>NZ_AP018410.1:0-4800000 GCF_003584745.1 Mycobacterium pseudoshottsii JCM 15466
GTGTGGAATGCCGTCGTCGCTGAGCTCAACGGAGAACCCAACACTGATGGTGATGCCGGCACCGGCACCACTTTGAGCAGTCCACTAACCCCCCAGCAAAGAGCTTGGTTGAACCTCGTCCAACCGCTCACCATCGTTGAGGGGTTTGCTCTGCTGTCGGTCCCGAGCAGCTTTGTGCAAAACGAGATCGAACGCCACCTGCGCACCCCGATCACCGCAGCGCTGAGCCGTCGGCTTGGACAACAGATCCAGCTCGGCGTCCGCATCGCCCCGCCGCCCGCCGACGATGATGACGATTCGGTGGCCGCCGCGGTCGAGGACCCCGGCCTCGAAGCGTCACCAGAAACGTCACAAGAAGTCTCCGACGAGATCGATGACTTTGGCGAAAACGCGCCAAATTCGCGGCAAAGCTGGCCGACGCACTTCAAGAAGCGCTCAACCGACACTGATACCAGCGCTAGCGCCGGCGGTACCAGCCTCAACCGCCGCTACACGTTCGACACCTTCGTCATCGGAGCCTCCAACCGATTCGCGCACGCGGCCACTCTGGCGATCGCCGAGGCACCCGCCCGTGCCTACAACCCACTTTTCATCTGGGGCGAGTCCGGACTGGGCAAAACACACCTGCTGCACGCCGCGGGGAACTACGCACAGCGTTTGTTCCCGGGCATGCGCGTCAAATACGTGTCCACCGAGGAATTCACCAACGACTTCATCAACTCGCTGCGTGATGACCGCAAAGTCGCCTTCAAACGCAGTTACCGCGACGTCGACGTATTGCTCGTCGATGACATCCAGTTCATCGAAGGCAAAGAAGGTATCCAGGAAGAGTTCTTCCACACCTTCAACACGTTGCACAACGCGAACAAGCAGATCGTGATCTCCTCGGACCGGCCGCCCAAACAGCTGGCCACTCTCGAAGACCGGCTCAGAACCCGGTTCGAGTGGGGACTGATCACCGACGTTCAACCCCCCGAGCTGGAAACCCGCATCGCGATCTTGCGCAAGAAGGCGCAGATGGAGCGACTCGCGGTGCCCGACGATGTCCTAGAACTGATCGCCAGCAGCATCGAACGCAACATTCGCGAACTCGAGGGTGCACTCATCCGTGTCACCGCGTTTGCCTCGTTGAACAAGACCCCCATCGACAAGGCACTTGCCGAGATCGTGCTGCGTGATCTGATCGCCGACGCCGGCACCATGCAAATCAGCGCGGCCACCATCATGGCTGCCACCGCCGAATACTTCGACACCACGGTCGAAGAGCTCCGCGGCCCTGGCAAGACCCGAGCGCTAGCTCAGTCGCGACAGATCGCTATGTACCTGTGCCGGGAGCTCACTGACCTGTCACTACCCAAGATCGGCCAGGCATTCGGGCGCGACCACACCACGGTCATGTACGCCCAGCGCAAGATCCTGTCCGAAATGGCCGAGCGCCGTGAGGTCTTCGATCACGTCAAGGAGCTCACCACCCGCATTCGGCAGCGCTCCAAGCGCTGATCCGCGGCCAGCTCCAGTAATTTCTGCAAAAAACTTCTCTCACGTTAGTCACACGAGTTACACGACGCCGGTGTGTCTAGTCCTGTGCACAAACGGCTGCAGACATTCATGTAATTTTCGGACTGGAGTGCACACCGCCCGTCCCATCCCCAACAGGCCAACACAGACCACACAGCCACCCGCAGCGTGATCCACAGCCCCACCGGTCCTCTAGCTGCGTCAAGACCCGGCTGTCCCCAGAATTAACACCCCTTATTACTGTTATTGAGATCTCTTCGATGATTGTTCTTTGAAGAACAGCGTTGGGGACATCCGCTACACAGCGCCGCATCGCAGCGCGTGTCGGCTGACTTGTCGTCACTGACAGCGAGCTTTCAAGTTCGGGCTTGAAGCTCTACGGTTGGTGTTCGACTGTCGTTGCGGACGTCTTGGTGTAACTACACGCCACTGACGTACGAAGCGGTCAGTCCCACCTGCCGGCGGCAAAGTCGGCTCATGGATTTACGGGTTTTGAACTCACTGTTAGGTGAAGGGACGCAATGGACGCGGCTACGACACGAGCTGGTCTCACCGACTTGAAATTTCGTTTGGTGCGCGAGTCCTTCGCCGATGCGGTGTCGTGGGTCGCAAAAAACTTGACCACCAGGCCTGCGGTGCCGGTGCTGTCGGGGGTGTTGTTGACCGGCTCCGACGAGGGGCTGACCATCTCGGGTTTTGACTACGAGGTTTCCGCAGAAGTCCGGGTTCCCGCCGAAATCGCTTCTCCTGGAACGGTTTTGGTATCAGGGCGATTGCTGTCCGACATTACCCGGGCACTGCCGAACAAGCCGGTCGACTTCTACGTCGACGGTAACCGCGTCGCGCTGACCTGTGGGAACGCCAGGTTTTCACTTCCGACGATGGCGGTTGAGGATTACCCGACGCTGCCCACACTGCCCGAGGACACCGGCACGCTGCCCGCCGAGCTGTTCTCCGAGGCGATCGGTCAGGTCGCCATCGCCGCAGGTCGTGATGACACCTTGCCCATGTTGACCGGTATTCGTGTCGAGATCTCAGGCGAGAAAGTGGTTTTGGCGGCCACCGACCGGTTCCGCCTGGCAGTTCGCGAGTTGACCTGGAATGCGTTGTCCCCGGACATCGAGGCGGCGGTGTTGGTGCCGGCCAAGACCCTGGGCGAGGCGGCCAAAGCCAACACCGATGGTTCGGAAGTCCGGTTGTCGTTGGGCGCCGGTATGGGGGTTGGCAAGGACGGCCTACTGGGTATCAGCGGTGACGGCAAGCGCAGCACCACGCGGCTCCTTGATGCGGAGTTTCCCAAGTTCCGTCAGCTGTTGCCGGCCGAACACACCGCGGTGGCCAGCGCCGATGTGGCTGAGCTGACCGAGGCGATCAAGCTGGTCGCCTTGGTGGCCGACCGCGGCGCCCAGGTGCGCATGGAGTTCGCCGATGGAATGTTGCGGCTTTCGGCCGGAGCCGATGACGTCGGACGGGCCGAAGAAGACATCGCCGTTGAGTTCGCGGGTCAACCCTTGACCATCGCGTTCAACCCGACATATCTGATCGACGGGTTGGCCTCGTTGCATTCCGAGCGGGTGTCGTTCGGTTTCACCACGCCGGGCAAGCCGGCGCTGTTGCGGCCAGCGTCCGCTGAGGACCGGATTGTCAGCGGTCCCGGGGATCAAGGTCCCTTCGCGGCGGTGCCGACCGACTACGTCTATCTGTTGATGCCGGTTCGGTTGCCGGGCTGACCACCATGGTGCCGAAATAGGTGTACGTCCGGCATTTGGGATTGCGTGATTTCCGTTCGTGGGCGCACGCGGATCTTGAACTGGGGCCCGGACGAACGGTGTTCGTCGGTCCGAACGGATTTGGCAAGACCAATATCATTGAGGCGCTGTGGTATTCGGCCACATTGGGGTCGCACCGGGTCGGTACCGACGCGCCGTTGATCCGCGCGGGTGCCGACCGAGCGGTGATCTCGACGATCGTGGTCAATGACGGTCGAGAATGTGCGGTGGATCTGGAGATCGCCGCAGGCCGTGCTAACAAGGCGCGGTTGAATCGATCACCGGTGCGCAGCACGCGCGAGGTGATCGGTGTTTTGCGGGCGGTGTTGTTTGCCCCCGAAGATCTGGCCTTGGTGAGTGGGGACCCGGCGGATCGTCGCCGCTACCTCGATGACTTGGCGACGTTGCGCCGACCGACCATCGCCGGCGTGCGTGCCGACTACGACAAGGTGCTGCGGCAGCGCACCGCATTGCTGAAATCCGTTTCAGGAGCACGGTTTCGGGGAGACCGCGGCGCGTTGGACACCTTAGATGTATGGGACAGCCGGCTGGCGCAACATGGTGCGGAACTGATGGCGGCCCGCATTGATTTGGTGCGTCTACTGGCACCGGAAGTGGAGAAGGCATATCAGCTGCTGGCGCCGGAGTCGCGGTCAGCGGCGATCGCGTATCGAGCCAGCATGGATGCATTCGTGGCTGCCGACGACGCCGCGCCGGATCGTGTCACCCTGGAAGAAGGGTTGTTGGCGGCGTTGGCCGCGCGCCGTGATGCCGAGTTGGAGCGGGGTGTGTGTCTGGTGGGTCCGCACCGTGACGACTTGGAATTGCGTCTCGGCGACCAGCCGGCAAAGGGCTTTGCCAGCCATGGGGAGTCATGGTCAATGGCGGTGGCGCTGCGATTGGCGGCCTTTGCGCTGCTGCGCGCCGACGGTAGCGAACCGGTCTTGTTACTCGACGATGTGTTCGCTGAGCTCGATGCCGCCCGTCGCACGGCTTTGGCAAGGGTCGCCGAGTCGGCCGAACAAGTCTTGGTAACCGCGGCGGTGCTCGAAGACATCCCTTCGGGCTGGGATGCTCGCAAGGTGCATATCGATCTGCGTGACAGTGCCGACGGCCGGGTATCGGCGGTGCAGTCGTGAACGGTGACGGCGAACAGCCCGGGCCCGGTGACGGCGCAGCACGTGACGAATTGCCCGGCATGGACTTGGTGCGGCGTACTTTGGCCGAAGCGCGGGCGGCAGCGCGCGCCCGTGGCCAAGACCCGGGGCGAGGTTTCGCCGCGGGGCCCGCGCCGCGACGTGTGGCGGGGCGACGCCGTAGTTGGTCAGGACCCGGGCCGGACACCAGGGATCCGCAACCGTTGGGCAAGCTGACGCGCGACTTGGCGAAAAAGCGCGGGTGGTCCGGTCACGTCGCGGAAGGCACCGTGCTGGGTCAGTGGAGTCAAGTGGTCGGCGCGCAGATCGCCGATCACGCAACGCCCACGGCGCTCAATGAGGGTGTGTTGAGTGTGACGGCCGAATCAACGGCGTGGGCGACACAGTTGCGGATCATGCAATCACAACTGTTGGCCAAGATCGCCGCAGCGGTGGGCAACGGCATGGTGACCTCGCTCAAGATCACCGGCCCGGCCAGTCCGTCGTGGCGCAAAGGGCCCCGACACATCGCTGGTAGAGGCCCTCGCGACACCTACGGCTAGGTCCCACGCGGACAAATGCGACCCCTCGAATCGAGTCCACGGCCATGGAGGTCTCAGATCGGCTAGGACGAGATGGACCCGCATCTCTAACGTCGGGACGCATCGGGAAGCAAGATATCGAGCGCACGGCGCAGTTAGATAGGTAGAAACGCGCCCAGAGAATCGGTGCGGACAACCACTCACGGTAGAGTGGAGGAGTGACTGCTGCGGTGACTGGACCGCGCGCATCCAACCCCGAGGAGAACATTCGGACCGTGGCTGCCCAGAAGAAGAAGGCACAAGACGACTACGGCGCTTCGGCGATCACCGTTCTCGAAGGCCTCGAGGCCGTCCGTAAACGCCCCGGTATGTACATCGGGTCCACCGGTGAGCGCGGTCTGCACCACCTGGTGTGGGAGGTCGTCGACAACTCGGTGGACGAGGCGATGGCCGGCTACGCCACTCAGGTGAACGTGCGGCTGCTCGATGACGGCAGTGTCGAGGTCGCTGACAACGGCCGAGGCATTCCGGTCGCGATGCACGCCACCGGCGCCCCGACCGTCGACGTCGTCATGACCCAACTGCACGCCGGCGGCAAGTTCGGCGGCGAGAACAGTGGTTACAACGTCAGTGGTGGTCTGCACGGCGTGGGTGTGTCGGTGGTCAACGCGCTGTCCACCCGACTGGAAGTCGACATCAAGCGCGACGGATACGAGTGGTCGCAGTTCTACGACCGCGCCCAGCCGGGCACCCTCAAACAGGGCGAGGCAACCAAGAAGACCGGAACCACCATCCGGTTCTGGGCCGACCCGGACATCTTTGAGACCACCGAATACGACTTCGAGACGGTGGCGCGGCGCCTGCAGGAGATGGCGTTCCTCAACAAGGGCCTGACCATCAATCTCACCGACGAGCGGGTCACCCCGGACGAGGTCGTCGACGACGTCGTCAGTGATACCGCCGAAGCACCAAAGTCCGCCCAGGAGAAGGCCGCCGAATCGACCGCGCCGCACAAGGTCAAGAGCCGCACCTTCCACTATCCCGGCGGTTTGGTCGATTTCGTCAAGCACATCAACCGCACCAAGAGTCCTATTCAGCAGAGCATCGTCGACTTCGAGGGCAAGGGCTCCGGCCACGAAGTCGAAATCGCGATGCAGTGGAACGGTGGCTACTCCGAGTCGGTGCACACCTTCGCCAACACCATCAACACCCATGAGGGTGGAACGCACGAAGAAGGCTTCCGCAGTGCGTTGACCTCGGTGGTGAACAAGTACGCCAAAGACAAGAAGCTGCTCAAGGACAAGGACCCCAACCTCACCGGTGACGACATCCGCGAGGGGTTGGCCGCGGTCATCTCGGTGCGGGTGGCAGAGCCGCAGTTCGAGGGTCAGACAAAGACCAAGCTGGGCAACACCGAGGTCAAGTCGTTTGTCCAGAAGGTTTGCAACGAGCAGCTCACCCACTGGTTCGAGGCCAATCCTTCGGAAGCCAAAACCATTGTGAACAAGGCGGTCTCCTCGGCGCAGGCACGTCTCGCCGCGCGCAAGGCGCGAGAGTTGGTGCGGCGCAAGAGCGCAACCGATCTCGGTGGGCTGCCCGGTAAGTTGGCCGACTGCCGCTCGACAGATCCGCGCAAGTCGGAACTGTATGTGGTGGAGGGTGACTCCGCCGGCGGCTCGGCAAAGAGTGGCCGCGATTCGATGTTCCAGGCGATCCTGCCGCTGCGCGGCAAGATCATCAATGTCGAAAAGGCACGCATCGACCGAGTCCTGAAAAACACTGAAGTCCAGGCGATCATCACCGCGTTGGGTACCGGTATTCACGACGAATTCGACCTCTCGAAGCTGCGCTATCACAAGATCGTCTTGATGGCCGACGCCGACGTCGACGGCCAACACATCTCCACGTTGTTGTTGACCCTGTTGTTCCGCTTCATGCGTCCGCTGATCGAGAACGGCCACGTGTTCCTGGCACAGCCGCCGCTGTACAAGTTGAAGTGGCAGCGCACCGAACCCGAGTTCGCCTACTCCGATCGGGAGCGCGACGGCCTCCTCGAGGCTGGGCTCAAAGCCGGCAAGAAGATCAACAAGGAAGACGGCATTCAGCGTTACAAAGGTCTGGGCGAGATGGACGCCAAGGAGCTGTGGGAAACCACGATGGACCCATCGGTTCGGGTGCTGCGCCAGGTGACCCTCGACGATGCGGCGGCCGCCGACGAATTGTTCTCCATTCTGATGGGCGAAGACGTCGATGCACGCCGCAGCTTTATCACCCGTAATGCCAAAGACGTTCGGTTCCTGGACGTTTAGACCCCGAGTCCGCGTTTTGACTGAGCAAACGAGGAATAGATGACAGACACGACGCTGCCGCCTGGTGGTGAAGCTAGTGACCGGATAGAACCGGTCGACATTCAGCAGGAGATGCAGCGCAGCTACATCGACTACGCGATGAGCGTCATCGTCGGCCGGGCCCTGCCCGAAGTCCGCGACGGGCTCAAGCCGGTACACCGCCGTGTGCTCTATGCCATGTATGACTCCGGGTTCCGGCCGGACCGCAGTCACGCCAAGTCGGCGCGCTCGGTCGCCGAAACGATGGGTAACTACCACCCGCACGGTGACGCGTCGATCTATGACACCTTGGTGCGGATGGCGCAGCCGTGGTCGCTGCGCTACCCGCTGGTCGACGGTCAGGGTAACTTTGGGTCGCCGGGTAATGACCCGCCAGCCGCCATGCGGTACACCGAGGCTCGCCTGACCCCGCTGGCGATGGAAATGTTGCGTGAAATCGACGAGGAGACAGTCGATTTCATCCCGAACTACGACGGTCGGGTGCAGGAACCGACGGTGTTGCCCAGCCGGTTCCCCAACCTGTTGGCCAACGGGTCCGGCGGCATCGCGGTCGGCATGGCCACCAACATCCCGCCGCACAACTTGCGTGAACTCGCCGAAGCGGTGTTCTGGTGCCTGGAAAACCACGACGCCGACGAAGAGGCGACGCTGGCCGCGGTCACCGACCGCGTCAAGGGACCCGACTTCCCCACCTCGGGTCTGATCGTCGGTACCCAAGGCATCTCCGATGCCTACAAGACCGGTCGCGGTTCCATCCGGATGCGCGGAGTCGTTGAGATAGAGGAAGATTCGCGCGGCCGGACATCACTGGTCATCACCGAGCTGCCGTATCAGGTCAACCACGACAACTTCATCACCTCGATTGCCGAGCAGGTTCGCGACGGCAAACTGGCCGGCATCTCCAACATCGAGGATCAGTCCAGCGACCGGGTGGGCCTGCGGATCGTCGTCGAGATCAAACGCGACGCCGTGGCCAAGGTGGTCCTCAACAACCTCTACAAGCACACCCAGCTGCAGACCAGCTTCGGCGCCAACATGCTGTCCATCGTCGATGGCGTACCGCGCACCCTGCGTCTGGACCAGATGATCCGCTACTACGTCGAACACCAACTCGACGTGATCATCCGACGCACCACCTACCGGCTGCGAAAAGCCAATGAGCGGGCCCACATTCTGCGCGGTCTGGTCAAGGCGCTGGACGCGCTCGACGAGGTGATCGCACTGATCCGGGCGTCGCAGACGGTCGACATCGCCCGCGCCGGCCTGATCGAGTTGCTCGACATCGACGAGATCCAGGCCCAGGCCATCCTGGACATGCAGCTGCGGCGGCTGGCCGCCCTGGAACGCCAGCGCATCGTCGACGATCTGGCCAAGATCGAGGCCGAGATCGCCGATCTGGAAGACATCCTGGCCAAACCGGAACGCCAGCGCGCCATCGTGCGGGACGAACTCGCCGAGATCGTCGACAAGCACGGCGACGACCGTCGTACCCGGATCATCGCCGCCGACGGCGACGTGAGCGATGAGGACTTGATCGCCCGCGAGGACGTCGTCGTCACGATCACCGAAACCGGCTACGCCAAGCGGACCAAGACCGACCTGTACCGCAGCCAGAAGCGCGGCGGCAAGGGCGTGCAGGGTGCCGGTCTCAAGCAAGACGACATCGTCCGGCACTTCTTCGTCTGCTCAACGCATGACTGGATCTTGTTCTTCACCACCCAGGGCCGGGTCTATCGGGCCAAGGCCTACGAACTGCCCGAGGCGTTACGCACCGCGCGTGGGCAGCACGTGGCGAACCTGTTGGCATTCCAGCCCGAGGAACGCATCGCCCAGGTGATCCAGATCAAGAGCTATGAGGACGCGCCCTACTTGGTGCTGGCCACCCAGAACGGGTTGGTCAAGAAATCCAAGTTGACCGACTTCGACTCCAACCGCTCCGGGGGGATCGTGGCGATCAACCTGCGCGGTGAAGACGAACTCGTTGGCGCCGTGCTGTGTTCGTCCGAGGAAGACCTGTTGCTGGTCTCGGCGAACGGTCAGTCGATTCGGTTCTCGGCGACCGACGAGGCGCTGCGGCCGATGGGCCGGGCCACCTCCGGCGTGCAGGGCATGCGGTTCAACGCCGATGACCGGCTGCTGTCGCTGAATGTGGTCCGAGAGGGCACCTACTTGCTGGTGGCCACGGCGGGCGGCTACGCCAAACGCACTGGGATCGAGGAGTATCCGGTCCAGGGCCGCGGCGGCAAGGGCGTGCTGACCATCATGTACGACCGCCGGCGTGGCCGGCTGGTCGGCGCGCTGATCGTCGATGACGACAGCGAGCTCTACGCGATCACCTCCGGTGGCGGTGTCATCCGTACCGCGGCTCGCCAGGTCCGCAAGGCGGGACGGCAGACCAAGGGCGTTCGGTTGATGAACCTCGGCGAGGGTGACACGCTGTTGGCCATCGCCCGCAACGCTGAAGAAAACGCCGACGAAGCTGTCGCGGAAGCAACCGACACCGACGAGTCCAGCAACTAGGGCCGGGGCGGGGTACACTCGCCCTGGGGCAAAGCGTGGGGCCATTAGACTCAGCGACCTGGGTACATACGTTAGGAGTCCGGGTGACCTCACCGAACGATCCAGGCGCCCCCAATATGGGCGACAACTTCAATGGGGACGCCGCGGTCGACCGTTCCGGCGTACACCGGGCGGGGACGGGGCCCGGCCGGCTACCCGATCCAGCGGATTCACCGCCCTGGCAGCGGGGCGCGGCGCGACCGGGAAACCCGGGGCCACGCCCACCCGAACAGTCCGGTGAGGGGCGGGTGCCCGGTCCGACGTCGGCCGCCGACGCCCGGCTGAGCCGCTTCATCTCCGGTACGTCGGCGCCGGCCGGCGGGCCGGCTCCGGTCAAGGCCCCGCCGCCGGAGGCCGAAGCCCCACCGGTGCGTGGCGAGAACCTCCCGGCGGAGGTCTACGCCAGCGAACTGCCCGATCTGTCCGGACCGGCTCCCCGACCCGTGCAGCGCAAGCCCGCCCCCGATCGTGGGGCGGACAATTCCGGGGCCCATCCGATGGCCGGTGCGGCACGGTCGGCGGCCGCCGAAGCCCGGGAATCGCGGGAATCGCGCTTTCAGGTGTCGTCTCGGCGGGCGGCGCGCGGCCCGGTACGGGCCAGCATGCAGATCCGACGGATCGATCCGTGGAGCACGCTGAAGGTGTCGGGGCTGCTCTCGGTGGCGCTGTTCTTCATCTGGATGATTGCGGTGGCCTTCCTGTACCTGGTTCTGGGCGGTATGGGCGTGTGGGCCAAGCTCAACAGCAACGTCGGCGACCTGCTGAACAACACCAGCGGCAGTAGCGCGGAGCTGGTCTCCAGCGGAACCATCTTCGGCGGTGCCGTGCTGATCGGCTTGGTGAACATCGTTTTGATGACGGCGATGGCCACCATCGCGGCATTTATCTACAACCTGGCGACCGATCTGATCGGCGGTATCGAGGTCACCCTGGCCGATCGCGACTTGCGGTTTTGGGAGTCGGGCACCCATTGCGGTAATCTCGTCGCTCGGCCGTATGCGCAATACGGGCCTATAGCTCAGGCGGTTAGAGCGCTTCGCTGATAACGAAGAGGTCGGAGGTTCGAGTCCTCCTAGGCCCACGACCATGTGCCCATCAAGACATAGCGTGCGGCTCGTGTTGCTGCTGGTAGCGACTGCTGTGGTAGCAGCATCGGTGCGGGCACGGCGCAGCGTCGAGGTCTGGCACGTGGCGCCGGATCCGGATTCTGGATTCGTACCCGGTTATCCACCCGGTCACGACGAGGGGCCTTAGCTCAGTTGGTAGAGCACCGCCTTTGCAAGGCGGGTGTCAGGGGTTCGATTCCCCTAGGCTCCACAAATCATCTGTCTGACCTCGGCTGGTCGCCCACTTTCCCGGCATGAGGGTCGTTGTGCGCCGAACTCGTCACACCGACCATGCGCGCACTGCAATGTTGCGGATTTGCTCCCGATCACCGAATCAAGGATCAATCGTGGTGAATGTGAACCGACCCGACTATGTACTGGGCCATTCGGACTACGAGTTGGGCCGCCTGGGCCGCCAGGCCATCCTGCTGGACGCGACCACGCGCGAGTACCTGGCCACCGCGGGCCTTGAGCCCGGGATGCGGGTGCTCGATGTGGGCAGCGGTCCCGGAGACGTCGCGTTTCTCGCCTCGGAGCTGACGATGCCCGGCGGCGAGGTGGTCGGAACGGACCGGGCGGCCGGCGCGGTGAGCGCGGCATCGGCGACCGCGGCGGCGCGGGGGCTATCCGAAACCGTTCGCTTCCGGCTGGGTGACCCCGCCGACTTGAGCTTCGAGCGGCCATTCGATGCGATTGTGGGCCGCTACGGCCTGACCTTCCAGGCCGATCCCGCCGCCATGCTGCACCGACTGTCTCAACATCTGGTGTCTGGCGGGATCGTGGCGTTTCACGAGCCGGACTGGAGTGCCGTCCGCTCGTCGCCACCGGCGCCCACCCACGACCGCTGCTGTCACTGGATCCGCGAGGCGTTGGACCGCACCCACACCTCCTGGGACATGGCCGACCGCCTACACAACGCCTTCACCGGTGCCGGGCTACCGGCACCGACGTTGACCATGCGGACCTTCATAGGGGCCGGGCGTGCGGCCGCGGTGTGGCTACAAGCCCTCGCCGATCTGGTTGAGACGCTGCTGCCGACCATCCAGGCCCAGGGTGTGGCGACCGCGACCGAGGTCGGTATTGAAACGCTGACGCAGCGGCTGCTCGAGGAGGTCAGCGATCTGGGCGCGACGGTTATCGGACGCTCCGAGGTCGGAGCGTGGACCCGCACCCCGCACAGCGGCTAGCACCGCGACCAGGACGGGCCGGTCACGTCAGCCGCCGGCCCGGTTCGCGTTGGCGTGAATGGCCTCGCGACAGTAGGCCGCGAGCCCCGGCAACCCGAATGATTCGTCGTAGGTGGCGATGTACCTGGGGTCGCTCACGTACATGTCGCCCAGGTTGCGGTGAAAGGCCGGCAGGCAGTCGTAGAACCAGCGATTCACGTGGCGGCGGTGTTGCTCCGCCGCGTTCATAGCCTCCTCGGAGTCGGCCGGCAGCCCAGCGCGGAAGGCGTCGGACAAGGCCTTCTCAATGGCTTGGCCCTCGGCCTTGATCCGAACCCACTCGTCCTTGCCGTAGGACTTGGTGCGGCGTTGGGATTCCTTCCACTCCGCGGTCTCGCCCCACTTCTGCTCGGTCTCAACCCGGTAGTCGTCGAAGCCGTCACCGAAGAGTTCGCGCATTTCGTCGTCGGTCATGGGGGTGTTGGTCATGGCTTTCTCCAATGCCAGATCGATTGCCTCGACGAGGTCCTTCATCTCATCGAGTCGCGCCATGACGCGTTCGCGCTGACGAACCAGGTGGCTGACCGCATTGCCCTCGTCGAGCAGCCGCGCGATCTCGTCGAGCAGCAGCTCGAGTCGGCGGTAGACGATGACCTGGGACAGGCGCGTCAGGTCCGCCGACGTGTAAACCCGGTAACCCGAGGCCGCACGTCGACTCGGGATCAACAACCCGATTTCGTCATAGTGGTGAAGCGTGCGCACCGTGATGCCGAATCGCTCCGCGACCTGGCCCACGGTGAGTCCGTCCACCGGCGTCTCCTGCGTCACGTCGATCAGGTTGGCGCCTCACGTCGCGTGAGGGTCAAGCCGTCGTGATAGGCGGCCTAGTTGCCCGAGTCCATGGGCACGCTAAGCGAGTCCTAGGGACGCGGCTGGACGTCAACGCTGGGTGGGCGCGGGGACGGCTCGGGCTGCGACGAACGGCGCACCACGGTGAATGCCACCGCACCGCCGGCCACGACAACCACGGTGACCGCCCCGGCAATCACCCAGGGACGCTTACTGCGGCCCTGCTTGCGCCGGGCCTCCTGAATCACCTGGGGCAGATTGGCGACCACTTCTTGAGCGGCGGCCAGCTCCTGGGCAATCGCTTCCTGAGCGGCGGCAACCTCGCGGGCCAAGCGGCCCTGGGGGTACCGGCGGCGAAGCTCCGACGCGGTCGACTGCGCAGAGTGCACCCCGAGTCCCACAACACCTCGGGTCACATCCACCGGCCCCACCGCCGTGTAGGTCAGCCCGCGGGTCAGTCGCTCCCGTGGCGTCAACCGTGCTTCCGCCTGCTCGCTCATCTGCCGCCTCTCTACTGTCGTGCCAAACCGTCTTGCCAGGCCCTGGCCCAGAGCTACTCCGGTCCCTCCACAGACTGCCACCATTAGGGCGTTCGCGGGCCCATTGCCCGCACACGGCTTCCCACGAGTCGGAATGACACCGGCTGCGGCCGGGCCCGTCTGTAATGGCAGACTGTGATTCCGTGACTAACAGCCCAATTCAGACTGCAACCGCCACGCTGCGCACCAACCGCGGGGATATCAAGGTCGCCCTCTTCGGGAACCACGCTCCCAAGACCGTTGCCAACTTTGTCGGCCTTGCGCAGGGCACCAAGGAATATTCGACCCAGAACGCATCCGGTAGCACCTCCGGCCCGTTCTACGATGGCGCTGTCTTTCACCGGGTGATCCGGGGCTTCATGATCCAGGGCGGCGACCCCACCGGCACCGGCCGCGGCGGACCGGGCTACAAGTTCGCTGACGAGTTCCACCCGGCGCTGCAATTCGACAAGCCCTACCTGCTGGCGATGGCCAACGCCGGGCCGGGCACCAACGGCTCGCAGTTCTTCATCACCGTCGGCCCGACGCCGCACCTGAATCGGCGCCACACGATCTTCGGCGAGGTGAGCGACCCGGACTCACAGGGTGTGGTGGAGGCGATCGCGACGACCTCCACCGACGGCAGCGACCGGCCCACCGAACCGGTCGTGATCGAGTCGATCACTATTTCCTGACACCTTCAGCTCAACGTTTGCCGCGGCCGGCATAGCCGGCCGCGGTGAGCGCGTCGAGTACGTCGAGCGGATCGGTACCGAGATCCCACCGCGACAAGACGAACATGGCGTCGTTGTCCCCCTCGATCTCGAGCAAACGGACCGTGCGCGCATGGCGACGGAATTCGTTGATCCGGATGATCTTGATGCTGGCGGGGCGCAGCAGCTGAGTCCGAAGCCAGCCGCGGATCGCTAGGCCCTCACGCGTGATTGCCAGCTTTGGCCGCGCGCGCCACGATCCGCCCGCAAACAAGATCAGACCCAGTGCGGCAACGCCTGCCAGAATGCGCCCAGGCGGGTCTGTGACGACGGTCACAGCGGCGGTAGCCATCAAAACGCCAGCGAGCGCACAACCAGCGATTCCCGCCGTCCGCGGCGACCATTGTGTTTGCTGCATGCGCTACTTCAGCCCTCCGACCACGGGGGATACGGTTATCCACAGACGCTATCAACAGTGGGGATAAATCACACGCGTGTGATTGAACTACAAAAGAGTTGCTGGCGCGGTAACCCACCTACCCAGTAATGAATTCATTACGGGTGTGGTATGGGTCAGTGCCAGCGCATCGTGAGCAACAATCCGGTGATCATGAAAGCGAACGCGATCGCGTAGTTCCACGGACCCAGCTGAGCCATCCAATTGAGCGCCGCGGGAGCTTGACTACCGACGGCAGCCAACTGGAACACCATCAACCAGACCAGGCCGATGAGCATCAAACCGATGAACAACGCGACGAACCAGACGCTGGAAGGGCCGACCTTCACCTTCACTGGGGTGCGGCTCACCGGCTTGACGGTGAAGTCGTTCTTCTTACGGACCTTCGACTTGGGCATTGGTACCTCGAAATACCTCAACAACACAATGAGCGGGACAGGACTGCAACGATTACGGTTGCAGCATTAGGCATAGCTTTGCCACGAGACTAACCCAACCGGCCCTGTGACCAGGAAATGGAGGCGGCATGACCGATGAGCGCCGCTCGCCGTGGCGCTTCGGCGTTCCGCTGGTGTGCCTACTGGCCGGTCTGCTGCTGGCCGCCACCCACGGGGTCTCCGGCGGCGCGGAAATCCGCCGCAGCGATGCACCACGACTGGTGGACCTGGTCCGTCAGTCGCAGTCGTCGGTCAACCGCCTCAGCGCTGAGCGCGATGCCCTCACCGCGCGGATCGACGCGAACCACCTGCGGTCCTCTGATGCCGCCCTGACGGCGATGCTGCGCCGAGCCCGCGACTTGGCCAGCGAGGCCGATATGGATCCGGCGCACGGCCCGGGCCTGGTGGTCACGCTCAACGACGCGCAGCGCGACGCCAACGGCCGCTTCCTGCGCGACGCCTCCCCCGATGACCTGGTGGTGCACCAACAAGACATCGACGCCGTTCTCAACGCGATGTGGAGTGCCGGCGCCGAGGCGATTCAGATGCAGGACCAGCGCATCATCGCCAACTCGGTGGTTCGCTGCGTCGGCAACACCCTGTTGCTCAACGGTCGCACCTACAGCCCGCCCTACATCATTACCGCGATCGGTGATGCGGCCGCGATGCAAGCGGCGCTCGAGGCGGCACCACTGGTGGTCCTCTACAAGCAGTATGTGGTGCGCTTCGGTTTGGGCTACCGCGAGGAAGCCAAATCCGATGTGAATGTCGCCGGGTACTCCGAACCGGGCCGGATGCACTACGCGCAGCCGCTCGGTCCGGTGGGCTACTGAGCCGACCAGAACTCGGGCCGGACGGTAACCTGTCACGATGCCCATCCTGGTCGTCGACAACTACGACAGCTTCGTGTTCAACCTGGTCCAGTACCTGGGCCAGTTGGGTGTGCGGGCCGAGGTGTGGCGAAACGACGACCCGCGGCTCTGCGACGAGGCCGCCATCGCGGCGCAATTCGATGGGGTGCTGCTCAGCCCGGGCCCGGGCACTCCGGAACGAGCCGGTGCATCGGTGAGTTTGGTCCGGGCGTGTGCGGCGGCGCGCACGCCACTGTTGGGGGTATGCCTGGGCCACCAGGCCATCGGGGTTGCCTTCGGGGCGACCGTCGATCGGGCGCCCGAGCTGCTGCACGGTAAGACCAGCAGCGTCTATCACACAAATGTTGGCGTCCTACAAGGACTTCCGGACCCGTTCACGGCAACCCGCTATCACTCGCTGACCATCCTGCCGGACTCGCTGCCGGCCGAGCTGGAAGCCACGGCGCACACCCGCAGCGGAGTGATCATGGGAGTTCGCCACACCGAGCTGCCGATTCACGGTGTCCAGTTCCACCCCGAGTCGATCCTGACCGAGGGCGGGCACCGGATGCTGGCCAACTGGCTGGCCTACTGCGGATGGGCGCGCGACGACACGCTGGTGCGACGTTTGGAAAACGAGGTCGCCAGCGCGATCCGACCGCACCTGCCGGTGGAGGCCGGAACTACTGACCGAACTTCAGCGTGACAATGCCGTCGCGGTTCACCCCGGCACCGGCGGGCGGATTCTGATACACGACCCGGTTGTGCTGGGAACCGCCGGCGTCCACGTCGGGCCCCTTGTCCAGTGATCCCGTCCAGCCCAGCGCGCGCAACCGCGGCTCGGCGTCGGTCCAGAACATGCCGGACAGGTCGGGCATGACGAACTGATTGCCCTTGGACACCTGTAGCTCGATCACCGAATCGATCGGCACCGTGGTGCCCGCCGGCGGATTGGTGGCGATGACGCTGCCGGCAGGCTTGGGGCTATCCACCGATGCCTGACTGAACTTGGTGAACCCGTAAACGTTGAGGTTCTGTTCGGCTTCCTCAACACTTTGGCCCGCGACGTCGGGAATCTGCTTGGTCGCGGGGCCAGAGCCGACGATGATCGTGATGACGTTGGTGATCGCCGACGTCTGGTTGGCCGGCGGGTTGGTTCCGATGACCTTGCCCATCAGCTCGGGGGTCGAGGGCGACTTGGCCTCTTTGAACCTGCCGAATCCCGCCGCGGTCAGCTTCTTGACGGCCTCGGCGTAGGTCATCGAGGAGACGTCGGGGAGCTCGCGCTGCTCGGGACCGGTGGAGACGTTGATGGTGATCTGGTCGCCGGCCGACACCGAGGCGTTGGCGGCCGGGTCGGTACCGATGACGTGGTCGGGTGGGATCGTCGAGTCCGGCTTGAGCAGGGTGCGGGTCTTGAAGCCACGGTTTTGCAGCGCAGCGATGGCATCCGCCGATGCTTGGCCCCGCACATTGGGAACTTGCACGTTGCGGGTGTTGCCGCCGAACGTGTTGATGGCGATGGTGACGACGATCGTCAGTACGGCCAGCACGGCCACCACGGCCACCCAGCGGCCGACCGAGGGCGTGCTGCGGTCCCGGTCGGTGTCATCGAGTGTCTGGCGAGGCAGCGGGTCGGTGCGTGGCGCGGCCGGGCTGGACGGCGAGGACGCCGTCAGGGAGCGCCGCTCGGCGCCGGTCAGCACTTTAGGTGCCTCGGGCGCTTCGCCGTTGTGTACCCGCACCAGGTCGGCGCGCATCTCCGCGGCGGTCTGGTAGCGGTTGTCCGGGTTCTTGGCCAGGGCCTTGAGCACCACCGCATCCAGCTCGGCGGAGATCCCTTCGTGGCGTTCCGACGGCGGGATGGGGTCTTCCCGAACATGCTGGTAGGCGACCGCGACCGGGGAATCGCCGGTGAACGGTGGCTCGCCGGTCAGGATCTCGTAGAGCACGCATCCCAACGAGTAGACGTCAGATCGTGCGTCGACCGAATCGCCGCGGGCCTGCTCGGGCGACAGGTACTGCGCGGTGCCGATGACCGCCGCGGTCTGGGTGACGCTGTTGCCGCTGTCGGCGATCGCGCGCGCGATGCCGAAGTCCATCACCTTGACCGCATTGGTGGTGCTGATCATGATGTTTGCCGGCTTGACGTCGCGGTGAATGATGCCGTTTTGATGGCTGAAGTTCAGTGCGTGGCACGCGTCCGCGATGATCTCGATGGCGCGCGTCGGGGCCATCGGGCCGTCGGTGTGCACGATGTCACGCAGGGTGACCCCGTTCACGTACTCCATGACGATGTAGGGCAACGGTCCGGACGGCGTCTCGGCTTCGCCGGTGTCATACACCGCGACAATCGCCGGGTGATTGAGCGCGGCGGCGTTTTGCGCCTCCCGCCGGAAGCGCAGATAGAAGCTGGGATCGCGAGCCAGGTCAGCGCGCAGCACCTTGACCGCGACGTCGCGGTGTAGCCGCAGGTCGCGGGCGAGGTGTACCTCCGACATACCTCCGAAACCGAGGATGTCGCCCAGTTCGTAGCGGTCGGACAGGTGCTGAGGGGTGGTCATCGCTGCATCTCAAATCGGGCCAGCGCCGCACGATGCTGCGGCGTCACCGTGACATTCCAGCTGGTTGCGCTGTCCCGGTTCCCTATCGGGCGATTTCGGCCCGCATCGTCGACCAGGTCAGGCTGGTTACTTTGCAGTCCAGGATTCCCTATTGATTGACCATCCGTCCAATTAAGGCGCGGCCCCTGACCGGTCGGCGTTTGGTGAGCCGTTGTGGTCTGGGTGACGGTCGGCGGCGGTGACTGTTGCTGGCTGTCGGCCCGCGAATTGATGACGATGAGCACCGCGATGATGATCGCCAGTGCGCCCAACACCCCGGCGGCCCACAGCAACGCGCGCTGGCCCGAGGAGAAGGTACGCCGGGCCGGTGGCGGCCGGTGTCCGCCCGTCGCGGGCCGGGTTCGGCGCGGCGTGGTCGTCCGGGTGGTGGGCGCGGGCGCGATCCGCGCCGGTGCGCTCGACGGGATGGCTGCCGGGGCAGCCCGGCCGGCGGGCGGTGACTGGCTGGGTCGGGGCGGGCGCCGGCCGGCGCGCACCGCGGCGACGGCGTCGGCGAAGGGTCCCCCACTGCGGTACCGCAGGCCGGGGTTCTTGACCAGCGTGATCTCGATCAGCTCGCGCACATTCGGCGGGAGTTCGGCCGGCAGCGGCGGCGGCGGCTCTTTGATGTGCTTCATCGCCACCGTCAGAGCTCCGTCGCCGGTGAACGGACGTTTACCCGAAACCGCTTCGTAGCCAACCACTCCCAACGAGTAGACGTCGCTGGACGGGCTGGCATCCTGGCCGAGCGCCTGCTCGGGCGCGATGTACTGGGCGGTGCCCATCACCATGCCGGTCTGGGTCACCGGTGCCGCATCGACGGCCTTGGCGATACCGAAGTCGGTGATCTTGACCTGCCCGGTGGGGGTGATCAGGATGTTGCCCGGCTTGACGTCGCGGTGCACCAGGCCGGCCGCGTGGGCGACCTGCAGAGCCCGCCCGGTCTGCTCGAGCATGTCCAGCGCGTGCCGCAGCGATAGCCGCCCGGTGCGTTTGAGCACGGAGTTCAGCGGTTCGCCGTTGACCAGCTCCATCACCAGGTAGGCGGTGCGGCCCTCACCGTTCATCTGGCTTTCGCCGTAGTCGTGCACGGCGGCGATGCCGGGATGGTTGAGCATTGCGGTGGTGCGTGCCTCGGCGCGGAACCGCTCGATGAACTCGGGGTCCGACGAGAATTCCTGTTTGAGGACCTTGACCGCGACGCGCCGGCCCAACCGGCTGTCGACCGCCTCCCAGACCTGGCCCATGCCACCGGTGGCGATGAGCCGCTGCAGGCGATACCTGCCAGACAGCGTCATACCAACTCTTGGGCTCATGGTTCCCCCTGAAGCGCGGCCTCGATCACGGCCCGCCCGATCGGGGCCGCGAGCGCGCCGCCGGTCGCAGAAAGGCGATCGGCCCCATTTTCCACCAGCACCGCGACAGCAACTTTGGGAGCCTGTGCGGGGGCAAACGCGATATACCACGCGTGAGGTGGGGTATGACGGGGATCGGTGCCGTGCTCTGCGGTACCCGTCTTGGATGCGATCTGCACGCCGGGGATGGCCCCTTTCTGCTGTGCGACTTGCTCGGCGCCGACCATCAGCTCTGTTAGCTTAGCGGCGACCTGCGGTGACACCGCGCGGCGCTGCTGATGTGGTGCGGTGGTGCTGATATTGGCCAGGTCGGGCCCTTTGAGGCTGTCGACCAGGTAGGGCCGCATCACGACGCCGCCGTTGGCGATGGTCGCGGCAATCTGCGCGTTTTGCAGCGGTGTGAGCGCGACGTCCTTTTGTCCGATGCTCGACATGCCCAGTGCGGCGGCGTCCGGGATGGGTCCGACCGTGGACTCGGCCACCTGCAGGGGTACCGCGCTCGGTGGGGTGTCCAGCCCGAAGGCATGTGCCATGCTGCGCAGAGCCGCCGCGCCGGTCGAGATGCCCAACTGCACAAACGCGGTGTTGCAGGACTTGGCGAACGCCTCGCGAAGCGACACGGTCTGCCCACTGCCACACGGGGCACCGCCGTAGTTCTCCAGGGTCGCCGTGCTGTCGGGCAGCGGAATGTTGGCGGCGGCGGTCAGCTGGTCGTTCTCGGTGGCCCCGGCCTGCAATGCGGCGGCGGTGGTGATCACCTTGAAGGTCGAGCCGGGCGGATACGTTTCCGAAATTGCCCGATTGGTCAGCGGGGAGCTGGGATCGTCGCGCAAATCCTTCCAGGCTTCGGCCTGTGCCTCCGGATCGTGCGACGCCAGCAGGTTGGGGTCATACGACGGCGAAGAGACCAGCGCCAAGATCTTGCCGGTCGACGGTTCCAGCGCGACGACGGCGCCCTTGCAGGGCCCGCCGCAGCCCTGCTGCATGGCGTCCCACCCGGCCTGCTGGATGCGCGGGTTGATCGTGGTGTCGACGTTGCCGCCACGGGGGTCGCGGCCGGTGAAGAAGTCGGCCAGCCGGCGACCGAACAGGCGCTGGTCGGATCCGTTGAGGAGCGGATCCTCGGCGCGCTCCAGGCCGGTGCTGGAATAGCGCAGCGAGTAGAAGCCCGTCACCGGCGCGTACACCTCTGGGTTGGGATAAACCCGCAGGAAACGGAACCGGCTGTCGGTGGCCACCGAGTAGGCCAGCAGCTGGCCGCCGGCGGTGATCTGGCCGCGCTGGCGGGAGTACTCGTCGAGGAGCACCCGCTGGTTGCGGGGATCGGCTCGTAACCCGTCGGCGGTGAAGACCTGGGTCATCGTGGCGTTGAGCAGTAGTAGCACGATCAACGCCATCACGGTCACCGAGATTCGGCGCAGAGAGGCGTTCATACCCGCTCGATCACCTCTGTGCCGGCCGCCGCGATGGACGACGTATTTCGAGGGCGGGTGCGCAATGGTCGTGGGGCACCGTGGGAGATTCGCGCCAGGATGGCCAGCAGCACGTAGTTGGCCAGCAGCGACGACCCGCCGTAGGACATCCATGGTGTGGTCAACCCGGTCAGCGGGATGAGCTTGGTGACGCCGCCGACGACGATGAACAGCTGGATGGCCAGCGTTGATGCCAGACCGGCGGCCAAGAGCTTGCCGAAGCTGTCGCGGGTGGCGATCGCCGTACGTAGTCCGCGGATGATGACGATGGTGTAGAGCATCAAGATGGCGGCCAGCCCCACCAGCCCGAGCTCTTCCCCGAACGCGGCGATGATGAAGTCGGTCGACGCCGCGGGCACGGTGTCGGGCTGTCCGTTGCCCAGACCGGTACCGAAGATGCCGCCGGTCGCGAAGCTGAACAGGGCTTGCACCATTTGGTAGCCGGTGCCGTCGGGATCGGCGAACGGGTCGAGCCAGTTCTGCACCCGGACGCGGACATGGTGGAAAACGAAGTAGGCGACCACGCTTCCGGCGGTGAACAGCGTCAGCCCGATGATGACCCAACTGAACCGTTGCGTGGCCAGGTAAAGCACCACCAGGAATGACGCGTACAACAGCAGCGAGGTGCCGAGGTCCTTTTCGAAGACCATCACACCGACCGAGGCCACCCAGGCCGCCAGCAGCGGCGCGAGGTCGCGCGGGCGCGGCAGGGTCATGCCCATCAGGTGCTTGCCGGCGCTGGTGAACAGTCCGCGCTTGGCCACCAACACCGCCGAAAAGAAGATCAGCAGCAGAATCTTGGAGAACTCGGCGGGCTGGATGGAGAAGCCGGGCAACCGAATCCAGATCTTGGAGCCGTTTTCCTCAGACAAGGCCGCGGGCAGTACCGCGGGGATCGCCAGCAACACCAGACCCGCCAGACCACAGGTGTAGCCATAGCGCGCCAGCTGGCGATGGTCCTTGAGAAACGTCACCACCAGCGCAAACGACGCCACCCCGACCAGAGTCCACAGCATCTGTTGGTTTGCGCTGGGATGTGCGCGGTGGCCGATCTGCTTGTCGACGAGGTCGAGCCGGTGGATCATCACCAGGCCCAGTCCGTTGAGCAGCGCCACCACCGGCAGCAGCAGCGGATCGGTGAACGGCGCGAAGCGTCTGATCGCCAGGTGCGCGAAGCCGAACAGGGTGAGGAAGGCCAGCCCGTAGCTGGCTAGGTCCCAATGGATGGCCCGGTCTTGATTGGCTTCCACGATGAATAGCGCAGCGATGGTGATCACCGCGGCGAAGCACAACAGCAGCAGTTCGGCATTTCGTCGGGTCGGCAACGGGGGCGTCACCGTTACCGGTGGCTGCAGCTGGGTCGTCATGCCACCGCCCGGCAGTCAATGCCCGGCTGCGGTGGGGGTGGCGGGAGTGCGGTCACGTTCGGCGAACTCGTCGTCGACGTCGGAGTAGGTGACGTCGGGGCCGCCGGCGAGGTACCCGCGGGCGGGGTGCTGGTAGCTGCCGTACTTCCGGAAGTCGTGGTCGGCGTGGTGCTGGCCGAGGGAGTCGGGGTGGTCGTCGACGCTGGTGAGGAGGTGACGCTGGGCTGTCCGGGTGTCTCGCTGGCGGTGCTCGGGGCAGATGATTCCGGCGGCGAGGTGGCGCGCGGCGCGGGGCAGGGTGGCAGCAGCGAGTTGGCGGCCAACTCGCGCAACTGCCCGATCGCGTTGTCGAGCGAGCCGGCGGGAAGGCCGGCCTGCACCTGTGCGCGTTCGGGTGGGCGCAGGTCGTCCAACTTCATCAGATTGCAGTCGAGATGCTCGCCGGATTGCTGATAGCTGATTTGGGACAGCTCGTTGCGTGCGTTCAGACAGCCCATGAGATACGGCTCGTGCAGGGACATGCCCAGAAACGACCCCTGAATGCCCCGCATGATCGATACGGTGCCGTTGAATTCGGCGACGTAATAGTTGTTGCGGATCACCGCACGGCTGATGAACAGGCCCGCCACCACCAGCAGCACCACCAGCGTGGCGACCAGTGCCATCCGTCGCCATGACCAGCGAGGCCGGTGAACGGTCTCGACTTGCGGCGGAACCCGCTTGACCGCCTCTTTGCGGGCGGTTATCGCCGAAGCCCGTCCTGCGGCGGTGTTGGGCAGGGTCAGCTGGTCGTCATCACCGGAGACCGCGCCGGCCAGGATCGGCTGGGTTTGTCCGTATTCGTAGTCGACGACGTCGGCCACCACGACCGTGACGTTGTCGGGACCGCCCCCGCGCAGGGCCAGCTCGATGAGACGGTAGGCGCTTTCGGCGACGTCGGGAATCTGCAGCGCTTCATGGATGGTTTCGTCGCTCACCGGATCCGACAGGCCGTCCGAGCACAGCAGATAGCGGTCGCCGGCGCGAGCTTCTCGCATGGTCAACGTCGGCTCGACCTCATGACCGGTCAGCGCACGCATGATCAGCGAACGCTGCGGGTGGCTGTGCGCCTCCTCCGCGGTGATCCGCCCCTCGTCCACCAGCGTCTGGACAAACGTGTCGTCCTTGGTGATCTGGGTCAGCTCACCGTCGCGCAGCAGGTAGCCGCGGGAGTCACCGATGTGCACCAGCCCCAGTCGGTTACCGGCAAACAGGATCGCGGTGAGTGTGGTCCCCATGCCTTCGAGCTCGGGTTCCATCTCGACTTGGGCGGCGATAGCCGAGTTGCCGGAGCGCACCGCGGCATCCAGCTTGGCCAGCAGGTCGCCGCCGGGCTCATCGTCGTCCAGATGTGCCAGCGCGGCGATGACCAACTGGGATGCCACTTCCCCGGCGGCGTGGCCGCCCATGCCGTCGGCCAGCGCCAACAGGCGTGCCCCGGCGTACACGGAGTCCTCGTTATTGGCGCGTACCAGGCCGCGATCACTGCGGGCGGCGTAGCGCAAGACTAGGGTCACGGGCGCAACTCGATTGCCGTCTTGCCGATTCGCACCGGCGTTCCCATGGGAACTCGTACCGCAGTCGTCACCTTCGCCCTGTCAAGGTAAGTACCGTTGGTCGATCCTAAGTCCTCGACGTACCACTCCGATCCTCGTTGGGAAAGCCTGGCGTGGCGCGTCGAGGCGTAGTCGTCAGTCAACACCAGGGTCGAGTCGTCCGCGCGTCCAATCAATACCGGCTGTCCACTCAAAGTTATGCGGGCGCCGGTCAGCGCCCCCTCGGTCACTACGAGATAGCGTGCCGACTGCCCGCGCCGCCGCGACGGTAAGAGCGTCCCGCGCAACGCCAGACCGCGGCGCACCATGACGGCACCGGTCGGTGCGTAGATATCGGTCCGCAGGATCCGCAACACCGACCAGATGAAAAGCCACAGCAGCATCAAAAAACCGGCACGCGTCAGTTGCAGTACTAACCCCTGCATCTGGCGTCCTTTCCGTCCTGGCATCGGTCCTGGCACTGCCCACCCCACGCCGGTGCCGAGCACATCAGCAAGGTCACGATACTTGGACGGCGGTCGGTGCGGAGTAAAGCACGGCAGCTGTGAGCCCAGAGGGTCAGTGGATGCGGACGATTATCTCGGAATGGCCCAAGCGAATCACATCGCCGTCGGCCAACTGCCACTCCTGCACGGGCGCGTTGTTGACGGTGGTGCCGTTCGTCGAGTTCAGGTCCGCCAGCAGCGCAACCTGTCCATCCCAGCGGATCTCCAGATGGCGACGTGACACCCCGGTGTCGGGCAACCGGAACTGCGCGTCCTGCCCGCGGCCGATGATGTTGGACCCGTCGCGGAGCTGGTACGTGCGTCCGCTGCCATCGTCGAGCTGCAGGATCACCGAAGATCCGGTAGCCCCGTAGCCGCTCTGTCCGTAACCGCCGTAACCGCCGCCGGCTGGCTGGCCGTACTCGGGCGGCGCCTGACCGTAGTCGGATGGGGCCTGGCCGTAGTCGGGCGGCGCCTGACCGTAGTCGGGGGCCGCCGCTTGGCCGTACTCGTAGTCGCGACCGGCCGGGTCGGCGTATCCGGCGCCCTGCGGCGGGTAGCCGCCCGGGGAGGACGTGTCGGCGTATTGGGTGTAGTCGCCCTGGCCATACTCGGGCCGGCCGTACCCGGCGCCGACCTGCTGGTAGCCCTGGTCGTAGCCGCCACCCTGGTCGGGGTAGCCCGGGCGCTGCGCCTCAGGGGGTGCCGACGGAGCCGCGGGCGCTGAATAGGCGCCCTCGTCCTGGCGTGCGGGCTCGCGGCCGTATTCGCCGTAGCCCCCGTATCCGGGCTGACCGCCGGGCGGCTGGCCGTAGCCGCCACCCTGGCGGTAACCCTGGTCGTAGCCCTGGGCGCCGTAACCTCCGGGCGCGGGCGGACGCTGCTCATATGACGGCGGGTAGCCACCCTGCTCGGGGTAACCGCGCTGGTCGGGGTAACCGCCCTGGTCCTGGTAGCCGCGCTGGTCGGGGTAGCCGCGCTGGTCTTGGTAGCCGCGCTGGTCGGGGTAGCCGCCCTGCTCGGGGTAGCCGCCCTGTTCCGGGTAGCCGCCCTGGTCTTGCGGGCGTGGCGGCGGGTACCCGGGCTGAGGCGGGTAACCCCCGGCCTCCGGCGGGTATCCACCACGTGGGTCGGGTCCGCCGTGCGGACCGCCGCGCGGGTCTTCTTGCGGACGGGCGTAACGCTCGTCGTAGTACTCGTCGGGCCGCCCCTGCCCCTGACCGCCGCGGTAGCTCGAGTTGTCAGTCATTGGTGGTACTCCTGGTTCTGCGCCAAACGCATCGTTCGATTGTGGCTGGGCGGAATCGTTGACTGTCGGGCGGGGCTCGACGTCGGGGTTAACAGCCCCGCGGGCGCGGAACTGGCCAGTATGCAGGCTCGATGACTGCTCGAACCGGACGACCACATCACCATAAGTTTGCCACCCCTGTTCATGGATGTAGTCTGCCAAGTACCGAGCAAATTCGCTCGACGTGAGGTGTGGATCGGCGCCCAATTCCTCAGCGTCGTGCACACTGAGGGTAATGATGTATTCGTTGGGGGCCAAAAGGCGATTTCCCGGCAGGGAGCGCACGCCGTCGGCCGCTTCCCGTCGCAACAGGGCTTCGACCTCTTGCGGGACGATCGATCCGCCGAACATCCGGGCAAATGCGTCCCCCACCGTCGACTCGAGTTTGCGCTCGATGCGCTGAACTAGCCCTTTCTGGCTACCCATCTCTTCAGTGCTCGCCTCACTGTGTTGTGGTCCATCGTTGGCGCAAGGCAAACGGCTCACCCGCGGGTCGTGGTCAACAGACCATGCTATCGGGACACCGTGACCCTGGGGCACCGTGAGAACCCTGAGAATCACATCGAGACACTTCA
The DNA here is from genome assembly GCF_003584745.1 of Mycobacterium pseudoshottsii JCM 15466. NCBI lineage: Bacteria > Bacillati > Actinomycetota > Actinomycetes > Mycobacteriales > Mycobacteriaceae > Mycobacterium > Mycobacterium pseudoshottsii. The sequence goes on from NZ_AP018410.1 coordinate 26,710, forward strand.
GAGACCCAGAAGTTGGTCCGTGTACCAGGGCCGCTGGGGTCGAACTGCGGCTCGGCGGGGGTTCCCGGGGCCGACCCCCGGCCCCACCCCGCTGGCAGCGGTTGGGGTTCGGGCCTACTAAAGTGATATGGTCCTCCGGTCGTTTGGGCGAGTGGCGGAATGGCAGACGCGCTGGCTTCAGGTGCCAGTGTCCTTCGGGACGTGGGGGTTCAAGTCCCCCTTCGCCCACAGCGAGCGGTTCTATGAACCGTAGACACAAAGGTCACGGCCTCGAAAGAGGACGTGACCTTTGTGGTTTGTGGGCGTGGCTGCGGCGGGCGTCCATGGGTGGGGACTGTCGTCGTCGGATCCGCTTTTTCAGCCGTTGCGGGGTATGCGACTTGCCTGCCCGAGCGGCCCGGCTGGACGTTGTTGCTCGCCGCGGCTCAATTAGGCGGGGCGTGCCCCCGGAAGTATCTACACTCCAACCGTGGGTCCGAGCGTGACCGAGGACTATGACTCATCTGCCTCGCGACGGCTGCGCAAGATCGCTCTCGACGCTGAGATCGCGGGCTGCCGGCGCTGCGAGGGCATGAACATCGCGCCCGCCACCATGTCGGCGCCCGGCTACGGCTGCGTGAGCTCACCGGTCGCGCTGATCGGGCAGAGCCTGTGCGAGAAGTGCATGGAGAGCCAGGTCCCGTTCACCGGTGGCAGCGGCGAGCTGATCGACGAGAGCATCCAGCGCGCGGGTCCGGAAAAAGAGGATGTCTTCATCAGCAACGCGGTGCACTGCCACCCGCCGAAGAACCGCTCGTCGCATCAGCATGAGATTGTCAATTGCTCGCCGTATCTGCACCGCGAACTCGAGATCGTCCGGCCGCGGCTGGTGGTTGCCTTAGGTCGCGATGCGGAACGGGTGCTGACGTTCTTCTATCCGAGCGCGCGGATTTGCGAGGAGCTCTTTGAGATTCCGCGCGGGCGACTCCCCAAGGGTGTTCCGTACATTTTCCACGTGAAGCACCCGTCCTGGATACAACGCCAGCACGACGACAATCTGGAAGCCAACTACGTGTCGAACCTGTCCGCGGCGATCCGGTGGGGCTTCGACCGCGAAGGCGAGGAAGCGACGGGCTAGGCGTGACGTGGCGTCGGCAGACGTGCAGTTTCTCGACGGCTATCCGGTCCTCTCGCGCGGTGTCCCGTGCCGCCCGGCGTGGTGCATACCGCGGGTTCCGGAGAGCTGAAATCGCCTGGGGGTGAGCAGATCCTGTCGGAAAGAAAGACATCCGGGTGCGGTGTGTCCAAGACCGGTTGTCGCAAACCGAGCCAGCTCGATTCCAACGACTGCGGTCGCGGTCCTTACGCCGAGGTGACGACCTTCTTGATCACTTTGCGGCGCAGCGTTGTCGGAAGCAACCGACCCAGCCCGACAAGTGTGCTCATGGCACGCGGGAACGAAAAGGACTCTCGGCCAGAAGATAGTGCGCGTAGAACGTGCTCTGCAGCTTCCTGTTCAGAGATTTCGCCGGGTGCGGGCATTCCGTCGCCCTCGGTGGCCTCCGTGGCAACGAATCCCGGATAGATCGACACAAATCGCACACCGCTGCCGGCATACTCAATCCGATAGGCGTCGAACAGCACCCTCAATGCGGCCTTCGCCGCCGAGTAAGGCCCCTGCAGCGGTACGGCGTACCAACCGGCCAACGAGTTGGTGTGTGCGATCACGCCCGTCCCGCGCTCAGCCATATGCCGCAACACCGGAACGAGGTAGTTGACCGCGACGTCGTAGTTGGCGTCCATGACGCTTGTGATGTCAGCAGCGTCAAGCCGGGTCAGATCAAGGGCAGGAGCGCCGCCGGCATTGAGCAACACCACGTCGATCTTGCCGTGGCGCTCTAGTACGTCGGCGACAACCGACTGTGCGGCAACCGGATCGGTGGCATCGGCCGGGTGGATCGAACAGCTGCCACCCATCTCCGCGATGGTCGCGGCGAGGCTGGCCAGCCGGTCGGTACGTCGGGCCGTCACCGCCACAGTGGCGCCCCGGCGCGCAGCCCGCTCCGCGACGCTGCGACCGATTCCGGATGAGCCGCCGACAATCAAAAACGTTGCTGACTCGACGCGCACTTTGTAGGCCCTTCGTTTGCCGATGACGGCCACTCAGCAGACTAGCGGCCGGTGGCTACCAGGCCGACGAAGACTCGCCTACCTGGGCGGGTTGGGCGGACTGCCGGTTCCGGCAAGCCCCCCGATCGCCGCGAACACCGCGTGCACCAATCCGGCGAAACCACGGCCGACTATCGTCTGCACCCGTGATTGTGCTGCTACCGCCGTCGGAGACCAAGCGGGGTGGGGGTGATGGCCCCCCACTGCGACTCGAAAAACTCGCCAACCCGGGACTGGGTGCACTGCGGGCCGCGCTGGTCGGCGAACTCGTTGATCTCGCGGCCGACCCGCCGGCGTGCAGAACGGCCCTGGGGGTCTCGCCGTCCCAGGATGCCGAGATCGAGCGCAACGCCGCGCTGCGTACCGCGCCGACGCTGCCGGCGCTGCGCCGCTACACCGGTGTCCTCTACGACGCGTTGGATGTCGATTCGCTGCGCGGCGCCGAGGCAAAGCGCGCCCGCGCTCGGCTGGCCATTGGTTCGGCATTGTTCGGGCTGTTGCGCGCCGACGATCAGGTGCCCGCCTACCGGCTTTCCGCTACTTCCAAGCTCCCGGCGAAACCCACCCTGGCCGCCCGGTGGAAGCCCCTGCTGGAGCCGTTGCTCGCGGAGTTGGCGGCCCAAGACCTGATCGTCGATCTGCGCTCCGGCTCCTATGTAGCGCTGGGACCAACATCCGGCGGGATCCACGTCAAGGTCCTCGCCGAGCATCCCGACGGCCGACGGACCGTGGTCACCCATTTCAACAAGGCATACAAGGGTCGGCTGGCCCGCATTCTGGCGAGCACGCGGGCCGAGCCCACCGATGCGGCCGCGGTCGCTGCGGTCGCCCGCAGGGCCGGCATGCAGGTGGAGCGCAGCGGAAACGAATTGACCCTCGTCGTCGCTGCGGGCGGGTGAGACCGGACGTCTGACCCAGGCCGCTAGCTGAGCAGCTTCTGTTGCAGTAGCCAGTCTTTGGCAACGATGGCCGGGTCCCGGCCATCGTTGTCCACCTGGGCGTTCAATTCCCTCATCGTGTCGTTGGTGAGCCTCGGATTGAGCTGCGCAAAGATCTCCCGAAGTTCCGGGTGATCATTGATCAGCGAGGTATCGACAACCTCGGTGAGGTTGTACAGCGGGAAGAAGTGCTTGTCGTCTTCGAGCAGACGCAGATGCAGCGCGGGGATCCGGCCGTCGGTGGTGAACACTTCGCCGAAATTGCATTCCCCTTGTGCCGTGGCGCTGTAGACGACCCCGGTGTCCAACGTGGTGATCTTCGCCAGATCCTCGAGATCAAGCCCGTAGGCGTGCAGCATCGGCACGAAACCGTCATTGCGGCTTGCGAATTCGCTTTCGATACAGAACGTGAGCGCGGAGCGGGGCAGCCTCTTGAGGTCGGAGAGCTTGGTCACCCCGAGTCGTTCGGCCTCGGACTCGCGGATGGCCAACGTGTAGGTGTTGTTCATCGGCGCCGGCGGCAACCAGGTCAGGCCGTTGACCTGATCGGCGGCGTTGACGGCTTCCCATTGCTGCTTTGCGCCCTTGATCGGGTTCTCATGGCCGAGGTAGTTGATCCAGCCGGTACCGGTGTACTCCGGTGCGATGTTCGCCTCGCCGGTGAGCAACGCCCGCCGGACCCCGAAGCTGCCGGGCGTGTTGCTGAGGTTGGTGACCCTAGCGCCCGCGGCATGCAGGACGATCGAGAGCATATTGCCGAGGATCAGCTGCTCGGTGAAGTCCTTGGCCGCGACGGTGATGGGCACGCCCTCCAGGGACTGATAGTGGCGGATGAGGCCGGGTTTGGCTTCCAGCACCGCACCGGTCGCCGAGCGCAGCCCGCAGCTGGCCACCAGGCCCACGCACAGCACCGCCAGCGCCGCGAACGCCAGCCGTCGCGCGCGCCGACATTTACTCCATCGGTGGACCGCTGCGAGCATGTGATTCACAGTCCCCTCGGTGCGGCCACCATCTCGATGAGGCGAGCCAGCCAGTCGATGAACAACGCCAGTGCCGCCACCAGAATGGCGCCGACGATCAGGGTCACCGGCTGCTGCAGCTTGATGCCGGTGGTGATCAGCTGCCCCAATCCCCCGCCGCCGGTGAACGACGCCAGCGCCGCCGTCCCGACAATCAGCACCAAGGCTGTCCGAACGCCGGCGACGATGACCGGTAGCGACAACGGCAGTTCGACACGACGCAGCGTCGAGAACGCCGACAAACCCATTCCCCGGGCGGCTTCGACGATCCGGCGATCCACGCCGTCGAGTCCGGTGACGGTGTTGGCGATGATGGGCATCGCGCCGTAGACGGTGAGGGCAACGATCGCGCCGAGCTGACCGATCCCGAACACGACCGCCCCCAGCGCGATCAGGCCGATAGCCGGCGCGGCCTGACCGAAACTGGCGACGGTGATGATCGGCTTCGAATAACGCCGCATCGGCCCTCGCGTCAATGCGATTCCCACCGGAATCGCCACCACACACGTGAGCACCGTGGCCGACAGGCTGATCACCAGGTGTTCGCGCAGCAGCTGCAACAGATGCGACACGCTCAGCGAGCGGCGCTCCGACTCGGACACATAGGCCACCGTCACATAGGCCAGCGCTCCGGCCACCGCGAAGGCACACGTGAGTGGCTGCAGCGCCCACCGCCCGAAACTCGGCCGACCTGGCGTCGTCGGGGCCGTGGGTTGGCCCTCGGCGCCGCCCTTGACGGCACCTTCGACGTTGATGTCGCTGCCGGCCACGCTCACGTGTCGGGCTCCTCAGAGTTCGCTGCACCGCGTATGTCGGCGATTGCCTCCATGATCGTCTCGACTCTAATGACGCCCTGGTAGGTATTGCGTCGGCCGGTGACGACCACGACCCCGTGCGACGAGGTCAGCATTTCGTCTAACGCGTCGTTGAGGGTCGATGCTAGGTTGACGCACTCTAGGTCGTCATCGCGGGTCACCTGGGCCAGTGCTTGGGGTTTGGCCAGCTCCTCGAGGGGCAGCCAGCGCAGCGGCCGATTCTGCCGGTCAAGCACGATGGCATGCTCCCGGTCGAGGGATCCGGCCAGTTCAACGGCTTCGGCGGGGTCGCCGCCGGCCTGCGCAACGACGGCCTCGTGCAGGTCGATGTCGCGCACCCGGGTCAGGCTGAGCTGCATGAGGGTAGCGCCGGCGCCGACGAAGCCGCGGACGAAGTCGTTGGCGGGTTCGGCGAGGATCCGTTCCGGGGTGTCGTATTGGACGACTTTGGAGCCGGTGGTCAGGATGGCGATCCGGTCACCCAGCTTGACGGCCTCGCCGAAGTCGTGGGTGACGAAGACGATGGTCTTGTGCAGCTCTTCCTGCAGCCGCAACAACTCGTCCTGTAGTCGTTGGCGGGTGATCGGGTCGACCGCACCGAACGGCTCGTCCATCAACAGCACCGGCGGGTCGGCGGCCAGGGCGCGAGCGACACCGACGCGCTGCTGCTGGCCCCCGGAGAGTTCGCGGGGGAACCGGTCGCGGTACTGGGCCGGGTCGAGGTTGACCAGGTCGAGCAGTTCGTCGATACGGGCGGCAACCCGGTTCTTGACCCACTTGAGTAGGCGGGGAACGATGCCGATGTTGTCACCCACCGTCAGGTGCGGGAACAGTCCCGCGCCCTGGACCACGTAACCGATGTGGCGTCGAAGTTCATCGGGGTTGCGGCGGGTGACATCGTCATCGCCGATGAAGATCCGCCCGCTGGTGGGCTCGATCAGCCGGTTGATCATCTTCATCGTCGTGGTCTTTCCACAACCCGAAGGGCCTACCAACATGACGATCTCGCCCGCGCCGATCTCCAAGGTGACGTTGTCGACCGCGGGTGTGGAGCGCACGCCGTACCGCTTGGTCACCCCATCCAGCAGAATCCGGAGTCCGCTGCTCTGGGGAGCGTCGGACGTGGTCGGTTGATCAGCGGATGCGGCTTCAGGCACGTATTCCTCTCGGGGTGGTGAGACGCGCAATGACGTTGAGCACCGTGTCGAGAATGACCGCCAGGATCAGGATGCCGATGGTGGCGGCGACGATCGAGTTGGTCGCGTTGGCGCCACCCATTCGGGAGATGCCCGAGAAGATGTAGCCACCCAGACCCGGACCGAGCGCGAAGGCCACGATGGCCGCGATGCCCATCAGCATCTGGGCGGACACCCGCACACCGGCCATGATCACCGGCCACGCCAGCGGCAATTCCAGACGCACCAGCGTGGTCAGTCGGCTCATTCCCATCCCCCGGGCCGACTCCACCAAGCCTTTGTCGACGCCGGTCAGTCCCACCACAACGTTGCGCAGAATGGGGAACACGCCAAAGAAGGTCAGCATGATCACCGACGGCAGAACGCCGAGGCCGACGATCCCGACGAGCACACCGAGCAGGGCGTAGGACGGAATCGTCAACCCGACCGCGGTCACGCCCAGCGGTGAGTTGTAGATGAGAACACCGAGAATCAGGGCTATCGCCGTCGCCAGGATCAGCGCCTATCCTACCAGGCAGGGCTCCGGCGTTGTTGATTAGCAGGCTTGTGAGCTGGGGAATTGTGGATTGAGGAGGTCTAGGCGGCGGTTGGCGGTCAAAGCGGTGATCCGGCAGGCTTCGGCGATGTTGTCGGCGCCGTTGAGGCGGTGCAGATTGATCGCGGTGTTGCGTAGCGTTGCTAGGACCTGTGCGCCGTTTCCGGTATGTGCCCTTTGACGGTCTTCGTCGAAGGTGACGTCGCGTATCCAGTGCAGGCTGTTCTCGATTCCCCAGTGTTGACGCATCCAGGTCATGATCGCGGTAGGGCGGGCGTGCTCGAACGGCAGGCTGCAGATGGCATAGACCACCTCCACGCTGCGCTGGTCGGTGGCGGTGATCAAGCGTTCACGAGTGATCCGGATGATTTGTTTTGCGTAGGGGAAGCCGATTCCTCGTGCAGCGGTGATGATTTGCAGGGTGCGGGTCTCGACACGGCCGTGGCCGCGGGAGTCGTCGGTAGCGGCTGCGGGCACCTCGGCCCAGGGCAGCGCGGTGATACGCGCAAATATTTTGGCTTGGTTGGACTTGACGATCATCAGGTAGTGCGACTTCAAGGTGGCGCAGATCAACTTCGCGGTGACGACCTGGGTATGCATCGCATCCACGGTGACCAGCCACCGCAAGCTACCCGGCAGCAGCGTGAGCAGGGCACGTACGCAGGGAATTTCATTGCTTTTCTCGGCGACAGCGAGTTGACCGAGCACCAATCGGGCACGGTGGGCGAACACCGACACGAGATGCGTGGCTGTCGCTTTGGCGCGTAAAGCACCACGCAGCATCTTGCCGTCCAACGCGATCGGCACCAATCCACTGGGGTCGCTGCTGGCCACGTGTGCAGTGAAGTAACTGCCCATCCTGGCGTTGAGGTCGGCGGGGTCTAGCCGAGACAAAACAGCGCGGAAGGTCTTCTCACTGGGCCGCCGGAACCGGACCCCTAATTGGGCCAACACATCATCGGGAGCGGTGGCCGCCCATGTGGCAAAACCAGCATAGCCGCGCATCCCCGCGGCAGTGGCCAGAACCGCGATCGCCAACAAAGCCATCAGCGAATACCTCCGACCGCGTGGGCCCCTCGGTGCCAGACCAGGGCTCCGGCAGGACCGGTGCTGGGAGCAAGGCCGCTGCCTCGGACACCGATGAGTATTTCGATGTCTTCTCGGCCCAGGAATTCAAGGAAGCGGCCACCGAGATCCTCTTGGAGGCGACGCCTTCAATTACGGGTGAGCAGATTGTGCGCATCCGGGCGGCATTCGAGGGATTTGCCCGAAAACACGGTTGGATCGAATAGTCGAGCGGACGCCATTTCCGGATCCGGACCGGAGGGTGAGATGTCGACCAATCAATTGTGCGAGTATCAGTGTGGTCGCCGGAACAATCGTGGCGGGGTTGTCAGGTGGGCAAGACGCGTTGCGCCACTCGATAGAAGTTGGCGCCGAGCACCGCGTTGATGTGATCGTCGGCCCAGCCCCGGTCGGCGAGGTGCGCACCGAGTGTGAGCAGCGTTTCGGGCGCCATCCACTGGATCGGTCCCCAGCGGGTGTAGCTCTCATCGAATAGGTCCGGGTTGCGGGCCAGCTCGTCGTAGAAGTCGGCGAGATCGAAGGAGAAGTCGCTGCTGATACCGACGTGGTCGATGCCCACCAGATCGACGGCGTATTCCAGGTGTCGTGTCATGGCGTCGAGGGTGGGCGTATTGGGTCCCAGGAAAATGCCGACCCCGGTGATTCCGATGACCCCACCGGTGGCCGCGCAGGCTCGTGCTTGGTCGTCGGTGATGTTGCGCGGGTGATCCCACACCGCGCGCATGCAGGAGTGGCTGTAGACCACCGGACCGGTGGAGACCTCACACATGTCCAGTCCGGTGCGGGTGCTGCAGTGCGACCCGTCGGGCACGATGCCCACGTCGTTCATCTCGGCGACGATCGCGCGTCCCCAGCCGGTCAGGCCGGCATCGGTGGTGTCCAGACAACCGCTGCCTGCACGATTGGCGTGGTTGTAGGTCGGCAGCAGCGTGCGCACCCCGAGGTCGGCCAGGGTCGCCAGGTTGTCGAGGTTGTCGTCGAGGGGGCGGGAGTCCTCCAGGTCGAAGACCACCGCGATGCGCCCGCCGCGGGTGATGGTGGTGACATCGCCGACGCCGGCGGCCAGCTCCAGATCGGGGTGGGCGCTGATCGCGGCGCGGTAGTGATCCAGCAGCGCCGTCGTGTCGCGGAAGCTGTGCGGCGAATACCCGGCGTTGACCGATACCAACACCGCCATGTCGTGACCGTGGTACCGGATCAGCGGTTCGACCGAGGTGTCGGTCTGTAGCGGCAGACACGTGTGCTGGTCCCACAGGAACGACGTCATACACGGATATTGCACCGCGGCCGGGGCTCGGTTTGCGGCGGCTGACTATGCCGAGATCCGCCGTCTAGCGTCTATCGGAAACATCGCGCCGATATTCTCGTGGCTGCTGACTATCGAAGGAGCGCCGAGTTGGATATCGATCCCGCCGCTACCGCGTGGCTGCTGGCCAGCACCGCACTCGTGCTGCTGATGACGCCCGGGCTGGCGATCTTCTACGGCGGCATGGTGCGCACCACCGGCGTGCTCAACATGATCATGATGAGCTTCATCTCCATACCGCTGGTCACGGTGGCGTGGTTGCTGGCCGGTTACAGCTTGGCGTTCTCCGACGGCGCGGCGCCTGGCTTCCCCGGTGGGCTGGTGGGCGGGCTGACGCATGCCGGAATGCGCGGTATCGGTCCGGCGACGGTCCATGGGTCGGTTCCCGAGTTGCTGTTCGCGACCTTTCAGCTGAGCTTTGCGATCATCACCGCCGCCCTGGTCAGCGGTGCTATCGCGGATCGGGCCAAGTTCGCGGCCTGGATGGTTTTCGTACCCGTCTGGTCGATCGCGGTGTACTCGGTTGTGGCGCACTGGGTGTGGGCGCCCAGCGGCTGGCTGGCGAAGATGGGAGTGCTCGACTACGCGGGCGGGCTGGTCGTCGAGATCGTCTCGGGTTCCTCGGCCCTTGCCCTGGCGCTGGTGCTGGGCCCACGCATCGGGTTCAAGGTTGATCCGATGCGCCCGCACAATCTGCCGTTCGTGCTGCTGGGTGTGGGACTGCTGTGGTTCGGCTGGTTTGGGTTCAATGCCGGTTCGGCGTTGGCGGCCAATGGGCTGGCCTCGGCGATCTTCCTCAACACCCTGGTCGCCGGGTGCCTGGGGATGCTGGGCTGGCTGGCAGTCGAGCAGATCCGCGACGGCAAGCCGACCACGTTCGGTGCCGCCTCGGGCGTGGTGGCGGGTCTGGTGGCGATCACGCCGTCGTGTGGCACGGTGAACACCCTGGGTGCGGCCCTGGTCGGGTTGGCGGCCGGGATCGTCTGCGCGTTCGCGATCACGGTGAAGTTCAAACTCAACTACGACGACTCGCTCGACGTGGTGGGTGTGCACTTCATCGGTGGTGTGGTGGGCGTCCTGCTGATCGGGTTGCTGGCCACCGCGGTGATGACCGACGGCGCGCGGGGTCTGTTCTACGGCGGTGGGCTGGGCCAGCTCGGCAAGCAGGCATTGGCGATGGTGGTGGTGGCGCTCTACGCGTTCACGGTGAGCTATTTGTTGGCCGCGCTGATCGAGCGGTTGATGGGGTTCCGGGTAAGCCGCGAGGAAGAGGTCAGCGGTGTCGACTTCAGCCAGCACGCGGAGACGGCCTACACCGAGGGTGTCTATGGGCATCAGCAGCTGCATCGCCCATTCTCCGGTGGGGACGCAATTCGCCCGCGCCCCAACATCGAGGACGCCTGAGCTGTCCCGTTAAACGGGGTCGGTGATCGCGTCGTATTCGGGATGCTTGTTGAGGACCGTAACGACCATGGAGCACACCGGGACGATGCGCTTGCCCGCGGCTCGTGCGTCTTGCAGGGCTTCCTCCACGAGGATGGTCGCCAGGCCCCGTCCGCCGAACGCCGGATCGACTTCGGTGTGGTCGAAGACGCGCTGATCGCCGCGGTCGATGTAGGTGGCGAGTCCGACGGTTTGTCCTTCGACCGCGATCGTGTACTTGCCCGCCTCGGCGGTGATGGTGGTCTGCGCGCCGGTCTTGTCGGCAGTCATCGATGGTCCTCTCGGTTCGGTAGCGGTCTGGGCAGCAGCCGGGTGATGGGCAGGGGCGGGGCGGGCAGTCGGGTGACCGAACCCTGGTAGCCGACAACCTCACCGAAGCGCGCGTCGGCGTCCTGCCACAGTTGGCGATAGCGCACGATCTCGTCGTGGTTGCGCCCGACGAAGTTCCACCACATCACCAATTCTTCGGCAAACGGTGTGCCGCCCAACAGCAGTAGTCGCGCCGGCTGTGCCCCGACGTTGCGCACGTGCACGGTGGTGTTGTCCGGGCCCTGGTAGCCCAGATCGCCTGCCGCCAGCGCGGTCCCAGCCAATTCGAGATCGCCGACATCGCACAGCACCCCGTGTTCGAATGTCGGGTCGACTTCGATATCCAGCTCGGCATGGGCGTCCAGGTCGAGCTGGGCGCCAAGTAGCGGCGTGAAGGTATGTACCGGCGACCGTACGCCCGCCAGCTCGCCGATGAACACCCGCGCTCGCGCACCGGGGAGCACCGCCGGTGCCGGCGTGTAGTGAGCAAAGTCGCGCCCGGTGTCGCGGGCGGAATCGGGCAGGGCCACCCACAGTTGGGCGCCATGTAGCACGCCGCTACCCACCGACACCTCGGAGTGACAGATGCCCGCGCCCGCGGTCATCAGGTTCAGCTCGCCGGGGCGGATCCGGGCATGGACCCCCGCGCTGTCCCGGTGCTCCACTTCCCCACTGAACAGCCAGCTGACCGTCTGCAGTCCGGTGTGCGGGTGGGGCGCCACATCCATGTGCGCCGAGACCGGGCCATAGTGGTCGACGAAACACCAGGCGCCGATCAGCGAACGTTGCCGCTGCGGAAGCGTGCGTTGCACCCGGATTGCACGCGGCCCACCCAGCGGCACTTCCCGCGGATGCAGCACCTCGATACCGGCACCGTGTGCGGCGCAGCAGGCTACCTCCGCTGGTGCGGTCCCCAGGTTGCTCATTTGGTGCACCCTTCGTCGCGGGTGTGCTCGGGCGAGCTACCGCGACCCTACGCCGGTTTGGCGACCGGGCCGCCCCAGGTAGCGCGTGATCACGACGCGGCCCCACCGGTGGGGCTAGGCCGCTGTTTGGGGGCCCACCTGTGTGACCGGCAAATGCCACACCACCGCGGTCACGGGGACGGCATCGCGTTCGTTGCGCGCCAGCAGGGCGGTGTTTTCCGGGAGCTGTCGGGCATTGATCTCCCCCGCCGCGATTCGGCGCAAGACGTCATGAGCCTCAGCCAGCTGTCCACGCTTGCGGTACTGGCCCCCGGGCAGCTTGACCCCAGCCCACACCCCGTACTCCTCCCGGTGCTTGACGGCCCGTTCGGCACACAGACGTTGCTGGGCCAGCGGGCACCGGCGCAGGTACTGAATCCGCGCTTTGGTGGCGGAGCGCTCATAGGCGCGGGCCTTCGCGGCACCGTTGCCACTGTCTTCGTCGGGGTAGCCGAACCACAGTTCCGGGTTGGTGGCGCAAGGGTTGGACATCAGCCGGTCTCCTTCTCCGCTAAAACGTATGCGAAAGCGTATACGAAGATGCGCGATTCTGGCAAGAGAAGCGTGACAAAAACGTATATAACAGGGTGTCGTACCGGTCTGTGTAATATCCCGCCTATGGCCGGAGCTAGCGGTGAGCCGTGAATCGGCCGGTGCGGCTATCCGTGCCTTGCGTGAGTCACACGATTGGTCACTGGCCGACCTCGCGGCCGCGACCGGTGTCAGCATCATGGGCCTCAGCTATCTGGAACGAGGTGCCCGCAAGCCGCACAAAGGCACAGTTCAGAAGGTAGAAAACGGCCTCGGTTTGCCGCCGGGCACCTACTCGCGGCTGCTGGTCGCCGCCGATCCGGAGGCGGAGCTAGCCCGGCTGCTCGCTGCCCGGCCGACCGAGACGGCCTCGCCTCGCCGCCCCGGCGTGGTGGTGGTCGACCGCCACAGTGACACCGATGTGCTGGAGGGATACGCCGAAGCCCAGCTGGATGCCCTCAGGTCGGTCATCGATAGATTGCCGGCGAGCACATCAAACGAATATGAGACGTATATTCTCTCTGTGGTCGCTCAGTGCGTGAAGGCCGAGATGCTGGCCGCCAGCTCATGGCGGGTGGCGGTCAACGCCGGCTCGGAGTCCAGCGCCCGACTCATGGAGCACCTGCAGGCGCTGGAGGCAACGCGCACCGCCCTGCTCGAGCGGATGCCGGCGAGCTTGAGTGCGCGCTTCGACCGGGCGTGCGCGCTATCGCAGTTACCGGACGCGGTCATCGCGGCACTGATCGGTGTCGATAGTGACGAACTGTGGGATATCCGCAACAGGGGGGTCATCCCGCCCGGAGCGCTCCCCCGGATTCGCGCCTTCGTCGATGGATCCACGGAGTCCTCTGAACAGCAGGGTCCGGGCTACGACGACGGCGAGGGGCAACGATGATTCCCACCGAAGTCGATGCGTTGCTTCGCGCCCATCAGATGTTCGTCGGCACTGGCGACCACCGGATGCCGGACGTGCACCCCCAACCGGGTGCGGAGCCGCTGTGGCGCGACACCCCGCCCAACCCCGCGACGGATCAACCCCGCTATAGGTTCAGGGCAGCACGTGGCCGGGAAGTCCTAGCGGCTGCGACAAGAACCGATGCGGTGGTTGCCGCGGTGATTGCCGATGCGCACCGGGATCGCGAGCAGGCCCGGGAGTTGACCGGCAACGTCGTGAACCAGGCTCGGGCCGATTGTGTGGCACCGCCGGTGACCCCGTTGGCCCAGCGTGAGGCCATCCGTCGCCGGGTGGGCCGGCTGCGTGCCCAACGCGCGCATGTTCTGTGGGCGCACCGACGGGCGCGGCGCCGGTTGGCCGCCTTGCGCCTGCTGCGGTACCGGATGCTGCACCACCATGGGTCGAGGCAGCGGCTGTCGCCGATCAGCGGGCGCGCCGGAATCGCGGTGCGAGCGGCGTTGTCGCGGCTGGGCCGCCCCTACGTTTGGGGGGCCACCGGCCCGGACCGGTTCGACTGCTCCGGGCTGGTCCAATGGGCCTACGCGCAGGCGGGCGTGCACGTGGACCGCACCACCTACCAGCAGATCAACGACGGGATCGTGGTGTCGCGCTCGCAGATACGGCCCGGCGATCTGGTCTTCCCGCATCCGGGCCATGTGCAGCTGGCGATCGGCAACAATGTGGTTGTCGAGGCGCCGCACGCGGGCGCCTCGGTGCGGATCAGCCCATTGGGTAGCCATGTGCAAATCCGGCGGCCGCTATGAACGGCGGCAAACCCAGGTCTGAGCAGGCCGGATCCGCGCTAGCTGCGATCCGGGCGCGGCAAGCCGAGCTGGCGCGCCAACACGACGTGCTCGGGGAGGCCGACCGTGCGCTGGTGGAGGCGCTCACCCGTGCGCACACGGTAATGCGCGACAGTGTCCGTCGGCTGGATGCGATCGGTGCTGAGATCGATGGCGCTGTGGCAGGCCAGGATTCGCTCGCCCTCGATACCCCGCTGGGGGCGCGTGAGTTTCAGAATTTCCTGCTCGCCAAGCAGCGCGAGATCGCAACCATCGTCGCCACCGCCCACGAGCTTGATCGCACGAAAAGTGCTGTGCTGGCGAGCTTGCGGGCACACTATGGCGAATCCGTGGGCTAGCCCGCCAGCCGGTTGTGCACAGACCAGGTGAGGTGAATTGTCGGCGCTGAGGCGCCTGGGTACTGTCACGCGACATGGGCGGATCGGAGCAGCGTGCGCAATCGGGCGCGGCGGGCGGAGCCGCCGCCGATGCCATCGCTGGCGCGGAAGTGGCTTTAGCACAACAGAATTCGATGAGCTCGCAGCTCGATCTGCAGGTGATCGCGGCTATCTTGAATGCGCACCTGACGGCGGTCGACGGAAGCGAGGCGCTCGACGAGCTGCAGCAAGAGACCGAAGCCGCGGTGCGGACCCGCTCGGATCTGGACACACCGGCCGGAGCCCGCGACTTCCAGCGCTTCCTGATCGGAAAACTCAGAGATATCCGCGAGGTGGTCGCCACTGCGAGCCTCGATGACACCTCGAAAGCAACCCTGATGGCCGCATGGACGTCGCTGTACAACGCATCCAAGCAAGAGGCGAGTTCGCCCGGCGATGCGCAGACGGCCACCGAGCCCGCGGCGGGCACCGGTGCCGATGCGGACCGCGCGGCTGGGCTGATCTCGGGGGACCCGCTTTTGGACTCGCTGTTGTTCGACGACCCGGGTTTGGTAGATGAGGCGACGTTGCCGCAGGGCGCTGCGCCGTCGGGCGCGGCGACGGCGCCGTCGCTGCCGAGCATGCCCAGCCTGGGCGACGGATCGGGCGCTGCCACTCCGTCGGGTGCTGGTTCGGTCCCGAACTTGCCCGCGGGTCCGGCCTTGTCCGCAATCCCCCGGGCAATCGCATCACGCCTGGACGAGCTCGATGACCCCAGCCTCGACTCCCTTGCCCTGGACCCGGACGCCTCGGGCGACGACTCAGACGACGAACCAGCTGATCTGGATGAGGACACCGACGGTGGTGGCGAAGACACGGAGCAACCGGCATCGTCGGGCGAGCCGCAACCGCTGCCCACCGGACCGCCGACGGTGACTCTGCCCAACGGGGACACGATCACCGCGGCAAGCCCTGAACTAGCGGCGGCTATCAACGCCGCCGCGGGCGGTGCTGCCATCGCAGATGCGTTCCAGCAACAAGGCATTGCCATCCCCCCGCCCGGAACGCCGGTGAGTGACCCGATAGACCCGGCGCGGCTCGCCGCCGGAGACATCGGCATGTTCACGGATCGGCACGCGCTTGCCCTCGGTGATGGCAACGCGTTTCTGGACGGGCAGATGCAGCAGGTTTCCAGCATTGGCGGGCCGAACTTCCTAGGCTGGCAGCATCCGCCAACATCGACGACCGTCACGGAGCCGGCCCAGACCGGCGCCCCAACCCCGACCCGGCCGGCGACTACGCCGGTCGCCCCGCGATACTGAGCTCGCCGGCGGGACCCCGGCGCCATAACGAGGAGATAGCGGATGGCAGATCGAATCCATGTGGAGCCGGCGCACCTGCGCGAAGCCGCTGCCCATCACGAGCAAACCTCCGAATACCTGCGCAGCGTGCCGTCGTCGCACGCTGCGATACAGGAGAGCCTGAACTCATTGGGGCCGATCTTCAGTGAGCTGCGCGACGCCGGTCGCGATCTTCTCGAGCTACGACGCCAGTGCTACGAGCAGCAGGCCGACGACCATGCCGACATCGCGCAGAACCTGCGGACCTCCGCGGCGATGTGGGACCAGCACGAGCAAGACGCGGCTCACGATTTCGGCGGCATCGTCGACAACGGTCGATGACAGACGCCAACCCCGCGTTCGACACCGTCCATCCCAGCGGGCACATTCTGGTCCGGTCGTGCCGGGGCGGCTACATGCACAGCGTGGCCTTGAGCGAGGGAGCGATGGAGACCGACGCCGCTGCGCTGGCCGAGGGAATTTTGCTGACAGCCGATGTCTCATGTCTGAAGGCTTTGCTAGAAGTACGCGAAGAGATCGTCGCGGCCGGCCACACGCCATCGGCGGAGGTGCCGACCAACCGAGATCTCGACGTCGCCATCGAGCGCCTGCTGGCACACCAATTACGGCCGCGCCGCCGCTGATCGGCTAGAGCAGCCAGGGTTTGGCGGTATCGGGATCGGGTGCGATGTCGGTGGGTGGTTCGACGGGATTGGCGCCAAACAGTTCCCGCGCGCGGCTTAGCAGAGAACGCACCTCATCGAGTTGCTGCTGCAGCGCAGAATCAGCCATGGCCTCACGCTACCGAGGCCCGCTCGTCGGCACAATTCACCATCTGCGACGCCCCGTGAGGTGCCGGTACGCTGAGCCGATGGCGATTTTCGGGCGACGGACGGCGCGTCAGCGCCTCCGCAAAGCCGCCCAGGAATCCCTGGCCATCCCGGCGTTCAGCTCTCCGCCGGACTGCACCCCATGGGTGATCGGCGGGCTATGGCCCACCGAACTGTCGCGGGATGCGCCCGAAACTGCCACGCTGGCAGAGTATTTGGAAGCCGAACTGCAGCGAATCGCCGATTCCGCCAATGAGGAACTGGCTAGCCTGCGCCACGCGGTAATGCTTGATTCGGACCGACGTGCCGCGGAGGCCAGGGTGATCGACGAAGCCCGCGCGCGGGCGGTGCAACGAGTCGAGTCGGCACGGAATCAACTACGTGAAGGTGCGTCAACCGAGCCGCCCGTCGCACCACGAGACATCGCCGATCCGAACGCGGGCGAACCGGGATCGCAACCGCAACCGCCGATGGCCGGGCGCCCCGACGCGGTCGATGCGGCCCGGGCAGCGGCTCGAGCTCCGGCACCGGCTGTGCCGGAGTCGGACGACCAGCGGCTGCGTCGACTGCTGATGTTCGTGGCCCGCCAGGAGCCTCGCCTGAACTGGGCGATTGGGCGACAGTCAGAAGGCACGGTGCTGGTCACCGACGTCGCCCACGGCTGGATACCTCCCGGGATTGCCCTTCCACAGGGCGTCCGGTTGCTGCCCCCGAAGCGGCGCAGCGGCCGGCTCGCCGCACTGGTCGACGCGGCGACGGGTTCGCTGAGCTATAGCCCGGGCGATCCGCTGCCCTGGGCGGATGAAGACACCGCGACGAGATCCTCGGTGCGGCCGCGTGAGTTGCCGATGGCCGACAATGTGGCCCGAGAGCTCTGTGACGCCACCCGCAGCCGTGTCGGGTTGCCGAGGATGGCGCACGTACTGGCCAAGGCGGCTGATGCCGGGACGGCCGTGGTGGAAGACGAAATCGACCTTTTGCGAGTGCATCTCGACACTGCGCGGCACCAGATTGTGGCCCACTACCCCAGCATCGATGGTGGGGTGTTGCTCAACTGCATGTTGTTGGCGGCCACCGCAAGCAGTGTCAACGGCGACGCGGTGACGGCGAACTACCACCTGGCCTGGTTTCGGGAACTCAATGCGTGACCACTCGCCGACCGAATCGGCCACCGGTGCATACACGCTCGACGTCGCGTTTGAATTGACGGTGGCTACAGCCGTGGACATACTGTCTTGGTGTCGGGGCCCGGCGGTCGCGCGGAATTGAGCGACAAAGACCTCGTTGAATCCGTCCTTCGCGAACTGAGCGAGGCGGCCGACAAATGGGAAGCCCTTGTCGCGCAGGCGGAGAATGTCACCTACAGCGTGGACCTGGGATGTGTTCACGCTGTGGCCAATTCCGACGGCCGGTTACTGAAGTTGACGCTGCATCCCGGCGTCATGACCGGCTACTCCCATGCTGAGCTGGCCGATCGATTGAACGTCGCCCTCGCCGCGCTGCGTGAAGAGGCGGAAGCCGAGAACGAGGCCCGCTACGGCGGGCCTTTGCAGTAACCGGGCGCCGGATTGTCCTGCGGTGCAATGAGTTCGAAATGGTCATCCGGCGGCTCGGATAGATTATCTGCACCACAGTCTCTTTCGCATCATCGGTGCGGCATCCGGGCTAGATTGGTGGACCATGACCTGGTTGACGATCGCCAAGGTGGCCTTGGTGGGCTTCCTGGTGATGGGCAGCGGCCTGTTGTTGTTCACCTTTGTGCGCAAGGCTCGACGTGGCGTCAGGCCGCCAACATCGGATCCCAATGCTTCGTCCTACTTGAACGCGGTGTTCGGGGGCGCGCCACCAACCCCGTTGCCCCAGTGGGCGCACCACGACGAGGCATTCGACGAGGACCCCGAGGGCGGCGACTCGCGCCACGGCGCAGCCGGCTAGGTCGCGGGTCAGGTTAGGGTCATCGCCCTTCGCCGGGAGGCCCGGCGAAGGCCTGCGCGATCTGTAGCCATTGCCGCGCATCCTCGCCGGTCGCGGTGAGGTGCAGGGAGCTCAACGGTCGCCGCTGGGTGACCAGGAAGCAGAAATCTTCGGCGGGCCCGGTGACCCGCTGGGCCGCATCGGCCGGTCCCCACGACCAGAGGTCACCGCCGGGGCCGCGCAGCTCGACCAGGAACTGCTCGGTGGGCGGGGCCAGGTTGTTGACGAAGTAGGCGTAGTCGCGGGTGCGCACACCCAGGTGTGCAATCGAGCGCAGCCGGTCGGTGGCGGGCCGGGTGACACCGAGGGCGTCGGCAACATCAAGCCCGTGCGCCCAGGTCTCCATCAAGCGCGCGGTGGCCATTGACGCGGCGCTCATGGGTGGTCCGAACCACGGCAACTTGCGTCCGTCGGCAACATTGAGCAGCGCCTCATGCAGTCGGCCGCGGGTGAGCCGCCAATCGCTGAGCAGCTCCGCCGGCGGCATCGCCGCAAGCTCCTCGGCGCCCTCGTCCACGAAGCCGGCCGGGTTGGCGGCCGCCGCGGTCAGTACGTCGGCGAACCCCGCCTCGTCGGTCACCGCGGTGAGTGCCACGCGATCAGTCCACAGCAGGTGCGCGATCTGGTGTGCGATGCTCCACCCCGGTGCCGGGGTCAGCTCGCTCCACCGCTGCGGTGCCAGCGGCGCCACCAGGGCGTCCAGGTCGTCGCTTTCTGCCTCCAGGTCAGCCACGATCGGGCCGGGACCCGCCATTGTCAACCTCCCTCAACGTTCGAGGCCGAACTGCGCCGGCCGACGATGCTGTGCACACAAAGTCCGAGCAGATAGATCACCGAGCCGACCAACACAAAGACCGGCGCGCGCCCGTCGTCGGGAATCAAGGCCGCGGCCACGGTAACCGAGACGATATACGAGACCCAGAACAGCGCATCCTGCACGGCGAACACGTGTCCCCGCAGCGCGTCATCGACATCGATCTGCATCGCCGAGTCGGCGCACAGCTTGACCACCTGACCGGCCACTCCCAGCAGAAACCCGCACACCACCATGACCGGGAGCAGCAGGCCCGCGCCGGCAAGCTGGATGACCGCGGCGGCGGCCAGGGCGCCATTTGTCGTGGCGTAGCGCCCCCAGCGCCTGATCAGGCCCGGGGTGAGCACGTTTGCCAGGAACGCCCCGAGGCCGGTTGCGGCGAAGAACAGCAGTGCCGTGCCCAACCCTTCGACGTCCACGTCTCGCATGTGATGGACCAGCAGCAAGATCAGCAGGGAGTTGACGCCGACCACCATTCGGTGGGCCGCCAGACCGGACAGCGCGGCGGCCACCGTCGGGAGCTGGACGACCGTACGCACCCCGTGCATCCAGCCGGTGATAACCGCGTACACGGCCGATCCGTGGATCGCGCGCTTGGTGTCGTCGGGGCGGAGCACCCGGGGGGCGAACCGCAGGGCCAGCAGCAGTGAAATCGCGACCGGAATCATCGCGGTGAAAATGACCGCGGCGGCGCCATGATCACCGCCACCGGCCAGCCATCGGGGCAGCAACATGAAGTTGGCGCCCACAAACGCCGCGACCGCACCCGAGGCGGTGGCCACCGAATTCATCGTGACCACCTGCTCGCGCGGCACCATATGGGGCAACGACGCCGACAGCCCCGAGGCGACGAACCGGGCCAGACCATTGGCCAACAGCGCGACAAACAGCAGCAGCAGATCGCCCGCCTCAAACGCCAGAATGGTCCCGATCCCGGCAATGAGGATCAATCGACCGATATTGGCGCCGACGATCACCAAGCGCCGATCCCAACGGTCCATCAGCGCACCGGCAAACGGGCCCAGCAGGGAGTACGGCAAGAACAGCACCGCGAACGCGCGCGCAATGGCCATCGGATCGGCGGCGCGGTCCGGATTGAACAGCAAGGCCCCGGCCAGCCCCGCCTGAAAGAGGCCATCACCGAACTGGCTGGCGATGCGCACCTGAAGCAGCCGCCAAAAATCAGGCAGACTCCTTACCGACCGCCACAATTCGACGGGTGCGCTGGCGTGCATCCGGCTGCGAATCACAGACCCCCACTTCCACGATCGAGCGAAGGTTAGCCCGATTTCGCACCGTGCGGACCCAACAACGCTACAAATATCTGCCGACAGTGCTCGTTTAACCCGGTGATGATGCTGTTAGTGCCGTGGTGTGAATGCCATGATGTTGGGGTGGCGCCGCAGGAAGATCCAGAAGACCATGTTGCGCCTGCCGCACAACGGGTGCGAGCGGGTACGTTGCTGCTGGCCAATACCGACCTGCTCGAGCCCACCTTCCGGCGCAGCGTCATCTATATCGTCGAGCACAACGACGGCGGGACGCTGGGTGTGGTGCTCAACCGGCCCAGCGAGACCGCCGTGCACAACGTATTGCCGCAGTGGGCCAAGCTTGCGGCCAAGCCCAAGACGATGTTCATCGGCGGGCCGGTGAAGCGCGACGCTGCCCTGTGCCTGGCGACGTTGCGGGTCGGGGCCGATCCGGGTGGAGTGTCGGGTCTGCGCCATGTTGCCGGCCGGATCGTGATGGTCGATCTCGACGCCGACCCCGACCTGATCGCACCGTTGGTCGAAGGCGTGCGAATTTTTGCGGGCTATTCCGGGTGGACCATCGGGCAGCTCGAGGGCGAAATCGAACGTGATGACTGGATCGTGCTGTCGGCCTTGCCATCTGACGTTCTGGTACCGCCGCGGGCCGACTTGTGGGGCCGGACATTGCGACGGCAGCCCTGGCCGCTTTCGCTGTTGGCGACCCACCCGATCGACGTCAGCCGGAACTGAGGCTCTCCCCCCGGCTCGTCGGGTTCGGCGACGGCGGGCAGGGCGGCCGAGTCGGCTGGGTCGACCACTTTTCTCCCCAGCTTGCTGGCGATCACCGCGCCCACCACGAGCTGCAACTGGTGATAGATCATCAACGGCAGCATGACCACGCCGGATATCGCCTCGGGGAACATCACCATCGCCATCGGCAGTCCGGACACCAGACTCTTCTGGGAACCACAGAACATCAGCACGACCGAGTTGTCGCGATTGAGGTGAGCGGCTCGTCCCAGCGCCGTGGTGATCCCCAAGGCCAGGGCGAGCAACAGCGCATCGAGGGCCACCACCGCCACCAAGTGCCACGCTTCGACCTTGGTCCATCCACCCGTCGCCACCCCGAGCGAGTAGGCCGCGTACACCAACAGCAGGATGGCGGCGCGATCGATCCAGCGCATCAGGCCTGGATGCCGCGCGTTGAGCGCACCGATCCAGCGCCTGGCCAGCTGCCCCAGCACAAACGGTACGAACAGTTGCAGCACAAAATCGGCCAGTGCGCTCTCTTCGGCCTGGGAGCCACCGCCGATGTCCATCAAGAACAGCACCAGTATCGGAGCGAGCAGCACACCGAGGATGTTGGACAACGACGCGCTGACTATCGCCGCCGACACGTGCCCACGCGCGATCGAGGTGAACAGGATCGCTGACTGCATCGTCGAGGAGACCAGGCACATGAACAGCAGTCCGCTGTGCAGCTCTTCGTCCATCCAGGACCGCACCAGCGCGCGGATGGCCAGCCCGAGGATCGGGAATATGAGGAATGTGGTGATCAGCACCAGCGCATGAAGGCGCCATTGGCGTAGCCCGTGCCAGGCCTGCTCGAGGGACAGCTTGCCGCCATAGAGGAAAAACAACACGGAGACGGCCACCCGGGCGGCGACGATCACCGCGTCGCTGGCGGCACCGCGTGCCGGTAGCAGGACGGCGGCCAATATGCCCCCCAGCACCATCAGCAGCACTGGGTCTAACCGGATCCCCCGCTGCCGTGCCACCGGATGCTCAGTGGCAGGAGAGCGTACAACCAGCGCAGGAGCCGCTACAGGAGGCTTCGTCGGGAATCGTATCCACGCGGCTCAGCGCAAACCGCGCGCTCTGCCACGAACCGGCGGCCAGTGTGCCCAACGCGCCCGCGACGCACACGATCAACACCACCAAGGCGGTGTGCGGGGAGGCCGCGAGCGCCACCACCCCGCCGGCGCTCAACATGACCGCAGCCGCCAGCTGGGTGGGTGCCATCGCTCGCAATGCGAGCTGAGTCGAGTCGGTGACATCGGCGCGGGCGAGTGACCACGCTCCGAATAGGGCGGACGCCGCCGCCGCACACATGCAGAGCACACCGGCGATCATCATGGAGTCACAATACGAGGTCGTGACCGAGTTCGCTTGATCAAGGGGCGATCGGATCACCCCCCCGGGGGTAATGGGCGTCGGGAGTCAGCGCGACGGGGCGGGCGCGGCGGCGACCGGCGGCGCCGCAGCTACTTGGCCCGGCACGGCCTGCAGCGCGGGCGTCAGATTGGGCGCGGGCGCCTGAGCCGGCGCCGTCGCGGCCGCCGGGTGATGAGGTATCGACACGGGTGCCTGAGCGGGTGCGGCCGGCGACGCGGCCCGAGCCGGGGTCTGCGGCGCTACCGCAGTGGCTGCGCCGGCCCGGGCGGGTGTGTGACCGGCTGCCGTCGGGGTCGCCACCCGGAATCCATTGATGATCGCGTCGGTGGCGGGGGCATCGGCCACCGCCTGGGACTGCGCCGTGGTGACCGAGAGCGACACCAGGTAGTTCTCACTACCCGAGGCGGCGATGACGTGGCGCCGGGAGGTGTTCAGCGTCATGTCGTTTTCGCGGTAGGTGCCCTCGATGACCGACGACGGGAAGCCACCGAACTCGGCCATCGAGGCGTTGGTCGTCCGCCAGGCGAGCAAGTTCTGACTGTCCACAAAGCCATGGGAGATGGCCTCGGCGGGATCCAGATCGCCGACCAGCTTGTACACCACCACCTGCGCGTTCGATGTGTACACGCTGTTGCCGCCCACTCGGTCGGCAATCACGGCGAACGCGTCGGGCACGTTGGGGTCGGGCACCGGCGTCCAGCGCGGGGGCATGGGCAGGGTGATCTCGAGTGCGTTGAACCCCTGCGGTCGCTGCGCCTCGGGCTTGACGCCCTTGCCGTTGAGGTAGTCGCGCACGGTCCCGGTGACGGCGGGTGTTATCGCCGGGGCTACCGGCGCCGCGACGGGCAGCTGCCCGGCGGCGGGGACTTGCCCGGCGGCGGGCATTTGTCCGGTGGCGGGGATGGCGGCCGGTACCGGCGCGGCCGTCGCGGCCGGAACCTGCATCGGGGCGGGCACCTGCGCGGGAGCCGGGGCGAACCGGTTGGTGATGCTCCCGGGGGAGGCATTGAGGTTCTGGACGGGCGGAACCGCCGCTTGGGCGGGAGCCGGTGCGGGCGACGGGGGCTGCGGATAGAGCGGGTCGGCCGACGCCGTGCCGCTCGCGATCAGTGTGACGCCGACGAAGCCGGCGGCCATGCACCCTGCGAACCCTCGCCAAGTGCGCGCGATGTGGATCATTTGCGTCGGTCCCTCCGAAACTATTCGGGCGGCGCTGCCCGCTACCGAAGCTGAATGTAACTAGCTGGCGGCGGCAGCTACCAGGACCGAAACAGACCTGGGATGAACATCTGATCGGTGTGCAACGCAACCGAGACCAACCCGTGGCCGTGGGCTACGGGCCAGCCGCTGCAAAGCCGCCCTTATACCCTGTTGGGCGTGACCGAATCGCCGACCACGACACCTGGCAGCACGTCCGGTGCCCCCTCTGGTGTCCCCTCCGGTGTTAACGACGCGGAATCCGACGCTCCGCGGCATCGCTACACCGCCGAGCTAGCGGCCGGAGTGGAGCGGACCTGGCAGCAGAACTGGGCCCGCCTGGGCACGTTCAACGTGCCCAACCCGGTTGGATCGCTCGCACCGTCGGACGGTTCCCCGGTGCCCGAGGACAAGCTGTTCGTCCAGGACATGTTTCCCTATCCATCCGGGGAGGGCCTGCACGTCGGGCACCCGTTGGGCTACATCGCCACCGACGTGTTCGCCCGCTATCACCGGATGAAGGGCCGCAACGTGCTGCATGCGTTGGGGTTCGACGCCTTCGGTCTGCCGGCCGAGCAGTATGCCGTGCAAACCGGCACCCACCCACGGACCAGGACCGAGGCCAACGTCGTCAACTTCCGGCGCCAGCTGGGCCGGCTGGGGCTGGGCCACGACAGCCGGCGGAGCTTCTCCACCACCGACGTCGAGTTCTACAAGTGGACCCAGTGGATCTTCCTGCAGATCTACAACGCGTGGTTCGACGCGGCAGCCAACAAGGCTCGCCCGATATCGGAGTTGGTCGCAGAGTTTGATTCCGGGGCCAGAAGTCTGGTCGACGGCCGGGACTGGTCCACGCTGTCGGCGGGGGAGCGGGCCGACGTGATCGATGACCACCGGTTGGTCTACCGGGCGGATTCGATGGTGAATTGGTGTCCTGGACTGGGCACGGTGCTGGCCAACGAGGAAGTGACATCCGATGGACGCAGCGACCGCGGCAACTTCCCCGTATTTCGCAAGCGGCTTCGGCAATGGATGATGCGGATCACCGCATACTCCGATCGGCTGCTCGACGACCTCGATGTGCTGGACTGGCCGGACCAGGTCAAGACCATGCAGCGCAACTGGATCGGGCGCTCGACGGGTGCCTCCGCGCTCTTTACGGCAACCAGGTCCAACGGTGAGACGGTCGGCCTCGAAGTGTTCACCACTCGCCCCGACACCCTGTTCGGTGCCACCTATCTGGTTCTGGCCCCCGAACACGACCTGGTCGACGATCTGGTTGGGGCCGGGTGGCCAGCCGGTGTGGACCCGCTGTGGACCGGTGGTGGTGCCACGCCGGCCGAGGCCGTGGCCGCCTACCGTCGCGCTATCGCGGCCAAGTCCGACCTCGAGCGTCAGGAAAGCAAAGAGAAGACCGGCGTCTTCCTGGGTAGCCACGCGATCAATCCTGCCACTGGCCAGCCGGTGCCGATATTCATCGCTGACTACGTGCTGGCCGGCTACGGCACCGGGGCCATCATGGCAGTTCCGGGCCATGATCAGCGGGACTGGGATTTCGCGAGAGCACTGGGACTTCCGGTCGTCGAAGTCATTGCCGGCGGCGACATTTCGCAGGCCGCCTACACCGGCGACGGCGTCCTGGTGAACTCGGGATTCCTCGACGGCATGAGCGTGGGGGAGGCAAAGCAGGCCATCACCGCTCGGCTGGAGTCCGACGGCCATGGCCAGGCCCGCATCGAATTCAAGCTGCGTGACTGGCTTTTCGCGCGTCAGCGGTATTGGGGTGAACCATTCCCGATCGTGTACGACGCGGATGGACGCCCGCACGCACTTGATGAGTCGGCGCTTCCCGTCGAACTGCCCGATGTGCCGGACTATTCGCCGGTGCTTTTCGACCTCGACGATGCGAACAGCGAGCCGTCGCCGCCGCTGGGCAAGGCGACCGAGTGGGTGCACGTCGAGTTGGATCTCGGCGATGGGCTCAAGCCGTACAGCCGCGACACCAACGTGATGCCGCAGTGGGCGGGCAGCTCCTGGTACGAGCTGCGCTATACCGATCCGCACAACGCAGATCGGTTCTGCGCCAAGGAAAATGAGACGTACTGGATGGGGCCGAGGCCGGCCGAACACGGCCCGGACGACCCGGGTGGCGTCGACTTGTACGTCGGTGGCGCCGAGCACGCGGTGCTGCATCTGCTCTATGCCAGGTTCTGGCACAGGGTGTTGTACGACTTGGGCCACGTCAGCTCTCGCGAGCCCTACCGCAAGCTGATCAACCAGGGCTACATTCAGGCCTTCGCCTATACCGACGCGCGGGGATCCTACGTACCTGCCGAAGAGGTCATCGAACGTGACGGCGGGTTTGTGTATCCCGGTGCCGACGGCGAGATCGAGGTCTTTCAGGAATTCGGGAAAATCGGTAAGAGCCTGAAGAATTCGATATCGCCCGACGAGATCTGCGACGACTATGGCGCGGACACCCTGCGGGTGTACGAGATGTCGATGGGCCCTATCGAGGCTTCACGCCCGTGGGCGACCAAAGACGTTATCGGCGCGTATCGCTTCCTGCAGCGGGTGTGGCGGCTGGTGATCGACGAAAACACCGGCGAGATCCTGGTGGCCGATACGCCCGCTGAGTTGGACACCGACACGCTGCGGGCGCTGCACCGCGCTATCGCCGGGGTGGCTGAAGACTATGCGGCACTGAGAAATAACACCGCGGTCGCCAAGCTGATCGAGTACACCAACTTCCTCACCAAGCGCCATCGCGATGCCGTGCCCCGAGCTGCCATCGAGCCGCTGGTGCTGATGGTGGCCCCGCTGGCCCCGCACCTGGCCGAAGAGTTGTGGCAGCGGCTGGGTCACACCACTTCGTTGGCGCACGGACCATTCCCGGCGGCCGATCCGGCCTATCTGATCGACGACACCGTCGAATATCCGGTTCAGGTCAACGGCAAGGTGCGGGGCCGGGTTGTGGTGGCCGCCGACGCGGATGACGATGCGGTCAAAGCCGCTGCCCTAGCCGATCAGAAGGTGCAGGCGTTCCTGGCGGGCGCAAGCCCGCGGAAGGTGATTGTGGTCGCCGGCCGTCTGGTGAATCTTGTTGTTTGACCGCGATTCCAAACCCGGGGCGGGTGTCCTCAGCGGGGTCGGATGACCACTTCGTGGACGTGACCGTCCGGTGGCGTGGCTACCACATTGGCCACCACCTCGGCGACCGTGTCGGCGCGCATGAACCTTGCGGGATCGTAGGTTCCGCCCTCGAAATCGACGAGCTCCCTCTGCATGTCGGTGTCGGTGCGGCCGGGATAGACGGTCGTCACGCGAAGCGTGGGCTCATCGGTGCGCAACGAGTCAGCAAATGCCCGTAAGGCGAATTTACTGGCCGAATAGGATGCCATCCCGGCGGAAACGTTGCGCCCGGCCCCGGAGTTGATGAAGACAACCTGGCCGCGGGCACTTCGCAGCGCCGGCAGCAGCGCCAGCGTAAGAGCAACGGCACCAAAGAGATTGACGTTGAAGGTGGCGCGCCATTCGTCGACGTGCGAATCGCCGAAATGCCCCGGGATGGAAAGTCCGGCATTGTGTATCAATACGTCGAGTTCATCGACGATCTCGCAGCTGGTTTCGATCGACTCGTCATCGGTGAGGTCCAGCGGAAACGTAGTGGCGCCGAACTGATCTGCCACAGCGTCGAGTTGGGCGGAAGGCCGACCGGCCAGCAACAGGGTGTGCGTCGGCGCCAATGCGGCAGCGATCGCAGCACCGATGCCGCGGCTGGCGCCGGTGATGAGTGCAGTTGGCATGGGTCTAGCTGACACCAATCCGTTTATCAGTCAATTACTTTCATCCCCGCCCGGGCGTGGCGGCGTCGTCCTCCGGGGCATTGGCGGGTTCGCCGCAGGCCAAGCGTTCGAGCGGGGTCAGAGCCGTCATCAGGGTTTCGAGGTCGGAGTGGGGGAGTTGGTCGAGCATCGCGGCCAGGGCGGCGTGCCGGTTGGCCAGCGACTTGGCGTGAACGGAGCGTCCTTGTGGGGTGATGTCGACAAGCACCGCCCGCAAGTCCGATGGGTCGCGCGAGCGTTTCACCAGGTCGATCTTCTCCAGGCGACGGATCGCCACGGTGGTGGTGGGAGTTCGCACCCGCTCATGCGCGGCCAAGTCGGTCATCCGGATGGGACCCCGATCGAGTAGGGTAACCAGAATCGATAATTGCGCCAACGTCAATTCGCCGGCGACCACTCCGTTAGGGTCGCCCCGGCGCAGTATCGAAAACAACTTGGATAACGCGCGGTGCAGACCCTCGGCCAGCTCCGTCACCTCGGGCGCGGTGGATTCGCTATCCGCCATAATTCGGCAGTCTAACCCGACATCTGGCCAGCGGTAGAGCCGATCTAGCCAGCCTGTCAAAGTACTTGGGCGAGAAACCGCTGCAGCCGTTCGGTGCGCGCGGCCTCGAATAGCTGCTCTGGGGGACCGGCTTCGACCACCGTCCCGTGGTCCATGAACACCACGGCATCCGAGGTTGAGCGGGCGAAACCCATTTCATGGGTGACCACAACCATGGTCATGCCGTCAGCGCCCAAGTCGGCGATCAGCGCCAAGATGCCCTTGACCATCTCTGGGTCCAGCGCCGAGGTTGCCTCGTCAAAGAACATCACCTGCGGGGCCATCGCGAGGGCACGCGCGATCGCAACGCGTTGTTGCTGCCCCCCGGACAACATGTCTGGGCGTGCATTGGCCTTGTGCTTCAGGCCAACTC
The DNA here is from genome assembly GCF_003584745.1 of Mycobacterium pseudoshottsii JCM 15466. NCBI lineage: Bacteria > Bacillati > Actinomycetota > Actinomycetes > Mycobacteriales > Mycobacteriaceae > Mycobacterium > Mycobacterium pseudoshottsii. The sequence goes on from NZ_AP018410.1 coordinate 55,457, forward strand.
GGTCTAGTTGGTCCAATGCGAGCATTCGCGCTTCTTCGTTGGATAGTCCGCGTAGCTTGCGTGGCGCCAGCGTGACGTTGTCGACAACGTTGCGGTGCGGGAACAGGTTGAAGTGCTGGAACACCATGCCGATGCGCTGCCGAAGGTCGTTGGGGTTGTCGCGCAATACCGATCGCCCGTCTAGCAGGATGTCTCCGCTGTAGGGCTCGTGCAGGCGGTTCAGGGTGCGAAGCAGCGTCGACTTGCCTGACCCGGACGGACCGATCACCGCCGCGGTGGTACCCGCGGGGACCTCCAAATCGACGCCACGCAGCACCACGCTGCCGCCCAGCGTTTGGTGAATACTCCTGGCCGCCAGACAAACCGGTTGTCGACCTGCATCCTGGCGGGTCACGTCATCTCCTCACCGATGGTGGAGCTGACGACTCCGGGGGGATCCTCCGGATCGAGGCGGCGGCGACCGCGGCGCAGCCGCGCGTCGATGTAGTTCACCAGATGCGTCAGCGGAACGGTCAACATCAGGTTGAAGATGCCCGCGGGCACCAGCGGCGACAGGTTGCCGGTTTGGGCGTTGAGGTCGCGCCCGACCTGGAAGAGTTCACGCTGTTGAGCGATCAGGCCAAGGAAGTACACCAGGGCCGAGGCCTTCAGCAACGCGATGAATTGATTGACCAGTGCGGGCAGCACCCGTCGCACGCCCTGGGGCACCACCACCAGCCGCATGGCCGCGGAGTAGCTGAAACCCAGCGCGCGGGAGGCCTCGAGTTGACCGGGGTCAACACTTTGGATTCCCGAACGCAGAATCTCACCGACATAGGCGCCGGCCATCAACCCCAGCGCCGCGATGCCCAACGGATAGGGATTGTTGTTGGTCAATCCGCCCACGATGGGTCCGACGCCCAACCCGATGATCAGGATGATCACCACCTCGGGCAGGCCGCGGAAAATGTCGGTGTAGACCCGGGCCGGCCAGCGCAGCCAGCGCTGGTGCGAGATTCCAGCGATCGCCAGCGCCATGCCGAGCGCCAGCCCGATGATGGTGGCGCTGAGGGTCAGGATCAACGTGTTGGGCAACCCGGTCTTGAACAACGTCGGGATGGTTTGCCGATACATGTCCCAGTCGAAGAAGGAGTCCCGCAACTGGGCCAGGGCCGATTTCGGTGCGGCCGGCCCCACCGGCTTGTGCCGATGGTTTGCGGCAATGGCTGCGAAATCGGGCAGGGTGGGCGCGGCGACGGCCCGAGAACCCGGCTTCCAGCCCGGCGGCAGGGTTCGGGGCACCCACTTGCTGTACAGCTGGGACCAGGTGCCGTCGGCGATGACGGCGTCCAGCCCCGCGTTGAGGGCATCGAGCAACGGCCGATTGTCTCGGGCCACCACATAGGCCACAAAGTCCCCCGCGCCGAACGTGTTCGCCACGAGCACGGCGGGATCGCCGGGCCGGATCGCCGCCTCGGCCTGATTGCCGGGTGCCACCCAGGCGTCGATCTGGTGGGTCTTGAGGCTGCCGTACACGGTGGCAAAGTCGGGGTACTTCACCGGTTGCAGATGCAGGCTGTTCACCACATAGGCCTCTTCGACCGTGCCCTGAACCACGCCGATGCGTTGCCCCGGCGCCAGGTCACTGAACTTGGTTATTGCCGAACCTGGGGGCACCACCAGCGAGTAGTAGCCGAAGTCGTAGCCGTTGGTGAAGGCGACCGTGCGTCGCCTCGCCTCGGTCAATTTGACCGAGGCAGAGCCAACGTCGAAGCGTCGCGCCGCCACCTGGGCCAGCAGCCCGGAGAAGTCGGTGCCAACAAAGCGGACTTGCAGGCCCAGCTTGGCTGCGATGGCGCGCAAGAGTTCGTTATCGAAGCCGGTGAACTGCCCGGTGGAGTTGATGCAAGTGTTGGGCGGAGCGTCGGACAGGGTGCCCGCCGTCAAGACTCCGGGCGTGCCTAGCCCCAGGTCGCCAATGTTCACCGAACTCAGCGGCACAACCCCCGCGGTGGTCTGGACGTCTTCGTCCGAGCCGGCAGTCGTCGCACTGGACAGATCGGCGGGCAGGACCATGGCACTGTCCACACCGGCCGGTGCGCACTGATTGTGGTCCGCCTGGGCGGGCGCCGCCAGCGCCAAGCCCAACACGATCAGGATCGTCGCGGACACCGCGAGCATTCTCGTCCTGCCGCGAGCACGGGGATGCACGGTTGAACTCATCACCGCCACCGTATCGATCAAGCGGGCGGTGTGTGCTGCTCAGAATGCGAGCCGGGTCGCCTCAGGGGTCTCGACAACAATTTTGGGCCGCGACGGCAGCGGCGCTACCGGCGCGGCCGTTGCATGGCCGTTGTTGCGGCACGCTTGCTCATGCGGGGTGAACACCTGGCGCCGAAACAGTTCGGTCAGCATCGTTTGCGCCATCAACTCGGAGCGGCCGCTACAGGCCGCGCGCGCGGCCTGCGGGTCACGTCGATGTATCGCCGAATGCTCGTCTTCGTAGAAGGGCAGCATGTCTTCGCGCCGGTACTGGTAGCTCGCCCAAAACGCGCCGGGTATCAGGTTTTGCGACGCGCGAATGAGGGCCTGCAGTCGTGGTCCCGCGTACTCCTCGTTGATCGTTCTGCGGTATTCCGAGGTGAGTTCGGCAAAGATCCGAGCGTCCTTGGCGGCGCGAAGCGTTCGCATCAGCCCGTCGAGCTCTCCCAGAATCCGAGGCGTGGGATTGGCCGCGGTGCGCGCGGACGCCATGCCATTGAGCACGCCCTCGAGCTCGTAGTGTTCGAGAACGGTCGATTGGTCGAAGCGTTCCACGAACGCTCCTCGGTGATAGCGCGTGGACACGACTCCGTCGTGTTCGAGCTGGACCAACGCCTCCTGGATGGGGACCCGGCTGACCCCGAGGCTCCCTGCGATCTCGTTGCGGTCGACACGGTCGCCGCTTCGTAGTTTGCCAGTCAGAATCAGGTTGAGGAGGTGCGCAACAACCTGGTCTTTTTCCTTGACCCCATATTTCTTTGGCATCGGTTTCGTCGAGTCTCTTTTCGGCCCGGTCCGGCAATCAGCGCTGGAAGTTTCTCACGACTGGGCACGCAAATTCTCAGATTTGACGATTAAATTTACGTTCTCGAAAGTCAGCGGCTGTCACGCCATCTGCACAACGCCTCGGCAGCTGCCAGGTCGTAGTCGGGCCCATCGCACCCGACGGTCAGCAGTGTGACTCCCAGACCGGCGAGTGCGTCGGCGTCGGCGCTGAGCCTGCCGCTGTCCTGAAGCGCGGCAGAACGCTCGATGGTGGCCGGATCCCGACCGACGTCGGCGCAGTGCCGGGCGAGCACCGCGGACTTCGCCGGGAACTCGTCAACGCCGGTGAAGCTGTGCCAGATGTCAGCGTGTTCGGCGACCAGCCGTAGCGTCTTGCGTTCGCCCCCGCCGCCGATCAGGACCGGAATGTCGCGAGTAGGCGCCGGGTTCAGCTTCGCCAGCCGCGTCTTGATCCGGGGGAGGGCGCCGGCTAGATCGTCGAGACGGCTGCCTGCGGTGCCGAACTCGTACCCGTATTCGTCGTAGTCCTTCTGCTTCCAGCCCGAACCGATCCCCAGGATGAGCCGGCCGTCGCAAATGTGGTCGACGGTGCGAGCCATATCGGCCAGCAACTCCGGATTGCGGTAGGAGTTGCAGGTCACCAGCGCGCCGATCTGGATGCGCGAGGTCTGTTCGGCCCAGGCCGCCAGCATGGTCCAACACTCGAAATGGGCTCCATCGGGGTCGCCGAACAGCGGGAAGAAGTGGTCCCAGTTGAAGGCGATGTCGACACCGATGTCTTCGCACCGGCGCACGGCATCGCGGATATCGCCGTAGTGCGAGGCGTGTTGTGGCTGCAGCTGAACGCCGATACGCAAAGGTCGATCGGGATGTACGGGTGAGGTCATGAGACCACCGTAGGCGCGTTGCGGCGCGGGCTCAGCGCCCGCCGAGCACCCCACGCAGGATCTCGACCAGGACCCGGGGTTGGTCGCTTTGCACCGAATGACCCGAGTTCTCGACCGTCTGTGCGCCACGAAAACCCTTCGCACGCCCGCGCAGCTCGGCGATGTCCTCGTCGCTGACGAAGCCCGACTTACCGCCGCGCACCAGGGTGACCGGCGCTGCCAACGCATCGACGTCCCAGAGGACGGCGAAGTCGGGGAAAGCGCGGATGGCGTCATAACGCCATGCCCAGTTGCCGTTCTCCAGCCGCCGAGAGTTGTGGAACACGCCGCGGCGCAGAGCCTTTACTTCGCGATGTGGTGCCGCGGCGACCGTCAGATCCAGCATGGCCTGGAAGCTGGGAAACTCCCGCTCTCCGTGCATCAGGGCAACCGTGCCGCGCTGCTCCGCGGTCATTTCAGCGTGGCGCTGCAAGGCAGAGGGGGTGACGTCGATGAGCACCAGCTCGTCGACGAGTTCGGGTGCCAGGGCGCCAAGCCGTATCGCGGTCAGCCCGCCTAGCGACATCCCGACAACGAATTCGGCTTCGGGTGCCAGCTCGCGCAGCGCCGGTACCAGTGCGTCCGCGTTGTGCTGGGGTGAATAGTCACCGTCCTGACGCCAGGCCGAATGGCCGTGGCCGGGAAGGTCCACCGCCAGCGCTGGTTCGCCAAGACCGACGATCACGGTGTCCCAGGTGTGGGCGTTTTGCCCCCCGCCATGCAGAAAGATCACCCGCGGGGCGCGGCCGCCCCAGCGCAACGCGCTGATCCTGGTCTCGGCCGCGCCGACTTCGATGCGCTCCACTTCCGGAAGCGGACCCGTCACCCCGGCCTGTTCGGCATTCTCGGCCAGCAGGTCGAACTCGGTGAGGCCGGTCAGATCGTCGGGGAAGGAGTCGGTCACACCTGCGACTCTACGAGCTGCGCCGAGCGTCACGCTGGGGTGACGCTCGGCGCAGAAAGCCACGCTGGCGTGACGCTCGGTAAGAAGGGGTTAGCCCTCGATGATGAACTCTTCGAGCTGGGTGCGCGCAACGTCGTCGGCCAGCTGCTTCGGCGGGCTCTTCATCAGGTAGGCCGATGCCGGGATGACCGGGCCACCGATGCCGCGGTCCTTGGCGATCTTGGCCGCCCGCACCGCGTCGATGATGATGCCCGCCGAGTTCGGCGAGTCCCACACCTCGAGCTTGTACTCCAGGTTCAGCGGCACGTCACCGAAGGCGCGGCCTTCCAGGCGCACGTAGGCCCACTTGCGGTCATCGAGCCAGGCCACGTGGTCGGACGGGCCGATGTGGACGTTCTTGTCCTCGACCTTGCCGGCCAGCGAGCCGGTGAGGTTGGACGTCACGGCTTGGGTCTTGGAGACCTTCTTGGACTCCAGGCGCTCGCGCTCGAGCATGTTCTTGAAGTCCATGTTGCCGCCGACGTTGAGCTGGTAGGTGCGGTCCAGGGTGACCCCGCGGTCCTCGAACAGCTTGGCCATCACGCGGTGGGTGATGGTGGCGCCGACCTGGCTCTTGATGTCGTCGCCGATGATCGGCACGCCGGCGTCCTTGAACTTCTTGGCCCAGGCCGGGTCGGAGGCGATGAACACCGGCAGCGCGTTGACGAACGCCACGCCGGCGTCGATGGCGCACTGGGCGTAGAACTTGTCGGCCTCCTCGGAGCCCACCGGCAGGTAGGACACCAGGACGTCGACCTTGTTGTCCTTGAGGACCTTCACCACGTCGACCGGCTCGTCGTCGGACAGCTCGATGGTGTCGGCGTAGTACTTGCCGATGCCGTCGAGCGTCGGGCCGCGCTGCACCACCACGTTGGTGGGCGCCACGTCGGCGATCTTGATGGTGTTGTTCTCCGAGGCGAAGATCGCGTCGGACAGATCGAAGCCGACCTTCTTGGCGTCGACGTCGAAAGCCGCCACGAACTTGACGTCGCGCACGTGGTACGGGCCGAACCGCACGTGCATGAGGCCGGGCACCATCGAGTTGTCGTCGGCATTTTGGTAGTACTCGACGCCCTGGACCAGCGAGGACGCGCAGTTGCCGACGCCGACAATGGCGACTCGTACCTCAGGCTGCGCACCCGGCGCGCCTAGCGGCTTCTTCTCACTCATTCGGGCGTTCTCCTAACCTCATTGCTTCTGCGGTGTCTAGGCATTGTTGGTTTGCGGGGGTTCAGGTCTGTTCAGCGTGATTGGGTGCGGCGCGTTCGGCGGCGATGAGCTCGTTGAGCCACTTGACCTCACGCTCGCTGGACTCCAGTCCGAGTTGATGCAGCTGGCGGGTGTAGCGGTCGAACGAGCTGCTAGCCCGGGCCACCGCGTCACGCAGGCCTTCCCGGCGTTCCTCCACCTGGCGGCGACGGCCTTCCAGGATGCGCATCCGCGCTTCGGCGGGGGTGCGGTTGAAAAACGCCAGGTGTACCCCGAAGCCATCGTCGGTGTAGTTGTGCGGGCCGGTGTCGGCAACCAGCTCGCCGAAGCGCCGACGGCCGGCATCGGTGAGCTGGTAGACCCGCCGGGCCCGCCGCACCGGCATCCCCGTGGGGGCGGCGTTCTCGGCGATCAACCCTTCGGCCTGCATGCGCCGCAGCGCGGGATACAGCGAGCCGTAGGAGAATGCCCGGAATGCGCCGAGCAGGCCGGTCAGGCGTTTGCGCAACTCATAGCCATGCATCGGCGATTCGATGAGCAGGCCCAGGATGGCGAGCTCCAGCATCGAACCACCTCCTTTGCATGCCTGGTTACGACGAACCGACGCCTCGCGCCATAGTATCGTCGCGATATATTCGCCACGACACAACCTACCGTTGGTGCGGTGTTAGTCACAGTTGGTTGGCGGGGAAAACCCGCTGAACGACGAGCCCGTTCGGGCTAGGACGGGTAGTTCACCTGTTTGATGGTGCCGTCGCCGGCAAAGGCGATGTATCCACTGCCGTAGTCGCTCGAGACGTATAACTGTAGCGATATCGCCCCGGGGGTGGTCGGGTCGCTCGCGGGGTTGATGGACAGGTACATGTTGGTGACGTCTTTCGGCTTCATCCCCAGGGTCTCCGCGGCCCCGCGCATGATGCCCACTGCCGTCTTCACGTCGAACTTGCCCAGGTCGACGAGTGCGGTGTCGGCGCCGCTTCGGGCGCTGCCGGTGGGATCCCCCCAGCCGCCGCGGTAGGTGTAGCTCAAGATCCTGCGTTCGTCGGCGGGGTCTTTGCGGTCCAGCACCGCGTACTCGGGATAGATCACCATCCGGTAGCCCATCGTGTCCCCGAACCTCTTGCGGGTTTGTTCCAGCAGCCCGGTCAGCCCGCCCAACGAGTGCAATTGCTTGGGCGGTGTCAGCACCACCGCCGCGACCCCGTCGGGCTTGGCGCCCGGGTCCGTCGTGAAGTCCAGCGGCGAACGGGTGTTTCCGTACAGGCCCCAGCCGATCGCAACACCTAACAAGATCGAGACACCCAACGCGGCCGCCAGCAGGCCAAGGCTGTTGCGCTGACCCCGGGACTTGAGGGCCGGCACCTCCGCGGGCGCACTCTCGGATTGCAGGTCGGCGACCAGGTGCTGCAGGTCACCCAACGTCACCGCCTGGGTTGCCGTGGCGACCCGCTGGCGATGCTCCTCCATCGAGAGCTGGCCGTCGCTGAGGGCACTGTCGAGAATCTGGCAGGCGTCTTGCCGGTCGGTGTCCTTGGCCCGGGTCGCCGCCGAGCCTCCACGCGCGAGTGATGCGCCTAGCCATTTCGCCACGCCGATGATCGTAGAAGTCCCCGCCGGCAGGTGGTCAACGAATACCCAGGAGACGCGCGATAACGGCATTGTTGCGTATCGGTGGTGCGGATCGCGACGTACTCTGGTCAGCGTGCGACTGCAGCGACAGGTAGTGGACTACGCGCTTCGGCGGCGCTCACTGCTGGCCGAGGTGTATTCGGGGCGCACCGGTGTTTCCGAGGTGTGCGACGCGAATCCCTATCTGCTGCGCGCGGCGAAGTTTCACGGGAAACAAAGTCAGGTGATCTGCCCGATCTGCCGTAAAGAGCAGCTCACGCTGGTGTCTTGGGTGTTCGGTGACCACCTGGGCCCGGTGTCGGGTTCGGCGCGTACCGCCGAAGAGTTGATCATGTTGACCACCCGGTTCTCCGAGTTCGCGGTGCACGTTGTGGAGGTGTGCCGCACCTGCAGTTGGAATCACCTGGTGAAGTCCTATGTCCTGGGTGCGGCACGTCCCGCACGTCCCCCGCGGGGAACCGGTGGCAAGCGCACGGCGCGCAATGGAGCCCGCACTGCCAGCGAGTAACGAAGGGCGCCACCACCAGCCGCCCAGCGACGCTCGGGGCGGTCCAGCGGGCGACGACATGGGCGGCCAATCCGGCAACGACGAACGGTCGCGTTCGGCGCCGGTTCCGCGTCGTGCGGTTCCTCCCGACGACAGGATGACCACGATCATTCCTGCGGTGTCGGATCCTCGCTCAGCTCGCCACGCCGACCCGATCGAGGAAGTCAAGGCCGCCCTGGACAGTCCGCCCTCGACGCCCCTGCAGCGTGATCGACTCGATCAGGTCAAGGCCGCGCTCGACGCCCCGCCGACGCGGCCCATCCGCAGCCGGCGCAGCGGCGGTGGGCTTCCGCCCGATGGCGGGGCGCCTCCACCCGCGGGTCCCGCGGGGCCTTCAGGTCCAACAGGTCGCTCTCGCGCCCGGTCCCACCGGTCCACGACACAGCGCGACTGGCTGCGCCGGATCAACTGGAAATGGGTGCGGCGCTCGGCCTACCTGGCCGCGGCGGTGGTCATCCTGCTGCCCATCGTCACCTTCACCATGGCCTACTTCATCGTCGATGTGCCAAGGCCGGGCGACATCCGCACCAATCAGGTGTCCACGATCCTGGCTAGCGACGGCTCCGAGATCGCCAAGATCGTTCCCCCCGAAGGCAATCGGGTCGACGTCAACCTCAGTCAGGTGCCCGAGCATGTCCGCGCCGCGGTCATCGCCGCCGAAGACCGCGGCTTCTACTCCAACCCGGGGTTCTCCTTCAGCGGCTTCGCGCGAGCGATAAAGAACAACTTGTTCGGCGGTGACCTGCAAGGCGGCTCCACGATCACCCAGCAATACGTCAAGAACGCGTTGGTCGGCTCGGCGCAACACGGGTGGAGCGGCCTGATGCGCAAGGCCAAGGAACTCGTCATCGCCACCAAGATGTCGGGGGAGTGGTCCAAAGACGATGTCCTGCAGGCCTATCTCAACATCATCTACTTCGGCCGCGGCGCATACGGGATTTCGGCAGCGTCCAAGGCCTACTTCGACAAGCCGGTCGAGCAGCTCACCGTGTCGGAGGGAGCCCTGCTGGCGGCGTTGATTCGGCGGCCCTCCACGCTGGACCCGGCGGTGGATCCCGATGGGGCGCTGGCGCGCTGGAACTGGGTGCTCGACGGCATGGTGGATACCAAGGCGTTGTCCGCCAAAGACCGGGCCGAGCAGGTATTTCCCAGGACCGTGCCGCCGGATCAAGCCCGCGCGGCCAACCAGACCACCGGGCCCAACGGGCTGATCGAACGCCAGGTCACCAAAGAGTTGTTGGAGCTGTTCAACATCGATGAACAGACCCTGAACACGCAGGGGCTGCAGGTCACGACCACGATCGATGCCCAAGCGCAGCAGGCGGCCGAAAAGGCGGTAGCGAAATACCTCGACGGGCAGGATCCCGAGATGCGGGCCGCGGTGGTCTCCATCGACCCGCACAACGGGGCCGTGCGCGCCTATTACGGCGGCGACAACGCCAACGGGTTCGACTTCGCCCAGGCCGGGCTGCAGACGGGATCCTCGTTCAAGGTATTCGCCCTGGTGGCCGCCCTTGAACAGGGAATTGGCCTGGGCTATGACGTCGACAGTTCGCCACTGACGGTGGACGGCATCAAGATCACCAATGTCGAAGGCGAGAGCTGCGGTACCTGCAACATCGCGCAGGCGCTCAAGATGTCGCTGAACACCTCCTACTACCGGCTGATGCTCAAACTGAAGGGCGGCCCGGAGGCCGTCGCCGACGCCGCGCACCAGGCCGGCATTGCCACCAGCTTCCCGGGCGTGCCCCACACGCTGTCCGAGGACGGCAAGGGCGGACCGCCCAACAACGGGATTGTGCTGGGCCAGTATCAGACCCGGGTGATCGACATGGCTTCGGCCTACGCCACGCTGGCCGCATCCGGGATCTATCACCGGCCACATTTCGTGCAGAAAGTCGTCAACGCCGACGGCCGGGTTCTCTTCGACGCCTCCACCGAAGACAACACCGGTGACCAGCGCATCCCCAAGGCGGTAGCCGACAACGTCACCGCGGCAATGGAACCCATTGCCGGATATTCGCGTGGTCACAACCTGGCCGGCGGCCGGCCGTCGGCCTCCAAGACCGGCACGGTGCAGTTGGGCGACACCAGCGCCAACCGAGACGCCTGGATGGTCGGTTACACCCCGTCACTGTCGACGGCCGTGTGGGTGGGAACGGTCAAGGGTGACGAGCCGTTGGTGACCGCCTCGGGCGCACCGATTTACGGCTCGGGCCTGCCGTCGGACATCTGGAAAGCCACCATGGACGGTGCATTGAAGGGCACCGAGGTCGAGAGCTTCCCCAAGCCCACCGAGATCGGCGGCTACGCCGGCGTGCCGGCACCGCCTCCACCTCCACCGGAGGCGCCGCCGCCCTCGGAGACCGTCATCCAGCCCACGGTCGAGATAGCGCCCGGGATCACGATTCCCGTCGGGCCGCCAACCACCATCACTCTTGCTCCCCCTCCGCCACCGGGGGCGCCACCCGCCGACAATCCGCCACCGTGACGGACGCACGGACACCACGTTGCGCCACCTCGCCCGAACCGCTAGCCAGGGATCTGCGTAGCGCCGACTACCGCGATTTCCCCAGCCGCACTGATGTTTTGGGGTCCGCGCTGGCGGGTGTGATCAGTGGACCGGTAGGCCGCCACGCGCTGATCGGTCGCGCCCGATTCATGACCCCGGTGCGGGTGATGTTCTTGATGGCCTTGGTTTTTCTGGCGCTCGGATGGTCAACCAAGGCGGCCTGTCTACAGACCACCGGCACCGGTCCGGGCGACGAGCGGGTAGCCAACTGGGACAACCAGCGTGCCTACTACGAACTGTGCTATTCCGATACGGTGCCGCTCTACGGGGCCGAACTGTTGAATCAGGGCAAATTCCCGTACAAGTCGAGCTGGATCGAGACCAACGGCGAAGGTACTCCCCAGATTCAGTACGACGGCCGAATTGCGGTGCGCTACATGGAATACCCGGTTTTGACCGGGGTCTACCAGTACCTGTCGATGGCGCTGGCCAAGACCTACACCGCATTGAGCAAGGTGGCCCCCTTGCCGGTGATCGCCGAAGTGGTGATGTTCTTCAATGCCTCGGCCTTGGGCCTGGCACTGGCCTGGCTGGCCACCGTCTGGGCCACCGCCGGGCTGGCGGGCCGACGGATCTGGGACGCGGCCCTGGTGGCGGCCTCACCGTTGGTGATCTTTCAGATATTCACCAATTTTGATGCGCTGGCAACGGCATTCGCGATGGGTGGCCTGCTGGCCTGGGCGCGACGCAAACCATGGCTGAGTGGTGTGCTGATCGGATTGGGCGCTGCTGCCAAGTTGTATCCGCTGCTGTTCCTGGGCGTGCTGGCGGTGCTGGGTATCCGGTCCGGACGACTCGGTGGCGTGCTGCGCGCCACGCTGGCGACCGCGGCAACCTGGCTGATGGTGAATCTGCCGGTCATGGTGCTCTATCCGCGGGGCTGGTCGGAGTTCTTCCGGCTCAACACCCGGCGCGGCGAAGACATGGATTCGCTGTACAACGTCATCAAGTCGTTCACCGGCTGGCGCGGTTTCGATCCCTCGCTGGGCTTCTGGGAGCCGCCGGTGGTGCTCAACACCGTGGTCACGGCGCTGTTTGGGCTGGCCTGTGCGGCCATTGTCTACATTGCGCTCACCGCGCCGCGGCGGCCGCGGCTGGCCCAAGTTGCATTCCTGGTGGTCGCCGCCTTCTTGTTGACCAACAAGGTTTGGAGTCCGCAGTTCTCGCTGTGGCTGGTCCCGCTGGCCGTGCTGGCGCTGCCGCATCGACGGGTTCTGCTGGCGTGGATGACAATTGACGCACTGGTGTGGGTACCGCGGATGTATTACCTCTATGGCAATGCCAGCCGTTCGTTGCCCGAACAGTGGTTCACCACAACGGTGCTGCTCCGTGACATCGCGGTGATGGCGCTGTGTGCATTGGTGATTCGACAGATCTACCGGCCCGAGGAGGACTTGGTGCGTTGGGACGGCCGAATCGACGATCCGGCGGGGGGCACTTTTGATCGCGCCGCCGATGCTCCTCCAGGGTGGTTGCCGGGTTGGCTGCGCCCGGTGCATTCACGACGGGTGACGGTGGCGGCCGCGCCCGAACCGGTCACGGTGGGGGGCCGGTGATGCAGGTCGCGATCCCGGTGTTTCCCCGGTTCACCGCGTTGGACGCGGTTGGCCCCTATGAAGTTCTGCAACGGATTCCGTCGATCGATGTGGTGTTCATCGGGCACCAGCGTGGTGAGGTGCGCACCGAAAACGGCATGCTCGGCGTGACCTGCGATGCCACCTTCGACGAAGTCGATGCGCCCGATGTCGTGGTGTTTCCCGGTGGCATCGGCACTCGGGGACTGCTCGAAGACGAAACCATCCGCGGCTGGCTGCAGGCGGTGCACCCGCACACCAGATTCACCACTTCGGTGTGTACCGGTGCGCTGCTGCTCGCCGCGGCCGGCTTGCTGGACGGATTGACCGCGACGACGCACTGGCGGGCCGCCGAACTGCTCAACGGGCTGGGTGCACGGTATGTGCCGCAACGAGTGGTCGAGCACCTGCCGCAACGGATCATCACCGCCGCCGGGGTGTCCAGCGGGATCGACATGGGATTGCGGCTGGTCGAGCTGCTGGTGGATCGCGAGGCCGCGCAGGCCACCCAACTGCTGATCGAGTACGACCCCGAGCCGCCGTTCGATGCCGGATCGCTGGCCAAGGCCGACGAAGGGGTCAGGGCCGGGGCGATCGAATTCCTCGACTCCCGCAAGTGAGCGGTCCATCCGATTTCGCAGGTTAAGCCGCGTCCGGTAGCCTGATGCGGTTGCCGACGCAGGCGACCCTTCTGCCGCGGAACTACCGTGGCCGTGCAGACCAGAGGAGGTGATGAGGTTCCCATGCGTCCATACGAAATCATGGTCATCCTTGACCCAACGCTCGACGAACGTACTGTTGCCCCGTCCCTGGAGACGTTCTTGAATGTCATCCGGAAAGACGGCGGAACGGTCGACAAGGTCGACATCTGGGGCCGGCGGCGCCTGGCCTACGAAATCGCCAAGCACGCCGAAGGCATCTACGCTGTCATCGACGTGAAGGCCGCCCCGGCGACGGTATCTGAGCTCGACCGCCAGCTGAGCCTGAACGAGTCGGTGCTGCGCACCAAGGTGATGCGCGCCGACAAGCGCTGACTGTCCGCTGTCAGCGCCGTTGCATAGGCTCGTGTGCAGGCTCGCTAAGACATGCTCATGACTACCCGCCAGGCGGATCCAGGAGGAAATTGTGGCTGGTGACACCACTATCACCGTTGTTGGAAACCTGACCGCTGACCCCGAATTGCGTTTTACGCCATCGGGTGCGGCCGTCGCGAATTTCACCGTGGCTTCCACGCCGCGGATCTATGACCGCCAAAGCGGTGAGTGGAAGGACGGCGAGGCGCTGTTCCTGCGCTGCAACATCTGGCGTGAGGCCGCTGAGAACGTCGCAGAAAGCCTTACCCGGGGAGCGCGCGTGATTGTCAGCGGGCGGCTCAAGCAGCGGTCCTTCGAAACCCGTGAGGGCGAGAAGCGCACCGTCGTCGAGGTCGAGGTCGAGGAGATCGGACCGTCGCTTCGGTACGCCACCGCCAAGCTCAACAAGGCCAGCCGCGGCGGCGGTGGTGGCGGCTTCGGCGGTGGCGGTGGCGGTGGGGCGCGTCAGGCGCCCGCGCAGGCCAGCAGCCCGGCAGGGGGCGACGACCCGTGGGGCAGTGCCCCGGCATCGGGTTCGTTCGGCGGCGACGACGAACCGCCCTTCTGAACCAACAGAATTTCAGACCAGTAAGAAACGGAAAGAAACAGACACATGGCCAAGTCCAACAAGCGTCGTCCGGCTCCGGAGAAGCCGGTCAAGACGCGCAAATGCGTCTTTTGCGCCAAGAAAGACCAAGCAATCGACTACAAGGACACCGCGCTGCTGCGGACCTATATCAGTGAGCGCGGCAAGATCCGTGCCCGCCGGGTCACCGGCAACTGTGTGCAGCACCAGCGTGACATCGCCCTGGCGGTGAAGAACGCTCGCGAGGTCGCGTTGCTGCCCTTCACCTCGTCGGCGCGGTAATCGACGGTAATCGCTGAAAGCCCAACGAAAGTACGTATAACGATGAAGCTGATACTGACGGCTGACGTCGACCACCTCGGTTCCGTCGGCGACACAGTCGAGGTCAAGGACGGGTACGGCCGCAACTTCCTACTACCGCGCGGGATGGCGATCGTCGCCTCGCGAGGTGCGCAGAAGCAGGCCGATGAGATCCGCCGGTCCCGCGAGACCAAGGCGGTACGCGACCGCGAACACGCCAACGAGATCAAGACCGCCATCCAGGCGCTCGGCTCGGTCGCGTTGCCGGTGAAGACGGCTGCCGACTCCGGCAAGCTGTTCGGCTCGGTCACCGCTGGTGACGTCGTGGCCGCCATCAAGAAGGCGGGCGGGCCGAACCTCGACAAGCGGATCGTGCGGCTGCCTAAGGCCCACATCAAGGCGGTGGGCACCCATCCCGTGGTGATGCATTTGCACCCCGAGATCGAGGTGGAGCTCTCCGTCGACGTGGTCGCGGAAAGCTAGCCCGCACTAACAAGCAATGTCCCCGGTGGCGGCCAGTGGCCGCCACCGGGTTTTGTGCTGCTCGGAGCCATATCCGAGATAGCTGGGAAGCGCGATGCGGCGGTGCCCGGCTGGCGAACTTTCCAGAGCATGGTTTCGGACGTGCCTCGTTACCACTGATTAACTTGGGGAAAATCTCGGCGAAAACCAACACGCCCGACGCAGTAACCTGACCCGACACGCCGAAGAGATTCTTGTCCACACTGAATGTCTGGCGTTGGATAGCGGTCACCTGCAGTGATGTATAGAAGGTCGGCCTTGATCCACAGGTTTTCCATACCCCCCTCACCACCGGCGTCAATGGATATGCACACACGATGCACAGGTTCATAAACAGCAGGCACTTGGAGTACTCGCCAGCAACGTCTACCATCGTCCCGTCGCAAGGCGATGGGTGTGTGGGAGTGGGGGTTGTCGGTGCGGTGACTTACGCTCTGAAACTCAGCGATCGAATGTACGTTCGGATGCTTATTTCGGAGGAGGTGAGAGCCAATGGCTGTCGTTGACGACCTCGCGCACTCGGACAACATGGATGCCCCGCCGCCGAGTGAAGACTTCGGCCGGCAGCCGCCGCAGGATCTCGCCGCGGAGCAGTCGGTGCTGGGCGGGATGCTGTTGAGCAAGGACGCCGTCGCCGATGTGCTGGAGCGGCTGCGGCCCGGTGACTTCTACCGTCCGGCTCACCAGAACATTTATGACGCCATTCTGGATCTCTATGGGCGCGGGGAGCCGGCCGACGCGGTGACGGTGGCCGCCGAGTTGGATCGGCGCGGCCTGCTGCGGCGTATCGGCGGTGCGCCCTATTTGCACACCCTGATCTCAACGGTGCCGACCGCCGCCAACGCCGGCTACTACGCGGGCATCGTCGGCGAGAAGGCGCTGCTGCGCCGTCTGGTGGAGGCCGGCACGCGGGTGGTGCAATACGGCTATGCCGGTGCCGAGGGCGCCGATGTGGCCGAGGTGGTCGACCGCGCGCAGGCCGAGATCTACGACGTCGCCGATCGGCGGCTGTCCGAGGATTTCGTGCCGCTGGAAGATCTGCTGCAGCCAACGATGGACGAGATCGACGCCATCGCTTCCAACGGTGGGATCTCGCGCGGTGTGCCGACCGGATTCACCGAACTCGATGAGGTGACCAACGGCCTGCACCCGGGGCAGATGATCATCGTCGCGGCGCGGCCGGGTGTGGGCAAGTCCACGTTGGGCCTGGACTTCATGCGCTCCTGCTCGATCAAGCACCAGATGGCCAGCGTCATCTTCTCGCTGGAAATGAGCAAGACCGAGATCGTGATGCGATTGCTGTCAGCGGAGGCGAAAATCAAACTCGCCGACATGCGTTCGGGCCGGATGACCGACGATGACTGGACCCGGCTGGCGCGTCGGATGAGCGAGATCAGCGAGGCGCCGCTGTATATCGATGACTCGCCGAACCTGACCATGATGGAGATCCGGGCCAAGGCGCGCAGACTGCGCCAGAAGGCGAACCTGAAGCTCGTGGTCGTCGACTATCTGCAGCTGATGACCTCCGGCAAGAAGCACGAGTCGCGGCAGGTGGAAGTCTCGGAGTTCTCCCGGCATCTGAAGCTCTTGGCCAAAGAGATCGAGGTCCCGGTGGTCGCGATCAGCCAGCTCAACCGTGGTCCCGAGCAACGTACCGACAAGAAGCCGATGCTTTCGGACCTGCGTGAGTCGGGCTCGCTGGAGCAGGACGCCGACATGGTCATTCTGCTCAACCGCCCGGATGCATTCGAGCGGGACGACCCACGTGGGGGAGAAGCGGATTTCATTCTGGCCAAGCACCGGAACGGTCCGACTAAGACGGTGACCGTCGCGCACCAGTTGCACCTGTCGCGCTTTGCCAACATGGCCAGATGAGCCGCGGCAGCTATTTGGTCTCACGGATCGTGGCGGAATCTCGCGCGCGATGGCGGATCCGCCAAGTTCGTGAAGCACGCCGGCGGGTCGACGAATCCGAGGGCCTCGCCCGCAGCCATGTGACGATCAGCTCACCGAAGCAGCTTGATTCGATTGCCGGGCCGAGGTGATCGCCCTGGGTCGCAATGGAGGCAATGCGTCGACCACCAGTGGCTCAGTGGACTGCGGCCAGGATCGACGAACTTGTCAACGCGGCTGAATCGAGGACTCGCTCGCCGGCGGCTGTGACTGCCATGGGACGTCCGCGCTCGATGCGCCCGATCTGCAGTGTCAGGGGGGGCGATGAGTGATGGCTGTGCGCGGGGATGACAGGGAGCTTAGCGGCTCTGCGTGCCCAGCAGCCCAGTTGTTGTGCGGTAGGCGCGGCAGGCCGTACCCACGGCGAGGATGAAATCCGGGCTCGCTGCCCTCGCAGCGGCGTATCCGTGGCGTGAATTCCGCTGGCGCGCAGGGCAGGAGCACTTATCGGACGGCCACCGAGGGTCGGCGTGGCAGAGTTGATCCCGTGGACGGTCTCGAGATGGCCACCGCCGAGCGGACAGAGCTGGCCGATCTGCTGGCGACTTTGACGCCCGAGCAGTGGGAGGCGCAGTCATTGTGTGAGCGCTGGCGGGTGCGCGACGTGGTCGCTCATGTGATGAGCTTCGACGACGCCAGTCTGCTCGGCATGTTTGGCCGTGTCATCCGCGGTCGGATCATTGACGCCAACCAGGTGTGGGTCGACGAACTCGCATCGCTGAGCACCGAACAGCTGCTCGACCAACTGCGGGCTCGGCTGCGGCCGCGGGGGCTGGCCACGACCTTCGGAGGCCGGCTCGCGCTGCTCGACGTCACCATCCATCATCAAGACATCCGCCGCCCGCTCGGTCTGCCGCGCCAGATCCCGGCCGAACGGCTGCGTTGCGTGCTGGGTGACAGCCTGCGCACCCCCGAGCTGCCAGGGTGGCACCTGGCCCGCGGTGTACGCCTGACCACGAGCGACCTGGACTGGAGTCACGGCAGCGGACCAGAGCTGACCGGATCGGCGGAAGCCGTGCTGATGGCGGTCTCCGGTCGGCACAGTGCCATCGGGGAGCTGGCCGGCCCCGGGCAGCAGGTGCTGGCTCGGCGGCTCGCCCGCAGACAACGCCGGACCCATGATCGCGCGCGGTCTCGTCCGCGGTAGCAGTGAGAGCGGATCCGCCAATTCCGTGCGGCACGCGGGTTGTTCAATCCGACGAGCGCGTTGCGGTGACCCCCCTGGTGATGGCGCGGCTGGGGCGAGACGGCTCCTGACCTGAGCGCGCGGCGGTGTCAGCCTCTGCGGGCGACGTCTTGGCTGAGGATCTTGGGCCAGGTCACGACATCGGCCGGGGTGTGCGCCACGGTGAGCGTCGACTGCGGCAGCAGTGCGGCAAGTGATTCCGCGGTCGACAGCGGATGCGCCGGGTCGTTGATCCAGGCCAGGATCGTGGTCGGCACATCGATTCGTGCTAGGGCTTCACTGGTGGGAAGGTCGCTGAGAGCCGCACCGCGAAACAGTGATGGCAGCAACGCCTCGGTGACATCGGGAACTGTTTCGGGCGCGCCGACCGTGGCTGGTGGCGGAGTCGCCGCACGCCCCCAGGCGATGAATGCCCCGACTCCCTCGGTTTCGATGATCTCGGCCGCCACCCGGTAATTGGCGGCCTGCGCGGGCCGGGTGTGCCACGCGGTGGCCGGCACCATCAGCGTGAGACCGGCGAAGCGGTCCGGCTCGCGGGCGGCAGCGTGCAGCAGTGTGCCGGTACCCATGGATGGGCCGACCCCATGTACCTGTTCGCCGGGAAACCATTTGTCGAGCAGCCGTAGAAGATCCTCGGCAAGGCGTTCCCACCGGTAATCTTGGGGAACCTTGCGCCCGGTCGACTTGCCGTGGCCGCGTGCGTCGTAGCGCAGCAAGCGGGTCCCGCTGAGCCCCCTGCCGAGGTCAAGATTGAGCACCCGGTCACGCGCCCGGCTGGAGGTAAGTCCGTGCAGTTGAACTACCGGGTGACCACCTTCGTCGCTCAGCTCTACCGCAAGCTCTGCTCCCGATACCACGAAAGTGGACATCGCGCGACTCTTTTCACGATCGGCCGACTCGTCCCGGAGCCGACCGCGCTGACTGAGCATTCAGGCTATCTGGGGCGTTAGGGTGCCGCCATGCGGCTGACCAACGTGGCGCACTTGCGGCTACCGTTCGGACGACTCTGGGGCTATGACGTGTCGGTGTCTGACCTCGGTCGGCAGCTTCCGATGTCTTTTGACCAGCGCATACACGTAGCCGAGGGTGCGCGACCCGGCTCCTGGATGGCTCTGTCCATTCGATTGCCGGCTGGGGTCAGCCGGCAATCGCTGGCCGATGCGTGGCTGGGCGTGATCGCCCGCCATGGCACTCTGCGAACGGCATTCACACTCGGGGCGGACGGCGATCCGCAGCTGCATGAGATCGATGTTCAACCCGGCAAGTGGGTCGAGCATGAGATCGCCGCGGGCCAGGAGGTCAACGACGCACTGCGAGTAGTTCTCAACGCGACGTGTTCGCCCTATCAGCGGCCCTCACATCGGCTCTGCGTGTTGGAGACTGCCGCCGGATTGACGGTGGTCATCGCTGCCGACCACGCACATGTGGACATGTGGTCGATGCTCGTGATTGCCCGGGACCTGTTGTCGATGCTCGCCGACGCGAGGACCGGACGTACGTCGTCTCTGCAGCCGCGGCCCGCGTTTGTGGTGCACACCCAAGCGCTACTGGACCGTCCCCCGGCGCCGGATCGCGTGCGTGCGCGGTGGGCCCAAATCATCAGCGACAGTGGTGGGGTCATGCCGCGGTTTCCGCTGCCGTTGGGTGAGTCTGGGCCGCATCCGGAACGCGTCGAAGTGCGTGATGTGTTCGATGTCGATGACGGCGCCGCGTTCGCCGCGCAGGCACGCAATGACGGCGTCTCGACGTTGGCACTCGCGGTGGTCGCCATGACTGCGGTAACCCGCGAGTTGGCGGGAGCGCCGCTGCGCGCAGTCTTCCCCGTGCACAGCCGATTTGAAGAAAAGTGGCACGACTCGGTCGGCTGGTTCATCACCAATTCGGTGCTGGAGTCCGCGGTCGTCGAGCCGAACGCCGCGGCCGCCGCCGTCAAAGAAGCGGTGCAGCTTGGTTCCTGGCCACTCGCCGACGTACTGGCTCCGTGGGGCGGAATGCCAATGGCGCCTGGCATGTTCGCCATCTCCTGGCTGGACCAACTTAGACTTCCGGTGCGCATCGACTCGGTCGGACTCGACGCCCAGTATGTGAGCGCGAGGATCCACACCGACGGCGTCATGCTCTGGTTCATTCAGGACGAATCCGGCCTGCATCTGCGATGCCGCTACCCAGATAACGCGGAGGCGCGAACCAACGTGGGGTCCTGGCTGGACCTGCTGGTGGCGCGCCTGCAGGCACTGGCGCAGTCCTCGGTGCGAGGACTGTTGCGGGTAGCAGGGCGCACCTTCCGGGTGCAGCGCGCGACGCGCGAACACGTGGGAGTGATCGCCGAGCTGCTCTCCGACGACGAATTCGGTCAGGATCGCGAAGGCGCCGGACTCGAACGCTACGAGGCGGCCTACGACGTCCTCGTCCGCAACCGATCCAACTATCTCGGAGTCGTCCTGAACGGTTCCGACATGGTCGTCGCGACCGTGCAATTGACCATCATTCCCGGCCTGTCCCGCGGCGGCGCCACTCGGCTGCAGATCGAGGGATTACGGGTCGCCAAAGCCGAACGCGCACAGGGCCTCGGTACCGCACTCGTCGAGTGGGCACACAACTACGGCCGAGCTCACGGGGCGCAGTTGGCGCAGGTGACCACGGACGAGGCACGCGAAAGGGCTCGGGCGTTCTATCGCCGGCTCGGGTACCACGCTGCCCACGTCGGGCTGAAACGCACCATCTGAGTCCGGTGTCTGCGCTCGTGCTCGGTGGGGTTCTTGAAGACACCGGTGCGACCAGCGATTCTTCGATGACATGCGCCACGATCCGCAGCAAGGCTGCGTCGCCATGTCAGGGGGCGCGAGGGTAGCTCCGAGGTCCTATTCACCCGGTTATTCGGGGTCGATCAACGAGCGCAGCAGCGGTGTAACAAGTCGCAGGATGTCGTCGATGTCGGCGTTGACCAAATCGGGCATCCGCAGAATGAACCGCTGGCTGGCGATGCCCATCAAGATGGCGCCGGCCACCGCGGCACGCAGCCTGGCGTCGGTGGCGTCGATGGTGGCCGCTACCGCGTCCACGCCCTGCGTGGTGATGTGCCTGCGCAGGATGTCAGCGGCGTCTTCGCTGGTCATGCTGGTGCGCAGCAGCACGGCCATGGGGCTATTGGGATCGGCGGCCCAGGCAGTAAGCATGGCGCGTGCGTAGTTTTCGGTCGTTTGCCCCGCGTCGTCGGTGCTCAGTTCGGCCACCGGGATGTCCCAATGCACGGCTTCGTGAAACAGCGCCTGCTTGGTGCCGAAGTATTTGATGATCGAGGACTTGTCCACGCCCGCAGCGGCGGCGATGCCCCGTATCGTGGCGCGTTCGTAGCCGACCTCGGCGAAGACAGCGCGAGCGGCATCGAGGATGCGCCGCCGGGTCCGTTGCCCCTTGCGTTCGGTGCTCGGTACGGATTCGACGGGGCCTTCGGGAACCTGTTCTCCGATAGTCACCAGTGCCTCTTCCGCGTCGTTGTGTGAGCGATTATGCCCCGGATCAGTAAAAGTAGACAATCGGTGCGAAATCGTCCACCCTTGCGGAAGGCCCCTACGTGGCCGTCAGACCGAAGAAACCCGCTAGGGAAGGACCCCCACGTGACAGAACCGCGGATGGATTGGGACAGCACCTACCGGCAAGACGTTCGGCCGCCCTGGAGCATCGGTGCACCGCAGCCGGAACTGGCCGCTCTCATCGAAGGGGCCAAGGTGCGCAGCGAGGTTCTCGACGCTGGATGCGGGGAGGCTGAACTGTCCCTTGCGCTTGCCGCGCAAGGGTATTCGGTCGTGGGCCTCGACGCCAGCGCGACCGCCATCGCCACCGCCAGTGCGGCGGCGGCCGAGCGAGGACTGACCACGGCCACCTTCGCTGCGGCCGATGTCA
The DNA here is from genome assembly GCF_003584745.1 of Mycobacterium pseudoshottsii JCM 15466. Taxonomy (NCBI): domain Bacteria; kingdom Bacillati; phylum Actinomycetota; class Actinomycetes; order Mycobacteriales; family Mycobacteriaceae; genus Mycobacterium; species Mycobacterium pseudoshottsii. Next base: position 77,407 of record NZ_AP018410.1, read on the forward strand.
CTGCCTTCGACGGATACGACGGCAGGTTCAACACGGTGATGGACAGCGGATTACTGCACGCCCTGCCCGTGCAGCGCCGCCAGGCCTACGTGCAGGCCATCCACCGGGCGGCGGCTCCGGGTGCGGGACTGTTCATCCTGGCGTTTGCCCAGCGGCCATTTGGCGATGGGATGCCAGGTCCTAACGGTTTCACCGCCGAAGAGCTGCGCGACACGGTGGCAACGCAATGGACCGTCGATGAAGTGCGCCCGGCCACGCTCTATGCCAATGATGTGCAGCTGGCGGCGGGGTCTGCGCCGGGCGTCGAGGCGCAGCGAGACGACAAGGGCCGGTTGATGTTCCCGGGATTTCTTCTCCTCGCGCACAAGGGCTGAGGATGACTGAGCCACCCGAGAACGCATTCACCTCGGACGCCCACGGGCCGCCATCTCAGGGAACTCCGGGTCTATGGGCTCACGCAATGGGGCCGACGTGATGGCGGCCCTCATGGGCAGAAACACCGCAGGGAGAAAAGTCACTAGCATGACCACGCTGGCGTATACGAACACCACGGTGTACGCCTGAGACAGGTCGTGCAACAGGTTGGCCCCAAAATCGGGATTGAGGGTTCGCGGCGGTATCTGCGAAGGGGCCAGGGGGATCCCAGGGCTCCGGCGTTGTTGATTAGCAGGCTTGTGAGCTGGGGAATTGTGGATTGAGGAGGTCTAGGCGGCGGTTGGCGGTCAAAGCGGTGATCCGGCAGGCTTCGGCGATGTTGTCGGCGCCGTTGAGGCGGTGCAGATTGATCGCGGTGTTGCGTAGCGTTGCTAGGACCTGTGCGCCGTTTCCGGTATGTGCCCTTTGACGGTCTTCGTCGAAGGTGACGTCGCGTATCCAGTGCAGGCTGTTCTCGATTCCCCAGTGTTGACGCATCCAGGTCATGATCGCGGTAGGGCGGGCGTGCTCGAACGGCAGGCTGCAGATGGCATAGACCACCTCCACGCTGCGCTGGTCGGTGCGCCATCAGGGTGATTCGCCTGAATCATGTCGACATAGCGTCGTGCCATGTCCCCAACCGATCTGGGTTCTACTTCCTGATCTGACGGAACTTGTTGAATGCCGATGATCGGGCAGTCCAGATAGGCGCCCAGATTCCGATATATCCAACTGAGCCCGCCACCAGGCGGCAGGCAAAACAGGGGCGTTCCAGCGCCCTGCTTGAGCAGCTCGACGGGAGCCAATTCGACTGAGCTGTAGGGTAATTCCAACTGTCTGCTGAGGCTTTCAACAGTTGGAGCCTCGAACATCAGCCGCACCGGCAGGTCCACACCCAGAAACTTCTCGATCGCGGACGCCACCCGCATCGCCAGGATGCTGTTGCCGCCTAGGTCGAAGAAGGATTGGTCTACCGCGACTCGGTCTAGTCCGAGTACTTGGGCGTAGATGCCGGCGAGGACTTGTTCGACCGGGCTGGCCGGGGCGCGGTAACTGCCGGTGGCGCCGTAGTGCGGGGCCGGCAGGGCCCGAATTTCCAACTTGCCGTTGACCGTCAACGGCAAACTGTCGACCACCACGACCGCGGCGGGCACCATATAGGCCGGCAACGCCTGCGCCAACGCCGCCCGCGCCTGACCCGGCTCTAACCCACCGACGAGATAGCCCACCAACCGTTTATCCCCGGGCCGGTCTTCACGAGCGATCACCACCGCCTGATCCACCCCGTCCAACTGCGACAACGCCGCTGCCACCTCGCCCAACTCAATGCGATAGCCACGGATCTTGACCTGTTCATCGGCGCGCCCCACGTACTGCAACTGCCCATCTGGGCCCCAACGCACCACATCACCGGTGCGATACATCCGCGCACCCGCAGCCCCGAACGGGCACGCCACAAACCTCGACGCGGTCAACCCCGACCGGCGCCAATACCCACACCCCACCCCGGCACCAGCCACATACAACTCCCCGGCCACCCCCGCCGGCACCGGCCGCAACCAGCCATCCAGCACAAATAGTGCGGCGCGGGGCACCGGCACACCTATCGGCGCCGGCCCCGAGCCCGGGACCAGCGGAGCACTCATCGACACATACATCGTGGTCTCCGAGGGGCCGTATTGATTGACCATCATGCGGCTGGGCGCCCAGGTGTCGACCACCTCGGCCGGACACGCCTCGCCTCCCACCACCAACGTCGTCGATTCCAGACCCTGCGTCGACAGCATCGCCACTGCGGAGGGGGTTTGCGCCAGCACATCGACCTGTTCGGCCACCAGCAGAGCATGCAGATCGGCCGGGGAGCCGGTGACCGACTCGGGCACCACCACCAACCGGCCCCCATGCAGCAGTGCACCCCACATTTCAAAGACCGACAGGTCGAAGGCGTAGGAGTGGCATTGGGTCCAGATTTGTCCCGGTGGTGGGGTGAATCCGGTGGCGGCGACCGAGGTGAACAACTGGGTGATGTTGTGGTGGGTGATCCCCACGCCTTTGGGCTTGCCGGTCGTGCCCGAGGTATAGATCAGATACGCGATGTTGTCTGCGCTGGGAAAGGGCAACTCATGGCCGGGATAGCACGCCGCGATCGCGGGATCATCGATATCGATCACCGCCACCGGATAACCCGCCAACCGCTGCGCCAACCCCGTGGTACTGATCACCGCTACCGGCGCGGCATCCTCGATCATGAACCCGATACGCCCATCAGGATGATTGACATCGATCGCTAAATACGCTGCACCGCTTTTGAGTACCGCCAAGATCGCGATGACCGCCTCAACCGAACGTTGCAACAACAACCCGACCACATCACCAGGACCCACACCCTGATCAACCAACAAATGCGCCAACCGATTAGCCGCCCGATCAAGCTCGCGATAGGTCAACGACCGATCCCCACACACCAACGCCGTCACCTCAGCACGGCTGGCCACCTGCGCGGCGAACAACCCCGGAACCGACACCGGCTCCACCAACGGCTCCGCCAACACCGCCCGATTACCCACCACATCCAGCCGCGCATGCTCGGCGCATCAAGCAGATCCACCGACGACAACCGCCGATCCGGATCAGCGACCATCGCCACCACCACCCGCTGCAACCGCTCGATCAACGCAGCGATACTGGCCGCGTCGAACACATCGGTGCGAAACTCCACACCCCCGCCGATCCCGGCGGGTGCACCGGTATCGGTGAAACGTTCACCCAGTGAAAACACCAGATCCATCCGGGCGGTTTGGGTGTGTACCGGCGCGAATTCGACGTCGAGACCGTCTAACACCAGCTCCGCCGATATGTCGTTTTGCCACGCCAACACCACCTGGACCAGCGGATGATGGGTCAACGACCGCACCGGGTTGAGCCGCTCCACCAGCACCTCGAAGGGCACGTCTTGATGCTCGAAGGCTGCCAAGCTGCGGGTGCGTACCTGCGCTAGCAGTTGGGCGAAGGTGGGGTCACCGGCCACCTGAACCCGCAGCACCACCGTGTTGACGAACACGCCCACCAACTCATCGAGGGCCGGATCTCCACGGCCGGCCACCGGAACCCCGACTGCCACATCAGAGCTGCCGCTGAGCTTGGCCAGCAGCACCGCCAGGGCGGTCTGGATCACCATGAAGCTCGTCGCGTGATGCTCACGCGCTACCCGGGCAACCTGCTGCTGCAGCTGGGCGGGCCACTGGACATCCACACCGCTACCGCGATGGTCAGCCACCCGCGGATAGGCCCGATCGGTGGGCAACTGCAACCGTTCGGCCATCCCCTCGAGAGCTTTTTCCCAATACCTCAGCTGCCCGGCGATACCACTGTGGCTATCGGTCAACTCACCCAGGTTGGTGCGCTGCCACAACGTGTAATCGACATACTGCACCGCCAGCCCCGCCCAACCCGGCGCCCGCCCCGCACACCGACTGGCATAAGCCACTCCCAAATCAGTGACCAGCGACCGCAGCGACCACCCGTCAGCGGCGATATGGTGAGCCACCACCACCAACACGTGCTCGTCGTCAGTGACGCGAAACAGGCTCGCCCGCAACGGAATCTCGACCGCCAAATCAAAACAATGCCGTGCTTGCTGTTCGAGGGCCGCAGCCAGCCGCCTTGACGACCAACCCTGAGCATCGATGATCTGCCACCGCACATCGACCTGCTCGACGCCCAGCACCAACTGCTCAGCCACCCCCGCCACCGCACGAAACACCGTCCGCAAGCTCTCATGACGGCCCACCACATCAGCAAACGCCGCACCCAACGCCGCGGCATCGAGCTCACCGGACAACCGCGCCGACCACGCCATGTTGTAGACCGCCGAAGGCCCCTGCAACTGATCGATAAACCACAACCGCTGCTGGGCAAACGACAACGGAACCACCGCCGGACGCTCACCAGCCACCAACGGCGTCCACTGCCCCGAACCCTGACCGATACACGCCGCCAACTCACCGACGGTAGGCGCGTCGAACAACGCCCGCACCGACAAATCCCCACCCAAGGACTTATTGATCGCAGCGACTACCCGCATCGCCGACAACGAATCCCCACCCAGGTCGAAAAAGGATTGGTCTACCGCGACTCGGTCTAGTCCGAGTACTTGGGCGTAGATGCCGGCGAGGACTTGTTCGACCGGGCTGGCCGGGGCGCGGTAACTGCCGGTGGCGCCGTAGTGCGGGGCCGGCAGGGCCCGAATTTCCAACTTGCCGTTGACCGTCAACGGCAAACTGTCGACCACCACGACCGCGGCGGGCACCATATAGGCCGGCAACGCCTGCGCCAACGCCGCCCGCGCCTGACCCGGCTCTAACCCACCGACGAGATAGCCCACCAACCGTTTATCCCCGGGCCGGTCTTCACGAGCGATCACCACCGCCTGATCCACCCCGTCCAACTGCGACAACGCCGCTGCCACCTCGCCCAACTCAATGCGATAGCCACGGATCTTGACCTGTTCATCGGCGCGCCCCACGTACTGCAACTGCCCATCTGGGCCCCAACGCACCACATCACCGGTGCGATACATCCGCGCACCCGCAGCCCCGAACGGGCACGCCACAAACCTCGACGCGGTCAACCCCGACCGGCGCCAATACCCACACCCCACCCCGGCACCAGCCACATACAACTCCCCGGCCACCCCCGCCGGCACCGGCCGCAACCAGCCATCCAGCACAAATAGTGCGGCGCGGGGCACCGGCACACCTATCGGCGCCGGCCCCGAGCCCGGGACCAGCGGAGCACTCATCGACACATACATCGTGGTCTCCGAGGGGCCGTATTGATTGACCATCATGCGGCTGGGCGCCCAGGTGTCGACCACCTCGGCCGGACACGCCTCGCCTCCCACCACCAACGTCGTCGATTCCAGACCCTGCGTCGACAGCATCGCCACTGCGGAGGGGGTTTGCGCCAGCACATCGACCTGTTCGGCCACCAGCAGAGCATGCAGATCGGCCGGGGAGCCGGTGACCGACTCGGGCACCACCACCAACCGGCCCCCATGCAGCAGTGCACCCCACATTTCAAAGACCGACAGGTCGAAGGCGTAGGAGTGGCATTGGGTCCAGATTTGTCCCGGTGGTGGGGTGAATCCGGTGGCGGCGACCGAGGTGAACAACTGGGTGATGTTGTGGTGGGTGATCCCCACGCCTTTGGGCTTGCCGGTCGTGCCCGAGGTATAGATCAGATACGCGATGTTGTCTGCGCTGGGAAAGGGCAACTCATGGCCGGGATAGCACGCCGCGATCGCGGGATCATCGATATCGATCACCGCCACCGGATAACCCGCCAACCGCTGCGCCAACCCCGTGGTACTGATCACCGCTACCGGCGCGGCATCCTCGATCATGAACCCGATACGCCCATCAGGATGATTGACATCGATCGCTAAATACGCTGCACCGCTTTTGAGTACCGCCAAGATCGCGATGACCGCCTCAACCGAACGTTGCAACAACAACCCGACCACATCACCAGGACCCACACCCTGATCAACCAACAAATGCGCCAACCGATTAGCCGCCCGATCAAGCTCGCGATAGGTCAACGACCGATCCCCACACACCAACGCCGTCACCTCAGCACGGCTGGCCACCTGCGCGGCGAACAACCCCGGAACCGACACCGGCTCCACCAACGGCTCCGCCAACACCGCCCGATTACCCACCACATCCAGCCGCGCATGCTCGGATACGGCCGTATCGCCGTCGGTCTGACCGTCAAGCAGCATGCTGACGTCGCGCAGCGGACGGTCCCACATCGGCAACAGTCGTTGCAGTACTACCACCAAGCGATCACCCAGGGCCGATTCGGTGATGTCGCCGAATGCGTTGGCATTTGTTGCTATTGACAGCGACAAACGAGCATCGGTGAGTTCAGCGGTGATGCAGACGGGGAAGTGCGTAGGACTCTGCACGGTTAGGGAGTCAAACCTCGCCGCGCCTACGGCTCGCGCCTTCCCGTCGGCCAGACCCAGGGATGGGAAGTTCTGGAATACCAGCAGGGTGTCAAACAGGTCGCCCATGCCGGCCAGTGCCCGGATCTGCGAGTGGCTCAGATAGGCATGCTCACGCAGCCGGGCGGCATCGCGTTGTATCAACGCGCATTGCTGGGCAACAGTGGTCTTCGGGTCGAGACGCACACGCAGTGGCACGGTGTTGACGAAAAGCCCGACCATTGATTCCACCCGGGCCAACTCGGCGGGTCTGCTCGACACCGTGACGCCGAAAACCACGTCGCGGCGGTCGGTTAGCGTCGACAGCATCAGCGCCCAGGCCAGCTGCGTCAGGGTATTGACCGTCACGCCGCGGCTGCGGGCACCGTCGACCAAAGATGTCGTGGCCGCTTCGTCCAGGGTCAGCTGCGCACTCTTGGGCAGGCTGTCCGGCTGCACACCGCTGCTACCGAGCGGCGCCGCCGCCAGCAGGGTAGGCGCCGCCAGGCCGGCGAGATGCTCGCGCCACTGCCGTTGCCCTTGCTCAACGTCGCAGCGCTCGAGCCAACCGATGTAGTCGCGATACGGTCGCGGCTGCGCCGGCAACGTGTCGATGTTGCAGTCGGCTTCATACAGCGTGAGTAGCTCATCGACGAACAGCGCGATGGACCAGCCGCCGATCACGATGTGGTGGGCGGTAATCAAGAATCGCCACCTGTCGCCCGGTAGCTCGATCAGCAAGAATCGGATCGCCGGACCCATTTCCAGGTCGAATCCGCGATTGCGCTCCTGCGCTTCCAGCGCACCCGCCGTCTCCGCCGTGGCCTCGACACGCGCCCATTCCAACTGCACCTCGGACGGCACCACCTGCACTGGATGCGGCAAGCCGCGGCCGAGGAATCGAGCCCTCAAATTCGGGTGGCGCTTCAGCATCGCCAACGCGCAACTGCGTAACAGGCCGACGTCCAGCGAACCATGCACATCGATGCCGAGTGCGACGGTGTACGGGTCGTCGGACGCGGCTCCACTCGCCATGGCCAGCGCGAACAGCCCCAGCTGAAGTGGGCTGAGCGTCATCACGTCCTCGATGTCGACGACGGGCTTGGTTGGCTGCGTCATGCTGACCTCGGCTGGTCGAGCATCGCCAACAGTCCTGGCAGTGCGGCCAGCTCCGCGGATGACAGTCCCGACACGCTCATGGCCTCGAACTGGCGGTCCGCGGCGAGGCACCCCGGGGCGCCACAGTCCGTGGCCTGGTTGGCGGCCTCCTCCAGCGCCGCTGCGACCTGTCTGACGGTGGCGTGTTCGAAAAGCAGCTCCGGGGTTAGCGGCAGGCCCTCCGCGCGAACCCGCGCGGCCAGCCGCATTGCAGAGACACTGTCGCCGCCGAGGGCCAGGAACCCGTCGTCGCGGCTGCCTTGGGCGATGCCCAGAACCTGCCCAATCGCCGCGGCCACAGTCCGCTCGATTTCGGTGCACACGGGCGCACCATCGTGCACCGGTCCCGCCGACGCCCGAGCATCGACCGCCCCGGCCAGGCCTGCGCCGCCTTGCGCATCAAGCCATAGTCGCGTGCGCTGAAAAGCGTAGGTCGGCAACGGTACTCGCCGTGCTCCCGCACCGCGGTACACGCCAGCCCAATCGATTGGCGCCCCGTTCGCGTACGCCGTGGCCAGCCCGCTCACAAACGAGACATCTTCATCCGTGCCTGGCTGCAACAACGGCGGAATCACGACGCCGGAGGAACTGCCATCAGCATCTTCGAAAATCCCGTGGATCATGGCGGCAGGATGAACCCCGGGACCGATTTGCAGGAAAGTGGTGATGTCTTCCCTACTCCGTGCCCGGCGTATCGCCTTCTTGAGATGCACCGGTGAAATCAGTTGTTCTACCCAATATTCCGGCGTGCGGACCAGGCTAGGATCAACAACCGTTCCTGTATGCGCTGAGACAATGGGCGTATCCGGAAGGCGGTAATCGAGCCGCTCGCAGAGCTTGAAAAGGCCTGCTCGCAGCGCGTCAGCGGAGGACGCCTGCTGGTGCTCGGTGGACGTGGCTTCCTGCCCATCAGACGACTGCGCCCCGGTGTGGTTGCCTGACGCACCGTTGGCACTACGCTCGCTGGCACCCAACGGAGGAATTGCGTAGAGCTCCGCGGCAGGGCTGACAGCAGTGGTGTCGGCATCACCCATTGACTGCCTCAGGCGGCCACTCTCCACCACGAGAGCACACGCGTCCTGCAATGACCACAGGCCCGCCGCATGTCCGGCCGCGATCTCACCCGCAGAACACCCCATAACGACGTCGGGGTGAAAACCCCAGGACTGCGCCAGCCGGTACAACGCCGTCTCCACGGCAAATAGTGCGGGCTGAGCGCAGCTGGGTCGCCTCAGCAAGCTGCCCTTTTCCGAGTCGGCCGACGCAAAAAGGAGGTCACGAACTGGCGTGCCCATCAGACTGCTCAGTATTTCGCAGGTTTCGTCGATTGCTTTGGCGTACAACGGGAAGATTGAGTACAGCTGGCGCCCCATGCCCAGCCAGTGCGCCCCTTCGCCGTGAAAGAACGCTGCCGTTTTGGCGGACGGCCCAGCCACACCACGCACCACCGCCGGGTCAGATTCGCCAGCCACAAGTGATCGCACCCCGTTGAGCAACTCGTTGCGATCGCGTCCGACGACTATCGCTCGATGTGCAAACTGTGCCCGAGTGCTAGCCAGCGAGTATCCAATGTCGATGGCCCGTAGGTCGGGATCATCCTCAAGATGCGCTACCGTCCGAGCGGCTTGCGCCAGCAGCGCCTCCGGGGACTTTGCGGTGATGATCCACGGGCCGACGGGAGAGGCTGCGTCCCAGCCACTGTCCGATAAGGCCGTCCGACCCACTGGCATGGGCTCCTCGACGGCCTCTTCGATGATGATGTGTGCGTTAACCCCGCCCATTCCAACGCCAGATATCGCGGCCCGGCGCGCGTTGTCCGGTCGCGGCCACTCCTGAGTTTCAGTCGCTAACTGAATGCGCCCTGATGCCCAGTCCACATACGGAGTCGGCTCGTTCACGTGCAAAGTCAATGGAATGGTGCGGTGCCGCATCGCTTCCACCATCTTGATGACGCTGCCAACGCCGGCCGCAGCCAAAGTGTGTCCGGTGTTTGATTTGAGCGAACCCAACCACAGCGGCCGTCCCTCTGGCCGGTGCTGACCGTATGTCGCCATCAGCGCCTCGGCCTCGACCAGATCGCCCACCGGCGTTCCCGGGCTGTGCGCCTCGACCACGTCGACTCCGGCCTCCTCCAAACCAGCATTCTGTAGCGCTCGCCGGATAATCCGCTGCTAGGCAAGACCGTTGGGCGCCCGCGGAGCGTTCGATGCGCCGTCATGCTTGACGGCGCTACCGCGCACCACGGCCCACACCGGATGCTGATTTCGCCGGGCGTCAGACAGGCGCTCCAGCAGGAGCAGGCCCAACCCTTCGCCCCAACCGGCACCGTCGGCCGACGCTGAAAACGACTTGCACCGCACGTCGCTCGCCGACGCCATGCCTTGCGCCAAGGCAAAGAAGCTCGGTGGCGACATCATGATCGATGCGCCCCCGGCAAGCGCCATCGAGCACTCACCCGATCTCAATGATCCGACGGCTTGATGAATCGCAACCAGCGACGACGAGCAAGCGGTATCCAGCGCCATGGCTGGTCCCTCGAGCCCGAAAAGATAGGAAATTCGCCCCGCAGCCATACTCGTCATATGGCCCGCCACCATCAGTGGACTATCGCCGTCCACCCCTTCGCCCAGTGTTTCGTACGGAATCGACGTAACACCTAGGAAGACCCCGGTGTCGCTACCTCGGACGCTCGAGGGATCGATACCCCCGCGCTCGAACGCCTCCCAGGCGCATTCGAGCGCGAGCCGCTGATGTGGATGCATCGCCAAGGCCTCACTCGAACTGAGTCCGAAAAACTCCGCGTCGAAGGCGCTCACATCGGCCAGAAACCCCCCGATCGGTGCGCCCAACCTGCTGGTCTGAGACTCCCCGTCGAAATAGGGCTCGCCGTACCACCCCCGATCCGACGGCCACTCCGAAATCAGGTCACGGCCTTCGGCAACGGCCGACCACAGATCTGCGGGTGACTCCAGCCCGCCCGGGTAGCGGCAAGCCATACCCACGATTGCGATCGGTTCCCGAGCCCCCATCTCAACCTCGCGCAAACGCCTACGCGTCTTCTCGAGTTCCAAGACGACCTGCTTGAGATAGGTGTGAAGTTTCTCTTGGCTTGCCATCGAAATGCCTTTCTTAGAGCGGGTCCCCTAATTTGGTGAACCGGGCAGCCGGCGACCACAAATTGGCCGCCAGGCCGTGACCAGCCTCGCCGTGACATCACCGAGTCACCGAACCTGGCGAACCGCGTCAGATCGAGTTCGGTTCGGGAGCTTGCCAGCGGCTCAGGTGTGGCCGTGACTACCTCGTGCCAGCTTCTCGCGGAGGCTCTTCGGCCTTATGTCAGGGCTCCGGCGTTGTTGATTAGCAGGCTTGTGAGCTGGGTTGATGATCTTTGGTGCCGCGCTATTGGGGCCGGAGTGTAGGCACGGGCTATCTGGAGAACGATCGAGTTGGTTACTGTTCGTCGTTGGTCTGGAGTTGCCCGTGCCTACCGTTTCAGTATTGCGTGTGTCGTCGGTTCCAGAGGTGTTCGACTGCTGGAGTCCTGGTGAGCGCAGCGAGCTCATCGGATCGGAGTTTCTCGATGTGTTGGCCTCGGTGCCAGACCCGAGGGGCCCACGCGGTCGGAGGTATTCGCTGATGGCTTTGTTGGCGATCGCGGTTCTGGCCACTGCCGCGGGGATGCGCGGCTATGCTGGTTTTGCCACATGGGCGGCCACCGCTCCCGATGATGTGTTGGCCCAATTAGGGGTCCGGTTCCGGCGGCCCAGTGAGAAGACCTTCCGCGCTGTTTTGTCTCGGCTAGACCCCGCCGACCTCAACGCCAGGATGGGCAGTTACTTCACTGCACACGTGGCCAGCAGCGACCCCAGTGGATTGGTGCCGATCGCGTTGGACGGCAAGATGCTGCGTGGTGCTTTACGCGCCAAAGCGACAGCCACGCATCTCGTGTCGGTGTTCGCCCACCGTGCCCGATTGGTGCTCGGTCAACTCGCTGTCGCCGAGAAAAGCAATGAAATTCCCTGCGTACGTGCCCTGCTCACGCTGCTGCCGGGTAGCTTGCGGTGGCTGGTCACCGTGGATGCGATGCATACCCAGGTCGTCACCGCGAAGTTGATCTGCGCCACCTTGAAGTCGCACTACCTGATGATCGTCAAGTCCAACCAAGCCAAAATACTTGCGCGTATCACCGCGCTGCCCTGGGCCGAGGTGCCCACAGCCGCTACCGACGACTCCCGCGGCCACGGCCGTGTCGAGACCCGCACCCTGCAAATCATCACCGCTGCACGAGGAATCGGCTTCCCCTACGCAAAACAAATCATCCGGATCACTCGTGAACGCTTGATCACCGCCACCGACCAGCGCAGCGTGGAGGTGGTCTATGCCATCTGCAGCCTGCCGTTCGAGCACGCCCGCCCTACCGCGATCATGACCTGGATGCGTCAACACTGGGGAATCGAGAACAGCCTGCACTGGATACGCGACGTCACCTTCGACGAAGACCGTCAAAGGGCACATACCGGAAACGGCGCACAGGTCCTAGCAACGCTACGCAACACCGCGATCAATCTGCACCGCCTCAACGGCGCCGACAACATCGCCGAAGCCTGCCGGATCACCGCTTTGACCGCCAACCGCCGCCTAGACCTCCTCAATCCACAATTCCCCAGCTCACAAGCCTGCTAATCAACAACGCCGGAGCCCTGGGCCTTATGTCAGGCCAGTTTTCATCGATATATGCCAGACACTTTGTGCGCTCCTCCTCGCCATAGACCACTTGCCATCCGGCAGGGATCTCAGCGAAGGTCGGCCACAAGCTGTGCTGCTCCTCGTGGTTGACCAGAACGAAGAATGCGCCATTATCGTCGTCAAAAGGACTGATAGTCATTAGCATTACAACTTTCGAGTCGACGTTTTAACGTCGGCGCCAAGCGCATATTTCACGCCCGCCGAAGTGCTTTCGCAACCCCTCTCAGTGAACTCACAGGAGTCAGCCAGGGCGGGGCGGGTAATGAGGCCGGCCCGCGGCCGCAGTCTCCGCAGCTCAACCGGTCGGCTCGACATCTCGTCGCCACCACTGGCAGTCGGCAAAGCACCTGAAACGTTGTGCGACTGAGCTTTACAAGTCAATTGAATACGCGACCCCCGCCGGCGGCCGCGACCAATTCCCTACCGGTAGGTATTCACAAACCCGCAGCTGAACGACTCGCGGCGCTCGATCACTGCGGGCAACCGACGAACGGCGTTTTCCAAACATTGGCCGGTTGTTCCTGTCGCACATGGGTGCCGGTGCGCGACGCGTTTCCCAAGCACTGGGGTGGTTTCCGCCCGAAAAGGCGAGTACACGTCACATTTGTTCGCCGTCTTGCGATTCCATCAATCTCGGCCCGAAAGGCTATTAAGCCAACTCACAGGATTCACGCAATTTCGGCGGGGTTGCCAACCCCCAAGGGCGACAGTACGGTTGAGCCCGCTATTGACGTTCTACCTACTACAGCACCTAGTAACCGCACGAATTCCTAACGCTTAAAAGCGAATTGGTTTCAGTTTTCTAGGTGGGTAGCCAGAAATCAGTGCTGACAACAATCCCGATCGTTAGGGGCCCCAGTGATCAGCGAGCCGATCACCCAGCACACCACCTTCGCGACCGTCGGGCCGCTCCGCTCCGGCCGTCGACCAGGTTTCGACGCGGAGGGCGCACCCGCGAAGTCCCATCTTTCATCCCCAGAACCGCGCCGAAGAATCCCCCGACTGACGCGGTCCTCGAACAGCAGAACTGCGGCTAGGTGAACTGATGACAGCTCTCAAGATTCTTGGCAAACTTTGGATCCCACTGGTGATCGTCACGGTGGTCGGCGTCACCGCATTCAGCGTATCGCGTGTTCACGGGTTCTTCGGTTCACAAAAGCCCGAGCTCTATACCGACGGCTCCAGTGACGACGCCACACCCTTCAACCCAAAACAGCTGACGTATGAAATCTTCGGGCCAGCTGGAACGGTCGCCGATATCGACTATTTCGACGTCAACGCCCAGCCGCGCCGGGTTGATGGAGCGCATCTGCCCTGGTCGCTGGAAATCAAGTCAACGTCGGCATCACTGACGGGAAACATTGTGGCGCAGGGTGATAGCAACAGATTGGGATGCCGGATAATCGTAGACGGCGTCATCAAGGCCGAGCGACTATCACAAGAAGTCAACGCGTACACCTTCTGCATAGTAAAGTCGGCGTGACCATCAAACGCCCAGTGCGGCAGTCGCTTTCCTGCGCGATCCGTAGGCTGTCCATTCCCATCGTCATCGGCTGGATTGCATTGAGTGCGTATCTCACTGTGGGCTTGCCACCACTTGAGGTGGTTGGGCAGCTGCATTCGGTTTCAATGAATCCCAGAGATGCCCCGTCGGCGGTTGCGATGAGGCGCATCAGGGAGCTGTTCAAGGAGTCCGATTCCGACAACACAGCGATGATCCTCTTGGAGGGCGACCAGCCGCTGGGTGACAACGCGCATTACTAGTACTACAACAACCTCGTTCGTCAGTTGAGCAGCGATACAACGCACGTTCAGCACATTCAGGATTTTTGGGGCGATCCGCTGACGGCGGAAGGGGCGCAGAGCACCGATGGCAAAGCCGCGTATGTGCAGCTGAACCTCGCCGGCAACATGGGGGGCCCGCTGGCCAACCAGTCCATCGAGGCTGTGCGGCAGATCCTGGCGCGCACGCCGCCCCCTCCTGGCATAAAGGTGTACGTCACCGGCCCGTCGGCACTCACCGCCGATATGAGTCGCACCGGAGATAAGTCACTCGTCATCGTCACGATGATAAGTATCTTGGTGATCTTCACCATGCTGCTGCTGGTCTATCGCTCAATCGTCACCGTGACACTTTTGCTCATTACGATTGGAATCGAGTTAACAGCGGCGCGGGGAGTCGTCGCCTTTTTGGCGTGGCACGGGGTTATTGGCTTGTCGACCTATGCCATTAACTTGCTCACAACCATGGCCATCGCCGCCGGTACGGACTACAGCATATTCATCATCGGCCGCTACCAGGAGGCTAGGCAGGCCGGCGAGGACGCGGAAACAGCCTTCTACACGATGTACCGAGGCGTTGCTCACGTTATCTTAGGCTCCGGCCTGACCATCGCCGGAGCGATGTATTGCCTGACCTTCACGCGGATGCCCTATTTCCAGAGCATGGGGATCCCTTGTGCCGCAGGCATGCTGGTTGCGGTAGTCGCCGCGCTGACGATGGGCCCAGCAGTTCTCGCATTGGGCAGCCGCTTCGAATTGTTCGATCCGAAGCGGAAGATCAAGACGCGCGGCTGGCGCCGGATTGGCACCGCTGTCGTACGGTGGCCCGCTCCCATCCTGACGGCAACCTGTGCCGTCTCACTGGTTGGCCTGATCGCCCTGCCCGGGTATCAGACAAATTACGACGACCAGACCTATGTGCCAGACAACATCCCGGCCAATGCTGGATACGCCGCGGCAAATCGTCACTTTCCTCCGTCCCGAATGAAGCCGGACGTCTTGCTGATCGTCGCCGAGCACGATATGAGGAATTCTGCGGACTTCCTGGTCTTGGACAAGTTGGCCAAAGGCATCTTTCATGTGCCGGGAATCTCCCGAGTACAGGTGATAACTCGGCCCAAGGGCGCGCCCATCGAGCATACGTCGATACCGTTCCAGATCAGCATGCAGAATGCGGGTCAGCTGCAAAACATGAAATACCAGCGCGACCGCATGAACGACATGCTGACGCAGGCGGACCAGCTGACGAGCACTATCGCGCTAATGAAGCGGACCTACGATCTGATGCTGCAGATGTCGAAAACTACGCATCGAATGGTGGGCGATACGCTCGAAATGAAGAGCGTCACCGACGAATTGCGTGACCACATCGCGGACTTCGAAGACACATGGCGGCCTATTCGGAGCTATTTTTACTGGGAGAAACACTGTGCGGACATCCCTATCTGCTGGTCGCTAAGGTCGATATTTGATGCCCTCGACGGCGTCGACCAGGTTTCCGAACAGCTCACCACCCTCACGGGAGACCTAACCGACATGGATCGGATTCTCCCTCAGGTCGTTGCGACATTTCCGCAGATGATCCAAAACATGGAGGGTATGCGGACATTGATTCTGACAATGCACAGCACGATGTCCGGGATCTACGATCAGATGGATGAATTGAGCAAGAACTCGACTGCGATGGGCCAAGCAGTCGACGCCGCTAAGAACGACGATTCGTTCTACCTGCCTCCAGAGGTTTTTAACAACCCCGATTTCAAAAGGGGAATGAAGATGTTTTTGCCCCAAGATGGGAAGGCGGCCCGGCTATTTATCTTTCACAGAGGAAACGCGGCGGGATACGAGGACATATCGAGTATCTCCGCGATAAATATCGCGGCGGCGGAGGCGCTCAAGGGTACCCCGTTGGAGGACGCCCAGATCTACCTCACCGGTACCGCCGCGGTCTACAAAGACATAGCCGACGGCTCGAAATACGATCTGATAATTGCGGGGCTTTCCTCGCTGTGCCTGATTTTCATCATCATGCTACTTATCACGCGAGGTTTCGTCGCGGCGTTAGTGATCGTGGGAACCGTTGCGCTATCGCTAGGCGTATCGTTTGGTCTCTCGGTGTTGCTGTGGCAACACCTGCTCCGCATCGAACTGCATTGGCTCGTGCTCGCGATGTCCGTCATCGTTCTATTGGCCGTGGGCTCCGACTACAACCTACTGCTGGTATCCCGGCTCAAGGAGGAAGTCGGGGCCGGGATAAAGACCGGAATCATCCGGGCGATGGGCGGTACTGGCAAGGTAGTGACGTCGGCCGGCCTGGTGTTTGCCTTGACGATGGCGTCCATGGCGGTCAGCGATCTGATTGTGATAGGCCAGATCGGGACGACCATCGGCCTGGGTCTGCTGTTCGATACGTTGATTGTGCGCTCCTTGATGACCCCATCTATCGCCGCGCTACTCGGCCGCTGGTTCTGGTGGCCACTAAACATCCGCTCACGGCCCCCTCGGCTAACGCGTCAGCGACTACTCACGTCCGTCTCGCAAGAGCCGGCAGCGGCGCGCGTGTAGCCGGGCGTCATTCGATGTTGGTTCACGCTACCGAGCCGCCGAACCTGGGTGGTCCGATGCTGTCCAGGCCGTGCGTATAGCGGCTGCCGATGAATACCACTCCTGCGAAAGCTACCGCGTTGCAACAGAATCTGCCGGGACGGCCCGATGGGAGCACGGGGAGTTCAGTGGCGGCGGGAGAGCGCCGCCGATAGACTCGACGGTTCGCTGCTTCGGATTGCTGGAATCTGCGTGTTCGCTTCGGTCGCAGTGAATTTGGCCAATACTGCCGTCAGTGTCGCGCAGCGCAGTCTGATCGTCACCTTTGGCTCAAATCAAGCCGTCGTCGCTTGGACGGTGACCGCCTACACACTGACCGAAGCCGCGGCTATCCCGTTGTCAGGCTGGGCGGCCGACCGGATCGGCACCAAGCGACTCTTCATGATTTCGGTGTTGGGGTTGACCCTAGGTTCAGTGTTGTGCGCTGTCGCCCCGAACATCGCGTGTCTGATCATCTTCCGCGCGGTTCAGGGCGGTGGTGGCGGCATATTGATGCCACTGGTCATTACCATCTTGGCTCGCGAGGCGGGCCCCAACCGACTCGCTCGGCTCATGTCGGTGATGGGCATACCGCTACTACTTGGCCCGATGGCTGGGCCGATCCTCGGCGGCTGGCTCATCGACGACTACGGGTGGCAGTGGATTTTCTGGATCAATGTGCCGATCGGCTTGATCACGGTAGCCCTTGCAGCCATCGCGTTTCCCGGAGATCACACAGCACCGTCAGAAACCATCGACATAGTCGGCATGCTGCTACTGTCACCCGGGCTGGCAACATTTCTCTACGGATTGTCGACTGTTCCAGCCCGCGGGACCGTAGCTGATCGCCATGTCTTGATACCGGCGACCGCCGGGCTGGTTCTGATGGGCGCCTTCGTCTTTCATGCTCTCTATCGCGCCGACCGTCCGCTGATAGATCTGCGGCTGTTCAGGAACCGGGTGGTGACCGTCGCCAATGCGACGATAGTCTTTGTCGCCGCGGGGTTTTCCGGGGCCGTGCTGCTGGTGCCAAGTTACTTTCAGCAGCTGTTGCGTGAAACACCGTTGCAGGTCGGCATACACATGATTCCGCTTGGGCTCGGTGCCGCGGTGACCATACCGACCTCCGGCGTCTTGATGGACAGACACGGCGCCGGCAAGGTGGTGTTGGGCGGCGTAACGCTGATCAGCGTTGGCATGGGCACTCTCGCGTTCGGCGCCGCCGAGCACGCCGCTTACGTACCCACCCTGCTTATCGGGCTGACGATCGTGGGTATGGGCATAGGCTCCATCATGCTGCAACTCACCACGGTGGCGGTGCAGACCCTGGCCCCGCACCAAATCGCGCGGGGTTCGACCCTGGTTAGCGTCAATCAACAGCTGTCCGCCTCGGCAAGCACCGCACTGATGTCGGTCATACTGACCAGCCAGTTCAATCGCAGCGCCAACATTGCCGCGGCGAACCGCCTCGAAGCCCTTAACGAAAGCGCGACCAGACGGGGGATCCCCCTCAGGGCTCCGGCGTTGTTGATTAGCAGGCTTGTGAGCTGGGGAATTGTGGATTGAGGAGGTCTAGGCGGCGGTTGGCGGTCAAAGCGGTGATCCGGCAGGCTTCGGCGATGTTGTCGGCGCCGTTGAGGCGGTGCAGATTGATCGCGGTGTTGCGTAGCGTTGCTAGGACCTGTGCGCCGTTTCCGGTATGTGCCCTTTGACGGTCTTCGTCGAAGGTGACGTCGCGTATCCAGTGCAGGCTGTTCTCGATTCCCCAGTGTTGACGCATCCAGGTCATGATCGCGGTAGGGCGGGCGTGCTCGAACGGCAGGCTGCAGATGGCATAGACCACCTCCACGCTGCGCTGGTCGGTGGCGGTGATCAAGCGTTCACGAGTGATCCGGATGATTTGTTTTGCGTAGGGGAAGCCGATTCCTCGTGCAGCGGTGATGATTTGCGGGGTGCGGGTCTCGACACGGCCGTGGCCGTGGGAGTCGTCGGTAGCGGCTGTGGGCACCTCGGCCCAGGGCAGCGCGGTGATACGCGCAAGTATTTTGGCTTGGTTGGGCTTGACGATCATCAGGTAGTGCGACTTCAAGGTGGCGCAGATCAACTTCGCGGTGACAACCTGGGTATGCATCGCATCCACGGTGACCAGCCACCGCAAGCTACCCGGCAGCAGCGTGAGCAGGGCACGTACGCAGGGAATTTCATTGCTTTTCTCGGCGACAGCGAGTTGACCGAGCACCAATCGGGCACGGTGGGCGAACACCGACACGAGATGCGTGGCTGTCGCTTTGGCGCGTAAAGCACCACGCAGCATCTTGCCGTCCAACGCGATCGGCACCAATCCACTGGGGTCGCTGCTGGCCACGTGTGCAGTGAAGTAACTGCCCATCCTGGCGTTGAGGTCGGCGGGGTCTAGCCGAGACAAAACAGCGCGGAAGGTCTTCTCACTGGGCCGCCGGAACCGGACCCCTAATTGGGCCAACACATCATCGGGAGCGGTGGCCGCCCATGTGGCAAAACCAGCATAGCCGCGCATCCCCGCGGCAGTGGCCAGAACCGCGATCGCCAACAAAGCCACCAGCGAATACCTCCGACCGCGTGGGCCCCTCGGGTCTGGCACCGAGGCCAACACATCGAGAAACTCCGATCCGATGAACTCGCTGCGCTCACCAGGACTCCAGCAGTCGAACACCTCTGGAACCGACGACACAGGCAATACTGAAACGGTAGGCACGGGCAACTCCAGACCAACGACGAACAGTAACCAACTCGATCGTTCTCCAAATAGCCCGTGCCTACACTCCGGCCCCAATAGCGCGGCACCAAAGATCATCAACCCAGCTCACAAGCCTGCTAATCAACAACGCCGGAGCCCTGCGGTGATGATTTGCAGGGTGCGGGTCTCGACACGGCCGTGGCCGCGGGAGTCGTCGGTAGCGGCTGTGGGCACCTCGGCCCAGGGCAGCGCGGTGATACGCGCAAGTATTTTGGCTTGGTTGGACTTGACGATCATCAGGTAGTGCGACTTCAAGGTGGCGCAGATCAACTTCGCGGTGACGACCTGGGTATGCATCGCATCCACGGTGACCAGCCACCGCAAGCTACCCGGCAGCAGCGTGAGCAGGGCACGTACGCAGGGAATTTCATTGCTTTTCTCGGCGACAGCGAGTTGACCGAGCACCAATCGGGCACGGTGGGCGAACACCGACACGAGATGCGTGGCTGTCGCTTTGGCGCGTAAAGCACCACGCAGTATCTTGCCGTCCAACGCGATCGGCACCAATCCACTGGGGTCGCTGCTGGCCACGTGTGCAGTGAAGTAACTGCCCATCCTGGCGTTGAGGTCGGCGGGGTCTAGCCGAGACAAAACAGCGCGGAAGGTCTTCTCACTGGGCCGCCGGAACCGGACCCCTAATTGGGCCAACACATCATCGGGAGCGGTGGCCGCCCATGTGGCAAAACCAGCATAGCCGCGCATCCCCGCGGCAGTGGCCAGAACCGCGATCGCCAACAAAGCCATCAGCGAATACCTCCGACCGCGTGGGTCCCTCGGGTCTGGCACCGAGGCCAACACATCGAGAAACTCCGATCCGATGAGCTCGCTGCGCTCACCAGGACTCCAGCGGTCGAACACCTCTGGAACCGACGACACAGGCAATACTGAAACGGTAGGCACGGGCAACTCCAGACCAACGACGAACAGTAACCAACTCGATCGTTCTCCAGATAGCCCGTGCCTACACTCCGGCCCCAATAGCGCGGCACCAAAGATCATCAACCCAGCTCACAAGCCTGCTAATCAACAACGCCGGAGCCCTGCCCTGATGGCCCCTACAACCTTCTCGGTTGGTCCATGGGGGGCGTGGTCGCCCATGAGATTGCCGTTGAGCTCCGCCGGCGAGGATGCGAGGTCGGCCGGCTCATCGTTCTGGACGCGACCGGCGAGGTCGATAGCGCCGACAGCGTTGCCGAGCCAGCATCCGAAAGCGATGTCCTGGAACTGATTTTGGTCGCTGCGGGAATCGATATCGCGGCACACCCCCGGCCCCTTACCTATCGGCAGGCAGAAGCACTACTCAACCAACGCACACCGATCGAGTTCTCGCTCCCGCCCAGGCGGATTGTAGAAATCATGCTCGACAACATGAACGCCAATCAATCAATGAGATTGAAGCATGTCCCGGATGTATTTGACGGTGACATGATCGTCTTCTCCGCCAAGCGGGGCAGCGGCGGCCGATCACTCGCAGACAGTTGGCGGCCATACGTTTCCGGCGATATCACGGAATATCCCGTCGATTGCACGCACGAGTCGATGTTGAACATCGAATCACTGCAATTATTCGGAGAGCGGATCGCTATCTACCTGCATTAGTTGAACGGCAATAAGACCGACTCGCCCTGATACTGGAGGTACGACCAATGAACCGCCGCTATTTGTCGGATGAAGAGATACAAGGCCTGAACCGAGACCTCCGAATACTGGTCACGACAAATGGCACTCTCACCAGGATTCTCAATATCGTCACCGCCGACGAGATCGTCATCCAGAACATCGATCAGGAGATTCTGCCCGACGCGCCGACTCCGCCGGACCGCGCGCAGTTGCCCAAAGGCCGAACTCTGCTGCGCAATGTAGTGCTCCAATGCAGGCATTCCGGGAGCTCATTCGTAGCCGCAGAGACTTCGATCGTCGTCGATCGAGTCCCGCCCGAGCTCATAGAAAGCCTGATGAACACTGACCGCCCGATTGGCGAGTTGCTGGTGGCGAGTCGCATCGAGTTCTTCAATGAAGCGCCGGAAGTCTGGATCGGCGAGTTGCCGGAGTGGATCGTGGCTCCGGAATACCGAATCTCACAACATCAAGCCCTCGCCCGCCGATACACGATCATCATCTCGGGTCAACCGGCGATAGTCATCACGGAGCATTTCCTTCCGAGATATTCATCTGCTGTCTCAACAACGACATCGCGATCAACAAGGACATTCGGCCTATATCGGCACCAAGGCCCAAACAGTGACTTGAAGCGGCGGCATCGGCACCAGCCGACTGTAGGAAGTTCCAACTTCTTCACGTGTAGGTCTGCCTTAAGACAAGGGCCTGCATCCCTGCGCCATGCGGGGAAACGAATGTGTTCATAGTGGCGAGTCAGGACAGGGTCATTCGGCATGCGAAATAACAATCTAGCGTGGCTGCTTGCCAACCAAGCATTGGCGTCAGAATGGGCGTCCTCGCCGGCATACTACGCGCCGAACATCGTGACCCACGCCCAAATCCATGAGGGTGCGGCGCGCCTCGGCAACGTATTTGGTTCCCGGGGTCTGTGCACTGGCGACCGTGTCCTGCTGTGCCTCCCGGACTCAACCGATTTGGTGCAGTTACTGCTGGCCTGTCTTGCTCGGGGGATTGTGGCGTTCATTGCGAATCCGGAGCTGCGCCCCGACGACCATGCATTCCAGGAGCAGGACACGCAGCCGGCACTTGTGGTGACCACTGATGCTCTGCGCGACAGGTTTGCGCGGTCCGGCATCGTGGATCCGGGGGAGCTGTGGGCGGAAGCCAACCAGGCCAAACCGGCGGCCTACGAGCCGTTGATCGGCGATGCCCTTGCCTACGGCACCTATACGTCCGGTACCACCGGCGCCCCCAAGGCGGCGCTGCATCGGCACGGCGACGTGTGGGCATTCATCGACGCCATGTGTCGCAATGCACTACGGCTCAGTCCCGACGACGTCGGGCTAAGCATCGCGCGCGTGTATTTTGCCTATGGTCTAGGCAATTCGGTGTGGTTTCCACTGGCCACCGGCAGTTCTGCGGTGATCAGTCGTTCGCCGCTGGGCGCCGAGTCGGCGGCCAACCTCAGCGAGAGGTTCTCGCCATCGGTTCTGTATGGCGTGCCAACCTTTCTTGCGAGAGTTGCCGACACCTGCGCCGCCGATGCGTTCCGGTCGTTGCGCTGTGTGGTCTCTCCGCAGGCGAGGCACTTGAGCTCGGCCTGGCCCAGCGACTGATGAAGTTCTTTGGCGGTATCCCCCTCCTCGATGGAATAGGCTTCACCGAGGTTGGGCAAACGTTCATCTCGAGCACGGTCGATGAATGGCGCCTCGGGACTCTAGGAAAGGTTCTGCCCCCCTACGAGATACGTGTGGTGGCACCGGATGGCACCACCGCCGCACCCGGGGTTGAGGGAGACCTTTGGGTCCGCGGACCGTCGCTGACCGCCGGCTATTGGAATCGACCTACCGAGCCTCCGTCGATCAGCGATAGCTGGCTCGACACGCGGGACAGGGTGTGCGTCGACGCCCACGGATGGGTAACTTACCGGTGCCGCGCGGACGACATAGAAATCGTCGGCGGCATCAACATCAATCCGCGCGAGATTGAACAGCTCATTCTCGAAGACGACCTGGTGGCCGAGACGGCGGTCGTTTCCGTACGGGAAGCCACCGGCGAATCGTCGCTTCAAGCGTTTCTGGTGCCCGAAAGTGGCGCGTCGCTTGGTGAATCGGCGATCAAAGAACTTCATCGGCGGCTGCTTGGCAGCTTGTCGCCGCACAAGGTACCGCATCGATTCGAGATCGCAGAGCGGCTCCCCCGAACCGCGTCCGGCAAACTACAGCGCGGCCAACTCCGCACGCAGCCTGCGGCGCAGCCAGTTTGGGAGCGCCGGTCCACGGTGGGGACGTCCGACTCGGATGGGCAGCGCGATCCCCAAACGCAAACCAACTACAAGGTTGGCCCGAGAGTCGGCCCGGTAACACTTGACGAGCGCCTGGCATTTCTACAGCAAGAAGGTCACCGCCTGATCGCCGACACAGTCAGCGCAGAGGTGGCCCAGATCCTGGGGGACCCGGCCGCTGAGCGAATAGACCGCGACGTGGCCTTCGCCGAGCTGGGTTTTGACTCGCGCATGACGGTTGAGTTGCGTAATCGGTTGGCGGCGGTGACCGGGTTGCGGCTACCGGAGACGGTCGGGTGGGACTATGGCTCGATTTCTCAGCTGGCAGCGCATTTGGAGACCGAGCTAGCTGGATCGGGTGGCCGGGGGAAGCCGGGTCCTTCGGTGGTTGGTGGGGCGCCGGTGGCGATTGTGGGTGTGGGGTGTCGGTATCCGGGTGGGGTGGAGTCGGCGGGGGGTTTGTGGGATGTGGTGGTGGGGGGTCGGGATGTGATTTCGGGGTTTCCGGTTGATCGGGGTTGGGATGTGGAGGGGGTTTTTGATCCGGATCCTGATGCGTTGGGTAAGACGTATTGCCGGTTGGGTGGGTTTTTGGATGGTGCTGATCGGTTTGATGCGGGGTTTTTTGGGATTGGGCCTAGTGAGGCGTTAGCGCTGGATCCCCAGCAGCGGTTGTTGTTGGAGTTTTCTTGGGAGGCGTTGGAGGACGCGGGGATTGATCCGGTGTCGTTGCGGGGTTCGGTGACTGGGGTGTTTACCGGGTTGATGAGTTCTGATTATGGGGCGGGGCGGGTGTCTGGGGATTTGGAGGGTTATGGGTTGACGTCGGCGGCGGCGAGTGTGGCTTCGGGGCGGGTTGCGTATTTGTTGGGGCTAGAAGGTCCGGCGGTGTCGGTGGATACGGCGTGTTCGTCGTCGTTGGTGGCGTTGCATTTGGCGGCGGCGTCGTTGCGGTCGGGGGAGTGTGATGTGGCGTTGGCGGGTGGGGTGACGGTGATGGCCACGCCGGCAACGTTTGTGGGGTTTTCTCGGCAGCGGGGATTGGCGGCTGATGGGAGGTGTAAGGCGTTCGCGGGGGCTGCGGATGGGACGGGGTTTTCTGAGGGTGCTGGGGTGGTGGTGCTGACGCGGTTGTCGGAGGCGCGGCGGCGGGGCCTTGCGGTGTTAGGGGTAATCGCGGGATCGGCGGTGAATCAGGATGGTGCTTCTAATGGGTTGACCGCACCCAATGGGCCTGCGCAGCAGCGGGTGATCGAGGCGGCGTTGGCTAACGCGGGGTTGACCGCTGCGGATGTGGATGTGGTGGAGGGCCACGGGACGGGCACCACGTTGGGTGATCCTATTGAGGCGCAGGCGCTGTTAGCGACTTACGGGCAGGCTCGCCCGGCCGATCGGCCGTTGTGGCTGGGTTCGATCAAGTCGAATATGGGCCATACTCAGGCCGCGGCGGGAATCGCTGGGGTGATCAAGATGGTGCAGGCGATGCGCCATGAGCTGATGCCGGCGACGTTGCATATGGATGTGCCTTCCCCGCATGTGGATTGGTCCTCGGGGGCGGTGTCGTTGTTGACCCAGCCGCGGCCCTGGCCGGCGGTGGATGGCCGGCCGCGTCGGGCGGGGGTGTCGTCATTTGGGATCAGCGGCACCAATGCGCATGTGATCGTGGAACAGGTTTGCCCTGCGGTGGTGGCCGAAGCCGTTGATGTGTCCCCGGATTCGCTGCCGTGGGTGGTTTCGGGCAAGTCGGAGGCGGCGGTAGCCGCGCAGGCAAAGCGGCTACTTGCTGCCGTGCAAGCCGATGAAGGCCTCGATCGGCTCGATGTGGGCTTCAGCTTGGCACGGCGCACGGCGTTTGAGTATCGGGCCGTGGTCCTGGGCGAGGACCGTCAGCAACTGATATCGGGATTGACCGAACTGGCCGCCGGGCAGCCCGGCCCAACAGTACTCAACGGCCGAGCCGCCACGGTAGGCAAGACCGTCATGGTATTTCCCGGCCAAGGCTCGCAATGGCCGGGAATGGGCCGCGAATTGTTAGCGGCATCGCCGGTGTTCGCGGAGCACATGCGCTTGTGCGCAGAGGCGTTGGGCGAGTTCGTGGATTGGTCGTTGCTCGATGGGGTCAACGGCGTCGCGGGGGCGCCGACGCTGGATCGGGTAGATGTGGTGCAGCCTGTCTTGTGGGCGATGATGGTGTCCTTGGCCCAGTTATGGCGCTCGATGGGCATGGTCCCCGACGCGGTGATTGGGCACTCGCAGGGTGAGATTGCTGCGGCGTGTGTGGCCGGGGCTTTGTCGCTGCGGGATGGCGCGGCTGTGGTGGCCTTGCGTAGTCGGGCGTTGGTAGATCTGGCTGGCACCGGCGGCATGGTGGCTATCGCATGCGGTGTCGAGCGGGTGCGCGAGTTGCTGGCCGACTACGGAGATCGGCTGAGCTTGGCTGCGGTTAATGGTGTTGCGGCGGTGGTGGTTTCCGGCGAAGCCGAAGCTTTGCACGGATTGACGGGGCGTTGTGAGGCCGAGGGCATGAGGGCGCGCCGTGTCGAGGTGGACTATGCGTCGCATTCCGCGCAAGTGGAGTCGATCGGTTCTAGCCTGGTGGAAGCCCTGGCCGGGGTGCGGCCGCGTTCGTCAGACATCGAATTTGTCTCGACGGTGACCGGTGCGTCGGTGGATGGCGCTTCGTTGGACGCCGACTACTGGTATCGCAACATTCGGCAGACGGTGCGCTTCGATCGAGCGGTGCGTTACTGCCACGAGCAAGGGTGCCGGACCTTCGTTGAGGCCAGTCCCCATCCGGTGTTGCTGGGCGGTATCGAAGAATCGCTGGCCGAGGGGATCGGGCGGCCCGATTCCGCTGGGGTGATCGTGATTCCGACATTGGGCCGCAATGAAGGCGGCGTAGAGCGGTTTTGGATGTCGCTGAGCCAGGCCTGGGTGGCCGGGGTGGGGGTGGATTGGTCGGCGGTGTTTGCGGGCTCGGGTGGTCGGCAGGTGGGGTTGCCGACGTATGCGTTCGCGCGGCGGCGGTTTTGGCTGGACGGCTCGTCCAGCGCTGCCGATGTGGGCGAGGCGGGGCTGGTAGCGGCTGGGCATGCGTTGTTGGGTGCGGTCGTTGAGCAGCCCGATACCGGTGCCGTGGTGCTGACCGGACGGTTGTCGTTGGCGCGTCAGCCATGGCTGGCCGATCACCTGGTCGGCGGCGCGGTGCTGTTCCCCGGCACCGGATTCGTGGAACTGGCCATTCGTGCCGGTGATGAAGTCGGATGTGGTGTGGTCGAGGAGTTGACGCTGGCGACGCCGTTGGTACTCAATGCCGGCACCGCGGTACAGGTGCAGGTGGTGGTGGGTAGTGCCGGGCAGTCGGGGCAGCGGTTGGTGTCGATGTACTCCCGCGCGGACCAACCCGATCAGCATTGGGTGTTGCATGCGCAAGGCAGTGTGGCACCCGCAGCGGTGCAGCCGGCCCCGGCCGCCTCGGCGGAGCTGTCGACCCGGCCCCCGGCCGGTGCAGAGGCGGTCGATATCGGTGGCCTCTATGAACGGCTGGCGCGACGCGGCTATGGGTATGGCCCCGCCTTTCAGGGACTGCGCGCGGTCTGGCGGCGCGGCCGCGACGTCTTCGCCGAAGTCGGCCTGCCCAACGACGAGGGCCTGGACCTGACCGACGTCGGGATCCACCCAGCACTGCTGGATGCGGCATTGCACGCATGGCTGTGTGTGGGTGGCTTCGGTGGCGACGGCGAGGCGACGGTGCTGCCATTTTCCTGGCAGCACTTGTCATTGCACGGCTCGGGCGCTTCGCGGCTGCGAGTTCGCATCGCGCCGGCTGGACCGAGCGCGGTATCGGTGGAGTTGGCCGATGGTGCGGGTCTTCCGGTCCTATCGGTGGGTTCGCTAACTACCCGCCCGGTTGGCGCCGCGCAGCTACGGGCCGCGATGTCAGCGGGAGGCGATGGCACCGGCCGGGAGCTGTTGGATGTGGTGTGGACGCCGATCACGTTCGAGCGCGACAGCGTTCAGCGCGAAGGCGAACGCCGGGTGGTCTCCTGGGATGACTTCCTTGCCGGGCGTTGTGCGGCTGCGCGGGACCTTGACCGGGACGTTGCGGTTGTGTGGCAGTGGGAGTCCGGCGGCGCTGAGTCGGTGGTGAACACGGTGTATGCGGCCACCCACCGAGTCCTAGAGGTACTGCAGCGCTGGTTGGCTGACGACCTGCCCGCCGTGTTGGTGGTGTGTACGCGGGGGGCGATGGGGCTCGCCGGCGAAGCCAACACTGACCTGGCCGGGGCCGCGGTGTGGGGGTTGGTGCGGTCGGCCCAGACCGAACACCCGGGTCGCATTGTGCTGATCGACACCGACACATCGATGGCCCTGCCCACAGTCATCGGCGTAGGGGAACCGCAGTTGGTGGTGCGCGCGGGTGATGTGTACGCCACCCGGCTTGCCCGAGGCAGGGCGGCGCTGCGCACACCGGACGCGGGCCAAGGGTGGCAGCTGGCCGCCACCGGCGGGGGCACCTTTGATGACGTCGTGTTGGAGCCGTGCCCGCGGTCGGATGAACCACTGGCGGTGGGCCAGGTGCGGGTCGCATTGGCTGCGCTTGGGGTCAACTTCCGGGACGTGCTGGTGGTGTTGGGGCTGTATCCCGGCAATAAGCCCACCCTCGGCGGCGAGGGCGCCGGGGTGGTGGTCGAGGTCGGCCCGGGAGTCAGCGGGCTGGAACCCGGTGATCGCGTCCTGGGACTGATGAGCGGCCGTTCGGAGTGTGTGGTTGATCAGCGGCTGTTGGTTCCGATACCGGCAGGGTGGTCGTTTGCTGAGGCGGCCAGCGTGCCGATCGTGTTCCTGACGGCCTTTTACGGGTTGTCGGATCTGGCGGGGCTTCGTCGTGGAGAGTCGGTGTTGGTCCATGCGGCCACCGGCGGGGTGGGCATGGCAGCGATTCAACTGGCGCGGCTATGGGGGGCGCGGGTCTTTGTGACTGCCAGCCGCGGCAAGTGGGACACATTGCGCGCAATGGGTTTTGACGATGATCAAATCGCGGACTCCCGCACGTTGGAGTTTGAGGAGAAGTTCTCGGCGGCTACCGGCGGCCGTGGAATCGATGTTGTGCTGAACGCGCTTGCGGGAGAGTTCACCGATGCCTCGCTGCGGTTGCTGGCCGACGGGGGGCGCTTCATCGAGATGGGTAAGACCGATATCCGTGACGGCCAGGAGGTTGCTCAAGAACATCCTGGCGTCAGCTATCGGGCATTCGACCTGGCTAACGAGGTTGCGCCGCAACGCCTTGGGCAGATGCTGGCCGAATTGATGACGCTGTTTGCGGCCGGGAAGCTGCATCGGCTGCCGGTCAAGAGCTGGGATGTGCGGTGCGCTCCGCAGGCCTATCAGTTCGTCAGTCAGGCCCGTCATATCGGCAAAGTGGTCCTCTCCACACCAACGGAACTGCGCGATGCGCTGGCGGCAGGCACGGTATTGATCACTGGCGGCACCGGGCTGGTCGGCTCGGTGTTGGCTCGCCATTTGGTCAGTGCCTACGGCGTGCGGAATCTGGTGCTGGTCAGCCGCATGGGCGAACAGGGCGCGGGTGTGGCCGAGCTGGTGGATGAGCTCTCCGAAGCTGGCGCCCGTGTGCTGGTGGCCGCTTGCGACGTGGCCGATCAGAGTGCGGTGGAGAAATTGATAGTCGGCTGGGGCCGGGAGTATCCGGCGCTAACTGGGGTCATTCATGCGGCCGGGGTGCTCGATGATGCGGTAATCACCTCGATGACACCGGATCAAGTCGATTCGGTGCTGCGGGCCAAGGTCGACGGGGCGTGGAATCTACACCACGCGACTCGTGGTCTAGGGCTGTCGATGTTCGTGTTGTGCTCCTCGATTGCGGGCGTGGTTGGGGCTCCCGGTCAGGGGAACTACGCCGCGGCCAACGCGTTTTTGGATGCGCTCGTCACAGACCGGCGCGCACACGGCTTGGCGGGCGTGTCGTTGGGGTGGGGGTTATGGGAGCAGGCGAGCGGCATGACCAAACATCTGCGCGGCAGCGATGTGAGTCGGCTCAGTCGCGGCGGGTTCGCGGCGATATCCGCCCAGCAGGCGCTCGATCTATTCGACGCCGCGCTGATTGTGGATCAACCCACGGTACTGGCCGCCCGTCTCGATCGCAGAGCGTTGGAAAACCCGGCGCTCAATGCCGACTTGCCGACCCTGTTTAGCGACTTGATTACTCGGCCCATGCGGCGCAACGTCGATAACGACTGCACGCCAACGGAATTGGCGCTCGTCAACCGCTTGAACATGATGACCCAGGATGAGCAGCACGACCTGCTGACCGAAGTTGTGTGTGCCCAAGCGGTGATGGTGCTGGGCCGGCTCAACGCCGCCGACATCGACCCAAACGCTACCTTCAGCGACCTCGGGTTCGACTCGCTGACAGCTATCGAGCTTCGCAACAGGCTCAAAACCGTTACCGGGCTGACTTTGCCGCCCACTTTGATCTTCGATCACCGAGCCCCGAGCGCGCTCGCCCAACACCTCGGCCAACAGTTGTGCGCCACCCATCAGCACGAATCTCACAACGCCATGGCGCCCGCCGATTCTGAGGACGAAAAGCTGCGGTCCGTGCTCAATACGATCTCGGTTGCCGATCTGCGAGATGCCGGCCTGCTGGACAAACTGCTACGCCTGCGGAAAGACCCCGATCCAAATCTCCGGGTGGACCGGGTGGACAACGTAGGAACCAAGCAGCAGGAACTCGAAGGCATGATCAACTCACTAAGCCCCGAAGAATTGGTAGCGATGGCGCTCGCCGAGCCCTCCGGCGGCAATCGCATGGATAGTGGCGGTTAGCCCGCGGGCCCGATGCGATGCAACAACTGGGTCCGAAGTGCGCTCGCGGTCAGCTGTCGCAGCCGGATAGGGCGTGGCTCGATGCGGCGCGTTCGTCAAGGTGCCAGCCGAGCACCGACCGGCCTAGCGCGCTCAAACTCAGCGGGTCACAGTTGTCAGCCACCGGCGCTTGGGCAATAGGCCAGTCGACCCAAATATTTCTCCCGCCACGTTTCCAAGTTTTCGCTGTGGTCAACGTCATCGGGGTGCAACCCCGGCTTGAAATACATGTTTGCGTTGGGGGCGTTGCCTTCAAAAGAAAGGGATACGGGGCAGCATGATCGTGCGGCGCAGCGTTTTGATGGGATGGAGCCAGGCCCACGAAGCGCCGCCGAGCCACACACTTGCCGCGTGAACATCAGCAAGGCCATCGTCGGCGTAGCGACAGCACCTATCCGGGCCGGCGTCGCGGTGGCCGACGCAGGACTCAGCGTTGCGACCGTCGCGCTCGGGGCTGTGAAGCAATCCTTGGGTGAGGAAAGCCCGAAGACGGTAGACCCGATCACCGACCTATTTCCGCTGCGCGGCGCAATCGTGGGTGCCAACCGGGTTGCCGAGTTGACCGAAAACGACAGGGCGATGGGGCGCGCTCTGGTCCGGGGCGGGGCGGCGGACAAGCTGATGCGTCCGGGTGGGATTGTTGACCTGTTGACCGCACCCGGGGGTTTACTCGATCGGGTATCCGCTGCAGACAGTTCCTCGCTAGAGCGGATCCTGGCGCCCGGGGGGCTCGCTGATCGGCTGCTCGCTGAGGACGGGCCGCTGGAGCGGATGTTCGCCGCGGACGGCATTATCGAGCGGATGTTCGCCGCGGACGGCGTCATCGACAAGCTGCTGGTCAAAAACGGGCCGCTCGAGCAATTCACCGAAGCCGCCGAAATCCTGAGCCAGCTCGCGCCCGCCGTGGACAAGTTGACGCCCACCACCGACACCCTCGAGTCCGCTGTCGTCACCCTCAACAAGATGGTCAACTCGCTCAGCGGCATCACCGATCGCATTCCGCGGCGGCGGTCGACGCGGCCGGCGGTGCGCGCCAAGCGCACCACGGACCAAGCTGGCGTCGATGAGTGAGTCGACCGGCGCACCGGCACACCCCCGCTAAGCCATGGTGTCCGCCTGGCGAGCCCGTAGGTGATGGCGGTGGGGGAGTGCACCACGCTGATTGCCTGGGAGGCCTGGCGTTTCCGGCGCGGTGACGGCGCGGCGATCTCGCGGCGTCAACGGGCCCGTTTGCAGACGCTGGTTCGGCATGCGCGAACGGCGTCCCCGTACTATCGCCGCCTGTACCGGGACATTCCTTCGGGGCAGGTCCCGCTGGCGTCACTGCCCGTCGTGTCCAAGCGCGACCTCATGGCGCATTTCGACGACTGGGTGACCGACCCGGACATCACCATCGAGTCCCTGCGGCGCGACTTCTTGTCCGACCACTCGCTGCTGGGGGCCCGCTATCTGGGCCGTTACCACGTCGCGACTACATCGGGAACGAGCGGAGAGCCGGCCATCCTGATTCACGATGACGCGTCGTGGGCGGTGTTCCAGTTCGTGGGCCGCCGGGGCGAATCGCGGTTCATCGCTCGACGAGAGCTGCTGTCGGGGGTGCTGCGGCGCGGTTTGCGTGCGGCGGCGCTGTTCGTCGCCGACGGGCACATCGGTGCCTCGGCCGCGTTGGCCGCTGCGCGACGCCGCAGCGCCTTTCTGGCCAGCCGCGCACGGGTCTTCTCGGTGCTGCGACCGGTGCCGGATCTGGTGCGGGAAATCAACGAGTTTCAGCCAACGATCGTGGAGGGCTACCCGAGCGCGTTGGCGCTGCTGGCCGGCGAACAACGCGCTGGCCGGCTAGCGATTGAGCCCCTGCTGGCGATCACCGCAGGCGAACAGCTGACGCCCGCGCTGCGCGCCGACATCGAGCCCGCGTTCGGCTGCCCGATCCAAAACCGTTATGCCTCAGCCGAATTCCCCGGCTTGTCGATGGAATGTCGGTACGGGTCATTGCATGTCAACACCGACTGGTATCTATTCGAGCCGGTCGATGAGAACTACCAACCCGTGGCAGCGGGGGCTGTCTCCCACACCGTTTTGGTCACCAACCTGGCCAATCGGGTGCAGCCGCGCATCCGCTATGACCTGGGTGACCGGGTGAAACTGACCGGCACCCCGTGCGCGTGCGGCAATCGGCTGCCGGCCATCACGGTAGAAGGGCGCGCCGCCGATCTGCTCTTATTCGAGGCGCCCGATGGGACCGCGATCACGGTGTTGCCGCTGGCCCTGGTGACCGTAATCGAAGAAACCCCGGGTGTGCACCGGTGCCAGGCCATCCGCACCGGTCCACGGGCCCTGACGGTGCGGCTGGAGATGTCACCCGACACGGACCCGGGCCAGGTGTGGCGTGCGGTCGACGAGCGGTTGCACGCGTATTTCGCCGCGCAGCAAACCGCACCCGTTGCGGTGGAACACGCGGTCGAACCGCCCGCCGTCGACCCGCGCAGCGGCAAGTTCCGCCAGGTATGGTCAGCGCACTGATCGTCACCACCATCGCGAGTTCTTTTCGAATGCAACATGTTTGCGGTCATGCCCGGCAGGTGAAGGCAACGGCGACGCTGGGTCAACAGGGCTACGCCGCTTCGTCACGACAGATGGCCCCGGTCGATTTCCCGCTGAATCTGCTCTTCGGTTATCGGTCGCATGCGCAGGAAAACGCCGAGGCCATGAAAGACGAGGCCGATCCCGCAGCCCAGCGCGGGCCATATCGGCCAGAAGTACCCGCCGGAGGTAAAAAACCAGATCGCGATCAGCGCCGCGTTGCCGAGGATGTAAGCGCCCAGGTGCCACCAGAAACTGCGCTTCGCATGGATGCGGGCTAGCGCCTGGCGTCGCTGTTCATCGGTCATATCGCCTCGTTCGAGCCGGCAATCTCCAATGTCCTCGAGCATACGGGCAGGCTCGACGGAAACGTAGTGCCTTGCTCGAGGTCGGGGCCCCTTTGCCGGCAGTGACGTAGCCGGTGCGCGCACCGGCTGGTCGGCTGTGGCCCGAAAACGCTTGCCCGGGTGAGTGGTCCAGATGCCCTACCGCGTGGGGTCCACCGCGGCCGCGGTCAGCTGAAGCGAGCGTTCAGAGTCGCGAGGCCGAAGATCTTGCGGCCACCGGACTTTGCGGCGACGATGACGACGCCGGTGCGGGTCGCCGGGTCCAGCGACTTGATCCGGCCGCTGTATTCGATGTCCGCGCCTTCGGCGGCGGACACGATGGCGGGCTGGGACAGCCGCACCGCATAGCGGGTAACCGCGCCCGGGTCCCCCGACCATGCGGAGAGGAATCCGGCACCCAAACCCATGGTCAGCATCCCGTGGGCGATCACATCGGGCAGCCCCGCCAGCTTGGCGATGTTTTCGTCCCAGTGAATCGGGTTGGCGTCGCCGGCGACGCCAGAGTAGTTGACCAGGTCGCCGCGGGACAGTCGCGCGTGGCGGACCGGCAGCTCGTCGCCCACCTGCACGTCATCGAAGGACGGCGTACCCGGCGTCCGGGTCGTGCCACCGTCGGCGATGCGAATCTCGCCCTCGGGGCGCACCGTCTTCTGATACGCGGCATCGGCTGCGGCGATCTCGAGGATGTTCACGTCGTGCATGATCGTGTTCTGCACGGCCGACTTGATCGCCGGATCGACATCCTCGGCGGTGATGCCGACGACGGTGGTGTGCAAGGTGTGCACCCGTTCGCCGGCGGTGTCGGTGAAGGTGTTGGTCACGGTGATGAGGTCTCGGCCGGCAATCCTGCGTACCGAGGACAGTTCGACATCCACGTGCAGTTCGTCATCGGCCACGATCGGGCGGTGCTGCTCGAAGACTTCTTCGGTCTGCATGTAGGTGTCGTAGCCGACGACCACCGACTCGAACAGGTAGCGATTGGCGGCCATGGCCGGTATCGACGTGAAGGTCAGCGGCGTCACCAGACCGGAGTAGCCCAGCTTTTCGGCGGCGGCCATATCCCAGTGCGCAGGGTGGTAGTCCTGCACGGCGCGGGCATATTCGCGCACTTTCTCGCGGCCGACCCGGTAGGTTTCGTCCAGCCGGTAGTAGTGGCCGACCCGCGATTCCATCGCCGACGCTTCTGCTGCTGCGGTCATGAATTTGCTCAACTTTTCTATCGGCTTGTTCGGTGTGGCCGACCAGAGCACAGTAACGCGCCAAAGCCGCGTTAATAGACACCGATGGCGTTTGCCTGGCTGCTGTGGCCGACGGCGGGGGTGTGCCGATGACCGGCCTGATCAGCCCGCCACGCCGTCCATGTGGTCCACCCCGGCGGCGCCATCGAGAATTTCTGTTCCGTCCGCGCTGCGGTCCCTAATTGGCGTTTGTCGAATTGTGGCACTATTTTGCTGGGGTGATGTCCTCAGCTTTTGGCGCACTCGCTCGCCGGATCGCCCCCTTCCTGGCCGTTTCGGCCGCCGCATACCTGGCGTTTTTTGCCGCCCCGGCGCCGGTCGTTCCGGCCCCGCCGATGACCCTGGTCGACGGGGCAAACCCGCTGGCCGGGCAGCCTTTCTACGTCGATCCCGGCTCGGCCGCAATGGTCGCGGCGCGCAACGCCAACCCGCCGAGTCCTGAGCTGAACGCCATCGCCAACACCCCACAGTCCTACTGGCTCGACCAAGCGTTCCCGGCCTCCACCGTCGGCGGCACGGTTGCCAGGCAGACCGGTGCCGCGCAGGCCGCCGGCGCCATGCCGATTCTGACGCTCTACGGAATCCCGCATCGTGACTGCGGAAGCTACGCATCGGGTGGGTTCGCGACGGGTGCCGACTACCGCGCATGGATCGACGCCATCTCGTCGGGCCTGGGCTCGGCGCCCGCGGCGATCATCGTCGAACCCGATGCGCTGGCCATGGCCGACTGCCTTTCGGCCGACCAGCGCCAGGAACGCTTCGACTTGGTGCGCTACGCCGTCAACACGCTGACCCGTGATCCGGCCGCTGCCGTCTACGTCGATGGCGGGCATTCGCGCTGGGTGAGCGCCGAGGAGATGGCTGCCCGGCTCAACCAGGTCGATGTGGGCCACGCGCGGGGTTTCAGCCTCAACATCTCGAACTTCTACACCACCGATGAGGAAATCGGCTACGGCGAGGCGATATCGGGGATGACGAACGGTTCGCACTACGTGATCGACACGGGCCGAAATGGTGTCGGCCCGGCCCCGGAGTCCCCGCTCAACTGGTGCAACCCTGACGGCCGCGCCCTGGGCGTGGCGCCTACCACCGCCACCGCCGGCGCGCATGCCGACGCGTACTTGTGGATCAAGCGTCCGGGTGAGTCCGACGGGTCATGCGACCGCGGTGAGCCTCAGGCGGGTCACTTCGTCAGCCAGTACGCCATCGACCTGGCCCACAACGCGGGCCAGTAGCGGTCTCACGTACCGGCCCATGCCGGGCCGGCCGGTCCCGTTGCCGCCTGACTCTACCATGTGGTAGGTCTATCTTTCCGGATTAGGCCTACCAAATGGTATGGCTATTCCTCTGTGAGGGCGGGATAGGGGGCGAGTGCGATGATCTCCACCAGCGGGACCGAGCGGCGTGCCGACGGCCGTCAGCTGCGCTATCAGCACCGGCGCGGCGAAATCTTCGACGCGGTCATGGCCCATGTGCTCGAACACGGGATTACCGGTCTGTCGTTTCGCACGCTGGCCGCCGCGGTCGGCGTATCGCATGTGACGCTGCGCCACCACTTCGGCACCAAGGACCAGCTGCTGGTCGAAATTCTTGGCGCGATCGGCACTCGGATCGTGATTCCGGAGCAGCTCGGCGCCGATGATGTCGAGGCGCTGTGGCGGCGTTGGAACGAGCCGGGAGCGCAGCGGCGGTCTCAACTGCTTTTCGAGGCCTACGCGCAGGCAGTGCGCCACCCAGACGAGTACCGCGGGTTCCTCGACCGCATCGTCACGGACTGGATCGAAACGATCCGTCAGCACGCTGTGCAGGCCGGATGCCCCAGTGAAGAGGCCGAGAATTTCGCCACGCTGCTCATCGCCCAGTTGCGCGGCCTGCAATTCGACCTGCTTGCCAGCAATGACCGGGCCCGTGTGGCCGCGGCACTAGGCACCGTTGTCGATGGCGTCCGCGCCAAACGCGCCGAATGGGACGCAAGTCGCTAATGGTGCGGTGAGACCGGAGGCTGGCGAATTTATGGAGTTCGGCGAAACGTGACGAGTCCGCAGCCTGAGTAGTACCGTGACGCGTCAGTCCTTCTTCACTATCCGGGAGTGGGCATGCCGAATATGGATATTCTATTTCAGCCGCTGCGAAATTCGTTGTACACGTCCCTAGAGCTGATGAGCGGCTTCGATCCGGAACGGCCACTCAGCGCCGCCGAAACGTTGGACTTTCACACCTATCGTTACTTCACCGCCAATGGCGGCGCGTGCCCGAATGACCCCTACGCCGGGATGATGCAGGCATTGCACGATCACTCGATCATGCGCGCAATATCGAAGTTCTTCACCAGCGTCGAGGTGCCCACGGTGGCGATCATGGGCGGTCACGACGTGCCGCGTAGCGCCGCAAGATACCTAGATGTCGTGCACGTTGCGCGGACCCTGACCCAAGGTGGATGCCTGGTCGCCAGTGGCGGTGGACCCGGCACGATGGAAGCCACCCACCTAGGTGCGCTGCTGGCGACCGCCTCGGATCAGGACGTGGCAGATGCGGTGCAGCACTTGAGGTCGTGGCCGACGTTGCCCGACACCACGTCGGTGGTCTCGCAGACCGGTGAGGTCGACACCGCGATCGTGCGCCAGTTGCACAGTTGGGCCAAGCCCGCCTTCGAGATTGCCCAGACATTCACCGATGCCGGAGGGCGCAGTCTGGCCGTTCCCACCTGGCACTACGGCTGCGAACCGCTGACACCGCTGGCGACCCATGTGGCGAAGTATTTCCAGAACAGCCTCCGCGAAGACATGCTGCTCTCGCTGGCCGCCAACGGGATCATATATACCCAGGGCTCCGGCGTTGTTGATTAGCAGGCTTGTGAGCTGGGGAATTGTGGATTGAGGAGGTCTAGGCGGCGGTTGGCGGTCAAAGCGGTGATCCGGCAGGCTTCGGCGATGTTGTCGGCGCCGTTGAGGCGGTGCAGAT
The DNA here is from genome assembly GCF_003584745.1 of Mycobacterium pseudoshottsii JCM 15466. Classification (NCBI taxonomy): domain Bacteria; kingdom Bacillati; phylum Actinomycetota; class Actinomycetes; order Mycobacteriales; family Mycobacteriaceae; genus Mycobacterium; species Mycobacterium pseudoshottsii. The sequence continues at coordinate 114,770 of NZ_AP018410.1, forward strand.
TGATCGCGGTGTTGCGTAGCGTTGCTAGGACCTGTGCGCCGTTTCCGGTATGTGCCCTTTGACGGTCTTCGTCGAAGGTGACGTCGCGTATCCAGTGCAGGCTGTTCTCGATTCCCCAGTGTTGACGCATCCAGGTCATGATCGCGGTAGGGCGGGCGTGCTCGAACGGCAGGCTGCAGATGGCATAGACCACCTCCACGCTGCGCTGGTCGGTGGCGGTGATCAAGCGTTCACGAGTGATCCGGATGATTTGTTTTGCGTAGGGGAAGCCGATTCCTCGTGCAGCGGTGATGATTTGCAGGGTGCGGGTCTCGACACGGCCGTGGCCGCGGGAGTCGTCGGTAGCGGCTGTGGGCACCTCGGCCCAGGGCAGCGCGGTGATACGCGCAAGTATTTTGGCTTGGTTGGACTTGACGATCATCAGGTAGTGCGACTTCAAGGTGGCGCAGATCAACTTCGCGGTGACGACCTGGGTATGCATCGCATCCACGGTGACCAGCCACCGCAAGCTACCCGGCAGCAGCGTGAGCAGGGCACGTACGCAGGGAATTTCATTGCTTTTCTCGGCGACAGCGAGTTGACCGAGCACCAATCGGGCACGGTGGGCGAACACCGACACGAGATGCGTGGCTGTCGCTTTGGCGCGTAAAGCACCACGCAGCATCTTGCCGTCCAACGCGATCGGCACCAATCCACTGGGGTCGCTGCTGGCCACGTGTGCAGTGAAGTAACTGCCCATCCTGGCGTTGAGGTCGGCGGGGTCTAGCCGAGACAAAACAGCGCGGAAGGTCTTCTCACTGGGCCGCCGGAACCGGACCCCTAATTGGGCCAACACATCATCGGGAGCGGTGGCCGCCCATGTGGCAAAACCAGCATAGCCGCGCATCCCCGCGGCAGTGGCCAGAACCGCGATCGCCAACAAAGCCATCAGCGAATACCTCCGACCGCGTGGGTCCCTCGGGTCTGGCACCGAGGCCAACACATCGAGAAACTCCGATCCGATGAGCTCGCTGCGCTCACCAGGACTCCAGCAGTCGAACACCTCTGGAACCGACGACACAGGCAATACTGAAACGGTAGGCACGGGCAACTCCAGACCAACGACGAACAGTAACCAACTCGATCGTTCTCCAGATAGCCCGTGCCTACACTCCGGCCCCAATAGCGCGGCACCAAAGATCATCAACCCAGCTCACAAGCCTGCTAATCAACAACGCCGGAGCCCTGCATATATACCCCCGGCGCATCGGGAACACTGCAGGAGGTTTTCCAGAACGCCGCCCAAAACTATTACCCGAGATCCGGCCAGGAATTTTCTCCGATGATCTTCTACGGCAGGGAATTCTGGACCGAAAAACTACCGGTGCTGCCGGTTCTTGAAGGCCTATTCGTGGGTAATGCGAAGCTGACGCCCGAGGAATTCGGCCGGTTGATTCGGGTGGTCGATACCGCCGAGGAGGCGGTCAACGCCCTGCTGGAGCATCGCCCGTCGACCACCAAGATGATCCGTCGGATGCAAGCCGAGGGATTTGGGCCGATCCTGGCGGCCGCCGCCGGATCCGCTGAGGCGGCCACGAGTGTGCTGGGGGCGCGCTAGGTTCTTGGCGCCAGTGCCCGCGCTCAACTAGTCGGGCGGGGTAACGGTTCGAGCACGTTTCGGTCGTGACGCGACAGGTCGTTCGGTGCCCTGGTGGTGCTGCTTGAACAATGCGGGCATGAGGCAATTGGCCGGCCCGCACGCGGCGGGGGCCTGACATTGGCGCGTGAGATCTCGCGCCAGGCGTTCTTGCGTGGCGCCGCCGGTGCGTTGGCCGCCGGTGCGGTGTTTGGTTCGGTCCGCGCCGCCGCCGAGCCGAATCCCTCCGGCTGGGAGGGGCTTTCTTCGGCCCTCGGCGGGAAGGTTCTACGACCCGACGATGGACCCCAGTTCGCAACGGCCAAACAGGTTTTCAACACGAACTACAACGATTTCACGCCCGCGGCGGTCGTGACCCCGACATCGGCGGCAGACGTGCAGAAGGCGATGGCCTTCGCGACCGCCCACAACCTCAAGGTCGCCCCGCGCAGTGGCGGACACTCCTACATCGGCGCGTCCACCGCCAACGGTGCCATGGTCCTCGACCTGCGACAGCTTCCCGGCGACATCAACTACGACGCCGCCACCGGGCAGGTCACCGTGACACCGTCGACCAGTCTGTATGAGATGCACCAGGTGTTGGCCGGGGCGGGGCGAGGCATCCCGACGGGCACCTGCCCCAGCGTCGGCGCCGCCGGGCACGCGTTGGGCGGAGGCCTGGGCGCTCATTCCCGGCACGCGGGCCTGCTTTGCGACGCGTTGACCTCGGCGGCGGTGGTGTTGCCCAGCGGCCAGGCGGTCACCGCGTCCGCCGCGAGCAACCCGGATCTGTTCTGGGCTTTGCGCGGCGGCGGTGGCGGCAACTTCGGCGTCACGACCTCGCTGACCTTTGCCACATTCGCCACCAAAGACCTCGACGTGGTGAACCTCGACTTCCCGCCCGAGGCCTTCGCGCAGGTTCTGCTGGGTTGGCAACAATGGCTGCGCACCGCCGATCGAAACAACTGGGCGCTGGCGGACGCCACCGTCGACCCGATGGGCACGCATTGCCGGATTCTTGCCACCTGTCCGGTGGGGTCAGGTGGCAGCGTGGCTTCGGCCATCACCTCCGCCGTCGGGGTGCAACCGATCGGTACCGACCACCACACATTCAACTACCTGGATCTGGTGCGGTACTTGGCCGTCGGGAACCTCAACCCCGCACCGCTTGGCTACGTTGGCGGGTCCGACGTGCTGCCCACCATCAACGCGGGTGCGGCAAAAGGGATCGCCTCGGCGATCGACGCCTTCCCGCGCGGTGCGGGCCGCGCTTTAGCGATCATGCACGCACTTGACGGTGCCCTGGCCACGGTGGCGCCGGGGGCCACGGCCTTTCCGTGGCGCCGGCAGTCGGCGCTGGTGCAGTGGTATGTCGAAACCCCGGGCTCCCCGGCCGCGGCGAGCGGCTGGCTCAACACGGCACATCAAGCAGTGCAACCGTATTCGGCTGGTGGCTACGTGAACTATCTGGAGGCAAACCAGCCGGCGTCGCGCTACTTCGGTCCGAACCTGTCCCGGCTGAGCGCCGTTCGGCAGAAGTACGATCCCGGCCGGGTGATGTTCTCCGGACTGAATCTCTAGCGGCCAAGTGGCGGCAATCCCGGGCTGCCCGATGGCTAGGGGCCTAGCGACGTCGCCAGCAGTTCCGGCACATACTGCACCAGGCTCGGGACGAGGCCGCCGACCGGTGGGCCGGTGATGGTCAGTGAATTCAGCAGGGGGAGTACCGGTGTCGTCGCCGTCAGGGAGAGTGGTTGTAGGGGACTGAGCAGACCGGAGAACGGAATGTCAGCGGCCACGGACAGCCCGGGAAGCGACAGCTGCATCGATAGCGTCTGGCTGCCGTTGAGGAATCCGTTGGCGATATTGGCGGGGGTGTCGGCGAGCGTGCTGATTGCACCCATCGTGTCGCCGGCCTGTAGCGCCCCGAAAAATGCTGTGCCGCTTGCTCCGACGGCCAGGCTCGCATTGACGGGGGCGCCCAAAGCGTTGAGGGCCAGAAGCTGCGGTAGCCCGAGCCCGACCCCGAGCGATATGCCCGACGGAGTCAGCGACGTCAACGACAGCGAGACCGGGCTGCTGAACGCTTGATACAGGGTGGCGGAGCCCTGTGCGAGGTTTGCCGGTATCGCCAGCAGCGGCAGCACGTTGCCGCTGGCCAGTGAGTTGGAAATCAGCTGCGGATACCCGGTGACGGCGTGTGTCAGGATGGGCACCGTTTGGTTGGTCCAGGTGTCTGCAATGGTCTGCAGATTGGCGGTGGTGTTGGCGACCAGGCTCGGGAAACCGCCGGTAGTGACGGTGGCGGTAGCTGCGGTCTCGGCGCTGAGGTAGGCACCACCGCTAGCGGTCAATAGATCGATCAGCTGTTCGTGAAAGGCCTGCGCCTGGGCGCTGATCGCTTGGTAGTCGGAGCCGAAGGCGCCGAACAACGCCGCGATCCCGGTCGATATCTCATCTTCGGCCGCGGCCGCTAATGGTGTTGCGGGGGCGGCTGCGGTCGCGCTTGCCTCTCCCAACGTGGAACGAATAGCCGCCAAGTCTTGGGCCGCCGTCGTCATCAGCTCTGGTGTCGCGAGTACAAAGGACATTTCCTTCTCCCATCGACGCATTACCGTGGGTGCCCGATGATAAGGGCGAAAATGAGCGTAACGGCACGTCAGCTCGCCGGGTGGGAAAACTGATTTTTGACTGATTGGGCAATTTGGTCCCGCGCGTTTTCCGGCAACGCCGTTCAATCACCATTCATTTGGGAGTGGCTCTGACGGCATGCCCGGGTACGGGCAATGTTGAAGGCCCGAACCGTCGGGTTAGCCGCGTTGTGGGAGAAGGGACTTGAGCCCAGTGCCGGCCGGGGCGCCACCGATCGACTGCCGATACGGCCTGCCCGGCTACTACGCTCGAGTCCAGGCATTCTCGCCGACCCACTTGGAGGCTCCGATGACCGAGATCGATCCCACTCCACTCACCAAACGCCGCCTGGCCGTCGACGGCAAGCAAATGGCGTACCACGAAAGCGGTGAGGGCCGTTCGGTTGTGTTCCTGCACGGCAATCCGACCTCATCGTATTTGTGGCGCAACATCATTCCGCATGTGTCCGATCGCGCACGCTGTATCGCTCCCGATCTCATCGGGCAGGGTGACTCGGACAAGCTCGATGACACCGGACCGGGCAGTTACCGCTTCGTTGAGCATCGGCATTACCTCGACGGCCTTCTTGACCAGCTCGACCTCGGCGATGATGTCGTTTTGGTGATCCACGACTGGGGCTCGGCCCTCGGATTCGACTGGGCTAATCGCCACCGCGAGCGGATCGGCGGCATCGCTTTCATGGAGGCCATTGTGCGGCCGGTGACTTGGGCGGAGTGGCCCGAGTCCGCAGCGGGAATCTTTCGGGGGTTTCGCTCGGATGCGGGTGAACAGATGGTCATTGACAAGAACCTGTTTGTGGAGGCGGTCCTGCCCGGTTCCGTCCTGCGCGGTCTCACCCCCGCCGAACACGACGAGTACCGGCGCCCGTTCGTCGAGCCGCGACACTGCCGGCCGACGCTGAGCTGGCCGCGTGAGATACCAATCGAGGGTGAGCCTGCCGACGTGCATCAGATCGTTTCCGACTACGCCCAGTGGCTGCCCACCGCGGATTTCCCAAAGCTGTTCATCAACGCCGAACCCGGTGCCATTCTCACCGGACCGCAACGCGAGTTCTGCCGAAGTTGGACCAACCTGACCGAAGTGACGGTGCCCGGTAGCCACTTCATCCAAGAGGACAGCCCGCATGAGATCGGCCAGGCGATCGCTGACTGGCTGTCGAGTCTCGGCTGAACGCGCAGCACCGCCGAGCAGTGCGCGCACTGCCTGCGCTAGCTAGCAGCTGAGGCACTGTGGTGCTATCAGAAGTGGACCCCAGGAGTTCCTGCCGGAAGACAGGGCCTGGGGTTTGGCGCTTTTCAGGCCCGGGTTTCTATCATCGTCACTTGGGATTCGATCAGGGCGTAGTCCTCGGAATCGCCACAACGATGCTGCGTGACGGCGCCGCAACAGGCGTCGGGAATCCACAGCATGGGCTTAGCGGGACCACCGACGTGATCAAGGTGCAGACGACCTCCGAAGCGCGTTTCCTGCGCAGATTGCCCACGGTTCGATGGTCTTTTTGGTCATCTTTGAGGCCGCGTGATTCCACGATCGCCTGGCCAACGTCGATCGTGACGAGTTCCGGCAATAGCCGGTCCATGCACAGTCGCCGTTGCCACTCGGGGTGCTTCGATGGTGGTTGGCTGGCGTGCATCAGCAACACGTGGGCGAGAAAGCGGTTGTACTACTTCCAGCCACTGCGCCGTCTCACCTACATCTTCGACTGGGCCTGCGTGGACAACGCCGAGATCAAGCCAGGCGGCACACCACGAGCAGCACGACTCCAGCGCATTTCACGAGCATTACGGCCCAGAACACTGACCGGAAGGCTTTCAGCAGATCCGTACATTTAGTAGCTACGTATGTGCTTCCACGGTGTACCAATCTCCCGGTCGCGAAAAGGATTTCAGGCATACAGTATGGGAGGCCGGGCGTGCTGCGCTTCTGCACGTCACGGCTCACGTGTTGAAAGTGTCCCAATATCAACCGATTCTGGAACACCGCGCGGCTGGCCTACGCAGCCGCAGGCATCAGCGGCGCTTACGCTCTGCTCGCCGTTCTCTGATGACAATCAAGGGAATGAACAGGGCCAGCGCGCCGGCCGAGACAATGACCCAGTCGGTCCGGCCGGTGGTCAGCAGGACCACGATCAGCGCAACGACCACACCACCGGCTGCGAGGTAGGACGCCAGAGGGTAGTGCGGGCGACGCGCCAGCCCGAACGCGCCAGCGCCCCACAGTGCCAGCCCAAACGCGCCAGCCAGGATCGCAGCAACGAGCAGGTCTGTCATTTGCTGCCTACCAGGCATCCGAGCAGATTCTTGCCCGCGACGAGGGTGCCGAAGCCGCTGGCCACGGCGGCGACGCCCCCCACCCCGGTCTCTGCGGTCAGCGTCAAGATGCCGGTGCTGACCAGACCGCTGGCGAACAGGGTGGTCCGGTCGAACCAGTCGCTCGTAGTGCAATGGGTGCGGGCGTAGTCGATGTCGCTCATGTGCGCCTGTAGATCCGCCACCTGGCGCGCAACCAGGCGGTGCGGGGGTCGTTTTCGGGCAGTGACTGCACGAGCTGTTGCAGGTTGTCCAAAAGACCCTGGCCGGTGAGGTTGGCTGGGTCGCCACCGAGGATCATTTGCTGCAGCTCAGGGCTCAGGCCGGGCGCTCCCGGTGGGGGCGTTCCATCAGGGGTGTCCCACGGCGCAAACGGAGGTGGCTCGCCGCCGTTCTGTTTGAAGTCGACTAACTGGACCCCGTTGGGGTGGGTGGTTGGGGCTTGCGTCGCGGGGATCGGGTTTTGCGCAAAGCCGACACTGCTTAGGTCAGCGGTGGCGGCGGTGAGTTGACCCGCCACCTTGGCGTCGGCCCCGTCGAGCTGTCGGGCGTGTAGCCGGATGTCACCGGCGAATGCTTGCGCCTGGGCTTGTCGAGCGGCCTGCTCGGCGGGCGTGCCGCTCCTGTGGGTGTCGGTGACAGACAAGTCTTCTCCGACAGTGAATCCCGCGTTGTGGGCGTCCTCGACAGCATAGAGAACTCGTCTTTGGGCTGCGCTGATGTCGCTGGCACCATTGCGCGCGATCCCGGCTGCCTGGCGCAGCATATCGGCTTTTGCGCCGACAATCGGCAGTTCGGCGCTGGTCCGTTCCCGTAGCGCGTCCCCGCCAGCGCCGCTCCAGCCCAGGGCATAGGACTGGTTTCGCATCTGGAAGAACGCGTTTTCCCACTGATCGGCGGTCTTGGTCCAGTAGCCGGCCGCATCGATGAGGTGCTCGGTGCTCCATGCCCGGACTGGGGACAGGGTGGCCGGCATCTACACCACCCTCACCTGCGTCACGGCGGCCATCTCGCCCGCTGCGGTCGCCTCTTGGTTGGCGTAACCTGCGGCAGCTGCGGCCACCGCGGCAGCCGTAGCCTGAGTTCGGGTGGCCAAGGCCACCCCGGTACCGCCGATCGCTGCGCCGATACCACTGACCGCCGCCGCAGTGGCTTGAAACGGCTGGCCCGGTGCCGGCGGCGTTGCCCCGGCAGCGAGTTGGGCGCGAAGGTCCTGCCATTGACTAGCCGTAACTCCCAGCTGACCAAGTTTGACATGCAGTTCATCCGATCCCACCCGCGCGAGTCTAAAGCCAGGGCCGCGGGGACGCCATTTAGCTTCATGCGCGCTCGTTGGATTCGTGACCAGTGACGTTGTGCGCGTGTTGACCAGGTTTGGACGCACCTGCCGTGGCTTTTCTGTCGTCGTAGGTTTATGCCGCCGCGGCGGCCGGGGAGAGCGGTGCATCGGCCAGGCGGGCGGGCCGCAGTATCGCTGGCCCGGCCAACGGCGTTGGCGGTTGTCCTAGCTAGGTCGGCGATCAACTGCTTTTGGCGGCCGACCGGCGCGCTCTTCCGGCGGATGCTGGCCCTGATGGGTAGTGCATCGGTGCGCGAAATCGATGTGGTGACGCCCTTTTGCCGCGGATGACGGCACGGGCTTTGGCGTTGGCCGGCATGGGGGGCGTAGCGATCGTCGGTTGCTGACCATCTTCGGTGAACGTAACGACCCCTTGGGCTTTCAGCGGCGATGGGCCGCGCTGTTTCCCGACACGGCACAACGGGGCCCTCGCGGGCGGCTAACCGGACTCGGCTACCGACGGTCTTCTGGTGCGCGGTGTCCATCAAGGAATGCCGCGACCAGGGCGCCGAAGTCTAGTTGCGATGCCAGTGCTTCGGCCCCGGTGCGCGACCACAGGCCGGCGGCCATCAGCGGTCCAAGCAGCATCACCAGCTTTTGGTAGGGGTCGCCGGGTGCCAGTTGGCCTTGGGTCTGGTGCGTTTCGATCACCTGCGCCGCGTTGTGCAGGTTGGGTATCAGCGCCGCCATGGCCGTACCGAGTTCGGGATTGCGGGGCACCTCGACCGCCAGGGTCACCACCGCGCCCCCATACTTCTGGACGGTCTCGGCATAGGCGGTCACCAGTGCAAGGAGGTCGCCCCGGATATCGTCGGTGGCCATCACTCGCGCGAATGGGGAGTTCGCCAAAGCGTGGGTGAGCGCGCTGTTGATCAGCGTGGCCTTGTTGCCGTAGCGGCGAAACAGCGTCACCTCGTTGACGCCGGCCCGGCGGGCGATCTCCTGGGTGGTGGTAGCCCGGTACCCGCACTCGGCGAAAACCGTCACCGTAATGTCGAATAGGCCATCGACGTCGATATATCTGGGCATTTGCGGACGTGCCGCACTATGACGTGAGCTGGATCGCTGATCCCAAGAGCTGAACAGCATCTCGGGCGGGCCGAGGGCGCCGGGCCGCAACAAAATCGGTTGACCGTCTGCTGGCCGGGTGTGATCCTGGTCCGTTGACCATTGCCCGACCAGTATCCAACCCGGTACCCGATCAGCAGACAGCCATGACCCTGACCAACGATGAACTGACCGACCTGACCACCGGCCTAAACGGCGGTGATGAGGCGCGCCGCCAGCCCATCACGGACGTCAACGCGTGGCTGGACGGGCTGGAGTACGGCGTCCGGCCCGCGCTGCGCGCACTCGGCGAGTTGCTGATCGGCGCCGCCGAGCGCGAAGGTTGCGAGAACGCCGATCGCTTCATCGCACGCTGTCTGGGCGTGCCGGATTCCGGGCACCTTCTGGACGAAGAACGCGATCTCAATCCCGTTTCCCGGTTGACCACCGCGCTGGCGCTGGCCGAATGGATCGAGCAACACGCGCACGCCTGCGAAGTCGGCCCGGGCGAGCACGCTTACCCGCCGAAGTGGACCCAGACCGAGATCGGTGGCCGCCGCTACCGCCACCCACTGTGCTTGTGCGTGCACTTTCCGGCCGGGACGCTGCTGGCTGAGACGGGTTGCGTCATCCACATCGAGGCGCGCGAGACGGTCATGCATTCCGCCGAGGTCAGCGCGTACGCAACGCCGGACAACCAGGCCCATGCCCGCGCCGTGCTGGATCGGCTCGCCGAACGGGCCAACGAACTCAACCCATACCGGGGCGAAGCGGTGCGCGCGACCAACAACCGCGGCCTGAACTTCAGTGTGATCGACCTGCCATCGACGGCGACCCGCGACACCGTCATCGTCCCCGACGCGGTGTGGACCGAGGTAGATCTCGGTGTCGCCTCGGTGCGCGACCGCCACGACCTGCTCAACGCGCACGGCCTGGGAGCACGGCGCGGTGTGCTGTTGTGCGGCCCGCCCGGCACCGGCAAGTCGGCGGTCAGCGCGGTGGTGGCGGCCGAGGTGGTCGGTGAATTCACCGTCATCTACGTCGAGGCCAAAGCGGGGGCGGACCTGCTGACCGCCGTTGTGGAAGAGGCCCAGCGCCTCGGCGGTCCGGTGCTCATCGTGTTGGAAGACGTCGACCTGTGGTGCCGGGACCGCCGGGCCGGTGATGGCGGCCTCTCGGAGCTGTTGGCGGCAATGGACATTCGGCTCGAGGCCCGCATCCTGACCCTGGCCTCCACCAACGACGCCGAGACCCTGGACAAGGCGGCGGTGCGCACCGGGCGGTACGACTCCATCGTCGAGGTCGGCTACCCCAACCGCGCCGACGCCGCCCGCATTCTGGCGGCGCTGATCCGCGACATTCCCGGGGGAGCGGCCGTCGACACGGCGGCGGTAGTGGCCGCACTCCCCGAGCGGACCAGCGGTAGCGATATCCGCGAAGTCGTCCGCCGCGCCGTGCTGGCCGGCGATCGCGGCTCCGTGAGCACGGCAGCGCTGCTGGCTGAACTGGGCAGCGGGCGCTACCGGGCGACGGTGCCGCACGGGATGTACCTGTAGAGCCGCGGGCGGGATTGGTGCCGGTTCGCCACCACCGCCTCGGCGAAAGCCATTGCTTCAGTGGACATTAGCCCGGTCTGGCGTGCGAAGGGCGCGGCGGCGAGTTTCGCCGCGGCCGGTTGGTCCGCCGATGGACGCGCCCGGCGATGTAGTTTGACGAGGTGGCCTTCCAGCGCTCGGCAGCATCTGGTGACGTTCCCGCCGAATACGACGAGGACTCGATAACGGTCACCTCGCCCAAACGCGAAGCCGCGGGTGTGCGCGCGGTGCTGGTGTCGCTACAGCGTGGCCTGGAACAGATGGGCGCATTTCGTACCGCGGCCGCGCTGGCCCGCCTGAATCAGCGCAACGGCTTTGATTGCCCGGGCTGCGCGTGGCCCGAAGAGCCCGGTGGCCGCAAACTGGCCGAGTTCTGCGAGAACGGCGCCAAGGCCGTTGCCGAGGAGGCCACCAGGCGCACCGTCACGCCGGAATTCTTCGCCCGGCATTCGGTCACGGAATTGTTGGCCAAGCCCGAATACTGGCTTTCCCAACAGGACCGCCTTTCCCATCCGATGGTCCTGCGGCCCGGCGACGACCATTACCGGCCGATCGGCTGGGACGAGGCCTACCGGCTGATCGCCGAGCACCTCAAGGCGCTGGGAAGCCCGGATGAGGCGCTGTTCTATACGTCGGGGCGTACCAGCAACGAGGCCGCCTTCTGCTACCAGCTTCTGGTCCGCAGCTTCGGCACCAACAACCTGCCCGATTGCTCGAACATGTGCCATGAATCCTCGGGGTCGGCCCTGAGCGAATCAATCGGGATCGGAAAAGGATCGGTCACCGTCGAGGACGTCGAGCATGCCGACCTGATCATCATCGCCGGGCAAAACCCGGGCACCAACCACCCGTGCATGCTGACGGTGCTGGAGAAGGCAAAGGCCAACGGCGCAAAGATCATTGCCATCAATCCGCTACCCGAGGCCGGGTTGATCCGGTTCAAAGACCCGCAGAAGATGAACGGGGTGGTCGGGCACGGTGTGCCCATCGCCGACGAGTTCGTGCAGATCCGCATCGGCGGCGACATGGCGTTGTTCGCCGGGCTGGGCAGGCTGCTGCTGGAAGCCGAGGAACGCGCCCCGGGCACCGTCGTCGACCAGGCCTTCGTCGACCAGCATTGCGCCGGGTTCGATGAATATCGGCGTCGTACCTTGCAGATCGAGATGGACACCGTGCTGGCCGCGACGGGCGTTGGCGCGCCGCAGCTCGAGCGCATCGCGGCAATGGTGATGGCCTCGCAGCGCACGATCATTTGCTGGGCAATGGGCTTGACGCAGCACAGCCACGCGGTGGCCACCATCGGCGAGGCCACCAACCTGCTGTTTCTGCGCGGCATGATCGGCAAGCCGGGCGCGGGTGTGTGCCCGGTGCGCGGACATTCCAACGTGCAAGGCGACCGCACGATGGGCATCTGGGAGCAGATGCCCGAACAATTCCTGGCGGCGCTGGATCGCGAATTCGGCATCGACAGTCCGCGCAAACACGGCTACGACACCGTGGCCGCGATCCGGGCCATGCGCGACGGGCAGGCGGCGGTGTTCATGGCGATGGGTGGCAACTTCGCATCGGCCACTCCAGATACCGCCGTCACCGAAGCGGCCTTGCGCAGTTGCGCACGGACCGTGCAGATTTCGACGAAACTCAACCGCAGCCACCTGGTGCACGGCAGCACGGCGCTGATCCTGCCGACCCTGGGCCGCACCGACCGCGACCTTCGCGACGGCCGTAAGCAGGTGGTGTCGGTGGAGGATTCGATGTCGATGGTGCAGCTGTCCCGCGGCAGCCTGCATCCGCCCAGCGACCAGGTGCGCAGCGAGGTTCAGATCGTCTGCCAGCTCGCACGCACCCTACTCGGAGCGCAGCATCCGGTTCCGTGGGAGCGATTCGCGAGCGACTACGACACCATCCGCGACGCCATCGCCTCCGTGGTGCCCGGATGTGCGGACTACAACCTCAGGGTGCGTCAGCCCGATGGCTTCCAGCTGCCCCATCCGCCGCGCGATGCCCGCGAATTTCCCACCAGCACCGGAAAAGCGAATTTCTCGGTCAGCCCACTGCAGTGGGTTCCGGTGCCACCGGGACGACTGATCCTGCAAACGCTGCGCAGCCACGACCAGTACAACACCACGGTGTACGGGCTCGATGATCGCTATCGCGGGGTGAAGGGTGGCCGGCGGGTGGTGTTCCTGCATCCCTCCGACATCGAAGCGCTGGGACTGACGGCGGGGGAGCGTGTCGATTTGGTGTCGGAATACCACGATGCGGGCGGCAATCTGCAGGAGCGGCGGGCAAAAGACTTTCTGGTGATTGGCTATTCGACTCCGGTCGGCAACGCGGCGGCCTACTATCCGGAGACCAATCCACTAGTGCCGCTGGACCACACCGCGGAAAAGTCGAACACCCCGGTCTCGAAGGCGATCGTCGTGCGGGTGGAGCCGGCCTCGGGTGGCGAAGACCGCCGGTAGTGCGGCTCGGCGCGGCTCAATGCCCGGCGTCGAACTCGATCGGCAACGTTGTCGGTCCGCTCAGCCCGGTCAGCGACTTCCATGGGGCAGCGCCGGTGCGCCGGGCTCCGGGCATGCGCTGGGTGATGATCCGGAGGGCTTCGGTGAGTTCGCGGCGGGCGAGATTGGCGCCCAGGCAGTAGTGCATACCGGCACCGAAGGTTTGGATGGGCCCCGCGATCGGGCGGCTGATGTCTAGCCGGTCGGGATCACGGTAGAGCGCCGGATCGCGGTTGGCGGCGCCGGTGTTGGCGATCACCAGCGTGCCGGTCGGGATCATCACGCCGGCCAATTCGACGTCGTCCAGTGCGATTCGCAATGTGCTGAAGGTGATCGGCGAGTGGCGCATCGTCTCTTCGGCGGCGTTGGCCGCCAGGTCGGGATGTTGGGCCAGCAGTACCCATTGGTCAGGGTGATCGCATAGGGCTTGCACCGAGGCGGCGAGCTGGTTTCGCGTAGTGTCGGTGCCGCCGATGAGCAGCCCCGCGACGAGCATCCGCAACTCGTCGGAGCTGAGGCAATCACCGTCGTCTTCGGCGCGGATCAGCGCGGAGATCAGGTCCTCGGTCAAGCTGCCGCGCCGCGCGGCCACCATGTCGTCGATGTAGGCGTCGAGCTCGTCCCAGGCCGCCAGGATGGCTGGCTGCTGGGCGGCGGCATCCCAGCTGAAGGCCTTGAGGATGTCGTCGGTCCAGCCGGAGAACAGTTTCCAGTCACCCGCCGGTGCTCCCAGCAGCGCGCAGATGATCGGGATCGGGTACCGGCGAGCGATATCGGCGACCACATCACAACGTCCACGATCGGCACAGCGGTCGACCAAATCGGTGATGACCTCGGTGATCGTGGTGTTCAACCGCCCGGTCGCGCGGGGGGTGAAGGCCTGCGACACCAGCCGGCGCAGCCGATGATGCGCGGGGCCGTCAAGACTGATCAGGTTGGCGGCAAGACGATCCCACAGCGGTCCGGACGTGATGCCCTGGGCGGCAAGGAACATGCCCGGCGGCATCCGGAATCGAGGGTCGCGCAGCACGGTGTGCACCAAGTCGTAGGTCAAGAGTTCGGGCCCATGCGGGCCGAGGGCGATCGGCGACCGGCGCCGCGCTTCGGCGAGGATCTGGTGGGCCTCATCGGGGCTCTGCGCGTTCTGGTAGTCAATGTTCGGCAGACCGGCGGCAAAGACATTCGGGGCGACCTGGCGGTCAACGGTGCTGGTCATGATCTCCTCCTCGGGCGCGTCTCGGGCTCAACGATGAGGCTGTGCGGACTCGGCCACGACGCGTAGATCTGCGCCAGCGGGGTCGTAGATTTGCGCAGTGCCGAGAGCGCACCTACGCGCTGACGCCGATGTTTCGCCACCTACACCCCAGCGATGCTGGCTAGCATGAGCGAGATCGACCCACGCGCGGAAGCACCGCTGGTGGACTGGAGTGATGTCGACATGGGCGAGCTGCTGCCGACCGGAACGGTCACCTTGCTGCTCGCCGATGTCGAAGGCCCTACCCGGCTGTGGCAGAACCAGCTCGAGCCGATGACGGCAGCCGTCGCGCACCTTGATTCCGTGCTGGCCACGACCGTCGCGACTCATCATGGGGTGCGGCCGGTCGAGCAGGGTGAGGGTGACAGCTTCGTGGTCGCCTTCGCTTCCGCTCGCGAGGCCATCGCATGCGCGTTGGACTTGCAGCGATCACCGCTGGGGCCGATCCGGCTGCGCATTGGCGTACACACCGGCGATATCCAGTTGCGCGACCCCAATGACCCGACCAACTACATCGGACCCACCATCAATCGCACCGCACGCATACGCGAACTGGCCCACGGCGGCCAAACCGTAATATCCGGTGCCACGCAACTGCTGGTTGTCGACCAGCTGCCGGATGGGGCCTGGCTGGCTGATCTAGGGCTGCACCCGCTGCGGGACCTGCCCCGGCCGGAGCGCGTGGTGCAGCTGTGTCATTCCGGCCTGCAAAATGACTTCCCACCGCTGCGGACTACCAAATCCAGTGCTGTGCACCGGATGCCGGCGCGACTGACCCGGTTCGTGGGGCGTATCGCGCAGATGGCGGACGTGCGGTCCCTGTTGGCGGACAACCGGCTCGTCACGTTGACCGGCGCTGGGGGTGCTGGCAAGACACGCCTCGCGGTGGAGATCGCGGCCAGCGCGGTGGACGAATTCGGTGATGGCCTCTGGTACGTCGACCTCGCGCCGGTCAGCCACGCCGAGGCCGTTCCGGTGACGGTGGCCCGCGCACTGGGCCTGTCCGATCAACCGGGGCGCTCAACGGTCGATGCGCTCGCTCGGTTCATCGGTGAGCACCAGGTGCTCGTCGTGCTCGACAACTGCGAGCACCTACTGGATGCGACGGCTGCCCTGCTGCTGGAATTGACCGGCCGCTGTCCGGCAGTGCGGCTACTCGCCACCAGCCGAGAACCCCTCGGTGTGCCGGGCGAGGTGACGTTCCTGGTGCCGTCGCTGTCGGTGACCGAAGCCACTGAGCTATTCACCGACCGGGCGCGGCGCGTTCGCCCGGACTTCGCGGTGACCGACGACAACACGACCGCGGTCACCGAGATCTGCAATCGGCTGGACTGCATGCCGTTGGCGATCGAACTGGCCGCCGCGCGAGTCCGAGCCCTGTCCATCGAGGAGATCCGCACGGGCCTGCATGACCGGTTTCGGCTACTCACCGGTGACGCACGAACCGTGGTGCGTCGCTAGCAGACCCTACGGGCGTCGGTGGACTGGTCCCATGCGCTGCTGACCGAGCCGGAGCGGGTGCTGTTCCGCCGAATCGCAGTCTTTCTCGGTGGCTTCGACCTCGACGCCGCCCAAGCCGTCGCGGGTGACTCGCAGGTGCAGCGCTACCAGGTCGTCGACGAACTCGCGCTGCTCGTCGATAAGTCGCTTGTGATCGCCGAAAGCGGCGGGGGCCCAACGCGCTACCGGCTTCTCGAGACCGTGCGTCAATACGCCCAAGAGAAGCTCGCGGAATCCGGCGAAGTCGAGGCGGTTCGCTCGCGCCACGTCACTTACTACAAGTCAGTGGCGAAGCTGTTGGACGCGCCCACAGGCGCCGACCATGAACGCAGGCTCGCGCAGGCCGAGGAGGAGCTCGACAATCTACGAAGCGCGTTCGGATGGAGCCTGGAGACGCGCGACTTCGACAGCGCACTGGAGCTGGCCACTTCGCTTCACCCGGTGTGGATGACGCGCGGCCAGGGCCGAGAGGGACTGGCCTGGTTGGAAGCCGGGCTGGGTAATGAAGCTGGGCTGGGTAATGAGGATGTCCAGGTTTCTCCTTCAACCCTGGCGCGCGCGCTCGCCGACAAAGTGACGTTGTTGGCGTGGACGGGGTCGATGGCAGGGTTTGATGACACCGAGCGTGCCCTGACGATTGCGCGAGAGCTGGCCGACCCCGCACTGTTGATCCGCGCGCTCGTCGCCCGCGGAGTGATCACGGCCTACGACGCCGACGTCGCGCGCCCCTACTTCGATGAGGCGGCCCAGCTCGCGCGTGAACTCGGGGATTCCTGGTGATTGAGCCAGATCCTGAGCCTGCAGACCCGGGCGGCGATGGCCGCCGGAGACCCGATTGCGCTCGAGGCGGCGGGCGAGGAGGGGCTGCGGATCGCGGAGGCGATCGGCGATCGCACGACGTCTCGGGAGTGCCGCGGTGCGCTCGGCTGGGTGCGGGCCTGGCGGGGAGATCCAATCGGAGCACTGCACCAACTCGGCGAGGCAATCGCTGAAGCCAGCGCGGCCCACGATCTGTTGCTGCTGATGATAAGTCAAGTGGTGCAGGGATTTACCTATGCCTACGTCGGTGACGCAGACGGTGCGTGCGCCTGCGCGGATGCCGTCTTCACCAGTTCGGCGGAGCTGGTGGGCGCCAACGAGGGGCTCGGCTATGCGACAGCCGCAATTGCGTGCCAGGCCGCAGGGGATGCGACGGCGGCCTGGCAGGCCTATCAGAAGGCCCGCGAACTCGTGGGTATGGACCCGCAGATGGCCGGCGTTTTTCCCTTTGGGGCGTTGGCGCCGTTGGTGAGTGGGGACCTGAGCGCGGCGCGCCGTTGGGCCGACGACGTCGTGTCGACCAGCTACGGCTGCTACCTATCGGTGGCGCTGACGGCCCGGGCGCGGGTCGCGCTGGCGCAGGGTGAACTGGGGCAGGCCGATCGGGATAGCCATGCCGCCCTGTCGTGTAGCGCGGCCAACGGGACGACTCTAGGAGTCGCCGACACCTTGGAATGTCTCGCCGAGCTGGCAGCCACTGAGGGCGATCGCCGAGAGGCCGCCCGGTGGCTAGCTTCCGCTGAGGCGATTCGGCACCGCACCGGCGAAGTCCGCTTGAAAATCCTCGACGCGCACTGCGAAGTCGTTCTCGCCGAACTTCGCAACGAGTTGGGGGAGCAGGACTTTGCCGCGGTGTGGGGACAGGGCGCGGTCATCTCGACGGACGAGGTGATCAGCTATGTGCGGCGTGGCCGGGGCACGCGCAGGCGGCCCAGCAGCGGATGGGGTTCGCTCACCCCCACCGAGCATGACGTCGTTCGACTGGTTCAGGAAGGGCTGTCCAATAAGGACATCGCCGCGCGGATGTTCATCTCACCGCGTACCGTGCAAACCCACCTCACCCACGTCTACACCAAACTCGGGCTGACCTCGCGGATCCAGCTCGTTCATGCGGTCGCCCGTCACGCCTGATCCGGGTCACGGCGGGCGACGCGGGCGCCGACGGAGGTATCGCGCTGTTGGCGGTCTAGGGAAGAAACACAACGCGCCGGTCCGCGCCCAGCGGGCGCGTCCAGGCCGAGGTTACGTCGCTTAGTGGCATCGCCTGGGTACGGACCTCGAATTCGCCCGCGGCGACGGCTTGGGCGATCCCGGGAATGTCGTTGCGGATGTCGCGTTCGGATACGGAGCCGATGCCGCTCCCGACGATCTGCAGGCGAGTGGAGCGCAGGGCCGCCGAGACGATATCGGCGCTGGGGCCACCCGTCGAGCCGATTTGGATCCAGATGAGCTCTTCGTGCGGGTCGCGACGATTGGTGACCAGGTCGACCATGCCTTTGGCGGTGGGCGGTCCCCACACGTAGTCGAGGACGACGTCGACATCGCCGGCCGCTCCGAGCTGGTCAAGGGTGAGTGTGCGGTCGGCGCCCAACGAGGTCAGTTCGTTGAGCCGCTGACGATTGCGTCCGGCGGCGATGACCTCCGCGGCTCCGAAACGTTTCGCGACCTGGATTGCCATGCCCCCGGAGCTGCCTGTCGCGCCGAGGATCAGGACTCGTGATCCGGGTTTGAAGTTGATCCGATTTCGTAGCGCCACCCACGACGAGAGCACGGGGTTGACCGCGGCGGCCACCGTGACCGGATCGGCGTCGTCGGGCAGCGCGACGGCCCACTGCTGGTCAATGATTGTCCGCTGCGCCGTGGTGCCCAGCGTGGTGTCCGCGAGATGGGCGTAGTAGAGCGTGCCCTCGGCGTCGCGGACCACGGCATCGATACCGGGCACGAACGGAAGCTCGCCGGTGCTGGTGTAGTGCGAACCGTCGGCTTGGGCGCGAACGCGCGGATGCAGTGCCGTGGCGACGACGTCGACGATCAGTTCCCCCGGCTTGGTTGAGGTGGGATCGGGGAAGTCCCCGAAGTGGGGCGGCTCATCGAAGGTGCGGACGATCGCGGCTTTCATGGTGTCCATTTTCTCCCCGGTCTTGCGCGGCGCGGGCGACTCCGCGCGATTGCCAGGGGTGGATTCGAGTAAAAATATGGTATTACGAACTATTATAGTTCGCAATCCAATCTATTTGGATATGGTTGTCGCCATGAGTGGTGGCGGTTCGCCCGGCAAACAACTCGCGGATGATCTGCGAGATGCACTGGTGCAAACATCTTTTGCGCTGATGGCGGTGCTTACCGAAGTGGCCGCCGAACACGACCTGTCGCTGACGCAGTTGCGCGTGCTGGGCATCATGCGCGATCGCGAACCGACGATGGGCGAGCTGGCGAGCTACACGGGCTTGGAGCGCTCCACGGTCAGTGGGCTGATCGAGCGCGCGGCGGCGCGTGGCCTGGTCGTCAAGACCGCCGATGAGAACGACGGCCGCGCGGTGCGGGTGAACCTCACCACTGGGGCCCGCCGCCTGGAGCGGGAAACCACCAAGGCGATTGAGCAGCGGATCGCACCAATGCTGGGGCGGTTGAGCACCAGGGAACAGCAGCGCCTGGCGGCGTTGCTGAGTAAAACGCTGGAGCGCTGATGTTGCGGTCGCGCCGCGCAAACGCGCCCGTTCAGCTAGCTGCGCTGGCCTTCAGCGTCGCCAGGGCATCGGTGCTCAATCGGGCCAGCTCGTCGGCCTCGCCACCGTCGAGCGCGGCACCGAAAATCTCGGCCATCCGGCGGTTGGTCGCCTCCTCGACCGCGGCGTAGCGGTCCTTCTTGTCCGTGCCATCGGCGAACGGCTCGGGCCAGCCGAACATGGTCGTGTACTCATGTCCCTTGTTGAGCATGTGTGCTTGGACCGGGGTGATGCCGGAAATGGTGAGGGCGTTGAAATGAACACCGGCCCGCAGCTCCCGCAAGACAAACATCACCTGCAGCGCCCGCGCTGCGGCGTCGTCGGCCAACGCCATGGTGCGCCACCCGGCATACAGCGGCAGGCCCGCGTCCGGTGTCGCCGCGATGATCTTCTCGCCCAGCGCCGCGATGCGATCCAGCCCCGTGGCGGCGGCCAGATACTTGCGGGCGAAGCCGGCGACCTGGTCCCAGTAGAGCTCGGCCGCACCGATCGCGCCGCGAACCGCGATGCCCGTTTCCCACATCCCATGGATGAAATTGGGTTCGAATACCGCGAAGACCGAATGCACCGTGACGCCGGTGGTCTCGCCCAGTACACCGGCGCGGCCTGCCACATATCCCGCGAACGGGTGCTCGTATCCGGCCTCGATGCTTTCGGCGAAGGTGTCCGGGTGCAGCATGAACACCGCGACCGCTTGTTCGATGGGTGAGCCCGCGGCACGGGCGGCGTCGAACATGTCGCTATCGCTCATGAAAATTCTCCTTCGCGGGGGTTTCCAACCTACCAATGCGGTGCGCTGGCCCAGCATGAATGTTTGACCTCAGTCGTGGACGATCACGCCGCGAATGTTCTTGCCGTCGCGCAGATCTTGATAGCCCTGGTTGACATCTTCGAGTCGATATTGGGTGGTGATCAGCTCGTCGAGTTTGAGTTGGCCGGCGTCGTAGAGCCGGAGTAGGCGCACGATGTCGTATTGGGGATTGGCCGATCCGAACAGTGTGCCCTTGATCGTCTTCTCGTTGAGGGTCAGATCCAGGCCCGACAGTTGCACCGTGAGCTTCTCCGGATTCGCCAACCCGGTGATGACCACGGTGTCGCCCTTGCCGATCACCGCAGCCGCGGCACTGACCACTTCCGTGTCGACCGTGCCGACCAGAATGAGCGCTTGGTCCGCGCCTTGGCCCCAGGTGATTTCGTTGACCTTCGCGGCCGCGCTGGCCGCGTCGGGGAAGGCATGGGTAGCGCCGAATTTCAGCGCGGTGTCCCGCTTGAACGCAACCGGATCGACCACCACGACGTGTTTGGCTCCGGCGCTCACCGCTCCTTGTACGGCGTTGATGCCCAGCCCGCCCGCGCCGTAGATGACCGTCGTGTCGCCGGGCCGCACGCCCCCGGCATATACCGAGGTACCCCAGCCGGTCGGAACTCCGCAGCCCACCAGCACCGCGGTGGTCAGTGGCAGCCAGTCGTCGATCTTGACCACCGAGTGCTGCGAGATGGTGGCGCGCTCGGAGAAGGTGCCGAGCATGCACATCGCACCGAAGTCCACCCCCTTGCGGTGGAAGCGGAAGCTGCCATCGCTCATGCATCCTTCGAGGATGGTCGCGCCCATGTCGCAAAGGTTCTGCCGTCCGGTGGAACAGTATCGGCAGGTGCCGCAGTTGGGGATGAAGGAGCACACGACGTGGTCCCCGGGCTTGACCTTGCTGACCCCGGGACCGACTTCCTCGATGACGCCCGATCCTTCGTGGCCGCCGACAATCGGATACCGCGGTGGCAGGTCGCCGTCGGTCAGGTGCAGGTCTGAGTGGCACAAACCCGCGGCGGTGTATTTGATCAGTACTTCGCCGACGCGGGGGCCGTCGAGTTCGAGTTCCATGATCTCGAAGGGCTTGCCCGCTTCCAGCAACACGGCTGCTGTGGTCTTCATGATGCGCTCCTGATGGAATTGCGTTGTTGGAGAGCTTCTTAGAGGGCTATGTGGACGGCGTGGCCATGGTTGTCATCAGATACCCCCGGCACGTTGCTGGTCAAGGTGGTTCGCCGGTTTGGTGGTGCGCGGTGTCATACCGAGATCGATTCCACGGCCGGATAGAACCTGTCGGCGTGGATGCGCGCCTCGGGCAGGCCCTTCGCCTCTAGGAGCCGGCCGACGTCGTTGCACATCTCGGGCGCGCCGCACAGGTAGGCGGCATAGGGTGAGGCGTCCCTGATGTCGGTGGCGATGGCCCGGGTGACGCGCCCGGATCGACCGTTGGGCACCGGGTCGGGCGCCTGCTGCGACAGGCACGGAATGAACCGGAAATCCTTCAATCGCGTCGAGAGCGCCGCGATCTCATCCAGGTACACCAGATCGCGGACGAAGCGTGCTCCGTAATAGAAACGGAAGGGCACGTCCGGGTGCTGTTCGGCGGCATCGGTGAGCATGGACAGGATGGGCGCGATCCCGGAGCCGGTCGCGACGGCGATCACCGGATGCTCGGTGTCGCGCAGAAACATGGTGCCGAACGGCGCTTCCAGATGCAGCGTGGAGCCCGGTTCGATCCGGTCCAGCACCTTGTTGAACAAGCCATTCGGCACGCGTTTGATGCAGAAGGTCAGCTCGCGCGCCGAACTCGGCGGGTTGACCAGTGAGTAGGAGCGGCGTTCACCGCTATCCAGGGTGAACTCCGCATACTGACCGGCGCGAAAGCTCAGCGGATCGTCGAGTTCCACCCGCAGCTCGATCAGGTTCGAGGTCCGGGTCCGCAGCCCGAGGACCTTCGCCCGCCTTCGGCTGGGCGGGGTCATCGGTGGCAGCGCCTCGGCGCCGTCGTTCTGGTGGATCTCGATGACCAGATCACTGCGGGCAAACGTGCAGCAGAGCAGAATCGCCCCGTTCTCGCGTTCGTCCCGCGGGATCGCGTACACCGAGGCCGCCGAGTCATCGACGTCACCGTCGATGAGCCAGTGCTTACACGATGAGCAGTTGCCGTGCCGGCATCCGTATTGCAGATTGATGCCGCTACGCAGGGCCGCAGACAGAATGTCCTCGTCGGGGCCGACCAGGAATTCCTCGGCTCCGGGCTCGAGGGTTACCCGCGCCATGGTGCTGCTCAGCTGCTCGCCGGTTCGAGCTGGGACATCTCGGAGGTGATGACGAACGCGTCGTCCTCGACCCGGGCGCGCCCGTAGTAGCTCGACATGACCACCAGAAAACGCGACATGGTCAGCGGCTTCCCGAGGAACTCTTCGACCTCGGCCAACGGGATGCGGATCATGCCCTCGGTCTCGCACAGGTAGAAGGTGTGTCTGTCCTGGATCCGGACCTGCGGGCATTCCGTGGTGAAGTAGGCGACGGTCGCGTCGGCCTCTTCGCTCTTCATCAAGACGATGCCGACGGTCGTGGACGCGTGCTGTTCGCTGGCGCTCATGACGTCACCTCCACCGGCGCGCGCAGGCCCGCCAGCTCGAGGATGTCTGCGGTCGCGCTGACGACGCGCCGTTTGGCCTGTTCACCACCACCGGAGCCGACCGGGGCGGCGTCGAAGACCGGCAAGAACGCATCGACGGCGGCCAACGCGTCCGGATACCAGGAATCCACCCAGCGCTGCATGAGGTCGCGGTTTTCTGCCGCCGGTACCGGCCGGCCCGCGCGGTCGGTGTCGGCGGTGAGCATCTTGACCAGCGCTTGCGTTGCGGCACGGTTGCGACGCCGGTCGGCCTCCACCGTCATCTCGATCACCGCGGTGACCGGGTCCCCGTGCAACGGGGCCAGCCGGCGGAAGAACTCGCTGCCGATCACCGTGGCAATCAGCGGCTCCACCACCAGATTGGTCATCGTCACCATCTCGCCCCAGTCCCGCAGCGAAAGGAGCCGTTCGACCAGGCGGCGGGCCCCCTGGCAGGCCGGGTCGTTGAGCCAGGCCTCCCGGCCGGCCCCTTCGGTGTAGCCGGGCGCCTGTTCGTAGAGGCCCAGGCTGTAGAGGGCGATGTCCTGCTGGTGCCGAAGCCGGTCCATCGCGCTGAAGGTGTATGTCATCGACAGCGTGTCCGACAAGGCCTCCCTGGTGACGAACGCGTGCGCCTTGAACATCCCCCACTCGAAGGAGCCGTACGCCTCGTAGTAGCGCGCCACGAGGTGCAGCCAGTCCGGTGCGATCTCGCCCAATGCGCCGTTGGCCTTCGCCGACGAACTTGCCCCGGCGATGGACCGTTCCTGTTGGGCCGCCATGTTGATGTAGGACCGCTGCCACAGCCCGGATGGGTCGCGATAGTCGAACCAATTCGGGTGGACCAGTGCGGTGGTCCGGGTGTCCTGGCAGCCCAGCCCGTCCGGGCGCAGTAGATACCAACCGCCGGAGTCGAACTGGCCCATGTCGGGCTGGGCGTTGCAGATGACGGCCTCGTATTCGGACAGTCGGCGCTTCTGGGGCTGGATGTAGGTCAGCTCGCGCTCCGAGTAGAACCCCTCACCAATAGCCTCGGGAGTCGCGCCTTCGGAAATTGCTCCGGTTGTCATCAGATCTCCGTGAAGGCTTCGGCGGGAGCCGCTTTGAGCGGATCCTGGATGGCGACCCCGGTGCGCCGAATGTCGTCGATGGTCCACAGCCAGCGTTCGTCGGTGTGCACGTGCGGCTGCCCCATCAGCGTCTTGCCATCGGATCGAAGCAGATGATTGATCTCGATGTAGCGCCACAGCTCGATGCCGTCATTGACTTCCCACCAGGTCTTGCCGGTGTGCCGATGCGGGGCCTGGCGGAAGATGTGCTGGCAGGCCTGCGAGCAAAATGCGTGCCGCTGGCCGGCCTTGTCGACCGATAGCCGGATCTCGTTGACGTCAATCCTGGGGAAGACCGCAGGCATCTGGCATACCCGACAGATCGGGGGCATGGCCGGGAACAGTCCGAGCGCGAGTTGGCCGTTGCGGGGATCGGCCATCTGCCGGTACGCGCGCCAAAAGTCGCCGTAGTACTTCTCCCAGCCGGGGTACTTGTCTTCGAAGAAGGTGAAGTCCTCGTCGGTCATGTAGTCCGACCGCCAGGCATGCACCGGCCACAACGCTGCGGACACCATCGCCGCCGTGTGACCGCCCCATTCCACGTGCCGTTTGGCGTCGTCCATCCACCGGGGCACATGCAGGCCGAACGGCTCCAGCCGCTCGATGTAACTACCGGCCCAGTCCTCCCAGATCCATTGCTGCCAGAACTCTTTGTAGGACTTCACCCGAGCCTTCGAGAAGTAGTCGTTGACGCCACCGAGGAAGTTGTCGATGAAGGCGTGCTGACGCCAGAACGCCGTGTCGAAGTCTTCCTGGAGCATCGGCAAGTTGTCGGGTTCGCTCAGTACCGCCGCCAGCGTCGCATAGCCGTTTGCCATGTGCCGCGCCTCGTCGGACTGGACCGACAGGAAGACCGACGGGGTCGCCTGATCCCCGTTCGCGGCCGCCACCTCGGTCAAAGACACGAACAGCGGGTTGGTGTAGGCGGTCTCGGCAACGACCTGAAGATTGAGCGAATTGGTGATCGGGTCGTCGTTCATGAACGCTTCGAACACGGCCCGCGCCGGTCGTCCGATCGGGTCGTTGGCGCGCATCTCGAAGCCGGAATTGAACCCGGCGGGGTCGGGCGCGTGCTTGGCGAAGTAGCGCATCAAGTACGCCTCTTGATTGGTATGGCGCACTTCGTCGATCATCTGGGCCAGGTACCCCTGGCGCAGTTCGGGGTTTTCCACCGTGTCGATGAGCATGGCCGTGCATTTCATCGCGGGGTACTCACCGAAGTCGACGAAGGCCAGGACCGGCTTCAAGACCTCCATGAAACGCGGCTCGACCTGAGCCGAGTTGTTCATCCGGCTCAACGCATCTTCGAGCGCACCATATTGGCGGCTGTCTTTTTCCTCCTCCATGCCCACGTACTCACGCACCAGGGGTGCGGAACGGGTCTTTGGTCCTTGGCGGGATCTTGTACTTGGTCGGGTACAACGCGTCTCGATGGAAGTAGCTGGGCTCCCAGTCGAAAGACTTGATCTTCTCGTGCTGGGTTGTGATCGATGCCGTCATTGGCGTTCTCCTCTTGCCCCTATGTACAAGCCCGTGCGCAGTTCAGCACTGCTGAGACCAGGATCACACCACCCGCCGGTCTGCACTACCTCCGATCGGAGGTCGCGACGACGGCTTTTGCCCGGGAGCCAACCGGCATGGGGCTACAGTCGAATTGTGCATCCGCACGGAGGAAGCCAGGACGGCTCACTTGTGCATTCCGCTGCCGCGAACACAGCCCCTGAGGCGGTGCGCGTACTCGTGGTCGATGACCATCCGATCGTGCATCTGGGCGTGGAGCGGCTCGTGCAGGGCAACCCGAGGGTCCAGATGTGCACGGGCGCACGCAATGTGAAAACCGGCGTCGCGGTCGCCGCTGCCGAACGGCCGCACGTGGTGTTGTTGGATCTGCATCTGCCCGACATGGCGCTGCCGGAAGCCGCCGCCGCGCTGCGAGGGGCTTGCCTGGGCGTCAAGCTCATCTTGTTCACCGGGGACAGCAAGCCGACGGTGAGTCAGGTTGCGGGACTGGTCGGGATGGACGCGGTGGTGCACAAGGACAACGCGTGCGCCGTACTGGTCACCGCGATCGAAGAGGTCGCCGCCGGACGGCGATTCTGCGACCCGGTGATCAGCACCGGCAATCCGCTGGAGCTTTCCCGGCGCGAGTATCAGGTGCTAGAGCGGCTGGCGATCGGCGAGACCAACGCGCAGATCGCCCAAAAGCTGCAGCTGGCACCCAACACCGTGAAGTCCTACGTGCAGTCGCTGTTGGCGCACCTCGATGCCCGCAACCGATTGGACGCGGTGATCAAGGCCCAACAGGCCGGAATGCTCTAGCCGCGGGAACCCACGCCTGTACGGTGCCGCCGCCCTCCTCATTGGCCGTGCACGACAACCACCCGCCCACCCGTTCGATGCGCTCGACGGTGGCCCGCAGCCCCAACCCGCGCCGGTGCTCGGACGCGATGTCGGGGGCCGTACCGTCGTCGGCCACGGTCAGCCCGACACCGTCTTCTGCGCGGTAGAGGCTGACCACCACCGAGTGAGCGCCGGCATGTTTTTCCACATTGAGCAGGGCTTCGCGGGCGGTGCGCCGCAGCGCATCGGTCCTGGCCGAATCCAGAAGCGGCAGGTCGCCCAAGACCACCAGTTCCGCGGCGGTACCGGTGCGCGTGGCGAAGTCCCGGCAATCACCTTCCAGCGTGACTGCCAGCGCCTTGTCCTCCGGCAGGTCATGCAACGACAAGGTCTGAGCCCGTAACTCCGACGTCGCGCGTTCGGTGAGCACCAGCGCATCCGACAGCAGCTCTTCGCGACGGCCGGGCTCGGTTTCCTCCTGCGCCGACATCAACGCCACCCGCAGGCTGAACAACGTCGCGCCGACGGAATCATGCAACCGGATCGCCAGGCGTTGGCGTTCGCCGAACGCGGCGACCTCGGCCATCTCCCGTGCGCTGTCGGCAACCTCCATGGCGACTGCCGCCTGCCGCGCCAGGGAAAGCAGCTCCGCCCGGTCACGGTCGGTCCAGGCCACCGGCGACCGCCGGGCCGCGTAGAGCAGCCCGTAGAGCCGGTGGGCACGCACGATCGGGGCAACCATCGCCGCCCGCAGACCCTTCGCGCGCACCGCGTGGTCGAAGTGGTGGGTGATGTCTCGGCTCATGCAGTAGTCGTGCACCGCGACAGTTCGGCGGAGCACCGCCGCCTGCCCGCCGAGCCCTTCCTGCGGCCCGATGACCAAGCCGTTGAGTTCTTCGGTGCGGCCGCCCACGACCGCGACCACTTCCATGGTGTCGTCCTCGGCGATCCGATTGGCTCCGGCCGCCAGGTCTGCACCCAAGCGCCGGTGCACGACATCGGCACCATGGCGCAGCGCCGCTGTTCTGTCGAGCAGCGCCAACACCGCGTTGAACTCAGGATTGGTGTCCAGGTGCGTGGACCTCCTCGGCCAGCTTCGCCGTCGTTGGCGCTGGTTGACTCGAAATTAATCTCCTGCGTCCCGTTCGGGCAATATGTCCTCCCCGATGCTGGGGCAGCGCCGTCTGGAATCCCGGAACCCAGCTGGGGTTGCCCCGGCTGTCGCCGCCCGCGGCGGCCTTCGCGGCCGACACCGACGAATCGGGTGAATGTCCGAGCGGGGGCCGAGACGCCGGTGGTCAAACCTCCGATCGGAGGTGTCGCGCATCGATGACTTCGTGCGATGTTTGGTCCGTGCACCGTATGCAAAGCCATGCCGAGATGCCCAGCATCGATACCGCCCAGCTTTGTGGCGTGCGGGAGGTTCGGATCACAAGGCCGCCGCCTATCTCCACTTCGATGACGTGGACATCACCATCAAGGTGGTGGCGCCGCCGCGTGCCGGGGCGGCCGTGCTGGAGACGGTCTGGGATGTCACCGCCCGGGAATCCGGTCCCGGCCTGGGCACGTGGTGGGGCAGTTGGCGCCGATTCCTGCCCGCGGGTCAAGGCCAGCCCGAGCGTCGCGTCGCCGAGGAGATCCGCGACGCCGTCGATCGGATCCGCCAGATGTTGGACGCCCACGCGCAACGGGTAAGCCACCGGGGTGGTGGCCGGGCATAGGGTCGACCGGTGACGATCACCTATGACGAGGCGCTGCGTTTGCGGATTCGGGCCCGCCTGACGTCGCACGAGCGCCGCGCCGTCACCGATCCGACCAAGCGGCACGCGGCGGTTGCGGTGGTGCTGGTGGACTCCGAAGTCGGCGAGGACCGGGTGGATCCGGCGCCGGTCGACGAGTGGATCGGGGGGCGCCCGATGCCGGAGCCCGGACTCGACGGCCGCATGGTCGACGTGTCAGGGGGTGCGGCGTTCTTCTTGTGTCGCAGAGCATCTCGGCTCCGTGCGCATGCCGCCCAGTGGGCACTGCCGGGCGGACGCGTGGACCCGGGAGAAAACGCGATCGAGGCCGCGCTGCGCGAATTGGACGAAGAGATCGGCATCAGGCTGCCGGACTCGGCGGTGCTGGGCCTGCTCGATGACTACCCGACCCGATCGGGATATGTCATCACCCCGGTGGTGATCTGGGGCGGGGGCCGCCTCGATCCGCACCCGGTGCCCGACGAGGTGGTGGCGGTCTACCGGGTGGGCCTGCACCAACTGCAGCGTCAGGATTCGCCGCGGTTTGTCGCCATCCCGGAGAGCCCCAGGCCGGTCGTTCAAGTCCCGTTGGGAAACGACCTCATTCATGCGCCGACGGGTGCCGTGCTGCTGCAGGTGCGCTGGCTGTGCCTGGAAGGGCGAGACGATCCGGTCGACGAACTCGAACAACCGGTCTTCGCCTGGAAATAGGTCGGTGGGTAATCAGGCCGCTGCGGTGTGGCGTCCGCACACCCGGCGCTGGCTTCGGATCGCCAGTAAGTTCATTCGAAATGCACACTCAACACACCGAAGCGCACCAGCTGCCCCCCTTGGGAATGCCTGCGGCGGGCGACTTCAGGTGACCGCCGATGACTTCCGGTAGCGCGCCGCAATGGCTCACCCGAAACCTGCGGGTGCTCTCGCTGGTGTCGCTGCTGCAAGATGCGGCCAGCGAGCTGCTCTACCCGCTGCTGCCGATTTATCTGACGACCGTATTGGGCGCGCCGCCATCGGTGGTTGGGGCGGTGGAAGGCGCGGCCGAGGGGGCCGCCTCACTCACCAAGATCGTGTCGGGCCCGCTGGGCGACCGGTTCGCCCGGCGCCCACTGATCGCGAGCGGCTACGGGATGGCGGCGCTGGGCAAGCTCATCGTCGCGGCCGCCGGCGCCTGGCCCGGTGTACTGGCCGGTCGGGTTGTGGACCGATTGGGCAAGGGACTGCGCGGTGCGCCTCGCGACGCGTTGCTGGTCGACGGCGTTGAGCCGGCGCAGCGCGGTCGCGCATTCGGGTTTCACCGCACCATGGATACGCTCGGCGCGGTCATCGGCCCGCTGCTCGGGCTGGCCGGATACGAACTGTTCGACCACCAGATCGGCCCGGTGCTCTACCTGGCTGTGATTCCCGCTGTGCTCAGCGTGCTGCTCATCGCCTGGGTTCGGGAACCACCGCGCAATCTTGCGAAAGCCAAGCCTGCATCGATACTCGACGGGACTCGGCGGCTGCCCCGTCGATACTGGGCGGTGGTCTCGTTTCTGGTCTTGTTCAGCATCGCCAATTTCCCGGACGCGTTGCTGCTGTTGCGGCTCAAGCAGATCGGCTTCTCGGTGGTGGGCGTCATCATGGCCTACGTCGGCTACAACGCGGTGTACGCACTGGCGAGTTTTCCGGTGGGGGTGCTTGCCGACCGCTTGGGCCGGCCGGTGGTGTACGCGTTTGGGCTGGTGTTTTTCGCGGTCGGCTATCTCGGGCTGGGCATCACCACCGACACCGCAACCGCATGGGCGCTGATCGCGGCCTACGGGCTGTTTACCGCTTGCTACGACGGTGTGGGGAAGGCCTGGATCTCGGCGATTGTCAGTGCGGAGCTACAGTCCAGCGCCCAAGGTGTGTTCCAGGGCCTGAGCGGATTTGCGGTGCTGGCGGCGGGACTGTGGGCCGGGTTCCTGTGGGGTGTGGACGGGCGGCTGCCGCTGCTGATCTCGGGTGGGGCCGGAGCGGTGTTCGCGCTCGCGCTGCTGGCCGCCGCGGCCGGTACGCGGCGACGGGCGAGGTGATCGGGGTTCGAGTCCGGACCGGGGCAGCGCGCACCGGGTTACGCTGACCTGGTGAGCAGCAAGCAAGTGCCCGGTGGGGTGGTACACGCGCTGCCCCCAGACCTGCGTGAGGCGTTGGTGGCCAACTCCACCGCGCTGGCCGCCTGGAACGACATTACGCCCTTGGCCCGCAACGAGTTCATCTGCTGGGTCGAGGATGCCAAGCAACAGAAGACGCGTGAGCGCCGTATTCGCCGGACACGCGAAGAGCTGGAAGAAGGCCAGCGCCGGCCCTGCTGCTGGCCGGGGTGCAAGCATCGCGAGCGCACCGGCAAGTGAGCCCGGCGCGCTGAATCTCCGGGCCGGACCGATCGGCTGTCATACCGGCCGGCGGAGAGCCAATTCGAGGCCGTTGTCACGCATGACGGCGCGACACTGGTCGGGCGCGTAGTCGAAGTTCTGCAGATCCTTGATGTAGGAGGCGGGTTCGGCCAGTCCTTCGACGTGGGGGTAGTCCGAACCCATGATGATGTGATCCGCACCCAGTAGTTTCAGCAGGTCCGCCAGCTCGTCCTCATAGAACGGGGACACCCAGACGTGACGTTTGAAGGTCTCCCGGGGGTCTTCCTGATAGATGAAGGGAATCTGGCCGTAGGACTTGGCCAGCTTCTCGAACAGGTGGAAGACCCAGGCCGAACCGCTCTCGATGCAGGCCATCCGCAGGTTGGGGAACCGGTGAAAGAGGCCCTTGTGCAAGTGGTTGGCGAAGGTGTCCTGCAACGGATCCCCGGAGAACAACGACCGAAAGCCCAGCAGCGCCTGAAAAGACATCATGTAGTCCGCTTCGCCCCAGGCCGGCATGAACTTCGAGTAGTAGGTCTCGCCCGAGTGGTAGCACACGGTGATGCCGGAGTCGTTGGCCAACTGCCAGAACGGGTCGAACAGTGGATCACCGGGCGCACGCATGCCGACCTCGGTGGTGACCGGTCCGGGAACCATGACGATGAAGCGCGCGTCGTGGCGCAGCGCCCACTCGAGCTCCCGCACAGCGTTATCCGGTATGCACAGCGTGATGTAGGGGGCGGCGAAAATCCTTTCCTGATAGGCGAATCCCCAGTCCTCCTGCATCCAGCGATTGAAGGCGCGGAAGGTCGCCGCCGTGGCCTCCAGGTCGGGCAGCAGCGCTTGCTCCATCCCGACCCCGAGGGTGGGCGGCATGATGCAGCCCTGCATGCCCTGTTCGTCCATGGCCGCCAGCCGAGCGTCGCGGTCACGGTACTCGGGACGAATCGGCTCCAAGTCGCCGAACAGTGCGTTGAGGTCGGCGCCTCTGGGATTGCGGCCGCGGAAGTACTCGTCGAGCGCGCCGGGCTTGGCGACCGGGTCGAAGGTCGGATTCGGGATGAACCTGTTTACCCTGCCCCCGACGATCAGCCGCGCTCTGCCGTCCAGCTGGGCCCACTGGATGGCACGCTTTTTGTATTCGCGCTCGATGTGGCGGGTGAACGCGTCCACCGCCTCGTAGTAGTGGTTGTCGCAGTCGAAGAACGTGAACCCGAGCTCGGTCTTCATCGCCGTCGTGTCCTTTCCGTGGCCGGACCCGATCCATCCGAGCCAGGCCGCATCATCGAAGGCTAGAACGATGTTTCACTTTGTACAGGCCAAATGCGCGTTATAGTGCTCATTTATCCGGGAAAAGGCAAGAACAGTGTTCTGTTTAGGTGAAGCTATTTGCGGGGAAGGCCGAGGATCATCGAAGCGATGACGGTGAGCTGGATCTCCGCGGTACCCCCGCCGATGAGCTCGGAAGGCATGTCGAAGTACGGCCCGAGTACGGCCGGATCCGAGTCCTCCAGCATTGCGACGCGCCCGGCCAGGCCCAGCGTTGCGGTCCAGACCCGCCGCAGCAGCAGCACCATCGCGTACTTGGCGATGCTGGAGGTCGGGCCGCCAACTTGTCCCTGGATCTGTCGCAGCGTCTAGCGCAACACCATTGCCTTGATGGCGGTGGTGTGGGACTCGACATCTCC
Organism: Mycobacterium pseudoshottsii JCM 15466; assembly: GCF_003584745.1. NCBI lineage: Bacteria > Bacillati > Actinomycetota > Actinomycetes > Mycobacteriales > Mycobacteriaceae > Mycobacterium > Mycobacterium pseudoshottsii. The sequence goes on from NZ_AP018410.1 coordinate 146,813, forward strand.
GACTGCCCGCAGCGCCGCGTCCTGGTCGAGACCATCGGCCATCGCCACGTGTCGAAGTACCTGCGTGCGATCGATATTGACGTAATTACCTATCGCCGTGCGTTCGACGGCCATGGTTGCCACCGCCAGATCCCAACCGTCGCCCGGATTTCCGACCAGCATGTCGTCGGCAACGAACACATCGGTGAAAAAGACCTCGTTGAAGTCGAACCGGCCACTGGCCTGCTTGATCGGTGAGACCTCGATGCCCGGGGACGCCATGTCGACGAGGAAGTAGCTGATCCCTCGGTGTTTCGCCGCGTCGGGGTCGGTGCGCGCCAACAGCGCCCCGAACTGTGCCCGGTCGGCGTGGGAGGTCCAGATCTTGTGCCCGCTGACCAGCCATCCCCCGTCGACCTTGACGGCGCGGGTGCGCAGCGACGCCAGGTCTGAACCGGCTCCCGGTTCGCTGAACAGCTGGCACCATCTTTGGGTTCCGCGCAGGATGGGCCACCCGAACCGGTCGCGTTGCAGGTCGGATCCTCGGTCGAGAATCGTCGGGAAGATCCACTCCGCGATACCCAGGGACGGCTTGGTCACGCCGGGGCGCTTGCTGAACTCCTCGGCAATGATCACCTGCTGCACCGGCGTCGCGGCCAGGCCCCACGGCTTGGCTAGGTGTGGGGCGGCCAGACCCGCCTCGGCCAGCAGATCCCGTTGTGACCCGTGCGCCAGGCCGGGATTCCTGGAGTCATCGGTGGGGTGCTCGTTGGCTAGCGCTTGTGCCCGGTCCAGTGTGGCCGCTACTCGGGCCCGGAACTCGGATTCGACGTTGCCCAAATTGACTGCGGTAGAGCGACTCGGCGTGCGGGCCAGCTCGCCGGCCGCACGGCTGAAGCGCGTTGTCGGCCCCAGCGACGCGGCCAGGCTGATCGCGCGGCGCCAGTACAGGTGCATGTCGTGTTCCCAGGTGTAGCCGATCGCGCCAAACATCAGCAGGGCATCGAGAGTCAGGTCGGGGGCCGGACCCACCGCCACCAGGGCGGCCGACGCAGCGGCCAGGCGGTGCTGCTCGAGGGGCTCGTCGGCGGCGCGCACCGCGTCCCAGGCCGCTGCCGCGGCCAGTTCGGCGTTGACCAGCAGCACAGCGGCTTTGTGCTGCAGGGCCTGAAAGGCCCCAACGGGTTTGCCGAACTGCTCGCGGGTGCGGATATAGTCCACGGCGGCTTCGGCGCCGCGGCGTACCGTCCCCGCCGCGGCGCATGCCGCAAGGGCCACCACCAGGCAGCGAGCCCGCTCGGTCGCGATCCCAGACACCAGTGACTCGGCCGCGACGACATGGTCGGCGAGGGTCAGCACACCCACGTCGGTGCACAGATCGGTGCCGCGCTGCGGCTGGACTGAAAGGCCCGAACCCGGCGATCGCGGGTCCAGCACGAACCACAGCTGGGCGCCGTCTTCGGAGCGTGCGGCTAGCAGAACACGTTGCGCCGCACAGATTCCCAGCGTCGTTTGAGACGAGCCATCAAGGCGCCAACCGGCCGCGACCCGGGCGGCGCGCACGTCGCAATGTTCGGGCAGCACGACGGTCGCGGTCGCGCCGCCAGCCAGCTCCGCTATCAGTGCTGCCGCGGATGTGTCCGCCAACCCCGCGACCGCGCTTGCCGTCGCGGTGCTCAACAACGGCCCCGGCAGCAACGCCGCGGCGGCTGCCTCGAGCACGCAGGCCATGTCCGCCAAGCGTGCCGCCCTGGCCGCCGGCGTCCTCGCTCAAATGCACCGCATGAAAGCCGTGCGCGGTCAATTCCTCCCACCACGGCGGCAATTCGCCGGCCGCGATCGAGTCCCATGCGGCCCGGGTCTTGTCTATCGGCGCATGCCGGGCCGCGAACTGAGCGACGGCCTGGGCCAGTTACTCTTGTTCGGCCGTGATCGCCAGCGCCACTGGATGGTCAGCCCGTCAAGCCCAGAATGCGAGCGGCATTGCCGTAGAGGAACTTTGGCCAGACTTCGTCTTTGAGGCCGACCTTGGGCAGCTCGCTGAATATCCGTTCCAGTGACAACCCCATCGGGAAGTAGCCGGCGTAGAGAACCTTGTCCGCGCCGCGCGAATTCGCGTAGTCGATGATGGCCTTCGGGTAGTACTTGGGCGTGAAGGCAGAGGTGGAGTAATACAGGTTAGGCCACTTCAGCACCAGCTTGACGGCTAGCTCCTCCCAGGGTTCGCAGCCGTGGCGGGTGACGAAGACCAGATCGGGAAAGTCGAACATCACGATGTCGATCCGGGAAACCTCCTGGGGCCGGAAAGGAAGCCGCGGGCCGGGGATGCCGGCGCAGACGAAGATGGGTATGCCGAGTTCGACGCAGGTGGCATAGATGGGATACATCTTCGGATCATCGATGGGGACTTGGGGGAAGGTGCCGGCCGGAAACACTGAGGTCGCGCGGATGTCGAACTGCTCGTATTCCCGACGGATCGCGGCGACCGACCCCATCACATCGTTCGGATCGGCGATCGCTCCGGACGGGATGAACCGGTCGGGGAATGTCTTGAGTGCCAGCTGCGCGGAGTCCTCCCGGACCCCGATCATGGCCTTCTCGATGTTGAACCGGTCCATCTGCTGCAGCACCAGGGACACCGGATCATCGGTGGGCAGGCCCTTGGGCACGTCCTTGAACATGTACTCGACGGGGAACTCGAAGTTCTCCTTGGACTCACGGTCCTTGGTCTGCTTGCGAATGAAGTCATATTGGGCGGACCCCTCGTGCGGGAATCCGATCATGGTGTCGATCACCGGCAAACCGACAGGTCCGGCCATTGCGTCCTCCGATCAGGCGCGAGTCTTCGACACTAGCACCGCGCCTGACACAATAGTGAAACCAGGTTCTACCCACGTCAAGGACGGTGGTGGGCAAAAGCTGGGATAACAGGCCGGATATGCCGTTTGTATGCCGTAGCATTTGGTCAACACAAAGAAGGGTGTTCTGGAAACGGGGCCCGTTCTTGCCGTCGGGTTGAATCGGAGGTCGCGCCATCGGTACATCAGCCCCCGGCCTGACACTGTCGCCCGAGGCGGCGCAGGGCCGCTCGCGGATCAATCGCGCCAACCCCGACGTCGTTCCGCTGGCGGAGATGACCGCCAGCCAGCTGTTTCGTCGCGCAAAAGTGATCGAAGAGGTGATCGATCTGATCGCCGATGTCGGCGCCGACGCGGTGCAGATGCGTGACGTGGCCCAGCGTTCGGGAGTGGCCCTGGCCACCGTCTATCGCTACTTCAGTTCCAAGGAGCACCTGTTGGCGGCGGCGCTTCAGGACTGGCAGATGCGGCTGACCCGCCGCATTCTGAGCGCCAGTGGCTCACCCGATCAAGACCCGCTGCCCGGCATCCTGGACTACCTGCGCCGCGCGTTGCGCGCCTTTCATCGCAATCCCGAGATGACGGCGTTGATGCTTCAGATGATGACCTCTACCGATCGGGACGCGAAAGCGACGATCGATCAGATGGATCGCACCAACGTCGAGATGTTCAATCGCCTGCTGCACGGTGTTGCCCCAGCAGACATTTCGAATGTCAGCTTCGCTCTCAACGCCGCACTTAGCGGTGCGCTGACCGGGTTGCTGACCAGCAGGCTGACCTTGGAGGAAGCGCTTGGCCATGTCGAGTGGGTCGCGCGTGCTCTGCTCGATGAAGGCCGGCCGCATCCGTGAAGCGGGCGTTAGGCCGCCGACCTTTCCAGGATGTGCACGCCGCACGCAGAGCCCAAACCGATCACGTGAGCCAGCCCGACTTTGGCGTTGTCGATCTGACGGTCGCCGGCCTCGCCGCGCAGGTGATGGCAGATCTCCCAGACGTTGGCGATGCCGGTGGCCGCGATGGGATGGCCCTTGGACTGCAGCCCGCCGGACACGTTGACCGGCGTGGAGCCGTCGCGCCACGGGGCGCCTGACTCGAAAAAGTCTGCGGCACCGCCCTGTTCGCACAGCATCAGGTTGTCGTAATGCACCAACTCGGCGGTGGCGAAGCAATCGTGCAGCTCGACTAGATCGAGATCGCTGGGTCCAACGCCAGCCTGCTCGTAGGCGGTCTTGGCGGCGTTGCGGGTCAACGTGTTGACGTTGGCAGGACCTGGCAGCCCGGCTCGTAGGGATCGGTGGTCAGCACCGATGCCGAAACCTTCACCGCGCGTCGACGCTGCCGTGCGGACAGAGACTTCAGCGTCTCGCCATTGCACACGATCGCGGCGGCGGCGCCGTCACAGTTGGCCGAGCACATCGGCCGGGTGTTGGGGTAGGCGATCATGACGTCGTTCATGATCTGCTCGAGCGTGAACCTCTTCTGATAGGCGGCCAGCGGGTTCAGTGTCGAATGGGCGTGGTTTTTCTCGCTGATCTTGGCGAACAGCTCGAAGCTGGTGCCGCCGTACTTGTGTCCGTATTCGGTGCCGATCTGAGCGAATACGCCCGGCATGGTCTCGGTGCCGATCCGCCCATCCACCGGCGCGACCGCGCCGTAGCGACCGGCCGGGGTCCAGACGTCGGCGTCGCTCTTCTTCTTACCTCCCCCACCGAGCAGCCCGGCGCCGGACAACTTTTCGACCCCGACAGCCATGCCGTAGTCGACCTCGCCAGCCTTCACCGCCATGATGGCGGTCCGCAACGCGGTGGCCCCGGTGGCGCAGGCGTTGGCCACGTTGTACACCGGGATGCCGGTCTGGCCGATCTGTTTTTGCAGCTGCTGACCGATCCCGGCGTTGGCGGCCATCAGGTTGCCGGCCGCGAGTACGCCGATGTCGGCCATGCTCACGCCGGCGTCATCGAGCGCGCTCATCGCGGCCTGGGCCGCCAGGTCGACGGTGTCGAGGTCGGGGTGCTTGCCGAACTTGGTCATCCGGATCCCGAGGATCCAAATCTCGTCGCTGGCGCTCATCGTCGTTGCCCTTTCCGCGGTGCCGGATGGTCAAGTAGCGGGCTCGAAGCCGAAGCCGATCGCTTCGGTCCCCTGCGCGTCGGTGCCGATCGCGTAGGTGGCCAGGCGCACCTTCATCCCGTCGTGCACGTGCTCGGGATCGGGGTCGATGTTGATGAGATTGGCGCGGACCTGGGTGCCGTCGCAGTCGACCACGGACGCGATGAACGGGGTGGGGATCCCGGGTGCGGCGAAAGTGACGATGGTGAACGTGCGCACCGTGCCCTCGGTTGGCACCGGCACGGTGGTGAACTCGGTGGCAAAGCAGTTGGCGCACGCGTTGCGGCGGTCGAAGAAGCGGGCGCCGCAGTGGGTGCATTCCCGGGCCATGAGGTGCGGATCGCCGTCGTCGAGCACCAGGTAGTCGACCAACGGGATCTGCTTGGTCATGTGAGCACCTCCGCCATGTCTATCCCCGGTCTATCCCGACCGTAGCGGGTGCGCGCCATCAGCGACAGATGCGGCGACGGCCGCGCTCGAGGCGGTTAGAACGGGCTGCTGTTGGACTGCCAGTGCGCCTCTTCGGGCCGCGGGCCGTAGCGGCGAGCGTAGTCCTCGTGCATCCGCGCCTGCTTCTTCTGTTTGAGCACGTCAACCAGGTTCGGATCCAGACCGTGCTGGGCCAGTCGGTGCCGGCGCCAGACCTTGTTCAGGGCCAGCGAGATCAACAGCGACCAGATGTAGAGCGGCACCGTCATCTCGGAATGCACATACAGCGAGGCCGGCAACAGCCACAACGGGGCGAGGATCAGAATCGGGGGAAGCGCCCACCTGATCATGTGCCGGCGGATGGCTCCCTTGCCGGCTAGGTCGTTGGCAACCCAGCTGCGCATCGAATCGGGTAGGCACTTCCCATACGAGTAGGCAATGTACTGCCAGAAATTCGGTTTGTCGGCGGCCATCAGGACTCCTATAGGGACAATTTCGAACTGTTAGGACTGCGGTGCGTCAGCCGCCAAGGCCGCCACATTGATACGGGTGAGCACACGGTGGAGTTGCTCGAGTTCGGTCGGGTCGACGCCCAGGCGCGCGATTACGGCAGCGGGTACCTCAGCCGCCCGTTCGCGTAGTGCGATACCGAACCTGGTGAGCTTGACGTCGGTGGAGCGTTCGTCGGTCGCGTTTCGGGTCCGCGTGACCAGGCCGAGTGCTTCGAGGCGCTTGAGCATCGGCGACAGCGTGGCCGAATCCAGCTGCAGGGTCGCGGCGATCTGCTTGACCGCCAGCGCAGAACCCTGTCCCGATGATGTTCTCTGGTTATCCCACAAGGCCAGCATCACCAGATACTGTGGGTGGGTCAGGCCAAGCGGTTCCAGTAGCGGGCGATAGACGGCCAGGACGGCCCGATTGGTGATCGCGAGCGCGAAACACACCTGCTGTTCGAGGGCAAGTGGATCGGCCTGCGGCGTCGTTGGTGCGGCCATATCTACATCGTGCCCTAATAGTTAGTGCACTAGCAATAGGGCCATTGGTCACTTTCTGGGCTTGAGCGGCCGCGATGGGGTGCGCCCGGGGGTGCTCGGGCGCGCCGTGCCGGTTTTGGATTAGCGTGGCCAGGTGCTGGTGACTGTCGCGGTGGAGAACTACCGGTCGCTGCGCCAGCTGGTGGTCCCGCTACACCAGCTCAATGTGGTCACCGGTGCCAACGGAAGCGGCAAATCCAATCTCTATCGCGCGTTGCGCCTGATGGCCGACTCGGCCCGCAACGGGGCGGTGGCCGCGTTGGCCCGCGAAGGCGGGTTGAGTTCGACCATGTGGGCCGGGCCGGCGGTGATCGGCAAATCGGTGCGTCAGGGGCGCCACCAGGTCCAGGGGACGGTTCGCACCGATTCGGTTAGTTTGAAACTCGGCTTCGCCGGATCCGATTTCGGCTATGCGATGGATCTTGGTCTGCCGCAGGCGTCGATCAGCAAGTTCAAACTCGATCCCGAAGTCAAAGTGGAGGCGCTCTGGGTCGGGCCGGTGTGGCGCAGCGCCACGGCGATTGCCGAACGGGGTGGCCCGGTCGCGCGGCTGCGCGACGGTGACGACAACTGGCACCTGATCACCGACGCGCTGCGGCCCTTCGATTCGATGCTCAGTGAGTTGGCAGATCCGGTGCGGGCCCCGGAACTCATCGAGATGCGTGAGCGCATCCGGAACTGGCGCTTTTATGATCACCTGCGCACCGATGCCGACGCACCCGCCCGGCAGGCCCGGATCGGCACCCGCACCACGGTGCTCGGACACGATGGGGCCGACCTGGCCGCCGCGCTGGAAACGATTCGCGAGATTGGCGACGAGGCGGCGCTCGATGAAGCCATCGATCGAGCATTTGAGGGCAGTCGGATAGACGTCGCCAGCGACAACGGCCGCTTTGAACTGGCGCTGAAACGGCCCGGAATGCTGCGGCCATTGGGTTCCGCGGAGCTCTCCGACGGAACACTGCGATATCTGCTGTGGAGCGCAGCCTTGCTGTCCCCTCGGCCGCCGCAGTTGCTGGTGCTCAACGAGCCCGAGACCAGCTTGCACCCCGAGCTGCTGCCGGCGTTGGCGTCGCTGATCGCCACGGCCGCCCAACGCAGCCAGATAATCGTCGTTACCCATTCCGAGCCCCTGGTGGCGGGTCTGCAGCAGGCCGCGGAGGTGCACACCATCCGCCTGACCAAAGAACTCGGTGAAACCCGGATCGTGGGTCAGGGCATGCTCGATCAGCCGTCCTGGCATTGGCCGCCCCGCTAACCGCTGATGGGCCGGACGCGCTCAGGATGCGGGCATGGTGCCGGTCAATATCAGCATCAGTACCAAGCCGGGCAATGAGTTGGTCACTTGGTGCGCGACGATGCTTGCTCACAGGCCGCCGGAGTACAACCGGGCCAGCGCGATCGGGACGGCGATCACCAGCAATAGCGGTGCTCGGGTGAACTCGAAGTGGGCCAGTGCGAACACCGCGGTGGAGACCACCAGCGCGACCCACTGCCCCCAACGCCGCTCCAGCGCTCCCCAGAGCAGCCCGCGGTAGAGGATCTCTCCACACAGCGGCCCAACGAACACGACGACGATGAACACGGCCACCGCCCACGGCCACGAGGCCCGGACGTCACCAAACACCTTGTATAGGGCCGAATTCGCGTCGGGACCGGTGATCGAGGCGTAGAGCATGGACGCGGGCACACTGACCACCAGCCCGCCGAGACCGAAAACGAGTCCCAAGCGCACGTCGCGCCACGTCCCGCCCATGCGTAGGTCGGTGCGGGGACCATTGCCACGCCGCATCGTGATGAATACGGCCAGCCCCGCCGCGATGACCGTGGGAGCGGCCACCGCCAGTGAAATGAGCGCGGCGGACCGGGGACCCGCGCTCGCCACGACGAGCGCCAACAACGTGGAGCTGAGTAGGTAGACCAGCTCTACCAGGAGGAAGGCGCCCAGCCCCCAGCGATGTGCGGGCGCCGCGGTTGGCCGAAGGGCAGGCGCATCCGGCGTGCTCGACGAGGTGGGCAGCAACGGGTCATCGCCGGGTTCTGCTTGCACTGCCGTGACGCTAGCGCACTAGCCGCCTCAGCTGCGCCGGTCGACGTGAGCGGTGTGCTCGAGCAGGTCGGCCGCCATGGCAATGCTGTGGGCGGGTGGGGTCATCTGGTCCGCCACCGTGCGGGCACGGGCGATGTACTGCGCGGCCAGGATGCTACCCAGGCCGGCGGCCAGCGACTCCGAAGTGGCTGCCGAAAAGGGCTGTCCGACACCGACTCCAAGCTCTTCGATGCCAGCGGCCCAGATCGGCTGATCGAGCCATAGCCAGCGAATCAGCATGGGGATGCCGGCGCGCAGGCCGGCTGCGGTGGTTCCGGCGCCCCCATGATGAACTATCGCGCGACAGGCCGGAAAGACCGCCGCGTGGTTGACCGCCGGTGCGACCATGACCTGGTGGGAATGCGGCATCTGGCCAAAGTCGTTCGGCCCGGCGCAGATCAGCGCCCGCTCACCCAGCTGAGCACACGCGGCACTGATCATGGCGAACTGCTCCGCCGGCGAGGTCAACGGGGTGCCGCCAAAGCCGAAGTAGATCGGTGGGGCTCCTTCGGCAATCCAGGCGAGGATCGCGTCATCGTCATCGGTGGGTGACTGCAACGTCAGCGCGCCGACGAATGGGTGTCGGCCATCGGCTTGCACCCACCGGCCCGGTGGTCCGGGCAGGACGATCTGGTCATAGGCCTGGATTTCGAGCGATCCCTGTTCCGCGACCCGTTGCGGGACGGATTCCGATGCCGGCGGCAGTCCCAGGGCCTGGCGTTGGGCGTCGTCGGCGGCTTTCGTTGCCAGCGTCGAGAGCATGCCCGCCGGCAATGCCGGCGCAGGGAAGAAGTGCAGCCCGGCCAGCGGAATGCCGAAGTACTCGGCGACATTGGCGGCCACCGCCTGCTCGTTGAAGCCGACCACAAGCAGGTCGGCACCGTCCGCCAGCGCGGTCAGCGTCTCACTCTTGGCCGCGTTCACCCGGGTTAGGTGTTCAATGAGTTTGGGCACCATGGTGATTGGGTGCTGGGCCGTGGCCGCTAAGTCGCCAACCAGGTTCGGGGCGGGGCCCATCTGCTGGTGTGAATCGGGGCCATAGGCGACCGTGGTCAGCCCGGCCGACTCGAGGAAGCCGACCAGGTTGGGTGGGGCCGCCACCCGCACCTCATGGCCACGTCGCAGCAGCTCACGCGCGGCGGCGGCGCACGGCTCAACGTCGCCGCGGCTTCCGTAGCTTGCGACCACAGCTTTCATCGGCGGAAATTTCGGCTGCGAACGTCTACCGGATCATCAACGGCCGTCGGCGCTACCGCACCGAATGCTCATCGGATGGGCAGCCCGGTCAGCGCTCGCGATATCACCAGGCGCTGGATCTCGCTGGTGCCCTCGAAGATGGTGAAGATCTTCGCATCGCGGTGCATCCGCTCAACGGGGTAGTCGCGGGTGTAGCCGTTGCCCCCGAGGATCTGAATGGCCTCGTCGGTGACGTAAACGGCGGTCTCACTTGCCACCAGCTTGGCCATCGATCCCTCCGCCGAATCGAAGTTGTGATTGTTGCGGGCCATCCATCCGGCTCGCCACACCAACAGACGCGCCGCATCGATGCGCGCTTTCATGTCGGCTAGTTTGAACGCCACCGCCTGGAACTCGCCGATCTTGCGCCCGAATTGTTCGCGTTGGCAGGCGTATTCCAGGGCGTACTCATAGGCCGCTCGGGCCACGCCGACCGCCATTGCCCCTACGGTGGGCCGGGTGCGCTCAAAGGTCTTCATCGCGGCCTGCCCGCGCGCAGAGGCGCCGGACTTGACCCGAGCGATGCGCGCCTCGAACTTCTCTCGCCCGCCGAGGATCGCGTCCTCGGGCAGACGCACGTTGTCGAGCACCACCTCAGCGGTGTGGGAAGCGCGGATGCCGTGCTTCTTGAACTTCTGCCCTTGGGTCAGGCCCTTGGTGCCGGGCGGGATCACGAACGTGGCCTGCCCGCGGGTGCCCAGTTCGGGGTGTACCGATACCACCACGATGTGCACGTTGGCGATGCCGCCATTGGTCGCCCAGGTCTTGGTTCCGTTGAGAACCCACTCCCCGGCCGCCTCGTCGAAGTGCGCACGGGTGCGGATGGCGCCGACGTCGGAGCCTGCGTCGGGTTCTGAGGAACAGAACGCTCCGAGCTTGGGATCGCCGGGGGTGCCAAACATCTCCGGCAGCCAGCGGCCCAGCTGTTCGGGAGTTCCGTTGGCGGCCAGGGCCGCGGCGGCCAGCCCGGTGCCCATGATGGAAATCGCGATACCGGCATCGCCCCAGAACATCTCCTCGAACGCGGCGAGAATGCCCACCCCGGACGGCTCGACGGACTGCTGGGCGAAGAAGTCGGGCGAGTAGAGCCCCACCTTCGCGGCCTCCTGGATTACCGGCCAGGGAGTCTCTTCACGTTCATCCCATTCTGCGGCGGCCGGGCGGATAACCTCGGCCGAAAACTTGTGCACCCAGTCGCGTACTTCGATCACGTCGTCGCTGAGTTCTAGTGAGAAGGTCACAGTCTTACTCCTGGAATTTGTTGTCGGCCCAGGGTTTTCTGGAGGGCGCGGGGTTGGTGTATTGAGAGAGCATGCTGACGGTCTGATTGACCCACGCCTCGAAGTAGCGGCTGTCATCGATGTTTCCGGGCGAGCGACCGGTCAGTGCCTGCAGCGTCGCGGCGTAGGACAGCGAGGCGATGGCGACACTGGACGCCGCTTCGGGATCGGGTATTCGGGTGCGGCCCGACCGGTTGGACGCCGCCAGTTCGTCGGCGAATCGCTGGTAGGCGTTGTCGGTGATGATCTGCCAGGTTTTCTCGTCGAGGTCACCGAGTGCACCGGGCTCGCGCAGCATCACCTTGAGCAAATCCTCGCTCTGTTTCAGGTTGGTCCAGATGAGGTGTCCGGCGGTTCGCACCGCCTGCTCCACACCGCCCGGCTCGCCGGCGTCGTACTGCTCGCGCGCTGCCACGATGCTGTCGATGCGGTGCTCAACCGCGGCCTCGAGCAGCTAGTGTTTGGAGCCGAAGTGCTTGTACAACGCGCCAGATCCCGGCGCGAGGCCCGAGCAGCGCTGGATGTCGGCGACCGACGTCGCCGCGTAGCCCTGGGCGGCAAAGAGCTTCAGTGCCGCCGAGAGCAGGCGATCTCGTCCGGACGTGGACATGGTGAGAGAGTACTCACTCACCAAGTCGGGCGCAAGTGGCTCGGTGCCACCAGTACCTGGTAGAACGCCAGTACGCCCTAGAAGAAGAACCCGGCGTGGGGCGCTTCCGGCGCCGCGAACAGCTGATCGGCAACGGCAAGTGCGGTCGGGTCCTCGCACCGGGCTAAACCTGCCATGGCGAGGTCGCGCCAACGCGCGCCACCGAGCAAAACGGCGGCAAGGCCCGCAACGTCGAGGTGCAACGCGGGACGCCGACTCGTCGGTTCGGCCCCGTCGCCCGAGATGGTGAAGTGACCCGAGTTGCCGGCCAGCAAGGGATCATCGATCGCGATGGTGACGGTGCCATCGCCGTAATAACGCCGGGCGGCCAAGGCGGCCCGGACATCGATCACGCGCAGCCACGTCTCGTCATGCACCGCCGTCACCTTCATGGCCCGTCGATCAACAAGCAGCCAGGGCAGCGGATCGTCCAAAGGCAGCATCCAGAAGACCACGCGGTCAATCAGATCGAGTCCGAACAGGAAACGCAGCAATCCAAGATAGGCGGCGCCGGTCGGCGCGAAGAAGTCCTCGACCACGATGGTGCGTTGGTCGGCGACGAACCACTTCTCGGTGTCGATGGGGCGGTAGCGAACGAATCCCGTCTCCCGCCCCGGCTCGCCGTGGACTGCGATATACGAAGGCCCCGGCGATGTTTCGGCGCGCAGTCGCTGGAACTGCCACCAAACCCCCGGGCGGTCAATGGTTCCCGGTCGCGACGGCCGATTCCTCGCGTAGATCCCGGCAAGGACGTCCCAGCTATCGACGGTGTCGAGTAGCCGCACCGGTCCGCCGGTTCCGACACCCGGGCGCAACGTCGCCCGTGCCGTCTGGATTTCAACGCTCTGCGCTGAACTGGCCACGCCGTAGCCATACCGTTCATAGATGGTTGCCTCCGAGGCTCGCAGCGTCGCCACCGTCTCGCCCCGTGCGGCGAAGTCGCGTAGCTGATGGCTCATCAGCTCGGTAGCGATGCCTTGGCGGCGAAACGTCGGCAGCACACCGATGCGCGTCACGGCGGCATGGCGCACGATCGCTCCGCCGGGCAGGGTCAGGTCGCTGGTGGCGGCGTCGGCGGTACCGACCAGTTGCTCATCGATGAATGTGCCCACGGTTCGCCCGGGCTCGAGAAGTGTGGTGACCTGGCCCGGCGACAGGTTCGGCATGGGGGGTAGGCCGACCATGGCGACGCGGAACACTTTGCCCGCCGCCATCAGGTCTTGCTCGGTGTCGAGAACGCGGATGTTGGTGCTCACCCGGCCATCATGTCGCGTCCGTGCGAGGCTGGTCTGCAGCGCGTCAGGATCGGGTCATGCGCGCCGACGGCATGGACTCGAGTGTCCGGCCGAAATTGCCGCCTGGGGCAATTTTTCCCCAGGGTCGTGCAGTCGTTTTCTATCCCGTTTGCGTAGCGAGACGGAAGTCCAGGATTTTCAACGTCTGCTCGGCCCACTGAATATTTGCCTGCTCGAAGGAAATTCCGCGCAGCAGCGTCAGGTAAGGGCCTATCCGTTCGGCCTGGGTCAAGTATTCCTGCTCGGTGCGGCCGTCCAGCATGCGCCTGCGTGCCCGCTCGTAGCGCTCCAGTTTTGCCGTGGCCCATTGCAGTAGCTCGACAACGAATTCCCGAACGGCGTCGATGTTTCCGGCATCGCAGGCCTGAATCTTGATGAGCAGTTCGTCGCGAATCACCGCGGGCTTGGGCGGCTTGCTGGTGAACTGCAGGATCGCCGCACGACCTGACTCGGTCAACGAGTGCATGCGCTTGTTGGGCCGGCGCTCTTGGTGGACTACACGGGCCTGAATGAGCCCTTGCTCGGTCAGGCGTTCGAGCTCGCGATACAGCTGCTGTGGTGTGGCCATCCAGAAGTTCGCCATCGAGGCGTCGAACTCTTTCGCGAGGTCATATCCGGACGACTCGCCTTCCAAGAGGGCAGCCAAAACCGCGTCACGGAGTGACATCTGGCCAATGATACATGGCAAGCAAGATCTGGCGAACTGGCTTCGTGAGTGGTTCGCTCGCTATGGGCGCGACGGCGGCTACCCGAAAATATGAATATTCGATAAATACACTAGGTGGAGGTGTTTGATGCATCCGTTCCGTAAAGCGGTTGAAGAACGTGATGTGACAGCCGTTGAGGCGATGCTGGCCGACACGGTGGTCTTTACCAGCCCGGTAGTGTTCAAACCGTACGTGGGCAAAGCGATCACCGCAGCGCTGCTGCGCGGTGTTCTGCGGGTGTTCGAAGACTTTCGCTACATCCGCGAGATCGCCGACGGCAACGGACGTGACCACGCCTTCGTGTTCGAGGCGACGATTGCCGGGGCTTCCGGGGCGTCGGGTAAGAAAGTCATGGGTTGTGACTTCCTGCATTTCAACGAGGACGGACTGATCGATGACTTCATGGTGATGGTGCGGCCAATGTCGGGCGCCATGGCGTTGTCGGAGGCGATGGGCGCCCAGTTCGACCGGATCCAACAAGAGGCGCTGGAACTGGCCCAGCAGTTCGCCGGGGCATAGAACTTTCATCGCTTGGCTCCGCGCCGAGCGTGAACAAATTTGAGGAAGGGTGTTGGTCATGCGAATCGGATTGGCCATCAATTACGCGGGCGGCTTCAAGGAGGTGGCCGCCGAAGTGGCCGACCTCGAAGGTGCCGGACTGGACATCGTCTTTGTCCCCGAGGCGTATTCGTTCGACGCCGTCAGTGCTCTTGGATACCTGGCGGCCTGCACGGACCGCGTTCAGCTCGCCTCGGGCATCCTGCAGCTGTACACGCGGACGCCCACCTTGACGGCGATGACCGCGGCCGGGCTGGACTATGTATCCGACGGTAGGTTCACCCTTGGGCTCGGTGCCTCAGGTCCGCAAGTGATCGAAGGCTTTCACGGGGTGCCCTATGACGCCCCGATTGCGCGTACCCGCGAAATCATCGAGATTTGTCGTCAGGTGTGGCGCCGTGAGCGCCTGGAATATCAGGGTAAGCACTACACGATCCCACTACCGGCCGGCCAGGGTACCGGGCTGGGCAAGCCACTCAAGATCATCAATCAGCCTGTGCGGGAGCGTATCCCGATCTTGTTAGCCGCGTTGGGGCCCAAGAACGTCGAGTTGGCGGCCGAAGTGGCCGAAGGCTGGCAGCCCATCTTCTACCTGCCGGAGAAGGCCCACGATGTCTGGGGCCAGGCGCTGGCGGCCGGCCGGGCCAAACGGGACCCGGCGTTGGGCGAACTCGACGTGTATGCCGGCCCGGTGCTGGCGATCGGTGACAACGTGGAATCCCTTCGCGAATTCGTGAAGCCGCATCTGGCGCTCTACATCGGGGGGATGGGTGCCAAGGGCAAGAACTTCTACCACATGCTGGCGACCAGATATGGCTACGGAGCCGAGGCGGACCGAATCCAGCAGCTGTACCTGGCCGGGGACAAGGACGGCGCCGCCAAGGTTGTCCCAGACGAGCTGGTGCGAGACGTCAACCTGATCGGCACGCCAGGGTTCGTCAGGGACCGGCTTGCGGCGTTCCGCGAGTCCGGGGTCACGACATTGAATGTGGCGCCGATCGCGGAAACGGCTGCCGAGCGGGTG
Organism: Mycobacterium pseudoshottsii JCM 15466; assembly: GCF_003584745.1. NCBI lineage: Bacteria > Bacillati > Actinomycetota > Actinomycetes > Mycobacteriales > Mycobacteriaceae > Mycobacterium > Mycobacterium pseudoshottsii. The sequence continues at coordinate 162,060 of NZ_AP018410.1, forward strand.
AAGCTCATCGACACGCTTCGCCAACTGGTCGACTAGGCGCTCGGGGCCTTTCCGGGGTCAGGAAGCTGAGTCGGAGACTTGGTTCATGCCTGCGGCATCGGCGATTTCGCGAGCCATGTGTACCCGCGCATCGATCCATGCGACGGTCGGAGTCCCCTCAGACGCCTTGTTCTGCGGCTCGTCCATCGCCCGTCGCATGACGCCCTCGGCGATGATCGCCAATTTCCACAGCCCGAGAACATGCCAGTACTGCAGCGCGGCCGGATCGCGGCCGGTCTCCTCTAGATAGAGGCGGGTCATTTCGGCGCGGTCGGGGAATCCGTTGAGGGTCGAGGGTGCGAAGTCACCGACGCCAGATTCACCGGGCTCCATCCAGTAGGTGAGCAGGCTTCCCATGTCAGCGAGCGGATCGCCCAGCGTCGACAGTTCCCAGTCCAGGGTCGCCACCACCGCGCCGGTCTCCGGCGAGGTGATCAGGTTGCGCAGATGAAAGTCCCTATGCACCAAGCTGATTTCCCGTTGCTCGGGAGCGGCGGCGACCAGCCGGCGGGTCAGGTCGTCAAGTTCGGGAAGCTCGCGCGTCTTGGACAGCTCCCATTGTCCCGCCCAGCGTTTGAGCTGGCGCTGGGCGTAGGGCTTGTGGCTGGCCAGATCGTCGAGCCCCACCTTCGCCAGGTCGACGGCGTGGATTTTGGCCAGGGTGCGGGGCAACGACAAGGCGATCTGGCGGCGCTGCCGTGGCGTCAGCGCCTCGGCAACCTCCATGGTGTCGACGACCAATCCATCAACGAACTCCATCAACACCAATGGCGCCTCGGAAAACTCCGAATCCGTTGTAACTCCGAGGATCCGGGGAACCGGCACGTCGGTCTCGGCCAGCCCGGCCATGATGCGGGCCTCGCGCACCACATCGTGGGCCGAGGCCAGCAGATGCCCCAGCGGCGGGCGGCGCAACACCCAGGCGCGGCCAGCGGCATCGGTGACCCGATAGGTCAGATTCGACTGACCGAGACCGATGCGTTGAAAACGCAGTGGCGCGGCGACTTGGTGCCCCAGCGTGACCAGCCACCGTGACACCGCGTCGGCGTGGACACCGGGAATGTCCTCACTCATGGGTCCGGGCATCGGTGCGGTTGACCGGGTTCACGATCCGTGGGCGCCGTTGCGGTACTTGCGCAACTCTTGGGTGGCAATCGCTCGTTTGTGCACCTCGTCTGGGCCGTCGGCCAGCCGCAATGTGCGCAGGTGGGCCCAGGCCATCGCCAGCGGAAAGTCGTCGGTGACCCCGCCACCGCCGTGCACCTGAATGGCCCGGTCGACGATTTTGAGCGCGATGTTGGGGGCCGCCACCTTGATCGCCGCAATCTCGGTACGGGCGTGCTTGTTTCCGACCGTATCCATCAGGTAGGCGGCCTTGAGGGTCAGCAATCGGATCATCTCGATCTCGATCCGGGCCTCGGCGATCCAGTCGCGCACGTTCGCGTTCTCGCTGATGGGCTTGCCGAAGGTGACCCGGGATTGGGCTCGTTTGCACATCAACTCCAGCGCCCGCTCCGCCATGCCGATCGCGCGCATGCAGTGATGAATGCGGCCGGGGCCCAGCCGGGCCTGGCTGATGGCAAATCCCTCGCCTTCGCCCTTGAGCACGTCTTTGACCGGCACCCGTACGTCGACGAAGTCGATTTCGGCATGTCCTTCGCGGTCCTGGTAGCCAAAGACGGGCAGGTTGCGCTGCACGGTGAGGCCCGGCGCATCGATCGGCACCACCATCATCGATTGCTGGCGGTGCACCGGCGCGGTGGGGTCGGTCTTACCCATCACGATCAAGACTTTGCAATTACGGTGCATGCCGTTGGACGCAAACCATTTTCGCCCGTTGAGGATGTAGCTGTCACCGTCGCGCACCATCGACATCTCGACGTTCGTCGCATCGGAGCTGGCCACCGCGGGCTCGGTCATGGCGAAGGCAGAGCGGATTTTGCCCTCTAGCAGCGGCTTGAGGTAGCGCTGCTGGTGCTCATCGGTACCGAAGAGGGTCAGCACCTCCATGTTGCCGGTGTCCGGGGCGCTACAGTTGCAGGCCTCCGAGGCGATGTGGCTGCGGGCCAGGATCTCCGCCAATGGCGCGTACTCGAGGTTGGTCAATCCCGGCCCCCACTCGGGGTGCGGGTGAAACAGGTTCCACAGCCCGCGATTTCGGGCCGCGGCCTTGAGTTCCTCCAAGATCGGAGGATGGAAATGCGGGTCGCCGGCGGCGCGCATCTGTTCGTCGTAGATGGCCTCAGCCGGGTACACCTGGGAATCCATGAACTCGAGCAGGTCTGATTGGTACTGCTTGGCGCGATCGGAAATATCGAACAGTGACATGAGAACCTCTGGCATCTGTTGACACGGGGTCGGCCACCCGCCATGTGAGGGTGGCGTGATCTCTTCCTACACCCTTGCGATGATCCCGCCGCGGGGTGTGCCGCCGACCGCCCCAGCCGGTGTCAGCCGCGCCCAGCGGGGCGGGCCGGCTCTACCCGGAAGAGTTTGACCTCGGCGCGCATCCCCCTGATCCGTTGGGCACCGATCGAAAACCACTCGAAGTCACCAGCGTTGCCGACGGCATCACGGGTCGATTCGGCAACCACGACCGTGCCCGGGTATGCGATCGAGGTGACCCGGCTGGCCAGGTTGACCGGACTGCCGAACCAGTCACCCGCCCGAGTGACCGCAGCCCCAGATGCAACACCAATCCTCAAGGGTGGCAGGTTGTTTGCCGCGGCGGCGGCCAAGTCCAGCGCCGCCCGCAGCAGCGGTGCGGGTTCTGGGCAGACCAGCATCACCGCGTCGCCGATCGACTTCACGAACCGGACCGGCATGGTCGCGGCGTCGTGGGCGAGGTCGGCAAGCCGGGCGGCCACCCGTTCCAGGTCCTCGGCCGGCATCACTTCGCCGAGCCGGGTGAAGCCCGCCATATCGGCGAAAGCAACGGTGACGGGTCGGGCGCCCGGTAGCGTGCCCGCGGCCCGTTCCGCCGCGTTGACGGCTTCCGTCTCCACCGAATGGCGCAGCTCCAGGCGCATCAGATCGTCCATCATCGGAGGCGGCAACGGAATCGCTGCCTGGGCCAACTGCTCGGACGCCTCGGCCAGCTCGATCTCGGAGAACCCCGGCCGCAACAGCGTCTTCAGCGCCGCCTCCCGCATCATGGCGGCGGCATGCCCCAGGCTTTCCACCAGTACCCGCATGACGGCAACCGCATCTTCGAGGTCGTAGCCGATATCCAGAAAGACCTTCGCGTGTCTGACCGCCTCGGCGTCGGCCCACGGCAAGACGGCCTCGTCCGGATCGTCGATCCGGGGCAGGCCAACGGCACGTTGCAGGCGCTGCAGCACATCGAGTTCGATGCCGGTTGCCGCGCAGATCTCGCGCGCGGACACCAGCGTTCCATCATCACCGAGCACCCGGTAGGCGGGCAGCATCACCGGTGCGGCCGCCGACGCCTGGATGTGCTCGAGACTGAACCCACGCTCGAGTAGCCAAGCGATCAGCTCCGCGCGGTCTTGGCGTGCGGTCCCCTCAAGCCCGTCGAGCAGGCCTGACGCCTCGATATCGACGTCTGCGGCCATAGCTGCTCACTCTATTGGAAACCCGCGGCCGTGAGCGGGACCAGCGCCGCGCAGCTGGGCCCGCCCGGCCCGGGATTTCCAGCGGACACAGGCTATTCAGAGGGTGGCGGGCCTCAGCCCTGTGCGGCCTCCAGCGCGGCGTTGAGCGTCTTGCTGGGCCGCATGACCGCGGTTGTCTTCTCGTTGTCCGGCGCGTAGTAGCCGCCGATGTCAACCGCCTCGCCCTGCGCTTCGGCGAGTTCGGCCACGATGGCCTCCTCGCCATCGGCCAGCGCCTTGGCGAGCTTGGCGAAGTGTTCGGCAAGTTCCGCGTCGTCGGTCTGCTCGGCAAGTTCTTGGGCCCAGTACAGGGCGAGATAGAACTGGCTGCCCCGGTTGTCGAGCTCACCGGTCTTGCGTGAGGGGCTCTTGTTGTTGCCCAGCAGCTTGCCGATTGCGTCATCAAGAGTCCTGGCCAGAATCTTGGCCCGGTCATTGCCGATCTTGATGCCCATGTCTTCCAGGCTGGCTCCCAGGGCGAGGAACTCGCCAAGCGAATCCCAGCGCAGGTGATTCTCCTCGACCAGTTGCTTGACGTGCTTGGGCGCTGAGCCTCCGGCGCCGGTTTCATACATCCCGCCGCCGGCCATCAGGGGCACGATGGACAACATCTTGGCGCTGGTGCCCAGCTCCAGGATCGGGAACAGGTCGGTCAGATAGTCACGCAGAATGTTGCCGGTCGCGGCAATGGTGTCCAGCCCGCGAATCAGGCGTTCCAGGGTGTACCGCATGGAACGCACCTGAGACATGATCTGGATGTCCAGACCTTCGGTGTGGTGATCCTTCAGGTACGTCTTGACCTTCTTGATGAGTTCGTTCTCGTGCGGACGGTACGGGTCCAGCCAGAACAGCACCGGCATGCCCGAATTGCGGGCGCGGGTGACGGCCAGTTTGACCCAGTCGCGGATCGGCGCGTCCTTGACCACACACATGCGCCAGATATCGCCGGCTTCGACATCCTGGGTGAGCAGCACCTCGCCGGTGTCAAGGTCGACGATGTTGGCGACGCCGTCCTCGGGAACCTCGAAGGTCTTGTCGTGTGAGCCGTATTCCTCGGCCTGTTGCGCCATCAGGCCGACGTTGGGGACCGTGCCCATCGTTGTCGGATCGAACTGTCCGTTGGTCTTGCAGAAGTTGATGATTTCTTGGTAGATCCGCGAGAACGTGGACTCCGGGTTGACCGCCTTGGTGTCTTTGAGCTTTCCGTCGGCGCCGTACATCTTGCCGCCGGCCCGGATCATCGCCGGCATCGAGGCGTCGACGATGACGTCGCTGGGGGAATGGAAATTGGTGATTCCGCGGGCGGAATCCACCATCGCCAGCTCGGGGCGGTGCTCGTGGCAACGATGCAGGTCGTCGATGATCTCATCGTGCTGGGAGGCCGGCAGGGTCTCGATCTTGCTGTAGAGATCTGACAACCCGTTGTTGACGTTGACACCCAATTCGTCGAACAGCTTCTGGTGCTTGGCGAAGGCGTCCCGGTAGAAGGTCTTGACGGCGTGGCCGAAGACGATGGGATGGCTGACCTTCATCATCGTCGCCTTGACGTGCAGGGAGAACATCACGCCGGTCTTGTAGGCATCCTCGATCTGCTCTTCATAGAACTCGCACAAGGCCTTCTTGCTCATGAACATGCTGTCGATGATGTCGCCGTCATCCAGCGAGACCTCGGGCTTGAGCACCAGCGTCTGGCCGCCCTTGGTCACCAGTTCCATCTTCACCTTGTGCGCGCGGTCCAGCGTTATCGACTTCTCACCGGCATAGAAGTCGCCGTGTCGCATGTGGGCGACGTGGGTACGCGAAGCCATCGACCATTCACCCATGCTGTGCGGGTGTTTGCGGGCGTACTCTTTGACCGCATTGGGCGCCCGACGGTCCGAGTTGCCTTGGCGCAGAACCGGGTTCACTGCACTGCCCAAGCACCTGGCGTAGCGCTCCTTGAGCGCCTTTTCCTCGTCGGTCTTCGGGTCGGCCGGATAGTCCGGAATCGCGTACCCCTTGTCTTCCAACTCCTTGATCGCCGCCTTGAGCTGGGGCACCGATGCGCTGATGTTGGGCAGCTTGATGATGTTGGTGTCCGGGTCCTGCGTCAGCTCGCCCAGCTCGGCCAGATTGTCCGGGACCCGCTGCTCGTCGGTGAGGTAGTCGGGAAATTCGGCCAGGATGCGTGCGGCCACCGAGATGTCACTGGTCTTGATCTGAATGCCAGCGGGCTCGGCAAAAGCCCGCACTATGGGCAGGAAAGCGTAGGTCGCCAGCAGTGGCGCCTCGTCGGTCAGCGTGTAGATGATGGTCGGCTGCTCGGCGCTCATGTGTATCTCCCGGCGTCACTGTCGGTTCGGTTTCGAGGTTCTCTGCGTTGTAGGTGCGGCTACCAGTATCGCGGATCGGCGTCCTCGGCAGACAGCCCGCTGCGGCTCGGCGGCATACAGCTTGTCGCCTGCATTGATATCTGCGACTTCTCCTCAAGCCTAGTGTGGGCCGCGTTCGGGCCCGGTCGGCACGGGTGGGCAAGGTGGGCAAGGTGGGCCACGCGCCGATCATGGCGGTTCTCGGCGGAGGCGGCAATAGCGGCCGGCAAGGCGTACGTAGTAGTTTTGCTAGTGGGTTATCAGATTTACGCGCATGCGACGGTCGGATTTCTGGCTGAATTGTGTTCAGCGCATCATGTGGAAAGTGTGTCGGAGTGAACTATTTTGGGGCTGAATTTGGCCACTAACCAGGTGACTAGTCGGTTTGCCGGAGTGTTCGCAGCTTCACCAGTTGGGCGGTCGTGTCATGAAAGGGAATTTGATCTCGGCGCCAAGCGCGCATTCCAGCCGTCATTTCACGCAGCGGTGGAATAGCCTAAAGGAGCAGGGCTCCGGCGTTGTTGATTAGCAGGCTTGTGAGCTGGGTTGATGATCTTTGGTGCCGCGCTATTGGGGCCGGAGTGTAGGCACGGGCTATCTGGAGAACGATCGAGTTGGTTACTGTTCGTCGTTGGTCTGGAGTTGCCCGTGCCTACCGTTTCAGTATTGCCTGTGTCGTCGGTTCCAGAGGTGTTCGACTGCTGGAGTCCTGGTGAGCGCAGCGAGCTCATCGGATCGGAGTTTCTCGATGTGTTGGCCTCGGTGCCAGACCTGAGGGGCCCACGCGGTCGGAGGTATTCGCTGGTGGCTTTGTTGGCGATCGCGGTTCTGGCCACTGCCGCGGGGATGCGCGGCTATGCTGGTTTTGCCACATGGGCGGCCACCGCTCCCGATGATGTGTTGGCCCAATTAGGGGTCCGGTTCCGGCGGCCCAGTGAGAAGACCTTCCGCGCTGTTTTGTCTCGGCTAGACCCCGCCGACCTCAACGCCAGGATGGGCAGTTACTTCACTGCACACGTGGCCAGCAGCGACCCCAGTGGATTGGTGCCGATCGCGTTGGACGGCAAGATGCTGCGTGGTGCTTTACGCGCCAAAGCGACAGCCACGCATCTCGTGTCGGTGTTCGCCCACCGTGCCCGATTGGTGCTCGGTCAACTCGCTGTCGCCGAGAAAAGCAATGAAATTCCCTGCGTACGTGCCCTGCTCACGCTGCTGCCGGGTAGCTTGCGGTGGCTGGTCACCGTGGATGCGATGCATACCCAGGTCGTCACCGCGAAGTTGATCTGCGCCACCTTGAAGTCGCACTACCTGATGATCGTCAAGTCCAACCAAGCCAAAATATTTGCGCGTATCACCGCGCTGCCCTGGGCCGAGGTGCCCGCAGCCGCTACCGACGACTCCCGCGGCCACGGCCGTGTCGAGACCCGCACCCTGCAAATCATCGCCGCTGCACGAGGAATCGGCTTCCCCTACGCAAAACAAATCATTCGGATCACTCGTGAACGCTTGATCACCGCCACCGACCAGCGCAGCGTGGAGGTGGTCTATGCCATCTGCAGCCTGCCGTTCGAGCACGCCCGCCCTACCGCGATCATGACCTGGATGCGTCAACACTGGGGAATCGAGAACAGCCTGCACTGGATACGCGACGTCACCTTCGACGAAGACCGTCAAAGGGCACATACCGGAAACGGCGCACAGGTCTTAGCAACGCTACGCAACACCGCGATCAATCTGCACCGCCTCAACGGCGCCGACAACATCGCCGAAGCCTGCCGGATCACCGCTTTGACCGCCAACCGCCGCCTAGACCTCCTCAATCCACAATTCCCCAGCTCACAAGCCTGCTAATCAACAACGCCGGAGCCCTGCCTAAAGGAGGGCTTCGATCTGATGCTGCCCAACGATTTGGCGCGCTTCTGATACCTCGCAGTCGACTCGGGCCCGATCAAGCTGTCAGAGGCCGAGCGGCTCGTCCTGATCGGAACGCCGACTGCTCACCGGTGATTCGTGTCAGGGCAACTCGACCTTCGCGGCCAGCCAGCGGCCGTCGACTTTTTTCATGGTGACTTCGACGCGACTTCGGTCCAGCCTAGGTTCGGGTGCTCGCGCATTACTCACCGACTGATCGACGAACAGCACCACTACAACCGTGTCTGGTGATGTCGACTTGATGGCCGACTCGACGACCACTCCGTGCGCTGATGCCTTGTTCTCCCTCAGTGCCTGCTGCAACGCGGCGCTGGACTTGAGGTACATCTCTTTGAACTCTCCGGTCGACCCGTCGATGGTTTCGCGGAAGTTCTCATCAATATTGGCGCTGTCGATCGTGGTCAAGTTCTCAGTGAACCGCAGCGCTGCGCTGAGCGCCTGTCGGCCAGCAATCTCGTTGTCACGCTGCTCTTTCCATAACCACCCCAACGCCGCGGTGCCGGCGAGAACGGCGGCCGCCGCAAGTGCGGCAGCGACCTTTGTCCGTGATCGCGCCCGACGTTGTGGCGTTACGTCATGTCCTGGCTCGAGGGCAGGATCGGGACCATCGCCAGCGGCGGCACAGGCTTGGATGCCGGGATCGAGATCGTCGTGATCCACCTCCAATTCCGTTTCTTGGCTACTTGGTTCGGCAGCACCCGGCGCGCGACCGATCGTATTGCCGCCGTGGTCTCCTCCGCATGTCTCGGGTGAGTCGGAGACCGGATCTCGGGTCGGATCGGGCCCCGGTTGGGCGGCGGCATCTGTCGTAGCTGAAGTGCGCCCCGCCTTGGCCTTGGCGTCAGGACCGACTCTTCGAGGCTTGCGGGTGGTTCCTCCCTCCTGCGGGGAGATGCACCCGTCGTCTTTACCCTCCATAGCCCGACCTCAACACCGGGGCCAGCACATCAATCGGGATGTGGGCCTCAACCGCACCCCCGTCCATCGACCACACCGGCATGCCGGGCTCATAGTTGATCGGGTTGTCGTGCGCGACAGGGTAGTCCGGCAAATAGAGGATCAATTCGCTTGGCGTCAATGCCCACGCTTTGTACCCGCCCGAGTGATCCTTGTCAGGAGTCCACCGATCGACGGTGAAGGGATAGGTTCCCGGCTGGTGCGGTGGGGCGGCACGATCGAGTGCTGCCGCGACGAACGGTTCAGCCAGCGGCGGAATGACGGCCAAAGGATCCAGTCCCGCTTTCACAATGTCGGTCAGCTGCAGTTGCCGGCCGAGGGCCGTGTCAAAGGTGAAGGTCCGGTAGGCGTTGTTGATCTTGGGACCGTCGGCATGGTAATCCTCATGGAACACCACGGATACGGCGCTCTGGTGGCCGAACTGCTGGTAGTTTTCTTCGCCCCAGCTGTCCTGAACCATGTCTGCGCCTTTTTCTCTCCAATTGTTGTAGAGGGTCCGCAGGTAGTCCCGGACCACCGGACCGCTGACGGCGTTGTCTACCAGGTCGCCCGGAATTGCCATCCTGATGTCTCGGTCCGCCTTGCGGACCGAGGTCACGGTGGTATGGCAATAGCGGCCGTCAAAGTCGCCGCCGAGCTCACCGCAGAACGACTGGGCAGACCCCCATGCCGAGGGGGCGGTCGAGACAGCGCAGCCGGCCACCAGCACCCCTGCCGCTAACGCGGCTTTCCACCCAGACATAGCGGGGCCGGTCATGAGAGCTCGACTTTGCTGGCGAGCCAACGCCCGTCGGTCTTCTCCATGGTGATCTTCATCCTGCTCCGGTCGACTCGGGGATCCGGGCGAGCGGCATTGGTTACCGTCTGATCGATCATCAGCAGCACAACGACCCTGCTCTTGGACTTCGACTGGATGGCGGAATCAACCACGACTCCGTGTGCTGTGGCCTTATTGTCGATCAGCAGCTGGCGGAGCTGAACACTCGAGCGCGTATACATATCCTTGAATTCGCCTGTCGCGCCGTCGAGGACTTGGTTGAAGTTTGCATCTACATTGTTGCTGTCGATACTCGTTAATGTCTGGGCGTATCCAATCGCTGTTTGCTGAGCCAGCTCGGCCGCCACGTTGGCGTGATGCGCCGCAAACAGGTGCCACCCCAGCACGGCGGAAACGCTCAGGGACGCGAGAATCACGGCCAGGATTGCCTGGTTGAATCCGACGCGGACCCGCTTGACTCGCATCCGCGACCACCGGGAACGCCAACGCCGGGGTGCACGCGGGGCATGGGCGTCGGTGTCCGTGCAGTCGACATCGTCAGCGTTACCCGATTCCACATCGGCGCAGGGCCCCGCGGCCGTGCTGGGTGACTCGAGCTCATCAGTGGCGATAGCAGGTTGGCCACGTTCGGTCGTATCCGTCGTATCCGTGAGTTGTGTGATGTTGCTGTTCTCGACGTCGTCTCCGGTGATGGCGACCAAGGCAACGGCTCCTTTCCAACGGCTAGCCTGATAAACCTCTTGCCTGTGGGACAACGAGGCCGTGGCGGGTGGTGAAGATCCGCCACCTGCCAGACGCGCCTAAGGCCGACCTTCGAGTCCGAGATGGCCCCCGCAGCTCGGCCAACGGTTGAGCCGTCGATCGGGCCATCGCGCGCTGAACTGAGCGCCGCCGAACCTGCTCGGCCCGGTCACGCGCAGCGCCCGCCGGTCCAGCGTGCGCTGTTAGCGGCGGGGGCCGGAGGCGAAGCGGGAAGACGTGCGGCCTGCGTTTGACATGCGGACTGCGGAGTCCATATCGTGTGCCAGGCTAAATGAAAATTATTGTCATTACCAATCGGTTGAGGTGAGTGTACATGGAGGGGCTCGCGAGTGGTCGTACCGAAGCGGCCAAACCGCTGTCGCGCGATGGGGCGCAGCAGCCAGGGTGGTTCGTCGGACAACGGGTAGACATCCTCCTGGTATTCGGGTTGGGTGCCTTCCTGTCGGCAGTCCTCTTTGCCGCCGGTAGCCACAAGGGGTTGTTCCTGGTCGGCGCGGTCGGTTTTTCCCTGTTGTCCGACCTTCCGCACGTCTTCACCACCTCGGTCCGGATCTGGCTGGACCCGCGGGAGCGGTCGCGCTACCGGGCGCATTACCTGATGAGCCTCGCCGTGATCGGCACACTGGTCGCGATCCTATGGTTTGGGGGATGGCTCATCCCGCTGCTCGCGATTTGGGCGTACTGGCAAGTTTTCCACGTGCTGAAACAGCATTTCGGCATGATCAACATCTACGCCGCAAAGAATGGCTACAAGGGCCCCAGGAAAAAGATCCAGTACGCCCTCTACTCGACGTGTCTGGCGCCCGTAGTCTTTCGAGCGGCTCACGGGCTGCATTTCTCCGAGTATGAAGTCTTCGGCAAGCGACTTCCATTCTCTAATTTGAGCGTTCCAGTGCCCCCGGTGCCCAAGCTCATAGTCATCGCCGGATTTATCGTCGCCGCGGTTTGTTTGGCCCTTGCCGTCATTGAGCAGCTCCAGCTCAAACGCGACGGACAGCGCACCCTGCCAGCGATGGCGGTGGGGACCTTCGTCGTGGCCGCCTTGTCCTACAACCTTTCCTACCTCCTCGTATCAGATCTGTTCGCGCTCATCCTGATCGCCACCACCACGCACAGCCTGCAATATCACCTGATCAACTGGACCAGGAATAACACGCGGTTTGCGCATAGCAAGAACTCCGAAGAGAAGAAGCTTCTGCTGGCACGGCTGTCTACCAGAAAGGCGTTGCCGCTCTACATCGCATTTCTTGCCGGACTCGGCGTGCTTGCCGGGCAACTCGATACCATTATTTTTGCCGTACCACTGACCTTCGTCCTGCATCACTTCTACATGGATGGCGCACTCTGGAAGAGCAAGAAAAATCCCGAGTTGGCATACGACCTGGGAATCATTCGTGCTTGATGAAGAAGTCGGCGCACATCGATGGACCGAGGCGTTAGCGCACCCGCCGGCGCCGACCGTCCGTCCGGTACGCACCAATGCGGAGATCAAGGACTTCATCGGCGTTCCGTGGCAGATCTATCGCGGTGACCACGCGTGGCGGCCCACACTGCGCCGAGTCATGCGCGCCAAGATGGATCCCCGCAAGAACCCGTTGCACTCCGAGGTTCAGATCGCCAACTTCGTCGCCTACCGGCAAGGACGGCCGGTGGGGCGGATATCGGCCTGCATCGATTCCCACTACGTGCAACGCTATGGCGACTACGCGTTCTTCGGATTTTTCGAGAGCGAGCCGGATCAGGCCATCGCATCGACGCTGTTGACCACCGCCGAGAACTGGGCGCGAGGGCGCGGCATGAACGCCATCATCGGCCCATTCAGCTACACGTCACGCGAGGACGTCGGGCTACTCATTTCCGGATATGACACTCCACCAACGATCATGCAGCCGCACAACCCACCGTATTACCCGAGGTTGGTTGAGGCGGCCGGATACTCAAAGAAGTTCGACACCGCCTGTTTTCGCTGGAGCGTGGATGAAAACCCGTCAGTCCAGCAGCGCCTGCTGAGTCGAGCCGATGCGGTACTGGGCGCGCAAGGTGCCAGCGTTCGGCCGGTACGACTGTCGGATTACGAGCAGGAAGTCGAACTCTTGCGCAAGCTCTACAACGACTCGTTCGCAAAGCATCCAGAAAACGTGCCGCTAAGCAGGCCCGTGTTTGCCAGCATGGCCGCCGAGATGCGGCCGCTGATCGATCCGAACATCGTCAGGATCGTAGAAGCGAACAACACACCCGTGGGCTTCTTGTTCATGCTGCCCGACGTCAATGAAATCACTGGTCAATCGGGCAGATTCACGCCCTCGGCCCTGCTCCGGATCGCGGCCAAACGAGGCGGTCGAATCCGCGGGGTGCGCACTGCCGTCGTGGTGCTCATCGGCGCGGTCCAAACCCAGTTCGGCGCGGGCCTAGGCCGGATCCTGGCTGGAGAGATCGTGCGAACGATAACCGGCGCTGGGTACTCCGCTGTCGCCACCACGTGGATGCACGAGGACAACATGTGGTCCAATTCGCTTGCGGCGCAGATGAAGAAGGCGCCCGAGAAGCGTCATCGAGTTTATGAAAAGGAGCTCTGATGGCACCGCGAATTCTGGTCACGGGCGCCACGGGGTATCTCGGCTCGACGATCCTGGAAGCGCTGGTGCGCGCTGGCGAGCGGGCAACCATATTGGTGCAGCCCGGCGATCCGCACGTCATGAGCCCGGAGTTGCGCTCCAACGTCGATGTTGTTCGGGGTGACATCACCGATGCTCAAAGCGTGGACGAGGCGATGCGCGGAATTGCGCGCGTTTACCATCTCGCCGGCATCGCATCGCCGAATTCCCGTTTAGCCAACCAGATCTGGCGCACAAACGTGCTCGGCGCATACCATGTTGCGCAGTCGGCGTGGCGGCACGGGGTGCAACGCCTCGTGCACGTGTCCTCCACGGCGGCCATCGGATATCCCCCCAATGGTGTGATCGCGGACGAAGATTTCGACCCGCGAGATTCGGTGCTCGACAACGTCTACTCGACTACCAAGCGGGCTGGCGAACAGCTGGTGCTCGACTTCGTCGACCGCGGGCTCGATGTCGTGGTGGTGAACCCGGCGGCCGTCTTCGCGCCTGGGTTCGGGTCGCCCCGGTCTTGGCAGGGCCTGCTGGTCGCGGCGCGCAAAGGTCTGTTGCGGGTCGTTCCGCCGGGAGGAACCGCCGTTTGTTCGGCCCGCGACTTCGCGGCCGGTGTCACAGCGGCGATGAACAAGGGTCAACCGGGGCGGCGATACATACTCAGCACCGACAACCTTTCGTACCGGCAGATCGCTGAGCTGCTCGTGCGCGCCGTGGGGCGATCCCACCAGGTACGGGTCGCGCCCATGCGGCCATTCCGCGCCCTCGGGAGGGGAAAACGTATCGCATCCGATTTCTCGAGTCGGGCGCATTTCGATGACCCGTTGGTTCCCGAGAACATCGACCTGATGGCCCGCAAGGTCTACTACGACCCTACTCGGGCGGTGCGTGAGCTGGGCATTCCCAAAGTGTCAGTGGCGGAATTGATTACGGAGTTTGTTGGATGAGTACTCAGACGCGGCAGGCGCTGGCCGAGGGGGGCGGCTCCAAGGACGTGCTCGGGATCTCGATGGCGCAGGCGCGATCCTTGGTAGCCGACCTCGCTGTAAGACGGCAGTGGATTTACTGGGTCGACCTGACGGTGTGTGTAGCGGTGGGCTACACGGCATTCCTGTTGTGCCCGGCCAGGCAACCCCTTTCGCCCGCCGCTGTGGGTTGCGTGGTGGTCGCTGCGTTGGCGCTATACCGTGCCGTCCTTTTCGTCCACGAGATCGTGCACGCCGGTGCCGAACTACGTTCATTCGCGCTGTACTGGCATGCGGTCTGCGGGATCCCGCTGATGGTTCCGCAATTCACCTACGATTTTCATCAAGAACATCACGCGTCGCGCACCTACGGCACCGCCGCCGACGGCGAGTATGTGGCCTATGCCACCGAACCGCGCTGGCGGGTGGTCGCCCTACCCTTCACCGCCTTGCTGGGGCCGGTGTTCTTCGTGGTGCGGTTCCTGGTGCTGGCGCCGCTGAGTTGGCTTGTCCCACCATTGCGTCGGTACGTACTGACTCGGGCGTCGGCACTGATGATCGACGCAGACTTCTGCCGCACACTTCCGCCCGGTGGCGTCCCTCGCTCCTGGCTGATCCAGGAATTCGCCTGTTTCGCCTACCTGGTCGGGGTGGCCGTGCTCTTCGGGCTTGGTGTATTCGCGCCGTACCGACTGCTGGAGGCCTACGCGGTCGTGAGCCTGATCCTGTTCGTCAACTGGATTCGGGTGCTCGTTGCTCATCGGTACGAGAGCGAAAACCAGCGGATGACATTCCCCGAGCAAGTGCTCGACTCTATCGACCATCCGTCGCTGCCGGTCCTGGGTGAGCTCTGGGCCCCGTTGGGTCTGCGACTGCACGCTGTTCACCACCTATTCCCCAAGCTGCCCTACCACCAGCTCGCCGAGGCTCGACGACGGCTCGCGGAGGCAGTTCCCCGCGACCGCGGCTATTGGGTGACCGAGGACCCATCGGTGGTCAGCTCATTCCGTCGCCTGCTCAGCCGCCGGGCAGAGTCGTCGAAGCCGATCCGGCAACTCACCGATGAGGCTGTGTGATGCTGGCCAAAAACCCACCCCCCATGCGGGAATCCAATGCGGCGACCTACTCGCGACGCCTCCCGATACGACTGGTCGAGGCCCGCGGTACCCGGGTACGTGACAGCAGCGGGCGTTGGTATATCGACTGCCTAGCGGCCGCTGGGGCGATGTCGCTGGGTTGGAACCATCCGGTGGTCAGTGAGGCGGTCATCAAAACCGTTGACTCCGGTGAGCCCTGGCTGTCGTTGGACTTTCATACCCCCGCGAGGGAGCAGTTCGTCGAAGACCTGCTCTCCATCCTGCCGCCGGGATTGGCCGCCGACGGCCGGGTCCACTTGTGTTCGCCCAGCGGTGCCAGCGCTGTCGAGGCGGCCCTCACGCTTGCCGAAATCGCCACCGGTGGGCGTGAACATGTTGGCGTGCAGGGAGGTTTCCACGGCTGCACCAGGGCTGCGCGCGCGGCAAGCTCCGGCGGCGGACTTCGGCAACAGCCCGTAGTGATGGCACCGCGGACGACGTTTCTGCCCTTCCCCCAGAACTATCGGTGTCCCTTCGGCGTCGGGGGCGAACGTGGCGTAGACCTGGCAGTGACGGCCGTCGAGCAGCTCGCCGCACCCCACGCCGGCATCAGCGCCCCCGCGTCGATCATCTCCGAATTCGTCCTCGGTGAGGGCGGCGTGCTGCCGGCCCACCCGCGTTGGGCCAAGGCGTTGCGCAACCTGGCAAACCGTTTCGAAGTCCCCCTGATCGCCGATGAGGTACAGGCAGGGATGTTTCGGACCGGACGGGCTTGGGGGTTCGAGCATTGCGACATCGAGCCCGACATGGTCGTGATGTCCAAGGGCCTCGGCTCGGGTGTGCCGATTGCCGTGATCGTGGTTCGCGAAGGCTATGACGTCTGGGAACCCGGTGCGTTTACCGGAACGTTCCGGGGCAACGCGATGGCCTTCGCCGCGGCGAGCGCGGTCATTCGATACGCCCGAGAAGCGGCGTTGGCCGAGCATGTAACCCGGATGGGGGAGTACTTCCGCACCGGACTGCAACGCATTCTCGAAGAGTGCGAGATCGTTGGCGACGTTCGCGGCCGCGGGTTGATGCTGGCCGCCGAGATTGTGGACCCGCAGCTGCCGTGGCCGTCGGGTGTGGCACCGGCACCCGAACTGGCTAGGCAGATTCAGCGTGCGAGCCTCAGTAACGGGCTCATCATCGAATCTGGCGGACAGTATGGAAACGTCATCCGATTTCTGCCGCCGTTGACCATCGAGGAAGCCGACATCAGCGCGGCTTTGACTGCCTTCGAAGCTGCCGTCAAGCAGGTAGAACGGCACCGCACCAAGGCAGTTGACCTCTGGGCGGACCAGCGATGAGCCGCGACGTGAGTGACTTCGCCGGCGAATTCGTCTCGGGCAGCGGCACGGCCGCCTACCGCGACGCAATTACGTTGGCTAGCGGCTTGGTTGCGAATGCATTGGAAGCGGCCGACGCGCCCGGCCTGGTGGACGGATACTCGTTGCTGAAGGAGCTGGCGGATAAGCCCAGGCTCGATACCGTTGCCGGTGTCGGCCTGCCGGCGGCCCTGGAGGAGGCCGTCGGCCTCATGGCGGGGCACTCCGCTGTGGTCACCCACCCCGCGTACCTGGCGCACCTGCACTGCCCGCCCACCGTTGCTTCCCTGTCCGCTGAGGTTCTCATCAGCGCGTTCAATCAGTCCCTCGATTCGTTTGACCAAGCTCCCGCAGCCACGGCCATCGAGCAACGAGTTGTCGAACATCTCTGTGCCCGAATCGGATACGGGACAGATGCGGACGGTACCTTCACCATTGGCGGCACCCAATCCAATCTGCACGCGTTGCTGATGGCACGTGATGTTTTCGCGCAGCGGACGCTGGGTTTGGATGTCGGCACCGCCGGGTTGCCGGCGGCGGCGCGCTCATGGCGACTGCTTTGCACTCGGCAGGCGCACTTCTCGGCGCGCCAGGCACTGCGCATCCTCGGCCTTGGCGCCGACGCCGTGATCGAAGTGCCTACCGACGATGCAGGACGTTTGTGCGTCGAGGCGTTGGCGGGGTGCATCGCTGAGAGCCAAGCCCGCGGCACACCGGTGTTCGGACTGTTCCTCACCGCGGGAACCACCGACTACGGGGCCATCGATCCGCTCGAGCCCGCGATCAAGATCGCCCGGCAGCACGGTGTCTGGGCGCATGTGGATGCGTGTGTCGGGGGCTGTCTGGCCTTCAGTGCCCAACACCGACATCTGTTGCGGGGTATCGAGTTAGCCGACTCCGTGGCCGTCGACTTTCACAAGCTGCTGTTTCAGGCGATCAGCTGCAGTGCCCTTCTGGTCCGAGACGCCGAGTCCTTTCGCGTCTCGGCCGGCCACGCCGACTACCTCAATCCCGCCGATGATGTCGAACACGATGTCGTCAATTTGGTCGGCAAGTCTCTGCAGACCACCCGTCGATTCGACGCGCTGAAAATATTCCTCACCCTGCGTGCGCTCGGTGAGCGGCGTATCGGGGCGATGATCGACGCCACCTGCGCCGCCGCGGCAGCCGCAGGCCGGGCCGTATCGGACCACCCCCACCTCACGTTGTGTGCACCCGTGGCCGTCAACACGGTAGTGCTGCGGTGGCGCCATCCGGAGCTGACCGAGCAGAAGTGCGACGCGGTCAACAGTGCGATCCGCAGCAGCCTCGCTCGTTGTGGCCTCGCACTCGTTGGTCGATCGCGCGCGGCCGGACACCAGGCGATCAAGCTGACTTTCGTCAATCCGCTTATCACCGCAGACCTGGCCACCGGGGTCATCGCTGACGTGTCCCGCCGGGGCAACGAAATCGCTGGTCTACCCGACGACCTGGCGGCACAGGCATGACCGAACAGCTGTGTCGTATCGAGCGAGTGGCGGCGTCCGATCCGCGTTTTGGATGGGCCAAACAGGTCGAGTACACCGTCTTCGGTCTGGAGAACAACTTCGCGAGCGATGCCGATATCGCCGCTGCGGAAATGGTGCACTACCGAGACTGGGAGCGCTCGTCGGAGATTTTCGTCAGCCTCGACACCGCGGCACCGCACCAGCCCGTGGGAGTTCTCCGCGCGCTGCGCCATGACCCAGAGCTCGGGCTGGACAGCTTCAGCACGCTACGTGACGCGCGCAACTACCCCGTGGACGAACGCACTCGCCGCAATTTTCTCTACCCGCGCTGGAGTGACTTTTTCGACGGCATCGATCCGCGGCGAATCGCAGAACTCGCTACCCAGGGGGTGCTGCGAAGCGCGCGTCGCTCCGGGATGATCGAACAGATCTGGCGAGCGTTTTTCAGCAGTCTCGCCGCCGACGGCGTCGATCTCGTCACGGTGGCGCTGGTCGTGCCGTTGTTCGAGTGGTATCGCCAACTGCTGCCCGATCGCCTGCACCAGATCGGAGAAATTCTGCCGAACTACATCGGCGCCGACAGTGTGCCCGCCGTAGTCGATATCGGCGGGTCATTCATCTCGGATTCCATTCGCGACATGGATGCGGATTCGGCATCACTGCTGGCGCTGACAGTCCAAGCACCACATCCAGCCTCAGCTGTACCAGGACCTTCCGGGGAAGAAGAGAGAGAGCAATGAGATCAATCCACACCGACGAGCACGTTTTCCGCAAAGTCAGTGAGATCGACTGCCCCGTCGAACGGGTATGGCAGACGGTCACCACCCAAGAGGGGATCAATCATGAGATGGGCCCCTACATGAAAATGACCATGCCTAAACAGTTCATCGGCAGATCCATTGCCGACGTGGAACCGGGTACCCGGATCGGCAAGAGCTTCCTTCTACTATTCGGGTTCCTTCCCTTCGGGTTTGACGACATCACCATCACCAGGATTGAACCCGGCCGGATGTTCCGCGAAGAGTCCACGATGACGGGGATGCGGGTGTGGGTACACCACCGCACCCTGGAACCAAAAGGCGATAAAACGGTGGTCAGCGACGAGATCACGCTGGCTCCTCAGGCACCCATGGGCCTTATCCCCGGGTGGGGCAAGCTGATGAGCAAGATCTTGTCGGCGTTTTTTGCTCACCGTCACCGACGTCTTCGCAAAAGTCTGGCCAAAACCGGTGTAGCGCAATGAGATCATCTTCGATGGCCGCGTCGGTGTTGGTCGCCGCGGCAGCGCTGACCGGCGGATGTACGGCGGTGAACAAGGCCGCCGGCGAACCCGTCGGCCATGCGTTCCAGCTGCTCGAGTACCCGCAGCCGGTTTCGCAGCCGGTTGCCGAGCCCGCTGAGGGATCGCCCTATGGCGGCTACTCGGTTGAGGTAGCTGGCTCGGTTACATATCTCAAGGAAACGACCGTCCTGCCCAAGAGCGGTCTGCTGACTATCGGCCCAGGGCCACGCGCTGGTGAGCTGCAGGTGCAGCACTACTACCAGGGTGACCGGTTCCCCTACGAGACCGGCGTCCTTTCCAAGGACGGGACGGCGAGCACCCTCAACGCCATCACCATCGTCAACCCACTGGATTCCCGGGTGTCGTTGCAGTGCGCCGTGGCAGGCGGCATCGCGCTCGAGAACCTCAACGAGCCACGAGACCTGCACGGCGAGTGCGGCGGGGGCGCGAAGTTGTCGGGCACCGTGCGGGCCGACGGGACGCGCCAGGCTACGTGGCGCGGCAAGCCGGTTGAGCTGGCCCGCACCGTTGTCGACTTGACCATTACGGGGATGACGAGCGGAAAAGTCCACCAAATCAACGATGTACCGAAGGGCGGCAGCTTTCCGCTGTATACGGCCATCGACGTGAACATGACCGCCCAAGGCATCAACCTAACGGAAGAGCTGGAACGCTATGTCCTCCCCAGAGTCCAAGACTGACAACGAAACCGGAAATTCGCAGCCAGGAACCTCCGCTCTCGAAGCGGTCGACCTGGTCAAGTCCTATCCCGGTTCGGACGCCAACGCCGTCGACGGTCTCAACCTCGTGATTCCGCGCGGGGTGGTCTATTGCCTGTTGGGCCGCAACGGGGCGGGTAAAACCACGACCATCAGGATGGCCACCACATTGCTGACCCCGACTAGCGGCCAGCTGGAGGTGCTGGGGGTTCCGGTTGACAACACGACGCAGCTGCGGCCACTCATCGGCGTGGCGCTGCAAGAGGTCGCCCTCGATCTGTGGATGTCACCCGTCGAGCAGATACGCATGAGCCTGGCGATGGCGGGCTGGCCGAAATCCGACAGGAAGCGTCGCGAGGGCGAACTCGTCGAGCAGTTCGGCCTCGGAAAGTACCTGAATCGCAAAGTCGGAGCACTTTCCGGTGGTATGCGCCGCCGCGTCGACGTGGCCCTCGCGGTCGCGCACAACCCACAGATGCTGTTTCTCGACGAGCCTTCCAGCGGGCTGGACATCGAAGGCAAGCAGGAGGTGTGGAACGCAATCCGGCTGCTGCGTTCTGAGGGCCGTACCGTCGTCCTGACCACACACGATATGGACGAAGCCGTCTCGCTGGCCGATGAAGTCGGAATCATCAAGGACGGGGTGCTCGTCGCTGCGGGTTCGACACAGGAGTTCACCCGAAGCCACGGCTTCGCCGTGGACATTTCGGCACCCCAGGAGATAACCGACGACGCCGTGCGGCAACTGGCCGGCGCCGGCTACCCGATGCAGCGCAAGGGCAGCAGCGCGGTAACCGGATCACTGGACTCTGCGTCTGCCTCCGAGATCGGTTCGCTCGCCACGGTTTTGGATCGGCTCGGACTGGCCGGCGCGAACATCGAAATTCGATCGACGTCGCTGCGCGACGCGTTCCTGGAGGCTACCCAATGACCCGCTCCGCGCTGGCGAACACCGCCCGCCTCTTTCGCCGCTATGTCGTTGTGGGGCTGCGACAGCCGGTCTTCGGTTTCATCTTTCCCATCGTGTTTCCGGTCGTGTTGGTGGTCTTCGTGCGGTCGATGTTCCAACGCGTCGCGGACTTGCCCGGATTTCCGCTGACTTCCTATACCGCCTACATCGCCCCGGGCCTCATCATGCTGATTCCGATGCTTGGCGCGGGATACGGCGCGGGAACGTTGATCGAAGAGATCAGTTCGGGCTTCACCGACCGGCTGCGGCTTTATGGTGTCTCGACTGGTCAGATCATGGCCGCCAAGATCGGCTTCGAGATGTTCAGGATCCTGCCCGCGGCGGTGATCGTCATCGGCCTGCTGGCTTTGCTCGATGCCCCTTTGCGCGCCGGGATCCTCACCGCAGCGCTACTCATCCTGCTGATGTTTCTGTGGTCGGCCGCATATAGCTCACTGTTCTATCTGGTGGCACTCCGCACGCTCAACCCGCAGGCGCCGGTCGCGATGCTGCCTTTGGCACTGCCGGTGCTGTTCGTCAGCCAGGCGCTCATGCCTTCGGTATTCCTGTCGGACTGGCTGCGCATCAGCATCAATGTGAATCCGTTCTCACACATCGTCTCTGCAGCGTCGACGATCATGTACGGCGATTTCGACACCATGACGGTCCTCCGGGGTTGCCTGGTGGGCCTCGGCATGTTCTTGATCCTGCAAATTCCCATCCACTTCGTTATTCGTCGCAAAATCGGAAAGTAAGGGCATAAAGCTGTCATGTCAGAGGTGCGTGTTTTCCTTGTTGAGTTCATCGCTGACGAACTCGAGATCGCCACAACTGAGGTGCGGGACTCTTCCGAACTCATCAGGGACCTCGGGTTCGACTCACTTGCGTTCGCTTCGACGGTGTCGGAAATTGCCAGCCGGTTCGGTGTGCGACTGAGCAAAGACGACGTCTTCGAATCCAAGACGGTGGGCGCGTTGGTTGAGCTGGTGGAGAGCCGGAAGAGCGCGCCGGATGCGGTGAATGCTGCCGTCAACGCGTCGGGTAACCCGTGAACACGATCATGCGGAGGCTGTGTGACAGCCAGGGGGCGACACAGCACGGTCTGGCCACGGCTCCGGTCGGCGCCGACGGGCGATCCCATCTCGACCAGCTGACGAACACGCCGTGGTCCGATATCCACCACTTGGGCCGCCGCGCGGCGGGTGCGCTACAACGTGACGGCGTCACCCCCGGCGACGTGGTGGCGGTGTTGGCTGGCGCGCCCGGTGAGATCGCTCCTCTGGTGCAGGGCGCCTGGATGTGCGGTGCCGCGGTGACGATGTTGCATCAACCCACTCATCGGTCCGACCTACAAGCGTGGGCCGCCGACACCAAGAAGACCTTGTCGATGGTCGGCGCATCGACCGTCGTGGTCGGCAGCCCATTTCAGTCCGCCGCGCAGGAGTTCGCGAAGGTGGGCCTACGCGGCTTGGAACTTTCCGAGCTGCTTACCGCAGATGAAGGGCGCATCGTTGTCGCAGAGGAGGATTCGCCCGCATTCCTGCAACTGACGTCCGGTTCGACCGGGCATCCCAAGGCCGTCAGCATCACCTACCGCAACATCGAGGCAAACGGGCGCGCACTGATGGCCGCCGCGAGCGCCGATGTCGCCTCCGATGTCGTAGTCAGCTGGCTGCCACTCTTCCACGACATGGGCATGATGGGTCTGCTGATCATTCCCATGTATGAGGGTATGGATGCTGTCCACATAACGCCGGCGGACTTCCTCAACGATCCCCTGCTATGGGCTGAACTGATCACCAAGCACCGCGGCAGCATCACTGCTGCACCGAATTTCGCGTATTCACTGCTGGCTCGGCGCCTACGCAGAGCGCAGGACCACGCGTTCGATCTCTCCTCCCTGCGCTTTGCGCTCAATGGGGCCGAAGGCATCGACGTCGCCACGCTGGAGCGGCTTGCCACCGAGGGTGCGCGCTTTGGACTGCGGCGGGATGCCATCGTGCCGGCCTACGGTATGGCCGAAGCGACCCTGGCGATATCCGTCGTACGACCCGGTGAAGGATTCCGGGTCTGCCCGCCGCATCCCGACCTGGTCGCGGCACAGGGCGAAGCGGCGGCACCGCGAGTCATGCTGGGACCGCCCGTGCCCGGATGCGATGTGCGAGTGGTGTCCGAAGACCGAACCGTCCTCGCGCCGTCGGAAATCGGCGAACTCGAGATCCGCGGCGACAACGTGACGGCCGGATACCGCACTGAGGCGGGTTTCGAGCCGGCGGTTGACGCCGGCGGTTGGTTGGCCACAGGTGACGTCGGCTACCTGACCGAGAACGGGCAACCGGTGATCTGCGGCCGCAAGAAAGACATTCTCATCATCTCGGGCCGCAACGTGCACCCTGAGGACATCGAGCGGTCCGTTGTCGGTATCGCGGGCATTCGTTCCGGCGGCGTCGCCGCCGTGCGCCTGGCCACCGCCTCCGCTAGCGAGGGATTCGTAATGGTCGCCGAATCTGCGCTGCATGCCGACGATGCCGAAAGCAACCGTATCCGAACCGAGGTCGCCGACCGCGTGTTCGTCAATCTCGGGGTGAGTCCGCGAGCAGTCCATGTGGTCCCGGCGGGTTGGCTCCCCAAGACGTCGTCGGGAAAGCTGCGTCGGCGGCAGACCTCCGAGCGGTTGCGACTCTTCGACGACGC
This sequence comes from Mycobacterium pseudoshottsii JCM 15466, assembly GCF_003584745.1. Classification (NCBI taxonomy): domain Bacteria; kingdom Bacillati; phylum Actinomycetota; class Actinomycetes; order Mycobacteriales; family Mycobacteriaceae; genus Mycobacterium; species Mycobacterium pseudoshottsii. Next base: position 185,641 of record NZ_AP018410.1, read on the forward strand.
ATTGTGAGGCCGTGTGATGGCGACGACCTTTGTTAACGACCGACTGATCGGGCTGCGCCGCCTCAGCGTCACGTACCTGCGTCAGCACCCAGCGGCATCGCTCGCCACGGCTGGCGAACAGATCGTGCTGGGCGTCGCCGCGTTGCGCTACTTGGCGATAGATCTAGTGACCGGCCGGTTCCCATGGACCGAGTGCATCCGGCAGGCGAGCTTCATGGCCGCCACCGCCATCATGCCGACGATTCTGGTGGCATTGCCCATCGGCGCTACCCTGTCCATCCAGTTCGCGATGCTCGCTGGCCAGGTAGGGGCGACCTCGCTGGCTGGAGCGGCGAGCGGGTTGACCGTCGTCCGGCAGGCCGCCTCGCTGGTGGCGGCCATTCTGCTGGCTGCGGCGGTCGGCTCCGCAATCACCGCGGACCTGGGCGTTCGCACCATGCGCGAGGAAACAGACGCGATGGAGGTGATGGGCGTCTCCGTGGTCCGCAATCTGGTCGTCCCTCGATTGCTGGCAGCCATGGTCATCGGGGTCGCGTTGTGCGGCGTGGTGTGCTTTGTCGGATTCCTGGCCAGCTACCTGTTCAACGTGTACGTCCAGGGCGGCTCTGCGGGCAGCTTCCTGGCCACATTTTCGGCGTTTGCCACCACGGGCGACATGATCCTCGCCCTATTGAAGGCCGCTGTCTATGGCTTCATCGTGACGGTGGTGGCATGTCAGAAAGGGCTATCAACTCGGGGCGGTCCAGCCGGTGTCGCCAATTCGGTCAACGCCGCGGTTGTGGAGGCCGTCTTGCTGCTAATGATCGTCAACGTCGTGGTCAGTGAGCTCTATACCGTTCTCTTCCCGAGAACGGGTTTGTGACATGACCTCGTTTGTCGCGATGCGCCGCATGTCGATACGTCAAATAGTGTTTGCCGGCGCCGGCGCCGGTGCCGGCCAGCCGCTCGCCAGGTTCGGCCACATGATTGCGTTCTACCTCCACACGGTCCTTGCCATTCCGGTCGCGCTGCGACGCTACCGCCGGGAGTTCATGCGGCTACTCTCCGACATCACCTGGGGTAACGGCTCCATCGTGGTCGGCGGCGGGACGGTGGGAGTGGTTCTGGTGCTGGGCATTACGGCTGGCGCGCTAGTCGCGATCGAGGGGTACAACTTCCTGAACATGATGGGCATCGGCCCGGCCACCGGTGTCGTCTCGTCCCTGGTGACCACACGCGAACTCGCCCCCATCATGGCTGCGCTCGGCTTCGCGGTCCAGGCGGGATGCCGCTTCACCACGCAGATCGGTGCAATGCGGGTGGCCGAGGAAATCGATGCTCTCAACGCGATGGCTATCCGGCCGATCCCGTACCTGGTCACCACCCGATTGCTGGCTTCTGCCGTCGCGATCATCCCGTTGTACATCGCATGTCTGACGATCAGTTACCTGTCGTGCCAACTGATGGTTACCTTCACGACCCATGGGTCGGTGGGACCATATCTGCACTACTTCACGATGCTCATCGACGCCAGAGACGTTGGCTACTCGGTGATCAAGGCCGTGGTTTTCGTGGCGCTGGCGTCGGTGGTCCAGTGCTACTACGGCTTTTGCGCCGAAGGCGGGCCAGAGGGCGTCGGTGTTGCCGCCGGACACGCCATGCGTGCCAGTATCACCGTCGTCATCATCGTCAACATGGTGCTGACCATGGCGCTGTGGAGCGTTGACGCCGGCGTCAGGTTCGGCGGCTGACGATGACCAATCACATTGACCTCGACGGGATTTACTTCTCGAAGCGACAGTTGCTCGCGCGTGGGGGCATCGCGCTGGTCGTTGTCTTGCTGGTGACGTCGTGGCTGCTGGCCAAGTCCATGGGCTATCTGGATCGCGGTGTCCAAGTGGTCGCCGACCTGCGCAACATCGGCGACGGTCTACCGGCCGGGTCCGACGTCAAATACCGGGGGATCCAGGTTGGCACCGTCGAGAGCCTCGATCCGTCGATCGGCAACCAACCGAACCAGGTGCGGATTCGCCTCAAACCGGAGTACGCGGCGTCGATACCGGTGACCGTCACCGCGCGCGTCGTACCGAGCAATGTCTTTGCGGTGTCGTCGATCCAACTCGTCGAGCACGGGCCCGGCACACCCATCAGCGACGGCGAGCGGATCAGCGAAGACACCGACCTACCTACCGTGTTGTTCCAGACAGCGCTGACCAAGCTGCGCGACATTCTTGCCGCTGCCGGCCGTAATGGCGATGATCACACCCTCGGAGTGCTTGCGGCCGTCGGAGCCGCGACGAACAATCGCAACGGCGCACTGCAGCTGAGTACGCACCAGCTGATTCGGATCATCGACGAGCTCAACGGTGTCGTTGCGACTGACGAAGGTCCGTCGACTGTCGCCGCGCTGGTGGATGCGGCGCGTGGGCTGTCGCAGAGCGCACCGGAGTTACTGGATGCGTTTCACGATGCCGTCGCGCCGATGCGGACACTTGTCGACAAGCAGCAGGCGCTGCACGACTTCCTCGGGGCCGGGCAATACACGACCGGGCTGGCCGTCAATTCCTTGCAGAACCACTCCGACCAGCTCGTTCAGATAACGACGGATCTCACCCCGGTCGTCGGTGTATTCGCCGACAACGCACAGCACTTCGTGCCGATCACCGAGCGGATCACCAGATTCTCGGACAAGTTTTTCGAGGAGGTTTGGGACCCGGCCTCGACCGTTGCCCACGGTCGTGTGAACGTCTCGTTCACACCGTCCTATACCTATACCCGGGCCGACTGCCCGAGGTACGGGGAGCTGCGGGCCCCGAGCTGCTTTACCGCACCCCTGGTTCAGGCTCGGCCCGACCTTCCTGAGGTGTTACTCCCGCAGAATTACCAGCCTCCACCGAATCTGGCTCCCCCCCCTGGGACGGTCGTGGGTCCTGACGGAAACCTCGTCGCGGTTGGCCCGCCGCTGATCAATCCCACCCCGAACCTCGAGGATCCCAATCCGCCACTGCCTGCCGGGGTGACGCCTGCGCCTCCAGTTCCGGGCACCGCTAACCCGGATCTGCTTCCCGCGGCTCCGTCATCTTTCGGGGGCAACGTCGGGCCGGTCGGCAGTGTGCAAGAACGCGCAGCCCTGAGTCTGATCACCGGGGAGCAAGCGACCGTCGCGACCCAGCTGCTGCTGGGGCCGGTGGCCCGCGGCGCCATCGCCAGCCGAACTCAGCAAACACCGACGGAGAGCAAATGATGCGAAGGCAGCCGGCCAATGACTAGTCCCCGGACACGAACACGACGCGGCGCGCTGCTGTGGGTGGCTTTCTTCTTGGTGGTCGCTACGGCGTTGACGTGGATGGTCTATGTCACGCTGCGCCGCGACGTCAAAGGCCCCACGGCCCGCTATGGCGCCCTGTTTACCGATGTTTTCGGGCTTCGTGAGGGTGACGATGTCCGGGTCGCGGGGGTGCGAGTTGGACGGGTACAGAAGGTCGAACTCGACCAAACGCTGGCGCGCGTGTCGTTCATCGTGCAGCAGGGCCAGCCGATTCTCACCGACACCATCGCATCGATCACATACCAGAACATTGTCGGTCAGCGCTATCTGGCGCTTGCCCCCGGCCGCACCGGCCGCGGCATCCCGATACCGCCGGGCAGTGTCATTCCGGTAGAGCGGACTGAGCCATCCTTCGATATCGGCACGCTACTCAACGGCTACGAGCCGCTGTTCGCGGTGCTCGATCCGGATCAGGTCAACAACTTCACCAAAGCGGTCATTGCGTCACTTCAGGGCGACACTTCGGCTCTTGCCACCCTTGTCAACCAGACATCAACGCTGACAGCGACTTTCGCCGGTAACGACGACGCCCTGGCCAACGTGATCGGCAGCCTCGACAGGGTGGCCGGCGGCCTGGCCAGCCAAAGCGCTGAATTCGAGCACACGATCGCGCAGACGCGCCAGATGGTCTCCCAATTCAACAGCAGGCGTTCGGAATTGGTCGAGTCGACCGGCAACATGGCGGCGGTGGTCCGTCAGTTGGGCGGCATCCTCGCAGATGTCAACCCGCAAATCCGTCAAATCCTGGACCGCCAGCCCGGTTACACCAAGCACCTGCTGGACATCGAACCTCAGGCGGCCTTCGTGGGAATGAATACTCCGCTGTTACTCAAGGGCCTGGCCCGCGTGTTCGGTCAGGGCACCTACATGAATGTGTATGGCTGCGATGTCAACTTCTACGGGTACTTCCCTGGCCTCAACGACATGGTCCCGATCATCGTGGCCGCGGCGACGCCCGGTGGAAAGCCCATGTACACCCCGAAATGCAGGAATGTCACCGATGGCTGAACGAATAAAGCACCTTCGCCCGCGACTGCGCCCGCTGGCCTCGTACAACAAGACCTGGCTCGGATTCGTTGGGCTGTCACTGGCAGTAGTCCTGATTGGGGCGCTGCTGCTGGTCAAGCAAGCAGGCATCGGCTATCGGCGCTACACAGCGGAGTTTCTGCAAGCGGCGTCCTTGCAGCCGGACAACGTGGTCTCGGTGGCAGGTGTACCGGTGGGCAACGTCATCAGCGTTCGTCTGGCAGGCAACCATGTTGAAGCCCGATTGCGGGTCAAGGACAATATTGCGCTCGGCCGCGACACTCGGGCTGCAATCAAGATCACAACAATTTTCGGTTCCCGCTACATCGACCTGCATCCGACGGGTGCTGGTGTACCACCGGGCCAGACAATCGATTTGGCCCACACCGAGGTGCCCTACGATCTGCAGGCGGCGCTGGCCGACTCGACCAGAACCTTCGAGCAGGTTGACGGTGATCGAATTGCATCATCGCTGACCGTCCTCGGCCAAGCGCTGAACGGTCTGCCAGACGTCTTTCCGCAAGCGCTAGAGAATGTCCGCGCGTTGTCTTCGGTGATTTCCCAGCGTCGCGACCAACTTGGGACACTGCTCAAGAGCACGCAGAACGTCACCTACATATTGCGTCGCCAGCAATCCGACCTCGGCAGCATGATTCGGCAGGGCCAAGACCTGATCGGAGAGTTCGTCGCACATTCAGCGGCCTTCCACGCAATGATGCAGGCCTTGACGCAGGTCGTCGGCTCGCTGCGCACAATCGTGGTCGATGACCGGGCCGCGCTTGAAGATGTCGTCCAAACGATGGAGCAGCTCAGCGCAAAACTCGCCGAACAGGATGCGCTCTTCAGGAACTTGTTGGAAATCGCCCCAGTGCCGGTCAGGGAGCTGGCCAATGCGTCCGGCTATGGCAATGCGTTGGAACTTAACGCGGCCGCCGGACCGCTGGTCGACTCGTGGATGTGTGCGATTAGCGGCCGCGCCAAGCAGTTCGGTTTGATCCAATACTTCAAGGACTGCGCATGACACACCGGCATAACCTAATTCGGGTTGGTGTAGGCCTCGTGGTCGTCGCCGCCCTCGCGTGCGCTGGCTGGTACGGGTTGGCCCGCGACCGCGGACCGATCGTGGTGACGGCCCAGTTCGACAGTGCCGCTGGCCTCTACGAGGGCAATGCAGTGGCAGTGCTCGGAATACCGGTGGGGCATATCACCAAAATCGTCGCGAAATCCGGCTACGCCGAGGTGGAATTCACTGTCGACCGCGCGGTGCAGGTCCCGGCGGATGTGCAGGCGGTGACCATCTCGACATCAATCCTCACCGACCGCCAGATCGAGCTGACTCCTGCCTACCGCGGTGGGCCCACGCTGCGAAATCACGACACCATCGGGCTGACCCGTACCAGGGCACCCGTTGAGTTCGACCGGGTCCTCGGGATGCTGGACAGACTAGCCGGCTCTCTACAAGGGGACGGCCGGGGTGGCGGTCCGGTGGCTGGCGTTCTCGATGCCGGGTACGACGTTGTGAACGGCAATGGGCAGCACCTCAAGGAGGCGTTCGACGAGCTGTCGAAAGCGTTGCGGCTCGGCGCCGATCGCGGAGTGCATACCCGTGAACAGATGACCGCGATTATCGAGAATCTCAGTTCACTGCTGGATGCGGCGGCGAAGAATGACTCGACGTTGCGGCAGTTCGGATCGACCGTACGCCAACTCAGTCAGATCATGGCCAACGAGGGCTTCGGTTCTGGAACCAGCGGCCAGCAACTCTACGCGTTGATTCAACGCACTGGAGACATTCTCAATGCCAACCGCGAAGCCATCGCACGCGGAATTGCCAACGGCAACACCACCATACAGTCGATGGTTGATCGGCAACGGGAGGTCACCGAGTTCTTCGATGTGCTGCCGTTGATGGCCGACAACCTGTACAACGCGGTCGATCAACGTAACGGTTCGATTAGAGCCCACCAACTGACCGACCGCATGATCTTCGACTCGCAGTTTGGCAAGGAGGTATGCAACCTGATGGGCTTGCGGCAGCTTGGCTGCAGTACCGGCACCTTGCAGGACTATGGGCCCGACTTCGGTCTGACCTATGTGCTCGACGGTCTCGCCGCGATGGGGCAGAAATGATCAGGCGGCTATCCGGCAGGCCGCGTTGGCGGTTGGGGATTCTGGCGACCGTGCTCGCCACCACTGCGTGTTCCACGAATGGGTTGGCTGATCTGCCACTTCCGGCCCCGGGCCTGGGTTCGGGCGGCTATCGGATAACCGCCATCTTCGCAAATGCGCTCAATCTGAACGAACACGCCAAGGTGAAGCTCGGCGGCGCAGACATAGGCCTCGTCGAGTCGATGACGGCTCGCGACTTCAACGCGGTGACCACGTTGCGCATCAGGAGCGACGTGCGGGTGCCGGTGGGCAGTGGCGCCGAACTGCGCACCGCAACACCGTTGGGGGACGTCTTTGTGTCGATCGTCCCGCCGAGCCAGCGTGCTGCGGATACCCCAACGCTCCAAGATGGCGACACCATCGCGCTGAACAAGACCGCGACGGCGGCCACCGTCGAATCGGTACTGAGTTCGGCGGCCATTCTGATCAACGGTGGTGTGGCTCATAACTTGACCAACGTCATCAATGGGCTGGGCAAGGCCGCCGGCAATGACGGCGAGGTGTATGGCGAACTGATCCGGAAGTCCAATGAATTGCTGGGAAAACTTGACGCCCGAACCGGGCAGCTCGAAGACGCGATGTCGCAAACCGAGCATTTGGCCGCCGAACTCGACCGCAAACGAGAAGTGATCGCCGAGTTGCTACAAGCCACCGACCCGGCCACGAGCGTACTGGCAGCAGATGCCAGCCAGATCTCCGACTTGCTGTTATTGATGGGGGGCGCGGCCACCGAGCTGAAGAAGTTCCCGTCGATTGCCGGCACTGACAGCAGCGGCAGGAGCGTCATCAAGGACGCCAATGCTGTTGCCGCCGCGTGGAACGATGTGGCGCTGGACCCCGACGCACGGTTGTCGGCCTTGTCGAATTTGTACGCGCCATTCGTCAAACTCACTGCGGGCACCTCAATCTCGGGCAGCGCCGGGATCGACAGACTGGTCCTTGGTTCCATTCCGGACATCGGGTTCGGCGGGGACCCAGGCCTACATGGCCCCAAGCGGTACGACTGGCGCAAGTTCATCGGTTCGTTGAAGTTCACGCTGTGGCGACTTTAGGAGCGCGTTGTCGGTCAGGGGCCGCCGCAATGACCGACGTCGAACCCTCCTTGACCAACATGCGTGGCGGCCGACACACCTGGCTGTCATGCGTTGGTTTGTTGCTGACCCTGGTGGTGTCGGTCGCCTACCTGCTAATCGGTGTGCTGCACGTCAGGCCGTTGGCTTCCAACTACGCCCTTACCGTCGAACTGGGCCAGTCGGGCGGGTTGCTGCCCAACCAGGACGTTGCCCTGCACGGCGTGCAAATCGGTAAAGTCGAGTCGCTCGAGATCTCTCGGACCGGTGTCACGGCCATACTGCGAATCAATGCCGGCGTGCGCATTCCGGTCGCCAGTACGGTCCGGGTATCGGCGTTGTCACCGGCGGGCGAACAATACGTTGACTTCAACGCCACCTCTGGTGAGGGCCCCTTCCTCAAGAACGGCGACGCGATCTCACAAGATCGCACCACCACACCGGTGACGCCTGCCGAACTCTTGCAGCATGCCGATGGCGTACTGGCCCAGATCGATCCAGCCAAGCTGGCGGGGATCAGGCGTGAGTTGAACCTGAGCAAAGCAGCGCCGGAAAAGTTGACCGCGATTGTCGACGGCGGGGTCTTCCTCATCTCCACCCTGGATTCGGTGCTACCGCAAACGGTCAGCCTGCTCAGGAACAGCCGCGTGGTGCTATCTGCTGCTATCGATGTGAATGACGGCATCGACGCTACCGCTCGCAACGTTCATCAACTGCTAACCGGCGTTTCGTCCATGGATGACGGGTACCGCCGCATGGTCGACCAGACACCGGGGGTGCTAGAGGCCGCGGACAACCTGTTCAGCGATAACTCCGACACGATGGTCCAGTTGCTGGGCAACCTGACGACCGTCGCAAAATTGTCGTATCTTCGAGTACCCGCGCTCAAAGCGTTGTTTCCGGACTACCGCGGTTCGGCGTTGGAAGCATTCATGAGCACCATGCACGATGGCGGACTCTGGGCCACGGCGGACTTGTATCCGCGATACACCTGCGATTACGGCACGCCGAGCCATCCGCCTTCGGCAGCGGATTACCCGGAGCCGTTCCTGTACACGTACTGCCGCGACGACGATCCGGCGGTGCTGATCCGGGGGGCTCGAAACGCGCCGCGACCGCCTGGCGACGACACCGCCGGGCCGCCACCGGGGGCAGACCTGGGAGCGACCACCGGCCCCACACCGCAAGGCCGCTTTACCATCCCGACCCCCTACGGCGGACCAAGGCTGCCGATCGAACCGCCGCACTAGCGATCAGGGTTCGGCCACACCGTGAACAAACAGACCCCATGCCCACCGCGTAACCACATCGCCCCAGGTGTGGGGCTAGACAGCGGCCGCCGGCCTACCGAGACATGGCTCGGAAACAAAATGCGCATGGACATCGGCCGAAACGGAGCAGTCCCACCCTGACCGACCGGCCCAGTTCGCCTTGGAGTCATCCAACCCGGCGCATCGTGGGTTACCGGCTACTGCGAATCCTGGAATGCACGCTCCCACGACGGATTCCCGGGATTCCCGGGATTCCCGGGATTCCCGACGACCGAAACCTTCGGCCTACCTCTCATGGATTTTGGCCGGCGGATGGGTCCGCCACGCCTTGTGGAAGCCCATTCACCGAGCGATGCTTCTTGCCGAATACGCGCGACCGTTTGGCGCAAACGTCGGTCACTCCAACAATTTCCGCTGCTCCGTCAGGGGCGAACCCACGCCAAAGTCACGGCCACCACCGGAGATGCGGCTGCTGCTGCGTCTCCCGCGTGAGACCTGGAACGAGGCCTGCCGGGTTGTTAGTGCTGGTCTCGGGCTTGTGTTGAGACAGCGTTCGTATCGTGCTGCGAGAGAGCGTATTTCGTCTTGTCGGAACTTGCTGAAAGCAGCGTCGCGGTACTGGCTGCCCTGGCTAGCCTGACGCCACGAATGGCAGGGCGGATGGAGGCGCGGCATGACATTTCTCAATGTGCTCCCCGAGATGGTGGCCGCCGCGGCCGCAGACTTGACGAACATTGGTTCGTCGATGACGGCGGCTAACGCGATGGCGGCCGCGTCGACCACGACAGTGCTGGCGCCCGGGGCTGACGAAGTGTCGGTGGCGATTGCGGGGTTATTGCGCTTACACGGGCAGCAGTACCAGCAGTTCGGTGCGCACCTGTCTGAGCTCCATGCCCGGTTCACACAGATGTTGAGCGCTGGGGCCAACGAGTATTCGCAAGCCGAGGCGGCCAATGCCACGTTCACGGCCAGTTCCCTGCAGACTTTGCCGCTAGATGTGCTGAACGCAGTCAACGCCCCCTTCCAGGCGTTCACCGACCGCCCGCTGATCGGCAATGGTGTCGCCGGTGCGCCCGGCACCGGACAAAACGGCGGAGCGGGTGGATGGCTGATCGGCAACGGCGGGGCAGGAGGCTCGGGAACACCCCCGGGCCTGGGCTCTGCCGGCCGTACTGGCGGGACCGGGGGAGCCGCCGGACTGATCGGCAATGGCGGCGCCGGTGGCGCTGGCGGTGCCAGCACTAGCGGAGTCGGCGGAGCCGGCGGCGCCGGCGGGGCGGGCGGATGGCTCTTCGGGGCCGGCACCACCGGGGGACAGGGCGGCGCCGGTGGCGCCGGTGGGTTGTTCGGGCCCGGCGGTACCGGTGGTGCTGGTGGTACCAGCTTCGTGGACGCGGGCGGGGCTGGTGGTGCCGGTGGGGACAGCGGGTTGCTCAGCGGTCTGTTCGGGACCGGCGGTGGTCACGGAGGGCTCGGTGGAGCTGGTGTTACCGCCGGAGGCGACGGGGGTGCCGGGGGTGACGGTGGTCCGTTGATCGGTCGCGGCGGTGACGGTGGCGCCGGTGGACTCAGCAATAGCGTCGACGCCGTCGGCGGGGCCGGCGGGGTCGGCGGCAGCGCCGGCCTAGTCGGCGACGCCAGGGCCGGCGGGTCCGGCGGCAGCGCGGGGCTGTTGTGGGGCAATGGCGGCGGCGGCGGGGCAGGTGGTCTCAGCATCGCCAACACCAACGGGACCGGCGGTGTCGGCGGGGCAGGCGGGGACAGTGGCTTGCTGGGCGCTGGTGGGGCCGGCGGGTCCGGCGGCACCGCACTGCTTGGAACGGGCGGCACCGGCGGCGCCGGCGGCGCCGGCGGGATACTTGGCGGGACCGGGGGCCAGGGCGGCATAGGTGGATTCGGTGAAACCGGCGCGGGAGACGGGGGAAGCGGCGGCATCGCGGGCCTGTTCGGTAGCGGTAATGCCGGCGGTGCCGGCGGTTACGCCAACACCAGCGATGGCGGGCAAGGTGGCCAGGGTGGCGATGGCGGCGTGATCTTCGGTTACGGCGGCGCCGGTGGGACCGGAGGCGTCACCCCCGGCGGTACCGGTGGAATCGGCGGGGCCGGCGGCAATGGGGGGCTGCTGTTTTCCGGTGGAGGAGTCGGCGGAGCGGGCGGACTGGGCCCAAGCGGTGGATCCGGCGGCACCGGAGGCCACGGAGGTTGGTTCGGGGCCGCCGGGACCGGTGGCAGCGGCGGATTCGGCTTTTCGATCGCCGGCGGAGCGGGCGGGGCGGGTGGCGACAGCACCAGCGGAGTCGGCGGTGCTGGTGGCGCCGGCGGGGATAGCACGGTCACGGGCGGCGCAGGCAGGGATGGTGGCGGCGCGCTGCTGTTGGGCAACGGCGGCAACGGCGGTAACGGTGGCGCCGTTGTTACCGGCGGCACGCCAGGCGGCGGCGGCAACGGTGGCACCGGCGGTCTGCTACTCGGTGCAGACGGGTTGAATGGGTTGACCCAGACGATGTGAATTGCGCGCGCCGCCAGGGCGTTCCGGAAGGCGGTAGTCCCGATCCGCGGGGCCCGCTAGCCCGCACTGGGCCGCCGATTTTGCTGACTTCGTGCTTGCGTGCCAGATCGGCGCCGTCGCTTGGACACCTGAGTCTGGGACAGCCCCAGGGCTCCGGCGTTGTTGATTAGCGGGCTTGTGAGCTGGGGAATTGTGGATTGAGGAGGTCTAGGCGGCGGTTGGCGGTCAAAGCGGTGATCCGGCAGGCTTCGGCGATGTTGTCGGCGCCGTTGAGGCGGTGCAGATTGATCGCGGTGTTGCGTAGCGTTGCTAGGACCTGTGCGCCGTTTCCGGTATGTGCCCTTTGACGGTCTTCGTCGAAGGTGACGTCGCGTATCCAGTGCAGGCTGTTCTCGATTCCCCAGTGTTGACGCATCCAGGTCATGATCGCGGTAGGGCGGGCGTGCTCGAACGGCAGGCTGCAGATGGCATAGACCACCTCCACGCTGCGCTGGTCGGTGGCGGTGATCAAGCGTTCACGAGTGATCCGGATGATTTGTTTTGCGTAGGGGAAGCCGATTCCTCGTGCAGCGGTGATGATTTGCAGGGTGCGGGTCTCGACACGGCCGTGGCCGCGGGAGTCGTCGGTAGCGGCTGTGGGCACCTCGGCCCAGGGCAGCGCGGTGATACGCGCAAGTATTTTGGCTTGGTTGGACTTGACGATCATCAGGTAGTGCGACTTCAAGGTGGCGCAGATCAACTTCGCGGTGACGACCTGGGTATGCATCGCATCCACGGTGACCAGCCACCGCAAGCTACCCGGCAGCAGCGTGAGCAGGGCACGTACGCAGGGAATTTCATTGCTTTTCTCGGCGACAGCGAGTTGACCGAGCACCAATCGGGCACGGTGGGCGAACACCGACACGAGATGCGTGGCTGTCGCTTTGGCGCGTAAAGCACCACGCAGCATCTTGCCGTCCAACGCGATCGGCACCAATCCACTGGGGTCGCTGCTGGCCACGTGTGCAGTGAAGTAACTGCCCATCCTGGCGTTGAGGTCGGCGGGGTCTAGCCGAGACAAAACAGCGCGGAAGGTCTTCTCACTGGGCCGCCGGAACCGGACCCCTAATTGGGCCAACACATCATCGGGAGCGGTGGCCGCCCATGTGGCAAAACCAGCATAGCCGCGCATCCCCGCGGCAGTGGCCAGAACCGCGATCGCCAACAAAGCCATCAGCGAATACCTCCGACCGCGTGGGTCCCTCGGGTCTGGCACCGAGGCCAACACATCGAGAAACTCCGATCCGATGAGCTCGCTGCGCTCACCAGGACTCCAGCGGTCGAACACCTCTGGAACCGACGACACAGGCAATACTGAAACGGTAGGCACGGGCAACTCCAGACCAACGACGAACAGTAACCAACTCGATCGTTCTCCAGATAGCCCGTGCCTACACTCCGGCCCCAATAGCGCGGCACCAAAGATCATCAACCCAGCTCACAAGCCTGCTAATCAACAACGCCGGAGCCCTGAGACCTACCCGTTCGAGTACTTCGTAGGCGGCTTTGCGGGCGGCCCGGCGGGACTGCCCCTTCAACACCGGCACCGTCGCGACATTGTCGATCACCCGCTGATGGGGCATCAGCCCCGCGTTTTGGATGACGTAGCCGATTCCGAGGCGCAACTTCACCGGGTTCACCGTGGAGACGTCGGTGCCGTTGACGGTGACGGCGCCCGAACTCGGCTCGACCATGCGATTGATCATGCGCAGCGCCGTCGTCTTGCCACAGCCCGATGGGCCGACGAAAACGGTCAGCATGCCGTCGGCGACCTCGAGGCTCAGTTGGTCCACGGCGGTGGTGCCGTCGGCGTACACCTTGTCGACATTGTCAAACCTGATCAATGCGTTTCCCAGTTGGCCTCTAGGGTCGGATCGGATGATCGAAGCCGTTGTCGTGCAGCCATTTCCGTGCGGCCTCATTAGGGTCGATGCCACCGTTGCCCGATACCGAAGCGTTGAGCTCAGCCACGCCTTCGGTGGTCAACTTTGCGGACACCGCATCCAGGACGTCTTTGATGCGATCGGACTTCTTCTGCGAATTGAGCAGCGGCACAATGTTGCCGGCCCGAAAGTTGTGCTCCGGATCGGCGAGCACCACGAGGTGGTTCTGCCGGATCGCCGGTGACGTGCTGAAAATGTCGGCGGCGTCGACCGTTCCGTCCAGCAACGCGCGCACTGTTACCGCGCCGCCGCCGTCGTTGATCGTCACGAAATTCTGAGGTGAGATGTCGAGCCCGTATTTCTCGCGCAGCCCACGCAATCCGGACGGCCTGTTCTGGAACGCCGAGGGCGCCGCGAACCGCAGATTCGCGGAATGCGGGGCCAGGTCCGCGATCGTCTTCAGGTTCCACTTGCCGGCGGTCGCACTGGTGACGGTGACCGTGTCGGTATCCGAAGCCGGCGACGGCGTGAGAACCGACAGATCGCCGGGCAGCCGCCGGTAGAGCTCCAGTTCGACGGCGTCCAGCAGGGTCACGGTGGCGTGTGGGTCGAAGTACAGCAAGAGGTTTCCGATGTACTCCGGAACCAGATCGATGGAATGGTCCTTGAGCGCCGGGATGTAGGTTTCGCGGCTGCCGATTCCCAACCGCATTCCGACCTCGAAGCCATTTGCCCGCAACGCCTGTGCATAGAGTTCGGCGACAATCTGCGATTCCGGGAAGTCGCCAGACCCGACCACGATCGAGTTGATGTCACAGCTGGTGGTCCCGAACGGGTCCGAACTGCCACAGGCCGCGACCGAACACACCATCACAACGCACAGCGCTGCGGCGAGTGTTGCGCGGCACATGCGCCGCAGCGTCCCCATGCACCCGACACTATCGTCCGCAATGGTGTGTTGCCGCGCAGACGTGAAAGCGCAGCAAAGTTGCCAGCGGAGATTTAATTACCTTCACCGCGGAAAAAAGGGTAAACATGACGGTATGAGCAGCAACCAATCTGGCTCAGCTGGTCCCCCACCCCAGACCAAAGCGCCCTCGACGCCGGCGCCAAAGCCCGCTCCGAGTTCGGGGGAACCCCCGATCAAGTTCACCCGGGCGGCCGCGTTGTGGTCCTCACTGATCACCGGCTTCCTGGTGCTGATCGTCTTGCTGATCTTCATCGCCCAAAACACCGCCTCGACGGCTTTCGCCTTCTTCGGCTGGCATTGGAGCCTGCCCCTGGGCGTGGCGATATTGCTGGCGGCCGTGGGGGGCGGTTTGCTGACCGTCGCGGTCGGCACCGCGCGGATTCTGCAGCTGCGCCGCGAGGCGAAAAAGAGTCACGCGCAGGCACTGCGGGCCACCAACCCCGGGCGTTGGCCGGCCGCGCACGCCAATCGGGCTCGCACCCCGGAAAACCCGGGCAGACATTCGATCTGAGGCTAGGAGATCGGCTTGCTGATCTCCGCCAGGCCACGAGGGATCAACGGCGAAACGACCTCGGGGGCCTCATCGGAGGCATCGGTTTTCCCATCGGCCAGCTCGGACATGCGTCTGCGGAAGTCGATACCGGCGGCGATGATGGCGAGTTTGAAGTAGGCCAACGCCATGTAGAACTCCCAATGCCCCAGCGACATCCCGGAAACCAGCGAATACCGGTCGGCCAACTCGTCGGCCGTCGGTAGCAATGGGGACGTCCAGGCGGCCTGGGTGTTGACGATCAGGTCCAGTGCGGGGTCGCGATACACGCACATCAGCGCCGCGTCGCTGAGCGGATCCCCCAGCGTCGAAAGTTCCCAATCGACCACCGCGCGAACCCGCGTCGGGTCATCGGCGTCCAAGATGGTGTTGTCGATCCGGTAGTCGCCGTGCACGATCGACGTGCGACTCTGCGTCGGAATAGCTTGCTGCAGAGCCGAATGCAGTCGCGCGACGTCGCCGTCACGGCGGTCGTCAGGCAACCGCACCAGGTCCCACTGCGACCCCCATCGACGCACCTGACGCTGCAGGTAGCCGTCGGGTTTGCCGAAATCGCCAAGCCCAACGGCGCCCGGATCGATGCTGTGCAGGTCGACGAGCACCCGGATCAGTGAGTCAACACAGCCGTCGATCGCCCTGCTACCCAGCACTTCGAGCTGGGCCCGCCGGCGCACCACCTGCCCGGCCACGAACTCCACAATCTGGAAGGGCGCGCCCAGCACCGTGTCGTCCTCGCACAGCGCGATCGCGCGGGCCACCGGAACCGGGGTGTCCTGCAGCGCCGCCACCACCCGGTATTCACGAGCCATGTCGTGCGCCGAAGGCGTCAACCCATGCAACGGTGGCCGCCGCACCAGCCAACTCGTCGCATCGTCGTAGACCCGGAATGTCAGATTGGAGCGGCCGCCGGAGATCAGCTCGCCGCGTAGCTCACCCTCTCGCCCCAGACCGAGTGAACGCAGATACCCGTCCAGCGCGGCCAGGTCGAGGCCGTCGAGTCGGTCTACCGAAGTCACCGAACTTGTTTACCACCGCCCACCACCCATTTGCTCCCCGGGCGTGTCGGCACGTCGAAATTCGTCGGCGGCAGCTGCCGCTGGGCTACCACCGCTGGTTTCGGGGCAGCAGATCCCACACGTGTTCGGTCGAATTCACCGTGGCCACCGTGGCCTGGCCGGTCCGCGAGAACAGCAGCCGGGTGATCGAGGCGTAGTCGATAGGAAACGACAAGAGCCGCGCGGTCCCCAGAATCTCGTGCAGCACCACGTTGATCACTCCGCCATGGCTGAACACCGCGACCGTGTCGTCGGAGCCAGCCGCGGACACCACGTCGTCAACCACCGCACGAACCCGCGCACGAAAGGCGTCCTCATCGACCGCGCTGGGCAGCTTCCCCTGCGCCATCCGCGCCCACTCCTGGGGCTTCTCGGTGCGGATCTGCTTGACGGGAATGTAGTGCGGCAGGTCGCGGTCGTATTCGGCGAAGCGATCGTCGATGTCGATGGCCAGGCCGCGCGCGGTCGCGACGGGTTCGGCGGTCTGGACGGCACGGCGCTGTGGACTGCTGATCACCCGGGTGATGGGGAACCGGGAAAGCGCCTCGGGCAGGCGGCTGACCTGCGCTACCCCGGTGTCGGACAGGACCGGATCCGAACCTTCGCCATGCTCGCTGCGCAGCGGCAGCGCGTGCCGGACCAGCAGCATCTGCATATGGGCTCCCATGCGGTGGTTGGTGTGGTGCGCTGCCCACGGTCGGGGTCGCTCGGCCCAGCCTCGCACGTGGCCTCGCCGCATGGGGTGGCCGGTGCCCGCTGTGGTGGCCATTGTCCGAGCGCGGAAATCGTGGGTTCATGCCTGGTTTGGGCAGGCGCTGGCCGGGTTGTGGCTTTCGCGGGTGAGCCCCCCCGGTTTGCGTGCGTGAGACGCGAACGGTGTCTGACGGTCAGCAATGTTGCTGTTCATCACCGCGGGGTTGAGACGGCCGCGAGAGCGTGGTCCGGGGTGGCCCTTCTCAACATTTGATGGCGGATTTGATTCGCCAATACGGCGCTGGCCTGCGCATTTATCGTCAGCGATGTTGTTGGGCCAAAGGCCTTGTCGACCGATGGGTGGTGCGCTGTGTCGTTTGTGAATGTGGCTCCGCAGCAGTTGAGTGCGGCGGCAGCGGAGGTGGCCGGCATCGGGTCAGCGGTGAGTACTGCCAGCAGGGCGGCGGCGGCTCCGACGATGGGGTTGTTGGCCGCTGGCGCCGATGAGGTGTCGGTGGGGATCGCTGCGTTGTTCGCCGATCACGCGCAGGAGTACGAGGTGGTGCTCGAGGAGTTTCTGGACGGCCTGCAGGGAGGGTTCGGGCGGACCCTTGACGCCGCCGCGAAGGCCTACGCGAGTGCGGAGGCCGCCAGCGCCGCCGCGTTGGGGCAGGTGTGGGACGCCACGGCCGGGCCGACCGCAGTGCTGTCCGGTGCCTACGAGGCGGCGGCCGCCACGGCCAAAGCCGGGGAGGGCCCGGTGGGGGTGGTGCAGGCGGTGATCGGCGCGGAATCTGACGCATTGTTGGTGCAGCCAGCACATACGCTGAGCCAGGCCTGGATCACCAGTCCGCTGGGCCAGGTGGTGGATCCGGTGATCAATGCGCCGTTCGAGGCAGCAATCGGGCGGGACTTGATCGGCAATGGCGCACCGGGGGTGGCCGGAGTCAACGGCGGCGCGGGCGAGGCGGGTGGCTTGCTGTTCGGTGATGGCGGGACGGGGGCGGCGGCCACGGCCACCACCGTTGCCGGCCGCGGTGGAGATGCGGGGTTGATCGGGACCGGCGGAGCCGGCGGCCGCGGTGGATTGTTGCTCGGCGACGGCGGGGCCGGCGCGCCCGGGGCGGCGTCGTTTGACCCGAATGTTGCCGGGGGCGCCGGAGGCGCCGGCGGTGACGCCGGGAAAATCGGCGATGGTGGTCGCGGCGGCGGCGGCGACGGCGGGCACGGCGCCACCGGTACCGCCGGCGACGCGACCCATCTCGAAGGCGGCAGGGGTAGTGACGGTGGGGCCGGCGGCAAAGGAGGCAACGCCGGCGACTACGGCCACGGTGGGGCCGGCGGCACGGGTGGCCAGGGCGGCCAGGGCGGCACGGGCGGCGCCGGGCTCACCCCGGGCGACAAAGGGTTTCAAGGCGGTCTCGGGGGTAGCGGCGGGGTTGGCGGGGCTGGCGGCGAGGGCGGCCTGATCAAGGGCAACGGTGGCGCCGGCGGGGCAGGTGGCATCGGCGGGACCGGCGGCATCGGCGGTGACGGCTCACGAGGCGATACACCTCTAGGTCCCTTCAATGTTGACGGCCATTCCGGTGGGGACGGCGGTCGCGGCGGCCTCGGCGGCAACGGTGGTCACGGCGGCGTTGGTGGTGGGCACACCGCCGGAAACGGATTCAACGACGGCACCACGGGCGCCGGCGGTGCCGGCGGGCACGGCGGGAGTGGCAATCAGGGCGGTTACGGCGGCCTCAGCGGTGATGAATCGAGCAGAGCCGCCCAGGGCGCCACCGGAAACGACGGTAACGGCGGTAACGGCGGCAAGGGCGCCAACGGCAATGCCGCACTCGGCGCCAACCGCAACGGCGGCAATGGCGGTATCGGCGGTACTGGTTTCATCGGCGGCAACGGCGGCAACGGCGGCAACGGCGGCAACGGCGGCAACGGCGGCAACGGCGGCAACGGCGGCAACGGCGTCGCCGGCGGGGCCGGCGGAAACGGCGGAAACGGCGCTGCCGGAGTCAGCGCGGGAGGCGCAGGAGGCGCCGGCGGCGCCGGCGGTGAGGGCAACGGCGCCAACGACGTCGACGGCGGAATCGGCGGAAACGGCGGCGCCGGCGGAAACGGCAACGGCGGCACCGCAGGCACCGGCGGCAAAGGCGGGGATGGCGGCACCGCCAGCGATGACGGGGTTGGCGGCGACGGTGGTGGCGGGGGCCGAGGGGGCGACGGCAACACCCGATACACCCCAAGAGGAAACGTCGGTGGCCACGGCGGCAACGGCGGCGACGGTGGAAACGGCGGGATCAACGCCAACGGCGCGGCCGGCGGCGCGGGCGGCAACGGTGGCGCCGGCGGCGGCAGCACGTTGTTGGCCAACGGGCACGGCGGGGCCGGCGGGAATGGCGGCAATGGGGGCATCGGCGGCGAGAATGCGTCCAACCGCGGGGCGACTGGTGGTGCCGGCGGCGTCGGCGGGATTGGTGGCGCCGGCAGCCTCTCCATCCACGGCGGCGGTTACGGCGGGCTTGGCGGGAACGGCGGCACCGGCGGTGCCGGAGGCGCCGGCGCCAATGAAACCTACGGCGGGAGTGGCGGTTCCGGCGGTGCCGCCGGCAACGGTGGGGTTGGTGGCCTCAACGGCGTCGGTGGAAACGGCGGGGTCGGCGGCCACGGCGGCAACGGCGCCAACGGCCAGTTCAACGGCGGCAACGGGGGCAAGGGCAGCGTCGGCGGCACCGGCGGCGCCGGAACCACCGCCGGCAATGGGGGCCACGGCGGGACCGGCGGGACCGGCGGGACCGGCGGTGACGGCCAGGCCGCTGCCGGCGTTGGTGGTAGCGGGGGTACCGGCGGCAACGGTGGTTCCTCCAACACTGCCCACGGCGTCGCCGGCAAGGGCGGGGCTGGCGGCGACGCCGGCCGCGGAGCACAGACTGGCGCCCAAGGCGGGCACGGCGGCAAGGGCGGGCTTGGCGGAGACAACGTCTACGGAGCCGGCGGCTCGGGCGGCGACGGCGGGCGCGGCGGCTCGGGCGGCTACGCCGGTAACGGTGGCCCCTGGTCAAGTCCCGGCACCGGCGGCGGGCGCGGCGGCAGCGGCGGCGCCGGTGGAGACGGGGCGGGCACGTTCGCCGGCAACGGCGGCAACGGCGGCCTAGGTGGTGCCGGCGGCCTGGGCACCGACGGCTACGGCGGCTGGGGCGGCGAGGGCGGGTGGGGCGGCAACGCCGGCACCACCAGGGTGAGTTCCGCCGTCGGCGGCTCCGGCGGCAATGGCGGCCACGGCGGCACCAGCACCCTGAACGGACAGCAGGTTGTCGGCAGCGACGGTGGCCCCGGCGAAGGCCCCGGACCAAACCGCTCGGGCGGCGAGGGAGGCAGTCGCGGTCGCCCTGGTGGCCGCTAGTCGCCAACGTGATGTTGGCCCGCAGGGCCCCGGCGCGGCAGCCACGAGACGGCGTTGCCGCGTGGTGGAGATGAGCGGGTTGGGTGGGGATGGGTGAATTTTCCCGGAAAACCGGAATCGTCGGTTTTCAGATGGCTAGTATCGCTGTGCTCACGGTGTGGTGATTGCGTGTTGGTGTTGGGCGAGCTACCAGTCGGGGGAGACGGTTATGTCTTTTGTGTTTGCTAGCCCGGAGGTGTTGGGGACCGCTGCCGCCCAGGCGGCGGTGATCGGCTCGGGTGTGCAGACCGCCGGGGCGTGGGCGGCGGGGCCGACCACGGCGTTGGCGGGAGCATTGGGCGCCGATGAGGTGTCGGTGGCGGTGGCCCGGCTATTTGATGGTCATGGGCAGGCCTATCAGACGATCAGCGCGCAGGCGGCGGTGTTTCATGGCCGGTTTGTCGCGGCGTTGGATGCGGCCGCGGATTCCTATGCCGGGGCCGAGGCGGCGGGGGTATCGGTGTTGCAGAGCGCCGGCGCCGATGTGATGGGGGCCCTCAATGCCCCGACGATGGCCTGGTTGGGGCGCCCGCTTATCGGTGATGGCGCCAATGGGGTGGATGGCACCGGAGGCAATGGCGGCGCCGGCGGCCTGTTGTGGGGCAATGGGGGTCGGGGCGGATCGGGTGCGGCCGGTCAGGCCGGGGGCCGTGGGGGCAGCGCCGGGTTGATCGGTACCGGCGGTGTCGGCGGGGCCGGCGGGGCCTCCGCGAGCGGGGCCGGCGGTGTCGGGGGCGGCGGGGCGCCGGCGGCTGGCTGTTCGGTGCTGGGGGCCAAGGCGGGACCGGCGGCAATGGCCTGACCACCGCCGGGGTGGGGGGTCATGGCGGCGGCACGGGGTTGTTCGGGGCCGGTGGGGCCGGCGGGGCCGGCGGCATCTCGGGTACGGGTGTGGGCGGTGGCGGCGGTCATGGCGGTAACGGCGGCTGGGTGGCCGGCGACGGTGGAGCCGGCGGGGCCGGGGGCACCTCCAACACTGGGGCCGGGGGCTCCGGTGGAGGCGCGGGCCGAGGCGGCTGGATGTTCGGTGATGGCGGGGCCGGCAGGGCCGGCGGGGCGGGTGCCCAGGGTTTGACCGGACAAACCGGCCAGACCGGACACGACGGCGGGGCCGGCGGTGCCGGCGGTGCGGGCGGAGCCGGAGGCGCGGGCGCAACCGCGACGACCGCCGGGACCAGCGGCGGCAACGGCGGTAACGGCGGTGGCACCGGCTGGTTCGGCAGCACCGGGATAACCGGGGCCGGCGGTAACGGCGGCACCGGCGTTAACGGCGCGATCGCCGGCAACGGCGGCGCCGGCGCCAACGGTGATGCCCTGCACCTCGACGGCGGTGACGGCGGCAACGGCGGTAACCCCGGACTCGGCGGACTCGGCGGACTCGGCGGGGCCGGCGGCACCAGCGGCGACGGCACCGACACCGCCGCCCACGGCATCAACGGCACCACCCCCACCACCACCAACGGCAGCGGCGGACGCGGCGGAGACGGCTACACCTCCACCGACCCCACCCTCAACGGCGGCGACTACGGAAACGGCGGAAACGGCGGAAACGGCGGCAACGGCGCCACCGGCACCCCGTCACCAGCACCGCCAACCCCGGAACCGACGCGTCCGGCAATCAAACCCTCTTCAACGGCGGCACCGGCGACAACGGCGCCTACGCCGGCCAAGCAGGCGGCACCGGCGGCAACGGCTACGCCGACTTCGACCAGCCCTTCGGCGGTAACGGTGGCGACGGCGGCAGCGGCGGACCCGGCGGCACCGGCGGCACCGGCGGCACCGGCGGCACCGGCGGCACCGGCGGCACCGGCGGCAACGGCGGCGGCACCGGCGGAACAGGCGGGGCCGGCGGCACCGGCGGCCTCTACGGCGACGGCGGCAACGGCGGAACGGGCGGCACCGGCGGCAACGGCGGCATCGGGGCTACCGGAGGCACCGGCGGAGACGGCGGCATTGGCGGGAGCAGCGAGGCAGGGGCGGCCGCAGTTGGCGGAGATGGCGGTGACGGCGGCACCGGAGGCACCGGCGGAAACGGCGGCACCTACGGACAATCCGGCACCAACGGCACCGGCGGAGACGCCGGCAACGGCGGCAGCGGAGGCGACGGCGGCACCGGCGGCAACGGCGGCGCCGGAGGCGAAACCCCCTCAACCCAGAGCCCCGACGGTCAGCCCGGGGCAACCGGGGCGATGGGGGCTAGCGGCCAAGACGGCATCGCCGGCGCCACCCCCGGCACCGGCACCGGCGGACCCCCCGCCGGTGGACCCGACGGGAACGGGGGTGACGGCGGACCCGGCGTCCCTGGGCCCTAAGTGGCGATGCCCTGCTCGTCGCTGGGGCGCTGCTATATCCACGGCTCGCGCGCGTTCACCGAATACTCGGCGTATCAGACCACCGGGGTTCCGTGCGGCCACTGCTCGTCCGGGCCCGCCCCACTCCCACCGAGAATGCTATTCTCCAAAATGAGAGTTTGGAGTGCGGCCGATGGAGACCGAAGGCGGGACCTCGCTGAATGCGGCTGTTCTGGGGCGCTGGCTGGATAGCCGCCATGCGCCCGGCAGCGGCGAGGAGCCCGTGCTCGAGCAGCTCGGGGGCGGTTCGCAGAACACGCTGTATCTGGTGCGCCGCGGCGATCAGAGCATGGTGCTGCGCATGCTCGGCCCGCGTGCCGACGTGGCCCGCATTGACGGCTTGTTGCGCGAGATCCGGCTGGTAAGGGCCCTGTCCGGCACCGACGTGCCGCACGCAGAACTGATCGCTACCGACGAGACCGGATCGGTGCTGGGCATGCCGTTCTACCTGATGAGGGCCATCGATGGATGGAGCCCGATGGACGGCGGGTGGCCCGCACCCTTCGACACCGACCTGCCAGCCCGCCGCGGGCTGGCGCTGCAACTCGTCGAGGGGGCGGCCAAACTGGGCCGGGTGGACTGGCGCGGCCAGGGCCTGGAGGGCTTCGGCCGCCCGGACGGATTCCATGAGCGCCAGGTCGACCGGTGGCTGCACTTTCTCGCGGCCTACCAGGTGCGCGAACTGCCCGGGCTGGACGCGGCCTCGGACTGGTTGCGCCGCAACCGGCCGGCGCATTACACGCCGGGCATCATGCACGGCGACTAACAGTTCGCCAATGTCATGTTCGCCCACGGGGAACCCGCCCGACTGGCCGCGATTGTGGACTGGGAGATGACCACGATCGGCGACCCGCTGCTGGATCTGGCCTGGTCACTGCTGGGCTATGACGGTGAAGAGCCGCGCGCCGACGGGTTCTATCTGGACATGAGTGCCATGCCGAAGCGCAGCGAACTGCTCGAGCACTACGAGAAGGTCAGCGGGCTGTCCACCGACAACATCGACTACTACCTGGTGTTGGCGAACTGGAAACTGGGCATCGTGCTGGAGAAGACCTACGCCGCCGCCGTGCGCGCCGGGCCCCACACAGGCGGGGTGGATCCCAAGATCAAGGACGCATTCGCTGCGATGATCCCCCGGCTGATCGCCACCGCCGCCGAGCTGGCCCGCGCAACCAAGGCGCGTTGAAATGGGTTATGCCGACCAGCTTTTCGACCTCACCGACCACGTTGTCCTGATCACCGGGGGCAGCCGCGGCCTGGGCCGGCAGATGGCCTTTGCGGCGGCACGCTGCGGCGCCGACGTGGTGATCGCCAGCCGCAACCTGGATAACTGCGTGGCCACCGCCACCGAGATCGAGTCCGAGACCGGGCGCTCCGCCCTGGCCTATCAAGTGCATGTGGGGCGCTGGGATCAGCTCGACGGGCTGGTCGCGGCGTCCTACGAACGCTTCGGCAAGATCGACACACTGATCAACAACGCGGGCATGTCGCCGCTCTACGACAAGCTGAGCGACGTCACCGAGAAGCTGTTCGATGCGGTGCTCAACCTCAACCTCAAGGGCCCGTTCCGGCTCTCGGCGTTGGTCGGTGAGCGGATGGTGGCTGCCGATGGAGGCTCCATCATCAACGTGAGTTCGGCCGGTTCGCTGCGCCCGAGCGCCGACATCATTCCCTATGCCGCGGCAAAGGCCGGGCTCAACGCGATGACCGAGGGGCTGGCGCGGGCATTCGGACCGACGGTGCGCGTCAACACATTGATGGCCGGGCCGTTTCTGACCGATGTCAGCAAGGCCTGGAACCTCGATGCGGCCACGCAGAATCCATTCGGCCACCTAGCCCTGCGGCGCGCCGGAAACCCACCCGAAATCGTCGGAGCGGCATTGTTTCTGGCTTCTGACGCATCCAGCTTCACCACCGGATCGATCTTGCGCGCCGACGGCGGCATTCCCTGAAAGACAGGAGCACGCGAATGCCTTGGGACTTCTCCACCGAACCGGAGTTCGAGAAGGAGCTCGACTGGATCCGCGGGTTCGTGCGCGAGGAGGTGGAACCGCTCGAGGTGGTGTTCCCCGGCTGCGAGTTCCTGCCGCTCAACGATGAACGCCGCCGCATCGTGGATCCCCTCAAACAACGAGTTCGCGACGAAGGCTTGTGGGCCCCACATTTGGGTCCGGAACTCGGCGGGCAGGGCTTTGGCGCGGTGAAACTGACCCTGATCAACGAGATCCTGGGACGCAGCCCCTGGGCTCCGATCGTGTTCGGCACCCAGGCACCCAGGCACCCAGGCACCCGACACCGGCAACGCGGAGATCATTGCGCGGTTTGGCACCCCGGATCAAAAGGACCGCTACCTGCAGGGCTTGCGGTCCGGCGAGATCTTCTCCTGCTTCTCCATGACCGAGCCGCAGGGCGGTGCCGATCCGCGCGTCTTCACCACCCGCGCCGTCCGCGACGGTGACGATTGGGTGATCAGCGGGGGCGGCCCAGCAATTCGGCTGGCCCAATGATCAACAGCGTCCGCTGAGTTGCCGGGGCTACTGCGGTCGGCAACTCAGCCGGGCGGCACGCCGGATCGTTGCCACGCGTCAAGTGGCAGGGTGATCAGCCCGGCACGGGAAATCGGCGCTGCTCGCCCAGCCGATCGAGGGCCGACTGCATCACCGAGCGCACGTGGGCGTCGACCTGCGCGACGTCGGGGTCGGTGCCGAACTGGGCGGCAATGTCGATCGGCTCCAGTACCTGATAGACGATTTTGGCCGGCAGCGGAAAATTGGCGGGAAAGAACATCGTCAGGCCGAACGGTAAGCCGATGGTGATGGGAAGAATCTCTATCCGGATTCGTTTGAGCCCCAACCGCGTTGCCAGCCAGTTGCCGCGACTGACAAACAGTTGAGTTTCCTGGCCGCCGATCGACACCGCCGGCACAATCGGCACGCCGGCCCGCATTGCGGCCCGGACGTAGCCCGTACGGCCACCGAAATCGATGACGTTCTGCGCCAGTGTCGGCCGGAACGCGTCGTAATCCCCGCCGGGAAAGACCAGCACCAC
This sequence comes from Mycobacterium pseudoshottsii JCM 15466, assembly GCF_003584745.1. Classification (NCBI taxonomy): domain Bacteria; kingdom Bacillati; phylum Actinomycetota; class Actinomycetes; order Mycobacteriales; family Mycobacteriaceae; genus Mycobacterium; species Mycobacterium pseudoshottsii. The sequence goes on from NZ_AP018410.1 coordinate 211,021, forward strand.
CCCACCCGAACGCAACGCCGCCGTGGCGTTGTCCGGACTGGCATGAATGACGCCGAGGCGGCCCAGCGAGGCGCGAAACGGGGTGATGAACACGCCATAGTGGGCCAGCGTGTACAGCGGGCGCTGGTAGCCTAACTTGCCGTACAGGGCGGGGGCCAGCACGTTCCAATCGGGCGTTAACACCCCACCGGAATGGTTGGACACCACCAGCACGCCGCCGGTCGGCGGGAACGACTCCAAACCGCGCACCTCCGACCGAAACCACCGCTTGATGACGGGAGTGACCGCCCCGATCACCGTCGAGGTGAAGCCGCGATCCCACTTGGCGATCTCGGGGCCGTCGATTTCGTTGCGGTTCATGAGCTCCCGTCACGGCGAGGGTGTCGGCAATTTGATTATGCCTGGCAAAAGCGTGCCGTAACCGAGGACTAATGGCGTTCGATTGCGGGTCGAAAGGCCCATCCAAAAAGGCCCGTCAATCGATAACGTCGGTTCAGCGGTGGTGCCCCGGGGGGTCGCGTTAATAGGTGGCCAGGAGTGCGGCGATGAGCGTATTGATGACCGGTTTCCCCGGCTTTCTCGGCAGTGCCTTATTGCCCGGCATCCTCAGGCGCACCGACAGTTCGGCAATTTGTTTAGTCCAGCCCAAATTCGCCACCCAAGCCGGTGTGCGGGTGGCCGAGTTGAGCGCCGCCGAACCGGAGCTCGAGGGCCGTATCCGACTGGTTCAGGGAGATATCACCCGGCCCGGACTGGGCCTGGCGCAAGCCGATCTCAGCGATGTCACCGAGGCGTGGCACCTGGCGGCCGCTTATGACCTGGCGGTGGCACGCGACGTAGCGGTTCGAATCAACGTCGACGGCACCCGCAACGTCCTTGACGCGCTGGCACAGTGCCCCAACTTGACCCGTCTGCACTACTTCAGCACCTGTTACGTCAGCGGCCGTTACGCCGGTCCGTTCGGTGAGGATGACCTGGAAGTCGGCGCCCCGTTCAACAACTACTACGAGGAAACCAAGCATCTGGCCGAGGCCGACGTGCGGTCCCGGATGGCTGCGGGCATGCCGGCCACGATCTATCGCCCGTCGATCGTCGTCGGTGACAGCGCTACCGGCGAGACCCAAAAGTTCGACGGGCCATACTTTGTCATGCAATGGCTGTTGCGCCAGCCGCACCGGGCGATCCTGCCGGTCGCCGGTGACCCCACCATGACGCGAGTCAATGTGGTCCCGTGCGACTTCGTCATCGACGCGGTGGGTTACCTCAGCGGACTGTCGCAATCGCAGGGCCGCACCTATCACCTGGCCGATCCGCGGCCACTGACGGTGGACGAGATGACCGACGTCCTGGCCCGGGCCACCGGCCGGGACGTCACCAAGGTGCCGCTGCCGCGCAAGCTGGCCAAAGCCTCGCTGGCGCGAGTCCCGGGGTTGTACCGCCTGATGCGGATCCCTCCCGAAGCCGTCGACTACTTCTCCCATCCCACCTTCTATCTGACCGACCACTGCCGTGCCGACCTTGCCGGCGGCCCGGTGGTCGGGCCACCGCCGTTCACCGCTTACGTCGATCGGCTCGTGGAGTTCATGCGCAACCACCCGGAGGTTGGCTCCGCGGCGATGTTCTGAATCGGCCGGATGCGGGCCCGCCCGGATGCGGGCTCACAATGCCGCACCAGGCGGGTATCTAATAAGTGGATGGAATTGATGATGCCCACCGGCTCGATGTTCCTGTTCGTTGAATCACGGGAGCATCCCATGCACGTGGGTGGCCTGTCGTTGTTTGAGCCCCCGGAGGGCGCCGGCCCGGATTTCGTCCGTAATTTCTACGAGGCGCTGGTGGCCAACGACGAATTCCAGCCCACATTCCGCAAGCACCCCGCGACGATCGGCGGCGGTATCGCGCGGGTGGCGTGGGCCTACGACGACGACCTGGATGTCGACTACCACGTTCGGCGGTCGGCTCTGCCCTCTCCGGGCCGGGTCCGCGACCTGCTCGAGCTGACCTCCAGGCTGCACACCAGTCTGCTCGACCGCCATCGCCCGCTGTGGGAACTGCACGTGGTCGAGGGATTGAGCGACGGCCGCTTCGCCATGTACGCCAAGATGCACCACGCGCTGATCGACGGCGTCTCGGCGGCGAAGCTGATGCAGCGCACCATGTCAGCCGACTCGTCCGACACCGAGGTGCGGGCGATGTGGAATCTGCCCCGGCCGCCGCGACCCGAGCCCAACGGCGGCGGCTCATCGCTGGTGGGTTCGCTGGTCAAGATGGCGGGATCGGTCGCCGGACTGGCGCCTTCGACGCTGAAACTGGCGCGCGCGGCGTTGTTCGAACAGCAGCTGACCCTGCCGTTCGCGGCGCCACACGCCATGTTCAACGTCAAGGTCGGGGGAGCGCGCCGGTGCGCGGCGCAATCCTGGTCGCTGGAGCGCATCAGGGCCGTCAAGGAGGCCGCCGGCGTCACCGTCAACGATGCGGTCTTGGCGATGTGTGCCGGTGCGCTGCGGTACTACCTGATCGAACAGGACGCGCTGCCGGATGCACCGCTGATCGCCATGGTCCCGGTGAGCCTGCGCTCCAAGGAACAGGCCGACAGCGGCGGCAACATGGTGGGCAGCGTCTTGTGCAACCTCGGCACCAATGTCGAGGATCCGGCGCAGCGAATCGAAATCATCAGCGCCTCCATGCGGGCGAACAAGAAGGTGCTCGCCGATCTGCCGCGCCTGCAGGTGCTGGCGTTGTCGGGGCTGAACATGGCACCGCTGACCCTGGCCGGCGTACCGAGATTCCTTTCGACGGTGCCGCCACCATTCAACATCGTCATTTCCAACGTGCCCGGCGGGGCGCAGCAGCTGTATTACGGGGGCGCCCGGCTGGACGGCAGCTACCCGCTGTCCAACATCCCTGATGGCCAGGCGCTGAACATCACCTTGGTCAACAACGCCGACCGGCTGGACTTCGGACTGGTCGGTTGCCGCCGCAGTGTGCCGAGCCTGCAGCGGCTGCTGGGGCACCTGGAAACGTCGCTGAAGGATCTCGAGCAGGCCGTCGGGGTCTAGCGAGTCGATGCCCAAGCTCAGCGCGGGTGTGCTGGTGTATCGCGCCGCGGCTGGCGTCCTCGAGCTGCTCATCGTCCATCCCGGAGGTCCGTTCTGGGCGCGCAAAGACGACGGCGCCTGGTCCATTCCCAAGGGCGAGTACACCCAAGACGAAGATCCCTGGGTGGCGGCCCGGCGCGAGTTCGCCGAGGAGATCGGTTTGCCGGTGCCGGACGGAGCGCGAATCGACCTGGGTTCAGTCAAGCAAGCCGGCGGCAAAGTGGTGACCGCGTTCGCGGTGCGCGGTGACCTCGACGTCACCGAGGTGCACAGCAACACCTTCGAGCTGGAGTGGCCGAAGGGGTCGGGCAGGGTGCGCGAATTCCCCGAGGTCGACCGGGTCGGCTGGTTTCCGGTCGCGACCGCGCGGGGCAAATTACTCAAGGGACAGCGCGATTTCCTGGACCGGCTGATGGCCGACCCGTCGGTTGCGGGGCTGGGCGAGGGGTAGTGAGCGCGGCGTGGCTGGCTCAGCCCGGCACCCCGCCGGCCCCCAGGCGGGTTCGCCGGCGCCGAAGGACCACGAGTAGGACCACCGCCGCCGCCATCACCGCCACCACGAACCCCGCGAACAGGATCACCACCAGGGGGATGGCGACGTTGTCGTAGACGACGATCACCGGTCGGTAGGCGTCGTCGTTGGGCGCATCGGCAAAGGTGAAGTCCGAGGAGATTCGGGACGTCTCGTACACGTCCACCTGGGTCTTGGTCAGGTATGATTCGTGGTTGCCGACCAGTTCGCGCAGCAGCGGGTCGTGCACGTGGTTGGCGATGTTGCCGGCGAATTGGACCTCGGTGGCCTGGATGGCGGTGTCGGCGTCGGCGCGCACCTGCCGGTGATCGGTCAGCGTGAAGACGACGACATGCTGTGGGTCCAATGCGGCGGCCGACAGCCGCATCGGATAGACCAACTGCGATGAACGAAAGGTCATGCGTACCGGATTGAGCCCACCAACGATCGGACCCGTGCTCGTCAGGCGCATCGCGACGAAAGCCCAGCCTTCTCGCACGTAGGGATCCAGTGCGGCCGCCACCGCCGGACGAAGCGCGTAGCCGTTGTCGGCCAGCCAGGCTTGCAGGCCGGGCAGGTCACCGCCGGCCAGGGTGGTGGCTTCTAGGGGGCCGAGGTGCACTTGATTGATCACTTCGGGGGGATGGGCGGCGCGCACCCCCTCATCCGGTCCGCCCGCCCTGAAGCCCAGATCCAGATTCCAGCGGCGCTGGTGGCGGATCTCTGGCGTGGTCAACGCGTCGAGTTCGAGAAAGGCGGCCTTGTCGCCCGGGGCGACGGTGGCCGGCATGGGGGTGGGCACGACCAGGGCGAGGTTGTCAGTCGTGGCGTCCACCGCCAATTGGATCACGATGGTTTCGGTCGTCCCATCCCAATGCACCAGCGCCACCTCATGATTCATGGTGGCCTGGGCGTCGCCCGGGGCGATCGCGGCACCGCACGCGCATGCGTAGCCCGGCGCGGCCAGCACCGTGGCGGCCAGTGCTACCGCAGCGGTTACACAAACCAGGAAAACGGCAACAAGCCCCGACCGGCACACGCGAAGCACCGTCATCTCGCAGATGCTACGCGGCCCGGTGACGGCCGCTACCCACTTTGACCACACGTTTTTCATGCGCAGGCACAATGTCAGCATGACCACACGGCCCATCGAGCCCATCGAGTTCACCGAGCAAGTCGAACCACAGGCATTTCTGTTCCAATTGCTGGACCCGGCGATCCGGGCCGACCCGTATCCGCTGTGCGCTCGGCTGCGTGAACATGGGCCACTGCATCTGCCCGAGGCCAACTTCGTCTTGTTCTCCAGCTTTGGGGACTGTGACGAGGTGCTGCGACACCCGTCCTCCTGCAGCGACCAGACCAAGTCGACGGTGGCCCAGCGGCGGGTGGAGGAGGAACCGGCCCTGGGCCGCGACTTCCCGCCCGGCTTCTTGTTTCTCGATCCCCCCGATCACACCCGGCTGCGCAAACTGGTCAGCAAGGCGTTCGCCCCCAAAGTGGTCAACGCGTTGCGACCTGAGATCAGCTCCCTGGTGGATGGATTGCTGGACCGGATCGCCGAGCAGGGCCGATTCGACGTGGTTTCAGACTTCGCCTACCCGCTGCCGGTGGCGGTGATTTGCCGGCTGCTCGGGGTGCCGCTGGAGGATGAGCCGCAGTTCAGCCAGGCCTCGGCGCTGCTGGCGCAGGCGCTGGACCCGTTCTTCGCCTTCACCGGCCAGAACGCGGAAAACCTCAATGACTCGCTGGAAGCGGGGCAGTGGCTGCGCGGATACCTGCGTGATCTGATCGCGCTGCGCCGGTCGCAACCCGGCGAAGACTTGATGTCGGGGTTGGTCGCCGTCGAAGAGTCCGGTGATCAGCTCACCGAGGACGAGATCGTCTCCACCTGCGTGCTGTTGCTGGTTGCCGGACACGAGACCACGGTGAACCTGATCGGCAACGCGATCCTGGCCATGCTGCGCGACCGTCGGCAGTGGGCACAGCTGGGCGCCGATCCCGACCGGGCCGCCGCGGTGGTGGAGGAAACCATGCGCTATGACCCGCCGGTGCAATTGATCGGCCGAATTGCCGGGGCGGACATGGTAATTGGGGACGTCGAAGTGACCAAGGGGGATGTGATGATGATGCTGGTGGCGGCCGCGCATCGCGATCCCGCCGAGTACGACCGGCCCGAAGAATTCGACCCGGATCGGGGTCCTTTGCGGCACTTAGGATTTGGTCGCGGTGCGCACTACTGCCTTGGTGCTCCGCTAGCGAGGCTGGAAGCCGCGGTGGCGCTGTCGGCAATCGCGGCGCGCTTCCCACAGGCACGGCTGGACGGCGAGCCGCAATACAAGACGAACGTCACCTTGCGTGGGCTCGAGTCGATGACGGTGGCGCTTTCCTAATCGGCGGGCCGTGAATTGGGCTAGCCGCCCTGGCCTTCGCCCTGGGGCGGCACGTCTTCGTACTCGACCGGTACGCCTTCACCAGCGACCGGCGCGCCCTCGCCGGCGAACGGTACGCCCTCACCGGCAACCGGCACGTCCTCACCGGCGACCGGCACGCCCTCACCGGCAACCGGCATGCCTTCACCCTCGACCGGCGGCGGTTGGGTCAACAGGATGGTGATCGGTATCGGTGTGGACAGCTCGAACTTGCCCTGCTGGTCGTAGTAGGCGCCGATGGTGTACTCACCCGCGGACTCGATCGGGAACGAGAGCTCCTGGGTGAAGCACCGATATTTGGAGGCTTTGTCCACTTCGTTGGGCCAGTGCCAACTCGCCCGCAGGGTGCCGCGCGGCGCTCCGGAGGGGTCCTTGCACACCACGTGTAATTCCGGGTCGTAGTCCCCGCCGGCGGGCGCGTGCACCACCAGAACGATCGGAACCTTTGCCCAAAGCGGGACTTGATCGACCTCAAACCAGGTCATCGGAATGCGTGTAGCATTGATCGCACCGTGTTCGTCCAGATTGGCGCTACCTGCAACGAACAATGTGGATACGTGCAGCATCACGACATCTTAAAGGCGTTTGACGCGCCAATCCGGACCTTCGGGTTTTCAGGCGCGCCGCACCGGCGGTCGCTGCGTTCCTCGAATGCCCGTCGGGCCTAGTGCCCGCAGCGGGGTCCGAGACCAGCAACGATGTCGTCGAGACTGAACGTCAGCGGTTGCTCGAGCTGGGCGTAGGTGCAGGAACGTGGATCGCGGTCGGGACGCCACCGGTTGAACTGGGCGGTGTGACGGAACCGTGGGCCCTCCATGTGGTCGTAGCGCACCTCGACCACGCGTTCGGGGCGCAGCGGCACAAACGAGAGGTCTTTGCCGGCGTTCCAGCGGGAGAACTCGTTTTTGCGTGGCGTGCGTTCGCCGGACTGGTGGGCGGCCCAGTTCCACGGATGGTCGTCGAAGCTGGTCACCAGCTCCTGCAGCTCGGTGAAGAGCCGCCGGCGTTCGGCCATCGGGAATGCCCCGATCACGCCGACCGACGCCAATTGCCCGTCGTCTTGGTAGAGGCCCAGCAATAGCGAACCGATGACGTCACCGCCGGATTTGTGGAGGCGATATCCGGCCAGCACGCAGTCGGCGGCGCGTTCGTGCTTGATCTTGAACATCACGCGCTTGTCCGGCTGATAGGTGACCGCCAGCGGTTTGGCGATCACTCCGTCGAGGCCGGCGCCCTCGAACTCTTCGAACCACCGCCGTGCCGTCGCCTGATCGGTGGTGGCCGGGGTGACATGGATCGATGGGCCGGAGCCGACCGCCTCGACCAGCGCCGCGCGCCGTTCCACAAATGGACGCGTCGTGTAGTCGTCGTCGCCGAGGGCCAGCAGGTCGAAGGCGATGAAGGATGCCGGGGTGTGTTCGGCGAGCATCCGCACCCAGGAATCGGCGGGGTGGATGCGCTGTTGCAGCGCCTCGAAATCCAGGCCGTGGCCGGTGGCGATCACGATCTCGCCGTCAAGGACGCAGCGCCGCGGCAGCTCCGCCCGGACCGCCGCGACCAGCTCCGGGAAGTAGCGGGTCAGCGGACGTTCGTTGCGGCTGCCGAGCTCTACCTCATCGTTGTCGCGAAAACAGATGGAGCGGAATCCATCCCATTTGGGTTCATAGGACGCATCGGCCGGGATCGTCTTGACCGCCTTGGCCAGCATCGGCGAAATCGGCGGCATGACTGGTAGGTCCATTAGTTCATTGTGGCGTGCGGCATGCTGGAATCCAGGTATGCCTGCTGCAGCAGAAGAACTTGACGTCAACGGCATCGCGGTACGCGTGACCAACCGGGACAAGGTGTACTTCCCGAAGCTGGGGAAGCAGGGCACCAAGGGCCGGTTGATCGACTATTACCTGGCGGTCGGGGGCGGTCCGATGCTGACCGCGTTGCGGGATCGTCCCACCCACTTGCAGCGATTTCCGGACGGCATCGACGGTGAGGAGATCTATCAGAAACGGGTGCCCAAGCACCACCCCGACTATCTGCGGACGTGTCAGGTGACCTTTCCGTCGGGACGCACCGCCGACGCGCTGCAGGTGACCCATCCGGCCGCGATCGTCTGGGCGGCGCAGATGGGAACCGTCACGCTGCACCCGTGGCAGGTGCGCTGCCCCGACACCGAGCACCCCGACGAGCTGCGCATCGATCTGGATCCGCAGCCCGGTACCGGTTTCGCGCAGGCACGTTCGGTCGCCGTCGACGTGCTCAAGCCGGTGCTCGATGACCTGGGATTGGTCGGCTATCCGAAGACCTCCGGCGGCCGCGGGATCCACGTGTTCTTGCGCATCGCGAGCGACTGGGACTTCATCGAGGTGCGCCGGGCCGGCATCGCCCTGGCCCGCGAAGTCGAGCGCCGCGCCCCCGAGGCGGTCACCACGTCGTGGTGGAAAGAAGAACGTGGCCAGCGGATCTTCATCGACTTCAACCAGAACGCCCGCGACCGCACCATGGCGTCGGCGTACTCGGTGCGGGCCACCCCGATCGCCACCGTGTCGACGCCGCTGACCTGGGACGAGCTGGCCGGCGCCGACCCGGACGACTACACCATGGCCACGGTTGCGGACCTGATTGCCCGCCGCGCGGACCCCTGGGCCGGCATGGACGACGTGGCCCAGTCGATCAGCGGGCTGCTGGATATGGCCGAAGCCGACGCCGAGCGCGGGCTTGGTGACATGCCCTACCCCCCGAACTACCCGAAGATGCCGGGCGAACCCAAGCGGGTGCAGCCCAGCCGCGACACCGACCTGAAACCCAAAAACGCCCACGACTAAGCCCTTATGCGCCGGGCTGCGCCGGATACCATCGGCGTATGGCGCTGATCATTCCGGCGACCAAGGAACGTGACGACGACGGTTGGGCGGACTACGTTGAGCCCATCGTGCTCACGCCCGCCCAGGCGGCCGACCTCGCGGTAGGCAACGCCGATCCGGCGGCGGCAGTCGTCGGGTTCTACGCGGCGTTGATGCGCGGCGACGAACTGACCGGACAACTGCTCTGGCCCGATGACAACATCATCATCGACAAGCTCGAAACCTTGCGCGGCTGGACATTTCACCGCTTGGAGGTGCTGGCCGTCCGGTTGCGCGGACAAAGCAAGGCGACCATTCGCGTCGCCGTCGAGATCGAGGTCGACGGCAAGCGCGACGGCGGTACCGATGAAGTCAAGCTGCAGCGCGACGGGGACGGCGGCCCCTGGAGAATCGAGCGCCCGCCGACCTGAGTTCAGACCGGTATCGAGCCCGCAGCCCACGTGCTGGGCAGCAACGGCAAGGGCGCGTCGGCGCCAAATGAGCCGGCGCTTAGCGTGGACAATCCAACCGGCTGCGCAATCGATTGCTGTGGCGCGGTGCCGGCGAATCCAGCCGCCGTCATCGACCCGCTGGAAGACAGCTGCACCGCGGAAACCAAATGTGCGTTGGGTAATGCGGCCGCTGCCACGCCGGAATGTGCCCGACCGATGGCGCCGGTGGGGGCATTGCCCAGGGCGCTCGCTTGGGGCAAAAGCGGCGAAACTCCGCCCGCCTGAAACGCCATGGCCGCGCCACCGAGCAGTTCGCGGATCGCCTGCGCTATTGCTGCGATCGCGTGCTCGACTCCCAGCGACAGCGTCGTGAGCACCTTGTTGAGAAAATCCGCGACCAGCGTGACCATCGCAATGGCGCCGCGCAACGTGATGTAGAGGTACATGAGGACGAGTTGAACTTGATCCAGTGCCAATACGATCAGGTCGGCGATCAGCAGGTTCAGGATCTTCATCATTTGAAGTGCGTAGCCCAGCAGCATGACCCCGTACGCCACCACTATCTGGCCGAGGTAGAAGACGAACTGCCAGGCGAAACTGGCCACCTCGCTGGCCAACTGGCTCACCGTCTGGGACACGATGTCGGCCAGGGTTCGCAGCAGCTGCCACATGATGCTCCACCAGGGCGGGCTGGGCGGCGGAGGCAGGCTGGTGAGTGAGCTGGCTCCGGGTTTGAGGATGGGCGGGGTGTGGTTGGTGTGTGGTGTTGCGGCAACCGCAGCGGCGCTGGCGGCGTCATAGACGCTCATCGTGGTCGCGGCTTGAATCCACATTCGCGCATAGTCGGATTCGTTGAGCGCGATTGGGATCGTTTTGATACCAAAGAAATTCGTCGCCAGCAACACGCCGTGGATGACGTGGTTGGCTTCCAGCTCCACCCAGGGCTCCGGCGTTGTTGATTAGCAGGCTTGTGAGCTGGGGAATTGTGGATTGAGGAGGTCTAGGCGGCGGTTGGCGGTCAAAGCGGTGATCCGGCAGGCTTCGGCGATGTTGTCGGCGCCGTTGAGGCGGTGCAGATTGATCGCGGTGTTGCGTAGCGTTGCTAGGACCTGTGCGCCGTTTCCGGTATGTGCCCTTTGACGGTCTTCGTCGAAGGTGACGTCGCGTATCCAGTGCAGGCTGTTCTCGATTCCCCAGTGTTGACGCATCCAGGTCATGATCGCGGTAGGGCGGGCGTGCTCGAACGGCAGGCTGCAGATGGCATAGACCACCTCCACGCTGCGCTGGTCGGTGGCGGTGATCAAGCGTTCACGAGTGATCCGGATGATTTGTTTTGCGTAGGGGAAGCCGATTCCTCGTGCAGCGGTGATGATTTGCGGGGTGCGGGTCTCGACACGGCCGTGGCCGCGGGAGTCGTCGGTAGCGGCTGCGGGCACCTCGGCCCAGGGCAGCGCGGTGATACGCGCAAATATTTTGGCTTGGTTGGACTTGACGATCATCAGGTAGTGCGACTTCAAGGTGGCGCAGATCAACTTCGCGGTGACGACCTGGGTATGCATCGCATCCACGGTGACCAGCCACCGCAAGCTACCCGGCAGCAGCGTGAGCAGGGCACGTACGCAGGGAATTTCATTGCTTTTCTCGGCGACAGCGAGTTGACCGAGCACCAATCGGGCACGGTGGGCGAACACCGACACGAGATGCGTGGCTGTCGCTTTGGCGCGTAAAGCACCACGCAGCATCTTGCCGTCCAACGCGATCGGCACCAATCCACTGGGGTCGCTGCTGGCCACGTGTGCAGTGAAGTAACTGCCCATCCTGGCGTTGAGGTCGGCGGGGTCTAGCCGAGACAAAACAGCGCGGAAGGTCTTCTCACTGGGCCGCCGGAACCGGACCCCTAATTGGGCCAACACATCATCGGGAGCGGTGGCCGCCCATGTGGCAAAACCAGCATAGCCGCGCATCCCCGCGGCAGTGGCCAGAACCGCGATCGCCAACAAAGCCATCAGCGAATACCTCCGACCGCGTGGGCCCCTCGGGTCTGGCACCGAGGCCAACACATCGAGAAACTCCGATCCGATGAGCTCGCTGCGCTCACCAGGACTCCAGCGGTCGAACACCTCTGGAACCGACGACACAGGCAATACTGAAACGGTAGGCACGGGCAACTCCAGACCAACGACGAACAGTAACCAACTCGATCGTTCTCCAGATAGCCCGTGCCTATACTCCGGCCCCAATAGCGCGGCACCAAAGATCATCAACCCAGCTCACAAGCCTGCTAATCAACAACGCCGGAGCCCTGCAGCTCCACCAACGTCGGCATCGCCGCCAGCGCGCTGACGTAGCCGGCCGCGGTGGCCTCGTGTGTTGCGGCCCGCGCTATACAGTCGGCGCTGGCCGCAGTCAGCCACGCCAGATACGGGCCGTAGGCGCCAACGAAACTGGCGGCACTGGGCCCCTGCCAGGGCCCGGCTTGCACGGTGGCCAGCAGCGCTTCGAGTTCGGCGGCCTCCTCGGCGTAGCTAGCGCCCAGCGCTTGCCACGATTGCGCCGAGGCCACGATGGGGCCGGGACCAGGACTGGCGTACAGCAGCGCGGAGTGCACCTCCGGCGGCAGGGCGATCCATATCGGCATGGTCATCACAGGCCGCCAAAAGCGCCGTAGCCGGCTGCCGCGGCTTCGTCTCCAACGGTGTAGCTGATACCGGCCTCACCCACGCCGACCCCGGAGCGGCCCAATTCCTCGATGGCTTCGGTGGCCATGGCGGAATGCTCAACGCCGACGGCGCTAAACCCCGCCGCGTTGCGCACCGACACCGGATCGGCCGCTGGCGGGATCACCGCCGTAATGGCGGGCGCCGCAACGGCATGCGCGGCGGCCAATCGAGCCGTCAGGGCCGCTACCGCCGCACTGGCCCCCGCCAAACCCTCGGGAATAACTCGCAACATCACCACTTCGGCTCCTATTCGGCGCATCGGAGCCCGGAAGCCCGCGATGCATGCATATAGCAACGATTTCTATTGGCAACACAATGCGGAGCCGGCCGCGACCCTGGCAAGTCTCGACCTCGCCACCGGAGCGGTTCCACTTGACAAACGCCGCCTCCGTGTCAACTGAAAAATAACCGGGTCCCGGCAACCCCCGGCCACCTATCCTGGGAAGGCGAAAACTCTGGGTCAGGACCGACGGAGGCGTCGATGACGCCCGTACTGGCGTGCCGCTCGTGTGGTACCCAACCCCTCGAAAACGCCCGGTTCTGCCACGGATGTGGCGCGCCCGTCGCCGCCGCCGATACCCACGCCGAGTACAAGCAGGTGACGGTGCTGTTTGCCGATGTGGTGCATTCGATGGACATCGCCGCGGCGCTCGGTGCCGAGCGGTTGCGCGAGATCATGACCGAGCTGGTCAACCGCGCGGCGGTGGTGGTGCAGCGATATGGCGGCACGGTCGACAAGTTCACCGGTGACGGGATCATGGCGGTATTCGGTGCCCCGGCCGCTCTGGAGGACCACGCGCTGCGGGCGTGTTTGGCCGCACTGGGCGTTCAGGATGAGGCCAAGCGCCTTGCCGGCGAGGTCGATCGGCGCGACGGTGTCGTGCTGCAGCTTCGGGTGGGCCTCAATTCCGGGCAGGTCGTGGCCGGCGAAATCGGAACGGGCGCGCTGGGTTACACCGCGGTTGGTGAGCAAGTCGGGCTGGCGCAGCGGATGGAGGCGGTGGCCGCGCTGGAGACGGTGATGCTCGGTGAGTCCACCGCCCGACTGGTCGAGGGCGCCGCCGTGCTGGGCGAGCCGCAGCTGGTGCACATCAAGGGTGTCGAGGCTGCGGTGCCGGCGTGGCAACTGCTCGGCGTGGTTGATCAGTACTGGCAAAGCGGTCCCGCCCCGGCGACGTTGGTGGGACGCGAGTGGGAGTTGGACACCCTGACCACGATGCTGGACCGTTCCATTGCCGGGCGCGGGTCGGTGGTGACGCTGGTCGGACGGGCGGGCATCGGCAAGACCCGGCTGGCCAGGGAAGCCGCTCGGGTCGCGAAAAATCTTGGTGTTACGGTGTTTTCGCCCTTCTGCGAATCGCACGCGACCGATATCCCATTTCGGGCGGTTATCCGTCTGCTGCGCGCCGCCGCCCAGGTGAGCCGGCTCGACGATGCCACCGCGCGGGTGCGGGTACGGGCGATCGTCCCAGACGGTGATCCGCAGGACCTGTTGTTGCTCTATGACCTGCTCGGTATCGCCGACCCCCGGGTGGAGCTGCCCAAGATCGCCCCGGAGGCCCGCCGCCGGCGGCTGGCCGCGCTGATCAACGCGGTCCAGCTGGCTCGCGCCCAACCCGCGGTGTACGTCATCGAGGATGCGGACTGGATGGACGAGGCCAGCGAATCGATGGTCGCCGAGTTTCTGTCGGTGATCCCACAGACCCACTCGATGGTGCTGGTGACCTACCGGCCCGACTATCGCGGAGCATTGCGGGGCGTGCGCGGCGCCCAGAGCATTGCCCTGGGCCCGCTCAGCGATGCCGAAACCTCGGCGCTGATCGCCGAACTGTTGGGCCCCGATCCCTCCGTCGCCCAGATCGCCGAGATCATCGCCACGCGTGCCGCCGGCAACCCCTTTTTCGCCGAGGAGATCATCCGCGAGCTCGCCGAACGCCGGGTGCTGGTGGGGGAGCGTGGCAGCTACGCGTGCACCGCCGAGGCCGACGACGCGATCGTGCCGGCCACGCTGCAGGCAACCATCGGCGCGCGCATCGACCGGCTCAGCCCGGCCGCCAAGCAGACCCTCAGCGCCGCGGCCGTCATCGGATCTCGCTTCAGCACCGAGCTGCTGATCGGCCTGGGCATCGAACCGCCGATCGAGGAGCTGATCAGCGCGGAACTCGTTGACCAGGTGCGGTTCACGGAGCCGGCCGAATACGTGTTCCGGCATCCGCTGATTCACACCGTGGCCTACGAGTCGCAATTGAAATCAGCTCGCGCCCAGATGCACCGGCGGCTCGCCGCGGTGATCGAAGCCCGGGTTCCGGAATCGGCGGACCAGTACGCCGCGCTGATCGCCGAACACCTCGAGGCCGCCGGTGAATCGCACGCCGCTTACGGCTGGCAGGTGCGCGCCGCCGCGTGGGCGACCAATCGCGACATCGCGGCCGCCCACCTCAGCTGGGAGCGAGCCCGCAAGATCGCCGACGCATTGCCCGTCGATGATCCCAACCGGGCGGCCATGCGGATTGCCCCGCGCACCATGTTGTGCGGCATCGCGTTTCGAATCCACATCGACGTCGCCGGCGCGCGTTTCGAGGAATTGCGCGAACTGTGTGCCGCCGCGGGGGACAAGGCGTCCCTGTCGATCGGGATGGCGGGGTTGGTGATTGACCATCTGCAGCATGCACGAATGCGCGAAGCATCGCAGTTGGCGACCGAGGCCATGACGCTCATCGAGTCGGTTGGCGATCCGGCCCTGACGGTCGCGTTGTCCATCGCGCTGATCTATGCCAAGAGTGAGTGCGCCGAGTGGTCGGATGCGCTGCGCTGGTCACAGCGGGTGATCGCCCTGGCCGACGGCGACCCGACGATGGGCGCTCTGATCATCGGCTGCCCCCTGGCGGTGGCCTTCGCCACCCGCGCCAACGCGCGCTATTGCCTGGGGCGTCCGGGGTGGGCAGAAGATCTCCAGCATGGTCTGGCGATGGCCCGCAGCGCCGATCCCATGGCCTATGCCACCGTCGTCGCCTACGTCTACAGCGCGGGCATCTCGACCGGTGTCTTGGCGTCCGACGATTGCGCGCTCGGCGAGATCGAGGACGCTCTGCAAATCGCCGAGCGTTCCGGTGACGATGTCGCGCTGGTCCACCGCCGGGAAGACCCGATGCGCGACCGCGGGCAGGCGGTGCTCGCCGATGTCAGTGACATGTTCCAGCGTCGGGTGTACTTCCTGGCCGACTTGCCCTTCGTCGAGGTCTACCTGGCCCGCGAGTGGGCTCGGGGCGGGGACCTCGACGGCGCCATCGCGCACATGCGCGCCTCCGTCGAGCACCTGTTTCGGGAGGGACGGCTGTTGGGGTGGAGCACTCCGGCGACCGGGGTGTTGGTGCAGACCCTGCTGGACCGGGGGACTGAGGGCGATCTGGTCGAGGCCGCGGCGGCCATCGAACGGTTGGCGGCCGCACCCGCCGACGACGGGCTGGCTGTGCGCGAGATCCTGCTGTTGCGGCTGCGCGCGCTGCTGGCGCGGGCGCACGGCGACGACACGACGTATGCGCGGTTGCGGGATCGCTACCGCGACACGGCGAGCGCGATGGGTTTCGCCGG
This sequence comes from Mycobacterium pseudoshottsii JCM 15466, assembly GCF_003584745.1. Lineage (NCBI taxonomy): Bacteria > Bacillati > Actinomycetota > Actinomycetes > Mycobacteriales > Mycobacteriaceae > Mycobacterium > Mycobacterium pseudoshottsii. Next base: position 226,659 of record NZ_AP018410.1, read on the forward strand.
ACATCTTGCGCAGGCCGAGTCGATGCCGTGACCGGTGTGCGCCGCGGCGTTCACCGATAGCCCAGCCGCAGCAGTACCCGAGTATTGAGGGTGCGCTCGGTGCCGGTGGGAAGCGCGAAGTCCAGGCCATCGGCCACCCGATTGATGGTGTTGAACAAGGCGCAGATCTCGATCGCATCCCGGATCGCCTCGGCGCTGACACCGGCGTCGAGAACGGCCCGCACATCGACCGGTCGCACCTGGGCGGGCGTCAGGGTCAGTTTGTCCAGCAGGCCCAAGGTGGCTCGCAGCGGTTCGTCGACCGGCGCGGTGCGCCAATCGCTGACGACCGCCGCGGCCAGGCCCGGATCCAGGGTCGCCGCCGCGACGGCCTCGTGAGTGGTGGCGCAGAACTGGCATCGGTTGCGCGCCGACACGAACGCCGCGAAGAGCTCTCGCTCACCGATCGTCCACGGGGAAGGGCCGCGCAGCAGCGCCTGCGCGAGTTGGAAGAACGGCTTGCCGAAAAACCTCGAACGGTAGTAGCGGACCTTGATGATGTCGGGGATTTCGCGGCTGCTGACAAATCGCGCCAGCGCGAAAACCGGGCGGCGGCCGGGGCGCCCGCGGGTGATGCTGGGCAGCCTCACCGCAAGGCCCGCTCGAGGGCGGACAAACCCGCATGCCGGCGCTCGTCACCGGCGCCGAGTGCGGCCGCGATGGTTATCTCGAAGATGTCGTCGTCGCAGTAGCCGGCGCCACGCAACTGTTCGATGTCGCTGTCTTGGACCCGGTAGGCGTACCGGCGCAGCTTTTGCACATATCCGCTCAGCGGCTCGGGCACGTCCTGCCCGTGGTAGACGGCCCTGCGCAGCGCCGCATCGGTGACGGCCGGAGCCCACAGGACGGCGTGGCGCAGCCGGTCCTGCAATCGTTGATGGCGACCATGCTCGGACATCCGGAACACCTCGCAGACCTCGCAACGATCGGCCCGCCGCGCGACCGGCGCGCCTGAATCACCAGCATCCCACGATGTCGCCCTATGCTGGGAGCCTGACCAAACCGGGGAGCCGGACTGGCGGAGGGTCGGATGACGCCCGTAACAGTGTGCCGCGCTTGCGGTGTCGAACCCCTGGAGAATGCGCGGTTCTGTCACGAATGCGGCGCACCGGTCGGTGCCGCCGATACCCGTGCCGAATACAAACAAGTCACGGTGCTGTTCGCCGACGTGGCGCATTCGATGGACATCGCGGCGGCCGTCGGTCCGGAGCGACTGCGCGAGATCATGGCCGAGCTCGTCACTCGTGCGTCGACGGTTGTGCAGCGCTACGCCGGCCGGGTGGACAAGTTCACCGGCGACGGCGTCATGGCAGTGTTCGGCGCACCGGCGGCCCTGGAGGACCACGCCCTGCGCGCGTGTCTGGCCGCGCTCGACATCCAGGATGAGGTCGCGCGCCTGGCGGCGGACATCAGTCGCACCGACGGCGTCGAGCTGCGGCTGCGGATCGGCCTCAATTCCGGCGAGGTGATCACCGGCGGGATAGGTCCGACAGCGTTGGGATACACCGCGGTTGGCGAGCAGGTCGGCATGGCGCAACGGATGGAGTCGATCGCTCCGGTGGGCGGGGTGATGGTCAGCGACACCACCGCGCGGCTGGTCGAGGGTGTGGTGCTGCTCGGGGCGCCCCAGCGGGTGCAGGTCAAGGGGATGGGCACGGCCTCGGCGCGGGAGCTGCGCAGCGCGACCGCCCAACACCAAAGAACCGATACCGCCGAGTCGACACTGGTGGGGCGCGGGTGGGAAGTGGCCGCCGTGTCGACCATGCTGGATCGCGCCATCCACGGACGTGGTTCGGTGGTCGGGGTGACCGGTCCGGTAGGGATCGGAAAATCACGACTCGTCCGCGAGGCCATCGGCCTGGCGAAAAGTCGTGGGGTCACCGTGGTGCACACCTACTGTGAGTCGCACGCCGCCGACGTCCCGTTCCGGGTGATGATGCGTCTGCTGCGGGCCGTCGGCCAGGCCAGTGGGCTCGACGATGAGGCGGCGCGGGCGCGGGCGCGGGTTCGAGACCGAGTGCCCGACGCCCAGCTGGCGGATCTGCTGCTGCTCGACGATCTGCTGGGCATCGCCGCTCCGGGTGCCGAGCTGCCCAGGATCGACCCGGACGCGCGCCGGCGCCGGTTGACCGGGCTGATCAACGCATCCCAGTTGGCGCGCACCGAACCGGTGGTTTTCGTCCTCGAGGATGTGCATTGGATCGACGAAGCCAGCGAGTCGATGCTCGCGGACTTTCTGACGGTGATGCTGCAGACCCCGTCGCTGGTCTTGTTCACCTATCGCCCCGAGTATCGCGGCGCCCTGCAGCTGGTGCCGGGTGCCCAGACGATTGCGCTGGCGCCGCTCACCGACGCGGACGTGTCGACGCTGGTCGCCGAGCTGCTCGGCCAGGACCCGTCGGTCGCAACCATCGGCCGGGTCATCTCCGAGCGGGCCGCGGGCAACCCGCTGTTCGCCGAGGAGATGACCCGCGAACTCGCCGAACGCGGCGTGCTCACCGGCGAGCGCGGCAGCTACCAATGCCGCACGGATGTGGCCGAGATCCGGGTGCCCGCAACCGTCCAAGCGGCCATCGGTGCCCGCATCGATCGGCTCAGTCCGGCCGCCAAACAGACGCTCAGTGCCGCCGCGGTAGTCGGATCCCGGTTCAGCTCCGATCTGCTGATCGGCCTGGGAATCGAACCCTGCATCGACGAGTTGCTCGATGCCGACCTCATCGACCAGGTCCGGTTCACCACACGCGCCGAGTACGCGTTTCGGCATCCCGTGGTTCGCACCGTGGCCTACGAGGCGCAGCTCAGGGCCGACCGGGCCCAGCTACACCGCCGGCTGGCCCAAGCGCTCGAAAACACGGAAGCCGATCCGGGCGACCACCATGCCGCGCTGATTGCCGAGCACTTCGAGGCCGCAGGAGATTTGGTGGCCGCCTACCGCTGGCACATGCGCGCCGGCAAGTGGGCACTGAACCGCGACATCGCCGCGGCGCGCCTGAGCTGGGAGCGAGCCACCAGGATCTCCGATGCCTTACCCGCCGACACCCCGGACCGATCGGTCAAGCGCATCGCGCCCCGCACCATGTTGTGCGGTTACGCGTGGCGCGTCCACGTCAACATTTCCGATGCGCACTTCGCTGAACTGCGTGAGCTGTGCCTGGCAGCCGGGGACAAGACCTCGCTCGCCATCGCGACGGCCGGGCTGGTGATGGATCGCATCTACCAGGCCCGCATCCACGAGGGATCCCGACTGGCGTCGGAGGCAATGGGCCTCATCGAGTCGATTGGCAATCCAACCCTGACGGTGGGGCTGTCGCTGACGGCCATTGTGGCCAAGGCCGAACAGGCCCAGTGGCTCGATGTCCTGCACTGGTCGCAGCTGGTGATCCAGCTGGCCGACGGAGATCCCACCAAGGGCAACTTCATGATCGGGTCGCCGCTGGCGCTGGCGTTGACGACGCGGGCCATTGCCCGCTACTGCCTGGGCCGTCCCGGTTGGCGCGACGATGTTCACCAAGCGGTGCAGACCGCCGGCGCCACCGACCCGGTGGCCTACGCCACCGTTGTCGCGTTCGTCCACAATCCGGGAATAGCGTTCGGAGTGTTCAGCCCCGACGAAGCCGCGATACGCGAGATCGAGCAGGCGGTGCAGATTGCTCAGCAGGCCGGCGATGACCTCGCGCTGAGCTCGGCCCAAATCTCGCTGGGCATCGCGCTGTTGGAGCGGGGCACCGAGCCCGGGCGCGACCGCGGATACGGGTACCTCGCCGATACCGGGGACACGCTGATGCGCCGCGGCTACTCGCTGGGGGATCTGCCCATCGTCGAGGCCTACCTGGCGCGCGAGCGTGGTCGTCGGGGAGATCGTGACGACGCCCTACCGACGCTGCGCACGGCCGTTGACACCCTGTACCGGCAGGGACAGCTACTCAGCTGGGGGCTGCCGGCAACACATGCTCTGGTGGAGACGCTGCTCGACCGGGACACCGAGGCTGACTGGTCCGAAGCCCAGGCCGCGATCGAGCGGGTAGCCGACGAGCCGCCGGATGGGCCCCAACCGTTGCGCGACATCTGGCTGCTGCGGATGCGGACGGCGCTGGCGGGCGCGCGCGGTGGCGGCGGCGACTATCAGCGCTTGCGTGAGAGCTACCGCGACATGGCGCGCACGCTGGACTTCGGCGGACATCTGGGGTGGGCAGATGCGATGCGGTGACGAGCCGGGGCGGGCGCCTTGTAGTGGTGCGCGCCACGATTAATGGACGCATCGACTGGATACTGTCCTTAGACACCCACTCAGAGAGCGGAAGAAGCGCGTGGCTCCAAGTTTTCAAGACGTCATCAAGTCCAAATATCTGTTGCTGACCACGTTCACTAAGGACGGCCGCCCGAAACCTACCCCGATCTGGGGGGTGCCCGACGGAAACCGGCTGCTGGTGATCACCGACGACGAGTCGTGGAAAGTCAAGCGGATCCGCAATACACCGCGGGTGACGCTCGCCCGCAGCGGTTCGCTGGGCAAGCCCAAGAGCGAGCCGGTCGAGGCGGTCGGGCGGGTGTTGCCCAAGTCGGAAACGAGGCGGGTCTACAACGCCGTGCTGAAGCGGTACTGGTACCACGCGTGGTGGTTCTACCCACATTCGATCGTGCGTGGTGGCATCGACAAGGTGCACATCGGTCTGGAGATCGAGGCCGCCTAGTCGGCCGGCCAGCCGAGCCTGCCACCATAGAAGGCGTGACCACCGTAATTGTGGTGACGTTGATCCTGCTGGGACTCGGCATCGTGACCAACGAACTGCTTCGGCTGCGCAGGTGGCTGAAAAATGCCCCACCCGAAGCAGATGGCGTCCAACCCCCGGACGGGGATGACTGAACTCGCCCCAGCGCTTCGCGGGCTAGGCGGTGAGGGCGGCGACCGTGTCCGCCAGCGTGGTGCGCGGATCCCGATAGGTCACGCCCAGCTCCAGTTCGCTCGGCGAATCATCGGAGTCCGGCATCTGCGTGTAGTACTGCATTCCCGCGGCAGTGAACGGGTTGTCGAAGGGCAGATACGGGCCGGCCAGATCGAGCAATGAACCCGCACCGCGCAGCACGCTGTCGGGAATCGGAACGCTCACTATCGGCGTCTCGGCCACCTGGCCAAGCATCTTCGCCAGCTCCGGCACCGGAATTCGATGCCCGCCCACCATGTACCGGCGAGGACCGCGCCCCGGCTCCAGCAGCGCCGCGTGCACCGCGGCCACGTCGCGGACGTCGATGATCAGCCAAGCCGCGTTGCGCCCGGGAATCGTGCGGATCTCCAGCGCGGCCTTGACCCCCTCGCCGGCCTCCCCGAATTGGTTGCCGACCGGCGGGCCCAGCACCATGCCCGGATAGGTGATGTTCACCGGTGCGCCGGCATCCTGCAATCCGCGCGCATAGATTTCGACCTGCGCTTTGGACGTTCCGTAGCCGTCGGATCCCCCCACCACCGGCAGGTCCGCCGAGAGGGTTTGCAGGCCGGGGTGGAAAAGGGCGGTAAAACTCGAGACGTGCACGATCGGATCGAGTCCGAGTGCGACGGCCTGTCCAAGCACGTTGCGAGCACCCTCCATGTTGGTGCTCAGCATGTCTTGAGTCTGGCGCTGGTCGGTCGCCACCAGTGCGGCACTGTGGACGACGGCGTCACATCCGGTGAGTGCCTCGCGCACCAGATCGCGGTCTTTGATGTCGCCGATGATGAAGTCGGACACATCGACGCCCAGCTTGGCGACCGACGACTCCAGTTTCGCGGGATTTCGGACCAGAAAGCGGACCGAATGCCCCGCATCGGCGATGGCCTTGGCGGTCCAGCCGCCAACAAACCCCGTACCACCGGTTACCAGAACGTGCATGCAGTGATTGTGCACGGCGAGTCGCCCCATCTGGCGGCGGGGGGCAATGGCCCGGCTACAGGTGGTGCGCCGGGAAGTCCGCGCCTTGGCCGGTCATCCCGTTCACGGCGTACAGCGCGTGCGCTGCCGCGTCGTTGCCGCCACTGCAAACCGGGTCACCGCTGGCACACAACTCGATGGTGCGGGGTTGATACAGCGGGCCGATAGTGATCGGCGGGGCTCCGTAGTGCTGCAGGAACTGCTCGGAGGGAGTGCCGAAAAGGGTCACTGCCGCAACATGATCAGCGATGTCCGGCGCCATGGGTTTGGGCACCGCCGCCGCGGGAACCCCCGGCGGTACCGACGCGGAAGTGACGTAGCCGGCCACCGCAGCGCCCTGCGAATACCCGCCGAGCACCTCTCGGGTCGCGGGGCACTTGGCCGCCATCGACTCGATATGTGAGCTGGCGTCGCGGATGCCGTCGATCACTGTCCGCGGGAAATCGCTGCTGGAGAAGTCGCTGCTGGCGGGGTAGTCGACCGCATAGACGGCCAAGGACTTGGCGCCGATATCCGACCGCAACGCGGCCACGAAAGATCCCCCGATGCCGCCGATACCCGGAGGTTCGCCGGTGCCGCGGGCGAACAACACCTCGACATCCGGACACGGTTCGGCGGCCGCGAACGGCACCCGGATTCCCCCTCCCACCAGCGCGCTTACCGCCGTTGCCGCACCGACGGCAAGCCGACGCGTCCATGTTGCGTTTCTCATGCTTATTCCAGAGTTAGGAGTTGGTGCGCTTGGCAACCGGATACCCGAGGGTGGCCAAGCGTGAAACCTGTGCCGCGGCCCGGCCCCGCAATGCTATCGAGGCTGCCCGACATCAGGGTGTTCGTGAAGCGCCCAGTTTCGGATCCGAATTTCGATCGGTGGGCACCATCCCGCGCGGCAGCGTCAGGGCCAGATCGCTATAGGTAACGATGCCGGGGGCCGCGGCAACGACAGCCGGAATCGCGTTGATGGTGGGCATCGCGGTCATGATGTGCCCGAGCACCATGAAGTCGGCGATCGTTTCGGCCTGGAAGTAGGGCGGCGGCAGAAAGCTGACTTTGGTTGTAACCGTGGGAGTTCCGTCGACCTGGATGACCCAGCCATCCTGGTCCATCTGCCAGTCCGGATCGAGGGTCTGTCCCTTGCGCCACCGGACATTGAGCTCGACGATGGTCCGGCCGCCCGCCATTCCCTGCCAGCTGGCGTGGACGCCCGCGACACATCCCGCCGCAATGGTCCAAGAACCCAGGTCGAGGTCCGCGGTGGTCTGCGCGTGTTCGGCCACACAGCGGACCTCGTCGAGTTCGACCCCCAGCGCGTCGGCGACCAACCGGACCGCCTCGCCGAAGATGGCCGTTCCCTGGGCGGTCATCGCCTGCAGCTGCGGATGGTCGATCGGCTGGCCGAAGCCGACCGGCCGCTCGGTTGCGGGGGAGTCATAGAACGTGGTGTCGGCGGCCTCGTTGACGGTCACCTTGTCGATCCGGTTGCACACCATCGCCGACACAATGGCCAACAGTTCGGCAAACCCCGGACTGACGCCGGATCCGAAGATCGTCGAGCCGCCGTGGCGGCAGGCCGCCAGAATCCGGTCGCGGCCGGCGCCCAGGTTGTGCCCGGTGATGAACGCCGCCGTGGTCACCACATTCACTCCGGCCGACAAGATGCGCACCAGTTCGTCCACGTCAATCCACATCGGGTTGTAGACCACGCAGTCCGGTTTGAGGGCCAGCAGCGCCTCGACGTCATTGCTGGCGGTGATGCCCAGCGGTGCCATGCCGCACAGTTCGCCGGCGTCGCGCCCGGCCTTCTCCTGCGACCAGGCGTAGCACCCCACCAGTTCCAGCGCGGGGTGAGTCGCGATCGCCTGCAGCGAACTCTTGCCGACGTTTCCGGTGGTCCATTGCACGACCCGATAACTGTTTGGCACTCGCTCAGCATAAGAATCGGGGCGGATCTTCGAGGGGGAATCAGTAGGCGGACTCACTGGCCAGGATCTCGGCCAGAAAAGCGTCCGGTGGCGGCCGGTCCAGCCGGTCGCGCACCCAGCGGCGCACCCGGTCGCGGGTCTGGCGTGATTCCGCGATGTCGGCCCCGATCACTACCGACGTGGCGGCCCAGTTGTGGTCCCATGCCGAGGTCTGGGTCATGGCGCGCCGTTGCGCGTCGACGAGTGCGACCGTGGCCCGGCCGCCGGCATCCAGCGCGCCGGTGCCGCTGGCCTCACCGGAGCGCACTCGGACCGGCACGTCGGTGGCCGGCTGTGCTCCGATGAGGGCGGCCCGCACGACGGCGACAACGGCGGACCCGGCCGGTCCGCCGGGCTCGATCGTCCAGTCGACGGTGTCTTCGGCCGCATCGAATATCGCCGGCGGTACTCCGTCCCAGTTGATCGACGCCACGCCACGGCCGATCGACGCCGCGCCGCGCGGGCCTTGCCCGGCGCCGGCGGCCAGCGCATAGTCGTCGCGCCGTCCCGTCGGCATCGTCACCGCGACCGATGAATCATCAATTGCGGCAGAAAGTTCCGTCCAGCCGGCGCCGTCCGTGCCCACCTCGTCGGCAAGATGAGCCCCGGCCCGCACCAGTGCGCGAATGCGTGCATCATCGGTCCGGACATGTGCGGTCAGGGCGCCGGCGTGCGGCGCCAGCAGTTCGGCGACGTCCGAATCCAGGGTGTCGTCGGTGAAGAAGCCCTGTGCCCCGACCGTCAGCAGTGCGACCTCGACGTCGAGCAGCGCCCGGTCCAGCCCGGCGATGTCGTCGCGTTGACTGGCCGGCCACCAGCGCCGCAGCCAATGGCCGACGGCCAGGCGTCGCAGGCCGGCGGCGGAGCCCGGGATGAGGTCGACGCCGCGGAGGTCGACGTCACCCGCCGGGTGCCCGGCCACCGCCGAGAGCACCGCGACGTGTCCGGATTCGCCGACCACACGCCAAAGCCAGTCGGCGCGCGCCGCGTCGGTGAAGGTGATGCGGGTGGCCGCCTCCCCGCGCGGGTCATCAATGACCCAGGACAGCACCGCCCCACTGACTTCCAGCAGCGCAATCAGTGGAGACGCCGGGAGTTGCTCGTCGGGGCCAGTGGCACCGGTGCTCCACAATCCTGACTCGGCCACCAGTTTCATCCGGCCACCTGCAATTCCAGCATCGACTTGATCCGCTGCCGATGGTCGAGACTCACCGAACGCGCGACACTGTCGAGTAGCGACCGCACGTCGTCGACGTCCGCGCAGGGCTCCTGCCAGACATCGCGCCCGTGCAGTCGTGCCCAAAGTCGGCTCAGGTAGGGCTGGGCGTAGGCGGCCAAGTCGTCGACCACCTGACGTTGTCGTGGATGAATCGGCCCGCCGTCGGCAAGGTAGCGGCGGGCGTGCAGCACGTAGGCCTCTTTGCGCAGCCGCGACTGAATCTGCGCGGCCAATGCGTAGCGGTTGGTCATGGTTCGGTCCAAGGGGGCCAGTTCGACGGCGACTTCGATCCCGGCCACCAGGGTCGCCTGCTTGTCGTCGCCGAGCAGGCCCCATGGGGCGCAGGCCCGGTCGACTTCCTCCTCGCACAGTAAGGGGATGTCTGGCAACGCATCTCGGTCCAGGGCGCGGCGGAGGGTGGCACGCACCCGATCCACCACGGTCCGGTCCAGGGGACGGTCGCTGGCGGAGCCGGCATTGACGGTGGGGGGTTGTTGTGGCGCAACCGAACTCAAGCCCAGTGCGACTATCGACCAGGGCAGCTCGCCAGATTCGACGCGCGCCAGTGCGCCGAGGTCGTATGCGGTGGTGGAGCCGGCCAGCATCGACCAGGCGCGCTGGCGTGCGATGACGGCACCGTGGTTGGGAGCGGGGCCCAGCGCCGTGCCCAGTGCGGTCCGGAACGCATCGATCGCCGCGCGGCAGGTCGAATCCGGTGCCCGCACGTCGCGCCAGCTTCGACTGAGTTGATCGGTAAGCGCGGCCACCACTTCCGGACTTGCCAGATATTCATGCAACACCTCGATCGCGGTGCGGTCGCGCCCCTGATGGATCTCGTGCAGCACCGTCGCCGGGGTTTCACGATCACCGGCCGCGGGCGGGCCCTTGGTGATCGCCAGCTCGAAGCACACCGGGAAGTACAACTCCTGGGCGTTTCCGCTGCGGATCCGCAGCTTGCGCCGCTCGGCTTTGAGCACATCGAACCACGATGCCGCAGAGCATAATTGGACAGCGCTGCCAAGGATCGCGTCGTGCATCAACGTCGCGGTGGCCGGGTCGACGACGGGCGCTGAATACTGGGGATTCGACCGCAACCGCAGCACCAGTGGATCGATGATGCGCTTGACGGTGCGACTCAACGGACCGCCGTCATCGCTGCTGAGCAGTTCGACCCCGGGGCCGATCGCGCGCCACGCCTGATCGATCACCGCGCGGCGGGGACTGCCCACCGCTACGGTCGTCGTCAACTGTGGATCCGCGCACATGTCAACAGGATAGGGGCATTGACGCGGATACTGATATTCCCAAAGTTGGGTTCGGTAGCCGATTGTCCCCGCGAGGCTGGCGCTATGAGCAAACCCAAGATGCTGGCCATCGGCGCCGAAGTTGCGCTGATCGCAACCACCCTGTGGTACCTGGTGATGCGCGACTTCCGGATCGCACTGGCCGGGATCGGGTTTGCTCTGGCCACGGTGAGTCTCATCGGCCACGCCAGCTACGCGGCACGACGGATGCCGGGGGTCGCTCGGACGGTCGGAGTGGGTACGGTGCGCACGGTCGAAGGCGGCGAGGCCGAACCTGGCGACGGTGAGCGCCAGATCTGGATCGAAGTGGCCAGCGTGCACGGCGACACCTTCATCGGCCGACTAGTGCAGGACGACACGGAAACAGACACGGCGACATTGCGCCCCGGACTGGTGGTGTTGGTGGCGTTTGATCCCGCCGACCGCCAACAGCTTTCGCTGCCCGATGACGTGTTGGCCGTTCGCGCCAGGGGTCTGGCCATCGGTTGACCATCAGCGTGCCCCGTCGACGGCGAAACTGACCACCGCACCCCAATACAACGGACTGGCGCTGGCCTCGCCGTCACGCCAGCGTCGCATTTGGGCGCGCTGCCAGCGATTTACGGCGCACCCGGCTTCGTCGGCCTCGTGGGCCGAATCGATCGCGGCGACGATCTCGGTCATCGGGTCGGTCATCGGGTCTGCCGGATCGCCGTCCTCGGCGACGAACTGCCGATAAGCCGCGGTGGTGGGAAGCGACCACAGGGTGGCGGTCACCAGCTGCGCCCCGCCCAGGATGGTCGCCGCCACCAGTCCGGTTGCCTCATCGAATTGGTAGTCGCCGCCGGAGGCACAGGCCAGCAGCGCCACCCGCGGTGGCATCGACATCCGCAGCGCCATCAGATCCGAGGCGGTCAGCGGCCGGTGGTCGCCGATTGCGGGGGCATCCCCGGGTATTGCGGCACCACACGCCAGATGCAGCGCCGCATGGTCGGCATGCCCACCCTCGCTATCGGCCGAACTGGCATGCCCGACGTACAAGAGCCGACTTGGTTGTTGCACCAGCAATTTCGACAGCCAGTCCCGGTCGGTATCCCTGCGGCGGAACAGCTCACTGGGCGAGTCGACCGCCGGCAACACGGGGCGACGTCGCATCAGTTCGGCAAAATGCCTGGCGAGCGGGGTTTCCTCCGACGGCCTGCCCAGCACCGATCCCAGTGCCGAGTCGGGCCGCTGGCCGGGCACGCGCGGGTCGAGTATGAGTATCGGCGGGCCGTCTTTGCGGGCGGCCCATCGGGCCGGCACGCGCGCGGAGTGCACGATGTTCTGGGGCACCGCCAGAAGGATGTCGACCAACTCCATCAGCCGGTAGCCATCGGTGTACTCGGTGATGTCGGCAAACTGCCAAGGGATCCGGGCGGCCGCTCGGCCGCTGGCGGTGATCGCCTCCTGGCGAGCCCGCACCAACTCTTCCCGGGTGGGCCCCGCGGTCGGCAACGCCAGCAGCCCCCAGGGCACCCGCGCCAGCCGGGCGCTGGGCGAGATGAACAGCACCGGCCGCGGCGATGCCGCGCACTCGGTCAGCAGTTGCCATCCGGGCGTGCCGATCAGCAGTACCCCCAGGATGAACGCGACCGTCAGTTCGCTGTCCCGCGTTGCGAATGGGCCCCAGCAAAGTGCGCGTTCGATGGCCTCGCGCCGGTCCTCGTTGCCGTGGGGCTCGGGTAGTGCGTCGGTCAGTTCGGCCAAGGCCGCCAGCAGGATCGGCTCGTCCACCACCCAGTTGACGGTTCTGGATGGTTGGCCGACCACGCGCAGACTCGCGTAGGTGGTGATCCCGACGTCGGCGTAACGCAGCACCAGAGTGGGGCGGTCCGAGTCGTTCATGGCCAGGTGGACCAGACGGGCTCGGCGGACGTGACGGCGCGACCGTAGCGTTGCAGCGCCAGCGCGCGATAGTGGCTCAGGATCGGTGGGGCGTCCGGTTGCATCTGCAAGGGCGGCAAGGGGCCCAGGCGTGTCAACGAGTTCGCCCCCTGCCGTGACGTCCCCGCTGCGGCGGCGGCCGGTTCGTCGGTGTCGACGAACGCCGGCGCGGTGGCGGTCGATGCCCACTCGCCCATGGCTTCGCGTGGCGGAGCGGGGCTAAACGTTCCTCGGGCGCTGTGGTATTCGACCAGTTCACTGATCAGCTCGGTATTTTCCCACTCCCAGGCGACGGCGAACGCGCCGGCCAGAATCGGGGCCGAGACATGGCTTGCCCAGCGTGATCTCGCGTCAGCGTCAGCGATCGAATAGCGAACCGAGTCGACGGCGAGCGCCGCGGGAACCTTGAGTTCGGCGGCCTGTTCCAGCTTGCTCATCGCACGCCAGTACCCCTCGGTGCCGATCTCACCGTGCAGCAGGCCGATTGACTCGGCTTGGCGGGCTTCGGTCTGCTGCAGTGTCTCCTCCGGATCGCCTGAGCCGTCGAACCCCAAGTCCGCCAGCGCGTCTGCCCGCCACACCGTGCCCAGATGACTGTCGAGTTGGGCGTACTGAAGCCAGCTGCTGCGAGGCGATGAGTCGAGCAGTTCCCGCGCCTGCGCGATCATCTCCACGGCTTGCGCGAAGCGGCCCCAAAAGATGGCTATCCAGCTGCGCTGCAGCAGAATGCGGTGCAGGTACAGGGGCCTTCCCAGGTCACGCCAGTGCTTTTCGGCGTTCGCCCAGCATTGGTCGGCGACCTCGAGCGCACCGCTGGCCAGTCGGGTAAGGCCAAGGTAGAGCCAGCAGCGGGCGACATCGTGTGCGCGCGCGTAGCGGGAGATGATCGGCTCCGCTTCGGAGACCAGCTGCTCGGTGGCCGCGTGGTCGCCGACCACCCAGCGCGCCGCCGCTCGTTCTAATTGTGTTCTGGCGAAGGCAAATTCCCATCCCCTGGCCTGAGCGCGGGCCCCGGCGCGTCGCAGCCACGGTTCGGCCTCCGACAATCGTCCTGTCTCGACGCAGAACCTGCCGTATGCGGTGGCCCCGTACACCCAAAGGTGATCGGAGTATTCGGCGTCGGAACCGGTGTCCGGCCGGTTCAGCGTTTCGAGCACGGATTCCCAATTCGGCACCGCGTGGGTGTGTAGATCGTCGTCGCACAACGCGCTTGCGCACAGAATCCGGGCGTGGGTGAGCAGGAGCCGGTGCTCACCGGCAAGGTCGGGGAACTCCGCGCCGGCTGAGTCGGCCAGCGCGGTGAGTTGCCGCGCGGCGCCTTCGTGATCGCCCTCGGCCGCGCACAGGCCAATCTGCAGCAGGGCGGCGCGCTGGGAATAGCGGCAGATGAGGTGCCTGACTTCGGTGTCCGACAGCTGTATCTGGGCGGCCGCCTCCGGCAGGGTACCGTCGAGAATCTTCGAGTAGCTGGCCAAGCAGTCACGAATGCGCCGGACGCACTCGCGCACGCCCTCGGTCGCGCCGCGGACCAGGTAGATCTCGCCCAGCTGCGCGAATACCTGCAGTGCGAGGTCATCGCGATCGGCTTGTTCGATTTGCGGCAGCAGCGCGATCAGCAGCTCCCGGGCCGCGTCCTCGTCCGCGGCCAACGCCAGGTGCCGGGCGTGTTCGAGATCGCCGGAGATCGACACGGCTGCATCATAAGTCCGTTTTGACCGCGACAGACCGGACCGGTGGACAAGCGATGCTTGCCCACCGGCCGGTGCCCCCTGCATCAGCCGCACGTCACCTTGATGCTGAAGTCCTTGGTGATCATTCCGGCCATCGGGTTCTTCATGTCGGCACCTTGCGCCTGGCCGGTGATGGTGTAGGTCTTGCCCTCCACCGCAACCTTGGCCGAGCCGACCTTGGCACCCATGTTGTCGGTGACAGACAATGCGTTGCCGTCCACCACAAGCGCCAGCGACTCGACTCGCGGAGTGGCCTCATCGGTCATCACCACCGCCAGTGCCTGCTGGCCGCCGGCGGAGCCACTACCGATGTCGATCTTGCCGCCCTGCTTGACGCAGGTCACCGAGGCCGGGTCCAGGCCAGGAAGATTCGTGCCGCCCACCTGGACCTGCGTTCCGCCACCGCCGGTGGAGACACTTGATGCCGGGCTGGCTGAGTGGCCGCCGCTGGAGCAGCCCACCAGCGCCGATGCGCAGCCAATGGTTCCAATCGCAGCCGCGATAACACGTTTCACTGGATTTCCTTCCATCATGCGCCGCCCTGGTGGCGCCGTCATGGGAGTAAGTACAGAACGCCCGGGTTGCTACCGATCCCAACTATTTGGCTCGACCGCCGTGGTGGTGGAGTGTGTGACTGTGATTGAGATTCAGGCCGTAGACGCCGTGCAAGTGCTCACCCTCTCGTCCGGGCGGGTCAACGCCCTCGATGTCGAGCTGCTGACCGAGTTGACCGATGCGCTGCGCGAACTGGGCTCCTCACACGGTGGCGCGCTGGTGCTCACCGGCGCCGGACGAGTGTTCTCTGCCGGGGTCGACCTGAACCGGGTGGTGCAGGGCGGGACCAGCTATACGGATCGGCTGATTCCAGCGTTATCGGACGCGTTTGACGCGATGTTCGGCTACCCGGGCCCTACCGTGGCCGCGATCAACGGTGCCGCCATCGCGGGCGGGTGTGTGCTGGCATGCGCCTGCGACCGTCGACTGATCGGCGCCGAAGCCGCGATCGGTGCCTCTGAGGTGCCCTTCTTGCGGCGGCGGCGCTGCTTGGGTTCTTTCACCTTGATCGGTTTGGGCGGTGGCGGTGGCAATTCCGCGACAAACGACAGGTAGAACGCGAAGAAGCCGAGTACCGCAATGGCGGCAGCGGCCCCGTAGATCCCGAACAGCCATTGCCCCACCGAGTCCAGGCTGAGCCAGATCTCGCTGATGGCGGTCCCGATGATCAGCACCCCGGCCAGCACGTGCGCCACGATCGACCATGTCCGAATCGATAGCGCCAGGGCAGGGGTGCCAAGTTCCGGCTTGCGGGTACGCAGCAGGGTGAACACCACCGGCAGCGCGGCCAGGCCGAACAGGGCGCCCGCGGTGATCCGGGGCCCGGTCCCCAGCGAGTGGGCGGTATCGCCCATCAATTCGGGCCAACGGGGCAGAACGAAGAAGAAGTAGAGGACGCCTGCGCCGATCGAAAACGACGCGTGCCACAGCATGGCAACCTTGCGCCCCATACCCCTCCTCGTACTGTGAGCCGGAGCCAGTCAAGCTGACCAGCCCACACTGTCCGCCCGCGCCTCGGCGCGGGCGCGACCATTGCGGAGGATGCGGGATTTGAACCCGCGAGGGCTATTAACCCAACCCGCGTTCCAGGCGAGCGCCATAGGCCACTAGGCGAATCCTCCGCCGATATGGTAGCCGCTGTCTCGGCGCCCGTGTTCCGCGGCCGCCGACGAATGTCTCCGCGGAGGTATTAGACTCGCGGCAGGACCCCGCGCGGCGTCTATCCTGTGAACTCCCCCAGGGCCGGAAGGCAGCAAGGGTCAATGGGCTCTGTCGGGTGCGCGGGGTCCCCCTTTGTCCGGGGCGGCCCACCAGGTGCCAACCAGCAAGAACTGGCCTGCAACCGCTCAAGACCTGCATGTTTGATCCACGGTTTTCGACGGTGAAAGGGTCGCATGGTCTCGTTCGATTCGCTCAGCCCTGAAGAGCTAGCCGCTTTGCATGTCCGCCACGAGCAGGACTACGCAAACCTGCGCGTTAAAGGCCTGTCCCTGGATCTCACCCGAGGCAAGCCGTCTTCTGAGCAGCTGGACCTGTCTAATCAACTGCTGAGCCTGTCCGGTGGCCAGGACTACCGCGACCCCGAGGGCCTCGACACCCGCAACTATGGCGGCCTGCATGGCCTGCCGGCGCTGCGCGCCATCTTCGGTGAGTTGCTCGGCATCCCGGTCCAGAACTTGATCGCGGGAAACAACTCCAGCCTGGAGCTGATGCACGACGTGACCGCGTTCTCCATGCTCTATGGCGGGGTCGACTCGCCCCGGCCTTGGGTAAAGGAGCCGGACGGCATCAAGTTCCTGTGCCCCGTTCCCGGCTATGACCGCCATTTCGCCATCACCGAAACGATGGGTGTGGAGATGATCCCCGTCCCGATGCTCGAGGACGGCCCCGACGTCGATCTGATCGAGGAACTGGTCGCCGTCGACCCCACGATCAAGGGCATGTGGACCGTACCGGTGTTCGGCAACCCCACCGGTGTCACGTATTCCTGGGAAACGGTGCGCCGGCTGGTGCAGATGCAGACGGCGGCACCGGACTTCCGCTTGTTCTGGGACAACGCCTACATGGTGCACACCCTCACGCCGGACTTCATCCGGCAGGTTGACGTGCTGGGGCTGGCGGCCAAGGCCGGCAATCCGCACCGGCCCTACGTTTTCGCATCCACGTCGAAGATCACCTTCGCCGGCGGCGGCGTCAGCTTCTTCGGCGGGTCGTTGGGCAACATCGCGTGGTATCTGCAGTACGCCGGAAAGAAGTCGATCGGTCCGGACAAGGTCAACCAGCTGCGGCACCTGCGGTTTTTCGGAGACGCCGACGGCGTACGCTTGCATATGCGCCGCCACCAGCAGATATTGGCGCCCAAGTTTGCGTTGGCGCTCGAGATCCTCGATCAGCGGCTCAGCGATTCCAAGATCGCGTCGTGGACCGAGCCCAAGGGCGGGTATTTCATCAGCCTCGATGTGATGCCGGGGACCGCGCGCCGCACCGTGGCGTTGGCCAAGGACGCCGGGATTGCCGTCACCGAGGCGGGCGCGTCGTTCCCGTATCGCAAGGATCCCGAGGACAAGAACATCCGGATCGCGCCGTCTTTCCCGTCGCTGCCCGATCTGAGCGATGCGGTCGATGGTCTGGCGACCTGTGCCTTGCTCGCCGGCACCGAGGCCTTGCTGGCCCGCCCGTAGTTCCCGCTCGGACCAGTGGATTCCGCAATAGTCCGCCAGCCTGAGTAGCCTGCTGACCGTGGCTCTCTACCGCAAATATCGTCCGGCGACCTTCGCGGAGGTGGTGGGGCAGGAGCATGTCACCGAACCGCTGTCGATCGCCCTGGAGGCCGGCCGGATCAACCATGCGTACCTGTTCTCCGGGCCGCGCGGCTGCGGCAAGACGTCGTCGGCGCGCATCCTGGCGCGGTCCTTGAACTGCGCGCAGGGCCCCACGGCCACGCCGTGTGGAACCTGCGAGTCCTGCCAGGCCTTGGCGCCCAGCGCGCCCGGCAGCATCGACGTGGTCGAGCTCGACGCGGCCAGTCACGGCGGTGTGGACGACACCCGGGAATTGCGGGATCGCGCGTTCTACGCGCCCGCGCAGTCGCGCTACCGCGTGTTCATCATCGACGAGGCGCACATGGTGACCACCGCCGGTTTCAACGCGCTGCTCAAGATCGTCGAAGAGCCCCCCGAACACCTCATCTTCATCTTCGCCACCACGGAACCGGAGAAGGTGCTGCCCACCATCCGGTCGCGCACCCACCACTACCCGTTCCGCCTGCTGCCGCCGCGCACCATGCGAGGTCTGATCGGGCGGATTTGTGAGCAGGAGGGCGTGGTCGTCGACGAGGCGGTGTATCCGCTGGTGACTCGCGCCGGCGGTGGTTCCCCGCGTGACACGCTTTCGGTGCTGGACCAGCTGGTGGCCGGGGCGCAGAGCAACCATGTGACCTACCAGCGAGCGCTGGGACTGCTGGGTGCCACCGACGTCGCGCTGATCGACGACGCCGTGGACGCGCTTGGCGCCGGGGATGCCGCGGCGCTGTTGGGGGCGGTCGAATCGGTGATCGACGCCGGGCACGATCCTCGTCGCTTCGCCACCGACCTGCTGGAGCGATTCCGCGATCTCATCGTGCTGCAAGCGGTTCCCGACGCCGTGTCTCGCGGGGTCGTGGACGGCCCCGAAGATGTGCTGGATCGGATGCGGGAGCAGGCGGCGCACCTCGGGTCGGCGACGCTGACTCGCTACGCCGAGGTCGTACAGGCCGGGCTGGGCGAGATGCGTGGCGCGACGGCACCCCGGCTGCTGCTGGAGGTGGTGTGTGCCCGGCTGCTGCTGCCCTCGGCCAGCGACGCCGAATCGGCGCTGTTGCAGCGCATCGAGCGGATCGAGACCCGGCTGGCCATGTCGATACCGGCCGGTGCGGGAGCCACCTCGGCCCCAGCGCCGGAAGCGCCGGCCGCGCCGCGGGCGACGACCTCCGCCCGGGCGGAGGCCAAAGAGATGGTCAGGCAAAGCATGCGCCGGCCGGCACCACCAGAGCCCAAGTCCGCGCCAGAGCCGCCGCCGGCTCCCGAACCCCGGCCGGCGCCCGAACCCCGGCGGGCGCCCGAACCCCGGCCGGCTCCGGTTCCCGAACCGGTCTCGGCTCCCGGGGAGCTCAATGCCGCCGCGGTTCGCAGCATGTGGCCGACCGTGCGCGAGAAGGTGCGCCAGCGCAGCCGCACCACCGAGGTGATGCTCGCCGCCGCCACCGTTCGTGCGCTCGAAGACAACACGCTGGTACTGACCCACGACTCGGCGCCGCTGGCCCGGCGGCTGTCCGAGCAGCGCAACGCCGACGTCATCGCCGAGGCGCTCAGAGATGCGTTGGGAGTCAACTGGCGGGTGCGCTGCGAGGTGGGCGCCGCGGAACCCGCCGCAACCCCGAAGCCGGCCAAGGCCGCGGCCCCGGCGGCGGATCCCGTTGCCGTCGATTCCGCCCGGCGTGGGGAAGAGGAAAGCCTGCTGGCCGAAGCCGGTCGCAGCGACCCGTCCGAGCCGCGCCGCGAACCCGAGGAAGTGGCGCTCGAACTGCTGCGCAATGAGCTGGGTGCCCGCCGCATCGACAACGCCTGACCTCGCGCGTTCCGTTGTGCCGCGCGACATCCGGGTGCTTGCGCGGCGTCAGACCGGTTCGTCCGGGCCGGTCGCGGCATGGGGTCGTGAATAAACGACCCGACTACGGAACACGATGTCCTGCAACGATCTTCGCTGCCGGTCGATCGCAACCCAGATCAACCCGACCGGGAACAGAACGCAGCCGATCGCCCGTAGCGTCGCGACCAGTGGGCGTAGGCTATGTGAGTGTCGTCCGGCGACTCGAAGCCCCATCATCACCGCGCCGGCGGTGCACCCCGAAACCGCCCAACAGCCGGTGAGGTATCCGACGGCGACCACAAAGGTGACCAGGGTGGAAAACACAACGTTGAGCGCCGGCAGGCTGAAGGACACCGGGGAGTAGACCAGCTTGACCAGGATCAGGCCGAGGTAGAGCGCACCCATGATCAGCAGAACGACCACCAGATCGATGACGGCTGCCAGCCCCCGGGTGACGATGCCGGCCGCACGCCCATCGGCGGGCGCCGGATCGGAGGAGATCACTGATCGTCCCGGTCACGCCCCAGAACCCGGTCAACGATCCTGGCGACGCGGTCATCGGCCCGTTCGCCTTGGCTGCGAACGTCGGTCATCACCTCGGCCGTTACCGAACTTGTCGACTCACGGATGATCCCGGGCAGGTCGACACCGTCGATCACCTTGTCCGCCAGGGTGATCAGATCGATCCGGTTGATCACTGCATCGATGTCGACCTCGGCGACCAGGGCGTCCAGATCAAGCCGTTCGCGAACCAGAGCGGTCAGGTCGATCTGGTCGAGTACCAGATCCACCAAATCGCCGGCCATCGGCAGCACCCGCGCCCTGAGCGGGTCCACATTCTGCGCGAGCCACCGGTCGCCTCGCTGCGACAGTTCGTCGATGCCTTGCCGCACCCATGACCCGACCAGCGGTAGTCGTTGCACGTTTCGGAATAGGCTCTGCCCCCATCCCAGCGCGATCGCCGTGGCGCCGACGCTGACGGAAACCACCGGGTTTCTGATCACGTCTACGCCTTTTTCGGCCGCCCGGGGCAAGCCATGGCTCATTTCCGGCGGCGTCGACGCAGCAGCAGGCCCACCAGGATGCCCAGCACAAACATGGCGCTCAGCAGCAGCCACATGGGCGACTCGACGGTGACCCACGGCAAGTGCATCTGCGGGCGCTCGCGGTTCTGTGCGATGAAGATCGCCGCCAGCACGACGAGGATCAGCGCGACCCAGTGCCGTACCGCGAACCTGCGGGCCCGGCTCCCTGTCGAAGTTGCGGCGGCATCGTCTGGCGACATAGCGATCTCCTCCTAGGCCGTCCACCACGGCCGTAGCGGCAGGTCATCTTCGCCCCAGGTGTCGACGTTGGCGGCGAGCACGTGATGCAGCTGCAGGTTGTTGCGCTCAAACGCCACTCGCGAGGCCGCCATGTACAGGCCCCATACCTTGGCGATGGGCAGTCCGACTTCGGCGACCGCCACGTCCCAGTGCTTGACGAGGTTGTGGCACCAGTCGCGAAGCGTCAGCGCGTAGTGCTGCCGCAGGTTCTCCTCGTGCAGCACCTCGAAGCCGACTTCCTGGATCTCGGTGATGATGCGGCCGGAGCCGGTCAGCTCCCCGTCCGGGAAGACGTAGCGGTCGGTGAACCCGCCGGCGAAGGATGTCGACTTGTTGTCGTGGCGGGTGATGCAGTGGTTGAGTAGCAGGCCGCCGGTGCGCAGCTTGGATTTGAGCAAGCCGAAATAGGCGGGATAGTTGCGGACGCCGATGTGCTCGGTCATTCCGATCGACGAGACGGCATCGAACCCGGTCTCCACCACGTCCCGGTAGTCGCAGTGGCGCACCTCGGCCAGCTGCGCCAACCCCTCGTCGGAGATCTTCTGTTGGGCCCACGTGGCCTGCTCGGCCGACAGCGTGGCGCCGATGACCCGGACCCCGTGGCGCGCGGCGTAGCGCACCATCCCGCCCCAGCCGCAGCCGACGTCGAGTAGGCGATCGCCCGGCCGCAGCCGCAGCTTCTCGAAGACCAGCCGGTACTTGTTCTCCTGAGCCTCTTCCAGGGTTGCCCGTTCGTTCGGATAGACCGCGCAGGTATAGGTCATCGACGGCCCGAGCACCCACTCGTAGAAGGTGTTCGAGACGTCGTAGTGGTGGTGGATGGCCTCGGCGTCGCGGGTCTTGCTGTGCAGGACGCCCTCGGCCATTCGGCGCCACCGCGGCGGCGTCTCCTGCGGCGGCGGCGCGATCGGCAACAGATGCTCCACCCCGATCGAGCGCACCACGTTGGCCAGCACCCGCGCTGACGGCCGTTTGAACTCGACCCGGTCGGTCAACGCTTTGAGCAGCTCATACGGATCGCCGGGATGCACACCGTGGGGCTGTAGGTCCCCCGATACGTAGGCCCGGGCGAGGCCGAGTTCCCCCGGCGCCGTCGCCAGGTAGGTGGTGCCGCGGGGGGAGGTGAGTTCCAACCCCATTTCCGCGTCGTTGCAACCGGCGGTGCTGCCGTCATACGCACTGAACTTCAGTGGCTGGCCGCCGGTCGCGGTGAAGATCGCCAGGACCTCGGCAATACTGAGTCTGCCGCCGTTGGCATTCGGGGGCTGGTTGGCTTCTTTCGTTGCAGTCATCGTCGTTGCACCGCCTTTGCGTAGAGATCGAGCAGACGCGAATCTGGATCGTAGGTTTTCTTCACCGTTTTGTACGACTCCCCGCCGTACAACTCATCGAACTCTTCTCGGGTGTAGTAGCTGTCGGAGTAGAGCGACTTGTGTCCGTTGAGCTCGCTCACCTTCGTCTCTATCTCCCGGTTGGTTGCCCCCTCGGTGGCGCCGGCCGGCACCGAGGACCAGAAGCCGACATTGACGTAGCTGTGGTCCGGCCGGATCGGATACAGCGGCCAGCCGTCATTGTCACGAAGCCGTAAGGGGCACAGCCAGATCGGTGCGATGGGTACCGTTTCCAAAAACCATGTCATGAAGTCCTGGGTGCGCTCGATGGGAACCTCGACATCCTGCACCACTCGCTCTCGCGGGGGGCGCCCGTGGCGCTTCTCGATCCGGTCGGCGATTCCGAAGCGCTGGTCGAGTTCCACCAGCTTCCAGTAGGCGCTGCTGCGCCGGTACCGCCGCGGCCACCAGCGCCGCAGCGTCGGGTTCTGCGCGCCGAACGCGCGTGAGCACCAGAACCAGTCGGTGTCCCAGCGCCAGAAGTAGTCGTGGGTGGTCAGGCGGTCCGCTTTGACGCCGCTCTCGTGCTGGATCGACCGGTAGTAGATGTCTTTTCCGGTGTAATCGCTGACTGGGCCCGGCGTTGCGGTCCGCACACCGACGCACAGGTAGCTTTCGTCGGCGCTGAAGACCACGCCGTCCAGGTAGTCCACCGCCATCCCGTCCAGGCCCCCGGTATCGACAATGCGCTCCATCGCCGCGACCAGTGCCCGCAACGAGTCGAATCGGATGTGCTGCAACGCCACAAAGGGCTTGACCGGCTCCAGCAGGATCTTGAGCCGAGTCGAATAGCCCAGCGTGCCATAGGAATTAGGGAAGGCTCGATACAGATCGGCGTGCCGGTCGGCCGATACCGTCAGCAATTCGCCCGCGCCGGTGAGGACGTCCATTTCGAGCACCGACTCGTGCGGCAGGCCATTGCGAAACGATGCCGACTCGATGCCCAAGCCGGTGACCGCGCCGCCGAGCGTAATGGTCTTCAACTGCGGAACCACCAGCGGCGACAGACCGTGCGGCAGCGTGGCTGCGACCAGGTCCTCATATGTGCACATGCCGGCCACGTCGGCGGTGCGGGCGTCGGGATCGATGCTGATCACACCGGTCAACCCGGAGGTGTCCAGACCCCGAACATCGCGTTTGGCGCGGGCGAGGAACAGGTTTGAAGTGGGTTTGGCCAACCGGACCGTTGCGGTCGTGGGAATGGATCGATAGCTAGCCAGCAATCGCTCTACGCCCGATGTGTGGGCGGACAGTCCAGATCCAGTACCAGGCACCACATATATCGTAGTCACCGACCACAGCCCCTGCATCCGTGTGTGGGCTGCACCGCGATTCATGACAGAGGAGTTGCGCCTGATGGGACAGGTGAGCGCAGCCAGCACGATCTTGATCAATGCTGAGCCTGCGGCCGCTCTTGCCGGAGTGGCCGATTATCAGAACGTTCGTCCGAAAATTCTTTCCCCGCAATACAGCGAGTACCAGGTGCTCGAAGGGGGGCAGGGACAGGGCACCGTCGCAAAGTGGCGACTGCAGGCGACCAAGTCGCGCGTCCGTGACGTGCAGGTCGGCGTGGATGTCGCAGGCCACACGGTGATCGAAAAGGATGCGAACTCATCCATGATCATCAACTGGACGGTGGCTCCGGCGGTGCCGGGCTGCAGCGTGACCGTCAAGGCCACCTGGAACGGCGCCGGCGGGGTCAAGGGCTTCTTCGAGAAGACGTTTGCCCCGCTGGGTTTGAAGAAGATCCAGGGTGAAGTGCTGGCCAACCTCAAGTCCGAGCTGGAAAGCTAGCGCGCCTGGCCCTGGCTGGCCAGAAAGCCCGCGACCCCGCGGACCAGCGCGTTGGCATACTTCTGCCGCCCTTCGGGGGACTCCATCAGCGCCGAGTCCGCGGGGTTCTTCATGTTGCCCAGCTCGACCAGGATCGACGGGTACTGGGCCAGGTTCAGCCCCGCCAGATCCGAACGCCCGTACAAGCCGTCCTGCCCGATGTAGTTGGCCGGCGGAATACCCGAGGCCCGCAACTGGTCGCGCATGACCCGCGCGAACTGCACCGAGGGACCGGCCTGGGCCGCGTTCAGCGGCGGGGACGAGTAGTTGACGTGAAAGCCGCGGCCGGTGGCCGGGCCGCCGTCGCCGTGCAGGCTGACGACCGCGTTGGGATGTAACGCGTTGGCCGTGTTGGCGCGTTCGTCGATGCACGGACCCAGCGCGTTGTCGTTGCCGCGGGAGAGCGCCGTTCGTACGCCCAGCGCGTTGAGCGCGGCGCGCAGTCGCAGGGCGGTGTCCCAGGTGAACGTGTGCTCCGGGTAACCGCTGTTGCTCGATGTCCCGCTGGCCTGGCAGTCCTTGGTGCCGCCCCGGCCGGTGGGGACCTGACGCCCGATCGATGCGTCGTTGGCGCCGTTGTGCCCAGGGTCGATGAAAACGACCATGCCGGCGATGTTGGAAGGGGCTGCGGCCGCCGTTGGGAGCAGGGGTGTCAACGCCGCTACGAGCATCCCGATGACCATGGCGATCCCGACACGCGGGCTGACTCCTACGTCCACTGCGCAACGGTAACGCCGCGCCGTCTAGGCTGATTGTTTCAAATCGCCATACAACCGCAGGCGAAACCAACTCGAGACCAAGATGCTAGGGGACTGTCATGCAACCCGGCGGCGACATGTCGGCACTGCTCGCTCAAGCACAGCAGATGCAGCAGAAGCTACTGGAAGCCCAGCAACAGCTGGCCAATTCCGAGGTACACGGTCAAGCCGGTGGCGGCTTGGTCCAGGTCGCTGTCAGGGGCAGCGGCGAACTGGTCGGGGTCACGATCGACCCCAAGGTGGTCGACCGTGACGACATAGAGACGCTGCAGGACCTGATCGTTGGTGCCATGCGCGATGCGTCTCAGCAGGTGACCAAGATGGCGCAGGAGCGCCTGGGTGCGCTGGCCGGCGCGATGCGCCCGCCCGGCGCGCCCGGTGCCCCAGGAGCGCCGGGAGCGCCGGGAATGCCGCCACGGCCGGGTGCGCCGGGAATGCCAGGTATGCCGGGTGCCCCGGGCGCACCGGGTATGCCAGGCATGCCGGGTGCCCCGGGGGTCTGACCGGCCCCGGCATGTTCGAGGGACCCGTTCAGGATCTGATCGACGAGCTCGGCAAGCTGCCGGGCATCGGCCCCAAGAGTGCCCAGCGCATCGCGTTTCACCTCTTGTCGGTTGAGCCGCCGGACATCGACCGGCTGACCGCCGTGCTGGCCAAGGTCCGGGACGGGGTGCGCTTCTGCGCTGTGTGCGGGAACGTCTCCGATGACGAGCGTTGCCGCATTTGCGCGGACCCGCGCCGGGACGGGGCCCTGGTCTGCGTCGTCGAAGAGCCCAAAGACATCCAGGCCGTCGAGCGAACCCGCGAATACCGCGGTCGCTATCACGTGCTGGGCGGGGCGCTCGATCCGCTTTCCGGGATCGGTCCCGAGCAGCTGCGAATCCGCGAGTTGCTGACTCGCATCGGTGATCGGGTCGACGGCGTCGATATCACCGAGGTGATCATCGCCACCGACCCCAATACCGAGGGCGAGGCGACGGCCACCTACCTGGTGCGGATGCTGCGCGACATCCCCGGCCTGACCGTCACCCGGATCGCGTCGGGGCTGCCGATGGGTGGTGACCTGGAGTTCGCCGACGAACTCACCCTGGGCCGCGCGTTGACCGGCCGCCGCGCGATGGTCTGAGTTCGGCGGGCGGCGCTAGCGCGCCGACAACCGCTCTCGGCGCAACAATTCCACTTCCGGTAGCTCCAGCGGCGCCAGCGCTCCGACCACCTTGCTCAGCAGCAGGTCGGCCAGCTCGGGGTTGCGGGCCAGACACGGCCCGTGCATGTAGGTCGCGACCACGCCGCCCTGGACGACGCCGTCAAAGCCATCGCCCGCCCGGTTGCCCGCACCCTTGACCACCGCACCCAACGGCGATGCCGCTGGGCCCAGAACGGTACCTCCGCGGTGATTTTCGAAACCCGTGAGCCGCTGGGTCAACCCGGGCAGCAATGGCTTGCTGATCAGCTCACCGATGGTGCGGGTCTGTTGCGGAGAGGTGGTCGCATCGAGCAGGCCGACACCGTCGACACGTTCGCCCGATGAGGTTTCATACCAATGCCCGAGTACCTGGACGGCCGCACAGATCGCCAGCACGGGTGCGCCCCGGCCGGCCGCGCGCTGCAGTCCCGGGTGCTGCAGCAGGTGCCGGGTGGCCAATCGCTGCGCGTAATCTTCCGCGCCGCCCAGCGTGTACAGGTCCAAGGAATCCGGTACCGGGTCGGAAAGGGTGATCTCGACGATCTCGGCGGGGATGGCCCGCAGGCGTAGCCGTTGGCGCAGCACGACGGCGTTGCCGCCGTCACCGTAGGTACCCATCACGTCGGGCAACACCAGGCCGATCCGGACCACAGAGTCAGCCATTGCGCGTCAACCTCCGCTGCAGCTGGAGGAACGCGGTGTAGTTGGCGACCACCTCCACCGGTCCCGGCGGGCAAGACTCGATGGCCGCCACGGTGTCGTGCACCAGGGTGTGCTGCACGCCCGCGTAACCCAGGCGCACCGCCAGGTCGGTGCCGCGCTCACCGGCGGCCACCACCGGGGTCGTTTTGAACGCCTCGGCGAAATGTTCGAAGCGCACATCCCACAGCCAGGACAGATCCTCGCCGTCGGGCACTTGTCCGTTGACGGAGATGACCACTCCGGCGGCACGTTCGTCCACCATCGACAGCGCTTCCTGCCAGCCGGCCGGGTTCTTGGCCAGAAGGATCCGTGCTTGGTGGCGGCCGAGAGCGAAGCTGCGGTAACGGCCGGCGACCTCGTCGACCTCGGCGACCGCGGCGACGGCCAACGCCGGATCCGCGCCCAACGCGACGGCGGCCGCGACCGCTTGGGTGGCGTTTCCCCGATTGACCGCGCCGGGCAGCGCCAGCCGCATCGGCAGCGCCAGTCCGTCCGGCCCGTACACGGCTTCGTCATCGAACCACCACTGTGGTCTGGGCCGTTTGAAGTCGGCGCCGGTGGAGTACCAGTGCCCGGGTTCGCGAACGATGACCTCGCCGCTGCGCGGGCAGCTCACCGAGTCGTTCGACCAGGAACCGCCGGCGGCCACCCACACCACGTTGGGGCTGTCGTAGGCCGCTGAGGCCATCAGGACGTCGTCACAGTTGGCCACCACCACCGCGTTCGGGTGGCGGGCCAGGCCGGCCCGCAGGGTGCGTTCGATCACGTTGATCTCGCCGACGCGGTCCAGCTGATCCCGGGACAAGTTCAGGAGCACCAGGCCCGCCGGCTCGACGGCGTCCGACACGTGCGGGACGTGCATCTCGTCGACTTCCAGCGCCGCGAGTCCGGCACGACGGTCGGCGGCCAGCGCGGCCACCAGGCCGGCGTCCATGTTGGCACCCTCGGCGTTGGTGGCGACGGCGCCAAGGGTGCTCAGGGCGGCCGCGGTCATCCGGGTGGTCGTCGATTTGCCGTTGGTGCCGGTGATGACGACGGTGCGCCGACCGCTCGCGAGCTGGCGCAACACCGAGCGGTCCAGGGTCATTGCGACCAGGCCGCCGATCATCGCACCGGCTCCGCGACCGGTGACTCGAGACGCCCAACGCGCGCTCGAACCTGCGGCGAGGGCTAGCCGGGCACGGGCGGTTATCACCCGGGCAGTTTAAGGGCGATCGCAACCTTGGCGCTGGGGGCCGAGTGGAGCGGGTCGTGGCCAAGTAACGGGCCGTCCCCAAGTTGAGGCCGACACGAGGCGCAACGACGCCGGTGATGTCGGCCCGACGTGCCATTCTCATCGTGTGAGCCAGAACTGGGGACGGCCGGCCAGCCACCCGGGTGAGGGTTGGGCCGTCGTCGATGTCGAGACCTCGGGATTTCGGCCGGGGCACGCCCGGGTCATCAGCGTCGCCGCGCTTGGGCTGGACGCAGCCGGCAATGTCGAGCATTCCGTGGTCAGCCTGCTCAATCCCGGGGTGGATCCGGGCCCAACCCACGTGCACGGTCTGACCGCGGCGATGCTCGAAGACCAGCCTCAGTTCGCCGACATTGTCGGTGATCTGACCGAGCTACTGCGCGGCCGCACGCTGGTGGCCCACAATGTCGCGTTCGACTACTCGTTTTTGGCCGCTGAGGCTGAACTGACAGATGCCGAGCTGCCGGTGGATTCCGTCATGTGCACGGTCGAGCTGGCCCGGCGGCTGGAACTCGGAATCGACAACCTCAGGCTGGAGACGCTGGCCGCACATTGGGGCGTGACCCAGGAACGGCCGCACGACGCTTTCGACGACGCACTGGTCTTGAGCGGGATCCTGGCACCGGCGCTGCAACGGGCCCGCGAACGCGACGTTTGGCTGCCGATTCATCCGGTCACCCGGCGCCGGTGGCCCAACGGCCGGGTGACCCACGACGAACTGCGCCCGCTCAAGGCGCTGGCCTCCCGGATGCCCTGCCCCTACCTCAACCCGGGCCGCTACGTCTGTGACCGGCCGCTGGTCCAGGGCATGCGGGTAGCGCTGGCCGCCGAGGTGGGCCGAACCCATGAGGAGCTCGTCGAACGGATCCTGCATGCCGGACTGGCCTACAGCGATGGCGTCGACCGGGAGACATCGCTGGTGGTGTGCAACGAAGACGCCCCTGATCAGGGCAAGGGCTACCACGCCCGGCAGCTGGGTGTGCCCGCGCTTACCGACACGCAGTTCATGGACCGGGTTGGCTGTGTGCTCGGCGGCACCAGTGCCGAGAAATTCACCGACCACACTCTGGTCGAAGAACAGTTCGCGCTCTTCTGAGGCCAACACTCTTGTGCCACTACGGACGTAGTGCTATGGTCGCGCCATGAGTACCACTGCATCCGTAGTAGACAAGTCGTCCCGGCAGAGCGCCTACCGCCGGCACGGCTATTTCTTCCGCCAGGCGGCCATGCTGACCATCTCGCTCGGGTTCGCATTGCACGTCTACCGGGTGATCTTCGGAGACGAACTCACCCTGAAGTACGTGGCGACCATGGCCACGGACCGAATCCTGCTGATCCCGATGACGTATGCGACCATCACCGGCATCCTGGTGTGGCCCCGGGTGCGGTTCGCCAATGGTCGGCATCGGGCCTTCTTCACCGCATCGATCGTCTACATCGCCGGTAGCGTGCCGCTGCACATCTACATGTCCTATGTGGTCCGGGATCTGTCCATCGTCAGCTGGTTTCCCATGTGGTTCAGCTACCTGCTGTTGATCGCGGTGTACCCGGCATTCCTGACGATGTTCTGGCGGTTGCGCTACAAAGACTGATGCCGCCGAATCCGCAACGCCGTGCCCAGATCCTCGACGCCGCGATCGACATCCTTGCCGACGTCGGTGTCGGGGGTCTTACGCATCGGCAGGTGGACGATCGCGCGGGTCTGCCCGCCGGCACCACATCGAACTACTTCCGCACGCGTCAGGCCTTGCTCGAAGCCACGGCATCGCGCACCGTCGATTTGCATTGGCAGCGAGTGCAGGTGCTGCGGTCCGCGGTCGGGTCGTTGTCCCGAGACGGCGTCAAAGCGTTGATGACGAAGATGCTCACCGACCCCGATGAACAGTTCCGCCGCAACACCCTGGCGAGGTTCGAGCTGTTCATGGAGGGCACGAGACGGCCAGAGCTGCAGCCGTTCCTGGTGGAGTTGCAGCGTGCCGCGGTGAAGTCGGCAACCCTGATCTTCGAGGCCGCGGGCTTTGCCCCGACGCCCGAGCAGATGGATCAGTTGAGCCGATTGCTCAACGGCTACGTCTTCAGCCACCTCACCCTGCCCGGCGACGACGACCCGGCCGCACTGGTCGACCGGCTGCTACCCGCGTACTTTGACGCCTAGCGCGACGCCCGGTTGATCGCCGACACGACGGCCCGCAGTGACGCGGTGGTGATCGACGGCGCGATGCCCACGCCCCACACCGTCTTGCCGGCCACGGAGGCCTCCACGTACGCCGCCGCCTGAGCGTCGTCGCCGGCGCTCATCGCGTGCTCGGAGTAGTCCAACACGGCCACGTCGAACCCGACGGTGCCCAGCGCGTGAACGAACGCGGCCAGCGGACCGTTGCCCGAGCCACTGATCTCGGTCTCTTTGCCGTCGATCTTGACGGTGGCGTCGATGCTGGTGGTGCCGCCATCTTCCTCGGCGGCAATGACGCGCTGTTTGATCCGCTCCAGCGGGCGCACCGGCGCCAGGTACTCCTCGGCGAACGCGTCCCACATCTCTTTGGGCGAGACCTCGCCCCCTTCGCCCGCGCTGCCCTCGGCGATCTCTTGGATCGCGCGCGAGAACTCGATCTGCAGCCGTCGTGGCAGGGCCAGGCCGTGGTCGGCCTTCATGATGTAGGCCACCCCACCCTTGCCGGACTGCGAGTTGACTCGGATCACCGCTTCGTAGGTGCGTCCGACGTCCTTGGGGTCGATGGGCAGGTAGGGCACCTGCCACAGCATGTCGTCCATGTCGGAATCGGCAGCGTCGGCATCGAACTTCATCGCGTCCAGGCCCTTGTTGATGGCGTCCTGGTGGCTGCCGGAGAACGCGGTGTAGACCAGGTCCCCGCCGTAGGGGTGACGTTCGGGCACCGGCAGCTGGTTGCAGTACTCCACGGTGCGCCGGATCTCGTCGATGTTGGAGAAATCGATCTGCGGGTCCACGCCGCGGGAGAACAGGTTCAGCCCCAGGGTCACCAGACACACGTTGCCGGTGCGCTCGCCGTTGCCGAACAGGCAGCCCTCGATCCGGTCGGCGCCTGCGGCGAAGCCCAATTCGGCTGCGGCGACGGCGGTTCCGCGATCGTTGTGGGGATGCAGGCTCAGAATGACCGACTCCCGGTTGGCCAGGTTGCGGCTCATCCACTCGATCGAGTCGGCGTAGACGTTCGGGGTGGCCATCTCCACGGTGGCGGGCAGATTGAAGATGATCGGGTTTTCCGGGGTGGGCTGGATGACTTCGGCCACCGCGTCGCACACCTGTTTGGCGTATTCCAGCTCGGTGCCCGTGTAGGACTCCGGTGAGTACTCGAAGCGCCACTGGGTGTCGGGGTATTTGGCCGCTTCCTCGACGCATCTGCGGGCGCCCTCGGTCGCGATCGCTTCTACCGCGGCCCGGTCGGCGCGGAACACCACGCGGCGCTGCAGGATCGACGTCGAGTTGTAGAAGTGCACGATCACCTTCGACGCCCCAGCGCACGTCTCGAACGTGCGCTCGATCAGCTCGGGGCGGCACTGAGTCAGCACCTGGATGGTGACGTCGTCGGGAATGGCGCCTTCGGTGATGATCTCGCGGACGAAGTCGAAGTCGGTCTGGCTGGCCGAGGGAAAGCCGACCTCGATCTCCTTGTAACCCATCCGAACTAGCAGGTCGAACATGCGCCGCTTGCGGGCCGGGCTCATCGGATCGATCAGTGCCTGGTTGCCGTCACGCAGGTCCACCGCGCACCACAGGGGGGCGCGGTCGATGACGCGGTCGGGCCAGGTGCGGTCGGTAACCCGGATGTGTTCGACTTCCTCGGCGAACGGCCGGTAACGGTTGACCGGCATCGAGGAGGCTCGCTGGGGGTTCCAGACGGGTTGGCCCGGCGACGGTGGGCCAGCGGGTTTGACGATGGTGCGCGCCGAGGTGAAGGCGTCGGGACCAGGGGCTTGCGAAGAGTTTGTCACGGTAGTTGCTCCGGGGGTGGCGAGAAGGAACTTCAGACCGGCGCATCGCGAACACCCGCGACGGGAAGCCGGTCTGGATCAGGCCCCGTCGCGGCGTCCGAGGAGGAGCACCCGCTGCACGCAAAGAACTCTACCGCGATCGGTGCCTCGGACAAAAAGGCCCAAGGGCAAACCACCGTTGGGCCGTCCGGGTCCGGCGCAAAGCGGCGATCGGCAACCCGGACCGCGACCCGGACGGTGAACCGGACCGCAAACCGGACGGCAAACCGGACGGGAATGTCGTCGCTGTCGATCGCGGACCTTGGCTCCCGCCGTCGACTGAATGCGTTTCCGCGCTGAGGATTCCGAAGGCTAATGGAGCCCGGGTGTGCTCGGTGAAAACATCAATACCGTTGTGGCTTAACGGAAAACTTGTCGGGGTGGCCTAGCTCCGCGGCGGTCGCCGCCATAAATGAGAAAGGCTTTTCTGTCAATTCCCTGGCATTAATACTCGGCAACTTTCAAGCATTCGAGAGTAGAGTGCGCTGCCGCACAGCAGTGCCCTGCATGAAAGTGGAATCACACCAGGTTAGGTGGGTTATTTGACGTACGCTTAACGCGATCGGCCGCCAGAGAAGCGGACATGGGCTTCTCGGACTTGATCATCCGCTATCGCACCTTCACTTCTCAGCTAGGGGTATCGCTCATGCAGCTTGGCGCGACATTATCGTCGACCGATAATGCCAATGGAATTCAGCTAGCCAAATTCAACTCCGATGATGTGCTGCCAATGAATTTCGCGCCTCCGATCGGTCCGGAACTGGTATCGCCTGAAGAACTTCCCGCCGCCTGGGCGTACAAGCGCTTCCGTGATCTGGAGGAGAAAGAGTCCTACCGCAGCACGCTATTGGCGGAGCTCACCAAAGCCTTCGAGATTCTGAGCCCGCAGGACGCCGCCACCGCAACCGCAGGGCTGCAGGACCTCTTGGGGCAAATGGCAGAGCAGGGCGCGGTAGTCCTCGCCGACATCGTCGAATCGGACGCCTTCCTGGAATTGGTTGCGCGCTACGACGAAATCATGGCGCAGGAGGGCAGCGGTAGCTTCATCCACCGCTTCGTGGACCTGCGGCGAACCGTAGGGCTTCTGACCGATCCTGAGGTCAACAACCCGATGGTGCACCCGTTGATGATCACGCTCATCTCCTACGCGGTCGGCGGTCCGATCTGGATGGTTGATGAACGTGCCAAGGACGCGGAGCCGTTGTCCGTCCTGGCGCAGGACAACATGCTGCACATCGACAACACGCCGTTCAATGACGAGTACAAGATCATCGTCACCTGGCGCCGCGGAACTGCCAAGGGGCCGGCCGGGCAGAACTTCACCTTCCTGCCTGGCACCCATCAACTCGCCCGCACCTGCTTTGTCAACGAGGCCGGGGAACCGTGGTCCAGCGAAAATGCGTCGATCTTCACCACCACCGAGAGGATCAGGCGGGTATTCGACGCGCAGATGCAGTTGCGGGACCAAGACCGCCCGGTCGTCATCGAGGTCAGTGATTCCGAACGGCCGCTGAGCACCGTGTTCGCCGCCGGTTCCCTGGTGCACCACCGGTTCCGCACCGCCTCCGGAAATGCGCGCAGCTGCATCATCATGGCCTTCCACCGCGTGGCCGATAACCCCGGCCGTCTGGTCAGCGACGTCGAGGACACGCCCAGTGCCTCGCTGAGCGAACTGTTGACCAGCGGTGTCCCCGATGAGTCCTACCAGCAGCGCTTCATTACCACCCTGTGCGCTGCAGCCGGCCAAATCGCCGAACTGCTCGCCAAGTGGAAGAGCACACCAGAGCGTCCGGTGCCGCTGCCGCTGCAGGAAAGGCAGATCGATGGTCGGCGGTTCGAGGAGTGGATTTCCGCATCCACCGAGGCTCCGCCTGTCCAGGAGATCCGCAACCGCGAACAGCCCATCCCCTACGGTGAGGTGTTGTCATCGGAGGAATTCTTCGATCTGGTGTGGCGACTGATGCGCTTTGACAAGCATGGTCCGCTGGATCTGGTTCTGTACCACGACAACCGCGAGGAACCGCGCAAGTGGGCGCGAAACCTGATTCGTGAGATGTCGGCGGACCGGTTGCGCGAGCGGTTGTCGGGCTGGAGTGCCGATCTCGGACACCACCGTCCGGCCGACTGCCTGCGCCCGCTCCAGGTGCACGCCTTGGTCTCCGAGGTGCTGCGGACGCTACCGCTGGATGGAAACCAGACCCCTCCGGCCGACTGGGACAACGACATGCTGGGAATGAGCCTGGCCGCCGCCGCGCGCTCGGTGCGACAGCTCCTCGAGGACATTGCCGAGGCCGTGCTGCGGTGCGAGGACATGCCGGCCTACCTCTCGACCAGCCTGTTCGCGTTCTGGATCGTGGACTCCGCCTACAGTTTGGACGGTCGGCGCAACCTGGTGGTCCAGGACTGCACTCGTCGTCTGCTGCGGCACTACGTCATGCTGGCGCTGACCGCGATGCCCGAGGCTCCGGTTGCCTGATCCCCGCTAGAGGACATCCGTGTCGGGGGGAATGGACCAGCAGTTCGGTTGGGATCGGCCGATCGTCGGATGGCGACGGCCGGCCCACCCGGCTGTGGGCCGCCCACAGCGCGGCATAGCGTCCGCCGGCGGCCAGTAGCTCGACGTGGGTGCCGTCCTCGACAATGGTTCCCTGCTCGAGAACCACGATCCGATCTACGAATTCGGCAATTGCCAACTCGTGGGCAATGATCAACGTGGTCCGGTCGGCTGCCAGGCCCAGGGTCGCCCAGTGCACCAAGGCCTCGGTAGCGGGGTCCAGGGCGACGGTGGCCTCGTCGAGCAGCAAGATGTCGGAATCGACCAGCCGCGCCCGAGCCAACGCCAGCAATTGCAGCTGGCCGGCGGACAGATTCCGGCCACCTGCGGCCACCTCATGCTGGTACCCGCCATCGAGCGCGGCGATCATGGGGTGTGCACCCACCTTGCGCGCGGCCCGTTCGACCTGCGCGTCGGTGGCATCGGGACGCCCGTATGCGATGGCATCACGGACCGTCCCGGCAAATAGGTAGGGTTCCTGCGCCACGATGCTGAGCCGGCTGCGGTAGCCGTCGATATCGAATTCCCGCAAGTCGCAACCATCGATCCGGATGATTCCGTCCGTCGGGTCGTAGAACCTGGACACCAACTTCATCAGGGTCGATTTCCCTGACCCGGTGGAGCCGACGAACACCACCGTTTGGCCGGCGGGAATCCGCAGATTGATCCCGGCCAGTGCGGGCGCATCCCGGGTCGAGTACCGGAAGTGAACGGCGTCGAACTCGATCTCACCGCGCAGCGTTCCCACCGGCGCCGCCGACGGCGAAAATGCGGTCGGTGTGTTCAGCAGCGACCGGATCCGTCCGACGGCAACCGCCGCGCGCTGATACTCGTCAAACATTTGGGACAGCTTGTCGACCGGCGCGAACAACATTTCGACATAGAGCAGGTAGGTCACCAGCGCGCCGACCGAGAGCACGCCCGCCTGTACGTCGCGGCCCCCTTCGAACAGCACCAGTGTCGTTGCCAGGCTGCAGGTTAACGGTACGAGCGGAAAATACAGCGCCAGCAGCCGTTGACCACGGACGCGGAGTCGTCGGTAGTCGTCGCTGTGCGCGAAATACGTTTGAAATCCTACGTATTCGGCACGGTAGGCCTGTGCGATTCGCAGCCCCGCGGAGTACTCCCGCAGGGTGGCGGTCACGGTCCCAAGCCGCTGCCGCGCCTGCCGGTAGGTCCAGCTCGACGCCCGGCGGAATTGCCAGGTCGCCAGGCCCAGCATCGGCAAGGTGGCGAAGATGAGCAACGCCAACTTGGCGTTGATGGCCAGCAGTGCCGCCAGAATGCCCACCGCCGTCATCAGGCTGACGATGGCGATGACCAGGCCCGTGCGCAGGAACGCCACGATGGCGTCTACGTCGGCGGTGACCGCGGTAATGATCTGGGAATCACCGTTGTCTTCGAAGGCGTCTAGGTCCAGACGCTGCGCATGGGCAAATACCAGGGAGCGCAATCGGAACAGCGCCTTCTCCCCGGCGGTTCCGGCGACCACGGCGCTGCCCCACTGTGCGACCAGGCGGATGGCCACGATGGCGGCGCCGGCCAGTGCCGCCCACCACAGCGCCGTTAGCACGTGCTGACGGATGCCGACATCGATACCGTGCCTGATGAGCAGGGGCGGCAACAATCCCGCACCGGTCTCGAGGGCTACCAGCAACAGGCTCACGATCAGTGGCCCGCGGAAGTCGTGCAGCAGCCGGCGCAACAGGTCGGGCTTGGGCGAGTGGTCGCTGGGTCCGGTCGCGTCAGCGGCGACGTCGATGGCCTCCGGTTCCGATTCCGGCTCGGGCACACCGTCTTCGAACGCGAGACTACGCAGGGGATCTGTTGCGGGCGAGAGTAGTTCGCGATAACGCGAACAGCGTCCCCATAGCTGTTCCGGGGTGCCGATATCGAGCAGATGCCCGGAATCGAGCACCGCGACGCGGTCGGCCAAGGACAGCATGGAGCGGCGGCGGGTGAAGATGACCGCGGTCCAGTCTGCGAGGACCTCCCGCAACACGTCCTGGATCGAAGCTTCGATGACCGCGTCCACGGCCGAGGTCGGCTCGTCCATGATCAACAATCGGGGATTGCCAACGAGCGCCCGGGCCAGCGCGATGCGTTGCCGCTGCCCGCCGGACAGCGTCAATCCCTGCGCTCCGACCGGCGTCGCGTAGCCGTCCGGCAACGTGTTCACGAACTCGTCGATATGCGCCGCCCGGGCCGCGGCGGTGATCTGCTCCAGCGTCACGTTCGAGCGGCCGTAGGAGATGTTCTCACCGATAGTTCCGGAAAACAGGATGGCCTGTTCGGGCACCAGGCCGATAGCCGGGCGCAACGAATCCAGAGTCAGGTCGCGCACATCATGGCCGCCGACGCGGACCGCTCCCGCGGTGACGTCATAGCAGCGCATCGCCAGCAGCGCCAAGGTGGATTTGCCGCTGCCTGGCGGGCCGACCACGGCAAGGGTTTCCCCGGGCCGAACGGAGAGGTCTATGCCGCGCAGGACGGGGTGTTCGGCCGCATAGCCGAACGATGCCTGCTCGAAGGCGAGGGATACCGGAGTCGACGAGGGCAGCTGCTTGGTGCCATCGACCAGAGTCGGCCGGCTGTCGATGAGTTCGAACACCCGCATGGCGCCCGTCCGCGCCTGCTGCGCGATGGTGAGCATCCCCGCCAGATCACACGCCGGGCGCGACACCAGGGTCAGGCAAGACCAGAAGGCAACGAAGGTGCCCACCGTGATCGTGCCCTGCGCCGCCATCCATCCGCCGACCGCGAGGACCGCCATCTGCCCGAAGGCGGGCAGGCTTTGCAGCAGCGGGCCGAAGTATGCGTTGAGCCGGGCTACCCGCACGCGTGCTGCATAGAGCGCGCGGCCGGCAGTCGTGAGTTTCACCGTCTCCTGGGACTGCTGCCCGAAGGCCTTGACGACATGAATCCCGCTGACCGCGGCGTCGACCACACCGGTGACCACGGCATTGCGTTCTTGCGCGGCCTCGGTGGCTACCGCCAGCAGGCGGCGGCTGCGATGGGCGACCAGGCCGATCAGCGGGACAAGTAGCACCACGAGCAAAGCCAGTGGTAAGGACAGCCAGGCCATCACCGCGAGGCAGAGCAGCAGCGTAAGCAGATGCCGGATCACATTGGGCAGGTCGAACAGCAGCGTCTGCACCAGTTCCAGGTCATTGGTGGTCCGGACGATGAGCTGGCCGCTGCTCCAGCGGTCCTGCTGCCGGCCGTCCCAGCGTATCAGCGTCGCAAACGCGTCCACGCGGAGGTCATGCTGCACCAAATGGGTGATTCGATCGCCGTAATGCCGGCGCACGAAGGTCATGAAGTAGATCGCAACCGCAGCGGCAACCAGCACCAGAGCCCACGGCGCCAGAGGTCTGTGATCCGGCGCGATCGCATTGTCTATGACGCGTTTGGTGACCAGCGGAACCATGACCGTGATCGCGGTGCCGACCACCGACGCGAACAATCCCAGCAGCAGGTCACGCCGGTACCGGAGAACGTATCGGGACAACCGTCCCCACCAGTTCGTCCGCATCCCGCCACAGCCCTTTCCCGCGAACCCGGACGACCGCCAGCCCAAATGCGCTGGTGGCCGCCGCAGGCATTCTCCCACGCTGCCCGGATCACCTGCACATCTGCGAAATTTGTCCGGGGCCGCCACCCGGAACGAGTGAACTTGGCCTCGCCTCGTGATGAACCCCGCCGGTTGCTGGTCACCAGCGGGCGGCGTACCTGCGTCTTCGGGTGATGCCCGGCGCGCGCCGCCCTCGACGGCCGAACCGTGGCCCCGCGGCATCGAAATTAATTGAGATGCGCCGACACGTATCCTGTTGTGGACTTATACCACCAGTGGTGGTTGCGCAGCTTCGGTATGGGAAGGGAAACAGTGGCGCTCGTCGTGCAGAAGTACGGCGGATCCTCGGTGGGCAATGCCGAACGGATTCGCCGCGTCGCCGAACGCATTGTCGAAACCAAGAAGCAGGGCAACGACGTCGTCGTCGTGGTCTCTGCGATGGGCGACACCACCGACGACCTGATGGACCTGGCGCTGCAGGTGTGTCCGGTACCGCCGCCGCGCGAACTCGACATGCTGCTGACCGCGGGCGAGCGCATCTCCAACGCGCTGGTGGCGATGGCGATCGAATCACTGGGTGCGCATGCACGGTCCTTCACGGGTTCACAAGCCGGCGTGATCACCACCGGCACCCACGGCAACGCGAAGATCATCGAGGTCACGCCGGGACGGCTGCAGGCCGCGCTCGACGAAGGCCGGATCGTGCTGGTCGCCGGCTTCCAGGGGGTGAGCCAAGACAGCAAGGACGTCACCACCTTGGGCCGCGGCGGATCGGACACCACCGCGGTCGCGCTGGCCGCCGCGCTGGGCGCTGACGTCTGTGAGATCTACACCGACGTGGACGGCATCTTCAGCGCGGACCCGCGCATCGTGCACAACGCCCGCAAGCTGGACACCGTCACTTTCGAGGAAATGCTCGAGATGGCGGCCTGCGGCGCCAAGGTGTTGATGCTGCGCTGTGTGGAATACGCGCGCCGGCACAACATTCCGGTGCACGTCCGCTCTTCTTATTCGGACAAACCGGGCACCCTCGTTGTCGGATCGATCAAGGACATAGCTATGGAAGACCCCATCCTGACCGGCGTCGCGCACGACCGCAGCGAGGCCAAGGTGACCATTGTCGGGATACCCGACATCCCGGGCTATGCGGCCAAGGTCTTCCGGGCCGTCGCCGAGGCCGACGTGAACATCGACATGGTGTTGCAGAACGTGTCCAAGGTCGAGGACGGCAGGACCGACATCACCTTCACCTGTTCGCGAGACAGTGGCCCCACGGCGGTGGCCAAGCTGGACTTGCTCAAAGACGAAGTCGGCTTCACCCAACTGCTCTACGACGACCACATCGGCAAGCTGTCGCTGATCGGCGCGGGCATGCGCAGCCATCCCGGTGTCACCGCGACGTTCTGTGAGGCGCTGGCAGCGGTCGGCGTGAACATCGAGCTGATCTCCACCTCCGAGATCCGGATCTCGGTGCTGTGCCGCGACACCGAGCTGGACAAGGCGGTTGTCGCCCTGCATGAGGCGTTCGGTCTCGGCGGGGAGGAGACGGCCACGGTCTACGCGAGGACGGGGCGCTGAGATGGGTGCCACCGGCTTGTCGATCGGGATAGTGGGGGCCACCGGCCAGGTCGGTCAGGTCATGCGCGCGCTGCTCGATGAGCGTGACTTTCCGGCGACCTCCGTCCGGTTCTTCGCATCCGCTCGGTCGCAGGGCCGCAAGCTGCCCTTCCGCGGCCAGGAGATCGAGGTCGAAGACGCCGAGACCGCCGATCCCAGTGGGCTGGACATCGCGCTGTTCTCGGCCGGTGGGGCCATGTCGAAGGTGCAGGCGCCGCGGTTCGCCGCCGCCGGCGTGACGGTGATCGACAACTCGTCGGCCTGGCGTAAAGACCCCGACGTGCCGTTGGTGGTGTCGGAGGTCAACTTCGAGCGCGATGTCGCGAACCGCGCTGGGCCTCTCACGAAGGGCATCATCGCCAACCCGAACTGCACCACGATGGCGGCGATGCCGGTGCTCAAGGTGCTGCACGACGAGGCTGGGCTGGTCCGCATCGTGGTCTCGTCGTATCAAGCCGTGTCCGGTAGCGGGGTGGCGGGCGTCGAGGAACTGGCGACCCAGGTGCGCGAGGTGATCGGCGGCGCCGAGCAATTGGTGCACGACGGTGCGGCCCTGCAGTTCCCGGCGCCGGTGAAGTATGTGGCGCCGATCGCGTTCAATGTGGTGCCGCTGGCCGGATCGTTGGTGGACGACGGCTCCGGCGAGACCGACGAGGACCAGAAGCTGCGCTTCGAGAGCCGCAAGATTCTGGGCATTCCCGACTTGTCGGTCAGCGGTACCTGCGTGCGGGTACCGGTGTTCACCGGACACTCGTTGTCGATCAACGCCGAATTCGAGCGGCCGCTCTCGCCGGAGCGGGCGCGCGAACTTCTCGACGGGGCCCCGGGCGTCAAAGTCGTCGACGTGCCGACGCCGTTGGCCGCGGCAGGAGTCGACGAGTCGCTGGTCGGTCGCATCCGCCAAGACCCGGGTGTGCCAGACGGGCGCGGCCTGGCGCTGTTCGTGTCGGGGGACAACCTGCGCAAGGGGGCGGCGCTGAACACCATCCAGATCGCCGAACTGCTGGCCGCTGACCGGTGACCTAAGGGTGAGCTCCGCCCTGGTCGTGCGGTGCTCCCTGCTTGTCGTGCTGGTTATCGTTGCCTCGCAATGTTTTTGGATCGCCCACGCCGATCTGCCGGCGCCGGGGCCCGCGCCCATTCTGCCGCCGTTGGCGCCCGGCCAAGTGTTGCGCATGGGGCCAACCGCCGGCACCGGAACGCCGACCGGCGACTACGGCATTGGCGCCACCGATCTGTGCGAGTTCGTCGAATTCCCCACCGAGCTGTTGCAGGTGTGCGGCGATAGCTTCGCCGGCCAGGGTGTCGGGTTCGGCGGCTGGTACTCGCCGATCGCATTGCGTGTCGACACCGCGTCCGTCGACGACCCGGCAGGGGTGCGCTACACCGGAGTCACGGGCATCGGCAGCCCGCTGCTTGCCGATCCCACACCTGCCGGGAACTCGCAGCTGCCCGCCGGAGTGGTGCAGATCAACCGGCACAACTACCTGATGGTGACCACGACCAAAGACCTGGAGCCGCAGAGTTCGAGGCTGGTGTTGGCGGTGCCGGAGCGTGCGGGCTGGCAGACCATCGCGGGCACCCAGCGCGCGGCCCGGTATCAGGACGGGTCACAGACTCAGATCAGCGGGTACTACGACCCCATTCCCACCCCCGATTCGCCCGGCGGCTGGGTGTACATCGTGGCCGACAATTTCACCCGCAGAGATCCGGTGCTGCTGTATCGGGCGACGCCGCAGACCTTCATCGACCGGTCCAAGTGGCAAGGCTGGGCCGGCGGGCCCGGCGGCGGTTGGAACAAGCCGCCGACACCGCTCTGGCGCGATCAGGTCGGCGAAATGAGCATTCGGCAGATCGATGGCATGACCGTGTTGTCGTATTTCAACGCGACCACTCTCAACATGGAAGTGCGAGTGGCCGCCAATCCGACGTTGCTGGGAGATGCGCCGGTCACGACGGTGGTGCAGCACGACGAGTGGCCGGAACCCGCGGAGAGTCTGCCGCCGCCATTCGGCAACCGGCTCGCCCAGCCCTACGGCGGCTACATCTCGCCCGGCTCCACCCTCGACGAACTGCGGATATTCGTCAGCCAGTGGGACACCCGCGCGCGGATGAGCGGGCCGTATCGGGTGATCCAATTCGCGGTGAACCCGTTCAAGCCCTGAGCGGGGTTGGGGACGCATTCGGGTCCGCGAGCAGCTCGGACCTAAACGCCCCCCGCGCCGCCGGCGCCGCCGGTGCCGCCGTCGCCGCCGGTCACCCCACTGGGAACACCACCCAAATCTCCGGTGTCGCCGGGGTCGCCGCTGCCGCCGTTGGTGCCCACCCCACCGTGGCCGCCGGTCCCGCCCTGGCCGCCTTGGGCGCCGGACCCGTCGGTAGTGCCGGTGCCGCCATCACCGCCTTGACCGCCGGTACCACCCTGGCCGCCGACGCCCCCGTCGAAGCCCGAACTGGCGGCGTTGCCCCCACCGCCGCCCATGCCGCCCATCCCACCCATGGCGCCGTTTCCGCCGGTGGCCCCCGCGCCGCTGGCGGTGCCGCCGGTCCCGCCGATGCCCCCGTTGCCGCCCGTTCCGCCGGTGCCTGCCGGTAGCCCCACGACGCTGGTGGTGGGCTGGCCCAGGCCACCGGTGCCGCCGGTCCCGCCGACGCCGCCGGCACCTCCGGTGTTGGTGGAAATGCCGCCGGTGCTGGTCCCGCCGACCCCGCCTTGGCCGCCGGCCCCGCCCGCGCCGCCATCGACGGTGGCGCTCAGCGATACCGGCACGGTGATGTTGCTGCCCGTACCCCCATTGCCGCCCTGACCGCCGGCGCCGCCGCTTTCGGCGAGGTCACCGGTGCCCCCGGCGCCGCCGTTGCCGCCGTTGCCGCCGTTGCCGCCGTTGTAGCCGGTATTGGTCACGTGGTTGTAGAAATTGTTGAAGACGTTGCCCCCGTTGCCGCCGGTACCACCGGTGCCGCCGGCGCCGCCGATCGGGCTCGAGAACGTGCCGCCGGTTCCGGCCGTGCCCGCCGCACCGCCATTGCCGGCGTTGATATTCGCGACCGCATCACCACCGCTGCCGCCCTTGCCGCCATCGCCACCCGCGCCGCTGGCGCCGTCGGTACCGCCGGTGCCCGAGTCGCCGCCGGTGCCGCCCATCCCGCCTTCGCCGCCGCCGCCACCGTTGCGGCAAACTCCGGCGAAGGTCGTGCCGTCGCTGCCGTTGCCGCCGTTGCCGCCGCGGCCACCGGCACCGCCGTCGCCCGCGGTGGTACCGGAGCCGGCGTTGCCGCCATCGCCACCCGCGCCGCCCGCGCCGCCGAGTTGTCCACCGAAGGTGGACCCGCCATCGGTCCCGCCGTTGCCGCCAGTGCCGCCGGCGCCGCCGACGCCGCCGTCTCCACCGACGGATCCGGCGCCGGAGGCAAGGCCGCCGTCGCCACCCAGACCGCCCTTCCCGCCGGAGCCGCCGATGCCGGGTACGACGCTGGTGCTGCCGGTTGCACCCTTGCCGCCGACGCCGCCGATGCCGCCCACGCCGCCGTCCCCGCCGGTGTTGCTGGACAGGCCTCCGGTGCTGGTACCGCCGTTACCTCCGTTGCCGCCGTTGCCGCCGTTGCCGCCGTTGCCGCCGTTGCCGCCGTTGCCCCCGTTGCCGCCGTTGCCGATCGCGCCGCCAGTGCCGGAGATGGCGCTGAGGCCGCCGGTGCCGCCGTCGCCGCCGGTGCCACCGGCCCCGCTGGTGCCGTTGGTGCCGCCGGCGAAGGAATTGCCGCCGTCGCCGCCCTTGCCGCCGTTGCCGCCGCCGCCATCGCCGCCGGCGGGGCCGCTGGCGGTAACAGTGCCGCCACCGTCGCCGCCGGTGCCGCCAGCGCCGCCAGCACCGCCCTGACCCGCAACGAAGCCGCTACCCGCATCCCCACCGTCGCCGCCCATGTCACCCGCGGCGCCGGTATCGCCGGTGTTGCCGCTGAACCCGGCGCCGCCGTTGCCGCCGTCGCCGCCGACCCCGCCGGCGCCGAGCCCGGCGCTGTCGCTGCCGGAGGTACCGGCGTCACCGCCATCGCCGCCGGCGCCGCCGGCGGGGGCAACCCCTGCGCCGACTCCGGTGTCATCACCGCCGGATCCGCCGTGCCCGCCGGCGCCGCCGCTACCGGCCTTGCCGCCGACCCCGCTGAACCCGGCTCCGCCGTTGCCGCCGTCACCGCCCCTGCCGCCGATGTCGCCGGACAGGCCGGGGTCACCGGCATTGCCGGCGCTACCTGCCCCGCCTTTACCGCCGTCACCCCCGGTGCCGCCGCTGCCCGTGGTCACGCCGGCGCCGACGATGCCGGCGTCGCCGCCGTCGCCGCCGACCCCGCCAGCGTGTGCGACGGCTGCGCCGGTCCCAGTGTCGATACCGCCGGTGCCCCCTTCTCCGCCCGTTCCGCCGCTGCCCGCGTTGCCGCCCACGCTGCCGGTGCCGGTGGCGTTGCCGCCGTTACCGCCTTGACCACCCGCGCCGCCGGCGTCGCCGGTAAGGCCGGGGTCAGCAATGTTGCCGGTGCTACCCGCCCCACCGTCACCGCCGTTGCCGCCGGTGCCGCCGGTGCCGCCGCCGCCCGCGCCGGCTGCGCCAGTGCCGACCGCACCCGCGTCACCGCCGGCGCCGCCGTTGCCGCCGGCGGGCGCCACGGTGCCGCCGGTTCCGGTGTCGGCGCCGCCGTGACCGCCGTGACCGCCGGCCCCGCCGCTGCCGGCGTTGCCGCCGTTGCCGCTGAACCCGGCGCCGCCGTTGCCGCCGTCACCGCCCCTGCCGCCGCCATCAC
This sequence comes from Mycobacterium pseudoshottsii JCM 15466, assembly GCF_003584745.1. NCBI lineage: Bacteria > Bacillati > Actinomycetota > Actinomycetes > Mycobacteriales > Mycobacteriaceae > Mycobacterium > Mycobacterium pseudoshottsii. The sequence goes on from NZ_AP018410.1 coordinate 270,880, forward strand.
CCGCGAGGCCGGCATGGCCGGTGTTGCCCTCGCTGCCTCCTCCACCGGCTCCGCCGTCGCCGCCGACTCCGCCGGTGCCCGCGGTGGCGCCGGCGCCGGCGATGCCCGCATCCCCGCCGCTGCCGCCGGCGCCCCCGCCCGGGGCAACGGTGGCGCCGGTTCCGGTGTCGGCGCCGCCGGCGCCACCCAGGCCGCCTTTGCCGCCGTTGCCGGCATGACCGCCGACGCTGCCGGCGCCGGTGGCATCGCCGCCGTTGCCGCCTTGGCCGCCGTGGCCGCCGTGGCCGCCGGTGTCGCCGTCGAGGCCGGGGTCCCCGGGGTTGCCGATGCTGCCGGCCCCTCCGTGACCGCCGGCGCCACCGGTGCCGCCCCTACCCGAGCCGGCGCTGCCGCTGCCGGCTACCCCGGCGTTGCCGCCGTCCCCGCCGGCACCACCGGCCGGGGCGAGGGTTGCGCCGGTACCGGTGTCCGCGCCGCCGGCCCCACCGTCACCGCCGGCACCGCCGCTACCGGCATTGCCGCCGACGCCGCTGAGGCCGGTTCCACCGTTGCCGCCGGCGCCGCCCTTGCCGCCGGCGAAGCCGGCGTTGCCGGCCGTGCCCACATCACCGTTGCCGCCGTGGCCGCCACCGCCGCCGGCGCCGCCGGTCCCCACACCTGCGCTGCCGGTGCTGCCGAACAACAACCCGCCGGCACCGCCGGCTCCGCCGGCACCGGCCGCCCCGCCCATCCCGCCGGCGCCACCGTCGCCCCCCACCGTGCCAAAGGTCACCCCGGTGCCGCCGGTGCCGCCGTTGCCGCCGATGCCGCCCACTCCGCCCGCGCCGCCGGCACCTCCGGTACCGAACAGCAGGACCTTGTCGGCACCGCCGGCCCCGCCCGCACCGCCGGAACCGCCCGCATAGCCGATCCCGCCGGTTCCACCGGCATCGCTGCCCGCGCCGCCGGCCGCACCGGCATCGCCCGCACCCCCGGCATCGCTGCCCGCGCCGCCGGCCGCACCGGCATCGCCCGCACCCCCGGCACCGCCCGCTCCGGCGGAGCCGAACCAGAACCCGGTGTGCGCGCCGCCGCTGCCGCCCGCGCCACCGGCAGCGCCGTCGCCGGCCACGCCCGCGCCACCAGCTCCACCCGCGCCACCAACGCCGCCGGTCACGAACGGACCGGTGCCGCTTCCTCCGTTGCCGCCGATCCCGCCGGCGAAGCCTGCCGCCCCGAGACCGCCGGCCCCGCCGGCGCCGCCGGCCCCCAGGAAGAGCCCACCGTTACCGCCGATCCCGCCGGCGCCGCCCACTCCGGCCACCCCGGCCCCGCCGGAGCCGCCGACCCCGCCATTGCCGAACAGGCCGGCCGACCCGCCCGCCCCGCCATTACCGCCGGGCGCACCGGACCCGCCGTTGCCCCCGTTGCCCCACAGCAGCCCACCATCGCCGCCGGCTTGCCCGGTCCCCGGCAAGCCATCGGCACCGTTGCCGATCAACGGGCGGTCGAACAGCGACTGGGCGGGCGCGTTGATCACACCCATCAGGGCCTGCAGCGGTGCGGCGTTGGTGGCCTCGGCCGCCACATAGGCGCCGGCACCGGTGGTCAACGCCCGCACAAAATCGGCGTGAAACTGCGCGGCCTGGGAGCTGAGTGCCTGATAGTCCAGCGCGAAGGTGCCAAATAGCCTGGCAATGGCCGCAGAAACCTCATCCTGAGCCGCGGGCAGTAACTGCGTCGTGGTCGCCGCTGCCGCCGCGTTGGCCTCGCTGATCGTGGAGCGGATCCCGGCCAAGCTCTCGGCTGCCGTCGTGATCAGCTCAGGTGAAGCGAACAGATAGGACATCCCGTGGCTCCCTGGAGCGTCTGTGCGAATCGCTTACGTCTGCGTAAATCGCTTAACCGCATATGGTTCGCCGAGGTCACGGGGCGTTAGTAGGGTCTTTAGGCCCAATCCTGGGCGCCGCGGATCAACGGTCGGGGCACGGCTCATAGCTGCTACATAAGTAGTCCATAGCCGCCACTATTGTTTCCTTAGGCATCATTCGTGTCATGAGTGAAACGTCCGAAACTTCTGCCGCACCAACTTCGACCGTGGTCGCGCCGCCGCCACTACCGCAGCACCAGACTCCCAAGGTCTTCAAGGCCGCGGCGTGGGTGTCCATCGTTGCCGGGATCGTGTTCATCGTCTCGGTGATCTTCTTCACCGGATTCCGACTCGGTATGCACAGCGGTCACGGTGGTTTTCACCGCCGCCACCACCACAAGCACCACCCCGCGATGATGCTGCGCCCGGGAATGCACCACGGTGGAGCCCCGGCGGTCAGCCCCGGCTCCGGCCCGGGTGGGCCCGGCGAGGTCCCGACCTCGGTTGCGCCTTCCACCACACCAGGGCGCTAGACGACACCTTGACCCGGTAGCCCGGAGCTCGGCCCCCGAGCTCCGGGCTACATCAATTCATGGCAACTTTGCGGCTCAGACTCTTTACGGTTCCTGCAGGTTGAGCAATATTCGAAGGATGAGTGAAACATCCGAACCCGCAACTCCGCCGCCTGCGGTCGCTACCGCTGCGCCACCCCCACCGCCGCCGGTGGAAAAGGTGCCCGCTCTCTATCGGGTCGCGGCGTGGGTCGTCATCGTCGCGGGAATCACCTTCATCGCCTCGACCCTGTTCTTCGCCGGCGCCCTGGTCTTCGGGCACGGCGCCTGCCATCATCATCGCCACCACCATCACGGCATGTTCAAGCCCGGCGGTAGCGGTGGTCCGGGCGGTCCCGGCGGCCCCGGCGGGATGTTCTTTCTGCCCGGTCCGCCTCCTCCGGGGATGGGGCCGGGCATGGGTCCGGGCATGGGGCCCGGGATGAGCCCCGGCCCGCACGGGGGCGCCACCGGCCCCGTCCAAACACCGAGCGCACCCGCTCCCAGCACCCCACCGGCTCGCCCCTAGCGCCGCGCCGCCCGGTGATTCGGGCGCCAGAAATTGGGTATGGGTAACTAGGTGCCGGTACTGCGCGCGGTGCCAGGTGATAGCTGGCAGCGGTATCGGCAGATGTCCCATGGCTTTTCGCGGACCAGCCCAAACAGCCCAATCACGCAAGGAGGTGCCGAAATGGCGGAACGCTACACCACCACCGACGCCGGCAATCCCGCGCCCAGTGACGACCAATCGCTGACCATCGGCCCCGACGGACCGATCCTGCTGCAGGATCACTACCTGATCGAACAGATGGCGATGTTCAACCGGGAGCGCATCCCGGAACGCCAGCCACACGCCAAAGGTGGCGGCGCGCACGGCCACTTCGAGGTGACCCACGACGTCAGCAAGTACACCCGGGCGGCGGTGTTCGCGCCAGGTGCCAAGACGGACACGCTGATCCGCTTCTCCACCGTTGCCGGCGAGCGCGGCAGCCCGGACACCTGGCGGGACCCGCGTGGTTTCGCGTTGAAGTTCTATACCTCAGAGGGAAACTTCGACATGGTCGGCAACAACACGCCGGTCTTCTTCATGCGCGACCCGTTGAAATTCCAGCACTTCATCCGGTCCCAGAAGCGCATGCAGGCAACGAATCTGCGTGACCACAACATGCAATGGGACTTCTGGAGCCTGTCGCCGGAGTCCGCGCACCAGGTGACCTGGCTGATGGGTGATCGGGGGATTCCCAAGAGCTGGCGCCAGATGAACGGCTACAGCAGCCACACCTACAGCTGGATCAATGCCGCCGACGAGATCTTCTGGGTGAAGTACCACTTCATCACCGATCAGGGCATCGACTTCCTCACCCAAGAGGACGCCGACCGGTTGGCCGGTACGGACGGCGACTACCACCAGCGCGACCTCTACGAAGCGATCGAGCGCGGTGACTTTCCCAGTTGGACACTCAAAATGCAGATCATGGGGTTCGAAGAGGCCAAGAGCTATCGGTTCAATCCCTTCGATCTGACCAAGGTCTGGCCACACAGCGACTATCCGTTGATCGATGTCGGCAAGTTGACCTTGGACCGCAACGTCACCGACTACCACACCGAGATCGAGCAAGCGGCGTTCGAGCCCAACAACATCGTGCCCGGTACCGGGCTGAGCCCGGACAAGATGCTCTTGGCCCGAGGGTTCTCCTACTCCGACGCGCACCGGGCCCGGTTGGGCACCAATTACCGCCAGATCCCGGTGAATTCGCCGATAGTGCAGGTCAATAGCTACTCTAAGGATGGCGCGATGCGGGTGCGCAACGCGTCGGATCCGGCATACGCGCCCAACTCCTATGGTGGCCCCCAGGCCGATCCGGCCCGCGCCGCGGAGGTGCGCTGGCACGCCGATGGGCAGATGATGCGCGCCGCGTACACGCCGCACCCCGAAGACGACGACTGGGGCCAGGCCGGCACCATGGTCCGCGAAGTTCTCGACGATTCAGCACGGGATCGGTTGGCCAGCAACATCATTGGGCATGTTTGCAAAGGTGTGAAGGAGCCGGTGCTCTCGCGCGTCTTCGAGTATTGGCGCAATGTCGATCCCGATCTGGGCAAGGCGGTTGAGGAAGGGGTGCGGGCCAATTCCAGTTGAGCGCGGCCTCGCCTGGCATGATCGGCCTCATGACCAGTCCGACCCTCATGCGCCCCGCACTGGCGGCAGCGCTGCTCGGGCTGGGAGTGACTGCCTCGTTGGTGGCTTCGCCCGCGTTGGCCAACCCGTCGGATCCGGGCGTGGTGTCCTACGCGGTCCTCGGCAAGGGGTCGGTGGGCAATATCGTCGGCGCGCCGATGGGGTGGGAGTCGGTGTTCACCGAGCCGTTCCAGGCGTACTCGGTTGACCTACCGGTGTGCAATAACTGGGCTGACATCGGGCTACCCGAGGTATTCAACGATCCCGACCTCGCCTCGTTCAACGGGGCTACCACGCAGACCTCTGCCACTGACCAGACTCACTACGTCAAGCAGGCGGTCGGTGTATTCGCCACCACCGATGCCGCGAGCCGGGCGTTCCATCGCGTCGTCGACCGAACCGTGGGTTGTTCGGGGCAGACCACAGCCATGCATCTGGACAACGGCACCACCCAGGTTTGGTCGTTCGACGGTCCCGCGCCCACGGCTACCGACGCGGCGTGGACCAAGCAGGAAGCCGACACCGACCGGCGCTGCTTCAATCAAACCCGGCTGCGTGAAAATGTGTTGTTGCAGGACAAAGTCTGCCAGTCTAGCAACGGCGGTCCCGCGGTCAACGTGCTGGCTGGGGCAATGCAGAACACCCTGGGCCAGTAATCCCCACGAATGTGGGTACCCGTCTGACCCGTGCAACCAAAACGTGCGGGAATATGTCGGGACGGTCTGGAAGATGACCTGGAAGATGGCATGTGGCGGTTATCGTTGCCGATAGCCGCGCAGCATCCGGCCCGGAGGGATCGTGATATGACGTTCGCCCCCAGTCCTGCGGCGACGTCGCAGCTGGACAGCTCCCGTGCGGCCGACGCCGACATCGCCGGTTCGGCGGTCGCGGCGCAGTACATCGCCAATGGGTGCCTGGTCGACGGCCCCATTGGGCGAGTCGGTCTGGAGATCGAAGCGCACTGCTACGACCCAGCCGATCCGCATCGCCGCCCGAGCTGGGAGGAGATCGGCGACGTTCTCGAGGGGCTGGGAAAGCCGCCGGGCGGGAGTGCGGTCACCGTCGAACCCGGCGGGGCCGTGGAATTATCGGGTCCACCGTGCGACGGCATCCTGGCCGCCATCGACGCGATGCGCCGGGACCAAGCCGTGCTGCGGTCGGCCTTTGCCGACGCCGGGTTGGGCCTGGTCTGTCTGGGCGCCGACCCGATCCGTCCGACCATGCGGATCAATCCGGGTGCGCGCTACCAGGCCATGGAGCAGTTCTTCACCGCCAGCCAATCCGGGATGGCCGGCGCCGCAATGATGACGTCGACCGCCTCGATCCAGGTCAACCTGGACGCCGGACCGCAGTCGGGATGGGCGTCTCGGGTGCGGTTGGCGCACGCCCTGGGGCCCACGATGATCGCGATCGCCGCGAACTCGCCGATGCTGGGCGGCGAGTTCTCCGGCTGGAGATCAACGCGGCAGCGGGTGTGGGGGCAGATGGACGACGGCCGATGCGGGCCGATCCTCGGGGCCAGCGCGGATGATCCCGCCACCGACTGGGCGCACTACGCGCTCAAGGCCCCGGTGATGCTGGTGCACAATCCGGATGCCGTGGCGGTGACCCACCATGTGCCCTTCGCCGACTGGGTGGACGGTCGGGTCTTGCTGGGCGATCGGCGGCCGACCTACGCCGATCTCGACTACCACCTGACCACGCTGTTCCCGCCGGTGCGGCCACGCCAGTGGCTGGAGATCCGCTATCTGGACAGTCTTTCCAACGTGTTCTGGCCCGCCGTGGTGTTCACCCTGGTGACGCTGCTGGATGATCCCGGCGCCGCAGAGCTGGCCTTCGAGGCCGTCCAGCCGGTCGCCACCGAGTGGGACACGGCGGCGCGCGCGGGCCTGGGGGATCCGCGGCTGCATGCGGCGGCCAGCCGGTGTGTGGCCATCGCGGCCGAACGGGCGCCGGCCGAGCTTGCCGACGCCCTGCAGTCGCTGCTGGCCTACGTGCAGCGGGGCCGCTGCCCCGGTGACGACTTTGGCGATCAGGTGACCGAGCATGGCGTCGCGCCGGCGATCGCGCGGCTGGCCCGAGGGGAACAGTGACCTCACGAGAACGACTTGCCGAGGACCTGGATCGGGTCCGGACCCAAACGTTGCGGCTGGTCGATTTCGACGACGCCGAACTTCGTCGCCAGTACGACCCCCTGATGAGCCCGCTGGTGTGGGACCTGGCCCATATCGGTCAGCAGGAGGAGCTGTGGCTGCTACGTGAGGGCGACCCGGATCGGCCGGGGATGCTGCCGCGGGCGGTCGAGGGTCTCTACGACGCCTTCGTGCACAACCGGGCCAGTCGGGTCGAGCTTCCGCTGCTGTCCCCGGCGCAGGCGTACTCATATTGCCGGACGGTCCGCGGGGCCGTCCTGGATGCTCTCGACGCCCTGGACGGACAGGGCGATGACTTCACGTTCGGCATGGTGATCAGCCACGAAAGCCAGCACAACGAGACGATGTTGCAGGCACTGAATCTGCGATCCGGCCCGCCGTTGCTGGGGCAGACCCCCGCCTTGCCTCCCGGACGGGCGGGCCTGGCCGGAACGTCGGTAGAGGTCCCCGCCGGGCCGTTCGTGCTGGGTGTGGACGGTAGCGCCGAGCCGTACTCACTGGACAATGAGCGTCCCGCCCACCCGGTCGACGTTGCGGCGTTCCGGATCGGCCGGGTGCCGGTCACCAATGCCGAATGGCAGCACTTCATCGACGACGGCGGCTACCAACAGTCGCGGTGGTGGTCACCGCGCGGCTGGGCGCACCGCCAGAGCGCCGGCCTGAGCGCGCCGCAATTCTGGAACGCCGATGGGCGAACCCGCACCCGATTCGGCTACCAGGAAGACATCCCGGCCGATGAGCCGGTGCAGCATGTCACCTACTTCGAGGCCGAGGCCTACGCGGCCTGGGCCGGAGCCCGGCTACCCACCGAGATCGAGTGGGAGAAGGCGTGCGCGTGGGACCCGGTGACCAATTCGCGCCGCCGCTATCCGTGGGGGGACTCCGCGGGGCCGGTCGGCAACTTCGCCGCCCACGCCAACCTGGGTGCCACGGCGTTGCGTCCGGCACCGGTCGGTGCGTATCCGGCCGGCGCTTCGGCGTACGGAGCCGAGCAGATGCTCGGTGATGTCTGGGAATGGACCGCGTCGCCGCTGCGGCCCTGGCCGGGCTTCGCCCCGATGATCTACCAGCGCTACTCGCAGCCGTTCTTCGACGGCGACTATCGGGTGCTGCGCGGTGGATCTTGGGCGGTCGAGCCGGCCATCCTGCGGCCCAGCTTCCGGAACTGGGACCATCCGTATCGACGCCAGATCTTCGCGGGCGTTCGGTTGGCGTGGTCCATTGAGGATGCCGCCTGATGTGTCGTCATCTCGGTTGGCTCGGCAGCGAGGTCACGCTTTCCTCGCTGATCCTGGATCCGCCTTACGGTCTGCGGGTGCAGTCGTATGCGCCGCGCCGCCAGAAACACTGCCTGATGAACGCCGACGGCTGGGGTGCCGGCTTCTTCGACAGCCGTTACGACGACCCCGCACCCAGGCGCTGGCGTAGCCCGGCTCCGCTGTGGGGTGATGCGTCCTTTGATTCGGTGGCGCCGGCATTGCGCAGCTCGTGCGTGGTGGCCGCGGTGCGTTCCGCAACCGTCGGAATGCCAATCGACATCAGCGCGACCGCCCCATTCACCGACGGCCGCTGGCTGTTGTCGCACAACGGTATCGTCGACCGGGCCGTGTTGCCGCGCAGCGATTCAGCCGAATCGGTATGTGACAGCGCATTGCTCGCGGCGGCCATCTTCGAGCGCGGTCTGGATGCGCTGGGCGACACGATCCGCGAGATCGGGGCCGCCGATCCAGGTGCCCGGCTTAATGTGCTGGCCGCGAACGGGTCTCGCTTGCTTGCCACTACCTGGAACGAAACCCTTTCCATCCTGCGTCGCCCCGATGGGGTGGTGGTGGCCAGTGAGCCCTATGACAACGACACCGACTGGGAAGATGTGCCGGACCGGCACCTGGTCGAGGTCACCGCGGAAGGGGTTACCTTGACCGCATTGGAGCCCACGAAAGGAACGCGATGACGCTGTCGCTATCCAACCACCTGGCCGAGGACTCGGTCTATCTCGCGTTGCGTCGCGACGTGTTCGACGGGCTGCAGAAGAGCCCAAAGTCGCTGCCGCCCAAATGGTTCTATGATGCCGTCGGCAGTGAGCTGTTCGATCGGATCACCCGATTGCCGGAGTACTATCCGACCCGCGCCGAGGCGCAGATTCTGCGTGCCCGGTCGGCCGACATCGCGGCAGCCAGCTCGGCCGACACCCTGGTCGAGCTCGGCAGCGGTACTTCGGAAAAGACGCGGCTGTTGTTGAATGCGCTACGAGACCGCGGCCTGCTGCAAAGATTCGTTCCCTTCGATGTCGACGAAAGTGTGTTGTCGGCGGCCGCAAGCGCGATTCAAAGCGAATATGCCGGCATCGAAATCAACGCCTTCTGCGGTGATTTCGAGGAACACCTGGCCGAGATCCCGACCGGCGGGCGTCGGCTGTTCGTCTTCTTGGGCTCGACGATCGGCAACCTCACGCCCGGGCCCCGAGCGGAGTTCCTGGCCGGCCTGGCCGCGGTGATGCGGCCCGGAGACAGTCTGTTGCTGGGCACCGACCTGGTCAAGGACGCCGACCGGCTGATCCGCGCGTATGACGATGCCGCGGGAGTGACGGCGCGGTTCAACCGCAACGTGCTCGCCGTGGTCAACCGAGAACTCGATGCGGATTTCAACGTGGACGCCTACCAGCACATCGCCCGCTGGAACAGCGTGGAGGAGCGCATCGAGATGTGGCTGCGGGCCGAGGGCCGGCAGCGGGTGCGGGTGCGTGCGTTGGGATTGACCGTCGATTTTGCTGCCGGTGAGGAGATGCTCACCGAGGTTTCCTGCAAGTTCCGGCCGGAAGGTGTCAGTGCCGAGCTGGACGCGGCTGGCCTGCGTCGCATCCAGTGGTGGACCGACGAGGCCGGCGACTTCGGACTGTCCCTGGCCACCAAGTGACCGACACCCTGGCCGACCGGTGGCGGGCGGCACGTCCTCCGGCGGCGGGACTGCACTTGGACAGTGCCGCCTGCTCGCGGCAAAGTCTCGAGGTGCTGCGGGCCGTCGCCGCCCATGGTCTACACGAGGCGGAGGTCGGTGGATACGTGGCCGCCGAGGCTGCCGCACCCGTGCTTGATGCGGGGCGCGCCGCGGTTGCGACCTTGTGTGGCGTGCCTGACGCGCGGGTGGTGTTCACCACCGGCTCGCTGCACGCACTGGATCTGCTGTTGGGCAGCTGGCCGCGGGAGAGCCGGACGCTGGCCTGCCTGCCCGGCGAGTACGGTCCCAACCTGGCGGTCATGGCCGCGCACGGATTCGAGGTTCGCCTGCTGCCGACGCTGGACGGCGGCCGGCTCGCCCTTGACGATGCGGCCTACGAACTCGAGGAAGACCCACCGGAGCTGGTGCACCTGACGCCGGTGGCCAGCCACCGGGGCACCGTGCAGCCGCTGGCCATGATGGCCGAGCTCTGCCGCGAGCTGGGGCTGCCCCTGGTCGTCGACGCCGCTCAGGGGATGGGCCAGATAGATTGCGCCGTGGGCGCCGATGTCACGTATTCGTCGTCGCGCAAGTGGCTTGCCGGGCCGCGCGGTGTCGGAGTGCTGGCCATGCGCCCGGAGGTGCTGGATCGGTTGACGCCGCGCCTGGCGCCCCCGGATTGGTCCCCGGATTCACCGTCCACGTCGGTCGCCCAGATCCTGGAGTTCGGCGAAGCCAATATCGCGGCGCGAGTTGGTTTTTCACTAGTGGTGGGGGAGCATCTGGAATATGGGCCGGCGTTGATCCGGGCGCGCCTGGCCGAGCTGGGCGCCGCGGCCCGTCGGGTGCTGGCGGACGTGGACGGCTGGCTGGTGGTCGAAGAGGTCGACGAGCCCAGTGCGATTACCACTTTGGCGCCAATCGACGGCGCCGACCCGGCGGCGGTGCGGGAGTGGCTACTCGAGCAGCGCCGGATCTTGACCACCTACGCCGGAATTGCGCGGGCGCCCCAAGAGCTGACGGCCCCGGTGCTACGCGTCGCGCCACACGTCGATACCACGGCCGAGGATCTGGAAAACTTCGCTGAAGCGCTGATCGAGGCGACCGCGGCGACCACCGCTACCTGACGTTGCGGGGCTTGCTCACGCCTTGTGCGCGGTGAGCAAGTAGGCGGGAAACTTCATCCGACCCTTCTCGTCTCGTTGGTGCGGCGGAAACTCGATTGGCGATCCAGCTGGCAGCGGCGGGATGACCGGCACGTTGGCGTGGATGAATGCCGGCCGGATCTCGTCGATCTCCCAGTACTTGCCCACCGCGGCCCGCAGCTCGTCCTCGTCGACCTCATTGGGCTTGGTCTCCAACGCGGCCGGGAAGGCGCCCTTGGCGAACACCAGCACGAAATAGCTGGCCCCGGGGGCCGCGGCGCGGTGCACCGATTTCAGGTAATCGTCGCGCCCCGACACCGGCAGCGAGTGAAACAGGGTGCTGTCGATCACCGTGGCGAATCGGCCGGCGGAGCCGGCCGGATAGGCGTTGAAGTCGGTGATGTCGGCCTGCACGAAACTGGTGTTGCCCAATCCGCGTTCGGCCGCGGCCTTGGTAGCCGCCGCGATGGCGGTGGGTGTGATGTCGATGCCCACCACCGTGTACCCCTCGGCGGCCAGTGCCAGCGACAACTCGGCGTACCCACAGCCGGCATCGAGCACGTCGCTGTGGATCTTTCCGGCCGCGATCAACGCCGCCAGTTCGGGCTGTGGTTCACCGATATTCCACGGCGGCGGACCCTCGAACGCCCCTTGCTGCTGGTATGCGTCGTCCCAGTCCATCACCGGAGAAGTCATGATTGCCAACCTACTCGCGCTCTATCGGCCAGCTATGTACCGGCTCGTTGGCATGCATGTGTTCGCAATAGCGGCGCAGCATTTCGGCCAGCGCGTCATCGCGGTTCATCCCCCGGTCCTGCAGCACGGCCACGGTGGCCACCTGCCAGCTCGCTCTGTTGCGGCGGCTCTCGGCGCGGGCTTCGATGACGCCCAAGAACCGCTCCCGCACCTCGTCGGCGACACCGGATCGCTGCAGTCCTTCATGTGCCATCGGCAGCAACGTGCCCAACACCAGTTGCTGTGTCGTCACCTCACCCAATCCCGGCCAGTGCAGCCGGGCGTCGATCCCATAGCGGGCCGCGGTCAAGAAACTGTCTTGTGCGGTAGCAAAACTCATCTTGGTCCACGGTTGGGGGTCGGCCTCGGCCAAGGTGCGCAGCGCACCGTAGTAGAACGCCGAATTGGCCAGCATGTCGATGACGGTCGGTCCGGCGGGCAACACGCGGTTCTCCAACCGCAGATGTGGCCGCCCGTCGGCGACGTCATACACCGGCCGATTCCAGCGGTAGACCGTGCCGTTGTGCAGGCGCAATTCGGCCAGTTGCGGGGCCCGGCCGGCCGCAAGCTCGGCGACCGGATCCTGGTCGGACACCTCGGGCAGCAGCGACGGAAAGTAGCGGGCGTTCTCCTTGAACAAGTCAAGGATCGAGGTGATCCACTGTTCCCCGAACCACACCCGGGGGCGCACCCCCTGCGTCTTGAGCTCCTCCGGCCGGGTGTCGGTGGATTGGGTAAAAACCTCGATCCGCGTCTCCGCCCACAGCTGGTGGCCGAAAAAATAGGGTGAGTTGGCGCCCAGCGCCAGCTGCGGCCCGGCCAGCATCTGGGCCGCATTCCAGTTGGGCGCGAAATCGTCGGGCGACACCTGCAGATGCAATTGCAGACTGGTGCAAGCGGATTCGGGGGCAATGGATGCCGCCCGCCAGCTCAATGGCTCCGGGCCCGAGATATTGATCGGGATGTCCTCGCCGCGGGCATCGAAGATGGAGTCGTTGAGTGCGCTGTAGCGGGTCGATTCGCTCATCCAGTCTTGCGCGAAGTGCCGGGGCATCAGCGTGGGCAGAATGCCGATCATCACGATGTGGGCGCCGCCGGAGTTCGCCTTCTGCTCGGCAGCGTTGAGGCTGGCCCTTACCTCCTTTTCCAGCTGCAGGCCGGTATCGCCGGGAAGCGGCCGGGGCGGCACATTGAACTCGATATTGAACGCGCCCAATTCGGATTGATAGGCCGGGTCGGCGATCGCGTCCAGCACATACCGATTCGACATGGCGGGCTGATAGTCGCCGTCGACCAGGTTGCACTCGATCTCCATGCCGGTGAGCGCTTCGTCGTCATCGAAGCCGCTCTGTGCCAGCATCGTCTCGACGACGTCGACACATAGTTGCAGTTTGCGCCGGTATTCCCGCCGGTGTGCGCGGTCATACGTGGTGCGCTTGACCTCTTCGCCCACTAGGCCGATGCAACCGGTTTAGCGTCTGCAGCGCAAGTGTCAGCCCGTTTACCACCGGTCTTCGGCCGGGCCGAGGCCCCGATAGACCATCATGGACGATTACATCCAGTGTTCGATGTCACCCGAGGAGAGCAGTGGCCGATTCCCCCGACTTTGTAGCAGCCATCGACCAGGGCACCACCAGCACTCGCTGCATGATCTTCGACCACCAAGGCGCCGAGATCGCCCGTCACCAACTCGAGCACGAGCAGATCCTGCCCCGCGCCGGCTGGGTGGAACACAACCCGGTGGAAATCTGGGAACGCACCGCCTCGGTGCTGATGTCGGTGCTCAACGCCACCGATTTGTCGCCGAAAAATATTGCCGCACTGGGAATCACGAATCAACGTGAAACCACGCTGGTGTGGAACAAGCGAACCGGCAGGCTCTACTACAACGCGATCGTCTGGCAGGACACCCGCACCGATCGCATCGCCTCAGCGCTAGACCGTGACGGTCGCGGTGACGTGATCCGCCGCAAAGCGGGATTGCCCCCGGCGACCTATTTCTCGGGCGGCAAGCTGCAGTGGATTCTGGAGAACGTCGACGGGGTGCGCGCCGCCGCCGAACGCGGTGATGCCCTCTTCGGTACCCCGGACACCTGGGTGCTGTGGAACTTGACCGGCGGCCCGCGCGGCGGCGTGCACGTCACCGATGTGACCAACGCCAGCCGGACCATGCTGATGAACCTGGAAACCCTGGACTGGGACGACGAGCTGCTGTCATTCTTTTCCATCCCCCGCGCGATGCTGCCCGCGATCGAGCCGTCGTCGCCGCTGCAGCCCTACGGCATCACCCAGGACACCGGTCCGGTCGGCGGTGAGGTACCCATCACCGGCATGCTCGGCGACCAGCACGCGGCCATGGTCGGCCAGGTGTGTCTGGACGCGGGCGAGGCGAAAAACACCTACGGCACCGGCAACTTTCTCCTGCTGAACACCGGCGAGACCATCGTGCGATCCAGCAACGGCCTGCTGACCACCCTGTGCTACCAATTCGGCGATGCCAAACCCGTGTACGCGCTGGAAGGGTCGATAGCCGTAACCGGCTCCGCGGTGCAGTGGCTACGCGATCAGTTGGGCATCATCAGTGGCGCCTCGCAGAGCGAGGCGCTGGCCCGGCAGGTCTCCGACAACGGCGGGGTGTACTTCGTGCCGGCATTCTCGGGCCTGTTCGCACCGTATTGGCGCTCCGATGCGCGCGGGGCGATCGTGGGGCTGTCGCGGTTCAACAACAACGCCCACTTGGCTCGCGCGACGCTGGAAGCGATCTGCTACCAGAGCCGCGATGTGGTGGACGCCATGGAAGCCGACTCGGGCGTGCGACTCGAGGTGCTCAAGGTCGACGGCGGCATCACCAGCAATGACTTGTGCATGCAGATCCAGGCCGACGTGCTCGGGGTGGACGTGGTGCGGCCGGTGGTCGCCGAGACCACCGCGCTGGGCGCCGCCTATGCGGCGGGGCTGGCCGTCGGTTTCTGGGCCGATCCGTCGGACCTGCGGGCCAACTGGCAAGAGGACAAGCGCTGGACGCCGCAGTGGACCGATGACCAGCGCGCCGCCGGATATGCCGGTTGGCGCAAGGCCGTGCAGCGGACCTTGGACTGGGTCGACGTGTCCTAGCGGCCGGTTACGGCGAGCCGTCGAGCCCGTCTTGGCCAATCAGCGCTCCGCCGGTGCCGCCGCCGCCGGGACTGCCCGGGGTGCCGCCGCTGCCGCCGTTGCCACCGTCACCGGTCAATCCGGCGTTGCCGCCGGCCCCACCGGCCCCGCCGCTGTCGGCGCCGCCGACGTAGTCGCCCTCGCCACCGGTGCCTCCGCTGCCGCCGTTGCCTGACAACTGCCCACCGGTGCCGCCCGCCCCGCCTTGGCCTCCGGCACCGGTAAAGCTGATTCCGCCGGCACCGCCGGCTCCGCCGCCGCCCAGCAACACGGCTTGCCCCCGGTCCCGCCGGTCCCGCCGGCCGTGGACCCGAATCCGCCGAACCCGCCGGCGCCGGCGTCGGAGAACACCAGCCCGGCACTGCCGCCGGTCCCGCCGGCCCCGCCGATTCCGCTGTAGCCGGATCCGCCGTTCCCGCCGCCGCCGCCGCTGCCGAACAACGTCCCGGCGTTGCCGCCGGACCCACCGTTGCGCCCGGGTCCGCTGGTGTTGTAGCCGCCCGCCCCACCGGTCCCGCCCGGTCCGCCGAGCAGGCCGGCATCGCCGCCGGCCCCACCGTTACCGGGGGTGCCGCCAAAGCCGGCCCCGCCGTTGCCGCCGGCGCCACCGCCGGCACCGACCAGCCCGCCGCTTCCTCCGGCTCCGCCGTCGCCCCCGTCGTTGAACCCGGCCCCACCGACCCCACCGGCGCCGCCGGCGCTCAATAGTCCGCCGGCCCCACCGGTTCCGCCGGTACCTCCCGAAGCGCCGCCGCTTCCGCCGCCTCCGCCGCCTCCGCCGTCACCGAGTAGCCAGCCGCCGGCTATGCCGGCCCCTCCGGTCCCGCCCGCGCCACCCGCGAGGCGCGCGCCCGCCCCGCCCGTACCGCCGGTGCCCAGCAAACCGGCGGCGCCGCCGTCGCCGAGTAGCCAGCCGCCGGGTGTGCCGTCGGTCCCGCTTCCGGCCGCACCCGGGGTGCCGTTGCCGATCAGTGGGCGCCCGGTGAGCGCCTGGGTGGGCTCGTTGATCACGCCGAGGGCTTGTTGCTGCAGGTTGTGTAGTGCCGAAGTGCTTGCCGGTGCGTTGAAGCCGTCCAGTCCCAGCAGCAGGCCGCTGATCCCGCCGGCGCCCGTGCTGCCGGTACTCAGGCCGGTGCCGCCGGTGCCGGCGTTGCCGCCGTTGCCGATCAGCACGCCGTTGCCGCCGTTGCCGCCGGCTCCACCGACGCCCGCACCGAAACCGAAGCTCTCGCCACCGGCGCCACCGGCGCCGCCGTTGCC
Organism: Mycobacterium pseudoshottsii JCM 15466; assembly: GCF_003584745.1. Lineage (NCBI taxonomy): Bacteria > Bacillati > Actinomycetota > Actinomycetes > Mycobacteriales > Mycobacteriaceae > Mycobacterium > Mycobacterium pseudoshottsii. The sequence continues at coordinate 286,839 of NZ_AP018410.1, forward strand.
GATCACCAGGCCGGCCCGGCCCCCGGCCCCGCCGTCGCCGGCGCCGACGCCACCGACTCCGCCGACCCCACCGTTGCCGAACAGCCCGGCGTTGCCGCCGGCTCCTCCGGCACCTCCGACGTCGTTGAGGGCGACGGCCGCGCCGCCCGCCCCGCCGGCCCCGCCGCTGCCGAACAGCAGCCCGGCATTGCCGCCGGCCCCGCCGGTGCCCCCACTGTCAGACATGTCGGTGCCGCCTGTTCCGCCGGTCCCGCCTCGGCTGTATGCGTCGGTGCCGCCGGCCCCACCGTTGCCGCCAGTACCGGCGATCAGTCCGCCCGCCCCGCCAGCACCGCCGGCGCCGCCCTCGTGATTGACGCCGGTCCCGCCGGCACCACCGTCGCCGCCGCCGGCGCCGAGAAACCCGGCCAACGCCCCGCCGGCGCCACCGGCCCCACCGCTCGCACTGACACCGGCGCCGCCGGCCCCGCCGAGCCCGCCGCCGCCGAAGAGCCCGCCGGCCCCGCCAACACCTCCGGCGCCGCCGGCGCTGCTGGAGCTGCCGCCGGCCCCGCCGTTACCGATCAGCCAGCCGCCAGGCGCCCCATCGGTACCCAGGCCAGGGGTCCCATTGGCGCCGTTGCCGATCAAGGGACGGCCGGTCAACGCCGCAATGGGCTCGTTCACCGCGGCGAGCAATCCGGCGCTGCTGGCCTCCGCTCCGGAATAGGCGCCCGCGCCTGCGGACAGCGCTTGGGCCAACCGGGTATGGAATTCCAGAGCCCGCGCGCTGAGCACCTGATAGCCCTGGCCGTGGCTGGAGAGCACGGTCGCGATAGCCGCGGACACCTCGTCCTCGGCTGCCGCCACGATCTGCGTGGTTTGAGAGGCCGCGGCCAGGTCCGTGGCCGCGGCCTCGATGATCTCGGGAACCGCCATCACGTAGGACAAGTGAATCCCTCCCCAAACGGGCGCACGATCCAGGGCTCCGGCGTTGTTGATTAGCAGGCTTGTGAGCTGGGGGATTGTGGATTGAGGAGGTCTAGGCGGCGGTTGGCGGTCAAAGCGGTGATCCGGCAGGCTTCGGCGATGTTGTCGGCGCCGTTGAGGCGGTGCAGATTGATCGCGGTGTTGCGTAGCGTTGCTAGGACCTGTGCGCCGTTTCCGGTATGTGCCCTTTGACGGTCTTCGTCGAAGGTGACGTCGCGTATCCAGTGCAGGCTGTTCTCGATTCCCCAGTGTTGACGCATCCAGGTCATGATCGCGGTAGGGCGGGCGTGCTCGAACGGCAGGCTGCAGATGGCATAGACCACCTCCACGCTGCGCTGGTCGGTGGCGGTGATCAAGCGTTCACGAGTGATCCGGATGATTTGTTTTGCGTAGGGGAAGCCGATTCCTCGTGCAGCGGTGATGATTTGCAGGGTGCGGGTCTCGACACGGCCGTGGCCGCGGGAGTCGTCGGTAGCGGCTGTGGGCACCTCGGCCCAGGGCAGCGCGGTGATACGCGCAAGTATTTTGGCTTGGTTGGACTTGACGATCATCAGGTAGTGCGACTTCAAGGTGGCGCAGATCAACTTCGCGGTGACGACCTGGGTATGCATCGCATCCACGGTGACCAGCCACCGCAAGCTACCCGGCAGCAGCGTGAGCAGGGCACGTACGCAGGGAATTTCATTGCTTTTCTCGGCGACAGCGAGTTGACCGAGCACCAATCGGGCACGGTGGGCGAACACCGACACGAGATGCGTGGCTGTCGCTTTGGCGCGTAAAGCACCACGCAGCATCTTGCCGTCCAACGCGATCGGCACCAATCCACTGGGGTCGCTGCTGGCCACGTGTGCAGTGAAGTAACTGCCCATCCTGGCGTTGAGGTCGGCGGGGTCTAGCCGAGACAAAACAGCGCGGAAGGTCTTCTCACTGGGCCGCCGGAACCGGACCCCTAATTGGGCCAACACATCATCGGGAGCGGTGGCCGCCCATGTGGCAAAACCAGCATAGCCGCGCATCCCCGCGGCAGTGGCCAGAACCGCGATCGCCAACAAAGCCATCAGCGAATACCTCCGACCGCGTGGGTCCCTCGGGTCTGGCACCGAGGCCAACACATCGAGAAACTCCGATCCGATGAGCTCGCTGCGCTCACCAGGACTCCAGCGGTCGAACACCTCTGGAACCGACGACACAGGCAATACTGAAACGGTAGGCACGGGCAACTCCAGACCAACGACGAACAGTAACCAACTCGATCGTTCTCCAGATAGCCCGTGCCTACACTCCGGCCCCAATAGCGCGGCACCAAAGATCATCAACCCAGCTCACAAGCCTGCTAATCAACAACGCCGGAGCCCTGGCGCACGATCTAACTGGCGCCCAATCATTCACGTTATAGTCAGCGAATCAGACGTAATCCGATCTGGGTTGGGGAATCCCGGTTTTCATAGATGTTTGCGATATTTAAGTTGGTTGAGTAACCAACCGGATGGTAGTGATCACTCCTCGCCGAGAATGCCGTAGATCTCCCGGCGCGCGTTGTTGATGATGTCGATGACGCGTTGCTGCTGCTCGGGGCTGGCGGCGTGGGCCGTTTGCATAACCGCGCCGATCAGCTGGCGCATCGCCGTGCGCAGGTTGATGTGTGCCGGGTCGACACCTTCGGCGATCTCATCCCACGGTGGGGTTTCGATCTTGTCGGCGGCCTCGCGTCCCTGTTCGGTCAGCTCGAAAAGTTTCTTGCTGCCATCGGATGCGCTGGCCGCGATCAGGCCCTCGTCATCGAGCAACTGCAGGGTGGGATACACCGAGCCGGGGCTGGGGCGCCACAGGCCGTTGCTGCGGTCGGCGATCTGCTGGATCATCTCGTAGCCGTGCATGGGCTGTTCGCTCAACAGCACCAAGATGGCCGCGCGCACGTCACCGCGCCGTCCACGGCCGGGGCCGCCGCGGCGCCCACCGCCTCGTGCGCCACCGGGGCCGAAGCCGAAACCGAGCCCGGGGCCAAAGCCGGGGCCGAACCCGCCGCCGAACCCGAGCGGTCCGTCATGGTCGGCGTCGTGGTCGCGGAGGTGTTCGAAGAATTCGCGCCGGGCGTGCCGCCTGGCGCTGTGTAGGGCACGCCGCTGTGCCGGTCCGGGTCCGAAGCCGAACCCGGGTCGCGGGCCGAACGGTCCGCCGGGGGGTGTGAACAGGTTGTTCATGTTGTGTTCCTTACGTGTCTTTTGGAAGGTCGCCACGATGGACGACTGGTATATCGAATACACATCACGATATATCGTGATCGAACGTAAGACAATGCCCGGATCGGCCGGCCGATCTGGATTGCGCGCGTCGTCAGCTCGGTGGCGAGAACCCGCCGCCGACGGGGCCCTGCGGCGGGCTCGGGGCCGGGTCGGGTGCGAACGGGGGCTGGATTAGGGGCTGGGGCGCGGGCTGGCCGGGCCACCAGACCGGAGCCGGCGGGGTCTGCGGCGGCCATCCCGCTGGCCCGCCTGCTCCCGCGGGGCGCAGCCGGGCCAGCTCGCGGCGGTGTCGCTCGGCGAGTACCGCGGCAAGCACGAGCTGTGGAGGCGTGCCCGGAGGCGGTGGCGGGGCGATGTGGGACAGCACGTCCCCGGCGATGCGATAGGCCATCTGGTGGCGCAACCGCAGATCCAGTTGTGGCGCTCGGGAAAGGAATTGGCGCGCGACCTCGGCCTGGCCCGCGCTGAGGCCGGAGAGCTGCAGCGACGATGCCCACCAGGCCAGGGTCGGTGGCATGGCCGGCGGTGGCGCCAGCCGGGGGCCGCGCTCGCTGACGACGATTGTGCCGGCGAAGATGTCACCGACACGTTTGGCTTTCGGCGATAGCATGCTGCAGATCACGGCCGGGCTGCCCAGCAGCATCCAGATCTCCACCACCGCCGCCAGCGCGCGAAACAGTGCCTGGCGGAAGCGTTCTGGGCCGCCGTCATCGGACACCACGCGCAGGCCCATGGCAATCTTGCCCAACGAACGGCCCCGGGTCGCCGTCTCCATGATCACGGGATAACCGACGAGCACCAGCACCGTGAAGATGATCAGGAACGCGATGGTCAATGCTTCGTCGAGTTCGCTCAGCGAGGCTGCCCACAGCGTCAACCCCATGATGTAGCCGATGAACATCACGGTCATGTCGATGATCGCGCTCACCGCGCGTACCGGCAGCTGGGCGATCTGCACGTCCAGCACCACCGCGTCCCCGGTTACCACCTCCGACATACCTGGGAACGGTACAGGCAGCCCGATCCCGCGGGATGGCTGCCGGTGTCGCACCGGATGCCCGCCGTGAACTGGGCGAACCCCCGGCGGGATAGGCTGCGCGGGTGGATGTCGACGCGTTCTTGCTGACCCACCGCGCCACCTGGGACCGGCTCGACCACCTAGTCAAAAAACGTCGCTCGCTGACCGGCGCCGAGATCGATGAACTCGTTGAGCTCTATCAGCGGGTATCCACGCACCTGTCGATACTGCGGTCGGTGTCGTCGGATCCGTTGGTGACCGGCCGGCTCTCGAGTCTGGTTGCGCGTGCCCGCGCCGCGGTCACCGGTGCGCACTCGCCGCTGAGCAGCACGTTTGTTCGGTTCTGGACGGTGTCCTTTCCGGTGGTGGCCTACCGTGCCTGGCGCTGGTGGTTGGCGACGGCGGTGGCATTCTTCGCGGTGGCGGCGCTCGTCGGGTTCTGGGTTGCCGGTAGCCCCGAGGTGCAGTCCGTCATCGGAACCCCCGCTGAGATCCACGAATTGGTCAACCACGACGTCGAGTCCTACTACAGCGACCACCCCGCGACCGCGTTTGCGCTGCAGGTCTGGGTGAACAACTCCTGGGTGGCCGCCAAGTGCATTGCGATGTCGGTGGTGTTGGGGGTGCCCATCCCGCTGGTGCTGTTTCAGAATGCGGCAAACGTGGGAGTGATCGCGGGCCTGATGTTTGCGGCCGGCAAGGGCGGGGTGCTGTTGGGCCTGCTGATTCCGCACGGATTGCTGGAGTTGACGGCGGTCTTCCTGGCCGGTGCGGTTGGGATGCGGCTGGGCTGGTCGGTGATTGCGCCCGGCGACCGGCCGCGCGGGCAGGTTCTTGCCGAGCAGGGCCGCGGGGTGGTGTCGGTTGCCGTGGGTCTGGTGGGTGTGCTGTTGGTATCCGGGCTGATTGAGGCCATGGTGACGCCGGCGCCGTTGCCGACCTTCGTCCGGATCGCCATCGGCGTCATGGCCGAGGCGGCGTTCTTGGGCTACATCGTCTACTTCGGCCGCCGCGCGGCCAAAGCCGGAGAGACCGGTGATATCGAGGACGCACCCGACGTGGTGCCCACCAGCTGAACCCCTACAGCCGGCCGGTCGCTTTCATCGCCAGGTAGCGATCGGCGAGTGCCGGCGCAATTTCGGTGGGCGGCGCGTCGACGACCTCCACGCCGCTGCGGCGCAGGCGAGCGGCGATTGTGCCCCGGTCATTTCGGGCGCGTTCGGCGGCGGCCGCGTCATACACTGCCGCCGCGTCGGAACGCCCGATGGCCAGTTGATCGACCCGAGGGTCGGCGACCGCGGCCACCACCACCTGATGTTTGGCCGATAGCTGCGGCAGCACCGGCAGCAGGCCTTCGTCGAGGGCCGTCGCGTTGAGGTCGGTCAGCAACACCACCAAGGAGCGCCGGCGAGTCCGCCGCGCAATTGTGGCAACCATTGACCGCCAGTCGGATTCGACCAGCGCCGGCTGCAGCGGGGCCATCGCGTCGACCAGCTGGGCCAACAGTTCGGTGCGCGATGCGCCGAACACCGCCGCGCGGCTCACCCGGTCATGGGCGAGGAAGTCGACGTGATCGCCGGCCCGCGACGCCAGTGCGGCCAACAGCAGCGCGGCATCCATGGACCAATCCAGTCGCGGCCACCCCGCGGGATCGGCGTCGGTCGGGTCCACGCCAACCCGGCCCGCCGCCATGCGCCCGGTGTCGAGCACCAGCACCACGCGTCGATCGCGCTCCGGGCGCCAGGTGCGGACCATGACGTCGGCGCGGCGTGCGGAGGCGCGCCAGTCGATCGACCGCACGTCATCGCCGACGACGTATTCACGCAGCGAATCGAATTCGGTGCCCTGCCCGCGGATCAGCGTGGGCAACAATCCGTCGATCTCACGCAGCTTGGCCAGCCGCGACGGCAGGTGTTTACGGGACAGGAACGGCGGCAGCACCCGGACCTGGCCCGGCACCACCTGGGAACGCTGCCGCCCGGCCAGGCCCAGCGGCCCGATCGAGCGGGCTGTGACGGCGGCGCAGTGTTGGTCACCGCGGCGCACCGGTTGCAGCGCGGTGTTCACCTGCTGGCGCTCACCGGCGGCGATATTGATCGGGTGGGTGCGGGGCTGGGCACGCGCACTGGGCGGCCAGGCGTCGCGGACCAGGCCGCGAAACCGGCGGCGCCCCACATTGTGGATCACCAGGGCGGCATCGGCGGGCTGGCCCAACCGGATCGAGCTGTTTGCGCCGCGCGTGTAGCTCAACTTGCGGGGGCTGGCCGCCAGCGCGACGTCGATGGCCACCGCCACCGCCAATGCCAGCAGCAGCATTCCGAAAGCCCGTGGCGGCCAGGGGGACAGCGCGATCGGCAGCACGCCGATCAGCGCCATCAGTCCGGTTCGTCCGGTCAGGATCACTAGCGGGGCACCGGAACCGAGGCCAGAATTCCGTCTAGGACCCCGTCGGGGGTGGCGCCTTCGAGCTCGGCCTCCGGGCGCAACATGATCCGGTGGCGCAACGTCGGGCGAGCCATGGCCTTCACGTCATCGGGGGTCACGTAGTTGCGTCCGGATAGCCACGCCCAAGATCGGGCGGTGCCCAGCAGTGCGGTCGCGCCACGCGGTGACACACCCAGCTGTAGGGCGGGGGAGGACCTGGTGGCTCCCACGATGTCCACGATGTAGCCCAGCACCTCGTCGGCGATCAGCACCCGGCTGACGGCCTCGCGCCCGGCGGCCAGCTCGGCCGGGCCGGCCACCGGTTTGATCGCGGACAGGTCGCGGGGATCGAAGCCGTGTGCGTGGCGGCCGAGAATGGCGATCTCGGACTCCCGCGAGGGCAGACCCACGTTCAGCTTCAGCAGAAAACGGTCGAGCTGGGCTTCGGGCAGCTGATAGGTGCCCTCGTATTCGATGGGGTTCTGCGTCGCGGCCACGATGAACGGGTCCGGCAGCGGCTTGGCCTGGCCCTCCACACTGACTTGGCGCTCTTCCATCGCCTCCAACAGCGCCGCCTGCGTCTTGGGCGGGGTGCGGTTGATCTCGTCGGCGAGCATCAGATTGGTGAACACCGGGCCAGGGCGGAAGGCGAACTCCGCACTGTGCGCGTCGTAGACCAGGGAACCGGTGACGTCGCCGGGCATCAAGTCGGGAGTGAACTGCACCCGCTTGAATTCCAGCTGCAGTGCGGCGGCCAGGGCGCGGACCATCAGCGTCTTCGCCACCCCGGGGACGCCTTCCAGGAGCACGTGGCCCCGGCACAGCAGCGCGATCACCAAGCCGCTGATCACCCCCTCCTGGCCGACCACGGCCTTGGCGATCTCGGCACGTAATCCCAGCAATGCTTCGCGGGCCGGATCCGTGGTCGGGGACTGGGTGGGAGCCGGATGTGTCACGAGTGAGTGACCTGCCTTTCGATGTCGTCGAGTGCGCGGGCAAGCTGCAGTAGATCGTGGTCGTCCGCCGGTGGGGGGCCAAACAGGTGATACCAGACGTATCCCGCGTCGGCGCCGCTGCGCTGGGCAACGGTGATCGCGACCGCTTGCGGGTCCGCGCTGGAGCCGATGCCGAGTCGGGGTAGTAGCCGCTGCAATGTCGCGGTGCGCAGCGCATCCGCGGCGCGATCGCGGGCCCGACGGGACCGGTATAGCCGGCCGCGCCCCTCGACCGTCTCCGATGCCCGCACCACCACGGGCATCTCCTCGGCCACCAGGGGGCCCATCCGGCGGCCCTTCCGCAGCGCCACCAAGATCACGGCCAGCCACAGCTGCCAGACGATCCAGCTGACGTTGGCCGGGATGAGATCGGAAAGCGAACTGGGAGATGATGTTTCACCCTCGACGAGGTGAGGTGCGTACCAGATGAGACGGGGCCGGGCGCCCGCCAGATTCATCGCCAGCGCCGCATTGCCCTGCTCCCGCAATCCGTCGTTGGTCATGAAGTGATTGCTGCCCACCACGGTGACGGTTCGCCCGACGTCCTGGTAGCGAACCAATGCCCCGCCGTAGCAACTGATCATCGCGAGTTCGCCCTTGCCCCGATACGCGTCGCTCGGCCCAAAACGCACCGTGCCGGCTCGATCAGCTTCACGCAGTGGGCAATCCGGCCGGATGGCGAGCGTCTCTGCGGCACCGACGCGCAGCTTCGGCGTCAGCACCCTGCGGGTGCGCGCCGTGGGTTCCACCAGCAAGAGGTCGCCGGGGACGCGTGAGAGCCGGTTGAGTAGGGCGTTGTTGGCCAGATACTGGGTTTGCGCCACGAGTAGCAGCGTGTCGGCGCGGGCGGCGTTCTCGACGTCGGCGACGGTGTTGGCGACCACCACCTCGACCCCACCTTCGCGCAGCAGTGTCACCAGCGCACGAGCACCCGAGCCGCTGGTCGATTCCGGGTCCATCGTGCCGCCGGGGCGCGGCGCGGTCAGGTAGGTGGCAATCGAGGCGATGACGGTGACCGCGGCCAGGGTGAGCAGCACGCCACGCCATGGTTTGCGTTTCCGGCTGGGGGTGTGCGCCGACTCGGCGCGTGCGGGCATCACCGGACCTGCGCCCAGGAGTCGCTGGGGGCGGGTCGCCCCACGCTCGGCGATGCGGTGGAACGTGAGCGCAAGTGGTCGTCGAGGTCGGCGATCAGCTGGTAGGCGGCTTCGGTGCCGGGCCGCTCACCGTAGGTCACGTCATTGAAGGCGGCCGCCGCCTGCGCCAATTCGCCGGCCAGATACGGCAACACATCGCCGGCATCGTTGGCCAACTCGTTGGCGGTGCGCCCGGGCGCGGGGTTGAGCACACCGGTCTCCTCCAATTCGCGGGCGACCGCGCGCAGCCGGTGCCGGATCGCCGCGGCCCAATTGCTGTCGGCGGCATAACCTTGCGCCGTGGCCCGGTGCTGGGCGGCGGTGAGTTGGCCGGCATCGAAGAGCTGGTAATCGCCGCCGCGATTGGTACGTAGGGTGCGACGTGCGATGTTGATCGCGACAACCACGACGATCACCAGCAGGATTACCAATACGGTGATGGTGAACCAGCCGCCGGACACCGACGAGCCCTTCTCCAGCAGCCGATACAGCAACTCGTTGATCCAGTCGTTGAGATGCTGGGACAACGAACTCTTGGGATAGATGGGTTTATCGAGTTCGCGCTGTGCGGCCTGGTGCGCGGCATCGCGGTCGATGTCGATGGAAGGCACTGTCCGTCCTCACGAGTCCATTAGAGCGGCCGGGTGAGCCAGAGGGTGTCGGTGGACTCCACGGCGGCGGGGCCGCCGGCGGCCCCAGTTTGCAGAACCAGATCGAATGCCTCGGCCCGCATCCGCCGGTCGGTGTAAAGCAGCACGACAACCCCGGCGGTGAATGGCGCGGTAATGATCTGGCTGATCGCCGAGCCGATGGACGACAGGGTCATGCCCACCAGAAACATACCGGTGGAACCCTCGCTCGCGGTGGCGCCCAGCAGTATCTGGCCGACGATGCCAAACGGCGCCGAGATCGCGCCACCAACCAGGCCGACCACGATCGCGGTCAGCAGTCGGATGCCCAGAACCCGCCAGAAGCCGCCGGTTACCAGCGCAAACGATCTCGTGATCGCGTCGACCAGCGGCAGCCTCTCCAGCACGATCAGCACGGGCGCGAACATCAGCACCGTGTACAGGTAGGCCACCAGCAACCCGACCAGCAGCACCAGCGGGAAGCCCAGCAGTGCCGCGGTCGCTCCGTTGGCGGCGGCGGCCACCCCGACCAGGATGACGACCACCAGGCCCGCGAGCGCAACGAGTCCGGCGCCTTCCAGCAGCGCCAGGCCGATCAGCGCCAGGATCCGCCCACGGACCCTGGCCCAGGCTTCGCTGATGGTGATCGGCGACCCGAATACGGCCCGCCCGACGACGACGGTGAGTATTCCGCTGAGCAGCATGCCACCCAGCCAGCTCACCAGCAGGCCGGCCGCCGCGGAGCCGGTCCACGCGCCCACCACGCCCCAGCTCAGTTCGGACGGGTGAGTGTCGAAGCGACTGGCGGCTTCCAGCGGGCCGATCGTGGCGAGCAATGTGATGACCTGCATGACCACCACGACGATGGCGGTCAGGCCGAGCGTCGCTTTCGGATTGGCCCGGATGTAGCCGACCGCGCCGTTGAAGATGTCGCTCAACGTCAAGGGGCGCAGCGGGATGATCCCGGGTTTGACGGCGCCGGGAACCAGCGGCGGCCCGTAGCCGGGTGGTGGTCCGTAGGCGGGTGGTGGTCCGTAGGCCGGCGGTGGGTCGGCATACCCCGATGGCGGGTAGCCGGCTGCTTCGTACCCGGGAGCTCCCGAATTCGGCTCGACCGGATATCCCGGCGGCGGCAGCGTGCTCACCGGGTGCAGCGGCTGTCGTCGATGGTCATGTGCTCCATCCTGTCGGCGGTTGGGGTAATTCTCAATGTAGGCATGTAGTGTCGGGCGCCCCGCCCATTGGCGCGTAGCGTTTCTCCCATGGCGGAACTCAAATCCCGGCTCCGGTCGGATCTGACCAAGGCGATGAAGTCGCAGGACAAGTTGCGTACAGCGACGTTGCGTATGGTGCTGGCCGCGATTCAAACCGAGGAAGTCTCCGGCAAGCAGGCCAAAGAGCTCACCGATGACGAGGTGCTCAAGGTGCTGGCCCGCGAGTCCCGCAAACGCGGTGAGGCCGCCGAGATCTATACCCAGAACGGGCGTGGCGAGATGGCCGCCAACGAGCATGCCGAGGCACGAATCATCGACGAATACCTGCCGACTCCGCTCACCGAGGCGGAATTGGCCGATGTCGTCGACACCGCAATTGCTCAGGTGGCCGAGCAATTGGGACAACGGCCCCACATGAAGCAGATGGGGATGGTCATGAAGGTCGCCACCGAGATCGCCGAGGGCAAGGCCGACGGCGCCCGGCTCTCCACCGCGGTCAAAGAACGCCTGTAGCGCGCCTGGCTCAACTCCCGCCGCGCGCGGCCCGGCCGGTGTCGACCCGCTCGCGCTGGGGCACCACCACGTACTTGGGATCGCGGGTGGATTCCACCCCGGCCTCAAACACCCCGAACCGCTGCAGCGCACTGCCGGTGAGCAGGGCCAGGCCGCACAGCGCGGCGCCAAGGCGGTTGCGGCCCGCGGCGAGCGTGCCCAGCGCCCCGCCGACGGTCAGGTATTCGGCCCACTTGCGGGTCCGGTGCGCCGGCCCTGTCGTATAGGCCTCGCCGACCAGGCCGAGCCGCCGCTCGAGCAGCCGCGACGCCGCCACCTCCAGCGCCGCACCCGCGACGCTCATCCGCCGTGCCGGAGCGGCTTCGGCGACCGGTGCCAGCAGCATGCCCAATCCGCCGCCGCTGGCCGCGGCCGAGCCGGTGAAGACGAAGGGCAGGTACGGATGGGCTTCGTGCCAGGCCGGGACTGCCGTCTGGGACAGCAGCACGGCGGTATAGGACGCGACACCGGGAGCCACCGCGGCCGCCGACAGGCCCGCGGGCCGGGCCAACCGGGCCAGCAGCGCGCCGAGCCAGGTGCGCCGTAGCCGCGCCGGCATCAGTTCGGCGGCCCCGGCCAGCCCGGCGCCGGGCCCGTAGGCGGCCAGGATCCAGGTCCCCACGCTCATCGGCGAACTCGGCTTGGCCACCCGCAGCATGTGGTGAAACCGTTCCGGGCGGCCCAGATCGGCGATCAGGAAGTAGGAGCCGGCCGCGATGCTGGCCAGGGCGCCGACCCTGCTCACCCGGCGCAGTGCCGGTTGGCCGTTGAGATCGGCTCCCGCGGCCAGCAGCGCCGAACCCGCCGACAGGCCTCCGGAGAACAGGTAGGCGGCGATCTTCCACTCCCAGGCGGGTGTCTTGAGTACCGGGCGCCCGTAGTAGGAACGGAATTGCGCCCGCGGCACCGCGAGCTGCTCCCGGCTGCCCGTCATGGCCGCCCTCGCCCGGCGAACGCCGACACGGCGATGGCAACCAGGGCCGACGCCGCCATTCCGGCGTAGCGCCACATCGCCGGCGTGTCCCGGGTGGGCACCACCGGGTCCGGGGGTAACCCGTAGACCTCCGGGTCGTCAAGCAGCAGAAAGAAGGCGCCGTTGCCGCCGACCCCGTCGTTGGGGTCATGGCCGTAGAGCCGGGCTTCGGGCACCCCGCGGTCGTGTAGCTGCTCGACGCGGTGTGCGGCGCGCTCGCGCAGTTCCTCTAGCGGGCCGAACTGAATCGAGTTGGTGGGGCAGGCCTTAGCGCATGCCGGTTCCAGACCGTCGCGCAGCCGGTCGTAGCACAGCGTGCACTTCCAGGCCCGTCCGTCGCCCTCGCGCCGCTCGATGACTCCATACGGGCAGCCCGACACGCAGTAGCCGCATCCATTGCAAATATCTTGCTGCACAACCACCGTGCCGAACTCGGTGCGGAACAACGCGCCCGTCGGGCACACGTCCAGACAACCCGCGTGGGTGCAGTGCTTGCACACATCCGAGCTCATCAACCAGCGGAAATCGGTGCGGTCCTGCGGGCCGCTCGCCTGCCCGGGCCGCTCGAACTTCGGAACCCCGAGATCTACCGGGGGGCGGGCCTGTTCGATGAATGCGACGTGGCGCCAGGTGCTGGTCCCCAGCATCCCGGTGTTGTCGAAGGACATCCCCAACAGATTGAAGCCGTCGTCGGGAACCTCGTTCCATTCCTTGCAAGCCACCTCGCAGGCCTTGCAGCCAATGCAAATCGAGGTGTCGGTGAAGAATCCCACTCGGGGTGGATGGTCGGTGTACCCGGCGTCGCCGGCGGGATCATCGAGCGGGCCGTAGAAGGTGTTGCTGCTCATGGGCTTTCCTCCGGATCCGGGTGCGCGATCCCGTCGTCGCGGGTGGTGTCCAGATGCGTGCCGGTTTCCGTGGTAATCCCGGCCCGGCGGCGGTATTCGGCGATGTAGTCCAGTAATGCCGGTCCGCGGGGGCGCCGGCCGGGCTGGACATCGCAGGTGGCGACCTTGCTCTCCGGGATGAAAACGTTGGGGTCCAAGACCACCCCGAACAGATCGTTGACCACGTCACCTTCGACCAGCCCGGTGTATCCCCAGTGGTATGGCATCCAAACCTGTTGCACTACATGGTCTTCAATGCGCAGCGGGCGCATCCGGTCGGTGACGAACACCCGGGCGTCCACCGCGGTGCGGCTGGTGATCACGTGCGCCCAGCCCATATGGGTCAGCCCGCGCATGCGTGCCAACTCCGGTGACACCTCCATGAACAGCGCGGGCTGCAGCTCGGTGAGGTAGGGCAGCTGACGACTCATCCCCCCGGCGGTGTGGTGCTCGGTCAGCCGGGCCGCGGTGAAGACGAACGGGAACACCTCGCCGTGTGCTTCCGGTGGGGAAGGGTTGGACGGGTTGTCCTTGCGCCCGAACACGATTCGCGTCGGGTTGCCCTGCTGGGCATACAGTGTGTTGCGTACCGGCGATTCGTGCGGCTCGTAGTGCGTCGGCAGCGGGCCGTCGGCCAGGCCGCTGGGGGCGAACAGCCAGCCCTTGCCGTCGGCCTGCATGACGAAGGCGTCATCACCGCGCAGCGCCTCGACGCCGACGGCACCCTCGGGTGGGCGGTAGCCCGGCGGCTTGTGCTTTTCGAAATCGGGCACATCGTGGCCCGTCCACTCGCCCAGCTCGGCATCCTACCACACCAGCTTCTTACGCTCGCTCCACGGCCGGCCCTGCGGGTCGGCGGATGCCCGGTTGTAGAGCACCCGGCGGTTCAACGGCCAGGTCCAACCCCACTCGTTCTCATAGGGGCGCTGCTCGTCGCGCGGTTTGCGCCGCGCCGCCTGGTTCACCTCGTCGGCGTAGACACCGGAGTAGATCCAGCAACCGCAGGCGGTGCTGCCGTCGGCCTTCAGACTCGGGTAGCCGTCGATGGTCCGGCCGGTGCCCAGATCGATCCCGTTCATGTGGCGCAGCACATCTGCACCGGACGGCTCGTCGCCTTCGGTGGCGTAGTCCCAGGCCAGCTGAAGCAGTGGCCGGTCGCGCTCATCGGTTGAGCCGGAGAGCTTTTCGCGCAGCTTGCGGCCCAGATGGTAGAAGAACCACAGCTCCGAGCGGGCGTCGCCGGGCGGATCGACGGCCTTCTCCCGCCACTGCAGCAGCCGCTGGGTCTGGGTGAAGGTGCCCGCCTTCTCGACGTGGGAGGCCGCCGGGAAGAAGAACACCTCGGTGCGGCAGGTCTGCGGCGAGATCTCACCGGTCTCCACCTCCGGCGCCTCCTTCCAGAAGGTGGCGCTTTCGATCATCACCAGGTCACGCACCACCAGCCAGTCCAGGTTGGCCATTCCCAGCCGCTGCATGCGGCCGTGGGCGGATCCGACGGCCGGATTCTGGCCGAGCAGGAAATAGCCGAACACCTTGCCGTCGATCATGTCCATCACCGTGCGGTAGGTGCTGTGGTCGCCGTTGATCCTGGGCAGGTAGTCGAAGCAGTAGTCGTTGTCGGCGGTTGCGTGCTCGCCCCAGTACTCCTTGAGCAGGGACACCATGTACGCATCGGCGTTGTGCCAGAAGCCCTTTTGGTTTCGGCTCTTGATGTTGTCCAGGTAGTCCGACAGGGTGGCCTGGCCGGCATAGGGCATGTCCAGGTAGCCCGGCAGCAGGTTGAACAGCGTCGGCACATCCGTGGAACCCTGGATGCTCGCGTGTCCGCGCAGGGCGAATATGCCCCCGCCGGGCCGGCCGATGTTGCCCAGCAGCAGCTGGATGATCGACCCGGCGCGGATGAACTGGGCGCCCATCGAGTGCTGGGTCCACCCCACGGTGTACACCAGTGCGGTGGTGCGCTCCCGGCCGGAGTTTTCCGTCCAGGCCCGGGCTACTTGTAGGAAACTCTGGGCTGGCACTCCGCAGACCCGCTCGACCATCTCGGGGGTGTGGCGGGCGTAGTGCCGCTTGAGGATCTGGTAGACGCAGCGCGGGTGCTGCAGCGTCGGATCGGCGTGATCGCCCGGTTGGTACCGCCAGGTGGCCGGATCGTAGGAGGCGCTGGCGTGGTCGTAACCGCTGAAAAGACCGTCGAGATCCTCGGCGTCGCAGTAGTCCTCGTCGACCAGGAACGGCGCGTTGGTATAGGCGGTCACGTATTCGCGGAAGTCCAGATCGTTGGACAGGATGTAGTTGATCACCCCGCCGAGGAACGCGATGTCACTGCCGGCGCGCAGCGGCACGTGCCGGTCGGCGACCGCGCTGGTGCGAGTGAAGCGCGGGTCGATGTGGATGACCTGGGCGCCGCGTGTCTTGGCTTCGATCACCCACTGGAACCCCACCGGATGGGCTTCGGCCATGTTCGAACCCATGATGACGATGAAGTCCGAAGTGGCGAGGTTTTGCTGGTAGTCCGTCGCCCCGCCGCGACCGAAGGAGGCTCCCAGACCGGGAACCGTGGCGCTGTGTCAAATACGGGCTTGGTTCTCGATCTGCAGCGCGCCCAGCGCGGTGAAGAGTTTCTTGATCAGGTAGTTCTCTTCGTTGTCCAGGGTGGCACCACCGAGGCTGGCGATTCCCAGGGTGCGGCGCAGGGTGTGCCGGTCGGCATCGAAGTCCTGCCAGCCCTTGCTGCGGGCGTCCAGCACCCGGTCGGCCACCATGTCCATGGCGGTTTCGAGGTCGAGGTCTTGCCACTCGGTGGCGTACGGCGCCGGTAGCGCACCGTGGTTTCCCGTTGCGCACCGGTGACGAGCTGCTTGCTGGCGGATCCCTTGGGGCACAGCCGTCCTCGGCTGATGGGGCTATCCGGATTGCCCTCGATCTGAACGACTTTTCCGTCCTTGACGTACACCTTTTGCGCACAGCCGACCGCGCAGAACGGGCACACCGAATGCGCGACCTCGTCGGCGGATGCGGTTCGTGGTTGCAGCTGCGCGGACCGTTTGGACTGGGCGGCCTGGCCGCGCCCCAGCGGATCGGCGCCGGTGAGCTGCCGGTAGATCGGCCAGGACTGGATCAACTTGCCGACGTCCTTGTTTCGGCTCATCAGCGTCACCTTTCTCCGGCCCCGGCTCTGCTGAGACTACGCGATGGGACCCGGTGTCGCCTACCTTCGGCGGCGCTGCCAACTATCGTCCGGTTGTATTGCCGGACAGTGTGTTTGGCGCAGGCCGGCGGGCGTTCGCAGTGGTTGATCTCAACGCAAGGTGCAGCAGGGGTGCGTACTGGCGAATTATTTCATCGTGGGTCATCGAGCAGGCGGGTTCCAGGCACAGGATGTAGCGGGTCACGATCAGACCGGCAATCTGATTGCAGAACATCGAGGCGCGTTTGCGCGCGTCTGTTCCGCCGAGCTGTGCCGCGATCTTGTCGATCAGCTCGCGCTCGACCGTTTCCTTCACCCGGTTTGCCAGCGTCGGATCGTGGGCGGCGCCGGCCACCAACGCCCGCAGCGATGCGCCGCTGGCCGGGTCTTCCCACAATGCCAGCAGCCCGGCCAGGACACGCTGGGGAAATGTCGTCGGGTCGCCTTTGGCGACCGCCCGATCGAGCACATCGGCGGGGTTTGCCGACAAGGCAAGAGCCTCGCCGACGAGCCCCCTTTTCGACCCGAAGTAGTAGCTGATCAGTGCGAGGTCGACGCCGGCCTCGGCCGCCACCGACCGCAGCTTCACCCCTTGGTAGCCGCCTGCTAGGAAACGTCGCCGCGCGACCTGGAGGATCTTGGCCCGCGTATCGGGCTTGCCGGCCCTGCGCCCCCTGGCCCTCGAGTAATTCATCACCGTTGAAATATTACCGGCGCGCGGGTCACGGTGGGCGGATGCTCACCACGTTGCCAACCCCGCCGCAGACCCCGCTGGTTCGCAGGCCCAGGCATCAGGGTCTGGTCTTGACCGTCACCTGCCTGGCCTTGGGAACGGTGGTCGCGGCGATGGCCTCGCTGAATGTGGCGCTGCCCGATATCGCCCGGCAGACCCATGCCGACCAGACCCAGCAGGCTTGGATTGTGGACGCCTACAGCCTGGTGTTCGCATCCTTGCTGCTGCCCGCCGGCGCGGTGGGGGACCGCTACGGCAGACGGTTGGCGCTGCTGGTCGGCCTGGTTGTGTTCGGCGCCGGATCCGGGGTGGCCACCCTGACCACCGACCCCACCGCGCTGGCCGGGCTGCGTGCCTTGCTGGGAGTCGGCGCCGCGCTGATCATGCCCGCCACGCTGTCGACCATCACCAGCAGCTTTCCGGCGCAGCGACGCGCCGCTGCGGTCAGCATCTGGACCGCCGTCGCCGGTGCCAGCGGGGTGGTGGGCTTGCTCGCCTCGGGGCTGTTGTTGCAGTGGTGGTCCTGGCAGTCGATTTTTTGGCTGAACGTGGTGCTGGCCGCGGTGGCGCTGACCGGCACGCTGCTCTTTGTGCCGGAGTCGGCCGAGCGCGATCCGCTCCCGCTTGACGTGGTTGGCGCGGTGCTGGCGGCCGCGGGCATCGCGGTGCTGGTCTACGCGGTGATCGAGGCTCCGGCGTACGGCTGGACCGATCCGGTCACGGTCGGCGGTATCGCGCTGGGCCTGCTCATCCTGGCCGGTTTCGTCGTCATCGAGATGGGGCGCCGCTACCCGTTGCTCGACCCGCGGCTGTTCACCAACAGACGCTTTGCGGCCGGCTCGCTCTCGATCACCCTGCAGTTCTTCGCGCTGTTCGGCTTTCTGTTCGTGATCATGCAGTACCTGCAATCGGTTCGTCACTACAGCGCGCTGACCGCCGCACTGGGCCTGTTGACCATGCCGATCGGGATGATTCCCAGTTCCCGGCTCAGCCCTTACCTGACGGAAAGATTCGGCATCCGGCTTCCCTGGGTCGCCGGCCTGCTCATTGTGGCGGAGGGGCTGATGGTGCTGGCGCACCTGGACAGCGCCGACCCCTACTGGCACATCGCCAGCGGATTGATCCCGCTGGGGGCCGGGCTGGGGCTGGCGATGCCTCCGGCCACGACCGCGATCACCGGCGCGCTGCCCTCGCGTCTGCAAAACGTCGGCTCGGCCGTCAACGACTTGGCTCGTGAGCTCGGCGGCGCGCTGGGTATTGCCGTGCTGGGCAGCCTGCTGACCGCGACGTATCGCAATCATCTCCCCACCGCCGGGGCCGTCTCGGCGTTCTGCACCGGCCTGCACGTCTCCCTGACCGGCGCCGCCCTGACCATCGTTGCCACCGCGATAGCGGTGGCCGCGCTGTTACGCCGGCCCCACCGGCCCGGCCGCCACCGGCGGTCCCGCTCAGCCTGGCGTGGTCGGCAACGTGCGCGTGCCGGCTTCACCGCGGCGAGTGATCCGAAGCGGGTCGAGCTGTTCCAGCAACGGCACCGCGACTCGGCGGGTGGTTCCCAGGACCCGACGCGCCTGGCTCACCGTGAACGGCTGGGGCAGTGTCGCGAGGATCTCGGCCGCCCGCTCGAACGCGTCCGGACCGAGCATGACCGCGTCGGCGACCCGGGTCAGCCGGCCGGCGCGTACCGCCGCGGCCAGCTCACGCGCTCCGAGCCCCAGCTCACCCAATTCGTCGGCTTCCGGGGCGCGAAACGGTTCGGCGGCCAGCCGTCCTTCGAGGGTGCGCACCGCCGCGTCGACCCGCGCTGGCAGGCCCGTGCCGGGCGGTCGCACCAGCCCGTCGGCCACGTCCAGCCCGGTTCCCACCAGCAGCGGGGGAACCAGCTCGGCGGCAGGTAGTCCCACTTGCTGGCGCAGCGTTTCCAATGGCATCCCCGCCGCGACATCGTGGTCGGCGGCCCAGTGGGTGACCGTTGCCGCGGCGTGTTCGCGTCTGGCGGCCCACCACTGCGGATCGACCAGCCAATCGCCCACCCGCAATCCGGCGAGCGGCAGCCCCATCGCGCGCAGCACCGCGGCCCGCGCACACTGTGGCGGCCGGATCCGCCCGCCCGCCAGTTCCTGGGCCCGCTCGCGCGCCGCACCGCGCCGGCGCAGGCTGGGCGGGGCGACGTCGAGGACCTCGATTCCGGCCGCGATCCGATGTTGCCCGGGGTCGCGCAGCAGTCCGATGTCGCCGACCCGCAACGGCAGCGGCCGGCTCAGCCGCAACCGTGCCGCTTCGGCTCCCAGCGCGCGCACGTACACCGGCACCGCCGCCGAGCCGAGGTGTGCCACCAGCTCACGGTGCAGCTTGACCGCGGACCGCAGGGACACGTCGATCTCGGTGGTGTCCAGCCAGGCCCCCGGAGTGCGCACGGTATCGCCGCGAGCGATGTGCCGGCGATCGACGCCTCGCAGGTTCAGCGCGACCCGGGCCACCGCCGCGACCTCGGTGTGATCGCGGCCCAGCGATTGCAGGCCGCGGACGGTGACGCGCTGTCCGGCGTGTTCGAGTTCGTCGCCCACCCGGATGGTGCCGGCGCTCAGCGTCCCGGTGACCACCGTGCCCGCACCGCGGACCGTGAAGGCGCGATCGACCCACAGCCGCACATCGGCGTCGCGGTCGGGTTCGGGGAGCCGATCGGTGAGCGCGAGCAGTTTGGTGCGCACCTGGTCCAACTCGGTGCCCAGCGCGACCAATGGGTCAGCCATCGATGTGGTGGCGAACCGTTCGGATGCCGCTCGAATGGCCGGACCGGGGTCGGCCAGATCGGCCTTGCTGATGACCAGCAGCGCGTGCCGAACCCGCAGCGCATCGAGGGCGGCCAGATGCTCCTCGGACTGCGGCATTCAGCCCTCGGTGGCGGCCACCACGAACAAGACCGGGCTATCCGGCGGCATCGCCCCCGAGCCGGCGAGCATGTTGGTGACGAATCGTTCATGGCCCGGTACGTCGACGAATGCCAGCTGGCGCCCATCCAGCTCGGTCCAGGCAAAACCCAGATCGATGGTCAGCCCACGGCGCTGTTCCTCGGCCAGCCGGTCCGGCCACATGCCGGTGAGCCGGTGCACCAACGTCGACTTACCGTGGTCGACGTGCCCGGCGGTGGCTATGACAAACACGCCCGCACCGCTGCCAACAGCAGCTCGTCCTCCTCGGGAGCCACGGTACGCAGATCCAGCAGGCACCGGCCGGCCTCGAGGCGGCCGACGACCGGCGGGCTACCGGTGCGCACAATGTCGCCGCATAGGACTCGGGCAGGCTCAGCCCGGCGCTGGGCAACTCGACACCGGGGGCCCCACCTCCGCCGACGGCCGCGATGCAGTCCACCGCCGTCGCCCCCACGCTCTGGGGCAGCTGTGCGATGATCCGCTGGGCCCGCGCGCGCAGATCGGTCAGGTCGGCGCCCAGCGCTTGGGCGACCGGCGTCGGCGGGCCCACCACGGTGGCTTCCAGGGCCGCGAGCGTGAGTTTGTCCACTCGCAGGGCCCGCGCCGCCGGATGGCGGCGTAGCCGTTCGATCAGGTCGGCATCGCCGAACAGCAGGCCGGCCTGTGGGCCGCCGAGCAATTTGTCACCGCTGGCGGTGACCAGGTTGGCACCGTCGCGCAGCATCGTTGTCGCATCCGGCTCGTCGGGCAGCAGTGGATGTGGCGCCAACAGCCCTGACCCGATGTCGACCACCAGCGGGGCGTCCAGCTGCGCGAGTTCGCCGACGCCGACCGCCGAGGTGAACCCGGTGACGTGGAAGTTGGACGGATGAACCTTGAGTACAAAGCCGGTGTTCGGGCCGATCGCCTCGGCATAGTCGCGCAGGCTGGTGCGGTTGGTGGTGCCGACCTCACGCAGCCGCGAACCCGTGGACGCCAGCAGTTCCGGGATGCGGAAGCCGTCACCGATTTCGACCAGCTCGCCGCGGCTGAGCACGATTTCCTTACCCGGGGCCGCCAGCGTGAGGGCGGTCAGCAGCAGGGCGGCGGCGTTGTTGTTCACCACGTGCACGCCCGCCGCGCTGGGCACCGCGCGGGCCAAAGCGGCCAGCGCGCTGCGGCCGCGGCGGGCACGCCGGCCGGTGGCCAGATCGAACTCGACGTCGGTGGCCCGGCCGGCGGTCACCACCGCGTCCAGTGCGGCCCGCGATAGCGGCGCTCGCCCGAGGTTCGTGTGGACCACGACGCCGGTGGCGTTGATGACCGGCCGCAAGCTCGATGCCGTGCCGGGAAGCGCGTCGATCGCGTGCTCGGCGACTTGGTCCGGCTCGATCTCGCCGGCGCGGGCGCGCTGCTGGGCCTGCAGAATCACCGATTTCACCAGGGTGCGCCCGAGCGTGCGTTGGGCCTCGGCCAGCTTGGGATGGGCGAGCAGCACGTCGGTGCGCGGCGCCGGTCGCTGCCGTCACCCATGGCGATTGGCGCGGTGGCGGAGGCGGACGGGAATCGAACCCGCCAACGGCAGCAGCTGTCGCTCGACGGTTTTGAAGACCGCGCCGGTCACCAGACCGGAGACGCCTCCCTGGGCCATAGCGACAATTATGGGCGACCATTATGGGAATGGTGACAGACCAAGGGACTTACCGACTGACTCAGTACGCCCATGGCGGCGGGTGCGCCTGCAAGATTCCGCCTGGCGAGCTGGAGGAGGTGGTTCGGGGCCTGGGCGCGGCCGCGCCACGTGATCCGGTCGGCGAGCTATTGGTCGGGCTGGAAAGCGGTGACGACGCGGCCGCGGTGCTGATTGCCGAGGGCACCGCGCTGATCGCCACCACCGACTTCTTCACCCCGGTCGTCGACGATCCCTACGACTGGGGCCGAATCGCCGCCACCAACGCGCTTTCGGACGTGTACGCGATGGGCGGACGGCCGATGGTAGCGGTGAACCTGTTGGGATGGCCGCGCGATGTGCTGCCCTTCGAGTTGGCGACCGAGACACTGCGCGGTGGCCGCGACGTCTGCGCCAGCGCGGGTTGTCATCTCGCCGGTGGGCACAGTGTCGATGACCCGGAACCCAAGTACGGGCTTGCCGTGACCGGGATCGCAGACCCGAATCGTCTGTTGCGCAACGACTCCGGTAGGCCAGGAACTCCGCTTTCGCTGACCAAACCACTCGGAATCGGGGTGCTGAACAGTCGGCACAAGGCCACCGGGGAGCGCTTTGCGCAAGCCATTGACGCGATGACCACCCTCAACGCCGACGCGGCCGCCGCCGCGGTGGCCGCCGGCATCGAATGTGCAACCGACATTACGGGTTTCGGGTTGCTCGGGCATCTGCACAAGCTGGCGCGGGCGAGCGGGGTCACCGCAGTGATCGACTCGACCGCGGTGCCCTACCTGGACGGGGCGCGCCAGGCGCTGGCCGCCGGATACGTCAGCGGCGGCACGCGCCGCAATCTCGAGTGGGTGGGCCCACACGTCGACCTGTCCGCGGTCGATGAGTCCGAGGCGTTGCTGCTCGCCGACGCGCAGACCTCCGGTGGGCTCCTGATCGCGGGGGAGATCCCCGGTGCACCCGTCATCGGGGAGCTGGTCGCCCGCGCCGACCACACCATTGTGGTGCGCTGAGTTTGCGCGCCTGACGCTAGTTTGCCCGGTGCCGACCTGGGTAACCCGGTATGTGGTTTCGGCCGAAACAGTGCGGTCTTGACGTCTTGGTCTGCAGCGGCCACTTCTCGCCAACCGTTGCTGCACGCATTACGGGCGGCCTCGGGCTGACAACCAGGGCAAGGCCATGACCTATGAAACCTATGAAGGAGTATTCACATATGTCCGACGAATTGAACGGCAAGAGTATTGCCATGCTGGCCGCCGACGGAGTCGAGAAAGTCGAACTCGAGCAACCGCGCGCCGCCCTGCTGCAAGAAGGCGTGCGGGTCGAGGTGCTGTCGCTGCAAGAAGGTGACATCCAGGCCCGTGACCACGATCTCGAACCGGCGGGCAGATTCGCGGTTGACCGTCCGGTGCGGGCCGCGTCGGTCGCCGAATTCGACGGTTTGGTGCTACCGGGCGGAACGGTGAACCCGGACAAGCTTCGGATGGACAAAGCTGCGGTCGATTTCGTCCGCGACTTTGTGGAATCCGGAAAGCCTGTTGCGGCAATCTGTCACGGTCCCGTGATGCTGGTGGAGGCCGGTGTGGTCCGAGGGCGAACGATCACCTCATATCCGAGTATTCGCACCGACCTGCGCAATGCGGGTGCCAACGTGGTCGACGAAGAGGTCGTGGTTGACGGCAATCTGATGACCAGCCGCTCACCGTCGGATCTACCGGTGTTCTGCGCGGCGATCGTCAAGCAATTCGCGGCCGGGGCATGCCACTGAAATTGGGTGCGCGAGTGTCGGACACCGCCGCTAGTATCGAATGTATGTTCGAATCGATGGGGGCGGCCACGCGCACCGACCACCCCTGTGATGCGCTCGCCGAGCGGCGCCAGTTGCGCACCCCGACGGCAGAGTCGGTGGGTTGGGTGCAGCGGATCGGTGCGGCCGCGCGGGCCGAGAACCGCGCCGCGGCCGCGCAGCTGATCGAGATCGGGCAATTGTTTGCCTACCGGCTGTCGCGGTGTTCGGAGACCGAGGACTGGGCGGTCGACACCATGGAGGCGGTGGCGGCGGAGGTGGCCGCGGGGCTGCGGATCAGTCAGGGTTTGGCGGCCAGCCGGCTGCGCTATGCCCGGGCCCTGGGTGAGCGGCTGCCCAAGACCGGCGCGGTATTCGCGGCGGGTCAGATTGACCTGCGGGCGTTTCAGACCATCGTGTTCCGCACCGATCTGATCGTTGACCCGCAGGTGATGGCCGCCGTGGATGAGCTGGTGGCCCTCAACGTGGGGCGGTGGCCATCGATGACGAAGGCCCGTCTGTCCGGACAGGTCGACGCCATCGTGGCCCGCGCCGATGCCGATGCGGTGCGCCGCCGTAAGGAACGCCACGCCGACCGGGAGATCTGGATAGGGCAGGACGCGGATGGAATCTCTCGCATCGACGGCAGCATGTTCACCATCGACGCGCACGCCTTGGACCGGCGGCTGTCGGCGCTGGCGGCCACGGTGTGCGCGCAGGATCCCCGCAGCCGGGAACAGCGGCGCGCGGATGCGCTCGGGGTGCTGGCCGCCGGTGGAGACCGGTTGGGATGTCGCTGCGGGCTCCCGGACTGTGCGGCCGGTGCCCGGCCCGCTGCCCAGTCGGTGGTGATCCATGTGATCGCCGAACGGGCCACACTCGACGGCGACGGCGGGGCTCCGGCCTGGGAGGTGGGGGCTGACGGACTTGTCACTCCGGAATTGGTTGCCGAGCTGGCGAAGTCGGCCAAGCTGGTGCCGCTGCGTCACCCCGGCGATGTCCCGCCGGAACCGGGATATGTGCCCTCGAAGGCGTTGGCGGACTTCGTGCGGTGCCGGGATCTGACCTGCCGTTGGCCCGGCTGCGACCAGCCCGCGCTGAACTGCGATCTGGACCACACGATCCCGTACGCGCAGGGCGGGCCCACTCACGCCTCGAACCTGAAGTGCTACTGCCGCACCCACCATCTGGTCAAGACCTTTTGGGGCTGGCATGACCAGCAACTGCCCGACGGAACCCTGATCCTCACCTCGCCGGCCGGACACACCTACGTCACCACCCCGGGTAGCGCCCTGCTATTCCCCAGCCTGTGCCGTTCCACCGGCGGACTGCCGGCAGCCCAGGTCGACCCACCATCGGACTACTGCGACCAGCGCAGCGCGATGATGCCTCGACGTCAGCGCACCCGGGCACAAGACCGCGCCCGCCGCGTCGCCACCGAACGTCGTCAGAACCACCACGCCCGCAGCACCCAGCCGGGCGGGCAAGCCAGATCCGCCGCGCCGCCGACGCCGCCGCAGCCCGAGCCCCAGTCCCATCCACCGCCATTCTGAGACCCCCGGCTGCGGTGCGTCAGTCCTCCGCGGGCAACCGAAATGTCATGTCGATGGCGGTGCCGCCCGGACTGTTGTCGATTTCCACTTCATCGCTGATGGCCCTGATCAGCGTCATGCCTCGACCGCTGTTGCCCGGGTCGGCCGCGGGCTTCTTCCAGGAACCGGAGTCGACGACCCGGGCGTGAATTGCCCCGTCGGCGGCTTCAACGTCGAGCAGCATCGTCCCCACGCTCTGCCCGCGATAGGCGTGCTCGATGCAGTTGGTGCACGCCTCGCTGACCACCAGCACAATGTCACCCGCCTGCTCGTCGGGAACTTCGGCGGCCTGCAGCCACGACAGCAACTGGCGCCGAACAATGACCAATTGGTCTGGGGTAGCACTGGTTTCAATCCGCAGCGGCCCGTGCTGGTACCGATAGGCCACCATCGCGACATCGTCGTCGTAACCCCCGGTGGGGGCCAGCTGACTCAGCACCGCGTCGGCGACGGCATCGATCGGCAGCATCACGGAGTCGGCCACCACATCGGCCACCCGGCCCAGCCCCTCGTCAATCGACTCGTACCTTCGCTCGACCAAGCCGTCGGTAAACAGCAGCAGCGTCGACCCTGGCGGCAACACCTGAGTCGCTTCGGGTCTGGGCTCCACCCGGCGCACCGCCAGCGGCACGGACCGGGCATCGGTCAGCAGGACGGGCCCGGACTTCGGCTCGGCGAGCACCGCGGGCATATGGCCGGCATTGCTGTAGTCGAGGATGCCCGATTCGGTGTCCAGGATGGCCAGGAACACCGTCGTGCAATAGGCATCGGGAATCAGCGATGCCGCCGCGTCGAGTTGTTCGAGCAACAGCGCCGGTTGTGCACCGGTGAGCAAGAGTGCGCGCGCCGAACTGCGCAGCTGGCCCATGATCGCGGCGGCCGGCAACCCGCGCCCCACGCAGTCGCCGACGACAATGCCGATGCGGTGCTCACCGATCGGCAATACGTCGTACCAGTCACCGCCGATCTCGAGCGGCGGCACCGCGGGCTCATAGCGCACCGCAAAACCGGGCGGTGGTTTCACCGGCGGCAGCATGGCCCGTTGCAAGGTCAACGATGTTTCCCGGGCGCTCTCGAACTGCCGGACGTGCCCGATCGCCAGGCTGAGGTGACCGACGAGGACCGTGACCAGCAGCCGATCCTCGGCGGTCACCCAGCGCGGTGCCCCAAGTTCCAGCCACAAAGCGACGTCCGCGGTGCCGGAGAGCACCGCGACCAGCCCCTGTGCCCTGCCCGGGGAGTTTGGCCACTCGATCGGTCTGGCGGTCAGCGGGAGTTGGGCACGGGCGCCCAGGAACGTCTCGCGCAGCTGCGGATCCAGGGCACGCCAGGACGATTCCGCCGGTTCCCCGGCGACCTGCACGGTAGGTTCGCCGTCACTTGGTGGCCACATCACCGCGACCACACGTTGCACGTCGACCGCGGTACGGCACTCGTCCAGGGTAATCGAGAGCACCTCGGAAACGCTCTTGGCTACGCTCACCGATGTTGCCAATCGCAGCACCGCGCTTTCCCGGGCGGCGAAGGCGCGTTCGGCCGTGATGTCGCGAACGGTGCCGACGTAGACGTCCCGGTCCGAGCCGGATCCGTGAACCGCGTTGATACTCACCGCAACCCAGGACAGATGGCCATCTTGATGGCGAATCGGTGTTTCGTAGTCGGCGCTGCCCTCATGTCGAACCCGCTCTTGCTGTTGTGCCGCGGATTTGCGGTCCACCAGCCACGGGTGTGGCCACCGGTAGGGCAAGCCTTCCGGCGGATAGCCCAGGATCTCGGCGAAGGCGTTGTTCATGTCGATCACGGCGCCCTCATGGTCGGCGACGAAGAACCCTTCCTGTAACGAGTTCACCAGGGCGCTGCGGAACTTGTCGCGGTGCGCGAGATCCTCGGCGCGGGCCCGCTGCTCCTCGTAGCGTTTGGTGCCGTCCAGAAATCCGCGCGTCGCAACGTCCAGCGCGGCCAATGTCTGCAGCAAGAACTCCAGCGCGACCGACCGGTCGGACCCAGGGTTCGGCGAGATTTCGTCGAGCAGCCGGAAGTGGTTCTCGATGATGTCGAGAATGCTGATCTGTTCCTGCAGGGCCCGGCGGCCGAACTCATGCCCGACGGCCAGACTGTTCTCGTCGCGGGTGTCCAGATACGCGCGCAGCGCGTCGGCGTACTGGGTCTGGAACGCATCGACGGCGCCGAAGTCTCCGGTCTCGGTCATGTCGATACGCCCCGGTGGCGTGCGGCGAGGACAAGGGCGTCGTCGTTT
Organism: Mycobacterium pseudoshottsii JCM 15466; assembly: GCF_003584745.1. Lineage (NCBI taxonomy): Bacteria > Bacillati > Actinomycetota > Actinomycetes > Mycobacteriales > Mycobacteriaceae > Mycobacterium > Mycobacterium pseudoshottsii. The sequence goes on from NZ_AP018410.1 coordinate 314,024, forward strand.
TCTTTGGCGTGCTTGACCAGAATCTGTTCGGCGATCACCGGGGCGGACGCCGCAAAATCGATGTGATCCAGGTAGTCCTCGGCGACGCCGTCGCTGGCTATGACCAGTAGATCGCCCGCGCGCATGGGAACCATTTTGGCCGGGGTGATCTCCGGGATCCGGTAGCCGACAATGCCGGGGGTCAGTCGCACGCTGGATCGGACCTGCACGCCGCTTACCGCCTTGGCAACCAGGTTGGCGCTGACATTTCCCACCCCCGTCCACACCAGTTTGCCGGTGGGCAGATCAATCCTGGCCAGGGTCATCGCGACCCCCCTGCTGCCGGTCAGGACCCGATGACAGAGCTGGATCAACACCTCGAGACGTTCGCCGCGCGCATTCTTGACCACCTCGACGGCCCGCAACGCGGCGCTTTCGGCGGCCGGGCCGTGCCCCAGCCCGTCCATCACCCCGAAGAGTGCGGAGTCGTCCTCGGTCTCGACGGCGATCGGCTGGTCGCCGAGAGCGTGCTCACCGGGCCGCGGGCGACCGGCCGTCGCCCACTCGATTGGCCCGAATCGGCCACTATCACGCACGAGGCGGAACCCATTTCCACATCTCGACGATCGTTCCGCGGCCTACCACAGACTCCACGATCAACCGGTCCATCAGGCGCCGCGATCCCGGCAAGCCCATGCCCAGACCGCGCCCGGTCGAGTAGCCGTCCTCCATCGCGCGCTCGATGTCAGCGATGCCGGGACCGTCGTCTTCGGCGCGCACCACCAGGGCCTTGCGGCCCTCCCGGTCCTGCACGGCCACCCGAACCGCGCCGCGACCGGCATAGCTGGTGATATTGCGCGCGATTTCGGAGATCGCGGTGGCGATCATGGTGACGTCGGTCAGCGAGAATCCGAGGTCGAGGGCGAGTTGATGACCGGCTTTTCGGGCGGTGACGATGTCGTCGGGATGGTTGATCCCGACCACGCTCTCATCCGCCACCGTCGGGCCCGATCGTCGACTTCCGTAGTCCCAGTTGCTTGTTCAGCAGCGCCACGCCCTCTTCGAGGTCCAGGGCGGTTTTCATGTCGTCGAAGGTCAGGCCCAATTGGACCATTGAAAACGCGACTTCTGGCTGCAGGCCCACGATCACGGTGGTAGCACCACGCAATCGGGTCATGTGGGCGATGGTCTGCAACGAACGCGCCGCGAACGAATCCATCACGTCGATGGCGGTCACGTCGACCACAATGCCCTGGGCGCGAAAGCGGCTGACCCGCTCCATGAGGTCATGCCGGAGGCGTTCGGTGTCGCTGTCGGTCAGTGCGGACTGAACCGTCGCGATCAGAATCGGACCCTGTTTCAAGATCGGTACTGGCATGACAAACCCTCGATGGCTCGACCTGTGCGGACTAGTCGCCGGTGCGAGTGACTGCGTAGCCCAGCAGCCGCTCGGCTTCCTCTATTCCCCCTTGTAAATTGCCCACGGCATTCATCTTCGAAAGGTCGAGTCCGATGGTCACCAGCGTCAGTGCGATCTCGGAGGACAAGCCGGTGATGATCACGTTCGCGCCCATCAATCCGGATGCGTCGACGGTTTGGACCAGGTGGTTGGCCACCGTCGAGTCGATGGCGGGCACCCCGGTCACGTCGATGACCACGACCTTGGCGCGGTTGGCCCGGATGGCCCGCAGCAGTTGCTCGGTGACCTGTCGGGCGCGCTGACTGTCCAGCACTCCGATGATCGGCAGAATCAGCAGTTGCTCGCGCACCTGCAGCACGGGCGTGGACAGCTCCCGGATCGCCTCCTGCTGCTGCCGGATGATGCGCTCACGCTCCTGCACGAAGCTCACCGCGACGGTGTTGGCGATGCGGTTGGCCGCCGGTTCGTAAGCGTCCAGAACTCGGCTGAGCATCTCGAAGTCCGTCTGATACTTCTCGAACAGCGAGCGGGCCAGCACGTCGCGCAGCAACAGGACGATGCCGACGACCTCATCGGTTTCCACGCCCCTGGGAATGATGCGTTCGGAGAGATCACGTGCGTAGGCCTGCAACGCCTCGACGCTTCCGGTCTCGAGCACCTCGACGTAGTTGTCGTACACCGCGGTCGCTTCGGAAAAGATCTCGTCGGGCGTCATCGCCGTGAGCAGCCGCGCCTCGGTTATGCTGCGGGCCCACTTCTCGCGCAACGCGGTTCGATTTTGCCGCAGATGCTCGACCAGCTGCGGCAGCAAACCTTCGCTAGACACGCCGATCGGCCCAGAGCTGGTAATGATGCTGCTGCTGAAGACGGACGGCGAATCTGACATTTGGCCTCCCAAGTGCCGCGCCGCGCTCCGCAGGGCGCTGGTCATATGGCGAGACTAGCCTGGAGGCCGCTGTGGAACGCGTTGAGGTCTTCTTCTTCTCGCAGTTCGTGAGGCAGGTTAGGCTTGCAGCACACCGAAGGCTCGGACAAAGGACCGCCATTGTCAGCTCCCGATTCGATCACCGCCGTGGTCACCGATCACGATGGAGTCACCGTGCTCAGTATCGGCGGCGAAATTGATTTGGTTACTGCTCCGGCCCTCGAAGAAGCCATCGGCGCTGTCGTTGCCGATAACCCGACGGCGCTGGTCATCGACCTTTCCGGGGTGGAGTTCCTCGGCTCGGTGGGGCTGAAGATCCTGGCCGCGACCTACGAGAAGCTCGGCACTGCGGCCGAGTTCGGCGTGGTCGCGCAGGGGCCCGCGACCAGGCGGCCGATTCACCTGACCGGTCTGGACAAGACTTTCCCGCTCTACCCCGCCCTCGATGACGCATTGACCGGCGTGCGGGACGGCAAGCTCAACCGCTAGCGCCTGCTTTTCGCTTCGGCTACTTGCGTTTTCGGGCACCGAGGGTTCCCTCAGGTGCGATGATCACGAACATGGATGTCGATCATCCGGAACGAGATCAACGCTGGGATTACCGTCGGCGGCGGGAAACCGAACTGGAACGGCTCGACCGCAACTGGACCAGCCTGCTGCAGGAGCTGCGGGTGGTGCAGACCGGGGTTCAGCTGCTTACCGGGTTCCTGCTGATGCTGCCGTTCCAGCAGCGCTTCGAGGTTCTGGGGCTACACACGGTGTATTTGGCGACGGTGGCGTTCTCGGTGGGCGCGACGATCTTGTTGGTCGCCCCGGTGGGCATGCACCGGTTACTGTTCCGGCGACACCGTCTTGTGGTGCTGGTTTCGGCGGCACATCGCTGCGCCTATGCCGGGTTGGTCCTGCTGGGGCTGGCTTTGACCGGGGTTACCGCCCTCATCTTCGATGCGGTGTCAGGACGTACCGCGGCCATCATCGCCGGGTCGTGCGCGCTGGTACTTTTTGCGCTCTTCTGGGTGCTGGTCCCGCTGCTGCTGCGCACCCGCGACGTGCAGCTTCCCGACTACTGGTCGTTTCCTTGCGTGTGAGTTGTCGCCTTGGTGGGTAATTTCCGGTTGAGCTACCGGTCTCAGGGGGAATAGAAGAAGCAAGGGCAAGATCCGGGGAACGGCCAGTTTGGGGCTTGGCTGGCCGAATGGAGAAGGGGGAGCGACCATCTGGGGCGCAGACGCCGGCGGGGCCGGAATGAAAAATGCGGAGGGCGCAGCAGTCCAGCGATGTGGGCCGCTGATGGCGCGCTCCGGAATGGATTGAGCCGGTGCGCGCGGGTACGTCGTTACGGTGGAATCGCTGGTCAAGGGTGGGGCGCTTCCGCTACATCGCTCGTGATGATCGCTGGGAATGGTCAGATGAGCTGGCTCGGATGCACGGCTATGAGCCGGGTCGGGTCAGGCCGACCGCCGATCTGCTGGTTGCGCACAAACATCCCGATGACAAAGCGGTCGTCGCTGAACTGGTAGACCAGGTGTGTCGTTATGGAAAGCCATGCAGCAATCGGTTTTGCATTATCGATACGGGTGGCGTCGTACACATCGTCGTGGTGCTGGCGAATCCGCTCTATGACGGTCACGGGTCGCTGGCCGGCACTGCCGGGTTCTATGTCGACATCACCGAACAATATGAGGTCGACATGCAAAAGCGGTTGACCCAAGCGGTCACCGTGGTCAACGCCCGAAGGGCGGTCATCAATCAGGCCATCGGGATGCTGATGCATGAGTACCGGCTGGATGCCGAGTCCGCTTTCCAGGTGCTGGCCAAGTGGTCGCAGAAATCCAACACCAAGCTGCGGCTGTTGGCCGAGCGTGTCGTCGGCGACCCCGACGGGCGAAACGTGCTGCTCAACGAGGCCGCGGACACGGTCGGGGAACTGCTGCGCGCCGCCCGCAACGGGCATGGTTAACCTGTTGCAGTTCAGCGACATCACAGCCGGCGTATAGACCAGTCTCAGATTGGACTATGCGGCAATAGTGTCCATAGGATATGTAAGCTGCCCGTCGATGTGCGCTGCCCATGGTCCGCGTTTGATCGTCCCTGCTGGGAGTGAGCATGATTTGCACCGGGAATAGCGTTGTGCGGGTTGATGACCGGCTGGAGCCGGCCCCCGGCGAGACCGCCACGAGCGTGTCGGGCTTGGTTGCGGCAGGTGTTTGGGTGATCGGCCTGGTGATCGGCCTGATCGCGTTGGGAATCGGGCAGGTGGGGATCGCGTCCACAACGCTCGGCGTTGCGATTGTGGCCCCCTGGCTCGGGCTGGCTGCGGCGTCGCGCAGCCGCCGCACTCCGGCGCGCGTACGCGCCTAGGTGTGGCCCGCGGCCGATCGGGGTACTGCATGTGCCACGGGTAATCACATCCGGTGTGTAGCCCGGTCACTCTGCAGGAAGGACCGCCGATGCCGGCCGCCAGCGATTACGATGCCCGCCGCATACCCGATTCCGACGCCGCCGATCCGTCCGGCCTGCGCGAGCTGGCACCCACTTTGCCGAGGTCGTCGACCGCGACCATCGATGCCGTCGACGACGACCCCAATGCGGCGCCCGTCTTCGAACCCCCGGGTGCGGATCTGTCCGGCGAGGAACTGTCGGTCGCGGTGATTCCGCAACGCAGCGACGAGTTCATCGGCTCATGCTGCTATTTGGTGCAGCATCGCAGCCGGTTGCGCAGTTCGATCGGTCAGCTCCCGGTCTGCGCCGACTGTGTGTGATTCTTGACCCCGCGGTAGGCGCCGTGTTGGGTCGTTAGGGTGCCTGCATCCGGTCCCTCGGCGCGCACACCGCCGGCTCTGCGCCGACCGCCCGGCCTACCTGCCCCGCGCCGCTTGCGTACGGTGTTCGCCGCCGCCTACGCGGTCGCATACCTGGTTGGTGGCGAGCGGCGAATGCTGCGATTGATCCGGCGCTACGGGCCGATCATGACGATGCCCATCCTGAGCCTGGGAGACGTGGCGATCGTCTCGGACCCGGCACTGGTCAAAGAAGTCTTCACCGCGCCGCCCGACGTGCTCCTGGGCGGTGAGGGAGTGGGACCCGCGGCGGCGATCTACGGGGCGGGTTCGATGTTCGTCCAGGAAGAGCCCGAACACCTGCGGCGGCGCAAGCTCCTGACGCCGCCACTGCACGGCACGGCGCTGGGCCGTTACGTGCCGATCATCGAGGAGTCCACCCGCGCGGCGATGCGCGATTGGCCCGTCGATCGTCCCTTTGAGCTGCTTGGGGCGGCCCGGGCGCTGATGTTGGATGTGATCGTCAAGGTCATCTTCGGTGTCGACGATCCCGACGAGGTGCGGCGGCTGGGCCGGCCTTTCGAACGCCTCCTGGACCTTGGGGTTTCCGAGCAACTGACCGTCCGCTATGCGCTGCGCCGAGCGGGAGCGTTGCGGGTATGGCCACAGCGGGCGCGCGCCTACCGGGAGATCGAGGACGTCGTCATGCCGCTGATCGCGCAGCGGCGCAGTGACCTTGGCCGCACCGAACAGCGCGACATCCTGGGGCTGCTGATCAGCGCCCGGGGCGATGACGGTGAGCAACTGTCTGACCAAGAGATACGTGACGACCTCATCACGTTGATGCTGGCGGGCCACGAAACCACCGCGACGACGCTGGCATGGGTTTTCGACCTGCTGCTACACCATCCCGATGCGCTGCGGCGCGTCCAGGAGGAGGCCGAGGGCGGCACGGAAACCTTCACCACCGCGGTGATCAACGAGACGCTGCGGGTCCGGCCGCCAGCCCCTTTCACGGCCCGCGTTGCCGCGCGCCCGTTCCGGCTCGGGGGCTACCTCATCGACCTCGGCACCCGAATCGTCGTCCACATGATCGCAATCAACCGCAACCCCGACATGTATGAGCAGCCGAACCGGTTTCGTCCCGAGCGGTTTCTGGGCACGCGGCCGCAAACCTATGCCTGGGTTCCGTTCGGCGGGGGCGCCAAACGCTGTCTGGGCGCCGCTTTCTCCATGCGGGAGTTGGTGACCGTGCTGCACGTGTTGTTGCGGGAGGGGCAGTTCACGGCCGTTGACGAGGCGCCCGAGCGCATCGTGCGGCGCTCCATCATGCTGGCCCCCCGCCACGGCACCCGAGTGCGCTTCCGGCCCCGGCTCCAAGAATCCTTTTAGAACCCTCCAAGCGCGGGCCCCGAGTCTGGTGACAGCAACGGAACCGTCCGCCATGAAGGGAACAGCAGCCATGACCACCATCGACCTGCAGTCCGCATCCGCTTCGCCGGCGGCGCCGGTCCGCGAGACGAACGTCTATGCTTCGGCCGCGCTGGCTTTCGGCATGGTCGGTGCGGTCGTTTTGAGCGTCATCTGCGCGATCGCCGCGCTGGTCGACAGCAAGAAATCGGATCAGGGCCGAGCCGAGGCGATCGCCGGCCTGGTCATGTCGGCAGGCTGGGTCGCGGTGCTATTCGCACTGGCCCACTGGCATGTCGTCTAGTGGCTAAGAGCCGAGACAGACCTGCGATGACCTGAGTCGGGGTGGCGGGATTCGAACCCACGGCCTCTTCGTCCCGAACGAAGCGCGCTACCAAGCTGCGCCACACCCCGCTTGAAGCCACGACAGCCTATCGCACCGGCCCACCAACTCACTAAACAGCTGGCCAGAGGCTAGTTCCAGGCGCACGAGCGCTCGAACTCGACCAAGGCCTGGGCCGGATCGGTCGGATCCAGCCCCTGAGCGCTGACCCATTCGTCGTTGAAATAGGTCTCGGCGTAGCGATCGCCACTGTCGGCGAGCAAGGTGACCACCGAGCCGCTGCGGCCGTCGGCGACCATCTCGGCCAGCAGGCCGAACGCGCCCCACAGATTGGTGCCCGTGGACGGACCCACCCGACGGCCCAGAACGGCGCTCACGTGGCGTGCTGCCGCGATTGAGGCGGCATCGGGGACAGAGACCATACAGTCGACCACACCGGGCAGAAACGACGGCTCAACCCGCGGGCGGCCGATGCCCTCGATCCGAGAAGACTTGGGCATCACGATGTCGTAGCGGTCCTCGGCGTAGGCGGGGAAGAATGCGGAGTTCTCCGGGTCCACCACGCACAGTCGGGTCGTGTGCCGGCGGTAGCGGATGTAGCGCCCGATCGTCGCGCTGGTGCCGCCGGTGCCCGCCCCCACCACGATCCATTTCGGAATGGGGTGCTGCTCCTCGCCCATTTGGGCGAAGATCGACTCGGCGATGTTGTTGTTGCCGCGCCAGTCGGTGGCACGCTCGGCGTTGGTGAACTGGTCCAGGTAGTGGCCGCCGGTTTCCTTGGCGACCCGCTCGGCCTCGGCGTAGACCTGGCTGGAGTTCTCCACGAAATGGCACCGGCCGCCTTGCGCCTCGATCAGCGCAATCTTGGAGGCGCTGGTCGCGGCCGGCATCACGGCGACGAACGGCAGACCCAGCAGGGCCGCGAAATACGCCTCGGAGACGGCCGTGGAACCCGAGGACGCCTCGACGACCGTGGTGCCCTCGCCGATCCAGCCGTTGCACAACGCGTACAGGAACAGCGACCGAGCCAGCCGGTGTTTGAGGCTGCCGGTGATGTGAGTCGTCTCGTCCTTGAGATACAACTCGACGTTCGCGTCGTTGCTCCACGCCGAGGGCAGCGGGTAGCGCAGCAGGTGTGTGTCGGCGCTGCGGCGGGCGTCTGCCTCGATCAGCCGGACAGCATTGTCCGTCCAATCCCGGGCCAGACTGCGGACCGCAACGCGAGCCTGCCCGCTCAACGGATCGACATGGTTGGTTGGGAGCGGTCCAGGTTGCTGCTGGAATCTCGGCCGCCCATCGGGGCGGCGATCAGCGTCAGCAGGGTCGCCTCGGGCCGGCAGCAGAGGCGAACCGGGGCAAACGGGGACGTGCCGATCCCGGCCGAGACGTGTAGGCGCATGTTCGCGCCCCACTGGGATGCGCCCTTGGCCCGGGTGCGATCCAGCCCGCAGTTGGTTACCAGGGCCCCGTAGAACGGCAGGCACAGCTGCCCGCCGTGGGTGTGGCCCGCCATCACCAGCTGGTAGCCGTCGGCGGCGAAGCGGTCCAGCACCCGGGGCTCCGGAGAGTGGGTGAGCCCCAGCCGCAGGTTGGCGGCCGGGCTCGCCGGGCCCGCGATCGCGTCGTAGCGGTCCCGATTGATGTGCGGGTCATCCACCCCCGCCGCCGCGATGTGCAGGCTGGCCACCTCGAACTCGCGTCGGGTGTGGGTGAGGTCGAGCCAGCCGCGCTCGGTGAACGCCGCGCGCAGATCCTGCCAGGGCAGGGGTTCGCCGCGAACCCGGTGGCCGGGGTTGATCAAGTAGTTCGCGGGGTTCTTCAGGCGCGGCCCGAAGTAGTCGTTGCTGCCGAAAACGAACACCCCCGGCCGGGACAGCAGGTCGCCCAGGGTTTGCACGACCGCGGGCACCGCCTTGGGGTGGGCCAGGTTGTCTCCGGTGTTGACCACCAGATCGGGCTCCCAGCTGGCCAGCTCGCGCAACCAGGCTTGTTTGCGTCGCTGGTTGGGCAGCATATGAAGGTCACTGAGGTGCAGCACGCGCAGCGGCGTGGAGCCCGGGCTCAGGACCGGCATCGTGACCTCGCGCAGCACGAACACGTTGCGTTCGATGAGCGAGGCATAGCCGATCCCGGCGACCGTCGTGCCGAGTGCTACGGCACTGCCGCGCAGTAGGACGGATGCGGCCCGATGCCGGCCGCTAAGCGGCCCGGGGAGCAGCTTGGTGATCGGTGGTTGGGCATAAGCCATGCAGGCAGGATACTGCCGGTTGCCGACTGCTCGCTCGTGCCGCCACCAGATCCCCCGGGGAGGCCCTCGGGAGGCCCTTAGGGAGGCGGCGGTGCCAGCAGCGGAATCGTGATCGGCGGCAAGCCGGGAATCTCCACGACCTGCGACCCGACCGGGGGCGGCGGTTCACCTTCCGGCGGCGGCGGCGGTGCCGGCGGGATGCCGTTGCTGATTTGGATCGTGATGATCGACCCGGGGATGGTCTGGCCGCTCGGGGAGGTGCCGACCACCTCGCCATATCGGGCGCTGCTGTTGACCGCGTTGGGTTGATCGGCGACCTGGAATCCCGCGTCCTTGAGGCGCTGGCGTGCCTGGTCCACGTCCAGACCCGCCACGCTGGGTACCCGAGAGCCGGGCGCGCCGTCCACATAGCGCGGATCGGTGGGCGGCAGCTGCACCTCGCCGAAGTCGGTGGCGATCGGCTTCAGCGCGGTGAACCAGGTACGGGCCGGCTCGTTGCCGCCGTACAGGTCGCCGTTGCCGCAATGGCGCAGCGGCCCCGAACACAGATCCGTCGGATTGGTCGAGTCGTCGTAGATGTAGTTCGCGGCCGCGTACCGGTTGGTGAAGCCGACGAATCCGGCCGACCGGTGGGCCTCGGTGGTGCCGGTCTTACCGGACACCGGCAGGCTCCAGCCGGCCGCGCCGGCCGAACCCGACGCCGTGCCGCCGCCCACCGCGTCCTTGCTCATCGCGTTGGCCAGCGTGTTGGCCAGGCCCTCGGGCACCACCTGGTCACATGTTTCGGTGGTGACGGCAACCTCGTTGCCGTTGCGGTCGATCAGCTTGTCGACCGGGTTGGGTGGGCACCACACGCCACCCGAGGCCAAGGTGGCCGCGACGTTGGACAGTTCCAGCGCGTTGACCTCGATCGGGCCCAGGGTGAAGGAACCGATGTTCTGGCGCTTGACGAAGTTGGCCAGACTCTCGTTGCTGTCCGGGTTGTAGTCGCGGGCGGTGCCGGGATTGGCGTAGGAGCGCAGTCCGAGCTTGATGGCCATGTCCACGGTGCGCGACACACCGACCTGCGAGATTAGCTTGGCGAAGGCGGTGTTGGGCGAGGTGGCCAGCGCGTCGGTCACGCTCATGGAACCTCGGTAGTTACCGGCGTTGATCACGCACCAGGTGTCCTGGGGGCAGCCCTTGGCCCCACCGCTGCCCAGGCCCTTGCCCTGGAACCGGCCCGGTACGTCGAGTTGGGCATTGATGCCCATGCCCATGTCCAGGGCGGCGGCCGTGGTGAAGATCTTGAAGATCGACCCGGCGCCATCGCCGACCAGGGAGAACGGCTGCGGTCGCATGGTTTCGCCGGCGTTGATGTCCAGGCCGTACTTACGGTTGCTGGCCATCGCGAGCACCTGGTGAGACTCCTTGCCAGGCTTGATAACGCTCATCACGCTGGAGATGCCGGGCAGGGTCGGGCTGGCGAACTTGTCGATGGCCGCCTTGACCGGGACCTGGACGTCGGGGTCCAGCGTGGTGCGGATCAGGTAGCCGCCCCTGGCCAGCTGTTCCTTACTGATTCCGGCGCGCGATAGGTACTCCTGGACGTAATCGCAGAAGAAGGCGCGATCGCCCGCGGCGATGCAGCCCCGGGGCAGCTCATTGGGTTGCGGCAGGATCCCCAGCGGCTCGGCCTTGGCGGCGCGCAGTGCGTCGGCCTCCGACGGGATGTTCTGGATCATGGTGTCGAGGACCAGGTTGCGCCGTGCCAGCGCACCGTCGGGGTTGGTGTAGGGATTGAGCGTGCTGGTGGACTGCACCATGCCCGCCAGCAGCGCGGATTGCTGCCAGTTCAGCTCCGAAGCGTTGATGCCGAAGTAGGTCTGGGCCGCGTCCTGCACGCCGAATGAGTTGTTCCCGAAGGACACCAGATTCAGGTAGCGGGTCAGGATCTCGGGCTTGGTGAAGGTCTTGTCGAGGGTGAGGGCCATGCGGATCTCGCGCAGCTTGCGCGCCGGGGTGGTTTCGACGGCCGCCCGCTTCTCGGCGTCGGTCTGGGCCGTCACCAACAACTGGTAGTTCTTGATGTACTGCTGCTCGATCGTGGACCCACCCCGGGTGTCGAGGTCGCCCGAGGCGTAGCCGGCCAACCCGGTCAGGGTGCCTTTCCAGTCGACGCCGTTGTGTTCGGCGAAGCGCTTGTCCTCGATCGAGACGATCGCCAGCTTCATGGTGTTGGCGATCTTGTCGCTGGGGACCTCGAAGCGGCGTTGCGAATACAGCCACGCGATCGTGTTGCCCTTCGCGTCGACCATGGTCGATACCGCGGGGACTTCGCCCTGCAGCAGCTGCGCCGACCCGTTGGCCACTACTTCGGAGGCCCGGTTGGACATCAGACCGATGCCGCCGGCAAAGGGAAACATCAGCGCCGCGGCGACGATGCTGGCGAGCAGACAGAACCCTGAGAGCTTGAGCAGGGTGAGTGCGGCCGGGGGACGCTCGGACATGCGTACTACAGTAGCGGCCCCCTTGTCACGCCTCCGCGCCGCGCGATCGAAAAAAACTTTTTGCCCGAGGTGGGCCGGCGTGTCGCCGGGGGGAGAGCCAATATTTGCGCTCGCGTCACAGGTCAGGGGCAAAAACGGGGACCAAGGCGGACTGTTTCCCCCGGCCGATTGGCACAACTCGGGACGATCGTCCCAAAAAATCCGTTATCGGACTGTTGCGCAATTGCCAGCTGACCACCTAACTTATATACGCAGTGAGATTCAGGTAACGCCGATGTGGACAGTGTGTCGTTCGTCGCAACATCGGCTGGTACCCGAGGTGGGCGGTCGCGTAAGCGGCTGGGAGGAAGGGATCAGCTCGTGTCGGGAATTCGTCCTGTTGATGGAAGGGCAAACCTAACGTCGGCTCAGAACCTACTGAGCACTGGCGAGGCTGAAGAACGGATCAACTGGGTATCAAAGGCGCTCTGCCGGGCTACCGACCCGGACGAACTCTTTGTTCGTGGTGCCGCACAGCGCAAGGCCGCGGTGATTTGCCGGCACTGCCCGGTGATGCAGGAATGCGGCGCCGACGCGCTCGACAACAAGGTCGAGTTCGGCGTCTGGGGCGGCATGACCGAGCGGCAACGCCGGGCGCTGCTCAAGCAGCATCCCGAGGTGGTCTCGTGGTCGGACTACTTCGAGAAGCGCAAGCGCCGCAGCGTCGGATAGAGCGCACGTGACCGGGGGGTCAGTGCAACGGCGGGCAGTCCCTTCCTGATTACTTTTTTGTTACACGCGCCGGTTGGATGCACTCTAATTGTCTTGTTCCCAATAGGAACTGGCGTGTGCCCAATTGGCCCGACCGTCGCGGTCGGTCCTAACGGGCTGGCGTAGCGCCCCCGCCATTGCCGGCGGCGGTGATCTGATCGGCGAGTGCGCGCAGGGCGTCCAAGTCGGAAACGTCGAATGGCAGCGACGGCACGCCGATGATCGGCACATGCGGATTGGCCCCGGTGAATCGGGACAGCAACCGAATCTCGCGCTTGGCTGTCTGTGCCCGGTCGGCGTGGATGCGCAGCACCGCCGCCGTCAGCGCGGCCGTCTCCGAATCGGCGTGCTCCTCGTCCAAAGTTTCGGTTGCGTCGATGGCCCGTTCGACCGGCAGCCCGCACAGGGTCGGATGGGTGCGGTTCAACACCAGTCCGGCCAGCGGCATGCTTTCTTCCGAGAGTCGGTCCACAAAGAACGACGCCTCGCGCAGCGCGTCGGGTTCGGCCGCCGACACCACCACAAACTGGGTGCCGCGGCGCTTCAGCAGGGCGTAGGTCCGGTCGGCCTTCTCCCGAAAGCCGCCAAAGGTCGCATCCAGTGACTGCACAAAATCGGCCGCATCGCCGAGCATCCTCGAACCGAGCACCGTCGACATGGCCTTCATGGCCAGGCCCATCACGCCCGTCACCAAGCGGCCAATGCCTCGGCCGGGAGCGAGCAGTAGCCGCCACAGGCGGCTGTCCATGAAGCTGCCCAGGCGCTTGGGTGCATCCAGGAAATCAAGAGCATTGCGCGACGGCGGGGTGTCCACCACCACCAGGTCCCACCGGTCCTGGGCCAGCAGCTGTCCCAGCTTTTCCATTGCCATGTATTCCTGCGTGCCGGCAAGGGACGTAGCGACGGTTTGATAGAACTGGTTATCCAGAATCGATTGTGCCCGTTCGGATCCGGAGTACTGAATCACCATTTCGTCGAACGTTCGGCGCATGTCGAGCATCATCGCGTGCAGCTCACCGGAGACCTCGGGGGCCAACGGCACTCGTTGGGGCACGTTGCCGAGATCATTGACGCCCAGCGCCTGTGCCAGTCGCTTGGCGGGGTCGATGGTCAGGACGACCACGGTGCGGCCATATTCGGCCGCTCGCAACGCGATCGCCGCAGCGGTGGTGGTCTTGCCGACGCCTCCGGCCCCGCAGCACACCACCACACGGTTGGCGGTGTCGGCCAAGATGGCCGCCATGTCAAGAGTTTTCGGCACGCTACTCATCGAACCCCCTGCTGTGCGAGTGATTCCGAAAGCTCGTACAAGCTGCCCAAGTCGACTCCATCGGAGATTGTCGGTAGTTCCAGTCGCGCCACTTGCAGGGCGTCGAGTTGCTGCGCCGTCTCGGCACGCGCGGTGATTCGGGTCGCGTGTTCGATGGTTTCGGTCAGCAGCCCGGCGAAATCGGCATCCGCGAGCTCAATTCCGGCCATTGCCAGCCCGGACCGCACCGAGTCCGCGTCAACGTCTCCCTCGGCGGCCTTGGCGAGGTCCCCGGGATCCAGATAGGCCGGAATATTTCGGTTCACGATCACGCTGCCGATCGGCAATTCCATCTCGGCCAGTTCTTCGATGGCTTCCAGCGTCTCCTGCACGGGCAGCGCTTCCAGCAGGGTCACCAAATGGATGGCGGTCTGGTCGGAGTGCAGCAGGTTCACCACGCCCTCGGCCTGCGAATGCACCGGCCCGCCCTTGGCCAGGTCGGAGACGGCCTTGGTGACGTCGAGGAAGCGCGCGATCCGGCCGGTCGGGGGCGAATCGACAACGATCGCGTCATAGACCGGCAGCCTGTTTTTGTCGACGCGGACCACCGTCTCTTTGATCTTTCCGGTGAGTAGCACGTCACGCAGGCCGGGTGCGATCGTGGTGGCGAATTCGATGGCACCGATCCGGCGCATTGCCCGGCCCGCGATGCCCAGGTTGTAGAACATCTCGAGGTACTCCAGGAAGGCGGCCTCGATGTCAATCGCCAGTGCATTGACCTGACCGCCACGTTCGGCGGTCGCGATCTTGACTTCTTGGTATGGCAGCGGCGGAACGTCGAAGAGCTGCGCAATGCCTTGGCGCCCTTCGACTTCGACGAGAAGGACCTTGCTGCCCCCCGCTGCTAGGGTAAGTGCGAGAGCCGCCGCGATCGTGGACTTTCCGGTGCCGCCCTTGCCGGTTACAAAGTGCAAGCGGGCCTTCGACAAGCGCGATGGCCACCCGACGGAACCGCTGCCGCTAGATGTGTTTGCCACCATCGCATGCTAGCCCTACCGGCCCGTATGAGAACCGGCCTGGCCGAAGGTTTTCAAGTTCGACCGATAAGCTCGCGCTATGACCCAATCCACCACATGGGAGTACGCGACGGTTCCGCTGCTCACGCACGCCACCAAACAGATCCTCGATCAATGGGGAGCCGATGGCTGGGAGCTGGTGGCGGTGCTGCCCGGCCCAACCGGTGAGCAGCACGTCGCCTACCTGAAGCGTCCGAAGTAGAAGTAAAGGGTCTTGATTCTGATGAACGCTACATCCCGGCTCGCCGAACTGGGTATCACGCTTCCGCAGGTGGCGGCGCCGCTGGCGGCCTACGTCCCCGCGGTACGAACCGGCAATCTCATCTACACCGCGGGGCAGCTGCCCTTGGAAGCCGGAAAGCTCCTCGGCACCGGCAAGGTTGGCGCCAACGTCACACCGGAGGAAGGTAAGGCGCTGGCGCGTGTCTGCGCGCTCAACGCGCTGGCCGCGGTGAACTCCCTGGTGGACATCGATTCGGTGACCCGGGTGGTCAAGGTCGTCGGGTTCGTCGCCTCCGCGCCGGGCTTTCACGGTCAGCCCAACGTCATCAACGGTGCCTCGGATCTGCTTGCCGAGGTGTTTGGCGACAAGGGCGTGCACGCGCGTTCGGCGGTCGGTGTCGCGGAGTTGCCGTTGGACGCCCCGGTGGAGGTCGAGCTGATCGTGGAGGTCGGCTAGCCGCCGTGTCCGAGACAGCCGGGTCGCTGACGCATCCTGCATACGGCCGGTTACGGCCGGTCACCGACCTTGCCTCGGTCCTGGTTGCCGATAACCCGGGTCTGCTGACCCTGGAGGGCACCAACACCTGGGTGCTCCGCGGCCCACGCAGTGACGAACTGGTTGTCGTCGATCCCGGCCCGGCCGACGACGAGCACATTGCCCGAATCGCCGCGCTGGGCCGCATCGCGCTGGTGCTGATCAGTCACCGCCATGGCGATCACACCGACGGCATCGACAAGCTGTTCGAGCGCACCGGTGCGCCCGTGCGCGCCGCCGATCCCCAGTTCCTGCGCGGTGACCCGGTGGCGTTGAGCGACGGCGAGGTCATCGATGCCGGCGGGCTGAAAATCACCGTGTTGGCCACCCCGGGACACACCGCGGACTCGCTGTCGTTCGTGCTCGAGGATGCCGTGCTCACCGCCGACAGCGTGTTGGGGCGGGGGACGACCGTCCTGGACAAGCAGGACGGCAGCCTGTCCGAATACCTGGAATCGCTGCATCGGCTCCGCGGTCTGGGGCCGCGCATGGTCCTGCCCGGCCATGGGCCGGACCTGGCCGACATTCGGATCGTCGCGCAGGGATACCTGGCGCACCGCCAGGAGCGGCTCGAGCAGGTTCGCTCGGCGCTACGGGAACTCGGCGAGCAAGCCAGCGCTCGCCAGATCGTCGAACACGTCTACGTCGACGTCGACGAGAAGCTCTGGGATGCCGCCGAGTGGTCGGTTCAGGTGCAGCTGAACCATCTGCACCAAGCCGGGAGCCAGTCCTAGCGGGCTCGGCGGGCCAGCCGTTCGGAGTCCGAGATGAGCACGCTCTTGCCCTCCAGGCGGATCCAGCCCCGATGTGCGAAGTCGGCCAGCGCCTTGTTGACCGTTTCCCGGGAAGCGCCCACCAGCTGGGCGATCTCCTCCTGAGTCAAGTCGTGGGTGACCCGCATGGCGCCGCCCTCTTGGGTGCCGAAGCGCTGCGCGAGCTGCAACAGCTGCTTGGCCACCCGGCCGGGCACGTCGGTGAAGATGAGGTCGGCCAGGTTGTTGTTGGTCCGGCGCAGCCGGCGGGCCAGAACCCGCAGCAGCTGCTCGGCGATCTCCGGCCGATCGGCGATCCATGCCCGCAGCGCGTCGCGGTCCATTGACACCGCCCGCACCTCGGTGATTGTGGTCGCGCTGGAGGTCCGAGGTCCGGGGTCGAAGATCGACAGCTCACCGAACATGTCGGACGGTCCCATGATGGTCAGCAGGTTCTCCCTGCCGTCCGGCGACCTACGTCCGATTTTCACTTTGCCGGCGACGATGATGTACAGCCGATCACCGGGCTCACCTTCAGCGAAAACCGTGTGTCCGCGGGGGAAGTCAACGGGCTGCAGTTGTTTGGTTAATGCTGCGACCGCGCCGGGTTCAACCCCTTGGAAGATTCCTGCCCTTGCCAGGATCTCGTCCACGTTGCCTCTTCAGCTTTCCAACGAAGTGATATGGGCGGGCCAATCTGTTGACCGTTGCCGAGTCTAAAGGTTATGCCAATCAGTACGACGTGCCAACGCTACACACGATTCACGTGTCGGGTCGACGTAAACTGCGGATTGGTCCGCAACTGGGCGTGCAGGTGGTTGAACGCGCCTTCCACCCCAGGTACGGCGTGATGCTTCCCGGTCAGGGCCCTTGGCGCCGCGGCGTCGCTGAGAGCCAGCGCTTGGCGCCGATGCAGATATTCCAATGCTTCGGGCATCCCCTCGCGGGCCAACGTGCGTACGTCGACGGCCCGAGCGTGGTCGAGAAACTCGGCGACGTCGGAAGCGCTCACGGTGTCGTCGGACAGCGCTACCTCCAGCCGACCCAGACCGAGCGTCGTCAGAATCAGCAACGCCGGAATACCCGCGACCAGCAACCATGACACAAGGAGAGTAAACACGGCTTCGAATCAACACCAGGTCTCAGCGAGATCACGAAATCAGTACTCTGTCGTAGGTGAGCGTGGCAAAGGTGTCTGGGGGGTCCAAGCCCACCGCGAATGCGTCCACCCCCAAGTTACCCAAGCGCTGGTCCGAAGAGACCCGGACAGCCTTGGTGCGGCGGGCGCGTCGGATGAATCGCAAACTGGCACAAGCGTTTCCCCACGTGTACTGCGAGCTGGACTTCACCTCGCCGCTGGAGTTGGCGGTGGCCACGATTCTTTCGGCGCAGAGCACGGACAAGCGGGTGAATTTGACGACGCCGGACTTGTTCGTGAAATACCAGACGGCGCTGAATTACGCCCAGGCCGATCGCGCCGAATTGGAAAACCTCATCCGCCCCACTGGTTTCTATCGTAACAAGGCGAACTCTCTCATCGGCCTCGGGCAAGCTCTCGTCGAGCGGTTCGACGGCCAGGTGCCGGCCACCATGGAGGAGCTGGTGACGCTGCCCGGGGTCGGGCGCAAGACGGCCAACGTCATCTTGGGCAATGCCTTCGACGTTCCCGGGATCACCGTGGACACTCACTTCGGCCGACTGGCGCGACGGTGGCGCTGGACCGCCGAAGAAGACCCGGTCAAGGTGGAACACGCGGTCGGCGAGCTGATCGAGCGCAAGGAGTGGACGCTGTTGAGCCACCGGGTGATCTTCCACGGCCGCCGCGTCTGCCACGCTCGCAAACCGGCGTGCGGCGTGTGCGTGCTGGCCAAGGATTGCCCCTCCTATGGGCTCGGTCCTACGGAGCCGCTGCTCGCCGCACCACTCGTGCAGGGTCCGGAGACCGAGCACCTACTGGCCATGGCCGGGCTGTGACCGCGCGCTAGTGCCGGAGCTGACGCGGCTGACACCTGGGGCTCGCTGGACCATTGCGGTGCTGGCGGTAGTGGTCGCGCTGATAATCGCGTTGGCCGCCCAGCTGCGAGAGGGTTCCGGGCCGGCGGGGCACACCGGTGCGCCGGTCGCGCGCGAACATCGTGATGCTGACACGCCGGCTGCCCTGGCCGGGCCACGACGGCGCTCGAACCTGCCGCCCTGTCCGGCCGGCGGCGCTGGTCCCGGCCCGGCCCGGTTGCAGGGCGTGGTGGTGGAATGTGCGGCCAACGGTGCGCCCGTCGATGTCGCCTCCGCCGTGGCCGGCCGCCGGGTGCTGCTCAATCTGTGGGCGTATTGGTGCGCGGAGTGCACGGCCGAATTGCCGGCGTTGGCCGAGTACCAGCGACGCGTTGGATCCGAGGTGACCGTGCTGACCGTTCACCAGGACGAGAATGAAGCCGCCGCACTGGTGGAATTGGCCGACCTCGGCGTTCGGTTGCCGACCCTGCAAGATGGCCGCCGCAAGGTGGCGGCCGCGCTGGGGGTCGCGAATGTGATGCCCGCGACTGTGCTCCTGCGGCCGGACGGTAGCGTGGCCCAAACCCTGCCGCGAGCTATCGGCAGCGCCGACGAGATTGCGGCTGCGGTCGGAAACCCGGCGTGACGAGCGCTTGGCCTAACCTGCCCGACCGGCCCGACCAGCCCGACAAGGAGGCACCGGTGAACGCGACCGTTGCCCTGACTCCCGAGGTCGGTCCGTCCTGGCTGCGCCCACTGGTCGACAACATCGATCGGGTGCCCGATGCGGTTCGGCGGCGGCTGCCGGCCGACGTGTTGGCGATGGTGACCGCAGCCAGCTCGACCGCATCGTTGCGTCGCGACGAGCGCGATGCCGCGGTTCTGGTGCTGTTCTCGGGTCCGGAGTCGGCCGACGGCCGGGTGCCCACCGATGCCGACCTGCTGCTGACGGTGCGAGCGTCGACGTTGCGCCACCATGCCGGTCAGGCGGCCTTTCCCGGAGGTGCGTCCGATCCCGGCGACGACGGGCCGGTTGCCACCGCCTTGCGTGAGGCCCACGAAGAAACCGGGCTCGACGTCAGCAGGCTTCATCCCCTGGTCACCATGGGCCGGACCTTCATTGCGCCCTCGCGCTTCCACGTCGTTCCGGTCCTGGCCTACTCGGCCGATCCCGGTCCGGTGAACGTCATCAACGAGGCCGAAACGGCGATCGTGGCGCGAGTTCCGGTCCGAGCCTTCATCAATCCGGCCAACCGGCTGATGGTGTACCGGCGTACGTTGAGCCGGCGCTGGGCCGGACCGGCGTTTCTGCTGAATCAAATGCTGGTTTGGGGATTCACTGGCCAGGTGATTTCGGCAGTGCTTGATGTTGCGGGGTGGTCGGAGCCCTGGGATACCAGCGACCTGCGTGAGCTGGATGACGCGATGGCGCTGGTCGGCGAGCAGGGTGGGCTGAGATGAACTCGATGACCCCGTCACAGTGGCTGGACATCGCCGTCTTGGCGGTCGCCTTCATCGCCGCTGTCTCCGGCTGGCGCTCCGGCGCGCTGGGCTCGATGCTGTCCTTCGCCGGTGTGCTGCTGGGTGCGATCGCGGGTGTGTTGCTGGCGCCCCATATCGTCAGCCACATCAACGCCCCGCGGGCCAAACTTTTCGCCGCGCTGTTCCTGATCTTGGGGCTGGTGGTGGTCGGCGAGGTCGCCGGCGTGGTGCTGGGACGGGCCGTCCGCGGCGCGATCCGTAACCGGCCGATTCGAGTGATCGACTCCGTCATCGGGGTCGGAGTGCAGCTCGTTGTGGTGCTGACCGCGGCGTGGTTGTTGGCGACGCCATTGACACAGTCCAAGGATCAACCGGAGCTGGCGGCGGCGGTTCGTGGTTCGCGGGTACTGGCTCAGGTCAACGAGGTGGCGCCCACCTGGCTCAAGACGGTGCCCAAGCGACTCTCGGGGTTGCTGAGCACGTCGGGTCTGCCGGCCGTCTTGGAGCCGTTCAGTCGCACCCCGGTCATTCCGGTCGCCTCGCCAGATCCGGCGCTGGCGCGAAATACGGTGGTCGAGGCCACCGCGCCAAGCGTGCTCAAGATCCGCAGCCTGGCGCCGAGTTGCCAGAAGGTGCTCGAAGGCAGCGGCTTCGTGATCGCGCCGGACCGGGTGATGACCAATGCCCACGTGGTGGCGGGGGCCAACAGTGTGCAGGTGTTTGCCAGCGGCAAGCCGCTGGATGCCACGGCGGTCTCCTATGACCCCTCGGTGGACATCGCGATCCTGGCTGTGCCGGGTTTGCCGCCGCCACCACTGATCTTCGCCGAGCGGGAAGCGCCAACCGGTACCAACGTGGTGGTGCTGGGTTATCCCGGCGGCGGGAATTTCACCGCGACTCCGGCCAGGATTCGCGAGGCCATCCGACTCAGCGGCCCCGACATCTACCGCAACCCGCAGCCGGTGACCCGCGACGTCTACACCATCAGGGCCAACGTGGAGCAAGGTGATTCGGGCGGGCCGCTGATTGATCTCAACGGCCAAGTGCTTGGCGTGGTGTTCGGCGCGGCGGTCGACGACCCGGACACCGGGTTTGTCCTCACCTCCGGCGAGGTGGCCAGTCAGCTGGCCAGGATCGGCGCTACCGAGCGAGTCGCCACCGGATCCTGCGTCAGCTGAGCCGCGCGTCGCGGGTCTGCTCGAAAAACCGCATCAGGTGCCGGTTGATCTCTTCGGGCGCTTCCTCATGGCTGTAATGGCCCACGCCGGCGACCGACACGTAGCGTCCGTGCGGTGCATAACGTTGGGTGCGCTCCACCGGGGCGGCCAGGACGTAGGGATCGGCGTCGCCGCGTAGGTGCAAGATGGGGACGCCGGGGCGTTGATTCATGGAGCGCATGAATCGGTGGCCTTCCCCGCGTAGCTGGCTGCGCACCGCCCAGCGCTGGTACTCCAGTGCGCAGTGCGCGGCGGCCGGGATCTGGATGGCCCGCCGCAGATAGCCGATGCTCTGCGAGAAATCTTCCGAGGCCGCCCATTTGGCGCTGGTGCGGCTGCGGATCAGCCGCTCGATTTCCTCGGCGTTATCCCGGGTCAGCAAACGTTCGGGCCACAGCGGCACCTGGTAGCGCAACAACGTCGGCAACAGCGCGCGCCCCTGATCGCGCCTGGTCAGGGTGGATCGCCGCAGCGCGGCCGGGTGCGGTGAGCTGATCAACGCGATGGCACGCACCAATCGGGGATGCAGTAGCGCGGTGGTCCAGCAAGCCAGCCCGCCGTCAGCGTGGCCGACCAGGGTGGCCGAGGAATGTCCGAGCGCACGGATCAGTCCGGCCGTATCGCCGGCCAGGGTCCAGCCGTCATAGCCGCGGGGCGGTTTGTCGCTGCCGCCGTAACCGCGCAGGTCGACGGCGACCACCCGGGCACCGGTGAGCCCGCGCAGCTGATGACGCCAGGACCACCAGAACGACCCGAACCCGTGCAACAGCATCACCAGGGGCTGGGTGGTGCTCGGTGCGTTATCGCGCTGGCCGGCCGGGACGGCCTCGACCACATGAAACCGGATGCCGTTGGCGTGGATGTCCAGATGGCGCCATGGCCCGTCGATGCGGGTGATCGACGGATCTGGTGCGGGCATTTACCAACCCGAAGGATCAGTGACCGGCTTGCCGGGCGCGGGGGCGGAGGGTTCGACCGCGGTGGACTTGTCGTGGCCCGGGATCAGCGCGGTGCGGGTCTCCTTGACCGACTCGATGGTTTGTCGTGGTCCTCGGATCCGGCGGACTTTCAAGAAACCCAGCAAGGCGAGCATGCCAGTGGTCAAAACCATGAGGCCGAACACAATGAGAAACGCCACCCAACGCCATAGCCAGGTGTCGAGCAGCTCGGCGAGGAAAAAGAACAAGAAAAAGGTGGAGTAGAACAGCACCACCAGGGCGGCAATGAAGAAAACGCTGCCCGTCAGGCCCTTCTTGACATCACGCGTGATCTCGGCGCGCGCCAGTTCCACCTCGGCCCGCACCAGCGTCGACATCTGAGTTGTCGCGTCTTTGATCAGGTCGCCGATCGACGGCTCAGCCGGCATGGCATGCGGGTCCGCCAACGGAATCGTGGTCAGCGTGCTGGGCACATCGTTCTTGCGATCAGGTTTGCTCACAGACGGTCCTCTCGATTTGACGGCCGCGGTTTGGCGGTCGTCGCGGATTATGTTGCCATGCGCTTCGGTGCCGTACGAGGCGAGTCGATCACCGCGCGGGACGGGGCCGGATCAAGCCCGTTAATTGACGCTTGCGCACCATTCCAACAGCAACGGGGCAGGTCCCGCGATCATCTACACTGGCGCATCTGTTCTGATGTTTGACCAGCCGACGGGAGTACCACTTTGCAGACGGCACACCGCCGCATTTCGTCGGCGATCGTGACCGTGCTCTTGGCCCTTGTGTTCGGGCCCGCCAACGCTGCGGCTGCCGACGACAAGGTTCCGTTGGGTGGCGGTGCCGGCATCGTCGTCAACGGGGGCACTTTGTGCACCCTGACCACCATCGGGCACGACAAGAACGGCGATCTCATCGGTTTCAGCTCCGCGCACTGCGGGGGTCCCGGCGCCCCGGTCGCCGCCGAAGGGGCCGAAGACAAGGGCGTGGTGGGCACCATGGTTGCCGGCAACGACAGCCTTGACTATGCGGTGATCAAGTTCGATCCGGCCAAGGTGACACCGGTGGCCAACTTCAACGACTTTGCGATCAACGGCATCGGCCCGGACCCCACCTTCGGGCAGATCGCGTGCAAGCAGGGCCGCACTACGGGCAACTCCTGCGGGGTGACCTGGGGGCCGGGCCAGGATCCCGGAACCATCCTGATGCAGGTCTGTGGCGGCCCCGGCGACTCCGGGGCGCCGGTGACGGTCAACAACATGCTGGTCGGGATGATTCATGGCGCGTTTAGTGACAGCCTGCCCACCTGCATCACCAAATACATCCCGCTGCACACCCCCGCCGTGGTGATGTCGATGAACGCCGACCTGGACGACATCGCGGCCAAGAACCGGCCCGGATCGGGGTTCGTCCCAGTACCGGGCTGAGGCCTCAGCTATTTGGCGGCGTTGCGAATCGCGTCGAACACCGTGGGATCGAGCAGTGTCGAGGTGTCGCCGAGTTCGCGCTTTTCGGCGATGTCACGCAGCAGCCGCCGCATGATCTTGCCGCTGCGGGTCTTGGGCAGCTCCGGCACCACGTGGACCTCCCGTGGGCGGGCGATGGGCGAGATCGCCTCGGCCACCTCGGCGCGCAACTCCTCGCTGGTCCCGTCGTGCTGCTCGTAGTTGCCGCGTAGCACGACGAACGCGCAGATGGCCTGCGTGGTGGTGTCGTCGACCACCCCGACGACCGCCGCCTCAGCCACACCCGGGTGACCGACGAGTGCCGATTCCACCTCCGCGGTGGAGATGCGGTGCCCGGACACGTTCATCACGTCATCGATACGGCCCAGCACCCAGATCGCCCCGTCGGAGTCGAGGCGGGCCCCGTCCCCGGCGAAGTAGTAGCCCTTGTCCTCGAACTTCGACCAGTAGGTGTAGTGGAATCGCGCGGGGTCGCCCCAGATGCCGCGCAGCATCGATGGCCATGGCTGGTCCAGGACCAGGTAGCCGGTGACGTGCGTGCCCTCATCGGTCTCCGGCGCCAGCGGATCGCCATGAGCGTCGACCACCTTGGCCGAAATGCCGGGCAGCGGAGTCATCGCCGACCCGGGTTTGGCCGCCGCGATCCCGGGCAGCGGTGAGATCATCGCCGAGCCGGTCTCGGTCTGCCACCAGGTGTCCACAATCGGCGTGTGTCCGGCGCCGACGACGTCGCGGTACCAGCGCCAGGCCTCGGGGTTGATCGGTTCGCCGACCGAGCCCAGCAGCCGCAGGCTGGACAGGTCATGCGCGTCCGGGATCGCGCGGCCCCATTTCATGAAGGTGCGAATCAGCGTCGGGGCGGTGTAATAGATTGTGACACCGTATTTTTCGATGATCTGGAAGTGGCGGTGTTCGTCGGGCGTATTGGGTGTGCCCTCGTAGAGGACCTCGGTGATGCCGTTGGCCAGCGGACCGTACACGCCATAGGTGTGGCCGGTGACCCAGCCGATGTCGGCGGTGCACCAGAACACGTCGGTCTCGGGCTTGACGTCGAAGATGGTGTGCACCGTGTAACAGCACTGGGTGAGGTAGCCGCCGCTGGTGTGCACGATGCCCTTGGGCTTGCCCGTGGTCCCCGAGGTGTACAGCAGAAACAAGGGCTGCTCGGCGTCGAAGGGCTCCGGTGTGTGTTCGGGTGACGCCGAGTTGACGACGTCATGCCACCACAGGTCGCGTTCGTCGTTCCAGGACACGTCGATTCCGGTGCGCCGCACCACCAGGACATGCTCGACGGGGCTGTCCGGCTGACTGACCGCCTCGTCGGCCGCGTCCTTGAGCGGAGCCGGATGGCCGCGACGGAACTGCCCGTCGCTGGTGATCAGCAGCTTGGCCTGGGCGTCGACGATCCGGGCGTGCAGAGCGTTGGCGGTAAAACCGCCAAAGACCACGCTGTGCATGATTCCCAGCCGCGCGCAGGCCAGCATCGCGATCACGGCCTCGGGGATCAACGGCAGATAGATGGCGACCCGGTCGCCGGCCACCAGGCCGAGGCCGGTCAGCGCGTTGGCCGCCTTGGATACTTCGGCCTGCAGATCGGCGTAGGTCAGCGTGCGGCTGTCCTCGATCGGCTCGCCCACCCAGTGGATCGCGACGCGATCCCCGTTGCAGGCCTCGACATGGCGATCCACGCAGTTGTAAGCGACGTTGAGTTTGCCGCCGACAAACCAATTGGCGAACGGCGCATCCGACCAGTCCAACACCTCACCGAATGGGGTGGCCCAGGACAACCGGTCGGCCTGTTTGGCCCAGAATGCGAGCCGGTCCTCTTCGGCCTCGCGGTACAACTCGGCGCGGGCGTTCGCCTGCTCGATGAATTCGGCCGGGGGAGGGTAGGACGACGGTTCTTCAGCACTGGTGGCGGTCACTGGCGTGTCTCCTATGTTGAGCTTCATCGAGCTCTTCTTCGCTCGGCGTGAGCCTAACTCGCCAGGATGTAAATGCCACTGATGGCCTGGGGGGAACGTCGCCGCGATATCGCCAACGCGCCGATCGCCATCAGGACGGCACCGATGACAATGAGCCGGGTGCCCGGCGCTCTACTCGGCGGCGCCGCGGGGGCCAGTATGGTCGCTGTCATGCGGCGGATGCGGGCCACCCTGGCAGTCGTCGCCGCGTTGCTGGCGGTCTCACCGGTAGCGGCCTGCGGCGGCGGCGTGCTCAGCCCCGATCTGGTGCTGGTCAACGGTGGGGAGCCGCCGAACCCCCTGAT
Organism: Mycobacterium pseudoshottsii JCM 15466; assembly: GCF_003584745.1. Classification (NCBI taxonomy): domain Bacteria; kingdom Bacillati; phylum Actinomycetota; class Actinomycetes; order Mycobacteriales; family Mycobacteriaceae; genus Mycobacterium; species Mycobacterium pseudoshottsii. The sequence continues at coordinate 339,563 of NZ_AP018410.1, forward strand.
CCCGACCGGCACCAACGACAGCTACGGCGGTCGCATCATCGACCGCCTGTTCGCCGGCCTGGTGTCCTATGACGCCAAGGGCAAGCCGTCGCTGGAGGTGGCGCAGTCGATCGACACCATCGACAACGTCAACTACCGGATCCTTCTCAAACCCGGCTGGAGATTCACCGACGGCTCACCGGTAACCGCGCATTCATTTGTCGACGCCTGGAACTATGGGGCGCTGAGCACGAATGCACAACTGCAACAACACTTCTTCAGCCCGATCGAGGGATACGAGGAGGTGGCCGGTGAGCCGGGGGAAGGAAAGCCGACCACGATGTCGGGATTGCATGTGGTCAACAACCGGGAGTTCACCGTGCGGCTGCGCGCGCCGACCATCGATTTCATGTTGAGCCTGGGACATAGCTCGTTCTATCCACTGCCCGAGGCCGCCTTCAAGGACATGGCCGCGTTTGGCCGCAACCCGATCGGCAACGGCCCATACCGGCTGGACAGTGGCGGCGAGGAACCGGCGTGGGAACACAACGTCAAGATCGACCTGGTGCCCAATCCGGATTACCGGGGCAATCGCAAACCCCGCAACAAAGGTCTGCGCTTCGAGTTCTACGCCAACCTCGAAACCGCCTACTCCGATCTGTTGTCCGGCAATCTCGATGTCCTGGACACGATTCCGTCCAGCGCGCTCACCGTCTATGGGCGCGACCTCGGGGACAACGCCACCAGCGGCCCTGCCGCGATAAATCAGACCCTGGATACCCCGTTGCGGTTGGCACATTTTGGTGGGGAGGAGGGGCGGTTGCGCAGGTTGGCGCTGTCGGCGGCTATCGACCGGCCCCAGATCTGCCAGCAGATCTTCAACGGAACCCGCAGCGCCGCGCGCGATTTCACGGCCCGGTCACTGCCCGGATTCGACCCCCACATTCCGGGTAACGAGGCCCTGGACTTCAACCCGCAGCGGGCGCGGCAACTTTGGGCGCAGGCCAACGCGATCTCACCGTGGAGCGGCAGCTACGCCATCGCCTACAACGCCGACAGCGGCCATCAGGAATGGGTGGACGCGGTGGCCAACAGCATCAAGAATGTGCTGGGAATCGAGGCGATGGGTGCGCCGCAGCCCACCTTCGCGGGTTTGCGCACCCAGATCACCAACCGAACCATCGACACCGCATTTCGCGCGGGGTGGCAGGGCGACTTTCCCTCGATGATCGAGTTCCTGGCTCCGCTGTACGGAACCGGTGCGGGATCCAATGATGTCGGCTATTCCAACCAGGAGTTTGACGACGCCCTGGCGGCTGCCGCGGCCGCGCCCACCCTTCAGGAGGCCGATCGGCTGGCCAACGTCGCGCAGCGAATCCTGTTTCACGACATGCCAACGATCCCGCTGTGGGACTACATCGCCGTTGTCGGGTGGTCCACCGAGGTCAGCAATGTGCAGGTGACGTGGAACGGTCTGCCCGACTACGAGAACCTCGTCAAGGCCTGACATGGTTTGGTACGTAGCTCGCCGGATCTTGGCGATGGTGCCGGTGTTTCTCGGCGCGACACTGCTGATCTACGGCATGGTGTTCCTGCTGCCCGGGGATCCGTTGGCGGCCATCGCCGGCGATCGGCCGTTGACGCCCGCGGTGGCGCAGCAGCTGCGCGCGCGCTATCACCTCGACGACCCATTTCTGGTGCAGTATGCCCACTACCTGGGTGGTGTCCTGCACGGCGACCTGGGCCGCGCATATTCCGGGCTGCCGGTCAGTGCTGTTCTGGCGCATGCATTCCCGGTGACCATTCGGCTGGCCTTGATCGCGCTCGCGGTCGAGGCCGTGCTGGGGATCGGCTTCGGGGTGATCGCCGGATTGCGCCAAGGCGGCATCTTCGACGCCACGGTGCTGCTTACCGGGCTGATCATCATCGCGGTGCCGATCTTCGTGCTGGGCTTCCTGGCGCAATACCTCTTCGGTGTGCGACTGGGGCTGGCGCCGGTCACGGTCGGGGCCAGGACGACTTTGGACCGGTTGCTGTTACCCGGGATGGTGTTGGGCGCGGTGTCATTCGCCTACGTGGTGCGGCTGACGCGGTCCGCGGTGGCCGCCAACGCCCATGCCGACTACGTCCGCACCGCGACGGCCAAGGGGTTGTCGCGGCCCCGGGTGGTGACGGTGCACATTCTGCGCAACTCACTGATCCCGGTGGTGACGTTTCTGGGCGCGGATTTGGGCGCGCTGATGGGCGGCGCGGTGGTGACCGAAGGCATTTTCAACATCCACGGTGTCGGCGGGGTGCTGTATCAGGCGGTCACCCGGCAGGAGGCGCCGACGGTGGTGTCGATCGTGACGGTGCTTGTCATGGTTTATCTGCTCACCAATCTGCTGGTGGATCTGCTCTACGCGGCGCTGGACCCACGGATTAGATATGGCTGAGCTCGGGGGCTTTTGGTTCGATATCCTCGGCGGCTTGCGGCGGCGGCCCAAGTTCGTCATCGCGGCCGTCCTGATCGTGTTCATTCTCGTCGTCGCCGCGTTTCCGTCCCTGTTCACCGGGATCGACCCCAGCTACGCCGATCCCAGCCAGAGCATGTTGAGCCCGTCTACGGCGCATTGGTTCGGCACCGACCTGCAGGGCCATGACATCTACGCACGCACCGTCTACGGAGCCCGCGCCTCGGTCGTGGTGGGACTGGGTGCGACGGCGGCCGCGTTCATTGCCGGCGTGACGTTGGGGGCCCTGGCCGGCTACTACGGAGGCTGGCTGGACGCCGTGGTTTCGCGCATCACCGATATCTTCTTCGGTCTGCCTCTGCTGCTGGCCGCGATCGTGCTCATGCAGGTGATGCATCACCGCACGGTGTGGACCGTGATCGCCATCCTGGCGTTGTTCGGTTGGCCGCAGATAGCCCGGATCGCCCGCAGTTCGGTGCTCGAGGTGCGCGGCAGCGACTTCGTTCTGGCCGCCAAAGCATTGGGAATGAGCCGGTTTCAGATCCTGTTGCGCCACGCGCTGCCCAACGTGATCGGGCCGGTGATCGCGGTAGCCACGGTGGCCCTGGGCATCTTCATCGTCACCGAAGCCACGCTGTCATACCTCGGGGTGGGTCTGCCGCCGACGGTGGTGTCCTGGGGCGGCGACATCAACGTGGCGCAGATGCGACTGCGGGCCGGCTCGCCCATCCTGTTCTATCCCGCCGGTGCGCTGGCGGTGACCGTGCTGGCCTTCATGATGATGGGTGACGCGTTACGCGACGCCCTGGATCCGGCATCACGGGCGTGGCGGGCATGAGCACCGCGGCGGCCCCGCTGTTGTCGGTGCACGGCCTGCAGGTCCGGTTCGGCACCGACGAACCCGTGGTTGCCTGCATGGATCTGAGCGTTTATCGCGGGCAAACCGTTGCGGTGGTGGGAGAGTCGGGATCCGGTAAGTCCACCGCGGCCGCGGCCATCCTGGGGCTGCTGGCCCCCGGTGGCCGAATTACCGCTGGCCGCATCATTTTCGACGGACGTGACATCACCTCGGCGGACCGGCGCGTGATGCGCACCATTCGGGGCCGCGAGATCGGCTACGTTCCCCAGGACCCGATGACCAATCTCAACCCGGTTTGGAAGGTCGGCTTTCAGATCCGGGAGGCATTGCGGGCCAACACCGATGGGCGCGACGCGCGACGGCGCACGGTAGAGCTGCTGGCCCAGGCCGGGATGCCGGACCCGGACAAGCACGCCCAGCGCTACCCACATCAACTGTCCGGCGGCATGTGCCAGCGCGCCTTGATCGCCATCGGGCTGGCCGGCCGGCCCGCTTTGCTCATCGCTGACGAGCCGACGTCGGCACTGGACGTCACCGTGCAGCGTCAGGTGCTCGACCATTTGCAGCGCCGAACCGACGAGCTCGGCACCGCGCTGCTGCTGATCACCCACGACCTGGCGCTGGCGGCCGAACGGGCCGAGTCGGTGCTGGTTGTCCATCACGGCGTGGTGGTGGAATCCGGTACCGCAAGCGACATTCTGCGCAGTCCGCAGCACGAATACACCAAGCGACTGGTGGCCGCCGCACCGTCGTTGACGGTGCGTGACCCGCGCCGAGCGCCGGCGAGGGGCCCGGTTCCTGGCGGGGCGGACCAGCCCGCCGGTGGTTGCGGCGACATCCTGAGCGTCTCGGAATTGACCAAGATCTATCGGGAATCCCGGGGCGCGCCCTGGCGGCGCGGCGAGTTTCGGGCCGTCGATAGCGTGTCGTTCCGATTGCGGCGGGCGAGCACCTTGGCCATCGTGGGCGAGTCGGGATCGGGCAAATCAACGGTCGCGCGCATGGTGCTGGGTCTGCTGCAACCGACCTCGGGCACGGTGTCCTTCGACGGAGCCCGAATCCAGCCGGACAAGTTGGATCGCGACGCGCAGCTGGCCTTTCGGCGCCGGATACAGCCGGTGTTCCAGAACCCGTACAGCAGCCTGGATCCGATGTACTCGGTGTTTCGCGCCATCGAGGAACCGCTGCGCATCCACCGCGTCGGCGACCGTGCGCAGCGCCGGCAGATGGTGGCCGAGCTCGTCGACCAGGTGGCGCTGCCGTCGTCGGTGTTGGGTCGGCTGCCCCGGGAGCTGTCGGGTGGCCAGCGGCAACGCGTGGCGATCGCCCGAGCGCTCGCGCTGCGCCCCGACGTGCTGGTGTGCGATGAGGCGGTCTCGGCGCTCGATGTGCTGGTGCAGGCCCAGATTCTGGATCTGCTGGCCGAATTGCAGGCGGACCTGGGCCTGGCGTACCTGTTCATCAGCCATGATCTGGCGGTCGTGCGGCAAATCTCCGACGACGTCCTGGTCATGCGCGCCGGTCAGGTGGTGGAACATGCCCCGACGGAGGAAGTGTTCACCCGGCCCGGCGCGCAGTACACGCAGCGCCTGCTGGAGTCCATTCCAGGTGGCCCGGTGGCTCCCCGCTAGGTTGACATGCTGTGACTGCTGACCCGCTGGCCGCGCTGATGGAGCTCCCCGGCGTCGGTGACGCCAGCGACCGCGCCCGCGAGGCGCTGGGGCAGGCGCACCGGCATCGGGCCAACCTGCGTGGCTGGCCGGTGACCGCTGCCGAGGCCGCGCTGCGCGGGGCCCGCGCCTCCTCGGTGCTCGACGGTGGCCCCACGCGACTGGAAGATTTGGTGGACGCGTCCGCTGGTTACCCCGTTGTCAATGATCCGGTCTTCGGGGGCGCGCTGCGAGTGGCGCAGGCGCTCGAAGGCGGCGCGGGGCCGTTGGTCGGCGTGTGGCAGAAGGCGCCGCTGCAGGCGCTGGCGCGTCTGCACATGCTGGCCGCCGCTGACCTGGCGGCCGACGGCGGGTTGGGCCGCCCGCGAGCCGACGCGGGCATCGGGCCTCGTCTGGAACTGCTTGCGGATCTGGTGACACGACCGACGCGAGCGTCGGCGCCCGTTATCGCCGCGGTCGCCCATGGAGAGCTGTTGACGCTGAGGCCGTTTGGCACCGCCGACGGCGTCGTCGCCCGCGGGGTGTCGCGGCTGGTGACCATTGCGACCGGACTGGATCCGCACGGACTCGGGGTGCCCGAGGTGAGTTGGATGCGACAGCCCGTTGGCTACCGCGATGCCGCGGATCGATTCGCCGAGGGCACGCCCGCCGGGCGGGCGGCCTGGTTGGTGCTGTGTTGCCGAGCGATGGAGGCCGGGGCGCAGGAGGCTCTGGCGATCGCAAACTCGGTGCCGCGTAGCTAGCCGTTGATAGCTGGCGTCCCGCATTTGCGTCGCAATCGCACCGAAATAGGAATTGTTCCAGAAATGCAATGCGGGCGGCGACCGAAAGGATTTTCGAGTCGCCGCCCGCCAACACGGATCTCGGTTACCAAGCGTGCATTTGTGGGCTGCGTGGGTTGGCCTCGGCGCTTTTGCGACCCTTCTGGCTGCAGCCCCACCCAAAGGGCCGTCGGTACCATCTGAATTGCGCAATTACGCAGGCCCGCAACACTTCTGCCATTATCGCGGCTATGACTCCGCGTGGGTTCCGGGGGCCGTGCTGGGTGCCCGGGTCGGGAGGACGAACCTTCTCTTCCGGTTCGACCTTGGCTTCACCGGGCTGCCGTGACTCCATTTCTACTACTGGAGCCTGGGCGCAGCAAGGCCTAATTCATGAAAGTTCTGCAACGACTTATTTTTCGGGCGCGCAAAACGTTTGCTCGAGAGGTAGCTGCTGGCGCCGGGACGTCGGTGCTAGAAAGCGAAGCGGCGCAGCAACAGGTAGCTGACCGCTCCGGCGGCCAGTGCGCTGATTCCGACCGCGGCGCTAGTGGCGATCGCGGCGCCCGACGGTGCCGGGAGGCGATCACGCAAAGACACTGGGCGAGAGAAGGACAACACCGGCCAACCCCGCTCCATGGCTTCCTTGCGCAAGCCGCGGTCGGGGTTGACCACCGAGGGGTGGCCGACGGCCTCGAGCATGGGCAGATCGGTGATCGAGTCGGAGTAGGCGTAGCAGTGTTCCAGCGGATAGCCCTCACGGGCGGCCAGCTCGCGAATCGCCTGAACCTTGCCTTCGCCGTAGCAATAGAAGGCGACCTCGCCGGTGTACTTACCGTCCGGCACGACCATCCGGGTCGCCATCGCGTGGTTGGCGCCCAACGCGCGGGCGATCGGGCCCACAATCTCCTCGCCGGAGGCGGAGACCACCACGACGTCACGTCCACACAGTTTGTGGCCGGCTATGAGGTCTGCGGCTTCGGCGAACACCAGCGGCGTCACGATGTCGTGCAGCGTCTCGTTGACTATCGACTTCACCTGTTCCGCGTCCCAGCCGGTGCACATGTTGGTCATGTGGGTGCGCATCCGGTCCATCTGGTCATGGTCGGCGCCGGAAAGCAGAAAGATGAACTGCGCATAGCTGGATTTGAGCACGGCTCGTCGGTTCATCAGGCCCTGCGCGAAGAAAGGTTTGCTGAACGCCAGCGTGCTGGATTTGGCGATGATCGTCTTGTCCAGGTCGAAAAACGCCGCGGTGCGGGCGCGCGCAGGAGGCTTTTCCGGTGACTGCGGTGAGTCTTGTTGCTGCGCGGCCGGGTCGGAGACGGTCACCAGACCAGCATAGGTGTGCGGTCTGTCGAGCCGTGATCGCGCCGTCCGCGACGGCGATTGACAATGAATGTTGTCGACGTGTTGCCCTTATTTGTACGGCTCAAGCCGTATTTTTCGATTTGCACCGATACTTGCGTTAATCCAGTCTGGCATGTGTATAGTAAGCATTACTCGGCCATGAGCCGAGGGTGCATCAGTCCGACCCCCCGGGGCTGAAGCACGACGACCTCCGCCTCCCCCCTGGCGGGGGTCGTCCCTTTTGTGGGGTAAAAAATTTTCGCCTCCGTCACTCCAATGCCTTGCGGCACCCGTTTTGGCGCCCTCCGGGGAGTTGCGGAGATTCTCGAAGTCCTGGTGGTCCGGGCCGGCTCGGAGCCGGGCGGCCCGCGCGATTGTGCACAGCTGCGTCTCTTTCCACAAATTCGCGATTGACCCTGGTGGGCACGGGCGCTCGGCCGGCACGGTAGCTGGGTGACCAAGCCACTTCATGCCGCGACCGACAGCGCCGGCGTGTTGTCGATGCTTGTCGACCCGAAGCTGCGTGACGAGCTGGATCGAGTCGCCGCGGCCGTGGGCGTTCGGATCGTCCATGGCGACGGTCGCAAACCGGTGACGCGAAAGGCATGGTCGGCCGCTGGCGCCGTGGTGCTCGATCCCGCGGCAGCGCGGGGTTTGAACCAAGCCGCCTTGCCCCGGCGCGCCCTCGTCTGCCTGCTGACCGGAGCTGAGGCCGGGACCGATACCTGGGTGACCGCCGTCGCGATCGGCGCCGGCGCCGTGTTGCAGATGCCCGAACAAGAGGGTGAATTGATCCGCGAACTCGCCGAAGCGGTCGAGGCAGCGCGGGACGAGGGTCTTGGCGGCGAGGTCGGCCAGGTGATTGCCGTCATCGGAGGCAGTGGCGGAGCGGGGGTTTCGTTGTTCGCGGCCGCCCTGGCCCAAAGTGCCGCCGATGCTCTGCTGGTTGACCTGGACCCCTGGGGTGGGGGCATCGATCTGCTGATGGGTTGCGAAAACCTCCCCGGCCTACGCTGGCCGGACCTGTCCTTGCAGGGCGGACGGTTGGCCTGGTCGGCCGTGCGCGATGGCCTGCCGCGGCACCGGGGGATAAGCCTGCTGTCGGGTACCCGGCGCGGCCAGGAGTTGGATTGCGGTGCGGTTGGCGCGCTCATCGACGCCGGTCGCCGCGGTGCAGTGACCGTGGTCTGTGATCTTCCCCGACGGCTGACCGACGCCGTGCAGGTCGCACTGGACCGCGCCGATCTCGTCGTGCTGGTCTGTCCCTGCGACGTACGCTCCTGCGCTGCCACCGCAACGATCGTTCCGGTGCTTGCCGCGATCAATCCCCACCGGGGACTGGTGGTGCGCGGGCCGTCGCCGGGCGGGTTGCGGGCGGCGGAGGTGGCCGATATTGCCGGGGTGCCTTTGCTTGCATCGATGCGAGTGCAGCCTCGGTTGGTCGAGCAACTCGAACACGGCGGACTGCGATTGCGGAGGCGATCGCCGCTGGCCGCCGCGGCCCGCCGGGTGCTCGCGCTACTGCCGAATTCGACGGCGGTACCGGGCGGTCGGGCCGCATGAACGGACCACTGATCGAACGTGTCCGTGAGCGGCTGACGACCGAACCCGGGCCGCTGAGACCCAGCGTGGTGGCGGCGGCGATCCGCGCCGAGTCTGGCGGGATGCTTGGCGACACGGAGGTGCTCGCCAATCTTCGGGTGCTGCAGACCGAGCTGACCGGTGCCGGCATTCTCGAGCCTCTGTTGTGTGCCGACGGCACCACGGACGTCCTTGTCATCGCGCCCGACGCGGTGTGGGTTGACGATGGAAACGGGCTGCGCCGCAGAGGGGTTCGATTCGCCGACGAGGCGGCGGTGCGGCGGCTGGCGCAACGGCTGGCGTTGGCGGCGGGACGCCGGCTCGATGACGCGCAACCCTGGGTGGACGGACATCTCGGTGGGATCGGTACCGGTGGACTGACGGTGCGGCTGCACGCCGTGCTGCCACCGGTGGCCGCCGCCGGCACCTGCCTGTCGCTGCGCGTGCTGCGGCCCACCACAGTGGATCTGGCGGCGCTCATCGCCGCCGGCGCGATCGCCGAGCAAGCCGCCGAGCTGGTCGGTGAAATCCTTGCCGCGCGTCTGGCATTCCTGGTGTGCGGGGGTACCGGTGCCGGAAAGACGACCCTGCTCGCCGCGATGTTGGGAGCCGTCGCCGGCTCGGAGCGGATCGTGTGCGTCGAAGACGCTGCGGAATTGGCTCCGAGGCACCCACACCTGGTCAAACTGGTGGCCCGCTGCGCGAATGTCGAAGGCGCCGGCAAAGTCACGCTGCGCCAACTCGTCCGCCAGGCGCTGCGGATGCGGCCCGACCGCATCGTCGTCGGCGAGGTTCGGGGAGCCGAAGTGGTGGACCTGCTCGCGGCGCTGAACACCGGACACGAGGGCGGCGCGGGCACCGTGCACGCCAACAGCCCCGGTGAGGTTCCGGCTCGGCTGGAGGCGCTGGGCGCCCTGGGGGGCTTGGACCGCGCGGCGCTGCACAGCCAGCTTGCCGCGGCGGTGCAGGTGCTGCTGCACGTCACCCGCGATCAGGGTGGGCGGCGCCGGCTCAGCGAGATTGCCGTTCTACACAGGGCCGAAGACGGTCTCGTTGCGGCGCTGACCGCGTGGCACGCGGACCGGGGCATGGCGCAAGACGGCGGCGCCGTGTTGCGCGGCCTGCTCAGCGGGCGGGGGACGCCATGACCGGTCTGGTGCTGGCCGCGCTGATGGTTGCGGCCGCGATCGCCGTGCTGTCGGTTCCGGTGCGGCGCCGGATCAGCGTCAACGATGTTCGTGGGCACTCGAATTGGCTATCCGCAACGCGATGGCTCGGCTGTCTGCTCGCCTGCGTGCTGGCGGGCGCCGTCCTGGTGATGCCACTGACAACCGTGCTTGCGGTCGCGGTGGTGGCGGGGACCGCGAGCCGGCGTCGTCGCCGGCGCCTGGTCCGTGCCCGCGGCGTGCGGGAGGGGTGGGCGTTGGAGGCGGCACTCGAGATTTTGGTCGGTGAGCTGCGCGTGGGTGCCCATCCGGTGCGCGCATTCGGCGTCGCCGCCGACGAAACCGATGGTCCGGTGGCTGCGGCCATGCGTGGTGTGGCGGCACACGCCCGATTGGGTGCTGACGTCACCGGTGGCCTGCGTGCGGCCGCCCGGCGGTCGGCCCTGCCCGCGCATTGGGAACGACTAGCCGTGTACTGGCAATTGGCCAGTGACCACGGTCTGGCCATCGCCACCCTGATGCGGGCCGCCCAACGTGATGTCGCGCAACGTCAACGATTTTCGGCAAAGGTTTCGGCGGGACTGGCCGGCGCCCGCGCCAGCGCGGGCATTCTGGCTGGGCTGCCGGTACTCGGGTTAGTGCTGGGGCAGCTCATCGGAGCCCAGCCGTTGGCCTTCTTGCTCGGCGGGCATCTGGGCGGCTGGCTGCTGGTGGTCGGCCTGGCCCTGGCGGCCGGTGGTCTGTGGTGGTCGGACCGGATCACCGACCGGGTGATGCCATGAGCAGGCCCCGATTGGCAGCGCGCCCATGAGCGTTGCCGCAATCTTGTTGGCCATGGCCCTATCGGTGGGGGGCCGGCGCGCGGTGGTGCGGGCACGGCCCAGCACGCCGTCGCACCCGGGTGCGCTTGGGGTGGAACAGCCAACCCGGCCAGCGCGTGGTGAGGATCCACTGGCGTTCGCATCGTGCCTGGATGTGTTCGCCACTTGTCTGGCCTCGGGCATGGCGGTGTCGGCCGCCGCCGCGGCGACCGCCCGATCGGCGCCACCGGGGCTCGCGCGGGTGCTGTCGCGCGCGGCCGAGTTGCTGATGTTGGGCGCCGACCCGTCCGTAGCCTGGTCGGCCACGCCGGAGTTGCCGCTGAGTTCGGTCGACGGCCACGTAGATGCGTTGCTGCGCTTGGCGCGGCGCTCGGCTTGCTCCGGTGCCGCACTCTCCGATGCTGTCGGCGAACTGGCCGCGCAGTCACGCCACGATGCGACGCACGCGGCCACGGCGGCCACCGAACGTGCCGGTGTGCTCATTGCCGGTCCCCTCGGGTTGTGTTTTCTACCGGCCTTCGTGTGTCTGGGCATTGTTCCGGTGCTGGCCGGGTTGGCCGCCAAGGTGCTGGATTCCGGTCTGCTGTGACGATCCGGGGAAGGGAAGATATTGATGAACAACATTTTTCGGGTGATGCTGGCTCGCCTGACACTTCTGGCGACCGACGACTCGGGCATGTCCACCGTCGAATATGCTTTGGGCACAATCGCAGCGGCCGCTTTCGGCGCCATCCTGTACACGGTTGTGACCGGAGATTCGGTCGTGTCCGCGTTGACCCGCATCATCACCCGGGCGCTGAGCACCAAGGTCTAGGTACCGATGCCGGGTTCAGCAGTGTTGAAGCGGCCCTGGCGATCGCCTCGCTGGTCGTGGTACTGGCGCTGTGTCTGGCCGGGATCTGTGCGTTGTCAATGCAATTGCGCTGCGTGGATGCCGCTCGCGAGGCGGCCCGGTTGGCCGCGCGTGGCGACACTGGCACGGCCCTGCGGGTCGCTCGAGCGATTGCGCCGCCGGCCGCGCGGGTTCGGCTGCGAAGAGACGGTGAGCTGGTGCTCGTCTCGGTGGTTGCACGTTCAAAGCTATTGCCGGAATTGGCTATATCCGCTGAGGCGGTCGCCGTCGCAGAGCCGGGATGACCGCGGTTCGGCTACCTTGCTCGCGGCCTCGATGATTGCCGTCTTGCTGTGCATTGCCGGCACCGGTGTGTACCTGGGTGCGGCGATGGTGGCCCGGCACCGGGCTCAGACGTCGGCGGATCTTGCCGCACTGGCCGGCGCGGCACGGCTAAGCTCCGGTGCGGCGCAGGCCTGCGCGCGTGCAGCGGCGGTGGCCCGGGCGATGCGGGTCGGTGACGTCGGATGTGTGGTGCGTGAGCTTGACGTGGTCGTCACGGTCGAGGTGCCGATCGGCATTGCGGGCGCCGCGCGCGCGGTTGCCAGGGCCGGGCCGATCGATACGCCAGAGCGGGCCCACTCAATTCATCGACAGTGAAATCGGGTCTACTCTGCGGCCGCCGGAAGGCCGGCCTCGGCGAGTTCTTCCTCGCTGGGCAATCGCAGCGAAATCAGTCCGGCGAACGTCTCCGGTTCGAGTTCGATTCGGTTGACCGTGACGTGGACCGGCACCCATTCGTCAGCACCGCGCCCGGGTAGCCGTAGCACCGCGCTGGCCGCCCCTTTCGCGAATTTATCTGTCATGGAAGTGATCACAGGCCTGTCGTCGGGATGAACCCGCGGCCCGTCTTCCTCGCTTCGCCTCCAGTCGTAGAAGGAGCACGGCTCATCGAGCCACTTGAGCAGCGACCAATTGTTCAGGTCAACCAGTGCGCGGTGAACTCCGACTTGCGCAAGTCCGTTCAGTATCCGCCGGGCCAGATCGTCGATCGGCACCACCGGTTCTTTCTGCTCGGCCCGCCAATTGATCGCTCGTGCGACCAGGTGTTCACGGCCGTCTGGGCCCTCTTCCAGGGCGCTGTGTACGGCAAATCCGATTCGGATCGGCTTCCCGCGCCAGTCGGTTAGATCCCATGTGCTGCACAAAGTTTGACCTGGCTCCGGTTTGACGACCATGGCCAGGAACTTGGTCTCGTTCGGGTTGAGCTCCCGGGACGGCAGATCTTCGGCGAAGGCCCGGCCGTAGGTGACTTCGAGGTCCGGATTCTTGCCGCTGTTGGCCAACGACTCCCGGGTGTCGGTTGCCACTCCCAGGGTCAGATTCCACTTGAGGGGGCCTGGCGTTGGCCGTTCGGGCGGCTCCTCGTTGGCGGGACCGGTCCACACGTGCACACCATGAATGCGGCCGTCTGACATCACGACTGGTTCGGTGCGGATCACCCGGTCACTCTTGGGAGTGATGCTGGTCAGGCTCTGCCCAGTCTGTAGCGATTCGGCGATCGCGGTGCGAACTGCGGAAAGGTAGGGGCTGCGGCGCAGGAACTTGGTGATCGGAACGAGACTTTTGAGTTGACGCCCCTGCGCCACCACCGCGGGTTCGTCCCCCAGGGTCTCCACGAGCAGCCAGTCGTGGGTCATAGGCGCAGTCTACTGTTCGCTAGAGGCGGCCACGAGTCGGTGGGTATCCAACGATATTGGAATCCCGTTGCCGCACAGCGCATACCTGCTGACATATCCGGGCAAACGCCACCACGCTGTCCCGGTTGCCCCCGGACGTGCCCAGCCGGCCTTTGACCAGCGCGAAACTGCAACGTATGCCGCTACCCGGCAATGCAACTCGCCGATGCTGAGCGGCTCGTTGGCCGCGGCGCCGCACGGCCGCAACGAAGGAAGCCGCTGCGCGTGGTGATTTGCGCGCCTAGTGACATCCGGGTAGTTTTCTGCTGCACCCGCACCGTCGGGGGTGTGAGCGGATTGTGTACGTCCAGCCGTTCGCTGCACGGGATGATGGCTCATCATCCAGATCGGTGGAGGTCGACCGTCGAGGGGTCGGTCGCCGTCCGCCGGGTGTGCAAGATGACTCGCGAACAGCCGGTATGCCAGTCCTGCCTGGCCGGGCCCCGGTGTTCCTAGAGTAAATCGTCACCGACTTGCGACAGCACCAGTCGCAGTACCTGCATGGCGCCCGCCTTGTCGAGGGGATCGTTGCCGTTGCCGCATTTGGGGGACTGCACGCAGGACGGGCATCCGCTCGGGCATTCGCAGGCCTCGATCGCCGACGCAGTGGCTCCCAGCCAGGTGCGCGCCCGTCGAAAGCCGCGTTCGGCGAATCCCGCCCCACCCGGATAGCCGTCATAGACGAAGACACTGGGCAGTCCTTCGGGCCCGATAGCGGTGGAAATGCCGCCGATGTCGCCGCGGTCGCAGCTGGCCACCAGTGGCAGCAGCCCGATCGCCGCATGCTCGGCGGCGTGCAGCGAACCGGGAATCGCGACGGCGTCGACACCATTTCGCAACAGCTCTTCTGCGGTGATGGTGTACATGACCGCGGTCGTGGGCAGCACGTGTTCGGGCATATCCAGCTCGACGAAATCGATCACCTCACCGGAAAGCCGGCGCCGTAGGTAGCCCACCACCTGGTGGGTGACGGTCACCGGCGCCAAGCCGACGGTGACGGGCCCGAACTCCAAGCGCTCGCCGGATCCGGTTACCGCGATGTCGGTGAGCTCGCGCGCAAAGGTCGCATAGCCGGGATCGGCGGCGTGGACGAAGGCGAGCCCTTCTTCGGTGTCCAGGGAGTCGACGACGTAGCTTTCGCCCTGATGCAGATAAACGGCACCCGGATGCACCGATACCGGCGCCTGATCGGCTCCGACGTTGCCCAATAGCCGGCCGGTGTCGGCCTCCACGATGACGACCTGCCCACCGATGGAACCCCGGATGTCCACCGCGGCGTGCGGTTGCACCCCCGGTGCCGGAAAGTACTTGTCGCCGCGCCGGCGCAGCAGACCGTCATCGACGAGCGTTTCGACCACCTCGACGGCGCGAAGCTCGTGGACTTCTACCGCATCGAGCGGAAGTTCTGTTGCCGCGCAGAGCAACTGTGGCCCCAGCAAGTAGGGATTGCCGGGATCTATCACCACCCGCTCCACCGGCTTGTCCAGGAGCGCCGCGGGATGGTGCACCAGATACGTGTCGAGCGGATCATCGCGCGCGATCAACACCACCAGCGCACCCTGGCCACGCCGGCCGGACCGCCCCGCCTGCTGCCAGAAGGATGCGACGGTTGCGGGGAATCCGGCCAGCACCACCGCATCCAGCCCGGCGATGTCGACGCCCAACTCCAGCGCATTGGTGGTGGCCAGACCGCGCAGCCGGCCCTCCGTCAATGCGTGTTCGAGACAGTTGCGGTCCTCGGGCAGATAACCGGCCCGATACGACGCCACCGTGTGCGACAACTGGGGCGCAATGTCTTGCAGCCGCGCCTGCGCGCCCAGCGCGGTGAGCTCAGCGGCCCGCCGTGACCGGACGAAGGTCAAGGTCTGCGCTCCCTCGACGATCAGATCGGCCATCACTCGCGCCGCCTCGGTGCCGGCGGAGCGCCGCACCGGGGCGCCGTTTTCGCCGGTCAGGTCGGTCCGCAGCGCGGGTTCCCACAGTGCCACGGTGCGGGCCCCCTGGGGCGACCCATCCTCGGTGACCTCCGCAACCGGCTGGCCGATCAATTCGGCGGCGGTGGCACCCGGTGAGTCCGTCGTCGCGCTGGCGAAGATGACCGTCGGGTGCGCCGAGTAGCGTGCGCACAATCGCAGCAGACGGCGTAGCACCATTGCCACATTCGAGCCGAAAACACCCCGATAGTAATGACATTCGTCGACGATCAGATATCGAAGATTTCGCAACAGGACCGCCCAGCGGGCATGGTTGCGCAATATCGACAGATGGATCATGTCCGGGTTGGAGAACAACCATCGGGAACGCTCGCGGGCAAAGCGGCGCACTTCATCGGAACTGTCGCCGTCATAAGCCGTGGGCGCGACATCCCTAAGTCGTTCAACGTTGGTAACCAGCGCCTGCGCGGTGCGCAACTGGTCGTGGCCCAGCGCTTTGGTCGGCGACAGATATAACACCCGGGCGCGGGGGTCGGCCGCCAGCGCCGCGAGGACGGGAAGTTGATAGGCCAGCGACTTGCCGGACGCGGTACCTGTGCTCACCACCACGTGACGGCCGTCATGGGCCAACTCCGCGGCCGTGGACTGGTGTGACCAGGGGGCGGTGATGCCACGTTGGGTGAAGGTGCGCACGACGTCTGGCTCGGCCCATTGCGGCCAGGCGCTCGGCTGACCCGCACGCGGCGGCAGCTCGGCGACATGGTGTAAAGGATGTTCTCCGGTCGGGGTACCGGCGAGCGCGACGGCAAGCAATTCGCGCCCGAAACTTATCATTTGCAAACCCTTCACAATTCATCGACGACAACGGGCTGTCGCCGACGCCATGAACATGATTGACTAATCGCGGTCGTAGCTTCTGTGTTCGTGTCAAACTTTCGCAGGATCGACGTTGCGGCCGCGGTTCCTGCGAGGTTATCGGTCGGGTGAAGTTCCGGCGACTCTGCGAGGTATGGCGGTCGCGGCTTGGCCCGGGGCACCGAGAGGCGGTGCACCGCACCCAGAAGAAAAGGAAAGATCGAGAGATGCCACAGGGAACTGTGAAGTGGTTCAACGCGGAGAAGGGGTTCGGCTTCATCGCCCCCGAGGATGGCTCCGCGGATGTTTTTGTCCACTACACGGAGATCCAGGGTTCGGGCTTCCGCACCCTTGAAGAGAACCAGAAGGTCGAGTTTGAGATCGGCCACAGCCCTAAGGGCCCCCAGGCCACCGGAGTCCGCTCGGTCTGATCCGAGCAGATTCTGACGAATCCCCCCGACGTGATCCCGCTGAGCGGGTCCGGCGGGGGGGTTTTCGTTTCTGCCGTGAGCGCCTTGGTCGCCGCGCCGGACGGGGAGAACCCGCGGACCGGGTTACTGGCCTACTGTCGGTGGCGTGAGTCAGCTGTCCTTCTTTGCCGCGGAGTCGGTGCCGCCCGCGGTCGAGGACCTATCCGGAGTGTTGGCAGCATCCGGCCAGGTCGTGATGGTTGGTGCTGGTGCGCGGCTGTCGGTGGTGGTCGGGGAGTCCTGGCGAGCCGAAGCTCTCGCCGAGATGATGCGGGAGGCGGGCCTGGTGCCTGAGATCACCCACACCGACGAGGACACGCCGCTGGTGCGTACCGCCGTAGACCCCAGATTGCGCGCAATCGCCGCGGAGTGGACCCGTGGTGCGGTCAAGACGGTTCCGCCGCGATGGCTGCCAGGTCCGCGAGAGCTGCGCGCCTGGGCGCTGGCCGCCGGCAGTCCCGAGGCCGACCGATATCTGCTGGGGCTTGATCCGCACGCACCCGATACACATTCGCCGTTGGCGTCGGCTCTGATGCGAGTGGGCATTGCACCCACTTTGATCGGCACCCGAGGGGGCCACCCGGCGCTGCGGATAAGCGGGCGACGAAGGCTATCGCGCCTGGTAGAGAACGTGGGGGAACCCCCGCCCGGTGCCGAAGCGTTGGCTCAATGGCCCCGGGGCTAGGCGCCTGTGGACCCCGGTTTTCCGGGGAGCTGAATTGCAGCCAGTTTGCGCAGGCCCGCCTTAGGGTGCGAAATTGTCTGTTGCCCGCAGGTGGGAATGTCGGGCTATTGGATTTCGCCTGAAATTCAGCAGCCGGCCTGGCACCCTTCTGCAAGGGTGGCCCCGCCAGCGGGGCTGGGATGAGAGATGGAGCGTAACCGCAGTTGGCTGACCCGAAAACGAAGGGCCCTGGAAGCCGTAGCAGCGGTGGAAATGGGAGCGGCCGGCGACTTGTCATAGTCGAGTCGCCCACCAAGGCGCGCAAACTTGCTGGTTACCTGGGGCCCAGGTACATAGTCGAATCCTCGCGTGGCCACATCCGCGACCTGCCGCGGGCCGCCGCGGATGTGCCCGCCAAGTTCAAGTCCGAGCCGTGGGCGCGCCTCGGCGTCAATGTCGACGCGGACTTCGAACCGCTCTACATCATCAGCCCGGAGAAGAAGAGCGCAGTCAGCGAGCTCAAAGACCTGCTCAAAGACGTCGACGAGCTCTACCTGGCCACTGATGGTGACCGCGAGGGCGAGGCGATCGCCTGGCACTTGCTGGAAACCCTCAAACCGCGCGTGCCGGTCAAACGGATGGTCTTCCACGAGATCACCGAACCGGCCATCCTCGAAGCCGCGGAAAACCCCCGTGACCTGGACATGGACCTCGTCGATGCGCAGGAGACCCGGCGCATCCTGGACCGGCTGTACGGCTACGAGGTCAGTCCGGTGCTGTGGAAAAAGGTCGCGCCCAAGCTGTCGGCCGGCCGGGTGCAGTCGGTGGCCACACGGATGATCGTGCAGCGAGAGCGCGACCGGATGGCGTTCCGCAGCGCGTCCTACTGGGACATCGTCGCCACGCTGGACGCCAGCGTGTCCGACCCGAAGGCCGCGCCGCCCACCTTTGTCGCCCGACTGACCAGTGTGGACGGCTTGCGGGTGGCCACCGGTCGCGATTTCGACTCGCTGGGCACGTTGCGCAAGGCCGACGAGGTCACCGTGCTCGACGAGGCCCGGGCGGCCGCGCTGGCCACCGGCCTACACGGCGCGCAGCTGAGCGTGGCCTCGGTCGAGGAAAAGCCCTACAGCCGCCGTCCGTACCCACCGTTTATGACCTCGACGCTGCAGCAGGAGGCCGGCCGCAAGTTGCGGTTTTCCGGTGAGCGGACGATGAGCATCGCTCAGCGGCTCTACGAAAACGGTTACATCACCTACATGCGAACCGACTCGACGACCCTGTCGGAGTCGGCGATCAACGCCGCGCGCACCCAGGCGCGCCAGCTCTACGGCGAAGAGTATGTGGCCTCATCTCCGCGCCAGTACACCCGCAAGGTGAAGAACGCGCAGGAGGCGCACGAGGCCATCCGCCCCGCGGGTGAGACGTTCGCAACCCCCGACGCCGTGCGTCGTGAACTCGACGGCGACGAATTCCGGCTCTACGAGCTGATCTGGCAGCGCACGGTGGCCTCCCAGATGGCGGATGCCCGCGGCACCACGCTGAGCCTGCGGATCGGTGGTAGCGCGGGTGAGCAGCAGGTGGTGTTCTCGGCGAGCGGTCGCACCCTGACCTTCCCCGGGTTCCTCAAGGCCTATGTGGAGACGGTGGACGAACTGGTCGGTGGCGAGGCCGATGACGCCGAGCGGCGCCTGCCGAATCTGACGCCGGGCCAGCGGCTCGACGCGGTCGAGCTGACCCCGGACGGGCACACCACCAACCCGCCTGCCCGCTACACCGAGGCCTCGCTGGTCAAGGCCTTCGAGGAGCTGGGAATCGGACGCCCGTCCACCTACACCCCGATCATCAAGACGATCCAGGACCGCGGCTACGTACACAAGAAGGGCAGCGCCCTGGTGCCGTCGTGGGTGGCGTTCGCGGTCACCGGATTATTGGAGCAACATTTCGGGCACCTCGTCGACTACGGCTTCACCGCGGCGATGGAAGACGAGCTCGATGCCATCGCATCTGGTCAGGAGCGGCGCACCGACTGGCTCAACAACTTCTACTTCGGTGGCGACCACGGCGTGTCTGATTCGGTGGCGCGCGCCGGGGGGCTCAAGAAGCTCGTCGGTGTCAACCTCGAAGGCATTGATGCGCGAAAAGTCAACTCCATCAAGCTGTTTGACGATGAGCAGGGGAGTCCCATCTACGTTCGGGTGGGCAAGAATGGTCCCTACCTGGAACGCACCATAACCGGTGAAGACGGTGAGCCGACCCCGCAGCGCGCCAACCTCAATGACTCGCTGACACCCGACGAGCTGACCCTGGTGCTGGCCGAAGAGCTATTCGCCACGCCGCAGGAAGGTCGCGTGCTGGGCATCGACCCGGAATCCGGCCACGAGATCGTCGCCAAGGACGGGCGCTACGGGCCGTATGTGACCGAGATTCTTCCCGAACCTCCCGCACCCGAAGCCGGGACCGAGGCCCCCGCCAAGAAGAGCAAGAAGGCCACCGGGCCCAAACCCCGCAGCGGTTCGCTGCTGCGCAGCATGGACCTGCAGACGATCACCCTCGAGGACGCGCTCAAGCTGCTCTCGCTGCCGCGCGTGGTGGGCACGGATCCCGCTTCCGGCGAAGAGATCACCGCGCAGAACGGGCGCTATGGGTCATATCTGAAGCGCGGCACCGATTCTCGCTCGCTGGCCACCGAAGACCAGATTTTCTCCATCACCCTTGACGAAGCGCTCAAGATCTACGCCGAACCCAAGCGTTCTGGCCGGCAGAGCGCTTCGGCTCCGCCGCTTCGTGAGCTGGGGACCGATGCCGCGTCGGGCAAGCCGATGGTGATCAAGGACGGGCGGTTCGGTCCGTACGTCACCGACGGTGAAACCAATGCCAGTCTGCGCAAGGGCGACGAGGTCGCGTCGATCACCGACGAGCGGGCCTCGGAATTGCTGGCTGACCGCCGGGCCCGAGGGCCGGTGAAGCGAGCCGCCAAGAAGACCACCCGCAAATCGCCGGCGAAAAAGGCCGTCAAACGCGCGTGACCGGGGCCGGTTAGCTACCGCTTTTGGTGGAGACCTGTTGGGCTACAGCGAGGTTCAGCGGGCGGGCCAGCTGGGTCGGTGTGGTCCGTCCGCGTAGTTCGACGACTTCGGCGGCGTCCCAGCACAAGGCTTCGGCGTCTAGCGCCCCGCTGATCGCGATCGCCGAGGCCAGCACGTGGCCTTCCTCGAGCTTGGCCAGCTCGGTGAGTCGGGCGGCCTCATTGACCGGGTCGCCGATCACGGTGTATTCGAAGCGGGCCTGCGCGCCGATGTGGCCGGCGATGGCCCTGCCGGCCGACACCCCGATGCCGAACTCCGCAGATCCCAGCACCGGAATGAGTTCGTCGTGCAACTCGCGCGCGGCGCGCAGCGCGGCGCCGGCGCCGTCGGGGTGTTCGATCGGTGCGCCGAAAATCGCCAGGGCGGCATCGCCCTGGAACTTGTTGACGAATCCGCCGTGGCGCGCGACGGTGTCGACCACCACCCGGAAGAATTCGTTGAGCAGGCCGACCACCTCGACCGGTGGTCGGGTCGCCGCCAGCTGGGTCGAGCCCACCAGGTCGACGAACAGCACCGCGACATCGCGTTCCTGCCCGCCAAGCTCGGTACCGCGTTCGATGGCGCGCCGGGCCACGTCCTCGCCGACATATCGACCGAACAGGTCGCGCAGGCGTTGCCGCTCGGACAGGTCGCGGACCATGTCGTTGAACCCGGCCTGCAGCAGGCCCAGCTCGCTGGCGTCGTAGATCTGCATGTGCGCGTTGTAGTTGCCGCGCTGCACCTCCGACAGCGCCCAACGCAGCTGGCGCAGCGGATCGGCGATCGACATGGACACCAGCAGCGTGCTGGCCGAACCGATCGCCAACGCTGCCAGCGCGAGCAGCAGGATGGGATTGAACAGCTTGTCCGGGGTGGCGTGCAGAATCGCCATCTTGTCGGCCACCACGGCCAGCACGATCGCCAACAGCGGTACCGCGGTGGACAGCACCCAGGCCAGCATCAACCGCAAGATGACCCCGGGCGACCGCAAGTTCTCCGGTACCCCACTGCGTAGCGCGGCCACCGCGACCGGCCGCAGCACCCGCTCAGACTGCAGGTAGCCGATGATCGCGGTGGCGATGGCGCCCAGGGCGGTGGCAATCGCCACCACGGGCGCCGCATAGCGAGCCACCGACCAGCTGGCGACGATGAAGATCACGCTGCCGATCGCCCACGAACCGACGCTGATCAAGGTGCGATAGAACGGCATGCGCAGCACCCGGCTGCGGGCCAGCTCGGTGGCGGACGGGTCGGCCGCCGCAACCAGATTGTCGCGGCGCTGCCACCGGAAGACCGGCACCAGCAGCTTGAGGTTCAATGCGAACCCGGCGAGGAACAAGGTAATCACGGAGGTGAGGAAGATCGCCAGATTCAGTGGTGGTAGATCCTGCAGCTGGATGCGATCGTTGGGTGGCAAGCCATAGCGCAGAAAGCCCAGAACGAATAGGCCGCCGATGATGTCGGCCTGCAACATACTCAGCGAAAACACCGGCCACGGAGTGCGCACTACCCACCGGGCGAACCCGTTGATCCGCCCGGGCAGGGTTGCCACGGTAGCCACCAGCCCACCGTATCCGGATGGGGGGACTCGCCGGAAACCTACGTGGGACTCGGCAAGTCGTTACCGAGTCGACTCGAGACGGGAAAGATAACGGAAATGTCGCGAAACGGTAGCCAATCGGTATCTGTCGGCGGGGGCTAATAGTGTCCACGGTGATGTCTGGGGTATTCGCGCGGCTGGTAGGCCAGGGGGCGGTGGAATCGGAGCTGCTCGCGGCCGCGAGGTCAGCTCGCAGTGATTCGACTCACAGTTCGGGGTTTGACGGGGATATGACACATGCGTGGCTGATCACCGGGCCCCCGGGCTCGGGGCGGTCAATCGCCGCATTGTGCTTCGCCGCGGCGCTGCAGTGCACGTCAGACGGCGATCCGGGGTGCGGACGTTGTCGGTCCTGTTTGACCACCATGGCGGGGACTCACGCGGACGTGCGGCGGGTGATTCCCGAAGGCCTCTCTATCGGAGTTGACGACATGCGCGCGATCGTGCAGATCGCATCGCGCCGCCCAACCACCGGGCGCCATCAGATCGTGCTGATCGAAGACGCCGATCGGTTGACCGAAGGTGCGGCCAATGCCCTGCTCAAGGTGGTCGAGGAGCCGCCCGCATCGACGGTGTTTCTGTTGTGCGCACCATCGGTGGATCCCGAGGACATCGCGGTCACGTTGCGGTCCCGGTGTCGCCATGTCGCGCTGGTGACGCCGCCGACCACCGCGATTGCCCAGGTACTGATCGACAACGATGGGTTGGCGGCCGAGACGGCGAATTGGGCGGCTTCGGTCAGCGGTGGCCATGTGGGCCGGGCGCGGCGGCTGGCCACCGACCCGGAGGCGCGGCAGCGACGCGAGCGAGCGTTGGGGCTGGTTCGTGACGCCGCGACGCCGGCGCGGGCCTACGCCGCGGCCGAGGAGTTGGTCGCCGCCGCCGAGGCCGAGGCGCTGGCGCTGACTTCCGATCGCGCCGAGGCCGAAACCGAGGAGCTGCGTACCGCACTGGGGGCTGGTGGCACCGGGAAAGGGACTGCCGGCACGATGCGTGGCTCCGCCGGCGCGATCAAGGACCTGGAACGGCGGCAGAAGTCCCGCCACACCCGGGCCGCGCGCGATGCGCTGGACCGGGCCCTGATCGACCTGGCCACCTATTTTCGGGATGCGCTGCTGGTTTCGGCGAAGGCCGACCAGCCGCGGGCCAACCATCCGGACATGGCTGACCGGGTCGCTGCGCTGGCCGCACACGCGACTCCGGAGCGGCTGTTGCGTTGCATCGAGGCCGTGCTGAACTGCCGTGAAGCGCTGTCGATCAACGTAAAGCCAAAATTTGCGGTTGACGCCATGGTGGCAGCCATTGGGCAACAACTGCAGTAGCGGGGGGCCGGTCGGTCGATCCGGACTTGGGCGGACCTGCCCGCCTGCCGTAGACTCGTGCCGCCCGGAATGAGGGCACGCCGCCTTAGCTCAGTCGGTAGAGCGATTCACTCGTAATGAATAGGTCAGGAGTTCGATTCTCCTAGGCGGCTCCACCTGTACAGGTCAGGCTGGGTAATTACCCTGCCTGTTCGTGTTCGACGGCTTGAAGGGCGCGGATAGGGCGCGAATACTCATCTAGGCGGCGGTGTAGTCGGGCACCGGCACGGACTGCTCGACGTAGTGCCGCCGGGTGATTTCGCTGCTGCTGTGTCCGGCCTGCCGGGCCGAGGCTTCCAGCCCTATCGCGCGCTCTACCGCGGTGACGACGGGCTTGTGGATCGAGTGCGGCACAACCTACTTGAAGTCCTCGCCGCGGATCGCCCGCCAGCGGGTGCGGATATTGGCCTCTGGCTGGTGCGTGCCTCGGCGGGGCGTGCTCTCGCAGCGTCGCGGCTCCGAACTCCGGGGTCGTGACGGTGTAGGGCTCGCCGCCGGCCTTGTGCCCGGTGGGATTTCTTGTCGAGTCGGTTACCGATGTACACGGTGACGGGACCGTCACCGTCGAGGCCGTGGATGTCGTCCCAGGTGAGTGCGAGCACTTCGCCGATGCGGGCGCCGGTGGCCAGCAGTACGTCGAAGATGCGCAGCCGGTCATACCCGCGCGCGGGTCCGCGATTCGATCGACCGCTCTGCCATGCAGCGATCCTCCGCCGCATCTCCACGGCGTCGTCGGGGGTGGGGGCGCGCGGTTTGGTCGCTGACCGTGGTGGTGTGTACGCGGGCGTCGACGGGGGAGTAGCCGAGCGCAGGTACCGGTCGACCCGTTGTGTGGTGAGTTCACGCAGTCGGACGGTCCGCAGGGCTGGGATGA
Source organism: Mycobacterium pseudoshottsii JCM 15466 (assembly GCF_003584745.1). Classification (NCBI taxonomy): domain Bacteria; kingdom Bacillati; phylum Actinomycetota; class Actinomycetes; order Mycobacteriales; family Mycobacteriaceae; genus Mycobacterium; species Mycobacterium pseudoshottsii. The sequence continues at coordinate 363,600 of NZ_AP018410.1, forward strand.
GCAGCTTGCCGATTACCCCGGCGTAGGCGTCGAACGTGTCCTCGGTTTTGCGCGGCCCGGCGCCGTTGGTGTGGGCCGGAGCAGTGTCGGCCCGGTACGTGTTGCGGGACGCCGTCGATTACATGGCCAACGAGACATGATGTTCGTACATCAGCGGTGGAGAACCGTGCTGTGTTTCCTTGATGGGCAAGCCTCTCTGCAATGTCAGCGCTGTCGACTATGCTGGTCAGACCCGTAAAATCAGATGAGGTGTTTGTCCAGGTGACCGAGTTGCAGAAGGCGAAGCGGCGCATCAGGACTGTCAGGGCAACCCGCCGCAACACCGAGCTGGAGGGCACCCGCAGCACCGCCGCTACCCGTGCCGATCAGGACGACTACGCCCGCGGCAAGATTACGGCAGCCGAGTTAGGTGAGCGCGTCCGCCGCCGGTACAACATCCAGTAACCGGGCCTGGAGTGCCGCATCCATGGGACACCGGCGATCACGAACGGAACTGGCAGGGCTACTTCATCCCCGGTACTTCCGTCTTACGGAACCGGGTCGGCGCCCGAACGCATGCCGAACTGCGTGACGCCGAGAACGACCTCGTTGAGGCCCGGGTGATCGAACTCCGCGAGGAACCCAATCTGCTGGGCGACCGCACCTACGATCTTGCATACCTGCGGGCGATTCACCGCCAGCTGTTCCAGGACGTTTACGTCTGGGCGGGAGACCTGCGGACAGTCGGCATCGAGAAGGAAGACGAGTCTTTCTGCCCGCCGGGTAGCATCAGTCGGCCCATGGAGCATGTCGCCGCGGAGATCCACCATCTCGACCGGCTCAGAGCGATCGACGACGGCGATCTCGCTGGCAAGGTCGCATACCTATACGACCACGTGAACTATGCCCACCCGTTCCGCGAGGGCAACGGCCGCTCCACCCGCGAGTTCTTCGATCTCCTGTTGTCCGAACGCGGTTCTGGCTTCGACTGGGGGAAGACTGACCTGGAAGAGTTGTACGGCGCTTGTCACGCAGCGCGCGCCCACTCTGATCTCACAGGCATGGTCGCGATGTTCACGAAGATCCTCGACGCCGAACCCGCTTACGACTTCTGATCGCACTGTACCTCCTGCTGTCAGCTGGTAACGGTGCGTGTTCAATCGGTGCGAGTTGGTCGGCGGCCCGCCGGGGAGTGGCTCCTGGGTGGGAATGACCTGTTCGACTACTTCCTTGGGCCACGGTTCGAAGCCTTTCCAAAGACTTCCCACCTGGTTGGGGATGGTGTCAGACTTCCTCATGGCCACCGACAAGACGGGGTTGGTGCTCCTGCACGGCGGGGCTGGGTCGGGCAGGGCATGGCAAGACGTGGTACCCGTCGTTTCGAGATATCACCAGGTGCATGCGCCGACGGCTCCCGGCCACCGAGGCGGACCCCCAGTGCAGAGGCGGCCAGCGACCGCGGCGGATGAGCGCTACCTCGACGAGCAAGGACTTAAACGCCCGCATCTGGTCGGCCATTCGATGGGCGGCTATTTGGCGATCGAATTGGCTCGGCGCGGCCGCGCAGCAACAGTGTGTGTGTTTGCGCCAGGTGGCTTCTGGGCGTCGGGTGACGGGCTGCGAGAAAGGACGCTGTCACGAGCGCTGGGAGGCGCCGGAATCGCTCGCCTGATGCGACCCATCATGCCGCTGGTGTTGAAGTCGCCGAGGGTCCGCCGACTTATGTTCCAGGATGGCGCGTGCCACGGCGATCGGATAAGCGCGCACCGGGGTGTTGAGATCTTTGACGACTTCCTCGGATGCACGGTCGCCAACGAAGTATTCTCAACCGACGAGGAGCAGATTGCCCCTTTGGACCCGTTGCCCTGCCCCGTCACGGTGGCGTGGTCGGAGAAAGACGAAATTGTTCCCGTCACGTCTTACGGCCCTCGTGCGCGTGCGCGCCTGCCGCAGGCGACGTTCGTAACTCTGCCTGATGTTGGGCATGACCCTATGGTCGACGATCCCGAACTAGTCGCACGGACGATTCTGAGCGTGACGACAGCGAATGCACCCCAGGTGTAACGCCGCAACAACAGTGGCGGCCAACGGGCGGCTTCCGGTTCCGCGACACTTCAGGCGCTGCGCATCGGCCAGTGCCCGTCTCGAAGGAAGCCGTGAAGTACAAGATCGGCCTTGTCTTGACTCTGGCAGGTATGGCAAGTCCTATCGCTCTCGCGCCCTGCGGCCTTGCAGGCCGCGTGCGCTCGCGGTCTACCGGCGTCCGCGGCTCCGGCCCGTGTTCCGGCTGGCCGTTCGTGTGGGTTGCGTGAGGTGGGTGGGTCGCTTTGTGGTGGTGGGGGTTGGTTGTCGTGCTCACTGCCGGCCTGATTGTGCCGGGCATTGGGGCGATTGTTCTCGGGGACACGCGGCGTGCATCCGTGCGTGAGAGAGGGCGGGAGAACTCGGTTCCGGGGCGCGAAAACCCTGCGCGCGCCTGCACTCAGAGGCGCACTCGAACATGCATGCGATGCTCTGAGCTGCGCGGATCTGAAATCCCTGGGAACGAGACAACGCCTGATCCCGCTTTAACCATCATGAATAGGTCAGGAGTTCGATTCTCCTAGGCGGCTCGTTTGTTTGTGGTGGTCAGCCGTGCGGGCCGGTCGCGCCCGCCGTGCCGGCGGTGCCCGCTTTGCCGTCTGCGCCCGCGGTGGCCCCGCTGTCGCCGGCACCGAAGCCGCCGGCGGCGCCGCCAGCACCACCCGCGCCCCCAGCGCCAGGGGCCCCCGTCGAGCCGTCGGCGCCGGCGTGGCTGAACAAGATGCCTCCCTGACTGCCGATGCCGCCCACCGAGCCGGTGGCGCCGCCCTCGCCGCCCTGGGCGCCGTCACCGCCGTCACCGCCGTTGCCGCCGTCGCCGCCGAAGGCGATTTGAGTGGATCCGTTGCCGCCGGCACCACCCGCGGCACCTGCGCCGCCCGCGCCGCCGGTGCCGCCGGTCCCGCCCGCGCCGCCGCTGCCGCCGTCGCCGCCGTTGCCGATCAACAGGCCACTGGTCCCGGCGTCACCGCCCCTACCGCCGACGCCGCCCCCACCACCGATGGCCATCGAATTAGCGCCGGAGCCGCCGTTACCGCCGATGCCTCCACGGGAGCTTCCGTCTCCACCGACGCCGCCCCCGGCGCCCGAGCCCCCCCCGCACCGCCGGTGCCGCCGGTCCCACCAACACCGCTGTCGCCGCCGCCACCGCCATTGCCCGCCAGCACCGCCGTTGCCGCCGTTGCCCCCGGTGCCGCCGTTACCGCCGGTGCCGACAGAAGGGTCAGAGTCGCCGCCGTCGCCCCCATGACCGCCGGTGGCGGAGCTCGCTGCGGTCGCGTCGCCGGTACCCCCAGTCCCGCCGGTCCCGCCGGTCCCGCCGTTGCCGATCAATAGCCCGCCACGGCCACCGTCGCCGCCGGTCCCGCCGCCACCGGCGGTACCCCCGTGGGCTTGCCCCGAGAAGCTCTCGGCGTCCCCGCCGGCACCGCCGGCCCCGCCATTGGCGCCGCCACCGGGATCACCGCCGGCCCCGCCCTTGCCCCCGGTGGCCGACCCCGACGAGGCAGTGGCGCTTCCGCCGGCGCCTCCGGTACCGCCGGTCCCACCGGTATCACCGGTATCGCCGTTTCCCCCGGTCAGGGGGCCATTGCCGCTAACGTTGCCGCCGGCGGCACCGGTTCCGGCCGTCCCGGTGGGGGTGGGGTTGACACCGTCTGCCCCGGCCAGGCCGGTCCCACCCTGGCCCCCGGTACCGCCATCGCCGAACAGGAACGCGTTGCCACCGTTTCCGCCATGCCCGGGACTACCGCCGTTGACGCCCACCATGGCGGTCCCGCCTTGGCCGCCGATGCCGCCGTTGCCCCACAACAGGCCGCCGGTGCCGCCGGTGCCGCCGGTGGCACCAGCCCCACCGACACCTCCGGTGCCGCCGCTACCGGGCAACCCCGCGTTGCCGCCGGCGCCGCCATTTTGGCCGGGCGCACCGGAGCCGCCGGTGCCGCCGTTGCCGATCAAGATGCCGCCGTCGGCGCCGTTGGCCCCGCTGCCGGGTGCGCCGTCGGCGCCGTTGCCGATGATGGGACGGCCCAACAGCGCCTGGGCGGGTGCGTTGACCAGTCCCAGCACGTCGCGTTCGAGGACCTGCAAGGGCGAGACATTGGCGGCTTCGGCACTGGCATAGGCCAGTCCAGCGCCGCTCAGCGTTTGGGTGAACCACTGATGAAACTGCCCGGCTTGGACACTGAGTGCCTGATAGGCGCGGGCATGCGAGGAGAACAGGGCGGCCACCGCCGCCGAAACCTCATCCGCGCCGGCGGCCTGCAGCACGGTCGTCGGCAGCACCGCCGCGGCATTGGCTGTGTTGAGCGCGGCGTCGATACGTGCCAATTCAGTCGCCGTCGATGCCAGTAGGTCTGACGCCGCCACCACGTATGACACCGCTGTACTCCTAGATATGAAAGGTATGAAAACCGTTGTTGACTTTGCGGGCCAACGCTACCGCCAAATTTCGCTGAAAGTTATTGTCTTGGAGAAAACTTCGAGACAACTAATTCATCCGGAAGGGAATTATCGCGCCGCTTATTCGGGAGCCAGAAAACCCACCGGACCGGAGGCGACACACACCGCCAATGCGGTGGTATTGGCTCGCACGGTGATCACATCGCCGGCGCCTGGCAGCCGGGCGTAGACCCGGTTGAGGCCCGGATGCACCGGAACTTTGCGCTCGGGCCCCTCCGGCAGCGCCAGCGTTATCGACCCGTCGCTGTTGGCAAGATAATTGAGTTCAACGGTCCAGTCGGCGGGCAGCAACGGGCCGTTCAGGATCAGCCGTGCGGGCTGGTCTGGCTGCGCGAAATAGCCGCATTGGGGCATGGGGCCGGGAACAATCGTCCGTATCCAGGTAACTCGCGCATCGACCAAATTTCCAGAGCTGGTAAACATTCTCAGTTTGGTTGTCGCCGTCGCGAAATCGGGGCGGTTCGGCAACAGTGCGAACATATGGCTGGCCAGGTTTTCCGGCCAGGCCACCCGTTGCAGCACCAGTGGATCGACTTCTTGATCCAGTAGCGGGGCATTCGAATTTATCTGGGCGCCAGCCAAGCTCGCTTCCGCATTCTCCAGGTATGACTTGGTCGGGTTGTCGCGCCAGCTGGTCAGAAAGGTCGCCGTCGAGTAGAGGCTGCTGGCCAGGAATAGCATCGCCGCGGCGGTGATCGTGCTGGCCCGGACGCGCGAGGCATTCAACCAATCTGACGGCCGATTCGCCGCGGTCAAGGCGACGGCGGCCAACAGCGCCAACACCACCACCAGATCGGGGAAATAGCGCAGCGTCTGCGCCAATTCCAGGGCGGTGAACCGCGATGAGCGCATCAGGTAGATCGGCACCTGGCAGGCGACGGCGTAGCCGGCCGCGGTCAGCCACACCGCGCCGATGCGTCGTTTACGGATCAGCGACAAGCCGAGTAGCCCGGCCAGCACCAGCCATCCGAGCGCCATCACCGTCGGCGGCGGCGTCGCCCACGGGGACGCCGGGGCCCAGCGATCCCAGCGCCACGGTCCGCCGGCCAGGCCCCCCACGATGCCGTGCGTGATCGATCGACACAGCAGGTCCCAGGTCATTGCCAGATCCCCACTCCAGCGCTTCTGGTCAACCACGGCCAGATAGAGCACCATCCAGCCGGCGGTCAGCGCCAGCGCCGCCGTCCACAACCGGATCCCGGCCTGCCAGGCCGTGCGCAGCGGACGCTTGTCGCCGCCGACATGGCAGACCAGGGCGCTGACCGCGAAGGCGACGAACGGGACCACCGCCGCCTTTTCGAAGAACAGCAGGCCGGCGAAGTAGGCGAGCACCGCGCTCACCGCGTATCGCTGGTTACCGGTGCGGATCAGCAGGATCGCGTCACCGCACACCCAGGCCAGCGCCGCCAGCAGCGGCAGCGAGTTCAGTGCCGCCGCCCACCACGCGAATCCGGGCACCCCCAGCGGGGTGAACAGCGCGAACGTCAGCGGGATGAGCAAGACCCGGCGCCAGCCCAGGATCACGTAGAGCGCTCGCAGCAGCGCTAGCGATGCCAGCAGCTGCAGCACCACCAGGCTGATCGCGGGTCCGGTCCAATCCAGCGGCATCAGCCGGATGATGATGCCGGCAACCAGAAATGCGCCGGGCATGACGTGGCCGTCATGGTCGTCGAACAGGTAGGTCGCCGAGAGCAGGTCCTGGGTGCCGGCCCGGCCGACCAGGATCAAATCGTCCCAATAGAAATACCCCCGGAACGCCAGCACGGCGCGGACCCCCAGCTGAATCATGATCAGCGCGATGGCGGCCACCGCGACCTTGGGCACGGGCCTGGTCCGGGTGGGCATGGTTATTTCTTACCGGTCGGTATTGTGGGCCGGTGCGTGCACTGGTCACCGGCGCGGCCGGTTTCATCGGATCGACACTGGTCGACCGTCTCCTGGCAGACGGTCACACGGTGGTCGGACTGGATAATTTCGCAACTGGCCGGGCGACCAATCTCGAGCATCTGGTCGACAACCTTGCGCATGTCTTCGTCGAAGCCGACATCGTGGACGCCGACCTGCAGGCAATTTTCGAGCAGCACCGGCCCGAAGTGATTTTTCATCTGGCGGCGCAAATCGACGTCCGCCATTCGGTGGCCGATCCGCAATTCGACGCCTCGGTCAATGTCATCGGTACCCTGCGGCTGGCCGAAGCGGCCCGGCTCACCGGCGTCCGCAAGGTGGTGCATACCTCCTCGGGCGGATCCATCTATGGCACCCCGCCGCAGTACCCGACCAGCGAGCGGGTGCCCACCGACCCGGCATCGCCGTATGCCGCCGGCAAGGTGGCCGGGGAGATCTACCTCAACACATTTCGGCATCTGTACGGCCTGGAGTGTTCCCACATCGCCCCGGCCAATGTGTACGGCCCGCGCCAAGACCCGCACGGCGAGGCGGGGGTGGTGGCGATCTTCGCCCAGGCGCTGCTGTCGGGTAAGCCCACCAAGGTGTTCGGCGACGGCACCAACACCCGCGACTACGTGTTTGTCGACGACGTCGTCGATGCCTTCGTCAAGGCGGGCAGCGACGTGGGCGGCGGCCAACGGTTCAACATCGGCACCGGCGTGGAAACCTCGGACCGCCAACTGCACTCAGCTGTGGCCGCGGCCGTCGGCGGCCCCGACGACCCGGAGTTTCACCCGCCGCGGCTGGGCGACCTGACACGGTCCTGCCTCGACATCAGCCGGGCCGAAGAGGTGCTGGGCTGGCGTCCGCAAGTCGAACTGGCAGACGGGGTGCGGCGCACCGTCGACTACTTCCGGCGAACCCACGGCAGCTGATTGGCTGGGCCGGCCTCAGCGTGGCTCCGGTGTCTGAGCTCCTTCGAGCGCTATGGCGCGGGCCAGCCGCGCGTAGCGCAGCTCCAGGTCTTTGAACCGCATGTAGGTGCTCAGCGTGGTGAAGCTGAACGCCATGATCAGTGCGTAGAGCATCAGATCGGTGCCCCGGCGCACTCCGAACCAGTGTGCGACCACCGTGGTGTCGTCCGGTCGCAGCACCGCGTAGATACCGGCCAGGACGAATAGGACGTAGCCGACTTTGACCCATGCCCGCGACCGGGCGTTGCGGCGGGAGCGCAGCAGATAGAACAGCAACGCGATGATCGACCCGATCAACAGCACCTGGATCCAGTTCATCGTCGTATCCTCCCTCGCAAAAACCCGTCGAAAATGATGTTGACGCCGTTGAGCAGGGGCTGCCCTTTCGACTTCGAGTAGTCGGTGTAGAGCACCTCGACGGGTTCTTCGGCAACGCGCCAATGGTTTTCGGCGATCAGCATGACGAACTCGGTGGCGTGGCTCATCCCGCTCATGGTGATGTTCAGCCCATCGGCCACGGTCTTGTTGAACACCCGCAGGCCGTTGTTGGTATCGGTCAGGCCCAACCGGCGACCGCGCGGACTCAGGCGCGCCGCGGTCTGCAGCACAATTCGCTTCAGCAGGGGTGGGCGGCTCCCGACGGGCCGCCCGAAGCGGGTTCCGATCACCACGTCGACATCGCCGACCGACAACCGATGCACCATGGCGGCCAGGTCCTTGACGCGGTGCTGGCCGTCGGCGTCGAACGTGGCGAAGATCTGGGCTCCCGGCTGCTTACGGGCGTATTCGACCCCGGTCTGGATGGCCGCGCCCTGGCCCAGATTGATCGGATGAGCCACCACGTGAGCCCCGGCCCGCAGGGCGATATCGCCGGTGCCGTCGGTACTGCCGTCGTCCACGCACACCACATGGCCGAAGGTCGACCGCAGTTGCGCGATCACCTCGCCGATGACGGTGGCTTCGTTGAAGGCGGGAACGACGATCCAGACGTCGGGGTGATGCGTATCAATATCCATTTTCACGGCCATCTAGGCCCACAAATTACACGCTTGGCCAGGGCCCATCATCTGCTCGCGTATCCGGCGCGCGCCAGCGCGAGCAGATGAACACCGATCCCTACCAATGGGCCACACAACAGCGCCACCACCGTGCGGGCTTCCAGCGGCAGCGGCAACAGCAGCAGCAACCCTGATGCCGCTGTCGCGCTCACCCAGCCTAGTGAGTAAGCCCGGTGCAGTGCGGCCGCCACCGCCGCGGCTCCGGTGAGCGTCAACATGGCGATCGCCACGGCGGCCGCGGTCAGCCAGGCCAGCAGGGCGCCGCTGGCCTGATATTGCTGCCCGAAGGCCGAACGCAGTAGCCACGGGCCCACCGCTCCCGCGGCCAGCACCCCGATCACGCCGATACCGCCGATGAGTGCGGCCGGTGAGATCAGTGCCCGCAGTCGCTGCGCGCTCTCGTCGACGAAATGGGCGATGAGGTTTCCCTGCATCGCGGTCAGCGGCACCAGCAGCGGCGCACGGGTCAAAGTCACCGCCAAGATGATCACCCCGCCCTGGGGGCCGAGCTCGTTGGAGGTCAGCTTCAGCAGGACCGGAAAACCCATCACCAGAATCGCGCTGGCACCGGCGGCGGTGATCGAATGCGCGGCACCCCGCAGGAACGTTGCCGTGTTGCCCGGCGTCAGCAAGCGTGCCGTCGCGCGCGCGACGGGCGAAGCCAGCAGCAGAATCAGCCAGGAGACCGAGCCCGCCACTGTCGCCCACAGGAAGCCGACCAGACCCCACCCGATGGCAAACGTTGCCGCCGAGACCGCCACTCGGATTATCGCGTCGGTCACCATCAACGATCCGTAGTGCGACCACCGGTTGGTGCCGGCCAGCATGCCCAAAAGCGTGGCATGCAGACAGAATCCGGCCAGTCCCACACTGAGCAGTCCCACCGACAACCAGCGGTCCTCCACGAACACCCGCCCGCTCCACAGCGGCGAGCTGCCCGCGATCACCACGGCCGAGGCCAGTCCGGCCATCCCGGCGATCCGCAGGGGATGAGTGCGGCCTCCTTCCGGCACGACGTCTGGGTACTGCGCGGAGCGGACTTCGCGCGTGGCTTCTGGCAGCAGCCCGTTGGCGGCGCCGGAAACCAGGCCGAATGCGCCCCAGAACACCCCGAACACGGAGAAGCCGCTGGGAGCCAAGTCCCGGGCGGCCAGATAGATCACCGTGTAACCGCACAGCGCGGTGACCGCGGTGGCGGTGCCGACGCGCGCCACGCTGCCTCGCGCGATCGCCCCCCCAGAGGCGCCCGCCGCTCCCGTTGTTCCCCCTACTTCGGTCACCCTGGCAGCACTAACGGCCAACCGACCTGATGCTGGGCACGTTTGCAGCCACGCTTGCAAATACTAAGCGTGCGGGGCGTGGGTGCTCGCCAGGCCGGTTCGGCGTTGTTTTGGCTTGCCCTGAGGGGCTCTCGGGTATAGATGAAATGCACTGGAAAGGACCCATGACAACGATCCGCGTGTTCGGGTTGTCGCTGCTGGTAACCGCGGCGGCTTTGGTTGCCGGGTATTGGCACGGCGGAGTGACCGCGCTGTTCCTGCTGGTGGTGCTGGCGATCCTGGAGATATCGCTGTCGTTCGACAACGCCATCATCAACGCCACGATCCTCAAGCAGATGAGCCAGTTCTGGCAGCAGATGTTCCTGACCATCGGGATCGTGATTGCCGTCTTCGGAATGCGGCTGGTGTTCCCGCTGACCATCGTCTGGGTTACCGCGGGTCTCGATCCGGTCCGCGCGATGAGGTTGGCGCTGAACCCGCCGCCCGGCGGCGCGCTGGACTTCCCGGACGGCTCACCCAGCTACGAGAAACTGATCAGCGCGGCCCACCCCCAGATCGCGGCGTTCGGCGGGATGTTCTTGTTGACGCTGTTTCTGGACTTCGTGTTCAACGACCGTGAGATCAAGTGGCTGAAGTGGATTGAGGCGCCGTTCGCCCGAATCGGGCGGCTGGGTCAGGTCCACGTGATGGTGGCGTGCGTGACGCTGATCTTCGCTGGTCCCGGGTTGACGGATTCCAGCGACGACCTGGGCACCGTGATGGTCGCCGGGCTGCTGGGTCTGGTGACCTACCTCGTGGTCAACGGCTTGAGCCGGGCGTTGCAGCCGCCTCGGGTCGGTGCCGGACCTGGCGAACTCGCCGCCCAGGGGGCGGTGGGCAAGGCCGGGTTCATGCTCTTCATGTACCTCGAGGTGCTCGACGCCTCATTCTCCTTCGACGGGGTCACCGGGGCATTCGCGATCACGAGCGACCCGATCGTCATCGCGTTAGGGCTCGGCTTGGTGGGCGCCATGTTCGTTCGGTCGATCACGATCTATCTGGTCCGACAGGACGCCCTGGACCGCTACGTCTACCTCGAACACGGCGCGCACTGGGCGATCGGTGCGCTCGCGGTGATCATGCTGATGTCCATCGACCACCACCTGCAGATCCCCGAGTGGATCACGGCATCGATCGGCGTGGTGTTCATCGGGGCGGCGTTCACCAACAGCGTGGTGCGCAACCGGCGGGCCGGCGGCTAAGCCGGAAATCAGTGGCCGTCGGTCTTGAACCGCTCCACCGACCGCAACACCTCGGCCTCGGCCTCTTCGCGACCCACCCAGTCGGCCGCCTTGACGAACTTGCCCGGTTCGAGGTCCTTGTAGTGGACAAAGAAGTGCTTAATGGCTTCCAGCTCGAACGCCGGAACGTTGTCGATGTCCTGGATGTGGTCCCAACGATGGTCGCCGGCCGGGACGCACAGCACCTTGTCGTCGCCACCCTTTTCGTCGACCATCCGGAACATTCCGACCGGCCGAGCCTCCACCAGCACACCCGGGAACAGCGGCTCCGGCAGCAGTACCAGGGCGTCCAGCGGGTCGTCATCTTCGCCGAGGGTGTCCTCGATGAAGCCGTAGTCGGTGGGGTAGGCCATCGGGGTGTACAGGTAGCGGTCCAGTTTGACCCTGCCGGTCTCGTGATCGACCTCGTACTTGTTGCGCTGGCCCTTGGGAATCTCGATAGTCACGTCGAATTGCATCGCGTGGCTCCTTTGACTTAGTGAGGCCAGAAGAGGCCTGGGATTAGGTCAAATGCGTCCGGTGACACCCTAGTGCAGCGGTCCTGTGGGCCTGCTGGGTGGCCGGTTGGGCACAATGGGACCGGAAAGACAGGAGAGTTATGGGTCCCAAACGTTGGCGGAAATCCACCCAGGTGTTCCTTGGGGTGGCCGTGCTGGCGTTTGTCGCCGCCGTCGTTGCCGCCGCAGCGTTCTTCACCGTCGGTGGCCGCGCGGCCAGTGCGCGGTTGGTGGTGCCGCCGCCGCGTCCACCGACGGTCAAGCCCGCGGTCACCGCCGTGGCCGACACCGGTGTGGTGCCCAACTCGGGCGCGATGGCCGCCGCGCTGGCGCAGGCCGCGGCCGATCCGAACTTGGGCAAGCTGGGCGGTCGGGTCAGCGATGCGCTGACCGGGCAGGTGCTTTGGCAGCAACTCGACGACGTACCCCTGGTGCCGGCATCGACAAACAAGGTCCTGACCGCCACCGCGGCGCTGCTCACCTTGGACCGTCAGGCCCGGATCAGCACCCGCGTGGTGGCCGGTAGCCCCAGCGGCCAGGGGTCGGTGGTGTTGGTCGGAGCCGGGGATCCGACGCTGTCGGCGGCGCCGCCCGGCGTCGAAACCTGGTACCGGGGCGCGGCGCGCATCAGCGACTTGGTCGATCAGATCCGCCGCAGTGGCATGACGCCGACATCGGTGCAAGTCGACATCTCCGCCTTTACCGGGCCGACGATGGCCCCGGGCTGGGATCCGGCTGACGTCGGCAACGGTGACATCGCCCCGATCGAGGCGGCGATGATCGATGCCGGTCGCGTCCAGCCGACCACGGTCAACTCCCGACGGTCGCTGACCCCGGCGTTGGACGCCGGACGCGAACTGGCCAGGGCCCTTGGTCTGGATCCCGCAACGGCCAGTATCGCCTCGGCTCCCGCTGGGGCGCGCCAGCTGGCCGTGGTGCAGTCGGCGCCGTTGATCGAACGGCTCTCCCAGATGATGAACGCCTCGGACAACGTGATGGCCGAGTGCATCGCCCGCGAGGTCGCGGCCGTCATCAACCGTCCGCGCAGCTTCAGCGGCGCGGTCGATGCGGTGACCACCCGGCTGAACACCGCCCACATCAACACCACCGGCGCGGGGCTGGTGGATTCCAGTGGGCTTTCGGTTGACGACCGGCTGACAGCCCGGACGCTCGACGACGCGATACAGGCCGCGGCGGGGCCGGATCAGCCCGCGTTGCGCCCGCTACTGGATCTGCTGCCGATCGCCGGTGGTAGCGGCACTCTCGGGGAACGCTTCCTGGACCGGGCCACCAACCTGGGCCCGGCGGGCTGGTTGCGGGCCAAGACCGGCTCGCTGACCGCCATCAACTCCTTGGTCGGTGTGGTCACCGATAGCAGCGGACGCGTGCTCACGTTTGCGTTCATCTCCAACGATGCCGGGCCGAACGGACGCAACGCGATGGACGCGTTGGCCACCACGCTGTGGTCTTGCGGGTGCACAACATGACCGCGGCCTCGGATGTGACCCTGGGCAACACCGTCGACTGGCAGTTTGCGGCCACGGTTGGGGGAGCGGCTGGCCCGCCCCGGTCCGCCGTCCAGTGACTACACCCGACGCCAGGCGGTCGACGAATTGATGCGCGCGGCCGAGCAAGCGGAGCCGCCGGTGCGCGACGTCACCGGTTTGATCACCACCGGTGATGTGCCCGCGGCCCGCGTTGTGGACCGGCCGGAGTGGATATGGGCCGCCGCGGAGTCGATGCGGGCCATGACCAACGGGGCCGAGAAGCCGCGCGGGCTGCTCACCGGGCGTATCACCGGTGCGCAGACGGGTGCGGTGCTGGCGTTCGTGGCCTCGGGAATTCTCGGTCAGTACGATCCGTTCGCCGCCGCGGACGGGGCCGGCATGGGCGGTCTGCTGCTGGTGTATCCCAACGTCATCGCCGTTGAGCGACAACTGCGGGTCGACCCATCCGATTTCCGGCTGTGGGTCTGCCTGCACGAGGTCGCCCACCGGGTCCAGTTCACCGCCAACCCGTGGTTGGCCGGCTACATGCAGCAGGCGCTCGGTCTGCTCACCACCGAACCCGCCGACGACATCGGACAGGTGGTGAGCCGGCTGGCGAACTTCGTGCGCAACCGCGACGATCCTGGCGACGATTCGGGCAATGTGACGGGGATTCTCGGTGTGGTGCGTGCCGTGCAGTCCGAGCCGCAGCGTCAGGCGCTGGATCAGCTGCTGGCGCTGGGCACGCTGTTGGAGGGCCATGCCGAACACGTGATGGATGCGGTGGGGCCGATGGTGGTGCCCTCGGTTGCCGTCATCCGTCGTCGCTTCGACGAGCGCCGGCAACGCAAGCAGCCGCCACTGCAGCGGTTGTTGCGCGCGTTGTTGGGCTTCGGCGCCAAACTCAACCAGTACACGCGCGCCAAAGCGTTTGTCGACGACGTGGTGGCCCGGGTCGGGATGAAGCGGTTCAACACCATCTGGACGAGTCCGCAGACGCTGCCCCTGCCGGCTGAGCTGGAGAATCCGCGGCGATGGATCGACAGGGTGCTGTAGCGCAACTGCGCAGGGCCGTCGAGAAGTTCGCGTCGACCCATCTCGACGCCACCGACCGATGGAGTATCGGGCTGTCCGGCGGTCCGGATTCGCTGGCGCTCACCGCCGTGGCGGCGCGGCTGCGGCCCACCACCGCGCTGATCGTCGACCACGGCCTGCAGCCGGATTCGGCCGCGGTCAGCGAAACCGCCCGGGCCCAGGCCGTCTCGTTGGGTTGCGTGGCCGCACGGGTGCTCCGGGTCCAGGTGGGCAATCCGGCCGGGGCCGGGGGTGGGCTGGAGGCGGCGGCGCGCACCGCCCGCTACGGCGCGCTGGACGCCCACCGCGATGGCCCGGTGCTGCTGGCCCACACCCTCGACGACCAGGCCGAGACGGTGTTGCTGGGGCTCGGCCGCGGTTCGGGCGCTCGCTCGATCGCCGGCATGCGTCCGCACGATCCACCATGGTGTCGGCCCCTGCTGGGGGTGCGTCGCGGGGTGACCCATGACGCGTGCCGGGAACTGGGTCTGACCGCATGGCAGGACCCGCACAACAGCGACCGGCGCTTCACCCGGACGCGGTTACGTGCCGAAGTGCTGCCGCTGTTGGAGGAAGTGCTGGGTGGGGGTGTGGCCGCGGCGTTGGCGCGCACCGCGACCGCGCTGCGCGCGGACACCGAGCTGCTCGACGCCATCGCCGCCGAGGCGCTGCCCACCGCCGTCGTCGATTTCGGCCTGGACACCAGCGTGCTGGCTACGCTGCCCGACCCAGTGCGTCGGCGAGTGATCCGCAGTTGGCTGCTGGCCGGCGGGGCGATCGGGCTGACCGACAAGCAGATCAGGGGCGTGGACGCGCTGGTCACGGCCTGGCGAGGCCAGGGCGGGGTGGCGGTCGGATCGAATTTGAAGGCGCGGCGTCTGGTCGCCGGACGAGGTGGCGGCCTGCTGACTTTGCGGTCCGAGCCAATCTGAGTCGGTGAAGATGGGGACTGGCGTTGGTTGTTCGGGCGCGGACATGGCACGCTGTGCACGTGGCCCAGAGCTCCTCGGCGATCACCCCCGGACATGCAGGCGAGTTGTACCCAGGTGATATCAAATCCGTGCTGCTCACTGAGGAGCAGATTCAGCGTCGAATAGACGAGCTCGCGGCCCAGATCGGCAACGACTATCGCGAGCTGGCCGACACCAGCGATCAGGACCTGCTGTTGATCACGGTGCTCAAGGGCGCCGTGCTGTTCGTCACAGATCTCGCCCGTGCGATTCCGTTGCCTACGCAATTTGAGTTCATGGCGGTCAGCTCCTACGGGTCCTCGACGTCGTCGTCGGGAGTGGTGCGGATTCTCAAGGACCTGGACCGCGACATCGCCGGTCGCGACGCGCTGATCGTCGAGGATGTCGTCGACTCCGGCCTGACGCTGTCCTGGCTGTTGCGCAACCTCAAGAGCCGGCAACCCAAGTCGTTGCGGGTGTGCACCTTGCTGCGCAAGCCCGAGGCGGTGGGGGCCAACGTCGACATCACCTACGTGGGCTTCGACATTTCGAATGACTTCGTGGTGGGTTACGGCTTGGACTACGACGAGCGCTATCGCGACCTGTCCTACATCGGCACCCTCGATCCCAGGGTCTACCAGTAGCGAGCGCGCTCTGCCGACCTGAAACTCAGGTCAGCTCCCACACCGCGGTCACCGAGAAGCTCACCGTCTGCTGGCCTGGTTCCAGCGGCACCATCGAGGTGCGTGGCGCCGGCGTGTTCATCTCGCCGGGCGAGGGCCTGGTGCCGACTCCTTCGGATATGGAAAGCACCGTGCCCAGCCGCAGCCTGGACAACTGGGCGTATTGCTGCGCGCGGCTCTTGGCGTCCTCGAATGCACGGGCGCGCGCGTCCTTGACCAGTTGCGAGTCGTCCTCGATCGAGTAGCTCACCGAACTGATCCGGGTGGCGTCGCCGCCGGTGTTGACGATCAGTTCCAGTAGGCGTGATGCGGCATCGGGTGGACGGATCTTGATTTCGATCGCATTATCGGCGCGATAGCTGCTGATCGCCGCCGCTGCGCCGGGCTCTGGGCTGGTGTACTGGGGCTGTAGCGACACCTCGGTGGTGCGAATGTCCTTACGGTCCACCCCGGCGTTCGCCAGGGCGTCGATGACCGCCTGCTGCCGAGCGTTGGCCTGGCTCACCGCGCCGGTGACGTCCTGAGAAGTGAACTCGATGCCGACCTGCGCGGTCAGGGTGTCCGGGATGCCCTGCACCTGCCCGGACCCGAACACGGTCACCTGACGTGGATTTGCGCCGGGCGCCGCCGCGGTGTGGGAGTCGCACCCGCTCAGGCAGCCGGCGGCCGCACCGGCCACGGCCAAGGCGATCAATCTGCGGGCGAATCCCGGTGTGCTCCATTGGATTGGCATGCCTGGCACCCTAGTCGCCGCGCGGAGTCGACCGGCGGGTGCGCCGTTGTCGGCTCCCAGATGTTCTCAATTCACTTCTTGTTCATCTTTGATTCCTGGGAAAGCGCCGGCCCCCGTGACCGGACATTGGTGCCCGAAAGACTGTCAGCAAATGTCATATTGACGACCTTTACGTTGAAAAATTCCAATCCAACCCAAGTTTGACTCAACAATTCTGCACCTCCATAGCAGACCCAGTTTTTGTGCTTTGCAAGAGTCGGCTAGTCCAGGGCTCCGGCGTTGTTGATTAGCAGGCTTGTGAGCTGGGGAATTGTGGATTGAGGAGGTCTAGGCGGCGGTTGGCGGTCAAAGCGGTGATCCGGCAGGCTTCGGCGATGTTGTCGGCGCCGTTGAGGCGGTGCAGATTGATCGCGGTGTTGCGTAGCGTTGCTAGGACCTGTGCGCCGTTTCCGGTATGTGCCCTTTGACGGTCTTCGTCGAAGGTGACGTCGCGTATCCAGTGCAGGCTGTTCTCGATTCCCCAGTGTTGACGCATCCAGGTCATGATCGCGGTAGGGCGGGCGTGCTCGAACGGCAGGCTGCAGATGGCATAGACCACCTCCACGCTGCGCTGGTCGGTGGCGGTGATCAAGCGTTCACGAGTGATCCGGATGATTTGTTTTGCGTAGGGGAAGCCGATTCCTCGTGCAGCGGTGATGATTTGCAGGGTGCGGGTCTCGACACGGCCGTGGCCGCGGGAGTCGTCGGTAGCGGCTGTGGGCACCTCGGCCCAGGGCAGCGCGGTGATACGCGCAAATATTTTGGCTTGGTTGGACTTGACGATCATCAGGTAGTGCGACTTCAAGGTGGCGCAGATCAACTTCGCGGTGACGACCTGGGTATGCATCGCATCCACGGTGACCAGCCACCGCAAGCTACCCGGCAGCAGCGTGAGCAGGGCACGTGCGCAGGGAATTTCATTGCTTTTCTCGGCGACAGCGAGTTGACCGAGCACCAATCGGGCACGGTGGGCGAACACCGACACGAGATGCGTGGCTGTCGCTTTGGCGCGTAAAGCACCACGCAGCATCTTGCCGTCCAACGCGATCGGCACCAATCCACTGGGGTCGCTGCTGGCCACGTGTGCAGTGAAGTAACTGCCCATCCTGGCGTTGAGGTCGGCGGGGTCTAGCCGAGACAAAACAGCGCGGAAGGTCTTCTCACTGGGCCGCTGGAACCGGACCCCTAATTGGGCCAACACATCATCGGGAGCGGTGGCCGCCCATGTGGCAAAACCAGCATAGCCGCGCATCCCCGCGGCAGTGGCCAGAACCGCGATCGCCAACAAAGCCATCAGCGAATACCTCCGACCGCGTGGGTCCCTCGGGTCTGGCACCGAGGCCAACACATCGAGAAACTCCGATCCGATGAGCTCGCTGCGCTCACCAGGACTCCAGCGGTCGAACACCTCTGGAACCGACGACACAGGCAATACTGAAACGGTAGGCACGGGCAACTCCAGACCAACGACGAACAGTAACCAACTCGATCGTTCTCCAGATAGCCCGTGCCTACACTCCGGCCCCAATAGCGCGGCACCAAAGATCATCAACCCAGCTCACAAGCCTGCTAATCAACAACGCCGGAGCCCTGTCGGCTAGTCCGACGTCGAGCCGTGGGCCCCGGTTGGGCCACCACCCCCCGCCCGGGTACTTGCCGCCGCGGCGCGACCGGGGCCGTGGTCTTGGTGATAGCGCCGGGTCGCGGCCCGGCGCTGCGGCCAGAATCCGCCGCTGAACAGGTTGATTAGCGGCAATTTGTTGATTAGCAGGGGGCTGTCCAGGGCGGCCGCGGGCGGGGCATGGCGGGGATGCAAACCGTCGGAGGCGGGTGGCTGGGGCTTTCGGCGCGGCCCCGTCGCTCGCCCGGAAGGCACGACAGAAGCCGTCTGTCCTCGATATGGGCAAAATTCTATCGAACTCAAATCATATTTGATCCAAATATGTTTCATACAAAAGAAGATATTTACCTGCGCGTTTGGCACAGCAATTGGATTGTTACCGACTCAGCAGTGAACAGGCTGTATGAAGCCTGTGGTTTTTCTACGTATCTGCCCTAACGTGTCCTGCGATCTGCTTCAGCAATGGGGGACGGACAGTCATCGGTCACCGAAAGCTGTTGCTGCAATTAAGAATTGAGGGAGAGGGAAACTCATGTCGATCATGCTTGCGCAGACAGATGTGCTGGCAGCGACTGCGGCGGAATTTCAGTCCATCAACGTGGCGGTGCAGGCCGGGAACGTCGCGGCCGCGGTACCGACCACCGGCGTGGTGCCCGCCGCCGCCGATCTGGTGTCGCTGCTGACCGCGTCGCAGTTTGCCGCGCACGCCCAGCTGTATCAGCAGATTGGAGCCCAGGCGGTGGCGGTTCAGGAGCAGCTGGCCACCACGCTGGGCATCAGTGCGGGTTCGTACGCGGCCACCGAGGCCGCCAAAGCGGCCACCATCGGCTAGGAGACACCGGGTCATGTTGGATTTCGCGCAATTGCCCCCGGAGGTCAACTCCGCGCTGATGTATTCCGGGCCCGGCTCCGGGCCGATGCTGACCGTCGCCGCTGCCTGGGACGTGTTGGCCGCCGAGCTGCAAGCAACCGCGTCCACCTACGACGTTTTGGTGACCGAACTGACCGACGGACCCTGGCAGGGTCCGTCCGCGGCGAACATGGTCGCGGCCGCCATGCCCCAGGTGGAGTGGTTGAGAAACACAGCCGCACTTGCCGAGCAGGCCGGTAGTCAAGCCGTGGCCGCGGCCGGGGCCTACGAGGCGGCCTTTGTCGCGACGGTCCCGCCGCCGGTGATCGCGGCCAACCGGGCGTTGTTGATGGCCCTGATGGCGACGAACTTTCTCGGACAGAACACGGGCGCTATCGCGGCCACCGAGGCGCAGTACGGCGAAATGTGGGCGCAGGACGCGGCGGCAATGTACGGCTATGCCGGCTCGTCGGCGGCGGCCGCGCAGTTGGCGCCGTTCGACCCGGCGGCGCAGACCGTTAGCGCGGCGGGCCTGGCCAATCAGGCCGCCGCGGTCGGTCAGGCATTGAACGGGGCGGTGGACTCACAGGCACTGGCGGAGATTCCCAAGGCGCTGTCGCAGCTGGCCGGAATATCCAACGAGCCCCCTTGGCTCACCGACCTTACTGGTGCGATCGGTCTGACCGGGCATGCCTGGAACTCCAACGGTGACGGAATCATCGTGGGCGGCGCCTTGGGTGACATCGTCCAGGGAGTGACCGGCTCCGCCGAAGTGGATGCCGGTGTATTCATGGACACCTTCAGCAAATGGGTGAGTCCGGCCCGGTTGGCGGTAACTCAGTTCAAGGACTATGTGGGCTTGGCCCATGACCTGCCCAAGTTCGCTCAGGAAGGCGCCAAAGTGGCGGCCGAGGCCGCCAGGGAATTGCCGGCGGTACTGCCGTCGCTTCCGGGCGTCGGTCTGGGCGGGATTACCGGAGCCGTCGGTAAGGCGGCGTCTGTCACTGGGCTTTCGGTGCCAACCTCGTGGATGAACTCCGTCGGTGCCGCGGCGAACCCGGCGATCGTGACGGTCAACAGCCTCGGGGCCGCCGCGGCCGAGCCGGCGCAGGCGGCGGTGGGCGGAGTGCCACTGATGCCCGCCAGTGGGGTCGGGCGCGGAATGGCGGCGCACTTCGCCGCGCCGCGCTATGGCTTCAAGCCGACGATGGTCGTGCACCCGCCCGCCGGAGGGTGACGAAGAACACATACGATCAACGCGAGGTGATCGCACTGCTGTACAGCGGGATCTTCGAGGGAAGGGGCGAGGCTCGCGATTCACCTTGATCTAGCAACGGATTTGACAACTCGTACACGAGAGGCATTCGCATGACCACACGTTTTATGACCGACCCGCACGCGATGCGGGACATGGCGGGCCGTTTCGAAATGCACGCCCAGACCGTCGAGGACGAGGCCCGCCGGATGTGGGCGTCCTCGCAGAACATCGCCGGCGCGGGCTGGAGCGGTATGGCCTCGGCAACCTCACTGGACACCATGGGCCAGATGAACACCGCCTTCCGCAACATCGTCAACATGCTGCACGGGGTGCGCGACGGGCTCGTTCGCGACGCGAACAACTACGAGCAGCAAGAGCAGGCCTCCCAGCAGATCCTCAGCAGCTAGCACCGGCCCGACACTTTCGACTCAGGAGGACAAAACCAATGACCATCAATTACCAGTTCGGCGATGTCGACGCCCACGGCGCGCTCATCCGCGCCCAGGCCGCCTCCTTGGAGGCCGAGCACCAGGCCATCGTTCGCGATGTGCTGGCTGCCGGTGACTTCTGGGGCGGCGCCGGTTCGGTGGCTTGCCAGGAGTTCATCGCCCAGTTGGGTCGCAACTTCCAGGTGATCTACGAGCAGGCCAACTCGCACGGCCAGAAGGTTCAGGCCGCCGGCAACAACATGGCGCAGACCGACAGCGCCGTCGGCTCCAGCTGGGCCTGAGTCCGCGGCAGGTACGCAGCGGCCCTCATCGGGCCGCGTGATGGCTTACCCGCCTCCCGGGGGTGATACCTGGGAGGCGGGTAAGTCCGTTTATGGGGCAGTTGACCTGGGTGTTGAAGTCGACGCGCGTTCGGGTGACCGCCGTGCACTTACCTATTTCCGCATTTGCGGTGCCGAAACCATGGTGGCCCCCTAGGTCATTGATCTCCGGTTGGTCGGGGCCAATATGTCCTGCGGCAACAAAAATACAATCCCTATTGATAAGCGTCGTACACAATCTGGACAAGCGGGGCGGATTTCGTCGGAGAGCCCTCCGCTGTCAACCGGGGGGTTGCCCCGAGGAGGCGCTGGCTGCAGGTGGCAAAAGGCCGGGTGGGGTCGAATCCGGTCGGCTAATACCGCTGGTCGGCGACGACACGCGCCGCGCCGAAAATTCCCCTCATGCCGCGTTTTGCGCCCCTTGGGGACTTGAATTCATCGAATGCGAAGCGTTTGGGCATTGTGAAATAGGGCTCAGATGTGCCGCCGAATTTGAATCGTTGTTAAACCGATTCTGAACAAGATGTTTACGCCTGGTGTTGGTCATCTCTCGTGGTTTTTGTAGTCCCTTGAGTCCCTTGAGTCCCTTGAGTCCCTTGAGTCCCTTGAGTCCCTTGAGTCCCTTGAGTCCCTTGAGCCCCTTGAGTCCCTTAGCCTGATTGCCGATCAGCGTCAGCGCCGTTCGTCGCTGGACGTTATTGGCTCAATTGGTTCTTGAGAGGAGAGCGATGTCGCACGTGACTGCTCAGCCGGAGATTGTGGCTGGAGTCGCATTGGAGCTGCAGGCCATCAACTCGGCGGCGCGCGCCGGGGACGAGGTCGCGGTAGCTCCGACGACAGGAGTGGTCCCCCCGGCGGCAGACCTGGTGTCGATGTTGACGGCAGCCCAGTTCGCCGCGCATGCAAGGGTGTATCAGGCGATCAGCGCTCAGGCCGCGGCGGTACAGGATCAGCTGGTGACCGTGCTGGGTATCTCCGCTGGTTCGTATGCGGCAACCGAGGCCGCCAACACCGTCGCGGTCAGCTAGGCGAGGCCGCACATGCTGGATTTCGCGCTCCTACCGCCAGAAATCAACTCCACGTTGATGTATTCCGGACCGGGTTCAGGATCGATGTTGGCCGCCGCGGCGGCTTGGCAGGCGCTGGGCGCCGAGTTGCAGTGCACTGCGGACTCTTATCGTTCACTGCTGTCCGGGCTGGTTTCCGGACCATGGTCGGGGCCCGCCGCCGCGGCCATGTCGGCTGCTGCCGCGCCGCATCTGGCCTGGCTGAGCGCAACCGCCGCGCAGGCTGAACAGGTCGGGAGGCAAGCGGCGGCGGCGGCGAGTGCCTACGAGGCGGCGTTTGCCGGGATGGTGCCGCCCGCGGTGGTAGCCGCCAATCGGGCGATGTTGGCGACGCTGGTGGCGACCAACCTCTTCGGTCAGAACACCCCGGCCATCGCGGTAGTGGAAGCCGAGTACGCCGAAATGTGGGCTCAGGACGCGAATGCGATGTACCAATATGCGGCGACGGCCGCGGCGGCGGCCGACCTGACCTCGTTCGTTCCGCCTCGGCCCGCTACCACCGCGAACGGACCGGCCGCTCAGGCCGCCGCAGTCGGCCGGGCCACCGGCGATCTCCTCGCGGGGGATGCGCAATCGTTGCAGCAATTGGTGGAACAGCTGCCCAACGCGCTGCGGGGACTCTCGGAGGCGGCGTTGGTGCCCTCGCTGGAACGGATCTTGCGTGCGCTCGGCCTGATCGGCTGGAAGTGGACGCCCAACGGCGACGGGATCGTGTTAAGCGGCGCACTCGGCGCACTGATAGCGGGTCTCACCGGGTCGTCGACGCTGGATGCCAGCACGCTATCGAACACCTATATCAGGCTGGTTTCGCCCTTCCGGCTCACCACCACGGCGTTGAAAGACATCGACGGTTTGTCCCACAGTCTCTTCCCGGCTGCCGCGCACGCGGGCCAGGAAGCCGCCAAGGCGGTCGAGGCCCTGCCACAAGCGCTGCCGAAACTGCCGTTGTCGGGCGTGTCGAGTGGTCTCGGGGGGATTGGCAGGGCCGCCCAGATCGGGGGTCTGTCGGTACCCAACGCTTGGGCGAGTTCGATGCCCGGGTTGGGCCGCGTTGCAACCGTTCCGCTCAGCTCCGTTGCCGCTGCCGCCGCGGCCGCCGACCCCAGCCAACATGTCTTTGGCGGCTTGCCGGCTCATGGCACACCCGCGCGCGGCTTCGCCGCCTCGGCGGCCCCTCCCCGATATGGGTTTCATCCCAGGGTGATGACGCGCCCGCCGGCCGCCGGCTAGGCCAACGCGCCGCGACGTCGGGGTAACCGGGCTACGGAGTGACGAGAACCTTGCAGTGGCGTTCGGGGTCGGCGAGGTCGTCAAAGGCGGCGCCGACCCCGGCCAGGTCCACCTCGCCGGCGATGAGCGGGCTGACGTCTATGAGTCCCTCGGCTAGTGCCCGCAGTGAAGTGGCGAACTCTTCGGGGTCATAGGCGAGCACAAACTGCACGTTGATCTCTTTGGTGATCGCGAAGAACGGATGCACGGTGTCGGGCTGCATGCATACCCCGGCGACGATCAACCGGGTGCCCGGACGTGCCCGCAGAATTACCTCGTCGATCATCCCCGGGACTCCCACCGCTTCAAACACCACGGTGGCCTTGACGTGCTCGAACGGTGACGAGACGGCCGGGTCGACCGTCTGGTGAGCTCCCATGATGCTGGCCAGCTCGCGCCGCTTCTGCGAAAAGTCTGATGCCACAATCGTTTCGACACCGCGCATCCGCAGGGCCGCGATGATCGCGATGCCGATCGGCCCGCAACCGAGCACCAGGGCGGTGTCGCCAACGTCGACGCCGGCCTTGTTCACCGCATGTAATCCCACCGCCATGGGTTCGGTCAGGGCGGCATGCCTGAAGTCCAGCCCATTGGGGACGGGCAGCAGCAGCGGCGCCGAGAGCAACATCCGCTCGGCGTACCCGCCGATGGTGTCGTTGCTGGAGAAGATGGGCTCGACTCCCTTGGCGGACAGCAACACCGGGATGGACGCGACGAGCGTCCCCGCGGGGTAGGTGTCGGTGTCGGGTCCGGCCTCGATCACCTCGGCGCAGAACTCGTGACCCATGAAGACATCACGGCTCAGGTCGGTGTTTGTGTAGCCGTCGCCGTGTGAGAGTCGCGAACTCATTGCCAACACTTCTGGCCCATGCGCGGCGAAATGCAGGTCCGATCCACAGATTCCGCATGCTCGCACTCCGACTAGCACCTGGCCCGGCCCGGGGGTGGGTTCGGCCACATCGTCGCGATAGGTCATGTGTCCATTGCGCAGCACGGACGCCCGCATCAGGTCTGACCTTCTCCGCGCTCGGTCACGTGTTCGGTAATTGCCGCTACCACGGCTTGACCGGCGCGGCCGATCAAGTCCTCACGCTTGTCCCTGGCCCATTCGTGCGAGGCGCGCGGCGCCTCGAGTTGTCCCTTGAAATACGGAATCACCTTGCGGGCAAACAGATCATAGGAATGGAAGGTCGCTTGCGATGATGCCCAGTCATGCCCGAGTAGCAGCAGAGTCCCGAAGCCGCCCGAGCGATTGAGCAGATCTTCGATGTATGCGATCGCGTCCTCGGGGGTTCCGATGCAGCAATTTCCCTTGGCCGCATAGTCTTCCACGAACTCGCGAGTGCCTTCGGCGCCGTCCGTCGCGTTGGACAGCGGAACGAACCCGGCCGCGCCGAAGTACTTCGAGAAATCCGGCAGCCCGTAGATGCAGTCTTGGATCGCCTGGTCGCGGGTATCCGACAGGTGCATGATGGACAGCACGCGCCAGTCGCGGCGGTTGGGCTCCGCCCGGCCGACCTTGGCGGCCTGCTCGCACACCACCTGCCAGGTGTTCTCGAGCGCCGCATAGCCGCCGGGCACCGACATCGACAGCGACAGCAGCGACGTACCCAGGCTGCCGGCCAGCCGTGGACCCGACGGCGAGATCATGGCTGCCGTCGAGATCTCGGGATAGGGCCAGGTGTACGGGCGGATGTGCAACTGCGCGTCGCGCAGGGTGAACCAATCGGAGTGGCGGTCGATGCGTTCACCCGGTGCGGCGCGCAGCAGAGCCAGGATCGCTTCCAGGGATTCCTGCATCATCCGGCGCTGGTCGATCGGATCGATGCCCATCATGTAGGCGTCCGATGGCAGCGCCCCCGGGCCCGTGCCGAACATGACCCGGCCCCGGGTGAGGTGATCGAGCAGCACCCATCGGTCGGCCACCATGAGCGGGTGGTGATACGGCAGCGACACCACCCCGGTGCCCAGCCGGATGTGCTTGGTCCGCTCGGCGGCGGCCGCAATGAATACCTCCGGGCAGGCGATCAGCTCGTAGCCGCCGGAATGGTGTTCACCAAACCAGGCCTCGTCGTAGCCGAGGCGGTCCAGGGCGACAACGCGCTCCATGTCGTATTCCAGAGCCACCGTCGGCGATTGGCCAGTCGGGTGAAACGGTGTGATGAAGACTCCGAATTTCAGCGGCGCATCGGTCACCATTGCACTCCTTTGAGGAAGTCGAGAAGTGTGGCGTTGACCTCGTCCGGCCGTTCCTGCTGCAGCCAGTGCCCGGCGCCCTCAACCATCACTTCGCGGTATGGACCGGTGATCACTTCCGATGCCCGATCGCTACGGGCGAAAGACAACACCGGATCCTTTGTGCCGGCCATGAACAACGACGGAACCGTGATGGTGGCGCCCTCGAGATCGGCGGTGGTTTCCCAGTTGCGGTCGAAATTGCGGTACCAGTTGAGCCCGCCGGTGAATCCGGTGCGGGTGAACTCGCTGATGTAATGATCCAGCTCGTCGCGACTGATCCAGCTGGGCGGCGCGTCGGGCTCCGGCAGTCGGTAGATGAAGCCCTCGGGGCCGGGGGCGACCATCCGCAGGGCCGCGCCCTGATCGGTCGGGGATCGTTGGCCGCCGATCATCCGGCGCATCGTGCGAGCCGGGTCACCATTGAGTTCGGCGTCGGCCACCCCGGGCTGCTGGAAATAGAGGATGTAGAAGAAGTGCTCGCCGAAGCGCTGGCGGAATGCCTGGATTGGCGGCACCTGGGCGCGGGGCAACACCGGAACGCTGAGGCCGGCGACCGCGGCGACGCGGTCGGGGTGCAGCAAGGGCGCATTCCACACCACGACAGCACCCCAGTCATGGCCCACCCAGGCGGCACGCTCGGCGCCGACGTCGTCGAGCAGTCCTACCAGGTCCGCGGTCAGCTGGTGGATGTCGTAGTCCTCGATCGCTTCGGGGCGAGAGGAACCCCCGTAGCCGCGTTGATCGGGGGCCAGCACGTGGTAGCCGGCCTCGGCAAGCACCGGGATCTGGTGCCGCCAGGAATAGGCCAGTTCGGGGAAGCCGTGGGCCAATATCACCACCGGCGCACCCCGCTCGCCGGCCTCGGTCACGCGCAACCGCACGCCGTTGGTGTCGACTAACCGCTCGGTTGATGTAGCCACCATTTCACCAAAGCACAACGCCACACCGGTGAGAAGGGCTTGTTGTTGAGGGTGGCCGCCGCCCGGCCGCGGTCCGCTTTGCCCGATCGTGCCCGCTGCGCAACCCGCCGGTGTGAGCCATGCCTTTCGCCGGATTGCCGTGTTACTGCAACCATCCGGAACTACCGGTCGTTGGTCTAGCGGTAGCCTTGACATTTCCAGCTGCGTATTTGGAAGGACCAGGCCGGCACGGCCGAAGATTGATGAACCGAAAAAACGTGATCCGCACCGTGACGGCGGTCGCCGTGGTGGTGGTGCTCGGCTGGTCGTTCTTCTACTTCAGTGACGACACCCGCGGTTACAAGCCGGTCGACACCTCGGTGGCGATGTCACAGATCAACGCCGACAACGTCAAGAGCGCGCAAATCGATGACCGTGAGCAGCAGCTGCGGCTGGTCTTGAAGAAGAGCAGCAGCGACACCGACGGTTCCGACAAGGTCATCACCAAGTACCCCACCGGTTACGCGGTCGACCTATTCAATGCCTTGACCGCCAAGAACGCCAAGGTCAGCACGGTGGTCAACCAGGGCAGCATCCTGGGCGAGCTGTTGGTTTACGTGCTGCCGCTGCTGCTGCTGGTGGGCCTTTTCGTGATGTTCTCCCGCATGCAGGGCGGCGCCCGGATGGGCTTCGGCTTCGGGAAATCGCGTGCCAAGCAACTGTCCAAGGACATGCCCAAGACCACATTCGCCGACGTCGCCGGCGTCGATGAAGCGGTCGAGGAGCTCTACGAGATCAAGGATTTCCTGCAGAATCCGTCCCGCTACCAGGCGCTGGGCGCCAAGATCCCCAAGGGCGTGTTGCTCTACGGCCCGCCGGGAACCGGTAAGACGTTGCTGGCTCGCGCTGTGGCGGGCGAGGCCGGGGTGCCGTTTTTCACCATTTCCGGATCCGACTTCGTCGAGATGTTCGTCGGGGTGGGTGCATCCCGGGTGCGGGACCTGTTTGAGCAGGCCAAACAGAACAGCCCATGCATCATCTTCGTTGACGAGATCGACGCGGTCGGCCGCCAACGCGGCGCCGGCCTCGGTGGCGGCCACGACGAGCGGGAACAGACCCTCAACCAGCTGCTGGTCGAAATGGACGGGTTCGGCGATCGCGCCGGCGTGATCCTGATTGCGGCCACCAACCGGCCCGACATTCTGGACCCGGCGCTGCTGCGTCCCGGTCGCTTTGACCGCCAGATCCCGGTCACCAATCCTGACCTCGCCGGACGCCGGGCGGTCCTGCGGGTGCATTCCAAAGGCAAGCCGATCGCTGACGGCGCTGACCTGGACGGGCTGGCAAAACGGACTGTCGGCATGACCGGGGCCGATCTGGCCAACGTCATCAACGAGGCGGCGCTGCTCACCGCCCGCGAGAACGGCACCGTCATTACCGGCCCCGCCTTGGAGGAGGCGGTAGACCGGGTCATCGGCGGCCCACGCCGCAAAGGGCGGATCATCAGCGAGCACGAGAAAAAGATCACCGCCTATCACGAGGGCGGTCACACCCTGGCGGCCTGGGCGATGCCCGACATCGATCCCGTTTACAAGGTCACCATCCTGGCCCGGGGACGAACCGGTGGTCATGCGGTAGCGGTGCCCGAGGAGGACAAGGGGCTGCGGACCCGTTCGGAGATGATCGCGCAGCTGGTCTTTGCGATGGGCGGGCGCGCCGCCGAGGAATTGGTGTTCCGGGAGCCGACCACGGGTGCGGTGTCCGATATCGAGCAGGCGACCAAGGTCGCTCGGGCGATGGTCACCGAGTACGGCATGAGCGCGCGGCTGGGCGCGGTCAAGTACGGCACCGAGCATGGTGACCCGTTCTTGGGCCGCTCCATGGGCACCCAGTCGGACTACTCGCACGAAGTCGCCCGCGAAATCGACGAAGAGGTGCGCAAGCTCATCGAGGCGGCCCACACCGAAGCGTGGGAGATTCTCACCGAATATCGCGATGTGCTCGACACCCTGGCCGGCCAGCTGCTGGAAAAGGAAACACTGCACCGGCCGGAGCTGGAGTCGATCTTCTCCGACGTGGAAAAGCGGCCCCGACTCACCATGTTCGACGATTTCGGCGGCCGGATTCCGTCGGACAAGCCGCCGATCAAGACACCGGGCGAACTGGCCATCGAGCGCGGTGAGCCCTGGCCGCAGCCGATGCCGGAGCCGGCGTTCAAGCAAGCCATCGCGCAGGCTACCCAGGCGGCGCAGTCGGCCAGCGAAGGGACCGGCCGCGGCCCCAACGGCTCTCGAGGCGCCGACGCGAACCCCGGCAGCCATCCCGACTACGGCGTCCCGGCGGGCTGGCGCGCTCCCGGGTGGCCCCCGCCGTCGGAGCGGCCGCAACCATCGGGCTATTCCCCCGATCAGCCATCGGACACCGACGAGTCGTCCGAGCAGCAGGACAGGGACGTAAGCCGGTCCAACCCCCCGGCCCACGGCTGACGAACGGAGAGTTGCAATGACGCAGCTGGATTCCCGAACCGAGGCAACGACCACCCGGGCGTTCGACCAGCCGCGTGCCGAGGCCGCCGTCCGCGAGTTGTTGCTTGCGATCGGCGAGGACCCGGACCGGGGCGGTTTGCGCGACACCCCGGCCCGCGTGGCCCGTGCCTATCGCGAGATCTTCGCGGGGCTTTACACCGACCCCGACGCGGTACTGAACACCATGTTCGACGAAGACCACGACGAGCTGGTGCTGATCAAAGAGATTCCGTTGTACTCGACGTGCGAGCACCACCTGGTCTCGTTCCATGGGGTGGCCCATGTCGGCTATATCCCGGGCCGGGATGGCCGGGTGACCGGGCTGTCCAAGATCGCCCGGCTGGTGGACCTCTACGCCAAGCGTCCTCAGGTGCAGGAGCGGCTCACCAGCCAGATCGCCGACGCCCTGGTCAAAAGGCTCGGACCGCGCGGGGTGATCGTGGTGGTCGAAGCCGAGCACCTGTGCATGGCGATGCGCGGGGTCCGCAAGCCCGGTGCGGTCACCACGACCTCGGCGGTGCGTGGGCAGTTCAAGACCGATGCCGCTTCTCGGGCCGAGGCGCTGGACCTCATCCTGCGTAAGTGAGTTCGCGGCCTGTGCAGGTTATGGGCGTATTGAATGTCACGAACGACTCGTTCTCCGACGGTGGGCGCTACTGCGACGAGGCCAAGGCCATCGAGCACGGTCTGGCGCTGGCGGCCGAAGGTGCGGACATCATCGACGTCGGGGGGGAGTCGACTCGGCCGGGCGCCGCGCGGGTTGACCCGGCCGTCGAGGCGTCCCGCGTCTTGCCCGTCATCAAAGAACTGGCCGCGCGCGGTATCAAGGTCAGCATCGACACCACCCGCGCGGCCGTAGCGTGCGAGGCGCTGCACAAGGGCGCGCAGATCGTCAACGACGTGTCCGGAGGGCGGGCCGATCCGGCAATGGCCCCGCTGGTCGCCGAAGCCGGTGTGCCGTGGGTGCTGATGCACTGGCGGCCGGTGTCCGACGACAACCCACATCAGGTGCCGAACTACCGCGATGTGGTGGCCGAGGTGCGCGCCGAGCTGCTCACCGCCGTGGATGATGCGATAGCCGCGGGCGTTGGCCCATCGAATCTGATGATCGATCCCGGCCTGGGCTTCGCCAAGGCCGGACAGCACAATTGGACGCTGCTGCACGCCCTGCCGGAGTTGGTCGCCACCGGGATCCCGGTGCTGGTGGGAGCGTCTCGAAAGCGCTTCCTCGGGTCGTTGCTGGCCAGCCCGGATGGTGCGGTACGGCCGCCGGACGGGCGGGAAACGGCGACCGCGGTGATTTCCGCATTGGCGGCGCTGCACGGCGCATGGGGTGTGCGGGTGCATGATGTGCGGGCATCCGTCGACGCCCTCAAGGTCGTCGACGCGTGGCAGCGGGCTGAAAGGACTGGGCGCGATGGCTGACCGAATCGAGTTGCGGGGCTTGATTGTTCATGGCCGCCATGGGGTCTACGACCATGAGCGGGTAGCCGGGCAACGGTTCGTCGTCGACATCACCATGTGGATCGACTTGGCCGACGGCGCCCGCAGCGACGATCTGGCCGACACCTATGACTATGCCCAATTGGCGCAGCGCGCGGCCGAGATCGTCGGCGGGCCGCCGCGCAACCTGATCGAGACGGTCGGTGCCGAGATCGCCGACGAGGTGATGAACGACGAACGGGTACATGCCGTCGAGGTGGTCCTGCACAAGCCGCAGGCCGCCATCGCGCAACCGCTGGCTGACGTGGCGGTGGTGACCCGGCGGTCGCGGCGCGGGGGGCGTGGTTCGGTGATCCCCGCGGACCGAGCGGTATGAGTTCGGTAGTGCTGTCGGTCGGTTCCAACCTGGGCGACCGCCTGGCGAACCTGCGTTCGGTGGTCGACGGACTCGGCGACACGTTGGTCGGGGCGTCGCGTGTCTATGAGACCGATCCGTGGGGTGGGGTGGCCCAGGAGCCGTTCCTCAACGTGGTGCTGATCGCAGACGATCCCGCTCGCGACGGCCATGCCTGGTTGCACCAAGCTCAGGAGTACGAACGGGCGGCCGGCCGGCAGCGTCTGCAGCGGTGGGGGCCGCGCACGCTCGACGTGGATCTGGTCGCCTGTTACCAGGCCGGCCCGGCCGGTCGTACCGAAGTGCGCTGCAACGACAGCATCCTGACGCTGCCACACCCATTGGCGCATCAGCGGGCCTTTGTCATGGTCCCTTGGCTCGACGTTGACCCCGCGGCCGAACTGACCGGACCGGAGGGCCCGCGCCCGGTCGCCGCGCTGCTGGCCGGGCTGCCGCCGGCCGATCGGGCAAGCGTGCGGTTGACCTCGCTGACCGTGGCAGCCTGATGGGACCGACCCGTAGGCGCGACCTGGCCGCCGCCGCGATCGGGGCGGCGGTCGCCGGCTATCCGATGGTGCTGGTGTTGTTCCGGTCGTTTCCCCCGCTCACGGTGTGGACCGGGCTGTCACTGCTGGGGGTTGCGATCGCCGAGGCGCTATGGGCCCGCTTCGTAAGAGCCAAGATCAACGATGGCGAGATAGGGGATGGATCCGGACAGCTGCATCCTCTGGCGGTGGCTCGCAGCCTGATGGTCGCCAAGGCATCGGCCTGGGTGGGTGCGCTGGTGCTGGGCTGGTGGATTGCGGTCTTGGTGTATCTGTTGCCGCGGCGGTCCTGGCTGCGGGTGGCGGCCGAAGATATGACCGGCGCCCTGGTGGCGGCCGCAGGCGCGCTGGCGTTGATCGTTGCCGCTTTGTGGCTGCAAAATTGCTGCAAGTCGCCGCAGGAGCCGCCCGAGCGGGGCGAGGGCGCGGAAGGCTGACCACTCCCGCGGCCCGGCCCGCCGGCGTTGCTGGCTGCGGCACGGACTTTGCGGGAGAATCGCCGGACCGGCGCGACACGTGGATGCAGGTCGCGCGGGTACAGTCAGGCCATGACCGTTCTGTCCCGCGGCGCCCGGGTCCGGCGCGGCGGCCGCAGGCCGGGTTGGGTGCTATTGACGACGTTGCTGGTTCTGGCAATTGGAGCTAGTTCGGCACTGGTTTTCACCAATCGGGTGGAACTGCTCAAGCTCGCCGTGGTCCTCGCGCTGTGGGCCGCGGTCGCTGGTGCGTTTGTGTCCGTGCTCTATCGTCGCCAGGCCGAAGCGGATCAGGCGCGGGCGCGCGACATGAAGCTCGTCTACGACCTGCAGCTGGATCGCGAGATCTCGGCCCGCCGCGAATACGAGCTGGCGGTGGAGTCGCAGTTGCGTCGCGAGCTCGCCGCCGAGTTGCGGGGCGCGGCCGCCGACGAGGTGGGAGCGTTGCGCGCCGAATTAGCTTCGCTGCGAACCAGTCTGGGAATCTTGTTCGATGCGGACCTAGAACAGCGCCCGGCGCTGGAGACGGTGGACAGGGAGTCGCGCACCGCCCGCGCTGTCGCCGATCGGCTCCAAAACGGCGAGAGTCCAGCCACCGACTGGCTGCCCAGTGACCGGATTGCCATGGCCCGTCGAGACGAAAATCTCAACCGCGCCGAGGAAGCGATCATCGATGTGCCGGAGGTAGGCGTGCCGCCTCTGGACGAGCGTGACGTGCAGCCGGGTAGGGGACCGTTTCTGCAGCCCCCGCCGCCCGCGCCTCCGGGCCCCGAACACCCCGCCGAGTGGGTCGGGCCGCCCCAGGAGGCTGCGCCGGTTCAGCCTGACCTGCACTACGAGCCGCATCGTCGACCGCCGCCCGCGCCACCAGTACCCAATGCCGAACCCTCGCCTTGGCGACCGGTTGCCGCGGACGGACAGTGGTTGCCCCCCGGCGCTCCGGGCAGCCACTGGGTGGCCGAGGAGGCGGCTGGCGCCGAAACGCAGGACCGGTCTTCGGGTCGACGCCGCCGTGCCCGGCATTACGATTCCGACGAGGACCAAGGTGACATCGGTGAGTTCGACCGGGAATACGGCGGCAGACGGTCGCGATCTCGTCATTCCACCGACTACCGCGACTATGGGGTGGGCCGCCTGGGAGCGGGGCCGCCTCCAGGCCCCGGACCAGCCCAACCGCCACCAATGGCACCCGCTGCACCGCCGTGGCCGGGCCCCCAGCCCGCCGAGCCCGCGGCGCCCCGGTTGGCCCCGCCGCCCGCACCCGACCTTGCCTCCCGTCATCGCCGCCCGGAAGAAGAACGCCCCGATGTGGCGGGCTCGCATGACTCTGACTCGCAAAGCGGTGGTCAGTCCGTCGCTGACCTGATGGCACGGTTGCAGGTGCAGCCTTCCGGCGGCGGCCGGCGCCGGCGCCGTGACGGCTGAAATGGGTGTCGACCAACAAATCGACTACAGTCTTAGTGACCGTCCGGTACCCGGTCATCCACGGGACTGGAACGAACGAAGAAACCTGTGAGGTCGTCTGCGATGGTGCAGCTCGACGGTTTGCGCCCGGCCAGGCTCAAGGTGGGGATCATCTCGGCCGGCCGGGTAGGCACCGCCCTGGGGGTCGCGCTAGAGCGCGCCGATCATGTCGTGGTGGGATGCAGCGCCATTTCGCACGCGTCGCTGCAGCGGGCGCAGCGCCGGTTGCCCGATACCCCGGTGCTGCCGCCGCCGGATGTCGCCGCATCGGCCGAGTTGCTGGTGCTGGCCGTCACCGACAGTGAACTGGCGGGTCTGATATCGGGTCTGGCCGCCACGTCGGCGGTGCGGCCGGGCACCATCGTGGCGCACACATCCGGCGCCAACGGGATTGGCATCTTGGAGCCCCTGACTGCGCAGGGTTGCATACCGCTGGCCATTCATCCGGCGATGACCTTCACCGGCTCCGACGAAGACATCAATCGGCTGCCCGATACCTGCTTCGGAATCACCGCGGCTGACGACGTCGGGTATGCGATCGCCCAATCGCTGGTGCTGGAGATGGGCGGCGAACCGTTCTGCGTGCGCGAGGAAAGCCGCGTGCTCTACCACGCGGCCCTCGCACATGCGAGTAACCACCTCGTCACCGTGCTCGCCGATGCCCTCGAGGCCTTGCGCACCGCCTTGCGTGGACAAGAACTGCTCGGCCAGCAATGCGTCGACAACCAGCCCGGCGGTATCGCGGAACGCATCGTCGGACCGCTAGCCCGAGCGGCCCTGGAAAACACGCTGCAGCGGGGTCAGGCCGCGCTGACCGGGCCGGTCGCGCGCGGTGACGCCGCCGCGGTCGCCGGCCACCTGGCCGCGCTCACCGAAGCGGACCCGCAACTGGCGCAGGCGTATCGGGTGAACGCCCTGCGCACCGCCATGCGGGCCCATGCACCGGGGGATGTGGTGGAGGTCTTGACGCCATGAGAGCGAATGCCGGCCGGGCGCCCGTCTTCAAGCCGGGCGAACTCAACATCTACTCGGCGCCGCGTGACGTCGGCGAGGTCAGCCGGGCGCTGCGCCACACCGGCCGCCGGGTGATGTTGGTCCCCACGATGGGGGCCCTGCACGAGGGTCATCTGGCGCTGGTGCGGGCGGCCAAACGCACGCCCGGTGCGGTGGTCGTGGTGTCGATGTTCGTCAACCCGCTGCAGTTCGGTGCCGGCGAGGATCTGGACGCCTACCCACGAACCCTCGATCAGGATCTGGCGAAACTGCGGGCCGAAGGTGTGGAAATCGCGTTCACCCCGACCGCGGCGAGCATGTACCCCAACGGTCTACGCACCACCGTGCAACCCGGCCCACTGGCTGCCGAACTCGAAGGCGGTTCGCGACCAACCCATTTCGCCGGGGTGCTGACCGTGGTGCTCAAGCTGCTACAGATCGTGGCTCCCGACCGGGCGTTCTTCGGTGAGAAGGATTATCAGCAGCTGGTGCTCATCCGGCAGATGGTTGCCGACCTCAACGTCAACGTGCAGGTGATCGGCGTGCCGATCGTGCGTGAACACGACGGACTGGCGATGTCGTCGCGCAATCGCTATCTGGACCCGGCGCAACGGGAAGCGGCCATCGCGCTCTCGGCGGCGCTGACGGCCGGGGCACATGCGGCGACCGCCGGTGTCCAGGCTGCGCTGGATGCGGCGCGCGGTGTGCTCGAGGCCGTCCCCGGGATCGTCGTCGACTATGTGGAACTGCGCGACGGCGAGCTCGGCCCGGTTTCCCCCAGCGGATCTGGCCGGTTGCTGGTCGCCGTCCGGTTCGGCACCACCCGGCTGCTCGACAACGTGGCAATTGAGATCGAAAGTATCGCCGGCACCGACGGGCAGCCTGTCGGGCCGGACGGGCGTGTCCAATCACCTTGGAGGAATTGATGTTACGGACAATGTTGAAGTCGAAGATTCACCGCGCCACCGTCACGCAGGCCGACCTGCACTACGTCGGGTCGGTGACCATCGATGCCGACTTGATGGACGCCGCGGATCTGCTCGAAGGTGAACAGGTGACCATCGTCGACATCGATAACGGTGCTCGCTTGGTCACGTATGCGATCACCGGCGAACGCGGTAGTGGCGTAATCGGGATCAACGGTGCCGCGGCCCATCTCGTACACCCCGGCGATCTGGTGATCCTGATCGCCTACGGGACCATGCAGGATGCCGAGGCACGCGCCTACCAGCCGCGGATCGTGTTCGTCGACGCTGACAACAAGCAGATCGACGTGGGCCACGACCCGGCTTTTGTGCCCGCATTCGACATTCCCGGGGCGGAGGAGCTGTTGAATCCGCGGATCGGTGCGCGGTAACCGTGCTGCTGGCGATCGACGTCCGCAACACCCACACCGTTGTCGGTCTGCTATCGGGGGCCAAACAGCACGCAAAGGTCGTGCAGCAATGGCGGATACGGACCGAATCCGAAGTCACCGCCGATGAATTGGCACTGACGATCGACGGGTTGATCGGCGAGGATTCCGAGCGGCTCACCGGTGCGACCGGGTTGTCCACGGTCCCGTCGGTGTTGCATGAGGTGCGGATCATGCTGGAGCAGTATTGGCCGTCGGTCCCGCACGTGCTGATCGAACCTGGGGTACGCACCGGTATTCCGCTGCTGGTCGACAACCCCAAAGAAGTGGGTGCCGACCGGATCGTCAACTGCCTGGCGGCATATCAGCAGTTCGCAAAGGCGGCCATTGTCGTCGATTTCGGATCATCGATATGCGTGGACGTGGTGTCGGCCAAAGGCGAATTCCTGGGCGGGGCGATCGCACCCGGCGTTCAGGTTTCTTCGGATGCCGCCGCGGCCCGTTCGGCGGCACTTCGGCGCGTCGAGTTGGCCCGGCCGCGCTCGGTGGTGGGTAAGAACACGGTGGAATGCATGCAGGCTGGTGCGGTATTCGGTTTTGCCGGGCTGGTTGACGGCCTGGTGGCGCGGATTCGTGAGGACGTTAAGGGTTTTTCAGCCGACGACGATGTCGCGGTGGTGGCGACCGGGCACACCGCGCCGCTGCTGCTGCCCGAACTGCATAGCGTCGAACACTTCGACGAGCACCTGACCCTGCATGGATTACGGCTGGTCTTCGAGCGCAATCGGGAGGCTTAGCGCGGTCGGCTGAAGCCGGCGCGCTAGCCGCCACCCGGCGACCATGCGTCCCGGCCGATTCCGGCCGGGAGCAATCTTTAGGGCGGGTTTCGCGCGCCCGGTGCCCGCGCGATGAGTGCTCAGGCGAGTTCATTTAAGCTGGCACGTCGTGAGCTCCGCCGAGTCAGACATTCCCGAGCAGTTCCGAATCCGTCGGGACAAGCGTGCTCGGTTATTGGCAGAGGGGTATGACCCCTATCCGGTAGCCATCGAACGCACTCACACGTTGGCCGAGATTCGTGCCACCTATGCCGACCTACCGACAGATTCGGCGACCGAGGACATCGTCGGTGTCGCGGGTCGAGTGGTGTTCGCGCGTAACACCGGGAAACTGTGTTTTGCGACACTGCAGGACGGCGACGGCACCCAGCTGCAGGCGATGATCAGCCTCGACAAGGTGGGCCGCGAATCGCTGGACAGGTGGAAGGCCGACGTCGACATCGGTGACGTCGTCTACGTGCACGGCACCGTGATCAGCTCCCGTCGGGGCGAACTATCGGTGCTCGCCGATTCCTGGCGGATGGCTGCCAAGGCCTTGCGGCCGCTGCCGGTCGCACACAAGGAGATGAGCGAGGAGTCGCGGGTCCGTCAGCGCTACGTCGATTTGATCGTGCGTCCGCAGGCGCGGGAGGTCGCGCGACAGCGGATTGCGGTAATCCGTGCGGTGCGTAATGCGCTGGAGCGGCGCGGGTTTCTCGAAGTCGAAACGCCAATGTTGCAGACCTTGGCCGGCGGCGCTGCGGCGCGGCCGTTCGTCACCCATTCCAATGCCCTCGACATCGATCTTTACCTGCGTATCGCGCCGGAACTGTTCCTCAAGCGTTGCATCGTGGGCGGTTTCGACAGGGTCTTTGAACTAAATCGGGTGTTCCGAAACGAAGGGTCTGATTCCACCCATTCCCCGGAATTCTCCATGCTGGAGACGTATCAGACCTATGGAACCTATGACGATTCGGCCTTGATCACCAGAGAGCTTATTCAAGAAGTTGCTGACGAGGCGATCGGAACCAGACAACTCTCGATGCCTGACGGCAGCGTGTACGACATCGACGGAGAATGGGCAACTATCGAGATGTATTCCTCCTTGTCGGAGGCACTGGGGGAACAGATCACGCCAGAGACGACGGCTGCTCGCTTACGTGACATCGCAAGCGGACTTGACGTAGAGATTGACAACAGTGTTTTTGGTCACGGCAAACTTGTCGAGGAACTCTGGGAACATGCTGTCGGCAACAAATTGACGGCGCCCACATTTGTCAAGGATTTCCCAGTCGAGACAACGCCATTGACTCGTCAGCACCGCAGTATCCCCGGAGTAACCGAGAAGTGGGATCTCTACGTGCGCGGAGTCGAACTGGCTACCGGGTACTCGGAATTAAACGATCCCGTCGTCCAGCGGGACAGATTCGCTGATCAGGTCCGTGCGGCGGCCGCGGGTGACGACGAGGCGATGCAACTTGACGAAGATTTTCTGACGGCTCTGGAGTACGGGATGCCCCCGTGTACTGGAACTGGAATGGGCATCGATCGGTTGTTGATGTGTTTGACCGGACTGTCAATTAGGGAGACAGTTTTGTTCCCGATTGTTCGCCCTCACTCCAACTGAACTGCCGGTGGTTGTGTCTGGATTGCGAATTTTGCTTACTTATGGCACATTGGTGCGCGGGGAGACTATCCATCCTGTATTGCGACGCATAGGAAGAAACGCGAGGGTAAGCCAATGGCTAAGAAAGTTACCGTCACCTTGGTCGACGATTTCGACGGTGCCGGTGCTGCTGACGAAACGGTTGAATTTGGGCTTGACGGGGTGACCTACGAGATTGACCTTTCTTCCAAGAATGCCGCGAAACTGCGCGGTGATCTGAAGCAATGGGTTGCGGCGGGTCGGCGCGTCGGTGGCCGGCGACGTGGGCGTTCGGGATCCGGACGTGGCCGCGGCGCTATCGACCGCGAGCAAAGCGCGGCCATCCGGGAATGGGCACGCCGTAATGGGCACAATGTGTCGACCCGTGGCCGTATCCCGGCCGACGTCATCGACGCATTCCACGCTGCCGGTTCATAGCGATCTCGATCTATTACCGTCGCCCAGGCTAAGCCTGGGCGACGGTGCTATGTCATTTTCGCTCGTGGCGAAACCGATCTTCGGCCGACACGGGAAACACTTCGGCGGTTTTCCTCGTTAACGTGTTGCGGTTCTGTTGTAGCAGGAAGAAAACGAGGCCGGCGCGGCTTCTCAGGGCTCCGGCGTTGTTGATTAGCAGGCTTGTGAGCTGGGGAATTGTGGATTGAGGAGGTCTAGGCGGCGGTTGGCGGTCAAAGCGGTGATCCGGCAGGCTTCGGCGATGTTGTCGGCGCCGTTGAGGCGGTGCAGATTGATCGCGGTGTTGCGTAGCGTTGCTAGGACCTGTGCGCCGTTTCCGGTATGTGCCCTTTGACGGTCTTCGTCGAAGGTGACGTCGCGTATCCAGTGCAGGCTGTTCTCGATTCCCCAGTGTTGACGCATCCAGGTCATGATCGCGGTAGGGCGGGCGTGCTCGAACGGCAGGCTGCAGATGGCATAGACCACCTCCACGCTGCGCTGGTCGGTGGCGGTGATCAAGCGTTCACGAGTGATCCGGATGATTTGTTTTGCGTAGGGGAAGCCGATTCCTCGTGCAGCGGTGATGATTTGCAGGGTGCGGGTCTCGACACGGCCGTGGCCGCGGGAGTCGTCGGTAGCGGCTGCGGGCACCTCGGCCCAGGGCAGCGCGGTGATACGCGCAAGTATTTTGGCTTGGTTGGACTTGACGATCATCAGGTAGTGCGACTTCAAGGTGGCGCAGATCAACTTCGCGGTGACAACCTGGGTATGCATCGCATCCACGGTGACCAGCCACCGCAAGCTACCCGGCAGCAGCGTGAGCAGGGCACGTACGCAGGGAATTTCATTGCTTTTCTCGGCGACAGCGAGTTGACCGAGCACCAATCGGGCACGGTGGGCGAACACCGACACGAGATGCGTGGCTGTCGCTTTGGCGCGTAAAGCACCACGCAGCATCTTGCCGTCCAACGCGATCGGCACCAATCCACTGGGGTCGCTGCTGGCCACGTGTGCAGTGAAGTAACTGCCCATCCTGGCGTTGAGGTCGGCGGGGTCTAGCCGAGACAAAACAGCGCGGAAGGTCTTCTCACTGGGCCGCCGGAACCGGACCCCTAATTGGGCCAACACATCATCGGGAGCGGTGGCCGCCCATGTGGCAAAACCAGCATAGCCGCGCATCCCCGCGGCAGTGGCCAGAACCGCGATCGCCAACAAAGCCATCAGCGAATACCTCCGACCGCGTGGGCCCCTCGGGTCTGGCACCGAGGCCAACACGTCGAGAAACTCCGATCCGATGAGCTCGCTGCGCTCACCAGGACTCCAGCGGTCGAACACCTCTGGAACCGACGACACACGCAATACTGAAACGGTAGGCACGGGCAACTCCAGACCAACGACGAACAGTAACCAACTCGATCGTTCTCCAGATAGCCCGTGCCTACACTCCGGCCCCAATAGCGCGGCACCAAAGATCATCAACCCAGCTCACAAGCCTGCTAATCAACAACGCCGGAGCCCTGCGCGGCTTCTCGGGCGCCGGGTCTGGGTCACGGGTGTATCTGATTCGGGTGATTCGGGCCCCACACCGGAGTTGCAGCCGGGAACAGCACGGCACTGCAAGGTTGTTATGAAGCCTGGCAGGCCGACCATTACAGTGGACTGCAGGTACGCGGGGCCGAGCTGGACTGGTTCAGGACCGACCAAAGTACCGATGAGGGAGAGCAGGTAACCGCCGATGTTCGAACGTTTTACCGACCGTGCCCGCCGGGTCGTTGTCCTGGCGCAAGAAGAGGCCCGGATGCTGAACCACAACTACATCGGCACCGAGCACATTCTGCTGGGGCTAATCCATGAAGGCGAAGGCGTTGCGGCCAAGTCGCTGGAGTCGCTCGGGATCTCGCTGGAAGGTGTGCGCAGCCAGGTCGAAGAGATCATCGGCCAGGGCCAGCAGGCACCGTCCGGGCACATCCCGTTCACTCCGCGCGCCAAGAAGGTGCTCGAACTCAGCCTGCGCGAGGCGCTGCAGCTCGGCCACAACTACATCGGTACCGAGCACATCCT
This sequence comes from Mycobacterium pseudoshottsii JCM 15466, assembly GCF_003584745.1. NCBI lineage: Bacteria > Bacillati > Actinomycetota > Actinomycetes > Mycobacteriales > Mycobacteriaceae > Mycobacterium > Mycobacterium pseudoshottsii. The sequence continues at coordinate 404,205 of NZ_AP018410.1, forward strand.
GCTCGGCCTGATTCGCGAGGGCGAGGGTGTGGCCGCCCAGGTGCTGGTCAAGCTGGGCGCCGAACTGACCCGGGTGCGCCAGCAGGTGATCCAGCTGCTGAGCGGCTACCAGGGCAAGGAGGCCGCCGAGGCAGGCACCGGCGGCCGGGGAGGGGAGTCCGGCTCTCCCTCCACGTCGCTGGTTCTCGACCAGTTCGGCCGCAACCTGACCGCGGCTGCCATGGAAGGCAAGCTGGACCCGGTCATCGGCCGCGAGAAGGAAATCGAGCGGGTCATGCAGGTGCTCTCCCGGCGCACCAAGAACAACCCGGTGCTCATCGGCGAGCCCGGCGTGGGCAAGACCGCTGTGGTCGAGGGCCTGGCGCAGGCCATCGTGCACGGCGAGGTGCCCGAGACGCTGAAGGACAAGCAGCTCTACACGCTGGACCTCGGCTCGCTGGTCGCGGGTTCGCGCTACCGTGGTGACTTCGAGGAACGCCTGAAGAAGGTGCTCAAGGAGATCAATACCCGCGGCGACATCATCCTGTTCATCGACGAGCTGCACACGCTGGTCGGGGCGGGTGCCGCCGAGGGCGCGATCGATGCCGCAAGCATCCTCAAGCCCAAGCTGGCACGCGGCGAGCTGCAGACGATCGGTGCCACCACCCTCGACGAGTACCGCAAGTACATCGAGAAGGACGCCGCGCTGGAGCGCCGTTTCCAGCCGGTGCAGGTGGGGGAGCCGACGGTCGAGCACACCATCGAGATCCTCAAGGGCCTGCGGGACCGCTACGAGGCGCACCACCGCGTGTCGATCACCGATTCCGCGATGGTGGCCGCCGCGACGCTGGCCGACCGCTACATCAACGACCGGTTCCTGCCGGACAAGGCGATCGACCTGATCGACGAGGCGGGCGCCCGGATGCGGATCCGTCGCATGACCGCGCCGCCAGACCTGCGCGAGTTCGACGAGAAGATCGCCGACGCGCGCCGGGAGAAGGAATCGGCGATCGACGCCCAGGACTTCGAGAAGGCGGCGAGCCTGCGCGACCGGGAGAAGCAACTGGTGGCGCAGCGTGCCGAGCGTGAAAAGCAATGGCGTTCGGGCGATCTCGACGTGGTCGCCGAAGTCGATGACGAACAGATCGCCGAAGTGCTGGGCAACTGGACTGGCATCCCGGTGTTCAAGCTCACCGAGGCGGAAACCACCCGCCTGCTGCGGATGGAAGATGAGCTGCACAAGCGGATCATCGGCCAGGAAGACGCGGTCAAGGCGGTCTCCAAGGCGATCCGCCGCACCCGCGCCGGGCTGAAGGACCCGAAGCGCCCGTCGGGATCGTTCATCTTCGCCGGCCCGTCCGGTGTCGGTAAGACCGAGCTGTCCAAGGCGCTGGCCAACTTCTTGTTCGGTGACGACGACGCGCTCATCCAGATCGACATGGGCGAGTTCCACGACCGGTTCACCGCGTCCCGGCTCTTCGGTGCTCCGCCCGGATATGTCGGCTACGAAGAGGGCGGCCAGCTCACCGAGAAGGTGCGGCGCAAGCCGTTCAGCGTGGTGCTCTTCGATGAGATCGAGAAGGCACACCAGGAGATCTACAACAGTCTGTTGCAGGTCCTCGAGGACGGCCGGCTCACCGACGGCCAGGGCCGCACGGTCGACTTCAAGAACACCGTGCTGATCTTCACGTCGAATCTGGGGACATCCGATATTTCCAAGCCCGTCGGCCTCGGGTTCAGCCAGACTGGCGGCGAGAACGACTACGAGCGGATGAAGCAGAAGGTCAACGACGAGCTCAAGAAGCACTTCCGGCCGGAGTTCCTCAACCGCATCGACGACATCATCGTCTTCCACCAGCTGACTCGCGACGAGATCATCCGGATGGTCGACCTGATGATCGGCCGCGTCGCCAACCAGCTCAAGAGCAAGGACATGGCGCTCGAGCTGACCGACAAGGCAAAGTCGCTGCTGGCCAAGCGCGGTTTCGACCCGGTCTTGGGTGCTCGTCCGCTGCGGCGAACCATTCAGCGTGAGATCGAGGACCAGCTCTCGGAGAAGATCCTCTTTGAGGAGGTCGGTCCGGGACAGGTCGTCACCGTCGACGTCGACAACTGGGACGGCGAGGGCGCCGGTGAGGACGCGAAATTTACGTTCACCGGTACCCGCAAGCCGCCGAGTGAGCCGGACCTGGCAAAGGCCGGAGCACACAGCGCCGGGGGACCTGGGCCCACCGAGCAGTAACCGAACACTCTGAAAACATGTGACGGGCTTGCCTCTGGCAGGCCCGTCACATGTTAAGCGGACGTTGCGAGCTGCTTCCGATTTCCTGAAAGTTCGTTGAAGCTCCGCATGTCGCGGCGGGACATGGCGATACGTTTCTATTGATCTATCCGGCAGTGATCAGGCCGATGCTGGGTTGCGTCATGTGCCGAGGAGGCGAGCCATGCCGCTAGTTTTTGCCACACCGGAGATCATCGCGGCCGCAGCAACGGACTTGGCGCAGATTGGGTCGGCGATCAGCGGGGCCAACACCGCGGCGGCGGCTCCGACCACCGAAGCGCTTGCCGCCGGTGCCGATGAGGTCTCGACGGTCGTTGCGCCCCTGTTCTCCCGCTACGCCCAGGCTTATCAGGTGCTGGGCGCCGACATGGCGGCCATTCATGACCAGTTCGTGCAGGCCTTGAACGCCGGCGCAAATTGGTATGCCGGTGTGGAGTCGGCCAACAGTTCGACGCTACAAACCGTGCAGCAGGACGTGTTGGGGTTGATCAACGCACCCACGCAGGCCCTGCTGGGGCCAGGGCTGATCGGCGACGGTGCCGCGGGAACCGCATCGCACCCCGATGGGTATGACGGGGGGTTCTTGTACGGCAGCGGCGGTAGCGGCTACAACAGCGCCACCTCCGGAGTGGGCGGCGGTGCCGGCGGGGCCGCGGGCCTGATCGGCAATGGCGGGTCCGGCGGTCAAGGCGGCTGGCTGTACGGCAACGGCGGCGTTGGCGGGGCCGGCGGGGCCGCCAGCACGGCCGGCGGTAGCGGCGGTCTGGGCGGCGCCGGCGGTGCCGGCGGAGACTCGGAATTTGCCGGCGGCAATGGCAATACCGGTGGCGACGGCGGCACTGGCGGGACCGGCGGAGCCGGCGGCGATGGCGGCAACGGTGGTGCGGGCGGCGCGGGAGGTCTGCTAGGGCACTCGGGTAACCCCGGGCTTGGCGGCGAGGGCGGTACCGGTGGCGGTGGTGGCGACGGCGGTCATTGGGGCGACGGTGGGGGCCCCGGAAGTGGATCGCGCAGGGGCATGTCTGGATCCCATGGCAGTTACGGACAACCCGGGGGTTCAGGCGCGGACGGGGCGCACGGCCAGCCGGGCTGATTTTGTCGATCGACCCCTGGGAACTACCGGTTTACACTGGCCGGTGTTGTTTCATTGTTGTTGATGGGCGACGGAATCTGGTGAAATTCCAGAACGGTCGCGCCACTGTCTAGTCAGACCCGGCGCCCGTCATCGGCTACCCAAGTGGGGCGCGAGATCCCCAGAAGGAGTTGACCGTGGCGAACTCTCAGGCCGCCCAGGCCGGTTCGGTTGACCTATCGGCGGCAAGCGCAGCGCTGTGGCTGGCCGCCACGGCTGTCCTGGCGCTGTTGGCGATCTATTTCGTCGGCATCGATCAAGGGGCGGTATCGCTGGTGGGCGGCGATACCCACGTTCATGAGTTATTCCACGACGCCAGGCATTTGCTCGGCTTCCCGTGCCACTGAGCCGGGCGGCTAACGTGGAGCGGCGGCTGATCGCACGAGGTCTGCTGGCGGGCGCGGTGGGTGCCGTGTTGGCGTTCGTGTTCGCCCGGCTGTTCGGCGAACCCATCATCGGCCGGGCTGTCGAATTCGAAGACGCCCGCACCGAAGCTGCGCACGCTCACGGGGTGCACGAGCACGGTGCGGAATTGTTCAGCCGCGGCGTGCAGGCCAACGCTGGATTGGGTTTCGGAGTCCTGATTTTCGGCCTCGCGGTGGGAGCCCTTTTCGCCGTTGTGTTTTGTCTGGTGTACGGACGCGTGGGAAACCCGTCGGCAAGCCCCGCACCGCGGGTGCTTTCGATTCGGCTAGCGGCGCTGGCCTTCACCGTGGTGTATCTGGTCCCGTTCGTGAAGTATCCGCCTAACCCGCCGGCGGTCGGTCAAGCGGACACCATCGGTGCACGCACCCTGTGGTACCTGGTCATGGTGGTGGCGTCGGTGATGTTGTCAATCGTGGCCGTCTATCTGGTGCGGTGGCTCTCGATGCGGATGGACATGTTCAATGCCGGGTTGCTTGCGGCCGGTGCGTACCTGGTTGCGGTCACGGTGGTCATGGCGATCCTGCCGACTGTTGCCGAGATACCCCAGGGCTTTCCCGCCGATGTCCTCTACGAGTTCAGGTTGGTCTCGCTGGGAACCCAACTGGTGTTGTGGGCATCCATCGGACTGGTCTTCTCGGTGCTGGTAGGGCGAGGGCTGGACGAGCGGGCCGATAGCGGACGGGTGCAAAGCGCCGCGGCGTGACTGTTCGATGACCGATGTCACGCGGTTGATCCTGGTGTCGCATGGGATGACCGACGCGATGGCCGTCGGCCGCTTTCCCGACGACGAGCCGCTCAACCACACTGGTCGCCGATGGGCGGCGCCATTGGAGAGCAACCGCGACTCGCGGCAATACGCCGGGCCCGAGCGGCGTTGCTGTCAAAGCGCGGAGCTGCTGGGACTGCGAGCGGTCACCGAGCCGCGGCTGGCCGATCTGGATTGTGGGCATTGGCGCGGTTCGAGGCTGGCCGACATTGCGCCCGCTGACCTTACAGCGTGGCTGAGTGATCCCGGGCAAGCGCCGCACGGCGGTGAGTCGATTCTCGAGTTGATTGATCGGGTCGCCGGATGGTTGGCGTCGTTACAAGGAAATACGGTCGCGGTGACCCATCCCGCCGTAATCAGGGCAGCAATTCTAGTTGCCCTCGACGGCTGCCCGAAGTCGTTCTGGCGCATCGATGTTGCACCGTTAAGTCGGATAGCGCTGCATTACCGCGATCGGCGCTGGACACTGCGCCTTTAGCGGGTTGGAAAGTCCCCGATCTACCCGCCCTGCGCAATTGGCCACTCCAACAATCGGTTCGGAGCTGTGGCTGCGGTTGCGCGGCCGGATTTCGTGCGTCGCGACCATCCAAGGTTGGTTGGAAAGCCAGGGCTCCGGCGTTGTTGATTAGCAGGCTTGTGAGCTGGGTTGATGATCTTTGGTGCCGCGCTATTGGGGCCGGAGTGTAGGCACGGGCTATCTGGAGAACGATCGAGTTGGTTACTGTTCGTCGTTGGTCTGGAGTTGCCCGTGCCTACCGTTTCAGTATTGCGTGTGTCGTCGGTTCCAGAGGTGTTCGACCGCTGGAGTCCTGGTGAGCGCAGCGAGTTCATCGGATCGGAGTTTCTCGATGTGTTGGCCTCGGTGCCAGACCCGAGGGGCCCACGCGGTCGGAGGTATTCGCTGGTGGCTTTGTTGGCGATCGCGGTTCTGGCCACTGCCGCGGGGATGCGCGGCTATGCTGGTTTTGCCACATGGGCGGCCACCGCTCCCGATGATGTGTTGGCCCAATTAGGGGTCCGGTTCCGGCGGCCCAGTGAGAAGACCTTCCGCGCTGTTTTGTCTCGGCTAGACCCCGCCGACCTCAACGCCAGGATGGGCAGTTACTTCACTGCACACGTGGCTAGCAGCGACCCCAGTGGATTGGTGCCGATCGCGTTGGACGGCAAGATGCTGCGTGGTGCTTTACGCGCCAAAGCGACAGCCACGCATCTCGTGTCGGTGTTCGCCCACCGTGCCCGATTGGTGCTCGGTCAACTCGCTGTCGCCGAGAAAAGCAATGAAATTCCCTGCGTACGTGCCCTGCTCACGCTGCTGCCGGGTAGCTTGCGGTGGCTGGTCACCGTGGATGCGATGCATACCCAGGTTGTCACCGCGAAGTTGATCTGCGCCACCTTGAAGTCGCACTACCTGATGATCGTCAAGTCCAACCAAGCCAAAATACTTGCGCGTATCACCGCGCTGCCCTGGGCCGAGGTGCCCGCAGCCGCTACCGACGACTCCCGCGGCCACGGCCGTGTCGAGACCCGCACCCTGCAAATCATCACCGCTGCACGAGGAATCGGCTTCCCCTACGCAAAACAAATCATCCGGATCACTCGTGAACGCTTGATCACCGCCACCGACCAGCGCAGCGTGGAGGTGGTCTATGCCATTTGCAGCCTGCCGTTCGAGCACGCCCGCCCTACCGCGATCATGACCTGGATGCGTCAACACTGGGGAATCGAGAACAGCCTGCACTGGATACGCGACGTCACCTTCGACGAAGACCGTCAAAGGGCACATACCGGAAACGGCGCACAGGTCCTAGCAACGCTACGCAACACCGCGATCAATCTGCACCGCCTCAACGGCGCCGACAACATCGCCGAAGCCTGCCGGATCACCGCTTTGACCGCCAACCGCCGCCTAGACCTCCTCAATCCACAATTCCCCAGCTCACAAGCCTGCTAATCAACAACGCCGGAGCCCTGTCCCAGACGGTGGAGGTGGGCAGATGTCGTAACTATTCGCGACGCCGGAGTTGGTGGCGGCCGCGGCAACGGATCTAGCCGGGGTGCAGTCGGTACTCAGCGCCGCGAACTCGGCGGCGGCCGGCCTCACCATGGCCGTGATGGCGGCCGGCGCGGACGAGGTATCGGCGTTGATCGCGGGTCTCCTCGATGCCCACGCCCGGGCGTATCAGGCACTCAGTGCCCAAGCTCTGGTGTTCCACGATCAGTTTGTCCAGATGCTCAACGCCGGTGCCAGCTCCTACGCCGCGGCCGAGGCGGCCAACGCGTCCCCGCTTCAGGCGGTACAGAACCTGGGGCAAAACGTGCTCGCCGCGGTAAACGCGCCGACCCAGGCCGTGTTGGGCCGTCCGCTGATCGGTGACGGCGCCAACGGATCGCCGAACACCGGCGCAGACGGCGGCGCGGGCGGTCTGCTGTACGGCAATGGCGGCAACGGGGGATCCGGTGGGCTGGCGCAGGCCGGGGGTAACGGCGGTGCGGCGGGGCTGATCGGCAACGGTGGCTCCGGCGGCGCGGGCGGTGCGGACTTCGCCGGCACATCGGGCGGGATGGGCGGTACCGGCGGTTGGCTGTGGGGCAATGGCGGGTCCGGCGGCGGCGGGGGCGTCGGCACCACCACGACCGGTGGGACAGGCGGTGCGGGCGGCAACGCGATGGGGTTGTTCGGCAACGGGGGCATCGGTGGCGCCGGCGGGGTCGGCCAGAACACCACCGGCACCGGGGGCAACGGGGGTGCCGGCGGAAACGCCGCGCTGCTGGGCTTCGCCGGGGCCGGCGGGGTTGGCGGGCTGGGCGGCGCCACCGGTGGCGCCGGTGGTCAAGGCGGCAACGCGGCGCTGTTCGGTAACGGCGGCGACGGCGGCGTCGGTGGCTGGGGGGTGCTCGCGGCCGCCGGGGGCAAGGGCGGTGACGCCATCGGCCTGTTCGGGCAGGGCGGTGCGGGCGGCACCGGCGGCGCGGCGGTGGGCGCCGGAAACCATGGTGGCAACGGGGGTGACGGCGGCACCGGTGCCATCATCGGCAATGGCGGGGACGGCGGCGCAGCGGGAACCAGCATCGGCCAGTCGGCCAGCGGCGGCAACGGTGGCAATGCGCGGTTGCTCGGAAACGGCGGCGACGGCGGACCCGGCATCTTCGGCGGCGCCGGGGGCACCGGCGGTCAGGGCGGCACCCTGGCCGGAGTCCCCGGCGCTGCCGGACCCAGCTGATCGCCCCGCGAGCCGGGGCCCGCAGCCGTAACAACGGCCCCGACCTGCGCGTTGGTCTACTCGGCGGCGGCGCGGGGCGACCGCATTGATACCAAGCCGGGCGGCGCACGCGACAATGGTGCGATGAGTGGCCCCAGCCCGCCGGAGTCGCCCGCCTGCTACCGGCACCCCGGGCGGCCGACCTATGTCCGCTGCACCCGTTGCGATCGGTACATCTGTGGTGACTGCATGCGTTCGGGCGCCGTCGGCCATCAGTGCGTCGAGTGCGTGCGCGCGGACGCCCGCACGGTGCGCCAGCCCCGTACTCAATTCGGCGGCCGACAGCGTTCGGTCACCCCGGTGGTGACGTTCTCGCTGATCGCGGTGAGCGTGCTGGTTTTCGTTCTGCAGTTGGTCGTTGCCGGACTGGGGCCAGATCTGGCCCTGTGGCCACCGGCGGTCGCCGACGGCCAGCTATACCGGCTGGTTACCTCGGCATTCATGCACTACGGCACGTTGCACCTGGTGTTCAACATGTGGGCGTTATATATCGTGGGCCCGCCGCTGGAGATGTGGCTGGGCAGGTTGCGGTTTGGCGGCCTCTACGCGCTGAGCGCGCTGGGGGGCTCGGTGCTGGTTTACCTGATTGCGCCGCTGAACACGGCGACCGCCGGCGCATCGGGAGCGATATTCGGCCTGTTCGGTGCCACCTTTGTCGTGGCAAAACGGCTCAATCTCGACATCCGCTGGGTGGTCGCCCTGATCGCGATCAACCTCGCGATCACGTTTGTCGCGCCCGCGGTTGGTTCCCAGCTGATCAGCTGGCAAGGGCACGTCGGCGGGCTGATTACCGGCGCCCTGGTTGCCGCGGCCTACGTCTACGCGCCTCGAGAACGCCGTAATTTCATCCAAGGTGCGGTGACCCTGACCGTTGCGGTTGCGTTCGTGGTGCTGATCTGGTGGCGCACCAGCGAGTTGCTCGCGATGTTCGGTGGGCACCTCAACTTGGGCTGACGCCCGGCGGCGGGGCCGGGTTAGGTTGGTCGCCATGACGTGGTGGATCGCCCACGCTGAGCGGGCGCTGTCACAAGATGTGCCCGCGCCACCGGAGCGGGTGCGCGACTTCTATGTGGACCTGGACAACCTCAAGCTGGTGCACCCGCTGATCGTCGCGGTGCAAGCGCTGTCCCGAACCGAAACCCGGGATGGCTACCGGCAGAGCTACCGCGTGATAGATCGCATTCCGATGGGACCGTTGAATCTCGAGGTGCGCTACCGGGCCCGGCTGCACGTCCCGGTGCACGGTGCGGTGCACACCGAGGCCGATCAGTTCCCACGCGTGCGGCTGCGCGCGACGGTGACCTTTGCGCCGGTCGCCGCTGGTACCAGGCTCACCGAGCGGATAGCGATGGCCGCGCCCCGTCCGCTGGCCTCCTACACCACCCGCGCGGCGGTGCAGGCGCACGCGGCGATGCTGGCCGGGATCCGCAGCTATTTCGAGTCGTCCTGAGCGGGGCTCCACTGCGCGGTCAGCGCGAAGTCGGAAAGGTATTTGGTGGAGCTCCACCCACCGTCGACCACAATGGTCTGCCCGTTGATGAAGGCGCCGCCCTCAGAACACAGGAATGCCAACGTGTTTGCCACGTCGTCGACGGTGCCCAGCCGCTGATGCGGTGTCATTTCAACGTTGATCCGCCGGAATCGCTCATCGGCCAGGCGATGCTGGGTCATCGCCGTCTGGATCACGCCGGGGGCCACCGCGTTGCACCGTATTCCCTGTGCCCCGTATTGGCAGGCGATGTGGGTGGTCAGCGCGGTGAGCCCGCCCTTGGCGGCCGAATATGCTCCGCCACGAAGACCTCCTACCACGGCAAACGTCGACGTGATGTTGATGATCGCCGATCCGGGCCGCAGATGTGGCAGCACCTCACGGGTCAGGCGGAACGGTGCGCGCAGCATCAAACTCAGGACGTAGTCCAAGGATTCGTCGTCGGTTTCGTGCACCGGTTTGGGGCTGCCCACCCCGGCGGCGTTGATCAGGAAGTCGATGCGTCCCCACCGGTCCAGGGCGGCGCGGGTGAGCTGGCCGGGTGCGTCATCATCGGTGAGATCGACCGGGTGGGTGGCTATCCGGTCGGGGCCGCCGGGCAGCTGGGTCAGCTCGGCAAGCCTGCGCTCGTCGCGGCCCGTGCCCAGCACCGCCATACCCATTTCGGCGAGTTTTGCTGCGCAACCGAATCCGATTCCGCCCGTTGCCCCCGTGATGATTGCTACCTGCATGTCACTGCTCTGCCTTCATGAGCGCTGCTTTGATCCGGTGTTTCACAATCTTGCCTGCGTCGTTCTTCGGCAGGTGGTCCCAGATAACCACTTGCTCGGGGATCTTGAACCGCGCAACGCCAGCGCCTTCGAGAAACGCGCGCACGCCTGGGAGGCCGGGCGGGGGGTCAGCCGCGGCAACGATGACGGCGCAGGCTCGCTCGCCGGTGCGGTCATCGGGCAGGCCGACAATCGCGACGTCGGCGATTCCGGGGTGGGTGATCAGGATGTCTTCGATCTCTTTGGGGGAGATGTTCTCGCCGTTGCGGATGATGATGTCCTTGGCTCGTCCGGTCACCACCAGATACTCGTCGTCGACCCAATGTCCGAGGTCTCCGGTGCGGAAATAGCCTTGCGCGTCGAAAGATCCGGCTTCGTCCTCGGGGTGCCGGTAGCCGACCAGCATCTGTGGCCCGCGCACCCGAATTTCACCGGCAACCAGCTTGACGTCGGCGGCACCGACCCGGCCATCGGTGGCTGCGGCGTGCGCACTGCTGTCGGGTGCGCCGATCGTCGTCGCCGGAACCTCGGTGGAACCGTACACGCGGGTGACAACGGCCTTGTCGAAATAGTCTGTCGCGCAACGAATCAACGACGGCGACACCGATGCGCCGCCGCAGACGAAGAATTTCAGGTCGGGCAATCTGGTGCCCGCCCGCTGTGCGGCGGCAAGCAGCTGCTCGAGGAACGGTGTCGCTCCGGCCATGTGGGTACACCGCTTCGATGTCATGAGTTGCACCGCGCGGTCCGCGTCCCATCGGTCCAGCAGCACGGCGGTAGTGCCGAGCAGAAGTGGGCATTCGAAGGCGTAGATCGAGCCGCCGATGTGCGCGATCGGCGAAGCGACCAGGAACCCGTCACCGGGCTCCACCATCCAGTGATCCCGGATCTGACAGATCAGTGCGTGGATCGAGTTGTGGTTGTGTAGGACGCCTTTCGGGCGTCCCGTCGTCCCCGAGGTGTACAAGATCATCCGTACCGCATCGGGATCCGCCGTGGGCAAGGGCGCAGCGGCCTCCCGGCCGACGAGTAGGGATTGGAAGGTCGAAACGCCATCGGGGCACTGCCCCCGCACCTCGATCACCTCCGGGCGCGACGGCAACTGTGCGGCCACCCGCCGCAGCATCGAGGTGTAGTCGTGACCGCGAAAATCTGCCGGGGCAAAGATCATCCGGCTGCCCGCATCTTCGAGAATGAACCGCAGTTCGTGCTCGCGCAGCGAGGGCAGGACGGGGTTGGCCACCATTGCGGCCAGCGTGCTGGCCAGATAGATCACCGCGGCTTCGTGCCAGTTCGGCAGCATGAAGCTGACCACGCTGCCCGCCGGCATGCGGGAGCGCAGGTGCTGCGCCAGGGCCATGGCCTGGCGGTGCAGTTCCTGGCAGTCCAGTTGCTGATCGGCATCGACCAGCGCCACCCGCTGCGGGGTGCTCTGCGCGGCCTCGCGCAGCGCATCGGCGAGCGTGCGCCGGACCCACCAGCGGTGCGCGTAGGCGCCTGCGGCGCGATCGGCATCCCAGCGAACCCAGCGCCCATCGATGAGCCTGCGTTGTGGAACTTTCGGCCCTCCCATCGGCCGGCGCTATTGGTCTGTCACACCGGAGGATCCGGTTTCACCGCGGAGTCGACGCATCGTCATCGAGTGACGGAACCGGGACGCCGGATGGGTGTTGAGCGTGACCTGGGCCACCTGCTCGTCGGATGTCACATAGGCGCGTCGGATCTGCAAGGCCGCAGATCCCGGTTCGACCTGGAGGCCGTGGGCCAGCGCCGGTGAGATTGACACGGCCGCGATTTCCTGTTGGACCTCAACGATGCCCAATCCGAATAGGTCCTAGATCAACGGAAAGATCGGCCCGTCGTGGCGGTGTAGCAACCTGCCGACCGCCGCGAATGCGCGGTTGATGTAGTACTGGGTGCGGCAAAGTGCGGGTTCGGCCGGCTCGGCGTTCTCGGCCCGCCGAAACCCGCAGACGCTCAGCCACTGCTCGCCGCTGGCCAGCCCGGTCTGTGCGCTCACCTCATCGGCGATGGTGGCCATGGCGATGGATTCGATCACGAATCTGGTGCCGGTGGCGAAGGCCAGCAGATCGTTGATCGACATCACATGCTGCACTTACGAATCCGACGACGGTCGCGGTACCACCAGCGTCCCGGTGCGCGGGCGCGAGGAAACCAGGTTGTCTTCCCGCAGCCGGCGCAGCGCCTCCCGAATGGTGTACCGGCTCACGGCAAACCGATCACACAGCTCGTGTTCGGTCGGCAACTGCGAGCCCACCGGATAGATACCGTCCACGATCTCTTTGCGTAGCGTCCGCGCCACCTGAAGATAGCGGTGATCGAGGATCTTTGGCTCGGACAACTTTGGCGGCCTTCAGGATTCCCGGCGCAATGCCAGTACGCTGCCATCCGCGTCGGCGGAGATGTAGAGGGTTGCGTCCGGCCCGGGCGTGATTGCGGCGAACGGTCCCTGCGGGCCGGAGAACGGCGGCATTCCGCGCAGCGGCTTGGGGGTGACGCCGGCGGGTGCTCCCACCGGTAGATCCCACGCGATGGTGTGGCGGGTGCGCGAGCCGAGATCGACTGCGACGAGTTGCTTTGCTCCGGAGTCGATGACGTAGACCTGCCGGTCGCAAATGGCCACGCCCTGCGGACACTGCAATCCGTCCAACAAGGTGCCGGTATCGCCGAGCGTGCGCACCCGGCCGGCGTCGGCCTCGGTCACCACGCACCTCCCGTCGGCCGTGACGGCCACGCCAACCGGATCGCTGAGGCCCGATGCCATCACCTCGACCCCGTCCGGCCGGACCGACAGCACCCGTCCGGCGCCCCGCTCGGCCACGAACAGGGCGCCCGAACCCGCCACGGCCACCCCGTAGAGCTGGTCCAAACCCGTGGCCAACACCTCGCTTTCGGACGCCCAGGGACGGTAGCGCGCAACCTCGCCGTTGGACGTGGTCACCGCGAATTCGCCGGATCCCAGCGCGGCCACTCCGCGCAGAAACCCCGGGTACCCCGCCGAGAAGAGCATTCCGCCGACACGCAGGGTGCCGTCGGCGAGCAGAACGTAAAAGTAGGTGCCGTCGGCGATGTAGAGGTCGCCATCCGCGTCGACGGCCAGCCCCAGCGGCCAGGTCAACCCGCCCGGCAGCGTGGTCCGCGTTTCTCCGGTACCGAGGATCTCGGTGATCTCGCCGGTGAAACTCGAAACGAACAGCCGCTCGCCGACGAAGGTCAGGTTGTCCAGACCCGGGTGCAGTGCCGCGAGCACGGTGCGATCTCCGGTGCGGGGATTGATCCGCAGCACCTCACCGCTGTGCACCTGGGTCGAGACGAGGTGGCCATGGGGGTCGAACTTCACCGCGTCGGGAACTCCGAGATCGCCGGCCACACACTGCGGGACACCGCCGTCGGGATCGATGCGCCAGATCTCGTTGGCGCCCATCACCGGGAAGTACAACAAGCCGTCCGGGCCGACCTCCATGGCGTTGGGCGAGGGCAGGTTGCGCGCCAGCACTCGGGGTGCCCCGCCGTTGAGGTCCAGCTCCAGCAGTCGCCCGCCGTCGCGGCATTCACCGACGAACAACCGGCCCTGGTGAAAGGTGATGCCGTTGGCTGACGGAATGTCGTCTCGAAGCACCCGGGTGTGGCCATCGGGCGCGCGCACGCTCACCCGGCCGTCCATCACCTCGGTGGCGTAGAGATTGCCGTCCTGGTCGAAGGCCAGGTCGTCGGGCGCGATGATCGCACCCCCCTTGGGGCAGACGGTGTCCAGCCGTCCGGTGCTCAGGTCCAGCGCGCTGATCTGGCTGCCGGTCACCTGCGCGATGTAGACCCTGCCATCCGGACCGGTGCGCAACCCATTGGCGCCGAACGGCCGGCTGGGCGCGGTGAGCCGGGTCAGGGTCCAGCCTTCGGCAACGTTGGGTGCCCGCGTGACCGGGTAGCGGCCCGCGTGCTGCAACCGTCGGGTTACGGGTATCACTGCTCGGACCATAGCAATCGGAATCTGGTCCAGACAATAGCCGCGGCCATGCCGAACATTGCCCTTGACGAGGCCGCCAAAACGAGAGAATCATACTCTCTAATGAGTGCACGCCATTATCTTGTCCGGACAAATAGCGGCCAGGTCAATGACTGTTGATCTGCTGAGCCTCTCCGGGCGCGTCGTCGTGGTCGCCGGTGCCGCGGCTGGCGGTATCGGCACGGCGGTGACGCGCATGGTTGCTCGGGCGGGAGCGACGGTTGTCGCGGTGAGCCGTGGCCAGGACAATCTGGACCGCCATGTCGGTCCGCTGGTGGCCGAGGGACTGGCGGTGTTGCCGGTGGCCGCGGACGTTTGCACCGATGAGGGAATCGAGGCCACGCTCGAGGCCGTGCGCCGTGCCGACGGCGACTTGCACGGTCTGGTCAACGTCGCCGGCGGCGCCGACCCGTCGACCTGGATGCCGAGCACCCGGGTCCGGCGCAGCGCCTGGCATGAGCTGTTCGCCAGGAATCTGGAGGCGATGTTCTTCATGAGCCAGGCGATCGCCGCGGAACTGAAGAGTCGCCAGCGGCCGGGTTCCATTGTTTCGCTGTCCTCCATCAGCGGGATGAACGCCGCTCCCTTTCACATCGGTTATGGCACAGCCAAAGCCGCGATCGTGGCGGCGACCCGCACCATGGCCCTCGAACTCGCCTGCGACGAGACCGCGGCGGGATCCCCGATCCGGGTCAACGCGGTGGCACCCGGGGTGACCGAGACGCCGGCGTCGCACACCTATACCGACGTCGACCCCGAACGTGATCGCCGCGCTATTGCGATGGGGCGGCGGGGACGTCCGGACGAGGTGGCCGGGGTGATCCTGTTCCTGCTCTCCGACCTGTCCAGCTACATCACCGGCCAGACGCTGCTGGTCGACGGCGGCCTGAACCTCAAATGGGGACATCTGGGTGCCGACAACACCTCGTTGTTCCTCAAGGACGAGTCGTTTCGGGCCGCGATCAAACGCTGGGACGAGGCCTGAGGTGACCGATCACAACGACGGGAGGGCAGAACCGATGGACGCGGCCCGCCACGACGATGTCGAGGCGACGTTGACCGGTGCGGTCACCTTCGGGGTCGACGCGTACACCTGCGCGGACTACGCCCGAGCCGAGCGTGACAAGCTGTGGCGCAAGGTACGGCAGCAAGTCGGCAGAGTGGAAGATCTTCCCAAGGTTGGCAGCTACCTCACCTACGACATTCTCGACGACTCGATCGTGGTGGTACGCAGCGCAGCCGACACCTTCAAGGCCCATCACAACGTCTGCATGCACCGAGGCCGTCGGCTCGTCGACATCCCCCCGGGAGCTAAAAACGTTTGCGGCCACAAAAAGTCGTTCGTCTGCGGGTTCCACGGCTGGACCTACGACCAGGACGGCAACTGCATCCACATCCCCGAGAAGCCGGACTGGCAAGGCGCGCTGACCCCGGAGAACACCCACCTGGCCGCGGTCAACGTCGACACCTGGGGCGGCTGGATCTGGATCAATATGGATCCGGCCGCGCAGCCATTGCGCCAGTACCTGGAGCCCGCGGCCACCATGCTCGACCCGTTCCGGTTGCAGGACATGCGCTGCAAGTGGCGAAAGTGGCTGACCTTCCAATGCAACTGGAAGGTGGCGATGGAGGCGTTCAACGAGACCTACCACGTCGCAACCACCCATCCGCAGTTCAACAAGTTCGGCAACTTCCGCGGCTGGGCGGCCGCCCACGGCCGCCACAGCAACATCGGCTACGACGCGCCGAAGGACCTGGCGCAGACCAAGTCCAAGATCCGGCTCGGAACCGGAGCCGATCCGCGGGTATCCACCGCCGAAATGCAGCGCTACACGCTCGAGGAGACCAACGCGTCCACCACCAGAACGTTGGTGGACGCCGCGCTGCGTCTGGTCGAGGAGTTGCCCGAAGACGCACCCGCGGGTCAGGTACTCGATCACTGGCTGACGTCGGCACGGCGTGACGACGCCGCCCGCGGCGTGCTCTGGCCGACCATCGATCCCGAACACCTGGCCCAAAGCGGCACCGCCTGGCAGATCTTTCCCAACTTCCAGATCGGTCAAGGCCTCACCACCGCCCTGTGCTACAGCGCCCGGCCACACGGATACGACCCCGACCAATGTGTCTTCGAAGCGTCCTGCTACGAGCTGTATCCCAAAGGTGAAGAGCCGCAAACGGAGTGGGTCTACACGCCGCCGGATGACCCGGGTTGGCGCAGCGTGCTGCCGCAGGATTTCTCCAACATGGCCGCGGTCCAGCAGGGCATGAAGTCGGGGGGCTTCGGCGGCCCCAAGCCAAACCCGTACATGGAGCGCAGCACCGCCAACTTGCATCGCAACCTTGCCGAATACATGGGCACCGGCGCACCACGAGAACTCTGAAGGGGATCGGATCAATGAAGGTCAACATCGGACTTGGCGCCCACAATTCACTGGACTGGGAGCGGGTGCTCGCCGAGGACTACGATCGCCCGCCCAGCACTGCGGACTGGGAATGCGTCCAGGCCACGCTCGCGCTCGGAGACCTGGCCGAACCACTGGGCTTCGACGGCATCTGGTTGCCAGAGCACTGCGGCACACCGTATGGCATGACGCCCAACCCGATTCAGGCACTGAGCTACTTCGCCGGAAGAACCGAGCGGGTCAATCTCGGCACGTTCGTGGCCGTGGCGCCCTGGTGGCATCCCATCCGGCTGGCTCACCAGATGGCCTACCTGGACATCATCTCCAACGGGAGATACACGACGCTTGGCATCGGGCGCGGGGTGTCCAAGGGGGAGTTCGCCGCGGTCGGCGTACCGCGTGAAGAAAGCCGGCAGCGGTTCAACGAAACCCTGGACATCCTCGCCCTGGCCTTCAGTGGAAAGCGGTTCGCCTATGAGGGCGAAATCTTCACCGTTCCAGAAATGTCCCTTCGCCCCGAACCCTTCAGCTCCGACCTCTTCGCGCGGATCTACAGCTCATCGTCGACCGCGGAATCCCTGGAGATCCTCGCCCGCCGCGGCATGGTCCCGCTGTTCGTGGGCAACAAGCCGATCGAGGATGCCGGGCGAGAGGTGCAGCAAGTGAACACCTTCCGCCAGGAGGAAGGCCTGCCGCCGTGCCAGCCGAAGAATGTCATGTTCATGTACTGCACGGCCAGCGCCGAGCAGGCCGCCGAATCCGAGGAGTGGATCTGGACGGCCAATCGCGATGTCACCGTGCACTATGGATTCGCCGACGCCTCGAACTTCAAGGGGGTCAAGGGCTATGAGGCCTATGCCGCACGTGAGGCCAGTGCGACTGCGGTGCTGGCCTCGTCGGTGACCGGCGACGCCAAGGGCGGTCCCCCTAAAACCCCCGGTTATCACGCATCGAACCTGCTCATCGGGACGCCGGAGGAGATCTACCACCGAATCACCGCTGCCCAGGCGGCGTGCTCGTTCTGCGAGCTGACCATCGTTGTGCAATTCGGCACCATGCCCTACGAGCAGGCGATGGCCAGCACTCGCCTGTTCGCCCAAGAGGTGCTACCCGCGGTGCACCGGATGGACGCACCGCTACACCCCGCGGCGCTGCCGGCCAACGCCCTGGCGTGACTGAGATGACCGCCCCTGACTGCCCGCCCAGCCAGACACCCGGCGACATCGACCTTCCCGCGCTGCGCGAGAAATACCGTCAAGAGCGCGAGAAGCGGCTGCGCCCGGAAGGTTCCAGGCAGTACATCGAGCTGGTTGACGATTTTGCCGGATACTACGAATCCGATCCTTATTCGCCACCGCTACAGCGTGATCCGATATCGGCCGACATCGACGTGCTGGTACTCGGCGGTGGTTTCGGCGGTCTGCTCTGCGGTGCCCACCTGAAGAAGGCCGGCGTCGCTGACGTCAGGATCATCGAACTGGGCGGCGACTTCGGAGGCGTCTGGTATTGGAATCGCTATCCGGGCCTGCAGTGTGACAACGAGTCATACTGCTACATACCGCTGCTCGAAGAGCTGAACTACATGCCGAGCAAGAAGTTCGCCGACGGTAGCGAGATCTATGAGCATTGCCGGCGCATCGGCAAGCACTACGGCCTCTATGACTCCGCGATCTTCGGCACGCAGGTACGGGAGCTGCACTGGGATGAGGCGATCAGGCGCTGGCGCGTCGGCACCAACCGCGGCGATGACATCCGGGCCCGCTTTGTGGTCATGGCCTCGGGCCCGTTTCACCGGCCGAAGTTGCCGGGCATCCCGGGCATCAAAGATTTCCGTGGTCACAGCTTTCACTCGGCACGCTGGGACTATGAGTACACCGGCGGGGACAACACCGGGGGGTTGAGCGGGCTGGCCGACAAGCGCGTCGCGGTCGTGGGAACGGGGGCGACGGCTGTGCAGATCGTGCCGTTCCTGGGCCGGTATGCCAAGCACCTGTACGTCTTTCAGCGCATGCCTTCGTCAGTGGGGGAGCGCAACAACACACCCACCGACCCGGAATGGGCGAAGTCACTGCAGCCGGGCTGGCAGAAACAGCGGCAGCGCAATTTCCATTCCTGGACCTTCGAGGGGATGGCGCTGGGCCAACCCGACTACGTGTGCGATTTCTGGACCGAGCTGGGTCGCAATACCGCCGCGCGGGTGCTGGCGCTCGAGGATCCGGCCGCACTCAGCCCCGAGCAGTTCATGGCGATCCGTGAGGAAGAGGACTACAAAGTCTTGGAGCGGCTGAGGCGCCGAATCCAGAGCATCGTCGATGACACGTCGACCGCCGAGGCGCTCAAGCCCTACTACCGATTCCTGTGTAAGCGGCCGTGCACCAACGACGACTATCTGCAGACGTTCAACCGGCCCAATGTGACCCTGGTCGACGTCTCGCAGACCAGGGGCGTCCAGCGGGCCACCGAAACGGGGCTGGTGGCCAATGACACCGAGTACGAGCTCGATTGCATCATCTACGCCAGCGGCTTTGAGATCACCACACAGATCAGCCGCCGCTACTCCATCGACGAGATCAGGGGCCGCGACAACGTGTCGCTGTTCGACTATTGGCGCAATGGGTACCAAACGCTGCACGGCATGACCAGCCGCGGATTTCCCAATCAGTTTTTCACCGGATTCACCCAGGTCGGCATCTCGGCCAACATCGCCGCCAACTACGAATTGCAGGGCGAGCACATCGCCTACATCATCGCCGAAGCGCTGGCCCGGGGTGCGACCGTCGTCGAACCCAGCCAGCAGGCACAAGACCAGTGGTGCAGGACCATTCGGGAAACCGCGATCGACAACACCCAGTTCGATATCTCGAGTGCACGCCCGGCTACTACAACAACGAAGGCGGCGGCCCCGGTGCGGCCGAAGGCGAGGGAATCCGTTCCCACATCGGCGAACCCTACGGCCCGGGTTTTTACGCATTCGGTGATCTGCTTGCCCAATGGCGAAGCAAAGGCGATCTGAATGGCCTCATTCTGGAATCGTGATGACTGAACTCAGGTTCGACGATCGGGTCGCCGTGGTGACCGGCGCCGGCCGGGGCCTGGGCCGGGCGTACGCGCTGCTGCTGGCGGCCAGAGGGGCCAAAGTCGTGGTCAACGACACCGGTGGTTCGCTGGCCGGTGCCGGTGGCGACCCCGCACCCGCGCACCAGGTGGTGGCCGAGATCACCGCGCTCGGCGGGCAGGCGGCCGCGTCGCTGGACTCGGTGACGACACCCGCCGGTGGTCAGGCGATCATCGAAACCGCGCTCGAGCGCTACGGCCGGATCGACATCCTGATCCACAATGCCGGCAACGTGCGCAGCGCGCCGCTCAAGGAGATGAGCTACGAAGACTTCGATGCCGTCATCGACGTGCATCTTCGGGGCGCCTTCCACGTCGTGCGGCCGGCCTTCGGGTTGATGTGTGACCAACTTTACGGCCGCATCGTGTTGGCTTCCTCGATCGGCGGCCTGTACGGCAACCAGGGGGTCGCCAATTACGCCGCGGCAAAAGCCGGCTTGATCGGCTTGTCCAATGTCGCCGCCGTCGAGGGCGCGGCCAGTGGTGTTTTGTGCAACGTCATCGTTCCCTCCGCGGTGACCAGAATGGCTGACGGCCTGGATATTTCGTCGTACCCGCCGATGGGCACCGAGCTGGTGGCCCCGGTGGTCGGTTTGCTGGCGCACGAGTCCTGTCCGGTCAACGGTGAGATGTTGATCGCCATCGCGGGCCGGGTGGCGCGGGCGGTGGTCGCCGAAAGTCCCGGCGTGCAGCGCCTGTCCTGGTCGATGGAAGATGTTGCCGAAGGGCTCTACGCCATCCGAGATCTGGCCGCACCACTGGTCTTTCCCGTGGTCCCCAGCGGACAACCAGACCACATCCGCTACAGTTTCGAGTCGGCCGCGTGGGCGAATCGAGGAAGCGCGCACCATGTCTAATTGCGGGTCCGATTGCGACTCTAGTTTGGGGGCCGGTGCCGGGAAGCGCACCGGCCCGCTGTCCGGCGTGCGCGTCGTCGATCTCACCGCGATGGTGATGGGGCCCTACTGCACCCAGATCATGGCCGACATGGGGGCCGATGTCATCAAGATCGAGCCCCCGCAAGGCGACGACACCCGGTACGTCTCGGTTGGTCCGGCCGCCGGCATGAGCGGCGTGTTCGTCAACGTCAACCGGGGCAAGCGCAGCGCCGTCATCGACCTGAAGTCCGATTCCGGCCAGGCTGCCGTGCGGGCCCTGATCGAAGGGGCCGATGTCTTCATCCATTCCATGCGCGCCAAGGCGATCGCCCGGCTTGGGCTGAGCTACCCCGAGGTCGCCGCCATCAACCCGGCCATCGTCTACACCAACTGCTACGGATACGGCCGGCGCGGCCCCAACCGGGATCTGCCGGCCTATGACGACACCATTCAGGCGGCGTGCGGACTGCCGTCCGTGCAAGAGCAGCTCACGGGTGAGCCCAGCTACGTGGGAACGATAATGGCGGACAAGGTCGCCGGACTCACCGCGCTCTACGCGACCATGATGGCCCTGTTCCACCGGGAACGTACCGGGCAGGGCCAAGAGGTCGAGATCGGGATGTTCGAGGCCGTGGCGTCGTTCATGCTGGTCGAACACGCCAACGGCGCGATGTTCGATCCGCCGCTGGGCCCGGCGGTCTATCCCCGCACCGTGGCGCCCAATCGGCGGCCGTATCGCACCAGCGACGGCTACCTTGCCGCGCTGATCTACAACGACAAACACTGGGCCGCTTTCGTCGATGCGGTACGGCCCCCATGGGCCAGCGAGCAGTACGCCACCCTCGAGGGCCGGGCCCGCCAGATCGACACCGTGTACGCGCTGCTGGCCGAGACCTTTGCGGCGCGGACCACCCAGGAATGGCTGGATCTGCTCGAGGAGCTCGAGATACCCGCGTCAGCGCTGTCGAGTCCGGCGGAATTGTTCGACAACCAGCATCTGAATGCCGTCGGATTCTTCGAAACCATCGACACTGCCCACGGACCGGTTCGCTTCCCGGGAGTGCCGACCTGGTTCTCCCGGACCCCGGGCCGGGTATCGGGTCCGGCCCCGCAGTTGGGCGCCGATACCAGCGCGGTGTTGGAGGAACTGGGCATCAACGCTGCCGATGCGCAACCGGCCGGCCCGGCCTAGCCCGAAATAGCGGCCAAGTCGTCGAAAAACCTTGCTACACCTAGGCGTGTCTGCAAAAGGATCCACCGCTGCCGCATCTAAGCTTGCTGGGATCACGAGGAGGGGCAGCGACGTATCGGCAGCAACTTTGGCGCGGGGCGACAGGGTGCTCCGGGCACGCTAACAGCAAGCACTGAGCCGGGCGGGTATGACCCCGCGCCGGATTCTTCTGCTACCCGCAAACGTTGGATTGCTCCGGTGCGACGTGCGGGCCGCACCGCAATCTGGGACCGCGCGGGGCGACAGCGCGGAATTCCTGCGCTGGACGGCCTGCGCGCGGTGGCCGTCGCGCTGGTGCTCGTCGGGCACGGCGGCGTTCCCGGAGTGGGCGGCGGCTTCATCGGCGTGGACGTCTTCTTCGTCCTGAGCGGCTTCCTGATCACCTCGCTGCTCTTGGACGAATTGGGTCGCTCCGGTCGGATCGATCTGACCGGATTCTGGATTCGCCGCGCGCGCCGGCTGCTGCCGGCGCTGGTGCTGATGGTGCTCACCGTCGCCGCGGCCCGCGAGCTGTTGCCCTACCAGGCGCTCACCGGACTGCGTAACGACGCGCTGGCGGCCTTCCTGTGGATGGCCAACTGGCGGTTCGTCGCACAGAAGACCGACTACTTCACCCAGGGCGCGCCCCCCTCGCCGCTGCAACACACCTGGTCGTTGGGGGTGGAGGAGCAGTACTACATCGTATGGCCGCTGTTGTTGATCGCGGTGACACTGCTCTTGGCGGCCCGGGCCAGGCGCTATTTCCAGCGGGCCACCCTCGGCGGCGTCCGGTTCACCATATTCGTGATCGGCACCCTGGGGGCCCTGGCCTCTGGCGCGGCGGCCATTGTCTTTGCGTCCGAGTCAACGCGTGACCGGATCTATTTTGGCACCGATACTCGGGCCCAGGCCTTGTTGGTCGGCGCCGCGGCGGCGGCGTTGTTGGTGCGCGGTTGGACGGCGCTCAACCACGGCTGGTGCCTGGTCTGGACCCGGTGGGGGCGGCGCGTCGCCCGCTTTCTGCCGGTCATCGGGGTGGCGGGCTTGGCGGCGCTCACCCACTTTGCCACCGGAAACGTCAACGAGTTCCGCCACGGTCTGCTGATCCTGGTCGCCCTGGCCGCGGTCTTCGTGGTGGCGCCGGTTGCGCTGGAACAACGCGGAGCGGTCGCGCGTTTGCTGGCGTGGCGCCCGCTGGTCTGGCTGGGCACCATCTCCTACGGCATCTACCTGTGGCACTGGCCGATCTTTTTGGCCCTCAACGGCGAGCGCACCGGGTGGACCGGAACGCGGCTGTTCGCCGCGCGGTGTGCCCTCACCGTGGCTATCGCCGCGTTGTCGTGGTGGCTGTTCGAGCAACCGATCCGGCGCTGGCGCCCGGCGCGAGTACCGCTGCTACCCCTGGCGGCGGCCACCGTCGCCAGCGCGGCCGCCGCCACCATGCTGGTTATCCCGGTCGGCACCGGCCCGGGCCTGCGTGAGGTAGGCCTGCCACCCGGCGTTTCGGCGGTCGCCGCGGTCTCACCGTCACCGCCGGAGCCGGCCGCGCCGGGGCCAGCCGCCGCGCCACGAGATCCGAACCGGCCATTCACCGTTTCGGTGTTCGGTGACTCGATCGGCTGGACCATGATGCATTACCTGCCCGCCACACCCGGATTCCGATTTATCGACCACACCGTCATCGGTTGCAGCCTGGTGCGGGGCACGCCGTATCGCTACATCGGTCAGACATTGGAGCAACGGCCGGAGTGCGATACCTGGCCCAGCAGATGGTCCGCCCAGGTCAGTCAAGACCGGCCCGATGTCGCGCTGCTGATCATCGGTCGCTGGGAGACCGTGGACCGGGTGAACGAAGGAAAGTGGACTCACATCGGAGACCCGACCTTCGATGGGTATCTCAACTTCGAATTGCAGCGGGCGCTCAAGATCGTCGGATCCAGTGGTGTCCGGGTGATGGTGGCCACGGTGCCCTACAGCCGGGGCGGCGAGAAGCCGGATGGCCGCTTGTACCCGGAGGACCAGCCGGACCGGGTCAGGCAATGGAACGACATGTTGCGCAAGACAGTTAGCCAACACCGAAACGTCGGGATCATCGACCTCAACAAGAAGCTGTCCCCAGATGGGGTTTATACGGCCAAGGTTGACGGGATTCAGGTGCGCAGTGACGGCGTTCACCTCACCCCAGAGGGTGTGAAGTGGCTGATACCGTGGCTCGAGGAGTCGTTGCGCTAGTCGTTAATCGGCCGTGCGACAGCTGATTTCCATGCTGTCGCGGCTTCTGGCGGGAAAGTTGAAGCTCACGTAGCCGTTGGCGGGGTCCCGGATGTAGTCCAGGTACGGCCGGGAACCGGCGGACTCGGTGTTGTCGGCAAGGATCAATGCACCCGCCGGCAGCACCGGCTCCAGCAGCCTGACGACGGGTAGGTACAGGTCTTTCCAGCCGTCGAGCAGCACGAATTGGACCGGTCCGGGCACGGTTGTCAGCGTCGCGAGCGCATCCCCTTCGGCGACGGTGATCACGTCGGCCAGCTCGGTGTCGGCGAAGGTCTGCTTGGCGGCGGCGATCTTGCTGGCGTTGAGTTCGGTGGTCACCACCCGGCCGCTGCCGTTGTCGCGAACCGCGGCCGCGAGATGGATGGTGGATATGCCGAACGACATTCCGAACTCGACGACGGTCGTGGGTCGGATCGCACGGACCAGCGCATACATGAGTCGGCCGGCCTCCGGTGTCACCGGGATGTAGAACTCGCTCATCGCGTCGGCCCGTTGCTGCGCATCCCCAGACCACAGCCGTTCGATTTCAGCGCGTCGCTCGCGCAGCGCCGTCATTTCGTTTGCGGCTGCGGCGTACATCCGGTCCAGCGCCGCGGCGACTTTGGCGTCCTGCAAAGTGGTGCCCATGCCGGCGAGGGTAGGCCGCCACCATCGCCAGTGCCATCGTTGGTGGTGGCCGTTACCAAATAGCCGTTTGACGAGCAGCGGGTTTCGGTGCGAACATGGTTCCCGCAAGCACCTCGGTAGGCGAGGCGTCTGCATGGATACAGGCCACTGACCCCGAACGTCGAGAGATGCCCCGGGTCAGGACAGCTCTTCCCGGCCTAAGGGTTGAGCCCAAGTGGCTTCCGGATAGTCCGGATACGCCGTGCAGTGCCGAAGCTCCCACGAGAGGAGTGCGTTCGACGATGCGTCGCCGTACGGTCATCCCTCTTGCATAGGTGATGTGACGACACCCCCGTGTGTCATGGCCGTGAGGAGGTGAGGGCGAGACATGAGTGACATCAGTCCGGGCGATAGTCCCTATCCGAAATCCGTCTTCCCCCGATCCGGTTCCGGCATTTCTTCTACCGCCTAAGCCTTGTCGGGCCTTCACCAGGATCTGTGCCCAATCCGTGGGGCACCAGCGCCATGAAGGCCCGGGACACCTTGACGCGTTGAATGACGTAAGCCGATCGGTTTTCCCACCAGGAGTAAGATCATGGCTTTGGTTGCTACACAACGTATTCCCTACATGACCGGTTTTCCGGGACGTTCGCTGCTCAGTGCGGGCCGGCGGCTGACCAACAAGTGGTCCGCCCACTTCGTCCTGACACCGCAGGAGCGCGCCAACCGCTACGTGTCCAGGATGCCGATCGCGGTGGTTACCGCGTCGCTGGGTGGACATCCAGATCTGGGCACCAACAACTACCGCTAATTCCCTGAGCCGCAACGAACTCGGCGGCGGACGCTGACCCGGTGTCCGTCGCCGGGAGTGGCTTGCGCTGTCCGGTTCGCCACCTCTGTATCGATAGCGAGACGTTGATGACCTCGATATCCACTTCGCGTCGCGGTGCCCCGAATTCCGCTGTGCACTCCGCCGACGCCGCCGTCCTGGATTCGGCCCATACCGGCGACATCGTTGGTGCGTTCGGCCGGATCCGGCGGGATGGCGACGGCGTAGCTTCCCGGCGGTGGCAGCGTCTGCGGACCCTGATGGTCATCAGCGGTCCCGGGCTGATCGTGATGGTCGGCGACAACGACGCCGGTGGTGTCGCCACTTACGCTCAGGCCGGCCAGAACTACGGGATGACCCTGCTCTGGACCCTGGCCTTGCTGATCCCGGTGCTATACGTGAACCAGGAAATGGTGTTGCGCCTGGGTGCGGTCGTAAGGGTCGGGCACGCGCGGCTGATCTTCGAGCGCTTCGGCAAGTTCTGGGGCGCGTTCAGCGTCGGCGACCTGTTGATCCTCAATGCGCTGACCATCGTCACCGAATTCATCGGCGTATCAATGGCCCTCGGCTTTCTCGGCTGCCCGAAGGCGGTCGCCATCCCGGCCGCCGCGGTGCTGTTGTTCGCGGTGGTCGCCGGCGGCTCATTTCGCCGCTGGGAGCAGATGATGTTTCTGCTGATCGCGGTCAACGTGGTGATCATTCCGATGGCGCTACTGGTGCATCCGACGTTCTCGGGGACGGTGGGTGGTTTGGTGCCACGCTTCCCCGGAGGACTGGACTCCACGGTGCTGTTGCTCATCGTGGCGATCGTCGGCACCACGATCGCACCATGGCAGTTGTTCTTTCAGCAGTCCAACGTGGTGGACAAGCGCATCACGGCGCGCTGGATTCCCTACGCACGAGCGGATCTGGTACTCGGCATCGTCGTGGTGATCGTCGGGGCGACAGCGCTGATGGCGGTGACCGCATTCGGCCTGGCCGGCACCTCCGACGTCGGCCACTTCAGTGACGCGGGCGCGGTCGCAACGAGTTTGACCAACCACTTCGGCTCCACCGTGGGCATCCTGTTCGCAGTCGTGCTACTCGACGCATCGCTGATCGGCGCGAACGCCATCGGGCTGGCCACCACCTATGCCGTTGGCGACGCGATGGGCAAAAGGCACTCGCTGCACTGGAAGATCAGTGAGGCCCCGCTGTTCTACGGCGGCTACGCGGCGCTACTTGCGATTTCAGCCGCGGTAGCGTTCAGCCCCGACTACTTGCTCGGCTTGGTGACCCAGGGTGTGCAGGCCCTCGCCGGCATCCTGCTACCGTCGGCAACGGTATTTCTGGTGTTGCTCTGCAACGACCATGCGGTACTGGGTCCGTGGGTAAACACCCTGCGGCAGAACATTATTGCTTGGACCACGGTCTGGTGTCTGGTCTTGCTGTCGCTGGCGCTGACGGTAACGACCTTCTTTCCGCGCCTGTCGACCGCCGCCATCGAGATAGGTCTGGTGGCCGGCGCGGCGATCGGCATGATGGGCGGCGCTGCGGTGCTCATCACCGGCCGCCGGCGCAGCGACCGACGCGACGCGGAGGCCATCTCGCAATCCCTGGGCGGCGGGCTGGATCCCGGGGAGGTCGATGAGATCAACGACGCCAAGTTGCTCAGCCGTGCCGAACGGCGTGCCATTCGCCAACAGGACCGGGCCCAGTGGTGTACCCCCAATCTGACCGACCTTGCCCGCCCGGCCATGTCGCCGGCACACCGGCTGGGCCTATTCACCCTGCGGGCCTACCTCGTGGTCGCGGTGGTGCTGGTGGTTGTCAAGGTGGTGCAGGCCGGGATCGGCTGACCGGCTGGATGATTCAGCCGGCAGCCAGCACCGTTGTGCGCGCCGCAAAGACTAGCCGACCACCTCGATCGGATCGCCGACGTTGACGCTGTCGAAGTACCACGCCGCGTTATCCGGGCTCAGGTTGATGCACCCGTGGCTCACATTGGCGTAGCCCTGTGAGTTCACCGACCACGGCGCCGAATGGACATACACTCCGCTCCACGTGACCCGAACCGCGTAGGAGGCGGTGATCATGTACCCCTCCGACGAGTTCAGCGGGATGCCGATGGTGCGGGAGTCCATGACAACGGTGCGCTCTTTGGACAAGGCGGTGAAGCTGCCGATCGGAGTGGGGCGACTGGGTTTGCCCATCGACGCCGGCATGGTGCGCAGCACGTCACCGTTGCGGCTGACGGTGAAGGTGTGCGCGGAGACGCTGGCCACACCGAGCAGCTCGTCACCGGTCTCGAAGCCGGTGGTCAGTTCCTGCACCCCCACCGAAACGCGCGTGTGGGTGGGCCAGTATCGGTCCGGCACCCACTGCACGACGTTGCTTTGGACCCACTGGAAGTGTCCGGTCATGTTGCTCGGTGAAAGGACGTGAATGGTCCGTTGGGCGGCGCGGCGGTTGGTCACTGGCGCGGTGAACGTCACCACCACGGGGTGCGCCACTCCTACCACCGCTCCGTTCGCGGGCAACACCGAAGTAACGCCCGGAATCGGCTCTGCGGCCGGCAGGGCCGCGGTGGCGGGACTGCCCGCTGCCACGACCGCCAATACTGTAATCGCAACCATAACGAATAGATAACGAATTATTCGACGCATGGCGTCCGCCCTTCGAGATGGTGCGAGCAACTAAACGCATTCTAGTTGTTAGGTGCCCACTCGCGGGGTGTAGCAAACAATTCTCAGTTAGCCAGGGGGTCGGGATTCGGGCCCATATTCGGGGTCTCGGGTGAAACTCCTCGGTGCGCCGAAAATCAATCCGAAATTGACGTTGGCGCAGATTCCGGGGTCGGATTCGCTGGTAGCGATACCGATTCCGCGTACGTCCGGGCTGGCTCGTCGCGCCGCGCCTGCGGTCCAACCGCGCTGCGGGGTAACGAGAACCGCCCAATGGCGCGCGGACCTTGTCGCGACGGTGCAGGACCTGGCGGCCCAATCGGGGACCGGCGGGCGACAACGGTCCGGTGGGGGCGGTAGCCTCAGCGAATCGGTACCCATGACCGAGGAGGTGTCAGTGCTCTTCCGTCAACTGGAGTACTTCGTCGCGGTAGCTCAGGAACGCCACTTCGCCCGGGCGGCGGAGAAGTGTTATGTGTCGCAGCCCGCCTTGTCCTCGGCAATCGCCAAGCTCGAACGTGAACTCAACGTCACCTTGATCAATCGGGGCCACAGCTTCGAGGGGCTCACCCCGGAGGGTGAGCGGTTGGTGGTCTGGGCCAAGCGGATCATCGCCGAGCACGACGCCTTCAAGGCAGAGGTGGACGCGGTGCGATCGGGGATCACCGGAACGCTGCGTTTGGGCACCGTTCCGTCTGCCTCGACAACTGCGTCGCTGGTGCTGTCGGACTTCTGCTCGGCGCACCCGTTGGTGAAGGCGCAGATCTGTTCCCGGTTGGCGGTCACCGAGCTGTACCGGCGGCTGCGTGACTTCGAGCTGGACGCCGCCATCGTGTATACGTCCTCCGACGATGGTCATGACGTTGACTTGGTGCCGCTGTACGAGGAGCGCCATGTGCTGCTGGCGCCGCCGGAGATGTTGCCCCCGGGCGTGTCGACGCTGAGCTGGCTCGATGCCGCGCAGCTACCACTGGCCCTGCTCTCCTCGGATATGCGAGACCGGCAAATCATCGACGCGGCCTTCGCCGACCACGCCATCACGGTCAGTCCGCAGGTTGAAACCGATTCCGTTGCTTCGCTGTTCGCTCAGGTCGCCACGGGGAATTCGGCGTCCATTGTGCCGCACACCTGGCTATGGACCACACCCGCGGGCGGTGAGATACGCCCGGTCCAACTGGTCAGCCCGGTGGTGAAAGCCCAGGTCGCCTTGGCTACCAGTTCCACCGGGCCTGGATCTCCCGTCGCCAGGGCGCTGATGACCAGCGCCCAGGGGCTCGCGTTGGATGAGTTCTTCCAAACGCGGCTGATGGAGATCAGCCGCCGGCGCTGACCCGCGCTGGGGTGGCCGCGCTAGTGGGATTTAGGCTGGCTAGGTGCCCGCTCTCCACACCGGCGGCCGGGTCGAGTTCGCAGTCGATGACGGTGGGTCCGTTGGATGCGAGCGCCGCGGTCAGCGCCGACCGCAGCTCAGTCGAGGTGGTGACGTGATATCCCTTGCCGCCGAATGCTTCTGCGATCAGCTCGTGGCGTGCGTGGGCGCTCAACACAGTGGGGGCGGGGTCGTTGGGACTGGCGTCTGTGGCCTGGGCCTTGGTGGCCTCGTCGCCACGGTAGACGCCGCCGTTGTTGAGGATGACCACGGTGACGGGAAGCTGGTAGCGGCAGATGGTCTCGACCTCCATGCCGCTGAAACCAAATGCACTATCCCCTTCGATTGCGACGACGGGCCGGCCGGTCTCCACCGCGGCCGCGATGGAGTAGCCCATGCCGATACCCATCACCCCCCACGTTCCTGTGTCGATACGGTGACGCGGCAGCTGCATGTCGATGACATTGCGGGCCAGGTCTAGCGCGTTGGCGCCTTCATTGACCACATACACGTCGGGATTATCGTGCAGCACAGTGCGAATGGCGCCAAGCGCGTTGTAGAACCGCATCGGGTGCGGATCCTCGGCCAAGCGTTGCAGCATTTTTGCTTCGTTGCGTGCCTTGCGTTCGGCGAGCTCGGTGGTCCACGGGGCCCTGGTCGCGATCGGATGCCGGGCCAGGCCGTCGGACAATGCCGCCATCACCGAGCCGATGTCGCCGGTCAGTGGCGCGGCAATCGGGCGGTTGCTATCGAACTCCGATGCCGCGATGTCGACCTGGATGAACTTGGCGTCGGCCGACCACTGCGGTGACTCGCCGTGGCCGAGTAGCCAATTCAGTCGAGCCCCGATCAGCAGGACAGCGTCGGCGCGGGCGATGGCAAGCGAGCGAGCCGCCCCCGCGGAGCACGGATGCGAATCCGGCAGTAGCCCCTTGGCCATTGACATGGGCAGGAACGGAATTCCGGTCGTCTCGATGAAGTCCCGGATCGCGTTGTCGGCCTGTGCATATGCCGCGCCCTTGCCCAGCACGATCAGCGGACGTTGGGCCTGGCTGAGGATGGTCAGTGCGCGATCGACGGCCTCGGGTGCGGGCAATTGCCGCGGGGCCGGGTCGACGAGGCGCCAAACGGTCGCCGCGGCGGCCGTCGCGTCCATCGCCTGACCGAGCACCTCGCCGGGGACGTCGAGGTAGACCCCGCCCGGGCGGCCCGAGATCGCGGTGCGCAACGCGCGGGCAATGCCAAGCCCGACATCTTCGACCCGATTGATCCGGTACGCGGCTTTCGCGAATGGGCGGGCCGCGTTGAGCTGGTCGATCTCCTGATAGTCGCCACGTGCCAGATCCACGATCGCCCGCTGGCTGGACCCGGAAATCTGGATCATCGGGACGCAGTTGGCGGTTGCGTTGGCCAGTGCGGGCAGCGCGTTGAGGAAACCCGGGCCCGACGTGGTGAGGCACACCCCGGGCCGGGCGGTCAGGAAGCCTGCGGCGGCCGCCGCGTTGGCGGCGGAGGCTTCGTGGCGGAATCCGATGTAGCGGATTCCGCGGGCCTGCACGGTGCGCGCCAGGTCGGTGATGGGGATGCCGACGATTCCGTAGATCGTGGCGACGTCGTTGGCTTTGAGTGCGTCGGCCACCAGATGGAAACCATCGGTCAATCCGCCTGCGGCTGTCGCGTCGCTGGGAGATGCCGATTGTGTGGTCATGGTGGCGACTCCTCGGGTGTGTTGGTGGCCGGTGGCTTGATCACCACTCTTATCGGGTGCCCCCGCTGTGTCCAAGACCGGTTCTCTATCCGACGATTCACTCCGTCTATCGAGCGGCGGCTACGGCGTAGGCCGGCACCACCGCGACTCGATAGCCGTCGACTATCGACTGGTAGCCGGTCAGTATTGGACAACGCGTACCGATCACCGGCAGGGTGCTGATCAGGTGCCAACTGCACCGGTAATACCTGGAGGGAGTGCACGCGATGGCATCGGACTCGATCACCGGCGGCCAGGCAGTGCCCGCGCACGTCGGGACCCAACCCTGCGACTCGGCCGCCGGCCCTCGGCTGGCGGATCTGGTGGAGCTGGCGGCGGCCCAGCTGCCGGAGGCAACCGCGGTCATCTTCACCGCCGATCGTGTCGCGGTCAGCTATCGCGACCTGGTCCGCCTGGTCGACGACCTCGCCGGGCAGCTGACTCGGGCCGGCCTGCGGCAGGGGGAGCGGGTGGCGTTGCGCTCGGGCAGCAACCTCGAGTTCGTGGTCGCGCTGCTGGCCGCGTCACGCGCGAATCTGATCGTCGTTCCGCTGGATCCGGCGCTGCCGGTCGCTGACCAACGCGCCCGCGCCGGGGCCGCAGGGGCACGCGTGGTGCTCATCGACGGCACCGGACCCGGCGACCGGGATGAACCGGCGGTTCGATGGTGGCCGATCGCGGTGAGTGTGGCGCGCGATACCGGCATTCTGTCGGTCCATTTGGACGCCGCCGGCGAGCCCACCGCGGTGGCGTCGGCGCCCCAGGGGTCGCGGGCCGACGACGCCATGATCATGTTCACCGGGGGAACCACGGGGCTGCCGAAGATGGTTCCCTGGACGCGCGCCAACATCGCCACCTCGATACGGTCCATCATCGCGGGATACCGGCTGAGCCCACAGGACGCGACGGTTGCGGTGATGCCGCTGTACCACGGCCACGGCCTGATGGCCGCGTTGCTGTCGACCCTGGTCTCGGGGGGCACGGTGCTGCTGCCGGCTCGCGGAAAATTCTCGGCGCACACATTCTGGGACGACATTCACGTCGCGCACGCCACCTGGTACACCGCGGTGCCCACGATCCACCAGATCTTGTTGGAGCGCGCCAAGACGGAACGGGAAGCCGACTCGTCCGGCCGGACTCGCGCCGCATTGCGCTTCATCCGCAGTTGCAGCGCGCCACTCACGCCCGAAACCGCGCAAGCGTTGCATGACGAGTTCTCCGCCCCGGTGTTGTGCGCATTCGGCATGACCGAGGCCACCCACCAGGTGGCAAGCACCGGTGTCGAGGGCAGCGGCTGCGACGAAAACCCCGCTGAGTCAACCGGTCTGGTCGGTCGATCAACGGGGCCCGAAATCCGGATCGTCGGGCCCGACGGGCATCCGGTCGGGCCCGGCGCCGTCGGCGAAGTCTGGTTGCACGGCCCCACGGTGGTGCGCGGCTACCTCGGTGACCCGAAGATCACCGCGGCAAACTTCACCGACGGCTGGCTACGCACCGGCGACCTCGGAACCCTGTCGCAGGCGGGCGACCTCAGCATCCGCGGCCGGATCAAGGAACTGATCAACCGGGGCGGGGAGAAGATTTCCCCGGAACGCGTCGAAGGGGTGCTGGCCAGCCACCCCGGGGTGCAGGAGAACGCGGTCTTCGGCGTCCCCGACGCGCTCTACGGCGAAGCGGTCGCGGCGGTGATCGTGCCGCGTGAGCCCGCGCCCACTGCGCAGGAACTCACCGAATTCTGCCGGGAGAAGCTGGCGTCCTTCGAAATTCCGGCCACCTTCCAGATGGCCAGTGAGCTGCCGCATACCGCGAAGGGGTCGCTGGACCGGCGCGCGGTGGCCCAACAGTTCGGCGGGCAGGCCTAGTAGGGTCCCAGCGCCGAAGCGATGGAACCCCAGGCGGCCTGCGCGCCGGAATCGCCGACCTGGTAGGTCGCGACGAGCGTGGCCGCGGCGGCAACGATCACCAGCGCGGTGATCGTCAGGTGCGTCGCGGTGTTGACCGCACGCCCCCGTTCCCGGCGAACATGCATGACCACCAGCAGGGCGACGGCCAACGCCTGGACCGCCATGAAATAGGTCAGGGTCTCACCGAGTTCCTGGTGCTTTTCTACCATCGGTGACGGGCCCAGCCGAGCCTGAAGCCATGCACCGGCGTCAGCGGTGATCGGGGTCGCGATGAGTGTGATGACCGCCAGCAGCAGCGTCAGCCAGACAAATCGCTGCCGTGCCGGTGTCCACAAGGCACACACGATGGCCAGGATCGCGGTCAGCGGACCCAGCACCACGACCAGGTGATTGAGCAGGATGTGCGCGGGCAGTCCGTTGATGGTCGACATGAATCCGCCGGGCCGCTATGCGTGAGTCTTCACGCGGGCGGCGGCGGATTCGGGCATCGGCTCATAGCGGGCGAAGGAGCGGGTGAACGACGCCGCCCCGTGGGCCAGGGAGCGCAAATCGATGGCGTACCTGGTCAATTCGACCTGCGGCACCTCGGCCTTGACCACCGTGCGTTCGTGGCCCACCGTGTCGGTGCCGAGCACCCGGCCGCGATGTCCGGACAGGTCGCCCATGATGGTGCCGACGTAATCGTCGGGCACGAGCACCGCGATCTCGTCGATCGGTTCCAGCAGCGTCACCCTGGTCGCGGCGGCCGCCTCTCGCAGCGCCAGTGAACCGGCCATCTGGAAGGCGAAATCCGATGAGTCGACGCTGTGGGCTTTGCCGTCGAGCAGCGTCACCCGGATGTCGACAACCGGGTACCCGGCGTGCACGCCCTTGTCCATCTGGGCTCGGACGCCCTTCTCCACGCTGGGAATGAACTGACGTGGCACCGCTCCACCGACCACCTTGTCGAGGAACTCGAACCCCGAGCCCTCCGGAAGCGGTTCCACTTCGATGTCGCAGACCCCGTACTGGCCGTGCCCACCGGACTGCTTGACGTGCCGGCCGTGCCCCTTGGCGTTGCCGCTGAAGGTTTCGCGCAACGGCACCCGCAGCTCGACGGTGTCGACGGTGACGCCGTATCGGTTGGCGAGCGCGTCGAGTACCACGCCGGCATGGGCCTCGCCCATGCACCAGAGCACGATCTGGTGGGTCTCCTGGTTCTGCTCGATGCGCAGCGTTGGGTCTTCGGCGGCCAGCCGGCTCAGTCCGACCGCGAGTTTGTCCTCGTCGGTCTTGGCATGGGCTTCAATGGCCATCGGTAGTAGCGGCTCCGGCATGGTCCAGGGCTTCAGCACCAGCGGTTCGGACTTGTCCGACAGGGTGTCGCCGGTTTCGGCCCGGCTCAGCCTGCCGATCGCGCAGATGTCACCGGCCACCACTTTGGTGGCCGGACGTTGCTGTTTTCCGAGCGGAAACGACAGCACCCCGATGCGTTCGTCCTCGTCGTGGTCGGGGTGTGTGCTGGCGGCCGCGCCGTTCCCGTTGGCACTGCCGAAAAAGGATGAGAAGTGACCTGACACGTGAACCGTGGCGTCGGGCTTGATGGTTCCGGCGAAGACCCGGACCAGGCTGACCCTGCCGACGTAGGGGTCCGACGTCGTCTTGACCACTTCGGCGAGCAATGGCGAGTCAACGTCGCAGGCCAAGTCGGCGTGGGTGGCGCCCTGTGGGGTGAAGACCTCCGGCAGCGGATGTTCGCGGGGCGAGGGGAAGCCCCGCGTGGCAACTTCGAGCAGTTCCAGCGTGTCGACACCGGTGCTGGCGCACACCGGGATCACCGGAAAAAACGAGCCCCGCGCAACGGCCTTCTCCAGATCCTCGATCAGGATCGATTCGTCGATCTGCTCGCCACCGAGGTAGCGCTCCATCAGCGACTCATCCTCGGACTCTTCGATGATTCCCTCGATCAGGGACCCGCGGGCCTCCTCTATCCGGTCCGCGTCCGAAGCTCCGGGTGCCGTCTCGCAGCGCGTGCCGTTTGCGTAGGCGTACTGGGTTTGGGACAACAAGCCGATCAAGCCGTCGCTGGTCGGTAGACACAGCGGCAGTACTTTGTCCCCGAACGCGATCTGGGCGGCAGCCAACGCCTCCGCGTAGTTCGCTCGCGCGTGGTCGAGTTTGGTGATCACCACCGCCCGCGGCATGCCAACCTGGCTGCATTCTTGCCAGAGCGACTTCGTCGGCTCGTCCACACCCTCGTTTGCCGCGATGACAAATAGCGCGCAGTCCGCGGCGCGCAGCCCGGCGCGCAGTTCACCCACGAAGTCGGCATAGCCGGGGGTGTCGACCAGATTGACCTTGATGCCCTGGTGTGACAGTGCGGCGACCGCCAGGCCGACCGAGCGCTGTTGACGGATCTCCGCTTCGTCGAAGTCGCAGACCGTGGTGCCGTCGGTTACCGAGCCGGGGCGAGAGAGCACTCCGGCGGACACCAAAACCGCTTCCACGAGGGTGGTTTTCCCGCCCCCGGACGGTCCGACCAGAACCACGTTGCGGATAGCGTCCGGACCTTCGGCGGTAGGCGCAGTTCCCGAACCCGAGGAACTACCCGCTCTGTCGGCCATGACTTGCCTCCCGTTCTTCCCGGGGTTGTCCGCCCACTCCCGTACGCGGTGTGTTCCAGCCCATAGGACGCAGTAGCAACTTTTCTCTCAACTGCCCCGCAACACAAGGGTCGGTAACGGGCGCCTACCGGAGCGGACCGGAGACCAGATGCCACAACGCGCGGGGCGGGTCACGCGTGCCAGCTGGACCAGCGCCGCACGGCTACGCAGATTACCGGCCCATCCAGCAGCACCGATTGGTATTGGGCGTACTTTGCGCGCAGCAGCCGGTAACCGGTGTGCAGCACCGCTCCGGCCGGATGGATTTGGGCGACTCCGTCGGCGCGGACCCACCACAACTGCGTCCAGTCGTCGTCGTAATGATCGACCAGCAGGCTGACCTGCGGCGTGCGCTCAATGTTGGTGAGCCGGCGCAGCCTGCGGGTGGATTTCGGCTTCGCGTCGACGGCAGTGAAGATCAGGTCGTTGTCGACCGCGAAAACCACCGGCACCACATGGGGAATGCCCTCGGGGGTGACCGTTGCCAACCGCGCCACCGGGGATTGGGTGAACCTGACCGCGGGGTCGAACACTTCGCCCACCGGCCCAGCCTACGGCCCGGAGTGGGGCCGGTCGGTCTGGCCGGCGCGCTACCGTTGCTCGATGCGGGCGGAGACTCAGATCGCCAACCTGCTCTATCGCTATGCCGAATGCATCGACGCCGGCGATTTGCCGGCGGCCGCCGCGCTCTTCGAGCACGCCCGCATCCGAATCGCCGCGGACGGTGATCAGGACGGCGGTCAGGACACCGTCGATGCGGCGGGATTGTTGAAGATCTGGGAGGCCCTGATCATTGTGTATCCCAACGGGACGCCGCGCACCAAGCACGTGGTCAGCAATCCGATCATCGAGATCGACCCGCAGTGCGGAATCGCTCGTTGTCGCAGCTACTACACCGTTTTTCAGCAGGTCGACGACTTCCCGCTACAGCCGATCGTCACGGGCCGCTACCACGACCGTTTCGCCTGCGTCGACGGCAAATGGCGGTTTTCCTACCGCGACCTGACTCTGATCGACATGGTGGGTGACGTCAGCCACCATCTCAGGTATGCGCTGGAGCCCGGTCCGTCGACCTCGGCGAATAACCGGCGATCTGGGCCTTAGCAAGGCCACACATCGCTATCCTTGGACTATTCTCGTAAGACTAGGTTTTGCTGCCCGGACCTGAAGGCTGGGACAATTCTCTGATTCTTACCCCGACGCAGGAGGATGCGGGATGAGTAAATTGCGCCACCACTCACCGAGGTGGTCATGGCTAGTGGCGGTACTGGCCGTGCTGGGACTGGGCCTGGCCACCGTGCCGGCGCCGGCGCACGCGGCGCCGTCGAACCTGGCGCTGGATCGGTTCGCCGACTTCCCGACACTGCCGCTTGACCCCTCGGCGATGGTCGCGCAGGTCGGCCCGCAGGTCGTCAACGTCAACACCAAGCTCGGCTACAACAACGCGGTCGGGGCCGGAACGGGCATCATCATCGATCCCGCCGGCGTCGTGCTGACCAACAACCACGTGATCTCGGGCGCCACCGACATCTCCGTCTTCAGTGTCGGTGACGGCCGCACCTACGGTGTCGACGTGGTCGGTTACGACCGCACCCGCGACGTCGCGGTGCTGCAGATGCGCGGCGCGGGTGGCCTTCCCGCCGCCGCGATCGGCGGCGGCGTCTCCGTTGGTGAGCCGATCGTGGCGATGGGCAACACCGGCGGGCAGGGCGGTACGCCCCGCGCGGTGCCCGGACGCGTGGTCGCACTGGACCAGACCGTCGAGGCATCCGACGCGCTGACCGGCGCCGAAGAGACGCTCAACGGGTTGATTCAGGTGGACGCCGCGATCGC
Source organism: Mycobacterium pseudoshottsii JCM 15466 (assembly GCF_003584745.1). Taxonomy (NCBI): domain Bacteria; kingdom Bacillati; phylum Actinomycetota; class Actinomycetes; order Mycobacteriales; family Mycobacteriaceae; genus Mycobacterium; species Mycobacterium pseudoshottsii. The sequence goes on from NZ_AP018410.1 coordinate 441,803, forward strand.
CCCCGGTGACTCCGGCGGGCCGATCGTCAACAACATGGGTCAGGTGGTCGGCATGAACACCGCCGCCTCCGACAACTTCCAGATGTCCGGTGGCGGAACGGGCTTCGCCATCCCGATCGGACAGGCGATGGGCATCGCCGGACAGATCCGCTCCGGCGGCGGGTCGCCCACGGTGCACATCGGGCCCACCGCCTTCCTCGGTCTGGGTGTCGTCGACAACAACGGCACCGGGGCCAAGGTTGCGCGCGTGGTTGGCAGCGCTCCGGCGGCGGTGGTCGGCATCTCCACCGGCGACATCATCACCGCACTCGGCGGCGCCCCGATCAACTCGGCGACCGCGATGTCGGATGCGCTCAACGGGCACCACCCTGGCGACATCGTCTCGATCAGCTGGACATCCAGTTCGGGTGGGCAGCGCACCGAAAACGTGACGCTTGCCGAGGGCCCGCCCGCCTGATCTCGCTGCGGCTTCTTCGCGTCGGTCAGCCAATTCGCATGGCACCGGGCGTGATTGCGCGCATCGATCTTGGCGTGATTCTTATGGTTGCGCCTCGGGTACCCGTGGCATCGTGGAATTGATGAACGAGGCAACCAACACCATCGAGCACAATCCAGCCGAGGGCAGCCACGTCGAGGGAGGTGTGGTCGAACACCCCGATGCCAAGGATTTCGGCAACGCGGCCGCGTTGCCCGCCGACCCAACCTGGTTCAAACACGCGGTCTTCTACGAGGTACTGGTCCGGGCGTTCTACGACGGCACCGCCGACGGTTCCGGCGATCTGCGCGGCCTGATGCAGCGCCTGGACTATCTACAGTGGCTGGGTATCGATTGCATCTGGTTGCCCCCGTTCTACGATTCGCCCCTGCGTGACGGCGGCTATGACATCCGGGACTTCTACAAGGTCTTGCCGGAGTTCGGCACCGTCGGCGACTTCGTTGCCCTGGTAGACGCGGCCCACCGGCGCGGCATCCGGGTGATCACCGACCTGGTGATGAACCACACCTCGGAATCGCACCCGTGGTTTCAGGAGTCTCGGCACGACCCCGACGGCCCCTACGGGGACTACTACGTCTGGAGCGACAGCAGCGAGAAATACACCGACGCCCGGATCATTTTCGTGGACACCGAAGAGTCCAACTGGACTTTCGATCCCGTGCGCCGCCAGTTCTACTGGCACCGGTTTTTCTCCCATCAGCCGGACCTGAACTATGACAACCCGGCCGTGCAAGAGGCGATGATCGACGTCCTGCGGTTCTGGCTGGGCCTGGGGATCGACGGATTCCGGTTGGACGCCGTTCCCTACCTGTTCGAGCGGGAGGGAACCAACTGCGAGAACCTGCCCGAGACGCACGCCTTCCTCAAGCGCGTCCGCAAGGTGGTGGACGACGAATTCCCGGGCCGGGTGTTGCTGGCCGAGGCCAATCAGTGGCCGGCCGACGTCGTCGAGTACTTCGGTGAGGCCAGCACCGGTGGCGACGAATGCCATATGGCCTTTCACTTCCCGCTGATGCCGCGCATCTTCATGGCGGTCCGCCGCGAATCGCGGTTTCCGATCTCGGAGATTCTGGCAAAGACCCCGCCCATCCCCGATATGGCACAGTGGGGAATCTTCTTGCGCAACCATGACGAGTTGACGCTGGAAATGGTCACCGACGAAGAACGCGACTACATGTACGCGGAGTACGCCAAGGACCCGCGGATGAAAGCGAACGTCGGGATCCGCCGCCGGCTGGCGCCGTTGCTGGAGAATGACCGCAACCAGATCCAGCTGTTCAATGCGCTGCTGCTCTCGCTGCCCGGCTCGCCGGTGCTCTACTACGGCGACGAAATCGGCATGGGCGACGTCATCTGGTTGGGGGATCGCGACGGGGTGCGGACTCCGATGCAGTGGACCCCGGACCGCAACGCCGGTTTCTCCACCGCCAACCCGGGCCGGCTGTACCTGCCCCCAAGCCAGGACTCCGTTTACGGGTATCAGGCGGTCAACGTCGAGGCGCAACGGGACACCTCGACATCGCTGTTGAACTGGACCCGCACCATGCTGGCGGTACGACGCCGCCACAACGCGTTCGCCGTCGGCACGTTCCAGGAGCTGGGCGGCTCCAACCCGTCGATCCTGGCCTACGTGCGCGAGGCCCCGGGACCGGCCGGCGAAGACGGGGACGTCGTGCTGTGTGTGAACAACTTGTCGCGCTTCCCGCAGCCCATCGAGCTCAACCTGCAGCAGTGGAACAGCTACACGCCCGTCGAGCTGACCGGGCAAGTGGAATTTCCCAAAATCGGGCACCTGCCTTACCTGCTCACCCTTCCGGGGCACGGGTTCTACTGGTTTCAGCTGTCCGCATCCGAGGAGGAACGATGACCGCGCCGGTGACGATGCACTGGGGGCACCGCCCGCTTGCGGGGGACCAAGCAATGAGAAGGAGCGGCGCTAAATGAACTCGCCAGCCACGCTTGCAGCCAAGCTGCCCTGGTCGGAATGGCTCCCGCAGCAACGCTGGTACGCCGGACGCAACCGCGAACTGGCCGCCGCCGAACCGGGTGCGGTGGTGGCGCTGCGCGATGATCTGGACCTGGTGCTGGTGGATGTCAGCTACACGGACGGCTCCGCGGAGCGCTACCAGGTGCTGGTGCGCTGGGATGCCGGGCCGGTCTCGGAATTCAGCACGCTGGCCACCATCGGCTCCGCCGACGACCACACCGGCTTCGACGCCCTCTATGACCCGGTGGCGCCGCAGGTTCTGCTCTCGCTGATCGACTCGTCGGCCGTGCGAAGTTCGTCCGACGGGCAGGTCAGCTTCGCTCGCGAGCCCGATGTCGAGCTGCCGCTGGATGCCTACCCGCGGGTCTCTGACGCCGAACAAAGCAATACCAGCGTGATATTCGACCGCGGGCAGGCCGCGATCCTGAAGGTCTTCCGCCGGGTGAGCAGCGGGATCAATCCCGACATCGAACTCAACCGGGTGCTGGGCCGGGCGCACAATCCGCACGTGGCGCGGCTGCTGGGCACCTACGAAATCGGCATCCCCGGCGAGCCCCCGGAGGCCGCGTGCCCGCTGGGCATGGCAACCGCCTACGCGGCCAACGCGGCCGAAGGCTGGGCGATGGCCACCGCCAGCGTCCGTGACCTGTTCGCCGAGGGCGACCTGTACGCACACGAAGTCGGCGGCGACTTTGCCGGCGAGTCCCGCCGGCTCGGTGAAGCGGTCGCGTCGGTGCACGCGACCCTGGCCGAGCAGCTGGGGACGGCACAGGCCACCTTCCCGGTGGACCACGTGCTGGCGCGGTTGTCGTCGACCGCTGCGGCGGTGCCCGAACTGCAGCAGTACGCCGGCACCATCGAAGAACGGTTCGTCAAGCTGGTCGACGAGACGATCAGCGTTCAGCGCGTGCATGGGGATCTGCATCTGGGGCAGGTTCTGCGCACGCCGGAGAGCTGGGTGCTGATCGACTTCGAAGGCGAACCGGGGCAGCCGCTGCGGGAGCGGCGGGCCCCCGATTCGCCGCTGCGCGACGTCGCGGGGGTCTTGCGCTCGTTCGAGTACGCCGCCTATGGGCCGCTGGTCGACCACGCCGACGATAAGCAGCTGGCGGCTCGCGCCCGGGAATGGATCACCCGCAACCGCACCGCGTTCTGCGAAGGCTATGCGGCCGCCTCGGGAAACGATCCGCGGGATTCGGAGCTGCTGCTGGCCGCCTACGAACTCGACAAGGCCGTCTATGAGGCCGGCTATGAGTCGCGGCACCGGCCCGGCTGGCTGCCGATCCCGCTGCGCTCGATCGCGCGGCTCACCGCCACCTAGGTCGGCGGGCGCACCGGCCGCCGGCGCCCGGCCGGTGACTGTGGCGCGCCCGAACGGGCATGGTCTGGCCTGCTGATTTCTGCGGTCGTCGAACGGGTCTGACAGCATGGCTGGGTGAGGAGTGACATTTTCGACAGCGAGGCGCGACTGTCCTGGGTGCTGGCGGTGCTGGCCGGCGTGCTGGGTGCAACCGCTTTCACCCACTCTGCCGGCTACTTCGTGACATTCATGACGGGAAACGCCCAACGCGCTGTGCTGGGCTACTTTCGGGACGACGTGTGGCTTTCGGTCACGGCGGGGCTGCTCCTGGTGTGTTTCCTGGTGGGAGTCGTGGTTGCATCGGTGTGCAAACGGCACTTCTGGGTGGATCACCCGCACGGCCCGACCGTGCTGACCACCTTCAGCCTGGTCGCCGCGACGGCCCTGGACATCGTCATCGGTGGATGGGAAGGCAGCCAGCTGGACTTCCTGCCGATCATGCTCGTGGTCTTCGGTGTGGGTTCGCTGAACACGTCGTTCGTCAAGGACGGCGAGGTGTCGGTGCCGTTGAGTTACGTGACCGGGACGTTGGTCAAGATGGGGCAGGGCATCGAACGCCATATCGCCGGCGGACAGGCGGCGGACTGGCTCGGCTACTTCATGTTGCTTGCCAGCTTCATTCTCGGCGCCACCGTGGGTGGGACCATCAGCTTGGTGGTCAGCGGAACCCAGATGCTCGCGGTCGCCTCAACGGTGTGTGCGCTGACAACCGGCTTCACCTATTTCCACTCCGACCGTCGGGCCCTGTTGAAGTAGCCGCGCCACCAAAAAAGCATCGGCAGCAGCGCTGGCCGTTGCGCTGCTGCCGATGCAGGTTTTGGAGCTAGCGAGCCCCTCAGGCGGCCGGAGCGACCGGGGCGGCGGGAGCCTCCGGGGCAGCCGGAGCCGCCGGGACGGCAGGCCCGTTGAGCACCTTGAGGATGTCGCCCTTCATGGCAACCAGCTGCTGGTTCCAGTAGGGCCACGAGTGAGTGCCATTGGTCGGGAAGTTGAACACCCCGTTGCGCCCACCCGAGGCCAGGTAGGTGTCCCGGAAGGTCTGGTTGGTGCGCAGTGTCAGGCCTTCCAGGAACTTCGCCGGCATGTTGTCGCCACCGAGGTCGCTGGGGGTGCCATTGCCGCAGTAGACCCAGATGCGGGTGTTGTTGGCGACCAAGCGCGGAATCTGGACCATCGGGTCATTGCGCTTCCAGGCCGGGTCAGTGGACGGGCCCCACATGCTGTTGGCGTTGTAGCCGCCCGAGTCGTTCATCGCCAGACCGATCAGCGTCGGCCACCAGCCCTCGGAGGGGTTCAGGAATCCCGACAAGGACGCGGCGTAGGGGAACTGCTGGGGGTAGTAGGCAGCCAGAACAAGCGCCGAACCGCCCGACATCGAAAGGCCCACCGCCGCATTGCCGGTTGGCGAGACGCCCTTGTTGGCCTGCAACCAGGCGGGCATCTCCCGGGTCAGGAAGGTCTCCCACTTGTAGGTGTAGCCCTGACCGTTGCCCTGAGAGGGCTGGTACCAGTCGCTGTAGAAACTGGACTGGCCGCCGACGGGCATCACCACCGACAACCCGGAGTTGTAGTACTCCTCGAAGGCGGGAGTGTTGATGTCCCAACCGTTGTAGTCGTCCTGCGCCCGTAGCCCATCGAGCAGGTAGACCGAGTGCGCTCCACCGCCCTGGAACTGAACCTTGATGTCGCGGCCCATCGCAGCCGACGGAATCTGCAGGTATTCCACCGGCAGACCCGGCCTGGAAAATGCCCCGGCGGTCGCCGCGCCACCCACGGCCCCAACAAGTCCGGACAACAGGGCAGCCCCTATGGCCGCGATGGTCAGCCGGCGCGGAGCGCCGGCCGCTGCGCCACGCAACTTCTCAACGAACTTCATAGCTCCTACCCAACTTTCATCTGCCGCACGGCACGGTCAAATCTGTCTGGGCGAGTGAAACACAGGGCCGCGGCCCAATTCGTCTGTCGCGGCCGGAGAAGAATGTCGCGGTTATCTAACGATTGAGAATCGGCGCCGAGTCGTTTCGACACGATAACGATTGATGCTCAGATTGGTGTTGAAAACTTGAAGAATTCGGCCGCGATGCACTATTTGCTTCGTAATTCGGTAACGCGAATGCGCGATGTTTCGGGTGGTCATTGCCTGTCGTCGACACTTGCGAGTGACTTTGTCGCGCAACTCAAAACCATTGTAGTCGTTGCTATTTGAAGAATATGTGCGATGGAAGCGGCTACTTTTCGATGTTGTGCAGGGTGACCCCGGCAAGCGCGCCGCTTTCGATTGTCGCGGTCATGTAAGTGCAATGGGGAGCTCGGCGACGATCGGTGGGAGACCCCGGATTCAGCAGCCGTAAACCGGTGCTGGTTGTGGTGTCCCACGGGATATGACTGTGACCGAACACCAGTACGTCGCTATCGGGATAGAGCCGAGACATCCGGGCCTCGCGACCGCCCGCCGCGCCGGTCTCGTGAACGACGGTGAAGCGCAGACCCGCCAGCACGACGTCCGCCCGCTCCGGTAACCGGCTGCGCAGATCGGGTCCGTCGTTGTTCCCCCAGCAGGCCACCAGCCGGGCCGCCCTGCTCTGCAGTTCGTCGAGCAACTCGACGGTTACCCAGTCGCCCGCGTGGATCACCACGTCTGCCCGGGCGACTTGCTTCCATACCTGGTCGGGTAGGTCGCGGGCACGCTTGGGGACGTGCGTATCGGCGATCAGCAGTAGCTTCACAACATCTATGCTTACCCACGAGCAGAGGAGACAGCCATGCGCACCTTCGAATCCGTCGCCGACCTCGCTGCCGCTGCGGGTGAAACCATCGGGCAAAGCGACTGGGTGACGATCACGCAGGAAGACGTCAACCTGTTTGCCGATGCGACGGGCGATCATCAGTGGATCCATGTCGACCCGGAAAGAGCGGCCAAAGGGCCATTCGGCACCACCATCGCACATGGCTTCATGACCCTGTCGCTGTTACTTCGCCTGCAGCACGAGATGTACACGGTCAAGGGCATAAAGCTGGCAATCAACTACGGGCTCAACAAGGTTCGATTCCCCGCCCCGGTGCCGGTCGGTTCCAGGGTGCGCGCCCAGAGTTCGCTGGTCGGTGTTGAAGACGTCGGCAACGGCGCGGTCCAGGCGACGGTTGCCACGACCGTCGAGGTCGAAGGGTCCGGTAAGCCGGCCTGTGTGGCAGAAAGCGTCGTCCGGTACGTCACCTGACCGGTCGGGGCGGGAGCCGTGAGAATCCATTCGCCGCACCACTTTTCGGCATCCGGACGCCCAGCGGCCGGCGTCCGGTGTCAGAACTCCGCGATGCTGTGTTCCAGGCGCTCGGCCAGCCGCGCTTCGGCCGCCGCTCGCCGGGTGGGTATGTGCTGTGACGGGAACGGCGTTGCAACAGGCTCGTATTGGCGCAGTGTCCGGCGTGCCACCGTCATCTTGTGCAGTTCGGTGGCGCCGTCGGCGATGCCCAGCGATTCGGCGGCCACCATCATCTTGACGAACGGCATCTCGTCGGAAACGCCGAGCGCGCCGTGCAGGTGCATGGCGCGCTGCACCACGTCGTGCAGCACCTGTGGCATTGCGACCTTCACCGCCGCGATGTCGCGACGCACCTTCTGATAGTCGTGGTGCTTGTCGATCAGCCACGCCGTGCGCAGCACCAGTAGCCGGAACTGCTCGATTTGGATCCAGCTGTCGGCGACCTTCTCCTGCGTCATCTGCAAGTCGGAAAGCCGGCCGTGTCTGGTCTGCCTGGATACGGCGCGTTCGCACATCATGTCAAAGGCTCGTCGTGCCAATGCAATTGTGCGCATCGCGTGGTGAATGCGACCGCCGCCGAGTCGCGTCTGCGCGGTCATGAACGCCTGGCCTTCACCGCCGAGCACATGATCGGCCGGCACCCGAACATCGTGGTAGCGGACGTAGCCGTGGCTGGCGTGCTTGCTCGACTCGGTCCCGACGCCGACGTTGCGGACGATCTCGATGCCGGGTGTCTCCGCAGGGACGATGAACAGCGACATCTTCTCGTAGGTGCGGGCCTGCGGGTTGGTCACGGCCATCACGATGAAGAACGAGGCGTGCTTGGCGTTGGTGGAAAACCACTTCTCCCCGTTGATGATCCAGCTGTCTCCGTCGCGGGTGGCGGCCGTGACGAACGACCCTGGATCCGAACCTCCCTGAGGTTCTGTCATCGAGTAGCAGGAGGTGATTTCGCCGTCCAGCAGCGGTTGCAGGTAGCGGGCCTTCTGGTCCTCGGTGCCGAACAGCGCCAGGATCTCGGCGTTACCCGAGTCTGGTGCCTGACAACCGAACACCGAGGGCGCCCAGCGCGAGCGTCCGAGGATTTCGTTCAGCAGCGCAAGCTTGACTTGGCCAAACCCCTGCCCGCCGAGTTCCGGTCGCAGGTGAGCGGCCCAGAGCCCCTGGTTCTTCACCTGCTGCTGCAACGGCCGAAGGACGGCCATCATCTCGGGGTTCTTCTTGTCATAGGGATCGAGAGCTACCAGATCCAGTGGTTCGAGTTCGTTGACCATGAACTCTTGGACCCAGTCCAGCTTCGCCTGGTATTCGGGGTCTGTTTCGAAGTCCCACACCGTAGGCCAACCGTTCCCCGGCGCAGCGCCGCACCGGCATCGATGATGGAGCCACCCCATCGTAAGGGCGCGGTGGAGCTGCTGGGTATCAGGCGGGATCGGGCCGCCCGGCGGTGCGGTGACCCGGCGATGCCATGGCGGTCCCAGATACCCTCGCTGAGATGACCCCACAGGCGCGTCCGGCGCAGAAGGCCGATATCCGTGAGCTGTCCCGAACCATGGCCTGGGCTTTCTACGACGAACCCGTGATGACGTGGCTGTTTCCCGGTGACCGGGCCCGGACCACGCAATTGTGCCGGTTGTTCGCGGCCATGACACGCCACCACCATCTGGCCCGCGGTGGCGTTGAGGTGGCCTGCGACGGACCGGTTATCGGCGCGGCGGCATTGTGGGATCCGCCGAACCAATGGCGCGAGACACGGCTCGGGGAACTGGCGATGACCCCGGCCTTGCTTCGGGTGTTCGGGTTCCGAACGGGGGTGGGACGTGCCGTGCAGTCGGCGATGAAGCGCGCACACCCCGAAGAACCACACTGGTATCTGGCCGCCGTCGGCAGCGACCCGACGGTTCGCGGACAGGGTTTCGGTCAGGCGCTGCTGCGGTCGCGGCTGGACCGCTGCGACGCCGAGTACTGCCCGGCCTACCTCGAGTCGAGCAAGCCCGAAAATGTGCCCTATTACCAGCGTTTCGGTTTCACCGTTACCGGTGAGATCGCGCTGCCGCACGGTGGTCCGTCGATCTGGCCGATGTGGCGTGACCCGCGGTAAGCCGGCCCAGTCACGGCACCGTCGCTGCGGCCGGTGTCAACGCCGCGCGCGCTGAAACGCCTCGCGATCCACGGCCACCAGGGTGGTGTCGCCCACCGCTCGCACGGTCGCCGTACGCGGGACGTCGCGCAGGATCGCCTGCTCGCCGAAGCCCTCGCCGGGGCCGAGGTGGTGCACCGCGGTGTCGTCGTCGAGGACCTGGGCGGCGCCCTCGAGGATCACGTAGTAGGTATCGCCGTGGTCGCCCTCGCAGGTGATCAGCGCACCGTCGGGGCCGCCAGCACCTTGGCGGTGTCGGCGAGTTCGCGCAGCGCGCCGTCGCCGATGCCCGCCAGCGCCGGCTGCGCGGCGAGCAGCTCAGACAGCGACTGGCTGTTCAGTGCGGGATCCGGGCCGAGTTCGATGAGGCGCTCCTCGACGGGCACGGTGCCCAGCCGGGTCCGGGCGAGCCCGCCCAGCCGCAGACCGGCTGCCGTGTTGCTGGACAGCGCGGCGAGGAACTCGGCACGATCCACCGCGACCAGGTCGAGGTCCTTTCGCGCTGTCACGGTGGCCGAGCGCGCCACGTCGTGCAGCAAGGCGATCTCCCCGAACGACCCGCCGGGACCAAGGGTGGCCACCCGGCGACCGTTGACGGTGGCGTCGGCCAGGCCGTTGGCGATCATGTAGAACCGGTCGCCTCGGTCGCCCTGGCGGATCACGTCGGAGCCCGCAGGCACGGCCATCCGCGTCGCCGTGCGCGCGAGCTGCTCGAGAGCAAGTGCGGGCAGCGGGGCCAGCACCGGGGTGGCCCGGATCACCGCAAGCTTGGCGCTGTCGTCGTCGCTGAGCTTGTCGGCGCGGCGCACCTGTGGCCAGGCCAGCACCGTGATGAGCGCCGCGGCACCACTGACGATGGCCAGGGCGCCGGTCAGCCCCAACGAGCCGACCAGCACCGCCGCGATCCCCGCACCCGCGGCGATCGCCAGCCGTGACACGCTCTGCAGACTGGCCGCCGCGGTCACCATCGAGGCTCTGTTGACGTTGCGCTGAACAAGCGTCGGTGCGATGGCCCACGAGGCCGCGCTTCCACCACCCACGCCGGCGGCCAGCACCAGGCCCAATGCGGGCAGACTGGCCGCACCGATCGCCGCGAGCAGGAGCGCCTCGCTGAGCCGGGCCAAGGTGAACATGCGGGCCAGCCCGCCCCGTCCCGCGATCGACAGCATTGCCACCGCACCGAGCAGGCCGCCGACGCCGTAGATGGTCATGATCGTCGTGACACCGCTTGGGCCGAGCCCAAATTGGTCTGCGGCCAACGGCGCGCTCGCGACGTACCAGAAGCCGTCGAGCAGCGTCATGGTGAGAAGGAACAGGGTCGCCGCTGCGGCGGCCGGACGGCTTTCGATGATCGCGCGAAACCCGGCTCCGACCGCCCTGAGCTGGACGCGCGCGACACCGCCGGATGGCCGGGCACCGCCGGTATCGGGCATGTCATCGATGGGCGCCACGGTGATCCGTAGCGCCGTCAGGGCGCCGACGACGAAGAGCGCCGCCGGCAGGGTCAAGGCCCAGCCGACGCCGACGAAGGCCAGCATCACCCCGGCCAGCGCCGGCCCGGCCAGGGCGCTGGCATAGAGAAGAACCCCGGTCGCCGCGTTGGCGGTTGCCGCCTCGGCCACGCTGGTGGCCAGACGCACCACCAGCGCGGCATGCAGGGAGCGCACGGCCGCCGACATCAGCGAGTCGACGCCCAGCACCACCAAGACGACACCGAGCGGCGCCCCGGACACCACCACGATGACGGTGGCGATCGTTGTCATCCCGCGGGCGCCAACCCCGATTGCCAGGTGTACCTGGGGGCGTGGACTGGTGGCCAGCGTTGCCGCCAGCGGCGCCAGAAGTGCGCTGGGCAGCATCCGGACCAGGGTCACCACGCCGACGGTGGCGGCACCGCCCACCGAGAAGGCGAAGACGGTGAGCAGCACGCCGTGCGCGGAATTACTGGTGAGAAAGGTGGCGCATACCGCCATTAGTCTGCGCAGCTGAGGATCGCGCACCAACTTGCGAGTCGCGGCCAGAGCCACGCGTAGAACTATAGCGGCTTGAATCTGGCGCAGTGCTCGTTTGCCGAGGGGCCAGCGCGCACCTCAATCGATAGCCGCCCGAACGCGGTTCGGGGCCTGGGTGATCAAGCGGCATCAGCCCGAAACGGACTCAGGGCCTGCTTTTCCAGCCGGCGACACCGATTGCGACCATCCGCAGCTGTTTGACCGCGATCCTACGGATCTCCTCGAGCGCCTCGGAGCTCTGCGCGTCCTCGATCGCCTCGGCCGTGACAATCATGGCGTTGACGAACAGCGTCGCCAAGATGTTGAGGTCTTCGGTGCTCCACTCATTGAGCCCGGGAAACCGCGCCAGGTCGGTGGCCAGTTCCGAGGTGATCAGCCGGATCTCGGTACGGATGGCGTAGCGCAGCACCGATAGGCCGGTGGAGCGCTCGCGCACGATGAATCGCCAGTGCTCGCGGCGTTCGGCAACGCTGCCTATCAGGATCTCGACGGACGATTCGATCACCCGGTTCGGGTCCAGGCGGCCCGCCCGCGCGCCGCGCAGGGTGTCGCGCAGCGTTCGGAACGACTCGTCGATGAGAACCAAGCCCAGGGCTTCCATCGATTCGAAGTGGCGGTAGAACGCGGCTGGCACGATTCCGGCTTCGCGCGTGACTTCACGCAGACTCAGCGCGCTGAAGCTGCGATCATGCACCAGCTTGAGGGCGGCGGCGATGATGGCACGCCGGGTGGCCTCCTTGCGCTCCTCGCGTGACGGGCTGTCCCGGGAGCGGCCCGATCGGTGCGGGCGTGAGCTAGGAGTACGTTCATTCACTATGTGAACCCTACCACAGAGCTGCGGAAAAACCTTGACGACCAGCGCCGTCACGTCACACCGTGTACATATGTTCACTCAAACTTTGACCCAAACTCTGGCAAAGCGGGTCCTGGGTTCCGGCCTGGTCGACCTGCTCACCGGTCCGCACGGAATCGATCGATACACCGAGTTGGTGGAGCCGACGTGGACGCTGGGCGAGGCCCGCGCCAAGCTCATCGACGTGCGGCGCACCACGCCGCGCAGCGTCACCCTAACGCTGGCCCCCAATGACACGTTCCGCTCGGCCATGGCGGCGGGTACCGGCCCCCTGGCCGGTCAGTACGTCAACCTCACCGTCGATATCGACGGCCGACGTCACACCCGGTGCTATTCGCCGGCCAACGCCGAAGGCAGCGAGACTCTCGAGCTGACCATCGGTCGCCACGACGGCGGGCTGGTATCGACCTATCTCTATGACCATGCCCGTCGCGGCATGGTGGTGGGCCTGGCCGGTGTCGGCGGCGACTTCGTGCTGCCGCAGCGCCGGCCGCGCCGCATCCTCTTCGTCTCCGGCGGCAGCGGCATCACGCCCGTGCTGGCGATGCTGCGCACCCTGGTTGCCCAGCACCATCTGCACATTCACGGTGCCGAGATCGCCTTCATCCACTACGCGCGCAATCCCGCCGAGGCCTGCTATCGCGCCGAGCTGGCCGTACTGCCCGGGGTGCGGGTCCTGCACGGCTACACCCAATCGGGTGGCGGCGACCTCGTCGGCCGATTCGGCCCGGATCACCTGGCCGCCGCGATGGACGCCCCGGACGCGGTGTTCGTTTGCGGTCCCACCACTTTGGTGGACGCCGTGCGGGAGAACTGTGAAAACGTGTTCACCGAAAGCTTCGTGCCGGCGCCGATCGAAGCGCCCGCGCAACCATCCGGCGGCCGGGTGAGGTTCGCAGACAGCGGCATTGACGTCGTCGACGACGGCCGCTCGCTGCTCGAACAGGCCGAATCGGCCGGACTGGCACCGGAAAACGGCTGCCGGATGGGCATCTGCCACACCTGCACGAGGCGCAAGACCTCCGGCACGGTGCGCAACCTGGTCACCGGTGCGGTATCGGTCGCTCCGGACGAGGACGTCCAGATCTGTGTATCGGTTCCGGTCGGTGACGTCGACCTATCGCTCTAGCCATCAATCCACATCAACCTTGGGAGGGGAAACCCATGGGAAACAACAACATCGCAACCATTGCAGAAACCGCAACCCGCGCAAATTTCGCCCTGACGCCCGAACAAGCCGAGGCATTCGGCCGCGAACTCGACGCCATCAAGGAACGCGTGATCGCTGACCTCGGCGAAGCGGACGCCGACTACATCCGCCGCGTCATCAAGGCTCAGCGGGCGCTGGAAGTCGGTGGACGCGCACTGCTGTTCGCCGGCATACTGCCACCGGCCTGGCTGGCGGGCACCGCAATGCTGGGCTTGTCAAAGATCCTGGACAACATGGAGATTGGCCACAATGTCATGCACGGCCAGTACGACTGGATGCGTGACCCCGCGATTTCCGGGCGCTCCTTCGAGTGGGACACCGCCTGCCCCGCCGATCAATGGCGGCATTCGCACAACTACATGCACCACACCCACACCAACATCGTGGGAATGGACCGCGATATCGGTTACGGCATCATCCGGATGAGCGAAGACCAGCCCTGGCAGCCGTACTATTTGGGCAACCCCGTCTACGCGTTCCTGTTGATGGTGCTGTTCCAGTACGGCGTCGCGCTGCACGAACTGGAGACCGAGCGCATTCGCTCCGGCGAGATCACGCTCCGCGACAAGCGTGAGACCTTGACGGAGATCTGGAAAAAGACCAGACGTCAGACCCTCAAGGACTACGTCGCCTTCCCGCTGCTGGCCGGGCCGTTTGCGCCGTTCGTTTTCGCCGGAAATCTCACGGCGAACCTGATGCGCAACGTGTGGTCGTACATGATCATCTTCTGCGGCCACTTCCCCGACGGCACCCAGGAGTTCAGCGTCGAAGAAACCCAGAACGAGTCTCGGGGGCAGTGGTATTTCCGCCAGGTGCTGGGCTCGGCCAATCTGACCGGCGGCAAGACCTTCCACCTGCTGTCGGGCAACCTGTCCCACCAGATCGAGCACCATCTGTTCCCCGACATCCCGGCCCGCCGGTACGCCGAGATTGCCCCCGAGGTGCAGGAGATCTGCGAACGCTACGGCATTCCTTACAACCGGGGCCCGCTGCTGCGCCAGTTCGGCACGGTTGTTCGCAAGATCGTCAAACTGGCATTCCGTGGCTCCGATCGACAGGAAGCGCACGCGTTGGCCTAGCACCGTGTCGGTGGCTACCGACGACGCCGGCACCCGCACCAAGCCTTGTCCAGAAAGTGGACATCGGCGAGCTGTCGATGTGCTCCCCCAATCGTGACCAAACCGGTACGTTGGGCCCAAGCGTGGTCACCGGCAGCGGAATTGCCTAACGCCAGATGAGTTCTCGCAGATCGTTGCGTGCATCGCCGGCGAACCCGCAGGGCTGAAATCCCCGTCGAGCGGCCGTGGTGGCGACGCTCACGTCTATTGCACGTTCCCGCTGGAGGACAATGGGATCCGTGGAGTGGACGGGCGCACGCTATGCGGACAGGCCGACCGTGGAGGCCTCGACGTGGATTGACGCCGAGCCCGAACGGGTCTGGAGCCTCATTTCCGACATCGCGCTGATGCCGACGCTCAGCAACGAGCTGCAGGCCGTGGAGTGGGTTGGCGGCGTCAGCGAACCACGCGTCGGCGCCCGGTTCATCGGACACAACCAACACGAGGCGTTCGGGCAATGGACCAGTACATCCCAAGTTGTCCGATGTGATCCGCCCCGCGAATTCGCTTGGGCCGTCGGTGAACCCGACTATCCGGCCGCGGTGTGGCGGTTTCGTCTGGTCCCCCGCGACGGTGGCACCAACCTGACTTACCGGACGCAGATCGGGCCAGGGCGCTCGGGATTGTCCAACGCCATCGATGCGATGCCGGACAAGGAAGAAAAGATCGTCTTCGTGCGACTGCGGGAGTTCGAGGCGGCGATCGACAAGACCCTGGCCGCGATCAAGAGGTTGGCTGAGCACGGAGTGCGTTGATGCGTACGGCGACGACGGTCGAGCTGTCCGGCGGCAAGGACGGCAAGGACACGGTCGACTTCGTCGTCGAGGCCGAAAAGCTCGGCCTACACACCTGCTGGGTGGCCGAAGCGTGGGGCAGCGATGCGCCATCCGCGCTGGGCTACATAGCGGCCCGGACCGAACGGATGCAGCTCGGTTCGGGGGTGCTGCAGGTTGGTACCCGATCCCCGGTGCTGGTCGCGCAAACGGCGATCACCCTGTCCAATCTGTCGTGCGGCCGTTTTCTACTCGGGTTGGGGGCATCCGGCCCACAAGTGATTGAAGGTCTACACGGTGTCGCGTTCGACCGGCCGCTGGCTCGGCTCAAGGAAACGGTCGAGATCGTGCGGCAGGTGTTCGCGGGCGGCAAAGTCAGCTACTCCGGCAGTGAGTTTCAGATTCCCCGCCGGGGCGGGGAGGCACGGCCCATGCGATTGTCGACTCGTCCCGAGTACGACATTCCGATCTACCTGGCCGCGTTGTCGCCGGCCATGTTGCGGCTGACCGGCCGGATTGCCGACGGTTGGCTGGGTACCAGCTTCGTTCCCGAAGGCGCCGGTGACGCGTATTTCACGCACCTGGATGCCGGGCTGGCCGCTGCTGGTCGCAGCCGAGCCGACATCGACTTCTGCCAGGGCGCTGAAGTGGCGTTCGCATCCGGTGTCGAAGAGCTGCGGGACATGGTCGCGGCGCGCAAGACGGAACTCGCATTCAGCTTGGGCGGGATGGGGTCGGCGAGCACCAACTACTACAACCAGGCCTACAGCAGGCAGGGCTGGTCGGAGGTCGCGGCCGCGGTACGCGAGCGCTGGCAACGGGGCGACCGGAAGGGGCGGCCAGGCTGGTCACCGACGAGATGGTGCTGGCCACCACGCTGATCGGGACCGAGGAGATGGTCCGGTCCCGGCTGGTGGCGTGGCGCGACGCGGGGGTGAACACGGTGCGGCTCTATCCCGCGGGCGACACGATGGACGCCAAGCTTTCCACGCTGGGCCGGGCCATCGAGTTGGTCCGTGCGGTCGGGTGATTCAAGCCACCTCGGTCGGGGCATCGGCGAGCTTCACCAGCTTCACCTCCGGCCGCGCCGGCACGCCGTCGGCGAGAAACCAGCGGAAGGCGAGATTGCCGCGGGGATAGTCCAGCGTGGTCAGCGAGTTCGGGTGTGTGGTGACCCCGCGGGAGAGCACCACGGTCACCGAGCCATCGCTGTTGGCGATGGCGCTGTGGCCGTTGACCGAGCACCGGGCATCGGCGGCGCCACAGGTGGCCATGAACTGGTTCCACACCACCAGGTTCCAGAACCGGCACGACGGCGGTCGGTGCGTGATGACCAGCGCCTCGTCGTCGTCGAGCACAAAACTGCCGTAGCAGTAGCACGCGTCGCGTGCCGACCAGCCGAAGTTGGCGTCGGGCACCTGGTAGGGGTCGGCGAACTGGTTCGCGGCGTGGGCGGTGTTGTGCCCAAGCGCGTGTTCGTCTGGCAAGTCCTGGTCCCGTGTCCCAACGGGCAGCGGCATGATGGCGAACATGGTGCGCAACCAGGTCGCAACCGACCGCAGGCCGGCAGCGGTCTGCGGATCTGCATGTCGGATCGGGTCGGGCTCGTCGAGCGCCTCGATGTGCCAGGTGATCGGGCGCCCGGTCAGTGGGTTGGCCTGGTAGTCGCGGGTCATCAACACCGCCGCGTCGGGGGTGGGGCCCAGTTCGAAGGAGAAGTTGCCGTCGGCGTCGACGTCGAGATCGCTATCGCGAACGATCGCAACGATCCGGTCTGACCACGCGCCCGGTGCTGGTTCGTTGTAGGCCGTCACCGAGAAGTACACGCTGTCGCCCTTGTTGCCGCTGATGCGGTAGCGGCGATCGGGGTCGACCGGGCACATGAAGTAGTAGGCGTCGGTGTTGTCGCCGCCCCATCTGCGGTCGCGGCGAAACGGCGTGTTCACCGCGACGAACTGGGGCCGACCGGGCTCGGGAAAGAGGTAGGCGTCGAAGGCGACGCCCAGCGTGGTGGCGAGCATGCGGTAGCCGTCGGCGACGTGACGGTCGTCGGTGACGGCGCGCTCTCCCTCGAGGAACGAGCTGTCCAGAGTGCGCAGGATGTCCAGCAGCTCCTGCCACGCGGCGGTCGACTCGTATGTCATTGCGGGGTTCCTTTCCGGATTCCTTTCAGCAGCAACGTCGTCGTGCGGTCGATCGAGGCGTCCCCGACGCCGGGCTCGAGTTCGCCCGGGCGGGTCAGCAGACCGATCAGGACGATGCCGGCGATCGCCTCGGCCAGTTCGGGTGCGGTGACATCGGCCCGGACCTGGCCCCTGGCCGCGGCATTGTCCAGCCAGGTGGTGAGCCCATGCCCGAAGATCTCGCCGAATCGCACCAGCAGCGCGGAATGCAGCGTTGGGTCGGCGGCCATCTCGCCGATCAGCCCCGGCAGGGCCGCCTTCGCGGCCGGGGTGCTCAGCACGGCCGTCGTGCGCCGCACCATTTCGCGTAGATCGTCGACCGGTGATCCGGTATCGGGGACTGCGGTGGCGGCGTCGATCGGGAACACCGCCTCATGCACCAGGTGCGCCTTGCTGGGCCAGCGCCGGTAGATCGCGGGCTTGCTGGTGCCGGCGCGTTTGGCGATGGCGGAGACCAGCAGCCCGGCGTATCCGGTTTCGGCGAGCAGCTCGACCGTCGCGCGCAGCACGGCGCCGTCGATGCGCGGGTCACGAGGCCGGCCAAAATCAGCTACCATTACGAAACTCAGAGTAACATAAGTTGCCATGACGAAAGCCGCGCTCGTGCGCCTCGACGATCTGTCCCGGCCTCAGTTCAGTGTCGAGGCTCAGCAGATCCTCGACATGATGGCCGCCCTCGCCCCGGACTGTTCGTTGGATTCCGACGCGCTGCACGCAAAGGCCAGCGCCGACACCGGGCTGCACGATTTCGGCGAAGGCGACTACCGGGAAAGGCTCGACGTCTATCTGGCCGCCCTGGCCGAGATCGACGGGATGCAGCCGGCCGGAGTGGTCAACTTCTATGGGCAGCTATTGCAGCTGCTGAAGAACCGGCTGTTGTTGAGCGACCTGCGCCACCGGCATCCGGAGATCGACGACATCGAACTGCAACCGCCGGTGGTGATCGCTGGTCTGCCCCGCACCGGCACCACCCACCTGCACAACATGCTCGCGGCGCCGACCACATTCCGGACCATGCCGTACTGGGAGAGCGTGGAGCCGTTTCCCCTGCCCCAAGAGGCGGGGGTGGAGCCGGACCCGCGGCGGGTCCGCATGGATGTGGCGGTCGGGGTCATCAACACCGTGATGCCGCACTTTTCGCTGATGCACGAGATGACCGCCGACCACGTCCACGAAGAGATTCAACTGCTGGCCAATGACTTCTCGACGATGCTCTTCGAAACGCTTGGCCACGTGCCCCGCTGGCGCGACTACTACCAGACCCACGACCAGACGCCGCACTATCAATACCTGGCTACCCAGCTCAAGGCGATGCAATTCCTGCGTGGCGGCCGGCGCTGGCTGCTCAAGTCGCCCCAGCATCTGGAACAGGTTCCGGTGCTGGATCGGGTGTTCCCGGGCAGCATCGTGTTGTTCACGCACCGTGACCCGGTGCCGGTGGCGTTGTCGATGCTCGCGATGATCACCTACTCGGCCCGGATGCACCGCTGGCCGGTCCCGGTCGAGCGGATCGCCCACTACTGGGTCGATCGCCTCGACCGGATGCTCGCCACACTCGTGCGCGATCGCGACACCATCGGTCCCGAGCGCTCGATCGATATTCGGTTCGACGACTTCATGGCCGACGAGGTCGGCGTCGCGGAGCGGATATACGCGCTGGCCGGCGAGCCATTCACCGACTCGGCGCGCACCGCAACGGCCGGCTACCTCGCGGGCCACCAACGAGGCCGGCTGGGCACCGTGCAGACATCCTGCGAGATGTTCGGGCTGACCGAGGAGAGTCTGCGGGCTCGCTTTGCGCCCTACCTGAAGCGGTTCCTCAGTTAGCCGACCGGGATCCGCCGCGTCCACTACCTTCTCAACACATGAGCACTCTTCCCGCCCTCGACGGTGTCGAGCACCGGTTTGTCGATCTCGACGGTGGCATCACGATCCATGTCGCAGACGCCGGCCCCGCCGATGGCCCGGCGGTGATGCTGGTGCACGGCTTTCCGGAGAACTGGTGGGAATGGCACGAGCTGATCGGTCCGCTGGCCGCGGACGGGTATCGGGTGTTGTGTCCCGACTTGCGTGGCGCCGGATGGAGTTCGGCTCCGCGCTCGCGCTACACGAAAAAGGAGATGGCCGACGATCTGGCGGGTGTGCTGGATCGGCTGGGCATCGCCTCGGTGCGCCTCGTCGCCCACGACTGGGGTGGCCCGGTGGCGTTCATCATGATGCTGCGCTACCCGGCCAAGGTGACCGGATTCTTCGGAATGAACACTGCGGCGACGTGGTTCCCGCGCGATCTCGGCATGGTGCGCGACATCTGGCGGTTTTGGTATCAGATCCCCATCTTGCTGCCGGTCATCGGCCCCCGGGTGATCGCGGATCCCAAGGCTCGCTACTTTCGGGTGCTGACGTCTTGGGTCGGTGGGGGATTCACCATTGCTGACGAGGATGTTCGCATGTATGTCGAACGCATGCGCCAGCCGGGGCACGCGGTGGCGGGCTCGCGGTGGTATCGCACGTTCCAGAGTTCGGAAGCGTTGCCCTGGATGCGCGGCGAATACGCCGACGCTCGGGTCGATGTTCCGGTGCGCTGGTTACACGGCACCGACGACCCGGTGCTCACCCCGCAGCTGTTGCGCGGATACGAGGACCACATCAGCGATTTCGAGGTCGAGTTCGTCGACGGGGTGGGCCATTGGATCGTCGAGCAGCGGCCGGATCTGGTACTGGACCGGCTGCGCGCGTTCCTTCGTATCGAGACTTAAACCGTTGCGCCACTTCTCGGCGCGTCGGGTGCGTGGTTTAAGTGTCGTGGAGGCGCGTGCTCGTCAGGGCTGGACCAGGATGCGGATCGGGTTGCCGTCCTGGCGTTCCAGCTTCTCGATACCCAACGGCAGGTCTTCAAGCGGGACGATCTCGCTGATGGAGCGCGAAAGATCCAGGCGCCCAAGTGAAACCAGCTTCGCCAGGGTTTCGATATCGACGTTCTGGTAGCCGAGGTGACCGAGTACCTGCTTGTGGGTCAGTCCGAACATCGAGGTGGGTCCCACGGTCGGTGATTCGGCACTCATGCCAACACCGACCAGCCGGCCTCCGGCGGTCAGCGATCCGAGCGCCTGCTCGAAGGTGGCCTTGAGACCGACCGCGTCGAACGCCACGTCGAGCATGCGGCCGCCGGTGATCTCGGCGAGCTTGTCGTGCAGTTGGTCGTCGCGGGAGTCGAAGGCGTAGTCGGCGCCCAGTTCCAGCGCCCGGTCGAGCACCACGGGATTGATGTCCAAGGCGATCACCGGCACCGCGCCGACCAAACGGGCCAGTTGCACGATGTGGGTTCCGACGCCACCCACGCCCCACACCCCGACCGATTCCCCGACGGCCACTTTGCCGGTCCGCACCACCGCACCGAACGGTGTGGACACCGCATCGGCCAGAATCGCGGCTTGGTCGAGCGAAACATTGTCGGGCACCCGGGTCAGACCGGCCGCCTGTGCCACGGTGTACTCCGCCCAGGCCCCGTCGTAGGCGAACGCCATCAGCTGGATCCGCAGGCAATTCACCGTGTCACCGCGTCGGCAGTTCGGGCAGCTCTGGCACGGCCGGCCGGCGGCCACCACGACGCGGTCGCCCTCGGACCAGCCGTCAACCTCGGGGCCGAGTTTGGCTATGGTGCCCGACGCCTCGTGCCCCTGGGTCACCACTGGCGCCTGGGTGGGGAAGGTGCCGTTGATCAGACTCAGATCGGAGTGGCAGATCCCGCAGTAGGCCACTTTGACCAGGACCTCGCCCGGCCCCGGCTCCGGTATCGGAACATCTTCGAGTACAACTGTTTTGGAATCGGCGTAGAAGCGCTCGGCTCGCATCGTGGCCGCCATGTCGGACTACTCGACTCCGATTGTGACTTCGGTGGACTTGATGAACACCGTCGCCGGCTGGCCGACCGCGAGGCCGAGGTCGGTCGCGGCATCCTTGGTGACCGAGGAGGTGATGACCTGGTCGCCGCCGTCGAGCCGCACCTTCACAACCGCCATCACGGCGCCGAGGTCCACCTCGATGATGGTGCCCTTGAGCTGGTTTCGGGTCGACAGCCGCATCGTTAGGTCCTCCGTCTACTAGAGCTACACAGTCGGGCACCGCGCCTAGTGCCGTGGGCCGACCAATACGATGGACGCATCCACCGCCGGTTCGACGATTTCCCGGATGTCTCGTCCGTCCTCGACGGTCAGCGCGGTCAGTTCACGCAAACCCCCCAGCAGGATCACCGCCAGTGCCCCGGGCACCGCGGGCAAGCCGGCCCGCCGGAATCCGGGGCTGGCGCTGAGCTCGACGAGCAGGCTGGTCAGCAGGTTCATCCCGTGCCTTTGGACGGGGTAGGAGATGGGTCCCAGGGAGGGGAATTCGCGGATCCAGCTCAAGGTGACTGCCAGCCGGGATTCGATGTGGCTCAGGTAGGCCTCGACGGCTTGGCGTATCTGGGCCTGCCAGTCCGCTTCGGGATCGACGGCCGCGCGGATCCGCTTGGCGAGTCGCTCGTTGTCCGCCCGTAGCAAGTCCAGGAAGCACTGTTCCTTGCTTTCGAACCGGTCGTAAAACGTGCGTTTGGAGGTTCGCGCGTGGCGCACGATGTCGGCGACGGTGGTGGCGTGGTAGCCACGTTCGCCGATCGAGGCGACCAAGCCCTCGAGCAGGCGCTGCCGAAACGGGTCGCTGTCCAGGGCCGCCGGGCTGCTAGCAGCTGCCGTCACGAGCGCGCCTCCTCGGTCGACCCGAACTCCTTGTCAGGACTGGTACCAAAGAGTACCGTACTAGAAAAGCGAGTGGTACACGGTGGTACCAACCCCGTTTCGGGGGCAAGTGTTGGGAGCGATACCCCCATGAATCAAGCGATCTCCGACGCGCCGGCAGTGCCGGCGGTCAAAATGGCGCAAGCGACCCGAATTCCGAAGTTGTTACAGGGCCTGGCCTTTGCCACCTCCCGGCGGCGGATGATGGACTGGCTGAGCCGCCGCAACGGCGACGTTTTCGCACTCAACGTCCCGATCTATGGCCACATGGTGGTGGTCAACGACCCACAACTGGCCAAGCAGGTCTTCACCGCCAGCCCGGAGGACCTGGGCAACATCCAGCCCAATTTGAGTCGGATGTTCGGGTCTGGCTCGGTGTTCGGGCTCGACGGGGACGACCACCGCCGCCGGCGGCGGCTGTTGGCGCCGCCGTTTCACGGCAAGAGCATGAAGAACTACGAAATCATCATCGAACAAGAGACCCTGCGCGAAACCGCCAATTGGCCCGAGGGGCAACTTTTCCCGACGCTGCCGTCGATGATGCGCATCACCCTCAACGCGATCCTGCGCGCGGTCTTCGGTGCCGATGGCGCCGAACTCGACGAACTGCGCCGGATCATTCCGCCCTGGACCACACTGGGCTCACGGCTGGCGTCGATGCCGAAGCCGAAGCGGCGATACGGCCGCTTCAGCCCGTGGGGTCGGCTCGCCGAGTATCGGCGCCAGTACGACGTGATCATCGACAGGCTGATCGACCAGGAGCGGTCGGACCCGAACTTCTCGGATCGGACCGACGTGCTGGCCCTGATGCTGCGCAGCACCTACGACGATGGTTCACGTATGTCGCGCAAGGATATTGGCGACGAGCTGCTGGCATTGCTGGCGGCGGGGCATGAAACGACGGCGTCCACGTTGTCGTGGGCGTTTGAGCGGGTGACCCGCCACCCCGATCTGCTGGCGGCCCTGGTGGCCGAGGCCGAGGATGCGGGGGGCGAGCTACGCCAGGCCACCATCCTGGAAGTGCAGCGAGCCAGGACGGTCATCGATTTCGCGGCCAGGCACGTCTATGCGCCGCAATACCAGCTTGGCCAGTGGATGATTCCGCGCGGGCAATCGATCCTCGTCAACATCGCGCATATGCATGCCAATCCCGACATTTTCCCAGACCCGCAGCGCTTCGATCCGCAGCGTTTCATTGGTGGTAGACCGTCCACCTTCGGGTGGATCCCGTTCGGTGGCGGAACCCGGCGGTGCGTGGGTGCCGCGTTCGCCAACATGGAAATGGACGTGGTGCTGCGAACGGTGCTGCGCAACTTCACCATCGAACCGACCACCGCTGCCGGCGAGCGGCTGTTTTGCCGGGGTGTGGCCTACACCCCCAAGAACGGTGGCCGGATTGTGGTGCACCGTCGCTGATCCCGGGGCCGGGCTTCAGGGCCAGCGGCGCCGCGGCTATTGGCCGGCGGTGGCCCGTCGCGGCAGCTTCCACCCCGGCCGGATGAAGTGGCAGGTGTAACCGCTGGGGTAACGCTGCAGGTAATCCTGGTGTTCGGGCTCCGCCTCCCAGAAGTCCCCGGCCGGGCTTACCTCGGTCACCACCTTGCCGGGCCACAGGCCGGACGCTTCGACATCGGCGATGGTGTCCAGCGCGACTCGTTTCTGCTCGTCGTCGAGGTAATAGATGGCCGACCGGTAGCTGGTGCCGCGGTCATTGCCCTGGCGGTTCGGCGTCGTCGGATCGTGGATCTGGAAAAAGAACTCCAACAGCGTGCGGTAGTCGGTGGCTTGGGGGTCGAAGATGATTTCGACGGCCTCGGCATGAGTTCCGTGGTTGCGGTACGTCGCGTTGGCGACGTCGCCGCCGCTGTAGCCGACTCGCGTCGCGATCACACCGGGCTGCTTGCGGATCAGGTCTTGCATTCCCCAGAAGCAGCCACCGGCCAGTATTGCCTTTTGCGGGCTCGTCATCGTGGTCCTCCTCGCCAGCCGGGGACTCCGGGTACCCCAGGGACCCAGGCCGTTCCCAGGCTACACTCCGGCGATGTGGTGTAACGGTGTCAGAAAGCTTGACGTGAGATCCGATGCCGGCCAAGAAATTCGCTCTTCCAGCAGATTCATGGTCTTGTGGTGAGTGGGCCGGAGTTTTCTCGCAGCGAACTGGCGGCGGCCTTCGAGAAGTTCGAGGACACCGTTGTCCGCGCGGCCGCGTCGCGGGATTGGGATGCCTGGGTGCAGCACTACACGCCAGACGTCGAGTACATCGAACATGCGGCCGGCACGATGCACGGCCGCGAGCAAGTGCGCGCCTGGATTTGGCAAACGATGACGACCTTTCCGGGCAGTCACATGGTGGCGTTCCCGTCGTTGTGGTCGGTCATCGACGAGTCCACCGGACGGATCATTCTGGAACTGGACAACCCGATGCGCGATCCGGGTGACGGCAGCGTGATCAGCGCGACCAGCATTTCGATCATCACCTATGCCGGCGACGGCCAGTGGTGCCGTCAAGAAGATATCTACAACCCGCTGCGCTTTCTGCGAGCCGGGCTGAAGTGGTGCCGAAAGGCCGCGGAGCTGGGCACGATCGATGAAGCCGCCGCGAACTGGATGCAGCAGTACGGGGGCTCGCAATGAGTGTCGGGCCCAAACTCGTCATCGGCGCCAATGGGTTTCTCGGCTCGCACGTCACCCGCATGCTGATCGAGGATGGCGCGCAGGTACGGGTGATGGTGCGGCCCACCGCCAACACCCGCAGCATCGACGACCTGCCGGTCACCCGATTCCATGGCGACATCTTCGACACGGCCGTGGTGCGCGAGGCAATGCAGGGCTGTGACGACGTCTATTACTGCGTGGTCGACGCGCGCGCCTGGTTACGCGACCCGGCGCCGCTTTTTCACACCAACGTCGAAGGCCTGCGTAATGTCCTCGACGTCGCCAAGAACGCCGGCCTGCGCCGCTTCGTGTTCACCAGCAGCTATGCGACGGTGGATCGTCGGCATGGGCACGTGGCGACCGAGGAGGATCGGATCGGGTCACGGCGGGTCTCGTCCTACGTCCAATCCCGGGTTCAGGCCGAAGATCTCGTCATGGACTACGTGGCCCAACATGGACTGCCCGCGGTGGCGATGTGCGTCTCGACGACCTACGGCAGCGGCGACTGGGGTCGCACCCCACACGGCGCCTTCATCGCCGGTGCGGTGTTCGGCAAGCTGCCGTTCTTGATGAACGGCATCAAGCTGGAAGTGGTGGGTGTCGACGATGCGGCCAGGGCGATGATCCTGGCCGCCGAACGCGGGCGCAGCGGCCAGCGCTACCTGATCTCCGAGCGGATGATCGCGTTGAAAGAGGTGGTGCGGATCGCGGCCGACGAGGCCGGGGTAGCACCGCCGCAACGGACGATCTCGGTGCCGACGCTCTATGCCCTGGGTGCGCTGGGCAGCTTGCGGGCGCGGCTCACCGGCAAAGACGCCGAACTCAGCCTGGAATCGGTGCGGATGATGCGCGCCGAGGCCGAGGTCGACCACGCCAAGGCGGTGCGCGAGTTGGGCTGGCAGCCGCGGCCCGTCGAGGAATCGATACGCGAGGCAGCGCGGTTCTGGGCGTCGATGCGCAAGAACACCCAAGGCGCCAGGACGGGACAGTCGGAGTAGCCGCGGGATCGCGTCGCCCGAGCGGTGCGAACACCGGACCAAAGGTGGGAAGTCTGCAACGCCATCGAGCGTTGCAGACCAAAGACTCGGATCCGAGGAGGTACTGACCATGAGCCATCGAAAAGTTCTAGAGCCCTCGGCGGGGCACCCGATCACCATCGAGCCGACCAAGGGACGGGTTCAGGTGCGGGTCAACGGCGAGCTCATTGCCGACACCGCCGCGGCACTGGAATTGCGCGAGGCTACTTTGCCTGCGGTGCAATACATTCCGCGTGCTGACGTGGTTGCTGACCGGTTGACCAGCACCGACACCAGCAGCTATTGCCCGTTCAAGGGTGATGCCAGCTACTACAGCGTGACCACCAGCACCGGCGACACCGTCGCGGATGTGATCTGGACTTATGAACAGCCCTATCCCGCGGTTGCCGAGATCGCCGGGCGCGTGGCCTTCTACCCCAACAAGGCAGAAATCAGCGTCATACCGGATTAGCGCCGGCCGGGAACACCGCCGCGAAGGACTGGGTGTCGCTGTATTCCCGCAGCGAGACGATCAGCCCGTCCTTGGTCTCGAAGATGCAGACAAACGGGCTGTCGTAGCGCACGCCGGTGGCCGTCATGCCCTCGGACTGTCCCTCGATCACCACCGTTTCGCCCTCGTTGACGCAGCGCCGCAGGTCGATGTTGATCTCGAAGACCTTCTTGCGTTGTTCCACCGCGCGGCGCAGCGCATCCTTTTCGAACGCGCTGCGGGTGATGATGCTCCAGTAGGTGAAATCGTCGCTGAGCAGCGCGAAACCCTCGTCTAGATCCCCGCCCTCGCACATACTTTGCAGAAACATCCACGCCAGTTCTGCCTGCGGGTCATCGAACGGCGTCATCACGTAAGTCATCCTGTCTCGGAAGCCAGTTTGCGGTCAATTGACCGGGCCGTCGGAATACGGAGTTCTCAGGTGAAGATTGAGCGCACGGTCACGTTCGCTGGGGCCGCTGGGTTCGGGCACACCCTGGCGCCGCTTCGCCGCGGCCGCGGGGACCCGTGCTTTCGGGTCCCGGGGGACGGCACGATCTGGCGTACCAGCCTGCTGGGCTCCGGCCCCGTCGCCGCCCGGTTCAGCCGCTGCGCGCCCGATACCGCTCATTGCGAGGCCTGGGGGAGCGGCGCCGAGGAATTCATCGATCAGCTACCGGCGTTGCTGGGTGCCGACGACGACGCCGCGGATTTCGTACCGCGGGATCCGACGGTTGCCGCCGCGCACCGACGGCTGCCGAATTTGCGGTTGGGGCGCACCGGACAGGTGCTGGAGGCGGTGCTTCCCGCGGTCATCGAGCAGCGGGTGCCCGGCGCGGAGGCGTTTCGGTCCTGGCGGTTGTTGGTCACGCGGTATGGGACCCCGGCCCCCGGTCCGGCGCCGGACGGGATGCGGGTGCCGCCGTCGGCGGATGCGTGGCGGGCCATTCCGTCCTGGGAGTTTCACCGCGCCAACGTCGATCCCGGGCGGGCACGGACGGTCGTGGGCTGCGCGCAGCGGGCGTCGGCACTGCAACGGCTTGTCACGCGGCCCGCGGGGGAGGCCCTGGCCGCGCTGACGAGCTTGCCCGGCGTCGGGGTGTGGACTGCCGCCGAGACCGTGCAACGCGCGTTCGGTGATGCTGACGCGGTATCGGTGGGGGATTACCACATCCCGAAGATGATCGGCTGGACGTTGCTGGGCCATCCGGTCGATGACGCCGGCATGCTGGAGCTGCTGGAACCGATGCGGCCTCACCGGCATCGGGTGGTTCGGTTGCTCGAGGCCAGCGGACTGGCGCGCGAGCCCCGCCGCGGGCCGCGGCTACCGGTGCAGAACATCCGCTCGCTCTGAAGATGTCGTGGCAGCCGTCGGGGCCCCATCGAGGCTCAGACGCGAAGACCCGGCAACCGGCGCCGATGTGCGGCCCAATCCCGCGGTGTCGCGTCAGTTTCCGCGGTCGGCGGCCCTAGCTGCGCGTTCGGCTTCGGCGGTTTCGCGATTGAGCCGCTGCGCTTCGTAGATGGTGACGTTGGTGCGAGACATCAACAGCGATGCGATCCCGACCGCGAGGATGGCCCCGGGCACCACCGAGAAGGAGCCGGTCATTTCCGCGACCATGATCATGACGGCCAGTGGGGCACGTGAGACGCTGCCGAAACAGGTCATCATCGCCACGACGACGAAGATTCCCGGCGCGTCTGGCACACCGGGCAGTCCGGTTAGCTCGCCCAGTCGCCAGATCGCGGCCCCCACGAAGGCGCCGATGACGATTCCCGGGCCGAACAACCCGCCGGAGCCACCGGTTCCAATGGACAGGGAGGTGGCCAGGATCTTGGCGACCGGCAAGACGATGATGATCCACAACGGGATTGCCATGAGTGCATTGCGATCGGCCGCCAGCTGCGCCCAGCCGTAGCCACTGCTCAAGATCTGGGGAATCAAGAGTCCCATCAGCCCGACCAGCAGTCCGCCGACCGCCGGCTTGATGACCGGACCACCGGGCAGGCGGTGCGCAAGTCCCACCGACGCGTGAAACACCCGCGCGTACAGGTAGCCGATGGCCGCGGCGACCACCCCGATCACCACGAACCACAGCAGGGGCCAGGCCTTTTCGAAGCGATACTCGGCGTCGATGTAGCCGAACAGGGGGTCGAAACCCATGAACGCGCCCAGCACCGCGTACGCTGTGCCGGAGGTGATGAAACCGGGCAACAGACTGCGGTAGTCGAAGTCATCGCGGTAGGTGATCGACGCGGCCAGCACCGCTCCGCCCAGCGGCGCGGCGAAGATAGCGCCGATGCCCGCACCGATACCGAGGGCCACCGCGGTCCGGCCGTCCTCGTCGGATAGGCCCAACCGGCGGGTCAGAAAGGAACAAAAGCCGGCCGAGATCTGTGCGGTGGGGCCTTCCCGGCCACCTGAACCACCCGATCCGATGGTCAGCGCGCTGGCCACCATCTTCACCAGGACCGCCCGGCTGCGGATGCTGCGGGGATTGGTGTGTACCGCCTCGATGGCCTCGGCGGTGCCATGCCCGGTGGCCTCCGGCGCGAATCTGGCCACGATGAATGCCGAGAGCAGCGCACCACCGGTGGTGATCAGCGGAATCGCCCAGGGGCGCACGAAACCGCTGGACCCGTGGCTGCCGCCCTCCCCGACCGGCGTCGGGATGTGGTAGTCCGCAAGGTAACCGAGCAGAAACTCGCCGGTGTATTTCAGCGCGAGATAGAAGACCACCGCGCCAAGCCCGGCGATCCCACCGATCGTGATGCCCAACAGGAACCACTTTTGTAGGTAGCCAGCATTC
Source organism: Mycobacterium pseudoshottsii JCM 15466 (assembly GCF_003584745.1). Lineage (NCBI taxonomy): Bacteria > Bacillati > Actinomycetota > Actinomycetes > Mycobacteriales > Mycobacteriaceae > Mycobacterium > Mycobacterium pseudoshottsii. Next base: position 470,938 of record NZ_AP018410.1, read on the forward strand.
CTGATCGAGGCGCCGAATCTCCCGCCGGCGGCGGCGGGAGACACCTCTGTTGACTCGTTGGGGTTTGGTTTCTGGTCGCTCACAGCACGGCCCTGACAAGCATTTGACCATCCTATGACAGACCGGAATAAACGGACTCTAGTCCGGTTATACCGGTAGTCGTTTGAATAGGAGGTAGTGATGCCCGCTGTTACCGCAGACACGCTCACGTTGCCCCGGGTGCGTCCGCCCCGGCCCGTCGACACGGAGCGTCCGGTCCGTTCGATCACACACATCCGGCCCGCGCGGCTACGAGGGTGAGGGATTCCCGGTGGTCCGGGCCTTTGCGGGGGTCGGCATGGCCGACCTGGACCCGTTCGTGCGCATGGACCAGATCGGCGAAGTGGAGTACGAGCCGGGAGAGCCTCGGGGCACCGACTGGCATCCGCACCGAGGGTTCGAGACGGTCACCTACATGATCGACGGGAAACTCGTGCACCAGGATTCTCATGGCGGCGGAGGCCTGATCACCGACGGTGCGACGCAATGGATGACGTCCGGATCGGGCGTCCTACATATAGAAACACCGCCTGTCGATACCGTCTTGCGCGGCGGAACGTTCCACGGCATTCAGTTGTGGGTGAATCTGCCGCGGAAAAAGAAGTTCACGCCACCGCGCTATCAGGCCATCGAAGGCGGCGACGTTGAGCTGCTCGCGTCCGCGGATGGTGGGGCTCTGGTTCGCATTATCGCCGGCGAGATCGACGGCCATCGCGGGCCCGGAATCACCCATACGCCGATCACCCTCGCGCACGCGACTGTCCACGCTGGTGCTCAGCTGAACATTCCATGGCAGCGTGATCTAAATTCGCTGGTGTACGTTCTGGCTGGCCGTGGCGCGGTGGGGCCGGCCGGCCACCCAATTCACCTGGGGCAACTGGCGGTCATGGGTGCCGGGGACCGGATTACCGTCGTCGCCGACTCTGCGCCGGACAAATATCGTGGTACGGCTCTTGAACTGCTCATCTTGGGCGGTCGTCCGATCCGGGAACCGGTCGTTCACTACGGGCCGTTTGTGATGAATTCCAAGGCCGAAGTGATCGAGGTCTTCGAGGATTATCAATCTGGGAAGTTCCGTAGCATCCCGGCGAACGCGCTGGAGCCGCATCGCGGCGGTGGCACACTTGAGTGATGCAGTTAACGGCCAGCCGAGGTCCAGGCCGTCCCCCCGCCGCGAAAGCTGACGACACCCGCCGGCGCATCGTTGGTGCTGCCCGCGAAGTGTTCAGTGAACGCGGATATGACGGGGCGACGTTCCAGGCGATTGCTGTCAGTGCCGATTTGACCCGGCCGGCGATCAATCACTACTTCGCCAGCAAGCAGGCTTTGTATCGCGAAGTGGTGGTTCAGACCAACGAACTGGTCGTCGCCGCCGGTGTTGAACGGGCTCGCTCGGTGCAGACCCTGCTGGGGCAGCTGTGCACGTTCGTGATGGTGGCGAAGGAGGCCGATGCCTCCCATCCCGCCACCACGGCGTTCCTGGCCACGGCCGTGCTCGAATCGCAGCGGCATCCGGAATTGCGGCGCAGTGACCACGACGCGGTCGCGGCCACCTGCGAATTTCTGGACACCGCCGTTCGCGATGCGATCCAGCGGGGGGAGCTCGAGGCGGGGGTTGACGCGTCTCAGTTGGCGGAGGCGCTGTTGCTCCTGCTGTGCGGCGTGGGCTTCTATGCCGGGTTTGTGGGCAGCTACCGGGACATGGAAAACATCCTGGACACGCTGTGCAAGATGATGGCCGGCACGCTGTGGAAGCCGCGGTCCTAGCGGAGCGGTCGCAGGCGTAATTGCTGGATTACTGGCCAATTGCCGGTGTAGGCCCGGTTGTAGCCCCAACGGTGGATCCGCTTGCCGTGACCTGGGCCACACAGAGTATAGGTTGCCTAACTTACTAGGTAGCATGGTTTGGTCATGACAGAACTTGATGAGGTCGACTCCCTGCGTAGTGATGGTGACAGCTGGACCGTCACCGAAAGTGTTGGCGCGACCGCATTGGGCGTCGCCGCCGCCCGGGCGGTCGAGACGGCCGGTGCCAATCCCCTGATTCGCGACGAGTTCGCCCCGATCCTGGTGTCATCGGCCGGCCCGGCGTGGGCCCGGTTGGCCGATCCCGACATCGGCTGGCTCGATGACGACCCGCACGGGCAACGTCTGCACCGGCTCGGCTGTGACTACCAGGCGGTGCGTACCCACTTCTTCGATGAGTACTTCGCTGCCGCTGCCGGTGCCGGGATCGAGCAAGCGGTGATCTTGGCTGCGGGGCTGGATTGCCGGGCCTACCGCTTGAACTGGCCGCCCGAGGCCGTGGTCTTTGAAATCGACCAGCCGAAGGTATTGGAGTACAAGGCCCAGATCCTGGAATCACACGGGGTGACCGCCGCCGCGACACGACATGGGGTCGCGGTGGATCTGCGTGAGGACTGGCCGGCCGCGCTGCTGCGCGCCGGATTCGACCGGGACCGGCCGACGGCGTGGCTGGCCGAGGGCTTGCTGCCATATCTGCCCGGCGATGCCCAGGACCGACTCTTCGAGATGATCACGGACCTCAGCGCGCCGCGCAGCCGCATCGCCGTCGAGTCGTTCACGATGAACCTGACCGGCAACAAGCAACGCTGGAATCGGATGCGCGACCGGCTGGGTCTGGACATCAACGTCGAGGCGTTGAGCTATCGTGAACCGGGCCGCGCGGACGCGGCCGAATGGCTGGCCAATCACGGCTGGCAGGTGTACAGCGTGAGCAACCGGGAAGAGATGGCCCGGCTGGGTCGGCCGGTTCCCGAGGACCTGGTGGACGAGGCGATCACGACCACACTGCTACGAGCATCACTCGAGATTTCGCGATAGAGCGGAGGACGCGATGAGCACAATGCGCACCCACGACGACACGTGGGACATCAGAACCAGCGTCGGCGCGACCGCTGTCATGGTGGCAGCGGCCCGGGCCGTCGAAACCAGCAAGCCCGAGCCGCTGATCCGCGACCCGTACGCCAGGATGCTGGTCACCAACGCCAATGCCGGCGTCATCTGGGAAGCGATGCTCGATCAGGAGATGGTGGCCAAAGTCGAGGCCATCGATGCCGAAACCGCCGCCACCGTCGAGCACATGCGCAGCTACCAGGCGGTCCGGACGAACTTCTTTGACACCTACTTCGCCGACGCGGTCGCGGCCGGGATCCGGCAGGTCGTGATCTTGGCGTCGGGACTGGATTCGCGCGCCTACCGGCTGGACTGGCCGGCGGGCACCACTGTCTACGAGATCGATCAGCCTCAGGTGCTGGCCTACAAGTCGGCCACCCTGGCCGAAAACGGGGTAACGCCGGCGGCCGAGCGCCGTGAGGTGGCCATTGACCTGCGCCAGGACTGGCCGAGTGCCCTGCGCGCCGCCGGGTTCGATCCGAGTGCGCGAACCGCATGGCTGGCCGAGGGCTTGTTGATGTACCTGCCCGCCGAGGCGCAAGACCGGCTGTTCACCCAAATTGGCGAACTCAGCTGCGCGGGCAGCCGCATTGCGGCCGAAACCGCGGGCAACCACGCCGATGAGCGGCGCGAACAAATGCGGGAGCGATTCAGAAAGGTCGCCCAGACACTCGGCCTCGAACAAACCATCGACGTGCACGAGCTGATCTACCACGACCCGGACCGCGCGCTGCTCGGACAGTGGCTCAACGAGCATGGCTGGCGGGCCAACGCCCAGAACGCCTGCGACGAGATGCACCGGGTGGGGCGCTGGGTCGAAGGCGTGCCGATGGCCGACGACAAGCAGGCCTACTCCGACTTCGTGACCGCGAAACGGCTGTAATGCCGCGCACCGCCGACGATTCCTGGGACATCGCGACCAGTGTCGGAGCGACCGCGGTGATGGTCGCGCTGGCTCGGGCCGCCGAGACCGCCAGCGAGACCCCACTGATCCGTGACCAGTTCGCCGAGCCGTTGGTCTCCACCCCCGAGCTGGCGGCGGTTCGCGAACAGGTCGCCGCCTGGTGGGCGCAGACCGATGACGACGATGATCCCGACTTCACCGTCGACTCCCAACAGATGACCGACTATCTGGCCGTGCGCACCCACTTCTTCGATAGCTACTTCATCGATGCGGTAGCGGCCGGGATCCGCCAGGTGGTCATTCTGGCGGCCGGTCTGGATTCCCGCGCCTACCGGCTGGACTGGCCGGGCGGTACCACGGTCTACGAGATCGATCTGCCCAAGGTGCTGGACTACAAGGAACACACCCTGGCCCGCCATGGCGCCGCACCGGTCGCTGCGCTGCGGGCGGTACCGGTCGACCTGCGCCACGATTGGCCGCAGGCGTTACGTGACGCGGGTTTTCAGACGTCGCTTCCGACGGCCTGGCTGGCCGAAGGGCTGCTGCCGTTTCTGCCGGCGGCCGCCCAACACGCGCTGTTCACCGCCATCGACGCCAACAGTGCGACCGGCAGCCGGGTGGCCGTCGAGATGTTCGGGGTAGACGAGGACGCTCGCCGAGCGGCCGAAGAACGGGCCCAGAGGTGGGCCCGGCAGCGCGCCAAGCGCCAGGCCCGCGGTCAGGACACCTCGTTTGATCCCTTTGACCTGTGGTTCGACGACGAAGGCCAGCCCGACCCCGCCGATTGGTTCGCCGCGCACGGCTGGACGACGGATTCGGTCCAGGCGGGCGCGGAAGCCCTCCGGCTGGGCCGGACGGCGCACTCGCAGGAAGGGCCGTTCGTCAACCGTTTCGTGACCGCGGGTAAGCCCTGACGAATCCGTCGACCGTTGGCGTTGTGCGGGCGGATGCCCGGATCCGGCACGATCTTTCTATTGCTGCGCTGGCCGGGTGACTAGGATCGCGGTTATCACCGGTGTGCGACCACGCGACGTAGCCTGGGCACCGCCGGAAGGGAAGGACAATGATGACCACCGAATCGGTTGCAGCCAAAGCTCAGGAGCGCGGAGCAAACGGAGCCGGCGGAGTTCGAGCCCCGTCCGACGATTCCAAGCCAACCGATGTCGGTGCCACCGTCGCCCGGCTGCGCCAGACGTTTGCCTCCGGGCGGACCCGCAACGTGCAGTGGCGCAAACAGCAACTGCTGCAGCTGCAAAGGTTGATGGAGGAAAACGAAGACGCCATCACCAAAGCGCTGGTCGAGGATCTGGACCGCAACCCGGTAGAGGCGTTCATCGCCGACATCGCAACGACCATCGCCGAAGCGAAGTACGCGGCCAAGAAGGTACGCAAGTGGATGCGGCGCAAGCACGTCTTGCTCGAAGCGCCGCAGTTGCCCGGCCGGGGCTGGGTGCAGTACGAGCCGTACGGCACCGTGCTGATCATCGGCGCCTGGAACTATCCGTTCTATCTGACGCTGGGTCCGGCGGTCGGTGCGATCGCGGCCGGCAACACCGTCGTTCTCAAACCCTCCGAAATCGCCGAGGCATCGTCGCGTTTGATGGCCGAATTGGTGCCCCGCTATCTGGACCGTGACGCGATTGCGGTGATCGAAGGCGACGGCGCGGTGAGCCAGGAGCTGATTGGGCAGGGCCTGGATCGGGTGATGTTCACCGGCGGCACCGAGATCGGCCGCAAGGTCTACGAAGGCGCCGCGCCGCATCTGACCCCGGTCACCCTCGAACTCGGCGGCAAGAGCCCGGTGATCGTAGCCGCGGACGCCGACATCGATGTCGCGGCCAAGCGGATCGCCTGGATCAAACTGCTCAACGGCGGCCAGACCTGTGTTGCTCCCGACTACGTGCTGGCTGACGCAACGATTCGGGACGAACTCGTGGGCAAGATCGGCGCCGCCGTCACCAAGTTCCGCTCCCAAGACGACCCCGACGGGCTGCGGATCGTCAACCGGCGCCAGTTCGACCGGTTGAGCGGCTACATCGCGGCTGCCGAATCCGAAGCCAAGGCCGGGGGTAAGTGCAAGGTTGAGGTGGGCGGCAAGTGCACGGCGGAGAGCCTGCGCATTCAGCCGACCGTGGTCGTCGACCCCGATCCGAGCGGTCCGGTGATGACCAACGAGATCTTCGGGCCGATCCTGCCGGTGCTCACCGTCAAATCGCTGGATGATGCCATCGGTTTCGTCAACTCACGGCCCAAGCCGTTGTCGGCATACCTGTTCACCAAGTCGCGCGAAATCCGCGAACGGGTGATCAACGAGGTGCCCGCGGGCGGCATGATGGTCAACCACCTCGCCTTCCAGGTGTCGACGGCGAAGTTGCCATTCGGCGGTGTCGGCGCCTCGGGCATGGGCGCCTACCACGGCAAGTGGGGCTTCGATGAGTTCAGTCACCGCAAGTCGGTGTTGACCAAGCCGACTCGCCCCGACCTCTCCAACATCATCTACCCGCCCTACACCGAGCGGGCCTTCAAGCTGGCTCGCCGGCTGTTCTAGCCTGACGCCCATGCCCAACGGCTTCGGCCTGGTGCCGGGCCGAACCCGACCGTGTCAACAGAGAGGAACCTGATGCCCGGAGTACAGGATCGCGTCGTCGTCGTCACCGGAGCCGGTGGGGGACTGGGCCGCGAATACGCGCTCACCCTTGCCCGAGAGGGAGCCAGCGTGGTCGTCAACGACCTCGGTGGGGCTCGCGACGGCACGGGCGCCGGATCGGCGATGGCCGATCAGGTTGTTACCGAGATCCGCGAGGGTGGCGGTCGCGCGGTCGCCAACTACGACAGTGTTGCCACCGAAGACGGCGCGGCGAACATCATCAAGACCGCGCTCGACGAGTTCGGCGCCGTGCATGGTGTGGTGAGCAACGCCGGCATCCTGCGTGACGGAACCTTCCACAAGATGACGTCGGAGAACTGGGACGCCGTGTTGAAGGTGCATCTCTACGGCGGCTACAACGTCGTCCGCGCGGCATGGCCACACTTTCGCGAGCAGAGCTACGGCCGGGTCGTCGTTGCCACCTCCACCAGCGGCCTGTTCGGCAACTTCGGGCAGACCAACTACGGCGCGGCCAAGCTCGGGCTGGTTGGCCTGATCAATACCCTGGCGCTGGAGGGCGCCAAGTACAACATCCATTCCAACGCGGTGGCCCCGATCGCGGCCACCCGGATGACCCAAGACATCATGCCCCCCGAGGTGCTCGAGAAGCTCACGCCGGAATTCGTCGCGCCCGTGGTGGCCTACCTGTGCACCGAGGAGTGCGCCGACAACGGGTCGGTGTTCATCGTCGGCGGCGGCAAGGTGCAGCGCGCCGCGCTGTTCCAGAACGACGGCGCCAACTTCCAGACGCCGCCGTCGGTGCAGGACATTGCGGCGCAGTGGGCTCAGATCACCGATCTGTCCGGCGCGCAAAAAGCCGGATTCAAGCTGTAACTATATGAAAGCTTGTGTCGTACAAGAGCTTTCTGGTCCGTCCGGCCTGGTCTACACCGAGGTAGACGACGTCTCAGATGGCGGCGGCAACGTCGTCATCGATGTTCGGGCGGCCGGGGTGTGCTTTCCGGATCTGCTGCTGACCAAGGGCGAATACCAACTGAAGCTGCCGCCGCCGTTCGTGCCGGGGCTGGAAACCGCGGGTGTCGTGCGGTCGGCGCCCGCGAGGTCGGGCTTTCGGGTAGGAGAACGGGTTTCGGCGTTCGGCGTACTCGGTGGCTACGCCGAACAAGTGGCGGTTCCGGTTTCCAACGTGGTGCGTAGCCCGGCCGAACTCGATGACGCCGAAGCGGTGTCATTGCTGGTCAACTACAACACCATGTACTTCGCGCTGGCTCGCCGGGCCGCGATGCGGCCGGGTGAGACGGTGTTGGTGCTCGGTGGTGCCGGCGGAGTTGGCACGGCGGCCATCCAGATCGCCAAGGCGATGGGCGCCGGCCAGGTGATAGCCGTGGTGCACCGGGAGGGTGCGATCGACTATGTCGCCTCGGTGGGAGCCGATGTGGTGCTGCCCTTGACCGAGGGCTGGGTCGAGGAGGTGCACAAGCACACGCACGGGCGGGGCGTGGATATCGTGGTCGACCCGATTGGTGGCCCGGTCTTCGATGATGCGATTCGCGCGCTGGCGATCGACGGCAAGCTCGTGGCGATCGGCTTCGCCGCGGGCAGCATCCCGACGCTCGCGGTCAATCGCTTGCTGCGGCGCAACGTCGGCGTGCTGGGTGTCGCGTGGGGCGAATACCTCAACCGGGTGCCCGGTTCGGTGTACTTGTTCTCCTGGGGGCTCAATCACCTGGTTTCCCTGGGGCTGAGACCGCCTCCGCCGCAGCGTTTTCCGCTCAGCGAGGCGCAAGCCGCGCTGCAGAGTCTGGCCGACGGCGCCGTGCTGGGCAAGATCGTTCTGGAGCCGTAGCGGGTGGGGGCCGGCCCGTGCCGGCGTGATTTGCGGCTCGTCGGACAGAGGTGGGACGACGAGGCCGCGAAGGCAACGATGCTATGAGGTTGGTGGCTCGGTGGGCGATTCGGTCGCCCGATCGCTGGGCAGCCCGGAACCCGCTGCTACTTGGCGTCGGTTCGCGACCTCTTTGGCGAACTCCTTCGCGATGCAGTGAAGGTATTCCGACAGCGCGGCCGGATCGCCGAGCACCTGTTGTATTCGCTGTTCGATCGTTTTCATCTTCGCCTGTGCGAAATCGTCATCGGTCTCCTGCGCCACGATTTCAAGGATTCGCATGCCGGCGCCGACGAAGTGCAGTGCGGTAATCGCGGGCGCCTCTTGATCTGTGAGCGCCGCCGATCCAAGAAGGTACGCGACGATGGAGACGAGTTCGTCCTGTGTGGGCTTCTTCACGGAAATCCCCGCCCTTCTACACAATTCATGGTGCGGTGCTCTCGGTCGGCTTCCCGAACCGGTTGTAATGCACCCCCGGTTGGAACGCGGCGCGGGGCGGGGCGGGCAGTGGGTTGCGGATCGGAATACCGATGCCGATGACGACATCTGGCCGAATGTGATCAGGAATATCCAGTACCGCTTGGACCGCGCCCTCGGTAAAGCTGCCGACGGTACAGATTCCGACGCCGAGTCCGACTGCTGCGAGGGTGATATGCGCCAGGGCGGCACCCGCATCGAGTTTCGTGTAGATGTCCACCGCGCGCGATCCCGCTAATGCAGCCGCCTTGTCGACATCGGTGCACAGAACAATGGCCGCCGTTGCGTTGCTGACCCAGCCGGGCACGACGTCGCCGAGTGTTGCGACCGAGGCGGGCTCGGTAACCACGACGATGTGACGAACTCCCGGCCGGAATGTCTGGGCACTTGCCGCCGCCTCGACCAGGGCACCGATTGCTTCAGTCGAAAGCTCTGTTTGCTCGAAGTCGCGGTGAGTGCGCCTTTTACGGAAGGCGTCCCACAATTTCAGATCTCTGTGGTCGTGATCAGCACTGGTACCCATATGCCTCCAGCCCGGTCCAAAGTCTGAGCGAGCCCCTCCACCGCCAGCCCGCCAAGCCGACAGCGCTTCGCCAGATAATCAGCGACGCAAACGTCATGACTTCTCATAACGTCATCGAGATCGCGCGCATCACGTGTCGCCGCTGGCCACCAGGTCAAGGATTCGTGCCGAACCTTGGGCTGTCCGCTTCCTGACTATCACAGACCGTGATGCTTGGCACCCTGACGCGCCAGGCGGAGGGTGTTTGCCGGGTGCGGTCGAGTCATCGTCGCAATGGTTGATGCCTCTGGTGGGGCCACCGAGTGCTGTAGCGGTCAGAGACCTCGGAGTTGCTGCACGAAATCGCAACTATCCGTCTGAGATTGAAGAGTCGGTTGGCCAGCACCGCCCACCGCGGCGGAATCCGCCCGTCCAAGACCGGCGCGAGTGTTGTCCAGGCGAACGTGAATTTCTATCGCCGAGCCGGCAACATCCCGATCCGCGCGCACCTGCTGGACGAAGGTTTGGTGAGACGAGGAACCGGCCGATGGCCGGGTAGAGTGCTTTAACCGGCGTTTACTCAGGGTGATTGCTCGACGAGGGCGGGATGCGCGATTGCGGATCGTGGGATGGTTAGTCAGCTGATCGGGCAGTTGGGCGCGGATGGGTTTGCCGACGCGGTCGAGGTGGGCCGTGGTGGTTTCGGGGTGGTGTACCGGGCCCGGCAGGTGGAATTGGATCGGGTGGTGGCGGTCAAGGTGCTGACCGCTGATCTGGAACAGAACCGGCCACGTTTTGAGCGTGAGCAGCGCGCGATGGCCAGATTGACCGGCCACCCCAACATCGTCTCGGTGCTGCAGGTGGGGCACACGCCCGGCGGCTATCCGTACCTGGTGATGCCGTTTTGCTCGCGCGGATCGGTGCAGGAGGTGATCACCGAGTGCGGCGGGTTGGCGGTCAGCGAGGTGCTGCGGCTGGGGGTGGCGGTAGCCGCGGGTCTGGAATCCGCCCACCGGCTCGGCATCGTTCATCGTGATGTCAAACCGGCCAATGTGTTGCTCACCGAGTTCGGTGACCCGGCCCTGACCGATTTCGGGATCGCCCACATGGTCGGCGGATTCCACACCGCCAGCGGCGTTTTCTCAGCCACCCCGGACTTCACCGCCCCGGAAGTCCTCAGCGGCAAAGAACCCGACCAGGCCTCAGACGTCTACGGGCTGGGAGCGACCCTGTTTTGCGCGTTGACCGGCCAACCACCGTTTGCCCGCCGCGACGGGGAAGTGCTCATGGCGCAGCTGCTGCGCATCGCCACCGAGTCCGCGCCCGACCTGCGCGCATACGGCGTTGACGACGACCTAGCCGTGGTGATTGGCGCGGCGCTCGCACCCGAACCCACTGCCCGCCCGGCCATGGTTGAGTTCGGCGAGGCGCTGCAAGAGCTTCAGGCCACCCGCGGCTTGGCTATCGACGCGATGGCGTTGCAGGGCGCCAAGCACACGGGCAAGACCGCCGCCGCCCGACCCGTGCCGCCGCCGCGAGTCCGGGGCAACCTGCCTGCTCCGTTGAGCGAGTTCGTCGGCCGCGCCGCCGAACTCGCGGCGCTGGCCGAGCTGTTCTCGACCGCGCGGTTGGTGACACTGGTCGGGGTCGGCGGGGTCGGCAAGACCACCCTGGCGCTGCGGGCCGCGCGCACCCGGGCCGCCGACTACCCAGCCGGGGTGTGGGTGATCGACATCGGCGAGTTGCGCGACGGCGCCCTGCTGCCCGGGCTGGCCGCGGGCGCCCTGGGAATCCACGATCAGGGCAGCAGGGCGCTGCCCGAGGTGATGGTCGACGCCATCGGCGAACGCGAAATGTTGCTGGTGTTCGACAACTGTGAACACGTCATCGACGAGGCCGCCGCGCTCATCGACACCCTGCTGCGCGGCTGCCCGAGGTTACAGATCGTGGCGACCAGCCGCGAACTACTCAGCCTCGACGGCGAAGCCGTGTTCGCCGTCTCCCCGCTGCGCTACCCAGACACCACCACCGGCACCAGCCGAGCCGCTCTCGCCGACTACGACGCGGTAGCTCTATTCGTTGAGCGGGCACAAGCCGCTCGGCCCGGCTTCACCCTTACCGAGCACAACGCCGGCGCCATTGCGCTCATCTGCTCGCGCCTCGACGGGGTCCCGCTGGCCGTCGAACTCGCCGCCGCGCGCGTGCGTGCCATGTCGGTGCAACAGATCGCCGCCCGGCTCTCCGAAAGCTTCGCGCTGCTCAGCCGCGGCTACCGCGGGTCGCCGACGCATCAACAAACTCTGCGCTGCTGCATCGACTGGAGCTACCAGCGCTGTTCCACTGCCGAACAACAACTCTGGGCGCGCCTTTCGGTATTTGCCGGCAGCTTCGACCTGGACCTGGCCCACCACGTCTGCGCCCCCGACACCTGCCCCGATGACCTGCTCGACCAGCTCTGCGAACTGGTCGACAAGTCGATCCTGAGCCGCATCGACAACAACGACGACGCCGAAGTGCGCTTTCGACTGCTGGCCACACTGCGCGAATACGGCGCATCGTGCCTGACCGCGGCCGACCACCAGCTCCTACGGCAACGCCACCTCGATGGGTATCGGCAACTAGTGGCCAAGGCCCACGCCGAATGGTTCAGCGAGCACCAAGTCAACTGGATCCGCCGCATGCGCCGCGAGCTGCCCAACGTCCAGGAAGCCCTGCAGTTCGGCCTGACTCATGCCCCCGACACCGCCCTGGAAATGGTCGCCGACCTGCGCATGCTCTTTATTGTCTCCGGCAAACTGAAGGAGGGCCGCCGCTGGCTCGATAGGGCATTGAGCGCTACCCCCGAGAGCTCAACAAAGAACCGGATCCGGGGGCTTACCACCGGAGTCGGTTTCGCTTACTTTCAGATGGACTGGCCGGCCGTGACGCAGTGGTTGGCCGAGGCCCGCAACCTGCTCGAGCTCGAGCCTTATCCCGAGATGGATGGCTTGTTCTGCGGCTACGACGGGTTCTCGACCTTACTGCGCGGCGAAATCGACCAGGCCCGCGTCAGTGCCGAACGCGGACTTGCCATCACCGGCGATTATGACGATTACCAGGTCCGAATTGGGCGCATGTGGGTGATGTCATTTCACTCCGCGCTGGTCGGTGACGCCGATCAGGCGCTGCACTGGGCTGAACGGGCATACGCCTTGGCCGAATCACGCCACGAGGTGCAGATGCGGACGTTCACTGTGAGTGCACTCGTAGTCGGCTGGCTCACGCGGGGCGATGTTGAACACGCCGATAGTGCGCTCCGGAAAGCCCTCGAGCTGTGCCGCGCCAGCGACTACCCCTTTGCTGGCGCCCAATGCTTGGAGGGGATGGCCTGGACGTCGGCGGCCAACAACAATCTGCGACGCGCGGTGGTCCTGATGACGGCAGCCGCCACGATCAGCCAGATAACTACCGGTTCCAGCACAACATTTTTTGCTGTGATGGGTCCATTTCATGCCGACTGCGAACGTCGGGCCCGCGCCGAATTATCCGAGACGGAGTTTGAAAGCGCTCGCATTCAGGGAGAATCACTAACCTTCGATGAGGCAGTGGCTTTTGCGTTGGGCCACGAATGGTAGCTCTCTGAAGTTTGCCGGCCCATGCGTGGCGTGCCCGCCGCACTGACCAAGCCGCGACGCATCGGACCGCTCATAGTGGTCGGGGTCGGCTACATCGCGCACCGATCGAATCGGTGAATCGCGGTCAGAACCGGTCACAGAATCACTACACTCGTCAATTAGCGAGCAAGACTGTTCGACGCAAGGCGTGTGGCTTGATCAACCCTCTGGCTGAGCAGCTCAACGTGGATGGCTTTGCCGACGCCGCGGAAGTCGGTCGCGGCGGTTTCGGTGTCGTGTATCGCTGCCGGCAAGTCGATCTGGATCGGGTAGTGGCGATCAAGGTGCTGACCATCGACCTTGACGAGAACCGGCCTCGCTTCGAGCGTGAGCAGCGGGCGATGGCCAAGCTGACCGGGCATCCCAACATCGTCTCTGTGCTCCAGATCGGTGAAACCCGCGACGGCCACCCGTACCTGGTGATGCCGTATTGCCGGCGGGGTTCCGTGCAAACCGAAATCAGTCGGTTGGGCCGGCTATCGTTGGCGGACGTCTTGCAGCTCGGCGTCGCCCTGGCGGCGGGGCTGGAATCGGCACACCGGCTGGATATCCTGCATCGGGATATCAAACCGGCCAATGTGTTGCTCACCGATTTCGGCGAGCCCGCCCTGACCGATTTCGGGCTCGCCCACATGGCCGGCGGATTCAGAACAGCCACCGGCCTGTTCACCGCCTCCCCGGCCTTTACCGCCAGCGAGCTGGCTCGCGGCGGTGAACCCGATCGTGCGTCGGATGTATACGGGGTGGGCGCGACGCTGTTTTGCGCGCTGACCGGTCACGCTCCCTTTGAGCGCCGCAAGGGCGAATCGGTGATCGCGCAGATATTCCGGGTGGCCAACGATCCAGTTCCCGATCTAGCCGAGTATGACGTCGCCGAAGACGTCGCGTCGGTGGTGAACAGGGCACTGTCTCGTGACCCAGCGGCTCGACCCACCATGGTCGAGCTTGGTGAGGCGATTCAGAGTCTGCAGGCCGCCCATGGCCAGGCCGTCGACGCAATGGCGCTGGAGGGCGGCAAGCGGTCCACCTCCGTCTCAAGCGAATCAGCCTGGCACGTATCGGCAAGACAAACTCGAGGAAATCTGCCCGCGAAGCTCGCGGGTTTTGTCGGGCGCCAGGCCGAACTCGCCGAGCTTGGTGCCCTGATCTCGACGTCGCGACTGGTCACCTTGACCGGGGTGGGCGGGGTCGGCAAGACCTCCCTGGCGGTGCAGGCTGCCGGGGAACATGTGTCCCATTTCCACGATGGCGTGTGGCTGGTCGACATCGGCGAGCTCAGCGACGGGGCGCTACTGGCCGGGCTGGCGGCGCGCATGTTGGGTATTCGGGATCAGGGTGCAAGACCGCTGACCGAGGTGCTCACCGACGCCCTCGCCGAACGCGATGCGCTGGTGATCTTCGATGGCTGCGAATACGTCATCGACCACGCCGCCCAGCTCATTGACACACTGCTGCAAGGCTGCCCGCAGCTGCACATCCTGGCAACCAGCCGCGAACTCCTCGGTATCGGCGGGGAGGCGGTGCTGGCCCTGTCCCCACTGCCCTACCCTGACGCAGCGTCCGTTTCCAGCCGCAGCAGCGTAGCCCGCTATGACGCCGTGGCTTTGTTCGTGGAGCGTGCCCGCACTGCCCGACCCGGCTTCACCTTGACCCAGCGCAACGCGGCCGCGGGTGCCCGTATTTGCGAGCGGCTCGACGGATTGCCGTTGGCAATCGAGTTGGCCGCCGCACGCCTGCGTGCCATGTCGGTCGAGCAGATCGCCGACCGGCTCTCGGACCGCTTTGGCTTGCTGACCCGTGGCCAGCGCGGCGCACCAACCCGTCAGCAAACTTTGAGCTACTGCATCGATTGGAGCTACGACCACTGCACGCCCATCCAACAACAGTTGTGGGCGCGGTTATCGGTGTTCGCCGGCAGCTTCGACCTCGACGCGGCCCAATACGTCGCCCCGCAAGACATGGACGCCGACGACCTGCTCGACGAACTTTGCGCACTGGTGGACAAGTCGATCCTCATTCGCACCGAAGATGATGGTGCGGTGCGGTTTCGGCTGCTGAGCACGATGCGTGAGTATGGCAATTCACGCATCGACGCTGAGCAGTACCAAGGCCTGCAACAGTCACACTTCGACTGGTGTGAGCGGCTGGTGACCCAGGCTCACCTCGAATGGTTCAGTCAAAAGCAGGTCGACTGGATTCACCGCCTGCGCAGCGAACTTCCCAATATCGAGGAGGCGCTGCAGTTCGGGCTGGAAAAGGCTCCGGAGAGCGTCCTGCTGATGGCGGCCAAGCTCCGCAATCTCTTTGTCGCCTCAGGGAAATTACAGGTCGGAAGGCTTTGGGTGGAGCGGGCGTTGAGCACGACGACCTCCGCTCAGCCATCCGGTGCACGGATCGCCGCCCTTGCCGCCCTCGCAATGTTTGCCGTCCTACAGACTGACTGGCCGACCGCACAATCATGTGTGGCGCAAGCACACGAACACGGCGCGGCGGTGCCCGACCCCATTGCCGAATCGCTGCTCGGGGTTGCGCGGGGCCTCGGCGCTCTGCTGCAAGGGCAGGTTGAGCAGGTCCAGACCGATGCCGAGCAAGGATTGGCCGCGGGCGACTTTGAGCTGCAAGTGCTCGGCATGTGGCTGATGTCGCTGCGCCACTTGGCAGTTGGCGATCCTGAACCCGCACTGCGCTGGGCGGAGAAAGCCCACTCGGTGTCCGAATCGCGTGTCGAAGTCCAGATGCGGACATACTCCTTGAGCGCCCTGGCGGTGAGCCACCTGATGCTGGGCGACACCGGGTCCGCCGAGCGCAGCCTGCGGGAGGGCCTGAAACTGTGCCAGGTGATCGATGATCCCTGGTCGGGGGCCAGCTACCTGGAGGGGCTGGCCTGGACCGCCGGGGCCAACGGAAACCTGCGACGTGCCGTGGTGCTGATGGCAGCGGCCGCCGCGCTGAGCCGCTCCAGCGGAGCGGGATCCACCGTCATAGCGCTGGTGGGGTCCATGCACCAGCAGTGCCAACGCGCGGCACGGGAAGAGCTATCCGACGCCGTCTTTGAGGCTGCCTGCGTCGAAGGTGAGTCGCTGAGCTTCGACGAGGCGGCGGACGTTGCGCTGACCGAGCCGTAGCGCGGAGCTTTCCTTCCCGGCCGCAAGGCGATCCGGCTCCTCGCCATGGGGTGGGTATTCGCCGGGCGCAGCGGGCGCCTCCATCACGGGTGGGCGCCGCGGCGAGATCGGTGTCCAAGACCTGGGATACGCGTATCCCTTTCGCGGCAATCGCAGTCTGGATGCTTATCGGCCCGGCCGGTCAGCGCGAAAATCCGAGCACGCGTCGAAAGTCCTCGGCGAGCCAGGACAACAGGGCGGCTGCGGTACGGACAAAAAAATGACCACCGGGCATGGCCACCACCTCGAATGTCGCGCTGGTCATTTCGCCCCATCGGGTCAGCTCGGATTGGTCGAAGGTGACGTCGCCAACCCCGCCCAGTGCTGTTATCGGGCACGATAACGGCGGTGCCGGGCGGTACAGATATTCCTCGCAGGCGGTCAGATCGGCTCTCGCGATCGGCAGCATGAGATCCATCAACTCAGCGTTGTGCAAGAGTTCGCTGGGGGTACCTCCGAAGCTGTTGAGGCGGCTGAGCAGCGCACTGTCGGACAAGGCCGAAAGATATTGCCCACGATTAGGGGGCCAAAAAACGACCGGGGGGCGGCTGGCCGCTGCATAAAGCTTCACCGGCAGCGGCGCGCGTTGCTGCCTCAGTTCTCGGGCCAGCTCAAAAGTCACCAGGGCGCCCATGCTGTGCCCGAACAATGCGTACGGTCCGTCAAGATCAGCCGCGAGCTCTCGAGCAAACACGCAGGCGATCTCGCCGATGGCGGTCAGTGGCGGCTGGCCGAACCGCCGCCCGTGACCCGGGTACTCGAGCGGCACCACCCGAACCCAGGACGGCAACCGGTCAGACCACTCACCATAGAGCGACGCACTGCCAATCGCGTGCGGGACACAGTAGACCCGGAGCGCCGGCGGCATCACGCTCAGCCGCTGCGCCGGGCGGTCGCACCCTTCGGGGGTGCACCATGCGGTCGTGCCAGCCAATAGCTGAGTCGCTCGACGGTGGCTCCATTGAGAAGTTCTCGCAGCGGCGGCTCGCAACCGAACGCCACCGCTATGCGCTCACTGACCACCAACGCCTGAATCGAGTCGCCGCCACTGTCCTGCAAACTGTCGTGGGCACCCACCGGCCTACCCAGGACGTCCTCCCAGATTCGCCCTAGATGTGCGCGGGCCGCGGCTTGCGCGTTGGCGGCCTGGCGTAGCGCGACCCGACGACTGGCGTGCAGGCAGTGCAGTCGTGTTTCGCTGGCGAAATCAGGCAGCGGCGCCGATCCCCCGTCCGCGAGCGCGGCGATGGCTTCCTCGTAGGCCTCGAGGATCATGTGGACGTAATCGGCGGCAAGCAATCGAGGATCGAACTCCACCCCTATTCCGAGCGCCCCCGCTTCGCGACTGAAGACGATGACGAACGGCAGATTGGTGTGTTCAATTATCTTGCGGCGCAGCACCGTGGCTTGTTCGGTTACGGAGTCTTCGGCCTTCGCGGGATCCAAATCCACGTAGTTGAACGCCGTATCGAAGAGCCTTCCGATGCCGTTGTCGCGTTGAATCGTTCGTAGCGGCACCCGGCGGTGGGGCAGGCCATCGTGCTCCGCGGCGAACACGCCGTCGAGGAGCGCCGCGTAGCTCGCAGCGTTCAATCTGATCCGCAGCGGGACGGTATTGAGGAACATGCCCAGCACACTCTCGGCGTCCTCGGTCTCGGGGCGGCCGTTGACCACCAGTCCGGTCACCACATCATCGCTAGCCGCCATCCGGCCCATGACCACCAGGTGCGCCGCAAGAAGGGTGCTCTTGATTGATTACTCGCCGCTGTCGTGCCAGATCGCGCAGGCGCCCCTCAGCCTCGCTTGGCAACTCGTGGAATATCACCTCGAGGCGGCTGGTCCCTGAGCGGGTGGCCGGGAAAAGACACGGGATCAGCCCCTGCAACTGGTGTCGCCAGAACGCCCGCGACGGGCTGCCCTCTGCCTCGCTCTCGAGCATGATGAAGTCACGGAAGTGCGTTTGCAGACGCTCGCGGGTCGGCGGCTGCCCGGCGGTCCGGAAAGAGTCGTAGCTGCAGAGCAAGTCGCGCTGCAACTCCACCACGCTCCACCCGTCGAGCAAGGCGTGGTGGAAACTCAGGCTCATGTCGAACCGGTCCTCGCCACGCACATGGACTATCAACTCCAGCGGCGTGCGAGTGCGCCACTCTATCGGGCGACGGGCCTCAGTTTCCATCCACTCCGACAGCGACGCCTCCTGTTCGGCCTCGGTCAGACCGGACAGATCGAAGACCTTCAGCGGCGTCGACACGGACTCGTGCACCAGCTGCAGCGGTACCGAATAAGCCGACAAATCAAACGTTGTGCGCAGGATCGGATGGCGCAGCGTCATCTCGAAGAGCGCCGAGCGAAACGCGTTCTCATCCCACGGCGACTGCACCAGGTAGCTGACCACGTCGTGGTACACACTCGGCCCGTCGATGCGGCTGTGGAAGAGCATGCCGGCCTGCAGCGCCGACAGCGGATAGGCGTCGCTTACATCGGCGGGCAAGGCACCTTCCGGGCCCTCCGGGACCAGCAGCCGCTTGGCCTTGCGTTCTATCCTCGCCGGTTGCTGCGGTGTCTCGGTTGGTACCAGCCCCGTGGCGAGTTCCGCGGGCGTCTGGTGCCGGAAGACATCCTGGACTGACAGCTGCAGACCGAGGGCCTTGGCCTTGGCCGATACCCGCACGGCCATCATCGAGTCGCCGCCGATGTCGAAGAAGTTGTCGTCGGCGGCGACCGAGGACAGCTCCAAGACCTCGGCGAACACACCGCAGATCCGGTCGAGCACCGGCCCCACGTCATCCGTCGACTTCTTGATGAGCTTGATGGTCGCGTCCCGCGCTATCCGGATCGTGTCGTTGAGATCAATTCGTACCGTGAGCTCTTCGACGGTGTCACCTGCCGCCGGCGCACTCGGACCAGTCCGGGCCTGCGGTTCTCTGGGCGCTGGAAGGGCCGCTCGATCGATCTTTCCGTTGACCGTCAGCGGCAAGGATTCCAAGGTGACGAAGGACGACGGGAGCATGTAGTCGGGGAGACGCGAAGTGAGGGCTCGGCGGGTCTGGGCAACCGGCAGTTCCTCGCCCCCACGCGTGACAACGTAGGCCACCAGGCGGGGTTCGCCGCCCTCGGTCCGGACCATCGCGTAGCAAGCCATTACCTGTTCGAGTCCGAGGACCGCCGTCTCGACCTCGCCGAGTTCGATGCGGAAACCGCGCAATTGGACTTGGTGGTCCAAGCGGCCGAAATACTCGATCTCCCCGTTGGATAGCCGTCGACCGCTATCCCCGGACCGATAGAGTCGCTCGCCCGCGCGGAACGGGTGCTCGATGAAACGTTGCGCGGTCAGTTCGGGCATCCCAAGATAGCCATTCGCCAGGCCTGGCCCGCCCACGCAGATCTCACCTGGCACGCCGTAGGGGACCAGGTTGCCCACCGAATCGGTCAGCAGACACTCCAAGTCAGGTACCGGGCGACCGATGATGGAGCTGTGCGCACCGAAGATGTCGGCGCGCATCAGCCGGCGGAATGTGACATGCACCGTGGTCTCGGTGATGCCGTACATGTTGATCAACTCAGGATGCTCATCACCGTGGGCCTTGACCCACGGGATGAGGTCCGCGAACGTCAACATCTCCCCGCCGAAGATCACATACCGCAGGAAAAGTCTGCTCGCGGCACCTTCAATGTCGGCGTCGGCGTCTCGGACCAGACGAAACGCTGACGGAGTCTGACTGAGCACGGTGATCCGCTCGTTGGACAGCAGCTCGCGGAATTCCGCGGGATTGCGGGTCACCAGGTAGGGCACGACCACCACACACGCACCATGCAGCAGCGCCCCCCAGAGCTCCCACACGGAGAAGTCGAACGCCACCGAGTGGAACATCGTCCACCGGTCGTCGCTGTTGAACTCGAAGAGTTCGTCGGTCGCGCTGAATAGCCGCACGACGTTGTGATGGGTCACCGCAACGCCCTTGGGCCGACCGGTCGAACCCGAGGTGTAGATCACGTAGGCGGTGTCGTCGGCGGACACCTCGACGTGCCGTGCTGGGGCGGGGGTTGCACTGATGACGTCGACCTCGATCGTTGGCGCGCCATGTGCAGACACCACGTGCCGCAGGGCTGACTCGGTGACGATCATCGACGGACCACAATCGCTCAAGACGAGCTCGACGCGTGCGGCTGGCCAGCTCGGGTCGATGGGCACGTATGCAGCGCCGGTCTTCAGGATGGCCAGGATCGCGACCGGTAGGCGGTCGGTTCGCTCCAGCAGCAGTGCCACCTTGTCGCCGTGTGCGACCCCGCTATCGATCAGCAGGGCGGCCAGGGCATTGGACTCGGCGTCAAGAACTGCATAGCTCAGGTCACGGCCGGCAAACCGCACGGCCGTTGCGTCCGGGTGTGCTGCGGCCTGCACCTCGAATCCGCGGTGCAGCGTCGGGTAGGCCGGAGCAATGTCGCGGCGTGCGTCGAGGACTTCCAACTCGTCGATCTCGTCATCGGTCAACATCGAGAAGCCTGCGAGCGCGATCCGCGGTTGAGCCAGCGCGGACTTCAACAGGGTGACCAGGTGGCCGGCCATCCGCTCGATGGTGTCGGTGTTCCACAGCGCGACGCTGAAATCGAAGACCAGGTGGAGGCCGCCCGCAGCGTCGGGCTCCACGCTCAGCCCCAACTTGAACAAGGCGCGGCCGGGATCGTGTGGCACGGCGGTTACTCGTACACCGTCGATCACCGGGCCCGACGAGCCCGATATTTCCGGTACGAAGGACACCTCGATCAGCTGTGCGGACTTGGCCAGTTGCGGGCCGAACCGCTCCAGTAGGTCATCGAAAGACACATCGCCGTGGGCGCGCGCCTCGCCCAGACGCGCGGCCGTGCGGGCGGCGTGTGTCGCCAGCGTCAAGCCCTCGGCGAAGTCGGCGCGAATCGGCGACAGGTCGGCAAAGTATCCGATGGTCGTCGACGGCACCGAAGGCGGCCGGTTCGGGGTTGGCACGCCGACGACCACCGTGTCCTGGCTGGTGTAGCGGTGCAGCAGGTATTGCCACATCGCCAAGATGATCGTCGAGCGATCCACGTCCAGGCGGCCGGCAACCTCATCGAGCTCAATCCGGACGTCATTCTCCAACTGCAGACTGACGCGGGCGCCACGGAACGAGGGACTAGTGGTCTGCGGCCGGTCGGTGGGTAGTTCCAGGCGCGCGGGCATGCCCGTCAGGGTGCGGTCCCAATACGCCAGGCTCTGCTTGTTATGCGGCCCAGCCGATCTCGCAACCTGCGCCCGAGCCAGCTCACTCATCGTGATGTCCCGGCCAGGGCCTGACGCGCCATGACGCGGGTTGGCGTAGATCGCCGAGAGCTCGCCGAACAATTGGGCTTCGGCCCAGAAATCCGCGACGATGTGGTGGTAATTCATCCCCAGGATCAGCCGGTCGTCGTCGATTTGAATGATCATCGCCCGAAACGGCGGATCGACCGCGATATTGATCGGGCGGCGCGCATCGGCGTCGATCAAGTCCTGCGCCAGCTGTTCGCGGATGGCTGCGTCGCGGTCACGCAGGTCGTGCATCTGCACCCGGCCCGGCGACCCGATGATTTGCACGACACCCTGGTCGCGCTCGGGAAATATGGTGGCCAGCGAGGGATGCCGCCGGGCCAGAAGTTCGAGCGCCTTGCGCAGCCGCACCGCGTCGATATCGCCGAGCAGGTTGAAGTACCGCTGCGAGCACAACTCCTTGCCGCCACCGCTCATTCGGTCGAGCAGCCAGATCCGGCGCTGCGCCTGTGTCAGCGGCGCCGGTTCTTGGCTCCGGTCCTGGCCGGCCGGACACGCTCGGCGTGCTCCTCCACCGTGCACGCCGAGTTCGTTACCAGCTCCCGGAGGGCGGCGGTGAACTCGGCGGCAAGCCGCTGCGCGGTACGTGCCCGGAACAGATCGGCGTCGTAGTCGAGGAAGCCGCTGAGGGTGGCGCTCTCGTCAACAAACGACGCCAACAGGTCAAACTTTGCTGATCCTGGGTCGACGGGCAGGTTATGCACGTGCGCGCCCTCAACTTCGAGAGGCGTGACATCACCGTCGTAGAGCGTGACGGCGGCCTGGAAGACGGGATTGCGGCTGCCGACGCGTTCGGGTTTGACCGCGTTGACGACTTCCGGGAAGGACAAGGCGGCGTGGTCGACCACCGTACGAATCTCGTCGCGGGTACGCACCACGAGCTCTTCGAACGTGGGATCGTCCCCCAACTGGCAGCGCAACGCGACCATGTTGGCGAAATTGCCGATCGTGCGCTCGACGCTGGGGTGGTTGCGCCCGGCGGTCACTGCCCCGACAACCATGTCGCGCTGCCTGCCGTAGGAAGCGATCCACACCATGAACGCGGCCACGAGCACGCTGTAGGGAGTCGCGCTGTGCTGGCGGGCCAGGGCGCGAACGGCTTGGCGGTCGGCCTCGGTCAGGGCGATCCGGACGCGGCCGCCCCGGAAACTGCCGAGCGCGGGGCGGGGGAAGTCGCGCGGGAGTTCGATCTCCGGTGGTGCGCCGTCGAGGTGGTCGCGCCAAAAATCCTCGAGTTCGCCGCGCCGCTCGGTACTGAGTAGCCGGCCGGCCCACTCCACGTAGTCAACGGGCTGGACGTCCAGGCTCGGTAGCCGCTCGCCGGCATCCAGCGCCGCGTAGGCCTTGCTCATCTCGGCGGGCAGCAGGCCCGCGGCCGACCAGCCGTCCGCAACGATGTGGTGTAGTACCCAGGCCAGGTAGTGGTCGTCGTCGGCGAGAGTGACCAAAAGTACCCGCACCGGGGAGTCGCGGAAGAGGTCGAACGGGCGCGCGGCCAACTTGGCGATGCGCTCTTGACCGGCCGCCTCCCGCTGATCGGCGGGTAGGTCGGTGAGGTCGGCATGCTCCAACTGGACGGGCCCCGGTGGCAGGATGACCTGCACCGGTTGGCCCTCGCGCGCCGGGAAAACCGTTCGCAGCGCCTCGTGGCAAGCGACCACCTCGGCGAACGCCGCCCGTAGCCGTTTGGCGTCCACCGGGCCTCGGATACGAACGGCTTCGGGAATGTTGTATGCCGCCATGGTCGGCACGAGCTGCTGCAGGTACCACAGATTCGCCTGCACGGGCGACAGCGGCAGCGGTTTGGTGCGGTCGATCGGCACGGGTCCGGTGATCGCGGCGTCATCGATGGGCTCGGCCTGGCCGCGTTTCTCCTCGATGAGCGCGGCCAGGGCGGTGAGGCTACCGGCGCGCACGAAGTCCCGCATCTGAAGCGTGACACCCATGCGTTCCCGAAGCCGCATGATGACGCGCAGAGCCGCGAGAGAATGCCCGCCGATGTTGAAGAAGTTGGCGTCGGCATTGGTTACCGGGGTGCCGAGAATCTCCTCCCACACACGCGCGAGCGGGATCAAGTCCTCTGGCAGCGGCCCGGCGCCGGGCCCGGCATCGTCGAACGATGCGGACGGCAGTGCGGCTAGATCCACCTTTCCCGAGGGGGTACGCGGCAGCGAATCGAGCAGCACGAGCGCGGCCGGCACCATTGTGGTGGGCAACTTGTCGCGGACATGATCGAGCACGGATTCCGGGTCCAGGATCTTGTTGGGTGTGCCCGCGACGACGTACCCGATCAGGGCCTTCTGCCCGGGGGCGCGTTCACGTACGTCGACCACCGCATGTTGGACGCCCGGGTGCCCGCAGAGCGCCCGTTCGATCTCGCCTGGCTCGATCCGCACTCCGTGGACCTTCAACTGGCGGTCGAGGCGCCCCAGGAATTCCACGGTTCCGTCCGCGCGCTGGCGCACTCGGTCACCGGTGCGGTACACCCGCAGGCCCTGCTCGGGCGCGCGTACGTCGCGACGAAAACGTTGAGTTGTGAGGGCCGGCGCACCCAAGTAGCCCAGCGCAACCCCGGCGCCGCCGATCCATAATTCGCCCGGCTGTCCCTCGACGGCCAGGTCGCCTTCGGTGTCGACGATGTAGAGCCGCGCATTGGCGATCGGTCGACCGATCGGTGCCCAGGATGCCTGATCGGTTATGTCGGCGCGCCAGTACAGGGCGTCGATCGCCGTCTCGGTCGGACCGTACAGGTTCACCAGCTGGGCATGGGGGAGGATCTCGGCAAATCGGCGTGCGGTGGCCAGCGATAGCGGCTCGCCACCGCAGAAGACGTACCGAAGGCTCTGGCACTCGCTGAGTCTGGGCTCGTCGAGAAGGACGTCCAACTGCGAGGGGACGATCTGTAGCACGGTGATTTCAAACTGCAGAACATGTTCGACGATGGTCGACGGGTTCCACTCCCGCCGAGCCGCATCCATGAACACCAACCGGGCCCCCGCGACGAGCGGTCCGAACAGTTCCCACAAGAAGATGTCAAAACCGGGGGAAGCGCTCTGCAGAATCGCGTCGTCGGGGCCGAGGTCGAACTCGTCGCGCCGCCAAAGCAGCTGATTTGCGAAGGCACGGTGCGCACCCATCACCGCCTTGGGCCGGCCGGTGGAGCCGGAGGTGAAATTGACGTATGTCGGCGCATCTGGGTCGGTACTCATCGGTGGCACCGCCACCTCGCCGATGTTGTCGACCTCGATCAATTCCGGTGCGTCGGAGGGAAGAATTTCGCGGGTCTCGGCGTCGATGATCACGCACCGGGCGGCGGCATCCGCGAGCATGCCGGCCACCCGGCTGATCGGGTGGGCGGGATTCAATATGAGCAGGACGGCGGCGGCTCGTTGAACGGCCAGAGCCGCCACCGCAACATGAACACTGTTGCTGAGAAACACGCCGACGACGTCGCCGCTGAGCACGCCGAGTTCGGCGAGTCGCCCGGCGAGTGCGTCGGCGTGCTCGCCGAGTTGGGCGTAGGTGATCGACAGGCCCGTGCTTTCGAGCGCGACGGCATCTGGCGTGCGGTCAATCTGGCGATAGACCAGCCCATGCACGGTGTGGTGCCACCCCGGTCGATCCGGGCCGACTATGGGTTCGCCGCGCTGGCCCAGGTCGACCACCGGCGCCAGCAGGTGGTCGACCACCGCCGCCCGCGAGGTCAGATTCTCATCGAGCGTGCCGACCGCCTCGGCGTAGGTGGGCAAGACTTGCTCGAATGCCTCCTCGAGCCTTGCCGAGGCTCCCGCGCGCGCCCGTTCGCTGTGCCAGGCGTCGGCGATGAACGCCATCGCGGCAGAGCCCGGCTCGGCAACCGCCTCGAGAACGGCCCAGACGCACAGCCAGCCAAGATGATAGAAGGCATTGACCGACTCGTCGACGACAAGCTCGTCCACGGCCTCGCGCAGCCTGCTGATCAGGTCCGCGTTGGCGGTGCGCTCGTCAATCCAGTGATAGATGGTGTCGGAGCGGGCTGCCAGTCGTGCCCCCAACTCGGTCAGCAAGGCCTCCGACGGGCCCTCGCCAATGCGCAGGAAGCGCGCGTCGCGAAGCAGACGTGCCACCTGATGGTTCTCGACGTATCCCCGCCAGCCCAGCATTTGGACGGCGTCGTCGGCGGCGCGATAGGCAAATTCCGATGACGCCACTTTGAGTGCCAGCGAAACATCCTGGGGCACCGCGGGATTAGCGGCGATATCGGCCAGCACCGCCTCGATTGCGGTGATCTCCGAAGTAATCCGGCCGATTCGGCGCACTACCACCGGGTCGGCGATGAGTCGGCCGGTGGCAACCTCACGGCGGGATGCGAAGCGATACATGACTTGCGCGCAACGCTTCATCACGCCCGCGGAGATTGCGCCGGTGCAGATCCGCCCGATCAAGAATCCTTCGCCGACGACATCGAGCCCCCGCCGATCTCGCCGAGAATCTGCCAGGGTTCGATCCGGACGCCATCGAAGCGGATGCCACACACTGGCACCGACCGCAGTCCGATGGTGTCCTCGCGGGGCGCGATGGTCACCCCGGGGCTGTCTGCCGCAACCGCCACCGCGGTCAGCGCTGTGCCCTCGTCGACGGTGAACGGGACAACGGTGACCAACAGGCCGGCCCAACCGGCCGCGGTGATGCACGATTTCGTGGCATCGAGAACCCAGCCGTCAGCATCGCGAGTCGCCTTGCTCGCCAACATCCGTGGATTCGAACTCGACACCTCCGGCTCGGTGATGGCCAGTGCTGCAAGAGTCTTGCCGGCGAGCAGTTGATCCAGGTAGCGCCGCCGCAGCTCCTCGTGTCCGTGCCGAAGGACGGCTTGCAGAGCGGCGTGATGCACGGTCAAGACGGCGGCATGGCCCACGTCGGTGCCGGCGGTCCGTTCCACATCCGGCAGCAGGGCCTTGAGATCCACCCGGTCGCCGGGTTCCGTCGATGACACGTGCCCGAAGTGCGCGACGCTGTCAGTGAACTCGGCAAGCTGCGGGTCCAGCGGTGCGGTCGGTCCGACCTGATGACCGTCCACGCGACCCGTTTCGGGATTTTCACCGTCGTCGGAGACGGACGTCTCCGCTCTCACCGTCATGCAAGAACCCTCGGGTAGATCGTGGAGCACCCAATCCGCACACGCCGCAAGGCGTGCTGGACTTGCAAGACGGCGGGAGCCTTTCGATGTGGCACTCGCGAGAATAGTAGGTAGCGCCCGAATATGGGCGTAGATGATGAATATTGCGGAATGTCAATTGATATGCAGCATGTCGTCGTCACAATTCACCCGGTGGTTGCCGACCGCGGCCACACCGCCGCCGTCGACGCCGACCGGATGAATTCAGCCCACTGTCACGAGCCGCATCGCTTTCGTCCATACCCGCAGGTATCCGTTGGCCGGCGGGATTCGGCGCGCTGACGCAGGTAGGCCGTCGCTTTATGCTCCCGCGCGGGTGGGTGTTGGTGCGCTGTAGCGAAATGGAAAGCGGCACGGCGTGATTCGCGCATTCTCGGCACTGATGAATTCGGGGGGGCACCAGGGCTCCGGCGTTGTTGATTAGCAGGCTTGTGAGCTGGGTTGATGATCTTTGGTGCCGCGCTATTGGGGCCGGAGTGTAGGCACGGGCTATCTGGAGAACGATCGAGTTGGTTACTGTTCGTCGTTGGTCTGGAGTTGCCCGTGCCTACCGTTTCAGTATTGCGTGTGTCGTCGGTTCCAGAGGTGTTCGACCGCTGGAGTCCTGGTGAGCGCAGCGAGCTCATCGGATCGGAGTTTCTCGATGTGTTGGCCTCGGTGCCAGACCCGAGGGGCCCACGCGGTCGGAGGTATTCGCTGATGGCTTTGTTGGCGATCGCGGTTCTGGCCACTGCCGCGGGGATGCGCGGCTATGCTGGTTTTGCCACATGGGCGGCCACCGCTCCCGATGATGTGTTGGCCCAATTAGGGGTCCGGTTCCGGCGGCCCAGTGAGAAGACCTTCCGCGCTGTTTTGTCTCGGCTAGACCCCGCCGACCTCAACGCCAGGATGGGCAGTTACTTCACTGCACACGTGGCCAGCAGCGACCCCAGTGGATTGGTGCCGATCGCGTTGGACGGCAAGATGCTGCGTGGTGCTTTACGCGCCAAAGCGACAGCCACGCATCTCGTGTCGGTGTTCGCCCACCGTGCCCGATTGGTGCTCGGTCAACTCGCTGTCGCCGAGAAAAGCAATGAAATTCCCTGCGTACGTGCCCTGCTCACGCTGCTGCCGGGTAGCTTGCGGTGGCTGGTCACCGTGGATGCGATGCATACCCAGGTCGTCACCGCGAAGTTGATCTGCGCCACCTTGAAGTCGCACTACCTGATGATCGTCAAGTCCAACCAAGCCAAAATACTTGCGCGTATCACCGCGCTGCCCTGGGCCGAGGTGCCCGCAGCCGCTACCGACGACTCCCGCGGCCACGGCCGTGTCGAGACCCGCACCCCGCAAATCATCACCGCTGCACGAGGAATCGGCTTCCCCTACGCAAAACAAATCATCCGGATCACTCGTGAACGCTTGATCACCGCCACCGACCAGCGCAGCGTGGAGGTGGTCTATGCCATCTGCAGCCTGCCGTTCGAGCACGCCCGCCCTACCGCGATCATGACCTGGATGCGTCAACACTGGGGAATCGAGAACAGCCTGCACTGGATACGCGACGTCACCTTCGACGAAGACCGTCAAAGGGCACATACCGGAAACGGCGCACAGGTCCTAGCAACGCTACGCAACACCGCGATCAATCTGCACCGCCTCAACGGCGCCGACAACATCGCCGAAGCCTGCCGGATCACCGCTTTGACCGCCAACCGCCGCCTAGACCTCCTCAATCCACAATTCCCCAGCTCACAAGCCTGCTAATCAACAACGCCGGAGCCCTGGGGGGGTCACCAACGCCGCATTGAACCCGTCCGGCGCGTCGGTGATCTCCTTGCCCGCGCCGGACACGTTCTTCGGCATCAAGGCCGTGGCGGCCTGCCGCGGGAGTCAGTTGTGAGCAACTCGGCGGAGCAGGCGCTCGCGTTGGCCCGCGGGGTGATCCGCGCCCGCGCGAGGATAGCGGGCACCGCTCGAATAAATGCCTTGCGGTCAAATTTTTGTTCGGGCATACCATTTCCGCCTGGCCCACGGCAACACAAACCGGACACAAACGGCAGACCCCACAATGGGCAGAGAATCGCTTAGAACGCGCCGACGATGTCGCTGACCACCTCCTGGGCGGTGTCGGCCAGGACGATGACCTCGAAGCCGCCGGCGAGCGCCGCCACGGCCACATCCGCAGCGATCGGATAGCCGATGGCGTTGATCAGGCCGACGGGGTCACCGTTGACGAACTGCTGGATTCCGTCCAGGAACAGGTTGACGTTGTAAGACGGAACAGTGGTCAACACGGTGTTGATGATGTCGGCGGTCGGAAGCAACGCGGCATAGGTGTCGGCGGACACATTCGTGATGGCGTTGGCGATATTCGTGTTGGCCGCCTGGAGGGCGTCGATGAATCCGTTGATCGAGGCATTCGTGACGGTCGGCACGGCCGGCAAGGTCGACGGCACCGGCGAACCGCCGGTCTGCGAAAAGTCCGGCAGCGAAAGGCTGGGCAGTGTCGCCGGAATTGCGCTGATGTCGTTGACGAAGGCGGTCACACCCTGTTGGGTGCCGTTGACCATGGCACCGGCGAAGCCCACCGGGTCGATCGGGGGAGCAGGCCAAACGGTGTGGTTACGTCGGCATACCCGGTCGAGTAACCGTAATTGGGATCGCCATAACCGAGGTTGACCAGATAGGTGAGATTGGGCTCGACCAGATCCGCCAGCGGATTGCCGATCACCGGGATTGCCCGCAGCGGCTCCAGGATTGGCAGGCCCGGGTAGGTGATCATGTAGTAGTTCCCGAGGCCGTTGTTGCCCGGGGAGACCGGCAACTGCACCAGGTTGTAGCCCGCAGGAAGGTTGTTTGGATCCAGATCCGGGTAGTCGCCGTGGACGAATTGGATGCCGGCGAATGCGTTGAGGTCGGCCAACAAATTGAGTGGGTACTGCGGGAAATCGGCGTATCCGTCGTACAGCAGTGTGTACTGATTCAGCTCGTAGCCGGTGTTCGACGGTGTCCCTCCGTAGAAGTCCAGGCCCAGCGCGGGCAGCGACAACCCGGGGAAGCGCGACAGCAGGCCGCCGTTGGGGGCCATCGGATTACCCAGCAGGGTGAAAGCGAGATTGTCGGTGTTCGGGCTGCCGAGTGCTTGCAGATTGCGCATCTCCAGCGAAGAGACGACGGCGCTTTGCGAGTAGCCCAAGACGTTGACGTTGTTGCCCAAGGTGATCAGGCCCTGGGGCCCGAAAAGCGCGTTGTCCAGTATTTGAACGCCGTTGGCCACCGACGTGTTCAGCGGCAGATCCTTGATGGCGGTGAGCGGATACAGCCCCTCAGGTGTGTTCAGCGGCAGCAATTGGGTGGGCATGCCGGGGATGTAGGGGGCGACGTCCTGCAGGTAATCCGGCGGCGGAATCGGCGTGCCGCTGCCGCCCATGATCAACGCGACGAATGGGTCGGCCAGTGCCGCGGGCGCCACCGCCGCACCTCCCGCCGCGACCGTCGAGGCCGCACCTCCGCCGAGCAGTGACTGGATGGGTGTCCTCAGCGCGTTCAGTGCACCAGAGATCGTTGCCGTATTGACCGCTTCGGCCCCCGCGTATGCGGTGCCGGCGGCGGCCAATGTCCGGACGAATTCCTCATGAAATGCGGTCACGTGGCCGATGACGGACTGGTATTCCAGGGCGTACCCGCCGAACAGCTTCGCGGCGGCCGTGGACACCTCGTCGGCGGCGGCGGCAACGAAACTCGTCGTCGGCCCGGCCGCGGCGGCATTGGCCTGTGTCAGCGCCCAACGGATACCTTCCACATCTGCGGCCGCGGAGGTCAACAGCTGCGGCTGCGCCATCATGTACGTCATTGACTGGTTCCCTTCAGATGCAGGGCGTTTCGCTCTGGTCCCGCGCCGGTCGTCGCGCAGCTCGTCATGTTGTCGGGGTAAATCTGTCCGGTCGACCGCATCGTGTGTTTCCCTGTGAGTGTTGCTGCGCGTTGTGCGTCAGATGTGTTGGGCCGGCCCGAACTGGGGTGCCGATGGGCTGCGGCTTGTCGAGTAGCTACCTGGCGGTTGTCCTACCCGGCGAGCGGACCTCTTTTCCGGCCGCGCCGCGACTCGCACCTCGGCCGAAGCGGCCAGGGACAGATTATGGCGCTACCGGGGCCCGCGTCCGGGTTTTGCGTTAACCGGGACGTCATACCTGTGAGATGGGGCGGAAACAATGGCCGGCGAAGTCATGGAGGTGCGTGCCGGTGGGCCGGTGGCCGGCCTCAGGGGATGAGGGAGCCGATGTCTTGCACAGTCGTCTGCGCTGCCGCGGCGATGGTGAGGAATTCGACCGCCCCGCCGATCGTGAGCAACCCCACCGTGGCTGCGATCGGGTACCCGAACGCATCGATGAGGTTGCCTTGCAGGAGTTGGTCGAAGAAAAGTTGGGTGCTGTATAAGGGCAACGTGGTGACAACGGCAAGCCCGATGTCGGCGGTGGGTAGCAGCACCGCGTAGTCGTTTGCGACCACCGCGGTCAAAGTATTCACCACCTGTGCCGGTGACGGCAGCTCTGACAACTTGCCCAGGATGTCGGCCGGGGTTGGCGGCACGATGTCGGGGGTCGGAATCGGTTGTCCGAACATGGCTTGCAGGTCGGCGGTGAAATCTTGGATGCCTTCCTGGGTTCCCGCGGCCAGGGCGTCCACGATGGTGCTCGGGCTGACGTCGGGGAACAAGCCGAACGGCGTGCGCACATCGGCGTAGCTGGTCGAGTAGCCGTAGTTCGGGTCGCCGTAGCCCAGATTGACGATGACCTTCAAGTCCGGCTGGATCAGGTTTGCCAGCGGGTTGCCGATCACCGGAATCGCTCGAAGCGGTTCTAGCAGCGGCAGATTCTCCGTCGGGATCACGTAATAGCTGGTGACGCCCGAGTAGCCCGGCGACGTCGGCAATTCGATCGCGCTGTCGACCTGTGCCGCGGTGAGGTCCAGATATTTGACGTGTACGAAGGGGATGCCCATCACCGCATTGAGGTCGGCGATGAAATTCAGTGGATAGCGTGGGAAGTCGGCGAATCCGTCGTATTCGAGGGTGTAAATCGCGGTTGGGTAAATCGTATCGGAAGGTGTGGCGCCATAGAACGTCAAACCGAGGCTCGGCAGGGATAGATCCGGGAAGCGGGCCAGCATTCCGCCGTTCGGGTTCATCTCGTTGCCGACGAGCACAAAGTTGAGTTGGGATGCGGTCGGTGCGCTTGGCCCCAGGGCGGCGAGTTTTTGCATCTCCAGCGATGCGATTATCGCGCTTTGCGAATAGCCGAACACGGTGACGCTGTTTCCGGGGATGCTGAGCTGCGCCATGATCGCGTTGTCGAGAATGGTCAGGCCCTCCTCCACCGAGGCGTTGAGGGTCAAGCTCTTCACGCCGGTGAGTGGATAAAGCTCTTCCGGTGTATACAGCGGGCGCAAAATATCGGATGAGCGGACGAAAAGATTGTTGGCGGCTTGCACATACGATTCGTCGGGAATCGGAACTCCGGTGGGCCCCAAGAACAATGAGGTGAGGTTTGCCGTGAATGGCGGAATTGTGCTCGCGCTCGATACGGCCGGCGCGGCGCTGGGTATTCCCAGCGCGTCGCGCAGGGCGGCGAGGCTGGCGGCCTCGGTCTGCGCGTAGGCGACCCCCGCGGCGGCCAATGTCTGGGCGAATTCGCTGCGAAACGCCTCGACCTGTGCGAGGACGGCCTGGCACTCCCGGCCATAAACGCTGAACAGGTTGGCGATAGCCCCCGATACCTCGTCGCCGGCGGCCGCCAGCAGACTCGAGGTCGGGCCGGCCGCGGCCGTGCCGGCGGTGCTGATCGCCGATCCAATCCCGTCGATCTCGGTGGCGACCGAGGCCAGCAATTCCGGCTCAGCGAGCAGATACGACATTGGTCTCGTCCTTCCCGACGACCCAAGCTTTCTGGCCTGTTGCTGCCTTGCGAATTGCCGGCAATTCGCAATGGCGGCGGGGCGGTTTCAGTAGCCTAGCGGGAGCGAGAACCCCGGCGTCGCATTTTCGGGAGGAGTCTCGCCCCCGGGCTTTACCGCTGGTAGGCGGCTAGAAGTCGGTGACAATGGCGCCCAAGAGCACCAGGGCTTCAAGGCCGCCCGCCAGTCCGAGCAACGCCGTGTCGGCCGCGATCGGATACCCGATGGCGTTGATCAGTCCGATGGGATCGCCATCGACCGCCTGCTCGATCCCATCCAGAAATAGATTGACGTTGTAGGACGGAACCGTGGTGAGGCCGGCATTGATGATGTCAGCGGTAGGCAGCAGCTTCGCGTAGCTGGTTGCCAGGACGTCGGTGAAAGCGTTGGTGACAGTTGTGTTTGCCGTCTGCAGGGCGTTGATGAAGCCGTCGATTGACATCGGTGCCACCAAGCTGGGCGGCGGTGGCAACGCGATCGACGCCAGCGGATTGGGGATGTCCAGGAACAGGCGCGGGGTGGGTGGTGATGGCTGCGGTGCGACCAAATCGTGTGCGGCACTGTGGAATCCCTGCTGAGTACCGATGACCAGCTGTTGGGCGACCACCTTCGGGTCGACCTCCGGGAACAGGCCGAACGGTGTCTCGATGTTGGCCGGCGCGGTCGAGTAGCCGTACCGGGGATCTCCGTAGCCGAGATTGACGATCGTCGTCAGATCCGGTTGCAGTAGATCTGCCAACGGATTTCCGACTACCGGGATGAACCGCAGCGGTTCCAACAGTGGCAGTCGCTCGGTATGGATCAGGTAATACGAGGTGTTACCGGTGTAATCGGCAGACGTGTCCAATTTGATCAGGTCGCCGGGCGGAAGGGTCTCGGGATTGATCGTCGGGGTATCGGTGTGCACGAACGCTATGCCCGCAATGGCGTTGAGATCCGACACGATGTTGAGCGGGTAGCGCGGGAAGTCGGCGAACCCGTCGTATTCGTGGGTGTAGATCGAGGTCGGATAGATCGTGTCGGCGGGGGTGGAGCCGTAGAAGTCCACGCCCAGACTGGGCAGGGCCAGCCCGGCGAAGCGCGATAGCAGGCCGCCGTTGGGGTTCATCGGGTTGGCCAGCAGTAAGAAGCCGAGTTGGTCGGCGGTCGGAGCGGTGCCGGGCGGCATGGCCGCGAGATTTTGCATCTCCAGAGAAGCGATGATCGCGCTTTGTGAATAGCCGCCGCCGACGACGCTGTTGCCTTCGGCGATCTGACCCAGGATCGCGTTGTGCAGTATCTGGACGCCCTGGCTCACCGATATGGCCAGCGGCAGACTCTTCTCGCCGGTGAGCGGGTAGAGCTGCTCGGGAGTGAACAGTGCCTGACTTGTGGTGACACCGAATTGCGGGGTGATGTAGTTGAAGAAGTCCGCCAAGTAGTCGGGCCCGGGCAACGGGTTCCCGCTGCCGCCCATGACCAACGAAACCGTGGGTCCCGTCAGTGGGGTGGTGGTGATCGAGGCGGACGGCGTGGCCGATGCCGCGGCATTGCCACCTCCCAGCAGCGAATGGGCTTGTGTCCCAAACGCTTCTAATGCGTTGGAGATTGCGGCGACCGACGAAGCCTCGGTCTGGGCATAGGCCAGCCCGGCGGCCGCCACGGTCTGCGTGAACTGCTGATGAAACGCGGCGGCGTGGGCGACGACGGCCTGGTACTGCTGGCCGTAACCGCCGAAGAGGCCGGCAATGGCCGTCGAAACTTCGTCGGCGGCAGCGGACACCAGCCTTGACGTCGGGCCGGCGGCCGCGGCGCTGGCGGCGTCGATCGTCGAACCGATGCCCTCGAGATCCGCGGCCATCGTGGTGATGGTCTCTGGTTCAACGAACACGTACGTCATGGGTTCGTTCGTCCTCCCAACAACCAGGGTTGGCAAGGGTGGCCCAGCTAGCCTAAGTCCGTCTCGCCGGTCTGTCGGGCGTTTGGCGCCGAGCGGCCACTAGAGATACAGACTCTGCAGATCCTGGGCGATCTCGGCCGCGGCTTCCATCACCGCGATGAACTCGATCATGCCGCCCAGCGCGCCCAGCCCGAACGTGGCGGCCAGCGGCAGTTCGATCGCGGCCCGGAGATCACCCTGCGCCAGCTGGCTCAGGAACAGGGTGAGGTTGTAGGCGGGCAGGCTGGTGACGAATCCCAGACCGATGTCCGCGGTCGGCAGCAGAACCGAGTAGCCGGTCGAGACGACAGAGGCAAGCGTGTTGGCGATGTTGATCGGCGTGGCCGGCATCGGCGGCGGCGCGGGCGGCAGCACCGACTGCACGTACGGCGGGAATTCCAGCGGAGCGATCTGGGGTGTGGTGCTCAAAGCGGTCGGCAGGGCGGCGCCAAAGTCGTTGATGCCCTGGTGTGTTCCGGCGACCAGCGCATCGGCGACAACCTGCAGGGAGACGTCCGGGAACAGGCCGAATGGGGTGGGAACGTTTGCCGGGCTCGTTGAGTAGCCGTAGTTCGGGTCGCCGTAGCCGAGGTTGACCAGCACCTTCAAGTCCGGCTGGACCAGGGCGGCCAGCGGCTCTCCGATCACGGGGATCGCGCGCACCGGGTCCAGTAGCGGCAGATTCTCGGTGCGGATCATGTAATAGGTGCCCGTCGTCGGACCTTCGGTCGGCAGCAGCGTGGCCGAGGCGATCTGTTCGGGAGTGAGGTCCGGGTAGGTTCGGTGCACCGTGAGAATGCCGAACACGGCATTGACGTCGGACAGGACGTTGAGCGGGTAGCGCGGGAAGTCG
The DNA here is from genome assembly GCF_003584745.1 of Mycobacterium pseudoshottsii JCM 15466. Lineage (NCBI taxonomy): Bacteria > Bacillati > Actinomycetota > Actinomycetes > Mycobacteriales > Mycobacteriaceae > Mycobacterium > Mycobacterium pseudoshottsii. The sequence goes on from NZ_AP018410.1 coordinate 506,272, forward strand.
GCGAAGCCGTCGTACTCGAGGGTGTAGGTCGTCGTGTAGTAGGGATTGTCCGGCGTCGCCCCGTAGAACGGCAGACCCAGGCTCGCGACATTGAGACCGGGGATACGCGCCAAGATGCCCCCGTTCGGATTCATCTCGTTGCCGGTCAGGATGAAATTGATCTGGCTGGGGTCGGGGGCATTCGGGCCCAGGGAGATGAAATGCTGCATTTCCAGCGAGGCGATGACCGGGCTTTGGGAATAGCCGAAAACCGTCACATGGTTTCCGGCATTGATTTCGTTCCAGATCGAGATGTCGAGGATTTTCAGGCCCTCTTGTGCCGAGGTCTGGAAGGGCAGGCTCTTGACGCCGGTGATCGGGTACAGCTGTTCGGGGGTGAACAGCGCTTTGGCGATCGCGCCGGGCGCAATGTGCTGAATGTAGAGCGTGTTGACGGCGTCGAGGTAACTGGTCGAAGGAATTGGTGTTCCGGTTCCGCCCATGGCGATCGCGACGTAGTCGTTGAACACGGCCGGCACAGTCGGCGGCGAATTCGGCGAATAAAGTCCAGCGGTCGCTTCTTCTAGCAGGGCGGCGTTGTTGATTTCTTCGGCATTGATGTAGTAATTCGCAACCGTGGCCAGCCGCTGAGCGATCTGCGCGTGAAACGCGGCCAGTTGTGTGCTGATCCCGCCGATATTCGGCGCCGAACGTGCCCAACAGTTGCGCGATGGCGGTCGACACTTCGTCGGCGGCCGCCGACAGGATCGCGGTGGTGGGGCCCGCCGCAGCGGCGGTGGCTTCACTCAGGACCGAACCGATACCCGTCAGCTCAGTAGCCGCCGCCGCTATTGCCGGCGGTTGCGCAACTACGTACGACAACGCGCTGTCCCTCCTGGCAAGCGGGGGCGGTTACTCACCCCGCAATGCCGGTACCCGTTGAGCGTAAAGCGATTCCACGCTCGCGTTCGGGCTTTTGGAGCAATCAGCGCCGACCCGTGGTGCGTCAGCCGAGCAACGCGCTGCGCAGCTGGTGCCGGTCGGCTTCGGTGATGCCGGAGTCGGCTAGATAGCCATCCAGTGAGCCGAAAGTCTCGTCGATCGTCTGCCATGCCGCGGCCAGGTATTCGGGGCGGACGCCGAGGACGCCATCGGATAACCGGGCCTTGGTGAAGGTCACTACCTCGGGCGTCAGTTCGACGTCGGTGCGCTCTCGGATCATTTCCGAGATCCGGTCACGCAGCTGCGGAACCGCGTCGTTGCTGCGCAGATAATCCGCCAGGATCACCTCGCGGTCCAGGCCGACGGCTTCGAGCACCGTGGCGACCACAAAGCCGGTGCGGTCTTTGCCGGCAAAGCAGTGCGTGAGCACCGGGCGCCCCGCGGCCAGCAGCGTGAACACGCGGTGTACCGCGCGCTGGGCCCCGGTGCGCATCGGGAATTGCCGGTATTCGTCGGCCATGTGGCGGGCGGCGACCTGATCGATCGCCTCGCTGGATTCACCCGCGTCGCCGTCGGTCAGGAGTCGTTTGAACGCCGTCTCATGGGGCGCGTTGTCGTCGGTGCCGGCTTGGTCGTCGGCGAGATCGGGAAACGGCAACAGGTGGACGTCGACCCCGGCCGGCACCTGCCCCGGCCCGCGCCGGGCGACCTCGCGCGACGAGCGCAGGTCGGCGACGTCGGTGATCTTGAATCGGCGTAGGGCGGCACGGCCCTGATCGTCAAGACCGCTCAGCTCGCTGGACCGGAACAGCCGTCCCGGGCGAAGCGCCGCCGTGCTGTCGGCAACGTCGCGAAAATTCCAGGCGCCCGGAAGTTCGGGACCGGTCTCAGCCATGGGAGGTGACCGCCGCCGCGAACGCGGATTTTTCCCGTCCGAGTTCGGCACGTGCGATGGATCGCATGTGCACCTCGTCGGGGCCGTCGAAAATTCGCATCGCGCGATGCCAGCTGTACAGCCGGGCCAGCGGGGTGTCGTTGCTGACGCCCGCGGCGCCGTGCACCTGGATGGCGCGGTCGATGACGTCGCAGGCCACCTGAGGGGCCACCGCCTTGATCATCGCCACAAGATGGCGGGCTTCCTTGTTGCCGTGCCGGTCGATCGTCCACGCCGCCTTCTCGCACAGCAGTCTGGCCTGGTCGATCTCGTTGCGGGATTTGGCGATCGCCTGCTGCACCATGCCCTGCTCGGCCAGCGGCCGACCGAATGCCACCCGGTTGCGGGCGCGGTCCACCATGAGCGCCAACGCGCGTTCGGCCCCGCCCAGCGCTCGCATGCAGTGGTGGATGCGCCCTGGTCCCAGGCGCGCCTGCGCGATCGCGAACCCGGTTCCCTCTTCGCCGAGCAAATTGGTGGCCGGCACCCGGACGTTGTCGTAGACCACCTCGCAGTGGCCGTGCTGATCCTGCCAGCCGAACACCGGCGTCGACCGGGCGATCGTCACCCCCGGGGTATCCATCGGGACCAGGATCATCGACTGTTGCTGATGGGCGGCCGCATCGGGGTTGGTGCGGCCCATCATGATGAGGATCTTGCAGCGGGGATCGGCGGCACCCGACGTCCACCACTTGCGGCCGTTGATGATGTAGTCGGCGCCGTCACGCGAGATGGTGGTCTCGATGTTGCGGGCATCACTGCTGGCCACCGCCGGCTCGGTCATGGAGAAGGCGCTGCGAATCTCGCCGTGCAACAACGGGTCCAGCCACTGCTGGCGCTGCTCGTCGGTGCCGAACATGTGCAGGATCTCCATGTTTCCGGTGTCCGGCGCCGCGCAATTGAGTGCCTCTGGCGCAATCTCGAGACTCCACCCGGTCAACTCGGCCAGCGGCGCGTATTCCAGGTTGGTCAGGCCGGACTCGGCCGGGAGAAACAGGTTCCACAGGCCGCGCGCCTTGGCGTTGGCCTTGAGTTCCTCGACGACGGGCGGGACGGTGTGATCGTTCGGACCGGCGTCTTCGCGGTACTTGTCGTAATCCGCCTCGGCCGGAAATACGTATTCCGTCATGAAGTCGGACAACCGCTGGTGGTAATCGATGGCCTTGGCCGACATCGCGAAGTCCATTCCGCCACGATAGGACACGTGTCACGGCGCCGAATCTGAGGTCGTCAACGCGACACTTAAACGCCTGCCAAGACACGCCGTTGGGTATCGCAATGGCTTAAGTCTGGGCGGGGCTGTCGGCGGGTCCTGCCAGGGTCTGGTCATGGACGCCAGGGAGGCCAGGGCCGCCAGGAGCGAAGACGTGTTCGTGGGCAGCGAGGCGGTGCGGCGGGGGAGGCTGAGCCCGTATCGGCTGCGAACCGAATTCCGCGCCATCTACCCCGACGTCTACCTGCCCGCCCACGCCGCACCGTCGTTTCGAACGCGCTGCAAGGCGGCGTGGCTATGGACGGGCCGGCGGGGCGTGCTGGGCGGGCTTGCGGCCGCCGGGTTGCATGGCTCGGACTGGATCGGCGACGACGAGCCGGTCGAGTTGATCTGGCGAAACCCCCATCCCCCGGCCGGGGTGATCACGCGCAATCAGCGAATCGAGCCCGACGAGGTGACGCGTGTTGCCGGGCTGGCGGTGACCACGCTGGCGCGGACGGCCTTTGACCTGGGGCGGCAGCTACCCGGCGGCGAGTCGGTGGCGCGGCTGGACGCGTTGATGCGGGCGACGGCGTTCTCCGGCGAGGATGTGCTGCTGCTCGCCAAGCGGTACTCGGGAGCGCGCGGGCTGCGGCGGCTGCGCGCCACGCTTCCGCTGGTCGACGCGGGCGCCGCCTCGCCCCGGGAAACCTGGCTGCGGATGGTCTTGATCGATGCGGGCCTGCCCGTTCCCGTCACCCAAATACCGGTGCACCAGAACTGGCGTCTGGTCGCGGTGCTCGACATGGGCTGGCAGAAATACCAAGTGGCTGCCGAGTATGACGGTGACCAGCATCGCTTCGACCGCCGGCAATATGCCCGCGACCAGTGGCGGCTGCGCAAGCTCGACGAGTTGGGCTGGATCGTCATCCGGGTGATCGCCGGGGACGCACCCGAAGACGTCGTCCGTCGGGTCCGCCAAGCCCTGGCCCTGCGGGGCCATCGCGAGACATAAGGGGTTGCGACTTGCTGCGGCGTGTCCGCGCAACCGCTTCAGTGTCGCGTCGGTCGAGGCGCACGATGAACCCCATGACTGAGAGCCGGCCCCCATTTCCGCCGTTCACCTTCGAAACCGCTACCCAGAAGGTCCAGGCCGCCGAGGACGCGTGGAATACCCGCGACCCGCAGCGGGTCAGCCTGGCCTACACAGTGGACTCGCGGTGGCGAAATCGCGACGAGTACGTCGTCGGCAGGGAACAGATCGTCGCCTTCTTGACCCGCAAGTGGCAGCGCGAACTCGACTACTCGCTGCGAAAGAGCCTGTGGAGCTTCGGTGAGGACCGCATTGCGGTGCGGTTCCAGTACGAGTCGCGTGATGCCACGGGTCAGTGGTACCGCAGTTACGGAAACGAACTGTGGGAATTCACCCCCTCGGGACTGATGGCCCGCCGCGAGGCGAGCATCAACGATGTGGCGATCACCGAACCGCAGCGACGCTTCTTCGGCCCGCGACCGGCCGCTGAACACGGCCAAGAGATCCCGATGTGGTGAGCGGCCAGCCGGTGTGACGCGGCGGAAAATACAACGCCATCTTGTGGCGCCACAACACCTGGACCGGTACCGGAGGCCGGGTGAACGGCGCACCATCAAGCGTTGAGTTGATGCTTCGCGATCAGCTCCCCGTGGACAGCGCAAATCGGTGTTTCGGCTGGCACACGTTAAGATAGCCAAGCGCGCAGCCGAGCAAAACGGCAGATGAATCGCGCCGGAGAGTTTAGAGGAAAGTAGACGCGCCATGACAGATCCGCAGACGACGGTGGGCGTGGTGGTCGAGTCCACGCCCGACGAGCGCCGCGTCGCGCTGGTACCCAAGGCGGTCGGCTCGCTGGTGAACAGCGGGGTGGCCGTGGTGGTGGAATCCGGCGCCGGTGAGCGAGCGCTGCTGCCCGACGATCTCTACACCGAAGCCGGCGCCACCATCGGTGATGCGTGGGCCGCCGACGTAGTCGTCAAGGTCGCACCGCCGAGCGCCGACGAGGTCGGCAAGCTGCGCAGCGGGCAGACCCTGATCGGCTTTCTGGCCCCCCGCAATGCCGACAACTCAATCGGTGCGTTGAAGCAAGCCGGTGTCCAGGCCTTTGCGCTGGAAGCCATCCCGCGTATCTCGCGTGCCCAGGTGATGGACGCGTTGTCATCGCAGGCCAACGTGGCCGGCTACAAGGCCGTGCTGCTGGCGGCTTCGGAATCGACTCGGTTCTTCCCGATGCTGACCACCGCGGCGGGCACGGTGAAGCCGGCCACCGTCTTGGTGCTCGGCGTCGGGGTGGCCGGTCTGCAGGCGCTGGCCACGGCCAAGCGGCTGGGCGCCCGGACCACCGGGTACGACGTGCGTCCCGAGGTGGCAGACCAGGTGCGCTCGGTGGGTGCGCAGTGGCTCAACATCGGTATCGATGCCGCCGGTGAGGGCGGGTACGCCCGCGAACTCACCGACGAGGAACGTGCCCAGCAGCAGAAGGCGCTGGAGGCGGCGATCAGCGGTTTCGACGTGGTGATCACCACGGCGCTGGTTCCCGGCCGCCCCGCGCCGCGGTTGGTGACCGCCGCCGCCGTCGAGGCGATGAAGCCCGGCAGCGTGGTGGTGGACCTGGCCGGCGAGACCGGAGGCAACTGCGAACTCACCGAGCCTGGGCGGGTCGTGGTCAAGCACGATGTCACGATCGCCTCGCCGCTCAATCTGCCGGCGACGATGCCCGAGCACGCCAGTGAGCTCTACAGCAAGAACATCACCGCGCTGCTGGATCTGTTGCTCACCGACGGCAAACTGGCCCCGGACTTCGACGACGAAGTCATCGCGGACTCCTGCGTGACCCGCGGCGACGACTGAGAGGACTGCTCAACGATGTACGACGAGCTATTGGCCAACCTGGCGATCCTGGTGCTATCCGGGTTCGTCGGGTTCGCGGTCATCTCCAAGGTGCCCAACACCTTGCACACCCCGCTGATGTCGGGGACCAACGCCATCCACGGCATCGTCGTGCTCGGCGCGCTAGTGGTGTTCGGCGAGTTCGAGCATCCGTCGCTGGCGGTACAGATCATCCTGTTCGTCGCCGTGGTGTTCGGCACGCTCAACGTCATCGGCGGCTTCATCGTCACCGACCGCATGCTGGGCATGTTCAAGGGCAAGAAGAAAGTCGCGGCCGTCAAGGCCGAAAAAGCAGAAGGGTCCGCCGCCAAATGAACTACTTGGTGATCGGCCTCTATATCCTGGCGTTTTCGCTGTTCATCTACGGCTTGATGGGCCTGACCGGGCCGAAGACCGCGGTGCGCGGCAACCTGATCGCCGCGGTGGGCATGGCTATTGCGGTGGCCGCCACGCTGGTCAAGATCAGGCACACCGATCAGTGGGTGCTGATCATCGCGGGCCTGGTCGTGGGTGTCGCACTGGGTGTGCCGCCGGCCCGGTTGACCAAGATGACCGCGATGCCGCAGCTGGTCGCGTTCTTCAACGGCGTCGGCGGCGGCACCGTCGCGCTGATCGCGCTGTCGGAGTTCATCGAGACCAAGGGATTCTCGGCGTTCCAGCACGGCGAGTCGCCGACCGTGCACATCGTGGTGGCCTCGTTGTTTGCGGCGATCATCGGGTCGATCTCGTTCTGGGGCTCGATCATCGCGTTCGGCAAGCTGCAGGAGCTCATCTCCGGCGCGCCGATCGGCTTCGGTAAGGCCCAGCAGCCGGTCAACCTGCTGCTGCTGGTCGGGGCCGTGGTGGCAGCGGTGGTGATCGGTCTAGATGCGCATCCGGGCAGTGGCGGGGTGTCGCTGTGGTGGATGATCGGCCTGCTGGCCGCCGCCGGCGTGCTGGGTCTGATGGTGGTGCTGCCGATCGGCGGTGCCGACATGCCGGTGGTCATCTCGCTGCTCAACGCCATGACCGGGCTGTCCGCCGCGGCGGCGGGTCTGGCGCTGAACAACACCGCGATGATCGTCGCCGGCATGATCGTGGGCGCCTCGGGTTCGATCCTGACCAACCTGATGGCCAAGGCGATGAACCGCTCCATCCCCGCGATCGTCGCGGGTGGCTTCGGTGGCGGGGGCGTGTCTCCCAGTGCTGACGGCGGCGGTGACAAGCACGTCAAGGCCACCTCGGCCGCCGATGCGGCGATTCAGATGGCCTACGCCAACCAGGTGATCGTGGTGCCCGGCTATGGTCTGGCCGTCGCGCAGGCGCAGCACGCGGTCAAGGACATGGCCTCGCTGCTCGAGGACAAGGGTGTGGCGGTGAAGTACGCGATCCACCCGGTCGCCGGCCGGATGCCCGGGCACATGAACGTGCTGCTGGCCGAGGCCGAGGTCGACTACGACGCCATGAAGGACATGGACGACATCAACGACGAGTTCGCCCGCACCGATGTGGCGATCGTCATCGGCGCCAACGACGTGACCAACCCGGCGGCGCGCAACGACGCGTCCAGCCCGATTTACGGGATGCCGATTCTCAACGTCGACAAGGCCAAGTCGGTGATCGTGCTGAAGCGTTCGATGAACTCCGGGTTCGCCGGGATCGACAACCCGCTGTTTTACGGCGAGGGAACCACGATGCTGTTCGGTGACGCGAAGAAGTCGGTCACGGAGGTCGCCGAAGAACTCAAGGCGCTGTAGCGCGCCTCGAGAGCCGGGCTCGGCGGGCCCGGCTCTCGAGGCGCCTAGACGGGCGGGTAGGCCGGTGGCGGGTAGCCGTTGCCGTCGGTTACCCCGCGCAAGCCCCACGTCAGGTAGTTGAAGAAGAACTCGATCTCGTCGCTAGCGTCGTAGTCAGGACTCGGATCCATTACTCCACCTCTCGACTCGCGACTTCGTCCGCTAGTCGACTCGCGACTTCGTCCGCTAGCGAGTCTAGCCCCAACCGCGCCGGTGCAACAGGCGGTGCAGCCGTTGCATAGACTGTCCAACCAGTTGATTGGTAAATGCCTGATTCTGTGGCCCGCCCGGCTCGGCCAGGCAGTGACGATAGCGAGGGCAAATGCCGTCCGAAACTGGACTTTCACGTCGTGAGGAGTTGCTGGCAGTAGCGACTAAGTTGTTTGCTGTCAGGGGCTATCACGGCACTCGGATGGACGACGTCGCCGACGTGATCGGGCTGAACAAGGCGACGGTTTACCATTATTACGCCAGCAAGTCGCTGATCCTGTTCGACATCTACCGCCAGGCCGCCGAGGGCACCCTGGGCGCGTTGCACGCCGAGCCGTCGTGGACGGCTCGCGAGGCGCTCTATCAATACACCGTCCGGTTGCTCACCGGAATCGCCGACAACCCCGAGCGCGCCGCGGTGTACTTCCAGGAGCAGCCCTATATCGCCGAGTGGTTTACCCCCGAGCAGGTTGCCGAGGTCCGCGAAAAGGAAGCCCAGGTTCACGAGCACGTGCATGGCCTGATCGACCGCGGGATCGCCAGCGGGGAGTTCTACGAGTGCGATTCGCACGTGGTGGCGCTGGGCTATATCGGGATGACGCTGGGTAGTTACCGCTGGCTGCGGCCACACGGTCGGCGTACGGCCAGAGAGATCGCGGCCGAGTTCAGCACCGCTTTGCTGCGCGGGCTCATTCGCGATGAATCCATTCGCAACCAGTCGCCGCTGGGGTCGTGAAGTCGGCAGGTTCCTAGCCGGGGTTGATCGCCGGAAGCCTTTGCAGCACCGGCCCGATGGCATTGGTGACCAACGAAATGTCGGTGACGCCCGGCTGGCCCAGGAAGAAATTCAGATCCGTGTCCAGGGACGGAAGATACGGATAGGCATTCGGTAGCGCCGATGCCGGCAGCAGGCCAAGATCCACCGCCAAGGCGGTGGATCCGTGCACGGCCCCGATGACCAGATCGGTGCCGATCACAAAGGGGTTGGGTATCGGGAACAGCGTGGCCGGGGTGGGGACGTTCGCGTAATCCTGGCCGGATCCCCAATCCGAATAGCCCAGGTCCACCAGCACCCGCAGGTCGGGCTGGATGAAGTCGGCTATCGGGTTGCCGATGAAGGGGATGGCGCGAACCGGTTCGAGTAGCGGCAGGTTCTTCGTCATGAACATGTAGTAGGTGGTGTTGCTGGTGTAGTCGGGTGAGGTTGGCAGCTGGACGGCGTTACTGACGTCGAGATACGGATACAGCTCGTGTTGGCCGAGGCTCATCAAGGTGTTGAGGTCGGACAGGATGTTGAGCGGGTATCGAGGGAAATCACTGGTGGGGTCGTATTGGGTGGCGTAGATGGTGGTCGGGTAAGGGGTGTCCGGCGGGGTCGGCGAGGTAAACGTCAAGTCCACGAAGGGGATGTGCATTCCGGGGAAGCGGATGAAGATCCCTCCGTTGGGGGTGGCGGGATTGCCGGCCAGCACGAAGGACAGGTCACTGGGGTCCGGTCGCATGTCGACGGGCAGGGCCATCAGGCGCTGCATTTCCTGGGTGGCCACCACCGCGCTTTGTGAGAATCCGAAATTGATGACGTGCTGGCCCCCGTTGATCTGCACGCTGAGTGCGTTATTCAGGTCGATGACGCCTTCGGCGACCGACTGATTGAGCGTCAGGCCCGAGGTGAGCGGCCAGAACTGTGCGGGATAAGACAGGCCCACCGAGGTCGCGCCGGGGAAGAAGGGCTGGATGAATGCGTTGTTGATGGTCGTCACGTACAAGGGGAACGGTTGCGGGTCGAAGGTTCCGCCCATGATCAACGCGAATTCGGGGGTCAGCGACGGCTCGTTTGGTTGGGGATTAGGTCCGGTGGCGATGTTGGAGCCGACATAGGTATAAGCCGGGTCCCACAGCTGTATGAACGGCTCGCTGAATTCGCCCACCGCGTTCGTCAGTGCCTCGGCGTTGTCGACCTCCGCCTGGGCGAATATGCCCCCGGCATTGGCCAGCAGTTCGGTGAATTCGTTGTGAAACGCACTTACCTGGGTCAGGACCGCCTGGGCCGACAGCCCGTAGCCGCCGAATACCTTCGAGACGACGGTCGACACTTCGTCGGCTGCCGCCGCCAGCAGGTTGGTCGTCGGGTCGGCGGCGGCCAAGCTGGCGTCGGAGAGCGCCGATCCGATGCCGCCGATATCCGCGGCCGCCGTGCTCAAGAATTCAGCGATGGTTAGCATATACGACATATCGCCGCCTTCCCCGCAATCCGGGCGCTTCACCGTCGTTCAGAGACGACACTCAACCCGGTCATCACGCAACCTGAGTTCTAGTGCGAGCGTAGAACGGTTCTAGTCGACAGTTGGGGCGATTTAAAAAAGCTTTTACGCCAATGGCACATTGTGCGTTCGTTTTCGGTGCGGCTGGAATGCGCGGCCGCCGCGCACCGCGGAGGGAATCAATCCCAGGACCAGGGCTCCGGCGTTGTTGATTAGCAGGCTTGTGAGCTGGGTTGATGATCTTTGGTGCCGCGCTATTGGGGCCGGAGTGTAGGCACGGGCTATCTGGAGAACGATCGAGTTGGTTACTGTTCGTCGTTGGTCTGGAGTTGCCCGTGCCTACCGTTTCAGTATTGCCTGTGTCGTCGGTTCCAGAGGTGTTCGACCGCTGGAGTCCTGGTGAGCGCAGCGAGCTCATCGGATCGGAGTTTCTCGATGTGTTGGCCTCGGTGCCAGACCCGAGGGACCCACGCGGTCGGAGGTATTCGCTGATGGCTTTGTTGGCGATCGCGGTTCTGGCCACTGCCGCGGGGATGCGCGGCTATGCTGGTTTTGCCACATGGGCGGCCACCGCTCCCGATGATGTGTTGGCCCAATTAGGGGTCCGGTTCCGGCGGCCCAGTGAGAAGACCTTCCGCGCTGTTTTGTCTCGGCTAGACCCCGCCGACCTCAACGCCAGGATGGGCAGTTACTTCACTGCACACGTGGCCAGCAGCGACCCCAGTGGATTGGTGCCGATCGCGTTGGACGGCAAGATGCTGCGTGGTGCTTTACGCGCCAAAGCGACAGCCACGCATCTCGTGTCGGTGTTCGCCCACCGTGCCCGATTGGTGCTCGGTCAACTCGCTGTCGCCGAGAAAAGCAATGAAATTCCCTGCGTACGTGCCCTGCTCACGCTGCTGCCGGGTAGCTTGCGGTGGCTGGTCACCGTGGATGCGATGCATACCCAGGTCGTCACCGCGAAGTTGATCTGCGCCACCTTGAAGTCGCACTACCTGATGATCGTCAAGTCCAACCAAGCCAAAATACTTGCGCGTATCACCGCGCTGCCCTGGGCCGAGGTGCCCACAGCCGCTACCGACGACTCCCGCGGCCACGGCCGTGTCGAGACCCGCACCCTGCAAATCATCACCGCTGCACGAGGAATCGGCTTCCCCTACGCAAAACAAATCATCCGGATCACTCGTGAACGCTTGATCACCGCCACCGACCAGCGCAGCGTGGAGGTGGTCTATGCCATCTGCAGCCTGCCGTTCGAGCACGCCCGCCCTACCGCGATCATGACCTGGATGCGTCAACACTGGGGAATCGAGAACAGCCTGCACTGGATACGCGACGTCACCTTCGACGAAGACCGTCAAAGGGCACATACCGGAAACGGCGCACAGGTCCTAGCAACGCTACGCAACACCGCGATCAATCTGCACCGCCTCAACGGCGCCGACAACATCGCCGAAGCCTGCCGGATCACCGCTTTGACCGCCAACCGCCGCCTAGACCTCCTCAATCCACAATTCCCCAGCTCACAAGCCTGCTAATCAACAACGCCGGAGCCCTGTCGTATTGGGCGGTGTAAATGGCGGTGGGATAGGGCGAATCCGGCGGGGTCGCGCCATTGAACAACACATCCACAATCGGGAGGTAAAGACCGTTGAAGCGTTCGAGGACGCCGCCGTCGGGGTTGTTCGGATTGCCGGTCAGCACAAACGACAACTGGCTGGGACTGGGCGGATTCAGCTGGCTCATGAAAGCGCGTATTTGGTTGGTGGCAATCGTGGCGCTTTGCGAGTAGCCGAAGACGACGGCGGTGTTTGCCGGGTCGCTGAGTTGGGCACTGAGCGCATCTCGCAATATGGCCACACCCTGGGCGACGGATTGGCCGAACGTCAGGCTGCCCAGATTGCTGGTAAATGGCCAGAGTTGCTCCGGCGTGAAGAGGACCTGTGTGGTGAACCCCGGGAAATGGGGATCGATGAAGAGATCTTGGACCGCCGTCACATACGTCGCGTCGGGCCAAGGTATTGCGGTGCCGCCCATGACGAACGCGACGTGGGTGCCCGCGGCCAGTGGGCCCGTCGCCGAAGTCACCGCGGCGGTGCCGAAGGCCCCACCCAGCAACGTCTGGGCTTGCGTGTTGAGCGCACCAAGCGCGTTGGAAGCTTCGGTGATCGCGTAGCTATCCCCCGCGGTCGCCAGCAACCGGGTGAACTCCGTTTGGAATGCGCCGGCTTGCGCGACGACGGACTGGTATTCCTGGCCGAACATGCCGAACAGTTTTGCGATGGCTCCCGAAACCTCGTCCGCGGCCGCGGCCGCCACACCGGTGGTCGGACCCGCAACGGCGGCGCTGGCCGCCTTGATCGCCGACCCGATCCCGTCCAGGTCGGTTGCCGCGGTCGTCAACATCTCGGGCGACGTGATCACGTACGACATATCCGCGCCCTTTCTAGACCGGGGCCGCTCGGCTGGGCCGGGACAAACCCGGAACCGGCGGAGCTGAGGTACGCAACCGACAGTAGAGCGAATCCGCGGGCCAGCGCGGCATTTTCCGCAAGCTATTGCTAGTGCCACTCATGGAAGCCACTCATGGAAAGACAGGTGGCGGAATCAGATGAAATATGTCTCCGAGGCCACCGCTGAGCAGCGATAGCAGCGTCACGCTCGGCTGGCCGAGGTAGAAATTCAGGCCCGGGTTGAGCGAGGGCACCCATGGATAGGTGTCGGGGAAGGACTCCGGTCCCAACAATCCGGCTTCGACCCCGATTTCCACCGCGGCACCGTAGGGCGCTTGCAGGCTCCCCTTGAGCAGGTAGTAGCTGACGGCGAACGGGTTGGGCACCGACAACAGTCCGGCCGGGGTGGGCACGTCCGCGTAGCTCAGGCCCGGTCCGTAATCGGAGTAGCCCAAGTCGACGAGCACCCGAAGTTGGGGCTGGATCAGGTCGGCGAGCGGTGGTCCGGCATAGGGGATGTCGCGAATCGGTTGGACCAGCGGCAGGTCCTGGGTCAAGTACATGTAGTAGTCGGTGTTGCCGGTGTAACCCGGAGACGTCGGCAACTGGATCGCTTGTCCCGACATCAGATCCGGGTAATTCCCGTGCACTTAGAAGTACCCCATGATGGCGTTGATGTCCGACAGGATGTTCAGCGGGTACTGCGGAGCGTGCGCGATCCCGTCGTATTGCGCCGTGAAGATCGAGGTCGGGTAGGGGTTGGCCGCGGGGGTCGCACCGTTGAACGGCACGTCCAGGAACGGGATGTAGAAGCCCGGGAAGCGGGCCAGCAGGCCGCCGTCGGGATGGTTGGGGGCGCCGACCATGATGAACGACAGGTCGCCAGGGTCGGGGGCACCGGTCCCCATCGCCATCAGCGCCAGGATTTCGTTGTTGACGATGGTGGCGCTCTGCGAGTAGCCGAACGCGACGACCTTGTTGCCCAGAGCCAGCTGCGTGTTGATGGCGTCGTTCAGCAGCGTCACGCCTTGCGCGACGGACTGGTTGAACGTCAAGTTGCCCAGCCCGGGAGTCACCGGCCAGAACTGTTCGGGAGTAAACAACGCTTGTGGGATGGCTCCGGAGAACAGCGGCTGGATGTAGTTGTTGTTGATGTCCGAAACGTAGCCGGGCCCGGGCAGTGGGACGCTGGTGCCGCCCATGATCAGCGCGACTACCGGATCGGCCATCAGGGTCGAGCTGACCGCGGTGAGGGCACCGGCGCTGCCCGCGCCTCCGGTGCCGATCGCCGCCGGCCCCAACAGCGACTGGATCGGTGTGGTGATGGCGGTGAGCGCGTCAGACACCCCGGCGGTTATCAGGCTCGCGTTCGCGGCTTCGGCTTGCGCATAGGCGGCTCCCGCGGCCGCCAGCGCGCGAGTGAATTCGGTATGGAAAGCCGACGCCTGGGCGATGGCCGCCTGGTACTCCTGGCCGTAGGCGCTGAAGACCTTCGCGATCGCTGCCGATACCTCGTCCTGTGCCGCCGCCAGCAGGCTCGAGGTTGGGGCCGCGGCCGCCGAATTGGCCACCTGGAGCGTCGCGGCGATTCCGTCTACATCGGTGGCCGCCGACGCTAATAGGCCGGGCGCTGTGAGAACGTACGACATCTCCCCGTCCTTCCCCGCAATCCGGGCCCAGGCCCGGTCGATCAGGACCAACCCGGAACCGCGGGTATTAGGTATCAATCAGAGGGTAAAACGGTGTCGCCGTTAATTCCGGCGTTTGGGCAACCTCTTAGGGCTGGCCGGCCGGCTTCAGGTGCTTGTCGAGGAAGCCGAGTTGATCGGCCACTACGTGTTCGAAGGCGTCGCCGAGATAGATGGCGAAGTGCCCCTCTGGATAACGGATGACCTCACCGCGAGGAGCCCGGGCGGCGTAGCGCAGGGTGGGACCGGCGGGCGCGACGGAATCGGTTTCGCACACGCAGAACAGGATTGGGCAGGCGATCTTGCGCGCGCTGCGTCCCGGACGGTAGCCAAGCACCTTGATCCCGATCCGGGCCGCGACCTCATTGGGCACCTGGGTGCCCTGCCGCATCAGGCCCAGGTAGCCCGGGTAGGCGTCCGGAGCGGTCATCAGGGCAACCTCGCCCGGTTTGCCCGCGGTGGGAATCATCACCGGCGGCCTGCCCAACCGGGATCCGATGAGGTCGCGCATCGACCGCGCCGTGACACGGATGGCCGTGGTCGGCGCGATCGCGAGCACCGAGGCGATGCCATCGGTGAACGGGCACTGCGCCACCACCGCGGCGATGCCCGGTAGCCGGGCCGCCGTCGCGATCACATGCCCGCCGCCGAAAGAGGTGCCCCGCAGGCCGATCCGGGCCTGGTCGACCCCGTCGCAGGTGCGCGCGTAGGCCACCGCCGCCGCCCAGTCCTGCAGCTGCATTCTGATGTCGAGTAGCTGGCGGGGCTGGCCCTCGCTGTCGCCGAAGTTGCGGTAGTCGAACACCAGGCAGGCGTAGCCGGCCGCGCTGAACCGTTGTGCGTAGGCGTCCAGGCGCATGGTGCGAACCGCGCCCAGACCATGCGCCATGACCAGCATAGGCACCGGGCGCGCGGGGTCGGCGCCGGCGGGCCGGTAGAGCCACGCGCTGATCAATGCCTCGCCGCAGGGGAACCGCACGTCCTGGCGTTGTGTCATCGGGGCTCTCCTTTGCGGCAGGGGCCGACGGCGTTCGTCACCTCCAAGAATTATGGACTACTGTCTAGAAAAGTTGCAGCGTTGCGGCGGGATGGAGGACACCCCATGGCGATCCGGGTTGCTCACGTCGGAACCGGAAACGTCGGGCGGCTGGCCCTGAGCGAGCTGGTGACCAACCCGGCGTTCGAGCTGACCGCGGTGTGTGTATCCACGCCCGAGAAGGTGGGCCGTGACGCCGGCGACCTCGCCGGGGTGGGTATCGAGACCGGGATCGCGGCGATCAACGATCTGGATGCGGTGCTGGCCACCGCGCCCGAGTGCGTCGTCTACTGCGCGATGGGAGACACCCGGCTGCCCGACGCAATGGCGGACGTGATGCGCATCCTGGCGGCCGGCAGCAATGTCGTGGGCTCTTCGCCCGGCTTGCTGCAATACCCCTGGGGCGTTATCCCCGACAAATACATTGCCCGGGTGCAACGCGCTGCCGAGCAGGGGAACTCGAGCATCTTCATCACCGGTGTCGACCCGGGGTTCATCAACGACCTCCTGCCGTTTGCCTTGGCCGGAACCTGTCAGCGCATCGAGCAGGTGCGCTGCATGGAGATCCACGACTATGCCTCCTATGACGGCGCAGAGGTCATGCACTACATGGGGTTCGGCAGATCCCTGGACGAGGTGCCCATGCTGCTGCAGCCGGGCGTGCTCGGCATTGCCTGGGGGACGGCGATCCGCCAGTTGGCGGCCGGCCTGGGTATCGAGGTTGACGAAATCACCGAGTCATATCAGCGTGAACCGGCGCCGGAAGATTTTGAGATCGCGGTGGGGCCGGTGGCCAAGGGCGCCCAAGCCGTGCTGCAATTCGAGATCCGGGGCATGGTCGACGGGCAGGCCGCCATCGTCATCGAGCACATCACCCGGTTGCGGCCCGACCTACGACCCGATTGGCCCCAACCCGCCTCCGGTGGAGGGTCCTATCGCATCGAAATCACCGGCGAGCCGTCCTATGCCGTGGACATCGTTCCGAGCAGCCGCAACGGCGATCACAACCACGCCGCCATCGTCGGCGCCGCGGGCCGCATCGTCAACGCGATCCCGGCGGTCCTCACGGCGACACCGGGCATCAGGACGACACTGGACTTGCCCCTAATCACGGGTAAAGGGCTGTACACGCCCATGGTCTCCAACTAACCGAAAGGATCACGACGGCATGGGACGGGTAGACGGAAAGGTTGCACTCATCAGCGGCGGCGCCCGGGGCATGGGCGCTTCACATGCGCGACTGCTGGTGCAAGAAGGCGCCAAGGTGGTGATCGGCGACATCCTCGACGAGGAGGGTAAGGCGCTGGCCGAGGAGATCGGGGACGCGGCGCGCTATGTGCACCTTGATGTCACCCAACCCGACCAGTGGGAGGCCGCGGTCGCGACGGCCGTCGACGAGTTCGGCAAGCTCGACGTGCTGGTCAACAACGCCGGGATCGTCGCGCTCGGGCAACTCAAGAAGTTCGATCTCGGCAAGTGGCAGAAGGTGATTGACGTCAACTTGACCGGGACGTTCCTAGGCATGCGGGCGGCGGTCGAGCCCATGACCGCTGCCGGTTCAGGCTCGATCATCAATGTGTCGTCGATCGAGGGCCTGCGCGGCGCTCCGGCGGTACACCCCTATGTCGCGTCCAAGTGGGCGGTGCGCGGCTTGACCAAGTCGGCGGCCCTGGAGTTGGCGCCGCTGAACATCCGGGTGAACTCGATTCACCCCGGCTTCATTCGGACGCCGATGACGGCCAACCTGCCCGACGACATGGTCACCATTCCGCTGGGGCGACCGGCGGAGTCCCGTGAGGTGTCGCCCTTCGTCGTGTTCCTGGCCAGTGACGATGCGTCCTACGCGACCGGTAGCGAATTTGTGATGGATGGGGGCCTGGTCACCGACGTGCCGCACAAGCAGTTTTAGCACTTGCTATAACCACGAGCATGCTGCGCAGTCTCGCGAATGTGGTTGGTTCCAGTCATGTCCTCACCGATCCGGACGTATTGGCCGGCCGCAGCGTCGACCACACCGGCCGCTATCGGGGCCGGGCCAGCGCGCTGGTGCGCCCGGCTTCGGCCGATCAGGTGGCCGAGGTGCTGCGGGTGTGCCGGGATGCCGGGGCGCACGTCACCGTGCAGGGCGGCCGCACCTCGCTGGTCGCCGGGACCGTGCCCGAACACGACGACGTGCTGTTGTCCACCGAACGGATTTGCGACGTCGCCGATGTCGACACCCTCGAGCGCCGAGTCGCGGTGGGCGCGGGGGCGACTCTGGCGGCGGTGCAGCGCGCCGCGACCGCGGCCGGACTGGTGTTCGGTGTGGATCTGTCGGCGCGGGAGTCCGCGACCGTCGGCGGGATGGCATCCACCAACGCCGGCGGGCTGCGGACGGTCCGCTACGGCAACATGGGCGAGCAGGTCGTCGGCCTGGACGTGGCGTTGCCCGACGGTTCGGTGTTACGCCGGCACAGCCTGGTGCGCAGCGACAACACCGGCTATGACCTGCCGGCGCTATTCGTGGGAGCCGAGGGAACTCTCGGTGTCATCACCGCGCTGGACCTGCGGCTGCACCCCACCCCGTCGCACCGGCTGACCGCGGTCTGCGGCTTCGCCGACCTCGAGGCACTCGTCGATGCCGGCCGGGTGTTTCGTGATGTCGGCGGGATTGCGGCACTGGAACTGATCGACGGCCGGGCCGCGGCGCTGACCCGCGAGCATCTCGGGGTGCCGGCTCCGGTGCCGGGGGACTGGCTGCTATTGGTGGAACTGGCCGCCGACCACGACCAAACCGAGCGGCTGGCCTATCTGCTCGACGGCGTACGGTTGTGCGGTGATCCGGCGGTGGGCGTGGATGTTGCTGCGCAGCAACGGTTGTGGCGCATCCGGGAATCCTTGGCCGAGGTGTTGGGTGTATGTGGTCCGCCGCTGAAGTTCGACGTTTCGCTGCCCCTGGCGGCGATCAGCGAATTTGCCGCCGCAGCGGCGACGTTGGTCGCGGCGCACGTGCCCGAGGCGATTCCGCTGCTGTTCGGCCACATCGGCGGGGGCAACCTGCATTTGAATCTGCTGCGCTGCCCGGTGCCGCGCGAGCCGGCGCTGTACCAGGAGATGATGTCGCTCATCGCGCAGTGCGGCGGCAATGTCAGCTCGGAGCACGGAATCGGCAGCCGCAAGCGACCGTATCTGCAGATGTCCCGCGAGGACACCGACATCGCGGTGATGCGGGCCGTCAAGGCGGCGCTGGACCCGACCGGCTACCTCAACCCCGCGGTGCTGTTCGATTGATTCCGTTCAGCCGCCCTTGAGGCCGACGGCATGGCGCAGCTGGGCGAGGAACTGGTCGGCGTCATCGCTTCGAACAATGTAGTGCGAGATGGCAATTCGGATCGCTGTTGCCGCCTTGACGGCGGCGTTGGGGCCGGGCAACAACCGCTGCAGCCCTTCGCGCATTTCCGGGATCACACCCGACATCTGGGAGATGACGAGCTCCGGTTCGATGTCGACCATCCGCACGCCCGAGTAGGAATATTGGTAGTCGACGATGAATCGTAAAGCGGCGTCGAGCTTGTCGACGCCCTTCAATCCGGCGGTGGCCTTGCTCAAGCCGCTTTCGAAGACCTGGCGCTCATAGCGTGAAAACGTGGCGAGCAACTCTTCTTTGGAGGCGAACCAGCGGTAGAGCGTGGGGCGCGATACGCCCGCCTGGGCGGCGACTTCGGAGAGGCTGAGCTTGGTCTTGCCGCTGCGCGCCAGCACTTCGGCGGTGGCCGCGAGGATGCGCTGACGCGTCGACGTGTCGCCGTCAGTGGTGTCGATTGCCCCAAACGCCTGGCTCATGTCTGAAACCTTACGAAAGATCCGCGGGTGTCACCGATTTTGGCGCTGCTTTCCAACATCATCGGGCCCGCCGGCGCACCAGGACCGATTGCGCGATGGTGCCGACCGCACCTTGCTGGTCGAACAGGGTGCCCGCCGCCGTGCCGATTCCGTCGGGTCCGTAGCTGGTTTCGGCACGAATGCCGATCCAATCCCCGGCCGGGATCCGGAACACGTGCACGGCCAGGTCGGTGTTGAGGAAGGTCCACTTGGTGATATCCAGCTTGCTGCCGATGCCGTTGGCGCAGTCCGCCACCGCGAACAGCCGTTCTAGCGGCGTCATGGTCTCGCCGTTGACCAGATCCACGGTCGGCTTGATCCAGCATTCACCCGGGCCCGGGGTCATCGGCTCGGTGAGCCAGCGCCAGTCCAGGCTGTGCACGTAGTTGCGGTCCCAACTCATCGGCGCCAGCTTGCGGTTGCGGGCCTCGGCGAGCGGGCGGGGCGGCTGTTCGGCCGCGTGGCGGAGTTCTTGGGTGTCCAACTGGGCTAGTCGCCATCCGCTGGCGCGGGCCACCGCCCGGGGCCGGCCATCGGGGCCTGGCGCGGCCAGCTCGGCGCTGACCAACTCGATCTGCTTGCCGCCGCGTTCGATCCGCGAACTCACCCAAAGGTCGCCGTCGGCCGGCACCGCTCCGATCAAGTCGACGACCACCCGGCTCAGCCGGGTGTCTTCACGCCAGGCGCATCGCTGCAGCGCTCGGACCAGCAGCGCCGACACCGGAGCGCCGTGTTGGATCGAGGCCGACCAGGTGCCGCGCACCAGGTCGGTCGCGGCAAACTTCTCGCCCAGCGCATCGGCGTCATCGATCAGCTCGTAATAGGAGTCGGTCATATCACCACTCTTCCGTGTTGGGGCCGGGGCCGGGGCCGGTCAAGGCAGGCCGGCGCCGGGGGTGGCCACGGTGACGGCATCCAGCTGGGAAAGCCGGGTGCCGATCAGCCGCTTGGGATACGCGTCGGTGCTGGACAGCAGGAACAACGTGCGGCGTCCGGGCCCGCCCAATGCGCATGCGATGGCAACCCGATCACCCATGTCGATGCGGTCGGTCACCACCCCGCCCGCGACGATCCGCTCGAATTGGTGAGCCAGCGTCATGGCCGCCCAGACCGCGCCCTCGGCGTCGAGGGCGATGCCGTCGGGGGGCCCGTCCAGGCCCGCGGCGAAGACCCGGCGGTCGTTGAGCGCGCCGTCGGCGCTGACGGTGAATGCGCTGAGCCGGCGGCCGACCGACTCGGCGACGATGAGCGTGTCGTGGTCGGGGGTAATGACCATCCCGTTGGGGAAGTCGAGGTCCTCGGCGACGACCTGTGCGCTGTTGTCGGTATCGAGCCGGATGATCACGCCGCCCGAGAAGGACTGGCACCCGATATAGGCGCGCCCCGCACGGTCGATCACCATGTCGCCGAGGTCGGCGGGTGCCAAGTCGCGCAGATCGGCGACCGTGACCACGGTGTCGCCGTCGTAGCGCAGGACCAGCCGGTCGTGCGCCGACGCAATCAACAGTGTCCCGTCGGGCCGGAACCCCAGCCCGCAAGGGGAGTGGCCGGGCAGCGGCAGGGTGGTCAGCGAGCCGTGCATGTCCGAGGTGTGTACGGCCTCGCCCAGCATGTCGGAGAACCAGAGCAGCCCCTCGAACCAGCGCGGCCCCTCGCCGAAACAGAAGCCGCGAGCCAGCGGGCTTACCTCTCGACGCGTGCCGTTACAAATCACGGCAAAAGTGTCATGCGCTTCGGGTGCCGCTGTCAACGCGGGGCGACCCGGCGTCCGTGCTTCACAAACAATGTCCAAAATGTCACGCTGAGCCGGGAGCTGACAGCGAGGTGAGCGCATGACCACAGATTCTGAACAGGCCCAGTGGTCAGTCGATGGCCTGCTCGAACTTTTCCAGGTGCGCGCCGAGGGGGTCGATCGGTTCACCGCCGACACTGGAATCGCCGGCCACGACGGGCGGCAGGTGGTGGAAGGCACCCAAGTGGTCGCGCAGGCCATCATGGCCGTGGCGAGCCGGTTCGAGGGCAAGTCGGTGCGCTCGGCGCACGCCGTTTTCTGCCGCGCCGTCATCGTCGGCCCGCCGCTCGAACTGGTCCTCGACGTAGTCTATGAAGGCCGATCGACGGCCACCGCGATCGTCGCGGCCAATCAGAACGGCAAGCGCTGCTTGACCGTGACGGTGCTGGCCGACATCCCCACCGGGGATGTGATCAAGCATCACCTGCCGCGCCCACCGGTGGTTGCGCCCGCCGACGCCAACGTTTCGGAAATGCCGATGGCCGGCCGGCAGTTGCGGCTCGTCGATGTCGTCGACGTCAACAGTCCCGACGAGGTGGGGCCGCCGGAACTGTATGCGTGGCTGCACTACGAACCAATTCCGGACCGCGACGACCTGGCCAAGGCGCTGATCGCGTATTTCACCGGCCACCTTGGGATTTCAACCACCATGCGGGCGCATCCGGGCATCGGCACCAGCCAAGCCCATCTGAGCGTGTCGACCGCGCCGATGACGATCTCGGTCGCTTTCCATGAACCCGTGCGCTGGGACGGTTGGTTGCTCTACAGCCACGAGAGCACTCAGGTCGGCGCGGGAATGTCCTATGTGCGCGGCACGGTGCACACCGAACAGGGCGCCCTCATCGCCTCGTTCGCCCAGGAGGCGCTGATCCGGCCGCTTCGTACCAGTGACACCTCGATCGATGCCCGGTCGCGGTTCTAGCGGCGGGAATATCGTTGCGCTTCATCATCACCCACCCGATGCACAGTCATCCGTACCACCCCGAACTCGCCTCCGGCGCCGGCGTCGCGGCCGTCGCGGCGGCGGCCGAGCGGGCCGGCTTTCACGGCTTCGGCTTCACCGACCACCCGGCACCGTCGCAGCGCTGGCTCGAGGCGGGAGGCCACGACTCGCTGGATCCCTTTGTCGCACTGGGCTTTGCGGCGGCACAAACGACGTCACTGCGCTTGATTCCCAACATCGTCGTCTTGCCGTATCGCAACCCGTTTGTGGTGGCGAAGTCCGCTGCCACGCTGGACCTACTGTCGGGTGGTCGGTTCATCCTCGCGGTCGGCGTGGGTTATCTCAAGCGGGAGTTCGCGGCGCTGGGTGTGGACCATGCCGAACGCGCCGAGCTGTTCGACGAGGCACTGCAGGTGATCCGGGCGGTCTGGACCAGCGACGACATATCCTTTGAGGGACGCCATTTCAGCGCGCGGGGAATCACCGCCCACCCCCGCCCGGCCAGCAATCCCTACCCGCCCATCTGGGTGGGCGGTAACACGGCGGCAGCGCGCCGACGCGTCGCCGTCCACGGGGACGGCTGGTGTCCTTTCCCTGCGCCGGCACCGCTGGTGCAGACGGCGGGCACTGCGGCCATCGACTCGCCGCCGGTATCGACGATTTGCGGCGCAAATGTGACGCGGCGGGCCGGGACTTCTCCGCGATCGATGTCACCTTCACCAACTTCGACGGCGGCGGTCCGGCAAGCGCGGACTTCAATGCCGACGCCTACCTGGGCGGTTTGGAAAAGCTGGCGACGCTCGGGGTGACGTGGGTGCACGTCGGTCTGCCCGGTGACGGCCTTGCGCACGCGCTGGAATGTATCGACCGATTTCGCGTCCAGGTGATCGAAGCGGCCTGAGCCTGGCGCCCCGATGTGCCGGCTACCTTGCTGGCAACTCCGCGGTGACCTGCACGGCCCCTTCGTCGAAGCTCAAGAACCCTTTGATCGGAACGCTTTCCGGCGGCGGATCTTCGTAACTCCAGGCGATGTCAGGGGCGACCATGTCGCCGACGACGGCCGACCAGTAGGTCGCCACGCCCTTGTAGTTGCAGTAGCTGGAGGTCTGTGACCTCACCAGCAGGTCGGTGCGTACCTGCGCGGGCGTCACATACAGACGTGGTTGCAGCGAAGTTTCGAACACGATCACCGTGTCCTGGGTGTTCACCAGCGTGGTGCCGGCCAGCTCGACGTGCAGCTGCCGCGTGGTCGGGCGGCAGTCGACGCGGTGGTAGGGATTCGGCGGGTAGTGCACGAGTCGGCGGCCCTCTTCGAGCCACATGTCGACGGCATCCCACCGAACATGGACGAAGCCGGGTGCGGCGGTCTCGGGCTGAGTCGGTAGGTCAGTGATCTCGTCGGTGGGAAACACGTAGCGCAGCGGGTGGCCCCGTCGGTGCACCATCAGCGCGCGCTCGGTGTCGATTACCAGGCGCCCATTGCGAAATGCCTGGATAAGCCGAGGATGTGGCTCGACGTATACCAAACCATCGGGCACCGGCGGGCAGAAGCGCCCGGCCGGATGCGTGCTGAGCGGGCCATGCCCGGCCGCCAGGCTCATGACGTTCCTCCTAGATCGGCGGCCCGTAACGCGGCCACGGTCTGCAGGTCGTGCAAGGTCGCGACTGTCAGGTCCAGGCCGGTGAGCGCGATGTCTGCGGCCTGCATGCCGCCCAGGCCGGCCACGATCGTGGTTGCGACATAGGCGTAGGCGGCGGCTTGTCGATAGCGCAGCCATAGCTCTTCGCGGTCCAGCTCCGGTCCGCCGGCGGCGGCCAATGCACGGCGGTAGACGCCGAGCAGTTCGCGCTCGGTGACCCGACGGTCGGTGGTGGTCATGCCGGTGATCAGCGTGTAAGCGAGATCGCGGGCGGGGTGGCCGAGCCGGACCGCCTGCCAGTCGAGCAGACCCGCCGCGAGCGGGCCGCCCGATGAGCGGAAATACCAATTACCCGGGTGCGCGTCGCCGTGCAGCACGGTGTGTGGCGGTGCGTCGATGAGTCCGGTGATCGCCCGGTAGTGCTCGAAGACAAAGTCGCGACCTGGCAGGAGCGCCGCGGCGTGCCCGCCCAACCTGCGCCACGAGGCCCGCAGCATGGTGGGAACCAGCGGCACGCTCGGATCACGCGAGGCCGCATACAGCCATCCAAATGGTCGGACACCGCCGTGATTGAGCCGTACCCAGTACGTCGCGTGCAGGCGGGCAAGCAGTTCGACCACCAGGGCGGCCTGATCGTTGTCGAACGGATGCAGCGTGTCCGAGAAATCGCATGTCCCTTCGGCGGGAGCTGCCAAGTCTTCCAGGACAAGCACGAATCGGCCGGTCAGCGGATCGAACGCGCAGCCGTATGCCGTTGGGGCGTCGGGCGCTAACTCGGGGGACAGGTCGCGGTAGAAACCCACCTCGGTCTCGGCCAGCCGGCCCAGCTCGCCGATAAATCTGGTCGCGGCCGTAGCCGCCGCCATCTTGACGAACACCGACTCGGGAACGTCGTTGCCGCTCAGCGCTAGTCGGGCCCGCGACGTCGTCCCACTGCTGTCATCGAGCACCGACACCGAGGACACCCTGCGCCCCATGATTTCCGACAACGCCGGCGGATCCAGGTCGTGGATGCGGCGGGGGAATGCTCTGGCGTTGCGCAGCACGGCGCCGGTTGCCACCCGGCCGAGGCCACGGCCGAGATGAGTGGCTAGGCGAGCCAGCGCGATCACCCTGTTCTCCGGCAAGGCACCACCCCTACATTACAAATGTTGTAAACAGTGTAAATGCAGGGCCTGGGTGCCGATGCGGGCGCGATGCCGCGTACCTACCGGAGTAGGAAGGAGCCATGGCGGGACCGGTGGAAGGCATCAAGGTTGTCGAGCTCGGGGTCTGGGTCGCGGCGCCGGCCGCGGCCGCCATTCTGGCCGACTGGGGTGCCGACGTGATCAAGATAGAACCGCCGGCCGGCGATCCGGGCCGGCTGTTCGGCCGGATGCTGGGCTGCGATCTCGGGATGAACCCGCCGTTCGAGATGGACAACCGCTGCAAGCGCAGCGTCGTGCTGGACCTGTCCACCGACACCGGCCGCGAGCTTGCGTACGAATTGCTCTCCGACGCTGATGTTTTCATCACCAACGTGCGCCCGGCGGCGTTGCGACGGCTGGGGCTCGACTTCGCTGCGGTGTCCGATCGCAACCCACGCCTCGTCTACGGGCTCATCACCGGGTACGGAGAGACCGGGCCCGACGCCGATCGCGCCGCCTATGATGTGGCGGCCTTCTGGTCGCGCGGTGGCCTCGCGCATCTGCTCACCCGGCCCGGGGACACGCCGCCGTTTCAGCGCGGCGGCATGGGGGACCACACGACCGGCTTGACCTTGGCCGCCGCCGTCTGTGCCGCGCTGCTGGCGCGGGAGCGGACCGGGACGGGCCAGTTGGTGAGCACATCGCTGTATCGCCAGGGGGCCTACACCGTCAGGGCTCCGGCGTTGTTGATTAGCAGGCTTGTGAGCTGGGGAATTGTGGATTGAGGAGGTCTAGGCGGCGGTTGGCGGTCAAAGCGGTGATCCGGCAGGCTTCGGCGATGTTGTCGGCGCCGTTGAGGCGGTGCAGATTGATCGCGGTGTTGCGTAGCGTTGCTAGGACCTGTGCGCCGTTTCCGGTATGTGCCCTTTGACGGTCTTCGTCGAAGGTGACGTCGCGTATCCAGTGCAGGCTGTTCTCGATTCCCCAGTGTTGACGCATCCAGGTCATGATCGCGGTAGGGCGGGCGTGCTCGAACGGCAGGCTGCAGATGGCATAGACCACCTCCACGCTGCGCTGGTCGGTGGCGGTGATCAAGCGTTCACGAGTGATCCGGATGATTTGTTTTGCGTAGGGGAAGCCGATTCCTCGTGCAGCGGTGATGATTTGCAGGGTGCGGGTCTCGACACGGCCGTGGCCGCGGGAGTCGTCGGTAGCGGCTGTGGGCACCTCGGCCCAGGGCAGCGCGGTGATACGCGCAAGTATTTTGGCTTGGTTGGACTTGACGATCATCAGGTAGTGCGACTTCAAGGTGGCGCAGATCAACTTCGCGGTGACGACCTGGGTATGCATCGCATCCACGGTGACCAGCCACCGCAAGCTACCCGGCAGCAGCGTGAGCAGGGCACGTACGCAGGGAATTTCATTGCTTTTCTCGGCGACAGCGAGTTGACCGAGCACCAATCGGGCACGGTGGGCGAACACCGACACGAGATGCGTGGCTGTCGCTTTGGCGCGTAAAGCACCACGCAGCATCTTGCCGTCCAACGCGATCGGCACCAATCCACTGGGGTCGCTGCTGGCCACGTGTGCAGTGAAGTAACTGCCCATCCTGGCGTTGAGGTCGGCGGGGTCTAGCCGAGACAAAACAGCGCGGAAGGTCTTCTCACTGGGCCGCCGGAACCGGACCCCTAATTGGGCCAACACATCATCGGGAGCGGTGGCCGCCCATGTGGCAAAACCAGCATAGCCGCGCATCCCCGCGGCAGTGGCCAGAACCGCGATCGCCAACAAAGCCATCAGCGAATACCTCCGACCGCGTGGGTCCCTCGGGTCTGGCACCGAGGCCAACACATCGAGAAACTCCGATCCGATGAGCTCGCTGCGCTCACCAGGACTCCAGCGGTCGAACACCTCTGGAACCGACGACACAGGCAATACTGAAACGGTAGGCACGGGCAACTCCAGACCAACGACGAACAGTAACCAACTCGATCGTTCTCCAGATAGCCCGTGCCTACACTCCGGCCCCAATAGCGCGGCACCAAAGATCATCAACCCAGCTCACAAGCCTGCTAATCAACAACGCCGGAGCCCTGCCTACACCGTGAGCTTTGACCTCAACACCTACCTGCTCACCGGTCAGCAGATCGCAATCGGACAACGTGAATCAATGGGCAACCCGTGCATGAACAACTACACCGCCGGCGACGGGCGACGATTCTGGATCGTCGGACTGGAGATCGACCGGCACTGGCCCGCCCTGTGTCGCGTCGTTGAACGCCCCGACTGGCTGGCCGATCCGCGCTACGGCGATGCGCGCGGGCGTGCGACCAACGCGGTAGAGCTCATCGCGCAACTGGACCAGATCTTCGCGACCAGGTCTCTCGCCGAGTGGACCGAGATCTTCGACGCTGAACCGGATTTCTTCTGGTCGCCGATCAACAGCCTCGAAGACATCGTCGCCGACGAGCAGTTCCATGCCGCTGGCGGCATCGTTGACGTGCCGGACGGGGCCTCGAGTGTGCCGATGGTGGCAACCCCCGCCGACTTTCACGGCACACCATGCACGCCACGTTCGGTGGCGCCGCAGCTCGGTCAGCACACCGACCAAGTGCTGGGTGAACTGGCGGCGCGCCGCAAGTCCTGACCGCGCGCGAGCCTTTACAAAATTTCCCGAAAGTGTCACGCTGTCCGATGAGGGGCGGGCGGCTCGGTGTGGCGGGCGGCCCATGGCAAACGCGGCAGTCCGCGCGGGTCCGGCTGTGGTCCCGTGCAAGAGGGATGGATCGATGCTCACTCCAACTTTGGACCTCGGCGCCACGGCGGACAGGGGCACGCTACGACGAACCGGTGCCGACGACGACGGCCTGCACTATCGGGTCGAGGTCGTGGCCGCCAGCGTCATCGACGTAGTTCAGGCGGCTGGAGGCTGGCTGTGCGACCGGGTGATGGCCGGCTGGCAGGTGCGAGTGCTGGTGCCCGGCGGCGACGATATCCGGCCGCTGCAGATCCTCGGGGCAACCGCGATGGACCTGGAAGCGGGTCTGACCGGCCGCGCTCCGATGGGCCACAGCCTGGCCGTCGGCGCCGCCGCCTTTGCCGCCGATGAGCGAGTGCGCGCGAAGCTAACCGAAGCCCTGCAGTGCCGGTGGACCGAAGTTGCGCTGTGGGGTCAGGGGTGGCCGCTGGGGGTCGATCGCGCGATCGCCCCGGTGCAACACGTGCTCAGTGCCGCGGCACTGGCGTTCAAAAGGCAGGCGCTAACGGCGGCCGGAATTCCTTACGGCTGTGTTGTTTCCGTCGAGCAGCTACTCGCCGACACGGCGTGGTCGGGCTAGCCGGGGAACCCGGTGAACCCGAGGAACCTGAGGGTCGATGAAAAAATATTACGGGCATACGCTGCTGTATCTGCACGAGACGATCAAGCTGGGATCCGGGCGAAGCGACCGCTTCACCGAACTGTTTGTCCAAGTCTGTCAGCCGATGATGGAGGAGCTTGGCGCCCGGCTGTTCGCGATCTGGGAGTCCACCCCCTACAACGGCCGCTGGCCAGAGGTGACGATCATCTGGGAGATAGATGGCTTCGCCGACTATTCCAGGATTGGTGCCGCACAGGCCAAAGGCGGCAGCCAGGAGGCCGCGGCCGGGAAGTGGGCCGCATTCCTGGCGGACATCGGAGCGCGTGGCGAGGGGCGGATCATGTACCCGGGTCCGGCCAACAAGACCCTGGCACAGCTACGCGCATCCAATTTCACTGCCCCGCTGGTGATTCAAGAGATCATGCAAACCAAGCCGGGCCGCCAAGATGACTACATCCGAGAACTGGAGCGACTCTATGTGCCCTGGTCGGAGCGCACGGGCAAACACTGGCTCGGCTCCTTCACCACGACGTTTCGCTACAACGAGGTCATCCACTACTGGGCGCTGGAAGGCGGCTGGGAGTGCTTTGCCAACCACTACCCGTCCTGGAAGGAGAGCCCGCCCGCCGAGATCGTCACATGGATGAGCGTGGCCCCGGCGCTGCGTGACGGCTGGGAAGACTCCATTCTGCAGTCCCTACCGCCTTCGCCGCTGCAGTGAACTTCAGCTACGATCCTTTCGGCGCCCGGGTGATGGCCGACCCGTTGCCCTACTATCGCGTCCTGCGCGACCAACAACCGGTGTACTACC
Source organism: Mycobacterium pseudoshottsii JCM 15466 (assembly GCF_003584745.1). NCBI lineage: Bacteria > Bacillati > Actinomycetota > Actinomycetes > Mycobacteriales > Mycobacteriaceae > Mycobacterium > Mycobacterium pseudoshottsii. Next base: position 535,198 of record NZ_AP018410.1, read on the forward strand.
TGCCGCAATGGGATACCTTCGCGATCTCGCGCTTCGACGACATCTGGCGGGTACTGGAAGTCAACGACGGAACGTTCGTCGCGTCGGAGGGGACGTTGCCGGCCGCGTCGGTGCTGGCCCGGCACAATAGCGGCCCGGTGGACGACCCGCCGTGGCATCCGCTGCCGTTTCATGCGGTCTTCGACGCACCGTTGTACGGCGAGATCCGCCGCGCGCACCCCCCACCGCTTCGGCCCAAGTCCGTGGCCGGGCTCGAAGCCAGAATCCGCGAGCTAGCCAACGAACGACTCAACCGGCTGCTGCCGCAAGGCTCATTCGACCTCACCCAAGACTACGGCGGTGTGGTGGTGGCCAGCATCGTATGCGAACTACTGGGAATGCCAGCCTCTTTGGCGCCAGAGGTGCTTGCCGCCGTCAATGCGGGCAGCCTCACCGAACCTGGCGTCGGCGTCGACACCGCCGAGACTCGGCCCAACTATCTGGAGTTCCTGGTCCCGGTCGTGCGGCAGCGCCGGGCGGATCCGACCGGGGAGCTTCCGGTTGTTGACGGCCTGCTGCGCTACCGATTGCCCGACGGCAGTTCGCTCGACGACACCGAGGTTGCCACCCAGATGCTCTGCATCTTCATCGGGGGAACCGAGACCGTGCCCAAGATCGTGGCGCACGGGCTGTGGGAGCTCAGCCGGCGTCCCGACCAGTTGGCGGCGGTGCGCACCGACCCGCAGTCCAACGTGAACGTCGCGCGCGAGGAGATGATCCGCTCTTGTGCCCCCGCACAATGGTTTGCCCGAACCGCACGCAAGCCGTTCACCATAGGCGACCAAACCATCGAGCCGGGCCAGCGCGTCATCACGCTGCTGGCTTCGGCCAACCGCGACGAGCGTGAGTACCCGGATCCCGACGAGTTCATCTGGGATCGGCCGATCCGGCGCTCCCTGGCGTTCGGCCGTGGTCAGCACTTCTGCATCGGGTATCACCTGGCCAGGCTCGAAATCTCGGTACTACTGCAGGAATGGTTCCGGCGGGTGCCCGAATTCCAGATCTGCGCAGCGCAGGCCACCCGATTGCCATCCAGCTTCCAGTGGGGATGGAACAAGATCCCGGTGGAGGTTTGACGTGTGGTCCTATCGAATCATTGCCCCCTGCCTGTTCGAGCGCACCTCGATCGCCGACAAGACACCCGAGTGCTTGGCGGAAGGGCAAGTGCTGCTGCGGTTTCAGGCCGCCGGGGTGTGTGGCAGCGACCTGCCCGCCTTTCGCGGCGCCAGGGGACACCTGCCCGGAGATGACGGCCACAGCGCGGCGGCCAAGGACGGCTTCCCGATTCACGAAGTGGCCGGTGAAGTCATCGCCAGCAGGCATCGCGCCCACCACCAGGGCGACCGCGTGGTGGGCTGGGCATCGGGATTCGACGGCCTGATGCAGCGGGTGATCGCGGATGGGGACGGCTTGGCGCCCTATGACCCGGGGCTTACTCCCACTCAAGCGGTCGGCCTGCAGCCGCCGGCCTGTGTGCTGTACGCCTGCGCGCAACTACCGGATCTGGCGGGTCGGCACGTCGCCGTCATCGGACAGGGGTCGATCGGGCTGCTCTTCTCCCATGCCGCGAAAGTGGCGGGGGCCCGCCGGGTAACCGGGGTCGATCCGATCGACCGGGAGAACCTTTCGGCAACATTCGGAGTCGACGACGCCGTCCGGGCCACCAGCGATCGCTGGGTGAGCCAGCTGGGCGCCGGCGATCGTGCCGACATCGTCATCGAAGCCGTCGGACATCAGGTCGCTACCCTGGGGCACGCCATCGACGCCGCGGCGCCGGGGGGCACCGTGTTCTATTTCGGCGTCGCCGACGACGACGCCTACCCGATCAGCATGCGCACCATGCTGCGCAACAACCTGACCCTGAAATCCGGTGTCACCCAGGATCGCCGGCGCATGCTCGAACTCGCCGGGAAGTTCGCCGCCGAGCACCCCGAACTGCTCAGCGGCTATCTCACGCACAATTTCGACGTCGAAGACGTGCAGGCGGCGTTCGAACTGGCGTGCCGGCCGGTGCCCGAACGGGTGAAGATCGCGATCACCGCATGAAGGTCGTCAGCAACCTCCAACAGCGGCTCGGCCGGGGCACGCCGCTCTGGGGCGGCTGGATCACCGGTCCAACGTGGCTGGGGTCGGAGGAATTTGCCAGGGCCGGCTACGATTACGTCGGTTTCGACACCCAGCACGGTTACCTTGACGACGCCGACGTTGCCGGCCTGCTCCGGCGACTCGAAGGTGTGCCCATCGCCACCGTGGTGCGGTTGCCGAATGCGGATCCGGCACCGATAGGGCGGGTGCTCGACGCCGGCGCCGATGCCGTCATCATCGCGATGATCGAGTCGGCCGAACAGGCCGCCGCGGCGGTGGCCGCCACCCGCTATCCGCCGGCCGGGGTGCGCAGCTACGGCCCGCTGCGGGCAAGCCTGGGCGCCGATCCCGCCGAGCTGCAATCCCGGGCGGGCGTCTATGCGATGGTCGAGACCGCCGCGGCGCTCTCGACCATCGATGACATCTGCGCGGTTGACGGTCTGGCCGGAATCTATGTCGGACCCGCGGATCTGGCGATTTCGCTGGGAACCGGCGTCGTCGGCGCCCTCGATCACGCAGCGGTCCGGGAGGCCGTCGTCGGAATCCACCGCGCGGCTTCGGCGGCGAGCCTACACACCGGCATCCACGCCGGCGCCGCAAAGGCGGGTAAAGCGATGGCGCAGCTGGGATTCGAGATGATCACCCTGGCGGCCGAGTCCTAAGCGCTGCGCCGGGGAGCCGCGGAATACTTGAACGAGGCGACGGCGGGCACCCGATGACCGGCGGCGGGCGCGTCGCGCTGGTAACCGGAGCCGCCGGCGGGCAGGGGTGGGCGATTATCCAACGACTGCGCGCCGAAGGCCACTCGGTGGCGGCATGCGATCTACGCGCCGACCGACTCGATGCGCTGGTCGCCGAGTCGGGCGACGATGCCGTGATTTCCCTGGCCCTGGATGTGACCGATGAAGCGCAATGGCAGGAGGCCGTCGAGCGCGCCGTCACCCGATTCGGGGCGTTGACCGCACTGATCAACAATGCCGGCGTGCTGCACCGTGCGGCGCTGGTCGATGAGACGGCCGCCGGCTTCGAAAGTGCTTGGCGGGTCAACTGTCTGGGTGCCTTCCTTGGCATGCGGGCGGCGCTCGGCGCGCTGAGCGCGGCCGAAGGCCCGGTGATTGTCAACATCTGCAGCACCGGGGCGATCCGGCCATTCCCACACCACTGCGCCTATGGTGCGGCCAAGTGGGCACTAAGGGGCCTGACCCAAACGGCTGCGGCCGAATTGGCGCCCGCCGGTATCCGGGTCAACGCGGTGTTCCCGGGGCCGATCGCGACGTCCATGCTCGATGAGCCGACTCAGGCTCGGCTGGCGGCGGTTTCGATGTTCGGCCGGCTGGGCCGGCCCGCCGAAGTCGCCGATGCGGTGGCGTTCTTGGTCTCCGAGAACTCATCATTCATCACGGGATCCGAACTCGTGGTCGACGGCGGACAGTGCCTGCAGGTGCCATGACCAGCCCGCTATCGGTCGGCATCATCGGCGCGGGCCCCGGCGGGCTGGCGCTGGGAATTCTGCTGAAAAACCGTGGCTTTGAGAACTTCACCATCTTCGACCGAGAATCCGACATGGGTGGCACCTGGCGGATCAACACCTATCCGGGACTGGCCTGCGACGTGAAGTCGCACCTGTACTCGTACTCGTTCGACCTCAATCCGGGCTGGTCACGGCTGTGGTCCGGACAGCCCGAGATATTGGCATACTTTCAGCGCTGCGCCGATCGGTACGGGCTGCGACCCCATCTGCGGCTGGGCACCGAAATACGATCCGCACGTTGGGAAAGCCAGACCCGGCAGTGGACCCTGAGCACCGCGGACGGTGAACAGCACCAATTCAGTGTCGTGGTATCGGCCGTCGGCATCTTCAGCCGGCCGGCCTATCCGGATCTCGTTGAGCAGCAGCGCTTCACCGGAACCGTGATGCACTCGTCGCGGTGGGATCACTCGGTGCCGCTCGCGGGCGCCCGAATCGCGGTGCTGGGTACCGGTTCGACCGCGGCGCAGCTGGTGCCGGAGTTGGCCAAGGTCGCGGATCGGGTGTACTCGATACAACGGTCACCGACCTGGATATTGCCCAAGCCGGATCGGCCCTACTCCCGCTGGGAACGCTGGGTCTTCGCCCACGTTCCGTTTGCCGCGCGGCTATACCGGACCCGGCTGTGGCTGCGCAGCGAGTCGAATATCTCCGTGATCGAGCACGGCAGCCCGAAGACCAAAGAGTTCACGGAGCTGGCGTTGCGGATGCTCGAAAACACGGTCAGCGACCCGCAATTGCGTCGCCAACTCACCCCGGACCATCCGATGGGCTGCAAGCGCCTGGTGTTCTCATCGGAGTTTCTGACCGCCCTGACCCGCCCGAATGTTGAGCTGGTGACCAGTCCGGCCCGCTACCTGAGGCAACGATCGTTGGTCACCGCGGACGGCGCCGAATACGACGTCGACGTCGTGGTGTGCGCCACCGGCTATGCCGCGGCCGACTATCTGGGTCAGCTGGAAGTCCTCGGAGAGGACGGTGCTGGGCTGCATGAAGTCTGGCGGGACGGGGCGCACGCTTATCTGGGGATGGCCGTACCCGGCTTTCCCAACTTCTTCATGCTCTACGGACTCAATACGAATGTCGGCTCCAACAGCGTGATCTTCATGCTCGAAGCCCAGGCCCGCTACATTGTGGCGGCGCTGGCCCATCTGCGGCGCAAATCCAAGACCTACATCGCGGTGCGTCCGGGGGTGCTGGCCGAATTCATAGCCAAGGTCGACCGGTGGATGACAGGGACGGTCTGGACCACCGAGTGCAGCAACTACTTTCGTGCGCCCAACGGGCGTGTGGTCACGCAATGGCCGCGCAGCGCGCGTAGCTTTTGGGGGATGACGCGCCGCTTCAAGCCCGCAGACTTCAGCTTCCAGCCCGCTGCCGTGTTCGCCGCGGACGGTGGCGACCGCAACGCGGGGCAGCGGTGACCCAACCCGAGGCCGTCGATCGGCTGGACCCCTTGCTGCGCGCCGTCGCGACGGCGCGAATCGACTTCACCGCGGAGTCGATCCTGACGATCCGCGAGTCGATGAACCAGCGCCGCCGGGAGGCGGCCGCGACCGAGACGGCCGCCGCCGGGGTAGCGGTGGCCGACGATGTTGCCACCGGGGAGGCCGGCAGGCCGGTGCCGGTCCGCATCTACCGGGCTGCCCCGACGCCGGCGCCGGTAGTCGTTTACTGCCACGCGGGTGGCTTCGCCTTAGGAAATCTCGACACCGACCACCGGCAGTGCCTGGAGCTGGCTCGTCGTGCCCGCTGTGCGGTGGTTTCGGTCGACTACCGGCTGGCGCCCGAACACCCCTACCCGGCGGCATTGCGCGACGCGATCGAGGTGCTGACGTGGGTGGTTGGCAACGCGACACGGTTGGGATTCGACGCGCGGCGGCTGGCGGTGGCCGGTAGCAGCGCCGGCGCCACCCTGGCGCACGGCGCCGCCGACGGGTCGCTGCCACCGGTCATCTTCCAGCTGCTGCACCAGCCGGTGCTCGACGATCGCCCCACCGCATCCCGGTCGGAGTTCCGCGCCACCCCGGCCTTCGATGGTGAGGCGGCGAGTCTCATGTGGCGTCATTACCTGGCCGGGCAGACACCTTCACCGGAGTCGGTCCCGGGCCGGCGCGGTCAACTGGCAGGCCTGCCAGCGACGTTGATCACCTGCGGCGAGATCGATCCGTTTCGCGACGAAGTGCTCGATTACGCGCAGCGGCTGCTGGGAGCCGGGGTATCCACCGAACTGCACATCTTCCCGCGCGCCTGCCACGGGTTCGATTCGCTACTACCGGAATGGACGACCTCGCAGCGGCTGTTCGCGATGCAGGGTCATGCCCTGGCGGACGCGTTCTACCCGGATTAGTGGGTCAGAACACGATGATTTGACGCACGGCGGTGCCGTCGGCCAGGTGGTCCATCGCCTCATTGAGGTCGTCCAGCCGAATCGTCGCGGACACCAGCGATTCCACCGGCAGGCGTCCGGATTGCCACAACGACACGAACCGCGGGATGTCGCGGCTGGGGACCGCCGAGCCCAGGTAGCTACCGATGAGTGAGCGCCCCTCGGCGACGAAGCCCAACGGTGCGACGCTGATGCGCGCATCCGGCGGGGGCAGGCCGACGGTGATGGTGCGGCCGCCGGGTGCGGTCAGCCCGATCGCGGTCTCCAGCGCCGCCGGGTGCCCGGCCGCCTCGATCACCACGTCGGCTTTCACGCCTGCGGCAGCGGCCTGCTGTGGGGTATAGGTGGCGCTGGCCCCGAGGGCTTCTGCGGCCGAGAGCTTTTGGGGCAATTGGTCCACGCCGAATACCGCGACGCCGTCCTGAGTCAAGGCGGTGAGCACCGCGGCCATCCCGACCCCCCCGAGCCCGACGACGGCGACCGACTGCCCGGCTACCGGCTTGCCGACATTGAGCACCGCGCCTCCGCCGGTCAACACCGCGCATCCCAGTAGTGCGGCCACCTGCGGGGGCACCTCGTCGGGCACCGCAACCGCGCTGGCCCGATTCACCACGGCATGTGTCGCGAAACCCGAGACGCCGAGGTGGTGGTAGATGGGTTGCCCAGAACGGCTGATCCGGATGCCGCCACCGAGCAAGGTTCCGGCGGCGTTGGTCGCGCTGCCCGGTGCGCAGGGGGTGATGCCCTCGGTGGCGCAGGGCGGGCAGTGGCCGCAGCGCGGCAGGAACACCAGCACCACCCGCTGGCCGACGGCCAGATCGTCGACCCGGTCGCCGACCCGCTCGACGATTCCGGCCGCCTCATGGCCCAGCAGCATCGGCACCGGCCGGACCCGATTGCCGTCGACCACCGACAGGTCGGAGTGGCACACGCCCGCGGCCTCGATGCGGACCAGCACCTCGTCGTCGCCCGGAGGATCGAGATCGAGATCGACGACGCTGATGGGACGAGATTGGGCGTACGGCCGGGGCGAACCGATTCGCTCCAGGACCGCACCCCGGATGTGAATCATGTTGGAATACAACCATGGCTGAAGTCCCAGTTCCATCGGTGCCCGCGGGGCCGTCCCCGGACGAGCTGTCCAGCGGTGATTTTCCGGTGCTCTGGCCGGTGCTCACCCGCTGGGCCGACAACGACATGTTCGGCCACCTCAACAACGCCGCCTACTACCAGCTGTTCGACACGGCCATCAACGCCTGGATCAACACCCGCACCGGCCTTGACCCGCTCACCACCGCCGCGCTGGGCATCGTCGCGGAGTCGGGCTGTCGATACTTCTCCGAACTGCATTTCCCGCAAGAGCTCGTGGTGGGGCTGGCGGTGACGCGGCTGGGCCGCAGCAGCGTCACCTACCGCCTTGCAGTGTTCAACTCCAGTCCCGGGGCCGGGGAGGGACCGGCTGGGCCGGGGCCGATCGCCGCGCTGGGGCGCTGGGTGCACGTCTACGTTGACCGCGTCAGCCGCAAACCCGTTCCGATCCCCGAGACCATCCGCACATTGCTGGCCACCGCGTGCGTGAATTAGGTACCGGCACACCCTAATCACCGGCCTGGCTGCACGCCCGGCGCCTGCCGAGTGCCCAGGTATGCTTCGCCAATGCCAGTTTTGAGCAAGACCGTCGAAGTCAGCGCCGACGCCGGATCGATCATGGGGATCGTCGCAGATATCGAGCGGTACCCCGAATGGAACGAAGGGGTCAAAGGGGCTTGGGTGCTGGCTCGCTACGACGACGGCCGTCCCAGCCAGGTGCGGCTTGACGCCTCGGTTCAAGGCTTCGAGGGCGTCTACATCCACGCCGTGTACTACCCGGGCGAGAATCAGATTCAAACCGTCATGCAGCAGGGCGATTTGTTCCTCAAGCAGGAGCAGTTGTTCAGCGTGGTGGAAGCCGGTGCCGCCAGTTTGCTGACGGTGGACATTGACGTCGAGCCCAGCATGCCGGTGCCGCCGCCGATGGTGAAGCTGCTACTCAACAATGTGCTCGAGCAACTCGCCGCAAATCTCAAATTGCGTGCCGAACAATTGACCGCCGGCTAGAAAATTCAGCGGAATTCCACGGGGTCAGTTGAAGATTCCGTTGGTCTCCAGCATTTGCGTCAGCCGGTGCGCGGCATCGGTGAATTGCCAGACACTGTGCTCGATCACCGCCGCGGTATCGCGGCGCCGCAATGCCGCGATCAATTGCCGATGATTGTCCACCGCTGCGGCACCCCATTGCGGGTCGCTGGCGTAGAGCTGCGCGGGCATGTAGCGCGCGGCATTGAGCAGAAACCAGGCCAACTTGATCCGCCCGCTGGATTGGTTGAGGACGCGGTGGAACGCGAATTCCAGCGCGGCGATCGCCTCGGTATCGCCGGCCCCGACCGCCGCGGTGAGCGCATCGTTGATGTGCTCGAGTTCCCCGATGTCGACTTCACTGATTCGTTCGGTGGCGGTGACCGCAAGTTCGCGGGCGATGGTGGCCTGCAGCCAGAAGATGTCGTCGATGTCCTGGCGGGTCAGCGGCAACACCACATGACCACGGTGCGGCTCCAGCTGCACCATGCCCTCACCGCGCAGCTTCAGTAGGGCTTCGCGACCCGGGGTGATGCTCACCCCGAGTTCGGCCGCGGTCTCATCGAGGCGGATGAACGTTCCCGGTCGCAACGTTCCGGACATGATGGCCGCTCTCAGATGGCCGGCGACTTCGTCGGACAACTGCGCGCGGCATAGTGGCCGCCGGCTTTTGCGACGCGCGGACAGCGGTATGTTCATACGGCCTGCCAGGTCTTTCCGGAGCGTGGCGGGGCTTTACGTGGTCTTGTCTCGGGTCTTGTTTGGGGCCGCCGGGCACATTAATGTGACCCAGGCAACACCATGTTTTATCAAATATCAGTCTGACGCAAGCGGTGCGCAAGTGAAGGGACTGCATAGTTGACCGCGGAACTGGCCAGCCACCTGCCGCAGGCCGCTCACGCCCTGGAGCAGCCTTATTTGGCTCGCCGGCAGAACTGGGTCAACCAACTCGAGCGGCATGCCATGATGCAGCCGCGGGCCACCGCGATCAGGTACCTCGGTCACACCGTGACGTGGGCTGACCTGCGATATCGGGTTGCCGCGCTGGCCGGTTCCCTAAGCCGCCGAGGGGTCGGCTTCGGGGACCGGGTGATGATCCTGATGCTCAACCGCACCGAGTTCGTCGAGTCTGTTCTGGCCGCCAACATGCTGGGTGCCATCGCGGTTCCGCTGAATTTCCGGCTCACGCCGTCCGAAATTGCGTTCCTGGTGGAGGACTGCGCACCGCGTCTGGTCATCACCGAAGAAGTGCTGGCCCAGGTCGCCGTGGGCGTCCGCGAGATCGCTCCCGCACTGAGCACGATCGTGGTAGCCGGCGGCGCATCCGATCCCACCGTGGTGGGCTACGACGAGCTCATCAGTGAGACCGGTGACCCACCCGAACCGGTCGACATCCCCAATGACTCGCCGGCGCTGATCATGTACACCTCCGGCACCACCGGCCGGCCCAAGGGCGCGGTGCTGACACACACGAACCTCACCGGCCAGGTGATGACGGCGCTCTACACCGGCGGCGCCAATATCAACAGCGACGTGGGTTTCATCGGCGTCCCGTTTTTCCACATCGCCGGGATCGGCAACATGCTCAGCGGAATGCTGCTCGGCGTCCCCACCGTGATCTATCCACTGGGCGCGTTCAACCCCGGCCAGCTGCTCGACGTGCTGGAGGCCGAACGGGTCAGCGGCATCTTTCTGGTGCCCGCCCAGTGGCAGGCCGTCTGCGCGGAACAACAAGCCCGGCCACGTGAACTGAGCTTGCGGGTGATGTCGTGGGGGGCCGCACCGGCACCGGCTGCGTTGCTGCGTCAGATGTCAGAGGTTTTCCCGGGAACGCAGATCATGGCGGCGTTCGGTCAGACCGAGATGTCTCCGGTCACCTGCATGCTGCTCGGCGAAGATGCGATCCGAAAGCGAGGTTCGGTCGGCAAAGTGATCCCGACCGTCTCCGCTCGCGTCGTCGACGACGAGATGAACGACGTGCCCATCGGTCAGGTCGGCGAAATCGTTTACCGGGCACCAACACTGATGAGCGGATACTGGAACAACCCGGAAGCGACCGCAGAAGCGTTCGCCGGCGGTTGGTTTCATTCCGGGGATCTGGTCCGGATGGACGAGGACGGCTACGTCTGGGTGGTGGACCGCAAGAAGGACATGATCATCTCCGGCGGAGAGAACGTTTACTGCGCCGAAGTGGAGAACGTGCTTGCCAGCCACCCCGGCATTGTCGAGGTCGCGGTGATCGGCCGAGCCGACGAAAAGTGGGGCGAGGTACCGATAGCGGTCGCGGCTGTAACGAAAGACCACCTTCGCATCGAAGACTTAGGTGAGTACCTGACCGAGCGGCTTGCGCGTTACAAGCACCCGAAGGCGCTCGAGATTATAGACGCACTACCGCGAAACCCTTCCGGGAGCAGGGCTCCGGCGTTGTTGATTAGCAGGCTTGTGAGCTGGGTTGATGATCTTTGGTGCCGCGCTATTGGGGCCGGAGTGTAGGCACGGGCTATCTGGAGAACGATCGAGTTGGTTACTGTTCGTCGTTGGTCTGGAGTTGCCCGTGCCTACCGTTTCAGTATTGCGTGTGTCGTCGGTTCCAGAGGTGTTCGACCGCTGGAGTCCTGGTGAGCGCAGCGAGTTCATCGGATCGGAGTTTCTCGATGTGTTGGCCTCGGTGCCAGACCCGAGGGGCCCACGCGGTCGGAGGTATTCGCTGGTGGCTTTGTTGGCGATCGCGGTTCTGGCCACTGCCGCGGGGATGCGCGGCTATGCTGGTTTTGCCACATGGGCGGCCACCGCTCCCGATGATGTGTTGGCCCAATTAGGGGTCCGGTTCCGGCGGCCCAGTGAGAAGACCTTCCGCGCTGTTTTGTCTCGGCTAGACCCCGCCGACCTCAACGCCAGGATGGGCAGTTACTTCACTGCACACGTGGCCAGCAGCGACCCCAGTGGATTGGTGCCGATCGCGTTGGACGGCAAGATGCTGCGTGGTGCTTTACGCGCCAAAGCGACAGCCACGCATCTCGTGTCGGTGTTCGCCCACCGTGCCCGATTGGTGCTCGGTCAACTCGCTGTCGCCGAGAAAAGCAATGAAATTCCCTGCGTACGTGCCCTGCTCACGCTGCTGCCGGGTAGCTTGCGGTGGCTGGTCACCGTGGATGCGATGCATACCCAGGTCGTCACCGCGAAGTTGATCTGCGCCACCTTGAAGTCGCACTACCTGATGATCGTCAAGTCCAACCAAGCCAAAATATTTGCGCGTATCACCGCGCTGCCCTGGGCCGAGGTGCCCACAGCCGCTACCGACGACTCCCGCGGCCACGGCCGTGTCGAGACCCGCACCCTGCAAATCATCACCGCTGCACGAGGAATCGGCTTCCCCTACGCAAAACAAATCATCCGGATCACTCGTGAACGCTTGATCACCGCCACCGACCAGCGCAGCGTGGAGGTGGTCTATGCCATCTGCAGCCTGCCGTTCGAGCACGCCCGCCCTACCGCGATCATGACCTGGATGCGTCAACACTGGGGAATCGAGAACAGCCTGCACTGGATACGCGACGTCACCTTCGACGAAGACCGTCAAAGGGCACATACCGGAAACGGCGCACAGGTCCTAGCAACGCTACGCAACACCGCGATCAATCTGCACCGCCTCAACGGCGCCGACAACATCGCCGAAGCCTGCCGGATCACCGCTTTGACCGCCAACCGCCGCCTAGACCTCCTCAATCCACAATTCCCCAGCTCATAAGCCTGCTAATCAACAACGCCGGAGCCCTGCTTCCGGGAAGGTGCTAAAAACTGAATTGCGTTTGCGCTACGGAGTAGGCGTCTACTCCGAAAGTCGTTCTGTGTCAAGGTCATTTGAATTCAGAGAGGGAAGCTAAGAAGGTCGAAAATGTTCGCTGGCTGCAGACGATGTGTTAATTGTGTGGATGCGGTTCACACGTAGACAGGCATCGGGTACATTCCTGTGGTCTCGGTTACTGCCTGCCGGTAGTGAGCCGTCGGTCACACACCTAGGGACGGGGCAAGGAGGAGGCGTGCGACGAGATCGGCCGTGTAGCCGCGATCCGCGTGCTCCTATCGGGAAGGGGCAACGGTGACGACGTCTTCTGGCCCGCACCTGATGGGCTACCTTCGCGACCAGCTAGAGACACCGCTGACGATGGTCGGCGGGTTCTTCCGGATGTGTGTGCTGACCGGAAAGGCGCTATTCCGTAGGCCGTTCCAGTGGCGGGAACTCATTCTGCAGTGCTGGTTCGTCATGCGGGTGGCGCTGCTGCCGACCATCATGGTCTCCATCCCGCTGACGGTGCTGCTCATCTTCACGTTGAACGTCTTGCTCGCCCAGTTCGGTGCGGCCGACATCTCCGGCGCCGGTGCCGCGATCGGTGCGGTCACCCAGCTCGGCCCGCTGACCACCGTGCTGGTGGTGGCCGGTGCCGGCTCGACGGCCATCTGCGCCGATCTGGGAGCTCGCACCATCCGTGAAGAGATCGACGCGATGGAAGTGCTGGGCATCGACCCCATCCACCGACTGGTGGTGCCGCGCGTCATCGCCGCGACCTTCGTCGCCACCCTGCTCAACGCCCTGGTGATCACCGTCGGCCTGGTCGGCGGTTACCTGTTCGGTGTCTACCTGCAGAACATCAACGGCGGCGCCTACCTGGCCACGCTGACCACCATCACCGGCATGCCCGAGGTGACGATCGCGATGGTCAAGGCGGCGACGTTCGGCCTGATCGCCGGGCTGGTCGGGTGCTACCGCGGGCTGACGGTGCGCGGCGGTTCCAAGGGTCTGGGTACCGCCGTCAACGAGACAGTTGTGTTGTGCGTGGTCGCGCTCTACGCGGTCAACGTCATCTTGACCACGATCGGCGTGCGATTCGGGACGGGGCACTGACATGTCGACAGCCGCAGTACTGCGGGCCCGCTTCCCGAGGGCGATTGCGAACTTCAATCGCTACGCCGGCTCGGTCACCCGGGGACTCGATGAATCGGGGCGCCTGGCGTGGTTCATTCTGACCAGCCTCGGACAGTCGGGTCACGCGCTGCGTTACTACCGCAAAGAGATTCTGCGGCTGATCGCCCAGATCGGCATGGGTACCGGCGCGATGGCCGTCGTCGGCGGTACCGCCGCGATCGTCGGCTTCGTGACGCTCTCCGGTAGCTCGCTGATCGCCATCCAGGGTTTTGCGTCCCTGGGAAACATTGGTGCGGAGGCGTTCACAGGGTTCTTCTCCGCACTGGTCAACGTGCGTATCGCCGGTCCCGTGGTGACCGGGGTCGCGCTGGCGGCCACCGTCGGCGCCGGCGCGACGGCCGAGCTGGGAGCCATGCGGATCAGCGAGGAGATCGATGCCCTGGAGGTGATGGGCATCAAGTCCATTTCCTACCTGGCGTCCACTCGCATCATGGCCGGCCTGGTGGTGATCATCCCGCTGTATGCGTTGGCGATGATCATGTCGTTCTTCTCCCCGCAGATGGTCACGACGGTGCTCTACGGACAGTCGTCGGGCACCTACGAGCACTACTTCCGGACGTTCCTGCGTCCCGACGACGTCTTCTGGTCATTCTTGGAGGCCATCATCATCGCGGCGATCGTCATGGTCACGCACTGCTACTACGGCTACAACGCCGGCGGTGGACCGGTGGGTGTGGGCGAGGCGGTGGGGCGCTCGATGCGTTTCTCACTGGTCTCGGTCAATGTTGTTGTTTTGTGTGCCGCGTTGGCGCTCTACGGCGTCAACCCCAACTTCGCACTGACGGTGTAGCGCCATGACAAAACCGGGCAAGCTCAACAAGGTCAACGAACCGCCGTACAAGATCGCGGGCATCGCCCTGTTCTTGGTCGGCCTGCTTATCTTGTCCTTGGTCTACCTCCAGTTCCGTGGCGACTTCGATCGCAAGGTCAAGCTGACCATGTTCTCCGAGCGCGTGGGCCTGGTGATGGATCCGGGCTCGAAGGTCACCTACAACGGGGTCCAGATCGGGCGAGTCGACACCATCTCGGAGATCACCAGGGACGGCAAGCCGGCAGCAAAATTCGTCTTGAACGTCTATCCGCGATACCTGCCGCTGATACCGGAAAACGTGGACGCGCAGATCAAGGCGACCACGGTGTTCGGTGGCAAGTACGTGTCACTGACAACGCCGGAACATCCGTCGAACAAGAAGCTTTCGGCCCACAGCGTCATCAACGCCTCGGCGGTGACCACCGAAATCAACACCTTGTTCGAGACCCTGACCTCGATCTCCGAAAAGGTGGACCCGGTCAAGCTGAACCTGACGCTGAGCGCCGCCGCGGAAGCCCTCACCGGACTGGGTAACCGGTTCGGCGAGGCGATCGCCAACGGCAACGAGATCCTCGACGACATCAATCCGCAGATGCCTCAGGCTCGGCGCGACATCCAACAGTTGGCGGCCCTGGGTGACGTGTACGCCGACGCCGCACCGGATTTGTTCGACTTTCTCAACAACTCCGTGCCGACCGCACGCACCATCAATGCTCAGCAGCACGACTTGGACGCGGCGTTGTTGGCGGCGGTCGGATTCGGCAACACCGGCGCGGACGTCTTCGAGCGGGGTGGACCCTATCTGGCGCGCGGCGCCGCCGACCTGGTGCCAAGCGCCCAGCTGCTGGATACCTACAGCCCGGAGTTGTTCTGCACCCTGCGCAACTACCACGACGTCGAGCCGCAGGCCTACAAGTTCCTGGGCGGCAACGGCTACTCGCTGAACAGCCACACGACGCCGCTCTCCGCGTTGGGAATGATGCTCAACCCCGCCTCACTTGTGCCCCTGCTGATCTCGCAGGTCGGTGGCCTGGCTGCCGGTCTGGTCGGCGGGGCGCCCAACCCCTACATCTATCCCGAGAACCTGCCACGGGTGAATGCACACGGCGGGCCTGGGGGTGCGCCGGGCTGCTGGCAGGGCATCACCCATGACTTCTGGCCCGCGCCGGAGCTGGTCATGGACACCGGCAACAGTCTTGCGCCCTACAACCACTTGGAGACCGGTTCGCCCTTCGTACTGGAATATGTCTGGGGTCGTCAAGTAGGGGATTACACGATCAACCCATGAAAATCACCGGTACTGCAATCAGACTCGGCATCTTCTCGTTGGTGCTGATGCTCTTCAGCGTGATGATCATCATCGTGTTCGGTCAGATCCGCTTTGACCGTACGTATGCGTACTCGGCCGAGTTCAGCAATGCCAGTGGTCTGCGGCCGGGCCAGTTTGTTCGCGCCTCCGGGGTCGAGATCGGCAAGGTGAAGTCGGTATCGCTGATCGACGGCGGCAAACGGGTGCGGGTGAATTTCGACGTCGACCGATCGGTGCCGCTGTACCAGTCGACGAGCGCGCAGATCCGCTACCTCGACCTGATCGGCAATCGCTACCTCGAGCTCAAACGCGGCGAGGGCGACGGCTCGGATCGGATCATGCCGCCGGGTGGCTTCATCCCGTTGTCGCGGACCTCGCCGGCGCTGGACCTTGACGCCCTGATCGGTGGTTTCAAGCCGGTGTTCCGGGCGCTGGACCCCGACAAGGTCAACACCATCGCCTCGGCCCTGGTCACCGTATTTCAGGGGCAAGGCGGCACCATCAACGACATTCTCGACCAAACCGCTCAGCTGACTTCGCAGCTTGCCGAGCGCGACCAGGCGATCGGTGAGGTGATCAAGAACCTCAACACCGTCCTGGCCGCGACCGTGCGGCATCGCAAGGACTTCGATCAGACGGTCAACAACCTCGAGGTGCTGATCACCGGGCTCAACGAGCACCGCGACGATCTTTCCGGTGGCATCGCGCATGTCAGCAACGCGGCCGGAACCGTGGCCGACCTATTGGGTGAGGACCGTGCGCTGCTACACAAGACGGTCAACTACCTGGACGCCGTTCAGCAGCCGCTGATCGACCAGCGCCAAGAGCTCGCCGACTTCCTGCACAAGGTGCCGACGGCATTGAACATGATTGGGCGCGCGATCGGGTCCTATGGAGACTTCGTGAACTTCTACTCCTGCGACATCAGCCTCAAGATCAACGGGCTGCAGCCTGGTGGGCCCGTCCGAACGGTTCGACTTTTCTCGCAACCGACGGGTAGGTGCGCACCGCAATGAGGACACTAGAACCCCCCAACCGGCTTCGCATCGGGCTCATGGGCATCGTCGTGATGCTCGTGGTCGTCGGCGTGGGTCAGAGCTTCACCAGCGTGCCGATGATTTTCGCCAGGCCGAGCTACTACGGGCAGTTCACCGACTCCGGCGGAATCAACAACGGCGACAAGGTACGCATCGCCGGGCTGGACGTCGGCAAGGTCGAGGGCCTGCGGATCGACGGTGACCACATCGTCATGAAGTTCTCGATCGGCACCAACACCATCGGCACCGATAGCCGGCTGTCGATCCGTACCGACACGATTCTGGGTAAGAAGGTCGTCGAGATCGAGGCGCGCGGCAACCAGCCGCTGCGGCCGGGTGGCACGCTGCCGCTGGGCCAGAGCACCACGCCGTACCAGATCTACGACGCATTCTTCGACGTCACCCGGGCCGCCACCGGCTGGGACATCGACACGGTCAAGAAGTCGCTGCACGTGTTGTCGGAGACGATCGATCAGACCTATCCGCACCTGAGTTCCGCGCTCGACGGTGTCGCCAAGTTCTCCGACACGCTGGGTAAGCGCGACGACGAGCTCAAGCACCTGCTCGCCCAGGCCAACCAAGTGGCTAGCGTCCTCGGGGACCGCAGCGCGCAGGTCGACCGGCTGCTGGTGAACGCGAAGACTCTGCTGGTCGCCTTCAACGAACGTGGCCGCGCGATCGACGCGCTGCTGGGGAACATCGCATCGTTTTCAGCGCAGGTTCAGGGGCTGATCAACGACAACCCCAACCTCAATCACGTGCTTGAACAACTGCGCACGGTCAGCGACGTCCTGATCGAACGCAAAGAAGATCTCGCCAAGGGCCTCGAGATGGTCGGCGCATTCCTGCCATCGCTGAACGAGTCCATCGCGTCGGGCCCGTTCTTCAAGGTCGTCATTCACAACCTGGTCCCGGGCCAGATCCTGCAGCCGTTCATCGATGCAGCGTTCAAGAAGCGTGGCCTGTCCCCAGAGGACTTCTGGCGCAGTGCTGGGCTGCCGGAGTACCGGTTCCCCGACCCCAACGGCACTCGGTTCCCCAACGGCGCTCCGCCCCCGGGACCTCGGGTGCTCGAAGGTACCCCGGACCACCCGCTTCCCGCGGTGCCACCCGGATCGCCCTGCTCGTACACGCCGGCCGCCGACGCGCTGCCCCGGCCGGACAACCCGCTGCCCTGCGCGGGCGTGCTGGAAGGTCCGTTCGGTGGGTTCGGCTTCCCGGCTCCGTTGGACGGTGTCGAGTCGTCACCGCCGAATCCGAACGGCCTGCCGCCGACGCCGGGTATTCCGATCGCCGGGCGGCCGGGCGAACCCGCGCCGGATGCTCCCGGTACCCCGGTGCCGTTGCCGCCGGATGCGCCGCCAGGTGCCCGCACCGAGCCGGTCGGACCGGCCGGGCCGACGCCACCCCCGTCAACGTTCGCTCCCGGGCTGCCGCAGGGTCCGCCCGCACCGCCTGGGCCCGGGCCGCAGCTGCCCGACCCGTACATCACCCCAGGTGGCACGGGAGGTAGTGGTGCGACGGGAGGTAGCCAGAATTGAGCACCATCTTTGACATCCGCAACATCCGGCTACCCAAGGTTTCCCGGGCGACCGTCATCATCGGGTCCCTGGTGTTGGTGCTCGGCCTGGTTGCCGCGTTCGTCGGCTTGAAGCTGTATCAGAAGCTGACCAACAACACCGTGGTCGCCTACTTCCCGAGTGCGAATGCCCTCTACCCGGGGGACAAGGTCCAGATCATGGGCCTGCAGGTAGGCAAGATCGACAACATCGAGCCGGCCGGCGACAAGATGAAGGTCACCTTCCACTACCAGAACAAGTACAAGGTGCCGGCCAACGCCTCCGCGGTGATCCTCAACCCGACCCTGGTCGCATCGCGCACCATCCAGTTGGAGCCGCCCTACAAGGGTGGCCCGGTGCTGGCCGACAACGCGGTGATCCCGCTGGAACGCACCCAGGTGCCCGTTGAGTGGGATGAGCTGCGCAACAGCATCACCAACATCATCGACAAGCTGGGCCCCACCAAGGATCAGCCGACCGGGCCGTTTGGCGAGGTTCTCGAATCCTTCGCGAACGGCTTGGAGGGCAAAGGCAAGCAGATCAACACCGCGCTGGACAGCCTGTCGCGGGCATTGACCGCGCTGAACGAAGGCCGTGGCGACTTCTTCGCGGTGGTGCGCAGCCTGGCGCTGTTCGTCAACGCGCTGCACCAGGACGACAAACAGTTCGTGGCGCTGAACCAGAACCTCGCCGACGTCACCGGCCGGCTGGTGGGCTACGACCGCGACCTGTCCAATGCGCTGCAGCAGTTCGACAGCCTGCTGTCGACGGTGCGGCCGTTCCTGGACAAGAACCGCGAAGTGCTGACCTACGACGTCAACAACCTGGCCGAAGCGACCAACACTCTCCTGCAACCTGACCCGTTGAACGGTCTGGAGACGGCGTTGCACGTGCTTCCCACGGCCGCGTCGAACGTGAACCAGATCTACCACCCGGCGCACGGTTCGGTTGTCGCCGTACCGGAAATCACGTCCTTCGCGAACCCGATGCAGTTCGTCTGCAGCTCGATTCAGGCCGGCAGCCGGCTCGGCTACCAGGAGTCCGCCGAGCTGTGTGCGCAGTATCTGGCGCCCGTGCTGGATGCGATCAAGTTCAACTACTTCCCGTTCGGGTTGAACGCGTTCAACACCGCCGAGGTGCTGCCCAAGCAGGTCGCCTACTCCGAGCCCCGGCTGCAGCCGCCGAACGGGTACAAGGACACGACCGTTCCGGGCATCTGGGTGCCGGACACTCCGCTGTCGCACCGCAACACCCAACCCGGCTGGATCGTCGCTCCCGGAATGCAGGGCCAGCAGGTCGGGCCGATCACGGCGGGCCTGATGACTCCCGAGTCGCTTTCCGAGCTGATGGGTGGGCCCGACATCGAGCCCGTTCAGTCGACCCTGCAGACACCGCCCGGACCGCCCAACGCCTACGACGAGTACCCGGTGCTGCCGCCGATCGGCTTGCAGGCTCCGGTACCAATACAGCCACCGCCGCCGGGTCCGGAAGTGATCCCAGGTCCCGTCGCCCCGACACCGGCGCCCGGACCGGCACCGGCACCAGTTGGAGCACCTTTGCCCGCTGAGGCAGGGGCAGGACAGTGAGGTGCGGCGTGAGCGTGATGGGTGCGATCGGTAAGTCGAAGCAATCGGCCGCCAGACGCGGTGTAGGCGCGATGCGCGCGGTATCGCGCCGGGCCTGGCAGGGCCTGGCACTGCTGATGGTGGCGCTGGTCCTGAGCTCCTGTGGCTGGCGTGGCATCTCCAATGTCGCGATCCCGGGTGCGCCGGGGACCGGCAAGGGGTCTTACACCGTTTATGTGCAGGTGCCCGACACCCTGGCGATCAACGGCAACAGCAAGGTGATGGTTGCCGACGTGCCCGTCGGGTCGATTCGCAACATCCAGCTCAAGAATTGGGTGGCGACCCTGACGTTGGGCATCGACCAGGGCGTCAAGCTGCCCAAGAACGCGCTCGCCAAGATCGGCCAGACCAGTTTGCTGGGTTCCCAGCACGTTGAGCTGGCCGCACCGCCCAACCCGTCGTCGCAGCTACTCAAGAACGGCGACACCATCCCGCTGAAGAATTCCTCGGCGTACCCCAATACCGAGCAAACGCTGGCCAGCATCTCGCTGATCCTGCGCGGCGGCGGCATCCCCAACCTGGAAGTGCTGCAAAACGAGGTCTACGACATCTTCCACGGGCGCGGCGATCAGATCCGGGGCTTCCTCACCAGGCTTGACACCTTCACGCGGCAGCTCAACGAACAACGCGATGACATCACTCGCGCCATCGACTCCACCAACCGACTGATGGCCTACGTGGGTGGCCGGGCCGACGTGGTGGATCGCGCGCTGACCGATCTGCCGCCGCTGATCAAGCATTTCGCTGACACCCGCGATCTGCTGATCAACGCCGTGAACTCGGTGGGACAGCTCAGCGACGTCACCGGCCGCTACCTGTCGGAGGTACGGGGCAACCTGCACACCGATCTGCAGTCGTTGCAGTGTCCGCTCAAGGAACTCGGTCGCGGCTCGCAGTACCTGATCGGGGCCCTGAAGCTGATCCTCACCCAGCCGTTCGACATCGACGCCGTGCCGAAGATCTTCCGCGGTGACTATCAGAACGTCTCGGCCACCCTGGACGTCACGTTCAGCGCCATGGACAACGCGGTGCTCACCGGTACCGGCTTCTCCGGCGCGCTGCGCGCCCTGGAGCAGTCGTTCGGCCGTGACCCGGAGACGATGATTCCCGACGTCCGGTACACCCCGAACCCGAACGACGCACCCGGCGGTCCGCTGGTGGAAAGGGGTGACAGGCAGTGCTGACTCCATTCATCAAGCGCCAGCTGATCATGTTCGGGACGCTGACCGTCCTGTCGCTGCTGGTCCTGGGCGTCTACTACTTGCAGATCCCGGCGTTGCTGGGGGTGGGGCGCTACCCGCTCAAGGCCGAGTTGCCGGCCTCGGGTGGTTTGTATCCCACGGCCAACGTCACCTATCGCGGCATCACGATCGGCAAGGTGACCGGCGTCGAACCCACGGCAACCGGTGTCGAAGCCACGATGAGCATCGACAGCCGCTACAAGATCCCGGTCGACGCTTCCGCCAACGTGCATTCGGTGTCGGCGGTCGGCGAACAGTACCTGGACCTGGTGTCCACCGGCGCCCCCGCGAAGTTCCTCTCGCCCGGGCAGACCATCACCAAGGGAACGGTACCCAGCGAAATCGGTCCTGCGCTGGACACCGCGAACCGCGGGCTCGAGGTGCTGCCGGCAGACAAGATCCCGGTGCTGCTCGATGAGACCGCGCAAGCGGTCGGCGGCTTGGGGCCCGCCCTGCAGCGGCTGGTCGACGCCACGCAGGCGATCGTCGGGGACTTCCACACCCAGATCAACGACGTCAACGACATCATCCAGAACTCGGGCCCGATCCTGGACAGTCAGGTCAACTCGGGCGATGCGATCTCGCGCTGGGCACACAACCTCAACGTCCTGGCCACCCAGACGGCCGAGCGGGACCAGAACGTGAAGAGCATTCTTACTCAAGCCGCGCCCACCGCCGACCAGCTCAACTCGGTCTTCAGCGACGTGCGCGACTCGCTGCCGCAGACGTTGGCGAACCTGGAAGTGGTGTTTGACCTGCTCAAGCGCTACCACAAGGGCCTGGAGCAGGTGCTGGTATTCCTGCCCCAGGGTGCCTCGATCACCCAGACGGTGGCCGCGCCCTTCCCGAACATGGCCGCCCTGGACATGGCGCTGGCGATCAACCAGCCACCACCCTGTCTGACCGGCTTCATCCCGGCCGAGCAGTGGCGTTCCTTCGCCGACACCAGCCTGCAGCCGCTGCCTAAGGGCACCTACTGCAAGATTCCGATGGACACGCCGGCCAACAGTGTGCGCGGCTCCCGCAACATCCCGTGTGTGGACGTCCCCGGCAAGCGGGCAGCGACCCCGCGTGAGTGCCGTGACCCCAAGCCGTACGTCCCGGCGGGTACCAACCCGTGGTACGGCGACCCCAACCAGCTGCTGACCTGCCCGGCGCCCGGCGCGCGCTGCGACCAGCCGGTTAAGCCCGGCCTGGTGGCGCAGGCGCCATCGGTGAACAACGGGATGAACCCGGCACCGGCGGACAAGCTGCCTCCGGGCGGAACGCCACCTCCGATCAGCGATCCGCTGCAGCGACCGGGATCGGGTACGGTGCAGTGCAACGGCCAGCAGCCCAACCCGTGTGTCTACACTCCGGGCCCCCCGACGGCTGTCTACAGTCCCCAGAGCGGTGAACTGGTAGGGCCCGACGGAGTCAAATACTCCGTCGAAAACTCGACCAAAACAGGAGACGACGGATGGAAGGAGATGTTGGCGCCAGCCGGCTGAACCCCACCGACGCGGATGATTCGTTGCGTACCGAGGCGACAGCTGAGGATTCGTCGGAATCTGAGGCCGAAGCCGTACAGATCAGTCACGACGTGACGACCGAGGATTCAGCGGAATCCGAGGCCGCACCGGATTCGACTGAACAACCGGAACCCGAGGCCGCGGCCGAACCCGAGGCCTCGGCCGGTTCGCACGACGCTGCCCAAGAGCAAGCCGAGGACACCGAGCAGTCCGGCGATGGCCAGGCTGTCGAGCCCGGTGTCGAGCGCAGACCTTCGCGGCTGGGGCGGGGCTGGCTGGTGGGCATCAGCGCGGTCCTGCTGTTGGCCGCCGGTGGCATCGGCGCCGGCGACTACCTGGCGCTGCGTTCGCACCAGGAGAGCCAGGTGATTGCGCGCAACGATGCGGCGGCCCTGGAAGCGGCGAAGGATTGTGTCGCGGCTACCCAGGCCCCCGACACCAGCGCCATGGCCGCCAGTGAACAGAAGATCATCGATTGCGGCACCGATCAGTACCGCTCTCAGGCCGTGCTCTACAGCAGCATGCTGGTGCAGGCCTACCAGGCCGCCAACGTGCACGTGCAACTGACCGACATGCGTGCAGCCGTTGAGCGCAACAACCCGGACGGCTCGGTGGACGTGCTGGTCGCGCTGCGCGTCAAGATGTCCAACGATCAGGACCAGAATCAGGAGACCGGCTACCGGCTGCGGGTGCGGATGACGCCCACCGAAGGGCAGTACAAGATCTCCAAGCTTGATCAGGTGGCGAAGTGACGGTGGTGGTCGACAAGATCGAGACCACGGACGTCGTCGCAGAGTTACCCCAGAAGGTTCTTGCCCCCTGGCATCTGCGGCTGGGAGCCTTCGCCGTCGACGTGCTGTCCGGTGCCGCCGTGGTGGCCACGTTGGGGCTGGTCGCCGAGACTGTGCCGCCGGACAGCGTCTGGTGGTGGGTGTGCGTCTCCCTTCTGGCGCTGGTCGTTTTGGTCATGGCGGCCAACCGGCTGCTGCTGCCGCCGATCCTCGGCTGGAGCTTGGGACGGGCCCTGTGCGGAATCACGGTGGTGCGCCGCGACAGCCACGACGGCGATGATGCCCTCGGACCGTGGCTGCTGCTGGTCAGAGACCTGGCTCACCTGCTGGATACCCTTCCGCTGTTGATCGGGTGGCTGTGGCCGTTGTGGGACTCTCGGCGGCGCACGTTCGCCGACCTGCTGCTACGCACCGAGGTTCGCTACCGCGATCCCGAGCAGCGCCCGGCCCACGTCAGGCAGTGGACGGTGGCGGCGTTGCTCACCGCCGCGGCGCTGTGCGTCGGCGGCTCCGCGCTGAGCTACGGTCTGGTCTACGCCAGAGACCAGGCGACCGATCAAACCCGCGCGGAGATCGCGACGCAGGGGCCGAAGATCGTCGCACAGATGCTGACCTACGACCCGAGCACGCTGCAAGAGGACTTCGCCCGCGCCCGGTCGCTGACCACCGACAAGTACCGCGAGCAGTTGGCCGTTCAGCAGGAGACCGTGGCCAAGGGACACCCCGTCCTCAACGAGTATTGGGTGACCGACAGCTCGATACAGGCGGCGACGCCCGATCACGCCACCATGTTGATGTTCATGCAGGGCCGTCGAGGCAGCCCACCCGAGATCCGCTACATCAGCGCAACCGTGCGGGTGAGCTTCGCCAAAGACGGGGCCAACCAGTGGCGGGTGGACGATCTCACCGTCCTGACCAAGCCCAAACCCCCTGGGAATGGGAAATGAGTCCGCGGCGCAAGTTTGTTCCCGGCGAGGCCTCGTTACTGGTCGCGTCCTATCCGGAGGTGCCGAAACGACAGTGGGGGCTGTCACTGGCGGCCACCGCCGCCGCCGTGCTGATGGCGGCGGCGATCACCGTGTGCAGTCTGATGTTCGCCTCGCACGTCACGCGCTACCACGCCGCCAGGAAAGACCATGAGGTGGTCAACTCGGTGAAGTCGTTCATGAGCGAGTTCACCTCCGTCGATCCGTATCACGCCAACGAGTACATCGAGGGCATACTGGCGCACGCGACCGGCGATTTCGCCAAGCAGTACCGCGAAAAGGCGAACGAGATCCTGATACAGATCGCCCGTGCCGAGCCGGCCACCGGCACCGTGCTGGATGCCGGCGTGGAGCGGTGGAATGACGATGGCAGCGCCAACGTGCTGGTGGCTACCGAGGTGACCTCCAAGTCACCGGATGGCAAACAGGTCTTTGAGAACACGAATCGCTGGGCTGCCACGGCAAAGTGGGAAGGGAATCAGTGGAAGATCAGCAACCTGCTGCAGGTGATCTGACCGACGCCGTCTCCGACGGCGAGAC
This sequence comes from Mycobacterium pseudoshottsii JCM 15466, assembly GCF_003584745.1. NCBI lineage: Bacteria > Bacillati > Actinomycetota > Actinomycetes > Mycobacteriales > Mycobacteriaceae > Mycobacterium > Mycobacterium pseudoshottsii. The sequence goes on from NZ_AP018410.1 coordinate 559,748, forward strand.
CGAGGCTGCTGCCGCGGCATCCGACGACGAAGCTCAACCGGACGAGGCCGTCCAGACGCCGGCCGCCGGGGCCGAGCCCGCCGAGAGGGCCGCTGACGACGAGGCCACGACCGATTCCGTGGAGGACACGGGCGAAGCCAGCGCCGACTCCACCGACCCGGATACGGATGCGGAAGCGGATGGCGCGAAGGGCAAGGCCGCGGCCCGCCCCAAGAGACTGACCGGCCGCCGGCTAGCGGCGGTGGGCGCGGCGATCACTGCGCTGCTCTTTGTGGGTTCCGCGGCATTCGCGGGTGCCGCCGTGCAGCCCTACCTGGCCGATCGGGCGGTGGTGGCGATCAAGCTCAACGTGGCCCGCACCGCCGCGAACGCGATCACCACGTTGTGGACCTACAACCCCGAGAACATGGACGGCCTGCCCGATCGCGCCGCGACCTATCTCAGTGGCGACTTCGGAGCCCAGTACCGCAAGTTCGTCGACACCATCGTGGCGCCCAACAAGCAGGCCAAGATCACCAACAACACCGAGGTCACCGGGGTAGCGGTGGAATCGCTGGATGGCCCGAACGCCATCGCGATTGTCTACACCAACACCACGACGACCAGCCCGCTCACCAAGAACATCCCGTCGATGAAGTACCTGTCCTATCGGCTGATCATGAAGCGGGACCGGTCCCGGTGGTTCGTGACCCGGATGACGACCATCACCTCACTGGACCTGACACCGCGCGTCTAGTCCACCCGCGGCGGACCGACGGCCGACGGTGAACGTGAACGTGACGGCCAGGTGCTGGAGCGGCGGGCTAGTTGAACGCGAGCCAGCTGGGCAGCGCCCGCTCGTGCGAATCGCACAGGACCTGGCGGGTGTCACACGAGCCTTTCGGTGCTCCCGCCCCGGCCCACATGCCCCCGGTGTCGCGGCGCAACACGATCGCGGACGACCCACCGCCGTCGAGCAGGATGGCAGTGTCGCTGCCCAGGCCTCGGAACAGGTCCTGGATGTTGTCCGGGGTGTAGCTGCCGCCCTCAAAGATGTACATCTCGTCTTTCGGCTTGGAGTAGGCAAGGGCCGTCCGCGCCGCACTAGGGCCGCCGTCGTGCAGCTGTCCGATATCGCCGGGGGACAGCAGGCCGATGCCCGCGACCGCGACGAATTTCGCATTCTTGTTGAGCAGATCCTGGATCACCGGGGTGGCGAGGTCGTAGTCCTGCCTACCCTTGGGGCGCAACACATATGGTGCGCCGCCGACCGGAATGATCATGGTCGTCAGGGACGTCCAAACCTCATTTCCGCCGGACAGTCCCTGCTTGCCCGCGTAGGCGACGGTGCCGGTCACGGCCTGGTTGGCGCGTCCCATCCCGTGGGTGTTGTCCACGAAGGCGCCCAGCGGCGAACTGCAACCGGTGGTCCGCCACGAACCGCCCTTCTGCCCCCGCACGTCGAAGAAATTGGCGTTGATGGCAATAGTCGGCTGTCCCATCCGCTGCCACGCCTGAAGCGGCGGGTAGATCTCCGACGCCTGCCATAGCCCTTCGCTGGTGCGGGCCCCCGGGTTGCGCTCGCAGCGGGCCTGGTCGCCGGTGTGCGTGTCAACCAACAGATGCGGCTGCAACCGCTGCGACGCATTCTTGATGATCATCAGATGCCCGCCATTGTTCATCTCATACCAATGGCCGGCCCCGTTGAGCAGCGGCATGGGATGGCCACCGCCGAAGTTGTAGACCAGATAGGAGCCCCGGGTGGTGGCAATGGCGTGCTCGAGCATCTCGCGTCCGTCAGCGGCGCGGGCCAGCGGCCGTCCTGTGGTGGTGGCCAACGTCGCGCACACCGCCAGGACGGCAAAGCAGGCCGTGAGTCGGCGCAGGCTGGCAAATGCCGTCAGCACGAGGTAGCCCTTTCGGCCCAGGTCGAGGAGCAACCCCCCTAGCATCAGACACATCCGCCCCATTGTCAACAAAAATCACAGCGGGGTGACGGCACGGCCGCACCCTAATTACGTTTCCTCGCTTGAGCTTTCAGTTGAATCACGGTCGCGGGCGCGCTCCTTGGCCTGATGCTGCGCTTGGTGCTCCGCCGCAATCGCCATCTCCACCGCGCCGGGAATCCGGTGGAAGCCCTTGCGGTCATAGAGGTGGGTGGTGAGGCCACCTAGCAACAGGCCGATGACCAGGCCGATCGCCGTCATCAACAGCGCGTGCGACAACCCGGACTCCGGTTGACCGTTGAGATACAACAGCGATCGCACGCCCAGAAATACCTGGTGCATCGGCTCGAATTTGGCCAGCCAGCGGAAGAACGGCGGCACCGCCTCCAGTGGGACCGTGGCGCCGGCCGACGGCAGGCCGAGGATGACAAAGACCAGCATGCTGGCCAGCAGGCCCATGGAGCCCAGCACCGCGATCAGCGAACTGGACGTCACGCCCACCGCGGTGATCGCGAACACCCCGTATAGCCATAACTTCCAGCCCGCCGGAATGGGCATGCCGAGCCCATGGGCGATGGCCATATAGACCGCCGAGGTGAGCAATGCCAGCACCGTCATCAATCCCCACTTGAGCAACAGGGTGCGGAATCGCGAGATGTTGACCTGCTCGGCGAAGCGGTAGACGGGGCCGAACTCGGCCGGCACGTATCCCAGCAGTGAGTCCACCAAGGTGCTCACCATGATGCTGCCTGTGAAGCCGGCCAGCAGCAGCAACAGCGCGTAGTAGAAGGCCGACAAGCCGTTGCCGGTCCCGTTGGGCAGCGGATTGTACACGGTGGTCTTGACGTCGATGGGGCTGGCCGGCCCGAGCGCCGATGCGCCGGACAGTGGCGCGCCGCCGGTCTGCGCCGCCACCTCGGCCGTAACACGTTCGCCGACTTTGCTATTGGCGGCCGCCATCGCCTGCGTCAGGGTATGGCCGGCGATGCTGGCGCCCAGGGTGCCGGCACGCGGATTGGTGGAGATGGTGATCACGGGCCGGTCGGTGGAACCGGGCTGGACCGCGCTTACCGCGAAGTCGCGCAGCTGGGAGGAGAAGGTCGGCGGTATTACCGCCGAGCCGTAGACCTGGGCCCGGTCCAGCAGCCGCTGGGCCTGTTCGTGGTCGACCACCCGGACATCGAATTTGTTCTTGTCCAATCCGGCGACGATGCCGTCGACAATCTGCTTGCCGGCGGGCCCGGCGTCCTCGTTGACCAAGGCGATGGGGAACTGGCGCAGATTGGTGGTCGGATTCAGGATTCCGCCCAGGTACAGCGCCGCCAGCGCGGACATCAAGGCCAGGGTGATGACGACCGGCGCCGTCCAGAACCGCACGGTCCGAAGCGACTTGATACTTCGCTTGGGGTTCGGCGCCGCATGGCGCGGCTGCGATTGAGACATGTGGGCTCCTGTCTGTCGTGCCCACTCTATGTGGCCTTGCTGGATATCCTCAGCTGCCCAGGATCGAGCGCATCTCCCAGATCAGTACCTCCGCGGGCGCATGCGCGCTCAGGCGCGGGGCTTCGACGTCGGTGAAGCGGACCGCATCTCCGGTGCTCACATCACCGAATGATTCCAGTCCGAGCCGTCCCCGGGCAACGAATAAGTGCAGGTAGGAGGCCGACGGCAGGTCGATGGTGTCGCCCGGGCGCAACCGCGCGCAATGCAGCGCGGCGTGGCGGTTGTGCAGGGTGATCGCCGCGTCCTGGCCGGGGATACCCGAGGCGACGGTGACCAGGCCGCCGTCGAACAGCCGGTGATCGATTCCACGCTGTTGGTAGCTCGGTGTGATGCCCGTCTCGTCGGGCGCGACCCACATCTGCACGAAATGCACCGGCTGTGACTGCGAATCGTTGGTCTCCGAATGCAGGATGCCGCTGCCCGCCGACATGCGTTGGGCCAGGCCGGGATAGATCACGCCGTGGTTGCCTGTGGAGTCCCGGTGTGTCAGTTCGCCTTCGAGTACCCAAGTCACGATCTCCATGTCCCGATGCGGGTGCGTGTCGAAGCCGCTTCGGGGTTGCACCACGTCATCGTTGCTGACCAGCAGCAAGCCGTGGTGGGTGTTGTCGGGGTCGTAGTGGTCGCCGAACGAGAACGAATGTCTGGACGTCAGCCAGGATGTGGTGGTGACGGCTCGGTCGGCCGCGCGCCTAATCTGCACGGTGGCGGGCATGGTCTCCACATTAATCCGGTACAGGGGCCCCGCGCGTGCGCCCCGCGTCGTGCGTCGAATCACTTTGTTGCCGAGGTTGATTCAGATTCACCGCAGTCGAACCGCCCTGCCTTCCGGTGAACGCGTGCTGCCGCAGCGCCGCGGGAATGGCATCAATATCGTTTGCTGCCTGACGGTTTGGCCGGCGATGCGCCCAGCGCTAGCGGCGCGTTAGGCGCTGCGATCCGGAGCCGGGGAAGGTGGCGGTCGCGAGTTGGAGGATCTCGCCGCGGTCGGCCGACAAGATGAATCCGCTTTCGATTGTCCGGTCCAGCGCGGCGCTGAAGTTGTCGAGATACTGTTGCGCTCCGCCCGGATAGAGCCGGTCCAAGGTGGCGGCGTCGAAGGGTTCGCCGGAGCCGAAGATGGCGGCCATGATGCTGTCCTGGGCGCCGTGGCCGGATGTCCGTGCGATCGGCACATCCACCCACGGGGTTCGGATGCCGTCGGTGGCCAGGCCGTTGCGATCCAGCACGGGCCGGGCCAGATCGCTGTCGTGCATCGCGATGCGAGCCGCGTGTGGCGCCGGCTCGCCGGTGCGGACCCAGGAGCTCAGCGCGCTCACCGCCGCCTGAACCACGTAGTGGTGCTGCGGCGCAAAGTTGATGTAGTAGTCAAGTTGGCGCCCCATCAGGGTGTCGGTCGGCGCATAGGCGGCCACGATCGCGTCCAGCGGCGCGTCGCCGGTGTCGATCGGTGCGACCTGGATCGTGTAGTTGTCGGCATGAGCGGCCCCGGGAATCTCCCAGACCCGCAGCCACTGATTGTCGGGCTGACGCGTGTAGACGTAACCCCGGCGCACACCCCCGAACAGGTCGGTTTCGGTGATGATCGTGATCAGTGGGACCCGAAGATCCGGACGGAAGGTGACCGCTTGTGGTGTTTCGGATTCCTCGAATACGGAGCCGCCGTCCAGCGGTGCGGCGGAGGCGAATCGCGAATGCACGAGGAATCCGTCGTAGATCTCGGCCAGCGGGTCGACGGCATTGATGTAGGTCGTCAAGAACATCGCCGATTGGGACTCGCCCATGGCCACCAGGTGTTGTAGGCGCAGACCGCGCAGCAGGTCATGAGGATCGGCATCCCGGAGCAGTCCGCCGGCCTGGGAGAAGATGTCGTAGCAGAAGGCGTCGCCGGGGTGGTGCAGGGATCGGTAGCGCGCTGGGTCTTGGTTCTTGAGTGACAGGTCCGCGCCAAGCAGGCCTGGGCCACCTTCGACGCCGACCCGTTGGGCCGAGATCGCAACGTAGGCGTATCCGGCGCGAACAATTTCGCGATGCGCCATCATCCATACCGCTGGAGCGTCGATGCCGCCGCTGACGTTGAGCCATTCCAGCAGCACCGTGCCGTTGAACCTGGCCGGATCCGCCGGAGTCAGCACCACCATCCGGGTCGTGTAATCGGCGGTGTCCGAAGGTATTACGTCCCAACGGCCATCGGCGCCGAGCTCGGCCGCGGGGACATAGGAATGCGCCGTTCCGGAGACGAAGAACTCCTCGACGAGGTAGCCCAGCCCGCCCAAATCGAAGGCGCCCAACAGCAGCGCCGGCTTGCCGGGCACGGGCGCGACGCGCAAGGAACCGGCCATCGTCAAATCGAAGCCGGCAGGCCGAATTTCGGGAACAGTGAGCCGTCCAGGAAGGCTGTCACATGTGACACTCGGCCGTCAACCATATCCAGCACATGCAACTGAAAGGGCACATGGGTCTCACCCGCCCGCATGTACATGGCCGCGGCGGGCTGGCCGTTGGTGACCAACGGAATAAGTCGCATATCGCCGGGACATTCGGCCGGGCACTGCTGGTGAATGAGCGTGATGATGTCGCGCGCGCCCTGATACCAGCCGGCATAGGGGGGGCATCTCCCAGATCGCCTCGGCGGTGAATATCTCCACCAGCCGGTCGATGTCGTGGGCCTCGAATGCGGCGATGTAGCGAGTCAGCAGGTCTTGGGCTTCCGGCGAATCGGGTGCGACCAGTCCGTCATCGGCACTGGGCTGGGCGGTCTCGAGCTGTGCCCGGGCCCGTTGCAGCAGGCTGTTCACGGCGACGGTGGTCGTGCCGATCGCTTCGGCCACCTCGGCGGCCTTCCATTGCAGCACGTCTCGCAACAGCAGCACCGCTCGTTGCCGGGGAGACAGATGCTGCAACGCGGCGACGAAGGCCAACCGGACCGATTCCCGGGAGCCGACGATGACCGATGGATCCGCCGGATCGGCCATCAAATCGGGCAATGGCTCGAGCCAGGGCACTTCGGCGCGCTCGACCAGCGGTGCCGTCGGATCCGAACCCGAGGCCGCCAGCCCCGTCGGCAAGGGCCTGCGTTGCCGACCCTCTAACGCGCTCAGGCAGGTGTTGGTGGCGATCCGGTGCAGCCAGGTCCGCAGCGAGGACTTGCCCTCGAAGCGGTGGTAGGACTTCCACGCCCGCAGCAGCGTCTCCTGCACCAGATCCTCGGCGTCATGTACCGACCCGGTCATCCGGTAGCAGTGGGCCAGCAACTCACGCCGGTAGGGCTCGGCGTGGACAGCGAATTCGTCGCCGGCCGGCCGTTCGCGTTCGGCGGCGGGGGCGGTGAAGTTCGCTATGGAGTTCTGCGTGGAGTTCCCGGCGAGCGCACTCACGTCAATGAGCCTACGCAGAGTCGCTGACATTCCCAGTCCTCGAGCAACTACGCTGCCGGTAATGAATACGACCCGCACTGAACGGACCTTCGACGGTGTCGGCGGCGTGCACATCGTCTACGACGTCTGGACGCCGGATGCCGCGCCGAAGGCGGTCGTCGTGCTGGCTCACGGGCTGGGTGAGCATGCCCGCCGTTACGATCACGTCGCCCAACGGTTGGGAGCGGCCGGGTTGGTCACCTATGCCCTTGACCACCGTGGCCACGGCCGCTCCGGCGGCAAGCGGGTGCTGGTTCGAGACATCTCCGAGTACACCGCCGACTTCGACACCCTGGTGGGCATCGCCACCCGGGACAACCCGGGCCTGAAGTGCATCGTGCTCGGACACAGCATGGGCGGCGGGATCGTGTTCGCCTACGGCGTCGAGCGCCCGGACAACTACGACCTGATGGTGCTCTCGGCGCCGGCGGTGGCGGCCCAGGATCTGGTGTCACCGGTGATCGCGGCGGCCGCCAAAGTTCTTGGCGTGGTGGTGCCGGGGCTGCCGGTACAGGAACTGGACTTCACCGCCATATCCCGCGATCCGGAGGTGGTGGCGGCCTACCAGAACGATCCGCAGGTCTACCACGGTCGAGTCCCGGCCGGAATCGGTCGGGCGCTGCTGCAGGTGGGGGAGACCATGCCTCGGCGGGCTCCAGCCTTGACGGCGCCACTGCTGGTGATACACGGCACCGATGACCGATTGATTCCGATCGAGGGCAGTCGTCGCCTGGTCGGACATGTCGGATCCGCCGACGTCGAACTCAAGGAGTATCCCGGGCTGTACCACGAGGCCTTCAACGAGCCGGAGCGTGATCAGGTGCTCGACGATGTGGTCTCCTGGATCACTGCGCGGCTGTAAACCGCATGGACCCGGAAATGTCGGATCACTTCCGTAGTTTGGCGCCATGACCGACGACAAGATGCTGGCCCGTATCGCGGCCCTGCTGCGTCAGGCCGAAGGCACCGACAACGCCCACGAAGCCGATGCTTTCATGAGCGCTGCCCAACGGCTGGCCACCGCGGCCTCCATCGACCTGGCCGTGGCCCGCTCTCATTCGGCCCATCGGTCCGCCGCTTCGGCGCCGACCCAGCGCACCATCACCATCGGGACGGCGGGCACCCGCGGTCTGCGGACCTATGCCCAGTTGTTCGTGCTCATCGGCGCGGCAAATGACGTGCGTTGTGACATCGCAACGAATTCGACGTTCCTCTACGCCTATGGGTTCACCGAGGACATCGATGCGACCCACGCGCTGTACGCCAGCCTGGTGGTCCAGATGGTGCGGGCGTCGGATGGCTACCTGGCCACGGGCGCGCACCGGCCCACCCCGACGATCACCGCCCGGCTCAACTTTCAATTGGCGTTCGGGGCGCGGGTCGGTCAGCGCCTGGCCGAGGCGCGCGAGCAGGCGAAAACCGAAGTTGCCATGGACCGAAGCCGGGCGCCGGGCACCGAGATCGCGCTGCGGGACAAGGAACTTGAATTGCGCGACCATTACCGCAGTGCGTCGCAGGCGCGTGGTACCTGGCGGGCCACCAGGGCCTCTGCCGGGTATTCATCGGCGGCGCGGCGCGCGGGCGACCGGGCCGGGCGCCAGGCGCGGCTTGGGAAAAGCCCCGAACTGCCCGGGGCGAGGACCGCCCTGGATCGGTGACAGCGGCGGAGTCGTCCAAAAGGGACTTCCAGCGTGCCAAGGTGTACGCGGCCGAGGAGTTCGTCCGGACCCTGTTCGATCGTGCCGCCGAACACGGCACACCCAGCGTGGAGTTCTTCGGAACGCAGTTGACACTGCCGCCGGAAGGCCGGTTTGCGTCGGTGTCGTCGGTGCAGAGTTATGTCGATTCCGTGCTGGGGCTGCCCGCGGTGCGGCAACACTGGCCCGCCGTGTCACCGCTGCGGGTGCGGGCGCGCCAGGCGGCCACCGCGGCGCACTACGAAAACCGCGGTGGCGTGGGAACCATTGCCGTTCCCGGCGCTGGTCCCGGCCGTGGCGCCGGCGATTGGGCGATGCGCGAGCTGGTGGTGCTGCATGAAGTGGCGCATCATCTGTGTCAGGTGCCGCCGCCGCACGGCCCGGAGTTCGTGGCGACGATGTGCACCCTGGCCGAGTTGGTGATGGGGCCCGAACTCGGTCACGTGCTGCGGGTTGTGTACGCGAAAGAGGGTGTGCGGTGAGCTCGTCGGGTCACGATGCCCCCGCTGACGTCCGTGCCCGCCAAGTTGAGTCCGAAATGACCGACGAGGAGCGCTTCTCGCTGTTGCTGGGTGTGATGGGGGCCGGCGACCTGTGGCCGCTGCGTGATGAACGCATACCCGCGGACGTGCCGATGTCTGCCGGGTACGTGCCGGGGATTGCGCGGCTCGGGGTGCCGGCGTTGCTGATGAGCGATGCCGGCCTGGGCGTCACCAATCCCGGGTATCGCCCCGGTGACACCGCCACCGCATTGCCGGCCGGACTTGCGCTGGCGGCCAGTTTCAACCCTGCGCTCGCCCGTAGCGCGGGTGAAGTGATCGGTCGCGAGGCCCGCAGCCGCGGGTTCAACGTCCAATTGGCGGGAGCGATGAACCTGGCTCGGGACCCGCGCAACGGGCGCAACTTCGAATATCTTTCCGAGGACCCGTTTTTGACGGCGGCCATGGTCGCAGAGTCGATCATCGGCATCCAGCAACAGGGTGTCATCTCAACGGTCAAGCACTTTTCGTTGAACTGCAATGAGACCAACCGGCACTGGTTGGATGCCGTCATCGATCCCGATGCCCACCGCGAATCGGACTTGCTGGCCTTTGAGATTGCCATCGAACGCGCCCAGCCTGGCGCGGTGATGGCGGCGTACAACAAAGTCAACGGTGTGTATGCCGCCGCCAACGGGGAGTTGATCAATGAGGTGCTCAAAGGGGCCTGGGGATATCGCGGTTGGGTGATGTCGGACTGGGGCGGCACGCCGGGATGGGAGTGCGCGCTGGGTGGCCTGGATCAGGAGTGCGGCGCCCAGATCGATGCGATCCTTTGGCAATCAGAGGCATTCGGCGATCCGCTGCGGGCCGCGTACCACGAGGGGCGGCTTCCCAAAGCTCGCCTCTCGGAGATGGTCCGACGCATCCTGCGGTCGATGTTCGCGGTCGGTGTCGATCGCTGGGAGCCGGCACCGGCGCCCGACATGGATGCCCACGACGAGGTCGCCGCTGAGATCGCACGCCAGGGAATTGTGCTGCTGCAGAACAGGGGAGTGCTACCGCTGACGCCGGCGCCGGGCACCCGCATCGCCGTCATCGGCGGCTACGCGCAGCTTGGAGTGGTGGCCGGCTACGGCTCCAGCGCTGTGGTTCCCCCCGGCGGCTACGCCGAGGTGATTCCGATCGGCGGGGCAGGACTGACGGCGGGCGTGCGCAACCTCTATCTGCTTGGGTCAAGCCCGCTCGATGAGTTGCGTACCCAGTTTGGCAACGCTGAGCTCGAATTCGATCCGGGGATCAACCCAGCGGAGGCGGTGGCGGTGGCCCGGCGGGCCGACGTCGCGGTGGTATTCGCAATCCGGGCCGAGGGCGAAGGCTTCGACAGCGCCGACTTGACGCTGCCGTGGGGGCAGGACGCGGTGATCAGTGCGGTGGCGGCGGCAAACCCGAACACGGTGGTCGTGCTCGAGACCGGCAACCCGGTGGCCATGCCGTGGCAAGACCCGGTGAACGCGATTGTGCAGGCCTGGTATCCGGGCCAGGCGGGTGCCCGGGTCATCGCGGAAGTCCTGGCCGGCCGGGTGAATCCGTGCGGGCGGCTGCCGATCACGTTTCCGGTCGGCCTCGGCCAGACACCGCGCCCGGAGCTCCCCGGCTACGGGGCGCCGGTGGGAGCGCCGATGCGCATCCACTACCGCGAGGGCGCCGATATCGGCTACCGCTGGTTCGCTACCACCGGAGAGGTTCCGAACTTCGCGTTCGGGCATGGGCTGACCTACACCAGTTTCGGCTACCGGGACCTGGCGGTCAGCGGCGGCGACACGGTGACGGTCACGTTCGGGGTCGCCAATACCGGCGATCGAAGCGGGGCGGATGTCCCGCAGGTGTACCTGACCGCGGTCACCGGTGAGCCGCGGTTGCGGCTATTGGGGTTTGAGCGAGTCGAACTCGAACCGGGCCAGTCGTGTGCCGTGGAGATCGTTGCCGATCCACGACTGCTGGCCTGCTACGACGGCGCCGCCGGGTGCTGGCGCATCGAAGCGGGCACCTACACGGTCGCGGTGGGCGCCTCGGCGGCCGCGTTGAGCGCGGCCGCCGAGGCGGAGCTGGCCGGCCGGACATTCGGACGCTGATCGCCGGAATCGACGAGTTCCCGGGATCCGGCCGGCCCCTCATGCCTACTGGACGGGAACCAAGGCGTCACCGCAGGTGCAGCGGTAGGGCTCGCCGGAGCCCGAGCAGTGGCACGGTACCTCGATCCGAACGCGACAGCCGCAGCCTTCGTGGCCGCAGGTCAACATGGTCCCGGCCTCGTGAGTTGCCATCGGTATCTCCCTCATCCAAGTCATGGGACTGAAGTCCCTCCGGTTTACCTCCGCAAGATTTTATACCCTATACGGGTATCTGGTAAAGGATGATGGGTGATTTTGGGGTAGCCGATCGGGTCGTCGGGCTCAGCTGGTGTGGCCGCCGAGGCCGTCCGCGCCGGTCTTGCCCGGTCCGCCGTTGGCTCCGCCGGGCGGGGTGCCGGTGCCTCCGGTGCCGCCGGTGCCACCGCCGCCGCCGATGCCGCCCACAGCGCCGTCGCCGTTGCCGCCGGCCCCGCCTGCGCCGCCGTCGCCCCCGCCTCCGCCGTCGTCGCCGTCGCCGCCGTTTGCTTTGCCGCCGGTGCCGCCGCCCCCGCCCTTGCCGCCGTCGCCCCCGTCGCCGCCAGTCTGGCCGGCCGTGGTTGCGGTGCCGCCTGTCCCGCCGTAGCCGCCGGTTCCGCCCTTACCTCCGGTTCCGCCGTTTCCGGTGCCGTTCGCGATTCCCCCGGTGCCGCCGAACCCGCCGGCGCCGCCGGTGCCGCCGGGCCAGGCCGGGAGCGCCGTTGGCGCCGGCTCCGCCCTGGTCACCCGGGCCGGCGTTTCCGGCGTAGTAGCTGTTGCCGCCGGTGCCACCGAACCCGCCTTCGCCCCCGTTACCGGCACTTCCGATGCTGCCGGCGGTGCCCGCGCCGGTGCCGGGCAATCCACCCTCGCCGCCGGCGCCGCCGGTTCCGCCGACGCCGCCGGGCATGCCCTCGTAGGTGCCGTTGGTGATGCCGCCGTAACCGCCCTTGCCGGCGTATCCGCCTTGGCCGCCGGTGCCGCCGCTGCCATTAGCGGCACCGGCACCGGCCGAACCGCCAGTGCCACCGGTACCGCCCTTGCCGCCATCTCCGCCGGCAAACCCCGCTGAGGTGGCCCCGCTGCCGCCGGTGCCGCCGATGCCGCCGGCGCCACCATTGCCGGCGGCACTACCGCCGGGCCCGGGGGCACCGCCTGTCCCGCCGGTGCCTCCGGTGCCGCCGGCGTATCCCGCCGTTCCGAAGCCGGTGTCGCCGTACCCGCCGGGGCCGCCGGTGCCGCCATCGCCACCGTTGCCGCCGATACCGCCGGGGCCCGGGTTGCCACCGGTGCCGCCGGTTCCACCGATCCCGCCCATGGCGCCCGCCGCATCAAAGCCGGTGCCCCCGTAGCCGCCGCCTCCGCCGATGCCACCGGTGCCGCCGTCGCCGCCGACGGCCGCCGTCCCGCCGGTCCCCGGGTCACCGCCGGTGCCGCCGGTCCCCCCGCTGCCCCCGGCATAGCCGTTTTCGTTGTAGTCGCCCGGGCCGCCGGAGCCGCCGTTGCCGCTGGTGCCGCCGGTGCCACTATTGCCGCCGGTACCACCGGTGCCGCCGGCGCCGCCAGTGCCGCCGGGTTGCTCGAACGAGCCGGCGCCGCCGTAGCCGCCCTGTCCACCGTCGCCGCCATCGCCGCCCCGGCCCCAGGCCACCTGGGTGCCGTCGCCGGACGTGCCGCCGGCAGCGGAGTTGCCGCCGGTGCCGCCCTCGCCGCCAACCCCGCCGGTCCCCCGGATGCTGTTGCCCCCGTAGCCGCCGCCCCCGCCGCCACCGCCGTCGCCGCCATAACCGCCGTAGCGGTCGGTTCCGGCGGTGGCGTTCGCGCCGGTGCCGGCCGCTCCGCCCGCTTCGCCCTTGCCGCCGGTGCCGGCCACACCGTCGGCGCCATCACCATGCCCGGGCAAGCCGCCACTACCGCCGTAGCCGCCGTCTCCGCCATCACCGCCCCCGCTGCCGGTATCGGGGGTGCCGGTGCCGCCCCTCCGCCCTCGCCTCCGGTGCCTCCGGTGCCGCCCGCGCCGTTGGTGCCCCCGGGAAGACTGTTGCCGCCGTTTCCGCCGTCGCCGCCGTAGCCCCCGCTGCCGCCGATGTCTCCGGTATCGCTCTTGCCCGCTGCGCCGTTGCCTCCGGTGCCGCCCGCCCCTCCCGTGCCTCCGGCGCCTCCGGTGCCGCCCGCGCCTCCGCTACCGGCGACGCCGCTGACCCCTCCGGTACCGCCCTTGCCGCTGCTGCCCCCGTTGCCCGCACCGCCGCCGGTGTCGGTGGTGCCGCTGCCCCCGTCGCCACCGGCGCCTCCGAGGCCGCCGTTGCCGCCGCTGCCGTTCGTCCCACCGGCGCCGCTGTTGCCGCCGGAGCCACCCTGGCCACCAGCGGCGCCGTCGCTGCCGTTGTCGCCGGTTCCGGCCACCGCGTTGGCCCCGGCCCCACCCGTGCCGCCGTTTCCGCCCCCGCCGCCGTTGCCGTAGCTACCGGCCGATCCGCCGAACCCGCCGACCCCGGCGGCTCCGCCCGCGCCCGCGGCGCCGCCGTCACCTCCGGTGCCGCCGGCGGCCGCGTTGATCCCGGCGGCAGCGGCCGCCCCGGTACCGCCGGTGCCGCCCATCCCGCCGCCGCCTCCGTGGCCGCCGGCGCCATTGAGACCCAACAGACCGGCGTCGCCGCGCGCCCCGGCGGCTCCGCCGGCACCGCCACGGCCGCCATCGCCGCCGACGTCGTTGCTGAGCTGGCCGGCCTGTCCATTACCTCCCGCACCTCCGGTGCCGCCGTCGCCACCGACACCCGCGTGCCCGAACCATCCGGCGGCTCCGCCGGCCCCGCCGTGGCCACCGCCGCCGCCGTTCCCGCTCTGTTGATTGGGCAGCGCCGCGCCGCCGCTACCGCCGAGCCCGCCGGCCCCGCCGGCGCCGCCGTAGCCAAGCAATCCGGCCCGCCCGCCGGCCCCGCCGGCACCGCCGTCCCCGCCGGCCAGACCGACCCCACCGGTGCTGCCGTTGCCACCGGCCCCGCCGTTGCCGAAGAACCCGCCGTTGCCCCCGATTCCACCGGCCCCGCCGGCGCCACCGTGCCCGCCCGCACCGCCATTGCCGAAAAATGCCGCGGACCCGCCGGCGCCGTCGATCCCGCCGGCACCGCCTTGGCCGCCGATGCCGCCATTGCCGATGAGGCCGGCGGATCCGCCGGCGCCGCCGGCCGTTGCAGCGTTGGTGCTGGTTCCGCCGTTGCCGCCGTTGCCGTACAAGATGCCGCCGTCTCCGCCCGGCGTCCCGACCCCGTTGACCGTGGTGCCGTTGGCGCCGTTGCCGATCAGCGGCCGGCCCAGCAGTGCCTGAGTGGGCGTATTGATCACCCCGAGCAGGGCGTCGGCAGCATTGGTCGCCTCGGCAGAGGCATATGAATTCGCGCTAGCCAGAACGGTTTTTGTGAACCGGTCATGAATGGCGGCCAGCTCGGCGGCCAGCAGCTGATAGGTCTTGGCGTGCTGGGAAAACAGTGCCGCGATCGCTGTGGACACCTCATCGGCCGCGGCGCTGGCCACGTTGATGGTCGGGCTGGCGGCAGCGGCGTTTCCCTGGGTCAGTAGCGCCCCGATGCGCTCTATGTCGGCCGCGGCCGACGCCATGGCTTCCGGGGAGACCAGTACAAACGTCATCGCGCACCTCGCTGTACCTCACGAATCCATCGCCCAGCAGGTGCTGGGCGATGGATTCCACGATGGTATCGCCAAGGTGTGGCGCCTGTCGCGGTTGTCGTGGAAACGCGCGGCATCCCAGGGCGCCGGTGGCGCAGCCGTGGGTACGGCCCGGGTGGCGGGCACCGGCCCGGGCGGCTGGTGGTTCCAGAACCGCTCAACCACAAGCCATCCGGGCTTATCGGGTTAGCCGCAGACCGCGCCGATCGCGGCGGAGCCGACCAGCTTGACGTACTTGGCCAGTACGCCGGTCTTGTAACGCGGCGTCGGAGGAGTGAAATTCTGTTGACGGGCCGCGAACTCTGCCGGGTCGGTCAGAACGTCGAGCGTCCGGCCGGCAACGTCGAGCCGGATCCGGTCGCCGTCGCGCACGAACGCGATCGGTCCGGCATCCACCGCCTCGGGTGCGATGTGTCCCACACAGAAGCCCGTTGTGCCGCCGGAGAATCGACCGTCGGTCAACAGCAGCACGTCTTTGCCGAGCCCGGCGCCCTTGATCGCGCCGGTGATGGCGAGCATCTCCCGCATCCCGGGGCCGCCCTTGGGTCCCTCGTAACGGATCACCACCACGTCACCGTGGGTGATGGTGCCGTCCTCGAGGGCATCCAGCGCGGCCCGCTCGCCGTCGAAAACCCGTGCCGTTCCTTCGAATACATCGGTGTCCAAGCCGGCCGTCTTGACCACGGCACCTTCGGGGGCCAGGGATCCACGCAGGATGGTGATGCCCCCGGTCGCATGGATCGGGTTGTTCAGCGCGCGTAGCACCTTGCCGTCCGGGTCCGGCGGAGCAATGGCCTCCAGGTTCTCGGCCACGGTCCGGCCGGTCACGGTCAGGCAATCCCCGTGCAGCAGGCCGGCATCCAGCAAAGTCTTCATGACCACCGGCACGCCGCCGATGTGGTCGACGTGGGACATCACATGGCGGCCGAACGGCTTGACATCGGCTAGGTGCGGCACCTTCGAGCCGATCCGGCTGAAGTCGTCGAGCGTGAGCTCGACGTTGGCCTCATGGGCGATCGCCAGCAGGTGCAGCACCGCATTGGTCGAGCCGCCGAATGCCATCACCACCGCGATGGCGTTCTCGAACGCCTCCCGGGTCATGATGTCGCGAGCGGTAATGCCCTGGCGCAGCAATTCGATGACGGCTTGACCGCTTTGCCGGGCGAACCCGTCGCGGCGGCGGTCGGTGGCCGGGGGCGCCGCGCTGCCCGGCAGCGACATGCCAAGTGCTTCAGCGGCACTGGCCATCGTGTTGGCCGTGTACATCCCGCCACAGGCACCCTCGCCGGGGCAGATCGCGCGCTCGATGGCGTCGACGTCGGCTCGGCTCATCAACCCTCGCGAGCACGCGCCGACCGCTTCGAACGCGTCGATGATGGTGACCTCGCGTTCGCTGCCGTCGGAGAGCTTGGCGACCCCCGGAAGGATCGAGCCCGCGTAGAGAAACACCGACGCCAAATCCAAACGGGCGGCGGCCATCAGCATTCCGGGCAGGGATTTGTCGCATCCGGCCAGCAGCACCGAGCCGTCGAGGCGCTCGGCCTGCATCACGGTTTCCACGCTGTCGGCGATCACTTCGCGCGACACCAGGGAGAAGTGCATGCCCTCGTGACCCATCGAAATGCCGTCGGAGACCGAAATCGTGCCGAACTTAAGCGGGTAGCCGCCCGCGGCGAACACCCCCTCTTTCACCGACTTGGCCAGCCGGTCCAGCGAGAGGTTGCACGGCGTAATCTCGTTCCAGGACGAGGCAACCCCGATCTGCGCCTTGGCGAAGTCTTCGTCGACCATGCCTACCGCCCGCAACATGCCACGGGCAGCGGCTTTTTCCAGTCCGTCAGTGACGTCGCGGCTACGGGGCTTGATATCGGCTTCTGGCATTGCCCAAGTATGCTCGCAGGGTCATCGTCGCCAAAATCGGGACCTCATACCCCAACGGGGTATATCATGCAACTGAGTCCCTCCGGCAAGTGTGATCAGAGACTTCCGTCGGGGGAGCGTTCCGAGCGTATGGAGAGTTATGACAACCGCACACGGGTATTCGCAGCAGAAGGAAAATTATGCCAAGCGGCTGCGCCGGATCGAGGGTCAGGTGCGCGGCATCGCCCGCATGATTGACGAGGACAAGTACTGCATCGACGTGCTCACCCAGATCAGCGCCGTCAACAGCGCACTGCGGTCGGTGGCCTTGAACCTGCTCGACGAACATCTGAATCACTGCGTCACCCGCGCGGTGGCCGAGGGGGGCACCGACGCCGACGGCAAGCTCGCGGAGGCGTCCGCGGCCATCGCACGTTTTGTTCGTTCGTAACGCGAGGGTGTGTTGCGGGGCCACCGGGTTTAATGCCGCCGGTGTGGTGCGTACGGTGAGAGCAGCGTGATCGGTCGTAGCACTACCGCAGTACCGGCCGATCCCGTCGCACTCGCCATGACTTCCGAAGCCCGAACCGCAACCACCGCAGCGCGACCGTGGACGCCACGAGTCGCTGCACAACTGTCTGTGCTGGCGGCGGCGGCCTTCATCTATGTGACCGCGGAGATCCTGCCGGTTGGCGCCTTGTCGGCCATCGCGCGGAACCTGCACATCAGCGTGGTACTGGTGGGGATCCTGTTGTCCTGGTATGCGCTGGTTGCGGCCCTGACGACGGTTCCGCTGGTGCGCTGGACCGCGCACTGGCCGCGCCGCCACGCCCTGATGGTCAGCCTGGTGTGTCTGACCATCTCGCAGCTCATCTCGGCGCTGGCGCCCAATTTTGCGGTGCTGGCCGCCGGACGGGCGCTGTGCGCGATCACCCATGGCTTGCTGTGGTCGGTGATCGCCCCGATCGCTACCCGATTGGTGCCGCCCAGCCACGCCGGACGCGCCACCACCTCGATCTACATCGGGACCAGCCTGGCGCTGGTGATCGGCAGCCCGCTCACCGCGGCCCTGAGCCTGATGTGGGGCTGGCGGCTGGCCGCGGTTTGTGTGACGGTCGCGGCCGCCGTTGTGACGGTGGCCGCCCGGCTGTTGCTCCCCGAAATGGTGCTTAGCGCCGATCAGTTGCAGTATGTGGGCCCGCGGTCGCGGCATCACCGCAACCGGGCGCTGATCATCGTCAGCCTGATCACCATGGTCGGCGTCACCGGCCATTTCGTTTCCTATACCTACATCGTGGTGATCATCCGGCAAGTCGTCGGTGTACGTGGGCCCAGCCTGGCCTGGCTGTTGGCCGCCTACGGTGTCGCGGGTGTCGTCGCGGTGGCGCTGGTGGCGCGACCGCTGGACCGCCGGCCAAAGGGCACCATCATTTTCTGTGTGGCCGGGCTGACGTTTGCGTTCGTGCTGCTGACCGCGCTGGCATTCGGGGGTCACCTGGCCCCGATGACGGCGTTGGTGGTCGGGACGGGGGCGATCGTGCTGTGGGGCGCCGCTGCGACCGCGGTGTCGCCGATGCTGCAATCCGCGGCGATGCGCAGCGGGGCCGACGACCCGGACGGCGCCTCCGGCCTTTATGTGACGGCATTTCAGGTGGGCATCATGGCCGGCTCGTTGATCGGTGGGCTGCTCTATGAGCGGAGTGTGGCGATGATGCTGACCGCTTCCGCGGGCTTGATGGGCGTGGCGCTGGTCGGGATGACGTCGGCTCGCCGCGTGTTCGAGGCCCCGGTCGCGGTTGCTGGCGCAACTTCACACAACCAGTAAAGTCGCAGGTCAAAGACTCGGAATCGTCGGCTGACGGGGTTTTGGACGGTCGCGGAATGGGCATCGGGTGGCTGTGCTATGCCACACTGGGTTCCAGGACGTGACCGGAGGGATGTCATATGTCGCGCTGGACGAGAGGCCGAATCAGGGGAAGCCTCTTCGCCGCTGTCAATGCGGCCGGAGTCGTTGGCGTGCTGCTGCTGGGTGCCGGCCCCGCTGTTGCCGACCCGGATGACGCTCCCGGCGATCCGCCGGTGATTGCCCCGGCCGAACCCGCGCCGGACCCGCCGGGGCCGCTGGCGCTGCCGCCGATGCCCGACCCGCTGGCGCCGCCGCCGTTCCCCGACCCGTTGGCCCCGCCGCCATTGGTGCCGGTCGCTGCCGGTCCGGTGGCCGGGCAGGACCCGACTCCGTTCTTCGGCCCGCCCCCGTTCCGGCCGCCGTCGTTCAACCCGGTTGACGGTGCGATGGTTGGAGTGGCCAAGCCGATCATCATCAACTTCCAGGTGCCGATCGCCGACCAGGCGATGGCCGAAAGCGCCATCCACATTTCGTCGATTCCGCCGGTGCCGGGCAAGTTCTATTGGATGACTCCGACGCAGGTGCGCTGGCGGCCGTTCCAATTCTGGCCGGCCAACACCGCGGTGAACATCGACGCGGCGGGCACCAAATCGAGCTTCCGCACCGGTGACTCGTTGGTGGCCACCGCCGACGACGCCACGCACCAGATGACGATCACCCGCAACGGGGTCGTCGAGCAGACCTTCCCGATGTCCATGGGCATGGCGGCCGGTAACCACCAGACGCCCAACGGCACGTACTACGTGCTGGAGAAGATGCCCACGGTGGTGATGGACTCCTCGACCTACGGTGTGCCGGTCAACTCGCCGCAGGGCTACAAGGTGACCGTCGCCGACGCCGTCCGGATCGATAACAGCGGCAACTTCGTGCACAGTGCGCCGTGGTCGGTAGGGGACCAGGGCAAGCGCGATGTCAGTCACGGCTGCATCAACCTCAGCCCGACCAACGCCAAGTGGTTCTTCGACAACTTCGGCAGCGGTGACCCGATCGTGGTGAAGAACTCGGTGGGGACCTACAACAAGAACGACGGCGCGCAAGACTGGCAGATCTAGCGGTGCCGGTGCTGGTGCGCGCCTGAGGGCGCAATACCGGCCCTGAATCTGCACTGAATCGCGCCCGGCGCCCAATTTCGCGAGTGCGCTCGCATGTCGGGGACTGCTGAACCCACCGCAAATTCCCGATGTCGATTTCTGAACAGGGCTTTCGCCGGTCCGGGTGTTATGTATAGCAGCATACATATGCCGAGTCCGCGCGAACGGATGGTCATTTCAGCCGTACTTCTGATTCGCGAGCGTGGTGCGCGCGCCACCGCCATCTCCGATGTGCTGCAACACAGCGGCGCACCGCGCGGGTCGGCCTACCACTACTTCCCGGGCGGACGCACTCAGTTGTTGTGTGAGGCCGTCGACTACGCCGGCGCGCATGTCGCAAAGATCATCGGTTCGGCGAACCGGAGTTTGGACCTGCTTGACACCCTCATCGATCAGTATCGTGAGCAGCTGCGCGCCAACGATTTTCGCGCTGGCTGCCCCGTCGCGGCGGTCTCGGTCGAAGCCGGCGAACCATCGGATCGGGAACGGATGGCTCCGGTGGTCGAGCACGCGGCAGCGGTGTTCGACCGCTGGTCGGATCTGATCGCGCAGCGGTTCGTCAGCGACGGCATACCCCTGGATAGCGCCCACGAGTTGGCGGTGACGGCGATGTCGACGCTGGAAGGCGCACTCCTGCTGGCTCGGGTGCGGCGTGACCTGACGCCGCTGGATGTTGTTCACCGCCAACTGCGCAGCATGCTGCTGGCGCAACGGCCGGAAGGGAATCGCAATGACCACAACTGACTGGCAGCCCACGGCCTGCATCCTGTGCGAATGCAATTGCGGCATCGTGGTACAGGTCGAGGATCGTACGTTGGCCCGCATTCGTGGCGACAAAGCGCATCCGGCGTCACGGGGGTACACCTGCAACAAGGCTTTGCGGCTGGACCACTATCAAAACAGCCGAGGCCGGCTGACGGCGCCGTTGCGGCGCCGCCCGGATGGGACCTACGAGGAGATCGACTGGGACACCGCCATTGTCGAGATCGCCGAGGGGTTCAAGCGCATCCGGGATGTGCATGGCGGCGACAAGATCTTCTACTACGGCGGAGGGGGCCAGGGCAATCACCTCGGCGGTGTCTACAGTGGCGCCTTCCTGAAAGCCCTGGGCTCCCGCTACCGGTCAAATGCGTTGGCACAGGAGAAGACCGGGGAGGCGTGGATAGACGGGAAGCTCTACGGCGGTCATACCCGTGGTGAGTTCGAACACGCCGAGGTGTCGGTGTTCATCGGGAAGAACCCCTGGATGTCGCAAAGCTTCCCCAGGGCGCGGGTGGTGCTCAACGAGATCGCCAAAGATCCCGCCCGGTCGATGATCGTCATCGACCCTGTCGTCACCGACACCGCGAAGATGGCCGACTTTCACCTGCGGGTGCACCCCGGCGCCGACGCCTGGTGCGTCGCCGCATTGGCGGCGGTTCTGGTCCAGGAAAACCTCTGTGACGAAGCATTTCTCGCCGAGCATGTGCGCGGTGTGGAAGAAGTCCGCGAGGTCTTGGCTGAGGTGCCGGTCGCCGAGTTTGCGCAGCGTTGCGGGGTCGACGAGGAGTTGCTGCGCGCGGCCGCGCGGCGCATCGGCGGCGCCGCCAGCGTCGCGGTGTTCGAGGACCTCGGCGTCCAGCAGGCACCCAACAGCACGCTGGTTTCCTACCTGAACAAGATGCTGTGGATTCTCACCGGAAATTTCGCGAAAAAGGGCGGCCAGCACCTGCATTCGTCGTTCGCCCCGCTGTTCAGCATGACCTCCGGGCGCACCCCGGTCACCGGGGCACGGATCATCGCCGGACTGGTGCCGGCAACGTGGTTCCCGAGGAGATTCTCACCGACCACCCCGACCGATTCCGCGCCATGATCGTCGAGAGCGCCAATCCCGCTCACTCCCTGGCTGATTCGGCGGCCTGCCGGCAGGCGTTCGAGGCGCTGGAACTGATGGTGGTCATCGATGTGGCGATGACCGAGACCGCCAGGCTCGCCCACTACGTGCTACCGGCCGCTTCGCAATTCGAGAAGCCCGAAGCCACCTTCTTCAACCTGGAATTCCCGCACAACGCGGTGCATCTACGGCACCCACTGCTGGACCCGTTGCCGGGCACGTTGCCCGAACCCGAGATCTGGGCCCGGTTGGTGCGCGCCCTGGGTTTTGTCACCGACGATGATCTGCGGCCGCTGCGGGAGGCGGCGCAGCGGGGGCGTCAGGCGTACACCGAGGCGTTCCTGGTGGCGGTGGCCTCCAATCCGAGCGTGGCCAAACTGCTTCCCTATGTGCTCTACGAAACGCTGGGCCCCACCTTGCCCGACGGTATGGCCGGCGCCGCCGCGCTGTGGGGACTGGCGCAGAAGACGGCGATGACCTACCCGGATGCGGTTCGGCGGGCTGGGCACACCGACGGGAACGCGCTGTTCGACGCGATCCTCAACGGTCGCTCCGGGGTCACCTTCACCGCCCACAACTACGAGGACGACTTCGAACTCATCAATAACGACGATCACAAGATCGCACTGGGCATTCCCGAAATGCTGGACGAGATAAGGTCACTGGCCGACCTGAAGATGTCGTTGACCACCACAGAGCTGCCGATCGTGCTGTCGGTGGGCGAGCGCCGCGCCTACACCGCCAACGACATCTTCCGTGACCCGTCGTGGCGCAAACGCGACGCCGATGGCGCACTGCGTGTCAGCGTCGAGGATGCCCAGGCTCTCGGGCTTACCGACGGATGCCGGGCCCGGATCACCACCGCGGCCGGCGCCGCCGAGGCGACGGTGGAGGTCACCGAGGTGATGCTGCCCGGGCATGCCTCGCTGCCCAACGGTTTCGGCCTGGACTACGTCGACGGCGACGGCCGAACCGTTGTTCCAGGAGTCGCCCCGAACGCGCTCACCTCGACCAAATGGCGCGACCCCTACGCCGGGACGCCCTGGCACAAGCATGTGCCGGCCCGAATCGAGGCCTGCCGAGCAGACGCGTAATCGCATATCCAGCCGCGAAACCGTGCGAGTTTGTGTCTGCTCGCCGGGGTCAGGGGCTAGTTCCAGATCCTGACCCGGCTCTGCGGAGTCAGGAACAGCTCGTCGTCCTCGGCGACGTCAAACGCGTCATAGAACGCGTCCAGGTTGCGCACGACGCCATTGCACCGGAACTCCGGCGGGGAATGCGGGTCCACGGCGAGCCGCCGGATCGCCTCGGCGTCACGTGATTTGGTGCGCCACACCTGAGCCCAGCCGAAGAACACCCGTTGCACGCCGGTGAGACCGTCGATGACCGGAGCCCGCTTGCCCTGCAGCGAGAGCTGGTAGGCCAACAGGGCGATGGACAGTCCGCCCAGATCGCCGATGTTCTCACCCACGGTGAACGCGCCCTGGACATGCGGCGGGCCCTCGGAAGCCGCCAGATCCCGCGGCACGTAGGCCTCGTACTGGTCGATCAATGCCTTGGTCCGGTGTGCGAACTCGGTACGGTCGGCATCGGTCCACCAGTCGACCAGGTTGCCGTCGCCATCGTATTTGGCGCCCTGGTCGTCGAATCCGTGCCCGATCTCGTGTCCGATGACCGCGCCGATTCCCCCGTAGTTGGCGGCGTCATCGGCCTGCGCATCAAAGAACGGTGGCTGCAAAATCGCTGCCGGGAACACGATTTCGTTCATCCCGGGGTTGTAGTAGGCGTTGACGGTCTGCGGCGTCATGAACCACTCATCGTGGTCGACCGGGCCGCCGAGCTTGGCCAGCTCCCGGTCGTGGTCGACCGCGTAGCCGCGCCGGAAATTGCCGTAGAGGTCGCCGCGGTCGATCACCAACTTGGAGTAGTCGCGCCATCTGACGGGATAGCCGACCTTGGCGGTGAACTTGGCCAATTTGGTCAATGCCCGTTCGCGGGTCTGGGGGGTCATCCAGTCCAGGTCGGTGATGCTGATCCGGTAGGCCTCCCGCAGGTTGGCCACCAGCTTGTCGACGCGGTCCTTGGCATCCGGCGAGAAATGCCGTTGCACGTAGAGCTTGCCGACGGCGTCACCGGTCAGGCTCTCCACCAGCGCCACCGCCCGCTTCCAGCGGTCCCGAATCTGCTCGGCGCCGGTCAGCCTGCGGCCGTAGAACTCGAAGTCCTCGGCAACCAGGTCACTGGTCAGCCACGGAGCGCGGGCCCGGATCAACCGCCAGCGCGCCCAGCACTTCCAGTCTTCGAGGCTTTCGCTGGTCCACAGCGACGCGAAGGTCCGTAGGTAATCGGGTTGGCGCACCACCAGTTCGGCAACGGCGGCCGGGGTGGTGCCCACGGCGGTGACCCAGCCCGTCCAATCGAATCCCGACCCTTCGGTCTGCAGTTCGGCAAACGTGCGCAGGTTGTAGGTGAGTTCGGCATCGCGGCGTTTCACCACATCCCAGTGGGCCGCGGCCAGTTTGGCTTCCAGCGCCACGATGCGCGCCGCGACGTCGGCGTGGTCGGTGCTGTCGCCGCCGAACACCAGGCTGAACATCCGGGCGATGTGCCCGGGGTAGGCGGCCAGCACCGCGGCGTGGCGCTCCTCCCGAAACTAGGACTCGTCGGGCAGGCCGATGCCCGATTGGGAGAAGTGCATGAGATAGCGGGTCGAGTCCTTGGAATCGGTGTCGACGTACAGCCCGACGCCACCGCCCATCCCGGTGCGTTGCAGGGCCCCGATAGCCGCGGCCAGGGCGTCGCGATCGGCGGCGTCATCGATCGCGGTCACTTCGTCGTGCAGCGGCTGCAGGCCGACGCGCTCGACGGTCTCCTCGTCGAGGAAGCTGGCGTAGAGGTCACCGATGCGCTGCTCGTCGGTCCTGGTAGCGGCGCCCTGCTGACTGGCTTCGATGATCAGCTCGCGCACCTGCTCCTCGGCGCGGTCGAACAGGTGGCGAAATGCGCCGTCGGTCGCCCGGTCCGCGGGTATGTCGTATTCCTTCAACCAGCGACCATTGACGTGGCCGAACAAGTCGTCTTGCGGACGGGCATCAGGATCTACATGGCTCAGGTCGATACCCGAGCGAACAGCCGCATACGTCACCCCGCCATCTTTTCACCTCATTTCAAGTGCGACGATCGGGCCATGCCAGACGACGCCGCGGCCGATACCGCCAAAGACTCCGATCCGGATTCTGCAGACTCAGCGCCCGCCGCTACCGAGGGGGAGTCGTCCGGCGAAGGGATGTTCTCCAGCTATGGCGTCGGCTCGGCCTTCCTCGGCGTGCTGTCGGTGGCCGCGGTGGTGCTCGGTGTGCTGATCTGGATCGGCCACCGCGACGAAATCTCCGAGCGCGTCTACCTGACCCGTGTCATGCAGGCCGCCGCCGAATGGACGGATGTGCTGATCAACATGAACGCCGGCAACATCGACTCCAGCCTGCAGCAGCTGCACGACGGCACGGTCGGACAGCTCAACACCGACTTCGACGCGGCCGTGCAGCCCTACCGGCAGGTGGTGGAGAAGTTGCAGACACACAGCAGCGGCCGGATCGAGGCGGTGGCGATCGAAACGGTGCACCGCGATCTGGACACCCGGCCCGGTACCGCTCGGCCGGTGGTGACCACCAAGCTGCCGCTGTTTGCCAGCAGAACAGACTCGGTGCTGCTGGTGGCGACATCGGTCGCCGAGAACGCCGGCGTCAAGCCGCAGACGGTGCATTGGAGCCTGCGGGTGGAAGTCTCCGATGTCGACGGCAAGCTGTTGGTCTCCGGGCTGGCTTCGATCCGATGAGAAACGCATGGCGGCTTGCCGCATTCGACATCTTGGCCCCGCTGGTCGCGATCGCGGCGCTGGTCATGATCGGTTTCATCCTGGGCTGGCCGTGGTGGTGGATATCGGCGTGCTCGGTCCTGGTCCTGTTGGTCCTGGAAGGGGTGGCCGTCAATTTTTGGCTGTTCCGCCGCGATGCGGTCACTGTAGGCACCGACGACGAGGCGCCCGGGCTGCGCCTGGCGGTGGTCTTTTTGTGCACTGCTGCGTTGGTGGCCGCGGTGCTGACCGGATACACCCACTGGACGTCCCCCGACCGCGACTTCAACCGGGACTCGCGAAGGGTGGTCGCGATCGCCACCGGAATGGCCGAGGCGGTGGCCTCCTTCTCGCCGGGTGCGCCCAACGCGTCAGCCGACCGGGCCGCCGCGATGATGGTGCCCGAGCGGGTCGCGGAGTTCAAAGCGCAGTACGCCAAATCCAGCGCCGATCTGGTGCAACACAAGATCACCGCCCAGGCCGACACGCTGTCGGCCGGGGTTGAGGCGCTGGGGCCGTCGGCGGCCAGTGTCGCGGTGATTCTGCGGGTGACCCAGAACTCGCCCGGTCAACCGCCCAGTCAGGCCGCGCCCGCGTTGCGGGTGAGTTTGACCAAGCGCGGCAACGATTGGCTGGTGCTCGACGTGGTGCCGATCAACTCCCGCTAGCCGCGTCCTGGTCGGAGTCGGCCGCGCGGGTGTTCTTGACCCGCACGAACCGGTCGGACAGGCGACGCATCCGGATCATCAGCGAAGCCGACGGGCTCACGCTGCCGTCCAGGTAGGCGGCCAGGTCCTCGGGCGAAACGCCGATGCGGGACGCGAATTCCTGTTGGCCCAGACCCGATCGATCCATCAGCAGCTTGACGTGACGGGCGACCTCGGCGCGCTCATTGGCTTCCAGATGGGCTCGGGCCCGGTCCAGCACCTCCCACAGCGCTTTGGAGATGCCAATCGGCCGGGCTCCGCCGAGGACCTCTTCCACCTGGCGCGCGGTGCGACCGTAGGGGTCGCGCTTGAGCGCGGCGGCGATGCGCTTCCAGGTGGCGATATCGCCGCTCTGTAGCGCGGAACGGATGGCTGCCGTCGGCCAAAATTCCACCGGCTGGTCAACGAAGTGCTCGCGGTTGTCACCATCGGGGCGGTGTGGCGGCTGTACTTGCGCAGGTTTCCGCTGGTCGGTTGCCAACGTCACCTCGCCTCCTCCAACATGGCTACTGCCACCGCCAGACAGCGTTGCCGGACTTCCTCCCAGTCTGCCTTGTCATCGGGCTGGGGCCACTCAACGTCGACATCAGACGGATGCGGATCCGCAAGACGCCGAACCAGCTGGGTGGCGATCCATTGCCGCCTTGGCGGTTGACAACAGTAGTACCTGTCCATCCCCGCCAGTACGACGGCCGCGGTCTCGGGTTCCATCGCTTCGACCATGTCTGCAAGTTCGGCGTAATCCCGGCTGCTGTTACGGCTCATGATCAGGTAGCCCTTGAGACGCAACGTTTCGGCCCCGGTCGGGATCAGCAGCCGGTCCCCGGTGGGCAATTGGACGTTGGTGGTTTCCACCGGGCTGCGCCGCCGGTAGCTGGGCTCTCGCCCGCTGCCCGGGCCGGCCCGCCGCTCGGAGGCGTTGGTTTCCAGCGCGTCCAGTGCGATCGAGAGCCGCCCGCGCCACACGGTGACCGGATGGACCGGGCGCTCCGCCCACGACATCGCGCGCGCGATGCCGCTGCGGTAGGCCAGGCCGACGGCCTTTCGCGCGGCCGACTGCCCGTTGGAACCGTTCTTGGCCTCAGCGGCACCGCCCGGTCCCGCGGTGTCGGTGCCGCCGGCCAGGTTGAGGCCGTCCTTGACGAGCTCGGGAATCCGCTCCGGCCCCTTGCCGACCCGCTCACAGCCGGTGAATGCGAGGGGGTCCGCCACGCAGATGGTGTCGGGTGCCAGCTGCTTGAGCTTGGCCGCCGACTTGAGCACCATGCGCAAGTCGGCGCCAGGCGGAATCGTCGCGGCGATGTCCTCGGGAATGACCACGACGTCAGCGAGGTCGACCTCGGGCAACGGCCGGTCAAAGTCCACCGACGGCAGGATCCGGCCCAGCCATCTGGGCAACCACCAGTTCCACTGCGAGAACATCGCCATCAGGGCCGGCACCATGATCAGCCGCACGATCGTGGCGTCCACCGCGATCGCGACGGCGCAGGCGACGCCGATCTCGGCCACCAGCGGCATGCCGGCGAAGGCGAATCCGCAGAACACCGCGATCATGATCAGCGCCGCACTGGTGATGGTGCGTGCGCTGGTGCTCACGCCGTAGGCCACCGCGTCGCGGGTCCGGCCGGTGTGCAGGAAGCGTTCCCGGATTCGGGTGAGCAGGAAGATCTCGTAGTCCATGGACAGCCCGAAGGTCATCGCCAGGACCAGCGGCGGCACCGTGGAGTCGATGGAGGTCAGCTGGGGGAAGCCGAGCCGTTCCCCCCAGCCCCATTGGAACACCATGACCAGGCTGCCGTAGGCCGCCGCCACCGACAGCAAGGTCATCAGCACGCCCTTGAGCGCCAGCAGCACCGAATGGATCGAGATCAACAGCATCACGAAGGCGATCAGCGCGACGAAGGCCAGCACCAGCGGCTCGGTCGCCGACACCCGGTCATCGAAATCCTTGATCAGCGCGGTCGATCCGCCGACGTCGACTTGGGCGCCGCCGGCAGCCTGCGGTAGCTCGCTGCGCATCCAGTCGACGGTGTGGCGGGCACCCATGTCCTCGGGATCCACCGACAGCACCGCGCTCAGCAGCGCGCTGTCGTTGTCCTCGGCGAATTTCGGCGGTGCCACCGTGGTGACGTTGGGACCTTGGGCCATCCGCTGGCGGACCGCGCCGACCGTCTGGCTGTGTGCGGGCGTGGAGGCGCCGCCGTCGGGGAACTTGATCAGCACCTGGACCGGACCCAGCGCGCCCGGTCCCAGGGCCTGGGCCGCCGCGGACACCCCGGCGCGGATCTCGTGCGAGGAATCGAACTGGCGTAACAGGCTGTTGCCCAGCACCATCGACGCCGCCGGTGCCGCCATCAGCAGCAGCACGACCGAAGCCGACAACGCGGTGATCCAGGGCCGGTGCATCACCCAGCCCACCCAGCGGGTCCAGAACCGGGACTGGGTGCTTTCCGGCCGGCGCGACCAATGCAGCAGGGCCGACCTCTTGGCGGCGGCCCGGGCAAAGGTGGCCAGCACCGCGGGCGTCAGGGTGGCCGATGTCAGCATGGCGACGGCCACCGCGAGGATCGCCCCGGTGGCCATGGATCGCAGCGCCGGGGTGTTGATCAGGTAGATACCGCTGAGCGAGGCGACGACGGTCATGCCGGACAGCGCCACCGCCAGCCCGGACGTGGCCATGGCGGCGTCCACCGCCTCCTGGGGCTGACGGCCGGAGCGCAACTCCTCGCGGAAACGCATCAAGATGAACAGCGAGTAGTCGACGGCCAGCGTGATGCCGAACATCGACACCGTCGACGTCACGAACACCGACATCGTGGTGTGCATCGACAGCAGGTAGACCAGGCCCATCGTGACCACGACGGTGCAGATCCCCAGCGCCAGCGGGATGGCCGCGGCGGTCAGCGAGCCGAACACCGCCAACAAGACGATCAGGATGATGGGCAGGTTCCAGCGTTCCGCGGCGGCGATGTCGTGCTTGGTGTTCGCCGCCGCAGCGGCGCTGAGCGCACCCTGGCCGATGACGTAGAGCCGTACCCGGCCATCCGCCGTCTGTCCCGGTTTGTCGCCTTCCACGCCGACTCGCGCGCGCAGCTTCTTGGCGAGGTCGCTGGTGCCCGCGTTGCGGGCGTCCAGGCGCAGCGACACCACGTAGGGCCGATCGGGTTGCGGGGGCCGCTGGGTGGGGTCGGGCACCTCCGAGACCCCGGGAAATTCGCCGGCAATTCGTCTCAGTTGCGCGACCGCGTCGGTGATGTCCTGGTAGCTGGCATCCGGGCGCGGGGTCGCCACCAGGGCCAGCGAGGATGCCCCCTGGTCGGGGTATTGCGCCTCGAGCACATCGTGTACCCGAAGTGACTGGGACCCGGCGACCTCGAAGCCGCCACCGGTGAGATTCCCTGACTGAGTCAGCGCCAGATAGATTGCCGGGACCAGAGCCAGCATCCATCCGGTGAACACCAACCAGCGGAATCTGCGCAGGTTGCGGCTCAGGCGCATCATGAACTGCTGGATGTCGGACTCCCCGTAATTCTCACGCGACGCGTTGCTCGCGAGCCTACCGCAGACAAATGTGGAGTAGGTCCGTTTATTGGTTGCTGAGCCGCAACGATGCCGACACTGCCAGGACGCTCGGAAGACACTGTGAAGTTCACCGGGTGGCCGCAGGGCCGCGGCGCGAGTTGGCGGTGCCCGCGCCGGAGATGGCAGTATGGCTGATGTCCACGCGGGGGACTTGGGTCGATCCGAGTACCAACCCGGGACAGTCCAGACAGATCGCGACGGAATGCGTCGCTGATCGCCGCCACTGGCGTGGCAAGGGAATTCGTACGTTATGCAATCCATGAGGAGTTATCCATGAAGTCAGGCAATGCGACAAAGCGCCGCGGGCTGTTCGCCGCATTGGTCGCCGTCGGGCTGCCGGGCCTCGCGCTCGTGACGGTGGCAGAGCCGACGGCCACCGGTGCTACCGATCCATGTGCCGCCAGTGAAGTGGCCAGAACGATCGGTTCGGTCGCCAAGCAGACGGGCGATTACCTGGACTCGCATCCGGAGACCAATCAGGCGATGACCGCGGCCTTCCAGGGCTCCGCGGGCCCGCAATCGTTCGGATCGCTGAAGAGCTATCTGGAGAAGAATCCCAAAGTCGCCAGCGACCTGCAGTCGCTGTCGCAGCCGCTGACCAATCTCTCAACGCAGTGTCGGCTGCCGATCACGCTGTCGCAGGCGGTGGGGCTGGCGCAGGCGGCCCAAGATGGCGGTGCTTTGTCGGGACTACCGGCCGTTGGGCTGCCGCTGACGCCGGGGAATCTGCCCGTGGCGGCGGGCCCGCTGCCCGGGCCGGCGCCGGCGAACCGCGCCGGCTGAGCTAGCCGATGCGTCCGGGGTTGCCCTCGCACCCGCGGTCGGGGGGCGGTAGCGGACCTTGCAGGGCCGTTTCGGCCGGGTCCTCGTACAGTTCGCCCGGGATGGGGATGACGATCGCCAGATTTGGGTCGGTTGGCGGGTCGCCAGCGTCGGAATCGGCGGCCTTCTCGGTGCGGAACATGAAGAAGAACACCACCCAGCCGATCGCGGCGATGAACAACCAGCTGATCAGCCGATAGATCAGCATCGCGGAGATGGCGTTGGGCAGGGCCATGCCGCTGGATACCAAACCAGGCACCAGCACGGCCTCGACCACCAACAGTCCACCCGGCATCAACGGGATGGTGCCCACCGCGCGGGCCGCCGCATAGGCAACGGTCAACCCGGCGACCGACGCGTGGTCGCCCGCGGCGTATGCGGCGAAGCCCAGACACGCGACGTCGGCGATCCAGTTGAAAAGCGACCAGCTAAATGCCACTCCCAAATCGCGCCGGCTCAGGCTCACCGACTCGAGTTGCATGAGAATCTGACGCCACTTCTCCATGCCGGTCGCGGCCGGCCGGCCGCGGATCGAGTTGACCCACGCCAGCACCCGGCGGCCGATTCCCTCGAGCAACTCCGGACGTGAGGCCACCGCCTGGGCAAGCAGCAGCAACGCGATGAACCCGCCCAGGGTGAACAGCAGTGAGAACGGGTTGTTCTTGGCGCCCAGGAAAAAGGCACCACCCAGGCCGAGCAGTGCCAGGCCCACCGCCTGCAGCACTCCCGACATCACCAGCTGCCACGACGCCACCACCGTAGAGGCGCCCCAAATGCGTTGCTGGCGCAGCAGGAACGTGGCCGACAACACCGGACCGCCGGGGAGGGTGGTGCTCAGCGAGTTGGCGGCGTAGAACGCGGCTTCGGACCGAAGTTGGCGGACGTGCACACCCGCGGACTTCAGCAGGGTGCGCTGGATTTGCGCGAAACTGTGCATCGACGCCGCCGCGGCCACCATCGCCGCGAGCAGCCACCACCACTTGGCCTGATACATGCTCATCCAGGCTTTGGCCAGCTGGTCCCAGCCCAGCGCCACCTCGACGGCAAGCACGATCGCGACGATGCCGAGCACGGCCCACCGCAGCCACCAGTACTTGCCACGGGGTGCCTCCGTCCCGCGAGCGCGGGGCAGCGCCCCCACACGCTGGCGGAGTTTGCGGACGGGGGCGTCAAACGACATCGAATAAGGGTAACCGCGCAGGTGATGCCACGATCGCCGCACGTCACTGACCGTGTCTGCCTCGTTCTGGGGTCGTGACCGGATCGTGGTGGCGGTGGCAGCCCGAAGCGCCGCGGGCGCCCGCGATCAGCTCGGGGGAATTTGCGGGAGAGCCGGGTCCGGCGCCCGGTTAGGCTTGCCGGATGTCGGCGAGCCTCGACGATGCCTCGGTAGCCCCGCTGGTCCGCAAGACGGCGGCCTGGTCGTGGCGCTTACTTGTCATCCTGGCCGCTCTGGTGGCCCTCTTGCTGGTGATCAAGAAGCTCGAAATCATTGTCGTGCCGGTGCTGCTGGCGCTGATGCTCAGCGCATTGCTGGTGCCGGTGGTGGACTGGCTGGACGCCAGGGGGCTGCCACGTGGTGCCGCGGTGTCGCTGGTCTTGCTGGGCGGGTTTTCCATCCTCGGCGGCATCCTGACGTTCGTCATCAGCCAGTTCATCGTTGGTCTGCCCGATCTGGCCTACCAGGTGGAGCACAGCATCGACTCCAGCCGCAAATGGCTGATCGAGGGGCCGCCGCACCTGCGCCGTGAACAGATAGACAACGCGGGCAACGCCGCGATCGAAGCGCTGCACAACAACCAGGCGAAGTTGACCAGCGGCGCGATCTCCACCGCGGCCACCATCACCGAACTGCTGACCGCCGCGGTGCTGGTGTTGTTCACGCTGATTTTTTTCCTCTACGGCGGCCGCAACATTTGGCAGTACGTCGCCAAGATCATCCCGGCCCATGTCCGTGACCGCGCGATGGCGGCCGGACGCGCGGGCTATGGGTCACTGATCGGGTATGTGCGGGCCACCTTCCTGGTGGCCCTGACCGACGCGGCCGGCGTGGGGACAGGGTTGGCGGTTATGGGTGTTCCGCTCGCCCTGCCGCTGGCCTCCATCGTGTTCCTGGGCGCGTTCATCCCGCTGATCGGTGCGTTGATCTCCGGCTTGCTGGCGGTGGTGGTTGCCTTGCTGGCCAAGGGGCTGGTGTATGCCCTGCTCACACTGGCCTTGCTGATTGCCGTCAATCAACTCGAGGCGCATTTGCTTCAGCCCTTGGTCATGGGCCGCGCGGTCTCGATTCACCCGCTGGGTGTGGTGCTGGCCATTTCCACCGGCGGCGTGCTGGCCGGGATCGTCGGTGCTTTGCTGGCGGTCCCCACCGTCGCATTCCTCAACAATGCGATGCGGGTGTTGTTGGCCGAGGATCCGATCGCGGAAGCGCAGCAGCAGGACCAGGATCCGCTGGCCCTCATCGCGGCGCAACCCGACGAGCCCGACGAGGGTACTGAGGCCGAAGCCGGCGCTGACCAAACTCGCGCTTAGGCGGTCGCGTAGAACCGCTGGCCGTACCCGCAGCGCCCGGTTGCGGGCGCCGGGGCGTTGCTACAGGCGTCCCTCACGACGCAGCAGATCCTGGGCGCTGAGCCCGCCGGCCCCGCCCGCTCCGCGGCGGCGTGGCCGCGGATTCTCGCCGCCGTCTGGTTGCCCACCGCGCGCATTCAGCTGCTCGGTGGCGGCCTCCGTGTCGGTCCCTTCCGGGCGCTGGATCGGTAGCGCGGCCGTTGGATCGGCCGGGTCGCCGCCGGTGTCGCTGGAACGGTTTGTCGGAATCTGCATGGCTCGCGTCTGACCGGCGGATGGCGCCGGCGGCGGGGCCGGTGCGGGAGGCGCCGGCGTGGTGGGCCGGGTCTGCGCCGGTGGAGCCGGATTGCTGGATCCGCGAGCGGGTGGCGCCCCCGGTGCCGTGAGCCGGGTGGTCGGGGGGTCGCTTGGCTGGCTGGCCCTGGTCTGGATCTCTTTGGTGCCGGCGCTGGACGGACCGCTCTGGGCCGACCCGAGCTCAGTTCGCGCGGGCCCGCCCGAACGGGACGGCCGAGCCGCCTCGGGGGCCGACGGGTGGGTGGGGTCATGCGGTGCGCGGGCCGTGGCCGCGGCCAGGGCGGCCTTGACGGGTGGGCGGGCGCTGCCGTTGTTGGCCGGGCGCTTCCGCTCGTCGGGCAACTGGATCTCGCCGAGCCCGATGCGGGTCTGCAGGCGGCGCATCCAGCGCGGCGCCCACCAACAATCATCGCCGAGCAATTTCATCACCGACGGCACCAGGAACATCCGGACCACGGTCGCATCCAGCAGCAACGCCGCCACCAGCCCGAACGCCAGATACTTCATCATCACCAGGTCGGAGAACACGAACGAGCCGGCGACCACGGCGAGCACCAGTGCGGCCGCGGTGATGAGGCGACCGGTGGTTGCCGTGCCGATCCGGATCGCCTCCTGAGTCGACATGCCGTTTTCGCGCGCCTCGACCATGCGGGATACCAAGAACACCTCATAGTCGGTGGCGAGGCCGTATCCGACCGCCACCACCAGCGCGATGACGGGCGCGGTCAGCGGGGTGGCGGTGAAGTTCAGTACGCTCGACCCGTGTCCGTCGACGAAGATCCAGGTCAGGATGCCCATCGTGGACCCGAGCGTCAGCGCGCTCATCACCGCCGCCTTGATTGGCAGCACCACCGAACCGAACGCCAGGAACATCAACAGCGTGGTGGTCGTGAGCAGGATGACCAGCATCGCCGGCATGTTCTCGAACAGGCTGTGAATCGAATCCTGTTCCAGCGCCGGGGTCCCGCCGACAAATATCTCGAGGCCCTTGGGAGGTGTGATCGCGCGTAGCTCCGCGAGTTTGGTGGGCGCGTCACCCGGGTTGATCAACCCGTTCTGTAGGACCCGGACCGACGGATCCTTGGATCCACCGGGCGCATAGCTGCGCTCCTGCCACATACTGTCCGCGTCGTTGTCCTGGTCGATGAACCCGCTGATCGACATCGCCTTGCTGCGAATATCGGCAATCTGCTGGTCGGTGACCGGCTGATTGTTGGTCGATTTGATCACCAGGGTCAGCGGATTGGTGCGGTATCCCGGGAAGAGTTGGTCGAAGTGTTCCTGCGACTGGCGCACCGCATTGTTGGGTGGCAGATACTTCTCGCTCATGCCGCCCAGCGACAGGTTGAACAGCGGGATGACCAGCAGGATCATGCCGAGGACGATCGGGATGGCGAACACCAGCGGGCGGCGCATCACCCGGTTGGTGAGGTTGCCCCAGAAGCCGGCCTCGACCTCTTCGCGGGTCTTGGTCTTCTGCAGCCGGTCGGCCAGCCAGTTCAGGTAGGCCCGCGACACCTTCCAGTTCCGCAGGAACGGCACCCGGAACGCGGTCCGGACGCCGAGCGCGTCGACGTGCCTGCCCAGCACGCCCAGGCACGCGGGCAGCAGTGTGATCGACAGCAGGGCGGCCAGGCCGACCGCGGCTAGCAGGGCGTAGGTCAGCGATTTCACGAAGCCCTGGGGCAACATCAGCAGGCTCGCCCCCGAGGCCATGATCAGGACCGCGGAAAAGGCCACCGTGCGCCCGGCCGTCATCACCGTTCGGCGTACCGCCGTCTCGGTGTCATAGCCTTCGGCGATCTCTTCTCGGAACCGGCTGACCACGAACAGCCCGTAGTCCACCGCGATACCCAGACCGATCAGGGAGACGACGGGTTGGGCGAAGAAGTGCACCGGCCCGAACACCGCCACCAGCCGCAGGATGCCCAGGGCGCCCGCGATGCTCAGCCCGCCCACCATCACCGGGAGGCAGGCCGCCACCGCGCCACCGAAGACCAGGAACAGCACCACGGCCACCAACGGCAGGGCCAGCACTTCCATCCGGCGCTGGTCGGTGGCGATGGTGCCGGTCAACCCCTCGGCCACCGGCTCGAGGCCGGCGAGCTGGACCGTGCCGCCGTCGAGCTTCTGCAGCGACGGCGCGATGTCCTTGTAGTTGTTGAGGATGGTGTCGTCGTCGTCGCCCTTGAGTGGGATGGAGACGAACGTGTACTTCTTGTCATCGGTGGCCATGCCCTTGATGACCGGGCTGGTGCTGTCCGGTGCCCTGAGGTAGCCGGCCCAACCCAGCACCTGATCAGGGTGGTCTTTCACAAACTGGTTCAGCTGGTCGGTGATTTTCTTCGACCACGCCGGGTCATTGACGGTTTTGCCGTCCGGGGCCTTGAAGACCGCGACGATGTGGCCGGTTCGGTCGCGGCCGTAGACCTCGTCGCCAAGGATCGAGGCCGTCACAGATTGACTGCCCTCGTCGTAGAAACCACTCTGCGTGACGTGCTTACCCAGGCTCAGCCCGAAGACGCCGCCGCCGAGGCATAGTGCCACCGTGACACCGATTACGATGAATCGGTAGCGGTACACAGTTCGACCCCACCAGGCGAACACGTGAGCTCCTTACTGGATCGTTAACGATCCGCGCATTGCTCTGCTTTGCTTCGCAGCGCTTTTCGATTGTCGGTGAGACGTGGCCTTTTCACACACACGAGATTCTCACGCCCGCGAGTTCAGCAGCGAGGACAGCGGCCGGAACGGCTGCAGCCAAGCTCCCTGCTCAGGCAGCGAATCGAGGCCGATTCGCGGGAGCGGCTCGCGGAAAACACCAGCAATGTCCTCCAGGTCGACAAACTCTAAGGTATCCGACGCTAGCGCCCAACTGGCGTGTTCACGAAATCCGAGCACCTGAACAGGGGTTCCGGCTCGCGAAATCTTTTCCAGCGGCTGCCGGAATGCCTGGCCATCCGCGGAGGCAACTACCAGCGCCGCGAGTCCCTCCCGGTACCGCTGATCGATGTGCTCGAGCATGTCACGGTCGACGTCGCTGTCCTCGTCGATCTTGGGCTTGGCGAAGACCGCGAATCCGACGTTGCGTAGCGCGTCCACCCATGGGCGAACCACTTCGGCGCTCCCGGGCGCGATATTGGTGAAGACGGTTGCTTCGGGTTCGACCCTGACGTCCGGGCCGTCCGGTGCCGTGGCGGACACCTGCGTCGTGCGGGCCAACAACCAGCGCCCGAGTGCGTCGAACCGGGGTCTTTCCAGCGCAGTCGGCCGTCGCCCGAGGATGGAACCCAGCCCCATGTCCAGGTTCGGGGCATCCCACACCAACAGGACCCGGCCCGCCGGCGCCGCGGAGCCGGACAGGCCGTCGCGCGACAAATCTCCGGCCACCATCGGCGGCTCCGCCACAGGATCGGACCCTTGTGTGGTCACATCTTCGGTCAGGCTCATTTGCTCATCTAATTTCAGGTTTCCCTATCGGCCACGTCTAACGCTGCTTTTTCCATATCAACTCGTTAATGCTGCTGCCCGCGTTATGGGCTTTCATCTCGTACTTGGTGGTCGGACGGACCACCGAGACGGGAAGCGAATCGACGCCCGGATCCACTCGTGCCAGCGCTGGCTCGGCATCGCCGGCGGCGATGATGTGCTCGGCGTAGCCGGGATGGTCGGTTGCCGCGTGAAAAACACCTCCAGGGAGTAGCCGGTCGGCGATCAGGGCAACCGTGCTGGGCTGTATCAGCCGGCGCTTGTGATGGCGCGCCTTGGGCCAGGGATCGGGGAAGAAGACGCGCACTCCGGTCAAGGATTCCGGGGCGATCAGATCGCGCAGCACGTCGATCCCGTTACCGCGGATCAACCGGATGTTGATTCGCTGCAGGTCCGCCCGGTCGATCGCGCAGAGCAGTTGCGCCAGCCCCCGGCGATAGACCTCCACCGCGATCACATCGACGTTGGGCTCGGCCTGCGCCATCGCCAGCGTCGAGGTGCCGCTGCCGCAGCCGATTTCCAGCACCACCGGTGCCTCCCGGCCGAACCAGGCCCGGGCGTCGATGGGGTCGATGGGCTCATGGCCGCGTGCCGATGGCTGGGAGTGTGCCGTTGCCTGCCGGCCCAGCTGCGGCCATCGCCGCTCCCAGGTCTGCTGCTGGATGCTCGACAGTGCCGAATGGCGCGAACGAAAGGCGGTCGGGGGAAGATAGCCCCACGCGCTCTTCTCGGCCTCTGGCTCGTCCGCCGGGCCTGACCCCGTGCCGGTCGAAGACGACGTGTCGGACTGGAGCCCCACCCCGGGCTGGACATGCATTGGTCCATCGTGGCGCATGAAGCCCGGCCGTAGCCGCTCCTGGTCCAGATTGATACCCAACAGTTGTCTTCGGGTGGTAGCGGCCGGCACATCTCTAACTAGTTGTGACTCGCGCCGTCGCGCCGCAACTGTCACCATGCGAGTGGCCGCGAGGAGGATGCCATGGGGGTGATGGTTGCGATGCAGACGGGGCATCAAGCTTTTGTCGATGAGCTCACCTGTCTCGCCGCCAGCACCGCTGACCAGCGTATTCGCGCGATCGCGGAGCGGGCCGCGCGACCTTTACGGGTGGCCGTGCGGGGACGACGCGGGGTCGGCCGCAACACGCTGGCGCGGGCATTGGACGGCGCGGGAAGCGCAGCGGGGCTGGCTGCGACGTCCGGCGGCGACCCCGCCGACGTGGTGGTCTACGCCCTTGCCGAAGTGGTCAAGCCCGAGGATCGCGCAGGGATCGCCGTGCTCGAGCCGACCGAGCGTCCGGTGCTTGCGGTCCTGACCATGGCCGACAAGACCGATGTCGTCGGATTCGCGGGTGCCGGGCCGATGGCCGGGGCGCTGCAGCGGTGCGAGCTCTTGTCGACGCTGGCCGGCGTGCCGGTGGAGCCGATCAGCGCACTGTTGGCAGTGGCCGCGCTCGACGATCTCGATGAGCGGTCCTGGTGCGCCTTGCGCGCGCTGGCCGCCCATCCAGCGGCCGGTGCCGCCCTCGATGGCTCCCATGCCGGCTTTCTGTCCGCGGATCTTGGGGTGCCCACCGGGCAACGGCTGCGATTGCTGGAGTCACTCGATCTGTTCGGGGTCGCGATCGCCATCGAAGCGTTGCGGCGCGGTGCGGCCCGGACGCAGGTACGGGCGTTGTTGCGCAAGATCAGCGGAATCGATGCCGTCGTCGCGAACGCGGTCGCCGCCGGTGCCGGTGTGCGCTACGGCCGGGTACTCGAGGCAGTCGCCGCACTCGAGGTCCTGGCCGTGGCGGACGAGCAAGTCAGCGAGTTCCTGGCCGGTGAGGCCGCCGTGCTGGCCCGCATGTCGGCCGCCCTGGATGCGGCGTCCACGTGGGGGCTCGACCCCTTTGGTGCGGCCGTGCCCCCTGACGATCCGGGCGCCCAGCTGCAGCGGGCGCTGCGCTGGCGGCGCCACCGGTCTCAGCGCGGCCCCGCCGCTGAGAGCCCGGACAGTGACCTACGGCGTTGGTGCGGTGCCGACATCGTCAGGGGATCGCTGCGGCTCTGGTCCCGGGCCGCGGGATCGCTGGCGTGCGCGGGTCCGCCGGAGGGCGGGCGGCCGCGGTGATCGGCAGCGCCCACCACGAGGCGGTGGCCCGGGTTGACGAGCTGGTCCTAGCGATCGGGCCGAAGCTGGGTGCGCCGTCGATCAACCGGCGCGATGTGGTGCTGGTGACCGGTCCGTGGCTGGCCGGGACGAGCAGTGTGATCACGGCATTGCGGCGGCGGTTGCCACAGCACAGATTTGTTGAATCGCCGCGGCTGGGAGCCGGTGCTGTGCCGACAGTGGTGGTGTTCGTGGTGTCCGCGGCGACTCCGATGACCGAATCCGACTGCGCATTGCTGGATGCCGCCGCCGGTCACACCGATGTGGTGATCGCCGCGGTGACGAAGATCGACCTGCACCGCACCTGGCGGGAGGTGCTGGCGGCGAACCGCGCCAAGCTCGCCGCCCACGCGCCGCGCTACGGCGCGGTGCCCTGGGTGGGCGTCGCCGCCGCGCCACAGCTGGGCCCACCGGGAGTGGACGACCTGGTGGCGACCGTGCGAACCGAGCTGGCGGCCCCCGATATCGCCCGGCGCAACAGGCTGCGCGCCTGGCACGCCGGGCTGCTGCTGGCCGGGCAGCGCTTCAACCGCGACGCCGCGGGTGCCGGCAGGCGGGCGCGCGTGGACGGATTGCGGGAAGAGCGCGGCTCTGTCCTGCAGCGGCGGCGTCAGGACCGGACCGGGCGCACCATCGCGCTGCGCGGTCAGATCCAGCAGGCGCGGGTCCAGTTGTGCTATTTCGCGCGCAGCCGCTGTGCGTCGGTGCGCACCGAACTGCAGGAGGACATCGCGGGGCTGGCCCGGCGGCGGCTGGCCGATTTCCAGAGCTATGCCCGGGGCCGGATCGACGAGATTGTCACCGAGGTGGGCGATGGCATCACCGCCCAGCTTGTCGACGTCTCGCGAGAGATGAGTTTGCCGGTGGACTTCCCGCCTGCCGACCCGCTGCCGGCCGTTGCGATGCCCGCCCCGCCGTTGGCGTCGCGGCGGCTGGAAACGCGGTTGATGATGGTCTTGGGTGTCGGTTTTGGACTCGGTGTGGCGCTCACGCTGAGCCGGCTGCTGGCCGGGTTGGCTCCGGGCCTGGATCTGGGGCTGACCCTGGCCGGAATCCTCGGGTGTGTCGTGGTGGGCCTGGCCGTGGCCCTATGGGTGGTGCGCACCCGTGCCCTGCTCGCCGACCGTGCGGTGTTGGAACGCTGGACCGCTGACGTGTTGTCGTCGCTGGGCTGCACGCTGGAGCAACTGGTCGCCAGCCGGGTGCTTGCCGCCGAAACACTGTTGGCCACCGCACTCTGGGGCAGCGACGAGGCCGCGAACGCGCGGGCGGCCGCGCAGGTCAGCGCCATCGACAGCGAGTTGCGTGAGCATGCCAGGGCGGCGGCTCGTGCCGCCGCGCGACGCGACCGCGAGATGCCGACAATCCGGGCCGCGCTCGAGGCGGTGTGTGCGGAACTGGGCGAATCGGGTACATCATCGGGTACCGCTACGCCGTGAACCGCCACGGCCGGTGGTGGGGCCGGGCTTCCGCGACATTCTGAGGCAAATGGCCGCGATTTCGGGAGTTAGTGAGGCTTTCTGAATCGGTCTTGTGAGGAGGCTTATACCCGCCCACGGCTTCCCCCACAAGTGATGCGCGATAACCTGTATGAAAGCACTACCGGGTCGAAAGTCGTGCCGGCAAAAGCTTGAGCAGACCTATCGCATCCCAAGAAGTCGATGGCAAGTAAGTAAACCAAAGAACCGAAGTAACAGAATCCAGGAGAGTTCGATGACCTCAGCGACCATCCCCGGTCTGGACACCGCGCCGACTAATCGCCAGGGGCTGCTGTCCTGGGTGCAGGAGGTCGCCGAACTGACCCAGCCCGACCGGGTTGTTTTCGCTGACGGTTCCGACGAGGAGTTTCATCGGCTCTCCGCGCAACTGGTCGACGCCGGTACCTTCACCCGGCTCAACGACGAGAAATTCCCGAACTCCTACCTAGCTTTGTCTGATCCCTCCGACGTCGCGCGGGTGGAATCACGCACCTTCATCTGTTCCGAGCGCGAGATCGACGCCGGCCCCACCAACAACTGGATGGACCCGAGCGAGATGCGCACGCTCATGACCGACCTGTACCGCGGTTGCATGCGTGGCCGCACCATGTACGTGGTGCCGTTCTGCATGGGTCCGCTGGGTGCGGAGGACCCCAAGCTTGGGGTGGAGATCACCGACTCCGAATACGTCGTGGTTTCGATGAAGGTGATGACCCGCATGGGCACCGCCGCGCTGGAGAAGATGGGTCAGGACGGCTTTTTCGTCAAGGCACTGCACTCGGTCGGCGCGCCGCTGGAAGACGGTCAGGCGGACGTGCCGTGGCCCTGCAGCGACACCAAGTACATCACCCACTTCCCCGAGACCCGGGAAATCTGGAGCTACGGCTCCGGCTACGGCGGTAACGCGCTGCTGGGCAAGAAGTGCTACTCACTGCGGATCGCCTCGGCGATGGCTCGTGACGAGGGCTGGCTGGCCGAGCACATGCTGATCCTCAAGCTGATTTCGCCCGAGAACAAGGCGTACTACATTGCGGCGGCGTTCCCGTCGGCCTGCGGCAAGACCAACCTGGCGATGCTGCAGCCCACCATCCCGGGCTGGCGCGCCGAAACCCTCGGCGACGACATCGCCTGGATGCGGTTCGGCAAGGACGGCCGCTTGTACGCGGTGAACCCGGAGTTCGGTTTCTTCGGGGTGGCCCCGGGCACCAACTGGAAGTCCAACCCCAACGCCATGCGCACCATCGCCGCGGGCAACACGGTGTTCACCAACGTCGCGCTGACCGACGACGGCGAGGTCTGGTGGGAAGGTCTGGAGGGCGACCCCCAGCACCTGGTCGACTGGAAGGGCAACGAATGGTACTTCCGCGAGACCGAGACCGAGACCGAGACCGAGACCACGGCCGCGCACCCGAACTCGCGGTACTGCACCCCGATGTCGCAATGCCCGATCCTGGCCCCCGAGTGGGATGACCCCCAGGGCGTGCCGATTTCGGCCATCCTGTTCGGCGGCCGCCGCAAGACCACCGTTCCGTTGGTCACCCAGGCACGCGATTGGCAGCACGGTGTGTTCATCGGCGCCACCCTGGGCAGCGAGCAGACCGCCGCCGCCGAGGGCAAGGTCGGCAACGTGCGGCGCGACCCCATGGCCATGCTGCCGTTCATGGGCTACAACGTCGGCGACTACGTCCAGCACTGGATCGACATCGGCAAGAACTCCGACGAGTCCAAGTTGCCGCAGGTCTTCTTCGTCAACTGGTTCCGTCGTGGCGAAGACCACCGCTTCCTGTGGCCCGGCTTCGGCGAGAACAGCCGCGTGATGAAGTGGATCGTCGATCGCATCGAGCACAAGGCCGGCGGTAAGACCACACCGATCGGTACCGTTCCCACCGTCGAGGACCTGGACCTGGAGGGGCTGGACGCCAACCCCGCCGACGTGAGTGAAGCGCTCGCGGTCAACGCCCAAGAGTGGCGCGAAGAGCTCCCTCTTATCGAGGAGTGGTTGCAGTTCATCGGTGAGAAGCTGCCGACCGGCATCAAGGACGAGTTCGACGCGCTCAAGGAGCGGCTGCGCGACGCCGAATGACGTCGCAGCATGCAGATTCGCCAGCACGTCGGGGCGGATAAGCCTGCAGTCATTCTGCATCCGTCGGGGACGGTAGTCAGTTTCGACGAACTGGAAGCGCGGGCCAACCGGCTGGCGCATCGGTTTCGCCGCGCGGGACTGCGCGAGGGCGACGCCGTGGCCATCCTGATGGAAAACAACGAGCACATCCACGCGGTCATGTGGGCGGCTCGACGTAGCGGGTTGTATTACGTACCCATCAATACCCATCTGACCGCGGCCGAAGCCGCCTACATCATCGAGAACAGCGGTGCCAAGGCCATCGTCGGTTCGGCGGCGCTGCGCGATACCTGTGCCGGTCTGGGCGAACATCTTCGGGCGGGCCCGCCCGAGCTGCTGATCCTGGCCGGGCCCGAAGGCTGCCTGACCGGCTGGGAGCCCTATCCGCAATGCGTGGCCGATCAACCCGACACTGCGATCGACGACGAGCTCGAGGGTGACCTGCTGCAGTATTCGTCGGGAACCACCGGACGGCCCAAGGGAATCAAGCGCGAACTACTCCACGTTGCCCCGGATGCTGCGCCCGGGATGATGTTGGCCCTGGTTGGCTATTGGATGGACGCCGACTCGATCTATCTGAGCCCGGCGCCGCTCTATC
Source organism: Mycobacterium pseudoshottsii JCM 15466 (assembly GCF_003584745.1). Taxonomy (NCBI): domain Bacteria; kingdom Bacillati; phylum Actinomycetota; class Actinomycetes; order Mycobacteriales; family Mycobacteriaceae; genus Mycobacterium; species Mycobacterium pseudoshottsii. Next base: position 603,003 of record NZ_AP018410.1, read on the forward strand.
ACACCGCGCCGTCGGTGTGGTCGATGAGTGCGCAGGCCGGCGGAATCACCACGGTCGTGCTGGAGAAGTTCGACCCCGAGGGGGCGCTCGAGGCGATCCAGCGCCACCGGGTAACGCACGCACAGTTTGTGCCGGCCATGTTCACTCGGATGCTGAAACTTCCTGAGAGCATTCGTAATTCGTATGACGTATCCAGTCTGAAGCGAGTCATGCACGCCGCCGCCCCGTGTCCTGTTGAGATCAAGAAACAGATGATGGACTGGTGGGGGCCGATCATCGACGAGTACTACGCCTCTTCGGAGGCGATCGGCTCGACATTGATCACCGCCGAAGACTGGCTCGAGCACCCGGGTTCGGTCGGCAAACCCATGCAAGGTGGCGTGCACATCCTCGGCGCCGACGGCGTCGAGCTGCCGCCGGGCCAGGCCGGCGAAATCTACTTCGAAGGCGGCTATTCCTTCGAGTACCTCAACGATCCGTCGAAAACCGCCGCCTCCCGCGACAAGCATGGTTGGGTGACGGTGGGCGACGTCGGCTACCTGGATGACCAGGGGTACCTGTTCCTGACCGATCGCCGCCACCACATGATCATCTCCGGCGGGGTCAACATCTACCCGCAGGAAGCCGAAAACATCTTGGTGTCCCATCCCAAGGTCATGGATGCGGCGGTGTTCGGCGTACCCGACGACTAGATGGGCCAGCGCGTGATGGCCGTCGTGCAGACCGTCGACCCGACCGATGCGACCAGCCAGTTCGGTGACGAACTCATGGAATGGCTGCGAGATCGTCAGTCGCACTTCAAGTGTCCGCGATCGGTTGCCTTCGAGGCGCAGCTGCCCCGCACCGACACCGGCAAGCTCTACAAGAACGGACTGATCGAAAAGTATTCGGGATAACCATGTTCGGTGTGGTTGACCTCTCACGTGCCCCGGATGCCACCCGTGCCGCAGGCGAAATCTCGGCTCCGGGGGTGACCGTGGCGCACGGCTGGGCCAGCGAGCTCGCCGAAGCCGAACCATGTTTGAGTGCCGCAACTTTCACCTTGGCCGAAGGCCCGTGTGCCGACCGCAGGGTGATCACCGTGGAGTCGGTGTCACAGACTCTGGCCGAGCTAAGGCAGCGGTGCCAACGGTGGCCGCAGGCCAGCGCCGTCTGCGACGACGTGCTGCGCACGATAGATCCCGATGGCCCGACACTGGCCGGCGTGCTGACCGAATCGCTGGCCTATTCGACATTGCAGGCCGGGCCGGAGTTCGCTCGCTGGCTCGACGAACGCGGACCCGCTGACCTGCCCGACATCGCCGATCCCGTGCAGACCGAGCGCGACGATGACACCCTGAGAATCAGATTCAATCGGCCCCAACGGCACAACGCATTTTCCGGCGATGCGCGGGCCGCGCTGCTGGAAGCGCTGACCGTAGCCCAGCTGGACCCCTCGGTGAGCGGGATCGTGTTGAGCGGCAACGGTCCATCGTTCTGTAGTGGCGGCGATCTGGCCGAGTTCGGTACCTTCGCCGATCCCGCCAGCGCTGATCTGGCGCGCACCAGGCACAGCCCGGCGCTGGCGCTGGCTGCGCTCACCGCCCGGCTGGGCCGGGCCTGTCGCGCCGAAGTGCATGGCCGGGTGCTGGGTAGTGGCCTGGAAATGGCCGCGTTCTGTGGGTGGGTGCAGGCGCATCCGGATTCGGTATTCGGCCTACCGGAACTGAGTCTGGGACTGATCCCCGGTGCCGGCGGCACCGTCAGCGTGACGCGTCGAATCGGACGCTGGCGCACCGCATATCTGGTGCTTTCCGGGCGAACCATTGACGCCGGCACCGCACGGGACTGGGGGTTGGTCGACTCGATCGCGGTCACCGGCGACTAGCCCACCAAAGGTGGCTGCCGCCTAGCCGTGTTGATCAGAAGTCGGAATACGTGGTGATGGTGGAGGGAGTGTTGTGGTCCACCGAAACCGCCACCAGGATAAGGGCGATGTAAATCACCGCAAAGGCCACCGCGACCACCACTCCGCCGATTGCGCTGATGATGGCCCACTTCTTGGCGCTGGCGGAGGCGGCCTGCGCCTCGGCGTAGCGCCCTTGCGCCCACAAGCCGGAAACCTTGGAGGAGTAGACGATCGAGACGATCCCAAGGGGCAGGCAACAAAACAGCGTGGTCAAGATCGCCCAGATGAGGTAATTGTCCGGCTCCGGTGCGTAGCCCGGCTGCTGGGCCGGCCAGCCGGGTTGCGGTGGCTGCCAGCCCGGCTGCTGACTCTGCGACTCTGGGGAACCTCCGCAGGGCCCTGGCGGATAACTCATGGCGGCTGCCTTCCCTCGGGTTACCTGTGGTCCAACAGTGTTGTGCCGCGCCGCTTTGCTGGTGGGCGAAGTCAGGCAGCAAATATACCGCACGGGCGCTGCGGTGGCGGTTAGATTCCGCCGCGGGCTATCAGTTGTCTGGCGATCACGTTGCGCTGGATTTCGTTGGTGCCTTCGCCGACGATCATCAGGGGTGCGTCGCGGAAGTAGCGTTCGACGTCGTATTCGGTGGAATAGCCGTAGCCGCCGTGGATTCGGACGGCGTTGAGCGCGATTTCCATGGCGGTTTCGGAGGCGAAGAGTTTGGCCATGCCGGCCTCCATGTCGCATCGCTGGCCGCTGTCGTAGCGTTGGGCGGCGTAGTGGGTGAGTTGGCGGGCGGCGGTGAGTTTGGTTGCCATGTCGGCCAAGTAGTTTCCGATGGCTTGGTGTTTCCAGATCGGTTGGCCGAAGCTGTGGCGTTGCTGGGCGTAGGCCAGGGCGTCGTCGAGTGCTGCGCTGGCCACGCCCAGGGCGCGGGCGGCGACCTGGATGCGGCCGGTTTCGAGTCCTTTCATCATCTGTGAAAACCCTTGACCGGGTTGGCCTCCCAATATCGCGGAGGTCGGTGCCCGGTAGTTGTCGAAGGACAGTTCGCAGGCTTCCACGCCCTTGTATCCCAGTTTGGGCAGGTCGGCTGAGATGTTCAGGCCGGGGCCCGGTTCCACGAGCACGATCGAGATGCTGTGGTGGCGGGGTGTGGCGTGGGGATCGGTCTTGCACAGCAGGGCGATCAGCCCGCTGCGGCGGGCGTTGCTGATCCAGGTCTTGGCGCCGGTGATCAGCAGCTGGTCGGGTCCGTCAGCCATCGCGGTGGTGGACATGTTTTGGAGGTCGGAACCGCCGCCGGGTTCGGTCAGGGCCATGGTGGCGCGCAGCTCGCCGGTGGCCATGGCTGGCAGGTAGGTGGATTTTTGTTCGTCGGTGCCAAAGAGCATCAGCAGTTTGGCCACCACGGTGTGTCCGCCCATGGCGCCGGCCAGGCTCATCCATCCGCGGGCCAGCTCCTGGGTGACCTGGACGTAGCACGGCATCGACACCGGCGATCCGCCGTAGGCTTCCCCGATGGCCAGGCCGTAGATGCCGATGCGTTTCATCTGCTCGATCCAGGCCTGCGGGTAGGTGTTGGCGTGTTCGACCTCGCGCACGCTGGGCCGCACGTCGCGGTCGATGAAGGCCCGCACAGTAGCCACCAGCATCGCCTCGTCCGCATCAAGCTGACTGTCTGCCCGTTGGTTGTCCACCGTTATTGCCCTCCGTATTGACCCTCGGTTCGACAGCCTGCCAGCATGTGGCGTTGTGCATACTGGGTACATGGGCATCCGTGAGGGCGGGCCCTACTTTGACGACTTGTCCGTGGGTCAGGTGTTCGACTGGGCGCCGGCGTTGACCCTGTCGGCCGGCCTGGCGGCCGCCCATCAGGCGATTCTGGGGGACCGGCTGCGGCTGGCCCTGGACAGCAGCCTGTGTGGCGCGGTAACCGGCGCACCGGCGGCGCTGGCGCATCCGGGGTTGGTGTGCAACGCGGCGATCGGGCAGTCCACCCTGGTCACCCAGCGGGTCAAAGCCAACCTGTTCTACCGCGGGCTGACCTTTCATCGGTACCCGCTGATCGGAGACACCATCTACACCCGCACCGAGGTTGTGGCGCTCCGGGCCAACACGGCCAAGCCGGGCCGGGCGCCGACCGGAATGGCCGCGCTGCGGATGACCACCATCGACCAGGCCGATCGACTGGTGCTCGACTTCTATCGCTGCGCGATGCTGCCGGCCAGCGCGGACTGGGATCCCGCCGGCGCCGCCGACGACGACCTGTCGGGCATCGGCGCCGACGCGAAGCCACCCGCGATCGATCCGACGGCGCACTGGGATGCCGAGGCCTACCGCACCCGGGTCCCGGGGCCCCATTTTGACGCCGGCATTGCGGGCAAGGTCATGCACAGCACCGGAGATCTGGTCAGCAGCGCGCCCGAGCTCGCCCGACTCACGCTCAACATTGCTGCCACACATCATGATTCGCGGGTGGCTGGGCAGCGGCTGGTCTACGGCGGGCACACCATCGGCCTGGCCTTGGCGCAGGCGAGCCGACTGATGCCCAACCTGGTCACGGTGCTGGGGTGGGAGCACTGCGACCACACCGGGCCGGTACGGGAGGGCGACACCCTCTACAGCGAGTTGCACGTCGAGTCGGCGGAGCCGACCGCCAACGGGGGCGTGCTTGGCCTGCGTTCGCTGGTCTACGCCGTCGGCGACTCGGAGCCCGACCGCCAGGTGCTGGACTGGCGGTTCACCGCACTGCAGTACTAGCTGAACTCCCGGGCTTGTTTACCGGCGATTCCGGTGGCACCGGCCTGGACTGCGAGCAACATGGTGGTGTGAGTGCGGTGCCATCCCGCTGGGCCAGCAAGTGGGGAAGTAGTGGGCTGGCCTACCTGACCGGTTTGCCCGGCGGGCCGCCCGACTTTTCGCGCGCCAACATTTTGGGACGCGCCGAAACGATTGCCGCCGACGCGGCCACCTTGCTGACCGGGCGGGCCGGTCTGCTCGGGCTGACTCGCCGGGGCCGGGTCTCGGCGGGCGGCGCCACCCGGCTGCTCGCGGCCGCCGACGGCTGGTTCGCAATCACACTGTCGCGCCCGGACGATGTCGATGCGGTCCCCGCGCTGCTGCGGGCCGACGAGGTGCCCGACGACCCATGGGGATCGCTGCAGAGGTGGGCCACAACGCGTCCCAAGTCCGCCATCATCAAACGAACCGAATTGCTCGACATCCCGGCTTCCGCCCTGGGGGAGGCCTACCCCGCCCCGCCCCGAATCCGTCGGGCCGGAGCGCGAGCTCGCGCGCGTGACCCCGCTGGTCTGCTCGTTGCCGATTTGTCGTCCATGTGGGCGGGCCCGTTGTGCGGTCAGCTGCTGGCCCGGGCGGGAGCTACCGTGGTCAAGGTCGAAAGCCCGCGCCGGCCGGACGGCACACGCGCCGGCAACCGCGCCTTCTTCGACTGGATGAACGCGCAAAAGCTCTCCTACTGCCTGGATTTCGACGACGATGCGGAAGAGCTGCGCGAGCTGTTGGAGGCCGCGGACATCGTGATCGAGGGTTCGCGTCCCGCTGCCCTGGCGCGACGCCGGCTCGGCCCGGAGCACATCGCAGCGCGGCCCGGGCGAATCTGGCTACGCATCAGCGGATATGGAGAGCACTCCCGGCGGCCCGCTTTCGGCGATGATGCCGCCGTGGCCGGTGGCCTGGTAGGAGTCGCGGCCGACGGCCCGGTGTTCTGTGCGGATGCCATAGCCGACCCGCTGGCCGGACTGGAGTCAGCCCGGGCCATCACCGAATCGCTACGGCGCGGGGGTGGTGAGCTCATCGACGTCTCCATGGCCGGCGTTGCCGCGACGTATGCCGCACTGCCCGTGGGGGCCGCGGCGGCCACGCATCGGGCCTTGCCGCCACAACCGCCGGCGCCGCCGTCGCGACCCGCCGCCGCGCTGGGGGCCGACGGTGACCTGGTGCGGCGGCTGGTCCGCGAAAGGGACGGGCACTAGTGCTGATTCGGCGAGCCACCTTGCTGGATGGGTCCACGGCCGACATCCGGGTGTGTGCCCGCATTCAGGAAGTCGGTCAGGGGTTGGTCGCACGGCCGGGGGAGCGGGTGCTCGACGCCGCCGGCCAAACCGTGCTGCCCGGCCTGCACGACCACCATGTGCACCTGCGCTCGGCCGCCTCCGCCCTGGATTCGCTGACTCTGGGGCCGCCCACAGTTGATTCCAAAGAGAAATTTCGGCAACATCTTTCGAGCGCGCAGCCCGGTCCGGACGGATGGATCCGCGCCGTCGGCTATCATGAATCCGTTGCCGGACCACTGGACCGGACCGTGCTGGATGCGCTGGTGCCGCACCTTCCCGTGCGCGTTCAGCATCGCAGCGGGGCGCTGTGGATCCTGAACTCGGCGGCACTGAACCGGATCGGGCTGGCCGGTCATGTCGACGGCCGCCTGCGCAGCGCCGACTCCGACTGGTCGGATGCTTTGCCGCGACGCAAGACCGACCTCGCGGCGCTCGGTGACCGGCTCACCGCGGCCGGGGTCACCGGAGTCACCGATGCCACACCGGATCTCAGCGACGAAGACATGGCCGCACTCACCGTTGCGCATCAGCGCGGGGAGTTTCGTCCGCGGGTCCGGTTTCTTTCTCCCGGCAAGAAGATCCTGCGTGACGATCACCTGGACCTGGAAGCGCTGATGGCCTGGATCACGGACTCGCATGGCGCCGGACAACCCGTTGCCATCCACTGCGTAACCGCGGCTCAGCTGGTCGTGACGATCGCGGCGGTGCGCGCCGTGGGCCGCCATCCGCATGATCGAATCGAGCACGCCGCGGTGGTGCCCGATGACCTGGTGGCCGACTTGGCCGGGCTCGGGCTGACGGTGGTGACGCAGCCCAACTTCGTTGCCGAGCGCGGCGATCAGTACCTCGACGAGATCCCCGCCGCCGAGCACGGGCAGCTGTGGCGGGTCGCTTCACTGTTGAATGCAAACGTGCCGGTGGCCTTGTCCACCGACCTGCCGTTCGGGTCCGGCGACCCGTGGGCGGCGATGCACGCCGCGGTGCATCGCAGGACCCCTCGCGGGGTCGTTCTGGGCGTCGATGAATGCGTCACGGCGCGTGCGGCTTTGACCATGTTCTTGGGCCGGCCGGATCAGCCGGGGCGGGTGCGTGCCGTGGCCGCCGGTCAGCCCGGGGACCTCTGCGTGCTGGCACAGACACCGGCGGTGGTACTGACCGAGCTGGACGCCATCCTGGTAAGCGCGACGATCATCGGTGGCGAAGTCGCCTATGCGGCCTAGCGCCGCCGGCACCGGCCTGGCGGTGCTCACAGAGTTCGGTACAACGGCGCAGTCGCCGACGGACCGGGCAATTATTCCTTCCCTACCGCCAACGATGTGTCAGCAGATCTTGGGTTTCGGCCCCAAAAAGTGTGAGTTGCGCCCAAATTTGCCTACTTACTGAACCATTCCGCCCCTTGTCTACGTAGCTCTTGCAGGCTTGGTGTAGTCGATAAAAGATCGGGGTACCGGTGGAAGTGCTGGCGCAAGCGGTTCCTGTCAGCGTGTTACCCGGGCGTGGACGTCCGGCCTGGTCGGGCTCGATGCAAGGGGCGTGAAATGCTGGGGCATCTGTACGAGCGGGCGCTAGGTGGCGAGCGGTGCTGGATCCGCCATGAGGACGGTGAGCTCCGCCCGTTGCCGACTCACCGTTGGTTGGGGGCCGGGGCAGCCGAGCGCGGTTGCGCTTCGGCCGAGGGTTCTTCTTCCGGTGACGTCGGCACCGGCGACGAAGACGCCGCCTCCGACGAGGACTTCGATGAAGCCGTGGCGCAGATGTGTAGCGGGCCGACCATCGAGCTGGGCTGTGGACCGGGCCGGCTGGTGGCCCGGTTGGTGCAGCGGGGAATCCCCGCGCTGGGCATCGATCGGTCGGTGACCGCGATCCGATTGGCCGGTCGCGGCGGTGCGCCGGCGATACTCGGCGATGTTTTCGAGCCGTTGCCCGGGATGGGGCGTTGGCAGACGGTGTTGTTGGTCGACGGGAATGTCGGCCTCGGTGGGGACCCGCTGCGGATCCTGGGCCGGGCCGCCGAGTTGTTGTCCCGCGGCGGGCGGTGCGTGGTCGAATTCGATGCCCAGACCATCGGGGTTTGCTCCCGCTGGGTTCGTCTGGAGTCGGCGCGCGATGTCGGGCCCTGGTTTCGATGGGCGTCGGTCGGCGTGGACAGCGCCGCAATGCTGGCCGCACAGGTAGGTCTGACGCTGATCGGCGTCAGGATGCTTGGCGGACGGGTGATCGCAAACCTGGCGGCCCTGTGAACTGCCCGGCTGAAGACGACCCCGAGCGGGAGCTGGAACCGGAGCCGGCCCACGGGTTTCCCGCCCGGCTGTGGCGCACCTTGGAGCGACACCCGCCGCCGGGGGTGCGGCGATTGGCCGCGTTTCGAAGCCCGCTGCGGGGACCGTGGCTGACCTCGGTGTTCGGGCTGGTGCTGTTGGTGGCAATGCCGATCGTGATCCTTACCGGATTGCTGTCCTATATCGCCTATGCCCCGCAGTTCGGGCAGGCGATCCCGGCCGATGTCGGCTGGCTGCGCCTGCCAGGTTTTGACTGGCCCGCTCATCCGTCTTGGCTGTACCGATTGCCCCAGGGCCTGCACGTAGGACTGGGTCTGGTGCTGATCCCGGTGGTGCTGGCCAAGCTCTGGTCGGTGATCCCGAAATTGTTTGTTTGGCCGCCGGCGCGGTCGATCGCCACACTGCTGGAGCGGCTGTCGCTGTTGATGCTGGTCGGTGGGGTGCTGTTCGAGATTGTCACCGGCGTGCTCAACATCCAGTACGACTACATCTTCGGCTTCAGCTTCTACGACGGCCACTACTTCGGCGCCTGGGTCTTCATCGCCGGTTTCCTCATGCATATCGCGGTCAAGATGCCAAAGATGATCACCGGACTGCGGTCATTCTCGATACGAGAAGTCTTGCGCACCAATGTGACTGACACGCGCCCCGAGCCGCCCGACGCATCGGGGCTGGTGTCCGAAGATCCCGCCGAACCGACCGTGAGCAGGCGCGGAGCGCTGGCCCTGGTCGGTTCGGGTGTGCTGCTGCTCGGCGTCTTGACCGTCGGCCAAACCTTGGGCGGGCCACTGCGCAACATCGCCCTGCTGCTGCCAAGAGGCCGGCCCGCACAGGGCAACCGGGAATTCCCGGTCAACAAGACCGCGGCGGTCGCCGGAATCACCCCCGAGGCTGTGGGGCCGGCGTGGCGGCTGGTGCTCCGTGGCGGTCCCAACGAGGTCGTGCTGGACCGCGCCGCCCTGGCCGGATTGCCGCAACACACCGCCCGCCTACCGATCGCCTGTGTTGAAGGGTGGTCGACGGTTCAGACCTGGACCGGGGTGCGACTGTCGGAGCTGGCCCGCAGGGCCGGAGTGGCCGCGCCCCGGTCGGCGCGGGTGACGTCGCTGCAACGCGGCGGCGCCTTTGGTGAGGCGACGCTGCAGGGCAATCAGGTCGGCGCTTCGGATGCGCTGCTGGCGTTGCGGGTCAACGGCGAAGACCTGCCGCTCGATCACGGCTATCCGGCGCGGATCATCGTTCCCGCATTGCCCGGCGTGCACAACACCAAATGGGTCGCCTCGATCAATTTCGAGGCTGGTTGAGATGCGCGAACTCACTAGGCGCTTCGGTCGCTATTACGGCGCGCACCCGCTGCATCTGCTGACCATGCTCGCCGGCCTCGCGCTGGTTGGCTACATCGTGGCGACCTTCAAGATCGCCACACTGTGGAATCCGGGTACCTGGTGGCAGTCGATCGCGGTGTGGTTCGCGGCCGCCGTCATCGGCCACGACCTCGTCGCATTCCCAGTCTATTCTCTGGTTGATCGCATCTTTGCGGTGCGCTGGGGCCGCGCCCGCTCCGGAAGTCGAGAAGTCTCGGTCCGCAACTACCTGCGGATCCCGGCGATGGGGTCCGCCCTGACGCTGCTGATATTCCTGCCCGGCATCATCGAGCAAGGTGCGTCGACCTACCACGCGGCCACCGGCGAAACCCAGCAGCCGTTTTTGGGTAGGTGGCTGTTGCTCACCGCGGTGATGTTCGCGCTCAGTGCGGCCACCTACGCCGTCCGACTGGTGCTCGCGCATCGGCGGCGCGTGAGCGAAGTCCAGCTCAGCCGTTGAATAGCGGGGTTGGCGACCCTGGCAAATCATCGGTCGGGCGCAATCATTTGCCGTCGGACCCAACCCGGACGCGAGCCGGTGCGGTGGCGGCCAACAGGAGTACGCTCCCCCACATGGCTGCCACCGGCCCGACAACGATGTCGATGACGTCGATGATGTCCCGTGTCAAATGGATGCTGCGCGCGCGTCCTGCCGACTATCTGCTGGCCATGAGTGTCGCCGGGGCTTCGCTACCGGTGGTGGGCAAGCATCTCGAGCCGCTGGGTTGCGTCACCGCAATGGGGGTCTGGGGCGCGCGCCATACCCCGGAGTTCGTCGCGGCAAGGGCAAAGGATCTGTTCACTCCGGGTATCAACGTGACGCGTCAGCGCGACCGGGACAGCACGAACGAAGTCTCGGCGGCGGCGCTGCGGGGGATCGTCTCAACGGCGGATTTGGATGTCGAATGGCCGGCGCCCCAGCGCACGCCGCCAGTGTGCGAAGCATTTCGTCACCGCCGCTACCTACATCGGGGCGGGGTTCACTACGGCAACAGCCCGGCCCAGGTGCTCGACGTGTGGCGCCGGGACGACCTGCCCACCGAGCCCGCGCCGGTGCTGATTTTTGTTCCCGGCGGCGCCTGGATACACGGCAGTCGAGCAATCCAGGGGTATGCATTGCTGTCGCGGCTGGCCGAACAGGGCTGGGTGTGCCTGTCGATCGACTACCGAGTCGCGCCGCATCACCGGTGGCCCCGCCACATCCACGACGTGAAAGCGGCCATCGCCTGGGCCCGCGCCAATGTCGACAAGTTCGGCGGTGACCGCAACTTCATTGCGGTGGCGGGGTGTTCGGCCGGCGGTCACCTGTCCGCATTGGCCGGCCTGACCGCCAACGATCCGGATTATCAAAGTGAGCTTCCCGAAGGGTCCGACACGTCGGTGGACGCGGCCGTCGGGATCTACGGTCGTTACGACTGGGAGGATCGATCCACCGCCGAACGGGCGCGGTTCGTCGACTTCCTGGAGCGAGTGGTGGTCAAGCGCTCGATCAAACGTCACCCGCAGGTGTTCCGCGACGCATCACCGGTTGCCCGGGTACACACCAACGCGCCGCCGTTTCTGGTCATTCACGGCAGCCGCGACGGTGTCATCCCGGTGGCGCAAGCGCGCAGCTTCGTCGAGCGGTTGCGTGCGGTGTCGCGTTCACTGGTCGCCTACGTCGAACTGCCCGGGGCCGGCCACGGCTTCGACCTGCTGGACGGGGCCCGCACAGGCTCGGCCACGCACGCGATTTCGTTGTTCCTCAACCAGATTCATCGCACTCGGGCGCAGCTGTCGAAAGAGGTCATCTAACGCGTCGGTCGACAGTGAGGTCACGCCATGACTAGAGGGCTGAGATGAAACGGCTCAGCGGTTGGGACGCGGTACTGCTGTACAGCGAAACGCCCAACGTGCACATGCACACCCTCAAAGTTGCTGTTATCGAACTCGATCCGGACCGCCGCGCGTTCGGCGTCGACGCGTTCCGGGCAGTCATCGGCGAACGCATGGCCAAACTGGAACCTTTCGGGTATCAGCTCGTCGACATCCCGTTCAAGTTCCATCACCCGATGTGGCGAGAGCACTGTGAAGTTGACCTCGACTACCACATCCGCCCCTGGCAGCTCAGACCCCCAGGGGGTCGGCGCGAGTTGGGCGAGGCGATCGGTGAGATCGCCAGCACGCCGCTGGACCGCAGGTACCCGTTGTGGGAGATGTACTTCGTCGAAGGCCTGGCCAACCATCGAGTCGCGGTGGTGGGCAAGATCCATCATGCCCTCGCCGACGGGGTCGCCTCGGCGAACCTGATGGCACGCGGCATGGACTTGTTGCCCGGCCCCGAGGGCGATCCGTACGTGAGCGACCCGGCTCCTACCAAGCGGGAATTGATGAGCTCGGCGTTCCTGGATCACCTGCGCCACCTTGGCCGGATCCCCGCGACGATGCGCTACACCGCGCAGGGCCTGGCCCGCGTGAGACGCAGCTCGCGAAAGCTGTCTCCCGAGCTGACCCGCCCGTTCACCCCGCCACCGACGTTCATGAACCATATGCTCACCCCGCAGCGCAGATTCGCCACCGCGACGTTGGCGCTTGCCGACGTGAAGCAGACCGGTAAGCAGCTGGGCGCGACGATCAACGACATGGTGCTGGCGATGTCCACCGGAGCGCTGCGGAACCTGCTGTTGCGCTATGACGGCCGGGCCGAGCCACTGCTGGCCTCGGTCCCGGTGAGCTACGACTTCTCGCCGGACCGCATCAGCGGGAACTACTTCAGCGGGATGATGGTGGCGCTGCCCACCGACTGCGCGGACCCATTGGAGCGGGTACAGGCCTGTCATGAAAATGCGTTATCGGCCAAGGAGAGTCACCAGCTGCTGGGGCCCGAGCTGATCAGTCGCTGGGCGGCGTACTGGCCGCCGGGGGCAACCGAAGCGGCCTTCCGGTGGGCGTCGAGCCGGGACGGGCAAAACAAGGTCCTGAATCTGAACATCTCGAATGTTCCCGGCCCGCGCGAGCACGGCAGGGTGGGTGGTGCGCTGGTAACCGAGATCTATTCGGTGGGGCCGCTGACCGCGGGTAGCGGCCTGAACATCACCGCGTGGAGCTATGTCGACCAGCTCAATATCTCGGTCCTGACAGACGGTGCCACCGTCGAGGATCCGCATGAAGTGACTGAAGCCATGATGGCTGACTTCGTCGAGATACGAAGGGCGGCTGGGCTTTCCGCAGAGCTGACGGTCATCGAGGCAGCGATGGCGCAAGCTCGATCAATGAATGAAGGAGCTGGGAGCGCGTGAGTGAACTAAACGGCGACACCGAACCCGAAGTCCTGGTCGAACAGCGGGACCGAATCCTGATCATCACGATCAATCGGCCCAAGGCCAAGAACTCGGTCAACGCCGCGGTGAGCCGGGCCTTGGCCGATGCGATGGATCGCCTCGATGCTGACGCCGGCCTCTCGGTGGGGATCCTTACCGGAGCGGGTGGCTCGTTCTGTGCCGGCATGGACCTCAAGGCGTTTGCCCGCGGCGAGAACGTCGTGGTCGAGGGCCGGGGGCTGGGGTTCACCGAGCGCCCACCGGCCAAACCGCTGATCGCGGCGGTCGAAGGATACGCCTTGGCCGGCGGCACCGAGCTGGCCTTGGCCACCGATCTGATTGTGGCGGCGAGGGATTCGGCGTTCGGAATACCGGAGGTGAAACGGGGTCTGGTGGCCGGTGGCGGGGGATTGCTGCGGCTGCCCGAGCGCATTCCCTACGCGATCGCGATGGAACTGGCGCTCACCGGTGACAACCTGTCCGCCGAACGCGCCCACGCACTCGGCATGGTCAACGTGCTGGCCGAACCCGGGGCAGCCCTGGATGCGGCGATCGCGTTGGCGGAGAAGATCACTGCCAACGGTCCGCTCGCGGTGGCCGCCACCAAACGGATCATCACCGAATCCCGCGGCTGGAGTCTGGACACCAGATTCGCCCAGCAGATGAAGATCCTGTTCCCGATTTCCACCTCCAATGACGCCAAGGAAGGTGCGATCGCGTTCGCGGAGAAACGTCCGCCCCGCTGGACCGGTACCTGACCGGCGCCGACCACGGCTTCTCCCCGGGAAGCCGGGCCCGCCGATGGGTTACACTGAGGCCAAGTTTTGCAAAGGGAGGGCTTCCTGAAGGGTCCCGGATGAGCGTTTCGTTGCTGCTCGAAATGGCTGCGTCAGCTAGTCCTGACCGCATCGCCGTCGTCTCGGGCGACTTGCGGCTGACGACTCAGCAGCTCAGCGATCTCGCCGACGGGGGTGCGGGGGTCATCGCCGCATCCGATGCCCAGCATGTGGTGTACGTCGGCACCGGCGGGGCGATGCTGCCGCTGCTGATCTTCGCCTCGGCGCGCGCCGGGCTGCCCTTCACCTCGATCAACTACCGGCTGTCCGCCGACGGCATCGCAGCCTTGATCCGCCGGTTGCCACGGCCCCTGGTGGTCGTCGACGAACGCTACCGGGACACGATCGCAGCCGACCAGTCGCTGAGCTCCCAGCAATTTCTGGAGCTAGCCGGCCGCGCCGAACCGGTCGCGGAGTTTCCCGGCCCGGACTCGGTGGCCATCGTGCTGTTCACTTCGGGCACCACCTCGCAACCCAAGGCCGTCGAGCTGACCCACAGCAACCTGACCAGCTATGTCACCACGACGGTCGAGTTTGGGTGCGCCGCGCCCTCCGACGCGGCGCTGATCTGTGTGCCGCCGTATCACATCGCCGGGGTAAGTGCCGTCCTGTCGAATCTGTATGCCGGACGAAAGATGGTCTACCTGACCAACTTTGACGCGCACGAGTGGGTAAGGCTGACCAATGCGGAACAGGTCACCACCGCCACCGTGGTGCCGACCATGCTGGACCGCATCGTCGCCGTGCTCGAGACCGGCGAACACAAGCTGCCCTCGTTGCGCAACCTGGCCTACGGTGGCTCGAAAGTCGGTCTGCCACTGGTGCGCCGGGCCCTCGAGCTGTTGCCGGACGTGGGCTTCGTCAACGCCTACGGGCTGACCGAGACCAGCTCGACCATCGCCGTGCTGACGCCCGATGACCATCGCGCCGCGCAGTCCGCGGCGGCGGCTGGCCTGGCCAGGCGGTTGGGCTCGGTGGGGCGGCCGGTGCCCGGCGTCGAGCTGCAGATCCGGGGCCAGGACGGCAGGGTGCTCGGGCCCGGTGAGACCGGCGAACTGTTTGTGCGGGGTGAGCAGGTGTCCGGACGCTACACCGGAATCGGTTCGGTGCTAGACGGCCACGGCTGGTTCGGCACCAAGGACATCGCCATGCTCGACGAAGACGGCTACCTATTCATCGGCGGACGCTCCGACGACACCATCATCCGCGGTGGGGAGAACATCGCGCCGGCCGAACTCGAGGAAGTGCTGATTGAGCACCCGCAGGTGCGCGACGTGGCCGTGGTCGGAGTCGAGGATGCCCAGTGGGGCCAGGAGATCGTGGCCGTCGTGGTGCCCGTCGCCGGCGTCGACCCAGATCCGGAAGAACTACGTGAATTCGTGCGAAGAAGTTTGCGGGGGTCGCGCACCCCGGACCGGGTAGTGTTTCGTCGCGAGCTGCCCACCACCGCCACCGGCAAAATCCTTCGCCGGGAGATCATCGAGGAACTGGCAGGTACGAAATCATGATCAAGAACGGAACCCGGCTGGCCAGCCAGGTGTGTGACACCCAGGTCATCGTGGTCAGAAGCGCCGACACCCTCGACGATCTGCGGTGCGGAGGCGCGCCGATGGTGGAGATTGGCGTGCAGCGCTCGGGCTAACTCGATCCCGAGTTCGCCGACGGCTCGGTGCTGGGCAAACGCTATGTCGATGAGGCCGGTGCCGAGTTGCTGGTCACCAAACCGGGCGCCGGGTCGTTGAGTGTCGGTGCCACCAAGCTGGCGCTCAAGGAGGTCAAGCCGCTTCCGGCCAGCGACTGATCCAGCCGGCCGATGGCAATCGGTGCCCCCGCGCATCGGGGTTTTTGCTCCAGGTCTGGCGTTTTGGTCTAGCAACAACCCGCCGAGTCCGGCTCCACCGCCGGTACCACCGAACCCGGCCTGGAAACCCAGCCGGCCGGTTCCACCGTTGCCTCCGTAGGCGGCGATGGCCGCAAAGGCGCCCAATTCGGCGTTCCCACCGAACCCACCGTCGTCGCCAACCCCACTGTTGCAGCCACTCACCGTTGTCGCCGCCCCGCCATTGCCGGGGTCTTGGCTGTCCGCGCCGTCGTTAGTGCCCCAGCCCGCCGGCCTACCGGCGCGAGAGTGGTTGTGTTCGAACTGATCTAACGCCAAGGGCGGTGAAACCCCGGCGGCGCCAGTTAAGAATTCATTGAGCAGCAATTGTTTTCATGGTCAAGATGGCGTTGTCGTTGGGTTGGTGCAAAGTATCGAACCTGATGCTGAGCAAGGGGGGTGGGCCGCGGCTGCTCGCGGTTCGGGGCTTCGTCCAAGCCATCGATCAAGCAGGAAGGTCAGGGAGACACTGTGAACGAATCGATTCCAGGGGGACGAGTGGCGCACCTTCCTCCTCCCCACCTCAATCTCGTTGAGCGACTGGCATGGCGCGCGCGCAATCAGCCTGACGAGCTGGCGATGGTCGAGCTGCGAGGCATGCGTGGCGAGACGGACAAGGCTACCTAAGCGCGGCTGGACGCTCGCGCCCGGGCAATCGCGTTTCAGCTGAAAAGTCTTGGTAATCAAGGTGATCGCGTGCTACTCGTGATGGGCAACTGTCTCGACTATGTCGTCGGCTTCCTGGCATGTGCTTATGCTCGCCGTGTTGCGGTGAATCTGCCCGTGCCGCGCCGTGCCAAACACCTGGATAGGCTCGCCCACGTCGTGGCCGACTGTGGGGCGGAAGTCTTGCTCACGAGCGGGCCCGAGGCGAAAGAGTTGACGGCAAGCGTGGCTGCCGATTTGCGCCTGGACTTCCTGACGGTACTGCGCCTCGACTGGCTGTTGGCCATCCCTGATGAAGATTGGCAACCCGTCGCACCGGCATCCAAAGACGTATGCCTACTGCAGTACACCTCCGGCTCCACAAGCGCACCGCGCGGGGTGGTCGTCACCCACGACAACCTCATGTTCAACTGTGCCCAAATCCAATACGGCTTCGGCCTTACCGCGGAAGACCGTGCGCTGAGCTGGCTTCCGCTGTATCACGACATGGGCCTGATCCTCGGAGTGCTCACGCCCATCTTCGCGGGCTTCCCGGTTGTGCTCGCCGATCCGCTCAGCTTCGTTAAGCGTCCCGACCTCTGGCTCCGTGCGATCTCCGACTACCGCATCACCTTCACCGGTGGCCCTAACTTCGCCTACGACCTCTGCGCAGACGCCGCCTCGTACGCCGATCTCAGCGGCATCGATCTCTCCTGTTGGAATGTCGCCCTCAACGGCGCAGAACCCATCCGCGCTACCACTCTGGAACGCTTCAATGCGGCCCTTGCCCCCTTGGGCTGGGCTCCAACCTGCATGCAGCCCTCGTACGGCCTCGCCGAGAACACCCTGGCGGTCTCTACCAAGATTCCTGCGACTGAGCCAACCGTTGTGGAGATCTATGTCGCGGCTCTGCGGCAGTCACAGGTGTGTGCACCTCGCGGTGACTCCCCGTCGCGGCGGCTGGTGAGCAGCGGGCGCATCTTGGCGGGGACGATGGTGACGATCGTCGACCCCGAGACCGGACACTCGGTGGGCCCGGACCGGGTGGGCGAGATCTGGTTAACCGGCAGGAGCGTCGCGAAGGGCTACTGGGGCAGGGACATTCAGACGGAGGAGGTCTTTGCGGCGCGCCTACCCGGTGATCCTGCCCGCTATCTGCGTACGGGAGATCTCGGCTTCTGCCGCGACGATGAACTATTTGTTGTCGGTCGTTTGAAAGACCTCGTCATCGTCCATGGCGCCAACCATTACCCGCAGGACCTAGAAGAGACCGCAGAGGGCGCCCATCCGGCTGTGCGCTCACACTTCGTGGCCGTGTTCGCCGAGGAGCGAGAGGACCGTGAGGCCCTCATTGTCGTTGCCGAGATCCGCCGGGAAGCAGAACGGGGCCTGGACCCGCGCGACGTAGGGCAGCGCATCGCGCGCGCCATCACCCGAGAGCACGAGGTATCGGTCGACGCGGTATTTCTCGCGCGATGCGGCGAGGCTCCCAAGACCACCAGCGGCAAGATCCAGCGGTCCTTGTGCCGAGAGCTGCTGCGCCAGGGTGGCCTCGCTTTGCACGGCGCGTTGGAGAAATGAGACAGGCCGATTGGGCCTGAGGCGTTGAGCTCCGGTGCCCACGGCGGGTAGCCGAGTGGCTCGAAGAGATTAAGCACCCGAAGTCAAACCCACCCACTCCTAAGGAGCGCGATGTTCAAGGAAGATGTCGATTTCGTGGCCAGCGGTGGAAACACGACGACCGTGCGCAGTCTGGAGACGTTCCGCGACTGGCTTCGGCATGAGATAGCCAAGAGCAGCGACGCCGGCTTCACCGGTGTCGATTTTTCACGCTCGCTAGCCGACTTGGGGTTCAGTTCGGTTCATACCGTACGTCTGGCCGGCGAACTGGAAAAGCTACTGGAAATCGACATGGAGCCAACCCTGCTCGCCGAATTCGAGAGCATCGATGCCATGTGCGTCACTCTCTTCCGCATGCGCGAGGGAATGCGTAACCGCGACACCAACGCGCCCTACGTGCAAACGGTGCGTGTCGCCGCCTCATTCACCGCTGAGCTGATCGAGCCGACCGTGTGCAACCTGCTCGGTCGCTTGGGCATGCCGGCGAACGTCCAATTCGCCGGGTACAACCAGGTGTTCCAGGCCTTGCTCAACCCCGAGGGTGTATTCGCAGGCGAGGGCGGCATAAATGTCGTGCTCATGCGCGTGGAGGACCTCTTTCGGCACCACAACACGCCTCCCGGCCGGGAGGAACTCGAGCGTGCCGTCGCGGAGCTTTGCGACGCACTGCTCGGCCATGCTGACCGAAGTGGTGCGCCGACTCTGGTCGCTCTGGCGCCGCACTCCCCCCACTCGGTACGCGCACTCGGTCTGGCAGAGCTGCTGGAGGATTTGGACCAACGCATCATCGCCGCTGCTGGCTCCCACCCCAGTCTCTTCCCCGTGGACCTGCGCCGAGTTTACGAGGACTGGCCGGTTGTGCGCATCTGGGATGAGGCCCGTGACAGCCTTGGTCACCTGCCCTTCACTCAGGGGTGTTTCAGTGCCATCGGGGCCTGTATCGCCCGGCGCATCGCTGCCGTGCTCAGCGAACCGGCAAAGGTGATCGTGCTGGACTGTGACAACACCTTGTGGGGCGGCGTGGTGGGGGAAGACGGTCCGGAGGGCATCACGCTCTCCGAGCATTTTCTGGTCCTCCAGCGTTTCATGGTCGCCCAAGCAGAGGCAGGAAAGCTGCTATGCATTGTCAGCAAGAACAACGATGCCGATGTATTGGCCGCCTTCGCCGCTCACCCTGACATGCCGCTCGGCTTGGAACACATCTGTCTTCGTCGGATCAACTGGCTACCCAAATCAGAGAACATGCGCTTGCTCGCTGACGAACTCGGACTGGGGCTGGACACATTTATCTTCATTGACGACAGTGCCATGGAAGTCGCCGAGGTCAGCGAGGCGTTGCCGCAGGTGCTCGCCATCGAGCTGCCGCAGCCCGAGTGCTTCGAGTCATTCCTCAACCACCATTGGGCCTTCGACGCGGCGCGTACCACCGAAGAGGATCGGAGTCGCACCGCGATGATGCGCCAGAGCGTCCAGCGCGCCGAGATCGAGGCGAGTGCGCCCACCATCGATGATTTTCTTTCCCGGCTGGATCTCGAGATCGACCTCGCACCCCTCTCGCTGGAAGACGAGCTTGCGCGCGCCGCGCAGCTCACTCACCGCACCAACCAGTTCAACGCCCGCAAACGATCGATGTCCGAGGCGGAGCTGCGTGCGTTCTGTCGCGAGCCGGGCCGGCGCACGTGGCGCGCTCGCGTCAGTGATCGCTTCGGCGACTATGGATTCGTCGGTCTGGTATCCGCGGTGTCGCGTGACAGCGCCCTAGTTTGCGATCTTTTCCTGATGAGTTGTCGCGTACTGGGCCGTCGGGTGGAGCAGGCGCTGGTGCGCAGGCTGGCAGTGGATGCCAGCGAGGCCGGTTGCGACCAGCTTTTGCTGGAGCTGGAGACCAGTGCGCGCAACGTTCCCGTTCGCAGCTTCTACGACAGCCTTGCCGGCGTCAGTGTGCCCGCGGGGGTCGGCGACGTACAGAAGATAATTCTCGAGGTGGCCGATATCGAGGCTCACCTGCTCGCTCCCACCCGGGTGATCTTGCGGGAGGAGACCGACCCGGCGCGGGATGAGTCCGCGCCCGTGCCGTCCCGGTCTGGCGCCCGGACCCGGGCCGCCGGTGGTTACGCTGAAATTGCCCGCATTGGCTCGAACGTCGATGCCCTGATGACCGCCTTGGCGGTGACCGCCCACGCGCGTCGTCCGGCGCTTGCCACGCCCTACGTCACACCCCGTGATAGCCAGGAGAAGGCGATCGCTCGCATCTGGTGCGATGTGCTGGGCATCGACCGGGTGGGAGTGAACGACAACTTCTACGAACTCGGCGGCGACTCCCTGCGCGCCGCCGAGGCCTTTGCCCATATGTGGGACATGGGTGTAGCAGAGTCAATCTCGCTGCAGACCATCATCGAGCCCACTGTTGCCGTGCTGGCCCAGGCGATAAGGGACGTGGAGGCCGGCCGCGCCCCGCAGCTGCTTGCTGATTCCTTCTCGCTCAAGGAAGAAGGCCATCTTGCCGCTGACATTTGTCGGCCGGGCTATGACCCCAGTACCTACGACCGGCCCATGCACCACATTCTGCTGACCGGCGGTACTGGCTACCTGGGCGCATATCTCATCCGCGAGCTGTTGATCCAAACCGAGGCTCGCATCTCTTGTTTGGTGCGTGCGTCAACCCCCGAGGAGGGGCGGCAGCGCATTCTGAACAACCTTTGCCGGTACGGGCTCTGGGATGTCACCTTCGAACCGAGGGTTGACGTCGTGTTGGGCGACCTGACCGCGCCCTGGCTGGGGCTGGACGGCCTGGCGCCGTTCCAAGTGCTTGCTCGCTCCATCGACACCATCGTGCATTCCGCGGCATGGGTCAACTTCGTCTATCCCTACCAGCATCTCAAGGCCACCAATGTGGAGTCCACGGAGACGATCCTGCGATTGGCAGTGTCCAGCGAGGCCCCCATCCAGGTGCACTTTGTTTCAACCCTTGGCGTGATCATGTCGACCGGCTACGGTCGACACTCCGTTGTGCAGGACCGGGAGGCGATCACCCACTGCGACGACCTGCTAAACGGCTACGAGCAGACCAAATACGTCAGCGATGTGATGATGTGGCAAGCATTCACCGAACGAGGTATACCCGGTGCCATCTACCGGCCGGGCATGGTGTCTGGACTATCCGACGGTACCTACCACAAGCTCGACGAATTCCTGCCCCAGTTCCTCAAGGGATGCATCCAGCTCGGCGCCTGGCCGCTGCTGGACACCACCTGGGAGATGGCGCCCGTGGACTTCACTTCCAAGGCCATCGTGCACATCGCAAAACGCCCGCAGAACCTCAATCAGGCTTATTTTGTGGTGCATCCGCGCTCCAGGCAGGTTTCGGACTACATCGATTGGCACCGCGAGGTGGGCTACGACATTCGTGGACTGCCGTGGGATGTCTGGAAGAGGGAGTTGCTCGGCCTCGGTACTGAGGGGCTGCGGAAAAACGCGCTCTTCCCCTTCGTGGACTTCATCCGCGCGCTCTCCGAGGAGCAGGTATTCTTTCCGCCCACCGGCCGCGCGTTGTTTGATTCCGCCACAGCGGATCTGGACTTCGACGTGCCCGATCAACTGGAGCTGTTGGCCCGCTACACGCGCCATTTTGTGGCATGCGACTACTACGACCAACTGCCCAGCAACCCGCGTGCCGGCCTATCCGACGAGCCTGCGTTGGTGCTGCACCCCCCGGGAGAATCCGGGCAGGCTTTGGATGATCGCCTGCGCTTCGATGGCGTCCAGCTGGATTTCGTCGAGACCTATTACGTCCTCTTCAACGATCCGGTGCGGGGCCTCAGCTTTATGGCGCGCTACGTGCTGCACAACGGCTTTCTGGAGTCCGACAAACTCGCGGAGGTGTGGTCTACGTTCCGCGACCGCCAGCGCCCGGGTACGGAGTTGGCCATCCGCCAGCGTTATCCACTAGGTCATGCCCGGCTCGAGAACTCGGCGAAAGTACGTCTTGAGATCGGTCCTTCGGGCTATGGCGAAGAGAAGGTATGGGGCCGCGTGGATTCCGCGGACGGGGTGATCGAGTGGGATCTCGAATTGGACCGGAGCGAGGCGATCTCCTTAGATCGCCTACCCGAAGCCTCGGCCTACGACTTGCTTCCACACTTCCAGTCGAACGGGGCAAGACAGCACCTTCGCGGTGTTGTCACGGTTTGTGGCCAGACATACGAGATCGGCCGCACGGTGGCGAGCGACGGGCACTATTGGAACACCAAGAATCTGCGCGAGTCCGCCTGGGTGCATGGCGCCAACTTCGAGGGTGATCCTGACTTCCTCATCGAAGGCTTCGGCGCCCGCTTCAACGATTGGTCTCAGACCTCGCTATGGCTGACCTTCAGCTACAAGGGCGAGTGCATCGAGAGCAACCTGATCGATGCTTTTCATCACAACCGCGAGTTGGATTCAGCCACGGACTCTTGGGACTTCGTTGCCGAGCGTGGCGACCTCCGCTTCGTGGTGCGTGTCAAAGCGGACCCGGCGCGCATGCTGCTGTCGGTCCGCCCGTTGCCCGGTGACGAATACGTTTACACCCATTTCACCGACGAGGCGGACGTGACGATCGACATCGAACAGCGCTCCGGCCGCGGCTGGTGGAAGAGTGACCAGCGCATCGCCCGGGGCACAGCGGTTTTCGAGTCAACGCGAAAGGTGCGTAACCCGGGCGCCACGCGGGAGTTCCGCATCGTGAGGGGGAGGTGCTGAAGGGCACACTGCCGCGGAGACGATCGAGACGTTTCTGACCGATCGCGACCGCGGACCAGTGGCTACCGCTGCGGTTTCTACTCGCTATCCAGTCTGCTTTGTGCGACGAATCCCCTTGCTTTTACCAAGAATTCGAGCTGCTCGCCGACCTGGCGCAGCGGTTCGACGCTACGCGTGGACCGGCACAGCATGATGGCGCCTTCCAACGCGGCGATGGAGGTCACCGCCAGCGATGCTGCGGTCGATTCGTCGAATCCGTCGGCAACAAAGGCCCGGCCCAATGCGGCGCACCAGCTGTCGAGGATGGTGCCGGCTTCCGCCGCTAGCTCGACTTCATCGTCGGCGGGGCCGAGGGCGGCTGCCACCACGGGGCAGCCGGCGGCAAAGCCCCCGTCGGTAAGCAGGTGCTCCCACAGCCTGACGAATTCGCGCAGCAGGGCCCGGGCGCCCTTGTCGGCGGCCTTGTCGATCACCGCGGTGATGGAATCGCCGGCATAACGCAGCGCTTCGATCAGGATCTGATTTCGGCCGTCGGGAAAGTGGTAGTAGACCGAACCGCGGGGGGCGCCGCTGCGGGCGAGCACCGAATCAATGGTGACCCCGGCCGCGCCCCGCTCGCGCATCACCTGAGCGGCGCTGATCAACATCTTCTCGCGGGTGCCGCCACGCTTCGGCGTCGATGTGCTGGGCGGTGTCATGCGGCGGGGGAATGTCCGTGCGAGTGGCGCAGTACCGGCCAATGCAGGTGGCGGGGGCGCAACCGGGCTTGCTTGCGGGGCAGATCGGGCATCTCGCGGGTGAAGCGATAGCCGGCAACGTTGAGCTCGATGATCCACATGGTATCTCCCGGCATCTGCGTTATCCCATGCGCCGGGGCCGCCGGCCCATGATTATGCAAAGCAGCATATAAGCGTGGGCGGAGATAGAGAAACCCCTGCAACCAACTCGTAATGTCCGACAATTGGACGGTATGAACTATTGCATATGACATATTTCTGCGGTTTACTGTGCAGATGACTACGACGGAAACTTCCCTGCCCAAACTGGCAACCGTGTCCCTCGAGCGGGATGGCCACGTCCTGCTGATCGGCCTGAATCGGCCGCAGAAACGCAATTCGTTCGACCGGGCAATGTTTGCTGACCTGTCGCGCGCCTACGCGCTGCTGGAAACCGACGACTCGGTGCGGGCCGGCGTCCTGTTCGCCCATGGTGACCACTTCACCGGCGGCCTGGATCTGGTTGACGTTGCGCCCAGCATCGCGGCCGGACAGTCCCCGTTCCCCGCGGATGGTCGCGACCCGTGGCGGCTGGACGGCCCGTGGCGCACACCGCTGATCGCTGTCGCACACGGCTGGTGCATGACGTTGGGCATCGAATTGCTGCTGGCCTCCGACATTCGCATCGCGGCGGCCGGAACCCGATTCAGTCAACTCGAAGTACAGCGCGGGATCTACCCGTTCGGAGGCGCGACGATCGGGCTGACCCGTGACGCCGGGTGGGGTAACGCGATGCGCTGGTTGCTCACCGGCGACGAGTTCGATGCCGCCGAAGCGCATCGCATCGGGCTGGTCCAAGAGGTGGCCGACGATGCGGCGACGGCTCTGACCCGGGCTCGGGAGATCGCGCAGACCATCGCCGACCGTGCCGCACCGTTGGGCGTGCGAGCCACCCTCGCGTCGGCGCATCTGGCTCGCCGGGAAGGTGAGGCCGCGGCGATCGAGCGCCTGGTCCCCGATATTCGGGCGCTATTCACCAGCGCAGATGCCGCCGAGGGAGTGCAGTCTTTCATCGAACGCCGACAGGCCCGATTCACCGGCCGCTAAGCCCAGGCTCCTGATTCCAAAGGGCGGCGAATTGCGGTGGTATTCGGCCTCCTACCGAAGTGGGCTAGCTTTCGAGCGTGTAACCCATCGGCATCAGCACGCTCTTCTGCTGGGTGAAGTGCTCGACGCCCTCGGGCCTGTTTTCGCGACCGATGCCGGAATTCTTGTAGCCGCCGAATGGGCAGCACGGATCAAAGGCGTACCAGTTGATCGCATACGTGCCGGTGCGGATCTTCTCCGAGATCTCGATGCCCTTGGGCACGTTGGAGGTCCATACGCTGCCGGCCAGACCGTACACCGAGTCGTTGGCGATCTTGATCGCATCCTCCTCGGTGTCATAGGGGATCACCACCAGCACCGGCCCGAAGATCTCCTCTTGCGCGATCGTCATCTTGTTGTCGACGTCGGCGAAGACGGTGGGCTGCACGAAGAATCCGTTGTCCAGACCCTCCGGGCGGCCGCCGCCGGAAACCAGCCGGGCGCCTTCCTCGATGCCCTTGGCGATGTAGCCCTCGACCCTGGCCCGCTGCTTCTCCGAGATCAGCGACCCGATTTGGGCGGCTGGGTCCGACGGCGGCCCGACCGGTAGTGCTTGTACGAAGGCGCTTACCGCCTCCACGATCTCCTCGTAGCGGGACCGGGGGGCCAGGATGCGGGTCTGGCCCACGCAGGCCTGCCCGGTGTTCATGATCCCGGAGAAGACCATCGATCGGGACCGCGGTGCTCAGATCGACATCCTCGAGCAGGATGGCCGCCGATTTTCCGCCGAGTTCCAAGGTGCACGGCTTGAGCATCTCCGCGGCCCGTCGCCCGATCTCTTTGCCGACGGCCGAGCTGCCGGTGAAGGTGAACAGGTCCACCCCGGGGTTGGAGGTCAGGGCTTGCCCGGTCTCAACCCCGCCTGGCACCACCGACAGCACGCCCTCGGGCAGGCCCGCCTCGGCGAACACCTCCGCCAACGCATTTGCGGTCAGCGGTGTTTCGGCAGCGGGTTTGAGCACCACCGTGCAGCCCGCCAGCAGCGCCGGACCCAGCTTGTTGATCGCCAGGAACAGGGGCACGTTCCAGGCCACGATCGCGCCCACCACACCGATCGGCTCCCGGTGGACGATGGTCTGCCCGTAGGACCCGTTGCGGATCTCTTTCCACCTGACCTGGTCCACGGCGGGGCCGGCGAAGAAGTTCAGCGCCCCGATCGAGCCCATCCAGTGCATCGTTTCGACGGTCATCGGCGGTTGGCCGGTCTCGTCGGCGAGCAGCTTGGCGAAATGGTCTTTGCGCTCCTCGAGCAGCTTGAGGGCATTGGCGATGACGGTCGCGCGTTCCTTTGGCGGCGTGGATGGCCACGGACCGTTGTCGAATGCCGCGCGCGCGGCGGCAACCGCAGCGTCGACGTCGGCGGCGGCCGCCAACGGCACCTTGCCCACGTACTCGCCGGTGGCCGGACAGTGCACCTCGATCACTTCCGAGGTCGACGGCTCCGTCCACCTGCCGCCGATGAAGAGTTTGTCGTATTCGGTTTTCTCGCCCATGGCGCCACCCTACCCAAGCGAAAGCAAAACAAGAACACGTTCCATTACCGGGGCGACAGCACCAGGACCAGATTGCTCACCAGGAACTCGCGAAGCATTGGCACCGAAGTCATCCACCAGGCCCATCGGGGGTGGTAGCGGGGAAATGCGGCGATCAGGGTTCCCGTGCCCTCCGCCCATCGCAGGCCCTCGGCGGCTGACACCGCGAACAACGACGACCCGTAGTTATTCTTTGTCGGATGGCCGTGCCTGCGGGCATACCGTGCGGCGGCTCGCGCGCCGCCCAGGTAGTGGCTCAGGCCCATCTCGTGCCCGCCGAACGGGCCCAGCCAGACGGTGTAGGAAAGCACGGCAAGCCCACCCGGCCTGGTCACCCGCAACATCTCGGCCCCCAGTTGCCAGGGGCGCGGCACATGCTCGGCGACATTGGAAGACAGGCAGATGTCCACCGAGTCGTCGGCGAGCGGTAGGGCCATGCCCGAGGCGCGGACAAACGAACCGGGCCCACCCGCGTGCGCGGGCCCGGCCGCATGCATTTCGTTGGGGTCCGGTTCGACGCCGATGTACCCGACGCCAGCGGCCGCGAACGCGGACGCGAAGTATCCGGGACCCCCGCCGACGTCGAGCAGCGTGCGGCCGGCCACCGATTCACCGCGGGCGGCCAGCCACAAGTCGCTCACCAACGTCGCGGTGTCGGCTGCGAGTGCTCCGTAGAAGCGCGCCGGGTCGGGTTGCTCGTAGCGGAATTCGGACAGCAACCGCAGCGACCGGGACAGCGTTGCCCGCCGCGCAAACCTGTCGGTGACGGCCATCGGCACACCCTACGGCTGGCGTTGGGGACGCTCGCGCGGGCTAGGCTAGCCACTGATGTCTGATCTGCGCTCCGTGCTGCTGCTGTGTTGGCGCGACACCGGACACCCACAGGGGGGCGGTAGCGAAACATATCTGCAGCGCATCGGCGCGCAACTGGCGGCCTCGGGGATCGAGGTCACCTTGCGCACCGCCCGTTACCCGGGTGCTCCGCGATGGGAGCTGGTCGACGGGGTGCGGGTCAACCGCGCGGGTGGCCGCTACTCGGTATACGTGTGGGCGCTGTTGGCGATGGTCGCGGCGCGAATGGGTCTGGGTCCGCTGCGACGGGTGCGGCCCGCGGCGGTCATCGACACCCAGAACGGGCTCCCTTTCCTGGCTCGTCTGGTGTACGGCCGGCGGGTGGTGGTGCTGGTGCACCACTGTCATCGCGAGCAGTGGCCGGTGGCGGGTCCGGCGCTCGGGCGGTTGGGCTGGTTCGTGGAGTCGAAGTTGTCGCCATGGCTGAACCGGCGCAACCAGTACGTGACGGTGTCGCTGCCCTCGGCCCGCGATCTCGTCGCGCTCGGTGTCGACAACGAGCGAATTGCCGTGGTCCGCAACGGCCTCGACGAGGCGCCCGGGCAAACCCTGTCCGGACCGCGGGCGGCGACGCCGCGGGTGGTGGTGTTGTCCCGGCTGGTGCCGCACAAGCAGATTGAGGACGCGCTGGAGGCTGTCGCGCAGCTGCGGCGACGCACGCCGGGCAGCCCGAATCTGCACATCGACGTCGTCGGCGGCGGCTGGTGGCGACAACGGCTGATCGATCATGTGCACCGGCTCGGCATTTCCGACGCGGTGACTTTCCACGGTCACGTCGACGACGTGACCAAACACCACGTGCTGCAGAGTTCATGGGTGCAGCTGCTGCCGTCGCGCAAGGAAGGCTGGGGGCTGGCGGTGGTCGAGGCGGCCCAACACGGGGTGCCCACCATCGGGTATCGATCCTCGGGTGGTCTATCCGATTCGATCATCGACGGAGTGACCGGCATCCTGGTCGACAGCCACGCCGAACTGGTGGATCAGCTCGAACGACTGCTGGCCGATCCGGTGCTGCGCGATCAGCTCGGCGCCAAGGCTCAGGTGCGCAGTGCCGAGTTCTCCTGGCAGGAAAGTGTCGACGGGATGCGTAGCGTCCTGGAAGCCGTACCGGCCGGTCGGTTCGTCAGCGGCGTTGTGTAGCCCCGAGACTTAATCCGCTGCGAGATCCGTCGGCGATTCCTTGCGACCGCTTAAGTGTCGGCCGGACCCGGCCGGCGGCCATCCCGGCGCCACCCGCGAGCAACATCGACAACCACGCCCAATGCGCGAGCATCATTGCCCGACGATCCCCGGCCGGGACACCCGCGGACCGGCCACCGATCCGGTACAGGGCCAGCTCATCGTCGCGGTAGGTCGGCGTCAGGCGGTCCAGTGTGCGTCCGGCTTCGCCCACCTCGCCGCCGCCGTGCACTTCGACGACGAGCCAGCCCACCCCGGCCTGGGCCAGGGCCTCCGGATCAGCCCCGGCGAGCAGCAACTTTTGGATCGTTCGGGCGCGCACGCCATCGCCGGGCACCAGCACCCCGGAGATGACCAGATCGCCGCTGCTCAACACGTCCGGTCGAACCCAGCGGGGGAGCGGGTCGAGCACCGGCGCCCGACGGGACCAGGAGAATCGCCGCATGGTGCCGATGGGCAAGACCGCGACGGTCCCAGGCTGATGGTTGATCGCGGTCGCCACGGCGGTCCACCCCGGCGGGTAATGCACCGGCGCAACCCGGCCCAGCACGCCCCATGCCAGATCGGGCAGGGCCAGCACGAGCGCCAGGCAGCACGCCGACGCCGCCAGTGTCGATTTCAGGGGCGTTGCGGCCGTCTTGCAGCGTGACAGGGTCGACACCGCGGCCGCGGCGGATACGGCATAACCCGGCATCGCCAGCGCCACCCATTTCTGCCCGTCGCGGAGCACCCCCAACCCGGGTGCGGCATCGACCGCGGCAGCCAAGATGTGCAGGCCCGGGCCGGTTGCCAGGGCGGCGGGCACCAGCACCGACACCGCGGCCAGCACTAGCAGCGGCACCAGTGCCGGCCGTCGCGCCACGGTGGGGAGTCCGACCGCCACCACGACCAACAGGACCGCGGCGGAGGCCACCGCGAAAAGAGTGGTTCGCGAACCGGGCACGGCATCGCCGTTCCAGATTCCGCCAAGACTGGCCAAGCTGAGGAGCGTGCCCAGACCCGGTTCGGCGCGCGGCGCGAACGCGGCAACGCCGAGTCCGTTGGCGGCCGTGTGGGTGGTCAGCGACGAACCGAGGGCCGACGCCGTCAGCCAAGGCAGGGCACCGACCAGCGCGGCCGCTAACGCGGCCGTTGCGCACAGCCACCGTGGTTTGCCGCCACCGGGAGCAGCCACACAGGTCAGGGCTACCGTCGCGGCCAGCAGCAACCCAGTTGGGGTGAGACCGGCGAGCGCGATCCAGAAGGCCAGCCCGAAGAATCCGGTCTGGCTTGCCTCCGGTGCGCGCAACCCCAGCATGGTGGCCGCGACCCAGGGCAGGCAGCCGTAGCCGAGCAGCAGGCTCCAATGGCCTTGCAGGAGGCGTTCGGCCACGTAGGGATTCCAGATCGCCAGGGTGATCGCGACGAACTGGCCTCCGGCGCCGGCCGCGGGCAGTGCCCGCGCTACCAGCACGGCCGCACCCCAGCCCGCCAGCCACAGCCCCAAGACCAGCAGTGCCTTGACCAGGATCCCGCCGTCTATCACCTGGGAGGCCAGCGCTATCGCGAAATCCTGCGGCGTCGCCCGCGGCGCAGCCATCAACCCCAGGGCGCTGTCGGAGAGATATGACCGCGGGGTGGATACCGCGTCGCGCAGCAGCAGATATCCGGGCCCCAGCACCGGCCCGACCACCAGCAGCGCCAGCACCAGCGCGTACCCCGGCCGCCACCAGCACGCGCAGCGCGGCGAGGCCCAACCTGCGCCTTCTCCCCGGGCCATCTTGGCCCGCATCGTCGGCGGGCTAGGTCCGTTCCTCGGGACCAGAGGGCTCAGCCGAGCCCGACTCCGACGACGATTCGGCCGAATCGGGCGGAGTCTTGTCCGAGTCAGGACCGTCGTCCGACGAGTCTGGACGCTGCGCGGGCAGCTTCTCGGTCTCGGCTTCGGCTCCCGGCACCGGCTGCTCGAGTCCGACGCGCCGCAGGAAGTCGGTGTCGTCGCGGTCCAGGCTCGGATCCATCAGGATGCTTTCGGTCCGCAGGCTGAACGAGGTGAGCAGCCCGCCGCCGACCAGCGCGACCAAGCCGATTGCGGTGAACGTGATCGGCAGCACCCGCGACCACAGCGCCAGCCGGTCACGTTCGTCGCGGGCGGTGTTGACCTGGGTCTCGACCGTGTCTTCGTTGGAGGTGACCTTGTAGTCGGCTAGGGTTACCTCTGGCTTCATCGCCTCACGGGCGAAGTAGTGGTTGGCGTGCACGGTCTGCTTGACGATGGTGCCCGTGACCGGGTCCACCCAGAAGGTGCGTTGCGCCGCGTAGTAGCGGGTCATCGTGATCTCTTCGTCCGGCTCTCCCGGAACACCCCACATCGCGGCGGTCGTGGTGACCTTGCCGTCTTCGTCGCCGGCGTACAGCGACGGGTACTTGACCGGTGCGACCAGCTTGCCTTCGGAGTTGTAGCCGATGTTCTGGGTGAACCGGTAGGTGGTCAGGCCGTTGACGTCCTCTTCGCTGTCATAGTTGGCGTCGAATGGCTTCTGTGCGATCGGATCGAAGTAGGGGTAGGACTTCTTCTCGGTGTGGAACGGGAAGCGGTAGGACAAGCCCTCGTGCCGCAGCGGGATAGCGGTTGGCGGGCTTTCGTCGCCGAAGCCACGCGGTTTCTGGACCGTTCCCCCGGTGTGGGTGTCGTCGGAGATGGCCATCGCCGTGTGCCGGTTGAGGGTGACCGTGTCCACGATCGCCAGCAGCAGACCGGTGTCCTTCTGCTTGTCGGTACGCCGGACCGAGGTTCCGACCTGCAGGGTGACCACATCGGCATTGGCCGGTGACTCGACCGTGATCTGCTGTTGGGACACCAACGGCACGTTCTGGTTGATGACGATGTGGTCGGTGGCCAGCGAGGCCGAGTCGAGCGCCGATCCCTTGCCTTCGCTGATCAGGGTGGCATCGATATCGAGCGGGATTTTGGTGATCTTGCTGCTGGTATAGGTCGACAGCAGCAGCGCGGCGATCAGGAGAGCGGACCCGAGTCCGATCGTTCCCAATGCGGCGATCCGCAACATGCCTGCTCGGTTCACGTTGCTGTGACCTCCTTCTGGACCAAAGACTCGTTGGCCGCGACCTGTTCCCACCCGAATAAGTAGGCAGTCAAACCCGTTTGACCCTAACAGCAGAACGTATGGTCCCGGTGTGCGAACCTGCCCCAACTTTGCCGGTGTACCCGATTCGGCCGCCAGTCGATGATGGGCAGACTGTGATGGTGACCGACGGCCAGCAGGTGGGGGGGACACGCAGCTTTCTGCCTCCCGTGGAGGGCATGCGTGCCTGCGCGGCAATGGGGGTGGTCGTCACCCATGTCGCCTTCCAGACCGGCCACTCCAGTGGAGTCGCCGGCCGGCTGTTCGGCCGCTTCGATCTGGCGGTGGCGGTGTTCTTCGCGCTGTCGGGGTTTCTGTTGTGGCGGGGGCACGCTGCGGCCGCTCGGGGCGGATCACCGCGTCCCCGCACGGGTCACTATCTGCGGTCGCGGGCGGTCCGGATCATGCCCGCCTACGTGGTCGCGGTGGTTGTGATCTTGTCCCTGCTGCCGGATTCGGACCACGCGAGTTTGACCGTGTGGCTGGCGAACTTGACCCTTACCCAGATCTACGTGCCATTGACGCTGACCGGGGGCCTCACCCAGATGTGGAGCCTGTCCGTCGAGGTCGGCTTCTACCTGGCGTTGCCGCTGCTCGCGTTCCTGGCCCGCCGTGTGCCAGTCGGGGCCCGGGTGCCCGTCATCGCCGCCGCGGCCGCGCTCAGTCTGGCCTGGGCGTGGTTGCCGGTGGCCGCCGGTTCCGGGATGAACCCGCTGAACTGGCCGCCGGCCTTCTTCTCTTGGTTCGCCGCCGGCATGTTGCTGGCCGAGTGGGTGCACAGCCCGATCGGGCTGGTACACCGGTTGGCGCGCCACCGCGTGCTGATCGGTGTGGTGGCGATGCTGGCGTATCTGGCGGCGGCATCACCGCTGGCCGGTCCGGCCGGCCTGGTCCAGGGCTCGGCGACGCAATTCGCGGTGAAGACCGCGATGGGTGCCGTGGTGGCGTTCGCGCTGGTGGCGCCGTTGGTGCTGGACCGGCCCGGCACGCCCCACCGGCTACTGGGCAGCACCACCATGGTGACCCTGGGGCGCTGGTCCTACGGGCTGTTCATCTGGCATTTGGCCGCCCTGGACATGGTGTTCCCGGTGATCGGCACCTTTGCGTTCACCGGACGGATGCCGACGGTGCTGGTGCTGACATTGATCTTTGGCTTCGCGATCGCCGCCGTCAGCTATGCGCTGGTGGAGTCACCCTGTCGAGAAGCATTGCGCCGCTGGGCGAAACGGACCGAGCACAGCGCCGGGCAGGACATCGACCGGGAAGCGGACGCGATCGCGCCCTGAGCGCCGCACAGCTACGGCGACCCGTTCATCCCGTCCAGTCCGAACAGGAAGCCACCCGTGCCCGCGGTGCCGCCGACACCAGCGGTAGCCCCGGTCCCGCCGTTGCCGCCGTTGCCGCCGTCGCCGATCAACAGGGCGCTGCCGCCATCGCCGCCCTTACCGCCGGTGCCGGAGAAGCTCTGGCCCCCGGCCCCGCCGGTGCCGCCGCTGCCGATCAGCCCCGCGTTACCGGCGGCTCCTCCCGCACCGGCGAGACTGGCAAGGGAATTTCCACCATCGCCGCCGTTGCCGAGCAGCATCGCGCCGGCAGCTCCGGCCCCGCCCTTGCCGCCGACATTACCGATTCCGCCATGCCCGCCGGAACCCCCGTTTCCGCCGAGCAAGGCGGCGGCCCCGCCCTCCCCGCCGGCGCCCCCGAAGGTGACGCCGGCGCCGGCGTTTCCGCCGTCCCCACCGGTGCCTCCGCTGCCGAACAGTGTGGCGGCCGCTCCTCCGGCCCCGCCTTTGCCTCCGACGTTGATGCCGTCTCCGCCGCCTCCGCCGGCCCCGCCGTTGCCGAACATCGCGCCCCCCTGTCCGCCGGCCCCGCCGGTCCCGCCGCTGTCGCCGCCGCTGCCGCCGACCCCGCCGACCCCGCCGGTGCCGAACAGGAGCGCGGAGGAGCCGCCGGTTCCCCCGGATCCGCCGGTGGCGGCGCCGGATCCGCCCGCTCCGCCGGCCCCGCCATTGCCGAACAGCGCGCCGGCGTCGCCGCCGCTGCCGCCACCGCCCGCGGTGGTGCTGCCCGATCCACCGCCGCCGCCGGCCCCGCCATTGCCCAATAGCGTGCCGGCGCTCCCGCCGCTGCCGCCGGTCCCGCCGCCGCTGCCGCCGCTGCCGCCGTGTCCGCCCGCTCCGCCATCGCCGATCAGCCCGGCGACTCCGGCGCCGCCGGGCAGGAAGCCGCCGGTCCCGCCGCTCCCGCCGCTCCCGCCGCTCCCGCCGGTGCCGCCGGTGCCGGTTATGCCGTGCCCGCCGATACCGCCGTCGCTGCCCCCACCGAAGAACACGCCGCCGTTTCCGCCGTCCCCGCCCGCGCCCCCGCTGACTTGGCCGAGCCCGCCGGCTCCACCGTGCCCGCCGATGCCGGACAACGTGCCGCCGGCCCCGCCGGCCCCGCCGTTGCCGCCGGCCGCTCCGGAGCCACCCGCGCCGCCGTTGCCGTACAAGATGCCGCCGTCGCCCCCGTTTGCCCCGGATCCCGGGGCCGCATTGGCGCCGTTGCCGATCAGCGGGCGTCCCAGCAGCGCTTGGGTGGGCGCATTGATCGCGTCGAGCAGGATCTGTTGGACGCTGGTGGCCTCGGCGCCCGCATACGACGCCGCACCGGAGGTGACGGCGCGCACGAACTGGTCGTGAAGGGCCTCCACCTGCACGCTGAACGCCTGGTAGTCCCGCGCGTAGGCGCCGAAAAATGATGAGACGGCCGCCGAAACATCATCGGCGCCGGCGGCCAACGCCGCGGCAGTGGGGCCGGCCGCGGTGGCATTGGCCGTGCTGATCGTCGATCCGACACCGGCCAGGTTCGTGGCTGCCGCAGTCAGCTGTTCAGGGATGACGGAAACGAACGACATGAGCCAGTCCTCTCGTCAGCTCACCGGCCGCCGCCTGGTCAGTGGGTCGAGGAATCAGTCAGGAATACAGCGTATCGCGGTCTGGTGGGCGCGATGGGCAGTTCATCCAACGTTGACGCGCTGGTAGTCGGGCATGTCGTCACCGCCGGCCGGACCTGGGGCCCGAACGCCGATACCCCCAGTGGAACGCGCCAACCGCTCCCGGCCCAGGGCTCCGGCGTTGTTGATTAGCAGGCTTGTGAGCTGGGTTGATGATCTTTGGTGCCGCGCTATTGGGGCCGGAGTGTAGGCACGGGCTATCTGGAGAACGATCGAGTTGGTTACTGTTCGTCGTTGGTCTGGAGTTGCCCGTGCCTACCGTTTCAGTATTGCGTGTGTCGTCGGTTCCAGAGGTGTTCGACCGCTGGAGTCCTGGTGAGCGCAGCGAGTTCATCGGATCGGAGTTTCTCGATGTGTTGGCCTCGGTGCCAGACCCGAGGGACCCACGCGGTCGGAGGTATTCGCTGGTGGCTTTGTTGGCGATCGCGGTTCTGGCCACTGCCGCGGGGATGCGCGGCTATGCTGGTTTTGCCACATGGGCGGCCACCGCTCCCGATGATGTGTTGGCCCAATTAGGGGTCCGGTTCCGGCGGCCCAGTGAGAAGACCTTCCGCGCTGTTTTGTCTCGGCTAGACCCCGCCGACCTCAACGCCAGGATGGGCAGTTACTTCACTGCACACGTGGCCAGCCGCGACCCCAGTGGATTGGTGCCGATCGCGTTGGACGGCAAGATGCTGCGTGGTGCTTTACGCGCCAAAGCGACAGCCACGCATCTCGTGTCGGTGTTCGCCCACCGTGCCCGATTGGTGCTCGGTCAACTCGCTGTCGCCGAGAAAAGCAATGAAATTCCCTGCGTACGTGCCCTGCTCACGCTGCTGCCGGGTAGCTTGCGGTGGCTGGTCACCGTGGATGCGATGCATACCCAGGTCGTCACCGCGAAGTTGATCTGCGCCACCTTGAAGTCGCACTACCTGATGATCGTCAAGTCCAACCAAGCCAAAATATTTGCGCGTATCACCGCGCTGCCCTGGGCCGAGGTGCCCGCAGCCGCTACCGACGACTCCCGCGGCCACGGCCGTGTCGAGACCCGCACCCCGCAAATCATCGCCGCTGCACGAGGAATCGGCTTCCCCTACGCAAAACAAATCATTCGGATCACTCGTGAACGCTTGATCACCGCCACCGACCAGCGCAGCGTGGAGGTGGTCTATGCCATTTGCAGCCTGCCGTTCGAGCACGCCCGCCCTACCGCGATCATGACCTGGATGCGTCAACACTGGGGAATCGAGAACAGCCTGCACTGGATACGCGACGTCACCTTCGACGAAGACCGTCAAAGGGCACATACCGGAAACGGCGCACAGGTCCTAGCAACGCTACGCAACACCGCGATCAATCTGCACCGCCTCAACGGCGCCGACAACATCGCCGAAGCCTGCCGGATCACCGCTTTGACCGCCAACCGCCGCCTAGACCTCCTCAATCCACAATTCCCCAGCTCACAAGCCTGCTAATCAACAACGCCGGAGCCCTGGCTCCCGGCCCTGCCCGCCGCCGCGGCGGGTTGAAGCGGCTCCCCTGGTGAGGGAGGCAGCGGCAAGTTCAACGGCTTGTTGACTCCATTGAATGGCGGTGGTTTGCAGCTGTCGGACAGCGACCCGCAGCAGACCCGGCTCCATCCCCGGAAAGTGTGACGGCGGGCTCAGGGGCACCCATCGTAGGCCGAGCCATCGTGCAGCCTCGTAATCGGACCACCTGGCCCGGGCCGTGCGACGCTACTTCGTGGCGCATCTGCAAGAACACGTCTTCCCACTGATCGGCGGTCTGAGTCCAGTAGCTAGTCGCTTCGATCAGATGCCCGGTGCTCCATGCCCGAACCTGGGACAGGGTCGGCACCACCTAGACCAACCTGGGTTGCACGGCAGCCATCTCGGCTGGTGAGGTCGTTTCGTTGGTGGCATACCGTGTCGCACCGCTCTCGACGGCAACGATTGTCTCTTGGGTGCGGGTTGTAAGCGCTGCTGCGGCGAGGCCAACAGCTGTGTGGGCACTGCTCACCGCGGCTGTGGTGGGCTGAAACGGCTGTCCTGGTGAAGGGGGTGTTAAGGCGGCCAGAGTGGCGCTTCGTTGACTCCATTCGCCAGCCGTGGCTTCTAGCTGAGGGACCTCGACCCGCAGCTGACCCGGTTGCATTCTTGGGGGTTTAACGGCGAGCTCATGGATAACAACTCACATCGCAAGCCAGATGGCCATCGCGCCACAATGGCTCAATCACGCGCGGTTCCGTGCTCTGCGATCGCGCGGGAGTCTTGCTCGAGGTGACGCTACTTAGATCAGCTATGAATGTCTCTTTTCTAGAGATTTGAGCTCGAATCTCGTCTCGATCCTGCCGACGTATCGCTGGACCGCCGAGCCGCCCACTGTTGCAAGCTCACCCGCCTTGCACAGTCTCGTTTATAAAGAAACGTGACGACTGGGTTCTTGTCCCCGGCCGAAGGTGCCACGATGATGGGAACGCTGTCCTGTCCTCGGGGACACGGCAGGGCTCCGGCGTTGTTGATTAGCAGGCTTGTGAGCTGGGGAATTGTGGATTGAGGAGGTCTAGGCGGCGGTTGGCGGTCAAAGCGGTGATCCGGCAGGCTTCGGCGATGTTGTCGGCGCCGTTGAGGCGGTGCAGATTGATCGCGGTGTTGCGTAGCGTTGCTAGGACCTGTGCGCCGTTTCCGGTATGTGCCCTTTGACGGTCTTCGTCGAAGGTGACGTCGCGTATCCAGTGCAGGCTGTTCTCGATTCCCCAGTGTTGACGCATCCAGGCCATGATCGCGGTAGGGCGGGCGTGCTCGAACGGCAGGCTGCAAATGGCATAGACCACCTCCACGCTGCGCTGGTCGGTGGCGGTGATCAAGCGTTCACGAGTGATCCGGATGATTTGTTTTGCGTAGGGGAAGCCGATTCCTCGTGCAGCGGCGATGATTTGCAGGGTGCGGGTCTCGACACGGCCGTGGCCGCGGGAGTCGTCGGTAGCGGCTGCGGGCACCTCGGCCCAGGGCAGCGCGGTGATACGCGCAAATATTTTGGCTTGGTTGGACTTGACGATCATCAGGTAGTGCGACTTCAAGGTGGCGCAGATCAACTTCGCGGTGACGACCTGGGTATGCATCGCATCCACGGTGACCAGCCACCGCAAGCTACCCGGCAGCAGCGTGAGCAGGGCACGTACGCAGGGAATTTCATTGCTTTTCTCGGCGACAGCGAGTTGACCGAGCACCAATCGGGCACGGTGGGCGAACACCGACACGAGATGCGTGGCTGTCGCTTTGGCGCGTAAAGCACCACGCAGCATCTTGCCGTCCAACGCGATCGGCACCAATCCACTGGGGTCGCTGCTGGCCACGTGTGCAGTGAAGTAACTGCCCATCCTGGCGTTGAGGTCGGCGGGGTCTAGCCGAGACAAAACAGCGCGGAAGGTCTTCTCACTGGGCCGCCGGAACCGGACCCCTAATTGGGCCAACACATCATCGGGAGCGGTGGCCGCCCATGTGGCAAAACCAGCATAGCCGCGCATCCCCGCGGCAGTGGCCAGAACCGCGATCGCCAACAAAGCCACCAGCGAATACCTCCGACCGCGTGGGCCCCTCGGGTCTGGCACCGAGGCCAACACATCGAGAAACTCCGATCCGATGAACTCGCTGCGCTCACCAGGACTCCAGCGGTCGAACACCTCTGGAACCGACGACACACGCAATACTGAAACGGTAGGCACGGGCAACTCCAGACCAACGACGAACAGTAACCAACTCGATCGTTCTCCAGATAGCCCGTGCCTACACTCCGGCCCCAATAGCGCGGCACCAAAGATCATCAACCCAGCTCACAAGCCTGCTAATCAACAACGCCGGAGCCCTGGGGGACACGGTGTCTACCTGTATATGGGCCACGCTTCGAGGTAGGCGTCAATTGCGCGTTCAACCGCTAGTCCATAGTCGTTTGGTACATGCCCTGGCCCGTAGTTCGCGCTCAACGCATGCGACAGCGCATCCACAACGGTGTCGCTCTGGTCGTTGGTTGGCTTCTGCACGGTGCGAAGCTCCGCAAGGAGATCGGGGTTACGGCGTGTCAGCTCATCCATGATAAGAACGCGGTGCTCGGATGGAACGACATCGAGAATGTTGTTCACGGATTCCTCCATCCATTGCGGCTATTTGCCCAGGCCGTTGTCACTTGCCCGTTTTCGTTCAGACTAACCGTCGCGTCCTTGCCGATATATCGCCAGGTGCCACCATATTGATCAGGCATGAACTGTGGTGGCTCTATCGGATGCGCGACGGCGTCTTGCATTGCATTGTCGTTGACCCCGTGGCCGTCTCGCCCTTCGACACGTTGTGCTCCATGTTCTGTCAGCCCGTTGATTCGGGTGGGTGGTGGAAATGGTGGTTCCGCGGTTCCTGGGTGGGTTGGGTCTTCGCCTTCGACGGGTATACTTAGTTGCCCGAGGCGGGCTCGGATGGCAGCTTGGCGATCGAGTAGGGGTCCTTTGTCGGCGATACAGGCGTCGTAAGCGCCCTGTTCGGTCGGCAAGACGAAGGTGCGCCCGCACCGGGCGTTGTACTTGCCTATTTCACTGTTGATGTCCGCCCATGCTGCGCGAGCCTCCTCTGCGGTCATGTCCTTGGGGTCGACCGGCGCTGGTGGCGGGTTTTGTTTGAACGTGCGGTTGTCGACGGCGCGGACCGGGTTGCCCATTGGCGGGGCGGCGGGTGCAGGAATTTGCGGGAAACTGCTGCCGATCCCGGCCACCGCGGCCGTAACTTTTGTGGCGACTTGAGCGTCCAGGCCCACCAGTTGGGCGGCACGCTGACGGAGGTCGCCGGCGAAGGCCTGGGCTTGGGCTTGCCGGGCCGCGCGCTGGGCCGCTGATCCGCCCGTCATGCGATCGGTGACCGAAAGGTCTTCTTCTACTTGAAATCCCGCTGCCTGGGCGTCGGTGACTGCGTACCGCACCCGCGAACGGGCGGCGTAAAGATCCGAGGCCCCATTACGCGCGACACGGGCCGCTTCCTGCAACTGGTCGACTGCCGCGCTGGTAGTTTGCAGGTCGGCGTGCGTTGCGGCGCGCAACGCGCCGGCGGCATGGCCGCTCCAATCAATCGACGTTGCATCGCGCCACAGCTGGTGGGCCACCGCATAGGTGTGCTCGCCTACGTTGTCCCAATGAGCAGCCGCCTCAGTGAGATGATCGGTGGGCCAAGCCAACAACGCTGACAGGTCCGGAATTCCCGACGCTGCCATTACTACACGCGGGTCACCGATGGAGCCACCGCTGCCAGCACATCGGCCGAGGCAGCTTCATTGGCCAGATAGCCACTATCGGCTTGAGTCACGCCCGCGGTGCGTGCGTTCACCTGAATGGCTAGCCCGGTAGTAAACGCCGCCACCTCACCATGGGCGGCATCGACTGCGGCCGCGCTGAGCTGGCAGTACAACCCCAGCCCCGCCGGCGCATCCATGCTGGTCAGCTCCCCAGCTGCGATACCCCACCGCCAGGCCATCGCCTGCACGCCCGCGGTATCCACACGCAACGAATACCCCACGAACCGAAGTGTAGGCAAACACAACAACGGCGGCCAGCTACCATCCCAGGGGCTTGGGCGAACGCCCGACGTGTCTCACTTCTAGAGAACCGAGACGCCTCACATCTTGTCTCAGAGGGTGCCCGGACCCGGAGGGCTTCACGGGCGTCGAGTTGGCGCGAGACACGGGTCAGGGACTACGGGCGTGTCGTCGTCGGGAGTCGCAAGATTGCTGGACTGGCTAAAACCTGGTCAAGGTAGCCCCATCATCGTGGCAGTCGACACCCTCGTACGTCAGGTGCTGGCCGTACGATCGACTCAATGACAAATTCCTCTGAGTTGGTGGCGGTCGAGCTGACCGGGGATGAGCGCGATTTCATTCGGCAGACATTGGACGAGTGGCGGAGGTCGGCGGCCGGGAAGCCGTTTCCGTTCCAGGTGCTGGGGTTATCAACCTGGGAGCAGTTCGGCGAACTCATCGTGCGTCTTGAGCGTGCTGTCACCGATCGTGAGCCCTTGACAGATCTGGATTGAGCGCGGGTGCTGTTATTGTCTGAAGTCACGTTCGCCAGCAGCTTGATCGGTGCGGGTCTGGATTTCGAGATCGGTACAAGGTTCTCTGACGCCGAGCCAATGGGCTTGCTGCGTGGCCTGCAACGCAAAATCGGCGGCTACGAGCGCGCCAAATTATTGTTTCCGAACGGCGGCCGCATCCGCACGGCCGAGGAAATTGAGAATATCGAACGGTGGGGGGAAGGAATACGTCGCGAGCAGCGGAGGCGACAGTCCCCTCCTGGGGTGTAATCGTCTGGTCACGCAGCACTTTGAGACGCTCTAATCCGTTGTCTTAGAAAGTAATTAAGTTCCTCTTGTCATCCTGGGTTGAATTCACCTAAGTCCGGTAGCTCGTCTTTGCCCAGCACAGGTGGCCCGTGGTGGCTGTGCGGCGGTTGAACGGGGTGTGGGATGGATTCTGGCGGTACCGGGCCGCCCGCAATGGGGCCGCCTAGACGGGCTGGTGGCCCCATAGGTGTGCGCACAACAGGTGGGGGTTCGGCCGGCGCGAGATCGGCGCCGCCCCGTATCGGAGGCTGCGGTGGGGGTGCTGGCAGTCTGGGGGTCGCCATTTCGCCTGGGGTCAGGGGCGGCAGCCGTCCCGGGGCAGGAGGCGGCAGCGGCTCGACTGCGCGTTGGCGGATGTCGGTAGCGAGTGCTTGTGCTTGTGCTTGTGCTTGGCGGGCTGCTTGCTCGGCGGAGCTGCGGCTGGTTCGGATATCGGTGACTGAGAAGTCTTCTCCGACAGTGAAACCGGCGTTGTGGGCGTCTTCAACGGCATGGAGCACCCTGCGTTGGGCAATGCCGATGGTTCCGGCGCCATCGCGGGCGATTTTGCTGGCTTGGCGTAGTTCGTCGGCCTTGGTGCTCACGATCGCCAGGTCAGCACCGGTTCGCTGCCGTAGCGCATCACCGCCAGCGCCTTCCCACACGAGGGTGTGGGATTGGTTGCGCATTTGGAGAAACACGTCTTCCCACTGATCGGCGGTCTTGCTCCAGTAGGTGGCCGCCTCGATCAGGTGCTCGGTGCTCCATGCCTGGACTTGGGAAAGGGTCAGCACCATCTAGACCAACCTGGGTCGCACGGCGGCCATCTCGGCCGCTGCGGTCTCTTCGTTGGCGCCATACCGTGGGCTACGCCTGCGTCAGCACCGCCGGTCAGGACCTCGACGCCCTGCTCGTGGCGCTTGCTGCGACCAGGCATGCCTTGGAACGCGTCATTGCCGACAAACTGTTGGGATCGGCCAAGGGGGCCCGACCGGGTTGTCGGCGATGCCCGACTATTCGCGCCTTGGAGACACCGTGGTCGTTGCTGCCATCGACCGGCTTGGCTGCTTCGTGACCGACGTGGCCCGAACGATCACCGACCTGAGTGAGAATCGAATCTTGTGGTCCCCAAATTGTTTCCCAAAAGCGCCCGGTCCATACGGGGGCATTTGGAGTGCATACATGATCCCGCGCGCCCCGCTGACGCGGTGATCCCTATTTGTCATCTTTGAGTCCTCGTGATTCCACGATCGCCCGAACAAATGCCCCTTTGGGACGAGTTCGGGCAACAGCCCCTCTTTGCGCAGTCGCCGTTGCTGCTCGGAGCCCTGGGGGAGCGGGCCGCTCCTTGGTGGGTAATTCTCTACAGAACGGGTCAAACATTGGCCCCACAGCCGTCTCGTGGTGAACTCCATGACTTCAAAGTAGTTCCCGTCGCGCGTTCTAATTTGATTGAACGCCAGGCTTCCTGTTGGGGGTCCGTTTACTCTTCGGCAGGATGGGAGCCGCCGAATCGAGGAGTAGTAGACGTGGCCGGTTTTGCCGTCCTGGACTTCGAGACCACCGGATTCGCCGCCGAGTACGACCGTGTGGTCGAGGTTGGCCTCGTGCTGCTGTCGGCGGAGGGGGACATCGAGGACGAGTGGTCAACTCTGATCAATCCTCATCGCGATGTTGGTGCTACCGAGAGGCATGGAATCCGGGCGCGTGACGTACTCGGCGCGCCCGCCTTCGAGGCGATCATCCCGAGGTTGTTACGGGACCTCCGTGGGCGGGTTTTCGTGGCCCACAACGTCAACTTTGATCAGCGATTTTTGCTGGCAGAGTTGCGTCGGGCCGGAGTGCCGTTGGATAACCCGTGGCTGACCGGATTGTGCACGATGAGGTGGGCCGGTCGCCTGCTTCCGGCTGCGTCGCGGAAGCTGCCGGATTGTTGCGATGCCGCTGGCGTCGTCCTCACTGACGCCCATCGCGCGCTCGCAGATGCCCGGGCTACGGCGAGTCTGCTGAAGTACCTCATCGACCATTGCGGGAGCCCGCCGCCGTGGGCTAAGGAGATAGACGGCGCCGAGGACTTTGAGTGGCCGCAGGTGGCCGGCCCGGAAGTGCGGTTGGTGACGCGCGCGGCGTGGGGGGCAGCGCCTCCACGTCCCCCGGCAGGGTGGCTTGATCGCATCGTCGCGCGCATGCCCCACGAGGACGACCCTCGCGTCGAGTCCTAC
Source organism: Mycobacterium pseudoshottsii JCM 15466 (assembly GCF_003584745.1). Taxonomy (NCBI): domain Bacteria; kingdom Bacillati; phylum Actinomycetota; class Actinomycetes; order Mycobacteriales; family Mycobacteriaceae; genus Mycobacterium; species Mycobacterium pseudoshottsii. Next base: position 645,726 of record NZ_AP018410.1, read on the forward strand.
CTCGAAATCCTCGAATCCGCCCTCCTCGACTGTTACCTGTCCTGCCACGAGGAGGATGCGCTGGTTGAGATGGCCGACAGCTTGGGCCTCTCGCGTCGGCTGCTCGACGAGATCCACCACGACTACCTGCGGTCGATGGCGAGGGTTGCGGTTGCCGATGGGGTTGTCACCGACGACGAGCGCGCTGACCTGCTTCAGGTCGCTGAACTCCTCGGGCTGTCCGCCGACCGCGTGGATGCCGCTCTGGCAATGGCTTCTGCACGTTCGGCCTGCGCCGAGTTCGCGTTGGCGGCGGGCGACGTTCTATGCCTCACGGGGTCGATGCGGCGCCGCCGGTCTGAGTGGGAGGCAGAACTAGCTCAGCGCGGCATCGAGGTCGGGTCGCTTACCCGCAGGACGCGCCTGTTGGTCGCTGCCGATCCCGACTCGGCCACTGGAAAGGCAAGGAAGGCGCGCAAGTACGGCATCCCCATCATTAACGAGGATGCGCTCAGTCGTCTGCTAGGAGCTCGAACCTCTGGCGAATGAAGTCCTACCCCGCGGCTTCAGCAGCACACGCAGCCCACCCTGCTAAGCGGACCCGTTCGACCCGTTCTGGCCAAGCAGCAGCCCGCCGTAGCCGCCGGTACCAGCGGTGCCCCGAATTGCCCCGATTCCCGCATGTCCGCCGTGGCCGCCGTTGCCGATCAGCTGGGCGTTGCCGCCGTTACCGCCGTTGCTGCCGTTCCGGCCGGCCCCGCCGCTTCCGCCGCCGCCGATCAGCCCGGCTTTGCCTCCAGCCGCGCCGTTTCCACCCACAGCACCCGTGCCGGTCCCGCCGCCCCCGCCGTTGCCACCGGTGCCTAGCAGCAGGCCAGCATCGCCGCCGGCCCCGCCGTTCGCGCCGGTGCCATTGATACCGTTGCCGCCCTGTCCGCCATCGCCGCCGTTGCCGATGAGCAGGGCCGCGCCGCCACCGGCTCCGGCGTGCCCGCCGCCGGTGGTTCCTATCCCGCCGTCGCCGCCGGCTCCGCCGTTTCCGATCAGCAGGCCGGCGCTGCCGCCGGCGCCGCCGGCCCCGCCGCCGCCGACGCTCGCCTTTCCGCCCGCCCCGCCTTGCCCGCCGTCACCCAACAGCAGGCCGCCATTGCCGCCCGCTCCACCCGCGCCCCCCGTGTTGTTGTTGGATGCGCCTTCGCCGCCCTGCCCGCCCGTGCCGAACAGCAAGCCGCCGTCGCCGCCTGCTCCGCCGTTGCCGCCAGAGCCGCCAAGGCCCCCTTGCCCGCCGTCGCCGCCCGTACCGAACACCGCGCCGCCCGGCCCACCTGCCCCGCCGTTGCCGGCGATACCTGCTCCGCCGTGGCCGCCGCTGCCGCCGGCGCCGCCCGGGCCCCAGAAGGTGCCGCCGGCTCCTCCCGCCCCGCCGGTACCTCCGCCGCCGCCACCGCCTCCGCCGTTGCCGAATAGCCCAACGGACCCGCCGGTTCCGCCGGTTTGGCCGGCTCCTCCGTTGCCGCCGTAACCGCCCTTGCCCAACAGCCCGGCATCCCCGCCGTCGCCGCCGCGCTGGCCGGGCGCGCCGGAGCCGCCGTTGCCGCCGTTGCCCCACAGGATGCCGCCGTCGCCACCGTCTTGTCCGGTCCCGGGCGCGCCGTCGGTGCCATCGCCGATCAGGGGCCGGCCCAGCAGCCCCTCGGCGGGCATGTTGAGCGCGTTGACCAGGTTCTGGCTCGCGTTGGCGGCCTCGGCACTCGCATACGAGAACGCGCTGGAGTTGAGGGTCGTGACGAATTGTCCGTGCAGGTTTTCGGCCTGGGCGCTCAGTGCCTGAAATGCCTGGCCGTGTGAGCCGAACAGTGCGGCGATGGCCGTCGATACTTCGTCAGCCCCGGCGGCTAGCAGCGTGGTGGTGGGGGCGGCCGCGGCCGTATTGGCCGTGCTGATGGTCGAACCGATGTTCGCCAGACTTGTTGCTGCTATTGATAGTTGCTCGGGAATCGTGACCACAAAGGGCACGCTGCTACCCCTCTCTTCTCCCGCTTACCGACCATCGTGCCTGGTCAGCTGGATTGAGTATTCGGCCGCGCGGCGAGCATATCGCATTCCGGCTTGCCGATCCGGCGCTTCGCCGGACTTCGGTGAATTTGCTGGCCTATCCGCGAACGCGCCTGCGGCGGGGACGCGTCGCTACTGGTAGCCGCCCTGTCGTTCAAAGATCCGGCGCGGATTGTCCACCAGCATGGTGTGCACCTGTTCGTGGGTCACCCCTCGTTCTTTGAGCGCCGGGATCACGTCGTTGTGGATATGTAGGTAGTGCCAGTTCGGCGTGGCCACCGCTGTCAGCTCCTCGGGCAGCGCGTCGAAATAGCAGTTGGCGTCGTGGGAGAGCACCATCTTGTCGGCGTGGCCACGCTCGCACATCGTCGCCACGATGTTGACTCGGTCCTCGAACGGCAGGATCAGGTCGATGCCGAAGCGGTCCATCCCCAGGTAGGAGCCAGCGGCGATGAGCTCCTCGAGGTAGCCGACGTCGGTGCTGTCACCGGAGTGCCCGATGATCACCCGGCTCAGGTCGACACCTTCTTCTTCGAAGATGCGCTGTTGCTCGAGTCCGCGTCGCAGCCCGGCGTGGGTGTGGGTGGAGATCGGCACCCCGGTGCGCTTGTGCGTCTGGGCCACCGCACGTAATACCCGCTCGACACCGGGGGTGATGCCGGGCTCGTCGGTGGCGCACTTGAGGATGCCCGCCTTGACGCCGGTGTCGGCGATGCCCTGTTCGATGTCCCGGACGAACATGTCGGTCATGATCTCCGGGCCGTCGAGCATCCCACCGGGGCCTTGATAGTGGAAACGATACGGGACGTCGTTGTAGGTGTAGAGGCCCGTCGCCACGACGATGTTGAGGTCGGTGGCGGCGGCGATCCGGGCGATGCGCGGGATATAGCGGCCCAGGCCGATCACGGTCAGGTCGACGATGGTGTCCACACCGCGCGACTTCAATTCGTTGAGCCGGGTGATCGCATCAGCCACCCGCTTCTCTTCGTCACCCCAAGCCTCGGGGTAGTTCTGGGCGACTTCGGTGGTCATGATGAACACGTGCTCGTGCATGAGCGTGACGCCTAGATCAGCGGTATCGATGGGTCCGCGAGCGGTATTTAGCGCTGACACATCAGCGATGCTAGGTCGATAATGGCCTGGCCAACAGGGGTGTTTGCCCGGCTCATTTCCGTGCTCGAACCGGCCAAATCCTTCGCGCCGCGCGGCCGCACCAGGGGCCGGGAATGGCTCACCGCTATTACGGTGTAGCGGATGTGGCGGCCGCCGGAATACACATTCGTGGCGGCCGGAAACGGAAAGAACGCAGCGAATTTCAGCCGAATTGCTGATTGGCTTTAGCCGTTCGACCTGGCGTTATCGACGGTTTGTGCCTACCGGCGCGGTCGCGGTGAGGCGCGTGGCGTACCGTCTAAGCTCGTCCTTTTCGAAGTCAAGTCATGGGAGCTCCCCTCATGCTGCTCAACCCCAACCGCCTGCAACGCAAATACCCGGACGCGCGCTCGGCGGAGATCATGGCCGCGACAGTGGACTTTTTCGAGTCCCGCGGAAAGGCGCGCCTCAAGCGCGACGACCACGACCGGGCCTGGTACTCGGACTTTCTCAACCACATCGCCGAGCACCGCATCTTCGCCTCGTTGTTGACGCCGTCCGAATATGGCGCTGACGATTGCCGCTGGGACACCTACCGCATCAGTGAGTTCGCCGAGATTATCGGTTTCTACGGGCTGAGCTACTGGTACCCGTTCCAGGTGACGGCGTTGGGCCTGGGCCCGATTTGGATGAGTGACAACGAGGACGCCAAGCGCAAGGCGGCCGCGCAGTTGGAGCAGGGCGAGGTCTTCGCCTTCGGACTGTCCGAGCAGGCCCACGGCGCCGACGTCTACCAGACCGACATGATCCTGACGCCGTCCGAGCACGGCTGGACCGCCAGCGGCGAGAAGTACTACATCGGCAACGCCAACGTTGCGCGGATGGTCTCGACCTTCGGCAAGATCGAGGACTCGTCAAAGGAACCGGAGTACGTCTTCTTCGCCGCCGACTCGCAGCACGATCGGTATGAGCTGAAGAAGAACGTGGTGAATTCGCAGAACTACGTGGCGAATTACGCGCTGCACGACTACCCGGTCACCGAGGCCGACCTGCTGCACCGCGGGATGGGGGCCTTCCATGCCGCGCTTAACACGGTCAACGTCTGCAAGTACAACCTGGGCTGGGGCGCGGTCGGCATGTGCACCCACGCCTTCTACGAAGCCATCACGCACGCGGCCAACCGCCACCTGTACGGCACCGTCGTCACCGACTTCAGCCACGTGCGTCGGTTGTTGACCGACGCCTATGCGCGCCTGGTCGCCATGCGGCTGGTGGCCAGCCGGGCCAGCGACTACATGCGCAGCGCCTCGGCCGAGGATCGTCGCTACCTGCTCTACAGCCCGCTGACCAAGGCCAAGGTCACCAGCGAGGGCGAGCGCGTGATTGCCGCGTTGTGGGACGTCATCGCCGCCAAGGGAGTGGAGAAGGACACCTTCTTCGAGACCGTGGCCCGCGAGATCGGCCTGCTGCCCAGGCTGGAGGGAACCGTCCACATCAATATCGGGTTGTTGGCCAAGTTCATGCCCAACTTCCTGTTCGCCCCCGACGCCGCGCTGCCGCTGATTCCCCGTCGCGACGACGCGGCCGACGACACCTTCCTGTTCAACCAGGGCCCCACCGGCGGGCTGGGCAAGGTGCGCTTCCACGACTGGCGCGCCCCGTTCGACAGCTACGGTCACCTGCCCAATGTCGCGCTGCTGCGGGAGCAGATCGACGTGCTGACCGAGATGCTGGCCGGCGCCACCCCGGATGCGTCCCAGCAGAAGGACATCGACTTCGCGTTCGGTGTCGGCCAGATCTTCGCGCTGGTGCCCTATGCGCAGCTGATCTTGGAGGAGGCGCCGCTGTCGGGCGTGGACGACGCGCTGCTCGACGAGATCTTCGGCCTGCTGGTGCGGGACTTCAACAGCTACGCCGTCGAACTGAATGACAAGGCGGCCACGACCGACCAACAGGCCCAGTTCGCGATGCGGATGATCCGCCGCCCGGCGCATGACGCGGCGCGTTACGACCAGGTCTGGAAGGAACACGTCCTGCCGCTCAACGGCGCCTACGAAATGCGCCCCTGATTCGGTAAAACCGTGGCAACCTCGGTGCGGGGCGGTAATCGTTAACCGTGAGCCCCGCACAGTGAAATGACCAACGGTCATTGGCGCGAGGAGGCTTGATGCCGACGGTGACTTGGGCGCGGGTGGATCCGGCTCGTCGGGCGGTCATCGTGGAAGCCGCAGAGGCCGAATTCGGGGCACACGGCTTCTCCCAGGGCAGCCTGAACGTCATTGCCCGCCGTGCTCGGGTCGCCAAGGGCAGCCTGTTCCAGTACTTCGCGGACAAGCGCGACCTGTATGCGTACATCGCCGACACCGCCAGTCAGCGGGTGCGCACCCACATCGAAGGTCTGATCCGGGAACTCGACTCCAGCCGGCCATTCTTCGAATTCCTCACCGACCTACTCGACGGCTGGGTGGCCTACTTCGCCGAGCACCCGCGCGAACGCGCGCTGCATGCCGCCGCGACCCTAGAGGTCGACACCGATGCCCGCATCAGCGTGCGCAGCGTCATACATCGCCATTACCTGGAGGTGCTGCGGCCGCTGGTGCGAGATGCGCTGGCCCGCGGGGATCTGCGTGCGGATTCGGATACAGATGCGTTGTTGTCGCTGCTGCTGATGATTTTTCCGCACCTGGCGCTGGCGCCCTACATGCGTGGTCTGGACCCCATCCTCGGGCTCGATGAGCCCACCCCGGAGCAGCCTGCGCTGGCCGTGCGCCGGCTGGTGGCGGTGCTGGCGGCGGCCTACTCCCCGAGCCTGACCGTCGAGGTTCGAAAGGTCACCTGACGCGCGTGTGGGCGCGCGCGCCGCTGGCGGAGTGAGGCCGTCGCGGCCAGGGCGACGTTTCGCAGGACGTTGCTCGAACCTTCCTGCAAAACGTCGACCTCGAGCCGAAGCCGGCGCGCGTCTAGCCGACCCAGACGGTCTTGATGTTGCACAACTCGCGGATCCCGTGCCCGGCGAGCTCGCGGCCGTAGCCGGACCGCTTGATGCCGCCGAATGGGAGTTCGGGGTAGGAGACCGTCATGCCGTTGATGAAGACCTGACCGGCTTCGATGTCGTTGATGAAACGGCGCTGCTCCGCCTCGTCCTGGGTCCAGGCATTGGATCCCAGCCCAAAGGTGGTGGCGTTGGCGATCTCGATCGCTTCATCGATGTCGGCGGCCCGGTACACCGAGGCGACGGGGCCGAAGACCTCTTCGGTGTAGAGGTTCATGTCCTTGGTGATGTCGGTGATCACCGTCGGCGGGTAGTACCAGCCGGGGCCGGCCAGGGGCTTGCCGCCGCAGCGGATCACGGCCCCGGCCGCGGCGGCGTCATCGACCTGCTGGGCGATTTCGTCGCGGCTTTGTTCGGTGGCCAGCGGACCGACCTGGGTTTGCGGATCGGTCGGGTCACCCACTGTCAGCGCCGACATCTGCTCGACGAACTTGTCGACGAACGCGTCATAGATGTCGGCGTGGGCGATGAATCGCTTGGCGGCGATGCAGGATTGGCCGTTGTTCTGCACCCGTCCGGTCACCGCCGTGCTGACCGCCTTGTCCAGGTCTGCCGACGGCATCACGATGAACGGGTCGCTGCCGCCGAGCTCGAGCACGGTGGGCTTGATCTCGTCGCCGGCGATGGCGCCGACCGATTGACCCGCGGGCTCGCTACCGGTGAGCGTGGCCGCGGCCACGCGGGGGTCACGCAGGATGCCTTCCACCGCGCTGGCGGAGACCAGCAACGTCTGGAAGCAGCCGTCCGGGAAGCCGCCGCGGGCAATGACGTCGGCGAGGTAGAGTGCGGACTGCGGCACGTTCGAGGCGTGCTTGAGCAGCCCGACGTTGCCGGCCATCAGAGCGGGCGCGGCGAACCGGACGGCTTGCCACAACGGAAAGTTCCACGGCATCACGGCCAGCACCACACCCAGCGGCTGGTAGTGGGTGTAGGCCTGAGAGGCGCCCACCTTGCCGGCGTCCGCGGGCTCGTCGGCGAGCAGCGCCGCAGCGTTGTCGGCGTAGTAGCGAAAACCCTTGGCGGACTTGAGGACTTCGGCCTTGGCCGATGCGATCGTCTTGCCCATTTCAAGCGTCATCAGGGCGGCAGTCTGGTCAGCCTCGGCCTCTATCAGATCGGCCGTGGCGTGAGCCCACTCGGCGCGCTGGGCGAACGTGGTGTTGCGGCGGTAGTCCTGGAACCGCGCGTAGGCGCGCGCTATCGCGGCGTCGACCTCATCGTTGGATGCTGCAGTGAAAGTCTTGACTGTCTCCCCGGTCGCCGGGTTGGTCGTGGCGATTGGCACGCTGACTTCCTTATCGCTGGGTTGATTACATGAATCGGGCCAGTATCCAGCCTGCCACTACGGCGCCAGGGCTCCGGCGTTGTTGATTAGCAGGCTTGTGAGCTGGGTTGATGATCTTTGGTGCCGCGCTATTGGGGCCGGAGTGTAGGCACAGGCTATCTGGAGAACGATCGAGTTGGTTACTGTTCGTCGTTGGTCTGGAGTTGCCCGTGCCTACCGTTTCAGTATTGCCTGTGTCGTCGGTTCCAGAGGTGTTCGACCGCTGGAGTCCTGGTGAGCGCAGCGAGCTCATCGGATCGGAGTTTCTCGATGTGTTGGCCTCGGTGCCAGACCCGAGGGACCCACGCGGTCGGAGGTATTCGCTGATGGCTTTGTTGGCGATCGCGGTTCTGGCCACTGCCGCGGGGATGCGCGGCTATGCTGGTTTTGCCACATGGGCGGCCACCGCTCCCGATGATGTGTTGGCCCAATTAGGGGTCCGGTTCCGGCGGCCCAGTGAGAAGACCTTCCGCGCTGTTTTGTCTCGGCTAGACCCCGCCGACCTCAACGCCAGGATGGGCAGTTACTTCACTGCACACGTGGCCAGCAGCGACCCCAGTGGATTGGTGCCGATCGCGTTGGACGGCAAGATGCTGCGTGGTGCTTTACGCGCCAAAGCGACAGCCACGCATCTCGTGTCGGTGTTCGCCCACCGTGCCCGATTGGTGCTCGGTCAACTCGCTGTCGCCGAGAAAAGCAATGAAATTCCCTGCGTACGTGCCCTGCTCACGCTGCTGCCGGGTAGCTTGCGGTGGCTGGTCACCGTGGATGCGATGCATACCCAGGTCGTCACCGCGAAGTTGATCTGCGCCACCTTGAAGTCGCACTACCTGATGATCGTCAAGTCCAACCAAGCCAAAATACTTGCGCGTATCACCGCGCTGCCCTGGGCCGAGGTGCCCACAGCCGCTACCGACGACTCCCGCGGCCACGGCCGTGTCGAGACCCGCACCCCGCAAATCATCACCGCTGCACGAGGAATCGGCTTCCCCTACGCAAAACAAATCATCCGGATCACTCGTGAACGCTTGATCACCGCCACCGACCAGCGCAGCGTGGAGGTGGTCTATGCCATCTGCAGCCTGCCGTTCGAGCACGCCCGCCCTACCGCGATCATGACCTGGATGCGTCAACACTGGGGAATCGAGAACAGCCTGCACTGGATACGCGACGTCACCTTCGACGAAGACCGTCAAAGGGCACATACCGGAAACGGCGCACAGGTCCTAGCAACGCTACGCAACACCGCGATCAATCTGCACCGCCTCAACGGCGCCGACAACATCGCCGAAGCCTGCCGGATCACCGCTTTGACCGCCAACCGCCGCCTAGACCTCCTCAATCCACAATCCCCCAGCTCACAAGCCCGCTAATCAACAACGCCGGAGCCCTGTCCCGGTGGGTCGCTGACTGTCGGTTCGGCGACGCGGCCGCCGTTGCGGGCGGCAACGGCGTTCGGGGGCCGCGGTGAGGGGCGAAGCGCGGGCCCGGCGGACTCGACACTACAGCGCCGCTGTGGATGGCTTCTGCGCCGGAGGCGCATTCGGCGCTGCTGAGCGCGGGGCCGGGACCAGGTTCACTGCTGGCGGCGGCGCAAACCTGGACGGAGCTCAGCGCCGAATACCTGGCGGTGGCCGAAGAACTGACCGCGATATTGACCGGTGTCCAAGCCGGCGCCTGGGACGGCCCCAGCGCGCAGTGTTGCATCGCGGCTTATCTCCCGTACCTGTCCTGGTTGATGCAGGCCAGCGCCGACAGTGCGGCAACAGCAGCGGCCCATCAGGCCGCCGCGACGGCCTACACCGGCGCCCTGGCCGCGATGCCGACGCTGGGCGAGTTGGCGGCTAACCATGCCACCCACGCGGTGTTGGTGGCCACCAACTTCTTCGGCCTCAACACCATCCCCATTGCGCTCAACGAGGTCGACTACGTGCGGATGTGGATCCAAGCCGCCACCACCATGAGCGTCTACCAGGCGGTTGCGGCTGATGCGCTACTCGCCGTACCGCGCACGCCCCCGGCGCCGGTCATCATCAAGTCCGGGGCCGATGCCGCAGCGCAATTCGCCAGCGCCGTCGTCCAGGCTGTCGCTGAAACGCCGATCCAGCGGTTATTGCTCGAGTTGGCGACGCTGGTCGGAGCCGAATTCATCAATGTATTTGAATTGATTGTCGGCATCGTTGTGCTGTCGACGTACGGACTGAAACTCCCGCTGCTGGCGCTATTGGATTTCTTGACCGGCCAGTTTTCCGTTGCGCTTTCCCTGCTATGGAATTACGCGATGCTCTGGTTTGGCTTTGTCGTGCTGCCGGCGCTGCAGATCGTGTTCGATCCGTTGTTGGTCGTCGCCGCGGTGATCGAATGGATTCTCGGTGGCGGTGCGGCTTTGGGCTCGGTTGGGGCGTTGGGTGCCAATCTTGCCGCGGGGTTGGCGCTGCCGGCCGTTGCGGCTGCGCCGGTCGCGGATGCCGCGGTGGGTTCACTGGGGGTGCTGACGAGCGCGGCAGCGGTGACCGCCGCAGCCGCCGCGGCGCCCGGTCAAGGCGTTGGCCTGGTCGGATTCGCCGCAACCATGCCCAACCCGACAACCCTGCCGGCCGGTGGGTTGGTCACCGTCGGCGGCGCCGACCCGTGCGCCGGCGCGCGGGTGCCGATGCTGCCGGCCAGTTGGGTAGCACTGGCGTAAGCGCGGTCAGCATCAAACCATCCAGTCCTGCAAGGAGTTTCAATCCAGGGCCCGTGCCGGGGGCGGTGCTGGCCGGTGCCGCGAAGCCGCGGCTGCGTCGGCCGGAGTACCTGTCAGCGCAATCCCCGGATGGGGCACCGGAGTTGTGCTTGAATCTGGATCGACGGCTGGCCGGGGTAAGGGGAGCTCATGTCTGGTGTGATCGCGGCCCTGGACACCTTGACGGCGGCCGCCACGGATGTGGCCGGTCTCGGTGCGGCTATCAATGCGGCCAATGCGGCAGCCGCGGTTTCGACCACCCGGCTGATGGCCGCTGCCGGTGATGAGGTGTCGGCCGCCATCGCGGCGTTGTTCTCCGACCATGCCCTGCAGTACCAGGCCGTGAGCGCTGAGGCGGTGGCGTTCCACGGCCGGTTCGTCCAGGCGCTGACCGGTGGCGTTCAGATGTATGCGGCCGCCGAGACCGCTAATACGGCGTCGTTGCAGACCCTCGGGCAAGACCTGCTGGGGATGGTCAACGCGCCCGCCGCCGCCGTGTTGGGGCGCCCCCTGATCGGCAACGGCACCAACGGTGCCCCGGGAAGCGGGGACGCCGGCGGACCCGGCGGGCTGTTGTTCGGCAACGGCGGCAACGGCGGATCGGGTTCGGCGGGGATGGCCGGGGGCGCCGGCGGGTCGGCCGGGCTGATCGGCAACGGCGGGGCTGGTGGTGCCGGAGGCGCGGGAGGGGCATTCATCGCGATCGGCGGAGTCGGTGGCGATGGCGGCGCCGCTAGCAGCGGAACCGGCGGAGTCGGCGGCGCCGGAGGCAACGCGGACGGCCTGATCGTCAGCCTCGGCGGAGCCGGCGGACACGGCGGCGATGCCACCACGGGAATCGGCGGTGCCGGCGGCGCCGGAGGCATGGCCACCGCTCGTATCCCCGCGGGGATCAATTTCAACGTCGGCGGTGCTGGCGGGCACGGGGGCGCCGGCGCTACGGGCGGTGCCGGAGGTGGCGGTGGTTCCGCTTATTCGGGCTATGTCGGAATCGCCTTCGGCCAAGGCGGCGCTGGAGGCATCGGCGGTGCGGCGAGCACGGGGATGGCCGGGGCGGGCGGTAGCGGCGGCAGCTGCGTCGCATTCGATTTCGTCGGCTTTGCCGCGGCCCATGGCGGTGCTGGCGGCACCGGTGGGGCCGCCGGCAGTGGTGGCCTCGGCGGTGGCGATCGTGGGCTCGGGCGTGGGCGGAGTCGGCGGGGTTGGTGGGGCGGCCACCGGTGCCGGCGCGACCGCCGCGGCCGGCGGCGCTGGCGGTCTCGGCGGGACGGGCTTCGGGTTGATCGCGGCGGGCGGCGACGGTGGCGGCGCCGGCACCGGTGTCGGCAGCAACGGCGGTGACGGTGGTGGGGGCGGTGGCGCCCACGCAGTGCTGGCCGCCATTGCCGGATCCGGAGGTCAGGGTCAGGCCGGTACCAGTGGTTTCGGCGGGTTCGGTGGATCCGGTGGCAGTGCGGAGAGCCTGTTTTTCAGCATCGGTGGGGCCGGCGGCGCCGGCGGCGACGCTTCCACCGGCGGCGGTGGACTCGGCGGCAACGGCGGAGTGGCCGTCGCCCACAGCCCCATCGGGATCGACATCGGTATCGGTGGTGCCGGCGGGCACGGCGGTTCGGGTACTAGTGGCGCCGACGGCGGCGCGGGCGGCGTCAGCATTTCCGAGGGCATCTTTGCCATCGACGTGAACCTGGGCGGTGCGGGCGGCGACGGCGGCACGGCGACCACCGGGACCGCTGGGAGCGGCGGAAATGGTGGCTTCGTCGAGAATTTCGACTTCTTTGGGTTCGGTGTGGCCCATGGCGGCGACGGCGGCTCCGGTGGTGCGGCCTCCGGTGCCGGTGGAATCGGCCGGGGCCGGCGGCAACGGTGGCTCGGGGACGACGCCGCTCTTCGGCGCCTACAGCGGCGGTGCCGGCGGAGACGGTGGAGCCGCCACCGGGACGGGTGGGGCGGGCGGCAACGGCGTTGCGGGCGGGGCCGCCAGTGGATTGGGGGTTGGCATCGGCGGTGCCGGCGGGCACGGTGGTGCGGCGCCCACCGGTAACGGCGGCAGCGGCGGCGCCGGTGCTGGCGGGCTCGGGCTCATCGGCGCGGGCGGCAATGGCGGCGATGCCGGTGCCGGCGTCGCGGCCGCCGACGGCGGTGACGGCGGCAACGCCGGGTTGGTCATCAACGGTACTTACGAAGCGTCGCCGTACGGCAACGGCGGCAACGGCGGCAACGGCGTCAACGGCGGAAGCGGCGGCCAGGTTGGCGGCACACCGGGTCAAAACGGCCGAACGCGCCGTAGGTGTTGACCAGGTGCACGGGGTTGAACGACATGTTCATTCGCTGCCGGGGGGAGAGCATGTTGCGTGCCGGCCAGTAGCTGAGGACCAACACTGTTGCCGCGAAGATCAGCACGAGTGCGGCAAACCACGTTGGCGGCGGCGGCAGTGCGGCCCGCACGGGTATGGGTAGCACCTTGCGCGCGGCTGACTGCTCGATCGCGCTGCACGCCAGCAAGATCGTCAGCCAATTGAGCCAGGAGAAATTGCCCGACATCACCAACCACAGTTGGGTGACGATGATGATCACGGCCGCGATGCTGGCGATCGGTTGCGGAGCGAACAGTCCAAACGGCACCACGAGTTGAGCAAAGTGGTTGCCCGCCACCTCGATACGGTGCAGTGGTCGGGGCATGCGATGAAAGAACCAGCTCAGCGGTCCCGGCATCGGCTGTGTCTCGTGGTGGTAGTACAGGCAGGTCAGGTTGCGCCAGCATGCGTCACCGCGCATTTTGATCAGTCCGGCGCCGAATTCGACCCGAAACAGCAGCCAGCGCACCAGCCACAGCATCACCAGCGGTGGGGCAACCCGGTCATTGCCGAGGAAGACCACCAGGAAGCCGGTTTCCAACAGCAATGATTCCCAGCCGAACCCGTACCAGACCTGACCCACATTGACGATCGACAAATACAGCACCCACAGCGTCAGCCACATCAGCATTGCGCCCCACAGCGGCACCAGGTCGGCGGTCCCGCCGACCACCGCCGCCGACAGTGCTGCGCCCAACCAACAGACTCCGGCGCAAAGCCGGTCAGAATAGCGGAAGTGAAATACGCTCGGCGTCCTCCAAAAGGACCGGTGGGCCAGATACCTCGGCACCGGCAGCATGCCGTGCTCGCCGATGAGGGCCCGGAACTGCAGTGCCGAGGCGACAAACGCGGTGAGATAGACGGCCGCAACGCCACGTTCGAGCACGAGGCGGCCCAGCCAGTATTCGGATGCCGAAAACCATTCCATGGCAGTACTCCTCAGCCGGTGACAGCCCTAGAAGCCCATAACAAGTCAAAGCGTGCTTGCCCGAGTGCCCCCGGCACGTCGGTCCAACAGATCAATCATGTCTGTTGCTCCAGGCGGTTTCGCGCTACCACTCTCCCCGCGCGCCGAGCACATCACACAGCACATCCGCGCGATCGGTGATGATTCCGTCCACGCCGATGTCGAACAGCGCGTGCATCATGGCCGGGTCATCGATGGTCCAGGCATGAACCTGCCGCCGCGATGCGTGAACCGACCGCACCAGTGCCGGGGTGATGACGGGCAGGCCGCCGAATCGCGCGGGCAGCTGTAGGCAGTCACTGTCGCGCAGCATCCGCATCGCCGATGCCCGTCGACCGGCCGTTCGCGCGGCCATGAACCCCAGGAATGCCCCCATGCCGGCCGCGCTGGCGACCCGCTGGGACATCAGACGCAGCGCGCGTTGGCGACGGCGTTCGGAGAACGACGCGATCAGCACTCGGCGATGTGCCTGCAACCGCTCGATGACCTCGACCGTCGGCTCGACCGCCGAATCGGCTTTGATGTCGATATTGAACCGCATCTGCGGCAGCGCCACGAGCAGCTCCTCGAGGGTCGGGATCGGTTCTCCGCCCCCTAGGTCCGCGGTGCTGACCTCCGGCCAGGTCAACTGGTCGACCGCGCCGGCCACTCCCGATTCGGGTGCCAGCTTGCGGTCATGCTGGATCACTGCGACGCCGTCGCGGGTGGCCCGAACATCTGTCTCGATGTACCGGAACCCGATCTTGGCCGCCTCGTGGAACGCTCCCATGCTGTTCATGGGAAACCTGAACGAGGTGAATCCTCGGTGCGCCATGGCAATCCGCCGCGCATCGCGAAGGAATTCCACCTCCTGCGGGTGAGCATCTCCGCCCATCGGCTAAGTATCTCCCATGCGGCGGCGGCAGCCAACGGCATGATCGGCGGCCGCGGTGTTGCCAGACTCATCTCGGGGCCAGCGCATGTGGGGTGCGACCCCTTTGCTAGGTTTCATCATCCGCGTCGTTTGATCGTTGATGGAGGGGAACGTGAACAGCGCTGAACACATTGGCTTGAAATTGGGGCGCCGGCGATTACTAGAGCTTGGCGCCGGGACTCTCGGGCTGGGTGCGCTGGCTTCCAACGCGCCGGGCAACGCGACAACCGACCCGCCGCCGGAGGGCTACGAAGCGTTGCTGCTGATGTGTATCGACCCCCGCTTCGTGCACCCCACCAACGAGTACATGGTGCAGCGCGGTCTGCTCAACCGGTACAGCCAGTTTGCGTTGGCCGGGGCCGCCGCCGGAGCCGTTTCCCAACACTGGGAGTCGTGGCACAACACCTTCTGGGATAACCTCGCGGCCTCGATCGAGCTGCACTCGATTGACGGAGTGATTGCGGTCAATCACCGCGATTGCGGCGCCGTGCAGATCGCTTACGGCGAGGATTCGATCTCCACGCCGGAAATCGAGACCGCCACCCACGAACGAATCCTCGGCACTTTTCGGCAGGAAGCGCTCAGGCGCCATCCGGGTATCGATGTGGAGACCTGGTTGATGGCACTTGATGGCACGGTCCAGAAGATCGGCCCGTAGCGCTCACTTTTCCCCACGCGTAAGGCCTGGCGCCACCGTGGCCGCCACCAACGCGGCGATCGAAATTAGTGCCAGCAGTTGCACGATCGCGGAATGGCCGGCATAGCCGTCCACCGAGCGCCAGGGGTGACGGGATAGCGCCGCGCCGGCCAAGATCAGCCCACCCGCACTGGTTGCGATGGTGAGTCGGTCACGCAGGCGCTCCCGTCGGCGCAAGGCGTAACAGACACCGAGGGCGGCTCCCACCAGCACCGCTCCGAGGGGCCCGGCAATCAGCGCACCGGCCGCCAGGGCCGCGACCGCGGCCGCCCACCCGGTTGTCCATGGCCGCGCCGGTGGGTCGTCCGGACCGCGTCGGCGCGCCCGCCACAGGACGAGCAGAACCAATACGGGCAGCAAGGACAACCCGATCGCCAGGCCGGCGCGGTACAGCGAGTTGGCGGCAAAGCTCAGTGTGATGGCGCCCGGGTCTCCGGCGGGTACCACCCAACCCTGCTGCCATCCGTTGACCGCGACGGGTGTCAGCTGGGCTCCGGCGCCGGTGCGGGCCACCCAGCCCGGATTGATGCTTTCCGGGATGACCAGCACCCGGGGGGTTTGTGATGCGGGGGCCCGCACCTCGCGACGAGTCGCACTCCAGGCGCCGGTCTCCGCGGGTACCGCCGCGGCGCCGGGTAATTCGCCAGCCGCCGGCGGCGTCAGCTGGGCGCCGTCGACGACGAACTGGGTGCCGGGGCTGATCAACAGCTCTTGCTGGCCGGGCGGCAGCGCAATCGGCTCGGGCTCGCATGGCTGCGCCTGAATCGGTTCGTCGTCCAACAGTGCGCCGACCGTGGTTCGCACCGACATGTGCACGAAACGGCCGGCCACCGCGATGACCGGGCCATGGTCACAGCCGATCCTGACCTCGCGCGCGCGGTTGTGTGCGGCATCGGCAGGCGCGATTGGGCGACCGCCCGCACCCAGCACTACCAGCTCGGCCAGCCCGGGGGGCTTGAGCTGGTCGAAGCCCAGAGCGTTGCGGTCGATGACGTCTTCCCAGTCGAGCAGGCTGACGGTGACGGTGCCGGTGACGCGCGGATGCAACGAGACGGTCTGCGGCCCGCCGTCGGGGCTCAGGCTCCGGATCTGCGGACCGTCGCCCAAGTTGATGGCCACCATCGTCGGATGGGCGGGCAGTGCCGACCGGCTGGGAGCCACCCGCAGCCCGGTCACCTCGGTGGGCCGCGGCAGGGTGAGCGTCAGCGTCGGCGGCGTTTTGCGCTGTACCACCCGCTGCGGCGCCGTCCACGAGGTTGCCCGATCGCCATCGGTGGCCGCATACGCCGAGCCGAGGACTTCCAGACCGTCGGAATCGCCGCGGGCGCGGGTGGTGTCCGGTTGGGCGATCAGATCGGCCAGCTTTGGGCCCTGACGTGGTCGCACCCAGACCGTCGGGGTCACCGTCATCGGGTGCGGCACCGTCAGCGTGCGGCTCAGATTGACCGGCTCTTCCGGCGCCAGAGCCATCGACGCCGCACAGCGCATCGTGTCCGGTGCCGGGGCGCAACCCGGCCGGCCCAACAGTTCCGATCCCAGGTCCCAGCGTGCGATTTCCGCGCCCGGTGGGGGCCCCGGTACCAAAACGGTATGGCGCAACTGGACCGAGTGTGCGAATCCGGATGCGTCGTATTGGGTGATCGTCAGGTCGGTGATGCCGAACTGCACCCCGGGGGATCCGTCATCGGTACCGGCCGCGGTGATCCGCACCCACGGAGTCTCCCCGTAGGGCAGCGCCGCGGTCAGGGGCTTTCCCGCGTCGTCGAACCGCAGGGTGGTGCTGCCGTTGACGGTCTCGACCAGGATGCGGCGCACCTGGGCGCCGACGGCGGTCGGGCTGGGCGTCAATGTGATGACGGCGTTGGTCACCGGATGGTCGAAGTCCACCTGCAGCCACTGCCCGACCGCGGCTTGAAGCGCGTTGGACACCCACGCGGTCGCCGGGTCGCCGTCGACCGCGGCCGCCACCGAGGCCCCCGGGGCGACGTCGGGCATGGCGGTGGAGTCCGACGACGAACTCGAAACGGTGATGCGGCCGCCGGTCCACCCCCCGTAAACCACCTCGGCGCCGGGTACCGGATAGTCGGGTACCCGGTTGTAGGTATGCCGGGCGTCGCCCGGGGCCCGGACCGCCGAGGAGTGCTGATCGACCCGGCCATAGTCGGTTTCCCGTGCGACCGGAGTGTCGGTGACCGTGACGACGGGGACCGGCAGCTGCGCGGCCCGAGCATCCTGGGTCAGCAGCACCGGGCCCAGCGCCGTCTGCCCCAAGAGCCGTCGGCGTTCGTCGAGGCGCAGCAGCACCTCGGGGCCGCCATCAACGCGCGGCAGCGACGCGGTGTCGGCGAAATACGGTGCGCCCGGATTGCCGGCGCCACCCACCTGGTCGATCACCCGGAATATCTCGATGGCGGAATACCGGGGCCGCAGTCCGCTGTCGTTGACGAAACCCGCCAGCGAACCCGGCCCCACCGGTTCCCCGAACTCGGCCACCTTCTGCAGTCGCGGTGATCCCGTGATGGCGCGATGCGCCAGGATCGGACGGGCCGACCGGGATGATTCGGGATCCAAGTCGTTGCGTAGCACCAGATATGAGATTCCCTGGCGGGCAAGGCTATCGGCCAGCCCCACCGAGGGGCGTCCGGACGCGATCAGGCGCTGCACCGAATCCAGGGCGCGGATGGTTTGCGGCGGGGTCAGCGGAATGGAGTCGCGCACACCCCATGGACTCGCGCCCAAAACCTGCAGCACTTCGTCATGGCTGGTGCCCCAGACCTGGGTGGCGAACGGCGCGCCCGGGACCACCAGCACCCGCCCCGGCGCCGGAGCGCCGGTGTTGTGCTCGCTGAGCCAGTCGACGGCCTGGTGCCAGTACGCAGGTATCGCGGTGAACGTGCCGGGCGGGGTGAGCCGGCCCGTCCATGCCAGCGAGGTGCTGACCAGCAGCGCCGTCAGCGCGACGATTCCCGCCGCGACCCGTTTGTCCCGTTCGGGGTGGGCGAATGCGCCCAGCCACACCGGCTTCGGTGCGCTGCCGGGCAGCGGAATGCGCCCCAGCAGCTCCGCGAGGCCCAGCACCAGTGGCAGCCGAATCACCGGCCCCAACTTGTGCACGTTGCGCAGCGGTGTGCCCTCGGCGTCGAGAAACGCCTGGACTTGATGGGCGAGTGGCGAACCCAGGCCACCGCTATAACCGACGGCCAGCAGGACCACCCCCACCGGCAGCATCGTCACCAGCCGGCCCCGGGCCGGCATCTCCCGGCTCGCCAGACCGGCCAGTCCCGCGGCCGCCACCAGGCAGGTCCCCAGTATCGCGACGGACCCGGTCACCAGCGGTGCGCCGGCGGTGGCGTTGGGCGCCACGAACGGAGTCCAGCTGTCGGTGCCGCGCAGCATCTCGACCAGCGAAGACCACTGGGTCGTCACACCGGAGGATTCGATGAAGTCCAAGAACGGCGGGCTGACACCACGCAGTTGGGTCAATGCGACCAGCCACCACAGCGTCGCCAGGAGCAGCGCCAACATGAACCATGCGGTGTAGCGCCACCACCGCCGATTGGGCCGATGGCAGGCCAGCCAGATCATCGCGGGTAGACAACCCGCCAACGTCGCGATGGCATTCACCGCGCCCATCAACGCGACCGCCAACCCGGCCTGGGCGGCCAGCGTTCGTAGTGGTCGCTCCGATGTCGCCCGCAGGGCCAAGATCGTGGGCAGCAGCACCCAAGGCGCCAGCATCATCGGCAGGGTTTCCGACGAGATCGAGCCCAGGGTGGTCAGCACCCGGGGCGACAGCGCGAATGCCGCGGCCGCGATGATGCGCGAGGTCGGGCTACCGATGCCCAGCGCCTCGGCAACCCGCAGCAACCCCCAGAAACCGATTGTCAGCAGCAGCGCCCACCACAGCCGTTGGGTAATCCACCCGGGTAGCTGCAGCAGGTGTCCGACCAGGAAGAACGTGCCGTGCGGAAACATGTAGCCGTAGGCCTGGTTCTGGGATTGGCCGAACGGGAGTTCGCTGTTCCACAGGCTGGTTGCGCGGGCCAGGAACCGCAGCGGATTGGCGGTGAGATCGAGCTTGGTGTCGGGGGAGACGCGCCCGGGGGATTGGGCGAATGTCAGCGCCAACGAGACGGCTGCCACCAGCAGCAGCCATCGGCGCGAAAGCGGTGTGACCGGCGGGCGAGCTGCCGTTTGTGCAGCTCCGGCCTCGGGGGCCTGCGCCGCCGGACTAGCTACGGTTGCCGTACTCGACCCGGTTGAGCACTGACGACGACGGATCGCCCCCGGGAAGTGGCGGTTTCGTGTCCTGCTGCACCATCACGGTGATCCCGAAGATTGCGGCCGCGCCCAGCAACAGACCAACCACCACGCTCGCGGCGGCAGGCGCGACGATCCGGTTCATCGAATGGCTCCTTGAGGCGTGGGGTCGTGGCTAGAAAAACCTAGCCGTCAACCTAGCAGAACAAGCGCTCATGGCTGCCGGGAGCGATCGGCCGGGCGTTGTTGACTGTTCAAACACGTCGTCTCACCGCATGGGTGTGGGCAGTAGTCATGCAGGCAACGGTCCCCGTACTCCACGATGGTGGGCGCTGCGGGATCCGACGGCACATCGGTGGAGACCGTGCTGCCGCTGTGCACCACGAGGGTTAGGCCAACGGTGGCCGCCGCACCGATCGACAGGCCGGCCGCGATGCTGGCCGCCGCGGCCAGGGTGAACCCGGGCATACAGCTCGTCCCTCTAGCCCCACTTCGGTACGGGGTCGGTCGACAACGTAACAGGGGTTGCCCCCCGGGCCCGCGATGAAACACAGCGTGACAGCATGTCCGGATGGCTTTTCCGCGCACACTGGCGGTACTTGCCGCCGCGTCAGCGCTGGTGGCGGCCTGCAGCCACGGCGGAACACGCACCGGATCCTCCTCGACCACGACCTCGGCGGGCGCTAGCCCGTCAGCCACCAGCTCGACCCCGATGGCCGCTGCGGCCCCCCGGATTTGTGCTGACCCCGCGGCCGTGCCGGCGGCGATGCCCAACGTTCGAGACAAACTGGCCCAGTTGCTCATGGTCGGCGTCCGCGATGGCGATGACGCCAGGGCCGTGGTCACCAACTACCGCGTGGGCGGGATCCTCATCGGTAGCGACACCGATTTGTCGATCTTGACCAACGGTGTGCTGAAGGACATCGTTGCCGGCTCCGGCCCGCTGCCGGTGGCGGTGAGCGTCGACGAAGAAGGCGGCCGGGTGTCCCGGCTGAAGTCATTGCTCGGAGGCCGGGGGCCCTCGGCGCGGGAGCTGGCCCGCACCGACACCGTCGACCAGGTCTACGACGTGGCGCTGCAGCGGGGCCGCAAGATGAAGGAGCTGGGCATCACCGTTGACCTGGCGCCGGTGGTTGATGTCACCGATGCCCCGGACGACACCGTGATCGGGGACCGGTCGTTTGGTTCTAACCCGGAGACGGTCACCGAATATGCCGGTGCCTACGCGCGCGGCTTGCGCGACGCCGGGCTGTTGCCGGTGCTCAAACACTTCCCCGGGCACGGGCGTGCCTCGGGTGATTCGCACACCGGCGGGGTCGTTACGCCGCCGCTGAGTGACTTGCAGGACAGCGATCTGGTGCCCTATCGGACGCTGGTGACCCAAACCCCGGTGGCGGTGATGCTCGGCCACCTCCAGGTCCCGGGTCTGACCGGCGACGAGCCGGCCAGCCTCAGCAAGAACGCGGTGGAGCTGCTGCGTAACGGCACCGGTTATGGCGGACCGCCGTTCGATGGCCCGATCTTCAGTGACGACCTATCCAGCATGGCCGCGATCTCCGACCGCTACGGCGTGACCGAGGCGGTGCTGCGCAGCTTGCAGGCCGGTACCGACATCGCATTGTGGGTAAGTACTGAAGAGGTGCCCGCCGTGCTGGATCGGTTGGAACAGGCGCTGGCCGCCGGTGAGCTGCAGATGTCGGCGGTCGACGCATCATTGGTCCGGGTGGCGCGGATGAAGAACGTCAGCGGCAGCTGTGGGCACTAGCGGGTGTGCGGCGAGGCGGTATTGCCTACTCTAGGGTCAGATAGACCGGCTAGTGAGGCCAAGAAAGGGCCAAAAAGGGGATAGCAATGGCAGGTGGCACCAAGCGGCTACCGCGCGCCATCCGTGAGCAGCAGATGCTTGATGCGGCCGTGCAGATGTTCTCGGCCAACGGGTACCACGAGACCTCGATGGACACGATTGCCGCCGCGGCGCAGATCTCCAAGCCGATGCTCTACCTGTACTACGGCTCGAAGGAAGATTTGTTCGGCGCCTGTCTGAACCGTGAGATGAGCCGGTTCATCGATGCGGTGCGCGCCGACATCGACTTGAGTCAGAGCCCCAAGGACCTGTTGCGCAACGCCATCGTGTCCTTCCTGCGCTATATCGACCAAAACCAGGCGTCGTGGATCGTGATGTACACCCAGGCGGTCAGCTCACAGGCCTTCGCTCAGACGGTGCGGGAGGGGCGCGACCAGATCGTCGAACTGGTGGCCGGGATGCTGCGCGCCGGCACCCGGAGCCCGCGCTCCGACGCCGAAATCGACATGATGGCGGCCGCCCTGGTGGGCGCGGGCGAGGCCGTGGCCAACCGGCTCAGCGCTGGTGACACCGATGTCGACGAGGCGGCCGAGATGATGATCGATCTCTTCTGGCGCGGCCTCAAGGGCGCGCCGTCGGATCGGGAGATCGGCTCGAACTTCGCCGCGGGCTAGATTCGGGCGGTGACCATATTGCCCGCCTCCTTCTCGGGCCGCTTCGCGTCCGTCCTCAGGCGAGCATCCCGGCCCGATGTCGACTTCTTCTGTGCGGTAGTCATTGTCGGGCTGCTGGCCGGGGTCGCCGGATTGTCCACCACCGTGGTGCTGCGCTTCGTCGAACACCTCACCTACCACTACGCTTTCGGCTCCCTGCTGGAAGGCATCACTGGCAGCAGCCCCGTTCGCCGGGCCCTGGGGCCGATGGTTGGGGGAGCGTTGGCGGGCCTGGGCTGGTGGTTACTGCGCCGCAGAACCGATGTGCCGCCGCTGACGGGAACCATCGCCGATCACGCCCGGATACCGCGGCGGACCTGGAGCATCGGTGCGCTGCTGCAAGTTGTGTTGGTCGGCTCGGGTGCTTCGCTGGGCCGAGAGGGCGCCCCACGTCAATTCGCAGCGGCGTTAAGCGATTTCGCGACTACGTGGTTGAGGCGGCTGTCACCCGGAGATCGAGAGATTCTGCTGGCCGGGGCCGGGGCCGGGGCCGGGGCCGGGGCCGGGGCGGGGGCCGGGCTGGGGGCGGTCTATGCCGTCCCGTTGGCAGGGGCGCTTTTCGCGCTGCGGATCATGTTGAACACCTGGAATATCCGGGCCCTCGGTGCGGCGCTGATCACGTCCAGCCTGGCCGTCGCGATCGGTTCGCTCGTCACCCACGATCGGCCCGAACTCGATTGGCCCAGTGCGGAATCAACGTATCTACTGAGTGCACATGCGTTGGCGTTGGCCCCGGTGGCCTTCGTGGTGGGTGTGGCCTTCAATCGCATCATGGCCGCGGCGCGGCCGGCCAGCCTGGTGCGGTCCTGGACGTTGATCCCCGGCCTCGCCGCCGCCGGGCTGGCGATCGGCATCGGTTCGCATTGGTGGCCGGAGCTACCCGGCAACGGCAAGAGCATCCTCACGGTCAGCCTTGCCAGCGGGATGACGCTGTCGGCCGCGGCCGTGATCTTGGTGCTCAAACCGCTGCTCACCGCGCTGTTCTTGCGGGTCGGGGGAGCGGGCGGCATGCTCACGCCGTCGTTGGCCACCGGCGCCGCCGCCGGATCATTGCTGGTCCTGGCAATCGACGCGGTCGCCGGAACCCACCTGCATGGGCCGGTGATCTCGCTGGCCGCTGCCGCCGGAGTGCTCGCGGTCACTCAGGGCTCACCCATCTGGGCGGCGATCTTCGTCTGGGAGCTGGCCCGGCCACCGATTTGGATGCTGGTGGTCTTTCTGGTCACCGCGGTGGGCGCCCACGGGCTCAAGACGCTCGTGCTGGGGCGTCGACTGCCCCTGCGCGACCACCGGGCGGGCTGAGCCCCACCGCCCTAGAGCGGCTTAATGGTCGCGGTCAGGTGCGGGTAGCCCTTGGACATGTTGCGCAACGCAATTTCCCAGCCGGGGTCGGCCGCGTCGGCCTCGTCGATATAGAGGCCCGCGGTGGCCGGCAGCAACACCGGCTTTCCGAGCCGGACCGAATACCGCACCGCATCCGGGATCTTGGCTTCGATGTTCACCAATACCGCTGCAGCGCTGAACATCCCGTGCGCAATAACGGTAGGGAAGCCAAACAGTTTCGCCGCGATCGAATTGGTGTGGATCGGGTTGTGATCGCCGCCGACCGCCGCGTAGCGGCGGATTTGGGCAGGCGTGATCCGCAGCACCGCTGCCGGCGGCGGCAGCTTGGGCTGCTTCTGCGGCGGCGGCTTGGGTTCGCCGGACAGGCTCGTGCGTTGCTGGTGCAGGAACGTCGTCACCTGATGCCAGGCGAGTTCGTTGCCGACGTTGATGTCGGTGACCAGGTCGACCATCAGGCCCTTGCGGTGCTCTCGCAGGTTCTCGGCGTGCACCTTGACACCGACGGTGTCGGTCACCGCGATCGGCCGGTACTGCGTGATGTGGTTCTCGGTGTGCACCGATCCCATTGCGGCAAAGGGAAAGTCAAACCCGGTGACCAGTGCCATCACCGATGGAAAGGCCAGCACGAACGGGTAGGTCAGCGGCACGTTGTTGCGGTACCGCAAGCCGGTGACCGCCGCATAGGCCGCCACGTTGGTGTGGTCGATGGGAAGTTCCTCGACGCTGACCGTGCGGTTGGGCAGCGCGTCCCCACGCGGCACCACGGGCAATGCCCCTGCCGCCGCGCGCAGCATGTTTTTCAGGCCGCTTGGCTGGTTCACTTTGATTCCCCTTCGCGGTCAGGCGCCGATCATGGCCTGGCCGCAGACGCGAATGACGTTTCCGGTCACTGCGTTTGATGCCGGGCTGGCGAAATACGCGATGGCTTCGGCGACATCGACGGGCTGTCCACCCTGCAGCAAGGAGTTCAGCCGGCGTCCCACCTCGCGGGTGGCCAGCGGAATGGCGGCAGTCATCTTGGTCTCGATGAATCCCGGCGCGACGGCGTTGATCGTGATGTCCTTCTCGGCCAGGCTCGGTGCCAGCGCCTGAGCGATGCCGATCATGCCGGCCTTGGTGGCGCCGTAGTTGGTCTGCCCACGGTTGCCCGCGATTCCGGCGATCGAGGACAGCCCGACCACCCGGCCACCCGCACCGATGCTGCCATTGCCGACCAGGCCCTCGGTGAGGCGCAGCGGGGCGAGCAGATTGACGGCGATGACCGAGTCCCAGCGGGCGTCGTCCATGTTGGCCAGCAACTTGTCTCGGGTGATGCCGGCGTTGTTGACCAGGATGTCGGCCTTCCCGCCGTGGTGGTCGCGTAGATGCTCGGTGATCTTGTCCACGGCGTCGTCGGCGGTCACGTCCAGCCACAGCGGGGTGCCGCCGACGCTGGCGGCCGTCTCGGCCAGCGCGTCTGCGGCGGACTCCACGTCGATCGCGACGACGCTGGCGCCGTCACGGGCGAACACCTCGGCGATCGTCTGCCCGATGCCGCGGGCGGCGCCGGTCACGATGGCGACCTTGCCCTCTAGCGGCCGGTCCCAGTCGGCCGGCGGTGTGGAGTCGGCCGCGCCGACGTAGAAGACCTGGCCGTCGACATATGCCGACTTCGCCGACAAGATGAACCGCACGGTCGATTCCAGCCCGGTGGCGGCCGGTTTGGCCTCCGGCGACAGGTAGACCAGCGCCGCGGTGCTGCCCCGGCGCAATTCCTTGGCCAGCGACCGGGTGAAGCCCTCCAGCGCCCGCTGCGCGATCCGCTCATGACTGTTGTCGATGGCGTCGGGTGTGGTGCCCACCACCACCACCCTCGCGGAGGCGCCCAGATTGCGCAGGACGGGCTTGAAGAAGTCGTGCAGCCCTTTGAGTCCGGCCGGGTCGGTAATGCCGGTAGCGTCGAAAACAAGGCCGCCGAACGAGTCGGCCCAGCGCCCGCCCAGGTTATTGCTCACCTGGTCGTAGTCCTTGGCGAGGGCGGCGCGCAGCGGCTCGGCCACCCGGCCCTCACCCCCGATCAGCAGCGAACCGGCCAGCGGCGGGTCCCCCGGGCGATAACGGCGCAGCGTCTCGGCTTGCGGAACACCAAGTTGCTTGGCCACAAACGTTCCGGGGCCGGAGTTGACGACCTGCGAGAACAGATCGGACGAGAGCCGGGGTGCCACTGAGCTGCCTTCCGTGTCGGGTGTGCGATGTAGGAGCCACCGTATCGAGGACGAACTTACTTCAGAGTAAGAACAGTGGGTAGTATGGCCCCCGACTGCCGATCCCCCAAAACCCAAAGCTCAAGTACATACGTACATACCGAGAGCTCAAGTACCTACGGAGAGAAAAGTGGCCCCTGCTGCTGAGAAGAATGCCCAGACCAAGCGGCGAGTCGCCGTCCTGGGGGGTAATCGAATCCCCTTCGCCCGGTCCGACGGCGCTTACGCCGAAGCGTCCAACCAGGACATGTTCACCGCGGCGCTGGCCGGGCTGGTGGACCGGTTTGACCTGCGCGGGCAACGGCTGGGCGCCGTCGTCGGTGGTGCCGTGCTCAAGCACAGCCGCGACTTCAACCTGATGCGCGAATGCGTGTTGGGATCAGAGCTGTCCCCGTACACCGCGGCGTGTGACCTGCAGCAAGCCTGCGGGACCGGCCTGCAGGCCGCGATCGCTGCCGCTGACGGGATCGCCGCCGGACGTTATGAGGTTGCGGCGGCCGGCGGCGTGGACACCACCTCGGACCCGCCGATCGGGCTGGGTGAGGACCTGCGCCGCACCCTGCTGCGGCTGCGTCGGGCCAAGTCCAACGTGCACAGGCTGCGCCTGGTGGGTGGGCTGCCGGCCAATCTGGGAGTCGAGATCCCGGCCAACAGCGAGCCCCGGACCGGGCTGTCGATGGGCGATCACGCCGCCATCACCGCCAAGCAGATGGGTATCAAACGCGTTGACCAGGACGAACTGGCTGCGGCCAGTCATCGCAACATGGCCGACGCCTACGACCGCGGATTCTTCGACGACCTGGTGACGCCATTCTTGGGGCTGTACCGCGACGACAACCTGCGCCCCAACTCGAGCGTCGAGAAGCTCGCCTCGCTGCGCCCGGTATTCGGCGTCAAGGCCGGCGACGCCACCATGACGGCGGGCAACTCGACTCCGCTGACCGACGGTGCCTCGGTTGCGTTGCTGTCCAGCGAGCAATGGGCGCAGGAGCATTCGTTGTCGCCGCTGGCCTACCTCGTGGACGCCGAGACGGCCGCGGTGGACTACGTCAACGGCAACGACGGTCTGTTGATGGCGCCCACCTACGCCGTGCCGCGATTGCTGGCCCGCAACGGGTTGACGCTGCAAGATTTCGACTTCTACGAGATCCACGAGGCCTTCGCCTCGGTGGTGTTGGCGCACCTGCAGGCATGGGAGTCCGAGGAGTACTGCAAGCAGCGCCTGGGACTGGACGCCGCGCTTGGTTCGATCGACCGGTCCAAGCTCAACGTCAACGGTTCATCGTTGGCCGCCGGGCACCCGTTCGCGGCGACTGGTGGACGGATACTGGCGCAGACCGCCAAGCAGCTGGCCGAGAAGAAGGCCGAGCGCAAGGGATCGGCCCAGCCCGTGCGCGCGCTGATCTCGATCTGCGCTGCCGGCGGTCAGGGCGTGGCCGCAATCCTGGAGGCCTGAACCCCCAGTTGACGCCGGCCGCTCGGCGGAACTTCGGTGCCCGCGGTTTGTAACCCCATCTGATGGGTATCTAACTGATTGGAAAGCCCCGTATTGTGGTCTGACCCCCGACCCCGACCGCAACGCGGGGCAATCCGTTAGATCGACCGCCGGTCATCGGTATTGACGGGCGTACGAAAAGGGCCGCCGCTGGAACGAGGGGGAGCCAGCGGCGGTCTTTTTGGTTGAGAAAAAAGTTGAGCCCCCGTTCCTGGAACGGGGGCTCAACTGTTGATCGGGGCGCTCTAGAAGGCGGCTTCGTCGAGCTCCATGATGTCGTTGTCCAGCGTGTCGATCACCTCGCGGGTGCTGGTCAGCAGGGGCAAGAAGTTCTTGGCGAAGAACGACGCCACCGCCACCTTGCCCTCGTAGAACGACCGCTCGTCGCCGGTGGCGCCCGCGTCGAGTGCCGCGACGGCCACCGCTGCCTGACGCTGCAGCAACCAGGCGATGACAAGGTCGCCGACACTCATCAGGAAGCGCACCGAACCCAGGCCGACCTTGTAGAGGCTGTTGATGTCCTGCTGCGCGGCCATCAAGTAGCCGGTCAGGGTGGCTGCCATTGCCTGCACGTCGGTGAGCGCCTTGGCCAGCAGTGCGCGTTCGGTCTTCAAACGGCCGTTGCCGGTCTCGCTGTCGACGAACTCTTGGATCTGGCCGGAAACGTGGGCCAGCGCCACACCCTTGTCGCGGACGATCTTGCGGAAGAAGAAGTCCTGAGCCTGGATGGCGGTGGTGCCTTCGTACAGGGAGTCGATCTTGGCGTCCCGGATGTACTGCTCGATCGGGTAGTCCTGCAGGAAGCCGGACCCACCGAGGGTCTGCAGGCTCTCGGTGAGCTTGGCGTACGCCTGCTCGGAGCCGACACCCTTGACCACCGGCAGCAGCAGGTCGTTGATCTTGACCGCCAGCTTGGCGTCCACACCGTGCGCGGCCTCGGCGACCGCGGCGTCCTGGAAGGTGGCGGTGTAGAGGTACAGCGCACGCAGGCCCTCGGCGTATGCCTTCTGGGTCATCAGCGAACGACGCACGTCGGGGTGATGGGTGATGGTGACCCGGGGTGCCGTCTTGTCGGTCATCTGGGTCAGGTCGGCGCCTTGTACGCGGGACTTGGCGTACTCGAGTGCGTTGAGGTAGCCGGTCGACAGCGTGGCGATCGCCTTGGTGCCGACCATCATGCGGGCCTGCTCGATGACCTCGAACATTTGCGCGATGCCCTCGTGTACCTCCCCGATCAGCCAGCCCTTGGCCGGCACGCCGTGCTGGCCAAGCGACAGCTCGCAGGTCGCGGATACCTTCAGGCCCATCTTGTGCTCGACGTTGGTGACGAATACGCCGTTGCGCTCGCCCAGCTCGCCGGTCTCGAAGTCGAACAGGAACTTGGGCACGAAGAACAGCGACAGCCCCTTGGTGCCCGGACCGGCGCCCTCGGGGCGGGCCAGCACCAAGTGGAAGATGTTCTCGAACAGGTCGTCGGAGTCACCCGAGGTGATGAACCGCTTGACCCCGTCGATGTGCCAGAAACCGTCGGCCTGCTCGACGGCCTTGGTCCGCCCGGCGCCTACGTCCGAGCCGGCGTCCGGCTCGGTGAGCACCATCGTCGAACCCCAGCCGCGCTCGCTGGCCATCACGGCCCACTTCTTCTGCTCCTCGGTACCGAGGTGGTACATGATCTGGGCGAAGCCAGCGCCGCCGGAGTACATCCACACCGCCGGGTTGGCGCCGAGAAGGTGCTCGTGCAGCGCCCCCATCAGGGCCCGGGGCATCGGCATGCCGCCGAGTTCCTCGTCCAGGCCGGCCTTGTCCCAACCGGCTTCGATGACGGCACGCACCGAGTCCTTGAAAGACTCCGGCAGAGTCACCGTGTGGGTCTTCGGGTCGAAAACCGGCGGGTTGCGGTCACCCTCGATGAACGACGCGGCGACCGGGCCTTCGGCCAGCCGGCTGATCTCGGTCAGCATTTCGCGGGCGGTGTCGGTGTCCAGATCGCTGAACTGACCTTCGCCCAAAGCCTTGTCAACGCCCAGCACCTCGAAGAGGTTGAATACCTGGTCACGGACGTTGCTCTTGTAGTGGCTCACTACGGTCCTCCTCGTTGAAGAATGCCACATGATGGTTGGGTACTAGGTTCTAAGTTACCCACCAGTAACACTGGTAAAATATATCGGTTTGATACTTGTTCGCAAGTTGATGTGAGCTACATTGCACGACCAAACCAACCAACCGGTTGGGACCATGGTTTCCGATCCACCGGCGGTGTCCTCTAGCTGCGGTGATGGCGGCGGCATGGCGGATGTGGGGCGCGTCACCACGGGGTCGAATGGCGGATCTGCGGGCCAACCGGGCCTGCGTAATGGCCGCCGCGTGGCCGCCCACGCACTGCGTTTGTGCCATTTCCTCGGAGGCGGTGCGCGCGACCCGTTTATTGGTGTCGGTCAGCGATTCATGCCTAATTCGGCTCCCCCGATCGGGGCGGCGGGCTCAGTTGGGGGCGCGGACTCGCGCCGCCAGCTCTGGACAGCCCGATTGCCGGTCATCCCGATCTGGTCACTGCCCGCGGGTATCCGGCGAGTAGGGTCGGTGACCAGAAATTGTCCTCGGCTCAAGGGGCGCTTGAAGTCTGGTGAATCCACAGAGCAACCTGACACCATCGTCGCTGCGCGAAGCGTTTGGCCACTTTCCATCCGGTGTGGTGGCGATCGCCGCGGAGATCAATGGCGCGCGGGAAGGCCTCGCGGCCAGCACCTTTGTTCCCGTCTCGCTGGATCCGCCGCTGGTTTCTTTTTGTGTGCAGAACGTTTCGACGACCTGGCCCAAACTCAAAGGCGCACCCATGCTGGGTATCAGCGTGCTCGGCGAAGCTCATGACGAGGCGGCGCGCACGCTGGCCGCGAAGACGGGGGACCGCTTCGCCGGTTTGGAGACGGTGTGCAACGACAGCGGTGCCGTCTTCATCAAGGGCACCAGTTTGTGGCTGGAAAGCGCCATTGAGCAGCTGATTCCCGCCGGGGACCACACCATCGTGGTGTTGCGGGTCAGCGAGGTCACCGTGGACGCGCAGGTGGCGCCGATCGTATTTCACCGAAGTGTGTTTCGTCGCCTGGGCGTGTGACCAGTCGAACTTCTCGAACACGATCCGCCGTGTTCTGGTGGGGAATCACGGGTCTTGACCTGGCGGTGATGATCCGGCGCACCATTTTCGGGCCGGCGTAGCGCGCGGGGGTCGCTTTCTTTTCGTGCGGGTGCGGGTGTGGGGCGCCAAATTGTGGACACGAATGCCTGGCGCCGCGGCGGTACTAATTAGTACCCTGTTTTTTGCGTTTCCGTGCAGGAGGTGCAGATGGGAATCGACCGCGACTTCGCCCACTCGATTCCTGGTGCCCCCGATACCGCAGATTCTGATGCTTTTGCGGCGATCATTGGTGGGGCTGAGGGCGTTGCCGGATTGATCGCGTCACCCATGCGCTGGAAGGGCCCCTCGGGCCATTCGTGCTGGTTTGCGAATGCGCCCGACGTGGGGGCGACCCGGGTGGCCGGCGGGTAGCAGAACGTGGTGGAAACATCGCGTCCGGAAGGACGCATCGATGGCCCGAGCAAGCGTGTTCTGTGGCTGGTCATCACGCAAAGTGGCTTCTACCGGACGGCACTTCAGCTTGGCAATGTCCCCATCGTTTTGCCGTTTGTGGTGGCCGAACTCCACGCGGAATTGTGGATGGCGGCACTAATTTTTCCCGCGTTCACAGCCGGAGCGGCAATTGGAAATATGCTCGCGCCCGCCGTGCTCGCCGCGGTCCCGAGACGCCGCCGATTGGTCATTATTGTGTTCGGGCTGACCGTCCTGGCCGCCGTCAATGCGATGGGCGCAACCATGGGCGACGGAAACGAAGCCGGATCGCTGTTCTTGGTGAATGTGCTCTTTATCGGGGCGGTGTCAGCCTTCTCCTTCGTGGCGTTCGCGGATTTGGTGGCAGCGATGCCGTCGGGAACCGATAGGGCGCAGGTGCTGCTCACCGAAGCCGGCGTCGGCGCGGCGTTGACGGCGATCGTCACCGTGGCGTTGTCCTTCGTGCCCCATGAAGACCACTTGACCAACAACATCCGCCTGCTGTGGACCGCCACTGCGGCGATGGCAATCTCCGGGCTGATTTGTCTGGGGTTGCCGCAGCGGATCGTCCCGCCCGTGCACAAGGCCCCGGGGCTGAACAAGGTCGTGCACGTCGGGCTGGCGGCCCTGCGTCGTGAAAGTTGGTATCGCCGCTACCGGGCAGTTCAGCTGCTGTTCGGATCGGTCGTGCTGGGGAGCTCGTTCTACAGCATCCGCGTTGCCGCAATACCCGGGGACGAGCACGACAACGTCGTCGTCTTGGTCTTGTTCGTCTGTGTCGGACTCGTGGGTGGGATACGGGTGTGGAATCGGATCCGCGAAAGATTCGGGCTGGTCGGCTTGTTTGCGGGCAGTGCGATTCTCAGCATCGCCGCGGCAGTGATCGCCATCGCGTTTCAGCTGGCCGGATCCTGGCCCAACCTGGTGGCCATCAGCCTGGTGATCGCATTGGCGTCAATCGCCAACCAAAGCGTGTTCACCGCGGGGCAACTGTGGATTGCCCACAATGCCGATCCCACGCTGAGAATCTCGTTGATCGCCTTCGGGCGACTTGTCATCAGCGCGGGCCTGGTGGGGTTGAGTTCGCTGCTAGGCATCCTCGCCCAGTTCCACGATGTGGTGTGGCCGGTGATGATCGTTCTGCTGCTCAATGTGGCGGCGGCCTACTCGGCCAAGCGGCTCGCTCCCGCCGACTAGGCCCGCATCGGCTACCCGATTTCTGTCCGCGGCCAATCCGCTACGGGCGGTCCCCGAGTTCGTCTCGGTAGCCCGCGATACGGCGCTCGATCTCCGCGGCGTCATCGTGGCGGCCCTGCTTGTGCGCGAGTTCAGCGCGGACGGTCAACTCGCGGATCGCGGTTCGGATGTCGCTAATGCTGGTCGTTTCTCGCATCACTGCGGGGTACCCGGCGCGGCCCCGGGCCTAACGCTAGGGCCGCCAAGTCAGCGTCGGAACAGCTTGTTGCCCAGCCACACGACCGGGTCGTACTTGCGGTCGACCACGCGCTCCTTCATCGGGATCAGCGCGTTGTCGGTGATCTTGATGTTTTCCGGGCATACCTCGGTGCAGCACTTGGTGATGTTGCAGTACCCCAGGCCATGCGCCTCTTGTGCCTCGTTGCGCCGGTCCCGAGTGTCGAGGGGATGCATTTCCAGTTCGGCGATGCGCATCAAGAACCGCGGACCGGCGAACGCCTTCTTGTTCTCCTCGTGGTCGCGGATCACGTGGCAGACGTTCTGGCACAGGAAGCACTCGATGCACTTGCGGAACTCCTGCGAGCGCGCGACGTCGACCTGGGCCATCCGGTACTCGCCCGGCTGCAGCTCCTCGGGAGGCGCGAAAGAGGGAATCTCGCGTGCCTTTTCGTAATTGAACGAGACATCGGTGACCAGGTCGCGAATCACCGGGAAGGTGCGCAGCGGCGTCACGGTGACGATCTCGTCTTCGGCGAAGGTCGACATTCGGGTCATGCACATCAGTCGCGGCTTGCCGTTGATCTCCGCCGAGCAGGATCCACACTTGCCGGCCTTGCAGTTCCAGCGCACCGCCAGGTCGGGCGTTTGGGTCTGCTGCAGACGGTGGATGACATCGAGCACCACTTCACCCTCGTTGACCTCGACGGTGAAGTCGCGCAGCTCGCCGTTGCTCTCGTCGCCGCGCCACACGCGCAAGCTCGCGTTGTAACCCATTACGTTCTCCGTCCTGGATGGTCGGCCAACTCTTCGGCGGTGTAGTACTTCTCCAGCTCGGAAATCTGGAAGAGGTCCAGCAGGTCCGGCCGCATTGGTACCTGCGGCTGGCGGGTGATGGTGATGTGGGAACCGTCGGTGGCTTCCTGGGCGGCCCGGCAGACCAACAAGACGTTGCGCCAGTTCGGGTCCATGCCGGGATGGTCGTCGCGGGTGTGCCCGCCCCGGCTCTCGGTGCGTTCCAGCGCGGCCCGAGCCACACACTCGCTGACGGTCAGCATGTTGCGCATGTCGATCGCGAGGTTCCAGCCCGGGTTGTACTGGCGGTGGCCTTCGACCTGCACATGCTCGTAGCGTGCCCACAGCTCCCGTAACAGGGTCAACGCCTTGCTGATCTCGTCGGCGTTGCGGATGATGCCGACCAGGTCGTTCATCAGGAACTGCAGGTCCATCTGCAGCGCGTACGGGTTTTCCGGAGCGGTGCCGTCGGTGGGCCCTTCGAACGGCGCCAGGGCCAGCCTGGCGGCGGCGTCGACGGACTCCGGTGAGACGGTCGGACGGCTGCTCAGCGCGCGCACGTAGTCGGCGGCGCCCAGGCCGGCCCGCCGACCGAAGACCAGCAGGTCGGACAGCGAGTTCCCGCCCAGCCGGTTGGAGCCGTGCATGCCGCCCGAGCACTCGCCGGCGGCGAACAGCCCGGGGACCGTGGCCGCGCCCGTGTCGGCGTCGACCTCGATGCCGCCCATCACGTAGTGGCAGGTCGGCCCGACTTCCATCGGCTCCTTGGTGATGTCGACCCCGGCCAGCTCCATGAACTGGTGATACATCGACGGCAGCCGGCGCTTGATCTCCTCGGGGGTCAGCCGCGACGCGATGTCGAGGTAGACGCCGCCGTGCGGGGTGCCCCGGCCCGCCTTGACCTCGGAGTTGATGGCGCGGGCCACCTCGTCTCGCGGCAACAGGTCAGGGGTGCGACGGGCCGAGTCGTTGTCTTTGAGCCACTGGTCGGCTTCTTCGGCGGTCTCCGCGTATTGGCCTTTGAACACCGGCGGGATGTAACCGAACATGAATCGATCGTCATCGGAGTTCTTGAGCACCCCGCCGTCACCGCGAACACCTTCGGTGACCAGGATCCCCTTCACACTGGGCGGCCACACCATGCCGGTCGGGTGGAACTGAACGAACTCCATGTTGATCAACGTCGCGCCGGCCCGCAGTGCCAGGGCATGCCCGTCGCCGGTGTACTCCCAGGAGTTGGACGTGACCTTGAAGGACTTGCCGATCCCGCCGGTGGCCATCACCACGGCGGGCGCCTCGAACAGGATGAAGCGGCCGCTTTCCCGCCAGTAGCCGAAGGCTCCGGCGATCCGCCCGCCGTTTTCGGGACCGTCTTTGAGTAGCTCGGTGATCGTGCATTCGGCGAACACCTTGATCCGAGCCTCATAGTCGCCGACCTCGGCGAAGTCCTCCTGCTGCAGCGACACGATCTTCTGCTGCATGGTGCGGATCAACTCCAGGCCGGTGCGGTCACCGACGTGGGCCAGCCGCGGATAGGTGTGCCCACCGAAGTTGCGCTGGCTGATCTTGCCGTCTTTGAGGCGGTCGAACAGCGCGCCGTAGGTTTCGAGCTCCCAGACCCGGTCCGGGGCTTCCTTGGCGTGCAGTTCGGCCATGCGCCAGTTGTTGAGGAACTTCCCGCCTCGCATGGTGTCGCCGAAGTGGGTTTTCCAGTTGTCTTTGGGGTTGCTGTTACCCATCGCGGCCGCGCAGCCACCCTCGGCCATCACCGTGTGGGCCTTGCCGAACAGCGATTTGCACACGACCGCGACTTTCAGGCCGCGCTCGCGTGCCTCGATGACCGCCCGCAGCCCCGCGCCGCCGGCACCGATCACGACAACGTCGTAGGAGTGCCGTTCGACCTCAACCATTGAAAACCTCGCTCAGCTATTTCTTGATAAATCCTGAAACGGCTTGTCAGCCAATAAATCTGAGATCTGTGATGGTGTTAGTAGCCACCAGCATGATGTAGAAATCGGTGAGCGACAGGGTGCCCAGCGTGATCCACGCGAATAGCATGTGCCGGGTATTGAGCTTGCTCACTTGTGCCCAGATCCAGTAACGCACTGGGTGTTTGGAGAAATGCTTTAGACGGCCGCCGGTTGCGTGCCGGCATGAATGGCAGGAAATGGTGTAGGCCCAGAGTAAGAGCACGTTGGTCACCAAAATGACATTGCCTAAACCGAATCCAAAACCCGTGGGCGAGTGGAAGGCCATAATTGCGTCGTAGGTGTTGATAAGTGACACCACTACCGCAACGTAGAAGAAATACCGATGGCTGTTCTGAATGATCAGCGGCAGACGGGTTTCCCCGGTGTAGTGCGCGCGTGGTTCGGGTACCGCGCAGCCGGTCGGTGATTGCCATACCGAACGGTAGTAAGCCTTGCGGTAGTAGTAGCAGGTGAGCCGGAAACCGAGCAGGAACGGTAATACCAGACTTCCCAACGGAATCCACCAGGGAAAGTGCCCGAACCAGACACCAAGGTGGCTTGCGCCCGGTGCGCAGGACGCGCTGACGCACGGCGAGTAAAAGGGTGTCAGGTAATGGTATTTCTCCACCCAGTAGCCACTGCCCCAAAACGCCCGGGTGGTGGCATAGACGATGAACGCCAGGAATCCGATGTTGGTGACCAGCGGCGCCCACCACCAGAGGTCGGTACGTAGCGTCCGCTGCGGGATTTTGGCCCGGCTGGGTGAGAAAACGCCAGTATCGGGACGGTTCGCCGTGGGTGCGCTCATCTAGTGCGATCCTCTTCGAGTGGTATCTCGTCGAAGGGTACACAGATAGAGGACCCTGATTTCGGCGGGGCTTGATTGTCAGTATCTACTGTGACCCCCGACACCTTCGTCGTCGACATCGCGCCAGAAATCGCGGTCATAGTCGGTGTCGGGGATGGCGATCTTCTCGACGGATTGCTGCACCGAAGCTCGATCCAGGTCCAATTCTGCGATATCGGTGTCGAGTAATTGGATGTCGGTGAGGATCCGATCGGCATCGATGACGACGCGGCGCATGCCTGAATCGTCGCCGTATCGCGACTTCAGCGAGGTCACGCACCGCCTCAGATCGCCGATGAGATCGTGCAGTTCGGCGAGTTCGTTTGTGGGGGACAACGCATGCTCCCTACGGGCTGATGGTGTTACGGATCACAGTACGCCCACCGATACTATCCACAGTCTCTGGCAGACGGCAGTCAAGACATAGCGCGGGCAGGAAACCAAGGTCGCCATGCCATCCGAGCAAGGTTTGAATGTCACCGCCGAGCGCGCCCTGGCGTTGCTCGCGCTGCATCAGCCCGGCAACCCGGTGGTGCTGCCGACGGTGTGGGACGCGTGGTCGGCGCGGCTGGCCGCGAACGCCGGCTTCGCCGCCCTGACGGTGGGCAGCCACCCACTGGCCGATTCGATCGGAAAACCTGACAACGAGGGGATGTCGTTCGACGACGTGCTCGCCCGGGTCGCGCAGATCACGGCGGCCGTCGACATCCCGGTGTCGGTGGACATCGAATCCGGGTATGGGCTGGATGCGCAGCGGTTGATCGAGGGCTTGCTGAGCGTGGGCGCTGTTGGGCTGAACATCGAAGACACGGTGCACTCCGAAGGCGCAAGACTGAGGTCTCGCCGCGAACACGCCGAGTTGGTCGGCGCGTTACGGTCGGCCGCCGACGCGGCCGGCGTGCATGTCGTCCTCAACGCGCGCACCGATCTTTTCCTGCGTCGCGACGGTGACCCGGCAGACCGCTTCGAGCGGGCCGTGGCGAGGTTGACCGAGGCCGCGGCCGCCGGCGCCGATGTGCTGTACCCGGTGGGCCGTCACGACCCGGATACGTTGCGGCGGTTGGCGGCGCAGTTGCCGCTGCCGATCAACGCGATCGCGCTGCCCGACCAGGACGATCCAGCCTCATTCGGCCGGTTGGGTGTCGCCCGGATCAGCTTCGGCCCCTTTCTGCAGGCCGCCCTGTCCGGCCGGGCGACCGAGCTGCTGGCCCGCTGGCGCTGACCGGAGTCGAATGCCGCTGACCCGGCGGAGCCGTTCACTCCGCCGGATCAGTGCGCCCAGCGAGCCGGCCGGACCTACTTGGTGATTGCGATGCGCTGCGGCTCACTCGCCGCCGGATCCCGGTAGGCGCCTTGCACCCGCACGGTCAGCACGCCCGCGTCATAGGAAGCCGAGACGGCCTCGCTGGTGACGTGTTCGGGCAGCTGGAACGACCGGCGGAACGATCCGTACCGGATTTCGCGCAACGTGCGGCGGTCGGCTTCCCCAGCTTCCTGGGCGTGCTCGTCGCGGTGTTCGCCGCGAATGACCAGCTCGCCGCGCTCCACCTCGACATTGACGTCGTTTTCCACGTCCACGCCGGGCAGCTCGAGGCGGACCACTGCGTCGTCGCCGTCCTTGACGATCTCCGCGGCCGGATTGAATCCGGTGGCCAGCGGCTTGTACCAATCGGATGCCGCCGCTGGTCCGAAGAAGTCCCGCAGCCAGCGATCGGTGCTCCAGGCCGGACGCGACCACAACGCGAGATTGCTCATGATTTTCTCCTTATGCTTCCGTGTGAGTTAGCTGTGTCCGGCTCCTCGCCGGTCGGCTACTAGCAAGAACATGAGTTGACCACGCTAAAGTTCCACCTGGGGTTTCGCCCAGAGCGAACGGGGTCACACAGTCCGTTGGCAGGTGTGAGCGCCACGTCACCCACGTGTCACATTTGGCGATTTTTCGGTAATTTCCCGCCTCTAGCCTTCATGCCATGGCCCCAGGCGGAACTGTGCGTGCGCACGATGCGAACCCCGGTGTCCCGCGACACGTCATCGTGGTGGGCCACGGCATGGTGGGCCACCGGATGGTCGAGGCGCTTCGGGCCCGCGACACCGACGATCGCTGGCGGGTCACGGTGCTGGCCGAGGAAGCGGATGCGGCATATGACCGCGTGGGCCTGACCTCCTACACCGAAACCTGGGATCGGGCTCAGCTGGCATTGCCGGGCAACGACTACGCCGGTGACGAGCGGGTTCGGGTGCTGCTGAACACGCGGGTCACCGAGATCGACCGCGCGGCCAAGTCGGTGGTCACCGCCGACGGCACGCGACACGGTTATGACGCCCTGGTGCTGGCCACCGGGTCCTACGCCTTTGTCCCTCCGGTGCCCGGCCATGACCTGCCCGGCTGCCACGTGTATCGCACGCTCGATGACCTCGACGCTATCCATGCCTGCGCCGAACGCGCACTGCGCGATGGCCACGGTGGCGCCGGCGTGGTCATCGGCGGTGGCCTACTCGGGCTGGAAGCCGCCAACGCGTTGCGCCAGTTCGGGTTGCAGACGCACGTCATCGAGATGATGCCGCGGTTGATGGCCCAACAGATCGATGAGGCCGGGGGCGCGCTACTGGCCCGGATGGTTTCCGACCTCGGGATCGCTGTGCACGTCGGGACGGGCACCGACTCGATTGAGTCTGTCGAGCATTCCGATGGCGCGACGTCGCTACGGGTGCGGCTGGCCGGCGGCGACGTCATCGACGCCGGCGCATTGATTTTCGCGGCGGGTATCCGGCCCCGCGACGAATTGGCCAGGGCGGCCGGCCTCGCGATCGCCGAGCGCGGCGGCGTGCTCACCGATCTGTCCTGTCAGACAAGCGATCCCGACATCTACGCGGTCGGTGAGGTGGCCGCCATCGAGGGGCGCTGCTACGGATTGGTCGGGCCCGGCTACACCAGCGCCGAGGTGGTGGCCGACCGGTTGCTCAACGGTGTCGCGGAGTTCCCCGAAGCCGACCTGTCGACCAAGCTCAAGTTGCTCGGCGTTGACGTGGCCAGCTTCGGCGACGCGATGGGTGCTACCGAGAACTGCCTCGAGGTAGCCGTCAACGACGCGGTGAATCGCACCTACGCCAAGCTGGTGCTCTCCGATGACGCCAAGACGCTACTGGGCGGCGTGCTGGTGGGCGACGCTTCTGCGTACGGGGTGTTGCGCCCGATGGTCGGCAGCGAGTTGCCCGGCGATCCGTTGGCGCTGATCTCGCCCGCCTCTGGCGACGGTGCTGGTGCCTTGGGCATTGGCGCACTGCCCGATTCGGCACAGATCTGTTCCTGCAACAACGTCACCAAGGGCGAGCTGAAGTGTGCGATCGCCGACGGCTGCGCCGATGTGCCCGCGCTCAAGGCGTGCACCGCGGCCGGTACCTCGTGCGGTTCGTGCGTGCCGCTGCTGAAGCAACTGCTGGAAGCCGAGGGTGTCGAACAGTCCAAGGCGCTCTGCGAGCACTTCAGCCAATCGCGCGCGGAACTCTTCCAGATCATTTCGGCTACCGAAATCCGGACCTTCTCGGGACTGCTACAACGCTTTGGTCGCGGAAAGGGTTGTGACATCTGCAAACCCGTGGTCGCGTCGATCCTGGCGTCCACCGGGTCCGACCACATCCTGGACGGCGAGCAGGCTTCGCTGCAGGACTCAAACGATCACTTCCTGGCCAACATCCAGAAGAACGGTAGCTACTCGGTGGTGCCGCGGGTCCCTGGTGGCGACATCAAGCCGGAGCATCTGATTCTGATCGGCCAAATCGCCCAGGAATTCGGGCTTTACACCAAGATCACCGGCGGCCAGCGGATCGACATGTTCGGTGCGCGAGTCGATCAGCTGCCGCTGATCTGGAAGCGGCTGGTCGATGCGGGCATGGAGTCCGGCCACGCCTATGGCAAGGCGTTGCGGACGGTGAAGAGCTGCGTGGGTAGTGACTGGTGTCGTTACGGGCAACAGGATTCGGTGCAGCTGGCCATCGACCTGGAACTGCGTTACCGAGGCCTGCGGGCGCCGCACAAGCTCAAGCTGGGCGTTTCGGGTTGCGCGCGCGAGTGTGCCGAAGCCCGCAGCAAGGACGTCGGCGTCATCGCCACCGAAAAGGGCTGGAACCTGTACGTCGGCGGCAATGGCGGCATGACTCCCAAGCATGCTCAGCTGCTGGCCAGCGACCTCGACACTGAGACGCTGGTCCGCTAGATCGACCGGTTCCTGATGTACTACGTCCGAACGGCCGATCGGCTACAGCGCACCGCGCCGTGGGTCGAATCACTTGAGGGCGGACTCGATCACGTCCGCGAGGTCGTGTGTGACGACTCCTTGGGCCTGGCCGAAGAGTTCGAAGCGGCGGTGCAGCACCACGTCGCCAACTACAAGTGCGAGTGGAAGGGCGTGCTGGAGGACCCGGACAAGCTGTCGCGGTTCGTCTCTTTCGTCAATGCCCCCGACGCCGCCGACCCGGCAGTGACATTCACCGAGCGTGCGGGACGTAAAGTTCCTGTCTCCATTGGCATTCCGCGGGTCCGATCATGAAGTCGCGAAGATTCTAGGAGGTAGTGTGACACTTCTCAACGACATTCAGGTATGGACCACCGCCTGTGCATACGACCATCTGATCCCCGGCCGGGGTGTGGGTGTGCTGCTCGATGACGGCAGTCAGGCGGCTCTGTTCCGGCTGGACGACGGCTCGGTGCACGCGCTGGGAAACATCGACCCGTTCTCCGGTGCGGCCGTGCTGTCCCGTGGCATCGTCGGTGATCGGGACGGCCGTGCGGCAGTTCAATCTCCGATTCAGAAACAGGCGTTCGCGCTCGACGACGGTAGCTGCCTTGATGATCCACGCGTTTCGGTGCCGGTGTACCCGGCGCGTGTCACTGCGGAAGGCAAGATTCAGGTCGCGCGGTTGGCCGCCTGACCGGGTCTACGGATTTGGGCGTGAGCCCACGGATCCGGGGGTGCAGCCGTGGCGATCCAGCTCACGATGTGACGCCCCATGCGCACGGTCAAGCCCCAGGATGCCCGCCCGATATCGTGGCAGGCGGCTTGGGCGCCTACCCCCGGCTGATGTCGCCGACAAGGTAGTGCTGCATGGTGGGGCCGATGGCGTCCACCAACGCATCCACTGACATTGAATGCATTGGTTCGGAGCGCAACCCGTAGCGCATGATGCCCAAGCCGACCAATTGCGAGGCACATAATGACGCGCGGACGGCGATCTTATCCGCGCCGAGCATTTTGAGCAGTGGGTTGAAGATGGGCCCGATGAACATCGACTGGACGATTTCGGCCATCTTGGCCAGGCCGGTGGAGGCGACAGCGCTGGCGGCGAACGGGCCGCCGCCCGCCGCGTCCCACGTGGTGATCAGCATGTACAGAGTCCGGCGGCCGACCTGGTTGACACTGCCGGCGACAATCTCGTCGATGAACTCCGGTGTGCCGAAGGGCAAACGCAGCAGCTTCGCCACCGGATCGAGGAGCCCGCGGGAGGGCTCTTCGTTATTGGCCATGGTGTCAGGATCACCCGGATATGGTCAAAGATCAAGCATTGTCCACGTCGGCGTTCTCAACCAACAATGCTTTGTGTTTCATGTGATTCGGCTCGGGTGTGCATCGGTGATCGTGGAACCGTAGGCACCGCAGCCGAGATGGCGCTGTGGAACCGCGTCGCGATCAGTTCGGCCAAGCCGGGGTGGTTGCCCAGCGGCGGGGTCACCACGTCGGCGCCGCAGGCGCGCAGCCGCTCCTGGAACAGGCCTTCGGCCAGCAGATAGGAGACGACCACGACCCGGCGGGCCCCGTTGCGCCGCGCGGCGCGAACAGCGGTGCGGAGGTCGGGACGGCCGGTTGCGGCAAACCCGAGGGTCACCGGTGAACCGGTAAGTGCGCACAGGAACGCGCGCGCCGTGCGCAGGTCGTCGAGCGCCCGTCGATCCGATGTCCCAGCCGCGGCCAATATCACCGAATCATCCGGGCGCCAGCCGGATTCCAGCAGCTGCTGGATGAGGATTCTGGCGATCTCTCGGCTGGGGCCCAGTGCCGGGGTGACGGTGACGTCGGGGTGGCCACTGGCCGCGACGTGCGCCGGCAGGTCGATGCGGACGTGGTAGCCGCGGGACAGGAAGGCGGGTACCACGATTGCCGATTGCGCCGAGCCCCGTCCCGGCGCAGGTCGGCCGAGCACTTCGCTGGGTGTGGGACCCAACACGTCGACAAACGCCACCTGCACGGTCTGCTTCAGCAGCGCGCTCACCCGCGCCGCCAGGTCGCCGATCATCGCGACACCGGCCGGCCGGCGGGTGCCGTGCGCCGTGAGTATCAGGTGCATGCGGTGTCGTCCTGGGTGTCGAGCGCCAGCCGGTAACCACGCTTGACCACCGTCGCGATGATGTTTTTGTCGCCCAGCGCCGTGCGCAGCCGCAATACGGCGGTGTCTACCGCGTGAGTGTCGTCGCCGTTTCCGGGAAGCACATTCAGCAGCTCGCTGCGGGCGACGACGTCTCCGGGGCGCTTGGTCAAGGCGCGCAATATCGCCATGCCCGACCCCGACAGTGTCTTGATGGAGCCATCGACGAGCACGCAGGTTCCGCGGATGTCGACGACGTGGCCTGCGGCGTTCACGGTGCAGGAGCCAAGTAGCGGAAGTTCCTCGGCGATATGACGGGCCAAGGCGCCCAGCCGCATTCGCTCCGGCGATGAGGTGGGCACCCCCTTGCGGATCAAGGGGCGAGAGGTGACGGGGCCGACGCACATCGCGTGTACGTCGTTGCGCAGCGCCTCCAGCAGTTCCTCTTCGATATCCAGCTTGCGGCCACGCTCGAGCACCGCGGCCGCGGCGGGCGCAGAGGTGAAACTCACCGCGTCGAACTGTCGCCGGGCGATCTCGGTGACCAATTGGTCGAACGCGCCGCCCAATGGCGTTGGCTTCCAGCGGTACACCCGAATGGGCACCACCTCGGCCCCCGCCGCGCGGAGGCCGCCGACAAACTCGGGGAAGGGATCCCAGCCATCGGCCGCGCCGTGTAGCTGAATGGCGATCCGCTGACCGGCGACCCCGGATTCAAGCAGGTATTCCAGAACTTCTTGCGAGGATTCCGATTCTGGCGACCATTCTTCGCGCAAGCCCGCCGCGCGTAGCTCGCTGGTCGCCTTCGGTCCGCGCGATATGGTCCGGCCTACCGACAACGCATCAACGAGTTCGCCGGCCAGCCCCCACCCCTCGGCCGCGGCTACCCAGCCCCGGAAACCGATACCGGTGTGGGCCACCAGGATGTCGGGTGGGTTGGCGATCAACGCCTCCGTATTGCCCTGGAGTTCGTCGTCTTCGGGCAGCGCGATCATGTTGATCGCAGGGGCACTGCAGACGTCGGCACCGTGGCGGCGCAGAAGTGCGCACAACTCCTCGGCCCGGCGAGAAGACGTCACCGCAATCCGGTAGCCCCGCAGTGGCTCAGATTTTTGCTGGGCCATATGTCGTGTCTAAGCGTGTGAGGTTTCGGATGCGTTACCAAGCAATTGCTGCCCGC
Organism: Mycobacterium pseudoshottsii JCM 15466; assembly: GCF_003584745.1. Taxonomy (NCBI): domain Bacteria; kingdom Bacillati; phylum Actinomycetota; class Actinomycetes; order Mycobacteriales; family Mycobacteriaceae; genus Mycobacterium; species Mycobacterium pseudoshottsii. The sequence continues at coordinate 688,909 of NZ_AP018410.1, forward strand.
ATTGCCCACCCCTGCGACCCCAGTCACACTCGGGCCAGCCGGGATCCGGATGCCGTCCCCGCGGTACCGGCGACCGGGACCGCTCGGCGCCCGTATCTCGACCAGGTCAGAAGCGCGGCGCCGACGTAAAACAGCAGGAAGACCCAATAGGCGGAGGTGTCTGTTCCGGTGCTCAGATAGGACTGTCGCAGCGCCAGATTGATGCCCACGCCCCCGAGGGCGCCAAAGGCGGCGACAAATCCGATCACCGCTCCCGACATGGCCTGTGACCAGCGGCGTCGCTCGAATTCGGTGATCTGGTTCCGGTGGCTGAGCGCCTCGAAGACCGAGGGGATCATCTTGTATACCGAACCGTTGCCCAGGCCGGCGAGCGCAAAAAGGGCCAGGAAGCCGCCGATGTAGCCCGCCGTCATCGCCACGGTGGCCGGACCTGGGGTGTGGTCGCCGTGGGTACTGATGGCCACCAACAGCCCGGTAAACAACGCCATCGTGATGAAGACCGCCAGGGTGACCCGGCTGCCGCCGACCCGATCCGCCAGTCGGCCGCCGTAGATCCGGGCTAGCGAGCCCAGCGCCGGCCCGATGAAGGCGAACTCGGCCGCGTGCAGGGCGGCCTGTGCGTGGCTTTGTCCGCTACCGACGAAGTTGATCTGCAGCACCTGGCCAAACGCGAAGGAGAACCCGATCCAGGAGCCGAAAGTGCCCAGATAGAGCAGGGCCAGTACCCAGGTGTCGCGCTGGGTGAGGATGGCCCGCAAATGGCCCACGTCATAGGTGGCGTGCGCCAGGTTATCCATCTGGCGGGCCGCTCCGACGGCGACGACCGTCAACAGCAACAGATACAGTCCACACACCCAATACGGCTGGTGATAGCCGGCGATCGCGATCACCAGCAGCCCCACCAGCTGAATCATGGGGACGCCGAGATTGCCGGCGCCGGCGTTGAACCCGAGAGCGAAGCCTTTGCGCCGATGCGGGTAGAAGGCGTTGGTGTTGGTCATCGACGCCGCGTAGTTGGCGCCACCGCATCCGGTCAATGCGGCGCATGCCAGATACGGCCACAGCGGCAACCCCGGGTGGCTCAGCAACCAGATCGTGCCGATGGTGGGAATGGCCAGCACCGCAATCGAAAACACGGTCCAGTTCCGGCCGCCGAAGGTGGCGATACCCAGCGAATACGGGATGCGCAGGCAGGCCGCAACAAAGGTGGCTGTGGCGCCGAGCAGGAATTTGTCCGCAGCGGAGAAGCCGTAAACGTCGTAGGGCATGAACAGCACCAACACCGGCCAGAGCGTCCAAACCCCAAAGGCGACGTGGTCGCTATGCGGTGATCCACAGCAGGTTGCGGCGAGCGACGGCGTGGTTGCTGGCCTCCCAAGCCTGGGCGTCTTCGGGATCCCAGTGCTCGATCCGATGGTTGCGGTTCATGTTGGCGTCTGCACCTTTCGCCGACGGTGGCGCCGCTTTTCCGGCAAGCATGCGTTGAGAAGTCAGGCGAGTCTCGAGATGAATCACGAATGAAGAGGCATGCGCCACCGCCTGTTTCGATGCTCACATCGATCATGCAAGCCGGTCAACTCGAAGGGGTGGATATGGGCTGAAAGTTGAATCGCAGTTATCTGAAAACTGGCTGGCAGGAAGGCGCGGCGCCGAGGTATTACCAGACGTCTCCCGCGCGCCAGTCGCACATCAATTCGGCGGAGGTGTCCAGGCTGGCATCGACCGGCAGCACAAACACGGTTCCGTCATCATCGGGTGTGGGAATGGGGCCGGTGGGGGACAGCACCGATGTCGGGCCGTGCCACGGCAACCAGCCTCGAGATGTGTACAGCCGGCGGGCGCCCGCCGAGGAACTGAGCGCCCCCAGTTCGTAGGCGCCACGAATCACTTGCTCGGTGGCGTCCAACACCGCAGTCGCCAGTCCTTGGCCACGCCAATCCTCTCGCACCGCAACACCTTCGACATAGCCACAACGCAGGGCGCTACCGCGGTAGATAAGGCGCCGCTGCACCACGGCGCCGTGCGCGATGATCGCGCCGCGATGCCAGATCAGGGCGTGCATACCGCCCAGGGCGTGTTCCCAATCGTGATCGGTGAAGTCGCCGGCAAAGGCGGCGGTGACCATCTGGCGAATGCCCTGACGCGTCTCACTGTCCAGATCGGCGGTATGGACCAGCCGAGCCGTGTGAACCTCGGTATGCACTATTTCTGTCTACCAGTGCCCGCGCGTCAGCGGCGAGGGCGTGCCCAGTGCAGCCATACGTGCTGACCGGGCCGCACCTGGGCCACCTTGTCGATGTCGTCATCGATCACCACACCCACCACCGGGTAGCCGCCCGTGATCGGGTGATCGGGCCCCAGGATCACCGGTAATCCGTTGGGCGGCACCTGGATTGCGCCGCGAGTGGTCCCTTCGCTGGGCAACTGGCGGTCTGGATTGCGGTGCGTCAGCGGGCGGCCGACCAATCGCGTTCCCACCCGGTCGCTTTGACCGGAGACCACCCAGTCGGTGTGTACCAGCGCTTCGGGATCAACGAACCAGTCATCGCGCGGTCCCGGTATCGCCCGCAGTTCGACCACCCGGTCGGCGATGGCGGCCACCGGCGCCTGGTCGAGTTCCGGATAATCCTGCGAACGGTCGCCGATCGGCAGCACATCCCCGGTCCGTAATGGTGCCGGGCCGATTGCCGACATCACGTCATAGCTGCGTGAACCCAGCACGGGGGTGACGCTGATACCACCGCGCACCGCTAGATAGGTACGCAGTCCCGCATTGGGAGTTCCCAGTGAGATTACCGAGCCATCGCGGACATGATGAATGCTGTTGGTGCCGAACAACGTTCCGTTGACGGTTGGGTCGGTGTCGGCTCCGGTCACCGCGATGTCGATGTCGCCGCCACGAACCCGGGCCGAAAAGCCTCCCAGCGTGACCTCGACGGTCGCCCAGTCGTCGGGATTGGCGACCAAGCGGTTCGCCAGCGTGTGCGAGCGACGGTCGGCCGCCCCGGACCGCCCGACTCCCAGGTGGCCCAGACCGGCCCGGCCGAGGTCCTCGACGATGGCCAACGGCCCGCTGCGCAGTATTTCCAGGGTTATCACGACAGATCCTCCTCGCTACGCCGGCCGGAACTGTACCCACATGCCCTGGGTGAGCAGGGCCGGGTTGGGCCGGTCAATGTCCCACAACACCGCGTCGGTATGGCCGATGATCTGCCACCCGCCGGGGGAGTGCCGCGGGTATACCGCGCTGTATTCGCCTGCCAGCGCGACCGACCCGGCCGGCACCGAGGTCCGCGGCTCGGACCTGCGGGGCACCTGCAGCCGAGGATCGCCGCCGATGAGGTAGGCAAACCCGGGCGCGAATCCGCTGAACCCGACGCGCCACCGGGTGGCGGTGTGGGCGTGGATGACCTGTGCGGTGGTCAGACCGGTATGGCTGGCGACCTCGGCAAGATCGGGGCCGTCGTAGATGACGTCGATGACCGGCGCCGGCAGCGGTTCGCCCTGGTGCTCGGACGCGAGCAGGTCGGGGTCGACGGGCAGCCGGCGTATCCGCTGCCGGGTAACCCCTTGGAAGCGGGGACCGGCGAGCTTCACCAACACCGTGCGGGAGGCCCCGACGATGTCGACCACGCCGGGCAGCGCAGCGGCGCGTAGGGTCTGCGTCCACGCCAAGACCTGCGCGGTGCTGTCACACTCCAGCATCAGCGCTTGATCGCCGTAGTCGAAAATGTTGCGCGTCACCATGTCCGCCGCAAGCTCGGTTGAGATATCGGTCACACTCATTCTTCGACGTTAGCCCCGGATTCGGCGGTGGGCGAGAAATTTTCGAGCACTGCCAGAAGGGCCTTAGCGGATGCTCAGACCCGCGCGGTCGGTGGCCGAATAATCGGCAATCTCAGCCCAATACCTTCGCGATCAGCGCGGGCAATTCGTCGGCCACCACGGGATAACTCAGGGGCGACGCAAACGCGATCGCGCCGGCCTGATCGCCGGTGGTGAAGACATGGCGTTTCTGCTCGGTCGCCGCTGATGCCGCAATCTCGGGGTCGGCCAGCAACGCCTGTTCGTCTTCGGGGCTCTCGGTCAGCCAGATCAGCACGTCGGCGGAATCGAGCACCTCCTTGATGTGATCGCGCGGGATCACACCGCGTTGATCGACGGCGAAGGGTTTGATGCCCTCGGAGATGACCAGACCCATCTCGTTGAGAAAGTCGGTCCGCCAGCCGGCCATCGTTGCGATGACATTGCCCTGCCAAAGCCGCCCCTGCAGTAACAGTGCTTTTTTGCCCATCCATTGCGGATGCTGTTGTGCCACAGCGGCGAACTTCTGGTCGACGGCGTCGATCAGGGACTTCATCTGCGCCCTCTGAAACACCGCCTCACCGACTGTGCTGGCCTGCAGCTTCCAGGGCTCGAAGAACGCGTCACCGCCCGATTGCGGGATGGTGGGGGCGATCGCAGACAGCTTCTGATAGGTCTCGGCGTCGACTCCGGCGTTGATGGCCACAATGAGATCGGGTTTGAGGTTCGCGATCTGGCCGACCTGAATCCCGTCGTCGAGGCTCAACACCACCGGCTGTGCCGCGCCGAGTTTGGGCTGCGCCCAGGGCCACACCGCGAACGGCTGGTCCCCGAACCATCGGGTGACGGCGATGGGCACGACCCCCAGCGCGAGTAAGTCGTCTTGTTCGGTAAAACCGGCGCTGACCACGCGCTTGGGCGGCTCCTTGATGACGGTCTGGCCGAACAAGTGGGTGATGGTCACCGCCCCGGTATCAGCGGTGCCCGCCTGCGGCTTGGATGACGAGCACGCCGCGACCCCGCTGGCGAGCAGCCCTGTGGCCGCCGCGACCTGCAGGAATCCGCGCCGACTCCATCCCTGTTGCATCGCGTGAGATTATCGCGTGCCTGACCGTCACCCCGCCACAGCACCGGCTGGTGCACGCTTGGCCGGGGCACCGCGCGTGCGTGGGTGCGGCGATTTTTCTAACAGCGGGGCCGCGACCGTTGTGATTTTTGCGTTGCGACGACGTAACTGCGACCACCTAGTTCGGTAACAGCCCGTCGTTAGCGTCGACTCGTTCGTGCGTCCTCGGCCCATTCGGCCGCGGATTGGCCGCTCTCTTGCACAGGAGACGTAGATGACCATCACCCCGGTACGCCAGCACACCGCACCGTGCGAGCAGCACGTCGGACGCCACTGGATTCATGACTGGCGCCCCGAAGATCCCGAATTCTGGGACACGATCGGCCGGCCGATCGCCCGGCGCAACTTGGTTTTCTCCATCTTCGCCGAGCACATCGGGTTCAGCGTGTGGATGTTGTGGAGCATCGTGGTCGTGCAGATGATGGCCGTTGGCGCACCGGGGCATCCCAGCCATCCCGCCGCGTCGGGCTGGGCACTTTCGCCCAGCCAAGCCCTGTGCCTGGTCGCTGTTCCCAGCGGTGTCGGCGCACTGTTGCGATTGCCCTATACCTTCGCGATCCCGGTTTTCGGCGGCCGCAACTGGACGACCATCTCCGCAAGCTTGTTGGTGATTCCCTGTCTGCTGCTGTCCTGGGCGGTAAGTCACCCCGGCATACCCTTTGTGCTGCTGACGCTGATTGCCGCGACCGCCGGTGTGGGCGGCGGCAACTTCGCCTCGTCGATGGCCAACATTTCGTTCTTCTACCCCGAGAAGGACAAAGGCTGGGCACTGGGCCTCAACGCGGCCGGAGGCAACATTGGCGTCGCGGTAGTGCAAAAGATCATCCCGCCGATCGTGGTCGCCGGTGGCGGGATGGCGCTGGCGCGGGCCGGATTGTTCTATGTGCCGCTGGCGGTCGTCGCCGCGGTCTGCGCCTTTGCGTTCATGAACAACCTCGCCGAGGCGAAGGCCGACGTGAAGCCGGTTTGGCAGTCGCTGCGCCACGCCGACACCTGGATCCTGGCCCTGTTGTACATCGGTACCTTCGGATCCTTCATCGGCTACTCGGCGGCGTTTCCGACACTGCTCAAGACCGTCTTCGATCGCGGCGACATCGCCTTGGGCTGGGCCTTTCTGGGGGCGGGCATCGGATCGGTGATCCGGCCGCTGGGCGGCAGGCTGGGCGATCGCGTTGGCGGCGCCCGCGTCACCGCGGTCAGCTTTCTGATGCTCGCGATCGGGGCGGCCGCCGCGCTGTGGTCGGTGCAGAACGTCAACTCGCCGCTGTTCTTCGCCAGCTTCATGTTCTTGTTCGTGGCCACCGGCATCGGAAACGGATCGACCTATCGCATGATCTCGCGGATCTTCAAGGTCAAAGGTGAGCTCGCGGGCGGTGACCCCGACACGATGGTGCAGATGCGTCGCCAAGCCGCCGGTGCCTTGGGCGTCATCTCGGCGGTCGGCGCCTTCGGTGGGTTCCTGGTGCCCCTGGCCTACGCGTGGTCGAAGGCCCAGTTCGGCAATATCGAACCCGCGCTGCGCTTCTATGTGGTCTTTTTCCTCGCGCTGCTATTCGTCACCTGGCACTGCTACCTACGCAGCAAGACTCCGATGGCGCAGCTAGGGGTGTGATCAGCCGTCGGCTCCGGGCCTGCCCCGGCCATCGGGGGGCCGGTAGCCGTGCCACGGGTTGTACTCGGCGATCAGCTCCTCCTGCGGGGGACGCGCCTCGGGCGGTATGTGCTGCAGGTTGATCCGGATGCGGTACCAGATCGAGCTCGGCCCGCGCATGCCGTCCACCAACACATCGGCGGGTTGCAGCCGATCCGCCACCGCGGGATGGCGAGCGCGCCAGGTGTCCAGGGCGGCCATCGCCTCGTCCTTGGTCTTGGTGCGGGCGACTTCGATCAGCGGCATGCTCGGCTGCCGGCGGCCATCGCTGCGCTTGCCCGCGCCGGCGGGAGCGCGCTGGGGCGGGCCCAGTTCCTCGGCCAGCATCAGCAGCCGGTCCAGCGCTCCCACGGCGCCGTCCATGCCCGACCACGGGTCGCCCAATTCTGCGAACCGATCGGGGACGGTGTCGAGGGTGAAGTCCTGCGGATCGCAGTCGGCCACCTCGTGCCAGTGCAGCGGCGTGGACACCCGGGCGTCGGGGTTGGCCCGCACCGAATAGGCCGAGGCGACCGTGCGGTCCTTGGCGTTCTGGTTGAAGTCGACGAACACTCCCTCGCGTTCCTCCTTCCACCAACGGCTGGTTGCCACGCCGGGCATCCGCCGTTCGACCTCGCGCGCGACGGTCTGCGCGGCCAGCCGAACCTGGGAAAACGACCACTGTGGCGCGATCCGGGCATAGACGTGGAAGCCCCGCGAACCAGAGGTCTTGGGCCAGGGCGTGAGCCCATAATCTTCGAGCACTTCGCGGACCACTTGCGCGACGTCGAGGATGCGGCGCCACTCGACACCGGGCATCGGGTCCAGGTCGATCCGTAGTTCGTCGGGGTGATCGAGGTCGCGGGCAAGCACCGGATGTGGATTCAGATCGGCGCAGCCCAAGTTGATCGCCCAGGCCAGTCCCGCGGCATCGTGGATGACCGCTTCCTGGGCGGAGGTGCCTGACGCGTAGCGCAGCTCGGCAACGTCCACCCAGTCGGGGCGGTTGGTGGGGGCGCGCTTCTGAAACACCGCTTCCACGTCGATCCCTTTGACGAAGCGCTTGAGCATCATCGGCCGGCCGGCCACCCCGCGCAGCGCGCCATCGGCCACCGACAGGTAATAGCGGACCAGATCGAGCTTGGTGCGGCTCGGCCGGTCGCCCTGGCCGGGGAAGACCACTCGGTCTGGGTGGGTGATCTTGACCTGCCGACCGGCCAACTCCAATGACACCGGGCCGGTCATGGGAATCAATCGTAATTCCGATGCACTCTATGGTCGCGGTGCGACCGGCGTCACATATGGTGAACTTATGCCTAACCTCAGTGACCTGCCCGGGGTCGCAAAAATTCAGCAATACGTCGACCGCGGGGCGGCCGAACTGCACTACGTGCGCAAGATCATCGAATCAGGTGCGTTCCGGTTGGAGTCGCCGCTGAACTACGCCGCGATGGCAACCGAAATCGCGAAGTGGGGCGAGTTCGGCATGCTGCCCTCGTTCAACGCCAGACGTCATCCGCACCGCGCGGCGTGCATCGACGAAGAGGGCGAATTCACCTACCAGCAGCTCGACGAAGCCGCCCACGCCGTGGCCAACGCCCTGCTGGCCAAGGGGGTATCCGCCGGCGACGGGGTCGCCATCCTGGCGCGCAACCACCGTTGGTTTTTGATCGCCAACTATGGCGCTGTCCGGGCAGGCGCCCGCATCATCTTGCTCAACAGCGAGTTCTCCGGCCCACAAATCAAAGAGGTCTCGGAGCGCGAAGGCGCCAAGCTGATCATTTATGACGACGAGTACACCGGCGCGGTCAGCAAAGCCGAGCCGCCGTTGGGCAAGCTGCGGGCGCTGGGCGTCAACCCCGATTCCGAGGAGGACTCGGGCAGCACCGACGAAACGCTGGCCGAACTCATCGCCCGCAGCAGCACCGCGCCGGCGCCCAAGGCCGGCAAGCATGCGTCGATCATCATTCTGACCAGTGGCACCACCGGCACCCCCAAGGGCGCCAACCGCAGTACCCCGCCGACGCTGGCGCCGGTCGGGGGCATCTTGTCGCACGTCCCGTTCAAGGCCAACGAGGTGACCTCGCTGCCGGCGCCGATGTTCCACGCGCTGGGGTACCTGCACGCCACCATCGCGATGTTCCTGGGCTCGACGCTGGTGTTGCGACGCAAGTTCAAGCCGCAGCTGGTGCTCGAAGACATCGAGAAGCACAAAGTGACCGCCATGGTCGTGGTGCCGGTGATGCTGTCGCGTCTTCTCGACGCGGTCGAGAAGATAGACAAGAAGCCAGACCTGTCCAGCCTGAAGATCGTGTTCGTATCCGGCTCCCAGTTGGGCGCCGAACTGGCCAGCCGCGCACTCAAAGACCTCGGTCCCGTTATCTACAACATGTACGGCTCGACCGAGATCGCATTTGCCACCATCGCCGGGCCCGAGGACCTGCAACGCAACGCCGCGACGGTGGGACCTGTCGTCAAAGGCGTCAAGGTCAAGATCCTCGACGACAACGGCAACGAGGTCTCGCAGGACCAAGTCGGCCGGATCTTCGTGGGCAACGCCTTCCCCTTCGAGGGCTACACTGGTGGCGGCCACAAGCAGATCATCGACGGTCTGATGTCCTCAGGTGACGTCGGCTACTTCGATGAGCACGGGCTGCTCTACGTCAGCGGTCGTGACGACGAGATGATCGTCTCCGGCGGGGAAAACGTGTTCCCGGCCGAAGTCGAGGATCTGATCAGCGGGCATCCCGACGTGGTGGAGGCCACCGCGCTCGGCGTCGACGACAAGGAGTGGGGCGCGCGGCTGCGCGCGTTCGTGGTCAAGAAGCCCGACACCGACCTCGACGAGGAGACCGTTAAGCACTACGTGCGCGACCACCTGGCCCGCTACAAGGTGCCCAGGGAAGTGATCTTCCTCGAGGAGTTGCCGCGCAACCCCACCGGCAAGATCCTCAAACGCGAGCTGCGTGAGATGGAGATCGAGTAGCCGGTCACTGGCTCCGCAGTTCATCGCTGCCCGTAGCGGCTGCGCTAGTTGTCAGGTGGCGGTGTTGGTGACGACCGCCTGGTATCGCCCGGCCGTCGGCGACATCCCCACCGGCATCGCACCGGGCGGTCGGTGTCCACCACCACTAACTGCCCTGCACCTACGAAGTGCCTTCCGGTTCGAGAACCTGAGCCGCCGCAATCCCACGAATTCCCTGCTGGACAGACACTTCCGTGCATCTACAGGACGACGACCTCAATCACCGGTGAACAATCCGGGGCGGGGCACGTCGATGCCCAGTGCTCGGCTGAGCCGGGGAGGCGCCTCGCTTTGGAAACGAGGACGGAGTCATGCCGAATTCATCAGTGATCGACTCATTCTTGCTTGCCTGTCTGACGATCCGTGATGAGCAGTTCGCCGGGCCGCGCCACGCTGGCAGTGAACTTCTAGAGTCCGACGGCCTGTTCCAGGCCATACAGTGACGTCTCCAGGTGTAGCAGGAGTCGCTGCAAGTGCGGGGCACTGCGACGGCACCCGACTAGGCCGAATTCGAGCGTGCCGGCGTTGCTGAGCAGAGTGATGCTCAGCGCCTGACCGTCGTGAGCGATCGACAGTGGATAGATGCTGTCCAGCCGGGCTCCGTGCCAGTACATGGGTTTGGTCGGTCCCGGCAGGTTCGACACAATGACATTGAACGACGGCTTTGTCCATGGGACGAAGCCCGGAACAGCTGTCAGCGTCAAAGGCGCCATATTGAAGGCCCACAACGCTTTTGCCTGCAGCGGGGACAATTCGGAAAATGCCTTCTTGTTTCGGCGCATCGACTGACTGATCATTTCCAGTCGTTTCGCCGGATCCGTGGTGTCGGTCGCGAGACCGCAAAGCACGGTCCCGACCATGGTGCCGCCGGAGTCATCGGTTTGCGAACGCAGGCTAACCGGGACCAAGGCAACTAGCGGCGCATCCGGTAGCGCATTCTGCTCGAGCAAGTACTGGCGCAGCGCACCGGCGCACATTGCCAGCACTACATCGTTGATGGTGACCCCCGCGCATTTCGCTACGGCCCGGAACCGATCCAACGACCATGACTGCGCTGCGCATCGGCGCGCGCCGCCGACCTTCACGTTGAACAGGGTGCGCGGAGCCCCAAATGGCAGGGTCAACTGCTGCTCAACCAGCGCAGCGCGGATCAAGGACACTGTCGATGGACCGAGTGCCATCAGAGATCCCGCCGTGTTGGCCAGCGATCCCAGCCTGGAAGAGCCAACCGCGTGATCCGGCTGCGGGGGCAGATTCCATGGTGCCCGCACTTCGGTGTCGCGAGGGTCATCCGAAAGTGCGCGCTGCAGCAGCATCAATGCCGAGGCACCGTCGAGCAGGGCATGGTGGAACTTGGAGTAGATCGCGAACCGGCCGTCTGCCAACCCGTCCACCACGTGCATTTCCCACAACGGGTAATGGCGATCGAGCAGGTGGCTGTGTAGCTGAGAAACCAATTGGAGCAACTCGCGTACCCTCCCGGGATGCGGAAGCACCGAACGCCGCACGTGATAGTCGGTATCGATCTCGTTGTCGTACTGCCAGCCCAGGTTGGTAATACCGCCCAACAATGTTGCGGGGTGCTTGCGGAATGCGGGTTGTCCCTCTCGATTTGCCGCCAGGCATCTATAGATCTCATCGACAAATCCCGGACCGGCCGCGTCGGGAGGATCGAACAGCTGCAAACCGGCCACATGCATGGGGTGCTCGCGGGACTCGGTGAACAGGAAGGACGCATCGGTCGGCATCATCAATTCCATCGAAGTCATTAGACAGCGGGGGCCCATGGCGAGCAACCGGCCTCGATGAAACTGTCGGCGGATCCCACAGCAGAGATCGTGAAATGTGCGGCGCACAACAGGCCGCCGCCGGCATCTTCATTTCATGGCGACGTCGAGTTGCTGGCTGAACCTGATCGAGCCTTGGTTCAAGGAACTGGCCGGTGCGCGAAGCCCGCCGCGGATCGAACCGAATCGCAGACAGACCGCTTGCGGCTTACGGGTCGCGGGGCAGGCCCAGCAGCCGCTCGGCGATGATGTTGAGCTGCACCTCGGAGGTGCCGCCGTAGATCGTGGTGGCGCGACTGGATAGCAGGTACTCGCCCCACTTACCGGCCAACTCGTCGGTGTCGCCGATCGCGGCATCCGTGCCGAACGACGACACGGCGAACTCCGCATAGCCCTGACCGGTGCGCATCGACAACAGCTTGGATATCGCCGCCGACGGCATGGCGTCCCCACCCGAGAGGGTCAACAGGGTGGAGCGCAGGTTGAGCACCTTGGCGGCGTGACCCTCGGCGATCAGGTGTCCGGCGCGGTGCTGGGCGACCTGATCGAACTGGCCGTCCCGGACGAACTCGACGAACTGCGGCAAGGTGGCCAGGAAGTTGTTGTCGGTGCTGCCAATCGATACTCGTTCGGCGGTCAGGGTGTTGCGGCTGACTTCCCAGCCCCGGTTGACTTCGCCCAGGACACACTCGTCCGGGACGAACACATCGTCGATGTAGACGGTGTTGAACATTTCGTGGCCGGTCAGCTCGCGCAGCGGCTTTACCTGTACGCCTTCGCTTTTCATGTCCAGCAGGAAGTAGGTGATGCCGTTGTGCTTGGGTGCGTTCGGGTCGGTTCTGGCCAGTAGCGCGCCCCATTGCGAGTACTGAGCGGCGGTGGTCCAAATTTTCTGTCCGGTGATGCGCCAGCCGCCGTCTACCCGTGTCGCCTTCGTGCTCAGACCGGCCAGGTCCGAGCCGGCGCCGGGCTCCGAGAACAGCTGGCACCAGATCATCTCGCCGCGGAAGGTGGGCGGCAGAAATCGTTGCTTCTGCTCTTCGGTACCGAACGCCACGATCGACGGGAGGATCCACGCCGCGATGCCGACCTGGGGCCGTTTTACCCGACCGGTGCTGAACTCCTGGGCGATGATGACCTGCTCGACCGGGCTGGAGGCCCGTCCCCAGGGCTTGGGCAGATATGGCAGCACCCAGCCGCCTTCGGCGATCGCGGCCTTTCGGGGCTCCCGATCCATCCGCTTGAGGGCCTCCACATCGGCGCGAATCTCGGCCCGCAGCTTCTCGGTGTCGGGATCCAAGTCGATGTCCACCGCTCGCATGCCCGTGGTGGTCGCGGTGTCCACCACCCGCTGCGGGTACTCGACGCTGCGGCCGAAACAGGCCGCCAGCATCAGGGCCCGGCGGTAGTAGACGTTGGTGTCGTGCTCCCAGGTGTAGCCGATGCCGCCGTGCACCTGTATGCAGTCCTGGGTGCAGCGCTGGGCTGCGGCCGGTGCCAGTGTCGCGGCGACGGCCGCGGCGAACTCGATGTGCGGGCTGTCCTCGTCTAGCGCGCGGGCCGCGTCCCACACGGCGGCGGTGGCGCGCTCGGTGTCGGCGATCATCTCGGCGCATTTGTGCTTGATCGCCTGGAACTGGCCGATCGGCCTGCCGAACTGTTCGCGGATCTTGGCGTAACCCGACGCGGCATCGGTGGCCCAGCGGGCTACACCCACCGCCTCGGCCGAGAGCAGGGTGGACATCAGCGCGTGGGCGGTGGTCATGCTCAGATTGCTCAGCACCACGTCATCGCCAACCTCGACGGCGTTGGCGCGGACGTGTGCGACGGGGCGCAGCGGGTCGAGGCTGCGGACCGGTTCGATTTCAAGTTGCTCGGCGCGCAGCACCACCCACTCGTCGCCGCTATCGATGGCGACCGGCAGCACCAGAATGGAGGCCTGGGCTGCGGCTGGAACCGCGCGGACCTCGCCGCGGATGACCAGCACGCCACCGTCCTCTAGCCCCTGGCGCGTTGCGGTGAGCCCCGAGTCCAGCGCGTAGGCCGCGATGGCGGCACCGCTGGCGAGTTCGGAAAGCACCTTGGCCTCGGGGTCATGCACCGAAATCAGTGCGCTGGCGATCGCCGACGGGACGAACGGACCGGGGACCGCCCCGTAGCCGAATTCGGCCAGCGCCACAGCCAGCTCGAGGATCCCGTAACCCTGTCCGCCGACGGACTCGGCGAGATGAACACCCTGCAAGCCTTGTTCGGCCGCCGCTTGCCAGTAGGGCGGTGGATTCTCGACCGGAGTTTCCATAGCCGCGTGCAGCACTTCCGACGGCGCCACGCGCGCTACCAGTGATCGCACCGAATCGGCCAGGTCCCGATACTCAGGGGTTATCGCGATCGGCATTGCTCACCTTCCCTTGCTTTATTGCTGAACCGCCATATCGGCCAAGCACCTCCAAGCTAACAATCGGCTTGGCAGTTGACCGCATTGGCTAGTGACAGGCCGTCGCGCAGGCTGCGGCAGTTGTCGACGGCCTCGGTCAGATAGCGCCGCATGGTGTCGACGGTGTACCAGGTGACGTGGGGGGTGAGCACCACGTTGTCCAGGCGCAGCAACGGATTCTCGGGCACCACCGGCTCCACGGCGAACACGTCGAGCCCGGCGGCGGCCAGCGATCCGCTGCGCAGCGCGTCAACCAGGGCGTCTTCGTCGACGACGGCGCCGCGAGAAGTGTTGATCAGCAACGAATTCGGCTTTATCCGGGCCAGGGCGTCGGCGTCGAGCAGCCGATCGGTGTGCGGCGTCAAGGGCAGGTGCAGCGAGACGATGTCACTGGTGGCCAGCAGTTCGGGCAGGGGCCGCCAGCCGGGCCTCCCGTCGTCTCGGGTGCTGGTGTGCAGCACGGTTGCGCCCATCGCGGAGACTATGGTGGCCACCCGCTTGGCGATGTTGCCGTAACCGATCAGTCCGACGGTGCAACTGCCGATGTCGCGCACCGATTCGCCCAGTTGCGGGTCGGTTGGCCAGCCCCGTCCCTGCCGGGTCGCCGCGTCGAGCTCCGGCAGCCGGCGCAGCGCCGCCAGCATGAGCAGCACCGTGCCCTCGGCGACCGAAGGCGCGTTGGCGCCGGGCATGTTGGCGACCGCGATGCCGTGCTTGGTCGCGGTCGCCACGTCGATCGTGTTCACTCCGGCGCCGAGCTTTTGGACCAGCCGCAACCGCGGCGCGCGTTGCAGGTCGGCGCCCGAGAGTGGACGCAAGACGTGCCAAATTACCTCGGCGTGGTCCAACTCCCGATAGAAGCCACTGTCGTCGTCTTCGGCGCACCACCTGATTTCGAGCCAATCGCGCTGTGCGGCAACAAATTCAAGTACTTTCTCGCCGGGCACGAAGTGGGCCAGAACTCGTAACGGCTGGTTCACTGCCACCGCTTCGCTATCCAGTTTGTGATGGTGTCGGCTTGTTCGTCGCGTGCGCCGGGGGTGGTGAAGTAGTGGTCGGTATCGATGGAGGCGCGTGCTTTGTCCGTGCTGGCGAGCCCGTCGTAGATGCACTGCGCGTCGGAGGGGAACACTCCGGTGTCGGCGTCGGCATTGATCACCAGGGCGGGACACGTGATCCGGGCTAGGTGCGGTGCCGCCCGGGTCTGCGCCACCCGCAGGCTCCACATGCCCAGCCAGTTGCGCAGCGTGCAGGCCGCGGCGATGCCGCGCGCTGAGCGGTTTGCCCGCACCGGTTTTCCGGCGTAGCACAGATTGGGCTCTCGGTTGGTTGGTTCGATGCTGGCGTCGACCATGCGCGGATCGGCCCAGGTGCGCATCACGGTGAATGGCCGGTCGGAAAATCCCGCGGCGCGTACGCGTTTGAGTTCGTCCTCGGCCCAGTCGGTGATGCTCTCGTTGCGCGCCGCCTGCGCCGCCCGGTAGCGGCTGAGGAACTCTGGGGAGTATGGCGGCCCGTTGCGCTCGTTGAACAGGTCCAGGTCGGGATCGGTTGCAACGGGGTCGTTTTCGTCGATGACGGCGGCGTCCATCCAGGCCGTCAGCACTTCCGGGCGGCCGGGATGGGCGGCGGTGGCCACGTAGCCGTCCGCGGTGGGTAGTTCGTTGACGCCGGCCGCCGGGCGCGTTCCCGCCAGCGGCGTTACGTTTGGATCCACCGCCTGTGACTGATAGGCGGCCATCAGCGACCCGCCTCCGGAGTTACCCAGCAGCACCACCGTTTCCGCGCCGGCGACCTCGCGCAGCCAGCGCACCCCGACCCCGATGTCGACCAGCGCGTGGTCCAGCGCAAAGTTGCTTTCGAAGCCGCGAAACCTGGTGTTCCAGCCCAGGAACCCGATGCCGCGGGCGGCCATGTAGTCGGCGAGGTAGTGCTCGGAGAAATCGATCTGGTAGTGCGTGGCGATCATCGCCACCGTTGGCCTGGTTCCGGCGGCACGGTGATAGAGCCCTTGGCACGGGTGTCCGCCGGCACCGGCTCGTCCGGCGGTCGGCGAACTCAGCCCGACGAACTCGCGGTTGATCTCGGGCGTGCCGGTTGCAGCGGACAATTCAGGAGACCTCCACGCCGTAGATGGCTCGGTAGTAGATGTTGGCCAGGGTCTGGATGCAGGCCAGGTCGTCGGGTTCTTTGGTGCGAGACCCGCTGAGCTGGATGTAACAGAACTGGTTGAACATTGCCACGATCGCCTCGGCGACCAGCTGCGGGTCGTCGCCCGGGCAGTAGCCCTCGGCCTGGGCGCGCTTGACCGTTTCCTTGATGAAACTGATGGGGATTGCACACATATCGGCCCACTGTTGGGCAAAGTCCTCATTGACCATGGCCAACTGCGACACGCCGACCATCTCCGCGAGGCGGTTGCGATAGGTGTTCCAGTGCGCGGCGGCGGCTTCATAGGCGCGCTCCCGATTGGAGAGACCGTGGCTGGTCACCGACAGCGCCCGCTGGTTGACTTCATCGCGAAACCGCAGTGCCCACTGGCGGACCATCGCTTCTTTGGAGTCGTAGTAGTTGTAGAAGGATGCCGCCGAGCGGCCGGCCTCGGCGGCGATGTCGGCAATCGTGGTGGCCAAGATGCCCTTGCGCGCAATAACCGTCCGGGCGGCGGTGTCGATCGCGGCCTGCGTCTGGCGTCCGCGGTGCGTCGGGAACTCCGGCACCTGGCGTACCTCCTCTGGAACAAATCTGAATCTGATGTTAGATTCAGATTTGAATCGTGGCCAGGCCACGCACTTGATCGGAGTCAACAGATGATCAAGCCGCACAACACCAATACCGAATTCGAGTTCGGCGGAATCAACCACGTCGCGCTGGCCTGTTCGGACATGGCTCGTACCGTGGACTTCTACAGCAACATCCTCGGGATGCCGCTGATCAAGTCGCTCGACCTGCCCGGCGGCCAGGGCCAGCACTTCTTTTTCGATGCGGGCAACGGTGACTGCGTCGCCTTCTTCTGGTTCGCCGACGCACCCGATCGCGTCCCGGGCATCTCGTCGCCGGGGGCCATCCCCGGCATTGGCGACATCACCAGCGCCGTGAGCACCATGAACCATCTGGCCTTTCACGTACCGGCGGAAAAGTTCGACGCCTACCGGCAACGGTTGAAGGACAAGGGCGTGCGGGTCGGCCCCGTGCTCAATCACGACCACAGCGAGTTCCAGGTGTCGGCGACGGTGCATCCGGGGGTGTACGTTCGCTCCTTCTACTTCCAGGATCCCGATGGCATCACGCTGGAATTCGCCTGCTGGATAAAGGAGTTCACTGCCGACGACACGCCGGCGGTGCCCCGCACGGCGGCAGACCGGCGGCCTCCGGTGGCAGCGGGGCACTAGGTAAGCGTGACCGACGCTATCTTGACCGACGATCAGATCGCGGCACTGAGCCCGCAGCAACGGCGTGATCTGATTTCCTGGCTGGAACGGCCGCTTGGCGAGTTGGTGGACCCGACGATCCTCTCCCGGACTCGTCGTATCCGACTGCGGCTCATCATCAGTTGCGCGCTGGTGCTGATCCCGTGGACGGTATTTCTGGGGCTGACCTTGCCGGGCAACTACGTGGCGCACAACTGGCCGGCCACTTGGGTGGGCTTCGACATCCTGTTGGTGGCCTTCATGGCGGCTACCGCGGTGCTGGGCTATCTGCGCCGCCAACTGCTGCTGCTGACCGCTTTCACCACCGGTGTGCTGCTGATCTGTGACGCCTGGTTCGATCTGATGACGGCGGGGCCCAGCGACCGCTGGTGGTCGGTGGGGTCCGCGCTGTTCATCGAGCTACCGATAGCCGTCGTGATGATCACCGGGGCGCAACGCATCATGCGACTCACGCTGGCGCGGCTGTGGCTTATTGAGCCGGGGACGCGGCTGTGGCACCTGCCCTTGTTCCCCTGAGGCCGTAAAGCCTGGGATCGGAGAGTTCATCGAGCAGCGAAGCCAGCTGGTCGACGAGCTGGCCGGGCTCGAGTTCGACGTCGCCCTCGATCCAGGCGCTGATGGTCTGGGCAACGCCGCCGACGATGAAGTGCGCGCCCACCTTGATCCGGTCGTTGGCCGGGATTCTGAGCGCATCGCCGGCATGCTGGCCCGACAGCATGGCGAACAGTGCGCTGGATTCGGTGCGCTTGCGCACGACCACGGGATTGGCCAGGTGGGTGCTGAAGAGCAGCCGCCCGATGCGGGCGTCACCGACGATGGTGCGCACAATTTCGGCGATCCCGGCGCGGGCCTGCTCGGGAGGGGGCACCGTCGCAACCGCGGCCTGGATGGTGGTGGCCAGATCGCCGACCACCCAGTCGAAGACCCCGCCGATGAATTCATCCTTGTCGGGGAAGCTCTCGTAGAAATAGCGTGCCGACAGGCCGGCCTGGCGGCAGATGCCCCGCACCGTTAGCTCGGCGATATCGCGATCGCTGGAACCGAGCAGTTCCAGCCCGGACTGGAGTAGCTGGCTGCGGCGAGCTGCGAGCCGTTCGGTCGCCTCCACTCCCCGGTACGGACGCATGCTTGGGGCGCTGGACCCCTCGGTATTATTAGTCATTGCCAAATATCTTGACATTAAAGCGGTAGCACGACACCATCGGGAAACAGGTGTTTTCACAATTGATACCCGCGGGCAGGGGGTTTCGGTGACGATCCAGGAGGCGGCGGGCCGGCTTGCGCCGCATGTCGAGCGGCCGATCTCTGACCCGCCGCGCCAGGTCAGGCAGCGAAAACGCGGCGGTTTCGGGGATGGGCTGATGGGGGTGGCGCTGCTGGCCGGTCCGGCCAACGTGATCATGGAGTTGGCGCGTCCTGGAGTTGGACACGGCGTGATGGAAAGTCGGGTCGAAAGCGGTCGAATCGACCGCCACCCGATAAAACGGGCCCGAACCACCTTCACCTACGTTGCGGTGGCCAGCGCCGGCACCGATGAGCAAAAGGCCGCCTTTCGCCGTGCCGTGAACCGGGTCCATGCCCAGGTCTACTCGACACCGGAGAGCCCGGTGAGTTACAGCGCCTTCGACGTGGAGCTGCAGCTGTGGGTGGCGGCCTGCCTGTATAAGGGCGGCGTTGATATCTATCGAACTTTCGTCGGCGAGATGGACGACGAGGAGGCCGATCGCCACTATCGCGACGGCATGTCGATGGGCACCACCCTGCAGGTGCCCGCCGAACTGTGGCCGCCGGATCGGGCCGCCTTTGATCGGTACTGGCAGGAGTCGCTGCAGAAGATCCACATTGATGACGCCGTGCGCGAATATCTGTATCCGATCGCCGCGTCCCGGGTGCGCGGGGTTGCCCTGCCGGGCCCGCTGCGGCGGTGGTCGGAAGGCTTGGCGCTGCTGATCACCACCGGTTTTCTGCCGCAGCGGTTCCGTGACGAGATGCGGTTGCCCTGGGATGCGGCCAAGCAACGGCGGTTCGATCGGTTGATTGCCGTGGTGGGTGCGCTGAATCGGATGATGCCGCGAATCGTGCGCGAGTTCCCGTTCAATTTCATGCTCTGGGACCTGGACCGCCGGATCAGGACCGGCCGTCGGTTGGTGTAACGCCCGAGCGGGCGGTCCGGCCAACGCGGCTGACTCTCCATCTTACGGAAGGGGCGTGGACTTCGGCGCGCCCTGACCAGATCCGTTCGGCCCGATCCGTTGGGCCGCCCACCGGCGTTGATGGACCTGATGGCGGCCTCCAAAACCCCCAGGAAGTGGTTTCCCGCCGGACTTGCAATGTGGCCGTCCGTGGTGTCGAATGTCGATAATGACAATCATATTCATCTCTGGCAGTGCTGGCCGTGGTGGCTCCGGTGTGGTTCGCCTCGCCGCCTGAGGTGCATTCGGCCCTGCTCAGCAGCGGCCCGGGGCCGGCGTCGCTGCTGTCGGGGGCTGCGGCGTGGGCGGGGTTGAGCACCGAGTACGCGTCGGTGGCAGACGAACTCATGGGCGTGCTCGCAGCGGTGCAGGGCGGGGCCTGGGAGGGGTTGAGCGCAGAGCTGTATGTGGCCGCCCATGTGCCATACCTGATGTGGCTGATGTGGGCCAGCGCGACCAGTGCGCAGGCGGCTGCACAGCATGAGGCGGCGGCCGCCGCCTACACCACCGCATTGGCGGCCATGCCGACCATGCCGGAGCTGGCCGCCAACCACGTCATCCACGGGGTCTTGATGGCGACGAACTTCTTCGGCATCAGCACCATTCCGATCGCCGCCAACGAGGCCGACTACGTCCGAATGTGGATTCAAGCGGCGACCACCATGTCGACCTATCAAGCGGTATCCGCGGTCGCCGTGGCGTCGACGCCACCGAGCACTCCGGCTCCGCGCATCCTGGCAGCGCCGGCCGCCGCCCATGACCATGACCATGACCATGGGGGCGATCCCACCCCGATCGACTACTTCGTTGCCGAGGTACTGCGCATCATCAGCGGCGGCAGGATCATCTGGGATCCCGCCGAAGGGACCGTGAACGGCATCCCCTACGACGACTACGTCAACGCAGCCCAACCGATCTGGTGGCTGGTTCGTGCCCTGGAGTTCGGTCAGGACTTTCAGACCTTCATCAAGGAATTGTTCACCAATCCGATCGGCGCCATCGAGTTCATGGTCGAACTCGTCTTGTTCGATTGGCCGACGCACATCGCCCAGATCATTCAAGCGCTGGCGCAATCCCCGCAGTTGCTCGCCGTTGCACTCGGTGGCGTTGTTGCCAATCTGGGGGCGATATCGGGATTGGCCGGGCTATCCGGGCTGGCCGGTCTGCATTCGGCCGCCCTTCCGGCCGCCATCGCGCCGATCGCCCCGCCGATGCCGCCCAGCGTTGCGTTGGCCCCCACGGTCGCCGCGTCGGTGGCGGCGCCCACGCCGCCATCTGCACCGCCGTCCGCGGCGAGCACGGTGGCCAACGCCGCGCCGCCGCCCCCGCCCGCCCCGGCCACAGCGGGCTTCGGGTTCCCCTTCGTGGTGGGGGGTGGTCCCGGTATCGGCTATGGCGAAGGCATGAGCGCCAGCGCGGCCGCGAGCGCCAGGAGAAAGGCGCCGGAGCCGGATTCCGCGGCGCTGGCCGCCGCGGCGGCCGCGCGCGAGGAGGCACGTCGGCGTCGGCGCAAGCGCAAGACGGAACGTGGCTACGGCGAGGAGTTCATGGACGTGGAGGTCGATCCGGACTGGGGCGGACCCCGTGACGATGAGCCGGTGGCCTCGACGCAGGGTGCCGGGCGACTGGGATTCGCCGGCACGGTGCACAGCGAATCGGCCGCCACGGCGGCGGGGTTGACCACTCTGGTCGCCGACGAGTTCGGTGGCGGTCCGAAGATGCCGATGCTTCCGGGTACCTGGGACACCGACTCGGATGCGCCGAGCGACTAGCCGCGTAATATCGGTTGGGTGCGTAGCGAAGGCGATAGCTGGGACATCACCACCAGTGTTGGGTTGACGGCACTATTCGTCGCCACGGCACTTGCACTAGAGGCGCTGAAGCCCGACCCCTTGGCCGTGGACCCGTACGCGGAGCTGTTCTGCCGCGCCGTCGGCGGTTCCTGGGCCGACGTCCTGGACGGCAACGCAGCGGACCACGAATTGCAGAGCGACGACTTTGGCAAGCACTTCGTCAATTTCCAGGGTGCCCGCACCAAGTACTTCGACGCCTACTTCCGCCGCGCGGTCGAGGCGGGGGTGCGGCAGGTGGTGGTCTTGGCGGCGGGGCTGGATTCGCGCGCCTACCGATTGTCCTGGCCGGACGGGACCACCATCTTCGAGTTGGACCGACCTCAGGTCCTCGATTTCAAGCGTGAGGTGCTCGGTGGCCATGGTGTTCGGCCGCGCACCGAGCGTCGGGAGATCGCCGTCGATCTGCGAGACGATTGGCCCCAGGCGCTACGGGACAGCGGCTTTGATGCCGAAGCTCCGTCGGCGTGGATCGCCGAAGGGTTGCTGATTTATCTGCCCGCTGCGGCGCAAGAGCAACTGTTTACCGGCATCGACAGCCTGGCCTGCCTCGGCAGTCATGTCGCGGTGGAGGATGGTGCACCGCTGCCCGACGCGGAGTTCGCCGCCAAGTTGGAGGAAGAACGCGCCGCCGTGGCTGCTGGAGGTGAGCGGCCGTTTTTCCAGCTGCTCTACAACTAGCGATGTGCCCCGGCCGCCGACTGGTTTAGCGAACACGGCTGGACCGCGCTGGGCACCCCGTTGAACAACTACCTGCGCGAGGTGGGCCGACCGGTACCCGGTCCCGGGTCCGAGGTTGCGGCGATGTTCGCGCGCAACACCCTGATGAGCGCCACCAAGCCCTGATCAGCGATTCGATGCCGTTATCGATGCCGGATTCGGTTCGGCTCGGAACTTCTGGATGCCCGGATCCGACCACTGGGCGGCTTGTGGTTTACGCCGCCCAGGCGATGCGTTCTGCGGGTGATCAACCGTGGTGAGGGGTCGGCTGGTGGGTGGTCCGGGCGTCAACCAAGTTTTGATAATGAAAATCATGTTCACTACTCCGGAGTGCTTGGTGACGCTCGGTGGGCTCGTCTGGGGAGGAAATATTCATCATGTGGATGCAAGCTGTGTGCAGTAGTCCGCCGGGGGACTATAAGTTGCAGTTCAGCGCACTGGGGCGCGAGGTCCGGTGGTGAGTAACGTGCTCGCAATCACCTCGACAGTTAGCTTATGCAATGCTAACTTCAGGGCTGATTTTGACGGTAGTTCAGAACAACGTGAGGTTCAGGAGACAGCAGAAGCGTGAAACGTGGTGATATCGGCATGCCTGCTGCTCAGTCCCCTACGTCGCGGGTAAGCGGCCGGGTGGACGCTGACGTTGTCAGCCGGTTCGCGACCTGCTGCCGCGCGCTTGGCATCGCGGTTTATGACCGCAAGCGCCCAGCTGACCTGGACGCCGCACGATCGGGTTTCGGTGCGCTGACCCGGGTCGCCAGCGATCAGTGTGACGCATGGACCGGATTGGCGGCCGCCGGAGATCAGTCAATTGGAGTCCTCGAGGCGGTCTCGCGGACCGCGGGTACGGCCGGTACGTTGCAGCGCCACGTGGAGTTGGCGGCCGGGTCGTTGGGCTTTCTCTACGACACCGGCCTTTATCTGCGGTTTCGGGCGACCGACCCGGATGGCTTTCATCTCGCGTACGCGGCGGCACTGGCGCTGGCGGGAGAGTCGGCGCAATTCGCCAAGGCCAACGAGTTGGTGTCGGGCATTGTCGACCGCCGGCCGAGCTGGCGCGACGCGCGCTGGCTCGCGGTCGTCATCAACTACCGCGCCCAGCGTTGGTCGGATGTCGTCAAGCTGCTGACCCCGATCGTCAACGACTCCGAACTTGACGAGGCCTTTGCGCACGCGGCCAAGATCACCCTGGGCACCGCGCTGGCCCGGTTGGGCATGTTTGCCCCGGCGCTGTCCTACCTCGAGGAACCGGACGGCCCCGTTCCGGTCGCCGCGGTCGATGGCGCACTGGCCAAGGCGTTGGTGTTGCGTGCCCACGTGGACGAGGAGTCGGCAAGCGAAGTCCTGCAGGACCTGTATGCCGCCCATCCGGAGACCGAGCAAATCGAGCACGCGCTCTCCGACACCAGCTTTGGGATTGTGACCACCACGACAGGTCAGATCGAGGCTCGTACCGACCCCTGGGATCCCGAAACCGAGCCCAGCGCCGACGACTTCGTCGACCCCTCCGCCCACGAGCGCAAGGGCGTGCTGCTGCACGAGGCCGAGCTTCAGCTGGCCGAGTTCATCGGACTGGAAGAGGTGAAAAACCAGGTTTCCCGGCTGAAGAGTTCGGTGGCCATGGAGCTGGTGCGTAAGCAGCGGGGGCTTGCCGTAGCTCAGCGCACCCACCACCTGATCTTCGCCGGCCCGCCCGGGACCGGTAAGACGACGATTGCGCGCGTGGTTGCCAAGATCTATTGCGGCCTTGGTCTGTTGAAGCGGGAGAACATCAGGGAGGTGCACCGCGCCGATCTCATCGGCCAACACATCGGCGAAACCGAGGCCAAGACCAACGCCATCATCGACAGCGCACTGGACGGGGTGCTGTTCCTCGATGAGGCCTACGCGCTGGTAGCAACCGGCGCCAAGAACGACTTCGGGCTGGTGGCCATCGACACCTTGCTGGCCCGCATGGAAAACGACCGTGATCGGCTGGTGGTGATCATCGCCGGTTACCGGGCCGACCTGGACAAGTTTCTGGATACCAACGAGGGCTTGCGCTCGCGATTCACCCGCAGCATCGACTTCCCCTCGTACACCTCACACGAGCTGGTGGAGATCGCACACAAGATGGCCGAACAGCGCGACAGCATCTTCGAACCGGCGGCGCTGCAGGACTTGGAGGGACTGTTCGCCAGGCTGGCGGCCGGCTCAACTCCGGACTCCAACGGAGTCTCGCGGCGCAGCCTCGACATCGCCGGCAACGGCCGGTTCGTGCGTAACATCGTCGAACGTTCCGAAGAAGAACGCGAATTCCGGCTCGACCACTCCGAGCACGCTGGATCCGGCGAGTTCAGCGATGACGAGCTAATGACAATCACCGGCTCCGACGTGGGCAGGTCGGTTGAACCGCTGCTGCGCGGCCTGGGTCTTTCGGTGCCCGCATGACGACCAATGAGCCCGATGGCGAATGGGCCGGTGCCCGGCGATCGTTCACGTCGCGTACCCCGGTCAACGACAACCCCGACAAGGTCGAGTACCGGCGCGGTTTCGTCACCCGTCACCAGGTGACCGGTTGGCGGTTCGTGATGCGCCGCATCGCTTCGGGTATCGCGTTGCACGACACCCGGATGCTGGTCGACCCGTTGAGCACCCAGTCGCGTTCGGTCCTGATGGGTGTGCCGATCTTCATCACCGGTTTGGTTGGCTGCTTCGTATTCTCGCTCATCCGGCCCAACGGCCAGGTGGGGGGCAACGCGGTACTCGCCGATCGGTCCACCGCCGCGCTGTACGTGCGGGTCGGAGACACCCTGCACCCGGTGCTCAACCTGACCTCCGCCCGGCTGATCGTTGGCCACCCCGTCAACCCCACGACGGTGAAAAGTACTGAGCTGGACCGTTTTCCGCGCGGCAACCTGATCGGCATTCCTGGTGCCCCCGAGCGGATGGTGCAGAGCGAGGCCCGCGACTCCGACTGGACGGTGTGCGACGCCATCAGCAGTGGGTCGCAAGGCGGCAGCGCCGCCCACAGCACCGGCGTTACGGTGATCGCCGGCTCGCCGGAGCCCAGCGGCCACCGGGCAACCGCGCTCGGCGCCGGGCAGGTGATTCTGGTCAATGACGGCACCAGTAGCTGGCTGCTGTGGGACGGCAAGCGCAGCCGGATGGACCTGGCCGACCATGCGGTCACCAATGCGCTGGGATTTGGCACCGACCTGCCCGCGCCGCGACCCATCGCGCCGGGTTTGTTCAACGCGATACCGGAGGCGGCACCGCTGGCGGCACCGGCCATTCCCGACGCAGGCAATCCGGCGGCCTTTGCCGTGCCCGGGCCTATTGGCTCAGTGGTTCAGGCTTACACCCTGGGTGACAACAGCATTCAGTACTATGCCGTGCTGCCGGACGGACTGCAGCCGATCTCGCCGGTGCTGGCTGCCATCCTGCGCAACACCAACTCCTACGGTCTGCAGCAGCCGCCGCGGATCGGTGCCGATGACGTCGCCAAGCTGCCGGTGTCGCGAATGCTGGATACCACCCGCTATCCCGCCACACCGATGCACCTTGTCGACACCGAAAGCAATCCCATCACCTGCGCCTACTGGAGCAAACCGGTCGGTGCGACGACCAGCTCGCTGACCTTGTTGTCCGGAGCGGCGTTGCCGGTGCCCGACGCGGTCCACACCGTCGACTTGGTGGGTGGCGGATCGCAAAACGGTGCTGTGGCAACCCGAGTTGCCCTGGCGCCAGGTACCGGCTACTTCACCCAGACCGCTGGTGGTGGCCCTGCGGCGCCGCCCACCGGGTCGTTGTTCTGGGTCTCCGACACCGGGGTGCGCTACGGCATCGACACTGAAGGGGAAGGCGGCCGCAAGACGGTTGAGGCGCTTGGGCTGCAAGATCCCCCGGTACTGATTCCGTGGTCCGTCCTGTCGTTGTTCGCGCCAGGCCCGACGCTGTCCCGCGCCGACGCACTGATGGCCCACGACGGGTTGGCACCTGACAGCAAGCCGGGTCGTCCGGAATCGGCCGAGGGGGAGCCCCGATGAGCAGACTGATCTTCGAGGCCCGCCGGCGGCTGGCGCCGCCGAATACCCGCAAGGGCACCATCACCATCGAAGCTCCGCCGGAGTTGCCGCGGGTGATTCCGCCGTCGATGTTGCGGCGTGCGATGCCTGTTCTGATCGTGATCCTCATCGTCGGAATGATCATCGCCCTGGTGGCGACCGGGATGAAGATGATTTCCCCGCAGACCCTGTTCTTCCCCTTCGTGCTGCTGCTGGCCGCGACCGCGCTCTTCCGCGGCAACGACAAGAAGATGCGCACCGAGGAAGTCGACGCCGAACGGGCCGATTACCTGCGTTATCTGTCGGTGGTGCGGGACAACATCCGGGCCCAGGCGGCTCAGCAGCGGGCCGCGGCGCAGTGGTCCCATCCCGACCCGGACGCGTTGGCCGCGGTACCCGGATCCCGTCGGCAATGGGAGCGCGACCCGCACGATCCCGACTTCCTGGTGCTGCGGGCCGGCCGCCATTCCGTGCCGCTCACCACCACCCTGCGGGTTAGCGACACCGCGGATGAAATCGACTTGGAGCCGGTGTCGCACAGTGCATTACATAGCCTGCTCGACACCCAACGCACGGTTCGTGACGTGCCGACCGGGATCGATCTGACCAAGGTCTCGCGGGTCACCCTCGTCGGGGACCGTGCCCAGGTGCGCGACGCGCTGCGGGCCTGGGTTGCCCAAGCGGTGACCTGGCACGACCCGACGGTGCTGGGAGTGGCGCTGGCCACCCGCGACCTGGAAAGCGGCCAGTGGTCCTGGCTGAAGTGGTTGCCGCACGTCGACATCCCCGGTCAGGCCGACGGCGTGGGCCCGGCCCGCTACCTGGCGGCCGACCCCGATGACCTGGTCGAAATGTTGGCTCCCGCGATACTCGATCGCCCCGCCTACGCCGGCTCAGCAGCAGACGCGTTGCGGCACTTGCTGATCGTGGTCGACGATCCCGACTACGACATCAACGCGTCGATGCTGGCTATGGGCCGCGCCGGGGTCACCGTCGTGCACTGTTCGTCCACCCTTCCGCACCGCGAGCAGTATTCGGATCCGGAGAAGCCGATCCTGCGCATCGAGGATGGCGCCATCACCCGCTGGCAGACCGGCGGCGGCTGGCAGGCCTACATTGACCACGCGGACCAGTTGGGTGCCGACGAAGCCTCACACCTGGCCCGCCGGCTGTCGCGGTGGGATTCCAACCCAACGCATGCCGGGCTGCGCTCGGCGGCCACCCGCGGCGCGAGCTTCACCACGCTGCTGGGCATCCCGGACGCTTCACAGCTGGATGTACAGGCAATCTGGGGCCAGCGCCGCCGCGACGACGAGTTGCGCGTGCCGATCGGCATCACCGCCAGCGGCGAGCCGTTGATGTTCGACCTGAAGGACGAGGCCGAAGGCGGGATGGGGCCACACGGCCTGATGATCGGCATGACCGGGTCCGGGAAATCCCAGACCCTGATGTCGATCTTGCTGTCGCTGTTGACAACTCACTCAGCGGAGCGGCTCATCGTCATCTACGCCGACTTCAAGGGTGAGGCCGGGGCGGACAGCTTCCGGAATTTCCCTCAGGTCGTCGCGGTGATCTCCAACATGGCCGAGAAGAAGTCGCTGGCCGACCGGTTCGCCGACACCCTGCGCGGTGAGGTGGCTCGTCGCGAGACGCTGTTGCGCGAGGCCGGCCGCAAGATCCAGGGCAGCGCCTTCAACTCGGTGCTCGAATACGAGAACGCCCGGGAATCGGCGGGCGTTGCCGGACTTGACCTTCCCCCGATCCCGACGCTGTTCGTGGTCGCCGACGAGTTCACCCTGATGCTGGCCGACCATCCCGAGTACGCGGAGCTGTTCGACTACGTGGCTCGTAAAGGCCGGTCGTTCCGCATCCACATCCTGTTCGCGTCCCAGACCCTCGATGTCGGCAAGATCAAGGACATCGACAAGAACACCTCCTATCGGATCGGGCTGAAAGTCGCCAGCGCCAGCGTTTCTCGCCAGATCATCGGGGTAGAGGACGCCTACCACATCGAGGCGGGCAAAGAGCACAAGGGCGTCGGCTTTCTGGTTCCGGCGCCGGGTGCGGCCCCGATCCGGTTCCGCAGCACCTACGTCGACGGCATCTACGAGCCGCCCCAGCAGACCAAGACCCGGGTTGTGCACAACATCCCGGAGCCCAAGTTGTTCACCGCCACCGCGGTGGAGCCGGATCCGGACACCGTCATCTCCGAGGTCGAAGAGGAGCACCCGGTTGGTCCGCCGCGCAAGCTGATCGCAACGATCGGCGAACAGCTGGCCCGCTACGGTCCGCAGGCGCCGCGGCTGTGGCTGCCGCCGTTGGACGAGCCCATCCCGTTGAGCACGCTGCTGGCCACGGCCGGGGTGGCGCAACGACAGTGGCGCTGGCCCCTCGGCGAGATCGACAAGCCATTCGAGATGCGCCGCGACCCGCTGGTGTTCGATGCGACCTCGTCGGCCGGGAACTTGGTGATCCATGGTGGTCCCAAATCCGGAAAGTCCACCGCGCTGCAGTCGTTCATGCTGTCGGCCGCCAGCCTGCATTCGCCCAGCGAGGTCACGTTCTATTGCCTGGACTACGGCGGCGGGCAACTGCGGGCGCTGCAGGACCTGGCCCACGTCGGTAGCGTCGCATCCGCACTGGAACCCGAACGCATTCGGCGCACCTTCGGTGAGTTGGAGCAGTTGCTGCTGGCGCGTCAGCAGCGCGAGGTGTTCCGGGACCGGGGTGGAAACGGTCAGGCCCATGGTTCGGTCCCCGACGACGGTTTCGGCGAGGTATTCCTGGTCATCGACAACCTGTACGCGTTCAGCCGCGACAACACCGACCAGTTCAACACTCGTAACCCGTTGCTGGCCAGGGTGACTGAGTTGGTCAATGTCGGCATGGCGTACGGGATCCACGTCATCATCACCACCCCCAGCTGGCTGGAGGTGCCGTTGGCGATGCGCGACGGTCTCGGGATGCGTCTCGAACTGCGGTTGCACGACGCGCGGGACAGCAACGTGCGGGTGGTCGGCGCGCTGCGTCGACCGGCCGAATCCGTTCCGCACGACCAGCCCGGCCGCGGGCTAACCATGGCCGCCGAGCATTTCCTGTTCGCCGCGCCAGAGCTGGATCAGGTGCCGGCAATCAACGCGCGCTACCCGGGCATGGCCGCCCCACCGGTGCGGCTGTTGCCGATCGACCTTGCCCCGGACGCGGTCGGAAACCTCTACCGCGGCCCGGATCAGATCGTCATCGGTCAGCGCGAAGAAGACTTGGCGCCGGTGGTGCTCAACCTTGCCGAGAACCCGCTGTTGATGGTGTTCGGTGACAGCAAATCGGGCAAGACGACCCTGCTGCGCCACATCATCCGCACCGTTTGTGAGCACTCCACCGAGGATCAGGTGGCTTTCACCGTGCTGGATCGACGGCTGCATCTCGTTGACGAGCCGTTATTCCCCGAAAACGAGTACACCGCCAACATCGACCGGATCGTCCCGGCGATGCTGGGCCTGGCCAACCTGATCGACTCACGACGGCCGCCGACGGGCATGTCTGCCGCGGAGCTGGCCCGGTGGACTTATCATGGCCACACCCACTACCTGATCATCGATGACGTTGACCAGATCCCGGACACGGCCGCGATGTCGGGTCCCTTTGCCGGGCAGCGGCCGTGGACACCGCTGATCGGTCTGCTGGCCCAAGCCGCAGATCTCGGGTTGCGGGTGATCGTCACGGCGCGCGCGTCCGGATCGGCGCACGCGCTGATGACCAGCCCGCTGTTGCGCCGGTTCAACGATCTGCAGGCGACCACGTTGATGTTGGCGGGCAACCCGCAAGACAGCGGCAAGATCCGCGGTCAGCGGTTCAGTCGCCTACCGGCGGGACGAGCGATGTTGTTGGGCGACAGTGATGATCCGACGTACGTGCAATTGGTCAATCCGCTTGTCGGTGAGGCCGCGACAGTTACTGAAACGCAGCAGAAGGGAAATTAGTCATGACGTTGCGAGTGGTTCCGGAGGGATTGGCCGCGGCTAGTGCTGCGGTGGAAGCGCTGACCGCCCGGCTGGCGGCTGCGCACGCAAGCGCATCCCCAGTGATCTCAGCGGTGGTGCCCGCCGCGGTCGATCCGGTGTCGTTGCAGACTGCGGCCGGGTTCAGTGCCCAAGGCATTGAGCACGCTGCGGTGGCGGCCGAGGGTGTCGAAGAGTTGGGACGAGCCGGTCTCGGCGTGGGTGAGTCCGGCGTGAGCTATCTCGCCGGCGATGCGGTTGCCGCTGCTACCTACGGGATCGCAGGCGCCTGACAATGGCTGTTGCCGCCGGTCCTATCTGGATTGCGTCGCCACCCGAGGTGCATTCGGCGATGCTGAGTAGCGGTCCCGGCCCGGCTTCGCTGCTTGCAGCGGCCGGAGTCTGGAGCGCGCTCAGCGCCGAGTATGCCTTGACAGCGGCGGAACTCAGTGAGGTACTGGCGGCGGTGCAAGCGGAAGCCTGGCAGGGGCCAAGCGGTTTCCAGTACGTGGCCGCGCATCTTCCGTATGTGGCGTGGCTGCTGCAGGCCAGCGCCGATGGTGCCGGCAAGGCGGCCGAGCACGAGGCCGCTGCGGTGGCCTACTCGGGCGCGTTGGCGGCAATGCCGACGCTCACCGAGCTGGGCGCAAATCACGCCCTGCACGGTGTCCTGGTCGCAACAAACTTCTTTGGGCTCAATGCGATTCCGATCGCGCTCAATGAAGCTGACTACGTTCGGATGTGGGTGCTGGCCGCTACCACCATGGGTTTGTATCAGGCGACTGCGGGTGCGGCGCTGGCCTCGGCGCCGCGCACCGGTCCGCCGCCGAAGGTGGTCAACCCCGGCGGTGGGCAGGTGGCTCACCTTGCCGCCGACGCGGCCCAGGCGCAGTCCGGGGCCGCAGCGGCAGGGGGCTCCGACCCCTGGCAGTTGCTTTGGCAGTTGCTGCAATATCTGTGGAATGCCTACACCGGGTTCAACACCTGGATGTTCGATTTGATCTGGGAATTCCTGCAGGACCCAATCGGAAACACGATCAAGATCATCATCGCGTTCCTGACCAACCCGTTGCAGGCCATCATCACCTACGGCCCACTGTTGTTCGCGTTGAGCTATCAGATTTTCTTCAACCTCGTCGGCTGGCCGACCTGGGCCCTGATCTTGAGTTCTCCTTTCCTGCTGCCGGCGGCGCCGGGTCTGGCCTTGAGCGCCATAGCGTTCACGCCCATCCAGATTGCGGCGGAGGTACCGGCCGCGGCCGCGCCACTGGCCGCCGCGGCCGTCACTGCCAAGTCTGTGTTCCCGGCGGCCAGCCTCGCTTCGCCGGGCACCGGCTCCGCGGGGGCTCCTGCGTCGGGCGCCGGCGCCGGCGCACCCGGAACTGCGCCACCGGGCCCGGGCGCTCCGGCGCCGGCGAGTTTTCTCTATGCCGTTGGTGGCAGCGGTGATTGGGGTCCCAGCCTGGGGCCAACGGTAGGCGGTCGAAGCGGTGCCAAGGCGCCGGCTGCGACCATCCCGGCGGCCGGCGCGGCGGCGGCCAGCCGGGCCTCCGCGCGCAGCCGGCGACGTCGGCGAACCGAAATGCGGGACTACGGCGACGAGTTCCTGGATATGGACGCAAATGGTGTCACCGGGCCGGCGGCGACCGACGACGCCGCACGGGCGTCCGAGCGTGGGGCCGGGCAATTCGGCTTCGCCGGCACCGTATCCACCGAGGCGGTGTTGCAGGCCGCGGGCCTGACGGAGCTCGCGGTGGACGAATTTGGAAACGGTCCCCGGATGCCGATGGTGCCGGGCAGCTGGGACAGCCCCCAGGAAGGGAGAGAAGACGGTTTACAAAGTGAGTGACCGAAACCCACGCCGAGAGGAGACAACGAGATAGTTATGAGTCTTTTGGATGCACACATTCCACAGTTGGTGGCGTCGCAGGCAGCGTTTGGTGCGAAGGCCGGATTGATGCGCCACACCATCAGCCAGGCCGAGCAGGCTGCGCTGTCGGCGCAGGCTTTTCACCAGGGCGAGTCCGCGGCATCTTTTCAGGCCGCCCACGCGCGTTTCGTCGCGGCAGCCGCCAAGGTGAACACCTTGCTGGATATCGCGCAGGCGAACCTGGGCGAAGCCGCCGGCACCTATGTGGCTGCCGACGCTGCGGCCGCCTCTGCGTACACCGGTTTCTGAGTTCAGTCATAGAACGAAAGGGTTTGTGATGTCACAGATCATGTACAACTACCCGGCGATGCTGGCCCACGCCGGGGACATGTCGGGCTACGCCGGCACGATGCAGGGGCTGGGTGCCGACATCTCCGCCGAGCAGGCCGCGTTGTCCAGCGCCTGGCAAGGTGACACCGGGGTGACCTACCAGGCGTGGCAGGCGCAGTGGAACCAGGCGATGGAAGACCTGGTGCGGGCCTACCAGTCGATGTCTGGAACCCACGAAGCCAACACCATGGCCATGCTGGCTCGCGACACGTCCGAAGCCGCAAAATGGGGCGGCTAATCCTTTAAATGGAGTCAATGCCCAACGCAGTTGAACTCACGGTCGAGAACGCGTGGTTCATTGCGGAGATGGTTGGCGCGGGCACCTTTCCGTGGGTGCTCGCGATCACCACGCCCTACAGCGATGAGGCCCAGCGCAGTGTCTTTTTCGCGCGGCAACGAGATGAGCTGACCCAGCTAGGTCTGTTGTCCTCGGACGGTGTGGTCAATCCGGCGGTGGCCGAGTGGATCAAAGTGGTCTGCTTTCCCGAGCGGTGGCTGGACCTGCGTTACGTGGGTCCAGGCACGGGCAACGGCGGCGAGGATCTGTTGCGCGGCATCGTGGCGCAAAGTGCCGGAATCATGGGCAAGGCCGGCAAGGCCCACCCGAGCTTCAACACCGTTGTCGCGCTGCGTAAGGCCCAATTGGTCACCTTCACGGCAATGGACATCGACGACCCCAGGGCCCTGGTTCCGGTGCTCGGGGTCGGACTGTCGGCCCGGCCGCCGGCCCGCTTCGAGGAATTCAGCATGCCGATGCGGGTTGGTGCCAGAGCCGATGAGCGGTTGCGCTCCGGCGAGTCGCTCGACGAGGTTCTCGACTACCTCGGCATTCCAGTTTCGGCGCGGCCGGTGGTCCAGGCCGTCTTCTCCGGGCCGCGCAGCTACGTCGAGATTGTCGCCGGCTGCAATCGCGACGGCGAGCACACCACCACCGACGTCGGCCTGAGCATCGTCGATACCACCGCGGGGCGAGTGCTGGTCAGCCCGTCGCGCGCCTTCGACGGTGAATGGGTTTCCACCTTCAGCGCCGGGACTCCCTTCGCGACAGCGGTCGCGATAGACCAACTGATCGCCAACCTGCCGGACGGCCAGTGGTTCCCCGGCCAAAGGTTGTCCCGAGATTTCTCGAGTCAACCCTCCTAGTGACCTCCTAGCAATGAGAAAGAGAGCATGATGTCCCAGCAACGGCCGCAGCGCCTTTCGAGGGCCCAATGATGTCCGGCACCGTCATGCCGATCGTCCGCGTTGCGATTCTGGCGGACAGCCGGCTGACGGAAGTTGCGCTGCCCGCGGAGTTACCGCTACGCGAAATCCTGCCTGCCGTACAGCGGTTGGTGATTCCGGTGGCCGAAGACGGTGACGCTGGATCGGCCGACCTGGGCATAGCTGGACATCTGAGCCTGGCGCCCGTCGGTGGGGCGCCGTTCAGCCTGGACGCCAGCCTGGACACCGTCGGGGTGGTCGACGGCGATCTGCTCGTGCTGCAGCCGGTACCCACCGGTCCGGCCGCGCCGGGAATCGTTGAGGACATCGCCGACGCGGCCATGATCTTCTCGACTTCGCGGTTGCGGCCCTGGGACGCCCGGCATCTGCAACGCGGCGCGCTGGCGGCGTTGATCGGTGTGGCGCTGGCGGGATCCGGGCTGGCGGTCGCCTACCGGGCGGCCACCGGTGCACTGGCCGGACTGCTCATCGTCAGTGTGATCGCGGTGGCCATGGCGTTGGCCGGTCTGCTGTTGGGCGCCCGTTCGCCACGAACCGGTATCGCATTGTCGATCGCCGCGTTGGCGCCCGTCGGCGCGGCGCTGGCGCTGGCGGTGCCCGGATCGTTTGGTGCCGCGCAGGTGCTGCTCGCGGCCGCCGGCGTGACCGCTTGGTCGCTGATCTGTCTGATGGTTCCCGGTGAGCAGCGTGAGCGCATCGTCGCGCTGTTCACCGCCGTGGCTGTGGTCGGGGCCGCGCTGTTGCTTGCGGCCGGCGCCGAACTGCTCTGGCAGCTGCCGGTGTCGAGCATTGGCTGCGGGTTGATCGTGGCGGCGCTGCTGGTCACCATCCAGTCTGCTCAGCTCTCCGCGGTGTGGGCGCGCTTCCCGTTGCCGGTGATCCCGGCGCCGGGGGACCCCACCCCGTCGGCTCCATCGCTGCGAGTGTTGGAAGACCTGCCGCGGCGGGTGCGGGTCAGTGACGCCCACCAGAGCGGTTTCATCGCCGCGGCCGTACTGCTCAGCGTGCTGGGGTCGGTGGCAATCGCGCTGCGCCCGGACACGGTGAGCGCTCTGGGCTGGTACGTGGTCGCGGCAACCGCGGCGACCGCTACGTTGCGCGCCCGAATTTGGGATTCGGCCGCCTGCAAGGCATGGCTGCTCACCCAGCCCTATCTGGTAGGCGGGACGCTGTTGGTGCTCTACGCCGCGACCGGCCACTTCATTGCCGCCTTCGGCGCATTGGTGGTGCTGGCCGTGCTGGCGGTGGCCTGGGTTGTGGTCGCACTGAATCCCGTCATCGCGTCGCCGGAAAGCTACTCGCTGCCGCTGCGGCGGCTGTTGGGCTTCCTCGCCGCGGGCTTGGACGCCTCGCTTATCCCGGTCATGGCGTATCTGGTGGGCTTGTTCACCTGGGTGCTCAATCGATGAAGCGGGCCGGTTCGGCCTGCCTCACAGCAATTCTGGCCATTTTCACCACGGGTGCGTTGTGGGCCGCGCCGCCGGTATCGGCGATCAGCCCTCCGGCGGTTGATGACTCGGTGCAGCCGCCAAGCGGCACCCCCGGGCCCGTACAGACGATGGAGCAACGTGGCGCCTGCAGCGTCTCGGGGCTGATCCCCGGTACCGACATCAGCGTCCCGGGAGCCAGCCAAGCGATGCTGAACCTTCCTGCCGCATGGCAGTTTTCGCGTGGTGAAGGTCAGCTGGTGGCAATCCTGGACACCGGCGTGCAGCCGGGCCCACGGCTACCCAACGTCGATGCCGGTGGCGACTTCGTGGATTCGACGGACGGGCTGACCGACTGTGATGGCCGTGGCACCCTGGTCGCCGGGATCGTCGCCGGCCAGCCCGGTAACGACGGCTTCTCGGGCGTGGCACCCGCGGCACGCCTGCTGTCCATCAGAGTGACATCGGACAAGTTCTCGGCCCGCTCGAGCGGCGGGGATCCTTCGGTGGAGCGAGCGACGATCGACGTCGCGGCCCTGGGGCGGGCCATTGTGCATGCCGCCGACCGGGGCGCGCGGGTGATCAACATTTCCTCGATCACCTGTCTGCCGGCGGACCGCCAGGTCGACCAGGCCGCGCTCGGCGCCGCGATCCGCTATGCGGCCGTGGACAAAGACGTGGTGATTGTGGCCGCCGCCGGCAACAGCGGAGCTGGTGGCTCGGGCAGCGGCGGCACGTGTGAGTCCAATCCGCTGACCGACCTGAGCCATCCGGACGATCCGCGCAACTGGGCCGGCGTCACCTCGGTGTCGATCCCGTCGCTGTGGCAGCCCTACGTGCTGTCGGTGGCATCGTTGACTGCGGGTGGACAGCCGTCGAAGTTCACCATGGCCGGGCCGTGGGTGGGCATCGCCGCTCCCGGCGAAAACATTGTCTCGGTGAGCAACGCTGGCGGCGGTGGTCTGGCCAACGGCCTGCCCAACCAGCGCCAGCAACTGACGCCGCTCAGCGGCACCAGCTACGCGGCAGGCTACGTCTCCGGCGTCGCCGCACTGGTCCGCAGCAAGTATCCCGAACTGACCGCGGCGCAGGTGATGCATCGCCTCACCGCCACGGCACACAACGGTGCCAGGGATCCGTCCAACGTCGTCGGAGCCGGAATTCTGGACCCAGCGGCGGCGCTGACCTGGGAGCTGCCCGCCGCCGACGGGGGTGCGCCGCAGGTGGCACCGGCAAAGCCGGTGTCAGTTCCGCCGGCACCGCAGCCGCGGAACACCACCCCACGAAACGTGGCGTTCGCCGGCGCCGCCGCCTTGACGGTGCTCGTTGCGGGTGTAGCGGCGACCGTGGCAATAGCGCGCCGACGCAAGGACGCCGAAGGAAGGACTGCGCGTGAGCTTTGATCGATCCATACCTCGGCCGGGCTCCGGGCGGATCACCCTGGCGCTGCTCGCGGTGGTGCCCGCCGTGATGGCCTATCCCTGGCATTCCCGCAGGGACTACTGGCTGATCGGCATCGCCGCCTTCGTCGTGATCGTGCTCTTCGCCTGGTGGCGCGGGCTTTACCTGACAACCATCCTGCACCGGCGAGTGGCGATGATGCGCCGTCGGCCCGCTGAGCCAGGGGCCGAAGCCGACACCAGCACGACGGTGACATTGCGCATCGGGCCGCCCGCCTCCGACATCGACGTGCTGCCGCTGCCGGTAATAGCTCGATACCTGAACTGCTACGGCATCCGCGTTGACGCGATTCGCATCACCGGCCGCACCACCGGGTCGGGTGAAACTCAGACCTGGATCGGACTGACGGTGTCGGCGGCCACCAACCTGGCGGCGCTGCAGGCTCGCGCAGCGCGCATCCCGTTGCACGAGACCGCCCGGGTTACCGCCCGCCGGCTCGCTGATCACCTGCGCGAGATCGGCTGGGAGGTCAGCTTGGTCGCGGCCGAGGACTTGCCGTCGCTGCTGGATCCCGACTCCGATCACGCTCTCCGCGAGACCTGGCGGGGCGTGCAGCACGGCGACTCGGAGTATCTGGCCGCATATCGGGTGATTGTGGACGCTGCGCTGCCCGACACACTGGCCGAGATCTGGTCGCATCCGGCGTTGGAAACCTGGATGGCCATCGAGATCGCCGCGCGCGGTCGGTCGGGAGCCGATTATTCGGTTGCCGCCGCGTGCGCATTCCGCACCGATGAGCAACCGGCCGTCGCAGCACCGTTGGCCACCCTGATACCGCAACGGGGAAACCATGGGCCCACGCTTGCGGCCATGGAACTGTCCTCCACCCGTGCGCTCGACGGATACGCCGACGCGCCGGAGAACCTGCTGATGCGGCTGGTGTGGTCCACCCCGGGTGCCGGGTTGCACCGCGCTGCGCCGACCGAAACCGCTAGTCGAACATGAAGTCGCCCAGGAACGCGGTCATCCGCCGCAGATAGTCCAACTGACTCACGTGTAGCACGTGACTGCCGGGAAACCAGTGCAGCGCGCAGCGATCCCAGTGTTCCCAAAGCGTTTCCGCGTGATCGGGTGGAGCCATCCGATCGCCCAGGCCGGCGATGATCATCCGGCGGTGCTTGGGTAGTTGCGGCCGGTAGTTCAGCGGGCTGTGAAACGCCAGCCCGGCATCCAGCTCGCCGCGGCTGATGCTGGACAGGCACAGTCCGAGCCGGACCAGTTTGCTGGCCGGGAACCATTGCTCGAATAGCTTTGCTGGTGTGACGACCGGACAGTTCGGGATCACGGCCTCTAGCCGGTTTTCGACCGACGACACCAGCGCGGAGGTATAGCCGCCCAGCGATATGCCAGTCAGTGCTATTCGCGTGACACCGGTGTGGTGCAGGTAGTCCACGATAGACCGGAAGTCGTACACCGCTTGGGCCATCGACTCGGCGAAACCGCTCAACCCGCTTGCGAAGAATCCGAAACCGCTAAATGGCGAGAATCTTTCGGCTCGCTTCCCATGAAAAGGCAACGTGTACAACAGCACGTCATAGCCGGATCGGTAATACCACGGCAGGGAGAAAAACAGTCCGTTGAGCAAGTACGACGACCCCATGAAGCCATGAATGACGCACAGGGTGGGCCGTGGCCCGTCGTCGTGGCGCCAGTGTTGCGCGCGTACGACGTTGTTGGAAGTCAGTGCGCTCCAGTGCTGGCGCATGTTGGGGTTGATCGCGCGAAAGCCGCTGGTGAAAGAGATGTCGTCGACGCTGCCACGGGCGATCCACTCCGCCAGCGGGCTGGCCGGGCGGGCCGAAATCCTGGGCAATTCGGTGGGCGCCGCAAAGGACTTGCGTGGATCTTGTTCGGCCGCGAGCTCGGCATAGAAATTCAGGTTTGCCCGCTCACCACCGGAGTCGAGGCGGCGCAGTGCGTGAGCGACCACGGCGGGTGCCACGGTGGTGGACAGCAGTGAGGACGCGTAGGTGCGTAGCGCGATATCGCCGACTGCCGATGACTCGACAACGAGGCGTTGCCGAAGCGACAGCGCCGACAGTGGGGGCAGGCCTTCGGCACCGGCTTCCCCGCCGGGCACATCGGGAATCGGGACCGGCGGATCAATGGGATCGGTCTCAGAAGTCCCGGACGTCTCCGAAATCTCCGACATCCCGTCGATGCTATCGCGTCGATATCCCAGAGCGTGGGTTGTTCCGACAGTATCGTCAATTTCTGCGTGGGTTTGGGTGCGTGTTAGGGGCGTTTTCGGTAAGTAGGTTTGTCCTATGGCACCCATCTGGCGACGGTGTTGATCAGGAGGACCGATATGTGGGATCCCGACGTCTACCTAGCCTTTGCGGATCATCGCGGCCGCCCGTTCTATGACCTGGTCTCGCGGATAGGTGCCAAACGGGCGCGCCGAGTGGTCGACCTCGGCTGCGGGCCGGGCAACTTGACCCGATACCTGGCGCGACGCTGGCCCGAGGCGATCATCGAAGCGTGGGACAGTTCGCCGCAGATGGTCGCGGCCGCCCGGGAACGTGGAATCGATGCCACTACAGGCGACTTGCGCACGTGGAAGCCGAAGCCTGACACCGATGTGGTGATCAGCAGCGCCGCGTTGCACCGGGTGCCCGAACACGCCGACCTGATGGTCCAGTGGGCAACGGAGCTGCCGCACGGATCGTGGATCGCGGTTCAGGTTCCGGGGAACTTCGAAACACCATCGCATGCTGTGGTGCGTGCGCTGGCCCGCCGCGAACACTATGCAAAACTGATGCGCGACATACCATTTCGGGTTGGTGCCGTGGTCGGCTCACCGGCAAGCTACGCAGGTTTGTTGATGGACGCCGGATGTAAGGTCGATGCCTGGGAGACGACCTATCTGCACCAGCTCACCGGCAAGAATCCGGTGCTGGAATGGATTACCGGCACCGCGCTGGTTCCGGTGCGGGAACGGCTCGACGACGTGAGCTGGGAACAGTTCCGCCAAGAACTGATTCCGCTGTTGGATGAGGCCTATCCGCCGCGGTCCGATGGCACGACCATGTTCCCCTTCCGGCGGTTGTTCATCGTGGCCGAGGTGGGTGGCGCCCGCCGCTCCGCTGACGTTTCCTAGTTATTGTCCTGTGCGACTTAACCTTCGATGTCACGGTCCGCCGCCGCTGACGAGTCCTCGCGTGGCGTCGGCTGATGGCTCTTCAGGTAGGTTTCGGTATAGCGCGCCGCGATGTGGGAACCGGCGAAATCCGAAGGGATCACGTCCCCGGTGCTCTGGCGCCAATCGTTGAGGAGCGCCGCCAGTTCGGCCGCGACAGGATCCGCGGACGCGGCGCCCTCGCCGGCCAGCAGGTTGGCGGTCTCGGTGGGGTCGCTGCGCAGGTCATACAATTCTTGCGCCGGACGCGGTGACGAAACCAGGGGTGCGACCGCCAGCCCGGACGGGCTTTCCTCGATGTCCTTGGGCAAATCCAGCATTGGCCGCGAGACGTAGTTCTCGATGTAGCTGTATTCCTTGGTGCGGATAGCCCGAATGGGATCGAACGAGTCGTGGTAGGTCTTCATGGCGTAGACATGCTCACGAACCGGCCGGCCATCCGCGTCGGCCTCAGGCGAGATCAGCGCGTGCGCGTGGGAGAGGCCTTCGACATCGGCGGGAATGTCGATTCCCAACAGGCTCAGCAGGGTTGGTAGCAGGTCGACCCCGCTGAACAATTCGTCATAGACCCGAGGTGGCACCGCCAGGCGCTTGGGCGGACGGACGATCATTGCAATGCCGGTACCGGCGTCATACAGCGTCGACTTGGCGCGGGGAAAGGCCGGGCCGTGATCGGTCAGGAACACCACCCAGGTGCTGGCGTCCAGCCCGGTCTGTTCGAGCGTGTCCAGGATGCGGCCGACGGCCGCGTCCGCGGTGGTGATGGCGCCATAGAAATCCGCAAGATCCTGACGCACTTCGGGGGTGTCGGGCAGGTAGTCGGGCAGGTCGACGGTCGAGCTGTCCGCGGGCTCGTAGCGTTCGTGCGGGTAGGGGCGGTGAGTTTCGAAGAACCCGGCGGTGAGCAGAAACGGCTGCCCGGCAAGGGCTGCGACGCCCTCATGCAGCCAGTTCTGCACTTTGTCCACCACGTAGTCGCAGTAGGAACTCGAGACGTCCAGCTCATCAAAGCCCAGTCGACTCGGCTGCGAAGTCTCGTGTTGCATCCCGAAAAGCGCTGAATGCCAGCCATGTTCACCGAGCAACTGGGGCAGGGTCCGGACACCGGAGCGGTACTCCCAGCCGTGATGGGCCAGACCTACCAGGCCATTGCTCTGCGGGTAGCGGCCGGTGAACAGCGAGCCGCGCGATGGCGAGCACAGCGGGGCGGTGGCGTGCGCGCGGGTGAACAGGATTGCCTCGCCGGCGAGCCGGTCCAACCGCGGGCTGTCGACATCGCGGTGGCCGTAGGCGCCCAGGTAGCGCCCCAGATCGTGCCAGTACACGATCAGCACATTTTGCCCGCCGTCGTTGCTGCCGCTGCCCGCACCCGTCATCTTGGCCTCACCCCTTCAGCGCGCTCGCGGCGGCGACGATACCGGGTGCAGCGGATGCGCCGAAGGTCACGGCTGGTCCCACCGGTTTTCCGAAACGAACTCCGGCAGTGGCCGCGCAACGGCCCATCCGTCCAGCTCCAACGCCGGCTGCTGCGGAAACTCGGGCACCGGGCCCAGGCACAAGACTGCCACCGGTTCGGCCCCGTCGGGCATCCGCAACAGATCCGCCAACCGATGCGGGTCGAACAGCGACACCCAACCCATGCCCAGGCCTTCGGAGCGGGCGGCCAGCCACAGATTCTGGATCGCGCAGGACACCGAGGCGAGATCCATCTGCGGCAGCGTTCGCCGTCCGAAGATGTGCCCGTCGCGCCCGTCGCGCAGGGCCACCACCATCAGCTCCGCGCACTCGAGAATGCCTTCGACTTTCAGTGCGAGAAATTCCTCGGCCCGCTCGCCCAGCGCCCCGGCGGTCAGCGCCCGTTCCTCGTCGACCAGGGTGTGGATGCGTCTGCGCAGCCCCGTGTCGGTGATCCGGATGAACCGCCAGGGCTGCATCAGGCCCACGTTGGGTGCGGCGTGCGCGGCATGCAATAGGCGTGTCAGCACGTCCTCGGGCACCACGGCGCCCGGGACGAAGTGACGCATGTCCCGCCGCTCGGTGATCACGCGATACACCGCTTGCCGTTCTTGGGCGGTGAATGCGTAGTCAGTCACACAGCCATCGTAGAAATGTGAAGACTAGGAAGAGTACGAACACTAAGACGAGCATTGCGAAGGCAGACAAACGAAAGGGTGGCCCGTGAAGGTTCCCGATGTTTTCGACGACCTGCCCGCCGACCCGGCGGTCAGACGTGTCTATGGCGAGCCACACGTCACCCCCGACGGTGCGACGGTGATTCCGGTGGCCAAGATCCAGGAAGGCCGCGGCCGGCTCCGCCGCGGCCCGGACGCCGACTCCGGGCAGCCCTACGGCCTGGCTGCCGTCCCGATCGGCGTGTTCGTCATCCGCGGCGGCGACGCGAAATGGGTGCCTGCCGTCGATGCGAACCGCATCGCGCTGGTCGGAGTGCTCACCGGCCTGTTCGCGGCGGTGATCGGCAGTCTCGCGGTGCTGCGGCGTCCGCCGTGGCCCGACATCACCATCAGGGACTGTAGGTAACCCCGACCGCGCGGAAGACGTACTCCGGCGGCACGTCGAAGGCGAGTGAACGCAGCGGCAGCCGCGCCAGCACGTCCTCGGGGATGTCCGCTTTGAAGTGCAGCGAGAGGTCGCCGTGAAACCGCGGGTCGACCTTGGCGACATCGATATCGACCTGCACCCCCGTCGACGAGATGTCGGCTGTCGCCGCACCGCTGTGGGGTGCGTCCCAGCGCACGTCGATGGCCCGGCCGGCTAGCTTGGGCAGCGAGGAGAGGGTGCCCAGTACCCGCTCCTGGGTGAACGCCAAGGCGCCCGGATAGCTCGCGACGCTGTGTGAGGCCCGTACGCCCGGGATGGTTCCGGTAAATCGCCTGGTGACCGGAACATACT
Source organism: Mycobacterium pseudoshottsii JCM 15466 (assembly GCF_003584745.1). Classification (NCBI taxonomy): domain Bacteria; kingdom Bacillati; phylum Actinomycetota; class Actinomycetes; order Mycobacteriales; family Mycobacteriaceae; genus Mycobacterium; species Mycobacterium pseudoshottsii. Next base: position 731,373 of record NZ_AP018410.1, read on the forward strand.
CCTCGAGGTAGATGAGCCCTTCGGCCTCGACCTGAGCCCGAAAATCCTCGCTGAGCTTGCCGATGCCGAACAGCCGCCGAATGATCACCGCCATGCCGCCAGTATGGGCCCGTTTTCGCGGCGCTGCATCGATGCTGGTATCCGTTGAGCATGACCCGCCCACGAATGACTTTGCCTCTTCTGCTCGCCCTGGCCGCCATCGTTGTCTACGCACTGATGTGGATCGGCTATCGCCAGGACTGGGGCTGGCTGCACGCCATGGACTGGTCGTTGTTGAACGCGTCCCATGACATTGGGGTCAAGCACCCGGGATGGGTCAACTTCTGGTTCGCCGTCTCGTTTGTGCTGGGCCCGATCACCACGCGGATCGTCGGCTTGGTGGCGATCACGATCGCGCTGGTGCAGCGCAAGATGCGGATGGCGCTGCTGTTACTGGCCTGTGTGCCGTTGAACTGGATCGTCACCATGATCGCCAAGGGACTGGCGGACCGGCCGCGACCGGTGACCAAGCTCGTCGCTGCGCATTCCGCCTCGTTCCCGTCGGGGCACGCCCTGGAGCTCACGGCCAGTGTCCTGGCGATGTTGACCTTCCTGCTTCCCATGATCCGGGTGCACTGGATGCGCATCCTGGCAGTGGTCGTGGGTGCGCTGAGCGTGTTGTTGGTGGGGATATCCCGAGTCGCGTTGAACGTGCACCACCCCTCCGACGTAATCGCCGGTTGGGCGCTGGGCTACGTGTTTTTCTTGTTCTGGCTGTGGGTGCTTCGGCCGGTCCCGGTAGCTGAGCAGGAGCCGGCCGAGCTGGTCAGCGCGGGTTAACGCCTTACCGCGCTGCGGGTTTCGCCGGGTGATCTCGGAGCAGTGGCCCAACCGGAACGAAACCTTTACTTGACCTTCAGGTTTGGCAACCTTGACGATGAAACGGTGCGTCGACTGGTAGCTGTTCTGTTCGCTGGAGTGTGCACCGTCGGTGTGGCGGTAGGGCTCGCGCCGGTGACCGCGGCGGCGGGTAATCCCTGGTTTGCCAACTCGGTCGGCAACGCCACCCAGGTGGTTTCGGTGGTCTCAACCGGCGGCTCGAACGCAAAGATGGATATCTATCAGCGCACCACCGCCGGCTGGCAGCCGCTCAAGGCCGGGATCACCACCCATGTCGGTTCGGCGGGGATGGCGCCGAAGGCCAAGAGCGGCTATCCGGCAACCCCGATGGGCGTCTACAGCCTCGACTCCGCGTTCGGCACTGCCCCGAATCCCGGTGGGAGACTGCCCTATACCCAAGTCGGACCCAATCACTGGTGGAGCGGCGACGACAACAGCCCCACCTTCAACTCCATGCAGGTGTGTAAGAAGTCCGACTGTCCGTTCAGCACGTCCGCGAGCGAAAACCTGCAGATTCCGCAGTACAAGCACTCGGTGGTGATGGGCGTCAACAAGAACAAAGTTCCCGGGGGCGGCTCGGCGTTCTTCTTTCACACCACCGACGGCGGCCCCACCGCCGGGTGCGTGGCGATCGACGATGCCACGCTGGTGCAGATCATCCGCTGGCTGCGTCCCGGCGCGGTGATCGCAATCGCCAAGTGACCCTCAGATCAATCGGCAAGAGCGCGACCGGGTTTCACCTGAAAGCCGATATTGGCCAATGACATCGTCGCCTCGTAGGTGCGGTCGTAGCCGGTGGCGGTGATCCGCCAGCCGGCCGCGGTGCGCCGGTACTGGTCGCGGTAGAACGCCGCACCGATGAGCATGAAATTGGCTTCGGCGACGATCACCCGGTCCTGCAAATACCAGCGGCCGGTCGCCGTATCGCCGGTGACGGTGATTTCCGGATGGGTAACCCGATGTTCGGTGATGATGGTGGGGCCCAGTGCTGAGCGCATGTAGTCCACCAAGTCGGTGCGGTTGGTGAAGTGCAGCTCGGTGCCGACCGACGACCCGTAGTCGCCGACGACATCTTCGGTCAGGGTGTCGGCGAATTCGTCCCAATGCTTGGTGTCCAGCGCGCGCAGGTAGCGGTATTTGACCTGTTGGATCGCCGCAATGTCGGCGGTGACATCGGGCGAGACATCGTTTCGGCTCATCACGCCATTGCAGCACAACTGCTGCCCGGCGCGCCCCGCGTCTTTGAACTCGACCCGCGGTGGCTTACCTTGGGAGTATGAGCCAATCCCGGTACGCGGGGTTGTCCCGCAGCGAGCTGGCAATCCTGGTACCTGAGCTGCTGCTGATCGGCCAGTTGATCGACCGTTCGGGGATGGCTTGGTGCATTCAGGCGTTCGGCCGCGAGGAGATGCTGCAGATCGCCATCGAAGAATGGGCGGGTGCCAGCCCGATCTACACCAAGCGCATGCAGCGGGCGCTCAACTTCGAGGGCACCGACGTGCCCACCATCTTCAAAGGCCTCCAGCTGGACATCGGCGCTCCGCCGCAGTTCATGGACTTCCGCTATGGGCTCCATGATCGCTGGCACGGTGAATTCCACCTGGACCATTGCGGCGCCCTGCTCGACGTCGAACCAATGGGCGATGAGTACGTCTTCGGGATGTGTCACACCATCGAGGACCCGACGTTCGATGCGACCGCGATCGCAACCAACCCACGCGCCCAGGTGCGTCCGATTCACCGCCCGCCCCGTAGCCCAGCGGACCGGCATCCGCACTGTGCCTGGACGGTCATCATCGACGAGGCCTATCCCGAGGTCAAGGGAATTCCGGCGCTGGACGTGGTCCGTGAAACCAAGGCCGCCGCTTGGAAATTAGCTGCGATCGATCCCTCCGAGGAGGGGCTGGCGGACTACTCGGGTGCGCTCCTGTCCGATCTGGACTTCACCGACTTCTCGCACTCCGCGCTGGTGCGGATGGCGGAGGAAGTGTGTCTGCAGATGCACCTGCTCAACCTGTCGTTCGGCATCGCGGTGCGCGAACGGGCCGGGGCGGACGCCGAACTGGCCGTATCCGTGGGCACCCGCCAGTTGACCGGAGTGGCCGGTTTGGCCGCCGAACGCATTCAACGGGCGCTGGGACTACCCGGCGGCGCCGAAGGGGTGCTGCGGGTGTTCGAACTGCATCCACTGTTCAATCCCGCTGGCTACGTTGTGGCCGAGACGGTTGCGGACCGACTGCTGGTTCATCGCTCGCCGGCCCACGACGACGGGGCATGGATTTCGCTGTGCACGCCGGAATCCGTGCAGCCGCTGCAGGCGATCGCGACCGCCGTCGAACCCCACCTCGAGGTTCGGGTGGCCGGGACGGACACCGACTGGACTGCTGAGCTGGTGCGAACCGAAAAACCGGCCGACGAGCTGCCGGAGGTGTTGGTAGCCAAGGTAAGTCATGGTGCACAGTTTCAGTTCCAGCCCAGGCGTTCGCTGCCCCTCACCGTGGTCTGATTTGGCACCGTCTGTCAAGGTGGCGTTTATACCTTTTTGATGACGACACGGCCTCGAGCGCATACCAATCAGATTGGCAAGGAACTATATACGGCCCGTTCACGACTATGGTTAACGCTGGCCACCGACCCTTTCGACGAAAGTATTCTCATATGTACGACCCGCTGGGGTTGTCGATCGGGACCATGAACTTGGTTGCGGCGTCTAACGGTAAGCCTGCCGTTATTCGCCGTGCCGTGCTCACACTGTACCCGCACTGCGCCCCGAAAATTGGTGTGCTCGGCGAGAACCCGAGCCTGGACCAGCCCGGCACCTTCATGAGCGGCTTTGTCGAGCGCATCGGTGACTCGGTCGCATTGGTGTCTCCGGACGGATCGGCTCATGATCCGGATCTTCTGATGGTCGAGGCGCTGGACGCGATGGTTGTTGCTGCCGGGGCTGATTCGAATTCCTCCGAAATTGTGATTGTTGTTCCGGCGCACTGGAAACCGACAGCGGTACAGGCGCTGCGTAACGGCTTGCGGACACACGTCGGCTTTGTCCGCAGTGGCATGGCGCCTCGGCTGGTCCCGGATGCGGTGGCGGCGATGGCGGCGGCGAACTCGGAACTGGGTATTCCGGCCGATGGGGTCGTGGGCCTGCTGGATTTCGGTGCCTCGGCCTCCTACGTCACGCTGATGGAGGCCAAGTCGGATTTCGAGCCCGTCTGCGCCACAATGCGTTACGAGGACTTCTCGGGCAATCAGATCGACCAGGCGTTGATGTTGCACGTCATCGAGGAACTTGGCCCCAACGGCGTCGACCAGGCCGGGACCGCCGCGGCCAGTCAACTCGGCCTGCTCAGAGAGCAGTGTCGTGCGGCCAAAGAGCGGTTGTCCATCGACGCGGTAACGGAATTGGCCGTCGATCTCGCCGGATCCGCGACGACCATTGAGGTCACGCGAGATCAGCTAGAAGACCTGATCCAGGATCAGCTCACCGGTTTCGTCTATGCGTTCGATGACCTGCTCGCCCGTAACAACGCCAGCTGGGCCGATCTCTCGGCGGTGGTCACCGTTGGCGGCGGCGCCAGTATTCCGCTTGTCACACAACGTCTTTCCGTCCATACCAGGCTACCCGTGCTGGTCGTGCCGGAACCGGCGTGCGCGGCGGCAAACGGTGCGCTGGCGCTGGCCGCCCGCGGCAAGGAACTCGACTTCCGCACCCGAACGTCGATCGGTTTGCCGGCGGCTTCGGCGGCTACCGCCGCAACGACAGTGATCGAGCCGCCGGCCGGTGACGTCATGGTGATCGACCAGGACGCCCTGACCGATCGCGAATTGGCCTGGTCACAGACCGACTTTCCCAGTGAAGGGCTGGTGCGATTCGAGGGCGATTCCTACAGCGAAGAGGGCCCCTGCTGGTCGATGCGGTTGAACATGATCGAACCGCTCAAAGAACCGGCGTGGCGGCGATTTCGGGTGTCCCAGGTGCTGATCGGACTCTCGGCCGTGGTGGCGATGACCGCGATCGGGGGCGTGGCATTCACGTTGACGGCCATCGAGCGCCGCCAGAGTCCGGTAGTGCCCAGTGTGGGGCCGCTACCGGCGCCATCTCGATCCATTGCCGCGAGCTCCGCGCCGCCCAAGGCGCTGGAGCCAAGCTTTGTCCCACCGCCCGCCAGCGCCGCGCGGGCGCCCAGCGCCGCGCCCGCTCCCACCAGTGTCGCGCCGCCGCCGCGTCCGGTCGCAACGGCGACAACCACGGTGGCGCCCCCGGTGACGACCACCAAGACGACGGTGCCGCCCACCACCGCCGCGACGACCACCCCGACGACCACGCCGCCGCCGACCACGACGGCGCCCCCAACCACGACCGCGCCGCCGAGCACCACCTCGACGGTCAAGATGACCACGGAGTGGTTGCATGTCCCGCTGTTGCCGATCCCGATACCCATCCGGGTGCCGGCCAGTCAGGCGCCGCCGAGTCCCGTCTCGCAGAACCCCGGCCCGCAGAACCCCTTCATGAGCCCCGGCACCCCCTGAGCTAGCACCGCAGCGCCGGCCGATTTGAGCTTGATCAGAATCGGTCCGCGCCCTGGCCCGGGCGAGTAGTGTTTGAGCTGGCAAAACTGCATACGCGCCAGCTGATCCGGATGTAACTCGTCGCACCCGCATTGCGGCGCGAAGACTGTCGACGGCGGCCCGCGCGGTGCGCTCGTCCGCCCCAGACTCCATGGCTAGCTATCACCCGGCTTGGAGGGGCTATGGACATCGTGCTTGGGGTATCGATGGAGCCCGGCGCGGTTCGCTTGGTGCTGGTCGAAGGCATTGATGCGGACGGGGTGACGGTCGAGGAAGACACGTTCGAGCTCGACACGGCCGACCGCTCGCAAGGCGCACCCGCTGCCGCGGTGGCCGCGTTGATCGGCACCCGCGAGGGTGCGATCGAAGGCGGCTACCGGCTGATGTCGGCGGGCGTGACCTGGACAGAACCCACCGACGTCGCGGCCCTGCGTGCCGAACTCGCCGGACATGATGCCGGCAGCGTCATGCTGGTCTCGCCCCTGCTGGCCGCCGCCGCGCTGGCCCAAACGGTTGGCTGCGCGCTTGACTACGAATACATCGCGATGCTGTTCGTCGAGGCCGACAGCGCGACGCTGGCCGTAGTTGACATCGGCGACGGCTCGATCGTCGACCTGCACCGCAGGTCGTTGGGTGCCGAATCCACGGCGGCCGATCTGACTTCGCTGGTGGGCGGGCTGGCGACCGCGCAGTCGGTGGCCGAGGGCGTGTTCGTCGTCGGCTGTGGGGTCGACATCGTCGCGCTCAAGCCCGTGCTGGAGGCGGCGACGTCGCTGGTGGTGAGCGTTCCCGAGGAGCCGGACATGGCGCTGGCCCGGGGAGCGGCGCTGGCGTCGGCCAATGCGCCGCTGTTCGCCTCGTCCACCTCGGCGCTGGCCTATGCGCTGGATCCGGGCACCGGCGAGGTGAATCCTCGTGCGCTCGCCCCCAGCTACCTCGACGTCTGCGCCAACGCGGACCGCGGCGCCGGCGCGCTGGCCTACAGTGCCCTCGCCGATGACGGCGAAGACGCCGTCGAGGGCCGGCGCCGGCCGCTGGTGCTGGCCGGTAGCGCGATGCTGGGGATTGCCGCCTTTGCCGCCGGGCTGATGGTGGTGACGCTCACCTCGGACGTCCGTCCCGCTGCGGCCACCCAGCCAAGCCCGCGAGAAGGGGTTCTGACCCCAGCGTCGCCGGCGGCTCCGCCGAAGACGGCGACTCCGGTGCCGGCCAAGGCGCCCGCGCAGGTGCCCGCCCCTGGTCCGGCGCCGGCAGCGTCCCCGGTTCCGGTGGCCGCCCCGCCGTCGGTGGTACAGCCACCCCCGGTGGTGCGGGCGCCGCGCCCAACGGTGGTCAAGCCGCCGCCGCAATACATTGCGCCCGCGACGCAGCCCCGGCGGACTCCGGCCCCGCAGGCTCCGGCACTGACCCCGGTGCAGGCCCCGGCCCCGGAAGTGCCGCCGCCGGTCGCGGTGCCCGAACCCGCCCCGGCCCCACCGGTGCCTACCCAAGCCCGGATGACGATGTACCTGCACCTGCCGTTCGTATCGATTCCCATTCCGATCAACCCGCCCCCACCCCCAGCACCGCCGCCGGAGCCGGCGCCGGTCGAGCCGCCACCGCCCGAACCCGGGCCGTAGGCACGTGGCGCATCGGCTTGGGTGCGCGCAGACTGGGCATCAAGGGCATGAACCGCGAGGAGATGGTGTGGGCGACAACGGTGGTTTCGGATTTGATCCCGACGACTTCGATCGGGTGATCAGGGAGGGAAGTGAGGGGCTGCGCGACGCGTTCGAGCGAATCGGCAGGTTCGTCTCCGGCCCGGGTGACCGGCCCGCGTGGTCGATGATCTTCGAAGATCCCGGGCATCGCCGGCGCCCCGCGCCGGAAACCGCGGGCGAAGCCGGCGACGGCGTGTGGGCCATCTACACGGTGGATGCCGATGGCGGTGCCCGCGTCGAACAGGTCTATGCGACCGAACTGGACGCGTTGCGGGCGAACAAGGACAACACCGATTCCAGGCGCAAGGTCCGCTTCTTGCCGTACGGCATCGCGGTCAGCGTCCTGGACGACTCGTCCGGCGAGCCCGAGTAGTCGGTCCCGCGCCGGTGCCGGCCCGCGAGATGCGGGTGCCGCGCTGGCCAGCCTTGTTCGATGACATTCCCGCTGCCGGACTTGCTGATCTTGGGTGAGCCCGACTGGTAGGTCACCTTGTTGTTGAGTCCCGAGGCCGTGATGCGGTCGGCGGTCTCGACGGTGACCGTGTTCTGCAGCCCAGACACCGAAACGCTGGCGCAGTGGCCGGTGATGGTGACCGTGTTGGACATTCCGCTGACGTGACGATGTTGTCATTGCAGGTAATCGTCTGGCTCTGGTTGACACCCACAACGCTGATCGTGCTGCCCGCGGGCGGCCCGGCCGACGTCGATGGCCCGGCGGTCGGGGTTTGGGTCTTGTTCCCCGGGGACATCGGCCCCGGTGGGGTAGAGATCACCGTGGTGCCGGGCGACAAAGTTGTGAACGGTTCGGAAACCCGGTTTACCGCGAACAGGGCGACCGCTGCCACCGCCCCCAGGATGCCGACGACAAAAACGGCGGCAATTATCCAGAACGCCCGGTTGCCCGAGGACGAACGCGGCGTGGCCCCGGGGAAGGCCGGCTGATAGCCATAAGGCGGTGGTGACGGTGGCACCGAGCCCGGCGGCGGCTGGTAACCCGGATAACCCTGGTAGTTCTGGTAGGCAGACTCGCCGGCCGGCTGTGAGCTGCCCAGTTCGGATGCGCGCGCCGCATCGGCCAGCGGTTGCTCGAGCTGGCGGATCCGAGCTTCGGGGTCATCCTCTGGATTCATGCACAGATGCTCCCACACCGGATTCGTGCCGAATAGGGCCTCTTCCTTGGGTAGTTTCGGTATGTGTCGGACTTGCTGAACAGTCAGATCGTGTTGCGTCGTCGCCCCAGCGGCCTAGTCCAACCCGGAGACACGATGCTGGTCACCATGCCGGCACCCGAACCGGCCGACGGTGAGGCGCTCCTGCGTACCACCTACGTCGGTATCGATGCCGCCGCACGGACCTGGCTCGATGACCAGCCCGGCTACCTGCCGTCGGTGCGCTTGGGTGAGGTGATCCGGGCCGCCGGGATCGGTGAAGTGGTCGAATCACGTTGCGACGCTTACGCCGTCGGCGACGTGGTGACCACGTTGACGGGGTTTCAGGAGTACGTGATCATCCGCGACGACGTGTTCAGCACGCCGATTCCGGGCGAGGATGACCAGTTGGCGATCATGTCGGTGTACGGCCCCACCGGCGCCACCGCCTACTTCGGCATGACCGACATCGGCCGGCCGCAGCCGGGGGAAACCGTGGTGGTCTCCGACGCGGCCGGCGCCACCGGGTCGATCGCCGGGCAGATCGCCAAGATCGCCGGCGCCCGAGTGGTGGGCATTGCCGGTGGGCGGGAGAAATGCCGGGCGGTGGTCGAGAACTTCGGTTTCGACGCGTGCATCGACTACAAGAACGACGACTTGGACGCGGCGCTCAAAGCGCACTGCCCCCGGCGCGTCGATGTCTATTTCGACAACGTCGGCGGCCCGATCCTCGACGCGGTGCTGGGCCGGCTCGCCCCCAAGGCCCGAGTTGTGCTGTGCGGGGTTATCTCTAGCTATCTGACCGGTGAACATCCGGGGCCGGCCAACTACGTCAACCTGCTGTCCAAGACCGCGTTGATGCAGGGGTTCAACGCGCTCGATCAATGGGGCCGTTTCGACGAGGCCTTCGCCAACCTGCGCAAATGGGAGGCCGAGGGGCGTCTCAAGCACCGGCAGACCGTCTACGAAGGTATTGACTCCTGCGTAGATGCGCTTAACGGATTGTTTACCGGGGCAAATATCGGCAAGACGCTGGTCAAGCTCGGCGAACCCTCAGGGCTCCGGCGTTGTTGATTAGCAGGCTTGTGAGCTGGGGGATTGTGGATTGAGGAGGTCTAGGCGGCGGTTGGCGGTCAAAGCGGTGATCCGGCAGGCTTCGGCGATGTTGTCGGCGCCGTTGAGGCGGTGCAGATTGATCGCGGTGTTGCGTAGCGTTGCTAGGACCTGTGCGCCGTTTCCGGTATGTGCCCTTTGACGGTCTTCGTCGAAGGTGACGTCGCGTATCCAGTGCAGGCTGTTCTCGATTCCCCAGTGTTGACGCATCCAGGTCATGATCGCGGTAGGGCGGGCGTGCTCGAACGGCAGGCTGCAGATGGCATAGACCACCTCCACGCTGCGCTGGTCGGTGGCGGTGATCAAGCGTTCACGAGTGATCCGGATGATTTGTTTTGCGTAGGGGAAGCCGATTCCTCGTGCAGCGGTGATGATTTGCGGGGTGCGGGTCTCGACACGGCCGTGGCCGTGGGAGTCGTCGGTAGCGGCTGTGGGCACCTCGGCCCAGGGCAGCGCGGTGATACGCGCAAGTATTTTGGCTTGGTTGGACTTGACGATCATCAGGTAGTGCGACTTCAAGGTGGCGCAGATCAACTTCGCGGTGACGACCTGGGTATGCATCGCATCCACGGTGACCAGCCACCGCAAGCTACCCGGCAGCAGCGTGAGCAGGGCACGTACGCAGGGAATTTCATTGCTTTTCTCGGCGACAGCGAGTTGACCGAGCACCAATCGGGCACGGTGGGCGAACACCGACACGAGATGCGTGGCTGTCGCTTTGGCGCGTAAAGCACCACGCAGCATCTTGCCGTCCAACGCGATCGGCACCAATCCACTGGGGTCGCGGCTGGCCACGTGTGCAGTGAAGTAACTGCCCATCCTGGCGTTGAGGTCGGCGGGGTCTAGCCGAGACAAAACAGCGCGGAAGGTCTTCTCACTGGGCCGCCGGAACCGGACCCCTAATTGGGCCAACACATCATCGGGAGCGGTGGCCGCCCATGTGGCAAAACCAGCATAGCCGCGCATCCCCGCGGCAGTGGCCAGAACCGCGATCGCCAACAAAGCCATCAGCGAATACCTCCGACCGCGTGGGTCCCTCGGGTCTGGCACCGAGGCCAACACATCGAGAAACTCCGATCCGATGAGCTCGCTGCGCTCACCAGGACTCCAGCGGTCGAACACCTCTGGAACCGACGACACAGGCAATACTGAAACGGTAGGCACGGGCAACTCCAGACCAACGACGAACAGTAACCAACTCGATCGTTCTCCAGATAGCCCGTGCCTACACTCCGGCCCCAATAGCGCGGCACCAAAGATCATCAACCCAGCTCACAAGCCTGCTAATCAACAACGCCGGAGCCCTGGGCGAACCCTCAAGTGGCTAGGGCGCTTCGGGGTTGGTGGACTTCGCGCTGTACCGAGATGCGTTGTGCTGATCTGCTTTTCGCGGATCGATCGCGGAACCGAGCCGTCCCGCCGCGACCGGCACCCGTTGGCAGGCCGCGGAATTGTTCCCCGGTTAGCGTTGTGACCTGCGGTTATCCCAGGATTGCTCGCTCGGAGTCAACGTAGCGGGGCGTTAGCTGCTATCGTCCCATGCTCATGCAGGAGATTGATCGCCGTCGCATGATCATGATGGCAGGATTTGGCGCGCTTGCGGCCGCTATCCCGGCCCCGACTGCCGGCGCCGCACCGACCCCGCCGGCCGCCCCGGAACCCGCCCCCGCCGCCCCCGCGGCGGGCGCCGGCCCCATATTTCTGTGGCACGACGAGTTTGACGGCCCGGCCGGCTCTGCCCCCGATCCGTCCAAGTGGCAGGTGTCCAACCACCGGACGCCAATCCGCAACCCAGTGGGCTTTGACCGGCCCGAATTTTGGGGGCAGTACCGCGACAACCGTCAACACGTCTTCCTCGACGGCAACTCCAACCTGGTCCTGCGCGCCACCAGGAGCGGCAACGACTACTTCGGTGGCCTGGTGCATGGCCTCTGGCGCGGCGGCATCGGGACCACCTGGGAAGCCCGCATCAAGTTCAACTGCCTGGCGCCCGGTATGTGGCCGGCCTGGTGGCTGTCCAACGACGATCCCGGCCGCAGCGGCGAAATCGACCTGATCGAGTGGTACGGCAACGGCTCCTGGCCGTCGGGGACCACCGTGCACGCCAACCCCGACGGAACGGCATTCGCGACCTTCCCGATCGGTGTGGACGACAACTGGCACAACTGGCGGGTCACCTGGAACGTGACCGGCATGTACTTCTGGCTCGACTATGCCGACGGCATGCAGCCCTACTTCAGCGTTCCGGCCACCGGCATCGAGGACTTGAACGAGCCCATCCGTGAATGGCCGTTCAACGACCCCGACTACACCGTGTTCCCGGTGTTGAACCTTGCGGTCGGTGGTTCCGGTGGCGGCGACCCCGCGGCGGGTACGTATCCCCAGGAAATGCTCGTCGACTGGGTGCGCGTCTTCTAAGGGCTTCACACGCTCTACCGCGTGACCGCGGTACCCGAAGTTCCTGGCAGTTCTTGCGCTGTAGGCATCCGGTGCGCAACGGTGGCACCGGGAGACAGCATGGAATTTCTGGTCAGCATGACCATCGAGGTTCCCCGGGGCACACCGGCGGCTGAGATCGATCGGGCCCGGGTGAGCGAGAACGCCGGCTGGCGTGAGCTGGGCGCCCAGGGCCGCCTGCTGCGGTTGTGGCGTCGGCCGTGCGGACCGGGCCAATGGTGCACCCTGGGCCTGTTCGCCGCGCGCGACGAGCCGTCACTGCGCAAGCTGCTGGCGACGGTGCCGCTGCAGGATTGGCGCAGCGACGAGGTCGCCGTGCTCAGCGCCCACCCCAACGACCCGCTCGGTGCTGGGGTAACCCCTCGGCCCGGTAAGGCGCCGGAATTCTTGATCACGACCACGCTCACCGTCCCGTCCGGCACGTCGGCGCGGGTTGTCGACGACGCCACCGAGCGCGAGGCCCGCCGTTGTCACGAGCTGGCCGAGGCCGGTCATCTGGTGCGGTTCTGGGCGCTGCCGGCCGGCCCGGACGGCCCGCGGATGCTGGGGTTATGGCGTGCGCGCGACCCCGGCGAGCTGATGGCCGTCGTGGAGTCGCTCCCGCTTTCGGGGTGGATGACCATCGAAACCACCCCGCTGCGACCCCACCCCAGCGACCCGATCCGGCTGTCTTGGGCGCGCCGCGCGGGAGACTGGCGCAAACCGAACCGCCAGTGCTGAAGCCCGCGCCCGGGCGCTGGTTAGGGTGGAGCGAATGAACGGGCGGCCGTGGCAACGAGCGCGCAGCATCAAACAGATCACCCGGGGCCTGGGGGCGCTGGATCGGGAATTGTTCGAAGCGATTGCCGACATACCCACCCCGCTGCTCGACACGGTCATGCCGCCGCTGACCCGCGCGGCCGACCATTCCAAGTTGTGGTTCGCGATGGCCGCGGGCCTGCTCGCGTCGAGAAGTCAGTCCGCGCAACGGGGCGCGGTGCGCGGGGTGGTGACGCTGGGGACGGCCAGCTTGTTTACCAACCAGGTGGCCAAGCGGATCCGGCAGCGCCCGCGTCCGCTCTCGGACTCGGTGCCGCTGGCCAGACGAGTCCGACGCCGGCCGACATCCAATTCGCTGCCGTCCGGGCACTCCGCCAGCGCCGCCGCATTTGCCATCGGCGTAGGTCTGGAGAATCCGCCTCTGGGCCTAGGCTTTTCGGTGCTGGCCGCGTTGGTCGGGCTGTCGCGGGTGGCGACCGGGGTGCACTATCCCGGCGATGTGCTGGCCGGATTCGGCATTGGTGCCGGCGTTGCCGTGCTGGGCGGCCGGCTGGTCCCACCGATTATCGAGACGGCGCTGCCCAAAACGGAACCGCTCTGGGTGCAAACACCGCAGCGGCCCGACGGTTCCGGAGTGGTCTTGGTGGTCAACCCGGCATCGGGCAGCGGCACCGGGGCCCAGGTCATCGACGAGGTGCGTGCGGGCCTGCCGAAGGCGCGGATCGTCGAACTGGCCGCGGGCGACGACCCGCAGCGGGTGCTGCGCGAGGCGGCCGCACAGGCCGAAGTGCTGGCGGTCGGTGGCGGTGACGGCACGGTGGCCGCCGCCGCGGCGGCGGCGGTTGACGCGGGACTGCCGCTGGCGGTGTTTCCCGCCGGAACCTTCAACCACTTCGCCAAGGACATCGGCTGCGACAGCGTGGCACAGACCATCGACGCGGTCCGGCGCGGCAGCGTGGCGCGCGTCGACCTGTTGTGTCTGAACGAAAGCCAGATGGTGATCAACACGGCCAGCATCGGCGCCTACCCCAAATTCGTCCGGTACCGGGAAAAGCTGGAAAAGCGCATCGGCAAACCGCTGGCCAGCATGTACGCGATGTTGCACACACTGCGCAAAGACCAGCCCGTGCGCATCCGGTACGACAACAAGACGCTGCAGACATCGCTGCTGCTCATCGGCAACTCGGTGTACCTGCCGGCCGGATTCGCCCCCTCGCGGCGCACCCGCATGGACGATGGCCTGATCGACGTGCGCATCCTCGAGACCGGACGCCGCTTGGCGACCGTCAGGATCCTCACCGCGCTGGCCCTGTGCCGGCTGCAGCGCAGCCCGCTCTACCACGAACTGCAAGTGCCCGAATTCAGCTTCAGCACCGTGGACGCGCCGACCGTGCTTGCTCATGACGGCGAGGTGGGTGAGCAATACGACCAGGCCAGTTTCACCGCGAAGTATCGGGTGCTGGCGGTGTTTCGCCCGGGCCCGGGACGCTAGCCACTCCTTCGGTCAGCTCGCGCACCTGCGCATAGCGCTGGCGTACGGCGGGTGACGGCTCGCCGGTGTACTCGTCGGTTGCCGGTGGCTGCCACGAGGGTGGCCGAGTCGAGCCGCGCAGCGCCCACGCGGCCTGCCGGGCAGCCCCCAGGGCGACGTACTCCGCGGGGTCCGGAACCAGCACGGGCACACCGAATATCAGCGGCGCGATCTCGCGCAGCGCCTGCGATCGGGCGCCGCCGCCGATCAGCAGGACCCGGCGTGCGACCACGCCGTGTTCGGTGAGCTGCGCCAGGCCGTCAGCCAATGCGCACAGCAGCCCTTCCACCGCCGCCCGGGCCAGGTGCGCGGGCGTGGCGTTGGCCAGCCGCAGGCCATGTAGTGCGCCAGTTGCCTTGGGCCGGTTAGGGGTTCGCTCGCCTTCCAAGTACGGGACAAGAACCAGTCCGGCGCTGCCGGGCGGCGCCGACAGCGCCAGCCGGGACAACTCGTCGTGGTCGACCCGCAACATCGCCGCCGCCGCATCGAGCACCCGGGCACCGTTGAGCGTGCACACCAACGGCAGATAGCGTCCGGTGCCGTCGGCGAACCCGGCAACCAGACCCGCCTCGTCGCGAACCGGATCGGCCGCGACGGCGCACACCACCCCCGAGGTCCCGATCGAGACCATCACGTCGCCTTCGTCGGCCCCCAGGCCCAGCGCCGCGGCGGCGTTGTCGCCCAGACCCGCGCCGAATATTTTGCTGCCGCGGGTAGCTCGCGCCGACGGTCCGAGCACCCTGGGCAGGTTGGGGCGGCGGCCGTGCATGGCCAGTTCGAGTAGGTCAAAGCGGTAGCGATCGCTGCCGGCGTCGTAGTAGCCGGTGCCGCTGGCGTCGCTGCGGTCGGTGGTCAGCGTGGCGACATCGGTGTCCCCGCGTAACCGCCACGTCAGCCAGTCATGAGGCAGACAGACCGCGGCGGTGCGGTCGGCATGTTGCGGTTCGTTGTCGGCGAGCCAGCGCAGCTTGGCCACCGTGACCGCGGCCAACGGCACCAGGCCGACGGCTTGTGCCCACGCCCGTGGGCCACCGAGTTCGTCGATGAGCGCCAGGGGCGCGTCGGCCGAGCGGACGTCGTTCCACAGCAGCGCGGGCCGCACCACCACTTCGGCCATGTCCAGGCACACCATGCCGTGTTGCTGGGCGCCCACCGCCACCGCCTCGACATCGTCGAATCCGCCGGCGGCCGCGATCGCTGTGTGTGCGTCGGATTCCCATGCGGCAGGATCGATTTCGGTTCCATCGGGGTGTGCGGCCTGGCCCCTGCGGGCCACCTCACCGGTGTCGGCGTCACATGCCAGCACCTTGCAGGACTGGGTGGACGAGTCGATGCCGGCGACGAGGGTCACGTTCGCGCCGCCGATGCCATTCGGACCGCACCGCGTCTAGACATGGGCATCAGGATCCGTCCTTGTCGAGTAGCGCCTGCAGCGTCGCGCGGGCACCGACCCGGTGCAGCGAGTCCAGCGCCCACAGATAGGGCTGTACGAAGCGGGGCTGGTCGATGAGGTCACCGAACACGGCGCGATTGGCCAGAAATGCGCGTGCGTCGTGGCGCTGCGAACGCGCTATCGGCTCCAACATGTCGGCGAGGCGATCCACCACCTCGATCGGCTGGCCGGCCTCGT
Organism: Mycobacterium pseudoshottsii JCM 15466; assembly: GCF_003584745.1. Classification (NCBI taxonomy): domain Bacteria; kingdom Bacillati; phylum Actinomycetota; class Actinomycetes; order Mycobacteriales; family Mycobacteriaceae; genus Mycobacterium; species Mycobacterium pseudoshottsii. The sequence goes on from NZ_AP018410.1 coordinate 747,159, forward strand.
CGATGCCCTCGGCATAGCGTGCCCAGCTGGCGACGATCGCGGCCGACAGCCGAACCGGGCCGGTCGAGCGGAGGTTGTCCCGAACCACCGGTAGCAGCCATTTTGGGATGCGGTCCGAGGATTCGGCGCACAACCGGGCGACGGTGTCGCGGACATATGCGTTGGCGAAGCGTGGGAGCAGTCCGTTCTTGAATTCGGTCAGGCCTCCAATCGCGGTCAGGGTCGGCGCCGCCTCTTCGTCGAAGTATCGGCGGAGGAACTCGGCGATCAGCGGGTCCTGGGCGGCTTCGTGCACCAGCCGATACCCGGCCAGGTAGGCGAAGTAGCACAGGCCCTGGTGTCCGGCGTTGAGCAGCCGCAGCTTCATCGCCTCGTACGGGGCCACATCGTCGACCAGCTCGACGCCGGCTTGTTCCAGTGGGGGCCGCCCGTGGCTGAAGTCGTCTTCGAGAACCCACATGGCGAATGGCTCGGCGGCGACGGGCCAGGCGTCGCGCACACCGAATTCGCAGTCCAGCCGCTCGATCAGCTCGGGGGTGGTGACTGGCGTGATCCGGCCGACCATGGAGTTGGGGAACCTGGTGTTTTCTCGCATCCATTGTGCGAGTGCGGGATTGGACATGTCCGCGTAGCTGGTGAACGCGCGCTCGGCAACTTTGCCGTTTTCCACGATGTTGTCGCAGGAGACGATCGTCGGTGACCCGTGGCCCCGTTGGCGACGGCGGTTCAGCGCCTCGGTCACCAGCTCGAAGGCGGCGCTGCGCGGTGCGGTGTAACCCCCCTCGGTGATGGTGAGCGAGATGATGCGGATCGCCGGGTCGGCGAGCAACTCGATGACCGACTCGGGTTCATCGGGTGCGTAACGGTAGTCGACGATCGAGCCGATCACGCGGGGCTCTCGGGTGCCGTCGGGATGCTCGAGGATCAACGTGTAGAGGTGGTCCTGGCTGCGCAGCGCATCGCGCATCCGCTCATCACCCGGCAATACGCCGATACCGCAGATGCCCCAGTCGCGTGCGAGCCCGGCGTTGAGCAGCCGGTCAAGATACATCGCCTGGTGCGCGCGGTGGAAGCCACCAACGCCGAAATGCGCGATGCCGATGTTGATTTGGCTGCGGTCATAGTTCGGGACCGGGATGTCGAGGGCGCTCGCGTTGGCTGCGGTTAGCTTCATCGGGGGGGGGGTCACCCCAGCCCGCCTCGCGGCTGCGCCGCTGCGCTCGGTGGCGCTGACCCCGCCATAAGTCCGCGTTGCCGATCCCATCCTGAGCATTCTGCCTGCCGTCGCCGCACCAGTTGAAACTGGTGCACCGTGCACCGCGGCAACTTTGTGGCGGCGCCGGAGTGCGGCTGAGTGGCGAAGAAAGTCAGGGGATTTGGGATCGATTCCGTCGGACCGCGGCCTGCGTGCGCTACGCGCCTACTGCTAGCGGATGGCTGCGGCGAAGCTGCGACCGACGAGCGTCCTGCGCGCGGTCGTGCGCGGCATCCGGTGTCGGCCGAACCGGGCTCACCGCTTTGCTGTCGGTCCGGCATGGCCGGGCTGGTTGGCGGGTTGATGGCGCCGTCCGGCCGCGGGACGGCGGGGCGAGTGGCCTGGTCAAACCCCAGATGGGCCGGCGGGATCGCGATAGCATCGAATCCTTCAGGATGCGTCGGCGCTGACCGGGCCATGCGGCCCGGCCGAAAGGTGTCAGATGTCGTTTGTCGTGGTGGTGCCCGAGATGCTGTCAATGGCAGCAACGGATTTGGCGAGTGTCGGGTCCGCGGTCAGCGCGGCCAACACGGCTGCCGCGGCGCCGACAACCTCGGTACTGGCCGCCGCCGGTGATGAGGTGTCCGCGGCGGTGGCGGCGTTGTTCTCCGATCATGCCCACAACTATCAGGCGCTGGGTAGGCAGGCGGCCGCGTTTCATGACCAGTTCGTGGCGGCGCTGAGCGCGGGCGGGGGCGGCTATGGGGCCGCCGAGGCCGCCAACGTTCAGCAGAGTCTGCTCAACCTGATCAATGGGCCCACGCAGGCGTTGCTGGGGCGTCCGCTGATCGGCAATGGCGCGGACGGGACAGCGCCGGGGCAAGCCGGCGGGGCGGGCGGATTGCTGTACGGAAACGGTGGAAACGGGGCGCCGGGTGCCAACCCGGGGGTGGCCGGGGGTGCCGGTGGCGCGGCGGGGCTGATCGGCAACGGCGGGACCGGAGGCTCCGGCGGCGCCGGGGCAGTCGCCAGCGGCTCCGGGGCCGGCGGTGATGGCGGGGCGGGCGGCGCCGGGGGTTCCGGCGGGTGGCTCTACGGGACTGGCGGTGCCGGCGGCTCCGGCGGGGCCGGGGGCGTAAGCGGGATGAATCCCGGCAATCATGGCGGGCTCGGAGGCAACGGCGGCGCCGGCGGCGCCGCCGGAATCGTGGGTGAGGGCGGGGCCGGCGGGGCCGGCGGTACGGGCGGTTCCGGCTTCACCAGCGCGGTCACGACGGCCGGTGGCAACGGTGGCAATGGCGGCGCCGGTGGCGGCGGTGGGCTACTTGCCGGAAGCGCCGGCGCGGGCGGGGCCGGCGGGGCGGGCGGTGAGGCTCTCGACGGCGGCGTCGGCGGCAGTGGTGGCGCCGGCGGTCACGGCGGCGGCGGTGGGCTGCTGTACGGCAACGGCGGATCTGGCGGCGCCGGCGGCAAGGGCGGCGTCGCCGCGGGGATCTTCGACCGGGGCGGCACCGGCGGTACCGGCGGCAACGGGGGTGCCGGTGGGCTGCTGTACGGCAACGGCGGAAGGGGTGGTGCGGGCGGTGATGGCGCCAACCTCGCCGGCGGCGGCAATGGCGGCAACGGCGGGGACACTCGGTCGATCGGCAACGGCGGCGACGGTGGTCACGGCGGAAGCGGGGCTTTGGTCGGCGGCGCGGGCGGCAGCGGCGGCATCGGTGGGCGGTTGTTCGGCCAGGCCGGGGCGGCGGGCTGAAGGGCCGCTCCGACGGTCGCGGCCCGGATCTGTGGCTGGGATCGACCTCCCGCCGACTCTGTCTCCGAGTTGCTTCTGTCGATCAATTGCGACAGGTTCATGGCCGTGCGCCCAACGATGGTTTCGCTTCTCAGGGTCTTGTCGGTCGTTTCGGTCCTGTCGGCAGCTGTCTGGTTGGCAGCCGGTTGCGGCACCGGAGTTCGGGTCAACGGCCAAACCCCTTCGCCTCCAGTCGGTTTGCGGCAGATCGAGTTTGTCGACCCCCACGGGCCAGACGGTCCGCGCCGGCTGGCGGTCAGCCTGTTCTACCCGGCCGAGCAACCCTCGCCTGATGACCGTCCGTTCGCCATGCCGTTCGCCACCGAGCTGTCGTTCTATCCGGATCTGCCGCCGCGTGCGGGCGGGTCGCGGTTACCGCTGATCCTGCTGTCCCATGGTCGCGGCAGCAACGGGCTGTTCTACGCATGGCTGGCACAAGCGTTGGCCAGCAAGGGCTACCTAGTTGCCGCGCTGAACCATTACCGTGCCAATACCTACGATTCGTCGATCGTCTACCTCGCCAACAAGCTATGGCAAAGGCCGCGCGACCTGAGCCTGACCGCCGACTTCTTAGTGCACGATCCGTTTTGGGGCCCGCTCATCGACGCCTCCAGGATCGGTGTGGCGGGGCACTCTCAGGGCGGATTCACCTCGCTGTGGCTGGGCGGGGCCCGGGTCAACCCCGACCGGTACCTGGACTTCCAGCGCGGCGTGCAGAGCGACCCGGCGATACCGGCGCATCTGCGCACCGAGTTGCCGGTGGACGCCGGCCCGGCACTCGACGTCGCCGACTCTCGCATCAAGGCGGTGTTCGCGATGGCTCCCGGCATGGTCAGGGATTTCGGCATGGACGCCGACGGCCTCCATCAGCTCCGGGTGCCCACCTACATCATCGTCGGCGCACACGATGCCCAGACCCCGCCCGGCGACAACGCCGAATTCGCCGCGGCCAACGTCCCCGGCGCTCAACTGAACGTGTTGCCCGGCAAGGTCGGCCACGAGATCTTCCTGAACGAGTGCAACCAACTTGGACGCGAACAGTTCCCGGAAGCGTGTATCGACGACCCGAGCGTGGATAGGCACCTGCTGCACGCCGAAATCAGCTCCGCTGCAACGACGTTCTTCGACACGCAGCTACGTTGAGGTGCGATTCCGGACTTGCGGCCGATCCGAGTCTTGCGTGACTACGCGCAGGCTCGCGCCGCCGCGGCGCGATGCCCGCTTGGGCCGGAGGCGGGATCGACTACCGGATGCGAGTCAGCTTGCGCCCGCCGCGATCACCTGGTCCACCTCGATGGCCCGTTCGGCCATCTCGGCGTGCGCCTTGTCCAGCGCCTCGGCCTGATCTTCATCGGCCTTCATCAGCGCCTCGATGTCGGAACCGGCCATATCGAGCACACCCATGTCCCGGAACGCCCGCTGCACCTTGCCGCCCCACAGCCCGATGTCCTTGACGATCGGCACGATGCGGCTGAACAGGTGCGAGCGGAACTGGATCATCAGCGGCGAGGTGTCGACCCACTCGGCGCATGCTTTGACGTCCATGCCGAGTGTCTCGAAGACCTCCTCGCCGCGGAACCGGTCGCGCATCAGGTAGCAGGCGTCGACCACGAACTCTTCACGCTCCTCGCGCTCGGCCTCGGTCAGCGCCGAGTAGTAGTCCTTCAGCGAGATTCGGCCGAAGGCGACGTGGCAGGCCTCGTCCTGCATGACGTAGGCCAGCACCTGCTTGGCCAACGACTCCGGCGCCGCCATGTCTCGGAGTACCCCGAAGGCGGCCAGGGCGAGTCCCTCGATGAGGACCTGCATGCCGAGGTAGGGCATGTCCCAGCGGGAGTCGCGCAGGGTGTCGTCGAGCAGGGCGGTCAGGTGCTTATTGATCGGGTAGACCAGGCCGATCTTCTCCTGCAGGAACCGCGAGAACGCTTCGACGTGGCGGGCCTCGTCCATGGTTTGGGTGGCCGCGTAGAACTTCGCGTCCAGGTCCGGGACCACCTCGACGATCTTGGCCGCGCACACCATCGCCCCCTGCTCGCCGTGCAGGAACTGTGAGAACTGCCAAGCCTGGAAGTGCTGGCGCATCTCGGATCGACGCGCCTCGTCTGCGGCGTTCCACATCGGGCTGCCGAACAGCGGATGGAACTCGTCGGGCAGCGCGATCGCGTTCATTGGGTCGACGTCTTGGCCCCAGTCGATGCGCGACTGGGCGTCCCACTGTTTGTCCTTCCCCTTTTGGTACAGGGAAAGGAGCCGGGCGCGCCCCTCGTCGTACTCCCAGGTGAAGCGTGCGTCACCGGCGCTGGGAACCTCCCATGAGTACGGCGTGGACACGTCGGTGTACTTGTCCCTTGTGGTCATGAGCTGCCACCTTTCCGGCTGTCATGACCGGCGGTGATATGACTTGTATCACATTGCATCGCGTTCGGCGGCGCGCGTCAACCCTGACGTGCGGTCTTTATGGTTCGTCGAGGTAGGCGTCGGCCCAGGCGCCGATGATCCGGGCGGCCCGATGCGCCTGGCCGCGGGCGGTGAGCAGGTGGTCGGAGCCCTCCAGCGAGACGAAGCTGCGGGGGTGGCGGGCCAGGCGGAAGATCTCGGTCGCGTTGCCGATGCCGACCGTGTTGTCGGTGGGAGAGTGCAGGAAAAGCAAGGGCAGCCGCAGGCTCTTGATCTTGTCGCGCAGGTCGGCGGCGCGGACGTCCTGGACGAATGCCCGTTTCAGGGTCAGCGTGCGCCCGCCGACCATCCATTCGGCGCTGCCCTCGGACAGGCAGCGGTCGACGACTGCGTCGTAATGCTTTTCGACGTGGCTGGGGTCCACCGGCGCCGCGACGGTGACCACCGACCGCACGCCCGGTGAGTGCCGGGCCGCGGCCAGCACGGCCGCGCCACCCCAGGAGTGCCCGACCAGGATGTCGGCCGGGGTTCCGCGGGTGGTCATGAACTCGCAGGCTTTGACGATGTCGTCGACCTTGACGGTGAAAGAGCCGTCGCCCCAGCCGCCTTCCGAGTCGCCGAGGCCGAGTGCGTCAAAGCGCAGCATGCCGATCCCGTCGGCCGCTAGCTGTTTGCAGATGCGGGCCGCCGCCGGTGAGTCCTTGTTCAGGGTGAATCCGTGCGCAAACACCCCCCAGCCGCGCACCGCCGCCTCGGGCACATCGATGGTTCCCGCCAGGGTCGGGCCCGTTGAACTCTGGAACGTGACACGTTCGGCCATGGGCCACATGTAGCACGCCAGCGGCGCCGGCGGCGGCCCTAGGCGGGCACGGCGGCGCCGATCGCGAAGAATCCGCGCAGCGCGCCGGCGAGCTGGGCCCGAATCCGGGCCCCGGAGACGACCACATCGACCATCGTCAGCGACAGGTGGGTGTGTCCGCGGGCCCGCACCAGCTCGGTGGGTACCCCGGCCGCGGCGAGTGCCTCGGCGTACTCGATGCCCTCATCGCGCAGCGGATCGAACTCCGCGGCGACGACGATCGCCGGGGGCAGGGCCGACAGATCCGGGGCACGCAGCGGTGCAATCCGCGGGTCGGTGCGCGCGTCCGGATCGGCGTAGTGGTCGAAGAACCATTGCATCAGCGGTGCGGTGAGGCCATAGCCGTCGCCATTTTCGAGGTAGGAGCCGCGGGTCGGGTCGAAATCGGTGACCGGGGTGAGCAACGCCTGGCCGACGATGCTCGGCGCACCCGCGTCCCTGGCGAGGTGGCAGACCACGGCGGCAATGCCGGCGCCCGCGCTCCAACCGCTCAGCACCAGCTGGCCCGGGATGCCGCCGAGCTCCCCGGCGTGCTCGGCGATCCACTGCACGGCCGCCCAGCCGTCGTCCAGCGCGGCGGGGAAGCGGTGCTCGGGTGCGTGCCGGTAGTCCACCGACACGATGAGCGTGTCACTGCGCACGCACAGGTCGCGGCACAACGGATCGTCGGAGGTGTGGTCGCCGAGAACCCAGCCACCGCCGTGGAAGTAGACGACCACGGGGTGCGGACCCGGGCTGGCCGGACGATAGAGGCGGTAGGCCAGCGGCCCGGCGGCGCCGGGCAGGGTGCCGTCGACGATCTCGCCGACGTCGGGGCCCGGCGGGCGTGCCAGGTTCATCTCGTTCATGAGCGCGCGCGCCTGGTCGGCGGGCAGCGATTCCAAGGGCGGAAGGCCCAGCGCCTCCAGCTGCTCGAGCACCATCTGAATGTCGGGTTGCAGGCGGCGCACCACACCGTCGTTGCACTGTGAGCCGTTCGGGCCGGAGAACCGGAAGCCCAGATAGTCGCGGGCCACCACCTCCTCGCAGGCCACCCGGTAGACGTCGACCCCGGCGGTGTAGGCCATGAAGGTGCGCGGCTTTCCCGGGATGTTGGCGCCCACGTACCACGAGTTCGCCTGTGGGAAAATCGTTATCGATGCGGCGTCATCGGAATGCTGCATCCAGCCGGCCTCGGCGAGCTCGGTGGGCTCGATGCGGTCGAAGCCGAGCTCGCGCAGATAGCTCAGGGCGTCGGCGACGAAGTCGACATGTTGTTCGATCGACACCGCCATGTTGGACAGCACCGAGGGGCTGTTGGGGCCCGCAATGAGGAACAGGTTGGGAAACCCCTCGGTGGTCAGGCCCAGATATGTGGATGGGCCGGGTGCCCACTTGTCCCCCAGCGCGAGGCCGTTGCGGCCGACGATGTCGATCGCCGCGAGCGCTCCGGTGACGGCGTCGAATCCGGTGGCGAACACGATCGCGTCGAACTCGAAAGATTCACCGACCGTGTCGATTCCGGTCTTGGTAACGCCCACCAATGGCTGGTTACGCAGGTCCACCAGCCGCACCTGGGGCAGGTTCAAGGTGGCGTAGTAGTTGCTGTCCAGGCAGAGCCGTTTCGAGCCGACCGGGTAGCCGCTGGGGCACAGCGCCTCGGCGGTCTGCGGGTCGTGCACGGTGGCGCCGATCTTGTCGCGGATGAATTCGGCGAACTCGCTGTTGGCCAGCGGATTGATCATCTCGTCGGCGTAGAGGTTGAGCGCCTCGAGAAGCTCACCGAGCTGCCAGGCGCGTTCGTATCGTTGTCGACGTTCTTCGGCGGACACCGAGAATGTCGGAGTGAGCGAGCGCTCCATCGGGACCCCGCCGAAGGAGTATCGCGCCGCGCGACGGTAGGCGTCGTCGTCGGCCAATTGGGCGAGCTTGTCCGGGGAGATCGGGCCGTTGTGGGCGGGGATCGAGAAGCAGGGGGTTCGTTGGAACACCACCACCTGCGCGGCCTGGGCGGCGATCAGCGGGATCGATTGGATGCCCGATGAGCCGGTGCCGACGACACCGACCCGTTTCCCGGTGAAGTCGACGGGTTCATGGGGCCAGCGGCTGGTGAAATACAGTTCGCCGGTGAAGTTTTCGATGCCGTCGATGTCGAGGTCTTTGGGTACCGACAGGCAGCCTGTCGCCATGATCAGGTAGCGGCAGGTGATTTCGTCGCCGCGGTCGGTGCGCACCCGGTACCGGCCGGTGTCGTCGTCCCAGTGTGCGTGGGTCACCCGGGTGCCGAACTGGATGTCGCGACGCAGGTCGTGCTTGTCGGCGACGTGGTTCAGGTAGCGCAGGAACTCGGGCTGGGTGGCGTACTTCTCCGACCACTGCCAGTCGCGCGACCAGTCGGGATCGAAGCTGTACATGTAGTCGACGCTGGGGATGTCGACGCGTGCCCCGGGGTAGCGGTTCCAGTACCAGGTGCCGCCGATATCGTCGCCGGCCTCGAATATGCGCATCGAATGCCCCGCGCGCCGCAGACGGTAGGCGGCATACAGACCCGCAAAGCCGGCACCCGCGACCACAACATCCACATCGGTGTGGTGTGCATCAGACATGCGTTTATCATTCGCCGCGGTCGCACGTTTTGGTAGCCACAATTAACGGCGCCCCGTCCGCCGATTCGGCGAAAGAAACCGCAATGCGCGCGGGTTTGACCGCGGCTCAATGCGGTCTTAATGCGTGGGGCCGCGCCCAGGGCTCCGGCGTTGTTGATTAGCAGGCTTGTGAGCTGGGTTGATGATCTTTGGTGCCGCGCTATTGGGGCCGGAGTGTAGGCACGGGCTATCTGGAGAACGATCGAGTTGGTTACTGTTCGTCGTTGGTCTGGAGTTGCCCGTGCCTACCGTTTCAGTATTGCCTGTGTCGTCGGTTCCAGAGGTGTTCGACCGCTGGAGTCCTGGTGAGCGCAGCGAGCTCATCGGATCGGAGTTTCTCGATGTGTTGGCCTCGGTGCCAGACCCGAAGGGCCCACGCGGTCGGAGGTATTCGCTGATGGCTTTGTTGGCGATCGCGGTTCTGGCCACTGCCGCGGGGATGCGCGGCTATGCTGGTTTTGCCACATGGGCGGCCACCGCTCCCGATGATGTGTTGGCCCAATTAGGGGTCCGGTTCCGGCGGCCCAGTGAGAAGACCTTCCGCGCTGTTTTGTCTCGGCTAGACCCCGCCGACCTCAACGCCAGGATGGGCAGTTACTTCACTGCACACGTGGCCAGCCGCGACCCCAGTGGATTGGTGCCGATCGCGTTGGACGGCAAGATGCTGCGTGGTGCTTTACGCGCCAAAGCGACAGCCACGCATCTCGTGTCGGTGTTCGCCCACCGTGCCCGATTGGTGCTCGGTCAACTCGCTGTCGCCGAGAAAAGCAATGAAATTCCCTGCGTACGTGCCCTGCTCACGCTGCTGCCGGGTAGCTTGCGGTGGCTGGTCACCGTGGATGCGATGCATACCCAGGTCGTCACCGCGAAGTTGATCTGCGCCACCTTGAAGTCGCACTACCTGATGATCGTCAAGTCCAACCAAGCCAAAATACTTGCGCGTATCACCGCGCTGCCCTGGGCCGAGGTGCCCACAGCCGCTACCGACGACTCCCACGGCCACGGCCGTGTCGAGACCCGCACCCCGCAAATCATCACCGCTGCACGAGGAATCGGCTTCCCCTACGCAAAACAAATCATCCGGATCACTCGTGAACGCTTGATCACCGCCACCGACCAGCGCAGCGTGGAGGTGGTCTATGCCATCTGCAGCCTGCCGTTCGAGCACGCCCGCCCTACCGCGATCATGACCTGGATGCGTCAACACTGGGGAATCGAGAACAGCCTGCACTGGATACGCGACGTCACCTTCGACGAAGACCGTCAAAGGGCACATACCGGAAACGGCGCACAGGTCCTAGCAACGCTACGCAACACCGCGATCAATCTGCACCGCCTCAACGGCGCCGACAACATCGCCGAAGCCTGCCGGATCACCGCTTTGACCGCCAACCGCCGCCTAGACCTCCTCAATCCACAATCCCCCAGCTCACAAGCCTGCTAATCAACAACGCCGGAGCCCTGATGACACCCCGAAGACAAAAGGCAGCCGTCGCCGGGTGCCGCTGACGACACTGACAACCGAGCTGCTGCGCGACTACCTCAGGGCCCATCCCCGCCGTAGTGAGCCGGACGCGCCGCTCTTCTGCGCGGTGACTCTCACGCCGTTCAAGCCGACCGGCAAGCGGGCAACCGACGACCGAGGCAACCGGATCACGCCGACCGGCACTGACGCCCTGGCGGCGCTCTCAGTCGATGAAGCAGCGGGGCGGTTGGTGTTGGACTGGTCGGCCCCGATTCGTCACCAGACGTTCTATTAGGCCGTGTTCCGGCCAGCTGTAGCCCGCTCTAACCGCCTGGCGGGTGAGACCGTGCTGTCACCTGGTCTGAAGTTTCACGCGCTTCGGCATAGCTACGCCAGCTTATGCGTGGCTGCCGGTATCCCGGCGTTGCAGCTTTCCCGGTTCATGGGTCACGCCAAGATCACTACGACACTGGCGATCTATACCCATCTGTTCGATGACGACCACGCCGAAACGATGGCCGCGCTTGAGGCGATGAGCTGCCCGGTCAGCGCCCCGAACGTCGTACCGATGCGTCGGCGCAGCTAGCCGTCCATCGCGACAAGGTTCGCTAACTGGAATTTGATTGCGACCATGAGGGTGGCACCTTCACGAATCTGACGCTCACAGTCTGGTTGTCGGGATTCGCGGGGTCAGCTGTGCCTGTAAATTGGTCGACAACAAAACCGCTATGAGCGATCAGCGGCCCGAATTGCCCATACTGGAAGCCGCCAGCATCGAAAAATCCAAAGCTGCTGCCCGTCGTTGATATATCCGTATCGTCCAGGTTGCCGACCATTCCTGCGTGATGTTGCTGTCTAGGAATAAAAACACATTGATCATCCAGGCCCACTGTTTTATGAAGTTTGGCGACTTGGCGTTGGTTTTCTACCATAATCTTGATCGCGCGGTTGATGCCGTTCGTTTGGTCTACGATGCGCGGAAGATATCGCCTCAGCAACTTTTTTTTTTGCAACTCGTTGAGGGCGCCCCTGCGGTGTGTGAGCCGGTCTTACGCCCGTTAACCAGTTTAAATCCTTTGAGTGCAAAACTGTTCTGATCTGAGGTGAACCCTGTCGTGGTGTCGAAATTTGCAGCTCCCACACAGAGCAAGCTGCCGTTTGAATCGAATCCGGCAACGACGACGGCAAGTCGTTTGTCCCAATGATTAGGCAGCTTTCGGATAGTCTTTTCGGCTTCCCGGCGTAGTGCGTCGACTCCGTACCCGAAAACCGGATAATCGCACAAAACCTCAGCGATCCATTCTGATGTTGACTTTTTCTGCCCAATATCGATACGCGCAAGCCCCGTGAAACCAGCAGTGAACGTTTGGTTCCAACAAGTCAGCTTGGTGTATTCGTCATCGAAGACTGATCGATCAGCTTTGGTCAACCGGCAGGGCTCCGGCGTTGTTGATTAGCAGGCTTGTGAGCTGGGTTGATGATCTTTGGTGCCGCGCTATTGGGGCCGGAGTGTAGGCACGGGCTATCTGGAGAACGATCGAGTTGGTTACTGTTCGTCGTTGGTCTGGAGTTGCCCGTGCCTACCGTTTCAGTATTGCGTGTGTCGTCGGTTCCAGAGGTGTTCGACTGCTGGAGTCCTGGTGAGCGCAGCGAGTTCATCGGATCGGAGTTTCTCGATGTGTTGGCCTCGGTGCCAGACCCGAGGGGCCCACGCGGTCGGAGGTATTCGCTGATGGCTTTGTTGGCGATCGCGGTTCTGGCCACTGCCGCGGGGATGCGCGGCTATGCTGGTTTTGCCACATGGGCGGCCACCGCTCCCGATGATGTGTTGGCCCAATTAGGGGTCCGGTTCCGGCGGCCCAGTGAGAAGACCTTCCGCGCTGTTTTGTCTCGGCTAGACCCCGCCGACCTCAACGCCAGGATGGGCAGTTACTTCACTGCACACGTGGCCAGCAGCGACCCCAGTGGATTGGTGCCGATCGCGTTGGACGGCAAGATGCTGCGTGGTGCTTTACGCGCCAAAGCGACAGCCACGCATCTCGTGTCGGTGTTCGCCCACCGTGCCCGATTGGTGCTCGGTCAACTCGCTGTCGCCGAGAAAAGCAATGAAATTCCCTGCGTACGTGCCCTGCTCACGCTGCTGCCGGGTAGCTTGCGGTGGCTGGTCACCGTGGATGCGATGCATACCCAGGTCGTCACCGCGAAGTTGATCTGCGCCACCTTGAAGTCGCACTACCTGATGATCGTCAAGTCCAACCAAGCCAAAATATTTGCGCGTATCACCGCGCTGCCCTGGGCCGAGGTGCCCGCAGCCGCTACCGACGACTCCCGCGGCCACGGCCGTGTCGAGACCCGCACCCTGCAAATCATCGCCGCTGCACGAGGAATCGGCTTCCCCTACGCAAAACAAATCATTCGGATCACTCGTGAACGCTTGATCACCGCCACCGACCAGCGCAGCGTGGAGGTGGTCTATGCCATTTGCAGCCTGCCGTTCGAGCACGCCCGCCCTACCGCGATCATGGCCTGGATGCGTCAACACTGGGGAATCGAGAACAGCCTGCACTGGATACGCGACGTCACCTTCGACGAAGACCGTCAAAGGGCACATACCGGAAACGGCGCACAGGTCCTAGCAACGCTACGCAACACCGCGATCAATCTGCACCGCCTCAACGGCGCCGACAACATCGCCGAAGCCTGCCGGATCACCGCTTTGACCGCCAACCGCCGCCTAGACCTCCTCAATCCACAATTCCCCAGCTCACAAGCCTGCTAATCAACAACGCCGGAGCCCTGGGTCAACCGGCGATCCGACACCTGTATCACGTAGTCAGCCGAGAAGAACGTCTGTATGAGTGTCATCGCGGTTCAGCCCGGTTCCCTCCCGCCCCGCCGATGTCCGGTTCCTCCGATGGTCCCACCCACCACCGACAACCAGCAAACAGTTTTCGCGGGTAGTGACATCTGCAGGTCGCAGCGTTGCTTAGACCGCGTGTCCCGCCGGGTTGACGATGCTGTCTATCAGCTGTTCCCGTCGTTGGCAGATCGCGTCTGCGATGATTCGCAGCGATCGGAATAGCCATAAATCGGCGTCGCTATGTTCGCTGTAATCCGCGCTGGCTGTGTGGTTTACGCGCCCGTCGTCCTGTAGTTGCTGCACGCCCTCGTAGTTTTTTCCGCTGTGCACAGCTAGTGTTTTGCCGCCGGAGCCGCCGACGACCGAGAAGACCGGCACGTCGCTCGGGCCGTCGGCAATGTAAATCATGTTGCTGATCGGAACGCGACGCTCGTCGGGTGTCATGCGTGCGTTAACGTTGACGTTTTCGATCTTATTTATGCCCTTGTTAATTTCGAACACTGCTCGAGTCTTCGTCGTGTTATCGATGGTGTATCCGATTTGCGTCAACGGCCCGTCAGGGTCGAAGCTGGCGGGATCGAGCGCACCGTCATTGTTAATAGGCGCGTCTGGCAGTAGTTCACACGCCCAAACCCCGTCAACGTGCTCAAAAATCGGATTACCCTCAGTCATCTGGCGAAGACCTGTCGAGACGACGTAGTGCTCGGCTGAGATCAAGTGTTTGGCGTACCGCTTGTCTTGTGTAACAAAATCTCTTGTCCGCTTTATGAATTCGGGCATGCCAGGCGCCAGTTCGACCTGGGCACCGAGTTCGCGTAGGAGGGCGTTTGTCAAACCTGGAAACTTTCCTGTGCGAACGTAGTTGAGAGTGTGCTCTAGGTATGCAGTGTCCTCGGCAAGTTGTAGGTCGTATCCGCCGTAGAACTTCTTGAGTGCGTTGACCTCTTGCCAGAACTTGCTTTCATCAACGTCGTAGTGCTCGAAAAGCGGCTTCTGCATATAGCCGCGGGTAAGAGTCCGGTCAAAATCCCAAATGAAGGCAATGATCGTTTGGGTTACGAGGGACGGCGGCATTCACGCGACCTCGGGGCCGGTGAACCTTATTACGTCGTCGCCTCGGTCGATCCAGCCGTACAGGATCAGTCCGGTTCCCCAAAATTCCTCATGTGCTCGACCGAGTTCCGGCATCGGCAGCACAACCCCGACGTCGATGCCTCGTTTGCGAATCTGCTTTAAAATATCCGCATAGTCCGCTGCGGACTTGGTGCTTTCAAATACCCATTCAACGAGTTTGCGCTCATGGAGGTACACAGCAGTACTGGTCAGCATTCGAACGGTAGTGTTCGACTCGTCTTGCCATCGGCGGGCGATGGTGTTTGCGATGTCTTCGACGGCGATCCGATGGTGAACCGGGCTCCCCACGTTCGTCATGGAGGCAGTGTAGGTCTGCCGGTGGAGGGCCGTCGAGATTTCCGTGTCTTCCGCGTGGTCGCTCATGCGTGGACGGTATCGACGGGGGCCGACAGGTTTCCGAACGGATGTTCGATGCGTGTGCTATCTGGCGGCTGTAGCAAACGCCTCTCAAATCGGTCAGGGTCACCAGACGGTCATCGGTTAGATGGGCTAGCGATTGTGACGCTTCAGTATGGGATTTGACCAGGTCTTTCGTGGAGCCGATGACGGGAATCGAACCCGCGTATTCAGCTTGGGAAGCTGATGTTCTGCCATTGAACTACATCGGCGCTGTTGCCCCGAAAGGCTAGCACCCAGCACCGGGCGCGGTGTGCGGGATCCGCCTCACTCCATCACTCCCAGGCTGTAGAGGATCAGGAAGCCGGCGAAGAACATGATCGCCATCCACGCCCGCTCCTCGCCTTCATGGGCTTCGACGAGCAGTTCTTCCACGACCAGCCACAACAGCGCCGCCGCCGCAAACGCCAGCACGAGGGTCAGCACGGTACCTCCCGCGTTGGCGAGCACCAGCGCACCCAGCACGCCGCCCACGGCGGTCGCCAGGCTGACCCCGCCGGTGAGCGCGGCGGCCCGGGCCTTGGGTACTCCGGAGCGGGTCAGCCGCAGCGCCACCGACACCCCCAAAAACAGCACCTCGACGGTCAGCGCGATGGTGATGATGATCGCGGTGCGCCGGGAGACGGTCGCGCCCGTCGCCACCAGCAGCCCGTCGATGAACAGGTCGACGGCGACCACGGCGAGAAAACCCACCGGCACTTGACCGCCCGCACGGACGTCGTCGTGGCCGTCCTCGTCCTCGCCGTGCGGTCCGTGGTCTTCGAACTGGCGGAATCCGACCAGCAGCGCGACCCCCGCACTGAACCCGAGAATGATCAGCCACAGCGGGCCCCGCGCCCGCAGGTCCGGCAGGACCTCGGTGGCCACGGCGGCCATGACCACACCGGCCGCGAAATGCTGCACACCGCTGACCAGCGCCGCCGACGGCGTGCGCACGACTGCCACAGCGCCACCGATGATTCCGGCGATCACCGGGAAGGCGACCAAAGCCGCAGCGGTTGTCAGGGTGCTCACGCCAAACCTCCCGGGGCCGATTGAGACGAACATACTCGGGTGCGCTCGATCGGCCGGTATCGGCGGAGGCCGGATGGCGCGCCGGCGTATACAGTGCTCGGCGGACGGGCCGACGGCACCGGAGCCTCGGTTCGTACGTTTCCGACGTGACGCACGCGCGCCTCGCGGGCCACCGTGACCCCGACATCCAACAGACGCGAGCGTTGCGGAACTCGACGGCACCGGGTCCTCACGCAGGAGACACGATGGCCGTTTTAGACACCGGTGAACGCTCGCTGGAAGCGCGCACGATCCGCAAACTGGGCATTCGCATCGTGCCGTTCTTGATGGCCCTGTATTTCGTCAACTACCTGGACCGCACCAACCTCGGCATCGCCCGCGCCGACATCAGCGCGCACCTACAGCTCACAGCGACGATGTTCGGCCTGGCCTCGGGCATCTTTTTCATCGGCTATGTGCTGGTCGAGGTTCCGTCCAATCTCGCGCTGGATCGCTACGGCGCCCGACGCTGGCTAGCGCGGATCGCGGTGTCGTGGGGAATCGTGGTGGTGGCCACCGGCTTTGCGCCAAACGCGACGACGCTGTTGGTGTTGCGGTTCCTGTTAGGGGTGGCCGAGGCGGGCCTGTTCCCGGGGGTCATCTACTACCTGAGTCGCTGGTTCCCGCGCGACTACCGGGCCCGGGTCGTCGCGCTGTTCATGATGGCCAGCCCGATCGCGGCAGCGCTTGGAACCCCGTTGGCGGCGTGGCTGATCCACCTCGGCAACGGGGTGTTCGGGCTGGCGGGCTGGCAGTTCATGATGATCGCCGTCGGTGTCCCGGCGATCGTGTTGGGGTTCGCCTGTTGGTACTACCTGGTCGACCGGCCCGGTGACGCCGCATGGCTAGAGCCCGACGAACGGCAATGGCTCGTCGACACCCTGGCCGAGGAGCAGCGCCAGGTTGCCGGCGACTTTCACTTTCCGCTGCGCCGCGCGCTGACCAGCCCACGGATCTGGGCGCTGGCCCTGGTCTACTTCGGCATCGCCTACGGGCTCTACGCCCTGACGTTCTTCTTGCCGAGCATCATCTCGGGCTTCAAGAAGACCTTCGGGATCGACTTCTCGATCGTGCAAGTGGGACTCATCGCGGCGATCCCGTACACCTGTGCGGCGGTGGCCATGTACCTGTGGTCGCGGCACGCGGACGCCACCGGTGAGCACGTGTGGCATGTCGCCGTCCCGATGTTGCTTGGCGGGCTGGCCATTCCCGTCGCGCTGCACCTGCACACCCCGGTGCTGGTGATGGTGGCCGTGGCGATCACCGCGATGGGGGGTGTTCGCTGCCATCCCCAGCTTCTGGGCGTTGCCGTCAAACTTCCTGACCGGCACCGCGGCAGCCGGCGCCATCGGGCTGATCAATTCGGTGGGCAATCTGGGCGGGTTCGCCGCGCCCTATCTGACCGGGGCGCTCGAACAAGTGACCGGGACCGACAAGGCGGGCATGTGGGCGGTGGGCGCCATGATGCTGATGTCGGCCTTTGTGGTGGTCCTGCTGCGCGCCGTGCCGGGCTCCCCGACGGCTGCCGAGCGCCCGAATTGATGCCGTGGCGCCGAGCGCTGGCCGCAACGCGACCAACGGGAATCGCCAACACCACGTACAAATAGAGGCGACGAGGGAGATCGATCGTGCACATCGTTCCGACACCGCAAGCGGCTGAGGCGATGCTGACCGCAATGCCGCCCGGCCCCTTCGTCATGCTCAACCTCTACCGCATCCGCGAGGTCGCCGATTACTCAGCGAACTCCGAGCTTGCGCCCCCGGCGCCGATCAGCGGTCGCGAACTGTTCGAGCGCTACGCCGCCGGGATGGAGTCGGTGCTGGCGAAGGTCGGCGCCGAGCGGGTCTTTGTGGCCGACGCCGGCGGCTGCTTCATCGGCCCGCCCGAGGAGCGCTGGGACGTCATTCAATTCGTGCGGTATCCCTCGCTGGAAGCCTTCATCGCGGTGATGTCCAGCGAACAGGTGCAGGCCGATCTTCCGCATCGGTTCGCGATGCTGGAGGATTTCAGGGTGATACCCATGGCCGAACGCCCGCTCACCTAGTTTCGACCAGGAAGGAACACCACATGACCAAGGTGCTGGTTACCGGGTTCGGACCGTATGGCGTGACGCCGGACAATCCGGCCCAGTTCACCGCCGAGGCGCTGGACGGACGCACCATCGCCGGGGCGACGGTCGTCTCGCGGATTGTGCCCGGCGCCTATTTCGACTCGATCGCGGCGGCTGAGCAGGCCATCGCCGAGGTGGATCCGCAGCTGGTGATCATGCTGGGCGAATACCCGGGGCGCGCCATGCTGACCGTCGAGCGGCTGGCCCAGAACATCAACGATTGCGGGCGCTATGGCCTCGCCGACACCGCCGGCAAGGTGTTGGTGGGCGAGCCGACCGATCCGGACGGCCCGGTCGCCTACCACGCCACCGTCCCGGTCCACGAGATGGTGCTGGCGATGCGCGCGGCCGGGATCCCGGCCGATGTCTCCGACGCGGCGGGCACCTTCGTGTGCAACCACCTCATGTACGGCGTGCTGCACCACATCGCCTCGCGGAACCTGCCCATCCGCGCCGGCTGGGTCCATCTGCCCTGTCTGCCGATGGTCGCCGCCCTGGATCGCAACCTGGGTGTTCCGAGCATGTCGGTGGAGACGGCGGTCGCGGGACTGGTCGCCGGCATCGAGGCGGCGGTGCAGCATGCGGCCGATACTCGCCAGCCCGTCCCGTCACGTTTGCAGATCTGAGGGCACTAAACTCTTGGCGGCCAGACAATCTTGTTCGGCTGTGTCTTATGGCGCAAGAAATGTCGCGCTGAGCAGGACAAATGGCCCCGCGTCAAGTCGGGTGCCATTATTGTCTTGATAAGTGGCAAACTGCGATATATGCCACAGGATTGCTAACCAATCCGGTGTTTATTATTTCGTTATCGTGCCGTAATCTGCTTCCGTGGGTCGGCACGAGTTAGCCAGGAAGCGGCGCAAGCTGTCTGTTCTGCTGGCTGCAGTGGTAGCGCCCGCGGCCGCCTTCTTCGCGGTGGCAGGGGATATCGGCCCATCGTCCGCGCGTGATCGCATCGACCAAATGGCCGTTGGTGATGAAGCGTGTTGTGTGGAGATTGTCGCGGCAACGCCCATCGAGTTGTCGTCGAAAATATCCAGCGGTGCGGTGGGGATGGGTTTTGCGGCCGGTCAGTTCGCCGCGGCATCGAGATTGCGGGTGGACAGGTCAGCGCGCCTGCTGCCGGTCGGGGTGGCACCGGAACGCGGGCTACAGGTCAAGACCATCCTGGCGGCGCGCAGCATCAGCGCGGTCTTCCCGGAGATTCACGAAATCGGTGGGGTGCGCCCCGATGCGTTGCGCTGGCATCCGAACGGATTGGCGCTCGACGTGATGATCCCCAACCCCGGCAGTGCTGAGGGGATAGCGCTGGGCAACGAGATCGTCGCCTACGTCTTGGCCAACGCCGAGCGCTTCGGGATGCAGGATGCGATTTGGCGTGGCGTCTACTACACGCCCACCGGTGCAACCAGAAGCCGCCTCGGTCACTATGACCACGTCCACGTCACCACCACTGGTGGCGGATACCCCACTGGCAAGGAAATCTACCTCCGCTGACTCGTCGCGCGGCGGCGGCGATCCGAGAGCAGATACGCTCATCGCGTGCTGCTCTCTGATCGAGACCTCAGAGCCGAAATTTCCGCCGGGCGGTTGGGTATCGACCCGTTCGATGACAGCCTGGTTCAGCCGTCCAGCGTCGACGTCCGGCTCGACTGCATGTTCCGGGTGTTCAACAACACCCGGTACACCCACATTGACCCGGCGCAGCGCCAGGACGAGTTGACCAGCGTGGTGGAGCCGACCAAGGGGGATCCGTTCGTGCTGCACCCGGGCGAGTTCGTGCTGGGTTCCACGCTGGAGATCTTCTCCCTGCCCGGTGACCTGGCCGGGCGGCTGGAGGGCAAGTCGTCGCTGGGCCGGCTGGGCTTGCTCACCCATTCCACTGCCGGGTTCATCGATCCCGGCTTCAGTGGGCACATCACGCTGGAGCTGTCCAACGTCGCCAACCTCCCGATCACGTTGTGGCCCGGCATGAAAATCGGCCAGCTGTGCATCTTGAAATTGACCAGTCCGTCTGAGCATCCCTACGGGAGTTCCGGAGTAGGGTCGAAATACCAGGGTCAGCGGGGGCCCACGCCGTCTCGTTCATACCAGAACTTCATAAGGTCTACATAGCTGCCGCATAGCTTGCGCGATAAGGATTAGTAGACCGTTGGCTCGGCTATCCAAGAGCCATTGCCGGGCCATCCGGAGCCATCCGCGCCGTGTTCTCCTCCGCAGCGACCGTGGTGGGTTGCAAGACCTTGGGAGGGGTTTTGGACGTCGTACTTGGGGTATCGATGGCAGCGGCTGACGTCCGGATGGCGTTGGTCGAAGGCGAAGACGGCGACGGCTTGATTGTCGAGGAAGACAGTTTCGACCTCGACCGCAATCCGGTCACGTCGAGCGCATCCGATCAGGTGGTCGCGGCGATTCTGGGCACTCGGGAGGGTGCGGCCGACGCCGGCTTGCGGTTGTCCTCGATCGGCGTGACATGGACCGACCCGGTTCAGGCCGCGGCGCTGCGCGATGCGCTGGCCTGGCACAAGGTCGAAAACGTCATGCTGGTCTCGGGTTTTCTGGCTGCGGCCGCCCTGGGGCAGGCGGTCGGCGGCGCCCTCAGCTATGCGCGGACCGCGGTGTTGTTCATCGAGCCCGATACGGCGACCCTGGCCGTCGTCGACACCGCGGACGGCTCGGTCAGCGAGGTGCGCCAGCAATTGTTGGCCGAAGACGACGACGCGGCGGTGGCCGAGGTGGTCGCCATGGTGGCCGCGGCCGAGTCTCTGCCGGCGCGTCCGGACGGTGTCTATGTGGTCGGCACGGGTGTGGACGTCGCCATGATCAAGCCGGCACTCGATGCGGCGACGTCGCTGACGGTGAGCGTGTCCGAGGAACAGGAAATGGCGCTCGCCCGAGGCGCGGCGCTGGCCTGCGGCAATGCGCCCCTGTTTGCCGCCACCACCGCCGCCCTGGCATATGCGCAGGACCTCAATGATCCTGACCCGCTGGCGGAGAGCGACCTGGTCGACGAGCTCTCGCCCGACCAGGAACCCGCCGGACGCCGATCCGGGCTTTTGATCGGCAGCGGCCTGGCCGTGGTCGCCACCGCGGCGGTGGTGGCGCTGGAAGTCGCCCTGGCGATCGACATCCGCCCGACGGTGGCCCTACAGCCCAGGCCCAACGAGAACCACCTGGTCGCCCCGCCTCAGCAGGCGGCCGCGCCGCCGCAAGTGGCCGCTCCCGAGCCGAAGATCGAGTTGCCGCGCCCCCGGGTGGTGCCGCGCGCGGCCAGCCCGCAGCTGCCGGCCCCGGCGGCGCCGGCGCAGAGGGCGCCAGAGGTGCCGGTGTTGCCCGCCCCCGCCATTCCTGAACCGGTGGTGGCCGTGCCGCCGCTGGTGCCCATCGTCGTGTCGCCGGTCCGGGTACCCAGCGGGGTCGACACCTTCCTGCGCCCCTCTGTCCCCAATATCCAAGCGCCGGTGCCACGTCAGCAGCCCAAGGTGCCCGCCCCCCGTGTTGAAGTTCCAGCCTCGCCCCCGCCGGTGGTGAGTCCGAATCCGCGCGGGCGCGGCGGTCTGAGGCTGCCCGGGCTGGGCCGGATACCCAACCCCGGTCGTGGGCCCGCTGGCGGCAGCCTCGGTCCTGGCCGGCGCGGGCACTTCGGCGGCGGCGCTCCCGGTCGTAGCGGTCCGTCCGGCGGCGGCGGCCATGGGGGCCAGTTCGGCGGCGGCCACGGGGGCCACTTCGGTGGCGGCGGTCACGGCGGTGGGTTCGGCGGTGGCCGCGGTGGCGGTGGCCATGGTGGCGGGTTCGGAGGATTCGGTGGCGGCCACGGTGGAGGTTTCGGTGGGGGCCACGGTGGTGGTTTCGGTGGCGGCCACGGGGGACGCTGACAGCTAATCGTCTGTTCGACGGTTAGGCATCCTTTTACTGCTGAAATGTGCTGACCCAAGCCGATCCGGCAACTAAGGCTCCGGTATGCACCCCGGGAGGCGCGTAAAATCGGCGGCTACAGGGTTGGGGGACCCGCGTAGGCCCGCTGTATGCGATGGTCGAACAGGTATTGGGGGAGCTCTTGGACACCGTGCTCGGAGTATCTGTGGCACCGACGGCAGTGCGGTTGGTGCTGGTCGAAGGCGAAAACGGCGATGGCGCGCTGGTCGATGAAGACGCGTTCGATGTCAGCGGTGATGGCGACGCGGCAACCATCGGGGCCGCCGAACAGGTGATCTCGGCGATCCTGGGAACCAGGGAAGGCGCCTCCGAGGGCGGCTACCAGCTGACCTCAACCGGGGTGACCTGGAGAGACCCGGCCCAAGCCGCCGCCCTGCGCGACGTCTTGGCCCGGCGCAAGATCGAAAACGTCGTGCTGGTCTCGGCGTTCCTGGCCGCCGCCGCGCTGGCTCACGCGGTGGGCAGCGAAACCAACTATGCGCAGACCGCGTTGCTGTTCATCGAACCCGAGGCCGCCACGCTGGCGGTTGTCGACAGTGCGGACGGCTCGGTTACCGACATTCATCGACTCTCACTGTCAGACGACGATGACACGGCCGTGGGCCAGTTGACGGAGTTGATTTCCCAGGCCGAGAGCCTGCCGACCCGTCCCGACGCGGTGTTTCTGGTGGGCTCGGGTATCGATCTGCCATTGATCAAGCCGACGCTCGAGGCGTCGACCACATTGCCGGTTACCGCGGCCGAGGAACCGGATACCGCGCTTGCCCGCGGTGCCGCGCTCGCGGCGGCGAGCAGCCCCCTGTTCGCGTCATCCACGGCGGCGCAGGCGTGGGCCCAGGATCCCGGCAGCGGGGTGCTCTACTCACACGCGCCGTACGGGCTCGATGCCGCCTACTTCGACGATGTGTCGGACCAGTTGGGGACGGGTCAGCAGGCTCTGGCCTACAGCGCGGTGCCCGAAGAGCAGCATGAGCGAAGGCCGTTCGCGCTGCTGGCCAGCATCATGGGGTCAATCTTCATGATCGGTGTGGGTGCCTTGGCCGTGTCTCTGGCGGTCAGCATCCGCTCCGAACCCGGCACCCGCCCCGATCCCGGCCAGAGCGTCGTCACACACCTGCCCGCGCCGGCGCACGCGGCCCCGGCCCCTCAACCCCAGGCCCCGGCACCGCAGGCTCCGGCGCCCCAAGCCCAAGCCCAAGCCCCGGCGCCCCAGGCCCAGGTTCCGGCCCCAGCCCCGGCGCCCCAAGCCCCCGCCCCGCGGGCGCCGCAAGCCCCGGCCCCCCAGGCGCAGGTTCCGGCTCCGAAGGCCCCGGCGCCGGTGCCGGTACCGGTTGCCCAAGCGCCAGTGCCCGTGCCGCAGGCTCCCGCGCCAGTTCCGGTTCCGATTCCTCAGGCTCCCGCACCCGCGCCGGAGGCTCCGGTGCCGGCTCCGGTGCCCATTCCGGTGCCCATTCAGATCCCGCTTCCCCAGATCTTTGGTCCCGGTGGCGGCGGCGGGTTCCCCGGCGGTGACGATGACCGTGGCGGACGTGGTGGTGGACGCGGCGGCCGGCACGGCGGCGGTCACGGCGGTGGGCACGGGCGGGGCGGGTTCAACATCCCGTTTATCCCGGGTATCTGATCTTGCCGGGTAGCTGTCATCTGCCGTTCAGCGTCGCGATGCAGTTCGCTCATCGCAGTCGCCTACACACGGTGTTATGCGATGCACCGTCTTTGGCACCGGCTATCTAGGCGCCACCCACGCCGTTGGAATGGCGCAACTTGGGCACGAGGTTGTCGGGGTCGACATTGATCCGGGCAAGGTGGCCAAGCTGGCCGGGGGCGATATCCTCTTCTACGAGCCGGGTTTGCGAGAGCTGTTGAGGGACAACCTTGCTGCTGGACGTCTGCACTTCACGACCGACTACGACATGGCCGCCGAGTTCGCCGATGTGCACTTTCTGGGTGTTGGCACACCCCAGAAAAGGGGGGAATACGGCGCCGACTTGCGTCACATTCACGCCGTCATCGATACCCTGGTGCCGCGGCTGACCAGAACGTCGGTGCTCATTGGCAAATCGACGGTCCCGGTCGGAACGGCGGCCGAGTTGGCCCGGCGGGCGGCCGGGCTGGCAGTGGCCGGCGTTGGTGTGGAGATCGCCTGGAACCCGGAGTTTCTGCGCGAAGGTTTCGCGGTCCGCGATACGCTGCGTCCGGATCGGATTGTGCTTGGTGTGCAGGAGGATTCGATCCTGGCCGAGCAGTTCGTCCGAGAACTGTACGGACCGTTGCTGGAGGCCGGGGTGCCCTTCTTGGTGACCGATCTGCAGACCGCGGAATTGGTCAAGGTCTCCGCCAATGCCTTTCTGGCTACCAAAATTTCGTTCATCAACGCGATCTCGGAGGTATGCGAGGCCGCCGGTGCCGACGTCAGTCTGCTTGCCGATGCCCTCGGCTACGACACCCGCATCGGGCGCCAATGTCTCAATGCGGGTTTGGGATTCGGTGGCGGCTGCTTGCCCAAAGATATCCGCGCGTTCATGGCCCGTGCCGGCGAGCTCGGTGCCAACCAGGCGCTGACCTTCCTGCGTGAGGTCGACAGCATCAACATGCGGCGGCGTACCCGGATGGTGGAACTGGCCACCACCGCGTGTGGCGGTTCGCTGCTGGGAGCCAACCTCGCGGTGCTTGGCGCGGCGTTCAAACCCGAATCCGACGACGTTCGAGATTCTCCCGCGCTCAACGTCGCCGGACAGCTACAGCTCAACGGTGCGGCGGTCAATGTCTATGACCCCAAGGCCCTGGACAACGCGAACCGACTGTTTCCCACGCTGAACTACGCGGTCTCGGTTGCCGAGGCCTGCGAGCGAGCCGACGCCGTGTTGATACTCACCGAATGGCAGGAGTTCGTCGACCTCGACCCCGACGATCTGGCCGACCGGGTGCGGGCCCGCGTCATTGTCGACGGCCGCAACTGCCTTGATGTCTCCCGCTGGGAGCGGGCTGGCTGGCGAGTGTTCCGGCTGGGGGCTCGGATTCGGGCGGCGTCCTAGTCGGCCGCGTCCGTCGGCGAATTCGGGCTGCGGGCAACCCGGCACGAGTAGCGTTACCGGGGTGGACCAGGTGGCGGCATACCTTGACCAGACCCGTGCTTTCGGCGAACTCATCGGCGACAATGACCAATCCACGCCAGTGCCCAGCTGCCCGGGATGGAACCTCGGGCAGCTGTTCCGTCATGTCGGACGCGGCGACCGGTGGGCGGCCCAGATCGTGCGCGACCGGCTGGACAGTTTTCTGGATCCCCGCAATGTGGCAGGCGGAAAGCCGCCGGCAGCTGTGGACGACGCGATCGCCTGGCTGCAAGACGGCGCGCAGCTGATGGTCGACGCCGTCGAGCAGGCGGGCGCGGAAACGCCGGTGTGGACATTTCTTGGGCCGCGCCCGGCGCACTGGTGGGTTAGGCGCCGGCTGCACGAGGTGGTGGTGCATCGGGCTGACGCCGCCATCGCGCTCGGGCAGCAATTCGTCCTGGAACCCGAGATCGCGGCCGACGGCATCAGCGAGTTTCTGGAACGCATTGCGGTCCAGGCGGGGCGCGACGGCGCGCCGCTGCCGATCGAGGACGGCGACACCGTGCATCTGCACGCCACCGATCCCGGTCTCGGTGACGTCGGGGAATGGACCGCCGCCGTCGAGGACGGCCACATCACCTGGTCGCCTGAGCACGGCAAAGGCACCGTGGCCGTGCGCGGCGGCGCCGCGGAGCTTCTGCTGGCGATGACGCGGCGGGTCTCGGTGCCCGACACCGGGATCGAGGTGTTCGGCGACCAGGCCGTATGGCAGAAATGGCTGGAGCGCACGCCTCTTTAGCGTGCGGACTAGGCGAACACGGTAATTTGCAGGCCATGACCACATCGGAGATTGCCACCGTGCTGGCCTGGAGCGACGCACTCAACGCCGCTGACATTGACACCCTGGTGGCCCTGTCCAGCGACGATATCGACATCGGCGACGCGCACGGAGCAGCCCAGGGCCTCGAGGCGCTGCGGCGCTGGGCCAGCTCGCTGCAGACGACCGCCGAGATGGGCCGCATGTACGTGCACGACGGTGTTGTGGTGGTCGAGCAACGGATCATCGGCCGCGACGACCCCGACAGCGTCGCGAACGCCGCCTCGGCATTCCGGGTGGTCCGCGATCACGTCACCTCGGTTTTCCGCCATGACGACTTGGCGTCGGCGCTGGCGGCCACCGAACTCACCGAGGCTGACCTGGTCGATTGAGTTCGACGAAAGGCAACTAGGAGCCACTCATGCGCGGGATCATCTTGGCCGGCGGTTCGGGCACCCGCCTGTACCCGATCACCATGGGTATCAGCAAGCAGCTGTTGCCGGTCTATGACAAGCCAATGATCTACTACCCGCTGACCACCCTGATGATGGCCGGCATCCGCGACATCCAGCTGATCACCACCCCCCATGACGCTGCCGGGTTTCACCGCCTACTCGGCGACGGAACGGATTTCGGCGTGAACATCACCTATGCAACCCAGGATCAGCCCGATGGTCTGGCCCAGGCATTCGTCATCGGCGCCGACCACATCGGCACCGACTCGGTGGCATTGGTGTTGGGGGACAACATCTTTTATGGCCCGGGTTTGGGCACCAGCCTGCGCCGATTTCAAGACATCAGTGGCGGAACGATTTTCGCGTACTGGGTGGCAAACCCAACTGCCTACGGTGTTGTCGAGTTCAGCGCCGACGGGACCGCGCTCTCCCTGGAGGAGAAACCGGCCACCCCGAAGTCGCACTATGCGGTGCCAGGCTTGTATTTCTACGACAACGACGTGATCGAGATCGCGCGGAGCTTGAAGAAATCCGCGCGCGGCGAGTATGAGATCACCGAGGTGAACCAGGCCTATCTGAACCACGGCCGGCTCAACGTCGAGATGCTGGCCCGCGGAACGGCCTGGCTGGACACCGGCACGTTCGACTCGCTGCTAGACGCCGCCGATTTCGTCCGGACGCTGGAGCGGCGGCAGGGACTCAAGGTGAGTGTTCCCGAGGAAGTGGCATGGCGGTTGGGCTGGATTGACGACGAACAACTGATGCGGCGCGCACGCAGCCTGGTCAAGTCCGGGTACGGCAGCTACTTGCTGGAGTTGTTGGAAAGGAACTGATTTCAGCGCCAATCCGGTGCCCGACGGCTCGTACTATCAGGTATTCCCGATCGTGCCGATCAACAGCCCGCCGTTGCCCGGAAGGCCCGGGGTGCCGGCGCCCGATAGCCCGACGTCGCCGCTGTTTCCGCCATTTCCGATCAGCACGGCATCGCCGCCGTTTCCGCCGTTTCCGCCGGAGAAGCCGCCGTTCGGGCCGGGCGCCCCGCCCGCGCCGCCGGCCCCACCGTTTCCGATCAGCCCGGCCCTACCACCGCCACCGCCGTTGCCGCCGTCACCGGCGGAACTGGGGCCGACGAAGCCGGCTCCGCCGGTGCCGCCGCCACCACCGTTACCGAATAGCGTGCCGCCGGTACCGCCCTGGCCGCCATTGCCGCCGGTGGCGTTCATGAGGATGTTGCTGGTGTATGCGGCCCCGCCGACGCCGCCGGCACCGCCGTTGCCGAAGAGCCGGCCGTCGCCGCCTTGGCCTCCGTTACCGCCCACGGAGTCTGCGAGGGCGTTGGTGCTCTGTCCGCCCGCGCCGCCGGCGCCGCCGGTACCCCCGAAGATGCCGGTGGCGCCGCCGTCGCCGCCGTCGCCGCCCTGGGTAGCGCCGAACCCGCCGACGCCGCCACCACCGCCGTTGCCGAGCAGGGTGCCGGCCGCGCCGCCGTTGCCGCCGACCCCGCCAGGCCCGACGCTGGACAGACCGCCGGTACCGCCGATCCCGCCGTTGCCGAAGAGGCCGCCGGCGCCACCGTCTCCGCCGGCGCCACCCCCGGTCAATCCGGTGCTGGCGATGCCGCCCTGGCCCCCGGCGCCGCCGATGCCGAATAGTGCGCCGCCGGCACCCCCGGCGCCGCCGGCCCCGCCGTCGATTCCGGATCCACCGGTACCGCCGATGCCGCCCTGGCCCCACAAGAGCCCGCCGGCCCCACCCGCGCCGCCGGCCGCACCGGTGCCCACCGTTGACGCCCCGCCGGCACCGCCCGCGCCGCCGTTACCGAACAGTCCGGCCGCGCCGCCGGTGCCGCCCTGCTGCTCCAAGCCTCCGGACCCGCCCGCCCCGCCGTCGCCGAGTAACCAGCCGGCGGCGCCTCCGTTGGCGCCGGTGCCTGCCGCCCCGTTGGCGCCGTTGCCGATCAGTGGGCGCCCGGTCAGCGTCAGGACGGGCTGGTTGATGAGGTCCAGCGCGGTCTGCGCGACGTTGCTTGCTTCAGCTGTCGCGTACGAGCCGGCGCCGGCCTGCATTGCCTGCACAAACTGGGAATGAAACTGGGCGGCCTGGGCGCTGAGCGACTGATAGGCCTGTCCGTAGGAGCTGAACAACGACGCAACGGCCGCCGACACATCGTCAGCGCCGGCCGCCAGTACCGCGGTGGTCGGGGTGGCCGCGGCCGCGCCGGCCTCGCCCAACGTCGACCCGATCCCGGCGATGTCCGCCGCTGCCGCCGTCAATGTCTCCGGTGCCACGAACAGAAACGCCATGTGATCCCTCCCATTTCAGGCCAGTGCGTGGCACAGCGGGAGGACCGCCCGGTCACCAACGACTGGATAGAAGCGCATCCTATGCTGGCAGCGGCACCACGTAGTGGTCTTTCGCGAACATTATTCAAGCGCGTAACGCGACCACTCGTGGCTACATTTTGCTGCCGCTGAATGCGGGTGGTTAGGGCGTCAGCCCCTCCATTCCGTCCTCGCCGATGAGTAGTCCGCCGATGCCGGCGGCGCCGGCGATACCCGGGCCCACCCCGCCGGAACCGGCGTTGCCGCCGTTGCCGCCGTTGCCGATCAGCACGGCGTCACCGCCTTTACCGCCGGAGCCGCCGGTGCCGAATCCCGAGTTGTTGTTTCCGCCGGCGCCGCCGTCACCGCCCTGACCGACCAGTCCGGCCTTGCCACCGTTGCCGCCGTCCCCACCGTCGGCACCGCCCACGCTGTCCCCGCCGTCCCCACCGTCGGCACCGCCCACGCTGTCCCCGCCGGCTCCGCCGTCGGAGGCGCTGAAGCCGAATCCGCCGTTGTCGCCCGCGCCACCGGCACCGATGAGCATGCCGGCGTTGCCGCCGGCGCCGCCGTTCCCAGCCGCGTTGCCGATGGTCGCCGCGGCGCCGGCGCCGCCGTCCCCGCCATTGCCGAAGAGCATGCCGGCGCTGCCGCCCATTCCGCCGGCCCCGCCGAACAGGCCGCCCTCTCCGCCAGTGCCACCTGCCCCGCCAGCGCCGAAAAGTCCAAGGGCGGCCCCGCCGATCCCACCGTCGCCCCCCTGAGTCAGGCCGGACCCGCCGGCCCCGCCGTCCCCGCCGGCGGCGAACAGGCCGGTGCCGCCGTCGCCGCCATTGCCAGCAAAGGTGCCGAACCCGCCGACTCCGCCATCGCCTCCAGCGCCGAACAGTCCGCCGGCACCGCCGGCTCCGCCGTTGCCGATCAACCACCCGGCGGCCCCGCCGTCGGCCCCCGTCCCCGGGGCGCCGTTGGCGCCGTTACCGATCAGCGGGCGCCCGGTAGCCGCCAGCACGGGAGCGTTGATCGCGTCGAGCAGCGGCGATACGGCCGCAGCCTCGGCGGCCGCATACGAAGCCCCACCCCCGCTCAAGGCCTGCAGAAACTGCTCGTGAAACGCCGCCGCCCGCGCGCTGAGCAACTGATAGGCCTGGCCCTGCGCGTCGAACAGCGCCGCAACCGCCGCCGACACCTCGTCGGCGCCCGCGGCCAGCACCGCGGTGGTAGGGGCCACCGCTGCCGCGTTCGCCGCGCCGATCGTTGACCCGAGGCTGGCTAAATCCGTAGCTGCCGCAGTAAGCGCCTCCGGCGCCGTGATCACAAATGACATTTCGACCACCTCACCAACACGTAGCGACCCATAACTCACCGTTCAACGCCGTCCCGGCGATCGCTGCTAACCATCAATCGACGGGACTAGACCCATCGTTGCTGCTGGGCGCAGCCAATTGGGCAAATTCGCAAAGTATTAATGCGGCACGCACAAGATTCCTCGTGATCGCGCCGCCCCGGCCGCGCAATGCGAGGGCCGTCTCGGGGGCGGGTTCAAGCCGGTCGTGTCCTCGGTACTGACCTGCGCCGCGAGGTTTCTGCTGCGAGTGTGCTGTGTCATTTCGCAAAAAAACCTGCGTGGTCAAAGCTCTGAGTTCGCCGGGGTTACCCTCTGCTGATTCTGAGCGCGATTCACCAGTAGTCGACGGCTAATCGGTTGGGAGACTTGCGATGTCGTATGTGGTGGCAATACCGGACATGCTGGCATCGGCGGCCGCCGATGTGGCTGGCATCGGCTCATCGGTCGGCGCGGCCAACACCGCGGCCGTGGGGGCGACGACCGGGGTGATGGCCGCTGCCGATGATGAGGTGTCGGTCGCGATTGCGGCGTTGTTTTCCGGCCATGGCCAGGCTTACCAGGCGATCAGTGCCCAGGCGGCGGCGTTTCACGACCAGTTTCTGCGGGCCTTGACCGGAGCGGGCGGCGCCTACGCGGCCGCCGAAGCGGCCAATGCTTCGCCGTTGCAGGCCGCGGAGCAGGAGGTGCTGGCGGTGATCAACGCGCCCACCAACGCGTTGTTGGGGCGTCCGTTGATCGGCAATGGCACCGATGGACTGGCGGGAACCGGAGCCGCCGGTGGTGCCGGGGGGCTCTTGTGGGGCAACGGTGGCAACGGCGGATCCGGCGCGGCTGGCCAGGCCGGCGGGGCCGGGGGAGCGGCCGGCCTGATCGGCACCGGGGGTGCTGGGGGTATGGGTGGGGCCGGCGGCGGGGCCGGCGGGATGGGCGGCAGCGGCGGCTGGTTGTTGGGCAACGGCGGGGCCGGCGGGGCCGGTGGAGTCGGCGGCGCAGGTGTGGGCGGTGGAGTCGGCGGAACCGGTGGCAACGCGGTGCTGTTCGGCAACGGCGGGGCAGGGGGCATGGGTGGGGCCGGCGCGGACGGCGCCGTGGGCGCCGCCGGTACCGCGGGGACCTCGACTTCGGCGGGCGGTGTTGGCGGCGCAGGCTGGGACGCCACCGCCGCCGGAGTGCTTGCGGCCACCGGTGGCGACGGCGGCGACAGCGGTGGCGGGGGCGCTGGCGGTGACGGGGGCGCGGGCGGGGCCGGCGGGCATGGGTCGGCCTTGTTTGGCGCGGCCGGCGCGAACGGCAACGGCGGGGCCGGTGGCGCCGGCGGAAACCCGGGGGCGCCCGGCAACGGTGGTACCGGTGGGGTCGGCCCCGACGCGGCCACCTCCGGGGGCATGGGCGGCACCGGTGGTGACCCCGGCGCGGTCGGCGGTGGCGGCAACAGCGGGGCGGCCGGTGGCGCGGGTGCGGTCGCCGGTGCCAGCGGTGCCGCCGGCACCATCATCGCCGGCAACGGAGGAAATGGCGGTGCCGGCGGGACCGGCTATGCCGCCGATGGCCCTGCCGGCCCCGCCATCGGCAACGGTGGCGACGGCGGACATGGTGGCGCGGGCGGCTTCTACGGCAACGGCGGTGCTGGCGGGGCGGGTGGTAACTCCGCACCCGGCGGCGGGAACGGCGGCGGGAACGGCGGCAATGGCGGCACCGGCGGCGACAGCGGTGCGATGGGAAGCAGCGGCGGTCGGGGCGGCGATGGCGGCGTCGGCACCAACGGCGGGGCCGGTGGCGGCGGCGGCAACGCAACTAGCTACGGAACCGCAAACGCCACCGGTGGCGCGGGTGGCGATGGCGGCGCCGGTAGCAGGGGTACCGGGGGCACTGGCGGTGCCGGGGGTGGGGGCGGCGCCGCGCAGATCCTCAATGGCGCCTCGGCCGCTACTGCCACGGGCGGTGCCGGGGGTGCCGGTGGCGACGGGAACGATGGCGGCAACGCCGGTGTGGGCGGTGCTGCGTCGACTAGGGGGACTGGAAACGTCACCGGCGGCACCGGCGGCGATGGCGGCACAGGCAGCACCGGCAACGGCGGTTCCGGCGGTGACGGCGGGAACGTGGAAGTCAATAACGACGCTTCTACGGTTTCCTTCGTCGGCGGCGCCGGTGGCCACGGTGGGGACGGCGCCACGGACGGCGGCGCCGGTGGGGATGGCGGCAGGACCACTATCGATGGCGCTGGCTCCAGGGCCACCGCCACCGGAGGCACTGGCGGGGACGGCGGCAACGGCGGTACCGGCCACGGTGGGGGTGGCGGTCCCGGCGGCACCGCGATCAACTACGGAGCCGGCGACGCCTTCGGTGGCGCCGCTGGGAAGGGCGGCACCGGTGTCGTCGGCGGCAACGGCGGCTCGGGCGGTGCGGCGTACAACTACGGAACCGGAAACGCCACCGGAGCCGACGGAGCGGCCGGCACCGACGGCACTACCGGAGCCGGCGGGTCCGGCGGGTCCGCCGCCGCCGCAAGCGTCCTCAACAGCGCCTCGACCGCCACTGCTACCAGCGGCAGCGGCGGTGCCGGTGGCGACGGTACCGACGGCGGAAACGGGGGGTCGGGCGGTTTTGCCTTCACCTTCGGGACCGGAAATATCATCGCCGGCGTCGGCGGTGATGGTGGCACCGGCAGCACCGGAGTCGGTGGGATCGGCGGTTCGGGTGGCGGCGCGGACATCAACAACGGCGCCTCCACGGTTGTCCCGCAGGGCGGTGCCGGCGGTCACGGCGGCGATGGCGCCACCGATGGCGGGGCCGGCGGTGCCGGTGGATTCACGGAAATCGACAGCAGCGCCTCAGTGCTCGCCGCCACCGGCGGAGCCGGTGGTGATGGCGGCAGCGGCGGCACCGGCCGCGGCGGGACCGGCGGCGTCGGAGGTGTTGGGATCAACAACGGAAGCGGAGAGGCCATCGGCGGCGCCCCAGGCGCCGGCGGTACCGGCGCCGTCGGGGGTGACGGCGGCCAAGGCGGTGCCGCATACACCCTTAATGGCGCCTCGACTGCCACGGCCACCGGCGGCATCGGCGGGAACGGTGGTGACGGTGGCACAGCCAACGGTTCCAACGGCGGAAACGGCGGCGCCGGCGGTTATGCCTCGACCACGGGAACCGGAACCGCTAGTGCCGGCAATGGCGGTCGCGGGGGCGACGGTACGGCAACCGTCGCCACCGGCGGCACCGGCGGGGTTGGCGGTAATGCCCACGCGCCCGCGGGCAGTCCCGTCCCCGGCGTCGGTGGCAAAGGCGGTAACCCCGGACCCGGGGGTAAGCCCGGCCCGAACGGCGCGGACGGCATCGTCGTATAGCCGGCAATGCGCCACGGTGGTGCAAACGGGATCGGCACCGGCGGATGCGCCGAATCGACAACGAGCGGGGCGCCCGCAACTCCGGATTCGGTGCTACTGCCGGTAGCTGACTAGGAAGTTGCCCAGGCGCTCGATGGCCGCTGCTAGATCACGCGACCACGGCAAGGTCACCAGACGCAGGTGATCCGGCTCCGGCCAATTGAACCCGGTCCCCTGGGTGACCAGGATCTTCTCGGACAGCAGGAGATCGAGCACGAGTTGTTCGTCGTCGGCGATGTCGTAGACCTCCGGGTCCAGCCGGGTAAACGCATACAGCGCACCCTTGGGCTTGACGCAGGACACCCCGGGAATTTCGTTGAGCTTGGACCAGGCGACGTCACGCTGTTCGAGCAGACGACCGCCGGGGAGCACCAGATCATCGATGCTTTGGTGGCCGCCCAGGGCGACCTGGATCGCATGCTGGGCCGGGACGTTCGGGCACAAGCGCATGTTGGCCAGCAGGCTGATTCCCTCGATGAAGCTGCTGGCGTGCTCCTTGGGGCCGGTGATCGCCAGCCAACCCGCCCGGTATCCGGCAACGCGGTAGGCCTTGGACAGGCCATTGAAGGTCAGGCACAGCATGTCCGGGGCGAGCGTGGCCACGCTGATGTGCTTGGCGTCGTCGTAGAGGATCTTGTCGTAGATCTCGTCGGCGAGCAGCAACAGTTCATGCTTGCGGGCCAGCTCCACCATCTGGGTGAGGATTTCGTGG
Source organism: Mycobacterium pseudoshottsii JCM 15466 (assembly GCF_003584745.1). Lineage (NCBI taxonomy): Bacteria > Bacillati > Actinomycetota > Actinomycetes > Mycobacteriales > Mycobacteriaceae > Mycobacterium > Mycobacterium pseudoshottsii. The sequence continues at coordinate 781,067 of NZ_AP018410.1, forward strand.
CTGTAGACCGCGCCGGTGGGGTTGTTGGGGTTGATGATCACCAGCGCCTTGGTGCGCTCGGTGATCTTGGACTCCAGATCGGCGATGTCGGGCTGCCAGTCCTGCGTCTCGTCGCATAGGTAATGCACCGGAGTGCCGCCGGCCAACGAGGTCGACGCCGTCCACAGGGGATAGTCGGGTGCGGGAATCAGCACCTGATCGCCGTTGTCGAGCAAGGCCTGCAGCGTCATGGTGATCAGCTCGGAGACACCGTTGCCCAGGTAGACATCGTCGACGTCGAATCGGGGAAAGCCGTCGACGAGCTCGTAGCGGGTGACCACGGCACGTCGGGCCGGCAGGATCCCTTGCGAGTCGGAGTACCCCTGCGCATAGGGCAGCGCCTGGATCATGTCGCGCATGATCACGTCCGGCGCCTCGAAGCCAAACGGTGCGGGGTTGCCGATATTGAGCTTGAGGATCCGATGCCCTTCGGTCTCCAGCCGCGCGGCCTGCTGGTGCACCGGACCGCGGATTTCGTACAGGACGTCCTGAAGCTTGGACGACTGCGCGAAGGAACGCTGGCGCTGGTGGCTGGAGGCGTGCCAGGGCAGCTGGTGAGTGGTCACGTCAACCATGGTCTCATCGCTGTCCACTGATATTTGCTGACAGGTGTCAAGCCACGGTCAGCGCTTGCCCGGCGGACGCGCACCCCGTGCCATGCCCAGACCCTTGACCGGGGCGGCCGGCGCCGCAGGTGGAGTCGGTTCCCCATCCTGCTTGCTGGCCGGCTCGGGTTCCGGCGTTGCCTCGGGCTCCGGCTGGGCGGGGGCCGCCGCGGAGGGCGCTTCCGCCCGCGCGGGTGCCTTCTTCGCCCCCGGACGCTTGGCGCCGGTGGCGATTCCCAGCCCTTTGACCGGGGCGGCGGGTGCGGCAGGTTCCGCGGGCGCGGCCGCGGCCTCGGGAGCCGGTGCCGTCGCGGCCGCTTCCGGTGCCGCAGCAGCTGGTGGCGCTGCCTTCTTGGCCCCAGGTCGCTTCGCGCCCGAGGCCATACCCAACCCCTTGACCGGTGCGGCGGGTGCGGCCGCCTCGGCCGGCTTGGTTTCGCCGGTGGGCGCGGCCGCCTTCTTGGCGCCGGGTTTCTTGGCGCCCGCGGCCATACCAAGGCCCTTGGCCGGTGCGGCCGGGGCCTCCGCTGCCGCGGTTTCGGCTGCTGGCGCCGGAGCTGCCTTCTTGGCGCCCGGTCGTTTCGCGCCACCAGCCATGCCCAGCCCCTTGGCCGGTGCGGCCGGGCTGGCCGCTGTGGCGGCGGCCGGGGCCTCAGCAGCCTTCGCGGGTGCCTCGGCGGGCGCCGGGGCGGGCGCGGCCGGGGCGGCGGCCTTAGGCGCAGCTTTCGCCCGCTTTTCGGCTTCCTTTGCGGCCGTGCCTTTCTCCGGCAGCGTTGCCTTTTCGCGGTCGAGCGAGCCGAGCAGCACCTGGGCCACGTCGAGTACCTCGACACCGGAACGGCCCGCTTCTTCCTGCCGGTCGTTGACACCGTCGGTCACCATCACCCGGCAGAACGGGCACGCGGTGGCGATGGTGGAAGCGTTGGTGGCCAGCGCCTCGTCGACGCGTTCGTGGTTGATCCGCTTGCCGATGTGTTCTTCCATCCACATGCGGGCCCCGCCGGCGCCACAGCAGAAGCTGCGCTCGGCGTGGCGTGGCATCTCGGCAAGGTTGGCCCCGGCGGCGCCGATCAGCTCACGCGGCGCCTCGTAGACCTTGTTGTGCCGACCCAGGTAGCACGGGTCGTGATAGGTGACATCTTGGGAAACCGGGGTGACCGGGACCAACTTCTTGTCGCGGATCAGCCGGTTGAGCAGCTGGGTGTGGTGCAGCACGCTGTAGTTGCTGCCCAGCTGCCGGTATTCCTTGCCCAGGGTGTTGAAGCAGTGTGGGCAGGTGACGACGACCTTGCGGTCGACGGTCGCCACGCCCTCGAAGACGCCGTCGAGGGTCTCGATGGCTTGCTGGGCCAGCTGCTGGAACAGGAACTCGTTGCCGGACCGGCGGGCGGAGTCACCGTTGCAGGTCTCCCCGGCGCCCAGCACCATGAACTTCACACCCGCGGTGGCGAGCAGCTCGGCGACGGCCTTGGTGGTCTTCTTGGCCTTGTCGTCGTAGGCGCCGGCGCAACCCACCCAGAACAGGTACTCGTAGCCGTCGAAGCTATCCACGTCCTCGCCGTAGACCGGGACATCGAAGTCGACTTCGTCGATCCAGTTGGTCCGGTCCGAAGCGTTCTGGCCCCACGGATTGCCCTTGTTCTCCAGGTTCTTGAACAGCACCGACAGCTCGGAGGGGAACTCCGACTCCATCATCACCTGGTAGCGGCGCATATCGACGATGTGATCGATGTGCTCGATGTCCACCGGGCATTGTTCGACGCAGGCGCCGCAGCTCACGCAGGACCACAACACGTCGGGATCGATGACACCACCCTGTTCGGCGGTACCGACCAGCGGGCGCGCGGCCTGCTCGGGACCGTCTCCGGGCACCCGGCCGAAGCCGGATTCGGGCACGTGGTGGCCTTCTTCGGCGGCGGTCTCGAGGTCAAGACCCTCGAGCGGATCCGCGGTCTTCTCACCCAGGATGTAGGGCGCCTTGGCCATCCAGTGGTCGCGCAGGTCCATGATGACCAGCTTGGGCGACAACGGCTTGCCGGTATTCCAGGCCGGACACTGTGACTGGCAGCGCCCGCACTCGGTGCAGGTCGCGAAGTCGAGCATGCCCTTCCAGGTGAAGTCCTCGATCTTGCCGCGGCCGAAAATGGCGTCGTCGGGCGGGTTCTCGAAGTCGACCGGCTTGCCGTCGGCTTCCACCGGCAGCAGCGGACCCAGCCCGTCGGGCAGGCGCTTGAAGGTGACGTTGATCGGAGCCAAGAAGATGTGCAGGTGCTTGGAGTGCAGCACGATGATCAAGAACGCGAGCATGACCGCGATGTGCGCCAACAGCGCCGTGGTTTCGATGATCTCGTTGGCGGGCTGACCAAGCGGGCGCAGGATCGCCGCGAACAGCTGGGACAGGAATGCGCCCTTGCCGTAAGGAAGCGTTTCGTTGTTGACCGCTGAGCCCCGGACCAAGACGTAAGTCCAGATGACGTTGAAGATCATGAACAGAACGAGCCACGCACCGCTGTTGTGCGAGCCATAGAAGCGCGACGCCCTACCGATCTCGCGCGGGTTCCGCTTGATCCGGATGATGGCGAAGGTAGCGATGCCCAGGAACACCGCGGTGGCGAAGAAGTCCTGCAGGAAGCCCAGCGCGTCCCAGTGGCCGATCACCGGGATGGAGAAGTTCTCCACGAACAGGAACCCGTAGGCCTCGATGTAGACCGTGAGCAGGATGAAGAAGCCCCACATGGTGAAGAAGTGCGCGATGCCGGGGATCGACCATCTCAGAAGCCGCCGCTGACCGAACACCTCGGCGATCTGCGTCCAGATCCGGGCGCCGATGTCATCGGTACGTCCCGAGGCTGGTTGCCCAGACATGATCAGCTTGTACAGCCACCAGACCCGACGCAGTGCGAGCACGACCACGACCGCGGTCATGCCCATTCCAACTGTCAGTCTGATGAGCATCTGCGTGGTCACCGAAGTACTCTCCAATGCATTTCAGTGTGCTTACTGGCAGCTCAACCTGCTCATACTGACATCTTTGCTTAATTCGCCGCGAGAAAGGCTGTCCTAACCTAGGCTCGCTCGCTTTAGGACATTTTTGTCTCAGCCCGGTGCCGTCAACATCGCCCGCAGCATCGACAACATCTCCGAGCGAGAGCCCGCGCCGAGGCGACGACGGATCCGCGCGACGTGGTGTTCAACCGTCTTCGCGGAGATGAACAGCTGGGCGCCGATGTCGCGGTAAGGCATGCCCAACAGCAGTAGCTCGGCGACTTCACGTTCGCGATCGGATAGAGGGGATCCGGCCGGTGGCTGGCGGGGTGCGGGCGCCGCACCGGCGACCGGTTCCGCATCGGTGAGATCGTCAAAGCCGCTGGCCAGCTTCAGGTCTCGAGCCAGTTGCAACATGGCTCCAGAGACCCGGGCATCGGGCGTCTGCAGGGCGGCTTGACCGGCCAGCCTGGTCGCGTCAGACGTCAGTCCCACGCCCGACAATGACCGGGCGGCGACGGTGACCTCCTCGACATCCACCTGGTCGGCCAGCACTCGCAGCCACGTCCGTCCGGCGACCGACAGGGCATGCGCCAGAGCGTTCTCGGCAGCGGCCGCGCCAAGCGCCTGTCCGTGTGGTGCAACAGCACCTGGCGAGTTGGCCAGGATTCCCGCATGCACCCCGGCCCAATGAAGTGAGTTTGACCACAAGACCGGGTTGCCAAGTGAATTCAGCAGCGAAAAGGCCTGATCCAAAGTGTGTTGAAGCTGGTCCACCTGGCGATTACGGGCGGCCGCTACCCACAATTCGCCCAACGGCAGCAATGCGAACAGGTCGAGGGAATACTCGCCGAGCACCTCCATGGCCGCATTCCAATGCTTTTGCAGTGCACCGGCATCACCACTGCGGCGTGCGATCGCGGTTTCAAGTGCCGCGGCCCACAGTGCGTCGCGTCGATGCATTGGTGCACCGGAGCAAGCCGCGGTGACATCAGCACTGGCCGACGGGAGTTGCCCCTCTTGCATCTTGATCCAGCCGGATAGCAGCAGGTGGCGCTGATGGAACACCTGGTCGGTTCCGGAGCGCACCGCACGCCCGATCACGCTGCGTGCGCGGACCGGATCACCGCCATGAATCGCGGCCAACGTCACCAGCGCGGCCGGGCTGTCGGGGATTGCCTCGGTGATCGGTTGGTCCGCCGCGATGGCCTGCCCCAGCGTCGCCATGGCCACCGGATATGGCTGATCCATGGTCAGCAGCAGTCCGTCGGCAAGACCGCGCGCGGCCCGCGCCGCCATGGTCGGCGGGCCGGTGTCCTTCACGTCTAGCGCGGCGCGGGCGGTCTCCAGATCACCCACCGCAGCGAGCACGATCGCCGCTGACGAACCAACGACCGCATCCGGGTAGGGGCCCAACCACCCGAACAGCTCGGCCGCTTGACCCGCGTTGCCCTCATAGGTCGCCACGCTGGCCGCGATCCGCACCGCCGCGGCGCGTTGCGCGGAATCCGCGGAGCCAAGCAGCTCGTCGGCCAACGCCGCCGCGCCCGCACAGTCGCCGGTGCGGGCCAGCGCATCGGCCAATTGGGATTTCAGTTCTGTTGCGCCGGCACTGACGGCCGCCCGGTAGAGCCGCGCCGTCTGCGCGGGTTCACCGCGCGCGGCCGAGGCGTATCCGGCGAGGGCGGTCGCCAATCGCTCACCGTGCAGCCCGTGCTCGGCCAGCCGCAGCGCGAGATCTTGCGACATCGGCGAGATGTCGAGTTGTGATCGCAGCAGGGAGGTCTCGACCTCATGGTGGTGTGTGTTGCCGACGATGTGTACGACCGCCTCATGTACCAGCCGCAGGAAGGCGGGCGGATGTGACGGCTCGACCAGTCCGCTGGCGTGCACACGATCGACGAGCTGACGCGCTTCCGAGGTGGACACGCCAAGCGCGGCGGCCACGTCAGTGGTTCCCGATTCCTGGGTCAACGACATGATGAGCAGCGCATCCAGGGTGGGTTCGTCGTGTCGGCGCAACCGCTCGATGAGGGCAAACCTGGCCGCCGGTACCGGGGAGTCGGTCTCGCGGGATACCGCCTCGACCAAGAACGGCATACCCGCGGTGCTATCCCGAAGTTGGTCGGCGACCGGCAACGGACCCAGCGATATCTGAGGTCGTTCGCGTTCTATGGTCGTCGCGAGCGCACGCAGCGTGGGGTGTTGCTGATAAAGCTGTGTGCCCACCACCACGGTGGCCTGGGGATCTGCGGCCCACTCGGCCAGGCGCAGTAGTTCGTCCTCGGTGAGTAGGTGGGCGTCGTCGACCACGAGCGCCGCCTCGGAGGGTTCGCAGTCCTTGGTGGGATGGGTACGGACGGTAACCCCGGTGCGGCGCAGGGCGTCGCGGACGGTGCCCAGCACGGTTGTCTTGCCGGTCCCGATGCCGCCGCCGATCAACGCCTTCACCGGGGTCGCGCCGCCGCTTGCGAGTTCATCGATCAGCCCGCGTGCGGGAGCGGGAACCGCGGCCGAGTTAGGGGGCGCCGACGTGTCGTCGCGCGAAGCGTGGCCCTCGGACACCCCATCTCGCTCTCCCCGGGCATCACTTGCGGGTGACAGCGGATTTCTGGCCATACTGTTTCTTACCCCGGAACCCCAAAATCCCCTAACGCGCCACCCCCTAATGGGGTCGCGGGATACGCGGGTTGGACACCGAACACATTGGTGGCATCACCGGATAGCATCGTCCCCGACGCGGAAAATGTGCGATTTGGAGGCGCGAGATGGCTAACTCGTTGCTCGATTTCGTCATCGCGCTGGTGCGTGACCCCGCGGCGGCCGCACGGTATGCGGCCAACCCCGCGCAGGCTATCGCCGATGCCCACCTTACGGACGTGACCAGCGCCGACGTCAACAATCTGATCCCGATGGTGTCGGATTCACTGTCCATGGCCGGCCCGAGCGGGGCGATTGCCGGGGCACAACCTGCCGATCACGGCAACGTTTGGGCGAGCGGTGCGGCGGCGGCCGCGCTGGACTCGTTCTCGCCGCATGTTGCCGGGGCGGTCGTCCCACAGCACCAACCGTCGGGCGGCGTGATCAACGAACCAACACCCGTCGCCTCCGGTGAAGTAACCGCCGATCCGCATCCCGTAGCGTTCGAACCCCATCAGCCATCAGTGCTGTTCACGGGTGCTGAGACGCCCGACCCGACCTTTGACCACGGCGTCCTGCCGGCGGCTGATCCGGCTATCTGGGATCACCCAGTCGATCACCCGCATGTCACCGAGCCCGATCACCACGGCTTCGGCATCCACGGGTGAACTCCGTTCGCTAGTGATCTAGCTAGCCGCCTCTTGCGGCCCGTCATTGGTATGTGACGTGCAGAAATGCTGGTTTTTTTGGGGGCGGTTCCCGCATGCGCATTGGGGGTGCTCAATTTTCCCTAATCCCCTAATAGGGTGGCCCGGTCGATCCCGGTGGGTACTCGTTGGGCTGGGGGATCTGGCCCCGATTTCGAGGAAGGGCCAAATCCATAGCGTTTATGGCAGAGCGCCGGTCGTTTCGGCGAACAACTTCACACATTCGATTGAAGGGACAATGAAGATGACCTCGCTTGTCGACTACATCCTGAGCCTGTTTCGCAGCGAAGACGCGGCACGGTCGTTCGTCGCATCTCCCGGGCAGGCCATGACAAACGCCGGACTGGTCAACGTGTCTCCGGTGGAGATCTCGTCGGCCGCGGCCAATGCGCTGCCATTTCTTAACCTTGGTGCTGGGGACCCGATTGGGGGATTGCAGCAAGCGGTGGCGGACCAATACGGGCTTGCGCCGGCCTCGGAGGTGGGCGCCGCGTCGAGCTACGTTGCTCAAGATGCGGGTGCTGTCGTTGCTCAAGACGCTGCCGCGGTCGTGAGTGACGCGGGAGTCGCTGCGGCTGATGCGGGCTTTGCCGGTGCAGACATCGGTGCCTCGGTGGCGAATGTCGTTGCGGCCGACATTGGGGCAGGCCTGGCCAGCGGGCTGACAAGCGGTCTGGGAGCTGGGTTGTGGAGCCAGAGTGGCCTCGGGTGGCAGACCGGTGTCGGCGGAGTTGTTCCGGGCCTTGCTTACACGCAGGCAACCGGAGACTTCGGCGGCCAGGTTGGGCTTGCCAGCCAGGTCGGCCTGGGCTTCGGGGCCGGTATTCAGGCCGGGTTCGGTGCGCAAGCCAGTGCCGGTCTCGGGCTCGGGTTCGGCGCCCAGACCGGCCTGGGCGCACAAACCGGCCTGGGCATCGGAGCCGGTTTTGAGGGGGGATTTGCCGGTCAGGCTGGCGCCGGTTTGGGCCTTGGGATCGGCGCGCAAACGGGTCTGGGAGTGGGCCTTGGCGGTCAGACCGCTGTCGGTGGTGGGCTCGGACTTGGACTCGGCGGCGGGTTGGGTGGTCAGGCTGGGCTTGGTCTCGGCGGCGGGTTCGGCGGCGCTGGTGAGTTTGGTCTGGGCGGTGGATTTGTGAGCCAGGCTGGGTTTGACGCGCAGCTGGGCGCTCAGGCCGGCGCCACGGTTGGCGCCGGGATCGGCGGCAATGCTGGTCTTGATGTTGGTGGCGCGCTCGGCGGTCAGGCCGGGCTTGGTTTGGGGGGTGGGTTTGTGAGCCAGGCTGGGTTTGACGGGCAGCTGGGTGGTCAGGCTGGCGTCGGTGTTGGTGGCCAGGCCGGTGGTGCGGTCGGCGGTAGCGCTGGCGGTGCGATCGGCGGTGGCTTCGGTGGTGGAGCTGGCGCGGGTGGTCAGGCTGGGCTTGGTTTGGGGGGTGGGTTTGTGAGCCAGGCTGGGTTTGACGGGCAGCTGGGTGGTCAGGCTGGCGTCGGTGTTGGTGGCCAGGCCGGTGGTGCGGTCGGCGGTAGCGCTGGCGGTGCGATCGGCGGTGGCTTCGGTGGTGGAGCTGGCGTGGGTGGTCAGGCTGGGCTTGGTTTGGGGGGTGGGTTTGTGAGCCAGGCTGGGTTTGACGCGCAGCTGGGCGCTCAGGCTGGCGTCGGTGTTGGTGCCGGTGTTGGTGGCCAGGCTGGTGGTGCGGTCGGCGGTAGTGCTGGTGGTGCGATCGGCGGTGGCTTCGGCGGTGGGGCTGGCGTGGGTGGTCAGGCTGGCGCCGCTGTTGGCGGTAGCGCCGGCGGTGCGGTTGGCGCAGGTGCGGGCTTTGGAAGCCGCGTCGTTGGCAATGGCCAGGTTGGCGCCGGTGGCCAGGTAGGCGGTGGCATCGCGGGCCAAGCGGGCGGCGGCATCGCTGGCCAGGCAGGTGGCGGCATTGCTGGTCAGGCCGGTCTTGCTGGTCAGGCGGGTCTTGCTGGTCAGGCGGGTCTTGCTGGTCAGGCGGGCATCGCCAGTCAGGCAGGTCTTGCTGGTCAAGCCGGTCTTGCCGGTCAGGCGGGCATTGCCAGTCAGGCCGGTCTTGCCGGTCAAGCGGGCATCGCTAGCCAGGCCGGTATCGCCAGCCAGGCCGGTATCGCCAGTCAGGCAGGTCTTGCTGCCGGTGGTTCGGCAGGTATCGCTAGCCAGGCCGGTCTGGGTATTGGTGGCCAGGCGGCGCTGGGTGGGCAAGCGGGTGCCGCGGTCGGTGGCGGGCTTGCCGGCGTGGGCAACATCAGCGGCCTGACCGGCATCGGTGGCAACGCATCGCTGGGAGCCACCGGTCAAGCCGGATTGATTGCCAGCGAAGGCGCCGCGCTCAATGGTGCTGCCACCCCACATGTTTCAGGCCCGTTGGGCGGTGTGGGAGTTGGCGGTCAGGCCGGCGCAGCCGGCGGTGCGGGCTTGGGCCTCGGGGCTGGCAGCCGGGGCAGCATCCTGAGTGGTGACAGCACCACCTTGGGCGGGCATCCCAATCCGCAGCCCGCCGCCCTGGGCGCAGCCGGTGGTACGGGCATAGGGGTCCATTCCGGTGCGGGCGGCGGAATGGCCGCCGGGCTGGGCGGCAGCGTCGCGGGCGGTGCAGGCGCCGAGGCGGCTGGCGGATTTGGTGGCGGTACCCACATTGGCGGCCAGGCCGGGCTGGGTGGCAGCGCGGCGGGCGGCGCGGGAACGGAGCTGGGTGGCACGGCGGGTAGCCCGGGAGCCGGAATGGGCGCCGGAGTTGGCGGTGGCACACACGCTGGCGGCCAGGTAGGCCTCGGTGGCGGGAGCACCGCTGGCGGCCAGGCCGGCCTCGGTGGCGGGAGCACCGCGGGTGGATCGGTGGGCCATGGAGACATCCTTGGCCAGGAAGGCACCACCCTCGGGGGCAACGGCGGCGTCAGCGGCGGGATCCCGCCGGTAGAGCACGGGCCGACCATCCCTACCGGTCAAGGGCCCGTCATCCAGGGCGGCGGGGGTGCCGGAGCCGGGGCCGGCGGTCAGGTGAGCCCACCGTCGGGCAACGGTCCCGTCATCCAGAGCCCGGGCGCCGGTGCCGGTCACGGTGGCGCGAACCCGCCGGTGATCAATGCGCCCGCGCCGCACGTCGCGACGCCGACGCCGGCGCACACTCCGCCGGTTGAGCACGCACCGGTGGTGACACCGCAACCGCACGTGCCGGCCGAACAGCCGGCGCATCACGAGCCGCCGAGCCCCTCGGTGTTCGGTCACGAGCCTCCGGTGACCCACACACCGCTGGTGCATGTCGATCCGCCGTCACACGGTCCGGTTGACCCGCACGGGTTCCGAGCCGTAATCGCGAAACCGGCGGGGACCTTCGTGGTCCCCGCCGGTTTATGCGCATACCGTGATCTGAAATACGCAGCGACCGAGAAAGTGGGGCAATGCGGTGACCCAACCCGATGACCCGCGTCGGGTCGGCGTGATTGTCGAACTCATCGACCACACCATCGCGATCGCAGAACTCAACGAGCGCAATGACCTGGTGGGGCGCTTGCGCCGTGCTCGCCAGCGGATCACCGATCCACAGATCCGTGTGGTGATCGCTGGGCAGCTCAAACAGGGCAAGAGCCAACTGCTCAACGCTCTGCTCAACCTGCCCGTGGCGCGAGTGGGAGATGACGAGGCCACCGTGGTGGTCACGGTGGTCAGCTACAGCCCGCAGCCCTCGGCCCGGATCATCGTGGCCGCCGGGCCCAATGGCGAAACCACCTCGATCGACGTCCCAGTCGACGACATCAACACCGACTTGCGCCGGGCGCCGCAGGCGGGTGGCCGCGAAGTCTTGCGGGTCGAGATCGGCGCACCCAGCCCGCTGCTGCAAGGCGGGTTGGCTTTCATCGATACCCCTGGCGTCGGCGGCCACGGGCAGCCCCATCTGTCTGCGACTCTGGGGCTGTTGCCAGACGCTGACGCCATGTTGATGGTCAGTGACGCCAGCCAAGAATTCACCGAACCGGAGATGTGGTTTCTGCGAAAGGCGCATCAGCTCTGTCCGGCCGGGGTGGTGGTTGCGACCAAGACCGACCTCTATCCGCACTGGCGCGAGATCGTCAACACCAATGCCGCGCACCTGCAGCGCGCTCGGGTGCCAATGCCGATCATTCCCGTCTCGTCGCTATTGCGCAGTCATGCGGTCACGCTCAACGACAAGGAACTCAACGAGGAATCCAACTTCCCGGCGATCGTCAAATTCCTCAGCGAAAAGGTGCTCTCCCGTGAAACCGACCGGGTGCGCGATGAGGTGCTGCGCGAAATACGTTCGGCTGCCGAGCAATTAACGATCTCCGTGGACTCCGAGCTGGCGGTCATCAACGATCCCGCACTGCGGGACAGGTTGGCGGGCGACCTGGAGCGCCGCAAGCGCGAAGCCAACGATGCCTTGCAGCAGACCGCACTGTGGCAGCAGGTGCTCAACGACGGATTCACCGACCTGAGTACCGATGTGGATCATGATCTGCGGGCCCGGTTCCGTGCCGTTACCGAAGACGCTGAGCGTCAGATAGATTCCTGCGATCCGACCCTGCACTGGGCGGAGATGGGCACCGATGTGGAGAACGCGATCGCCACCGCCGTCGGCGACAACTTCGTCTGGGCATATCAGCGCGGCGAGGCATTGGCCGACGACGTTGCCAGGTCTTTCGCCGACGCCGGTCTGGACTCGGTGCTGTCCCCGGAACTGAGCAAGCGGGCCATGGGGGCCGAGTTCGGTCAGCTCAAGGCCCCCGCCCAACTGGAAGCCAAGCCGGCCGGCAAGGCCCAGAAAGTGGTGACCGGCTTGCGGGGTTCCTACGGCGGCGTCGTGATGATCGGCATGTTGTCCTCGGTGGCTGGGCTGGGTCTGTTCAATCCCGTGCCAGTGGGGGCCGGGTTGATACTCGGCCGGATGGCCTACAAGGAAGACCGTGAAAATCGGCTGCTGCGCGCGCGTGCTGAGGCCAAGACCAACGTGCGGCGCTTCGTCGACGATGTCTCGTTCGTGGTTGGCAAGGAATCGCGCGACCGTCTCAAGATGATCCAGCGGACCCTGCGTGACCACTACCGCGAAATCGCGAACGAGATCACTCGGTCGTTGAACGAATCGCTGCAGGCCACGGTCACCGCCTCGCACTTGGAAGAAGCCGAGCGCGACAACAGGGTTCGCGAACTCGAGCGACAGCGCAACATCCTCGGCCAGGTCACCGACAACCTGCTGAAATTGAGCCCCCGGGCGAACCTAGGACGAGCGTGAGCACCAGCGATCGGGTCCGCGCAATTCTGGGCGGAACCATTCAGGCCTACCGTGGTGAGCCGGCCTACCGCCAGCGCGCGGACGTCTTCTACGAACTCGACCGCATTGGTGCCCGGCTGAGCGAACCGATCCGCATCGCGCTGGCCGGCACCCTCAAGGCGGGCAAATCCACGCTCGTCAACGCGTTGGTCGGCGACGATATCGCGCCGACGGACGCCACCGAGGCCACCCGTATCGTCACCGGGTTCCGGCACGGCCCGACTCCCAGGGTGGGGGCCAACCACCGTGGCGGGCGCCGCGTCAACGTGCCCATCACCCACCGGGATGGTCTCAGCTTCGATCTGCGCCGGCTCAACCCGGCCGAGATCGCGGATTTGGACGTCGAATGGCCAGCAGAAGAACTCGTCAATACCACGGTCATCGACACCCCCGGAACGTCGTCGCTGAACCGGGATACCTCCGAACGCACGTTGCGGCTGTTGGTGCCCGCGGACGGGGTGCCCAGGGTGGATGCCGTGGTCTTCCTGCTGCGAACCCTCAACGCCGCGGATATCGCGCTGCTCAAACAGATTGGCGGCTTGGTGGGGGACTCGGCGGGAGCGCTGGGCATCATTGGGGTCGCCTCACGGGCCGATGAGATCGGTGCGGGCCGGATCGATGCCATGTCCTCGGCCCAAGACGTGGCGAAGCGATTCACCGCCGAGCTGAGTCAAACGGGCATCTGTCAGGCCGTGGTGCCGGTATCCGGACTGCTCGCGCTCACCGCACGCACGCTGCGCCAGAGTGAATTCGCGGCGCTGAAGAAGCTGGCCGGCGCCGACAGCACCGAACTCAACAAGGCACTGCTCAGCGTGGATCGCTTTGTCCGGCCGGATAGTCCGTTGCCGGTGGACGCGGGCACCCGCGCGCAGCTGTTGGAGCGGTTTGGCATGTTCGGAATTCGTATCTCGATCGCCGGCCTGGCGGCGGGGATCGCGGATTCGGCTGGGCTGGCCGCCGAACTGCTCGAACGCAGTGGGCTGGTGGCCCTGCGGGAGGTGATCGATCAGCAGTTCGCGCAGCGCTCAGACATGCTCAAGGCGCATACGGCGCTGGTCTCGCTGCGCCGGTTCGTGCAGGCGCACCCGGTCATGGCGACGCCGTACGTGATCGCCGATATCGATCCACTGCTGGCCGACACACACGCCTTTGAGGAACTGCGTGTGCTGAGCCTGTTGCCTTCGCAAGCAACGACATTGAATGACGAAGAACTCGTCTCGCTGCGGCGCATCATTGGCGGCTCAGGCACCAGTCCCGCCGCCCGGTTGGGGTTGGATCCGCAGCACCGGCACGACGGTCCGCGGGCCGCTTTCGCCGCGGCGCAACGCTGGCGCCGGCGTGCGGATCATCCGCTCAACGACCCATTCACCACCAGAGCCTGCCGCGCCGCGGTGCGCAGCGCCGAGGCGATGGTGGAGGAGTTCGCCGCACGCCGCTGACCGGCTAGGCCCCTGGCGCCTCGGTGGTCGGCGTGATGGGCGCGGCCGTCGTCGTCGACGGTTGTTGGGTGGTGGTCGGCGGGGCGGTGGTCGTTGGCTGCGTGGTCGTGGTTCGGGTGGTGGTCGGCTGGGTGGTCGTGGTGGTCGGGGGCGTGGTCGTGGTCGTCGTCGTGGTGGTCGGCGTGGTCGTGGTCGTGGTCGTTGTCGTAGTGGTGGGCTGGGTGGTCGTGGTGGTCGCCGACGGCGATGTGGTGGTCGTGGAGGGCGGCGTCGGGGTTATCACGGTCACGGTGGGGCTGCTGTTGGGCCCCAAGATCGTCGTCGTGATGGGTTCCGGTGGGGGCGCCGGAACCGTGGTGTTGACCGGCTTGTTGTTGGACGTGCCCAGCGTCAGCCCCAACACCACCGCGACCAAGATGGCTAGCCCGGCCGCGGCCAGGCTGAACACCACCGCCGCGCGTTTGTACCACGGCAAGGGGGCGGCTTCGGCGTAGCGGTCCTGATCGGGGTAGTCGTAGCGGGGCGCGTAGTCGGTGGCTGGCTCCCGGCCGTATTCGCCGGTGGCGTCGGGGCCGGTGTAGGGCACCGGTTCGTTGCCGGTGTCCGCGTCCTGGGACCAGGCGAGGGCTCGATATGTCGCCGATTTGGCGTTGTCAGATGCGGATTCGGAGGCCGCCGCACTGCCGGCCTGGTTCGCCCACGCTGTGGGCGAGACCTCGGTCATGGCGCCGATCGTGCCGGCGGCGCCGACAATGTTGGTTGGCATGTCGACCGCGGGCCCGGCGCCGGTGGGAGCACCGGCCGACGATTGATCTTGGCCGAGCATCGCCGCGCCGATGGCCGCGCTGAATATCGGTTGTGCCGTGGTGAATACGGGTACCTGCAGGCGTTCCGACAGCCGGTTGCCGATCAGCGGGATGGCAGCGCCTCCGCCCACGGCCGCCACCGCGGCCAGGCTGGGCCGTGGCACTCCGCTGCGCTGCAGCATGTCTTCGACCGAGCCGATGAATCGGTCCAGGGGTTGGGTGATGAGCTGTTCAAGCTCGTTGCGGGAAAACCTGATATCGGCACCCGGCTGCCCCGCCGCGCCCGTTGCGATGGTGGCCACCGGCGCCGCCGACAGGTGTTCTTTGGCGAACCGGCACCCGCCGAGCAGAAGCGTGACCGACCCCATGCTGGTCGCCGTACCGGAAACCTCGGCGCTGTCGATGCCGGGGGTGACCGTCAGGAGATGACTCAAGATGAGTTGGTCGATCTCGTCGCCGGAGAACTCCCGGTACCGGAAGGTCGGGCCGATCTGCTGAAGACTCGAACCAACTTGGGCCAGCGTTACGCTGGTGCCGCCGGCGCCGAAATCGCACAGCGCCACCACGCCGCTGGCCGGGAATCCCGGTGTGGGCCGCAGCGCTGCCAGTGCGGCCGCCGCATCCGAGACCACCGCCGCAGCAACACCGTTGGGCGCCAAGGCCGGCTCGGTCAGCAACGCCCCGCGCAACGCGCCAAGTTGAGCCCCCGACCAATACGCGGGTGCGGCGATTGTGACCGGCGAACCGTAGCCGACCGTGCGCGCCAACGCGCTCAGGGCTTGCACGGCCAGCGCCTCGCCGAGGTATTTGGTGCCGTCGGCCGCGATCAGCGGCGACTGGTCCCCAACTCGTTCGACGAATCCCCGTAGCACTAGGCCAGCGCCGGCGAGACCGGGGTTTTCCTCTGGCAGACCGACTTCGGCCGCTTGGTGCTGAAATAGATGCAACACCGATGCACGTCGCAGCGGGGCGCCGCCTGCCCGGGTAGCGACCAGGTTGGCCACCCCGATCGACAGCCCGAGCGACTCGCTCATATCCCACACCCCTGTGTCCCTTGTCTTTGCCAGCGATCGCTGGCCGCTGGCCGTTCCCCACCATAACCGCCGCCGATGCGGCGAAATCGGCTCACAGGCCCGGCGGCAAATTGATCACGGTGGGTATCGACGGCGTGAGCTGCGAAGGGAAAGTTGGCATCGCTCCGGGGGACATCGGGTTTGTCGTGGTCGTCGTGGTGGTGGTCGGCGCCGTGGTGGTCGTCGTGGTGGTGGTCGGCGTCGTGGTGGTGGTTGTCGTCGTGGTGGTGGTTGTGGTGGTCGTGGTGGTGGTCGGCGTCGTGGTGGTGGTTGTGGTGGTCGTCTTGGTCGGCGCCGTGGTGGTGGTCGGCGTCGTGGTGGTCATGGTGGCGGTCACCGTCTTGGTTACCGACGCGGGGGTGGGGCGACCATGGGCAAGCTGGATGATGCCGAAAATGATCAGCCCGATCAGGACCGCGATCAACACGCCCCAACCCGCCAACGCCAGGGGCTTGCGCCACCCCGGGGTGGGTTCGGGCGGTGGCTGTTGGCCGTAGCCGCCACCTTGGTCGCCGTAGCCGTAGTTGCCGTACGCGGTTGGATCACCGGCGCCGTAGTCCGGCGGATCGTGCCTTGCCACGGCCGCTGATGGTAGCCGCTGCGGTCAGCCCGACCCCGCAGCAACGCGGTTCGTTACCGGACGGTAGCTCAATTGCGTCTCTAGCCGGTCGGCCTGGGCATTGACGGCTAGGGCAGGTGGGGCGGCAGGGTGATCGTCGTCGGCACTCCCGGGATGGTGATCACAGACGGCAGCGGCGGCAGATGCGGGAAGCGATGCGTCGGGGGATGCGTGGGTTGTTGGGGTGGCGGCTGGACCCGGGGGGTAGTGGCCGGCGCGACCGTCGTCGTCGTGGTGGTCGGCGGGGTTGTGGTGGCCGTCTCGGCGGTGGTGGTCGACGTGGTGGTGGAAGGCGTCGTCGTGCTCGGGTTGTCGGTGCCCTGCCGGTCGCTGATCAGCTCGATGATGCCGTAGACGATCAGCGCGATCAGGATCATGACCAGCAGTGCCCAGCCGGTCAGCGTCACCGGATTGCGATACCACGGCTTGGGCTCGGCCTCCGGCTTCTCCTGGTCGTAGCCCTCAGCGGATGCGAACTGCTCGGACGGATTGGGTGAATCGGGGCCCGGCGGGGCCTGCGGGGGTGGCCCGGACTGCGGGCCGGCCGGCCGCGACGGTGGGGCACCGGCCGGCGGCCTTCCGCCCGCTGGGTAGCCGCCGTATTGGGTCGGTTGGCTGTGGAAGTCGTCAGGTGGGTCGTAGCGTGCCACGGAACCGATGGTACTGACGCCGCGGCGCCAGTCAGGTCAGAACGTCTCTACCTTGTCGATGCTGACGAACATGCCGTGCCCGGTGCCGTTGTTCTGGAAGCGGGTGCCGTCGGTGGTGGCGGTGATGATCCAGCCTTGCGCGTCATAGGTCTTGTAGTCGATGGTGACGGTCGGGATCGCGCCGAGGTTGCCCAGCACCCACTGCACGTTGCCGGCCGAGGTGATGTGCACACCGTTGGCGTGCTCCCCGTCCTTGATAGGGGAATTGGTGAACGGCGCTTCGCAGCCCACGCTGTCGTGGTTGATCTGGCAGCGTGTCTGGCCGGATTTGGTCTCGATGAAGACATAACCGTTGTCGTCGGGCGGCAACGGGATGGCGCCGGCGGGCGAGGTCGGGCTGGCCGGCGACGTGGGCTGGCTGGGTGACGTGCTGGTCGGCGGCGACGTCGTTGGTCGGCGCGTCGGAAAAGACGGCTCGGTTGGCCCCGCTCCCGGAGTAGCGATCGGCTTGCCGTCGATGGTGGCGTCGCACCCGGCGGCCAGCACAGCAGCAGCCGACAGGGCCAGCAGGCCCCACCGTGTTTTTTGCGGTAAACGCACGCGTTACTCCCCGAGAAATCCAGATATCAGAATTCAGATTACGCACGAGCGAACGCAAGTCACCGCAGTGACGCACCTTGGGACCAGCCCATCATTGCGACATCAGCTCCGAGGCCCGTCGGGTAGCCGCGACAATGCCCTGGTAGCCGGTGCAACGACAGAAATTCCCGGACAGGCCTTCACGTATCTGCTCGTCGGTGGGATCGGGATTGTCGCGCAACAGCGCGGTTATCGACACGACGAAACCAGGGGTGCAAAAGCCGCACTGAAGTCCATGGCACTCCCGCAAAGCCGACTGCACCGGCGAGAGCTCGCCGTCAGCTGACGCGATGCCCTCCACCGTCGTCACGTCGGCCCCGTCCGCCTGCACCGCGAACAGCAGGCACGAGCGCACGGCATCGCCTCCCACCAACACCGTGCAGGCGCCGCACGCCCCGTGCTCGCAGCCCAGATGGGTACCGGTGAGTCCGCACTTCTCCCGTAGAAAGTCGGCCAATGTCATCCGCGGTTCGACCCTGGCGGCAACGCGACTGCCGTTGACTGACAACTGGACTGATCGTTCATGCATGGGCGGTCTCCGCGTTCGCTTCCTGGACGGCCCGCGACCAGGCGCGGGCCGTCATGACCGCACCCACCTGGGCGCGGTAGGACGCTGACCCCTGCAGATCGGACGCAATGTCATCCAGGCCGGACATGGCGCTCTGGCCGATCTGCTCGGGTACCAGCTCGTCGATCGGCTTGCCGAGAACGGCCGCCTCCGCCGCCGTCGCCCGCCGAGGGGTAGGGCCCAGGCCGAGTAGCCCTATCGCGCAGCGCGATACCCGGTGCTCGTCGTCGAGTCGGACGGCGACCGCCGCGCCGGCGATCGCAAAGTCGCCGTGCCGGCGCGAGAATTCCCGCATCGCGAAGCCGGACTTACCCGTCCAGGTGGGAAAGCGGACCCCGGTGAGCACCTCATCGGGCTCCATCGCGGTCTCCCAGAGCCCGGTGAAGAACTCCGCTGCGGGGATCTCGCGGTGTCCGCGCGGTGACAGCACCTCCATGACCGCATCGAGGGTGAGCGCCACCGTCGGGTATTCGCCCGCGGCATCGGCATGCGCGATCGAACCACCCAACGTGCCTCGGTTGCGGATCTGAAAGTGCCCGATGTAGGGGGTTGCCCGGGCTAGTAGCGGAATCGACTGGTGCACTTGGGAATTGGTCCCCACCTTGCTGTCTGGAGTCCCCGCGCCGATCCACAGTTGATCGTCGCGGAGCTGGATTCCCTGCAGTTCCCCTAACCGGGAAATGTCGATGAGATGGTCGAAGAAGGCCAGGCGCATCGACAGCATTGGCACCAGGCTCTGCCCGCCCGGCAGAATCTTGGCGTCCTCACCCAATTCGGCCAGGAGGCCCACGGCTTCCTCGGCTGTATCGGGGCGGTGATAGTCGAACGACGCCGGCTTCATCGGGACGCTCCGGCCAGCAGCGAGGCCACCGATGCGGGGCTGGCCGGCAACCGGGTGACGGTCACCCCCAACGGTGCCAGGGCGTCGTTGATGGCGTTGATGACCGCAGGCGCGGAACCGATCGCCCCGCCTTCGCCGGCGCCCTTGTAGCCGCCCGGCCCCGGGCCGGGTATTTCGACGTGGCCGTACTCGATCGGTGGGACCTCGGTGGCGGTCGGCAGCAGGTAGTCGACAAACGTGGTAGCCAGGGGGTTTCCGTCGTCGTCGTAGGCGAGGTTTTCCATCAACGCGCCACCGATGCCCTGCACCGTGCCGCCGGCGATCTGCCCCTCTACCACCGCGGGGTTGATCATCGGTCCCACGTCTTCGCTGACCACGTAGCGCAGCAACGTGACTTTGCCTGTCTGGGTATCGACTTCGCAGGTGCAGGCGTGTGTTGCGTTGGCCCAGTGAATGGGATTGGGCGACTTGAACCGAGCGGTCCCCTCCAACTCGGTCGACATCGCTGACGGCAACTGCTGCGGCGAGTAGTAGGCGGTATAGGCCAGCTCGCCAAAGGTCACCTGCCTTGCCGGATCGCCGCGCACCGCTGCTTTCGAATGCGCCAACTCCACTTCGGATTCGGCCACCTCGAGGTGGTGCGCGGCCAGCGCCACGATTTTCTCGCGCAGGATCTTTCCCGCCTCGTTGACGGCTCCGGCGGTCATCGGGCCGCTACGGGAGCCTTGGGTCCCGGCGCCGTAGGGCGTGATCGCGGTATCGCCCTGGATCGTGGCCACGTCGTCGATATCGGCGCCGAGCGCGTCGGCGGTCAACTGAATGACGGTGGTTTCCAGGCTGTTTCCGCTTGACCCGCCGTTGACGTAGACGTTGACCTTGCCGGTCGGTTCCATGCGAATTGTGGCCCCTTCGGTGGCCAGATGGCCGGTGGCGGCGCCGGTTGGCTCGATGTAGGCCGAAAGCCCGAGACCGAGGTATCGGCCGTGTGCCAGCGCCTCTCGCTGTTCGCGACGAAAGCCTTCGTAATCAAGGATTTTCACGGCCTGTTCGAACGTCTCGATCGGGGCGACGTGGTCGTAGGGCATGCCGTTGGGGTTGACGTAGGGCATTTCTTCGCGCCGCAGCAGGTTGCGCCGGCGCAGTTCGATCGGATCGATACCCATCTTGCGGGCCGCGATGTCGAGAAGGATCTCGCGCGCCAGCGTTTCGTATTGCCAGGGACCTCGGTAAGCGGCCAACCCGCTGGTGTTGGAGAAGACCGTCTTGTAGCTGAAGCTGGCTTTGGGTATCCGGTATGGCCCAGGGAAGAACATTCCGATGGCGGCCGTGGTCAACACCGGATACGGCGTCGGATACGCGCCGATGTCCATGATGAAGTCGACATCGGCCGCCTGGATGTTGCCGTCGCTGTCGAAGGCCATCCGTGCGGTGCCGTCAACGTGGCGGGCTTGCCCGGCCGACATCAGGTTTTCGCGCCGATCCTCGATCCACTTCAGCGCCCCGGGTACCTTGCGGGCCGCCAGCATGATGCACATGTCCTCGCGCATCGGGACGACCTTCTGGCCAAAGCCGCCGCCGGTATCGCGCATGATGACTCGAACCCGTTGTGCGGCAATGCCTAACAGGCGTGCGCAGAATGCCCGGAGCTCATGGGGCGTCTGGGTGGAAGCCCAGAGGGTGAGTTCTTCGGAGGCGCGCGCCCATTCGGCGACCAGCCCGCGGGTCTCGATCGGGACCGGCGCGTACATCTGTTGGTAGATGTTCTCGGTCACGACGCACGGCGATGTGGCGAAGGTCTGCTCGTCGGGTGGCGCCCCGGCCAGGCCACCCGCGACATTGTCGGGGTAGCTCTCGTGCACCAGCACATCCGACGATTGGGCTCGGGTGAAATCGGTGATCGCGGGCAGCGGTTCGTAGTCGATGTCGACGAGCTCGATCGCATCCTCGGCGACATAGCGGCTCTCGGCGACGACCAGAGCAACCGGGTCCCCGACGAATTTCGCGTCCCGCTCGGCCAGCGGCGGTCGGGGTGTGTCCGCAACATCCCTGCCCGCGACGGCGTGCCAGGCCTCCTTGACGTCCGCGTTGAGGTCGGCCGCGGTGAATACCGCGTGCACGCCGGGTAGAGCCAGTTCCGCGGTGGTGTCGATGCCGTTGATCCGGGCGTGGGCGAAGGGGCTGCGGACGAAGCAGGCGTGCAGCATGCCGGGCCGCGAGATGTCGTCGACGAAGCTGCCGTGACCGGTCAGCAGCCGGCCGTCTTCAACGCGCGGTACGCGGGTCCCCGCGTACCGGGGTGCGGGGGCCTCTTGCATGTCCTGGGTCATGCCGCTCCGTCCGATTGTCGCCCAATGAGAAGATCAATGTCATCATAGGAGAGTGTTGTTACCGTAGTCGATAGTCGCCATTGCGCGTGCCGTCGCAGGTTGGGGGCGCGATGACATCATGGGCGGTGTGGTGGTGATCGGAGTTGACAGTCGCCGGCGATGTGCGAGCTGACCCGCGTCGTAGCGGTGTTGCTGGCCGCGGGGGCCGGCCGGCGCTACGGGAAGCCGAAAGTTCTGGTTGAGGGTTGGCTGGAGACCGCGGTGGCCGCGCTGCGCGGCGGCGGTTGTGCCGATGTGGTGGTGGTGCTGGGCGCGGCCCCGGCGGCCGTTCCCTCGGGCGTCACCGCCGTCACCGCCCCGGATTGGCGGCAGGGCCTGAGTGCGTCGGTTCGCGCCGGCTTGGTGCAGGCCGACCGGATGAAGGCCGATTACGCCGTATTGCACGTGATCGATACACCCGATGTCGATGCGGCGGTAGTAGCACGAGTTGTTGGTCGTGCGTTGGGATCAAGTAGCGGTCTGGCGCGGGCGTACTTCGGGGATCGCCCCGGCCACCCCGTCGTTATCGCCCGCCGTCACTGGCCGGAGATACTGGCCCGCATGACCGGCGACCATGGCGCGGCCGCCTACCTGGCTGCCCGGCGAGACGTCGAAAACGTTGACTGTCTTGATCTGGCCAGCGGCAGCGACATTGACCGACCCGTCTGACCTGGTTCGTGGGCGCTAGCCGCCGCCACCGGCGGGGCTGGCGTGATTGGGGTCTGGTTGCGGGCTCGGAAGGGACGCGCGCTCGGCTTGCCGGGTCGCAAGCAGGGCGTAGAACTCGGCCTCAGCGGCTTGATACCGTTCCGCTGCGCACTTCACGGCCTGCACGAACGAGCCATGAAACTCCGCTGCATGGATGCTGACCACCCGGTAAGCCTGGGCGCACTCGGAGAACAACGACGCAATGGCTGCCGAAACCTCATCTTCGGCGGCGGCGACCACGCTCGTGATCGCTGGCGCCGCCACCACATTGGCCGCGCCCAGCGCCGAGCCGATGCGCTCCATCTGCGTCGCCGCCCCCACCAACATCTCCGGCGTGGCAACCACAAACGACATAACGATCTCCCGTCGATCATGTCGACGAAATCACGATAGGTCGCCAGTTAGCCGATGACGCCGCGGGCGCTCGCGTTCTTGCCAAGGTCAAATATTCCCCGCGCCGTCGGTGGGCGCGGCTTCGGCGTTGCGGGGATGCCCGTGTCTACCGGCGGTGGCCACGACGGACGTGCCGGCTGGTGGAGCCCAGCGGGCATCACATGGGTAAACCGGTGTGACCACTCTCCGGCTGGGCCGGTTCGAGGGTATCGCGGGCGGCCACTTTTACCCGGTTTCGAACCAGATACCAACCGCCGACCAGCGCGGGGACACCCACCAAGATGGCGGCCAGCATCCAGCGACCGTAGGTCTCGTCGAACAGCATCAGAATCAGCACGCTCGCCAGGAAAGCCAGCGTGATCCAGCCGCTGTAGGGGGACAACGGCATCCGGAAACTCGGCCGCTGCAGCACGCCGCTGATGGTCAACCGGTGGAAGCGCAGCTGGCAGGCAACGATGGTGGCCCAGGCGGCGATCACCCCCGTCGCCGCGATGTGCAGCACGATCTCGAAGGCCTGACTGGGTTTGACGGCGTTGAGCACGATGCCCAACATGCCGATCCCGGCGGTCAGCAGGATTCCGCCGTACGGCACCCCATTCTTCGACATCGGCGCGGTGAATTTAGGGCCACTGCCGTTGATGGCCATCGATCGCAGGATCCGGCCCGTCGAATACAAGCCGGCGTTCAGGCTCGAGAGAGCGGCGGTGAGCACGACGATGTTCATCACGCTGCCCGCGCCCTCAATTCCGACCTTGGAAAAGAACGTCACGAACGGGCTGACGTGTTCGCGGTAGCCGTGTAGGGCAGCAGCAGGGCCAGCAGAACTGTCGACCCTATATAGAAAAGCCCGATGCGGAACACCACCGAGTTGATCGCACGCGGCATGATCTTCTCGGGCTCGGCCGCCTCTCCGGCGGCGGTACCGACCAATTCGATGGCGGCATAGGCGAACACCACCCCAGAAGTGACCAGCACCAGCGGCACCAGGCCGGTCGGCAAGAATCCGCCGTGGCTACGCCACAGCCCTAGCCCGATTTCCTGACCGTCGACGTGGAAGCCTCCCGCTAGGAAGATCGACCCGATGATCAGGAATATCACCAGCGCTATCACCTTGATCAGGGCTGCCCAGAATTCCAGCTCGCCGAAGAGCTTGACCGAGATCAGGTCCATCAACAACACGCTCACTAGCGCGACCAGCGCCAATGTCCACTGCGGGACGAATTGCAGCGCTTTCCAGTAATGGCAGTAGTGGGCGATCGCGGTGGTGTCCACGACCCCCGTCATGGCCCAGTTCAGGAAGTACATCCAGCCCGCGACGAAGGCCACCTTCTCGCCGAAGAATTCGCGGGCGTAGGACACGAAAGAT
Organism: Mycobacterium pseudoshottsii JCM 15466; assembly: GCF_003584745.1. NCBI lineage: Bacteria > Bacillati > Actinomycetota > Actinomycetes > Mycobacteriales > Mycobacteriaceae > Mycobacterium > Mycobacterium pseudoshottsii. Next base: position 804,808 of record NZ_AP018410.1, read on the forward strand.
CCTGACGAGGGGCGGTGCAGGACGAGTTCGCCCAGGGCTCGCAGGATCAAGAAGACGAAGAAGCCGCAGATCCCGTAGACCAGGAACAAGCCGGGTCCTGCGGATGCGAGCCGACCGCCCGCGCCGAGGAAGAGTCCGGTCCCGATCGCCCCGCCGAGCGCGATCATCTGCAGCTGGCGGTTCTTGAGGGACTTGTGATAGCCCCTGTCTTCGCGGGTGAGTCTCGCGGTCGCGGCGGTGTCTAGCGGTGGCATCAAGCTCCTGCTGTCATGGCTTCCCGGAACGCGTCGACGCGAACACCCCCAAGCAACGGATGGGTGTCAGGCTAGCGCACGATTGCGCTGATGGCCCAGCGTTAACCGGTACGGAACATTTCGCCATCTGGGCTCACTCCGACCATGCGCTGCGGCGGGCCGGATGGGGGAGTGCGTACCCCCGGGAACAAGACGCGAAGGACCGGCGTTAACATGTTCGACAAGTTGAGCGAACCATACTCAACCTTGAGGTTGACAGCCTTGCTGCGGCCGGAGCAGGCTTGAGCGGGGTTCACTCAGTATAGTGCAGTAACAAGATCTACCTACTCAGGAGGAATCACTATGGCTCGTGCGGCCGGTATCGACCTCGGGACCACCAACTCCGTCGTCGCGGTTCTAGAAGGTGGCGACCCTGTCGTCGTCGCCAACTCTGAGGGCTCTAGGACGACTCCGTCCGTCGTGGCGTTCGCTCGTAACGGTGAAGTGCTGGTCGGCCAGCCCGCCAAGAACCAGGCGGTGACCAACGTCGACCGGACTATTCGCTCGGTCAAGCGCCACATGGGTGGCGACTGGTCCATCGAGATCGATGACAAGAAGTACACCGCGCCGGAGATCAGTGCCCGCGTGCTGATGAAGTTGAAGCGCGACGCCGAGGCCTACCTAGGTGAGGACATCGCCGACGCGGTGATCACCGTCCCGGCGTACTTCAACGACGCCCAGCGTCAGGCCACCAAGGATGCCGGTCAGATCGCCGGCCTCAATGTGCTGCGGATCGTCAACGAGCCGACCGCGGCCGCGCTGGCCTACGGCCTGGACAAGGGCGAGAAGGAACAGACCATCCTGGTCTTCGACCTCGGCGGTGGCACCTTCGACGTCTCCCTGCTGGAGATCGGCGAGGGTGTGGTTGAGGTGCGCGCCACCTCGGGTGACAACCACCTGGGCGGCGACGACTGGGACGACCGCGTTGTCGAGTGGCTCGTCGACAAGTTCAAGGGCACCAGCGGCATCGACCTGACCAAGGACAAGATGGCCATGCAGCGGCTTCGGGAAGCCGCCGAGAAGGCCAAGATCGAGCTCTCGAGCTCGCAGAGCACCTCGATCAACCTGCCCTACATCACCGTTGACGCGGACAAGAACCCGCTGTTCCTCGACGAGCAGCTGACCCGCGCCGAGTTCCAGCGCATCACGCAAGACCTGCTGGACCGCACCCGCAAGCCGTTCCAGTCGGTCATCGCCGACACCGGCATCTCGGTGTCCGACATCGACCACGTGGTGCTCGTCGGCGGCTCGACCCGTATGCCGGCGGTCACCGAACTGGTCAAGGAGCTCACCGGCGGCAAGGAGCCCAACAAGGGCGTCAACCCCGATGAGGTGGTTGCCGTGGGCGCCGCGCTGCAGGCGGGTGTGCTCAAGGGTGAGGTGAAAGACGTTCTGCTGCTGGACGTCACGCCGTTGTCGCTCGGTATCGAGACCAAGGGTGGCGTGATGACCAAGCTGATCGAGCGCAACACCACGATCCCGACCAAGCGGTCGGAGACCTTCACCACCGCCGACGACAATCAGCCGTCGGTGCAGATCCAGGTGTATCAGGGTGAACGCGAGATCGCCGCGCACAACAAGCTACTCGGGTCCTTCGAGCTGACCGGCATCCCGCCGGCCCCGCGCGGTGTGCCCCAGATCGAGGTCACCTTCGACATCGACGCCAACGGCATCGTGCACGTCACGGCCAAGGACAAGGGCACCGGCAAAGAGAACACCATCCGAATCCAGGAAGGCTCGGGCCTGTCCAAGGACGAGATCGACCGGATGATCAAGGACGCTGAGGCGCACGCCGCCGAGGACCACAAGCGTTGCGAGGAAGCCGACGTCCGCAACCAGGCCGAGACGCTGGTCTACCAGACGGAGAAGTTCGTCAAGGAACAGCGCGAAGCCGAGGGCGGGTCCAAGGTTCCCGAGGACACGCTCAACAAGGTGGATGCAGCCGTGGCGGAAGCCAAGTCGGCGCTGGCCGGCACCGACATTGCCGCAATCAAGTCGGCGATGGAGAAGCTCGGCCAGGAGTCGCAGGCGCTGGGGCAGGCCATCTACGAAGCCACCCAGGCTGACGCGGCGGCTGCAGGCGCACCCGGCGGCCAACCCGGCGGTGCCGAGCCCGGCGCCGACGACGTGGTGGACGCGGAGGTGGTCGACGACGACCAGGAGTCCAAGTGAGCGAGGGCAATCCACAGGAACAGGTAACTGTTACCGACAAGCGGCGGGTCGATCCCGAGACCGGTGAAGTCCGGCACGTCCCTCCCGGCGATACGCCGGGAGGGACGCCTCCGGCGGGCGCGGACAGTTCGGCCGCCAAAGTCGCCGAGCTGACCGCCGATCTGCAACGCGTGCAGGCTGACTTCGCCAACTACCGCAAGCGGGCGTTGCGCGATCAGCAGGCCGCCGCGGATCGGGCCAAGGCCTCGGTGGTCAGCGAATTGCTGCATGCCGTCGACGACATCGAACGGGCGCGCAAACACGGGGACCTGGATTCCGGTCCGCTCAAGGCGGTCGCCGACAAGATGATGAGTGTGTTGACCGGGCTGGGGCTCAAGTCGTTTGGCGCCGAGGGCGAGGACTTCGACCCCGTGCTCCACGAGGCCGTGCAACACGAGGGCGACGGCGGGCAGGACGCCAAACCGGTGATCGGCACCGTCATGCGTCAGGGTTACCAGCTCGGTGAGCACGTGTTGCGAAACGCGCTGGTCGCGGTCGTCGAAACGATTGCCGACGACACCTCCGAAGCGGGATCCACTCAGCAGCCGGCCGATAGCGGCGAAGCCGGGCGACCCGACACCGCCGATAACGCCGACGCCCCAGCTGAATAGGGCCCAGAATCAGGACGACAACAAAAAATGGACATGAAGGTAAGGAGGTGACGCGGCATGGCCCAGCGTGAATGGGTCGAGAAGGACTTCTACAAGGAGTTGGGCGTCTCCTCCGACGCCGCACCTGAAGAGATCAAGCGGGCGGCTCGCAAGCTGCTCGCCGAGAATCATCCCGACCGCAACCCGGGGAACAAGTCGGCCGAGGACCGCTACAAGGCGGTATCCGAGGCCAAAGAGGTGCTCACGGATCCGGCCAAACGCAAGGAGTACGACGAGACTCGTCGGCTCTTTGCGGGAGGCGGATTCGGGGGCCGCCGCTTCGACACGGGTGGCTTCGGCGGCTTCACAGGGGGGGCCGCATATGGCTCCGATGGCGCCGAGTTCAACCTCAATGACTTGTTCGACGCCGCCGGCCGGTCCGGGGGCACCAACATCGGCGACTTGTTCGGCGGCCTGTTCGGACGCGGCGGCAGCGCTCGTCCGAGCCGGCCCCGCCGCGGCAACGACCTGGAGACCGAGACCGAACTGGACTTCGTGGAGGCAGCCAAAGGCGTGGCGATGCCACTGCGGCTGACCAGTCCGGCGCCGTGTACGAACTGCCACGGCAGTGGCGCGCGGCCGGGCACCAGCCCGAAGGTGTGTCCCAACTGCAACGGTGCGGGTGTGGTCAACCGCAACCAGGGCGCGTTCGGTTTCTCCGAACCTTGCACCGATTGCCGGGGAAGCGGCTCGATCATCGAGCACCCCTGCGACGAGTGCAAAGGCACCGGCGTCACGACCCGCACCCGCACCATCAATGTCCGGATTCCACCCGGCGTGGAGGACGGGCAGCGGATCAGGTTGGCCGGGCAGGGCGAGGCCGGGTTGCGCGGTGCACCGTCGGGAGATCTCTATGTCACCGTGCACGTGCGGCCGCACCAGGTCTTCGGCCGTGACGGCGAAGACCTCACCGTCACGGTTCCGGTCAGCTTCACCGAACTAGCTTTGGGCTCAACGCTTTCGGTGCCAACGCTGGACGGCAGCGTCGGTGTCAAGGTGCCGCAGGGCACCGCCGACGGGCGCATCCTGCGGGTTCGCGGCCGTGGCGTGCCCAAACGCAGCGGAGGTAGCGGCGACCTGCTCGTCACGGTCAAGGTGGCCGTCCCGCCGAATTTGGAAGGGGCTGCCAAGGAGGCGCTGGAAGCCTACGCGGCGGCCGAGCGGTCCAGTGGGTTCGATCCCAGGGCCGGTTGGGCAGGTAATCGCTAGATGGCTAAGAACTCGAGAGAAGGGGAAGCCCGAACGTTTCTGATTTCGGTGGCGGCGGAGCTGGCCGGAATGCACGCGCAGACGCTGCGCACCTATGACAGGCTTGGTCTGGTCAGCCCGCGCCGGACATCCGGTGGCGGGCGCCGCTATTCGGAACATGACGTCAATCTGCTGCGTCAGGTTCAGCAGCTCTCTCAGGAAGAGGGGGTCAACCTCGCGGGCATCAAGCGCATCATCGAGCTGACCAACCAGGTCGAGGCGCTGCAGTCGAGGTTGCAGGAAATGGCCGACGAGCTCGAGACGATGCGGGCAAAGCAGCGCCGCGAGGTGGCGCTGGTGCCCAAGAGCACGGCGCTGGTCGTGTGGCAGCCGCGCCGGCCCCGCTGAGCCGGCTTTCCGCCACACCCCGCCGGGCTACGGCCCGGTGTCGGTATTGAAGAACCCGGAGAGGTTGGATCCGGTGTTGAAGAAGCCCGAGATGTAAGCTGCGGCGTCTTTGACCTTGCTGGTGTTGAAGAAGCCCGAGACGGTGTTGCCCACGTTCACCAGGCCCGATTGCAGCTCGCCGAAGTTGTAGACGCCCGAGGTCTGGCTGCTTCCGGAGCCGAACGGATCCATGCTGCCGTTGAGGAAACCCGAGTCGTAGCCGCCGATGTTGCCAAGCCCCGACGTGAAGCCCTTACCGGAGTTGAAGAATCCCGACGAGTCGTTGTTGGTGAAGTTGAAGAAGCCCGGCGCCGGGTCCATGTCGACCGCGATGTTCAGTGGCCCGCCATCGAAATTGATGGTGGTATTGAGAGCCGGGGGACCCACCGTGAAGTTCTGGCTGGACCCGCCGATCTGGATGCTCGGGATCGTGATCGCGGGGATGTCGAAGGAATACTTGAACGGGTAGTTGAACTTGATTCCGAGGACCTTGTACGAGTAGCCGTACTTTCCGGAGATGGTGAACGCTGAAATGTCGAAGCTGTGGATGGTCGTTCCACCGACGTCGAGGCTGATCGGTGTCTGGAAGTTGGCATAAATATCCAGGTCCACGGGCAGAGTCGGGATATTGAGCGTGTAGTTGAAGCCCAGCTGGCCTAGCTCGTCGCCCCTGAGTAAGAAGCCGTTGTTCATGCTGCCGGAGTTGAAACCACCGGTGTTGATATCGCCGAGGTTGGCAATTCCGGTGTTGGTGTCGCCCACATTGAAGTAGCCGGTATTGCCGACACCGGTGTTGAACGAGCCGGTGTTGATGTCGCCGGCGTTGAGGTTGCCGGTGTTGTAGCTGCCCGCGTTGGCCACGCCGGTATTGGCGATGCCGGAGTTGAACATGCCCGTGTTCGCGGCGCCGGTGTTCCCGACGCCGGTGTTGTAGTTGCCCGAATTTCCGATGCCCCAGTTTCCGGTGCCCGAGTTGCCGATGCCGACGTTGCCGGTGCCGGAGTTGAACAAGCCGACATTGTCGGTGCCGCTGTTGAGGGCTTCGAAACCGCGCAAGCCGTCGCCGTTTAACCCGATTCCGATGTTGCCGTCACCGGTGTTGCCGAAGCCGATGTTGCCGTCGCCGGTGTTGCCGAAGCCGAAGTTGTTGCTGCCGGTGTTGCCGAAGCCGATGTTGTGGTTGCCGTTGGCCAGCGAGACGCCGGAGTTGCCGAAGCCGAAGTTATTGCTGCCCAGGTTCCCGAAGCCGAAGTTGGTGCTGCCGAGGTTTCCGGCGCCGAAGTTGAGGTCGCCGATGTTTGCGCCACCGAAGTTGATGCCGCCGACGTTTGCGGTGCCCACGTGGTAGTCGCCGACGTTGGCGGCACCGAGGTTCAGGACGCCCAGGTTGGCGAAGCCCACGTTGAGGGTGGTGCCGCCCGCGGAGTCCCGGAACAACCCGGCAAGGTTGGCGCCGGCATTTCCGACGCCGGAGACGTAGGCCGCCGTCGCGGTGTCCAGGCTGCTGGTGTTGAACAGGCCCGAGACGCTGTTGCCGTAGTTGGCCAGGCCGGATTGCACCGCGCCCAGGTTTCCGTAGCCCGATACGTCGGTGCCGGAGTTGAAGAAGCCCGATCCGCTGCCAGCACCGTTGTTGAAGAAGCCCGAAGAGTAGCTGGTGGTCGTGTTTCCGAAGCCCGGCGCGGCGGCGATGTCGAACAGTGGGACGCCGACCAAGCCCTGGTAGTCGCCCCTTGCCAGGATGCCGTTGCTGTAGTTGCCGGAGATGAAGATGCCGGTGTCGACATCGCCCGTGTTGGCCCAACCGGTGTCGTAGTTACCCGAGTTGAAGCCGCCGGTGTTGTAGCTGCCCGAATTCGCGTTGCCGGTGTTGGCGTCGCCGGCGTTGAAGGTTCCGGTGTTGAAGTCTCCGGCGTTGCCGATGCCCGTGTTGACGATGCCCGCGTTGAACACGCCGGTGTCGTAGTTGCCCGAGTTGAACAGCCCGGCGTTGCCGATGCCCGAGTTCCCGATGCCGATGTTGTCGCTGCCCGAGTTGAACAGGCCGATGTTGTTGGTGCCGGAGTTGAACAGGCCGATGTTGCCGCTGCCGGTGTTCAGGGCGCCGAACCCGCGCAAACCGTCGCCGCTGAGCCCGATTCCGATGTTGCCATCGCCGGTGTTGCCGAAGCCGATGTTGCCGTCACCGGTGTTGCCGAAGCCGATGTTGTGGTTGCCGTTGGTCAACGAGGCGCCGGAGTTGCCGAAGCCGAAGTTGTTGTTACCGATGTTGCCGAAGCCGAAGTTGGTGTCGCCGATGTTTGCCCCGCCGATGTTGGTGCTGCCGAGGTTCCCGGGGCCGAAGTTGGTGTTACCGACGTTGCCGAGACCGAAGTTGTAGTCGCCGAGGTTGGCGCTGCCGATGTTGAAACTGCCGTCATTGGCCACACCCACGTTGAAGATTCGATCGGCAGAGTCACCGGCGAGGAAGAAGCCCGAAAGGTTGCTGCCGAAGTTTGAAACACCCGACACATTGGCCGCCGTCAGCAGGTCCAGCGCGCTCGTGTTGAACACACCGGAAACGTTGTTGCCCAGGTTTGCGATGCCGGACTCCAGCGTGCCGTAGTTCTTGAAACCGGAGTTTCCGAGACTGTCGGTGGCAAAGTTCAGGAAGCCGGAGTTGCTGCCGCCCCCGTTCCCGAAGCCCGACGCGCTACCGTCACCCGAGTTGAAGAAACCCGACGACTCGACGCTGGTCGAATTGCCGACTCCCGGGCCAGAAGGCAGGTCGAGGACGATCGCCTGGACCAGCCCCGTGTCGACAACAAAGCTGGGCGTGAACACGGACTGTGTCCCGCCCACGCCGATGTCTATCGTTGGACCGACAATCGTGATGGTCGGGAAGGTTTCCGGCCCGATGTTGCCGCTGACCACTCCGTACGCGCCGATCGGGATCTCCGGAATGGTGAAGCCCTCGATCACGGTGTTGCCGACGGTGGCGCTGATGGGGATGTCTATCGGGACGCTGAGGTTGAGGCTGGTGGTGATGGGCACCAGGCCAATCGCGTAGCTGAAGCCGCCTTGCGCCCGGTAGTCGGATCTCCACAAGATGCCGTTGTCGTAGTTGCCGCTGATCAGGGCGCCGGTGTTGACGTTGCCGACGTTTGCCAGTCCGGTGTTGTAATCGCCCAGGTTCAACCAGCCGGTGTTGTAGTCGCCCTGGTTGGCGCCGCCGGTGTTGGCCGTTGCCGGTGTTGCCGAAGCCGATGTTGTTGTCGCCGGTGTTGCCGAAGCCGATGTTGTTGAAGGCGGCCGTCAACCCGGGACCGGCGTTGCCGAATCCGATGTTGGCGCTGCCGAGGTTTCCGCTGCCGAGGTTGTAGTCGCCGACGTTGCCGCCGCCGATGTTGCCGAACCCGATGTTTGCGCTGCCGAGGTTGAGGTTGCCGATGTTCGCGTTGCCGAAGTTGTAGTCGCCGATGTTTGCGCTACCGAAGTTCAGCCCGCCGTCGTTGCCGACGCCCACGTTGAAGGTGGTCGCGTCCGGGCCGTCCCGAAACACACCGGCCAGATCGCTGCCGATGTTGCCGACTCCCGATATCCGGGCCGGCTCCAGGGTCGCGAGTTCGAGCCCACTGGTGTTGTGAATGCCCGAGATCGTGTTGCCGAAGTTCAGCGCGCCCGATTCCAGATCGCCGTAATTGAGCAGCCCGGAGACGCCGAACGGGCCGGAGGTGGTGTTGAACAAGCCCGACGAGCCGCCGTCGCCCTGGTTGAAGAATCCCGACGACGGGCTCGAGCTCGTGTTCCCAAGCCCCGTGGTCGGCGGGATGTAGAGAAGTTGCAGCTGGATGGGGCTGACGTCATAGGAAAGGGACAGATCCAGCGTTGCGGGGCCCACGGTGGCATTGATCGGGGGACCGACGATCGTGATCGATGGGATGGTGATGGGGCCGATGTATCCCCCGTTGAGGAAGGTCTGCTTGGGAATGGTGGTGCCCGGGGTGGTGATGGTGGGCACGGTGGCGCTGAACGTGTTGTCCAGGGGGATGCTGACGGCGTAGTCGCCGCTGGTTCCGCCGAAGTTGATCTTGAGATCGATGCCGAGCAGCCGGTAATCGTCCTGCCAGAACAGGCCGTTGCTATAGCTGCCCGAGATGAATGCGCCGGTATCGACATCGCCGGTATTGGCCCAGCCGGTGTTGAGGTTGCCCGGGTTGAAGCCGCCGGTGTTGGTGTTTCCGGCGTTGAAGCTGCCCGTGTTGTGGTTGCCGGTGTTCGCCCAGCCGGTGTTGGCGTTGCCCGGGTTGAACACCCCGGTACTGGCCTCACCCGAGTTGCCGAAGCCCGTGTTGTAGCTGCCCGAGTTCAACACACCGAAATTGCCGGTGCCCGAGTTGAAGAAGCCGATGTTGTTGGTGCCCGAGTTGAACAGCCCGATGTTGCCGCTCCCGGAATTCAAGGAGCCGAACCCGATCTTGCCGTCACCGCTGAGCCCGATGCCGATGTTGTTGCTGCCGGTGTTGCCGAAGCCGACGTTGAAGCTGCCGGTGTTGGCGAAGCCCTGGTTGTTGCTGCCCGCGTTGCCAAAGCCCTGGTTGGCGCCGCCTAGGTTGCCCCAACCGAGGTTATAGCTGCCGAGGTTGCCGCCACCGAGGTTGCCATCACCGTTATTGCCGTTTCCGATGTTCCCGCTACCGATGTTCCCGAAGCCCAGATTGGATGTGCCGACGTTGGCCGCCCCCAGGTTCAACGGGGTCGCGGCGGCCAGGCCCAAGCTGGGCAGGCCCAGCGCGCTCACCGGGTCGGCGACCGCGGCCTCGGCGGCGGCGGCCACCGCCGCGCTGGCCGGGGCCGCGCTGGCCAGGCTCGCGGCGGCGGCGTTGCCAAGCTGGCGCACCAATCCGCTCACGGCAAAGGGCGTCAATGCTGGGGCGGCCGCCGAGGCGCCGGCGTGGTAACCGAGCATGGCGGCGACGTCCTGGGCCCACATTTGCTCGTACTGTGCTTCGACGGCCGCGATCGCCGGCGCGGCCAGGTCCAGCACGTTCGCATTCACCAGTGCGGTCAGGACGGTGCGGTTTGCGTCGATAGCCGGCGGACTGACCGTGGCCACCAGCGCCGCTTCGAAAGAAGCCAACGCCGCCCGGACCTGACTGGCGGCCTGCTCGGCCTGGGCGCTTGCCGTGGTCAGCCACACCAGATAGGGCTGTGCGGCGCTGGCCATCGCGGTCGACGCCGGACCTTGCCAAGACCCGCCCGCCAGGCCGGAGGTCACCGCCCCGAACGCACTTGCCGCGGCGAACAACTCGGCCGCCAGCCCATCCCAGGCCGTCGCTGCCGCCAGCATGGGCCCCGGCCCAGCACCGAGGTGCATCCGGGCCGAATTGATCTCCGGCGGCAACAGCACAAAACTCATCGGAAACGCCTACTCGCCGCTACTAGGCGGATGGCGAGCTGTCTCATAACACTCCCCGCGCACACGGCAAATGCGAAAACCATTCGCATAGCAAAATGTGAAACCTATTCACAATTTCCAATGGCTACTCTCTGCTGGCCAGGCTAGCCCGATTTGTCTTGTCCGTTTTGGATTTGGATTGGTTCGGCAGGAATCGGCGGGATATTCGATGCGGCTTTGTCCGCTGCCGCACCTCGAATTGTCCGCTGGGCCAACTTGCGGCAGGCGCGGCCGATCAGGCGGTGCCGCAGGTGGATTGAGCGACGTCCCCGATCGCGGGTCCGGGTGCCGTTACGCCATCGCGTCGTTCAGGAAGCCGGAAAGCTCATGGCCGGTGTTGCCCAAGCCGGAGACAAAGGCCTGGGCCATCAGGTTCAGAATGCTGGTGTTGTAGATGCCCGACAGCGAGTTGCCGAAGTTCGCCCAGCCTGATTCGAGCGTGCCGACGTTTTGGAGGCCGGACAGTCCCGGGCCGCCCGCGTTGAAGAATCCCGAACTCTCCAAGAAGGCGTTTCCGATCCCCGAGACGGCCCCTTGGGCGTCGTTGAGCAAGCCCGACGCGCCTCCGGCTCCGGAATTGAAGAAGCCCGACGACGGCGTGTCCGACGAGTTGAAGAATCCAGGGCTCTGCTGCCAGTTGAAGCCGAAGGTGGCGGGGCCGACGGTGCCCGCGTCGGAGAAGTCGATGGTGTCCGTGATGGCCGTGTTTATCGGGCTTTGCGGGTTGATCACACTGGGATCGATGACGAACGGCCCGACGTGTTCGGTGGTAATCGGAACGGTGACCGATACGTGCAGCACACAGCCGACGAACGGAACATAGATCAGGCAGATCGTGGTCTCCAGACTGATTGGTATCTCGAATTCGGCGATGGTGAACATGTCCTGGGTGATGGTGTTGATCGCGCCGGTAATCGGTATGTCGATGTCGGAGTGCACCCAGGGCTCCGGCGTTGTTGATTAGCAGGCTTGTGAGCTGGGTTGATGATCTTTGGTGCCGCGCTATTGGGGCCGGAGTGTAGGCACGGGCTATCTGGAGAACGATCGAGTTGGTTACTGTTCGTCGTTGGTCTGGAGTTGCCCGTGCCTACCGTTTCAGTATTGCCTGTGTCGTCGGTTCCAGAGGTGTTCGACCGCTGGAGTCCTGGTGAGCGCAGCGAGCTCATCGGATCGGAGTTTCTCGATGTGTTGGCCTCGGTGCCAGACCCGAGGGACCCACGCGGTCGGAGGTATTCGCTGATGGCTTTGTTGGCGATCGCGGTTCTGGCCACTGCCGCGGGGATGCGCGGCTATGCTGGTTTTGCCACATGGGCGGCCACCGCTCCCGATGATGTGTTGGCCCAATTAGGGGTCCGGTTCCGGCGGCCCAGTGAGAAGACCTTCCGCGCTGTTTTGTCTCGGCTAGACCCCGCCGACCTCAACGCCAGGATGGGCAGTTACTTCACTGCACACGTGGCCAGCAGCGACCCCAGTGGATTGGTGCCGATCGCGTTGGACGGCAAGATGCTGCGTGGTGCTTTACGCGCCAAAGCGACAGCCACGCATCTCGTGTCGGTGTTCGCCCACCGTGCCCGATTGGTGCTCGGTCAACTCGCTGTCGCCGAGAAAAGCAATGAAATTCCCTGCGTACGTGCCCTGCTCACGCTGCTGCCGGGTAGCTTGCGGTGGCTGGTCACCGTGGATGCGATGCATACCCAGGTCGTCACCGCGAAGTTGATCTGCGCCACCTTGAAGTCGCACTACCTGATGATCGTCAAGTCCAACCAAGCCAAAATATTTGCGCGTATCACCGCGCTGCCCTGGGCCGAGGTGCCCGCAGCCGCTACCGACGACTCCCGCGGCCACGGCCGTGTCGAGACCCGCACCCTGCAAATCATCACCGCTGCACGAGGAATCGGCTTCCCCTACGCAAAACAAATCATCCGGATCACTCGTGAACGCTTGATCACCGCCACCGACCAGCGCAGCGTGGAGGTGGTTTATGCCATCTGCAGCCTGCCGTTCGAGCACGCCCGCCCTACCGCGATCATGACCTGGATGCGTCAACACTGGGGAATCGAGAACAGCCTGCACTGGATACGCGACGTCACCTTCGACGAAGACCGTCAAAGGGCACATACCGGAAACGGCGCACAGGTCCTAGCAACGCTACGCAACACCGCGATCAATCTGCACCGCCTCAACGGCGCCGACAACATCGCCGAAGCCTGCCGGATCACCGCTTTGACCGCCAACCGCCGCCTAGACCTCCTCAATCCACAATCCCCCAGCTCACAAGCCTGCTAATCAACAACGCCGGAGCCCTGGGAGTGCACCCCGATATTCCACGGGATCGCTGGAACGGTGGACTCGTAGGTGAAGCCGAGCAGGCCCTGGTAATCGCCGCGCCACAGCAACCCGTTGCTGTAATTGCCCGAGATGAACGCGCCGGTGTTGACGTTGCCGGAGTTGGCCAGGCCGGTGTTGGAATTGCCCTCGTTGAAGTAGCCGGTGTTGTAGTTGCCCGGATTGAAGCCGCCGGTGTTGTAGTCGCCCGGGTTGAAACTGCCGGTGTTGAAGTCGCCGCTGTTGTAGCAGCCGGTGTTGTAGTTGCCCGCGTTGCCGATGCCGGTGTTGACCATGCCGGAGTTGAAGAACCCGGTGTTAGTTGTGCCGGTGTTGCCGATGCCGGTGTTGTAGCTGCCGGAGTTGCCGATGCCCCCAGTTGCCGGTGCCGGAATTTCCGAAGCCGATGTTGTTGGTGCCGGAGTTGAACAAGCCGATGTTGCCGCTGCCCGAGTTCCAGCCCCCGAATCCGGTCATAGTGTCACCGGCGAGTCCGATCCCGATGTTTCCGTCGCCGGTGTTAGCGAAGCCGAGGTTGCCGTTGCCGGGGTTGCCGAACCCGATGTTGTAGCTTCCGGTGTTGCCGAACCCGATGTTGCCGATGGCGTCCGACAGCGCCGGGCCGGTGTTGGCGAAGCCGAAGTTGTAGCTGCCGATGTTGGCGCTGCCGAGGTTGAAGCCGCCGAGATTGGCGCTGCCGAGGTTGGCGCTGCCGAGGTTGCCGAAGCCGAAGTTGGAATCGCCGATGTTGGCGTTTCCGAGGTTGTAGCTGCCGATGTTGGCGCTGCCCACGTTCCAGAATCCGGGGTTTGCGATGCCGAAGCTGAAGGTCGTTGCGTCCGGCCCATTGCGGTACCAGCCGGCCAGGTCGGTGCCGATGTTTTGGAATCCGGAGAGGTTGGCCGGCGTTGCGCCACCGGTGTTGAGGAAACCGGAGATGGCGTTGCCGAGGTTGGCCAGGCCGGATTGCTGCGACCCGATGTTTTGGAAGCCGGAGTTGCCCAGGGCGGCGGTGGCGACGTTCCAGATGCCCGAGTTGTTGGCACCCACGTTGGCGAAGTCGGACGCGCTTCCGTCGCCCAGGTTGAAGAAGCCCGACGACGGGCCGGTGGTCGCGTTGAAGAAGCCGGCGGCCGGTTTGATGTCGATGAGCGGAATCTGGCCGGGGCAGAAGTTGAAGTAGCCACCGACGTGAACGACGGTGGAACCATCGGGATTACCGAGATTGAGCTGCAACGCCGGTTGGGTGCCGAAGTCGATGACGATGGGTGTGTTCAACGGGGCCGACGCGTCGCCACCGTGGATGGTGATGGGGCCGATCGGTGCGATGACCGTGCCACTGATGATGGCGAGGTCGACCTTGCCCGTGGCGGGCACTTTCGGGAAGGTCACGGCCGGGATCGAGATGTCGGTGATGGTGCCGGTGATAGGGATGTTGACCGGGGCATCGATGGTCATGAATGCCGGAATCCTGTTGACCGTGATGGCGTAGTGGGCGGACAGCTGCCCCATGCTGTCGGCCCGCCAGAAGACGCCGTTGGCCATGTTGCCGGTGATGAAGGCGCCGGTGTCGAAGTTGCCGATGTTTGCCAGGCCGGTGTTGTAGTCACCGGTGTTGTAGAAGCCGGTGTTGTAGTCGCCGGGGTTGGCGATGCCGGTGTTGAAGACGCCGATGTTGAACAAGCCGGTGTTGAAATTGCCGGGGTTGGCGATGCCGGTGTTGAAGGAACCGGAGTTGAACAAGCCGGTGTTGTAGCTGCCCGTGTTGCCGATGCCGCTGTTGTGGCTGCCGGAGTTTCCGATGCCCCAGTTGCTGGTGCCGGAGTTGCCGATGCCGACATTGCCGGTGCCGGAGTTGAAGAGGCCGACGTTGAAGCTGCCCGAGTTCAGGCCGCCGATGCCCACCAGGTTGTCACCCTGCAGACCGATGCCGATGCCGCCGGTACCCATGTTCCCGATGCCGACGTTGCCGGTGCCGGAGTTGAAGAAGCCGACGTTGCCGGTGCCGGAGTTGAACATGCCGGCATTCGAGGTCCCGGAGTTGAAGAAGCCGGTGTTGCCGGCACCCGAACTCAGCGACCCGAACCCGACTCGGCCGTCGCCGGTGAGCCCGATGCCGACGTTGTTGTCCCCGGTGTTGAACAGCCCGATGTTGTTGCTTCCGGTGTTCGACCAGCCCTGGTTGTCGTTGCCGGCGTTGGCCAGTCCCGTGTTGAAGTCGCCCAGGTTGAACAGGCCCGCGTTGCCGACGCCGTCATTGAGCGGGCCGAACCCGATCTGGCCGTCGCCGCTGAGCCCGATGCCGATGTTGCCGTTGCCGGTGTTGCCGAAGCCGAGGTTGCCATTGCCGGTGTTGCCGAACCCGATGTTGGTGTCGCCGACGTTGCCGAAGCCGATGTTGTTGAACGCCTCCGTCAAGCCCGCTCCGGCGTTTCCGAACCCGATATTGCCGCTGCCGATGTTCCCGCTGCCGAGGTTGTCGGCGCCGACGTTTCCGAATCCGACATTGAAGCTGCCGATGTTTGCGCTGCCCACGTTGAAGTCGCCGACGTTTCCGCTGCCCAGGTTCAGCTGGCCCAAATCGCCCAGGCCCGCGTTGAAGATCGTGCCGGCCGAGTCGCGCAGCACCCCCGATAGCTCCGTGCCGATGTTGAAGAGGCCCGAGAGGTTGGCCGCGGTCGGAAGATCCGCCGTGCTGCTGTTGTACCAGCCCGAGACGGTGTTGCCCAGGTTCGCCCAGCCGGAGAGTTGTTGGCCGTAGTTCTGCAAGCCGGAACTGCCGATGTCGCCGAAGCCGGTGTTCCAGAAGCCCGAATTGTTTGCGCCGACGTTTCCGAAGCCCGAGGCGGTTCCGGTGCCGGAGTTGAAGAAGCCCGACGACGGGGCCGAGGTCGAGTTTCCGAACCCGGGCGCCGCGGGGATGTCGAGCAAGACGATGCTGATGGGTCCTAAGCCGCTGCGAATCGCGATGGGGATCGAGCTGGAACCGTCGGGGTTGCCGATGTTGATATCGATGACCGGCAGAATGCCCTTGATGGTCGGGATGGTGATCGGCCCGATTTTGAAATCGGTGATCGACAGGGCGTCGATCGTGATGGTGGGAATCGTGAAGCCGTTGAGGGCCAGGCTGCCGAGATCGAGGTAGATCGGGATGTCGACCGGGATGTTCAAATCGAAGTTGAGCACCGGGAATTCGGGAATGAAGATCTCGTAGTGGGCGCCCACTAGCCCTTGGTAGTCCCCGCGCCAGAACATGCCGTTGCTGTAGTTGCCGGAGATGAATGCGCCGGTGTTGACGTCGCCCGTGTTCGCCAGGCCGGTGTTGTAGTCGCCGGTGTTGAAGAAACCGGTGTTGTAGTTGCCTGCGTTCGCCAGGCCGGTGTTGTAGTCGCCGGTGTTGAAAAAGCCGGTGTTGTAGTCGGTGGGGTTGGCCAGGCCGGTGTTGGTGTGGTCGGCGTTGTACAGACCCGTGTTGTAGTCGCCTGCGTTTGCGATGCCGGTGTTGCCGGTGCCCGGGTTCCACAGGCCCCAGTTCGTGCTGCCCGAGTTGGCGATGCCGGAATTGGCGGTCCCGGAGTTGCCGATGCCCCAGTTTGCGGTGCCGGAGTTGAAGATGCCGGTGTTGCCGGTGCCCGAGTTGAACAGGCCGGCATTTCCGGTGCCGGAGTTCAGCCCGCCGGCGAGGTTGATACCTACCTGGTTGTCGCCGGTGAGCCCGATGCCGATGTTGTTGTTGCCAGTGTTGCCGATGCCGATGTTGTGGTCGCCGGTGTTGGCAAAGCCCTGGTTGAGACTGCCCGCGTTCCCGAAGCCGACGTTGTAGTCGCCCAGGTTTGCCAGGCCGACGTTGTAGTCGCCCAGGTTTCCCAGCCCGAAGTTGTATGTCCCGTGGTTACCGGAGAGGAAGTTGAAGCTCCCGATATTGCCGCTGCCGAAGTTGTTGGCACCGACATTGCCGAAACCGGCGTTGTTGCTGCCGATGTTTCCGTCGCCGATGTTTCCGTTGCCGAGGTTGGCGATGCCCAGGTTGCCGATTGGGTTGTCATTGAAGAACCCTGCGATGTTGGTGCCGATGTTGGCGGCGCCGGAGATGTCGGCCGGTATCGATACGCCCAGGGAGCTCGTGTTGAAAAAGCCCGAGACGCTGTTGCCCAGGTTGGACATGCCCGACACCAGATCGCCGAGGTTCTGGTAGCCCGATATTCCGGAGCTGCCCGAAGCGAGGTTGAAGAACCCGGAATTGTTGCCGCCTGTGTTACCGAACCCGGAGGCGGTGCCGCTGCCGGTGTTGAAGAAGCCCGAGGACGCAGTTGTCGTGGAGTTACCGAAACCGGGGGCGGCCGCAATGTCGATGATCGGGATCTTGATCGGCAGCAGGCCGCCGGTGCCGACGATGTGGATCAACGGTTCCGGTCCGGTACCGATGTTGATGTCAATTGCGGGTAGGCCCAGCTCGAGGTTGGGGAACTTGATCGCGCTGACATGGACGGCCTTGAACCCGATGCCGACGATGTCCAATTCGACGGTGGACGCCGGGATGGTGAATCCGTCGACGGTGAAGACCCCGAGTGTGCCGGTGATGGGGATGTCGAGGTAGACCGGCACATCCAGGTTCAGTGGGATGGCGGTGTCGGGAATGGTGATCGCGTAATCGATGCCCCACAGGCCCTGATAGTCGCCCCGCCACAACAAGCCGTTGCTGTAGTTGCCCGAGATGAATGCGCCGGTGTTGACGTCGCCGGAGTTGGCAAAACCAGTGTTGTAGTTGCCGCTGTTGAGGTAGCCGGTGTTGTAGTCGCCCGGGTTGAGACCGGCCGTGTTGAAGCTTCCGGTGTTGAAGCTTCCGGTGTTGTAGTTGCCCGGGTTGCCGATTCCGGTGTTGACGTTGCCCGCATTCCACAATCCGGTGTTGATCTGACCCGAGTTGAAGACGCCCGTATTGGTGACGCCGGTGTTGCCGATGCCCCAGTTTGCGTTGCCGGAGTTGAACAGTCCGGTGTTGCCGGTGCCGGAGTTCAGGCCGCCACCAAAATTGAAGCCCTGCTGGTTGTCGCCGGTGAGCCCGATACCGATGTTGTTGTTGCCGCTGTTGGCAAGGCCCTGATTGAAGCCGCCCGCGTTGCCGAATCCGACGTTGTAGTCGCCGAGGTTGGACGAGCCGATGTTGTAGCCACCCAGGTTCGCCGAGCCGACGTTGAAGTTGCCGAGGTTGGCCAAGCCGAGATTGTTGAATCCACTGTTGCCAAGGCCCAGGTTCTCGTCGCCAAGGTTGGCGAAGCCGAGATTGAAGTCGCCGGTGTTGCCGAAGCCCACGTTGGCCTGGCCGATGTCGGCCAGTCCCAAACTGAAGGTTGACATTCCAGACGCCTGGTCGACGAGGATGCCCGCGAGGGTGGTGCCGATGTTCGACACGCCCGAGACATTGGCGGGTGTCCCGATGCCGGTATTGAACAGGCCGGAGACCGTGTCGCCGATGTTCAGCAGACCCGATTGCAGCGAGCCGACGTTCTTGAAGCCCGATACTGCCGAGGTCCCGAAGTTCTGGAAGCCGGAGATGTCGCCGCCGAAATTCGCGATCCCCGATACCGTTCCGGTGCCGCCGTTGAAGAAACCCGATGACGGGCTGCTGGTGGAGTTGAACAAGCCGGTGACCGCCGGGATGTCGAATATGGTCCAGTCGACGGGGCCGAGACTGGCCGTGGCGGGGATCGACACCACCGTCGTCCCCTTGGGGTCGCCGATGTTGAACGAAATCGCCGGACCGGTGGCCGTGATCGGGGCAAGGGTGACGGAGTCGATCGTTCCGGTCAAGACAGGTAGCGGCCCAATCGCGACGGTAAAACCGAAGTTGATGTCCTCCATCGTTATTCCGCTGTACAGCGTGTTGGTGAAGTTGGCGGTGAGCGGGATGTTGATGGGGGCGCTGGCGTTGACATGCGCTGGAATCTCCGGAACATGGATGACATAGCTGGCGCTCACCTGGCCCTGCTGGTCGCCGCGCCAGGCGAAGCCGTTGCCCATGTCACCACTGATCAGCAGGCCGGTATCGATGTTGCTAGCGTTGGCAAAGCCGGTGCTGTAGTTGCCCGTGTTGTACCAGCCCGTGTTGTAGTCGCCGCGGTTGGCGGCGCCGGTGTTGACGTCACCCGTGTTGAGCCAGCCGGTGTTGTAGTCACCCACATCGGCGATACCGGTGTTGACCATCCCGGTGTTGAACAGGCCCGTATTGGTGCTGCCGGCATTGCCGAATCCGGTGTTGAGGCTGCCGCTGTTGCCGATGCCCCAGTTTCCGGTTCCGGAGTTTCCGATACCGACGTTGTTGGTGCCCGAGTTGAACAACCCGATGTTGCCGCTACCCGAGTTCAACCCGCCGGCGAAATTCACGCCCCGCTGGCCAGCACCGGTAAGGCCGATGCCGATGTTGTTGTTGCCGGTGTTGCCGGTGTTGCCGAAGCCGATGTTGTTGTCGCTGGTGTTGCCGAAGCCGATGTTGTTGAACGCGTCCGTCAGCCGCGCTCCGGCGTTTCCGAACCCGATGTTGCCGCTGCCGATGTTCCCGCTGCCGAGGTTGTCGGAGCCGACGTTGCCGAATCCGAAGTTCGCGCTACCGATGTTTGCGCTGCCCACATTGAAGTCGCCGACGTTTCCGCTGCCCACGTTGAGGTGGCCCAGGTCGGCAAGGCCCAGATTCAAGATTGTTCCGTTGGCGTCGCGAAGCACACCCGCCAGGTCGGTGCCGACGTTGAATAGACCCGAAAGATTGGCTGGTGCAGCGAGGTTCGCCGTACTGGTGTTGTAGAAGCCCGACAGCGTGTTGCCCAGGTTCGCCCAGCCTGATGCCAGCGAGCCGAAGTTTTGCACGCCCGAGTTTCCGGCCGCCGCCACCCCGCTGTTCCACAGGCCCGAACTGGCGGCGCCAAAGTTGGCGAAGCCGGAGTCGCCTCCGGTGCCGGCGTTGAAAAAGCCTGACGACGGGCCGGCGGTGGTGTTTCCGAAGCCGGGCGCTGCCGGGATGTCCAGGAAGGTGATCGCGCGGCTTTCGACGGCGCCGACGATACTGATCGGTATGTTCGTGCTCGGTCCACCGAGGGCGATTGTCACGGTGGGAATCGTCAGGGTGGAGGCGCCGAGGTTGATCGGTCCCAGGAAGAACAGGCCGCCCAGATAGTAGGTCCTGGGGAAGACCGATCCAGCCTCGCTGACTTGTATCGTGTCGCCGCCCAGCGTGTATACCTGATTCACCGGCACGATCGACTGCACATCGATGGGAATGTGCGGAGTGGTGACCGATAGGTTGATCGCGATCTGACCTTGGTTGTCGCTGGTCACGAAGAAGCCGTTGTTGTAGTTCCCGGTGTCGAAGAAGCCGGTGTTGACGTTCCCGGGGTTGTAGGAGCCCGTGTTGGTGTCACCGGGGTTGAAGTTGCCCGTGTTCGCACTACCCGCATCGAAGCTGCCGGTGTTGGTGCTGCCCACGTTGAAGCCACCGGTGTTGTAGCTGCCGTTGTTGTAGAAGCCGGTGTTGGCCGCTCCGACGTTGTGCAGGCCCGTGTTGTACTGGCCGGCGTTACCGATACCGGTGTTCGCGGTGCCGGGATTCTCCAGGCCCCAGTTCGCAACGCCCGCATTGAGCAGGCCCGTGTTCCCGCTGCCCGAATTTCCGATCCCGATGTTTCCGCTGCCCGAGTTGAACAGGCCGACGTTGTCGGTTCCCGAGTTGAACAAGCCCGCGTTGCCGATGCCGGAGTTCAGTGCGCCGATTCCGATCTGGCCGTCACCGGTCAGTCCGATGCCGATGTTCCCGTTGCCGGTGTTGGCGAACCCGGTGTTGTTGCTGCCGGTGTTGGCCAGACCTTGGTTGTAGCTGCCGGCGTTGCCGAAGCCGGTGTTGTAGTCACCGAGGTTTCCGAATCCGACGTTGTAGCTACCGAGGCTTGCCGAACCGATGTTGTAACTGCCGATATTGGCCGAGCCGAGGTTGAGGCTGCCGATGTTGCCGCTGCCGAAGATGTTGTAACTGCCGGCATTGTCGCTGCCGAAGATGTTGTAGTCGCCGACGTTGCCGTTTCCGCCGATGTTGTAGTTGCCAACGTTGGCATGGGCCAATATGTTTCCGACGCCGTCGTTGGCGAAGCCGATGTTGAACAGTGTTGGGCCAAGCAGGAATCCGGCTAGGCTGCTACCGGTGTTCAAGACACCGGAGATGTAGGCCGGCGTCGTTATGGGCACCAGGCTCGAGTTGAGCAAACCGGATATGGTGTTGCCCGAGTTCACCAGACCTGACTGCAGCACGCCGGTGTTGGCGAAACCCGAGTTGCCGACGGGCCCCGAGGAATCGTTGAAGAAGCCAGAGTTGTTGGCGCCGGAGTTGAAGAACCCTGAGGCGCTACCTTCGCCACTGTTGAAGAAACCCGAGGAGGGGACGGTGGTCGAGTTCCCAAAACCGGGCTCTCCGAAGATCAGACCCTGGTTGTCGCCGCGCCAGAGGAAGCCGTTGTTGTAGTCGCCGGTGTTCAGGGCGCCGGTGTTGACATTGCCGAAGTTCGCAACGCCGGTGTTGTAGTCGCCGCGATTCAGGTAACCCGTGTTGTAGCTACCCGTGTTGAAACCGCCGGTGTTGGCATCGCCAGGGTTGAAGCCACCGGTGTTGTAGTTGCCCACGTTGCCGATGCCGGTGTTGGCGACGCCGGCATTGAAGAAGCCGGTGTTGGCGTCACCCGAGTTGCCGATGCCGGTGTTGTAGCTGTTGCCGGAGTTCCCGATTCCCCAGTTGCCGGTTCCCGAGTTCCCAATACCGAAATTGCCGGTGCCCGAGTTGAACAACCCGATGTTGCCGCTGCCCGAGTTCAGGCCGCCGAACCCGAATCGGCCGGTGCCGGTGAGTCCGATGCCGCGGTTGTTGTCGCCGGTGTTGCCGAAGCCGATGTTGTTGAGGGCCGCTGTCAGTGCGGGCCCCGAGTTTCCGAAACCAATTTTGCCGCTGCCGATGTTGGAGCTGCCGACATTTTCCGAGCCGAGGTTTCCCGAGCCGAGGTTGTAGTCGCCGACATTTCCATTACCGAAGTTGCGGAAGCCGACGTTTGCAAAGCCCAGGTTGGCGGTGACGACCGACCCGGCGGCCTGCAGCGGGAATGGTGTCAACGCCGCGGCGATCGATTCCGCTCCGGAACGGTAGCCAAACATCGCGGCAACGTCTTGGGCCCACATCTGCTCATAGGCGGCCTCAGCGGCGGCGATCGCGGGGGCATTCTGCCCCAATAGGTTAGAGACCACCAGGGATACGAATTGGGAGCGGTTGGCGGAGATCGCGGCTGGGTGCACCGTCGCGGCCAGCGCCGCCTCGAATGCGGCCGCAGCCAATCGGACTTGCGTCGCGGCTTGCCCGGCCTGAGCTGCCGCGGTCGTCAGCCACTTCAGGTACGGCGCCGCCGCACTCGCCATCGCTGCCGACGCCGCACCCTGCCAGCCGCCGCTCACCAGATCGGTGGTTACCGACGAGAACGCCGAGGCGGCCGAGCCCAGCTCACCAGCCAGACCCTGCCAGGCATTGGCCGCCTCCAGCATCGGTCCCAGCCCGGCGCCGATGGTCAAGCGCGCCGAGTTGATCTCCGGCGGCAGCACCGCGAAATTCATCACCCGTCCCTAACTCAGATCCTTAACTCGAACCGTTTGACCGGTACGTGCAGTGGCGCTACGGCATCCGCACGACCTCCCTGAGTCCGGTGCCGACAGCAGCAAGATTATTCAGTTGCGCACGGCGAAAAAGCCACTGATTTGCTCAAAAAAATCTGGGTTTCTTAATCCCGCCGGATTCGACTCGGAGTGCCGTCGGCATGCTCCAGGGTTTGGGGCAAACACGCGACGTTGACATGCGCGTTGTGCGCACCTATCGCCGAGCGAAATTCATCCAGGTATAAATGAAACTGTCAAAAATGTCGTCGAACGAGGCAAATTCGAGCACCGCAAGTGTGAACGGCTTTCGGTGTTGGCTACGGGCCTGGCGCGCGCGGGCCCGCCATCGTTGCGCGTGAGGTTCATGCCCCAGCAACCAGCGGCACCGCGCGGGCTCGAACGAGGGCGCGTTGTGCGCCAAGTCGCCCCAGGCCGGCGAACGGACCGCCATTGCGTCGGCGATGGGGATGCTCCCGGTCGGTCGTGCGGGTGGAGGTAGCCGCGTCATTCAAGCGACTGGATCAGCCAAAATATTCATCAGTGTCGGCGCCGAATGGTGCAGTGCCCCATGGCTCCAGGGTGCCGGTACTCGAAGCTGGTTCTAGAACAATGCTCTAATCGGTAGGTGTTGGGCGCGCTGTGCCACGCGACCGTGGGCGGTCCGCGCACCCCCGCGTGACGGTTCGTGTCGGGTGGTCGCAGGTATCGCCTGGCCAGGTGATCTGGCCGCTGACGACGGCGCCTGCATCGGTCCCGTCACGCGCATTGTCAGGGCTCGGAAATGTTGGAGATTGGGCCGCCCGCCGAGCGCGGCGGATTGGGGAGTGTGGTGCGGCCAGCCCCAGGGCTCCGGCGTTGTTGATTAGCAGGCTTGTGAGCTGGGTTGATGATCTTTGGTGCCGCGCTATTGGGGCCGGAGTGTAGGCACGGGCTATCTGGAGAACGATCGAGTTGGTTACTGTTCGTCGTTGGTCTGGAGTTGCCCGTGCCTACCGTTTCAGTATTGCCTGTGTCGTCGGTTCCAGAGGTGTTCGACCGCTGGAGTCCTGGTGAGCGCAGCGAGCTCATCGGATCGGAGTTTCTCGATGTGTTGGCCTCGGTGCCAGACCCGAGGGACCCACGCGGTCGGAGGTATTCGCTGATGGCTTTGTTGGCGATCGCGGTTCTGGCCACTGCCGCGGGGATGCGCGGCTATGCTGGTTTTGCCACATGGGCGGCCACCGCTCCCGATGATGTGTTGGCCCAATTAGGGGTCCGGTTCCGGCGGCCCAGTGAGAAGACCTTCCGCGCTGTTTTGTCTCGGCTAGACCCCGCCGACCTCAACGCCAGGATAGGCAGTTACTTCACTGCACACGTGGCCAGCAGCGACCCCAGTGGATTGGTGCCGATCGCGTTGGACGGCAAGATGCTGCGTGGTGCTTTACGCGCCAAAGCGACAGCCACGCATCTCGTGTCGGTGTTCGCCCACCGTGCCCGATTGGTGCTCGGTCAACTCGCTGTCGCCGAGAAAAGCAATGAAATTCCCTGCGTACGCGCCCTGCTCACGCTGCTGCCGGGTAGCTTGCGGTGGCTGGTCACCGTGGATGCGATGCATACCCAGGTCGTCACCGCGAAGTTGATCTGCGCCACCTTGAAGTCGCACTACCTGATGATCGTCAAGCCCAACCAAGCCAAAATACTTGCGCGTATCACCGCGCTGCCCTGGGCCGAGGTGCCCACAGCCGCTACCGACGACTCCCGCGGCCACGGCCGTGTCGAGACCCGCACCCCGCAAATCATCACCGCTGCACGAGGAATCGGCTTCCCCTACGCAAAACAAATCATCCGGATCACTCGTGAACGCTTGATCACCGCCACCGACCAGCGCAGCGTGGAGGTGGTCTATGCCATCTGCAGCCTGCCGTTCGAGCACGCCCGCCCTACCGCGATCATGACCTGGATGCGTCAACACTGGGGAATCGAGAACAGCCTGCACTGGATACGCGACGTCACCTTCGACGAAGACCGTCAAAGGGCACATACCGGAAACGGCGCACAGGTCCTAGCAACGCTACGCAACACCGCGATCAATCTGCACCGCCTCAACGGCGCCGACAACATCGCCGAAGCCTGCCGGATCACCGCTTTGACCGCCAACCGCCGCCTAGACCTCCTCAATCCACAATTCCCCAGCTCACAAGCCTGCTAATCAACAACGCCGGAGCCCTGCGGCCAGCCCGAATCGAGGGGGCCGAATTCTGCGCGGCTGCCCTGTTCATTTCGGCGCCGTGGGCTTTGGTCAATATCGGCAACCGCGCCGTATCCGAGTGGCCAACGGTGATGCGCGTAGATATCCGGAGTGACACTAAATGGGCTGTGCGGCAGGAAGCGGAAACATTAACCCGGTATTGCGGCTTTTGTGAAAACAACCTGTGTTGGCGGATATTGATGGACGGCGAAATATGCGAGCCGCGGTGATCGGTTGTTGCACCCAGCGCTCAATTTCGGCCGCGCTCTCGATATCCGCCGCCGCGGGGCGAAACCAGACTAGGCGACTTGTTCTGGCTAGACGTGGATTGAGAACACCGCGATCGCCGACTCGCCAATCGGCGCACAACGGTAGCCGCCGCGCCGGAGCGCGTCGGTCGGGGTGGCCATCGATTCGAAGCAGATCACGTCCTCGGCGATCGGCGCGAAGATCTGCGCCGCGGGATACCCCTGTTCGAAGTGCACCTCCAGGCGGCGCCCGCCACCGGACGCGGTGAACACCGCTCCCTCGGTCACCTGGTCATAGCCGTCGTCAAAGGTGCCCTCGCCCAGGGGCGCTGTCTTCGCCGGCCGGTGGTCCGACTCGCCGGTGGGCAGTCCGCGCTGGTCGAGGCAGAGCTGCCGCAGCGGGGGTGTCTCGATGACCCACTCGGTGCGGGGCACACCCGGCAACTGCAGATACGGGTGGAAGCCGAAGCACAACGGCACGGCCGTGTCACCGGTTGGGGTCACCGTGGTGCGCAGTGTCAGCACCCGTTCGGCCAGCCGCGCCGTCAACGACAGCACGTGCGGATACGGAAAGCTGGCCAGCAGCACCGGGTCGGCCCCGAAGTCCAGCTCTGCGGTGAGCTCGTTGCCCGATTGAGCCGTGACCCGCCAGCCGGGATAGGCGGCCAGGACCCCATGGATCGGCAAGCCGGCGGGGTCCACCCGAACCCCGTTTGCGCCGGGGTTCAGTGTTACCTCCTTGCCTTCGGCGTCATATGTGTTCTCGCCCAGTCGATTTGCCCAGGGGTACAGAATCGGTATTCCCATTGTCTTGCCCGCGGCAAGGTAGCCGTCCAGGCCGCGCCGTTGGCCGAGCAGTTGCACTCCGGCGTCGGTCAGCGAGGTGCCGATCATTCCAGCCGCGGGCACGAACTGTGCTTCCACCGATGACAACGGGTCGCGCAGAGTTGCGGCATGCACGCCGGCCAGACTAGCGTGCGTGCCCCGCTGCGGTGGCTGAGCGCGGGGCCTTTCCTGGTAGTCGTGGCTTGCCGCTAGGGCAGTGGATCATGCTGGATGTGTTCGCGCGGAGCGCCTTTGGCGATCAGTGCGGCCTTGGTGGTGCGAACCATGGCCGGCCCGCCGCAGATCAGGATTTGCCGATCGCCCCAGTTGCCGTAGTTGGTGACCACTTCGGCCAGCCGGCCGGTCTGGCGCACGTGCAGGCCGCGCGGCGGTGATACATCGGGATAGTCGGTGGCCCAGGACGGGTCGAGTTTGTATTCGGCGACTGGAGAAACCGAAAGCCACGGGTTGTGCGCCGCAACCTGCCAAAGCGTGCGCAGGTCATAGAGTTCGCAGAAGTAGCGCGCGCCGAAAAACAGGTGCACTCGTGGATTCTCGACAAAGCGGCCCATATCCAAAATCAGCGCCCGCAACGGGGCCAGACCGGTGCTGCCGGCGACCATGAGCACGTCACCGCCGGTGCGGTCGACGTGCAAGCCGCCGTGCGGGCTCGCCAAGCGCCACCGGTCGCCGGTCCGAGTTTCGTTGACCATCGCGGTGCTGACCAGCCCGCCGGGTACTACGCGGACATGGAATTCGATCCGCCCTTCGAGGTCGGCCGGAATGGCGGGGCTGAGGTAACGCCAGCGACGCGGACACTGCGGGACTTGGACATTGACGTATTGGCCGGGGTGATAGGGCATTGGGTGGTCCAGTTGCAGCCTGATCACCGCCAGATCGCGCGACGCCGGGATGTGCTCGATTACCGTTGCGTCCCACCACGCGGGTCCGTCCTCGGAATCGGCCGCGCCGCTCATCACCCCGACGATCAGATTGAGAGATTGCTCAGCGGCGCGCGCGACCGAATCGGTCCAGGAACTGCCGAGATGACTGCGCAACGTGGTCTGCAGGGCGCGCCGCAACGTCTCGTATTGGGTTGGCTGCACACCGTATTTGCGGTGATCCCGGCCGAGCTGTGCCAGGAAGGCAATCGGCTCCTCGGCGCGCTGTGCGACGAGCTCGCTGTACACCCAGCGCAGCGCACGTGTGAAAGCTGCGCGCTGGCCGCTCATTTCGGGTGGGAACAAGTCGCGCACCGAACTGTCCAGGGAAAACCAGTTGGTGTAGAAGCTGCGGACGAGTTCGCTGGATTGCGTTTTGTGGTCTAAGTCGGGTTGCGGTGCGAAGGCGTCCCGCAGCACCCGCAGCGCGTCTCGGTCCTCAAGGCCCACGGACCACGATTCTAGGCTTGCCGGGACGCACCGGGGATCGCGATTGGGCTACTGGCGCGCGGTGCACGGCCCAAGGTGGTCCGCGGTGCCGCTGGAACTCGCAGCTAGTCGCCGATGAGAGATGGTCATGCGGGGCCCACCCGACCCCGCGCCGCCATGCCCGCCGGGGTTGCCGAGCTATTTGCCGGGCGCTGGCCGGTAGGTCGGACCCGCCCTGGATTACCGGCAGACAAAAAAGCTAGAGTTGAGCGGAACGGACTCAATCTTGACGGCGTTGCACAACCCGAGAACCATTTTTTCAGATACTTACCCCGAACGGAGCTGTCGTGGATTCTTTCAACCCGACCACCAAGACGCAGGCGGCCCTGACGTCGGCTCTGCAGGCGGCTTCGGCTGCCGGCAATCCCGAAATTCGGCCGGCGCATCTGCTGATGGCCCTGTTGACGCAGGCCGATGGCATAGCCGCGCCGCTGCTCGAGGCCGTTGGCGTCGACCCCGCCACCATCCGCACCGAGGCGCAGCGCCTAGTTGACCGGTTGCCGCAGGCCAGTGGGGCCAGCACGCAGCCGCAGTTATCCCGCGAGTCACTGGCCGCCATCACCACCGCCCAGCAACTGGCTACCGAGATGGACGACGAGTACGTCTCCACCGAGCACGTGCTGGTCGGGCTGGCCACCGGCGACTCCGAGGTCGCCAAGCTATTGACCGGGCACGGAGCCTTGCCGCAGGCTCTGCGCGAGGCGTTCGTCAAGGTACGCGGTAGCGCCCGGGTGACCAGCCCCGAACCGGAAGCGACGTACCAGGCGCTGGAGAAATACTCGACCGACCTGACCGCGCGGGCCCGTGAAGGAAAGCTCGACCCGGTGATCGGGCGAGACAACGAGATTCGCCGCGTGGTTCAGGTCCTGTCGCGGCGCACCAAGAACAACCCGGTGCTCATCGGTGAACCCGGCGTCGGCAAGACCGCGATCGTGGAGGGTCTGGCCCAGCGCATCGTGGCCGGCGACGTCCCAGAGAGTCTGCGTGACAAGACGATCGTCGCGCTGGACCTCGGCTCGATGGTGGCCGGCTCGAAGTACCGGGGTGAATTCGAGGAGCGGCTCAAGGCCGTCCTCGACGACATCAAGAACTCGGCCGGGCAGATCATCACCTTCATCGACGAGCTGCACACCATCGTCGGTGCCGGCGCGACCGGTGAAGGTGCGATGGACGCCGGCAACATGATCAAGCCCATGCTGGCCCGCGGCGAGCTCCGGTTGGTCGGTGCCACCACGCTCGACGAGTACCGCAAGCACATCGAGAAGGACGCCGCACTGGAACGCCGCTTCCAGCAGGTGTACGTCGGTGAGCCCTCGGCGGAGGACACCATCGGCATTCTGCGCGGACTCAAGGACCGCTACGAGGTGCACCATGGCGTCCGGATCACCGACTCCGCGCTGGTGGCCGCCGCGACGCTGTCCGACCGCTACATCACCGCGCGGTTCCTGCCGGACAAGGCCATCGACCTCGTTGACGAGGCTGCCAGCCGGCTGCGGATGGAAATCGATTCGCGCCCCGTCGAGATCGACGAGGTCGAGCGGCTGGTGCGCCGGCTGGAGATCGAAGAAATGGCGCTGTCCAAGGAAGAGGATGACGCCTCCAAAGATCGGCTGGAAAAGCTGCGCGCCGAGCTGGCCGACAAGAAAGAAGAGCTGGCAGAACTCACGACCAGATGGCAGAACGAGAAGAACTCCATCGAGATCGTCCGCGAGCTCAAAGAGCAGTTGGACGCCCTGCGTGGGGAATCCGAGCGCGCTGAGCGCGATGGTGACCTGGCCAAGGCAGCCGAGCTGCGCTACGGGCGCATACCGGAGATGGAGAAGAAGCTCGACGCTGCCGTGCCGCACGCGCAAGCCCGAGAGCAGGTGATGCTCAAGGAAGAGGTCGGTCCCGACGACATCGCCGAGGTGGTGTCGGCATGGACCGGCATTCCCGCCGGACGCATGCTCGAAGGCGAGACGGCCAAGCTGCTGCGAATGGAAGACGAGCTGGGCCACCGCGTCATCGGGCAGAAGAAGGCAGTGCAGGCCGTCTCTGACGCCGTGCGGCGCTCTCGGGCCGGGGTCGCCGACCCCAACCGGCCGACCGGCTCGTTCATGTTCCTCGGCCCCACCGGTGTCGGCAAGACCGAGCTGGCCAAGGCGCTGGCGGAGTTCTTGTTCGACGACGAGCGCGCGATGGTGCGCATCGACATGAGCGAGTACGGCGAGAAGCACTCGGTGGCCCGCCTCGTCGGGGCCCCTCCCGGCTACATCGGTTACGACCAGGGCGGTCAGCTGACCGAGGCGGTGCGGCGGCGTCCCTACACGGTGATCCTGTTCGACGAGATCGAGAAGGCCCACCCGGACGTGTTCGACGTGCTGCTGCAGGTTCTCGACGAGGGCCGGCTGACCGACGGGCAGGGCCGTACGGTCGACTTCCGCAACACCATCCTGATCTTGACGTCCAACCTCGGGTCGGGCGGCACCCCGGACCAGGTGATGGCGGCGGTGCGGGCGGCCTTCAAGCCGGAGTTCATCAACCGGCTCGACGATGTGCTGATCTTCGACGCCCTCAACCCCGACGAACTGGTGCAGATCGTCGACATCCAGCTCCAACAGCTGGACAAGCGGCTGGCCCAGCGTCGTCTGCAACTCGAGGTGTCGCTGCCGGCCAAGGAATGGCTGGCGCAGCGCGGATTCGACCCCGTGTACGGCGCCCGCCCGTTGCGCCGGTTGGTGCAACAGGCGATCGGCGACCAGTTGGCCAAGATGCTGCTGGCCGGTCAGGTGCACGACGGCGACACGGTGCCGGTCAATGTCAGCGCCGACGGCGAGTCGCTGGTCCTCGGTTAAGTCGCAGGAGGTTTCGGGGCGGCGCCCAGCTCGAATTCTCGGGTCTGGGCGCCGGCCTCGATGACCGCCTGCAATCGCCGGCGGGTGTCCGGCAGCGCGAGCGTTTCGCGTAAGAGCTGATCCTCGATGCGCAGACCGGTAGTCAGATCTGTTCGCGGGTCCAGTGCGACGTCCACGGCGCGCTTGGCCGCCGCGATGGCCTCTTCGGGATACGACGCGATGCGCCCGGCGAGCTTGTCGACGAATCGCCACAGCTCCTCGCCCGGCAGCGCCCGATTGACATACCCCCAGGCCTGGGCCGTCGCAGCGTCGATGTCCCGGCATCCGAGGATCACCTCGAGCGCCCGTGCACGGCCGACCAGGTGCGGTAGCCGTTGGGTGCCGCCGCCCCCGGGGATGATGCCCACCGACACCTCGGGGTGGCCCAGCACCGTCGTGCCCAGCGCGGCGTAGCGCATGTCGAACGCCATCGCGAACTCGCAGCCGCCGCCGCGGCACGCGCCCTCGATGACGGCGATCGTGGCCTTGGGCAGGCCGCGCAACGCTTGCATGGCGGCATTGAATCGCGACAGCTCGTCATGGCGGGCGGTGTCGTCGGCCGGCAAGTCACTGATTAGCGAGACATCGGCGTGCGCGATGAAGAATTCCGGATCGGCCGAGTCGACGATCAACACCCGCACCTCGTTGTCGGCCGCGACTTGGTTGGTGAGGATTTCGATTTCGGTCAGCAGGTCAACGTCTAAGAGGTTGACCGGCGGGTGGTCGATGGTGGCCCGGCAAATCCCGTCGGCGCTGACGACTCGTAAGAGCCGGAAATCCTGGTGCATCCCTAGGCCTCCGAGAAATTCACGTACCGCCGATATTGCCATCGCCGTGCTGTCTGGCCATTACTGCGGCAAAGAGTTCGCCCATTGCGTCACCCGGGGAGCCCCTGCCGGCGTCGCGCACCAGGCCAAACTCCCGTCGCCGCGCACGCCGCCTTGCGATTCATCGCAAGGCGACAAACCTCACATCGGCTCACCCAAGGCTCACATCAGCGCACCGCAACGGGTGTCCAACCCGGCACATCAAACCCGAAAAGGCGGGTTACCGGGTGGGGGCAGGCCGGGGTATAAAGTCCTGTGATTGGGTTGTGACCTGCTCGGATTATTTACTGGGTCCGCAGAGCAGATAGGCTGTGCGGAATGGTCCCGCTTTGGTTCACGCTCTCCGCACTGTGCTTCGTCAGTGCGGTGGTGCTGTTATACGTCGACATCGATCGACGCCGCGGGCGCAGCAGACGTCGTAAGTCTTGGGCGCGGTCGCACGGATTTGACTACGAGCGCGAGTCGACCGACATTCTGCAGCGCTGGACGCGCGGCGTGATGTCCACGGTCGGCGAAGTCCCGGCCAAGAACGTGGTGCTTGGTCAGATTCGGGGCGAGGCCGTGTACATCTTCGATCTCGAGGAAGTCGCCACGGTGATCGCGCTGCACCGCAAGGTGGGCACCAACGTCGTGGTTGACCTGCGGCTCAAGGGCCTGAAGGAGCCGCGCGAGAGCGACATCTGGCTGCTCGGCGCGATCGGGCCGCGGATGGTGTATTCCACCAATCTCGATGCCGCCCGGCGGGCCTGCGACCGGCGCATGGTGACCTTCGCGCACACCGCTCCGGACTGTGCCGAAATCATGTGGAACGAGCAGAACTGGACGCTGGTCAGCATGCCAATCGCCAGCTCGCGCGCGCAGTGGGACGAGGGGCTGCGCACCGTGCGCCAGTTCAACGACCTGTTGCGGGTATTGCCGCCGCTGCCGCAGGAGAGCCCACAAGAGGCCGAGGAATCCGAGCCGGCCCAAAGCGGGAACCGCTCTTTGACTCCGTCCCGCCGCCCCGAGCTGCCGCCGCGGCGTGCTCAGGTCGATCCCGCGGCCGGCTTGTTGCCCGACGCGTCGCGCCGCACCCCCGAGCCGATGCGTCGCGAGGAGGGCCGTTCCGAGGGCTCCCGGCGGCCACCGCTGGGGGGCCGTAACGGCCAGCAGGCCACGAAGTACCAGCGCTAATAGCGCGCCGGGGACGCCAGCACCCGGTCAGTAGACTGACGCTCATGCCACGCCCCGTTGCGTTGATCACCGGGCCGACGTCCGGGATAGGCGCCGGCTATGCGCGCCGCTACGCCCAAGACGGTTACGACCTGATACTGGTTGCCCGCGACGTCGACCGGTTGAAGCAATTAGCGGTCGAGCTCGAGGACGATGCCGGCAACGTGGAGATACTGCCTGCCGATCTCGCCGACGCGGCCGGTCGCGACAAAGTCGCCGAGCGGCTCTCCCGTGGAGTCCGGGTGTTGGTGAACAATGCCGGGTTCGCCACCTCCGGGGAGTTCTGGGAAACCGAGCCCGCCGCTTTACAGGCACAGCTCGATGTCAACGTGACCGCGGTGATGCAGCTGACCCGGGCGGCGCTGCCGCCCATGCTGGCCGCCGGTGCGGGCACGGTGATCAACATCGCCAGCGTTGCCGGGCTGCTCTCCGGGCGGGGGTCTACCTATTCCGCGTCCAAGGCCTGGATCATCTCGTTCAGCGAAGGGCTCTCCACCGGGCTGGAGGGCACCGGCGTGGGCGTGCACGCCGTCTGCCCGGGCTATGTCCATACCGAATTTCACGCCCGGGCCGGTATCGACATGACCAAGTTGCCGTCGTTCATGTGGCTCGACGTTGACGATGTGATCCAGGAAAGCCTGGCCGACATCGCCGACGGCAAGGTGATCAGCATTCCGGGTGTGCAGTACAAGGCGCTGGTCGGTGCCGGACGAATGATTCCCCGAGGCCTGCTACGGGCCGTGATGAAACGAGTAGGTGGTGGTCGTGGCCGTACGTGAGCGTGAAGAGCTTGCCGAGCTGGTGCGCCAGCTGGCGGTCGTGCACGGCCGTGTCACGCTGTCGTCGGGGAAGGAAGCCGACTACTACGTCGACCTTCGCCGCGCGACGCTGCACCATCGGGCGGCGGCGCTGGTCGGCAGCCTGATGCGCGAACTGACCCAGGACTGGGACTATGCGGTCGTCGGGGGTCTGACCCTGGGGGCCGACCCGGTGGCGACCGCAATGATGCACGCACCGGGCCGCCCGATCGACGCCTTCGTGGTCCGTAAGGCCGCGAAAGTGCATGGCATGCAACGACTTATCGAAGGGTCCGAGGTATCGGGCAAGCAAGTGCTGGTGGTCGAAGACACCAGCACCACCGGCAATTCGGCGCTGACGGCGGTGCATGCCGTTCAAGATGCCGGAGGCGAGGTCATCGGCGTGGCCACCGTGGTGGACCGGGCCACCGGCGCGGCCGAGGCGATCCAAGCCGAAGGACTGCCGTACCGCAGTGTGCTGGGCCTTGCCGATCTGGGGCTGGGCTAGGCCGCCTGCCGTGCGTTTCCTGATTGCGCTGGCCATCGCTTTGTCCTGCTTGGTGGCCTGCTCGCGATCGGAGTCCGATCTGGTCTACGGCGCCCAGCGCGCGCGGTTCGGCCAGGCGCTGCCGGTGCTGGGCTGGAACATGCGGGTGTCGAATTTGCGCTGGTCGGGGGACTACGTACTGGTCAATGTCGACGCATCGCCGACCCAGCAGGACACACCCCACGCCAAACCCGAGGATGTTCGCTACGGCCTCTACGGAGCGCTATCGC
The DNA here is from genome assembly GCF_003584745.1 of Mycobacterium pseudoshottsii JCM 15466. NCBI lineage: Bacteria > Bacillati > Actinomycetota > Actinomycetes > Mycobacteriales > Mycobacteriaceae > Mycobacterium > Mycobacterium pseudoshottsii. The sequence continues at coordinate 838,247 of NZ_AP018410.1, forward strand.
ACCCGATGGAGGCCAACGGCCTGGGCAGCTGCGACGACGCGATGACCAAGGTGCGCGACATTGGCTCGCCGCTCTCGGGGGCACAGGATCGGCTCCTTGGGACGGTGTGTCTGGGCCCGCTCACCGATCGCAGCGCGGTCCGCGGTGTCTACGCGTATTCACCTCATGACCGGATCGCCAAGACCGCGGCCGCCTATCCGGCTGCCTTTCCGGTGGGAATGCTGCCGACCAACCAAAACGACACCGGTCTTACGGTCAAGACCACCAGCCTGTCGGCATGGCGTGCGGACGGTACGCCGCTGACCAAGGCGCAGCTCGGCGACCCGGCGGCCTTCACCGGCAACGGGTTCATGCTGCTCGGCTTGCAGGTGGACGCCCTGGCGGCCCGCTATCGCGACGACTCCGCCGCCCGCGGCGGTCCGATGATGTTGCTCACCTCGCCGACGCTGCCCGGCCGGGGGCTCAGCCCGTCCTGTGCGGTCTACGGTTCCTCGGTGCTGATCCTGCCGGACGCATCGATGGACGCGGTGCAGGTCAACGCGTCGCTGTGCACGCAAGGCGAAATCAACGACGCGCTGCTGTATGCCACGGTGGCGGTGGTGGGTACGCATGCCGCGGTGTGGACGTCGCGATGAGCGAACCTGGTCCCACCGAATGGGGGGCGTCGGCCGCCGGTGTCGGCCCGTGGCCGGGTGAACACCCGGACGACCCGAGATACGACCCGGACCTGCTGCGCGACGGCGATGCCCGCAATGTCGTCGATGCCTACCGGTATTGGACGCGCGAGGCGATCGTTGCCGACATCGACAAGCGGCGGCACCCGCTACACATCGCGATCGAGAACTTCGGCCACGATGCCAACATCGGCTCGGTGGTGCGTACCGCCAACGCGTTTGCGGTGGACACCGTGCACATCGTGGGGCGTCGGCGCTGGAACCGGCGCGGCGCCATGGTGACCGATCGCTACCAGCGGTTGCGCCACCATGACAGCATTGCGGAGTTGCTGGAGTTCGCCGTGGGGGCCGGGTTGACCGTGGTGGCGGTGGACAACGTGCCCGGAGCGGCGCGACTCGAAGAGACCACGCTGCCGCGGGATTGCCTGTTGGTGTTCGGCCAGGAAGGGCCCGGCATCACCGACGACACCCGGGTCGGGGCCGTGGTCACCGTGTCGATCGCCCAGTTTGGCTCAACACGCAGCATTAACGCCGGAGTTGCGGCAGGGATCGCGATGCACGCCTGGATCCGCCAGCACGGAGACCTCTCACACGCCTGGTGAGTGACTCGACGCTGCGCTGACGGCTTCGAGTGTGCGCCGGCGGCGAGCATTTCGTGATTCCACCGCCCCCGGCGCACTGTCAAGGCCCAGGACGCGCATTCGGCGGGATCAGCGCGGTTGCGAAGGCCTCATCTTGAACGAGATCTCGAGCTTGATGCGATAAGTGATCTTCCCGCTGGAATCCACCGCCATGTCCTGCTCGATGACCCGGGCTACGCGGATGTCATCGACGCTTTCCCGCGCTCGCTGCACCGCTTCGGCCGCGGCCTGCTCCCATGACGTGGGGCTGGTCCCGATGATGTCGATCACCTTGTACACGCTCATGGGGGTAAAGCGTATAGCTAACTCCACAGCGTGACGTGCACCTTCGGCCGGAACCGCGTCACACCGACCCCGCTGCCCCGGATCATGGCTTGAATGCACCTCGGCGTGGTGATGAAGCGGACCAGCTCAGACACCGCGGGTTGACGTGCGGCCGGCGGCAGGGTCGCCACGCACCACTCACCCGCCTTGTCCAGCCCCGGACTCGTCACGTGCACCAGCCGCCCCGCGGCAAGGTCCTTGGCGACCGCAAATCCGATGGTCAGCGTCGCGCCACCAACGCGCATCACCTCTTCCAGCGCGGCGGCGTCGCTCTGGAAGATGCGCTGCTGTGACTCCGGAATCGCCAAGTCGCGCAACATGGTTGCGATCTCACCGGCCACGCTTCCCGCCGGTGGGCCAAGCATCCACTGTTGCTGGCGCAGCAGGGAGGGCGTTGGAATCCCCACGGCCAGTGGGCTGTTGGGTGCCACGACGGTGATGATCTGGTACTTCAGGAATGGCCGCACGAACAACGAGGTGTCCGAACCGATCGAACTCTCGCTGGCCGGGCCGATCGCGATGTCCACCGCCCGCGAGCAGATCAGATCGCGGAATTGGCTGGTGGGATGCACGCTCAACTCGACGGAGAGGTCGTCGGCTCGCGACGAGAACAGCTCGATCAGCCCCGGCGCCGCGTGCTCGGCGAAAGTGCTGGACGCCGCGATGCGCAACAACCGGCGGCCATGAGCCGCCTCGGTGACCTCGATCGCCGTTTGCTGCTGCAGCCCCAGGATCTCCACCGCGCGACTGGCCAGCCGCAGGCCGCCAGGAGTGAACGCCAGCCCCGCGCCGGTCCTGGTGAACAGCGGGTCGTCGAGTTCTTTGCGCAATGCCGCGACGTGCATCGAGACGCCGCCATCCGAGAGGCCGAGTTCGGTGGCGGCAGCCCGCACCGAGCCCAAGCGCACCACCGCCGAATAGGCCCGAAGTTGAGCCGGGGTCACGAGTTTGAGCTTACTTTGGGATGTGTGCGGGATGTGCTTACCGACCTGATAACGATCTGGCGCGCGGGTGACACGGCCGGCCTGGCCACGGTGGTTCGCACATTGCGCTCGGCGCCCCGGCCTCCGGGCGCGTCGATGGTGGTGGCGCCGGATGGTTCGGTGAGCGGCTCGGTGTCGGGTGGCTGTGTGGAGGGCGCGGTATACGAGAGCGCCGGCGAGGTGACGCGCACCGGCATACCGAGGCTGGAGCGCTACGGTGTCAGCGACGACGACGCGTTCGCGGTGGGCCTGACGTGCGGCGGCATCATCGACATCTTCATCGAAGCCGTCTCGCCGGCGACGTTTCCCGAGCTGGTCGCGGTGGCCGAGGATATCGCGGCCCATGTGCCGGTCGCTGTCGCCACCGTCATCGCGCACCCGGACCCGCAGTGGGTAGGCCGCCGGCTGGTGGTCCGGACCGACCCCAGCAGGCCGACGGCGGGATCGCTGGGATCGGTGCGTGCCGACGCTGCGGTCACCGATGATGCGCGGGGTCTGCTCGCCCTGGGGCGTAGCGAAATCCTCAAGTACGGGCCCGACGGGCAGCGGCGCGGCGAAGGGATGGAGATCTTCGTATCCAGCTTCGCGCCGCGCCCGCGGATGCTGGTGTTCGGTGCCATCGACTTCGCCGCGGCGCTGGCCCGGCAGGGTTCGTTTCTTGGCTACCGGGTTACCGTCTGCGGCGCCCGCGCGGTGTTCGCGACGCGGGCGCGCTTCCCGACGGCCGACGAGGTTGTCGTCGAATGGCCCAGCCGGTATCTCGCCGCCGAGGTGCAGGCGGGTGCCATCGACGAACGCACGGTGATCTGCGTGCTCACTCATGATCCGAAGTTCGATGTCCCGGTGCTTGAGGTAGCGCTGCGCCTGCCCCGGATCGGCTACATCGGGGCGATGGGATCACGCCAAACCCATGACGATCGGATGAGCCGGCTGCGCGCGGCGGGGCTGACCGACGCCGAGCTGAGCCAGTTGTCCAGCCCGATCGGCCTGGATCTGGGAGCCCGCACCCCAGAGGAGACCGCGGTCTCGATCGCGGCCGACATCATCGCCCGGCGTTGGGGCGGCGGTGGCCGCCCGTTGGCCGAGACATCGGGGCGCATCCACCGAGATCTGCAGGTCGCAGACGATTTCGAAGCAAGTGCGGGCTAAGTTCAACGATTACTTAATTCGATATTGACGGCCATTTCGGGCGGGGCCGACACTTTCGACATGCAAGTACCTGGGCCCTTCGAATACGAGCGTGCGACCAGCGTCGATCACGCCATCGGACTATTGGACCGGTTGGGGGAGGGGGAGCGCCTCGTCGCCGGCGGCCACAGCCTGCTGCCGATGATGAAGCTGCGGATCGCAAACCCCGAGTACCTGGTCGATATCAATGACCTGGCGCCAGAGCTGGGGTACCTGATCACCGATCCGACGCTAGTGCGCATCGGGGCGATGGCCCGTCATCGCGAGATCCTCGAGTCCGAGGCGCTGGCGGCGGTGTGCCCGATCTTCCGCGACGCCGAGCGGGTGATCGCCGACCCGGTGGTGCGCAATCGCGGCACCCTGGGGGGTTCGCTGTGTCAGGCCGACCCGGCCGAGGACCTGTCGACGGTCTGCACCGTGCTGGACGCGGTGTGCCTGGCCCGCGGGTCCTCGGGGGAGCGTGAGATCGCCATCGACGAATTCCAGGCCGGGCCCTACGAGACCACCCTGGCCCCGAGCGAGATGCTGGTCGAGGTTCGCATCCCGGTCCGGCACAACACGTCCAGCGCCTACGCGAAGGTGGAGCGGCGGGTCGGTGATTGGGCGGTGACGGCGGCCGGGGCGGCCGTCACGCTGAACAACGACACCATTACCGCCGCCCGGGTCCGGATTGACCGCGGTCAATCCGGACCCGGCCGCGCTGGCCGAACTCGCGGCGGCGCTGGTTGGTCGGCCGGCCAATGAAGACACGTTCGCCGAAGCGGGCCGCCGTGCCGGGCAGGCATGCGAGCCGGTCACCGACATCCGTGGCACCGCCGACTACAAGCGGCATCTGGCCGCGGAACTGACCATTCGAACCCTGCGCAGCGCCGTCGGGCGAGTGCGCAACCAGCCGGCACCGGAAGGGAACTAATGATGCAGGTGAACATGACCGTCAACGGCGAACCGGTCAGCGCCGAAGTCGAACCCCGAATGCTTCTGGTCCACTTCCTGCGGGATCAGCTGCGGCTCACCGGAACCCACTGGGGCTGTGACACCAGCAATTGCGGGACCTGCGTGGTTGACGTCGACGGTGTGCCGGTGAAGTCCTGCACCATGCTGGCCGTCATGGCCTCCGGGCGCAGCATTCGCACCGTGGAAGGGCTAGCGGCGGCCGATGGCTCACTCGACCCGGTGCAGGAAGGGTTCATGCGTTGCCACGGACTGCAGTGTGGTTTTTGCACGCCGGGAATGATGATCACCGCCCGCGCCCTGCTCGACCGCAATCCGGACCCCGATGAAGAGACCATTCGCGAGGCGATCTCCGGGCAGATCTGCCGGTGCACCGGCTACACCACCATCGTGCGGTCCATCCAGTGGGCCGCCAAGAACGCCAAGGAGGTGGCCAGCTCGTGACCACCATCGAATCACGGCCAGAAGACCTGGCCGACAACGACCAAAAGCCTTGCGGCCACGGCCGGATGCTGCGCAAAGAGGATCCTCGCTTCATCCGCGGCCGCGGCAACTATGTTGATGACGTCGCGTTGCCGGGCATGTTGCACCTGGCGATCTTGCGCTCACCGTATGCGCACGCCCGCATCGTCAGCATTGATGTGACTGCGGCCCTTGCCCATCCGAAGGTCAAGGCGGTGGTGACGGGCGCGGATCTGGCCGAGAAGGGCTTGGCCTGGATGCCCACGCTGTCCAACGACGTGCAGGCCGTGCTGGCCACCGACAAGGTGCGCTTCCAGGGCCAGGAGGTGGCTTTCGTCGTTGCCGAGGACCGTTATTCGGCCCGCGACGCGCTCGAGTTGATCGACGTCGAGTACGACCCGCTGGACCCGGTTGTCGACGTGCGCAAGGCCTTGGACCCGTCGGCGCCGGTGATCCGCACCGACCTCGACGGCAAGCAGGACAATCACATCTTCGACTGGGAGACCGGTGACGCGGCGGCCACCGACGCCGTGTTCGCCAAGGCTGACGTGGTGATCAAACAGGAGATGGTCTATCCGCGTGTGCACCCGGCGCCGATGGAAACCTGCGGAGCGGTAGCCGATTTGGACCCGGTCACCGGCAAGCTCACGCTATGGACCACCTCGCAGGCGCCGCATGCCCACCGCACGCTGTATGCGTTGGTCGCCGGGCTGCCCGAACACAAGATCCGGGTCATCTCGCCCGACATCGGCGGCGGCTTCGGCAACAAGGTGCCGATCTATCCCGGCTATGTGTGTGCCATCGTCGGTTCGTTGGTGCTGGGTAAACCGGTCAAATGGATGGAGGACCGTAGCGAGAACCTGACCTCGACCAGCTTCGCGCGCGACTACATCATGGTCGGTGAGATCGCCGCGACCAACGAGGGCAAGATTCTGGCGCTGCGCTCTCACGTGCTGGCCGATCATGGTGCCTTCAACGGCCAGGCGGCACCGACGAAATACCCGGCCGGTTTCTACGGCGTGTTCACCGGCAGCTACGACCTGGAAGCCGCCTACTGCCACATGACCGCGGTGTACACCAACAAGGCGCCCGGCGGGGTGGCCTACGCGTGTTCGTTCCGCATCACCGAGGCGGTGTATTTCGTTGAGCGGCTGGTGGATTGCTTGGCCTTCGAACTCAAGATGGACCCCGCCGAAGTGCGGCTGCGCAACCTGCTGAAGCCCGAGCAGTTCCCGTACACCACCAAAACGGGATGGGTCTATGACTCGGGCGACTACGAGTCCACCATGCGCCAGGCCATGGACATGATCGGCTATGATGCCCTGCGCGCCGAACAAAAAGAAAAGCGCGATCGCGGTGAGCTGATGGGCATCGGCATCTCCTTCTTCACCGAGGCCGTCGGCGCCGGCCCGCGCAAGGACATGGACATCCTCGGGCTGGGCATGGCCGACGGATGCGAGCTCCGGGTGCACCCGACGGGCAAAGCCGTGGTGCGACTGTCGGTGCAGACCCAGGGCCAGGGCCATGAGACGACGTTCGCCCAGATCGTCGCCGAGGAGCTGGGGATCCAACCCGACGACATCGACGTGGTGCACGGTGACACCGATCAGACCCCGTTCGGGCTGGGTACCTACGGCAGCCGCTCGACCCCGGTCTCGGGCGCCGCAGCGGCGTTGGTGGCCCGCAAGGTGCGCGACAAGGCCAAGATCATCGCTTCGGGCATGCTCGAGGTATCGGTTGCCGACTTGGAATGGGAGAAGGGCTCATTCCACGTCAAGGGAGATCCGTCGGCATCGGTCACCATCGCCGACATCGCGATGCGGGCCCATGGAGCCGGCGATCTGCCGGAGGGCATCGAGGGCGGCCTGGACGCCGAGGTGTGTTACAACCCGTCGAACCTGACCTACCCGTACGGCGCGTACTTCTGTGTGGTCGACGTCGATCCGGGCACCGGGGTGGTCAAGGTGCGGCGCTTCCTGGCCGTCGACGACTGCGGCACCCGCATTAACCCGATGATCATCGAGGGCCAGGTGCATGGCGGCATCGTCGACGGCATCGGCATGGCGTTGATGGAGATGATCGCCTTCGATGAGGACGGTAACTGTCTGGGCGGCTCGCTGATGGACTATCTGATCCCGACCGCGCTCGAGGTGCCGCACCTGGAAACCGGGCACACGGTGACGCCCTCGCCGCATCACCCGATCGGGGCCAAGGGAATCGGTGAATCGGCCACCGTGGGCTCGGCCCCCGGCGGTGGTGAACGCGGTGGTGGATGCGTTGGCGCCATATGGGGTTCGCCATGCCGACATGCCGCTGACGCCGTCCCGAGTCTGGGAGGCCATGCAGGGCCGGGCCACACCTCCGATTTAAGGGTTGCAGATGACCATTAGTGAGCGGGCGGCGCAGCTGCTGGCTGCGCGGACACCGTTTGTGCATGCCACGGTGGTCCGAGCCCAGCCGCCGACCTCGGCTTACCCCGGTGACGAGGCGATCCTGTTGCCCGATGGCACTATCGAGGGCTTCGTCGGCGGGCAGTGCGCGCAGAACTCCGTTCGCAAGGCGGCGTTGGGGGTGCTTCAGGCGGGCGAAAGTGTGCTGCTGCGCGTGCTTCCCGATGGGGACGTGCACTTCCCCGAAGCCCCCGGCGCATGCGTGGTGGTCAATCCGTGCCTGTCGGGCGGGTCGCTGGAGATCTTCTTGACCCCGCAGCTGCCGGCGCCGCTGGTCCGAATCTACGGTGCCACGCCGATCGCCGAGGCGTTGATCGAGGTCTGCGGCGTGCTGGGCTACGACGCCCGCCGCGACAGCGACCCGGTCGGCGCCGCCGCCTTGCCGACTGCCGTCGTGATCGCCAGCCATGGCGGCCCGGAAGCCGAAAACATCCGCGCGGCATTGGATAACGGCGTTGGCTACATCGGTCTGGTGGCCAGCAAGGTCCGTGGCGCCGCGGTCCTGGACTCGCTGGGCCTCTCGGCGACCGAGCGGGCGCGCATCCGCACCCCGGTCGGACTGGCTATCGGTGCCAAGACGCCCGCCGAGATCGCGGTGGCCATCGCCGCCGAAATCATTGCGGCGGTGCGCGCCGGCGGCGGGGGCCGGCCCGCGCCGGTGGATGCGACTGCCGCCGAGGCGGTGGACCCGGTGTGCGGGATGACGGTCCTGATCGGGCCGGCGACCGAACACCTGCGGCTGGCGGGTGCCGACTACTGGTTCTGCTGCCCCGCATGCCGAACGGCGTTCAGCGACAGAAACGGCGGCGCGTGAGGGCGCCTAGCATCACCGGTGTGGTGCTGGCGGCCGGCGGATCCCGTCGTCTGGGCACGCCGAAACAGCTGCTGTCTTATCGCGATACGACGCTGCTCGGGGCTACTCTGCGGGTAGCGCGGGGCGCCGGATTCGATCAGCTGATCGTGACCCTGGGCGGGGCCGCCCAACGGGTCCGCGCGCTGGTGCCGCTGGATGAGGCCGAGGTGGTGACGGTCGAGGACTTTGGTGCCGGGTGTTCGGCTTCGTTGCGCGTTGCGCGTTGCGCGTTGCGCGTTGCGCGTTGCGCGTTGCGCGTTGCGCGTTGCGCTGGGACGGGTGGATCCGCAATCCGCCGGCATTGTGCTGATGCTTGGGGATCAGCCGGGCGTCGACCCGGCCACCGTCGCCCGCCTGGTCGGCCAGGGGCCGGGCTGCGACCTCATGGTGTGCCGGTACAACGATGGAATCGGGCATCCATTCTGGTTTAGCCGCAGACTATTCGGTGAATTAACACAGCTGCACGGCGATAAGGGAGTGTGGAAGCTCATTCAATCCGGCCGGCACCCGGTGCGGGAACTGGTGGTGGACGATTCGGTACCGTTGGACGTGGATACCTGGGACGACTACCGGCGGCTCGTGGAATCGGTGCCTTGAATGAGCGTGACGACCTTTGCAGACCCCCAAGATGTGGTTCGCCGGTTCGACGCGCAGAACTATCTGCTGGACACCGGGACCGCATCGGCCATCTATCTCGCGGTCACCCTCGGGCGCCCGCTACTGCTCGAGGGTGAGCCCGGTGTGGGTAAGACGACCGCTGCGAAAGCCCTTGCCGCGGTTTTGGATACCTCGTTGATCCGGCTGCAGTGCTATGAAGGGCTGACCGCCAACGAGGCGCTCTACGACTGGAACTACCAGCACCAGCTGTTGTCCATCCGGCTCGCCGAGGCGCGTGGCGCCGATATCTCCGAGGCCGATCTGTACAGCGAGGCGTATCTGGTGGATCGGCCCATCCTGCAGTGCGTGCGCCATCGCGGCTCGACACCGCCGGTGCTGCTGATCGACGAAATTGACCGGGCCGACGATGAATTCGAGGCGCTGCTACTGGAGTTCCTCGGTGAGGCGGCGGTGACGGTTCCCGAATTAGGCACCTTCGTTGCACCGCTGCCGCCGATCGCGGTGTTGACCTCCAACCGCAGCCGCGATCTGCATGACGCGTTGCGCCGGCGTTGTCTGTACCACTGGATCGACTACCCGGAGCCGGCTCGGGCGGCCGCGATCGTGCGGCGGACGGTTCCCGGGGCCCGCGCCGCGCTGATCGAGCATGCCACTCAATTCGTCGGCAGCGCACGAGATCTCGATCTGGACAAGCCGCCGGGCGTGGCCGAGACTATCGACTGGGTCGCCGCACTGGTCTCGCTGGGTGTCGCGGACCTCGTCGACGCATCGGCATTGGCCAGTCTCGGGGCATTGGCCAAGACTCCTGATGACCGAACCCTGATACGCGACGCGTTGACCGAATACAGCCGAACATGAGAGGACTCATCGAATGAAGATCGCCAACCAGTTCACCGTCAGCGCGCCGATCGAGCAGGCCTGGGGATGTGCTGTGCGACCTGGAGCAGGTGATCCCGCTGATGCCCGGCGCGCAGCTGACCGGTCACCAGGACGACGCCTACCTCGGCAAGGTCAAGGTCAAGGTGGGGCCGGTGACCAGTGAGTTCAGCGGCAAGGTGCATTTCGTTGAGCGGGATCGCGATCAGCATCGCGCGGTCATCGACGCCAAGGGCAAGGAGTCGCGCGGCACCGGCAACGCGGCCGCGACGGTGACCGCTCAGTTGGCGGAGGCGGGCGAGCGCACCCAGGTCACCGTCGACACCGACCTGAAGATCGTCGGCAAGCTGGCGCAGTTCGGCAGCGGAATGCTGCAGCAGGTGTCGGAGAAGTTGCTCGGTCAATTCGTGGACTCGCTGGAAGCCGAACTGGCCTCCCGCAATGCCGCGACGGCGGCTCCCGAAAGCCCGGAAAGCCCCGGAAGTCCGGAAAGCCCGGTCAGCCCGCAGCCGCGGCCCGTCGAGGCCCGCAAGCCCACCACGTCTGCGGAGCCCGAGCCGATCGATCTGCTCGAGCTCGCCGGCGGTGACCAGCTCAAGAAGTATGGCCCCGCCGTGCTGGCTGTGCTGGCCGTGCTGGTGCTGATCTGGGTGCTGCGCAGACGGGGCTGAACGCCGATGACCGCTCCGTTGCTGCTGCGCGGCGTCGACCTGGCGGCGTTCGCCGCCGCGCTGGTGGCACGGCTGCGCGGGGTCGGGGTGCTGGTGTCGGCCAGCGGTCAGGCGAATTTTGTGCAGGCAATGCGGCAGTTGGTGCCCGACTCCCGGTCCGCGCTGTATTGGGCCGCGAGGTTGACCCTGGTCAATCGGATGGAGGATCTGGTTGCCTTTGACCTCGCCTTTGCCGCCGTGTTCGGCGCGCTCGATGCGGCCGGGCCTGAGGCGGCCGATGCTGCCCGGCCGCTGCCGGGCCCCAAGACACCGGCGGCCGGCATCGTGCATCGCAACGGCGGGCCCTCCGGTGCCGCCGGCGGCCAACCGCTGCCCTGGGCCAGCCGGGTCGGGGATCAGGACGGAAGTGTTCGACCCAGCATCAAGTTGCCCGACTTGCTGCCCAGCCGGATCGCCGCACTCGCCGAGGAACCGTTCGACCAATTCGACGCCGAAGACTTGCGGCGTATTGGTGGCTGGCTGGAGTCGACGGTGGCGCGCTGGCCGCGCCGGCGCAGCCTGCGCTTCGAGTCCAGCCCGCACGGCAAGCGCATCGACTTGCGAGCCACGATGAACGCTTCGCGCGCCACCGGCTGGGAAGCGGTGCGCCTGGCGCGGATCCGGCCGCGCCGACGGCCCAGGAGGGTGGTGTTGCTCTGCGACGTAAGCCGCTCGATGCAGCCCTATGCGGCGATCTATCTGCATCTCATGCGGGCGCTGGTGGCGCGCCAACCCGGCATTCGCCCGGAGGTCTTCGCGTTTTCGACCTCGCTGACCCGGCTCACCCCGGTGCTGGCTCATCGTTCGGCGGAGGTGCAGGGCTCCGGCGTTGTTGATTAGCAGGCTTGTGAGCTGGGGAATTGTGGATTGAGGAGGTCTAGGCGGCGGTTGGCGGTCAAAGCGGTGATCCGGCAGGCTTCGGCGATGTTGTCGGCGCCGTTGAGGCGGTGCAGATTGATCGCGGTGTTGCGTAGCGTTGCTAGGACCTGTGCGCCGTTTCCGGTATGTGCCCTTTGACGGTCTTCGTCGAAGGTGACGTCGCGTATCCAGTGCAGGCTGTTCTCGATTCCCCAGTGTTGACGCATCCAGGTCATGATCGCGGTAGGGCGGGCGTGCTCGAACGGCAGGCTGCAGATGGCATAGACCACCTCCACGCTGCGCTGGTCGGTGGCGGTGATCAAGCGTTCACGAGTGATCCGGATGATTTGTTTTGCGTAGGGGAAGCCGATTCCTCGTGCAGCGGTGATGATTTGCAGGGTGCGGGTCTCGACACGGCCGTGGCCGCGGGAGTCGTCGGTAGCGGCTGCGGGCACCTCGGCCCAGGGCAGCGCGGTGATACGCGCAAGTATTTTGGCTTGGTTGGACTTGACGATCATCAGGTAGTGCGACTTCAAGGTGGCGCAGATCAACTTCGCGGTGACGACCTGGGTATGCATCGCATCCACGGTGACCAGCCACCGCAAGCTACCCGGCAGCAGCGTGAGCAGGGCACGTACGCAGGGAATTTCATTGCTTTTCTCGGCGACAGCGAGTTGACCGAGCACCAATCGGGCACGGTGGGCGAACACCGACACGAGATGCGTGGCTGTCGCTTTGGCGCGTAAAGCACCACGCAGCATCTTGCCGTCCAACGCGATCGGCACCAATCCACTGGGGTCGCTGCTGGCCACGTGTGCAGTGAAGTAACTGCCCATCCTGGCGTTGAGGTCGGCGGGGTCTAGCCGAGACAAAACAGCGCGGAAGGTCTTCTCACTGGGCCGCCGGAACCGGACCCCTAATTGGGCCAACACATCATCGGGAGCGGTGGCCGCCCATGTGGCAAAACCAGCATAGCCGCGCATCCCCGCGGCAGTGGCCAGAACCGCGATCGCCAACAAAGCCATCAGCGAATACCTCCGACCGCGTGGGTCCCTCGGGTCTGGCACCGAGGCCAACACATCGAGAAACTCCGATCCGATGAGCTCGCTGCGCTCACCAGGACTCCAGCGGTCGAACACCTCTGGAACCGACGACACAGGCAATACTGAAACGGTAGGCACGGGCAACTCCAGACCAACGACGAACAGTAACCAACTCGATCGTTCTCCAGATAGCCCGTGCCTACACTCCGGCCCCAATAGCGCGGCACCAAAGATCATCAACCCAGCTCACAAGCCTGCTAATCAACAACGCCGGAGCCCTGGGCGGAGGTGGCCCTGGACCGGGCGAATGCGAAGGTAGCCGACCGGTATGGCGGCACCTTTATCGGTCGTAGTGTCGGTGCGCTGCTGGAACCGCCGCACGGCAACGCGTTACGCGGCGCGGTGGTGATCATTGCCTCCGACGGTTGGGACAGCGAAGCACCTAAGGTCCTGTGTCACGCGCTGGCTCGCGTGCGCAGGCGCGCCCAGTTGCTGGTCTGGCTCAATCCGCGTGCGGCACAGAGCGATTTCGAGCCGCTGACCGGCTCGATGGCCGCGGCGCTGCCCTACTGTGACCTGTTCTTGCCGGCGCATTCGTTGACCGGGGTACAGCAGTTGCTCCGGGCGCTGGGCGGCGATCTGCGGTGACGTCAGCCGATGCCGAGCGTGTCGTCGGCGGTCAGTTCGGTGCGCGAGGTGTCTTTGAGGGCCACCCCTGAGCGGCCGAGTTTACGGGCCCCGGTGACCAGGGCAGCGGCGATGCCGGCGGCGGTCTGGTAGTCGAGGCCGTCGGGAGGGTGGATGTTGGAGATGCAGTTTCGATCCGCATCGGTCAAACCCGGTCTCGGCAGGTGCGTCAGGTAGATGCCCAAGCTGTCCGCAACCGATAGCCCGGGGCGTTCGCCGATGATCACCAGCAGCGTGCGCACTCCCAGCGCCTGACCGATGTGGTCGCCGAGGGCAACGCGCGCCTGGGTCGCGATCACTGGCGGGGCAATGCGATAGCGGTCATGGAACTCGCGCACCAGCGCACCCAGCAGGCCGGCGCCGTGATCGGTGAGGGCGCGAGGCGATAGGCCGTCGGCGAGCACGATGCCGATGCCGGCGCCGGTGTTGGGCAGGATGGACAGGTCCGCCGGAGCGCGGCCTAGATCAGGCCGGCGCAGGTACTCGCTACGTGAGCTGGCCTGACTGCGCACCACCAGCGGTGCGCCGAGGCCCAGGTCGCGGACCTGTTCGGTGAGCCCTGCGACGTCGAGCGGGTCGTGCACGGCGTCCCGCGCGGCGGCGTGGGCGGCCTGGAACTCCAGGACCCGCCGGGTGGGCAATGAGTTGCCGGCGCGGCCGAGTCCGATGCGCGCTTGGGTGACGTCGCGCAGCAATGCCCACACCTCATCGGCGGCCCGTGCGTCCGGTGCGTTCATGCACCGGTTGCCAATGCCCGCAGCGGCGAGGTCGCCAGATCGATGGGCAGAATCCGTCCGTTGGCGTCGGCCATCCCCAGACCGGTTAGCCAGGCTTCGAATTCGGGTGCGGGGCGCAGCCGCAGCACCTGTCGCACGTACAACGGATCGTGAAACGACAGGCTTTGATAGCCCAGCATGATGTCATCGGCGCCGGGGACGGCGATCACAAAGGCCGCGCCCGCCACGCCCAGCAGGGTGAGCAGCGTATCCATATCGTCCTGGTCGGCTTCGGCGTGGTTGGTGTAGCAGACGTCGACGCCCATCGGCAGGCCCAGTAGTTTCCCGCAGAAGTGGTCTTCGAGCCCGGCCCGGATGATCTGTTTACCGTCGTAGAGGTACTCCGGACCGATGAATCCGACCACGGTATTGATCAACAGCGGCTGCAGCGTCCGGGCCACCGCATAGGCCCGCGCCTCCAATGTCTGCTGATCGACGGGCTTGCCACCGGTGCCCAGGTGCGCACCGGCAGACAGGGCCGAACCCTGTCCCGTCTCCAGGTACATGACGTTGTCGCCAACGGTGCCGCGGCCCAGCGACCGCGCGGCTTCGTTGGCTTCCAACAACATTGGGATGTTCACACCGAAACTGGAATTGGCGCCCTCGGTGCCGGCGATGGACTGGAACACCAGGTCAACGGGCACACCCTTGTCGATCAATTCCGTGGTGGTGGTGACGTGGCACAGCACGCACGACTGCATGGGGATCTCGAAACGTTGCCGGATGTCATCGAGAAGGTGAAGCAGGTCCGCGGTTGCCTGAGGCGAGTCGGTCGCCGGATTGATGCCGACCACGGCGTCGCCGCAGCCCATCAGCAAGCCGTCGAGCATCCCGGCCGCAATTCCACGCGGGTCGTCGGTGGGATGGTTGGGCTGCAGCCGGGTGGCGAGCCGGCCCGGCAACCCGATGGTGGTGCGGAAGGCGGCGGTGGCGGTCGTGGCCGCGGCGACCAGAATCAGATCCTGATTGCGCATGATCTTGCAGACCGCGGCAACCATCTCCGGGGTCAGGCCCGGCGCGATCGCCGCGATGCGTGCCGCACTGTCGTCGCGAGCCGCGGTGTCCAACAACCAATCGCGAAGGCCGCCGACCGTCAGATGGGAGATCGGAGCGAATGCCTGGCGGTCATGGCTGTCGATGATGAGCCGGGTGACCTCGTCGGTTTCGTAGGGCACGACCACGTCGCTGAGAAACGTTGTCAGCGGCATGTCGGCGAGTACCCAAGCGGCGGCGGCACGTTCGGCGTCATGTTCGGCGGCACAGCCGGCGAGCTGGTCACCAGAGCGCAGCGGCGTTGCCTTGGCCAACACGTCGACCAGCCCGTCGAAGGCATACGTGGTACCCGAAATAGTCTGCCGGTAGCTCATTGCAGTTCGCTTTCGAAATCTTGCGAGCCCGCCAATTCTTCGTCCGGAGAATTGGCGACCAGTTGATGCCGACTATATAAGGCGAAATACAGTATGAACGCACAGAATACGCCCAGGCAGCACAAAGCGGCCACGGTGTCCACCAGGAATGTGGCAATGAGCGCGGTCGCGGCGACCAGCAATGCGAAGCCGGACGTGGCAATACCGCCCGGGGTGCGGTAAGGGCGGGCCATATCGGCTGCCCGCCGCCGCAATACGATATGGCTGATCATCATCAACACGTAGCTGAGAGTGGCTCCGAAGACCGCCATGTTCAGCAGAAGATCACCTTCACCGGTGACCGACAGCGCGAAACCGATGACACCGGGAACGATCAGGGCCAGCGTCGGCGCCTTGCGGGAGTTGGTGATCGACAGCGCGGTCGGCAGGTAACCCGCCCGCGACAGCGCAAACAGCTGCCGCGAGTAGGCATAGATGATGGAAAAGAAGCTGGCGACCAGACCGGCCAGCCCGATGTAGAGTGCCACACCGGTGATGATGAACATTACCTTCAGTGCTTCACCCACACCCGACAGATGAATGCCGATAAAGAGTGCATAAATGGTCAGGTAAACCCACCATCCATTGCGAATGCCGAACAGGCCCAGCGATTGTACGTATGCGTCGATGAAGGTGGCGATCGCCGCCGGTGCGATTGAATACTCGATCAGGACGGCGGTGCCCGTTGCGAATCCGCCCCACGGCCCCAGCGCGCGCCGGGCGAAGGTGTACCCGCCGCCCGCGGCCGGCAGTGCCGAGGACAATTCGGCCATGCTGAGCACCAAGGCCAGATACATCGCGGCGATCACCACGGCCGCGATCGCCAATCCGCCGAAGCCGCCGCGCGCCAGCCCGAAGTTCCAACCCGAATAGTCCCCCGAGATCACGTAGCTCACGCCCAGCCCCGCCAGCAGCAGCCAGCCGGCACTACCGGTCCACAACTGTCGTTTCTGCAGATAGGTCGGTGACTCCAGGTGGCTGTCGGTGCCAGCCAAGTGTCCCCCCGCGAGGTGTGCAACCTCGTGATCGCCTGCCACCTCGTCGACCTCCGTTCAATCGATGGGCCTTCAGCATCTGTTCCGGCCCGCGGGAAAGCCAACCGGTGCAATACAGACTTAACTTTTTGCGCCGGGTCGACAAGGGTTGGCGGTCGGTCTACGAGCAAGCCTGGGACGGCTGGGTCAACGGTGCAGCCCGCCCGGTTGGTGGTGACCGGGCACGGGCAAACCGGGGCCGTGAGCCCCAGTCCGCCATCGGCTGCGCGCCACCTTAGACGACGGTGGGTGCCGCTGGGAACCCTTCGGGGAGTGGCGGATCGAGGCGGTGCGCGGCGGGCGGTCCGGATTCATTCTGGGACCAGCGGTCTCGGTATTTGGCGGCCGCAGCGAGGGTGCGTGTCGGGCTTGATAAATCGGATCGGCGATTGGCGTCGATCGTGCGCGGGTAGTGGCCGAACTGCGAATTGTCGAGGTGAAGCCGGTTAATTCGGGGCCTTTTCCGATAGGCTTCCGGTGTGGCTCACGTCGATGTCGAATCCACGGAGCTGACAGCGGAGCCGGCCGGTTGGTCGTTTAGCGGGCCGTTGCTGTGGCTGAAGTCGGCGATTGTCGATCGCGACCGCCAATACGCCGATAGCCTGACCAGGCGTCGTCGCGTCGTTGCCATCGTTGCGTGCACCGCTTCGGTGGTCAGCGCGAGTTTCGCGGTGATCGAGGTGCTGGCCACCAGTCAGTGGTACGTGGTCTCGCTCAACGCCGTAATGGCCGTGGTGTTTGCGGTGATACCGCTGCTATACCGGCTCGGCGAGCTGGTTCCGGCGCTGGCCTTGGTGATTGCCGCCAACGTGTCACTGGTCGTGGTCAGTTGGATGATCGACTCGCACGTCGGGATCGCGTTCTACTTCCTGATGTCGGTGTTGGTTGCGGCGCTCGTGCTGGGCATCGATCACCTCATGTTGGCGGCGGCGGTGGTGACCTTCGGGGTCGTGATCAACATCGCGGCGCGAGTCGTGGCCCCGTTCCATGCCAGAAAGATGCCGGTCTGGGCCACCGATGCGGGCTTTGCGGTCACCACGATTTCGGCATCGGTGGTAGTCATGGCGACGATCTGGTACGCGCTCAATGAGATTGAGCGGGCCAAGGAGGCCATCGAGCTCGAGTATGAACGTGCGGAGTCGTTGCTCACCAACATCTTGCCGGCGAGTGTGGCGGCCCGGCTCAAGGACCCGGCGACCAAGATCATTGCCGACAACTACGACGACGTCTCGATACTGTTCGCCGATATTGCCGGCTACACCGAACGCGCCAGTCGCGCCACTGCGGAGGAGCTGGTGAAGTTTCTGAACCGCTTCTATGGCGAATGCGACGACCTGGTCGAGCGCCACGGGCTCGAGAAGGTCAAGACCTCCGGAGACTGCTACATCGTGGTGAGCGGTGTGCCGCAGCCCAAGTCGGACCACCTGGAGGCGCTGGCCCGGTTTGCGCTCAGCCTCTCGGATTCGGTGGGTCACCTTACCGATCACACCGGTGAGACGGTATCGATCCGGATCGGCCTGGCGGCCGGTCCGGTGGTGGCCGGCGTGGTCGGCACCAGCCGGTTCTTCTATGACGTCTGGGGCGATCCCGTCAACGTCGCTGCCCGCATGGAGTCCACGGGTTTCCCGGGACGCATTCAGGTTCCGCAGGATGTGTACGAGCGCCTCAGGGAGCGTTTTGTCTTCGAGGAGCGCGGCACCGTGGCGGTGAAGGGCAAGGGGATGCTGCACACCTGGTTTCTGGTCGGCGAGCGCACCTCCGAGTCATCGCCGGTGGGTGGGTCCGTCGTGGCCGCCGGTGATTGACGAGCGTCCACGTCTGCGACCCTGGTTCTTGGATGCCAAGCCGGCTGGTGCCGCACTGGCGGCGTGGGCCCGGAATGTCTGAGGCAGGATCGGGGGCTATGGACCAGCTATGGGCGAACCGGGCCGCGAGTTCTGAAGCCGCCATCACCGGGCGTCACTTCAAGCGGCTGTGGGGGCTACCCGGAACCCAGTTGGGCGTGGTGTCATGGCCGTCGGAACGCAAAGACCGCATGTTCGGCACTTGGCATTACTGGTGGCAGGCGCATCTGCTGGACTGCCTGATCGACGCGGAGTTGCGCGACCCGCAGGCCGAGCGGCGCAGCAGGATCAATCGGCAGGTCCGCTCACACCGGTTGCGCAACAATTTCTCCTGGACCAACAGCTATTACGACGACATGGCCTGGCTGGCGCTGGCACTGGAACGGGCGGCGCGGATAGCAGGTGTGCAGCGGCGCCGGGCGCTGCCCAAGCTCGCCGACCAGTTCGTCAAAGCCTGGGTGCCCGAGGACGGTGGCGGCATCCCGTGGCGCAAGCAGGACCAGTTCTTCAATGCTCCTGCCAATGGTCCGGCGGGGATATTTCTGGCCCGCTATGACGACCGGCTTGCTCGCGCCGAGCAGATGGGTGACTGGATCGACCGCACGCTGATCGACCCGGAGACGCACCTGGTCTTCGACGGCATCAAGGGCGGGTCGCTGGTCCGCGCTCAGTACACCTATTGCCAGGGGGTGGTGCTCGGTTTGGAGACGGAGCTGGCGGCGCGGACCGGAAACGATCGGCATGCGCCTCGCGTCCATCGACTGGTCGCCGCTGTTGCCGAACACATGGCTTCCGCAGGCGTGTTGAAGGGGGCGGGCGGCGGAGACGGCGGCCTCTTCGCGGGAATCACCGCTCGGTATCTGGCTCTGGTGGCCACCACCCTGCCGGGTGATTCCGCCGACGACGCGCAAGCGCGCGACACCGCCCGCGCGATAGTCCTCGCGTCGGCGAAATCAGCGTGGGATTGCCGGCAAACAGCGGACGGGCTGCCGGTGTTCGGGGCGTTCTGGGACCGCGACGCCGAGTTGCCCACCGCCGAGGGGCAGCAGGCACAGTTTGTCGAGGGCGCGGTGCAGGGCTCGGAGATCGCCGAGCGAGACCTGTCGGTGCAACTGTCGGGCTGGATGCTGATGGAGGCGGCCCACAGTGTCGCGGCGGTCAGCTCACTCGGGTAGCACTACCGGGTTGGAGGAGTCGGACTCGTTGTTGGGGGAGCGCCGCCGCGACCGGTAGCCCCGCCAGGCCGCAGTCACGGCCGGGATCAGGGACACGATCAGAATGCCCAAGATGATCTTTTCCAGGTTGTGGTGCACAAATGGCACATTGCCCAGGAAGTAGCCGGCCAGCGTGACTCCGGCGCCCCAGCTGATCCCGCCGACGATGTCGAATGCCAGAAACACCGGATAGCGCATGTAGGACACGCCGGCGATCACCGGCACGAAGGTTCGCGCGAACGGCACGAAGCGGGCCAGGATGACGGTCCAGGGCCCGTACTTCTCGAAGAAGGCGTGCGATTCGGTCACATAGTGCTTCTTGAAGAACCGCGAATCTTCCTTCTTGAACAGCGCGGGTCCGATCCGGCGCCCGATGAAATATGCGGTCTGGTCGCCCAGGACCGCCACCACAGCCACGGCCGGGGCGAGCACACCGATCGTGACCGGTGGATGCGCACTGGCGGCCAGTAGGCCCCCGGTAAACAGCAGCGATTCGCCCGGCAGCAGCGGAAACAGCAAACCGGTCTCGATAAAGACGATGAGCAATATGCCGGGAAGCACGGCGGACCCGAAAATTCCGTCGGCGCCCAGCCAATACATCGGGTCGAGAATGTCCGGCAAGGCCATCTCGGCGGTGTTCATGGTGTCTCAACATACCGGCTTGAACAGGTGGCCCACCGGAGTGGACACATTCCCCGGTCTTGCAATACTGGGTACACCCAGCCTTCAGGAGGAGTCTTTCATGCCCATCGCAACGCCCGAGGTCTATGCCGAGATGCTGGGACGTGCCAAAGAGAATTCGTACGCCTTCCCTGCCATCAACTGCACATCTTCGGAGACAGTCAACGCCGCGCTCAAAGGCTTCGCCGACGCCGGCAGTGACGGGATCATCCAGTTCTCCACCGGTGGTGCGGAGTTCGGTTCCGGCTTAGGTATCAAGAACATGGTGACCGGCGCCGTCGCGCTGGCCGAATTCACTCACATCGCCGCGGCCAAGTACCCGATCAACGTGGCGCTGCACACCGACCACTGCCCCAAGGACAAGCTCGACACCTACGTCCGGCCGCTGCTGGCGATCTCCGCCGAACGGGTGTCGGCCGGAAAAGACCCGTTGTTCCAGTCGCACATGTGGGACGGTTCGGCGGTCCCGATCGATGAGAACCTGGTCATCGCGCAGGAGCTGCTCAAGGCGGCCGTAGCCGCCAAGATCATTCTCGAGATCGAAATCGGCGTGGTCGGAGGCGAAGAGGACGGCGTCGAGGCCGAGATCAACGAGAAGCTCTACACCACCCCCGAGGACTTCGAGAAGACGGTTGACGCGCTGGGCGCCGGTGAGCAGGGCACCTACCTGCTGGCCGCGACCTTCGGCAACGTGCACGGCGTCTACAAGCCGGGCAATGTCAAACTGCGCCCCGACATTCTCGACCAGGGGCAAAAGGTGGCCGCGGCCAAGCTCGGGCTGCCCGACAGCGCCAAGCCGTTCGACTTCGTCTTCCACGGCGGCTCGGGCTCCCTGAAGTCCGAGATCGAGGAGGCACTTCGGTACGGCGTGGTGAAGATGAATGTCGACACCGACACCCAGTACGCGTTCAGCCGACCGATCGTCGGGCACATGTTCACCAACTACGACGGCGTTCTCAAGGTAGACGGCGAGGTCGGCAACAAGAAGGTCTACGACCCGCGCAGCTACCTCAAGAAGGCCGAGGCCGGGATGACTGAACGGGTGATCGAGGCCTGCAACGACTTGCACTGCGCTGGGAAGTCGCTAGCCGGCTGAGCGGAGCCGGGCCAGCCGGCTGAGCGGAGCCGGGCCAGCCGGCTGAGCGGAGCCGGCTAGCGGAGCAGGTCAGAGGCCCTGCAGCTGCGTCAGGGTCAGGTGCGCGATCATGAAGTAGATGATCAGCCCCGTGCCGTCGACGATGGTGGCGATCAGCGGCCCCGAAACGATCGCGGGGTCGATGCGCAACTTCTTGAGCAGCGGCGGCAGGATCGCCGCCACCAGCGATGACCACACCACGATGGCGGCCACCGTGACGGCCACCGTCACCGTGACCTGCGGACCCACGTTCAGCGTCCAAGCGCGGATCACCGCGGCCACCGCCATGGTGAAGCCGACCAGTGCGCCCGTGGACAGTTCCTTGACCAGTACCGCGGGGACATCGCGGAACCTGACCTGACCGGTGGCCATCGCGCGCACCAGCGTGGTTGCGATCTGGGTGCCGGTGTTGCCGCCGGTGCCGATCAGCAACGGGATGAAGAAGGCGAGCGCGATCACCGCCTCCATCTCGTCGGCGAACGCCCGCAACACGCTGCCGGTGTAGGCCTCGGCGACAAAGAGCACGAGTAGCCACACCACGCGCTTGCGCCACAGCAGCCATGGCGACGCACGCAGATACGGCACCTCCAGCGGGGCCGACCCGCCCTGACGCTCGGCGTCTTCGGTCGCTTCCTCCTGGGTGATGTCGAGGGCTTCGTCCTCGGCGATGATGCCGAGCAGGCGGTTTTCCCCATCGACGACGGGGACCGCCATGAGGTTGTGAGTCATCAGCGTCTGTGCCGCCAATTCCTTGTCGGTCAGCGGTGAGACGACGATGAGATCCTCGGTCATCAATTCGGATACCAGGCGCTCGGGGTCGGCCAGAACCAGGGCCCGAAAGGCGACGACGCCCAACAGATGCGAGTCGGCGTCGATCACGTAGACGTAGGCGGTGGTCCGGGAGTCGCTGCGCAATCCTGCGGCGTGCTCGCGCACGGTAGCGATGGCATCCAGCACAGTCATATTGGCGCCCACGGTCAGCGTTTCGGGCACCATGTGCGCCGCGGCGGAGTCCTCGGGCCAGCTCAGCAGGCCACGCAGGACAACCGCGCGCTTCAGCGGCAGCGAGGCCAGCAGGGCATCGCGCTTGGCGGTCTTGAACTCGCGCAGAATGTTGGCGGCGTGATCGGAGTCCAGCGCATCCAGCAGGCTGGCCGCCACCGCCGAGTCCATCGCTTGCAGCGCCTCGGCAGCCAGCATGTCGTCAACCGATTCGAACAACTCAACGCCGCTGGTGGTGTCGAGCAGGTCACCGAGCTTGGCCAATTCAGCTTTGGACAAGGAGGCAAGTTCACGGACGCGATCCGGCGCGTCGGTGACCACATCGAGCCACAAATCGACGGCTTTGGGCGTCCCGATGCCGACAACTTGTCGGATATCAATAGTCGATTGCTCGACGGTCGGGTAGTGGATCAGGGCTCCGGCGTTGTTGATTAGCAGGCTTGTGAGCTGGGGAATTGTGGATTGAGGAGGTCTAGGCGGCGGTTGGCGGTCAAAGCGGTGATCCGGCAGGCTTCGGCGATGTTGTCGGCGCCGTTGAGGCGGTGCAGATTGATCGCGGTGTTGCGTAGCGTTGCTAGGACCTGTGCGCCGTTTCCGGTATGTGCCCTTTGACGGTCTTCGTCGAAGGTGACGTCGCGTATCCAGTGCAGGCTGTTCTCGATTCCCCAGTGTTGACGCATCCAGGTCATGATCGCGGTAGGGCGGGCGTGCTCGAACGGCAGGCTGCAGATGGCATAGACCACCTCCACGCTGCGCTGGTCGGTGGCGGTGATCAAGCGTTCACGAGTGATCCGGATGATTTGTTTTGCGTAGGGGAAGCCGATTCCTCGTGCAGCGGTGATGATTTGCGGGGTGCGGGTCTCGACACGGCCGTGGCCGCGGGAGTCGTCGGTAGCGGCTGTGGGCACCTCGGCCCAGGGCAGCGCGGTGATACGCGCAAGTATTTTGGCTTGGTTGGACTTGACGATCATCAGGTAGTGCGACTTCAAGGTGGCGCAGATCAACTTCGCGGTGACGACCTGGGTATGCATCGCATCCACGGTGACCAGCCACCGCAAGCTACCCGGCAGCAGCGTGAGCAGGGCACGTACGCAGGGAATTTCATTGCTTTTCTCGGCGACAGCGAGTTGACCGAGCACCAATCGGGCACGGTGGGCGAACACCGACACGAGATGCGTGGCTGTCGCTTTGGCGCGTAAAGCACCACGCAGCATCTTGCCGTCCAACGCGATCGGCACCAATCCACTGGGGTCGCGGCTGGCCACGTGTGCAGTGAAGTAACTGCCCATCCTGGCGTTGAGGTCGGCGGGGTCTAGCCGAGACAAAACAGCGCGGAAGGTCTTCTCACTGGGCCGCCGGAACCGGACCCCTAATTGGGCCAACACATCATCGGGAGCGGTGGCCGCCCATGTGGCAAAACCAGCATAGCCGCGCATCCCCGCGGCAGTGGCCAGAACCGCGATCGCCAACAAAGCCATCAGCGAATACCTCCGACCGCGTGGGTCCCTCGGGTCTGGCACCGAGGCCAACACATCGAGAAACTCCGATCCGATGAGCTCGCTGCGCTCACCAGGACTCCAGCGGTCGAACACCTCTGGAACCGACGACACAGGCAATACTGAAACGGTAGGCACGGGCAACTCCAGACCAACGACGAACAGTAACCAACTCGATCGTTCTCCAGATAGCCCGTGCCTACACTCCGGCCCCAATAGCGCGGCACCAAAGATCGTCAACCCAGCTCACAAGCCTGCTAATCAACAACGCCGGAGCCCTGGGTAGTGGATGCTCACGTGAAACTCACCTGCCTCTCCTGGAACAGCGAATCGGGTCGAAATCCCCGCAGGAGCAGGCAATTCGCCAACACCCTGCCACAGAATGCATGTCGGCGCATTTCGGCAGCAGTCGATCCCCCACGCTGGAAACCGAGCTACTCCGTCAATTTGACGAACGGGTGGTGCGGGCCGGAACTAGCCCGAAACTACAGGTAACGAATGGGCCAATTGTTCGGCTAGTTCCGCAACTGTGGTTCGCGTGTTCTGGCATGTCTGCACTGATGGGGGGCGGTGACCGCGGCATTCTTCGGTGTTTGTGGAGACATCCGAATATGCAGTAGCCGCCGCGACTCACAGGGTAGACCCCCGGCGGTGGTAAACGAATAGTCGAGGTCATTGCGAGCGGATCACTGCGCGCCTTTTACCGTCGTGAAGCCCGCCTCAATCCTGGCGGGACGCAGCTTGCCCGGCGCGGCCGGTGCGACGTGGGTCCCGCTGGATGGGGCTGGATGGGGAATGCCTCGGGGGAGTCGTGGTTCCTCGACGAACAGTGCAACCGGTCGCCGCCGAAAGCCCCCGCGGCGAATCTGTTCTTGATCGAGTCCGGGAATTGGCCACAAATGGTTGGACCTGGAAAATGCGCGCTGGCGCACCCGGGGCCAGTGCTAACCGCGGTCATATTTGAAAGTTATTGCAGTGCAACAGATTTTGCGCGAAGCGCAGGCGGGTCGAGCGGGAGAATTGTTGCCCGGTGGAAGCTGCGGCGTGCGCTACTAGCTGCTCGGTGACTGGCAGATTTTCCACTGATCATCGCGGAACTGCAGATCAAGGCTGCGCGTCGAACGAACCTGCGGGTCGTAGGCCATGAAGGTGGTGATGTTGGCCTCGGCGTGCTGGCCGTTGACCACGACCTGGTCGATGCTGGCGATGACCGGATATTGCTTGGCCGCTGAGACCCGGCGGTAGGTTTCGTCCCACGAGCGTTCGTCGTAGTCCACATAGCCGTCGCGGGTGGTACCGCAGGTGATGCTGCGCAGAGCGGTTAGATCGCCGGTCTGCACCGCGGCGTCGAAGTGCTGGATGGTTTGGCGCACCCGGTCTTCCTGGGACACGTTCGGGTGCTTGTTGCGGGTCAGTAGGACGGTGCCCAGGATGGCGATCGCCGCCAACGCCAACACGATCACGACAATTGCCAGTACCCAGCCCCAGTTGCGCTGTTTCAGGGCAGCCGGTCTGCCGCTATCGCGCGGCGGGATCGATTGCGGCACCGCAGTTTTCGGTGGCATGCCGATTGGCGGTGGGCCAGCGGGCGGCGCTTGGTGGGTTTGGAACACCTCGGTGGCCGGCTCGGGTGCGGTCGCAATGACCTGGGTCTCCTTGGCGTCGAAGCCTGGCGCGGTGAAGCGCCGCTCAGGTTGCGCGTCCGCGCCTGACGGTTCGGGATCGGTAACGGGATCAGCCTTGGAGATGACCACAGTCTCGGTTTCAGTGTCATCGGGGATCAGGGGAAAGCTCTCGGTGCCTGCTTCCCCGGCCGCTGCGTCCCTGGTTTCGGTCCCGTCGCGGTCGGGCTCGGGTGCGTTGGGCATGAGTGCTGCTTTCCTCCCGCTATTGAGTGGGTAGGTTGGAGCTTAGCGACCCTACCCCCGCTTGGGGTGATTGCCGAGCTAGGAACCGTTTGAGTGGCGGCCAGGCAGGCGGGTTTGGCCACGCCCAAAGCGGTTGGCAAAATGACGCCCATGACGTCGATGGGTGATCTTCTGGGGCCCGATCCTATTCTGCTGCCCCCCGACAGTGAGGCTGAGCAGAAGTTGCTGGCAGACGAAAGTCCCGCCACCGTCGCCGCCGCCCATCCGTCGGCGTCGGTGGCCTGGGCGGCGCTTGCCGAGGAGGCGCTCGACGACGACAAGGTCATCACCGCCTACGCGTACGCGCGCACCGGCTATCACCGTGGCCTGGACAAGTTGCGCCGCAACGGCTGGAAAGGCTTCGGGCCGGTGCCCTACGCGCACGAATCCAACCAAGGCTTCCTGCGGTGCGTGGCCGCTCTGGCGCGTGCCGCTGACTCCATCGGCGAGACCGACGAGTACCGGCGGTGTTTGGACCTGCTCGACGATTGCGACCCGACGGCCCGTTCGGTGCTCGGGTTCTAGGCGAGCAACTCTGCTTGCTGGGCGGCTTGCTGGCCAACTGGCGCCGGCCGTCGAGGCTGCGAACCGGGCCCAGGCGTTATCCCGACACTTCCGAGCTTGGCGACGCTAGCCGCTTCGCGGGCATCCGTGTGTCATGCACCGAAGCCACTTCGCGGCACCCTTCGTGCGGTTCGCCATCCAATAAGGAGCCCCGAAGCCCTGAGAAGCCTTGATAACGTGAGGCGTGGCAAGAACGTTCGACGATCTGGTGGCCGAATCTACGTCAGTGCCCGTGGCGGGCTGGGACTTCTCTTGGTTGGTTGGCCGCGCGACCGAAGAACGACCGTCATGGGGCTATCAACGATTGCTAGGTCAGCGTCTGGCGAACGCGACGGCCGCCTTGGACCTGGAAACCGGCGCCGGCGAGGTGTTAGCCGGTGCGGGCAACTTCCCGACCACCATGGCCGCCACCGAATCATGGCCGCCCAACGCGGCTCTGGCCACCAAGCTGCTGCATCCGTTGGGTGTGGTGGTGGTCGCCACCGGTGACAAGCCGCCGTTGCCGTTCACGGACGCCGCGTTCGACTTGGTGACCAGCCGTCACCCGTCCAACCTGTGCTGGGGAGAGGTCGCCCGGGTGCTGCAGGCGGGTGGCACGTATTTTGCCCAGCACGTCGGGCCTGCCACGTTGTGGAGCCTGCGCGAGCATTTCCTGGGGCCGCGACAGCACGGCCGGCCCGATCAGTACGCCGACCGGGTGCGCACGGAAATCACCGGCGCCGGCCTCGAGATCGTCGATATGCGGATCGAGCGGCTTCGGGTGGAGTTCTTCGACGTCGGGGCCGTCATCTATTTTCTGCGAAAGGTGATCTGGTTTCTGCCGGACTTCACCGTCGAGTGCTACCACGATCAGCTGCGGGCGCTGCACGACCATATCCAGTCCGAAGGCTCGTTTGTCACACATTCAACCCGGGCACTCATTGAGGCTCGCAAGCCGCTCTAAGGCCGGTCGGCGGGTTGCCGACGGCAACTGAATCACTAAGGGCGCAAGCCCATCTCGGCCTCTCCTGCGGCATCGTCGCCCGTCGGGTGCTGCCTCCACTGCCCTGGTACGAACTATTTCGTATGGACAACCATACGTTTTTGTATATAGGCTGCGCCGACGTGCATCGTCGAGCACCGACAGGAGGTGAGGGTATGTCCCACGAAGTGTTGTTCTGCGAGAAAGAGAGCACCCACTCGTGCTACGTGTTCAGCGCCAACGAACTCACCGAGTGAGAGTTGGCTTCTGACCGGCACAGTGAGACGCCGATCCGACGGGATGTGGGCAAGTTGGGCTCACATCCCGTCGGTATCGGCAACAAGTCAGCGCAAATGCTTCGTGGCGAGTGGGGCCACGATCGAGAGAAGTTGCCCTAGATGGCCGGACCTGTCCTGTACCGCTCGTTGATGAGCGACAACCTGCGTTGGTACGCGCTTGAACTGCGCGAGGGCGACATCGTCATTTCCGCGCCGTGGAAATGCGGCGTGACTTGGACCCAGCGGTTGGTCTCACTGCTCGTCTTCAACGGCCCGCAGCTGCCGGCGCCAATGTCGAGGGTGTCACCGTGGCTCGACCAGACGATTCGCCCGATCGAGGATGTGGTGAGGGCCCTGGATGCGCAGCGGCATCGCCGGTTCATCAAGACTCACACGCCGTTGGATGGTCTGGTGCTCGACGATCGGGTTACCTACATCGGTGTGGGCCGCGATCCGCGTGACGCCGCGGTATCGGAGCTGTTCCAGTGGGCCAACGTGGAAGCCAGCGCATTGCGGACCCCCGAAGTGACGGCGATGCCGCACCAGCGATTTGTTCAGTCAGGCGCCGACTTCCGGCTCACCTTGGATTGCGCCCCTGGCCGGATTGAGGCGTTCCGAAGCTGGATGGACGCGGCGGCCGTGCCGTCGTCGGAGATGCGGTTTCGGCCGCCTACCGAGATCGGATCCCTGGCCGCCATCCTGCATCACTTCGGCTCGCTCTGGCAGCGGCGCCATCTGCCCAACGTCGCCATGTTCCACTTTGCCGACTATCAAGCGGATTTGGTGGGTGAGCTGATCCGGCTGGCCGAGGTGCTCGGTATTGAGCTGGGGTGTGCTCGCGCCCGGAAGCTGGCCGCCTACGCCACGCTGGATGCCATGCGGGAGCGCGCTTTCGACTTCGCTCCCAACGCCACAGACGGTGTGTGGCGTAGTAACGAGCGCTTCTTTCGGGCGGGGGGTCGGGGTGAGTGGCGGGAGATCCTTTGTGGGGCTGAGCAACAGCGATACGAGGAGCGTGTCGCCGCACTGGCTCCGCCGGATTTGGCCGCCTGGGCGCACGGCGGTCGGCACGCCCGCGACCCCGCTGTCGGGTAGGCAGGCTGGCCGAAGCGGGCCCGCTTGGCTCAGCCGATCGCGGGCACCGCGTCCGAACAGCTATCGGGACATTCCTGGATGCCCGCGGTGTGCTCGATCTGGACCGTGGCATGGTGCAGCCCACGGTCGGAGAGCACGGCCCGCGCGTCGTGCAGCACCCGCGCGGAGTCCGCGCTGCTGGTCAGGTGGGCGGTAGCCATGTCCTTGCCGGGGGCCAGCGTCCACACATGCAGGTCGTGCACCTCGGTCACGCCGTCCACGGCGCGCAGCGCCGAACGAAGCTCGTCGACGTCGATATGTCTCGGCGAGGATTCGGAAAGGATTCGTAGCGCGGCGCGGGCCAACGAGACCGCCCGCGGTGCCACCCACAGCGCGACCAGCACGGCGACCACAACGTCCGCGTAAGGCCAGCTGGTCGTGACCGTAACCACGCCCGCGGCCAGCACACCGAGGCTGCCGACGGTGTCGGCGACCACTTCCATGTAGGCGCCCTTGACCGCCAGGCTGCTATCGGCGTGCGAACGCAGCAGCAGCGCAACCACGATGTTGGCGGACAGGCCGGCGAGTGCCACCACGATCATCGGCAGGCCGGGCACCGAGGGCGCCTCGCGCAGGCGATCGATCGCTTCATAGACGATGAACAGCGCGACCCCGATGAGCAGCGCCGCGTTGGCGACCGCGGTGAACACCTCGGCGCGATGCCAGCCGTAGGTGCGGTTTGGTGACGAGCTGCCCCGCCTGCCCAGGATGACGGCGGCCAGTCCCATGAACACCGCGACCACGTCGGTGAGCATGTGGCCCGCATCGGCGAGCAGCGCGATCGAATTGATCAGCCATGCGGTGGTCAGTTCCACCACGAAAAACATCGCCAGGATCGTCGCCGCACAGACCATCCGGGGAATCATCCGTGAGGCGTAGGCCGTAGCGGGGGTGTGATTGTGTCCAGCGCCCATGGCAGAGCAATATATGCTTACTTATGCATATATTGCAACCGCGGTCAGATCCACTGACTCCAGAAGCGGGTCAGCGAGTTGCCGACCATCGCCAGTAGATGGGGCACCCCGGAAAAATCGAAGACCCAACCGACAAACTCGAACAGCCACTGGTTGAGTACCGGCGCCAAGAGCAAGAACAGCAGGATGAAGATGCCAAATTGCTTGGCGGGTGCCAGCGCGCGCTGAGTCTGTGGGCTCAGATGGGGCTCCAATGCGTCGTAGCCGTCCAGACCGGGGATCGGCAGCAGGTTCAGCACCACCGCCATGATCTGCAGAAAACCCAGGAACGCCACTCCGGCCCACAACACCCAGTGGTCCTGGTCATAGAACAATCTGGTTGCGGTAAGCAGCAACACCGCCAGCACCACGTTGGCGGCCGGCCCCGCCAGACTGACCAAGGTGCGCCGGGTCGGCGTCATGAACCACGTCCGCACGTACACCGCGGCACCCGGTAGTCCGATTCCGCCCAACGCGATGAAAACCATCGGCAACAGCAGCGACAGCGCGGGGTGGCTGTAGCGCCGCGGGTCCAGGGTCAGGTAAGCGCGCACCGCGACGTCATGATCACCGAATCGCCAGGCGGTGAACGCATGCCCGAACTCGTGCAGGCATAGCGAGACCAGCCAGCCGGCGATGACGAAGACGAACACCCCGGCATACGCCAAGGGGCGGACGCTGGATCCCGCCAGCCAGGCCAGCGCCGCTCCAACTGTCGTCAGCCCGACCAGGCCCAGAAAGATCGGGCTGGGTCGCACCGACTCGTGCAGGCCCATTTCGCTCACCGGTCGAAAGCTACCGGACCAGCAGCCAGCCTTCGACGTTGCGGTAGAACGTGGAGCGCCGCACGGCCCGGGGTGCCGGGATACCGTCGCGGATCACTCGGGCGCCGCTGGTGCCCAGCTGGGCGGCGCGTCCGCCAATCCAACGTCGCCATGGTCTGCGCTCGTGCAAGGCGGCCCGCAGGCCGGGAAGCTCCAGCGTCGGCTGGATGTAGACACCGGCAATGTCGCCGTCGAACAGCGTGTTGTCGTCGACGACCGCCTCGCCGTGGATCGTCTGCTCGTCATCGGCGGGTAGCCAGCGGGCGCGGCCGACGATCACCGTCGCGGTTTCGTCGCGAATCAGCGGCACCCGCCCCGCGCTGCCGCGCCGGGCGCGCCATGCGCCGCGGCGTCCCGCGGCCAACCGGTACACCCGGGTCGCTGTGGTGCGCCGGCGCGGCACATAGGCCACCTCGATGTCGAGTCGGTCGGTCCGCAGTAGCCGGGTCAGCATCGCGGCCAGGTCGGCATCACCGCCGATCACAGCGAGCCGTGGGTAGGCGGCCAGCGCGGCGTCGATGGAGGCGGAATCGCCGACTTGATGGGCCGGCAGGCCGGTCAGTGCGGCGGGCACGGCTTGACCATCGAACACCAGTACCGCCATGCTTGGCGTGTTCGCGGCCGATTTCACCCCCATATTGCTGCCCATTCTTGAAGCTCCTCCTGACCTCCTGGGTAGGGTAGGTCACCGGCTGGAACACAATAAAACAAGCGGGCTTAACCCGTGAGACCAGGGAGCGCGTCATGCCGGCAATCGTCCTCATCGGAGCCCAGTGGGGCGACGAGGGCAAAGGTAAAGCCACCGATCTACTCGGTGGACGGGTGCAGTGGGTGGTGCGCTACCAGGGCGGTAACAACGCCGGGCACACCGTGGTCTTGCCCTCCGGCGAGAACTTCGCGTTGCACCTCATTCCGTCCGGCGTGCTGACGCCGGGGGTCACCAACGTGATCGGCAACGGAGTCGTGATAGACCCAGGGGTCCTGCTCAGCGAGCTGAAAGGGCTGGAAGATCGCGGGGTCGACACCTCCAAGCTGTTGATCTCCGCGGACGCGCATCTGCTGATGCCGTACCACGTGGCCATCGACAAGGTGACCGAGCGCTACATGGGTAGCAAGAAAATCGGGACCACCGGTCGCGGTATCGGCCCGTGCTACCAGGACAAGGTCGCCCGAATGGGCATTCGGGTGGCCGATGTGCTCGACACCGACCAGCTCGCGCACAAGGTCGAGGCGGCCCTCGAATTCAAGAACCAGGTGCTGGTCAAGATCTACAACCGCAAGGCGCTGGATCCGGACCAGGTGGTCGAGTCGCTATTGGAGCAGGCCGAGGGTTTCCGCCATCGCATCGCCGACGCTCGCTTGCTGCTCAACAACGCGCTGGAGGCCGGCGAGACGGTGTTGCTGGAAGGTTCCCAGGGCACCCTGCTCGACGTCGACCACGGCACCTACCCGTACGTGACGTCCTCCAATCCGACGGCCGGCGGGGCTGCCGTTGGTTCCGGCATCGGACCCACCCGGATTCGCACGGTGTTGGGGATTCTCAAGGCGTACACCACCCGGGTGGGCTCCGGCCCGTTCCCCACCGAGCTGTTCGACGAGAGCGGCGAATACCTGTCCAAGACCGGTGGCGAATTCGGCGTCACCACCGGCCGGCGCCGCCGCTGTGGCTGGTTCGACGCCGTCATCGCGCGCTACGCCACCCGGGTCAACGGCATCACCGACTACTTCTTGACCAAACTCGACGTGCTCTCCAGCCTGGAAACGGTGCCGGTGTGCGTCGGATATGAGATCGACGGCAAACGCACCAGTGAGATGCCGATGACCCAAAGCGATCTGTGCCGTGCCAAACCGGTCTACGAGGAGCTACCGGGCTGGTGGGAGGACATCTCGGCGGCACGCGAATTCGACGACCTGCCGGCCAAGGCCCGCGACTATGTGCTGCGGCTCGAAGAGATTGCCGGAGCGCCGGTTTCGTGCATCGGTGTCGGTCCCGGACGGGACCAGACCATCGTTCGACGGGACATCCTGCAGGAACGCGCGTGACCCATTATTCTTCGCTCGGATCGGAAGGATCCGGGGAAGAAGTCGATCCCGAATACGAGCATCACGGCGGGTTCCCGGAGTACGCACCCGCCAGCCCCGGTCCTGGCTTTGGCCGATTCGTGGCAGCGATGCGCCGATTGCAGGATCTGGCCGTGTCTGCCGATCCCGGTGACGGCGTGTGGGACCAAGCCGCCGAGCAGGCCGACGCACTGGCAAGCCTGCTCGGTCCGTTCCAGGCCGATGAGGGACAAGGGCCCGCCGGGCGAACACCCGATCTGCCCGGCATGGGCAGCCTGCTGCTGCCACCGTGGACATTGACCCGCTACGCCCCCGACGGTGTGGAAATGCGGGGATCGTTCAGCCGATTCCATGTCGGCGGCAACTCGGCGGTGCACGGTGGCGTGCTGCCGCTGTTGTTTGACCACATGTTCGGCATGATCTCGCACGCGGCGGCACGGCCCATTAGCCGAACCGCCTTCCTGCACGTCGACTACCGCAGGATCACCCCGATCGATACCCCGTTGCTGGTGCGTGGGCGGGTCACCCGCACCGAGGGCCGCAAGGCGTTCGTGGCCGCGGAACTGGTCGACGCCGACGAGGTGTTGTTGGCCGAAG
Source organism: Mycobacterium pseudoshottsii JCM 15466 (assembly GCF_003584745.1). Lineage (NCBI taxonomy): Bacteria > Bacillati > Actinomycetota > Actinomycetes > Mycobacteriales > Mycobacteriaceae > Mycobacterium > Mycobacterium pseudoshottsii. The sequence continues at coordinate 871,432 of NZ_AP018410.1, forward strand.
CCAACGGTCTGATGGTGCGACTGCTACCGGACCAGCCCTAGCCCGTCGCCTGGCGGATGTACTCGCCGATCTGGCGCAGGCTGTACGTCGCCTCGGGCAGCATCGGCGCGGCCACCTGGAAGTCGTGCAGTTGGCCGGGCCAGACGCGAACCTCGGCCCGAACCCCCGCTGCCGCCAACTTGCCCGCGGCCAGCCGTGCGTCGTGCAAGAGCGCTTCGGCCCCAGAGACGTGGATGAGGGTAGGGGGCAGGCCGGGGGCGATGTGTTCGAGCGGCTCGTAGATTTCTTCACGCCGGCCGGCGGTTTCGTTGCGGGCGGCAGCGCCCGCAACGATGGCGACCAGCGCATCGAACGCCCTGGCCGGAAACATCGCGTCTGACTTGATGTTGGGATGGGCCTTCTTGGACCGCATTGCCAGCTGCAGCAGTGGTGAGATTGCCACCAGGGCGGCCGGTTCCTCGCCGCGTGCTCGCAGGCGCTGCGCCAAGGCAAACGCGAGGTAGCCGCCCGCAGAATCGCCGGCCAGCACGATCTGCTCCGGGGCATGTCCGCGCAGCCGCAGCCACAGGTACGCGTCATGACAATCCTCGAGCGCCATCCCGACCGTGTGCTTGGGCACCAGCCGATAGTTCACGACCAGAAGAGGTGAGTCCGCAAATTTTGACAGCGTGCCGGCGAGCCTGGCGTGCGAGTGAATTCCACCCTTCAGGAAGGCGCCGCCGTGCATGTAAAGGACTACCCGACGGCTGCCGTCTGGCGGTGGCACGCCCGACGCGCGGACCAGATGTCCCGAGGCATTTGGCAGGCTCACCCTTTCCCCGATGATGCCCGATGCCCAGGTGATGGGCAGCAGCGCGAAATCGACCAGGCTCCACGGCCACGGTAGGTGCGGGAAGTGGCTAGCGACCGCAATAACCGGGCGGACCGTCAGTCGGGATGCCAGCGAGACCACCCGGGCAGCGATACTGGGGCCGGACTCGACGACCTCGACGTGGGCACCGTGGCCGCTCGCAGCTCTGCGCCCCACACGTCGATTCCGACGCGGGCGAATCGCGTCGTACGGCGGGCCGAATAGCTTGTCAAATGTGGTCACTCGTGACACTTCACGCGTTGTTGTTCTTTCCGCAAGAATCGTTGCCACAACAATTGATGTCGGCAGTCAATACTCCCTCTAGACCCATCGTTCGGATGTTTCTAGAGCGCTATGGATAACACAAATTCTCGATCGCGTTCTATTCGCATTTCTGGGCGCCGCGCGCGGCGGCGGAACGGCTGGTCAACGCGGTCGCGGTGGCGCGGCGGGGGGTGCCGGCTCGGGCGCCGCTCGCCAGCTAGGGTCGCCGGGATTGCCGCACGTCCCACGGCGGTGGCGTGCCATCCGAGTAGACGTGCTGTGCGGATTATGTAGCCAAAGGCCAACTTTAGGGCGGCTGGGCCCGGAGTCCGGTCCGGGCTCTGGCGATCCGCGGACACCCTCTGGTGGTGGTGTCTCCCGCGAGCTGTCCCGAGCGGATGGTTGAACAATTCGGGCCAAATTCGGCGGGCGGTGCTACGAGCGGGCGGCGAGTATTGGCGACATCAGGTTTGGCTCCGGCGGCGGATCACCGAAAGAAAATGAGCAACAACGTCGATGTTCTCGCAATTGCCGACGGCAAGTTCCCCGCGTTTTAAATGCGAGTTGTACACGAATTTTTAGCGATGCTAAATGTAGCTGGTGCCGAGATCGGCTCGGCCCCGTCGTCGCGGATCAACCGATCCGGGCTGAGCGTCAGATCCTTGGAGAGGAAATCGTCAATGCCGTTGCGCCCTCCCGGTCGGCCGACGTTGGCGGGGCCCACCGGTACCGCGGCGGATGCATCATGACCAAGCGGATCGCGATAGTCGGCGCCGGAGCCGCCGGACTGAGTGCCGCGGTGCGGTTGCGAGATCGCGGCTACGACGACGTCACCGTGTTCGAAGGCGCGCAACAGGTGGGGGGCAAGGCTTGCTCGGTCGAAGTCGATGGTCGCGACTACGACCTGGGTGCCGTCGTCATCACACCGCAGTACCCCAATGTGTTGGCCGCTCGCGGACCGCTACCGCGTGCCCACCTTTCCGCGCAGCGAGGCGGCGCTGGCTGTCGACCTCAAATCGGCCGACTGGATGGGGTTGGAACAGATGACCAGGGCTCCGGCGTTGTTGATTAGCAGGCTTGTGAGCTGGGTTGATGATCTTTGGTGCCGCGCTATTGGGGCCGGAGTGTAGGCACGGGCTATCTGGAGAACGATCGAGTTGGTTACTGTTCGTCGTTGGTCTGGAGTTGCCCGTGCCTACCGTTTCAGTATTGCGTGTGTCGTCGGTTCCAGAGGTGTTCGACCGCTGGAGTCCTGGTGAGCGCAGCGAGCTCATCGGATCGGAGTTTCTCGATGTGTTGGCCTCGGTGCCAGACCCGAGGGGCCCACGCGGTCGGAGGTATTCGCTGATGGCTTTGTTGGCGATCGCGGTTCTGGCCACTGCCGCGGGGATGCGCGGCTATGCTGGTTTTGCCACATGGGCGGCCACCGCTCCCGATGATGTGTTGGCCCAATTAGGGGTCCGGTTCCGGCGGCCCAGTGAGAAGACCTTCCGCGCTGTTTTGTCTCGGCTAGACCCCGCCGACCTCAACGCCAGGATGGGCAGTTACTTCACTGCACACGTGGCCAGCAGCGACCCCAGTGGATTGGTGCCGATCGCGTTGGACGGCAAGATGCTGCGTGGTGCTTTACGCGCCAAAGCGACAGCCACGCATCTCGTGTCGGTGTTCGCCCACCGTGCCCGATTGGTGCTCGGTCAACTCGCTGTCGCCGAGAAAAGCAATGAAATTCCCTGCGTACGTGCCCTGCTCACGCTGCTGCCGGGTAGCTTGCGGTGGCTGGTCACCGTGGATGCGATGCATACCCAGGTCGTCACCGCGAAGTTGATCTGCGCCACCTTGAAGTCGCACTACCTGATGATCGTCAAGTCCAACCAAGCCAAAATACTTGCGCGTATCACCGCGCTGCCCTGGGCCGAGGTGCCCGCAGCCGCTACCGACGACTCCCGCGGCCACGGCCGTGTCGAGACCCGCACCCTGCAAATCATCACCGCTGCACGAGGAATCGGCTTCCCCTACGCAAAACAAATCATCCGGATCACTCGTGAACGCTTGATCACCGCCACCGACCAGCGCAGCGTGGAGGTGGTCTATGCCATTTGCAGCCTGCCGTTCGAGCACGCCCGCCCTACCGCGATCATGACCTGGATGCGTCAACACTGGGGAATCGAGAACAGCCTGCACTGGATACGCGACGTCACCTTCGACGAAGACCGTCAAAGGGCACATACCGGAAACGGCGCACAGGTCCTAGCAACGCTACGCAACACCGCGATCAATCTGCACCGCCTCAACGGCGCCGACAACATCGCCGAAGCCTGCCGGATCACCGCTTTGACCGCCAACCGCCGCCTAGACCTCCTCAATCCACAATTCCCCAGCTCACAAGCCTGCTAATCAACAACGCCGGAGCCCTGGGTACTTTGCGAAACGTTGCGCTCTTTCGGGGCATTGGTACTCCGGTACTCCTTCGCATCTGGACGCTGCGGTCCACTGGACGCGGTCGTTCGCGCGCTTGACGGTGCACTCGGCTGGCCCCGACGACATGAATCAATGTCAGGCAACCATGCCTCCGGCACATAAATGCATAGCGAATCTATTTTATAGGGACGGATTACGCATGCACACATGCGCACCCGGCTATGTATATTAGCGACGCTCGCTAGAGTAGGCAACCGTAATTGACAACTATCTGCAAGCCCGCAACCGAAGTTGGTGACGGGCGTGCGGCAGTTCGGGCCGGTCGCCGGCCGTCGCGGTGGGGTTATTGGGCGGCGTTCGGATCGGGCGGAACCACGATGATGGTCGCTCCGGGAATTGCCGCCAGGGTGGCCGCCAGGTTGGCGACGACCCCCGGCGGTAGACCAGAGGGCAACCCCGGAATGTTTGCCGCGGCGGCGGCGGCCGGAACCGATGGGGTGTTCGCGGCCGGTCTGGCGGCCGCCGCGGCCCCACCGCCGCCCGCTGATGGCGCTCCCGTGGTTGGCGCGGGTGCCGAACCGCTGCCCCGGGCGGCAAAACCGGCCAGGCTGGCCCCGGCTATCCCCGCCGCCGCGATACCGGTGTATTGGCCATCGGACCCGCCGGTCAGATACATCGGGGTTGCGCCGGGGAACATCGCCGCCACCTGGCGCACCGCCGGAGGAAGATTCCAGGCCGGTGGCACCGAGAGTCCGCCGATGTTGGCCGAGTAGCCCGAAAGTGCAGCCACCGGCGGCGACGGCGGGCTCGCCGGCCGTTGCCCGCCCGGTGTGGTGATGGCGTCTCGGTCCGGGTTCCTCAGGCCCGCGGCCGGTAGCTCGTCGTACTCCCCGCCGCAGAGCGGAGCGTTCTCGTCTTCGTCGACGATGTCGTGGCGGTACACCTCGCCGAGCTGAATCGCGGAGACGCCCAAGGCGCCCAGGGAGACCACCACGGCTGCGAGGACCAGCAGGTCGAGGTCCTCGAATGGGTTTGGTATGGCGTTGAACGGGGCGGGCAGGAACGACTGGAGGAGGGGCAAAATGCTGGTTTCCGCCGGTGCGGCAGCGGCGGCGGCCGCCGGCACCGTGGCCGCGCTGAGCGCTTCGGTCCCGGTGGTTGTCGCAGGTGGCGAGGTGAAGGGTGCCAAGTCCGTCGCGGCCGCCGAGGTGCCGGCGTAGCCGTCCATCGCGACGATGTCCTGGGCCCACATTTCGCTGTAGTCGGCTTCGCTGGTTGCGATCGCCGGGGTGTTCTGCCCGAAAATGTTGCTCCGCACCAACGACAGCATGGTGCTGCGATTGGCCGCGATCTGGCCAGGAGGAACGATCGCCGCGTGCGCGGACTCGTAGGCGTTGGCGGCGCTGATGGCTTGGGCCGCGGCCTGCTCGGCCTGTGCGGCGGTGGACCGCATCCACGCCACATAGGGGGCCGCGGCGGCCGCCATTGACAGTGCCGAGGGGCCTTGCCAGTCAGCGGCGCCAAGCCCGGCGATCACCGAAGAATAGGAGGCGGCCGTGGCGTTCAGTTCGTTTGCCAGCCGCCCCCAGGCCCGGGCCGCCTGCACCAGCGGGGCCGAGCCCGGACCGGCATACATCCGGGCGGAATTGATCTCCGGGGGCAGCGCCCCGAAGTCCATCCCCATGGTCATTGCGGCCTACCTCCCCGGCTGGCCGCGGCGACGCCGGCGACGGCGTCTTGGGCGTGGGAAGCCGCGTCGGTGACGACCCGAGCGACGTTGGCTGGTGCCAGCGTCTCAGGCTGCGTCGTCAGGAACATCGGCTTCTCCTCGACGGATTGGGTGGGACCGCGAAGGCCCCCGTTGCCGCTGAAATCGGATGGGGCCGCGCTGACCGGTTCAGTCCGCGCCTGCGGCCGTCAGATTTCGGGTACCTCGGACCATCGCTCGTCGCTCACTCGCCCCCACCTCCTTATGGCCAAGTTACACAGCGAGCTGTTTGCAGAGTTACACAATTTGTCAAAAAATGAGCACGGAAGCGCCGTTCTCCTATAGAGCCCTCTGGTAGAGGAGTCCTAGCGCCGTTCGCTGCTCCATCTGGCGCCCCTATCCTTGAGCGGCAGGGATGAAATTCCGAGCGAGAGGGTGAGCTGGTGACTGACGGCTTGACCGAAGGACACGACGAAGCCATCGGCAAGCATCAACGCCCGGCGACCGAAGGCGCCAACGCTCCCGAAGGCGACAAGACGACCACCATCGCGGTTCCGCCCGTTGGGACACCACGGCGAGCCGAAGCCGACGTCCACGTCAGGCCTCGGGTCGTGCTCTTGGGAGGTGGCGAGCAGGGCCGCGAGCTGACGATCGCGCTGCAGGGCCTTGGAGCCGAGGTGATCGCCGTTGACACAGACGCCGATGCGCCCGCGCGCCGCGTCGCCGATCAGGCGCTGGTGGTGGCGATGACCGATGCCGACGAGCTGAAGGTGGTCTTCACGCGGCTACGGCCGGATCTTGTGGTGCCGCTTACCGACGCGGTGAGCGTCGCTGCCCTCGACGCCCTGGCTGACCGCGCGCCCTCCGAAGGCGGGTCGATCGGGCTGGTGCCCAGCGCCCGGTGTGTCCGGCTTGCTGGCGATCGCGAGGCCCTGCGCAAGCTGGCCGCCGACCAGCTCGGCCTGCCCACCGCGCCGTTCTGGTTCGTCGGATCCCTTGGCGGGCTCGAGGCGGTCGCCGCACACGTGGGCTACCCGCTGCTCGTCAAGCCGGTAGCCGGCGCCGACGGTCCGCGGCGGTCTTTGGTCCGTGGGCCCGACGAAGTGGAGGCCGCCTGGGCGCGGGCTGTCGCGGGCGGGCCTGCGGGAGCCCCACCCCGGGTGTGGGCCGAGACCCAGGTTGAGGTCGAGTTTTTGGTCACTTTGATCGCGGTGTGCAGCCAGGGGCCGCAAGGTCCGCGCATCGACTTCTGCGCACCCATCGGCCACGGTGGCGACGGTGGTGACCAGGAATCCTGGCAGCCGCAGAAGGTGAGTGTGGCCGCACTCGATGCGGCGAAGTCGATCGCCGCCCGCATCGTCAAGGCGCTGGGGGGATGTGGGGTTTTCGGTGTCGAGTTGATGGTCAACGGCGACGAGGTCTACTTTGTCGACGTCCAACCATTCCCGAGGGATACCGCGCGGGTTACCCTGCTTAGCCAGCGCTTTTCTGTCTCCGAGTTGCAAGCAAGGGCGATCTTGGGCTTTGCGGCGGACACGTTGATGGTGTCACCCGGTGCCGCTCGGTTGATCGGTGCGGCGACCGTTGGTCCGGTGCCGGGCGCCGATGCGCTGGCCGCGGCACTCGCCGTGCCCGAAAGCGATGTCCGGGTGTTCGGGCGTCCGCGTGCCGGTTCCTCCGGCCTCGGCGTGGCACTGGCCACCGCACCCGATGTCGCTGTCGCTCGCGATTGCGCCCGCGAGGTCGTGCACCGGCTGAATGTGCGAGACTCACGCGGGTGAGTTACGCGGGAGATATCACGCCGCTCGAGGCCTGGACGATGCTGCGCGACAACGCTGCGGCGGTGCTGGTCGACGTGCGCACCACCGCCGAGTGGCATTTCGTCGGCGTACCGGACCTGTCGAGCCTTGGCCGGGACGCGATCTACATCCAATGGAGCACTCTCGACGGTAGGCCCAACGCGGACTTCCTCACCGAACTGCAGGATGCCGTCGCGCCAGCGGGTTCCACCGCGGAGGGGGAGCGGCCCGTCGTTTTCCTGTGTCGCTCCGGCGCCCGCTCGATCGGCGCCGCAGAAGCCGCGACCGCGGCGGGGATCACGCCGGCCTACAACGTGCTGGACGGGTTCGAAGGACACCTGGACGCCCAGGGGCATCGAGGTGTGGTGGGCTGGCGGGCGGTCGGCTTGCCCTGGCGGCAGGGATGAAGCCGCGATGACCTGCGTCGACAAGTACGTGGAGGCGCTGCCGATGCTGGCGATGCCGACGACGGCTTGTGTCGCAGGACTGCGCCCGTGACCGACGATCGGTCGGTGCCAGAGGCCGAGCGGCCCAAGAATCCCCGGAAGTTGCCCGATGGCGTCAGCCAGGCCACCATCGGCGTGCGCGGGGGCATGTTGCGGTCTGGATTCGACGAGACCGCCGAAGCGCTGTATCTGACCTCGGGCTACGTATACGAGTCGGCCGCGATGGCCGAGCAGTCGTTCGCCGGCGAACTCGACCACTTTTTGTACTCGCGCTACGGCAATCCGACCGTGGCCATGTTCGAAGAACGCCTTCGGCTGATCGAAGCAGCTCCGGCCGTGTTCGCCACGGCCAGCGGTATGGCAGCGGTATTCACCGCTCTGGGTGCGCTGCTGGGTGCGGGCGACCGGCTGGTGGCGTCTCGCAGTCTGTTCGGGTCGTGCTTTGTGGTGTGCAACGAGATCCTGCCGCGCTGGGGCGTGGAAACGGTGTTCGTTGACGGTGACGACCTCGAGCAGTGGGAGCAAGCGCTATCGGTGCCCACCGAGGCGGTGTTCTTCGAAACGCCGTCCAACCCGATGCAATCGCTGGTCGACATCGCCGCGGTGACCGAGCTGGCGCATGCCGCGGGCGCAAAAGTTGTGCTGGACAACGTTTTTGCTACTCCGCTGCTGCAGCAGGGAATTCCGCTCGGGGTCGATGTGGTGGTGTACTCGGGTACCAAGCACATCGACGGTCAGGGCAGGGTGCTGGGCGGTGCCATTCTTGGCGGCCAGGACTACATCGATGGGCCGGTGCAGAAGCTGATGCGCCACACCGGTCCGGCGCTCAGCGCTTTCAACGCCTGGATTCTACTCAAAGGTCTTGATACGCTTGCGATTCGGGTTCGGCATAGTAATTCCTCGGCGCTGCGCATCGCCGAGTTTCTGCAGGGCCACCCCGCGGTGCGATGGGTGCGTTATCCGTATCTGCCCTCACATCCGCAGTATGACCTGGCCAAGCGTCAGATGTCTGGCGGCGGAACCGTGGTGACGTTTGCACTCGACGCCCCGGAAAGTGCGGCCAAGCGGCGCGCTTTCGAAGTGCTCGACAAGCTGAGATTGATTGACATCTCCAATAACCTCGGCGACACCAAATCGTTGATCACCCACCCGGCAACCACGACGCACCGGGCGATGGGCCCGGAGGGTCGCGCCGCGATCGGGCTCGGTGACGCAGTGGTGCGCATTTCGGTCGGGCTGGAGGGCGCCGAGGATCTGATCGCCGATATTGATCAGGCACTCGGCTAGCGGCAACGCGGATGCACCCGCTAAAGCCGTTGTGCTAGGGCGAATTTCGCCGCATCAACCGGTCGCCCGTTGCTCGGCCTGTTCGGCGTGTTCGGCCGCCGACAGCGCGTCTTCTTCGGTCCGCGCCTGAAGATAGCGCATCGCCAATCTGGCGTAGACCATCTGGCTGGTGATCGCCATCTGACCGCGAGTGCGGCCCAAAAAGGCTAGCCCCCAAGAGAACGCGGCGGCGACGCGATTGCGGTGGCCCACCAGGTACAGCAGATGCAGGAACAGCCATGCCAGCCAGGCGATGAAGCCGGCGAACTCCACCTTGCCGACTTTGGCGACGGCACTGTAGTGGGAGATAAGTGCCATGCTGCCCTTGTTGAAATACTGGAATGGCTTGCGGTTGGCCGGGTCGTCGTGACCTTTCACCGCTTGCTTGATGGTCTTGGTGGCGTAGTGCGCTCCCTGGATCGCGCCCTGGGCCATCCCGGGTACGCCGGGTACCGACATCAAGTCGCCGATCACGAAGACGTGCGGGTGCCCCTTGACGGTGAGGTCGGGTTCCACGATCACGCGTCCGGCGCGGTCCGTCTCGGTTCCATCGGACTGCTCGGCGATCATCTTGCCCAGCGGACTGGCCTGCACCCCCGCCGCCCACACCTTGCACGCACAGTCGATGCGGCGCTCGGTTCCGTCCTTGTCCTTGACGGTGATGCCTTTGTAGTCGACGGCGGTCACCATCGCGTTGAGCTGAATTTCGACGTCCATCTTTTCCAGCTTTTTCTGCGCCTTAAGGCCCAACTTCGGGCCCATGGGCGGCAACACCGCTGGCGCGGCATCCAGCAGGATGACCCGGCATTCGCTGGGGGTAATGGTCCGAAATGCCCCGGCCAGGGTGCGCTCGGCGAGTTGCACGATCTCTCCGGCGAGTTCGACACCGGTGGGCCCGGCCCCGACCACGACGAAGGTCAGGCGCCGCTCGCGCTCGTCGTGATCGGTGGCGACTTCGGCGGCTTCGAACGCGCCGAGGATGCGGCCGCGCAGCTCCAGCGCGTCATCGATGGTTTTCATGCCGGGGGCGAAGATGGCGAAATCGTCATTGCCGAAGTAGGACTGCTGCGCGCCGGCCGCCACGATGAGGCTGTCATAGGGCGACACGATCGTCATGTCCATCAACTTCGAGGTGACCGTCTGCGCGTTCAGGCCGATGCCTATGACCTCACCCAGCAAGACCCGCACGTTTTTTTGCCTGCGCAGGATCAGCCGCGTGGTCGGGGCGATGTCACCTTCGGACAAGATCCCGGTGGCCACTTGATACAGCAGCGGCTGGAACAGATGAGTGGTCGTCTTCGAGATGAGGGTGATGTCGACGTCGGCCCGCTTGAGCGCTCTGGCCGCGCTCAGTCCGCCGAATCCGCTTCCGATGATGACGACGTGATGGCGCCTGCCTGCGGCCGAGGATTCGCTGGATGGGGGCGTCATGGTCCTCCTTCAGTTCTCCGTCAGCCGTGGTGATCACTGCGGCGCATGTACACCGTACGACTCCGCCGTGGCCACGTCGATCGTTTGGCCGCGGCGTCCGCCGATGCTGGGCGCGATAGTCGCGCCCGTGCCTTCCCGAGACCTTTGGCCGCACAGACATACGGGTATGCGGTATGTCCGGAATCCGGCATCGCCCCACCGAGCTGGGACTATCCAATAAGCTGCGGCGGCTTGCTGGCCAGGACAGCTCATCGATGCTCGGACGGCTGCCGGCCGGTGAGTGGTGCCGATATTTGGGCTGACGGCGGTATGGCGTCACACGCAATTTACGGAGTGCTTACGAAATGGATTTCCGGATCGGGTCGTTGCCCCATCATTCGGGCATCCTTTTCGGTGATAACCCCACTTCCATGCCGACGTTCCACGACAATATTCTCTTATGGTGGTGACGCTTCTTGCTCGGTTATCAAAGAAGCGTCACCGCTACAGCGAGCGGGTCGGCTCGAGAGCGGCTTCGCCTCGACCACGGGTCGGGTGCCCGACACTTTCCGGGCCGGAAGGCCGGGGGCGGCAGTCGCGAAGTTCCGGGTGGCGCCACCCGATCGGGCGGATAGAGCCGGTCACCGCGACGATGACCGACTCCTCGCGGCGGGTGGTCCTAGCCGCCGTCGGCTTCACGTTCTTCATCGACATGCTGGTGTACGGCATCGTCGTGCCGGTACTGCCGAGGTTGGCCAAACCCGCCGGGCTCGAGTTCTTGGGTGTGGGTGTGGTCTTCGCGTGCTACGGGTTGGCGTATTTCGTCCTGACCCCCGTGGCCGGATGGCTGATCGATCGTCGCGGAAGCAGGTAGGTGTTCCTGTCCGGGGCCATCATCCTGATGCTGGCGACGCTCGCGTTCGGTTACGCCAGCAGCCCCGTCGGACTCGTGACCTGCCGCGTACTGCAGGGTGGTGCGGCGGCGGCAACCTGGGTGGCGGGCTACGCGACCCTGGTCGAGATATTCCCGCGTGAGCAGCGCGGTCGCGCGGTGGGGCTGGCGAGCATCGGTACCGCGCTGGGCGCGCTTCTCGGACCCGCGTTGGGCGGCCTGGCTTATGAGGCCAGCGGACCCCACGCGCCCTTTCTAGGCGCGGCCGGGTTGTCCGCGCTGGCGGTGGCCGCCCTCGCCGCGTCGCTACCGCAGGCGGCGGGCGGCCAGGCGTCGGGGCCGGGCATGTGGTCCGGTGAGCGGGCGTTTCCGGGCCTGGCGGTCCCGTGGCTGGTGGCGGGCCTGGCGGTGGGGCTCGCGCTGGGCGCCGTCGAGGCAACACTGCCGATCGACCTGGTCGCCCGCTTCGACGCCTCGGGGGTAACCGTTGGGTTGCTGTTCGCGCTGACCACGGTGGCCTTCATCGTCACCTCGCAGTACGCCGGCCGACTATCAGACGCCGGGCGCCGGTCCTGGCGGCGGGCTGGGTCACCCTCGGTGTCGCCTTGGCCGTCATGGGCGTGCCGTCGGCGGTGGGCATCCAAGCGGCCGCGTTGGTCTTGCTGGGGGCCGGCCTCGGGGCGATGATCGCGACGATCATGCCCGCCCTTGCCGATGCCATGGAGTCGGCGGGGGGAGCCCAGCGGCCCGGGACGGCCGCGGCCGCCTACAACCTCGCCTTCAGTGCCGGCACGGTGGCAGGTGGCCCGCTTGCCGGCTGGATGGCCGACCTTCGCTCATTTCAAGATGCCGCGATGCTGATCGCCGTTGTGACGTTGACCTGCGGTGTGCTGGCGGCACTCGTCCACGCCGCAGTGGTCCGGCGAGCGGTCAGCGATGCCTGAGGGCGTCGGTCACTGCAGCTGTAATTCCGGTGCGGGCGCCGGGGTGGTCGCCAGCTCGGCGTGGCCGCTCAAAACGCGCAGCATGTCACGCATGGCTGCCCCGACGGCGTCGCAGAACCGCTGAGCGGAAGTCTGGTCGCAGCCGTTGGACGCACTCACGAACAGGTACACGTCGTCGTCGCCGACAAAGGCGTATGAGACGCCGTAGCCCGTTTGCGTTATGGGCAGGAACCCGACCCCGCGCGAGGAGCTCTCCGGGCGTCAGGCGGCCGTCTGGCGCACGGGTGATTGTGACGTCGCGAGCTCGAACGGCAGGCTCCACGCGTCCGTGCCGAACAGCGCAACGTCCTTGCCCTCGCGCAGTGCTTCGATGAAAAGTCCGAGGAGGTGGCGATCGCAGCCTCGTCCACGCATCGCCCGCAACCGATTGGCGCGGTGGGCGCTGGCGGCGGCCCGGGGCAGGCGGGCGCGGCGGGCCCTGGTGCAGGTGGGGTCCATCATCGCCAGCACGAAGGCCCGACTTTGGGCGGTTGCCGAGCGCAAGCATTCCGTTCGTCCCGCCGCGAACAGCCGCGTGGTGGCCGTCTCATAGGTAAGGCACGGTCCCCGGTCGGGATGCAGGCGGCCATAAGCGAGCTGCAGCGCCAACTGTATGAAGGCATCGGGGGAGCAGCGCGCCGCCTTGATTGCCGCGGCCCCGGCGGCGCCGAGGTCATCGGCGTAGACGTCGACGTCGTCGATCAGGGTGCGGGCATTGGCGACGGCAGCGCTGATGGCCCGGTCCAGGGTGGGGGTCACCTCGAACACCAGGCGGCGCGGGGGCGATGGCGGTGGCGTCGGCTTCTGGTCGAACGCGGAGGCAAAGCGGCGCTCGTAGAGCAGCCGTTCCTCCCACAGCAGCATCATCGCTTCGCCGTCGCCTCTGCTGTGCTCCATGATGCCGCCGGTTCGCTCATTGGCGAACACAACAAGGTTCATCGACTTGTCCAGCCAGCGGTTGGCGCCGGTACCGCACAGCGACGTGCGCCCCAGCTCGGTCAGCCCCTCGGGCTCGGCGTCATCGAGGATGACGACCAGCAGAGCCCGCTCGATGCGGTCGAGACTGTCGGCGTTGACCCCGCCGTCCCGGATCAGCCCCGCCCGCGCCCGGGACCAGACATCGCGTTGTTCCAGAGTCAGAGCGGGAATCGGTGGACCGGGCGGCAGCGCGGTGGCCACTTGCTGGATTTCTTCTAGGGCCGCCAACAGCTGCGGGTAGGAGATGTCGCGTCGGCCCTCGTCAAAGATCACCTCGACCTCGAAGAAGTGTCCGTTGACCAGCACCACGATGGCGCGTTGGTCGTCGAAGCGCTCGATGGTGTCGACGTCGATGCCGGGCAGTCGAACGATCGAATAGCAGTTGCGGAGCTGTTTCATGCACAGCGGCACCACGCCCTGAATTCGCTGGGGCGCGACCTGCTCCGCAGCGAGGCGGCGGCGAATGTCGAGCAAGGCCACCGTTGTCATGGCGGCCTGCTGCAGCTGGGAGACGCCGAGGCGAGCCATCGTCGGGGAGTCGACCGTGTAGCCGGTGCTGTAGAGCAGCGAGCGGCGGTCGATGAGGTAGGCGTAGTGCTCCCAGTACTCCGCCAGCCAGTTTTCGTGCCGGGCTCGCCGTGTCTCGAGGCGGTCCTGCAGGTATGCGGCGGTGTCACTGCCGCGAAATTGGTCCGCGGCGGTGCGCACTTCGGCCCGTCCGGTGGCGTCCAGCAGTGGGTCCACCGAGGCGATGAACGTCTGCAGCGTCTCCTCGATCGACGGAAGTGGCAGCCGCGGAAGTACCTGCTCGAACCGGTCGAGTGCGCCTGGCCCGGTTTGGTTCGGACTCAGGGCGCGCACCGCCGCCCCCCCATGCCTTGGTGCGCCGCGATGACGGAGCGTCCATCCAGCCCTGCCAGGTGAGCAGCCGACGCAGTAGTTCCATGCGTAGACCCAGGTAGGTCATGTCGTCGGCCCCGTCCCCACCGGTGCCGGACGGGTCCGCGCCAGCAGCCGAGATCGGTTTGCGACGTCGTCCGCCGACAGGTAGCAGTCCTCCAGCACGCGTCGGGCCGATGCGGTCGGCTGGGTGTATGCCTGGCGTGCGTGCAGCGTGCGACGGTTCTGGAACACCACGATCTCGCCCGGCTGCAGCCGCAGAGCCAGCCGTGGTCCGTCCTCGACGGCGCTGGTGAAGGTCTGGTAGGCGTGGCGGTAGCGCTCCTCGTCGGCCGGGTCGCCGGCGAACGCCCCCTCGAACGGGGGCGCCCAGTTGATGCCGACCAGATTGGCGCGATCGTCGACCACCAGGTGGGGCTTTCGGACCACCATGTGCTGTTGGCGATTCACCGTCGCAAACGTCGCCCATACCTGACACAGCGTCTCGAAGTCGTCGGGTGCTTGGGCCCGCACCCGCTCGGCGGCGGCCAGTCCGTCGCAGAACCACGTCTGCCCGCCGGTTACCGCGGCGTCGAACGCGATGCAGTGCAGCAGCTGCAGGCCGGGGGGGCGTCTCGTAGGCGCACAAGTCTTGGTGAAATGGCAGCGCGCAAGCGGTATAGGCGATGTTGACCGGCCTGTCTTCGACCCGCACCAGCCAGGTGTCGCCATAGATGGTCGGCATGACGGGCGCGATCTGGGCCGCCGTCGGGCCTACCACTCCGACCCGGGTAGGGGCTCCCTCGAGCACCAGCACCCGGTTGTCCGCCAGGGCGCCGAGCCAGTCACCGATCGTGGCCGCATCGGGGTCGGGTTCCCAGCGCCGCCGCTCGAGCCCAAGCGCGGATCTGCTGGCGAATCCGAACGGCAGTGGTTGCTCGCGCCAGTTCGCGTACCGTATGAGCTCCTCTTCGGCAAAAGTGCTGCGGTGTCCGTCCCGGAACAGGACCTCGACTACGCGGCCTCGACCACGCCGCAGCTCGGCCAGCCGGGTGTCCTGCGCCGTCGCTGCTGTGGTGCGCTGTCCGCTTTCGGTTCGGCAATTCCGGCAGGGGCATTGGCTTCGCAGCCACCACGGGCTCAGTTCGGTTGATCGCCCATCGAAGTCCAAGCGAACCGATCCGAGCGGGGAGACCTCGAGGACCACGTCGCTGTGCATCAGTGCGGCCCGTCGAGCAGCTGTGTTTCGGCGCGCAGTAGCAGATCGGGCTGGGCCGGGATGTCCCCATAACAGCCGCGCACGCTGTATCGAAGACGGTCGTCGTCCTGCTCGAGGACTTGTTCGAACAAGCTCTCGACGCGGTTATCGGCGTCGCTGAGCAATACCCGAGCCACGTGCGGGCGGCGACGCAGCACGCCGCTGCGCACGGTTGCGTAGCTGAAGATGATCAACCGGTCGCCCGGCTCGCACAGCAGCGCCCCGCCCCCGTTCGGGCAGATCCGCGAAGATCCACGGTCGGCCGGGATGAGGTAGGTCGACCACCGATTGCCGTTTTCGAGGTTGACGACTTCGACTTCCTCCAACGGCAGCATCCCGACTTGTTCCATCAGGTCGACGTCGACGGCGATACTGCCGACGTAGTCGCGTTCGCGGTGCGTCACCCGCACCTGATGGAGCTTGGCGCGCAACAGTCTGATCCGGCTCATCGCGATGCGCCGTCGTCGTTGATGGGCTTGCGGCAGCCGAGCGCGACCATTGGCTCGGCGTCAAAGATCTCGTATTCGTCGCGTGCCTCGATCCGGTAGCCGAGTTTGGCGAGCGTTTGTTCTAGCGTGCGATGTTGATCGAGGTAGTCGGCGCGCACCGCGATGACCAGCCAGCCGCCGGGCTCGAGGACCCGGTCCAGCGCCGCGAGGTCCTCCGGCCCGGCGTGGGCGAACGTGAAGACGCCAACGGCGACGATCGCCGCGAAACGTTGATCCGGAAACAGGGTCGGCGCTGCTCCCAGCGCGCCGTGAACCACGTCGCGGTAGACATTCTTGGCACGCGCGTGGGAAAGCATGCCGAGTGAGCGATCCAGCGCGGTCAGGTTGTCATAGCCGAGCTTGTGCAGTTCCTCGCCCACCAACCCGGTGCCCGCACCCGCATCGAGCACGGGTCCGCTGCGCTCGGGCAGGTGCGCCGCCAACAACGCCGCCGCCCGACGGGGATTCTCCTGATAGTTATCGCGCAGGTCGGAGTCGTAGCTTTCGGCCCAGGCGTCATATTTCTGTTCGAGGCTGAGGTCAGGATCGCTGTTGTAGATCCACTCCAGCCGGTCGACGACTTTCTTGCCGAGGAAGAAGCTCCAGCCGACCTCCGCGTCCTGGATGACTTCCGGGATCTGTCGGTAGGCCGTGGCCAGCCGTGGACACGATGGCTCGGCCAGATCCGCCAGCAGTTTGTAGCTTTGCGCCAGGTGTGGGCTCAGGTCGCGGGTCTCGTAGACGACGAAGCCGTGCCGGGCCAGGGCCTTGCGGTAGTCGTCGGCCGAGAACGTTGGCTCGAATAGCAGCCGGTCGTAGACCACCTCGCGGGCGAGCGCGCTCACCGGGCGCTGCGGTGTCACCAGATCGTCGAACACGAACAGGCCCTGGGGTTGCAGTACCCGCGCCACCTCGGCAAGCGCTCGCTCGCGGTCGTGCACGTGGTAGAGGACGGCCTGGCTGAAGACGTGGGTGAACGTGCCGTCGGCGAATGGCAGCGCCGACGCCGAGCTGGCCATGAATTCGAGCTGCAACTGCGGATTGTCCGCCGCCAGCCGTTGCGCGTTGGCGATCCGCACGGCGCTCAGGTCGATTCCCGTGACCTGTGCACCCGTTTGTCGTGCCAGCCATGCGGAGACGGTCCCATTGCCGCAGCCAAGGTCGAGCACTCGCGACTGCGGCCCGATGCGCGCGGCGCGCAGCATCTGTTCGTTCCAGTGCTGGCAGCCGGCGATGAACCCGGTGTCGTCGTCCTCGAAGACACCCCAATGCAGGCTGCCGTCTGGATCCCAGAATCCGCGGTAGGTCGAGTCCTCGTGGTCGTAGAAGTCACGGGTCATGGCGTCGGTGTAGTCGTGACTCGCGGGCCCGCCCGACTCCGTGCTGGACTGGGGTTGGGCTCCGCCGCTGGAGGGGATGGCGCAGGCGGCACCCGATTCCTGTTGTGCGTCTGGCGATAATGCATTCAACATTTGACAGTGCCCTCCGTGTTTCGCTGACTTGGGCAGCAGTATTTCAATGAATGGTTTCGCTGACATCACGAATAGGGAATTCATACTATTAGTCAAATGATTTGACATTGAAGTCATATCGAAAATCTCGAAACGAGAATGTCTAATTTGATACGACAATGTCAATTTTTATAGCCGAATGTCTCAAGAATCGTGCGGGCAGGTTCTCCTGGCCTCGGCACCGGTTGTCGAGCGCCGGTCTGAGGGTGTGCCCTCGGGCCCACCTGCCGCGATGAGTGTGGCGGGCGGGCGTCGTAGCCGCAAATTCCTAGTACGGGTATGGGGTACCGGACCGCCCGGCGGTGGCCGATCCCCTCAGTTCGGCGTCATATCGGCCAGGAGCTGGCCGTCGTTCGGTATTTGGCGTTGGGCACGCTGCAGAAGTCCGAGGCCGTTCCGGCCAACAAGACGAAGTAGCCTTCGCCGCCGCGGCGGCCGGTGAAGGGGGGATAGGTCCAACCGCTGTTGCACATCGAATCCGGTCCGCCCGCGGTGGCCCGGCGCCAACCGGACTTGATGCAGGCCTTGAGGGCGTCGACGTCGGTGACGGTGCTCTTGGCGATGACCAGCATCGCTCCACCCCACTGCCCGTCGCTGCGACGGTAGGCGCGGGCCCCGAATCCGGTACCAGATCCTGCTGGGTCCGGCTGGCATCCCAACGCCCGTTGCAGCAGCAGGAAAACGGAGGCAAGTTCACGGTCGTCCACCCCGGCCGCGGCCGCAACGAATTGCGCGGCATCGGAGCCGTCGACCTCCTGGATGTCAGGTTTGTCGAAGCTGATCAGTTGCTGCGAGATGAGCTGCCCAAGCGATGTACTGCCGCCGCCGATGATCGGTCCGCTGCCGGTTGAAGTCATCGGCGGCAGCGTCACGGTCGGATCGGCCGCCGCTGTGGCCGGCGCCGCCAACGTGGCTAGCGACAGGACGCAGGTGGCGACGGTGGCAATGCATCTGATCCGAGGTGCGACAACTTTCATTGGCTATCTCCCTGGCGGCATCGGTGGGGCGTCATCGGGGACTAGTGCCGCGGCGATCTTGCGAAACAAGATATCCGCTTGGTTGGGGTAGTTGCATTCGTCGTCGAAGGCCTCGGGGGTGTAGGTGAGGGCGACCGCGATCGCGACTCGTTGCGATGGCAGGTACGCCTCGGTGGCCGCGTACCCGGAGAACAAGGGGTTCTGCAGCAACCAGTGGCCGGAGATGACGATCCCCAGGCCGTAGGTGTAACCCTCGCTTTGCCCGAAACAGGTGGGGCAGTCGGGCTGGGCGCGGGTCTTGCCACGCAGCGCAGTGGACACCATTTTCTGGTAGGAGTCCGCCGAGAGCAGCTTGCCTGATCCGATGCCTACCGCCGTGGCCTCCATGTCGTAGATAGTGGTGGTTTGGATGGCTCCGTGAGTGATGGTCCAGGACGGATTCCAGAACGTCGACTCCTCGGAAAACGGGGTATCCGCCGGGATTTTCAAGAACGCGCGACGCTCCGCGCTGAACGCGTGCAGGGCCGGGTCGGGGATGCTGGGTGTTTCGGAGTTGGCGGTGGCAGTCAGCCCCAGTGGCGCAAGCACCTTCTGTTTCAGCAGCGTCGCCATGTCTTGGCCGGTGGCCTTCTCCAGCGCCAGCCCCAACAGCACGTAGTTGGTGTGCGCATAATTCCAGTTCGTGCCGGGTTCGTAGAGCAATGGCCGAGAGGATATCTGTGCAAGGAGCTCCTGGGGCGTCCACTGCCGGAACGGGTCGGCATAAAGCGCGTCGCCGAATTCATCGTTACCCAGGACGTAGTCCGGATACCCCGACGTCATCTGGGCGAGTTGGCCCAAAGTGACCCGGTCGGCGTGCGGAAAATCGGGCAACCACTTCGACAATTTGTCGTCGAGGCTCAGTTTGTGTTCGTCGACCAGCTTGAGCAACAGCGTCGCCACGTAGGAAATGGCGACCGCGCCATTGCGGAAGTGCATGTCGGTGCTGGCCGGTACACCGGTCATCGAATCGCCCACGGCCTCGGTGACGATCTCCTTGCCATCCACGCTGACTCGAACGATCACCGACCGCAGGTGAGCTGGCCCCATGAAGTCGCGGACGACCTTCATCACCGCATCTGCCTTGGTGCCCTTGCCGTCCGGTCCGGTCGGTGCGGAGGATTGTTGCGGTGGGTGCAGCGCTGCGCACCCTGCCAATAGACAGACGCCGAACACCACACCAGCAACTCGCCGCAGAATTGGCATGTGCTTTGTTCTACCGCAACCCACCCGACCGCACCGATTTCGGGGTAATTCAGATACCCAAGTCCTTGGCGATGATGGTCTTCATGATTTCGTTGGTGCCGCCGTAGATGGCCTGGATGCGGGCATCGACAAATGCTTGCGACACCCGGTATTCCCGCATATAGGCGTAGCCGCCATGCAGTTGTAGGCAGCGGTCTGCGGTACGCACCTGAAGTTCGGTGGTCCACCATTTCAGCCGTGCCGCGCGGGCGGCGGTCAGCTCGCCGGCGAGGTGTTGGGCCAGGCAGTCATCGAGATAGGTTCGGGCGATGTCGATCTCAGTGGCTAGTTCGGCCAGCAGGAACTGGCTGTGCTGAAAGCTGGCGATCGGCGAACCGAAGGCTTTGCGCTGCCGCACGTAGTCCAGAGTCTCGGCCAAGATGCCTTCGGCGGCGGCGACCGCGCCAACTGCCAAGGCCAGTCGCTCCTGCGGCAGGTTCCGCATGAGCTGGTAGAACCCCATGCCCTCGTTCTGCAACAGGTTCTCCACGGGAACCCGCATATCGGTGAAACTGAGTTCGCTGGTGTCCTGGGCGTGCAGGCCGATCTTCTCCAGACTGCGGCCGCGGTGAAAGCCCGGTGTGGTTGCGTCCACCACCAGCAGCGAGAGCCCCTGGTGGCGTTCCGGTGAGGTGCGCACCGCGATGACGAACAGGTCGCCGCTTTGACCGTTGGAGATGAATGTCTTGGCGCCGTTGACAACGTAGTGCGAACCGTCTCGTACCGCTGTCGTGTGGATACCGGCCAGGTCGCTGCCGGCGCCGGGTTCGGTCATCGCGATGCCGAGCACGGTGTCACCGGTCACCACGCCGGGTAGCCAGCGTTGTTGCTGTTCGAGTGTGGTCAGGTCGGTGAGATAGGGCAGCACGACATCGTTTTGCAGGGTGAAGGCGATGGCTTCGGATGCGGCGCCGGCTCGCTGCAGTTCGTCGATGACGATCGCGTTGTAGCGGAAGTCGTTCACTCCCGGTCCGCCGAACCGTTCCGCAACCGAGAATCCCAGCAGCCCCAGCCTTGCGGCTTCGGTGAACAGTGCCCGATCCCACTGCCCCCGGCGTTCCCCGGGTTCGTGGGCCGGGACGACGATGCGGTGGACGAAATCGCGGACCAATTGCCGGAACTGGTGATGCTCGGGTGTGTACTCGGGCCGGGAGGTCATCGCGGACCGGCTCAGCGGAAGGCGGCCAGACCGGTGAAAGCCTGCCCTAGCACCAGCTGATGCATCTCGGGTGTGCCCTCGTAGGTCAATACCGATTCCAGGTTGACCATGTGCCGAATTACCGGGTATTCGAGCGAAATTCCGTTGCCGCCCAGTATGGTTCGGGCGGTCCGGCAGATCTTGATCGCCTCCCGGGTGTTGTTGAGCTTGCCGAAGCTGACCTGCTCGGGCCGCAGGCCGACACTGTCTTTGAGGCGGCCGAGCTGTAGCGCTAGGAGCTGTCCCTTGTGCAGTTCGACCGCCATGTCGACCAGCTTGGCCTGGGTCAATTGAAACCCGGCGATGGGACGGCCGAATTGGGTGCGTTCTTTGGCGTAGTCCAACGCGCATTGCCAGGCCGAACGCGCCGCGCCCATCGCTCCCCAGACGATTCCGTAGCGAGCCTCCGACAAGCAGGTCAACGGTCCCCTGACGCCGGTCGCGCCGGGCAACATCGCCTCGGCCGGCAACCGCACATCGTCGAGGACCAACTCGCTGGTGATCGATGCCCGCAGGGACAGTTTGTGGTGGATGGTGTTGGCGGCGAAGCCGGCCGTTTCGGTGGGCACGACGAAGCCGCGGATTCCCTCCTCGGTGGCGGCCCACACGATCGCCACGTCGGCGATCGAGCCGTTGGTGATCCACATCTTGCGGCCGTTGAGCACCCAATCCGAACGATCGCGGCGCGCCCGGGTTTTCATCGCGGCCGGGTCGGAACCGACGTCGGGTTCGGTCAGGCCGAAGCAGCCGATCAGCTCACCGGCGGCCATGGGCGGCAACCACCGCTGCTTGTGCTCCTCGGAGCCGAAGTGTGCGATCGCGAACATTGCCAGCGATCCCTGCACCGAAACCAGCGACCGGATCCCGGAATCGGCGGCTTCCAATTCCAGGCACGCCAAGCCGTAGTGGACGGCCGACGCGCCGCCGCAGCCGTAGCCCTGCAAATGCATTCCGAGCAGGCCCAGTCCGCCTAGCTGCTTGGCCAGGTCGCGCGCGGCGGGCAAGTCCCCGTTCTCGAACCATTCGGCGACATGGGCAGTGATGTGCTCGGCGCAGAACTTTCTTACGGTGTCGCGGACCGCGATCTCGTCGTCGGATAGCGAAGCATCCAGTCCGAGCGGGTCGTGCGGGTCGAAGGTGGGCGGTGTCTCGGTGCTCATGACTCAATCCTGCCTGGGCCCGGTAGTCTCGCTGCATGCAACCACGCCGCGGGCTCTCCTGGCTGGGTTGGCTGGCCGCCGACATCGTCGGGGTACTGGTTTTTTGTGCCGTCGGTCGCCGCAGTCATGCCGAAGGCGTCACCATCGGAGGCGTTGCCAGCACGGCTTGGCCGTTTCTCACCGGGACCATCCTGGGTTGGCTGGTGGCGCGCGGCTGGCGCCGACCTACCAGCGTGGCTCCAACCGGAGTGATCGTGTGGGTATCCACCGTCACCGTCGGGATGGTGTTGCGCAAGGCCAGTTCGGCGGGTGTGGCTACCAGCTTCGTCATAGTGGCATCGTCGGTCACCGCGGTGCTGTTGCTCGGCTGGCGGGCGGTCGTCGGGCTCAGGCTGCGACACCGCCCGGACGCCTGACGAAGCCGAGCCTGATGGTTCGGACGGGCGAGGAGCGGGGTACGGCCACCGGTGCCGAGATCACCGCGATCTTCGGCGCTACCGCCAGGGCGGTGCGCCCACCCATGGACCTGGTCGCCACCCGCACTCGGCTACTGGTCTAGCGGCGAGTGAAAGCGTTGGAGCGATAACCGATGCCCGAAGCCACCCAGCCAACCGGAGCCGTCGAGCTGCGATTTGTCCCGGTGGCCCTGGGGGATCCGCTGGCTCAGCCGTTGCTGACGGAACTGGCCGCCGAATACGCGCAGCGATACGGTGTCGAGCAGCCCGCGGTGCTGGCCTGGCTGCAGGACGGCGCGGCGCTCGAGTTCGCCCCGCCCGATGGCGGCATGCTGATCGGGCTGCGGGATGGGCGCCCGGTCACCGGCGGAGCATTTTGCCGACATGACCCTGACACGGCCGAACTCAAGCGCATCTGGACGCACCGCGAACATCGCCGCCGCGGACACGCTCGAGCACTGCTGGCCAGGTTGGAGGGCGAGATCGCCGCTCGCGGCTATCGGAAGGTCTATCTGGTGACCGGCAATCGTCAGCCGGAGGCCGAAGAGCTGTACCGGGCTTGCGGATACACCCGGCTGCCTGCACCGCAGCCTTCGGAGGGCCCGGTTCTGCCCATCGCGTTCGGCAAGGCGCTGCCATGACGCGCCCACTGCATCTGGGCGTGGCGCTGGACGGGTACGGGTGGCACCCGCAGGCATGGCAAACGACGTTGGCCGCCGACGCACAGACCCGGTCGGTGCTTAGCGGTGACTACTGGGCCGATCTGGCGATCACAGCCGAACGCGGGCTGCTCGACTTCCTCACCATCGACGACACCTTGATGCCGCAGCCAGGCCGCCGCGAGCGGATCGACCCCAAGCGGCTGGCGGGACGCGCCGACGCGGTGCTGGTGGCCGCCCGCATTGCCCCGCTGACGCGGCACATCGGGCTGATTCCGGTGGCCACGGTAACCCATACCGAGCCCTTCCATATCTCCAAAGCCATTGCCACTCTGGACTATGTCTCGCACGGCCGGGTGGGCTGGCAGGCTCGGGTCAGCGCAACGACGCACGAAGTGGCCCTGTTCGGCCGTCGTACTGTGCGCCGCGGCGAGTCATCCGCCGAGGCCTTCGGCGAGGCCCGCGACTTTGTCGAAGTGGTGCGCAAGCTCTGGGACAGCTGGGAGGATGACGCGGTCATCCGCGATGTGACCACCGGCCGATACATCGACCGGGACAAGGTGCACTACATCGACTTCGTCGGAACATACTTCTCGGTCAAGGGCCCCTCGATAACCCCGCGCCCACCGCAAGGCCAGCCGGTGGTGGCTGCCCTGGCGCACGCGGGGCCCATCTACGAATTTGCCGCGGCCAGCGCCGACGTCGTGTTCATCACGCCCACCGACGAAGACTCGCTGCGCAGCATCCTCGGCGAAGTGCGGGCAACCGGTGCGGCGCTGAAAGTGTTTGCTGACGTGGTGGTTTCGTTGCATGATGGCGCCGACTTCAGATCTGATGCGCTGGTCTGGGCGGGCAGCCCCACCGAGTTGGTCGAGATGCTGCTGGATTGGCAACGCCTCGGCATCGACGGAGCCCGATTGCGGCCCGCCGTCAACGCCACCGACCTGGCCGGCATTGTCGATGAGGTGGTGCCGCTGTTGCAGCGCGCCGGGTGCTTCCGCACCGGCTATCGGGACGGCGAAACACTGCGGGAGCGACTCGGCCTGCCCCCGGCGCCCAACCGCTATGCGGCGGTGAGCCGATGATCCCGCTGTCCATCCTGGATCTGTCACCGATCAGCGCCGGCAGCACCGCCGCGACCGCGCTGCGCAACACCATCGAGCTGGCCCAGCACGCCGAGCGGTGGGGCTATCGCCGCTTTTGGGTCGCCGAGCACCACTTTGTGGCTGTCGCCAGTGCGTCACCGGCCGTACTGATCGGACAAATCGCCGCGGCCACCAATCGAATCCGGGTGGGATCGGCGGCCGTTCAACTCAGCCATACCACTGGGGCCGCGGTTGTCGAGAGCTTCGGCATGCTTGATGCTTTCCATCCCGGACGGATCGACCTGGGCGTTGGCCGATCGGCGCAGCGACGCGGCGTGAAGCCGAGGGACCCAGCCAAATCCCGTGCCCCACAACCTGCTCCGGAGTGGCGGGAAAGCGATGGCGTGGTGATCCCGCCGCCGTTCGACCTGCGCACGTTGCTATCGGGCGGCCGGGTCCAAGCCACCATGGCGATCCTGCAGCAACCCGAGGCCGTCGCGCCCGACTTCGCCGAGCAGGTCGGCGACATCCTCGCGCTGCTGGCCGGCACCTACCGGGCGGAGGGTTTTGACGTACATGCGGTGCCGGGTGAGAATGCGGCACTTACTCCGTGGATCTTCGGCAGCAGCAAGGGGCGAAGCGCCCAGGTCGCCGGCGCGCTGGGGCTGCCCTTCGTGGCCAGCTATCATCTCACCCCGGCCACCGCGCTGGAAGCCATCGAGACCTATCGCGATGCGTTTGTTCCGTCGGCGGCGCTGCAGCGCCCATACGTCGTCGTGTCGGCCGACATCGTTGTTGCCCAAGACTCCGCGACCGCGCGGCGGTTGGCATCCAGCTACGGCCACTGGGTGTATTCGATTCGGGCTGGTGGCGGCGCAGCCCCCTACCCGGATCCCGACGATTGCGCCGCGCTGACCGATGACCAGCTTGCGGTGGTGTCGGATCGACTGGCGACGCAATTCGCCGGTAACCCGGACGAGGTTGCCGAGCGGATGCTGGCCTTACAGCGGGTCGCCGGCGCGGACGAACTCGTCGTGACCTCGGTAACGCACGGGCACCAAGACCGCCTTCGTTCCCATGAGCTGATTGCACGGCGTTGGGGGCTGTGGTCATGATCCGCAAACCGGTTCACCTGGCCGCCCACTTCCCGGGCGTCAATAACACCACCGTGTGGGCCGATCCCGGCGCGGGCAGTCAGATCGAGTTCGAATCGTTTGTGCACCTTGCCCGTACCGCCGAACGCGGGTTGTTCGACTTCTTCTTTTTGGCCGAGGGCCTGCGGCTGCGTGAGCACCGTGGCCGAATCCACGACCTGGATGTGGTGGGACGCCCCGATGCTTTTACCTTGCTGGCGGCTCTGGCGGGGGTCACCGATCGTATCGGTCTGACCGGTACGATCAACACCACCTTCAACGAACCATTCGAAGTGGCGAGGCAATTCGCGACGCTGGACCACTTGTCCGAGGGGCGCGCCGGCTGGAACATCGTCACCTCATCGGACGCATTCACCGGGGCTAACTTCCGGCGCGGCGGCTATCTCGATCATGCTGACCGCTACCAGCGGGCCGAGGAGTTCTTGACCGTAGCCCGAAAGTTCTGGGACAGCTGGGCGCCCGGCGCGGTGCTGGCCGACATCGAGAACGGCGACTACGTTGATCCGGAGCGGATACGCAGCGTTGAACACTCGGGCCCGCAGTTCGAGGTGCGTGGATTCGCCACCCTGCCGGCGGGACCGCAGGGGCACCCGGTGTTGTTGCAAGCCGGCGATTCCGAGCAGGGGCGTGCTTTCGGCGCCAGGCATGCCGATGCCATGTTCACCCTGCACTCGTCATTGCGGGACGGCCAACGCTACTACGCCGACGTCAAAGGGCGGGCGCGGTCCTACGGGCGAGATCCCGACCAGCTCAAGGTTTTTCCGGCGGCAACCTTTGTCATCGGCGATACCCCGGACCAGGCGGGGGAAAGGCCCGCCAGATCAGTTACCAGCAGGTCAGTGGCGCGACCGCGATCGCGATGCTCGAGCAGGTATGGGGTCGTGATCTCTCCGATTACGATCCGGACGGTCCACTACCCGACATCGACCCGATCGCCGATGCCGCCATCAGTCAGGGGCGGGTCCGCCATGCCGATCCGGTCGCCGTCGCCCGCCGGTACCGCGAGCGCTCCCAGGCCGAGAACCTCTCGATCCGTGAGCTGGTCATCGCGGTGACCAGCCGTCAGCAGTTCGTCGGTACCCCCTCGCACATCGCCGACGAGATCGACCGCTACGTTCAGGCCGATGCCTGTGACGGGTTCATCCTGGTGCCACATCTGACACCGCACGGTCTGGATGAATTCGTCGACCGGGTGGTGCCGCTACTGCAGGAGCGCGGCGCCTTTCGCACTGCCTACACCGGTCAGACGCTGCGAGACCATCTGGGGCTTGCGGGTTTGCCCAGCTAGTGGGCGTGGCCACCAGAACCAGCGGCCCAATAGCGTTGCGACGGCGGGCATCATGAACGACCGCACGACGAGGGTGTCGAACAGCAGCCCGATCATGATCGTGGTTCCGATCTGGCCCACCACGCGTAGATCGCTGAACAGCATCGAGCCCATGGTGAAAGCGAAGACCAGGCCGGCGGTGGTGACGACGCGCCCGGTGCTGGCCATCGATCGAATCATGCCGGTTTTGAGGCCGGCACCGATTTCCTCCCGAAACCGGGCGACCAACAGCAGGTTGTAATCCGAACCGACGGCCAGCATGACGATGATTGCCATCGGTAGCACGAGCCAGTGCAAGGGCATATGCAGGATGTGTTGCCAGATGAGCACGGACAGCCCGAACGCTGAGCC
The DNA here is from genome assembly GCF_003584745.1 of Mycobacterium pseudoshottsii JCM 15466. Classification (NCBI taxonomy): domain Bacteria; kingdom Bacillati; phylum Actinomycetota; class Actinomycetes; order Mycobacteriales; family Mycobacteriaceae; genus Mycobacterium; species Mycobacterium pseudoshottsii. Next base: position 898,292 of record NZ_AP018410.1, read on the forward strand.
CAGCGACAGGGCGACTGTGCCGACGATGACCGCGGAGGCGACCGGGCTTCGGGTGATGCCCAGCATGATGATGAAGATCAGGCAGAGCGCGGCAACGACCACGATCATCAGGTCATACGTGGTGCCCTCGTGGATGTCCTTGAATGTGGCCGCGGTGCCGGCCAGGTAGATGTGAGCCGCCTGCAGCGGTGTTCCCTTCACGGCCTCGTCGGCGGCCAGCATGATCTTGTCGATATGTGAGATGCCTTCGGCGGTGGCGGGATCACCCATGTGGGTGATGACGAATCTGGCCGAGGCGCCGTCGGGGGACAGGAACAGCGTCAGTCCGCGCTGAAAGTCTGGGTTCTGGAAGGCTTCTGGTGGCAGGTAGAAGGAGTCGTCGTTTTTTGACCCGTCCAGTGCCTGGCCCATCTGGGTCGAGTTGCGGGTCATGTCCTCCATTTGAGTGATCAGTGCCGAGAAGGTGCTGGCCAGGGTTTAGGCAAGCGTCTTGACGGTCTGCATCGTGGCGATCAACTGGGGTAGTTGCGCGAGCAGCTGTGGCTGGATCATGTCGATTCGATCCGTGGCACGAGCCATACCGCCGACGTCCTCGCTGAGCTTGTCGACACCGTCGATGGCGTCGAACAGGGACCGCAGCGACGCGCAGATCGGGATATCGAAGCAATGGCGTTCCCAGTGCAGATAGTTTCGAATCGGCCGCCACGTGTCGTCGAAGTCCGCGAGCTGGTCGCGGAACTCGTTGGTGTTCTGCTCCATCCGCCTGGTATGAGCGGTGACGTCGTGGTTTGCCTCGGTGAGCTGTCGGGTTAGGTACTCCTGACGCTGGGTGATGTCGATCATGCGTTGAATCTGATCGGTCAGCGTGGACAGATCGGTGACGCGTTCTTTGAGGTCGCTGAGGTTCTCGAGTGTCACCGCGCTTTGCATGTTGAGCTGGAACGGGATCGAACTGTGCTCGATGGGGGAACCCAACGGCCTGGTGATGCCCTGTACTCGGGCGATGCCGGGGGTGTGGAAGATGCCTCTGGCGATTCTGTCCAGGATCAGCATGTCTGTGGGGTTGCGCAGGTCGTGGTCTGCCTCGACCATCAGAAGCTCTGGCTCCATGCGGGCTGGTGGAAAATGCCGGTCTGACGCTCGGTAGCCGATGTTGGAGGGTGCCTCGGCGGGGATGTAATGGCGCTCGTCGTAATTGGTCTCGTACTTGGGCAAGGCGAGCAACCCGATCAGCGATATCAGCAGGGTGGCCACCAGCACCGGGCCGGGCCAGCGGACCACGATGGTGCCGATGCGTCGCCAGCGGCGGGTGGTGGTCGCGCGCTTGGGGTCGAACGCACCGAAGCGGCTGGTGAGCACGATCACGGCGGGCGCGAAGGTCAGCGAAGCCAGGACTACCACGAACAGACCTATCGAGCACGGCAGTGCGAGGGTTTGAAAGTAGGGAAGCCGGGTGAAACTCAGGCAGTACATCGCGCCGGCGACGGTCAGGCCCGAGGTCAGGACTACGTGACCAGTGCCGCGAAACATGGTGTAGTAGGCCAGTTCTCGGTCCTGGCCAGCAGCTACCGCCTCCTGGTAGCGGCCGACCAGAAAGATGATGTAGTCCGTTGATGCGGCTATCGCCAGTGCCACCAGGACATTGACGGTAAACGTCGACAGGTCCATCAGTCCGTTGGTGGCAAGCACCGCGATGACGCCACGGACCGTGATGAGTTCAATCCCGACCGTCAGTAGCGTGAAAAGAACCGTCCAAAGTGAGCGGTAGGTAATTGCCAACATCAGTGCGATCACCGCGATGCTGATACCGGTAATCACTTGCAGGCTTCGGTCGCCGTAGATGACGCGATCGGCGCCTAGCGGGCCCGGGCCGGTTAGATATGCCTTGATACCGGGCGGCGGCGGCATGTCGCCGATGATGCGTTGCACAGCGGTGACCGACTCGTTGGCTTGCGAGCCGCCCTGATCCCCGGCGAGATAAAGCTGGACGTAGGCGGCTTTGCCGTCGGCGCTCTGCGAGCTGGCCGCGGTGAGCGTATCGCCCCAGAAGTTATCGATATGTTCGACATGAATCTTGTCTTGCGCCAGCTTGCCTACGAGCCTGTCGTAGTAGCGGTGCGCGTCCTCGCCCAATTCGTGCTGCCCTTCCAACACCACCATCGCTATAGTGTCGGACTCGAATTGCTGAAAGTTCTTGCCGATGCGCTTCATTGCGAGTAGCGACGGAGCGTCGTGTGGCCCCAGCGCCACCGAACGCGCCTTGACGACCGCTTGCAGTTGCGGTGCGATGACATTCACGAGGACGGCTAGCCCCACCCAGAACAAGACGATCGGCAGCGACAATCTCCGCACCCACCGGGCGGCGCCAAGTACGTACCCGGTTGAATTCAAGGAACTCATGCCGATTTCACTAGGCAGCTTGTATGAGCGTTATATGACTCGACTTCCCGTTCGGCGCGGACCACGCCATTGACGGTGATGCGACAACCCAAAGATGTACTGTCGCTTCGCGCCACCACATTTGCGATGACGGCTGAAAGTGTGGTCACGACGGTAAGCGACCACGGTATCGCCGTATTGGTGACTTCGTGTGGTTGGGCCTCGGCGTCCAGGTAGTTGATGGTGGCCAACGATCCTGGCGGGCCGGTGACTTCGTACAGGACGCGCTTCGGATTAAATGCAACAATCGAATCGGCATTGCTCGCCGCCGTCGTTGTGCGACTACATGGAGCATTCGGCTCGCCTCGGAATCGGCCGGGCACACCGACCAGCGCAGCGTGGAGGTGGTCTATGCCATCTGCAGCCTGCCGTTCGAGCACGCCCGCCCTACCGCGATCATGACCTGGATGCGTCAACACTGGGGAATCGAGAACAGCCTGCACTGGATACGCGACGTCACCTTCGACGAAGACCGTCAAAGGGCACATACCGGAAACGGCGCACAGGTCCTAGCAACGCTACGCAACACCGCGATCAATCTGCACCGCCTCAACGGCGCCGACAACATCGCCGAAGCCTGCCGGATCACCGCTTTGACCGCCAACCGCCGCCTCGACCTCCTCAATCCACAATTCCCCAGCTCACAAGCCTGCTAATCAACAACGCCGGAGCCCTGAGTAGGGCCGCTATGGGACTTTCTCGCCGAGAAGAAATCGGCAATCACCGAATATCCGGCTCGCAGGTTGGGTGCGGCAGCGGCGGACTGGCTCGGCGACGAACAAGAGACGATCTATGGCTGTTTCTTGGAAGACGTCGAAGGATTCGACAACAAGTTCTTTGACATTCCGCCGGATGAAGCCGCGCTGATGGATCCGCAGCAGCGCTTGCGGCTGGAGACGTCATGGGCCGCGCTGGAGCACGCGGGGATTCTTCCCAAGACATTGAAGCTTTCTCACACCGGGGTATTTGTCGGGGTCTCGTCGACCGACTATGTGCGGCTCTTGTTCCCCGGCGGGCGAAAGCCCACCATTTGGGACAACACGGGTGGATCGTCAAGCATCATCGCCAACAGGCTTTCGTACTTCCTGGACGTGAACGGGCCGTCACTCGTTATCGACACGGCTTGCTCATCGTCGCTGGTCGCCGCACACCTGGCCCGCAAGAGCCTGGCTTCGGGGGAATGCGACCTGGCCGTCGTGGCGGGAACAAACGTTCTTATCTCGCCGGAAGTATGGCGCGGATTTCAAGAAGCCGGCGTGGTGTCGCCCACCGGATCCTGCCGCGCTTTCGACGCGCGAGCCGACGGAATGGTGCGCGGTGAGGGGTGTGGCGTTGTCGTCCTGGAACGTCTCAGTGATGCGCGACGTGCCGGGCGAACCGTGCTGGCGGTCCTGACCGGTTCGGCAGTCAATCAGGATGGCCGGTCCAACGGGATCATGGCCCCCAATCCCAGAGCGCAGATTTCTGTTCTTGATAGCGCCTGCAAGTGTGCCGACATCGATCCCGCGGAAATCGACTATGTCGAAGCCCACGGCACCGGAACATCGGTGGGCGACAGGATCGAGGCGCACGCGCTAGGCCAAGTCTTTGGCCGCGGGCGACAGGCGGCCAAGCCCCTGATGATTGGCAGCATCAAGCCCAATATCGGGCATCTGGAAGGCGCAGCCGGAATCGCCGGCCTGATAAAGACCGTCTTGATGCTGCAGCGCGGACAGTTGTTGCCCAGCGGCGCGTTTGAGGTTCCGAACCCCAATATTCCGTTCGCAGAATTGGGACTTGCGGTCGTCGAAGAGTTTCAGGAGTGGCCGGCGGTGGTGGGGCGGCCGCGGCGGGCTGGGGTGTCCTCATTCGGTTTTGGTGGCACGAATGCGCATGTGATTGTTGAGCAGGCTGTTGAGCGGGTTGTTGAGCGGGTTGTTGAGGTGGGTCCGGGTGTGTTGGCGTGGGTGGTGTCGGCGCGGACGGCGGCGGGGGTGGGTGCTCAGGCGGGGCGGTTGTTGGAGTTTGTGCGGGCTGGTCGGGAGCTTGATGCGGGGGATGTTGGGTATTCGTTGGTGACGACGCGGTCGTTGTTTGAGCATCGGGCGGTGGTGGTCGGTGCGGGCCGTGATGAGTTGTTGGCGGGGTTGGCTGAGGTGGTTGAGGGCCGTCCGGGTGTTGGGGTGGCTAGTGGTGTGGCGATGCCTGGGGGCAAGACGGTTTTCGTGTTTCCCGGTCAGGGTGCGCAGTGGCTGGGTATGGGTCGGGAGTTGTGTGCGGGGTATCCGGTTTTCGCTGCGGCTTTTGATGCGGTGGTTGCTGAGTTGGATCGGCATTTGGCTCGTCCGTTGCGTGAGGTGGTGTGGGGTGCTGACGCGGAGCTGTTGAACACCACCGAGTTTGCGCAGCCGGCGTTGTTTGCCGTGGAGGTGGCGCTGTATCGGTTGTTGGAATCGTGGGGGATGCGGCCGGGTTTGGTGATGGGCCATTCGGTGGGGGAGTTGAGTGCTGCTCATGTCAGTGGGGTGCTGGATTTAGCGGATGCGGCGTTGTTGGTGGTGATGCGGGGGCGGTTGATGCAGGCGTTGCCCGGTGGTGGGGTGATGTATGCGGTGCAGGCTGGTGAGCAGGAGCTGCGGCCGTTGCTGGGTGAGCAGGTCAGTGTGGCCGCGGTCAATGGTCCGGGGTCGGTGGTGCTTTCCGGTGCCCGGGAGGCGGTCAGTGTGGTCGTGGATCGGTTGGCGGCTCAGGGGCGGCGGGTGCGTCGGCTTGCGGTGTCGCATGCTTTTCATTCGGTGTTGATGGAGCCGATGCTCGAGCAGTTCCGGGCGGTGGCTGATGAGGTGTATGCGGGGCGGCCGGCTATTCCGGTGATCTCGAATGTGACCGGTCAGTTGGTGGCTGAGGATTACGGGTCGGCTGATTATTGGGTGCGCCACATTCGGGAGGCGGTGCGTTTTGCCGACAGTGTGTGTTTCGCGCATTCGGCGGGGGCTACCCGGTTTGTTGAGGTGGGGCCGGCCGGTGGTTTGACGTCGTTGATCGAGGAGTCGTTGGCGCAGGTGTCGGTGGTGGCGGTGCCGACGTTGCGTAAGGATCGGCCCGAGCCTTTCGCTGTGGTGGGCGCGGTGGCGCAGGCGTTTGTCCGGGGTGCGGGTGTGGATTGGGCTTCGGTGTTGGCCGGGTGTGGTGGGCAGCGGGTGGGGTTGCCGACCTATGCCTTTGCCCATGAACGGTTTTGGCTGGCCGATCGGTTCGGGGTGGGGCAGCAGGTTTGTGTTGGGCAGGTGCTCGCCGATGAGGCCGGTCCGGGCGCCCACGAGGCTGCTGGCGCGGCGGTGGGCCAGGGGTTTGCCGCCCGGTTGCAGGGTTTGTCCGATGCCGAGCAGCAGGCGGCGGTGCTGGCGATGGTGTGTGAACACACCGCGGCGGTGTTGGGTCGTGACGGGGCAGCCCAGCTCGATGCCGGGCAGGCGTTTAGCGACGCCGGGCTCACCTCGCTGAGCGCGGTCGAGTTACGTAACCGGCTCAAGACCCTGACCGGGGTAACACTTTCAGCCACCACCGCTTTCGACTACCCCACCCCAACCCAACTAGCCGATCACCTGCTATCGCACCTACACCACCAAAACCCCACCGGTGCAACGCCAGAACTCGATCGAGTCGATGCGCTCACCGACCTGTTTCTTCAAACGTGCGACGCGGGTCGGGATGATGACGGCTGGCAGATCGTCGCGCTGGCGGCCAACGGCCGCGAGCGGATGACCACGCCGGTCCCCAAGCGGGAGTGGAAAGAGGTCGTTCTACTAGCGGGCGGCGGATCGGATGTGGCCGTGATGTGCCTGCCCACCTTGACAGTCCTGTCCAGTCCGCATGCGTATCTCGATGTTGCGCGTGCGATGGCGGGCCGCCATTCAGTCCACGCTCTTTCGCTACCTGGTTTCGATCCCGACGACGCGTTGCCCCAAGACCGAGAGGTGGTTCTCGAAGGCGCCGCCCAGGCAATCCTTCATGCCGTGGGCGACCATCCGCATTTGGTGCTGGCCGGCTCTTCCTCGGGTGGGGTGTTGGCCCATGCCCTCGGCTCCTATCTGGCCGAGCGACACCAACGGACACCGCTCGGAGTCGCCCTCATCGACACCTATCTGCCGAGCCAGATCGTGAACGCCGACAACCCCGATCAGGTCGGCGTCAACGAAACGGGAGCCCTCTTTTCCCGGCGAGTGACCAGCATGGCCCGCGAGCTGGATCAACTGAATGCGACCCGGTTGACCGCTGCCGCAAGCTACGCCGCGCTCTTTGGTACCTGGGAACCCGTCGTGTCGGCTGTTCCGCTGCTCAACATGATCGCGATGGACGAAACAGCTGCCTGCGAGCGGGTGCGCGCAGAACGGATCAATCGCTGGCGAGTCGCCACCGCAGAGGCTTCCTACTCTGTGGTTGAAGTCCCCGGTGATCATTTCGACATGATCACCACATCCAGTGATGCGACAACGACGGCGCTTCACGGGTGGATTTCTGGATTGATCCGCGCCGGGTAAAGGGCGCGATCCCAGACGCCGGCTCAGCGTTGGGCGCGAGCCCGGGCCTCCTCTGTGGCCAACCGAATTGGCCCGCGCCAGAGGCTCCCATGGCCGGGCGCCAAGGTGTCTGCTTCCACCTGGGCCAGCGTGGACAGGCTGCGGATGCACCTTTCCTGGACCTTGCTGAACACCGCCGGTAGCAGTTGGGGCCCCCGATGGCGCAGCATGGGATGACCGGTGATCAGTGCGTCGCCGCTGGCTAGTACGCCGTCGACCAGATATGAGCAATGTCCGCTGGTGTGACCCGGCGTGGGAATGGGTATCGGGTGACCTGGCAGGGCCGCAGCCACTTCGGCGCTCAGGGCCTGCGTGCTCGGAACGCCGGCGCGCCGTAGGCCGCCCCTAAACACCAGATGAATGCCCCACAACGCGGTGCGTGGGCGCCAACTGCGCAACACGACGTCGAGCGGCGAGGCGCTCTCGTGGTACTCGCGCTTGGCGTGCCCGACTTCGTTGGCATCGCAGTACACCGGGGTGCCGTGCTGGGCGGCGAACCAGATCGCGGTGCCCAGGTGATCGATGTGGGCGTGAGTCAGCAGGATCGCGCGTACGTCGCCGGGGCCGTAGCCCAGCGTGCGCAGCGACGTCAGCACGTTGTTGCGGTCGCCGGGATAGCCGGCATCGATCAGCATGACACCGGTCTCGTCGGTGACCAGCACCCAGTTGACCGCGGGTCCTTGGGCGAGATGGACCTTGTCGGTGACCTGGACGAGCTCCGTGCGCTGGTGGGGCATGCCCGCGAGTGTAGGACGGGCGCGGCGGGTCGCGACCGAGGGCGTGGAGCGATCGCGAGCGCGGCGGAGCCGGGCGCGGCGGGTCGCGACCGAGGGCGTGGAGCGATCGCGAGCGCGGCGGAGCCGGGCGCGGCGGGTCGCGACCGAGGTCCTACTCCCAGCCCGAGGGCCTAGGAGTAGAAAGAACTAGTGGCTGAACTGAAACTCGGATACAAGGCATCGGCCGAACAATTTGCGCCGCGTGAGCTCGTCGAGCTTGCCGTGGCCGCCGAAGCGCACGGCATGGACAGCGCCACCGTCAGCGACCACTTTCAGCCGTGGCGTCACGAAGGTGGGCACGCCCCGTTCTCGCTGGCCTGGATGACCGCGGTGGGCGAGCGGACCAAACGGATGCAGTTGGGGACCTCGGTGCTGACCCCCACCTTCCGCTACAACCCCGCCGTCATCGCCCAGGCGTTTGCCACCATGGGCTGTCTCTACCCGAACCGGATCTTCCTCGGCGTTGGTACCGGTGAGGCGCTGAACGAGGTTGCCACCGGCTACCAGGGCGTCTGGCCCGAATTCAAGGAGCGATTCGCCCGGCTACGCGAATCGGTGCGATTGATGCGCGAACTGTGGCGCGGCGACCGCGTCGACTTCGACGGCGAGTACTACCGGCTCCGAGGGGCTTCGATTTACGACGTGCCGGAAGGGGGAGTGCCGGTCTACATCGCCGCGGGCGGTCCGGCGGTGGCCAAGTATGCGGGCCGTGCCGGCGACGGTTTTATCTGCACCTCCGGCAAGGGCGAGGACCTCTACAGCGAGAAGCTGATGCCAGCGGTCCGCGAAGGCGCCGCGATCAACAACCGCAATATCGACGACATCGACAAGATGATCGAAATCAAGATCTCCTACGACCCCGATCCTGAACTGGCCTTGAACAACATTCGGTTCTGGGCGCCGCTGTCGCTGAGCGCCGAGCAGAAGCGCAGCATCGGGGACCCGATCGAGATGGAGGCGGCCGCCGAAGCACTGCCCATCGAGCAGATTGCCAAGCGCTGGATCGTGGCCTCGGACCCCGACGAAGCCGTCGAGAAGGTCGGCCAGTACGTGGCCTGGGGTCTGAACCATCTGGTGTTGCACGCGCCCGGCCACGACCAGCTCCGGTTCCTGGAACTGTTCGAAAAGGACCTGGCCCCCAGATTGCGGCGACTTGGCTGACCAACAGGTGTCGACCGGCTCGGGCGCCACCGGCATATACATCGCCGCCCCGGAACCGGAGAGCGGCAAGTCAACCATTGCCCTGGGTATCCTGCACAGATTGGCCGCCACCGTGGCCAAGGTCGGTGTGTTCCGGCCGATCACCCGCCGCGGCGAGCGGCGTGACTACATTCTCGAATTGCTGCTGGAGCAGACCACTGCCGGACTGTCCTACGAGCAATGCGTCGGCGTCACCTACCAACAGCTGCACGACGACCTCGAAGCCGCGATAGCGGACATCGTCGCCGCCTACCACGCGATGGCCGATGCGTGCGACGCGGTGGTGATCGTCGGCAGCGACTACACCGACGTCACTACGCCCACCGAGCTGTCGGTCAACGCGCGCATCGCGGTCGACCTCGGAGCCCCGGTGCTGCTGGCCGTGAGCGCAAAAGGCCGTGACGCGGATCAGGTCTCCGGAGTCGTCGCGGTGTGCCTGGCCGAGCTGGCCGCACAGCACGCCCACACCGCGGCCGTGGTGGCCAACCGATGTGAGCCCGCGCAGTTGGCGGCCGTCGGTGATGCGTTGCGGGCCTTCGCCCCGCCCAGCTATGTGCTGCCCGAAGAACAGTTGTTGTCCGCGCCGACGGTGTCCGAGTTGGAGAAGTCCGTCAACGGAACACCGATCAGTGGCGATGCCTCGCTGTGGGGCCGGGAGGTCACCAGCCTGCTGGTCGCCGGGATGACCGCCGATCATGTGCTGGAGCGGCTGCGTGACGGCATGGCCGTGATAACTCCCGGTGACCGCTCCGATGTGGTGCTCGCCGTGGCCAGTGCCCATGCGGCCGAGGGCTTTCCATCGCTTTCCTGCATCGTCCTCAATGGCGGGTTCGAGTTGCACCCGTCGATCGCCTCGCTGGTTGCCGGGCTGCGGCTGCGACTGCCCATCATCGGAACCGATCTGGGCACCTTTGACACCGCCAGCGCTGCCGCGACGGCTCGCGGCCGGGTCAAGGCGACGTCGCAGCGCAAGATCGACACCGCTCTGGGATTGATGGACCGCTACGTTGACATCGAGGATCTGTTGGCGAAGCTTGCGATCCCGATCCCGACGGTCACCACACCGCAGATGTTCATGTACCGCGTGCAGCAGCAGGCGCGTTCGGATCGCCAGCGCATCGTCTTGCCCGAAGGTGAAGACGACCGGATTCTCAAATCCGCTGGGCGGCTATTGCAGCGCAACGTTGCCGATTTGACCATTCTCGGTGACGAGGCCGAAATCCGTTTGCGTGCGGCTGAACTCGGTGTCAGCCTGGATAGCGCCACGGTGATCGACCCGCGTACCAGTAGCTTGTGCAACGAGTTCGCCGATCAGTATGCGCAGCTGCGTAAGGCCAAGGGGATCACCCACGAGCAGGCCCGCGAGATCATGAACGACGCAACCTATTTCGGTACCATGCTGGTATACAACGGCATGGCCGACGGCATGGTTTCCGGCGCCGCACATACCACGGCCCACACGGTTCGCCCCGCGCTGCAGATCATCAGAACCGTTCCGGGCGTGTCCACCGTCTCCAGCATCTTCTTGATGTGCCTGCCCGATCGGGTGCTGGCCTACGGTGACTGCGCGATCATCCCGAACCCGACCGTCGAGGAGCTGGCCGATATCGCTGTCTGTTCGGCGCGCACCGCCGCGCAGTTCGGCGTCGAGCCGCGAGTGGCCATGCTCTCCTACTCCACCGGCGCATCGGGATCCGGGGCGGACGTCGACAAGGTAAGAGCGGCAACCGAACTAGTGCGCGAAAGGGATCCGCAGCTAATGGTGGAAGGCCCCATCCAGTACGACGCCGCGGTGGACCTGTCGGTCGCGGCTACCAAAATGCGCGATTCTGCGGTTGCCGGCCGGGCGACGGTGCTAATCTTCCCGGATCTCAACACCGGCAACAACACCTATAAGGCGGTGCAGCGCAGCGCCGGTGCGGTGGCGATCGGCCCGGTACTGCAGGGCCTGCGCAAGCCGGTCAACGACTTGTCCCGGGGTGCTCTGGTGGAGGACATTGTCAACACCGTCGCTATCACCGCAATTCAAGCTCAGGGTGTTCATGAGCGCTAGCCGTCCGAATCGTGTTGTGCTGGTCCTCAACTCTGGATCCTCATCCCTGAAGTTTCAGCTCGTCGAACCCGATTCAGGTATGTCACGGGCGACGGGAAACATCGAGCGCATCGGCGAAGAATCGTCATCGGTGCCCGACCACGACGCGGCCCTGCGCCGAGTGTTCGAGATCTTGGCCGAAGACGACATCGACCTTCAGTCCTGCGGCCTGGTCGCGGTGGGGCATCGGGTAGTGCACGGCGGCAAGGACTTTTACGAACCGACGTTGCTCAACGATGCGGTGATCGGCAAGCTCGATGAGCTATCGCCGCTGGCCCCGCTGCACAATCCGCCCGCGGTGTTGTGCATCAGGGTGGCGCGTGCGTTGCTGCCCGACGTACCGCACATCGCGGTCTTCGACACCGCCTTCTTTCACCAGCTCCCGCCCGCGGCGGCCACCTACGCCATCGATCGCGAGTTGGCGGACGTCTGGAAAATTCGCCGCTATGGCTTTCACGGGACATCCCATGAGTACGTCAGCCAACAGGCCGCGGAATTCCTGGGCAAGCCTATTGGTGATCTGAATCAGATTGTGCTGCATCTGGGTAACGGCGCGTCGGCTTCAGCGGTTGCGGGAGGACGGCCGGTGGAGACGTCGATGGGTCTGACGCCGCTGGAGGGTTTGGTGATGGGCACCCGCAGTGGTGACTTGGACCCCGGGGTTATTGGATACCTTTGGCGCACCGCAAAGTTGGGTGTTGATGAGATCGAATCAATGCTTAACCACCGGTCCGGGATGTTGGGGTTGGCAGGCGAGCGGGACTTTCGCCGGCTGAGGGCAATGATCGACGACGGCGACCCGGCGGCTGAATTGGCTTACGACGTCTTCATTCACCGGCTGCGCAAGTACGTTGGCGCTTACCTGGCGGTGCTGGGCCACACCGACGTGGTGAGCTTTACCGCCGGGATCGGCGAGCACGACGCGGCGGTGCGCCGAGACGCCCTGGCCGGGATGGCCGAACTGGGGATCAGCCTGGATGAGGGGCGTAACGCCTGCCCGTCCGGTGGCGCGCGCCGGATCTCCGCCGACGACTCGCCGGTCACCGTTTTGGTGATACCGACCAACGAAGAACTGGCTATTGCCCGGCATTGCTGCTCGGTGTTGGTCGCCGTATAGGAAGCCGAGCGCGGGAGATCTGTGAGCGTGCGTCCAGGGCTTTGAGCGTGCCTGTCGGGCGGAATCTGCCCAGCCGCGGTGCCGTCGGCGCACGCCCGAAGCCCACAGCGCACACTCGATGCCGAACCTGTGCAAAGACGAAGACGCCGAACGCGGTTGGCGTGCGAGTCTTCGCGTCATGTGTGATTTGAGAGCTCCGTTTATCGGTAGTAAGGCACTGGCGTGTGGAGCGGTTACGCGCCATCAATTGCGGACCCGGTACCGGCCGGTCCTGCCGAACGTCTATCTGTCCGCCGGGGTGCACCCGTGCCTGCAGAGCAGGATTGCCGCCGCCTGGCTGTGGTCGCGCGGTTCGGCGACGGTCGGCGGTGCGGCGGCAGCGGCCTTGCACGGCGCGAAGTGGATTCCCGAGGACGTCCCGGTTGAGCTGATCTGTGCTCGCTCCCGCCCACCTCGTGGCGTGCTGACCCGCCGCGACGTGCTGATCGATGGCGAAACTCAGTTCCTGGGCGGGTACTCGGTCACCACGGCCGAGCGCACCGCTTTCGACATCGGCCGCCGTGGAGCCATGCGTTCGGCGGTGGTACGGCTGGACGCGCTGGCGCGCGCAACCGGGTTCACGGTGGCCGATGTGCTGCAGGTCGCCAGAAACCACCGCGGAACTCGTGGATTGCGGCAACTGGAGACCGCGCTGGAATTGGTCGACCCGGGAGCACAGTCGCCGCGAGAGAGCTATCTGAGGCTGTTCCTGATCGACGCCGGACTCCCTCGGCCTCAGACCCAGCTGCCCGTGCTGGGCGTCAACGGTATGCCCGTCGCGTATCTCGACATGGGGTGGGAGCGGTACATGGTGGCCGTCGAATACGACGGCGATCACCATCGCAGCGACCGCCAGCAGTACGTCAAAGACATTCGGCGCGGTGAAATGCTCGAGCGGATGGGGTGGATCGTCATACGGGTGGTGGCCGAGGACCGCCGCGTCGATATCCTGCGCCGGGTGACCGCTGCCCTGGCTGAGCGCAGATCGGCCGTGCCGTAGCGAGTTTGACTGCGCGTGTGCGGCTTCGAAGGTGCCGGCAGGGATATGGTTCCCGGATTTTTACGCCCGGATCGCACACCCGAGTCCACCGACACACACCCGATGTAAAGAGCGTGAGCGCACCCTAGAACGTGCTGGTGGGCCGCACCTTGTTGGCCATGTCGACCAGGGTGTAGCGGTGCCGCTGGGTGGGGGCGACGCGGGCCAGGCTGCGCAGCGAGGCCTCCACGCCCAGCCGGAGCCCGTGATCGGTGAAGGGAAAGCCAAGGATGTGGTTGGTGCTGGCCTCGTTGTCCTGCAACCAGTCCATCGCGCCGCCCAGTACCAGGGCGCGGATCTGCAGCACACGCGGTTCGGTAGGTGGCAGTGCCTCGACTCTGCGTGCGGCGTCGCGGATCTGTTCTTCGGTGATCTCGCCGTGCGACCGTCCCGAGAGCAGGGTCACCGCACTGGTCAACCGCGCCGTGGTGAAATGCCTCGAGCTAGGTGGGACTTCATCGAGGGTGCGTACCGCACCGGCGCGTTCGCCTTGCGCGGAAAGGGTTCTGGCCAGTCCGAATGCCGCCGAGATGACGCCGTCGTTGGTGCTCCACACGGTCTGGTAGAAGTTGGTCCCGTCGGTGTATCCGGCCAGTTCGGCGGTCGCGGCCAGCGCCAGTTTGGGCGCAAGTTCACCCGGGAAGGTGTCCAGAACTTCGGTGAAGTGTTTGATCGCGGCGTCATAGGCGCCAGTGAGTAACTCGGAGACGGCCCGGTACCAGACCAGCCGCCAGCGCCAGCCCACCCGCTCGGACAGGTCGTCGAGTTTGCGGGTGGCCTTGGCGACGTCGCCGAGATCCAGCAGGGCACGAACCTCCATCAGCGGCAGTTCCACCGATTCGGAGAGGTCGGTGCCGTCGGAGTCCAGCGCGCCGTGTCGGGCGGCGCGCAGTGAGTCCAGGGTCTGGACGGGCTGGGAGAGCACCGTCGCCTGCAGGACGGAGGCCGCGACGTCGGTCCGATCGACCAGCGGTACCTGCAGTGCCGTCACGATCTCCTTGGCGGTCAGCTTCTCCGAATGCACCTGACCGTCCTGATATACGTCAGTGTGCGCGACCAGCAGGTCAACCCCAAACGTCGAGCGGCTGGGGCTGAACACTGTCGACAGGCCGGGGCGGGGGACCCCGGTGTCTTGGGCAACCACCTCGCGCAAGACACCCATCAGCTGCCCGGACATCTCCTCGGCGCTGGCGAACCGCCGCCGTGGGTCCGGGTCGATGGCGCGGCGCAGCAGGCGGCCGAACGAGTCGTAGCTGGCCAGCACCGGATCGTCGTCGGGCAATCCATCGAGGTAGCGGCCATTGCGGGTAGGCAGGTTCAAGGTGAGCGCGGCCAGCGTGCGCCCCACCGTGTAGATGTCGGTGGCCACGGTGGGGCCGGTCCGCACGATCTCGGGCGCCTGGAAGCCGGGAGTGCCATAGAGGTAACCGAAGGAGTTGATCCGCGACACCGCACCCAGGTCGATGAGCTTGAGCTGTTCTTCGGTGAGCATGATGTTCTCCGGCTTCAAGTCGTTGTAGACCAGGCCGAGAGCATGCAGGTAGGCCAATGCCGGAAGGATTTCCAGGAGATAGGCGATCGCCTCGGAGACCGGAAGCTTCTCGCCCTTGCGCCGTTTGAGCGACCGCCCGCCGACGTACTCCATGACGATGTAGCCGACCGGATCCCCGTGCTTGTCGGTGTGCTCGACGAAGTTGAAGATCTGCACGATCGACGGGTGGACCACCTCGGCGAGGAACTGTCGCTCCGCCATTGCGATGGCCTGGGCCTCGGCATCGCCCGAATGCACCAGGCCTTTGAGCACGACTGGCCGGTCGTTGACGTTGCGGTCCAGGGCCAGGTATATCCAGCCCATTCCGCCGTGCGCGATGCAGCCCTTGACCTCGTACTGGCCGGCAATGGTGTCACCGGGGCTGAGCTGGGGCAAGAAGGAATACGGGCTGCCGCAATACGGGCACCAGCCTTCCGATGCCCCCTTGGTCTCCGAGTCGCTGCGGCCGACCGGACGCCCGCAGTTCCAGCAGAACCGCTTGGCTTCCGGGACTACCGGATCGGTCATCAGCGCTTTGAGCGGATCGGTATCGGGCACCCTCGGGATCTCGACGAGGCCGCCGCCGAGTCGTCGGACCGGTAGCCGCGCTCGCGTCGCGGCCGCCAGCGGTCCCTGCGGCTGCATATCGAGGGTGCCCAGCGTGATGTCGTCTTCGTCGTCATCGTCGAAATTCGGCCGGAACAGTGCCTGGGTGCCGATCGGCCGGCTCCAGGCGGCCGCGCCGGTCTGCACGTCGGCCGGCGGCGTTCCGGGGCCCGCTTCCTGTTCGTCTTCGGCGGGCCGCGGATTCTCGGTTCCCGACGTGTCTTGCAGGCCCTTCTTGACCGCCTCGGCCATCAGTCCACGTACCTAGGCCGGGGCGGTGCGGGCGCCGGCCCGAGCACCGACAACCATTTGCGGTAGAGTGTGTTCCAGGTCCCGTCATTGCGGATGCGTTCGAGCGTGCCATTGACGAATCGGACGAGTCCGGTGTTGTCCAGATTGATCCCGATGCCGTAGGGCTGATTGGCCATGTTTGGCCCGACGATATGCAGGTAGGGGTCCTCTTCCACCAGCCCGGCCAGGATCGTGTCATCGGTACTGACGGCGTCGATCTCGCGTTGCTGCAGTGCCACCAGGCAGTCAGCCCAGTTCACCACCGACACGATGACCGGCGGCGGTGCGATCTCGCGGATGCGGCGCAACGACGTGGTGCCGCGGGCCACGCAGACTCGCTTGCCGGACAGGTCGGACACCTTGAAAATCGGCGAGTCGCGTGAGGTCAGAATCCGCTGGTTGGCGTCGAGGTAGACGGTGGAAAAGTTCACCAGCTTGCGCCGCTCGCAAGTGATCGTCATGGTCTTGACCACCACGTCGACCTGGGAGCTCTGCAGCGCGGTGATGCGTTCGGCCGCCGACAAGATCCGGTACTCGACATGGGTGGGGCCGCCGAAGATGTCGCGTGCCACTTCGCTGGCGATGTCGACGTCGAAGCCGGTGATCTCGCCGGTGATCGGGTCGCGGAAACTGAACAGGTTGCTGCCGATGTCGAGTCCGACGATCAGCCGTCCCCGCGCGCGGATGTCGGCCACCGCGGCGTCGGCCTCGGCTTTGGCGGGAAAGGGGCGCAGGCTGGCGGTGGGATCGCAGTCCTGGCTGGAGCTGTCCGCTGGAAGCGGAGGCTCCGGCGGCATGACTTCCATGCCGACCGGGGTGGGCAGCGGCAGGGTGGGCGTCGACTCGACTTTCAGCGGCTCGGAGTGACCACACCCGTCCAGCGTGATGACCAGGGCGAGCACTGCGAGCGCAGATGCCGCCCTCCGGAGTCCGGGCAGGCGCCTCATCAGCGATATTCTTTCAGCCTGGGCCACAGACCGAGGGCCACCGCGATCGCGGCGCTCAAGCTCAGCACGACACCACCCATTTGGGCGCCGGCCAATCCTCGGCGCGCGTTGCGGACGTCGGTACGCAGGTGATTGCGGCTTTGATCCATGGCCCTGGTCAGCGCTTCGTCGAGCTTGTCGAAAGCCGGGGTGGAATCGTCCTCACTCTCGCCCAGTGCCACCTGGGTAGCGGCACGATAGTTGCCGACCGAGATGTAGGAGTTGATCCGGTCGTTGGCCTGTTGCCAGCGCACCAACAGCTGTTCGGCGCCCTGTAAGTCGGGCTTGTCGACCGCATCGGGGCGGGCCATGTACTCGTCGAGCTGGCGATGCATGTCCTCGATGCGCTGGTAGAAGGATTGCTTGCGGACCTCTTGATCACCGCGCCGGATCAGCGACAGCGTTTCATCGGCTCGTGCCTGCTGGGCGGTGATGGCCAAGTTGGTGACCGTCTTGAGGGACTCGGCCGCGGTGTCTTTAGCGATACGGCTCGCGGCCGTTGAGAGTGTCAGCGCAGTTCCTACCCACACCACCATGACGAGAATACCGAGCGCTCCGACCACAAGGCCGGGGTTGATTCGTCGCCTGGTCCGGCGGGCCAGCCAGCGGTGCGCGAATGCGCCGAACGCCACCGTGGTGGCAACGACGAGGATCACCGGAGCCGGGATCTGGGTGGACGCGATGGTCTCGCTGTCCACTCGCGTCGATGTCGCCTCGTAGAGCTGTTGCGCGTCGGGCAGGATCGTCGACTGCATCAGTCCCGATGCTTCGGACAGATACGAGGACCCGACCGGGTTACCCGCTCGGTTGTTGGTGCGCGCGATCTCGACGAGTCCGGTATAGACGGACAACTCGGCGTTGATTCGGCCCAGCAGCTGCACCAGCGATTCATCGGTGAGGCCGCTGGACGCGCGGGTCACCGCCACCGACGCGTCGGTGATGGCCTGTTCGTAGCGGAGCCGGACGGCGCGGGGTTCGGCCTGTGCGATGAATGCGGTGGCCGCCGCGGCGTCAGCCACCGACAGCGTGGTGTAGAGCCGTCCGGCCGCGAACGAGAGCGGCTCGGTGTGGTCGAGCACCGTGGTCAGCACCTGCTGGCGGTGGTTGATGGTCGTCGAGGTGGCAAACGCGCTGGCAACGCCAAGCGCCGCCAACACGATGCCAATCGTCAGAATGCGCCCGGGCGTCGTCGAGACGAACCACCAGCGGGGATGGGCCGGCTCGGCCGGTGACCGCGATCCCAGCGGTTCGGTCGACGGGTGCGCCAACTCAACCGTCACGTCTGCTTGGACCTCGTCTTTCGGCCGTGTCAGGAAACCGTATAAGCGGATTCTAAGAGAATGTTCCGACAGATGCCGGTGGCGACGGACCAAATTTGGCCCCCAAATTCCCCGGAACTTCGTTGAACCTCCGCCTGCCTATCCTTGATCCGTGCGGGGCGACGGCGACGGTTGGGTCATCTCCGAGAGCGGTGTGCACTACTGGGGCCGATTTGGCTCGGCCGGGCTGCTGCTTCGAGCGCCGCGACCCGACGGCACCGCAGCCGTGTTGTTGCAGCATCGAGCGTTCTGGAGCCATCAAGGCGGCACCTGGGGCTTGCCGGGGGGCGCCCGCGACAGCCACGAGACTCCGGAACAGACGGCGCTGCGCGAAGCCCACGAAGAGGCACGACTGCCGGCCGAGCGGCTGACCGTGCGGGCGGTGACGGTGACGGCCAGGCCCAGCGGCACCGCATGGACCTACACGACGGTGATCGCCGACACCCGGGAGTTGCTGCACGCGGTCCCCGATCGGGAGAGCGCGGAGCTGCGCTGGGTTGCCGAGGCCGAAGTGGTGGACTTTCCGTTGCATCCCGGATTTGCCGCCAGTTGGCAGGGGCTGCGCTGCGCCCCGGTGACCGTGCCGCTGGAGCGGGGCGATCAACGTCGTGAACTCCTGCCGCGCACTGTGGAGGTTGAGCCGGGCGTGTTCGTCTGGCGCATGCCCGGGGACGCCGATCAGGTGCCCTCGCAGCTGAGTCCGCGGGTCATATCGCTGCTAGAAGCTCTGACTTGAGCTTTGCCGCGGCCTCCCGCGGGTCGTCGGCCGCGGTAATCGCCCGCACCACCACGATCCGTCGGGCACCGGCGGCGAGAACCTCGGGCAGGCGCACCCCGTCGATGCCGCCGATGGCAAACCACGGTTTGGCGCCGGCGACGTCGGCGGCGAAACGGACCAAGTCCAGGCCCGGCGCCGTGCGGCCCGGCTTGGTCGGGGTGGGCCAGCAGGGCCCGACGCAGAAATAGTCGACCGCCCCGATCGCGGCCGCGGAAACCTGGTCGCGGTCATGAGTGGATTGGCCGATCAGCGTGGCCGGTCCGGTGATTGCGCGTGCCACGTCGACCGGAAGGTCACGCTGACCGAGGTGCAGCACGTCGGCGCGCGCCGCGCGGGCGATATCGGCGCGGTCGTTGACCGCGAACATGGCTGCGTGTCGAGCGGCCGCGTCGGCCAGGATCTCGCAGGCGGCGAGCTCGTCACGCGCTTCGAGGGGGCCAAACCGCTGTTCACCGGCCGAACCTTTGTCGCGCAGCTGGATGATGTCGACACCGCCGGCCAGGGCGGCGTCAGCGAAATCAGCCAGGTCACCGCGCTCACGGCGGGCATCGGTGCACAGATAAAGCCTTGCGGTAGCCAGTCGGGAGTGCATACCGAGACGTTAGCGCGCTAGCTTAGAACCGGAGCGCAACCCTGAAGAACACGGGAATCCCGGGTAACCAGCGGGGCTGAGAGTGGGCACAGCCGGTGTACAACCGGGCCTGTCCTGACCGTCACACCTGATCCGGGTCATGCCGGCGAAGGGAGCAGTAGATGTCATCCCCATCCATGGGGTCGCTGGCTGTCATTGGTGGCGGCGTTATTGGCCTGTCGGTGGCACGGCGGGCAGCACAGGCCGGATGGGCCGTGCGGGTACATCGCCGTGCCGAACCGGGCGCCTCCTGGGCAGCCGGTGGAATGCTTGCCCCGCACAGCGAGGGTTGGCCCGGTGAAGAACGGTTGCTGCGGCTCGGGCTGGAGTCGCTGCGGCTGTGGCACGAGAGCGGCTTTCTGGACGGGCTGCCACCGCAGGTGGTTACCGCGCGGGAATCGCTGGTGGTGGCGGTGGACCGAGCCGACGTCGCTGACCTGCGCACCGTCGCGGATTGGTTGTCCGAGCAGGGGCACCCGGCGAGTTGGGAATCGGCCGCCCGCGATGTCGAACCCCTGCTGGCCCAGGGCATCCGGCACGGCTTCCGTGCCACCACCGAGCTGGCGGTGGATAATCGCGTCCTGCTCGACGCACTGGCCGTCGACTGTGAGCGACGTGGCGTCACCTGGGCGGGGCCGGTCGCCGATTTGTCCGATGCCACCGGTGACGCGGTGGTGATTGCCAATGGCATCGACGCTCCCGCCTTGTGGCCGGGCCTGCCGGTTCGTCCGGTGAAGGGTGAGGTGCTGCGGTTGCGTTGGAGAAAGGGTTGTATGCCTTTGCTGCAGCGGGTGGTACGCGCCCGCGTACACGGGCGCCAGGTGTATTTGGTGCCGCGCGCGGATGGGGTGGTGGTGGGGGCGACCCAGTATGAGCACGGACGTGACTTGGCCCCGGTGGTGTCGGGCGTGCGTGACCTGCTCGAGGATGCTTGTGCGGTAATGCCGGCCCTCGGCGAGTACGAGTTGGCTGAGTGCACAGCCGGATTGCGTCCGATGACACCGGACAACCTGCCCATCGTGGGCCGCCTGGACGCACGCACGCTGGTGGCCGCGGGCCTAGGCCGATCGGGATTCCTGTTGGCACCGTGGACCGCCGAGCAGATCGTGTCCGAGCTTGTTCCGATCGGAGCGCACTCATGATCGTCGTTGTCAACGAGCGCCGTGTCGAGGTCGAGGAGCAGACCACCGTGGCAGCGTTGTTGCAGTCGTTGGGTTTCCCCGATCGGGGCATCGCGGTGGCATTGGACTTGGCGGTGCTGCCACGATCTGACTGGGCGACAGAGCTTTCCGAAGGTGATCGACTCGAGGTGGTAACGGCGGTGCAAGGTGGTTGAGTCCAAGCTGACGATCGCCGACCGCAGCTTTGCTTCGCGGCTCATCATGGGCACCGGGGGAGCGAGCAATCTGGCGGTGCTGCAGGAGGCGCTGGTGGCTTCGGGTACCGAACTCACCACCGTCGCGATCCGCCGGGTTGACGCCGAGGGCGGCACCGGACTGCTCGACCTGCTCAACCGGCTCGGGATCACGCCGTTACCCAACACCGCCGGGTGCCGCAGCGCGGCCGAGGCGGTGCTGACCGCGCAATTGGCTCGCGAGGCGCTCGCCACCAATTGGGTAAAGCTCGAGGTGATCGCCGACGAACGCACCTTGTTGCCCGATGCGATTGAATTGGTCAGAGCGGCAGAACAGTTGGTCGACGACGGCTTCGTCGTGCTGCCCTACACCAATGACGACCCGGTGCTGGCCCGTCGCCTGGAAGACGCCGGTTGCGCGGCAGTGATGCCGCTGGGATCGCCGATCGGGACCGGCCTGGGGATCACCAACCCGCACAACATCGAGATGATCGTTGCCAGCGCGGGTGTTCCCGTGGTTCTGGATGCGGGTATCGGCACCGCCAGTGATGCGGCGCTGGCGATGGAATTGGGTTGTGACGCCGTGCTGTTGGCCACCGCGGTGACGCGGGCGGCGGACCCGGCGGCGATGGCCGCGGCGATGTCGGCCGCCGTCACCGCCGGCTACCTGGCGCGTCGTGCCGGCCGGATACCGAAGCGCTTCTGGGCCCAGGCGTCGAGCCCCACCCTGGTGACGACGCAGTCACCCGGTGCGGAGTCGGGCAATTGAGTTCCATCCCCACGGCGATGAAACGTTATGTCGCCCTCGGTAGTTCGATGGCGGCAGGTCCAGGCATCTCCCCGCGCGCACCGGGCGCGCCTCGGGGATCGGGGCGATCGGCACGCAACTACCCGCACCTGGTGGCCGAACGACTGAATCTGGATCTGGTCGACGTCACCTACTCGGGTGCGACCACCGCTGCCGTGCTGACCGACAACCAGCGGGGGGCGCCGCCCCAGATCTGCGCATTGGACGGATCGGAAGCCCTGGTAACAGTCACCGTCGGGGGCAACGACGTCGGCTACATCCCGTTGCTGATAGTCGCCTCGCTGCCCAACTTCGCGCGGCGACTACCGATGCTTCGCGGCTGGGTAGCAGATCTGCTTGACCGTGACGCCCGGGATCGTGCCCTGGCAACGGTATTCGATTCACTGTGTGAGGTTGGCCGTTCGATACGGAAGCGATCTCCAAGTGCCCGGGTTCTGTTTGTCGACTATCTGACGTTGTTGCCGCCGGCGGGAGTTGGCGCCCCGCCGTTGTCCGAGGCCGACGCGGCGCTTGGTCGCCATGTCGCCGAAACGCTGGAGCGACTCACCGCCGAGGCCGCCGTCGAGACGGGTTGCGAGATCGTGCGTGCCGCGGCGGCCAGCCGCGACCATCACGCGTGGTCGGTGCAACCCTGGGCGGAAAAAACCGGGAGACTCGCGAGATACGTTGTCCCGCTGCCGGGCCGGCCTGCGCCACTTCACCCTAACGAGGCCGGGATGCACGCGGTGGCGCGGGCGATCACAGCGCAGTGGGGGCGGTGAGGTCAGCCGTTGTTCTGCCACCACCGGTAGAGCGAGGGCACGTCGGTATTGGCGCCACGTATGTCGCTGAGAACGTTTTTGGCATCGGTGGTCCAGATGATCTCGGCCGCACCGTCGTGGGTGCCGCAGGCCACCTGTCCAGCTGTCCCGGAGGTGCCCTGGTGCCAGGTGGTGGGTGACTGGCTCTCCCCACAGGAGGTCAGTGTCTCGTCGTTGAGACCCGCTTTGAACTTGCCGTTCATGGCGTCGGTGTTGGCAAACAGGATGTACCTGGCCTCAGCGGGTCCGGCGGAGTCGGCGCTCTGGTCGCACACGAGTTCGGCCAGCTCGCCTGGGTTGATGGGTTGGGGGGCGCAATTGGTGAGGTCGTAGCCCTTCGACAATGACTCGGCAAGCGTGTCCACATCGGCCGGGTTGCCGTTGGCGGATTCTGCGCTTGCGGTACCGATGCCAATACCTAGGTAGGCGAAGCTTCCCATCAGTGCGGCAGTCGTGGCGGCGCGCAGCACGGTGGTGAGGTGAGTCATCCATGACTCCTTCGGGTCGTCGGGGCGAGGCGGATTCACGCTGGCACCCAGGAGTTTATTTGTGTTGCACATGGGAAAACAGACCCTTTCCGGCAATTGGCGGCATGACGATGTGACCATGCAACATGTTCCGATAGCAATTGTCTGTCTTGGAATCGATAGTGATACGCGGTGCACGCGCTCGTATTCGCGACTGTTTCGAGGTACCTCCAGGCGAGCCCCGGCGCGAGCTGATGTCTCGCTGAAATAACAAGGGGAGCAGTCTATTTAGTGGATACTCCGGGGCGGCGAAACCGGCGTCGAGGCTCGGCCGAACGGGCCTGGTTCAGGCTCCGGCGCGGCGGCCAAGCGGGGCCGAAAATTTCGACGAGTGCATGGGTGCTTGGACCGCAGATGCGTGGCCGCACAATTTGCTCGTAGTTGCTGCCATCGAGACGGTCACTCCGGTATGGTAAGCACCGCTTTACGTCAGCTAACTTCTCTTGATCTGGAGAATCCATGACACAGCCACCACCGCCCGGATACCCGCCGCAGCAGCCGCCTGCCGGGCAGCAACCCGACAACTATTTGGTCTGGTCCATTCTGGTGACGTTGTTCTGCTGTCTTCCCCTCGGGATCGTTGCGATCGTCAAGTCCACGCAGGTGAGTGGCTTGTGGGCGCAAGGGCGTTACGCGGAGGCCCAAGCGGCTGCTGACTCTGCCAAGAAGTTCACCATGTGGTCGGCGATCGCCGGGATCATCGTGTTCGTCATCTACGGCATCCTGATGGCCGTGGGCGCGCTGAACGCGGGGACGTCGAACGCTGCGATGCTCGCGGCGGGGATGTTCTAAGCAGGGTTGAGTTCATGGTGACCCACCAAGGGGCGGTCCGGCTGAGTCTGGGCGCGCCGCTGTCGGTGGCGGCGTCCACGACATTGGTGTGCGCCGCCATCTGGGTGGGGGATCCAACCACTCCGCACGGCCCACTACCGGTGTGTCCCACCAAGGCACTACTGGGAATTGACTGCCCGGGCTGCGGCAGCCTGAGAATGCTGTACAGCCTGATGCACGGCGATCTGTTGGCCGCAGCCAGATTCAACGCGCTTGGTCTGGCGGCCACAGCGCTCTTGGTGTGGGCCTACCTGGTTTGGACGTACGGTCGTTTGGTTGGCCGGCGAATAGGCGGTTGGCAACGCAGTCGCTGGGCAGCACCAGTGACGTTGTCGCTGGTGCTGGTCTGGTTCGTGGTGCGCAACATACCGGTTGCGCCGTTCAACGCGCTGTTCGTCTGATTTGATTTGGTACGCCACGAAAGCCGTATCCGCTTGTGCGGGTGCGGCTTTCGCAATAGGGAAGGGTTCACGCCCCGGTCCGGCGGCCGGTCAAGCGGCGAAGCGCATCCGATGCGGTCTAATCTGGGCGCGATGGTGAAAAAATCACGGACCATGCCGGCGATGGTTGCCGTGGCTGTTGTTGCTTTCCTTGTGGTGGGTTGCGTTCGCTGGTCGACGCAGACGCAGACGCAGACGCAGACGCAGACACAACCGCAGCCTGCTATCAGCAACCCCGCCGCAGCCGAGTTCGCCGAGGCGTTACGCAATCGGGTGACCACCGAGGCCATGATGGGGCACCTGGCCAAGTTGCAGGAGATCGCCGACGCGAACAACGGCACGCGGGCGGTGGGCACGCCTGGCTATGAGGCCAGTGTCGACTATGTGGTCAACATCCTGCGCAACAGTGGTTTTGACGTGCAGACGCCCGAGTTTTCGGCCCGGGTGTTCCATTCCGAAAAGGGATCGGTGGACGTCGGCGGGATGACTGCGGAGGCGCACGCGCTGGAGTACAGTCTCGGCACCCCGCCGGACGGGGTAACCGGGCCGTTGCTGCTCGCGCCGTCGGATGACAGCCCGGGTTGCACTCCCTCCGACTACGACAACCTGCCGGTCAAAGGCGCGGTGGTACTGGTGGACCGCGGCGAGTGTCAGTTCGCTCAGAAAGAAGACGCCGCCGCGCAGCGCGGCGCCGTTGCACTGATCATCGCCGACAATGTCGACGAGCAGATGATGGGCGGCACCTTGGGGGTGAACACCGACGTCAAGATCCCGGTAGTGAGTGTCACCAAGTCGGTGGGGCTGCAGCTGCGCGGCAAGTCCGGGCCCGCGACGATCAAGCTCACGGCGAGCAGTCAGAGCTTCAAGGCCCGCAACGTCATTGCTCAGACCAAGACGGGGTCTACCAGCGATGCCGTGATGGCGGGTGCGCATCTGGACAGCGTGCCGCAGGGGCCAGGCATCAACGACAACGGTTCGGGCGTGGCTGCGGTATTGGAAACCGCGGTACAGCTGGGTAATTCGCCACACGTGCACAACGCTGTTCGCGTTGCGTTCTGGGGCGCCGAGGAGCTGGGCCTGATTGGATCGCGCAACTACGTCCAGTCCCTGGACCTCGATGAGCTCAAGAACATTGCGCTGTATCTGAACTTCGACATGCTGGCCTCGCCCAATCCCGGATATTTCACCTATGACGGTGATCAGTCGCTACCGCTGGATGAGCGCGGCCAGCCGGTGGTGCCCGAAGGTTCGGCGGGAATCGAGCGCACTCTGGTCTCCTATCTCAGGTTGTCCGGCAAGATCGCGCAGGACACCTCGTTTAACGGTCGTTCCGACTACGACGGATTCACCTTGGCGGGGATCCCCTCGGGCGGCCTGTTTTCCGGTGCTGAGGTCAAAATGACCGAGGAACAGGCAAAGCTGTGGGGCGGCACCGCCGATGAGCCCTTCGATCCCAACTATCACCAGAAATCCGACACCATCGACCACATCGACCGCACGTCGCTGGGCATCCAGGGAGGCGGCGTGGCCTACGCCGTGGGTTTGTACGCGCAAGACCTGACCGGCCGAAACGGCGTTCCAGTCATCGGGGACCGTACCCGCCACGTGCTCGCCAAACCATGATCCGGGCAACGGTGCAGCGTTTCGGCGCGACACTGGTACTGGCTTGTGCGTTGGCGGGATGCGCGGCGCCTAAATCACTACCCCCGACCGCGGCGCCGGACCTCAGTCGTGACCTGGCGGCAAAGGTCACCGGCGACGGCATGTTTGCGCATCTGCGGGCGCTGCAGACAGTCGCCGACTCAAACGGCGGAAATCGGGCAACGGGGACACCGGGTTACGACGCAAGCCTCGACTACGTGGTGAAAGCGTTAAAGGCCAAAGGATTTGAGGTAACCACCCCGGAATTCCAACGGTTGTACACCGTGTCGGAGGGGAAACCGACACTGACGGTCGCCGGCCGCAGCTATTCGGTGGACCAGGCCTCGCTGCTGGTCCAGACGCCACCGGGCGGGCTGGCCGGACCGCCGGTCCGGCCCAGCCGGTCAGACGGTTGCGCCGTGGCCGACTACCCGCCAGCGCTGCCCGACAACGCGATCGCCGTGGTCGACGATACGGGGTGTTCGGTGGTCGATAAGCACAACAGTGCGGTGGCCAAGGGCGCTGCCGGGCTGATCGTGATCAGTGCGGCACCGGATCGGGGAAGCTCGGCCAACCTGTTCGGTCCCGGTTACTACAACCAACTCAAGGTGCCGGTCGCGGTGGTCGGCGTCAGCGGCGCCGCAGCCCTGGCCCGCACCAACGCGCCGATCCGGCTGGTGCTCGATACCGAGAACATCCAGATCAAGTCCCGGAATGTGCTGGCACAAACCAAAACCGGCACGCCGGATGAGGTGGTCATGGTCGGCGCGCGCCTGGACAGCCCGCCGGGAAGTCCGGGGATCAACTCCGCGGGTTCCGGGGTGGCCGCTGTGCTGGAAACGGCGTTGCAGTTGGGTCCGCTGCCGCCGGTGACCAATGCGGTGCGGTTCGCTTTCTGGGGGGACGGGATCAATGGCGCCATGGACTACGTCTTCGGAATGGATAGCGAACAGCTCAACAGCATCGCGTTGTATTTGAACTTCGACATGCTTGGATCCCCCAACGCCGGCTATTTCACCGATGACGGTGATCAGTCCGGTCTGCCCGGGACCGGCGTGAGATCGGCAGATGTGCCGGAAGGCTCAGCGGCCATTGAGCGGACGTTGGCCGGGTATTTGAACCTGGCGGGAAAGCGCCCAGCGGACATGCCGCTGAGTATCAGGTCCGACTACCACCCGTTTCTGGTGGCGGGGGTGCCGATCGGGGGCATGACCACCGGCGCCTCGCAGACGAAAACTACTGTGCAGGCCAGGCTTTGGGGTGGACAGGCCGGTGTCGCGTTCGATCCCGAGTATCTGAGCGTCGGCGACACCATCGACAACATCAACAGACAGGCATTGGAGGTCATGGGCTCGGGAGTGGCGTTCGCGGTGGGGGCGTATGCGGAGTCC
Source organism: Mycobacterium pseudoshottsii JCM 15466 (assembly GCF_003584745.1). Taxonomy (NCBI): domain Bacteria; kingdom Bacillati; phylum Actinomycetota; class Actinomycetes; order Mycobacteriales; family Mycobacteriaceae; genus Mycobacterium; species Mycobacterium pseudoshottsii. The sequence continues at coordinate 925,487 of NZ_AP018410.1, forward strand.
ATCAGGGGTGTCAACGGCGTCACCCCGCACGACAAGCGCCACCGCGCGCGAGTGTCGTGATGATGGCCGACATCGCTCGTCGGCGCATTCCGACGGTAACCGCAGGGCAACCGAACTAGGATAATTTCCTTTGTTGCTGCCGTGCAGACCAGTGTGGGACGGGGTTGGTCGAATGGATAATCGCGGGCGGAAATGGCTTGGTGTGCGTCGGTCGCGCCACAGCGGGCTGATCGCCTCGCTGTGGGCGGCCACGGCCTTCCTGACAGCACTGTTGGTGGTGGCTGGCTGTACCACGATCGTCGACGGACGTGCGCTGTCGATCCTCAACGATCCGTTCCGGGTCGGGGGTCTACCCGCGACCAACGGGCCTAGCGGCCCTCGGCCGGATGGACCCCCGCCTACCGGCACGGTGATCAATACCAACAACGGCCCGATCGACAAGCTCTCGCTACTGTCGGTCAACGACATCCAGGACTACTGGAAAACCAACTACGAGCCCCTGCAGGGCACGTTCAGGCCGGTCAGCAAACTGGTGTCCTACGACTCCAACGACCCCAACAGCCCGATTGTCTGCCACAACGACACCTACGAGCTGGTCAACGCCTTCTTCACCTCCCGCTGCAACATGATCGCCTGGGACCGCGGCGTCTTCATGCCGGTGGCGCAGGAGTATTTCGGTGAGATCTCGGTGACTGGCGTGCTGGCGCATGAGTTTGGGCATGCCCTGCAGGTGATGGCCAAGCTGGTCACCAGGCGCGACCCCACCATCGTCCGTGAGCAGCAGGCGGACTGCTTCGCGGGCGTCTATCTGTACTGGGTGGCCGAAGGTAAGTCGCCCCGGTTCCGGTTGAGCACCGCGGACGGGCTTGACCACGTGCTCGCCGGGATCATCACGACGCGGGACCCGGTGATGGATACCGATGAGCAAAACGACGACGAGCATGGGTCGGCGCTGGACCGGGTCAGCGCGTTTCAGATGGGCTTTCTCAGCGGCACCCCCGCCTGTGCGGCGATCAACGAGTCGGAGATCGTGCGACGCCGCGGAGATCTGCCGACCGGCTTGCGGGTGGACAGCAGCGGGAACCCGGAGACCGGTGAGGTACCGATCAATCAGGACACCTTGACCACGCTGATGGAGCTGCTGGGCAAGATCTTCTCGCCGACGGATCCGCCGACGTTGTCCTATCAGCAGGCCGGTTGTCCGGACGCGAAACCCAGCCCACCGGCGTCCTATTGCCCGGCTACCAACACCATTACGGTCGACCTGCCCGCCCTGGCCGCGATCGGCAAGGTCGCCGACTCCAAACAGCACAGCCTGCCGCAAGGCGACGACACCGCACTGTCCATCGTGATGTCGCGATACGCGCTGTCAGTGCAGCATCAACGTGATCTGCCGATGCAGAGCCCGTGGACTGCGCTGCGGACCGCGTGCCTGACCGGAGTCGTGCACCGCGAGATGGCCGAGCCCATCGAGTTGCCGTCCGGGCAGCAACTCGTCCTCACCGTCGGGGACCTCGACGAAGCGGTTTCAGGGCTGCTTACCAACCGCATGGTCGCCAGTGATGCCGACGGAATCAGCGTGCCGGCCGGGTTCACCCGGATCGCCGCGTTCCGTGCCGGAGTCAGTGGCGACATGGAGGCGTGCTACTCCCGGTATCCGGGATAACGCTTCGGCGCGCGATCAACGGGGACGACATCAGGCCGGCCGCCGCGCATCGGTGCGGAGCGCGCGGGCGCTGCGGTCAATGGCGCGGCCGGTGGTCTGACCGGCCGGCCCCGATCGCAGCAACGGAATGATCTGTGGCAGTGCCGCACGGGCCGCGGCGAGCCCGGCCTCGCGGGCGGCGTCGATCTGGTGGAATTCCAGCAGTCCAACCGCACGGGTGTCCGGCCGGATGACGACCAGAGCCTCCGCTTGTGCGGCGTCGGCCACCGTGCGGCTGCCCATCATCATCGTGCGCATCAGGGTGTCGCCAATGCCGGGCACCTGTATCGGGCCGCTGCGTCGGGGCTGGCCACCGGACGGGTTTCCGCCAAACCCCACGCTCACCGCGATCATCGGGCCTTCGGCGCGGGTGAGCGCCGTGACCGGCAGGTTGTTGAGCACTCCGCCGTCCACGTGTAGCTGGCCGTTGTAGATCTGGGGTGGGTAGAGTCCCGGCACCCGCAGGGAACACCCGACCACCTCGGCGACCGGCCCACGCCGGTGCACGACGGCCTGCCGGGCGAGCAAATCGACACTGACGCAACGGAATTCCTTGGGCAGCTCCTCGACCATCCGTCCCGAATAGGCTTCGCGCAGCAGGGCCATCGTGCGCCGGCCACGAACCAACCCCTTGCTCGGCAGCGTGTAGTCGCCGAGTGGGTTGTGCCGCACCAGGTATTCGAATACGTGCGCGTCCACTCCGGCCGCGTCGAGGCCACTGGCGGCCAGCGCGGCGATCACCGCCCCCATGCTGGTGCCGGCGAAGCGGTCGACGACGATTCCGGCGGCCTCCAGTTCGTCGAGAACACCTAGGTGGGCGAAGGCCCGCGCGCCGCCGCCGCCGAGCACCAGTCCGACAGAGCCGCCGCTGATGCGTGCGGCGAGCGGGCGCACGTCGTCCTTGAGGCTGCGGTAGCTGACCGAATGGACCGAGCGCGGTGAGATCAGCTCTTCCCATCGGCTGCGATCCTCCTGGCTGGCGGGGGCACCGATCAAAACCAGGTCGGCGCCCACGGCACGCGCGGGCAGCTGCGTGTCCCGCGGCGCCGGCCCCTCCGACACCAGCACGATTCGATCCGCTGCGCGCAAGCAGAAGTCGCGCCAGCCGCTGTCATTGGCACTGGCATGCAGCACCACCTTGTCCGCGGAGGCTTCCGCGCGCTCCAGGCCGGCGCGGTCGACCCGACCGGGATCGACCGCGGTGACCCGCGCTGAAAGCGCATTGAGCAGCGCCAGGGCCACGGGTCGTACCGGCACCGCGGCGCCGAGACCGATTACCGCGATGACCGCTTCCGGCGACGCCGGGCGGCCAACGGTGGGTGGTGGTGCGGTGTGCAGCCGAGTGGTCAGCGTGCCGACCAGTGCCGCCAATACGCCCCGGTCGGCAATCCGATTGAACTGCGCCTTGCTCAGCCGTATCAGCACGGAGTCACGCATCGCCTGAACCGACGCCGAGCGCGGCGCATCGATGAGCAGCCCGAGTTCGCCGACGACTTCGCTACGGCCCAGTTCGCGAAGCACCAAGTCGCGCTGCACCACCCGCAGGCGGCCACTGCGCACCACGTAAAGAGCATCGGACGGGTCGGCCTCGTGAAACAGGTACGAACCCGCTTGCAGCTCAATCTCATCGGTGTGGTGCCTGAGTTCGGCCATGGTGGCCGCGGGCAGTCCGGCAAATAGCGGCAATTGCCTGAGGAGGTCGCCGTCGGCCGTGGTCTGAGGCAGCCGCGCTGGCGCGGCGGCGGGCCGTGGGGTAACCGGCTGCGGCCGGGCCGGCGCACGGGCGACGCCGGACTCGGGCGCACCGGCGACGTCGGCGCCCTGTTGGGTGCGGCCCAGAAAACCGGCCAAGACCGCCACCGCGGCGAAGCACACCGCCGCCAGCACCCAACCGTGTCGCAGCGCGTCGACGCCGGTGCCAGGAGCCGGTTTGCCGATCAGGATGACCAGCAGCGCCACGCCTATCACGGCACCGAGCTGGCGGGTGGTGCTGACCACAGCCGACGCCGTGGCGTAGCTGCCTCCCTTGGTCAGACCTGCCAACGCGGCACTGCCCAGCACCGGCAGGGTCGTGCCGACTCCGATCCCCTGCAACAGCTGGCCCGGCAGCCATTCCCGCAGAAAATTGGGTTCGGTCCCGACCCGTTGCAGGTACCACACCAGGCTGCCGGCCCAGATGATCGCGCCGGCCATGACGACCAGCCGGTGGCCGCGCTGGTCGGCGATGCGCCCCAGCACGGCCGCGACCACCGCGGCGATCAGCGCCGCCGGTGCGATCGCGAAACCCGCCTTGAGCAGCGAGTAGTGCCATACATAATTGAGGTAGAGCACGTGGGTCAGGACGTAGCAGTAGAAGCCGGCCGCCGCGACCAGGGTCAGTAGGTTGCCTGCCACAAACGAGCGGACTCGCAGGAATGCCGGGTCGATCAGCGGTGTGGGATGAGACCGCGAACTCGCGACGAATGCGACCAGGGCGACGGAGCTGGCCACAAACGACCCGATGGTTGCGGTGCTGATCTAGCCCCACTCGGGGCCCTTGACCAATCCGAGGGTCATCAGGCCCAGGGCGACACCGAGCAGCATCGCACCCCGCAAGTCGGGTACTCGCCGTCGTCCCGACGCGCGACTTTCGGTGAGCACACGACCGGCCACCAACACCGCGACGATGCTGAGCGGAATGTTGACCAGAAACACCAATCGCCAGCTGGATGCCTCGACCAGCATCCCGCCGACCGGCGGGCCCAAGCCGGATGCGACGGCCGCCGCCGCTCCCCACAGCCCAACCGCATGCGCACGGTGCGAGGCATCGAATCCCTCGACGACCAGGGCCAGCGAGGCCGGTACCAGCACCGCCGCGCCGATGCCCTGCAGCACCCGGAAGCCCACCAACTGTTCGACGTCACCGGCGACGGCGCACAGCCCGGATGCGATCGTGAAGAGCACCACTCCGAACACGAACATTCGTTTGCGGCCCAGCACATCGGCCAGCCGACCCGACGCGACCAGGAAGGCCGCGAAGACGATGGTGTAGCCGTTGAGGATCCAGGACAGGCTGCTGATGTCGTAGGACGGGAACGATCTCTGGATGTCGGGGAAGGCGATGTTGACGATGGTGGAGTCGAGAAACGCCAGGAATGCCCCGAACGATGCCACCAGCAGCACGGCGGTGGCCGAAGGTTGGCGGCGGCTGGTGAGCGCGCTGCGTTCCGCCGGTGCCGAAAGGTGCACTCGCGCCGGTGTTCCGCCCGCGCTCGTGCGGTGACGGGGCGTCACCCTATCTGCGGTCTTGATGGTCATTGATGTTGGTGTAGTTGCCATTTTTACTTCTCTTTTTCACGCTGCGAGATCGGTGTCTAAGCTAAACAAATTCACCATTGTCTCCATTCACCTCGTGTCTATCGTGAATCGGACTGGGTGGCCGGTAGTCTACGATTAACAGCGCGCAAGTAAACCCCTTTAAATCATTTTCATAATTCTTTATCTGGTGAATTTCCGACGCCCAGATCGGCCGGTGACCAGTGCGTATACGCCGCGTTTCGGCCAGGTAATAATTCGCCGTAGCTGGAATTAGAATTCATCGTACTGGGAATAAAAAAGCAATATTTCGAGTGGAATTTGGGCTAGGTTGAACGTATTCTGCGCAACAACCAAATCAGGGTTGCCGCCAGGGCTCCGGCGTTGTTGATTAGCAGGCTTGTGAGCTGGGGAATTGTGGATTGAGGAGGTCTAGGCGGCGGTTGGCGGTCAAAGCGGTGATCCGGCAGGCTTCGGCGATGTTGTCGGCGCCGTTGAGGCGGTGCAGATTGATCGCGGTGTTGCGTAGCGTTGCTAGGACCTGTGCGCCGTTTCCGGTATGTGCCCTTTGACGGTCTTCGTCGAAGGTGACGTCGCGTATCCAGTGCAGGCTGTTCTCGATTCCCCAGTGTTGACGCATCCAGGTCATGATCGCGGTAGGGCGGGCGTGCTCGAACGGCAGGCTGCAAATGGCATAGACCACCTCCACGCTGCGCTGGTCGGTGGCGGTGATCAAGCGTTCACGAGTGATCCGGATGATTTGTTTTGCGTAGGGGAAGCCGATTCCTCGTGCAGCGGTGATGATTTGCAGGGTGCGGGTCTCGACACGGCCGTGGCCGCGGGAGTCGTCGGTAGCGGCTGTGGGCACCTCGGCCCAGGGCAGCGCGGTGATACGCGCAAATATTTTGGCTTGGTTGGACTTGACGATCATCAGGTAGTGCGACTTCAAGGTGGCGCAGATCAACTTCGCGGTGACGACCTGGGTATGCATCGCATCCACGGTGACCAGCCACCGCAAGCTACCCGGCAGCAGCGTGAGCAGGGCACGTACGCAGGGAATTTCATTGCTTTTCTCGGCGACAGCGAGTTGACCGAGCACCAATCGGGCACGGTGGGCGAACACCGACACGAGATGCGTGGCTGTCGCTTTGGCGCGTAAAGCACCACGCAGCATCTTGCCGTCCAACGCGATCGGCACCAATCCACTGGGGTCGCGGCTGGCCACGTGTGCAGTGAAGTAACTGCCCATCCTGGCGTTGAGGTCGGCGGGGTCTAGCCGAGACAAAACAGCGCGGAAGGTCTTCTCACTGGGCCGCCGGAACCGGACCCCTAATTGGGCCAACACATCATCGGGAGCGGTGGCCGCCCATGTGGCAAAACCAGCATAGCCGCGCATCCCCGCGGCAGTGGCCAGAACCGCGATCGCCAACAAAGCCATCAGCGAATACCTCCGACCGCGTGGGTCCCTCGGGTCTGGCACCGAGGCCAACACATCGAGAAACTCCGATCCGATGAGCTCGCTGCGCTCACCAGGACTCCAGCGGTCGAACACCTCTGGAACCGACGACACAGGCAATACTGAAACGGTAGGCACGGGCAACTCCAGACCAACGACGAACAGTAACCAACTCGATCGTTCTCCAGATAGCCCGTGCCTACACTCCGGCCCCAATAGCGCGGCACCAAAGATCATCAACCCAGCTCACAAGCCTGCTAATCAACAACGCCGGAGCCCTGGGGTTGCTGCGACCACGCGGAGAACCCAGTCGCCGTAGGGGGCGTGTGATGCACGTGAACGGTTTTGGAGGCCTCGCGGCGCAGCAGGTGGCCGCATCGCCGATCTGCTGTGCGCCCCTGGACGAGCGATCCGCGATACCGGGTCCCCAGCCGCCGGTGCGACTTCTCGTGGTCGATGATGCCGACGGTGTGGAGACGCTGTTCGGGGCCCGCTTTCGCACTGAGCTGCGCTGCGACGAATATGACTTGAGCTTCTCCAACGACCCGGTTCAGGCGCTCAAGATGGTCGGGGACAGCCCAGACATCGAGGTCCTGGTCACCAATCTCAACATGCCGCAGATGAACGGACTCGACCTGCTGACGGAAGTCGCCAAACTCGGGCGCCCGCTGAAGACCATCGTGCTCACCGCCTGCAATGACCTGGCAAACATCCGAGCGGCAATGATGCGCGGCGCCTTCGACTTTCAGCTGACACCGCTGGATTTGGAAGATCTGCGGGTCACGATCTCCAAGGCGGTCACGATTGTGCGGGAACTGCAGGCCGGTGAAGCGGCACGCCAGCGCGCCCTGGAACTCGCCGACCAAAATCGCCGGGTGGAAAACATCTTCGGCCGCTATGTGAGCGAGGAGGTGAAGACGCACCTGTTGGCGTGCCCGGAAGGACACCAGAACAGCGAACGGCGCACGTTGACGATGCTGATGGCCGACATCCGAGGTTTCACCCGACTGTCGGAGATACTCTCGCCCGAACGAGCGCTGCAGGTGCTCAACGCATACCTGGAACGCGCGACCGATGTCGTCATCCGCTGGAACGGGACGATCAACGAAATCCTCGGCGATGGTCTGCTCGTCTTCTTCGGTGTGCCCAACACGGACGGCGAAGCGGCGGAGCATGCGGTAGCGGCCGCTCTGGAGCTACAGCTGGCGATGGGCGAGCTCAACGTCAGCCACCGCGAACAAGGGCTTCCCGAGCTGGGGATCGGGATCGGTGTTCACACCGGCGAGGCCGTGGTCGGCACCATTGGCTCACCGCGCCGGCAGAAGTACACGGCGATCGGCAAGAACGTCAATCTGGTGGCCCGGATCGAGTCGAATACCGTCGGCGGGCAGGTGCTGGTTTCCGAGTCGACCTATCACGAGATCTGCGCGATCGCAGACACTTCGGGCTCAACTCAAGTGCGGGTCAAGGGGCTCACCGAACCCATCACCGTGCACGACATCACCGGGCTGGCGGGCAGGAACAACCTTCGGCTTCCCAGCATCGACCGGAAGGTAATTCCGCTTGTGGTGCCCAAGCCGATCGGCATCGCGGTCATCGAGAACAAGATCATCGGCGCCGCGCATCCGGCGGAAGTGGTCGGCAGCGGCGACGGCGCGGTTCGGGTGCGCACCGGCCTGCAGGTCGCGCCGTTTTGCGACCTGGTGCTCGATGTGGCCGGCGCGCAGGTATTCGCCAAGGTCGTCGACTGCGGCGTCGATGGCGGGATTTGCGAACTGATGGCGGTGTTCACGTCGGTCTCCGACGATATCCGCCGGGCGCTGGCAGCCCCCAGCACCGCCAACTCGCTCAGCTGAGCTGTTCTTCGCGCTGACCGTGGTGCACCCAGCTCACCAGGAACGCCGTGACCAGCAGCCATCCAATGGCAACGGCCGGAATCGCCCAGGCACGGCGGAACAACAACGCACTGTCGCACTGATCCACCAGGGCGCCACCGCCACCTTGGGTCGCCTGGGTGAGGTCTGAGGTGAAGCCCCGGCCGCAGCTGACCTTCATGCCATACAGGTCGTAGTGATCGAGATAGACCGGCAGCCATAGCGCGAACAGACCGATGATCCCCACTACAACGCCGGCGATTCCCAGGTACAACTGGCGATGAGTCACAGCTTCTCCACGGCTCTCTATGTGAATGCCTGATCCTGCCGTTGGGGTCATGTCATGCACACATTCGAGAACAGCAGAACCGGCCACGACACGATCGACCCCAAGAACGACACCACCAGATCCATTCCGTGCATCTGGTGTAAATGCTCAGCGTGTGTCGTTGACCATATGACACCCACCAGCAGATATGGCGTGCCGAAGGCCAGTGCAATGCCGAGAAGTTGGCCGATGGAGAGCTGGTAGGCCAGCACTCGGCGTACGTTCTCCAACACGCTTGGTCCCTCCGGCGATAGGTCCGGGAAACCGCCTGCGGCCCTCCGGTGGGGATTTATGTTAATGGAGATTCTGCAACCGCGATAGGTCGTTGGAGGGTTTGGTCGGGACGGATTCGGGTTATGGTGAGGTGATGTCCGCTGCCAGCGTCTCGCCCGGCGCGGCCGCAGACGGTATTCGCCGGCGGCCCAAGGACCGCAAGGCGCAGATCGCCCGTGCGGCAGCTGAGTCGTTCAGCGCGCAGGGCTATCACGCGGTGAGCATGGAGACCATCGCGGCCAAGGTCGGCGTCTCGGCGCCGGCGCTGTACCGGCACTACGCCGGCAAGTACGAGCTGTTCCGCGGTGCCGTGCTGGCGCTGAGTCAACAACTGGTCGACTGCACGCAACTGGATGACTCCGACGATCCGGCGCAGCTGCTGGACCGGTTGATCGCGTCGCTGATCGAGGTGACGCTGGACAACCGCCTGTCCGGAGGCTTGTACCGCTGGCAGTCCCGGTATCTGCGGGCCGAGGATCAGGCCGCGGTGGCCGATGTGCTCAAGGTGGTCAACCGCAGAATCCAAAAGCCGCTCACGGTGATTCGTCCGTCATTGCGGCCCGCCCAGCGGTGGATGCTGTCGGCGGGCGTGCTGAGCGTGATCGGCAGCATTGTCGATCATCCGGCGCGGCTGGCGGCCGACGAGATCCGGGCATTGCTGGGCGAGGCGGCGTCGGCGATTGTCTGCGCCGAGCTTCCGGAGCCAGGAGACGTCGCGGTGCGCAAAGCCAGTTGGCGGATCTTCGCCGAGGATGCCAGCGTCTATGAAACGTTGCTGCACGCCTCGATGGTCTTGTTCAAAGACCGTGGCTACGCCCAGACCAGCATGGCGCAGATCGCGTCGGCGGCGGGGGTGCCGGTGTCGGGGATCTATCGGTATTTCTCCGGAAAGTGCGAGATCTTGGCGACCGGACTGCGCCGGGCGGCCGATCGGGTGTCCGGCCAGCTCTCGCCGATCGTGGGCGCGCTCACCGAACCGCGCCAGGCTTTGACGCTGCTGATCGACGCCTATGTGGCGACGTCGTTCGCCAACCCGGAACTGGCGGCCGTCTACTACACCGAGCGGGCCAACCTGACACCTGCCGACCAGATGCTGCTGCACAATATTCAGCTGTCGATCATCGATTCGTGGGTGCGGCTGCTGACTTCGGCGCGCCCGTCGCTGTCGGCGACGCGGGCGCGCTTCCTGGTGCATGCCGCCATGGCGTTGGTGGTCGACTTGGGCCGGATGGTTGACCCGCAAGACTCGGCGGGACAGTCCGCCTACGTGCAAGCATGTGTGCGGGAGCTGATGGAGCTCACCTTGTTTGGCCCTACGCCGGCCCAAGCAGACGCAGCGCCGCCGCCACCGCCAGGCCGGCGACGTCGAGGGTCTTCGAACCCAGGTCATGTCGCGCGCCGGTGATCTCGACGACCTCGGTAGGTGCGGCGATCAGCGCCGCGGCGGCGCGGACCTCGGCGGGCGTGCCGAACGGATCCGACGTGCCGTGGGTGAAGACGGTGGGCACGGTGATGTCCGGCAGGTGTTCGGTGCGGGCCCGCTCCGGCTTGCCGGGCGGATGGACGGGGTAGGAGAACAGCGTCAGCACATCCACCGGGGCCTGTGCGGCGGCCACCACCATGGATGTCTGCCGACCGCCATAGGAGTGCCCGCCGGCGATCAACGGGCCCTCGGCCAGGCCGCGGCACAACTCGATCGCTTCGACGATGCCGGCCCGGTCGGTGGCCGCTGACCCCGATGGCGGCCCCTTGGGGCGCCGGCGCCGGTAGGGCAGGTTGTATCTGACCGCAAGCCAGCCGCGTTGTGCCCATGCATCGCAAACCTGTTGCAGCAGTAGTGAATCCCGGTTTCCTCCGGCGCCGTGGGTGAGTATGACTATGCCGTTTGGTGGCTGGCCGGGGCCGGTCACGGGTTCGTGTGCGATACCGGCGATCTGATCGAGGTTCATGACAGCCTGAACAGGGGTGAGACCGGGCCATGGCCGCGGCCCAGCGGATAGGCGGCGCGAATGCACTCGGTCACCCACTTTTTTGCAAAGCTGACCGCGTCGGGCACGGTGAACCCGTGTGCCAGTGCGCACGCGGTCGCGGCCGCCAGGGTGTCGCCACCGCCGTGGTCGTTGCCGGTGGCCACTCGCGGCGCGTCGAACTCGAAGAAGTCGGTGCCGTCATAGAGTAGGTCGCAACTGCGCGTCGAGGATCGCAGGTGTCCGCCCTTGACCAGTACCCACCGCGGGCCCAGCCCGTGCAAGGCCCGCGCGGCCGCGTGCTGCGACTGGGTGTCGATCACGTCGATGCCGACCAGCAGGCGCACCTCATCGAGGTTCGGTGTCACCAAGGTGGCCAGCGGAAACAGTTGTTCCCGAAGCGATTCCAGCCCGGACGCGGCCAACAGCGCGTCGCCGTGCATGGATGCGCAGACCGGGTCCACGACGAGCGGAACCGCCACTTCGAGCTGACGCCAGGTGGCCGCGACCGCATCGATGATGCGGGGCGAGGCCAGCATCCCCGTCTTGGCTGCCTGGATGCCGATATCCTCGACCACCGCGGTGATCTGGCCGGCCACCACGTCCTCGGGTGTTTCGTGAAAACCTTTGACGCCCAGCGTGTTCTGCACGGTCACCGCGGTCACCGCAACGCAGGCGTGGACGCCCAGCAGTGCCATGGTCCGCATGTCGGCCTGGATGCCGGCACCGCCACCGGAATCAGAGCCGGCGATGGTTAGCGCACGCAACGGCGTCGCCCCGGGCGGCGCCAACGGCAACCAACTCACTGGGTGATCGGCAGGTACACCCGGTTGCCGTGGTCGGCGAACTCGGCTGACTTCTCCGCCATCCCCGCTTCCAGGGCCGCCTCAATGGCTTCCTCACTGTCCAGCCCGTGCTTGGCCGCGTAGTCGCGGACATCCTGGGTGATGCGCATGGAGCAGAACTTCGGCCCGCACATCGAGCAGAAGTGGGCGGTCTTAGCGGGCTCGGCCGGCAGTGTCTCGTCGTGGTACTCGCGCGCCGTGTCGGGATCCAGCGACAGCGCGAACTGATCGTTCCACCGGAACTCGAAACGCGCCTGTGACAAGGCGTTGTCGCGCTCCTGCGCATGCGGGTGGCCCTTGGCCAGGTCGCCGGCGTGCGCGGCGATCTTGTAGGCGATGACCCCGTCCTTGACGTCTTTGCGGTCGGGCAGTCCGAGGTGTTCCTTGGGAGTGACGTAGCAGAGCATCGCGGTGCCGGCCTGCGCGATGATCGCTGCGCCGATCGCCGACGTGATGTGGTCGTATGCCGGGGCGATATCGGTGGCCAGCGGGCCCAGCGTATAGAAGGGAGCCTCCTCGCACAGCTCTTCTTCCAGCCGCACGTTCTCGACGATCTTGTGCATCGGAACGTGCCCGGGGCCCTCGATCATCACCTGCACCCCATGGGCTTTGGCGATCTTGGTCAGCTCGCCCAGGGTGCGCAACTCGGCGAACTGCGCGGCGTCGTTGGCGTCGGCGATGGAGCCCGGCCGCAGCCCGTCACCAAGCGAGAAGGTCACGTCGTAGCGCGCGAGAATGTCGCAGAGTTCCTCGAAGTTGGTGTACAGGAACGATTCCCGGTGGTGCGCCAGGCACCACGCCGCCATGATCGACCCGCCGCGCGAAACAATTCCGGTGACCCGCTTGGCGGTCAGCGGCACGTAGCGCAGCAGCACCCCGGCGTGCACGGTCATGTAGTCCACACCCTGCTCGCACTGCTCGATCACGGTGTCGCGGTAGAGCTCCCAGGTCAACTCGGTCGGGTCGCCCTTGACCTTCTCCAGCGCCTGATAGATGGGCACCGTGCCAACCGGCACCGGCGAGTTGCGCAGGATCCATTCCCGCGTCTCGTGAATGTTCTTGCCGGTGGACAGGTCCATGATGGTGTCGGCCCCCCAGCGGGTGGCCCACACCATCTTGTCGACCTCCTCGGCGATCGAGGACGTCACCGCGGAGTTGCCGATGTTCGCGTTGACCTTCACCGCGAAGGCCTTGCCGATCATCATCGGCTCACTCTCGGGGTGGTTGTGGTTGGCCGGGATCACCGCACGGCCGAGGGCCACCTCGTCGCGCACCAGCTCGGCGGACATGCCCTCACGGGCGGCGATGAAGGCCATCTCGGCGGTGATTTCGCCGGCGCGGGCGCGCTGCAACTGGGTGCCACGGTCGCGGACCAGCCCCGGCCGGGCCGGCAGGCCGACGGCAAGGTCGATCACGGCATTCGGGTCCGTGTACGGCCCGGAGGTGTCGTACAAGTCGAAGTCGGCGCCGGTGGACAGGTGTACCCGCCGCAACGGGACGCGCAGCGTAACCCCGTCGGGGCCGGCCACCTCGCGATAGGCCTTGCTGCTGCCCGCGATGGGGCCAGTCGTGATGGACGGCTCAACAGTAACGGTCATTGTCATCTCCCTGTCATCTCCCTACGCCGGCATTATCCGGTCAGGTTCCTACGGTCGACGGCCTCCAGCCGTCCTCTCAGCGCAGTTGGTGTGCGCTCCCGCGTGCGTTAATTGGGTCGGCCTCCACGCTAGCGCAGTGCGGCGCCGGTGTGCAGGTGCGTCTTGGATCGTGGTGGCTGCCAGGCGGGTCGGGTGCGATGATTTCAGACGTGCAGCAGACCGCCCACACCGGCGAGGAACGCCCTGACCGCGGTACGCCCTCGTTTGCCACCCCGATATCGGGGGCGGTCGATAACCATCTGAGCATCGGCAGTTTCCGTTTCTGGTTCATCGGCCAGCGCTGGGAGTGGTCCGACGAGGTGGCCAGGATGCACGGATATGAGCCCGGCGCCGTGGTGCCGACGACGAAACTGTTGTTGTCGCATAAGCATCCCGACGATCGTGCCCACGTCCAGGACTTGCTGGACTATGCGTTGCGGTCGGGGGAGTCGTTTTCCAGTCGCCATCGCTTTGTCGACACGGCGGGCGTGGTGCACGACGCAATCGTGGTGGCTGACCGCATGGTGAACGAATCCGGCGTGGTCCAGGGAACATCCGGCTATTACATCGACCTCACCAACACCTTCGACGAAACGCGTCAGGAGGTGCTTGACGAGGCGCTGCCCGACCTGTTCGAGAACCGCGCCGCGATCGAGCAAGCCAAAGGTGTGCTGATGGCCGTCTACCGGGTCAGCGCCGAGCAGGCCTTCCGGGTGCTGCAGTGGCGGTCGCAGGAGACAAACACCAAGCTTCGTGCGCTGGCCAAACAAGTGGTCGCCGAAGTCGCGTCCTTGCCGCCGGTGTCGGCGTTGGTGCAAAGCCAGTTCGACCACTTGCTCTTAACGGTGCACGAGCGTATTCCCGCCGAGTCCGCGAGCTGATCGTCGCGGGTTGCAGACCGCGCGGTGGGGATCGGGTTAGGCTCTAGCTAATCCTGGACGGTGCAGACGGTGGATCGGGCTCCCTGTCTCAGCCGCCTAACGTTTGACACATTCGCGGGCGGTGAAGGCCATGGACCTGCTGGCGGTCGAGCATGAGGTTCGCCAGGACACCGTCGTGGTGCGGGCCAAGGGTGATGTCGATTCGAGCACCGTCGAGCAGCTCGTCGTCCATCTGGCGGCTGCCATGCAATTGGCGGCGACCCACCCTGCGCGCCTGGTCGTCATCGATCTGCAGCCGGTGACCTTCTTCGGTAGCGCGGGATTGAACGCGGTGCTGGAGTGTCATGAACAGGGGATGGCGGCGGGCACATCGGTGCGGCTGGTGGCCGACCACGGGCAGGTGCTTGCGCCGATCCAAGTTACCGAGCTGGATCGCATCTTCGAGATTTACCCGACGCTGGCCGGGGCATTGCGGCCCGGCAAACCCGGTGAGCACGATCTCGAGGATGTCGAGCGGCCACGATGAGCGCCAACGCTGCGGCCCCGGGGACGCCCAATAGGCAACCGTTGCCCGAGGACCTGCAGGCCGCGATCGCGCTGGGCGGCGAGATGGGGCGCCGCTTCGCCGAGTTCGACTGGGCACACCATCGGTTGGGCCCGCCCGGGGACTGGGCACCCGAAGTGCGTGCGGCGGTGGCGATGACCCTGACTTCGCGGTTTCCCATCGTGTTGTGGCTGAGCCCGACCGACCTGTTCCTGATGTACAACGACGCCTATGCCCAGATCTTGGGCGACAAGCACCCGGCGGCGCTGGGCAGTGCCGGGAAGGCGGTGTGGCCCGAGATTTGGACGGGGATCGGGCCGATGCTCGCCGGCGTCGTTGCGACCGGCAAGGCCACCTGGTCGACCGATCTGATGCTGCTGTTGATGACGGCAGGCGTTCCGCAAGAGCGCTACTTCACCTTCACCTACAGCCCGATCATCAGTGGCGGGGCCGTCCCGGCCATCTTCTGCGCGGTCATCGAAACGACGCAACGGGTGTTGAGCGATCGGCGTCTGCATCTGCTCAATGCGGTGGCGTCGGCCGTGCTGGAGACCCACACCATCGACGACGCGATCGGTGCGGCCGTCACCGCGTGTGCCGCGCAGCCCGCGGACCCTCCGTTCATCGCGGTGTATGTGGCCGCCGACGGTGCCGATGCCGGCGCCGGCCAGCATCGGATCACGCTGCGGGGAGCCACACCGTCGGTTTTGCCCGTCTTGCCCCAGCTGCTGGCCGAGCTGACGGACTGGGACATGGCTTCGCGGTCACGGGAGTCGGCGCATGTGGTCGGTGAGCTTGCCCGGGTGATTCCCGGCATCTGCGAGGTTTTCACCGACGACTGCCCGACCCAGGCGCTGGTGTTGCCGTTGAGTGAGGGCTCGACCCCCGGGGCGGTGGTGATCGGCATCAGCCCGCGGCGCCCATTGGATGCGCTGTATCGGGGCTTCTGCCAGCTGCTCGTCGATCAGCTGTCGGCGGCGCTGGCATCGGTGGTCTCCTACGAACGGCAACGGCAGCGAGCCGATGCGCTAGCGGAGCTCGATCGCGCCAAGACCGCGTTTTTGACCAACGTCAGCCACGAGTTCCGCACTCCGCTAACCCTGTTGCTCGGTACGGTCGAGGATGCGCTCGCCGACGCCGGCGGCGACACCGTCTTGGCCGATCGGCTCGATACCGCACGACGCAATGCGCGGCGTTTGCAACGGATGGTCGACTCGCTGCTGGCGTTCTCGCGGATCGAAGCCGGTCGCGCAACCGCGCGGCTGGTGTGCACCGACGTGGGCACGCTGACGTCGCATATCGCGTCGTCGTTCACCGAACTCTGCGCCCGCGCCGGGCTCGACCTTGCACTCGACTGCGCGCCAGCGCTGGCCGATGTCGATCCGGGCATGTGGGAAACCATCGTGCTCAATCTGCTGTCCAACGCGGTCAAATACACAATGAAAGGATCGACCGCCGTCGAGGTGCGCAGCGAGGCCGCGCACTGCCGACTCGTGGTGCGCGACACCGGAACCGGGATTGCGCCAGCCGACCTGCAGCGTCTGTTCGAGCGGTTCTATCGCGCCGAGAATGCCGGCGACCGCAGTGCCGAGGGCAGCGGGATCGGGCTGTCCCTGGTACGCGGTCTGGTTGAGCTGCAACGCGGAACCGTGCACATCGACAGCGAACCGGGGCGCGGCACCGCGGTCACCATCCGGCTGCCGAGGTCGCCGACCGGTGCGGCCGCCGACCAGTCGCCGGCCGCCTTGCTTGATGAGACCAACCCGTACGTGGAGGAGGCCAGCCAGTGGTTGGTCTCATCGCCCGCGCAGGTACAGGCGGCACCGGAACAGCCCCGCCAGCTGGTGCTGATCGCCGACGACAACGCGGACATGCGGGCCCATCTGCATCGAGTGCTATCGCCGCATTGGGAGACCGTTCTGGTCGCCGATGGTGAGTCCGCGCTCAACGCAACCCGCAGCCTGCACCCCGACCTGGTGGTGACCGATGTGATGATGCCCGGTCTGGACGGTTTCGAGTTCATCGCCGCCATCCGCGCGGATCCGGGCTGGCGGCCACGCCAGTCCGGATGTTGTCGGCCAGGGCCGGAGCGGAGGCCGTCAGCGATGGCTTCGCCGGTGGCGCCGACGATTATCTGTTGAAGCCCTTCCGTTCCCAGGAGCTGGTGGAGCGGGTGACCTCGCGGCTGGCCGCCGTTGCCCGCGAGCGCACCCGTCAGGGACTCGCCGCCAGGCTCATGCAGCTCGACGCCGCCCTACAGGCCACCGACTCGGTGGCCGGAATCCTCGCGGCCGTCCTGCACTACCGCCTGGCGTCGGGTGACGCGGCCGCGGCGGCAATCGGAGTTGTCGACGGGGACTATGTCCGGTTCGAGTATGCCGGCGCAATCCCCGCGGAATTGCGCGATCGCTACCACGTGGCCAGGCTGGACAGCCCGCTGGTGGGAACCGACGTCATTCACCGCGGCGAGCCGATGCTGATCACCGACACGCTGGACCTGCCCCCGCGCTATCAGCACGCGGTGCAGGACACCGCCGAAATTGTTCGGGCCTGTGTCGCCCAACCGCTGCGCAACGCCGACGGACGTGTCATCGGGGTGCTGACCCTGCTGTGGCCCACTCCGCGACAATTCGACGCGTCCGAACTCGAGATGTTCACCCGGACCGCCGAGATTACCCAGATCGCACTGGATCGGGTGCGCGTCATGACCCGCGAACATCGCATTGCCGTCGACTTCCAGGAGCATCTCCTGGACCTGGACCGGGGATCGACCAGCGCGGTGGTATCGGCGGTGTACCAACCGGCCGGCGAAGCGATGCGCGTGGGTGGTGACTGGTATTCGGTGACGCCGCTGGCGCATCCGGGCAGGATCGCGATATCCGTTGGTGACGTCGTCGGTCACGGCCTGGCCGCGGCGATCGTGATGAGCAGACTTCGTGCCGCCGTGGCCGCCTCCGCGCTGAACACCGCCGAACCCGCCGATGTTCTGGGAGCGCTGGACAAATATGCGGCAACCGTTCCCGGCGCCAGCTGCGCCACGGTCGCCTACGCCCTGATCGACACCACACCGGCGGGTGCCGGCGCCATGAGCTACATCTGCGCGGGACATCCGTATCCGTTGGTGGTCTCCCCGAATGCCAGCCCGGTCTTCCTCAAGTCGGGACGGCGTCCGCCGGTGGCCACCCGTGGGACCGACTCGACCGACGTCACCGCGCGTGCGGACCTGCCCGCGGGAAGTTTGATCATCTTCTATACCGACGGGTTGATGGAGCGGGCGGGGGGAGACTCTCGACGACGGCTTTGCCCGGCTGGCGGATGCGGCGGCGGACTGCTCCGCCATGCCGGTGGCGGCGGTGTGCGCCGAACTCCTGCACCGGATGTGCCCGGCCGAGGGCTACCGCGATGATGTCGTGGTGCTGGCGCTGCGTCCCAGCCATGCCGGTCCGCGCAGCTTCGCCACCGTGTTGACCGCCGTCCCGGCCGAGATCCCGGTGGCGCGCCGGCGGATGGCGCAGTGGCTGACCGCGATCGGGGTCGAACCCGTGCGCAAGGGTGCCATCCTGCTCGCGACGGGCGAGGCGGTCACCAATGCGATCGAGCACGGCAGCGGCTGTGACGCCGGCAAGACGGTGTCCGTCGAGGCATTCCTGGATCAGGATGCGATTGCGGTCACCGTCAGTGACCAGGGCCGGTGGACCGGAGACCCGTCGGCCAGCCTGCGCAGCCAGCGGCGCGGGCGCGGTCTCACGGTGATGAGCGGGCTCGCGAACCAGGTCGAAACCGTCCGTACCCCGCAGGGCACACGAGTCGTGTTGCAGTTCGACGCCGCCACCGTGGACTGGCCGTGAACTGGCCGTGAACTCTGGCCGTGAACTAGCTAGGCCTCCTCCATCGCCTCGCCGAGCTCCTCGAGGAGCCGGTTGTGGTGATTGCTCGCCATGACGTGACCGGCGGCGATGACCACCGCTACCGGCCATTCGATGAGTTCGAGTGCGGCCAGTGCGGCCAGACCGCCGTAGTAGGCCAGCTGCTCAGGCCGGGGGACCTCAACCTGGCCGACGAATGGCAGATTCACCACGAAAGTCTCGCTTTCCCTGATTTTCTTCACCGCATCGCGCTGTGAAACCGCTCTGCGCGCCTGCTTTTCCACCATCATTTGCCTTCCAGTAACGAAGGGTTTGCCGCCGAGCAGGGTCGTGCGGTCACCGTCTGAAGTATGTCGAGGACCGACGCCCTGGCCGATCCGCTAGTTTCGTCGTTTGCTGCGGTGCTGACTGTGCCGTTGCGGGAGATTTATGCGCTGTCGTGGCGCGTCGGGCTCGTGGAGATCGTCCAGCGGGAGCCGTCGCGGGTTCGGGTGTCGGTGACGTGCTCGTGTTGGGTGCAGGAGGGGCTGGAGGATCCGGCTGCTGAGCACGACCATCCAGAACACGGTCCACAACGGCCATCGCGGCGGTCGCAGCAGCGGCGGCTCCCAGGGCCTGCGCCCACCCGACCGGGTCGAGCGGGGTACAACCGAGCAGTTCGCTGACGATAGGAATACTGATCAGGGTACCCATCGCGGCCAGTGAGCCCAGCGCGGTGAGGACCACCAGCCAGTCGTGTGAGTCCAGCAGGGTTTGGCCCAGCTGCGCGCTCACCAGGGCGACCAATCCCACCGTGGATGCCCGACGCGGCAATCCGGTCACCCCGGCCATCATCCAGGCGGCGGTGGCCGCCGCAGCGGTGGTGGTGCCGCGAACGCCGACCGCTCGCCACAGCGCCTGCTGATCCGGTCCGCGCGCGTTGGGGTCGGTCTGGCCGCGCGGCTTGCTGACCGCCAGCGCCGCGGCGGGTAGCGCATCGGTGAGCATGTTCACCAGCAGCAGTTGCCGGGTGTTCAACGGCGAGGTTCCCGTGATGGCGCTGCCGATGATGGCGAATGCCACTTCACCGGCGTTGCCGCCCAACAACACTGAAACGGCCGCCTGCACCCGCTGCCACAGTTCACGCCCTTCCAGGATCGACGGGAGCAGTGATTCGATGCGACCGTCGAGCAACACCATGTCGGCGGCCACGCTGGCGGGGTCACTGCCATGCGCGACGACACCGATGCCCACGGTGGCCGCCCTGATCGCGGCGGCGTCGTTGGAGCCGTCGCCGACCATCGCGCAGACCCGCCCGACACGCTCTAGCGTCTGCACGATCTGCACCTTGTTCTCGGGTGTCATCCGGGCAAAGATCACGCGCTCGGCGACCGCACGCTCCTGGTCCTTGCGCGACAGGGCATCCCACTGCGCGCCGCTGATGATCTGTTTGGCGCTCACCCGCAGGCCCAGCTCTTCGGCGATGGCCGCGGCGGTGATGGGGTGATCACCGGTGATCAGCCGCACGTCCAGCCCGTGTCCGCTCAACTCGGCGAGCAGACCCGCTGCCGTGGGGCGCGGCGTGTCGGACAGCCCTAGAAAGCCCACCAGGGCCAAGCCGTCGTGGCAGAAGTTAGCGATGGCGTCCGGGTCGTCGACAACGGTCCGGGCCTGCTGTGGGCTCAGCTCGCGCCGCGCCACCGCGATCACCCGCAGCCCGTCGGCGGCCAGTTCAGCGACCTGGCGGTCAATGCTCGGGCCGTTGGCTCCGCAGGCGGCCAACACCACCTCCGGGGCGCCTTTGATGCCCAGTTCGGTGTCTGACACCGAGGCGGAAAACGACCTGCCGGAGCGGAATGGCAGGTGAGCGTCGGACCGGTCGAGTTCGGCGGCCAATTCCGGTGGTGCCGCTGCCACGATCGCGACATCGGTGGCGTGTACCTGCGGTCCACCGTTGGCGGCCGGCGCGGCATGGACCGCGCAGCGCAGTACATCGTGATCCGAAAAGCCGGGGCCGGGATGTACTTGCGCCACGCGCAGCCGGTTCTCGCTGAGCGTTCCGGTCTTGTCGAAGCAAACCATGTCGACGCGACCGAGGGCCTCCACCGATCGCGGGATGCGGACCAGGGCGCCGAAGTGGGTGAGCCGGCGCGCCGAGGCTTGTTGCGCCAAAGTCGCCACCAGCGGCATGCCTTCGGGCACCGCGGCCACGGTGACGGCAATGCCGCTGGCCACCGCTTGGCGCAGGCCTTGGCGACGCAGCAGACCGAGTCCGGTGACCACGGCGCCGCCGGTCATGCTGACCGGCCAGGCCCGGTTGGTGAGCTGGCTGAGCTGGTGTTGCAGACCGACGTTGGACAGGTCGCCGGACACCAGGTCGGCGGCCCGCCGCTCCTGGGTGTCCGCCCCGACCGCGGTCACCACCGCAACTGCGGTCCCGGCTACCACGGTGGTGCCGGCATAGAGCATGCAGCTACGGTCCGCCAGATCGGCTCCGGGTGTGGGCTCGACCTGTTTGGTCACCGACAGCGATTCGCCGGTGAGCGCGGACTCGTCGACTTCGACATCGGTCTCGTCGATCACCCGGGCGTCGGCGGGAACCACCTCGTGGGTCCGGACCTCGATAACGTCGCCGGGCCGCAGTTGTTCGGCGACGACGTCGACGTAGCCAGGCTGTCCGTCCTGGCCGGTGACCACCTTTCGCGCGGGCGGAATTTGCAGCGCCAGTAGGCGGTTGAGCCGGCTCTCGGCGCGGAGTCGCTGCGTTGCGGCCAGTATCGAGTTACCGGTCAGCACCGACCCGACCATCACCGCGTCAACGGGTGAGCCCAATACCGCGCTCGCCGTTGCGCCCAGAGCCAGCATCGGTGTCAGTGGGTCGGAAAGTTCTGCGCGGACCGCGCCGAGGAACTGTCCGATCGCCTGCATGGGCTCGGCGCCGAGTTGTGCGCCACGCTTTGCCGCGTGCGCGCCGCTGCTGAGGGCGCGGGTCGCCAACGTCGAATGGGGTGCGCCCGGTTGAGGCGAGGTGTCGGTTGGCGGCAACAGTTTCTGGACCTGCTCAACGGACATGGCATGCCATTCGTGGAACGCGGCGGGTCGAGGCGGGCGCGCGCCGACAACCTTTCGCGCCAGCAGATACCCCGACAGCAGTCCGGCGCCCGCGCCGGTGGTCACCGGTCCCGGGCCGAGTCCGCGAACGCCCGGCACCATCAGTAGGGCACCCAAAGCCGATGCGCCACCGGATATTTCGATACCCCGCCGGCGTGCCGCCTTGGCGGCAGGAATCGCATGCATGATCCGCCATGCGGCACCAAGATCGGGCAGCAGCACATCGGCGTACCAGGGTGGGACGGCGTCGGCGGTCCGCGGCAGTACACCAAGTGCCACGTCGGCCAACGAAATGGCGCGGCTCTGCGACGACAACAGCGCAACGGTGCGCCCCGCCTGCCTGAGTGCGACCACCGCGTCGGTCAGGGCGTCATCGATGGATCCGTGTCGCAGCGGCCGGATGTCGTCGAATGCCGGCCGCAGCTCGCCCAGCGAGTCGTCATCGACCGACACCAGATCCGCTCCGGTGCGATGCGCCTCGGCGACCACGGCCGAGGCGAGCGGATCATGCGCGGGCAAAAAGAGTGCTTCGGCTTCGAAAACCCCGGTGCTATCCGGATTTTCCGGGACCGCATGCCACCCCGGGCTCAGATCGTCGCGCTCCAGCAGCAACTGGGCCCGGTTCCACGCCGCCGACAGTTGGTCCTCATCCGCGCCGCGAATCCGGGCGACCCGTAGCTTGTTGGTGCACAGCACTCGCGGGTCGATGACGACCGCGTCGACCTCGTCGAGGCGGCGCAGGCAATCCGGCCGCATGGGCAAGACCCCGTGCCGCTGTGCCAGACCCTGACCAAGCGCAGCGGCAAACGCCTCCGGGGTGGTTCGGCTGGCCTTCGGGGTCGCCACCAGCGCGGCGGTCGCCGCCATGTCCATGTTGCGGGTGGCCAGCCCGACCAGCGTCGCGCTGATCGTCTGAATGTGCGCAAAGCGATCGGCATTTCGTTCGGCGGCACGCGCCGGTGCCGGCCGGGGCGCGGTGTAGGGCGCGCTGGTCGCCGGTTGCTCCGCGTACTGGGCCAACTCCGGTTCGTGGTGCTGCCAGGCCAGTGCCCCCGCCCGGGCTTCGGCGGCTTTGAGGGTTTGCATCGCCAGCCCCACCGACAACGATGCCGGTGCCTGGGTGAGCGTTTCTGCCGCGGCTACGGCCAATGTCATGACCGTGTCCGTCGCCGGCCCGCCGATGCGGTCCTCGAGCAGGCTGCGCAGCCGGGGCTGGTAGTCGACCGCCACCACGCCGGCCAGCAAGGTGATCGGCACCCGCGGCCAGCGCAGCGCCCGGCCGGTGAGTGCCAGCCCGAGCCCGGCGGCGTTGGTGGCGACGGTCACGGCCCGGTTCACCAGTACCACGCTGTCGCCCGGCAGGCTGATAGCGGGCGTTGGCCGGTAAGTGTCTTGCGTTGCGCGATAACGCTTTTCGGTGTCTTCGACTAGGCGACACAGCTGCGGCAACGAGGTAGCCGCATCGATGTCCACGACAACCCGCGACAGCGGGTAGTTGATCCGAACCGACGCGATGCCCGGGTGGGTGCGCATGGCCTCGCGCACCATGCGTGCGAGTTCACCGTCGGGTGTGTCATTGAGGCCGCGAACCTCGATCCAGGCGCGGCCCGCACCGCGCCAGCAGTGCCGGGTGAGTGTCTCGGGGGACAGCTCACCGGAGAGCGCCTTGGCGCCCTCGCGTAGCGGCGCGGCACCGAACTCCAAACACGCCTTGGTTACCGAACCGGTCGTCCTGCCCAGGGTTGCGGCGACGGCTGCGGTGGTCATCACCGACGCGGTGGCCATCGCGCTGGTTGCCTGGATGCCCGTGGCGAGCGCGCGCAGCGGCAGAGCCCCTTTTATGGATGTAGCAATGCTCAATGGGTGCTCAGCGCCGCCATCAATTGGTGCTGCGCAGTTCGGCGGCGCCCGCTCGACGGCCGGTTGACTTCTTGGCCGCGGTCTTGGCCGGCGCCTTTTGCGGGGCGGCCTTGGCCGGCTCCTCCTGGTCGGGTACCGGCGCGAGTTTCGCCTTTGCCGCTGGTGCGGAGGCCTCGGGCCGCTGACTCATCCGGCGCAACAGCAGCGCGCTGCCGCCGACGGCGAGCAGGATCGGCCATTCCACGATGCCCGCGACTCCCAGCGCGCCCATGGCCAAGGCGGCGGCCGGTGTCGACTTGCTGCCGGTGCTGAGCCCGCGCTGGATGCCTTCGGCGGCTCCCTTGACGCTACCGACGACGCCGTTGACCGCCGCGCCGCCCACCGCACCCGCGGCCGCCGTGGTCGCCGTCGCGGCCCGATTCACCGTTTGACCAACGTTGCGGACTGCTCCGCCGACGACTCCCATAATTGCTCCCTGACTTCTCACCGATCTATCGCTGCGTCCCATGCTGCACAACATCGACAGCGCTGTCTTCAGCATGCATCTATTAGAAGCCTGCCACGTTACAAACGCGCAGACAACGAACATTGTTAGGGAGTGTCCAGTGGCTAGGCGGCTGGGCCGGGGCGCAGGTCGACGAAAACCGGTGCGTGGTCGCTGGGGGCTTTGCCTTTGCGCTCGTCCCGAACGATCTGCGCGTCGACCACGCGGCCGGCCAATGCCGGCGAGCCCAGGATGAAATCGATGCGCATTCCCTCCTTTTTGGGGAACCGCAGCTGCGTGTAGTCCCAGTAGGTGTAGACACCCGGCCCCGGGGTGAAAGGCCGTACCAGATCGGTGAACTGTGCATCGACAATGGCGTTGAACGCCTTGCGTTCTGGCTCGGAGACGTGGGTGGCCCCGGTGAAGAACTCGGTGCTCCAGACGTCCTCATCGGTGGGGGCGATGTTGAAGTCGCCGGCCAGCGCTATCGGCGCGCCGGGATCGTTTTTCAGCCAACATTGGGCCGTATCCCGCAGCGCAGCAAGCCAATCCAACTTGTATGTGTAGTGCGGATCCTCCAGCGCGCGGCCGTTCGGCACGTACAGGCTCCACACCCGAACGCCGCCACAGGTTGCGCCCACCGCGCGAGCTTCGGCGGCCGCGGCGACCTCTGGCTTGCCGCTCCAGGCGGGCTGGCCATCGAAGCCGATCTGGACGTCGTCGATGCCGACGCGCGAAGCGATGGCCACGCCGTTCCATTGATTGAAACCAACGTGGGCGACCTCGTAGCCGAGTTCGAACAGCGGCAGCGCCGGAAACTGGGTGTCCGAACACTTGGTCTCTTGAATGGCCAGGACATCGACGTCGGCGCGCTCCAGCCAGTCCAGGACGCGGGGTAGGCGGGTGCGAATGGAGTTCACGTTCCAGGTGGCAAGCCGCAGGGTGCCATCGGGCATGGCTAGAGGCTAGCGGGTGTCCGCAGATAGCGACGACGATGGTGCGGCCGCAACCCCAGCGACTCGGCCCAGCCGGGCGTGGCGGTGCCGGGCACGCAGGTGTAGCCACGGGTCGCACCTCGGCCGGCGCCCCAGGCCAGCAACGCCGTGTAGAGCAGGGCGGCCGGACCGGTCGGGGACTGGTCATCGATGGTGCAGGCGGCCGACACCCCAACCCAGCGGGTGCCGTCCGGCGCGTCGGTTACCGCCGCGCGTGCGACCACCGCTTGCGGGCCGGAACCGAATGCAAGCTCGCCGTCGATGACCGCGGTGAGGGCATGCTCGGCGATCTCGCGGTCGCAGTGGCCTCGCCACACATCGTCGGGCCGGGGCGACACCGTGATCGACGGGTCGGCTTGGCGGGTCGCGACCTCGCCGACCAGGACACGTTCGGTGTGCTCACCGGTCAGGCCGGCCGGATCCGGCATGAGCCGGTCGGGAATGGCCAGCCGCGGCGTGCGGCCGCGCTGCGTGTACCAGTCGAGGATCGCGGGTATCGAGTCGGGGCGGGCCGAAATGTCCAGCGGGACCGCCGAATTAGCGCATAGCGGGGCTCCGTGGCAGGCGCGTAGCAGCCAGCCGTCCAGCCAGCTCCGGTCGGTGCCGGGCCACGCCGCGGCCGCCGCATGTTCGAGGGCCCTGATCTCGGCGGTGCGGATGGGCGCATCGGTGAGCACCCGCAGTGCCACCACGTCGGCCGGCGCGAACTCGGCGATCGCTCCGGTCTTCGTTTGCACGCGCACCGTCGGGGCAATCGCGAGCAGATGTCCCACCGCATCGGTCAGCGGCGGGACGGACCCGGCCGGTCGGCGGTAGCGAATCGTGACTCGCGTTCCGAGGTCCGGCCACGGCGCCGTCATCAGTGACCGAACGGATCGGGCCCCTCGCCCGGCAACCACGACAGGCCGGGAACCCCCCAGCCGTGTGACTTGACCGCACGCTTTGCGCTGCGGGCATGCCGGCCGATGAGGCAGTCCAGGTATAGATAGCCGTCGAGGTGCCCGGTTTCGTGCTGCAGCATGCGCGCGAACAGGCCGGAGCCTTCGAGCTCGACGGGGTTCCCCTCGGCATCGAGCCCGGTAACGCGGGCCCAGGTGGCGCGGCCGGTAGCAAACGACTCGCCGGGAACCGACAGGCACCCTTCGTCGTCGTTGTCCGGGTCGGGCATGTTCTCGGGGATCTCGGACGTCTCGAGCACCGGGTTGATGACCACGCCCCGGCGGTGCGCGGCCTTTCCGCGATCGTCGGCACAGTCATAGACAAACAACCGCAGGCCGTATCCGATCTGGTTGGCGGCCAAGCCGACGCCGTGCGCGGCATCCATGGTCTCGTACATGGTGGCGATCAACTCGGGCAGATCGGCAGGTAGCGAACCGTCGGCTCCGACCGGGACGGGAGAAGTCGGAGTGTGCAGGACTGGATCGCCCACGATCCGAATAGGAACCACTGCCATGGTCGGCTAGCTTATGCGGGGCGACTGGGCCCGGTGACGACGCCCGCCGCTCGGCGGCGGAGGAGTCGGGTGGTTGGGCGCGACGCCGGGTCGGAGGCAATCCGCCCAATCTGCCGACTCGCGGGTCGCGGTTACGGGGCAACAGTTCCCGGCGTGGTTGAATACGTCGGAACATGCCCCTTTGTAGGTCAAGTCATTCGAGCAAATAAAGCAAATAAGCATTCGCCGGAAGGGTCCAGGGGAAGCGATATGGACGGCGCTATGGCGCGGGCAAATCGAGCGGGGGACGACTCTGAAATTGCCGACGGTTTGACCCGTCGGGAACATGACATCCTGGCGTTCGAACGCCAGTGGTGGAAGTTCGCGGGTGTCAAGGAAGACGCCATCAAGGAGTTGTTCTCGATGTCGGCGACGCGCTACTACCAGGTGCTCAATGCGCTGGTTGATCGGCCGGAGGCGCTGGCGGCGGATCCGATGCTGGTGAAGCGGTTGCGCCGGCTGCGGGCCAGCCGTCAGAAGGCGCGGGCCGCCCGGCGGCTCGGCTTCGAGGTGACCTGACACTGGTCCCGGTTTTGTCCGTGCTTTTTCAAGTTCTGGGCCTCTCCTGGCTACAGTGGGCTCGATGAACGAGCGCGTACCCGACTCTTCGGGGCTTCCTCTGCGGGCCATGGTGATGGTGCTGCTGTTCCTGGGCGTCATCTTCTTGCTGCTGGGTTGGCAGGCCCTGGACTCGTCCGGGAAGGCGGTGGATGACTCATCGTCGCTAACCACGATGCCGACGTCGCCCAGCGCCACGAAGTCGCCGACCTCGACGAGTGCCAAACCCGCTGCCCCCCAGGCGGAGGTGCGGGTCTACAACATCTCTGGTCTCGAGGGTGTCGCTGGGCGCACCGCCGACCAACTCAAAGAGGCCGGCTTCAATGTGACTGAGGTCACCAATCTTTCGGTATCGGACGTGCCGGTCACCACCGTCTATTTCGGCGATGCCGAAGGCGAACAGACCACCGCCGAAGCGGTGGGTGAGAAGCTGGGCGTGCCCGTCGAACGGCGGATAGCCGAAATTTCCGACCAGCCCCCCGGCGTCATTGTCCTGGTCACGGAGTGAGCCGGCGCGACACCAGCCCGGGTCGTTTCGGCCCGCTCGATGACTCGAGGGTCGCCAGGTTAGGCTCTCGCTATGCCTAAGCCAGCCGGTCATCGCAATGTCGCAGCTGTCACCATGTCCGCTCTGTCCGCGACCGCTTGTGTCGCGTTGTTGAGCGGGTGTTCGTCGCCTCAACATGCGTCGACGGTTCCGGGCACCACACCCTCGGTGTGGACCGCTTCACCCGCGCCGGCCGGCACCAACGAGCATCGCGAGGGGGCGTCCGAATCGGAGGGTCTGGCGACTCAGCTGCGGGCACCGGATGGCACCGAGGTTGCCACGGCCAAGTTCGATTTCGCGGACGGATTCGCCACCGTCACCATCGTGACTACCGGCACCGGCTACCTGGCCCCTGGCTTTCATGGAGTGCACATCCACAAGGTGGGCAAGTGCGAGGCCAATTCGGCCGGTCCGACCGGCGGCCCGGTGGGTGACTTTCTGTCTGCGGGAGGACACTTGCAGGTGTCCGGGCGCCCCGTGCCCGGGCAGTCCAGTGGTGACCTGACGTCGCTGCAGGTGCGTAGTGA
The DNA here is from genome assembly GCF_003584745.1 of Mycobacterium pseudoshottsii JCM 15466. Lineage (NCBI taxonomy): Bacteria > Bacillati > Actinomycetota > Actinomycetes > Mycobacteriales > Mycobacteriaceae > Mycobacterium > Mycobacterium pseudoshottsii. The sequence continues at coordinate 953,710 of NZ_AP018410.1, forward strand.
CGGCAGCGGGACGCTGGTGACCACGACCGATGCATTCACCATGGATGACCTGACGAGCGGGCAGAAAACCGCGATCATCATTCACGCCGGCGCCGACAACTTCGCGAACATTCCGGCGGATCGCTATAACCAGACGAACGGGACCGCGGGTCCCGATCAGACCACGCTCGCCACCGGTGATGCCGGTAAGCGGGTGGCGTGCGGTGTCATCGGCTCCGGCTAGCTCGTCGGCGGGTCGGACCGCAAACCGGATAGATTTCGCGCGTTCGCAGCGGCCGACCGTAGGAGTGGAGTGGGAGTTCGCCCTGGTCGACGCCGAGACCCGGGATCTGAGCAATGAAGCCACGGCGGTCATCGCCGAGATCGGTGAAAACCCCCGGGTGCACAAGGAGCTGCTGCGCAACACCGTCGAGGTGGTCAGCGGTGTGTGCGGCTCTGCCGGCGAGGCGATCGAGGATCTGCGCACCACCCTGGGCCCGGCCCGCCGGATCGTGCATGCCCGTGGCATGGAGCTGTTCTGTGCGGGCACCCATCCGTTCGCGCAATGGTCCACCCAGAAGCTCACCGACGCACCGCGTTACGCCGAGCTGATCAAGCGCACCCAGTGGTGGGGCCGCCAGATGCTGATCTGGGGCGTCCATGTCCACGTCGGCGTCTCCTCGGCGAACAAGGTGATGCCGATCATCTCTGCGCTGCTCAACTACTACCCCCACCTGTTGGCGCTGTCCGCCTCCTCGCCCTGGTGGGGTGGCGAAGACACCGGTTACGCCAGCAACCGGGCGATGATGTTTCAGCAGTTGCCTACCGCCGGGCTGCCGTTCCAGTTCCAGACCTGGTCGGAGTTCGAAGGCTTCGTGTATGACCAGAAGAAAACCGGCATCATCGATCACATCAACGAAATACGTTGGGATATAAGGCCTTCGCCGCACCTGGGCACCATCGAGCTGCGGATCTGTGACGGTGTTTCCAATCTGCGCGAGCTCGGTGCACTGGTGGCCTTGATGCATTGTCTCGTGGTGGACCTGGATCGCCGGCTTGATGCCGGTGAGACGCTGCCGACGATGCCGCCCTGGCACGTCCAGGAGAACAAGTGGCGCGCCGCGCGCTACGGCCTGGACGCGGTGATCATCTTGGACGCCGAAAGCAACGAACGGCTGGTTACCGACGACCTCGACGATGTGCTGACGCGGTTGGAACCGGTTGCGCGGTCGTTGAGTTGCGCGGACGAGCTGGCCGCGGTCGCAGAGATCCCGCGAGTCGGCGCCTCTTACCAGCGCCAGCGGCGGGTGGCCGAGGAACACGACGGAGACTTGCGGGCGGTGGTAGACGCACTGATCGCCGAGCTGGATATCTGACCTGCCGGACACGCCGTCGGATGGATTCGCGCGCTAGTTCGACCGCCACGCTCGCCCCCGCGATGCGGTGGGCGCACACGACCGGATCCGGGCTGCCGCCGGATTTAGGCGCGCAGTCGCGCGATGAACACCTGTGCCGCCGCCTCTGCGCGCTGTGGGTCACCGGCGATGATGGCCTCGACCAGCTCGGTGTGTTCGCGCTCGTATGAGGTGCATGTCCCCACCGGGCCCGCTTCCACCGCCCGATGGATGGTTGGCAACAGCAGGTCATAGAACTGTAGATATATCTCGTTGTGGCTGGCCGCGACGATGGCGCGGTGCAACGCCGTGTCGGCCGAAGTCATCTCGGTGCGTTCTTTGTCGTTCGCCGGCTCTCGGCTCCACAGTTCGTTGCGCCGGGCGAGCAGGGCCCGAAGGTCCTCGATGTCGGCGGCATCACGCCGGCGCGCGGACAGGACGGCGGCGGTGACCTCTACCGCCTCGCGCAGTTCCCAGAGATCACGTTCGCGGGCGGCCGCGAAATATTCGGCGAGGGCGCTGCCTTGTTCTACGTCGGCAATGACGTAGGTGCCCGACCCTTGTCGTCGCTCGAGTATTCCCACGTGCACCAGGGCCTGCACGGCTTCGCGCACCGTGTTGCGGGCGGTTCCGGTCATCTCGCAGAGTTCGGGTTCGGTGGGAATGCGATCACCGACTTTCCAGCGCCCTGACGTGATCTCATCGCGCAGCTGATCGCTTACCTGGGCGATGAGTGTCCGGCGGCGCACTGTCTGCATGCCACCAGCATAGGCAGTTTGCCCAATACATCCATTCATCCCATGATGCCTACCGTTGTCCAACACTGGATTGGGGGAATTCCGATGACTGCTGTGGCGGCACCGGTGATCCACGACCCAACCGCCAGCCGGTCGTTGTTTGCCAGCAGGGTGACGGTCTTGCTGGCGATCGCACTGTCCGCCTTCACCATACGGTCCGCCGTCACCTCGATGGCGCCCCTGCTGGCGAGGGTCGCAGACACGATGGGCTTCGGCGGTACCGTCATCGGCGTCTTCGGGATGCTCCCCACCGCCATGTTCGCCTTGGCCGGGTTCGCCGCGCCCCTGAACCGCCGGTTCGGCCCGGAACGTCTGGCGCTGCTCAGTGTCTTGGCCACAGCGGCGGGGACTGCCGGCCGCTCGATGGCGTCCGACACGTCCGAGCTGATGGCGTTCACCACGCTTGCCCTCGTCGGCATGGGCATCGCAAACATTGTGGTCCCGCCGCTGGTCAAGAAGTACTTCAACGATCGCGTCGCCTTGATGAGCGCGATCTACCTCGCCTGCCTACAGCTGGGCACCATCATGCCGGCCGTGGCCGCGGTGCCACTGGCCGAGTCCTATGGATGGCGGGCCTCGCTCGCAATCTGGGCGCTCATTCCCGCGGTCGCAGTTCTACCGTGGATACTCGTCCTCGTCCGCCGCCGCACCAATGGCACCGATCACGCTGCCCGGACGGGAAAAAAGATCGGGCCGATCTGGCGCTCGCCGATCTCCTGGGGCCTGACCTTCATGTTCAGCATGACGTCGCTGATCACCTATGCGATGTTTGCCTGGCTTCCCGTGATCGTGACATCTGCCGGAGGCAGCGAAGCGCTCGGAGGCGCCATGGTTGCGACTTTCTCCGGCGTCGGGTTCCTTGCAGCGCTGGTCACGCCCAGGCTGTGCGCTAGGGCTGCCAACCCGTTCCCCATTGTCGCCGCTTCTGCGTTGTGCTTTCTCGTCGGTTTCGCGGGATTGCTGTGGGCTCCGCTGACCGCGCCCATCGTCTGGGCGATATTTCTCGGACTCGGCCCAAGCACCTTCCCGGCCGCGATCACCCTCATCAATCTGCGGTCGCGCACCGAAAGCGGCTCCGCGGCGCTGTCCGGTTTCACCCAGGGCATGGGCTATCTGTTGGCCAGCCCAGGACCACTGATCTTCGGAATCCTCTACAACGCCACCGGACGGTGGGAACTGTCGTTCGGATTTCTCCTGGTCCCGCTGATTGCACTGCTGGCCGGTGGGTATCACGCCTGCAAGCCCCGCTATCTGGAAGACACGTTGACCCCTTCCCGGAAGTCGGGATCGGACGCTGTCGAGGACGTTGTCGAGGGAGAACGTCTGCAGGAGTGTTCGACGAGCTGCGCTTGACCTCGCGACCGGCCGGTGAGCCGGGGCTTGGTGATCACCCCGCCTTGCGCGATACGCTGCCTTTCTGCACAACCCTGCGATCGTGGCGTGGCCGCGACTGTTGTCTGGCAGGTGTGGCAGACCCGGATTGAGGGGGCATGGTGGCCGTTCCGAAGCCCTTCGAAGCACCGATGTTTCCGCTGGAGGCGGCGATGCTGCCCGGCCAGGATCTGCCATTGCGCATCTTTGAGCCTCGCTACAGCGCGCTGGTGCGACACTGCCTCGATACTGGTGATCCGTTCGGTGTGGTCCTGATCGCCGGTGGGCGCGAGGTGGGTGGCGGTGAGTCACGATACGACGTCGGGACGCTGGCCAGGATCACCGAATACGTCGACGAGGGCGCGGGTCGTTATCAGTTGTTGTGCCGCACTGGGGAACGGATTCGGGTATGTGACTGGCTCCCGGACGACCCCTATCCGCGCGCGACGGTACAGATCTGGCCAGATGAGCCGGGCGCAGCGGTGAGTGCGGCCCAGTTTCGCGACACCGAAGACCGGGTGATGGCGTTGTTCGAACGGATCGCCACCGCCCGTGGCATCGAGTTGCCGGGTCGCGATGTGGTGTTCGACTACCAGTCCGACGACATCGCCGCTGACGCGGGAACGTTGTTGTACGAGTTGGCGTCTCGGGTTCCGATGGGCCCGGCCGACGGCTACGCGGTGTTGTCGGCGCGGTCGGCCGCTGATCGGCTGGCCGCACTTGCCGAGGCGGTGGACTCGGTCGAGGCGATGGTCGATTTCCAGCTGTCCGACTAGTCCGGCTCAGAGCTCTTCGCCGAACGCGCGCAACGCATCCACCTGCAGCGGATCCAATGACGGGCGGACGGCCTGGCGCGCGGCGGCGAGGTCCGCGGCGGTGACGTCGGCCGCGTCGATGGAACGGCGCATCGCGGTCAGCGCCGCCTCGCGCAGCAATGCCACGCAGTCGGCGGCGCTGTAGCCGTCGAGCCCCGCGGCCACCTCATCCAGGTCGACGTCGGCGCTGAGCGGGATGGACTTGCCTGCGGTGCGCAGGATCTCGAGGCGCGCCTCGGCATCGGGCGGCTCGACGAACACCAGACGTTCCAGCCGGCCCGGGCGCAGCAGCGCCGGATCGATCAGATCGGGGCGGTTGGTCGCCCCCAGCACCACCACGTCACGCAGCGGCTCGATGCCGTCGAGCTCGGTCAGCAGGGCGGCGACCACCCGATCCCCAACACCCGAATCGAAGCTTTGCCCGCGTCGGGGCGCCAGGGCATCCACCTCGTCGAGAAACACCAACGACGGCGCCGAATCGCGGGCCCGACGAAAAAGCTCACGGACGGCTTTTTCCGAGGAGCCAACCCATTTGTCCATCAGCTCGGAGCCCTTGACCGCGTGCACGCTCAACTGCCCGGTGCTGGCCAATGCCCGGACCACGAAGGTCTTGCCGCACCCGGGAGGGCCGTAGAGCAGTACCCCCCGCGGGGGCTCCACCCCTAACCGGGCGAACGTGTCCGGATGCTGCAAGGGCCACAGCACCGCCTCGGTCAGGGCCTGCTTGGCCTGGGCCATGTCCCCGACATCGTCGAGGGTGATGCTTCCCACCGCGACCTCCGAGCTCGCCGAACGCGACAGGGGGCGGATGACGGTCAGCGCGCCAAGCAGGTCTTCCTGGTTGAGCTCTGGTGGCTGACCATCGGTACTAGCTCGCGAAGCGGCCCGCAGCGCCGCCTCGCGCAGCAGCGCGGCCAGGTCGGCAACTACGAACCCCGGCGTCCGGCTGGCTATTTCGTCAATATCCAAGTCGCCGGTAGGTACGTGCCGCAGCAGGGCTTCCAGCAGGGCCTTGCGGGTGGCCGCGTCGGGCAGCGGCAACCCCAATTCCCGGTCGCACAGGTCGGGCGCGCGTAACCGGGCGTCGAGCTGGTCGGGCGCGGCGGTAGTGGCGATCAGCACCACGCCATCGGTGGCGACCGCGGTGCGCAGCTCGCCGAGGATCAGCGCGGCAACCGGTTCCGCGGTGGCCGGCAGCAGCGCGTCCACGTCGGTGATCAACAGCACCCCGCCGCCGTCGCGAACCGTCGCGACGGCGGCGGCCACGGCCTTGAGCCGATTCTCCGGGGCCAGCGCACCAACCTCGGGACCGTCGAGTTCGACCAGCCGGCGTCCGGCACACACCGCGCGCACCAGCGTCACCTTGCCGACGCCAGCCGGACCGGACACCAGCACGCCCAGATTGGTGCCCGCACCCAAAGACTGCAGTAGATGAGGTTCATCGAGGGCGAGCTTGAGCCATTCGGTGAGCTTGGCCGCCTGCGGCTGGGCACCCTTGAGCTCCTCGACCTGGATCTCCGGGGTCGCCACGCTGACCCGCTCGGCCTGGGATGACTGCGCGGTGTGGGGCACCCCGGTGCCCCAGGTGACCAACGTGTTCGGCTGCACACTGACCGGCGCATCGGGATCGACGCAGGTGACGGTCAACAGCTCCGATGTCCAGCTGATGCCGACCGCCGACGCCAAGGCCTGGCTGGCGGCCGAAGTCGAGGTGCCCGGGCCCAGGTCGCGGGGCAACAGCGACACCGCGTCGCCGACGGTCATCACCTTGCCCAGCAGCGCCTGGCGCAAGGTGATCGGCGAAAGCGATTGGGTGGCCAGCGACGAGCCGCTCAGCGTCACGGTCCGTGCACCGTAGACGGTGACCGAGTTGACCAGCACCGCAGTGCCTTCGCGTAGTCCGGCGTTGGACAGGGTCACGTCGTCCAGCAATATGGTGCCGACCGGGACCTGGTCATCAGCCATGCCGGCCACCGCCGCGGTCGTTCGGGACCCGGTCAACGAAACCGCATCCCACTCCCGGATCCCGAGGGCGGCAATGGCGCTCGGGTGCAACCGCACCACGCCGCGACGTGAGTCCACCGCCGACGTGTTCAGCCGGGCGGTCAGCGTCAGCTGTGGAGCCCCATAGGGGCTGGTCACAACCGCCCGCCCGGCTTGCGCAGCCCCAGCCGCGCCACCGAACGGCGCGCCACCGACCGGCGATGCGGCTGCGCTCTGCGAATCGCGCGCCGCGCGGCGCGTCGTTGCTTGGGTTTGTCGCCCCACACCTCGGGATGCTCGGCCAGCCAGCGCTTGCTGCGCACCGCGAACGGAATGTGACACACGTAGGCGATGATGATCACCCAGATCAAGATGTAGGGAGCCAGCACCGCGGCGGCCGCCATGATGGCCAGCACCGCCAGCAGCACCGCGGCCAGATTGGGCGGCACCGCCACGGCATGCATCTTCTTCATGGGGATCCCGCTGACCATCAGCATCGATGTGCCGGTGATCCAGAAAGCCAGGAACCACACCGAGGTCCACCAGCCCTCACCGAACTGCATCTTCAAGGCCAGCAGGCCGATCATGGAAACCGCGCCCGCCGGTGCGGGCATTCCGACGAAGAATTCGTGTGCGTACGCGGGCTGGGTGCCGTCATCCAGCAGCGCGTTGAAGCGCGCCAGCCGAAGCACGACGCACACCGCGTAGAGCAGCACCACAACCCAACCGACCTGCCACTTCGACAGCATCGTGACATAGAGCACCAGCGCGGGCGTCACGCCGAAATTCACCGCATCGGCCAGGGAGTCGATTTCTGCGCCCATGCGCGACTGGGCGTCCAGAATGCGGGCCACCCGGCCGTCGAGTCCGTCCAGAATGGCCGCCGCCGCGATCAGCGCCATCGCGGGCACCGGCTGGTGTTCGAGGGCGAATTTGATCGAGGTCAGCCCGGCGCAGATGGACAGCACCGTCATTGCGCTGGGCAAGATCTGCAGGTTTACCGCGCGCCTGCTCCGAGGCTTGGTCGTCATGGCAGGTCAGCCAATATGGTCTCGCCGGCAATCGTGCGCTGGCCAACTATGACCACCGGCTCGGTGCCCGGTGGCAGGTAGGTATCCAGGCGAGAGCCGAAACGGATCAGACCGTAAGTGTCGCCGATCGCCAATTTGTCTCCGACGTGTGCGTCGCACACGATGCGGCGCGCTACCAGCCCGGCAACCTGTACCGCGACCACTTCAGCACCGTTGGCGGTGCGGATGCGCACGCTGTTGCGTTCGTTGTCGTCGCTCGCCGCGGGCAGGTCGGCCGACCCGAAGCGGCCGGGCCGGTGCTGGACGGCGACGACCTCGCCGCTGACCGGGGCCCGCTGCACGTGGGCGTCGAATACCGACAAGAAGATGCTGACCCTGGGGAGCGGCGCGTCGCCCATACTGAGTTCGGCCGGTGGTGCCGCGGTGTCGATCACGCAGATCACGCCGTCGGCGGGTGCCACGATGGCGCCGGCCCGGCTCGGTGGTACCCGGGGCGGGTGACGGAAGAAGCCGGCGCAGGCGCCGGCGGCCAGCAGCCCCGTCCGGCGCGCCCAGCGGTGCCGGTATCCGACACCGGCCACGGCTAGGCCCGCAGCGATGAAGGGGCGCCCGGCCGGGTGTATCGGCGGGATGGTGGATCGCACCAACGCCAGCAGATGCTGCGGGCTCAGAGTCGGTTCCGCGGAGGATGAGTCGGAACGGCGGGGACGTCGTGCCACGCGGCCATCTTACGGAGCGCCGTGGCGGTCAGTGTACGGACGGCGCCCCGATGTGCCTGAGCACACCGGGGCGCCGTCAACAAGGTCATGCGCCGTCGTGCCCGTTCTCGCCTATCAGTGTGCCGCCAGTGCCTCCCGTTCCGGCGGTGCCCGGTGGCAAACCAAGACCGAGAATGCCTCCATTGCCGCCCGTGCCGACCAACTGGGCGTCGCCGCCCTTGCCGCCGTCACCACCCGGCGCAGCCCCGAGGCCGATCCCGCCCGCGCCGCCGTTGCCGCCGTCTCCGATCAGGGCGCCGGTGCCGCCGTTGCCGCCGTCCCCGGAAGTGATACCGCCAAAGCCGCCGTCGCCGCCGGTCCCGCCGTCGCCAAGGAGCCCGCGAGCCCTGCCGCCGTCGCCGCCGGTCCCGCCGGTGCCGCCACCTGCGCCGTTTCCGCCTGCCCCGCCGGACCCGCTGAGCCCGCCGCCGTCGCCTCCGGTTCCGCCGTTCCCGCCGACTGCCGCGCCGACCGCGCCGGTCCCGCCGGCCCCGCCGTCGCCGAAGAGCATGGCGGCGTTGCCGCCGGATCCGCCGGCCGCACCGGCAGCGACCGTGCCGCCGCCTCCGGCGCCGCCGGCTCCGCCGTCGCCATAGACCACGCCGGCGTTGCCGCCGGCCCCGCCGGCACCACCGCCGCCTCCGCCGCCGCCGACGCCGGCCCCGCCGGCCCCGCCGGTACCGGAGAGGGCGCCAGCCGAGCCGCCGGCTCCGCCGGCCCCGCCGGTGTCGAGGCCGATCGCGCCGGCTCCGCCGGCACCGCCGGCACCGAAGAGAGTGGCGGCGCCGCCCCCGGTGCCGCCGGCGCCACCGACAGTCTGGCGGGCTCCGCCGGCCCCGCCGGCGCCACCGGTGCCGGAGAACACGCCGGCGTTGCCGCCGGCTCCGCCGGCCCCGCCTTCGGTGCCTGCGGGAGCGATGCCACCGGCGCCGCCGGCCCCGCCGTTGCCGGAGAACGCCCCGGCGGCACCGCCGTCGCCGCCGGCTCCGCCGGCCCCGCCAGTCACCAGGCTGAACCCGCCGGTGCCGCCATTGCCGCCGGCCCCGAACAGTCCAACGCCTCCAGCGCCGCCGGCCCCGCCGCTCTGGCCGCCTCCGCCCTCACCGCCGGCACCGCCGGCGGTGAATAGACCTGCCATGCCGCCCGTGCCACCGGCCCCACCGAGAACGGCCCCGATTCCGCCGGTGCCACCGACCCCTGCGCCGCCCGACAGCAGCCCCGCGGCCCCGCCGTTGCCGCCGGCCTGGCCGGTTCCCAGGCCGTTGACCGCGCCGGAACCACCGGCGCCACCGTTGCCGAACAAGATCCCACCGTCGCCGCCGTTGGCCCCGGTTCCCGCGGCGCCGTTGGCGCCGTTGCCGATCAGCGGGCGATCCAGCAGCGCCTGGGTGGGCGCGTTGATTAAGTCGAGAAGAGCCTGGTTTGACGTGGCCAGCCCGGGAGCGCCGGCTTCGCCCGCTGTCCCAGCTGGGACGCCCAAGCCGGGATTGCCGCCGTTGCCGCCGGTTCCGAATAGCTGGGCGTCACCGCCTCGGCCCCCGTTACCGCCGGGGTCCACGGTGCCGGATCCGCCCGCGCCGCCGTTGCCGCCGCTGCCGATCAGTGCTGCCTTGCCGCCGGCCCCACCGTCGCCGCCGGCCCCACCCGCGGTGGCCAGGCCGCCGTTGCCGCCGGTCCCGCCGTCGCCGAACAGGCCGGCGGCGTTGCCGCCGTCGCCGCCGACACCGCTGACGGTGCCCACGGCGCCGTTGCCGCCGGTCCCACCGGAGCCGGCGAGCCCGCCGCCGGTGCCTCCGCGGCCGCCATCGCCGCCGGCGACGGCGCCCGCGGCGCCGTGGCCGCCGGTCCCGCCGGAGCCGAAGAGCGTTGCGGCATCCCCGCCGTCGCCGCCCTTGCCGCCGGCAGCAGCGCCGCCGATGCCGCCGGCCCCGCCGTCGCCGTAGACCATGCCGCTGTTCCCGCCGGCGCCGCCGCTGACTTGGCCGAAGCCGCCCGACCCGCCGGCTCCACCGGCGCCGAACAGGGCGCCGGCGCTGCCGCCGATGCCGCCGGCCCCACCGGCATCGAAGCTGGTTCCGCCGGCCCCACCGACCCCGCCGGTGCCGACCAGGTCGGCGGCGTTGCCGCCGGCCCCACCTGCACCGCCGGCGCTGGTCGCGACTCCGCCGGTGCCGCCGGCCCCGCCGTCGCCGTGGAACAGGCCGGCGTTGCCGCCGGCCCCACCGGCCCCGCCGCTGCTGCCGGGGATGTTGCCGCCGGCCCCGCCGACGCCGCCGTCGCCGTAGAAGGTGCCGGCGTCGCCGCCCTGCCCGCCCGCGCCCCCGGCAGTCGCTCCGCCGCCGCCGAGCCCGCCCGCGCCACCGTTGCCGAACAGCAGGCTGGCCCCGCCGGCCCCGCCGGCCCCGCCGGCCCCGCCGGTCCCGCCGACCGTGGCGTTGGCCATTCCGCCGGCGCCGAACAGCCCGAGGCCGCCCGCACCGCCGGTGCCACCGCTGGCGCCCACCCCACCGGTGCCGCCGGCCCTGCCCGCGCTGAATAGCCCACCGGTTCCGCCTTGGCCGCCGGCTCCGACGGCGCCGGCCGCTCCGAGGCCACCCGAGCCTCCCGCGCCGGCCGTGCCGGCCAGCAGCCCGGCGGCGCCGCCGTTGCCGCCGGCCCCGCCGGTGAGGCCGGTCGCGCCCGATCCGCCGGCCCCGCCATTGCCGATCAGTATTCCGCCGTCGCCACCGCTCGCGCCGGTTCCCGCGGCCCCGTTGGCTCCGTTGCCGATCAACGGGCGATTCAGCAGCGCCTGGGTGGGGGCGTTCACCAAGTTGAGCAGATTTTGCGACGCCGCCTCGGCGCTCGCGTATGAGCTCGCGCCGGTGGTCAAGGCCTGCACGAATTGATCATGAAATAGTGCCGCTTGGGAGCTGACTGCCTGGAAAGATTGGCCGTGCGCGCCGAAAAGCGCCGCGATCTGCATTGATATCTCATCGGCGGCGGCGGATATCACCGCGGTCGTCGGGGCGGCCGCCGCATAGCTGGCCTGGCCGATGGTGTTGCCAATACCGGCCAAATCCGTTGCCGCCGCGCTCAATAAATCTGGTGTCGCTATCAGATAAGACATGCGTATCCCGTTCGTTTCCCTGGCTTTTGGCGATTAAGCAGCAGTCGAACGGATCGTATTTGTTTCGCATTCTTGATCACTCTGGAGATCTGTCAAGAGTTATCAAAACGTTATATTTAGTAGGCTAAATGTAAAGCCTTTTTACAGAGGCGGGTTTATGCCAGATCCATAAATGTAATTGTCGAGACAATATCGTCTCATTTTTGCGTTCGGTATCTCATTTTCTGGGGATAGTCGATCCGCGGGCTCCCGGCCTGGATCCGGGGCGCGATCAGTCGGGCGTTGGACCGATATCGGGCGCGGTCGCCGTGGTTTAGGTCAAATCCCAGACTTGTACCTGGGTTCCGGCGGACACCTCCACATCATCCTCCGGAATCTCCAGCAAGGCGTTGGCCGAGGCCAGCCAGCGCAAGTGGTGCGAGGCCGGCGGCCCGTAGCTGGTGACCTGTCCGGTGCCTATGTCGAGGATCGCGCGCCGGAACTGCCGCTTGCCGCGCGGTGAGGTGACCGTCTCGGTCATCACCGCGGTCCGCTGTGGTCGCCGCGGATCCGGCAGACCCATGGTCAGGCGCAGCGCGGGACGGATGAACACCTCAAAGGACACCAGCGCGCTGACCGGGTTGCCGGGCAGGGTCACGATCGGCGTGCCGGCCACCAGGCCGACGCCCTGGGGCATTCCCGGTTGCATCGCCACCTTGACGAACTCGACGCCCTGATCGCCTTCGCGGCCGAAGGCGTCTTTGACAACCTCATAGGCTCCGGCACTGACGCCCCCGCTGGTGATGATCAGGTCCGCGGCACCCGCGTGTCGGTCGAGAATCGCGACGAACTGCGCGACGTCGTCCCCAGCGGTGTCGGTGGCTACCACGACCGCACCGGCGTCGCGGGCCGCGGCAGTCAGCATGACCGCGTTGGACTCGTAGATCTGTCCGGGTTGCAGTGGCGTGCCCGGCGGTACCAGCTCCGTGCCGGTGGAGACCACCAGCACGCGCTGGCGGGGGATCACGCTGAGCTCGGCCAGCCCCAGCGCGGCGGCCAAGCCCAGCGCTGCCGGTGTCACCAGCTGGCCGGCTTGCAGGACGGTGGTACCGGCGGCGACATCTTCACCCGCGCGCCGGATGTGCTTGCCCGCGACAGCGGGCTGGCCGATCTGTACCGTCTCGAGGCCCCCGTCGGTGGCTTCCACCGGCACGATCGCCGTCGCGCCGGCGGGTACCGGCGCCCCGGTCATGATCCGGTGCGCCGTCCCCGGGTGCAGCCTCAGTTGGTCGACGCGCCCCGCCGGAATGTCCTCGGCCACTGGCAACACCACCGGGTGCTGCGCACTCGCGCCCACGGTGTCCTCGGCCCGCACCGCGTAGCCGTCCATCGCGGAGTTGTCGAACACCGGTAGCGGCAGTGAGGCGACCACGTCGTCGGCGAGCACCAGGCCCTGCGCTTGCTGCAATGGGACCTTGGCGACGGGACGGGCCCGGACCATGTTGGTGACGACCCGCTGATGCTCCTCGACCGACCGCATGCGGCCATTATCGGCCCGCTAGACGGGGAAGCTGACCCCGGTGAGCTCCTCGGAGACCGTCCAAAGCCGACGTTGCAGGTCCTCGTCGTGAGATTGAGCGCTGGACTGGACGATTTTCGGGTGGCCGCGCTGCTCGGCGAAACCGTCCGGACCGTAGTACTGGCCGCCGGCCGCCGAGGGATCGGTGGCGGCGCGCAGCGTCGGCAGAGCACCCATCTGCGCGCTCTGGAACAGCGCCGGGCCGAGAATGTTGGCTAGCGGAACCAACATCCGTGGCAGGTTTCGGGCCAGTTCGGTATTGGAGCCGCCGGGGTGGGCCGCGACGGCGATCGTCGCGGCCTGGGAGTCCGCCGCGAGCCTGCGCTGCAGCTCGTAGGTGAACAGCAGGTTGGCCAGCTTGGACTGTCCATATGCCGCGACTCGGTTGTAGCTGCGTTCCCACTGCAGATCGTCGAAGTGGATCGCGGCCCGAATGCGGTGGCCCAGGCTGCTGACCGTGATCACCCGCGAGCCGGGTACCGGCAGCAGGTGATCGAGCAACAACCCGGTCAGCGCAAAGTGGCCCAGGTGGTTGGTGCCGAACTGCATCTCGAAGCCGTCCTTGGTCACCTGCTTCGGTGTCCACATCACGCCGGCGTTGTTGATCAGCAGGTCGATGCGTGGGTAGGCCGAACGCAATGCATCGGCGGCGCTGCGCACCGAGTCCAGTGAGCTCAGGTCCAGGGCCTGCAACGTGACGTCGGCCTGGGGCTTGGCCGCAACGATCTGTGCCACGGCGGCGTTGCCCTTCTCGGGGTTGCGTACCGCCAGCACGACGTGGGCGCCGCGGCCGGCCAGCGCCTCGGCGGTGTGGTAGCCGAGCCCGGTATTGGCGCCGGTGACCACCACCACCCGGCCGCTTTGATCCGGGATGTCGGAGGCCGACCAATGACTCTTGGCTTTCCCTTTAGCGCTCATGGCCAGAACATACTCACTTCCGGCCCGGGCGGCCCGGCCGCCAGAACTATTGGACCCAGAAGTTGTCGTGCGCGACGAAGAACTCCCGGCGTTGGTCGTCGGTCATGTCGGCCAGGCCCGGGAACCCCTCGAAGTAGTCCTCGCGCGGGGCGCCGGGGGCGAACAGGATCAGGATCGATGCCGGCTGGTCGGACTCGTTGCGGAAGCCGTGCACTCCGCCGGGCGGTACATAGAGGTAATCGCCGGCGGATGCGTCGACCCAGTCTCGCCCGTCGTGCATGCGCATCGACCCGGACAGGACGAAGAAGGACTCCGACATCGTCTTGTGGAAATGCGGACCCGGCCCACCTCCGGCCGGTGCGATATCGACGCGGTAGAGCCCAAAATCGCCGTCAGTGGTTTTCTGGGTGGCCAGGTAGTGGTACTTGGTGCCGCCCAACTCCAGGTTGGGAGGTTCGTCCCGACGTTTCAGCCGAGCACTGACCTCTCCCTTCTCGCCGGTGTAGCGCGCTGGCGGATAGGGCGGGTAGGCAGGCATGGCGAGCGACATCACCCCAGTGTGGCCCAACGCTTCACGCGACAGGCTGTTGTTCGGGCCGAGCGCCCGCCCGCCGCGGCGCGCGCCGTATCGTCGGCGGGTGGGGGCGTCCTTGCACTCGACATAGGCGAGTGCTAAAAATGACGTTGGCACTCGCGACCCGCGAGTGCTAGGTCGGGACGGTGAGAACGGGCCTGGTCGTGATCTGCGACCTGGCTTCGGTCGTCCGTCGCGGGCACTGCGCCCGGCCAGCGTAAGTAACGGGGTTGCCATTACCCGGTGACCCCCGTTTCATTCCCAATCCGGAGGAATCACTTCGCAATGGCCAAGACAATTGCGTACGACGAAGAGGCCCGTCGCGGCCTCGAGCGGGGCCTGAACGCCCTCGCCGACGCGGTAAAGGTGACGTTGGGCCCCAAGGGTCGCAACGTCGTCCTGGAGAAGAAGTGGGGTGCCCCCACGATCACCAACGATGGTGTGTCCATCGCCAAGGAGATCGAGCTGGAGGACCCGTACGAGAAGATCGGCGCTGAGCTGGTCAAGGAAGTTGCCAAGAAGACCGACGACGTGGCCGGTGACGGCACGACGACGGCCACCGTGCTGGCCCAGGCGCTGGTCAAGGAAGGCCTGCGCAACGTTGCGGCCGGTGCCAACCCGCTCGGTCTGAAGCGCGGCATCGAGAAGGCAGTCGAGAAGGTCACCGAGATCCTGCTCAAGTCGGCCAAAGAGGTCGAGACCAAGGAGCAGATCGCGGCGACCGCAGCCATCTCCGCCGGCGACCAGTCGATCGGCGACCTGATCGCCGAGGCGATGGACAAGGTGGGCAACGAGGGCGTCATCACCGTCGAGGAGTCCAACACCTTCGGCCTGCAGCTCGAGCTCACCGAGGGGATGCGGTTCGACAAGGGCTACATCTCGGGCTACTTCGTCACCGACGCCGAGCGTCAGGAAGCGGTCCTGGAGGACCCCTACATCCTGCTGGTCAGCTCCAAGGTGTCCACTGTCAAGGACCTGCTGCCGCTGCTGGAGAAGGTCATTCAGGGCGGCAAACCGCTGCTGATCATCGCCGAGGACGTCGAGGGCGAGGCGCTGTCCACCCTGGTCGTCAACAAGATCCGTGGCACCTTCAAGTCGGTGGCGGTCAAGGCCCCCGGCTTCGGTGACCGCCGCAAGGCGATGCTGCAGGACATGGCCATCCTCACCGGTGGTCAGGTCATCAGCGAAGAGGTTGGCCTCTCCCTCGAGACCGCCGACATCTCGCTGCTGGGTAAGGCCCGCAAGGTCGTCATCACCAAGGACGAGACCACCCTCGTCGAGGGCGCCGGTGACTCCGACGCCATCGCTGGACGGGTGGCCCAGATCCGCGCCGAGATCGAGAACAGCGACTCCGACTACGACCGTGAGAAGCTGCAGGAGCGCCTGGCCAAGCTGGCCGGCGGTGTTGCGGTGATCAAGGCCGGGGCTGCCACCGAGGTGGAGCTCAAGGAGCGCAAGCACCGCATCGAGGACGCGGTCCGTAACGCCAAGGCTGCCGTTGAGGAGGGCATCGTCGCCGGTGGTGGCGTCGCCCTGCTGCACGCGGTCCCGTCGCTGGACGAGCTGAAGCTATCCGGTGACGAGGCCACCGGCGCCAACATCGTCCGGGTGGCTCTCGAGGCTCCGCTGAAGCAGATCGCTTTCAACGGTGGCTTGGAGCCCGGTGTGGTGGCCGAGAAGGTCCGTAACTCGCCCGCCGGTACCGGCTTGAACGCCGCCACCGGTGTGTACGAGGACCTGCTCAAGGCCGGCGTTGCCGACCCGGTCAAGGTGACCCGTTCGGCGCTGCAGAACGCGGCGTCCATCGCGGGTCTGTTCCTGACGACCGAGGCCGTTGTCGCCGACAAGCCGGAGAAGGCGGCCGCTCCCGCGGGCGACCCGACCGGCGGCATGGGCGGCATGGACTTCTAAGTCCGCAAGGCGCGCAAGTTCGCAAGCACGAAAAAGCCCGGTTCCCTTCGGGGGGCCGGGCTTTTTCGTGTGTGTACGGGCGCGCTAGGAAGGCTCGGAGAACACGACGCAGTCATGCAGGCAGCCGCTGGCTGTGGCGGCAGAGTCGGCGTTGCGGTGCAGCAACGCCTTGGTGGGCAGCACAGCGCACTGGGCCGTTTCGGTGCCGGCGTCGGATACCTCGGCGCGCCCATCAACGATCAGCGAATAGCCGCCGGGTTCGGGTGGCGGCCACAGGAGCGTGGCATCACCATGGCTGGTCAGGTTGGCGCGGGTGCGGCCGCCGATCAGCCCGACCTCGATGACCGCGCGCGGTCCGTCCGGTCCGTCGGGCAGGCCACGCAGCACCGGTTCCACGGTCACCGTGTGCACGTGGTGGTCGTCGTCAACGGTGATCAGGTAGGCGAACGGGTAGTCGGTCAAGGCGTCGGCCAACCGCTTGAGGTCCACCTTCTTGGCAGCCATGCAATCGAGGATAGATGCCGGCCGGATGGGGTGTGACTACTCCGTGCGCAGCGGCAGCTGGATGTCGGCTTCGCTGTCAGCCGTCTCGCGGTTCGGATAGAAGCTGGACCTGGGGATGCCCGCACCGGCGTTTGCCGGCGCTTCACGGGTGGCGACGCTTCGCGCACCCGCATCGCTGTTAGCCGAGTTGTACAGGCCGGAGTATCCGGCAGCCGGGCTGCGTAGGCCCGCGCCCGCGGTGGAGCCACTGTTTGCACCCGCAGAGACGGGGCCGGCGTCGGCAGCCGCCGCCGCTACCGGCGCCGCGGCCGCGGGAGCGGCGGCAGCCGGGGTGGCTGCGGTGGGGGTCAATCCGCCGGCCAGCGCCGGATTCAGGCCGCCGGTGTGTGCCAGCGCCGAACTCAGGATCCCCGAGCTCAAGGTGGCCGTGCCGCCCGTTGCGTAGGTGGCCGAGCTGGCCAAGCTGGTAGAGCTTGCCATGTCGCTGCCGTGCATCGATTGCCACATGCCGCTGCTCATGCTGGCGGTGCCGAAACCGGTGCTCATGCTCCCGGAGTTGCCCAGGCCCGAATTGAGGGAGCCTGAGTTGCCGATACCCATGTTTCCGTTGCCGGAATTGAAGAAGCCGACGTTGCCGGTGCCCGAGTTTCCGATTCCGACGTTGCCGCTACCCGAGTTGAAGCCGCCGAAGCCGAACTGATGATCGCCGGTCAGGCCGAACCCGAAGTCGCCGTTGCCGGTGTTGCCGAAGCCGACGTTCCCGCTGCCCAGGTTGCCCAACCCGACGTTGCTGTTACCGGTGTTGCCGCTACCGATGTTGCTGCTTCCGGTGTTACCGGTGCCGACGTTGCTGCTTCCGGTGTTGCCGCTGCCCCAGTTGTTGTTGCCGACGTTGTTGTTGCCGACATTGCCGGTGCCGCTGTTGCCGAAGCCCAGGTTGATCTGGCCGTTCTTGCCGATGTCGATACCGAGGTTGCGCAGCACCTGCTTCCAGGGCGCCAGCGCCGAAGCGGCCGCCGACGCTTCGGCGTGGTAGGCGGCCATGGCCGCCACGTCGAGCGCCCACATCTGCTCGTAGGCGGCCTCGATGTCCATGATCGCGGGGGTGTTGAAACCCAGCCAGTTCGTGGCCGCCAGCACCTGCATCAGCCCGCGGTTGGCCGTGACCACCGCGGGCTGCACCGTCGCCGCCAGAGCCGATTCGAACGCGCCTGCCGTGACAGCGGCCTGTGCGGCCGCCTGCTCCGCCTGTGCCGCAGCCGCACCGAGCCACGCCATGTATTGGGTGGCGACAGCCATCATGGCTGCCGCCGAGGGGCCCAGCCATGAGCCACTGGTCAACTCGGAGGTGACCGAGCTGAATGACGACACCGCTGACGCCAATTCCTCGGCCAAACCGCCCCAAGCCGCGGCAGCGGCAAGCAGCGGCCCCGCTCCGGGACCGGCGAACATTAGTGCCGAATTAATCTCTGGCGGCAACCACGCAAAATGCGGGTTTGTCACCAGCCCAAACTACCTGGCGACGGCCGCTACCGTGGCCGTATCGGCATCGGAAAAATGTCGATCCATAGGGGGTTTACAGGAACCCCCAAGTTCCCTCACGCCGGGACCGGGGCTGGCTGCCGTCCGCGGACCAGCTTGCCGGGCCGGGCAGCGGTCGGCACCCCGTTCTCGGCGATCACCTGACCCGATACCACGGTTGCAACATAGCCCTCGGCGGTCTGATCCAAGCGCCGCCCGCCCGCGGGCAGGTCGTACCTGATGACCGGCTTGTGCAGTCGGAGTGCGGCGTGGTCGATGACGTTGAGGTCGGCCTTGTAGCCGACCGCGATGCGTCCGCGGTCGCCCAGGCCGGCCACCCGGGCCGGCACGGATGTGAGTTCGCGGACGGCTTCGGCCACGCTGAATCGCCCGGATGCCCGATCGCGAACCCAGTGCGTCAGAAAGTAGGTCGAGTAGCTGGCGTCGCAGATCATCCCGTAGTGGGCGCCCCCGTCGCCGAGACCGAGCACCACGTCTTCGCGATGCAATAGTTTGCCGACAGTGTCCAGCGAGTTGTTCTCCATGTTGCTGGTCGCGACCAGCAACATGGCGTGCCCGTCGTCGTCGAGCAGCCGGTCGTAGGCCTCCTCCATCGGGCTGACGCCGCGGGCGCGAGCCCGAGCCCCGATGCTGTCGGCCGCCGCCGGCTCGTAGTTGGGGTCCTCAGTCAGCGGAAAGATCCAGTCCCAGGCCTGCGCCACATACAGAATCGGATGCCCGACGCCGGGCTTATCGGCCAGGATGCGGGCCCGGACGTCGGGTTTGCGCATTTCGGCGACACGCTCGGCCAACGGCAGATGTGCGATCTCGCGGTAGCTGGGATAGAGCACAAATGGGTTTGCCGACAGCTGCAGTCCGATGATCAGCCCGATCGGACGGGGCAGTAGCTGCGCGGTGAAGCGGGTTCCCTCGCCCGCGTTCTTGTTCGCGTTCTCGACCATTGTGATGGCATCGGGCCAGCTGGGTTCGCCGACGTTGCCGACCACCAACGAGAACGTGACTGGCAGCCCGACCTCCTCGGCGACATCGAACACGGTCTGCAACACCGGCTGGTAGCCGCCGGCTGGGATGTCGGGCACAAACTGCAACAGGCCACCGCCGCCGTCGACGACGCCCTTGGCGATCTCTTCGATCTCCGCACGGGCGGCGTCGTAGCTCGGAATCGGCGATCCGCTCTCGGTTTTGTGGATGGTCAGCCGCGACGACGCGAACCCCAGCGCACCGATCTCGATGGCCTGTTTGGCCAGTGCCCGCATGGTGGCCAGGTCTTCGGGGGTGGCCGGCTCGCGGTCGGCGCCGCGCTGACCCATGACATAGACCCGCAGCGGGGAGTGCGGCAGAAAGGCGGCCACATCGATGTCGCGTGCTCCCGCCTCCAACGCGTCCATGAATTCGGGGAACGTCTCCCAGGTCCAGGGCAGGCCATCGGTCATGACAACGCCGGGGATGTCCTCGACACCGGCCATCACGTCGACGAGCACGTCGTGGTCCTGCTGGCGGCACGGCGCAAAACCCACCCCGCAATTGCCCATCAGCACGGTCGTCACGCCGTGCGCCGATGATGGTGTCAGTCGGTCTGACCAGATTGACTGACCGTCGTAGTGGGTGTGCAGGTCGACGAACCCCGGGGTGACCAGCAGGCCGCTGGCGTCGATCACCCGCCCGGCGGCGTCGCCGTTGACCGAGTCGTCGGGTGGCCCGACGGCCACGATGATGCCGTCGCGTACCGCGACGTCGCCGACGTACGGCTCACCCCCCAGCCCGTCAACGATGGTTCCGTTACGGATGAGGAGGTCGTAGCTCATCTAATCAATTTACGACCGCGGCGGTCGGTGGTGCCAGGTCCGATGGCGCTCGTAGAGTCGGCCGTATGGCTACCTCCGATGCCGCGGCCCGCGAGCTGCTGCGCGACGCGTTCACCCGAGTGATCGAACACGTCGATGAACTCACCGACGGTCTGACCGAGCAAGTGGCCAACTACCGGCCAACACCGGCCGCCAACAGCATCGCCTGGCTGATCTGGCACAGTGCGCGGGTCCAGGACGTCCAGGTGGCCGACATCGCCGGGGTCGAACAGGCGCGGACTCGTGATGGCTGGGTGGACCGGTTCGGGCTGGACCTGCCCCGCGGCGACACCGGCTACGGGCACGGCGCGCAGGATGTGGCTAAAGTGCGTGCGCCGGCCGAGCTGCTGGCCGACTACTACCACGCGGTGCACGCCCTGACGCTGCAGTACGTCGCGGGTGTGACCGCCGAGGAACTGTCCCGCGTGGTGGACACCCATTGGGATCCGCCGGTCACCGCGAGCGTCCGATTGATCAGCGTGGTCGACGACTGCGCCCAACACCTGGGACAGGCTGCCTACCTGCGCGGGATCGCCCAGTAGGTTCTAGGCGTGCGATTGCTTGCGACGGTGGTCTTATGGCTGGCCACCACGGTCGCGCTGGCGGTGGCGGTCCCGGCCGCGTGGGCGCAGACACACATCATCGATCGTGACGGCTACACCGCGCTGGCCGGCCGGGCCGCCGATGATCCGGTGCTGCAGTCGGCGATGGCCGCTGAACTCAGCACCCGTGCCATGGCGCTCATCGCCAAGCGCGGCGGCCAGCACGACGCGATCGACGGGTCGGCGGTGCAGGAGGCGGCCATGTCGTTTACCGCCAGCGCAGCATTTCCGCCGTTGTTCGCTCAGGCGAATCGGGTGGCACACGACTGGTTGTTCAGCGAAGCGCAGTCCGCGGCCGACGGCGAGCGCTGGGTGGTCGACCTGGCGCCGATGCTCAACGACAGTTCCATCCAGCAGGTCTTGAGCAGCTATCACGTGACGGTGCCCGACACCTTGCGAGTTCCGTTGACGGTGTCGACTCCCCAGCCCCTGCATCAAGGCCAATTGCGCCGAGTCGCGGTCTGGGGTCCCTGCGTCAGCATCGGGGCGGCGGCCCTCGCGGTGGTCTGCGGGCTGCTGACGCTGATCACCGCCCGCCGCCGCGGCAAGGCGCTGAGTAGTCTGGGTGTCTCGGCGCTAATGGTCGGCGCTGCCGGCTGGGCGGGCATCGAAGTCGGCGGCCGATACGTCAACGAAGCGCTCAACCGCACCACGGGTGACATCCGCCGCATCGCCGATGTCATGGTCAATACCGCGGAGGGCAGCCTGCATCTATGGCTGAATTTGACGCTGCTTGCCGGCGTCGCGCTGGTGGTGGTGGGTGCCGTGGCCGCGATGATCAAGAGCCTGTGGAACTAGCGCCGGACGGGTCAGCGTAGCGGCAGCTCGGCCAGCACCGTGCCGGTCGGCTTGGTCGAACCCGTGCCGGGCTCGACGGTGAACGCCAGCGTCGTCGAGTCGCCGAGATAGGTCAGCGTCGCTTTTGTCGACGGCGTGACCGCCGTGGGGCCCATGGTTCCCGCCGATGTCGGCCCCTTGGCGTCGACCAGCCACATCTGATAGACGGTGCCCGGAGACGGCGGCGGCACATTGTTCATCACCAACACACCCGCGTTGCGATCGCGGGAGAACATCACGGTGGCCGTTCCGCCGCCGAGCCGGCCGGAGACCGTCTGCACATCCGGCGCGGCCAGCACCTGCTCGGCGACCGTCGGCGATGCCGACGGTCGGGTCAGGACGCCCAGGCCGAACGCGCCCAGCCCCACCGCGATCGCCGCGGCGGAAGCGAAAACTGCAGTGCGCCAACGTGGTTGACGGCGGCTCTGAGCGGGCTCCGCGGCTGCGAGCAGCGCCTGGCGCAGCTCTGCTGGTGGCTGCGCGGCCGTGGCGGCCGATACCACCGACATCGTTTCGCGCACCGACCGAACTTCTTCGTCGAATGCGGCGGCCACCGGCGCCGGTGCTGCGCTAAGCTGGCGCTCGATGTCGAGTCTCTCCTCGTCGGAGACCGCATGCAGGGCATACGGTGTCGCCAGCTCGAGCAGTTGGAAGTCGGTCGGCTCGGTCATGACGCATCCAGGCAGTTGCGCAGACCGCGCAGCGCGTCGCGCATGCGTGATTTGATCGTCGAAAGATTGGTGGCCAACCGCTGCGACACTTCGGCA
The DNA here is from genome assembly GCF_003584745.1 of Mycobacterium pseudoshottsii JCM 15466. NCBI lineage: Bacteria > Bacillati > Actinomycetota > Actinomycetes > Mycobacteriales > Mycobacteriaceae > Mycobacterium > Mycobacterium pseudoshottsii. The sequence continues at coordinate 976,004 of NZ_AP018410.1, forward strand.
TAGGTCAGCCCGCCGTAGTAGGCCAGCTCGATGCACTGCCGCTGGGTATCGGTCAGCCCATCCAGGCACTCCACCACCCGGCGACGTTCATCACCGGCGATCGCCGAATCGGCGACCACGTCACTGGCCAGATCGACATTGGCCGCGCCATAGCGCGACTCCCGCTGGCTGCCGGCCTGCTCGGCGCGCACCCGGTCCACCGCGCGCCGATGCGCCATGGTCAGCAACCAGGCCAGGGGAGAGCCCTTGGTGGCGTCGTAATCCGATGCCGTCCGCCACACCTCGAGATAGATCTCCTGGGTGGTTTCCTCGCTGTAGCCGGCATCACGCAACACCCGTGCCACCAGTCCATACACCCGCGTACAGGTGTGGTCGTAGAACATGGCGAACGCGTCGCGCTCGCCCCGCGCGATCTGGCGCAATAGGGCGTTGAGGTCGTCGCTGCGCCCCGGCGGTCCGGTCATCGATCGGTAGCCTATCGCCAGTTGGCGCCAAGATCGTCGGGCCGGTCATTGATGACGCGCCGATCGAGGCGGCCGGGGCACGAAATACGCCGTCCGCCGTTGATATTCGCCGAATCCGGGACGATCCTTCATGTACTTCTCGGTCAGTCGCGCGCCGCTGACGTCGACCAGGAAGTACGTCATCAGCAGCGGTGAGCCCACGGTGATCAGCGGGACCCAGCCGGTGATGGTGACCAGCCACAATCCCCACCAGACGCAGGCGTCGCCGAAGTAGTTGGGGTGGCGCGTCCAGGCCCACAGGCCGCGATCCATGATGGCGCCCCGGTTGGCGGGGTCGGCCTTGAACGCCCGCAACTGGTGGTCGCCCAGGGCCTCGAAGACGACGCCGAGCAGCCACACCGCTACGCCCAGCGCCCCGACGGCCAGCAGCGGCTTCGGCGTCGGCCCGGTGACGGCAGACAGCTGCAACGGGAAGGAGATGAACAGCGTCAAGAATGCTTGCAGCACGAACACTTTGCGCACCACCTGCCCCAGCGTGGCGCCGCGGAGCAGATCCGTGTAGCGCGGATCTTCTCCCTTGCCGACCGTCTTGCGGTGGATGTGCCAGCTCAGCCGCAAACCCCAGATAGCCACCAGCGCCAGCAGTAGCCACCGGCGGGTCGGGTCGCCGCTGCCCAGTACCGCCGAAACGGCGGCAACGGCGACGAACCCCAGACCCCAGGCCGCGTCGACGACGTTGTAGCGGCCGATGCGGTGGCCGATCGCAAATGTCACCGAATGCACGACGATCAGCGCGGCGGCCGATGCGCCGGAGATCAGCAGAATTCCGTCTCCGATCACCGGCCATCCTCACGTTCGAACGTCCACTGGTAGACGTCGAGGTAACCCGACCGGAATCCGGCCTCCGAGTAGGCCAAGTACAGCTCCCACATCCGTTTGAACACGTCGTCGAAGCCCAACTGTGCCAGCTCACCCTGGCGCTGCAGAAACCGCTCCCGCCACAGCCGCAAGGTCTGCGCGTAGTGCGGTCGTAGTGAGGCCGTGTCGATGGTGCGCAAGGCGGTGTGGCGCTCGGTGATGTCTGCGATCGCCTGGGTGGACGGCAGCAGTCCGCCCGGAAAGATGTACTTCTGCACCCAGGTCAAGGTATTGCGGCTGGCCAGCATCCGGTCATGGGGCATGGTGATCGCCTGGATCGCCACCTTCCCGCCCGGCCGTACCAGCCGCTGCAGCGCGGCGAAATACTTTGGCCACGAGTGGTATCCGATCGCCTCGATCATCTCGACGGAGAGCACGCTGTCATAGGCTGCGCCCTCGCTGCCGACATCGCGGTAGTCGCACAGGTCGATCTGGACCAGATGGGATAGGCCCGCCTCGGCGACCCGCCTGCGCGCCAGCCGCTGCTGTTCGACCGAGAGGGTTATCGATCGGACCTGCGCGCCCCGCGACGCCGCCCGGATGCACAGCTCGCCCCAGCCGGTGCCGATCTCGAGCACCCGGCTACCGTCGCGAACCTCGGCCATATCGAGTAACCGATCGATCTTGCGCCGTTGGGCCGCAGCCAGATCCGGCCAGGCGGCGGGTAGCTGGTCGAAGAGCGCCGACGAATACGTCATGGTGTCGTCGAGGAACTGCGCGAACAGCTCATTCGACAGGTCGTAGTGTTCGGCGATGTTGCGCCGGGCCTCATCGCGGCTGGGGTCTCGCCAGCGCGGCCGAAAAGCCGGTGCAATGGGTCGCAGCCACTGGAGGGAGGGTGGTATCAGCTCGGCCACCGACTCGGCGAACACCGTCAGCGCCGCGGCGAGATCGTTTGATGACCACTCCGCGGCCATGTAGGACTCGCCGAAGCCGATCAGGCCGTTTCGCCCGATCCGCCGGGCCAGCGCGGCCGGCTGGTGCACCACGATGGTGGGCCCATCGGCGGCACCGATCGAGGTGCCGTCCGGGTAGACCAGTCGTAGTGGCAGGCGGGCAACCGCGCGGCGCAGCAGGCGGTGCGCGATTGCGGCAGCCACCGCGGAAAGCGGGCCCGACGGCGGCTTTGCCACCGCCGGCCAGCGCCGCGAATCGATGACTTCGGAGCGTTCTTGGAGGGGCTCGCGGACGGTGTCGACACTCATCGCGGTACCACCGGAACTCGACGCAACCACAATTTGATCCCCTGTATCCGGATGCGGGCGGCCACCACCAACGGGGCCAACGGCGCAATGATTTGCATGATCGCGACTTGCTTGGTTGTCGCTGGTAGTCGTTTCCCGTGCAGGTTGGCGGTGAAGCTCTGCCGGTTCTCGCGGTGCAGCGAAACCGTGACGTCCACCTCGGCTTCGGGCCGTGGCGCTTGTATCAGGTAGTACCCGTCGACCTGGTTGAACGGTGAGACGTAGAAATTCTTGACGGCGGCCACCGGCAGCTCGGCCGGCGGTAGCAGGTAGGCATGGCGTCCCCCGTAGGTGTTGTGCACCTCTGCCACCACGTGGCGCAGCCTGCCGTCGCGGTCGTGGCACCAAAAGACGCTCAACGGATTGAAGACGTAGCCGAATACGCGCGCCTGCAGCAGCGCGGTCACGCGGCCGTCAGGGATTTCGGCGCCCTGTTCGGCGAAGAAAGCCTCCAGGCGGTCCCGAAGGGATCCCTGCGGCGGGGAGATGAAGTGGTCATCGGCGTGGAACCGGGCCATCGGCCGTAGCCACCACGGCAGCCGGGGTAAGTCGTCAACGTCGACATACCAGCTGTAGCTGCGGTATCCGAACGAGTGGTGCACCGGGACCCGCCGCGCATGGGTGATGGTGGTGCGGTAGATCGCCGGTGCCATTACCCGGGTTTGAGTCAGCATGACAACATCGCCTCCGGTCGGGTTCGGGCCGGCCAGTCGGCTCCGAGCCGCCGCGCCGCGCGTAGTCCCGATGCGGCGCCGTCCTCGTGGAATCCCCAGCCGTGGTAGGCCCCGGCGAACACCACCCGATCGTCGTCGAGCGTCGGCAAAACACGCTGGGCGGCAACCGATTCCGGCGTGTAGAAGGGATGGCTATAGGTCATCTCGGCGATCACCGATCGGGTATCCACCCGGTCGTGGCCACCGAGGGTGACCACGAAACGGCGGTTGCCGCCAATGCGCATCAACCTGCTGACGTCGTAGCTGACCACCACATGGTCCTGTCCGGGGGCCACCAGGTAGTTCCACGATGCCCGGGCCCGGTGGTGCCGTGGCAGCACCGATTCGTCGGTGTGCAGCAGGGCGCGATTGGTCGAGTAGGGGATTGCCCCCAAGACGTTGCGCTCCCAGGTCGTCGGATCATCGAGCAACAGCAGGGCTTGATCGGGGTGCACGGCGACGACAGCGGCATCGAAACAGCGGGGCGCGTCGCCACCGGCCCGTATCACGACCCCGTCGGCCGTCCGGCGCAGCGAATGCACCGCGGCGCCGGTGCGAACCTCGTCCAGACTCGAGGCGATGGCACGCACATAGTTGACGCTGCCGCCGGTGACAGTGCGCCACGTCGGTGACCCGAACACCGACAACATGCCGTGATGCTCGAGAAAGACGAACAGATACAGGGCCGGGTAGCGCAACGCATCGCCAGCGGCACACGACCACACGGCGGCCACCAACGGCGTGATGAAGTAGTCGACGAAGAACGACGAGAAGCGGTGCCGCTTGAGAAACGCCTCCAGCGTCTCCAGATCGTCCCCAGCGCTGCCGGCGGTGTCCTCGCGCAGCAATCTGGAGGCGGCCCGGTGGAAGCGCAGGATCTCGGCCAGCATCATCAGGTAGCGCGGCCGCAATGCCGCCGAGCAGGCAAACAGGCCGCGCGGTCCCAGCGCTCCGGCATATTCGAGCCCGATGTCGTCGGCGCGCACCGACATCGACATCTCTGACTCTTGGGTGGCCACGCCGAGCTCGGCGAACAATCGGCACAGCGTCGGGTAGGTCCGGTCGCTATGGACCAGAAACGCCGAATCGACGCCCACGAACGTGCCGTCGCCGGCGTCCAGACAGTGGGTATGGGCGTGTCCGCCGAGTCGGGTGTCCGCCTCGTAGAGGGTGACCCGGTCACGTCCGGACAGCAGGTAGGCGGCGGTCAGTCCGGCGACGCCGCTGCCGATGACGGCTATCGAACGCTGGGTGAGAGTTTTCTGCTGCACATGAGGTATTCGGAGCCGCCGGCCGCTTGGTTGGCCGCTCCGGAAATGCGCAACATCGTTAGCGTTCGCCGCTCATGGCCAAGGCCCGGTCGGGCTCGGGGTCTGCCGTCGGCGACGACGGGGTTCGAGCGGGCCGAGTGCGCACCCTCATCGGCCACCAGAACCAGCGGCCCAGCAATGCCGCGATGGACGGGGTCATGAAGGCCCGAACGATCAAGGTGTCGAACAGCAGGCCCAGGCCGATGGTGGTGCCGACCTGGCCGATCACCCGCAGATCGCTGACGGCCATGGACGCCATGGTGAACGCAAACACCAGGCCTGCGTTCGTCACGACCTTGCCGGTACCGCCCATCGCGCGAATGATGCCGGTCTTCAACCCGGCCGGTATCTCCTCTTTGAACCGGGACACCAGCAGCAGGTTGTAGTCGGACCCCACCGCCAACAACACGATGACCGACATCGCGAGCACCATGTAATGCAAATCGATGTTGAGGATGTGCTGCCACAACAGCACCGACATGCCGAATGAGGCGCCCAGCGAAAGCGCCACGGTACCGACGATGACCGCGGCCGCGACGAAGGCACGGGTGAGGATCAACATGATGATGAAGATCAGGCACAGCGACGATATCCCCGCGATCAACAGGTCCCAGTCGGCGCCTTCGGAGATGTCCTTGAAGACCGATGCCGTGCCGGCCACATAGATCTTGGCGTCCTCCAAGGGGGTCCCCTTGAGTGATTCCTCGGCCGCGGTTCGAATTTGGTCGATGCTCGCGATTCCCTGGGCTGATTGGGGATCTCCGCGGTGCAAGATGATGAAGCGGGCGGCATGCCCGTCGGGGGACAGGAACGATTTCATCGCGCGCTTGAAGTCTTCGTTCTTGAAGACCTCGGGCGGAAGATAGAACGAATCGTCGTTCTTGGCGGCGTCGAAAGCCTTGCCCATGGCGTTGGCGTTTTCGCTCATCTCGCTCATCTGGTCGTAGAGACCAGACATGGTGCTGTGCATGGTGAGCATCATCAGGCGCATGCTCTCCATGGTTTCGATCATCGGCGGGAACGTCTCGATCATCTGGGGCATCAGCCGATCGAGCTCTTTGATGTCGACGACCAGGTTGTCCAGCTTTTCGTCGATCTGATCGATTCCGTCGAGCGCGTCGAATATCGACCGGAACGACGAACAGATGGGAATGTCGTAGCAGTGCTTTTCCCAGTAGAAGTAGCTGCGGATCGGACGGAAAAAGTCATCGAAATTAGCGATATGGTCGCGCAGTTCTTTGGTTATCTGCTGCATCTCGATCGTGTCGCCGACCATCTTGTGGGTGTTGTTGGCCAGCTGGGTCATGAGGCCGTACATGCGTCGCATCAACGCGATGGTCTTGGCCATTTCCTCGGCCTGCGTGAGCATGTCGTTCATGCGGTCGCGCTGGTACTTCAGCGTCTGGATCTGCCCGGCATTTTGCATGCTGATCTGAAACGGTATCGACGTGTGGTCCATCGCCGTTCCGTCGGGCCGGGTTATCGCTTGCACCCGGGATATTCCTGGGACGTGGAAAATTCCCTTGGCGAGTCTGTCGAGGACGAGAAAGTCCGCGGGATTCCGCATGTCATGATCTGACTGGATCATGAGGATGTCGGGCTTCATCCGGGCCTGGGAGAAATGCCGTTCCGCGGCCGTGAACCCTTGATTGGCCGGGATGAAGTTGGGCAGATAGTCACGGTCGTTGTAGTTGGTGCGGTAGCCGGGCAACGCGAGCAGACCCACCAGGGCGACGGCCAGCGTTGCGGCGAGAACCGGCAGCGGCCAGCGCACCACCACGGTGCCGACGCGTCGCCAGCCCCGAACTTTGATCAGGCGCTTGGGGTCGAACAGTCCGAAGCGGCTGCCCACGGTCAGCACGGCCGGACCCAGGGTCAACGCCACCATCACCGCGACGAGCATCCCCACCGCGCAGGGGATGCCCAAGGTTTCGAAGTAGGGCATCCGGGCGAATTTGAGGCAGAAGGTCGCGCCGGCGATCGTCAGTCCAGAACCCAGAATGACGTGGGCGGTGCCTCGATACATCGTGTAGAAGGCCGTCTCTTTGTCCTCACCGGCCTGACGCGCTTCCTGGTAACGCCCGAAGATGAAGATCCCGTAGTCCGTGCCGGCCGCAATCGCCAGCGAGGTGAGCAGGCTTACCGCGAAGGTGGACAGCCCGATGGCCCCGCTGTGCCCGAGCAGCGCGACCACCCCACGCGCGGCGGTTAGTTCGACTCCCACCGTGAGCAGCAGCACGACAACGGTGATCACCGATCGGTAGACCAGCAGCAACATAATGAAGATCACCGCCACCGTCGTCACGGTGATCTTGATCATGGACTTGTCGCCGCTGCTGTGCATGTCCGAAACCAGCGCTGCCGCACCGGTGACATAAGTCGTGACCCCGGGGGGTGCGGGGGTTTCCTTGGCGATCTTGCGCACCGCTTCGACGGACTCATTGGCCAGCGGCTCGCCCTGATTGCCGGCGAGATTGAGCTGTACGTAGGCGGCCTTGCCGTCGTTACTCTGCGCTCCGGCCGCCGTGAGGGGATCGCCCCAGAAGTCCTGGACGCTCTGCACGTGTCGGGGATCGGCCCTCAGTTTGCGGATCAGAACGTCGTAGTACTTGTGCGCGCCATCACCGAGAGCGTCCTTGCCCTCCAGGACGATCATCGCCTGACTGTCGGAGTTGCCTTCGTTGAAGGCGGCGCCGATGCGCTTCATCGCTTCGTAGGAGGGCGCGTCTTTTGGGCCCAGTGACACCGAACGCTCTTGGCCGACCACTTCCAGCGATGGGATGAATACGCTGAGCGCAACGCAAACCGCGACCCAGGCGAGAATGATGGGCACCGCGAACGCGTGAATCATTCGCGCCAGAAACGGCTTTTCGGTGTGAGCGCGGGTGTCCGGGTCGTTCGCGTATTTGACGGTCACGCTGATTTCACCAGGCAATAGGTGTAAGCATTGACCTCGTTGGACACCCGCTCGGCCTTGACCTTGCCGTCTGCCGTGATTCGGCAGCCAATGCTGTTGGTATTTCCTTGTGCGACAAGGTTACCCATCACGGCCGCCAAATTCGTGGTGAAATGCAACGTCCAGGGCAACACCGCACCCTCTACCTGCTGCGGGTCGGAATTGACATCAAAATAGCTGATATCGGCGACCGTGCCCGGAGGGCCAAAGACTTCGTAGGTGATCTCTTTGGGGTTGAAAGGCTTGTTGTCGAGATTGCTGTCGGAATACGATTCGCGTTTTTCCGAGGCAAAGAAGCCGCGGATTCGGTGCACGGAGAATCCCCCGACGATGATCACCGCCACGATCACCAGCACGATCCACGTTCGCGACAGCACCCTGAAAATCTCAAGTCCCCTTTACCGGTTGGCGAAGCTACGGGGCGCACGATACCCGTATGTTCAACGCCGTTCGACCATGTTCAATCTTTGGATCGCGGTGAGGGGTGGGAGTGCCCGCAGGTAGATCCAGTAGATCTAGTGGCTGTCGCAACCTCGGCGGATCTATCGGCCGATTTACGGGTTGTCACCCCGTCTCACCTCGGGCTGGCTGCATCGCGCTGAGACGCGCAACCAAGCCTAGCCTAAGTAAACCATGGCGATGGGCGGAATTGTCGACCCCTTCCGTCATCTTGGGGATGTAACGCATATCACGTGCGTAAAGGTACGGTACCCGGTCGGCATTACCCTCGCAAATCACGCAGTGTGCGTTATCCTCTGGCGGTGGCGCAACTAACCTTCCGGCGCGCGCGCACCGAGGAGAACAAACGCCAGCGTGCGGCCGCTTTGGTGGAGGCCGCGCGCTCGATGGCATCCGAGACCGGTGTTGCGTCGGTCACGCTGACTGCGGTTGCCAGCCGCGCCGGAATCCACTACTCGGCGGTGCGTCGCTATTTCACTTCGCATAAAGAGGTATTGCTGCACCTTGCTGCCGAGGGGTGGCAGCGGTGGTCGAACACGGTCTGTGGGGAGCTGAGCCAGCCCGGTCCCATGACCGAATCGCGGGTGGCCGCGGCGTTGGCTGACGGCCTGGCCGCGGACCCGTTGTTCTGTGACCTGCTGGCCAACCTTCACCTGCACCTCGAACACGAAGTGGAGGTGGACAGGGTTGTGGAGGTCAAGCGCACCAGCACCGCCGCCGTGATTGCGCTTGCTGATGCGATCGAGAACGCACTGCCGGGGGCGTTCGACGTTCTGCTGGCGGCCTACTCGCTGGGGGCCACGCTTTGGCAGATCGCGAATCCGCCGCAGCGGCTCACCGACGTCTACGCCGAGGAGCCCGACGTGCTTCCGCCGGAGTGGAATCTTGACTTCGCGGCCGCTCTCACTCGTTTGCTGACCGCCACCTGTTGCGGCTTGACCGCCAAATCGTCGTAAGTTACCGGCGAATGGGCCATTTGAGCGGGCGTCGGTTCCGGCGCCATCCGTGGAGCGGAAATTCTGCGGCCTACCCCATGGTGTGTTTAAGATGCTTAGCGCAACAAACAAATGGATGGGATGGCTAAGTAAGTCAGCTTTTGTTCCAACACCGTTGGAGTCGCGGCGTGGACACCGTTGTCCAACCTGACGCCTGCGCGCCACGGCTGCAGTACTTGATTGGAACGGACCTGCCCCCTGCTAGCGGAAGGTGATTGGGTGCCCAATATCTCGGTTCTCAACGCGCTGAAGCGAACGTGGATCGCGCTGGTCATCCTGGCCGTAGTCGTGATCGCGGCGTTCAGCGTCAATCGGCTTCGCAGCTACTTCGGTGTCCATGACGACCGTCCCCTCACCAGCGGCGTCTCCGATGACATCAAGCCGTTCAACCCCAAGCACGTGGTCTATGAAGTCTTTGGTCCGCCGGGGACCGTCGCCAACATCAACTATCTGGACGTTGAAGCCCAGCCTCAGCGGGTCAGCGGCGTGACGTTGCCCTGGACGCTGGCGGTGACGACCACGCTCCCGTCGGTCAGCGTCAATGTCGTCGCTCAGGGTGACACCGACCAGATCGGGTGCCGGATCATCGTGAACGGCGAAGTCAAGGACGAAAGGTCCGAGAACGAAGTGAACGCCCAGACCTTCTGCCTGGTGAAATCGGCATGAGCGACGATCAGGCGGTAAGCGAACGTGCGGCCTCGAACGGGGCCTCGAACGGGGCCGGAGCCGAGAACGGGAACGGGAACGGGAACGGGAACGGGAACGGGAACGGGAACGGGAGCCTCCCCTCGATGGCCCGGCTGATCCGCCGGATGGCGGTGCCCATCGTTGTGTTCTGGGTGGGACTGGTCGCCGTCCTCGTGATGTTCGTTCCATCGCTCGAGGAAGTCGGCAAGCAACACACAGTTTCGCTGAGCCCAAGTGACGCAGAGTCGATGATCGCGATGAAGCGTGTCGGAAAGGTGTTCAACGAATTCGACACCGACAGCGCGGTCATGATTGTGCTGGAGGGCGATCACCCACTGGGTGATGAGGCACACCATTACTACGACGAGCTGGTCCGCAAACTCAAGGCGGACAAAGACCATGTGCAGCACGTCCAGGACTTCTGGGGTGACCCGCTGACGGCGGCGGGATCACAGAGCCCGGACGGCAAGGCGGCTTACGTCCAGGCATACCTCGTTGGCAATCAAGGGGAAGCCAAGGCCAATGAGTCCGTCGACGCGGTACGCGAGCTGGTCAACGACACCCCGGCCCCGCCGGGGGTCAAGGCGTATGTCACCGGCCCGGCCGCGCTCATCGCCGATCAATCCACGGCGGGCGATGCGAGTATCCAGCGGGTCACCTTCATCACCATTGGGGTGATCTTTGTGATGCTGCTTTCTGTCTACCGATCATTGATCACCGTGATCTCGGTTCTCGTGATGGTCGGGATCGAGCTGATGGCGGCACGCGGAGTGGTCGCCTTCCTAGCGGATAACAACGTCATCGGTCTGTCGACCTTCGCGGTCAATCTCCTGGTGCTGATGGCCATCGCCGCCGGAACCGACTACACGATCTTCGTCCTGGGCCGATATCAAGAGGCGCGCGGCGAGGGGGAGAGTCGAGAGAAGGCTTTCTACACGATGTTTCACGGGACGGCGCACGTTGTCCTGGGCTCGGGCCTCACCATCGCGGGCGCAATGTATTGCCTGAGCTTCACCCGCCTTCCCTACTTCCAGACGCTGGGCGCTCCTTGTGCGGTCGGAATGTTGGTTGCGGTGCTGGCCGCGCTCACCCTGGGGCCAGCGGTCTTGGTAGTCGGGAGTTTCTTCAAACTCTTCGACCCGAAACGCAAGATGCGAACCCGGGGATGGCGGCGGGTGGGAACGGCAATCGTCCGCTGGCCCGGGCCGATTCTGGCGGTTTCCATCGCGATCGCCCTGATCGGGTTGCTGGCCCTGCCCGGATACCGGACCAACTACGACAGCAAGAAGTATCTACCGGCCTCGACCCCGACGAACGTCGGCTATACGGCAGCCGACCGACATTTCTCGCAGGCCAGAATGAACCCCGAATTGTTGATGGTCGAGACCGACCATGACATGCGGAATCCGGCCGACATGCTGGTAATCGACCGCATTGCCAAAGGGGTGTTCCATCTACCCGGAGTGGCCCGGGTGCAGGCGGTAACCAGGCCCCTCGGGAAGCCCATCGAGCATTCGTCGATTCCGTTTCAGATCAGCATGCAAAACACCGTCCAGGTGGAAAACATGCAGTACATGAAACAGCGGATGGCAGACATGCTGATCCAGGCCGCCGCCATGCAGGATTCCATCGACACCCTGGACCGCATGTACGACATCATGGGCAAGATGGTCGAAACCACCCACGATATGGATGGTCTGACCCATGACATGGTCGAGATCACCGACGAGTTGCGGGACCACATCGCCGATTTCGATGACTTTTTTTGGCGTCCCATTCGCAGCTACTTCTACTGGGAGAAGCACTGCTACGACGTTCCCATCTGCTGGTCGCTGCGGTCCATATTCGATGCCCTTGACGGCGTTGACAAGATCACCGAGAAACTGGCCGCGCTCTCCCGTGACATGGATCGGCTCGATATCTTGATGCCGCAGATGCGAGCTCAGATCCCCTTCCAGATCGCGTCGATGAAAACCATGAAGACGATGATGCTGACCATGCACAGCTCGATGTCCTCGCTGTATGACCAGATGGACGAGATGTCCAAGAATTCCACCGCGATGGGGAAGGCTTTCGACGCCGCCAGGAATGACGATTCGTTCTACATTCCGCCGGAGGTGTTCGACAATGCCGATTTCAAGCGTGGTCTGAAAATGTTCCTGTCACCCGACGGGCACGCGGTCCGCTTCATCATCTCGCACGAAGGTGACCCCGCCAGTACCGAGGGCATCTCGCACGTCAAGCCGATCATGGACGAGGCCAAACAGGCCATCAAGGGCACCCCACTCGAGGGCGCCAAGATCTATCTGGCGGGTACCGCCTCGGTCTACAAGGACATGCGGGACGGGTCGCGGTGGGACCTGCTGATCGCGGGAGTTGCTGCGGTCGTCTGATCCTGATCATCATGCTGATCATTACCCGAAGCCTGGTCGCTGCGGTGGTCATTGTGGGCACCGTATTGCTGTCGCTGGGTGCCTCGTTCGGGCTTTCCGTCCTGGTATGGCAGGACATCTTCGGCGTTGAACTGCACTGGATGGTGTTGGCGATGTCGGTGATTCTGCTGTTGGCGGTGGGTTCGGACTACAACTTGTTGCTGGTTTCGCGCTTGAAGGAGGAAATCGGTGCCGGATTGAAGACCGGCATCATCCGCGCGATGGCCGGCACCGGTGGGGTGGTGACCACTGCCGGTCTGGTGTTTGCCGCCACCATGGCTTCGTTCATTTTCAGCGATTTGCGGGTAATCGGGCAGGTGGTTACCACCATCGGGCTGGGGCTGTTGTTCGACACGCTGATTGTGCGTTCGTTCATGACCCCATCCATCGCGGCGCTGATGGGCCGCTGGTTCTGGTGGCCGCAACAAGTCCGCACTCGACCCGCCAGTCAGTTGCTCCGTCCGTACGGACCGCGCCCGTTGGTGCGGGCGTTGCTGCTTCCCCGCAACGGTGATTCCGCCGACGGACCTGAAGACACCAATACCGAGCGGTTGGCGGTGAGTTCGCCGCACTACTGACGCGGTCGGTGACAGCCGCCGTCGGCCCGGGCTAGACCCCGGGCTGGTCGTTGAACCCGCACCGGCGCACGTCGCGGATGATGTCGCCGGGGTCGGACAGCGGGGCCCCGCAGGTCAGACAGTATGCGCCCGACGAGCGGCCCAGACGGTTCACTCGCACCAGCGCTGCGGCCCGGGCGCGCCCGAGGCAGTCGCCGCACAGGATGTCTATGACGTTCCCGAACGGATCAAGATTGGGCCGGTTGCAGTGGTCCAATGCGTGGGTGTGGACGACATGCGTCGCGCGATTTGTGCAACCCGCGTCGGACTGGCAGGTCAGCGTCTGCCAGTCGAGCGCGACCAGAACGCCGGGGACCTCATTGCCGGTTGCCTGACTCATGCGAATACCTCCGACTTTCCGGACTGCATTCGCTACTTGACAAGGTCAGGGAACAATCGGCTGGCCGGAGTACCGCGCGGCCATGTCGGCAATGATCTGCATCCCGGGGGGCTCGGCTCGGTAGAGATACCGTCCGAATTTGGCTACGGATGCCAGTATGGCCACCGCGTGAGCGCACTAGCTGTCCGCCGAACGGCCAATGCAAGGCTGAATCACCCATCCCCCAAACAGCGGACGAGAACCCCGGTGAACCGACCCGGCCGGGAGGGTGTTGGTTATGCTCAGTTCCACACGGACATGTCGCCCGCGGGGTATTGGTTGCAGACCTCGGTCGACTTGGCGACAACGCCCTTGTTGTTGAAGAAGATCTTCATGTGGTTGCGCCAGCCCCACCACAGCGGATCGATGGAGTCATAGAAGTGCTCGGAATAGTCCCGGCGATCCGCGGGGCTCAGCGAGAAGAACCAGTGGGCCTTGTCTTGGGTTGCCTGCTGAAACTCCGGGTGGTTGTTGTAGTCGATCATGTACCGCTGGTAGTACACCGGGCTGGTGTCCCTGGTGGCCGCGAGCACCTGCTCGGCGTCGCAGCTGGTCGCGATTATCCGGCGAGGTATCGGGAAGTCGTCTGTTGAGTCGGCTGCGGCGGTCTTCGGAAACACCGCCGCGGCGATCCCGATAGTGAGGAAAACGGCGCCTGCTCGCAGGCTAGAACTCAGCCGAGACATAGTTGCAACGTTAGCACTTCCAGTGCTGGGGCGTAGGGGCCAAGGTCACATTCGTAGTCCATCTCACTATCGGTCGCGATCAGGGACTATCACGTGATTGGGGTTGGGCCGCAGCTCCGGTGGGGCCTGGCTGTAATCACCGAACGGTCCATCTCGACGCTCGACCGCGGCCCGCACTCCCTGGTTTTCGGCGGTTTTGATGAAGTCCAACGCGTCCGGCGTATTGCGCATCAGGCCGTCGAGAATGCCGCCCAGGGTCTGGGTGGATGCCAGCCCCATATTTTCGTAGGCCTGATTGACCATCAGTTTCTGCGCCTGTAGCTGGGACAACGGAATCTGCGCCAGCTCGGCGGCAACCTCGGCGACCCGGGCTTCGAGCCGTTCGAACGGCACCGCCTCGTTGATCAGCTCGATCTGCGCGGCCTGGACGCCGGACAGCGGCCGACCGGTCAAGGAATGCCATTTGGCCTTGGCAAAGCTCAACCGGTAGAGCCATATCCCGGACAGGTACGCGCCCCACATTCGGCTGTACGGGGTTCCGATCACGGCGTCATCGCTGGCAATGACGATGTCGGCGCACAACGCGTAGTCGCTGGCTCCCCCGACACACCAGCCGTGGATCTGCGCGATCACCGGTTTCGACGCCCGCCAGATGGCCATGAACTTCTGTGTCGGGGCGGTCTCGCGGGCGGTGACCATGGCGAAGTCTTTGCCCGGATCCCATTGCCCGTCGGTCATCATGGTTTCGCCCCAATGCTGGAAACCCCCGCCAAAGTCGTAACCCCCCCAGGGCTCCGGCGTTGTTGATTAGCAGGCTTGTGAGCTGGGGGATTGTGGATTGAGGAGGTCTAGGCGGCGGTTGGCGGTCAAAGCGGTGATCCGGCAGGCTTCGGCGATGTTGTCGGCGCCGTTGAGGCGGTGCAGATTGATCGCGGTGTTGCGTAGCGTTGCTAGGACCTGTGCGCCGTTTCCGGTATGTGCCCTTTGACGGTCTTCGTCGAAGGTGACGTCGCGTATCCAGTGCAGGCTGTTCTCGATTCCCCAGTGTTGACGCATCCAGGTCATGATCGCGGTAGGGCGGGCGTGCTCGAACGGCAGGCTGCAGATGGCATAGACCACCTCCACGCTGCGCTGGTCGGTGGCGGTGATCAAGCGTTCACGAGTGATCCGGATGATTTGTTTTGCGTAGGGGAAGCCGATTCCTCGTGCAGCGGTGATGATTTGCAGGGTGCGGGTCTCGACACGGCCGTGGCCGCGGGAGTCGTCGGTAGCGGCTGCGGGCACCTCGGCCCAGGGCAGCGCGGTGATACGCGCAAATATTTTGGCTTGGTTGGACTTGACGATCATCAGGTAGTGCGACTTCAAGGTGGCGCAGATCAACTTCGCGGTGACGACCTGGGTATGCATCGCATCCACGGTGACCAGCCACCGCAAGCTACCCGGCAGCAGCGTGAGCAGGGCACGTACGCAGGGAATTTCATTGCTTTTCTCGGCGACAGCGAGTTGACCGAGCACCAATCGGGCACGGTGGGCGAACACCGACACGAGATGCGTGGCTGTCGCTTTGGCGCGTAAAGCACCACGCAGCATCTTGCCGTCCAACGCGATCGGCACCAATCCACTGGGGTCGCTGCTGGCCACGTGTGCAGTGAAGTAACTGCCCATCCTGGCGTTGAGGTCGGCGGGGTCTAGCCGAGACAAAACAGCGCGGAAGGTCTTCTCACTGGGCCGCCGGAACCGGACCCCTAATTGGGCCAACACATCATCGGGAGCGGTGGCCGCCCATGTGGCAAAACCAGCATAGCCGCGCATCCCCGCGGCAGTGGCCAGAACCGCGATCGCCAACAAAGCCACCAGCGAATACCTCCGACCGCGTGGGCCCCTCAGGTCTGGCACCGAGGCCAACACATCGAGAAACTCCGATCCGATGAACTCGCTGCGCTCACCAGGACTCCAGCAGTCGAACACCTCTGGAACCGACGACACACGCAATACTGAAACGGTAGGCACGGGCAACTCCAGACCAACGACGAACAGTAACCAACTCGATCGTTCTCCAGATAGCCCGTGCCTACACTCCGGCCCCAATAGCGCGGCACCAAAGATCATCAACCCAGCTCACAAGCCTGCTAATCAACAACGCCGGAGCCCTGGTAACCCCCCGAGAAGGCGCGGCCGGCACCGCGTAACACGATGACTTTGATGCCCTGGTCCCGTTCGGCCAGCCCCACGGCTGCCTCGATCTCATCGGGCATGGGCGGAACGATCGTGTTGAGGTGCTCCGGGCGATTGAGCGTGATGGTCGCCACCGGGCCCGCTGTCGAGTACAGCAGCGTCTGGAACTCAGGAGTTGGCATAGCCGAAGCGAAGCCGCTGCAGGGCGCCAGTGTCAAGCATCGACATGCCGTGTCAACTGGCGCCGTGCCGGCGCAGTGGCCAAGCGGGAAACTATTTCCGGCTGCCCAGCATTCGCCACAGGAACGAGTAGCTCAGCGCCGATTTGAACGCGAGTTGCTCGTTGTCGGCCGCACCCCCGTGCCCGCCCTCGATGTTCTCGTAGTACCAGACCTGGTGCCCGCTGACCTGCAGCGCGGCGGTCATTTTGCGGGCGTGGCCGGGATGCACCCGGTCGTCTCGGGTGGATGTGGTGATCAGGATCGGGGGATAGGTCCGGTCCGCTGAGATGTTTTGGTAGGGGGAGTATTCGGAGATGAACGCCCAGTCGTCGGGGTTGTCGGGGTCGCCGTATTCGGCGACCCACGAGGCGCCCGCCAACAGCAAGTGGTAGCGCTTCATGTCCAGTAGCGGCACGTTGCAGACCAGCGCGCCAAACTTCTCCGGGTACTTGGTCACCATGATGCCCATCAGCAGTCCGCCGTTGCTGCCGCCCTGCGCGCCGAGCTGGTCGACCGTGGTGATGCCGCGCCGCACGAGGTCGTCGGCTACGGCTACGAAGTCTTCGGCCACCTTGTGCCGGCCCTCCCGCATCGCCTGGGTATGCCAGCCGGGCCCGTATTCACCGCCGCCGCGGATATTGGGCAGGACGTAGGTGCCGCCGCGGGCCAGCCATAGCCGGCCCATCACGCCGCTGTAGCCCGGGGTATTGGATGTCTCGAAGCCCCCGTAGCCGTAGAGCAAAGTCGGGCCGGGTCCATCGGAGCCGGTGGGGCGCACCAGGAAGTACGGGATCGACGTTCCGTCTTCGGATGTCGCGAAATGCTGTGATACCGAGATGTTTTGGGCGTCGAAGAAGGTGGGTGCGGACTTGATCTGCTCCAGCTGCGTCGTCGCGGAACCGGCGGTGCCGCGCAGCAGCCGCGACGGTGCATCGAAGCCGCTGGAGTCCAGGAAGAACTCGTCGCCGGTGTCGTCGGCGGCGACGATCACGGTGTTGGTCGATGCGGGGATGCCGGCGATGGGTTCGCGGCGCCAACTTCCCGGCGTGACGATTTCGACTTGGCTGGCCACATCGGCGAGTGAAACCATCAACAGTCGGTCCCGAACCCAGGCGTAGTGGTACAGGCAGGTGTGTTCGTCGGGCTCGAAAACGACGTGCAAATCGCTTGTGCCGCTGAGGAAATCATCGTAGTTCGCGGCAAGCAGCGAGCCGGCGCGGTAGGTCTTAGCGGCGTCGTCCGCGCCGGCTTTGGGGGACCAGTCGGTGCGTAGCTCGATCAGCAGCCACTCGCGGTGAACCGACATGCTGCTGGCATCGGTGGGCACGTCGAGGGGGATCAGTTCTGTCCCCCGCAATTCGTAGCGCTGTCTGTTCCAGAAGTCCAGGGACCGCGATACGAAAGTGCGTTCAAAACCGGGTGTGCGATCGGTGGAACCGCCCGCGCTGACATCGGTGTGTGCGCCCTGGAAAATCATTTCCGCGTCGCTCAGTGGTGTGCCTCGCCGCCACCGCTTCACGATGCGTGGGTATCCGGACTCGGTCATCGAGTCGGGACCGAAGTCGGTACCCACCAGGATGGTGTCCGGATCGTCCCAGCCGACTTGCGACTTGGCCTCGGGCAGCTCGAATCCGTCGGCGACGAATTCGCGCGTCACCATGTCGAATTCGCGCACGATGACGGCATCCGAACCACCGGGGGACAGGCTGATCAGTGCGCGGGTGAACTCGGGTTCGATCACGTCGGCGCCGGCCCACACCCATTTCTTGTTGTCCGTGCGCCCTAGTTCGTCCACGTCGATGAGCACGTCCCACTCCGGTGCGTCGGTGCGGTAGCTCTCCAGCGTGGTTCGCCGCCACAGCCCGCGGGGGTTGTTCGCGTCGCGCCAGAAGTCGTAGAGGTAGTCCCCGCGCCGACGCGCGTATGGGATCCGGGCGTCGGTGTCGAGCACCTCGAGTGCCTCGGTGCGCATCCGCTCGAATTCGTC
Source organism: Mycobacterium pseudoshottsii JCM 15466 (assembly GCF_003584745.1). Classification (NCBI taxonomy): domain Bacteria; kingdom Bacillati; phylum Actinomycetota; class Actinomycetes; order Mycobacteriales; family Mycobacteriaceae; genus Mycobacterium; species Mycobacterium pseudoshottsii. The sequence goes on from NZ_AP018410.1 coordinate 994,247, forward strand.
CTCGGACTCACCGCCGCAGAACTGCGCCTTGGTCGGTTCGTTGCGTGCGCGAACCCAATCCAGTGCCTCTTCGCCGGTGACGTCTTCGAGCCACAGATACGGATCGGTTGTGGTGTCTGCCGCGTCGGGAGCTTGGGGAGCCTCAGGAGCCTTGGGAGCCATGGAAGCCATTGTGGCCCCGGCGGTAGTGTGAGCTGTATTACATGAACTAACGAGGAGCCGATCAGATGACCATGTTTGCACGTCCGGGTTCGGCCGGGGCGCTGATGTCGTTTGAGTCCCGGTACGGAAATTTCATCGGGGGTGAGTGGGTTGCCCCGGCGCGGGGCCGTTACTTCGAAGACCTGACCCCGGTGACCGGCCAGCCATTTTGCGAGATACCGCGCTCTGATGAGGCCGATGTCGAGATGGCGCTCGACGCCGCACATGCGGCGGCCCCGGCCTGGGGCAAGATGGCCCCGGCCGAGCGAGCCGCGATCCTGAACAAGATCGCCGACCGGATCGATGAAAACAGGGCCGCGCTGGCGGTGGCCGAAGTCTGGGACAACGGCAAACCGGTCCGAGAGGCAATAGCCGCTGACATCCCGCTGGCGGCGGATCACTTCCGCTACTTCGCAGCGGCGATCCGGGCCCAGGAAGGTTCGCTGTCGCAGATCGATCAGGACACGGTCGCCTACCACTTTCACGAGCCGCTCGGGGTGGTGGGGCAGATCATTCCGTGGAACTTCCCGATCCTGATGGGTGCTTGGAAGCTGGCGCCGGCGCTGGCGGCCGGTAACGCGGTGGTGCTCAAACCCGCGGAGCAGACGCCCGCGTCGGTGCTGTACCTGATGTCGCTGATCGGCGACCTATTGCCGCCCGGGGTGGTCAACGTCGTCAATGGTTTCGGCGCCGAAGCGGGCAAGCCGCTGGCGTCCAGCAACCGAATTGCCAAGGTCGCGTTCACCGGAGAGACCACCACCGGGCGCCTGATCATGCAGTACGCCTCACAAAACCTGATCCCGGTAACCCTGGAACTCGGCGGCAAGAGCCCCAACATCTTCTTTTCTGATGTGATGGCCAAGCCCGACGACTTCCAGGACAAGGCGCTGGAGGGTTTCACGATGTTCGCCCTCAACCAGGGCGAGGTGTGTACCTGTCCGTCGCGCAGCCTGATCCAGGCCGACATCTACGACGAGTTCCTGGAGCTGGCGGCGATCCGGACCAAGGCGGTTCGGCAGGGCGATCCCTTGAACATCGAGACGATGCTGGGGTCACAGGCCTCCAACGACCAGCTGGAAAAGGTGTTGTCCTACATCGAAATCGGCAAGGAAGAGGGCGCCAAGGTCATTACCGGCGGCGAGCGCGCCGAACTCGGCGGTGACCTGTCCGGCGGCTTTTACATGCAGCCGACGATCTTCAGCGGCACCAACAAGATGCGGATCTTCCAGGAGGAGATATTCGGTCCGGTGGTGGCGGTCACGCCGTTCACCGACTACGACGACGCGATGGGTATCGCCAACGACACCCTCTACGGGTTGGGGGCGGGGGTGTGGAGCCGCGACGGCAACACGGCCTACCGGGCCGGCCGGGACATCCAGGCGGGCCGGGTGTGGGTCAACTGCTATCACGTCTACCCGGCGCACTCGGCGTTCGGTGGCTACAAGCAGTCCGGCATTGGCCGGGAAGGCCATCAGATGATGCTGGGCCACTATCAGCAGACCAAGAACCTGTTGGTGTCCTACTCGGATAAGGCTTTGGGGTTGTTCTGATGCCGGAGCCGTCGGCACCGTCGGGGGTGGTGATCACCGCGGGCGCCGCTGAATTGCTCGCCCGATTGCAGGACCGGCACGGTCCGGTGATGTTCCATCAGTCGGGCGGCTGCTGCGACGGGTCCTCGCCGATGTGTTACCCGCGCGGCGACTTCCTCGTCGGTGATCGCGACGTATTGCTCGGGACGCTTGATATCGGCAAGCAGACCGGGGCAGAAGGCGTCGCGGTGTGGATCTCCGGTCCGCAATATCAGGCGTGGAAGCACACCCAACTGGTCATCGATGTGGTGCCGGGCCGTGGCGGCGGGTTCAGCCTGGAAGCGCCGGAGGGTATGCGGTTCCTCAGCCGCGGCCGAGTCTTCACCGGCGAGGAGCAGGCGCTGCTGGAAGAGACGCCGGTGATAACCGGTGCCGCCTATGAGCGTGGTGAGCGTCCGGCGGTGCCAGGTGAGGTGGTGGCCGACAACGCGCCGGGTGCGTGCCCGGCCAGTCGGCCCTAGCCGCAGTAAGGTCGTAAGGCGTGATACCCCTTCCACGTGCGTGGCTGCTGACAAGCGCCATGCTGGTCGGTGGCGCGGTCGGGCAATTGGCCGGGGTGGGATCCAGCATTCTGGTTCACACCCGGGTCCGGCCGGACCTGGTTATTGCGCTGGTGGTTGGGATTCCCAGTGTGATTGGCATGTTGGTGATCTTGTTCTCGGGGCGCCGCTGGGTGACGGTGTTGGGCGCGTTCATCCTCGCGTTGGCTCCGGGTTGGTTGGGTGTGCTCGTTGCGATTCAGGTGGCCTCTCATGGCTAAAGACGATCTCGATTCGAACCCGGGAACCGAGCCGTTCGTGCCGGAGTTCGATACCGGTGAACGCTCGGTGCCGTTCGTGCCGGATTTCGATACGGACTCCAAGCCGTTTGCCGGTTTGGCCGCGGTGGTGACGGAGTCGAAGAAGTCATCGGTCGAGCTGGTGGACCTGTCCGAGGTGTCGGCGCCGCTGACAACTCTGGATGGGGATTCTCTGGATGGGGATTCGCCGGCCGAGGGCACCGCTACCCCGGCGCCATCGGTTACCGTGCCGAGTCGGTACGTCTACCTGAAGTGGTGGAAGTTCGTGCTGGTCGTGCTGGGCGTGTGGTTCGGCGCGGCCCAGGTCGGGCTCAGCCTGTTCTACTGGTGGTTTCACACCATCGACAAGACGCTGCCAGTCTTCGTGGTGCTGGTCTACCTGGTGCTGTGCGCGGTGGCCAGCTTGCTGCTGTCAATGGTTCAGGGCAGGCCGCTGATCACGGCGTTGTCGCTCGCGTTGATGTCGGCACCGTTTGCCTCGGTCGCGGCCGCGGCGCCGCTGTATGGCTCCTACTTCTGCGAGCATGCGAGCCGCTGCCTGGCCGGCGTCATTCCCTATTAGGCCACGGGCTGCTGAAGCGCCGCGCCTGCGCCTTCCGGAATATCGGGGGCTTATCGGTCATGGTCTGTTTATCGTTTCCCGGACCAGCCCGGCGGTCGCAACCAAATCGGACACCGAATGGTTCACATTGATGAAGAACCGAAGGCGGGTCGCATCCTTGGATACCGCGGGATACGTGATCGGAAATACTCGTATGCCATTGCGCATGAGTTCGTCATAAAATGCATAGACGCGGTTGAAATCGGCGATCACGGGAACAATGGGGGTGGTCTGGTTGGGCGTGTCCTGTCCTAATGCGCGCCGAAAAGATTCGCTTTTCATCTGTAGCTCCGAAACTAATTCCGGTCGATCTCTGAGTAGCTCTACCGCGCGCAGTGCGGCCGCGGCGAGCGGGCCGGGTAGCCCGGTGCTAAACACGAATCCAGGGCAATTGTATTTTAGATACATAATTAAGTCGGCCGACCCGGCGATGTATCCTCCGCAGCTGCCGAAAGTCTTGCTCAGCGTGCCCATCTGAATATCGACTACTTGGGGTGGCAGCCCGAAGTGTTCGGTGATGCCGCGGCCGGTCTTTCCGACCGTGCCGATGGCGTGTGCCTCGTCAACGAACAGCAGAAACCCGTACTTCTCCTTCAGCTCCGCGATGTCGGCGAGCGGTGGCAGGTCGCCGTCCATGCTGTAAAGGCCCTCGATGCACACCGCCACTCGTCCGGGATGGTCCTTGTGCTGCTCGAGTAGGGATGCGAGGGCGCCGACATCGTTGTGCGGGAAGTGCAGCGACCTGGCCCGTGCCAGCTTCACGCCGACGGCGATGCTGTTGTGGACCCAGTGGTCGCAGATGATCACGTCTTCCTCGGAGAGCAGGAAGCCGAGGGTGGAGACGTTCGTGTTGTATCCGCTGACGAAGGCGAGCGCTTTCTCCTGTCCCAGCAATTCGGCCAGGGCATTTTCCAGGGCGCTGTGAATGTCGAACTCGCCGGCGACAAGTCGGGAAGCGCCCGCGGAGCAGCCGTATCTTTGCGCCGCCGCGGTAGCGCCCTCTTTAACGCGGGGATCCGCACTCAGTCCTAAATAGTCATAGCAGGCAAAGTTGAGGACCGGTCCGTTGCTTCCCTCATATTTTGCGATGTTGCCGTGTGACAGGCTTTGAAAATACGGGTATTCGTCGGTAATGTCCTCGATGCGCTCCAGCAGCTCCATGGGCTCGTAGTAGCTTCGCAATTTCCATGTTGACACTGGCATTCTGATTCCTTGGGTCGCTCGGCCTGGGGTGGAGGCTGCGGAATATTTCTGGATCGAGGCGCAGTTCATCGGCGGCGGTTGCCGAATCCTGGAAACCAGCAGGCGGCCCGACGCGTGTATGTTAGCGAGACTAAAATTTTCGGTGCGGGTAATGGCGTGGTTGAGCTTAAGTGGAATTGTCCACATCGATATACGTTTCCGCACGATCCGACCTTGTGAATGTGCAAATTAGAATTAGTTTCGATTATTAGAAATCATTCGCTTCGCGGGATCTAACTTCACTCCGGACGCGCGCAATGCCGGGCAGCTGATTGGGTGATGGGGCCGGTGTCACCGGCCCGCACCCGCCTCACCCGATGCCGCTGCGGTACGGGCGTGCCGACCGGGCCGCGGTGTTGACCCGGTAGGTCGGTCCAACGCCGTACCCGGCCGTTATGGTGGGTGCCGTGACCCACTATGACGTCGTCGTCCTCGGAGCCGGTCCAGGCGGATACGTGGCGGCCATCCGTGCCGCACAACTTGGCCTGAACACCGCAATCGTCGAACCGAAGTACTGGGGCGGAGTCTGCCTCAACGTTGGCTGCATCCCGTCCAAGGCGCTGCTGCGCAACGCCGAACTTGCGCACATCTTCACCAAGGACGCCAAGGCTTTTGGCATCAGCGGCGAGGCCACCTTCGATTATGGTGTGGCGTTCGACCGCAGCCGGAAAGTGGCCGAGGGCCGCGTGGCCGGTGTGCACTTCCTGATGAAGAAGAACAAGATCACCGAGATCCACGGCTACGGGAAATTCACCGACGCCAACACGCTCTCGGTGGATCTCAATGACGGCGGTACCGAGAAGGTGACGTTCGACAACGCCATCATCGCCACCGGCAGTAGTATCCGGCTGGTGCCCGGCACCTCGCTGTCGACCAACGTGGTGACCTACGAAGAACAGATCCTGACCCGCGAATTGCCCAAGTCGATCATCATCGCCGGAGCCGGTGCCATTGGCATGGAGTTCGGCTACGTGCTGAAGAACTACGGCGTTGACGTCACCATCGTGGAGTTCCTGCCGCGCGCACTGCCCAACGAGGACGCCGAGGTGTCCAAGGAGATCGAGAGACAATTCAAGAAGCTGGGCGTCAAGATCCGGACCGGAACCAAGGTCGAGTCCATCTCCGACGATGGCTCTGCGGTCACGGTGGTCGTGAGCAAGGACGGTAAGTCCGAGGAACTCAAGGCCGACAAGGTATTGCAGGCCATTGGGTTCGCCCCGAATGTCGAGGGCTACGGGCTGGACAAGGCCGGTGTCGCGTTGACCGACCGCAAGGCCATCGGTATCGGCGAGTACATGCAGACCAGCGTCGGGCACATCTATGCGATCGGTGATGTCACCGGGCAGCTGATGCTGGCGCACGTGGCTGAGGCCATGGGGGTCGTGGCGGCCGAGACCATCGCCGGCGCTGAGACCCTGTCCCTGGGCGACTACCGCATGCTGCCGCGCGCCACGTTCTGCCAGCCGCAGGTAGCCAGCTTCGGGCTCACCGAACAGCAGGCGCGTGATGAGGGCTACGACGTCAAGGTTGCCAAGTTCCCATTCACGGCCAACGGAAAAGCCCATGGCCTGGGCGACCCCAGTGGCTTCGTCAAACTGGTGGCCGACGGCAAGCACGGCGAGCTGTTGGGTGGGCACCTGGTCGGACACGACGTGTCGGAGCTGTTGCCGGAGCTGACCTTGGCGCAGAAGTGGGACCTCACGGCAACAGAGTTGGCGCGCAACGTGCACACTCACCCGACGATGTCCGAGGCGCTACAGGAGTGTTTCCACGGCTTGGCCGGGCACATGATCAACTTCTGAGCATGATTCGCACCGAAGCGGTGTTGGGCGGGGCCGGCGGTGTGACCGCCGGCTACCTCCTGTGGCTGGTGGCCATATCGATCGGTGATGATCTCACGACGGTAGGTCAGTGGAGCCTGGTCATATTGCTGCTGTCGGGTCTGCTCGCGGTTGGTGCGGCGCTGGTGGGTTTGCTGATGCGCTGGCGTAACAGGTACGGCTGGTCGGCATTCGTGTTCGGCCTGCCCGTGCTGCCGGTGGTGCTGACCCTGGCCGTGCTGGCCGACATCTACTTCTGAGGCTTTCAGCTGTTGGTGCTGGTCAGAAGTGGGTTGCCGAGCCGATTTGGCGATCCACGTGGACAGGATTTCGCGGTGGGTTGCGGTGTGCGCGGATTGAGCCATGCCACCGCGGCGCCGCTGCGGCCTTCGTGCCGCCCCAGAGGCCGCTGATCACCGTCCAGGTAGACCAGCCCGGAGTCCCGCGAGCCGATCCGCACCCACTGGACCGGTAGCTATCCTCGCCGCGATGGGGTTGAACTACCGGTCCGGGGCGTCGGAATCCAGATTATTTATGTGGGTAATGCCCTACCGCTGGTCGCTTCGGTCAAGCCGTGTTCCCAGGCGGCCGGCAACATCGGCACTCGTGAACCATGGCCGGACTCGCCATTGCCCAGAATCGTCAGCCCCGCGGGCGATTGAACGGGTCGATTGACAGCGGTACCGGCAAATCCCATTGCATTTTGCCCGGAAGCCACTTCCGGAACCTTGCCGATGGTCGGGGCAGGCATTGTAATTGACGCCAGCCCGGCGTCGGGCATGCCACCTAGCTGCCAATTATCTTCCGCTGCCGCAAGCTCGGTACCTGCGGTTTCTTGGCGTTGGTCGACGGACTTCGTCTCCAAACATGTCTGGTCAGCAAGGTACTGGCCGATGCCGACCGGCAAGGCGATCGGCAACGTCGTCGCAAGCGCAATCGGTATTCCGATCAGCGAGCTGACGAGCGCAACTGGCAACAGGGCCGCCAAAAGCGGAGGCGTCACGATAATTATCGCGATAGCGATGTAAAACGCGAAGACGACCACAGAAAACGCGAGGGCAATAAGAATCGGGATGAGTAAAATTGCAAAAATTATTGTGCACGCGTTGATTGCGAAAACCAAGAAGAATGTTATCGCAATGAGGTTGATCAATATCGCAAGAATGATTTCGATAATATCCAACGGTTGTGCCAGTAGGGGGGCGCGACGTTGGTGGCTGTGCCGATCTGGGTGTTGAGTATGGGCGGGGCTGGTGTGGTGTGGGGCATCGAGGCCAGCGTCGTGCCCGAGACGACTTGATAGGCACTCATGGTGGTGGCCGCTTGGACCCACATCCGCGCGTAGTCGGCTTCGTTGAGCGTGATGGGGATGGTGTTGAGCCCAAAGAAATTGGTCGCGACCAGCGCCGTGTGGGTGGTGTGGTTGGCGGTCAGCTCCGCCAGTGTCGGCATCGCAGCCAGCGCACTGGTGTAGGCCCCGGCCGCCACCTCGTGCTCGGCCGCCGTCGCCGCGTAGTCGGCGCTGGTGGTGGTCAGCCACGCCAAGTACGGCGCGTGCGCGTCGACATAGCTCTGCGCGCTGGTCCCCTGCCATGCTGCGGCCTGTACCCCGCCCAGCAAGGTGGTGAGTTCTTCTGCCGCCGAGGTGTGTTCGGCGCAAAGTGCCGTCCATGCCGTCGCGGCCTCGTGCAGGGGCCCGGGGCCCGGTCCCGCGCTGAGCAACGCCGAATGTACCTCCGGCGGCGAAGCCATCCAGACGGATGCTGTCACAGTATTCCTCCCGAAATTTGATCCGCCACTGAACATCTCCACGACCAACGCAAGATCAAGCGACGCCTACCAGGCAACGGCGTAGTGCGAGAACGGGTCTCCCTCGCGCCGCAGCGTCAGAATTGTCGTGGGGTGCTGAAATTTACCAGGGCGTAGATGAGACCGGTAACCGAGTCCCGTGGGCACGCGGGTCCCATCTTGTGGCGCCTGCTGCTGCTGTGCGCGACGGCCTAGCGGGGGTTGTCCAGCGGTACGCCAAGCGCGGTGATTGTCGCCGCCAACGCATCGTATTGGGTTGCCAGCAGGCAGAACTCGATCAACCGGCGGCGGTTGAGGTGAATCTCGAGCTGCTCCCAGGTGGCGGGTGTGACCGATCGGTTCTTGATCAGTTCGTCGGTGGCAGTGAGCAGCGCCTGTTGTCGGGAGCTGAGGACCCTTCGGGGGCCGTCTCCCTGCGGAGCGTCAGGCCACGCGAAGATCGTGGCCTGCGCCTGGGCGTCCAGCCCGGCGGCGCGCGCCATCCGGCGGTGATGCTGCAGCTCGTACTCGCAGGACCGCAGGTGCGCTACCCGCAGGATCACCAACTCGGTATCGATCCTCGGTAGCCGTCCGTGCAGCAGACGCCCCGAGTAGATCGCCCAAGTCCAGAACAGGTACTGCCGGTAGCCCAGCGCGGTGAACAAGTGCATTTCCGGCGCCCGGACCGAACGGGTGGCCAGCTTGGCCAGCGCCCAGTTGACGGGCCCGAGCTGGCGGATGCCGCCCGACGGGATGCGCGCGACCTGGTCCCCCGTCATGGCTGCTTCACCAGGTAGGGGGACACGGTGCTGCGATGCTCGTCGAGATCGAGTGCGCGCCCGAGGGCGGGGAATGCCCGTTGGGGACAGTTGTCGCGTTCGCAGACTCTGCAACCGGCGCCGATCGGCGTGGCCGCGATATTCGGATCGCCGGACAAATCGAGTCCTTCCGAGTAGACGAGCCGGTGCGCGTGGCGAAGTTCGCAACCCAACCCGATCGCGAACGTTTTACCCGGCTGACCATACCGGGCTGCGCGACGCTCGACGGTCCGGGCCACCCACATGTAGTTACGGCCATCGGGCATCTGCGCGATCTGCACCAGGATTTTGCCCGGGTTGGCGAAGGTCTCATAGACGTTCCACAGCGGGCAGGTTCCGCCGCTGGAAGAGAAGTGAAAACCCGTGGCGGACTGCCGTTTTGACATGTTGCCGGCACGGTCGACCCGGATGAACGAAAACGGGACGCCGCGCATCGACGGTCGCTGCAGCGTCGAGAGCCGGTGCGCGATGGTTTCATAGCTCACCGAGTAGAACGCCGACAGCCGCTCGACGTCGTAGCGGAAATTCTCGGCGACGTCATGAAACTGGCGGTAGGGCAGTACCGCGGCCGCGGCGAAGTAGTTGGCCAGTCCGAGGCGCGCCAGCGTGCGTGACTCATCACTGGTGAACTTGCCGTCGGTCACCATGGCGTCGATCAGATCGCCGAACTCGAGATAGGCGAGCTCGGCGGCCATCTTGAACACCTGCTGGCCCGAGGCGAGGTGATTGCTGATTTCCAGCGTCTTGGTCGCGGGGTCGAAGCGATGCAGCACCGTGTCGCCCAGATCGATCCGTCTGGTGATTCGCACGCCGTGCACCTCGGTGAGGCGGCGCGTCAGCTCGCTGCGCAGATCGCCATGGTGCAACCGCATCTGGATTGTCAGATCCTCGGCCGCGGCGTCGAGCTCGTGCAGATAGTTCTGGCGTTGGTAGAAGTAGTCGCGCACCTCTTCGTGGGGCATGGTGATCGACCCGGTACCGCTGCCGTCGGAGTAGCGCTCCTCGGTAGCGGCGGCCAGCTGTGCGGTGGTGATTCGGTAGCGGCGGTGCAGGTTGACCATCGCGCGGGCCAGGCTGGGATGCGCGCTGACCATTTCGGCGACTTCGGTCGGGTCGACGCTGATGTCCAGATCCCGGTCCATCGTCACCTCGCGTAGCTCGGCGACCAGCCGAGTGTCGTCTTGCGAGGAGAAGAAGGTGGCGTCGACTCCGAATACCTCAGTAATGCGCAGCAGCACCGCGACCGTCAGTGGGCGAACGTCGTGCTCGATCTGGTTGAGGTAGCTCGGCGAGATTTCCAGTAGCTGGGCGAGCGCGGCCTGGCTGAAGCCCCGCTCGTTACGGAGCTGGCGGACCCGCGAGCCGACGAACGTCTTGGACACGCAAGCGAGCCTAGTGAGACAGGTCGGGTCATGTGAAGGCCTGGTTAGCAGAGTTGGCACGCCGACGGGGACAGGTAGTCGATTGGTGTTTCCGGTGCGTCGTTGGCATGATTCGCAACGAGACTCCCAGGGATTAGCTGGGGTTCACGCTAGGAGGAAACGGGGAGTTAAGCCGTGAGCCTGGACAAAGAAATGATGCCGGTGCCGGACGGTCACCCTTCGGTGTTCGATCGTGAGTGGCCGCTGCGCGTCGGCGATATCAACCGCACCGGAAGGTTGCGGTTGGACGCGGCATGCCGGCACATCCAGGACATCGGTCAAGACCAGCTGCGGGAGATGGGTTTCGAGGAAACCCATCCACTCTGGATCGTTCGGCGCACCATGGTCGACCTGATCCGCCCCATCGAATTCCAGGACATGCTGCGGTGTCGGCGTTGGTGTTCGGGAACCTCCAACCGGTGGTGTGAGATGCGTGTTCGCATCGATGGCCGCAAAGGCGGGCTGATCGAGTCGGAGGCGTTCTGGATCCACGTTAATAAGGAAACCGAGATGCCGGCGCGCATTGCCGACGACTTCCTGGCGAGTCTGCACAAGACCACCGCCGTGGAGCGGCTTCGCTGGAAGGGCTACCTCAAGCCCGGTAGCCGCGACGATGCAACCGAGATACACGAGTTCCCGGTCCGGGTCACCGACATCGACCTGTTCGATCACATGAACAACTCCGTGTACTGGAGCGTGATCGAGGACTACCTGGCCTGCCACAGCGAGTTGCTGCAGGCGCCGCTGCGAGTCACCATCGAGCATGAGGCGCCGGTCGCGCTGGGCGACAAGCTCGAGATCATTTCGCACGTTCACCCGGCCGGCTCCACCGATAAGTTCGGCCCGGGCCTGACCGACCGCACTGTTACAACTCTCACATATGCGGTTGGCGACGAGACGAAAGCCGTCGCCGGACTCTTCTCGCTTTAACCGGACAAGCGTACGGGTAAATCCCCTTTGATCTGCGAATTTTAGTTACTGGCGGGTAGCTTCTGTAACGGTTCAGTAATCACCCGACTTCGCAAGCTTTGCAAAATGGCCGGAAGTCGTAGCCGAAATTTGCAAGTGAAATGGGTGGACCAGGGGGAATGGGCTATGTCATGGTCGTGTTAGCACACGAGTGAAGTTGAGCCCACGGAGAACTTTCTAGATGTCTTCTAGAAGCTCTCTAGGCCGCCGCCCGGCGGTGGTGGTCTCAGAAATTCAGCAATGTAGTGACCGTAAAAGGAGCCGTCCAATGTCTGTCGTTGGCACCCCGAAGAGCGCTGAGCAGATCCAGCACGACTGGGACCACAACCCCCGGTGGAAGGGCATCACCCGCACCTACACCCCGCAAGACGTCGTCGCCCTGCAGGGCCACGTCGTCGAGGAGCACACCCTGGCCCGTCGCGGCTCCGAGGTGCTCTGGGAGCAGCTGCACGACATGGACTTCGTCAACGCGCTGGGCGCGCTGACCGGTAACATGGCCGTCCAGCAGGTGCGTGCCGGCCTGAAGGCCATCTACCTGTCGGGTTGGCAGGTCGCCGGTGACGCCAACCTTTCCGGCCACACCTACCCGGACCAGAGCCTGTACCCCGCCAACTCGGTGCCGCAGGTCGTCCGTCGTATCAACAACGCGCTGCTGCGCGCTGACGAGATCGCCAAGGTCGAGAACGACCGCTCGGTCGACAACTGGCTGGTGCCGATCGTCGCCGACGGTGAGGCCGGCTTCGGTGGTGCGCTCAACGTCTACGAGCTGCAGAAGGCCATGATCGCCGCCGGTGTCGCCGGTTCGCACTGGGAGGACCAGCTGGCCTCGGAGAAGAAGTGTGGCCACCTGGGCGGCAAGGTGCTGATCCCCACCCAGCAGCACATCCGGACCCTGACCTCGGCCCGTTTGGCAGCCGACGTTGCCGATGTCCCGACCGTGGTCATCGCCCGGACTGACGCCGAAGCGGCCACCCTGATCACCTCCGACGTTGACGAGCGGGACCGCCCGTTCATCACCGGCGAGCGCACCAAGGAAGGCTTCTACCGGATCAAGAACGGTCTGGAGCCCTGCATCGCCCGCGCCAAGGCCTACGCGCCCTTCTCCGACCTGATCTGGATGGAGACCGGCACCCCGGACCTGAAGCTGGCCAAGCAGTTCGCCGAGGGCGTCAAGGCGGAGTTCCCCGACCAGATGCTCGCCTACAACTGCTCGCCGTCCTTCAACTGGAAGAAGCACCTCGACGACGAGACCATCGCCAAGTTCCAGAAGGAGCTGGGTGCGATGGGCTTCAAGTTCCAGTTCATCACCCTGGCCGGCTTCCACGCCCTGAACTACTCGATGTTCGATCTGGCCTACGGCTACGCCCGCAACCAGATGTCGGCCTACGTCGAGCTGCAGGAGCGGGAGTTCGCCGCCGAGGAGCGCGGCTACACCGCAACCAAGCACCAGCGTGAGGTGGGTGCCGGTTACTTCGACCGCATCGCCACCACGGTGGACCCGACCTCGTCGACCACCGCGCTTGCCGGTTCGACCGAAGAGGGCCAGTTCCACTGAGCTGACTGATTGCCGAGCAGACGCAGACTCGCACTTCTGCAGCGCAGTTGATGTGAGTTTGTGTCTGCTCGCCAGGGAAGTTGACAGCGTAGGCCCCGCCCAGCCAACCTGGGCGGGGCCTATTGCAATGCGTCACAAAATCGATTCGCGGGAGAGAAAATAGATGGGCAGCGATGCAGCAATCCAGCGAGTAGGGGTTGTCGGTGCCGGACAGATGGGATCCGGCATTGCGGAGGTCTCGGTGCGTGCCGGCGTCGAAGTCACGGTGTTCGAGACCACCGAGGCGTTGATCACCGCGGGCCGCAACCGCATCGTCAAGTCGCTGGAGCGTGGCGTCAGCTCAGGCAAGGTCACCGAGCGTGAGCGTGACCGCGCCCTGAGCCGGCTGACGTTCACCACCGACCTGAATGACCTGGCCGACCGGCAGCTGGTGATCGAGGCCATCATCGAGGACGAGGCCGTCAAGACGAAGGTCTTTGCCGACCTCGACCGCGTGGTCACCGATCCTGACGCGGTGCTGGCGTCGAACACGTCGAGCATCCCGATCATGAAGGTTGCCGCGGCCACCAAGAATCCGCGGCGAGTGCTGGGGCTGCACTTCTTTAATCCGGTACCGGTGCTTCCGCTGGTCGAGTTGGTCAGCACGCTGGTCACCGACGAAGCCGCCGTGGCTCGCACCGAGGAGTTTGCTAGCGCGGTGCTCGGGAAACAGGTGGTGCGCTGTTCGGATCGCTCCGGCTTTGTGGTGAACGCACTCCTGGTGCCGTATCTGCTGTCGGCGATCCGCATGGTGGAGGCCGGATTCGCTACCGTCGAAGACGTCGACAAAGCGGTTGTTGCCGGGCTGTCTCATCCAATGGGCCCGCTGCGGCTTTCCGATCTTGTCGGCTTGGATACCCTGAAGTTGATTGCCGACAAGATGTTTGAGGAATTCAAGGAACCGCATTATGGTCCGCCGCCACTGTTGTTACGCATGGTAGAGGCGGGTCAGTTGGGTAAGAAGTCGGGCCAAGGTTTTTATACCTACTGAAATTTCCAGCTGCCTCACATGCGGCTCACGTGAAGGTCACAGCCCCGAGGTGGCGTCGTTGCAGTCGTGTGACAGGCGTTTTGAACATCGGGTAGTATTTGCCCCGGATCGACAGATGAGAGGTAGTTTTCCGGAATGACCGAGCTGAGGCCGTTTTACGAAGAATCGCAATCAATCTACGACGTTTCGGATGAGTTCTTCGCGCTATTTCTAGACCCGACGATGGCGTACACCTGTGCGTACTTCGAGCGGGACGACATGACGCTGGAGGAGGCGTCCAACGCGAAGTTTGACTTGGCGCTGGGCAAGCTGAACCTCGAGCCCGGGATGACTTTGCTCGACATCGGCTGCGGCTGGGGCGGCGCGCTGCAGCGGGCGGTAGAGAAGTATGACGTCAACGTCATCGGTATCACGCTGAGTCGCAATCAATTCGAGTACAGCAAGGCCAAGATGGCCAAGATTCCCACCGAGCGCACCGTTGAGGTGCGGCTGCAGGGATGGGAAGAATTTGAGGACAAGGTCGACCGCATCGTCACCATCGGCGCTTTCGAAGCGTTCAAGATGGAGCGCTACGCGGCCTTCTTCGAGCGCTCGTACGACATTCTCCCCGACGACGGCCGGATGCTGCTGCACACGATTCTCACCTATACGCAGAAACAGCTTCATGAGATGGGCGTCAAGGTGACGATGAGTGACGTCCGATTCATGCGATTCATCGGCCAAGAGATATTTCCCGGCGGACAGTTGCCGGCGCAGGAAGATATTTTCAATTTTGCGCAGGCGGCCGGATTTTCCGTTGAAAGAGCGCAATTGCTGCAGCAGCATTACGCGCGGACGCTCAACATCTGGGCGGTGAATCTGGAGGCCAGGAAGGAAGAGGCCATCGCCATGCAGTCCCAGGAGATCTACGACAAGTACATGCACTACCTGACGGGATGCGAGAACTTCTTCCGCAAGGGCATCAGCAACGTGGGGCAGTTCACCTTGGTCAAGTAGGTCACCCAGACCTGGAAGTACGCGGTACGCCCGGCGGATGATTCCGTCGGGCGTTTCTGCGTCAATTGGGGGGTGTCAGACGGGTCAAGCTGGGGCGGCGGGGCCGCGGCGCGATACACCAAGACACTCGCAAGCGCTCATGCGGCCGGCGCACGGCCCGTTCCCGACAACGCCAACGCCAAGCCGCCGATCGCGTCCCGCGGAACGCGACCGGGCGGCTAGCCGGTGTGGCTACTTCTCCAAAGTGAACTGATCGATGTCGGTGTAGCCCTGGCGGAACAGCTTCGCGCAACCCGTGAGGTACTTCATGTAGCGGTCGTAGACCTTCTGCGACTGGATGGCGATGGCCTCTTCCTTCTTGGCTTCCAGCGCGGCGGCCCAGATTTCCAGCGTCCGTGCGTAGTGCAGTTGCAGCGACTGCACCCGAGTCACCTTGAAGCCCGCCGCGGTCGCGTGTTCTTCGACCGTCGGGATTGTTGGCAGCCAGCCGCCGGGGAAGATCTCGGCGAGGATGAATTGTGAGAAGTGCACGATTTCGTGGGTCAGCGTCAGCCCCTTCGCCCGGGCCTCCTTGAAGGTGGGGCGGGCGATGGTGTGCAGCAACATGATTCCGTCGGCCGGCAGCGCTTGGTAGGCCATCTTGAAAAAGTGCGCGTAGCGCAGGCGGCCGAAGTGTTCGAAGGCGCCGATCGAGACGATGCGGTCGACGGGCTCGTCGAACTTCTCCCACCCTTCCAGCAGCACCCGACGGCTGCGGGAGGTGTCGATCTGGTCGAACATCTGCTGAACGTGGGCGGCCTGGTTCTCCGACAACGTCAGGCCGACAACATTGACGTCGTACTTCTCAATGGCACGCCGCATCGTGGCGCCCCAGCCGCAGCCGATGTCCAGCAAAGTCATCCCGGGCTCGAGGTTCAGTTTGCCCAGCGCCAGATCGATCTTGGCGATCTGCGCCTGCTCGAGGGTCATGTCGTCACGCTCGAAATATGCGCAGCTATAGGTCTGGCTCGGGTCGAGAAATAGCCGGAAGAAATCGTCAGACAAATCGTAATGGGCTTGCACATTGCCAAAATGCGGCGTGAGCTGGACGGACATAGTGATGGAGCCTTTCTGTTCCACAGGGCTTAGCTCAGCGCACGCTGGCGTGCCCCCCGGTTGCCCCCATGAATGGTAGCTGCTTTACAGCGGTACAGAACCCACGCCGGTATCCGGCGGATATCGCGGATGCCTGGTAGGAGGCTAGGCAGTTGCCTAGTCGTCCACCCGTGGGGGCACGATCGGCGACGGGTGCGGCTGGTCACGGAACTTCTCCAGAGAGCCGCCGGCCTCCACGATGCCGCACAGTGCGCTCCAGCTCAGCATTGTCAGGTAGTCGATGAGTTCGTCGCTGGTCGTCCGCGGGTCCGACATCCAGGAGTGGGTAGCCAGCTGCACACCGCCGACGATCAGGTATGCCCACGGTTCCACGCCGCCGGTGTCCATCCCGGCCTCGGCCATGCGCCGGCGCAGCATCACCGCGAGCATGCGGGCGATGATGCGCTCCGAGTCGGCGATGACTTTGCTCTTGCTGGCCGAGCTGTTGGCCATCACGAACCGATACGGTTCCGGTTCGGCGGCGACGGTTTCGACATAGACCCGGATGATCTCGCGAGCCAGGTCGAAGCCGTCCAGGTTGGAGGACAGCGCTGCCGCCATGTTGGGGATCAAGGTGGTTTGCGCAAAGCGCATTATCACCGCGGTCGTCAGATCGTTCTTGTCGACGAAGTAGCGGTAGAGGACCGTCTTGGAGACCCCGATCTCGGCCGCGATCTCATCCATGCTCAGGAAGCGGCCGTGTCGGCGGATCGCGACGATCGTGCCGTCGACAAGCTCGTTGCGCCGCTCCACCTTGTGTTGGTGCCAGCGCCGCTTGCGACCATCTGTTTTCCCCGTCATAGCCGGGATACGCTCTACCACTTTCTGCTGGTTTCCACTTACTAGACGCCCTTGATACTACGGCTTGTGCAGTTACATATGGCGCATCGGCGGTGCGTGCGCGAGGCCCCACAACAGTGCAGTCACACTAACCCGTGGCAGTTATAGCGGATGATGGTGTGGTGGCACACAGAGCCGAGCCTTCGAGTTCGCCGCCGGCATCGATACACCGGATGTCTTTTGCTGAGTCGTTCGCCGGCGCCGATCCGCAGGAAGATGCGGCCCGGCGGGTGGGCCTGCGTCGGATGAAACTGGTGGCGCTGGGGTTCCTCGTCGGCGCCACCATCGTGTTCCTGGCATGTCGGTGGGTGCAGGCTCAAGGTGGGGCGCCGCTGTGGGTCGGTTACCTCGGTGCCGCCGCGGAGGCCGGCATGGTCGGTGCGCTGGCCGACTGGTTCGCGGTGACGGCGCTGTTCAAGCATCCACTGGGGATCCCGATCCCGCACACCGCAATCATCAAACGCAAGAAAGACCAGCTGGGCGAGGGGCTGGGCACGTTCGTCCGGGAGAACTTCCTGTCGGCCCCGGTGGTGGAAACCAAGTTGCGCGATGCGCAGGTCCCCGGCCGGCTGGGGAAATGGCTCGCGGATTCCGGGCATGCCCAACGGGTGGCGGCCGAGGCCGCCACGGTGCTGCGGGTGCTGATGGAGCTACTGCGCGACGATGACGTCCAGCACGTGATCGACCGGATGATCGTGCGTCGTATCGCCGAGCCGCAGTGGGGTCCGCCGGTGGGGCGGGTGCTGCAGACCGTCCTGGCCGAGAACCGGCAGGAAGCCCTGATCCAGCTGCTGGCCGACCGTGCCTTTCAGTGGTCACTGAACGCGGGGGTGATCATTCAGCGGGTGGTCGAGCGCGACTCGCCAACGTGGTCGCCGCGATTCGTCGACCACATGGTTGGCGACCGCATCCACCGCGAGTTGATGGATTTCACCGACAAAGTTCGGCGCAACCCCGATCACGAACTGCGCCGTTCGGCGACCCGCTTCCTGTTCGAGTTCGCTGACGATCTCCAGCACGATCCGAGCACCATTGCGCGCGCCGACACCATCAAAGACCAGTTGATGGCCCGCGACGAGGTCGCCAATGCCGCGGCGACCGCATGGAAAACCATCAAGCGGCTGGTGCTCGAGGGCGTTGACGACCCGTCCAGCGTCTTGCGCAGCCGGATCGCCGAAACGGTGGTCCGAATCGGCGAATCACTGCGCGACGACGGCGAGCTGCGCGACAAGGTGGACGACTGGATGGTGCGGGCGGCGCAGCACTTGGTCTCGCAGTATGGGGTCGAGATCACGGCAATCATCACCGAGACGATCGAGCGTTGGGACGCCGAGGAAGCCAGTCGGCGCATCGAACTACACGTCGGCCGTGACCTGCAGTTTATTCGGATCAACGGCACGGTTGTGGGGGCGCTGGCCGGTTTGGTGATCTTCGCTATCGCGCACTTGCTGTTCTGAGGGTGCTAACAAGCGCTTGCAAAAGCAAGCACCTCTCCGTACCCTTGGGTGCGTAAACGACTACCACTAGCGAGGGAGTGCACCGATGCCGGGGGAGGAAAAGCTGGGCGCCAAGGTGTCCGCGGTGTCCTCTAAGGCCTCCGATATTGGCAGCTTCATCAGGACGCAACGCGAGAATGCGCACGTCTCGATGCGGCAGCTTGCGGAGCGCTCCGGTGTCAGCAATCCTTACCTGAGCCAAGTCGAGCGTGGGCTGCGCAAGCCGTCCGCTGATGTCTTGGCCCAGATTGCGAAGGCGCTGCGGGTATCCGCCGAGGTCCTTTATGTGCGTGCCGGGATTCTCGAACCGAGCGAGACCAGCCAGGTGCGTGACGTCATCATCACCGACACGGCCATCACCGAGCGTCAAAAGCAAATTCTGTTGGATATCTATGCGTCGTTTACCCAGCAGAACGAAGCCGTCCGTGAGGAGTGTTCGAGCCCATCTGAAATTGACGATTGATTAAGTGGTCGGCCGCCAGATGTGAGATTGGCGACGTCTAGAGCGCCGGCCGTCGGGTAACTCAATAGGGATAGACGTTGCGAATGCGCCGTCGAGTACGCGTCTGCGGGTTTGTGTGACCGGCAATCGCGAACCGCGGGAACGGGTTCTGACCAGCGAAAAATCAGGCCTGTATTGGCAACTGGAAACTGGACCGTCCACCGATCCGACGACTCAGGAGGTTCCCCGCAATCCGCGCGCTACGGCAATCCGTGGGTCTTGACTATTCCCCCAGAGGAGCCGACGCATGCCCCAACTTCCATTTCAAGTCTCGATAGCGCCAATAACGACAAACAATCCATGAAAGGAAACAACATGGCTGAAAACACGAACATCGAGGACCTGCGGGCGCCGCTGCTTGCCGCGCTCGGTGCCGCCGACCTGGCTCTGGCCACCGTCAACGACCTGATCGCCAACCTGCGTGACCGCGCCGAAGAGACCCGCACCGACACCCGTAGCCGGGTCGAGGAGAGCCGCGCTCGCCTGACCAAGCTGCAGGAGGACCTGCCGGAGCAGTTCACCGAACTGCGTGAGCGTTTCACCTCCGACGAGCTCCGCAAGGCTGCCGAGGGTTACCTGGAGGCCGCCACCGGCCGGTACAACGACTTGGTTCAGCGCGGCGAGGCCGCCCTGGAGCGGTTGCGTAGCCAGCCGGCCTTCGAGGACGTGTCGGCTCGCGCCGAGGGTTACGTGGACCAGGCTGTGGAGCTGACCCAGGAGGCGCTGGGCACCGTCGCGACGCAGACCCGCGCCGTCGGTGAGCGCGCCGCCAAGCTGGTCGGCATCGAGCTGCCGAAGAAGGAAGAACTCGAGGCTCCCGCCAAGAAGGCTCCCGCCAAGAAGGCTCCGGCCGCCAAGAAGGCGCCTGCCAAGAAGGCTCCGGCCAAGAAGGCTCCGGCCAAGAAGGTCACCCAGAAGTGATCCGGGCCGAGCTCGGCTCGGACCGATAACATTCACGATTCGACTCCGAGTCGCCCAGTCGGGCGGCTCGGAGTCGGCGTTTTTGGCCCGCGAGTCGCCGGTAAGGCGGCTCGGAGTCGACGTTTTGGCCAATGCCCGCATAGTCTTTAGGGGTGAGCCAACTCGTAGGTACCGTCCTGTTGGTCCTGCAGATCGCCGTCCTGGTAACGGCCGTGTACGCGTTTGTGCATGCAGCGATGCAGCGGCCTGATGCCTATACCGCCGCTGACAAGCTGACCAAGCCGGTGTGGTTGGTGATTCTCGGCGCGGCTGTGGCACTGACCTCCATCCTGGGCTTCGTCTTCGGCGTGCTCGGGATGGCGATAGCCGCGTGTGCGGCCGGGGTCTATCTGGTCGACGTGCGGCCCAAGCTGCTCGAGATTCAGGGCAAATCCCGCTAGCCGGATGAAAGTCCTGTTGGCCGCGCCAGTCGCGGTGCTTATCGCCATGCTGAGCGCGCCTGATGCTGCGGCCGATGCGGGTGCCGGAGATGCCAGCGCCGCGCAGCCAGTTCATTCGCCGCCGTTCGTGGACCACACCGAATGGGCGCAGTGGGGGTCATTGCGGGGCCTGCGCGTGTTCCCGACGTCGGCCGGGCGCGCGGCCGCCAGCCAGTTCGGCATGACCGCCGCGGCCGCGGAGGAGGCGTGGGCGGAGGTACTGGCGTTGGCTCCGGAGGCCGACACCCCTGGCATGCGGGCACAGTTCGTCTGTCACTGGGATTTCGCCGAGGTCGCAGCACCCGGCAAGAGCAGCTGGAATCTCGAGCCGTGGCGCCCGGTGGTCGATGACGCCGAGATGTTTGCCTCAGGCTGCAATCCGGGCGGCCCTGAAGAGGCCGAACTTTCACGGGCGGTTGTGTCGTCTGCAGACGGGGGTCAGTCTTGATGCCGGGTCAACCAACCCGAGACCAGGTGGCGGCGTTGGTGGATCACACCCTGCTCAAGCCCGAGGCTACTGCCGCCGATGTGGTGGCCCTGGTGGCAGAAGCCGCCGACCTCGGCGTTTACGCGGTCTGCGTTTCGCCGTCGATGGTGCCCGCCGCGGTCTCGGCCGGCGGCGTCCGGGTAGCCACGGTGGCGGGTTTCCCGTCGGGCAAGCATGCCTCGGCGATCAAGGCGCATGAGGCGGCGCTTGCCGTTGCCTGCGGTGCCGTTGAGGTCGACATGGTCATCGATGTCGGTGCCGCGCTGGCCGGGCACCTCGATGCGGTGCGGTCCGACATCGAGGCGGTGCGTTGCGCGACCTCCGGGGCGGTGCTGAAGGTGATCGTTGAGTCGGCGGCGCTATTGGGTCTGGCCGACGAGTCCACGCTGATCGGCGTGTGCCGGGTCGCCGAGGACGCCGGAGCGGACTTCGTCAAGACGTCTACCGGCTTTCATCCCGCAGGCGGCGCCTCGACGCGCGCCGTCGAAGTGATGGCCAGCGCCGTCGGCGGACGACTCGGGGTCAAGGCCAGCGGCGGCATCCGGACCGCCACCGACGCGGTCGCGATGCTCAGTGCCGGTGCAACCAGGCTGGGCCTGTCCGGCACCCGAGCGGTCCTCGAGGGGCTCGGCCAGAACTGATCTGCGGTTACACCGCGCTCAGAGGTTGGCGAAACAGGGATTCTGGCTACCGGTCGGGATGGTGGCGTTGCGGGTGGAGAAGTGGCTGACCACACCGGTCGTGGTGACTTGAACGCTGTCCGCGTGGATCCCCAGTGGATAGTTCCTGGTCAAGTCTGCGGTGAAGTCGTTCAGTGTCGACTGCACCGCTTCCTTCGGCAGTGAGAAGCCCAGCGTATTGAAGCTCACGATCTGCAGCTCCAACCCCTTGCCGGACACCACTGGCCTGGCGATGATGTCGTTGAGCATGCCCTTGAGTTCGATGGTGCCGTCGGCGGGGTGTGTCACCACGCTGTTGGTGACGAACTCGCCGAGGATCGGGATCGCGTTCTGCACCGATTCCTTGATGCCATCCGATGTCCAGGAAATGGTGGCATCCAGTGCTCCAAGTGTGCCCGCGGAGTTCGGCGTGCTCTTGAGATGGACATCTTGAATGCTGATTCGAAGCTTCATGCCCTTGGCGTCACGCACCTGGTTGCCCGCCGTCTCGACCGTGATGTTGGTGAAGTGGCGGGTTGCCAACTGCCACAACAACAGGGGCGCCACGCCGAACGACGCGGTGGCCTTGTCTTTGACCTCACATGCCACCGCGGCGGCAACCTTGCCGTTGGCGACATGGCGAGCGTAGAGCTCGCTGGCGATCACGCCGGCGAGGACCAGCGAGAACACGATGATCAGAATCAAAAAGATGGATAGTGGGTCCCGGCGTGAGCGTCGTTTGCGCGTTCCCGCCAGCGGCTCTTCCTCTGGCGTGGCAACCGACGTCGTCTTACTGGCGCTCGAGGCGGGCGGAGAAGTGGATTCCGGCCGCCGCGAATCGGCGTTGCTGGCGGCGATGGGCTCCGTCTGCTGCGGGCCGATGCCGGCCATCGTCGGCGGCTCTTGCTGGGGGTTGGCGGGCTCGCCCGAACGGAACGGCCCACCAGACGGGTCAACCGGGGACGGGGCCCGGCCAAGGGGGCCTTGATTGCTGGGACGCGACCAAGTCGACGGGCCCTCGTTGGGTGGGCCTTGCGGGTTCGTCACCTACGCGATTGTGCCTTATCAGTCTGAGTGAAGCGCGATTGGTTGCGCAGCATTCCTATGTTGTCGCGTGCCGCACCTACCTTGGCGAGGTCGATGTCGGCGACAACGAGTTGCGGGTCCGACCCCGCTGACGCCACCACTTCACCCAGCGGGGAGGCGACCAGGCTGCCGCCCACCCCTCGCGGTGCACCGGAACCTCCGCCCGGATCCGACGCGGTGTCTCCCGGGTCGGCCTGACCCGCCGCGGCCACATAACTGGCCGAATCCAGGGCCCTGGCGCGGGCCAGTAGCGTCCACTGGTCAAGTTTGCCAGGGCCTGAGCCCCAGGAGGCGCTGACCACGATCAGTTCGGCGCCGCGCCGAGCCAGCTCGGTGTAGAGGGCCGGAAAGCGGATGTCGTAGCAAACTGTCAAACCGACCTGGACGTCGTCGACCGTGACCACTACCGGCTCGTGTCCCGGCGCGACGGTACGCGACTCGGCAAAGCCGAAGGCGTCGTAGAGGTGGATCTTGTGGTAGTGGTCATCTGGCTGATTCGGTGCGCCCGGACCCGCTGCGAACAGTGTGTTTGATACCCGTCCGGCATCGGCGGGGGTAAACATCCCCGCCACCACCGTTATTCCGGTCTGGGCGGCGATCCGGCGCACTCCGTTGGCCCAGGGGCCGTCCAGGGGCTGTGCGACGGGTCCCAACGGGACGCCGAACCGGCACATGGTCGCTTCGGGGAA
This sequence comes from Mycobacterium pseudoshottsii JCM 15466, assembly GCF_003584745.1. Lineage (NCBI taxonomy): Bacteria > Bacillati > Actinomycetota > Actinomycetes > Mycobacteriales > Mycobacteriaceae > Mycobacterium > Mycobacterium pseudoshottsii. The sequence goes on from NZ_AP018410.1 coordinate 1,017,369, forward strand.
CACCACCAGCCTGGCGCCGGCATCCGCCGCCCGCTCGGCATAGTCACGCACCAGCTCAAGATTTGCTGTTGGGTCAGTGCCACTGAGAATCTGTGCCAGCGCGATTCGCATAGCAGCCAGCTTAGGACCCCTGGAAGCGGGTCAGAGGCCGCCAGGGTGGCCGCCCGTGCCGCCGGAGCTGCCTCTATTGCCTACTGGCGCCTTACTGGAGCCGCCGCTGCCGCCCGCAACCTGTTGGCCGTTCAAGGTGCTGGCGCCGCCCTTGCCGCCGGTGCCTCCGCTGCGGCCGACGCCACCGCCAGTGTCACCGCCCTTACCGCCGTCGCCGCCGTATCCGCCGTATCCGGCGTTGCCAAGGCCGCCGGTGCCCCCCATACCGCCACCACCGCCGAAGCCGGTGCTGGAACCGCCGTCTCCGCCGCGACCAGCATTGCCTCCCGTGGCACCGATACCGCCGTTACCGCCGTTGCCCCCCGCTGCCGGCAACGCTTTCGAGATCGGTGGCGCCCCCGCCTTTGCCGCCGTTACCCCCAACGCCACCAGTGGAGGTGCCGTTACCACCGCCGCCGCCGGTGCCGCCGGCGCCGCCGGTGGCTTGGAAACCGTCAGCTGCGCCGCCGGCGCCGCCGCGACCCCCGGTGCCTCCGGTGGTACCAGAGCCGCCAGCGCCGCCGCTGCCGCCGGTGGCTTGGAAACCGCCACCTGCGCCGCCGGTGCCCCCGTCACCCCCAGCGCCGGCGATCACACCGTTGCCGCCCTCGCCGCCCTCGCCGCCCTCGCCGCCCTTGCCGCCGTTGCCGCCGTTGGGGTTGACAGTGTTAAGGGTCCCGACGCCGTTGCCGCCGTTGCCCCCGGCGCCGCCATCACCTCTGATCGCGCCGTCGCCCCCGTCGCCCCCGTCGCCCCCGTTGCCCCCGTTGCCACCGTCGCCGCCGCTGCCGCCGTTGCCTCCAGCGATATTTGACCCGTTGCCGTGCCCTCCATCGCCGCCGTTGCCGCCGTTGCCCCCCAAGCCGGTGACCACGGTGCCGTTGCCGGCGTTGCCGCCCTTGCCGCCGTTGCCGCCGTTGCTGCCGTTGCCGCCGTTGCTGCCGTTGCTGCCGTTGCTGCCGTTGTCGCCGTTGTCGCCGTTGCCGCCGTTGCCGCCGGTGCCCCTGATGGTGCCGCCGCCGCCGAAGCCGCCGTTGCCGCCGTTGCCGCCGATGCCACCACTGCCGCCGTTGCCGCCCTTGCCCCCGGTGCCGCCGGTAGCGCCGTAGCCGCCCAAGCCGCCACCGCCGCCGTTGCCGCTGTTACCGCCGGTGGAGCTGTTGCCGGGGCCGCCGTTGCCGCCGTTGCCGAAGGCGCCGCCATCGCCGCCGTGCCCGCCGGCACCGCCGTCAAAGCCGGCCGGGTGGGCGGTGGTGCCAGCGCTGCCGCTGCCGCCGTCGCCGCCGTCGCCGCCGTTGCCGCTGATGGGGCTGTAGCCGCCGAGGCCGCTGAGTCCGATGGTCTCGCCGATTCCGCCTTTACCGCCGGCCCCGCCGACCCCGGGGTAGCCGCCGTTGCCGCCGTCACCACCGTCGCCGCCGTCGCCGGCCAGGGCCCCACCGTTGCCCCCGTACCCGCCGGCGCCGCCGGCGCTGCCGGCGCTGCCGTCGGTGCCCGAGCCCCCTGGGGTGATCGCGGTCAGCCCGCGTGTTCCGTTGACACCGTCACCGCCGTCACCGCCGTCACCGCCGTCGCCGCCGTCGCCGCCGTTGCCGTAGGCCCCGCCGTTACCTCCGGTCCCGCCGGCCCCGCCGGCGATATCGACCGCACCCCGCCCGCCGTTTCCGCCGCTTCCGCCGTCCCCGCCGCTGGTGGGGCTGTGCCCGCCCAGGCCGGTGAGTCCGGTGCTGGAGCCGACACCGCCCGTGCCGCCGGCCCCACCGGCACCGGTGTTACCGCCGTGGCCGCCGTCGCCGCCGGCTCCACCGGCACCGGTGTTACCGCCGTGGCCGCCGTCGCCGCCGGCTCCACCGGCACCGGTGTTACCGCCGTGGCCGCCGTCGCCGCCGGCTCCACCGAACCCGACCGCACCGTCTCCGCCGCGGCCTCCGTCGCCGGCGAGCCCGCCGGCCCCACCGACCCCGCCGTTGCCGCCGGCGCCGCGGGTTCCGTCGGCGTAGCCGGCCGCTTGTGCCTGTCCGCCGGCCCCGCCGTTACCGCCGTCGCCGCCGGCCCCACCGGCCGCGCCGGATCCGCCGTCCCCGCCACGGCCACCGTTGGGGTTCGCGGCGGTGCCGTGATCCCCGGCCCCGCCGTTCGCGCCGGACCCGCCGAAACCACCGGTGCCGCCGGCCCCGCCATCCCCGCCGGCCCCGCCACGGCCTCCGTTGGGGTTCGCGGCGGTGCCGTGATCCCCGGCCCCGCCGTTCGCGCCGGACCCGCCGAAACCACCGGTGCCGCCGGCCCCACCGGCGCCGGCTTGGGCGCCCCCGGCCCCGCCGGCGCCGCCCGCGCCACCGCCGCCGCCGGCGAATCCCTGCGTGCTGGAAGCGCCCGCGGTGGTGGCGTCGACCCCATTGCGTCCGTCGCCGCCGGCTCCGCCGGCCCCGCCGTCGCCGTAGGCCCCGCCGGCCCCGCCACGGCCACCCTCAAACCCCACACCGCTGGTGCCCGAACCGCCCGCGCCGCCGGCCCCACCGTCCCCGCCGTCACCGTAGAACCCGCCGTTGCCGCCGTTGCCGCCGTTGCCGCCGTTGCCCCCGTTGCCGGCGTTGCCGCCGTTGCCGCCGTTGCCGCCGTTGCCGCCGTCCCCGCCGGCCGCGTCGCCCCGCGCGATCCCGTCACCACCGGCCCCGCCGGCGCCGCCATTGCCATACTTGCCGCCGTTACCGCCGGCCCCGCCACGCCCGCCGGTGGCGGGACTGTCACCGCCGTCGCCACCGGCGCCGCCATCACCGCCGCTGGTCGGGCTATGCCCGGACAGGCCGGACAGGCCGTTGCTCGAGCCGGCGCTGCCGGACCCGCCGGCCCCACCGGTCCCGGTGTCACCGCCGTGGCCGCCGTCCCCGCCGGCCCCGCCGCCGGTCGTGTATGCGTCACCGCCGTCACCGCCGTCACCGCCAGCCCCGGCCAGCCCGCCGGCCCCGCCGGCGCCGCCGGATCCTCCGGCGCCGCGAACGCCGTCGGTGTAGCCGGCCGCCAATGCCTGACCACCGGCGCCACCGTTACCGCCGGCCCCGCCGGCCCCGCCGGCCCCGCCGGCCCCACCGTCGGCACCGGACCCACCGTCACCCCCGCGGCCACCATCAAGGTGGGCGATGGTGGCCCGGTCTCCGGCCGTGCCGGCCGCACCCGAGCCGCCGGCCCCACCGTCGCCGCCGGTGCCACCGGCTCCGCCGTCGCCCCTGTGGCCGGCCAGGGCACCACCCAGGCCACCGGCCCCGCCATTGCCGCCGGCCCCGCCATCCTCACCGGCGGTGCCCGAGCCGCCCGGGGTGTCCGCGCTCACCCCCCGCTGCCCGGCGATGCCCGTACCGCCGGCACCACCGGTACCGCCGTTGCCGAACACCCCGCCGTTGCCACCGACCCCACCATCACCGGCGATCCCGCCGGGCACGGTGCTATCGGCCCCGCGCCCTCCGCTACCGCCATTACCGCTCAGTGGGCGGGCACCTTCGCTGCCATGAGCGCCCGCGATCGAGCCGGCCCCGCCGGCGCCGCCAGCACCACCCACACCGGGGGTGCCGCCATCACCGCCGGCACCACCGGTACCGCTGCCACCACCGGCAAACGTGCCCGTGGCCCCCACACCACCATCACCGGCCAGCCCACCGGCCCCACCGGCACCGCCGGCCCCGCCGGCACCCTGGCCGCCGAAGAAGCTGATCAACCCGCCCGCACCCCCGGCGCCGCCGGTCCCCCCGGCCCCGCCGGTACCGCCATCACCGCCATCTCCGCCGTCACTGCCCAACACCAGCCCGTCCGCGCCGCCACCACCGGCACCGCCGACACCCCCGTCGCCGCCGGCACCGGCCAGCCAGCCGCCCCGCCCCCAACGCCCCCATCACCGGCACGGCCGCCATCACCACCGGTCTGGCCCGCACCCCCGGTGCTACCGCCATCACCGGCACCACCGCCACCCCCGGCCCCACCGTGGCCGATCAGCCCCGCCGCACCACCGGCCCCGCCGGTACCGCCGGCGCCACCACCGCCGACCTCACCACCCACCCCGCCGGCACCACCGTCGCCGCCGCCGCCATAGACCAGCCCGCCCTGCCCGCCGCCGCCACCGGCACCGGCACCGCCATCGAGACCCATGCCCTGCCCGCCGGCACCGCCGGCCCCGCCCGCACCCCACAACCACGCTCGACCCGCCGCACCGCCAACACCACCGCTAAGCGCACCCACCCCGCCGGCGCCACCGTCGCCGCCGCCGCCATAGACCAGCCCGCCCTGCCCGCCGCCGCCACCGGCACCGGCACCGGCACCGAGACCCATGCCCTGCCCGCCGGCACCGCCGGCCCCGCCCGCACCCCACAACCACGCTCGACCCGCCGCAGCACCAACACCACCGCTAAGCGCACCCACCCCGCCAGCACCACCATCCCCGCCGGCACCCCACAACCAGCCGCCATTGCCGCCCACCCCGCCCGCACCGCCGGCCCCCGAGGCGCCGCTGAGCCCGCCCGCACCACCGGCCCCGCCTCGCCCGATCAACCCCGCCGAACCACCCGCCCCACCGCTTTGACCCACCCCGCCCGAACCCCCATTACCCCCGTTACCCCACAACAAACCCCCCCCGCCCCACCGGCTTGCCCCGTCCCGGCCGCCCCATCAGCGCCATCACCGATCAACGGCCGCCCCCACAACGCCACCGCCGGCCCGTTCACCGCCCCCCCACACGCCCCGCTCAATCACCCCTAGCGGCGACAACGTCCCCACCGCAGCCGCCTCAGCCCCCGCAGCCCCGGCCCCCAACGCCCGCGCGAACCGCTGCTCAAACTCCGCCCACTGCCCACACACCGCCTGATACTCGCGACCAAACCCCCCAAACAACGCCGCAATCGCCACCGACACCTCATCACCGGCAGCCGCCGTCACCGACGTCGTCGCCCCCGCCGCCGCCGCATTAGCCGCACCCACCACCGACCCAATCCCGGCCACATCGGTTGCCGCCGCCGCCACCCACTCCGGAACCACACTCACAAACGACACAACACCCACCGCCCATCCACCCAAAGGCCAACAGAGTTCGACCCGGACCCAACCGGTCCAAACACGCTATATCCGCAGGTCAGCGATGCATCTGTAGAAAAATCAGATCGTCAAAAGTTGAGTAGCACCGCTCCCGCACGCCGCCCACCAGCGTCTTAGCCACCCCAACCCGAACTGCATAAACAACCACCGGCAGCCACCAAACCCGTCTCAACATCGAGACGGACGGACACGCCCTGCAGTTGGGACTACGCGGAGCTCAGGGACTGTGGCGCTCGCATCATCGCCGGCTGAGGTGACCAATTCCGGTCGATGCATGTTGCGGCGAAGGCGTTGAGAGCCGGCTTGCGGGCGTCTCCCGGCGATCGGAACCGGGATCGGTTGCGGCACGTGTTAGCGCGCCTAGTTGGGGCTACTTAGGCGTTGTCCGCGATCCACTCGGTAGTGAACTTCTGCTCTACGGTCACCAGCTGGCTCAGCTCGGTGCCGATCATCCGTTCCAGCTTGCCGCCGATCAAAGGGATGCGTACCTGGACGGTGAGTTGCAGCGACAGTCGGGAGCCGCCCGACTTGGGGTTGGGCGTGAGGACTCCGGTGCCCCATAGATTCACCGGCGCATCCACGATCGACCCTGCGATGGACGCCGTTGCGGTTCCATCGTTGACCGGCCCCCAGGTTTCCTCACGCCGGATGCACAGATCTCCGCGGTGCAACTGGGTGACCAGGCCCGGCAAGTTGTGGCTGAAGACGGTCTGCAAGGTGACCACTTCGATGGTCCCGTCGTGTCCGGGCTTGCCGTCCACCCGCATCGACTCCAGGGTTGCGACGTCCACTGGAGTTTCTGCCAGCCGGGCCCGCCAGTATTGCTCCTCGTAGAAAGCCTGGAGGACTTCGGTGACGCTGCCTTCGTAGTCGGCTGACACGTCGAATGAACGCGGCATAGCTGGCCAGGCTACCGTTACGGGCCATGAAACGGCGCGATGTCGGTTCGCTATTCGCCGGTGCGCGCGTCGCCGAGTCGGTGCCGCTGGCGCCATTGACCACGTTGCGGGTGGGGCCGGTCGCGCGGACGCTGGTCACCTGCGACACCACCGATCAGCTGGTTGGCGTGCTCCGGGAGCTCGATGACCGTGCCCGAAACGGAGACTGCGGGCCGGTGTTGGTGTTCGCGGGCGGCTCCAATGTGGTGATCGGCGACGCCCTTGCCGACCTGACCGTGGTGCGGGTGGCCAACGACCGGGTCACCATCGACGGAAACCTGGTGCGCGCGGAGGCCGGCGCGGTGTGGGACGAAGTGGTGGTCGCGGCGATCGAACGCGGTCTGGGCGGTCTGGAATGCCTGTCGGGCATTCCCGGATCGGCCGGGGCGACGCCGGTACAAAACGTTGGCGCCTACGGCGTGGAGGTGTCCGACGTCATCACCCGGGTCCGGCTATTGGACCGCAGCACCGGCGATGTGAGCTGGGTGCCCGCCGCCGACCTGTCTTTCGGCTACCGAACCAGCGTGCTCAAGCAAGCCGACGGGCTGGCGCTGCCGGCGGTGGTCCTAGAGGTGGAGTTCGCGCTGGATGCCTCGGGCCGCAGCGCCCCTCTGCGCTACGGCGAGCTGACGGCTGCGCTGGGCATGAATAGCGGCGAGCGTGGCGAGCCGCGGGCGGTCCGCGATGCGGTGCTGGCGCTGCGGGCGAGAAAGGGCATGGTGCTTGACGCCACGGACCATGACACCTGGAGCGTGGGGTCGTTTTTCACCAATCCCGTGGTCGCGCCCGAGATCTACGAACGGCTGGCGGCCCAGACCGGGGAGTCGGTGCCGCACTACCCGGCACCGGACGGCGTCAAGCTGGCTGCCGGCTGGCTGCTGGAGCGGGCCGGGTTCGGCAAGGGCTATCCCGGCGACCCGCACGCCCGATGCCGACTGTCCAGCAAGCACGCACTGGCTTTGACCAATCGCGGTGGCGCGACGGCAGCGGACGTTATGGTATTGGCCAGGACAGTGCGTGACGGAGTTCGTGATGTGTTTGGTATCACACTGAAACCGGAGCCCGTTCTGGTTGGTTGCGCGTTGTAGCTGCTACTTTTGGCCCGGAGCCCGTCTGGAGCATCGTGCTGCGACGGGTACGGGGCCGCTTGAGGACCGTTTGCGCGCTATTGCGCCCGGTATCTTGGAATCCCGTGAACACATCCAGCGCACCCAAGAGTCAGGCGCCGATCAATAGGCGCATGGCTTTGATGGCCCTTGGGGCCGGTGTGTTGGCGCCAAATGTTTTGGCCGCCTGTTCGGGCAAGGTCGCCAAGCAGGCCGAGCAGAAGGCGCCCGAGGCGCCGCGGCTGATCTTCCGGCCGACCGATGCCGCTGGTGACGTGCTGCCGATCGATCCGGTCAGTGTCGAGGTCGGCAACGGCTGGTTCCAGCGGGTCGTGCTGAAGAATCCGTCCGGCAAGGTCATCGCCGGTGCCTACAACCAGGAACGCACCGTCTATACGGTCACCGAACCACTGGGCTACGACACCACCTACACCTGGAGTGGTGCGGCTGTCGGCCACGACGGCAAGGCGATTCCGGTGGGGGGCAAGTTCACCACCGTGACGCCGGACAAGCAGATCGACGGGGGCTTCCAGTTAGCCGACGGGCAGACTGTCGGGATCGCGGCGCCGGTCATCATTCAATTCGATGCACCGATCACCGATAAGGCGACAGTGGAACGTGCGCTCCACGTCACCACCAACCCGCCGGTGGAGGGGAGTTGGGCCTGGCTGCCCGATGAGGCCAAGGGCGCCCGGGTGCACTGGCGCCCGCGCGAGTACTACCCCGCGGGCACCACGGTCAGCGTCGACGCCAAGCTCTATGGGCTGCCGTTCGGCGACGGCGCCTACGGTGCCCAAGACATGACGTTGAACTTCCAGATCGGGCGCCGCCAGATCGTGAAGGCCGAGGTCCCCTCCCACCGCATTCAGGTCGTCACCGATGAGGGAGTCATCATGGACTTCCCGTGCAGCTACGGCGAGGCCGACCTGGCGCGCAACGTCACCCGCAACGGTGTCCATGTGGTGACCGAGAAGTACTCGGACTTCTACATGTCCAACCCGGCCGCCGGATACAGCAACGTGCACGAGCGCTGGGCGGTGCGGATCTCCAACAACGGTGAGTTCATCCACGCCAACCCGCAAAGCGCGGGCGCGCAAGGCAACAGCAATGTCACCAACGGCTGCATCAATCTGTCGACGTCCAACGCTGAGGAGTACTTCCACTCGGCGATATACGGCGACCCGGTTGAGGTCACCGGCAGCACGATCGAGCTGTCCTACTCAGACGGCGACATCTGGGACTGGGCGGTGGACTGGGACACCTGGTTGTCGATGTCCGCGCTGCCGGCTCCGTCGGCGCGTACGCCTGGTACGCAGATCCCGATCACGGCGCCGGCCACCCCGTCGACTGCCCCCAGCCTGTCGGGTACACCGACCACACCGAGCACTACTACACCTGGTGGTTAGCCCGTCGGGTCGCTGAGGCCTGGTCACGCGGCCGGATGATGATCTGATCCAGGTTGACGTGCGGGGGGCGTGAGGCCACGAACCCGATCACTTCGGCGATGTCGGCGGCCACCAGCGGAGTCATCCCGGAGTAGACCGCGTCCGCGCGTTGCTCGTCGCCGTCGAACCGGACCAACGAGAACTCCGTTTCGACCGCGCCGGGTGCAATCTCGGTGAGTCGCACCGGCAGGCCCAGGAGTTCGCCCCGCAGGGTGCGGTGTAGTGCGCCCTGGGCGTGTTTGGCGGCGGTGTAACCGGCGCCGCCGTCGTAGATCTCCAGCGCCGCAATGGAGGTGACGGTCACGATCAGCCCGTCGCCGGAGGCGATCAGCTTGGGTAGCAGCGCGCGGGTTACCCGCAGCGTGCCCAGCACATTCGTCTCCCACATCCAGCGCCAATGCTCGAGATCGGCGTCGGCCACCGGTTCCAGCCCTTTGGCGCCACCGGCATTGTTGACCAGGACGTCAACGCGGCTCAGTCCGTCCGCCAAGGCCGCCACTGCCGCACCGTCAGTGACATCCGCCACAATTGGGGTGCCCCCGATCTGATCGGTCAGCGCAGTTATCCGGTCCGCGCGACGAGCCACCGCGACCACGTGAAACCCTTGCGCGGCAAGAGTTCTGGCGGTTGCTTCGCCGATCCCGGAACTGGCGCCGGTGACCACTGCGACTCGGTTTCCAGCGTCAGTAGTTGTCATCGGGCACACTCTAGTAAACGTGCTAAATTCGCGGTGTGTACCACAGTGCCATGTTCAGCAGCACCGCCCCGCGTCGCTTCGCGGGCGCCTGTTGTTGCCGCTGACTTTGCCGCGCCTGACTCAGCTCAGCATGTGCGGCCAGGGACCCGGCCAGTTGACTCAGAACAAGGACGCCTGTGCACTCGACTACCCTCACCGCCCATCATTCCGGTCATAACGGCCAGCCACGTTCCTACCGTCAGGTGGTGGCCCCGTCATTGCACCTCGCGGATTCCGCGGCGGCCTCCGTGTTTCGGGCCGTGCGATTGCGCGGACCGGTTGGCCGCGACGTCATCGCCACCACCACCTCGCTGAGCATCGCGACGGTGAACCGCCAGGTCATCGCGCTACTTGATGCGGGCCTGCTGCGGGAGCGCGCCGACTTGGCGGTTTCGGGGGCCATCGGGCGTCCGCGAGTGCCGGTCGAGGTGAACCACGAGCCGTTCGTGACGCTGGGTCTGCACATCGGTGCGCGTACCACCAGCATCGTGGCCACCGACCTGTTGGGGCGCACCCTCGACACCGTCGAAACCGCGACACCGCGCAGTTCGGCCAGCAGTGCGCTGGCGTCCCTGGCCGACAGTGCGGGCCGGTATCTGCGGCGCTGGCATCGTCGTCGTGCCCTGTGGGTGGGGGTCGCGATCGGTGGCACGGTGGATGACGCCAGCGGCCACGTCGACCACCAACGACTCGGCTGGCGGCAGGCACCGGTGGGGCCCGCGCTGGCAGACGCCTTGGGGCTTCCGGTCTCGGTGGCATCCCACGTCGACGCGATGGCCGGAGCCGAACTTCTGCTCGGTACCCGGCGCCTCGCGGGGGGGTCATCGACCAGCCTGTATGTCTACGCTCGCGAAACCGTGGGTTACGCGCTGGTGATCGACGGGCGGGTGCACTGTCCGGCCAGCGGCCCGGGCACGATCGCGGGTTTGCCGGCCCACTCCGAACTGCTCGGCGGTACCGGCCAGCTCGAGTCGACGGTGAGCGACGAGGCGGTGCTGGCCGCTGTCCGCCGTCTGCGCATCATCGCGGCCACCCCGCAGGCCCGTACGAACGGCTCGGTCACCGCGATGACCGACTTGCTGCGCGTGGCGCGGGCGGGAAATCAACAGGCCAGGGAGCTGCTCGCGGAGCGGGCTCGAGTGCTCGGCGAGACGGTTGCGTTGCTGCGCGACGTGCTCAACCCCGATGAACTCGTGGTGGGTGGCCAGGCATTCACCGAGTACCCGGAGGGGATGCGCCAGGTGGAAGAGGCGTTCACCGCTCGATCGGTGCTGGCCCCGCGCGACATCCGCGTCACGTCATTCGGAAACCGGGTGCAGGAAGCGGGAGCGGGCATTGTGTCCCTAGGCGGGTTGTATGCCGATCCGCGCGGGGCGATGCGTCGTTCTGGGGCACTGAACACCCGGCTGCGGCAGGCCGAACCCGAAGCCTCGGCGTAGGAGGGCCTGACGTGCGCCCCATGCGTGCGGGGGCCGGTGCCGCGGGCGAGTCCTGTAAAGATGATGGTGTGCGGCCCGATGATGTCTCCCGGCTAACCGCCGACGCCGTCGTGCGCAGGGTTGCCCTGCTGGCTGTGCACACCTCGCCGCTGGCGCAGCCGGGCACCGGTGACGCCGGGGGCATGAACGTCTACGTGCTGCAAAGTGCGCTACATCTGGCCAAGCGGGGGATCGAGGTCGAGATTTTCACCCGGGCCACCGCTTCGGCGGACCCGCCGGTCGTGCGGGTGGCGCCCGGTGTGCTGGTGCGCAATGTGGTGGCGGGACCATTCGAGGGTCTGGACAAGTACGACCTGCCCACCCAGTTGTGTGCGTTCGCGGCCGGGGTGCTGCGCGCGGAAGCCGCCCACGAACCCGGGCACTACGACATCGTGCACTCGCACTATTGGCTGTCCGGCCAGGTCGGCTGGCTGGCCCGTGACCGCTGGGCGGTCCCTTTGGTGCATACCGCCCATACGCTGGCGGCGGTGAAGAACGCGGCGCTGGCCAACGGTGATGCACCGGAGCCGCCGCTGCGCACCGTTGGCGAGCAGCAGGTGGTCGACGAAGCTGATCGGCTCATCGTCAACACCGACGATGAGGCCAAGCAATTGATCTCGATTCACCATGCGGATCCGGCCCGGATCGACGTCGTGCATCCCGGTGTCGACCTGGAGGTGTTCCGCCCCGGCGACCGTCAGCAGGCGCGAACCGCGCTGGGGCTACGGCCCGAGGAGAAGGTGGTGGCCTTCGTCGGGCGGATCCAGCCGCTGAAGGCGCCCGACATTGTGCTGCGTGCTGTGGCCAAACTGCCCGGGGTGCGGATCATCGTTGCCGGGGGCCCCTCGGGCAGTGGACTGGCATCCCCGGACGGTTTGGCTCAACTCGCCGACGAACTCGGCATCGCAGAGCGGGTGACATTCCTGCCGCCGCAGTCCCGCACGGATTTGGCTCGCGTGTTCCACGCGGTTGATCTGGTCGCGATACCGAGTTATTCCGAGTCGTTTGGCCTGGTCGCTGTGGAGGCCCAGGCGTGCGGAACGCCGGTGGTGGCGGCCGCGGTCGGCGGGTTGCCGGTGGCGGTACGTGACGGGGTCAGCGGGACTCTGGTCTCCGGACATGACGTCGACCAATGGGCGGCGGCGATCGACGGGCTGCTGCGAAGCAATGCCGGCGCGCAGGGCGCGCTGATGAGTCGGGCTGCGGCCGAGCATGCGGCCACGTTCTCTTGGGAGAACACCACAGACGCGCTGCTGGCCAGTTACCGCCGCGCGATCGGCGACTTCACCGCCGGGCGCCGCCGCAAGGTTCGCGACCCGGTGGCGGCTCGCAAACCGCGTCGCTGGACGGCTCGGCGCGGAGTCGGCGCGTGACCCCCACCACGCCGCAGAGCCAGTCCGTGCAAGCGGTGATCGAGGACACGCTTAAGGTCAACGATCTGAGCTACACCCGGCATCAGGGCGCCCACGGCGGGCTGGCCGGCCTGATCGTCGAACTGCCGGGGGAACGCAAGCTCAAGACCAACACCATCCTGAGCATCGGTGAGCACTCGGTACGCGTGGAGGCTTTCGTCTGTCGAAAGCCGGACGAAAACCATGAAGGTGTCTACCGGTTCTTACTCAAACGCAACCGCCGCTTTTACGGGGTGGCATACACGCTAGACAACGTCGGCGATATCTACCTGGTTGGGCGCATGTCCTTGGCCTCCGTCGACGCCGACGAGATCGACCGAGTGCTTGGGCAGGTGCTCGAGGCGGTGGACTCGGATTTCAACACGTTGCTGGAGTTGGGTTTTCGGTCTTCGATTCAAAAAGAGTGGGAATGGCGGATTTCCCGGGGCGAGTCGTTGAAGAACCTGGAGGCGTTCGCGCATCTGATCGACGACGAGGATGACCGAGAGGACCGGGCTCCGGCGACGTGAGAGACTTGCCGGCATGGGAGACACCGGGACGTTGGTGCTGCTTCGCCATGGCGAGAGCGACTGGAACGCTCGCAACCTGTTCACCGGCTGGGTCGACGTCGGCCTGACCGAGAAGGGCCGGGCCGAGGCGGTACGAAGCGGCGAATTGCTGGCCGAACAGGATCTGCTGCCCGATGTGCTCTACACCTCGCTGTTGCGGCGCGCGATCACCACTGCGCATCTGGCGCTGGACAGCGCCGACCGGCTGTGGATTCCGGTGCGGCGCAGCTGGCGGCTCAACGAACGTCACTACGGGGCGCTGCAGGGGCTGGACAAAGCCGAGACCAAGGCCCGCTACGGCGAAGAGCAGTTCATGGCCTGGCGGCGCAGCTATGACACTCCACCGCCACTAATCGAGAAGGGCAGTGAGTTCAGCCAGGACGCTGACCCCCGCTACGCCAACATTGACGGCGGGCCGCTGACCGAATGCCTGGCTGACGTGGTGGCCCGGTTTCTGCCCTACTTCACCGACGTCATCGTCGGTGACCTGCGGGCCGGCAAGACGGTGTTGATCGTCGCGCACGGCAACTCGCTGCGCGCGTTGGTCAAGCATCTGGACCAGATGTCCGATGAGGACATCGTCGGACTCAACATCCCGACGGGCATTCCGCTGCGCTACGACCTGGACGAACGGCTGCAACCGGTGGTGCCCGGGGGTACCTATCTGGACCCGGAGGCGGCCGCCGCGGGGGCTGCCGCGGTGGCGAGTCAAGGCGCGGCAAAAGCCTGATTTCTGGCGCCGATAGGGCCAGTCGCTAAACAATGCGTGAACGGCAGCAGAACACATGCGGCCGAGGATGTGACTTGTCCTGATTTGGCCGCGCAGCGCTAGGGCTGCGTTCACCAGATTTGTAGGATTTTGTTTGTGACTGTGTTCTCGGCACTGTTGCTGGCCGGGGTCTTGTCCGCGCTGGCGCTGGCCGCAGGTGTCGCGGTCGGGGCCCGGCTGTCACAGCGGCTGGTGCGGCGCCGCCAACAAGCGTCCACCGAGTGGACTGGCATCACCGTCGCGCAGATGCTGCAACGCATCGTCGCGCTGATGCCGATGGGTGTCGCGGTGGTCGATAGCCATCGGGACGTCGTCTACCTCAACGACCGGGCCAAAGAGCTGGGCCTGGTGCGCGACCGGCAGCTCGACGACCAGGCGTGGGAGGCCGCACAGCAGGCGTTGCGGGGCAGCGACGTCGAGTTCGATCTGTCACCTGGAAAGCGTCCGGGCGGCCGGTCCGGGCTATCGGTGCACGGGCAAGCCCGGTTGCTCAGCGAGGAAGACCGGCGCTTCACCGTGGTCTTCGCTTACGACCAGTCTGACTATGCCCGCATGGAGGCAACCAGACGTGATTTCGTGGCCAACGTCAGCCACGAACTCAAGACCCCGGTCGGTGCGATGGCCCTGCTCGCCGAGGCCCTGCTGGCATCTGCCGATGACTCCGACACGGTTCGGCGGTTCGCCGAGAAGGTGCTGATCGAAGCCAATCGGCTGGGCGACATGGTCGCGGAATTGATCGAACTATCGCGCCTGCAGGGGGCCGAGCGGTTACACAACGTCACCGACGTTGACGTCGACACCATTGTCTCGGAGGCGATTTCTCGCCACAAGGTGGCCGCTGACAACGCCGAGATCGAGGTGCGCACCGATTCGTCCTCCGGGCTGCATGTGCTGGGGGACCAGACCCTGCTGGTGACCGCGTTGGCCAATCTGGTCTCCAACGCAATCGCCTACTCGTCACCGGGCTCACCGGTGTCGATCAGCCGCCGTAAGCGCGGCGACAACGTCGAGATCGCCGTCACCGACCGGGGTATCGGGATCGCGCTGGAAGACCAGGAGCGAGTCTTCGAGCGGTTCTTCCGGGGCGACAAGGCTCGTTCGCGGGCTACTGGTGGGAGCGGACTGGGGCTAGCCATCGTCAAGCACGTCGCCGCCAACCACAACGGCAGCATCGGCGTGTGGAGCAAGCCGGGAACGGGGTCCACGTTCACCCTGTCCATCCCTGCCAGTTCGGCGCCCGACGACAGCGATCAACCTGACCAGCCGCGGGCCCGCGACGCGCGGCCCAATCGGTCACAACGAGAGGAAGAGCTAAGTCGATGACCCGCGCTAACGACCATGCAGAGCGAAGCGATGAAGAGGAGTGGCGCCGATGACCCGCGCTTACGACGATGCAGAGCGAAGCGATGAAGAGGAGTGGCGCCGATGACTAGCGTGCTGATCGTTGAGGACGAGGAGTCATTGGCCGATCCGCTTGCGTTTCTGCTGCGCAAGGAGGGCTTTGAAGCCACCGTGGTCACCGATGGCCCGGCCGCGCTGGCGGAGTTCGATCGCTCGGGTGCTGACATCGTGCTGCTCGACTTGATGCTGCCGGGCATGTCGGGCACCGACGTGTGCAAGCAGTTGCGTGCCCGCTCCAGCGTGCCGGTCATCATGGTGACCGCCCGCGACAGCGAGATCGACAAGGTGGTTGGGCTCGAGTTGGGCGCCGACGACTATGTCACCAAGCCGTATTCGGCGCGCGAACTGATCGCCCGAATCCGGGCGGTGCTGCGCCGGGGCGGCGACGACGATTCCGAAGTCAGCGACGGCGTGCTGGAGTCCGGACCGGTGCGCATGGACGTCGAGCGCCATGTGGTGTCGGTGAACGGTGACGCGATCACCTTGCCGCTCAAGGAATTTGATCTCCTCGAATACCTGATGCGCAACAGTGGGCGGGTGCTGACCCGCGGCCAGCTGATCGACCGGGTCTGGGGCGCGGACTACGTTGGCGACACCAAGACGCTCGATGTCCACGTTAAGCGCTTGCGCTCCAAGATCGAAGCGGACCCGGCCAATCCGGTGCATCTGGTCACAGTGCGGGGCCTGGGCTACAAGCTGGAGGGCTGATATAGATCGAGCCCGAGCGGTCGGCGACCACCTCGTCGGCGACCGCCAGCGCCAGCGCCATGATCGATATCTGCGGGTTCACCTCCGGGCAGCTGGGCAGGATCGACGCGTCGGCGACCCATACTCCGTCGACCCCGCGCAGCCGGCCGGTTGCGTCGACGGGGCAGATTTGCGAGTCGGCGCCGGCGGCGGCGGTTCCGGTCGGGTGGAAGGCGGCCAGGTGCAGATTTCTCGGGTCGCTGCGCTGCAGCGCATCCTGCAGTGCTGCCGGTGATGTCACCGTGGGGGCACCGGGCAGTCCGGTGAGCACCTCGACCGCACCCGCGGCAAAGAGCAGCCGGCCGATGGCCTGTACCGCCACCCGTAGTTTGGTGATGTCGTCCGGGGCCACTTGATAGTGCACAACGGTTTCGCCGCGTACCGACCGCACCGAACCGGCACCACGATCGGCGACCATCGCACCGAAAGTCGCGACCTGAGGCGCCCGATCCAGCCAGTCGAGCAGCTCGGTGCCGTAGCCGGGAAAAACCATCGAACCCATCCCCGGTGGTGTGGCGGTCGCTTCGATCAGGACGCCGTCTGACTCGTGGAACTCGTGAACCGCCGCGCTCTGCAGGACGCCGCGCCAAGCGTAGACATCGTCGTCGAAGCCGCCGGCCAGCATGGTGGCCGGATGCAGCGCGAGGTTGCGGCCGAGTCGAGGGTGGCTGCCAAGGCCGCTGCGTCGCAACAGCGTCGGTGTTTCGGTGGCCCCGGCGGCGATGATGACGATGTCGGCGCGCACGTCGATCGCGGTGCCGTCCGGGCGGCGGGCGCGCACGCCGCGGGCCCGTCCCCCCTGATGCAGCACCCGCTGTACCCGCGCGTCGGAGATGATCCGGGCGCCGGCCGCGCAGGCCTGGGGAAGTGCGTTGAGATGCACGCCGAACTTGGCGTTGCTGGGGCAACCGATCGCACATTGGCAACAGTCGGCGCATCCCGGAGCATTGCGGGGGATAGGTGCGGCCTGCCAGCCCAGCGATGCGGCGGCATCCAGTAGCAGGTTTCCGTTGCGGCCCATGATGTCGCGCGGCGCGGGTGCGACCTGCAAGGTGTGTTCCACGTCGTCGAGGCGGCCGGCCAGTCGGTCCGGATCGGCCAGATCGAGCCCGAACTCATCGCGCCAGCGTTGTTGCACGGCCAACGGCGGCCGGAAACAGGTGCCCGAGTTGACCACGGTGGTGCCACCGACCGCTCGGCTCATCGGCAGTATTACGGCCGGACGTCCCAGCGCGATGGTGGCCCCGCCGCCGCGATACAGGCCGGCGTAGCGGTCTATCGGGTGGGTGGTGCGGAACTCCCGCACCGTCCAGCGGCGGCCCTCCTCCAGCACGACGGTGCGCAAGCCGGCACGGGCCAGGGTGCGGGCCGTCATGGCGCCACCGGCGCCGGACCCGACGATCACCACGTCGGCGGTGACCACCGAAGGGCTATCCGGGGAAGCGGTGATGTCCAGCGCCGCATCGGAACGCGCGGCGTCGTGTGCCTGGGCGCGGGCAAGCAAGTCCGGTGCGTAGGTGTCGGCACCGTTGGCCAGCAGCGCGACCGCTTTGAGCCCTTCCAGCGCGGCGCTGGTGTCGGGATTGATCGCCGCGACTCGGCGCAACACCTGTTCGCGTTGGGCGGGTTCAAGCCGGGCCAGGGATCGGCCGGTGGTCAGGTAGCTCGCGGCCGCCAGCGACACCAGCCCGGCGCGCACGGCCAGCCGTGAGGTGGTCGGCAGCTGCGACAGGTACCGGTCGACGCGCTCGGCGAATTCGGTCGACGTCGGGCCACCGCGTTCCTCGGGCAACAACGCGGCGCCGAACGAGGCCAGTGCGGCCTGGGTGCGGCTCATATCCGGGTTGCCAGCCGGCTACCGAGCCGTCGGCCGAGCTTGATGAAGAACGGATACGTCGCGAAGATGCCTCCGGCCGCCGCGTGCAGCGGCCACTGTGCCTGGTCGGTATCCACGTTGAACACCCCGCTGTTCCACATGAAGTCGCGGCCGTTGCGGGCGCGGAACGGCCGCCACAGCAAGCCCAGCCCGGGCACGTTGTTGTACAGGCCGAACGAACCCGCGAAGAAGACCCCGAGGGCGGCGGCTTCGGCGAGGTCGCGGCGGTCTTCGTCGAGGTGGCGCTCGATGAGCACTCCGCAGGCGAACAACAGCGGTGGGTCCAGCAGAAAACTCATCGGTACGTCCTTTCATTCATGTTCATCGACGTTCATCGACGTTCATTGACGGCCGGCGCCTTGGCATCGCGGGTATCGCGCAGGCCGACTTCGGCGTGCCCGGTTCCCAACACCGACCAGCTGCGCTCGATGACCCGGTTGCGGCTGATTTCGACGTGGACGTCGGCCCGTTCGGTGTTGGTGCACACCGCTTTCCCCCCATCGGGATCGGTGTATTGCAGGCTCACGCACCTCTCGGCCGGTTGGTCGACCCGGATCAGCACGTCACGGCCATCGATGCGGCCCTCCAGCTGCCAATGTGCAATGCCGAGGGTGGTGCGCATCCGCAGGGACGGCAACGGGCTTGCGGGCCAGTCTTTTCCATCGATGCGGAAGCGGACGAACGCCATCGGTGCGAGCCGGCGCAGTCCCGGCTTGTGCGACACCGCGGTGACGACCTCCAGCACGTCACCGTGACCGAGGTCGGCGTGGATCCACCCCCAGCGTTTGGCGTTGCCGTGCCCGTAGATGTGGGCGACCCCGCCGCGCCAGCCGCCGATCGGGTGGCTGGTATCGCCCACCGTCAGCGAACCGCTGAATTCAGCGGTGCGGGCGAGCACCACCTGGGCGCCCGGCAACAACTCGCGCTCCCATGCGACCCGCGGGAACGTCCACAGCGGCGCGGCGGCGTCCTTCCACGACAAGTCCCAACTCAGTGAACCCGCTCGGCCGGTGAGCGATTCGTGAGCCGCCCGCGCGCCTGCCGCCTCGAACCAGGCGGCTCCCGTCGCCGGCCCGACCGGCGCGGGGCCGAAACGTCCGGTGCGGGGCGGGCCGTCCGGCGGGAACCACGTTGCCCATCCGTGCGCGTAGGGCGCGTCACCGCTGGTGGGTGCCACGGTTTCGTAGTGGACCCATAGTCCGGCCTGGGTTGAGGGATCCGACAGGGTCGCATACCAGACTTCCAGGCGTCCGGGTTTGCCCTGCCAGCGTGGGGCTACCGCCGATCGCATTTCCTCGTCCACCCGCTTCACCTCCGGTGTTGCCATGCGGCGCGACACGCTCTTGGTTGTGGTTGTGCCGTCGGTCCATCCACTATATTGGTTGAGCCAATGAACCAGTCAAGTATTTTGCAGCCGCCGGATCGTCAACGGGTCGACGAGCAGATCGCCACATCGATCGCCGACGCGATCCTCGATGGCGTTTTTCCACCTGGCTCCGCGCTGCCGCCCGAGCGGGAGCTGGCCGGGCAGCTCGGTGTCAACCGGACGTCGCTGCGCCAGGGTTTGGCCAGGTTGCAGCAGATGGGGCTGATCGAGACCCGGCAGGGGAGCGGCAACGTCGTGCGTGACCCGCAGAGCCTTACCCATCCCGCGGTGGTCGAGGCGCTGGTGCGCAAGCTCGGTCCCGACTTCCTGGTCGAAGTGCTTGAAATTCGGGCCGCCCTGGGGCCGCTGATCGGCCGTCTGGCTGCCGAACGGAACAGCTCCGGGGACGCTGAGGCGCTACGCGCTGCGCTGGCGGAGGTGGCCGACGCCGACACTGCGCCGGCGCGCCAGGCCGCCGATCTCGCCTATTTTCGGGTACTCATCCACGGCACCCGCAACCGCGCTTTGGGTTTGCTGTACCGCTGGGTCGAGCAGGCCTTCGGGGGCCGCGAGCACGAGCTGACCGGCGCCTATGAGGACGCGGACCCGGTGATCGCCGATCTGACGGCCATCAACGACGCTGTGCTGGCGGGTGACCCCGAGACGGCCGCCGCGGCGGTTGAGGGATACCTGAACGCGAGCGCATTGCGCATGATCATGTGCTATCGCGCCGCCTATGCCGGCGAGGATCCCGAGCGGTAGCGTCGCGCGCCGCTACTCGGCCGCCCGCGTCGCCGGATGTACGGCGACCAGACCCAGCTGGCTTCGGCGTTTGCACACGGCGGCCAGTTCGGCGTACGCCTTGGCGCCGAGCAATTCGGTGAGCTCATCGGCCAGGCTCTCCCACACCTGCTTGCTTCCGACATGGGCGGCCGGATCGCCGGTGCAATACCAGTGCAGGTCGGCGCCACCGGAGCCCCAGCCGCGCCGGTCATATTCGGTGAGCGTGGTTTTGAGGATCTCGGAGCCGTCTGGCCGGGTCACCCATTCCTGGCTGCGCCGGATCGGCAATTGCCAGCACACATCGGGTTTCATGGTCAACGGAGCAACACCGAGTTTGAGGGCTTTGCTGTGCAGCGCACAGCCGGTGCCGCCGGCAAATCCGGGACGGTTCAAGAAGATGCAGGCGTCCTTGTGCTTGCGGGTGCGGTACTGAGGCTGATCGTCGCGCTCATCGAGCTCTAGGTAGCCCTTGCGGCCCAAGCCTTTGTCCCGATATTGCCAATCGTCGTCGGTCAGCTTCTTGACCGCGTCATCCAACCGGGCGCGGTCGTCATCGTCGGACAGGAATGCGCCGTGTGAACAACATCCGTCGTTCGGCCGGCCGGCCACGGTGCCCTGGCAGGCCGGGGTGCCGAAGGCACAGCTCCAGTGCGACAGCAACCAGGTCAGGTCGGCCGCGATCAGATGCTCGGGATTGTCGGGATCGTAGAATTCCACCCACTCGCGGGGGAAATCCAGTTCGACCTCTTGTCCCGGCTGCACCGTCTTCAGGCACGAGTTTGCCACGGTTACAACGTTAGTCCACAGTCATGCTTCGCGGCGCTGCTGCGGTTGCGCGCGCGTCGGCGAGCTTGCCGGCCGGTATTGCCGGGCAACTCAGCGGGTCGCACGGCGGGCCGCATTGCCGCACGACTAGGTTGATTTCGTGCGATTGGGCGTGCTCGACGTGGGCAGCAACACGGTCCACCTACTGGTGGTTGATGCTCACCGTGGTGGCCATCCGACCCCGATGAGTTCGACGAAGGCGACTTTGCGGCTGGCCGAGGCCACCGATAGCTCGGGCAACATCACCAAGCGTGGCGCCGACAAGCTGGTGTCCACGATCGACGAGTTCGCCAAGATCGCCGCCAGCTCGGGCTGCGCGGAGCTGATGGCCTTCGCGACATCGGCGGTCCGAGAGGCGGAGAACTCCGATGACGTGTTGTCGCGGGTGCGCAACGAAACCGATGTCGAATTGCAGGTTCTCAGCGGTGTCGACGAGTCGCGACTGACCTTCCTGGCGGTGCGCCGCTGGTTCGGCTGGAGCGCGGGGCGCATTATCAACCTCGACATCGGCGGCGGCTCGCTGGAGTTGTCCAGCGGCGTGGACGAAGAGCCCGAGGTGGCGCTGTCGCTCCCGCTAGGCGCGGGACGGTTGACGCGGGAATGGCTGCCCGACGATCCGCCCGGCCGGCGCCGGGTGGCGATGCTTCGGGATTGGCTGGATGCTGAGTTATCCGATGCCAGCGTGACGATGTTGGACGCGGGCATCCCGGACCTCGCGGTGGCTACGTCCAAGACATTTCGCTCGCTGGCCCGACTCACCGGCGCGGCGCCGTCGGCCGCCGGACCACGGGTGAAGAGGACCCTGACGGCCAATGGCCTCAGACAACTCATATCTTTCATCTCTAGGATGACGACCGCTGACCGTGCAGAACTGGAAGGAGTCAGCGCCGAGCGGGCGCCGCAAATCGTGGCGGGGGCTCTGGTGGCGGAGGCAAGCATGCGAGCGCTCTCGATAGAAGCGTTGGATATCTGCCCGTGGGCGCTCCGAGAAGGTGTTATTTTGCGCCGACTCGACAGTGAGGGCGACGGGACCGCCTTCATGGAAACTTCGCCGGTGTTGACTTCGGTGCGCGATGCTAGAGGTCAGGTAGTAGATCGGAACGCTGCAGGCCGATCGAGAGGCAACAAACCATGACTGGACCACACTCCGAGACGGAGGACACCAAGCAGATCTCGGTGGCCGAACTACTGGCCCGCAATGGTAACGTCGGTGCCCCGGCGGTGACCCGGCGGCGCCGCCGCCGCCGCGGCGACACCGACTCGATCACGGTCGCCGAGCTCACTGGTGAAATTCCGATCATCCGTGACGATCATCACGATGAGCGAAGCGCGCCCAGTGCGCCCGCCGAAACCACCGAGACTGTCGCGCCGACAAGCCAAGCCAAGCCCGGCAACGGCCGAGTCGAGGTCGACGAGCCTGCACCCGCATCGCGCGTGCAGCCCGAATCGGTCGTGGCACCGGCCGAAGCCACCGAGCCCCCGCAGGCCGCCGAGGAACCGGCGGCCGGGCAGGCCGGCAGGGCGGCGTATTGGTCGGAGCCCGAGCCGCGCTGGCCGAAATCGGAGCCGATCACCCGGACCAAAGCGGGTCCTGAGCGCAGTGAGTACCCCAGACCCCTGCGCCACACCGGGGATAGCGATGCCGCGGGGCAAGGGCCCGGGGCTGAGGACATGAGCCCCGACCCGGTGGGCCACTACGGCGATACATCGGTGGATGTCTCCGACGCCGAAGCGGAATCCGAGGTCGAGGATTCCGCCTACGTGCGTTCTTTTCTGCAGGCGTCGGAGGGGATCTCCGATCAGGCCCTCTATGGCGGGCAGTCCCTGGCCGACGAGGTGGCGCGGCGGCGCGGGGAATCGTCCCCGTCGACGTTCGACGAGGAAGAGGCCGAAGCCGACGAGGAACAGGGTGCGCGCCCGTTGTCGGGCAAGCTCGCGGCCCTGTGGCGCGGCACGCTGGTGGTGCTGCAGTCGATCTTGGCCGTGGTCTTCGGTGCGGGTCTGTTCATCGCGTTTGACCAGCTGTGGCGATGGAACAGCATCGTCGCTCTGGTGCTCTCGGTGCTGGTCATCCTCGGTCTGGTGGTCGGGGTTCGGGTGGTTCGCAAGACGGAGGACATCGGAAGCACATTGATAGCGGTTGCCGTGGGTGCGTTGATCACCCTGGGGCCGTTGGCCTTGCTGCAATCGGGCTAGGCGGCCCCCACTCACAGTGCGCCCAGCAATCAAAGTCGGTCTGTCGACGGCCTCGGTGTACCCCTTGCGGGCCGAGGCCGCGTTCGAGTATGCCGCCAGGCTCGGCTACGACGGCGTGGAGCTGATGGTCTGGAGCGAGTCGATCAGCCGGGACATCGATGCCGTCCGAAAGCTGTCCCGGCGCTACCGCGTGCCGGTGCTGTCCGTGCACGCCCCGTGTCTGCTGATTTCGCAGCGGGTGTGGGGGGCCAACCCGATCTTGAAGCTGGACCGCAGCGTTCGGGCTGCCGAAGAGCTGGGCGCGCAGACCGTCGTTGTGCATCCGCCCTTCCGCTGGCAACGGCGCTACGCCGAGGGATTCAGCGACCAGGTTGCGGCCCTGGAAGCGTCCAGCGACGTGGTGGTGGCCGTCGAGAACATGTTTCCGTTCCGGGCGGACCGGTTCTTCGGGGCCGGCCAGTCACGAGAACGCATGCGCAAGCGCGGTGGTGGCCCAGGTGCGGCGATTTCGGCTTTCGCGCCGTCCTATGACCCGCTGGACGGCGATCACGCGCATTACACACTGGACCTTTCGCACACCTCGACAGCCGGAACCGACGCGCTGAGCATGGCCCGGCGGATGGGCTCGGGTCTGATGCATCTGCACCTGTGCGACGGCAGCGGGCTGCCCGCCGACGAACACCTGGTTCCCGGCCTCGGAACGGAGCCCACCGCCGAGGTATGCCAGATGCTGGCCGGTGGGGGCTTCGCCGGGCAGGTGGTCTTGGAGGTATCCACCTCCTCAGCCCGTTCGGCGGCGGAGCGCGAAGCGATGCTGTCGGAGTCCTTGCAGTTTGCCCGTACCCACCTGATGCGGTGATATGAACGCGTTATTCACGACGGCGATGGCGTTGCGCGAGGTCGAAGCACCCGCGGGCGGGCAATGCCGGATATTCGACGGTGAGTTCGACGAGAACTGGACCATCGGTCCCAAGGTGCATGGCGGCGTGATGCTGGCCCTGTGCGCCAAGGCGGCGCGCGCCGCCCATGGCGGTGACGCACTGCAACCGGTCGCGGTGTCGACCAACTTCCTGTGGGCCCCCGATCCGGGGCCGATGCGACTGGTGACATCGATCCGCAAGCGTGGCCGCCGGATCAGCGTGGTCGACGTGGAGCTCATGCAGGGCGAGCGCACCGCGGTGCACGCCGTCGTCACGCTGGGTGAACCCGAGCATTACGAGTCCGGCCCGGCGGCACCGCTGCTATCGGCCAACCCGGTGCTGGAAATGATGGCCCCCGAACCGCCCGACGATGTCACACCGATCGACCCCGGTCATGCGCTGGCCGGTCTGGCCCACCTGGGTGCGGGCTGCGATGTGCGGCCCCTGGCGTCGACGCTGCAGACGCCGGCGAGCGGGTGGGGCGGACGGGCGCCGACCTTTCAGATGTGGGCCCGGCCGCGTGGCGTCGCCCCGGACGCGCTGTTCGCCCTCATGTGCGGCGATCTGTCGGTCCCGGTCACCTTTGCCGTCGGACGCACCGGTTGGGCGCCCACCGTCCAGCTGACCGCCATCCTGCGCGCCCTGCCCACCGATGGGTGGCTACGGATCGTCGCCACCTGCGTTGAGATCGGGCAGGGCTGGTTCGACGAGGACCACATCGTCGTCGATCAGGCGGGCCGCATCGTGGTGCAGACGCGCCAGCTGGCGATGGTGCCCGCCCGGTAGCGGCGCCACTGCGGACCGTCTGCGATGCTGTCGGGCATGCCAAGAATCGCGATCATCGGCGGCGGCAGCATCGGTGAAGCATTGTTGTCCGGACTGTTGCGGGCCGGGCGGCAAGTCAAAGATCTGGTGGTGGCTGAGCGGGTACCGGAGCGCGCCAAATACCTGGCCAGTACCTATTCGGTATTGGTGACGTCGGCCAAGGATGCGGCGGAGAGCGCCTCGCTGGTTGTCGTCGCGGTCAAGCCCGGCGACGTCGACTCGGTGATGGGCGACCTGAGCGCGGTGGTTGCCGCGGCCGAAAGCTACAGCGGCGAGCAGGTGTTCGTCACCGTCGCGGCAGGGGTCACCACCTCATATTTCGAATCCAAGTTGCCCGCGGGCACCCCGGTGGTTCGAGCGATGCCCAACGCGGCCGCACTGGTGAGTGCGGGGGTTACCGCGCTGGCCAAGGGCCGCTTCGTCACGCCCGAACAGCTCGAGGAAGTCTCAGCCCTGTTCGATTCGGTCGGCGTCGTGCTCACCGTTCCCGAGCAGCAACTCGACGCTGTGACCGCGTTGTCGGGGTCCGGGCCGGCGTATTTCCTGCTGATGGTCGAGGCATTGGTGGACGCGGGTGTGGCGGCGGGCTTGAGTCGTCAGGTGGCAACCGACCTGACGGCCCAGACGATGGCCGGTTCGGCGGCGATGCTGCTGGAGCGGATGGATCAAGACCGACGCGGCGCTGCCGAGCCGTTGGGTTTGCGGGTGGACACCTCGCCGGCGCAGCTGCGGGCGTCGGTCACCTCACCCGGCGGGACCACCGCCGCTGCGCTGCGCGAACTCGAGCGCGAAGGGTTCCGGGGGGCGGTCGATGCCGCCGTGCAGGCCGCCAAAAGCCGCTCTGAGCAGCTAAGAATTACATCGGAATAATTCAAAAAATTTGAACTGATTGTCCCCCACCAGTACCAGTAACCCCACTAGTCCCGCTATTCTCCTCTTTGTATGCACGCGTGGGTGCCAGCGGAGGGGAAGCCGCTGGGATTGCGTGTGCCTGACACGATTGGGTTAGCGATGACGTCTACGAACGGGCCATCGGCGCGCGATTCTGCTGGTAAGTCGGTACGTGATAGCGGTTCAGGCGAAGGCCAGCAGGCCGGCAGCCAGTTCCTCACGGTGGCCGAGGTGGCTTCGCTCATGCGGGTGTCCAAAATGACCGTCTACCGGCTTGTGCACAACGGAGAGTTGCCAGCGGTTCGGGTCGGGCGGTCATTTCGGGTGCACGCCAAGGCAGTCCACGACATGCTGCAGACCTCGTATTTCGCCGGTTAGCCGAATACCGGCCGCACGCCGCCAGGCTTGGCTTCGGTTGGTTAGGTGGCGCCGGTTTGGTGTTGGGTACGGCGGGCTGGGTAAGGTGTCCGGGTCATTTGTTGAAGCAAGCCGGTCACAGGTCAGATAGCGGAGTTCATGGGTTCAGTAATCAAGAAGCGGCGCAAGCGCATGTCCAAGAAGAAGCACCGCAAGCTGCTGCGCCGCACCCGGGTGCAGCGCAGAAAACTTGGCAAGTAGGCCTCGACTGGCTCGGGTTGGCGGCTGCCGTCACCAGGCTGTAACGCCTATGCCTCTAGCCGCGGCTAGGCTGTCGGGGTGAATTCGTCGAACGGTCAAGGGGGCGGCGCCGGAGGAATCGGTGGCGGCGGTGACAGCGTCCACCATCCCAAGGTGGTGCTGGTTACCGGCGCCTGCCGATTTCTCGGCGGCTACTTGACCGCGCGACTCGCACAAAACCCGTTGATCAGTTCGGTCATCGCGGTGGATGCGATCGCGCCGAGCAAGGACATGCTGCGGCGCATGGGCCGAGCCGAGTTCGTGCGCGCCGACATCCGTAATCCCTTCATCGCGAAGGTGATTCGCAACGGCGATGTCGACACGGTGGTGCACGCCGCGGCGGCGTCCTACGCTCCGCGCTCCGGTGGTAGCGCCGCGCTGAAGGAACTCAACGTGATGGGCGCCATGCAGCTGTTCGCGGCGTGCCAGAAGGCGCCGTCGGTGCGTCGGGTTGTGCTCAAGTCGACTTCCGAGGTGTACGGGTCCAGCCCGCACGATCCGGTGGTATTCACCGAGGACAGCAGCAGCCGTCGTCCATTTCGCGAGGGCTTTGCCAAGGACAGCCTCGACATCGAGGGTTATGCGCGCGGCCTGGGCCGGCGTCGCCCCGATATCGCAGTGACGATCCTGCGGTTGGCCAACATGATCGGCCCGGCGATGGACACCACCCTGTCGCGGTATCTGGCCGGGCCAGGGGTGCCCACCATGTTTGGCCGCGACGCGAGGTTGCAGCTGCTGCACGAGCAGGATGCCCTGGGCGCGTTGGAACGCGCGGCTCTTTCGGGCAAGGGCGGCACCTACAACATCGGTGCCGACGGCATCATCATGCTGTCCCAGGCTATCCGTCGGGCCGGCCGAATTCCGCTGCCGGTTCCGGGCTTTGGGGTGTGGGCTCTCGATTCGCTGAGACGAGCTAATCGTTATACCGAGATCAACCGCGAGCAGTTCGCGTACTTGAGTTATGGCCGCGTGATGGACACCACCAGGATGCGTTCCGAACTCGGCTACCAGCCCAAGTGGTCGACGGCGGAGGCCTTTGACGACTACGTTCGCGGCCGCGGCTTGACTCCCATAATCGCCCCGCATCGGGTACGCTCCTGGGAGGGGCGCGCCATAGCGGTAGCGCAGCGCTGGGGTAGCCGAAATCCAATTCCATGGGGTGGGGTCAGGTAGATATCGTGGCGGGTAATACCAGAGCGAATGTCATTCCCCTGCACGCCAATCGGGGTCGTGTGGCGGCGCGTCGTCGCGCCGATCAACGGGCAGACACGTCTCGTCAACATCCCTCATTGCTGTCCGATCCGGGCGGCCGCGCATCGGCCGAGCAGATCGCCGCTGTCGTCCGCGAAATCGATGAACACCGGCGTGTCGCGGGTGGGAGTTCAACTGCCGAACCGCCGCTGAACGAGCTTGCGCAGCGCGTTGCCGCGGTCGCGGGTTTTCTCCGTCAGCGACTGATCGGTGACTACAGCGTTGATGAGTTCGGGTTCGATCCGCACTTCAACGATGCGATCGTTCGGCCTTTGCTGAGGTTCTTTTTCAAGTCTTGGTTCCGGGTTGAAGTCAGCGGCGTGGAGAACATCCCCAGCGAAGGCGCCGCACTGTTGGTGGCCAACCACGCAGGGGTGCTGCCGTTCGACGGGTTGATGCTGTCGGTGGCGGTGCACGATGAGCATCCGGCGCAGCGGGATCTGCGGTTGCTGGCCGCCGACATGGTGTTCGATCTGCCGGTGGTCGGTGAAGCCGCCCGTAAAGCGGGGCACACGATGGCCTGCACGACCGACGCGCACCGCCTGCTGGCCTCCGGCGAACTGACTGCCGTTTTTCCCGAGGGCTACAAGGGACTGGGCAAGCATTTCTCTGATCGCTACCGGTTGCAGAGGTTCGGCCGCGGCGGCTTCGTATCGGCAGCGTTGCGAACCAAGGCGCCGATTGTTCCGTGTTCGATCATCGGCTCCGAAGAGATCTACCCGATGCTCACCGACGTCAAGTTGCTGGCGCGGCTGTTCGGCTTGCCGTACTTCCCGGTCACCCCGTTGTTCCCGTTGGCGGGTCCGGCCGGGCTGGTGCCGCTGCCGTCGAAGTGGCGCATCGCATTCGGCGAACCGATCTACACCGCCGACTACGGGTCCGGTGACGCCGAGGATCCGATGGTCACCTTCGAGTTGAGCGACCAGGTCCGTGAGACGATCCAGCAAACGTTGTACCGGTTGCTGGCCGGGCGGCGCAACGTCTT
This sequence comes from Mycobacterium pseudoshottsii JCM 15466, assembly GCF_003584745.1. Classification (NCBI taxonomy): domain Bacteria; kingdom Bacillati; phylum Actinomycetota; class Actinomycetes; order Mycobacteriales; family Mycobacteriaceae; genus Mycobacterium; species Mycobacterium pseudoshottsii. The sequence goes on from NZ_AP018410.1 coordinate 1,045,750, forward strand.
CTTCGGCTGACCTCGCGCGGCCACGTCACCGACGCTGCACCGCTACCTTGGTGGGCGGGCCAGCTACTTGACCATCGTGAACTGGCAAACGTCGGTGTAGTGGTCGCGGAACAGGTCCGAGCAGCCCGTCAGGTAGTGCATATAGATGTCGTAGACCTCTTGGCCCTGCAGTTCAATGGCCTTTTCCTGGTTGGCCTGCAGCGCCTGAGCCCAAGAGTTCAGTGTCGGAACGTAATTCGACCCAATCCGGTGATACCGCTCAACCTTGAAACCCGCCCTCGACGAATACTCATCGATCTGCGGAATCTGGGGTAGCCGCCCGCCGGGGAAGATCTCGGTCAGGATGAACTTGATGAAGCGCATCAGGCTCATCGGCGCCGTCAAACCAAGTTCCTTGGCTTCCTTGGCGTCGGGCACGATGATCGTGTGCAGCAGCATCCTGCCGTCATCGGGCAGCACGTTGTAGCACATCTTAAAGAAGCGGTCATACCGCTCCCAGCTAGCGTCACCGGCGCCGTCGGCAAAGTGTTCGAAGGCGCCCAGCGACACGATGCGGTCGACCGGTTCGTCGAATTGTTCCCAGCCCTGCAGCCGCACCTCTTTGTGCCGAGGGCTGTCCATGTCAGCGAACTTGCGCTCGTCGTGGACAAGTTGATTCTCACTGAGCGTCAAGCCGATGACGTTGACGTCGTACTCCTCGATCGCGTGGCGCATGGTCGAGCCCCAGCCGCAGCCGATGTCGAGCAGCGTCATGCCGGGCTCGAGGTTGAGCTTGTCCAGTGAAAGTTTGCGCTTGGCGTACTGAGCCTGTTCCAGCGTCATGTCGGGACGCTCGAAGTAGGCACAGCTGTAGGTCATCGATGGATCGAGGAAAAGCTTGAAGAACTCGTTTGAGCGGTCGTAGTGCGATTGGACCGCCTCGACAGGTGGCGAGAGCTGGTCCGGAAGAGAAGGTTGGTCGCCCCTTTTCCCCATCAACCGGACCCTACTGGCCCTCCTAGATGGATGCAATCGCCGCCACAGCGGCATCCGCTTCGGCCTCGTGATGGGCCGCCTCGCCCAACATCGTGACCACACTCGTCACCACCGGCTTGCCCTCGTCGTCGGTGACCTCGCTGCGGATTTCGGCTATCACCGTCCCGTGAGACTCCAGGACAGAGTCGAGATAGGTGTGGAAGTACAGCTTGTCGCCGGTCACGATGGGCCGGTAGAAGCGGAACTTCTGGTCCCGATGGAAGACCCGGGCGATGTTGATCGGAATATTGAATTTATTGAAGATCTCCAGCTGCACCCGACGCCCTGCAATTGCCAGGAAGGTCAACGGGGCGACCAGCTCGGGGTAACCCAACTCGGCTGCGGCGGCCTCATCGGAGTGCGATGGGTGCTCGTCTTGGATCGCGGTTGCGAATTCCCGGATCTTCTCGCGGCCAACCACGAAGTAGTCCGGTGCCTGGTAGTGCTTGCCGATGAGTCCTGCGGCTTCTGGGGGGACTGTCATGCCCTTTGCTCTCTGCTCGAATATATGCTCAGCGGCGCAGCTTATCAGCGTGATTGCCGTCGAGACGCCAGTGCTGCCAACGCGCCGCCCGCCGCGCCCAGAGCAAGGGCCGAGGGCACCCCGATCCGGGCGGCTTTACGAGCGGTGCGGAAGTCCCGGATTTCCCATCCTCGTTCGCGGGCCAGGCTACGTAACCGGGCGTCGGGGTTGATGGCGACTGCGGTGCCCACCAGCGACAGCATTGGCACGTCGTTGTAGCTATCCGAATATGCGGTGCAGCGTTTGAGGTTCAGACCCTCCCGGATCGCCAGCGAGCGCACCGCATGAGCCTTGCCGGTGCCGTGCAGGATCTCACCGACCAGCCGTCCGGTGAACACCCCGTCGACGGACTCCGCAACGGTGCCCAGGGCACCGGTCAGCCCCAGCCGGCGGGCGATGGTCGCGGCGAGCTCGTAGGGCGTGGCCGTGATCAGCCACACCTGCTGGCCGGCATCAAGATGCATCTGCGCGAGCTCGCGGGTGCCAGGCCAGATCTTGTCCGCGATGATCTCGTCATAGATCTCCTCGCCGAGGTTCAGCAGTTCGTCGACCGAGCGGCCTTCTATGAAGGCGAGTGCTTTGCGGCGGCCGGCGGCGACGTCTTCGCTGTTTTCGGTGCCGAGCAGCTGGAACTTGGCCTGGGCATAGACGAAGCCCAGCACGTCGCGGTAGGTGAAGTAGTGGCGGGCGGCCAGGCCCCGGCCGAAGTGCACCGCGGACGAGCCTTGCACCAGGGTGTTGTCCACGTCGAAGAATGCGGCGGCGGTCAGATCGATCGGTGGCTGCGGGTCAGCGGCCGAGCCTTCGGTGGGGACCGTCATATCCGCTAGCGCTCGGGTGGCGCTGGCATTCTCGGCCAGCGACTCCAGGTCAAAATGACCGCCGCCGCTCGAGCTGCCCAGGTCAGAGGAAGCCATCAGAAACCTCCCGGAATCGCGGTACCGGCCGATGACTTGCTGCGGCCGATCTCAACCCTATCCGGCAACGGTTGGCAACCGTCCGAGCTACCTGGGGGACAGCTAACGCTGCCCGGTAAACAGTGCGGCGGATGGCCGAGATTTCGATCTGGCGATGCGCACCGATCTACCCGTTCTAGAGTAAATCCGTGGATGACGGACTCGGGTTACGAGTCAACCGCCGGACGTTCGTGGGTACCTCCGTTGCGGTGGGGGGCGCCGTCGCGGCTGTCACTGCCATCCCCGGATCCGAACGCGTCCACCAGGGCGATGGCCACACCGCTGTGGTGCGCCTTCAGATCAATGGTGAGCAGCGGGAGATCGCCGTCGATAACCGCACCAGCTTGCTGGACATGCTGCGGGAGCGAGCGGGGCTGCCGGGAACGAAGAAGGGCTGCGATCAGGGCGCGTGCGGGTCGTGCACGGTGCTGGTTGACGGTCGCCGCATCAACTCCTGCCTGGCTCTGGCGGTCATGCACGACGGCGCACAGATCACCACGATCGAGGGGCTAACAGGTTCGGCCGGCCCGGACGGCCGGCTGCATCCGCTGCAGCAGGCCTTCATCGATGAGGACGCGTTGCAGTGCGGGTACTGCACCCCAGGTCAGATCATGTCCGGCGTCGCGTGTATCGCCGAAGGTCACGCGGGTTCACCCGCGGAAATACGCGAGTGGATGAGTGGCAATCTCTGTCGTTGCGGTGCCTACCCGAACATCGTCAAAGCTGTCGCATCGGTGGCTCGAGACGACTAATCCGTGTTTCCGTTTCGCTACAGCAAGGCCTCCGACGAGCAGTCCGCGTTGCGGGCAGCCGCGGCCGGTGGCCGTTACATAGCCGGCGGTACCACTCTGGTCGACCTGATGCGTGAGACGGTCGAACGTCCCGATTCGTTGGTGGATATCAATGCGCTGCCCTACCAGTCGATCGACGTGCAGCCCGGAGTGATCCGTGTTGGATCCCTGGTGCGAATGTCGGATCTGGCGGCTCATCCCGTTGTCCGGCAACAAGTTCCGATGGTCAGCCAAGCCTTGGAGCTCAGCGCTTCGGCGCAGTTGCGCAATATGGCATCGATCGGCGGCAATCTGTTGCAGCGCCCGAGGTGTCTGTATTTCCGCGACGTCTCGGCCGCATGTAACCGACGTGGTCCCGATGCCGGCTGTGCGGCAATCGAGGGCCGCAACCGAACGCACGCAATCTTCGGCGCCAGCCAACACTGTTGCGCAACCCATCCCTCCGACCTCGCGGTGGCATTGGTGGCACTAGACGCCGTTGTGCTGACTCGCCAGATCGCTGGACATCGGAGGTTTGGGCTCGCGGAGTTATATCGCCATCCGGGTGACTCTCCGCACTGGGAACACAACCTGCACCCGGGTGAGCTGCTGGTTGCCATCGAGATTCCGGTCGGGCCCCAGCTGCACCGGTCCGGATATCTCAAGGTGCGCGACCGTGAGTCGTACCAGTTCGCGCTGGTGTCCGCAGCCGTGGCACTCGACATCGCCGCCGGCACCATACGCACCGCGCGGGTGGCCGCCGGCGGGGTGGGCACCGTGCCGTGGCGCCTGCCGGCGGTCGAAGCCGCGCTTCGGGGCCGCCCATCGGATGCGGATCTGTTCCGCCGCGCCGCCGCGCTCTCGGCCATTGGGGCAAAACCCTTGAGCGAGAACCGCTTCAAGGTAGAGCTGCTCAAGCGCGTCGTCGAAAAGCAGCTGACGGTCGTGGCGGCAATGCCATGACCCACGCCTTCTCCGCCGCCGGAGGCATCAGTGGCCAGCCGATCAACCGGGTGGACGGCCCGCTGAAGGTGACCGGAAAAGCCCGCTACGCGGCCGACCACCCGATTCCCGGGTTGGTGTATGCGGCGTTGGTCTGCAGCACGGTGGCGCGCGGTGCCGTCGACCACATCGCCACCGGAGCCGCCATGCGCCAGCCTGGCGTGCTTGCGGTGCTCACCGATTTCACCGGGGTGCGTCTGCCCTTCGGCACCGGCCAGGTCTTCTTCTTTGGACAGCCGATCGCCGTGGTGGTCGCCACCACGCATGAGGCTGCGGCGCACGCGGTATCGCTGGTCGACGTCAGCTACTCAACGTGGCCGCAGCTAACCGATATCGATGCGCCGCAGGCAGTCGGCTATCCCGGCCGACTCATCGCCGACTACGTTCGCGGCACCCCCGATCAGGTGATGATCCGCGCTGCGGGGATCAGCGACCTCAATTTCAGCATCGCCCGCAACAACCACAACGCGGTGGAATTGCCCGCCACCATCGCCAAATGGGATGGCGACCGGCTCACACTCTGGGACAAGGTCCAACACATCAACGGAGCGCGGCGGTCCTATGCCCGGGCATTCGGGATGTCCGAAGAGCGGGTGCGGCTGATCTCGCCATTTGTTGGTGGCGCGTTCGGTAGCGCCGGCCGCATGTGGCCGCATCAACTGCTGACCGCGTTCGCCGCGCGCCGAATGCAGCTGCCGGTCAAGCTGGTGCTGACGCGAAAACAGATGTACAGCTCGGTCGGTTTCCGGCCGACCAGCCGCCAACGCATGGCGATTGGCGCAGACCCCTCCGGGCGCCTGATGGCGATGATCCACGAAGGGCGCACGGAAACCGCGCAGTACGGCATCTATGAAGACGGCATCGTGCGCAGCCCGCAGCTGATGTACCAGGTCCCCAACATGAGTTCGACATACCGCGTGGTGCCACTCGATATCAACCTGCCGTGGTTCATGCGGGGACCCGGTGCGGTCACCGGAACGTTTGCGCTCGAGTCCACCATGGACGATCTCGCGCACCGCCTGGGCATCGACCCCATCGAGTTGCGCTTGCGCAACGAACCTCGAATCGACCAGATCAACGGCTTGCCCTTTTCCACCAGGCGGCTGGTCGATTGCATCAAGCAGGGCTCCACCGACTTCGGATGGCACCGCCGAAACAGCATCCCCGGAGCCAACCGCGACGGCGATTCCTTTGTCGGTATCGGGATGGCGACCGCGGCGTACTTCACCTATCGCAGTAAGTGCGCGGCCATCGCAAGGATCTCGGCGGACGGCACTGCCGAGGTGTGCAGCGCCGCCAGCGACATGGGACCGGGGACCTACACCTCGATGACCCAGATTGCCGCGGATGCGCTCGGCCTGCCGTTGCAGCGGGTGCGATTCTCACTGGGCGACAGCCGCTTCCCGCCGGCGCCGGCGCACTCGGCCTCGCGGACTACGGCAAGCGTGGGCTCGGCTGTGTTCACTGTCGCAAATATGCTGCGCGACAAGTTCATTCGTGCGGCGGTGACTGACCCGCAATCGCCGCTGGCGGGCCTGCGCCCGGAAGACGTGATGGTAACCAACGGCCACATGTTTTCCACGGTCGCCACGGACGGGCCGGCGCGGGGCGAGTCGTATCAGGATCTGCTGCGCAGGCGTGGCTGGCCAGCCCTGGAATCCGAACACACCTGGACACCCGATGATGCCGGCAAGCGATACTCCACCTACGCCTACGGAGCCGTATTCGCCGAAGTCGCCATCGACGCATTGCTGCCTACGGTGCGGATCCGCCGCATCCATGCCTGCTACGACGCGGGCCGGGTGATCAATCCCAAACTCGCGCACAGCCAGGCAATCGGAGGCATGATCGGCGGAATAGGGATGGCTCTGTTGGAAGGGACCGAGTTGGATTACCGAGACGGTCGCGTCGTCAACGCGAACATCTCGGATTACCTGGTCCCGGTCAACGCCGACGTTCCCGCGCTGGACGCAAGTTTTCTGCCCGCACAGGACACCATCGCCGACCCGATCGGGGTGAAGGGACTCGGCGAGTTGGTGATCATTGCGGTGCCCGCGGCGATCGCCAACGCGGTATTCAATGCCACCGGAAAACGGGTCACCGACTTGCCAATCAGGGTCGAGCAGCTGCTCTGATCCGGGCGGGCGAACCCGCACGCGATTGGTTACCGAGCGCTACCCGTGCGCGCCGGGCGCACCGAACAGCAGCCCGCCGGAGCCGCCGGCCCCGCCGGCGCCACCGGACCCGCCGGCCCCGCCGTCGCCAATCGCCTGGGCGTCACCGCCGTCGCCGCTATCGCCGCTGGCGCCGGAGTGCCTGCCGCTGCCACCGGTGGCACCGGTGCCGCCGTGCCCGCCGTTGCCGTATAGCCACCCGCCGGTCCCGCCGCCGCCGCCATCGCCGCCGGCCCCACCGCTGCCTATGGGGCGACCGTGACCATTCCCGCCGGTCCCGCCGCCGCCGCCAGCGCCGCCGTGGCCGATCAGCAGGCCGCCGTTCGCGCCGGCGCCGCCGGCCCCGCCTGCCCCGCCGTCACCCAGCAGCCACCCGCCGGTCCCGCCGACAGCGCCCGCGCCGCCGTCGCCGCCCCCGCCCGCGAACGCGCCGCCGAGGTGGCCGTCGCCACCTTGCCCGCCGTCGCCGCCGGTCCCGCCGTCGCCCACGAGCCACCCTCCGGACCCGCCGACGGCGCCGGTGCCCCCGGTGCCACCAGCACCGAGGGAGCCGTCAAACCCTCGGCCACCGCCGCCGCCCTGTCCGCCGGTTCCTCCGGCCCCGCCGTTGCCGAGCAGCCCGGTAGCGCCGCCGCTGCCGCCGCTGCCGCCGACTCCGCCGTCCACGCCGCCCTCGGAGCTACCAACGACCCCGCCGGCCCCGCCGATACCGCCGGCTCCACCGTTGCCGTAGAGCCAGCCGCCGTGCCCGCCGGTGCCGGCGGGCCCTCCTGCCCCAGCGGTCGAGGCGAAGTTTTCCCCTCCGCCCTGCCCGCCGTTGCCGCCGGCGCCGCCTTGGCCAAATAGCCCAGTGCCACCGCCGAGACCACAGCTACCCCCGTGACCGCTGGGAGCGCCGATGGTGCCGCTGCCACCGACGCCGCCGATTCCGCCGGAGCCGCCGGCCCCGCCATCGCCTCCGACCGCGCCGGAACCGGTGGTCGGGCTGTAGCCGGTTCCGCCGGCGCCGCCGTTGCCGATGAGTCCGGCCGCCCCGCCGTTGCCACCGTCGGCGTTCGCCGCGGAGCCGGTTCCGCCGGCGCCGCCGTTGCCCAAGAGCAGTCCACCGTCGCCGCCGTCCTGTCCGGGGGCGCCGGCGGCGCCGTCACCGATCAGGGGGCGGCCCAACAGGGCTTGGGTGGGGGAGTTGAGCACGCCGAGCAGGTGTTCTTCGACGCCCTGTAGCGGGTTGGTGTTGGCGGCCTCGGCGGCCGCATAGGAGCTCCCGCTGGCGGTCAACGCCTGTACGAACCGTTGGTGCACCCCGGCCATCTGGGCGCTCAGGGCTTGATAATCCAGGGCGTGGCCGGAAAACACCGCCGCCAGTGCGGCTGAGACGTCGTCCGCGCCGGCGGCCGGCACGCCGGTGATCGTGGCGGCGGCGGCCCGGTTGGCGATCTGCAGCGTCGAGCCGAGACCCGCCAAGTCCGTAGCTGCGCCTGCCAGCAATTCCGGGGCCGCGATCACATATGACATGGTTTCCTTCGGGCCCGTCAATATCGGATGGGCACTGTATCGCTGGTTAATAGTGGTAGATGGCAATAACCTATCGGTGCTGGTCCCGAATTTTGGGCGTTCGGCCGATTCCGTCAGCCGCGTGACCGTAGGTGGCGGATCGGCCGTTCTGGCCAGAGGCTCACGCAAAATGCGCGATGCGCAGATCATTTTCCCTGATATTTCTCGATTCCGTATGTCCGAGGCGATCATGCCAAGACGTGAAAGCGTGATTCCTGAACTTCGGTGAGGAAAAAACTTCGGGACCTGCCATTTAGTGGAAGAGGTCGGCCGACGGGAAACTGCTTTTTGGTCCGGCATATTTTGCGGCACCGATGTGAGTCCGATGGGCTCCGTCGCTCGCTGGCGGGTGTCCGTTCTATCATGCACTTTCGTATCGCCGACAGAAATAGATCGGCATCAATTTTCTGATGACTGAGGCGAATAAAAAGACCCGATGAGATCGAGCGCATCGATCTCGGTCAACAGCAGGCTCAGGATTGCGGATCGGGCTTGGTCGATGTCGCGATTCTGCCCCCACGTGGCGCGTGTCTCCACCGCCATCAGGAATGCTTCGCGAGCGATGTCAGGGATGTCTCGCGGCAGCCGGGTGAGGTTCGCGGCATGGGTGAAGCAACTCCCGGGGTAGGGGCTGACGCATTGCTTGAGCATCTTCAGAAGCGTCTTCACGGCGAGCTTGTTGGTTTCGGGCTCGTCGTCCGCAAAGCATGCCCGCCGCCAGTTATGCATCTCCGCGAGCAGCAGTACAGCGCGTTCCTGTCGAAGTTTTTCGACGACGGTATGCATCGGCGCGGCGGCAGCAAACGGTGCCGGGTTGATATGGAACTCTCCGCATTGAGCGACTTCGTACGTCATCGCCAGTGGTCGACCGCCGATTTTTGATGACCGGTCGAATTCTGTGCGCCACACGAGGTCAAACCCAATTCCGATGGCGGTGCGCTCGGTGAGGTCTTTGACGATGCGGTTGAGTTCACCCAGCGTCTCCCCGCTTGGCGCATCGTCTCGGGCGATGCACACGATATTCAGGTCGCTCCATCCGGGTATTACATCGTCTTTAGCCAGTGAGCCACAGATGGCATTGGAGTCCAGAAAACCGAGGCTAATTGCCGCCGCCAAGAAATCGTCGGCCGCCGCGCGGTAGCATGACTTTGGCGCCCACCTGGTGATTACTCGATGGTCGGTCGATACACGCATCGATGTTGTCCCTTTCGCCCAATTGAGTTGCGACCGATGACCGTGGAATTTTTTTAGAGTTGACCGAGCGGCCTGTCGCAGACGCTGAACAGTGTGCTCTACAAGCGTTGAATCGTCAACCTTGCCCCCGAATCATTGCGCTCCCTAATTCATTCGGCGGTGACATCCGATGGCTAATTCACGGACCGCTGAAATAAGCGTGGAACGCGTCGTTGTGGGGCAGTGCGGGCCATCGATAGCGGCTGGGGTTGCTGCGCATCCGATGCCGCTTCCGGCGCAGTGCTTGGAGCGACGGTTGATGGCCCCGTCGAGGCATTTTGGGGCCTAGCGCGAAGCGCCGATGGGTGGGGAAGTGCCGCCTGGACGTGACGGCCGCCGCAAGCCGGGCCGGCAGACAACGGTTGCCATCGGGCAAGCCGTTGGGTTGCACCTAAATCCCGCGCGCGAGGTGCCGCGTGCGGAAATCCGAAATGCTTCAGCAGGTCGCCATTAGCGTCTACGCTAGTTAGCGCAACGAGATATCTGATAGCGACGCATATGGAGAATATTGGGCGGTACAGGCCCGCGTGATGGGCGGTCTCAGCCGAGCCCCTTTTTAAGGGTCCAGCCGCGGCCGGTGTTTTTGGTCGCGCGGGCGATTTTGTGACCCGGTGGCGGAACACGAGGGTGAGGATGATTCCGGTTACCAGCGTTGTGAGACGAATGTGGCTGCTGCTTGCTGTCATGGGCGTGGCCCTTGTCGCCGGGCTTGGTATTTACCGGCTCCATCGCGTTTTCGGTGTTCATGAGCAACCCAGGGCTCCGGCGTTGTTGATTAGCGGGCTTGTGAGCTGGGGGATTGTGGATTGAGGAGGTCTAGGCGGCGGTTGGCGGTCAAAGCGGTGATCCGGCAGGCTTCGGCGATGTTGTCGGCGCCGTTGAGGCGGTGCAGATTGATCGCGGTGTTGCGTAGCGTTGCTAGGACCTGTGCGCCGTTTCCGGTATGTGCCCTTTGACGGTCTTCGTCGAAGGTGACGTCGCGTATCCAGTGCAGGCTGTTCTCGATTCTCCAGTGTTGACGCATCCAGGTCATGATCGCGGTAGGGCGGGCGTGCTCGAAGGGCAGGCTGCAGATGGCATAGACCACCTCCACGCTGCGCTGGTCGGTGGCGGTGATCAAGCGTTCACGAGTGATCCGGATGATTTGTTTTGCGTAGGGGAAGCCGATTCCTCGTGCAGCGGTGATGATTTGCGGGGTGCGGGTCTCGACACGGCCGTGGCCGCGGGAGTCGTCGGTAGCGGCTGTGGGCACCTCGGCCCAGGGCAGCGCGGTGATACGCGCAAGTATTTTGGCTTGGTTGGACTTGACGATCATCAGGTAGTGCGACTTCAAGGTGGCGCAGATCAACTTCGCGGTGACGACCTGGGTATGCATCGCATCCACGGTGACCAGCCACCGCAAGCTACCCGGCAGCAGCGTGAGCAGGGCACGTACGCAGGGAATTTCATTGCTTTTCTCGGCGACAGCGAGTTGACCGAGCACCAATCGGGCACGGTGGGCGAACACCGACACGAGATGCGTGGCTGTCGCTTTGGCGCGTAAAGCACCACGCAGCATCTTGCCGTCCAACGCGATCGGCACCAATCCACTGGGGTCGCTGCTGGCCACGTGTGCAGTGAAGTAACTGCCTATCCTGGCGTTGAGGTCGGCGGGGTCTAGCCGAGACAAAACAGCGCGGAAGGTCTTCTCACTGGGCCGCCGGAACCGGACCCCTAATTGGGCCAACACATCATCGGGAGCGGTGGCCGCCCATGTGGCAAAACCAGCATAGCCGCGCATCCCCGCGGCAGTGGCCAGAACCGCGATCGCCAACAAAGCCATCAGCGAATACCTCCGACCGCGTGGGTCCCTCGGGTCTGGCATCGAGGCCAACACATCGAGAAACTCCGATCCGATGAGCTCGCTGCGCTCACCAGGACTCCAGCGGTCGAACACCTCTGGAACCGACGACACAGGCAATACTGAAACGGTAGGCACGGGCAACTCCAGACCAACGACGAACAGTAACCAACTCGATCGTTCTCCAGATAGCCCGTGCCTACACTCCGGCCCCAATAGCGCGGCACCAAAGATCATCAACCCAGCTCACAAGCCTGCTAATCAACAACGCCGGAGCCCTGGTCAGCCCCCTAGACGACAACACCGAAAGCGACGGCGTTTCCGCGCCGGTGCAGCTGAATCCCGCGATCGTCACCGGGGTGCAGAAACTTTGCCGGGCGCTAGGAGTGCGCCGATCGGCGATATTAACCGCGGCGTGCGCGCTGCTGGTCGGGAAGTGGTGCGATCACCACTCTGAGGTTGTCATCGATTTCCCGGTGAGCCGCCGTGTCGAACCTGAGTCAATGACCTTCACCGGGTTGATGGTGGGCACTGTCCCGTTAACGTTGATCTCCACACCGGGATCCAGCATCGCCCAGTTCTGCAGACACACCCATGCCCGGATCGAAAAAGCGGTGCAACATCAGCGATTCCCCGTAGAAACCCTGCAAAACCAAGACCACAGGCGCATGCGCGCGCAGGGCTCCGGGGCGAACCCTGATCAACGCCTACGGCCCCACCGAAGCCACGATCTACCTCACCGCCGCACCCCCGCTGCACGCCGGCGCCACTGTGGTGCCCATCGGCGCACCCGTGCCCGGGGCCGGGGTGTTCGTCCTCGACAGGTGGCTGCGTCCGGTGCCACCCGGGGTGGTGGGTGAGTTTTATGTCGCCGGTGCCGGTGCCGGTGCCGGTGCCGGTGTGGGTGTCGGCTATTGGCGCCGCGGCGGGTTGAGTGCGGCCCGGTTTGTCGCCTGCCCGTTCGGGGCAGCCGGGTCGCGGATGTATCGCACCGGCGAGCTCGTCTGTTGGGGCCCTGATGGGCAACTGCAATATCTGGGCCGCGCTGATGACCAAGTCAAAATCCGTGGCTACCGCATCGAATGCGGAGAAGTCACCGCCGCCCTGACCGCACTCGATGGGGTGGAGCAGGCGGTGGTGATCGCCCACACCGACACCGGCCAACCCCGGCTGGTGGCCTACTACACCACCACCATCGGTGGCGGTGGGATCGATACGGCGTGGCTGCGGGACCGGCTAAGTGAGGTCCTGCCGGCGTATATGGTTCCGGCCGCCTTCGTGGTGATCGACGAACTACCGTTGACGGTCAACGCCAAACTCGACCGCCGCGCCCTGCCCGCCCCCGACTACACCACTAGCGCGCAGGCTTATGTGGCGCCGCAAGGCCCGGTGGAAGAAACCCTGGCCAGCCTCTACACCCAGATCCTCGGCGGTAGTGACCGGGTCAGCGCCGCCGACTCCTTCTTTGACCTGGGTGGAGACTCCGTCTCAGCCATGCGTTTGGTCGCCGCCGCCAACACCACCCTGCACGCCGGTCTGCGCGTTGCTGATGTGTTCGAAGCCCCCGCCATCACCGGGCTAGCCCACCGTGTCGGGGCCGACCCGGTCGCTCAGCTGCCATTGATCGCCGGTGAGCGCCCGCCACGGGTGCCGTTGTCGTTTGCCCAGTCCCGGCTGTGGTTTCTTGAACAGCTTCAAGGCCCCTCGGCGGTCTACAACATCCCGGTCGTCCTGCACCTGGACGGCCCGCTGGACACCGAGGCACTCCGAGCCGCACTCGACGATCTGATCACCCGCCACGAAACCCTGCGCACCCGCTTCAGCACCACGAGCGAGGGGATCGGCTACCAAGACATCCTCACCCCCAACCAAGCCGAAGTCTTCTGGCAGGTCGTGGATGCCCGCGGGTGGACACCCCAACACCTGCACACCGCCATCGACGAAGCCACCAACTACCACTTCGATCTAGCCGCCGAGATCCCGATCCGCGCCACCATCTTGCACACCGCCGACCACCAGCACGTGCTGGTACTGCTGATCCACCACATCGCCGCCGACGGCTGGTCGCTGGGCCCGCTGGCCCGCGACCTCGACACCGCCTACACCGCCCGCACCGCCGGGCACCCGCCGGTGTGGGTGCCGTTGCCGGTGCACTACGCCGACTACACCCTGTGGCACCACCAACTCCTCGGCGACCCCCACGACCCGGCCAGCCTGCTGGCCACCGACCTGGCCTACTGGCAGCACACCCTGGCCGGACTCCCCGAACACCTGCCCCTGCCCACCGACCGCCCCTACCCCCCGATCGCCGACTACCGCGGCGCCAGCCACTAATTCAGCTGGCCCCCCGGAACTAACCACCGCAATCCACACCCTGGCCCACACCCACCACGTCTCGGTCTTCATGGTCATCCACGCCGCCCTGACCGTGGTCCTAGCCACCCTCGCCGACACCAACGACATCGCCATCGGCGTCCCGATCGCCGCACGCACCCACCCCCACCTCGATGAACTGATCGGGTTCTTCGTCAACACCCTGGTGCTACGCACCCACACCCACCCCGCAGACACCCCCACCGACCTACTGGCCCACATCCGCGAGGACAGCCTGACCGCGTTCGAACACCAACACGTGCCCTTCGAACTCCTCGTCGAACACCTCCAACCCACCCGCTTCCGCACCCACCACCCCCTCATCCAGGTCATGCTCGCCTTCCAAAACCACCCCTGGACCCAACACACCAACGACGGTGCTGAAATGCGCCTGGGTCAGGCCCGGATCAGCCCGTATCCGGTCGCCACCCACACCGCCCGCATGGACCTGGTCATCTCCGTGGGCGAACACCCCACCAGCCCCGACACAGCACCGGCCCTGACCGGCACCATCGAATACCGCACCGACGTCTATAACGCCACCACCATCGAAACCCTGGCCACCCGCCTGCACCACACCCTCACCACCTTCACCACCCACCCCGACCAACCCCTGCACCACCTCGACCTACTCACCGACACCGAACACACCCAACTACACACCTGGGGCAACCACCCCACCCTCACCGCTCCCACCACCACGGCGATCTCGATTCCCGCTGCCTTCACCAACATCGTCGCCACCCACCCCCACGCCCCGGCCCTCACCTTCGAAGACCACACCTGGACCTACCACGACCTCGATACGGCCAGCACCCAACTCGCCCACCACCTCACCACCACCCACGGGGCTCGAGCGGGTGCGGTCGTTGCGCTGCTGCTACCGCGCAGCGACCACGCCATCCTGGCCGTCCTCAAAACCGGGGCCGCCTACCTACCCATCGACCCCCACCACCCCCAACGCGTATCGCGTTCATGCTCACCGACACCACCCCCACCGCAGTACTGACCACCACCGAACTGACCACCCACCTCCCCACCAGCACCGGCACCGGCAGTGGTGTTCCGGTGATCACCCTCGACACCCTCACCAACCTCGATGACTACCCCACCACCCCACTACCCCCACCCAACCCCCACGACCTGGCGTACCTGATCTACACCTCCGGCACCACCGGAACCCCCAAAGGCGTGGCCATCACCCACCACAACGCCACCACCCTGACCACCCAACTCGATCTCGACATCCCCACCAACGCGGTCTGGTCGCAATGGCACTCCTACGCCTTCGACGTCTCCGTCTGGGAAATCCTCGGCGCCCTCCTCAGCGGCGGACGGGTCGTGGTCGTGCCCGAACACATCGTCACCTCACCCGAGGACTTCCACACCCTGCTCATCGACGAACACGTCAGTGTGCTCACCCACACCCCCTCAGCATTAGCCCAACTCCCCGATCACGGGTTAGAGGCAACCACCGTCATCACCGTGGGAGAGTCCTGCCCGATCGACCTCGCCCACCACTGGGCCACCGAGCACACCCTGCTCAACGCCTACGGCCCCACCGAAACCACCATGTGCACCACGATCAGCAACCCCCTACACCCCGCGGACACAGTGGTGCCCATCGGCGCACCCGTGTCCGGGGCCGGGGTATTCGTCCTCGACAGCTGGCTGCGCCCAGTCCCGCCCGGGGTGGTGGGTGAGTTGTATGTCGCCGGTGCCGGTGCCGGTGCCGGTGCCGGGGTCGGTGTCGGCTATTGGCGCCGCGGCGCGTCGAGTGCGGCCCGGTTTGTCGCCTGCCCGTACGGGTCGGCCGGGTCGCGGATGTATCGCACCGGCGACCTCGTCTGTTGAGGCCCCGACGGGCAACTGCAATACCTGGGCCGCGCCGACGAACAAGTCAAAATCCGCGGCTACCGCATCGAATGCGGCGAAGTCACCGCCGCCCTAGCCGCCCTCGACGGGGTCGAGCAGGCGGTGGTCATCGCCCGCGACGACGCCCCCGGCCAAACCCGGCTGGTCGCCTACTACACCACCACCACGGGGACCGGGCTCGACACCGCCGACATCCGCGCCTCGTTGAGCCAGGTGTTGCCGGCGTATATGGTTCCGGCCGCCTTCATGCTGATCGACGAACTACCGTTGACGGTCAACGGCAAACTCGACCGCCGCGCTTTGCCCGCCCCCGACTACACCACTAGCGCGCAGGCTTATGTCGCGCCGCAAGGCCCGGTGGAAGAAACCCTGGCCAGCCTCTACGCCCAAATCCTGGGTGTGGAGGACCGGGTCAGCGCCGCCGACTCTTTCTTTGATCTGGGTGGAGACTCCCTGTCGGCGATGCGCCTAATCGCCGCCACCAACACCACCCTGCACACCGACCTGCGCGTCGCCGACATCTTCGACACCCCCACCATCACCACCCTCGCCCACCGAATCGACACCCAAGCCCAACCCGCCACCATCCCCCATCCAAACCCTGCACACCGGCACCGGCACACCCCTGTTCTGCATCCACGCCACCAGCGGCATCAGCTGGCCCTACCAAACCCTCGCCACCCACCTCACCAACCCCCTCATCGGCATCAACCAAACCCTCAACGCCGACGAAACCCCACCCCACACCCTCCAAGCCATGGCCCGCAACTACGCCACCCGCATCCAAAACACCCACCCCACCGGCCCCTACCACCTCCTCGGCTGGTCCTTCGGCGGTGTCCTCGCCCACCAAATCGCCATCGAACTACACCACCGCGGCCACACCGACACCCGACTCATCCTGCTCGACTCACTACCCACCCTCGACACCAACACCGACCCAACAATCACCCCCGCAACAACCGCCAAACCCTGCAAACACTGCTCGGCCACCACCACACCACCATCCCCGACGACCAGCTACACCACCTCACCACCAACCACCAACCACAACCACAACCACAACCACAACCACAACATCACCCTCTACCAACACCACCAACCCCACACCTACACCGGCCCCACCCTGCTCATCGCCGCCGAACACACCCCACCCCCCAACCACCCCACCTACGAAAGCACCCACACCAAAGCCGCATACCTCCTCCAGGCCTGGCAACCACACCTCACCGGCCCCACCACAACCCACTCAACCAACTGCACACACCACCAACTCCTCCACCCCAACCACACCCCCACCTACACCAACCACCTCAAAAACTTCCTCCAGTGACACACAAGTGACCCAAGAAGACATCTGCGAAACGGCCTGTGCGCGTCTTACCGGATCCTAGGGTTCGACTCAACCATCTATAGCGACAACGTGTTTCGTGATGGCGCGGATCATTGGGCCCAGCACCATGATCGACACCGAACGAGTGCTCACCGAGATCGGGGTCCGGCCGATCTCCTATGCCACCGTCAAGCGGCGGATGCCGATCTAGGCCCAACGCCGGTGGCGGCAAACCTTGGCTACGGCCAGCGTCCGTCGTGGCGGGTGGGGACCCGCACGGTCAAGATCAAGGCCGGCGACCACACCCTCACTGCTGCCGACCCGTCCTCCAATTGAGCCAACTCGGAGCTCGGTGCACGAGGCGCTGCGCGACCTGGCTCAGGCCAACAGCATTCACCGTCAGCTAATGTTGTCGCTGGTCCGAAAAACCGCTTAGCGCGCGAGATCCGAGCTGTTGTCGGCAGGCGCACTGGGCGATTGTCGCGCCCGCCGCAACCGGCAGACTCCCACGACCGCGAGCACCCCTGCCAGGGTCGCCAGGGCCAGGGTCGGCACCAATTGCTGCGGGTGATAGATCACCGACGTCGTGACGGGTTGACCTGCGGTAACGGGAGCGACCGCCACCGTTGAGGTGGTCTGTAGCCAGCTCGCCGCGGTGGCCCACACCGCGACGAGGGCCAGAGCCAGCTCAATCACGGCCCGGTTGCGGGGGTTCACAGTGCCGTCTCGGCGTCGTCGCCAGCGTCGCGGTCGACCTGGGTAGGCCCGACTCGTTCCTGCACCAATGGAGTCAGCGCCGCACGCAGATGGCGATGCCGACGCGCCCAGGCCTGCGCGGTGCGTCCGCCGGTGAGCTTGATGCCGATGCCGACCCGGCCGCGTGGTACCCCGGCCAACTCACCAAGCGCCCGCGCCGACTGCCACTTGGCCAGCGACTTTCCAGATGCGACGGAGTTCTCGGGTTCGGGGAACACCCTCACGATTTCGGACACCAGGATGGTCTCGGTGCCCTGACGTAGGGATTCTTCGGTCAGCTCCACCGAGGTGTGGATTCGCGCCGCCTTCACCTGAATGCCGACGAATACCGACACCAGGACCAGGAAGATCACTGGGGTGATCAACTGGATGCCGGCGCCGGTGGACTTCTCGATCAAGATCAACGACAGCGCCGAGAACGGGCCGGCCAGCAGCCAATACCAAGAGGCGCCGGATTCGTAGAACAACGTCTTGGGTTCCCCCGCTGATGTCATGTGAGCCTCCGTCACGACAGCCAACTCGCTGCATCGGCGGCCCAATAGGTGAGCACGATATCGGCCCCGGCACGCCGGATGCTGGTCAGCGACTCCAGGGCCGCGGCCCGCTGGTCGATCCAGCTGTTGGCCGCCGCCGCACAAATCATCGCGTACTCCCCCGAGACCTGATAGGCGGCCACCGGCACCGGGGAAATGTCTGCGGCCGCGGCGACGACGTCCAGATACCCCAAAGCGGGTTTGATCATCACGATGTCGGCACCTTCGTCCAGATCCAGCTCGACCTCGCGCAGCGCCTCCCGCATGTTGCCCGGTTCCTGCTGGTAGGTGCGCCGATCCCCGGACAGGCTGCAGCTCACCGCTTCTCGGAAGGGGCCATAGAACGCCGAGGCGAACTTGGCCGCGTAGGCCAAAATCACCACGTCGGCGTAGCCGGCCTCGTCCAGCCCGTCGCGGATCGCACCCACCTGGCCGTCCATCATCCCGCTCGGTCCCACCACATGGGCGCCGGCCTGCGCCTGCGCGACCGCCAATTCGACGTAGCGGGCCACGGTCGCGTCGTTGTCGACACGGCCCCGGTCATCGAGCACCCCGCAGTGCCCGTGGTCGGTGAACTCGTCCAGGCAGGTTTCGGCCATCAGCACCGTCGCGTCCCCGAGATCCTTGGCCAAGTCGCGCAGGGCCGCGTTGAGAATGCCGTCGGGATCGGTACCGGCCGAGCCGACGGGGTCCTTCGACGTGTCACGGGGCACCCCGAACAACATCAGGCCGCCCACCCCGGCGGAAACGGCGTCCGCGGCGGCGCTGCGCAGCGAATCGCGGGTGTGTTGCATCACCCCCGGCATCGACGCGATCGGGCGCGGCTCTTCGATACCGTCGGCGACGAACATCGGCAGCACCAAATGCCTTGGCTCCAAGGAGGTCTGCGCTACCAAGCGGCGCATCGCCGCAGTCGAGCGGAGCCGGCGCGGCCGCTGCCGCGGGTAGGCGCCCATCAGTGGCGGCCCGCCACTAGCATCCCTCCGCGTGCACCACTAGCGCCGGCGACTCTTCTTGCGAGGCGGGGGCAGGGCTCCTTCGGCGCGCAGCCGGGCGGCGTGCTCGGCCAGCGCGTCCACCAGCGGACCCACCGCGGCAGTCTCGGGTTGGACATCCACCCGGAGCCCGAACTCGGCGGCCGTTTCGGCGGTCTTGGGTCCGATGCAGGCGATGATGGTCCGCGCGTGCGGCTTACCGGCGATACCGACCAGATTGCGCACCGTAGAACTCGAGGTGAAGCAGACCGCGTCGAAACCGCCCGTCTTGATCATCTCGCGGGTGGCCGCCGGCGGCGGAGCGGCCCGCACCGTGCGGTAGGCCGTCACGTCCTCGATCTCCCAGCCACGCTCGCGCAGCCCCTCGGCCAGCGTCTCGGTGGCGATGTCAGCGCGCGGCAGCAACACCCGGTTGACCGGATCGAAAATGCTGTCGTAGGGCGGGAATTCGTCCAGCAGGCCCAGCGAGGACTGTTCCCCGGCCGGGACCAGCTCCGGGCTGATCCCGAAAGCGCGAACCCGGTCGGCAGTCGACTCGCCCACACAGGCGATCTTCACTCCGGAGAACGCCCGGGCATCCAGGCCGAACTCGCCGAACTTCTCCCACACCGCGCGCACGGCGTTGGTGGAGGTGAACACGACCCATTGGAACCGGCCGTCGACCAGGCCTTTGACCGCGCGTTCCATCTGCGCCGGGCTGCGCGGCGGTTCGACGGCGATCGTCGGCACCTCGACCGGCAGGGCGCCGTAGGACGTCAGCCGCTCGCTCATTTCGCCGGCCTGGTCTTTGGTTCGGGGTACCAATACGGTCCAGCCGTACAGTGCCCGGCTCTCCCACCAGTTCAGCTTGGCGCGATTGCTCACGGTCTTGCCGATGGTCACCACCAGCGGCCCGGTCAGCGGGCCGGCAGGGTCGGTTCCACCCAGGATGGCCGGATCGGTCAGCCCCTGCAGGGTGGTTTCCACCGAGCGCTGTTGGCAGGTGGTTCCGTGCGCGGTCACCACGCACGGCGTTGTGTCCGCCAGCTCGTGCTCAACCAGCGTGCGGGCCGCGTCAGCCAGATGTGACGCGGTGGCCTGCAGGATCAGCGGACCCGGTGCGGCGGCCAGCGCCTCCCAGTCCACGTCGCCACGCACGTCGGCAACCGTGTGCGCGGAGCCCAGGGGCAGTCCCGCATAGGTCGGGACCGCGCTGGTTGCCGCCAGACCGGGCAGGATCTCGATCTGCAGGTGGCTGCGGGTAATGGCGTTGACCTCGGCGATCACCGCGTCCACCGACATCGGGTCACCGGCCACCAAACGCACCACGTCGGCGCCCGAACGGGCTTCGGCGGTCAGCGTTTTGGCAACTTCGGTGGGATCACCCAGCGCCGGGCGGATGTCCGGACCACTAGAGACCACCGCCGGAACCGCCTGGTCGGACTCATCCTCGGCGGGGCCGCCGGTCGCAGCGTCAGCATTGTCGGCCACTGCAGTCGCGGGCGCCGGCCCGGAGACGGGCGGCAGATCGTTACCGATCAGGGCCAGCACCGATTCAGGCACATCGGGGTCCGTGAACACCAGGGCGGCGTTCGCCAGTACCGCGGCGGCCCGTGTGGTCAACAGACCCGGGTCACCTGGGCCAGAGCCCACATAAGTAATGCGGCCCGGCCTCGGCTTGCGCCCTCGCGTCATCATTGTCGCTCCCAAGTCACTCACTCAACTTCCTTGCGGGGAATTGCCCTCTCCCCACATCAGCTCTCGAGCGCCCAGCTCGAACAGCTCCGCGGCAACGGCGAGCCCAAGCTCCCGTGCCCGACCGGAAGTGCCGATTCCGGACGCGCGGATCACGTCGGATCCGTCCAGTGCCGCCACGCAGCCGCGTAGCGACAGCTCTTCGAAAACCCGTCCCTCCTCGTCGATGGACTCGACCACCTCAGCGATCGCACCCACCGGCGCGGAGCAACCAGCCTCCAGTTCGGCGAGCAGGGCTCGCTCGGCGGTGACCGCTGCCCGCGTGTCGGCGTCGTCCAACTCCGCCAACACTGTTGCCAGCCGACTATCGCCGGCTCGACATTCGATCGCGAGCGCACCTTGAGCAGGCGCTGGCAACATCTGTACCGGCTCCAGCGTCTCGGTGACGTCGTCGAGACGGCCCAGCCGGGCCAGCCCGGCCCGAGCCACCACGATGGCGTCAAGATCACCATTACTTACCCTGTTCAACCTGGTATCTAGGTTGCCTCTTAGGGGGCGGATTTCCAAACCGAGACCCAATGCTCTAAGCTGCGCGGCCCGCCGCGGCGACGAGGTTCCCACCAGCGAACCGACCGGCAATTCCCCGAGCACCAGCCCGTCGCGGGCAACAACTGCGTCGCGGGGGTCCTGTCGTGGCGGAATGGCCGCAATGGTGAACCTGGGGTCCTGGGCGGTTGGCAAATCTTTGTGCGAGTGCACAGCGGCGTCGACGCGGCCGTCCTCGATAGCCTCGCGCAGCGCGGTGGTGAAAACCCCCACACCGAGAGTTTCGATCGGCGCCGAGGATCGATCGCCGAGCGTGCTTATGGTGACCAGCTCGGCGGCATGGCCATTGGCGATGAGAGCGTCTCTAACGGTCGCAGCCTGGGTGGTGGCCAGCAGGCTGCCCCGGGTGCCTATCCGGATCACGTGCGCCAATCAGCTACTCGGCGGAAGGGTTGGGGGCAGACGGGGTCGGGCCGGCCGACGGGCCATCAGCGCCCTGCGGGCCGGCTCCGGCATCCAATCCGCTTGAAAAGACGGGCAATTCGCCGGCGGTCGCTACGGCGTCGACGGCGGTCTGGTCCAGTTGGAACAGGTCGCGCAATGCCTCGGCATAGCTGTCGCCACCAGGGGCACTGGCCAGTTGTTTGATCCGCACCGTCGGCGCATGCAGCAGCTTGTCGACCACCCGTCGCACCGTGCGGGCCACCTCGTCGCGTTCGGCGCTGTCCAGCCCCGGCAGCCGGTTGTCCAGGCGCAACAATTCCGCCTCGACCACGTCCGCGGCACGCTGGCGCAGCGCCGTAACGGTCGGAGTGACTTCGGCCATCCGCTGCCCCGCCAGATAGCCGGCGACTTCGGCCGCGACAATGTGGCGGGCCGCAGCAACGTCGGCGGAAGCGGCATGGGCCGACGGTTCGCGTTGCACCCGCTCCACGTCGATCAGCCAGACACCGGGCAGCCTGGCCACGGCCGGGTCGACATCGCGGGGCATCCCCAGATCACAGATGACCAGGGGCCGGGTCGTCTCGTCGCGGCGTGCGGTGGCCAGCGCGTGGTGCACGTCGGCCAGGGAAACCACCGGAGCCACCGCCCCGGTGCAACTGACCACCGCATCTGCGTCGGTCAGCACTTCGGCCAGCCGGTCCAGTGTCCGGGCTTCGGCGAGCACGCCCGACTGCCTGATCTTGCCGGCCAGCCGCTGTGCACGGGCCAGCGAACGGTTCAGCACGTGGACTTTGCCGATGCCGGCCCGGGTCAGATGTGCGCTGGAGAGCGCCCCCATCGACCCCGCTCCGATGACCACGGCGGTCTTGGCGCCCAAACCGCCCAGCTTGCGTTCGGCGATGCCCAGCGCGACCGACACCACCGAGGCACCCGCGGCGTCGATCGAGGTCTCCGAGTGCACCCGTTTGCCCACCGACAGCGCGCGCTGGACCAGCTCGTGCAGCACCCGGCCGACGGTGCGGTTGGCCTCGGCGGCGGAGTACGAACGGCGCACCTGGCCGAGCACCTGCTGCTCGCCGACCACCGCCGAATCCAGTCCGCTGGCCACCGCGAACAGGTGCTCGACGGCCGCCTCGCTATAGCGCACGTAAGCGTGTTTGGTCAGCTCCCCCATCGACATACCGGAGTGATCGGAGAGCACCTGCCCAATCGCCGACAAACCGCCGTGGAACGCCTCGACAACGGCGTATACCTCGACGCGGTTGCACGTCGACAGCACCATGGCCTCGGTGACCAGCGGCGACTGCAGCACCCGGTCGACGATTTTGACTTGCTCGGACTCCTCGATGCTGAGTTGTTCCAGGACGGAGACCGGCGCACTACGGTGCGAAACCCCGAAGAGCAAGATGCTCACGGCAGCATCACCTGGCCCGCTCCCTTGCGTCTCGAGAAAGTGAACTGCTCTCTACGGTAGACGCTTGGTAGTTGGGCTACCAAATAATCGACTAGACGGGTATGGGCTCCTCAGCTGGCCAGGTCAGCCCGCAGCCGGGGTTCGTCGACTTCCCAGTAGCTGTGCTCGCGCCCATCCAGCAGAATCACCGGCAGCCGGTCGCCGAACTCGGCCCGCAATTGTGCGTTGCCGGCCGACGCGGCGACGTCGACATCGGTGCTGACCAGGTCAAAGTCGAGCTCACCGGCCAACTCGGCCAACTGCGCGTGCACTCGCAAGCAGATCGCGCAACCATCGCGGGTCAATAGCTCCACCTGCCGGCGATGTGTTGGCTCTGTCATGGGCATCAGTGTGGCAGCTAACCTGACGGCTGAATTGGCGCACGTCCGGCGACGGTGACATCGCTGCTGTTCGGCGTGCCCGGGGCACCAGGTTCGGGAAGGCGATGGCCCTCTGGCGACTTGTTCTCCGGCGACAGCAAGAGCGCACGAACCAGGCTGCGGGGTCCCGACGGCCGCAGCATTTGGCTGGCCGGGCGCGGGCGAACTCGTTGCGGCCACCAGAACCAACGGCCCAGCAACGCCGCGATGGACGGCGTCATGAACGAGCGCACGATCAGCGTGTCGAACAGCAGGCCCAATCCGATGGTGGTGCCGATCTGCCCGATGATCCGCAAGTCACTGAACACGAACAGCGACATCGTCACAGCAAACACCATTCCGGCGGCTGTCACCACGCCTCCGGTACCGGCCATGGCACGAATGATCCCGGTATTGAGGCCGGCGCCGATCTCCTCTTTGAGCCGGGAGATCAGCAGCAGGTTGTAGTCCGATCCCACCGCCAGCAGCAGGATCACCGACATCGCCAGCACCATCCAGTACAGCTCAATGCCGAGAATGTCCTCCCAGACCAGCACGGATAGGCCGAACGAAGACCCCATGGAAAGCAGCACGGTCCCGACGATCACCGCGGCGGCCACCACGCTTCGGGTGATCAGCATCATGATGATCACGATCAAGCTGATCGCGGCCACGCCGGCAATCAGCAAATCGAAGGTCGCGCCCTCGCTGATGTCCTTGAACGTCGCCGCGGTGCCGCCCAAATAGATCGCCGCACCCTGCAACGGGGTGCCCTTGATCGCCTCGCGCGCCTCCTGCTTGATCGACGCGACGCGCGAGATGCCCGCTGACGTCGCGGGGTCGCCGTCGAGCGCGATGATGAACCGCGCCGCCTTGCCGTCCTTGGACAGGAACATCTTCAGACCACGTTGGAAATCCGGATTCTTGAAAGCCGACTCCGGCAGATAGAACGAATCATCGATTTGGGCCGCGTCGAACACCCGCCCCATTGCGCCGGGATCCTTGCTGCCCGAGTCCTGTTGCTCGTAGAACGACTGCAGTGTGCCGTGCCAGACGAGCAGCATGTCGCGCATGATCGTCATGGTGTTGATCATCGGCGGAATCTGCGCACGCATCTTGGGTAGCAGCCAGGGCTCCGGCGTTGTTGATTAGCAGGCTTGTGAGCTGGGGGATTGTGGATTGAGGAGGTCTAGGCGGCGGTTGGCGGTCAAAGCGGTGATCCGGCAGGCTTCGGCGATGTTGTCGGCGCCGTTGAGGCGGTGCAGATTGATCGCGGTGTTGCGTAGCGTTGCTAGGACCTGTGCGCCGTTTCCGGTATGTGCCCTTTGACGGTCTTCGTCGAAGGTGACGTCGCGTATCCAGTGCAGGCTGTTCTCGATTCCCCAGTGTTGACGCATCCAGGTCATGATCGCGGTAGGGCGGGCGTGCTCGAAGGGCAGGCTGCAGATGGCATAGACCACCTCCACGCTGCGCTGGTCGGTGGCGGTGATCAAGCGTTCACGAGTGATCCGGATGATTTGTTTTGCGTAGGGGAAGCCGATTCCTCGTGCAGCGGTGATGATTTGCAGGGTGCGGGTCTCGACACGGCCGTGGCCGCGGGAGTCGTCGGTAGCGGCTGTGGGCACCTCGGCCCAGGGCAGCGCGGTGATACGCGCAAGTATTTTGGCTTGGTTGGACTTGACGATCATCAGGTAGTGCGACTTCAAGGTGGCGCAGATCAACTTCGCGGTGACGACCTGGGTATGCATCGCATCCACGGTGACCAGCCACCGCAAGCTACCCGGCAGCAGCGTGAGCAGGGCACGTACGCAGGGAATTTCATTGCTTTTCTCGGCGACAGCGAGTTGACCGAGCACCAATCGGGCACGGTGGGCGAACACCGACACGAGATGCGTGGCTGTCGCTTTGGCGCGTAAAGCACCACGCAGCATCTTGCCGTCCAACGCGATCGGCACCAATCCACTGGGGTCGCTGCTGGCCACGTGTGCAGTGAAGTAACTGCCCATCCTGGCGTTGAGGTCGGCGGGGTCTAGCCGAGACAAAACAGCGCGGAAGGTCTTCTCACTGGGCCGCCGGAACCGGACCCCTAATTGGGCCAACACATCATCGGGAGCGGTGGCCGCCCATGTGGCAAAACCAGCATAGCCGCGCATCCCCGCGGCAGTGGCCAGAACCGCGATCGCCAACAAAGCCACCAGCGAATACCTCCGACCGCGTGGGTCCCTCGGGTCTGGCACCGAGGCCAACACATCGAGAAACTCCGATCCGATGAGCTCGCTGCGCTCACCAGGACTCCAGCAGTCGAACACCTCTGGAACCGACGACACACGCAATACTGAAACGGTAGGCACGGGCAACTCCAGACCAACGACGAACAGTAACCAACTCGATCGTTCTCCAGATAGCCCGTGCCTACACTCCGGCCCCAATAGCGCGGCACCAAAGATCATCAACCCAGCTCACAAGCCTGCTAATCAACAACGCCGGAGCCCTGGATGCCCAGCTGGCCGCGGGTTAAAGGCAATCCGCCCTGGCGTGGCCCCACTGATCAACCTCCGATAATACCTATAGCAAGCGGGAAATGGCGCCCATGCAAGCTGGAAAGCTATGCGTTTAGACTTTCCGCAACCAACCTCACCAGCAATAGCAGGCAAAGATCTCATCTACCTTTGCTCGGGCGGTCAGGGCCGCCCTGGCTTTCGAGCATCTGCGGAAAACGTCTGTGGACGACCCAGGGCATATGTCGCGATTCTGTATAGGTCGACTCGAATTCAAAATATGAACACAAATTGTCGCGCCGGGGTTGAAACTGTTCAATATAAGACATGAATGTCTCATTGATGGGTGCGCATGGCCGCCCATCGGGCGGGGAAGCCAGTCTCGGGGTTAGGCGGGTTGTCTATCGCCGGTGGTTGCGTTGCTCCGTCTGCCGGCTCCGGTGTGATGTCAAAGGGCACCCTGAACAGTAAGCTTATGCTGAAATTCCGCGCCTGGGTGCACCCGTCGCACGGTTTGGGTTGCGTCACCACTGGTTGTGGTCACGCGGAGAGGCGCCCACCGGGGATGGGTTGAATGGGCTTTCCAAACACAGGTATTTTCCGCTGCTCTGTGGTCCACGGCGGCTCCGGTCCGTGCCCCGAAGATGTGCCTCTGATAGTTCGGCGGGCAGCGTAACTACGGGTGGAACTGAGATTGGTTTTGAAAAAATACTGGGTTGCATACAATTTGTTGCCAGGGCGCATAGGTGTCGTTAGCCGCTGACATGCCTCGTATAATAGAGGCAATCTGGTCAATGACATCATTCTTATCCTTCGGCATAATATAGTTTCGGTGTTGGGGCGGCGGTAGATCCCTATTGTCGCTGTCTTGGTGATTGTCAGACCGGCACTGGTGGTAGTGCGGATGCAACCCGAAAATGGTGACGTATGATGTGTCTGATTCTGGTGCCTATGCAGATATTGACCACCTCGACCCGGAAGTGATACCGCGTGACCTCAACAAAATAGCATTGCCGTGGCCTATAATTGTCAGGGCGACAGCAGAATCGGTCGCCCCGATATTGGTAGCCCAGGGTGATGGTTCGACGATAAGTGGTCGTATTAGCATTGATGGCGAGGTTAAGGGATGAACGTACGTCGAACGGTGTGAATGCGCGGACCTTATGTCCGGTGAAGGGGCTAGGACAAAAACGCAGGAGAAGCCGGGCAGATCAGCAGATACACGCTGCCTACGACGCGAAGCGCGCCAAAGATCAGTCCTCAGACACCTCAGCGAGTCGATCCACGATCCTGGCGAAATCACGACGCTGAAGAAGACGCTGAAGAATCAGACAACGTCGTCGTACACACCTCTTGGCTTGGCCTGCGTTGGTTTACCCGGGCACGGATAGGTCCGGCAGGGACGATGGGTAGTGGAATGGCAACGGGGAAATCCCCATCGAGTGAGTGGATTTCAGCCTCGCGGATGATCGTGGCTAGCGCTAGGCTCGCTTCGAGCATGGCGAAATGATCCCCGAGGCAGGAACGCCCGCCGCCTCCGAATGGCAGATACTGCCAGCGGTCGCGGCCTTTGGATTTCTTCGGAGCGAACCGATCGGGATCGAACGCTAGCGGATCGTCCCAGAGTGCGGGGTCGCGGTGCATGGCGTACACACCGACAAGGCAGTAGGTGCCAGCTTGCACGCGATACCCATCCACCTCGATATCTTGCATGGCTCTTCGCGCCACCGTGGGGCCCGGCGGGCACAGCCGCATAGCTTCTTGCAGCACTTGGATCGTGTATCCGAGGCGAGGGACTTCGGCAGGCGTTAACGGACGATCGCCCAGTTCAGCAGCCTCAGCGGCGAGTCGATCCTGTAGCTGGGAATGTTGCCCTAGCGCCCAAAGTGCGTAGGTCAGCACCGTCGAGGTGGTGTCTTCGCCGAGGATCATGAAATAGACCATCTCGTCACAGATCTGCTGGTCAGACAAGGACTCTCCGGTGTTGGGGTCAGTCGCATCAATCAGGGCCCTAATCAGCGGTGCTTCTCGACTCGGATCAGCCCCGCACGCCGCCAGCATGTCGGCCGCGATCTTGTACATAGCGTCGTAGGCGCCCCGAGCCCTTCGTCGCGCTGGGGTCGGTAGCCAGTGCGGCGCGCGCACAGGTCGTGCGGAACGATCAGCCGCCCATTTCGCCGCCAATGTCACGCCAGTGGTGATCACGTCAGCCTTGTCCTGTAGGTCCAGCCCAAAAACCGAGTGCCCCACGACACGAAGAACCAGCGCGTGAGAAGCCGCGTTCAGATCGACCTCCGCGCCGTCAGGCCATCCCAGGAGTATGTGATTGGCTGCCTCGGACATGTGTCCAGCAAATCCGGCGACGCGCTGCTTGGTGAATATCGGCTGCAGTGTGCGCCTTCGTGGAAGCCAGGTGTCGTGCGGGAGGTTCAGCACGCTCTCGCCGATGGTGCGACGCAGATCCTTCAAGAGTGGCAGCGTTCCTCGGTCCGACAACGCACCTGAGCGCCCCAAGACGTCGCGAGCCCCTTGGGGTGAAGTGACCATGACCATTGGTGGTACGAGCCGTTTGGGACCCAGCCAGATACGAGTCACCGACCCACCAGCGTCACGCAGGGCCTCACTGCCAACATGAAGCGTCTTGAGCGCCTTCAGCTGTTGCCAGTAAGGCAGTGGGTTTCTCGGCGCCAAGGGCAAAGAACGGATATCGGGCGGATCAACCACCAAGACAACCCTTTCAACCAAGTATCTCGTCGGACGTTGCGTTCGATCAAAGGCACTGAACTCCATTTGGCCAGCCCGAAGCCTTCGGCCGCTGTACTGCCGATAGGGCGAGAGGCTGCTGAGATTTCGACACCAATCAAAGAGCGTTGGCCTCAAGGGATTCTCAATGAATCTGGATGACCCAGCATGGTCGCGTTGGTTTCTTCCCCGACCGTCCGTGCCGGGCCGCGATGTCGACGATCTGCTCACATCAGACTGCGCCGTACATGCGTTTGTGTTCGGAGATCGCTGTTGATCGGAACGGGTGGGAGGTTTCGTCGGGAGGCTGTGGTGGTTGCCGTTGGTGGGTAGCGTGAGGTTGCGCGGTCTGCGATAGTGCTTATAGATCAGCGGGATTCGCGTTTCCCGTGCTGCGCGGTGCGGGTCGGTGGGTCGATGTTGCTGATGGCCGAGAGTGTCGGGTCTTGCGAATAGTTCTGCTACACAACATGATCCGTAACTCAGAATCGTTATCTGCTGATGTGAGAGGTGTTTAGCGGCGTCGCGAGGGTCAGATGCAACGATGCGGTGTAGCTGTTGCCCCGAGTTGGCTCACTTTAGTGCGCCTCGTCAGCGAGGACGTGAATCGGCAGCGGCTCGGAATCCGCCGGCGAGGCGCCGTATTAGTGCGCAAGCCTCGGCTAAACCACTCCCAAAGTTCAAGGCGCCACAGCTACCGCGAACCGCCAATCGTGAGCCAAATCAGGACAGGCCACCTCAACGGTGGCCGGCGCTCCCGTTACCGCAGGTCAATCCGTCACGGCGTCGGTGATCTATCACCCACAGCAAATGGGTGCTGACCCTGACCCTGGCGACCCTGGCGGGGTGCTCGCGGTCGTGGGAGTCTGCCGGCTGCGGCGGGCGCGATTCGGGCGCGATAACTGCCCAGCGGGCCTGCCGACAACAGCTCGGATCTCGCACGCTAAGCGGTTTTGCGGACCAGCGACAACATCAGCTGACGGCGACTGCTGTTGGCCTCAGCCAGGTTGCGCAGCGCCTCGTGCACCGAATGCGCGACCGGAAACATCGTTGCCATGTCCTCACCCAGTAGCTCAACCACGGCCGGGCCTGCGACCAAGGTCCATTCCGCTCCCGCGGCGTGGCACTCCTCATCGATGGCGGCCAGCAGCGAGATCCCGGCCGGAGAAAAGTGACTGACGTCGCCGACATCGAGGACCACCGGGTTCGTCCCGTGGATGAAGTGCTGGATGCGCTCGGTGACCTGATCGACATTGACGGCATCGATCTCGCCCCGGATGGTCACGATGGTGGCCAGGTGGCGGCAGTGCGCGCGGACCACCGCGCCGCTGCACTCGAAGGTGCCATTTTTCTGTCGATCGGCGAAGCTCGACGCAGTGATCGCGATACCCATCAGCGGCCCCCATTCCCCTTGGCGTTGTGTAGCTCGGACCCGGTCAAATTCTGTCTCCCAACGCTGCACGTCAAAACTAAGGAGACCAACAGTTGCGTCTAACTCTTTGCTAAAGATGTGAGGCCGGCGACCCGCCGCGCGCTTCCCAACCGGTGCACAGGCTTCGTGCGGCATTTCGGGCGAGCGGAGCTGCTAGGCTGCCGATTGCCCGTCGGGGGGCTCGTGAGGTGGCTGGATCCCCGGGTCAGCCGCACTAGCAGGCGAACCAGACAGCGGATTTCTAGATGGTAGAGAGCGCGGAAAGACCATCGTGCGCAGCCCAATGCTCCAGGGTGAGATCAAAGCCCTGACGGGACTCCGCATCGTCGCCGCGGTGTGGGTGGTGCTGTTTCACTTCCGCCCCATGCTGGCCGATGCATCGCCGGATTTTCGGGAGAACCTCGCTCCGGTGCTCAACTGCGGCGCACAGGGCGTCGACCTGTTCTTCATCCTCAGTGGGTTCGTGCTGACCTGGAACTATCTCGATCGCATGGGCCATTCGTGGTCGACGCGGGCGACCCTGCACTTTCTGTGGCTGCGGCTGGCCAGGGTGTGGCCGGTGTACCTGGTCACCATGCACCTTGCCGCGCTGTTGGTGATCATGACCCTGCACGTGGGGCATGTGCCGCTGCCCGAGGTCGGTCAGCTCACCGCGGTCAGCTACATACGCCAGGTGCTGATGGTGCAATTGTGGTTTCAGCCCTTCTTCGACGACTCCAGCTGGGATGGGCCGGCCTGGTCGATCAGCGCGGAATGGCTGGCCTACCTGCTGTTCGGCGCACTGGTTCTGGTCATCTTCCGGATGACGCATGCCACCCGGGCGCGCAACCTGATGTGGTTGGCGTTCGCGGCGTCGTTGCCCCCGGTGATCCTGTTGCTGGCCAGCGGCCAGTTCTACACGCCCTGGAGCTGGTTGCCCCGAATTGTCACCCAATTCGTTGCGGGTGCGCTGGCCGCCGCCGCCGTGCGCCGATTGCGGCTGACCGACCGGGCCCGGCGGGCCTCCGGCTACCTGTCGGTCCTGCTGATCGCTGCCATCGTGGGCATCCTCTACCTGGTTGACGCGCACCCGATAAGCGGAGTCGTGGACAGCGGCGGGGTGGTCGACGTGCTGTTTGTGCCGTTGATAGTCACCCTCGCGGTCGGCGTGGGTAGTCTGCCGAGGTTGCTGTCGACTCGGGTCATGGTTTACGGCGGTGAGATCTCGTTCTGCTTGTACATGGTTCACGAGCTGGTGCACACGGCATGGGGTTGGGCGGTGCTGCAATTCGAGCTCACGCCGCAGGACAATCCGTGGAAATGGAATGTCATCGGCCTGCTTGTGATCGCCGTGGCGGCCTCGGTACTGCTGTACCACTTCATCGAAGAGCCAGCCCGGCGCTGGATGCGTAGGATGGTCGATGTCAGAGCCGTGACGGCCAGAATCGAGCCCAGCGAGCCGGTGAACGGTAAGCGCAATCAGGCCGATGGTGCGCTGGAAGGGTTTTCGGCTCGCGCGGTTTGAACAGTGGCGCGCTTGGCCGTGATTCATCGGGCGTGACACGTGGGATGCGTCATTTGCGAGGTAGCGACGGGTTCCCCGTATGATTTGATTTGCGTGCGGCACACAATGATTCGGTCTGTGGTGGAGGTGGTGGTGAGTCGTCTGGTCATGGTCGTGATCGGTCTCACCCTGCTCGTCGGTGTGGTCGTTGGATTTCCGCTGCGCCCGCTGCACCCGGCGCGGGCGCGCGCATACGACGCCCTGACCGTGGACTATCGGCTCAGCCATATCGCGGTGATCGGTGATTCCTACACCACCGGCACCGATGAGGGCGGCCGGGGACCGAATGCGTGGACTTCTCTTGCCTGGCGAGAGCTGGCCCAGCGAGGCATGCGGATCAACGCCGACGTCGCCGCGGAGGGCAGGGCCGGTTACGGCATGCCCGGCGACCACGGCAGTGTGTTCGAGGATCTGACCGCCGGTGCGGTCAAACCCGACGATGCACTGGTCGTGTTCTTCGGCTCGCGCAACGACCAAGGGGTGGACCTAGGGCTGCTCGGCGACCGGGCGCGCAATGCATTCGACCTGGCGCACCGCGTCGCGCCCTCGGCGCGGCTACTGGTGATCGGACCGCCATGGCCGACCCCTGACGTACCCATTCCGGTGTTGCAGATTCGCGACGTCGTCCGCGCGGCCGCCGGCTTCGCACAAGCCGAGTTCGTCGATCCGATCGCAGAAGGCTGGTTCTTTGACCGCCCCGACCTGATCGGCGCGGACGGTGTGCACCCCAACGACGCCGGACATGCATATTTGGCGGATAAGATTGCGCCGCTGATCGGCGCGCGGCTGGCCGGTTAATTCCAGGTAACTTGATTAGCTCCAAACGCGAAGTTGCGCTGGGTGTTTAGCGAGCATGCGGCTGACTTCTCAGTCTTCGGCGTGCCGTTCGTAGTCCCAACGCTCAAGGCGCGCTTGCAATTGCATGAGGCCGAGTCCCGCGAGCGGCGTGACGACCGTGGCGAATACCAACAGCATCGGACTCATATCTGAACCTCCAAAGCTCTTTTATTCCTAGCACGTTCGGCGCCCCCGCGTGGTTCATTCGCCAGAAAACTCGCCGAGGAATTTGGCCGTGATGACCGGCAATCGCCCGGGTCAGCCCGCGGCCAGGGCACGATCGGCGAGCGCGCCGATGACGGGTGCCAGTAGCTGCGCGTATTCGGTCGTCAGGTGATTGTCGTCGCGGAACACCAGGGTGTTTCCGATGATCGTGGGGCAGCGATCCGGGGTGCAGAACAGGTCGGTCAGGTCCGCGTAGTGGCCCCCGCCGGCTTCGGTGGCAGTCTGTTCGGCGGCGACGCCGCCGGCGTTGGTAGCAGCGGAGCGCGACGGTGCGCATGCGCCGGCGTCGTCGAGATGGGCGGAAAGGCAGGTGGGCACCGACGACTGCGGATCCGCGACGGGCCCCAGGACCAGGACGCTCGAACCATTGCGACGCAGCTGCGCCACGGTCCGGTTCAAGGTGTCGATCCATGCGGGGTCATACGAGGCGAAGCTGAAGTCCGGTTGATAGCGCCGGCTCATGCTCAGCACCACCAACCGTGGCCGTTCGCTCTGTAGCCGCCCCATGATCTCGCCGCGCCACTGCTCACACTCGGTGTACTCGCGGCCCAGATACGGGCTGAGGATTGGTAGATCCTGCATCGGGCAGGTCACTTTGGCCAGCGTTTCAAGGCGCCAGTGGCGCTGTTCGGCAACCAATTGCAGCGCCGGGTCCCACATCGCGGCGTGCGAGTCGCCGACCAGGGCCACCGTTGTCGGCGAGGCGGTGTCGGCCGTTGCGCACTCGCTTTGACCGAGGTCGCGCCAGGAGCGCAGGCACCCGTTGACGAACACCGCCGCCTTGTCGCCGGGCGCGGCGGCCAGCGGTGGATTCAGGTTGGACGGGACCGCGCCCAGGCCGGCGGAGGCCGCGACCGCCGCGCGCACCGCGGCGAACGCCTGCTGGACCGCCGCCTCCTGTGGGCTGAGTGCTCGCTGGGGTAGCGCGGCCGGGGGCAGCGCAATGATCTTGGCTTCCGGGGCCGCGGTTCCATGGCCGTCCGGTACCGGTATCGCGGTGAGCAGCAGCGCGCACGCGCACGCCGCGGCCGCGGTGGCCGCCGCCGCCAGTGTCAGGCTGGCCCGGACCGATCGCAATGCCGCGGTGAACCGCCCTGGATTCTCGACCAGATACATCGTGATCACCGCCAGGCCGGCGGAGACGGTCGTAGCGGCCAGCCGGGCCGGCAGGCCCGCGGGGTCACCCAGCAGCGTCGGCAGGAGCAGCAGCACCGGCCAGTGCCAGAGGTACCACGAGTAGGACACCCGGCCGATGGCGCGCATGACGGGCCGGCACAGCACCCGCCCGACCCCCATGGCACCGGTGACGCAGCCACTGCCGATCACCAGCGCGGTGCCCAGTACCGGCAGCAGCGCCGCCGTGCCGGGATACGGGGTGTTCGGGCCCAGTTGGGTGCAGGTGAGTAGCAGCAGCGCCAAACCGCCCCATCCGACGATGGTCGCCGGGACCAGCGGAAGCCGGCGCCACTGCTGCATCGTTAGGGCAACCAGGCCACCGACGGCGAGTTCCCAGGCCCGGGTCGGCAGCGAGAAGAACGCCCATGGCGGCGAGGTGCGGGTCCAGATTGCCGCGGCTGCCAGCGATGCCGCGGCCACCAGCACCAGGACCACCGCGTACGGGGTGGCGCCGCGGTTGTTCTTCCCGATACGTCGTAGCAACCACGCGGTTGCGATGATCAGCGCCGGCCAGACCAGATAGAACTGTTCCTCCACCCCGAGCGACCAGTAGTGCTGGAACGGCGATGGCGGCAGATCGGAGGCCATGTAGTCGGTGCCTTGCACGGCGAACCGGTAGTTGCCGACATAGAGGGCGCTGGCGATGCCGTCCACGAAGACCCGTCGTGCTTGTAGCGGCGGCAGCACAATGGCTGAGACGATCGCCGTGGCGACGCCCACGGTTGCCGCGGCCGGCAGCAGCCGGCGAGCGCGCGCACCATAGAAGCGGCCCAGCGCGACCGTATTCGTGGTGGTCACTTCGCGCCAAAGCAGCCCGGTGATCAGGAAACCGGAGATGACGAAGAACACGTCCACGCCGATGTAGCCGCCGGAGATCCCCGGAATACCCGCGTGGTACAGGACAACCGCCACCACCGCGATCGCGCGCAGGCCCTCGATGTCGGGGCGAAACGCGATTCGCGGACCGGGCCGCTGCGCTGCGCGGAGCTGGCTGGCGGACCGATCCTGCCGGATTGTCATCAACGTCGTCTTGTCATCAATTTGGTCGGTTCGTGGGGGCCGCACGCATGGCTAGGACGCCATCCAGGCGAGTTCACCGGGAAGGTGCTCGCGCCAGTACTCCGCGTCATGCCCGCCGGGGGAGAAACTGCCCGCCGGTGGATTCTTCAGCTGGTTCACGAATTGGCGGGTGGCGAAGTAAAAGCGGTCGCTGGTGCCGCAATCCACGCGCAGTGGAATCTGGTTGAGCGCCGGCAGACCCACCACGCGGTGCGCCATCCAATCGTCGTAGCTGTCAAAGGCTCCCGGCGCGCTGCCGGTGAAGGAGCTGAACAGGGCCGGGCTTATCGCACAGATCCCTGCGGTCCGTGCCGGGCCCAGCCGGGCCCCCAGCAGCAGCGCCCCGTATCCGCCCATCGACCAGCCCAGAAAACCTACCCGGGAGGTGTCCATCCCCATCGCGGCCAACATCGGCAACAGCTCCTCGAGCACCATTGCGCCGGAGTCCCCGCCGGAGGCCCTGCGGTGCCAGTAGGAGGTCTTGCCGCCGTCCACGCCCACCACGGCGAAGGGCGGCTTGCCGGACTTCACCAGCTGTGCGAGGCCTTCTTCGACACCGAGGTCGAGCATCATGCCCGCGTTGCCGTCCTTGCCGTGCAGGGCGATAACCGGACGCAGCAAGCCGGTCTGGCCGGGCGGAAGGGCGATCACCCAATTCGTCTTGATGCCGCCGCGAGCAGCCGAGATGAACGAGCCGGACAACCTGGTCGGCAGGCTGCTCCCGGCCGCCGGGGGCTCAAACGGAGCGGGTGCCTGCGGTGGGGCCGCCTTGGGTTCGAGGGGATTCAGCCATGCGCTCAGCGCCCACATCCCGGCGGCTCCTGCGCTGGTGCCGGCTCCCATACGCAGCACCGCGCGACGGGTCAGGTCAGCCACGAGCGCCATGATGCCGTGCCGACACCGGGTTTCCGGCCGAGGCACGCCGGACAACCGGGCAACGTAATTGTCGCGTGACATCCCGGCGTGCCCGGTGAGCGCGGCTAATCCACAGCGAGCCGTTGTGTAGCGAAGTTGCCGAAAAGTGCGGCGCGTAGATTCCGTTGTGGAGCAATGCGATGTGACCAGTGATGGCGGGCCTTGTTGCCCGGGACCTATCCAGGAGGTGCACCGTGCCGGTGAACGCGGTTGTGGGATACGACGGCTCGCCGGGGGCGAGCACGGCGATAGACGCCGGTGCGTTGTTGTTCCCAGGAGCGCGCGGATGGATCACCTATCTCTGGGTTCCGCCGTTCGCCAGCGAAAAGGTGCGCCGGCGTCTGCGGCCCATGGCCAGCAACACCAACGAGTTGGTCGAGATGGTGGAGCGCGAGGGGGAGCTCGAGGCCCGGCGAGTGGTCGCGATGGGCGCGACCCTGGCCCGCGCCGCCGGATGGGATGCCGAACCGGTGCTCAAGCGGACTTGGGGGCCCGAAGGACTGCGCATGGCCGAGGAAGCCGACGAAGTTCAGGCAGACCTGGTACTCGTCGGCACCCGGGGGCTCGGCGGGACGCAAGCGGTGCTGGGCAGCGTGGCCGACATGGTGCTGCACCGCTGCCCGCGACCGGTGGTCGTGGTGCCCAATCCGATGCTGGCAGCCGAGTACGACGCGCTGCCGAAGGGGCCGATGGTGGTGGGATGGGACGGCTCGGCCGGCTCGGAAACGGAGTTGGCGGCGGCCAGACGCCTGTGCCCGGACCGGGAGGTGGTGCTGGTGTTCGTCGGCGACGGTAGTGCGCCTCCGCCCGCGGCGGGCGTGGGAGAGCTTCGGCAGCTGAGTGTCGAACGTGGTCGCGGTTTCCACGCTCGAGCCGTCTCCGAAGCGCTCGTAGCGGCCGGACAGGACAACGGCGCGGCCCTGCTGGTGGTCGGCTCGCGGGGACATTCCGGCGCGCGCGAGACATTGCTTGGCAGCGTCGCAATGGGCACCGTGCACCACTCCCATCGGCCGGTCCTGGTGGTGCCGAGCGGGTGGCAGGTTCCCGCCGACTCCTGAGCGCCGACGGGGCGCTTGGACCTAGGTCCGCGCGGTGGGTGACTTCCGGCTCTGACCCCGCAGGGGTTTGATCAGGCAGGGTGGGAGCCATGACTTGTCGGTTTCCTGGCGAGGTGAGGTGATTGTCGGTATCGGTGACCGCCACCGCGGCCCATCACGGTCTGCCGGCCCACGAAGTGGTGCTGTTGCTGGAGACCGATCCGCACCGCGGATTGTCCGATGGCGAGGCGGCCGAGCGACTGCAGCGATTCGGGCCCAACGCCCTGCCGCTGGCCAAACGTGGTGGCTTGCTGCTGCGCATTCTGCGGCAGTTTCACCACCCGCTGATCTATGTGCTGCTGGTTGCCGGGGCGATCACCGCGGGCTTGCAGGAGTACATCGACTCCTCGGTGATCTTCGGGGTGGTCGTCCTCAACGCAATCGTGGGTTTCATTCAGGAGTCCAAGGCCGAGTCGGCGCTGGAGGGGCTGCGGTCCATGGTGCGCACCCAGGCCACGGTGATTCGGGACGGCCACGAGCACACCGTGGCTTCCGAAGATCTCGTTCCCGGAGATTTGGTGCTGCTCGAGAGCGGCGACAAGGTGCCGGCCGATCTGCGACTGGTGCGAGCAACGGAACTGCACCTCAACGAGTCGGCGCTGACCGGGGAGTCGGCGGCGGTCCACAAATCCGTGGCCGTACTGCCGGAGGCAACTCCGGTAGCCGACCGACTCAACATGGTCTATTCGGGCACCTTGGTTACCGCGGGCCGGGGCGCGGGCATCGCGGTCGCGACCGGCGCCGAGACTGAACTGGGCGAAATTCATCGCCTCGTCGGGGCTGCGGAAACGCTCATGACGCCGCTGACCGCCAAACTCGCCTGGTTCAGCAAGGTCCTGACCATCGCCATCCTGGGTCTGGCGGCGGTCACCTTCGCCGTCGGGCTGCTTCGGCAGCAGGACGCCGTCGAGACCTTTACCGCCGCGATCGCGCTGGCGGTCGGTGCGATTCCCGAAGGCCTGCCGGCCGCGGTGACGATCACCTTGGCGATTGGGGTGGCCCGCATGGCCAGGCGCCGCGCCGTCGTCCGGCGCCTGCCGACGGTGGAGACGCTGGGCGGCACCACGGTGATCTGTACCGACAAGACCGGAACGCTGACC
Organism: Mycobacterium pseudoshottsii JCM 15466; assembly: GCF_003584745.1. NCBI lineage: Bacteria > Bacillati > Actinomycetota > Actinomycetes > Mycobacteriales > Mycobacteriaceae > Mycobacterium > Mycobacterium pseudoshottsii. The sequence goes on from NZ_AP018410.1 coordinate 1,083,781, forward strand.
GAAAACCAGATGACCGTTCAGGTGATCTGGACCCCCGACGACGTCGTTGAGGTGACCGGCACCGGCTACGCACCCGACGGCATCCTGCAGGATTGCGATGGCGCACCGATGTCGATGGACGCGAATGCGGCGTTGCGCTGGTCCTTGATCGCCGGGGCGAGCTGCAACGATGCCGCGCTCACCCATGACGACGCGCGCTGGGACATCGTCGGCGATCCCACTGAGGGGGCGATGCTCGTCGTTGCCTCAAAGGCCGGGCTCGACCTCGGGCGACTCGCGTCCGGAATGCCACGAGAGGCGGCCATCCCGTTCAGCTCCGAGCGCCAGTACATGGCCACGTTGCATCGCGACGGTGCCGATCGTGTGGTGCTGGCCAAGGGCGCGGTGGAGCGAGTGCTCGAGCTGTGCAGCTCGCAGATGGGTGCCGACGGCGCATTGCGCCCGCTGGAGCCTGGCGCTGTCGTGGACGCTGCCGAAATGCTCACCGCCCGAGGTTTGCGGGTCCTGGCCACCGCGGTGCGTGTTGGCGGCAGTCCCCTGGAGCTCAACGAAGACACGCTGCCGGGCGACCTGGCGTTCACCGGGTTGCACGCGATGCTCGATCCGCCCCGGGGGGCCGCGCGGCGTGCGGTGGCGGCCTGTCACACCGCCGGCATCGACGTGAAGATGATCACCGGTGATCACGCCGGCACTGCCACGGCGATCGCGGCGCAGGTGGGGTTGCTCGACGATGGCGGACCCGGCCCGGGTGCCGTTCTTACAGGCCCTGACCTCGCCGCGCTGGACGCCGAAGACTATTCCGACGCCGTGGACCAGGCCACCCTGTTCGCCCGGGTCTCGCCCGAGCAGAAGCTGAGACTGGTCCAGGCCCTACAGGCCAGAGGGCACGTGGTCGCGATGACCGGCGACGGCGTCAACGATGCGCCGGCGCTGCGGCAGGCCAGCGTTGGTGTCGCGATGGGCCGAAGCGGCACCGAAGTCGCCAAGGACGCGGCTGACATGGTGCTGACGGATGACGACTTCGCCACCATCGAAGCTGCGGTCGAAGAGGGACGCGGGGTATTCGACAATCTGACGAAGTTCATCACCTGGACACTGCCCACCAACATCGGTGAAGGGTTGGTGATCCTTGCCGCCATCGCATTCGGCACCGCCCTGCCGATCTTGCCGACTCAGATCTTGTGGATCAATATGACCACCGCGATCGCGCTCGGACTGATGCTGGCGTTCGAGCCCAAAGAGGCGGCCATCATGTCCCGTCCGCCGCGCGACCCGGACCAGCCGTTGTTGACGCGCACGCTGGTGGGGCGCATTCTGCTGGTCTCCACGCTGCTCGTGGCCTCAGCCTGGTGGCTGTTCGAATGGGAGGTCGGCAAGGGCGCCAGTGTCGAAGCTGCCCGGACCGCGGCGCTGAACCTCTTTGTTGTCGTTGAGGCGTTCTACCTCTTCAGTTGTCGGTCGCTGACCCGCTCGGCCTGGCGGATCGGCTTCTGGTCCAACCGCTGGATCATTTTTGGGGTCGCTGCTCAAGCGATCGCTCAACTTGCCATCACCTACCTTCCCGCGATGAACGCGGTCTTTGCGACGGCGCCGATCGGCGCCCCGGTATGGCTGCGTATCTTCGGCGTCGCCACCGTGGTCAGCTTGGTTGTGGCCGCCGACAAGTTGGTGCGCAGGATAGCCCCAGCACAGCGCAGGTAATTCTGACCTACGTGCACTGTTGCTCACGGACATCACTAGACTCAACGGCGCGGTGCGGGAGCGATGGGCTGGTGCGGTTTTTGGTCCGCTTCCCAGGAGTGGCACATAGGTGCTGTCGGGATGGCGTCGTTTTCGCTCGGCGGAATGCATCGCAGGATTGAACTCGCCCCCGGGCCCGTGGGTGGGTATCGAGGCATTCCATGGCCACAAGTACACCGCGCGCGATCGGGTCGCGGTATTTGCGTGCGGGCTAGCGGAGAAGAAAGGCTAGATGACTAGTTTATCTATCCATCAAGAAAACGCTGAACTGCAATTAAACGATCAAATCTACGGCGACGATCCGTTGTCCGATCGTGAAACGGGACTTTATCGCGCTGAATACGTGATGAGTTTTATGGAGAAATGGGGCGAGCTGATCGACTGGGATGCTCGCTCCGAGTCCGAGGGGCGGTTCTTTGTTGACGTGCAGCGCGCCCGCGACAAGCAGAACATTCTCGACGTCGCGACGGGCACCGGGTTTCACTCGGTGCGTCTCACTGAGGCGGGATTCAATGTGACCAGTGCTGATGGTTCGGCGGCGATGCTGGCCAAGGCATTTGAGAACGGTCGCAAGCGGGGCCTCATCCTGCGAACCGTGCAGGCCGATTGGCGGGAGCTGAACCGCGACATCCAGGGCAAGTACGACGCCATCATTTGTCTTGGCAACTCGTTCACTCACTTGCATGATGAACACGATCGGCGTCGGGCCCTGGCCGAATTTTATGCGGCATTACGCCATGATGGGATTCTCATCCTCGACCAGCGAAATTATGATGAGATACTCGATCACGGGTTCAAGTCAAAGCACAAATATTACTACTGTGGTGATCAGGTGACGGCGGAGCCGGAATATGTCGATGAGGGCCTCGCTCGTTTCAAGTACGATTTCCCGGACGGCTCGGAATACACGCTGAACATGTTTCCGCTGCGGAAGTCCTATGTTCGTCGCTTGATGCGCGAAGCGGGCTTTACGGCGGTGCGCACCTACGGGGATTTCCAGGAATCCTACGAGGAGACCGAACCCGATTTCTTCATCCATGTCGCGGAGCAGGGCTCCGGCGTTGTTGATTAGCAGGCTTGTGAGCTGGGTTGATGATCTTTGGTGCCGCGCTATTGGGGCCGGAGTGTAGGCACGGGCTATCTGGAGAACGATCGAGTTGGTTACTGTTCGTCGTTGGTCTGGAGTTGCCCGTGCCTACCGTTTCAGTATTGCGTGTGTCGCCGGTTCCAGAGGTGTTCGACTGCTGGAGTCCTGGTGAGCGCAGCGAGCTCATCGGATCGGAGTTTCTCGATGTGTTGGCCTCGGTGCCAGACCCGAGGGGCCCACGCGGTCGGAGGTATTCGCTGGTGGCTTTGTTGGCGATCGCGGTTCTGGCCACTGCCGCGGGGATGCGCGGCTATGCTGGTTTTGCCACATGGGCGGCCACCGCTCCCGATGATGTGTTGGCCCAATTAGGGGTCCGGTTCCGGCGGCCCAGTGAGAAGACCTTCCGCGCTGTTTTGTCTCGGCTAGACCCCGCCGACCTCAACGCCAGGATGGGCAGTTACTTCACTGCACACGTGGCCAGCAGCGACCCCAGTGGATTGGTGCCGATCGCGTTGGACGGCAAGATGCTGCGTGGTGCTTTACGCGCCAAAGCGACAGCCACGCATCTCGTGTCGGTGTTCGCCCACCGTGCCCGATTGGTGCTCGGTCAACTCGCTGTCGCCGAGAAAAGCAATGAAATTCCCTGCGTACGTGCCCTGCTCACGCTGCTGCCGGGTAGCTTGCGGTGGCTGGTCACCGTGGATGCGATGCATACCCAGGTCGTCACCGCGAAGTTGATCTGCGCCACCTTGAAGTCGCACTACCTGATGATCGTCAAGTCCAACCAAGCCAAAATACTTGCGCGTATCACCGCGCTGCCCTGGGCCGAGGTGCCCACAGCCGCTACCGACGACTCCCGCGGCCACGGCCGTGTCGAGACCCGCACCCCGCAAATCATCACCGCTGCACGAGGAATCGGCTTCCCCTACGCAAAACAAATCATCCGGATCACTCGTGAACGCTTGATCACCGCCACCGACCAGCGCAGCGTGGAGGTGGTCTATGCCATCTGCAGCCTGCCGTTCGAGCACGCCCGCCCTACCGCGATCATGGCCTGGATGCGTCAACACTGGGGAATCGAGAACAGCCTGCACTGGATACGCGACGTCACCTTCGACGAAGACCGTCAAAGGGCACATACTGGAAACGGCGCACAGGTCCTAGCAACGCTACGCAACACCGCGATCAATCTGCACCGCCTCAACGGCGCCGACAACATCGCCGAAGCCTGCCGGATCACCGCTTTGACCGCCAACCGCCGCCTAGACCTCCTCAATCCACAATTCCCCAGCTCACAAGCCTGCTAATCAACAACGCCGGAGCCCTGTGTCGCGGAGAAGTCCTTGGCCAGTGAGGCGCTGGCCGAGCCCGATATTGATGCGGCGTTGACCGGCACTCGGGCCGAGCCCGCGGCCTACTACGACAGCGATGACGCCAACGCCTTCTACTCGATGATCTGGGGCGGCGAGGACATTCACGTCGGCTGCTACGAGGACACCCGCGATATCGGGGCAGCCGCGAGAAAGACCGTGGACCGCATGGTGCGCCAGTTGACCCGGTTCGACGGCGATACCCGGGTCTTGGACCTGGGGGCCGGCTACGGCGGCTGCGCCCGGCACCTCGCCAGCGACTACGGCAGTTCGGTGACCTGTCTGAACATCTCCGAAGCGCAGAACGAGACGAACCGGGAGCGCAACCGCAATGCGGGCCTGGACGCCAAGATCCGGGTGGTGCACGGCAGCTTTGAAGCGATTCCCGAGCCCGACGGCAGCTACGACGTCGTCTGGTCGCAGGACGCCATCTTGCATGCCGCCGACCGCCGAAAGGTGATCGAGGAGGCGTTCCGGGTGCTCAAAGCCGGTGGCGAGTTGATCTTCACCGATCCGATGCAGGCCGACGAGGTGCCCGACGGTGTGCTGGCGCCGGTGTATGACCGGCTGAACCTGGCCGACCTCGGCTCGATGCGTTTCTATCGCGAAACCGCGTTGGCAGTGGGTTTCGAAGTGGTTGATCAGATCGACCTGGTGCACAACCTGGGGGTCCACTACCAGCGGGTGCTCGAGGAACTCGAGACCCGCCGTCGTGAACTCGAGGAGCATTCGTCCACCGAGTACCTGGACAAGATGCGGGTCGGCCTGCGGAACTGGGTGGACTCCGCGCGTGAGGGGCACCTGGCCTGGGGCATCCAGCACTTCCGCAAGCCCCACTGACGTACCCGAGCCACCCCGGCAACTCGGTCGCACACCGATTTGCCGGGGTGGCCCGTTTCGTGAGTCAATCGGTCGATGCGCGGTCTGGACCGCCCCGACCTCCTGGAAGGCAGCCGTCAATAGATAACCGATTAGGACTGCGGCAAGGGTTAACGCAGCGTCAGCTCAACATGATCGCGATCGGCGGTGTCATCGGGGCCGGCCTTTTCGTCGGGTCCGGTGTGGTCATCCGCGCTACCGGTCCCGCCGCCTTCCTGACCTACGCGCTGTGCGGTCTGCTGATCCTTCTGGTGATGCGGATGCTCGCCGAGATGGCCGCCGCGAATCCGTCCACCGGGTCGTTCGCCGACTTTGCTGCCGACGCCCTCGGCGGCTGGGCCGGGTTCTCGGTCGGCTGGCTGTACTGGTACTTCTGGGTGATCGTGGTCGGCTTCGAGGCCGTCGCCGGAGCAAAAGTCCTGATGTACTGGATTCATGCGCCGTTGTGGCTGCTCTCGTTGTGTCTGATGATCATGATGACGGCGACGAACCTGTTCTCGGTGTCGTCCTTCGGTGAGTTCGAGTTCTGGTTTGCGGGCATCAAGGTGGCCGGCATCGTGGTGTTCCTGGCCCTCGGCGCCGCGTTCGCCTTTGGTTTGCTACCGGGTCACCATATGGATTTCGGCAACCTCACCTCACACGGCGGACTTTTTCCCAAGGGCGTGGAGCCGGTCTTCGCCACCGTTGTGATCGCGATCTTCTCCATGACCGGAACCGAAATCATCACCATCGCTGCCGCCGAAACGCCTGACCCGGAATATGCGGTGCAGCGAGCGATGAGCACGGTGATGGCCCGCATTGCGGTGTTTTTCGTCGGGTCGGTTTTTTTGCTCGTCGTGATTCTGCCGTGGGACACGATCGACCCCGGCACCTCACCCTATGTTGCGGCCTTCCAACGCATGGGGATTCCCGGCGCGGACCAGATCATGAACGCGGTGGTGGTCACCGCGGTGCTGTCCTGTCTGAACTCGGGCCTCCACACCGCGTCGCGAATGATGTTCGTGCTTGCCGGGCGACGGGAGGCGCCGGCCTCGCTGGTGAAAGTCAGCCGCCGGGGGGTGCCCTACGTGGCCATCCTGGCCTCGTCGGCGGTGGGCTTTTTGTGCGTGATCATGGCCTGGATCGCGCCCACCACGGTATTCATCTTCCTGCTCAATTCCTCTGGTGCGGTTCTGCTTTTCGTCTACCTGCTGATCGCTTTCTCCCAGATCGTCTTGCGCGGCCGAACCCCACCGGAGAAGCTGCGGGTGCGGATGTGGTTTTTCCCCTGGCTGCCGATTCTCACGGTGGTCGGCATCTTCGTTGTGCTGGTCCGCATGGCTTTCGACGACGCCGCGCACAGCCAGTTCTGGCTCAGTATGTTGTCCTGGGTTGCCGTGCTCGGGATCTACGGGATAACCAGGCTGATCAACCGCAACAGCCGGATGCGGCCCCGGGGCCAAACCAGCGACGTGTGACAACCCCTAATCCGAATTCACTGCACTCCATTGCCGTTCGACCGACTTGACCAACGCGGTCAGTGTCGTGTTCACCGGTGTCGGCACCCCGACCCGGGCGCCGTGGCGCCCGACCGCGCCGTTGATCACGTCTATCTCGCTGGCCCGGCGCGCCTCGTGGTCGAGCAGCGCCGACGGTTTTGCGTTGGGCATTGCGGCGCCGAAGGCGCGCGCGTGTGCGACGGGGTCGGTGACGGCAACCGCGATCCCTGATGCCCGCGCCACTGCCCACGCTTCCGTTGCCGCCGCACGGCTGACCGGGCCCATCTCCGCGTCATCGAGCACCTGGCCCACGGTCATCCCGGTCAATGCGCATGGCGCGCTGTAGGCGACATTGCAGATCAGCTTTTCCCACTGCATCGCAGCGATATCGGTGACGGCCGCAGCGTCGAAGCCCGCCTCGGTCCAGGCGTGGGCAATGCGCTCGACGGTCTCGTGCGGCAGCGACGAATAGGCGCCGAAGCGCATCGCTTTCATCGCGTTGTGGTGCACGTGCCCGGGCGCGAGCCGGGCCGCGCCGAATCCGCTTGCGATCCCAACCGCGACCCGCTGCTCACCGACGATGTCGGCGACCGTCTCGGCCGAACCGAGACCGTTTTGAATGGTCAGCACTGGTGTGTCGGCGCCAAGCATGCACAGCGCTTGCCGTGCGCCCGCCGCCACGTCCGCGGCCTTGACGGCAAGCACCACCAGGTCCATCACCTCGGTGGGCGCAGTGGTGGCTGCTCGCAGCGACACCAGCTGGTCAGTGCCGGGGCCGCTGACCCGCAGACCGGTTCGGGTGATCTGGTCGACGTTGGGTTGGTGACGGTCGATCACCGCGACGTCGTTGTCCGCTCCGGCGAGTCTGGCGGCGTAGATGGAACCCATTGCACCGCAGCCGATTATCGCAATCTTCAACGCACTCTCCCGAGGCTACCTCGTCAGTTCGCTGATCAGCTCGCCAAGGCCGGGTTTGCGTTCGAGCCCGAACCCCGGCGCATCCGTGGGCACGATCTGCCCGTCGCGCAACACGCAGCCATCGCAATAGCCGCCGAAGGGCTGGAACACCCCCGGATAGGACTCGCATCCGCCCAATCCGAGGCCCGCGGCGATGTGCAGGTTGATCATGTGTCCGCCGTGCGGGTATGCGCAACGGCGGTCGAACCCGTGCGCCTCGATCAACTCGAGCATCCGCACGTACTCGCCCAACCCGTAGCTCAGGCCGGCGTCCATCTGAAAGATGTCACGGCCCGCGCGCATGCCGCCATAGCGGACCAGATTGGTTACGTCGGGTACCGAGAACAGGTTTTCGCCGGTGGCAACGGTGCCTGCGTAGCAGCCGGTCACCGCACGGTTCAGCTCGAAATCCAATGGGTCACCGGGTTCTTCGTACCAGCGCAGTCCGTAGGGGGCCAACCTCGCGGCCCAGCGCGTCGCGGCGGCCCGGTCGAACCTGCCGTTCGCGTCCACCGCCACCCGATCTGCGCCCACGACGTCGATGACCGCCTCGATGCGCGCCAGGTCGTCGCGCTGCGCCACGCCGCCAATCTTCATCTTGACCGCGTCATAGCCCAGATCCAGATAGCGGCGCATCTCATCGCGCAGGGCGTCCAGGCCGCCGCCCGGGTAGTAGTAGCCGCCGGCGGCATACACCGAGACCAGCGGGGCCGGATCCCGTCCGAAGCGGCGCGCGATGGTCGCGTATGCGGGCTCGTCATTGAGCTTGGCGGCCAGATCCCAGCACGCCAGTTCCACGGCGGCGGCCGCGCCGGCCCGGTCCCCATGTCCGCCGGGCTTCTCGTCGCAAAGCGCATGCCGCAGCACAGCGGCCGGGTCGAGGTGTCCGCGCTGGTCCAGCAGTGCATCTTCGGGCGCCGCGAGCACGCGGGGGATCATTCGGTCGCGCAGGATCCCGCTTTGGGCGAATCGCCCAATCGAGTTGAAAGCCACCCCCGTCAACGGTTTTCCGTGCCGGATCACGTCGCTGACCACGGCGACGAGCGAGACCGTGTGCTGGCTGAAGTTGACGACCGCGTTGGCGGGTCCACCGAGTAGCCGGACCGGCCGCTCCAGGATCGCGACGATCCGCATCACCAGGGGCTCAAGGAGTCCGGGTCAGTAGCACGGCGCTGTCATTTGCCCTGGGGCGAATCGCGCGAGGCGTTCGGGGAATTGCATGTCACCATCGAACTCGTTGCGCAGGGCTGATCTCAAGGTCATGGGCATTACTCGCGGCAATTCGCCCACTCAGCACGCGAACGGGTGGACTATCGATCAGACAGAAGTGTCGAGGAGGTGGGCCAATGATCCGCGCCGTGTGGAACGGAACCGTGCTGGCAGAAACGCCCCGGACGGCAAGGGTGGAGGGCAATCACTATTTCCCGCCCGAATCGGTGCATCGGGTGTACTTGCGGGAAAGCACGACCACTTCGCTGTGCCCCTGGAAGGGCGTGGCCCACTACTACACCGTCGTGGTCGACGGCCGTACGAATCCCGACGCCGCCTGGTTCTATCCGCGTCCTAGCCCGCTGGCCCGTCGCATCAAGAATCATGTCGCGTTCTGGAACGGCGTGGATGTCGAAGGTGAACCCGAGGGCGAGGCGACCGGCCTGGTGTCTCGGGTGGCCGGCTGGCTTGGCGGCAAGCGTTAGCGTCGGGAAAACCAGCCCCTGCTGGTGTTGCGTTGTTCCAGGAGTTCCGGTGCCTGGGTGCGCACCGCGTCGATGACTTGGCCGGCCGTCGGGTTGACCATCGCCACGTCGCCGACCACCACGGTCGGCACCGTCTCGTTGCCGTCTGCGACTGAGCGAACCGCCGCGGCCGCATCTGGATCCGTCCAGATGTTGATCTCTCGGGTCGGTAGCCCGCGCCGGCGGAGCCCGCGGCGCAGGCGCCAACAGAACGGACAGCCAGGCCGCCAATAAACCACCACTTCGTGCTCGCTCATAACCTCACGTCCTCATCCAATGGACCACTGATGGCCAGCGTGATACCCATACTGCACGCAGGCAACGGCCGCGCCGGCCAATCCCAGAAGTGATCGCGGCCGTCAATCCGGTGCCGCCCGGTCGTCCAAGAGGCGTTCGGGATGGTGGTAGTCGTTGGTGCGGGCGCCGCGACGAAGTTGGGGTGGCGGGAGCCATGCGGTGCGGCTGTTGGGGAGTTTTATTGTCTGCCAGCTCTTTCCGGCAAGCCTGTGGTGCGGTGTGCAGGCGAAGGTGAGGTTGTCGACGTCGGTCGGGCCCCCGGCGGCCCAGTCGGCGAGGTGGTGGACTTCGCACCAGTAGCCCGGGGCGTCGCAGCCGGGGTGGGTGCAGCCGCGCTCGGCGGCGTAGAGGACCACGCGCTGGTCGGGCGAGGCGATGCGCCGGGTGCGCCCCAGATATAGGGGCCGGTTGGAGTGCTCGTCGAAAACGGCCAGATAGTGGTAGGCGTGCCGGGCCATGCGGATGGCATCGCGCATGGGGAGCAGGGTCCCTCCGCCGGTGACGGCGCGGCCGGTGGCCGCGGTGAGTTCTTGCAGGGTGGTGGAGACGATGACGGTCACCGGCAGCCCGTTGTGAGTGCCCAGGGCTGGGTCACCGAGTTGGCCGCGCACCAGCGCGTTGAGGGCGTCGTGTTGGCGTTGGGCGGGGCGGCGGGCGTCGGTAGCGGCGGCGTCTTCGGTGGGTTCGTCAGTGACACAGGGGGTTTGGTTGTCGGGGTTGCACATGCCGGGAGCGGCGAAGCGCGCCAGCCAGGCGTCGAGGTTGGCGCGCAGTTCCGGGGTGGCGATCAGTTTCCCGATGCTCATGCCGTCGCGGCGTTGGGCGCACCAGGTGAAGCCACGCTGACGTGCCCGGTCGGCATCGGAGAACCTGCCGTCCGGGTTGATCAGCAGGGCGCAGCGGTGTGCCGCCTTTTCCAGTTGGTCGGGACGCAGTTGCGGGGCCTGGTGGGCCAGCAGCTTCTCGGCGCCCGCAACGATTTGCGGCGCGGTGTCTTGCGGTAGATCGCGCACGAAGGTCGCAATGACGCGCAGGTGCTGGCCATCGAGCTGACCGTCGCGCCAGGCCCGCGCGGTGGCGGGCAGTTCCGGGGGCAGCACCTGCCCGGCCAGGGTGGTCCGGGCAGACAGTTGTTGAGCATCACGCAGCCGGCGACGGGCGTCCGTGGGGGTGATGCGTAGCCAGTCGGCGACGACCTTGGTCACCGGCCCACCGATGGCGGCGGGATCCTCGGTGTACAGGCCGGCGATCACGTCGTGGCTGATCACCGCCTGCAGGCGTCGAGCGGTTTCCAGCCGCGCCAGCATGCGCAGCCGTTCGACAGGCTGCAGACCCTCGAGGTGGGCTTCGCCGATCGCCGCCACGGCGGCATCGAGGGCGTCCAGAAGACCGGCAATCGAACGCATATTCGAATGCTAGATCGTCCGCACTGGTAGCCACCACGCCATAGCGGCCGGTTGTGGATGAACGTCCGGGTGTGGATAGATTCGGTCGCCCGGATCAGATCGCGATTAGCCTGGCTTGGTGCAGGTGGGCCGTGTGAGTCGGATCGACGAGGCGCACACGGCGGCGTGGGGATGGCGGTGACCACCGGGGCTCGCTCCGAGCTGCAGAAGGCGCTGGGGCAGCGGTCGGCCGTGCTGTTCGGTCTCGCGTATATGACGCCGATCATCGTGCTGGGCATCTTCGGGGTGATCGCCGAACGATCGAAGGGCGCCAGCGCCGGGTCCTACCTGCTGGCCACCGTCGCGATGCTGTTCACCGCGCAGAGCTACGGGGTGATGGCACGGCACTTTCCGGTCGCCGGCTCGGCCTACACCTACGTGCGCAAGGCGCTGGACGCCCGGGTGGGCTTCATGGTCGGCTGGGCGGTCCTGTTGGACTACCTATTTTTGCCGTTGGTGATCTGGCTGATCGGCGGCTCCTATTTGCAAGACCGGTTTCCCGCCGTGCCGTTTTGGACATGGATCGTGGGCTTTGCCGCCCTGACCACCGTGCTCAACCTCATCGGGCTCAAAGTCGCCGACCGGGCGAACTTCATCCTGTGACGTTTCAACTGCTGATCCTGGCCTCCTTCGTGGCGCTGACGATTGGGTATCTGGTCGGCGACTCGCGGTCACTGCTTTCACTGACCCCGTTCACCGGCAACGGAGGGTTTACGGCGATCACCGCGGGAGCGGCGGTGGCCGCCTACTCATTTCTGGGTTTCGACGCTGTCAGCACGCTGACCGAGGAGACCCACGATGCCGAGCGCACCATCCCGCGGGCCATTGTGCTGATCGCGCTGATCGGCGGGGCCATCTTCGTCACCGTCGCCTACGTTGTCAGCCTGGTGGCCCCGGGCAGTTCGTTTCCCGATGCCGATTCGCTTTCCGAGGGTGTCGCCAGGACCATCGGCGGCAATCTGTTCGCGGCGGTCTTCCTGGCCGCCTTGATCATCGGCCAATTCACCTCCGGGCTTGCCGCGCAGGCGGCGGTCTCGCGCCTGCTCTATGCGATGGGTCGCGACGGCGTCCTGCCCAGGCGGGTGTTCGGCGTGGTCTCCGCGAAGTTTCACACCCCGATGTTCAACATCATGCTGACTGGCGCGGTGGGCATGGCCGCGATCCTGCTCAGCGTCGCAACGTCGACGTCATTCATCAACTTCGGTGCGTTCACGGCCTTCACGCTGGTCAACGTGTCGGTGGTGGTGTACTTCGTGCGGGAGTGCGGGGCCGGGTTGCCCCGATGGCGCTATCTGGTGCTCCCGGTGATCGGCGCCGCCGTCGATATCTACCTGCTTGCCCACCTGGCATCCGACGCGTTGATCGTCGGATTGTCCTGGGCCGCCATCGGCTTTCTCTATCTGCTGTGGCTCACCCGCGGCTTGACCAGGCAGCCACCGGACCTGGCGGGCGCGGCCGAGCGCGGGTAGCGAGCTCACGAGGCAGCGGCAAGTCTTACACCCTGTAGTTGAACCGGTCGGCGAGGCTGGGACACTGGTTGCCATGGGCGGCACTGACCAGGCGGTCACCAGCGTGCGCAGGTCGGCGCAGCTGTTTACCGACGCGTGCGCGGTTATCCCGGGTGGGGTGAACTCCCCGGTGCGGGCGTTTACCGCCGTCGGCGGCACCCCGCGGTTCATCACCGAAGCGCACGGCTGTTGGCTTACCGACGCGGATGGGAATCGCTACGCAGACCTGGTGTGCTCGTGGGGCCCGATGATTCTCGGTCATGCGCACCCCGCCGTGGTCGAGGCGGTTTCCCGGGCCGCCGCCAACGGATTGTCGTTCGGGGCGCCGACGCCCACTGAGACCGAGCTGGCCGCCGAAATGATCGGGCGGGTGGCACCAGTCGAGCGGCTGCGCCTGGTCAACTCCGGTACCGAGGCCACCATGAGCGCCGTGCGGCTGGCGCGTGGGTTCACCGGCAGGTCCAAGATCATCAAGTTCTCCGGCTGCTACCACGGGCATGTGGACGCGCTGCTGGCCGACGCGGGTTCGGGCGTGGCCACCCTGGGCCTGCCGTCGTCGCCGGGGGTCACCGGCGCCGCGGCGGCCGACACCATCGTGTTGCCCTACAACGACCTCGAGGCCGTGCGGCAGACGTTCGCACAGCACGGGGAACAGATCGCCGCGGTGATCACCGAGGCCAGCCCGGGCAACATGGGGGTGGTCCCACCCGGGCGCGGCTATAACGCGGCGTTGCGTGCGGTCACCGCCGAACACGGTGCGCTGCTGATCGTCGACGAGGTGATGACCGGATTCCGGGTCAGCCGCAGCGGTTGGTATGGAATCGATCCGGTCGACGCCGACCTGTTCACCTTCGGCAAGGTGATGAGCGGCGGGCTGCCCGCGGCCGCATTCGGCGGACGGGCCGAGGTCATGGAGCGCTTGGCGCCATTGGGGCCCGTTTACCAAGCCGGCACCTTGTCGGGCAATCCGGTGGCGATGGCGGCCGGACTGGCGACCCTGCGCGCGGCCGATGACGGTGTCTATGCCGCACTGGATGCCAACGCCGATCGGCTGGCCCGGCTGCTGGCCGGGGCGTTGACGGATGCCGGTGTGGCGCATCAGATTCCGCGCGCGGGTAACATGCTCAGCGTGTTCTTCAGCGAGACGCCGGTCACCGATTTCGCCGCCGCGCGCAATAGTCAGACGTGGCGTTTCGCTCCGTTCTTTCATGCCCTGCTGGATGCGGGCGTCTACCCGCCGTGCAGTGCATTCGAGGCGTGGTTCGTCTCGGCCGCCCTTGATGACACCGCGTTCGAGCGGATCGCTGACGCGTTGCCCACCGCAGCGCGGGCGGCCGCCAACGCCACCCCGGAGAGCAGACCCTGATGGCTGAACAGACTCGAGTCCACGTCGTGCGCCATGGCGAGGTGCACAACCCCACCGGGGTTCTCTACGGTCGGCTGCCTGGATACCGCCTGTCCGAGACCGGCGCGGCACAGGCGGCCGCGGTGGCCGAATACCTGGCTGACCGCGATGTTGTCGCCGTTGTCGCATCTCCACTGCAGCGTGCGCAGGAGACCGCCGCGCCGATAGCCGCCGCGCACGAACTGGCGATCGACACCGATCCCGACCTGATCGAATCGGCGAACTTTTTCGAGGGCCGCCGTGTCGGCCCCGGGGACGGCGCCTGGCGTGACCCGCGGGTGTGGTGGCAGCTGCGCAACCCGTTCACCCCGTCCTGGGGCGAGCCCTACCTCGAGATCGCGCAGCGGATGGCGACCGCGGTGGACAAGGTGCGCGCTCGCGCCGCCGGGCACGAGGCGGTCTGCGTCAGCCACCAGCTGCCGGTCTGGACGCTGCGGTTGCATCTGACCGGTAGGCGGCTGTGGCATGACCCGAGGTGCCGAGACTGTTCGCTGGCATCGGTGACCTCCCTGGTTTATGACGGTGACCGGCTGGTCGACGTGGTGTACTCCGAGCCGGCAGGCGCTTGACGATGCGCCGGCTGGTGATTGCCGCGGCGGTGCTGGCGGCACTGCTGACCGGTTGTTCCGGCCGGGACGCGGTGGTGCAGGGCGGCACATTCGAATTCGTTTCCCCCGGCGGCAAGACCGACATCTTCTACGACCCGCCGGCCAGTCGAGGCCACCCCGGGCCGCTGTCGGGGCCGGACCTGATCGACCCGGATCGCACGCTCTCCCTCGACGATTTCGCCGGTCGGGTCGTGGTGGTCAACGTGTGGGGCCAATGGTGTGGGCCGTGCCGGGCCGAGATCACCCAGCTGCAGCAGGTCTATGACGAGACCCGGGCCGCCGGGGTGTCCTTCCTGGGCATCGACGTGCGCGACAACAGCCGGGCCGCGGCCCAGGACTTCGTCCGCGACCGTCATGTGACGTTCCCGTCGATCTACGATCCGGCCATGCGCACGCTTATCGCCTTCGGCGGCAAGTACCCTACCACCGTCATCCCGTCCACCTTGGTGCTGGACCGCCAGCACCGGGTCGCGGCGGTCTTCCTGCGTGAACTGCTGGCCGAGGATCTGCAGCCGGTGGTGCAACGGTTGGCCCAAGAACCGGCGGCGGGTTCGACGCCGCCCGGACCGCAATGACCGGGTTCGCTGAGGTTGCCGCCGCGGGCCCGCTGCTGGTGGCCCTCGGATTGTGTGTGCTGGCCGGACTGGTTTCGTTCGCTTCCCCGTGCGTGGTGCCGCTGGTGCCGGGTTACCTGTCGTATCTGGCCGCGGTGGTCGGTGTGGATGGGTCCGGCGATGGTCGGGCAGCCGGGGTCGGGGTCAAGGCGCCCGCCGGGGTCCGGTGGCGGGTGGCCGGCTCGGCCTTGCTGTTCGTGGCCGGGTTCACCACCGTTTTCGTGCTGGGCACCGTTGCGGTGTTGGGCATGACCACCACCCTGATCAGCAACCAGCTGGTGCTGCAGCGCGCCGGTGGCGTGCTGACCATCATCATGGGACTGGTGTTCGTGGGACTGATCCCCGCGCTGCAGCGCCAGGCGCGGTTCAGTCCGCGTCAGGTGACGACGGTGGCGGGAGCGCCGCTGCTCGGCGCGGTGTTCGCGCTGGGGTGGACGCCTTGTCTGGGGCCGACGCTGACCGGGGTGATCACGGTTGCTTCCGCGACCGATGGCGCCAGCGTGGCCCGCGGAATCGTGCTGGTGATCGCCTACTGCCTGGGGTTGGGCATTCCGTTTGTGCTGCTGGCGTTCGGTTCGGCGGGGGCGGTCGCGGGCCTGGGCTGGCTGCGCCGCCACACCAGGGCCATCCAGATCTTCGGCGGCGTGCTGTTGATCGTCGTCGGCCTGGCGCTGGTCACCGGGGTGTGGAACGACGTGGTCTCCTGGCTGCGCGACGCCTTCGTGTCCGACGTGAGGTTGCCGATTTGAGCGCGCGAGCAGACGCAGAATCACCCAAAACGGCACGTTTTGGTGCGATTCTGCGTCTGCTCGGCCAGAAGGCACGCAACACCTGGCGGTCCCTGACCTCGATGGGCACCGCGCTGGTGCTGTTGTTCCTGCTCGCATTGGGCGCAATACCCGGGGCGCTGGTGCCGCAGCGCAGCCTCAACGCCGGCAAGGTCGACGACTACCTCAAAGCCCATCCGCTGATCGGCCCGTGGTTGAACAAGCTGCAGGCCTTCGACGTGTTCTCCAGCTTCTGGTTCACCGCCATCTACGTGTTGCTGTTCGTCTCCCTGGTCGGCTGTCTGACCCCGCGGATGATTGAGCACGCGCGTAGCCTGCGAGCCACCCCGGTGGCCGCACCGCGCAACCTGGCGCGGCTGCCCAAACACGCCGGCTCCCGGGTCGCGGGGGAGCCCGAGCTGCTGGCCGCCACCATCGTCGGCCGGTTACGGGGCTGGCGCACCGCCATCCGCCGCTCCGGCACCACCGTCGAGGTGTCCGCCGAAAAGGGTTACCTGCGCGAATTTGGCAACCTGGTCTTCCACTTCTCCCTGCTGGGTCTGCTGGTCGCCGTCGCCGTCGGCAAGCTGTTCGGCTACGAGGGCAACGTGATCGTGATCGCCGACGGCGGACCGGGTTTCTGCTCGGCATCCCCGGCCGCCTTCGACTCGTTCCGCGCCGGCAATACCGTCGACGGCACGTCGCTGCACCCGATCTGCATCAGGGTCAACGATTTCGCGGCCCACTACCTGGCTTCCGGGCAAGCCACCTCGTTCGCCGCGGATATCGCCTATCAAACCGGCAATGACCTGAGCGCAAACACCTGGCGGCCCTACCGACTGGCGGTCAACCACCCGCTGCGGGCCGGCGGTGACCGGGTGTACCTGCAGGGCCACGGCTACGCCCCCACCTTCACGGTGACGTTCCCGGACGGACAGACCCGCACGTCGACCGTGCAATGGCGGCCCGACAACCCGCAGACGCTGCTCTCCTCGGGGGTGGCGCGCATCGATCCACCGGCGGGCAGCTATCCCACCGCCGCCGAGCGTCGGCAGCACGAAATCGCCATCCAGGGTCTGCTTGCCCCGACCGAACAGCTCGATGGGACGTTGCTGTCGTCACGATTCCCGGCGCTGAATGCCCCCGCGGTGGCCATCGACGTCTACCGCGGCGACACCGGGCTGGACACCGGACGGCCACAGTCGCTGTTCAGTCTCGATCCCCGGCTCATCGAGCAGGGCAGGCTGGTGAAGGAAAGGCGAGTCAACCTGCGCGTCGGCCAGCAGGTCCGCATCGATGCGGGTCCGGCCGCGGGCACCATCGTCCGCTTCGACGGCGCGGTGCCGTTCGTCAACCTGCAGGTATCCCATGACCCCGGTCAAACCTGGGTGCTGGTCTTCGCCATCACGATGATGGCCGGCCTGGTGGTGTCGCTGCTGGTTCGCCGCCGCCGGGTGTGGGCTCGACTTACGCCGGAAAACGACGCGCCAGGTACGGTGAACGTCGAGCTGGGCGGCCTGGCGCGCACCGATAACTCCGGATGGGGTGACGAGTTCGAGCGGCTGACCGAGAGATTGTTGGCCGGGCTCGGCGAGTCCGGCACGCCCGATTCGGCCGCAGCGGCCGCCATAAGGAGCTCCCAGGTGGACGTCACATGAACACCGCGAACATCAACATCGACCTGGCCAGGTATTCGGACTGGGCATTCACCTCAGCGGTGGTCGCGCTGGTGGTCGCGCTGCTGCTGCTCGCCTTCGAACTGGCCTACGTCCGCGGCCGCAAAGTCGACGAACGAGAACTGGTGCTGGCCGGATCGGTTGCCAGCGACGCCACGACGCCCGGAATCGTGCTGGACGGCCCACGGCGGCCGTTGGACGAGCGCGTCGGGCGGGCCGGACTGGCCGTGGTCTACCTGGGCATCGGGCTGTTGCTGGCCTGCATCGTGTTGCGCGGCCTGGCCACCATGCGGGTGCCCTGGGGCAACATGTACGAGTTCATCAACTTGACCTGCATGTCCGGCCTGATCGCCGGCGCGGTTGTGTTGCGCCGTCCGCAATACCGATCACTGTGGGTCTTCCTGCTGCTGCCGGTGCTCATCCTGCTCACGGTGTCCGGGCGCTGGCTCTATACGAATGCCGCCCCGGTGATGCCCGCGCTGCAGTCCTACTGGCTGCCGATCCACGTGTCGGTGGTCAGCCTGGGCTCCGGGGT
Organism: Mycobacterium pseudoshottsii JCM 15466; assembly: GCF_003584745.1. Classification (NCBI taxonomy): domain Bacteria; kingdom Bacillati; phylum Actinomycetota; class Actinomycetes; order Mycobacteriales; family Mycobacteriaceae; genus Mycobacterium; species Mycobacterium pseudoshottsii. Next base: position 1,101,880 of record NZ_AP018410.1, read on the forward strand.
TTTCCTGGTCGCCGGGATCTCCAGCATCCTGTTTTTGCTGCGCACCTCGAGACTCGGCGCGCCGGACAGTCAACCCGCCGAGAGCACGCTGGGCCGCCTGGTGCAACGACTCCCCGACGCCCAGACCCTGGACCGGATCGCCTACCGAACCACGATCTTCGCTTTCCCAGTGTTCGGGTTCGGGGTGATCTTCGGTGCCATCTGGGCCGAACAGGCCTGGGGCCGGTACTGGGGCTGGGACCCCAAGGAGACGGTGTCGTTCGTCGCCTGGGTGGTGTACGCGGCCTACCTGCACGCCAGGTCGACGGCAGGCTGGCGGGATCGCAAAGCGGCCTGGATCAATGTCGCCGGATTTGTAGCGATGGTCTTCAACCTGTTCTTCGTTAACCTGGTGACGGTCGGCCTGCATTCCTACGCGGGCGTGGGCTAGACGTTCGAGCCCAACCGACCCGCGACGGCAAGCAAGGGGGAGTGGACGTGTCAGACCATCCGAGCGCGGGCGTGGGGGCGTCCAATGCCTACCAGGGCGAAGGCGGCAAGGATCATCCGACCATTCAGCTGCCGCCGGTGCCACACCAGCCGCCTCAGCTGGGTGAACCGCCGGTAGCGGGCGGCAGCGACGCCCCGACCCGGGCCTTCGCCGGATTTCGCACCGAGCGCCGGTCGGCCGCACGCGCGGAGGGCGCAGAGGCCCCCGACGTCGCGCAGTGGGAATCCGGACCGGATACCGGACCGGTCGCCGGTCTCCCGCGGGTGGACCCGACCGCGTACGGCGCCTACTACAACGGTCCGCCCGAGCCCCCCCGCCGAGCCCCAATACCGTCCCGAATCGGTGCCGCAAACCCCGTATCCGGAGTTGTCCACCAGCATGCTGCTGCGGCCGGTCAAGTCTCCGCCGACCGAAGGCTGGCGCCGGCTGGTCTATGTGCTCTCTGGTCAGTTGGTCAACCTGGGGGAGAGCCCGCGGGCCACCCGCTACAACAACCTGGTTGCCCAGATCAACCGGCCCATGCGCGGCTGCTACCGAATTGCGCTGGTTTCGCTCAAGGGTGGTGTCGGCAAGACCACCATCACCGCGACGTTGGGTTCCACCTTCGCCTCGGTTCGCGGTGACCGTGTGGTGGCGGTGGACGCCAACCCCGACCGCGGCACGTTGAGTCAGAAGGTACCGCTGGAGACCCCGGCCACGGTGCGCCATCTGATCCGGGACGCCGAAGGCATCGAGCGCTATAGCGACGTGCGTTGCTACACATCGCAGGCCAAGAACGGGTTCGAGGTCCTCGCGTCGGACACCGATCCGGCCGCATCCGAAGCGTTCAGCGCCGACGACTACACCCGCACCCTGGACATTTTGGAACGGTTCTACGGCTTGGTGCTCACCGACTGCGGCACGGGACTGCTGCACTCGGCGATGTCGGCGATATTGGCCAAGTCCGACATCTTGATCGTGGTGAGCTCGGGTTCCATCGATGGGGCCCGGAGCGCCTCGGCGACGTTGGACTGGCTCGAGGCGCACGGCTACGAGGAGTTGGTGCGCAACTCGATCGCGGTGATCAACGCCGTTCGGCCCCGCTCGAGCAAGGTCGACATGCAAAAGGTGATCGATCATTTCGCGCGGCGTTGCCGTGCCGTGCGGCTGGTGCCGTTCGACCCACATCTCGAGGAGGGCGCCGAAATCGTCCTGGACCGGATGAAGCGGGAGACCCGTGAGGCCCTCGCCGAACTGGCGGCGGTGGTTGCCGAGGGATTCGGTCCGGACCAGCGACGATCCAGCCCGAGCTTCGGCTGACCAGGCTACTGCCCCCCTTGCCCCAACTTTCGCAGGAACTCCGGATCGTCGTCGGGCCCGATGACGTGCGTCTTCGGTCGGCTCGCCTGCGACCGTGCCGCACGCCAGCCGATGTAGATCAACGTCCCCAATACCAGGACGACGAACAGGTAAAGCACTCGACACCTCCTTTGAGCGAATATACCCGCGCCGTAGGCTCGGGCTGTGTCAGAAGCACCCGATGGCGGCAATAGCACTGGCCGTCCGCAGATCTTGACCACCCGCGGTGTCGTCGACGTAGCCGTCTACGCCGTCGCGCGGTTGCTGCTGGCGGTGGTGGTCAGCGCGGCCATCTATGGGGTGGCTCGACTGGCCGGGTTGGCCCAATTTCCGCTCGTGGTGGCGGCATTATTCGGTCTGATCATCGCGATGCCGTTGGGCATCTGGGTGTTCGCTCCGCTGCGCCGGCGCGCCACCGCCGCGCTCGCGACGGCCGGTGCCCGCCGGCGCGCCGAGCGAGAGAAGTTACGCGCCCGACTGCGTGGTGAGGCGGCGCCGGACGAGGGCGCGGGCTCCGAAACCGGCGCAGGCTAATTCGCCCCTAGCTGTTGGGCATGCGCACCACTTGCGCCGCATAGCTCAACCCGGCGCCGTAGCCGATCAGCAGCGCCAGATCGCCCGGCTTGGCCGCACCGGTGGCCAGTAGCTCGGCCATTGCCAACGGTATGGAAGCCGCCGAGGTATTTCCGGTGTGCTCGATGTCATTGGCGATAACCGCATCCGGGCGCAGCTGCAGGTTCTTGGTCAGCAGCTCGTTGATGCGGCTGTTGGCCTGGTGCGGGATGAACACGTCGATCTCGTCGGGTTTGACCCCGGCCGCGTCCATCGCCTGTTGTCCGACCTTGCCCATCTCGAACGCTGCCCAGCGAAAAACCGCGGTGCCCTCCATGCGCAGGAACGGGCGCGGACCGGCCGGGTTCTCGGCGTGGCTGATCCAGTCGATGTCCTGCCGGATGGCGGCGGCCTGTTCGCCGTCACTACCCCACACCGTGGGGCCAATCCCTTGAATCGGGCTGTGACCCACCAGCACCGAGGCGGCGCCGTCGGCGAAGATGAAGCAGTTGCTCCGGTCGGTCATGTCCACCGTGGGGGACAGTTTCTCGGTGCCGATCACCAGTATCGTGGCGGCGCTGCCGCCCCGGATCATGTCGGCCGCAATGCCGAGCGCATGCCCGAAGCCCGAACAGCCCGCCGAGATGTCGAATGCGGGAACGTTCTGGCAGCCCAACGCTGCCGCGACGATCGGGGCGCAGGCGGGTGTCTGCAGAAAGTGCGTGCTGGTAGCGACGATCACACCGTCGATGTCAGACCCGGTGAGCGCGGCTTTGGCAATCGCCTCCCGGCTCGCCTCAATGGCCATCGAAGCCGCCGACTCCTCGGGAGCGGCGAACCGGCGCGTTTTGATTCCGGTACGGGAGTAGATCCATTCATCGGAAGAGTCGATGTTCTCGCAAATTTCGTCGTTGGTGACCACACGCGTGGGCCGGTAGGCCCCCACACTGAGCAATCCGACGCTGCTAATCCCACTGGTGGTGGCGATCTCCGTCATACCCGTCCTCGGTTGGTGTTATGCACAGTGTGCTCCCATGGCGGCGACTCGCCCAAAACACCCGCCGTCGGCGCGCAGTCGAAGCCGCTGCAGCACGGTCACGCGGCCAACGCTAGCGCCGCCGACATTGCGATCGCCCACACCATCATCGCCAGCCCGGTATCGCGAAGCACCGGGATCAGCGCGGCACCGCCGCGGCCCGCTCGCACCGGGGCCGCGGCACGCAGGGCCACCGGTGTCGCCAGCAGGCCCACGGCGCACCACGGCGTCGCCAACGTCAGCGCCAGGGTCAGCACCGCGGCGGTGACCAGCAGCGCCTGGTACAGCACGCGGGTACGCGCGTCGCCCAGCCGCATAGCCAGGGTGATCTTGTGTGACTGCGCATCGGTGGGAATGTCGCGCAGGTTGTTGGCGACCAGTACCGCTGACGACAGCGCGCCCGTGGCCACCGCCAGCGCCAGCCCCACCCAATCAACCCGCAGCGCTTGCGTGTATTGGGTGCCCAGCACGGCTACCAGGCCGAAAAACACGAACACCGCGACCTCGCCGAGGCCCGAATATCCGTAGGGCCTGGAACCGCCGGTGTAGAGCCAGGCTCCGGCGATACAGCCGGCGCCGACCGCAATCAGCCACGGTGCGCTGGCCAACGCCAGGGCCAGACCGGCGGCCGCGCCGATCATCAGGCTCACAATGGCCGCGATCAGCACCGACCGCGGGGTCGCCAGTCGCGAGCCGACCAACCGCATCGGCCCGGTCCGGTCGTCGTCGGTGCCGCGAATGCCGTCGGAGTAGTCGTTGGCGTAGTTGACGCCAACGGTCAATGCGACCGCGACAACCAGTGCCAACAGGGCTTTCCACCACACGGCGGCGTGCAGCCAGGCTGCGGCGCCGGTGCCGGCGACCACCGGGGCCACGGCGTTGGGCAGGGTACGGGGACGCGCACCGGAGATCCACTGCGCAATATTGGCCACCATGGCATCCTGCCGCGGCCCGCGCTGACGATCGCATGGGGGCATGCACAACAATGAGCCGATGCTCGCAGTGATCGGCGGTAGCGGCTTCTATAGCTTCTTTGAGTCCGATGTACGAACCGTCAATCCAGACACCCCGTACGGCCGGCCCAGCGCCCCGATCACGATCGGCGCGGTGGGGGAGCACGAAGTCGCGTTTCTGCCCCGCCACGGAGCAAGCCACCAGTACTCGGCGCACACCGTGCCGTACCGGGCCAACATGTGGGCGCTGCGAGCGCTCGGTGCGCGGCGAGTGTTCGCCCCATGCGCCGTCGGCAGCCTGAACCCTCGGCTCGGGCCGGGCACGGTCGTCGTGCCTGACCAGCTGGTCGATCGAACCCGCGGGCGGGCCGACACGTACTTCGACTCCGGCGGTGTGCATGCCGCCTTCGCCGATCCCTACTGCCCGACGCTGCGCAGCGCGGTCACCGACCTGCCCGACGTGGTCGACGGCGCCACCATGGTGGTGATCCAGGGCCCCCGGTTTTCCACCCGCGCGGAAAGCCGATGGTTTGCCGGGGCCGGGTTCAGCCTGGTCAATATGACCGGCTACCCGGAGGCGATGCTCGCCCGTGAACTTGAACTGTGCTACGCGGCAGTCGCTTTGGTGACTGACGTGGATGCCGGCGTTGCGGTCGGTGAGGGTGTCAAGGCCGCCGACGTCTTCGCCGAATTCGGGGAGAACATCGAGATGCTCAAAAAGCTGGTCCGTGCCGGGATCGGGCGGGTGGCCGCCGAACGCGCGTGCACGCACTGTCTGATGCACGCCGGTGTCACGCTGCCGTTCGAGTTGCCATGAAGGTGCTGCTGACCGGCGCGGCCGGTTTCATCGGATCCCGGGTCGGCGCCGCACTCAGCGCCGCGGGCCACGAGGTTGTCGGCGTCGACGTATTGTTGCCCGCCGCCCACGGACCGAATCCGGTGTTACCGCCCGGGTGTCATCGGGTCGATGTCCGGGATGCCGATGCGATGGCACCCTTGCTGGCCGGTGTGGACCTGGTGTGTCATCAGGCGGCGACGGTGGGCGCGGGGGTCGATGCGGCCGACGCGCCCGCATACGGTGGCCACAACGACCTGGCCACCACGGTATTGCTGGCACAGATGTTCGCCGCCGGCGTACGTCGTCTGGTCCTCGCATCCTCGATGGTGGTGTACGGACAGGGACGTTACGACTGTCCCGAGCACGGCCGGATCGACCCGTTGCCACGGCGGCACAGCGATCTTGATGCCGGCGTGTTTGAGCACCGCTGCCCACTGTGTGCGGAGCCGGTCAGGTGGCGGCTGGTGGGTGAGGAGGCCGAGCTGCGGCCGCGCAGCCTCTATGCGGCCAGCAAGACGGCACAAGAGCACTACGCGCTGGCGTGGTCGGAGTCGACCGGGGGTTCGGTGGTGGCGCTGCGCTATCACAACGTCTACGGCCCCGGGATGCCGCGCGACACCCCCTATTCGGGGGTGGCGGCGATATTTCGTTCGTCGCTGGAAAAGGGCGAACCACCGAAGGTCTTCGAGGACGGCGGTCAGATGCGTGACTTCGTGCACGTCGACGATATCGCCGCCGCGAACCTGGCCGCGGCGCAGCTGGGTGAGGTGGATCGACACGGCTTTGTGGCGGCGAACGTCTGTTCCGGGCGCCCCATCTCGATCCTGCAGGTGGCCAGCGCGCTGTGCCAGGCGCGCGGCGACGCACTGTCGCCGGTCATCACCGGGCAGTACCGCAGCGGCGACGTGCGACACATCGTGGCCGATCCGTCGCGAGCCGCCGAGGTGCTGGGTTTCCGTGCCGCCGTGGAGCCACTCGAGGGTTTGCGCGGCTTCGCGTTCGCGCCGCTTCGTTAGCGGCCGTTTAGGACGGGTCGTCGGGTCGCCGGTAGATCTTTGGCGGCAGGGGTCCGGTGGATTCCCCGGAGCGGAAGATCCGCGGCGCCCGACCCGGCCCGGACAAAACGGTGGTGGGCGCGTCGTCGTGGGCATCGAGCGCGGCCGGGCTGCGAAATTGGGTTGTCTCGGCCTCCGATGGGACGGCGGCCCCGCCGCGGGCCGGCCCGGGTTGGCCGGTACGGCGCTGGCGCCGCCGCGGGCGCCCCGGTTGTTTGGTCTGCGTTGCTGAGCGTCGCCCGCTGATGATGACCGCAACGACGATGCCCAGCGCCAGGCCGCACAGGGTCACGTCGAAGGTGCTGGTGATCTGCTGGGCGAGATTGTTTCCGTAGACCGGGTTGGGTCGCGCGTCCGGTGACGCCGCGAACCGGGGGGCGAGCACTACGCCCACGATGACGCGAGAAACGGTCAGGGTGAGCAGAAATCCGCATAGCGACGAGATCAGTCGGGCCGGTAGTGCCTGATTGACCAGGTTGATCCGAAGCCAGAACGCCAGCGCCGCGGTAACCAGATCGAACGCGGCCAAAGTCATGGTGTCGTATCGCGAGTAGGGGAAGTTCAACATCACCGCGGTGCTCAGATCGGTGAGCCTCATCACCACCGACCCCAGGCACCATACGGCGATGAGCAGCAGCCCGTTTCGGGCCGCTGCCCGCCAAATGTCCCTACCGATCGGATGAGTGTGGGAGCGCACCAGCGCCATTGGCGCAAAGATCGCTGCGCCCGCCGCCCAGACCAGGTAGCCCTCGTATCCGACCCCGGCCGTCGACGTGTTCTGCGCGATGCCGTGAAATGCGTCGATCTCGCGGCCGACGGGAAGGACCCACACGATGATTCCCGCGACCATGGCCGAAGCGCCGAGCGCGATGGTGGGCAGCTGGTATTCCCTGGTGCCCTTGAGCAGCCACCGGGATGCGACGAGGACCGCGACGAGCGCGACCACTCCGTAGACCAGCGCCGTGTCGATCACCGCGATGTTCTGCCTGCCGAAGCCCGATGCCGAGTTCGTCGGTTGCAGCGCGTACCGCACCCGCCAGGCCAGGTTGAAGCCGGAGCTGAGCGCCGCACCGAACATCGATGCGTAGCCCAGAATTCGGGCGGTGAACAGCCAGTTGTCGTAGTTCTCGTTGTCGCCGGGCTGCCCGGTGCTCACCGGCTGTGCGCACAGCATCGCGCCGGCGATTCCCAGCCAGCCGCCCGGCCCGACACCGCCGGGCACGTTGACGGTGCCACCGGATCGGATCGTCTGGAAGATGTCGTAGACGACGAACGCCAACAGCAGCAGCAGATAGGGGATGTTGAGCCCGAGACGCAGCCGGTTGGTCGCGGTGGGAGCAAATCGGGTGCCAGACAGCCGCCAGGGCCCCACATAGGGCACCGCGATAGCGATCAGGGACAGCAGCGTCACCGCCAGCAGCACCGCCAGCACGTAGTTGCTGCTGCCCGGGATGCGAAAGCCGAAGTAGAGGTTCCACGGGAAGAACACCGCCAGTACCAGCAGTGCTCCGCCGGTCAGGTCCCGGACCATGTTTCGCCGGTGTGCCAGGTCGAGTGTCAACTGTCCGGACTGCCCTTGTTGCGGTTGCGCACCCGCAATGGGGCCGGTAGGGGTGTCGTCGCTGCCCAGACTCACGGTGTCCCCCAGGGATCGAGGTAGGTTACGTATTGCTCCGGCTTGGTCCGGCGGTGGGGGAACCCCCTGACGGACCCGCTGCGTTGTTCGATTGCGAACATATTCTCCATTCGGACGACGCGGCAGTGGCTGAGATCGAGTGATCCGCGGACGGGTTCCGTGGTGAGCGTTCCCTAACCGTTCGGGAATCCGGTTACCCTGCGCTCAGGGGCAACCTTGTCGCTCGAATGACGAATACAGCCGACGGTATCGCAGTGTAATGATGCCGGACATTGCTGGTTGCGGGGTGGCCAGCCGAAGGAGAACCGCAAATGGACGTCGTGTTGGGGGTTGCGATCGCAGGTCCGATCGCACGCTTGGCGCTCGTCGGGGCGGCCGCCGAAGGCAGTGCCGTGATCGACCAATCCTCGGTAGATCTGGCCGAAGGCCCTGTCGCGGTGCTGACCGAAACCATAGTCGGCACGAACCAGTTGCTGGCCGACGAGGGACACCACCTGGTCGCCACTCGGTTGTGCTGGTCGGATCAGGACAGGGCTGAGGACCTGCGCCGGGCGCTCGACGATTCCGGCGTCCTCGATGTCGCCGTGCTGTCGGAGTCCGAGGCCGTCACCGCGCTGCTCGGCCCGGCGCACGCCGGCTCCGCCGTGTTGCTGGTCGGCGAGGAGACCGCCAGCCTGTCGGTGCTGGGGGGAGGGGACGCGCCGCCGACGATGCTGGCCGCCGCGCCGGTTGAAGGCGACGCGACGTCCACTTTCGACACGCTGATGACCCACCTCGATGACCAGGGCGGTGCGCCCGGTGAGGTGCTGCTGGTGGGCTCTTCGGAGCACACCACGGTGATTGCCGACCAGTTTCGTGACGCCTCGACCATGCGTGTGGAGGTTCCCGAGGACCCGACGTTCGCGCTAGCCCGCGGCGCGGCGATGGCTGCCGCCGGGGCAGGTTCGACGATGGCTCAGCAGGTCTTGGGCGGCGATGCCGGCGAAGCAACCACCTATCTGCCCCCGGAGCTGGCCGCGACGGCGTCGGGCCAGGACGAGGACGAACAGCTGGCCTATTCGCAAGCCGGCGAGAACGAGTTGCTGCCGGTCACGGGCGCGGATGAGTACGGCGACTATGGCCCCGACGATGACGAATTTGCCGATGACTACGAAGACGAAGCGCCGGCGGGTACGCGGCTCAGTTCACGGTCTTTGCTGATCAGCAACGCTGTGGTGGCGTTCGCTGTGATCGGGTTCGCGTCGCTGGCGGTTGCGGTGGCGGTCGCGATTCGGCCGACCGCGGCGTCAGAGCCGGTCGAGGGGCATCAAAACGCGCAGCCGGGCAAGTTCATGCCGCTGTTGCCGACTCAACAGCAGGCGCCGGTCCCGCCGCCACCGCCAGACGCGCCCACCGCCGGGTTCCAGGGCGGCACGATTCCGACCGTGCAGGGCGTAGTTCCCAGGCAGGCGACACCGACGGTGCCGAGGCCGGTTGCGCCGGCCCCGGGTGTGGTGCCCGCTCCGATCCCGCTGCCGATCCCGATCATCATTCCGCCCTGGCCGAATTGGTCGCCGGGGATGCCTACCCCGTCGACCGTGACGGTGACTCCGACCACGCCGACTACCACCGCGCCGTCGACGGTGACCCCGACCACTCCGACTACTACCGCGCCGTCGACTCTGACCCCGACCACCCCGACCACCACCGCGCCGTCGACGGTGACCCCGACCACGCCGACCACCGCGGTGCCGTCGACGGTGATCACCCCGACGACGACCGCGCCGATCACGCCGACAACGGTCGCCCCGACGACGGTTAACCCGACGACCGTCGCCCCGACGACCGTCGCGCCGACGACGCAGCAGACCGTGGTCCCGCAGCCGACCCAGGAGACGGTCGCCCCGCTGCCGACGCAGCAGACCGTCGCCCCGCAGCCGACCATCGCGCCGCAGCCCACGCAGCAGGCTCCCGAGCCGCCGTCCGGGGGCAGCAGTGGTGGCTCCTCCGGTGGGGGCTCGTCCTCTGGTGGGGGTTCGTCTTCTGGTGGTGGCTCGTCCTCTGGTGGGGGTTCGTCTTCTGGTGGTGGCTCGTCCTCTGGTGGTGGCTCGTCTTCTGGTGGGGGTTCGTCGTCTGGTGGGGGTTCGTCTTCTGGTGGTGGCTCGTCCTCTGGTGGTGGCTCGTCCTCTGGTGGGGGTTCGTCGTCTGGTGGGGGTTCGTCTTCTGGTGGTGGCTCGTCCTCCGGTAGGGGCTCGTCCTCCGGTGGTAGTTCCTCGGGCGGGCACTCCTCAGGTGGGGGCTCCTAGCGGCGCTGATCAACCCCTAAGGTCGGGGCATGCCAGGCGAAACGGTGACAGTGGTCTTGCCCTGCCTCAACGAGGCAGAGTCGCTACCCGGGGTGCTGGCCGCCATCCCGGGTTCCTACCGAGCGTTGGTGGTCGACAACAACAGCACCGACGACACCGCCGCGGTGGCTGCCCGGCATGGCGCGGAGGTGGTCGCCGAGTCGCAGCCGGGCTACGGCGCGGCGGTGCACGCGGGCGTGGTGGCGGCGAAGACCCCGATTGTGGCGGTGATCGACGCGGACGGCTCGATGGATCCCGCCGACCTTCCCCGGTTGGTCGCCGAACTCGACCGGGGCGCGGACCTGGTGACCGGTCGCCGGTGTCCGATACCCGGCCTGCACTGGCCGTGGGTCGCCCGCATCGGCACGGTGGTGATGAGCTGGCGGCTGCGTACCCGCCACGGGCTGCCGGTGCATGACATCGCGCCGATGCGGGTGGCGCGCCGGGATGCCCTGCTCGCCCTGGGGGTGGTCGACCGGCGGTCCGGCTATCCGTTGGAACTGCTGGTGCGCGCCGCGGCGGCGGGCTGGCGCGTGGCGGAGTTCGACGTCTCCTACGGTCCCCGTACCGGCGGGAAGTCCAAGGTCAGCGGTTCGTTGCGGGGCAGCATGATCGCGATCCTGGACTTCTGGAAGGTCATCTCGTGAGCCACGTACCGGTGACCCTGCTGGTGGTCGCCAAGGCTCCGGAGCCCGGCCTCGCAAAGACCCGCCTCGCCGCGACTGTCGGTGATCAGACCGCCGCCGACATCGCCGCGGCCGCGCTGCTGGACACGCTGGATGCGGTGGCCGCCACGCCAGCGGCCAGCCGCGTGGTGGCGCTCACCGGCGATTTGGCGAATGCGGCCCGCGGCGCCGAGATTCGCCGACGGCTCGAATCGTTCACCGTGATCGGCCAGCGCGGTGACGACTTCGCCGACCGCCTCGCCAATGCGCACGCCGATGCGGCCGACGGATACCCGGTGCTGCAGGTAGGCATGGACACCCCACAGATCAGCGCCGCCCTGCTCGCCGAGTGCGCGCGCCGGCTGCTCGAGACTTCGGCGGTCCTCGGGTTTGCCGTCGACGGTGGTTGGTGGGTGCTGGGGGTGCACACCCCGGCCGCGGCCGAATGCTTGCGCGGTGTGCCCATGTCCCAGCCCAACACCGGTGAGCTCGCGTTGAAGGCCCTGCGTGAGGGCGGCATTGACGTGGCTACCGTGCAGCCACTGGCTGACGTCGACGTCGTTGCCGACGTCGCGGTGGTGCGTGGCGCCTGCGGTCCGGACAGCCGTTTCGCACGCGTCACCCGCCTAGCCGGAATCTGAGCTCGCCCACGAATCGATCGGCGAGCGACCCCTACCAGTTGGTGAAGATGATGCTGTTCACCGCCAACGCCCCGGCCGCGTTGACCGCCAGCCACAGCCGATCGGACCGGGGCCTGAGCAACGCCGGGGCGGTGGTCAGCCAAACGGTGAACGGCAGCCAGATTCGCTCGGTCTCGGCCTTGCTGAGCATGCTCAAATCGGCAACGAGGATGGCGGCCACCATGCCCAGCAGCAGCAGGTGCAAACCGGAGCGGCGGCGGATCGCGGCGGCATCGACCACCCGGCTGATCCCGGCGACGCTGCCCAATCCGATGGCGCAGACCACGCACGCGAGATTGGCCCAGGACCAATACTGAAACGGCCGGTCATGGGCGATGCCCTGCCAGTAGCGCTGCTGCACCAGCGTGTACCCGTCGAACCACCAGAACCCCGCGACGGCGAAGGCCAGCGCCACCCCCAACGCCGCCAACACGGCCGGCCACAACGCCTTCAGGGCGGTGCGCCAGTGGTTCGCGGACGCCAGCACCGCCAAGGCGGGCAGTCCCATCAGCGCCAGGCCATAGCTGAGGAAGATGGCCCAGCCCAGCACCAGACCCGCTCCGGCGGCCCACAGCGCCCTGAACCGGGATCCGCCGTGCACCGCAATGGCCAGCAGCGTGATACCCCACGCCGTGACCCCGGCGAAGTATCCGTCGGCCGAGACCGCGATCCAGATCGCCGTCGGCGCGATCGCCACAAACGGTGCGGCCCGGCGCGCGACGTGCTTGCCGGCCAATGCGCCCACGGCGATCACCATCGCCGCCGCCGCGCTGGAGCCGACCAGCAGGCACAGAAATCCGGCCCAGGCGCCGCCGCCCAGACCGATCCGATCCAGCCAGACGAACGTCAATAGCGCGCCCGGCGGATGTCCGGAAACATGGGTGGTCCAGGAGTTCGGCTGGTAGTCAACAATCCGGCTGGCGAACGTGCGCAGCATGACGGGGATGTCGGTGACGCCGCCGACCTCCGAGAGGTACTCGTCCTTGGTGGTCAGCCGGCCGGCGAAACCGCGCTCAAACCCGTCGATCATGGCCAGCGAAAAAGCCCATCCGCACGCGGTCGCCCAGGTGGCCAGCGGTAGCACCCGCCAGGAGAGCTTTCGTGCCACCCGCGGACCCCAAACCAGGACGGCCAGCGCCAGCAGGATCGCGGCAATGGTGCCCCAACTGGCGTGGATGTCCCAGTAACCGAAGATCGGTGCCGCGCCGGCTCGCGACGCGAAGCGCTCCAGGCCGATGTCACGGCGTGGTTTGACGCCCAAGTCCAACCGCGGCAGCACGAACGCGGCGGCAACCAGGACGACACCCACGGTGACGGCTGCTGTTTCCCGGCGGGCGATCCTCACGATCGCTCAGCCTATTGGTCGGTTGCGGCGGCGAATCGACGCACCAACGCCCGCCGATCGATCTTGCCGATGCCGCGCCGCGGCAGCTCGTCGACGACGTGCAGTTCTCGGGGTGCGGCGGTGATGGCCAGCGTGCCGGCGACGTGTGCCCGAAGTTGATCCAGCGTTGGGGTGGGGCAGTGGGCGCGGACCACGATCGCCGCGGCGACCCGCTGACCCAGCCGGTCATCGTCGAGTCCGAACACCGCGCAGTCGCTCACAGCGGCGTGGGTGGCCAGCGCGGATTCCACCAGCTGCGGCAGCACGGTGAGCCCGCCCGTGCTGATCGCGTCGTCGGCGCGGCCCAGCACGCTGAGCACGCCCGAATCATCGAGCGCCCCGAGGTCGTCGGTACGAAACCAGCCGGGCTCGGCGAACGGGTCGGGTTGTACCGGGTTGCGGTACCCCTTGGCCAGCGTTGCGCCGCCGATCATGATGCGGCCGTCCGCGGCCACGCGCAGTTGCACGCCGTCGAGGGCAACACCGTCGTACACGCAGCCTCCGCAGGTTTCGCTCATCCCGTAGGTGCGAACGATCCGGATGCCGGCGGCGGCAGCGGCGTCGAGCACCGGACGCGGAGCCGGTCCACCCCCGATCAGCACCGCGTCCAGTTCGGCCAGGGCGGCGGTGGCGGCGGGGTCGCCCAGCACCTTGGCCAGCTGAGCGGCGACCAGCGAGGTGTATCGCCGGCCGGAACCCAACTTGTCGACAGCGCGGGGCAGTTCGGTGATGTCGAACCCGGCGGACACATCGAGTTCGACCGGGACGGTACCGGCGAGCGCGCTGCGCACCAGGACCTGCAGGCCGGCGATGTGAATCGCGGGCACGGCCAGTAGCCAGTTGCCGGCTCCGCCGAGGCGGTGATGGGTCGCCGACGCGCTGGCGATCAACGCGGCCGCGGTCAGGAGCGCCCCCTTGGGCGCCCCGGTGGTTCCCGACGTCGTGACGACCAGCGCCACATCGTCATCGATCTGGTCGCCGACCCGCAACGCGCTCACCACCGTGGGGTCAGGTCTTGACCCCACCGCGACCGTTGCCGGAGCCCGGCCGGCAAGAATCCGCTCCAGGGCGGGCAACAGCACCGGGACCGCGCTGCCGTCGGGGACGGTCAGCGCCCGCAGGACGGTTATGCGCGGTCCTCGCGGGCGTCGTCCAATGGCCAGCCCGTGGCGGCCAGCCGGGCCCGGACTCGCTCGATGTCCTCCGGAGACGGCAAATCGTCGGTGATCTGGGTGATCGCCACCCCGATGTCGATCTGGTCGAACTCACCGCGTCGCATCAGTTCGGTGGCGACGGTTGTGACGTCCTCGTTGGACAGCCGCCGGCAAAGTAGTGCAAGTAACGCAAAGGAGTCGGTCGGTGGAACTCCGTCGGGATAGCCCGCACGCAGCCACGACACGATCGAGGTAAGAAATCGATTCACGCCGCCAGAACTTCCCGTTGAGTCAGTGGACAAACACTGTGTCAAGGCCCCCCTTGACGTTACTTGGTTTTCGCCCCCAGGATGTGCCAACCGATGTGATGTGCAATGAAGTCGCGGGCGATATAGAGCACGCCGATGACCACCACAGCCAGGATGATCGCAAAGATCATCCAACCGAGAGCGGTCAGCACGGTACGCCGCAGCGGGGCATGTGTGCCGGTGATCTGGCCGCTGTCGGCCTGCAGCCGTACACCGACTGCAAACAGTGCGGGTAGCCCGGCCCCGGCCAGCACGCTGAAAATCAGGATCTTGCTGGTGGCCTCGTAGTTGAACCAGTGATTCATGAGGGGTTACCAGCCGTGAGCGCGTCGTCACCGCCATATCTCGGCGTGTGACCGTTGGAGTGAGGACTCGGCGGTGGTGGTGGCGGCGGCGGTCGCTGCCGATCCGACGGCGATGGCGCGGTCGGTCCCGGCGCCCCGTCCAGCCCGGCAGTGAGGCTGCCTTCCCACTCCGCGTTCACGTTGGTGTGGTCGACCCGCGCCTTGCGCGAGCGGAGCCAGATGGTGGCGGCGACCAGACACAGCAGGGCGAAACCGATGATGGCGCCGGGGTACCCGCCGATCATGTGGACCAGCCAGTAGGTGATCGCTCCGACCAGGCCGGCCAGCGGAAGCGTGATCACCCACGCTGCCACCATCCGGGTGGCCACGCCCCAGCGGACCTCGGCGCCGGGCTTGCCGACGCCACTGCCCAGCACCGACCCGGTGGCGACCTGGGTGGTTGACAGCGCGTAGCCGAAGTGCGCCGACAACAGGATGACCGCCGCCGATGACGCCTCGGCGGCCATGCCCTGGGGCGGCTTGATTTCGACCAGGCCCTTGCCCAGCGTCCGGATGATGCGCCAGCCACCGAGGTAGGTGCCGCCCGCCATCGCCAAGGCGCAGGACACAATCACCCACAACGGAGGCATGGTGGCAGAGGTGCTGACCGCGCCGTAGGATATCAGGGCCAGGAAAATCACGCCCATCGTCTTCTGCGCGTCGTTGGTGCCGTGCGCCAGGGAGACCAGGGACGCGGAGCCGATCTGACCGCGACGGAACCCGCGCTCGGTGTCCTTCTCCGAGACGGTCGCGGTGATCCGGTAAACCAGCCAGGTGCCGATCGCCCCGACCAGGGTGGCCAGCAGCGCGGCCACCACCGCGGGCGCGATGACCTTGGACACCACCCCGCTCCAGATGACGCCGCGGCCGCCGACGGCGGCGATCGTCGCTCCGACGATGCCCCCGATCAACGCGTGCGACGAGCTCGAGGGGATGCCCAGCAGCCAGGTCAGCAGGTTCCACACGATGCCACCGACCAGGCCGGCGAATACCAACTCCAAGGTCACCAGGTTTGCATCGATCAGACCTTTGGCGATGGTCGCCGCGACAGCGGTGGACAAAAAGGCGCCTAGCAGGTTTAACGCGGCCGAAAGTATGACGGCTGTTCTGGGCGCCAGGGCGCCGCTGGCGATGGAGGTCGCCATGGCGTTGCCGGTGTCGTGAAAGCCGTTGGTGAAGTCGAATGCCAACGCCGTGATAACGACGATGATCAAGAGGAACAAATCGATGTTCACAGTGCCTGATTCTGCGGGTCGGGGTAATCCATTGTCGAACGGGGAAATGTGTGAAACCCAGGTGGGCTGCGACTCGTCGCCAGATGTTACCTAGCAGTTAACCTTGCGTTCGTTGTCGTTCACTTCGGGTGTCCCTGCGCAACGGGTGGTCGCCGGGTATCTCCACAAAAATCAGCGTGATTCCATCCGGATCTGTGACGTGCATCTCACGCAGACCCCATGGCTCGCGACGCGCCTCACGGGCGATCGGCACCTGGCGGCTCTCCAACTCGGCCTGGGTTGCCGCGATGTCACGCACCTGCAGCCACAACGCACCGGGAAATGGTCCCAGACCGTGCTCCGGCTCGCCGTACCCGGCCAGCTCGAGCAGCGACTGCCCGGCGAAAAAGACTGTTCCGGAGGGGTATTCGCGTGCGATCGCCAGACCGATCTGATCGCGGTAGAAGGTTAGTGAGGCCTGATAATCCACCGGCCGGAGCAGCATCCGGCTGGCCAGAATCTCCATGCTGTCGTGTCTATCACGTTCCGGAGCACCTGCTGCGCAGGAGTTGGGCTCCCGGGCCGGTGAGATCGACGCAGCCCGCGGCCCGCCCGGTCATGGCGAGCAGCAGCGACAACAGTGGTCCCTCGACGCGCTCGCCCTGGCCGTGTCGCCAATCGTCATCGGTGGCGCATAGCTGGAGTCCTGAAATTCGCTTCTTGGCGCCGCTGAGCAGGTTGGAGCCCCGCTAGAAGTCGATGGTCTGGCGAAGCGCCCCCGGCGAGTAGGTATGCGGGATGCCCAGCGGCTGCCGGATGTCGGCGCCATGCAACACGATCTCGCCCAGCCACGACACCTTGGGGCCCGGTGGCGCCGACGTCGCGTGCTGCAGGCCGCGGAATTCGTCGAGGGTGGCGGCCGGATCGGGGCCGAGGTGCTTGGCCAGTTGTCCGTTGGTGAACCTGTCGAAGCTGAATCCGGCGGCTGCCATCCCGAGAAAGAACCGGGCCGGATTCAGCGATGCGGTCGCGCAGAGGTGCGCCACCACGTCGCGCACCCCCCACCCGGCGCACAGCGACGGGGTTTCCCATCGATCTGCCGGCAGCGTGGCCAGGTCGTCGGCGAGTGCGCCGCGCTCGGCCGCGATCGTGGTCCAGATGTCAGCCATGGCGAACTCCCGAGTCAGTCAGCGATCGTTGAGCTGGTCGTCACGCTGTTGCATAAGTGTATTGACCCACCGGGGGCCCAGGGTGTTCAGCGCCTTGGCCATCAGGGCGATCCTGGGCGCGATCCGCACCGGACGGGTGCGCGCGGCGGTGATCATCCACTCCGCGGCCTCCTGTGGGGTCAGTGCGGGCATCCCGGAGTAGGCCTTGGTCGGCGCGATCATCGGTGTGGCCACCAGCGGGTAGTAGAGCGTGGTGGAATGGACGCCCCCGCGGCCCCACTCCGTTTCGATCGTCCGGCTGACCGCCGACAGTGCGGCCTTGGACGCGTTGTATACCGAGAACAGCGGCGAGGCCTCCGACAGCACGCCCCAGGTCGTGACGTTGATGATGTGCCCGTCGCCGCGTTCGAGCATCCCCGGTGCCAGCCCGCGGATCAGCCGCAGCGGGCCGTAATAGTTGAGCACCATGGTCCGCTCCACGTCGTGCCAGCGCTGCAGCGATTCGGCCAGCGGCCGGCGGATGGAGCGGCCGGCGTTGTTGATCAGGATGTCGACCCCGCCTAGACGGTTTTCGACGTCGGCGACCAATGCGTCGACGGCGTCGAGGTCGGAGATGTCGCAGGGCGCCGACATCGCCACCCCACCCGAGGTGGTGATGCGGTCGGCCACCGCGTCCAGCAAGTCCTTGCGGCGGGCGACGGCGATCACGGTGGCGCCCTGGCGGGCGAACTGCTCGGCGGCGGCTTTGCCGATACCCGAGGAGGCGCCGGTGATCATGACGCGCTTGCCGTCGAGGGCAACCGGTTTGATCGGTGGCCGGTTGACCAGCAGTTGTGGTGCGATCGGCGGCCGCATGCCGGCCAGCGTGATCTGCTCGGTCAACCGGCGCAACGGGCTCTTGCTCACGGGTGGGGAGTCTAGGACGAAGACCTATGCGCCGCGGCGGGCACTAGAAATACCGTGGAAAGCCGCTCCAATCCGGTGCGCGCTTTTCCAGGAAGGCGTCGCGGCCCTCCACGGCCTCGTCGGTCATGTATGCCAGCCGGGTGGCCTCCCCGGCGAACAGCTGCTGACCCACCAGCCCGTCATCGAGCAGGTTGAACGCGTACTTCAGCATTCGTTGCGCCTGCGGCGACTTCGCGTTGATGTCCGCCGCCCATTGCAGCCCCACCCGCTCCAGCTCGGCATGGTCGACGACCTCGTTCACCGCGCCCATGTGATGCATCTGCTCCGCCGTGTACGGCCGGCCCAGAAAGAAGATCTCCCGGGCGAATTTCTGGCCGACCTGGCGGGCCAGATACGCGCTGCCGTAGCCGCCGTCGAAGCTGCCCACGTCGGCGTCGGTCTGCTTGAAACGGGCATGCTGGCGGCTGGCCAGGGTGAGGTCGCAGACCACGTGCAGGCTGTGCCCGCCGCCGGCCGCCCAGCCGTTGACCAGACAGATAACGACCTTGGGCATGAACCTGATCAGCCGTTGCACCTCGAGGATGTGCAGCCGGCCCGCCCGCGCGATGTCAACGGTGTCTGCGGTGTCTCCGCTTGCGTACTGATAGCCACTGCGTTCCCGGATGCGTTGGTCCCCACCGGAGCAGAAGGCCCAGCCACCGTCTTTGGGGGACGGCCCGTTGCCGGTCAACAGCACCACGCCGACGTCGGGAGACATTCGCGCGTGGTCCAGCACGCGATATAGCTCGTCGACGGTGTGCGGCCGGAACGCGTTGCGCACTTCGGGACGATTGAACGCCACCCGGACGGTGGCGTCTTGGACGTAGCGGTGATAGGTGATGTCGGTCAGCTCGTCGAAACCGTTGACGAGTCTCCACACGCCAGCATCAAAGGGGTTGTCGCTCAAGGCTCTTGCACTCCATCCTGGTCAATCGTGAGGTTGCCGCAGCTGATCGTCTGTGCCGATGTGACTATCGAGTCTCTAGCGGAGTCGGCCGTCAGCGTGTCCGAGGGTCCGATGGTGGCCAGCGTCCCGTCCAGATCGACCTCGGTGCGCCGCACCGTGTCCGGGTCCGGCAGTGCCTGCAGTCCGACCAGCCGGCGACCGTCGCCCATGTTGCTGCAGCCGACACCGGTGCCGTGGCCGCGCAGATTCTGCAGATCGAAAAGGAAAGGGTGGCCCCGGCTGTCGACGGCGGCTTGTAGCCGGCAGGCGGCGTACACATACAGGTGCGCGGCCCGGCCGTCGCTGACGATCACCTGGTGACTGCCGTTTTCCTGCGCATCGATGGCCAACGCGCGCAGGGGGATCGGGCTGGCCGAGGCGATGTGGACATCGGTGCTGGCACCGCCGGCGGTGGTGATGCCAACGATTCGGATGGTGTCTCCGGTTCCGCTTTGAAAATCCCCGACCCACAACGTATCCGGCCGACCGTCGCCGTCCAGGTCACCGACCCGCCGTTCGTTCACGTCGGCCGGGGCGGGGGTGCCGCCCGGCGGGCATCCCGGTGCGGCCACCGCCCGCGGTGCGGACAACCCGATCGGGCTGGCCGCCAGCAGCATCGCCGCCAGCAGTAACGCGCGACCCATCGGCCTACACCGGCACCGTCAGTGCCACGGCGTCGACCACCACGGCGGCTTGATTCGCTCTCTCATGCAAGCCACAGTAGCCAGGCCCGAATCGGTCCGAGCCGGCCATTCAGCCCACAGCGCGGCCGGCGCCCTCCCAGAACCGTGCCCGGACGGCCTTCTTGTCCGGCTTGCCCAGCCCGGTCAATGGCAACGAGTCGACGACCACCACCTGCTTGGGCGATTGCACCGAGCCCTTGCGCTGCTTGACCGCGGCCTGGATCTCGGCGGTCATGGTCTCGATCGCGGCGTCATCGCGGGCCGCGTCGGCACGCAACACCACCACCGCGGTGACGGCCTCGCCCCACTTCTCATCCGGTGCCCCGACCACGCAGACCTGCGCGACCGCCGAGTGCTCGGCCACGACGTCCTCGACCTCACGGGGAAACACATTGAAGCCGCCGGTGACGATCATGTCCTTGACCCGGTCGACGATGAAATAGAAGCCGTCCTCGTCTTCGCGGGCCATGTCGCCGGTGTGCAGCCAGCCGTCTCGGAAAGTCTGCGCGGTGTCGTCCGGTTTGTTCCAGTAACCGCCGGCCAGTAGCGGCCCGCTGACACAGATCTCACCCGGCTCACCCTGCGGTACCGGCTTGCCGTCCTCACCCAGCAATGCCACCCGGGCGAACAGCGTCGGGCGTCCACAGGAGGTCAGCCGCTTCTCGTCGTGATCGGCCTTGGGCAGGTAGGTGATCACCATTGGCGCCTCGGATTGCCCGTAGTACTGCGCAAAGATGGGGCCGAACCGGTCGATCGCCTCGGCCAGCCGCACCGGGTTGATGGCCGAAGCGCCGTAGTAGACGGTCTCCAGCGAGGACAGATCGCGGGTGTGTGAATCCGGGTGGTCCATCAACGCGTACAGCATCGACGGCACCAGCATGGTTGCGGTGATGCGCTGTTCTTCGATGACCCTCAACACTTCACCCGGGTCGAACTTGGCCAGCACGATCATCTCGCCGCCCTTGACAACGGTGGGGGTGAAAAAAGCGGCCCCGGCATGCGACAGAGGTGTGCACATCAGGAACCACGGGTGCTCGGGCCATTCCCATTCGGCGAGCTGGATCGAGGTCATGGCGGTGATGTTGCCGGCAGTGCCAATCACTCCCTTGGGCTTGCCGGTGGTGCCGCCGGTGTAGGTCAGGCCGCCGATGTGGTTCGGCGGCAGGTCGGCGACGACCAGCGGCTTCGGCTGGTATTTGGCCGCTTCCGCGGACAGGTCGACCGCTCGGTCCTCGAGGGCTTCGGGTACCGGTCCGATGGTCAGGACCTGCTCGAGCGAGTCCACCTTTTCCAGCAGTCCCAGCGCCCGCTCGACGAACATCGGGTTGGGGTCGATGATCAGCGCGCTGGCCCCCGCGTCGGAGAGCACGTAGGCGTGATCGTCGAGCGAACCCAGCGGATGCAGCGCGGTACGGCGATAGCCGCGAGCCTGGCTGGCGCCGAGGATCATCAGCACCTCGGGGCGGTTGAGTGACAACAGGCCGACGGTGACCCCGGTGCCGGCGCCCAGTGCCTCGAACGCCTGGATGTACTGGCTGATCCGCTCGGCCAGCTGTCCACCGGTGAGCGTGGTGTCGCCCAGGAACAGCACCGGCCGGTTCTTGTGTCGCTTGAGCGCGCCCACCAGCAGGTGGCCGTTGTGAGTTGGATTGCGCAACAGATCGTCACTCATATGGCCAGACTAGAACGTGTTGCAATTCTGCTCAGCTGCGCCCTCGGGCCTGACCTTTTCCGGGCCCGAATCACTAGGATCGCTGTTCATGGCCGATGCAGATGTCGTCATTACCGGAACCGTGCTCACCGTCGACGACACCAGGCCCACCGCCGAGGCGATCGCCGTCACTGACGGCAGGATCGTCGCCGTCGGGGACCGATCCGAGGTCGCGGGCCTGATCGGGGAGGGCACCCGCACCATCGACTTGGGTTCGGGTTGTCTCATGCCGGGGTTCGTCGAGGCACACGGCCATCCGCTGATGGAAGCGATTGTGCTCTCGGGCCGGATCGTCGATATCCGGCCGGTCACCGTCCGCGACTCCGAACGCGTGGTGGCCGAGATCTGCCGCGAAGCCGGTGAGCGCGGGTCGGCCGGTGCCTACCTGATCGGCTGGGATCCGTTGCTGCAGCCGGGGCTGCCGGAACCGACGCTGGCCTGGCTCGACGACATCGCGCCGAACGGGCCGCTGGTGATCATCCACAACTCGGGTCACAAGGCCTACTTCAATACGCACGCTGCCTGGCTCAACGGCCTGACTCGCGACACCCCCGATCCCAAGGGAGCGAAATACGGCCGCGACGCCAACGGCGAACTCGACGGCACCGCCGAGGAAACCGGTGCGGTGCTGCCGCTGCTGGCCGGTGTGACCGATCCCAGCAACTATCCGGCGATGCTGCGCGCCGAGTGCGCCCGGCTCAACCGGGCCGGGCTGACCACGTGTTCGGAGATGGCGTTCGATCCAGGGTTTCGGCCGCTGGTCGAGCAGCTCCGCGATGAGTTGACGGTCCGGCTGCGCACTTACGAGATTTCCAACGCGCAGCTGTCCACCGAGGCCTCGCCGGGAGACGGCGACGACATGCTCCGGCAGGTGGGTATCAAGATCTGGGTGGATGGCTCGCCCTGGATCGGCAACATCGATCTGAGCTTTCCCTACCTGGACACCGCCGCCACCCGCACCATCGGTGTGACACCTGGTTCCTGCGGATGCGCCAACTACACCCGCGAACAGCTGGCCGAAATCGTGGGTGCCTACTTTCCCCTCGGTTGGCCGATCGCCTGCCACGTGCAGGGCGACGCCGGGGTCGACACCATCCTGGATGTCTATGAAGAGGCGCTGCGGAGCAACCCGCGTCCGGACCACCGATTGCGGCTAGAGCATGTCGGTGCCATCCGGCCCGAACAACTCCGCCGGGCCGCCGACCTCGGCGTCACCTGCAGCATTTTCGTCGACCAGATCCACTACTGGGGTGACGTCATCGTCGATGGGCTGTTCGGCCCCGAACGGGGGTCGCGGTGGATGCCCGCGGGTTCCGCGGTGGCCACCGGCATGCGCATCTCCTTGCACAACGACCCGCCGGTGACACCCGAGGAGCCGCTGCGCAACATCAGCGTGGCCGCCACCCGGGTCGCACCCAGCGGCAGGGTGCTGGCTCCCGAGGAGCGTTTGACGGTGGAGCAGGCGATCCGGGCGCAGACCATCGATGCCGCCTGGCAGATGTTCGCCGACGACATCATCGGCTCGCTGGAAGTCGGCAAGTACGCGGACATGGTGGTGCTCTCGGCGGATCCGCGGACGGTGCCGCCGGAGGAGATCGCCGACTTGGAGGTGCGAGCCACCTTCCTGGCGGGCCGCCAGGTCTATCGGAAGTGATACCCGGGCCGGCCACCCTGCCGGATCTACTGGACCGACTGCAGGTCGTGGCCCTACCGATGCGGGTTCGTTTTCGCGGCATCACCACCCGGGAAGTGGCATTGATCGAGGGGCCCTCGGGGTGGGGCGAATTCGGGGCGTTCCTCGAATACCAGCCCCCGGAAGCGGCCGCGTGGCTGGCATCGGCCATCGACGCCGCCTACGGCCAGCCGCCACCGGTGCGACGCGGGCGCATCCCCATCAACGCGACGGTGCCGGCGGTGCCCCCCGCCCAAGTCCCCGAGCTTTTGGCCCGGTTCCCCGGCGCCCGCACCGCCAAGGTGAAGGTCGCCGAGCCCGGACAGACGCTCGCCAGCGATGTCGAGCGGGTCAACGCCGTGCGCGCTCTGGTCCCGACCGTTCGGGTGGACGCCAACGGTGGCTGGAGCGTCGACCAAGCGGCGCAGGCCGCCGTTGCCCTGACGGCCGACGGCCCGCTCGAGTACCTCGAACAACCCTGCGCCACCGTCGGTGAACTCGCCGAGCTGCGCCGGCGCATCGAAGTGCCCATCGCCGCCGATGAGGCCATCCGCAAGGCCGAGGACCCGCTGGCGGTGGTGCGCGCGGGGGCTGCTGATGTCGCGGTGCTCAAGGTCGCCCCACTGGGCGGGGTCTGGGCGCTGCTGGACATCGCCGCGCAAATCGGCATCCCGGTGGTGATCTCCAGCGCGCTGGACTCGGCCGTCGGAATAGCGGCCGGGTTGAGCGCCGCCGCGGCCCTACCGCAACTGCAGCACGCCTGCGGATTGGGCACGGGCGGGCTTTTCGTCGAGGACGTGGCCGAGCCCGCCATCCCGGTCGACGGCGCGCTGGCCCCGCAGCGGGTGGCGCCGGACCCGGCCCGGCTGCGGGCGTTGGGCGCCGCGCCGGATCGGCGGCAGTGGTGGATCGACCGGATCAAGGCCTGCTACCCGCTGCTGTACCGTCGATCGGGTGATTAACCTCGCTTACGACGACAAAGGGACCGGTGAGCCGGTCCTTTTTATCGCCGGTCGCGGCGGTGCCGGACGCACCTGGCAGCCCCACCAAGTTCCGGCGTTCCTGGCGGCGGGATACCGATGCATCACCTTCGACAACCGTGGCATCGGTGCTACCGAGAACGCCGAGGGCTTTACCACGCAGACGATGGTCAACGACACCGCAGCGTTGATCGAATCCCTGGGCATCGGCCCGGTGCGCATCGTCGCGGTGTCGATGGGCTCATTCATCGCCCAGGAGCTGATGGTGGTGCGTCCCGAGCTGGTCAACTCCGCCGTATTGATGGCCACCCGCGGCCGCCTGGACCGTGCCCGCAAGTTCTTCCACGACGCCGAGGCGGAGTTGTACGACTCCGGCGCCAGGATGCCGTCGACCTACGATGTGAAAGATCGCCTGCTGGAGAACTTTTCCCGCAAGACGCTCAATGACGATGCGGCCGTTGGCGACTGGCTCGCGATGTTCTCCATGTGGCCGATCAAGCAGACCCCGGGCTTGCGCTGCCAACTCGACGCCGCGCCGCTGACCAACCGGTTGCCCGCCTACCGCAACATCGCCGCGCCGGTGCTGGTAATCGGCTTTTCCGACGACATCGTCACCCCGCCGTACCTGGGGCGCGAGGTCGCCGACAGCCTGCCGAACGGTCGCTATCTGCAGATACCCGACGCCGGGCATCTCGGGTTCTTCGAACGCCCCGAAGCCGTCAACACGGCCGCGCTGAAATTCTTTGCCGGCACCAGGGGCTGAGCGCCGCGGTAGCCGGTGCGGCTCGATAGCCGGCGCAGCGTTCGGCTGTGACACCCTGTACTGGTGAACCCTTCGACGACACAGGCCCGCGTTGTCGTTGACGAGTTGATCCGCGGTGGGGTTCGCGATGTGGTGCTGTGCCCCGGCTCGCGCAACGCGCCGCTGGCCTTCGCGTTGCAGGACGCCGACCGGTCCGGTCGCATTCGGCTGCACGTTCGCATCGACGAACGCACCGCCGGCTTCTTGGCCATCGGGCTGGCCGTCGGGGCGGGTGCGCCGGCGTGTGTGGCGATGACCTCCGGTACCGCGGTGGCCAATCTCGGCCCGGCGGTGGTGGAGACCAATTACGCCCGGGTGCCGCTGATCGTGCTCTCGGCGAACCGGCCCTACGAACTGCTGGGCACCGGGGCCAACCAGACCATGGAGCAACTGGGCTACTTCGGCACTCAAGTGCGTGCCACGATCAGCCTGGGTCTGGCCGAGGATGCGCACGAACGCCTGGACTCCCTCAACGCGTCGTGGCGATCGGCCACGTGCCGGGTGCTGGCGGCCGCCATGGGGTCGCGTACCGCCAACGCCGGCCCGGTGCACTTTGACATTCCGTTGCGGGAACCGCTGGTGCCCGACCCGGATCCCCACGGTGCGGTGACCCCGCCGGGACGCCCGGAGGGCCGGCCGTGGACCTACACCCCACCGGTCACCTTCGACCAACCGCTGGAAATCGACCTGTCCGCCGACACCGTCGTCATCGCCGGGCACGGCGCCGGTGTGCACCCCAACCTGGTGCAGCTACCCACCATCGCCGAGCCGACAGCACCGGCTGCGCCGTCCGGTGGCAACCCTTTGCACCCGTTGGCACTGCCGCTGCTGCGGCCCCGGCAGGTGATCATGCTGGGGCGCCCGACGCTGCACCGGCCGGTATCGGCCTTGCTGGCCGATCCCGAAGTGCCGGTCTTTGCGTTGACGACCGGGCCCCGCTGGCCGGATGTGTCGGGAAACTCGCAGGCCACCGGAACCCGGGCGATCGTCACGGGCACCCCGAACCCGTCGTGGCTGGACCGCTGCGCGCAGATGAACCGCCACGCGGTTGCGGCGGTACGCGAGCAGCTTGCCGCGCACCCGCTGACCACCGGCCTGCACGTCGCGGCGGCCGTTGCCGGCGCGCTTCGCCCCGGCGACCAGCTGGTGCTGGGCGCGTCCAACCCGGTGCGCGATGCGGCCCTGGTCGGCCTGGACACTGCGGGCCTGCGGGTGCGATCCAATCGAGGGGTCGCCGGTATCGACGGCACCGTGTCCACGGCCATCGGGGCCGCGCTGGGCTACGAACGCGATCATCACGGGCGCACCGTCGCGCTGATCGGTGATTTGACGTTCGTCCACGACAGCTCCGGCTTGTTGATCGGCCCTACCGAACCGACACCGCGGCAGCTGGCGATCGTGGTGTCCAACGACAATGGCGGCGGCATTTTTGAGCTGCTCGAGCAGGGGGATCCGCGGTTCTCCGATGTCTCGTCGCGGATCTTCGGCACCCCCCACGACGTCGACGTGGGCGCACTGTGCCGGGCCTACCACGTGGAGAACAGGCAGATCGAAGTGGACCAGTTGCCGGCCGCGCTGGACGAGCCGGGCAGCGGCCTGCGGGTGCTCGAGGTCAAGGCGGACCGCTCCTCGCTGCGGCAACTGCACGCCGCCATCAAGGCCGCGCTATGACCTCGCCCAAGAAGCTGCTGCGCATCCTGATCCACGGCACCACCGAAGAGATGCCGGACACGCCGGCCAGGACAGTGGTGCGCTGGATCCGGATCTCGGTGTTGATCCTCACCGGGTTGGTCACGCTGCAGTCGATATTGCTGGTGGCCGGCGCGTGGCGCAATGACCTGGCCATCGATCGCAACATGGGGGTCGCACAGGCCGAGGTGCTCAGCGCCGGGCCACGGCGCTCAACCATCGAATTCGTCACCCCCGACCGCGTGACCTACCGGCCCGAATTAGGTGTGCTGTACCCGTCTGAGCTGGCCACCGGTATGCGCATCTACGTCGAGTACAACAAGAGGGATCCCAATCTGGTGCGCGTGCAGCACCGCAACGCCGGGCTGGCGATCATCCCCGCCGGCTCCATCGCGGTGGTGGCCTGGTTGGTGGCGACTGTTGCGCTCGTCGGTCTGGCCCTGCTGGATAGGCGGCTGGACAAACGGCCGGACCAGCGGGCGGACACGATGTCCACGCCATAGGGCGTGCCGGCAGATTTCGCGCCCCGTATGCCCGGCGGCAACCTTGCCGACAGTCGACGCTGACACGGTGGTGGCGTGCGCGTTGCGATCGTCGCCGAGTCGTTCTTGCCCAACGTCAATGGTGTCAGCAACTCGGTGGTTCGGGTACTCGAGCATCTGCGCCGGACCGGTCACGAAGCCTTGGTCATCGCGCCCGACAATCCTCCCGGTGAGCCCAGGGCCGACCGGCTGCATGACGGCGTCCGAGTGCACCGGACGCCGGCGCGGATGTTCCCGAAAGTGACCACCCTGCCGCTGGGGGTGCCAACCCCGCGAATCCTGCGGGTCTTGCGGGGATTCGAACCTGACGTGGTGCACCTGGCCTCACCGGCGCTGCTCGGCTACGGCGCGCTGCGGGCGGCGCGACGTCTTGGCGTGCCCACCGTGGCGGTGTACCAAACCGATGTGCCGGGCTTCGCGGCCAGCTACGGCATCGCGGCAACCTCACGGGCGGCCTGGGCCTGGTTTCGCCACCTGCATGGCCTTGCCGACCGCACCCTGGCGCCGTCCACTTCGACCATGCAAACCCTGCTCGACCAGGGCTTCCCGCGGGTGCACCGATGGGCGCGGGGCGTCGATCTGATCAGGTTCGCGCCGTCGGCGCGAGACGAGTCGCTGCGCCGGCGATGGTCGGCGGACGGGCGGCCGATCGTCGGATTCGTGGGTCGGCTGGCGCCCGAGAAGCATGCCGAACGGCTCGCTGGGCTGGCGGCATCGGGCGCGGTCACGCTCGTGATCGTCGGCGCCGGAGTCGACCGGCGCAAACTCGAATTGGCTATGCCCACAGCGGTTTTCACCGGCGCCCTGTACGGTGACGAGCTCGCTGCGGCGTACGCCAGCATGGACGTCTTTGTGCACGCCGGTGAACACGAGACGTTCTGTCAGGTCGTGCAGGAAGCGCTGGCGTCGGGGCTGCCGGTGATCGCCCCCGACGCCGGCGGACCCCGCGACCTGGTTACCCCACAACGGACCGGCCTGCTGCTTCCCGTCGACGGGTTCGAGACGCAGTTGCCGGCCGCGGTCGCGCACCTGGTCCACGAACGCCAGCGCTATTCGCAGGCGGCCCGGCGCAGCGTGTTGGGCCGCAGCTGGTCGGTGATCTGTGACGAGTTGCTTGACCACTATGCGGAGGTGCTCGCACCGACCGGGCGGGCCCAAGACTGGTTGTGGCGAAGGCGGCGCGCCTAGCGCGTTGCGGTATCGACGATCGGCGTCTTCTTGATGTCGGTGAGGAACTTCGACAGGAGTCGGTTGAACTCGTGGAGTTCGGCCGCCGACCAGCCCGAGAGCGCTCGCGCCAAGTGATCCCTTCGCACCTCGTGCAGTGCCCCCGCGGCACGCCGGCCCTGCGGCGTCGCCTCGATCACCGACACCCGCCCGTCGTTGGGATCGGTGTGCCGGGTGACCAGCCCGGCCTCGACCAGGGCTCGCGCCCGGCGGGTGGCCATCCCGGCATCCATGTGCGCCAACCTGGCCAGTCGACTCAACGGCAATGGGCCCTCGTCGATCAGGACGCGAAGCAGAACATAGGAAGGCTGCGACAGCTCGGTGTTGGCCGCCGATGCCTGACCGGCGAACGCCGATCGACTGATGCTGAGCCGGACGATTTGGGCGAGGGTGGCACTGATGGCGGCAACCGCCGTCAGCTTGCGTGCAGACGCCACATTCGCCCCGGTCTGGCCAGCGCGCACCCGCCGGTAGTGAAGACCCGCATGAACGCGACAGTATCGGCAACTACTTGACATAGTCAATAAAGTATAGATAGCTGGACCGCGACATCCGGCCACCGAAATTGGCTTGCGCGCAGGAGTGTTCATGCTGGGAACGGGTTTCTATTTCGACTGGCCCAACTACCGCACGATGCTGCGGCTGTTGCGCCGCGACCCGCCCGCCGCGGCGCGTTGGCGGCGCTTCTTCGGGTTCGCGGTCGCGGTGCCGGCCATCGCCGCGATCCACGCGGTGTGCTTCGCGCTCGATCCCATCCTGTTCGGGTCATTGCGCCGCACCCAAGTGGTGGCACCGGTGTTCTGTATCGGGCACGCCCGCAGCGGCACCACCTATCTGCATCGGCTGATGGCCAATGACCCCCAGTTCAGCTACGCGATGATGTACGAGCTGTTCTTTCCGTCGTTGTTGGAGAAACGCTTGCTGCGCCTGCTTTTTCGGGTCGATGCCGCGGTATTCGGAAAGCGTCTGCGGCACCGGCTCGACGAGATCGAAAAGCGTCGCTTCGCCCCGACCGGCGACATGCACAAGACCGGGTTCTTCGTTCCGGAAGAGGACGACGCGTTTTTGACTTGGTCACTGTGCTCAGGGTTCTGGATCCTGATGTTCCCGTTCATGGGCGAACTCGATTTCTACCATGTCGATCGCTGGCCGCAACGCAAGCGGCGACGGGCGATGGCCTTCTACAAGGGGTGCGTCCGGCGCCAGATCGCGGTCAATGGTGGCGGTACGCACTTGAGTAAGAACCCCACCTTCTGCGGTCGGGTCGAAGCGCTGATCGAGACCTTTCCGGACGCCAGGTTTATTGTGCCCCTGCGCAATCCGGATGAGACGATTCCGAGCCTGCTGAAGTTGTTGCAGACCGAATGGGGCCTGCGCGGCCGCGATCAGCGCTTGGTCGAGAAGTCGCTGCGGGTGCTGGCCGAGCAATCGTTGGATTCCTACCAGCATCCACTCGACGTCTTGGCCCGACATCGCGAGGTTCGTTCGGTCCTGGTGGATTACCGCGAACTGATCGCCCAACCGGAGGTCACCATGCGCCGGATCTACCGGCAGTTGGAACTCGACATGGGGCCGGCGGCCGCCGAGGCGTTCGCGGCGGCCGCCTCGGGCAGCGGGCACGAATCAACCCACCGCTACAGCTTGGAGGAATTCGGACTGGACTCCCGCGAGATTCACACCCGGCTGGCCGACTTGTTCGATGAATACCACTGGGACACAGAGGCAGCGGCAAGAACAGAAGGAACAGACGCGCATGTCCGCTGAAACAAGCCAAGCCAGCCTGCACGCGGCCTGGACCGACATGATCGACGCGCTGACCCGGGCGCGCGATGCCGTGGACTCCGCCGAATTGCATGCTCCTCCGGTCACCGCCGCCGGCCTCGCGGACGGATACGGATACCTGCTGGGATTTGTTTTCAGTGGCATCGAACGCGCCTTCGGCGAGAATCCCGACTTCCCGTATTTTCGGCGTGCCATCCAACCGCTGGACAAGGCGACCATCGACAACGCCGACGCCTTATACCTGTCGGCGCCGATCGACGGCGCGCAGAGTTATCGGGTAACCGGCCGGTTCGTCGGCCCAAAGCCTCCGCAATACCTCATCTTTGAGGCACACACCGACTATGCCGGAGACACCGGCGGCCTTGCCGAGCTCATGCCGGGCGGACGCGTGGTAACCGGGGCGCTGGACACCGCCGATCTCGCCGTCGGCGAGGATGGCCGATTCGAGATCCTGCTGGGCCCGCGCCGGCCCGGCGAGCACACCGGCAACTTCATTGCCACCCGCACCCCAGACGGGACCGCCACCGCGCGTTTTCTGATCGCCCGCATACTGTTTCACGACTGGGAACACGAGATGTCGCCCGATCTGCACATCGTCCAGATCGGCAAGCAGGGAGCCCAGCCCGAGCCGGCCGATCCCGCCGTCGTGGCCCAGAACATGCGTCGCCTCGGCACGATCGTCGAGAACCAGATGCGGTTCTGGAACGAGTTTTACGACGTGGTCCTCGAGGCGCACGGTGACAAGAACGGCGATGGGTTCACGCTGATGCCCCGTAACTCACTCAATGAGCCTGCGCTGGCCAACCTTGCCATGGGTGGCGGCCAGAGCACCAACGTCTACTGCGGCGGGGTCTATGACCTGCGCGCCGACGAAGCGCTGCTGGTCGAGGTCGTCGTTCCGGTACCGCCGGCCTACATGGGATTTCATCTGTCCAACCTGTGGGGCGAATCCCTGGATTACGCCAACCACGCGTGCAGTCTCAACGGATTTCAGTCCGAACCCGATGCCGACGCGAGGATCCGCTACGTCATCGCCGACACCGACCCCGGCGTGCCCAACTGGCTCGACACCGCCGGGCGCCTGGGCGGATTCCTGACCCTGCGGTGGACGTACTGCGACCCGCCGTCCGAATTGCCCAAGGCCAGCGCCGTAAAGGTGCCCCTGGCCAGCGTGCGTCAGCACCTGCCCGCGGACACCCGCACCGTGTCCGTCGAGGAAAGGCGCCGGCAGATCAGCGTCCGCCAGGAGCACGTCCAGCGCCGATACCGCCAGTATTGACGCGACGCTGTCGGGTAGCGTCTCCGAGGTGAGTCGCGCGGCCCTGGACAAAGACCCCCGAGACGTCGCGTCGATGTTCGACGGCGTCGCTCGTCGTTACGACCTGACCAACACCGTGCTGTCGCTGGGGCAGGACCGATATTGGCGGCGGGCCACCCGATCGGCGTTGCGCATCGGTCCGGGTGACAAGGTGCTGGATCTGGCCGCGGGGACTGCGGTATCCACGGTGGAGCTGGCGAAGTCCGGGGCCTGGTGCGTGGCGGCTGACTTCTCGGTTGGGATGCTCGCCGCGGGCCATGAACGCAAGGTGTGCAAGGTTGCCGGTGATGCCACCCGGCTGCCGTTTGCCGACGATGTCTTCGACGCGGTGACCATCAGCTTCGGGCTGCGCAACGTGGTCGATTTCTCCGCCGCACTGCGCGAGATGGCGCGCGTGACCCGGCCCGGGGGACGGCTGGTGGTGTGTGAATTCTCCACGCCCGTCAGTGCGTTGTTCGCCACGGTCTACAAGGAGTATCTGATGCGGGCGCTGCCGCGGGTGGCGCGCGCGGTGTCCAGCAATCCCGAGGCCTACGTATACCTGGCCGAGTCGATCCGGGCGTGGCCGGACCAGGCGGCGTTGGCCCAGCAGATGTGGCGGGCCGGCTGGTCGGCGGTGCGCTGGCGCAACCTCACCGGCGGAATCGTGGCATTGCACGCCGGGTACAAGCCCCAGCCGGTCTAAACGACCCGGCCAATAGACCTAAGCGCCGACCCGCTGCAGGACCCCGACATGCGCGGGGCAGTAGTGGTCGATCGCCGCGCCCAGGAACTGAAACGCCTGGCCCTGGGTGGTGCCACGGGGCAGGTTGCGCTGCAAGAAAGTCGCCGACTTGTACGCGTCGCCGTCAACGCCCCGGTCCATTCGCTCGCAGCTGATCTTGGCCAGCCAGGCGTTGTAGTCCTGCGGGCCGTAAATCCCGAAGCTGTGCAGCGTGTTGTTGAAAGGGGCGTCGTAGTCGTCAGCCTGCGCCGGCGCCGCCAGTCCGACGGCAGCTACCGCAGTCGCGGCGATTGTGGCCAGCCTTCTACCCTTCATTAGCTGGACTATACACCGCATGGGGTGTGCCATCAGCCCAAATGGGCTGAGAGCAACCACGCACCGACGGACTTGCGGCCCTCGGGTTCGTCGCGAGCGTCGAAGGCGGGCATCCCGGATACTTCCGGCGGGAGATTGGCGTGAATGCGGGCCGGCCGGATCTCGTCGATCACCCAGTGCTTGGACACCGCGTTACGCAACTCTTCTTCGGTGACGCCATTGATCGGGCCGTCGCCGGAAAGCGCGGCCTTGTCGAAGACCAGCACAAAGTAGGACGCGCCCGGGGCGGCCGCCCGTACGATCGAACGCTGGTAACCCTCGCGGAGTTCGACCGGCATGGAGTGAAACAGCGTGCTGTCCATGATGGTGTTGAACCGCCCCGCCGACTCCGGCGGATAGCTGGCGAAATCGGTGATGTCGGCCACCGCGAAGCTGGCGTTGGTCAGGCCGCGGCGCGCGGCCTCGCGCCCGGCCAGCTCGACGGCGGTGGGGGACATGTCCAAGCCGACCACCGGGTGGCCCCGTCCTGCCAGCGCCAATGCGAGGGCGGCCTCCCCGCAACCCGCGTCGAGCACCTCGCCATGGACCTTGCCCTGCTCGATCAGGGTGGCGAGTTCGGGCTGGGGTTCGCCCAGGCTCCACGGGGGCCTGATGCCCGCGCCGAACTCTGCGGATTCGCCGCGATAGGCGGTTTCGAATTGCAAATCCAATGATTCAGTCATGCCTCTTGTATATCAACGAGCCTGATACATGTCAATGAAATTGATATAGGGCCTCAGTGGAACGGCGGGCGACGATCGATCAGCCGTGATGCCCGTCCGCCGCCGCGCCACAGCCGTGCCACCCAATCGCTGTCCTCCTCGGTGACCAGGTTGGCCATCACCCGCACGGCGACCTTCATCAGTGCCGTCGAGCGCATCGCCACCGGTCCGGTGGTGGGCAGGAACCGTTGGTAGGTCAGCAGCAGCGCCAGCCTGCGTGCGACCGAGAACCCACGACCGTAGTGCGCCTGCAGTAGCGACGGCCACAGCTGCGACAGGTCGGGGGAATCCAGGAGTTCGGCGGCAAGCCGCCCGGTCTCGAGGCCGTAGTCGATGCCCTCCCCGTTGAGTGGGTTGACGCACGCTGCGGCGTCACCGATGAGCATCCAGTTCGGCCCGGCCACCCCCGACACCGCGCCGCCCATGGGCAGCAACGCCGAGGCGACCGCACGGGGCTGGCCGGTAAAGCCCCATTCGTCCCGGCGCAGGTCGGTGTAGTACGACATCAGCGGTCGTAACGCCAGGTCCGCCGGCCGTTTGGTGGTCGACAGCGCTCCCACCCCGATGTTCACCTCGCCGTTGCCCAGCGGGAAGATCCAGCCGTAGCCGGGCAGCACCGCTCCGTCTGGCGAGCGCAGTTCCAGATGGGAGGTCAGCCACGGATCCTCGCTGCGGGCAGTGGTCAGGTATCCTCGTGCGGCGACGCCGTAGACGGTCTCCTGATGCCAGCGGCGGCCCAGCTTGCGCCCCAGGGACGACCGTGCGCCGTCGGCGACGATCAATTGTCGGCAGGCTACCTCGGTCCGATCGGCCAGCGTCAGCGATACCACTCGCCTTGACGAGTCATGATGGGCCGCGACGGCTTTTGTGCCGAGCAGCATGCGGGCCCCGGACTCCTCGGCGACCTTGCGGATCCGATCGTCGAGTTCGAGCCGGGCCACCGCGCTGCTGTACGCCGGAAAAGACGGGCCGGGCCAGCCGATTTCCACCTCGCCGCCGAATCCGCTCATGCGCAGACCCCGGTGCTGAATACGGCCGGCCAGCCATTCGCCGAGGCCCAGCTGCTGCAGCTCGGCGATCGCGCGCGGGGTCAGCCCGTCGCCGCAGGCCTTGTCGCGGGGGAAACCGGCGGAGTCGATGACAAGTACATCCCGGCCCGCTCGGGCGGCCCAGGCGGCCGCCGCCGACCCGGCCGGTCCGGCGCCCACGACCACCAGGTCGGCGCCAAGGGCTCTGGGAACTCTGGTTTCCACGCTCCCCAGTATGTTGGTCGGATGAGAACCTCGGCGACGGTGGTGGCGGGCGTTGACGTCGGCGATGCTGAATTCGCCACGACGGTGCGAGATGGTGTCGCCAGCATCGAGCGGCTGATGGACGCTGAGTTGCGCGGTGCCGACGAGGTGATGACCGATTCGCTGCTACACCTGTTCCTGGCCGGTGGTAAGCGGTTCCGTCCACTGTTTACCGTCTTGTCGGCTCAGGTCGGGCCGAACCCGGGTGCCGACGAAGTCGTGATCGCCGGAGCCGTCATCGAGATGATTCATCTCGCGACGCTCTACCACGACGATGTGATGGACGAGGCGCAAGTACGTCGCGGAGCGCCCAGCGCCAATGCGCGCTGGGGCAACAACGTCGCCATCCTGGCCGGTGACTATCTGCTGGCGACGGCGTCGCGGTTGGTGTCGCGGCTGGGGCCGGATGCCGTGCGGATCGTCGCCGATACGTTCGCCCAGCTGGTGACCGGTCAGATGCGTGAGACCCGGGGCGCGCCCGAGGGCGTGGACATGATCGAGCAATACCTGAAGGTGGTTCACGAAAAGACCGGCTGCCTGATCGGGGCCGCCGGCCGGTTCGGTGGCATGTTTTCTGGCGCCGACGGCGAACAAGTGGAGCGACTGAACCGTCTCGGCGGCATCGTCGGCACCGCGTTCCAGATCGCCGACGACATCATCGACATCGACAGCGATACCGAACAGTCGGGGAAGCTACCGGGCACCGACCTGCGTGAGGGGGTGCGCACGCTGCCCATGCTCTACGCCCTGCGCCAGACCGGCTCCGACGGCGCCCGGCTGCGCACATTGCTGGCGGGTCCGATCCGCGACGATGCCGAGGTGTTCGAGGCCCTCGCGCTGTTGCGGGCGTCGCCGGGTATGGGCCAGGCCAAAGAGGTCCTGGAGCAATATGCCGCTCGGGCACGTCACGAGTTGGATTTGCTGTCCGACGTCCCGGGCCGCCAGGCGCTGGCCGCGTTGGTCGACTACACGGTCAACCGGCACGGGTAGAGCGCGGCGTTTCGGAACCCCGAGGGCCGTTTCGGGCGTTAAATCAGCTGTAATAACCAAGTTGCCGTGTTCGTGGGAGGACACACACCGATGACCTGGCATCCGCATGCCAACAGGCTGAAGACTTTCCTGCTGCTGGTCGGCATGTCCGCCATGATCGTGTTCTTTGGTGCGCTGTTCGGCAGGACGGCCCTGATCCTGGCGGTGCTGTTCGCCGTCGGGATGAACGTCTATGTCTACTTCAACAGCGACAAGCTGGCCCTGCGGGCCATGCATGCGCAGCCGGTTTCGGAGCTGCAGGCTCCGGCCATGTACCGGATAGTGCGTGAGCTGGCCGCCAGCGCCCACCAGCCGATGCCGCGGCTGTACATCAGTGACACCGCCGCACCCAACGCCTTCGCCACCGGGCGCAACCCGCGCAACGCCGCGGTGTGCTGCACCACGGGCATCCTGGCGCTGCTCAACGAGCGGGAATTGCGTGCCGTGCTGGGCCACGAGCTGTCACACGTCTACAACCGCGACATCCTGATTTCCTGTATCGCCGGAGCGCTGGCGTCGGTGATCACCGCGCTGGCCAACATGGCCATGTGGGCCGGCATGTTCGGTGGTAACCGAGACGGCCAGAACCCGTTCGCCCTGCTGCTGGTTTCGTTGCTGGGCCCGATCGCGGCGACGGTGGTGCGGATGGCGGTGTCGCGTTCGCGCGAATATCAGGCCGACGAATCGGGTGCGGTCTTGACCGGTGACCCGTTGGCGTTGGCGTCGGCACTGCGCAAGATCTCCGGTGGCGTGCAACTGGCTCCACTGCCGCCCGAGCCGCAGCTGGCCAGCCAGGCGCACTTGATGATCGCCAATCCGTTCCGTGCCGGTGAGCGGATCGGATCGCTGTTCTCGACGCATCCGCCGATCGAGGACCGGATCCGGCGTTTGGAGCAAATGGCCCGCGGATAGCGGGGTTCGGCCGGCCGCCGTCAGGCGGCGGCTTCGGACTTTTCGTCGTGGACCAACTGTGTGCCGTCGTTGGCGAAATGACCTCTGCGCAGGGCGCCATCGATGCGAACCTTCCCGCCGGTGGCGTGATGGCGTCGCTGCCAGTCGGTGATCGCCTGGTGCGCGGCGTGGTCGAGGTAGTTGACCGCGATATGAAGAGTGACCGTCGCGCTGTCAGGCACCGAGGCCAGCACCCGGGTCAGTCGGGGTAGGGACAGGAAGGTGCAGGCGCCCTCGACGACCACCCGCCATTCGCCGTCGATTTGGTGTGCTTCGACCTTGGCCCGCAGCACTCGCCACCCCGTCATCGCGATGGCCAGGGCCAGCCTGATCATCACGCCGTGCAGCAGATTCAGGAAGACCACCGCGACAATCGTCACCAGGTAGATGGCGAAGTCGCCGGTCTTGACCGCGGTTTCGATGTGTGCGGGCTGCAGTAGCTGAATACCGATGACGATCAGCAGTCCCGCGAGCGCAGCGCTGGGGATTTGTTCGATCAAACCCGCAAAGGGGAGTGCGAACAGCAGGACCCAGAAACCGTGCAGGATTGTCGACGCCCGAGTTTTGGCACCCGCCTTGATGTTTGCCGCGCTGCGGACGATGACACCGGCGATGGGGAGGCCGCCGATTGCCCCCGACACGACGTTGGATGCGCCCTGGCCGATCAATTCACGGTTGAGTTCGGTGGTTGGGCCGCTGTGCATTCTGTCGGTTGCCACCGCTGTCAACAGGCTCTGGACGTTGGTGATGAGCGTGACGGTGATGATGCCGATCACGATGGCGCCCCAGTTTCCGAGCGGAATTGCGGGCAGCTGCAGTGCATCCACGACCGAGCCCTCGAGAGTGATGCGGGACACATGGAACGGAAACACCACCGAGACAACGGTTACCACCACGATGGCGACCAGCGGGCCGGGAACGGGAGCCACCTTGGCCGGAGCCCAGCGCCAAGCGGCCATGATCGCGATGACCAGCAGCCCCAGGATCACTCCGGGCCGGTGCGCGCCGACAATCTGTGCGGGCAGCTCGACCACGTTGGCCCAGGCCGTGCTATGTGATTCGCCACCGAGCAACACGTGCGTCTGTTGCAGCGCGATGGTGATCCCGATACCGGCCAGCATGGCGTGCACCACCACTGGCGAGATCGCAAGGGCGGCTCGCGCGACCCGGCTGAACCCCAATAGGATCTGCATCAGCCCGGCGACCGCCGTGATGAAACAAGTGATTCCCCATCCGAATTCGGCGATGAGGTCGGCGACCACGACCGCCAGGCCGGCGGCGGGCCCGCTGACCTGCAGCGGAGATCCCCCCAGTGCGCCACCGATGATCCCGCCCACCACGGCCGCGATCAACCCGGCGAGCACCGGAGCATCCGAGGCAATGGCGATGCCCAATGACAACGGCAGTGCTACCAGGAAAACAACCAGCGAGGCTGGCAAGTCGTGCCTGATGACTGATCGCACCCGGTCGGGTCGCGATATCTGCGATACCCGCGACAACCGCGATGTTGTTGGGGGTTCCGGGGTGCCCGGGTGCTGAGCGTGATCAAGACCTTGTTTATCGAGCTGTTCGATGTGTGGCATCGGCCGATCCCCTCGTTGGGCCTTAGCGGGGGATGTTGCGATATCCCGCCCCACATGCTGTAACGGACTCGTAACGTGTTCGCGCACTAGCAAATACGAATGGCCGAACTCCGCCGAACTTCATTGTGTCAGTCTGCTATGCGTCCGATCATCCGAGGCTATTGAGCGGGCCAAGCGACGGCAACCTGGTTCGCCCGCTGCATAGCGAATGCAAATGTTAGGCGTGACCAGGCGCGCAAGTCCAAGTGTGATGCGAACCAGGCCGGCCGGCGATGGTCCGGCGAATCCTTCGCTAAGCGGGAGTCTCAGTGCCTGCATTCTCGACCAGGTCGTCCATCGCCCGGCGAGCGCGGTGTCCGGTATGGACGCCACCGTGGATGTGAACCGACCCGCCAGTCGAAAGTTGTCGCTGCTGCCAGTCGGCAATCGCTTGATGCGCGGCATGATCGAGGTAGATGACCGACATCGTCACGGTAACCGCTTTGCCCGCGGGGATGGACGCGAGTACGTGGGTCAGCCGGGGCACGGACAGGAAGGTGCATGTCCCAGCGACGATCACGTGCCATTCGTCGCCCGAGGGCTCGGCGTGGATCCTGAACCACATCACCCGCCACGCGGTCAGCGCGATGGCCAAGGCGAGTCCGATCAGCACGCCCTGCATGAGATTGAGGAACACGACGCCGACGATGGTCACCACATAGACGGCCAGATCACCATTGCGCATGGCGGTTTCGATATGGGCAGGCTGCAGCAGCCTGATGCCGACGAAAACCAGCATGCCGGCAAGTGCGGCGGTGGGGATCTGTTGGATCAACCCCGCGAAAAACAGCGTGAAGACGAGGATCCACACACTGTGCATGATTGTCGAGGCGCGGCTCTTGGCGCCCGCCTGGACATTGGCCGAACTACGGACGATTGCGGCGGCGATGGGGAGACCACCGACCATACCGGATGTCATGTTTGCCACACCTTGTCCGGCCAGTTCGCGGTTGAAGTTGGTGGGTGTGCCGGGGTGCATTCTGTCGATCGACACGGCTGCCAGCAGGCTCTCGACGCTGGCAATG
Source organism: Mycobacterium pseudoshottsii JCM 15466 (assembly GCF_003584745.1). NCBI lineage: Bacteria > Bacillati > Actinomycetota > Actinomycetes > Mycobacteriales > Mycobacteriaceae > Mycobacterium > Mycobacterium pseudoshottsii. The sequence goes on from NZ_AP018410.1 coordinate 1,141,036, forward strand.
AAAGCGACGGTGACCACGCTCATCGCGATAGCGCTCCACTTGCCATCGGGTAGGGCCGGCAGCTGCAACGCATCCAGGGGCGATCCCGTGAGCGTGATCCGGGTCAGGTCGAACGGGAACACCAACGAGATGACGGTTGCGGTCACGATGGCCACCAGCGGCCCCGGAACGGCAGCCACTTTGGCCGGGGCCCAGCGCCAGGCGACCATGATGCCGATTACCAACACGCCCAGGAACACTCCCGGTTTATGCGCCTCGACGATTTATTCGGGTAGCTCAACAACGTTTTCCCAGGATGTGGTGTGGGACTCCCCGCCCAGCAACACGTGCGTTTGCTGAAGTGCGATCGTGATTCCGATGCCGGCCAGCATCGCGTGTACGACGACAGGCGAGATCGCCAGTACCGCTCGCGCAATGCGGATGAGTCCGAAAGCGAGCTGCAGGACACCTGCGACGACCGTGATGAAACACGTTTCCCGCCAACCAAATTGGGCGACGAGGCCGACCGTGACCACCATCATCCCATTCGCGGGACCGCTGACCGCCAGTGGTGCTCCGCCGATGAGTCCAACCACGATCCCCCCGATCACCGCCGAGATCAGGCCGGAGAGCACCGGTGCGCCCGAAGCGATGGCGATTCCCACCGATAGCGGTAGCGCGATCAGAAAAACCACAATCGACGCGGGCACGTCGTACCGGAGGACCGAGCGCAGTTGCTGAGTTCGCGACACCGGCGCGCCGTCGTCTTGGGCTTGCTTGCCAAGTCGTTTGATGGACGGCATCAATCATTCCCTCGTCGGTCAGTGCGGGGGACGGTTGGACAGTCAGCTCCGTATCACCCGGGTCACCCACCCGTAGGGCCTCCGACGAAACGGGAGCGTCGTTAGTTGGCACTGCTGTCGTATCGACAGTATACAAGCGGCCAAACCGGGGTCAACCTCACATGCGGCGCGCATACCAAACGCAGATCTCCCGGCGCACCGGCTTGCCAGCTGTGCAGAAACCCCAACCGGGCTAGAACCCGGCCCCGTACACCTCATGGCCGGGTACTTCGGCGGCCAGCCCGTGGTAGGCTTGTTCGACGGTCGATCCGTGATTGATCACGGCGTCGACCTCGCGGGCGATCGGCATGGGCAGCCCGAACTCATTGGCGAATTCCATGATGACGCTGGCCGCCTTGACCCCCTCGGCGACCTGGTTCATCGAGGCGATGATCTCATCGATGGGTTTGCCGGCGCCCAATTGTTCACCAACGTGGCGGTTGCGGCTGCGCTGGCTGGTGCAGGTGACGATGAGGTCACCCAGGCCGGCCAGTCCGGGGAAGGTTTCGGTGTCACCGCCCATCGCCACACCGAGCTTGGTCATCTCGCGCAGTGAGCGGGCGATGACCAGGGCGCGGGTGTTCTCGCCGATGCCCAGCGAGTAGCCCATGCCGACGGCGATGGCGAACACGTTCTTGAGCGCGCCCGCCATCTCGACTCCGATGACGTCATCGGTGGTGTAGACGCGGAACCGTCGGGTGCGAAACAGCGCGGACAGTTGGGTGGCCAGATGCTGGTCGGGCATGGCCAGCACCGCGGCGGCCGCGTACCCTTCGGCCACCTCGCGTGCGATGTTCGGCCCGGCCAGGATGCCTGCCGGATGGCCGGGCAAGATCTCCTCGATAATCTGCGACATCCGCTTGTTGGTGCCCTGTTCGAGCCCTTTGACCAGCGATACCACCGGCACCCACGGGCGCAATTCCTTGCTCAGCTCGGTCAGTACACCCCGGAAGCCGTGCGAGGGCACGCCCATGACGACGACGTCGGCACAGTTGGCGGCCTCGGAGAAGTCGGTGGTCGCGCGCAGCGTTTCGCTTAGCACGACGTCGTTTCCGAGGTAGCGGCTGTTGCGGTGGTTGTCGTTGATGTCCTTTGCGGTCGCTTCCGAACGCACCCATTGCAGCGTCGGCCCCCGCCGTGCGCAGATCGATGCAACCGTGGTTCCCCAGGAACCGCCACCGAGGACAACGACGTTGGGTTCGCGCGTAGCAGGTGCCATGGCACCCAGCGTATTGCCGAGGCTCGACATTGAGAAGCAGCCAGTGTCAGGTCGCCAAAGTCGAAACCAATGACCACCCAGCATGGGACTTCGGTCCCTACCGTCTGACACCGTCGAGGCCCGATGGTGGAGATCAAAGGATGCCTACCAGGAGGAGTCATGGTCAGCCGCGCGCGCCCGGCAAGGTTTGGGTCCGGGCCTGTTGGCGGCCGGATATTTGCACTGCTGGCGGTGGCCGCGCTGCTCATGGCCGGCTCGCCGGGCATCGCGTACGCCGATGACGGTCGGCCACAGGCCAACCCGGAGGAAAGGGCTGCGGCGCTGATCCGGCCGGCGGTCATGTACATCGTGATCGGAGCCTATGGCTGGGTGCGGCTGCCCACCGGCCAGCGGCTCTCCCACTACGGCGACAACCCGACCAAGCCGTTCACCGCGGGCTGGGGTTGCACCGCGTTCACCGTGAACCCCGACGGCTGGCTGGCGACCGCCGGGCACTGCGTTGATCCGCAAAGCGCCAGGGACCTGATTTTCGAGCATGCGGCGAGCGACTACGTGAAGCAATTCCCGGACTCGCCCGAGGCGCTGAATCCGGTTGGTGCGGTGCAGTGGCTTCGCAAGAACGCCAGGGTCGAGGGTGAAACCGCCGAGCGGGGGCCAGAAGTCAGCATCACGGTGTTGTACGGAAGCGGGGCAAAGGTGGCCGCGACGATGAACGCCGACGTCGTGGACTTCCGGCCGATCGACAAGGGTGACGTCGCGCTGCTGCGGGTGGACCGGCGCAACATGCCCTCCTCGGAGCTGACCACCGACGCCGACGTCAGCATCGGCACCCGGATTCTGGCGGTGGGATATCCGAAGAGCACCCAGGACATCACCGATCCCTCGCTTGACCCCACCTACAAGAGCGGCACGGTCAGCAAGAAATCACTTCGCCAGACCATTCCCGAATACGAGATCGATGCGCCGATCTCCGACGGCATGAGCGGCGGGCCGACCATCGAACTCAACGGCAAGGTGATCGGGCTGAACAGCTTCCGCCCGGCCAGCGAATCGCAGCCGTTCAACTTTGTCGCGCCGGTGGCCGGCCTGGCCGCATTGCTGGCCGCCAAGGGGGTCGTGCCCACCCTGGGCCCGGCCGATCTGTCCTATCGAAAGGGGCTCGACCTGTACTACTCGGGCCACTACAGCGCGGCGATCAAAGAATTCGACACGGCGTTGTCGATGTCACCGGATTTTCCCGGGTTGGTCGATCTGCGCACCAGCGCTGTCAACCTACGTCAGCAGTACGGCGACGTTTCGGTGCTACGTGGCTCGAATCTGATGTGGTACATCGGCCTTGTCGTGGTGCTGGCGGTCGGCGGTGGCGTGACCTTCACGGTGTTGAGAAGTCGCCGGCAGCGCTCGGCGGCCTCTCCGGTGCCCGACTTTCAGCCGATTCCGGATGGGTGGGCACCGGTTGGCGGCGGCGCCGAAGGTGCCGGTGAGCACGCGGCCGATGCCGCGGCTCCCGCGGACGCGGAGCATCTGACGGCCGGTGAACCCCACTTCTGTGCGAACTGCGGGGCGCAGCATCATCACACCGAAAAGTTCTGCCCCAACTGCGGTGAGCCGATCGTCATTGACGCGTCCGCGCACGGAAAGCACGAGAAGCCCTGACGCCGCCGCGACTATCGGCTACCGGTGTTCAGCCCGCCAGGGGCGCGCGGTCGGCGGCGCGGCCGAACACCATGGCCTCGTCGATGCGGTCGAACCGGTAGTCGATGGCGTCGGCGAAATAGTTTTGCCGCACGTTCCAGGGCCGCTTGGTCCCCGATTTGGGCAGTGCGTGCAGCGACCGCAACACATAGCCGGCCCGAATGTCCCAGGACGGTTTTTCCGGCATCGCCTCGTTGCCCCGGTCCGGGTAGGCGTGCGTATCGCCGTTGGCGGCCATGTGCGCCAGCAACTTCGCCGTGGCCCGCGCGGTCATGTCGGCGCGCAGCGTCCACGATGCATTGGTGTAGCCCACACACCAGAACAGGTTGGGCACCCCTTCGAGCATGTGCGCTTTGTAGACGAACCGGTCACAGGGGTTGATCTCGGTGCCGTCCAGACTGATCTGCACCCCGCCAAGTGCCTGCAACTGCAGGCCGGTGGCGGTGACGATGATGTCGGCATCAAGATGTCGGCCGGACTCGAGTGCGATGCCGGTGGCGTCGAAATGGTCGATGTGGTCGGTGACCACTTCGGCGCGCCCGCCGGCCACGGCGTTGTACAGATCGGCATCGGGGATCAGGCACAGGCGCTGATCCCACGGGTTGTAGTTCGGCTTGAAGTGGGTGTCGACGTCATAGCCGGCGGGCAGGTTCTTGATCGCAATGCGCCGCAGCAGCCATTTGATGAAGCCCGGCAGCTTGCGGGCCAAGAACCAGAGCACCGCTTCCAGCAGGGCGTTGTATGTTCGGATCGTCAAATGAGATGCTTTGCGGGGTAATACTTTACGCGCGATGGCAGCGAATTTGCTGTACTTGGAAGACGAGATGAGGTAGGTCGGCGAGCGCTGCAGCATGGTCACCTTGGCGGCCTGCTCCGCCATTGACGGGATCAGCGTGACCGCGGTAGCGCCGCTGCCGATCACCACGACCTTCTTGCCGGTGTAATCCAGGTCGGCCGGCTAGTGCTGTGGGTGCACCACGGTGCCGGTGAACCCCTCGATGCCGGGGAAATCGGGCGTGTAGCCCTGGTCGTAGTTGTAGTAGCCGCTGGCGAAGAACACGAACCTGCTGCGGCATTGCCTCTGCACGCCGTCCTGCTCGAAGGTGACCGTCCAGCTGTCGGTGCCCGAATCCCAGTCGGCCGCCCGGACATAGCTGTTGAACTGGATATGGCCGTCGATGCCGTACTTGTGAGCGGTGTTGGCCAGGTACTCCCGGATGTGCTCGCCGTCGGCCACGCCCTCCCTGCGGGTCCATGGTTCGAACGGAAAGCTCAACGTGAAGATGCTGCTGTCGGAGCGCACGCCCGGATAGCGAAACAGGTCCCAGGTGCCGCCGATTCGCTCACGGCGTTCCAGGATGGTGTAGGTCAGTTCGGGGTCGCTCTCGAGCAGCCGGTAGGCCGCTCCGAGGCCGGAGATGCCGGCGCCGACGATGACGACGTAGAGCAAGCTCCGCTCGACCGGAGTGCGTTGGGCTTTGGGGGGTCACGCTCATCGTGGACCTCGCCTGTTTCTGGGTTGCGTCATCAGAGTAGACACCCACCGGTTGGTCGAGCCAGGGCAGTTCGGCACTAGTGCTGCGGCGGTTGTTGGACGGTGAACCGGCGCCGAGCGTGGCATCCGGCCAGGGCGCCGCGGTTTGACGCATTGCGCAACCGAGCTTGACAAAAACGTTTAGATCGGGAAACAATGCGAAACCATGATGACCACTCTTGCCATGGAACTGCCGGCCGTTGACAGCATCCTCGACTGCCGCCTCACCGACGACATGATCGAGGCCGCCGCGGGAATGAACGGCCTGGGGCCTTGTGTGGATCAAGCTTTGACCGCTCCCTGCCTGGGTTTTGCACGCCTCTCCTGAGAGTTCGGGCGCTCTGGTAGCGATCGCCTGAATTTTGTTGAGGGCCTTGATGAATGGCCCGTCTCAATCCCGGTTGCCGGTGTCTATTCCCAGAGCAGCACATTGGGCAGGGGCCGGTTGATGCGACGCAGGGCGGTATAGCCTATGCCGGCGATTCCGCGAAACAATCCAGGGTTGAATGCTTGATCGCCGCTGTTCCATCGATAGTCGCCGCGTTGGGTCGCCGCGGACACGATGTCGCTCAGGCAGCGTGCCGCAAGACCCTGAAGATCAGGCTGGTCCAACGTCGTCGCGGCTTCGCTGAGCAATTCGATGCTGCCCAGAGCACCACAACAAAGCGTGTCCAATTGTTGCTCAGCCCAGCCTTGACGGACCGAAGTCACGGCGTTGGCAATGTCGGCCGACAGTGGCTGCGCCCAGCCGCGTCGTGCCAAGCCGATGCGCCCCAAACCGATTCCGGGTGCGCCGTGGCACCACTGCGCGGGCCAGCCTTTCCCCCCGTCCACATCCAGTGCGGGCCAGCCGCCGCGCTGCCGGTCGTAGCTGGCGTTTTCAAAGGCCAGGCACTCCGCCGCGTATTGTGCGAACTCCTCGTGACCGGTTGCTGTGGCCAATGACCCCAGGGCGTACGCATAGCCCGCTGCACCGTGCGCCATGCCGTTCAGATCGCAAGAGCCGGGCACCTGTCGGCGCCAGGTGCGCCTTCCGTGCGGGCCGACGCGGGGTTGGCGCAACAGGTGCTCGCCACACCGAATCGCACGCGCGAGCACGTCGCCGGAGCCGGTGTCTCGATAGACCCGGAGCAGCCCAAGGATCGCGCCGGCGCTACCCCCGACGACATCGAGTTGCCGGTCGGTCTCGATCAGATCGTCGGTGACCAGCAGCGCCGCCCTATGCGCGTGGGCGAGCAATTCGTCGTCCTCGAGGCACTTCGCCATGACCGCCAATGCGTAGGCGATCGACCCCAAACCGGAGCCGCCGCTGATTCCCAGCGAGCGGGCCACGCGCGGCGCGTTGCGGCCGGTCAGTTCGGTGCACACGTGTGCGACCCCGGCCCGGGCCAGCTCGGCCGACCGCTGGCAGCCCGAGCCGGCCGCGTGCGCGGCCAAGAAGAGGCCGATGCCGGACACGCCGTTATAGAGGCCGGCGCCCAGGCAGACGAGCTGGGCGGCATCCGAATCGCCTGACCAGTCCAACCCGATCCAGGCGGCGCCCGCATCTCGGCGAATCGCGTGAAGAGCCAGTTCCCCGGCGATTCTGTCGGCCTCGGCGGAAAAGTCCGCTTCGGCCGGTCGCCAGGCGCCACCGTCGGGCTGGGGCGGCTGCGGTGCTGGACCCGCTGTGCCCGGTGACCGCGCTTGTCCCGCATAGGTTTCCGTATTGTGCCGGATGACCGTGACTTGCCAGTCGATCTGTCGATCATCGAGGTCTTGAACGCGCGCAGACGCGCGTTCCAGGCCTGACATGCCCGCGCACCGGAACGAGACTCCAGCGAAATCATGGGCTTCGACACCGTCGCTGGCCATAAAAAAGTAGGGGACGTTCAACGACAACAGGGCCGATCTCTCCGCCTGTAGGAGCGGCCAATGCGGATCGCTGTCTTGGTTCCAATCAGCCAGTCTGGCAACGAAGTCCGCTTGCGTCGACCAAGCAACACCATCATGCATGGTGCGATGATCGGTGAGCTGCTGCAGCACCATGGTGTAGAAGGTGGTCGGGCGCCACACCCTGCGCACCGGCAAGCCGGCAAACTCCTGGAACAAACCGCCGGCCCCAGCATCGGCGCCTTGTCGAACCAGGAACTTGGCGTAGGCCACGAAACCGGCAATGAAGGCGTCGACGTAGTCGCTGAACTTGGCGTAGTGCCCGTTGACGTGGGGTAGGTTCGGCATGCTCGTGGCGGGCCGCGCCGCTTTTTTCGGCCGCATCGCGTCAGTGTTGACGTGCTCCCAACGGATCGTCGGCGTGGTGTTGTCATTCGCGATCAACCCACCGACCGCGGAACGCCCGTTGACGCCGGAGCTCCGATAGGACGGGATCAAGCCCACCGCCATCACCGAATCGGCGATGAGGTTGCATGCGGCTTGGTGGGCACGGCCTTCCCGATCACGGTCGTCGGGGACCTGCGTGCTCGCCTGCAGGATCGTCTCGATGTCCAGCGGCATCGGGTAGTCGCCGTGTGCGATGAAGTTTTCGTGGTGCATGTCGGTGGCGGCCAGGCAGTGCAGCAGTGCCAGCCAGGCGCCGGCGCGCCGGAAGTACAACTCGAGGCCTTCTTCGTCCGCGCACGATGCATGCTCGATGAACTCGCACCAGCCGTAGCCTTCGCGTCCGATCGTGCGGACCGCACGCAACGCCAGCGGGGGAGCGGCCCGGTTGAGCCTGCCGACCAGGGCGTGCAGGGCGGCATCCACCCGCAAGTCCTTCGGCTTGTAGACCACCTGCGCGCCGTTCTCGAACACGACGATCCGTACCGAGCGGCCGCCATTGTGTGGATCGGAGAGCCCGCCATCGATTCCGGCCACCTTCGTTTCGGGGGCGCCCGCGAGCAGGCCAGCGCGGATGGACGGCAGATCGGCGGCCAGACGTTCGATCAGCTCGCGCGTGGTGTCAATCCATTGGCGGGTGATCGTGGCGATCAGCCGCCACAGCACCGGTTTGGCTTCCAGCAGCCGGGACAGGCCCGCCGCTTTCATCTCTGCGACAAACCGCTGATAGAGCGCGACTCCCGAGTCCGGTCTGGGCTGCGCGTGAGCATCGTCTGGGGCCGCGAGCTCGCGCACCGAGTCAAAGAGCGCATACAGCGCCGGCGCGCACAGGTCGGACAGTTGTTGCAACAACGATCGCCGAATGCCTGCGCGTGCCGAATCGCTCAGTATCGCCGTGGCGGCGGCGTCCGTGGTTGACCAGAGTCGGGCCTGCGCCTCGTCGACCAGTGGCAACAGCAGGGCGTCGAATTGGCTGGGGGGCGTGGGCTCGGGCTCGGGCGAACCGGTGGTGGTGGCTCGGCCGGGTGAGCCGCACAACGACGCTCGGGACCACATCGCGTCAGCCACCCACGCCGGCAGCGGCAAGGACCGGGTGTGCCGGGCATTGGCGAAACGCGCCAGCACGCTTGCGAAGTCCCAACCGTCGCGAGCCAATCGCGACTCGAACTGCGCCCAGTCACGGCTTGCGCTGGAACGACACCACGCGGCAAGTCGGCGCGCGGCGGCATCGGTGTCGGCCTTCCGGCCGGGCAGCGCCTCGAAACGGGTAGACAACAGTTCATCGATCGTCGCGGCATGGACAACCAGCCACTCGCGCAGCGCATGGCGATCATGTCGCGCGGCTACCGAGCCGTCGACCCACTCATCCCCGACACCGTCACCCATCGCCCATCTGTCCAACCATCGGACCCGCGCCCGGCATTCGCAGTACCCAAGCTACGACTTCGCTGCCCGTGGTAATGCCGAATCGCGCAACCTGTTGCGGGCAAGCCGCTTTCGCGCGGTGGCCAAGGCTTGCGATGCGGCGATGAAGCTATCTGAGCGTCCTTGCGAACCGAAAGGCGTCCTGCGGCTCCGCGCCGAGGTTGGGGAACACGCAGTAGCGCTCCAGCCGGTCCTGCATGGACAAACCGTTGCGCTCCAGCGCTCGTGCGGCTCCGATGTTGTCAACGTGGCATGCGGCCCACACGCGATGCACGCTCGGATCCCGCTGTGCCTGTTCGATGAGCAAGTCCAGCGCCTCGGACGTGACATGTTGCCCCCACCAACGGCGGCCGAGGGAGATGCCCAGTTGAACCTCGGGGCCCTCCGGCCGGATCCAGGTGCAGAACCCGACCGGATCGCCGGTGCTGCGCCAGTTGATGATCCAACCGCGATTGTTGTCGTCCATGCACAGCTCGGTGATGAAGTGCCTGGTCTGCTCGACGTCGGAATGCGTGTTGCACGAAAGGTAGCGCATCACTTCGTCATCCGAGGTGACCTCGAAGAACACGACATCGGCGTCGGTGGGCCGCAGGGGGCGCAGGATCAGCCGCGGGCCGGTGAGGATTTCATCGTCGGCAGTCGCCATAGGGGCCCCCTAATGCGGACCTTCATAGCCTACGTGGCCAGCGTGTCCAGCACTTCTACGACCCGGACGACCATGATCGCTTCGGGCGCCCGCAGGGAGTTCTATCGGTAGTTGACGAACTGCAGCGCGACGTCCAGGTCGGCCTGCTTGAGCATGGCGATGACGGTCTGTAGGTCGTCGCGCTTCTTGCTGGTGACGCGAATCTCCTCGCCCTGGATCTGGGTCTTGACGCCCTTGGGGCCCTCGTCGCGGACGAGCTTGGTGATCTTCTTGGCGTCGTCACCGCTGATGCCCTGCTTGATGTCGCCGGTGACCTTGTAGGTCTTGCCGGACGCCTGGGGCTCGCCGGCGTCAAAGGCCTTCATCGAGATGTCGCGGCGGATGAGCTTTTCCTTGAAGACGTCCACCGCGGCCTTGACCCGCTCCTCGGTGGACGAGGTCAGTTCCACTGCTTCGTCGCCCTTCCACGCGATCTTGGTGTCGGTGCCGCGGAAGTCGAATCGCGTGGCCAGCTCCTTGGCGGCCTGGTTGAGCGCGTTGTCGACTTCCTGGTGGTCGACCTTGCTGACGATGTCGAACGATGAGTCGGCCATGCGATAAGTCCCTTCTTTGGAGAGCCGTTTGTGCTCTGTCTACCCGGTCGTTGTACCCTGCTATGCGGCAGGTTGCCCGAGCGGCCAATGGGAGCGGACTGTAAATCCGTCGGCTTACGCCTACACAGGTTCGAATCCTGTACCTGCCACCAACTTGAGCACTGCGCGCGTGCCCGCTGACCCCGGTGGATGTTATTGGGCCCGTTCGCGCACCACGCGCGCGATGTCGACATCGCGCACCATCCGCATGGCGGGTAGCTGCGAAATCGCGGCGGCGGCGAGCACGGCGACCGCCGCCAGCGCCAACGTCGACCACCCGAGGGCCAGCTGCATGTTGAACAGATCACTGTTGAAGGACTGCAGGAACAGCCACGCCGCCCCCGCGCCCGCGGCCAGCCCGAAGGGAAGTGCTGCCGCGGTGGCAAGCAGGTTCTCCAGGGTCAGCGTCGCGGTGAGCCGCGGTGTTGACACGCCGGCCGCGCGTAGGGTGGCCAACTCCGTGGTGCGTTCGGCCATGTTCACCGTCATCGTTACGTAGATCACCACGAAGGCCAGTGCCCCGCCCAGCGCCAGCATGACCCCGACGAACGCCCAAAACAACCCGAGGTAGCGGTTGACCGTGTTCTCGAGTGCGTGGGTGTCGGTGTAGGCGAGCACACCGGGCAGCGAGGTGATGTCCGCGCGCAACCCGGCGCGGTCGGCATCGGCGCCGAAGCGCAACAGGTACCCGTTGACCACGCTGCCGGTGATCGCGGCAACCGTCGAGTTGGTGGCATAGAGCACCGTTCCCAGCGGTTCGTCGACCAGGCCGGCCAACTTGGCATGCTGTGGCGATCCCCCCGCGGGGATGACGATCAGATCGGAGCCGACCCGCACGTCGAGTTTGTCGGCCAGTGCTGCCCCGGCCAGCACACCGTTTTCGGACAGGGCCAGCGTGCGCCCGTCGGTGCCCCGGAATCCGTGCATGGAGCTGTGTGGCACGAAACCGGTCAGCGTCGTCGCATAGGTGCGTCCGCCGGCGCGTACGGTCACCGCGACGGTGGTGCTGGGTTCGACCGCCGACACCCCGGGTAGGGCCGCCAATTGGCTCGCCAAGCCGCCGGGGCCCGCCGCGCTGGGCGCAACGAGCGCCGAAGCGTCCTGCCGTTGCATCTCACCGAACTGGACGTCGAGCATGGCGCGCATGCTGGTCATCATCCCGACCGAGGCCAACACCAGGATCAACGCCAGCGCCCCGCCCACCATGGTCGCGACGGTGCGCCCGCGGCTGCGGGTCAACGACCGCACGGCGAGTTGGATCACCGCGGGCAGCCGCCACCGCGCGGTCAGCCGGGTAAGTGGCCCCATCGCGGTGGCGAGCACTCGTTGGCCGCGCATGGCGTCAGCCGGCGCGGTGCGTGCCGCGGTGATGGCCGGCACCAGCACGGCGACCAGGCCGGTTGCCAGGCCGAGGGCGAAGCCCAGGACCGCGGTGGACACGTGGTGTCGGACCACCGTGTCGGGGACCCCGATGGCCGCGGTGTACAGGCCGGTGACCAGCGAGGTGGCGCCCGCACCGAGAACGACGCCGAGCAGCGCGCCCATGGTGGCCACCGCGACGCCGTATCCCAGGTAGTGCCGGATGACCGTGGCCGGCCGGGTGCCCATGGCCAGCATCGCGCCCATGATCCGCGGCTCGGCCTGCACGACCCTGGTGACGACGACGTACTCGGCGATCGCGGCGGCGGTCAGGAAGAGCACCGGGAATCCCACCGCGAGTTCGGAGAAGCCATTGAGGTCTTCGTGCAGCGCTGCGTTGGAAGGTTGCTCGTCGCGGGTCTGCACGTCCAAGGCGCCGCGGGACAGCAGTAGCCCGGCCACCCGGTCCCGATCGGCCGTGGTCGCTCCGGCGGCCATCTGGACCAGGGTCTGATTGGGCCCTGGCTGCCCGGTGAGCTGTGCGGCGAGCCGCGGTGGCGCGAACAGTACGGCGAAGGAATGTGGGTCGGGCAGGATGTCTTGACGACTACGCGCCGGCCACAAGTACTCGGGCGAGCGGGCCACCCCGGTGATCTCGGCGGTGCGCCAACCGGAGCCGTTGTAGACATCGACGCGATCGCCCGGGCTCAGCTGAAATGACTCGGCTGCGTGTTTTTCGATCGCGACCTGTGCGGGGGCATCGGGATCGGGTGCGCGTCCGTCGACGATCTCCACGTCGTCGACCCCGTGGCCGCCGCCGGTCAACCCGACCACCCGACCGATCAGTTGGGTGCCGTCGATGTTCACCGGTCGGTCCCGCACCACGCGGGTCGCGACGTTCTCGACGCCGGCGAGCTCCCGCGCGGCGGAGGCCAGCTGGGTGGGGTCGCCTCCGGAGGCGGTGAGGTCGGCGAAATGCAGCCGGTCATAGGTGCGGTTGTAGGACGCCGTGAGGTTGCGGAACGAGTCATAACTGGCGATGAAGAGCAGCACCCCGAGCATCACGATGACCGCGATGGCCACCGATTGAGCGGGGCGTCGCCGCAGATCACGGACGGTCTTGCGGAGCACGGTCCAGTTCGGCCGGGCGCGGGGCGGTTCGGTTGGCACCTCAGTCACCACCGCACGCTGCTTGCCTCGGCCGGGGCTGAGTTGCGACGCTGCTCGACGATCGCTCCGTCGCGCATCTGAATGATGCGGTCGGCGACATCGGCGGCCGCCCGGTTGTGGGTCACCATGATGACGCCCAGACCCGACCGGTTGGTCTGCTGCAGCAGTTCGAGCACGCGTCGGCCGGTGGCCACGTCGAGCGCCCCCATCGGCTCGTCGGCCAGCAGCAGGTCCGGGTCGGTGATCAGCGCACGCGCGATGGGCACCCGCTGTTGCTGGCCGCCGGAGAGCTGGCCGGGGAAACTGCCGGCCCGATCGGCCAGCCCGACCGCATCCAGCAATTCGGTCGCGCGGCGCCGATCACCTCGGCCGGTCAGCTCGACGATCACTTCGACGTTTTCCTTGGCGGTCAGCGTCGGGATCAGATTGAAGAACTGGAAGATGAACCCCACGTGGTCGCGGCGGAACTTGCTCAGTGCGCGCGGCCGGCACCCCGAAATATCTTGTCCGGCAACGTTAATAGAACCGCTGTTGGCCTCCTCGATGCCGCCGATGACGTTGAGCAGGGTGGTTTTGCCCGACCCGCTTTCCCCGACGATCGCCACCAGTTCACCGGGTTCGATGTCCAGGTCGATGCCGCGCAGCGCATGTACCGACGCTGCTGCGGTTCCGAAGGTCTTGTCGACACCGTGCAGAGAAACCCCACCGCGCGGTGAGGTAGGCGCTTGCGCTCGTGTCATGGTGGCGTCCTCTCGTCGGTCTGGGCCGTCGGCAGTCCCGCCAGCCGGCGCAACGCCGGCCGGATGGCCAGGGTGCGCAATCGCGGGTCGATCACCCGATGCAGCGCCAATCCGTCGATGGCCGCGAACATCAATGCCGCGGTCGCCTCGGGATCGATGGCGCCGCCCTGATCTGCGAGCCACTGACGCAGTGTGGATCGGTAGTCGCCGAGGATTTCCGCCAAGCCCATTCGCAGCCGCTCGTATCGTGTTGCTGCCAAGAGCATTTCGCCAAACACCAGGATCGCCGGGTTTTGGTTTCGATCATCGACGTCGTAGGACGAGACCGCGTCGATCAATCGGTCTATTCCCTGCGACGGTGAATCGCCGGCCAGTCCGTCCAGCACCTGAGCGGCTTCCTCGCGCGCTGCCTGCAGGGCCGCATCGATCAGCAGGTCGTTCAACGATGCGAAGTGATAGTGCACCAACCCCGGCGGAAGTCCGGCCCGTTCGGCCACCATCCGGGTGGTGGCCGCCCCCCAGCCTCGTTCGGCGATCACCGCTACCGCGGCGGCCATCAGCGCGGCCCGGGTTTGTGCGCCTCGCTCGGCAGCTGTTGGCATGCGACTACCTCAATTTGGACGATCACATTGGGCGTTTGACCAAATTGTACGCCGCGTGGAAGCGGGTCGCGAGGGTCAAAGTGGCTTGAACGTCGTTCGGCGCCGCTTCGGGCGCCGCCGAGTCAGTGCATGCGAGCGCTGCCGCCGAGCCCGACTTCCAGCACGCTGCCGGTGATGACACCCGGGTCGGTGACCAGATAGACCACCCCGCGGCTGACGTCCTCCGGTTGCAGCCACGGTTGAGGGATGGGGTTGGCCTTCATCATGCGCCGCACCAGATCGTCGGGAACTTCCTGATCATCTCCGATCCCGGCGGGCTGCACCATCGGTGTCTGCGTCGTGGTCGGACAGATGACGTTGGCCGTGATGCCTTCCTTGGCGACCTCGAGGGCGACGGACTTGATCAGGCCGATGATCCCCCACTTGGTGGCGTTGTAGGCCGCCAATTCCGGGATGCCCATTCGGCCGCCCATCGACGATGTCGCCACGATCCTGCCGAAGCGTTGTTGGCGCGTCACCGGAATGGCCGCGCGCAGGGTGTGGAACACGCCGGTCAGGTTGGTGTCCATCAGCTGCTGCCAAACCTGGTCACTTACCTCTTCGAGGCGCCCGGTGCTGACGATGCCGGCATTGGCCAGCACGATATCGAGGCTGCCCAATTCGCGCACCGTCCGCTCAACCGCGGTGTTCACCTGGGCCGGGTCGCGCACGTCGACCACCATCGGCAGGCAACGCCGGCCCAGCTGGCCGACGAGTTCGGCGGTGGCGAGCAGGTCTTCCTCGCTGCCCAGCGGGTAGGTCAGCTCCGCCATCGGGCCCGGCGCGTCGGCGAGGGAGATATCGGCCCCCTGGCCCGCCAGGGCCAGCGCGTGCGCGCGGCCCTGCCCGCGGGCTCCGCCGGTGATCAAGGCGACACGTCCGTCCAAGGCACCCATAGCGGGTTAGGTTAGCAGCCTGGCGGGCCGGCGACGGCGGCCCACGCCGACCAATTGTGGCTGCGAAATATGCTGTGGGGGAGTCGATTTAGTGTCGCTGCGGCCAACATTGCCGGCGGGATCAGACTTCTGCGGTCGCCTCTTCGTCGGCATCGGCGGGCTCGCGGCAGCCCGGCAGGTCGTCGGGGGGTTCGACCTGCAGCACCGTGGCTATCGCTACGTCGGTTGACGAATGCAGCACGATCGAGAGCGCAATGGTGACGGCGACGATATCGAACACCAGCTCCTTGCTGGCCAATCCCGACTGCAATGCCAGCAGGCCGTAGACCACCGAGGCAAAACCCTTTGGCCCGAACCATGCGGCAGTCAACCGCTCCTGTCGGCTGAGCTGGGTCCGCACCAGCGACAGCAACATCGCGGCCGGCCGGATCACCGCGATCACGACCACGGCCAACAGCCAATCGCGCCAACTGAGCCCGGACAACCGATCGGGGGTGATCAACGCGCCGAACACGATCAGCGCGGCGAACTTGGTGACTTCGGAGAGAAGATCACCGAACGGTTGAAACTGCTCGGCGGCGACATGGTCCAAGGTGGCCAGCGTGGAGCCGGCGGCAAAGGCGGCCAGGTATGGGTTGGCGTGGGTGAGGTGACAGGCCGAGTACACCACCACCGCGATCGCCAGTGGGCCCAACGGCTGCAGGTGCGTTTCGGCCGTCAGGATCTTTGCCCGCCACGCGAACGCCACGGCCGCGGCCACCCCGACCCCGAGCGCCAGCCCGAGAACGAGCTCCACCCCGACCCACAGCACGTCGGAGCCGGCGCCCTGGGCGGTGGCCAGGAAGATCATCACGAACGGCAGCGTCAATCCGTCATTGAGGCCGGACTCGACATTTAGCAGTCGGCGCAACCGTTCCGGGATGTCCGAGCGCCCGACGATGGCTGCCGCAAAGACCGGATCGGTGGGGGACAGGATGGCGCCCACCAGGAATGCGGTCGGCCAATTCAGGCCGGTGAGGAAGTGGGCCGGCACCGCGATCCCGATCATGGTCAACGGCATCCCGACGCCCAGGGCGCGCCCGGACAGCGTCCAGGTCTCACGCAATTCGCGGACATTGGCCCGCTGGCCGTCGGTGAACAGCACGGTAAACAGCGCCACGTCTGCGAGCGCGACGACGATCGGGTCGTTTGGGCCGATGTTGTCCAACCCGAGAATCCCGGGTCCCAGCAGGGCGCCGGCGACCAGGAACAACAGCGCGCTGGACAGCACCGTCCGGGCGGCGACCCCGGACAGGGACACGCTGATGAGCAGTACCACGCCGAACGCCAGGACAAGGCTCACAGTTACTCCGCTTCGGTCGTCGGTAGCCGGCTGTGGCTGCTGCGCGAAAACGCAGCCGCTAACAGCTTCCTCGATCACCCGAGTGTCAGCCACTCCGGTCAGCGGGCGTGAGCGCGGGCAAGGCGACCCAGGGTGAGTTTGTGAGTGGCGCCGCCGTTCACGCCGGGTTGAAGAACCCCGATTGCCCGCTGCCAGCGTTGAATCCACCCGAACTCGAGGTGCCGGAGTTTCCGAAGCCCGAGTTGCCCAAGCCTTTCACCTGGCCCGAGTTGCCCGAGTTGTCCCAGCCGCTGTCGTAGGCACCCGAGTTGAAGAATCCGATGTTTTCCAGGCCGGAATTCAACAAGCCGGCGTTGTGGGTGCCGGTGTTGAAGATGCCCGCGCTCAAGGAGCCGTCGCCGTAGTTGAAATAGCCGGTGCTTCCGCCGCCGGTGTTGGAGTTGCCGAAGCCCGCGTTGTATCCGCCACTACCGGAATTGGCGGCGCCGGAGTTGTGGCCGCCGCTTGACGAGTTGCCGAAGCCCGAATTGTCATCGCTGGAATTGAAGAATCCGGAGTTGCCGGTGCCGGAGTTCACGTTGCCGCAGATTTCGACTCCGCCGATCAGTACGGATCCGTTCACGATTGATCCAATCGCGGTTGCCGGGTTCACCCTGCCGCAAATCAACATCCCGGCATTCACCACGAACGAGTTCACCATTGCGCCAATCGGAATCGGTGGGTTCACGACGCCCCCGATCACCATCCCCAGCATCCACCTGCCCAGCACCACTCTTGCCGAATCCGCCATCCCGGGTGGACCGGGCTACCTCAACACAAGCGCCACACCTTCGTCGGGCTTCTTCAACACCGGCGCCGGCGGGAACTCGGGTTACGCCAACAACGGCTCGAGTTTGTCGGGTTGGTTCAACACCAACCCGGCGGGGCTGCTGGGCGGCTCGGGCTACCAGAACTACGGTGGCCTGTCCTCGGGCTTCTACAACCTGGGCAGCGGCGTGTCGGGGATCGCCAACACAGGCGTCCTGCCCTTCTCCGTCACCAGCCTCGTGTCGGGCGTTTCCAACATCGGCAACAATCTCTCGGGCTTCTTCCGAGGCATCTGGTAATGGCTGGTCGCATCGGCACTCAGGTCAGTGACGTGGGATTGCACCCAACCGGATGTGCTCAGGGTGGCGGCGACTCGGGCCCGCGTTGCGTACTTGAGCGTGTGGTGCGCCAGAGTCCTTCGCGAAAAAGACATGGCGAACAGCGTTAGCGGCATCAAGCCTTGGGTATCAAGGCCGTTCAGTTCGGTTCCAACGATCAGGGAGAAAACAACGATGATTGGTATCAGCAAGAATCGTCGGCCGGTGGCGCGCGGGTTGGTGGTGCTGGCCGCCGTGTTCGGGGCATTCGGGCTCGCCGGCTGCACGGTTGACACCTGGCAAGACAACGCGGCGCCAGCTCACGGTGTGGCTCCGCAAGCGCCGGCGGCCGCCGTCGACTCCGGCGCTGGATAGTCCGTTCCCGACCGTTGTGACGCGGACCGGCCCGGCACAGCTCGGTGACGGCCATAGACTGCTTGCTTGATGAGGTTGATGGACTGGGCTCGGCGGGGCGCGTAATGGATCAGTCGAGCCCCGATCGGATCATGGCAATCGGCGCCGGATACGGCCCGTCGAAAGTGCTGCTCACCGCGGTCGGACTTGGGTTGTTCACCGAACTGGGCGACCGGGCGATGACGGCGCAGGCCCTTGCCGAACTTCTCGGGCTGGTGCCGCGGCCGGCGACGGACTTCCTCGATGCCTTGGTATCGCTGGACCTGCTGGCGCGCGACGGCGACGGACCAGACGCTCGCTACCGCAACACAGCGGAGACCGCGCGATACCTGGATGAAGCCAGCCCCGAGTACCAGGGCGGTCTGCTCAAGATTTGGGACCAACGCAACTATCGGTTCTGGGCGGACCTCACCGACGCGCTGCAGACGGGCAAGCCGCAGAACGAGATCAAGCAGACGGGCCGGCCGTTCTTCGAGACGGTCTATGCCGATCCGCGACGTCTCGAGGTCTTCCTGGGTGCCATGGATTCCGCATCGCGGCGCAACTGCGAGCTGCTGGTGAAACGCTTTCCGTTCCAGCGCTACGGCAGCCTCTGCGATGTCGGCGGCGCCAACGGGCTGCTGTCACGGACGGCCGCCGCCGCCCATCCCCACCTGCAATGCATCAGCTTTGATCTGCCCGCGGTAACCGACATCACGCGGCGCAAGCTCAGTGAGCAGGGACTCGGTGACCGGGTGCGTGCGGTGTCCGGCGACTTCTTTGCCGATCCGCTGCCGAGCGCCGATGTCATCACGATGGGCCAGATCCTGCATGACTGGAACCTCGACGGCAAGCAACGGTTGATCGCGAAAGCCTACGAGGCCCTGCCCGAGGGCGGGGCGTTCATCGCGATCGAGACGCTGATCGACGACGCCCGCCGGAAAAACACCGCAGGACTGATGATGTCGCTGAATATGCTGATCGAGTTCGGTGACGCATTCGACTACACGGGCGCCGACTTCCGAAAATGGTGCGGTGCAGCCGGATTCCGTTCCTTCGAGGTGATCGCACTGGCCGCCGGCTCGAGCGCCGCCGTTGCCTACAAGTAGATGTCCGATGGCTGCGTCGACAGGGCCAGTGGTGTAAGAATCGACTGATGGCGCGCGGACGCACCCCACCGCGCCCGGACGGGGCGCAGGCCAACGCGGAGGAATGGGAGCGTTTCTTCGAGTACTTTGGCCACGCCTCGGTGCGTCGGGGAATTCGACTCATCTCCAGCCTTCCCGCGGCCCCGCGGTGCGAAGCCTGCGGCAATCCGTTCGCGGGATTCGGCGGCTGGCTGATGCGTCGCGTGGGCAAGAGCCCATCGCGAAAAAACCCGCGCTGGTGCCAACTCTGTTTTGAGAAGGCGCCCGGCGGTGGGGTCACGCTGCCGATCGGGGTTCTATTCGCCGACGTCCGCGGCTCCACCGCGCTGGCGGAGACTGTGCCGCCGGATGAAATGGTCGCCGCCCTCAATCGCTTCTACTCGAAACTGACGCAGGTGATTGTTCGGCACGGGATTGTCGACAAGCTCATCGGTGACGAAGTCATGGGTCTTTACTTTGCACCGCTCACCCGGGACGGCCGCTACGTCAATTCCATGGTGAGTGACGCCCGCGCCATCCTGCGGGCGCAGGGCTACGGCACTGCCGAGGGGCCGCAGTTGAAGGTCGGCATCGGTCTGGACGTCGGCCCGGCATACGTCGGCATCGTGGGTGAGGGCGAGATCCGCGACTTCACCGCGATCGGGGATGTCGTCAATACGGCGGCGCGACTACAGGCCGTGGCCGCGGGCGGGGAGATCGTGATGTCTGAGCGGGTGGCTGGTCTTGCGGGCGTGCAGGACGGCGAGGTCGTCACGCTGACCCTCAAGGGCAAGGCAGAACCCGTTGTAGCGCGCCGGATTACGGTCGACGGCGCGGCCCCGCCGACGCCGTGATACAGCCATCGGGCGTTGTCGTGCGGCGTGGCCGCCCGAAGCCACTGTCGTCAACTTGGCCTCCGAGAGTCCCAACCGACCTAAGCTGCTGTTGACGCGATTTCTGGACGGGTGGTGACGCGAAGTGGCGCAGTGGTCTGGGCGAGTGGCGACCGATATCCGCGATTCCGAGCCGGACTGGGGGCCGTTCTTGGCGCCGGCCGCACCCGCCGGCGCTCCCAACGTGCTGATGATCGTCTGGGATGACGTCGGCTACGGCGCGCTGGAACCGTTCGGCGGGCCGATCGAAACCCCGGCGATGCGCCGAATCGCCGACAGCGGCGTGCGCTACTCCAACTTCCACACCACCGCGTTGTGCTCGCCGACGCGCTCGAGCCTGCTCAACGGGCGCAATGCGACATCGAACAACATGGCCTGCATCACTGAGGCCTCGGCGGGGTTCCCAGGATTCTCGGGTCGGGTTCCGTTCGAGAACGGGATGATCTCGGAGGTGCTCAACGCGCGCGGCTGGAATACCTACGCGGTGGGCAAGTGGCATCTGACGCCCAGCGACGAGAGCGATGCGTCGTCATGGAAGGGCCGGTGGCCGCTGGGACGCGGATTCGAGCGCTTCTACGGATTCCTGGGTGGTGAGACCAACCAGTGGTATCCGGACCTGGTCTATGACAACCACACCGTCGAACCCCCGGCGACGCCGGAGCAGGGGTATCACCTGTCGGCCGATCTGGCGGACAAGGCGATCCGGTTCGTCCGCGACGCCAAGGCCGTTGCCCCCCAGAAGCCGTGGTTCATGTACTTCTGTCCGGGCTGCGGCCACGCGCCCCACCACGTGTTCAAGGACTGGGCAGATCGCTACCGCGGCCGGTTCGACGAAGGCTACCAGGCGATTCGGGTGGGGATCCTGGCCAACCAGAAGCGAATGGGATTGCTACCCCAGGACCTCGAACTGTCGCCGATCAACCCACACGGTGAACCCGATATCACCGGTCCAGACGGCCGGGCCTGGCCCGCACTCGATTTCGTGCGGCCGTGGGACTCATTGACCGACGACGAACGACGGCTGTTCGTGCGAATGGCCGAAGTGTACGCGGGCTTCGTGTCCTACACCGACGAGCAGATCGGCAGGCTCCTGGACTACCTGGCCGAATCCGGGCAGTTGGACAACACCATCATCGTGGTCGTCTCCGACAACGGCGCCAGCGGTGAGGGCGGGCCCAACGGTTCGTTCAACGAGAACAAGTTCTTCAACAACGTCCCCGACACCATCGAGGCGAATCTGCCCCGGATCGACGACCTGGGTGGCCCGTCCGCCTATAACCACTACAACACCGGGTGGGCGTGGGCGTTCGACACACCGTTTCCGTACTGGAAGCGGTTCGCCGGCTACGAGGGCGGGGTGGCCGATCCGCTCATTGTCTCGTGGCCGGCCGGCATCGCCGCGCGCGGCGAGGTTCGCGACCAATACGTGCACGCCGTCGACATCGTGCCGACGCTTTATGAACTGCTTGACGTCGACCCGCCCGCGGTTCTCAACGGCTGGACCCAAAGTCAGATCGAGGGCCACAGCTTCGCCGCTTCGATCAGCGATCCGCAGCTGCCCGGCCGGGCCACCCAGTTCTACTCCATGCTGGGCATGCGGGCGCTATATCACCAGGGCTGGCTGGCCACCACCCTGCACCCGCCGCTGTCGGGCTGGAGCAATTTCGACAAGGACCGCTGGGAGCTCTACGACCTGCGTACCGACCGCACCCAATTGCACGACCTGGCCGACGAAAAGCCTGAGCTGCTCGAAGAACTCAAGGGGCTGTGGTTCTACTACGCGGGTGTGTACAAGGGTCTGCCGCTCGATGACCGCACGGCGCTCGAGATCATGGCCTCACCGCGGCCGGAGCCCGGCGAGCCGCGGTCCCACTACGTCTACTACCCGGACTCCGCCGATGTTCCCGAGGCGGTCGCGGTGAATGTCCGGCGCCGCTCCTTCACCATCGCCGCCGCCGTCACCATCGACACCCCGGAGGCCGAGGGCGTGCTGTTTGCCCAGGGCGGGGTGGCCGGCGGGCACAGCCTGTTCCTCAAGGACGGTCGGCTGCACTACGTCTACAACTGGCTCGGCGAGCGAATCCAGACCATCAGCGCACCCGAGCCCGTTGCCACCGGGACGCATGTGCTCACCGCCGAGTTCCGCAAGACCGCCGATGACCCGGACACATTCAGCGCCCTCGGCACACTGACGCTCTACATCGACACTGAAGCCGTGGGCGATGCCCAAATCGCCACCCAGCCGGGCACGTTTTCGCTGACCGGAGATGGACTGTGCGTCGGGCGCGACAGCGGCTCGGCGGTCGCTGACTACCCGGCACCATTCCCGTTCGTCGGCGGCACCATTGATCGGGTCATTGTCGATGTCAGCGGTGATCACTACGTCGACCACGAGAAGCAAGTCCTCGCCTATATCGCCCGCGACTGAGGCGGCAGCGGGCCGATCTGAACCGAACTGGACCCGCCGCCGGCGTGGCACCGCTTCCGGAGGGATCTCATGGAGTTGCCCGAGTTCACCATCGCCGAAACCCAGACGGCCTTCGAGCGGGGGGAGTGGACCGCCGCCGGCCTGACTGACTGCTACTTGAGACGGATCCGCGAGATCGACCAATCCGGTCCGATGCTGCGGTCGATCATCGAGGTTAACCCCGACGCCCTCGCGATCGCCGAGGCGCTCGATGCCGAGCGAAGCGGGGGACGGATTCGTGGGGCGTTGCACGGTGTCCCCGTCGTCATCAAAGACAGCATCGACAACCGGTGACAAGATGGCCACAACGGCCGGTTCGCTGGCCCTAGAGGGCAACATCGCTACTCGAGATGCATTTGTGGTCAAGCAATTACGCGATGCTGGCGCAGCGATCCTCGGAAAAGCGAACATGAGCGAGTGGGGATATATGCGCTCCACGCGGCCGTGCAGTGGCTGGAGCAGTCGCGGCGGACAGGTGCGAAACCCCTACGTGCTGGACCGAAGTCCGCTGGGCTCCAGCTCGGGTTCGGCGGTCGCGGTGGCGGCCAACCTGTGTGTGGCCGCCCTCGGCGCAGAGGTCGACGGTTCCATCGTGCGGCCGGCATCGAGCAACTCGATCGTCGGTCTGAAGCCAACGGTGGGCCTGCTAAGCCGTTCCGGAGTCATCGGTGTGGCATCGCCACAGGACATGGTGGGCCCGATGGCGCGCACCGTCACCGACGTTGCGACGCTGTTGACGGTGATGACGGGTGTCGATGACAGTGACCCGACAACGCGAGCGGGCGGCGCGCACACGGCAACCGACTATCGCCGATTTCTTGACCCGGCAGCCCTGCAGGGGGCCCGACTCGGTGTGGCCCGGGAGCGCTTCGGTGCGCACGAGGCGACGGATGCACTGATCGAGGGTGCGCTCGGTCAGCTGGCGGCGCTGGGCGCCGAGATCGTCGATCCGATCCAGGCCAGTTCGCTGCCCTTCTTCGGCGATCTCGAACTCGAACTGTTCCGCTATGGGCTCAAGGCGAGTTTGAATGGCTATCTCGGCGCCCATCCGCGCGCCGCGGTCGGCAGCCTCGACGAACTCATCGCGTTCAACAGAGCCCACGCCGGCCAGGTGATGCCGTACTTCGGGCAGGAGTTTCTCGAGCAGTCGCAAGCCAAGGGCGACCTCACCGACTCGCAGTACCTGCGGGTGCGGGCCGAACTGCGCCGCCGCGCAGGTGCCGACGGCATCGACAAGGCGCTGCGCGAGCACCGGCTGGATGCGATCGTCGCGCCCACCGAGGGTTCACCGGCGTTTGCCATCGACCCGGTCGTCGGTGACAACATCCTGCCCGGCGGTTGCTCGACGCCACCGGCGGTCGCCGGCTACCCCCACATCTGCGTTCCCGCCGGTTATTTCTGTGGTCTGCCGGTCGGCCTGTCGTTGTTCGCCGGCGCATTCCAGGAACCCAAACTCATCGGGTATGCCTACGCCTTCGAACAGGCCACCGGGGTTCGGCGGCCGCCTCGGTTTGTGCCAACGCTGTCAACCTAAGTCAACCTAAATGGCAAAGAGCTAAGCGGTAGCGACTGTCTTTCAAGATCATTCACCGAATCCGGAAATTGAACAGCGTGAAATATGTTGGTGTAATTTATATTTGGACCGGGTAGCAAGTAGTTGCCGCTAGCGCAACAATTTTGCTCTCTGTGAAACCCGATCTTTGTTCTCGACAACGCCCGTAAAATCACCGTCATGACGAAAACCGCCACGCTGCCACCCGGACCTTGTCTTCCCCGCGCGGTGCAGGCTGCGCTCATGTTGCGGCACGCCCCGAGATTCCTCACCGCCTGCAAACGCCGCTACGGCAGCGTTTTCACGCTGCGCGTGGCGGGGCTGGGCACCATGGTCAATGTGACCGATCCGGTGGTGATCAAGAAGGTGTTCGCCGGAGATCCGCGCGTCTTTCATGCCGGCGAAGCCAACACGATGCTGGCCGGACTGCTCGGAGAGAGCTCGTTGCTGGTGGTCGACGACGATGTGCACCGCGACCGGCGTCGCATGATGCTGCCGCCCTTCCAACGTGAAGCCGTTGCGCACCAGGCTCAGCTGATGTCCGAGATCGCAGCGGAGAACATCGCCGGGTGGCCGGTGGGCCGGACCTTTTGCGGTCGCTCCCAAGATGGCTGAGAGCACCCTCGAGGTGATCCTGCGCACCGTGATCGGTGCCACCGACCCGGACCGGCTGGCCGCCCTGCGCAAGGTCATGCCGCGGCTACTCAACGTGGGGCCGTGGGAGACGCTGGCGCTTGCCAAGCCGGACCTGCTGAGTCGCCGTGCCTGGCGCCGGTTGCGCCGCGCTATCGACGAGGCCAACGAGCTGCTTTACGCCGAGATTGCCGAGCGGCGCGCCGACCCGAATCTCGCCGAACGCACCGACGTGCTGGCCACGCTGGTCCGGGCGGTCGACGGGGACACCGCCAAACCGTCGGGCCGGATGACCGACGAGGAACTACGCGACCAACTGATGACTCTGCTGGTAGCCGGGCACGACACCACGGCCACCGGCTTGGCCTGGGCGCTGGAGCGGCTGACCCGCCACCCGGCGATACTGGCCAAGGCGGTGCGGGCGGCCGAGGCCAGCGCGGCGGGTGATCCATCCGGCGACGAGTATCTCGACGCCCTGGCAAAAGAGACGCTGCGCATCCGCCCGGTGGTGTTCGACGTGGGCCGCATCCTGACCGAACCCACCGAGTTGGCCGGCTATCAACTGCCGGCCGGAACCATGGTGGTGGCCGGTATCGGTCTGGTGCACGCCAATGCCGAGGTGTATCCGGACCCGGACCGGTTCGACCCCGATCGGATGATCGACGCGACCCTGACCCCGACCACGTGGCTGCCGTTCGGCGGCGGAAATCGACGCTGCCTCGGGGCGACCTTCGCCATGGTCGAGATGCGGGTCGTGCTGCGCGAGATTCTGCGCCGGGTTGACTTGGCCACCACCACAGCACCCGACGAGCGCTACAAGCTCAAACACGTCATCTTGGTGCCGCACCGGGACGCGCGCATCCGTGTCCGCGCGATCACCGCGGTGTCACCGGCGGTGCCGGAGGCGCCGGGCTGCCCGGTCGCTCACGCCAAGTCGTAGTCGGGCAGTTCGAAGTCGTCGCGCACGCTACCGGCGAAAAGCGTTGCCAACGGGCCGATGTTCATCGTGCGCATCGCAATGTTGCGGAACCACAAACCAAATCGGGTGCGCGTGGCGAAAAACCCGATGAACCTGGCCGCCCCGGCCTGCTTGTCCGCGATGAAGGGGCGCAACTGCGCCTCGTAGGCATCGAAAGCGCGGCGGTGGTCGCCGCCGGCGCGCTCCAGTTCCCCGGCCAGCACATACGCCTCGGTCATGGCTAGACCGGTGCCCTCGCCGCCGAGCAGTGAGATGCACCCGGCCGCGTCTCCGATCAGCAGCACCCGATCGCGTGACCAGCGGTCCATCTTGATCTGGCTCACCACATCGAAGTAGAGGTCATCAACGTTGTCCAGTGCGGCCAAGATTTCATTACACTCCCAGCCGGCATCACCGAATTGGTTGCGCGACTGCTCTTTTGGTGTGAGGTCGGCGCCGTCGTGCTCATCGCGAAAGATGAACAGAAACATGGTGCGCGCGCCGCGCAGCGCAACGCGCCCCACTTGCTTTCCGGGAATGTTGTAGAGGACGTACGTCAGCTCGTCGCGCGGCCAGTAATCGTTAACCACGCAGGCCGCGACCTTGCAGCCAAGGTAGTGCTCATAGTCGTGCTCCGGTCCGAAAACCAGACGGCGCACGTTGGAGTGCAATCCGTCGGCGCCGATGAGTAGATCGAAATCGCGCGGCGCATTTTTCTCGAAGGTGAGATGGACGCCGTCGCTGTGCTGGTCGATGGCGGTGATGGAGTCGCCGAAAATCGTTTCGACCTTGTCCTCGACCGTGGCATAGATCGCGGCGGCCAGGTCACCGCGGGGCAGGCTGGTGAAATCCTCGCCGATCATCCGGCGAAAGACGTCCACGTTCAGGTCGGCCTTGACTTCGCCGCGGGAGCCGACCGAACGCAATCGCTCAATCTGGTATCCCGCGGCGCGGACCGGGTCCTCGATGCCCATTCGTTTGGCCGCCTGATAGCCAACGCCCCAAAAGTCGATCATGTAGCCGCCGGTACGGAATTTCGGTGCCCGCTCGATCAATGTCGGGGTGTGGCCGGTTCGATGCAGCCAGTGGGCAAGTGCCGCTCCCGCTACGCCGGCGCCGCTGATCGCTACTTTCACACTGCAATTGTGCCCCGCGGCATGATTCTGTGTGCGGCGGGGATCACACCGCACGCCAGCAACGGCGGGGATGGCCGCTGCCCTCGCCTCGGTTCGGTTAGTGTTCGATATCGTGACGGCGCCGACCCGGGCGAAGCTGGCCGATGGCCGTGAGGTGCTCTTTTTCGCGTTGCCCGGGAACGTTCCGGCGCCGGTGGCCGACCGCCGCCCGCTGCCGCCACGGCATCCGCATCAATCGGAGCTGCGGTTCGACCGATCAACGGGGCAGTGGGTGATCGTCGCGGCCCTGCGTCAGGACCGCACCTACAAACCGCCGCCGGATCAGTGTCCGCTGTGTCCGAGCCCGACCGGGCTGACCAGCGAGGTGCCGGCGCGCGACTATGACGTCGTGGTCTTCGAGAACCGATTTCCGAGCCTGTCGGGCAGTGGTGGGCCGCCACCGGGTGGCGACGGCTTTGTGTCGGCGCCGGGCGATGGCCGCTGCGAGGTGATCTGCTTCTCCAGCGACCACGGCGGCTCGTTCGCCGATCTGCCGGCTCCGCATGCCCGCCTGGTCATCGAGGCGTGGCGGCATCGCACCGGCGACCTGATCGGTCAGCCGGGTATCGAGCAGGTGTTCTGCTTCGAGAACCGTGGTGAGGAAATCGGCGTGACCCTCACCCATCCGCACGGTCAGATCTACGGCTACCCGTTCCTCACCCCCCGCACCTCGGTCATGCTCGAGCAAGCCGGCCGGCATCGAATGCGGCACGGCTGCAATCTGTTCGAAGATCTGCTGGCACGCGAGGTTGCCGACGGTAGCCGCATCGTCGCCCGCGGTGACCGGTTCACCGCGTTCGTGCCGTTCGCCGCGCGCTGGCCGGTCGAGGTGCACATCTACCCGAATAGGTTCGTGCGCAACCTTGTTGATCTCGATGCCGCTGAGTGCAACGAGTTCACCGAGATCTATCTCGACGTGTTGCGCCGGTTCGACCGGATGTATTCGGGCCCGCTGCCCTACATTTCCGCGCTGCATCAATACCGCGACACCGAAGCCCAGCGCGAGGGCTATTTTCATGTGGAGCTGATGTCTATCCGTCGCAGCGCGACGGCGCTGAAATACCTCGCCGCCTCCGAGTCGGCGATGGGCGCGTTCATCAGTGACGTGACACCGGAAACGGTGGCCGAGCGGCTGCGGGAACTCGGGTGACCATCCGCTACGCCGCACCGGGGCGGATCAATCTGATCGGGGAGCACACCGACTACAACCTGGGCTGGGCGCTGCCGATCGCGCTGCCGCAGCGCGCGGTGGCGACGCTTGTGCCCGACCACGGCGATGCGCTCACCGCCAGCAGCGACCTGATGGACGGCGCGGTGCGGATTCCGCTGGACACCGTGCCCGGTGGGGTGAGCGGCTGGGCCGGATACGTGGCCGGGGTGATCTGGGCGCTACGCTGCGCGGGTCATCCGGTGTCCGGCGGCGCGATATCGATCAGCAGCGACGTCGAGATCGGCTCGGGGCTCTCATCCTCGGCCGCGCTCGAGTGTGCGGTGCTGGGGGCGATCACGTCGGCGGCCGGTGTCGAGATCGACCGGATCGAGCAGGCCCGGCTCGCGCAGCGGGCCGAAAACGAATACGTCGGGGCCCCAACGGGTTTACTCGACCAACTGGCCGCGCTTTTCGGGGCGCCGGCGACCGCGCTGCTGATCGACTTCCGGGACCTGAGCGTGCAGGCGGTCCAGTTTGATCCGGATGCCCACGGGGTTGCCCTACTGCTCATCGATTCCCGGGCCCGGCATCGGCACGCCGGCGGCGAATACGCGGCAC
This sequence comes from Mycobacterium pseudoshottsii JCM 15466, assembly GCF_003584745.1. Lineage (NCBI taxonomy): Bacteria > Bacillati > Actinomycetota > Actinomycetes > Mycobacteriales > Mycobacteriaceae > Mycobacterium > Mycobacterium pseudoshottsii. The sequence goes on from NZ_AP018410.1 coordinate 1,169,562, forward strand.
GGCGCGCCTCGTGTGAGCGGGCGGCCAAGGCGCTGCACGCGCCGTCCTTGCGCGACGTCGCGGAGCTCTCGTCGCTGACCGCGATCGGCGACCCCATCGATGCTCGTCGCGCCCGCCACGTGCTGACCGAAAACCGGCGCGTGCATGAATTCGTTGCCGCGCTGCGTGATTGCGACTTCACCGCCGCCGGGCGCATCTTCACCGCCTCGCACGCGTCGATGCGCGACGACTTCGAAATCACCACCGAACACATCGACCTGATCGCCGATGCCGCGGTCCGCGCGGGTGCCCTGGGCGCCCGAATGACCGGCGGGGGGTTCGGCGGCTGCGTGATCGCCTTGGTGGTCGAAGCCGGAGTGGAAGCCGTGATCGCAGCGGTGCACCGCGAGGTGCGTGGCGCCGGTTACCCACCGCCGGCGATCTCCCGAGCCCATGCCGCGGCGGGAGCCGGCCCGCTGCGCGGCAACGCGCGAAGTTGAACTCGCCAGAGAGCCTAGACTCGGGCTATGAGCCAGCCTCGCCTGGTCGACCGGCGGAAACCGTCTCAGGAGAGCGCGCCATGCCGTTGGAAAATGCAGTCGTTCTGCCGGTGGATCCAGCCCAGAGCTTCGCGCTGTTCACCCGACCCGAAGGCCTGCGGCGCTGGATGGCCATCACGGCTCGCATCGAGCCTTACGACGCGGGTGTGTACCGCTGGACGGTGACTCCGGGACACACCGCGGTGGGAGCCGTTGTCGAAGCGGACCCGGGTCAGCGGCTGGTCTTGTCCTGGGGCTGGGAAGGCTACGGCGATCCAGCGCCGGGGGAGTCGACGGTGACCGTCACGCTGGCGCCGGCCCCCGACGGCACCGAGATCCGGTTGGTCCACGAGGGGCTGACCGAGCAACAGGCCGCTCGTCACGCCGAGGGCTGGAGCCACTATCTGGATCGGCTGGTCGCCGCCGCCCTGCAGGGGGACGCCGGCCCCGATGAATGGGCGGCGGTTCCCGATCCGCTTGACGAATTATCCTGTGCGGAAGCGACATTGGCAGTGGTTCAGCACGTGCTGCGTGCGCTCGAGCCTGCCGACCTGGCGCGCCAAACGCCGTGCAGCCAATACGATGTCGTGCAGCTTGCCGACCACCTGATGCGTTCTCTGACGATCATCGGCAGCGCTGCCGGTGCACAGCTGGCACCGCGCGATCTGGATGCGCCCCTGGAAACCCAAGTGGCGGATGCGGGCCAGGCCGTGCTGGAAGCGTGGCGGCGACGGGGCGTGGACGGCACCGTCGAACTGAACGCTAACCAAGTTCCTGCCGCGGTGCCGGTGGGCATTCTCTGTCTGGAATTGCTGGTTCATGCTTGGGATTTCGCGTTCGCAACCGATCGGCGGGTGGTGGTGTCCGACACGGTGACCGAGTATGTGCTCACGGTCGCCGGCAAGGTGATCACCCCGGCAGCACGCAATTCCGCGGGCTTCGCCGCGCCGGTGGCGGTCGGCGCCTTTGCCCCGGTGCTTGATCGGCTGATCGCCTTCACCGGCCGCCGGCCGGTGCACCCAACGGGCTTGACCAGCCCGATACGGGCAGACCCGGGGAGCTAGAAGCTGCCGCCAGCGCCGCCAGGCCCACCTTGGCCGCCGGCTCCGCCGTTGCCGTCAACCACGGGGGGCCCCGACTGACCGGGATCGCCGGATTGGCCGTGGATGGCCAACGGGCCCAGGTGCGCGGTTCCGCCGGTGCCACCGGTTCCGCCCTTGCCGCCCGCGCCGTCGAACGAGAAGCCGATGGGGGCGTTGGAGCCCTTGCCGCCCGTGCCGCCGTTGCCGCCGTCTCCGGCCGTCCCGAGGCCGTCGCCACCCTGGCCCCCGTTCCCGCCGGCCCCACCAGCACTGCCGTCGAACCCGGTCCCGCCGGCGCCGCCGGTCCCGCCGCCACCGCCGGCGCTGGTGCTGCTGGAGCCGCCGCTGCCGCCGTCGCCGCCGGTGCCGCCGGGACCGAAGGCCGAGCCCAAACCCCCGTTCCCGCCGAATCCGCCCGTTCCGGCGCGGCCGGTTGCACCCGCCGCGCCAGTGCTACCCGGGATCAAACCGGTGCCGGGAGCGCCGCCCGCACCACCGGCTCCACCGTCGCCGCCGGTGCCGCCGTTACCGCCGGTGCCGCCCGTCCCGGCCAGGCTGCTGAACAGCGTGCCGTCCGCGCCGCTGCCTCCGCTACCGCCGAAGCCGCCGTTTCCACCGGTGCCCCCGGCTCCGCCATTTCCGCCGGCGCCCTGGGCGCCATCCTGGCCCGTTGGCGAGATCGCCTTGCCGCCCGCCCCGCCATTTCCGCCTACGCCCCCGTTGCCGCCGGTGCCGCCGGTGCCGCCGGTACCGCCGGTGCCGCCAGCGCCGCCGCGACCATCCCCGCCATTGTCGAAAGTGCCGTTGGCGCCGGTGCCGCCGGTGTTGCCGAACTGCCCCGCACCTCCAGTGCCACCGGACCCACCCTTGCCGCCGGCGCCGCCGTTGCCCGAGCTACTGCCCCCGCTGCCGCCGGCGCCGCCCTCGGCGCCGTTGCCGCCGATCCCGGGCCCGCCGCCCGCATTGCCGTTGCCGCCGTTGCCGCCGTTGCCGCCGTCACCGCCGGTTCCGCCCCCACCCTCCTGCAGCCCGGCGTCGCCCCCTACCGCCGGCGCCGCCGTTGCCGCCGCCTCCGCCGCTGCCCTGCGGGCTGGAGCCGCCCGCGCCGCCGTTGCCGCCGGCCTGGCCGCCGAGGCCCGAAATGCTGCCGTCCGCGCCGTTGGCGCCACTGCCGCCGTTACCGCCCGCACCGCCGCCTCCGCCGTTACCGCCCGCGCCGCCGTCGCCGCCAGCGCCGCCCTGCCCGCCAGTCCCGCCTGCACCGCCGTTGCCGACGGTGGCGCCGTCGGCACCGGTAGCGCCGCTGCCGCCGTTGCCCGCGTTGCCGCCGGCCCCGCCGTCTCCGCCGGCCCCACCCGCGCCTTGGGTCCCCGCCTTGCCGGTGAAGGTGGCCCCGCCGGCCCCGCCCGCCCCGCCCTGCCCACCGGTTCCTCCGGTCCCGCCGTTGCCGCCGTCTTGACCGTTGGCACCCGCGGTGGCGCCGGTGCCGCCGGTAGCGCCGTTGCCGCCGTCACCGCCGGTGCCCCCGACCCCACCGGCGCCGCCGTTGCCGCCGTCACCGGCAAAAAAGCCGCCGGAGCCGCCAGCGCCACCGTTGCCGCCGGTGCCACCGGGATCGCCGCCGGTGCCCGACGAGCCGGGGAAGCTGTTGGTCAGGCCCCCCAGGCCGGTCCCGCCGGCCCCGCCCGTCCCGCCGTCGCCGCCGTTGCCGACCAGGCCACCATTGCCACCACGACCGCCATTACCGCCGGTTTGGCCAAAGCCGGTGGCATCAGCGCCGTCGCCACCCTTTCCGCCGTTGCCGCCGCTGTGGGGGTGGCGCCGTCGGAGCCGGTGGCCCCGTGGCTGCCGCCGCCGCTGTCGCCGCCGGCCCCACCGGTCCCGCCGATGCCAGGGGTACCGCCGTCGCCGCCATTGCCGCCGGTGCCGTTGTTGACGCCGCTGACTCCCTTGGCGCCGTTGCCCCCGTTACCCGCGGAGCCGCCCGCCCCGCCGTTGCCCCCGGCCCCACCCGTACCGTGGCCGCCGTCGTGACCCGTGGCCGCCAGCGCCAGACCGGCGGTCCCGCCGTTGCCGCCGGCTCCACCCGTGCCGCCCTTGCCCCCGTTACCGCCGGGCGAGCCGTCGGCGCCTGAGAAAGCCTCGTCAAAACCGTTGGTGCCGCTGCCGCCGGTCGCCCCGGCACCACCGTGTCCGCCCGCGCCACCATCACCGCCGTTACCGGCCTGGATGCCACCGTTTCCGCCGGCTCCGCCGGCCCCACCGTTGCCGCCGTTGCCGCCGGGATTGCTGGAAAATGCGGGTGCCCCCAGGAAGCCATTACCGCCGGCCCCACCGTTGCCGCCGTTGCCGACTCGGCCCCCGTTGCCGCCGGCGCCGCCCGCGCCACCGGACTGGCCCGATCCGATGGCGTCCGCGCCGGCCCCGCCGTTGCCGCCGTTGCCGCCGCTGGTGGGACTGTTGCCGGTGGCGCCGTCTGCGGCGCGCGCTCCGCCGGCACCGGTGCCGCCGGCTCCGCCGGCCCCGCCGACGCCCGGATTGCCCCCGTTGCCGCCGGAACTCCCGTCCCCCCCGCTGACGCCGGTAGCGCCGTCGCCGCCGTCACCGGCAGCCCCACCCGCGCCGCCGGATCCGCCCGTCCCACCGCCGCCGTGCGCACCCGCGAGGCCGAGCCAGCCGCTCTTGCCCCCGCCGCCACCATCCCCGCCGGCCCCGCCGGCCCCACCGTTGCCGCCATCCCCGCCGACCCCACCCAATCCGCCGAGGCCGCCGGCCCCGCCATTACCGATCAACAGCCCGCCGGCGCCGCCGGCTCCGCCATCACCGCCGATGCCGCCGGCCCCGCCATCGGTGCCGGAAACACCCGCGCTGCTGGCCGTGGTTCCCGCGGTGCCGGCCACTCCGTGGCCGCCGGCGCCGCCGGCCCCGCCGATGCCGAAGAGCCGGGCGGCCCCGCCGCTACCGCCCGCCCCGCCCAGCGCACCGGCTCCACCCTGCCCACCGATTCCACCGTTTCCGTAAAGCCATCCGCCGGCGCCGCCCTGCCCGCCGATGCCACCGGTTGCTCCCGCGGCGGCCCAACCGCCTGCCCCGCCGGTTCCACCGCTGCCGCCGGAGCCAATGAATCCGGCGGCCCCGCCGTTGCCGCCGGACTGGCCGGGCGCTCCAGATCCGCCGGCGCCGCCATTGCCCCACAAGAGCCCGCCCGCCTGTCCGGTCTGTCCGGTACCGGGTGCGCCATCGGCACCGGGTGCGCCATCGGCGCCGTTGCCGATCAGTGGGCGACCGAACAGCGCCTGCGTCGGCGCGTTGATCAGCCCCAGCAGGTTCTGCTCGACGCTGGCCACTTCGCTGGCCGCATACCGACTCGCCGCCCGCGACAGCGCTTGCACAAACCCGTCATGAAACGTCGCAGCCTGCGCGCCAATGGCTTGATACGCCAGGGCATGGGTGCCGAACAGTGAGGCGATGGCCGCCGACACCTCATCAGCGGCCGCGGGCAGCAAGTTGGTGGTCGAGGCGGCTGCCGCGGTGCTCACCGTATCGATCGCCGCACCAATCTTCGCTAGATCCGCGGCGGCCGCCGTCAACATCTGCGGCTCCACGACCGTGAACGACATGTGCCCCTCCGAGAGATCCTGGTAACCCGCTTATCGGCTTAGGTTCAATGCCAGCAAGGCGTATTGCAGTCAGATGCGACGCTGCAGCCGAATGCATCCCGGTCGCGATGTTTCTGCTCGAAGAGTCCCACTCACAGGTAGGCGGCGAAAGGGCAAATTGCACAGTGCTCGGACGTGCGGTGGATGGGCCGATCGTCAAGGCCCGGACTTGCCGGGGGTGACTTTCCGTCCCTGGCGCGAGGACCTTTGGCCCTGCCCCGCATCCAGATTCGCCGCGTAGGAATGAGTCATGCGGCACAAAGCAGATTTGCCACCCGTTATCGATGTCGAGGTGAGCGCCCGCGGCGACTTGCCCGGTGCGGCCGAATACGCGCGCACCAAGATCGGCCAACTCGGCCGCTTGGCGCACCGGCCGGTGCTTTCTGCCCGCGTTCGAATCTCCCAGCATCCCGATCCGGCGGTGTCGCGACCGGTGGTCGCGCAGGCCAATTTCAACGTCGACGGGCGGTTGGTCCGCGCCCAGGTTCATGGCGTTACCGCGCAGGAGGCGATCGATCGGCTCGATGCGCGACTGCGGCGCCGGCTGGAGCGGGTGGCCGAGCACTGGGAGGCTCGACGCGGTCAGCAGCCCGACGCCGGTCGCGCCGAATGGCGGCACGAATCCGAGCCCCGGCAACGCGACACCTACTTTCCGCGTCCGCCCGAGGAACGCGAGGTCATCCGCCGCAAGTCGTTCACCATGGCGCCCTGCACGGTCGATGACGCCGCCACCGAAATGGGTTTGCTCGACTACGATTTCCACCTTTTCACCGAGCAGGGCACGGGCATGGCCGGCGTCCTCTACCGCGGCGGTCCGACCGGCTATCGGTTGGCGCTGGTTGCACCCGCTACCGCCGATCAGCTCAGCCCGTTCGAGCTGCCGCTGTCCATCAGCCCGCATCCGGCGCCCATTCTGACCGAGGCGGAGGCGGCCGAGCGACTTGGCGTCCTTGGTCTACCGTTTTTGTTCTTCATCGATGCCGCCCAGGGCCGCGCCGGGGTGCTATACCGCCGCTATGACGGGCACTACGGGTTGATTACGCCGGCCGGTTAGCCGCGGAATTGCGGACCGGCTCGGCAGCCGCGCCGGCGCGATTCACCCTGGCTGATCGTGCGCCATCAGGTCTGCGTCGGCGCCGAAATGGACGGCCGCGTTGACGACAGCACCTTCGATCCGGCGCAGCGAGTTCACCGCGGCCAGCAGGTGACGCGGATTGGACCCGGGGTCGGCCCGATCGAGGCCATCGGCGTGCTGCCTGACCACCGCCTCGGCCGCATCGAGGGAGTCGGCGGCGGGCGTGATGGCCACGTCCTGGGTCCCGTCGAGGGCAGTGACCAGCGCGTCGATGTTGCGCCGGATCTGGGCCGCCGCGGTCGTGATGGCATCGGAAAGTCCGTGGGGACATCCCGGATCCAGGTATTGCTCGCTTCGGCGGGCCAGAATCCGTGCGTAGCGGTCACAGATGGTGAGCAACCGCACCGAGTGCTGGATGCTTCTTCGGCCGGCGAATCCGGCGACACCAGCGAGCATCGGTTTGGCCGTGACCCGGAACTGCTGCAGGTCTCGGTCGAGTTCACGCGCCCGCTCGGTGGGGCTGTCGGTCACGTCGTCGTCGAACATGGTCGCGATGGAGATCTCGATCAATTCGGACAGCGTCGTCAAGAAGGCCCGGGTATCGCGGCGTACCACCGTGCCAATGGTGGTCGGCAGCACCAGGATTGCGACGGCAACGCCAATGACGGCGCCGATCGCGGTCTCCTCGATCCGCAGCATCAGCACACCGAAGGTGAACTTGCCGAGCAGCCCGTAGAGCAGCGCCAGCATCGTGGTGATCCAGAACGTCATCAGGCTGTAGGTGACCTGCATGAAATAGACGGCGAAGAACAGGCACGCGAAGATCATGACGACCGAGAAGACCTTGTCGCCGGCGACCACCGTGGCGACCAGCACGCCGCAGGGCACGCCGAGCACGGTGCCCAGTAACCGCTGCCAACCCTTGGTGAGGGTTTCGCCCCACGAATTGGTGCCGGCAAAGACCACGAATGCCGCAATCACCGCCCAATACCAGTGCAGCGGCGAAACCAACTCGCCGGTGACGATGGCCAGTGACGCCGCGATGCTGACCTGGATGGCTTGTCGTGTGGTGGGCGCCAGCCCGGCTTCGCCGGGCCCACCATCTGCCGCAGTGTCCTCGGGTACCGGCTGCACCACGTCGTTGTTGTCCGGATCGGGCGGGGCGCACGGCGCCCTGGCTCGGGTCGTCGGTCGGGGCCGGGGCGGGCTGACCGTCCAGGAGCCGCTGAGCCCGGCTGGCGGCCTGGTGCAGGCCCTCGGTTCGCGGCCCCCGGATGGCCCACGCGAGTTGGGTAAGCGTGTCAGCCAGCTCGATACGGGTGGCGGCCGGTATCTCCTCGGCGATGGCCATGGCACGGTGGCCCGCGATGGCGACCCATTCGACCGAGAGTTCGGCGTCGAACAGCCACGGTGCGAGTTGCTCTGCGCTGATCCCCGGCCACAGCGTGGCGGGATGGGTCTTGTCCTCGATCTGGCTCTGCACCAGCAAAGCGGTCTCGTTGAGCCGGGCAATCCGGGCCCGCATGCGGCGGCGCCGCCGCTCATCGAGCCGACCCGCTCGCACGGTGTCGGCGGCGGTGTCCACCACGATCGCCATCCGCGCTCGCAGCGAGCGAATCGTGGCGCGCAGCACACTTTCTGGGCGGTCGGGCAGCACATGGGTGCTCATCACAAACGTGCACAGGGTGCCCACCAGCACGGCGCCGATCATCCAGGGCAACTGGGCCACCCCGGCCCGCAGATACAGGCTGAAGAAGTAGGCCATGAATGCGACCATGCCCAGCGCCCGTCCACGCGGCCCGAAGCGGCGGACATAGACCGCGGCGAACACGATCACCACGAACGCCACCTCGGCGGCGATCAGGTGCGGCGCGAGCAGCGCGGCCACGCTGATCGACAGCGCCGCGGGTACCGGCAGCAGCGCCATGGTGATCTGCTGTTGTCGGGAGTCGGGATCATCGACGGAACGGGCCGCGATCATGGTGATGACGACACCGATCAGAGCGACGGTCAACGGCTGCCCGGTCGCCATCGTCAGCAGGTACAACACCAGCAGCGAACAGCCCAGCGCCGCGGTGGTCCGAGTGGCCATCCGTAGCCGCAGCAGTCCGGGGTCGGAGCCAATTGCCCAGCTCTGTGCCCGCTGCAAACGTGCCGCCATCGACTCCGGTATCCGGGTGTCAACGGCCGGCCGGCCCTGCACGTCATCTCGACGGGACACCCCGAACCATCCTTCTTGTGGTCTAGTCGCTGCTCACGACGTTACGGAAAGCATGCCGCGGATCGGGTGGATGGGCTCGCCGGGCGTCCCGCGCGGTACATATGAATGATGGACGGCTATCTGGACGTCCGGGCCTACGCCGAACTCGGCGACTTCCTGGAGCCCCAGGCACGCGGCGCGACCGTGCGCCGGCCGTTCCGCAGCCATCAGACGGTCAAGGATGTGCTGGAGGCGATGGGCATCCCGCACACCGAGATCGATCTCATCCTGGTGAACGGAGAACCCGCAGAGTTCGGCCACCGGCCACCGGCCACCGGCCGGCGGCCGGCGACCGGATCGCCGTGTACCCGATGTTCGAGGCGCTCGACATCGGGCTGACCAGCAGGCTGCGGCCGGTGCCGCTGCGTCATCCACGGTTTGTGGTCGACGTCAATCTCGGTCGGCTCGCCCGGCTGATGCGACTACTCGGACTCGATGTTTGGTGGTCCAGCGTGGCCGACGACCCGGCGCTGGTCGACATCAGCCTGGCCGAGCAGCGGATCCTGCTCACCCGCGACAGCGGGCTGCTGAAGCGTCGTGCGGTCACCCATGGCCTGTTCGTGCACTCCCAGCAACCCCAGGAACAGCTGCTCGAAGTGATACGGCGATTGGACCTGCGGCAGCGGTTGGCGCCCCTGTCGCGCTGCGTGCGGTGCAACGGCCGCTTGGTCCCGGTTGCCAAGGAAGAGGTCATCGATCGCCTGGAGCCGCTGACTCGCCAGCACTACGACGATTTCAGCCGTTGCTCGGACTGCGGACGGATCTACTGGGCCGGCTCCCATCATGCCCGGCTGGCCGGGCTGGTGCAGGCAATCCTCGGCCAGCTGGCTAGCGGGCCGGCTCGGGCAGACTGAAGGTGGGCATCGTCATTTTCCAGACACAGGATTTGTCGATGTCGCGGCTCGGATCGTCGACGAATGCCGTCACGATCGACTGGGCGCACGCCGAATTCGGCAGGACACCATGGCCCACCCCGGGAAACCGCACCAGCTGCGAGTTGCCCAGCCCGGGGGTGATCTCCTCGGCCCACTGTGGCGCGGTGCTGGAGTCGAACGTGCCCGACAGGATGAGGGTGGGCACCCCGCTGGACACCGACAGACGATCGGCAGTGTCGGATCTACCCAACCCCCAGGCGGCGCACTCGCGGAAGATCCAACTGCCGGTCGGGGTGATGCGCAGCACCGAATCGGGCAGGCCGGGGATCGCTGTTCGTGCCCGCGACAGCGCCTGCTCCGGCGTGGTCCAGTTGGCCATCTCCTGGCAGTAGGTGCCCAGCGCCAGACCGGCGCCCAGCAGGCCGCGTTGCTCGGGTGGCGGGACAGTCTCGGCAATCCCGGCGGCGGCCAGCCTGCCCTCACCCCTGGCCAGCGCGAATATCATCCGCGGAATGTCGGTCACCTTGGCTGGGCCGGCGCTCCAGCTGAGCGCCAGGGGCACCACCTTGAACCCATCGATAGTGACCTGCACCGGGTCGCCGTTGGCATCAGAGGTGCTGACCTTCAAGGGTTTCCGGCTCAGCGTGCTGACCACGTTGACGAACACCGTTGCCAGATCCGGATAGGCTTGCGCGCACCCGGGTTGGTCATTGCACGCTCCAATGATCGCGGCCAGGCCGCTTGCGGGGGCTTGCCACCAGCGGTCGATCAGGTTGAACGACGTCGGGACCACCGAGTCCAACACCATAGACCGGATGCCTTCGCGGTGGGTACGCAGCAGCTGCTGCGCCAGGTCGCTGCCGTATGAGACCCCGTAGATGTTCCACTTCTCGATGCCCAGTTGCTTGCGTAGCGCAGCGATGTCCGCCGCGTTCTCCCGTGAGCTGTAGGACGCCAGATGAAAGCCCTCAGCCACCAGCCTGTTTCGGCATGCGGTGACGGCCGCCGCGTCCAGATCCGCGGTAGCCGGGGCCTCGAAGTCCAAATCGAGGGCCCGCACCGCGAAGTCATCCATTTCCGGACAGCTCAGGTGTGGATCGCTGTGTAGGGTGCCGCGCTGGTTGACGAAGATGACGTCGCGGTCGGCGTTCAAACCGCCGGCGACAACCCGGGGTGCGCTCAGTGTTGCGGCGCCCCCGGGTCCACCCGCGAGGTAGACGATGGGGTCGGCCTTGGGCTTGTCGCTGACCGCTTTTACCCGTGCCACCAGGAGTCGGATGGTGCGACTCTGCGGATCGAGGCGATTTTCCGGGACGGTGAGATAACCGCAGCTGTAGTTGGCTCCCAGCTCCGCCTGGGGCACGCCGGGAAAATTCGGCTCCGGACATGGCGCCGCGTCGTAGTGAGTCTTTTGGCGCCCACCGCCACACGCGACCAGGCTCACCGCTATCACCACACACAACAGCCAGGCCATGGTCCCGCGTAGAACATGGGAAGCGTTATTTCGCAATGTATTTCGCACGGTTTCTGAAGTGTCACCCGGCCGGAGTCAACTTGATCGCGGCAAACTGCAGCCGGTCGACGGCCTCGGTGAACTCCTCGAGCGTGGGGATCCGCCGGTCGCGAAACTTCAAACCCATCATCCGCTGCGCGCGGCGCAGGCCGTAAGACCGGGCACATCGCAGACACAGGTCGGCGACCACGTCCGGGTCCCGGATGAGGTCGCCGCGCATGGCGGTCGTCTTCCCGTTGTGCACTACCTGGGCGGTGGCGCCACCGCTGAAGTTGTACTTCCATGCGGCGCCGGTCAGGGCGTACAGCACGTTGTCGATGACATGGGCGCTCAACGGAAGTGAGAAGTGCCGTCCCGACTTGCGGCCGGTGAAGTCGAGCACCATCAGCTGGTTGCCCAGTGAGCCGGCGAGCGGTGTGCGCAAGAGAAAACCGAGCACCGGGTTGATGGCACGAAGTAGTGCTGACGGTGGATGCTCCACCTCCACCGGATACGACTGCTCTGTCATGCAAACACCGTAGGACAACACGATGGTGCGCGGTAGTGCCGCCGCGAGTGCAGCTCTGTTCGGCGATCACGCCGGCCCCGCCCAGCAGCGTCGCAGTGGCAGGCACCCACCGATCAGAAGATCGAGTCGACCTGGTCCGCGATGGGGTTGCCGGCGGCGTCGCGGACCGGTCCTTTCGACCCGTCGGAGTTGACGAACGCCTGCCCACACGGATACGGCGGGTGCTGGGGGAGCGGGTCCATGAACATCGGGTTGACGGCCCACTTGCCGCCTTTGGCGTACAGGCCGTCGTAGGCCCGGCACATGAGCTCGGCTTTGTTGCGGTTGATGGCCAGTGACACCGCGGTCGCGTCGCCCACGAAGGTGGCGTCGCTGTTCGAGTCACCCGCAGCAAGCACCTGGCGACGGTCCTGCGGGAGTTGGTCGAAGGCTTGCGGGCCGTCAACGCCGAAGATGACTTGATTGGCCCAACAACGCTTGCCGTCGGCAAACGGCATCACCGAATCCTCGCCGTCGCGAACCCCGCCGCAGCCGAGGAGATGAGCGGTCAGTTTCCCGGATCGGTCGGCAACGCTGCGGACACCCACGACGTGCTGGTCATCGATGCCCACTTCGCCCGCCCACACCTTGATGACCGGTTCGGGAGATGCCGACACCACCCAGGCGTCGATGCCATGGGCCTGCAGAGTCGCGATGAGGTCTTTGATCTGCGGATAGACGCGAATGTAGCCGTCGACATCCTCAGTGCCCACCTTCTGGGTGGCGCCGACATCGGCGGCGAGGTTCTGTTGCTTTGCCGCGGCGGCGAATTGGGCGAGTTCCTCGGCGCTGTAGCCGGCCGACAGCGCGTTGCCCCAGGCGTAGGAACCCTCCAGGCGACGCGCGTCACTGCCGGCAAAAGCGGGCCGTCCCGTCGTCGTTTGGCCCCCAAGAAGCGACAGGATCTCGTCCGCGCACAACGCATTGCTGCTGGTCGGAAGCGGCTCGCCGGCGGGCGCATCCTTGCCGCAAGCCGCACTCAGCGCGTCGGCGGCCGCATCGGTCAGGTAGCGCCCCGTGTTGTGCCAATCCTGGTTGGCGGGCTGCAGCACCAAATCGTGCGTCAGCATGTAGTAATTGGTCGCATAACCGATGTCGTTCTTGACGACGGTGTTGTCCCAGTCGAAGATCGCGACCTTGTGTGCAGCGCCGTCGGCGGTGCCGGTGCACTTGCTGTTGGCATTGATGGCGGATTGCAGAAACTCGCGTACGCCGTCATGCCATTCAAGGGACGCGTCGAGTTCACGACAGCCGGACCCGTGATCGCCGGATGCTGGGCTGGTGGGTCGATCGGTCGAGCAACCGCTGACGCCGCCAAGCAGAGTCGCCACTGCCAACAGCGCAACGATGAGTCGGGCCGGTGGTATCAATGGGCGCCCTTCGTCATGTCAACGAACACCGGCCAGCGGCTTGATCGGAAGCTGAGTCGCTTGTCCGACCTGACGATTGTGACTGATTGCGGGTCGGCCTGCCCCGCAAGGCGACGGCGCCACGCCGGCCTGGCGGACGGGATAGGAAAAACGCACCGCGGAGTGCGTGCAGCTCCGCGGTGCGTTTTGGTTGGCGCGCCCGGCTAGGGGGTGATCTTGGTCTGGTCGTCGATCACGCTGGTGGCATCCATCAACACGTCTTGCTCGCTGTCGAGGGCATCGGCGTCGAGCTGAAGCACGAACAGGCCGTCCTGGCTGGGGATCACCACCGTCTTCTGCGCGACCGCCCGCTGCTTGCCGTTCTTGGTGTAGGAACCGCCGAGCTGCCATGCCTGGAAGCCGCTGAGTGTGGAGGCACTGCCGTTGTTGCTGCCCTCGTACCCGGGCAGGTTTTTCAGCTCGCCCGGGGCGAATTCGAGAATCTTGGCGGCCTCGACGTTGCCGGTGAGTTTGGACAAGATCGCCACGATGGTGGGCGGGTCGCTGGGATCAGCGGGTTGGGTGTAGGCGATGCCACCGTAGGGTGCGCCCGAGCCTTCGGGTAGCAGTTGCCAGCCGTCGGGTACCGGCAGATCGATGTTCGGGGATCCGGGGTCGCCGTGGTGCACGGGGGTTTCCTGGATGTCGTTGTCCCGGATGTAGTCAGCGATCGTGTAGTTGGCTTGGGCGCCCGGTGTTGGGCTGGTCGCCGACGTCGTGGTGGACGTCGACGTGGACGTGGACGTGGACGTCGATGTGGAGGTCTTGTTGTCACTCGTCGTGCCAGACCCGCAGGCAACCAGCGTCAGGCTTAGCGCCGCAGTTGCCAGCACCGCGGTGAGGTCCTTCATGTCTTGCATCTCCTGAATTTTGGGGCCCCGGTATCTGCTCCGGCGACATCCGGACCGACATTAGCCCAACCGGTGCGCAGCGTTGCGGCAATGCCCCAACTACCGGTGCTAACGGTGTCGAGCCGGCGGATGCCGGCGGTTGCCCTGGAACCGATCGCCGAAAATGTGATGGCGCGCATTGTCCTGTCATCGGCCTGGATTAATGCCGAAATCCCCACGGGAAGGCTCGGCGTGCAGTAATGAGACACGTATGCGGTCACCGAGGTTGCTGCGGGGCCTTGCTGCGCTCCTCGCGATGCTGGGCCTGTTGCTGCCGTTGATTGCGGCCGCGCCGCCGCGTGCCTACGACGGGGAACCGTCGTTGGTGGCTAACCCCGTCGACTACGTCGACACGCTGGTCGGCACCGGGACCGGGGGCGAGATCGTCGGGGAGATCAACAATTTCCCCGGCGCAGCGGTGCCGTTCGGCATGGTGCAGTACTCGCCGGACACCACCGACAACTATGCCGGCTACGACTACCAGAATCCCCGTTCCACCGGGTTCAGCATGACGCACGCCTCGGTGGGCTGCGCTGCCTTCGGCGACATTTCGGTGTTGCCCACCACCACCGCGATCAGTGTGCAACCTTGGCGCGGGGCCGAGCGGATTGCCCACGATGACAGCGAAGTGGGGGTCCCCGGCTATTACTCGGTGCACTTTCCGGCCACCGGGGTGACCGCGGAGCTCACTGCCACCACCCGCACCGGCTTCGGCCGGTTCAGCTACCCGCGCGATGGCCGGCCGGCCTTGCTGCGGGTGCAGTCCGGGGCGTCGCTGGCGGGCAACTCGCGCTCGACAATCCAGCTCGGGGCGGACAACACCACGATCACCGGTTGGGCGACCAGCGGCGGATTCTGCGGCAAGAACAACACCTACACCGTGTACTTCGCGATGAAGTTCAACCAGCCGTTCATCTCCTACGGCGCGTGGGACGGCTACGCCGTCTACGCCGGGGTCCGCGGCGCGCATTCCCGGCGCAGCGGGGCTTATGTGGAGTTTCCGTCCGGCGCCGCACTCGAGGTGCAAACCGCGATCTCCTACGTGGGCATCGACGGCGCACGAGCGAACCTCGCGGCCGAGGGGGCGGCGAGTTTCGACGATGTTCGCACCGCCGCCGCGAGGGAGTGGAACGCGGCGCTGCTGCGCATCGCGGTGGCCGGCCGTGACCCCGACGAACTGGTGACCTTCTACAGCTGCCTCTACCGTTCACTGTTGCACCCCAACACCTTCAACGATGCCGACGGTCGATACCTCGGGTTTGACGGTGCCATTCACACGGTGCCCCAGGGCCATACCCAATATGCCAATTTCTCCGACTGGGACACCTATCGCAGCCTGGCCGCTCTGCAAGGGCTGCTCTTCCCCAGCCAGGCCAGCGACATGGCCCAGTCACTGGTCAACGACGCAGAGCAGAGCGGTGCGTTTCCGCGCTGGCCCCTTGCGAATTCGTCGACGGGCATGATGACCGGGGACAATGCGCTGCCGCTGATCGTAAATCTCTATACCTTCGGCGCCAAGGACTTCGACGTTCACACCGCGCTGCGTTACATGGTGAACGCGGCGACGCGGGGCGGCGTCGGCCTCATCGGTTATGTCGAGCGGCCGGGAATCACCACCTACCAAGAGTTGGGTTTCGGGCCGCAGGTGAGCGAATTCGCTACCGGCGGGCGCATCGCGGGCGCATCGATCACCCTGGAATGGGCCATCGACGACTTCACCATCTCCCGATTCGCGCAGGCGTTGGGCGACGACAAGACCGCCGCCGAATTCCAGCACCGGTCGCAGTACTGGCAGAACCTGTTCAACCCCAGCACCGGTTTCATCTCGCCACGGGATCGGATGGGATTCTTCCCCGACGGCCCGGGATTCACCGAGATCCCGGAGGGGTTTGGTCAGGACGGATTCGACGAGGGCAACGCCGAGCAATATCTGTGGATGGTGCCGCAAAACATCGCCGGCCTGGTGACAGCGCTGGACGGCCGTGCGGCGGCGGAAAACCGGCTGGATCGCTTCACCAAGAAGCTCAACGTGGGCCCAAACCAGCCCTACCTGTGGGCCGGCAATGAGCCGGGTTTCGGGGTGCCGTGGATCTACAACTACCTGGGAGCGCCGTGGAAGACGCAGCGGACGGTCAACCGAGTGCGCGGCCTGTTCGCGGCCACGCCCGACGGCGCGCCCGGCAACGACGATCTGGGCGCGCTGTCCAGCTGGTATGTCTGGGCGGCCCTCGGTCTGTATCCGATCACGGCGGGGACTCCGATCCTGACGGTGAATACCCCATTGTTTGACCGGGCCGTAATCAGCCTCCCCGCAGACAAATTCATCCGGCTTTCCGCGCCCGGCGCGTCCGCGCCCAGCCACATGAGGTACATCAGTGGGCTGCGCATCAACGGTGCGGCCACTGACCAGACCTATCTTCCGGAGTCGATCATCACGACAGGCGGCGACGTCGCCTTCGAGCTTGCCGCCGTTCCCAACAAGCAGTGGGGTAGCGGACCGTCATCGGCGCCACCGTCGTTCGGCGCGGGCGGCTCGGCGGTGACGGTCAATGTCCCGCAACCCATCATCAGGATTGCGCCCGGAACGACACGAACCGTCAGGGTCGACCTACAACGGATGATCACCGGCATAGACGAGTTCACCATCACCGGAGAGTCCTCGACCGGCGGGATCACGGTGGTACCCACCTCGGGACGATTCGCCGAGAATGGATCGGCCACGACCCGGGTCGGAATCACGGTGGACAAGTCGGTCGACAACGAGTACTACCTGACGTATCTGACCACCACCGCCGGTGCAACCAGCCGGACATCGACCGTGCTGGTTGTGGTCCTCGGCTATGACGAGTGACCCGCGCGCGCCGCGGCCAGCGCTAGATCATTTCGCTCTTGGTCAGCCACCGCATTATCGGCCAGCCCAGAAACACCGGTAACCAGCAGGTGAGCACGCGGTACAGCAGTACCGAGGGAACGCCGATCGCCTCGGGCACCCCGAACGCGGCCAGCCCACCGATCAGTGCCGCCTCGACGGCGCCGACACCGCCGGGTGTCGGCGCGGCCGAGGCCAGCGTCCCGCCGACCATCGTCACCACCGTGACGGTGACAAATGTGGTTCCGCCGCCGAAGGCTTCGATGCTGGCCCACAGCGCCAGCGCGGCACCGAGAGTGGTTCCCGCACAACCCAGCAGGATGATGGCGAATCGCTTGGGCTCCCGGCCCAGCACAATCAGGTCGCTGGTGACCTCTTTGAGCTTGGGCCGCACCTCCGTCGACAGCCAGCGCCGCAAGTTAGGCACGAACAAGAACGTTCCGATGATGCCCAGCGCCACACCCGCGATCAGGTACACCACGGTGCCGGTGGGCACGAAATGCGATAGATCGGTTGAGGTTCCCGCGACGGTGCTGAACAGGATCAGCAACGCCAGGTGAACAATCACCTGGACCGACTGCTGCAGCGCTACGGCTGCGGTGGCCCGTAACGCGCTCAGACCGCTCTTCTGCAGGAAACGGGTGCTCAGCGCGAGGCCACCGACGCCGGCCGGGGTGGTTGTTGCCGCAAAGGTATTGGCCACCTGCACGATCGAGAGCTTCCAGAAGCTGACCTGCCCGTCGGCGCAGGTCCACAATGCCGCCGCAGCACCGACATAGGTCAGTGCCGACACCGCCAACCCGAGCAGTGCCCACGTCCAGTTGGCGGTTCTGAGCTGGGAGAAGAAGGTCGGCACGGTGCTGATGAACGGATACGCGACGTACACCAGCGCGCCGATCAGCACCAGTTGGATGAACTGGCTGCGACTGAACCGGGTGATCGTCTGGCTCTCGATCTGATCGGCACCGGTCTGGCGCTTGACCTCGGTGCGGGCGCCGGCGATGACGGTCTTGGCGTTGGCCACAGATTCGCGGATGCGCTTGGGCACGGCGGATTTGGTGAGCCGGCGCGAGGCCATCAGGATGGTGTCTTTGCCGAATGCTTCGATCGCGGCGCTCACCGCGGGCTGCGCGCCGTACAGTGCCGAGGTGGTCACCAGGAGTTGGGCGATATCCGACTGGAGTTGGGCGTCGGTGGCCCCATATTCGGCGTTGCCGAACCCCCCGAACAGGACCTTGTCCTCATCGACTGTGATCTCGTGGCAGCGCAAGTCCCCGTGCGAGATCTGGTAGTCGTTGAGCGTTCGCAACGATTCCCACACCCGGCCAACCGGTGTCTGGGCGGTGCATTCATCCAGCGGTGTCCCGCGTACCGGGTTGTGCGCGTACAGCGTCCATTCGCGGTCGAGCGCGGCCAGCGCGATGGTCGAGGTATTGGCGACACCCGCTTCCCCGATCGCGATGGCCATCAGGGCGCGGTGCTCGACCGCGCGGCGCATGGAGGCCTGCAGCGGCGCGGTTTCGGAGCCGCGCAGTCGCAGCTTCCACCAGAGTTGCCGCAGCGCGCCGCCGCTGTGCTGATGCGGGCCGTACAACTCGATAGCCGCCCGGCATTCGGGGTCGGGGGAGGTGGCCGCCAGCACTAGTGGACCGGCGCCGCCCGGCCGCACCACCGTGAGCATCGATACCGCGAATCCACGCTTGGCCATGGCGCGGACCGCACCTTCCAAGGGCACCTCGAGAGCGGGCGTGCCAACGACTAGGACCACCAGCGCGCCGACTAACCACCCCACGGCCAGTCCCAGCAACGAACGGGCCGGCACGATGGCGCTGATGACCAGGTGGATCGGCACGAAGGCCAACAACAAGCCCCACCACCAATGTCGCCAGCGGGCGGGCAGCCAGGGGCCTGACACGGTGAGTACCGCCGCGACCATCGCTATCCACCGCGGGTCATCCAGAAACTGGGCCGGCAGGGTGGTGAGCTTCTCGGACAGGTTGAAATGCCACCGGGGGGCCGAAATTCGGTTGCTGCTGATCGACAACGGCAGAGCGGCCATGATTGCCGCGACCGCGTAGGCGCCGAGCAGTTTCCATTGTCGGCTCACGATCAGCCCGATCAGAATCACGAATGGCAACGCCAGAATCGCCGCACCGTAAGCCAGGTAAACCAGATCGGATTGGGTGGGGGTAAGAACGCCGACAATTTCGGAGATCGATTTCTCCAATGCCACCCACCGCGGGCGGGTGATCACCGAACTCGTCACCACGACCACGAGGAAGACCACCGCTACGACCAGCCAGATGATGTCGTTGGTGCGTCTGGTTATCGGAGGCAGCAAGCTACCGGAAACGGTGATCTCGCGTCCGTCAACTCGCATATGCCCAACGGTCCGGTGGACCGATTCCCCTCTCCATGGCTCGCTGACAACTTACCTGTGGGAACAGGATTACAGGTGGGCCTAGGCAATCCAAACCGCCGCACGCGAATCGGCGCCCGCGATGTTCATGGACCTTCCTTGTCGCTGCGTCAGAACCGCTGCGGATGAAAAAGGCGTTGGTGCGGGCCCGGTTACCCACAACCGCGTCGAGGTGCGCCGCAGGAATCCATTCGGTGGTGGGGTTGTTGAGCTTTCGGTTCGCCCACACTCGGCCCAGTCGCTCACCTGATGCACTTCGGTGAGGCGACCGGCAGGTCCAGCCGGCGAACGAGTAGCCACGGTGCTTGGCGTGCAGCACAATTCGATGCCAGCGCGAGGCAATGTGGCGGGTGTGATACGGGCCGGGTCAACGTCTGGCGGTGAAGACCCGCGTGACTGGGCACCTGATGCTTGGGAAATGACCTAACGGACACCGTTTTCCGGTGCCGTTGCTGGACTAACTCGCCGCACCCTTGACCACCCGGCCGTTCTTGATGATGGTGGTGAACGTCTCGTCGGGTCGGGCGATCAGCGAGATGTCGGCAATCGGATCCCCGTCGACCAGGATCAGGTCGGCCAGCGCGCCTTCGGCAACCACGCCCAGCCGCCCCGGGTACGGGTTGCGCGGCCCCGACATCGCCAGCAACTCGGCGTTGCGGATCGTCGCCTGCTGCAACACCTCGGCGGGCGTGAACCAGCGCGTGAGCTTTGCTAGCTGAGCACCCTGGCGGGTGGCGAGCTTGGCGTCGAACAACGTGTCGGTACCGAACACGATCTTGACGCCGTGCTTGATCGCCAGCTGATACGCGGTGTCGGCGCCCGCGACCATCTGCTTGAACTTGGGCACGCTCGGGGGAGGCACCGCCACCGCGTCCTCGTCATCCAGGAACGGTTGCAGGCACCACCAGATGTCCTTTTCGGCGAGCAGCGCGGCGGTCGGTTCATCGATCAGTTGACCGTGTTCGACGCAGCGGACACCGGCGGCGATCGCGGCCCGGATGGCGCGAGGGGTGTAGGCGTGCACGGTGACGTAGGTGCCCCAGTTTTCGGCGGCCTCCACCGCCGCGCGCATTTCGGTCTCGGTGAACTGGGCAACATCGAGCGGGTCGTATGCGGAGGTGACGCCACCGCCGGCCATCAGCTTCAGTTGTGACGCGCCGCGGCGCAGCGTCTCCCGCGCCCCGCGCAATACCTCGGCCTCGCCGTCGGCGATCACGGCCGCGCCGATGATCTCGGTGTAGCTCAGGTGGCCGCACACCCCACGCGGCACCTCGTTGGGCAGCCGGAAATCCCCGTGCCCGCCCGACTGGGAAATGAAGCCGCCCGCCGGGTAGATCCGCGGGCCCGGAATCGAGCCCTCGTCGATCGCCTGCTTGACGCCGAACACCGGACCACCGAGGTCGCGGACGGTGGTGAAGCCGCGCAACAGTGTCTCGCGGGCACTGACCACGGCCCTGGCGACCACGTAGCCGAACTCGCTGACCTGGGCCAGCGCTGCCGGGATGGTGGTGAACATCGCATGCCAGTGCGCATCGATCAGCCCGGGTAACAGTGTCTTGCCGGTGCCGTCGATGGCTGGGCCGGACAATGCCGCGGCGCCCGCCGGTGCGATGCTGGCGATCACGGGGCCGCGGACGGTCACGTCGACCGGCCCGGTGATCCGGCCGTCGACGCTGTCGAAGACCTTGACGTTTGAGATATGCAGCTCGTTTGGTTCCATCCGGGCTCCTCGTCGAGTGTGCTTGTAGGTTACGTGTATCCCCGCGCCTGAACCGCCGGCGGCTCACGTCGGTGCGCGTGCTGCTGACGTATGTTCGCCAGGGAGGCGTTGATCGACGGGAGGAGCCGGGCATGGCGCGGACCGAGGACGACAGCTGGGAAATCACCGAGAGCGTCGGGGCGACGGCGCTGGGTGTGGCTTCGGCGCGGGCGGCCGAGACTCGAAGCCAGCATCCGTTGATCAGCGATCCATTCGCACAGGTATTCCTCGACGCGGTCGGCGACGGCGTGTGGAACTGGCACTCGGCGCCGCAACTGCCGGCCGAACTGCTCGAAATCGAACCGGATCTGCCGCTGCAGATGGAGGCGATGGTCAGCTACATGGCCTCGCGGACGGCGTTTTTCGACGAGTTCTTCCTGGACGCGACGCGCGCGGGGATCGGTCAGGCGGTGATCCTGGCGGCCGGACTGGACTCGCGCGCCTGGCGGCTGCCCTGGCCAGCCGGCACGACGGTGTTCGAACTCGACCAGCCCAGGGTGCTGGAGTTCAAGGCTGCGACGTTGGCCGAGCACGGGGCCGAACCCGCCTGCGGCCGGGTCGCGGTCGCGGTGGACCTTCGTCAGGACTGGCCGACCGCGCTGCGCCAGGCCGGTTTTGACCCTTCGGTGCCCAGCGTCTGGTCCGCCGAAGGGCTGATGCCGTACTTGCCCGCGGTGGCCCAGGACCTGCTGTTCGAGCGGGTTCAGGGACTGACCGTGCGCGCAAGCCGCATCGTCGTCGAGGCGCTGGGGCCGAAGTTCCTCGACCCGCAGGTTCGGGCCAACCGAAGTGCCCGGATGGCGCGGATCCGGGCGGTGATGGCGCACGTGGAGCCGCAGCGGGAGATCCCCCGCACCGACGAACTGTGGTACTTCGAGGAACGCGAAGACGTCGGCGACTGGTTCCGGCGTCACGACTGGGACGTTACGGTGACGCCGTCGGGCGAGCTGATGGCCGGCTACGGCCGCGCGGCCGCAGCTCAGGTCGAGGACCGGGTGCCCACGAATCTGTTTGTGGCCGCGCAGCGCAACTAGTCGCGACTAGGCGGGCGCCGTCACGGCTGCAATCGGGAACGCAACCCGGTCGCCCGGATCGCCCGGCGCGCGATCGCGGCCCGTACGTCGCACTCCGGCCCGACGATGCGCACCTTGCGGGCGGCCCGGGTGACCGCCGTGTAGAACAGTTCCCGGGTCAGCAACCGGGAATCCGCCGGCGGCAGCAGCACGGTCACGTCGTCGGCTTGACTGCCCTGGCTCTTGTGGATCGTCATGGCATGCATGGTTTCCACATCAGATAGTCGGCTGGTCGCGAACTTCAGCGGCTCCTGCGCGCCGGCGATGACGACCCGCAGCGCGCCCGGAGCCGCGGCGCGGTTCGTGCCATCCAGGACGGCCACCCCGGTGTCGCCGTTGTACACGCCGAGCCCATAGTCGTTGGCGGTCACCAACACCGGCCGTCCGGCATACCAGTTCGACCAGATCGGCTCGCCCGTTGCTTCGGTGAGCCATCTCTGCACTTGGTGGTTCCAGTGCGCGATTCCATACGGTCCACGCCGGTGTGCGCACAGCAGCCGTTGCTCGTCGAGTGTTGCCAACGCGGCCGCGGTATCACCGAGCGCGCCGGCGCGTCGAAGCTCAAGGGCGTGTGGAAGCAGCACATTGCGCAGCTGCGGGGTCGGGTCGGCGGCGTTGATCCACTCGATGTGGTCGTCGCCCGCCCGCAAGATCTCGACAACCCGGTCGGCGTCGCCGCCGCGGATGGCCGCCGCCAACTGGCCGATCGACTCGCCGAACCGATGCAGTCTGCGCAGTGCCGCGACGTGGGTGTCGTGGCGCGCGCCCAGCCCGTCCACCAGGTCGGCCAACACCGCGCCCGCCTCCACCGACGCCAGTTGGTCGGGATCGCCGACAAGAAGCAGCCGCGTCTGCGGACGCACCGCTTCGAGCAGGCGAGCCATCATGGTCAGCGACACCATCGACGTCTCATCGATGACGATCACGTCATGCGGCAGCCGGTTGCCGCGATGATGGCGAAACCGTGATGAGGTGTCGGGCCGGCTGCCCAGCAGCCGGTGCAATGTGGTCGCCTGTAGCCCACGAACCCTTTGCTGATCGATGGCATCGAGTTTGTCGATCTGCGACTGCACCGCCTCGTGCAGTCTGGCCGCGGCCTTGCCGGTCGGTGCGGCCAGTGCAATGCGCAGTCGCGCCTTGCCGGCGAGCTGTGCCTGCTCGGCGAATAGGGCCAACAGCCGCGCCACCGTGGTGGTTTTGCCGGTCCCCGGTCCACCGGTCAGCACCGTCAAGCCCTGCGCCAGCGCAATCTTGGCGGCCGCGCGCTGCTCTTCGTAGCCGGGTGGAAACAGCCGGTTGACCTCGATAGCCGGGCCCGATGCGCTGGCCCGGGCGGCCAGCAGGGCCAGGATGTCGTCGGCGACCTGCTGTTCTTCGCGCCAGTACCGGTCCAGATAGACCAGATTGTCCTCGTACAGGCGCAGCACCGCCGGTGACCCGACCAGTGGGCTGGCCCGAACCGCGGCCAGCCATTCGCCGGCCGCCGGCCAGGGGAGGTCGGCGATCCCGACTTGTGCCTCGATGGTGGACAGGTCGACACACACAGAACCGCCCCGCAGCGCGCGCACCACGAACGCGATGGCCAGCAACACCACCGGGTCGGACTCGCCAGACATGGCCGCAAGGCGTTGCGCGACATGGACATCGGCCGCATCGATGACACCGGCTTCGTTGAACGTCCGCAGCGGTCCGGACGCGCTCGCCGCCTGCCGCCAGTCCGCCGGGTCGACAACCTCGATGGTCATGCGACCGCCCTGCCCGCATCAAGCAGATCGGACAACGCCGTCACCAGTGCGGCCGGAGGCGACCAGCTGAACACCCCGGCGGGGTGACTGTCGAGCATGGGAGTGTCGGGACCGCACATCCCGCGGACGAACAGGTACAGCACGCCGCCCAGGTGTCGGGCCGGATCGTATCCTGGCTGGCGCCAGCGCAGAAAACGGTGCAGCACAACGGTGTACAGCAACGCCTGCAACGGATAGTCGGAGTGCAGCATCGCCTCGATCAGCCGGGGACGGTGGTAGTCGGCGGCGGTCAACGGGCGGTCGGGGTCACCCAGCCAGTTGGTCTTGTAGTCGACGACCAGATACCGCTGGCCCGGCCCGTCGGGAATCCGTAACACCACGTCGACCGAACCGCTGAGATATCCGCGCAGCGTCTGACCACCAAGCGCGTCCCCGCTCAACCGATCGGCATATGGCGCCAGCGGGTCGGATGCGTCCAGGTGCGCCCGCAACAGCGCCCCGACGTCGGCCAGCCGGAGATCGGGTGCGTGGCCCCCGGCATCAGCCTCATCGCCTCCGGCCAACGGAAACTCGAAGTCCATCTCCCGCAATCGGTCCGGTAGCCCGATTTGGCGCAGCGTCAATCCGCCGGCCAGCGGGCCCAGCGGGGTGTCGTGCATCGGGACCAACGCCGCGGCAAGCTGGGCCGCGGGCACCTGCACCGGCCACCACGCGGATTGCACCCGGATCTGGGATTCCAGCTCGGCGGCGAGATCGATGGCGAAGGGATCGCTGGTCTCCAGCACGGCGTGCACCAGCGAGCCGAACTTCGCGCCGGATGGGAGATCCGCCATGGGAGAAGGCTGCTCGGGCCCGGACATCACCACCTCGGTCAACGGAACCTCGGCGACTTCATCATCGCGTTCGGTCACCTCCGGCTCACTGCTGACGCCGGTCGCCTCGGCCATCCTGATCAATCCCGAATACGACGTGCGCCGCCACCTGATGTCGATGCCGCGGTCAAACCGGCGGGTGGCCAGCTCGGACGGCGCCGGCTGGCCGGCAATCGCCGGTGCCGCGGCGATGACGGACTCTTCCACCGTCGGCCCTCCGGCGGCCTGCCATTGCTGAAACCGGTCCCAGGCATCCTCGTCGGTGATCTTGGCAGGGGTGGCGCGGTCAGGTACCACCGAGTCGCCGGGACGCCGGCCCCGCAGCAGCCGTGACAGCCCGCCGTTGGGTTCGTCATAGGCCGGTGACCACCAGGCCACCACTTGCGACTGCGCCCGCGTCATCGCAACGTAGGTCAATCGGCTGTCGTCGTTGGCAGCCTCTTTGGCGCCCAGCCTCTCGACCGTGCCGAAATCAGGGGAGTCCTTGCCGCCGATATGCAGGCAGCGCGTGCCCCGGTCGTGAAACAGCACCAGTTCGCGTTCCTGAATGTTGCGGTTGAAGGCGAATGGCAGGTACACCACCGGATACTGCAGACCCTTGCTCACCCACACCGTCATGATCTGGACGGCCGCGGCGTCGCTATCGATCCGGCGGTTGCGCTCGGTAGCGCCAGCGCGATCCTTGCGCTGGCCGCGCAGCCAGTCTCGCAGCGCCGGAAGGGTATAGCGCTCCCGGTGGGAGACCTTCTGCAGCAGCTGCGTCACGTGGGCCAGGTCGGTCATGTGCCGCTGGCCCTCCTGCCACGACAGCACGCGGTCGCTCATACCGCCCAACTGCGCGGCCTCGAAGATGGCGGCCACCCCCCGCTCGCGGGCGTAGTCCGCCCACTCCCGCAGGGTCTCTGCGACGCGATCGGTGAGCGCATCGCCGCCGCGGGCAAGATCGTTGGCGGTCTTGCCGAAGAACATCGTCGCGGCGGCGGCGCGCACGATCCCGGGGCGATGCGGCTGGTCGAACGCCTCCAGCAGCGCTAGCCAGTCGTCGGCGGCTTCGGAGCTGAACACATCGGTGTCGCCGGTGTAGACCGCGTGAATCCCGGCGTCGGTGAGCGCGCGATGGCAGGCCCGCGCGTCCTTGTGCTTCTCGACAATCACGGCGATGTCATTGGCCTGCAGTGCTCTGCCGGCAAATGTTGCCCCGGAGGCCAGCAACGCACCGATGTCGGAGGCGAGATCACGGCCGATGTGATCGCGCAGAATATCGATGGGCAGGTTCTGGATTCCCCTGCGGCCCAACGTGGCCCGGCGCACCACCCGCAGCCGCAGGGCGTCGTTGTACGGCGCGCCCGCGAGCCGGTGGCCCTGGTGGTGGGCCTTGACATCGCGCACCACGATTGCGGGATCGCCGAGTTCAGCGCCACGCAACACCACCTGCAACCGATCGACCAGCGCGCTGTCGCTGCGCCAGTTGGTGGCCAGTGTCCGCTTGTCCCCGGCGGTTTGCGCCGCGTGCAGGTAGGTGACGATGTCGCCACCGCGGAATGCGTAGATGGCCTGCTTGGGGTCGCCGATGAGAATCAGTGTGCAGCGCCCACTGAACGCGCTGTCGATCACCTGCCACTGCACCGCGTCGGTGTCCTGGAACTCATCGACCATGACCACCGGCCAGCGCTGCTGCATTCGCGCCCGGGCCGCAGAGTCCTCGCTAGCGAGGGCATCGGCCAGCCGCAGCAGCAGGTCGTCGTAGCCGAGGATGCCCCGACGCCGCTTGCGGGTTTCCAGCTCTTCGAGAACGTGATGGGCGAAACCGGCACAGGCCGCGGCCCGGGATCTGGGCGGCGCATCCAGCGGCCGCAGCTGGGTGGACGGGTTGGCGACCACCGCCCTGGCGATCCGCAGTGCGTCGCGGTAGGTCAGCGGGGGGTCATCGCGGTCACGGCCGAAGTGCACCAGGTAGAGATCGTCGACAATCTCGGTGACCAGCTCGTCGAGGTCTTCGACCAGCGTCACACCCGCGTCGGTGTCACCCGCGACGCCCAAAGACTTGAGCACCAGCTGGCAGAACTGGTGTGTGGTGGCAATGGTCGCCGCATCGAATCCGGCCAGCGCGTCGCGCAGGCGCTGCTGACGCGCGTCGCGCTCGGCGGCGGTGCCGTCGAGCAGGTGAGCCAGCAGTTGGTTGTCGCCGGCGGGGTCCGCGTCATCGGAGCCGTTGCGGGAGTCGTGGAAAACCCGCACCGCATTGACCATTTGGCATCGGACCCGCTCACGAAGTTCCTGACTGGCCGCCCGCCCGAAGGTGATGAGCAGCATCTCGTCGAGCCGGGCCCGTCCCTCCGCGACGTAGCGGGTCACCAGCGCGGCCAACGCGAATGTCTTGCCCGTTCCGGCGCTGGCTTCGAGCACCGTGGTGGAATTCTCGGCGGGCAGTGGGCCGAGCAGATCGAAGGGGCGCATCAGCCGGGGTCCCGCTCGGCGCGCAGCATCGGCAGCCAGAGCCGCGCGGCGAAGGCCCCCAGCCGGTTGTCTTCACCGTTGGGGCAGGCCGCACGCTCGGATTCGGCATGCACCGGTTGCATCAGATCGGTCAGTCTCGCGTTCCTTCCCCAGGTCCGAACGTGAGCCGGTGCCTGGTCCTCAGCCGGGTAGCGGTCGCTGGACTTCCACCGAAATGACGCCTCCCGCACCGGATCGTCGCCGCAGTGCCGGGCGGCCGCCCAGGCATAGGATGTCTTGATCGGCAACGGAATTGGCTCACGGCGTCCAGCGTCATAGATCGCCACCAAATCTCGAAGCAGCTCCACCGGCTGTTCGCGGGGGCGCCCCAGCCCCGCCTGGCGGGGCACGGTACCCCGTTTCTGCCGGCCGATGCAGACGGCCGACCAGTCGTGGGCCCCAGCGTGAGCGAACAACGCCAACAACGGTATCCAGGATTCGAGTAGATGTTTGCCGTCGAGCTTGGAATAGGTCACCGACACCAGACGATCGCCGAACACTTGCGCCACCGTGCCGGTCAACCTTCGCGAACCCAGGTCGATGTCAACGTCATATGCCGCCGCGTCGTCTCGGCGGTGCCGCAGCGCCGCGGCGGCCAGCAAGGCCGCTTGGTCACGGATTTCGGTCACTTTGCGCCAGCCGAGCTGGCCGGGCGGCAACGTGCCGCGCCGCCATTCCGCCTGTCGGGCCTCATCCGGTGCCATGCCGCTGAGGATGTCGGCCAGCATCCGATCGCCGACCGTCCACTCCTCGAGCGCGTTGATGTCGACCGGCATGGCGTCTTCGACACCGTCGACATCCCACGGCAGCGTGTAATCGAGGGCCCGGAAGAAACCCTTCACCGGGTCCTTGAAGAAGGCGACCAGGTCGGCGAGCGCCACGTCATCGGCGGGTGGGGGTGCCAAGGGTGCGCCGATGAACCTCGGCTGCTGTGCGCGTTCGCCGGCGGCCGCCCGCGCCGCCCGCAGCACGGTCGGATCGAAGCTGAACGGCACGCCGGGCATCAGCGCCCCGCGCGTCACGTTGCGAACGTCGAACGGCTGCAACGGGTGCTCGACCACGACGCGGCCGCGGACCTGCTCTGTTGTGGTCATGTCCAGGGTGTCGAGTAGCTCGGCCAGCGGTACCGCCGGTGGCTTGCGCTGACCCGAATACTCATTGGCGCCGGTATAGGTGATGACCAGGTTCTCGGTGGCCGCACCGATCGCGTCGAGCAGCAATTGGCGATCCTCCGAACGGATGTCACGCTCACCGGTCATCGGGCTGCGGGCCAGCACGTCGTCGCCGTCGACGACACCTTGGCGTGGAAACACGCCGTCGTCGAGGCCGACCAGGCAGACCACCCGGTGGGGGACCGAGCGCATCGGAACCATGGTGCAGACGGTCAAGGTACCGGTGCGGAAGTTGGCGCGGGTGGGCCGTCCGGCGAGGTGCCGTTGCAGCAGCGCGCGGATGTCGGGCACCCGCAACATCGTCTCGACCCACCGTCCGGCTGTGCGCGATACCTCGGCGAACTCGCGTTGCATCTGATCAGACTGCCAGGCTTCGCCCTCGTCGACGCGGGTCAGCAGGGCGATGCCGTCGGTCAACGCGGCCAGCCACTCCCGCAGCGGTCGGGTGCCGGTGAGCGAACCGACCACCTGTCGCAGCCGGTCGATGTATTCGGCGAATCGACCGGCCAATTCCACCCGGTTGCTGCCGACATCGTCGAGCGGCAGCGTCGCGTCGATCCAGGCGTGCGACGCTTCCGACATGGCGACGCCGGCCAGCACCCGGTCGATGCCGAAACGCCAAGTGTTGTGCACGAAGTCGACCCCGTAGGGCTTGCGGTGCTCCTGGTCGAAACCCCACCGGATATTCGACTGCCGGACCCATCTGGTGATGTCCTCGAGGTGGTCGTCGGCGAAGCCGAACCGGGCCCGCACCGGGGCGGCCTGGGCGAGGTTGAGCACCTCGCTGGCGGTGACCCTGCTACCGGCCAGCATCAGCAGCTGCGACGCCACGCCGAGCAGCGGATTGGTTTGCAGCAGTGAGCGGTCGGCGAGCCGTACCCGAAGCCGATGCGCGGGGTGCACGCCGTGCATCACGTCACCGAGCCCGAAATCCGCGACGATCAACGGCGCATACGTTTCGATGTCGGGGCACATCACCAGGATGTCGCGAGGTTCCAGCGTCGGGTCATCGGCGAGCAGGCCGAGCAGGACCTCACGCAGCACGTCGATCTGACGGGCGGGCCCGTGGCAGCTGTGCACCTGGATGGACCGGTCGCCGGCGACCAACGTTCGGTTTTCCGGCCGGACCTGGTTGGCGGCCAAGTCGGACTGCAGCCAGCCGAGCAGGGTGTCCGGTCGGGTAGTGGCGCCGAGTGCCTCGTCGGTCGCCGGATCGGCGGGGAGGCCGCGTTGCAGCTCGCGCAGGTCCCGCCCGAGGGTCGCCAGCAGCGGATGGACGACGCGGCGATGGCTGGCGTCGGCGCGCCGCGGCACCACACCGTGCAGGTCGGCCAGCGAGCGCCACAAGGCCGCACTGGGGTGGGGCAGCCACAGGTGCAGTTCGTGATGGGTGGCCAGCGCGCCCAGCAGCTCGATGTCGGTGACCGCCATCCGGGTGTGACCGAATAGCGACAGCCGCGGCGGCAGGCCGGCCGGTCGGGCACGCAGCGCGGTGAGGGTCTTTTCGTGGCGGAGGTGTGGGGGATCGGCGCCCACGACCGCGACCAGCGCGCACCACAGTTCGGGCTGCCAGCTCAGATCGGGATCCAGGTCGCCCCGCCCGCCATCGAGCCAATCGGACAGCACCCGGGGACGCTGCCGGGCGTAGGAGGCGAACAGTCCGGCCAGGCGGCGCGCCACCGAATACCGGCGTCCCCGACGCAACTCGGCCTCAGGCCCGACGTCGAAGTGGCCCAGATGTCTTGCCAGCGTCGCGCACCAGGGTTCTTCCAGTGAACCGTCGATGACTTCCAGCAGGGGCCAGGTCATCGCTTCCGCTGACCAGGGATCGTCGGCGGCGGTGCCGGTGATCTCGGCGATCAACGATCGCGGATTACGGAAGGACACACCCGCACACACCCCGTCGCCGCCGCCGGGTGCATGTCCCAACAGGTGCGAGAGACGCTGACTGAGCCAGCGTTCCACGCCGCGTGCCGGAACCAATACCAACTCTTCGGCGAACGGATCCGCCAGCGGTTGAGCCAGGAGCGCGCCGAGGCCATCGGCAAGTAGATCGGTGCGCTCGGCGCGGTGGAGGTGAAGGGGCATCGGCCGCCACGATAGACCGGCCCGACCACGGCGATGGCAGCATGGGTTGCATGCAAGCTTGGGATGCGATCTGCGCGCGGCGCAATGTGCGTCAGTACCTGCCGGCCGGTGTCAGAGGACGACCTGAACCGGATCGCCGAGGCCGGGTGGCGGGCCCCATCGGCCAAGAACCGCCAACCGTGGGACTTTGTCCTCGTCACCGAACGGTCTGCGCTGCAGGAACTCTCGACGGTCTGGATGGGCGCCGGCCATATTGCCGCGGCCGCGGCCGCGATCGCCCTGGTGATTCCGGTCCCGCCGGATGAGCGCAGGAAGGTGATAGACCAGTACGACGTCGGTCAGGCGACGATGGCGATGATGATCGCGGCCACCGACTTGGGGATCGGCACCGGTCATTCCTCGGTGGGCGACCAGGACAAGGCGCGCGCGATCCTCGGTGTCCCCGACGACCACCTGGTCGCCTACCTGCTTGGCGTCGGATATCCCGCTGACCGCCCGCTCGTTCCTATCCGTAAGCCGAATCGGCGGGCCTTCGCCGAGGTCGTGCACTACGGACGCTGGTGATCCACCCGGGCGGGCCGGCGGCGGCCGGTCCTGCCGGTAGCACCTGAGGCAGGCGGCGTCGTCGCCGACCGGCATGCTGGGGGCCATGAACAGAAACCAGATCACCGAAGAGATCGTCGTCGCCCGGTTGGTGCGCGGGTTGACGTGGCAACAACTTGCCGATGCCATCGACCGGCCGGTGCTGTGGACCACCTCGGCGTTGCTCGGCCAGCACCCCATTCCCGTCGAGCTGGGCAAGGTTCTGGTCGAGATGCTGGCCCTGGACGAGTCCGTGGTTGCGGTGCTCGCGGCGCCGCCGATGCGTGGCGGGCTGCCCGACGCGGTTCCGACCGACCCCACCATCTACCGCTTGTACGAGGCGCTTCAGGTCTACGGTGGAGCCATCAAGGAGCTGATCCACGAGCAGTTCGGCGACGGCATCATGAGCGCGATCAACTTCAGCGTTGACATGCACAAGAAATCCCATCCGACGGGGGACCGGGTGGTGCTGACCCTGGACGGAAAGTTCCTTCCCTACCAGTGGGTTTCGGCAGAAGACAACCGCGGGTAACGGTATTGCGGGCGGTCAGTCGATGAAGCACGGTTCCAAGCCCGTGGACCTGGTCTTGTCCGGGGGCGGCGTCAAGTTCATGGGCTTGGTCGGAGCGATCGCCCGGCTCATGGACGACGGCTATCAGCCCTATCGGGTGTCGGGCGTTTCGGCCGGATCGGTGGTGGCGGTGATCGCGGCCGCCGGGACGCAGGGTAACCAGCTCTCCAGCGACCAGATCCGCGAACTCGCATTGTCGGTGCCGCTGAGCACATGGCGTGACGCGGCACCGGTTCCGATCCTCGGTTCCGCGTGGGGGTTGGTGCGAGATTCGGCAATGTACCGCGGCGACGCCGCATATGACTGGATCCGTAGCGAACTCGAGAACCTCGGCGTGACGACATTTGGTGATCTAGCCCTCGATGACGACGAGCTGCCGGCCGAAGAGCGCTACCGGGTGGCGATCACGGTCGCGGATGTGACCAGGGCGCAGCTGGTGCGGCTGCCGTGGGACTATCGCCGGGTCTACGGGGTGGACCCGGCCGAACAATCGGTGGCATCGGCAGTTCGCGCATCGATGGCGATTCCGTTCATCTATCCACCGGTCACGCTGACCAGCAGCGATGGGCTGCGCTCCACCCTCGTCGACGGCGGTGTGCTGTCGAACTTTCCGGTCGACTCACTGGACCGCACCGACACCAAGCCGCCGCGCTGGCCCACCTTCGGGATCACGGTGATACCCAAACTGGCGGAGGGCATCGAACAGGCGTTTCCCGCGTTGCGGCCGCTGCGTTTCCTGCAGCAGTCGGCACTGCTGGAAAGCCTGTTCACCACCATGCTGGTCGGTCACGATCAAGCCCATCTCAGCCAGCCGTGGGTCAGAGCCCGCACGATCGCGGTGGCATCGACCGACGTCGGCGTGCTCGATTTCGGTATCGGCAGAGCCCGCCTGGAAGAGCTATACCAGCGGGGCTATGCGGCGGCGGAGGCGTTTCTGTCGACCTGGGACTGGGCCGACTACCTGCACCGGTTCCGGCGGTTCGGCTAGCCGGCGCGGTGGCCGGCGACGGGGACTTCTACAGTCCGAACTCTGCTTCGATCCCGTCGATGGCGGCGCGGATGGCCTTGAGTGCCTCAGCGCGGGCCCGCAACTTGGTGGCGTTGTGGGCCTGCTGATTGAGTCCGGCGAATTCGCGCGCGGCCTCTTCGGCGCGGCTGAGCACCACCTCGGGAAGCGAGATCTCATCGATGAATCCGGCCGCCAGCGCGGTTTCGCCGAAGAAGGTCTTGGCTAGTCCGGCGGCTTGCTGGTATGCCGACGGGGTCAGCCGCAGCTTCAACACTTCCATCGCCGCGTAGGGGATCGTCATACCGATCGCGACCTCGTTGGCCTGGATGTTGTAGGCGTGGGCGGCCACCCGGTGGTCGCCGGAGCACAACAGGAATGCGCCCATCGCGATCGCGTGGCCGGTGCAGGCGATCGCCACCGGCTTGGGGTAGGACAACAGCCGGTAGGACAGCTCGAATCCGCCGCGGAGCATGTCGATCGCGGGCTTTGCCTCGCCCGAAGTCAGCACCTTGAGGTCGAAGCCGCCGCTGAACACTCGATGGTTGCCCGCGATCACCAGCGCACCGACGTTGTCGCGGTCGGCGGCGTCAATCGCTTCGTTGAGTGCCTGCTGCATGGTCGGGCCCAGCACGTTGACTTTGCCGTCATCCATTCGGATGACGCCGATGGCGTCGTCGTGGGTGTAGGTGACCGGCCCGCTCATGGTTACTCCTTCGATACGGCAGCCCGTCGATTGAATCAGATCACCATGGCGGCGTGCCGCGCGACCGGATGTTGTGGACCGTCAGACCTGTTGGTTGCGGTGTTTGCCCAGCTCGTTTTCGACATCGCCCCAGCGCAGGCTGACGTCGGTGGGCTGGTCGACCTGCCGGGTGCGCCACCGGTCCTGGGTTTCCGCCACGGCGCGATTGATCCGCTCGATCTCGCTGCGGAAGACGTCGGGGCGCGTCTCCTTGCTGGCGTAGTGGAAATAGGTCAGCACGCTGCGCAGCAGCTCCAGCTTCTGCTTCTCCCGCTTTGCCAGATCGTGGGTGGTCATCAGCTCGATCCGCTGGACGGGCGGCAGCGCCTCCCAGTCGAGCACCACCTGCGTTTGCAGTTGGCGCCGCGGCCGATGCCAGAATCGCCACCCGCGCGGCTGGTCGGGACGGTCGTAGTAGGTCACGGTCCCCTCGAAGCGGGATTCAACCCCCTGACCGATTTCG
Source organism: Mycobacterium pseudoshottsii JCM 15466 (assembly GCF_003584745.1). Classification (NCBI taxonomy): domain Bacteria; kingdom Bacillati; phylum Actinomycetota; class Actinomycetes; order Mycobacteriales; family Mycobacteriaceae; genus Mycobacterium; species Mycobacterium pseudoshottsii. Next base: position 1,203,250 of record NZ_AP018410.1, read on the forward strand.
GCGCGGTCCAGCGCGGAGTCCCACACCATCCGCCATTCCTGACCGGGTGCCAGCGTCGGCAACTCGCGGGGCAACTGCAGTTCCACGACATCGGCGTAGCCGTCGGACGCATTCTCGTATTCGGCCACTGTGGGAGGACGGGGAAAGGAGAACTGAACGTTGTAGGCGGCGGTGCGGCCGAAGTTCCTGACCACCAGCTCGATCACATGCCAGTCCGTGATGTGCGGCCCCATCAGCATCGATACGTAGGGTCTGGCCTGCTCGGAGGTCAGCTGCTGGTTGCGCTGGATCTGGCGATACATCACGATCAGCGCCACGGCGACAACCGCCAGCGCTGCCCAGGCGGCAATGGCCAACCAGGTGCTGGACTCGACGTTGCCTAACCCGGCCGTCCCGGCTTTCCCAGCCATCACTTGCCAGCTATTGCTTTGCCCCCACCCCATGGACTGCACCTTTCGCTTGTACCACCGCAGCGATTACGCGGCGAACTCCAACTGACCTGATCGTAGACGGCCGTCCCACGCATTGTCGTGGGTGTAATCGGCGGCGACGTGAGCGATGGCCGCCTCGCGGGTACCCGGCAACCGGACGCGAGCGGGCCCGTCAGCCACCCATCAGCATGCGCCACTGGGCCAGATCGGCGGCGCGGTAGACGAAATTGGAACGCTTGACCTCCGACAGCGACGCGCTCGGTTCCGCCGAATACCAATGCCCGGGGAACACCGTCGGATCGCCCGGAAGCGCGGCAAGCTGTTGCAGGCTGCGGAATATCTCATCGGAGTCGCCGCCCGGAAAATCGGTCCGTCCACAGCCTTCCAGGAATAGCGTGTCGCCGGCCACCAACCGTCCATCGAGCAAGAAACACTGACTGCCCGGGGTGTGGCCCGGCGTGTGCAGGAGCTCAATTTTGATATCGCCGACGCTGACCTTGTCGCGGTGCTCGTGGGTGGTCAGGTCGCTCATCGGGATGCCGGTGACGCGCGAAACCCACACCGCTTCATGGGTGTTCACGTGCACCGGCACGCTAACCCGCTCCAGCAGCTCGGCCAGTCCCTTGAGCTCGAAACCCATCATTGAGCCGCCGACGTGGTCGGGATGATGGTGGGTCACCAAAACCCCGGATAAATGCATGTCATCGGCTTCCAGCGCGTTGACGAGATCTCCGGCGGCGTAGGCGGGGTCGACCACGACGCAGTCCCCGGTCTCGCGGTCGCCGATCAGGTAGGCGAAGTTGCGCATTTGCGCGGCGATCATGTCGTTGACGGCGAAGTCGCGGCCGGAAAGCAGCTGCCGGAAGTACAACCGATCCGAATCTGACACGCCTTCAGCCTAGATCCGCGCGGTTACAGGTCCAATTCCGGTGGGGCGGACGCAGTGACTTCTGCGGGATCTCTGGGTTCTCCTGGTCGCTCCTCATGGCATCCCTGTGGGTATTGTTGGCCCATGCTGAAGAAGGTCGAGATCGAGATTGACGACGATCTGGTCCAAGAAGCGATCCGTCGCTACCGTCTGGCGGGTCCGCGAGAGGTCGTCCACCTCGCACTACGAACCCTTCTCGCCGAGGCCGGCGAGAACGGTGGTGGCGACGACGAGTACGACGAGTTCAGCGATCTCAGCGTCTGGGATCCGCACAAAGGCGGTCGTAGCGGCTGATCCCAGTGGTGCGCGACCCTCCGGCGGTGATGGGAAGATCGGTGGGCGACGCACGCGATCTTGCTCGTGGTTTGGTTAGGCCACGGGGCAGGTTGTACCCTCTTTTTTGCCCGTGGCACGACCGGTCGCCGCGGGTGCACGGCCCCCTTAGCTCAGTCGGTAGAGCGTTTCCATGGTAAGGAAAAGGTCAACGGTTCGATTCCGTTAGGGGGCTCGGCGGACGCCGAGCAGGCGGGCGGCCCCGACCCAAGTCGGGTTGGGTCAGAGGCGATGTAGCTCAGTCGGTTAGAGCGAACGACTCATAATCGTTAGGTCGCCGGTTCGAGTCCGGCCATCGCTACAACACAACAACGAGATTTTTGACAGAGATTTGAGAGAGAAAGCGCCATGGCTTCAAGTACCGATGTCCGGCCGAAGATCACCTTGGCATGCGAGGTGTGCAAGCACCGCAACTACATCACCAAGAAGAACCGTCGTAACGACCCGGACCGGCTGGAACTGAAGAAGTTCTGCCGCAACTGCGGTTCGCACCAGGCTCACCGCGAAACGCGTTAACCGACCGTGCTCGACGAGTCGTTTGCGGTGATTAGGTAGGTTTTAGAACCGTGGCCTTGACCGAAGACATCGTCGGGATGCATTTCCGGTATCCCGATCATTATGTGGTGGAGCGGGAAAAAATCCGCGAGTATGCCGTGGCTGTCCTGAACGACGACGCGTCGTTCTTTGAGGAAGGGGCGGCCGCGGACCTCGGACACAAGGGTTTGTTGGCTCCGTTGACGTTCATCAGCGTGTTTGGGTACAAGGCCCAGTCTGCCTTTTTCAAGCACGCGAATATCGGGGTCAGCGATCAGCAGATCGTCCAGGTGGACCAGGTCCTGAAATTCTCCAAGCCGATCGTCGCGGGCGACATCCTCCATTGCGATGTCCATGTGGATTCGGTACGTGAGGCGCACGACACGCAGATCATCGTGACCAGGAACATTGTCACCAACGAAGCAGGCGAGATCGTCCAAGAGACCTTGACGACCCTGGCGGGTCGGGTAGGCGAGGACGGGGGAGAAGGATTTTCTGATGGCACTGCGTGAGTTCAGTTCGGTCAACGTCGGAGACCAGCTCCCCGAACGGACCTACCCGCTGACCCGCCAGGATCTGGTGAACTACGCCGGTGTTTCGGGCGACCTGAACCCGATTCACTGGGACGACGAGATCGCCAAGTTGGTCGGGTTGGACACCGCGATCGCCCACGGCATGCTGACGATGGGTATCGGCGGCGGTTATGTCACGTCCTGGGTCGGTGACCCGGGCGCGGTGACCGAATACAACGTGCGTTTCACGGCGGTGGTGCCGGTGCCTAACGACGGCAAGGGCGCTGAACTCGTTTTCAACGGCCGGGTCAAGTCGGTGGATCCGGACAGCAAGTCGGTGACTATCGCGCTGACGGCCGCCACCGGTGGCAAGAAAATCTTCGGTCGGGCGATCGCTTCGGCCAAGTTAGCTTAGGAGGGCAGCTATGGCTCTCAAGACCGATATCCGCGGGATGAGCTGGAAATATCCAGACTGCTTTGTGGTCGGTCGCGAGCAGGTTCGCGGGTTCGCGCGGTCGGTCCAGTGCGACGATGCCGCCTGCTACGAGGAGGATGCGGCCGCCAAACTGGGCTATGGCGGCATCGTCGCGCCGATGACCTTTGTGTCGATCCTGGCCAAGCTGGTTCAGTCCGATTTCTTCCGCAACGTTGACGTCGGCATGGAGACCATGCAGATCGTCCAGGTCGACCAGCGCTTCGTGTTCTACAAGCCGGTGTTGGCCGGGGACAAGCTATGGGCCCGGATGGAAGTGCACTCGGTGGATGAGCGTTTCGGTGCCGACATCGTTGTCACCAAGAACGTCTGTCACAACGACGACGGGGAGGTTGTGCTGGAGGCCTACACCACCTTGATGGGCCAGCAGGGTGACGGCTCCGCCAAGCTCAAATGGGACAAAGAGACCGGGCAGGTCATCAGAACCGCGTAATTAGTATCTGACTCCTGTGCCGATGTACACTGGGACCTCGGGGTTTTCCCAACATCAGCGCGCTGTCCGTCGGTTCGCGATCACCGACCGGAGGGCGCGCGTGTCATGTAAGCCCCGAGCACAAGCTGGTTGGCTCGCCAACCGCGAAGGGGCGTAGCTCAACTGGCAGAGCAGCGGTCTCCAAAACCGCAGGTTGCAGGTTCAAGTCCTGTCGCCCCTGCTGAAGGCAAGACGTCCGACGACGATGCAGGTCCCGATGGCCTGAGGAGGAGACGGACCATAGGTAACGTGCCATGCTGGACACTGGGAGGGTCCCCCGGTGCCGGCGGGACGGCCAGCGGGACAGTTAGCGAACAAAGGAGCACGCGGTGAGCGACGAGGGCGACGCTGCCAACGACGCCACGAGTGACGGCGGCGCAACTGAGGACGACCGCGCCAGCGGTGGCCGGACTGCCCTGGTAGCCAAATCGGCGGCGCGTCCCCAACGCCCGACCGGCAAGCGGTCCAGGCAGCGCGCGACGGCAGCCGAAGACGCCGACGACGAGCAGTCATCGACCGAGCCCCAGGCGTCCGAGGAAGGCGCCAAAAAGGAAACGTCGAAGGCTGCCAAGGACAAGAAGCCGAAGACGGCCAGCAAGCCGGCGGCGCGGGCCGCCAGCCCGTTCGTATTCGTCTACAACTACCTGAAGCAGGTTGTAGCCGAGATGCGGAAGGTGATCTGGCCCAACCGCAAGCAGATGCTCACCTACACGTCAGTGGTGCTGGTGTTTCTGGCCTTCATGGTGGCGCTGGTCGGCAGCGCCGATTTGGGCTTGAGCAAGCTCATGCTGTTGGTGTTCGGCTGAGACTTCGAAGTGATAGAGAGGACTGAAGACCGTGACTACCTTCGACGGTGACACGTCCGCGGGTGAGGCGGTCGACCTGCAAGAGCCCGGTATCCCTGCGGACGTAGAGGTCCCGGCTGAAGAGGTCGACCCGGCCGTTGCGCTCAAAGCGGAGCTGCGCAGTAAGCCCGGCGAGTGGTACGTCGTGCACTCCTACGCGGGCTACGAGAACAAGGTCAAAGCCAACCTCGAAACCCGTGTGCAGAACCTTGACGTCGGCGACTACATCTTCCAGGTGGAAGTGCCCACCGAAGAGGTGACCGAGATCAAGAACGGCCAGCGCAAGCAGGTCAACCGCAAGGTGCTGCCCGGCTACATCCTGGTGCGGATGGACCTGACCGATGATTCCTGGGCCGCGGTACGCAACACGCCCGGAGTCACCGGGTTCGTCGGTGCGACCTCGCGTCCGTCGGCGCTCACCCTTGACGACGTGGTGAAGTTCCTCTTGCCGCGGGGTGCCGCGAAGAAGACCGCCAAGGCCGCCCGCACCGCCGCCGTCGCCGAAGCGGGCGGCTTGGAACGCCCGGTGCTCGAGGTCGACTACGAAGTCGGCGAATCGGTCACCGTCATGGACGGACCGTTTGCCACCCTGCCGGCGACAATCAACGAGGTCAACGCGGAGCAGCAGAAGCTCAAGGTGCTGGTCTCCATCTTCGGCCGGGAAACACCGGTGGAATTGACCTTTAACCAGGTCTCCAAGATCTAACTGGGCAAACCAGGTCTTTAATCAGGGAAGGAACAATCGAGACGTCATGGCCCCGAAGAAGAAAGTCGCCGGTCTGATCAAGCTGCAGATCGTAGCTGGGCAGGCCAACCCGACACCGCCAGTCGGCCCCGCGTTGGGCCAGCACGGCGTCAACATCATGGAGTTCTGCAAGGCGTACAACGCCGCGACGGAAAGCCAGCGTGGCACCGTTATTCCGGTGGAGATCACGGTCTATGAGGACCGTAGCTTCACGTTCGCGCTGAAGACGCCGCCGGCCGCCAAGCTGCTGCTCAAGGCCGCGGGCGTGGCCAAGGGCTCCGCGGAGCCGCACAAGACCAAGGTCGCCAAGGTCACCTGGGATCAGGTTCGCGAAATCGCCGAGACCAAGAAGACGGACCTCAACGCCAACGACATCGACGCCGCTGCCAAGATCATCGCCGGCACCGCCCGGTCGATGGGCATCACCGTCGAATAGGTTTGCAGCACCGACAAATCAAGACCCGTGGGAGGGCCAGCTTCGGCCTGCTTGATAACCACGACCCAACATCGGATTGGATAACACATGAGCAAGAACAGCAAGGCATACCGCGCCGCGGCCGAGAAGGTGGACCGCAGCAACCTCTACACCCCCCTGCAGGCCGCCAAGCTGGCCAAGGAGACCTCATCGACCAAGCAGGATGCGACCGTCGAGGTGGCCATCCGGCTTGGTGTCGACCCGCGTAAGGCCGACCAGATGGTGCGTGGCACCGTCAACCTGCCGCACGGCACCGGTAAGACGGCCCGTGTCGCGGTGTTCGCAGTGGGTGAGAAGGCTGACGCTGCCGTCGCCGCCGGAGCCGACATCGTCGGCAGCGACGACCTGATCGAGAAGATCCAGGGCGGCTTCCTGGACTTCGACGCCGCGATCGCGACGCCTGACCAGATGGCGAAAGTTGGGCGCATTGCCCGCGTGCTGGGCCCGCGCGGTCTGATGCCCAACCCCAAGACCGGCACCGTCACTCCCGACGTCGCCAAGGCCGTCGCCGACATCAAGGGCGGCAAGATCAACTTCCGGGTGGACAAGCAGGCCAACCTGCACTTCGTCATCGGCAAGGCGTCCTTCGAAGAGAACAAGCTGGCGGAGAACTATGGCGCCGCTATCGATGAGGTGCTGCGGCTCAAGCCGTCGGCGTCCAAGGGCCGCTACCTCAAGAAGATCACCGTGTCGACGACCACGGGGCCGGGCATCCCGGTCGACCCGTCGGTCACCCGGAACTTCACCGAGGCCTAACCCCTCGCGACCCCCTCGCGAGCAGACACAAAATCGCACCCAAATCGCCGAGGCGATGCGATTATGTGTCTGCTCGGCGGGTAGGTCTACCCCTGGCATTCGGCGATGCGCCGTTGCAGGAACCCGCGGCTCGGTTCGGAGCCGTTGGAGTCCAGCGCAACTCGATACCACCGGAGCGCGTCGGCGCCTCGTCCGGCGCGTCGCAACAGGTCGGCCCGCGCCGACGCAACCAGGTTCGAGTGGCTCAGCCGCGGGTCGTGGGCCACTTCTTCCAGTGCGGCCAGGCCGGCGTCGGGACCATCGCGGAAACCCACCGCCAGCGCGCGGTTGGCTACCACCACCGGCGAGTCCGTCAGCTGCAACAGCCGGTCATATGCCGCGCAGATGGTGGTCCAGTCGGTGTGCTCCCAGGACGGCGCGGTCGCATGCAATGCGGCGATCACCGCTTGCGGTGGATAGGGGCCCCTGGATCCGCTGGCCCGCCGCAGCCGGTCCAGCCCACGGGCGATGCGGCCGTGATCCCATCGGGACTGGTCTTGCTCGTCGAGGGGCACCAGGGCCCCGGCCTCGTCCACCCGCTTCGCCCGTCGTGAATCATGCAGCAACACCAGCGCCGCCAGGGCATGCGTCTCCGGCTCCTGCGGCATCAGCGCGCACAGCTCTTGCGCCAGCCGGCCCCCCTCATCGCAGAGCTCGTCGCGAATCGCCGACGGGCCTCCCGTCGCCCAATACCCCTCGGTGAACACCGAGTAGATGCAGCCCAGTACGTGAGGCGTGCGTTCGGGCAACAGTTCCGCGGGCGGCACCCGCAGCGGGATGTTGGCATGGCGGATCTTGTTCTTGGCGCGGGTGATGCGCTGGCCGATGGCCGCATCGGTCTGCAATAGTGCCCGGGCGATCTCGGTGACGGTCAACCCGGACACCAACCGCAGCGTCAGTGCCAGTTGCGATTGGCGGTCCAGTGCCGGGTGCGCGCAGGTGAACATCATGCGCAGCTCATCGTCGCGAACCGGATGTGGGTCGCTGTGTTCGGTTCGCGCCCGGATAGCACCGATGTCGTTCACGACGTAGGCCAATTCTTTCGCGGGACGAGCGGATTCGCGTCTGAGCCGGTCTCGCGCGCGGTTGCGCGCCACCGTGACCAGCCAGCCGCCGGGACTGTCGGGTAGGCCGTCCCGGGGCCAGGCGCGCAGCGCCTCGGCACAGGCTTCCTGGGCGGCGTCCTCGGCGATGGTGAGGTCGCCGGACCACCGCGCCAGCGCGGCGACGGCAGATCCCCACTCCCGGCGGAAGACGCCGTCCAGGTTGGCCATTGGTGACGTCTGAGGCTAGAGGCCCGAAACGCCGGCCAGCCCTCGCACCAGCACGGTCGAGGCGGGGATCATCGATGCCAACTTGACGGCCTCGTCCCGGTCTGCGGCGCTGAGCACGTAGTAGCCATTGGCGACCTCGGCGCCTTCGACATACGGGCCGTCGGTGATGAGAACCTGGCCATCGCGCACCCGCACCGTGGTGGCCGTGGACGGCGGATGCAGGCCGGCGCCGGCCTTGATGTGCTCGCTGGCCGCCGCGCCGAACTGCTGGTGCTGTGCGGCCATTGCCTCCCACTCCGGGGTGCCGGGCGCGACCGCTCGCTCGGGCGGCTCGAGCAACAGCGCAATCCAATTGCTGCCCTGCAGTGGCTGTGTGGGCAGACCCGGCCCGGCCATCGGCCACACCTCAACCGCACCGTACTTGGCGGCCGGAATAGCACGGGCCAGTTCGAGTACCTCATCGAGGTTCTCGGTTTCGAATACGTAGTATCCGCCCGCGACCTCGGCGCCTTCGGCGAACGGGCCGTCGGTAATGACCGGCGCATTCGGGCCCCCGGTGATCTGCGCGGCGTCAGCGGCGGATAGTAGCGCGTCGCCGCCGCGGATCGCCGAGGCGGCCTGGGCATGGAACGCTTCGTAGGCCGCCATCTCGGCTGCCCCCCTCGCTGGGTGTGCGGTCGCGCTCCTTGCTGATCAACAAGGCGAAGTAGTGCATTTGCGGTCACCTCCGGATAGCGAGCGAAACCCGTTGTCTCACTCTCTACCCTTTTGCCGAACAAGGTGGCGGCAATCCGACACCCGCGCCCGGATACGCGGAAATCAGGCGCTAACCGCACCTGGTTTGAGGTAGGTCACCAGGCTGCAGTCCAGCATCTCGTCGGTGAAGTAGTGTTCGCAGCCGCGCAGATACTTGATGTAGCGGTTGTAAACCTCTTCGGAGGTGACCTCGATGGCCTTTTCCTTGTTGGCCTCGAGGTTGTCGCCCCAGATCCGCAGCGTCTTGATGTAGTGGGGGCGCAGCGAAAGCGGCTCGGGGACGACGAAACCAGCCTTCTCGCCGTGTTCGACCATCATCCCCGTCGACGGCAACCGCCCGCCCGGGAAGATCTCGGTCACGATGAACTTGATGAAGCGCGCCGTCTCGAAGGTCAGCTTCTTGCCGCGGGCGGCCATTTCGAAGGGGTGGTAGCTGACGCTGCTCTGGACGGTCATCCGGCCGTCCTCGGGCATGATGTCGAAGCATCGTTTGAAGAAGTCGTCGTAGTTCTCGTGCCCGAAGTGCTCGAAGGCCTCGATCGAGACGATCCGGTCGACTGGCTCGTTGAAGTCTTCCCAGCCGTGCAGCCGCACCTGCCGTGAGCGGTTGGTGTCGATCTCGCCCAGCACACTCTCGCAGCGGGCGTGCTGATTCTTGGACAACGTCAGGCCGATCACGTTGACATCGAACCGCTCGACCGCGCGCTTCATGGTGGTGCCCCAGCCGCAGCCGATGTCCAGCAGGGTCATGCCCGGCTTGAGGTCCAGCTTGTCAAGGTTGAGGTCGATCTTGGCGTACTGGGCTTCTTCGAGGGTGAGCTCCGGCGGCTCGAAGTACGCGCAGCTGTAGATCCGGGTGGGGTCCTGGAACAGGGCGAAGAAATCGTCGGAGACGTCGTAGTGCGCCTGGATGTCTTCCGAGCGCGTCCGCATCTTCGTTGGTGTCGGCGGAATTTCAGCCATTGTCGTCCTGTTCTCCTGATGTTCGCAGCTCCGACGCACCCGCGAAGCCTCGCCCTGACTATGCGCCCGTACGGGATTCTCGCATTAACTGGCGGCGCGGAAGGTTAGCCCGCGCCCGTACCCCTTACTGTGGCAGGAAAGTCTACTTGGCCAGAGTGAACTGATTGCAGTCGATGTAGCCGATCCGGAATGCGCGGGCGCAGCCGGTCAGGTACTTCATGTACCCCTCGTAGACCTCTTCTGACTGGATCTTGATCGCTTCGTCCCTGCGCTCCTCCAAGGCCTCGGCCCAGAAGTCCAGTGTCTTGGCGAAGTCGAGTTGCAGCGACTGCCGCCGGGCCACCTTGAACCCCACCTTGTCCGCGTGCTCTTCGACGGTCTCGATCATCGGCAACCGCCCACCCGGGAAGATGTCGGTCACGATGAACCGGATGAACTTGGCCATCTCCATGGTCAACGGGATGCCGCGCTCCATGACCTGCTTGGGGTGCAACCCGGTGATCGCGTGCAGCAGCATCACACCGTCGGCGGGCAGGGCCTCGTAGGTGAACTTGAAGAAGTCGTCGTAACGGTGAAAGCCGAAGTGCTCCAACGCTTCGATGGTGACGATACGGTCAACCGGCTCATCGAATTCCGCCCAGTCGCGCAGCAGGACCCGGTGGGAGCGATTGGTGTCGACCTCGTCGAGTACCTGCTGGCAGTACGCGTGCTGGTTCTTGGACAGGGTCAGCCCGACGACGTTGACGTCGTACTTCTCGACGGCCCGCTTGAGCACCGAACCCCAGCCGCAACCGATGTCGAGCAACGTCATCCCGGGTGTCAGTCCCAGCTTGTCCAGCGTCAGATCGATCTTGGCGATCTGCGCTTCCTGCAAGGTCATGTCCTCGCGCGGGAAGTAGGCGCAGCTGTAGGTCCTGGTCGGGTCCACGAACAGCGCAAAAAACTCGTTGGACAGGTCGTAATGAGCCTGAACATCGTCGAGATTGGACCGCTTGCGCGAAGCGGCTACTGCTTTACCGGACATTTGCCCTCCCGATCGGGACCGACACCCTCACGAGGTGACCATTCATCGGCACCCTACACGCGGCGAAGCGTTTCCTATGCATTTGACGGCGTTCCCGCTGGTCCGCGTCGATCCGAATCGGACCGCCGCGATATCACGACTTCTCCAGGGTGAACTGGTTGACGTCGATGTAACCGACGCGGAAGCCGTCGGCGCAGCCGGTCAGGTATTTCATGTAGCGCTCATAGACTTCTTCGGACTGAACCTCGATGGCCTCGTCCCGGCGGGCTTGCAGGGCTTGGGCCCACAGGTCCAGGGTCCTGGCGTAGTGCGGCTGCAGCGACTGGCGGCGCGTCAGCGTGAAGCCCGCCTTCGACGAATGGTCGGCCACCTTCTCGATCGACGGCAACCGCCCGCCCGGGAAGATCTCGGTCACGATGAACTTGATGAACCGGGCTATCTCGAACGTCAACGGCATGCTGCGGTCGGTGGCTTGCTGGAAGGTCAGCCCCGTGATCGTGTGCAGCAGCATCACCCCGTCGCTGGGCAAGATGTTGTGGGCCAGGGTGAAGAAGTCGCCGTAACGGTCGTGACCGAAGTGCTCGAACGCGCCGATCGAGACGATACGGTCGACGGGCTCATCGAACTGCTCCCAGCCCTCCAGCAGCACCCGCCGGGTGCGTGCGGTGTCCAGCTGGTCGAACGATTTCTGCACGTGGGCGGCCTGGTTCTTGGACAGGGTGAGGCCGACGACGTTGACGTCGTATTTCTCGATCGCGCGGCGCATGGTGGCGCCCCAGCCGCAGCCGACGTCGAGCAGTGTCATGCCGGGCTCCAAGCCCAGCTTGCCCAGCGCCAGGTCGATCTTGGCGATCTGCGCCTCTTCCAGCGTCATGTCATCGCGCTCGAAGTAGGCGCAGCTGTAGGTCTGGGTGGGGTCCAGAAAAAGCCGGAAGAAATCGTCGGATAGGTCGTAATGCGCCTGTACGTCGTCGAAATGCGGCTTTAGCTCTTTGGCCATGACCCTGATGCCTTTCCGGGCCGAAACCGACCCTGCGGTGCGCGCATTGGCACCGGAACGTCCCCCTAGCGTTCTGGGGGGATGTTATCCGATTCGGGGGTGACACACGAAACCGCGAACCAGTGTGGTGAGCGCCTCCTTCGCCGCTATTTGGTGAGGGTGAACTGGCCCACGTTGACCAGGCCTCGGCGGAATCGCTCGGCGCATCCGGTGAGGTAGTGCATGAAGTTGTCATAGACCTGTTCGGACTGCACGGTGATGGCCCGATCCCGGGCGGCCGCCAGATTGGCGGCCCAGATGTCCAGGGTGTGCGCGTAGTGCTGCTGTATGAGTTGGATCTGTTCGACGGCGAAACCGGCGGCCTGGGCATTGTCGACGATGTCGGATTCGGACGGCACCTCGCCGCCCGGGAAAATCGACTCCCGCAGGAACTTGAGGAACCGCAGATCGCTCATGGTCAGGGCTATGCCCTGTTCGTGTAGCCACCTGCGGTCGTAGGTGAACAGGCTGTGCAACAACAGGCTGCCGCCAGCAGGGAGGATGTCGTAGGAGCGCTGGAAAAATGCGCCATAGCGTTCTTTGCGGAAGGCATCGAACGCCTCGAATGAGACGATCCGGTCCACCTGCTCGTCGAACTCTTCCCAGCCCTGCAGCCGCGCCTCGGCCCGCCGCTTGGTGCCGAGCGCGGCCAGCCGGTCCTGGCTGCGCTGGCAGTGGTTGCGGCTGAGGGTCAGACCGATGACGTTGACGTCATATTTCTCGACCGCCCGGACCAGCGCACCGCCCCAGCCGCAGCCGACGTCGAGCAGGGTCATCCCGGGCTCGAGGTGCAGCTTGTCCAACGCCAAATCGAGCTTCGCCAATTGAGCTTCTTCGAGGGTCATGTCGTCGCGCTCGAAGTAGGCGCAGGTATATACCCAGGTGGGGTCCAAGAACAGGCCGAAGAATTCGTCTGAAATGTCGTATGTTGCTTGGGAGTCTTCAAAATACGGTTTCAGTTCGGCCATTTGGCGCAACCTCCTGCGCCAACGGTACCGCTCGGCGGCAATCACCGAAACTGGTCGTGAGAAAGCCGTATCAGATACCGGGCGCCCTATTACGGGCTATTCGGCCTGCTCGAAGTTGCCCGTGAGGACGCCGATCACCTGGTCCCAGAGTTGCCGTGGCAGGTCATGGCCCATCCCGTCGAATTCCACCATCCGGGCGCCGTTGATGGCTTTGGCGACGGCCCGCCCGCCGAAGGGGCGCATCAGCTTGTCGGCGCGTCCGTGGATCACCACGGTGGGTGCCACGGTCCGGCGGTTGTAGCCCAACAGGCTGCCACTGCCCAGGACCGCGCTGAACTGTCGGCGGATGCCCCACGGGTAGTAGCTGCGGTCGTAGTTCTCCGCGGCGTCAGCGCGAATCCACTCCTCGGTCGGTTGGTAACCCGGACTGCCGGTGATCCTGGTGACCCGCACGACGTTGTCGATGATCACTTCGCGCGGCGAGCCCGGGGGCGGGCCGTTGAGCACCGCGAGCAAGGCCCGGGGTGCCGGCGGCGGCAGAAACGGGCGATTGTTGCTGGAGAAGATGACCGCCAGCGAGTTGGTCCGCTCGGCAAAGCGTGCGGCGAAGATCTGGGCGATCATGCCGCCCATCGAGGCCCCGACAATGTGGGCCCGCTCGATATCGAGGTGGTCCAGTAGCGCCGCCGCATCGTCGGCCGTGTCTTCCAGCGTGTATGGCGTTTGGCTGCGCCGGCCCAGCCAGGAGCGGATCAACTGCGGCATCAGGGGTTGCCTGGCGCTGGGCTGCTCCATCTTGGTGGACAGGCCGACATCGCGGTTGTCGTAGCGGATGACACGCAGGCCCTGGTCGACCAGCTTCTGGCAAAACCCGGTGCGCCACAGCAACAGCTGGGCGCCGAGGCCCATGATCAGCAGGACGGGCGGGGCGTTGATGTCGCCCATGTCCTCGTAGTATAGCTTCAGATCACCGGCGGGCTGCCGCTCGGACGTGGCCCCCGATCCGACCCCTGATTGGGCATAGCCGGTGCGGATTTCCATCGCGATTCGCTACGCCTCGACGTCGCTGGCATCGCCGCTGGCGTCGCTGGAGTCGCCCTGATGCTCGCGGCTCACCTCGACCATGAAATTGGCGAAGTAACCGGTCAGCTGCGGATCGGACATCATCTGCCACTTCGGAGCCAGCAGCTTCATGTACCGCTCGACGTAGAGGAACTGTTTGCCGATCAGCACCAGCTCGCGAGGCAGCTTGACGTCGTAGGCGTCGGCCAGCGCCGAGAGCTGACGACCGATGTCGGCGTAGGACATGTCGCCCAGCGACTGCATCGTCAGCGGCGTGGCGAATTTCTCCAGGTCCTTGGCGGCCTGCGCCTCGGGCTTCATCGTCCCGACGGCGCCCATCAGCACCACGATCTTGCCGGCCGCGGCGTGGTCCTTCTTCACCAGCAGCGCGTACACCAGCTCACGCAGCAGCCATCGGGTGCGCGGATCGATGCGGCCCATGATGCCGAAATCGAAGAAGACGATGCGGCCTTCCTCGTCCACGTAGAGGTTGCCCGCGTGCAGGTCGCCGTGGAACAGCCCGTGCCGCAGCCCGCCCTCGAACACGCTGAACAGCAGCGCTTTGACCAGCTCGGTGCCGTCGAAGCCGGCCTTGCGGATGGCGGCGACATTGTCGATGCGGACGCCGTGCACCCGCTCCATCGTCAGCACCCGTTCGCTGGTGAAGTTCCAGTGCACCTGTGGCACCCGGATGTTGCGGCCCAGCGGGGACGCGTGCAGGTGTGCGACCCAGGCATCCATCGACTGCGCCTCGAGACGAAAATCCAGCTCCTCGGCGAGGTTGTCGGAGAAGTCGGCGACAACGTCTTGAGCCGAGAGTCGACGGCCCAATTTCGCCAGTTCGACGGCCTGAGCAAAGCGCTGCAGGATTTGCAGATCGGCGGCCACCCGGCGGCGGATGCCCGGGCGCTGGATCTTGACCACCACCTCCTCGCCGGTCTTGAGCGTCGCGTAGTGGACCTGCGCGATGGAGGCCGATGCGAAGGGCTCTTCTTCGAAAGCGGCGAACAGTTCGGCCGGTTCGGCGCCGAGCTCCTCGACGAACAGCTTGTGCACCTGGTCGGTGTCGGCCGGCGGCACCCGGTCCAGCAGTCCGCGGAATTCCCGCGACAGTGACTCGCCGAACGCTCCCGGGCTGGACGCGATGATCTGACCGAACTTGACGTAGGTCGGGCCCAGGTCGGCGAACGTCTGCGGGATCTCCTTGATGATCTTCTGCTGCCAGGACGAGGCGAATCCTTTGCCCGGCAGCTTCGTGACGAAGCGAGCCGCGGTGCGGGTGACCTGCCAACCAGTGACGGCTACCCGGGCCGCTTCGACCGGCAACGGCACCCGGTCCAGCTTGGCCACCTCGCGGTGTTTGGTAGTAGTCATTTGAGCAGTGTGCCAAATCGACAGTGTCAAGTCACAATTGTTGTGAGCCCATTCACGCGCTGGGTAATGCTCGCCGAGCGTGCCTCCATTGCGAAAATCAGGCCGGAATTTCGCAATGATTACACGTGCGGCGGCGCGGCTCGCGAGAAGTTTTCGGTAAGGGTTTACAATATTGGGCGCCATACCGGCTGGGGGAGATCATGGCCCATTCCGTCGACAACGACGAAGCGTGCGTCCGGGATCGCCGCGGCGACCGCCCGCCCGTTGCGCAGCCGCACCATCGGGTCTGCCGAACCATGCAGCACCACCGTCGGCGCAGTGATCGCCTTGCTGTACCCGAGCAGGCTGCCGGTGCCCAGCACGGCATCAAACTGGCGCAGCATGCCTGGCGGGTAGTTGCAGCGGTCGGCGAGTAGCCGCACGCGCTGGCGCAGGTCGCTTTGAGGCGGCAAAAAGTTGGGCCCGTTGAACACGGCGACGTTGCGCACCTCGAATGCCAGCTTCTCTTCGGCAGACGCGTTCGGGCCGGGCTGGCCGAACGCCAGCTTGATGACCCGCCACGCCGGTGGCGCCGAGAACGCCTTTCCGGTGGTCGACATGATGATTCCCAACGACGCCACTCGCTGGGGCTGATCGGCGGCCAGGATCTGGGCGATCATGCCGCCCAGTGACGCCCCCACCACGTGTGCCCGGGCGATGGACAAGTGGTCCAGCAGGGCCGCAACGTCCTCGGTCATGTCGAGCAGGGTGTAGGGCACCGGGCTGGGCCGGCCCAGCAGGTAGCGCCCTATCCGTCGGTAGACCGAGCCCGGTGCGCGCATCCCGCGCATCTTGGCCGACAGACCGGTGTCGCGATGATCGAATCGGATGACGCGGTAGCCGGCCGCGACCAGGCGGGCGCAGAATTCGTCCGGCCACATCGGCAGCTGGGCGCCCAAACCCATGATGAGCAGCACCGGCTGACCGCTCGGGTCGCCCAGTTCTTCGTAGAACAGTTCGACGTCGCCCGTAGTCGTCTCGCGGCGCGCAACGCCGCTGCTGGTGCGCACGCCTCATTTCTACCTACCGCCGCGACGCCCGCGTCGCGGCGGCACGAGGCTCATTGCACGGGTGGGTGGCGAAGATGCCAGTCGGTGGCGCTTTGAAAGGCTCGCCCGGCCCGGATCAGCAGCGGTTCATCGAAGTGTCGAGCCACGAATTGGAAACCGATCGGTCCGCCGTGGGAATCGAAGCCGCCCGGCAGGGTGATCGTCGGGCTGCCGGAGAAGTTGAACGGTCCGGTGAAGCGCAGCAAGTCCGGCAGAGTCTCGGGATTGAACAGCAACTCCCTGAACCGATCGAGGGTCAGGTTCGCCAGCGGCAAGACGGGCGCGACGAGCAAGTCGACATCCTCGAACAGCGCCGCCAGTCTCCCGGCGAACAGGTTTCGCTCGCGCTGGATGCGGGCGATCTCCATGCCGGACACCGCGTGACCGGCGTCCAGGAGCTGGCTTGCGAATGGGCCGTACTCCGCGGATCGGGACGGATAGGTCCGCTCGTGCACGACGGCGATTTGGGCTCCCACATAAGCCCCCCACCCGGCCGCCAGCGCCGCGGTCGACGGCAGCGACACCTCGCGAATGTCCGCGCCGAGGTCCGCCAGCACGCGCAGCGCGGTGCGGACCACCCGCGCCACATCGGGCTCGACCCCGCCGAGCGCGTACTCCGGATCGAACCCGATCCGCACGGTGCGAATCTCGGGTGAACCCGTCACGTACTCGGGTACCCCAACTCTGGTGGCGGTTGGATCCTGCGGGTCGGCACCGGCGATCGCCCGCAACACATGGCCGGTGTCCTCGGCGTTTCGCGCCATCGGTCCGATGGTGTCCAGTGACGGCGCCATCGCGAACACACCGTGGACGCTGACGCGTCCCCAGGTCGGCTTGAGGCCGGTGGCTCCGGTCATCGTGCACGGAGTGCGAATCGACCCGCCGGTGTCGCTGCCGAGGCTGGCCGTGCACAACCCGGTGACGGTGGCCACGGCCGAGCCGCTGGACGACGCTCCGGCCCAGCGTTCGGCGCTCCACGGGTTCACCACCGCCGGGAAATCCGGGTGGTACTCGGCGCCGGCGGCCTCGCACATATGCAGCTTCCCCAGCAGCACCGCTCCGGCCCGCCGCAAACGGGAAACCACCGTTGCGTCGTAGCTGGGTCTGAAATCCCGATGGATCGCCATGCCCGCGGTGGTTGGGATCCCCTGGGTAAAACAGAGATCCTTCACGGCAATCGGAACACCATGCAGCCGGCCGCGGTGGTTACCGCGTGCGATCTGTTCCTCGGCTTGTCTCGCCTCATCGAGTGCGCTGTCGGCCAGCACCGTCATATATGGGTGCAGCACGGGATTGAGCCGGTCGATGCGTTGCAGGTGCGCTCTGGTGACCTCCACCGGAGAGAGCGCCCGAGTCGCGAACGCGTGCGAAAGCTCAGCGATCGTTGCGTAGCACGGATCGATGTCGCTCACATCCGCCACGGTTGATCAACGTAGCGAACACGGGCAGCATTCGATGGTCGACATGCTGTGCCAAAGGGCCGCCAAAGGGTTGCCCAATAGCTTTGTCGAGTCGCCACGGCGCCGTAGGGTGCGGTCATGCAGGTGGTTTCGGCGGAATCGACCGAACTTTTCGTGGGCCCGCCGGATGCCCCACTGCAGCTGGTCCGGGTGAGGATCGCCGAGTGCACCGAGCCGACATCAATCCGTGTCGACGGTGCCGGCCTGAGCGGACAGGCCCTCGCCGCGGTGGGGGCCGAAATCCTCGAGGTGCCGGTTGTGCTCAAGGACCCCGTCGTGGGACAACGGCGGGATGCGCGGGTCTGGGCGGGTTCCGCCGGCGCAGCCTGCACATTCACATTCACGTTCACCGTGGCCGAGCCGGGCTGGACGATGTTCATGGTCAGCCGCTTCCACTACGACCCGGTGTGGTGGAACACCCAGGGGGCCTACACCAGCCAGTGGCACGAAGACCCGCCCGGGCGCGCCCGTCAGACCAACGGGTTCGAGCTGGTACACGCCCATCTCGAGATGGCGCGCCGCGATCCCGACTACAAGTTCGTGCTGGCCGAAGTCGACTACCTCAAGCCGTACTGGGACACCCATCCGCAGGACCGTGCCGACCTGCGCCGGTTTCTGGCGCAGGGCCGGGTGGAAGTGATGGGCGGAACCTATAACGAACCCAACACAAACCTCACCAGCCCAGAGACGACCATTCGTAATTTGGTGCACGGCATCGGTTTTCAGCGTGACGTGCTGGGCGCCGACCCGGCCACCGCATGGCAGCTCGACGTGTTCGGCCACGACCCACAGTTCCCGGGGATGGCCGCCGACGCCGGCTTGACGTCGAGCTCGTGGGCGCGTGGACCGCACCACCAATGGGGTCCCGCGCAGGGCGGCCGGGGCGAGGGTGTCGAACGGATGCAGTTTTGCAGCGAGTTCGAGTGGATTTCGCCATCGGGTCGGGGCCTGCTCACCCACTACATGCCGGCGCACTATTCGGCGGGCTGGTGGATGGACTCGTCGAGCTCGCTGGCTGAGGCCGCGGCGGCCACCTACGCGCTTTTCGACGAGCTCAAAAGGGTCGCCTTGACCCGTAACGTGCTGCTGCCGGTCGGAACCGACTACACCCCGCCGAACAAGTGGGTTAGCGAAATCCACCGCGACTGGGCCGCCCGCTACACCTGGCCGCGATTTGTCTGCGGCCTGCCGAGGGAGTTTTTTGCCGCGGTGCGTGCCGAACTGGCCGACCGTGGTGCGGTCGCGTCGCCGCAGACGCGCGACATGAACCCGATCTATACGGGCAAAGACGTGTCCTACATCGACACCAAACAAGCCAACCGGGCCGCCGAGAACGCGGTCCTGCAGGCCGAGCGCTTCGCCGTGTTCGCCGGGGTCCTCTGCGGTGCCCCGTATCCGCAGGCGGCGTTGGCCAAAGCGTGGGTGCAACTGGCCTACGGGGCACATCACGACGCCATCACCGGCTCCGAGTCCGACCAGGTCTATCTGGATCTACTCACCGGATGGCGCGACGCGTGGGAGATCGGCCGCACCGTCCGGGACAACTCGCTGCAGCTGCTCTCGCGCGCGGTGGCCGGCCCGGGGGAGGCGGTCGTGGTGTGGAACCCGTTGACCCGGCGGCGCACCGACATCGTCACGATTGAGCTGCAGCGGCCGTTGGGCGCCGGCGTGGCGGTGCGCGGACCCGACGGTGCACACACCCCGGCGCACGTCGATGCCGACGGGCGGACCGTCAGCTGGCTGGCCAGCGATGTCCCTTCGCTGGGCTGGAAGACCTACCAGTTGATCCCGACCGACGCGGCTACGGGCTGGGAACCGGTAACCGGGACCGAGATCGCCAACGAGCACTACCGCCTGCGCGTGGATCCCGAACGCGGTGGCGGCGTGGAATCGCTGGTGCGGGACCACCGCCAGCTCATCGCGGACGGGCGGGTGGGCAACGAGCTTGCGGTTTACCAGGAATATCCATCGCACCCGACGCAGGGCGAGGGCCCGTGGCATCTGTTGCCCAACGGGCCGGTGGTGTGCTCGTCGGAATCGGCCGCCGAAGTGCGCGGCTACCGCTGCCCGATTGGGCAGCGGCTGGTGGTGCGAGGCCGGATCGGCACGCTGCTGCGTTATACCCAGACCCTGACCTTGTGGCGGGGCGTGGCCCGGGTGGACTGTCGCACCACCATCGATGACTTCAGCGGCAACGACCAGCTGGTGCGCTTGCGGTGGCCCTGCCCGGTGCCGGGCGCGATGGCGGTCAGCGAGGTGGGCGATGCCGTCGTCGGGCGAGGTTTCGCGCTGCTGCACCCGGTCGGTGAATCGGGAGCTCGGTCGGTGGACACGGCCCAACACCTGTGGACATTGGACAACCCGGCCTACGGCTGGTTCGGATTGTCCTCGGCGGTGTGGGTCCGCGCCGGCAGCGACGCGGTGCGCGCGGTATTGGTGGCCGAGGTGGTGTCCCCCTCGGAGGCGACATCGGGCCCGCTGGCGCGCGAGCTGATGGTCGCGCTGGTGCGCGCCGGTGTGACGGCCACCTGCAGCGGCGCCGACAAACCGCGCTACGGAAACCTCGACGTGGACTCCAATTTGCCCGACGTCCGGATCGCGCTGGGCGGGCCCGCGCGCAACGTGTTCACCAAGGCCGTGCTGGCGGACGCGGATCCGGGCTACACCGCCGAGTTGGAGCGCCAGTTGGCCAGCGGCGGGCGGGCCCGGGTGTGGGTGCCGGCCGCGACCTCGTTGGCGTCGGTCTGGGTGCCCGGGGCGGACCTGCGCGCGCCACGTGCGCTGCCGGTGCTGGTGATCGACGGTCGCGACGACACGGATCTCGCCGCGGCGATCGCCGCGCTGGTCGACGATCTGGCCGATGCCGAGATCTCCGTCCGGCAGCAGGCGCCGGCAGACATGGAACCGTTCGAGGCCCGCACGATCGCGTTGTTCAACCGCGGAATGCCCAGCTTTGCCGTCGACTCCGAGGGCACCCTGCATACCGCGCTGATGCGGTCCTGCACCGGCTGGCCGTCCAGGGTCTGGATCGACGAGCCCCGCCGCACCGCGCCCGACGGCTCCAACTTCCAGCTGCAACACTGGACCCACGATTTCGACTACGCCCTGGTCTGCGCCGACGGCGATTGGCGGCGCGCCGACATCCCGGCCCGCAGCGCTGAGTTCTCCCAACCATTGCTGGCCGTGACTGCGCGCGACCGCGCGGGCAAGCTGGCGCAGGTCGGATCGCTGCTAGAGATCGAGCCGGCCGGCTCGGTGCAGCTGGGCGCGCTCAAGGCGGCGGGTAACCCGCTGACCGCCGGCAGTGCCCGGTCCGTCGACCCCGCCGCGGTGACGCTGCGCCTGGTGGAAACCACCGGGGCGGCGGCGCCGGTGACGCTGCGCTGCGAATTGGGCGAGCTGAGCGAGCTTCGGATGGCTGACCTGCTCGAGCATCCGCAGCGAGCTACCCCAGGGGTTAATCTGCATGGCTTTCATGTCGCCACCACGCTGGCCCGGCTCGAGATGCCCGCGGTGCTGTCGTGTTCTGACGCGCTTGCGCCGCAGCACGAGGCGGCTCAACCGCTCTACGCGCGGTATTGGCTGCACAATCGGGGCCCCGCACCACTGGGCGGGCTACCCGCCGTCGCCTACCTGCACCCCGAGCAGGTGACGGCCGAGCCGGGAAGCCAGGTGACGTTGCGTTTGACCACCGCCAGCGACTGCACCGATTCCTCGCTGTGTGGCCTGATCGAGGTGCGGTTTCCAGATGGCTGGTCGGTCGCACCCCGCCGGTTGCCGTTCGACTTGGGCGCCGGTGAGTATGTGGAGACCAACGTCATGGTGAGGATTCCGGCCACCGCCGGACCCGGGCTGTATCCGGTGCGCGCCCAGTTGAGCATTACCGAGCCGGAAGTCCCGGCGGCGTGGCGGCAGATGGTCGAGGATGTCTGTGTGGTGGCCGTCGGGACCGATCTCAGCCAGCTCGTCTATCTCGCCGAGGAACCGGCCGACCTGGAGCTGGCCGCCGGAAGTTCGGCCCGGCTTGCGGTGACCGTCGGCAGCCGCGCCCAAACCGACCTGACGCTCGAGGCGCACCTCATCAGCCCCTGGGGCACCTGGGAGTGGATGGCCCCGGCCGCGGCCGGGGCCGTGCTGCCTGCCTGCGGCAGCGCCGAACTCGTCTTCGATGTGGCCCCGCCGGGCTGGCTGGCCCCGGGACAGTGGTGGGCGCTGGTGCGGGTCGGCTGCGCCGGCCGACTGGTCTACTCCCCAGCGGTACGGGTGACGGTGACATGACCGGTTCCCTGGTCGCGACCGTCGCGGGCGCACCCATTGCCGTCGGTGAGGTCGACGCGCGCGAAGCGCGGCTGCGCAACGGCCCGCGGGCGGCCGCACTGCCGGTCAGCGGCACCAGCGAGGGGCGGCAGCTGCGGCGCTGGCTGGCGCAATTGATCGCGACCGAGCGGGTGCTTGCCGACGAAGCCACAGCGCGCGGCGTCACCGGGCATCCGGCGCCGTCGGGGGCCGAACTGCTGCCCGATGTCACCGCGCGCCTGGAGATCGGCAGTGTGGCCGCTGCGGTGCTTGCCGATCCGCGGGTGCGGGCGCTGTTCGCCGAGGTCACGGCGGACGTCCGGGTCGGTGACGACGAGGTGGCCGCCTACCACGCCCGCAACCCGCTGCGGTTTGCGGCTCCGGTGCCGGGGCGGCACGGTTGGCATGTCCCGCCGGTGGCCGCCCCGCCGCTGGAGCGGGTGCGCGACGCGATCGCCGAGCACCTGTTGGGGGCCGCGCGCCGACGCGCGTTCCGGGTGTGGCTGGACGGGCGCCGTGCCGCGCTGGTCCAACTGGCCCCGGGTTATGAGCATCCCGGCGATCCGCGCCAACCCGACAACACCCACCGGCACTGAGCGCTCATGTTGACCCTCTGTCTGGACATCGGCGGCACCAAGGTCGCCGTCGGGCTGGCCGACGTCGACGGCGCGCTGGTGCACACCGCCCAGGTGCCGACCCCGGCGCGATGCGCGGCCGAGCAGGTCTGGGCCGCGGTCGCCGAGGCGATCGTCGAGGCATTGCGGGTGGCCGACGCCACGGTGGCTGCGGTGGGCATCGCCTCGGCCGGGCCGGTCGACCTGGATAGCGGGACGGTCAGCCCGATCAATATCGGCTCCTGGCGCGGCTTCCCGCTGCGAGACCGGGTTGCGGCCATGGTGCCCGATGTGCCGGTGCGGCTGGGCGGCGATGGGGTCTGCATGGCGCTCGGCGAGCACTGGCTGGGTGCGGGACGGGGAGCACGTTTCCTGTTGGGCATGGTGGTGTCCACCGGTGTCGGCGGGGGGCTGGTGCTCGGCGGCGTCCCGTATCCGGGCCGCACCGGCAACGCGGGACACGTGGGGCATGTCGTGGTCGATCAGGATGGCCTGCGGTGTTCCTGCGGTGGCCGTGGCTGTGTCGAGACGATCGCCGCTGGCCCGTCGATGGTTCGATGGGCTCGGGCCAACGGTTGGTCGGCGCGGCCCGAAGCGGGCGCCCGGGAATTGGCGGCCGCGGCAGCCGCCGGAGATGCCGTGGCGCTGGCGGCCTTTCGCCGGGGCACCCGTGGCCTGGCCGCCATGATCGCCTCGGTGGGCGCGGTGTGCGACCTCGACCGGGTTGTCATCGGGGGAGGGGTCGCCAAAGCCGGGCGCCTGTTATTCGACCCGCTGCGCGCGGCATTGGCCGACTACCTCGGGCTGGACTTCTTGGCCGGCCTGCGCGTTGTGCCCGCCGAGCTAGGCGGACAGGCCGGTCTGGTCGGTGCCGCCCGCCTTGCCGGGCTCGGCTAGCCGGCTGTGGCGAACGACGTCCGCGTCCCGGCCGACCCCTCGCACAGACGAGTTGGGGTCCCCGATGTTACGGGGGTTTCTCGTCCTCGTGTCGTGCTGATTTCACGCCGGTGTCGCGCAATCCCGACGGCGGTTTTTCTTGGGCGACGAGCCGGCAATTAGTGGCCCCTGGCTAGACGCGGTTCCCGCGCTCGAGCTCATTGATGCGTCTTAGCGGTGAGACGCAACCCCGCGCTTTGGCCGTCGTTGTTGCCGGTTGAGTTGCCGCGGTGAGACGCGTGCCGGCCGGGCGCTGCGCCGGGCATTGTTCAGTTTTTGGCGGTGCCGTCGATTCGCGTTGTACGCCGTTTACCTGCGTGTATAGCGTGTTGGCAGTCGCTTGGGGCGGCATTCTTGGCTGGGCTGATGGGGGTGGGGTCATGTCGTTTGTGAGTGTTTCGCCGGAGCTAGTGATCGATGGTGCGGCGGCCTTGACACAGATTGGGTCATCGATCGATGAGGCCAATGCGGCGGCTGGTGCGACGACGGCCGTGCTGCCTCCCGGGGTGGATGAGGTCTCGGTGGCGCTGGCGGCATTGTTCGTCGCTCATGGGCGCGAGTACGAGTCGCTCAGCGCTCAGGTGGCGCTGTTTCACCGGCGGTTTGTGCAGATGCTGGCCGCCGCCTCGGGGGGCTATGCGGAAGCTGAAGCTGCCAACATATCGGCGGTAGCCGGTTTGGAGACCGTCGAGCAGTGCGTCTTGGACATGATCAATACGCCCACTCAAGCGTTGTTCGGGTGGTCGTTGATCGGCAACGGCACCGACGGCGCGCCCGGTAGCGGGCAGGCGGGCGGCAACGGGGGGTTGTTGTGGGGCAACGGTGGTAACGGTGGCTCAGGTGGAGTAGGTCAGGCCGGCGGGTCCGCGGGTCTACTCGGCCATGGCGGTGCCGGCGGCGCCGGCGGAGTCAGTGGAGTCTCGGCCGTGGGTGCGACCGGCGGCGCGAACGGTACCAACGGTGGTGATGGTGGTGCCGGGGAGCCGCGGGGTTGTACGGCCTCGGTGGCGCCGGTGGTGCCGGCGGCGATGGTGGTGCTGGCCTTTCCGGCGGGGCTGGTGACGCCGGTGGTGCGGGCGGCCACGCGGGCAACGGCGGTGCCGGTGGTCGCGGTGGCTGGTTGGTCGGCAACGGGGGCGTCGGGGGGCTCGGCGGTGTCGGGGGCACCGGTGGTGCGGGTGGTGCCGGCGGGGACGGGGTTGTCCTGGGCAGCGCCGGCGGAACTAGCGGCGACGGTGGTGTTGGCGGGACCGGCGGAGTTGGCGGGACCGGCGGCGAGGGCGGTTTTCTGGGTCAGCGGGGCGCTGGCGGTGCCGGCGGAGCCGGCGGTGCCGGTGGATTGGCTGGCGACGGTGGCCGAGGCGCGGCGGGCACGTTTGCCGGCGGTACCGGTATCGGAGGTGCAGGGGGCGACGGCGGCAACGCGGGTGTCGGCGGGGCCGGGGGAGCCGGTGGGGCCGGCTCCGTGACAGGTGCCCACGGCGCGGAGGGGGCGCGTCCGATCAGTGGTAATGGTGGCGCCGGGGGCCGCGGCGCCGACGCGATAGCGGCTGGCAAATCGGGTGGGGCTGGCGGGGCTGGTGGTAACGGCGGGCTGTTCGGCCACGGCGGAGACGGTGGTGACGGCTGTGTGGGCAAGGCCGGTGAAGCGGGGGCCTCAGGTTTGCTCCCCGGTGAGGCTGGCTTCGCGGGCGAGGCCGGCGGTGCCGGCGGGAATGGTGGTGCCGGCGGTAGCGGTGGCGCCCTCGCCGGCGATGGCGGCGACGGCGGCGCGGGTGGTGCCGGCGGTATCGGCGGGAATGGTGGTGCCGGCACCACCGGCCTGGCCGGGCACATCGGCATAGACATGAACGGCGGTGCCGGCGGGGTTGGCGGTGCCGGCGGGAATGGTGGGGCCGGCGGCACCGGTGGCGACGCAGGTCATGCGCAGGCGGGCGGCTACTCCGATGGCCTCCAGGGCGCCGGTGGTGACGGAGGCCACGGCGGGAGCGGGGGCGTGGCCGGTGATGGCGGCCGTGGTGCCGATGCCGCGGCGGGCTCGGGGTTGGCTGGCGGCGATGGTGGGCGAGGTGGCGATCCGGGTGCTGGGGGCGAGGGTGGCGCCGCTGGGGGCGGCTCTGTTGCAGGTACCGCCGGCCTTGACGGGATTGGCCCGACCAGTGGCGGTAACGGAGGCAACGGCGGTCACGGCGGCAGCGGCGCCGTCGGCGTCGAAGGCGGGGCCGGTAGTGCTGGCGGCGCCGGCGGCCGGGGCGGCGACGGCGGTGCCTATGGCAACGGAGGAGTCGGCGGTAACGGCGGTGCGGGCGGGGCAGGTAGTCCGGGCGCCCATGGCGGAACCGCGGGTGAAGACGGGTTCAATGCCGGTGATGGCGGGCACGGTGGTGCTGGCGGTGCCGGCGGCGGCGGTGGTGCAAAGGGTGGTGTCGGCGGTGCCGGCGGGTCAGGTGGCGTCGGCGGTCAGGGCGGCACCGGCGGTGATGGCGCCACGGGGTTGTCGGGGAAGGCCGGTACCGGCACGGACGGCGAATCGGGCGGCAGAGGCGGTCACGCGGGTAACGGTGGCAACGGCGGTGACGGCGGCGCGGGCGGTGTGTCCCACGCACCCGGATTCCTCGACGGCGCCGACGGTGCCGGCGGTTCGGGGGGCGCCGGCGGTAATGGCGGTAACGGCGCCAACGGTGGTAACGGCGGTTCCGGTCCGAATCCCATCGGGTTCGAGAACGGGCACAACGGTGGCAACGGTGGCAACGGTGGTTACGGCGCGGCGGGCGGTGTCGGTGGCACCGGCGGAATCAGTGGTGACGGCTCCACCCACGCCGCCCCGGGCGACGACGGAATCATGGGCAATGGCGGTCATGGCGGTCATGGCGGTCATGGCGGCCATGGCGGCGATGGCAGTAGAGACAATCCCGACGGCGGCGGCCACCCCGGCGACGGTGGCTACGGCGGCAACGGCGGATCCGGTTTCAACGCCGGCAACGGCGGCAACGGTGGCCGAGGCGGCAGCGCCCACGCCTCGCTGGTCGGCAAGGCCGGCAACGGCGGTTTCGGCGGCACCGGTGGTAACAGTTTTGGCGGGGTGTCGGGTAACGGCGGCGACGGCGGCCACGCCCTGCATGGGCAGCCGGGTGGTCACGGCGGTCAAGGCGGTCACGGTGGTGTGGCACATATCGACGGTTCGGACTATCCCGGCTGGCCCGGCCTGCCCGGCGATGTGGGTTACCAGGACGGCACCGGCGGTGGTGGAGGCACCGGCGGGGCCGGCGGCCACGCCCCATAGATCCGCGTTACTCAAGTGGCTGGAGTAGCTGAAGTGGCTTGGGCGGCCTCGCGTGGCGGTTCGGGCCCAACTTCCCGTGCGGCGCTGCGGGGGGCATACTCGCCCGTTTTGGCTGATCGGGCGGGCCGCGCTATTGTGGTGTCCGATCCACCGAAGACCGTCGGTCACCGAGAAATCGGTTGAAGGTCCGGGAGTAATCCCGGCGGCCCACGCAGGAGGACGAGGCAAGTATCGCCGGCCCGTGTGCTGGCGCGCATTCACGCCCCGGCCGCATCCTGCGCCGGGGCGTTCGACGTTTTGCGGCGATCACAGACGACACGTCGCACCAGCTAATACCGGAAACTTCCACCGGACTTCGACTTCAGGAGGCATGCATGGCCAGGGCTGACAAGGCCACTGCCGTTGCGGACATCGCAGAGCACTTCAAGGCGTCGACCGCAACTGTCATTACCGAATACCGTGGTTTGACGGTCTCCAACCTGG
The DNA here is from genome assembly GCF_003584745.1 of Mycobacterium pseudoshottsii JCM 15466. Lineage (NCBI taxonomy): Bacteria > Bacillati > Actinomycetota > Actinomycetes > Mycobacteriales > Mycobacteriaceae > Mycobacterium > Mycobacterium pseudoshottsii. The sequence continues at coordinate 1,230,433 of NZ_AP018410.1, forward strand.
CCGAATTGCGCCGGTCGTTGGGCGAGTCGGCCACCTACGCCGTAGCCAAGAACACCCTTATCAAGCGCGCAGCTTCGGAGGCCGGTGTCGAAGGCCTCGACGAGCTGTTCGCGGGCCCCACCGCGATCGCGTTCGTCAAGGGCGAGCCGGTCGACGCGGCCAAGGCCCTCAAGACCTTCGCCAAGGAACACAAGGCGCTGGTCATCAAGGGCGGCTACATGGACGGTCACGCGTTGACCGTCGCCGAAGTTGAGCGGATCGCCGACCTGGAGACCCGCGAGGTGTTGTTGGCCAAGCTGGCCGGCGCGATGAAGGGCAACCTCGCCAAGGCTGCCGGGCTGTTCAATGCGCCGGCCTCGCAGTTCGCCCGGTTGGCGGCGGCGCTGCAGGAGAAGAAGGCAGCGGAGCCCGGCTCGGCGCCGGCCGCAGCTACCGAGACTCCTGAAGCCGCGGGGGCCGCTGAAGCCTCCGAAGCCCCCGAGGCGACTGACACGGCGACCGACGCCGAATAGCCACCTGTATCGAGAAACCACCAAATAACCCAAGAAACCCCCAAGAAACTAGGAAGGGACCCAAACCATGTCAAAGCTCTCGACCGACGAGCTGCTCGACGCGTTCAAGGAAATGACCCTGCTGGAGCTCTCCGACTTCGTGAAGAAGTTCGAGGACACCTTCGAGGTCACCGCGGCCGCCCCGGTCGCTGTCGCGGCCGCTGGTGCCGCCCCGGCCGGCGGTGCCGCTGAGGCCGCCGAGGAGCAGTCCGAATTCGACGTCATCCTCGAGGCCGCCGGTGACAAGAAGATCGGCGTCATCAAGGTGGTCCGTGAGATCGTCTCCGGCCTGGGCCTCAAGGAAGCCAAGGACCTGGTCGACGGCGCACCCAAGCCGTTGCTGGAGAAGGTCGCCAAGGAGGCCGCCGAGGAGGCCAAGGCCAAGCTCGAGGCCGCTGGCGCCAGCGTCAGCGTCAAGTAGGTCTGCACGCAGAACCCACGCAAACCCCCGGAGCCGTTCCTGGTTTCCGGGGGTTTGCTGTATTCAGCCCGCGCCGGTCGCCAGGCGCTGCGACCGCTTTGCCAGCTCGGGCGAATCTCCCAACGCGACAAGCAAGTTCGTTGTCATCGACGCGAGTACCGGCTCGATGGCCGCTCCCTCATCGCCGAAGAAGCCGGCTAGTTCGAGCATCACGAACCCATGGATCAGTGCCCAGAACTGGGCAGCGGTCGCGACGATCTCCGCGTCGGGAACGTCCGTGGCCAGACCATCGGGTGCCGCCGCCCGATTGCGGTCGTCCCCGCCGTTCACGGTGATTCGCCCGGCCAGCATCGACCGCCGGACACCCCGCACCACGTGCGCAAAGCTGGGATGGCGCTGCTCGATCTGCGAGATCGTCAGGGGCAGGACGTTTTGTGCGGGCGCGTTGATGCCGTGCGCGCTGGTGCTGCCGAACATCAGCCGATACATGTGCGGGCGCTCGATGGCGTACCGGCGATAGGCGGCGCCGGTGGCCACCAGATCGGCCACTGGGTCATCGGATGGTGGCACCGCGAGCGCGGTGTCGAACTGTCGCAAGCCCTCATCGGCGACTTCGGCGATCAGTTCGGGCATTCCGCCGAAATGGGTGTAGACCGCCATCGTGGAGGTGCCGGCGGCCCCCGCCACCTTGCGGGTTTGCAGCGCATCGGGTCCGTGCGCGTCGAGCAGCGCGACGGCGGCATGCAGCATCTCGTCGCGAACGCCGCTACGTTGGGTCGGTGACGTTGTTTCTCCAATCATCATTGCCATCTTCTCATTGGGAGCGTACGGTCTCAATAACAGAGAAATAACAATATTATAGTAGCTCAGACGTGACGACCATGCGCAGCGCCCAACCCCGGAATCCCTATCTCGAGGGCTTTCTGGCCCCCGTGCGCGCCGAAGTGACCGCAACCGACCTGGAGGTCACCGGGCGCATCCCCGACTACCTCGACGGGCGCTATCTGCGCAATGGGCCCAACCCGGTGGCGGAGGTCAACCCCGCCACCTACCACTGGTTCACCGGCGACGGGATGGTGCACGGGGTCGCGCTGCGCGACGGGCGGGCCAGTTGGTACCGCAACCGTTGGGTGCGCAGCATGCCGGTATGTGCTGCGCTGGGGGAGTCGCCGCCCGCCAGGCTTGACCCCCGGGCGGGCATGCTGGGGCTGGGGGCCAACACCAACGTGCTCAGCCACGCTGGGCGCACCCTCGCCCTGGTGGAGGGGGGCGTCGCAAACTATGAGCTCACCGACGACTTCGACACCGTGGGCACCTGCGACTTCGACGGCACCCTGCCCGGCGGTTACACCGCCCATCCGCACCGCGACCCCCAGACCGGCGAGCTGCACGCGGTGTCCTACTCGTTTACCCGCGGGCACACGGTGCAGTACTCGGTGATCGACACCCAGGGGCGGGCGCGTCGCACCGTTGACATCGAGGTCACCGGGTCGCCGATGATGCACGACTTCTCGCTGACCGATAAGTACGTCGTGATCTACGACCTGCCGGTCACCTTCGACTCGGCACAGGTGATGCAGGTGAAAATGCCCAGCTGGCTCGGGGTGCCGGCCCGGCTGGTGATGGCCTCGTTGATCGGAAATGTCCGGGTGCCCAGCCCGATCGCGGCAATGCTGAACCGCAATCCCAAGCCGTCCAACCAGCTGCCCTACGCATGGAACCCCGCCTACCCGGCCCGGATCGGGGTCATGCCCCGGGAGGGTGGTAACCGGGATGTCAGATGGTTTGATATCGAGCCCTGCTACGTCTACCACCCGCTCAACGCGTATTCGGAGCACCGCGATGGGGCCGAGGTGTTGATACTCGACGTGGTCCGCTACCGGCGGATGTTCGACCGTGACCGTCGTGGCCCCGGAGATACCAGTCCCTCGCTGGATCGCTGGGTGATCAACTTGACCACCGGCGCGGTCAGCACCGAGTGCCGTGACGACCGGTCCCAGGAGTTTCCCCGGATCAACGAGACGTTGTTGGGCAAGCGGCACCGGTTTGGCTACACCCTGGGCGTGGACGGCGGTTACCTCACGGGTGGCACGTCGGACATGTCGACCTCGCTGTACAAGCAGGACTATGCGACCGGGTCCAGCCAAGTCGCCCCGCTCGATCCGGACCTGCTGCTTGGTGAGATGGCCTTCGTGCCGAGCCCGACGGCCGCCGCCGAGGATCACGGGGTCCTGATGGGATACGGCTATCACCGTGGCTCCGACGAGGGGCAGCTGGTGTTGCTGGACGCCCAGACGCTGGAGCTGGCGGCGTGCGTGCATCTTCCGCAGCGGGTGCCGCTAGGCTTCCATGGCAATTGGTCGGCCTCGACATGACCGGCGCCCAATGACGGGCGCGTAACGGGCGTGTGACCGGTGCCTGCGGGTGGCTGGCGTGGCCTGCGGGAGATTTGTTATCTATCCAACCCTGATATCCCGCCCATGACGTGCGCTACAGTGACTCAAGCCACATCAACGGTGCAGGTCACGGGCATCGGCATTGGAAGGATTTCCCATGGGCGTCGCTATCGAGGTCAACGGACTGACAAAGTCCTTCGGATCCTCGAGGATTTGGGAAGACGTCACGCTGACGATCCCGGCCGGGGAGGTCAGCGTGTTGCTTGGTCCCTCCGGTACTGGCAAGTCGGTGTTCCTGAAGTCCCTCATCGGTCTGCTGCGCCCAGAGCGCGGCTCGATCCTCATCGATGGCACCGACATCATCGAATGTTCGGCCAAGGAGCTCTACGAGATCCGGACGTTGTTCGGTGTGTTGTTCCAGGACGGTGCGCTGTTCGGGTCGATGAACCTCTATGACAACACCGCCTTCCCGCTGCGTGAGCACACCAAGAAGAAGGAAAGCGAAATCCGTGACATCGTCATGGAGAAGCTGGCCATGGTCGGTCTCGCCGGTGATGAGAAGAAGTTCCCCGGTGAGATCTCCGGTGGTATGCGCAAGCGCGCCGGCCTGGCCAGGGCGCTGGTTCTCGACCCGCAGATCATTCTCTGCGACGAGCCCGACTCGGGTCTGGACCCCGTCCGTACCGCCTATCTGAGCCAGTTGATCATGGACATCAACGCCCAGATCGATGCCACCATCCTGATCGTGACGCACAACATCAACATCGCGCGCACCGTGCCGGACAACATGGGCATGTTGTTCCGTAAGCACCTGGTCATGTTCGGCCCCCGCGAGGTGCTGCTCACCAGCGATGAGCCCGTGGTTCGGCAGTTCCTCAACGGCCGCCGCATCGGCCCGATCGGCATGTCCGAGGAAAAGGACGAGGCCACCATGGCCGAAGAGCAGGCCATGATCGACGCCGGACAGCACGCCGGCGGCACCGAGGACATCGAGGGTGTGCCACCGCAGATCCAAGCGACTCCGGGCATGCCGGAACGTAAGGCCGTCGCCCGCCGCCAGGCACGGGTTCGCGAGATGCTGCACACGCTGCCCAAGGACGCCCAGGCGGCAATCCTCGAGGACCTCGAGGGCACCCACCGCTGACCGCCGTCCAGGGTCTAGCGCGTCGCGCGGCCGCGGGCGGCAAATCCGAATTGCGTTTCCGGGGAACCTACGTCGGGGTTTGGGTGGGCCAAATCGTCGGTATCCGGGGCGGCGCAAGCCCGTGTTGGCAGACGCTGCCCGGCGTGTCGTCCGGCGCATGTGGGCTGAACCGGTTCAGCGAGTCGAGGTTGCCGAAATTCCGGATAACTCGGCGTAACTTGCGGCCCGTCCCCCTTGACGGCGGGGCGCAAACGGGTCAATCTGTTGGTCAGCATGTGTCCTATGTGTCCTATGTGTCCTATGTGTCCTATGTGTCCGAGGGAAGTCGAGATCGCCAGCCAGCGCCGATGCCCGCGGATAGGTAATTGTCATGGGCATTTGAGGAATGCGCCGTCCTGCGCTATTGTTGGACGTTGCGCTGGCTACTTCCTGCCCACCTCACCCGCCACTTGACGTTGTGGTCCTAGCCTGAGCCGCTTGCGGCTCAGCCGTTCGGTTGCGTGCGTGAGATCCGGGTAGTTCGTTCGCCGGCCAAAACCGACACAATTATCTGCGGCGAACAGGCTTGGTGGGCACCGGCTCGCACCGGACTCTTCTTGGTCCTCGTTAGTCGCACGAGGTGCTGGAAGGACGCATCTTGGCTGATTTCCGCCAGACAGACGCTAGTCTCCATCAGGGTCGCCCGCAAAGTTCTTCAAACAGCTCCGTACCGGGGGCGCCCAACCGGGTTTCGTTTGCCAAGCTTCGCGAACCGCTTGAAGTGCCCGGGTTGCTGGACGTTCAGACCGATTCGTTCGAGTGGCTGATCGGCTCGCAGCGCTGGCGCGAATCGGCTGCCCAGCGCGGTGACGCCACCCCGGTAGGTGGGCTTGAAGAGGTGCTCTACGAGCTCTCGCCGATCGAGGACTTCTCCGGATCGATGTCGCTGTCGTTCTCCGACCCCCGCTTCGACGAAGTCAAGGCACCGGTCGATGAGTGCAAAGACAAGGACATGACGTACGCGGCCCCGCTGTTCGTCACGGCCGAGTTCATCAACAACAACACCGGTGAGATCAAGAGCCAGACGGTGTTCATGGGTGACTTCCCGATGATGACCGAGAAGGGCACCTTCATCATCAACGGGACCGAGCGTGTGGTGGTCAGCCAGCTCGTCCGGTCGCCGGGTGTCTACTTCGACGAGACCATCGACAAGTCCACCGACAAGCTGCTGCACAGCGTCAAGGTGATTCCCAGCCGTGGTGCTTGGCTGGAATTCGACGTCGACAAGCGCGACACCGTGGGCGTGCGTATCGACCGCAAGCGTCGCCAGCCGGTTACCGTGCTGCTCAAGGCCCTGGGTTGGTTCAACGAGCAGATCCACGAGCGGTTCGGTTTCTCCGAGATCATGATGGGGACGCTGGAGAAGGACAACACCGCCGGCACCGATGAGGCGCTGCTGGACATCTACCGCAAGCTGCGTCCGGGCGAGCCGCCGACCAAGGAGTCCGCGCAGACCCTGCTGGAGAACCTGTTCTTCAAGGAGAAGCGCTACGACCTGGCTCGCGTGGGTCGGTACAAGGTCAACAAGAAGCTCGGCCTGAACGCCGGCCAGCCCATCACCAGCTCGACGCTGACCGTGGAAGACGTCGTCGCCACCATCGAATACCTGGTCCGCTTGCACGAGGGCCAGACCGCGATGACCGCTCCGGGCGGTGTCGAGGTGCCGGTCGAGACCGACGACATCGACCACTTCGGCAACCGCCGGCTGCGCACGGTGGGTGAGCTGATCCAGAACCAGATCCGGGTCGGCATGTCGCGGATGGAGCGGGTGGTCCGGGAGCGGATGACCACCCAGGACGTCGAGGCGATCACGCCGCAGACGCTGATCAACATCCGTCCGGTCGTTGCCGCGATCAAGGAGTTCTTCGGAACCAGCCAGCTGTCGCAGTTCATGGACCAGAACAACCCGCTCTCCGGTCTCACCCACAAGCGCCGCCTCTCGGCGCTGGGGCCGGGCGGTCTGTCCCGTGAGCGCGCCGGTCTGGAAGTTCGTGACGTGCACCCGTCGCACTACGGCCGGATGTGCCCGATCGAGACGCCGGAAGGGCCGAACATCGGTCTGATCGGTTCACTGTCGGTGTACGCCCGGGTCAACCCGTTCGGGTTCATCGAGACGCCCTACCGCAAGGTGGTCGACGGGGTCGTTTCCGACGAGATCCACTACCTGACCGCCGACGAGGAGGACCGCCACGTCGTGGCGCAGGCCAACTCGTCGATCGACGCGCAGGGCCGCTTCGTCGAGCCGCGCGTGCTGGTCCGCCGGAAGGCGGGCGAGGTCGAGTACGTGCCCTCGTCAGAGGTGGATTACATGGACGTGTCGCCGCGCCAGATGGTGTCGGTGGCCACCGCGATGATTCCGTTCCTCGAGCACGATGACGCCAACCGCGCCCTGATGGGTGCCAACATGCAGCGCCAGGCGGTCCCGCTGGTGCGCAGCGAGGCACCGCTGGTCGGTACCGGTATGGAGTTGCGCGCGGCGATCGACGCCGGCGACGTCGTCGTTGCCGACAAGGCCGGGGTGATCGAGGAGGTGTCCGCCGACTACATCACCGTGATGGCCGACGACGGCACCCGGCACACCTACCGGATGCGCAAGTTCGCCCGCTCCAACCACGGCACCTGCGCCAACCAGAGCCCCATCGTGGACGCTGGTGAGCGCGTCGAGGCCGGCCAGGTGATCGCGGACGGTCCGTGTACTCAAAACGGTGAGATGGCGCTGGGTAAGAACCTGCTGGTGGCGATCATGCCGTGGGAGGGACACAACTACGAGGACGCCATCATCCTGTCCAACCGCCTGGTCGAAGAGGACGTGCTGACCTCGATCCACATCGAGGAACACGAGATCGACGCGCGCGACACGAAGCTGGGCGCCGAGGAGATCACCCGGGACATCCCGAACGTCTCCGATGAGGTGCTCGCCGACCTGGACGAGCGCGGCATCGTGCGCATCGGTGCCGAGGTCCGCGACGGCGACATCCTGGTCGGCAAGGTCACCCCCAAGGGTGAGACCGAGCTGACCCCGGAGGAGCGGCTGCTGCGGGCGATCTTCGGTGAGAAGGCCCGCGAGGTCCGCGACACCTCGCTGAAGGTGCCGCACGGTGAGTCCGGCAAGGTGATCGGCATTCGGGTGTTCTCCCGCGAGGACGACGACGAGCTGCCGGCCGGTGTCAACGAACTGGTCCGCGTCTACGTGGCCCAGAAGCGCAAGATCTCCGACGGTGACAAGCTGGCCGGTCGTCACGGCAACAAGGGCGTCATCGGCAAGATCCTGCCCGCCGAGGACATGCCGTTCCTGCCGGATGGCACGCCGGTCGACATCATCCTGAACACCCACGGTGTGCCGCGACGGATGAACATCGGTCAGATTCTGGAAACCCACCTTGGTTGGGTCGCCAAGTCCGGCTGGAACATCGACGTCGCCAACGGAGTGCCGGAGTGGGCGGGCAAGCTGCCCGAAAACCTGCTCTCGGCTCAACCGGACAGCATCGTGTCCACCCCGGTGTTCGACGGCGCGCAGGAGGCCGAGCTCCAAGGCCTGCTGTCGGCCACGCTGCCCAACCGTGACGGCGAGGTGCTCGTCGACGGTGACGGCAAGGCCAAGCTGTTCGATGGCCGCAGCGGCGAGCCGTTCCCGTACCCGGTGACGGTTGGCTACATGTACATCATGAAGCTGCACCACCTGGTGGACGACAAGATCCACGCCCGTTCCACCGGCCCGTACTCGATGATCACCCAGCAGCCGTTGGGTGGTAAGGCGCAGTTCGGTGGCCAGCGGTTCGGTGAGATGGAGTGTTGGGCCATGCAGGCCTACGGCGCGGCGTACACGCTGCAGGAGCTGTTGACCATCAAATCCGACGACACCGTCGGACGCGTCAAGGTCTACGAGGCGATCGTCAAGGGCGAGAACATCCCCGAGCCGGGTATTCCCGAGTCGTTCAAGGTGCTGCTCAAGGAGCTGCAATCGCTGTGCCTCAACGTCGAGGTGCTCTCGTCCGATGGTGCAGCGATCGAGCTGCGCGAAGGTGAGGACGAAGACCTCGAACGGGCCGCGGCCAACCTCGGAATCAACCTGTCTCGCAACGAATCTGCGTCTGTCGAAGATCTCGCTTGATCTTTTGGAACCAGCTAGTAGTTACTAAACCCGCAAGGGGAAAGGGAGTTACGTGCTAGACGTCAACTTCTTCGATGAGCTCCGGATCGGCCTGGCTACCGCGGAGGACATCCGTCAGTGGTCCTACGGCGAGGTCAAGAAGCCGGAGACCATCAACTACCGGACCTTGAAGCCCGAGAAGGACGGCCTGTTCTGCGAGAAGATCTTCGGACCGACTCGCGACTGGGAGTGCTACTGCGGCAAGTACAAGCGCGTTCGCTTCAAGGGCATCATCTGTGAGCGCTGTGGCGTCGAGGTGACTCGGGCCAAGGTGCGTCGTGAGCGGATGGGCCACATCGAGTTGGCCGCGCCCGTCACCCACATCTGGTACTTCAAGGGCGTCCCGTCGCGGTTGGGGTACCTGTTGGACCTGGCGCCGAAGGATCTCGAGAAGATCATTTACTTCGCCGCATACGTGATCACCTCGGTCGACAACGAAATGCGCCACAACGAGCTGTCCACGTTCGAGGCCGAAATGATGGTGGAGCGCAAGGCCGTCGAGGACCAGCGCGATGCCGATCTGGAAGCCCGTGCCCAGAAGCTGGAGGCCGACCTGGCCGAGCTGGAGGCCGAGGGCGCGAAAGCCGACGCACGGCGCAAGGTTCGTGACAGCGGTGAGCGCGAGATGCGTCAGCTGCGCGACCGGGCCCAGCGTGAGCTGGACCGGCTCGAGGACATCTGGAGCACCTTCACCAAGCTGGCCCCCAAGCAGCTGATCGTCGACGAGAACCTCTACCGGGAACTGCAGGACCGCTACGGCGAGTACTTCACCGGTGCCATGGGCGCGGAGTCGATCCAGAAGCTGATCGAGACCTTCGACATCGACGCCGAAGCCGAGATCCTGCGGGACGTCATTCGCAATGGCAAGGGGCAGAAGAAGCTTCGTGCCCTCAAGCGCCTGAAGGTGGTCGCCGCCTTCCAGCAGTCGGGCAACTCCCCGATGGGCATGGTGCTCGATGCGGTGCCGGTGATTCCGCCGGAGCTGCGCCCGATGGTGCAGCTCGACGGTGGCCGCTTCGCCACCAGCGACCTCAACGACCTGTACCGCCGCGTGATCAACCGCAACAACCGTCTCAAGAGGCTGATCGACCTCGGCGCACCCGAGATCATCGTCAACAACGAGAAGCGGATGCTGCAGGAGTCGGTGGACGCGCTGTTCGACAACGGCCGTCGCGGCCGGCCGGTTACCGGTCCGGGTAACCGCCCGCTCAAGTCGCTGTCCGATCTGCTCAAGGGCAAGCAGGGCCGGTTCCGCCAGAACCTGCTCGGTAAGCGTGTTGACTACTCGGGCCGTTCGGTGATCGTGGTCGGTCCGCAGCTCAAGCTGCACCAGTGTGGTCTGCCCAAGCTGATGGCGCTGGAACTGTTCAAGCCGTTCGTGATGAAGCGACTGGTCGACCTCAACCACGCGCAGAACATCAAGAGCGCCAAGCGGATGGTGGAGCGCCAGCGTCCGCAGGTGTGGGACGTGCTCGAGGAAGTCATTGCAGAGCACCCGGTGCTGCTCAACCGCGCGCCCACCCTGCACCGCCTCGGCATCCAGGCCTTCGAACCGATGCTGGTGGAAGGCAAGGCCATTCAGCTGCACCCGTTGGTGTGTGAGGCGTTCAACGCCGACTTCGACGGTGACCAGATGGCCGTGCACCTGCCGCTGAGCGCCGAGGCTCAGGCCGAGGCCCGCATTCTGATGCTGTCGAGTAACAACATCCTGTCGCCGGCCTCGGGTCGCCCGCTGGCCATGCCGCGACTGGACATGGTGACCGGGTTGTACTACCTGACCACCGAGGTCGAGGGTGACAAGGGTGCCTACCAGCCCGCTGGGCAGGACAGCCCGGAGACGGGTGTGTACTCGTCACCGGCGGAAGCCATCATGGCGGCCGACCGGGGCGTGCTCTCGGTCCGCGCCAAGATCAAGGTGCGGCTGACGCAACTGCGTCCCCCGGCCGAGATCGAGGACGCGCTGTTCGGCCACAACGGCTGGCAGCCGGGCGATGCGTGGACGGCCGAGACCACCTTGGGTCGTGTGTTGTTCAACGAGCTGCTGCCGCTGGGCTACGCCTTCGTGAACAAGCAGATGCACAAGAAGGTGCAGGCCGCGATCATCAACGACCTGGCCGAGCGCTACCCGATGATCGTGGTCGCGCAGACCGTCGACAAGCTCAAGGACTCCGGTTTCTACTGGGCGACCCGCAGTGGTGTCACGGTCTCGATGGCCGACGTGCTGGTGCCGCCGCGCAAGAAGGAGATCCTCGACTCCTACGAGGAGCGGGCGGAGAAGGTCGAGAAGCAGTTCCAGCGTGGTGCTCTGAACTATGACGAGCGCAACGAGGCACTGGTGGAGATCTGGAAGGAAGCCACCGACGAGGTCGGCCAGGCGCTGCGCGAGCACTACCCGGCCGACAACCCGATCATCACGATCGTCGACTCGGGCGCCACGGGTAACTTCACCCAGACTCGAACGCTGGCCGGCATGAAGGGTCTGGTGACCAACCCCAAGGGTGAGTTCATCCCACGCCCGATCAAGTCCTCGTTCCGTGAGGGCCTGACCGTGTTGGAGTACTTCATCAACACCCACGGTGCCCGAAAGGGCTTGGCGGACACCGCACTGCGTACCGCCGACTCCGGCTACCTGACCCGTCGTCTGGTGGACGTCAGCCAGGACGTGATCGTGCGCGAGCACGACTGCCAGACCGAGCGCGGCATCATGGTCGAGCTGGCCGAGCGTCAGGGCGACGGCACGCTGATCCGCGACCCGTACATCGAGACCTCGGCGTACGCGCGGACCCTGGGCGCCGACGCGGTCGATGAGGCCGGCAATGTCGTTGTGGCGCGTGGTGAGGACTTGGGCGACCCGGAGATCGAGGCCTGCCTGGCGGCGGGTATCACCCAGGTCAAGGTTCGCTCGGTGTTGACCTGCACCACGGGCACCGGTGTGTGCGCGACCTGCTACGGACGTTCGATGGCGACCGGCAAGCTGGTCGACATCGGTGAGGCAGTCGGCATCGTCGCCGCCCAATCCATCGGTGAACCCGGCACGCAGCTGACGATGCGTACCTTCCACCAGGGTGGTGTGGGTGAGGACATCACCGGCGGTCTGCCGCGTGTCCAGGAGCTCTTCGAGGCTCGGGTGCCGCGTGGTAAGGCGCCTATCGCCGATGTCACCGGTCGGGTCCGGCTCGAGGACGGTGAGCGCTTCTACAAGATCACCATCGTCCCCGACGATGGCGGCGAGGAAGTCGTCTACGACAAGCTGTCCAAGCGGCAGCGGCTGCGGGTGTTCAAGCACGAGGACGGCTCGGAGCGGGTGCTTTCCGACGGCGACCACGTCGAGGTGGGCCAGCAGCTGATGGAAGGCTCTGCCGACCCGCACGAGGTGCTGCGTGTGCAGGGCCCGCGTGAGGTGCAGATCCACTTGGTCCGCGAGGTCCAGGAGGTCTACCGGGCGCAGGGTGTGTCGATCCACGACAAGCACATCGAGGTGATCGTGCGCCAGATGCTGCGCCGGGTCACCATCATCGACTCGGGCGCGACGGAGTTCCTGCCCGGCTCGCTGATCGACCGTGCGGAGTTCGAGGCGGAGAACCGCCGGGTGGTGGCCGAAAGCGGCGAGCCCGCGGCCGGTCGTCCGGTGCTGATGGGTATCACCAAGGCATCGCTGGCCACCGACTCGTGGCTGTCGGCGGCGTCGTTCCAGGAGACCACGCGAGTGCTGACCGATGCGGCGATCAACTGCCGCAGCGACAAGCTCAACGGTCTGAAGGAGAACGTGATCATCGGAAAGCTGATCCCGGCTGGTACCGGTATCAACCGCTACCGCAACATCGCGGTGCAGCCGACCGAAGAGGCCCGTGCCGCGGCGTACACGATCCCGTCCTACGAGGACCAGTACTACAGCCCGGACTTCGGCCAGGCCACCGGTGCTGCGGTTCCGTTGGACGACTACGGCTACAGCGACTACCGGTAGCTAGACGTCAGGGAAGGCGACCCGAGGCCCTAGGCCTCGGGTCGCCTTGCTTATGTCGGTTGCCGAGGGCGGATGAGTACTCGCCTCGGTAGCACCACCGTCGCAGTGGCACCCTTTGCCGCGCTCGGCCCAGAGCCGACGGCGCACCGCTGTGGACGTTGCGGCCGTGCCCGTACGAGACCTGCAGCGATGTGAGATGGGCAGAGCCGTCTCATCCGCCCCGGGGCGCGCCCTATCCAGGTACGCGGCCCTGCAGTTCCTCATGCATTGCTCGAAAAGAATTCCACCACAACATATTTCGATGGATTCGGGCCCCGGAACGACCTGGGGGCCAAGGTGGCACTGCCGGGTGTGCAGGTCCGGCCACCCGTCGCGCCCCTGCTCGCAGCCTGGCGGCGATCGTTTTCGGGGCCGCGGACAATGGCGCGTTTCGGCCAATGGAATTTCGCGCGACGGTGATACGAGTGGAAGTCACAACGCGCCATTCAATTGCTTTCCAAGCAGCGTCTTTTGGGGCGCAACAAAGGTGGAGAATGCGACTTGAAAGCGAATTTTCCTGCCTGCTAACGATAATGCGCAAATGGATCTTCGGGGGCCCGCCCAGGGCTCCGGCGTTGTTGATTAGCAGGCTTGTGAGCTGGGTTGATGATCTTTGGTGCCGCGCTATTGGGGCCGGAGTGTAGGCACGGGCTATCTGGAGAACGATCGAGTTGGTTACTGTTCGTCGTTGGTCTGGAGTTGCCCGTGCCTACCGTTTCAGTATTGCGTGTGTCGTCGGTTCCAGAGGTGTTCGACTGCTGGAGTCCTGGTGAGCGCAGCGAGTTCATCGGATCGGAGTTTCTCGATGTGTTGGCCTCGGTGCCAGACCTGAGGGACCCACGCGGTCGGAGGTATTCGCTGGTGGCTTTGTTGGCGATCGCGGTTCTGGCCACTGCCGCGGGGATGCGCGGCTATGCTGGTTTTGCCACATGGGCGGCCACCGCTCCCGATGATGTGTTGGCCCAATTAGGGGTCCGGTTCCGGCGGCCCAGTGAGAAGACCTTCCGCGCTGTTTTGTCTCGGCTAGACCCCGCCGACCTCAACGCCAGGATGGGCAGTTACTTCACTGCACACGTGGCCAGCAGCGACCCCAGTGGATTGGTGCCGATCGCGTTGGACGGCAAGATGCTGCGTGGTGCTTTACGCGCCAAAGCGACAGCCACGCATCTCGTGTCGGTGTTCGCCCACCGTGCCCGATTGGTGCTCGGTCAACTCGCTGTCGCCGAGAAAAGCAATGAAATTCCCTGCGTACGTGCCCTGCTCACGCTGCTGCCGGGTAGCTTGCGGTGGCTGGTCACCGTGGATGCGATGCATACCCAGGTCGTCACCGCGAAGTTGATCTGCGCCACCTTGAAGTCGCACTACCTGATGATCGTCAAGTCCAACCAAGCCAAAATATTTGCGCGTATCACCGCGCTGCCCTGGGCCGAGGTGCCCACAGCCGCTACCGACGACTCCCGCGGCCACGGCCGTGTCGAGACCCGCACCCTGCAAATCATCACCGCTGCACGAGGAATCGGCTTCCCCTACGCAAAACAAATCATCCGGATCACTCGTGAACGCTTGATCACCGCCACCGACCAGCGCAGCGTGGAGGTGGTCTATGCCATCTGCAGCCTGCCGTTCGAGCACGCCCGCCCTACCGCGATCATGACCTGGATGCGTCAACACTGGGGAATCGAGAACAGCCTGCACTGGATACGCGACGTCACCTTCGACGAAGACCGTCAAAGGGCACATACCGGAAACGGCGCACAGGCCCTAGCAACGCTACGCAACACCGCGATCAATCTGCACCGCCTCAACGGCGCCGACAACATCGCCGAAGCCTGCCGGATCACCGCTTTGACCGCCAACCGCCGCCTAGACCTCCTCAATCCACAATTCCCCAGCTCACAAGCCTGCTAATCAACAACGCCGGAGCCCTGGGGGGCTGCGGACGCCAATGCGTATCGATTGACGCGAATAGTCGCCGAATAACCTGCAGGGGGGAACATCGGTGTCTTACGCCGTGGCGGTTCCGGAGATATTGGCCGACGCAGACGCCGAGGCCGCCAATCACTCGATCCTGCGGACTGCGCGCGACGAAGCGCTGGATGTGATCAACGCACCCACCCAGGCGTTGCTGGGGCCGTCCGTTGATCGGCAACGGCACCGACGGGGCGCCGGGATCGGTGGGGCGGGTGGCTGACCTTGCCGCGCGGCCACCTCAGCAGTGACTAGCTACCCGACGGTGAACTCGCGAGTCGTCGCGGTGAACGGTGTCAGCGCGCCGACCCCATTGCGCGCGGCCCCGTGGTGGACGATGCGGTATTGCCCAGGGGCGGTGTCGCAGGGGATCTCCCAGCGAATGCTGACCCGTGAGCCGGCTCGCCCTTGCCGTTCCCAGTGGAAGCTGGTCGACCAGTCGCCATCGTCGGCGACTCGCGCCCAGTCCTGGCCCTCGCGGCGCTGCACCTCGAGGTAGGTGTCGCCGCGGCGCAGATCATTGGAGGGCAGCGCGCTGACGAATGCGGCTTGCACCGCCTCACCGGGGCGGTAGCTGGCGGCGGGTTCGGCGATGACGGCTCCGAACGAACCGGTATCGGCGGGGGCGGCACGCCCCCAGCTCAGTGGCCGGGCAAGCCGCGGACGGGGACCGGGCGCGATCGGCCGACCGTCTCGCATCGCCTCGGCAAGGCCGGCCACGATCTGCATGAAGGCGGGCAGTTCCCATCGGCCAAAGAGCGTGCTGCCGCCCTCATAGCGCTGCTCCAGGTACTCCTCGGGCGTGGTCAGGTAATGGATGTAGGCATTGCAGTAGCCGACGCACAGGACGTCGGCCAGCTCGGCGCCGACGATCGAGGCCACGGTGCGCCGTAGCCGAAGCCCCGCGACCACGGTCGGCTCGCCCGGGATGCCGATGAGATAGAGCCGCCCGATGCGCACCAACTGCACAGGCGCAATTTCCTGGACGAACGGATGTACCCGGTTCGGCAGGCCCGCGGGTACCACGATGCCTTTGGGGGCCTGCGTCGCGCCGAGGGCCCCGGCCAATCGGAACATGGCCCCGGACAGCTTGTCCCAGAACAGGTTTTGGCCCTGGTGAAAGCCCTGGAAGCCCTTGCCTTCTTCGGTTCCGGCCATGCCACCGGCGCCGACGGTCGGAGACCCGGTGCGATGCTCCTGACCATCCGGTGTGAATTCGCCGCGCACCCGTACCGAGCTGAGATCGACATAGGTCAACCGGGCATCGATGCCGGTGCCGATGGATGTGGTGGCGCCCAATTGGGTGGAGGCATCCTCGAACTGGCGCAACCCAATCTGGCGGGTGTTCTCCAGAGCACATTGCGGCGCGGCGCCGGGCGGCAGCGGCCCGTCGACGTTCGGGCTCATGTCGCCGGGGTTGGTCTGCGCGAAAGCGGCGATGAAATCGGGCTGCCCGGCGAGGTAATCGGCGCCGCGGACGGTGCGTTCCCAGTGGTAGGCCGCGAAGCCCTTGTTGTCGCCGGAGATCATG
This sequence comes from Mycobacterium pseudoshottsii JCM 15466, assembly GCF_003584745.1. Taxonomy (NCBI): domain Bacteria; kingdom Bacillati; phylum Actinomycetota; class Actinomycetes; order Mycobacteriales; family Mycobacteriaceae; genus Mycobacterium; species Mycobacterium pseudoshottsii. The sequence continues at coordinate 1,246,636 of NZ_AP018410.1, forward strand.
CGGTTGCGGTTGGTCATGCTGGTGCCGTGGGTGGCGAAGAAATGGATGGCGCCCACGGTGTGCTCGCCCCGATCGATACGCACGAGCGTGGTTTGGGGGTCGATGCGGTTGGGGAAGAAAGCCTTGTCGGCCTCCGGGTTGCGGTCGAACGCCGATGGGGACCGGTTGATGCTCGCGCTGTGCAACTCGCCATGCGACAGCATCACCTCGGCGGGGGCCACGTCGTCATGGGCGTGGGTCACCGACTCGACGATTCCGTCGACGATCGCGGCAAAGGTCGCCGGCCGGAAACCGTTCGTCGTCAAGTTGTACATCAGGTATCCGCAGTACCCGCCGGGCCCGGCGTGCGTGTGCGTCGTGGTGATCAGGGTGTTCTGCTCGGTGTAGGTGTCGCCATAGGACTCCGCCAAGCGGCGCAGCACTTCGTCATTCACGTTTTGCATGGGCATCGGCAGCTCGGCCACCACCAACAGCAATCGTGGGTTCTCGTCTTGGGAATCATCGCGGAAGACAAACGCCCGTGACCGGAGCCGAAGATGGATGCCGGCGGTGCGCTGGTCGGACTTGCCGTATCCGAGCATGCCGCAATCGGCCGCCTCACCGGTGATGTCAGCGATGCCGCGTCCGACTGAAAGCATTGCCAAATCCTCATCCTCCACGACGCCGGCGAATTCACGGGCACTGGCAAAGTGCGGCCCGCGGGCATCCTATCCCCACCACAACGCGCCCCGCGCCGAGCGTGTGCCGGTGCTGGCCGGCCGCAGACCCCGTGACCAGACGTTGGCAGTAGGCCTAGCGTCATGGGAAACGCCGGGTGTGATTCTGGGAAGGACCGATGGAATCTCTCACGCTGGCCGATGGCCGGACACTGACGTATCTGACCTACGGCGATCCCGGCGGTCTGCCCGTCATCTTCAGCCATGGTTTCGCGGATTCGGCGGTGATCCGAAACCCCGACGACGATCTGACCGCATCACTGGGTGTGTGGATGATTGCCGCCGACCAGCCTGGTGTCGGAGGATCCACGCCCCGGCCCGGCCGCAGGATGGTGGATTGGGGTGCGGACATGGAGCAACTCGCTGATCACCTGGGTCTTGGCGCCTTTGCGGTCGCCGGCCACTCGGGTGGCAGCCCGCACGCGCTTTCGATCGCGGTGCGGCTGCCAGATCGAGTCACCCACGGCGTCCTGGCCGCACCGGTCGGGCCGTTGGACCAGGACGGGTTCGCCAAGCTGCTGGCCATGCGGGACCTCAGATACGTTGTCAGGCTTCGCCGCCTGCGGCGCCTGCTGAAGTGGATCTACCACATCGAAAGCAGGAAGGCCCAGCGCGACATCGGCGGCCACCTGGACAACATGGCCCATAGGGACGCCTCGGACGCGCCGACGTTGCTGTGCGACCCGCCGCAGCGGGCAATGTTTGAGGCCAACTTCATCGCCGGGACGCAGCAGGGCGGCGAAGGGCTCTACGAGATGACGCTGGCCCTGTGGGATTGGGGCTTCGAGCTCGAGGACGTGCGTGCGCATTTCGACGTCTTCTACGGAGACGCGGACGACATCATCTCGCCGGACATGCCAAGACGCGTCGCCGAACGGCTGCCCGACGCCACCGCGGGCGTTTGGCCTGGAGCCGGCCACTACGGTTTTGTCGACCGCACCCGCTGGTCGGAGTACCTGGACGCGCTTACCGATCGGGCACGGTAAGTCCGCCATGGCAACTCGGGCCGTCGCCCACAGCGATGTCATCGAGTTGGGCGACCGCAGTGCCTAGCTAGACTGACGTCGTGCTTATCGGTTCGCATGTCAGTCCGCAGGATCCGTTGGCCGCGGCTCAGGCCGAGGGCGCTGAGGTAGTGCAGATATTCCTGGGCAATCCGCAGAGCTGGAAAGCGCCCAAACCCCGTGAAGACGCCGCACAACTCAAGGCCGCCGCGCTGCCGATCTACGTGCACGCGCCCTACCTGATCAACCTGGCATCGGCGAACAACAAGGTGCGCATCCCTTCGCGCAAGATCCTGCAGCAGACCTGTGATGCGGCCGCGGACATCGGCGCGGCGGCGGTGATCGTGCACGGCGGCCACGTCGCCGACGACAACGACCTCGACGAGGGTTTCCAGCGCTGGCGCAAGGCGCTTGACCAACTGCAGACCGATGTTCCGGTGTATCTGGAGAACACGGCCGGCGGGGAGCACGCCATGGCGCGTCATTTCGACACCATCGCCCGGCTCTGGGACGTCATCGGCGACACCGGCATCGGATTCTGCCTGGACACCTGTCACGCGTGGGCGGCCGGTGAGCAGCTGGTTCATGGTGTGGACCGGATCAAGGCCGTCACCGGCCGGATAGACCTGGTGCACTGCAACGACTCCAGGGATGCCGCGGGATCGGGTCGGGACCGCCACGCCAATCTGGGCGCCGGGCAAATCGATCCGGAACTGCTCGTGGCGGCGGTACGCGCCGCGGATGCCCCAATCATCTGCGAAACCGCCGAAGAAGGCCGCAAGGATGACATCGCGTTCCTGCGGGAAAAACTCAACAGCTGATTTTCAGCAATTTTTTCGGCTTCGTTGGCGCGTAACCACGGCTAATGGCGCCTACGGTTAATCTGTGCGCCGCCATTTGTTCACGTTACTGGCCGTTCTGGTGGCGCTGGCCGGCTGTGGGCACCGGGGAGCACCGCCGCCCGCCGGCTTTGCCGAGGGCACCAGTTTCCACACGATCGATGTTGGCGGTGTCGATCGCACCTATCGGCTCTACCAGCCCGAGGGATTGCCCGCGGGTGCTGCGCTGGTGGTGATGCTGCACGGCGGGTTCGGCAATGCTCGCCAGGCCGAACGCTCCTACGACTGGGATGAGTTGGCCGACTCGGAGAAGTTCGTGGTCGTCTATCCGGATGGACTCAACAGGGCCTGGAACGTCAACGGCGGAGGCTGCTGCGGCCGGTCCGCGCGCGATGGCGTGGACGACGTCGCATTCATCGGTGCGGCGGTGGCCGACGTCGCCCACAACGTCGGCATCGACGCGAACCGGGTCTATGCCGCGGGGATGAGCAACGGCGCCATGATGGCCTACACCATGGCCTGTAACACCGGCATTTTCGCGGCGATCGGCCCGGTCTCGGGGACGCAGCTAGACCCGTGCCGGTCTCCACATCCGGTGTCGGTGATGCACATCCACGGCACCGGAGATCCGCTGGTTCGCTACGCGGGGGGCGCCGGGGCCGGCGCCGCCTCCCATATTGCGGGGCCGCCGGTGCCGGACCTGAATGCGTTCTGGCGCCACGTGGATCGGTGTGACGCGCCGGTCGCCACGGTCAGCGGTCTGGTTGCCACCTCCGTCGCAAGCTGTGCGAACAACCGCAGTGTGGTGCTGGTCAGCATCGATGATGGCGGCCATCGAGATGCTGTGGGAGTTCTTCGCCCTGCATCCCCGGTAGCCGGACCATCACCAGCATTACACCTTTTGTGCGGTTGTTGGAAAAATGTAACATTGATCGCATGTCAGATACCCATGTCGTCACCAACCAGGTTCCGCTGCTGGAGAACCACAACCCCGCGACGTCGCCGATGCTGGTCGAAGCGCTGATCCGGGAGGGCGGACAGTGGGGCCTGGAAGAGGTGAGTGAACTCGGTGCGATCTCGGGAAGCGCCCAAGCGCAGCGCTGGGGTGAGCTGGCCGACCGCAACCGGCCGATCCTGCATACCCACGATCGAGTCGGTCATCGCATCGACGAGGTGGAGTTCGATCCGGCGTACCACGAGCTGATGCGCACCGCGATCGGCCATGGCTTGCACGCGGCGCCGTGGGCCGATGATCGGCCGGGTGCCCACGTGGTGCGGGCCGCCAAAACCTCGGTGTGGACCGTCGAGCCGGGCCACATCTGTCCCATCTCGATGACCTATGCGGTGGTGCCCGCGCTGCGCTACAACCCGGAGCTGGCGGCGGTGTACGAACCCCTGCTGACCAGTCGTGAATACGACCCGGAACTGCGGCTGGCCAGCACCAAGCCCGGCATCACCGCCGGTATGTCGATGACCGAGAAACAGGGCGGCTCCGACGTGCGCGCCGGCACCACCCAGGCAACCCCGAACTCCGACGGCACCTACCGGCTCACCGGGCACAAGTGGTTCACCTCGGCCCCGATGTGTGACATCTTCCTGGTGCTCGCCCAGGCTCCAGGCGGACTGTCCTGTTTCATGCTGCCGCGCATCCTGCCCGACGGCACCCGCAACCGGATGTTCCTGCAGCGGCTCAAGGACAAGCTCGGTAACCATGCCAACGCCTCCAGCGAGGTCGAATACGACGGCGCTACCGCGTGGCTGGTCGGGGAGGAGGGGCGCGGAGTCCCGACCATCATCGAGATGGTCAACCTCACCCGGCTGGACTGCACCCTGGGCAGCGCCACCAGCATGCGTTCCGGGCTGACCCGGGCGATGCATCACGCCCAGCACCGCAAGGCCTTTGGCGCCTACCTGATCGATCAGCCGCTGATGCGCAATGTGCTGGCTGACTTGGCGGTGGAGGCCGAGGCCGCGACGACCGTGGCCATACGCATGGCCGGTGCCACCGACAAGGCGGTGCGCGGTGACCAGACCGAGGCGCTGTTCCGCCGCATCGGATTGGCGGCCAGCAAGTATTGGGTGTGCAAGCGTTCCACGCCGCACGCCGCCGAAGCGCTGGAATGCCTGGGCGGCAACGGCTACGTGGAAGAGTCCGGCATGCCGCGGCTGTACCGCGAAGCGCCCCTGATGGGGATTTGGGAAGGGTCGGGCAACGTCAGTGCGCTGGACACGTTGCGTGCCATGGCAACTAAGCCCGAATGCGTCGAGGTGCTCTTCGATGAACTGGCGCACAGCGCGGGCCAGGATGCCCGCCAGGACAACCACGTCGAGGGGCTGCGGCGCCAACTGGGTGACCTGGAAACCATTGGCTACCGGGCCCGCAAGATCGCCGAGGACATCTGCCTGGCGCTGCAGGGATCGCTGCTCATCCGGCACGGGCATCCGGCGGTGACCGAGGCGTTCCTGGCCACCCGGATCGGCGGTCAGTGGGGTGGGGCATTCGGGACCATGCCCACCGGCCTGGATCTCGCGCCCATCCTCGAACGTGCCCTGGTCAAGGGCTGAGCCCCGAGATGACACATGCCATCAGGCCGGTCGACTTCGACAACCTGAAAACGATGACCTACGAGGTCACCGACCGGGTTGCCCGGATCACCTTCAATCGGCCCGAGAAGGGCAATGCGATCGTCGCGGACACCCCATTGGAGCTCTCGGCGCTGGTGGAGCGCGCCGATCTTGACCCGGCGGTGCACGTCATTCTGGTGTCCGGCCGGGGCGAGGGATTCTGCGCGGGATTTGACCTGTCGGCCTATGCCGAGGGGTCGTCCTCATCCGGCGCCGAGGGCGGCTATCGCGGAACGGTGCTCGACGGCAAGGCCCAGGCCGTCAACCACTTACCCAATCAGCCCTGGGACCCGATGATCGACTATCAGATGATGAGCCGGTTTGTGCGCGGGTTCTCCAGCCTGATGCATGCCGACAAGCCGACCGTGGTAAAGATCCACGGTTACTGCGTTGCGGGCGGCACCGACATCGCGTTGCACGCCGATCAGGTGATCGCCGCCGCCGACGCGAAAATCGGCTACCCGCCGACGCGGGTATGGGGTGTTCCGGCGGCGGGCCTATGGGCACACCGGCTCGGTGACCAACGCGCCAAACGGCTGTTGTTCACCGGCGATTGCATCACCGGTGCGCAGGCCGCCGAGTGGGGCCTCGCGGTCGAGGCCCCCGACCCCAAGGACCTGGATGAGCGCACGGAGCGCCTGGTCGAGCGGATCGCCGCGCTGCCGGTCAATCAGCTGATCATGATCAAGCTGGCGCTCAACTCGGCACTGCTGCAGCAAGGGGTGGTCAACAGCCGGATGCTCAGCACGGTGTTCGACGGCGTGGCTCGGCACACCCCCGAGGGGCACGCCTTTGTCGCCGACGCGGTCGAGCATGGCTTCCGGGATGCGGTGAAGCATCGAGACGAGCCGTTCGGAGACTACGGCCGCCGGGCGTCTTCGGTTTGAGAAGGGTGCCACCGTGGCGGCGATGACAGCGCGATCAGTGGTGCTCAGCGTTTTGCTGGGTGCTCATCCCGCTTGGGCCAGTGTCAGCGAATTGATCAGGCTCACCGCCGATTTCGGTATCAAGGAGACGGCTCTGCGGGTCGCCCTGACCCGCATGGTCAGCGGCGGCGACCTGATCCGCTCGGCCGATGGCTATCGCCTCTCGGATCGGTTGCTGGCGCGCCAAGCGCGGCAGGACGAGGCCATGCGCCCGCGGGTGCGGCCGTGGCAGGGGAACTGGCACCTGGTGATTGTGACCAGTGTCGGCACGGATGCGCGAACCCGTGCTGCGCTGCGAACAACCATGCACGACAAGCGTTTCGCAGAACTGCGCGAAGGGGTATGGCTGCGTCCCGACAATCTCGACCTGGAACTGGCCGCCGACGTCGCCGAGCGGGTGCGGATGCTCACGGCGCGTGACGACGCCCCGGCCGAGTTGGCCGGGCAACTGTGGGACCTGACCGAATGGGCTGGGGTAGGTGACCGACTGCTCGGCGAGATGGCCGAAATGGCAGAGGCAGCAGACATTCCGGGACAGTTCGCCCTGGCCGCGGCGATGGTGCGCCACCTGCTTTCGGATCCGATGTTGCCCGAGGAGCTGCTGCCCGCGAAGTGGCCGGGGGCTCAGCTTCGTAGCGCCTACCACGACTTCGCCACTGAACTGGCGAAACGCCGCGGCACAAACCAACTCCTGGAGGCGAAGTGAGTGATCTAGTACAGGTCGAGCGCAACGGTCCGGTAACCACCGTGATCATCAACCGGCCGCAGGCGCGCAACGCGGTCAACGGTCCGACGGCTGCCGCGCTCTACTCGGCATTCGCCGAATTCGACCGGGATGAATCCGCTTCGGTGGCCGTCTTGTGCGGAAATGGCGGAACCTTCTGCGCGGGAGCGGATTTGAAGGCTTTCGGCACCGCGGAGGCCAACGCCGTGCACCGGACGGGTCCGGGCCCGATGGGCCCGTCGCGAATGATGCTGTCCAAGCCGGTGATCGCCGCGGTCAGTGGCTACGCGGTGGCCGGGGGACTGGAGCTGGCGTTGTGGTGCGATCTGCGGGTGGCCGAACAGGACGCGGTATTCGGCGTGTTCTGTCGGCGGTGGGGAGTGCCGCTCATCGACGGCGGCACGGTGCGGCTGCCGCGGCTGATCGGCCACAGCCGGGCGATGGACATGATCCTTACCGGTCGTGCGGTGCAGGCCGACGAGGCGCTGGCAATCGGGTTGGCGAATCGGGTGGTACCCAACGGACAAGCCCGGCAAGCGGCCGAGGAGTTGGCGGCCCAGCTGGCGGCGCTGCCGCAACAATGCCTGCGATCGGATCGCCTCTCAGCGCTTCAGCAATGGGGCTTGCCCGAATCCGCGGCTCTCGATCTGGAATTCGCCAGCATTTCCCGAGTGGCCGCCGAGGCCTTGGAGGGGGCCGGGCGCTTCGCCGCGGGTGCCGGTCGCCACGGCGCCCAGGCGAGCCACGACTGAGCGCAACCCGTTGAGCCGCCGGGCGGGCGCCGCATCGGGTTGCGTGCTGGGTGAACTCAGACGGAGGTGGTGGCCGGTGCCGGCGTGGGCCACGGCTGCGGAGCTGGCCGTTGGCGGACAACCTGGGGCCACCAGAACCACTTGCCCAGCAGGGCCGCAATCGACGGTGTCATAAACGATCTGACGATCAGGGTGTCGAACAGCAGGCCCATGCCGATAGTGGTGCCGACCTGAGCCATCACGGTCAGTTCACTGACCGCAAACGACATCATGGTGAAGGCGAACACCAGTCCGGCCGCGGTCACCACCGACCCGCTGCCGCCCATCGCACGGATGATGCCGGTGTTGATTCCGGCGTGGATCTCCTCCTTGAGCCGGGCAACCAGCAGCAGGTTGTAGTCCGCGCCGACGGCCAGCAGGATGATGACCGCCATCGCCAGCACCAACCAATGCAGTTCGATGCCGAGGATGTGTTGCCAGATCAGCACCGACAGCCCGAACGAGGCGCCCAGCGACAAGACCACCGTGCCGACGATCACCGCGGCCGCAACGACGCTGCGGGTGATGATCAGCATGATGATGAAGATCAGGCAGAGCGCGGAGATGCCGGCGATCATCAAGTCGAAGGTATTGCCGTCGGACAGGTCCTTGAACATCGCCGCCGTACCGCCGAGGTAGATCGTGGATCCCTCCAGCGGCGTGCCCTTGATGGCTTCCTTGGCGGCGGTCTTGATCTTGTCGATGTGGTTGATGCCCGCCTGGCTCATCGGGTCGCCCTCATGGCTGATGATGAACCGCACGGCGTGCCCGTCCGGGGACAGGAACTGTTCCAGCCCCCGTTTGAAGTCGGGGTTGTTGAAAACCTCGGGAGGCAGATAAAAGGAGTCGTCGTTGCGCGACGAGTCGAAGGCCTCGCCCATCGCGGACGAATCCTCCTGCATCGCGGCCATCTGATCCTGCAGCCCTTGCTGGGTGGAGTGCATGCTCAGCATCTGGGCCTTCATGCTTTTCATGGTCTGGATCATCTCGGGCATCATCGCCGTCATCTGGGGCATGAGCGTGTCCAGGCGTTCCATCAGCGGCAGCAGATTGTTGATGTCTTCGGTCATCAGGTCGACGCCATCGAGGGTGTCGAACACAGACCGTAGCGACCAGCAAACCGGGATGTCGAAGCAGTGCTTCTCCCAGTAGAAGTAGCTGCGGATCGGGCGGAAGAAATCGTCGAAGTCCGCGATGTGGTTACGCAACTCCTCGACGTCGACCACCATCCCCTTCATCTGGATGACCATCTGGTGGGTGACATCGGCCATCTGCTGGGTGAGATCGTGCATCCGCTCCATCTGGTCGATGTTGGTCTGAATGTCGTTGACCTGCTGCAGCATGCTGGTGGTCAGGTCTTGGTTGTACTTCTCGGTCAGCTTTTGACTGGTGCCCTGCATGCTGATCAAAAACGGGATCGAGGTGTGCTCGATCGGCTTGCCGTCCGGCCGCGTGATGGCCTGCACGCGGGATATCCCCTCGACGCCGAAGATGGCCTTGGCGATCTTGTTGATCACCAGGAAGTCAGACGAATTACGCATGTCATGGTCGCTTTCGACCATCAGGACTTCGGGGTTCATCCGGGCCTGGGAGAAATGGCGTTCCGCGGCCGAATAGCCTTCGTTGGCGGGTAGGTCGGCGGGTAGGTAGTTGCGGTCGTTGTAGTTGGTCTTGTATCCGGGCAGGGTCAGCAGTCCGACCAGCGCCAGGGCCACCGCGCCGATCAGGATGGGGCCGGGCCAGCGCACGATGGCGGCCCCGATCTTGCGCCAGCCCCGGACCCGGGCCATTCGCTTGGGCTCGAGCAGCTTGCCGAACCTGCTCATTACGGCGATCAGCGCCGGACCCAGGGTCAGCGCGGTGGCGACGACGATGACCATGCCGATCGCCAGTGGGACACCGAGGGTCTGGAAGTACGGAAGTCGGGTGAAGCTCAAGCAGAAGGTGGCACCGGCGATCGTCAGACCTGAGCCCAGCACGACATGGGCAGTGCCGCCGAACATGGTGTAGTAGGCCGATTCTCGGTCCTGACCGAGCCCGCGCGCTTCCTGATATCGGCCGATCAGGAAGATGGCGTAGTCGGTGGCGGCCGCGATCGCCAACACCACGAGCAGGTTGGTCGCGAAGGTCGAGAGCCCAATGATCCGGTGGTAACCAAGGAATGCCACGCCCCCACGGGTGGCGAGCAACCCGAGGACCACCATGGTCAGCATGATCGCCGCCGTGATGATCGACCGGTAGACCAGCAGCAGCATCACGATGATCACCGTGAACGTGACCATCTCGATCAACTGCAGGCTGCGGTCGCCGGCCAGCTGCTGATCGGCGACCAGCGCGGCCGAACCGGTGACATACACCTTGACGCCGGGTGGCGCCTGCAGGCTGTCGACGATTGTCTTCACCGCTTCCACCGACTCGTTGGCCAGGGATTCGCCCTGGTTGCCGGCGAGCTTCACCTGCACATAGGCGGCCTTGCCGTCGCCGCTCTGTGCACCTGTCGCGGTCAGCGGATCGCCCCAGAAGTCCTGCACCGACTGGACGTGCTTGGTGTCGGCGCGAAGCTTGGTGATCATCTTGTCGTAGAACTTGTGGGCGGCGGCGCCGAGCGGCTCCTGGCCTTCCAACACGATCATCGCCGCGCTGTCGGAGTCGCCCTCGCGGAACACTTTGCCGATGTGTTTCATCGAGATCATCGACGGCGCGGCGTCGGGGCTCATCGACACCGCCTGCATCTGCCCGACTACTTCCAGTTGCGGCACAACGCTATTGAGGACGGCGATGAGCAACACCCAGCCAAGGATGAGCGGCACTGCGAAGGTGCGGATCATCCTCGGGATGAACGGTCGGGGCGGGTGTTCGGCCGGTGGGACCACGTCGGTCGGCGTGTCGGTCGTGGTCGCGGTCATGCGGACTTCACAAAGCAGTAGGTCAGGGCGTCCACGCCGGTTGCGGTCCTCTCGTCCTTCACCACGTCATCGACGATGATCCGGCATCTGATCGAACTGCCATTGCCTTGGGCCAGGATGTTGGGGGCGGCCGACGGTGCCGTGGTCTGTAAGGTGAGCGACCACGGCAGCGAGGCGCCGTCGATGCGCTGCGGCTTCGCGTCCAGATCCAGGTAGTTGATGTTGGCGTAGCTACCGGAGCCCGAGATCTCGTACTTCACCACCTTGGGGTCGTACGGTTCGGGGTCGTTGGCGAAGACCTTCGGCGTCACCAAGATGCCATCGGCCCCAAAGAAGGTCCGGATTCGCTGGACCGTGAAACCGGCGATCGCGACCACAACCAGAATGAGCAGCGGTATCCACGCACGCTTGAGAATGCCAATCATCGTCTTCCCCGAGGAATCTTGCAGATGGGCTTGCCGACCCGAAGCGGTCCGCTTCGATCGCCTTGCCCGGTGGTGAAGCCTGGAGCGCTCATCGGTGGCTTCCCCTCCTGCGCATGAAGTTGTTGTAGACCTACCGGGCAGTCTAGATGAAATCTACTAAGGTTTCAGAGTACAGTGAAATTTGTGAGCGTCAACGAGGGTGTCGATCGTGCCGGCACCGAGGCTGACATTATGGAATTCGTCGAGCAGATGGGCGGATATTTCGAGTCCAGCGGTCTGACTCGGTTGGCGGGCCGATTGCTGGGCTGGCTATTGGTGTGTGATCCCGAGCGCCAATCCTCAGAGGAACTGGCGACTGCGTTGGCGGCCAGTAGTGGTGGGATCAGCACCACTGCCCGGATGCTGATCCAATTCGGGTTCATCGAGCGACTCGCGGTCGCCGGGGATCGGCGCACCTTTTATCGGTTGCGGCCCAACGCCTTCGCGGCAGGCGAGCGTGAGCGTCTGCGAACCATGGCCGACCTGCAGAACCTGGCGGACACCGGCCTCAAGGCACTGGGTGGTGCCCCGCCGGAGCGAAGCCGACGCCTGCATGAAATGCGGGACCTGTTGGCGTACATGGAGAAAGTCCTCGCCGGTGCCCTGGGGCGTTACGGCCAGTGCGGCGAAGAGGGGGACGCCTGAGCGCCAACTTCGGCCCTGCTCGGGCCGCTCGTCGCGCGGTGGGCCCGCGTCAGCCCTTCTCGATGTTGTTGCCCGACCCGATGTTGTCGACTTTGGGTTCGCCCGCCTTGTAGGTGATCGTGTTGTCGATGCCCAAGACGGTGAGTCGCTGATCGATCTTGTCGAAGGTGATCTTGTTGTTGGTCCCGCCGATGGTCACCGTCGCGCAGGTGCCGGTCACGGTCAGGTTGTTCTCCGAGCCGGCGACATTCAACGACTTGCCGTCGGCGCAGTCGAGGGTGGCCGTGGTCCCGATCGATCCGTAGTTGAGCATGTTGCCGATTTCGATCGACGCGGTCGTGGTCGGGCCGCCGGAGGTGGTCGGCGCCGCGGTTGGGCCGCTCGTCGGCGTGGCTGACCCGGAGGTGCTGGAGGGCCCGGGGGGACTGGCGGTCTCACTGCAGCCGGCCAGCCCGAGAACTGTTGGGACGGCGATCGCCGTCAGCGCGATCGCGGCCAGTCGGGGCATCGGTAGGTGGGCGCGCATGGGCTCCTCAATTCCTAGGCGGGGGAGGGGACGATTACTTGGTGTGGCCTCAGGGGCCTACTCGCTGAAGCCGGTTTACCATGCCCAGCTCACGGCCACGATCCCAGATGAACGGATCGCCGTTGTGGAAGAACACCGTTTCGTCCCAGCCGTAGGCGGTGATGTCGTTGACCACGGTGTCGGCCACGACCGTGTTGGACGAACCCATAACCGTGACCGCCCAACAGGTTCCCTTCGCGGTGATGATGTTCCCCGTGCCGTTGACGAACAACGTGGAGTCGTTGCAGTCCAGCGTGCGCACGATGCCTTCCCCCGTGACATGGGTGTCACCGTTTTTGGCATTCGCGACCGGCGGCGGGGCAGTTGACAGGACAGCCACGGCGAGCGCGCTGGTCGCCAGCGATCCGGCGGCGGTTGTCCATTTCACTGCGGGCCCCCTTCGTCGGGCGCGTCTTCGCACTTGATTGAGCCGTGTACTCAGCCTAGGTGTACCGGCCGGCACGGCGACAGCCCTTCAACGGATTTTGCACCGGCTTCAACCGGTGCGGCCTCGGCTTTGCCCGGGCGACCTCCGACACCGCCTCATCGGGCCCGGTCGTTGTGGGTCCGGTCAACTAGAGTCATTAGTTCAACTGCAGTTCGCCGCGCAGCGGCGGCGACCAGCTCCAGTGCAATTGAAGGGCGATAGTCATGGCAGCTTCGGCGGAAGGGCCGTCTGCGGCTGGGTGCCCGCGGGCCGCGAAATCTACGTCGCGCCCCGCCAAGCTGAGCCGCGATGCCATTGTCGACGGTGCCCTGACCTTCCTGGATCGAGAGGGCTGGGATTCGCTGACCATCAATGCGCTCGCGACTCAGTTGGGGACCAAGGGGCCATCGCTGTACAACCACGTGGTCAGCCTCGAGGACCTGCGTGGTGCGGTGCGGGTCCGGGTGATCGACGACATCATCATGATGCTGAACAGGGTCGGCGAGGGGCGTTCGCGCGATGACGCGGTGCTGGTCATGGCCGGTGCATATCGCAGCTATGCCCACCACCACCCCGGTCGGTACTCGGCATTCACCCGGATGCCTCCGGGCGGCGAAGACCCCGAGTACGCCGCCGCGACCAGGGCCGCCGCCGCGTCGGTGATCGCCGTGTTGTCCTCATATGGCCTCGAAGGCGAGCAGGCTTTCCACGCTGCGCTGGAGTTCTGGTCGGCACTGCACGGGTTCGTGCTGCTCGAAATGACCGGTTTGATGGAAGAGATCGACACCGACGCGGTCTTCTCCGACATGGTGCTGCGCCTGGCGGCGGGGATGGAAAAGCGCATCTCGCATACCGGCGCGGAATCGCTCTGACGTCGCCCGATGATCTTGGGTGCCGGCCCGCGGCTCGAGTGTCTCGCGGGTGGGGTGGGGCCGGGCCGAGGGCGCTTGATTGGCTGTTCTATGGTCAGTTCAGCCGCCGCTTTGACCTGCCTAACCGCAGGCGGGTATTGTGGTTGTTCGTGCCTGGCGGCCTACAGCGCCTGACGTGAGGGCGTGGATGCCGGGCCAATTCGCATGTCCATGTTTTTGGCGGCCAAGCGGATTGAGTTCGGGGCCATCGTATGCAACACACCCGGCCGCGGGGTGCAGCTGCGGGGCATAACTGCAGTACAGGAACTTCAAAATAGCGCGGGCAGTGTTACGGGGCCCGCAGCAAACGTGAACAGCGAGAAAGAAAGCCGGTAGATGCCAACCATTCAGCAGCTGGTCCGCAAGGGTCGTCGGGACAAGATCGGCAAGGTCAAGACCGCGGCTCTGAAGGGCAGCCCGCAGCGCCGTGGCGTATGCACTCGCGTGTACACCACCACCCCGAAGAAGCCGAACTCGGCGCTTCGGAAGGTTGCCCGTGTGAAGCTGACGAGTCAGGTTGAGGTCACGGCCTACATCCCGGGCGAGGGCCACAACCTGCAGGAGCACTCGATGGTACTCGTTCGTGGTGGCCGGGTGAAGGACCTTCCCGGTGTGCGTTACAAGATCATCCGCGGTTCGCTGGACACCCAGGGAGTCAAGAACCGCAAGCAGGCTCGCAGTCGCTACGGCGCCAAGAAGGAGAAGAGCTAATGCCGCGCAAAGGGCCCGCGCCCAAGCGTCCGCTGGTCAACGACCCCGTCTACGGGTCCCAGCTGGTCACGCAACTGGTGAACAAAGTCCTGTTGCAGGGGAAGAAATCGCTCGCTGAGCGCATTGTTTATGGTGCGCTCGAGCAGGCGCGCGACAAGACCGGCACCGATCCGGTCATCACCCTCAAGCGGGCTCTCGACAACGTCAAGCCCGCGCTGGAAGTTCGTAGCCGCCGCGTCGGTGGTGCGACCTACCAGGTGCCCGTCGAGGTGCGGCCGGACCGGTCGACCACGCTGGCGCTGCGCTGGCTGGTCGGCTACTCGAGGCAACGCCGGGAGAAGACCATGATCGAGCGCCTGGCGAACGAGATCCTGGATGCCAGCAATGGCCTGGGTGCCTCCGTCAAGCGGCGTGAGGACACGCACAAGATGGCCGAGGCGAACCGCGCCTTTGCGCACTACCGCTGGTAAGAGTCCTGGGGCGAGCTGTCGGAGCAAACCCGGCGGCAACTGATAGCTAACTAAGCAACCGAAAGAGTGGGAAGACTTCTGTGGCACAGAAGGACGTGCTGACCGACCTGACCAAGGTCCGCAACATCGGCATCATGGCGCACATCGACGCTGGCAAGACCACGACGACCGAGCGCATCCTCTACTACACCGGTATCAGCTACAAGATCGGTGAGGTGCACGACGGCGCCGCCACCATGGACTGGATGGAACAGGAGCAGGAACGCGGGATCACCATCACCTCCGCGGCCACCACCTGTTTCTGGAACGACAACCAGATCAACATCATCGACACCCCGGGCCACGTCGACTTCACCGTTGAGGTGGAGCGCAGCCTGCGTGTGCTCGATGGTGCCGTGGCCGTGTTCGACGGCAAGGAAGGTGTCGAGCCGCAGTCCGAGCAGGTGTGGCGCCAAGCCGACAAGTACGACGTCCCGCGCATCTGCTTCGTCAACAAGATGGACAAGATCGGCGCCGACTTCTACTTCTCCGTGCGCACCATGGAGGAGCGGCTGGGCGCCAACGTCATCCCGATCCAGCTGCCGGTCGGTTCCGAGGGCGACTTCGAAGGCGTCGTGGACCTGGTCGAGATGAAGGCCAAGGTGTGGAGCGCCGACGCCAAGCTCGGCGAGAAGTACGACGTCGTCGACATCCCCGCGGACTTGCAGGAGAAGGCCGACGAGTACCGCACCAAGCTGCTCGAGGCCGTCGCCGAAACCGACGAAGCGCTGCTGGAGAAGTACCTCGGCGGCGAAGAGCTCACCGAAGCCGAGATCAAGGGCGCGATCCGCAAGCTGACCATCACCTCGGAGGCCTATCCGGTGTTGTGTGGCAGCGCGTTCAAGAACAAGGGTGTGCAGCCGATGCTGGACGCCGTCATCGACTACCTGCCCTCCCCGCTGGACGTGCCGGCCGCCATCGGCCACGTGCCGGGCAAAGAGGACGAGGAGGTCGTGCGCAAGCCCTCGACCGACGAGCCATTCTCGGCGCTGGCATTCAAGGTCGCCACGCACCCCTTCTTCGGCAAGCTCACCTACGTCCGGGTGTACTCGGGCAAGGTTGACTCTGGCAGCCAGGTCATCAACTCCACCAAGGGCAAGAAGGAACGTCTGGGCAAGCTCTTCCAGATGCACTCCAACAAGGAGAACCCGGTGGAGACCGCGTCGGCGGGTCACATCTACGCGGTGATCGGCCTCAAAGACACCACCACCGGTGACACGCTGAGCGATCCGAACAACCAGATCGTGCTCGAGTCGATGACCTTCCCCGATCCCGTTATCGAGGTCGCGATCGAGCCCAAGACCAAGAGCGACCAGGAGAAGCTCAGTCTGTCGATCCAGAAGCTCGCCGAGGAGGACCCCACCTTCAAGGTGCACCTGGATCAAGAGACCGGCCAAACCGTCATCGGCGGTATGGGCGAGTTGCACCTGGACATCCTGGTGGACCGCATGCGCCGGGAATTCAAGGTCGAGGCCAACGTCGGCAAGCCGCAGGTCGCCTACAAGGAGACCATCAAGCGGCTGGTGGAAAAGGTCGAGTTCACCCACAAGAAGCAGACGGGTGGCTCCGGTCAGTTCGCCAAGGTGCTGATCAGCATCGAGCCGTTCACCGGCGAAGACGGTGCAACTTACGAATTCGAGAGCAAGGTCACCGGTGGTCGTATCCCGCGGGAGTACATTCCGTCGGTCGACGCCGGTGCGCAGGATGCGATGCAGTACGGCGTCCTGGCCGGCTACCCGCTGGTGAACCTGAAGGTCACCCTGCTTGACGGCGCCTTCCACGAGGTCGACTCCTCGGAAATGGCATTCAAGATCGCTGGTTCACAGGTGCTCAAGAAGGCCGCGGCAGCGGCGCACCCGGTGATCCTGGAACCGATCATGGCCGTCGAGGTCACCACGCCCGAGGACTACATGGGCGATGTGATCGGCGACCTGAACTCCCGCCGTGGTCAGATTCAGGCCATGGAGGAGCGGAGTGGTGCTCGCGTCGTCAAGGCGCACGTGCCGCTGTCGGAGATGTTCGGCTATGTCGGCGACCTGCGGTCCAAGACTCAAGGCCGTGCGAACTACTCCATGGTGTTCGACTCGTACGCCGAAGTTCCGGCGAACGTGTCGAAGGAGATCATCGCGAAGGCGACGGGCGAGTGAGCCACGAGCACGGAGCCCAGCAGTAGGTAAAGGCCGGCAAGCCGGGAGCCTGGCGGTATGAGTTGGGAACCCGAGCAAGGCACCAGGGTGGCAGGGAGTAACCTGGCTCGGTTACTCCGCGGCATAAGTGAAAACATCAACAACACACTGCTTTTTTAAGCACCAACAGTCCAGGAGGACACAGAAGTGGCGAAGGCGAAGTTCCAGCGGACCAAGCCCCACGTCAACATCGGGACCATCGGTCACGTTGACCACGGCAAGACCACGCTGACCGCGGCTATCACCAAGGTGTTGCACGACAAGTACCCGGAGCTGAACGAGTCGCGCGCGTTCGATCAGATCGACAACGCGCCCGAAGAGCGTCAGCGTGGTATCACCATCAACATCTCCCACGTGGAGTACCAGACGGAGAAGCGGCACTACGCCCACGTCGATGCTCCGGGTCACGCCGACTACATCAAGAACATGATCACCGGTGCGGCTCAGATGGACGGCGCGATTCTGGTGGTTGCGGCCACCGATGGTCCGATGCCGCAGACCCGTGAGCACGTGCTGCTCGCTCGCCAGGTGGGTGTGCCCTACATCCTGGTCGCGCTCAACAAGTCTGACGCGGTCGACGATGAGGAGCTGCTCGAGCTGGTCGAGATGGAGGTCCGCGAGTTGCTGGCCGCCCAGGAGTTCGACGAGGACGCACCGGTGGTGCGAGTATCGGCGCTCAAGGCGCTCGAGGGCGACCCGAAGTGGGTCGAGTCCGTCGAGCAGCTGATGGACGCGGTGGACGAGTCGATCCCGGACCCGGTCCGCGAGACCGATCGCCCGTTCCTGATGCCCGTCGAGGACGTCTTCACCATCACCGGCCGCGGCACCGTGGTTACCGGTCGTGTGGAGCGCGGCATCATCAACGTGAACGAGGAAGTCGAGATCGTCGGCATCCGTCCGACCAGCACCAAGACCACGGTCACCGGTGTGGAGATGTTCCGCAAGCTGCTGGACCAGGGCCAGGCCGGTGACAACGTCGGTCTGCTGCTGCGTGGTATCAAGCGTGAGGACGTCGAGCGCGGTCAGGTCGTCGTCAAGCCCGGCACCACCACACCGCACACCGAGTTCGAGGGCCAGGTCTACATCCTGTCCAAGGACGAGGGCGGTCGGCACACGCCGTTCTTCAACAACTACCGTCCGCAGTTCTACTTCCGCACCACCGACGTGACCGGTGTGGTGACGCTGCCGGAGGGCACCGAAATGGTGATGCCCGGTGACAACACCAACATCTCGGTGAAGCTGATCCAGCCCGTCGCCATGGACGACGGTCTGCGCTTCGCGATCCGTGAAGGTGGCCGCACCGTCGGCGCCGGCCGGGTCGTCAAGATCATCAAGTAGATCCAACCGGATCCAGCACCAGTCAAAACCAGGCCCGGATAGCCGAGATCGGCTATCCGGGCCTGGTTTTTGTCTGCCCGCCGCCGAATTGCCTGCACCAGAACCGGATCACCTTTGCCGCCGTGCAACGTGCGCGGTCGGCGGCCATCGATCGCGGCACCGGCGCCACCCGACGGTCGTGTTTGGTCTTCGCCCAGTTCAAAGGGCGCTAATCTGGCATCAATTTCCCGGCGACCCGAGGAGAACAAGATGCTGGCGCGCTACCTGAAGATGCAGTTGCTGGTGCTGCTTTGCGGCGGTCTGGTCGGGCCGATTTTCCTGATCGTCTACTTTGCCCTCGACGTGGGCAGCCTGTTGTCGTGGATGTTGTATGTGGGCCTGCTCATCACCGTGGCCGATGTGTTGATTGCGCTGGCGCTGACCAGTTTCGGCGCGAAATCGGCGGCCAAGTCCGCTGAGCTCGAGCAGAGCGGAGTGTTGGCGCTGGCCCAAATCACCGGCCTGACCGAGACCGGCACCCGGATCAACGACCGCCCCCTGGTGAAGGTCCACCTGCATATCTCGGGTCCTGGGATCGCGGCGTTCGACAGCGAAGACCGGGTCATCGCCAGCGTGACCCGCCTCGGCAACCTCACCGCGCGCAAACTCGTCGTGCTGGTCAACCCCGCCACTCGGGAATACCTGATCGACTGGGAGCGCAGTGCGCTGGTCAACGGCCTGGTCCCGGCACAGTTCACCGTCGCAGAAGACAACAGGACATACGACCTCAGCGGACAGGCCGGTCCGTTGATGGAGATTCTGCAGATCCTCAAGGCCAACGGGATTCCGCTAAACCGGATGGTGGACATCCGATCGAATCCGGTCCTGCGCCAACAGATCCAAGCGGTGGTGCGCCGTGCGGCCCAGCAGCAGATGCCCGCGGGTGCGGCCCAGCCGAGTGCGACCCCACAAGCCTCCATCGCCGAGCGCCTCCAAGAGCTGGAATCGCTGCATGCCAGTGGGGCGCTGAACGCGCAGGAGTACGCCAGCAGGCGTGCCCAGATCATCTCCGAGATCTGAGCCGAATCCTGGCGCCCCGCCAGGCGCGTCGGGCCGGTGGCGTGCCGGACGCCACGACATGCCAGCGCCGGCGGGCGCGTTAGAACACGTTTCAGTTTCGCTGCTAGCCTGACATTCGGCGAGAGGGGTGTACGTGGCTGCACAGACTGGATCACTGGATGGACGGGTGGCCTTAGTCACCGGGGCCGCGCGCGCAGGGGCGATCGCATGCGGTGCGGTTGGCGCGCGAGGGTGCCGACATCATCGCCATGGACATCTGCGGACCGGTATCCGAGAGCATCACCTACGCACCGGCCACCGCGGCAGACCTCAGCGAGACGATCCGCGCGGTGGAGAGCGAAGGTCGCAAGGTACTAGCGCGCCAGGCGGATGTCCGCGACAGTGCGGCGTTGCAGCAACTGGTCGCCGATTGGGTCGAGGAATTCGGTCGGCTTGACGTGGTGGTAGCCAATGCCGGGGTGTTGGGCTGGGGCAGGCTCTGGGAACTCACCGATGAGCAGTGGGACACCGTGATCGGCGTCAACCTCAGCGGCACCTGGCGAACGCTGCGCGCGGCGGTGCCCGCGATGATCGAGGCTGGCAATGGCGGGTCGATCATCGTCGTCAGCTCGTCGGCAGGTTTGAAGGCCACACCGGGCAACGGTCACTATGCGGCGAGCAAGCACGGGCTCGTGGCGCTGACGAACACCCTGGCCATCGAACTCGGCGAGTACGACATCCGGGTCAACTCCATTCATCCGTACTCGGTCGAGACGCCGATGATCGAGCCGGACGTGATGATGCAGGTATTCGGCGAGCATCCCCGCTTCTTGCATAGCTTCCCGCCAATGCCATTGCAGTACAAAGGTTTAATGACCTCCGAGGAGGTCTCCGATGTCGTGGTCTGGCTGGCCGGCGACGGCTCTGGCACGCTGAGCGGGGCACAGATCCCCGTTGACAAGGGCGCCTTGAAGTACTGACACGCCATCGTGTATGAACACCACGTGACCAGTAGTGAAGGTGTGACCCAGGATCCCGGCGCCACGGCGGCCAACGGGATTGTGATCATCGGCGGCGGGCTGGCGGCCGCCCGCACCGCCGAGCAGCTGCGTCGGGCCGGCTATGAGGGTCAGCTCACGATCGTCAGCGACGAGGTGCACCTGCCCTATGACCGACCGCCGCTGTCCAAAGAGGTGCTGCGCAGTGAGGTCGACGACGTGTCGCTCAAGCCACGCGAGTGGTACGACGAGAAGGGCATCACCCTGCGGCTGGGCTCGGCGGCAACCGGCTTGGACACCGCCGCGCAAACCGTGACGCTGGCCGACGGGACGGTGCTCGGCTACGACGAGCTGGTTATCGCAACCGGATTGGTGCCCCGGCGCATTCCGGCCTTCCCCGAACTCGAGGGCATTCGGGTGCTGCGCTCGTTTGACGAATGTATGGCGCTGCGCAGCCACGCCTCGGCCGCCAAGCGCGCGGTCGTGATTGGTGCCGGTTTCATCGGGTGTGAGGTGGCGGCCAGTCTGCGTGGTCTCGGGGTGGAGGTGGTGCTGGTCGAACCACAGCCAACGCCGCTGGCGGCGGTGCTCGGCGAGCAGATCGGCGAGCTGGTGGCGCGGCTGCATCGTAGTGAGGGCGTCGATGTTCGCACCGGGGTTGGGGTGGCTGAGGTCCGCGGCGACGGCCATGTCGACACCGTGGTGCTGGCCGACGGCACGCAACTCGACGCCGATCTGGTGGTTGTCGGCATCGGTTCGCACCCGGCGACCGGGTGGCTCGACGGTAGCGGCATCGCGGTCGATAACGGCGTGGTTTGTGACGCCGCCGGACGTACCAGCGCGCCCAACGTGTGGGCGCTCGGTGATGTTGCATCCTGGCGGGATCAAATGGGACACCAAGTCCGCGTGGAACATTGGAGCAATGTAGCCGATCAGGCACGGGTAGTGGTGCCGGCGATGTTGGGGCGCGAAGTGTCCTCGAACGTGGTGGTGCCCTACTTCTGGAGTGACCAGTACGACGTCAAGATCCAATGCCTTGGTGAGCCGCATTCGACCGATGTGGTGCACCTGGTCGAGGACGACGGACGAAAGTTCCTTGCCTACTACGAGCGTGATGGTGTGCTCGTTGGCGTGGTCGGTGGCGGGGTGCCGGGCAAGGTCATGAAGGTACGTGCCAAAATCGCCGCCGCCGTGCCCATCTCCGAGATGCTGGACGAATCGCAGGGCTAGACATCCGCGCGGATACCGGCGCCTGGCGCCGGCCCGGGTGGCCCGCTTGTGCGGTGGCCGACGCTAACGAAATCTGGGCGATGGCGCGCCGAGAAAGCTACTGCCAGTTCACCGGTGGCCCGTGCGGATGGCATTGGCCTAGAACCCGGGCCTCGCCGGACGGCCAGCTGGCCAGACGTACCAGGAACTTGAGCCGACCGCCCTCGTCGCGTGCGGGCTCGAGGGTGAGGTGGGCGAAGGGTGAGCGGGGGCCGGCCTGTGCGCCCAGCTCCGCGACTCGGTCGCGGATCGCGGCACGCTCCTGGGCGGCCAGGTATTGCCAGGTGATCGAATGCCACAACACCGTCAGCGTTTCGTCTTGCAGCGTCAGCCCGGCGACGCCGTCGGCGGCGGTCTTGCGTTCGAGCTGTGCCGGGACGTCCCGCGCGACGGCGATCGCGCCGCGCAGCCGCTTCATCCGGGCGTGCTGGTCGGGCCAGACATAGCTCAACACGGTCATTTCGCCGTCAGTGCCGCAGATATCGATGGGTGCGATGTCGTAGCCGTGACGTTGGACGATCTGTAGTGCCAGCGCGGGCGGCAACTCACCGCGCCAAGCATCTTCGATAATCACCGGGGAGTCGATCGGGCCCCACGTCATTCCGGCGTAGCGGTAGTGGTAGCGGTCAGCCCGCAGGTTCAGTCCGGCACTGGCCCCAATCTCGAAAAGTCTTACCGGAAAGTTGAATTCGTGGCGAATGTGCAGCAGGCCGCCGATCAGTGCCGCCGACCGGCCGACTTCGTTGGTCTGTGGGGGCTGGTCAAGAGCGCCGCGCAAGGCTTCGGTGTGGTTGGCCGCGACGAGTTCGATTTCGGGCCAGGCGCTCTTGGCGTCCCAGCTGCCGTCAGTGCTGGGATACCAGCGGCGCAACGTGGGTGCCCGGCCGTCGAGCACCATTCGGTGCAGGCCGCCGAGCAGCCGCAGCGGGGTGGCATACCGGGACGGGTCGTCCTCGTGGCCGGCCAGGATGGGGGCGAATACGCCGCCCGCTTCGACATCGGCGGCGACCAATTCAAACAACTCGCCATACATCGGCGATCCGGATCGGGCGCAGAACCGGCCCTGTGACCGCAGGGTGTGCAGCAGATGCTCGATACCCCCACTCTTTGCCTCCTGCATCAGTCCGGCTTCTCCAAGCCGGCGCCAACGACGTCGAAGGCATTCCCGAGCGCTTCCGGTAACGAGACGGATTCGTCGCTGAGCCAGTGTTCGTAGGCGCTCAACGCGACGCCGAGCATCGTCCAGGCAACCGTCTGGGGCACCAGGTCGGTGGGTTTGACACTGAGTCGTCGGGCCACGAAACCGGCGATCACCGCACGCCAGCCGGCATACATCGTCATCGAATACGCCTGCAGCTCAGCGGTTTGCAGAATGATGCGCATCCGCTGGCGATGCCGAATGGTCTCGGATTCGTCGTAGGTGTTGAACGCCAACAGCGCCTCCCGCAGCGCTTTGCCCAACCGAACGTGCCCGTCGATGCGCTCGAGCAGATCCTGCAGCTGGGCAAGGTGGGTGTCGAAGTCGCCCCAGGGGATCGCGTTCTTCGAGGCGTAGTAGCGGAACAGGGTGCGTCGGGCGATGCCGGCGGCTTGGGCAACGTCGTCGACGCTGACCTCGGCGAAGGTGCGGGCGGCGAACAAGTCGATGGCAACGTCGGCGATGTGGCGCTTGGTCGTCGAGGGGCGCCGACCGGCCCGCGACTCATGCGCCATCGGTTCCACCCTTCCATTTCGGCACTCGATGCCATATTCTGGCATCGCTGACGCTGACGCTGACGCTGACGCTGACGCTGACTGTGACTAGCGCCACCGCTCATTGTCACCTCATTGTTAACGCCCATGACGAAAGGCAACTCACATGGACCGCGAAACTGAAGCCGAGACTGCCGAGCTGGTCACCGAGTCGCTGGTCGAAGAGGTGTCCATCGACGGCATGTGCGGGGTCTACTGACCGTGCCCGCGCCGGCGCAGGCGGCGGCCGGGGCCGGGGCTTTCGACCCTGATCGGGGCTGGCGGCTGCACGCGCAAGTGGCGGTGCGGCCGGAGCCGTTTGGAGCGCTGCTTTATCACTTCGGCACCCGCAAGCTGTCATTTCTGAAAAATCGCACCATCTTGGCGGTCGTTCGGTCACTGGCCGACCATCCCGATGTTCGCTCGGCCTGCCGCGCCGCGGGGGTTGATGACTCCGAACACGCTCCCTACTTGCACGCGTTGTCGGTTCTGGCCGGCTCTCACATGCTGGTTCCCCAGGAGGCTGATCAATGACGACCGCAGTACCGCGGCTGATCGAGCAGTTCGAGCATGGGCTCGACGCGCCGATTTGTCTGACGTGGGAACTGACCTACGCCTGCAATCTGGCCTGCGTGCATTGCCTTTCGTCCTCAGGCAAGAGGGATCCGGGTGAGTTGTCCACCCGGCAATGCCAGGACATCATCGACGAGTTGGAACGCATGCAGGTGTTCTACGTGAACATCGGTGGTGGCGAACCCACGGTGCGTCCGGACTTTTGGGAGCTGGTGGACTACGCCACCGCACACCACGTCGGAGTGAAGTTCTCTACCAACGGGGTTCGGATCAACCCGGAGGTCGCCGCGCGGCTAGCTGCCAGCGACTACGTCGATGTCCAGATCTCGCTCGACGGCGCGACCGCCGAAGTCAATGACGCCGTCCGGGGTGCCGGATCGTTCGCCATGGCGGTGCGCGCGCTCGAGAACCTGGCGGCCGCGGGTTTCGCCGACGCGAAGATCTCCGTGGTGGTGACCCGGCACAACGTCGGCCAACTCGATGATTTCGCCGCGCTGGCGGACCGCTACGGTGCCACGCTGCGGATCACCCGGCTACGGCCGTCGGGGCGCGGTGCGGACGTCTGGGAGGAATTGCACCCCACCGCGGCCCAGCAGGTCGCGCTCTACGACTGGTTGGTCGCCAAGGGCGAACGGGGACTGACCGGTGATTCGTTCTTTCACCTGGCGCCCCTGGGGTCCTCGGGCGCGCTGGCCGGTCTGAACATGTGTGGAGCCGGGCGGGTGGTGTGCCTGATCGATCCGGTGGGTGACGTATACGCCTGCCCGTTCGCCATCCACGACCGCTTCCTAGCTGGAAACGTCCTGACCGACGGCGGTTTTGACCAGGTCTGGAAGAACGCGCCGTTGTTCCGGCAGCTGCGGGAGCCGCAGTCGGCGGGCGCCTGCGGCAGTTGTGAGCACTACGACAGCTGCCGCGGCGGTTGCATGGCAGCCAAGTTCTTTACCGGTCTTCCGCTCGATGGGCCCGACCCCGAGTGCGTCCAGGGGTACGGTGCGCCGGCACTGGCGCAGGAGCGCCATGCGCCGCGTCCGCGGGTGGATCACTCGCGGGGCAGCCGAGTGAGCGCGCCGGTGCCCCTGACGCTGACGACGCGCCCGCCCGCGCGCCTGTGCAACGAAAGTCCCGTGTAGTCATGGCCGATGAGTGGTTTGAAACGGTCGCCATCGCCCAGCAGAGGGCGAAACGGCGTCTCCCGAAATCTGTTTACTCATCCCTGATTTCGGCCAGCGAAAAGGGAATAACGGTGGCCGACAATGTGGCGGCGTTTAGCGAACTCGGCTTCGCACCGCATGTCATCGGCGCAGCTGAAAAGCGCGATATGTCGACCACCGTTATGGGACAGGATATTTCGATGCCTGTTCTCATCTCGCCCACCGGCGTTCAAGCGGTGCATCCCGACGGTGAGGTGGCCGTTGCCCGCGCAGCGGCCGCACGTGGCACGGCGATGGGCCTGTCGTCGTTTGCCAGCAAGACGATCGAAGATGTCATCGCCGCCAACCCCAAAATCTTCTTTCAGATCTACTGGCTCGGCGGGCGCGACGCGATTGCCGAGCGTGTCGAGCGGGCCCGTCAGGCCGGAGCGGTGGGCCTGATCGTCACCACGGACTGGACGTTCTCCCACGGGCGTGACTGGGGCAGCCCCAAGATCCCCGAACAGATGAACCTGCGGACCATCCTGCGCCTGTCGCCGGAGGCGATTGTTCGCCCCAGGTGGCTGTGGAAGTTCGGTAAAACATTGCGGCCACCGGATCTGCGGGTGCCAAATCAGGGGCGGCGCGGCGAACCCGGTCCCGCGTTTTTCGCCGCGTACGGAGAATGGATGGGCACCCCGCCACCGACCTGGGATGACATTGCCTGGTTGCGTGAGCTATGGGGTGGACCTTTCATGCTCAAGGGGGTCATGCGGGTCGACGACGCCAAACGGGCTGTTGACGCTGGAGTTTCGGCGATTTCGGTGTCCAACCACGGTGGAAACAACCTCGATGGGACGCCGGCGTCGATTCGGGCCCTGCCCGCCGTGGCGGCAGCGGTCGGCGACCAGGTCGAGGTGCTGCTGGATGGCGGCATCCGGCGGGGGAGCGACGTGGTCAAGGCGGTTGCGCTGGGTGCCCGGGCGGTGCTGGTTGGCCGCGCCTACCTGTGGGGACTGGCCGCCAACGGTCAGGCCGGCGTCGAGAACGTCCTTGACATTCTGCGCGGCGGCATCGACTCGGCGCTGATGGGTCTGGGCCATAGTTCGATCCATGACCTGCGGTCAGACGACATTCTGATCCCCGCCGATTTCGTCCGGCGCCTGGGCGGGTAGGAATCCGGGCCTGCCTTACCACAAAGTTGAGCGGCCGTATCAAGAATCTGTGAGGTCGGGCGCCGCCGCCGGTCCGGCGAGTTGAGTTCGGGCCGGTCAGGCGTCGACCCGAAGAAAAAAATCCGTAGAAAAGGTAACAATCGGTGCACGCCAGGTGAATTCGTCCTACCATCGGCGAGTGCCCGTACTCGGCGAATTGGGGACTTCGACGTCGAGCCAGCTACCAAGCACCTCGCCGTCAATATTGATCCCGCTGGGGTCAACTGAACAGCACGGACCGCACCTGCCGTTGGATACCGACACCCGGATCGCGACCGCGGTCGGCCGGGCGGTTGCCACGCGCATGCACGGCCGCCTGACTCAGTGTCAACCCGGTTGGCTGTTGGCGCCCCCGATCGCATACGGTGCCAGCGGTGAGCATCAGAGTTTTGCCGGAACGATCTCGATCGGCGCCGAGGCTCTGAGGGTGCTGCTGCTCGAGTACGGGAGGTCGGCCGCCTGCTGGGCTGATCGGCTGGTTTTCGTCAACGGGCACGGTGGCAATGTCGAGGCCTTGCGTGGTGCGGTTCGGCAGCTGCGCGCCGAAGGTCGCGACGCCGGATGGTCTGCCTGTGGCTCGGCGGGCGGTGACGCTCATGCCGGCCATACTGAAACATCAGTGTTGCTGCATATTTCACCGGAGGTGGTGCTGACCGACCGGCTGAGTGCGGGGAACGCGGCGCCGCTGGCCGAATTGCTGCCGTCGTTGCGCCGCGGTGGCGTCGCGGCGGTCAGCCCGATAGGTGTGCTGGGCGATCCGACCACGGCGACCGCAGTAGAGGGAAGGCGAATCTTCGCAGAGATGGTCGATGATTGCGTGTCTCGAATTGCCCGGTGGACCCCCGGGCCCGACGGGATGCTGACATGACGCAACCCCGACTACCTGACGGGTTCGCGGTTCAGGTTGACCGTCGCGTGCGGGTGCTCGGCGGCGGGTCGGCCCTGCTCGGTGGGTCGCCGACCCGATTGCTACGTCTGGCGCCTGCCGCCCAGGACATGCTCTGTGACGGCCGTCTGAAGGTTCGCGACGACATCAGCGCTGAGCTGGCCCGCACGCTGTTGGACGCGACGGTAGCGCATCCCCGGCCGGCGAGCGGGCCATCGCATCGCGATGTCACTGTCGTGATACCGGTGCGAGACAATGCATCCGGCGTGCGCCGGCTGGTTGCCTCACTGCGTGGCCTGCGCGTGATCGTGGTGGATGACGGGTCGTCGAGCCCGGTCGAGCTGGAGGACTTCGCGGGGGCGCACTGCGATATCGAAGTGCTGCACCACCGGCGCAGCAAGGGGCCGGCCGCCGCTCGCAACACCGGGTTGGCAGCCTGCACGACCGAGTTCGTGGCATTTCTGGATTCCGACGTGGCGCCACGCCGCGGCTGGCTCGAGGCCCTGCTCGGGCACTTCTGCGATCCCACCGTGGCGTTGGTCGCGCCTCGCATTGTGGGCCTGGCGCCGAGTGAGAATCTGGTGGCCCGCTATGAGGCCGTGCGTTCATCGCTGGACCTTGGTCAGCGGGAAGCGCCGATATTGCCGCACAGCCCGGTGTCCTACGTTCCCAGCGCCGCGATCATCTGCCGTTGCTCCGCCATCCGTCAGGTCGGCGGGTTCGACGAAACCATGCACTCCGGTGAGGACGTCGATCTGTGCTGGCGCCTTATCGAGTCCGGTGCCCGGCTGCGCTACGAGCCGATTGCACTGGTTGGTCATGAGCATCGGACCCAATTGCGTGCCTGGATCGCGCGCAAGGCGTTCTACGGGGGGTCGGCGGCGCCGCTGTCGGTGCGCCACCCGGACAAGACCGCGCCGTTGGTGATTTCCGGCTGGGCCCTGACTGCCTGGGTGCTGATGTCGCTGGGTACCCGAGCAACGCAGCTGGCCTCGCTGATCATCGCGGTGTTGACGGGCCGGCGAATTGCCACGGCACTGCGTAGTGCCCAAACCTCATCGTGGGATGTGGTGGTGGTCGCGGCGCGCGGATTATGGTCGGCCGCACTGCAGTTGGCGTCGGCCATTTGCCGGCATTACTGGCCGGTGACATTGATCGCAGTCATTGTGTCCCGGCACTGTAGGCGGGTCGTGCTGGTGGCTGCGGTCATCGACGGTGTGGTCGACTGGCTGCGCCGCAGAGAGGACCCCGACGGCGACTCCGAACCGATTGGGTTGCTGACCTACCTACTGCTCAAGCGCATTGACGACCTCGCCTACGGGCTCGGCCTGTGGTACGGGGTGATGCGTGAACGCAACGCGGGCGCGCTCAAGCCGCAGATCCGACGGTAACGGCGGCCTTGACCGCGGCGCTGCGCCACAGTGATGTCCTGATCGTCGGCGCCGGAAGCGCCGGATCGGTCCTGGCCGCGCGTCTTTCCGCCGATCCGAGTTGCGCGGTGACGTTGGTCGAGGCGGGGCCCGGCCTTGCTGATCCACGGTTGCTGGCTCAAACTGCCAACGGGCTGCAGCTACCGATCAGTGCTGACAGTCCGTTGGTTCAGCGCTATCAGAGCCAGCTCACGGATCATCCAGTTCGTCGAACTCCGATCCTGCGCGGGGCGACACTTGGCGGCTCTGGGGCGGTCAACGGCGGGTACTTCTGCCGCGGGCTGGCGCGGGATTTCGATGGTGCCGCGATACCGGGCTGGTCATGGTCGCAGGTGCTCCCACACTTCCGGGCGATCGAGACCGACCTGGACTTCGACACGCCCGTGCATGGCCGCACGGGTCCCATTCCGGTGCGCCGGACCCGCGATCAGACCGGAGTCACGCAGCGATTCGTCACGGCCGCTCAGCGTGCCGGGTTCGGCTGGATCGCCGATCTCAACGATGTTGGTCCGGATATCGCCGCGGGCGTGGGCGCGGTCCCGCTGAACATCGTTGACGGGGTACGGACCGGGTCGGGGGCCGCATATCTGCTGCCGGCGCTGGGCCGCCCCAACCTGACCCTGCTGGAAGAAACCCGGGCCCAGCAAGTGCGCTTTTCCGCCGCGACCGCGGTGGGCGTCGATGCCGTCGGTCCGAGGGGGCCGATGACTCTGTGGGCGGATCGAATTGTGCTTTGTGCCGGAGCAATTGGATCCGCACACCTGCTGATGCTCTCGGGTATCGGCGACCATGCGATGCTGCGGGCCGCCGGGGTCCCGGTGGTGCAGGCGTTGCCCGTCGGGATGAATTGCGGCGACCATCCTGAATGGGCGTTGCCGACCACATGGACCGTCGCCGCCGGACGGCCGGTGTTGGAGGCGGTACTCAATACCGCTGACGGCATCGAAATTAGGCCATACACAACAGGATTCGAAGCAATGGCGGGCGCAGCTGCTAAGGGGCATCGGGACTGGCCGCACCTCGGAGTGGCGCTGATGCGACCGCGGTCTCGCGCCCGGGTCACCTTGGCATCGCCCGACCCTTCAGTGCCTCCCCGGATCGGACACCACTACGACAGTGAGCCGGCCGATGTCGCGGCTCTGCAGCGGGGGACCGAGTTGGCGCGCGAGTTAGCGGGGTCGGCAGTGGCGGGGGAGCCGGGATGGTCGACATCGCAGCATCTGTGCGGTAGCGCACCGATGGGTGTCGATGCCGACCCGACGGCCGTCGTCGATCCCGAGTGCCGGGTGCGTGGTATCGAAAACCTTTGGGTGGTTGACGGATCCATCCTGCCGCTGATTCCCAGCCGTGGTCCGCACGCAACAATCGTGATGCTGGGTCACCGGGCGGCGGAATTCATCGGGTAGCCCGCGAGTTGATCATCGGCCGCATCGGCTCGCTACCGAGCCGGCGGCGCTCCGGGGCGTGGTGATTGTTGGTGCTCGGCTGACCGGAGTGGCTCACGCCGTGCAGCAGGAGTTCGGTAATCATGGGCGCAAAGTCGCGCGGGGCCGCCCGTCCGGTGTTTATCGACCAGCCCGCGCCGGAGACCAGGCTGTAGAACGCTTCGGTCAGCCACCCGGCCGCCAGGTCGGGCCGGAACTCGCCCTGGCGCTGACCGCGGAGGAACAGCTCCTTGATCTCGCTGTCGATTTCCAGCCAGCCCTGCTTGAGCTCATTGGTGTCGGAATCCTGACTGTAGGCGTAGAGCAACGTCAGGTACTCGGATACCGATTCGCATGCCGCCACCAGCCTCCGCAGCGCCTCGGTAGCCGATCCCTCTTGCCAGCGAGCGCTTTTCAGCGCTTCGCGCATCTGGCCGAACGCGAGCTGCTCTAGCGCATCGATCAGCGCGGCGCGGCCGGCGAAGTAGCGATGCAATGTCGCACGGCTGACGCCGATTGCCGCGGCGATCTCGTCTTGGGTTGCGCTAGGCCTCCGGCCGAGGAACTCTGCGGCGGCTCGAAGAAGGCGTTCGTGATCCAGTGCCATGAGACGATAGTGCATCATCTGAGACAAAATTGTCTCAGCGAATGCAATTTTGTCTCAATCTGCTGGGTTCGTGCGGGTGGCGGACTCCGGGCGCTGGGTGGGCGGCGTGGTCCCCGATCTGCGTCCGTAACTGATCAGCCGATGGGCGTGGTGATCGCATGTGCGATTGCCTGGCCCGCGTTTACCAGGACGAAGGCTTGCAGGAGGCCGGCCACGGTAATCAGGGCTACGTCCGCCGCCAGGGGGTATCCGACGGCGTTGACGAAACCCATCGGATCGCCGTTGGCGACTTGTTGGATGCCGTCGAGGAAGAGGTTGATGTTATAGGACGGCACGCTGGTGATGGCGGCATTGGCGATGTCGGCAGTGGGCAGCAGGGCTGCGTAGCTGGCGGCACCCACCTCGGTGATGGTGTTGGCAACCTGGCTATTGGCCGCCTGTAGGTCGTCGATGATGGTGTTGATCGAGACCATCGGCGCGGCGGGTCCGGTGGTGGGAGCGGCCTGCGGATTGCCCACCGGTGAACTGGACCCGTTGGTGATCTGCGGTAGATCCAGATGGCTGATGTGGTAGCCGAAGTCGTGAATTCCTTTCTGGGTGCCGGCGGCGAGTGCGTCGGCGATGGTCAGCGGGCTCACCTCGGGCCAGAGCCCGAAGGGGGTAGCGACGTTGGGCGGTGAGGTCGAGTATCCGTAGGCGGGGTCGCCGTAGCCCAGATTGACGATGACCTTGAGGTTGGGCTGGACCAGGTCGGCGAGCGGGTCTCCGAGTACGGGCAGTGCTCGTAGTGGTTCGAGCAGCGGGAGGTCTTCGGTGCGGATCACGTAGTAGTCGGTCATGGTCGGGCCCACCGTGTTGGTCAGGTGCACGGCCGCATCGATCTGGGCGGGAGTTAGGAATAAGTAGTCGGTGTGCACGTAGTAGGCACCCGCTAGCGCGTTGAGGGTGGATACCAGGTTGAGCGGGTAGCGCGGGAAGTCGGCGACGCCGTCGTACTCGAGGGTGTAAATCCTGGTCGGGTAGAGATTGTCCGGTGTGGCGCCGCTGGCGGTGATCCCCAGACTCGGCAGCGACAGTCCCGGGAACCGGGTGGCCACTCCGCCATTGGGATTGTTGGGGTCACCCACCAGCGTGAACGAGAGTTGATCTGGCGTGGGCGGGTTGATCGATGCGGCGAGCTTGGTCATCGTCAGCGACGAGATGGTAGCGCTCTGGGAGTAGCCGAACACGGTGACGTTGTTGCCGGCGGTGATCTGCTCGCGGATCGCGCTCTCCAGGATGACCACCCCCCCGGGCCACCGAGGTGTCAAACGTCAGGTTCTTGACCCCGGTCACCGGGTAGAGGCCTTCGGGGGTGAACAACGCCTGCGCGACCGCGCCCCCGACACTGCGGCCGATATAGAGGGAGTTGGCGAGTTGCACGTAGCGTCGCGAGGGCATCGGAATGCCACTGCCGCCCATCACTTCCGCAATCGTTTGTGCGGCAGCAACATTCGTGCCGATGGAACTGTTGTTCGCGGCGGTTGCGCTGAGGCCGGAGGCCCGGGAAAGCCCGGCGCCGGCACTGCCGCCCACAGCGCCTACGATCGTGCCCAATTGCTGGCTCCAGGGTGCCAACTGAGCGGCCACCGCCGCGGCGCCGCCGTAATAGCCGGCCATGGCCGAGACATCCTGGGCCCACATCTGCTCGTATGAGGATTCGGCGGCCGCGATCGCCGGCGCGTTCTGGCCGAACAGGTTGGTCATCACCAGCGACGCCAGCTGTGCACGATTGGCCGCGACCGCGACCGGATGCACCGTGGCCGCCAGGGCGGCTTCGAATTCGGCCGCCGCTGCGCGCGCGGCGGCGGCCGCCCCCGCGGCATGTAGGGCCGAGGTGCGTAACCAGCCGACATAGTGGCCGGCCGCCACCGTCATGGCCGCCGACGCCGGACCCTGCCACACCCCGGCTGCTAACCCCGACGTGACCGACCCGAAGGAGCCAGCCGCACCGGATAACTCGGCAGACAGCCCGTCCCAGGCCGTCGCGGCGGCCAGCATCGGCGCCGATCCCGCGCCACCAAACAACCGAGCCGAATTGATCTCCGGGGGCAACACCGAAAAACTCGCCAACATCAGCACGGCCCTTCCTTGGTCCAGCGGTCAGCACCCCATAGCCCGCCAACCGGATCAAAACGCAACTCTCATCCGATGCGTCTGAGAAACAACGCATCGGATGAGAGTGCGAACGACCTCGAGTTAGCCCGCAGCTACCCCGCGTTAATCAGGTCCGCGGAACTCGCGGCGCCCTGTATCGTCGGAGCCTGGATGCCTGGATCCCCTGAGCTGCTGCAACTTGACAACGCCGCAGCGGCGATCGTGGCGGCTACCACGGCGCCCAGCGCGCGGAGTGTGAACAGTCGCCTATTTCGCGTAACGTCCATCAGTTATTCCTCCTTTTGTCGGTACGGCGAATTGGTGTACACCTGCCGGAAAGCTAACTCCGAAACAATGCGACCAGGCGTCGTTATTTGAGATTCCAGCCGCAATTGGAGACCGCGATGTCACGTTTGCAACACTGGCGTCTCGCAATGGACGGGGCTGGTTCATAACGCGCCCTATCAGCCGAAACGCTTGCGGCCCAACGTGAGCTGCCGCTATATTTCGATCTGCAGTCGGGGGAATGAATTTTTGGTACACCAAATTTTGTGGCGGCCCCGCGCCAGGATTGAATCACGCTTTCAAGCGGGAATTCATGCAGCGAAAGTGTGCTGAAGGCGACCATTGTCATTTCGCTGCTGCTTCGGAAGTCGATTCGATAAGCAAGGCGGTACTCGGCGCGAGTGCTGGCCCGCGGCCAGACCGGGAGGGTTGGGCGATGAACTTTTCAGTGTTGCCACCGGAGGTCAACTCCGCGCTGATATTCACGGGGCCCGGGGCGGAGCCGATGCGCACGGCTGCGACGGCCTGGGGCGGGATGGCCGTGGAATTGGATTCCGCGGCAGACTCTTTCGCTTCGGTGACCTCGGGGCTGGTCGGTGGCGCGTGGCAGGGAGCATCGTCGGTAGCGATGGGGACCGCTGCGGCTTTCCTACCTCGGGTGGCTGAACGCGGCGGCGGCCCATGCCGAACAGGCCGCCGCCCAGGCTGAGGCGGTGGTGGCCGAGTTCGCCGCTGCGCAGTCAGCGATGGTGCAGCCCTTCCTGCTCGCGGCTAACCGTTCCAGCCTGGTGTCGCTGGTGCTGTCGAACCTGTTCGGCCAAAACGCGCCGGCGATCGCGGCCGTCGAAGCCGAGTATGAGCAGATGTGGGCGCTGGATGTGTCAACGATGGCGACCTACCATGCCGGTGCTTCAGCGGCGGCAGCATCGCTGACACCGCTGGCACAGCCTCTACAGAATCTGTCGGACCTGCCGGGCAGGGTGATCGCGGCATTCGGAAATGGTGCGCCCGGCAACCACGGTCACCGCTGCGGTCACGGCGCTGCGGCTACCGGAAGACGCCAGCACTGTCAACTTCGGGCTCGCCAATATCGGTAGCGGCAACGTCGGTAACGCGAACAACGGCATCGGCAACCTCGGCAGCGGCAACCTCGGCAACTTCAATCTCGGATCCGGAAATCTCGGCAGCTCCAATGCCGGCTGGGCGAACCTGGGTAGCAACAACATTGGTGGCGCAAACAGTGGTGGTAATAACCTGGGCTGGGGGAACCTGGGCGGTCTCAACACTGGGTTTGCCAACGCGGGTTCCGGCAACTTTGGATTTGCCAATACCGGAAACAACAACATCGGCATCGGGCTGACCGGCGACAATCAGGTTGGTATCGGCGGGTTGAACTCCGGCGTCGGCAACTTCGGCCTGTTCAACTCGGGCACCGGAAACGTCGGCCTGTTCAATTCAGGTACCGGGAACTTCGGCATCGGAAACTCTGGTGCCTACGGCACCGGACTCTTCAACTCCGGGCAGGCCAACACGGGCTTGCTCAATGCGGGATCGTTCAACACCGGCCTGCTTGACGTCGGCAACGCGAACACCGGCAGCCTCAACACCGGTAGCTTCAACATGGGTTCCTTCAACCCCGGCCCATCGAACACGGGTGCCCTCAACACGGGCACCGCCAACACGGGCTGGTTCAACACGGGCAGCCTCAATACCGGCGCATTCAACATCGGCGACATGAACAACGGCCTGTTCAACACGGGCGAGATGAACAACGGTATCTTCTATCGTGGCGTTGGCCAGGGCAATTTCTACTTCTCCATCACTACGCCCGACCTGACCCTGCCGCCTCTTGAAATCCCCGGAATTACCATCCCCAATCTGAGCCTGCCGCCGATTACGGTGCCCGCGTTGACGATTCCGGCGGCGACGACGCCGGCGAATGTTGTGGTGGGTGGGTTTGATTTGCCGGGGGTGACGTTGCCGGCGTTGACGATTCCGGCGGCGACGACGCCGGCGAATGTTGTGGTGGGTGGGTTTGATTTGCCGGGGGTGACGTTGCCAGCGTTGACGATTCCGGCGGCGACGACGCCGGCGAATGTTGTGGTGGGTGGGTTTGATTTGCCGGGGGTGACGTTGCCGGCGTTGACGATTCCGGCGGCGACGACGCCGGCGAATGTTGTGGTGGGTGGGTTCGATCTGCCGCAGTTGGGTATTCCGTCGTTGACGATTCCGCCTTTGACGTTGGCGGAGGGTACGACGGTGGGTGCGTTTAGTCTGCCGGAGTTGGGTATTCCGTCGTTGACGATTCCGCCTTTGACGTTGGCGGAGGGTACGACGGTGGGTGCGTTTAGTCTGCCGCAGTTGGGCATTCCGTCGTTGACGATACCGTCCTTGACGGTGCCTGCTGGGACCACGGTCGGCGGCTTTGACCTTCCTGCCCTACAGGCGCGATCGATCACCGTCGGTGGAATAGACGCGGTCGGATTTAGGACCCCCGCCATCAGCACCGTGTCCAGCACCGGCTACCTGGAGTTGCCGACGGTGACAATTCCTGGAGTCAGGGTGAACAACTTTGTTGCCTTCATTCCCAACAACATAGAATTCCTGCAAACGGGTCAACCCGGAGTCATCCCCCAGGGCTCCGGCGTTGTTGATTAGCAGGCTTGTGAGCTGGGTTGATGATCTTTGGTGCCGCGCTATTGGGGCCGGAGTGTAGGCACGGGCTATCTGGAGAACGATCGAGTTGGTTACTGTTCGTCGTTGGTCTGGAGTTGCCCGTGCCTACCGTTTCAGTATTGCCTGTGTCGTCGGTTCCAGAGGTGTTCGACTGCTGGAGTCCTGGTGAGCGCAGCGAGCTCATCGGATCGGAGTTTCTCGATGTGTTGGCCTCGGTGCCAGACCCGAGGGACCCACGCGGTCGGAGGTATTCGCTGATGGCTTTGTTGGCGATCGCGGTTCTGGCCACTGCCGCGGGGATGCGCGGCTATGCTGGTTTTGCCACATGGGCGGCCACCGCTCCCGATGATGTGTTGGCCCAATTAGGGGTCCGGTTCCGGCGGCCCAGTGAGAAGACCTTCCGCGCTGTTTTGTCTCGGCTAGACCCCGCCGACCTCAACGCCAGGATGGGCAGTTACTTCACTGCACACGTGGCCAGCAGCGACCCCAGTGGATTGGTGCCGATCGCGTTGGACGGCAAGATGCTGCGTGGTGCTTTACGCGCCAAAGCGACAGCCACGCATCTCGTGTCGGTGTTCGCCCACCGTGCCCGATTGGTGCTCGGTCAACTCGCTGTCGCCGAGAAAAGCAATGAAATTCCCTGCGTACGTGCCCTGCTCACGCTGCTGCCGGGTAGCTTGCGGTGGCTGGTCACCGTGGATGCGATGCATACCCAGGTCGTCACCGCGAAGTTGATCTGCGCCACCTTGAAGTCGCACTACCTGATGATCGTCAAGTCCAACCAAGCCAAAATATTTGCGCGTATCACCGCGCTGCCCTGGGCCGAGGTGCCCGCAGCCGCTACCGACGACTCCCGCGGCCACGGCCGTGTCGAGACCCGCACCCTGCAAATCATCACCGCTGCACGAGGAATCGGCTTCCCCTACGCAAAACAAATCATCCGGATCACTCGTGAACGCTTGATCACCGCCACCGACCAGCGCAGCGTGGAGGTGGTCTATGCCATCTGCAGCCTGCCGTTCGAGCACGCCCGCCCTACCGCGATCATGACCTGGATGCGTCAACACTGGGGAATCGAGAACAGCCTGCACTGGATACGCGACGTCACCTTCGACGAAGACCGTCAAAGGGCACATACCGGAAACGGCGCACAGGTCCTAGCAACGCTACGCAACACCGCGATCAATCTGCACCGCCTCAACGGCGCCGACAACATCGCCGAAGCCTGCCGGATCACCGCTTTGACCGCCAACCGCCGCCTAGACCTCCTCAATCCACAATTCCCCAGCTCACAAGCCTGCTAATCAACAACGCCGGAGCCCTGGGGTAGAAATGAAAGCGGTAATCGACAGACCGCAGATAGCCCCCGCGTCGAGGTTTGATATGGGACTGGCGGCGCAATCGGTGCGGCTGTTTTGTGGTCGTCGACTGTAATCTCCGGACGGCGAAAACAGCGGTTGTGAGTGCATTGAATGACGGTCCCTGCGCTGATCCGGGACCGGACAAGCGGGGGTGTGACGGCGGTCGGCCAGCCTGCGCGGGTAGTGCTGAAAGTACGTCTAGATAGCCGAATATGGGCGTTCTGTCGGCGCTGCTGTGCTCCGTGCGGTGACCGGAGACGCCGTAGTCGTATCGGCTGCCCACGGGCGAGCCGGCCTTGTCCGATTCGTCTGAATTACCTGGTCGCGATCGATCGCTGATGCATTTTTCTCAAGTGAGCGTCGTCCGTATGTCTTTTGTTGCTCACAAAATTGATCGGCCAAATATGATAATTGAGAAACGCGATTTATTCGTTCGTGGTATGCGTGCTGCGAGGGGTCGCCTTCAATCGCGGCTGCAGGTCGTGGTGGTGGCCATGTTGTCCTGCGCGACAATCACCGTTGTTGCGCCGGACTCGGCGCGCGCCGACGGCGGCTTCGAATCCGAAGGCGATCAAAGCCAATACGACCAGTTCTATACTCCGCCAGACCCGCTGCCGCCCGGCGAGCCGGGCGACGTGATCCGCACCGAGCCATCGCGACTGGTGCTGGAACCATCCGGTCAGCTGGGCGCGATCATGGCAACCGGAACTCGCATCATGTACCGCAGCACCGACACCCGGGGAAACCCGATCGCAGTCACCGGCACGTATTTCGAGCCCGATAACCCCTGGCCGGGAAGCGGGCCGAGGCCGCTGCTCAGCTACGCGCCAGGCGCCGTCGGGCAGGGGGATCAGTGCGCGCTGTCGCGGGTCTTCAACCAAGGCATCCACTGGTCGCCGTGGCTGGACCTGATGGTCAACTACGAAGAGACGTTCGTTGCGACCATGGTGGCCCGCGGGTTTGCCATCGTGATGACCGACTACGAGGGGCTGGGGACTCCCGGAACGCATACCTATGTCAATCGGCTGGCCGAGGGGCACGCGGTGCTCGACGCCGCGCGCGCCGCCCAGCGACTGCCGGGAACATCCTTGGACCCACACGGCCCCGTTGCCTTCTGGGGGTATTCGCAAGGCGGTGGGGCCGCGGCCTCGGCGGCAGAACTCGTGTCGAGCTACGCGCCCGAACTCGATGTGGTGGGCACGTATGCGGGTGCGCCGCCCGCCGATCTCGTCGAGATGCTGCCCTATATGGATGGCAACGTACTGGTAGGCGCCGCCGGCTACCTGATCAACGGATTCATCTACGCCTATCCGGAACTGGCGGATGCGATTCACGAACGGATGACCCCGCGCGGGGAGGACCTGCTCGCCAAGACGCGTCACCAGTGCGTCCAGGAGACGTCGTTCAAGTTCATGTTCCGCCATCTTCGGGGCTACTTCACCAAGGACTTGGACCAACTGGTCCGTGAGGAGCCGTTCAAGACGCTGTTCGAAGCCCAGCGACTCGGACGGCACCAGCCGTCGGCGCCGGTCCTGATCGTCAACAACCGCTACGACCCGTTGGCGCCCTGGACCCAAGCCAGCCAACTCGGGCGCGATTGGTGTGCGCAGGGTGCACAGGTCGAGTTTTGGACCAACGAGGAGCCGCCGTTTCTCAACAAGGCCTCGGTCAACCATGCGCTGACTTTCTGGGTGGACGGCGAGCGTGCTCTACAGTGGGTCGCCGACCGATTCAACGGCCTTCCCGCCGCGCCCAACTGTGGCCAGTTCTGAGCAGACGGCCACGGCGGCCGCGCCGGCCCTGGACAACGGGCGGGTGGCGTTGGGCAGGCGGGGCCCGACCGGTGCGGGGCGTTGCACCGCGCTGCCGTTGGTGAGCGCACCCGGTCGGTCGTCTTGGCATGATCGATGGTCATCCGGTCCGGTCCGGGCGCTGGCCAAACGGCCGCCCGAGGAGGGTCGCGCTGCGCCGATGATCCAGTTCGTCGGTGACGTCACCTGGGATTTGGCCGAACCGCTGATCTGAGGCATACTGTTCAGGTTGTCTTGAGCCGGGTTCACGCCTGGCCGGGCATCCGACCGGCGTCCACACGGGCGCGTCCGGTCCCATCCTTGGAGTGCGACCAGATTTTGGCGCCTACAAGGCTGCGTGCGGGTGACACGCCCGACCGCGGGGGCCGGTGTACCACGACAGGTAAACAGCGGCGCAGTATCCAGCGCGCGCAGTTCGACCCGGCAGAGACCGGGCCGATCGGCGGGCTGGGGGCACCAGGTCCGAACACGGGCCTCAAGTTTTTAGAGTGAGGTAGGAGAAGCGTGGCGGGACAGAAGATCCGCATCAGGCTCAAGGCCTACGACCACGAGGCTATTGACGCTTCGGCGCGCAAGATCGTCGAGACGGTGGTCCGTACCGGCGCCAGCGTGGTTGGTCCGGTGCCGTTGCCGACCGAGAAGAACGTGTACTGCGTCATTCGCTCACCGCACAAGTACAAGGACTCGCGGGAGCACTTCGAGATGCGTACGCACAAGCGGTTGATCGACATCATCGATCCGACGCCGAAGACGGTTGACGCACTCATGCGCATCGACCTTCCGGCCAGTGTCGACGTCAACATCCAGTAGGAGGTTCTGAGAGCATGGCACGAAAGGGCATTCTCGGTACCAAGCTGGGCATGACGCAGGTCTTCGACGAGAACAACAAAGTCGTACCTGTGACGGTGGTCAAGGCGGGGCCGAACGTTGTAACGCGTATCCGCACACCGGAGCGCGACGGGTACAGCGCAGTGCAGCTGGCCTACGGCGAAATCAGTCCGCGCAAGGTCAACAAGCCGGTCACCGGCCAGTACACCGCCGCGGGCGTCAACCCCCGGCGTCACCTGGCTGAGCTGCGGCTCGACGATGCCGAGGCGGTCACCGAGTACGAAGTCGGCCAGGAGCTGACGGCGGAGATCTTCGCCGACGGCAGCTACGTCGATGTCACCGGTACCTCCAAGGGCAAGGGCTTCGCCGGCACCATGAAGCGTCACGGCTTCAGCGGCCAGGGCGCCAGCCACGGTGCCCAGGCGGTGCACCGCCGGCCGGGTTCCATCGGTGGCTGTGCCACTCCCGCGCGCGTCTTCAAGGGCACGCGGATGGCCGGCCGGATGGGTAACGACCGGGTGACCGTGCAGAACCTGTTGGTGCACAAGGTCGATGCCGAGCAAGGTGTGTTGTTGATCAAGGGCGCGGTTCCCGGCCGCACCGGTGGGCTCGTAATAGTCCGCAGCGCGATCAAACGAGGTGAGAAGTAATGGCTGCGCAAAACCAAAGCGCCCAGAAAGACTTGGAAATTCAGGTCAAGGCGCCGGACGGCAAGGTCGACGGTTCCGTCGTGCTGCCGGCCGAGCTGTTCGATGTTCCGGCGAACATCGCCCTGATGCACCAGGTGGTGACCGCTCAGCGTGCAGCGGCCCGTCAGGGTACGCACTCGACCAAGACACGCGGCGACGTCAGTGGCGGTGGCCGTAAGCCATACCGGCAGAAGGGCACCGGCCGCGCCCGTCAAGGTTCGACGCGGGCCCCGCAGTTCACCGGCGGTGGTGTGGTGCACGGTCCGAAACCGCGCGACTACAGCCAGCGCACCCCCAAGAAGATGATCGCGGCCGCGTTGCGCGGGGCGTTGTCGGACCGGGCGCGCAACGGGCGTATCCACGCCGTCACCGAGTTGGTCGCCGGCCAGACTCCGTCCACCAAGAGCGCCAAGACATTCCTGGCCACCATCACCGACCGCAAGCAGGTGCTGGTGGTCATCGGACGCGATGACCAGACCGGCGTCAAGAGCGTGCGCAACCTGCCCGGTGTGCACATTCTGTCCCCGGACCAGCTCAACACCTACGATGTGCTGCGCGCCGACGACGTGGTCTTCAGTGTTGAGGCGCTCAACGCCTATATCGCCGCCAACACGTCCGAGGAGGTTTCGGCCTAATGGCGACCATCGTTGACCCGCGCGACATCATTCTGGCGCCGGTGATTTCGGAGAAGTCCTACGCGCTGCTCGATGACAACGTGTACACATTCGTGGTGCACCCCGATTCGAACAAGACCCAGATCAAGATCGCTATCGAGAAGATCTTTGCGGTCAAGGTCGCATCGGTGAACACCGCCAACCGGCAGGGTAAGAGCAAGCGCACCCGGACTGGGTACGGCAAGCGCAAGAGCACCAAGCGCGCCATCGTCACCCTGGAGCCGGGCAGCAAGCCGATCGATCTGTTCGGAGCGCCGGCCTAGCCGGGCGCGAGACAAGGACCTGATTAGACATGGCAATTCGCAAGTACAAGCCCACGACCCCGGGTCGGCGCGGCGCGAGCGTGTCGGACTTCGCCGAAATCACTCGCTCGACTCCGGAGAAGTCGCTGGTTCGCCCGCTGCACGGTCATGGCGGGCGTAACGCACACGGCCGCATCACCACTCGCCACAAGGGTGGTGGCCACAAGCGTGCCTACCGGGTGATCGACTTCCGTCGTAACGACAAGGACGGGGTCAACGCCAAGGTCGCGCACATCGAGTACGACCCCAACCGCACCGCCCGCATCGCACTGCTTCATTACCTCGACGGCGAGAAGCGCTACATCATTGCGCCCAACGGTCTTTCCCAGGGCGACGTCGTCGAGTCGGGTGCCAACGCCGACATCAAGCCCGGCAACAACCTGCCGCTGCGCAACATCCCGGCCGGCACCTTGGTGCACGCCGTGGAGTTGCGGCCCGGCGGTGGCGCCAAGCTTGCCCGCTCGGCGGGATCGAGCATCCAGTTGCTCGGTAAGGAAGCCAGCTACGCCTCGCTGCGTATGCCCAGCGGTGAGATCCGTCGGGTCGACGTTCGCTGCCGCGCCACGGTCGGTGAGGTGGGCAACGCCGAGCAGGCAAACATCAACTGGGGTAAGGCCGGTCGTATGCGGTGGAAGGGCAAGCGCCCGTCCGTCCGTGGTGTGGTGATGAACCCGGTCGACCACCCGCACGGCGGTGGTGAGGGTAAGACCTCCGGTGGCCGTCACCCGGTGAGCCCGTGGGGCAAGCCAGAAGGCCGTACCCGCAACCCGAACAAAGCGAGCAACAAGCTCATCGTCCGACGCCGGCGCACCGGCAAGAAGCACGGGCGCTAGGAAGTCGAGGAGTAGCGAACTATGCCACGCAGCCTGAAGAAGGGCCCGTTCGTCGACGACCACCTGCTGAAGAAGGTCGACGTGCAGAACGAGAAGAACACCAAGCAGGTCATCAAGACCTGGTCGCGGCGTTCGACCATCATCCCGGACTTCATCGGCCACACCTTCGCGGTGCACGACGGCCGCAAGCATGTCCCGGTGTTCGTCACCGAGTCGATGGTCGGTCACAAGCTCGGTGAATTCGCCCCCACGCGCACGTTCAAGGGGCACATCAAGGACGACCGAAAGAGCAAGCGGCGATGAGCGTTCGCGCTAAGAGCAGAGGGTATCGATGACAACCACCACTGAATTCCCGTCGGCGACCGCCAAGGCGCGGTTCGTGCGGGTGTCGCCGAGAAAGGCGCGCCGGGTAATTGACCTGGTGCGTGGCAGGTCGGTTTCAGACGCGCTCGACATCCTGCGTTGGGCGCCGCAGGCCGCCAGCGAGCCGGTCGCCAAGGTGATCGCCAGTGCGGCCGCCAACGCGCAGAACAACAACGGCTTGGACCCGGCGACCTTGATCGTGGCCACGGTCTACGCCGACGAGGGCCCGACCGCCAAGCGCATCCGCCCGCGGGCGCAGGGACGCGCGTTCCGGATTCGCAAGCGGACCAGCCACATCACCGTGGTGGTGGAGAGCCGGCCGAGCAAGGACCAGCGGTCTTCGAAGTCGTCGCGGGCTCGCCGCGCCGAGGGCAGCAAGGCCGCCGCAACGGCGCCCGCGAAGAAGTCCTCGGCCAGCAAGGCGCCGGCGAAGAAGGCCGCCACCAAAGCCGAGTCCAAGACTTCCAAGACTTCTGAGACTTCTGAAGCGAAGGGAGGCTCAGACTAGTGGGCCAGAAGATCAACCCGCACGGCTTCCGCTTGGGCATCACCACCGACTGGAAGTCGCGTTGGTATGCCGACAAGCAGTACGCCGACTACGTCAAGGAAGACGTCGCCATCCGTCGGCTGCTGTCCAGCGGCCTGGAGCGCGCCGGAATCGCCGACGTGGAGATCGAGCGCACCCGTGACCGGGTCCGGGTCGACATCCACACCGCGCGTCCGGGCATCGTCATTGGCCGCCGTGGCACCGAGGCCGACCGCATCCGTGCGGATCTGGAGAAGCTGACCGGCAAGCAGGTTCAGCTCAACATCCTCGAAGTCAAAAACCCTGAGTCGCAAGCGCAACTGGTGGCCCAAGGGGTCGCTGAGCAGCTGAGCAACCGGGTGGCGTTCCGCCGGGCGATGCGTAAAGCCATCCAGTCCGCGATGCGCCAACCCAACGTCAAGGGCATCCGGGTGCAGTGCTCGGGTCGTCTTGGTGGCGCGGAGATGAGCCGGTCGGAGTTCTACCGCGAGGGCCGGGTTCCGCTGCACACGCTGCGCGCGGACATCGACTACGGCCTGTATGAGGCCAAGACCACCTTCGGCCGGATCGGTGTGAAGGTGTGGATCTACAAGGGCGACATCGTCGGCGGCAAGCGCGAATTGGCCGCCGCCGTTCCCGCGGGCGCCGACCGTCCGCGCCGCGAGCGGCAGGCGGGCAGCCGTCCGCGCCGCAGCGGTGCTTCCGGCACCACGGCCACCGGCGCCGAAGCCGGACGTGCCGTGGGTAGCGAAGAGCCCGCCGCCGCAGAAAGCGCTACCACCCCCGAAGCGCAGAGCACGGAGAGCTAAATCATGTTGATTCCCCGTAAGGTTAAGCACCGCAAGCAACACCACCCCCGCCAGCGTGGCATCGCCAGCGGCGGGACGTCGGTGAACTTCGGCGACTATGGGATCCAGGCCCTCGAGCACGCCTACGTCACCAACCGGCAGATCGAGTCCGCTCGTATCGCCATCAACCGGCACATCAAGCGTGGCGGTAAGGTGTGGATCAACATCTTCCCGGACCGTCCCCTGACCAAGAAGCCGGCCGAAACCCGGATGGGTTCGGGTAAGGGCTCCCCGGAGTGGTGGGTGGCCAACGTCAAGCCGGGCCGGGTGCTGTTCGAACTCAGCTACCCCAACGAAGCGATCGCACGAGCGGCGCTGACCCGCGCGATCCACAAGCTGCCGATCAAGGCACGCATCATCACCCGAGAGGAGCAGTTCTGATGGCAGTGGGAATTTCCCCTGGCGAACTGCGCGAGCTCACCGAAGAAGAGCTGACCGAGCGTCTGCGCGAATCCAAGGAAGAGCTGTTCAACCTGCGTTTCCAGATGGCGACCGGACAGCTCAACAACAACCGCCGGCTGCGCACGGTGCGTCAGGAAATCGCACGCGTCTACACCGTGTTGCGCGAACGAGAATTGGGTCTGGCGGCTGGACCCGGCGAACCCTATGGTAAGGAATCGTGATGGCAGAGGCGAAGACTGGCGCGAAGGCCACCAAGTCCGCAGCGGCGGGCGCGGCCGATGGCGCTTCCAAGGAAAAGGGTCCCAAGCACACGCCGAGCACTCCTAAGCCGCGCGGTCGTCGCAAGACGCGCATCGGC
Organism: Mycobacterium pseudoshottsii JCM 15466; assembly: GCF_003584745.1. Lineage (NCBI taxonomy): Bacteria > Bacillati > Actinomycetota > Actinomycetes > Mycobacteriales > Mycobacteriaceae > Mycobacterium > Mycobacterium pseudoshottsii. Next base: position 1,291,318 of record NZ_AP018410.1, read on the forward strand.
TACGTCGTGAGCGACAAGATGCAGAAGACCATCGTGGTCGAGCTCGAAGACCGCGTGCGTCACCCGCTCTACGGCAAGATCATTCGCACCACCAAGAAGGTCAAGGTGCACGACGAGCACAGCGCCGCCGGCATCGGCGACCGGGTTTCCCTGATGGAGACGCGTCCGCTGTCGGCCACCAAGCGCTGGCGGCTCGTCGAAATCCTCGAGAAGGCCAAGTGACGGTCTCATAACCGTTGCGCCGGCGACATCGCCCGAGACTTGCAGTCTCGGGCGATTTTGCATTTGGCTGGCTACCCTGGCAGCGGGTGCACTCTGCACACGAGATAGGGCAAGCAGGTCCACAACGGGAGTGAGGCTGGCCAGTGGTGACTGGGACAACGGGGTCGACCGAATTCAAGGGCAAGATCGAGTTGGATATCCGCGACTCGGAAGCGGATTGGGGTCCGTACGCGGCGCCCACCGCGCCCGAGAATGCGCCCAACATCTTGTACCTGGTCTGGGATGACACCGGAATTGCCACCTGGGACTGCTTTGGCGGGCTGGTGCAGATGCCGACCATGTCACGAATCGCCGAACGCGGCGTGCGACTGACCCAGTTCCACACCACCGCGCTGTGCTCGCCGACGCGCGCGTCGCTGCTGACCGGGCGCAACGCGACCACCGTGGGGATGGCGACCATCGAGGAGTTCACCGACGGGTTCCCCAACTGCAGTGGCCGCATCCCCGCCGATACGGCGCTGCTGTCCGAGGTACTGGCCGAACGTGGTTACAACACCTACTGCATCGGGAAGTGGCATCTGACGCCGATGGAAGAGTCCAGCATGGCGGCGACGCGACGGCATTGGCCGGTCTCGCGCGGCTTCGAGCGGTTTTACGGGTTCATGGGTGGGGAGACCGACCAGTGGTACCCCGACCTGGTGTACGACAACCATCCGGTCAACCCGCCCGCCACCCCCGAGGATGGCTACCACCTGTCGAAGGACCTTGCCGACAAGACGATTCAGTTCATGCGTGACGCCAAGGTGGTCGCGCCTGACAAGCCCTGGTTCAGCTACGTGTGCCCGGGTGCCGGGCACGCGCCCCATCACGTCTTCAAGGAATGGGCCGACAAGTACGCCGGCAAGTTCGACATGGGCTATGAGCGTTACCGCGAGATCGTGCTGGAAAACCAGAAGGCGATGGGCATTGTGCCGCCCGACACCGAGCTGTCGCCGATCAACCCCTATCTCGACGTCAAAGGCCCCTCGGGCGAGTCGTGGCCGATGCAGGACACGGTGCGGCCCTGGGGCTCGCTGAACGAGGAAGAGAAAAAGCTGTTCAGCCGGATGGTCGAGGTGTTCGCCGGTTTCCTGAGCTATACCGATGCGCAGATCGGGCGGATCCTGGACTATCTCGAGGAATCCGGCGAGCTGGACAACACGATCATCGTGGTGATCTCCGACAATGGCGCCAGCGGCGAGGGCGGTCCCAACGGATCGGTGAACGAAGGCAAGTTCTTCAACGGCTACATCGACACCGTCGAAGAGAGCATGAAACTGTTCGACCACCTCGGCGGGCCCCAGACCTACAACCACTATCCGATCGGGTGGGCGATGGCTTTCAACACGCCCTACAAGCTGTTCAAGCGCTACGCCTCGCATGAGGGCGGTATCGCCGACACGGCGACCATCTCCTGGCCCGACGGGATCGCGGCGCACGGTGAAGTCCGGGACCACTACATCAACGTCTGCGATGTCACGCCGACCGTCTACGACCTGTTGGACATGACGCCGCCGGAGGTCGTCAAGGGCATCGCGCAAAAGCCGCTGGACGGTGTGAGTTTCAACGCGGCCCTTACCGATCCCGCCGCCGATACCGGCAAGAAGACCCAGTTCTACGCCATGCTGGGGACCCGCGGCATCTGGCATGAGGGCTGGTTCGCCAACACCGTGCACGCCGCGGCCCCGGCGGGATGGTCGCATTTCGACGCCGACCGCTGGGAACTGTTCCACATCGCCCAAGACCGCAGCCAGTGCCATGATCTGGCCGCCGAGCACCCCGACAAGCTGGAGGAACTCAAGGCACTGTGGTTCTCCGAGGCCGCCAAGTACAACGGGCTGCCGCTGGGTGATCTGAACATCATGGAGACGATGATGCGGTCGCGCCCGTATCTGGTCGGCGAACGCACGAGCTACATCTACTACCCCGACTGTGCTGAGGTCGGCATCGGTGCCGGGGCCGAGATTCGCGGCCGCTCGTTCGCCTTGGTGGCCGAGGTCACCGTCAATACCACCGGCGCCGAGGGCGTGCTGTTCAAGCAGGGTGGTGCGCACGGCGGTCACGTGTTGTTCATCGCCGACGGTCGCCTGCACTACGTCTACAACTTCCTCGGTGAACGCCAGCAGTTGCTGTCCTCGGTGGGGCCGATTCCGCTGGGCCATCACTTGTTCGGGGTGCGCTATGCGCGGACGGGCACGGTGGCCAACAGCCATACGCCGCTGGGCGACCTTACGATGTACTTCGACCACAACGAGGTGGGCTCGCTTGCAGATGTGACGACCCACCCCGGAACGTTTGGACTTGCCGGTGCGGGCATCACCGTCGGCCGCAATGGCGGTTCTGCAGTGTCGAGTCGCTACAAGGCGCCCTTTGCCTTCACTGGCGGAAGCATCGCCCGAGTGACCATTGACCTATCCGGACGACCATATGAAGACGTGGAAAAAGAACTTGCACTTGCCTTTTCAAGGGACTGACCGGCTGGCCCGATCGTTGTCCGCGGCTCTGGGTGTGGTGAGCCTGGTGTGCCTGTCCGGCGTCTTGTCCGCCTGCGCGGAGCGCGGCGGGTCGGGTTCACCCGGCGTGCATCCCGACCCCGCTAGACCAGTACCGGGAGTCGTAGCGACCCAGCCGGAACAAATACCGCCCCACACAGTCGGCTGCGCTCCGTCGCTGACGGGGGAGGGCCGGGCCACCACGGCCGCGGCGGCGGACCAGGACGCCCCCAGAGTCACACTCAGCGTGCCCAACGGCTGGACCGCGCGTGGTGGAAGCGGTGACACGGCGCTGAACCTGACCGGCCCCGATGGGATGGCGGCGACGGTGACCATCACCGCAACCGACGCGCTGCCAGAGCGTGCCTTCCAGGAGTACACCGCACATCTGGGAGGTTCGATGCGCCGGCTCAACTTCGCCGTCGCGGGGGCACCCTTCTGTGGGTACAGCAGCGAGTTGCTGACCGGCGCTCTGCAGGGTCCGTCGGGCGCAATCCAGTTCGCTGACCGCATCACCCACATCTGGACCAACACCAAGATGTACCTGGTGGCCGTGCATCTGGAGGGCCCGGCCGGGGTGGCTGGCTTCACTGCGGCGAAATCCGCATTGATGCAAAACTTTGCCGTCCTCATACCCTGAAGTTGTGCTGACCGAATTGGTTGACCTGCCGGGCGGATCGTTTCGCATGGGGTCGACGAGCTTTTACCCGGAGGAAGCGCCGATCCATAGCGTGTCCGTGCACGCATTCGCGATCGAGCGCTACCCGGTGACCAACGCCCAGTTCGCGGAGTTCGTGGCGGCGACGGGCTATGTGACGGTTGCAGAGCAGCCCCTTGACCCCGCGTTGTATCCGGGGGTCAATCAGGATGACCTACGTCCGGGTGCGATGGTGTTTCGTCCCACCGCGGGACCGGTCGACCTACGTGACTGGCGTCAGTGGTGGGATTGGGCGCCCGGCGCGAGCTGGCGTCATCCGTGGGGGCCGGACAGCGACGTCGACGACCGGGCCGATCACCCGGTGGTGAAGGTGGCCTATCCGGACGCCGCGGCCTACGCGCGGTGGGCGGGTCGTCGGCTACCGACCGAGGCCGAGTGGGAGTACGCGGCCCGCGGTGCCACCACCACCACCTACGCATGGGGCGACGAAGAGAAGCCCGCCGGACAACTGATGGCCAACACCTGGCAGGGCAAGTTCCCCTACCGCAACGACGGAGCACTCGGCTGGTTCGGGACCTCGCCGGTGGGAACCTTTCCGGCCAATGGGTTCGGCCTGTTCGACATGATCGGCAATGTCTGGGAGTGGACCACAACCCCGTTTTCAGCGCATCACCGCATCGATCAGCCGCCCAAGGCGTGCTGCGCACCGGCCGGGCCCGCCGATCCGACCATCAGCCAGACCCTCAAGGGTGGTTCGCACCTGTGCGCGCCCGAGTATTGCCACCGCTACCGGCCGGCGGCCCGTTCGCCGCAGTCCCGGGACACCGCGACCACCCATATCGGATTCCGCTGCGTGGCAGATCGCTAGCCGGCAACCGGACCGGTCGCGAACTGATTTGGAAACGCCGCCGCAAGGCACCCCGGTTGCTACGATCTGCCACCGTGTCTCGTGACGGGGGCTCGGCCGCATCAGTGCGATCTCCGGCGGTAACCGCGGATGGCAGATAACAACGCTGCGCCGGGTGCGGCCGCCGCCCCGGATCCACCGGCGAATGCCCGGCCCAAACCCAAGCACATGTCGCGGCGCAAGCACCTCGTGCTCGACACCACAATCATTGTGGGCGTCATCGTCGTCTACATCTTTTCGCTGGTCGGTTACCACTGGCTGGCCAGCACGCCGGGGCCGCTGCCCAAACCCGACGTCGGCACCACCGACGACACGGTGGTCCTGGTCCGCTTCGAGGCGCTGCATACCGTTGCAAATCGCCTCGATGTGAAAGTTCTGGTGATGCCCGACGATTCGATGATCGACCATCGGCTCAACGTGCTCACCGTGGACACCTCGGTGCGCTTCTACCCGGAAAATGAACTGGGCGACCTGCAGTACCCGGTGGGCAAGTCACCCGCACAGGTAGCCACCACCATCGAAGCGCACGGCGACCCCGGTAACTGGCCATTCGACCGGTACACCACCGACACCATCCAAGCCGATGTCCTGGTGGGAACCGGTGAGAACCGTCAGTACAAGGCCACCCGGGTGGAAGTGACCGGATCGCTGGAGGGCTGGGACATCAGCGTCGAGCGGGTAGGGGACGCCAGTCAGACCTCCGACCGCCCCGACAACGTCATCGTGACCTTCCAGCGGGCCAAGGGGCCGCTGGTCTTCGACCTGGGCATCTGCCTGGTCCTGATCACCCTGCCGACGTTGGCCTTGTTCGTCGCGATCCAGATGATCACCCGCCGGAGAAAGTTTCAGCCACCGTTCGGCACCTGGTATGCGGCGATGCTGTTCGCCGTGGTGCCGTTGCGCAACATCCTTCCGGGTTCTCCGCCCGCGGGTGCGTGGATCGACCAAGCCATCGTCATCTGGGTGCTAATTGCGCTGGCCACGGCCATGGTGGTGTACGTTGTCGCCTGGTATCGCGTGTCTGAATGAGCCGCTGCAAAGCCGGCCACAGTGCAAATTTGGCTCTGAGCAGCTCGTCCCCTAGACTCTAGGGGTTGCCTTGGGCAGACCTCGGCCGGTGCGTACAAGCCCCAAAGCTTGTCGGCTGGCCCAGCGTGCCCTTCGGTAACGAAAGACCGCGCATGTCAGGTTTGTGGTGGGCCTTGTCCGTTGAGGCTCGTTTAGGCCCATTTGGGCTGCATTCCTGCTGTGCACACGTCCACCCGAGTCAGGAGGTCTAGTGATTCAGCAGGAATCGCGGCTGAAGGTCGCCGACAACACCGGCGCCAAGGAGATCTTGTGCATCCGCGTGCTCGGCGGATCGTCGCGACGCTACGCCGGGATTGGTGACATCATCGTCGCCACCGTCAAAGACGCCATCCCGGGCGGCAACGTCAAGCGCGGCGATGTCGTCAAAGCCGTTGTGGTGCGCACCGTCAAGGAGGGCCGGCGTCCCGACGGCAGCTACATCAAGTTCGACGAGAATGCCGCCGTCATCATCAAGCCGGACAACGACCCGCGCGGTTCCCGCATCTTCGGCCCGGTGGGCCGCGAGCTGCGCGAGAAGCGGTTCATGAAGATCATTTCGCTCGCCCCGGAGGTGTTGTAGATGAAGGTCCACAAGGGCGACACCGTGCTGGTTGTTTCCGGCAAAGACAAAGGCGCCAAGGGCAAAGTCCTGCAGGCCTACCCGGAACGCAACCGGGTGTTGGTCGAGGGTGTCAACCGAATCAAGAAGCACACCGCGATTTCGACCAACCAGCGTGGTGCAAAGTCGGGCGGGATCGTTACCCAGGAAGCGCCGATCCACGTCTCCAACGTGATGGTCGTCGACTCCGATGGCAAGCCCACCCGGATCGGCTACCGGGTCGACGAGGAGACCGGCAAGCGGGTCCGTATCTCCAAGCGCAATGGCAAGGACATTCAGGCATGAGCACTACTGATAGCGCAGTGAAGATTCCGCCGCGGCTCAAGGAGCGCTACCGCAGCGAGATCCGCGATGTGCTGCACAAGCAGTTCGGCTACGGCAACGTCATGCAGATCCCGACTGTCACCAAGGTCGTGGTGAACATGGGAGTCGGCGAGGCCGCGCGGGACGCCAAGCTGATCAACGGCGCGGTGAGCGACCTGGCACTGATCACCGGTCAGCGCCCGGAGATCCGCAAGGCCCGCAAGTCCATTGCGCAGTTCAAACTGCGTGAGGGCATGCCCGTGGGCGTGCGGGCGACGCTGCGAGGCGACCGGATGTGGGAGTTCCTCGACCGGCTCACCTCGATCGCGTTGCCGCGTATTCGTGACTTCCGCGGTTTGTCGCCCAAGCAATTCGACGGTGTCGGCAACTACACCTTCGGGCTGGCTGAGCAGTCGGTGTTCCACGAGATCGATGTGGACAAGATCGACCGTGTCCGCGGTATGGACATCAACGTTGTCACCTCGGCGACGACCGACGAGGAAGGACGAGCGCTGTTGCGGGCCCTCGGCTTTCCGTTCAAGGAGAACTGAGCAGATGGCGAAGAAGGCACTGGTCAACAAGGCCGCACGCAAGCCCAAGTTCGCGGTGCGCGGCTACACACGATGCAGCAAGTGCGGCCGCCCCCGTGCGGTGTTTCGCAAGTTCGGACTATGCAGGATCTGCCTGCGCGAGATGGCTCATGCAGGTGAGCTGCCCGGCGTGCAGAAGAGCAGCTGGTAAAAAGGCCAACCCCCAGATACAGGTGCGCGGTAGGCCCTGACCGGGAACCGCCGCGAGGAAGGGTACAGACGCTGTCATGACCATGACGGACCCGATCGCAGACTTCTTGACTCGTCTGCGTAACGCCAATTCGGCGTACCACGACGAGGTGAGTTTGCCGCACTCCAAGATCAAGGCCAACATCGCCCAGATCCTCAAGAACGAGGGCTACATCAGCGACTTCCATACCGAAGACGCGCGAGTTGGCAAATCGTTGATCGTTCAACTCAAGTACGGGCCGAGCCGGGAACGCAGCATCGCCGGTTTGCGGCGGGTGTCCAAGCCCGGGCTGCGGGTCTACGCCAAGTCCACCAACCTGCCGCGGGTACTCGGCGGCCTGGGTGTGGCGATCATTTCGACCTCCTCAGGCTTGCTGACCGACCGCCAGGCAGCCAGACAGGGCGTGGGCGGCGAAGTCCTCGCGTACGTGTGGTGAGGGAGTAACCATGTCGCGTATTGGTAAGCAGCCGGTTCCGGTTCCCACCGGAGTCGACGTAATGATCGAGGGACAGAAGGTCTCGGTGAAGGGGCCCAAGGGCGCCCTGGACCTGACGGTCGCCGAGCCGATCACGGTGTCGCGCAACGATGATGGCGCGATCGTGATCTCCCGCCCCAACGACGAGCGGCGCAACCGTTCGTTGCACGGGTTGTCACGCACCCTGGTCTCCAACCTGGTGACCGGCGTGACTGAGGGATACACCACCAAAATGGAGATCCACGGCGTGGGTTACCGCGTGCAGCTCAAGGGCGCCAACCTGGAGTTCGCACTCGGATACAGCCACCCCGTTGTGATCGAGGCGCCCGAAGGCATCACCTTCGCCGTCCAGGCGCCGACGAAATTCACGGTCTCTGGGATCGACAAGCAGAAGGTCGGCCAGATCTTGGCGAACATCCGCCGGTTGCGCCGTCCCGACCCGTACAAGGGCAAGGGCGTGCGTTACGAAGGCGAGCAGATCCGCCGCAAGGTCGGAAAGACAGGTAAGTAGTCATGGCGCAAACACAGGCTGACACCGCCGCGCGGAAGCCGGTGGGGCAGAGCGTATCCGCTACCCGCCGGGTTTCCCGGCTGCGCAGGCACGCACGGCTGCGCAAGAGGATCGCCGGCACCCAACAACGTCCGCGCCTGGTGGTGCACCGGTCCGCTCGGCACATCCACGTGCAGTTGGTGAACGACGCCAACGGCACCACCGTGGCCGCCGCCTCATCGATCGAAACCGATGTGCGTGGCCTGGATGGAGACAAGAAAGCCCGCAGTGTTCGGGTGGGCCAGTTGATCGCCGAGCGCGCCAAGGCCGCCGGTATCGACACCGTGGTATTCGACCGCGGCGGGTACACCTACGGCGGACGGATCGCGGCGCTGGCCGATGCCGCGCGCGAGAATGGATTGAAGTTCTGATGACTGGGAACCTGAACAACACTGGAAGGACCGCATAATGGCGGAGCAGTCGGCCGGTGGGCAAGGAGCCCCTGAAGGCCGCGACAGCCGCGACTCACGCGAAGGCCGCGGCCGGCGTGACGGTGGCCGCGGTGGCCGCGACAGCGACAAGAGCAACTACTTGGAGCGTGTGGTTGCGATCAACCGCGTCTCCAAGGTGGTCAAGGGTGGTCGGCGATTCAGCTTCACCGCCCTGGTCATCGTCGGTGACGGCAACGGGATGGTCGGTGTCGGCTACGGCAAGGCCAAAGAAGTCCCGGCCGCGATCGCCAAGGGCGTCGAGGAGGCTCGCAAGGGCTTCTTCCGGGTGCCGTTGATAGGCGGCACCATCACCCATCCGGTGCAGGGCGAGGCGGCCGCCGGTGTGGTGCTGCTGCGTCCGGCCAGCCCGGGTACCGGTGTGATCGCCGGTGGCGCTGCGCGCGCCGTGCTGGAATGCGCCGGCGTGCACGACATCCTGGCCAAGTCGCTGGGTAGCGACAACGCGATCAACGTGGTGCACGCCACCGTTGCCGCGCTGAAGATGCTGCAGCGTCCCGAGGAAGTGGCGGCCCGACGCGGACTGCCCATCGAGGACGTTGCCCCGGCCGGAATGCTCAAGGCGCGCCGCGAAAGCGAAGCGCTGGCCGCCGCTGCTGTACGCGAGGCCCAAACTTCGGGGGCACAACCATGAGTGAAGCAACCAATCAGCTCAAGATCACCCAGGTGCGTAGCACCATCGGGGCGCGCTGGAAGCAGCGCGAGAGCCTGCGCACCCTGGGCTTGCGCCGGATCCGCCACACGGTGGTCCGCGACGACAACGCGCAGACCCGCGGGCTGATCGCGGTGGTGCGCCACCTCGTCGAGGTGGAGCCCGCCCAGAATGGCACCGGAGGTAAGGCACAGTGACCATCAAGCTGCACGATCTGCGCCCGGCGCCCGGATCGAAAACCCCGCGGACTCGCGTGGGTCGCGGTGAGGGCTCCAAGGGTAAGACCGCGGGCCGCGGCACCAAGGGCACCAAGGCGCGCAAACAGGTTCCGACGACGTTCGAGGGTGGGCAGATGCCCATCCACATGCGGCTGCCCAAACTCAAGGGTTTCCGTAACCGGTTCCGCACCGAGTACGAGATCGTCAATGTCGGCGACATCGCTAGGCTGTTCCCCGAGGGCGGCACCGTCGGTGTCGACGAGCTGGTCGCCAAGGGGGCGGTTCGCAAGAACTCGCTGGTGAAGGTGCTCGGCGACGGCAAGCTGACCGTCAAGGTCGATATCACCGCGCACAAGTTCAGCGGTAGCGCCCGGGAGCAGATCACCGCCGCCGGCGGATCCGTCACCGAACTGTAGTACCGCGAGCAGACGCTCAATCGCACAACGCCACGGCGATTTGTGCGATTTCGCGTCTGCTCGCGAGCTAGCGCAGCCGCGGAATGACCTCCGCGGCGAGGCGCTCCATCTGCTCGTGGTTCTGCCCGACATCGGGGCCCACGGGATTGAGCAACAGCGTTTGCGCTCCCGCGGCGATCACCTCAGCCAGCCCGCGGGTGACGTCGTCGGGAGTGCCCGCCACCGCCACCGCATCCAGGCCGCCCATCTTTCCGTAGATACTGCGCAAACCCGCCAGCACGCGCTCGCGGGCCCGCTCGGGGTCGTCGTCCACCATCAGATAGACCCGTTTGCCGATAGTGAAGCCGGCGGGATCGCGGCCTTGTTCGGCCAGTTCGTGACGCAGTGTGGTCACCGCCGTGGCGAAGTCGGCCGTCGTCGAGGAGCCCGCGCCCAGGAATGCGTCACCGTGCCGGACCGCCCTGGCCAGGGCCTTGGGCGCGCGCCCGCCGAACCAGATCGGAGGGTGCGGGCGTTGCACCGGCTTGGGCTGGATGGGCAGGTCATCGACATCGCGGAAGCGGCCATGGAACCTCACCCGTGGCTCATCGGACCAGGCCGCCTTCATCAACTGCAGGCCCTCGGTGAAATAGCTGACATGGGTGGCGCGGTCCACCCCGAAAGCCGCGAACTTGCGTGAACCGCCGCCGGCCGCGACGCCGAGGTCGAGGCGGCCGTTGCTGAGACGGTCCACGGCGGTCACAGACGAGGCCAATTGCAGCGGATCGTGCAGGGACGTCACCAACACGGCGACCCCCAGCCGAAGCCGATTGGTGCAGGCAGCGCAGTATGCCAGTAGCTCTAGCGGTGCCAGCAGCGGCGAGCTGCCGATGATCTGCTCGAGTACCCACCCGCCCTCGAACCCGAGTTCCTCGGCGCGGGCGAGATAGGCGCGTAGTCCTGCGGCGTCAAAGCCGTCGGTGTCGAGTTGGGGGATCGCTATCGAAAACCTCACCTCGCCACCGTACGACGTGCCCAGGGGCCCGGTACCCAGGCCGATGGGCCACGATGCCGGGGCCTGGCCATCGGTACGCTAAAAATATGTTCGCCTTTCTGCCCTTCCTGCCCCGCTTGTCGAGTGTGGGGGACGACGTGCGCGAACTGGCCGAACGCGTCGACACCGCCCGTCACCACGGGGTACCCAACGGCTGCATCCTGGAATTCAACCTGCGCACCATGCCGGCGGAGAGCAACGGTTTCGACCCGTTTTTGATCATCTCCGGGGGCGGCCGGCCGATGGCGCTGCGCGATGCTGTTGCGGCGCTGCACCGCGGTGCCGAGGACCCTCGGGTCGGTGGCCTGATTGCCCGGGTGCAGCTTCCACCGGCGCCGATCGGGGCGGTTCAGGCACTTCGCGAGGCGATCGCGGCGTTTAGCGCCGTGAAACCGTCGGTGGCCTGGGCCGAAACGTATCCGGGTACGTTGTCCTACTACCTGGCGACGGCGTTTCGGGAGATCTGGATGCAGCCCTCCGGGGAGGCCGGGCTGATCGGCTTTGCCAGCAACGCGATGTTCCTGCGCGATGCGCTCGACAAGGTGGGCATCGAAGCCCAGTTCGTGGCGCGAGGCGAATACAAGTCGGCGGCAGACCTTTTCACTGAGGACGGTTACACCGACGCCAACCGTGAAGCCGTCACCAGGATGCTGGAAAGCCTGCAAGACCAGGTGTGGCAGGCGGTCGCCCAATCGCGCCAGATCGACGCGGGTGTACTTGATGGACTGGCTGACAAGGCTCCGCTGCTGCGGGATGAGGCGCTGTCCTCCGGTCTGATCGATCGGATCGGATTCCGCGACGAGGCCTATGCCAGGATCGCGGAATTGGCTGGCGTGGAGGGTGTTTCGCCGGAATCGATCGACACCGCAGACAAACTGCCGCGAATGCATCTGGCGCGCTATGCCGGCACCGCCAGGCCGCGTCTGGCGCCGCCCGTGCCGTCGATCCCGGGGCGCCGGGGCAAGCCCACGATCGCCGTTGTCAGCGTCGAGGGGCCGATCGTCAACGGCCGGGGTGGCCCACAGGGGTTGCCGTTGGGTCCGTCCAGCGCCGGTGGCGACACCATCGCATCGGCATTGGGTGAGGCGGCGGCCGACGACGAGGTGTCGGCGATTGTGTTGCGGGTGGACAGTCCCGGCGGCTCGGTCACCGCGTCGGAGACCATCTGGCGTGAGGTGCAGCGGGCCCGCGACCGGGGCAAGCCGGTGGTGGCCTCGATGGGCTCGATCGCGGCCTCCGGCGGCTACTACGTATCGATGGGTGCGGATGCAATCGTCGCGAATCCGGGCACGATCACCGGTTCAATCGGAGTGATCACCGGCAAGCTGGTGGCCCTGATCTGAAGGATCGGCTGGGCGTTGGGTCAGAGACGTTGCGCACCAACGCCAATGCTGACGCCTGGTCGATAGACGCGCCATTTACCGACGAGCAGCGCGCCCGACGTGAGGCCGAGGCAGACATGTTCTACACCGATTTTGTGGAACGCGTAGCCCGGGGCCGCAACCTTCGCACCGAAGACGTGGATGCGGTTGCCCGAGGGCGAGTTTGGACCGGTGCCGATGCCCTGGAGCGGGGCTTGGTCGACGAGCTCGGCGGCTTTCGCACCGCGGTCCGACGCGCCAAGGTGCTGGCCGGCCTGGATGAGGACACCGAGGTCCGCCTGGTCGGCTATCCGGGCTCGTCGCTGCTGGATCTGCTGTGGCCGCGCGGGTCGTCTCGGCCGGTGGCGGCCTCAGTGCCCGAAGCCGTGGGCGCGCTGGTTGTCCGCTCGGTGGCCGGCGCCGTCGGACAGGTGGAGCAGACGTTGACCGGGGCCAACGTGTTGTGGCTGGGGCGGTCGCGGTTCTAGCCGGTCAGGGCGGCGCTGATGAAGATGATTTCGCCGAGCGGGTCGTCGTCGGAGGGGGCGGGAACGGCCATGCCGTTGCGCTCGAAAAGCTCGCTTCGGGTCACGCCCTCGGCGTCCCAGCCCTTGGCGCGCAGATAGTCGACGACGTGATTGCGCGCGCCGGTGTAGACCAGCGACGACATGTCGATGTCCAAACCATGGTCGCGAAACGGACCTGACATCTGCCGCGCCCGGTCGACATCGAAATCCACAATGCCGGGCACGAATTCGGTAGCCACGGTGCTGCCCGGCGCGCTGAGCGCGGTGATGTTGTCGAACAACCGGTCTTGGGCCTCGGGCGGCAAGTAGATCAGCAGGCCTTCGGCCAGCCACGCCGTGGGTGCCGTGGTGTCCAGGCCGGCTGCCCGCAGCGCCACCGGCCAGTCCCCACGCAGATCGATGGGGATTGCGCGCCGGGTTGCCCTGGGTTCGGCGCCGAGGTCGGCCAGAACATTGGTCTTGAATTCGATCACCTGAGGTTGATCGAGTTCGTAGACCACGGTGTCGGCCGGCCACGGCAACCGGTATGCGCGGGCATCCAGCCCCGACGCGAGGATCACCGCCTGCCGGATCCCGCTCTTGATGGCGTCGCCGAAGTAGTCGTCGAAGTACTTGGTGCGTACCGCCATTCCGTCCACCATCGCCTGGGCCTTTGCCGACGAAACATTCTGCAGGACACTCAGATCGAACTCGCCGTCCATCATCTTGATGAAAAAGTCGACACCGACGGCGTGCACCAGCGGTTCGGTGAACGGATCGTCGATCAAACCACGGGGATCCCTCGATGCCATCGCCCGGCCCGCGGCGACCATGGTGGCGGTGGCGCCGATGCTGGAGGCCAGATCCCATTTGTCATCGTGCGTGCGTGCCATGTCGGTCCTATCTCAGGTTCTACTTGCGGATCCCGGTGACGTAGCTCATCCCGCCGAACAGCGCCATCATCTCATCGTCGGGCGGCTCAAACCCATTGTGTGCGTGCATCTCTTCAAACGTTCGGGCCCGCACCCGCCATCCGTGGTCGGCAAGGTAGTCGATGACGGTGTTGCGGTCGCCATGGTAGATCAGCTCGGCCATGTCCAGATCCAGCCCCATCCGGCGCCAGCGTTCGGAAAGCCGCTGTGCGCGCGGCCCGGAGAAGCCGTTGGGGTCGGGGAAGTGCTCGGCGGCGACCTGGCTTCCCGGCGTGCTGAGCTCGGCGATGTTGTCGAACAGCCGATCCTGGGCCTCGGGCGGCAGATAGACCAGCAGGCCCTCGGCGATCCATGCGGTCGGTTGCCCGGCGTCGAAACCGCGCTGCCGCAGCGCGCTCGGCCAATCCTCGCGCAGGTCGATACCGATTGGCCGATGGTCGGGGCAGGGGAGTGCGCCGAACTCGGCCAGCGTGCGCGTCTTGAACTCGATCACTTGCGGTTGGTCAATTTCGTAGACCGTCATGCCCGATGGCCAGTTCAATCGGTAAGCCCTGGTGTCCAGACCTGACGCCAGGATCACCGCCTGGCGGATACCGCGCGCACCGGCAGCAGTGAAGAAGTCATCGAAATACCTGGTGCGCACCGCGATCTGTTCGTTTAGCGACCGGGGGCTTGACGGCGGATCGTCGACCGCGGTGTCACCATCGATCATGCGAACCAACGGCTGCAGCCCCACCGCACGGACGAGCGGCTCGGCGAGCCGGTCGTCGAGCAGCGCATCGGGTCCCCGGGAGGCCCGTGCCCGCGAAGCCGCGACCATCGTCGCCGTCGCTCCCACGCTGGACGCCGGATCCCAGCTGTCCGCGTCCGTCCGCCGGTTCATGGCGCCGGGTCCGGCCGGGGCGTCGTGTAGAGGGTGCCACTGACGTAGAGCATGTCTACCGAGGGGCCGTCGTCGTCGACCGCAGCCGGTGCAAGTCCGTTTGCCGCGCGCAGTTCAGGCAACGGGGTGCTGGTCAAGAGCCAACCGCGGTCCGAGAGGTAGGGCACCGCCTCGTTGCGGTCGCCGAAATAGACGAGTCCGACCATGTCGACGTCGAAACCATGAGCGCGCCAGCGCGCGGAGACCTCTTGCATGCGCTCTTTGATCTGTTCCTCTTCGCCCGGATCCACACTGCTCAGGCATTCGGCGGCCAGCCGGCTGCCGGGGGCGCTGAGTTCGGTGACGGTGTCGAGCAGCCGGTCCTGGGCCTCCGGCGGGAGGTATCCCAGTAGACCTTCGGCGCTCCATGCGGTCGGCTGGTTCGGGTCGAAACCGGCGGCGCGCAACGCCGCGGGCCAGTCTTCCCGCAAATCGACGGCCACCACTCGGCGGTCTGCGGTGGGGGCGGCCCCCAGATCGGCCAGGGTGCGGGATTTGAAATCGATCACCTGCGGCAGATCAATCTCGTAGACCACGGTCTGGGGCGGCCATGGCAACCGGTATGCGCGGGCGTCCAGTCCCGAGGCGAGGATGACGACCTGCTCGAGGCCGGCCCGCGTCGCATCCAGGAAGAAGTCGTCGAAAAATCTGGTGCGTACCGCCATGTTGTCGGCAACGTCGCCGATGGGGCCAAGCGGGCGTTGGGGATCGTCATCGAGGTCGGCAACGTTGAATTCGCCGGTCGCCAGCCGGGTCAAGAGGTCCACTCCGACGGCTCGCACCAATGGTTCGGCGTAGGGATCGTTGATCAGCGGGTTCTCGGTACGGGTAGCCATCGCGCGGGCGGCGGCCACCATGGTCGCGGTCACCCCGACACTTGATGCCAAATCCCAGCTGTCGCCGTCATACCTGGTGGAACCGGTGGAGGTCATATGGTGCCCCGTTCGCAGCTAGTGGTTCAGCCCCGTCAATATTTAGATAGTTTAACAAGCTTTCGGGCGGTCGGCGTTGGCGCTGGACCGGGCAAAGATCCGGTGGCTGGCACCGCGCGGTCCTGCCATCACACCGGTCAACCAGGTGCCGCGATCGGATCCACTTTCCTGCCTAAACCGTCCCCGGGCTGAGTTCGCACGCGGCAACCTGGAGGCATGTCGTACACGATGGCCGGCCGGCGGGTATTGATCACGGGTGCATCGTCCGGGGTCGGCGCGGCCCTGGCCAGAATGCTGGCCGCCCGCGGCACGACGGTCGGGTTGATCGCCCGTCGGCGCGACCGGCTCGAGGAGGTCCTGGCCGATTGCCGCAAGACCTCGCCGCAATCGGTGATGTGGGTGGCTGATCTCTGCGACACCGCCGGGGCCGCCCGGCTGGCTCTGCAAGCCTGGCAGGCGATGGGCGGCATCGACGTGCTGATCAACAACGCCGCGATCCCGAAACGTCGGGAAGTGAGCGCGTTGCGGCCGACCGAGGTGGAGCAGGTCATGGGGGTCAACTTCTTTGCCCCGATGCGGATGACCCTGGCTTTGTTGCCGCGGATGTTGGCGCGCGGATCGGGCACCATCGTCAACGTGTCCAGCGTCGGCGGTCGCCTCGGCATCATTCATGAATCAGCCTATTGCGCAAGTAAGTTCGCGCTGTGCGGCTGGAGTGAGTCGATCGCGGTCGACCTGGCGGGAAGCGGTGTCTCGGTAAGACTGATCCAGCCTGGTCCCGTCGACACCGAAATCTGGGACCGGCCCGACACTGAGGATCCGCTCTACCGCGGGCCCAAGGTTCCGGCCGACTTGGTGGCCGAGGGCATCATCGCGGCCATCGGCAGCGACTGCTTCGAGCACTACCTGCCCGAGATGATGGCTTTGAAGGACATCGTGGATGCCAAGAATGCCGACCTCGATACGTTTCTCACCGCCGCGGCGGCCATGACCTGGCAATGAAAGCCCTGGTTTACGGCGTAGCCCCCGAGCCATTCGAGATCGATGAGCCGGCGAACCCGTTGGCGTGCAACCTGGCCCGCACCCCGACGGCGCTGCGTGAGCTGGCAGATCCACGGCCGCTGCGACCGGATTGGGTGATCACCCGGCCGCGGCTGACGGGCATCTGCGGGTCTGACTCCAAGCAGATCCTGCTCGACTTCGGCGAGCAGGACGCCGACAACGCCTTGGCCGCCTTCTGCTCGTTCCCGCAAGTCATGGGCCACGAGGTGGTCGCCGACGTGGTGGAGCTGGGGCCCGAGGCGGGTGGGCTCGAAGTCGGTCAGCGGGTGGTGCTCAACCCGTGGCTGTCGTGCCGGCCACGGGGGATCGAACCACCGTGCCCGGCCTGCCAAAGCGGTGACTACAGCCTGTGCTGGAGCTTCACCGACGGTGGCATCCAGCCGGGCATCCATACCGGGGTGTCGGCGGACGTAACCGGCGGATACGCCGAACTGATGCCCGCCCACGACAGCATGCTGTTTCCGGTTCCAGGGCCAATTAGCGACGAGGCGGCGGTGTTCGCCGATCCGTTCTCGGTGTCCCTGCATGCGATCACCCGCCATCCGCCGCCGCGATCCGGCCGGGTGCTGGTCTACGGCGCGGGATCACTCGGGTTGTGCGCGATCGCGATCCTGCGGGCGCTGTACCCGGACGTGGCGGTGGCCGTGGTGGCACGGTTTGCCGCCCAGGGCGAGCTGGCCGGCCGCTTTGGCGCCGCCAAAGTCGTGGCTCACGAACCGCGGCTGGCGATCATCGAGGAGTTGGTCGCCTGGGGCGGTGGCCGGCTACGGCAGGCTCTGCTGGGCTTGCCGATGGCGCACCCCGGGGCCGTCGACGTCGTGTACGACACGGTGGGCAGGCCAGAGACGTTCGAGGTAGGAGTGCGGGTCCTCAACTCGCGCGGGACCCTGGTCAAGGCCGGCGTTCACGCGCCGGGGCGGTGGGAGTGGAGTCCGCTGTATTTCAAGGAGATCAGCTGGGTCGGTTCCAACGCGTTCGGCGTCGAGGAGGTCGAGGGGGTGCGCAAGCATGCCATCGCCCACTATTTCGACCTGGTCGCCGACGACCGGCTGGACTTGCGGAGCATGCTCACCCATACCTTCGCGCTACCGCAATGGCGCGACGCCTTCCTGGCGATTGCGAACCAAGGCGAAAGCGGAGCGGTGAAGGTGGCCTTCGATCAACGTTGACCGAGGCCTCAGGCGCACGGGCGGGTGGCGCGGTAGTAGACGAGCCGGCCGAGCAGCGGGTGGCGTTGGGCGCCGACCTCGGCGACGTCGAACCCGGCGGTATCCAGCAGGCGTCGAATCCCATCGCCCAGGTTGCCCGCTACATGGAGGTTGTGCCTGATGAAGCGCGACGCCAGGCCGTCATGGGCGGACATGTCGCCGCCGACATCGACCAGATGCAGCCGGCCACCGGGCCGCAGC
The DNA here is from genome assembly GCF_003584745.1 of Mycobacterium pseudoshottsii JCM 15466. Lineage (NCBI taxonomy): Bacteria > Bacillati > Actinomycetota > Actinomycetes > Mycobacteriales > Mycobacteriaceae > Mycobacterium > Mycobacterium pseudoshottsii. The sequence continues at coordinate 1,309,323 of NZ_AP018410.1, forward strand.
ACCCGAAATGCTTCCGCCGCCGCAGCGGATTTAGCGTCCTCATCCAGATGGTGCAGCATCATCGAGGACAGCACCCGGTCGAACTCGCCGTCGGCATAGGGCAGCCGCTGAGCGTAGCCCTGGTCGAAACGAACTCCCTCGACATTGCCCGTCTTGCGTTGCGCGCGCTGCAGCGCGCGCGGGTCGGGATCGGATCCGATCACCTCAGCCCGGGGTTGAGCGCGCTTGGCTTTGATGGCGAGGTTCCCAGTGCCGCAGCCGATTTCCAGGATGCGACCACAGTCGGCGAGTTCGGCCTGGGTGATCAGCGTCCGATGGATCTTGTTCATGCCCAGCAGGCGGGACAGCAGGTCATACGCGGGAAGCAGCGCATCATGGCCGGCCGCGGGCAAGTAGTCGCGGGATTCGCCGCTGTGCTGGAGACCGAAACGTGGATGATGATTGGTCATACATCCAATTGTGTAGGCCTGATAGGAAACAAGATTTGGCAATCTTTGTTGAAACTTGGACTATCTTTGGCGCATGGCCCAGGCCGCACGGCTGATCCAGCACCGCAGTGGGGTACCCATCTATGGATATCGCACCGACCCGGATATTCCACGGGTGTCGGTGCTGCGGCCCGGACCTGAGGATCTGGGCGACCGCGCTCGTCACATCCACGACTTCCCTGCGCTGTGGTACGTACCCGAAGCCGGGCTGGTGTACATCGCCGCTGCCGGTCAGGTGCTCGAGCCCACGCAATTCGGGTCCCTCCAGGCTGGGGTTGCGATGTTTTTCGATCCTGCCGCCCTCGGCGGGGACGGAGGGTCGCCCTGGCCGTCGTGGCGGACGCATCCGTTGTTGTTCCCGTTTCTGCACGGACACTCGGGCGGGATCCTGAGGCTGGAGGTGCCCGCGGCCCGACGATCGACGTGGGATGGTGCGATCGCGGCGATCGAAGCGGAGTTGACCACGCGTCAGCAGGGCTACGGCCAGGCCGTTACGGCGCACCTCACGCTGCTGCTCATCGAACTCGCCCGCCTCGCCCGCGACGTGGTCGGGGACTTGCGGCGCAGCGGCGAACCGCTACTGGCCGAGGTGTTCGAGGTGATCGACCGGCGCCACGCCGAGCCGTTGTCGCTGCGCGACGTGGCGGCCGAGGTCGGCATGACGCCAGGACACCTGACCACGATCGTGCGTCGCCGCACCGGACGCACCGTGCAGGAATGGATTATCGAGCGCCGCATGGCCCAGGCGCGCGAGCTATTGGTCGCCACGGACCTTGCGGTTGGCGAGGTTGCCAGACGGGTGGGGATCTCCGATCCCGGCTATTTCAGCAGACTGTTCAGCAGAGCGCATGGCACCTCACCGCGGCAGTGGCGGGCGCTACCGCCCCGGCACTGATCCCGCCGGCGCCCCACGGCGGGCTACATCGGATTGGCGCGCAGATACGCGTACACGCCGGCGAAGTTACGGTTCACGTCTTCGGGAATGGGTACCGGACCGCCGAGAGCTCTGGCGCCCCAGACGATTTGGGCGGTGCGCTCAACCAGTGCCGTGACGTGCAGCACCTTGTCGGGGCGGGGCCCGACGGCCACCAGTCCGTGGTTGGCGATCAACGCGGCGGCGCGGCCCTGCAACGCTGCAACCGCGTTGCGGCCGACCTCGGGTGTTCCGGATGCGGCGTATTCGGCGCAGCGAACGTCTCCGCCGCAGTAGACCGCGAATTCGTCGATGCAGGCCGGAATCGGTTGGTGCGCGATGGCGAACATGGTCGCCCATACCGGGTGACTGTGGATGACGCTGCCGATGTCGTCGAACGCCTGGTAACACGCCAGGTGCAGGTGCATCTCGGTTGAGGGCGCGCGCCCGGCTTTGGCATGCAGCACCGTGCCGTCGGCGTCGACCTGCACCAGGTCGTCCAGCGTCATGTCCGCATAGTCGACCGAGGAGGGCGTTATCGCCAGGTTGCCGTCCGCGCACCGCGCGGAGATGTTGCCGGCCGTTCCTTCCACCAGGCCGCGGCGCAGCATGTCCTTGGCCGCCGCCAGCACCGCGACCTGGGCGTTGTCAACGAATTTCACCGGGCCAGCACCTCCGGGTTGAGGATATGGGTGGGTCTGGTTCCGGACAGCAATGCTTGCAGACCGTCGGCGACCATCTGCGCCTGTCGCGCCTCGGTGTTCCAGGTGGCCCCGCCGATATGGGGAGTCAGCACGACATTGGGCATGCTGGCCAGTGGGTGATCGGTCGGCAGCCATTCGCCGACGAAATGGTCCAGGCCGGCGGCGGCGACCTTGCCGGCGCGCAGGGCCTGCACCAGTGCGTCGGTGTCGTGCAATTGGGCCCGCGCCGTATTGAGGAAGACGGCGCCGTCGCGCATCGATGCGAATTGTTGCGCGCCGATCATGCCGACGGTGTCGTCGGTGACCGGCGCATGCAGGGAGACGATGTCGGACTCGGCCAGCAGCTCCGCCAGACCGTGTCGCGCGTCCGCGCAGTACGGATCGTGCGCGATGACTCGCAGGCCCAGGCCGGTCAGCCGCCACGCGGTGGCACGGCCTACCGCCCCCAGGCCCACCAGCCCGGCGGTGCGCCCGGCGATTTCCCAGCCGCGGAATCGCCGATAGGGGATGGTTCCGTCACGAAAGATATTGCCGGATCTGACGTCTGCGTCCGCGGTCAGCAGGTGGCGGGTGCTGGCCAGCAGCAGTGCCACCGTCATCTCGGCGACCGCATCGGCGTTGCGGGCCGGCGTGTTGAGCACCGGGATGCCGGCCGCGGTGGCCCCGGCGATGTCGACGTTGTTGGGATCCCCGCGGGTGGAGAAGATGGCGCGCAAACCCAGCTGCAACACCGCTCCGCTGACCGAATCAGCCTCCACCACAACAATGTCGACAGACTCGCTGGTGATCCGCTCGGCCAGTTGCTCGGCGCTGTAGATGCGCAGCGGGCCCCCTTCGAGCCCGCCTATCCATGGGTCATAGACGACGTCCACCAGTTGCCGGAGTTTGTCCAAGCCGGAACCGCGAAGCGGGGCCGTCACCAGTGCGCGCGGTCGAGACCTCACGGGTGTCCATGCTGGCGTACCGTGGCGCCCGTGTCACGTGAAGACGCCACAATCGGCATCGACATCGGCACCATCGCGGTCAAAGCGGTGGTTGCCGACGCCGATGGCAACGTGACCGCTCGGCTGCGGATTCCACACCAGTTGCGGGTTGGTGCGCCCGACCAACTCGAGCACGACGCCGACCAGGCGTGGCGGTGGGGCCCGCTGACGGCGCTGGAGCGGCTGGCCGGGCCCGACATACGGGCGGTGGCCGTGTCGGCGATGGTGCCGTCGATGACCGCGGTCGATTCCGGCGGTGTTCCCATCACGCCCGGACTGCTCTACGGCGACAGCAGGGGCTGGGTACCCGGGGCAGCCAACCAGCGCGCCCAACCGCTGCCGTCGGTGGGCGAAGCCGCGCAGTTTCTGCGTTGGACCGCCGCACAAGCACCCGAGGCGGCGGGATACTGGCCCGCGGCGGCGGTGGCCAACTACGCGATGTCGGGCGAACCGGTGATCGACTTCGCCACCGCGATTACCAGCCTTCCCCTGTTCGACGGGACGGGCTGGAATCCCCAGGCGTGTGCGGACTGTGGTGCCAGCGCCGATCGGATGCCGCGGGTCGAGACGTTCGGCACCGCGGTCGGCCAGGTACACGGCACCGATGCGGTGCTGGGGGCCGGCGGCATCGATGCGGTGTGCGAGCAGATCGTGGCCGGAGCCGACCACCACGGCGATGTACTGGTGCTCTGCGGCACCACCCTGATCGTGTGGACGACCATCTCCGGGTCCCGTCAGGTGCCGGGCCTGTGGACCATTCCCCACACCGCCCCCGGGAAAAGTCAGATCGGCGGCGCCAGCAACGCCGGGGGCCTGTTCTTGAGTTGGGTCGACCGCGTTACCGGCTCCGCCGATCGCGACGGCGAGCAGGACCGGGTCGATCCGCGGCGGGTGCCGATCTGGTTGCCCTACATACGTGGTGAGCGCACACCGTTCCACGATCCCGATCGGCGGGCGAGTCTCGAGGGGCTCGACCTCACGCAAGGCGCCGCGGCAGTGCGGCGGGCGGCCTACGAGGCGTCGGGCTTCGTCGTCCGGCATCTGGTCGAGCTCAGTGGCGCGCCGGTGTTGCGCATCGTGGCATCCGGTGGCGGTACGTGTGTGCGGCCCTGGATGCAGGCCATCGCCGATGTCACCGGGCGGCCGGTACACGTCTCGGCCGTGGCCGAGGGGGCCGCGCTGGGGGCGGCCTTCCTCGCGCGGATGGCGGCCGGTCTGGAATCGTCAATCGCCGACGCCGATCGCTGGGCCCGCACCGATCGCATCGTGGAACCGCTCCCCGACTGGGTGGGCCCCACCAAGGACCGCTATCGCCGATTTCTCGAGCTCAGTGGATCACCACTGGCCTGAGTCGGCCCGCTAAAGCCAGTGCCCGCCAAGGTGGTTGGTGACGGGGCGGGGGTGGCCCCGGGGTCGGGGCGAGTCGCGCCGCGGGTGGGCCGGCCGGATGGGTATGCGGGTAGCGCAATTCCCACGGCGTCGTTCTACGCTTATGCCATGACAGACCACGGCCACACCGCAGCCCGTCGCGAAATCGCAGATGCCCTGCTCGCCGCACTCGAACGTCGGCATGAGGTTGCCGACGCCATCGTGGAAGCCGAGAACAAGGCCGCTGCGGTTGAGGCGATTGTGACACTGCTGGCTACGTCCCACCTGGCCGCCGAAGCGGTGATGAGCATGTCCTTCGAGCAACTCACCCAGGACGCGCGCAAGAAGATCATCGCCGAGCTCGACGACCTCAACAAGCAACTGAGCTTCACGTTGACCGAACGTCCGGCCAGTTCCGGTGAGAGCTTGGAGCTGCGCCCCTTCTCCGCCGCCGAGGACCGCGACATCTTTGCTGCGCGGACCGAGGAAATGGGCGCGGCGGGCGACGGATCCGGGGGGCCGGCCGGCACTGTCGACGATGAGATCAAGGCGGCGTTGGCTCGCGTCGATGATGAAGAAGCTGCCTGGTTTGTCGCCATCGATGCCGGGGAGAAGGTCGGCATGGTGTTCGGCGAGCTGGTCCACGGTGAGGTCGACGTCCGCATCTGGATCCACCCCGAGCACCGTAAGAAGGGCTACGGCACCGCGGCGCTGCGCAAGTCGCGGTCCGAGATGGCATGGGCATTTCCGGCGGTGCCGATGGTCGTGCGCGCACCCGCTGCCAACCCGGCCTGATCCGGGCCCACGGCACCCGGCGGGGTGCGGGGGAGCGCCGGCAGTGCGGTCTAGCCGGCCTCCCCGAACGTGGCGGTGACGGCGACGATGCTGCGCAGTTGCGACGTGTCGGCGTCCGGGAAAACGCGGCCGTAGTCGGTAAACAGGTCCTGGCGGGGCCGCGCGGCCACGTGCCAGCCGTGTTCGGTCAGGTAGTCGACGACGTTGCTGCGCTCACCCTCGTAGAACAGTCCCGACAGGTCGATGTCGCACCCCAATCTGACCCAGCGCTGGTTGAACTGTTGGGCGCGCTCGGCCATGGTTGAGCCAGGGTCGGGATGGTATTCGGTGGCCAGCCGGCTCCCGGGGGCACTCAGCCCGGAGATGGCATCGAACAGCCGGTCCTGTGCGTCGGGCGGCAGGTACATCAGCAATCCCTCGGCGCTCCACGCGGTGGGTTGCGTCGTGTCGAATCCGTTGTGGCGCAAGGCTGCCGGCCAGTCGTCGCGCAAGTCGACCCGGACGGTTCGCCGCGTTGCGGTGGGGACCGCGCCCAACGCCGACATGGTGGTGTCTTTGAAGTCGATGACGTCGGGCTGATCGACTTCATAGACCACGCTGCCGCTGGGCCAGGCCAAGCGGTAGGCGCGCGCGTCCAGTCCGGCGGCCAGAATCACCGACTGGCGCACCCCGCGGCGGGCCGCATCGAGGAAGAAGTCGTCGAAGAACCGGGTGCGTACGGCGATCGAATCGGCCACCAGCTGGCGATCGCGCTGGGCCTGTCCGTCGTGGTCGATCTCGCCTTCGGCCAGGCGGGTGAAGAAGTCCAGGCCGACTGCCCGCACCAACGGTGCCGCGAACGGGTCGTCGATGATGGGATTGGCCTCGGCGCTGGCCAGCGCGCGGGCGGCCGCGACCATGGTGGCGGTGGCCCCGACGCTGGATGCCAGATCCCAGCTGTCTTGATCGGTGCGTGTCATGTGCGTAGTCCCTCCCTTATGCCGCCGCTGCGGTGTCTTTTACCGCGCTGAGGTACAGCACCTCGCCGAACGGCGCGTCATCGCCGTTGAGCGGCTGCAAACCGTGTTGAGTGAACAGCTCGGAGTTACTGGCGCTGGTGACCTGCCAGCCCTGGGCCGCCAGATAGGTCCCCGCGTCGGTGCGGTCGTCGAAATACACCAGAGCCGCCATGTCGAGATCGAAACCATGCCGATTCCATCGCTCGTTCTGGCGCTGCATCCGTCGCCGCAGTTCTTCCTGTTTGACGTCGTTGACGTCCGGGAGGCCCTCGGTGGCAAACCGGCTGCCCGCAGCGCTTTGGGCGGCGATCTGATCGAGCAGTCGGTCCTGCGCCTCGGCGGGTAGGTAACCCAGCAGGCCCTCGGCGATCCACGCGGTGCGCTCGGTGGGGTCGAACCCGGCCTGGCGCAGGGCCGCCGGCCAGTCCTCACGGAGGTCGACCGCCACCGCGCGCCGATCTGCCGTCGGCTGGGCCCCCAACTCGGACAGGGTCGCGATCTTGAAGTCGATCACCTGTGGCTGATCGACTTCGAACAACGTGGTGCCCGCCGGCCAGGGCAGCCGGTACGCGCGCGAGTCCAGGCCGGAAGCCAAGATGACGGCCTGACGAATGCCCGACGCGGTGGCGTCGAGAAAGAAGTCGTCGAAGAACCGGGTACGGATCGCCATCGCGGCGCCGAAGTGGCGCATGCCGATTGCCGTTTCCTCGTCGAGTTCGGCGGCATCCAACTCGCCGGTGGCCATCCGGGTGAAGAAGTCGACACCGACCGCGCGCACCAGCGGCTCGGCGAAGCGGTCGGTGGCTACCGCACCGGCCCCCTCGGGGTCCCTGGCTGCCACCGCCCGTGCCGCCGCGACCATGGTGGCCGTCAGCCCGACGCTCGAGGCCAGATCCCAGGTGTCACCGTCGAAACGTGCGCTGCTCATCTTCGTCTGCACCGCCCCTCGCTTGATACTTAGCCAATGTAATTACCATTCGAGACTGTACGCTTCACTGTGCGGTTCTGCGCCGCCGCGGCCACCCTGGAAAGACCTGCCCGCACCAGCTGTTAGTCTCGTACACGGTTTGACGCGCGACGCCGTACGTCCTGGCCTGCGGGTGTGGGCGCGTAAACGCACGATTTAGCAAATGCCGGCCAGACCAAGCCCGGTTGGCATTACGGGACCAAGAGTTCGGCCGCGCAGGAGGAAGAGTGCTTTCGGCTTTCATCTCATCGCTGCGTACAGTCGATTTGAGACGGAAGATCCTTTTCACGCTGGGCATCGTCGTTCTGTACCGCCTCGGTGCAGCGCTTCCGTCGCCCGGCGTTGATTTCCCCAACGTCCAGCAGTGCATCAAGGAAGCCAGCAGTGGCGAAGCCGGACAGATCTACTCGCTGATTAACCTGTTCTCCGGCGGCGCGCTGCTCAAGCTCACCGTGTTCGCGGTCGGGGTGATGCCCTACATCACCGCCAGCATCATCGTGCAGCTGCTGACGGTCGTCATTCCCCGGTTCGAAGAGCTGCGCAAAGAAGGCCAGTCGGGCCAGGCGAAGATGACGCAGTACACGCGTTATCTGGCGATCGCGCTGGCGGTCTTGCAGGCGACCAGCATCGTGGCGCTGGCTGCCAACGGAGGCTTGCTGCAGGGCTGCTCGCTCGAGATCATCGCCGACCAGAGCATCTTCACTCTCGTGGTCATCGTGATGGTGATGACCGCCGGCGCCGCGCTGGTGATGTGGATGGGTGAGCTGATCACGGAACGTGGCATCGGCAACGGCATGTCGCTGTTGATCTTCGTCGGCATCGCGGCCCGCATCCCCGCCGAGGGAAACCAGATCATGGAGAGCCGTGGCGGGGTCATCTTCGCGGCGGTCTGCGCGGCCACGCTGATCATCATCGTCGGGGTGGTCTTCGTCGAGCAGGGGCAGCGCCGGATCCCGGTTCAATACGCCAAGCGCATGGTGGGCCGCCGGATGTACGGCGGAACGTCGACCTACCTGCCGCTCAAGGTCAACCAGGCCGGCGTCATCCCGGTGATCTTCGCCTCGTCATTGATCTACATCCCGCATCTGATCACCCAGCTGGTCCGCAGCGGCAGCGGCGGTGTCGGACACAGTTGGTGGGACAAGTTTGTCGGTACCTACCTGTCGGACCCGAGCAACCTTGGTTACATCGCGATCTACTTCGGGCTGATCATCTTTTTCACGTACTTCTACGTGTCGATCACCTTCAACCCCGACGAGCGTGCCGACGAGATGAAGAAGTTCGGCGGCTTCATCCCCGGTATTCGTCCGGGGCGCCCGACCGCCGACTATCTGCGCTATGTGCTGAGCCGGATCACCTTGCCGGGGTCGATTTACCTTGGTGTGATCGCGGTACTGCCCAACTTATTCCTCCAGATCGGTAACAGCGGGGGAGTCCAGAACCTACCCTTCGGGGGTACCGCGGTCCTGATCATGATCGGTGTCGGTTTGGATACGGTCAAACAAATCGAGAGTCAGCTCATGCAGCGCAACTACGAAGGGTTCCTCAAGTGAGAGTCGTTTTACTGGGGCCGCCTGGGGCGGGCAAGGGTACGCAGGCTCAGAAGCTGGCCGAGAAGCTTGGGATTCCGCAAATCTCCACCGGCGAGCTGTTCCGGAAAAACATCCAGGACGGGACCAAACTCGGCGTCGAGGCCAAACGGTATCTGGACGCCGGTGACCTGGTGCCCTCCGACCTGACCAACCAGCTCGTCGACGATCGGTTGGATCAGCCGGACACGGCTGCCGGTTTCATCCTGGACGGGTACCCCCGCTCGGTCGAGCAGGCCAAGGCCCTGCACGAAATGCTGCGGCGCCGCGACACCGACATCGACGCGGTGCTCGAGTTCCGGGTATCGCAGGACGAGTTGTTGCAGCGGCTGAAGGGCCGTGGCCGCGCTGATGACACCGACGAGGTCATCCTCAACCGGATGAAGGTCTACCGGGACGAGACCGCGCCGCTGCTGGAGTTCTACGACACCGAGGTGAAAACCGTCGACGCCATCGGCACCCTGGATGAGGTTTTCGCTCGCGCCCTGCAAGCACTGGGGAAGTAGTCATGCGGGCCCTGGCCCGGCTGCGGGGTCGCAGAGTGGTGCCACAGCGCACCGCCGGTGAGTTGGATGCAATGGCTACGGCGGGCGCCGTCGTGGCTGCCGCGCACCAGGCCGTCCGCTCGGCCGCGGTGGCCGGTGTATCCACCCTGCAGCTGGACGAGATTGCGGAATCGGTTATCCGGGAGGCCGGCGCCACGCCCTCATTCCTGGGCTATCACGGCTTTCCGGCCTCGATCTGCGCTTCGGTCAACGATCGCGTGGTGCACGGCATCCCGTCGGCGACCGAGATCCTCGGGCCAGGTGACCTGGTATCGATCGACTGCGGCGCGGTGCTGGACGGTTGGCACGGCGACGCGGCGATAACCTTTGGGATCGGCACGCTCATTCCCGTCGACGAAGCGCTATCGGAGGCGACCAGGGAGTCGCTGGAGGCCGGAATTGCGGCGATGGTGATCGGTAACCGGTTGACCGACGTCGCGCATGCCATCGAGACGGAAACCCGCGCCGCCGAGGCCCGTTACCAGCGTTCCTTCGGAATCGTCGACGGATACGGCGGTCATGGCATCGGCCGTGAGATGCACATGGATCCGTTTCTGCCCAACGAGGGCGCCCCGGGGCGGGGGCCGACGTTGGTCGCCGGTTCGGTGCTGGCCATCGAACCCATGTTGACTCTGGGCACCCGCAAGACGGTGGTGCTCGATGACCAATGGACGGTCATCACCGCCGACGGGTCACGTGCTGCACACTGGGAACACACGGTGGCGGTCACCGAGAACGGGCCACGCATCCTGACCCTCGGCTAGCCGGCTGAACCAAACACCTACTCGGCTCGTGTCAGAAGCGGGAGGTGATCGAGTGGCTCGCGTTGCTGGCGGTGGAGCGGCTGAAGCCGCCTTGATGCAGGCGCTCTACGACGAGCATGCGGCGGTGTTGTGGCGCTACGCAATGCGCCTGACCAGCGATGCCAGCTATGCCGACGACATCGTCCAGGAGACGCTATTGCGCGCCTGGCAGCATCCGGAAGTCATCGACGAGCGCGGGAGGTCTGCACGCGCATGGCTGTTCACAGTGGCCCGCAACATGATCATCGATGACCGGCGCAGCGCGCGGTACCGCTACGTTGTCAGCTCCACCGACGCGGACGGTGCGCCGGAGCAATCCACGCCCGACGAAGTGGGTGCCGCGCTGGACCGGCTGCTGATCGCCGACGCGCTGGCACAGCTCTCCGGCGAGCATCGCGCGGTTATCGAGCGGTCCTACTACCGCGGCTGGACCACCGCACAGATCGCGAAGGACCTGGAGATCGCCGAAGGAACGGTGAAGTCGCGCCTACACTATGCCGTGCGGGCATTGCGGCTCACTCTGCAGGAACTTGGAGTTACACGATGACGGCCGTGCTCATGGCGGGGTTTTTCGGGGGATCCATGCGCACAGCTGTTGGCTTGGAATGCTTGAGGGTGACCGGAAATGGATGACATCAGGACGCCAGTCACAGGACTGGGCGCACCCACCGAGGGGGAACACCCCTACTTGATGTGGGACGCCGCCTACGTGCTGGGGTCGCTATCGGCGGCCGACCGCCGCGAATTCGAGGCGCACCTGGCCGGCTGCGCGTCGTGCCGCGCGGCCGTGGCTGAACTCTGTGGTGTGCCGGCGCTGCTGTCGCAGCTGGGCGCCGACGAGGTGGCGGCTATCGGTGAGCCCGGTGTGGCGGCGGGGACCACATCGGGCTCACCGCAGATGTCGTCGCAGCTGCTGCCGACGTTGCTGGCGACGGTGCGGTGGCGCCGCCGCCGTACCCGGTTGGCGATCTGGGTGGCCTCATCTGCGGCCGCGGTGTTTTTGGGGATCGGTGTGCTGGTTGGTGTGGTGGGCCATTCTGCTTCTGCGCCGGTGCAAACCGCGTCCGCCCAGCCGATGGCTCAGGTCGGGACGCACCTGCTGGAGTCGACGGTTTCGGTCGACGGCATGCACTGGGGGGCGTTCATCAATCTGCGATGCGTCTGCCTGGCGCCACCGGATGCCCACCATGACACGCTGGCCATGGTCGTGGTCGGACGTGACGGCAGCCAAACCCGGCTGGCGACCTGGGTCGCCGAGCCGGGGCACACCGCCACCCCCGCCGGCAGCATCTCGATGCCGGTCGACCAGATCGCGGCCGTGCAGGTGGTCTCCGCCGATAGCGGCGAGGTTCTGCTGCAGCGTTCGCTCTGAGGCCGGCGACCCGCGCCCGACGGCGGTGCTCGCGCCAATATCGCAAGCAATAACCGGACCCGGGGGATTGTGCGGTAAGAAAGGGTGTGGCCCCGGACAACAAACGTGACCCGATCGCCGCGGCGCGGGCCAACTGGGAAGCCGGCGGTTGGGGTGACGTGGCGCAGGGCATGGTTGCGGTGACATCGGTCATGCGGGCGCATCAGATTCTGCTGGCCCGAGTCGAGGCCGCGCTGCGTCCCTATGACCTGAGTTTCTCCCGCTACGAACTGCTCCGGCTATTGGCGTTCAGCCGCACCGGCGCATTGCCGATCACCAAGGCCTCCGACCGGTTGCAGGTCCACGTCACCAGCGTCACCCACGCGATCCGCCGGCTGGAAGCCGACGGGCTGGTGCGGCGGGTTCCCCATCCCACCGACGGCCGGACCACCCTGGTGCAGATCACCGATCTGGGGCGCTCCACCGTCGAGGATGCGACCGTCACGCTCAATGAGCACGTGTTCGCCAACATCGGGATGTCCACCGGGGAATCGGAGGCACTGGTGTCATCGATCGAAACGTTGCGGCGCAGCGCCGGCGATTTCTGAGAAGAACACAGAGAGGCAGGACGATGGATCCACTAACTGCTCACCAGCGTGCCCAGGACGCGTTCGGGAGTGTCCTTGCCAATGTCAGCGCGGATCAGCTTGGGGCCGCGACCCCGTGCTCGGAATGGACGGTCAGCGATCTGATCGAGCACGTCATCGGCGGCAACGAGCATGTCGGGATATGGTCGGGCGGCGCCGATAGGCCCGCCGCCCGGCCCGACGACATGGTCGCGGCGCACCGGGCCACCGCCGCCGCCCAACAGGTCTTCGCCGCACCGGACGGGATGGCGACGGTGTTCAAGCTGCCGTTCGGTGAGATCCCCGGACAGGTCTTCATCGGGATGCGCACCAGCGATGTGCTGACCCATGCCTGGGACCTGGCGGTGGCAACCGGTCAGCCCAGCGATCTTGATCCCGACTTGGCCACCCAGCAGCTCGCCGCGGTGCGCGCGTTCGTCGGACCCCAGTTCCGTGGGCCGGGCAAGCCCTTTGGGCAGGAGCAGCCCTGCTCGGCGGAGCTTTCACCGGCCGATCAGCTGGCGGCATTCCTGGGCCGAAAGGTGCAGTGACGCCGCGGTGAACTAGCTGCCGCGCAGCATCTCGATCACCGCGCTGAAGTCCTGGTCGGCGTGGTCGGCGGCGAACTTGGCGTAGATCTCGGCGGCGTGGCTGCCCAGCGGTGCCGCCGAACCGGTCGAGGTCACCGCGTCCATGGCCAGACCGAGGTCCTTGTTCATCAGCGCGGTGGCAAATCCCGGCTTGAAGTCGTTGTTGGCCGGCGATGTCGGCACCGGGCCGGGAACCGGGCAGTTGGTGTGCACGGCCCAGCAATTTCCGGTCGCGCCGGTGATGACGTCGAACAGCGACTGCGCATCCAGCCCGAGGTTCTCGGCCAGGACGAACGCCTCACCGATGGCGATCTGCTGCACTGCCAGCACCATGTTGTTGCATACCTTGGCGGCCTGTCCCGCGCCGGCCGCGCCGCAGTGAATGATCTTGCCCGCCATCGGCTCCAGCACCGGCCGGGCCTGCGCCAGCGCGCTCTGGTCGCCACCGACCATGAACGCCAGTGTTCCGGCCACCGCGCCTTTGACCCCACCGGAGACCGGTGCATCGAGTTGAGCCATGCCGTGCGATTCGGCCAGGGCGTGTACCTCGCGCGCATCGTTGACCGAAATCGTTGAGCTGTCGATGAACAGCGCACCCGATCGGGCCGCGGGCAGCACCTCGGCGTAGCAGCGCTTGACCACCGCGCCATTGGGCAGCATGGTGATGACCACGTCGGCCCCGGCCACCGCCTCGGCGGCGCTGTCAAACATCGTCGCGCCCTTGGCGGCCGCGGCGGATGCGGCCGCGGGCACCGGGTCGAACCCGCGTACGGTGTGGCCGGCGCCGATGAGATTCGCCGACATCGGCGCACCCATGTGGCCGAGCCCCAAGAACGCGATCTGGCAGGACTTGGTCATGAGGCCCCTTTCCTATGCGCTAGCGCGAAACCGTGCGGCCTCGGCCCGGCCGACGACCACCCGCATGATCTCGTTGGTCCCCTCCAGGATCCGGTGCACGCGCAGATCACGGACGATCTTCTCCAGACCGTACTCGCGCAAGTAGCCGTAGCCGCCGTGCAGTTGCAGAGCCTTGTCGGCGACGTCGAAGCAGGTGTCGGTGACAAAACGCTTGGCCATCGCGCACAGCTCCACCTTGTCCGCGTCGTCCTCGTCGAGTGCGTTTGCCGCCCGCCACAACAGCATTCGCGACGCCTCCAGACCGGTAGCCATATCGGCCAGGGTGAACCGGACGGTGGGCTCGTCGAGCAGGCTGGCGCCGAACGCCTGGCGCTCGCGCACGTAGGCACCCGCCTTGGCGAAGGCGGACTGGGAGCCACCGAGCGAACACGCCGCGATGTTGAGCCGGCCACCGTTGAGGCCGTTCATCGCGATGCCGAATCCGGCGCCCGTTCCGTCAACGCCGCCCAGCATCGCGTCGGCAGGCACCCGAACTCCTTCGAGCACCACCTGTGCGGTGGGCTGTGCGTGCCAGCCCATCTTCTCTTCGAGCGCCCCGAAACTCAGCCCCGGCGTGCCCTTTTCGACAATGAACGCCGAGATGCCGCGCGGCCCCTCGGCTCCGGTGCGCGCCATCACCACGTAGACGTCCGAGGCGCCCGCGCCGGAGATGAACTGCTTGACGCCGTCGAGCACATAGTCCGACCCCGGGGCCGAACCCTGCCGCACCGCCCGGGCGCTCAACGCGCTGGCGTCGGAGCCGGCACCCGGCTCGGTCAGGCAGTAGCTGGCGATGGCGTCCATCGTGGCCAGCCGCGGAATCCAGTCCTTGCGTTGCTCGTCGGTGCCGAAGCTGTCGATCATCCAGGCGCACATGTTGTGGATGGACAGAAACGCGGCGGTGACCGGGTCGGCGATGGCCAGCTGTTCGAAGATGCGCACGCCGTCGAGCCGGCGCAGCCCGCTACCGCCCACGTCTTCTCGGCAGTAGATCGCCGCCATTCCCAGTTCGGCGGCTTCGCGCAGCACGTCGACCGGGAAGTGCTTGGTGGCATCCCATTCCAGCGCGTAGGGGGCCAGCCGCTTATCGGCGAAGGCGGCGGCGGTCTGGGTGATCACCCGCTCGTCGTCGTTGAGGGTAAACATGGCGGCTACTTCATCGTGGGGATGACGAACTCGGCGCCATCTTTGATGCCCGACGGCCACCGGGAGGTGACGGTCTTGACCTTGGTGTAAAACTGGATCGACGTCGGGCCGTGTTGGTTGAGGTCGCCGAATCCGGAACGCTTCCAACCGCCGAAGGTGTGGTAGGCGACCGGAACCGGGATCGGGACGTTGACCCCGACCATGCCCACCTGCACCCGGGACACGAAGTCGCGCGCGGTGTCGCCCTCGCGGGTGAAGACCGCCACGCCGTTGCCGTACTCGTGCTCGGAGGGCAACCGCAGCGCCTCTTCGTAGTCGTGGGCGCGGACCATGCACAGCACCGGTCCAAAGATCTCGTCGGTGTAGATGGACATGTCGGTGGTGACGTGGTCGAACAGGGTCGGCCCGATGAAGTAGCCGCCTTCCAGGTTCGCGTCGCCGAAGGCCAGATCGTCACTGGCCCGCTCGCGGCCGTCGACGACCAATTCGGCGCCGGAGGCGACGCCCTGGCCGATGTAGTCGCGCACCCGCGTGAGTGCGGCTTCGGTGACCAATGGGCCGTAGTCGGCTTTCGGGTCCAGGCTGTGTCCGACTCGCAGGTTGTTGATGCGTTCAACCAGCTTGGCGCGCAGCCGATCCGCGGTTTGTTCGCCCACCGGCACCGCGACGCTGATCGCCATGCAGCGTTCGCCCGCACTGCCGTATCCGGCGCCGATCAGCGCGTCGACGGCTTGGTCGAGGTCGGCGTCAGGCATCACGATCATGTGGTTCTTGGCGCCGCCGAAGCACTGCGAACGCTTGCCGGTGGCCGCCGCCCCGGAGTAGATGTACTGGGCAATGTCGGAGCTGCCGACGAAGCCGACCGCCTTGATCTCGGGGTGATTGAGGATGGCGTCGACGGCCTCCTTGTCGCCGTGGACGACCTGGAAGACGCCGGGGGGTAGGCCGGCCTCGACGAACAGTTCGGCCAGTCGCAACGGAACCGACGGGTCGCGCTCACTGGGCTTGAGCACAAAGGCGTTTCCGCATGCCAGGGCGGGGCCGGCCTTCCACAGCGGGATCATCGCGGGGAAGTTGAACGGGGTGATGCCGGCGACCACGCCGAGCGGCTGCCGCAGCGAGTAGACGTCAATGCCCGGGCCGGCGCCCTCGGTGTACTCGCCCTTGAGCAGGTGGGGGATGCCGAGACAGAACTCGATCACCTCGATGCCCCGCTGGATGTCACCGCGGGCGTCGGGCACTGTCTTGCCGTGCTCGCGTGATAGCAGCTCGGCCAACTCGTCGGTGTTCTGGTTGACCAACTCGATGAAGCGCATCAACACCCGCGCCCGCCGCTGAGGATTCCAGGCGGCCCAACCTATTTGCGCTTCGGCGGCGCCTGCGACCGCGGCGTCGATGTCGGCCTGCGCGGCCATCGGTACCGTCGTCTGGACCTGGCCGGTATTGGGGTCGAGGACATCGGCGGTGCGGGTGGATTGCCCGGGAGTGCGGCGTCCATCGATGAAATGCGGAATTTGTGTGGTCATAGCGTGTTCCATAACGGTCGTGTGCGGCGGGGAGACCCGATACTTGGACATCCTAGTAAATCTCGTCGGTGGTACGCAACGGACTCTTGACGAACATGGCCCCAATCATCGTGGCAAGCGTGCCGATGCTGGTCCCGAAGGTGTGGTACCGACGCGGTAGCGGGCCGGTCGGCCCGGCGCTATGCGCTCGGATCGGGGGCATCTTGACCGGCCGGTTCGGGCAAGGTCTTGGTCGAGAGCAGGGCGCCGGCGGCCACGGCGGCTGCGGCGAGGATCGCTATCGCGACCACGATGGTGGTGTGAAAGCCGGCCAGAAAAGCGGTGTGCGCCTCAATACGGATCTGGGACGCCAGCGCCGGCGCGGAGGTCGCGTCGGCGAGATCATTGGCGGTTCGGATGGACTCCTGAGCGGTTGCCAACTGCGAGTCGGTCAGCCCCGAAATTGGGTCGAAAGCTGCGGTATAGGTGGCCGTGAGGACGGAGCCCAGCACCGCAATGCCCAGCCCACCCCCGAGGTCGTAGGCGACTTCTTCGACACCGGCGGCTTGGCCGACGTAATCCTCGGAGACCGCGGAGATGATCGCGTCGTTTGCCGAAACCAGCACCACATCGAGGGCGAACCCGACCAGCGAACCCACGAACACCAGAAGCTGCCCATTGTGGCCCAGGGTCAGCAGCGGGAGCAATGCGCTTGCGGTAAGGCCGAGGCCGGCGCCGATCGCGACACGGGTGCCGCAGCGACCCACGATCAGATGCGCGGACAGAGAACCGACGACCGTCGCGGCCGCCATCGGCGTGAGCAGGAGCGCAGCCTTGATCGGCGTGAAGCCGAGAAAATTCTGCAGATACTGCGCGAACACCAGGTCTAGGCCGACGATGGAAAACACCGCCAGTAGCACGGCCAGGACCGCAATGGTAAACGGCGCTCGGGTGAACAAGTGCACGTTGAGCAGCGGTTCGATCCCGCGGCGCTGCCTGCTGATCTGGCGGCGGATGAACCACCACAACCCGACGCTGGCGATGACGACGTAACCAACTGCCGCAGGATCGATCCCGTGGTGAGTCGCCTGCTTGATCGCCAGCACCGACGTGAGCACTGCGACGATCGACAGGCTGACGCTGAGACCGTCCAACACCAGCCGGGCCTGCGAGCGTGACTCCGGGACAAGCCGCCACACCAGCAGCAGAACCAGCAGCGCGAGGGGGACGTTGATCAGGAATATTGCGCCCCACCAGAAGTACTCGACCAGCAACCCGCCCATCAACGGGCCGATCGCCGCCCCCACCGCCGACACCGCAGACCAGATCCCCACCGCGCGCATCCGTTCGGCGCGGTCCGGGAACGCGACCCGCAACAGCGATACCGTGGCGGGAAGGATCATCGCCGCGCCCACTGCCATCACCGAACGGGCCAGGATCAGCATCAACGGTGTAGCCGCGAAGGCCGCCCGAATCGAGACCAGCCCGAAGATCACCAGACCAGTCATCAGCAGGCGCTTGCGGCCAAACCGGTCTGAAGCGGCTCCCGCCATCAGCATCAATGAGGCCATGATCAGCGGGTAGATGTCGACGATCCACAGGAATTCGGTGGGTGAGGGACTCAGCTCCTCGGCGATTCTTGGTGCGGCCACGTGCAGCACGGTGACATCCACCACAACCAAGAACAGGGCGGCGCACACGGTGAACAGCACCGCACCGGGACGCCCGACTACCGGCCTGCCCTCAGTCTCATTCACCTGCGGGCTCGCCGTCATCGACGCCGTCCCAGGCGATCTGTGTGGTTGGCATGCCTGGAAGGCTAGCGATAGCCACCCGGGCATTCGGCGCGGCCATGCTGTCGGTACCGCCGGCCACGGCGACAATTGGGCTCCGGCGGGGCGGTTCGCACGCGGAGGCTGGCTAGGTACCCCGCAGGCCGTCGATGAACCTCTGGGTCTCTTCCCAAGTGGGCAGGACCCCCGAAGCGCGCACTTCATCGAGGCTGCCGGCCGCCGCATCGCGTTCAGACAGGCTGGGAGGGGCGCCGTCGACCAGGGGCCAGTCGATCGCCAGTTCGGGGTCGGTCGCGCAGATCGTGTGCTCGCGCTGCGGGTTGTACTCGGCCGAACACATGTACATCACCGTTGATTTGTCTTGCAGCGCAAGGAAACCGTGCGCAAGTCCTTCCGAGATGTAAATCGATCGGTGGCGATCGTCGAGCAGTACCGAGTCCCACTGGCCGAATGTCGGTGAACCCAAACGGATGTCAACGACGACATCGAACACCGCGCCTGATACGCAGGTGACGTACTTGGCCTGGCTGGGGGGCAGCTCGGCGAAGTGCAGACCCCGCAGCACGCCGGCTGACGACACCGAGCAGTTGGCTTGGCGGACGTCGAAGCGATGACCGCAGAAGGCGGTGAACCCGCTGTCGGTGAGCCATTCGAAAAACATGCCGCGGGAATCACCGTGGATGGTCGGGGTGATCTCCCACGCGCCTGGAACTTTGAGTTCGCGTGCCTGCATGTCACTGACCGCGTTCTTGGTAACGGGCTTCTGCGGCGTCTTTCAACGGACGCCACCATGATTCGTTGGCCCGGTACCAGTCGATGGTGGTGCGCAAGCCTTCCTCGAAATCGGTGTGCTTGGGCGCCCACGCCAACTCGTTGTAGAGCAAAGATGGGTCGATGGCATAGCGCAGATCGTGGCCGACGCGGTCGACGACGTGATCGAAGTCGTCGGGGTCGCGATCCATCATCCGCAGCAGCGTGCGCAGCACGCTCAGGTTGTCGCGCTCGCCTTCGGAGCTGATCAGATAGGTCTTGCCGATCTGCCCCTTCTCCAGGATCCGCCGCACCGCGCTGTTGTGGTCGTCGACGTGGATCCAGTCCCGGACATTGGCGCCGGTGCCATACAGCTTGGGGCGCCGCCCGGTCAGCACGTTGGTGATCTGCCGAGGAATGAACTTCTCGATGTGCTGATACGGGCCGTAGTTGTTGGAGCAGTTGGAGATGGTGGCCGCCACGCCATAGGACCGAACCCAGGCCCGGACCAACATGTCCGCGCCGGCCTTGGTTGCCGAATACGGACTCGACGGGTTGTACGGGGTCGCCTCGGTGAATCGCGCGGGGTCGTGCAGTTCGAGGTCCCCGTACACCTCGTCGGTGGAGATGTGGTGCAGCCGTACGCCGTGCCGCCGCACCGCCTCCAGGATGGTGAAGGTCCCGAGCACGTTGGTGTGCACGAATGGTTCCGGGTTGTCCAGCGCATTGTCGACGTGGGATTCGGCGGCGAAATGCACCACCGCGTCGGACTCGGCCACCAGCTGGGAAACCAGCTCGGCATCGGTGATGTCGCCCTCGACCAGCCTGATGGCGTCTTCGAGATCGGCCAACGATTCGCGCCGGCCGGCATAGGTCAGGGCGTCGAGCACGGTCACCGCGTCGTCGGGGTACTCGCGCACGCTGCTGTGCACAAAGTTCGCGCCGATGAAGCCCGCTCCACCGGTGACTAGCAGTCGCATGGTCAAACCCTAACGGGTGAGCCCGAGCGCCCCTGACAGTTCGGTCAGCGCCGCCATCGGCTTGTCCTCCCGGGACGGGCGCAGCACCTGAATCGCCACATGGTCGGCGCCGGCTTCGTGGTGTTCGCCGAGCCGCCGGGCGATCTGATCAGGGGTGCCGTAGGCCACCAGGGCGTCGATCAATCTGTCGCTACCGGGCTTGCGCACGTCGTCTTCGGTGAAGCCCAGCTTCAGCCAGTTGTTCACGTAGTTGCTCAGTCCCAGGTAGAAATCGATGAACTTGCGGCCCACCGCGCGGGCTTGCGCCGCATCGGTGGTGAGCACGACTTTGTGTTCGGGCGCCAGGAACACGGTGTTGCCGACCAACTGGCGGGCGGTGCCGGTGTGCTCGGGCGTGGTCAGATACGGATGGGCGCCGGCGCTACGCTGCGCGGCCAGGCGCAACATTCTGGGGCCCAGCGCCGCCAATACCCGCCTGCTGTCCGGCACCATCGCCTTGTCCAGGTCGTCGAGATAGGCCACCAGCGCGTCATAGGGTTTCTGATACTCCTGGGTGTGCTCGGGATGGCCTACCCCGACACCCAGCAGAAACCGGCCCGGGTGGGCGCTCTCGATCCGCTGATACGACGCCGCCACCTCATCGGCCGGCGCCGACCAGATATTGACGATTCCGGTCGCCAGCTGCAGTGATGTGGTCTGCTCCAAGGCGGGCTCGACCCAAGCCAGATCGGCGTCCGGTGATGCGCCGATCCAGGCCGCGCCGTAGCCGAGTGATTCGATCTGCCCGGCGAGTTCGGGGGTGATGGAGCGGCTACCCAGCCATACGCCGAACCGGCCCAGCTCGGGTTTGAGTGAAACTGCGTTGGTCATCTGGTTCCCCCGTGCCTGCTTGAAGCTCAGGCGCCGGCCAGCCCGAGCGGCCCGGCCAACTCGGCGAGCGCTGGTACCAGGTTCTCACTTTTGGTCAGGACTTGTACGGGGACGTGGTCGGCGCCGGCTTGCAGGTGTTCGTTGAGGCGCGCCGCGATGGCCGCGGGAGTGCCGTAGGCGACCACGGCGTCAACCAGGCGGTCACTGCCCGGGCGGGCGATGTCGCGCTCGCTGAAGCCCAGCCGCTTCCAGCTGTTCAGGTAGTTCGCCAGGTTGAGATAGATGTCGAGGGCCTTGCGCCCGACGGCACGCGCCCGTTGCGCGTCGGTGGTCAGCACCACTTTGTGTTCGGGAGCCAGAAACGCCGACGGGCCGATGAGTTCGCGGGCCGCGCCGGTGTGCTCCGGTGTGGTCAGGTAGGGGTGCGCGCCGGCACTGCGTCGCGCCGCGAGCCGCAGCACCCGCGGGCCCAGCGCCGCCACCACCCGTCGGTTGGCCGGCACCCCGTAGTCGTCGAGCCTGTTGAGGTACTCGATGAGGGCGTCCACCGCGTTGCCGGTGCTGTGGTACTCGGTGATCGCTTCCGGGTGGCCCACGCCGATTCCCGGCAGGAAACGGCCGGGGTAGGCGGCCTCGATGCGATGAAACGACTCGGCTACCGGCTTGGCGGGCGCCGACCAGATGTTGACGATGCCGGTGGCTACCTGCAGCGTGGTGGTGGCCGCCAGGATCGGTTCCACCCAGGCCAGTTCCGCCGGCGGTGACCCGCCGACCCAGACCGCGCCGTAGCCCAGCGCTTCGATGTCTCTGGCCTGGGCCGGGGTGACACCGCGGCCGAAGGATCCGAACCGGCCGAGGTTGGGCTTACCGGCAGCTGGATTCGCGGAAGATCTGGCGTCAGAGTCGGTCTCAGGGGCGGGCATGCTAGGTCCAACCGGCTGGGTCGGGGCGGCTATTCCGGCCCGGCTTTGTGGCGTTTTGCGCCGAGCGCGGCAGTGCGGGTATCGTGGGACGACGGTGCGACGTCTCGTGCCGACTCCTGGCGTGCCCAGTCCCGAAATTTCTCGGATCGTTTCGCGGAATTTCCACCACCGGCTCACGTTTTGCGGTCAGGACGGGTGCTGCGCCAAACCAGGTGCACGAACAAGAAGTGAGGATCGCCGGAAAGTAATGGCCAAGAAGGACGGTGCCATAGAGGTCGAGGGTCGCGTGGTCGAGCCCCTGCCTAATGCCATGTTTCGCATTGAGCTGGAGAACGGCCACAAGGTGCTCGCCCACATCAGCGGCAA
This sequence comes from Mycobacterium pseudoshottsii JCM 15466, assembly GCF_003584745.1. Lineage (NCBI taxonomy): Bacteria > Bacillati > Actinomycetota > Actinomycetes > Mycobacteriales > Mycobacteriaceae > Mycobacterium > Mycobacterium pseudoshottsii. The sequence continues at coordinate 1,331,273 of NZ_AP018410.1, forward strand.
GATGCGGCAGCACTACATCCGTATCCTGCCCGAGGATCGCGTGGTGGTGGAGTTGTCTCCCTACGACCTGTCCAGGGGCCGCATCGTGTACCGGTACAAATAGCCAAACCACCCAGAGAACAGGACCGAGACTGCCGTGAAGGTGAACCCGAGCGTCAAGCCGATCTGTGACAAGTGCAGGGTGATCCGTCGGCATGGGCGGGTCATGGTGATCTGCTCCGATCCGCGCCACAAGCAGCGGCAGGGGTAGACCAGGGCTAGCAGCAGCTAGCTAGCGCGAAGCGCAGACAACTGAATGCAGACCTCCCAGCACCAATGAGCGGCTGGCATCAATAGTGATGGGCCAGCTCATCCGCGCCCGGACGGAGGCTGGGCCCCGCAAACCTTGCGGGAACGGACTGGGATAAGACCTCCGCTGAGAAAAAGAGGAAACGCCACCTATGGCTCGACTAGTCGGCGTCGATCTACCGCGCGACAAGCGGATGGAGATCGCCCTGACCTACATCTACGGCGTCGGCCGTACCCGGTCGAACGAGATCTTGGCAGCTACGGGCATTGACCGTAACCTGCGCACTCGCGATCTCACTGACGACCAGCTGACGCACCTGCGTGACTACATCGAAGCGAACTTGAAGATCGAGGGTGACCTGCGCCGCGAGGTGCAGGCCGACATTCGTCGCAAGATCGAGATCGGCTGCTACCAGGGCCTGCGGCACCGCCGTGGTTTGCCGGTACGTGGCCAGCGCACCAAGACCAACGCGCGGACCCGTAAGGGCCCCAAGCGCACCATCGCAGGCAAGAAGAAGGCCAGGTAACCGATGCCACCGAAGAAAGCCAGCGGCACGGGCCCCAAGAAGGGCCAGAAGACCCGCCGCCGGGAAAAGAAGAACGTCCCGCACGGTGCCGCGCACATCAAGAGCACGTTCAACAACACGATCGTGACGATCACCGACCCGCAGGGCAACGTCATCGCCTGGGCGTCGTCGGGTCACGTCGGCTTCAAGGGATCCCGCAAGTCGACACCGTTCGCAGCGCAGCTGGCCGCCGAGAACGCCGCGCGCAAGGCCCAGGAGCACGGTGTCCGCAAGGTCGACGTGTTCGTGAAGGGGCCGGGTTCGGGCCGCGAGACCGCGATCCGGTCGCTGCAGGCCGCTGGCCTGGAGGTCGGTGCGATCTCCGATGTCACCCCGCAGCCGCACAACGGTGTCCGCCCGCCCAAGCGTCGGCGCGTCTAGGTCTAGGAGGACATACCAATGGCTCGTTACACCGGACCCGTCACCCGCAAGTCGCGCCGGCTGGGCACCGACCTCGTTGGTGGCGACCAGTCATTCGAAAAGCGTCCCTACCCGCCCGGCCAGCACGGCCGCGCCCGGATCAAGGACAGTGAATACCGCCAGCAGTTGCAGGAAAAGCAGAAGGCCCGCTTCACCTACGGCGTGATGGAAAAGCAGTTCCGCCGCTACTACGAAGAGGCCGTTCGCCACTCCGGCAAGACCGGTGAGGAGCTGCTGAAGATCCTGGAGAGCCGGCTCGACAACGTCGTATACCGGGCCGGGTTGGCACGTACCCGCCGGATGGCTCGTCAGCTGGTCAGCCACGGGCACTTCAGCGTCAACGGCGTGCACGTCAATGTGCCCAGCTACCGGGTTTCGCAGTACGACATCATCGATGTGCGGGACAACTCGCTCAACACGGCGCCGTTCCAGATTGCGCGCGAAACGGCGGGTGACCGTCCGATCCCGAGCTGGTTGCAGGTCGTGGGGGAGCGTCAGCGCATCCTGATCCACCAGCTGCCCGAGCGGGCACAGATCGAGGTCCCGCTCACCGAGCAGCTGATCGTCGAGTACTACTCGAAGTAAGCCCCGTCTTCCGTCGCTGCGGCCGCAGCGACGGATCACCTAACGGCATCAAATAGCGGGTGCCGAGAAGGAGAACAAGAACACCATGCTGATCTCTCAGCGGCCGACTCTGTCCGAGGAAGTCCTCACCGACAGCCGGTCCCAGTTCGTCATCGAACCGCTGGAACCCGGATTCGGCTACACCCTTGGCAACTCGCTGCGTCGTACGCTGCTGTCCTCGATTCCCGGGGCAGCCGTCACCAGCATCCGCATCGACGGCGTGCTGCACGAGTTCACCACGGTGCCCGGAGTCAAGGAAGATGTCACCGACATCATCCTGAACCTCAAGGCCCTGGTCGTTTCTTCGGAGGAAGACGAGCCGGTCACCATGTACCTGCGCAAGCAGGGGCCCGGTGAGGTCACCGCGGGCGACATCGTGCCGCCGGCCGGTGTCACGGTGCACAACCCCAACATGCGCATCGCCACCCTCAACGACAAGGGCAAGCTGGAGGTCGAGCTCGTCGTCGAGCGCGGCCGCGGTTACGTCCCGGCAGTGCAGAACCGGGCTTCGGGCGCCGAAATCGGCCGCATCCCGGTCGATTCCATCTACTCGCCGGTGCTCAAGGTCACCTACAAGGTGGACGCGACTCGTGTCGAGCAGCGCACCGACTTCGACAAGCTGATCCTCGATGTCGAGGCCAAGAATTCGATCACCCCGCGCGACGCGCTGGCATCTGCGGGCAAGACGCTCGTCGAATTGTTCGGTCTGGCACGTGAACTCAACGTCGAGGCCGAAGGTATCGAGATTGGGCCGTCGCCGGCCGAGGCCGACCACATCGCCTCGTTCGCACTGCCGATCGACGACCTGGATCTGACCGTGCGCTCGTACAACTGCCTCAAGCGCGAGGGCGTGCACACCGTCGGCGAACTGGTGTCGCGCACCGAGTCGGACTTACTCGACATCCGCAACTTCGGTCAGAAGTCGATCGATGAGGTCAAGGTCAAGCTGCACCAGCTGGGCCTGCCGCTCAAGGACAGCCCGCCGAGCTTCGACCCGTCTGAGGTCGCAGGCTACGACGTGGCCACCGGTACCTGGTCGACCGAGGGCGCCTACGACGACCAGGACTACGCCGAAACCGAACAGCTCTAACCAAGATCCGTCCCGGTCCTACCTGATACGGGGACCGGCCCCGAATAGGAGATAGCCGCAATGCCCAAGCCCACCAAAGGCCCTCGCCTCGGCGGGTCGTCCTCGCACCAGAAGGCGCTACTGGCCAACCTGGCCACCTCGCTGTTCGAGCACGGCCGAATCAAGACCACCGAGCCCAAGGCGCGGGCGTTGCGGCCGTACGCGGAGAAGCTGATCACCCACGCGAAGAAGGGTGCACTGCACAATCGGCGCGAGGTGCTCAAGAAGATCCGCGACAAGGACGTGGTGCACACCCTGTTCGCTGAGATCGGGCCGTTCTTTGCCGATCGTGAGGGCGGCTACACCCGCATCATCAAGGTCGAACCGCGCAAGGGCGACAACGCCCCGATGGCGGTGATCGAGTTGGTGCGGGAGAAGACGGTGACGTCTGAGGCCGACCGGGCACGACGGGTGAAAGCCTCCCAGGCCGCATCGCAGGACGCGCCTTCGGAGCCGCAGGCAGCCGAGGAGCCGGCGGCCGAGGAGGCGGTGGCCGCTACCGAAGCCGAGGCAGCGCCTGCCGACGCCGAGGCCACCGACGCCGAGGCCGGCTCCGCTGACACCGACGCTGACGAGGCACCGCAGAATTAGTGACGCAGTTCGTCTGCGCTTCGACATTGCCTACGACGGTACGGATTTCGCAGGCTGGGCGACGCAGACGGGGCAGCGTACGGTCGCTGGCGTCCTTGATGAGGCGCTGACGACGGTCCTGCGCACACCGGTGCGCCTGCGTGCCGCCGGGCGTACCGATGCGGGGGTCCACGCCACCGGCCAGGTGGCCCACGCCGATGTTCCAGTCGACGCGTTGCCGAACGCCTATTCGCGTTCGGCGCGCGCGGGCGATCCGGAATTCCTGCCGTTGGTGCGACGTTTGGCCCGCTTCTTGCCGGCTGATCTGCGTGTCCTCGATATCGCGCGTGCGCCAACGGCTTTCGATGCCCGATTTTCGGCACTTCGCCGCCATTATGTCTACCGCTTGTCGACGGCCCCCTACGGTGTCGAGCCGCAGCAGGCTCGCTATGTGACCGTATGGCCGCGGGAGCTGGACATCGATGCGATGACGGTGGCATCCCGAGAGTTATTGGGACTGCACAATTTTGCCGCGTTCTGCCGCCGTCGCGAGGGGGCTACCACCATCCGTGACCTGCAACGGCTGGACTGGTCGCGCAACGGGCACCTGGTCACCGCGCAGGTCAGCGCCGACGCGTTCTGCTGGTCGATGGTGCGTTCATTGGTGGGCGCGCTGCTGGCCGTGGGCGAACACCGGCGTACGCCAGATTGGTGTCGCGAGTTGCTCACCACTACCGCGCGTTCCAGTGACTTCGCGGCCGCACCGGCGCACGGTCTGGTCCTGGCCAAGGTGGACTATCCGCCCGATGACCAGCTCGCATCGCGGGTCTTGATTACCCGCGATCTGCGCTCGCGTACCGACTGACTTATTACGTATCGACTAGGTCCGGGCTGAGGCATCGGGCGGGAGTACCCCCTCGGCGGTGCCGTTCATTTCGGCCTGGAACCGGTGGTATTGCTCGAGGTGGCCGGGGCGGCGCCGGACGAGCGCCCAGCCGATCCCGAGGATCACGAACCACAGCGGGAACCACACCAATGCGGTCGCGGTTTCGGTTTCGGTGGTGAGCGTCCAGATCACGAATACGAAGAAGCCGAGTATGGCCCAGCACATCACCACGCCACCGGGCACCTTGTAAGCCGAATCGGCGTGGCGTTGTGCGTGTCGGCGCCGATAGACGAGGTAGCTGATCACGATCATCGTCCAGACGAACATGAACAGCAGCGACGAGATGGTGGTGATCAGGGTGAAGGCACCGATCACCGAACCGCCGGCGTAGAGCAGCGGGATGGCGGACAACAACAGCGCCGCGGTGAGGATCAGGGCCGGTGCCGGCACTCCGCGGCTATTGAGTCGACCGAAGATTCCCGGCGCGCTGCCCTCGTCGGCCAGGCCATAGAGCATGCGGCCGGTGGAGAACACGCCGGAGTTCGCCGAGGACGCGGCCGAGGTGATGACGACAAAGTTGACGACGGATGCGGCCGCGGCGAGTCCGGCCAAGGCGAACATGGTCACGAACGGCGACTCGCCACTGGCGAACCGTCGCCACGGGACGACGGAGAGAATCGCCAGCAGGGCCCCGATATAAAAGATCGCCACCCGCAGCGGGACGGCGTTGATCGCACGGGGGAGAGTGTGGCTGGGATCGGCGGCTTCCGCCGCGGCCGCACCCACCAGTTCCACTCCGATATAGGCGAAAAAGGCGATCTGAAACCCGCTCGCCAAACCGACGAACCCGGTTGGGAAGAACCCGCCGTCGTTCCAGAGATTCGCCAGGGCCGCCCGGTCGCCGTCGGGCGAGGTGAAGCCGGTGATGACCAAGATCGCGCCCACGGTGATGAGGCAGAGGATCGCCGCAACCTTGATCAGGGCGAACCAAAATTCCGTCTCGCCGAACTTGCTGACACCGAACATGTTAATCGAGAGCATGACGGCGATAGTGACCAGTGCCGGTGCCCAGGTGGGTACGTCCGGCCACCAGAACTTGCTACAGCCGGTGATGGCGACGAGATCGGCGATGCCCGCGACGATCCAGGCGAACCAGTACGACCAGCCCATGAAGTAGCCGGCCGCCGGGCCCAGAAGGTCGGCGGCACAGTCGACGAACGACTTGTAGTTCAAGTTCGACAACAGCAGCTCGCCCATCGCGCGCAGCACGAAGAAGACGAAAAACCCGATGACCGCGTAGACGACTATCACCGCCGGGCCGGCCAGCGAGATGGTGCGGCCGGACCCCATGAACAGGCCGGTGCCGATCGCCCCGCCAATGGCGATCAACTGAATGTGTCGGTTGGAAAGACCCCGATGAAGATGCGGCATTGATTCGGTGGGTTGGCAGGTAGCAACATCTTCAGGCATCAATGAGCGTCCTCATCAGATCGGGGCGGAGCGGTCGGGTTTATAGGCACCAGCCCCGTTGCGGTGCTGCACTGAGGCGTTATCCCCCGAATGGTGGACACGGCATCAGCCGACTGCGGGACGTCGAGGCGTGCTGGATGGGTGGGCGAGGGCCGGATCGGCGGCGGCGCCCGGAATCCGCGGGTGCTCAGTGATGTGGAATGGCCGGGGCAACCACCCAGACCCGGCGCTCGGGTGGCGGCTGCCCCATGCCCGAGATGTGTGCTCAACTCAGCCCGCCGACGGTGGGTGAGGCATGACGGTGAGGCGTACCCCGTAGCGGGGACCCGCACCCGCCGAACCTTCGCCTGGACCGGGCATCGGCACTCCGCCGATGACGTTGCCGCCCGCCTCCACGCTTTCCGGTTCGATCACGTCGCTGATGAATTTCGATGCGGTGGTGGGGCTTGTCGCCGGGGTGGCCCCTTCCCAGGTGTGGGGTACCGACAGCTTGCCGACCGTGCTGGCCTGAGCCAGACTCGCCGAAACCGGCCCAGCGCCCACCGCTTCGGCCGCACCCGTGGCGGCGACGGTGGCCGCTGGTGCGGCGGCCGCGGGGCCAATCGCCCCCGCCGTCTTGGCCGTTGCCGCGAAGAAACTGGTGATGCCGGCGCCAAAGAACGGCAGGCCGAGGGTGTCGTAGAAGAAATTTGCGAACGGCGCGTACCACTCCAAGAACCGCTCGATGGGGCCGGCCGTCGATGATGCGGCCGAGGCCAACGGCGACGTAAGGGCTTGCAGCACACCCGGTACCTCCGAGATCAGCCGTGACAAGGTGCTCTGTGCGGTACCGGCGGTGGTGGCGGCGGCCCGGGCGAGGGTGCCGGCTTGTGTCGCCGCCGCGGTCGGGCTGGTGGTTTGCGGCGGCGACACAAACGGTGTCACGGACGTGGCGGTTGCGCAGCTGGCGGCATAGGCATACATGGTCGCGGCATCCTGGGACCACATCTCGCCGTATTGGGCTTCCGCAGCGGCTATCGCGGCACTGTTTTGGCCCACCACGTTGGTTGAGATCAACCCGGTGAGTTCGGCGCGATTGGCGGCGATCTGTGGCGGCGGCACCGTTGCGGCGAAGGCGGCTTCGTACGCGCTGGCCGCTATGCGAGCCTTGCTTGCCGACTGCTCGGTCGCGGCGGCAGTGGCGCGCAGCCACGCGACATAGGGCCAGATGGAGTTGGCCATCGCTTCCGACGAAGGCTCGACCCAACCCTGGCTTTGCAGCCCGGAGATCACGGTCTCGTAGTCGTTGGCGGTAGCGCTCAACTCGGCGGCCAGGCCGCTCCACGCCGAGGCCACCGTCAACAAGGGTGACGAGCCGGGGCCGGAGTACATGCGAGCGGAGTTGATCTCTGGCGGCAGTATCCCAAAGTCCATTGCTATCAACTCCCTACCTGTGTGGCTGCCTGTGCCATCTGCTCTTCTCCTCGAAGCTTGGGTGCCTATCCGGCTTCCGGTGGGCGCAACATCACCGTCAGGCGGATGCCGTATCGGCGCCGAGCGAAGGTCGTTGCTCGGCTGTTGTCGCGCAGATTGGGAAGCAGGGCGTTGGGTGCTTGGGGGCGCCCGGGCGCGACGTCGATGCCAGAGATCGCGGCGCCCCCGGCGGTGGGTGCCGGTGCGGCGGTGGTCCAACTTGGCGGTACCGACATCGATCCGATGGTGTCCGCCCGCGCGAATACGGCCGAAACCGGCGTGGCGGCAACGGGTGCTGCCAGTTGTGCGGCCACGGCGGTCGATGCCGCGGCCGCGGCCGCGGCCGCGGACGGCGCCGCCGCAGCATCTGGCAAGAGTTGTTGGGCAAACAGGGTGCCCAACTGGAAGATTCCCGCGCCGAAATAGGCCAGGCCCCAGGTGTTGACCAAGGTGTTCCACTCCGCGGTCGAGAGGATGGGCAGCCAATGCCCGGCCGCGGCTAGCGACGACGAGACTTGGGTAAGCGCCTGGATTGCCGATGAGGAGGTCGCCGACGCCGCGGATTGGCTGGTCGCGGCGGCCTGTCCGGCCAATCCTGCCGGGTCGGTCGTGCGTGGTGGCCCGGGGAAGGCGGGTAGTGCCAGAAACGACGTCGAGGTGCTGGCGTAGCAGTACATCGCGGTGGCGTCATGCGCCCAGAACTCGGCGTACTCGGCTTCGGTAGCCGCGATCGACGGCGTGTTCTGCCCGAAGAAATTGGTTGCGATCAGCGCCAGCAACCGGACTCGGTTGACTGCAATCGCCGGCGGGGGCACGGTCATCGCGAAGGCCGCCTCATAGGCCGCCGCGGCGGCCCTGGCCTGCATGGCGGTCTGTTCGGCGCGCGTGGCCATCGTGGTCAACCAGGAGACGTACGGCGTGACCGCGGTAAGCATGGCCGCGGCGGCGGGCCCCGACCACGGCAAGCTCGTCAATTGGGTGATCACGCAGCTGTATCCGCATGCGGTGGCGCCCAACTCGGTGGCCAGCGCATCCCAGGCTCCCGCCGCGGCCAGCACTGGTCCAGATCCCGGACCGGCGTAGATGCGCCCGGAGTTGATCTCCGGCGACAGCGAGCCGAAATCAGAGAGGAGCACGGGGACGGACACGTAGCCGCCGGCGTCGACCGGCGAGGTGTCAACGACCACGAGATCCTCCTCAACAGCGGTGAGTGCAGCCTCCTGCGACATCGCCGTCGTCGGATCAACGGGAACTATTGATCACCCACAAGCAACAAGGCCCCGATTATATGACCAATAGAAACAATCGCCAAAGGCAAAAGTTCGGCACGATTTACTTGTGGCTCCACATCGTCGGGTTAGGGATGGGCTGACAAGACGTGTTCGGCCTGTTTGTCGGTGGACAGGCACAGCGAACAAACGTGAGCATCGTGGGTCTGGCAGGCCGCCATATCGGGTCGCTCGAAGTTCTGCCGGCAGACATGGCAATTCAGGTGCTCGGCGGACGGGTTGCCGTGCTCGTCGTACATGGGCAGCTCGATGCCGTCGTGGGTGCGTCGCAGGTAGTACTTGCCCTTGGTGGCAATGGCCAGAATCGGTGGCATCACCAAGGCGACGCTGATCGCCACCAACGGCGAGTACGGGCGCAGCGTCTCACCGAGGCCGCCGAAGAACGCGACGATCGAAAGGCCCGCTGCCAACAGCATCGACCCGAAGCCAACCGGGTTGATGGCATACAACATGCCGCGACGGAACTCCGGTGTCTTCGGCGACAGGCCGAGCAGGAACTTGTTGAAGACGATGTCAGATGCCACCGTCACCACCCAGGCCATGCCGCAGTTGGCGTAGAAGCCGAGGATTGTGTTGAGGAAGTCAAACATGTTGGCTTCCATCAGGATCAGGGCAATCGTGAGATTCACGCCGAGGAACATCACTCGCCCGGGGTAGTGCTTGGTGACGCGGGTGAATGAATTCGTCCAGGCCAGCGAACCCGAATACGCGTTCGTCGCGTTGATCTTGACCTGGCTGAGCACCACCAAGATCACCGCCAATGTCAGCGCCAGCCAACCCGGCATGAAGTTGCGGTAGATCTGCATGAATTGGCGGACCGGTTGATTGGCGAAATCGGCCGCACCGGCGACGTTGGAGAGCAGATAGACCGCCAGGAACAGGCCGATGATCTGTTTGGCCGCGCCGAAGATGACCCAGCCGGGCCCGGCCAGCAGCATCCAGGCCCACCACCGACGTGAGTTCTTGGGCGTCCGTGGCGGCATGAACCGCAAATAGTCGATCTGCTCCGCGATTTGAGCGATCAGCGCCAGGCATACGCCCGCCGCCATCAGTGCGGAGCCGATGCTGGCCGTGGCGCGACCGTCCTTGCCTGCGTAGGCGAAGAACTGCGCGACCGACTCGGGATGGCTGATCAAGAGGTAGCCGAACGGGGCCATCATCAGGATCAGCCACAGCGGCGTGGTCCAAAGTTGCAGCTGTGAAAGAACTTTCATGCCGTATATCACCAGCGGAAAGATCAGCAGCGTCGAGAAGGCATACCCCAGCCACAACGGAATGTGCAGACCCAGGTTCAGTCCCTGGGCCATGATCGAACCTTCGAGTGCAAAGAAGATGAAGGTGAACGTGGCAAAGATGACGTTGGTCACCACCGACCCGTAGTAGCCGAAACCGCTGCCACGGGTGATCAGATCCAAATCGATGTTGTAGCGGGCCGCGTAGTAGGCCAGGGGCAATCCGGTGGTGAAGACCACCGCGGCGAAGATGGCTATGCCCCAGAGGGCATTGGTGGTTCCCCACGTGATCCCGATATTGGCGCCGATCGCGAAGTCGGCCAGGTAGGCGATACCGCCCAGGGCGGAGATCCCGACGACCGCCGGCGACCACCGGCGGTAGCTGCGCGGCGCAAACCGCAGCGTGTAGTCCTCGAGGGTTTCCTTGGCCGCCGTGATTTCAGCAAGATCCGCAGGGGCTGAGGGTGATACCTGCGATACGTCGGTATCCTGCATCGATCCTCCTGGGCGCAATCGCCGGACAATGGTGCATCAGAATCGCCACGGCGCGCATCGCGCACTTGCCTTCGTGTACAGCGGCAAAGAGAACCTTCGTTGGCGCGTTCGGTACGCCTCGTTGAGGTTCAGCGTGATCGTAACCCTGGTCGCAGGGGTCTGCCACCGGAAGCGTTCCGGTACAGGCAAGCCCAAGGGCTTGCCCAGTCGCCTCACAAGCGCGCTGAATCGGCTCGGCCGATTCGCGAGTGGGGCTGATTCAGATCCGGCCTGCGACGAAACTGGCGGCTTTGTTGGTCAGGCCCGGAACGTAGCCGGTGTGGGCCTTCCACTGGTCGCCGTCCGAGCAGATCGGGTCGCCGGTGTTGCACAGGTTGAGGATCTTGCCGCCGAAGTGCGGGCTCAGCGCCGTCATCAATCCACCCGCTCGGCCCGATGGGTTCCCGAACAGGGTGACCGCGGCCACGTGCTGGGCGGCTTGGGCCGGCAGCGGCTGGGTGAAGCCAAGGCCGGGAAGGGGTGCGGCGGTAACGATGTTGATGACCGCGGCACCCTGGGAATAACCACCGGGCACCAGTTTGGTGTTGGGGCATTCATTCGTCATCTGCTGGACGTGGTCGCTGGCGTCGTTGGCGCCGTCGGCGGCCGCCAGGAAGTCCTTGTTGGCGGGGTAGTTCACCGCGTACGCGCCGATGCTCTGGTCGGTCTTCTGCCGTAGCGAGGCCACCATGGCGTTGCCCACCCGGCCGAGACCGGGTGGTTCGCCGGTGCCCCTGGCGAAAACCACCTGGACATCGGGGCAGGCCGCGGCTGCCTTAGGCGCCAATGGAAACGCGAGCAATACCGCGCACGCCGCAATCGTGGTGGCCACCAACCCGGCACAGCGCCGTGCGAGTCGTGTTCGGCCGCGACCCGAGCGCGCCCACTTCTGTGCGTCCAGGGGAAATAGCCACATGGCGCAATTTTACGGGCTTGCTGACAGTGGGTCAGTGAGCGCCGACGAGGGTGCCTGTCGCCCCGACTGGGGTTCCGGGCGATGCCGTAGCGGGTCCGGGGGCCTGCGGAGCGGGGCCGGGCGCCCGCGGCACGGGCCCAGGCAACTGGACCACCGGTGCCATCGACGATGCGGCCAGCTTGGCCGCAACGAAACTCGCCGCTTGGGTGGTGTAGGTGGGGACGTAACCGTCGGTGTGCCCGTTCCAATCGTTGCCGGGGCCGGAGTGACAGATCGGGTCACTGGGGTTGCACAGGTCGATGGACTTGGAACCCAGCAACGAACTCTGGGTGGTCAATGATCCGCCGGAGCGGTTGGCCACGTTGCCGAACACCGCGACCGCCGCGATGTTGTCCGCGTACTGGGCGGGCAGCTCGTTGCCAAAGCTGATGCCGGCCAACGGGACTCCGGCCACGATGTCGATCACGTCGGCGCCCTGTGAATAGCCGCCCAGCACGATCTTGGTGTTGGGGCAGGAGGAGGCCATCGATTTGACGTGTGAAATCACGTCATTGGCTCCGTCGCCGCCGTGCAGCTGCAAACGGCTGGCGGGGTAGTTCACCGCGTACACACCGATGTTCTTGCCGGTCTGCTGGCGCAACGAGTCCACGAAGGCCTCACCCACCCGGCCGATGCCGGGTGGCTCGCTGGTTCCGCGTGCGAACACGACTTCGGCGTCGGGGCAGTCCGCTGCGGACGCCGACGGGATGGCGGTTCCAGTGATGCTGGGGGGCGGCCAACAGGCCGGTCGCGGTGACCAGAGCGCCGGCCAGCACGGCCAATGGGTGCTTGTTCACGCCGAAATTTTACCCGCAATCGGACTTCGTAAAACCTCGAACGAATCGGGCCCCGGCCCGGGCCTGTGGATGAACGCAAAGAATGTCGCGTTCACCTGCCTAGCGTGGCGGTGTGGATGCGGGGGATTCTCGGGGCTGGCCGCCTGGCCGGCCGACGACGTGGCTGCAGGTCAGCGCCTACCGCTTTCTGGTCCGGCGCCTCGAGTGCGCGTTGCTGCGCGGGGGTCTGGACCCGGCCGACGGGCGCCCGCGGGCGTCCGCGGTGTCATTGGCGGCGGGCTGCGTGCTTTCGGTCGTCGTCCTCGTGGGCTGTGTGATCAGCGCTTTGCTGCGGCCGCAGGTCGGGCTGGGCGATGCCCAGATCGTGGTGGGCCGCGAATCCGGCGCGCTGTATGTGCGCGTGGGCGATACCTGGCATCCGGTGCTCAACCTGGCCTCGGCCCGTTTGATCGCCGGGACCGGCGCCAACCCAAAACCGGTGCGCGAGGCGGAGGTGATCCGCGCCAAACGTGGCCCGCTGCTGGGCATCCCGGGGGCACCTCAGTTCGTTGGCCAGTCGCTGCCGGTGCAGGAGTCGGCGTGGACGATCTGCGACACCGACCGTGGTGCGGCGACCACCCTGTTGGTGGGGCGTCCGGCCCAGCAGTCGGTTCGTCGCCTTGTCGCCGAGCAGACCATTCTGGTGGCGACCGAGTCGGGTTCGCCGGCGTATCTGCTCTACGACGGGCATCGGGCCGTGGTCGATCTGGCCGATCCCACGGTTCGGCGGGCGCTGCGGCTGGAAGGCCGGACCCCCTACCGCGTCTCGCGGTCGTTGCTGAGCGCGGTGCCGGAAGTTCCGCCGATCAGCGTGTTGCGGATCGGCCATGCGGGCGAACCGGCGCTGGCCGGGAAACTCGGTTTCTCGGTCGGCACTGTGCTGAGTATCACAGCGGGGGGTGGCGCTGCGTACTACGTGGTGTTGGCGCAGGGCGTGCAGCGGATCGGCCAGGTCGCCGCTGACTTGCTGCGTTTCAGCGACTCGCAGGGGGCGGCCAACGCGATCGCGGTGGCCCCCGACGTGATCCGTGCCGCGCCCATCGTTGAGACGTTGCCGGTCACCGGGTATCCCGACACGGTGTCCGAACCGCTGGACGCCGGCGTCACCACGTTGTGCCTGAGTTGGGTGAGCAGGCACGCAAGTCGCCCCGACGTCGCGTTTCTGGCCGGCGACGGTCTGCCCGTGCCCGCTGGGGCGAGGGCGCTGCCCCTGGTCCAGGCCGACGGGCGCGGCCCCGCGCTGGACGCCGTCTACCTGCCGCCGGGCCGCAGCGCCTATGTGACATCGCGCGGGCTCTCCGGTTCGGGTGCCCCCTGGGCCGGCGCTACCTCGTCACCGATGCCGGAGTGCGGTATCTGATTCACGACGAGGACACGGCGCGTCACCTAGGGCTGTTGACTCCGACGGCGGCGCCGTGGCCGATGTTGGCGACATTGCCGGAGGGGCCGGAACTGAGCGGGGCGAGCGCGTCAGTCGCCTACGACGTCGTCGCGGTGGATCCGCCGGTGCCGGCTCCCGGACCGGCCACCGAATGCCCGGGAGGCCAATGCCGCCAGCAACCCCATCAAGCAGATCGCTGATCCGCTCAATGCGGTAATCCGGGCCCGGCGATCCGGTTGGGTGGGCGGCGTGGTGACCGGCGCGGCTGGGGTCGGCGAACCTGGCTGGGCCGGAGCCGGCTGCACGGCGGGGTCGCTGCTCACCGCCGCCAGCACATCGACGGTGCCGTTGCCGACGAAGGGATCCCAGCCATGGGGCGGATGATGGGCGGTCGAGATGATCCGCGCCATGACTTGGCGCGCGGTCAACGCTGGAAACCGAGCGCGAATCAGCGCGGCCAGTCCGCTGACCACGGGAGCGGCGTAGCTGGTGCCCGACAGCGGTCGGAAGCCACCGTGGTCGTCAAGGCCGTTCACGGTTCCGTCGCCGACGGGGTTGAGCGAGGTCACGTTCTCGCCGCCGGCGGCGACGTCGACCCAGGGTGAGGGCAGGGTGAACGCCGAGGGCTCCCCGTTGGCATTGACCGAACCGACGGTCAGCACGTAGTTGTCGTACCAGGCGGGGCTGACGACGACGGTCGCGGTATCCCGGGATGTCTCGGGGCGCTGGGATGGGCACTGGGCGGCACCGCCGGTGTTTCCGGCCGCGGCCACGATGACGGCATTCTTCACATCGACGGCGTACGCCAAAGCCGCGCCGAGGGCTCGGTCATCGGGTGGGCTCTCGGCCGCAACACAGGCAATCGTCGAAATGTTGATGACCGATGCGCCCAGATCGGCAGCCGTGCGAACGGCTCGGGCCATGGTGTCGACGTCGCCGACTCCGGTGCTGGAGCGGTTGCCGACGGGGGAGAACTTGGCGCTGGACTGGCGGATGCCGATCACCGTGGCATCGGGAGCCACACCGCTGAATTGGTCTGTCGCGGAGTCAGGTGCGGCGGCGATGATGCCGGCGACGATGGTGCCGTGCGCATCGCAATCCTGGGTGCCGTCTCCGGTGAAGACATAGTCGCCTCCCGCCACCAGGTGTGCCAGCCGTCGGTGGTGTGCCACCCCGGTGTCGATCACGGCCACCCGCTGACCGGATCCGCGAGTGAGCCGCCACGCTTCGGGTAGGTCGAGGCCGGCGAGTTGGGCGGCGGCCTCGGGTCGCTCGGGTGCCCAGGTAGCCGCCGCACACACCTCGCGCTGCTGGGTGCGGCTGGGCGGGCCCGGCGGCGCGGGTTGCGGCAACCATCTTTCGTCCACCGGGGGTGGTGTCACCGCGTGCGCCGCCGGCATGGCGCACCAGCACGGTGCGGCGAGCGCACACGCCGCCAGCAGGTGTCCGAATCGCGAGGTCATGTCCACGTCAGTCCCAGGCCACCAACGGCGCTGAAGACACCGCAGGTCCAGCAGGCCAGCGGCAGCAGGCTGGCCGATGCGCTGAACTCCAGCGCATCGATGAGTCGACAAGCGATGGGCGAAGGCGGCCGGGTGGGCGCGATGAACCCCAGATGCAGCGCCAGGGCGGTCAATGCCGCGGTCAGGATGGCGATCCACGGCCCGTGCTGGGCGAGGCCGGGGGCCGCGACAGCGAATGCGGCTGTGCCCGCGACATATCCGGCGATCAAAAACATCAACCGGGACCTCCCGTCGACCTGCGCGCGCGCACGTAGCAACAACACCGCGCCGGTGACCGCGGTGAGTCCGATGGCGCGCTGACTGCCAAGCACGGCGACGACGGCGCCCAGGGCCGCAGCCGATGAGAATCCGCCATGCAGGCCGTTCAACCAGCGATCGGCCCGGATGGCCCTGGTCGCCAACAGATCCGGGGCCGCCAACTCGGGTGCTTCTTCGGACCCGGGCGCTGCGGGAAGCTTTGGGGACAAACCTGCCACGACCATCGACATGCGGGCCGACACTTCCAGCGCAACCAGGGCGGCCAACGTGGTCAATGAACCGACGACATACAACGCGGCGCCAGTGATCACACCGCATAGCGCGGCCGCGGCGATGACGATCGCGCAGCACATGACGGCGGTGAAGGTGACCCCACCACAACCGGTCAGCCGGATCGCCAGCGCCGCGGCGACCGACGCTCCCATCGCGGCGAGCATCAGATTCGGCACACCCAGCCGACCGGGAACCGCCAGCAGTGCGCCGACCGCCACGAACGTCGTGGCGATGACGTTCAGCGTGAACACCGCCGTAGGCTCCCGGCCGGTCCGTCGCGTCATGCCGGCGACGAGCAAGGCCAGGACGCCGGACGTGATCGCCACGACCGCGGTTGCCGCGCCGTGGCGGTCGGTGTTGCCCAGCGCGTCGCGAACCAGCAGCACGGCGCCGACCCCGCCAACCCCACCCGCGGTCAGCGCGCCGGTGAGTTCCTTGGCGCGCCGCGACGGCGGCCGGGTGCTACCGCGAAGCGTTGCCAGTACCGCCTCAGCGTCGTCATCATGCGGCCCGGGTGCCGGCTCGGCGCTGCAACGGCTCAACGACAAGACGGTGCCGTCTCGAATGCCGCTTTGCGCCAAAGACTTTGACGGCGGGAGCGCCCCCGCGCCCAGTGGACACAACTGATAGCGCGTGGGCGCCGCGCCGATATCGCGGCCGCCCAGACTCTCGACGATGGCGGGGATCAACTCGGCGACGGGGAGTGCCGCCGGTAGCGAAAGATCGACGACAGCAGTCCCGGAATGCACGGCGACACGGCACAATCCCGGTTCGGATCCAGACAACATCGGGCCCCCTGACAGGTGGATCACTGGCACGCTAGTTCGCCTCCGGCGCCGTCGTATCCGGTTGTGCACAGGCGACTTGCCGGCGCTCGGGCCGCTGCCTAGCGTCGTCGCACTGTGACCGAGGACCTCGTGGTTGCCGCACCACCGGAGCTGGCCCAGACAACGTCGACCGGTCCGCTGCTGCGCCTGGTGCCCCTGGCCATGTCGATCGCCACCTTGATTGCCATGGCAGCGACCTATGTCTCGGGCGCCCCGAGCGCGCGCAACCCAACGATGTTGATCCTCCCGGCGACGATGTCGCTGTCGCTGATGGTGATGGCGGTCAGCGCACGCGGTCGGCGCCGGGGTGCCGGGCTCGACCAAGACCGGGTGGGGTATCTGCAATATCTGAGCGAGCTTCGGCAACGCGTCACCGAAATCGCGGCAGCCCAGCGAATATCGTCGAACCGAACCCATCCCGAACCCGACACCGTGTGGACGTTGATTGGCGGCTCCCGGATGTGGGAGCGCCGGCCCGCGGATGCCGATTTCTGCCGAATCCGCATTGGCCTTGGAACCCAGCCGCTGGCCACTCGCCTGGTGGCCGCGCCGCTGCCACCCCCGCACCGATCGGATCCGGTCACCGTCAGCGCGCTGCGCCGCTTCCTCGAGGCCCACGCGCGGGTTACCGATGTCCCGATCGCCATCGCGCTACACGGCGCCGGTGTGGTGACCATCGGCGGCGACCCGGCGCGGGTACGGGCGCTGCTTCGGGCGATGGTGTGCCAAATGGCTGTGTTGCACGGTCCAGATCAGCTGCTGGTCGCCGCGGTGGTCAGCGACCGCAACCGGCCGGGGTGGGAGTGGCTGAAATGGTTGCCGCACAACCAGCATCCGAGTCACCACGACGAGGTGGGGGCCGAAAGAATGGTGTACCCCAACATCACGCAAGCCAGCGCCGCCTTCGATGCCGTGGCGCTGCCGGTCATGGTGATCGTCGACACCGACGAACACGGCAAGCAGTTGCCGGCCGGTGTCACCGTCCTCGAGGTGGGGCGCGGACCCGACGGCACGCAGGTGGTGGTCAAGCGGGCCGGAGAAACGACGACGTTGACGCGGCCCGACGAGTTGGATCAGGTCAGCGCATTGGTATGTGCCCGCCTATTGGCGCCGCACCGTTGCGGTGACCGCGCCGGCGGTCACCCCGGCGACTGGGCGAGGATGCTGGGCATCGGCGAAATCGCCACCTATCACCCGGTAAGCCACTGGCACAAGCGGAATCAACGCGAACGGCTTTGCGTGCCGATCGGCGCGACCGCGGACGGATCACCCGTGCTGCTGGACATCAAGGAGCCCGCGGCGCGGGGGATGGGGCCACATGGGCTCTGCATCGGGGCCACCGGATCGGGAAAGTCCGAGCTGCTGCGCACCGTCGCGCCGGGCATGATGGTGCGCAACTCGCCAGAGGTACTGAATCTACTGCTGATCGACTTCAAGGGCGGCGCTACATTTCTCGACCTGGAAAAGGCGCCGCACGTGGCCGCGGTCATCACCAATCTCGCCGACCAAGCGCTGCTGGTCGCGAGGATGGGGGAGGCGCTGGCCGGCGAGATGAACCGGCGCCAACACCTGTTGCGGACGGCCGGAAATTTCGTCAGCGTCGCGGCCTACGAGGATGCCCGCCGCCGTGGCGCCGGCCTGGCCGCGCTGCCGACGCTTTTCATCATCGTCGACGAGTTCGCCGAACTGCTCAGTCAGCATCCCGATTTCGCCGAGGTCTTCGTCGCCATTGGTCGGCTGGGCCGATCACTGGGGATGCACCTGTTACTGGCCAGCCAGCGGCTCGAGGAGGGGCGATTGCGTGGACTCGAAGCCCACCTGTCCTATCGCGTGTGCCTCAAGACCCTGTCCGCCATCGAGTCACGGACCGCCCTGGGAACGCTGGACGCCTTTGAGCTGCCCAACACCCCCGGCTCCGGCCTGTTGTCTTCTCCCACCGCAGAGCTGACCCGGTTCGAAACGGCGTTTGTATCGGGACCGGTTCCGGCGGGCCTGCCCGATGCCGATTCTCTGGCGCTACCTGCCGCGGTGCGGCCGTTCACCTCCGAAGCCACCGGAGACGTCAGGACGGGCGGCGCTGACGGCGCGGATACCGCAACCGGGCCAACCGTTCTGCAGACCGTGCTGGACCGGATCGCTGGCCACGGGCCGCGCGCGCATCAGGTCTGGCTGCCACCGTTGGACCGGGCGCCCGCGCTGGCGTCGCTGTTGAGCGACGGTGCGGCAGAGCACGCTGAACTGGCCGTGCCGATCGGGGTGGTGGACCGGCCGTTCGATCAGTCCCGCACACCCCTGACCATCGACCTCACCGCGGCCGCGGGCAATGTCGCGGTCGTGGGCGCGCCGCAGTCGGGAAAGTCCACCACGCTGAGCACGCTGATAACCGCATTGGCGGCCACCCACGACCCGGACCTGGTGCAGTTCTACTGTCTGAACTTCGGTGGCGGCGCCCTGGCCGCGGTCCGCGACCTGCCCCACGTCGGTGCGGTCGCCGGCCGGGGTGAACCGGACCTGATCCGGGGCATCGTCGCCGAACTCGAGTCTTGCCTGAGGACCCGCGAGTCGCTCTTTGGTGAGCAGGGCATCGACTCGATCGCCGCGTATCGCCGGCTCCGGGCCGATTCAGGCGCCCAGCGGCTCGCCGACCTGTTTGTGGTGATCGATGGTTGGGCCACGCTGTGCCATGAGTTCGAAGAGCTGCAGGAACCGATCACTGCGCTGGCGGGGCAAGGACTTTCCTACGGCCTGCACGTGGTGGTCTCCGCGACGCGCTGGGCTCACCTCAGGGGGTCACTGAAGGATCAGCTGGGCACCCGGATCGAGCTGCGCCTGGGGGATCCCGCTGATTCCGAGGTGGATCGCCGAGGCGCGCGCCAGGTACCCCGGGACCGGCCGGGCCGCGGCCTGTGCGACGACGGGATGCACATGATGATCGCATTGCCCAATGTCGCTGAAGTCGTTGTGAGTCAACAACATGCCGGCTCGGGGGCGCCTGCGGTCCCGCTGTTGCCGCAGCGGGTTGAGCATCGCGACGTGGTCGAGGCCGCGGGTGCGGCCCTATCCGGGCGGATCCTCCTGGGTCTGCAGCAGCGCCGGCTACAACCGGTCGCGGTCGATTTCGAACACCACGCCCATCTGCTGATACTCGGTGACAATGCGTGCGGAAAATCCAGCGCGTTGCGCACCCTGTGCCGCGAGATCACCCGGACCAAGACCGCTGCGCAGGCACGGCTTTTCCTGGTGGACTTCCGGCGGGAACTGCTCGGTCTCAGCGAGTCCGAGTACCTGGGCGGCCATGCGATAGCTGCGGGGGGATTGGGTGCATTCCTGCCGGGGCTGGTCGAATTGCTGCGGGCCCGGATGCCGGCCCCGCACCTGAGCCAGGTTCGGTTGCGCGACCGGTCGTGGTGGTCTGGGCCGGAGATCTACCTGATGGTCGACGACTACGACCTGGTATGCACATCGTCCAGCAATCCACTGCTGGCGCTGCTCGAATACCTGCCTTACGCAACCGATCTCGGATTGCATCTGATCGTGGCCAGGCGCAGCGGGGGAGCCACACGGGCCCTGTTCGAGCCGCTGCTCGCCGCGCTGCGAGATTTCGGCTGCATGGCGCTGATGATGAGCGGACGTTGCGATGAGGGACCATTGTTCGGCTCCGGTCGGCCGATGCCCTTGCCGCCCGGCCGCGCCGTCCTGGTCACCCGGGCCGGTGACGAGCGGCTGGTCCAAGTGGCCTGGACTGAGCCCGGATGAACGCGCACCGCGCCATGATCGAGGCGGGCCCGCAGGCAATCCGCCGACTGTGTTGTGGCACCGAGACTGTCGCTGACATCGAGGTGTGCGCGGCCGCGCTGGCTGCCATCGACGACCCGGTGGCGTTGGTGGGTGACCGGCCGGTCCAGGTGTGGTCCCTTTGGTCGACCACCCTGCGTCGCCTGGCCGAAGGCCATCGCGCCGGCATGATCGTTGTGCATCCGTCGTGGTGGTCGGCGGCGCGCGTCGCCGTGGTTACCCGCGCCGCCCGGGCCGCGGGCGACGAAGCCGATGACACACACGTTGACCGCGCAGCCCAGGTCTGGCTGCGACCGCGGTCCTGGCTGTTGCGGCGGGCCACAACCGAGGCCACCGTCGTGGTCGAGATCGCCGATCGGTTGGTTGCGGTCGTCGGCGAGCATCGAACCGCGGTGCCGCGTCGCGCCGAGCCCGAACGCACCGCCGAAGAGGTCGCCGCCGCCGTTGACGCGATGACGCCGGGCATCCGGACAGCGGTGGTCATCGACGCGCCGGGCGCGGTTGCCGGGGCATCCGAGCTTGGGGCATCGATCTGCGCCGCCCTGGTCGGCGGCCAGCGCATCGCGCAGGTCAACGATCCGCGACTGATCGGATTGGCGAGGTCGGCGACCACGGAGCCGGTGTTGGGGTCCGCTCCAGCACCGCCGCACCGGAGCATCACGAGATTGGCGGGCCCAGCGGTGGCCGGCATCGGCGCGACCGTTGTGGCCGTCCTCATGGTGGCGGGTCTTGCCCGGCCGGACCGGCGCGCGGTGTCCGCGGTTGCGGCAACGCCGACGACGGTTTTGGTGGAGGGCCACGTCGCGGTCGCGATTCCCACGGGCTGGCCGACGCAGCGTGTGATTGGGGGACCCGGGTCAATGCGGGTACAGATCACCTCGCCGGCAGATCCCGAGGTAGCCCTGCACGTGACCCAATCGCCGGTGCCGGGGGAGACGCTTGCGGGCACCGCGGAGCGGCTGAAACGGGCGATCGACGCCGAACCCGCCGGTGTGTTCGTCGACTTCGATCCCTCCGGTGTCAGCGCCGGCCGGCCTGCGGTGACCTACCGGGAGGTGCGTACCGGGCACGACGTGCGATGGACGGTGGTGCTGGACGCGGCGGTACGGATCAGCATTGGATGCCAAAGCCGAACCGGCGCGGCCGAGGCCATTCGCGAGGTGTGTGAACGGGCCGTGCGATCCGCGCACGCGGTCCACTGATCCGGGCACGGTGGGCGGCATCCGGGTGGAACCAAATCGGCCTGCCGCCGGTCTTAAGGGGTATGAGTAGTCCGGCAGGTGCCAATCCGTTCACTACGTCTACTGCGTCGAACACGTTGAGTGCCGACTTCGACCTGATGCGCACGGTCGCCGCCACCACCGACGCCCGCAACGAAGAAATCCGGGCGCTGCTGCAGGCGTTCATCGGCCGCATGAACGATGTGCCCGCCTCAGTGTGGGGTGGTGTGGCGGCGGTGCGATTCAAACACGCGATGGATCGATGGGGTGCAGAGTCGACACGGCTCTACCACGCCCTGCACACGATCGCTGAGACCATTCGGCACAACGAGGCCCTGCTGCGTGAGGCCGGCCAGAACCACGCACACCACATCGGCGCCGCCGGCGCGGACCTGTGATCGGAGGGATTCGCCGTGGACCCTGTCCTATCGTACAACTTTGACGCGATCGAGCACACGGTTCGCCAAGAGATTCACATCACTTCGATGCGTTTCAACGCCGCACTCGAGCAGCTGCGGTCACAGATCGCACCGCTGCAGCAGCTGTGGTCCCGAGAGGCGGCGGCCGCGTATCAAACCGAGCAGTTCAAATGGCATCAAGCGGCCGCTGCGCTCAACCAGATCCTGGTCGAGCTGGGTAACGCCGTCCGTGACGGCGCCGACGAGGTCGCCGGCGCCGGCCGCCGCGCGGCCGGCGGATGGGCCCGCTAGCCACGCCATCTGACCCCGCGGCACCCGACAGACCCTGTGTGGTCCCCACGGAGGAGAGCCGTGGGGGCCACACAGTCATTTTGACCTGCGGGGATGCGCGTCGGTAAGCTGCTCGGTTGGCGTGCGGGTACGCCGGGGCCTCGGGTCAATGCCGGTCGCCGAGACAGCCCCTCCGTGAACGCCTGACCGGCACCCGGGTCACACCGGGATCCACCCGAGAGAAGAGAAGGTAAGCGCTGTGCCTACATACGCGCCCAAGGCGGGTGACACCACGAGATCGTGGTACGTCATCGACGCCACGGACGTGGTGCTTGGCCGCCTTGCCGTCGCAGCAGCCAACCTGCTGCGTGGCAAGCACAAGCCGACGTTCGCGCCCAATGTCGACGGCGGTGACTTCGTCATCGTCATCAATGCCGACAAAGTCGCCATCAGCAACGAGAAGCTGCGTAACAAGATGGCCTACAGCCACTCGGGGTATCCCGGCGGTCTGCGCAAACGTTCGATCGGCGAGCTGATGGAAAAGCACCCCGACCGCGTCGTGGAAAAGGCGATCGTCGGCATGCTGCCCAAGAACAAGCTCAGTCGGCAGATTCAGAGCAAGCTTCGCGTCTATGCCGGTCCGGAGCACCCACACACCGCGCAGCAGCCGGTTCCGTTCGAGATCAAGCAGGTGGCGCAATGACCGAAACCACCCCAGAAGTGGAAGTCGCTGTCGAGGCTGAAGTGACTTACAGCGAATCGTTCGTGTTCGAGCGGCCCATCCAGACCGTCGGGCGTCGCAAGGAAGCCGTGGTGCGGGTGCGCCTGGTGCCCGGAAGCGGCAAGTTCGACCTCAACGGGCGCAGCCTCGAGGCTTACTTCCCGAACAAGGTCCACCAGCAGCTCATCAAGGCTCCGCTGGTCACCGTCGACCGGCTGGAGAGCTACGACATCTTTGCGCTGCTGCACGGCGGCGGCCCCTCGGGTCAAGCCGGCGCGCTGCGGCTGGGTATCGCCCGGGCATTGATCGTGGCAAACCCGGAGGACCGGCCCGCGCTGAAGAAGGCTGGCTTCCTCACCCGTGACCCGCGTGCTACCGAGCGCAAGAAGTACGGCCTGAAGAAGGCCCGCAAGGCGCCTCAGTACAGCAAGCGCTGATCAACGATCACTTTCTGGCCGCGACCGTGCAACGTTGTGCGTTGTTTTCGGTGTGCCTTCGGCGTGTCGTCGCGTCAACGCGCACGGTTGCGGGCAGAAAGGGAAGCGCACGTTAGGCGCGAGAACGTCAACTGTGAGAGGTTTGTCCGCATGGGTCGACTATTCGGCACCGACGGAGTGCGCGGGGTCGCGAATCGCGAATTGACCGCCGAGTTGGCCCTGGCCCTTGGCGCCGCTACCGCGCAGCACCTGGCCAGTTCGACCGGACCGGGCAGGCGAGTAGCCGTGGTTGGCCGCGATCCGCGAGCCAGTGGCGAAATGCTCGAGGCCGCCGTCATCGCGGGCTTGACCAGTCAAGGTGTCGACGCCCTGCGCGTCGGGGTGCTTCCCACTCCCGCCGTGGCCTACCTGACCGGTGCCTATGACGCCGATTTCGGGGTGATGATCTCGGCGTCGCACAACCCGATGCCCGACAACGGCATCAAGATCTTCGGTCCGGGCGGACACAAACTCGACGACGCTACCGAGGACCGGATCGAAAGTCTGGTTGCGGCCGGACCCGGGTTGCGACCGGTTGGCTCGGAGATCGGCCGCGTGATCGACGCCGAGGACGCCGCCGACCGCTATCTGCGGCATGTGAGCAAGGCCTGCACCACGCGACTCGATGGGTTGACCGTCGTGGTCGATTGCGCCCACGGCGCCGCCTCGGAAGTGGGGCCGCGCGCCTATCGGGCCGCCGGAGCCCGGGTCATCGAGATCAACGCCGACCCCAACGGGTTGAACATCAACGACGACTGCGGATCGACCCACCTGGAGGCGATTCGCGCGGCGGTGCTTGCCCACGGCGCCGACCTGGGTGTGGCCCACGACGGAGATGCCGACCGCTGCCTGGCCGTCGACGCCAACGGTGACCTCGTTGACGGGGACGCCATCATGGTGGTCCTTGCTTTGGCGATGCAGGAGGCGGGCGAATTGGCCTCCGACACGTTGGTGACCACGGTGATGAGCAACCTCGGTCTGCACCTGGCCATGCGCGAGGCCGGCGTGAACATGCGCACCACCGGCGTCGGGGACCGCTATGTGCTCGAGGAATTGCGCGCCGGGGACTACAGCCTCGGTGGTGAGCAGTCCGGCCACATCGTGATGCCGGGACTCGGTTCGACCGGTGACGGCATCGTCACCGGATTGCGTTTGATGACGCGCATGGTGGCGACCGGCGCCTCGCTGGCCGCTCTGGCATCGCGGATGCAAACGTTGCCGCAGGTGCTGATCAACGTCCAGGTCACCGACAAGGCGGCCGCGGCTGCGGCACCTTCGGTTCAGGCGGCGGTAGACCGGGCCGAAACCGAGCTGGGTGACACCGGCCGCATCTTGCTTCGGCCCTCTGGAACCGAGCCGCTGATCCGGGTGATGGTCGAGGCGGCCGACGAGGAAGCCGCGCATCGGTTGGCCACCAGCGTCGCCGACGCGGTCAGTGCCGCGGGCTAGCCACCAGGCGTCTGAATTTCGTTGCTCGCTGCCGTCACCGCCATCGAGGTGACCAATCCCGGCTCAGCGGGAACCTCGACGCCCCGGCCGGCGTCGGACTATCCATGAGACCCGAACTCGCTAGAAACTCACGCATCGATGTTGCGGCGGTGCAGGTAGTGGCCGAGCGACTGTGCGCCGCGGCGGAGCTGATCGATAACGCCATCGCCGACCATTGGGCAAGGCTCACTTTTGATGGGGCCGCGGCAGGCCGGGACTACCCTTCGCACGGTGATGCACTGCGCGCCGGATTGGAGCGCTTGGGTGCGCAGCTATCCCAATGGTCCAGCGCCACAGTCGATATAGCGGTCGCCATGCGCGCCGCCGCGAACCACTACGTTGATGCCGATCGTGGCGCCGCGGCACGGATCGCCTGATCGTGACCAACGGGCTAGCGGTGGCACAGCGCCTCGACGAAGGGCGGCCCGCCGTGGACCACACGCGGCGGCACCTACGCGCCTGCCAACAGCTCGGCTACCAAGATCCCTTTCTGGCCAAGGGCTTTGATCCGATCGGCGACCGCTACGACAGCGAAGACGGCCTCGATCTCTACCTACTCGACGGTGACTGCGCGCGACTGCGCGCCGCCGGCGCCACGATCGCTGAGGCGCTTGGGATGCAGCGCGGCCAGGTCGGCGCGCTGGCGATGGCCTGGACGGGGCCTGGAGCCGACGCCGCGGTCAACTTTCTGCAACGCCATGTTGAGGCGGGGCAGCGCATTGTTGCCGAAGTTCGGGCGGCGGCTTTGGGCTGCGAATCGTTGCGCGAGGACCTATGGCGTCTGGTCGACATGAAGGTGGAAAGCGTGATCGCCATCGACGATCGCACACTGGCGCGGCGGCCGGCGTGGTTGGCCGCCTGCGCTGAGGTCGGTGCCGGAGCAGCGCCCGGCAGTGCGGCCGCCGAGCTGGTTCGCCATCAGATAAATCCCTATCTGGACAACGATATTCGTGACGACTGGCTGGGCGCGATGCGCGCAGCGACGGCCGGCATCGGCGCGGCCTACACGACGTTGGCCGATCGACTGACCTCGTCGGTGCCGGTGTCTTTCGACCACCCAGACGACCTCGGATCCGGACGCCAATCGCCGCCGGTCCCATCGGCGCTGGCGGCGATCGCACCTGCGGCCGCCACCTCCGCGCCTGCGCCGGATCCGGAACCGGCCTTCGCCGCGTCGCCGGCGGTGCCGGCTGGCATCGCGCCGGCGCCGGGAGCTGGCCTCGAACTACCCACAGATGCCGGCGATTTCGGAGCGCTCGGTGATTTCGGCGGCCCCGGCGGCTTGGGTGCCGCCGGAACCGGCGGGCTCGGTGGGCTAGCGGGGCTTGCCGGGCGCATTGTCGACGCGCTGGCAGAACTACTCGGTACGGCGGCGGTACCGATCGCCGATCCGCTCGGGTCGGTGGACCCGGCGGATGGGGGAGATCGGTCCGGTGCGGACGCGGTCGACGACGTCGGCGATGAGAACCCTAGCGAGCCGCGAAAGCCCGACGCGGCAACCGAAACCGGCGCGAGTGACGAGAAGTCCGATGACGGCGAGGCGCCGGAAGCCGCCGACGGTTCACCGCCGGGGGCGCCGGCGGGCGATGGCGCCGAGCGGTCCGCGATGCCGATTGGCGAACAAGCCAGGACACCGGTGCCCGAGGAGGCCGCCACGCCGGTCGCCCAGCCGCCGCGAGTTCCCGAGGCGCCGCCGCACGACGGTTCGGCGCCGGCCGGCGAGGCATCGAGTCCCTGCGAGATAGCCGCAGACGAGCTGCCCAAGGCCGGGCCGTAACAACTCGAGACAGCTCGCAGACCAACTCAGGCGCGACGCAGCCCCAGCAGCTGCTCGACGTGGCGCACGTATTCGCGGCGATCGGTGCTCAACGGGCTCACCAGCATGGTCGTCACACCCGCTTCGGCAAAGGCGGCCAGCCGTTCGGCGACGAACCCGCGTGGGCCGATCAGCGAGATTCCCCGCGCCAGCTCGTCCGGCACCGCGGCTATGGCCTCGTGCTTGCGCCCAGCCAGGTACAGCTCCTGGATTCGGTCTGCGACATCGCCGTACCCGTAACGAGTGGCCAGGTTGTGGTAAAAATTGCGGCCCTTGGCGCCCATGCCGCCCAGATACAGGGCAAGTTGAGGCTTCACCCGGGCCAGCCGCTGCTCGACGTCGTCCCCGATCGCCAACGAGGCGTGCACCGTGACATCCAACGGGCCCAGCGCGGGATCGCGTTTCGCGGTGCCCGACGCCAGCGCCTCGCTCCAGGCCGACGCGGCCTTCTCCGGATAAAAAAAGACCGGCTGCCAGCCCTCGGCGATCTCGGCGGTCAGCTCGACGTTGCGGGGGCCCAGCGCCGCAATGGATATCGGAATGCGTTCCCGTAGTGGGTGATTGATGAGTTTGAGGGCCTTGCCAAAACCCGTGCCGCGATTCGCGGGCAACGGGATCTGGTAGTGGGCGCCCGCATAACGCAGCGTCTCCCGCCGCCAGACGTGCCGGCAGACTTCCACCACCTCGCGGGTGCGGCCGATGGGCGCATCGAATTCGACGCCGTGGAATCCCTCGATCACCTGCGGTCCGGACGTACCGATTCCGAGATTGAACCGGCCGCCCGACACATAATCGAGGCCCGCAGCCGTCATCGCCAACAGCGAGGGTGTGCGGATATAGATGGGCAGCACCCCGGAGGCCAGCTGAACGCGGGTTGTTTTGGCCGCCAGATAGCCGAGTTGGATGACGGCGTCGAAGGCATATGCCTCTGCCACCACGGCGACGTCGATTCCGGATTTCTCGAGTTCCACGACGCGGTCGAGGCCCTCATGGAAGCCGCCCGAGTAGTCCAGGGCGATACCGATTCGCATCATGGGCCGCGCTCGTCACTTCAGTAGCGCGACAAGCTTCTCTTCGGGCGTAACCGGCGGGGCGTGCGGATCCACCGGGTCGGTCTTGGGCAGGTGCACGTCCGGATCGGCGAAGTCGCGATAGGTCTTGTCGCCACCGAGGGTGTGCAGCAGGTAGCCGGTCACCAGCGCCCTGACCGAACGCTGGGTTTTGCGGTCGGAGCCGGCCAGCCCCACCACCTTGGTCAATCGCCGACCCTCGATCAGACCGCCCGGATTGGCCTTGCTGACAACGCGCAGCGTGGCGGCGTCCCAGGCGTGCGACAGCTCGAGTGCGTTGGAATTGAGCGTCTTGGGATCCTCGGGTGCGCTCAGGATCAAACCCTTCGCCTTCAGGCCCGCGGCCGGCTGCTGCGCCGGGGGCGCGGTGACGGTCGGGAAGATCGCGACCACCCCGGCGGGCTTGGCCGGCATGCCGGCCGCCGCGAAGACCGCGGCCGAGCCGCCGAAACCGTGGCCCACCAGCCCGAGCTTGGCGGGGTGCACGCTGATATCGCCGGGCCCAAGGCGCACTCCGGCCACGATGTCGAGGGCAACGCCCATGTCGAAGGCCAGGTTGAGCACCGACGGCGCCACGCCGCGTTGGGTGTCGGGCGCACCGGCAACGATGCCCCAGGACGCCAGGTGCTCGAGCAGCCCCGAATAGCGGGCTACCCCGGTGAGCCAGTCATGCCCGAAGGCGACCGCCGGCAGGTTCATACCGGCTTCAGGGGTGTACACCACCCCGGGCAGTCCGGCAAAGGCCAGGTCACCGCGCAAAACGCGGTGTGGGCCTCGGCGGCTGAGGGCGGCAACGAGGTTGCGGATGCGGGCCACCCGTCGACGTTAGCGGTGGCGCGGGGGATGGGTCCAGTTCGTCCACGTTGTGCCGTCCCAATAGCGCTGTCCGGCCCCATGAGGATCGGGGTACCAGCCCGCCGGCATCGATACCGGCGTCGATACCGGCGCCGATGCGGGCCGCGAGGCAGGCACGGGCGCCGCCGGTGCCTGGCCACCCGAATTGACCGCGTTGCGCAGCTGGCGCATCGCGTTGGCATTGGAAATCAAGGCGATCCAGTTGAACAGCAGCAGCGACAGCAGGCTCCACCAACCGGCGAGCAGGTTGTAGGTCTGGGCCGAACGGTAGGCCACCTCACACTCCGGCAGCGTCCCGTAGACCGAATAACTGCGCTGCTGCCAGAAGATCAGGGCGCCGGTGTGCTTGATCAGCTTGAGGTAGTACCGATCCGCCTGGACAGGGGGTTGGTAAGGGTGGGACAAATCGGGCCTTTCGCGCCGTAGGGCCATTTCGACCATACCGCCGGATTCATCCGGGGGCTCGCGAGCCGCCCCGGTCAGTCGCTGGTCAGCTAGCGGTCAGCGTTATGCGGACGTCCGGATGGGGGTGGCTGCACTACCCTGGTCTGCTATGTGCGGAATTGTCGGCTACGTAGGCCAGCGTCCTGCCTGCGAAGTCGTCCTGGATGCGCTGCGCCGGATGGAGTACCGAGGCTACGACTCCTCGGGGATCGCATTGGTCGACGGCAGCGGCAAGCTCACGGTGCGTCGCCGCGCCGGCCGGCTCGCCAATCTCGAGACGGCGGTGGCCGAAATGCCGGCGGAGTCGCTGACCGGTACCACCGGCCTGGGGCATACCCGGTGGGCCACCCACGGGCGCCCCACCGACCGTAATGCCCACCCCCATCGTGATGCCGCCGGGAAAATCGCGGTCGTCCACAACGGCATCATCGAGAACTTCGCCGTCCTGCGCCAGGAGCTGGAGGCCGCCGGCGTGGAGTTCGCCAGCGACACCGACACCGAAGTTGCGGTGCACCTGGTAGCGCAGGCGTTTCACCACGGCGAGACGGCCGGCGACTTCCCGGCCTCGGTGTTGTCGGTGCTGCGGCGGTTGGAGGGCCACTTCACCTTGGTTTTCGCCAACGCCGATGACCCCGGCACCATCGTGGCGGCCCGCCGCTCCACGCCACTTGTGCTCGGCATAGGTGACGGCGAGATGTTCGTCGGCTCCGACGTCGCCGCGTTCATCACGCACACCCGGCACGCCGTTGAGCTGGGGCAGGACCAGGCGGTGGTGATCACCGCCGATGGCTACCGGATCAGCGACTTCGATGGCAACGACGACCTGCTTGCCGGTACCGACTACCGGGAGTTTCACATCGATTGGGACCTCGCGGCCGCCGAAAAGGGCGGCTACGAGTACTTCATGCTCAAAGAGATCGCCGAGCAGCCGACCGCGGTCGCCGAGACTCTGCTCGGCCACTTCGTGGGCAACCGCATCGTCCTCGACGAACAGCGGCTATCGGACCAGGAGCTGCGGGAGATCGACAAGGTCTTCGTGGTCGCCTGCGGCACCGCCTATCACTCGGGTCTGCTCGCCAAGTACGCGATCGAGCATTGGACCCGCCTTCCTGTGGAGGTGGAGCTCGCCAGCGAGTTCCGCTACCGCGACCCGGTGCTGGACCGCAGCACCCTGGTGGTGGCCATCTCTCAGTCCGGTGAAACCGCGGACACCCTCGAGGCCGTCCGCCACGCCAAGGAGCAGAAGGCCAAGGTGTTGGCGATCTGCAACACCAACGGCTCGCAGATCCCGCGCGAATGCGACGCGGTGCTCTACACCCGCGCCGGCCCGGAGATCGGGGTGGCCTCCACCAAGACCTTCCTGGCCCAGGTGGCCGCCAACTATCTGCTGGGCTTGGCGCTGGCCCAGGCGCGCGGCACCAAATATCCCGACGAGGTCGAGCGGGAGTACCGCGAGCTGGAAGCGATGCCCGATCTGGTGGCCCGGGTCATTTCGGCGATCAAGCCGGTGGCCCACCTGGCTTACCGGTTCGCGCAGTCCTCGACCGTGTTGTTCCTGGGGCGCCACGTCGGCTACCCGGTGGCCCTGGAGGGCGCGCTCAAGCTCAAAGAACTGGCGTACATGCACGCCGAGGGCTTCGCCGCCGGTGAGCTCAAGCATGGTCCGATCGCGCTGGTCGAAGACGAGCTGCCGGTCATCGTCATCATGCCCTCTCCCAAAGGCTCGGCCACACTGCACGCCAAGTTGTTGTCGAACATTCGTGAGATCCAGACCCGCGGCGCGGTCACCATCGTGATCGCCGAAGAGGGCGACGACACCGTGCGTCCTTTCGCTGATCACCTGATCGAGATTCCGGCGGTGTCGACCCTGTTGCAGCCGCTGTTGTCGACGATCCCACTGCAGGTGTTCGCCGCGGCCGTCGCACAGGCACGCGGGTACGACGTCGACAAGCCGCGAAATCTAGCCAAGTCGGTCACGGTCGAATAGTCCGGAGCAGGCAATGAGGGGGACCCTTGTCGGCGGTTGAGCGCGGTAGGTCAGGACCTGGCCGATGAAGCTGGGATTTGTCGGACTGGTGCTTTTCGTCGTGGCCTATGTCGGCTCGACACTGCTGTACGGCAACGCCGGCAAGGGGCCGCACGACCTGACCCAAGGCCGTCCGACCGCCGATGGGACCACGGTCACCATCAGCCTGGAAGAGGTTCAGTCGAGCAACACCGTGCTGTCGGCCAATCTCGCCGTCACGCCGGGGCCGGGGCTGCTGGATCCGCGAACCGAGGGTCTGTCCGACGACCTCAGCGTCGTGGTCACCTCCTCGGTGACGCCGACCAAGCGCACCTGGTCCAAGGGCATGCTGCCCGGTGTCTTCCCCGTTCCGCTGGCCATCACCGGCAACGTGGCGGACTGGCCCTTCGATCACTACCGTTCCGGGCCGATCACGGTCGAGCTGTTCAGCGGTGCGGCGAAGGTGCCCCAGCGGGCGAAGGTGAGATTCGTCGACAGCCTCGCCGGCTGGCAGATCGACATTCCGACCGCAGGAGACGGCACCGGGGTTACGCCCTACCGGTTGGCGTTGCAGCGATCACCGAGCACCGCCGCGTTTGCCCTGCTCATCATCGGTGTCCTGGTCACGATCGCCGGGCTGGCTCTCTTTGTTGCGGTGCAGACCGCACGTGATCGACGACCATTCCAGCCGCCCATGACCACGTGGTACGCGGCGATGCTGTTTGCGGTGGTGCCGCTGCGCAATGCGCTGCCCAACGCGCCTCCCTTCGGGGCCTGGATCGATGTCCGGGTCGTGGTCTGGGCGATAGTCGTGTTGGTCATTTCGATGGCGATCTACATTTCCTGCTGGTGGCGGCACCTGAAACCCGCCTCCGACAAGCCGGCCTGAGACCACTGCCGATGTCGCATGGGCAACGGCGGGCGTGTAAGAGGCGTGTAAGAGTTGACGCCGTGGCGAGCGCATCGGTATCCGCACGAGTGCGAAGCATGGCGCTCGCGGTGTGGCATTTCGTCAGCAGCGCGCCCCTGACCTATACCTGGCTGGTCGTCTTGGCGATCACCACGATCATTCAAAACAGCCTGGCCGGACGCCAGCTGCACTCGGTGATCCTGCATCGGTCCACCAACATCAGCCACCTGGGGCGCGATCCGCTGGAAGTCCTGTTTTCCAGTCTGCTGTGGATCGACGGCCGGAATCTGGAACCGTATCTGGTGCTGTTCACGCTGTTCCTGGCGCCGGCCGAGCATTGGCTTGGCCACTTGCGCTGGCTGACGGTGGGATTGACTTCCCACATCGGCGCCACCTATATCAGCGAAGGCCTGCTCTACTACGCGATCCAGACGCGTGAGGCCGCCGAACGGCTGGTGTACTCGCGTGACATCGGGGTCAGCTACTTCTTGGTCGGGGTGATGGCGGTGCTCACCTATCACATCGTCAAACCGTGGCGATGGGGATACCTGGCGGTGTTGCTCGTCATCTTCGGCTTTCCGCTGCTCACAATGGACAAGACCGAGCTCGACTTCACCGCCATCGGCCATTTCACCGCGATACTGATCGGTTTGGCCTTCTATCCGATGGCCCGCGAACGCGGGAGCCCGACGTGGGGTCCCGCGAAAATCAGAGAAGTTCTGCGAAAACTCCGTTCCCGTGAGGCACCGGCCTGAGCCCGTCCCAAACATGCAATGCTGGCAGTGATGCGGCATTACTACTCTGTAGACGCGATCCGCGACGCCGAAGCGCCGCTGTTGGCCAGCTTGCCCGACGGGGTGCTGATGAGACGGGCGGCCTTTGGCCTGGCCACCGAAATCGGGCGTGAACTGACCCGCCGTAGCGGCGGAATTTTCGGTCGCCGGGTGTGCGCGGTGGTCGGATCGGGCGACAACGGTGGTGACGCGCTATGGGCGGCGACCTTCCTGCGCCGCCGCGGCGCCGCGGCGGACGCGGTACTGCTCAATCCGCAACACGCCCATCCCAAGGCGCTGGCGGCATTCACCAAGGCTGGTGGCCGCGTTGTACAAAACGTCTCGGCGGCAACCGATCTCGTTATCGATGGGGTGGTGGGCATCTCCGGCTCCGGGCCGCTGCGGCCCGCGGCGGCCGAGGTGTTCGCCGCGGTGGACGCCGCCGGCATCCCGGTGGTGGCCGTGGACATCCCCAGCGGCATCGACGTGGCGACCGGGGCGATTACCGGCCCCGCGGTGCGCGCCGCGCTGACGGTTACCTTCGGCGGACTCAAACCCGTCCACGCGCTGGCCGATTGCGGTCGTGTCGTGCTGATCGACATCGGACTGGACCTGTCCGACACCGAGGTGCTGGGGTTGCAGGCCGCCGACGTGGCCGCGCACTGGCCGGTGCCCGGCCCTCGCGATGACAAGTACACCCAGGGCGTGACCGGTGTGCTGGCGGGTTCTTCGACGTATCCGGGTGCGGCGGTGTTGTGTAGTGGCGCCGCGGTGGCAGCCACCTCGGGCATGGTCCGCTACGCCGGCAGCGCGGCGGGCGAGGTGCTCGCGCGCTGGCCGGAGGTCATCGCCTCGCCCACCCCCTCCACGACCGGGCGGGTACAGGCCTGGGTGGTAGGGCCGGGCCTGGGCACCGATGAACCCGGGGCGGCCGCACTATGGTTCGCGCTGGAAACCAATCTCCCGGTGATCGTGGATGCCGATGGGCTGACGATGCTGGCGGCGCATCCCGAATTGGTGGTCAATCGCAGCGCCCCGACGGTGCTGACGCCGCACGCCGGTGAATTCGCTCGGTTGGCGGGCTCGGGGCCGGGGGACGACCGGGTCGGCGCAACCCGAAAGCTGGCCGATGCGTTCGGCGCCACCGTGCTGCTCAAGGGCAATGTCACCGTCATCGCCGATCCCGGCGGCCGGGTGTACCTGAGTCCGGCCGGGCAGTCCTGGGCGGCCACCGCTGGATCGGGTGATGTGTTGTCCGGAATGATCGGGGCCCTGCTGGCGGCGGGGCTGGCACCGGCCGAGGCCGCCGCGGCCGCGGCGTTCGTCCACGCCCGTGCCGCCGAGCTATCGGCCCTCGATCCGGGGCCCGATGGCGCACCGACGTCCGCGTCGCGAATTCTCCACCACATCCGGGCCGCCCTGGCGGCTCTGTGAAGTCAGTAGCTCGACTCGGCAATGAAAGGATCCACCGTGTCCCGTAGCCACCCGTCGGTACCCGCACATTCGATCGCTCCGGCCTACACCGGCCGGCTGTTCACCGCTCCGGTACCGGCGTTGCGGCTGCCCGAGGAGTCGATGGATCCCGAAGCCGCCTACCGGTTCATCCACGACGAGCTGATGCTCGACGGTAGCTCGCGGCTGAACCTGGCCACCTTCGTCACCACCTGGATGGATCCCGAGGCCGGCAAGCTGATGGCCGAGACGTTCGACAAGAACATGATCGACAAAGACGAATACCCGGCGACCGCGGCGATCGAGACCCGCTG
The DNA here is from genome assembly GCF_003584745.1 of Mycobacterium pseudoshottsii JCM 15466. Classification (NCBI taxonomy): domain Bacteria; kingdom Bacillati; phylum Actinomycetota; class Actinomycetes; order Mycobacteriales; family Mycobacteriaceae; genus Mycobacterium; species Mycobacterium pseudoshottsii. The sequence continues at coordinate 1,365,814 of NZ_AP018410.1, forward strand.
CGTGTCGATGGTCGCCGACCTCTTTCACGCCGAGGGACTGCGCGACGACGACCCGTCCAGCGCCACCGGGGTGTCTACCATCGGCTCCAGCGAGGCGGTGATGCTCGGCGGCCTGGCCATGAAGTGGCGGTGGCGGCAGAAGGTCGGCAAGGACTGGAAAGGCCGCACACCGAATCTGGTGATGGGCTCCAACGTCCAGGTGGTGTGGGAGAAGTTCTGTCGCTACTTCGACGTCGAGCCGCGCTACCTGCCGATGGAGAAGGGGCGCTACGTCATCACCCCCGAACAGGTCGTCGACGCCGTCGACGAGGACACCATCGGTGTGGTCGCGATCCTGGGCACCACCTACACCGGCGAGCTGGAACCGGTTGCCGAGATCTGCGCGGCGCTGGACAGATTGGCGGCCGGCGGCGGCGTTGATGTGCCCGTGCACGTGGACGCCGCCAGCGGGGGCTTCGTGGTGCCGTTCCTGCATCCAGACCTCAAGTGGGACTTCCGGCTGCTGCGGGTGGTCTCGATCAATGTCAGCGGTCACAAATACGGGCTGACCTATCCCGGCGTCGGATTCGTCGTGTGGCGCAGCCCCGAATACCTGCCGGAGGATCTGGTCTTCCGGGTCAACTACCTGGGCGGGGATATGCCCACATTCACACTCAACTTCTCCCGGCCCGGTAACCAAGTCGTCGGCCAGTACTACAACTTCCTGCGGCTGGGCCGGGAGGGCTACATCAACGTCATGCAGGCCCTGTCGGAGACCGCGCGCTGGCTCTCCGCGCAGCTGCGTGAGGTAGATCACTGCGAGCTGATAGCGGACGGTTCGGCGATCCCGGTGGTCGCCTTCCGGCTGGCCGGCGACCGCGGCTACACCGAGTTCGACCTCTCCCACGAGCTGCGAACCTTCGGGTGGCAGGTGCCCGCCTACACCATGCCGGACAACGCCACCGACGTATCGGTGCTGCGCATCGTGGTGCGCGAAGGTCTGTCCGCCGACATGGCACGCGCTCTGCACGATGATGCCGTCACCTCACTGCGCACGCTGGACAAGGTCAAGCCGGGCGGCAACTACGACGGACAGCACTTCGCGCACTAAGCGGGGAGGTTGGTCGCCGGCCCGGCCGCCGGGGGTCAACGCGGACTGGGCGAGCACCTTCGCGCGGCTCTGGGACAATCGAGTCGATGACTACCACCCCGATATCTCTGACGCCCGGGGTCCTCGCCGAGGCGGTGGTGGACCTGGGCGCTATCGCCCACAACGTGCGGCTGCTGCGCGAACGTGCCGGCAGCGCACAAGTCATGGCGGTCGTCAAGGCCGACGGCTATGGTCACGGCGCCACCGCGGTCGCCCGCACCGCGCTGGCAGCCGGTGCGGTCGAACTCGGAGTCGCGTCGGTGGACGAGGCGCTGACGTTGCGCGCGGACGGCATCACCGCCCCGGTGCTGGCCTGGTTGCACGCACCCGGCATGGATTTCGGGCCCGCGCTGGCCGCCGACGTCCAGATCGCCATTTCTTCGATCCGCCAACTCGACGAAGTGCTCGATGCCGCGCGCCGGACCGGAACGACGGCGACCGTCACGGTCAAGATCGACACCGGCCTCAACCGCAACGGCGTGGCGCCGGCGCTCTACCCGGAGATGGTGACCAGGCTGCGCCAGGCCGTCGCCGAAGACGCGATTCGGCTACGCGGGCTGATGACGCACATGGTGCACGCCGACGCACCGGAAAAGCCGATCAACGACATCCAGTCCCAGCGGTTCAAGCAGATGCTCGACCACGCCCGCGACCAGGGAGTGCGATTCGAGGTGGCACACCTGTCGAACTCCTCGGCAACCATGGCTCGTCCCGATCTGACGCTGGATCTGGTGCGGCCCGGCATCGCGGTGTACGGGCTGAGCCCGGTGCCCAGGTTGGGCGACATGGGACTGGTTCCGGCGATGACCGTGAAATGCGCAGTCGCGCTGGTGAAATCGGTGAGCGCGGGCGAAGGCGTGTCGTACGGGCACACCTGGATTGCGCCCCACGACACGAATGTGGCGCTGTTGCCGATCGGCTACGCCGACGGGGTTTTCCGGTCGCTGGGCGGGCGCCTGGAGGTCTTGATCAACGGCAAACGCCGGCCGGGCGTCGGCCGGGTCTGCATGGACCAGTTCCTCGTCGATCTGGGCCCCGGACCGCTCGATGTGGCCGAAGGCGACGAGGCGATTCTGTTCGGGCCGGGTACCCGCGGTGAACCCACCGCGCAGGACTGGGCCGATCTGGTCGGCACCATCCACTACGAGGTGGTGACCAGCCCGCGCGGGCGTATCACCAGGGTTTACCGCGAGGCCGAAACCGTTGAGCGCTGAGGAAACTCGCCGGCGCCAGCGAGCCTGGCTTGCCGGAGGCGCCGGGCTGACGGCGGTCGCCACCATCGTCGGCGCCTCGTCCCGGCGCTCGTTGGCCGAACGCGGCTCGGTCTGCGACGACCCGTACGCGGGTGAGGATTTCGAGCGGCTGGACAGCGATCGCGCCCGGGTGGTTACCACACCGGACGGCGTGCCGCTGGCCGTGCGCGAGGCGGGGCCGGTGGACGCCCCGCTGACCATGGTGTTCGCCCACGGCTTCTGCCTGCGCATGGGTGCCTTCCACTTTCAGCGCATGCGGCTCGGCGAACAATGGGGCTCGCGGGTGCGGATGGTCTTCTATGACCAGCGCGGGCACGGCCAGTCCGGCGAAGCCGATCCGCAGACCTACACGCTGACCCAACTCGGACAAGACCTGGAAACGGTGCTGCAAGCGACCGCTCCGCGCGGGCCGATAGTGCTGGTCGGGCATTCGATGGGTGGCATGACGGTGTTGTCACACGCCCGTCAGTTCCCGCAGCGTTACGGCCGGCGGATTGTGGGTGCCGCCGTCATCTCTTCGGCGGCCGAAGGGGTGACCCGCTCGCCGTTGGGCGAGTTCCTGAAAAACCCGGCGCTCGAGGCGGTCCGGTTCACCGCCCGGTCCGCGCCGAAACTGATGCACCGCGGCCGCACCGCGTCCCGGTCACTGATCGGCCCGATCCTGCGGGCCGCGTCCTACAGTGACCTGGAGGTGAGCCGCAGCCTGGATGCGTTCTCGCAGCAGATGATGAACGACACGCCCATCGCCACCCTGGTGGGTTTCCTGCACGCGCTGGAAGTGCACGACGAAACCGCCGGGCTGTGGACGCTGCTGCGGATCCCGACCTTGATTGCCTGTGGTGATCACGACCTGATGACCCCCGACGAATACTCTCGAAAGATGGCGGCCTCGTTGCCACAATCCGAACTGGTCATCGTGGGCGGGGCCAGTCATCTGGCCCTGTTGGACAAGCCCGACGCCATCAACGAAGGGCTGGTCCGGCTCGTCGACCGCGCCCTTCCGGGCAAGTTGACGCTGCGGTACCGGCGGGTCGGCGAGCGGTTGCGGGATCGGTGGCGCCGCCATGGCTGAGCAGCACGATTCGGGCACGGCAACGCTGGAACGCGTGGCGGACACCGTGGCGCTGGGAACCCGGCTGGGCGAGCAGCTGCGCGCCGGTGACGTGGTGGTGCTCTCGGGCCCATTGGGTGCTGGAAAAACGTTGTTGGCCAAGGGCATTGCCGCGGCGATGGACGTCGATGGCCCGGTCACCTCGCCGACCTACGTGTTGGCGCGGGTGCATCCGGCGCGTGGGCCGGGCCGCCCGGCGATGATTCACGTTGATGTCTATCGGCTGTTGGATCACGGGAGCGCCGACCTGCTCGGTGAGCTCGATTCGCTGGATCTGGACACCGATCTGACGGACTCGGTCGTGGTGGTGGAGTGGGGGGAGGGCCTGGCCGAGCGACTCTCCGAGCGCCATCTCGACATTCGGCTGGAGCGGGTCAGTCACTCCGACGTGCGGATCGCGACCTGGGCGTGGGCCGGCCGATGACCATCATTCTCGCTTTGGATACCTCTACCCCCGCGGTGACCGCGGGGGTGGCGCAGCTGACGGGGTCCGAGTGCGTCGCGTTGGCCGAGCGGGTCACCGTCGACGCCCGGGCGCACGCCGAACGGCTGACCCCCAACGTGCTGGCGGCGCTGGCCGGTGCGGCGCTGACGATGGCCGACCTGAATGCGGTGGTCGTGGGCTGCGGTCCCGGCCCGTTCACCGGACTGCGGGCCGGAATGGCCACCGGCGCCGCCTACGGGCATGCGCTGGACATCCCGGTGTATGGGGTGTGCAGCCTCGATGCCATCGGTGGACTCACCACCGGTGACACGCTGGTAGTCACCGACGCCCGTCGCCGCGAGGTCTACTGGGCGCGCTACCGCGATGGCGTGCGCACTCACGGCCCGGCGGTCAACGCCCCGGGCGACGTCGATCCCGGCACCGCGCACGCGGTAGCGGGATCACCCGAGCACGCCGGGTTGTTCGACCTGCCCCGGTGCGAGCCCAGCTACCCGACCGTGGCGGGCCTGGCCGCCGCGGTGAACTGGGCGCAGGACCCGGCGCCCCTGGTGCCGTTGTATCTGCGCCGGCCCGATGCCAAGCCGCTGGCGGCGCGCCCATGACCGCCGATCTCGGGCCCGTCACCATCGGCGCGCTGACCCGCGCCGATGCCCGGCGCTGCGCCGAGCTGGAGGCGCAACTTTTCGATGGCGACGACCCGTGGCCGGAGGTGGCCTTCGAGCGCGAGCTGGCCAGCGGGCGCAATCACTACGTGGGCGCCCGGTGCGCGGATAACCTGGTCGGCTATGCCGGTGTCTCGCGGCTGGGCCGTGTTGCGCCTTTCGAATACGAGATACACACCATCGGTGTCGACCCGGCCTATCAGGGGCGGGGCATCGGCCGCCGGCTGCTTGACGAACTGTTGGCCTTCGCCGACGGCGGCGTGGTTTTCCTCGAGGTCCGCACCGATAATGAGCCGGCGATAGCGCTGTATCGCAGCGTTGGTTTCGAGCAGGTCGGACTGCGCCGGCGCTACTACCGGGTCAGCGGTGCCGACGCATACACGATGCGCAGGGATCCAGGGGGTGCGCGGTAAATGCCGGGGACAGTCATCTTGGCCATCGAGACCTCCTGCGATGAGACCGGCGTCGGTATCACGCGACTGGAGGCCGACGGCACCTTGACCCTGTTGGCCGACGAGGTGGCCTCCAGCGTCGATGAGCATGTGCGGTTCGGCGGCGTGGTCCCCGAGATCGCCTCGCGGGCGCATCTGGAAGCCCTGGGACCGGCGATGCGCCGTGCGCTCACGACGGCAGGCATCGTGCGGCCCGACGTCGTCGCCACCACCATCGGGCCGGGGCTGGCGGGTGCGCTGCTGGTGGGGGTGGCCGCGGCCAAGGCGTATGCGGCTGCCTGGGGAGTGCCGTTCTACGCGGTCAACCATCTGGGCGGACACCTGGCCGCCGACGTGTACGAACACGGACCGCTGCCCGAGTGTGTGGCGTTGTTGGTCTCCGGCGGGCACACCCACTTGCTGCATGTGCGTTCGTTGGGCGAACCGATGGTCGAGCTGGGGGCCGCCGTCGACGACGCCGCGGGCGAGGCCTACGACAAGGTGGCGCGGCTGCTGGGGCTGGGCTATCCGGGCGGCAAGGTGCTCGACGACCTGGCGCGCTCCGGGGACCCCGATGCCATCGTGTTTCCGCGCGGCATGACCGGGCCGTCCGACGATCCATGCGCGTTCAGCTTCTCCGGTCTCAAGACCGCGGTGGCGCGCTACGTGGAGGCCCATCCAGATTTTCGGCCGGCCGATGTCGCGGCCGGTTTCCAGGAAGCCGTGGCCGACGTGCTGACTCGTAAGGCGGTGCGCGCGGCCACCGGCCTGGGGGTATCGACCCTCCTGATCGCCGGGGGTGTGGCGGCCAATTCACGATTGCGCGAGTTGGCAACCCAACGTTGTAGCGAGGCCGGCTTGACGCTGCGTATCCCCAGGCCGCGGCTGTGCACCGACAACGGCGCCATGATCGCCGCGTTCGCCGCGCATTTGGTGGCCGCGAAGGCGGCTCCCTCGCCGCTGGATGTGCCCAGCGACCCCGGCTTGCCGGTGGTCAAGGGCAAGGTCGGCTGATCCCGGTGCGGCCGCGGCGGCGGTGCGGAATACGCCGTGGGCGAACCGACACGCGAGAAGCACCGGGGCGCCCTTGAGTGCTAGCACTCTCATGTATAGAGTGCTAGGTGGCAGTCGGACGACCCCTGCGCCGGCACCCGCGACGACGACGCGAGGGCACGGACGGATGCCGAATCACCTGATAATTCGGACGGTTCGGGGCGCGCCCCGGACCGGCCGAAAACTCCGGTCCGGGCGAATAGTCCCGGATCCGAATCAAGATAATCCGGGGCGACAGCACCGGATCCGATCGAATTAGTGGAGGGCTCCAATCGTGGCGAAGGTGAACATCAAGCCACTCGAGGATAAGATTCTCGTGCAGGCCAACGAGGCCGAGACCACGACCGCGTCCGGTCTGGTCATTCCTGACACCGCCAAGGAGAAGCCCCAGGAGGGCACCGTCGTCGCAGTCGGCCCCGGCCGCTGGGACGAGGACGGCGAGAAGCGGATCCCGCTGGACGTGGCAGAGGGTGACACCGTCATCTACAGCAAGTACGGCGGCACCGAGATCAAGTACGGCGGCGAGGAGTACCTGATCCTGTCGGCGCGCGACGTGCTGGCTGTCGTTTCCAAGTAACCCCGTGTACCGCCCCGGCGATCCCCGTGTTCAAGCGCGGGTGATTTCCGGGGCGGCATGCGTTAGCGGACTAGCTGGGCATAAGGAGCCTGATGAGCAAGCTGATTGAGTACGACGAAACTGCGCGCCGCGCTATGGAGGCGGGCGTGGACAAGCTCGCCGACACGGTACGGGTGACGCTGGGCCCGCGTGGTCGGCATGTGGTGCTGGCCAAGTCGTTCGGTGGCCCCACCGTCACCAACGACGGCGTCACCGTGGCCCGTGACATCGACCTGGAAGACCCGTTCGAGAACCTGGGCGCCCAGCTGGTGAAGTCGGTGGCCACCAAGACCAACGATGTCGCCGGCGACGGCACCACCACCGCGACGGTGCTGGCCCAGGCGCTGGTCAAGACCGGCCTGCGGTTGGTCGCCGCCGGAATCAACCCGATCGCGCTGGGTTCGGGAATCGGCAAGGCCGCCGACGCGGTGTCGGAGGCCCTGCTTGCCTCGGCCACGCCGGTGTCGGGCAAGGACGCCATCGCGCAGGTCGCCACGGTCTCCTCGCGCGACCAGCTGATCGGTGATCTGGTCGGCGAGGCGATGAGCAAGGTCGGCCACGACGGTGTGGTCAGTGTCGAAGAATCCTCGACGCTGGGCACCGAGCTGGAGTTCACCGAGGGTGTCGGTTTCGACAAGGGATACCTCTCGGCCTACTTCGTCACCGACTTCGACGCTCAGCAGGCTGTTCTCGAAGACCCGCTGATCCTGCTGCACCAGGACAAGATCAGCTCGCTGCCCGACCTGCTGCCGTTGCTGGAGAAGGTCGCCGAATCGGGCAAGCCGTTGATGATCATCGCCGAGGACATCGAGGGCGAGGCGTTGGCGACCCTGGTCGTGAACTCCATTCGCAAGACGCTGAAGGCGATCGCGGTCAAGTCGCCCTACTTCGGCGACCGGCGCAAGGCCTTCCTGCAAGACCTGGCCGCGGTGACCGGCGCCGAGGTGGTCAACCCCGACGCCGGCCTGGTGCTGCGGGAGGTGGGCCTGGAGGTGATGGGCTCGGCGCGGCGCGTCGTGGTCAGCAAGGACGACACCATCATCGTCGACGGCGGCGGTGCCCCGGAAGCGGTCGAGGCGCGGGTGAATCTGCTGCGCTCCGAGATCGACAGAAGTGACTCCGAGTGGGACCGCGAGAAGCTGGGCGAGCGGCTGGCCAAGCTGGCCGGCGGCGTGGCCGTCATCAAGGTTGGTGCCGCCACCGAGACCGAGCTCAAGAAGCGCAAGGAAAGCGTCGAGGACGCGGTCGCGGCGGCCAAGGCTGCCGTCGAGGAGGGCATCGTGGCCGGGGGCGGGTCCGCCCTGATCCAGGCTCGCAACGCGCTCAAGGACTTGCGTGCGTCGTTGTCGGGCGATGAGGCGGTCGGCGTGGACGTGTTCTCCGAGGCACTGGCCGCGCCGCTGTACTGGATTGCCACCAACGCCGGTCTGGACGGTTCGGTCGTGGTCAACAAGGTCAGCGAGCTTCCGGCCGGACACGGTCTGAACGCGGCCACCCTGACCTACGGCGACTTGGCTGCCGACGGCATCGTCGACCCGGTCAAGGTGACCCGCTCGGCAGTGCTCAACGCGTCATCGGTGGCACGTATGGTGCTGACCACCGAGACGGCGATTGTCGACAAGCCGGCCGAGCCAGAAGACGATGGCCACGGCCATCACGGCCACGCGCACTAGCCGCAGGCATCCGAAACACCCCCGGTCCTTCGCGGCCGGGGGTGTTTTCGTGTCTGAGGCTGAAGGGGCGCTCACGCGAGATTGCCTCGGGCACGCGAGACTTAATCCCTTGCGAGCATCTACGGCGTGTTGTCGCGGAGGTTTAAGTGTCGCGGGCTGGCTGAACCGCGGCTAACCGGCCATGCACAAAACAGTCAAATCTAGGTGCTCGATGGTGCAGGAGTGTGCGCCCGCGGGCTACCGTGAGTGAGTGCTGTGGCAAGGTCCGTCCCCGCGGGTGGGTGAGCTGATCCGGCAGGGGGCGAAAGCCGTACTGGACGGTTCTCAGCAATGGTTGGACGAGTACGACCGGGTGACCATGGCGGCCAACCCCGCCATTGCCGATGATCCCGTCCTGGCCGAAGCGACCCGCCACAGCATCCGCTCCAGCCTGATTCACTGGGCTGCGGCCAACGTGAGCAACCCCGGTGCTCCGGTCGCGCCCAATCTCGGCCCCGAGCCGCTAAGCATTGCCCGCGACATGGTGCGCCGCGGCCTGGACCCGTTCACGTTTCGGATCGCGCAAACGGTGGGCTGGCGGTTGTGGATGGGCGTCGCCTTTGGGTTAACCAGCGATCCCGACGAACTGCGCGAGCTGTTCGAGGTGACCTACCGGTCGATCAGCGAGTTCGTCGAGGCCACCTCTGCCGGCATCGCCGCCCAGATGCAGCGCGAACGTGACGAACTGGCTCGCGGCACACACGCCGAACGACGAGAAGTCACCGCTTTGATCCTCGACGGTGCGCCGATCAGCCGCCAGCGCGCCGAGGCTCGATTGGGATACGCCCTCAACCGCACACATACCGCCGCCGTCATCTGGAGTGACGAGCCCGATGGCGACCTGAATCGGCTCGACCGGGTCGTCGACGCCTTCGGCCGCGCCGCCGATTTTGCGCGGCCGCTGACCGTGATCGCCGGCGCGGCCACCCGTTGGGTGTGGGTGGCCAATGCGGCTAACGCCACCCTTGACGTCGAACAGGTTGAGCAGGCGGTCCGAGACGTTCCCGGAGCGCGAATCGCCATCGGCGCCGCCGCGACGGGAATCGAGGGCTTCCGGCGCAGCCATCTGGAGGCGCTAACCACCCAGCGGATGGTGGCCGGGCTGAATTCTCGCCAGCGAGTCGCGTTGTTTGCCGATATCCAGTTGATCGCCTTGATTGCACAAAACCCCGAAGCCGCAAATGATTTCATCAAGAACACGCTCGGGGATTTCGAGTCGGCCGGTGCTGAGCTGCACAAGACGGTGCTGACCTTCGTCAATGAGCAGTGCAGCATCGGGCGCACCACCAAGGTGCTCTACACGCATCGCAACACCCTGCTGCGCCGACTCGACCGCGCTCAGCAACTGTTGCCACGGCCTTTGGGCCACAGCAGCGTGCATGTTGCCGTCGCCCTCGAAGCGCTGCAGTGGCGCGGCAATCCGCCCGCCTAGGCGATTCTGGTTTCGGGGGAGGGGGAGCCGGGACGACTAGTGTCGTCCCATCCCACCCATTCCGCCGATCCCGCCCATCCCGGCGTGCCCGCCGGCGGCGGTGGGTCCTGCGATTCCGCCGGGCCACCCCGGGGTTCCGGGCGCGCCAACTTGGGGCCCATACGGTCCATACGGTTCGCCGGGGGCGGGAGGTCCACCCGGTCCCCCGGGGCCACCCCATCCACCGGGTCCGTACACGCCGCCCGGGGTGCCTGGCGGCGGCGGCCCATTTTGGGCAGGCGCCGTGGTTGCGGGCACCGGGCTGATCACGCATTGTTGCGCCACGTTGTCCCAGGTCCACCCCGACATGCAGTTGTGGTCATCGGCCCGGCTGATCGCCGGTGCGCCGAGTCCGATCACCGGCGCCGCAGCGAATGCGAACGCGAATGCGGCGATCGCGGCGCCGCGTCGTTGAAAGTTCCTCATCGGGGTTCTCTTTCTGTCGCTATCTGGTCCGACCGGGTTCCGTCGCCCGGTGAAGTGCTTGATGCTCTCCATGATCAACGGCCCAGCGCCGCCTACCAAGGTGCAAAAACGACCAAATTGCGGGTATGGGTGGTGCAGAAGTGTGCGCGGCGGTGCCCGGTGATGTCGGCGGCTGCCGCCGGGTTATGCGCGTGCGTTGACGGCCGCCTGCCGCGATCTCGTCGAACCGAGGCGGGTGCGGGCTTCTAGCTACCCGGAACCGGGATCAGGACTTGATGGCCAGCTTGCTGAGGCTGAACAGGCCCGAGTTGGCGGTGCCCCAGTTGAAGAAGCCAGAGTTGAAGCCACTGACCTGACCCGCCGCGAAGGGGCCGATGGCCTCCGAGTAGCCGGTGTTGAAGAAGCCCGAACTGACGCCAACCTCGAATGCCGTTCCGACCGCGGTGTTTCCAAAGCCCGACACGCCGTGACCATAGCTGCTCTCGTCTGCCGCGTTTCCGAATCCTGAGACGCCGTAACCGGTGTTGAAGAATCCCGAGCTATCCGTTGCGGTGAGGCCGACCTCGCAGGCGTTGGTGGCGTTACCGATGCCGGTGTTGACATTGCCCGCGTTCAGGAATCCGGTGTTGATGTGGCCCGAGTTGCCGATGCCCGTGTTGACCTCGCCCGAGTTCAAGAAGCCCGTGTTGAGGTTGTTCCCGTTGAATCCACCGGTATTGATCGAGCCCGCGTTGCCGAAGCCGGTGTTGAGCAAGCCGCTGTTGCCGAAGCCGGCGTTTCCGCTGCCCGCGTTCCCGAACCCGAGGTTGCCGGTGCCGGAGTTGCCGACGCCAAAGCTGTTGAGCTGGCCCGGGAACACCGAATTGGTGCCCGAGCTGAAGGCGCCGATGTTGCCGTCGCCGGAGTTGAAGAAGCCGATGTTGTTACTGCCCGAGTTACCAATTCCGATGTTGCCGCTACCCGTGTTCAGGCCGTCGAAGTGGAACTGGCCGGCCGCCGTGTCGTAATACGCGCCCCCGACACCCAGGGCTCCGGCGTTGTTGATTAGCAGGCTTGTGAGCTGGGGGATTGTGGATTGAGGAGGTCTAGGCGGCGGTTGGCGGTCAAAGCGGTGATCCGGCAGGCTTCGGCGATGTTGTCGGCGCCGTTGAGGCGGTGCAGATTGATCGCGGTGTTGCGTAGCGTTGCTAGGACCTGTGCGCCGTTTCCGGTATGTGCCCTTTGACGGTCTTCGTCGAAGGTGACGTCGCGTATCCAGTGCAGGCTGTTCTCGATTCCCCAGTGTTGACGCATCCAGGTCATGATCGCGGTAGGGCGGGCGTGCTCGAACGGCAGGCTGCAGATGGCATAGACCACCTCCACGCTGCGCTGGTCGGTGGCGGTGATCAAGCGTTCACGAGTGATCCGGATGATTTGTTTTGCGTAGGGGAAGCCGATTCCTCGTGCAGCGGTGATGATTTGCGGGGTGCGGGTCTCGACACGGCCGTGGCCGCGGGAGTCGTCGGTAGCGGCTGTGGGCACCTCGGCCCAGGGCAGCGCGGTGATACGCGCAAATATTTTGGCTTGGTTGGACTTGACGATCATCAGGTAGTGCGACTTCAAGGTGGCGCAGATCAACTTCGCGGTGACGACCTGGGTATGCATCGCATCCACGGTGACCAGCCACCGCAAGCTACCCGGCAGCAGCGTGAGCAGGGCACGTACGCAGGGAATTTCATTGCTTTTCTCGGCGACAGCGAGTTGACCGAGCACCAATCGGGCACGGTGGGCGAACACCGACACGAGATGCGTGGCTGTCGCTTTGGCGCGTAAAGCACCACGCAGCATCTTGCCGTCCAACGCGATCGGCACCAATCCACTGGGGTCGCTGCTGGCCACGTGTGCAGTGAAGTAACTGCCCATCCTGGCGTTGAGGTCGGCGGGGTCTAGCCGAGACAAAACAGCGCGGAAGGTCTTCTCACTGGGCCGCCGGAACCGGACCCCTAATTGGGCCAACACATCATCGGGAGCGGTGGCCGCCCATGTGGCAAAACCAGCATAGCCGCGCATCCCCGCGGCAGTGGCCAGAACCGCGATCGCCAACAAAGCCATCAGCGAATACCTCCGACCGCGTGGGCCCCTCGGGTCTGGCACCGAGGCCAACACATCGAGAAACTCCGATCCGATGAGCTCGCTGCGCTCACCAGGACTCCAGCGGTCGAACACCTCTGGAACCGACGACACAGGCAATACTGAAACGGTAGGCACGGGCAACTCCAGACCAACGACGAACAGTAACCAACTCGATCGTTCTCCAGATAGCCCGTGCCTACACTCCGGCCCCAATAGCGCGGCACCAAAGATCATCAACCCAGCTCACAAGCCTGCTAATCAACAACGCCGGAGCCCTGCCCCGACACTGACCAAATTGTTGCCATTGAGTCCGAACCCGATGTTGCCAATACCGGTATTGCCGCCGCCGATATTGCCGTCTCCGGTGTTGCCGAGGCCGAAGTTGCCGTTGCCGGTATTACCGATACCGATGTTGTTCTCGCCGGGCGTCACGTGGAAGGTGAACAGGTTGGGATTGGAGAGGTCTGCGGGGCCGGCGTTGCCGAAGCCGAAGTTACCGGTCCCGTTATTGCCGAAGCCAAAGTTGAAGTTGCCGATGTTTCCGGCGCCGAGGTTGTTGTTGCCGTTGTTTCCGCCGCCGATGTTGTAGTTCCCCGACTGCGGGGGCACCAGTGCGCTGTTTCCCTCGCCGCTGTTGCCGACGCCGATGTTGCCGATCCCGGTGTTGCCGCTACCGAGGTTCGCATTGCCCTTGTTGCCCAGCCCCAGGTTCGGCAGGCTCTGCAGTATCTGTTGCAACCCGCTCGGCAGGCTTGCCGCCGCGGATGACGCCCCGCCGTGGTAGCCGACCATCGCGGCGACATCCTGGGCCCACATCTGCTCGTACTGGCCCTCGGCGGCCATGATTGCGGGCGCATTGAGCCCGAACAAGTTGGTTCGAATCAGCTGGACGAACACGTTGCGGTTGGCCAACACCTCCAGCGGATGAATCATCGCGGCGCGCGCGACCTCAAACGCTCCGGCCACCGCTTTGGCCTGGGAGACCGCCCCTGCGGCTTGGGTTGACGCCGCGCTCAATAACTGCGCGTACGGGGTGGCCACGGCGTTCATCGCCGCCTTGGCCGCGCCGTGCCACGTGTCGCTGACTAAACCCGAGGTCACCGATGAGAACGATGATGCCGCCGTGCCGAGCTCGGAGGCCAGGCCCTCCCAGGCCGCGGCCGCATCAAGCATCGGGGCCGATCCGGCACCGGAGAACATTAAGGATGAATTGATCTCCGGCGGCAACATTGCAAAGTTCGTCATGGTAGACCCCTACCTGTAGCGTTTGCTGCTCTGGAAGCGACTGTGTCGCCGTGCAATCGAGCAATTCGCCACGAATGCTACGACGTTGTCTTCTTCGATATTGGCCTTTTGGCCAGAATTCCGATCAAGGTTGATCGGTCGATCTGGCACGTCAATTATGCTGAGCGCGCGCCCACAGGCGAGCAAATGGCACCCCTTGATGCGACGCCCACCTGAGGCTTCGCGGGGCGCCGGCCGGGTCGGCCCGGCCTTCGAGCGCTTCCGCGGATTTCCGGGTAACCCCTCGCGCCACAACATGACTCGTCGAGAGAGGGTGCTCCAGCCGGTCGCCGGGCAAGGGTGCGCAACAATGCGAGCGTGCGCGGCCGCGCCGGCGGGTTGTGCAGGGTGGGAGACGAAGTTCGTCCCGATACCGGCCGGGGTTGTCGTCCAAGTCCTCGCTGGAGATGCGCCTCCGGATGGGTTCCGCCGGCTAGACACGGCCAAGTTCGAAGATCTGCTCGCGGTGCAATGCGTGGGGGCGCAGTCCGGCGCCCGGGCCAATCCGATCATCGCGCCAGCTGACTGAGGCTGAATAAACCCGACACGGCGATGCCGGTATTGAAAATGCCCGAGTTGAAGCCGCTGAGCACACCGCTGGCAAAGGGGCCGATGGGGTCGGTGAGACCGGTATTGAAAAAGCCCGAGCTGACGCCGGTATAGCTGGAGCCGCCCGCGGCGGTGTTGAAGAAGCCCGACATGTCGCCGCTGCGGAAACCGCCCGTGGCCGTGTTTCCGAAGCCCGAGATTCCGACCTCGCCGGTGTTGCCGAACCCCGCGGTAGCCAGGCCGCTGTCGGTGGTGGCCCCGACGCCGGTGTTCACGTCGCCCGAATTCCAAAAGCCGGTGTTCTCGTGGCCGGAGTTCCCAAAGCCGGTGTTTGTCTTGCCCGAGTTCAAAAAGCCCGTGTTGAGGTTGTTCCCATTAAACGCGCCGGTATCAATCGAGCCGGCGTTCCCGACCCCGGTGTTCAGCAGGCCGGAGTTTCCGGCGCCGAAGTTTCCCGCGCCCGCGTTCCCGACGGCGAAGTTGCCGATGCCGGAGTTCCCGACGCCAAAGCTGTTGAGGTGACCCGGCAGAACGCTGTTGGTGCCCGAGCTGAAGGCGCCGATGTTGCCGTCGCCGGAGTTGAAGAAGCCGATGTTGTTGTTGCCCGAGTTCCCGATGCCGATGTTGCCGCTGCCCGTGTTCAGGCCGTCGAAATGGAACTGGCCGGCGGCCGTGTCGTAGTAGGCACCGCCGAGGCCGACCAAATTGCTGCCCAGCAGGCCGAGCCCGATGTTGTTATTGCCGTAGTTGCCGCCGCCAATGTTGCCGTCGCCGAGGTTGCCCAGGCCGAAGTTGTTGTTGCCGGTGTTGCCCATGCCGACGTTGTTGTTGCCCGGCGCCGGTTGCAGGGCGAACGGGTTCAGTCTCGACAGGTTGGCCGGGCCGCCGTTGCCGAAGCCGATGTTCCCGTCGCCCTTGTTGCCGAAGCCGAAGTTGAAGTTGCCGTAGTTTCCGGCGCCGAGGTTGTTGTTGCCGTTGTTTCCGCCGCCGATGTTGTAGTTGCCCGCGATTCCAGGTGTGATCGGGGTGTTTCCCACACCGCTGTTTCCGGTGCCGATGTTTGCGGTGCCGATGTTTCCGATGCCCAGGTTGGGCAGGGTTTTCAGCAGCTGCTGCAGACCGCCGGGCAACGCGGCTGCCGCTGACGACACCCCGGCGTGGTAGCCGGCCATCGTGGCCACGTCCTGGGCCCACATCTGCTCGTAGTGGCCCTCGGTGGCCATGATGGCCGGTGCGTTGAGCCCCAGCCAATTTGACTGAACCAACTTGAGGAACGCGCTGCGGTTGGCCGCCACGGCCAACGGATGGACCATCGCCGCGCGCGTCCTCGAACACACCGGCCACCGCCTTGGCCTGGGTGGCCGCCGCGGCAGCTCGGGTCGAGGCCGCGCCCAACAATTTCGCATAGGAGCTGGCCGCGGCCGTCATCGCCGCGCTGGCCGCGCCTTGCCAGGCATCTCCGGCCAATCCGGAGGTCACCGACGAAAACGACGATGCCGCCACACCCAGCTCCGAGGCCATGCTGTCCCAGGCCGTCGCGGCGTCGAGCATCGGTGCCGATCCCGCACCGGTGAACATCCGCAACGAATTGACCTCGGGTGGCAACATCGCAAAGTTCGTCATGGTCGGCCCCTGCCCGTATCGTTTGCTGCTCTGGCGGCGACCAGGCCGCCGTGGAATCGCAATTCGCCAGGAATGCTAGGACCGCCACCGCGATGTCAACTCGGATTTTCGTCTTTGCGCCGGGCCGGACCCAGGTTGACGGCCAGCTCTAATGAGAGTTGTGGGTGCACGGTTTCCCCGAGTGTTGGTGGCGTCTCGGGGCGAGGTTGTCTGCCGGGTAATGCCTTGTGCCACAACATGGTCGGCCTTGACCGCTGGGTAGATGAAGCAACCGATGTTGCGCGTGTTGTTCGAGGTCGCAGTAGGATGACGGCAATCAAGAGGGGGTCTACGTGACCGGTGACGCCGATGCCATCTACACCAACGGTGACATCGTCACAGTTGACGATGAGCAGCCAATAGCCGAAGCGGTCGCGGTCAAGGATGGGCGCATCGTTGCGGTCGGGGCCCACGACGATGTGGTTCGCGAACATCTGGGGCCGCACACACGGCGCGTCGATCTTGCCGGAAATACCTTGCTACCGGGATTCATCGACCCGCACAGCCACTACATCAATGCACTGACGGTGGCCAACCAGGTCAACGTGTTCGCACCGCCAGCCGGCCCGGCGGCAGATGTCGAGGCGATTGTCGCGGAGCTCAAGAAGTTCCGGGACGCGCGCGACATCGCCGACGGCGAGATCATCATGGCCTACGGATATGACGAGACGGTCATGCCCGATGGACGCACACTGCATCGCGAAGACCTCGACGCGGACTTCCCGAACAACCCGGTGCTGGTCGGGCACGTATCCCTGCACGGGGCCGTGCTCAATTCCGCGGCGATGCAAAAGTTTGGCATCTCGGCGGACACCGAAACGCCGCCGGGCGGGGTGATCGTGCGCAAGGAAGGTTCCACCGAACCCGACGGCCTGATCGTGGAAACCGCGTTCCTGCCGATTTTCGCTTCGCTGCCCAAGCCCACGCCGGAGCAAGAGGTGCAATGGAGCATTGCCGGTCAACTGCTGTACGCGGCGGTCGGTATCACCACCGCGCACGAGGGATTGACCCACGCGGCCGACATTGCCTTGCTGCGGCGGGCGGCCGCCGGTGGCGCCGACCTCATTGACGTCATCGCGTACCCGTTCATCCTCGAACTCGACGAGGTACTGCCGGAAAATCCGGCCGACACATTCGGGACGTACCACAACCGGCTCAAGCTCGGCGGCGTGAAAATCACTCTCGACGGCTCGCCGCAGGGCCGAACCGCGTTCTTCACCACCCCCTACCTGGCCGATGGGCCCGGCGGCGAAAAGAACTTGTCCGGCGAGCTGCCCTTCTCACAGGAGACCGTCAACGGGTGGTTCAAACGGGTTTACGACCTCGGTTTGCCGCTGAACATCCACGCCAACGGAGATGGGGCGATTGACGTCCTGCTGGCCGCGCATGAGTACGCGGCCGCCGATGACCCCACCAAAGACCGCCACACCACGGTGATTCATTCCCAGTTCGTGCGGCGGGATCAGCTCGCGAAGTATGTCGAGTACAACCTGATTCCCTCACTGTTCACCGAGCACGCGTTCTACTTCGGCGACACCCACGTGCGGCTGCGCGGCAAGGAGCAGGCCCATTTCCTCAGCCCGATGCGGGCCGCCATCGACATGGGGCTACGTCCGACCTACCACACCGACTTCAACGTCACGCCCCTGGACCAGATGTTCGTGTTGTGGACGGCGGTCAATCGCGTCTCGCGCAGTGGGGAAGTCATTGGGGCGGATCAGCGCGTAACAGCGCTCGAGGCGCTGAAGGCGATCACCATCAACGCCGCATATCAGTACTCCGAGGAGCAGTCCAAGGGTTCGATCACGGTGGGCAAGCTCGCCGATCTGGTGATCGTGGACAACAATCCACTGACCGTGGATCCGATGAAGTTAAAGGACATCGCGGTCCTCGAGACCATCAAAGAGGGGCGCACGATCTATCGCGAGCCCGCGACGCAGTCGTCGTAGGCCCAGGCCGCGATAGCGGGCCAACCCGGGGGAGAGCCGGGACGATCAGGCAGTGCGGCGGATCCCCCGAGTGCGTCCGATGCCGCCCTTGAGCAGCAGGTCACGCTCGGACTCGGACAAACCGCCCCAAACGCCGTAGGGCTCGCCCACATCGAGTGCATGGGAGCGGCACTCTTCGATCACCGGGCAGCGCCGGCACATCTCTTTGGCGCGCTGTTCGCGTTGCATGCGGGCCCGGCCGCGCTCGCCGTCGGGGTGGAAGAACATCGATGAGTCGACACCGCGGCATAGGCCCTGCAACTGCCAGTTCCAGATGTCGGCGTTGGGCCCAGGTAGTTGCTCTGGCTGTGGCATTGCTGATTCCCTCTCTGCACGGCACACCCGAGGTTTTAGGTTCGCGACTCGCGAGTTGTGCACTGACTTTTCAGAGGCGTCAACGATGACTACCCGAACAAAGGTAAACGCTAGGGGCGTTGCCGAATTTCCGTCAATAGCCACCGTTGCCCGTGAAATACCTGGGCGTTGGATGAGAATTAACTCCGCGTTCATCTGCCTCGCATTTGTGGAAGACAAAGCGTGCTAAGAAGACGACCTAGATATCCCGATTCCCCCAGGTCACTGGCCTACTGTGGGCTACCTGTAATTATTCTGAAGATAGCTGTGAGTAATACTGCCGTAACATGGAAAGCACAAACTTTTTACCATTGACGTCGAGTGGATGGTCGAATATCACAGTCTTGTTCGGCACTCGAGGCGTACCGCGTGCCTTTACCATATTCGCTCGAGCGCTTGTCATCCAGGTGAGTCGTGTTGCGCAGGTCGCGGACGCCGCCGGTCGCCCCGGGTGCCGGCATTGTCGGGGCGCCAACACCTCCGATAACTTCAAGGATCAATGGGCGCATGTGTGGGGCCCGGCATCACCGAGAGCGATGATCGAAACTTCGCGGTCGTCGCGTCGGCGATCGAGTCAACGCTCGACGATGCCGCGTTCGGAAGTAGGCCAGACCGCTGGCCGCTGCCTGCGGCGATCACGCCGCGTCAGCTGTGGCTGCGTGCCGTCGCCGCCGGCGGCCAGGGCCGCTACGGCAGTGCGTATAGCGATCTGGCGCTGCTGCGGCGCCGGGTGCCGGCCGATCGCTGGTCCTCGCTGGCACACAGCACGCACGCGTCATTTCTGCGCCAGCTGGGGTGGCACACGCGGGCGCGCCGTTGGGACGGTCGTGCCCTAGCGCTGGCCGGTGCCGATCCCGAGGCCGCAACCGATGCGCTGGTGGGCCTTGCTGCCGACGCGCTGGGTGTCGGCCGCTTCGCCGCGTCGGCGGCGCTGCTGAGTCGTGCCGACACCGTCGTCGTCGCCGCGCAATTGCCGCCCCAGGTGGCCGACCGGCTGGCGGTGCGCCGCTGCTGGGTCGGGGCGGAGCTGGCCATGTTCTCCGGCGACGGCCGTACCGCGGTGGGTCTTGCCGAGCGGGGGGTCGAGCTGGCTCGCACCAGCGGCGGTGCGTCGGCCAGGCATCGGGTCAAAAGTGATGTGGTGCTGGCGGCGGCGTTATGCAGCGCCGGCGTCATCGATAAAGCGCGCGTGATCGGCGAGGCGGCCCTCGACGATGCCGGACGGCTGGGGCTGATCCCGCTGCGCTGGGCGCTGGCTTGCTTGCTGATCGATACCGAAAGCGTCACGCTTCCGGTAAGTCAGTTGCGCGAGATTCGCGATATCTGCGCAGATCAGGTGTGGCGCGCCGGTGGAACCTGGCGTCCCGCTTGAATTGCTTTTCGACCGTTATTGTCAATCCGTTAGCTAGCCCCGTTAGTTAGCCCGGGATGTGTCCGGTTCGTAACGTTGGAGATATCGCCGTCGATGACAATTGAAGGGGAACGTCTCGACGCTGTGGTTGCGGAGGCCGTGGCAGGAGACCGGAACGCGCTTCGGGAGGTGCTGGAGACCATTCGTCCGATCGTTGTGCGGTATTGCCGAGCTCGCGTCGGCACGGTCGAGCGCAGTGGCCTCTCAGCAGATGATGTGGCACAGGAGGTCTGTTTGGCCACCATTACGGCGTTGCCGCGCTATCGGGACCGAGGGCGCCCCTTCTTGGCCTTTCTGTACGGCATCGCGGCACACAAGGTTGCCGACGCGCATCGCGCCGCCGGGCGCGATCTTGCCTACCCGGCCGAATCGGTTCCAGAGCGCCGATCCGCCGATGCCGGTCCCGAGCAACTCGCCATCGAGGCCGATTCGGTCACCCGGATGAACGAATTGCTCGAGATACTGCCGGCCAAACAGCGTGAAATTCTGATTTTGCGCGTGGTTGTCGGTCTGTCCGCCGAGGAAACCGCGGCCGCTGTGGGTAGCACCACCGGGGCGGTCCGGGTGGCCCAGCACCGCGCACTTCAACGGCTCAAGGACGAAATCGTCGCGGCGGGTGACTATGCCTGAATCTGGATTTACTCTCGGCGACCAGCCGGGGTTGGACGAGGTGGCTCGCACCGATCTGCTTCTCGATGCGCTCGCCGGCCGCGAACGGTTCAGCCTCAACGATCCCGACGATGACGCGCTGGCCGCCCTGATGGGCGAATGGCGCGACGACCTGCGCTGGCCGCCGGCCAGCGCGCTGGTGTCGCAGAATGAGGCCGTTGATGCGCTGATCCTGGGGCTTTCCGAACGCCGCCGGTCGCGCCGCGCGTGGGCAGCGATCGGCTCGGTTGCGGCGACATTGCTGGCATTGAGCGGGCTTGGCGCCGTGGTGGCCGACGCCCGTCCCGGCGACCTGCTCTATGGCCTGCACGCGATGCTGTTCAACGAGCCGCGGGTCAGTGAAGACCAGATCATGTTGTCCGCCAAGGCCGATCTCGCCAAGGCCGAGCAGATGATCGCGCAGGGGCAATGGGACCAAGCCGAGAGCCAGCTGGCCGAGGTCAGCAGCACCCTGCAGACCGTCAACGACGGCAGCCGCCGACAGCACCTGCTAAACGAGCTGAATCAGCTCAACACCAAGGTCGAAAAGCGCGATCCGAATGCGACTCTGCCAGCTGGCGGGCCGCCAGAGTCCGGGCCCACCGGGGTGCTCGCACCGCAGGTTCCTCCGGGCAACTCGCTGACACCCCTGGCTCCGGAAACGGTGTCGCCCGTGCCGCCGAACGAATCGGGCGCACCGGAATCGGCACCGGCGCCCAGTGCGTCGCCAACCACGACGGGGGCCAAGCCGTCGGCATCGCTACCGCCCGCGGGCGCGACCGCGACCAGTCCGGCGCCCACGTCGGTCCCAACGCCGCCCGTTTCGGCGGTTGTCTCAGGCGAGACGCCCGCCGACACGTCTGTGGTGGCGCCTGGCTCGCCGGCGGCCGCCGGCGTTGCGGCACCGGGGCCGGCTAAGTCGGCAGCACCCGGCGACGCGACCAACCCGGGAAGTCCGGTGGTTCAAACGTCCGGACAGCCAGAACCGGTGGAACCCGCACCAGCAGGCCCAGTTTCCTGACGGGCTGGCGGGGGCGCTCAGTAGCGGATACGGCTCGCGTCCAGCCGTTGCAACACTCGCTCAGTGGCGGTGGTGGAACCCGTCCGCGTCGGATGTCGCTTCGTTGAGCGAGGCATCGGCGTAACCGCGGCAGTAATCCCAGGTGACGTAAGCGTCCGGCTCGGGGTCGTAGGCCGGCTCGTGTGGGCGGACGGTGCCGTCGATCAACAACTGCAGCAGGTTCGCGCGCAGCATGTCCCAGTCGTGATAGTGATCCTGTTGACACTCGTCGCAGCACACCACGAGTCCACGGATTCCCTTGTGGGCCAACAACGCCTCGTACACCGCGAGATCGGCCAGATCGGCCTCCACCGCCATCCGCTCTTGCTGATCCAGCGGCTGGCCGGGTTCTACGGCTTCCAGGGCTGCCGACGGATCGCAGGGGTCGTCGGCAAAGGGATCGGGCGGCAAACCCGGCGGGAGGTGGTCGCGCACCCCCCTAGCCTACGCAGGCAGGCAGCCATCGCGCCAGAAATTGCGTGGGCGCGCCTTGCGGTCTGTTTTGGACTCGCGCCACACCCCAAGCTGCGGCTCGGTCACAGTCTGGGAGCCGATAGGATGGGTCTTTCACTCCGCCATGCGTATGGAGGCCCCACCGATGTCCCGTGGCATGTCCCACTTGGAAGACAGTTCCGACCTGGTCGACAGCCCCTACATGCGCGATGCCCGTGTTGGGGACCTGTCCGGCGACTCGGTGCCCACCGGCGGCGACGATCCGCACAAGGTGGCGATGCTCGGGCTGACTTTCGACGACGTCTTGCTACTGCCGGCCGCCTCGGACGTGGTGCCCAGCACCGCTGACACGTCCAGTCAGCTCACCAAGAAGATCCGGCTCAAGGTGCCGCTGGTCAGCTCTGCGATGGACACCGTCACCGAGTCCCGGATGGCGATCGCGATGGCCCGGGCCGGCGGCATGGGGGTGCTACACCGCAACCTGCCGGTGGCCGAGCAGGCCAGCCAGGTCGAGACGGTCAAGCGCTCGGAGGCGGGGATGGTCACCGATCCGGTGACCTGCCGGCCGGACAACACCCTGGCCCAGGTCGACGCGTTGTGTGCCCGGTTCCGCATTTCTGGCCTGCCGGTGGTCGACGACGCGGGTGCGCTGGTGGGCATCATCACCAACCGGGACATGCGCTTCGAGGTCGACCAGTCCAAGCAAGTCGCCGAGGTGATGACCAAGGCCCCGCTGATCACCGCGCAGGAGGGGGTCAGTGCGTCGGCGGCCCTGGGCCTGTTGCGCCGGCACAAAATCGAGAAACTGCCGGTCGTCGACGGAAGCGGCCGGTTGACCGGGCTGATCACGGTCAAAGACTTCGTCAAGACCGAGCAACATCCGCTGGCCACCAAGGACAGCGACGGCCGGCTGCTGGTGGGCGCGGCCGTCGGTGTCGGGGGCGACGCCTGGGTCCGCGCCATGATGCTGGTGGACGCCGGGGTCGACGTGCTGATCGTCGACACCGCGCACGCCCACAACAGGCTGGTGCTCGACATGGTCAGCAAACTCAAACTCGAAGTCGGTGAGCGGGTCGAAGTGGTCGGCGGCAATGTGGCCACCAGGTCGGCGGCCGCGGCCCTGGTCGACGCCGGCGCCGACGCGGTCAAGGTTGGCGTGGGCCCGGGGTCGATCTGCACCACCCGGGTGGTGGCCGGTGTCGGCGCCCCGCAAATCACCGCGATCCTGGAAGCGGTCGCGGTGTGCCGGCGGGCGGGCATCCCGGTGATCGCCGATGGGGGGCTTCAGTACTCCGGTGACATCGCCAAGGCGCTGGCCGCCGGTGCATCGACGGCCATGCTGGGGTCACTGCTGGCCGGTACCGCCGAGGCGCCCGGTGAACTGATCTTCGTCAACGGCAAGCAATACAAGAGCTATCGCGGTATGGGTTCCCTCGGTGCCATGCAGGGCCGGGGCGGGGCGAAGTCCTACTCCAAGGACCGCTACTTCGCCGACGATGCCCTGAGCGAGGACAAGTTGGTACCCGAGGGCATCGAGGGCCGGGTGCCGTTCCGCGGCCCGCTGGCCTCGGTGATCCATCAGTTGACCGGCGGTTTGCGCGCCGCGATGGGCTACACCGGCTCGCCCACCATCGAGGTGCTGCAACAGGCGCAGTTTGTCCGTATCACGCCCGCTGGCCTCAAAGAGGGCCATCCGCACGACGTCGCCATGACCGTCGAAGCGCCCAACTACTACGCACGCTGACGGCAGATGATGGTTGAAATCGGCATGGGCCGCACCGCCCGTCGCACCTATGAACTCAGCGAGATCAGCATCGTCCCGTCGCGCCGGACGCGCTCGTCCAAGGACGTCTCCACGGCCTGGCAGCTCGACGCATACCGGTTCGAAATTCCGGTGGTGGCGCACCCGACCGACGCCCTGGTGTCCCCGGAGTTCGCCATCGAGCTCGGCCGCCTGGGCGGGCTGGCGGTGCTCAACGGGGAAGGTCTGATCGGTCGGCATGCCGACGTTGCGGCCAAGATCACCCAGCTCGTCGAGGCCGCCAGCAAGGAACCCGAGCCGACGGCGGCGATCCGGCTGCTGCAGGAGCTGCACGCGGCACCGCTGGACCCCGGACTGCTGGGTGCGGCGGTGGCACGGATTCGCGAAGCCGGTGTGACCACCGCGGTGCGGGTCAGCCCGCAGAATGCTCAGGCGCTCACGCCGGTGCTGGTGCAGGCCGGCATCGACCTGCTGGTCATCCAGGGCGCCATCGTCTCGGCCGAGCATGTTTCCAGCGATGGCGAACCGCTGAACCTGAAGACCTTCATTTCCGAGCTCGACATCCCGGTGGTTGCCGGTGGCGTCCTGGACCACCGCACGGCCCTGCACCTGATGCGGACCGGGGCCGCCGGGGTCATCGTCGGCTATGGGTCCACCGAGGGGATGACCAGCAGCGACGAGGTGCTCGGCATCAGTGTGCCGATGGCCACCGCGATCGCCGACGCCGCCGCCGCACGGCGCGAATACCTCGATGAGACCGGCGGCCGCTACGTGCACGTGCTCGCCGATGGCGACATCCACACCTCCGGCGAGCTGGCCAAGGCAATCGCCTGTGGCGCCGATGCGGTGGTGCTGGGTACGCCGCTGGCCGAGTCCGCCGAGGCGCTCGGCGAGGGCTGGTTCTGGCCGGCCGCCGCCGCGCACCCGTCATTGCCGCGCGGGGCATTGCTGCAGATCGCGATGGGCGAGCGGCCGTCGCTGGAGCGGGTCCTCAATGGGCCCTCCGACGACCCGTTCGGCACCCTCAACCTGGTCGGCGGGTTGCGCCGATCGATGGCCAAGGCCGGTTACTGCGATCTCAAAGAGTTCCAGAAGGTCGGTTTGGCAGTCGGCGGCTGACGCCACCCGCATCGGCTGGAGCGCCCGGACGCACTCGCCGATCGGTCTCGTCACCGATGGTCCGCGCAAACCACCAACATTGGGCTGGTATCCGAGTATGGTCCGCAGTTAGCGCAATGGGCTGCGGCCAGCAAACAAGCTCGTGCGCCGACGGCTCGGTTCCGGGAAGGGACTGCTGAAATGAACTTTCCGATGTTGCCCCCCGAGATCAATTCGGCGCGGATGTTTGCTGGTGCCGGGTCGGGGCCGATGTTGAGCGCGGCCATGGCCTGGGATGGGCTGGCGGTCGAGTTGGGATCGGCCGCCGAATCGTTTGGCTCGGTGACGTCGGGGCTGGTGGGTTCGTCGTGGCAAGGGGCGGCGGCAGCGGCGATGTCGGCCGCTGCCGCGCCCTATGTGAGCTGGCTCAATGCTGCGGCGGTGCGGGCTGGTGAGGCAGCGCTTCAGGCCAAAGAGGTGGTCAGCGCGTTTGAGGCCGCGCGGGCGGCCATGATCCATCCGT
This sequence comes from Mycobacterium pseudoshottsii JCM 15466, assembly GCF_003584745.1. Classification (NCBI taxonomy): domain Bacteria; kingdom Bacillati; phylum Actinomycetota; class Actinomycetes; order Mycobacteriales; family Mycobacteriaceae; genus Mycobacterium; species Mycobacterium pseudoshottsii. The sequence goes on from NZ_AP018410.1 coordinate 1,391,027, forward strand.
TGGCGGTTGCGGCGAATCGAAATGCGCTGGTGCAGCTGGTGCTGACGAACTTGTTCGGGCAGAACGCCCCGGCGATCGCGGCGGCCGAGGGCAGCTATGAGCAGATGTGGGCCGCCGACGTCGCCGCGATGCTGGGCTATCACGGCGGGGCATCCGCCGCGGCGTCGGGATTGGCGTCGTGGCAGCAGGCGCTGCAGGGGCTGGCCGGCCCGGCCGCGTCGGTCATCCCGGGTTTGAGCATTGGCAACACCGGCGTGGGAAACCTGAGCATCGGCAACATCGGCGACTTCAACCTGGGCGGTGGAAACGCCGGCAACCTCAATCTGGGCGGCGGAAACACCGGAAATGCCAACCTGGGTAGCGGGAACAACGGCTTCTTCAACCTGGGTAGCGGTAACACCGGCAACACCAACTTCGGCAACGGTAACCGCGGGAATCTGAACTGGGGCAGCGGAAATCTAGGCAACGCAAACGTGGGCTTCGGAAACTTTCTCGGCCAGGGAAACTTCGGCTTCGGAAACCGCGTCGGCGATGCCAACCTGGGCAGCGGCAACCTTGGCAACGCCAACTTCGGCAACGGAAATCTTGGTGACACCAACCTGGGTAGCGGTAACAACGGCTTTTCCAACGTGGGCTTTGGCAACCTCGGCAGCAACAATCTGGGCTTCGGGAACAACGGCGACAACAACATCGGCTTCGGCCTGACCGGAAACAACCAGGTGGGCATCAACTTCGCCGGACTCAACGGCGGCATCGGAAACATCGGCTTGGGCAACTCCGGTGACAACAACGTGGGGTTCTTCAACTCGGGCAGCAACAACGTGGGTTTCTTCAACTCCGGGGATCGGAACTTCGGTTTCGCGAACGCGGGTGACACCAACACGGGCTTTTGGAATGCCGGCCGGGTCAACACCGGCTTCGGTAACGGGGGCAACTTCAACCTCGGGTTTGGTAATGGGGGTGCCGCCAACGTCGGCGTCGGCAACGTCGGCGTCGGCAACGGCGGTGGCGGCAACCTGGGCTTCGGGAACTCGGGCACCGAGAACACCGGCAGCTTCAACTCTGGCGGCGACAATGGCCCCAACGGCGGAAACACCGGCAGCTTCAATTCCGGCTACGTGAACACCGGCTTTTTCAACTCCGGCTCCACCAATACGGGTCTGTTCAACGCGGGCAGCGTGAACACGGGCATCGGCAGTCCCGATACCCAACCGGGTTCGATCTCGGGTTTCGGTAACACCGGCGCGGGCGTCTCGGGCTTCAATAACTCGGGGGACGCCACCTCGGGCTTTATGAACGTCGCCACAACCTTCGGTTTTACCTCGGGAATCAACAACGTGGGCGACTACCAGGTGGGCCTGTTCAACACGGGCTTTGGCAACGCGGGAATCGCCAACTCGGGCAACGCCACCTTCGGCATCGCCAACTCGGGTGCGTTGAGTTCGGGCATCTCGAACTCGGGCACCAACAGCTCGGGCGGTTTCAACACCGGCGATGACCAGTCGGGTTTCTTCAACTAGGCGCGGCCGCACCGGCGTGCGAATAGCGTGTAGTGAAGTATCGGGTGCCCCGTAGCGGATCGAATGTAAAGAAGGTCATACTGCAGCCATGAAGCCGGATTACGACGTCTTGATTATCGGTTCGGGTTTCGGGGGCAGTGTGAGTGCGCTGCGCCTGACGGAGAAAGGCTACCGGGTCGGCGTGCTGGAGGCCGGCTGGCGCTTCAGTGATGCCGAATTCGCCAAGACATCCTGGGATCTGCGCAAATTCCTGTGGGCGCCCAAGCTGGGTTGCTACGGCATCCAGCGCATCCACCCGCTGAAAAACGTGATGATCCTGGCCGGCGCGGGGGTGGGCGGCGGATCGCTGAACTATGCCAACACGCTCTACGTTCCGCCGGACCCATTCTTCAACGACCAGCAGTGGAAACACATCACCGACTGGCGCGACGAGCTGATGCCGCACTACCAGCAGGCGCAGCGGATGCTGGGCGTGGTGAAAAACCCGACGTTCACCGACGCGGACCGCATCGTCAAGGAAGTCGCCGACGAGATGGGATTCGGTGACACCTGGGTGCCCACCCCGGTCGGGGTGTTCTTCGGTCCCGACGGCACCAAGACGCCGGGCAAGACGGTGCCCGACCCCTACTTCGGCGGTGCCGGCCCCGCGCGAACCGGCTGCACCGAATGCGGCGAGTGCATGACCGGCTGTCGCCATGGCGCCAAGAACACCCTGGTAAAGAACTACCTTGGTCTGGCGGAATCGGCTGGTGCCGAGGTGATTCCGATGACCACGGTGAAGGGCTTCGAGCAGCGGCCGGACGGGTTGTGGGAGGTTCGGACGGTTCGCACCGGCAGTTGGGCACGACGGGACCGGCGTACCTTCACCGCCTCGTACCTGATCTTGGCCGCCGGTACCTGGGGGACCCAGCATCTGCTGTTCAAGATGCGCGACAAGGGCAAGTTGCCCAGGCTCTCCAAGCGGCTGGGCGTGCTGACCCGAACCAACTCCGAATCCATCGTCGGCGCCGCGACGTTGAAGGTGAATCCGGACCTGGACCTGACCCACGGGGTGGCGATCACGTCGTCGATTCACCCGACGCCGGATACCCACGTCGAGCCGGTCCGCTACGGCAAGGGCTCCAACGCGATGGGGTTGTTGCAGACGCTGATGACCGACGGTTCCGGTCCCAGCGGCACCGACGTGGCGCGTTGGCGCCAGCTGCTCGACCAGGCCGGGGAAAGTCCGCGCAGGATGTTCCGGCTGATCAACCCCCGGCAGTGGAGCGAGCGCACGGTGATCGCGCTGGTCATGCAGCACCTGGACAACTCGATCACCACGTTCACCAAGCGCGGCAAGTTGGGCATCCGCTGGTATTCCAGCAAGCAGGGGCACGGCGAACCGAACCCGACCTGGATCCCGGTCGGCAACCAGGTGACCCGCCGCATTGCCGAGAAGATCGACGGGGTGGCCGGCGGTACCTGGGGTGAGTTGTTCAACATCCCGCTGACCGCGCACTTCCTGGGTGGTGCGGTGATCGGCGACAACCCCGACAGCGGGGTCATCGACCCGTATCACCGCGTCTACGGCTACCCGACCATGTTCGTGGTCGACGGTGCCGCGATCTCGGCGAACCTTGGTGTCAACCCCTCGCTGTCCATCACCGCACAAGCCGAGCGTGCCGCCTCGCTCTGGCCCAACAAGGGCCAAAACGATGAGCGGCCGCTGCAGGGCGACGGCTACAGTCGGCTGTCCCCGGTTCAGCCGGAACACCCGGTGGTGCCCGCCGACGCGCCCGGCGCGCTGCGCTGGCTGCCCATCGATCCGGTCAGCCGGGTCAGCAGCGCGGGCTGACGCCGGGCGGCGCGCAGGCCGGCGGCTAGCCGGCCAGCGCCAGCGGCGCTCCGCTGATCACTCGGCTGCGCTGCCCGTGCACGTCGACCGGAACGTCGCCCATCAGCGTCACCCGGTGCAACAGCCGATGCTGGTCGTCGTAGTCGTCGATGGCCCGATGCTGGGTTGCCCGGTTATCCCAGATGGCCACGTCACCTGATTCCCAATTCCAGCGGATGGTGTTCTCTGGCGAGGTGATTCGCCGTTGCAGCAGTTCGAACAGCGCGCTCGATTCCTGGCTGTCCAGACCGACGAAACCGCGGACGAAGTCGCCGGCCAACAGCGTGCGTTCGCCCGTTTCGGGGTGCACCCGCACCACCGGATGTTCGGTGCGGAAATCGGGTTTCTGGAATGCCTGCCGGAACGCCTGTTGGGTGTCGGTCAATGCCTGGACCGCCTCGTTGGCCACGTAGTCGTAGCGGTTGGTGTGCAGTGCCCACAGGTTCTCCACGAGGCACTTGAGCGGTTCGGGTAGTTCGGCGTAGGCCGTCGCGGTGTTTGCCCACAGGGTCGACCCGCCGTAGTTGGGCAGAGTGACCGCGCGCAGGATCGAGGCCGCCGGATAGTTCGCGGCGAAGGTGACGTCGGTGTGCCAGCGGTTGGCCTTGCCCCACTCGGAGTTGATCGGCGTGATGATCGGCGCATCGGGCAGCGCGGCCGTCGCGGCCGGGTGGCCGATCGGAGTGCCCAACAACCCGGCGAACTGGAGTTGTTGCTGGTCATCGAGGTGGTGTTGGTTGCGGAAGAAGATCACCTTGTGCTCGAGCAGTGCCGCGCGGATCTGGTCGACGGCGGCCGCGTCGAGATCGGCTCCCAGGCTCACCCCATCGACTTGGGCGCCTATCCGGCTGCCGAGCTTCTTGACTGTTATCAGGTCTGTCATTGCTGTTCCTTAAGCAAACGTAGGGTGTAGTCAGTTGACTACATCGGCTAGTGTAGTCGTGTGACTACAGGTTCGGCAATCCGTTCTCGAAAGACCCCCACCGGACGGGAAGAGGTAGCCGCGGCGGTGCTGGAAGCCGCCGCGGATCTGTTCGCCGAGCGGGGCCCGGCGGCGACGTCCATCCGCGATATCGCGGCCCGGTCAAAGGTCAACCACGGGTTGGTGTTTCGCCACTTCGGCGCAAAAGAACAACTGGTCGGGGCCGTCCTTGACTACCTGGGCACCCACCTGACGGAGCTGTTGCGTGCCGGGACACCCGCCGATGACCTCGAGCGGGCGCTGGATCGGCAGATGAGAGTGTGGGCGCGCACCCTGCTCGACGGATATCCGGCCGAGCAGCTGCAGACGCGCTTTCCCAACGTCGCCGAGCTACTCGGCCAGGTGCGTGTCCATCACGGCGACGACACCACCGCGCGGCTGGCGGTCGCCAATGCCATCGCGCTGTGCCTGGGCTGGCGCCTGTTCGAACCCATGCTGCGCTCGGCGACCGGTCTGGACGAACTGGCCGACGCCGATCTGCGGCAGGCGGTGACCGATGAGGTCGCGCGCATCATCGAGCCCTCAGGTCGCGGTTGACGCCCACACCTTGGCAGCCATGTTGCGCCGGTGCACCGGCTCACGGCCCGGCGGCTGTGGCGGTGGCGGCAATAGCGGCTTGTGCTTGTGCACCGAAATGGTGGTCGGCTTGGTCGAGCTGAGCTCGAGATCCTTGCCGGCATGGCGGATGGTCAGTTCCGCACCCGGCCCGTCGCGCAGGGTGAAGGTGACGGTGGAGTGGTTGGCGTCGACGGTCAGCCGGTAGCCGCGCCAGCGCAGCCGGAACCGCAATCGCGAAATGCCGTCGGGCAGTTGCGGATCGATGGACAGGATGCCCTCGTCGTCGCGCAGGCGGCCGAAGCCGCCGACCAGCGCGGTCCAGGCCCCGGCCAGCGACGCCATGTGCAGGCCGTCACGGGTGTTGCGGTGCAGATCGCGCAGGTCGATCAAGGCCGCCTCGTAGGCGTAGTCGTGGGCCAGCTCCAGGTGACCGACGTCGGCACACATCACCGCCTGGGTGCACGCCGACAGCGACGAGTCGCGCACCATGCGACGCTCGTAGTAGTCGACATTGCGGGCCTTCTGTTCCGCGGTAAACGCGTGGCTCTGCCACTGCATTGCCAGCACCAGGTCGGCCTGCTTGATTACCTGGGTGGGGTAGAGGCGCACATAGGCCTCGTGCAGTAGCAGCGGGTAGGTCGTATTGGTTTCGAAGTCCCACTCGGCCAGGGTGGTGAACCCCTCACACTGCTGGTGTACGCCCAGCTCTTCGTCGTAGGGGATGTTCACCGCGTCGGCCGCATCCCGCCAGGCCGCCATCTCTTCGGTGGTGACACCCATGTCCTGGGCGGCCTCGGGGTGGCGCAGACAGGCGTCGGCCGCGGTGATCAGGTTGTGGGCCGCCATCAGATTCGTGAAGACGTTGTCTCGAACGATCGCCGTGTACTCATCGGGGCCGGTGACCCCGTCCAGGTGCCAGATACCGTGGCGGTCGTGGTGCCCGAGCGAGATCCACAGCCGGGCGGTCTCGATCAAAACCGCTAGGCCACAATCCTTTTCCAGCGAGTGATCGCCGGTGACGGTGCGGTACCGCTCGAATGCCATGGCGATGTCGGCGTTGATGTGCCAGGCGGCCGTTCCGGCCGGCCAGTAGGCAGAGCATTCCTCCCCGCGGATGGTGCGCCAGGGAAAGCTCGCCCCGTCCAGACCGAGCTCGGCCGCGCGCTCCTTGGCGAGGTCCAACGTCGAGGCCCGCCACCGCAATGCGTCGGCCACCGCGTGTGGTGCCGTATAGGTCAGCACGGGCAGCACGAAGCCTTCCGAGTCCCAGAAAGCGTGGCCGTCGTAGCCGGTTCCGGTGAGCCCCTTGCTCGGGATCGCCCGGCGCTCGGCGCGGGCGCTGGCCTGCAGCAGGTGGAAAAGCCCGAACCGTACCGCTTGCTGGCACTCCGGGTCGCCCTCCACCTCGACGTCCGCGCTGTCCCAGAATTCGTCGAGGTAGGAGCGCTGCGTGTCGATCAGTCCCTGCCAACCGCTGTAGCGGGCACCGTGCAGTGCCCCGGCGACCTGGTCGCGCAGCGCGGGGCGCGAACGCAAACTCGACCAGCCATACGCCAGGTACTTGACGATGCGCAGTTTCTGTCCGGGCCGTAGTCCGCAGATCACCGTGGTGCGGGCCAGGTCGGGACGTGCGTCGGTGGTGATCTCGACCCGCCCGGGCACCTCGACCTCGTGGTCCATCGCGGCGGCCATCATCAAGGCACTGCTGCGGGTGCGGTGCATCAGCAGCGCTCCGCACTCGGTGTTCTCGTGGTCGACGGCCTGCAGCGGGTGCTCCAGGATTGCCGACACGCGCGGGTCATCCGAGGTTTCCGGCTGGTCCTCGTTGGTGACCAGTTCGGACTGCACGGTTATCCGGGCGAAATCGTCGACGGCCTCCACGGTGTACTCGATGGCCGCGACGCTGCGATGCGACAGCGATACCAGCCGGGTCGATACGACCTTGACCTGCTTGTCCGCCGGCGAGCGCCAGTGGGTGCTGCGGGTCAGTGTCCCGGCACGCAGATCGAGAACGCGCTCATGGGAGAGCAATTCGCCATAGCGCACGTCGAAGGGTTCGTCGTCGACCAGCAGTCGCAGGATCTTGCCGTTGGTGACGTCGACGACGGTCTGGCCGGCCTCCGGGTAGCCGTACCCGGCTTCGGCATAGGGCAGCGGGCGGATCTCGAAAAACGAGTTCAGGTAGGTGCCCGGCAGGCCGTAGGGCTCACCCTCGTCGAGGTTGCCGCGCAAGCCGATATGCCCGTTGGACAGGGCGAAGATCGACTCGGACTGGGCCAGCAGATTCAAGTCCAGCCGCGTCTCGCGAACCTGCCATGGTTCGACGGGAAAGGCTTCTTCGCTGATCATGATTGCAGCAGTTCGGCGAGATCGGTTATTACGACGTCGGCGCCGTTGCGCCGCAAATCTTCGGCCTGGCCCACTCGGTCAACACCCACCACGTAGCCGAAGTTACCGGCTCGACCGGCCTGCACGCCCGAAATTGCGTCCTCAAACACCGCCGCCGCATCCGGGGCGGTGTCGAGCAGCTGCGCTCCCCGCAGGTAGGAGTCGGGAGCCGGCTTGCCCGCGATGTGTTCCTCGCGCAGCCTCACGCCGTCCACCCGCTGTTGGATGAACCGGCTCAGGCCGGTGATCTCGAGCACGTCGCGGGTATTGGCGCTCGACGACACCACGGCGATGCTCAGGCCCGCGGCCGAGACTGCCTCGAGATAGCGCCGGGAACCCTCGAACACGTCCACGCCGTCCTTCTTCAGCACCTTTTGGAACATGTCATTTTTGCGGTTGCCCAGGCCGTACACCGTTTCGAGGTCGCCGGGATCATCGGGACTGCCGTCGGGAAGCTGGATACCCCGGCTGCTCAGAAAGGAGCGCACCCCGTCTTCTCGCTTCTTGCCGTCCACATACTGCCGGTAGTCGGCGGCTGGGTCGAAGGGGACGAACTGCCCGCCCGTGCGCTCGGCACGCTCGGAGAGGTATGCGTCGAACATGGCTTTCCAGGCCTTGGTATGGACGCTGGCGGTGTCGGTGAGCACACCGTCCAGGTCAAACAGACAGGCGCGGACCTTCTCTGGGAGACCCAGCACGGGGGACCTCGCTTCCGGGTTGTTCGGGCGCTACCAGTTCACCATGCCCGCTCGGGTACCGCGCAGGGTTACTGCCCACCGGTGTACCAAACGCGGCCGCTACGTGCAGGTGCGTCGCGTCGGCTTCGGGCGCTCGCGCAGGTCACTGGTGCAACGATCCGGAAAAGCCCGGAAATGCGTTGTCTGGTGGGGTCAGGCGGCGAGGGCGGCCAGGCGCTGCAATGGCGTGCGATCGAAGTAGACGTCATTGCGGCTCAGTCGATCGCCGTGCGTCAAAGCCAGATCCATGCCGTCGATCTCGACCTCGGTATCACGACCGATGAACCGAAAGCTGGCCCGCCAGAGCACCGCGGCGCCGTCCTCGTGGCGCAGGGGATAGGCCTCTCGCAAGGTCCAGTGCATCCGCCAGCGGTCGAAAAGCTTCGTCAAGTAGTGGCGCAGGGCCTCAGGCCCCTCCACGAAGCCGCGGGTGTTCGGGTCGCGATAGCGAACGTCGGCGGTGTAGCAGCCGACGACGCGGTCCACTTCCTGGGTGTTCCAGGCTTGCAGGAGCCGCTCGGCCAGCTCGATGGCCTGTTCTCGGTGCATGGGCACTCCTAGAGTAATTCTCTAGTTTTCTAGAGTGTTACTGCTAGCAGCATGGCCGCCACCCGGACAACCACCCGTGCCGGCGGTGATCGGCGCGCGGCGATCATCGAGGCCGCGCTGAATCGGTTTCTCAGCCAAGGCATCGACGCCACCGCACTGCGGCAGATCCAGCGCGATGCCGGTGTCAGCAATGGCAGTTTTTTCCACCATTTCCCGAGCAAGGAAGTGCTGGCGGCGGCCGTCTACGTCGACTGCGTAACGCGTTACCAGCAGGCGTTGCTCAAGGATCTGGCGCGCTACCCGGATGCGGAGTCGGCGGTGCGCGGGATTGTCGGCATGCACCTGAGCTGGTGCACCGAGCACCCGGAGATGGCGCGATTTCTCATCACGATGACCGAGCCCGCCGTGCACCGCGCGGCCGTCGACGAGCTGAGGTCGCACAACGAGCGCTTCGCGACCGCCGTGCAGACGTGGTGGCGCCCGCACGCTCACTACGGGGCGCTACGCCCCCTGAGCCCGGCGCACAGCCAGGCGCTCTGGCTGGGACCGGCCCAGGAGTTGGTGCGGGCCTGGTTGCTCGGCAACCTCGCCGCCCCCCCGAATGCCGCTGACGCGGCGATCCTTGCCGACGCGGCGTGGTTGTGCCTGCGGGCCGGCCCGGCCGGTTAGACCTGCGCGAGTGCCGGCTCGGTCTGTGCTGGTGTCGGTTGCCCGGCCCGGGCCGGCAGTAGCCAGCCGACAACGATCGCCGCTGCCAGTGCGATGCCGGCGCAAACCAGGGTTGCGACCTGCAGGCCGTCCAGGAACGCATGATTGACGGCGTCGCGTACCCCGGCGGCCGGTCCGGCCGGCAACTGGTCGATCACCTTGTGCGCCACCGCCATCGAACCTTTCATGGCCGAACGCACGTCGGACGGGAGGGTGGCCAAGGCCGACGCCGAGCCGAGCTGGCCGGAGTAGACGGATGCGAAGACGCTGCCCGCGATGGCGACGCCGAGGGTGCCGCCGAGTTCGCGGGTGGTGTCGTTGACCGCCGAGCCGACTCCGGCCCTGTCGGCCGGCAACGATCCCATGATCGCCTCGGTGGCCGGCGCGGTGGTGAGGCCCAGGCCACCGCCCAGCAGCAGCATCTGCAGTGCGATCTGGGTATACGGGGTTGTCGCATCGGCCGTGGACGCCCACGCCAGCGCGGCGGCGAACACCGCCAAGCCGGCGGCGACCACGGCGGTGGTGCCCACCCGTTCCACCAGGCGGGGTCCCAGGATGGCGGCCAGTGCAATCGAGAGGGCGACCGGTAGCAACCGCACCCCGGTCTGCAATGCCGTGTAGTCCTTGATGAATTGGAAGTACTGGGTGATGACGAAGATGAACCCGAACAGCGTCAAAAAGCCCGCGGTCACCGCCAGGCTGCCACCGGAGAACCGGCGGTTGGCGAACACCGATACGTCCAACATCGGATTGCTGCTGCGCCGCTCCCACAGCGCGAATCCCACCAGAACGATTGCCGCCGCGATGAAGCCGCCGCTGGCGCGGGTGCTGGTCCATCCCCAGTTGGGCGCTTCGATGATGGTGTAGACCAGCGCCGTGATGCCGACCGCGGACAGCATCAGGCCGGGAACGTCGACGCGGGGTGCCGCCGGGTCGCGGGAGGTCGGTACGAACAGGATGGCGCCGGCCATGGCTGCGACCGCAATCGGAACGTTCACCAAAAAGATCGAGCCCCAGGAGAAGTGTTCGAGCAGCCAGCCGCCGGTGATCGGTCCGACGGCGACCCCGACGCCCACCATGGCCGTCCACAGCCCGATCGCCTTGGCGCGCGGAACCGGGTCGGTGAAGATGTTGGTGATCAATCCCAGCGTGGTCGGAAAGATGACCGCGGCTCCGACGCCCATGGCGGCGCGCGCCGCAACCAACGTATCCGCCGAATTCACCTGTGCGGCAAGGGCGGAAGTGAGCGCGAACAAGATGAGGCCGGCGCTGAGCCAGCCTCGCCTGCCGTAGCGGTCGCTAAGGCTGCCGGCCGACAGCAGCAGTCCCGACATGACCAGGGTGTACGCGTCGACGATCCACTGCAGTTGTGCGGTATCTGCCCCCAGTTCGCGCGACAGCGTGGGCAGGGCGACGTTGACGATGGTGGCGTCCACGCTGATCACGAAGACGGATAGGCAGATAACGGCAAGCGCGAGGATCGGGTGATCCCGGAAGACGGGCTGAATACGCATGGACAAGACGCTAAAGCTGATAGACAAATAAATCAAGTAGAAATTTGAATAAAGTGTCTACGGTGGTACCGTGACGCAGTGTCTGCCCGCAACTACAACCAGAACTGCCCCATCGCTCGCGGGCTCGACATCTTCGGGGAGCGGTGGACCTTGCTGATCCTGCGCGAGTTGGTCGGCGGGCCCCGCCGCTACGGCGACCTGCGCGCCGAGTTGGCCGGCATTGCCACCAACTTGCTGGCGCAGCGACTCGCCGAGCTCCAAGAGCGCGGGCTCGTCGACCGAACCGAATTGCCCCCGCCGATCGGGCGGACCGTCTACACCCTCAGCGACGGCGGCTGGCGGCGGGTGTTGCCGGTCTTGCAGACCCTCGCGTGGTTCGGCCTGGACCTCATTGATCCGATCGACGACTCGAGCGTGGTTTCGCCGTTGAACGGCTTCCTCGCCGGAATCCTGCTGGGCTTCGACCCGGCCCGCGCCCCGGGGTTGGCTGCGACCTACCGTGCCGAGATCGACGGGCGCCGTTTCGAGTTCGCGGTGGAGCGCGGTCGCCTCGGGCCCGCCCGCGGGGCCCCGACGGTGACGATCAGCGCCGCTGCGCTAGACCTTGTCACGGCCCGTTTGGGGGCTGACGAAGCCACCCGAAAAGCGGCCCTGGGGCGGATCGACTTCGATGGCGACCCCGGCGCCATCGACGCGCTGTGCACCGCGTTTTCGTTGTCGGGGAATTCGCCGCGAGCCAGGGGCGCCGACGGCCGGTCCTAGTGTCGGGAATCGGTGCCGGCGGGTGAGGCAGCACCGGTCGGCGAACCCGCTGGTGCTCAGCCTCTAGACTGATTGCCCGTGGCAGAACCCGTTGACCTCGATGTGGCTGGACCGGTGGGCCGGCCGGTGTTGGTGGTGGATTTCGGTGCGCAGTATGCGCAATTGATCGCCCGCCGGGTCCGGGAAGCGCGGGTGTTCTCGGAGGTGATCCCGCACACCACCTCGATCGAGGAGATCAAGGCCCGTGACCCGCTGGCGCTGGTGCTTTCCGGGGGGCCGGCCAGCGTGTATGCGCCGGGCGCTCCGCAGCTTGATCCGGCGCTGTTCGACCTGGGTCTGCCAGTGTTCGGTATCTGCTATGGCTTCCAGGTGATGGCACAGGCGCTCGGCGGAACGGTCGCTCATACCGGGACCAGCGAGTACGGCCGGACGGAGCTGAAAGTCCTTGGCGGCGACTTGCATTCAGACTTGCCCGACATCCAGCCGGTCTGGATGAGCCACGGTGACGCGGTCACCGCGGCCCCGGACGGATTCGAGGTCGTGGCCAGCAGCGCCGGTGCCGCGGTGGCCGCCTTCGAGAACCGGGAGCGACGCCTGGCCGGGGTGCAATATCACCCGGAGGTGATGCACACCCCGCACGGGCAACAGATCCTCGGCCGGTTTCTGCATGACTTCGCCGGGATCGGCGCCCGGTGGACCCCCGCCAATATCGCCAATGCGCTGATCGAGCAGGTACGCACGCAGATCGGCGATGGCCACGCCATCTGCGGACTGTCCGGTGGGGTGGATTCCGCGGTGGCCGCGGCGCTGGTGCAACGCGCCATCGGTGACCGGTTGACCTGTGTCTTCGTCGATCACGGGTTGTTGCGTGCCGGCGAGCGTGCGCAGGTGGAGCGCGACTTCGTGGCCGCGACCAAGGCCAATCTGGTCACCGTCGACGTGGCCGACACCTTCCTGGCGGCCCTGTCGGGTGTGACCGACCCCGAGGGCAAGCGCAAGATCATCGGTCGCCAGTTCATCCGGGCGTTCGAGGGCGCGGTGCGCGATGTGCTGGATGGCCGCGACATCGAGTTTCTGGTGCAGGGCACGCTGTATCCGGACGTGGTGGAATCCGGCGGAGGCAGCGGCACCGCCAACATCAAGAGCCACCACAATGTCGGCGGTCTGCCCGACGATCTGAAGTTCACCCTGGTCGAGCCGTTGCGGCTGCTGTTCAAGGACGAGGTGCGCGCGGTCGGGCGGGAGTTGGGTCTGCCGGAGGAGATCGTTGCGCGCCAACCTTTTCCGGGGCCGGGCTTGGGCATCCGGATCGTCGGGGAGGTCACCGGGCAGCGGCTGGACACGCTGCGTCGCGCCGACTCGATCGCGCGCGAGGAGTTGACCGCGGCGGGCCTGGACAACCAGATCTGGCAGTGTCCGGTGGTGCTGCTGGCCGATGTCCGCTCGGTCGGAGTGCAGGGCGACAACCGCACCTACGGGCATCCGATCGTGCTGCGGCCGGTGTCCAGCGAGGACGCCATGACCGCTGACTGGACCCGGGTGCCCTTCGAGGTGCTCGAGCGCATCTCGACCCGCATCACCAACGAGGTGCCCGAGGTCAACCGCGTGGTGCTGGATGTCACCAGCAAGCCGCCGGGCACCATCGAGTGGGAATAAGAGTGGGAATAAGAGTGCCGCGACACTTAACCGGTTGCGAAGACGCGCCGGCGCGAGTCGCGGTGGTTTAAGTCTCGACGAGTTCGCGCCTGCCGTAGGTGATGGTCGCGGCGCGCCAGCAGCCCCCGGCCTCGTTGACGAGCCGACGTGCGATATCCACATCATCGTTGCCGGCGACCAGGATCAGGGTGTGGTCGTCAGTGCTGATCGATCCGCCCAGCAGTCGGTCCCGGGCAACCGCATCTGCCATCAGCGCCTGGCCCAAGCGCGGGGCATCGATGTCCGGCACGTCAATGGTGAAGGCATTCGCCGCCGCGGGCGCACCTTGCGGTAGGTATTCGAAGGTCAGCACAGATCCCTGGTCGAATTGGTTGCGCAGCGCCTCGGCGACGTTGTGCAACGTGGGTGCATCGACAACGCACACGTGGAATTCGCGCGAGCGTTCGTAGGTGTTCTGGTGCAGCTCGTCTGACCACAGCACCCCATTGACCAGTCTCGATCCCGTCATCGCCGCACCGTTTTGCGCGATCGTGGCGGCAGCTTGCATCTCGAACAGCTGCAACTGGTCGTGCGATTGGCTGGAGTCGGGATCGGTGCTGACGGCGGTGTTGTTGGTGGCGAATATCTCCGCCGGCCGGCATGCTGGTTCCTCGCCTCTGGCGGGGCCGGCGCCACCCAGGAAGACGAGCCGCCGCACGCCACCAAGAGCGCCGCCAGCGCTGAGAGGGTTCTTCGGGACCGCACAATGCAGCGTCTCATGGGCGTTTGAGGGCTGTCTTGACGGGGTTCGTGGCCCCGGTGTTTACTCGACTCTATCGAACATACTTTCGAAAATGCTCGGTTGGAAAGTCGGTAGGAGGCCTGTCATGACCACGGCTTTGGCCTCCGATCGGCGGCACGAAAACCGCGCTGAACAGCTGGAATCGCTGCGTCGGCAGATCGCCGTGTTGTCCGGGAAGCCGGCTGGGAAAGCCGTCGAGCCTTCCGCTGACCCGCTGGCGATTCCGGCTGGGGTGGCTGGGGTGGCCCTGCCCCGGGGCACGGTAGCGGTGCTGTCCGGGGCCCGGTCACTGCTGCTGAACATGGTGGCCGCGGTGACGGCGGCCGGTGGCAACGCCGCCATTGTCGGCCAGCCGGATATCGGACTGCTCGCCGCCGTGGAGATAGGGGCCGATCTGAGCCGGCTCGCGGTCATCCCGGATCCCGGAACGGATCCGGTGGAGGTGGCGGCGGTGCTCGTCGATGGCATGGACCTGGTGGTGCTCGGCCTTGATGGCCAGCGGGTGTCACGGACACGGGCGCGGGCGGTGGTGGCCCGGGCCCGTCATAGAGGTTGCACCCTGCTAGTCACCGACGGTGACTGGGAGGGGGCACCGACGCGGTTGGAGGCCCGGGTTTGCGGCTATGAGATCACGGTGGGTAACCGGGGCGCGCCGACACCGGGATTCGGGCGCATCAGCGCCGTGCGGTTACAGGTCAGCGGGATATGTGCGGGACGATCGATCGGCCGGGTGCGAACGGGGTGAGTTCGGGTGAATTCAGGGCCCCCTTCCCGAGTGTTGGCGATCTGGTGCATGGACTGGCCCGCCGTCGCGGCCGCGGCCGCCGCGGATCAGCCCGTGACGGCGCCGGTCGCGGTTACTTTGGCAAACCGGGTGATTGCCTGCTCGTCGACAGCACGTGCGGTTGGAGTGCGGCGCGGGCTGCGGCGCCGGGAGGCGGCGGCCCGTTGCCCGCAACTGCACATCGCGACCGCCGACGCCGACCGTGATGCTCGCTTCTTCGAAGGGGTGGTCGCGGCGGTAGACGATCTGGTGCCCCGCGCCGAGGTGCTGCGTCCCGGGCTCCTGGTGCTGCCGGTGCGAGGAGCGGCGCGATTCTTCGGTTCTGAGCAGCAGGCGGCCGAGCGGTTGATCGACGCGGTGGCCGCCGCCGGCGCCGAGTGCCAGGTCGGGATTGCCGATCGGTTGTCCACCGCGGTCTTCGCCGCGCGGGCCGGGCGTGTGGTGGAACCGGGACACGATGCACGGTTTCTGTCGGCCCTTTCGGTCCGTCAGCTCGCCGCCGAGCCGAGCCTGTCCGGACCCGGGCGTGACGAACTGACGGATTTGTTGTGGCGGATGGGGATTCGTACCGTCGGACAATTTGCCGCGCTCTCCCGCACCGACGTCGCTTCCCGGTTCGGCGCTGACGCGGTGGCCGCACACCGGTTCGCCCGCGGCGAGCCCGAACGCCTTCCCTCCGGGTGCGAACCACCGCCGGAACTCGGGGCGGTGCTGCGCTGCGATCCGCCGATCGATCGGGTCGACGCCGCGGCATTCGCCGGCCGGGCGCTGGCCAGTGAGCTGCACCAGGCGTTGCTGGCCGCCGGAGTGGGGTGCACCCGGCTGGCCATTCACGCCGTCACCGACAGCGGTGAAGAGCGCACCCGGGTGTGGCGGTGTGCCGAGCCGTTGACCGAGGAGGCCACCGCGGACCGGGTGCGCTGGCAGCTGGACGGATGGCTGAGCAGTCGCAACGCCAGGGACCGGCCCACCGCGCCAGTGACGCAGTTGCGTCTGCAGGCGCTCGAAGTGGTGTCCGCTGAAGCGCTGCAGTTGCCGTTGTGGGGTGGTTTGGGCGAAGAGGACAGGCTTCGGGCCCGTCGCGCGCTGGTACGGGCGCAAGGCCTGCTCGGTCCGGAGGCGGTTCAGGTGCCGGTGCTGTCCGGCGGTCGCGGGCCGACCGAGCGCATCACGTTGACCGCGCTGGGCGATGAGCCGGTGCCGCAGGCCGATCCGGGGCAGCCCTGGCCAGGGCAGTTACCCGCGCCCTCGCCGGCGGTATTGCTCGACGACCCGGTGGAATTGCTTGATGTCCAAGGAAATCCGGTACGGGTAACCAGCCGGGGGATGTTCTCCACTGCCCCCGCGAGACTGGTCGTCGGCGGCCGTGATGACCGGCTGCACTGGTGGGCCGGACCTTGGCCAGTCGACGAACGGTGGTGGGACCCCGATCTCGGTAAAGGCCGCACCGCCCGCGCCCAGGTGCTGCTGGGGGACGAGCGCGCGCTACTGCTGTGCTATCGGCAGCGGCGGTGGTACCTCGAAGGGAGTTACGAGTGACACCGCAGACCAGTCTTAACCGTGTCCAGCGTGACGCCGGTGTGAAAATCCGGCCGTAGTCTCGCAGCCAGTTCACGCTCGGCGCGCGAACGCTGCGACTCGTTGGATGAACCTCTCGAAGAATACGGCCGGGTCGACGCTGACCCCGATCCGCGCGTTGGGAGGGTGCTTCCCCGACCGGTCGGCAACCGTCATGCCGCGCGTCGGAATATCCGCCAACACCACGTCCACCGTCGCCACCTGGGTCGTCACCAGCTGCGGGTCGAGTGCAATCGCGGCCGCCAGCGGATCGTGCAGATACGCCAGATATCCAAATCCGCGGTCCCGGTGGGACTCGAAGTAGAACCGCATCGCGTCCTGGATCACCCGGGTCAACGCGGACGGGCCGGCGGCGCAGGTCAGCCTGGCGAGGATGTCCGGTGTCATCGCAACCTTGCGGGTCAGGTTCAAGCTGCACACGATTGGAAGTCGTTGTTGCCCTGTCCAGGCCGCGAACACCTCGCTGGCGGCCTCCGGGTCCACCCTGATGTTCCAGTCGGCCCCGACATCGTTGCCGTCCGCGTCGAACATCCCGCCCATGATCACCAGCCGGCTCAGCATCGCCGGCAATGCGGGTTCGGCGCGCAGCGCTCGCGCCAGGTTGGTCAGCGGTCCGGTGACCAGTCCGGTCAGTTTTCCGCGATAGGCGTGTGCCATTCGCACCCAAGCCGCCGCGGCGTCATAGGTGGCCAGCTCCCGGTTGGTCGGGGGTAGCTCGGCATACCCTAAACCTTTGGGGCCGTGCGTGTTTGCCCGATGCGGCCACTGCCCGGTTAGTGGTTGGTCGGCGCCTCTTGCCACCGGTATGTCACCGGCCCGGCACAGTTCGAGCACACCGAGGTTGTTCGTGCACACTTGATCGACCGAGGTGTTTCCACCCGTCGATGCGATGCCCACCAGATCGGCGTCGGTGCTGGCCAACAGATATATCAACGCCAGCGCGTCGTCGATGCCGGTGTCGGCGTCGACGAACACGGGGTTCACCGCGGCAACGATACGCCGCGGCCGGGCCGGAATCGGGAGTCCGCTTACCAGTGCACGCCGGGTGCCAACCGAACGAGCCGTTTGACGGGTCTGGGGATCCGCATGCCCGTCACGGCTAGGGCCGGCCGCTTGGGGCGGCGCACCGGCCGGTGCTCCTGAGCGTCATTGAGCGGCGAGATTCCTCGTGCTGCAGCAGAATCCGGGTAGCCCAGATAGAGCTGATGCAGAATCCGCCGGGACAGTTTCGGTGCGACGTAGTTGCCGACTTCGGCGAGCGTGCCCAGCGGGGTATCGATTCGCGCCGGCTTCTCGACGAGTCCGCGCACCACCATGGCGGCCGCGTGCTCGGCACTGATCGCGGGCGTCGGGTTGAGCCGTCGCGACGGCACGATCATCGGGGTGGCTACCAGAGGCATGTGGATGTTGGTGAAGGTGACGTGGTCGGACAGCGTCTCGGAGGCGACCACGTCGGCGAACGCGTCCAGCGCCGCCTTGCTGGGCAGATACGAGCTGTACTTGGGGTTGCGAGCCTGCACCCCGGCGCTGGAAACGTTGACGACATGCCCGAAACGTCGTTCGCGCCAGTGTGGCAACAGCGCCAGCACCATCCGGACCGCGCCGAAATAGTTGACGGCCATCACCCGTTCGTAGTCGTGCAAGCGGTCGGTGGAGTTGACCACCGAGCGGCGAATCGACCGGCCGGCGTTGTTGACCAGGTAGTCGACATGTCCGAAGCGGCCCAGGATGTCTTTGACGGTGTGTTCGACGGAGGTGGAGTCGGTGATGTCGCAGGTGAAAGCGTAGGCCTGGCCGCCGCCCGCGCGGATCTCGGCGACCAGTTGGTCGAGCGCGTCGGCGTTGCGGGCCAACGCGAATACGCATCCGCCCCGTTGCGCGACCGCGAGCGCCGAAGCTCGCCCGATGCCGCTGGATGCCCCGGTGATGATGACGTGCCGGCCCACCAGCGGGCCCCTTGGATCGTCGCGGAGGGCACGGTCGGGGTCAAGGTGTTGGGCCCAATAGCGCCACAACTTGGGGGCGTAGCCGGCGAAGTCGGGCAGTCGCACACCGCTGCCGCGCAACGCTTTCTGCGTTTCGTCGCTGATGAAGGTGGGCTTGAGGTCCAAGACGTCGAAGATTTCGGAGGGAATCCCCAGCTGGGTGGCCGCCATGTTGCGCAGCACCTTCGCGCGGCCCCGTGCCTTGAGCACCGGGGTGACCACCGAGCCGGGGAGTACCCCCCGCGCCGGGGGCAGTCCGGCCTCCTTGGTCACTGCTTGGTAGATGCCGCGCAATCCCACCGATTGTGGTGCGGTCAGATGGAAGGTCCGCCCGTTCGGGAATGCCATGTTGTCCTCGTGGATCAGGGCGACGAGCGCATCCACCACGTAGTCGACCGGGACGATGTTGGTGCGTCCGGTGTCGGGCAACAGGATCGGGGTCAGTGACGGCAGCGCGGCCAGCCGGGCCAGTACGCCGAAGAAGTAGTACGGGCCGTCGATCTTGTCCATCTCGCCGGTGCGTGAGTCGCCGACCACGACCGCCGGGCGGTAGATGCGGTACCGCAGCCCGGTGCTGGAGCGCACCAGCAATTCGGCCTCGAACTTGGTCCGGTGGTACGGACTGGGCAGCTGCTGGCCGACGTCGAAGTCGGCCTCGGTGTACTCGCCGGCGAAGTCGCCGGCCACGGCGATCGACGACACGTGGTGCAATGTCGCGTCCAGTCGCCGGGTCAGCTCGATCACGGCGCGGGTTCCATCGACGTTGGCGGCCCGCTGTTGGTCCTCCCCGGCGGTGATGTCGTAGACCGCCGCGCAGTGCACGACATGGTCGATCTGCCCCAGTTCGGCGCTGATCTGCTCGGTCACCGGCAGCTCAGGTAACTCGCCGACCAAGGGTTTGACCCGATCGCCCCAGTCGGTGGCGAGGCGTTCGAAACGACTCAGCGATTGGCGCCGTACCAGGACCCACACCCGTGCGTCGGCGTCGCTCTGTAGCAGACGGGACACGACGCGGCGCCCAATAAACCCGGTACCGCCGGTAACGACATACCGCATGCAGCCATGGTGGCGGCCGCGGCCGCACCCGTCAACCGGTCAGCCGAAGTTACGGATGCCGTCCCAGTCCACCAGCTTCCAGCCGGTTGCCGGATTGCCGCTGATCACCACGCGGCCGATGTTCGGTAGGGGATGGGTGTTGAGCAGGTTGGTCTTGGGGTTTTTCACGTTCATCAGCGTCCACACCATGATCGCCGTGCCTTGGGAGAACACGACCGGCTTGTTGTGGCCGCCGTCGTAGATCTTGCGGATGGCGCCGGTGAATCGGCTGTTGAAATCGCTGCCCGAGGTTGACCCGGGGATGCTGGCTTCGACGTTGCCGTCGATCCAGCTGACCGGCGCCACCATGTAGGTGCGGTCGGCCATCGAATCGGGTTTGCCGTTGTACCAGCCGGCATCGATGGACTGCAGGCCCGGAACGATCTCGGCTTGCTTGCTCAACTCTCTGGCCAGGGGAGCGGCGGTCTGCTGGGCGGCCTCCATCGGCGATGTGTAGATGCTGTCGAATTCGCTGCGCCCAAACTGATGGGTCAGCTGCTGCGCTTGATCTTTACCGTCGGAGCTCAGTCCGGTTCCAGGCAACTCGGTAGCGATGATCCCCTCGGCGTCGGCCTGCGATTGTGCATTGCGAATGAAGGTCAGCGTGATGCTGCGGGCCTGGGGGCTTCCGCCGCCGCAGGCGCCGAGCAGCATTGCCGTGGCGAGTAGAGCTAGGACTTTGGAGGTGTTCCAGATCATGCTGCGCTTGGACATGGCGATAGCCTGCCCTGCCGACCGCACCGGTGGGAAGGGTTTGCGATGGTTGACTGCAGAAAAGGCTCGAATTTCCCAATCGAGAGGAGACCCGCATGGCGATCGATCCGGGTGCCGTTGGCGCGACGACCGAGCCGATGTCGTTCGAGTGGAAAGACCGGGAGACGCTGCTCTACGCACTGGGCGTCGGCGCGGGTATCGACGACTTGTCGTTCACCACTGAGAACAGCCACGACATCGCGCAGCAGGTGCTGCCAACCTACGCGGTGATCTGTTGCCCGGCATTCGG
Source organism: Mycobacterium pseudoshottsii JCM 15466 (assembly GCF_003584745.1). Lineage (NCBI taxonomy): Bacteria > Bacillati > Actinomycetota > Actinomycetes > Mycobacteriales > Mycobacteriaceae > Mycobacterium > Mycobacterium pseudoshottsii. Next base: position 1,411,500 of record NZ_AP018410.1, read on the forward strand.
GGCGGCGGGCAAGATCGGCACGTTCAACCACGCCATGCTCTTGCACGGCTCCCAGGGCATCCGCCTGCATGCGCCCCTGCCCGCCGCGGGAAAGCTGTCGGTGGTCTCCGAGGTTGCCGACATCCAGGACAAGGGCGAGGGCAAGAACGCGGTCATCATGCTGCGCGGCCGTGGCACCGATCCAGAAACCGGAACCCTGATCGCCGAGACGTTCACCACGCTGGTCATTCGCCAGGCGGGCGGGTTCGGGGGAGTGCCGGGTGAGCGTCCGGCCGCACCGGAAATTCCCGATCGCGAGCCTGATGCCCGGGTTGTCCTGCCGACCCGGGAAGACCAGGCACTGATCTACCGGCTCTCCGGCGATCGTAATCCGCTGCACAGTGACCCCTGGTTCGCCAAGGAATTGGCTGGGTTCCCCAAGCCGATTCTGCACGGGCTGTGCACCTACGGCGTGGCGGGGCGGGCGCTGGTGGCCGAGCTGGGCGGCGGGGTGGCCGCCAACATCACCTCGATCGACGCGCGGTTCACCAAGCCGGTGTTTCCCGGCGAAACGCTGACCACGCTGATCTGGCGCACCGAGCCGGGCAAGGCGGCGTATCGCACCGTGGTGGCCGGCACCGATGGGTCCGACGCCCGGGTGGTGCTCGATGACGGTGCGGTGGAATACGTGCAGGGCTGAGTCGTCAGCCGTTTCACCCAAGCGTCGACAGCTGGCTCGCCAGCCGTCCGGTGAACTCGGCAACCCGAGCCGGACTCTCGAGCGCGAACAGTGCGGCGGTGGCGCGATCGCCATCTTCGTTGTGCCGCACCATGATCGCAACGCCATTGGGGCCTACCGTGTCGAACGCGTCCTCGTCGGTGATGTCGTCACCGAGATAGATCGGCACCAGGGGAGCGGCCCGCTGATCAGGCAGGTGATCGATTACCCAGCGCAGCGTCTTGCCCTTGTCCCAGTCGATGTCCGGGTGCAGTTCGATCACCTCGCGGCCGGTCGTCACCCGCAGCCCGTCGCGCTGGCCCGCGGCACGCACCACCGCAGCGATCTCGCCCACCCGGTCGCGGGCGGCATTGCGGTAGTGGGTGGCCACGCCGAACCGCTTGTGCTCCACCATCACCCCGGGGATGGACCCGAGCCGGTCGCGAAGCTGGGCGGCCGCCTGTTCGAGCACCGGTATCGCCGCCGCGGCGGCCTCGTTCTGGTGATGCGTTCCGTCCGGCGCGGTCAGCTCGAACCCATGACTGCCCGCATACCAGATTCCGGGCAGTCCCACGCGTTGGGATACGTCGGCGAGGTCGCGGCCGCTGAGTATCGCTACCGGACACTGCGCGGCCAACTGTTGCAGTGCCGCCACGGCGCCGGCCGTCGGCGTGGCCGCATCCGGATCGTCGACGATCTCGGACAACGTGCCATCGAAATCGAAGAAGACCGCGGGCCGCGGCACGGTCAGGCCGTCGGGTCGTCCGAGTGCCTGCAATGCGTCGGGAAGCTCGGACATGTGCCGGTCGCCGGCGCGCACCCGCACCTCGTCCAGATCGGCGAGGACGGTGTCGGCGCCGTGGTCAGGTAGCGCGTCGCGGTGCCCGGCCTGGTCCACCCCGATCACCAGCGCGAATCCGCTGTCGCGGGCGGCGGCTACGCTCGCCGCGTCTGCGGTGATGACCACGCAGCGGCCGGGCCGCGCGCCGACGCGGTCGGCCGATTCGGTCAGGGCCTGGATCGCGGCGTCGTGCCCGCCACCGCCGGAGGCAAAGGTGGCGGTGCCGACGCGGGCTTGCTGAAGTTGCCGGACCAGTGCTTGTGTCGAGTTCAATGCGGTGTCGAACAAGACGGCATCATGGCGGCGCGGGTCGATGGTGACCGACATGATCCCACCTTCTCATGGTGGGCAATGCCGTCTCTTACGGGTCGCTTCGGGTCAGCGTCGCACCCGGGCCGGCGACACCAACGTCCGCCCCGCCACCCCGCCGGGCCGGCTACGGTGCCTGCGCTTGCGGCGATCTTTGCCGAACAGCAGAACGGAGTCCTGGCTGAGTGCCACCAGCTGCGCCATCCCCCGTTCGATACCGGCGGCAAGCTGTCGCAGGTCGGTCGCGGCCTGGTAGTCGGCGGTGATACCGAATACCAGCTCGTCGTCGTAGCAGAGCACGGCAACTCCGGTGCTCAGCTGCAGAGCAGTCGGCGGGATCGGCAGCACCTGCTCCATCGGTTGTCCCATCAGCTGGAGCCGGTGGCGCGGCGCTGGTGCATCGGTTGCCAGCGTCACGACACTTCGCTGGGGGAGACGTACCAAGGTCTGAATAGCTTTGGTGCACAATGCAAGAGGCGTGTAATCGGCAAGACTGGCGGATTTTGTGCGGACCGCGGCCGGGGCCGGGTTCAGCTGGCTGTGCACGGTGCGCAGTCGGGTGATCGGGTCGTTCTGGTCGACCGGCAGGTAAGGCAGCAGGGCCGAGATCTGGTTGGCGGGTTTCTCCAGCGTGCGCAGTGAGTCGGCGCGGGGCTGTTCACCGCGGTGCAGCAGCATCGTCCGAAAGCCCTCGCTGATGGCTGCCAGCGCAACATCGTTGGCGGTTACCCCGAACTTGCGGCACACCCGGTCCACGTCGGCGAGCGCAAAGCGAACCGCGGTGTAGTGGCGCATGGTGATCGGCGAATCGGCCGACGACAACCACATCGTGGGCCAGCTGACGGCACGCGCGGCCGCCTTGACGATGTCTGTGGCCAGGGAGTCCGGCCAGCTGCGCGCGCCCGCATCTGAATCCGGAACCGGTTTAACGGCAACATGATTTGCGCCGGTGTGGTCGGCGTCGTCGCAGAGTCTGGTCAGGATCTGGACCGCCAAAATACCGTCAGCTGCTGTGGTGGAGCTTGAGCAGGATCGCCCACCGATTGTGCTCGAGGCCCTCGATTACCCAGCATTCCCAGAGCGGACGGTCCAAGTCGAGGGGGCGTTCCAGGGCGTGTGCGATGGCCCGAAACAGTTCCGCTTCGTCGCCCGGCCCGGGCAGCGCCGCCCGTTGGATGTGCGCGTCAAAATCGAATTCGGGTTGGTCGATCCATTGCGTCCGCAGCACCTGCGCGTGCCGGGGGATTCACCTAAGCCGCTGTGCCAGAGTCGTTTTGAGAAGTTCGAAGTCGGGAACGGCGCCGTTGATCACGGCGACTGCGCCGATTGCCAGGCTTGCGTCCCAGTCCGGTTCTTGGGCCCTGCGCAGGCCAGCGTCCAGTGTCGTCAATTGTGCTATCACAAGTCCCCACCCGTCAGTTTGTGAATCAGTACCAGTATCTGTCCCGATGCGTTGGGCGCGATAGGCCTGCCAGGTTAAGAACGTGTTTTTCAGTTAAAGATGTGTTTAACAGCGGTGATATGTCTCACTTTTATGCTGAGCGATCGCTCGCTCCGACCCCCCTCGGCATTCGAACATATTTTCGATAAGCTGTGGGTGTGGGCTGGGGCAATGGCCCGCCGAGTTGGGCGGAAATGGAGCGGGTGCTGGATGGCAAGCCGCGTCATGCCGGCGTGCCGGATGCGGCCGGCCCCACGGCCGAGGCCGGGTGGGACGGTCCGTTGTCGCGCAAGCGCGAGACGTATGCGCCCAAGCCGGACGCCAACCGGGTCGACTCGTCCATCGCATACGCCGAGTTGCATGCGCATTCGGCGTACAGCTTTCTCGATGGCGCCAGCACGCCGGAAGAGTTGGTCGAGGAAGCTGCCCGCCTGGATCTGCGCGCCCTGGCGCTGACCGATCACAACGGCCTGTACGGGGCGGTGCGGTTCGCCGAAGCGGCCAGCGGGCTCGGCGTGCGCACCGTGTTCGGTGCCGAGCTGTCGCTGGGGCCGGAGGCCCGCACCGAGCAGCCGGATCCGCCCGGACCGCATCTACTGGTGCTGGCCCGAGGTCCGGAAGGCTATCGGCGGCTGTCACGGCAACTGGCCGCGGCGCATCTGGCCGGCGGTGAGAAGGGCAAGCCACGCTACGACTTCGACTCGCTGACCGAGGCCGCGGGCGGGCACTGGCACATCCTGACCGGATGCCGGAAAGGTCATGTGCGCCAGGCCCTTCGTCAAGGTGGGCCGGATGCGGCGGAGCGGGCGCTGGCCGATCTGGTGGACCGGTTCACGGCCGGCCGGGTCAGCGTCGAGCTAACCCACCACGGTCACCCGCTCGACGACGAGAACAACGCGATGCTGGCCGGGCTGGCGCCCCGCTTTGGTGTTGGCGTCGTTGCCACGACCGGGGCGCATTTCGCCCATCCGGCGCGCAGCCGGCTGGCCATGGCGATGGGGGCCATCCGGGCCCGCCAGTCCCTGGACTCCGCGGCCGGGTGGCTGGCGCCGCTGGGCGGGTCGCATCTGCGCTCCGGCGCGGAAATGGCCCGGCTGTTCGCGCAGCGGCCCGACGTGGTGACCGCCGCCGCCGAACTCGGCGAGCAGTGCGCGTTCGGGCTGGCGCTCATCGCGCCGCGGCTGCCGCCGTTCGATGTGCCCGACGGGCACACCGAGGACAGTTGGTTGCGGTCGTTGGTCATGTCGGGTGCCCGCGAGCGCTACGGTTCGACCGAGCGGTCGCCGCGGGCCAGGAAAGCTTACGCCCAGATCGAGCATGAGCTGAAAGTCATTGCACAACTGAGCTTCCCGGGCTATTTCCTGGTAGTACACGACATCACCCAGTTTTGCCGACGTAACGACATTCTGTGCCAGGGCAGGGGATCGGCGGCCAACTCCGCGGTCTGTTATGCCCTCGGTGTCACCGCTGTGGATCCGATAGCCAACGAGCTCCTGTTCGAACGCTTCTTGTCACCCGAGCGCGACGGACCGCCCGACATCGATATCGACATCGAGTCGGATCAGCGGGAAAAGGTCATTCAGTACGTCTACAACAAATATGGCCGGGACTATGCCGCTCAAGTCGCCAACGTCATCACCTACCGGGGGCGCAGCGCGGTGCGCGATATGGCTCGCGCGCTGGGCTTCTCGCAGGGCCAGCAGGATGCCTGGAGTAAACAGATCGGCCACTGGAACGCGACGCCCGACGATGTCGAGGGCATTCCCGAGCAGGTGATCGATCTGGCAGCCCAGATTCGGAATCTGCCACGGCATATGGGTATTCATTCCGGTGGCATGGTGATCTGCGACCGCCCGATCGCCGACGTGTGCCCGGTGGAATGGGCGCGCATGGCCGATCGCATTGTTTTGCAGTGGGATAAAGACGACTGCGCGGCAATCGGGTTGGTGAAGTTCGACCTGCTCGGGCTGGGCATGCTCTCGGCTCTGCATTACGCGAGAGACCTGGTGGCCGAGCACAAAGGTATCGAAGTGGATCTGGCCCGGCTGGACCTTTCCGAACCGGCGGTGTACGAGATGCTGGCCCGTGCCGATTCCGTCGGTGTGTTCCAGGTGGAGTCACGGGCTCAGATGGCCACGTTGCCCAGACTCAAGCCCCGAGTGTTCTATGACCTGGTGGTAGAGGTCGCGCTGATCCGGCCCGGGCCCATTCAGGGCGGGTCAGTACACCCCTACATCCGGCGGCGCAACGGTATCGACCCGGTCGTCTACGAGCACCCGTCCATGGAATCGGCGTTGCGTAAGACGCTGGGAGTGCCGCTTTTCCAAGAACAGCTGATGCAGTTGGCCGTCGATTGCGCGGGCTTCTCCGCCGCCGAGGCCGACCAGCTGCGGCGTGCCATCGGATCCAAGTGCTCGACCGAGCGCATGCGCCGACTGCGCGGCCGGTTCTACGACGGTATGCGCGCGCTGCATGGCGCCCCGGACGAGGTGATCGATCGGATCTACGAAAAGCTGGAGGCGTTCGCGAATTTCGGTTTCCCCGAAAGCCATGCACTGTCCTTCGCGTCGCTGGTGTTCTATTCGTCGTGGTTCAAGTTGCACCACCCCGCGGCGTTCTGCGCCGCGTTACTGCGGGCTCAGCCGATGGGCTTCTATTCACCACAGTCGCTGGTGGCCGACGCCCGCCGGCACGGTGTATTGGTGCACGGGCCCGATGTCAATGCGAGCCTGGCACACGCCACTCTGGAGAATGCCGGAATGCAGGTCCGCCTCGGTCTGGGAGCCGTCCGCCATATCGGAGATGACCTCGCCGAAAGTCTGGTCGCGGAACGAAACGACAACGGGCCGTTCGCTTCCCTGCTGAATCTGACATCGCGAGTGCAGCTCAGCGTGCCGCAGACCGAAGCGCTGGCGACGGCTGGAGCGCTGGGCTGTTTCGGGATGTCGCGGCGGGAGGCGCTGTGGGCGGCCGGGGCCGCGGCCACCCAACGGCCGGACCGGTTGCCCGGGGTGGGCTCGTCATCGCACATCCCGACGCTGCCGGGAATGAGTGAGCTGGAGTTGGCCGCCTCCGACGTGTGGGCCACCGGCATCTCCCCGGACAGCTACCCGACCCAGTTTCTGCGAGCAGACCTGGACGCCTTGGGGGTGTTGGCCGCAGCTGCGCTGCTCTCGGTGCCCGACGGGGAGCGGGTGCTGATCGCCGGCGCGGTGACCCATCGACAGCGACCCGCGACGGCCCAGGGGGTGACGTTCATCAACCTGGAAGACGAGACCGGGATGGTCAATGTGCTCTGTACGCCGGGGGTGTGGATGCGGCATCGCAAACTGGCGAATACGGCGCCCGCACTGCTCATCCGTGGTCAGGTGCAAAACGCCAGTGGCGCAGTCACCGTCGTGGCGGAGCGGATGGGGCGCATCAGCCTGGCGGTCGGCTCGCGTTCCCGTGACTTCCGCTAGTGCGCCCGAACGTGCGCAGAATGCCCGCCAAAGCGGCGTGTCGTTGTGCAGACCCGCACCTTGGCGAGTCGAACCTCAGCCCGTCGGCGTCGTCCACACTCGGGTCGGGGTGATCTTGAGTCGGGTGCTGTAGGAAGCCATCGCTTCGGTCAGACCGAACTTCGCGGCATCGTCGCGGTACTTGGCCCAGTACGGCTCGTCTTCGCGGCAGTCGACATCGGTGGCTGCCACGTCAGCCGTCCCGCCGACCACGATGATGCCCCCGCCGTTGCCGTCGGAATAGAGATTCAGGCTGACGTGGGGGCGCTGCAGGATATGGGCGACCTTGGCCGCCTTGGGCATCGAGTACACCGTGAGGTCGGCTCCGTCGAAGTAGAACCAGATCAGTCGCGGCACTGGCTGTCCAGATTTGGCGACGGTGGTCAGCCGCCCGTAGTGGTCGGAGGCCAGCCTGCCAGAAACCTCTTGAGTCAGTTCGATACCCATGAAGCTGAATATAGGGGGGTAATCTCCGCGACATGACCCTCAACCTGTCCGTCGACGAAGTCCTGACCACGACCCGCTCGGTCCGCAAGCGACTCGATTTCGACAAGCCGGTGTCGCGCGAAGTGTTGATGGAATGCCTCGATCTGGCGCTGCAGGCGCCCACCGGTTCCAACTCGCAGGGTTGGCAGTGGGTGTTTGTCGAAAATGCGGACAAGAAGAAGGCGATCGCCGACGTCTACCTGGCCCGGGCCCGCAGCTACCTGAGCATGCCGGCACCCGAGTACGCCGAGGGTGACACTCGGGGTGAGCGGATGGGCAAGGTCAGGGATTCCGCGACCTACCTCGCCGAGCACATGCATGAGGCGCCGGTCCTGATGATCCCGTGCATCCAGGGCCGGGAAGACAAATCGCCGTTGGGCGGAGTGTCCTTCTGGGCCTCGCTGTTTCCGGCGGTCTGGAGCTTTTGTCTGGCGCTACGGTCCCGCGAATTGGGCTCATGCTGGACAACACTGCATCTGCTGGCCGACGGTGAGCGGCAGGTAGCCGACGTCCTTGGCATCCCCTACGACGACTACAGCCAGGGCGGGCTGTTCCCGATCGCCTACACCAAAGGCACCGACTTCCGCCCGGCCAAGCGGCTGCCCGCCGACCGCCTGACGCACTGGAACAGCTGGTAGTCGGCGCCGCGTCAGCCCGGGTTGCCGTCGGCGCCGCGGGCGCCGTCGAAGGCGGGGCCCCCGAGGCCGTCGGCACCGCGGTTGCCATCAGACCCTTGACCGCCACCGGTGCCCGGATCGCCGCCCGCGCCGAAGGCGCCATGCAGACCGCCGTCACCGCCGGTACCGCCGTCACCGACGGTTCCGGTGACGCCCTGTGCGCCGCTCAGTAGCCCGCCGCGGCCACCGCTGGCTCCCTGGCCGCCGTTGCCGCCGTCGCCACCCGTGCCGCCATGACCGGCATCGCCGCCCGCCCCGCCATCGCCACCGAATGCCGCTACCGCGCTCGTGGCGTTGCCGCTATGGGCGCCGGCGACGCCGGAACCCCCCGCGCCACCGGTGCCGCCCATGCCGCCGACACCGCCCTGTCCGCCAGCACCGCCGTCGCCGATCAACCATCCGCCGTCGCCGCCGGCGCCACCGTCACCGCCGGCTCCGCCATGCCCACCGGTGCCGCCGGCACCGCCATCACCGCCGGTGCCGCCGTGGGCCCCGTACAAGGTGGAGGCCGCGCTGTCGTTGTTGGAGCCGGTAAAGCCGGCGGCTCCGCCGTCGCCACCGATGGCACCGTTACCGCCGGCATCACCGGCACCGCCGGCGCCACCGGCGCCACCGGCACCGCCGGCGCCACCGGCACCACCGTTGCCGATCAGCCAGCCGCCGCGTCCTCCCGCGCCACCAGAACCGCCCCCGCTGCCGGCTAGGCCGTCCGTACCGGTGCCGCCGGTGCCGCCGGTGCCGCCGTTGCCTCCGTTGCCCCCGATGGCGACACCGTTGTAGGAGGCGGCGACGCCGGCGACACCACTGGTGCCACCGTCGGCACCGCCCTGGCCGCCTTGCGCGCCGTTGCCGCCGTCACTGGCGGTCGCGGTAAGGCTGGTGACGGGTTGGGAGGCGGAGCCGCCGGCCCCGCCATTTCCACCGGTGACACCGGCTCCGCCGGGAGTGCCGTCGGTGCCCGGGGTCGCGGAGACGGTGTTGGTGGCGGCGTCGTAGATGTTGCTGTCGCCGTCGGCGCCGTTGAGGGCCGTGTCATGGGTGGGGGTGGGGTTGACGCCGCTGTTGCCGGCTAGGCCGCTGCCGCCGTGTCCACCGGCGCCGCCGTTGCCCCATAGTCCGGCGGCGCCGCCGGCGCCGCCGTTGCCTCCGGTGCCGCCGGCGACCAGGGCGTTGCCTCCGGTGCCGCCGTCACCGCCGCTTCCGTAGAGCCAGCCGCCGTTGCCGCGGTTCCCCCGGCCGCGCCGGCACCGCCGTTGCCGCCGGCCCCGCCGTTGCCGATCAGTCCGGCGTTGCCGCCGTTGCCGCCGGCGGCTCCGGCGGTGGCGCCGTTGTTGAAGCCGGCACACCGCCGTTGCCGTAGAGCAGGCCGCCGGCGCCGCCGTTGGGGTTGGTGGCGGTGCCGGCGGCGCCGTCACCGATCAGGGGGCGGCCGAGCAAGGTTTGGGTGGGCGCGTTGATCAGGCCCAGGGCGTTTTGTTCCACGGTCTGCAGGGGTGAGGCGTTGGTTGCCTCGGCGCCGGTGTAGGCGCTCGCGCCGGCGGTGAGCGCTTGGGCGAATTGGTCGTGAAAGGCCATCAGCTGGTTGGCGAGCCGTTGATAGGCCTGGCCGTGGCCGGAGAACAGGGATGCCACCGCCGTCGATATCTCGTCGGTGCCGGCGGCCAGCAGGTTGGTGGTGGGAACCGTTGCGGCCGCATTTGCCGCGCTCAGCGCCCGGCCGATGTTTGCTACGTCAGCCGCCGCAGCCGATACCGCCTCGGGGAATACCGCTATTGACGACATTGCTGTCCTTTCGGGACGTCACATCCGGAGCCGGAAATTTCCCGCACGGTAAGGCGGTTGGGGGCACCCGATTGCCCTTACGGGATTTCTGCAGCTGATTGGCAGAAAACTCACAGGTCGGCGGATGGCGGAGCGTCGAAGTCCGGCCGGTTGCAGCCCGGTCTGCCTCGTGACGTGCCGCTAGAGCGCTCCCGGGTAGCCGTGCTGCCGCCACGCCTCATACACCGCGACGGCCGCGGCGTTGGCCAAATTCAGCGAGCGCCGGCCCGCCAGCATGGGGATACGCACCTGTTGGGTGATATGCGCGTCGGCCAGCGTCGCCGCGTCCAGGCCGGTGGGCTCGGGCCCGAACATCAGCACATCGCCGGGCCGGAAGTCGACGTCGGAGAACGTGACGCTGGCCCCGGCGGTGAAGGCGAACACCCTCGCCGGTAGCAGTGCGTCCCACGCCTGCGTGAGGGAGCCGTGGACGGTGACTGAGGCCAAGTCGTGATAGTCGAGCCCGGCTCGCCGGAGTTTGGGCTCGGACAGATCGAAGCCCAGCGGTTCTACCAAATGCAGCTCACAGCCGGTCGCGGCCGCGGTCCGGATGGCGTTGCCCGTGTTGGGGGCGATGCGAGGCGAGTAGAACAGCAGCTTGAACACAACACGCCATCCTTCCGCTAAGCCGGCCGCCCACGCCCAGCGCTCGCACCCGGGCGATAATGCTCGCATGGTCGAGCAGAGCATCTGGATGCAGAAGGTTGCTGCCGATCCCGGACATTCGCGCTGGTATATCGAGCGGTTCCGGGCCATGGCCCGCGCGGGCGAAGACCTGGTCGGCGAGGCACGCCTGGTGGACTCGATCGCGCCGCGCGGTGCCCACATTCTTGACGCGGGCTGCGGCCCCGGCCGGTTGGGTCGTCATCTGGCCGCGGCCGGTCACCGGGTGGTCGGCGTGGACGTCGATCCGGCGCTCATCGAAGCGGCCGAGCAGGATTATCCCGGCCCGCAGTGGCTCGTCGGCGACCTCGCCGAGCTTGACTTGCCCGCGCGCGGCATTGCCGAGCCGTTCGACGTAATCGTCTCCGCCGGCAACGTGATGACATTCCTGGCCCCGAGCACCCGGGCTCGAGTGCTCGGCCGGCTACGTGCGCACCTGTGCAGCGACGGCCGAGCGGTGATCGGCTTCGGCGCGGGCCGCGACTACGCGTTCGCCGACTTCCTCGACGACGCGCAAGCCGCCGGGTTGGTGCCCGATCTGCTGCTATCCACCTGGGATCTGCGACCGTTCACCGATGACTGCGACTTCCTGGTCGCGCTGCTTCGCCCGGCCTAGGCTCCGGCGGCCCGCGGGCCTGTTGCGGCCGAGGTTATCTGCTCGGTAACAATTATGGAGACCACGGCTCTGGGCTGTCATACTCGTCGAATTGCCAGGCGTTGCTTGGCGCCCAGCTGTTCGGGCGGGCGAAATTAAGCGGGAAGTTTGCATGGTTCTCTGGTTTGTGCGAGCAGGACACATCGGGGCTGCGGCCGGTAGCACGGCCGTAATCCCATGACAATGTTTGCCCGCCCGACCACACCGGTCGAGGCGGCCCCCGGCGCACCCGTTGCCAGCGGCGCCGAATCTGCTCCACCCAAACGCCCGCCCGCCTGGTCGTTGGGCAACTGGCCGGTGGGGTGGAAGGTCGTCGCCATCGCGGTGGTGCCGCTGCTGCTGGCGATGGTGTTGGGTGGATTGCGGATCCATGGCGGGATGGCCAACTCCAGCGGTCTGCGGCTGGCGGATGCTCGTGCCGACGTCATACCGGCCATCACCAAGTACATGTCGGCACTCGATGTCGCGTTGCTGGCCAGTTCCACCGGACGCGATGTCGAGGGACCCAAGAAGAACTTCGCGGCCCGCAAAAACGAGCTACAGACCAGGTTGGCGAACACCAACGTGCTCAGCGACGTTCGCTCCGGGGTCAACTCCGTGCTGAACGGCGGGCAGGCGCTGCTGGACCAGACGCTGGCCAACACCAGCAGTTTGCGCGATCGCGTCACGGCCTATGTGCCGCTGCTGCTGACGGCAGAGGACGCCATCAACGCCTCGGTACGCGTCGACAACGAGCAGATCCGGGCCGAAGTTCAGGGTTTGAGCAGGGCCGTTGGCGCCCGCGGGCAGATGACCCTGCAAGAAATCCTGGTGACTCGCGGCGCTGAAGCTCCCGAGGCGCAGTTGCGCAACTCGATGATCACCCTCGCCGGCACCGAACCTTCGACGCTGTTCGGAATGACCGAGGTGCTCGGCGTCGGTTCACCGGACGCCAAGACCCTGCACCAGCAGATGGTGAGCCGGATGGCGATCATCTCGGATCCGGACAGCGTGCTGGCGGGTAACCCCCAGCTGCTGCAGTCGATCCAGATCACCCGCGGGATCGCCGAGCAGGTCATCAACGACGCCACCGAGTCGGTCACCAAGGCGGTGCAGGCCAGGGCCAGCGCTCGGCGTGACGCCGCGATTCGCGACACCGTGTTGGTGTTGGGCGCCATCCTGGTCGCGGTGGTCGTGGTGCTCCTGGTGGCGCGTGCGTTGGTCCGGCCGCTGCGCCAGCTGCGCGACGGTGCGTTGAAGGTCGCTCACACCGACCTCGAGGGTGAGATCGCGAAGGTGCGGGAGGGCGCCGAGCCGATTCCGGAGCCACTGCCGGTCTACACCACCGAGGAGATCGGTCAGGTCGCGCACGCGGTCGATGAGCTGCACGCCCAGGTCTTGGTGCTGGCGGGGGACGAGGCGCGACTGCGATCGCTAGTCAACGACATGTTCGAGACCATGTCGCGGCGCAGCCGGTCCCTGGTGGATCAGCAGTTGTCGCTCATCGACGGGCTGGAGCGCAACGAGGAGGATCCCGACCGCCTCGACACCCTGTTCCGGCTGGATCACCTGGCCGCTCGGCTGCGTCGCAACAGTGCGAACCTGCTGGTGCTGGCGGGTGCGCAGATTTCGCGTGACCACCGTGAGCCGGTGCCGCTGTTGACAGTGATCAGCGCCGCCGTCTCCGAGGTCGAGGACTACCGGCGCGTCGAAACCGGGGGAGTGGCCGACTGCACGGTGATCGGTGCCGCGGCGGGTGCCGTGATTCATCTTCTCGCCGAGTTGATCGACAACGCGCTGAACTATTCGCCGCCGACCGCGCCGGTTCGAGTATCGGCGGTGCGTGGCAGTGAGGGAGGGGTCCTGCTGCGGATCGCGGACTCCGGGCTGGGCATGACCGAGTCGGATCGGCGCATGGCCAACATGCGACTGCACTCCGGTGGCGAGGTGACTCCCGCCAACGCTCGACACATGGGCCTTTTTGTGGTGGGCCGGTTGGCTGCGCGGCACGGGATTCGGGTGGGGTTGCGCGGCCCGTCAACCGGGGAGGCCGGCGGCGGCACCACTGCCGAGGTCTACCTGCCGCGGACCGTCTTGGTGGACGGCCAGCGGCCGGGATCCGCGGCCGGTCAGCCGCCGCAGCGGAGCGCGTTTGTGGTCAGACCTCCGAGTTCGGAGCCTGCCCCCGCGCCGGATGCCGCCGGGTCCGCGCCCACCGGCGACAGCACCGCCGTCCCACCGCTTCCCCCGGTCAGTTTGCTGCCGCGGCGCAATCCCGGATCTAGTGGCATTGCCGACGTCCCCGGCCAGCAGCCCGAACAACAGCAGCCGCCACGGCGCCGCCGTGAGCTGAAGACACCCTGGTGGGAAACCGCGCAACCCGCGGGGCGACCGGAACAAGCGGCGCCGCAACAATCCGACACCGCCGCATTTTTTGCCAGGCGATCGCCGGCCGCCGGCGCGGGGCCCGATGAACCGGCACCTTCGGTCAAACCCGGGCCGCAGTCGGCACCGGCCGACCCCGTCCGCGACGACTCGATCTACCAAAAAATGTTGTCCGAGATGACCAGTGATCCGCATGAGCTGGCCAATAGCGCCGACCTGGATTGGCGGTCGGTATGGGACCGCGGCTGGTCGGCGGCCGCCGAGGCCCAGGAAACACCGGTGCAGTCCCGGACGGATCACGGCCTGCCGGTGCGTACCCCGGGTGCTCGGCTGGTGCCGGGTGCCGCCGACTCCGACGAGCCCACTCAGGACGAGGCGGATCGGCCGCCGGCGTCCGACCGCGGACTACCACCCGATCAGCCCGCCCAGCACACGGCCGCCATGCGTGACCCCAATGCGGTTCGGGCATCCATGAGCAGTCATTTCGGCGGTGTGCACACTGGACGGGCACATGCCCATAGAGCCAGTCAGGAACCGGATCAACAATGAACACCCGTTTGTCGGACAGCCCGCTGGACTGGCTGGTGTCCAAGTTCGCCCGTGAGGTTCCCGGGGTGGCACACGCCTTGTTGGTGTCGGTCGACGGTCTTCCCGTCGCCGCCAGCGAGTACTTGCCGCGCGAGCGCGCCGACCAGCTGGCCGCGGTGGCTTCCGGGCTGTCCAGCCTGGCCAGCGGCGCCGCCCAGCTGTTCGAGGGCGGACAGGTGCTGCAATCGGTGGTCGAGATGCAGAACGGCTTTCTGTTGCTGATGCGCGTCGGTGACGGCTCGCATCTGGCGGCGCTGGCGGTGACCGGATGCGACATCGGCCAGATCGGATACGAAATGGCGCTGCTGGCCGAGCGGGTCGGCAGCGTCGTGCAGTCCTCCCGCCGCGCGAGGCCCGCGCCGCAATGGACAGACGCGACCCGCCGCTAGCCGCGCCGGAAGCCGCGCGGGAGGCCAGCCTGGTCCGCCCGTACGCGCTGACGGCCGGCCGTACCGGAACCGACATCGACCTTCCGTTGGAAGCGCCGGTGCAGACATCGCGCGCGGGTCTGGCGCGCCGGTGGCAACCCAGCGACGTGCGGGGCAGGATTGTCCAGTTGTGCCTCACCAGTCCTTCGGTGGCGGAAATCTCCGCCCGTCTGGATCTGCCAGTGGGTGTCGCGCGAGTCTTGGTGGGTGATTTGGTCACCTCCAATTACCTTCGGGTGCATGCGACCTTGACCGAGCGTTCGACCCGCGATGAGCGCCACGAACTCATAGGAAGGACCCTGCGTGGCCTTAAAGCACTCTGAGGCGCACTCTGCGGCGCGCGGCACCGCATCGACGAAGATCGTCGTTGCGGGCGGATTCGGGTCCGGCAAGACCACGTTCGTCGGCGCGGTTTCGGAGATCATGCCGCTGCGCACCGAGGCGATGGTTACCGATGCGTCGGTCGGTGTCGACATGCTCGAGGCCACCCCGGACAAACGGACCACGACAGTCGCCATGGACTTCGGCCGCATCACCCTGGGCGAGGACCTGGTGCTCTACCTGTTCGGGACCCCGGGCCAGCGCCGGTTCTGGTTCATGTGGGACGACCTGGTGCGCGGCGCTATCGGCGCGATTGTCCTGGTCGACTGTCGTCGGCTGCAGGACAGCTTCGCCGCAGTGGACTTCTTCGAGCACCGCAACCTGCCATTCCTGATTGCGATCAACGAATTCGACGGTGCGCAAAAGTATCCCGTTGCCGAGGTGCGCAAAGCGCTGATGTTGCGGGCCGAGGTACCGGTGATCACCGTCGACGCCCGCGACCGCAGGTCAGCCACCGACGCGCTGATCGCGCTGAGCGAATACGCATTGGCCAGCCTGACAGCAGCAGGCGGCCAGCGTCCTTGAAACCGCAAGTGGAGCATTGGGTCGACTGCGAATTCACCGGCCGGGACTTTCGCGACGAGGATCTGAGCCGGCTGCGCACCGAACGAGTTGTGTTCAGCGAATGCAACTTCGGCGGAGTCAATCTCACCGAATCCGAACACCGAGGGTCAGCGTTTCGCAACTGCAGCTTTGAGCGCACCACGCTGTGGCACAGCACATTTGCCCAATGCAGCATGCTGGGCTCGGTGTTCGTCAGCTGCCGGATGCGGCCGTTGGTTCTCGACGAGGTCGACTTCACCCTGGCGGTGCTCGGCGGTAACGACCTGCGGGGCGTCGATTTGAGTGGCTGCCGGTTGCGCGAGGCCAGCCTGGTCGAGACCGACTTGCGCAAGAGTGTGCTGCGCGGCGCCGACCTACGTGGGGCACGCACCAACGGCACCAAGCTCGACGACGCGGATCTGCGCGGTGCGAACCTGGACCCGTCGTTGTGGCGAAGCGCCTCGTTGGCGGGTGCGCGTATCGACGTGCCGCAAGCGTTGTCCTTCGCCTTGGCGCACGGCCTTCGCCTGGACTCGTGACCTCACCGGACGGCCCGGGGCCGTCCTTGGGGCGAGCGCACGAAACGCAATGGGTGCGAGTCGCCACTGCCGGACACCGGTTCATCTCAATTTTGAGACGTGCTCCGGCCGCCCGGATGTGAAACATGGTTGTCCGCAGCGAAAGTCTGACCATTACGAGGACGCGGAGACCGTGGCGCAACGTGCGGGATCCTCAAGTTCTTTCACATCGCTTGACAGTGTCAATCCTGGTGCGGTTAACTCCATACGCATGGGGATTGGGGTCGTTGCAGGTTTGTTCGGGAGCTGCTGGAATGCATTCTCCCGTAGTGTCTTTGGGCTTTACCACCGGGTGTTGGCGTGGGCGATTCACGATGGCGGTTTCGCCCCGGTGTGGATACGGGGCCCCGCGCACCACTGATCCGAATCGCGGCACCCGCAATTCGACTCAACGGGGCGTCCTGATGTGTTGCCCACCCTACGGGCACTGCCCGCTCGCCTGGCCTAGCCGGAAACGCCGCCAGACATTTCGCCGGAATCGGTTGTCGCCCAGACCCGATCGGCTCCGGCGCGGTGGTTCGGAAATCTCGTGATCTCGAGCGTAGAGCCGCTCGAAGGTAGTGCTGGCGGCGCCACACTCCAACCGCAGAGAAATGAGCAGATATGTCGAGACCGACAGCCAAAGATCGGACGGCCGCCGAGGCCGTCATGTGCGCCATACAGGCCAACCCGGCCACCGACGCGGTGCGCTTTTTGCCCCGAGGTGAGGGGCCCGGCACGGTGATCAGCTACGAAGGGCTGCACGCGCGCGCCGCCCATCTGGCGGCGGTGCTGCAGGCGCGGGGGGCGCAAGGCGAGCGGGTGATCCTGGCCAGTCGCGACAACATCGAGATGACAGCGGGGCTGGTCGCCTGCCTGTACAGCGGCGCGGTAGCGGTGCCGGTGCCGGTTCCGAATATGAACAAGTCGGGGCCGGCATTGCTGCGACTGCAGGCCATTGCGCGAGATGCACAGGCGCGCGTCTTCTTGACCGACCTGCCGTCGGTGGACTCTCAATCAAACGTGCGCACTCTGCCCGACGGGCTTTCGGAGCTGACCTGGCTGAACACCGACGACGCCAGCGCCGACCGGGCCGACTGGCAACCCCCGCGGTATGCGCCCGAGAGCGCGGCGCTGCTGCAGTACACCTCTGGCTCGACCGGGCAGCCCAAAGGGGTGATGCTCACCCAGGCCAACTTGCTGTCCAATGCCCACCAGATCGAGCGGCATTGGGAACAAGACCAAAATGAGTTGCTTGTCTCCTGGCTCCCTCAGTATCACGACTTTGGGCTGATCTTCATGGCGCTACAAGCGCTCTATCTGGGGGCCACGTTGGTTTCGATGCCCCCCTCCGCCTTTGTGCAGGACCCGCTGCGTTGGCTTCGCTGCCTCACCCAGTACCGCGGTACCAACAGCGGCGCGCCCAACTTCGCCTTCGATCTCTGCGTGGAGCAAAGCACGCCGGCTCAGCGCGAGGGGCTGGACCTGCGTAGCGTCAAGGCGTTGAACTGCGGCGCTGAGCCGGTGCGGGCGGAGACGATGCGCCGTTTCCTGGCCGCGTTTGCCCCGTTCGGGCTGCGGCCGGATGCCCTTCGGCCCGGTTACGGTCTGGCCGAAGCCACGGTGTTCGTGACCGGCTGGCGCGGGCCCGCAGTCAAGACGTTGACGCTGGACCAGCGCCAGCTCAACGAGGGCCGGGTCGTGGAATGTGACGTTGCCGCAACGCCTTTGACGGAGGTCGTTTGCTGCGGTCCGGCGGGCCCCGAAGTGGAGCTGGCCATTGTCTCGACGCAGACCCAACAGCCATGCGCTGCCGACGAAGTGGGCGAGATCTGGGTGCGGGGGCCCAATATCAGCCGGGGCTACTTCAACGGTGCCGGCGCAAGCCAAGACTGCTTCGGCAACGTCGCGGGCCAAGGACAGTACTTGCGTACGGGCGACCTGGGTTTTGTGCAAGATGGCGACCTGTACGTGACGGGTCGGCTGAAGGACCTGGTGATCGTGCGCGGAGTCAACCACTACCCGCAAGACATCGAATTCTCGGTCGAGCAATCCCACCCCGCGATCCGGCCCGGATACTGCGCCGCCTTCACGCTGGAGGTCGATGGTGAAGAGCGACTGGGCGTCGCCGCGGAAATCGCGGCAGACGATCCGGCGCAAGACACCCTGGAAAGTGCGATGGACTCGATTCTTCAGGCCATTATCGGCCACCACGAGGTGGTGCCCTACCGGCTGGTTCTCTTGGCCCGCGGCGCCATTCCCAAGACCTCCAGTGGCAAGATCCAGCGGCAACTGTGCAAACAGCTGCTGTTGATCGATCAGCTGCCGATTCTCGGCGACCGTGTCAGTACCGCGACGATATCGCCGACGCCGCAGCAACCTGATGGTGGCGCGCGATCGCCAAAGTATCGCGCGATGGAGCAGTACCTCCTCGAGCTGTTGAATCTGAGTCCCGAAGAACTGGAGAGCGGCAACAATCTAGCCGCCTATGGTTTTGATTCCATCGATGGCGCAGCTTTGGCTAAGAAAATCAAGGCTGACTGGGACATTGAAGTCCCGATGGAAATATTGCCGCTCCTGACCATCAGAGATCTCGTGGATACGCTCGCCAACTAGTCAATTAGAAATCACACATCTTCTCCAGGAGGAATCGATGGCGCAGATCCGCCACCAAGATCCCTACGATGTCGTCGATGAAATACTCACGGATGCGAAAAATCGCGGTGTCATGTACTTTGTCACCGACACCGACGTTCCCATCGAGAGGCATCTCGAAATTGGTGTACGCAAATTACTGAACTTTGGCACCTGCAGCTACATGAGCCTGGGGCAGGATCCGAGGTTAAAGGAGGCGGGGTTCGCCTTCTTGGATCGCTATGGCCTGCAGTTCTCGGTATCACGCGGCTATTTGTCTGCGGGTATCAATGAGGTTTTAGAGCACGACCTGAGCAAAATCTATGACGACAAACCCGTCCTGGTCTATTGTTCCACCTCCGCCTGTCATATCTCCATCTTGCCGACGCTTCTTACGGCCAACGATGCGATAATCCTCGATCAAAGCGTCCACTTCAGTGTGCAGCACGCGGCGAATATTGCGCGAGCTAAAGGCGTTCCGGTCGAGATGATTCGGCATAGCAATCTCGACATGCTCGAGGACAAGCTGAAGGAATTTGGCAACAAGCGCCGCCAAATCTGGTACCTGATCGACGGCGTCTATTCCATGTACGGTGATGTCGCGCCCATGCTGAAACTTCATGAATTGATGCATGAGTACGAACAGCTGCATCTCTACATCGATGATGCGCACGGGATGAGTTGGTATGGCACCCATGGGTCCGGACGTGTTTATGGTGACTTCGGCATGCACCCGCGCACCATCGTTGTCTCCACTCTGGCCAAGGGTTTCGGCTGTACCCGGGGGATTTGCGGTCTTCCCCAATGCCGAGGCACAACGTAAGGTGCGGATGTTCGGGGGGCCGTTCAGCTACTCACACCCGTTGTCACCACCGGTGACAGGGGCCGCGATCGCCTGTGCCCGCATTCATCTCAGCGGCGAAATCTACGATATGCAGCGGGCGTTGGCGGACAATATCAGCCGCTGCAGTGCGCTGCTCCAGGAATACGACCTTCCGATTCTCTCCGATACACATACGCCGATTAATTTTGTCTGTGTCGGTACCCCGAAGCTGGGCATTAATGTGGTCAAGCGGATGCTCGATGATGGCTACTACTGCAACCTCAGTACATTTCCCGTGGTTCCGGTCAAGAACACCGGACTGAGATTCACCATCCAGCGGCAGCTGGAGCCCGATGACATTGAGCAGTTTGTTGCGGCGGTCGCACGGAATTTTCGGGCCGGTTTGAAGGACGAGTGCGTGAGCGAAGCGGACGTTCGGCGACAATTCGGTCTGGAGCCGCCGACGCACAAGATCAATGGGGCATCCCATGCCCATTCGACGCGCGAAACTACGCATCGACTGGACCATGCCACGAGCATCCGAGAAATTGATGCTGACGAATGGAACAGCCTGCTCGCCAGTGCGGGCATTTTTGACGCCGCCGGTTGCCTGGCATTGGAGCAGACGTTTGGTGGCCGAACACGGCCAGAAGAACGCTGGGACTTCGACTACTTTATTGTGCGGGACGGTTCGGGGCGGCCGTTATTGGCGACGTTCTTTACCACCTCGGTGTATAAGGATGATATTTTCGCCCAGGCCTCGATCTCGGCCCAGGGCTCCGGCGTTGTTGATTAGCAGGCTTGTGAGCTGGGTTGATGATCTTTGGTGCCGCGCTATTGGGGCCGGAGTGTAGGCACGGGCTATCTGGAGAACGATCGAGTTGGTTACTGTTCGTCGTTGGTCTGGAGTTGCCCGTGCCTACCGTTTCAGTATTGCCTGTGTCGTCGGTTCCAGAGGTGTTCGACTGCTGGAGTCCTGGTGAGCGCAGCGAGCTCATCGGATCGGAGTTTCTCGATGTGTTGGCCTCGGTGCCAGACCCGAGGGGCCCACGCGGTCGGAGGTATTCGCTGGTGGCTTTGTTGGCGATCGCGGTTCTGGCCACTGCCGCGGGGATGCGCGGCTATGCTGGTTTTGCCGCATGGGCGGCCACCGCTCCCGATGATGTGTTGGCCCAATTAGGGGTCCGGTTCCGGCGGCCCAGTGAGAAGACCTTCCGCGCTGTTTTGTCTCGGCTAGACCCCGCCGACCTCAACGCCAGGATGGGCAGTTACTTCACTGCACACGTGGCCAGCAGCGACCCCAGTGGATTGGTGCCGATCGCGTTGGACGGCAAGATGCTGCGTGGTGCTTTACGCGCCAAAGCGACAGCCACGCATCTCGTGTCGGTGTTCGCCCACCGTGCCCGATTGGTGCTCGGTCAACTCGCTGTCGCCGAGAAAAGCAATGAAATTCCCTGCGTACGTGCCCTGCTCACGCTGCTGCCGGGTAGCTTGCGGTGGCTGGTCACCGTGGATGCGATGCATACCCAGGTCGTCACCGCGAAGTTGATCTGCGCCACCTTGAAGTCGCACTACCTGATGATCGTCAAGTCCAACCAAGCCAAAATACTTGCGCGTATCACCGCGCTGCCCTGGGCCGAGGTGCCCACAGCCGCTACCGACGACTCCCGCGGCCACGGCCGTGTCGAGACCCGCACCCTGCAAATCATCACCGCTGCACGAGGAATCGGCTTCCCCTACGCAAAACAAATCATCCGGATCACTCGTGAACGCTTGATCACCGCCACCGACCAGCGCAGCGTGGAGGTGGTCTATGCCATCTGCAGCCTGCCGTTCGAGCACGCCCGCCCTACCGCGATCATGACCTGGATGCGTCAACACTGGGGAATCGAGAACAGCCTGCACTGGATACGCGACGTCACCTTCGACGAAGACCGTCAAAGGGCACATACCGGAAACGGCGCACAGGTCCTAGCAACGCTACGCAACACCGCGATCAATCTGCACCGCCTCAACGGCGCCGACAACATCGCCGAAGCCTGCCGGATCACCGCTTTGACCGCCAACCGCCGCCTAGACCTCCTCAATCCACAATTCCCCAGCTCACAAGCCCGCTAATCAACAACGCCGGAGCCCTGGATCTCGGCCCAGATCGAGGAGAAGCGGAAACAGGATCCGATGTATCTCACCAGCCGGACGATGGGCATGGGGTGCTTGCTCTCCGAGGGGCAGCATCTCTACGTGGATCGCAGTCGCGAGGATTGGCCGGAGGTAATCCGATTTCTCCTCGGTCACGTGCTCGTGCGGCAGCGGGAACGCAACGCTACGGCGCTACTGCTACGCGACTTCGACGCTGCCGACGATGATATCCGTCAAGTGCTTACCGACGGAGGCTTCGTGAAGATTGATATGCCCCTGAGTAACGCCATCGAAAACATGCGATGGGAGACCCGCGATGAGTTTCTGCAGGCGCTGCCGAGCACGCGCAGAAGACGGCACATGCGGCAGGAGTTCATTCCGTACGAGCATATGTACGAAGTGGAGACGAAATCCGAGTTGTCGCCCGAGGAGCAGGAGTGGGCATACCGCCTGTATCTGAACGTGGCGAAGCGCAACTTGAGCATCAACATATTCCAATATCCGTCGGACATCTTGAAATCGTTGGTGGCGCAAGAAAATTGGGAATTCGTAGTGCTACGTTTTTACGCGGACTACGATGACCGGGCGGAACGTCTTCCAGTAGCTGTTTCGTGGAATTACCGCGGCAAGCTGGGCTATCACTGGGTAATTGTGGGAATCGACTACGAATACAATCGCAAATTCGGCGTTTACCGCCAGGCCATGTACCAGACGGTGCGGCGTGCCCGATTGCTCGGGTACGAGCACGTCAGCTTGGGACTGTCGTCCGACGAAGAGAAAAAGAAGGTCGGGGCGGATCAGACGGAAAAGGTGGCCTACTATCAAACCCGGGACACGTTTGCCATGGATGTAATGGCGGCGATGGCCGCGGTTACTCAGTAATATCATGCCAAGATCCGGATGCCCCCCTCAATTCGACGCCGTGGTGATTGGTAGTGGCATTTCTGGCAGGGTTCCGGCGTTGTTGATTAGCAGGCTTGTGAGCTGGGTTGATGATCTTTGGTGCCGCGCTATTGGGGCCGGAGTGTAGGCACGGGCTATCTGGAGAACGATCGAGTTGGTTACTGTTCGTCGTTGGTCTGGAGTTGCCCGTGCCTACCGTTTCAGTATTGCCTGTGTCGTCGGTTCCAGAGGTGTTCGACCGCTGGAGTCCTGGTGAGCGCAGCGAGTTCATCGGATCGGAGTTTCTCGATGTGTTGGCCTCGGTGCCAGACCCGAGGGGCCCACGCGGTCGGAGGTATTCGCTGGTGGCTTTGTTGGCGATCGCGGTTCTGGCCACTGCCGCGGGGATGCGCGGCTATGCTGGTTTTGCCACATGGGCGGCCACCGCTCCCGATGATGTGTTGGCCCAATTAGGGGTCCGGTTCCGGAGGCCCAGTGAGAAGACCTTCCGCGCTGTTTTGTCTCGGCTAGACCCCGCCGACCTCAACGCCAGGATGGGCAGTTACTTCACTGCACACGTGGCCAGCAGCGACCCCAGTGGATTGGTGCCGATCGCGTTGGACGGCAAGATGCTGCGTGGTGCTTTACGCGCCAAAGCGACAGCCACGCATCTCGTGTCGGTGTTCGCCCACCGTGCCCGATTGGTGCTCGGTCAACTCGCTGTCGCCGAGAAAAGCAATGAAATTCCCTGCGTACGTGCCCTGCTCACGCTGCTGCCGGGTAGCTTGCGGTGGCTGGTCACCGTGGATGCGATGCATACCCAGGTCGTCACCGCGAAGTTGATCTGCGCCACCTTGAAGTCGCACTACCTGATGATCGTCAAGTCCAACCAAGCCAAAATACTTGCGCGTATCACCGCGCTGCCCTGGGCCGAGGTGCCCGCAGCCGCTACCGACGACTCCCGCGGCCACGGCCGTGTCGAGACCCGCACCCTGCAAATCATCACCGCTGCACGAGGAATCGGCTTCCCCTACGCAAAACAAATCATCCGGATCACTCGTGAACGCTTGATCACCGCCACCGACCAGCGCAGCGTGGAGGTGGTCTATGCCATTTGCAGCCTGCCGTTCGAGCACGCCCGCCCTACCGCGATCATGACCTGGATGCGTCAACACTGGGGAATCGAGAACAGCCTGCACTGGATACGCGACGTCACCTTCGACGAAGACCGTCAAAGGGCACATACCGGAAACGGCGCACAGGTCCTAGCAGCGCTACGCAACACCGCGATCAATCTGCACCGCCTCAACGGCGCCGACAACATCGCCGAAGCCTGCCGGATCACCGCTTTGACCGCCAACCGCCGCCTAGACCTCCTCAATCCACAATCCCCCAGCTCACAAGCCTGCTAATCAACAACGCCGGAGCCCTGGCATTTCTGGTCTGACCGCAGCCATCAACTTGCAGCGCAATGTCATTCGCACTCTCGTCGTCGAGCGTCGCGAAGTTCCCGGCGGGCTGTGCGGGACGTTCACCCTGGACGGATATGAGTTCGTCACCGGTTGCAACGACTTCGGTGGAGGATTGGTCCGCCACCTCGAGGAGCTGGGCGTCGGCACGGAGTTCCGCACGCCCGCGGCGCGATTCCATCTCGGCGAACACCGCATTGAAATGCCGCCAACCCTGCCAACCCTGGCAACGGTGGCCCGGCGCCTGCCCGCGCTTTTCTCGGCATTCCGAACCGTACGCAAGGGCCCGGGCCGAACGCTTGGCCAACTGATCGACGGCGCAGTTCAAGACTGGCTTCTGATGGCGGCCGCTGCTATCCTCGCGTATGCGCTGCTGCGTTCCCCCGATGACCTGACGGTCGAGCAGGTGGGCCAGGCCTACTCCAAACAATTCGGCTACCGCTACCAGAAGAGCTATACCGCGGTCGGCGGACCGGCCGCGATGATCGCGGCCATGTTCCAACGCTTCGAGGCGCTCGGAGGCGAGCTGTGGCTTGGTTGTCACAGCACGCAAGTCGAGCGCGTCGGGGCCGAAAAGCGCGTTCATACCTCGGACGCCTTGGTCCCTGTGCGAGTCGTCCTATCCAGTGCCGGGCGTTGGAGCGAGTTCCCGAAAACCACCAAGGCCGGGATGGAGTTCGCGGTGCTGCTTTTTGCGGTTCGCAAAGGCTTTACCTATCCCCGGGGTTATCACACCATCGCCTGGCTGCAGCAGGACATCGGCGAAGAACTCCGCAAACTCGATGCTGGGCAACCCATTTCGCGGCCAAGCTTTCACATCTTTCGATCCGATCTGCCGCAACCGCGCGACCACTACACGATCAACGCCTTCATTCCACTACCACGGGGTGAGGGTGATCCATCCGCGCGGCGACGCCAGGACTTGTCCGCCCATGCCGTGGCAACGATCGACAAAGATCTGCCCGGATTCAAGGACGCGCTGATGTATCAGCGGTTCCTGAGCCCAGTCGAGTACGCGAGCCGACTCGGCCTGCACAGTGCGCCGAGCCCCTTTGTCCCGCCCACCGGCTTTGCCGGCCTACCCAGCTACGACGCGGCGCGCGACACCTATTTCATCGGTACCTCAGTCGGTCCCGCCGGCGAACACGCCGGCGCGGCGTGCCTGTCCGGAAAGATGGCGGCGGATCTGGCCATCAAGCAGTTGCGCCGATGAGGATCTGCATCGGATGGGCTGATGCACTAGGCGACTGTGCTGCTCACCGCTTGAGCCGGATGCGCCACCACACCACCGCCGAGTAGACTACCGACAGCGCGGCAAGCATCGCCATATCGAACAGCCATGCCGTCGTCGAGTGCGTCCAGTGGCTGTCCTCGGGGCTCATCGAGCCGGGCACCAGTTCCCGCAGATTCACCGTGGCCGCCGACGCGGCGTAGCCCCAGCGGGCGGGTGTCAGCCACGACAGCTGGTCAAGAAAGATCCGATCGGTCACCGGCACGACACCGCCGGCGAGGACCAACTGGAGCATCAGCGACACCACCAGCAGCGGCATGATCTGCTCGTTCGAGCGCGCGATCGGGGACAGCAGCAGTCCGAGAATCGCTGATGCCATGCAGGTCGCCGCGACGGCGGTGAACAGCTCGAAACTCGGATTGCCGAGCAGTACCGCCGGTTGCGTCGGCGCGCCCTTGCCCAGCAACACGATGCCGGTCGCGATCGCCGCCTGGGCGACGGCAAACGCACAGAACACCGACACCTTGGCGCTGAGGTAGGCCTACGTCGACAAACCCACGGCCTGCTCGCGACGGAAGATGGCGCGTTCACCGATCAGGTCGCGGATGGTCAGCGCGGTACCCATGAAGACCGCGGCAATGCTGAGCAGATTCAGAATTTGGGCGGCTTCGTCGGGTGTCTGACTGGTCGCGTCGGCAATGCCGAACCCGGTGTCACCCGGAACCGTCAGCGACAGCGCACCCAGAATGAACGGCAGGATAGCGAGGAAGGCGAAGTAGGCGCGGTCGGCGATCACCAGCCGAACCTGTCGGCGGGTGATGGTGGAGAACTGGCGCCGCACGCTGGTGTGGGCGGGCGCACCGAGGTCGGTGGGCGTCTGCGGCTGCGCGGGTGCTGCGGCGCGGTGCTGGGCCAGGAAGCGGCGATTGGCCTCGTCCGGATCGGCGCCCACCTTGGCGAAGATGTGGGCCCAGTTGGTGGTGCCCATGGCTGGGCCGATCTGATCGGGCGGACCGAGAAACGCCGTCTTGCCCCCCGGGCGCCATCAGCAGCACCTGATCGCAGATATCGAGATAGGTCAGCGAGTGCGTGACCACCAGCGCCACCCGCCCGGCGTCGGCGAGTTGCCGCAGCATCATCATGACTTGCAGGTCCAGTGCCGGGTCCAGGCCGGAGGTCGGCTCGTCGAGGATCAGTAGCGATGGTCCGGTGAGCAGCTCGAGTGCCACCGACGCGCGCTTGCGCTGTCCGCCGGACAGCTTGTCGACTCGGGTGTCGGCGTGCTGGGTGAGCCCCAATTCGTCGAGCACACCGGCGACGACCTGGGCGCGGTCCTCTTTGCTGGTGTCGGGTGGCAACCGAAGCTCGGCGGCATAACCGAGGGCCTGGTTGACCGTGAGCTTTCGGTGCACGACGTCGTCCTGGGGGACCATCCCGATCCGGCTGCGCAAGGACGCGTAGTCGGCGTGGATGTTGTGGCCCTCGAAGGTGACCGTGCCAGAGCTGGGGCTGGTGTAGCCGGCGATGAGCCGCGACAGGGTGGTCTTGCCGGCCCCGGAGCCGCCGATCACGGCGGTCAAGGTACCGGGTCGGGCGGTCAACGAAATGTTTTCGAGCAGCCCGTTGCCGTTGATGCTGAAGTTGACCGCGTTGACTTCGAGTCCGCCGGCGCGGGTGGCCACCTGGGTGTGGCGCGCCAGGGTGCCCCCGGTGAACGCGAGGTCGACGTTGCCGATGGTGACGATGTCGCCGTCGCTGAGGATCGCTGACCCGACGCGGATTCCGTTCACGAAGGTGCCGTTGATGCTGTGCGCGTCGCGGATCTCGGTGCCGATCCGGGTCGGTGTCGAAAACGCGTGATGGCGCGACGCCAGCACGTCGGAGACGACGATGTCGTTGCTGGCAGCGCGGCCGATCGAGATGGTGTCGGCAAGCGCGGGCGCAAGGCCCGAGTCGGCGCCCAGGACGTCGACCGTTCGGTCCGGGTAGTGCGAGGCGGTGGTGTGCGCACCTGGGCGGGCGGGCGGCGGGAGCAGCGGTATGGCGCTGGTGAGCTGGGCGCTGGCGACCGGGTCGGGTGGACGGTCGGGCGGCGGGGACGGCCAGCTGGGACGGCTGGGATAGCTGGGCGGCCCTGGCCGGTACCCAGGCCCCGAGGGGGGATGGGCCGCCCGACGGCGGCCGGTCGGCTGGGGCGACTCCAGGCATGGTCTCCGGCGGCGGCAGTAGCCCGATCACCCCCTGGTGATGTCCCACCTCGAACGTGATGCGCGGCCCGTCGGCTCGGCCCAGGTTCATGGCCAGCCCGTCACGGATGTCGATCAGCGGGACCCGACGTCCGTCCACATATATCCCGCTTTGCGAATTGTTGTCGATCGGGACCCAGCTGCCCTGCTCGAAGCGCAGCAGCAGGTGCGCGCGGTCGATGAGCGGATGCGCGACACGCAGGTCGGCGTGCAGATCACTTCCGACGATCACGTCGGGGCCGGCGGCAAAGCTGCGCTGCGACGGGCCCGACCGGACCGTCAGCACCGGCCGCTGAGCTCGCGTCATCACTTCACCCTAGTTGTGCGGGTGTCAGCGCCGCTTGAGCCGAATCTTCCACCACACGATGGCGGTATAGGCGATCGACAACACCGCGAGCATGGCCATGTCGAACAGCCATGCGCTGGCCTTGTGGTCCCAGTGCTGGTCCTTCGGGTCGGTCGGGCCCGGCACCAGCCGGTGGGTGTCGATCGTCGACGCCGACGCCGCAAAAGCCCACCGGGCGGGCGTGAGCCAGGACAACTGGTCGAGCAGGAAGCGGTTGGTCACCCAGATCATGCCGCCGGAGAACACCAGCTGAGACATGATCGACACCACCAGCATCGGCATGATCTGGTCCTGGGACTGGGCCAGCGACGACAGGGCCATACCGAGCAGCGCCGAAGCGACGCACGTGGCGGCGACGGTGACGAACAGCTCGAATCTGACATCACCCAGCAGCACCGGGTCCGACAGCGGTTTGCCCCAGCCGACCACCGAAATCGTGGTGGCGATCGCCGCCTGAGTGACCGCAAAGGCGCAGAAGACCACGATCTTCGCGCCCATGTAGGCCGCCGTCGACAAGCCGACAGCCTGCTCTCGTCGGAAGATGGGACGCTCTCCGATGAGGTCACGGATGGTCAGCGCGGTACCCATGAACACCGCGCCGACATTGAGCATCACCAGAATCTGGTCGGGCTGGGCGGGATTGTTGCCCATCGGGTCCGACATGCCGTACCCGGTCTTGCCGCGCACGGTGAGGGTCAGTGTGCCGATCAGGAAGGGCAACAGCGCCAAGAACACCGTGTAACCCCGGTCGGAGATCACCAGCCGAATCTGGCGACGGGCCACCGTGGAGAACTGGTGCAGCACGTCGGTGTGCACCGGTTCGCCCAAGTCGACCGCCGGGCTGGCCTCGGACGGAAAGGCCGGCTGCTCCTGCTTCTGTTCCAGGAAACGGCGGTTGGCTTCGTCGGGGTCGGCGCCCACGTTGGTGAAGATGTCGGCCCAGTTGGCGGTGCCCATGGCCTGGCTGATTTCGCTGGGCGGGCCCAGAAAGGCCGTCTTGCCCCCCGGTGCCACCAGCAGAAGCTGGTCGCACACGTCGAGGTAGGCAACCGAGTGCGTCACGATGAGTACCACCCGACCGGCATCGGCCAACTGGCGCAGCATCAACATCACCTGCCGGTCCAGTGCGGGGTCCAAGCCGGTGGTCGGCTCGTCGAGAATCAGCAGTGACGGTCCAGTGAGCAGTTCCAGTGCCACCGACGCACGCTTGCGCTGGCCGCCGGAGAGTTTGTCGACGCGGGTTTCGGCGTGCTTGGTCAGTTCGAGCTCTTCGAGAACCTGGGCGACCACCTGGGCGCGGTCCTCTTTGCTGGTGTCGGGGGGAAGCCGTAGTTCGGCCGCGTAGCCGAGTGCCTGGCTGACGGTCAGCTGGCGATGCACCACATCGTCTTGCGGAACCATTCCGATCCGGCTGCGCATGGACGCGTATTCGGCATGGATGTTGTGGCCTTCGAAAGTCACCGTGCCCGAGCTGGGACTGGTATACCCGGCGATCAGCCGCGACAGCGTGGTCTTGCCGGCCCCGGACCCACCGATGATGGCGGTCAGCGTGCCGGGGCGCGCGGTCAGCGAGATGTGGTCGAGCAGCTGTTTTCCGCCGTCGACGGTGAAACAGACCGATTTGACCTCCAGGCCGCCGCTGCGGGTGGCCGCCTCGGTGCGGCGGATCAGGGAGCCGCCGGTGAACACCAGGTCGACGTTGCCGATGGTGACGACGTCGCCGTCGCTCAAGACCGCCGAACCCACCCGGACCCCGTTGACGAAGGTGCCGTTGACGCTGTGCGCGTCACGGATCTCGGTGCCCAACGGTGTCAGGGTCAGGAATGCGTGATGTCGCGACGCCAGAACGTCCGGGATGACGATGTCGTTATCGGTGGCCCGGCTAATGGTGACCGAGCCGGCCGGCCGCTCGGCGCCTCCGGACCTGGGTAGCAGCGCATGGAACATCTTGGTCGCGAGGTTGGCCACCTCGGGAGGCTTGGTGGCCTGCTGCGGCGGTTGCGGTCCGGGACGCGGTGGTGGCGGGGGGAAGTTCGACGGTGGTGGGGGTGCCGGGCTGGCGGGATACCCGGTGGGGCGCCACGGGGCCGAGCTACTCGGGTACATGGGCTGGCCCGTTCTGGCCGGACCGGGCGGTGCAGCCCCGGGGTGAAACCGCGCGGTCGGCGGCGCCTCGTGGCTGGTATGGCTTCCGGTCGATGTCGGCCCAAGCGCAACGGGGTGCTGACCGGAGGGGCGGACCATCGAAGGGGTGACCCGCATCGACTCGGTTTGGGGTGGGCGTCCCGCCATCCCCACGTGCCGCCCCACCTCGAAGCTCAGGAGCGGACCGTCGGGGTTTCCGATGTTCAGGCTCTGGCCGTCATAGATCTCGACCATGGGTACGCGACGGCCGTTGACGAACGTCTCGTTCAACGAATTGTTGTCGATCGCCAGCCATCGGCCCTGATCGAAACGCAGGAGGAGATGAGCACGCGAGATCAGCGGATGGGTGATCCGCATATCGGCGCGCAGGTCTCGTCCGACCACCACGTCGTGGCCCGCTGCGAAGGTGCGTTCTGATCCGTCGCAGCGAACGGTCAGCGCCGGCGGCGCAGGCTGAGGCATCGCATCAACTTTAGCCAAGCTCCCTTGTTACCCTGCTCCGCCGCGCTCACCGGAAACACCAGCATCCGCGCCGCAATGGGCCTGATACGGGTTGTCGCCGGCCGACCGAGCCCTCCGGCGCCTGCGCTTTGCTCACCGCAACCCTCGACGGGCAGCGATGGACAGGGCGGCTTGTTGTTCGGCAGCGGCGGTGGCACACCCATGCCGGGCAGTCTCATCGGCGGCACCGGCGGCACCGGCGGCACCGGCGGCGCCAGTGCCGGCAATCCGCCGGGAAGCCCCGGGGAAGATGGGAATGCGGGCATTGTCGGTGCCGGTGGGCTGTTGATCGGCGGGTAGGGCGAGCAGCACCGATTTCCTTGCCGGCACCCGACACGGATCGGGTCATCGGCTCAGTCCGGCGCCCCGGTGACCACACAGCGGGTGCGGCTGTAGATGGTCGGCATGCACTGGTTGCAGTGCGTGCAAGCCGAATGCACCCGGTTGCCTTCGGCGGCGATCCGGTTGATCAGATCCGGCTCGGCCAGCAGGGCACGTGCCATCGCGACGAACTCGAATCCCTCCGCCATGGCCAGATCCATGGTCTCGGGGTTGGTGATGCCGCCCAGCAAGATCAACGGCATCGACAACTCAGAGCGAAACAGCCGCGCATCCCGCAGCAGATAGGCGTCCCGATAGGGGTACTCCCGCAGGAACTTCTTGCCCATCATGCGCACCCCCCAGCGCATCGGGGGTTTGAAAGCGGCGGCGAACTCCTTGACCGGCGCATCGCCGCGGAACAGGTACATGGGGTTGACCAGCGAACTGCCCGCGGTCAGCTCGATCGCGTCCAGCCCACCGTCTTCTTCGAGCCATTTGGCGGTTCTCAGCGACTCCTCGGTGCTGATGCCGCCGCGAACCCCGTCGGCCATGTTGAGCTTGGCGGTCACCGCGACATGGCTGATCCCGTCCTTGTCCAGGGCGCCGCGGACGGCCCGCACCAATCCACGCGCGACCTTGGCCCGGTTCTCCAGCGAACCACCGAACTCGTCCGCGCGTCGGTTGATCAGCGGAGAAAGAAAGGAACTGGCCAGGTAGTTATGGCCCAAATGGATTTCCACGGCGTCGAAACCCGCCTCGACCGCCAACCGGGCGGCGTTGGCGTGCGCGGCCAGCACGTCGTCGATGTCATCGCGGGTCGCCCTCTTGGCAAACCGCATCGCGATCGGATTGAAGAATCGCACCGGGGCCAGGGCGGTCGCCTTGTTGGAACGGGCGTCGGCCACCGGGCCGGCGTGCCCGATCTGGGCGCTCACCGCCGCGCCCTCGGCGTGGATCGCCTCGGTGAGTCGGCGCAGCCCCGGCACCGCTTCCCGGCGCATCCAGATCTGTTCCCCGCTGGTGCGCCCGCCGGGGGAGACCGCGCAATAGGCGACGGTGGTCATGGCGATCCCGCCCGCGGCGGGTTGGCGGTGATATTCGATCAGATCGTCGGTCACCAGCGCATTGGGTGTCCGGGCCTCGAAGGTCGCCGCTTTGATGACGCGATTGCGCAGCGTCAGCGGGCCGAGCTGGGCGGGGCTGAGCACGTCCGGCGTGGGGGACATAAGGGCGAGCGTAATGGCGATCGCAAGCGCCGCACCCGGGTTTGCCGGCCGGGTGGCGCGGGGTCAGCCTGACCGGGCCCCGATGCGCTCATGCCAGACTGTCTGGCGTGGGCGCAATAACGCTGGATGGCAAGGCCACCCGCGACGAGATCTTCGTCGATCTCAAACAGCGGGTCTCGGAACTGAACGCATCGGGCCGCACACCCGGGCTGGCCACCATCTTGGTCGGTGAGGACCCGGGGTCACAGGCCTATGTGCGCGGCAAACACTCCGACTGCGCCAAGGTGGGCATCACATCGATCCGCCGCGACCTGCCGGCCGACATCTCGACCGCCACGCTCAACGAGACGATCGACGAACTCAACGCCAACCCGGACTGCACGGGCTACATCGTGCAGTTGCCGCTGCCGAAGCATCTGGACGAGAACGCCGCACTGGAGCGCATCGACCCGGGCAAGGACGCGGACGGCCTGCACCCCACTAACCTGGGCCGGCTGGTGCTCAACACACCGGCCCCGCTGCCCTGCACCCCGCGCGGCATCGTGCACCTGCTGCGCCGCTACGACGTCCCGATTGCGGGGGCACATGTGGTGGTGATCGGCCGGGGCGTGACGGTCGGGCGCCCCTTGGGGCTGCTGCTCACCCGCCGCTCGGAGAACGCCACGGTTACCCTGTGCCATACCGGAACCCGCGATTTGCCCACACTGACCAGGCAGGCCGACATCATCGTCGCCGCGGTCGGGGTGCCCCACATGTTGACCGCCGACATGGTGCGCCCCGGTGCCGCGGTCGTCGACGTGGGCGTGAGCCGAGTCGACGGCAAACTGGCCGGTGATGTGCATCCCGACGTATGGGAGGTCGCCGGCCACGTCTCGCCCAATCCCGGCGGCGTCGGACCGTTGACCCGGGCGTTTCTGTTGACCAACGTCCTAGAGCTGGCCGAACAGCGATGACCGTGCGGGATTTCGCCGGGCGCGCGCTGCGCGCTCAATGGCCAATCCTGCTGGTCGGGCTGATCTTCGCGGTGGCGTTCGCGCTGGCCGGGGCAAACTTCTGGCGCCGAGGTTCGTTGTTGATCGGAATCGGTGTGGGTGTGGCCGCCGCGCTGCGGTTGGTGTTGTCCGACGACCGGGCCGGCCTGCTGACGGTGCGCAGCAAAGCGACCGACTTCATCACCATGACCTCGGTCGGCGCCGCGATGGTCTACATCGCGTCCACGATCGATCCGCTTGGTACCGGCTGAGCCCTAGAACCCGGGTACGCCCGGTACGCCGGGTATGGCCGGCACCCCCGGAATGCCCTGCAGGGGGAGATTGCCGCTGGTCACATTGGCCATCACCGACGGGCAGTACATGGAAATCGCGATACTGGTGAAGGTAGCCGCCATCTCCGGAGACATGCCGCTACCGCCGGCGACGACCTTCGACGCCGCCGAATTGAAGGATCCACCCGGCTCGGACAGGACCGGGCACACACTTCGGCCCAATGCCTCCGTACCTCCCGCGTCGCCGTAGTTGACCCCGGCCGCGTTCAACGCGTTGATGAACGCGTCGTCGACGGAGTCGGCCTCAGCCGGCGCCGCGAGCGCGGCAGAAGCGGTCAGCAAGCCCGCGGCCCCCGCCAGCAGCCGAACGGTCAATGGTTGGTAGCGCCATGCCCTCATGCTTGCTCCCATCGGATTTGGAGCGCACCAGGGCCATCCGGGCACACTCAAGCAACCTCAGAAACCTTGCTCGCTCGTTGTCACATTTCGAACACGATGCCGTAAAAGTTTGCGCTCTATGTGTATTGGATCTCGGCCGGTATCCCAGCCTTCCGGTAGGTGATGGTGTTGCAACGACACGATCCCGTCACGGCGTGACGCAACACGTGATGCGGCAGTGCGGTTGGCCGCGCGGTGTATAATAATGCGGCCCATGATTTCTCGCCAGACGTTTCTTCGCGGCGCCGCCGCAGCGACGGCGGCCGGGTTGGGTTCGGCCCTATTCGGATCCGCACGTGCTGTGGCCGAACCGGTCAGTGGTTGGAGCGCTTTGGCGTCCTCCATCGGGGGCCGGGTGCTGCTGCCGAGCAACGGCGCCTCATTTACTTCCGGCAAGCAGGTTTTCAACTCGCTCTACAACAACTCGAACCCGGCGGCGGTGGTGACAGTCACGTCGCAGGCCGACGTGGAGAAGGCGGTCGCGTTCGCGGCCGCCAACAAGCTCAAGATCGCCCCGCGCGGCGGCGGACACTCCTACATTGGCGCGTCGACCGCCGTCGGTGCGATGGTGATCGACCTGCGTGGGCTGCCGGGCGGAGTGAATTTCGATGCCGGCAGCGGAACCGTCACGGTGCCCGCCGGGGTGAGTCTGACCGACGTGCACCAGGTGCTGGCCGGCGCCGGCCGGGCAATTCCGACCGGCAGCTGCCCGACCGTGGGTGTGGGCGGCTTGGCGCTCGGCGGCGGAATGGGCGCCGACTCCCGCCACGCCGGCCTTACCTGCGATGCGCTGCGGTCGGCTACCGTCGTGTTGCCCAGCGGAGAAACGGTGACCGCCTCCGCGGAGGATCATCCCGATTTGTTCTGGGCGTTGCGCGGTGGTGGGGGAGGGAACTTCGGGGTTACCACGGTGATGACGTTCGAGACGTTCCCGGTCGCCGACTCCGATGTGGTGCGCGTCGACTTCACTCCTTCGTCGGCGGCGCAGGTGCTGGCCGGCTGGCAGACCTGGCTGGCAGCGGCCGACCGCGACACCTGGGGCCTGGTCGACATGTCGGTAAGTGCCGCACAGGCCAATTGCCATGTGCTGGCGACATGTCCGGCGGGTGCGGGGCGGGGAGTGGCCGACGCGATCAAGTCCGTTGTCGGTGCGCAGCCCACCGGCATCGAGACCAAGACGTTCAACCACATGGAATTGGTGAAGTACCTGGCCGGCGGCAGCTCCGCGAGTTCACCGCGTGGCTTCGTGGCCGGATCCGATGTCATCGGCACCGTGAATTCCGCTGCAGCACAAGCAATTGTCGCGGCGGTGGGGAAATGGCCGCCGGCGTCGGGGCGGGCGTCGGCGCTGGTCGACACGCTTACCGGAGCGGTGGGTGACATCGACCCGACCGCTACCGCCTTCCCATGGCGGCGTCAGTCGGCGGTCGTGCAGTGGTATGTCGAGACGCCCAGCAGTGGGCAAACGGCCGCTGCCACCAAATGGATCAACTCCGCACACCAAGCGGTGCAACAGTTCTCGGTCGGCGGCTACGTCAACTATCTGGAAGCCAACACCGCGCCCTCGCGATACTTCGGGTCGAATCTGTCTCGGTTGACCCAAATCCGCCAGCGATACGACCCCAGCCGGTTGATGTACTCCGGACTCAACTTCTGACGGCTACCCCCTCGGGATCGGGCCGCTCGGGGGGGGGGGGGGGGGGGCAGCAGACGGGGTTGGTGACCCAGTAGCCGCCGGTGGGGGACGGGTTTCACCGGCGAAGCCGTAGAGGTTGGCTGGGTGCGGTTTGCCAGTCGTGGCCGTACGCCCGGCCTGCGGTGCGCGCCACGCCCGGTGCGCGGGCGGCTTTCGCTGGGCCGATTTGGTTCTCCGAACGGTCTATCCACCCGTCGGATCATCCCCTAACGTCTTAGCTGTGCTCGACCACTCGATTTCCGCAGTGTTGCGGGAACGTGCCAGTCTGCGGCCCAGCGAGACCGCATTCACCTTCATCGATTACGAACGGGACTGGGCGGGGATTGCGGAAACTCTGACGTGGTCACAACTGCATCGGCGGACGTGCAACGTCGCGCGGGAGCTCAAAGCCTGCGGGGCGACCGGGGACCGCGCCGTGGTGCTGGCGCCGCAGGGACTTGACTACATCGTTGCGTTTCTCGGCGCACTGCAGGCCGGTCAGATCGCGGTTCCGCTCTCGGCTCCGCTGGGCGGGGCCAGCGACGAGCGCGTTGGTTCGGTGTTGCGCGACGCGTTGCCCTCGGCCATTCTCACCACGTCCCCGATCGCCGGCGACGTCGCCGAGTGCATCACGTTGACGCCGGGGGAGCGCGCGCCCTCAGTCATCGAGGTTGACCTGCTGGACCCCGACTCCGGGCAAGGACCCGCCGCCGAGTCCGACAGCGGGTCAGACATTGCGTATCTGCAGTACACCTCCGGGTCGACCCGGACGCCGGCGGGCGTCGTGGTCTCGCACAGAAACCTTCTGGCCAATGTCGAACAGGGCATGTCCGCCTATTTCGGCGACCACGGGCGCGCTGCCCCGCCCGACACGACCGCGGTGTCGTGGCTGCCGTTTTTTCACGACATGGGCTTGATGTTCGGAATCATCATGCCGCTGCTGGAGGGATTCCACAGCGTGCTCACCAGCCCGATATCGTTCTTGCAGCGCCCGGCCCGGTGGATGCAGTTGCTGGCCAGCAACTGTCAGGTGTTTTCGGCAGCACCGAACATCGCTTTCGAATTGGCGGCACGAAAGACATCAGACGACGACCTGGCCGGGCTTGACCTCGGCGGCGTGCGCAACATTCTCAGTGGTGCCGAGCGGGTACAACCCGCGACGCTGGCGCGCTTCGCGCAGCGGTTCGCCCGCTTCCACCTTCATCCCAGGGCACTACGGCCGTCATACGGGCTCGCGGAAGCCACCGTGTTCGTGGCAACCCGCGAATGGGGCCAACCGCCGGTGACCGTTTACTTCGACTCCGACGAACTGACCGCCGGCCACGCGAAGCGGTGCGCAACCGGGACCGGTACGGCGCTGATCAGTTACGGCGCAGCGCAATCGCCGACGGTACGCATCGTCGACCCGCAGACCGCCACCGAGTGTCCGGCCGGCGTGGTCGGCGAGATCTGGGTGCACGGCGACAACGTCGCGGCCGGCTACTGGCACCGGCCCCAA
Source organism: Mycobacterium pseudoshottsii JCM 15466 (assembly GCF_003584745.1). Lineage (NCBI taxonomy): Bacteria > Bacillati > Actinomycetota > Actinomycetes > Mycobacteriales > Mycobacteriaceae > Mycobacterium > Mycobacterium pseudoshottsii. The sequence goes on from NZ_AP018410.1 coordinate 1,448,289, forward strand.
GAGACCGAACGCACCTTCGGCGCAACGCTTGTCGGCCCGTCGCCGGGCACACCACCGGGACCTTGGCTGAGAATCGGAGATTTGGGCGCCTTCTCCGAAGGAGAGCTGTTCATCATCGGCCGCATCAAGGATCTGCTGATCATCTACGGGCGCAACCACTCACCCGACGACATCGAGGCGACGATCCAGGAGGTCACTCGGGGCCGCTGCGTGGCGATAGCGGTTCCCGATGACGGCGGCGTCGAGAAGCTGGTTGTCATTGTCGAATTCAAGACGCGGGAGACGTCGCACGAGGCCACGATGCACCGAATGGGCGTCGTCCGCCGTGACGTCATCGCCGCGATATCGAAGACACACGGTCTCAATGTGGCGGATCTCGTTCTGGTGCCGCCCGGTTCGATTCCCCTGACCACAAGCGGCAAGGTCAGACGACGGGAGTGCCTGCAGCGGTATCTGCACGACGAGTTCACCCGCTTGGACGGGCAGCTCCGCGAACCCGGGCCGCGGGTGGCCGATGCCGCGGCTGCGGATGCGGACGCCGGGGCCGACTCAGGGTTGGTGCAACGGCTGCGGCTGCTGCGCCACCAGCAACATGACCTGCTGGTGGGGGTGGTGTGCGCGCAGGCGGCGACGGTTTTGGACTATCCCAGCCCCAACGACATCGACCCCGAGTGGGCGTTCCAGGACCTGGGATTCGATTCGGTGAAAGCCACCGAATTGCTTGACCGTCTGCAAACGGTCACCGAGCTGACATTGCCGCCAACCCTGGCTTTCGACTACCCCACGCCGGTCGCCTTGGCCACCCACCTGGGCCAGCTGTTGAGCGGATCGGTTGCGGTGGCCGCGCCGGTGCAGCCTCGGGTGAGCACCGATGAGCCGGTGGCCGTGGTGGGGATGGCGTGTCGGTTCCCGGGCGGCGTGGATTCGGCTGCGGCGCTATGGGATCTGGTCGCCGGCGGCACCGAGGCGGTGGGGGAGTTTCCGGCGGACCGGGGCTGGAACCTGGCGGAGTTGTTTGATCCCGATCCGGATGTGGTGGGCAAGACCTACGCCCGCGCTGGATCGTTTGTGGCCGACGTCGCCGGATTTGACGCCGAATTCTTCGGTATCTCGGCGCGGGAAGCCCAAACCATGGATCCCCAGCAGCGGTTGCTGCTGGAAGTGTGTTGGGAAGCGTTGGAAACCGCCCAGATTGATCCGGCCGCGTTGCTGCGCTCGAAGACCGGGGTGTTCGTCGGAGCGTGGTCACAGCAATACGGGAGGGATACGGCTTGACCGGTCTGTCCACCAGCGTGGCTTCCGGTCGTGTCGCCTATGCGCTGGGTTTGCAGGGGCCCGCCATCACCATCGACACGGCGTGCTCTTCGTCGCTGGTGGCCGCGCATTTGGCGTGTCAGTCCTTGCACACCGGAGAGTCGACTCTTGCCCTCGCCGGGGGCGTCACCGTGATGACCACGCCGGCGGTGTTCACCGAGTTCGCCCGGCAGCGCGGGCTGGCCGCAGATGGGCGCTGCAAAGCGTTTTCCGCCGCCGCCGATGGCACCGGCTGGGGCGAAGGGGCCGCGGTGCTGGTGCTGGAACGGCTCAGCGATGCAAATCGCAACGGCCACCCGGTGTTGGCGGTCATCGCGGGATCGGCGATCAACCAAGATGGCGCCTCAAACGGTTTGACCGCCCCCAGCGGGCCCGCTCAACAACGGGTCATCACCCAGGCCGTCGCCAACGCGGGTGTCGGGCTCGATGAGGTTGATGCCGTGGAGGCCCACGGCACCGGCACCACGCTGGGCGACCCGATCGAGGCCGGAGCCTTGATCGCCACTTACGGCGCTGCACATCACCCAGACCATCCACTGTGGCTGGGATCGATTAAATCGAACATCGGCCACACCCAAGCCGCAGCTGGTGTCGCCGGACTGATCAAGATGATCGCGGCCCTCAACCACGACAGTCTGCCGCCGACCCTCAACGTTGATCGCCCCAGCCCGCACGTCGACTGGTCGGCCGGCACCGTCCGCGTCCTCACCGAGCCGGTGCCCTGGCCGGTCACCGATCATCCCCGTACCGCGGCGGTGTCCTCGTTTGGAATCAGCGGCACCAACGCACATCTGATCCTGCAACAGGCCCCCACCCCGTCGAGCGGATCGCCTGAGCCGGCCGGTCGGCCCCAGCACGGTGCCGAACTCGGGCTGCCCATGTGGCCCGTTTCGGCGCGAACCCCGGCAGGGTTGGCTGCCCAAGCCGAACGGCTGCACCAACACCTGCTCCGCCATCGGGACCTCGATCTCACCGACGTGGGCTACAGCCTGGGCTGCACCCGCACCCATCACCCGCACCGGGCTGTCGTGACGGTGCCGGCCGCGAGCCCCGATCCCCGGGCTGAGCTGTTGGCGGCACTGCAGGCGTTGGCCGCCGGCGACCCGCACCCTCAACTCGTCCAACACCACCTACGGTCGACATCGGCGGGAAAGACCGTATTCGTCTTCCCCGGCCAGGGCGGCCAATACCCGGGCATGGCCGCCGAGCTATACCGCCGTCACCAGGTGTTCTCCCGTGCGCTTGACGAGTGTGATCAGGCTTTGTTCGGCTGGACAGGCTGGTCGGTAGGTGCCGTGGTGCGCGGTGAGCCCAGCGCCATGGCGCTGGAGCGGGTCGATGTGGTCCAACCGGTGTTGTTCGCGGTCATGGTGTCTTTGGCCCGCACCCTGATCAGCTACGGGATCGAACCGGACGCGGTGATCGGACATTCCCAGGGCGAGATTGCCGCGGCCTATGTCGCCGGGGTGTTCACCCTCGAGCAGGCCGCCAAAATCGTGGCACTGCGCAGTGCCGCCCTCGCGGATCTGTCCGGGACCGGGGGGATGGCGTCGGTGTTGCTCGGCGCTGACGAAGTGGCGGCGCGGCTGCGGCCTTACGGTGACGCGCTGACGGTCGCTGCGGTCAACGGCCCCACCCACACCATCATCAGCGGTGATCCCCCCGCGATTGAGGCGTTCGTCGCCGCCGGTGAGGTCGATGGCATCCAGATCCGTTCCATCACCGTCGATTACGCCTCACACTGCGGACAGGTCGAGCCGGCGCGCGAGCGCCTACTCGGCGAGTTGGCCGGGTTGACCCCGGCGCCGGGACGGATTGCCTTGTATTCCACCGTGCATGGCGTCACGTCGGACCAGCCGTTGGACACCACCACGATGACCGCCGACTACTGGTACGCCAACCTGCGACAACCGGTCCGCTTCTACGACAGCATCAAAGTTCTGCTGGCCGCTGCCGAGCAGGTGTTTGTGGAAATATCCCCGCACCCGGTGCTGGCCCCGGCCATCACCGACACCTTGGCCGCCAGCAACGGGCGACGCCCCGGCTCGGTGGTGATTCCGACCCTGCATCGCGAGCGACCCGACCTGGACGCCCTGACTACGACGCTGGCGCGGTTGCAGGTTCATGGTCGTAGCCCGGCCTGGCCGGTGGTGTATCCGCACGCCCGCCCGGTGCCGCTGCCGACGTATCCGTTCCAGCACCATCGGTATTGGCTCACAACGGGACCGGGCAATGACGCGGCTGGTCTTGGTCTGGATCGCATCGGGCATCCATTGTTGGGGGCGATCACCGCGTTGGCGGACCGAGACGAGGTGATCGCCACTGGCCGGTTGGCTCTTGGTGTGCAGGGCTGGCTTGGCGCTCACCGGGTGGGCGATGTGGTGGTGCTGCCGGGCACCGCCTTCGTCGACATGGCGTTGGCGGTCGGGGATTACGTGGGGTGCCCGGCCGTTGCCGAACTGGTGTTGCACGCCCCCCTGGTGCTTGCCGAAGACACGCCGACCGATATCCAGATCGGCGTGGCCGGCGCCGATGGGGGTGCACGGCGCGCGTTCAACGTCCATGCCCGCACCGGTACCGGCCACCGCGGCGAGACGGGGTGGGTGTTACATGCCAGCGGAATCCTGGCCGCCGAACCAGCCGCTGCCGGCCAACCTCCCATGGCGGCCTTGCCGGTGACGGAATTCGATGTCGCGGACTTCTACCAGCGGCTGGCCGACCGCGGTCTGCACTATGGCCCTCCGTTCTGCTCGGTGCTCGGGATCGGCCACGAGCCGGCCGACCCCGACCACATCTACGCCGAGGTGGCCCTGCCCGCCGGAACCGACATCACCGGCTACGGAATCCACCCGGCTCTGCTGGACGCCGCGCTGCATCCGATGGCCGCCGCCCTGGGCGCCGGGGCGGACTCGGAGTCGGCGGCGGTCCGGCTTCCGTTCGTCTTGAGCGGGGTCACCCTGCATGCGACCGCGGCCACCCGGCTGCAGGTGTGGCTGACCCGCAGCAGTGCCGACACCTTCACCCTGTACGCCAGCGATCCCGCCGGCGCGCCGGTGATCAGCATCGACACGGTTGTTGTGCGGGCCCTACCCGACCTGGCGACTCTCACCCCACCCACGACGGCGACGTCATCCGGGCGGGGCTTGTGGGAGCTGGCCTGGCCACCGCTGTCCTCGGCCGGCGCGCCCGGTGCCGCCGCCGTGGCCGAGCCGCCGGCGTGGGTGGTGGTTGCCGAAGATCCCGATGCCGTCTCGGCTGGTCTGCGCAACGGCGTCAGGAGCCCCGATTTGGATGCCGTGCGGCCATGTCCCCCGGTGGTGATTTGGTCCTTGTCCCCGCCGGATCTTCGCGGCGATGACGATGCCGTCATGTCGAGCATGCATTCGCTGACCCGACACGCGTTGGCCGCGGTTGCGGCCTGGTTGGCCCGCCCCGACACGGCCGAGACGGTGCTGGTGGTTCTGACCTGTCGCGCGGTGGCGATCAACGCCTCTGAGCGGGCGCCGAATCCGGCTCAGGCAGCGGTGTGGGCGCTGCTGCACAGCGCCCAAAGCGGGCACCCGGGCCGGATCCGGTTGGTCGACACCGACCACGCCGCCAGCAGTACCGACACGCTGCTACAACTGCTGGGCAGCTGCACGGGTACGGGCGGTGAACCCCAGCTGGCCCTGCGCGCCGGTGTCGCTCACATGCCCCGGCTGGCCCCGGCCCGGGCGTTGACCCCACCCCCACCCCGCACTGGCGGCTAATCGCCAGCGGTAGCGGGGATTTGGCCGACCTGACCCTGGCCCCCACCCCCGCACCAGCAGAACTGGGGCCCGGCCAGATCCGAGTGCAGATCCGCGCTGCGGGCTTGAACTCCGATGATGTGGCGGTCGCGTCAGCCGCGACCAGCCACCGCGACGCTGGTGGTGAGGGCCAACAAGACCACCAAGGGCTTGGGGTGGAAGCTGCCGGGATCGTCATCGACACCGCCGGCGATGTCGACGACTTCGCGCCGGGGGATGCGGTGATGGGGATCTTCCCCAATAACGCATTCGCCCCCACCGCGGCCACCGATCACCGCGCTGTGGTGGCGATCCCGCCGGGCTGGTCCTGCCCCCAAGCGGCCTCGGTCCCGGTCGCGTTTGTGACCGCATACAGCGCTCTGATCGATATCGCGGCGCTCCGCGCCGGACAGCGGGTGCTCATCCACTCCGGCGCCGGTGCGGTTGGCCGGGCCGCGATCCGCATTGCGCAGCACCTGGGTGCCGAGGTGTTCGCGACCGCCGATCCCGCCGAGCAGCACATCCTGCGCGGGTTGGGCATTCCCGAGGATCACATCGCTTCCTCCCGCGCCCGGGACTTCGGCGACACCTTGGCCGCGGCCACCGGCGGGCGCGGGATGGACGTGGTCTTGAACGATCTGCGCGGCGATCTTGTCGATGCGTCGCTGCGGCTACTGGCCGCGCCCGGGTGCTTTGTCGAGATCGCCAGACGCGACATCCGGGAAGCCACCGACGTCGCACAAACCCATCCCGGCCTGAGATACGTCGTCTACGACATCAGCACGGCCACGCCCGAACGGCTGCAACGCACCTGGGCCGCGGTGAGCGAGCTGATCAATGCCGCGGTCATCGAGCCCCCGCCCGTGACGGCCTACGGGCTGCTGCGCGCTCGCCAAGCGTTTCGGGATATCAGCGAGGCCCGGCCTACCGGGAAAATCGTGCTCATCGCCCCTGCGGCACTCGACCCGGCGGGCACCGTGTTGATCACCGGGGGCACCGGCATGCTCGGCGGCCTGTTCGCCGAACACCTGCTCACTCACTACGGTGTGCGCCGGCTGCTGTTGACGTCCCGACGCGGCCCCAGCGGCGTCGGGGCGGCCGAGCTTGCGGAGCGCCTGAATGGGTTGGGTGCCCAGGTCACCATCAGCGCCTGCGACTGTGCCGACCCCGCCCAGTTGGCGGCCCTGATCGACTCGATTCCCACCGAGCACCCGCTGACCGCGGTCATCCATGCTGCCGGAGTGCTCGACGACGCGGTGACGAGCCAACTCACCGCACAGCAGCTCGACACCGTGCTGGCCGCCAAAGCCGATAGCGCCTGGCACCTACACCAGTTAACCGCCAACACCGAGCTGGCCGCGTTCGTGTTGTTCTCCTCTGCCGCCGGGGTCCTGGGGGCCCCGGGACAGGCCAACTACGTCGCGGCCAACGCCGTCCTGGACGCCCTGGCCCGCGAGCGCGGGCCAGGAGCCACCAGTCTGGCCTGGGGGTATTGGCAGCCCTCCTCGGGGATGACCGGCCACCTCGATGCCCGCGATCAAGCCCGCCTGACCCGCAGCGGCATGGTCCCGATCACCACCAGCGCGGGTCTGGCTCTCTTCGACGCTGCCCTTGGCGTGCAGCACCCCAATCTGATCCCGGCCCCGCTGAGCACCCGAGCGCTGGCGGCCCTGGCCCGCGAGAGCAGCCTGCCCCCGATCTTCTCGGCGCTGATCAGCACCCGGCCCCAAGCCGCCATGGCCGACTCACGCGCGCTCGGCGCCCGGCTGGCGGGACTGACCCCCGAGCAACAACACGCCATGCTGACCAAACTGGTCCTCACCGCCACCGCGGCGGTGCTGGCACACCCGGACCCGGCCGCCATGGACCCGGACCAGCCGTTCAAAGACCTCGGTATCGACTCGCTCAGCGCGCTGGAACTGCGCGGAGCCCTGTCGGCCCAATCCGGAGTGGACCTGCCGGCCACTCTCATCTTCGACCACCCCAGCCCCGCCAGCGTTGCCGTCCACCTGGCCGACCTGCTCAGCGTCGCCGCGGTGCCCGCGGCCGCGGCGGCTCAGGTCGGCAAGCGTGCCGCCGAGCCGGCCGACGATAGGCTCGCCTACCTGGATCAAGCGGCATTCCTCGGGCTGCGGGCGGGCTACGGCTCGCTGATCCAGATGATTTGGATCTACGACCGGGCCGTCGATGTCGAGGGGTTGCGGCGTTTCCACCGCAATCTCGGATGCGGGTTGTTGGGACGCCGGATCGAGCGGTCTCCGTTGCCGTTCGCGCGTGATCGCTGGGTCTCGGCTCCGGTTTCGCAGAAGATCGACTTCGCCACAACGCCACGACGGCGCGCAGATGTGGGCGCATGGGCCGATGAGCGGGCGCGCCTGCCCATCGATCCGGAGTGGGGGCCGGGCTGGCATCTTGGCGTCGTTGGACTCGATGACGGCGGCACCGCGGTGAGCCTGGTGGCTTCGCACACGATCGCCGACGCGATCGCTTTCGGCCAGGCGGTGGTCAATGCGGCCGAGGGGAGGACCCAGGATCTGGGTTATCCGGCTGCGGGGTCGCGCATCCTCCGGCGGGCGCTGCGCGAGGATCTCCGGCAAACCGTCAATGAGCTGCCCAAGATCGCGCACGCGTTCGGCGGTGTGGTTCGTCGGCTTCGCCGCGATCGCCAGGAACTGCAATCCTCGATCAAAGCGGCCCCGCCGCCGCCGCGGATGGCCGGTGGCGACCATTCCGTCGAGGTGCCTGCCGTGACCGCCTACATCGACCTGGCGGACTGGGATGCGTGCGCCAAAAGGCTTGGTGCGAAGAGTAACTCGCTTGTGGGAGGGGTTGCCTGCAGACTGGCGGCGAGGGTTGGGCGGGTTCAGGGCGACGGAACGGTCACCCTGCGCATTGTGGTGTCGCTTCGCACCCAAGACGACACCCGTGGCAACGCACTGACGGCCGTTGACGTCGCGGTCGACCCGGCACACGCGGCGACAGACCTCAGGGAGATGCACGCCAAGATCACCCGGGCAATCCTGGAAGGGATGGAGGATCTCGACAACGAGTTCTTGGCGCCGCTGCCACTGGCGGCGATAACTCCGAGGTGGGTGGCCAGGAGGCTGGTTGGGATGGCAGCGGGTGGCCCCACTCTCCCCGTCACTTGCTCCAATGTCGGTGACGTGCCTCCGGCCGCCAACCGGCCCGACGGCACCGATGCCGACTTCGCCTACATCAGACTGGTCGAGCCCGATATCGCCAAAAGCGTGCTCGAGGGCACCGGTGGACGAATGCTGCTGGCTTCGGGGCGGGGCCGCGGCAAGATGTGCATCGGAATCTCTGCGTATCTTGTCGGTCATTCCAACACCAAAGATGAGCTGCGCGAGGTCGTTTCACGTACCTTCGCCGAATTCGGTCTGAATGCGGAGATCGACTGTTAGCGGGCGGGGCCATTGCGCGGCTTGGGAACTCCGCTGACGCTAGCGCCCACGCCCCGGCAGACCGACATGCCCCGGGTTCACCTTGACGTTGGGCAGGTTGATGTTCGGCACGCTGACGTTGGGCACGACTTGTTCGACCGAGTTGAGGTTTGGCACCTTGGCGTCGATGTCCACCGACACGCCCGGGATGCCGAGGTCATCGAGGGGCAGGTCATGGATCGGGGCCGAGCTCGGTTGGATGTGCGGTGAGCTGGCGGGAAAGGCGGCCAGGGTCGCCGCCACACCAGCGGCGGCAGCCGCGAGGATGGTGCAGAGATAGATACGCCTGAGTTGCATGGCGGTTTCCTTCCGACGGGGCCGGGCTGGGGTGCCGGCTCGCGACGACGGGCGACTCGGCTTACTGGCACCGGTCCTTGAAGTCGACCACGGGCTGACGGATGCCGTCCAGGTCGGCTTTCACGTCCGGGTTGGCATTGAGGTAATTCTGCACGTTCTCACGCATTGCATCGCGTTCCTGCCCCCTGAGCCCGGTGAAGAATTCGTTGACATCGGGATGGGTGAACAGATAGGTCGAGGTCGCGGCGGCAACGCCGGCGGAGATGCCGGCCAGGTCGGCGGTCGTGCAGTTGGGTGGGGGATCGGCGACGGCGATCGCCGCGCTGCCCAGCAGCATCGCGGCGCCCAGCGCCCCGGTTGCGATCCCAACCGCGATCGTGCGGTATCCGGTAGGGGCTGCGAGCGACATGGCTGCCTCCTCGGGTTTGTCGAGCACTGCGATCAAGTTCATCGCGCAGACCAGCTGCCTGACGAGGGCCGAAAGTCCCATGCTGGTCGCGAGGCCGGCCGGAGGAGGCGGCCGGGATCTTCGTGTCGGTGCTGCCTGGCTAGGCGGCCAGGGTCGCGCTCACGCACACCGTGACGTACGGCAATGCCAGACCGGCCGAGTTGGCCAGCGCCGGATGCGTGGCCAACAGCTCACGCACCTGATCGAGGGTCTTGGTGCGGACCTCGGCCGGTGAGGTGATGCAGTAGCTGCGCGATGCGACCAAGTCGATCAACGCTTGCGGGGTCAGGTAATTGGTCCACTCCACGTGATGGCGCGCCACACCCGTGAACGGTTCGGGCAGCGTGACTTTGTCGCGCACCGGGTCGCTGTCGCGCCCGATGATCCGGCCCAACTCGCGTACCCAGCCGAGCCGCTCGTCGCGGGTGTTCCACACCAGTCCCAGCCGGCCGCCGGGCCGCAGCACCCGGGCCACCTCGGGGATCGCCCGCGCCGGATCCACCCAATGCCAGGCCTGGGCGACCAGAACGGCATCAACGCTGTTGTCTTCCAACGGTATCTCTTCGGCGGTACCCAGCAGCGCCAGCGTTCTCGGCAGCGACGCGCGCAGCACCTCGAGCATCTCGGGAATGGGGTCTACGGCGACCACATCGAGTCCGCGTTCGACCAGGCGGGTCGTCAACTTGCCGGTCCCCGCACCAAGATCGAGAACATCGCGCGCCCCTGCCGGCAGCAGCCAGTCGATCGCTTCGGGTGGATAAGACGGGCGGCCCCGCTCGTATGCGGCCGCCGCCGAACCGAACGACAGCGATGGGTCCTGGGCGGACCCGCTCACCATGGACGCGAGCTTCGGTCTTCGGCCAATCGCAGTGTCTTGTGGATCAATTCACCGACGGCCTCGGACTCCACCAGAAACCCGTCGTGGCCACGGATGGAATCGACGACCTCCAGCCCGGCGCATCCGGGCAACAGATCGGCCAGCTCCTGCTGCAACCGCAGTGGGTAGAGGCGATCGGAGGTGATGCCACCGACGACCACCGGGACCGGGCACCCCCGCAGCGCAGCGTGTATCCCGTCCCTGCCGCGGCCGACATCGTGTCTGTTGAGAGCCTCGGTCAGGATCACATAACTACCGGCATCGAAGCGGGCCAGCAGCTTGTCGCCCTGATGTTCCAGGTAGCTCTGGATCGCGTAGCGCCCGCCGTCCGCGGGATCCTCGCCGCCCTGACCGTCGTTGGCGAACCGGCTGTCGAGTTCGATCTCGCCGCGGTAGGTCAGGTGTGCGAAACGGCGGGCGACCTTCAGCCCGGCTTCGGGCTTGCAGCCGGTCTCGTGATAGTCGCCGTTTCGCCAATTCGGGTCAGCCTTGATGGCTGCGATTTGCGTTGTCTGAGTGCCGATCTGGTCAGCGGTGGCGCGCGCACCCACCGCCAGCAGCAGCGCCGAGCGCACCCGATCGGGATGGCCGACAATCCACTCCAGCGCGCGGGCGCCGCCCATGGATCCGCCGACCACGGCGGCAACCTGGGTGATGCCCAGCGCCGCCAGGGCGGCCATGTCGGCTTCCACCTGGTCGCGCACCGAGATCAAGGGAAATCTCGAGCCCCAGGGTTTTCCGTCCCGGGCAAGTGAGCTGGGGCCGGTGGAGCCGCGGCAACCACCCAGCACGTTGGTGGCTACCGCGCACCAACGGTTGGTGTCGATCGGCGCGCCCGGGCCGACGATCCCGTCCCACCAGCCCGGGGTGGAATGCCCGGGGCCGGCGGGGCCGGTGACGTGCGAATCACCGGTGAGCGCGTGCAACACCATCACCACGTTGTCGCGGGTGGGGGACAACTCGCCCCAGCGCTGCAACGCGATGCAGACGTTGTCGATGACCGCACCGCTTTCCAGGCGCAGTGACCCGATATCGACCAGGCGCACTTCGCCTTCGGCGGGCAGTGTTTGGGTGGGCACGTCGGAGATCGTCACGTCGGTGCTCCTCAGATGGCTGCTACTGCCTGTGAATCGCCGCTGAACTTGCGTGCCGCGGCGAACCCGAGCTCCAGGTCGACCAGGATGTCTTCTATACCCTCGATGCCCACTGCTAAACGCACCAGTCCCGGACTGACGCCGGTGGACAGCTGCTCGGCCGGGCTCAGCTGGGCGTGGGTGGTCGATGCCGGATGGATCACCAGCGAGCGCACATCGCCGATGTTGGCGACGTGGCTGTGCAGTTTGAGCGCATTCACGAATGCTTTACCGGCCTCGACGCCGCCGGCCAACTCGAACGACAGCACCGCCCCGGTTCCCTTGGGGGACAGCTTCTTTGCCCGCTCATGCCACGGCGAACCGGGTAGTCCGGCGTAGTTGACCGTGACGACGTCCTCGCGGTCGGCCAGGAACTCTGCGACGCGCTGCGCGTTGGAAACGTGCCGTTCGATCCGCAGGCTCAGAGTTTCCAGGCCCTGGGCCACCAGGAAGGCGTTGAACGGCGAGGCCGCCGACCCCAAGTCGCGCAGCAGCTGGACGCGTGCCTTGAGGGCATAGGCCGGCGCGCCCAACTCGGCAAACACCACGCCGTGGTAGCTGGGGTCCGGTGTGGTGAATTCGGGAAAACGGCCCTGCGTCCAGTCGAATGTGCCGCCATCGACGATCACACCCGCGATCGCGGCGCCGTGCCCGCCCAGGTACTTGGTGGCCGAGTGCACGACGATGTCGGCGCCCTGCGTGAACGGCCGAATCAGGTACGGCGTGGCGATGGTGTTGTCGACGATCAGCGGTATCCCGTTGCGGTGGGCGACTTCAGCAACCCCGGGGGTGTCGAGCAGGTCGATCTGCGGGTTGGAGATGGTCTCACCAAAAAACGCCTTGGTGTTGGGCCGCACCGCCGCCTGCCACGAGTCCAGGTTGTCGGGGTCGTCGACGAAGCTGACCTCGATCCCCAGCTTTGCTAGCGAGTAATGGAACAGGTTGTAGGTGCCGCCGTAGAGGCGGGGGCTGGACACGATGTGATCGCCCGCGCCGGCCAGGTTGAGGATGGCGAAGGTTTCCGCGGCCTGACCGGAGGACAGGAACAGCGCGGCGACCCCACCTTCGAGCGCGGCGATGCGCTGCTCGACCACATCGGTAGTGGGGTTGCCCAGCCGCGTGTAGATGTTGCCGGGAACCTCCAGGCCGAACAAAGCGGCAGCGTGCGCCGTGTTTTCGAAGGTGTACGAGGTGGTTTGGTAGATCGGCAGCGCCCGCGCGTTGGTGGCGGAATCGGGCTGCTGGCCGGCGTGGATCTGCTTGGTTTCAAATGACCAATGCGCGGTCGGATCTGCGTCAGTGCTGGTGTTTTCGGCGCTCATGAGGCTACTTTCCCTGTCTGCTCAGGGGCCCGTCATGGCGGACCCGCGCTTGCCGTGTAGCCGACTGTGGCTACTCAACCTGGTCATCACCCGGGGCACCCCACCGCGGTTGGAGGGTTGCCGGCCAGCAAGCCGGGGCTTGACGCTGGCGCTCATGACCGATCTGAAGCCTACCGTATCGCGGCTTGCTCGTGCCAACTCTCTGGGCGGGCGGCATCGCCGTCGCATGCCCCGAGCCTGCGAACAGCCCTTGTAATCTGGGCGGATGAGCAACCGCTCGCCCAAACTCACAGCGCGGGAGGAATTGGGCTCAGATGTCTGGTGAACCCAAGATCACGGTCAGCGGCCCGGTCGTGGAACTCGACGGCGACGAGATGACTCGCGTTATCTGGAAGCTCATCAAAGACCGGCTGATTCTCCCGCATCTGGACGTGAAGCTGCTCTACTACGACTTGGGTATCGAGCACCGGGACCGCACCAACGACCAGGTGACCATCGACGCGGCGTATGCGATCAAGAAGCACGGTGTGGGCGTCAAGTGCGCGACCATCACCCCCGACGAGGCCAGGGTCCGGGAATTCAACCTCAAGAAGATGTGGCTGTCGCCGAACGGGACGATCCGAAACATATTGGGGGGCAAGATTTTCCGTGAGCCCATCGTGATCTCCAACGTTCCGCGGCTGGTTCCGGGCTGGACCAAGCCAATCGTCATCGGCCGCCGCGCATTCGGCGACCAATACCGCGCGACGAACTTCAAAGTCGACCGGCCGGGCACCGTGACGCTGACGTTCACACCCGCTGACGGCAGCGAGCCGATCGTGCACGAAATGGTGTCCATCCCCGAGGACGGCGGGGTGGTGATGGGCATGTACAACTTCAGAAAATCCATTCAGGACTTCGCTCGGGCGTCTTTATTCCTATGGCCTAAACGCCAAATGGCCGGTGTACTTGTCCACCAAGAACACCATCCTGAAGGCCTATGACGGCATGTTCAAAGACGAATTCCAGCGAATCTACGAAGAGGAGTTCAAGGAGCGGTCCGATGCCGAAGGCCTGACCTACGAGCATCGCTTGATCGACGACATGGTTGCTGCCTGCCTCAAATGGGAGGGCGGCTACGTCTGGGCCTGTAAGAACTACGACGGCGACGTCCAGTCAGACACGGTGGCGCAGGGCTACGGATCGCTGGGACTGATGACGTCGGTGCTGATGACGGCTGACGGCAAGACTGTGGAGGCCGAGGCCGCCCACGGCACCGTCACGCGCCACTACCGCCAGTACCAGGCCGGCCAGCCGACCTCCACCAATCCGATCGCCTCGATCTTCGCCTGGACGCGTGGCCTGGCGCACCGCGGCAAACTGGACAACACCCCCGAGGTCGTTCAATTCGCGCAGACGCTGGAAGACGTCGTCATCAAGACCGTGGAGAGCGGAAAGATGACCAAGGATCTGGCGATCCTGATCGGTCCCCAGCCAGGGCTCCGGCGTTGTTGATTAGCAGGCTTGTGAGCTGGGGAATTGTGGATTGAGGAGGTCTAGGCGGCGGTTGGCGGTCAAAGCGGTGATCCGGCAGGCTTCGGCGATGTTGTCGGCGCCGTTGAGGCGGTGCAGATTGATCGCGGTGTTGCGTAGCGTTGCTAGGACCTGTGCGCCGTTTCCGGTATGTGCCCTTTGACGGTCTTCGTCGAAGGTGACGTCGCGTATCCAGTGCAGGCTGTTCTCGATTCCCCAGTGTTGACGCATCCAGGTCATGATCGCGGTAGGGCGGGCGTGCTCGAACGGCAGGCTGCAGATGGCATAGACCACCTCCACGCTGCGCTGGTCGGTGGCGGTGATCAAGCGTTCACGAGTGATCCGGATGATTTGTTTTGCGTAGGGGAAGCCGATTCCTCGTGCAGCGGTGATGATTTGCAGGGTGCGGGTCTCGACACGGCCGTGGCCGCGGGAGTCGTCGGTAGCGGCTGTGGGCACCTCGGCCCAGGGCAGCGCGGTGATACGCGCAAGTATTTTGGCTTGGTTGGACTTGACGATCATCAGGTAGTGCGACTTCAAGGTGGCGCAGATCAACTTCGCGGTGACGACCTGGGTATGCATCGCATCCACGGTGACCAGCCACCGCAAGCTACCCGGCAGCAGCGTGAGCAGGGCACGTACGCAGGGAATTTCATTGCTTTTCTCGGCGACAGCGAGTTGACCGAGCACCAATCGGGCACGGTGGGCGAACACCGACACGAGATGCGTGGCTGTCGCTTTGGCGCGTAAAGCACCACGCAGCATCTTGCCGTCCAACGCGATCGGCACCAATCCACTGGGGTCGCTGCTGGCCACGTGTGCAGTGAAGTAACTGCCCATCCTGGCGTTGAGGTCGGCGGGGTCTAGCCGAGACAAAACAGCGCGGAAGGTCTTCTCACTGGGCCGCCGGAACCGGACCCCTAATTGGGCCAACACATCATCGGGAGCGGTGGCCGCCCATGTGGCAAAACCAGCATAGCCGCGCATCCCCGCGGCAGTGGCCAGAACCGCGATCGCCAACAAAGCCATCAGCGAATACCTCCGACCGCGTGGGCCCCTCGGGTCTGGCACCGAGGCCAACACATCGAGAAACTCCGATCCGATGAACTCGCTGCGCTCACCAGGACTCCAGCAGTCGAACACCTCTGGAACCGACGACACACGCAATACTGAAACGGTAGGCACGGGCAACTCCAGACCAACGACGAACAGTAACCAACTCGATCGTTCTCCAGATAGCCCGTGCCTACACTCCGGCCCCAATAGCGCGGCACCAAAGATCATCAACCCAGCTCACAAGCCTGCTAATCAACAACGCCGGAGCCCTGGGTCCCCAGCAGGCCTGGCTCAACAGCGAGGAGTTCCTCGAAGCGATCGCCGAGAATTTGGCGAAGAAGCTGGGCTGACCGGCAACGGCTAGCTGGCCGGCGGTTCGGCGGAGCGGAGGTGCGGGCAGCACTCTTCGATGAAGCCGCTGATCAGCGCGGTGACGCGGGCCGGCGCCTCGAACATCGGGACGTGTCCCACATTGTCGAGCACGGTGACCCGGTGGTCGTCGGGTAGATGGGTGGTGAAATGGCGGCTGTACCGGGGAGCGGGAATGATGCGGTCCTTCCCGCAGATCACCAGATGCGCCGGGACGGCATTTTCGGCGAGCTCGCGCAGACCGCGCAGCAGTAGCGCCTTGACCAGCAGCTGAAGGTAGGCGGGGCAGTGCGCGACGTCATCGATGCAGCCGAGCAGTTCGGCGTCGCTGACGCCGTCGGGCGACGCGCTGATCGCGTAGGTCGCCAACCGGCGGCTAAACGGCAGGCGCATCACCCGCGGCCCGAGCAGCCAAGCCAGCGCTAGCAGCGGGATGCCCATGACGAACTTGATGATCACCTCGAACTTGGCCGGGCTCCACCGCGTCCAGCCACCGGCGGGTGCGATGTCGGTGACACTGCGCGCGCGCCCCCGGCGCTCGAGTTCGAATGCGACCCAGCCGCCCAGTGAATTGCCGACGATGTGGGCGCTGTCCCAGCCCAATTCGTCCATCTGACGTTCGACGTGATCGGCCAGCACCGCCGACGACAGGAACCAGGTACCGGCCCGCGGCCCGCCGTTGTGGCTGGCCATGGTCGGGGCAAACACCTCGTAGCGGCCGGTGTCGGCCAATCTCTGGGCCACTTGCTCCCACACCGCCTGGGACAGCAGGGAGGGGTGCAGCAGCAGCACCGGTTCTCCTGAGCCCAAGTGGATCGGCGCACGGGTCGGCGCCGAGGGTGAAGGGCCAAGCAGACGTCTCATATCACCGACAGTACAAGGTGGTACCGGCGGTATCGCAAGTGTCTGCGAATCGCCGAAATTTGCGCATGAAAGGATCGGGGACACCATGAGCACCCCGACCGGATCCCGCCGGATTTTCTCCGGCGTGCAGCCAACTTCTGACTCACTTCACCTCGGTAATGCGCTGGGCGCCGTCACCCAGTGGGTTGCGCTGCAGGACGACCACGACGCGTTCTTCTGCGTCGTCGACCTGCATGCGATCACCCTCCCGCAGGATCCCGAGGCGCTGCGGCGCCGCACGCTGGTCACCGCCGCGCAATACCTGGCGCTGGGTATCGATCCCGCTCGCGCCACCATCTTTGTGCAAAGCCACGTGCCGGCCCACAGTCAGCTGGCCTGGGTGCTGGGCTGCTTCACCGGTTTCGGACAGGCGTCTCGGATGACGCAGTTCAAAGACAAGTCGACGCGCCAGGGCGCCGATTCCGCGACGGTCGGCCTGTTCACCTACCCGGTGCTGCAGGCCGCTGATGTGCTGGCCTACGACGCGGAGCTGGTGCCGGTGGGGGGGACCAACGTCAGCACCTGGAACTGGCGCGCGACATCGCGCAGCGGTTCAACGGGCGCTTCCCGGACACCTTCGTGGTGCCCGACGTCCTCATCCCCAAGATCACCGCCAAGATCTACGACCTGCAGGATCCGACGTCGAAGATGAGCAAGTCGGCCAGCACCGACGCCGGGTTGATCAGCCTGCTCGACGCGCCGGCGGTGTCGGCCAAGAAGATTCGCTCGGCGGTGACCGACAGCGAACGCGAAATCCGCTACGACCCCGAGGCCAAACCCGGCGTTTCGAACCTGCTGAGCATTCAGTCCGCGGTCAGCGGCGTCAGTATCGACACCCTGGTGGACGGCTACGCGGGACGGGGCTACGGCGATCTGAAAAAGGACACCGCCGAGGCCGTCGTCGCCTACGTCAGCCCGATCAAAGCCCGTGTCGACGAACTCACTGCCGATCTCAGCGAACTCGAGACGGTGCTCGCGGCAGGAGCCGAACGGGCCCACGACATCGCGAGCAAGACCGTGCAGCGTGTCTACGATCGGTTGGGTTTTCTTCCGCAACGGGGGTAAGTGTTTGACCACGACGACTGAGCCGGCCAAACCAGGAACTTTGGACAGGCTGCGAGCCCGGTATGGGTGGTTCGACCACGCGATGCGCGCCGCCAAGCGATTCAATGAGCAGCGCGGCGGCTTCTTCGCCGGAGGTCTGACCTACTACACGATTTTCGCGTTGTTTCCTTTGCTGATGGTCGGTTTCGCCGTATTCGGCTTCGTGCTGGCCAGCCATCCCGACCTGCTCAAGACGATTGACGGCAAGATCCGGGAGTCGGTCTCAGGGGCCTTGAGTCAACAGCTGGTCGGGCTGATGAATTCGGCGATCGATGCGCGGGCATCCGTCGGCCTGATCGGCCTGGCGACCGCGTCATGGGCGGGCTTGACCTGGATGTCGCACCTGCGGGTGGCGCTCAGTGAGATGTGGGCTCATCCGGTCCAGCGGGTGGGCTACGTGCGCACCAAGCTCTCCGATCTGACCGCGATGATCGGCACATTCCTGGTGACCATGCTGACAATCGCGCTCACCGCACTGGGCCACCTCAGGCCGATGGCCACGGTGCTGAGCTGGTTTGGGATACCTGAGCTTGCGATCTTCAACGTGGTCTTCCGACTGATTTCGATACTGATATCGGTGCTGGTGGCTTGGTTGATGTTCACCTTGATGATCGCCCGGCTGCCGCGGCAGCCGGGCCGTCTGGGCACCTCGATGCAGGCCGGTCTGATGGCCGCCATCGGATTCGAACTGTTCAAACAGGTGGCGTCGATCTACCTGCGAACGGTGCTGCGCAGCCCGGCCGGCGCCGCGTTCGGGCCGGTGTTGGGGTTGATGGTGTTTGCCAATGTCACCGCCTATCTGGTGCTCTTCGCCACCGCGTGGGCGGCCACCAAAGATCCATATTCCGAACATATTGAGCCACCCGGCCCCGCGATCATCAGCCCGCGCATACAGGTCGAGGAAGGCCTGGGGGTGCGGCAGACGGTGGCCGCGCTGATCGCGGGCGCCGTTGGAGCGCTGACGATATCGCGGCTGTTCCGCCGGCGCCGCTAGTCCTCGACGGCCTGCCACTCGCCGTTGGCCATCACCGCGGCCACGCGCAGATCGCGATCGAGCACAACGAGATTGGCGTCAAAGCCGGCCCGCAGGCTGCCCCGTCGTGCCAGCCCGACGGCGCGCGCCGGGGTCGCCGAGGTTATCTGCACCGCGGCGGCCAACGCCCCGGCATCGAGTGCGGCCCCCGCCCCAGCCCGAAATGCGGCGCGAAAGAGCCGGTCCATGGTGGCCGTGCTGCCCGCGATCGTCGGGGTGCCACACACCCGCGCCACGTTCGACTCGACCTCAATCGGCACCGATCCCAGACGATATGTGCCATCGCCACATCCGGCCGCGGCTATCGCGTCGGTGACCAACGCGACCCGGTCGGGGCCGACGGCCTCGATCACGGCCGCCACCACGGCGGGATGGACGTGTACCCCGTCGGCGATCAATTCGAGCGTCACCGCCGGGTCCTTCAGCAATGCCAGGGCGGGCCCGGGCTCGCGGTGGCCCAGGGGCGCCATCGCGTTGAACAGGTGAGTGGCGACGGTGGCACCGTGGCCGATGGCCTGGCAGGTCTGCTCGTAGGTCGCATCGGTGTGCCCGAGGGCCGCCACCACACCGGCGGCCAAGAAGCGCCTTATCGTGTCGGCGGATCCGGGCAATTCCGGGGCCAGCGTCACCATGCGGATGGTGCCGTTGGCGGCCGCCAGCAGCGCATCGATTTCGGCGGGGTCCGGCGCACGCACTTGGGTGTGGTCGTGCGCGCCGCACCGTGCGGGGCTCAGCCACGGGCCCTCCAGATGGATGCCTGCGATGGTGCCCGAGCGGCCCGAGCTGATGGCTTCGGCCAGCTTGGCTACCGCCGAAAGCAGTTGCGCGGGTGCGGCGGTGACCAGGCTGGCCAGCATCGTGGTGGTGCCGTGGCGCAGGTGAAACTCGCTGGCTTGGATCAAGGCCCGGCCACCGGCGTCGGCGTCGGCGAACGACGCGCCCGCTCCGCCGTGCACGTGGATGTCGACGAACCCCGGCACCACGATCGAGTCCGGGAAGTCGAAGTCGGCCAAAGGCGCTGTGCCGGTGCCGCAATCCGCGATTTTGTGGCCCGCCGTCCGTATCCAGCCGGGTCGGCAAAGTTCTCCGTCGATGACCACAGACCCGGCACAGATGAGGGTCACGGAGCTTCCGTCAGCTTCTCCGGCCAGCGTCCGCCGTTCTCCCAGAAGTGCCGAATTTCCTCGAGCTGGCGGCCCTTGGTTTCCGGGGCGTAGCGGTAGACGACGCCGAACGCCACCAGCGCGAGCACCCCGAATACGGCGAACGCTCCCGAACCACCGAGTGAATGCAACATGGTGAGGAAGACGGCGGCAACGATCGCGTTCGCGATGAGGTTGGCGGTCAGCATGGTGCTCGACCCGATGGAACGTAGCCGGGTGGGGAAGCTTTCGCTGGCGTAGACCCAGCCCAGGGAGCCAAAGCCCATCGTGTAGCCGATGATGAACAGCAAGATGCCTGCGAACCCCAGTATCGCTGCGCCCTGTCCGCGGGCGAACACGGCCATCAGCGCGACGTCGGCAACGATCATGATGGCGATGCCCGACAACAGGATTGGCCGACGGCCCACGCGGTCCACCAGCAGCAGGGAGGTAATCACGGCCGCCACACCGGCGATCTGAACCAGCGCCGGCAATCCCAGGAGGGCGAAATCGCCAGTGAAGCCCATGGCTTCGAAGATCCGCGGACTGTAGTAGATGATGGCGTTGATCCCGGTGATCTGGATCAAGAAGCCCAGCGTGATCACAAAGATGGTGGCGCGCAGAAAGGGCGGTCGCAGCATTTCGGACACGCCGCCGCTACCTTCACTCAACGCGGTGCCGATCTCGGCCAGTTCTTCCTCGACATCGGCGGCGGGGTCCACCCGCAGCAGCGCCGCGCGGGCCTCCTGGATGCGGCCCTTCATCACATACCACCGGGGCGTGTCGGGCATGCGGATCAACAAGGGCAGCAACAGCATTGCGGGGACGGTGGCCAGTCCCAGCATCCAGCGCCAGCTGTGCGTACCGGCCAGCAGGTACCCGGTGAGATAGCCGACGATGAGTCCGCTGACGGTGGTGAGTTGGTAGACCGTGAGCAGCGATCCGCGCACCGCGGCCGGAGCGGATTCCGCGACATAGACCGGCACCACGACAATCGAGACGCCGACGGCCAGACCCAGCAAGAAGCGCGCCGCCAACAGCATCGGTAGCGACACCGACAGCGCGCCCAGCACCGCGAACATCGTGTAGGCGACGAGCAGCATCACCACCGACTTTTTGCGCCCGATCGCATTGGCCAGTACGCCGGCGCCCAGCGCTCCCACGATCTGACCGATCACCACCATCGTGGTCAGCAGCTCCTGCTGGTGGGTGCTCAGGCCGAATTCTTCGGTGATGAACAGCTGCGCGCCGGCGATGATGGATAGGTCGTATCCGTAGATGAGCCCGACGCTGGCCGCGGTCAGCGCGACCAGGATGCCCCGTTGCACGTCCGTGCTCAGCCGGCTGTGGCCTGGACCGTGGGCGGCTCAGCAACGCTGCCCGGATCGGTGAAAGCAAAGCCGAATTGGCGGCGGCCGGTGCGAATTGCTTCGCCATCCCGGCTTGAGCCGGCATCCTCGCAAAGGGCAGTCATCCCGATACCGTGACACAGCAGCCGGGGCTAATCAACAACCCGTCGGCCGTGAATTTCAGTGCTGCGGCCGGTTGTTCAGCGAGCGCGCGACCAGCATCAAACCGAACACGATGATGGCACCGATCACCGCGACACCGACTCGCACCGGCAGGGCGTCGGCCGATGACACCAGCCCGGCGGCCTGAGCGTCGGCGAGGCGGCGCGCTTCGGGAGTTTCCTTGGGGGCCACCAGGCTGGGATCGGGTTCGATCAGCGAACCGATCTGGGTGCCCTGGGCGGTGCTGAACCCGTAGTCCAGCAGGTGCGCGGCCTGTTCCCAGGGGGCGATCGGCTGGCGAGTTCCGTGTAGCAGCACCGCGAACAGGCGCCGGCCGTTGTGGTTTGCCGCACCAACGAAGGTCTGGCCGGCGTCATCGGTGTAGCCGGTCTTGCCGCCCAGCGCGCCCGGGTAGTTGTACAGCAGGTGGTTGTCGTTCTCCAGCTCGTAGCCGGGATGTTCGCCATGGCCGGGGAAGTCGAAGGTGCGGGTCGCGACGATGTCGGCGAAGATCGGGTTCTGCCAGGCGTATCGGTAGAACAGGCCGATGTCATAGGCCGAGGTGCTCATGCCGGGCCCGTCCAAGCCTGATGGGGTGGCGACGCGGGTGTCGCGGCCACCCAGCTTGGCGGCCAGCATGTTGATCTTTTCCAGCGCCGTCTGCATGCCGCCGAGTTGGATGGCCAGCGCGTGTGCGGCGTCGTTGCCCGAATGCATCAGCAGACCGTGCAGCAACTGGTTGACGGTGTACATGCCGCCGGCGTTGACGCCGACCTTGGTGCCTTCGGCCGCCGAGTCGTCGTTGGTTCCGGGCACGGCCTTGTTTTGGTTCAGCTCCTTGATGGAGACCATCGCGACCAGGACCTTGATGATGCTGGCCGGGCGGTGCCGGGCGTGCGGATCGCGGGCGGCGATGATGGCGCCGCTATCCAGATCTCCCACCAGCCAGGCTTCGGCGGAGACATCGCCGGGTACCGGCGGGGTGTCCGGCGCCGCGATGATCCCGCAGCCTCCCAGCGCGTTGCCGCCGACCGGCGCCGAGGGCACCGCCAGCGGCAGGGGAGGTTCGCCGGCCTGGGGGACCTCCGACGAGTCCACCGCGGGCGGGGTGGTGACCCGATATGGGCACTCCTGGGCTCCGCTGTTCGCTTCGGCATTGGGCTCGGCCGACGCCGACGGCAGGGCGGCGGGCATGCCCACCACAGCCGGCCCGGCCGCCATGAAAACGGCTGCGGCCAGGCACGATGCGGCGCGTAATAGGTACATCGTTGTGCAGATTAGGCGATCGCCGCCTCGATCCGGGGGAGCCGCGCTGTTACGGATGTGGCGGAAGTTATAAATAGTTATTTGACAGTGTCAGAAAATGGTATGACACTGTCAAATAACTATAGAATCGTTACTGACTCTCTCCGAATTCGCCGCGGCGGCTGGCTTGGCCGTGCAGGCATCTGGCGCCGTGCCCGACAATCGCCAGGCCAAGCCGATACCGGCGGAACGGATGATCCGCTACTACACCGCGCGCGGGTTGCTGCCCCGTCCCGGAACCCGCGGACGCGCGCTCACCTATGGCCGGACTCACCTGTTGCGGCTGGTGGCGATCAAGCGGTTGCAGGGCCAGGGCCTGTCGCTTGGGGAGATCGCCGAGCGTCTGGAGGCGCTGTCACCGGCGGAGCTGGAGTCGCTGGCGGCTATCCCGCCCAGCGCGATGCCGCCCGGCCTGGGCGACCCGGAGACGACCACCGAGTCCAGCCGCGCCGCCGGCCGATTCTGGCGAGAGGTCCCCGAACCCATCGCCACCCAAGCCGTCGCCGACGGGTCGGCCGAGCATCCGAGCGTCACCGATCTGCGGGCCATCCGGCTCTCCGACACCGTCACATTGCTGATCGACGGCCATGCGTACCCGTTGCCCGAGTTGGAGAGTCTGCGTCGCGCGGCCGCTCCGCTGCTGGATCTGCTTACCGCCGCCACCAACGGCGCCGACGGTGCCACCAACGACGCCCAGGAAAGGATTCGCCATGAGCGTTGAGTTACTGCCACTGATCACCTCCGAACCCGCGGCGCCCGCTGCCACGGGTGCACCCACCTGCGGTGAGCTCAGCGCGGCCGATGGCCGCCGGCTGCCGCTGAAGGCGGTGAGTGTGCAGACCGCCGTGGTCGGCGTGACCGCGACGTCAACCGTGCGCCAGCGCTTCGTGAACACCGGCGATACCGCGATCGAGGCCACCTATGTGTTCCCGCTGCCGGCGCGCGCGGGTGTCACCGACTTTGTCGCCGATCTGGCGGGACGGCGCGTGGTCGGCGTCCTCGAGGAACGCGGTCAGGCGCGCGAAGACTACGAGCAGGCGCTGGCCGCCGGGCAGCGCGCGGCGATCGTGGAAGAGGACCGCCCGGATGTCTTTTCGGTGCGGGTCGGCAATCTCGGGCCGGGCGAGCAGGCCACCATCGAGATGTGCCTGACCGGCCCGCTGGCCTTCGAGGACGGCGAGGCCACCTACCGATTCCCGCTTGTGGTCGCGCCGCGCTACACCACCGGCCACCCGGTGGGCGGGGACCAGACCGGTTCCGGGGTGGCCCGCGACACCGATGCCGTACCGGACGCATCGCGGGTGACACCGCCGCTGCTCACCGACGCCGACGAACGTCCCGATCTGCAGATTTCCCTATCGGTGGACGGTGCCGGCCTGCCCGTCTCGGACCTGCGGGCCTCGCTGCCGACCGCCGTGCTGGCGCCCGCGGCCGACGGCCTGGCCCGGCTGCGCGTCGAGTCGGGTGCGCGGGCCGACCGCGATTTCGTGCTGCGTTTCCGCCTGGACCAGGGCCGGCTGTCGTCGTCGGCGCTGCTGGTTGCGGACGCGGCCGGTGCGGATGCCACCGATGCCGAAGAAGGCACCTGGTCGCTGACCCTGGTGCCGCCGGCCGAACCGTCCAGCGCCCCACGCGATGTGGTGGTCGTGCTGGATCGCTCCGGATCGATGGGCGGCTGGAAGATGGTCACCGCCCGGCGCGCGGCCGGGCGCATCGTCGACATGCTCGATGTCGGTGACCGGTTTTGTGTGCTGGCCTTCGACGACCGGATCGAAACGCCGCCGGCGATGCCGGATGGGCTGGTGCCAGCCAGTGACCGCAACCGGTTCGCCGCGTCCTCGTGGCTGGGTTCGTTGCGCAGCCGCGGCGGCACCGTCATGGCGCAACCCCTCACCAATGCCGTCGAGATGCTCGCCGACTCTGGCGAAGACCGGCAGGCCAGCGTGGTCTTGGTGACTGACGGCCAGATCAGCGGGGAAGACCACCTGTTGCGGTCGCTGGCGCCCGCGGTGGGGCGAACCCGGATCTACTGCGTGGGTGTCGACCGTGCCGTCAACGCCGGCTTCCTGGAGCGGCTGGCCGGATTGGGCAGCGGTCGAGCCGAGCTGGTCGAGTCCGAAGACCGCCTGGACGAGGTGATGGCCCGACTGGCTCGCACCATCGGGCGCCCGGCGCTGACCTCGATCAGGGTGCGCGCCGAAGGATTCGAGGCCATCGAGGACACCGTCACCCCAGACCGGGTTCCCGACGCCTTCGCCGGCGTGCCATGCGTGATCTCCGGGCGCTATCGCGGGCCCGCCGCCGACGCCGCGCTGCACGTGGAAGCCGACGGGGCCACCGGTCGCTACACCGCGACGGTGACCGCCAGGCCGGTGACGGATGCCCTCGCGGTACAGACGATCTGGGCTCGCTCGGTGGTCCGCGATCTGGAGGACGCCTACGCCTGCGGTCGCGGCACCGACGAGCTGGAACAGCGGCTGGTCGCGCACTCCATCCGGTTCGGGGTGTTGTCGCGGTTCACCGCGTTCGTGGCCATCGACCCCGAACGGTCCGAGGCCGGGCCGATCGCCGAGGTCATGCAGCCCGTCGAGCTGCCGTCCGGGTGGGCGCCGGTCACTGGCGGCTTCGTCGGGGCGGTCGCCGCCGTTGCCCGCGGCGGGGCTGCCGGCCCGCCGATGGTCTTGCCGGCCGCCGCCCCGATGCCCACCGCGGAGTCTGCTCCGGTGCCCTCGCTGCGGGATCTGCTGCGGCGGGTGGAGATGGGCATCGGTAGCGACGGCGCCGAACTCGACCCGGAACTCGACGACGTCTGGTCGGCGTTGACCGTTCATCGCGACCGGGCAACCGATCCGGTGTTGGCTTCGGCGCTCACGGTGCTCTGTGATGCCCTCAACCGCTACCTGTGCACCGCCACGAAGGAAAACGCCGAGCAGGTGAAGACCGCCCTCGAGGTGGTCACGCAGGTTGTCGATGCGCGCCTTCCCAAACATCGGGGCCGGCTGGTGAGCAAGCTGCGGTTCTGGGAGTAGATGGGGCAGTGGCGGGGTTGCTAGCCCAGCCCGGCGTTTCCATTGGCGCCCAGCAGGGTGCCGCCGGTGCCACCGGTGCCGGGGTCGCCGGTGGGTGTGCCGTCGGTGTCGGTGCCGGCGTTACCGCCGTTGCCTCCGTCACCGATCAGGCCTGCGTCGCCGCCGTCGCCGCCCTCGCCACCGGTGCCTGTGCCGCCGCCGGCATTGGCTTGGCCGCCCTGGCCGCCGGCTCCGCCGACGCCCAACAGTTCTCCACCGCTGCCGCCGGCCCCGCCATCCCCCCGTTGCCGTTGCGGGAGATCCCGCCGGTGCCCCCGGCACCGCCGTTGCCTAGCCAGCCGGCGTCACCACCATGTCCACTGGCACCGGCGGGGCCGCTGACGCTAAACGCGCCAGCTCCGCCGGCCCCGCCGCTGGACCACAGCAGCCCGGCGTGACCCCCCTGCCCCCCGTTCCCGCTCGCGGCGACGGCGAACCCGCCGGGCCCGCCGATCCCGCCGCTACCGAACAAGAATCCGGCATTCCCGCCGGCCCCGCCCGTTCCGCCCGTGGATGTGACGTCGAAAGCACCAGATCCACCGGTGCCACCGGCTCCGCCGGCCCCACCGAGCAATCCGGCGTCCCCGCCGGCGCCGCCAATCCCCCGCCAGCGAGAGCGGCAGGTGTGGAAGGACTTACGCCGAGTCCGCCGGCGCCACCGTGGCCTCCACCGGCGCCGACCAGCCCGGACAACAGCCCGCCTGCCCCGCCGTTCCCGCCGGCCCCCCGAACCCGGGATTGCCCAAGCCGGCCCCGCCGGCGCCGCCGTTCCCGCCGGCCCCGAACAGCCCGCCGTTGCCCGCGTCCCCGCCGTTGCCGCCCGTAGCTCCGTTGAAGGTGGCGGCGCCGCCGGTGCCGCCGGTGCCGCCGTCTCCGGATAGCCAGCCGCCGGCTCCGCCGGCTCCGCCATTACCGGTGGTGGATCGCGCACCGGCCCCGCCGGTGCCGCCGGTGCCCCATAGTCCGGCGGCGCCGCCCGAGCCGCCGGCCCCGTCCGAGCCTGCTACGGCGGAGCCGCCCGCTCCGCCGTCGCCGAGCAGCCAGCCGCCGGGGGTGCCGTCGGCGCCGCTGCCGGCGGGTGCGGGGGTGCCGTTGCCGATTAGCGGCCGTCCGGTCAGGTCCTGGACGGGGGAGTTGATCGCCACCAGCGCCTGCTGCTGGGCGACATGGATGGGTGAGGTGCTGGTGGGGGCGTTGTATCCGTCCAGCCCCAATAGCAGCCCGCCGATGCCTCCGGCGCCGGTAGTGCCGGTGGTGGGGCCGGTTCCTCCGATGCCGCCGTTGCCGCCATTGCCGACTACCACGGCATTGCCACCGGTGCCACCGGCACCTCCGCCAGTGGGGCCGTGCCCGCCTGCGCCGCCGGCACCGCCATTGCCTAGCAGTGTCCCGCCGGTGCCGCCGCCACCACCGTCACCGCCACTCCCGATGTTGGCGGCTCCCCCGGTGCCCCCGGCGCCGCCGTCGCCCAGCCAGCCCGCACCACCCCCCGCACCACCCTCGCCCCCGGTCTCGCCGAAGCCGCCGGTACCGCCGGCGCCTCCGTTGGAGAACAACAGTCCCGCATCCCCACCGGACCCACCCGCACCACCGGCACCGCCGTACCCGCCGGTGCCGCCGGTGCCGCCGCTGCCGAATGCCCACCCGCCATCACCACCGGCGCCTCCCGCGCCCCCGGAGCCACCGCCGAAGGTGTCCCCACCGTCGCCGCCGGCGCCCCCCGGCCCGCCGAGCAACCCGGCATGGCCGCCGACTCCACCAGCGCCACCATCAAACGCTCCGTACCCACCGGTACCGCCATGGCCGCCACCGGCACCGACGACACCGGACAGCACCCCGCCGGCCCCGCCGGTTCCTCCCACACCGCCAGTCCCGCCGTTGGAAAGTCCGCCAGCGCCGCCTACTCCGCCACCGCCCAACAGTCCGCCGGCGCCACCGGCTCCGCCGGACCCGCCATCCCCGGCGCCCGAGAACCCGCCGGCTCCGCCGGCTCCGCCGGTCCCCATCAGCCAGCCTCCGGCCCCACCGGCGCCCCCGTTTCCGCCGTCCCCGTTGAAGGTTCGGCCGCCGGCTCCGCCGGCGCCGCCGGTACCCCATAGCCCGGCCGCCCCGCCGTTGCCTCCGGCCATGCCGGGTGCTCCCGAGCCGCCGGCTCCGCCGTCACCGAGCAGCCAGCCGCCCGCGGCGCCGTTAGCTCCGGTGCCCGGGGCGCCGTTGGCGCCGTTGGCGCCGTTGCCAATCAACGGGCGTCCGGTCAACGACAACACGGGTGCGTTGATCGCCGCGAGCAGATCCCCAGACACCACCTGGGCTGGATTGGCCAACACCGCCGCCGCGGCGGCCTCGGCGCTGGAATAAGAGCCCGCCCCGGCGGCCAGGGCCTGGGCGAATCGCTGCCCAAGCGACTGAGCCTGGGCGCTGGCGGCCTGGTAGGCCTGCGCGTGGGTGGAAAACACCGCCGCGATCGCTTGGGATACCTCATCTTGCGCCGCGGCCAGGACCTGTACGGTCGGGGCGGCCGCGGCCGCGGTGGCCTCACCCAGCGCCGAGCCGATCCCGGCCACCTCGCTGGCGGCCGAGCCCACCACTTCAGGTACTGCGATCACAAACGACATTCCCGAAACCTCCGACAGGGTCAGCACCACCGAGCAAACGGCCGGTCACCGGTGACATCTTCGTTAATTAGCACCCTAGAGCGGACCGGGCCGCCGATCGTGGCTATCGCCAAAGTCATTGTCTTGATCCTTTTTCGTCTGGACCACGGTGCGGACTTCGTCCTCGGCGAGGCGGCTCGCGCCTACCGCAATGTCCCTCCGCGGGGCAGCAGGGCCCGGCTATTGCGCGGCTGGCAAACAGGCCGAAGCTGGCCGTTGCGGTGCCCAGTGCCGGGGTTCTGGGAGCGTTACACTCGGGTGATGGCTGTGCTTGGGGCGCAGGCGGCGTCGACATTCGAGTCGCTGCGACCGCATCTCATGTCGGTCGCCTATCGGCTGACTGGAACCGTCGCCGACGCCGAGGACATCGTGCAGGAAGCCTGGTTGCGCTGGGACGCGGCACCGGGCCGCGACGACGTGGCCGACCTGCGTGCTTGGCTGACCACCGTGGTCAGCCGGCTTGGCCTGGACAAGTTGCGTTCGGCGGCCCGGCGGCGCGAGACCTACACCGGGCATTGGCTGCCCGAACCGGTGGTCACCGGGCTCGGGGACGCGGGGGCGCTGATCCGCTGTCGGCGGTGGTCGCCGCCGAGGATGCCCGCTTTGCGGTCATGGTGGTGTTGGAGCGGCTCAGCCCGGATCAGCGGGTCGCGTTCGTGTTGCACGACGGGTTCGCCATGCCGTTCGCCGAGGGGGCCGGGGTGATCGGGGCCAGTGAGGCCGCCGCGCGCCAACTGGCATCGCGGGCGCGCAAGGCCGTGGCGGCGGCGCCCCCGCCTCGGCCCGACCCCACCCACGACGAGGTGGTTGGTCGGCTCATGGCGGCCATGGCCTCCGGTGACCTGCATTCGGTGGTGTCGCTGCTGCATCCGGATGTGACCTTCACCGGTGACGCAAATGGCCGCGCCCCCACCGCGGCTCGGGTGATCTGCGGCGCGGACAAGGTGGCCCGGTTCATGCTCGGCCTGGCTCGGCGCTACGGCCCAGCGTTCTACACGGCGAATCAGTTGGCCTTGGTCAACGGCGAATTGGGTTCCTACACACTGGGCACGGCCGGCGACGGCGGGCATTGGGCGATGTTGCCGCGCATCACCGCGATGACAGTGCGCGACGGAAAGGTATGCGCCCTTTGGGATATCGCCAACCCGGACAAGTTCAGCGGTTCACCCCTGCGCGACCTCGTCGGCTAGTCGCGGCGGCGCGCCCCGCCTGACCGGCATGGCAGCCGATTTTTCGCGCGTGTAAAGGCTTGGCTGAAAGCCGAAACTTCGCCAAACCGCTGGCTAGCCTGAGCTTTCTGTACCTAGCCAACAGTGCCTGCGCGGAGGTCGGCGATGTCATACGTTCTAACGATTCCCGACGCGCTGACCTCAGCGGCCAGGGATGTGCGGGGAATCGGCGCGGCGCTGGACGCAGCAAACCTGACGGCGGCGGTCCCGACCGCAGGGGTGCTGGCCGCGGGTGCCGATGAGGTGTCGGCGGCGGTCGCGGCGGTGTTTTCTGCCCATGCCCAGGACTATCAAGCGCTCAGCGCCGAGGCGACGCAGTTTCAGAGCCGGTTTGTGTCGGCGCTCAGCAATGCCGGAAGCGCCTATGCGGCCGCCGAGGCGGCCGCCGCGTCGCCGTTGGCCACCGTGCAGGAGGACCTGCTGGCTGTGATCAATGCGCCGACCCAAGCGCTGTTGGGGCGCCCGCTGATTGGCAACGGTGCCGACGGGATGGACGCCAATCCGAATGGCGGGGCGGGCGGGTTGTTGTACGGCAGCGGCGGTGCCGGCGGCGATGGCGGATCGGGCGCCGCAATTTCCGCAGGCGTGGTCGCAGGTGCCGGCGGAGCGGGCGGGGCCGCGGGGTTGTGGGGCTCAGGAGGGGCCGGTGGTGCCGGCGGGGCCATGACCGGCGGCGGCCAAACCGGCGACGGTGGCGCCGGCGGGGCGGGCGGCCACGGCGGCTGGGTGCATGGCAATGGCGGCGCTGGGGGCGATGGCGGGCTTAGCAACAGAGGCGGCGGCGGCACCGCCGGTGCCGGGGGAGACGCCGGGCTATGGGGCGCCGGCGGGTCCGGCGGGGCCGGTGGGAACGCCCAAGGTTCGACCGGCAACGTGTCCGGGCCCGGCGGGGCCGGCGGTGCGGGCGGCCACGGCGGGTCGTTGTATGGCGACGGTGGTGCTGGTGGGGCCGGCGGGTACGCCACTGCCCAGCACGCCGGCGGCATCGGTGGTGCCGGCGGCTCAGCGGGGCTGATCGGCGATGGTGGGGCCGGTGGGGCCGGCGGTCGTGGACCGACAAGTGCCACTGTGCAGTCGGGCGGGGCCGGTGGGGCCGGCGGGTCGCTGTACGGCGCCGGCGGGAATGGTGGGGCCGGTGGCGACGGCGGCTCCGGCGGTCAACCAAACGATCAAGATGCCGGGAATGGAGGCTACGGGGGGCCGGCGGTGCCGGCGGTGCTGCCGGGTGGTTCGGTGCCGGCGGAAATGGTGGGGCCGGCGGGGCCGGTGGTGACAGCTACGGCGCCGACAGCGGCATCGGCGGACGCGGCGGCGCTGGTGGCGCAGCCGGATTGCTGTCCGGGGCTGGCGGGGCTGGCGGGGCCGGCGGGTCCAGCTCGGGCGGGAACGCAAATGGCGGGGCCGGCGGCGCCGGCGGTGCCGGCGCCCTCGGGGGCCTGCTGAACGGGGCTGGCGGTAACGGCGGCGCCGGTGGGGCCGGCGGCAACGGCGGGGACATCAGTCCTCTTGCGGGCGGTAACGCTGGAAATGGTGGTGTCGGCGGGTCCGGCGGGGATGCCGGTCTGTTCGGTTTGGGCGGAGCCGGCGGGTCAGGCGGCGGCGGTGGGGACAGCGTCGGGCTGCAGAGCGGAGCCGGTGGCGGCGGCGGGGCCGGCGGTGATGGTGGTTTGCTCAACGGCACTGGTGGTGCGGGTGGCGCCGGTGGCGACGGTGGTAGCGCGCTTTCCGGCGGTACCGGGGTAATGGCGGGGCGGGTGGGGCCGGCGGGGACGCCGAGCTGACCGGAGATGGCGGCAGCGGGGGAGCCGGTGGCGATGGCGGAAGTCCCGGTGGCACCGGCGCGGCCGGCGGGGCCGGCGGGGACGGCGGGCAGCGCGGCGGCAGCCCCGGCGCACCGGGTGCCACCGGCGTCTGACTGCGCTTACCTCCCGAACTGCGGCTCGGCGGTGGCCCATGGCACGCGGCAGGCGTCACCGGAATTGAAGCCCTGCTCGGTGATGCCCAGCGCGGCGTTCATCCGCGCCCGCATGTTCTCCAAGCCGATCTGATAGGTCAGCTCGACCACTCCGGCGTCACCGAAGCGGCTCCGCAGCTCGGCCACCTGCTCGTCGGTGACGGTGTGCGGGTCGGTGGTTATCGCCTCGGCATAGGCGATAGCGGCGCGCTCGTCGTCGCTGAACAGCGGTGACGTCGCGTACTCGTCGATGTCCTCGAGCCGGTGCACGTCCAGGCCGTCGAGGCGCTGCAGCATCGATCCGAAGTCAACACACCATGAGCAGCCGATTTGGCGCGCGGTCCAGAACACGGCCAGTTCTCGCACGCCGGCCGGCAGCGTCCGTGACGCTCGCTCGACCATGGTTTCGTGCACGGCATTGGCAACCAGCAGACGCCGGTGCTGTGCCACCACGCTGAATGGCTCGGGAACTTCGCCGAGGCGCCGTTTGGCTATCCGATAAAGGGCGCCGACCAGCAGGCCGGCTCGCTTTGGGGGCAAGGGTTCGATACGGGTTTTCTGTGTCATACCCCTCAGACGAGACGGGCCGCCCGAATGTGACAGGCCGGCGCGGCGGCGCTCCAAGAATCTGCCAAGAATTCATCGAGGACTGTGCCGGAGCCTCGGGTCATGTCGTACTCGTATTTCGCGGAGCTGCCCCGGCTCGAGGACATCGAGCCCAGCGCACACACCAACGTGTTGGTCGCACACTCGCGGGTGGATCAGTCGCGCATACGAGCCGCGGTCGACACGGTCTTCGACGCTCATCCCGCCCTCGGCACCATGTTCGAACCCCGGGTGGATACCTGGACGTCTCGGCCCGGCGGCGGCTGGGGTTGGGCGGTGGAACCCCCGGGCGCGGCGGTGGCAGAGGTGGTCGCACGGCATCGGTCCAGCTTCGACATGTGCACCGGCCGGCTGTTCGCTGCGTCGCTACTTCCCGGGGCACCCGAGCGGTTGGTGCTCACCGCCAGCCAACTCTGCATCGACGGCCCGGGGTGGCAGTCGGTGGTCGACGAGTTGGTGCGCGAGTGTGACGGGGACGTCCTAAGGTCTGAAACGTCGAACGCATGAGGTAACCAGCGCCGTGCGTTGGTGCGTGCCGGAGCGGCTCCGATACCCCGGGGCCAGTTGCGTCACTTGCCCGTTGGCCGCGCCATCCCAAGCATTCTAGAATGAAATTCTAAAATGTACTGCGGGCGAGACCGCCGCGTCTACTCTATTGATTAATCAACAAAGTGACCGGATGGCTCCGGTGAGTAGCTAAGACGTCCTGGAGGTCCCGAATGGGGTATGTGGTTGCCGCGCCGGAAATTTTGTCGGTCGCCGCGTCTGATCTGGCAAACATCGGGTCGATGCTTCAGGCCGCCAACGCGGCCGCGACAACCCCGACCGTTTCGGTGCTGTCGGCGGCCGCCGACGAGGTATCGGAAGCCATTGCGGAGCTGTTTGGCACCTACGCCCGTGACTATCAGGCCATCAGCGCACAGGCGGCTGGGTTTCACGCCGAGTTTGTTCAGGCCGTGAACGCGGCTGCCGAGTGGTATTCGGCCACCGAGGTCGCCAACGCGTCGCCACTGCAGACTCTGCTGGGAGCGGTCAACGCGCAAACCGAGGCCATGATCGGGCGCCCATTGATCGGCAATGGCGCCGACGGGACAGCGGCCAGCCCGAACGGCCAGGCCGGCGGGCTGCTCTATGGCAACGGCGGAAACGGCTACAGCCAAACCGAGGGTGGGCTAGCCGGTGGTAGGGGTGGTGGCGCGGGACTGATCGGCAACGGCGGTGCCGGCGGTGCCGGTGGCGCGAGTGCGGCTGGCCCGGGCGGCGCGGGCGGTGCCGGCGGCTCCGGCGGGTGGCTCTACGGCTCCGGAGGGTCCGGCGGGTGGGGCGGGAACAGCGTCACCGGTATCGGCGGAAACGCCGGGGCCGGTGGAAACGCCGGACTGTTCGGCAACGGCGGATTGGGCGGAAACGGCGGGAACTGGCTCAGCGGGGCGGCCGGTGCGGGTGGTGTCGGCGGCAACGGTGGCTGGCTGATCGGCAATGGTGGCGCCGGCGGCGCCAATGGGGGTGACGGGGGCAGCGCCGCGGGACTGTACGGCAGTGGCGGCCAGGGTGGGGATTCCGACGTCGATGGAGTCGCTGGGGTCGCGGTGGCAACGGTGGTTGGTTGATCGGTCAGGGCGGTGCCGGCGGTGTTGGTGGTGTGGACGGTGACGGTTGCGGCGGGGGCAACGGCGGGTTGATGCTTGGCCGCGGTGGTGCGGGCGGTGTTGGTGGTGTTGGCGGTGACGGCGGTTTTGGTGGTAGCGGCGGGCTGGTGTTCGGCCTCGGTGGTGCGGGCGGTGCTGGTGGTGTTGGCGGTGACGGCGGCGCTGGCGGTAGCGCCGCGCTGCTGTTCGGTTGGGGCGGGGACGGGGGTGTCGGCGGCACCGGGGTAGCGGGGGCGGCCGGTGCGGTGGTCGCTGACCCCGGTGCTACGGGCTCGAGTGGTCTCAGTGGGGGTGACGGCGGTGTCGGTGGCGCCGGTGGTGCGGGCGGTGACGGTGGTGCGGGCGGTGCCGGTGGTCGTGGGGGTGCGCGCGGACTGTTCGGGCTGCACGGCAGTGCCGGTGCCGGTGGTATCGGTGGTGACGGTGCCCTGGGCGGGGCTGCTGGTGATGGTGGCTCCGGCGGCAACGGCGCCGCGGGACCGACGGGCGGTGACGGTGGTGCCGGCGGTGCCGGTGGCGATCCCGGCGCGGGCGGCAAGGGGGGCATTGGCGGTGACAGCGGCAACGGCACCCATGCCGCTAGCGGTGCCACCGCCGGTGATGACGGCACCGGAACCCGCGGCATCAGCGGTAATGGCGGGGCTGGAGGTCGAGGTGCCGACGCGACCGTGGCCGGTGGTGCCGGCGGCGGCGGTGGTGCCGGCGGGGACGGCGGCAGTGGCGGCACGCATGCCGGCAACGGCGGAGATGGTGGCATCGGCGGCAAGGGCGGGGCCGGCGGTCTTGGCGGGCACGGCGCCACCGGTGCTGCCGGTACGCAGGCCGGTGCCAATGGAGACGATGGTGGCGATGGTGGCGTCGGCGGTGCTGGTGGTTCCGGCGGTGCCGGTGGGGCTGGCGGCGGTGCGGTAGCGGCTGGCTATGTCTCCGGCGGTCATGGCGCGGGCGGCGTTGGCGGTGACGGAGCGCTGGGCGGGGCCGCCGGTGACGGTGGTGCCGGGGCCGCCGGTAGCGCGGCGGTCAACGATGGCGCCGGTGGCGCTGGTGGCGCCGGTGGTGATCCCGGCGCGGGCGGCAAGGGGGGCATTGGCGGTGACAGCGGCAACGGCACCCATGCCGCTAGCGGTGCCACCGCCGGTGATGACGGCACCGGGACCCGCGGCATCAGCGGTAATAGCGGGGCTGGAGGTCGAGGTGCCGACGCGACCGTGGCCGGTGGCGCCGGCGGCGCTGGTGGGGCCGGCGGCGATGGCGGGCGCATTGGGTCTGGCGGTGCCGGCGGTGCCGGTGGTGACGGTATGGCGGGAACTTCGGGTGCGGATGCCACCGTTGTCGGCGGATCCGGCGGCGATGGCAGTGCTGGCGGCAGCGGTGGTGCCGGCGGGGACGGCGGCAAGGGCGGCGCCGGTGCCGGCAACGGCGGCGATGGCGGGGTCGGCGGCAACGGAGCGGCCGGCGGCAACGGCGGGGACGGCGCTGACGGCAAGTTGATGTCGGTCCACAACGGCGCGGGCGGTAACGGTGGAGACAGCGGCGCTGGTGGCTCCGGCGGCAAGGGCGGCAACGGCGGCACGGCGGCGGCGGGCACCCAGGGTCATGGCGGCAACGGTGGTAACGGTGGACTGGCCGGGACTGCTGGTGACGGCGGAGACGGTGCCACCGGGGTACCTATGACTCGAGGCTGATCGGCGGGGGAGACGGATCCGGAGGGGGGGGACATATGGTGTCGACCCCACGGGCGGCGCCGGCGGCTCCGGCGGTGACTCCGGGTATAACGGGGCCGGCGGCGCGGGCGGAACCGGTTCCGGCATCAGTTTCAGCGGCTCGACCACGCTCACTGCAGGCAGTGGCAACGGCGGCAACGGCGGGGCGGGCGCTGATTCCGGATGGTCGGCCAGTTCCCCCAACGGCGGTGACGGCGGGGTAGGTGGCGATGGCGGGCGGCTCGGCAACGGCGGCACCGGTGGGGCCGGTGGAGCCGGGAGGGTCGGTGCCGAGGGCAGCGGCGGGCTCGCCGCGGGCGATAGCGGCGGCGCTGGTCAGGCCGGCGGGACCGGCGGTTCCGGTGGCGCCGGCGGCAAGGGCGGTTCCGAGTTCGGCAACGGCGGTAACGGCGGGGCGGGCGGGGCCGGCGGCGACGGCGGTGTTGGCGGCACTGGCGCCGACGGGACGGTCGGCAACACGCTGTCGAACGATATCGGCGGCGGAACTGGCGGTGACGGCGGGACCGGCGGGGCTGGCGGGTCTGGCGGAGCTGGCGGGAAAGGGGGCACCGCGGCAGCAGGTCATGCCGGCGAACAGGGCCACGGTGGGGTGGGAGGTGACGGCGGGACCGGTGGCATCGCCGGCAACGGGGGCGACGGCGCCAATGCCGTCAACCCGGGCCAAGCCGGTGGGGCCGGTGGTAACGGCGGCGATCCCGGCGCCGGTGGTGCTCTCGGCAAGGGAGGCGCGGGCTCCGTGAGAGGTGCGTCCGGCGTCTCAGGCGCCGCCGCCGATCACGGCGGCAACGGCGGCAACGGCGCAACCGCCACTACTGCCGGGGCCGCCGGTGGCGCGGGCGGCGCTGGTGGCAACGGCGGCCTGGCTGGCGACGGCGGCGACGGTGGAAACGGAGGTAACGGCGCCAGCGGCGTGGCCGGCGCTGCGGGCGCGGATGGCTCCGTCGGTCGCCCAACGAACGGCGAAGACGGCGGCACCGGCGGGATCGGCGGTGCCGGTGGCAACGGTGGTATGGGCGGAAGCCTCGCAGGTGATGGGGGCTCCGGCGGTACCGGCGGTAGCGGCGGCACGGGCGGGGTCGGCGGCCGGGGCGCCGATGGTGGCGATAATTCGGCCGCCGGTGCCAGCGGTGTATTCGGAATGGCGGGCGGTGCCGGTGGCACCGGCGGTGCGGGCGGGGCCGCGGGTGCGGCACCGGTCGGCGACGCGGGCAGCTTGGGTGCCGGCGGGGTCGGTGGAACCGGCGGCCAGGGCGGCGACGGCGGCAACGGCGGCAACGGCGCCAACGGGCAAACGGGTGGATACATCCACGGCGCTAGTGGCGGTAACGCTGGCGCCTCCGGTGCAGGGGGTGCGGGCGGGAGTGGCGGCGCTGACAGTAACGGAGCCACAAGTGCCAACGGTGCTACCGGCGCGGCGGGTACCTGGGGCAACGGTGGGAACGGCGGAAACGGCGCCGACGGTGCCGGCGGCGAGGCCGGCGGACGTGGGGGGCGTGGCGGTGACAGCCTGTACGGGACAGCGGGCGACGGCGGCGCCGGCGGCCGGGGCGGCGACGCCTATGCCGGCCACAACGCCGGAAATGGCGGAAACGGCGGGGTCGGCGGGGCCAGCAACGTCCACTCGGGCGATGGCGGTAGGGGCGGTGCCGGCGGCACCGGCCTACCAGGGGTCCCGCCCCCATTTGGGAGTGGCGACTACCTGGCCGGTAGCGGCGGGAACGGTGGTAATGCTGGTGCTCTGGGGGTCATTCCGGGTGCGCAAGGCGAATACGGCGGCGCCGCCAATGGCATCGATGGCGGCGGCGGCGGTGCCGGTGGCTTCGGCATCTCCCTATCTTGAGACGGACCGGCTCAGCGGGAGAACAGCAGCGCCCGCTTGACTTCCTGGATCGCCTTGGTCACCTCGATGCCGCGCGGGCAGGCCTCGGTGCAGTTGAACGTGGTGCGGCAGCGCCACACGCCGTCGACCTCGTTGAGGATGTCGAGTCGCTCGGCGGCCGCCTCGTCACGGCTGTCGAAAATGAAGCGGTGCGCGTTGACGATCGCCGCCGGGCCGAAGTAGCTGCCCTCGTTCCAGAACACCGGGCAGCTGGTGGTGCAGCACGCGCACAGGATGCACTTGGTGGTGTCGTCGTAGCGGGCGCGGTCGGTGGGGCTCTGAATGCGCTCCCGGGTGGGCGGGTTGCCGCTGGTGATCAGATAGGGCTTCACCGCGCGATACGCGTCGAAGAACGGCTCCATGTCGACCACCAGGTCTTTTTCCACCGGCAGCCCACGGATCGGTTCGACGGTGAGGGTGAGCTGTTTGCCCGATTTCTTGGGCAGCAGGTCACGCATCAGCACCTTGCAGGCCAGCCGGTTCACGCCGTTGATCCGCATGGCGTCGGAGCCACACACTCCGTGTGCGCAGGAACGTCGGAAGGTCAGGGTGCCGTCCAGGTAGCCCTTGATGTAGATGAGCAGGTTCA
Source organism: Mycobacterium pseudoshottsii JCM 15466 (assembly GCF_003584745.1). NCBI lineage: Bacteria > Bacillati > Actinomycetota > Actinomycetes > Mycobacteriales > Mycobacteriaceae > Mycobacterium > Mycobacterium pseudoshottsii. The sequence continues at coordinate 1,486,195 of NZ_AP018410.1, forward strand.
GCAGCCGGTCACTGGGCAGGCACGGCACCCGGAAGCTCTGCCAGCCGCCGGTCGATGCGAAGGCCTCGGGGGCATCCGGGTTGAACCGCGCGATCTTCACCGTCACCATCACCGCACCGTCCGGAACCGGCGGCAACGGTGGGGCCAGCGAGTCGGTGACGTCGTCGGAGGAGGCCCTCTCAGTGTCCAAAGACATCAGTACTTCCGTTCCTTGGGTTCGTAGCGGGTCTGCACGACGGGTTTGAAGTCCAGCCGGATGTCGCTGAGCAGGTCGGTGCCTTCTTTGTAGGCCATGGTGTGGCGCATGTAGTTGACGTCATCGCGGTTGGGGTAGTCCTCGCGGGCGTGCCCGCCGCGGGACTCCTTGCGGTTCAATGCGCCGACCACGGTGACTTCGGCCAGCTCCAGCAAAAAGCCCAGTTCGATGGCTTCCAGTAGATCGCTGTTGAACCGCTTCCCCTTGTCGTGCACGGTGATGCGGGAATACCGCTCCTTGAGCGCGTGGATGTCGGTGAGTGCCTGTTTGAGGGTTTCCTCGGTGCGGAACACCGCGGCATTGTTGTCCATGGTCTGCTGCAGGGCACCGCGGATGTCGGCGACGCGCTCGTTGCCGTGCTCGGACAGGATGTCGGCTACCCAGCTGACCACCATCGAGGCCGGCTCCGCCGGCATGTCCACAAAGTCGTGCCCGCGCGCGTAGCGAGCCGCGGCGATACCGGCCCGGCGGCCGAACACATTGATGTCCAGCAGCGAGTTGGTGCCCAGCCGGTTGGCGCCGTGCACCGAGACGCAGGCGCACTCACCCGCGGCGAACAGGCCGGGAACGACGTGAGTGTTGTCCCGCAGTACCTGTCCGGTGACGGTGGTGGGGATGCCGCCCATCACGTAGTGGCAGGTCGGATAGACCGGCACCAGCTCGTGCACCGGGTCCACCCCCAGATAGGTGCGGGCGAACTCGGTGATGTCGGGCAGCTTGGCCTCCAGCACGTCCTCGCCCAGGTGGCGGACGTCGATGTAGACGTAGTCCTTGTGCGGACCGGCGCCGCGGCCCTCCAACACTTCCAGCACCATCGAGCGGGCGACGATGTCGCGGGGCGCCAGGTCGACGATGGTGGGGGCGTAGCGCTCCATGAAGCGCTCGCCTTCGCCGTTGAGCAGCCGGCCGCCCTCGCCTCGTACCGCCTCGGAGATCAGGATGCCCAGGCCGGCCAGGCCGGTCGGGTGGAACTGATGGAACTCCATGTCCTCCAACGGGAGTCCCTTGCGGAAGACGATGCCGATGCCATCACCGGTCAGCGTGTGCGCGTTCGAGGTGGTCTTGTACATCCGGCCCGAACCGCCGGTCGCCAGGACGATGGCCTTGGCGTGGAAGATATGAATGTCGCCGGTCGCCAGCTCGTAGGCGATGACTCCGGTGGCGACCGGACCGCTCGGGGTCTCGGTGAGCGCGAGATCGAGCGCATAGAACTCGCTGAAGAACTCCACGTCGTGCTTGACGCAGTTTTGGTACAGCGTCTGCAGGATCATGTGCCCGGTGCGGTCGGCGGCGTAGCAGGCCCGGCGCACCGGAGCCTTACCGTGGTCGCGCGTGTGCCCGCCGAAGCGGCGCTGGTCGATGCGGCCCTCGGGGGTGCGGTTGAACGGCATCCCCATCTTTTCCAGGTCGAGCACCGCGTCGATGGCCTCTTTGCACATGATCTCGACGGCGTCCTGGTCGGCGAGGTAGTCGCCGCCCTTGACGGTGTCGAACGTGTGCCATTCCCAGTTGTCGTCTTCGACGTTGGCCAGCGCGGCGCACATGCCGCCCTGGGCCGCGCCGGTGTGACTGCGGGTCGGATACAGCTTGGTCAGCACCGCGGTGCGGACCCGCGGACCCGCTTCTACCGCCGCACGCATGCCGGCACCGCCCGCGCCGACGATCACCACGTCGTATCGGTGTTGCTGGATCAAGGCTTGCCTTTCCGGACTTTCTGGACTTTCAGGAGATGTTCGCGTCGAACGTCAACAGCACGTAGCTGCCTAGGGCCAGCGTGAACACGATCGACACCACCAGCAGCGAATTCAGCCAGAATCGAGTGGAATCCTTGCGGCTGTAGTCGTCGATGATGACTCGCAGCCCGTTGCCGCCGTGCAACTGTGCCAGCCACAACAGCAGCAGATCCCAGGTCTGCCAGAAGGGGGACGACCAGCGCTGCGCCACGTAGTTGAAGTCGATTCGGTAGACCCCGTTTTCCCACATCAGCCCGATGAACAAGTGCCCCAGCGCCAGGAACACCAGCACTACGCCGGAGAATCGCATGAACAGCCAGGCGTATTTCTCGAAGTTGGGCATGCCGGCGCGGCGACGCGGCGAACGTGGATTGTCCAGGCTGGCGGGCCGGTCGTGGCTGCGCTGCAACACCGGAGCGTGCTCGCCCCGGCCGAGCTGGTGGTCTGGGGCGCTCATAGGAAGTGCTCCGCCATGTGAATGCCCAGCACCACCGCCGACGGCACCAGGATCAGCAGCCAGGCCACGCCGACGACCGCCAACATCAGCCGCTGATAGCGCGGCCCCTCTGACCAGAAGTCGATCAAGATGATCCGGATCCCGTTCAGTGCGTGGTAGGAGACCGCGATCACCAGCCCGAATTCCATCAGGCCGACGATCGGTGTCTTGTAAGTGTCGATTACCGAGTTGTAAGCCTGTGGGCTCACCCGCACCAGGGCGGTGTCCAGAACGTGGACAAACAAGAAAAAGAAAATGGCGGCGCCGGTGATGCGGTGCAGCACCCACGACCACATTGCGGGATCGCCCCGATACAGGGTGCGTGGCGGTCGCCTTTTACGGGAAGATCCCGGCGCCTTTTTCGCGGCGGCCGGATCCACGATTGTCACCGTTGTGCTCACCTTTTACTGACCCCTTCCAAGCCCTTCAAGCACCCCTAAAAGCCCCTCAAAACCACGGTCGAACAGCTCTTGTCGGGCAATTGAGCTTATCTTGACCGCGATGCGCGCGATACCGCACTCTGCGATCCAGATCATGTGTCGGCTACCGGGAGTTAGGGTGACTTACCTGAAACAGGCCATCGTCGAGCGGGGTTGGGAATGCCCGATATTGATTGGAAACAATTGCGCGACAAAGCAACCCAGGTTGCGGCCGGGGCTTATGCACCCTATTCGCGGTTCCCGGTCGGTGCCGCCGCGCTGGTCGACGACGGCAGGGTCGTTACCGGGTGCAATGTGGAAAATGTCTCATACGGGCTTGCCCTGTGCGCGGAATGCGGTGTGGTGTGCGCCCTGCATGCCACGGGTGGGGGTCGGCTGGTCGCGCTGGCATGTGTCGACGGCCGCGGAGCACCGCTGATGCCGTGCGGCCGGTGTCGCCAGCTGTTGTTCGAGCACGGTGGCCCGGAGCTGCTCGTCGACCATCTCGCCGGGCCTCGCCGGCTCGGCGATCTGCTGCCCGAACCTTTCCACGCCGACCTCACCGGGGAACCAACTTGACCGACTTCGAGTTCGATGCACCGACGGTGATCCGCATCAAGCGTGACGGCGGTCGGCTGTCCGATGCCGCTATCGACTGGGTGATCGACGCCTACACCGAGGGCCGGGTCGCGCCCGAACAGATGTCGGCGCTGCTGATGGCGATTGTCTTGCAGGGCATGGACCGAGGTGAGACCGCCCGGTGGACATCGGCGATGCTGGCGTCGGGCCCGCGGTTGGACTTCTCCGATCTGCGCGCGGGCGGTGCGCCGTTGGTGACCGTGGACAAGCACTCCACCGGCGGGGTGGGGGACAAGATCACGCTGCCGCTGGTGCCTGTCGTCGTCGCCTGTGGGGGCACTGTCCCGCAGGCGTCGGGTCGTGGGCTCGGCCACACCGGCGGCACCCTGGACAAACTGGAATCCATCAGTGGATTCACCGCGACGCTGTCCAACCAGCAGGTGCGTGAACAGCTTTGCGATGTCGGCGCCGCGATCTTCGCCGCTGGTGAGCTGGCGCCCGTCGATGCCAAGCTGTACGCGCTGCGCGACATCACCGGCACCGTGGAATCGCTGCCGTTGATTGCCAGCTCGATCATGAGCAAGAAGCTGGCCGAGGGGGCGGGCGCGCTGGTGCTGGACGTGAAGGTCGGCTCGGGAGCGTTTCTGAAATCCGAAACCCAATCACGTGAATTGGCACACACCATGGTCGAGCTGGGCGCGGCACACGGCGTGCCCACCCGAGCGCTGCTGACCGACATGAACTGTCCGTTGGGCTCGACCGTCGGCAATGCGCTCGAGGTGGCCGAGGCGCTGGAGGTGCTCGACGGCGGTGGGCCGCCCGACGTGGTGGAACTGACGGTGCGGTTGGCAGCCGAGATGCTCGACCTGGTTGGGATCGATGGCCGCGACCCGGCCGAGACGCTGCGCGACGGCTCCGCGATGGACCGGTTTCGCCGGCTGATCGCGGCCCAGGGGGGAGAGTTGGCCAAACCGTTGCCGATTGGTGCGCATTCGGAAACCGTCCGGGCCGGCCGCGGCGGCACAATGGGCGACATCGATGCGATGGCGGTGGGGTTGGCGGCATGGCGGCTCGGCGCGGGCAGGTCCCGCCCCGGCGCACGGGTCCAGCACGGCGCTGGCATTCGGATCCATCGGCGACCGGGGGAGCCGGTGGCGGCCGGTGAGCCCTTGTTCACGCTCTATACCGACACCCCCGAGCGGTTCGGCGCCGCGGTAGCCGAGCTGGCCGCCGGCTTCAACGTCGCTGACAGCGCGCCGACCACTCGGCCTCTCATCATTGATCGGATCAGCCGATGACAGACATGCCGACGCTAGACGCAATCCGGCAGGCGCCCAAGGCCCTGCTGCATGACCACCTCGACGGCGGGTTACGTCCGGAAACCGTGCTCGACATAGCCGGCCAGGTCGGGTACGACGGCTTGCCCTCCACCGATGCCGGGGAGCTGGCGAGTTGGTTTCGCACGCAGTCGCACAGCGGCTCGCTGGAGCGCTACCTGGAGCCGTTCTCGCACACCGTCGCGGTGATGCAGACGTCCGAAGCGCTGTATCGGGTCGCCTACGAGTGTGTGGAAGATCTGGCCGCCGACGCGGTGGTCTATGCCGAGATTCGTTTTGCGCCAGAACTACACATCAATCAGGGATTGACCTTCGACGAGATCGTCGACGCGGTGTTGGCGGGCTTTGCCGCCGGCGAACGGGCCTGTGCCGGTGCCGGGTGTCCCATCAAGGTGCGCCTGCTGGTCACCGCGATGCGACACGCGGCCATGTCGCGCGAGATTGCCGAGCTGGCGATCCGGTTCCGCGACAAAGGGGTAGTGGGCTTCGACATCGCCGGCGCGGAAGCCGGCTACCCGCCGTCGAGGCACTTGGACGCATTCGAGTACATGCGGGACAACAACGCGCGCTTCACGATTCATGCTGGTGAGGCGTTCGGTCTGCCGTCCATCCACGAGGCGATCGCGTTTTGCGGAGCGGACCGGTTGGGTCATGGGGTGCGGATCGTCGACGACATCGAGGTGGGTCCCGACGGCGATGTGAAGTTGGGCCGGCTGGCGGCAATCCTGCGGGACAAGCGGATTCCGTTGGAGCTGTGCCCCAGCTCCAACGTCCAGACCGGAGCGGTGGCCAGCATCGCCGAGCACCCCTTTGACCTGTTGGCCCGCAGCCGATTCCGGGTCACCGTCAACACCGATAACCGGTTGATGAGCGACACATCGATGAGCCAGGAGATGTACCGCCTGGTGGAGACGTTCGGCTACGGGTGGAGCGATATCCAACGCTTCACGATCAATGCCATGAAGTCGGCGTTCATTGCTTTTGACGAGCGCCTGGAGATCATCGACGAGGTGATCAAGCCGCGGTTCGCGGTGCTGATCGGCTAGCCGGGCGGCTACCCGCCGGAATTGCCGAACACCAGTCCGCCGGACCCGCCGGCACCGCCGACTCCGTCCTGTCCGTCGTTTCCGGCCGGGATGTCGGGCGGACTGTCGGGCCCGCCGGCCCCGCCGGTCCCCGCCGCTCCGCCGGAGCCGCCGGAGCCGATGACCTGTGCGGCTCCGCCGTTTCCGCCGTTTCCGCCGTTGCCGCCGGTGCTACCCGGGTAAAAGCTGGCCGTTCCGGCTCCGCCCGCGCCGCCGCTACCGCCGGAGCCGTAGAGCCATCCGGCCGTGCCGCCGGTGCCGCCGGCTCCGCCAGTGCCTCCGAGCAGACCGTCGACCCCATCCGGGGTACCCGCTACTCCACCTTGTCCGCCGGCCCCGCCGTTGCCGATCAACCATCCGGCGGCGCCGCCGGTGCCGCCGCTGCCGCCGCCGCCGGCGAACACTACGGTGCCGGGCCCCCCCTACTCCGCCGTTTCCGCCGCTTCCGCCGTCGCCGAATAGCCTTGCGGCCCCGCCGCCACCGCCACTACCACCGGTCCCGCTTGCGGAATCCCCCAACCCGCCGACACCACCGGTCCCGCCGGCACCTCCGCTGCTGGCCAACCAACCGCCGTAGCCGCCCTGGCCACCGTGACCGGCGTCGCCACCGGCGGGGGCGTTGCCATTGCCGCCGGTTCCGCCGGTCCCACCAGCCCCGCCGGCTCCGAACAATCCGGCGGCACCGCCATTGCCTCCCGCCCCGCCACCGCCGGCGATGTAGTTTGACGCCACGCTGGCGCCGCCTTGCCCGCCGGCCCCGGCGTCGCCGGACAGCCAGCCGCCGCCTCCGCCGTTGCCACCGTTGCCGCCATTTCCGGCATGGATTCCAGTCCCGCCACCAGCTTCTCCGCCGGTGCCGCCTTGGCCGCCGATGCCCCCGCGGCCCCACCAGCCGGCGGCTCCGCCGGCTCCGCCGTTGCCGCCGTTACCGCCGTTGACACCGGGCAAGCCGGCGACGGCGTCTCCGCCGTCTCCGCCGGTTCCGCCGTTGCCGAACAGCCAGCCACCGGCGCCGCCGTTGCCGCCGGCCGCACCGGAGCCGCCGGTGCCACCGGCGCCGCCGTTGCCGATCAACCCGGCTGCACCTCCGGCCCCCCGGCTTGCCCGGCGGCGCCGGAGCCGCCGGCGCCGCCGTTGCCGTAGAGCCAGCCGCCGTCGCCGCCGGCTTGCCCGGTGCCCGGTGCCCCGTCGGCGCCGTCGCCGATTAGTGGGCGGCCAAAGATGTCGGGGATCCCGTTGCCCGAGTACAGTCGTCCGCCCACGCCGCTGGCGCCGGCGCTTCCGGTCACCCCCGCGGCCCCGGTTCCGCCGACCCCGCCCTCCCCGCCGCCACCGCCGGCACCGATCAGCTGTGCCGCCCCGCCGTTGCCGCCGTTGCCGCCGTTGCCGCCGTTGCCGCTGTAGCCCGAGACTTGGTTGGTATTGCCGGCGTCGCCGGCGCCACCATTGCCGATCAGCCCGCCGATGCTGCCGGTGCCGCCATTACCGCCGCTGCCGCCGGCGCCGCCGTTGCCGTAGAGCCACCCGCCAGCGCCACCGGTCCCGCCGGCCCCGCCGTCGCCGGTAAACGTCTGGCTTGCCCTGCCGGCCCCGCCGGCGCCACCGGCGGCGCCGTCGCCGAACAATCCGGCGGCACCACCGCTGCCACCCGCGCCGCCGTTGCCGGGAAAGACGGGGCTGGTACTGTCCAGGACCCCGCCGGCCCCGCCGGCCCCGGCGTTACCACTGAGCCACCCGGCGCGCCCGCCATCGCCACCGGCGCCGCCGTCGCTCGCGCCGACTAATCCCGCCGGTCCGCCGTCGCCGCCTTGTCCGCCGGCTCCGCCGTCGCCGAAGAGCCCGGCGGCGCCCCCGGCCCCACCGACCCCGCCGGCACCGGCAACCAGGCCATGGTCGGCGGCGTTGCCGTCTCCGCCGACTCCGCCGTTGCCACCGGCACCGGCGTTGCCGGCGAACCATCCGCCGTTGCCGCCGTTGCCGCCGTTGCCACCGACCCCGCCCGTTTGGCCGTAGGCGATATCGGCCGGGTCGCCGCCGGCTGCCCCGCCCTCGCCGCCCGCGCCGCCGGCCCCACCAGTGCCCCACCAGCCGGCCGCGCCACCGTTGCCGCCGTTGCCACCGTTGTTGCCGTTGAAGCTCACCGGCCCCGGCGCGCCGGCCCCACCGGCACCACCCGCGCCGCCGTTGCCGTAGAGCCAGCCCCCGATCCCGCCGGCACCGCCGTTGCCGATCAACCCGGCCGCCCCGCCGGCCCCGCCGGCCACTCCGGGGTTGGTGCCCGCGGCGCCGTTACCGCCGTTGCCGTAGAGCAGTCCACCGGCTCCGCCGGCCTGCCCTGGCGCGGTTCCGTCGGCGCCGTCGCCGATCAGCGGGCGCCCCAACAGTGCTTGGGTGGGGGGCGTTGACGACATTGAGCAGGTCTTGCAATGGCGTGGCGGCGGCGGCCTCGGCGCTGGAGTACAGGCCGCCACCCGCGGTCAGGGCCGCCACGAATTGATCGTGAAACGCTGTCATCCGGGCGCCGAGGCTCTGATAGTCCAGGGCGTGGCCGGAAAACAGCGAGGCGATGGCTTCGGAGACCTCATCGGTCCCGGCGGCCAGCAGCTCCGCGGTGGGTGCCGCGACCGCGGTATTGGCCGTGTTGATCGCCGAGCCGATATTCGCCAAATCCGACGCCGCGGCCGTCACCATCTCCGGAGCCACCAACACAAACGCCATCGCTGCCCTCCAAGTCGGATTCCCCATCAACAAGATCGACAGCGCATGGTGGCATCCGGGCGTTTCGATTGTGATTCATATGATTTGCTGAAGCCCCGTCCAATTCATGGACGCCCCGTCGTGCTTGCCCGCCATTGGCTGTCAGCCGGGTGCGGGGCATCTGTGATGATGGGCGGGTGGCAGCAGCGACCGAAAACCCCAAATCGGGGTCTAGACCCGTCGACTCGCCGGCTCTCGCACACATCGATGCGGTATTGGCGCAGGTTGACCAGGAGTTGGCGGCTCGCTACCCGGGCGACGGCCCCGGCGTGCAACCGGTGCACACCGTGTACGTCAGCGCCGCCGAAGCTACCTCCCAGACGCCTTCCCAGTGGGGTGCCGCCGCCGCCGCGTTGCTGCAGCGCCATGTCGACCTATTGAGCGAACTTGGCGACGATGCGGCACTTGGGTTGGTCCAGCGACGTCTGGCCGCCGGCCCCATCGAGGACCTACGGCTGGACTTCGAGGACGGGTACGGGATACGCGGTGACGACGTGGAGGACGACGACGCCGTGCGCGCCGGACAGACGTTGCGGTCGCTGGGACTGCCTGTCTGCGGCGTCCGGATCAAGGGCTTGACCAGCTCCGAGTGGCGTCGGGCGCTACGCACACTGGAGCTGGTGCTCGACGGTGCGGGTGGTGTTCCGGACGGTTTCGTCTTCACCGTGCCCAAGCTTCGCGCCGGGGACCAGGTCGGCGCGGCGGTGCAATTGTGTGAGGCCCTGGAAACAGCGCACGGCTTGCCGACGGGCGCTCTGAAGTTCGAATTGCAGATCGAGAGCCCGCAGGCAGTCATCGGCCCGGACGGCGCCGCTACCCTCGCACGAGCGATCCACATGTCGCAGCGCCGCTGCACCGGCCTGCACTACGGCACCTACGACTACAGTGCCGCGTGCGGGATCGCACCTCAGCACCAGGCGCTCGATCACCCGGTGGCCGACCACGCCAAGGCGGTGATGCTTGCCGCGGCCGCGCAGACCGGTGTCCGGGTCTCCGACGGATCCACCAACGTGGTGCCTGAGGGAACCGAAGAGCAAGTGGTGCAGGCGTTTCGGAGTCACTACCGGTTGGTCACCCGGTCGCTGGAACGCGGTTATTACCAGGGATGGGACATGCATCCCGGCCACCTGGTCACCCGATGGCTTGCCACCTTCACCTTTTTCCGGGCGGCGCTGGGCGTTGCCGCCCCGCGGCTGCAGGCTTATCTCGAGCGCGCCGGTGGTGGTGTCATCGACGAGCCGGCCACCGCGGAGGCACTGGCGGCGGTCGTGCTGCGTGGCCTTGATTGTGGAGCCTTCAGTGCCGACCAGGTGCGCGACGCCGCACCTGGCGCCACTGAGTCAGTGCTGCGAGCCCTAAAAATGCGAATACCGCAGGAGTACAACCCTTCATGACAGATACCCCGGACTTCACCTGGCTGCCCGATCTGGCGCTGCGACCGCTTGGCGGCGCGGTGATTTGGGCCAACGATGAGTCGTTCGCCGAAAAAGAGAACCTGATCAATCCGGGCCCCGCAAGCTATCGCCCGGCTTCCTTTGGGCACAAGGGCCAGGTCTATGACGGATGGGAGACCCGCCGTCGCCGTGAGCCTGGTCACGACCAGGCGATCGTGCGACTCGGTGTCCCGGGTGTGATCCGCGGTGTGGTGGTCGACACCGCGTGGTTCAAGGGCAACTACCCGCCCGAAGTCTCGATCGAGGCGTTAGCGGTCGACGGTTATCCGCCGGCCGAGCAGCTGGCCAGCGACGGTGGCTGGGAAACGATCGTGGCCCGTGCCAAGGTGGTCGGTGACGCCGACAATCCCTTTGTGGTCAGCTCCGAAAAGCGTTGGACCCATGTGCGGCTCAGCATCTATCCGGACGGCGGCGTGGCGCGGTTGCGGGTACACGGAGAGGGACGTCCCGACCGTCGGTTCCTAGGTGCCGGCCCGCTGGATCTGGCCGCGCTGGAAAATGGCGGGCTGGTGCTGGACTGCTCGAACCGCTTCTACAGCTCGCCGCAGCACGTCATCTTCCCGGGCCTGGCGCGAGTCATGGGTGACGGTTGGGAGACTGCCCGGCGTCGTGACGATGGCAACGACTGGGTGCTGATCAAGCTGGCCGGCCCCGGCGTGGTGCGGCTGGTCGAAATCGACACGTCGTATTTCGTCGGGAATAGTCCGGGCGCGGCGGCGGTGGTTGGTCGGCAGCCCACTGGCGAATGGATCGAGCTGCTACCGCGCACCAACCTCTTGCCCGACACCCGGCACCGGTTTCTGGTCAGCACCAAAGATGTTGTGGATCAGGCTCGTTTGGAGATCTATCCGGATGGCGGGCTATCGCGGCTGCGGCTGTTCGGGGACCTGGCGTGACCGGGTATCCGCGGGATATGACCGGGTATGGTCGCACGCCGCCCGATCCCCAGTGGCCCGGCGGTGCGCTGATCGCGGTGCAATTCGTGCTGAACTACGAAGAGGGGGCCGAAAGCAGCGTCCTCGACGGCGACTCGGGGTCAGAGACCTTCTTGTCCGAGATCGTGCCCGCACAGTCATTTCCGAACCGGCACATGAGCATGGAGTCGCTCTACGAATACGGATCTCGGGCGGGCGTGTGGCGGGTGCTGCGGGTCTGCGAGCAATCCGGCGTGCCGCTGACCATTTTCGCCGTCGCCCAGGCGATGCAGCGAAACCCAGAGGTGGCAAAGGTTTTTCGTGAGCTCGGTCATGAAATTGCTTGCCATGGGCTGCGTTGGAAGTCCTACCAAGAGATCGACCGGGATACCGAGCGGGCCCACCTGTCCGAGGCGGTGCGAATCCACCATGAGCTCACCGGGTCCGCGCCGCGCGGTTGGTACGGCGGTCGCGACTCACCGCACACCCGCGAGCTGGTGGTCGAACACGGTGGTTTCCTCTATGACTCCGATTCGTATGCCGACGACCTGCCGTACTGGGTGCGGGTCGGCGCCAGCGATCACCTGGTCGTGCCGTACACCCTGGATACCAACGACATGCGATTCGCCTCACCGGCGGGGTTCTCCAACGGCGATGAGTTCTTCGCCCATCTGCGCGACGCGTTCGATGTGCTGTATGCCGAGGGGCGTGCGGGCAGCCCGAAGATGCTATCCGTCGGTTTGCATTGCAGGCTGGTCGGCCGCCCGGCCAGAACGGCTGCCCTGCAGCGCTTCCTCGACCATGTGCGGTCCCACGATCGGGTGTGGCTGGCCCGGCGCGTCGAGATCGCCGAGCACTGGCGCGAGGTTCATCCGGCGCCAACCGGGTGATAGGGCGGCGCTATGGCGAGCCGGCCGCGGGTAGCCAACAGGTAGTAGACGACTAGCGCGACACCGCAGCCGATGAACCAGCTGTACTCCGCGGCGGTGTACATGCCGTAGACATCGCTGGCCAACACCGGGACCATGGCAATCGCCGCTGACACGGCCGTGGCGATGACCGCGGCGGGGTTGTATCCCTTGCGGTACCAGTAGGTTCCGTCGTGCGAGAGGCTGAACAGGTCGTCGACGACGACGTGTTGCTTGCGCACCAGGTAGTAGTCCGCGATCAGCACGCCGAACAGTGGGCCGATGAAGGCGCCAAGGGTCTCGAGCGTGTAGTGGATGACATCAGGGTGGTTGTACAGATTCCACGGCGTGATCAGCGCCGACCCCACCGCCGCGATCATCCCGCCGGTTCGCCAGCTGATCCGCTGCGGGTTGACGTTGGAGAAGTCGAACGCAGGGGAGATGAAGTTGGCGACGATATTGATGCCGATGATCGCGAAGGTGGAGTCGATGCGTGCCACCGTCTGCACCGGGTCGGTGATCAGTTCGCCGAACACCGGAACGGTGAGCGAGGCCGTGACCACCACCAGAAGCGAGAACAGCAGGAAGTTGAGCGGCAGCCCCAGGAAATTTCCCTTGCGTACCGCGCCGAACGAGCGTCCGTAGCGGGAGAAGTCGCCGAAATTGAGCATCGGGCCGGAGAAGTAGGACACCACCAGCGCGATGGCCCCCAACATCACCGGTATCGCATCCCATCCGGAGTACCTCACGTCGCCGAGATTCAAAACGATGGCAGCCCAACCGGCCTTGCTGATGAGATATCCGGACAGCGCGAACATCACGACGTATACCGCAGGACCGCAGAAGTCGATGAACTTGCGAATGGCCTCCATGCCGCGCCAGAACACGCATGCCTGCAGAACCCACAGAATCAAGTAGCTGGCCCAGCCCAGTGCCGGCAACCCCAGGAATCCGTAGTCCTCGACGACGGCGTAGCGGGCCAGGCCGGGAAACAGCTTGATCATGACCACATCGAGTGCGGCCGAAGCAAGGTATGTCTGGATTCCGTACCAAGCCACCGCGATCAGCCCGCGGATGATTGCCGGGATGTTCGCGCCGAGAACGCCGAATGCGGTCCGGCAGATGACGGGATACGGCACGCCGGTTGCCTGACTGGGCCGCGCCACCAGGTTGTACAGGAAGTAGACGATGGTGATCGCGATGACCAGTGAGACCAACACCTGCCAGCTGGCCAGTCCCAGCGCGAACAGGCTCCCCGCCGTCACGTAGCCCCCGACGCTGTGCACGTCTGACATCCAGAAAGCGAAGATGTTGTAGGTGCCCCACGTCTGCTCGCGCAGCGGCGCCAGGTCGTCGTTGGTCAGCCGAGGGTGATAATCGGGCTTGATGTTGGCGGGTCCGGCTCCATGGCTCGGCGAATGCACTGGACTGTGCGGTGCGGTGGTGTCGATCATGGCTCTTCCGTCGGGCGTCGATGAACCCATGACACTATTTCCAAGGTATTGCCGTCACATTTCGCGCGGGCTATGTGCCTATTGCGCGTGAGGCGGATGGGTCCAGCGTTAGAAGGGTGGCGGTTCCTCGTCATCGGATGCCGATGCGTCGCGCGGCCCGAAATAGCACTCTTCCCAACGCCGTCGCCGGGCTTCGCGGCGAGTCATGTTGTGGTTGCGTTCGGCCGCAATGCGTGCGGCCGAGCTTTGGGCGCGAGTTCGGGCGCGTTTGGGCATCATCGCGTCGCGGCTTCCGCAGTGATCCTGCGGCTTCCGAGCGGGGGCGGCAGCTCTGGGCTGGGCGCGAATAGTCCCGGGAGAAGCCATGCGCTGCCCGGCGTGGTGACGTAGGTCTGCCCATCGGGCAACGACCAGATGACAGTTGCATCCGGTAGCTGCTCGTCGTGCCAGCCCCAAAATGTCTTGAGCAGATGATGTTTGCGGCAGAGGCATTTCAGGTTCGACGGATGCGTCGCTCCGCCGTCGCTGTACGGGATTGTGTGATCGACATCGCACTGGGTTGCGGGTCGATCGCAGCCGGGAGCCCGGCAGGTCAGGTCGCGGGCGCGAACAAAGTCCATCAGTGCCGGGGACGGTACATATCCGGTTTCGGCCAGTATCGGCGTCGACATTGGTTGGAGCTTGGCTGATTTGGCCAGTTCGCGCACGATCTCGGCGGGGATGATCCCGTCGCTCGGAAGAACTCCCGGCGCCTCGCCCGCCCCGTCCACCGTCTCGCGACCGGCAACAACGTGAATCACCACTCGGCTGGGTTGTTGCGGAGCGCCCGCGGCCGGGCAGTCCGTCCTGCCGCAGTCGCATATCAGCCGGTCCTGACCGGCGGCCAACGTGCCCAGTGCGTCCGCACGCCGCTGTACGACGGTACGCGGATCATCGGCACAGACTGTCTTGGCGAGTTCATCGAGGCGACGCGCTAGCGCCTCGGCCGTCGCCGAGAAGACCTGGCCGTTGACCAAGGCCATCCCGGGCTCGAGCGGGGCGCAGTCCACATACCGGTCGGCGGCATCGCGTCGCGAGCGGCGTACCGCGTCGCGATCGAATTTTGCAACCACGCGATCGACCTCTGTCGCGAGCTTCCAACTGGTCATCGATGGCCAGCGGGGCGCCTTGATGGCCAGTCGAGCGTCCACGGCCGCCAGGGCGTCAGAGTCGGTGATCAGATCGGTGCGAAACACAATCGTGCGGAACAGCCGAAAGTCGATGCCGCCGGCCCGGAACTCCGCACCCAACTGCGGTAGCCGCTCACGCATCGCCCGCGCATAACGCAGGTTGCTGTGCCCCATCGCCACGCTGGTGTTTAGCGCTGCGGCGACCTCAGCCGCTACCGCGTCGCAGGTGTCGGCCACCCAATCCTCGCGGTTGCCGTGCTGGGACAGCCGCAACCGGAACAGATCGCCGATGGCCGCCAGGCGTTCCGCGGCAGCCCGGGCCTCGGCCCGCGCGGCAGCGGTGATCCGAGTCAGGGGCACGGAATCGTCAATATCGAACACATGTTCGATCATATGCTGGTCCACCGACACCGTGGGGCGCAGCGCCTGAGCACGCACATCGCGGCCTACCATCGCTCGTGTGCTGCGCAACCGGGTCACCGCCCCCGCCGGGGCGGCGCGCGCCTGATGCAGACCTTGCCGGAAGACATTCGCGCCGACGAGGCCAACGTGGTCACCTTGCCCGATGGGCGCGAACTTGCCTGCCTCGAATGGGGCGACCCCACCGGATACCCGACGTTCTACTTTCACGGCACACCCAGCTCGCGGCTGGAAGGAGCCTTCGCCGACGGCGCCGCGCGGCGTGCCCGGTTTCGGCTCATCGCCGTCGACCGGCCCGGCTACGGGCGATCGACGTTCCAAGAGGGCCGCACATTGCGGGACTGGCCGGCAGACGTCTGCGCTTTGGCCGACGCGTTGGGGTTGGACAAGTTCGGCGTGGTGGGTCATTCGGGGGCGGGACCGCACCTGTTCGCCTGCGGTGCCCGGATTGCCCTCTCGCGTCTGGCGTTCATCGGCGCACTCGGCCCCTGGGGGCCGCTGGCGACGCCGGAAATCATGGGTAGCCTCAATTTGGCGGACCGGTCCTACGCCCGTCTGGCCCAACATGGGCCGCGGTTGTTTCACGCCCTGTTCGCCCCGCTCGGTTGGTGTGCAAAGTACGCACCCGGACTGTTCACCAAGCTGATAACCGCTTCGGTACCCGCGGTCGACAAGCACCGGATGCGTGACAAACGCTTCGTCCAACACTTCCAGGCGGTGCAGCTCGAGGCGTTTCGGCAAGGCAGCCGGGGTGCCGCATACGAAGCGTTTCTCGAGTATCGGCCGTGGGAGTTCGACCCCAGTGAGGTGGACGTGCCCACCCATATCTGGCTGGGCACCCACGACAGCTTCGTGCCGCGCGAGATGGGGGAGTACCTCGAGCGTGTGATCCCCAACGTCGAGTTGCATTGGGCCGCCGGCAAGGGCCATTTCAACGTCGAGGACTGGGATGCGATTTTCGCTGCCTGCGCCGCCGACATCTGAGCTCGCGACGCTGTTCGCGCCTTAGCCGCGACGCTGTTCGCGCCTTAGCCGCGACGCTTTGGTTATATGTCGTCGCCGGCTGGCGGCGCTATTCGCGCCTTAGCCGCGACTCCACGAACCGCTCCAACTGTTCCCACTCGCGCACCGCTTTCGCATACGGAGCCGCCGGCTTGCTGCCCGAATCGGGGTCCAACACGTAGGCCACCAACTTGCCCAGCGGCTTGGCCGGGTTGAGCGCCTTGTCGACGGTGCCTTCCTCGGAGTAGTCGCCGATGTCGCGGAGCAATTCGACGGCCAGGTCGAGCTGGTCATGATCCACCGCCTCGGGTCCGTCGGCGAAATCGTCGGCCAGCCCGGTCAACACATAGATGTTTTCGTCGGTCACATCCACCGCCAGTGAGCCGTCCGTGGCGGCGGTGCGGATGTCGTCGTAGGTGGCCAAATCCGACAGATCGTGATCATGCTCGTCGGCAAGATAGCGCGCGAGCGCCCGCTCGGAGCTGAAGACGCTGATCCGGCCGTTGCGGCCCAGGAAGATCGGGCGATCGTCCAGGTAGCAACGAAGCGTGTAGAGGTTGCCCGCGCCGGTCATGATCCGGATCGGGTCAATCCCCACCTTCAGCCAGAAATCCTCGTCGCCGCCCAGCACGACGGTGTCGCCGGCGGCGCGGTCTTCTTCGACGGAGTCTTCCTCGTCTTCCTCGTCTTCCTCGTCTTCGTCCTCGGCGGCCTCGTCCTCGTCGTCCTCATCCGCGGAGTCAGCGCTGGCCTCGTCGTCCTCGCCGGCTGCGCCCTCGTCCTCTTCGGGCTCCTCGGGCTCCTCTTCCAATTCCTCGGCGGCCTTGGCGGATAGCTTCTCGTCAACCTCAGGGGTACTGACGACTTCTTCGATCGCCTTGAGCACGTCGTCCCAGCTGCGAGCGATGATCTCGGCGATCGCGTTCCAGCGTTTCTGGCCGGCTTTACCGGAGAAGTAATCGATGCCGCCCGACACGGTGCCCAGCGTGGGATTGCCGTTGAAGAACTTCGAAACCGCCGTCAGCTCGCAGACCGATCCGATCGACGACACGATCGCCAGGGTTGCGGCCATCGCGTTCACCGATTCCTCGGTCGGCTTTTCGGCCACCAGCTCCTCGACGATGACCAGATCGAACTTCTTGTCGTCGGCCGGATCGAAGTTGTGGGCGTGGGCCTCCGTCAGGTCCTGCCACCCCGGGTGATCAACCAGGTCGTTGTCGGTGTCGGTGCGTACGAATGCGACCAGGTCCGCGACGCTGTCGAAGACGTAGAGGTCCTCGTCCTTGCCCAGGAACGCCTCCCACTCGTCCCCGGAGTCACGCCAGCGCGGTGCCCACAGCGTGTAGTGGTCACCATCGGACAGGCTCAGGCGAATGGGCACGAGGTCAGCAGCCATGCGGCACAGAATAGCGACGGCCCGCCGGCGGGCCCGGCCCGGTAGTGGTTAGCCGCCCCAGATATCAGCGATGACCGGGGCGTTCGCCGCGAAACCCGTCTTGGGCAAGCCGTACATCTGCTCCAGCGTGGAAAGCACGTTGTAGTGGCTGATGGTCTGGTTGTAAGTGCCCGGCCGTACGTGTGCGCCGTAGAACACCGTGGGAATCTGGTTGCGGCTGCCGCCGTCGTCCTCATCCCACGTCACGATCAGCAGGCTGTTGTTGGATCGGGCCCAGTTGGCGTACGGCGACAGTTGACGGTTCAACCACTCGTCAGCTGCCGCGATGGTGCCGTCGTGCATGTTGTTATCCCCGTTGGGGATGACGAAGGACACCGTGGGCAGCCTGGCGTAGTCCGCCGGCGTCGGAAACGCGGAGAAGGGCATCGACAGCGTGGCCGGAACATTGCTGAAGTTCACCCAAGGCGCATGCTTGCGCCCGTACTTTCCGGCGCTGCAGACCGTCGAACCGACTTCGGGCAGGCTCTCGGCGAAACCTACGAACGTGTGGCCCGCGGCGAGCAACTCCGAAGCCAGGTTGGGCGTGCTGCCCGCATTGACCGGACACGTGTTCTTCTTCAAGCCGAAGGTGGTACCGGCGAACAAGGCCAGGTAGTTGGGTTCGCTGGGGTGCGTTTCGGCGAACGACTGCGACATCATCGCACCATTGGCGGCCAGCGCATTGATGAACGGGGCCGCCTTGTTGCCAATGATGTTGGCCTGCGAATGGTTCTCCTCCACCACGACCACCACATGTGAGAACGCCGGCAACGCAGTGGCGGTCAGGTCGATACGCGGGGGAGCGTCGCTACCGTGGGCCGGTAGGGATACCGCCACCGCGCCGAGCACCGCCAGAGCTCGAAATGTACTGGTAAAATGCTGTTTCAGGCCACACACGCCCGGAGTATATGGGCGGCTCGGCCTCGGCGCCGCGAGAAGGGGGAGCGTGTCAGCGGCTTGAATCCGATTGTTATATAGGGTCACCCATGTGGAAGTCCACGTCATTGATCACCCGCTGGCGGCGGCCCGCCTGACCGCGCTGCGTGACGAACGCACCGGAAACGCTGCTTTCCGCCAGGCCTTGCGTGAGCTGACACTGGTACTGGTCTATGAGGCGACCCGCGCAGCGCCCGCCGAATCCGTCGCTATCCGTACACCGCTTGCGGCCACGACAGGCCTAAGACTGGCCAACCCCCCGCTTCTGGTTCCGGTGCTGCGCGCCGGACTGGGCATGGTCGACGAAGCGCATGCGGCGCTGCCGGAGGCGCGGGTCGGCTTTGTCGGTATCGCCCGCAATGAGCAGACCCACCAGCCCGTCCCATATCTTGAATCGCTGCCCGACGACTTGTCCGGGCTACCCGTAATGGTGTTGGACCCGATGCTGGCCACCGGCGGATCGATGACCTTTACCGTCGACTTGTTGTTGTCCCGCGGTGCGACGGACATCACGGTGCTGTGCGTGGTGGCGGCGCCGCAAGGCGTCTCGGCGCTCGAGAAGGCGGCACCGAACGCGTGGCTGTTCACGGTAGCCATCGATGACGGGCTCAACGAGGAGGCGTATATCGTGCCCGGGCTCGGCGATGCGGGCGACCGCCAATTCGGTCCGCGCTGAACTACCAACCGCTGACCGTGGAAGCCAGCTCACGACGCAGCTCCTGGGCCCGTTGACGGGTGGCCGCCAAGTCGCCGGCTACTTCGCACCGAACTTCGATGTAGCACTTCAGTTTCGGTTCGGTGCCCGACGGCCGCACGACCACTCGCACCGAGGTGCGGTCGTCCCCGCCGGCGAAGATCAGCGCGTCGGTGATGTCGGTCACGGTTGCGGTGAAACCGGCGAGCCGATCCGGCGGGGATTCACGCAGCCGACGCATCAGTGCCGCGGCCTGGTCGGCATCGGCAACCCGGCGCGCTACCGCGCCAACCTCGTGGACTCCGTACCGGTGGGCGAGGTCGTCGAGGACATCGGGAACCGATCGGCCCTGCCGCTCGAGGCTGGCCACCAGATCGCACGTCAAGACGGCGGCGCTGATGCCGTCTTTGTCCCGCACGGCGGTGGGGTCCACACAGTGCCCGATCGCCTCCTCGTAGGCGTACACCAGGGTGCCGGGCCGGTCGGCATCGGCGCGGGCCAGCCATTTGAAGCCGGTGAGGGTCTGCACGTGGACCACGCCGTAGTCCGCGGCGATAGCGGCCAGCATCCGCGACGAGACCAGCGTGCTGGCCACGATCCAGTCGCCAGGCGGTTGCTTCGAGAGGATGTAATCGCCCAGCAGCCAACCGGTTTCATCGCCCGATAGCATTCGCCAGCCGGAGGACGTCGGTATCGCGACCGCGCATCGGTCGGCGTCGGGGTCCAGTGCGATTGCCACGTCCGCCCGCACGCCGGCGGCCAGCTCCAACAGCGCATCGGTCGCGCCCGGCTCCTCCGGGTTCGGGAATGCGACGGTGGGAAAGTCCGGATCGGGCTCGAACTGTGTCGCGACGGTATGCACGTCGGTGAAGCCGGCCCGACGCAGCGTCGCCACGGCAACCGTGCCGCCCGCCCCGTGCATCGGGGTCAGGGCGACTCGCACCGAACCGGCGCAACGGCGGATCCCGGCCGCACGCGCGATGTAGTGCTCAACCAGATCGGTGCGAGCGGGTGTGACGGGTTTGCGGGCGATCTGGTCGGCCGGCGGAGCGGCGGCCATCGCGGCCTCGATCTTGCGGTCGGTGGGGGAGATGATCTGGATTCCGCCATCGAGGTAGACCTTGTAGCCATTATCGGTGGCCGGGTTGTGTGACGCCGTGATCTGGATGCCGGCCACCGCGCCGCTGTGACGTACGGCGAACGCGACTATCGGTGTGGGTAGCGGCTCGGGCAGCAGCACCACCTGGAATCCTTCGGCGGCAAGTACTTCGGCTGTCGCAGTGGCGAAAGACGCCGAGCCGTGACGAGCATCACGTCCGACGATCACTGTCGCGGGCCCCGCCGGGGTCTGCTCGGCGAGCACCCGTGCCACCGCCCAGGTGGCGCGCAACACCACCGCGAGGTTCATCGCGTCCGGCCCGCCGCGCACCGGTCCGCGCAGCCCGGCAGTGCCGAAGGCCAGCGGCCGGGCGAACCGTGCGGCAAGTTCTTGGGCGTCACAGGCCGCCAGCTCGGCGGCGGTCACCGGGTCAGGATCGTGCGCGATCCACTCCTCAGGCGTCACTGTTGCGCAACCCGGCGATGACGGTGGCTAGCAGTGAGCCGATCCGCGCCGCCGACGCGGCGCCCGCCGCAAGCACCTCGGCGTGGCTCAGCGGCTCACCGGTGATCCCGGCGGCCAGGTTGGTCACCAGCGAAACACCGAGCACCTCGGCCCCCGCCGCGCGGGCGGCAATGGTCTCGTGCACCGTCGACATGCCGACCAGGTCGGCGCCCAACACCCGCAGCATGCGGATCTCGGCGGGTGTCTCGTAATGCGGCCCCGGCAGGCCGGCGTACACGCCTTCGGCCAACTCGGGGTCGGCTTGCCGGGCGACCGCGCGCAGCCGCGCCGAGTAGGCGTCGGTCAGATCCACGAACTGCGCCCCGACCAGTGGCGATCGCGCGGTCAGGTTCAGGTGGTCGCTGATCAACACCGGCTGGCCGACCTGCATGTCCGGTCGCAACCCGCCGGCCGCGTTGGTCAGCACCACGGTCCGCGCGCCCGCCGCGCACGCCGTTCGCACCGGGTGCACCACATGGCGCAGGTCATGCCCCTCGTAGGCGTGAATGCGGCCCGCCAGTACCAGCACCCGGTGATCGCCGACGGGCACCGACAGCAGCTCGCCCGCGTGCCCGGCCGCGCTCGGCGGGGTAAACCCGGGAACTTCGGTCTGCGCCAGCACGGCGGTCGGGGATCCCAGCGCGGCGATGGCCGCCGACCATCCGGATCCGAGAACTACCGCGACGTCATGCTCAGCGATCCCGGTGCGCTCGCCGATGACCTGGGCCGCGCGGCGTGCGAGTTCGTCGGGATCGGGCTGGGGGCCAGTCACACTGGGGAGCCTAGCGAGTGTGGCCGGGCGTTGAGATGGCTGTTGTGCGGGGCCGGGCGCGCGTCGATGAGATACTGCCAGAATGCCCGCACTCGTCTTGGACACCGTCGAAGAGTTGGTGCGACGGCGTGCCGGTGATCTGGTCGAGCTCTCCCACGCGATCCACGCCGAGCCGGAGTTGGCCTTCGCCGAGCACCGCAGCTGTGCCAAGACACAGGCGCTGGTGGCCGAACGTGGCTTCGAGATCACCCGGGCCGCCGCGGGGCTGGACACCGCATTTCGGGCCGATTTCGGCGATGGACCGCTGGTGGTGGGAATTTGCGCCGAATATGACGCGCTGCCCGAAATCGGGCACGCCTGCGGGCACAACATCATTGCGGCATCGGCGGTGGGGACCGCGCTGGCCCTGGTCGAAGTCGCCGACGATCTCGGTCTGACGGTCGCATTGCTGGGCACGCCGGCCGAGGAGTCCGGCGGTGGCAAGGCACTGATGTTGGACGCCGGGGTATTCGACGACATCACGCTGGCCCTGATGGTGCATCCGGGGCCCACGGACATCGCCGGCGCTCGATCCCTGGCGTTGTCCGAGGTCACCGTGCGTTACCGGGGTAAGGAATCACACGCCGCCGTGGCGCCGCACCTGGGGGTCAATGCTGCCGACGCCCTAACCATTGCGCAGGTGGCAATCGGATTGCTGCGGCAGCAACTGGCGCCGGGGCAGATGACCCATGGAATCGTTATCGACGGAGGTCAGGCGGTCAACGTAATTCCCGGGCACGCGATGATGCAGTACGCGATGCGCGCGGTCGAGTCGGAATCGCTGCGCGACTTGGAGGGCAGGATGTTTGCTTGCTTTGCGGCGGGGGCGCTGGCCGCCGGATGTGAATACGACATCGATGCGGCCGCACCCGCATATGCGGAATTGAAACCCGACCACTGGCTGGTCGAGGTGTGTCGAGAAGAGATGCTTCGGCTTGGGCGCACCCCGGTGCCGGCCAGCGTCGAGGAGGGGCTGCCGCTGGGCAGCACCGACATGGGCAACGTGACACAGGTGCTGCCGGGCATCCATCCGGTGATCGGTGTCGACGCCGGCGGGGCCACGGTGCACCAGCGCGCCTTCGCGGCCGCCGCGGCCGGTCACAGCGCTGACCAAGCGGTCGTCGACGGCGCAATCATGCTGGCGCGCACCGCGGTCGCGCTGGCCGAGAATCCGGACCAGCGGGACCGAGTGCTGGCCGCCCAGCAGCGCAGGGCGGCGTCATGAGCCTTGTCGACACCGCTGAATCCTGGCTGGCCGCGCACTATGACGACCTGGTCGGCTGGCGCCGGCACATCCATCGCTATCCGGAGCTGGGCCGCCAGGAGTTCGCCACCACCCAGTTTGTCGCCGAACGGCTGGCCGACGCCGGGCTCAACCCCAAGATATTGCCCGGCGGGACGGGACTGACCTGCGATTTCGGTCCCGAGCATCAGCCCAGGATCGCGCTGCGTGCCGACATGGACGCGCTGCCGATGGCCGAGCGCACCGGTGCGCCGTACGCCTCGACGATGCCCAACATCGCCCACGCCTGCGGGCACGACGGCCACACCGCGATTCTGCTGGGTACCGCGCTGGCGTTGGCGACGGTGCCGGAGCTGCCGGTCGGGGTGCGTCTGATATTCCAGGCCGCCGAGGAGCTGATGCCCGGCGGCGCCATCGACGCGATCGCGGCCGGAGCACTGACCGGGGTGTCACGGATCTTTGCCCTGCACTGCGATCCCCGGCTCGAGGTGGGCAGGGTTGCGGTGCGGCAGGGGCCTATCACCTCGGCGGCCGACCATATCGAGATCACGCTGTATTCACCCGGTGGGCACACGTCGCGGCCACACCTGACCGCCGACCTGGTCTACGGGCTGGGCACGCTGATCACCGGGCTGCCCGGCGTGCTGTCGCGGCGCGTCGACCCCCGTAACAG
This sequence comes from Mycobacterium pseudoshottsii JCM 15466, assembly GCF_003584745.1. Lineage (NCBI taxonomy): Bacteria > Bacillati > Actinomycetota > Actinomycetes > Mycobacteriales > Mycobacteriaceae > Mycobacterium > Mycobacterium pseudoshottsii. The sequence goes on from NZ_AP018410.1 coordinate 1,509,573, forward strand.
CACCGTCCTGGTCTGGGGGGCGGTCAACGCGGGCGTGGCGGCCAACGCCATTCCGCAAACCGGCGTGTTGGCCGGCACCGTTCGCACCGCCAGCCGGCAGACCTGGATCGATCTGGAAGAGATCATCCGTGAGTCCATCACTGCGCTGCTGTCGCCTTTGGCGATCGAGCACACGCTGCAATACCGGCGCGGCGTTCCACCTGTGGTCAACGAGGAAGTCTCGACCCACATCCTCACCCACGCCATCGAAGCCGTCAGCCCGGATGCGCTGGCCGATACCCGCCAGTCAGGCGGCGGCGAGGACTTCTCCTGGTACCTCGAAGAGGTCCCGGGTGCCATGGGGCGTCTGGGAGTTTGGTCCGGCGACGGACCGCAGCTGGACCTACATCAGCCGACGTTTGACCTCGATGAGCGGGCACTGGGGATCGGCGTGCGCGTGATGGTCAACATCATCGAGCAGGCTGCGGCGTTCTAACCGCTCGCGAGGGTGCGTGTCTGGACAACGACACGCCGGTATTGCCGGCATTATGCGCACGCTCGTCGTGGTGAATTGTGGGCCCGTCAGTTGCGCCTCGACGATGGCCCCATGCACGCAGAGCTCGCCCGGTTGCTCGACGCCCAAGGCGGGGTGGCGACGTCCGCCCAGGTACTGACGTTCCTGACCCGGCGCGGGCTGGAAGCCGACCTGAAAAGCGGGGTACTGAGCAGAGTTTGGCATGGCATTTATGGCCGCGGTGAGTTGACCAGTGGGCTGCGGCTGCGCGGAGTGGACCTGGCAGTCGGCACACCGGTCGCCGCATGCCTGGGGACCGCCGCCGCGGCCTACGGCTTTGACACCGAGCAAACCGGGGATCTGCATGTGCTCAATCCCGAGGGGCGGCAATTGCGATCCACCGACGGCCTGACCGTGTACCGGCGCGCCGGTGCACCGTTGACTCGCCTCGCGGGGCGAGAACTCACGACGCCGGCGTGGACGGCGATAGAGGTCGCCCGGGGGCTGCGTCGGCCGCGAGCGTTGGCGACACTGGACGCCGCCCTGCGCAGCGGGACATGCGACCGTGACGACCTCGACCGAGCGGTCTGTCTGCAATCCGGCCGGCGCGGCGTCGTGGCCGTGCGCGAGTTGCTCGCCTTGGCGAGTCCGCTGGCGGAGTCGCCGATGGAGAGCGAGACCCGGCTGGTGATGATCGAAGGCGGACTACCCGCGCCAGTGCTGCAATACGAGCTGGTCGGCTCCGACGGCCGGCGCTGGCGACTGGATTTCGCGTGGCCGGGTCTGCGGGTCGCGGCAGAGTACGACGGCGTCGACTGGCATAGCGGGCCGCAAGCGTTCCTGTGGGATCGACGGCGCAGTGCGGCGCTGCAGGAGTTGGGGTGGGTGATAGTGCCCATCGTGGCCGGCGATGTCAGGCATCGGCCGGCCGAACTTGTTCAGCGGCTGGCCGGGGCGCTGGCCCGGGCTCAGGCCGCCTGATGGGCTCGCGAGGGTGCCCAAATTGCCGGCCGCAACGGCGTGTCGGCGTGCAGACACGCACCCTCGCGGCAGAGGGTGACGCAACCCCCGGCTAGGTTCCGGTCCCCGGGCCGATGTTGCGGGCCGGCCGGGTACGCAAATCGTGCACATAATCGCTTGGTGCGCCCGCGATCTCGGCGGCATCGGCCATCACGCCCAGGTAGCGCGCCGACGGCAGACCGCCCTCCCAGGCGTCGAGCACATACAGCCAGGCCAGGACGGGATCGGTGGTGGTGTCCGAGGACAATCGCTCCACCCGGCAGCGGATCTTCTGGTGGATGCCGAACTCCGAGCCCTCCCAGTGGTCGAGGTTCTTCTCGTCGGCCGGTGTCATGTCGTAGAGCACCACGAACACCTTGGAGTCGGGATCCTCGACGACGGTGGCCAGGGCTCCTTCCCAGCCGATGTCCTCGCCGCCGAAGGTCAGCCGCCACCCGGGCAACCAGCCGGTTCCGGCCATCGGGGAGTGGGGTGCACGCATGAGCATCTGATCGGGATGCATGTTCGATCCGTACGCGGCGTAGAGCGGCACGCGGAAATCTTAAACGTCACGTAAACGGATGCGGCTCATCCCTGGGTGTGATGCTTGGCTCTTCATGCTCAGGCGCGCCCGGTCGGGCTCTCACGGCGGCACGCGAGGCAGTTCTGAGCCCCTCAAGCTAGGTTATTGCGTGTGGTGACCCGCATCGTGATCCTCGGTGGAGGCCCAGCCGGTTACGAAGCCGCGCTGGTGGCCGCCACCTCACACCCCGAATCAGCCCAAGTCACAGTGATCGACTCCGACGGTATCGGTGGTGCCGCCGTTCTGGACGACTGTGTGCCGTCCAAGACGTTCATCGCGTCCACCGGCCTGCGCACCGAGCTGCGAAGAGCGCCTCACCTGGGCTTCCTCATCGACTTCGACGAGGCGAAAATCTCGTTGCCCAAGATCCACGCCCGGGTCAAGGAGCTGGCCGCGGCGCAGTCGGCGGACATCACCGCCCAGCTGCTCAGCGTGGGCGTGCACGTGATCGCCGGCAAGGGCGAGCTGCTCGACCCCGCACCCGGCCTGCGCCACCGCGTCAAGGCGACGGCCGCCGACGGCACCACCAGCGAGCACGACGCCGACGTCGTGTTGATCGCCACCGGAGCGAGCCCGCGGATCCTGCCGTCGGCGCGACCGGACGGCGAGCGCATCCTGACCTGGCGGCAGCTCTACGACCTGGACGCGTTGCCGCAGCACCTAATCGTGGTGGGCTCGGGGGTGACGGGCGCGGAGTTCGTCGACGCCTACACCGAGCTGGGTGTGCGGGTCACGGTGGTGGCCAGCCAGGATCACGTGTTGCCCTACGAGGACGCCGACGCCGCACTGGTCTTGGAGGAGTCGTTCGCCGAACGTGGCGTCCGACTGTTCAAGAACGCCCGCGCCCAGTCCGTCACCCGCACCGAAAACGGGGTTCTGGTGACCATGACCGACGGCCGCACCGTCGGGGGCAGCCACGCGCTGATGACGATCGGGTCGATCCCCAACACCAGCGGCCTCGGCCTGGAGCGCGTTGGTATCGAGCTCGGCCCGGGCAACTATCTGAACGTGGACCGGGTGTCGCGCACGTCGGTGCCCGGCATTTACGCCGCGGGTGACTGCACCGGCCTGCTGCCGCTGGCCTCGGTCGCCGCGATGCAGGGCCGCATCGCGATGTACCACGCGCTGGGCGAGGGCGTGAGCCCGATCCGTTTGCGCACGGTTGCGGCGACGGTGTTCACCAGGCCCGAGATCGCCGCCGTCGGCGTGCCGCAGTCGGCGATCGACAACGGTTCGGTGCTTGCCCGCACCATCATGTTGCCGTTGCGGACCAACGCCCGGGCCAAGATGTCGGAGGTGCGGCACGGTTTCGTCAAGGTCTTCTGCCGGCGGTCCACCGGTGTGGTCATCGGCGGCGTGGTGGTGGCGCCGATCGCATCCGAGCTGATCCTGCCGATCGCGGTGGCGGTGCAGAACCGGATCACGGTCAACGAGCTGGCCCAGACACTGGCCGTTTACCCGTCGTTATCGGGTTCGATCACCGAGGCCGCTCGCCGCCTGATGGCCCACGATGATCTGGACTGAAGCCCAACTACTGCCACGCCCCACCAATTAGCCTTGTGGTGCACCTAACGCCTACTGACAAGCAACCGACAGGAGTTCATTGTCGTGAGCAATCCGACCGGCGCATCGCAGCGTGACCAGACCGGGCCCGCCGGTTCGCTGGGGCCCGAGCAGCGCGCGTTGGCCTGGGAGCGGCTCGGTGCCGAGCAGTTCGATGTGGTGGTTATCGGCGGCGGGGTAGTGGGCTCCGGGTGTGCGCTGGACGCCGCCACCCGCGGGCTGAAGGTGGCCCTGATCGAAGCCCGCGATCTGGCCTCTGGCACGTCGAGCCGTTCGTCGAAGATGTTCCACGGTGGACTGCGTTACCTCGAACAACTGGAATTCGGCCTGGTGCGCGAAGCCCTTTTCGAGCGGGAGCTGTCGCTGACCACGTTGGCGCCGCATCTGGTCAAGCCCCTGCCGTTTCTGTTCCCGCTCACCAAGCGTGGCTGGGAACGTCCCTACATTGCCGCCGGGATCTTCCTCTACGACCGCCTCGGCGGCGCGAAATCGGTTCCCGCGCAGAAGCATTTGACCCGTGCCGGCGCGTTGCGGCTGAGCCCGGGCCTCAAACGCGGCTCCCTGATCGGCGGTATCCGCTACTACGACACCGTCGTCGACGATGCCAGGCACACCATGACGGTCGCTCGTACCGCGTCGCACTACGGGGCGGTCGTCCGTTGTTCCACCCAGGTGGTAGCGCTGCTGCGCGAGGGCGACCGGGTGGTCGGGGTGCGGGTGCGCGATTCCGAGGACGGCTCGATCACCGAGGTCCGCGGGCACGTGGTGGTCAATGCCACCGGGGTCTGGACCGACGAGATTCAGGCGCTGTCCAAGCAACGCGGGCGATTCCAGGTTCGAGCGTCCAAGGGTGTGCACGTGGTGGTGCCCCGGGACCGCATCGTCAGCGACGTCGCGATGATCCTGCGCACCGAGAAGTCGGTCATGTTCATCATTCCGTGGGGAAGCCACTGGATCATCGGGACTACCGACACCGACTGGAACCTGGACCTGGCCCACCCCGCGGCCACCAAGGCCGACATCGACTACATCCTGGGAACGGTCAATGCGGTGCTGGCCACGCCCCTGACGCATGCCGACATCGACGGCGTGTACGCCGGTCTGCGGCCGCTGCTGGCCGGGGAGAGCGACGACACGTCCAAGCTGTCGCGCGAGCACGCTGTGGCGGTACCGGCGGCAGGGCTGGTGGCCATCGCCGGCGGCAAGTACACCACCTACCGGGTGATGGCGGCCGACGCGATCGACGCCGCCGTGCAGTTCGTTCCGGCCCGGGTGGCGCCGTCGATCACCGAGAAGGTCAGCCTGCTGGGCGCCGACGGCTACTTTGCGCTGGTCAACCAGGTGGAACACGTCGGCGAGATGGTCGGCCTGCACCCCTACCGAGTGCGTCACCTATTGGACCGCTACGGATCGCTGATCAACGAGGTGCTGGAACTGGCGGCCGACGATCCGGACCTGCTGACGCCCATCAAGGAGGCTCCTGGCTACCTCAAGGTGGAGGCCCTCTACGCCGTCACCGCCGAGGGCGCGCTGCATCTGGAAGACATCCTGGCCCGCCGCATGCGAGTCTCCATCGAGTACCCGCACCGAGGTGTCGATTGCGCCCGTGAGGTGGCCGACGTGGTCGCACCGGTGCTCGGGTGGACCGTCGAGGACATCGAGCGAGAAGTCGCGAACTACAAGGCGCGGGTGGAAGCGGAGGTCTTGTCGCAGGCCCAGCCCGACGACGTATCGGCGGACATGTTGCGGGCCAGCGCACCCGAGGCGCGTGCCGAGATCCTCGAGCCGGTGCCGCTGAATTGAAACTAGCTGGACCTCAACACCGCTCGGCGCCGCGAGCCATGAGCATCGGGTCGTCCTCATCGCTGGCGGCCGGGGTCAGCTTGCTGGCGACCGCCGCCAACGCCGAGCGCACCGCCTCGCGAGATCGCGCTGTCAGAACGGCCGCGGCTCGCACACCGTCGGGCCGCATGTTGATGTGATCGGGCAACGACACCATTGGCCTCCTTCGTGGGAAGAGGACACCTGCGGCCCGGGATTTAAGGCCAGCGGCCCCGGTTCGCCGTCGAACCGTCACCCGGCCGCTGGTAGATCACGTTATTCATCGGTGACGTCAAATCCGACATTTGCGCGTCAAATCCACGTGAACAAATTTCTCCTGGGGATCAGCAAGGGGCAAACATGGTGATGACGACGAACCCGGGTTCGGCATGAAGCCGCGATCGGTGGCGGCGGTGCTCGGCGGCGGTATGGCCGGGGTAGCGGGCTGGGATCTCTGGCAGCGCCGGCACGCCATCCTGCGCAACTTCCCGATCATCGGCCATCTGCGCTTTCTGCTCGAAGCCTTTGGACCGGAGTTGCGCCAATACATCGTCACCGACAACAACGAAGAGCGGCCCTTCAGCCGTGACCAGCGGCGCTGGGTGTACACGTCATCGAAATTGACCAACCGATACTTCGGATTCGGCACCGACAACGACCTGGCGCGGGCCCACAACTACCCCATCATCAAGCACGCGGCATTTCCGGTATCGGCCCCGGACGGCGAGCCCGCTCATCCGGATCCCGCCGTCGCGCTGCCGGCGGCAAAGGTGCTTGGTGGCGCCCGCGGGCGTGCCAAAGCCTTCCGGCCCTCGTCTTTGGTCAACATTTCCGGGATGAGCTATGGCGCGCTCGGTGGCGCGGCCATCAGCGCGCTGAATCAGGGCGCGGGGATCGCGGGCGCCCTGCACACCATCGGTGAGGGCGCGGTGTCGCCCTATCACCTCAACGGTGGCGACCTGGTATGGCAGATCGGCACCGGATACTTCGGCTGCCGCAACGACGACGGGACGTTCAGCCTGTCGCGGCTGATCGATCGGGTGGCCGCCACGCCCTCGATACGCGCGATCGAAATCAAGCTGAGGCAAGGCGCCAAGCCGGGGCTGGGCGGCATGCTGCCCGGCGCCAAAGTCACCGCGGATATCGCTGCCATCAGGGGGATTCCGGTCGGAGTGGACTGCAAGAGCCCCGCCGGACACTCCGCGTTCGCTGACATCGACGGGATGCTCGAGCTGGTGGAGACCATCGCCGATGCGACGGGTCTTCCCGTCGGCATCAAGTCCGCCGTCGGCGAAGGGTTGTTTTGGCCCCAGCTTGCCGCGCGGATGGCACGCACCGGTCGCGGTGTCGATTTCGTGACCGTCGACGGCGGAGAGGGCGGCACCGGCGCGGCCCCGCTGGTCTTCAGCGACCATGTCGCCCCGCCCTTCAAATGGGCCTTCCCCAGGGTGTTTCGCACCTTCGCCGAAGAGGACCTGCACCACGACGTGGTGTTCATCGGCTCCGCCAAGCTCGGTATCCCCGAGAACGCGCTGCTGGCCCTGGCGATGGGCGCCGACATGATCAACGTCGGACGGACCGCCATGTTCGCCATCGGTTGCATCCAGGCTCAGCGCTGCCACACCGGCCGATGCCCGTCCGGCGTGGCCACCCAGTCGGCGTGGTTGCAGCACGGTCTGGACCCGGCCCTCAAAGCGGTGCGCTGTGCCAACTATCTGGCCACGCTGCGCTTCGAGTTGCTGTCTTTGGCCCGGGACTGCGGCTACGTGCACCCCGCCCTCGTCCCGTTGCAGGCGATCGAGCTTCTCGACGTGGATCTGCAGACGGTGCAGGTCGACGACTTGTTCGGCTACCAGCCCGGTTGGGGCATACCCAGCCCCGCTGACGTGGCGGCGATCACGGCTCTCATGACCAAGGCGAGCCCGCCCCGATAGGGACGGTTCAGCGGCTGTTCGCCGGCTCGGGTGAGCGTTCCAGCAGCGGCGAGCGCGTCGCACCACGGGATTCGATCATGCGATTGCGCACGATGTGCTCGACCAGGATCGGAACGAACGTTTGCACCGGCGCATCGACGAACTGTGCTGCGGCCTCTTCACACCACCGCTTGATCTGGGCGGTCCGCTGATCGTCGTCGAGCCCCTCGTGGCGGGCCAGCTTGTCGGCGACGTCGGCGACGTTGCGCTCCACCAGGGAGCGGCCCGCGGGCGGGCTGCCGGCGCCGGTATCGACCCGCACCTCATCGAGGGTCCACTGCGCACTCTGGTCGCTGGCATCCGGTGAGATCACCCGCAGCGTCAGATGGTGACCGTCTTGGCCGATCAGGATGAGACTGGCCGGGTCGTCGCTGCTGAAGCCCAGCAATTCGACAGTGTGACCGGCGATCTCGGCCACCGTCGGGGTCTGTTCCCACCCATTGCGGTGGTAGCTGACCATCACGATCGGTCCCAGGCGTACGGTAATCGAGGCAACCAGGCCCGGCAGCTCGTCCACCAACTGCCTCGACCGCGGCCACCACGCGCCATCGACATGTTCCAAAGCAGGCCGAAATGATCTCAGCTGCAAGAGAGTTTCGCGCTCCATCCCAACCACCCGTCGGTTGACTGTGCGGGTTGTCAGCCAACCCGTCGGACCCCGAATCAAAAACTACGGGCGTAGGGAACGCCCCGCGACTCGAAAGCTCGACGTCGGGGTAGCGGCTGAACGAACATTTGGTTACGTGGGCGCCCCGGCTTCGCGTTCCTGCACCGTTGCCTGCCCATCGGCGGTGACGCTGATTAGGCGCTGAGCTTGCCGCGACACCCGCATGAGCAGTTCGGGTGCGATGACCGACGCCGAACCCGCCACCGCGGCGGCCAGCAGCGCCTGCCCCCAGGCCAACGGGCCCACCGGGGTGCAACCGAACAGGTGACTGAGGCCCGGGGTGGTCACCACCACCGCGAGCACCCCGAAGGACCCGACCGTGGTCAGCACCACCAGCGGGCCGTGCGAGTCGGCCACGGTCTGCGTGAGTTGCGTGCCGACCAAACCGATCAGCGCGACCGTCGCCGCCCGGCGCCGGGTGCCGGTCGCGCTGGCCATCAGCCACGCCAGCATGGCGCCGGTCGTGGTGGAGGCGCCGCGTATCCCGATCGCTCGCCACATGGCCGCCTCGTCGCGTTCCACCTCGACGTTGCTGGTTTGGGGACTGACGGCCAACGCCGCCGCCGGCAGCGCATCGGTAAGCATGTTGACCAGCAGCATCTGCCGCGCATTGAACACCGAGCGGCCGGTCAGCAGCGTGGTGATTAGCGCGAACGACACCTCGCCGAGGTTGCCGCCCAACAGCACCGAGACCGCCGAATGCACGCGACGCCACAGCTGTTGGCCTTCGTCGAGAGCCTCCAGCAGCGCGTCGATCCGTCCGTCCAACAGCACCACATCGGCCGCCGTCCGGGCCGCATCGCTGCCGCGGGCGGCCATCCCGATACCCACGCTGGCCGCTCGGATCGCGGCGGCGTCGTTGACCCCGTCGCCGACCATCGCGGTAACCAGCCCGGCGCGCTCGAGAGCCTGCACCACCTCCACCTTGTGTTCGGGCGACATCCGGGCAAAGACCAGCCGTGATGCGACCACCGTGGCCCGCTGGTCGGCCGACAGCGCTTCCCATTCGGCGCCGGTGATCACCTCGGAGTCGGTGACGTCCAGTCCGAGCTCCTGGGCGGTTGCGGTGGCGGTGGCGGGGTGGTCGCCGGTGATCAGACGGACCCCGATATCGCGGTCGGCGAGCCCATTGAGCACGGACTGGGCCGTCGGCCGGGGAGTGTCGGCCAGGCCCAGCAGACCGACCGGCGTGAGTTCGGACTGGCACAGGGATTCCAGCAGATCGGGATCGGCGGCGGCCGCGGTGGCTTGCTCGGGGCGCAGCTGACGCTCGGCCACCGCCAGCACCCGCAGGCCACCGGTGGCCATCTCGTCGATCTGCTTGGTGAAGGGGTCCGCGGCGGCCTCGGGGGCCCGCCGCAGCGCCGCCGAGAGCACCTCCGGTGAGCCCTTGATGGTCAGTCGGGTCCCGGCCAGGGCGGCGGCAAACGGGCGGCCCGACTGGAACGGCAGGAACGCGTCACGGGAGAGCCGCGGTTGCGGCTGGGAACCGTCGCCGCGAACCGCGGGGTCGTCGGCGGCCTGGAATATCGCGTCGTCGGTGGCATGCTCAACCCGGTGGGTGTGTCTGGAGTAGGTGCTGCTCAGCGCGGCATCCAACACCTGCCCCGGGGTGAAACCCGGCGCCGGGCGCACCGTTTTGACCTTCAGCCGGTTCTCGCTCAGCGTTCCGGTTTTGTCGAAGCACACCACGTTCAACCGGGCGAGCGCTTCGATCGAGTGGGCATTGCGGATCAGCACGGATTCGCCGGTGAGCCGGCGCGCCGCAGCGAGCTGGGCCAGCGTCACCACCAGCGTCAAGCCTTCCGGCACTGCCGCGACGACCAGGGTGACCGCACTGGCCACCGCCTCTCGCAGCGGAGTGCCGCGCGACATGCTGAGCAGCCCGACCAGGCCCCCGCTGGCGACGCTGAACGGCAACGCGCGCCGGGTGATTCGGCTCAACTGCCGCTGCAGGCCGATTTCCCGGGACTTGCGCGGGGCCATCGCCAGCGCCCGGCGCATCTCCGAACGCGAACCGACTGCGGTGACCACGGCCACCGCCGTGCCCGCCACCATCGTGGTGCCGGCATAGAGCATGCAGGCCCGCTCGGCCAGCGGGGCGCCCGGGGTGGGCTCGGTCTGCTTGGAGACCGGCAGCGACTCGCCGGTCAACGTCGACTCATCGACCTCGACACTGGATGCGTGCAACAGCCGGGCGTCGGCGGGCACCACCTCGTCGGCGTGGACTTCGATGATGTCGCCCGGACGCAGCCGCTTGGCCGGAACCTTCTCGCGGCGCTGGTCGTCGAGCGGGCCAAGTCGTCGCCGCGCGGGTGGATCCTGCACTGCCAGTAAGCGATTCAGGATGCGCTCGGCGTGCAGTTGCTGCTCGGCCGACAGCGCGGCATTGAGCAACAGCACACTGCTGACCAGGAAGGCATCCAGCGGAGAACCCAGCAATGCGCTGGCGGCGGCGCCGGTGACCAGCATCGGGGTGATCGGATCGGACAGATCGTCGCGCATCTCGGCGGCGAAATCACGAACCAGGCGCAACGATGCTGCGGTGCCGCGGTGCACCATCCGAATCGGCGGCAACTTCTCCCATCGGTTCTCCGCGTCACGACGGTCTTCTTCGGCCGGACGCGGCAGCAGCCGCCGCACCTCCGCGATGGGCAGGCTGTGCCAGTCGTGGCCGGCTTCGGGCTCCGGCACCGTATCGTGAAAAACCTTGGTGCCCGAGCGGAATCCCAGATACAGGCTGACCGCCATGCCGACATTGACCGACGCCGAACCGCGCCCCGGCACACTGGGAATCAGCATCAGCGCGCCGATCGCCGAAGCCGACGCCGACAGGCGGATGGCGCTGTCGGTGGCGGTGCGCGCCGCCGGCAGCGCGTGCAGCACCCGCCAGGCGCCGGTCAGGTCCGAAACCAGGACATCGGCGCCCCACGGCGGCGGATGGCGCGCCCGGAGCACCCCGATGGTGACGTCGGACCGGTGCTCGGCCTGCAGCGCCGAGGTGGTCAACAGCGCCACCGTGGCCCCACCGGCTTTCAGCTCGGCAAGCGCGGCCGCCATCGCATCGTCGATCGACTCGGCCGAGGGATAAAGATGGTCGAATCCTTGCGCCAGAGAACGTAATCCGTCATCCTCCAGGGAAAAGACCCGAGGGCGCGCGCGGCGTGCTTCGGTGATCACCGCGGCCGCGTATGGGTCGCGAACGGGGCTGATCAGGGCCCGGCCGGTCCGCCCGGCTCCCGGGATGTCAGCCAGGTGGTGCCATCCGGGGGCCAGCCGTTGGTCGTCGAGGGCGGCCGCGACCGCCTCCCAGGCCTTGCCGCGCGCCGAATTCTGTACTCCCAAGACGCGGCTGACCGTCAACTCGTCGGTGTAGAGGGCGCGCGGATCGATCATGATCGCGTCGACCCGGTCGAGTGCCCGCAGGGCGCGGGGGCGCAGCACCAGCGCGTCGTGCTGGGAGGTCAGGCCGTTGCTCAATGCGCAGCCGAACGCTTCGCGCACGGTGCGCAACGGCTTTGGGACCGCGGCCAGGGCGGCGGCGCCGGCCGCGTCCGGGTTACGTGACAACAGCCCGACCACGGCGGCGGCGCCGAGACCGGTCAAACCGATCCGGTTGGCGTAGCGTTCCGCGGGTCCATCGGGCGGACTCGAGATGCGCTTTGGTGTTGCCGCGGTAGCGTCCGGGGTGGCGTAGCTGCCCAGGCGCGGCTCGTGCCGAAACCAGGTGGACCGGCCGTTCCACGCCTCGGCGGCGAGCATCGCCCGGGTGGCGGCTTCGGCGGCGGCGGCCGTCGGCGACAGCGTCAATGCGGCCGTGGTGGCATTGACGACGCCGAACAGGACGTCGGTGCCCTCCGGCCCGAGCCGCTTTTCCAGTTCACGCCGTAGCCGGGGAAGGTGGTCTATCAGCGTCGGGGGTACCGCGACCAAGTCGGGCAATCGGGGCAGCCGCAGCAGGCTGCCGGTCAGCGAAAGGCCAAGGCCCATGGTGGCGGCCCCGGCCGCGATCATGCGGCCCATCAGCACCACGTCGTCGCCCGGCAGGCCGGTCGGCTGCTGCCCGGTTGTCCGGGTCCGATGGCGCCCCTCGGCAGCGGCGACGATCCGGCACAGTTGCGCCGTCGAGGGCCCCTCGGCCTCGGCATCCAACGTGACCACCAGCCGTGCCAGGGTGCGATTGAGGAATGCGGTGTGCACGCCCGGTGTCTGGCGCACGGCCGCCAGTACGTCGCCGGCGATGGCCGCGGCGTCGTCGCCGCTCAAGCCGCGCACCTCGATCCAGCGCCGCCGACCATTGGTGCTGCAGCGCCGTGCCGGTGGGCCGCCCATCGCCTCGACCGCCACGGCCGCCGCCGCCCGGGCCAAGGCCGGCACATCGGGGGTGGCGCGGACCAAGGACTTTCCGATGCTGGCCGCAACGTTGCCGCCCAGCAGAGCCGTGCTGCCGGCGGTGGCCGCCAGCAGGGCTCCCGCCCGCAGCGGCGCCGTCACCAGGCCGAAACCGGGCAGATACCGCGTGATCGAGTTGTTCACGTTACCTAGCACCGATTCCCGATTGGTCTGTCAAGAACTTCCGAGCGGTCTGGCAGCCTCCCCGGTCGCACCACACTCGAATGCGTTAGCGCCGCTGCTCTCACTGGGAACACTAGTCGGGCGCGACGACATGCGCAGGAGCCATTCAGGCCCGGATCCGCGGGTCTTTCGTCACTAGCGCAAGTCGCGCGACGGTGACCGCGCGGGTTGAAAAATTTGGCTCGCAATCTCATGTCTGCGGGCGCCGCCTGGTCCATGATGGCCCTGTCGACTCCGCGGTGGCACTACCCGGAAATTCACGCCTAGAGAGGTTCTACCCATGCGGACCGCCTACCACGAGCAGCTCGCCGATCTGGCCGCGCGACTAGGAGAGATGTGTGGCATGGCCGGGTTGGCGATGAAGCGTGCGACCCAAGCCCTGTTGGAGGCCGATGCGGTGGCCGCCGACCAGGTGATCGCCGACCACGAGCAGATCGTGGCGATGCGCGCGAAAATCGAAAAAGACGCGTTGGCGTTGCTGGCGTTGCAGCAGCCGGTGGCCAGCGAGTTGCGGTCGGTCTTCAGCGCCGCGCAGATCATCGCCGATACCGAGCGGATGGGTGCGCTGGCGGTACACATCGCCAAGATCGCCCAGGTGGAGTATCCCAAGCAGGTGCTTCCCGAGGGAGTCCGCGGCTGCTTCGCCGAGATGGCCAAGGTGGCAATCGCGTTGGGGGACAGCGCAAAACAGGTGCTGCTGACCCGTGACCCGAAGAAGGCCGCGTTGCTGCACGACCAAGATGATGCGATGGACGATCTGCATCGGCGCCTGCTCGGTGTGCTGATTGACCAGGAATGGAAATACGGGGTCGCCACGGGTGTGGAAACCGCACTGCTGGCCCGTTTCTACGAACGCTTCGCCGACCATGCGGTGGAGGTCGGGCGCCGCGTCATCTTCATGGTTACCGGGGTACTGCCTTCCGAGGACGAGATATCCACGTATTAGGTCGGCGCGCCGCATCTGCTCTGGGCTGACAAGATGACCTCGTGCAGGTAGCGCCGAGTGTCCGGGGCCGCGTGTGGCGGTCTGGGCAGCTCCAGGATGAGTTCGATTTCGACAAGATCGCTGAGTACCTCAGCGAGGAGAACACCCTGGTCTGGGCCGATTTGTGCAATCCGGACCATGACACGTTGAGCGACCTGGCCGAAAAACTCCGCCTGAACCACTGGGCCGTCGAAGACGCGGTGGCGGCGGCGGAGCGGGTCAAGTCGACCGCCTATGTGACCCACACCTTCTTCACCGTCTAAGACGCCGGTGTGGTCGGCGGCCTGGGCGAAGACACTGCGCCGATGTTGTCGATGCGCCGGATTTCGGCGTTCGTGCTCGAGGGGTTGATCACCGTGCGGCTGACGCCGGATTTCGACATCACCCAAGTCACCCGGCGCTGGGATGAGATCGGCGGGCAACAGTACGGCGTGGGTGCATTGGTGCACGGTTTGCTTGACGTGGTGGTCGACAGTCACTTCGCGGCGGTGGAAGCCCTCGATGACTGCATCGAGGCGATCGAAGATGAATTGTTCGAAAACAACTCGCCACGGGGGAGCTTTCAGCGCCGAACCTTTCAGATCCGCAGAGACCTGGTCAACCTGCGGCGCATCGCGCTACCGATGCGCGAAGTGGTCAACTCCCTGCAGCATCACCGCCTGCACGTTGAGGCCGCCCGGGAACTCGACCCGCTCTACGCCGATCTGTATGACCACGTGCTTCGGGTTTCGGAGTGGACAGAGTCGTTACGCGACATGATCTCAACCATTTTCGAAACCAACCTCTCGCTGCAGGACGCCCGGCTCAACGCCGTCATGAAGAAGCTGACCGGATGGGCGGCCATCATCGCGGTGCCAACCGCGATCACGGGCTTCTACGGCCAGAACGTTCCCTACCCGGGCTTCGGAACGCTAGCGGGTTTCCTCGCCAGTACCAGCGTGATCGTGGTCCTGATGGCGTTGCTCTACGTGATGTTCCGCCGTCGCGACTGGCTCTGATCCCGAATCACATGCGGGACATGGTGTTTTGCGTTCAAGGGCGCGCCCAGCACCAGTCCGTCCGGCATTTGGGTGAATGAACCCAAGGAGTCCGCAGCGCCAACCCCGGACGCGACGGCGCAAACTTTGCCGTTAGGGCCCCTATGCTCGGCTGGGTCGGTAGTCTCCCACCGGCGACGTCGCCACCCGGCTAGGAGGACCGCTGTGAAGCCCGCACCGCTGCGCGTCCGCGACGCTTTGGGGCCGGCGCGGGTACGACTGCACGGTGGGCCGGTGCTGGCCGAGCTGAGCGAACGGTTCGGCGCGGCCGCCCGCGCAAAGGTGCTGGCCGGCGAGGTGGTCGACGCGGCAGGCGCCATCGTCGATACCGCGACGGTGGCGGAGCCCGGATCGCATGTGTACCTCTACCGTGATCTTCCCGAAGAAGTGCCGGTGCCCTTCGAGATGCCGGTGCTCCACCAGGACGAGGACATCGTGGTCGCCGACAAGCCGCACTTTCTGGCGACCATGCCGCGGGGTCGCCACGTCGCGCAAACCGCGCTGGTGCGGTTGCGCTGCGAGCTCGGGTTGCCCGAGCTGAGCCCGGCGCACCGGCTCGATCGGCTGACGGCCGGGGTGTTGCTGTTCACCACCCGGCGCGAGTTGCGCGGGCGATATCAGACGCTGTTTGCCCGGGGTGCGGTACGCAAAGACCTACCTGGCCCGGGCCGCGGTCGATGCTGACCTGGCATTCCCGCGGGTTATCCGCAGCCGCATCGTCAAGCGGCGGGGCCACTTGCAGGCGGTCTGCGAGCCCGGTGAGCCCAATGCGGAAACGCTGGTGGAGCTGATCTCACCCGAGGGCCTGTACCGGTTGACCCCGCGGACCGGGCGCACCCACCAGCTGCGGGTGCACATGGCCTCGCTTGGCCTGCCGATCTTCGGGGATCCCCTGTACCCCAACGTGATACCCGAGTCGCCACATGACCTTAGCGACTTCAGCTCGCCGCTGAGCCTGCTGGCTCAGCGCATCGAGTTCGAGGATCCGCTGTCCGGCTCGCGCCGCGAGTTCGTCAGTCCCCGAGAAATATGAGCCAACCACCGGGAGTGCCTCATGAGTGAAGAAAACACACTGGTCATCGTCGCCGGGTACCAGGATCTGGATGCGGCTCAACACGATTTCGAGAATCTGACCGGTCGGGCCAACGCCAAGACTCTGCCGCTGCAAGGCGCGGTGCTGGTCGGCAAGGACAATGAGGGCAATCCCGTCCTGATCGATACCGGCAACCGTCTCGGCCGCCGTGGTGCCGCCTGGGGGGCCGGCGCGGGGCTGGCGGTCGGCGTCTTCTCGCCGGCGCTGCTGGCGTCGACGGCGGTGGGTGCGGCGGCCGGCGCGCTGGCGGGCACCTTCATCCAGCACCGGGTCAAGAGCGGCCTGGCCGACAAGATCGGGCAGGCGTTGTCGGCGGGCAGCGCGGTGGTCATCGCCGTGACGCCGGCGCAGGGCCGGTTGCCGGTGGAGCAGACGTTGTCGGGCTCGCCGATGAAATCGGTTGCCGAATTGAGCCGGTCGACGATGCGGAGCCTGGGTGCGGCGCTGCAGGAAGCGATGGGCAAGTTCAATCCGGACCGCACCAAACTGCCGATCCCGCAGCGCAGCTTCGGTGGCACCATCGGCCGCACCATGGCGGAGTCGGTCGGCGACTGGACGATCGTCGCGGGCGCCAACGCCCCCGACGATGCACCCAACGTGCTCATCGTGCTCATCGACGACGCCGGATTCGGGGGACCGGATACCTTCGGAGGCGGCATCAGAACTCCGACGCTGTCGCGGGTGGCGAACAATGGTCTGGCCTACAACCGCTTTCATCTCACCGCGATCTGCTCGCCGACTCGTGCCGCGCTACTGACCGGCCGCAACCATCACCGGGTCGGCTTTGGATCGGTGTGCGAGTTGCCCGGCCCCTACCCCGGCTATTCGACGGTCAAGCCGCGCAGCTGCGCAGCGCTACCGCGTATCCTGCGCGACAACGGTTATGTGACCGGCGCTTTCGGTAAATGGCATCTGACCCCGGACAACGTTCAGGGAGCGGCGGGTCCATTCGACAACTGGCCGCTGGGTTGGGGGTTTGACCATTTCTGGGGATTCCCGTCGGGTGCGGCCGGCCAGTATGACCCGATCATCACCCAGGACAACTCCGTGCTGGGCATACCGCAGGGGGACGACGGGAAGCCCTATTTCTTCCCCGACGACCTCACCGACAAGGCCATCGAGTGGCTGCACACCGTACGGGCGCAGAACGCGACCAAGCCGTGGCTGTTGTACTACTCGACCGGCGCCACACATGCACCGCACCACGTGTTCAAAGAGTGGGCCGACAAATACCAGGGCCAGTTCGACGAGGGCTGGGATGTGTATCGGCAAAAGACATTCGAGCGCCAGAAGGAGCTCGGGATCATTCCGCCCGACGCCGAACTGACCGAGCGTCCCGACCTGTTCCCGGCCTGGGACAGCTTGTCGGAGGCGCAACAGAAGCTCTTCGCCCGACAGATGGAAGTGTTCGCCGGGTTCTCCGAGAACGCGGACTGGAACGTGGGCAGGCTGCTCGACGCGATCGACGGTCTCGGTGAATCGGACAACACGCTGGTCTTCTACATCTGGGGCGACAACGGCGCCAGCATGGAGGGCGCCAACACCGGATCGTTCAACGAGATGACGTTCCTCAACGGCCTGGATCTCGATGCCGAGCGGCAGCTGGAGCTCATCGAACAATACGGTGGCATCGAGGCGCTCGGCGACGAGTTCACCGCACCGCATTTCGCCAGCGCGTGGGCGCACGCCAACAACACGCCGTTCCAGTGGGGCAAGCAGATGGCCAGCCACCTCGGCGGCACCCGGGGCCCGATGGTGGTCTGCTGGCCCAGCCGGATCCCGCGCGAAGGCGGTATTCGAAGCCAGTTCACCCACTGCATCGATATCGCGCCAACTGTGTTGCAGGCCATCGGCTTACCGGAGCCCACCAGTGTCGATGGCTTCGAGCAGGAACCGATGGACGGCACCAGCTTCGTGCACACCTTCGATGACGCGCAGGCCGAAGAACGTCATACCGTGCAGTACTTCGAAAACTTCGGCAGCCGCTCCATCTACCAGGACGGCTGGTGGGCGTGTGCCCGGCTGGACAAGGCGCCGTGGGACCTGTCTCCGCAGACCATGGCGCGCTTTTCGCCCGGCAACTACGACCCGGAGAAGGATGTCTGGGAGCTCTACTACCTGCCCGACG
This sequence comes from Mycobacterium pseudoshottsii JCM 15466, assembly GCF_003584745.1. NCBI lineage: Bacteria > Bacillati > Actinomycetota > Actinomycetes > Mycobacteriales > Mycobacteriaceae > Mycobacterium > Mycobacterium pseudoshottsii. Next base: position 1,527,490 of record NZ_AP018410.1, read on the forward strand.
ATTTCTCTCAGGCCAGAAATGTGGCGGCCGAGCATCCGGACAAACTGGCCGAGCTACGTGAGCTGTGGTGGCAGGAAGCCGAACGCAATCGGGTGCTGCCGCTGCTGGGCGGGCTCGCGGTGATGTACGGCGAGCTACCGCCGCTGCCCACCATCACCCGGTTCGCCTTCCAGGGCGGCGTGCAGAACATCCAGCGTGGCATGGTGCCGCGCGTCTTCGGGCGCTCCTACGCGATCGAAGCACGGCTGCACATCCCCGATGGCGGTGCCGAAGGAGTGATCGTGGCCAACGCCGACTTCATGGGTGGGTTCGCGTTATGGGTAGACGAACAGCGGCGGTTGCACCACACCTATTCGTTCCTCGGCATCGAGACCTACCGGCAGGTGTCCACCGAACCCGTCCCCACCGGCGATGTCACGGTCCGGATGTTGTTCGAATCCGAAGCGCCCGTGGTCGGCTCCGGTGGCCGGGTGACGTTGTGGGCCAACGACCGTCTGATCGGCGAGGGCGAGTTGCCGCAAACCGTGACGCTGGCCTTCACGTCCTATGCCGGGCTGGATGTCGGTCGCGACAACGGTCTGGTCGTCGACCGGGACTACGAGGACAAGGCGCTGTACATGTTCAGCGGCACGGTAAAAGAGGTCGTCTTCGACCTCAAACCCGTCCATCCTGACGCGGAGAAGGCGTTGCATGAGCATGCCTCGATCCAAGCCGTGGGTCAGGGTGCTGCCGGCTAGCCCGAGACGCTCGCCCGACGCTTAGGCCTGGGAGTGATGCCTGGGGCAGTACGCGGCAATGTTCACGCCGACGAAGTAGCCGGCACGGTAGCCGTCCAGGCTGCTGCTGGCCGCCACGTCACCAGCGACATCGGACTTCTGCCTGCCGGAATCGAGCGCATTGCACACCTGGTGACCGGCCATGATCGCGGCTTGTGGCGATGCGAAGTTGATGCCGTGGGACCTCACGGCGTTCAAGAAGGCGTCATCCACCGCATCGGCGTGCGCGGTCGCGGTGGCCAACTCCGTGAGCCCGACCAGCGCGACCACCAAGACCAGGGCACGCGTTCTGCTGCTCCTCATTGCTGGAACCTCCCCGCCGAGAAGAGCCCTTCGGCCCTCGGCCGCCATACCCGCAACAGGTTGTAGTTGGCCATCCGGGCGCGGTGATGTCGGCCGTCTTTCGGGAGCGTGTACCGGTCGCAAACTGTGGCTGAATTTGCGAATGCGGCCCTGTTGCGGCTTCGCCGGAGCCGATCTTTGCATCGGAGATCTTGTTACGATGCGTCTGGCTGGCCGCGACCATGCCGACGGCGATCATTTCATCGTTGCAAGGAATTGAAGTGAGATTCAATCGATTTGGCGCCGCGGTGAGTGTATTGGCCCTCGGCGCATCGATACTTTCGGGATGTTCGGGTGACAACAACGTCGCCGGCAAAAGCGCGGCGCCGGGAACCACTTCGGCGCAAGTGACCTGCGGCGGCAAGCGGACTCTGGCGGCCAGTGGTTCCACCGCCCAGGAAAACGCCATGATCCGGTTTGTCCGTTCCTTCGAGCAAGCCTGCCCCGGTCAGTCGTTGAACTACACGGCCAACGGCTCAAGCGCCGGGATTAGCGAATTCATCCGCGGCCAGACCGATTTCGGGGGCTCGGATTCGCCGCTGAACAGCGACGAGCACACCCAGGCCGAGCAACGCTGCGGCTCGCCCGTCTGGAATCTGCCACTGGTGTTCGGCCCGATTGCCATCGCCTACCGGGTCAACGGTCTGACATCGCTGAACCTGGACGGCCCCACCGCGGCCAGGATCTTCAACGGCAGCATCACCAACTGGCACGATCCCGCGATCGAAGCACTCAATCCGGGCGCCGACCTGCCCACCGAACCCATTCGCGTCGTCTTCCGCAGCGACGGGTCCGGCACCACGGACAACTTCCAGCGATACCTCGATAGCGCTTCCAACGGTGGGTGGGGCAAGCGTGCCGGCAAGCATTTCAACGGCGGCGTGGGGGAGGGCGCCAAGGGCAACGCCGGCGCCGCCGCCGTCGTCAGCAGCACCGAAGGAGCGATCAGCTATGTGGAATGGTCGTTCGCTCGTGAGCAGCATCTCGACATGGCCAAGATCATCACCTCGGCCGGGCCCGCTCCGGTAGCGATCAGCGAAGAGTCGGTGGGAAAGACGATTTCGGCTGCCTGGTTTGTCGGGGAGGACAACGATCTGGCTTTCGATACCCTCTCGTTCTACCGGCCAAACCAACCGGGCGCTTACCCGATCGTGCTGGCGACCTATGAGATCGTGTGCTCGAAGTACCCCGATGCGCAGGTCGCAATGGCTGTCAAAGCGTTTCTGCAGAGCTCGGTCGGTGCCGGCCAGAATGCCCTTGCGGGCACCGGATACGTGCCGATTCCCGACGAATTCAAGTCGCGATTGTCGCGCGCCGTCAGTGCCATCGCCTGACGGTGACGCGCAATGTTCCAAGGCATTTCCCGCCGTCGTCAACGCGATGTTCCGGAAAATTTTCTCGCGTAGTCAAGGTGATGTCATGGACTTCATCGCGATGCCCCCGGAGATGACCTCGGCGTTGATCCACTCGGGGCCCGGTCCCGAATCACTGATTGAGGCCGCCGATGCGTGGCAGCGGCTGGGCGCCGATTTGGAGGAATCCGTTCGCGCTCACGATCCGGTGTTGTCCGTGTTGACCGATGTCTGGCGCGGCCCGTCCTCGGCGGCGATGGTTGGGGCCATCAGCCCGTATCTCACCTGGCTGCGAGCCACTGCCCAACAGTGCCCGCAACTGGCGGCATCGGCGCAGGTCGCCGCGGCCGCATTTGGCTCCACGCTGGCGACCGTGGTGCACCCCTCGGAGGTCAGGGCCAACCGGATTGCGCTGGCGCAGTTGTTGGCCACCAACCGACTGGGCCGAAACCTTGCGGCCATCGCCGAGACCGAAGCCCAGTACGAGGGCATGTGGGTGAACAACTCTGCGGCCATGTGTCGCTACGAGGCGGCCTCGGTACAAGCTGTCGCATTACCGCAGTTCTCTTCGCCGCTGTCGACGCCCGATCTGACCGGCCCGGCCACTCGAGCCAACGTGGCCGCGGCGGCCGCGGCTCCCGTTGCGGCCGCCTCCCCGCTTGATGTATTGCAGTCGCTGACCTCTATCGATCCCAACAGCGGCTGGTTTGGATTGGCCAACACCTATGCCAATCAATTTGTGTCGTCCGGTTTTCCGGTCAACCTGCTCAGCTACCTGGCGCAGAACACCTCGGCGCAGGCGTTGACGTCGGTGGCCCCCGACATCGCCGAGGGACTGTCGGAAGGTGAGTCGGCGCTGGGGGAGTCGGCGGCCACCTTGTCCAGCGCTGTGGAAGGTGTCGGCGCCGCGGCGGCGCCGACGGCCGCGTTGGGGGTCGGCATGCCGATAGGCAACCTCACCGCACCACCCGCTGCGGCCGGGCTGTTGCCAGCCGCCCAGACGCCGGTGCAACTCGCGTCGGTGGCATCACCGCTCGGGACCGCGGAGTCCGGGTTTCCGATGCTGCCACCGCTGATGCCACCGCCGATCTCGGCGGGCAGCGGTTGGCGCAAGCGCAAGCAGCAGAAGTACGAAGACCTCGAATACGGCCTGGAACTCAAGGGGACGTTCATGCCCCGACCGCCATCGGCGGGCTGAACGGCGGGGAGGCCGTCAAGCACGTTGGGGCAGCGGTCGGTAACTTTGCGTCATGCTCGGGGTGCGCTGGCTATCACTGCTGGTTCTGGCGCTATGCCTGGTGGGGTGCGGTGAACAACAAACCTCGGTGCCCCGCGCGCGAAACGAGGCCGGAATGTTTGCGTTCGGCGGTCTCAAGCGGACCTACATCCTGCACGTGCCGCCCGGTCCGCCGACTGGGCTGGTACTCAATCTGCACGGTGGCGGCTCCAGCGGCGCCGGACAGCAACGCCTCACCGACTTCGACTCCGCGGCCGACGCGAACAACTTGCTGGTGGTGTATCCCAACGGCTACGACAAGAGCTGGGCCGACGGGCGGGGGGCCGCACCGGCCGACCGGCGCCACCTCGATGACATCGGCTTCCTGGTGGCCCTAGTGGGCAAGGTACAGAAGGACTTTGGGGTGCCGGCCGGGCACGTCTTCGCCACCGGGATGTCCAACGGGGGATTCATGTCCAACCGCCTGGCGTGTGACCGCGCGGACGTATTCGCGGCGATCGCTCCGATCGCCGGCACGCTGGGCGTGGGTGTGCCGTGCAATCCGTCCCGCCCGGTGTCGGTGTTGGCGGCGCACGGTACCGCAGATCGGGTGGTGCCCTTCAAGGGAGGCAAGGTGCGCGGGCGCGGCGGGCTCAGCCGCGCCATCTCGGCCGCGAGCATGATCGAGCGCTGGCGGGCAGTCGATGAGTGCCAAGGCAAACCAGCGGTAGCAGAGTTGCCCGAAGCCGGGGATTCAACGGTGGTGCTGCGCTTCGATTCCACCGCGTGCGCCCCCGGCACGGAAGTGATCTTCTACCAGATCGGCAACGGCGGGCACACCTGGCCGGGCAGCAGGCAGTACCTGCCCAAGCCGGTCATCGGGGCCACCACCCGCGCATTCGACGGGTCGGAGGCGATTGTCCAATTCTTCGTGACCCACGCCCGCGAGTAGCTGGGATCGCCGGCTCAGCGTTGGCAGGCCGGGCACCAGTACCGCACCCGCTCGCTGGAGCCGTCAGGCCCTTGGCGCTCGATGCCGGTCGCGCAGCGCCGGCATGGCTGACCGGCCCTGCCGTAGACCCACAACTGCCGACCGGCGCGGGTGTCGCCGGTGGTGGTGCGGTTCCAGCGCAGCCGGTTGGCCCACAGCATTTCTCGAGCGCGGGTAACCAGGCGCAGCGGCTTGGCAACGTCGCTGACCGGCGCGGTTGGCAGGTGTCCGCTGACGAAGCACAGCTCGTTGCAGTAAATGTTGCCGATCCCGGCCAGCACCCGTTGATCGAGCAGTGCCTCGGCGATGCAACGATGCGGGTCGGCGGCCAGGTTGGCGGCCGCGATGTGTGGATCCCAGTCCTCACCCAGCAGATCGGGCCCCAGATGCGCGACGACGGCGCCCTCGTTGTCGCGCTCCAGCAGCTCCAGCACGCCCAGGTCAACGCCCACTGCCCGGATATCGTTGGCTTCCAGGATGATTCGTGCGTGGTGGTCTACCCGCGGCGGCCGGTCGCCGACTCGCCAGCTGCCGTCCATCTTCAGATGGGAGTGAATGCTGACCAGAGCGGTCCGGATGAACAGATGCTTGCCGCGGCTTTGCACCTCCTCCACCACTTGCCCGGTCAGGTCCACGGTCGCGAACCGCGGCACCCGAATATCACAGCGGGTCAGCGTTTTTCCGGCCAGGTATTGACGCAGCCTGGCTGCGGTGTGCCAGACGGTGTCACCCTCGGGGATGGCTCACCGAAGCCGCAGACCGCGAGGCGTGCGTAGGAAGCCGGCATCGGCCAGGGCGGTGACCGCCAGGCTCGCCTGGCCGGCCCCGGCCTGTAGCACCGGCACTCCGTTGATTCGCTCGACCAATAGTGACCCGACCCGCCGGGTGGCGACCAGGTCGGCCAGCGCGATGGCCGCCGCAGCGTTGGCCTCGGGGTCGTCGGTGAAGGTCAGCAGCGTTCGCCCGCCTCGTTCGAGGAACCAGGCCAGGGCGCCATCCACCAGCACGACCAGTGCCCCGGCCTTGCGGCCTGGGCGGGCCCCGACGTTGGAACCGTCGTCGTCCGAAGTGGGCCACGGCAGCGCGGCGCCATAGGGGTTGGCCGGGTCGGCGGCGGCCAGCAGCACGGCCTGATATTGCGGACGCCGGCTGTCGGTGAAAGCGCTCGGATCGTCGAGGTAGCTGCGTAATCTGTCGACGGTGGCCGCGACGGCGAATTGCGCACCACCGAGCGACTCGACGAAGTAGCCGCGTTGGCATCGCCCGGCATCCTCAAACGCGCTCAACACCTTGTAGAGGGTCGCGAATCCGCCCGGAACACCTTCGGAGGCCACCGCACCCTTGGTCAGCACACCGTGTCGGTTCAGCAGCAGCTCGGCTTGGTAGTGGGCCCGCACCGTCGAGTCCGGCTCCGGCGGCGGCAGCAGCGACCAGCGGCCGGCCACGGTCGGGTCGACGGAACGGGGCTGGGCATGGGCGACGCTGTATCGGCTGAGCCGGGGTGGGCGGTGTCCGCGATGCGCGGGGGCGGAGCGTTTTCGGCTCCCCGGGCCGCCGCCACCGAGCAATGCCCGCACCGGCACGAACGTGTCGCCGCAGACCCGGCCGGCCCAGATCAGTTCCCACAGGGCGGCCTTGATCGCCGCCTCATCCGGTATGTCGCCGATGAGCTGGCGGAAGAAGTAGGCACCTCCGCCGGCCAGCGTGTCCAGGATCGCCCGGTGGGCTTCGCCGAACTCGATCTCGGCGGGTGCGGCCAGGGTCAACGGAGCCGAATCGGCAAGGTGCAGCGTCACCCAACCGTCACTGCCCGAAATGGATCCGGCGCCCGCCCAGGTGACTTCGCCGGTGGCAAGCAGCTCGTCGAGTATCGCCGGGGAATAGTCGCGCACCCGCGGGGCCAGCACCAGCGGTTCCAGCGCGGACGCGGGGATCCGCACGCCGGCGAGCTGATCGATCACCGATGCCAGCCGGTCAATGCCGCCGTGGCCCGAGTCGGCGCCGCCCACCTGGTGCCACTCCGGTAGGAAACGTCCGTAGGCAGCGGTGCTGACCGGCTCAACCTGGGCCCGCAGCGCGGCCAACGAACGGCGCCGCAAGATGCGCAATACCTCGGCATCGCACCACTGCTCGGACCCCGCGCCGCCAAAGACCCCGGTGGCGACGAAATCGCCACGCACCAAGCGCCCGTCGCTGGCCAGCCGGCCCAGTACATCGGCGGTCACCCGCAGCCCCAAGCCGAACCTGCCCGCGGCCTCGGCGGTGGTGAACGGCGGGTGGGTGCGTGCATAGCGGCCCAGCAGCTCGGCCAACGGGTCGGCCACCGCCTCGGTAAAGGCGGCCGGTAAGCCCACCGGAACCGCCGCGCCGACGCCGTCGCGCAGCCGGCCGATGTCCTCGACAGCCACCCACCAACTGTGGCCCGCGTAGGACACCTCCAGCGCGCGCCGCGCGGCACGCAGGCCCTCTAGCCAGCCGCCGATGTCGGTGCCGCCGGTGGTGTCGGACCGCGCCGCGACCTCGTCCTCGGTTAGTGGACCCAGCAGCCGCAGCAGATCCGCCACCCCTTCCGCGTCGCGGGCGGCCCGATCGGCGCACAGGTGCTGCAATTGGCCGCCGGTCGCGGCGATCACCTCGGGGTCCAGCAGCTCGCGCAGCTCGACGCGGCCGAGCAACTCGGCCAGCAGCGTGCTGTCCAGTGACAGTGCCGCGGCGCGGCGCTCGGCCAGCGGCACATCGCCCTCGTACATGAACGCGCCGACGTAGCCGAACAGCAGCGACGCCGCGAACGGCGAGGGCTTGGTGGTTTCGGTCTCGGCCACCCGAACCCGACGCTGGGCGATGTCGGTCATCAGGGTGGTCAGCGTCGGAACGTCATAGACATCCTGCAGACACTCGCGCACCGTTTCCAGCACCATCGGGAAGTCGGGGTACTTGCGCGCCACATCCAGCAGCTGCGCGGCGCGCTGGCGCTGGTGCCACAACGGTGACCGGCGGCCGGGATGGCGGCGGGGGAGCAGCAGCGCCCGGGCCGCCGACTCCCGGAATCGGGAGGCGAACAACGCCGAAGCGCCCACTTCGGCGGTCACGATCGCGTCGATCTCGTCGGCGTCGAAAAGGAACAGCTCGGCACCCGGGGGCGTTTCGGTGCCGGTGTCGGAAATGGTGTCGGGCAATCGAACCACGATGCCGTCATCGGAGGCCGTTGGCTTCTCGTCGAGGCCGTAGCGATCACGCAGTCGCCGGCCGACTGCCAGCGCTAGTGGGCCGTGCACCCGCAGGCCGTAGGGCGAGTGCAGGATTACCCGCCAGTCGCCGAGCTCGTCGCGGAAGCGCTCGACCAGCAGCGTGGTGTCGGTGGGTACCACCCGGGTCGCGGTCTTCTGGTCGTCGAGCAGTCCCCACAGGTTGTCCGTCGCGAAATCGTCGAAACCCAACCCCGCACAACGCTTGTCAAATTCCGCGCGGTCTAGCCGGGCCAACTCGCCGGTGAGCGCGCCCAGTGCGGCGCCCAGTTCGGCGGGGCGGCCGACATCGTCACCGCGCCAGAAGGGCAGCCGAGCGGGTTCGCCCGGAGCGGGTATCACCAGCACCCGGTCGTGGGTGATCTCGGTGATTCTCCAGCTGGTGGCACCCAGCGAGATCACGTCACCCGGCCGGGACTCGTAGACCATCTCCTCGTCGAGTTCGCCTACCCGAGAGGGCTTTTCCGCTTCGCTGGCCAGGTAGACGGTGAACAGGCCGCGGTCGGGGATGGCGCCGCCGGAGGTGACGGCCAGGCGCTGCGCCCCGGGGCGTGCGGTCAGCGTTCCGGTTCCGCGGTCGTAGACCAGTCGTGGGCGCAACTCGGCGAATTCGGTGGACGGATACTTGCCCGACAGCAGATCCAGCGTGGCCTCGAAGACGCTGCGCGGCAGGGTGGCGAAGGAAGCGCTGCGGCGCACGGTGTCGAACCATTGATCGGCGTCGAGCGGCTCCAGGGCGGCGGCGGCGACCGTGTGCTGGGCCAGGATGTCCAGCGGGTTGGCCGGCACCCGCATGGTCTCGATCTGGCCGGTGCGCATGCGCTGCACGCTGATCGCGCAGCCGAGTAGGTCGGTGCGGTGCTTGGGGAACAGCACCCCGCGGGAAACCTCGCCGACCTGGTGGCCGGCCCGCCCGATGCGTTGCAGGCCGCTGGCCACCGACGGCGGTGCTTCCACCTGAATCACCAGATCGACAGCCCCCATGTCGATCCCGAGTTCCAGGCTCGAGGTTGCCACCACCGCCTTGAGCGCTCCGCGTTTGAGGTCCTCCTCGACCTGGGCGCGCTGTTCCTTGCTGACCGAACCGTGGTGGGCCCGGGCCAGCAGGGGCGCAGCGCCGAAGGTCTGCCCACTGGCCATGATCTGGGCCGGGGCGCCGCCGGCGACCTGCGTGTTGGCCTCCGACGGGAGCGTCATGCCGGACCGCTCCGCGTGAATCTCGTTGAGCCGTGCGGTGAGCCGTTCGGCTAGTCGCCGCGAATTGGCAAACACGATGGTCGAGTTGTGCGACTCGATGAGGTCGACCAACCGAGACTCCACATCGGGCCAGATGGTGTTGTTCGCCAAGTTGGCCATGTCAGCCACCGGAACCTGCACCGCGAGGTCGAAGGTCTTGGCCGAATGCGGGGCGACGATGGTGGTCGGCGCCGATCCGGACAGGAACCGGGCGAGTTCCTCGGGCGGTCGTACGGTCGCCGATAGCCCGATGCGCTGCGCGGGGGGCCCGACGCGGCGATCGGGGGCCAGTTGGTCGAGTCGCTCCAGGGATAGCGCCAGGTGCGCTCCGCGCTTGGTGGCCGCGATCGCGTGGATCTCGTCGACGATGACGGTCTGCACCCCGGCCAACGTCTCGCGTGCGGCCGAGGTCAACATCAGAAACAGCGACTCCGGGGTGGTGATCAGCACGTCGGGCGGTCGCGTGATGAGTTGGCGGCGCACCGCCGGCGGTGTGTCCCCGGAGCGGACCCCGACGCTGATCTGCGGTGGGGGCAGACCCCGGCGTTCGGCAAGCCGGGTGAGCCCGGCCAGCGGCGTGCGCAGGTTGCGCTCCACATCGACCGCCAGGGCCTTCAGCGGCGATACGTAGAGCACCCGGGTGCCGGCCGTGCGGTCGGGGCAACGGGCCAGGCTGTCCAGGGCCCACAGGAACGCGGCGAGCGTCTTACCCGAGCCGGTCGGGGCGATCACCAACGTGTTGTCGCCGGCCGCGATGGCGGCCCAGGCGCTGGCCTGTGCTGGGGTGGGCGCGGCGAAGGTGTTGGTGAACCATTCGCGAGTGATCGCGCTGAACCGCCCCAGGGGTTCGGGGCCCAGGGGTTCGGGGCGCGCGGTGCTCACCTAGCCATGGTGCCAACGGGCACCGACAAAAACTATTGCGGCGTGTGTCGGGCGGTCGCCATCGCCTCGGCGAGCTCGCCGGGAATCTCGGGCACCCGCGCGATCGAGTCCAGCAGCGTGTGGGCACAGGCGTCGGCGAGGCGGTCGGCGTCGGTGCCGGGGTCCATGATCCGCTGGCGGCAGATTTCGAAGGTGAACGCCAACCAGCCGTAGATGATCACCCGCAGGTCACGCTCGACATGCTGGTCCAGCGCGGTGCTGCCCGGAATGCCGCTCACGACTTGGCCGATCCGGGTCATGATGTGTTCCATCTGGCGGTTCTTGGCCTCGTCATCGATGCCCAGCAGAACCGGATCGGAGCGTCCCAGGCCCACGTAGGCGGCCCAGGCGGCCTCCGGGTTGTGTTGGTGGTAGGCCATGTAGGCCAACACGCCGAGGCGGATCTCCTCGAACATCGTCATTCCGACGGGGGACTCGATGCTGGTGGCCTCGTAGAGCCGATCCGCCTCGTCCTTGACGACCGCCGCGAAGAACGCCCGTTTGTCCGGGAAGTAGTGATACATCAGCGCGCGCGAAGCCCCGGCGCGCTCCGCAATCTCATCGATGCGGACCTCGTCGTAAGGTCGCTTGCCGAAAACTTCCGCCCCCAGGGCGAGCAGTTCAGCGCGTCGATCCTCGGGGGATAACCGCCTTCTGGCTGTCGCCATGGGGAAGATACTACTCACGCGGCCAACGCCCTCCGCTAGCGCGCAGGCTCACCCAAACTGGACGCCCTGGGCCAGCGGCAGCTCGGTGGAGTAGTTGATGGTGTTGGTGGCGCGGCGCATATACGCCTTCCAGGCATCCGAACCGGACTCGCGGCCGCCGCCGGTCTGCTTCTCGCCGCCGAACGCCCCGCCGATCTCCGCGCCCGATGTCCCGATGTTGACGTTGGCGATCCCGCAGTCGGATGCGGCCAGGAAGCGCTCGGCCTCACGCAGGTCGTTGGTGAAGATCGCCGACGAGAGTCCCTGCGGTACAGCATTGTTGAGCGCGATCGCGTCATCTAGATCGTCGTAGGTGAGGACATAGAGGATGGGGGCGAAGGTTTCGGTCGCCACAATGGCGGTCTGCGCCGGCATCCGGACCACCGCCGGTGCGACGTAATAGCCGCCCGCGGGGCCGTCGCGGCGCGGGTTGGGGTCGATCACCTCGCCGCCCTCGGCGCGCGCCTGGTCCAGCGCGCCCAGCATGTCGCGGTAGGCGGTCTCATGGATCAGCGGGCCGATCAGGGTCGCCGGATCGCACGGGTCGCCGACGGGCAGCGTGCGGCAGGCGGCGACGACGCGCGCCACCACATCGTCGGCCACGGAGCTGTGCACGATCAGGCGGCGCAGGCTGGTGCAGCGCTGCCCGGCGGTACCGGCGGCGGCGAACACGATGCCCCGCACCGCCAGGTCCAGGTCGGCCGATGGCGTCACAATGACCGCGTTGTTGCCGCCCAGTTCCAGCAGTACCCGGCCGAATCGCCGGGCGACCCGGGGCCCCACCTGCTGGCCCATGCGCACCGAACCCGTCGCGGACAGCAACGCGATGCGCGGGTCATCGACGAGTTGTTCGCCCAGCTCGGCCCCACCCAGCACCACAGCGCCCACCGACGGCGGCGCGCCGACGTCGGCCGCGGCCCGGGTCAGCAGTGCCTGGCAGGCCAGCGCCGTCAATGGCGCCAGCTCCGAGGGCTTCCACAGCACGGTGTCGCCGCACACCAGCGCCACCGCGGTGTTCCATGCCCAAACCGCAACCGGGAAGTTGAACGCGGTGATCACGCCGACCACACCGAGCGGATGCCAGGTCTCCATGAGCCGGTGCCCGGGGCGCTCGGAGGCGATGGTGAGACCGTAGAGCTGGCGGGACAGGCCGACCGCGAACTCGCAGATATCGATCATTTCCTGCACTTCGCCCAGCGCCTCGGAGCCGGTCTTGCCGACTTCGATCGTCACCAGCTCGGCCAGGTCGTGCTTGTGTGCGCTGATCAACTCACCGAGGCGGGCCACCAATGCGCCGCGCACCGGCGCCGGCGTGCTTCGCCATTGGGTGAACGCGGCCTGCGCGTCGGCGATGCTGCGCTCGGTCTGTTCGGCAGTGGTGGCGGTCAGGGTGAACAGCGTCTCGCAGGTGATAGGCGTGCTCGACGGCATCCCGTGTCCGCCCGGCTCGTCGAGGCTGGCGGTCACGCCGATCGCCTCGAACGCCTTGCGTACCCGGTTACGTAGCTCATCTGAGTGGGTCATTGGCCCCGCTCGCTCCTTTTCACTGTTTGTCGCTGTCTGTGGCTGCTTGTTGCCGATTGTCGCTGCGCCGTGCACCGTCATCGCGCCCGCTCGGTGGCGAGTGCATCGTAGAGCGAGTACGGGTCGTGAATGTCGCGGTCGATGGCCCCGGCCAGCCACCCCACGTGGTAATCGGGGTCGCTGTCCACGGCGCCGGCCGCCTGCCCGGTGCGGGTATCGCCGTCCAGGTTGGAGCGGAAGATGCCGGCCGCCGAGGCGGGCAGGAAGTCCTCATAGACGATAGGCGCCGACGGGTCACCGCCGCGGTAATAGGCCAGACCCTGCGCCGCCATTTCGGCATCGGTCGCCGGAAAGTGGTCGCTCCAGATCGTGGCTGGGTCCCCGGCGCCGGCGAGCCGTGCCATCGCGGCGTCGTAGCGCTCCCGTCCGCGTCGCGTCAGCGCGACGCCGCGCGCCTCGACCTCGCCGAACCGCACCCGCAGGCTGCCTTCGGTGACGGTGCCATCGGCACCGCGGAACAGTCGCGGCTCGGCCAATGCGCGAAACGACGTCTGGCGCAACAGCACCGCGGGTCCGACGGTGCGCGGCGGACCCTGGATCGCCTCGATCATGGTGATGCCGCGCCCGGTCATCCTCGCGTAGAGGTCGTCGATGTCGAGCACGCGTGGCGTGAGGTGGTTGATGTGGGTCGAGCCGACCCCCGCGATGTCGGCCGCCACCGCCGATACCCGCGAGAGCTCGTCGTACCACGCCTTGTCGATCGGCTCGCGCGAGAGCGCGAACGCCGCCACGGCTTTGGCGACGAAGTCCGGTGCCTGCGCGGCGTCGCAGCCGCCTTCGGCGGCGATCACCCGGGCCTGGGCCAGCAGCGCGGGGTCGAACAGCTGCCGGCGGCCCAGAAATGTCAGCACTCGCGCGCGCAGCCCGGAATCGAAGAACCGGCTGTCGCCGGTGGCCAGCATCGAGGTGAACACCCGAAAGGGGTTGTTCGCCAATTCTTCGGCGTCGATTGGGCGGAATGCGGTGGATACCACGGGAATCGGCGACCGGGCCGAGCGCAGGTCGTAGAAGCCCACCGCGAACATGCCGAACGCGGCGAACAGGTCGGCGACGGCGGCAAGTTCGGCGGGGCTGCCCACCCGGATGGCGCCGTGGCGCTCGGCGGTGACCCGCTGCAGTGATCCCAGCCGTTCGGCGCCGGAGTGCGCTGCCACACAGTCACGGTTCACCTCTGCGGTGACGTCCACCAGCGTGCTGTATGCGGGGACTTCGCCGGCGTACATGGCCGACAGTCCCGCGGCGAAGCGGGCCCGCAGTTCCCAGGTAGCCAGCTTATTCGTCGAACTCATGGTGTGCCCTGGCTGCTGCGATAGTCTGCGCCCATGGGTGAGACGCTCGACGACATCGACCGGATCCTGGTGCGCCAGCTGGTCTCCGACGGGCGTGCGACCCTTGCGGAGCTGGCGGCCAGTGCCGGTCTTTCGGTCTCGGCGGTCCAGTCGCGGGTGCGCAGACTGGAGTCACGCGGTGTGGTGACCGGGTACTCAGCGCGCGTCGACCCCGAGTCGGTGGGGCACTTTCTATCGGCGTTCGTGGCGATTACTCCTCTTGATCCTTCCCAACCCGATGATGCGCCCGCCCGTCTGGAACACATCCATGAGGTTGAGTCGTGTCATTCGGTGGCCGGTGAAGAGAGCTATGTCCTGCTGGTGCGGGTTGTCTCCGCGCGGGCGCTGGAGGACCTGCTGCAGCGGATCCGGGCGACCGCTAACGTGCGCACGCGAAGCGCCATCATTTTGAACACTTTTTACAGTTATCGGCAGTTTATACCATAATCTTTCCGGCCCAAGGGTCATGTTTTCGTAAATAACACGCTAGCATGGTCGGCATGACCGCCGCCGTGAGATCCACCGTGCCTGCATGCCAGCAAATAGAAGCAGATGACGTCCAGGAGGTGCTGGGGCGCAGCATGCTGGTCGATGGCTTCGACCTGGTGCTCGATCTGTCCCAATCCGCCGGCTCGTATCTGGTCGACGCCCGAACCGGTCGGCGCTACCTGGACATGTTCACTTTCTTCGCCTCGTCGGCATTGGGGATGAACCACCCGGGGTTGGCCGAGGACGAGCAGTTCCGCGCCGAACTACTCGAGGCGGCGCTGAACAAGCCCAGCAACGCCGACGTGTACTCGGTGCCGATGGCGCGCTTCGTCCAGACCTTCGTGCGAGTGCTGGGCGACCCGGCACTGCCGCACCTGTTCTTCGTCGACGGTGGCGCATTGGCTGTCGAAAACGCGCTGAAGGTGGCTTTCGACTGGAAGAGCCGGCACAACCAGGCACTCGGTATCGATGCGGGGCTGGGCACCAAGGTGTTGCACCTGCGCGGGGCGTTTCACGGCCGCAGCGGCTACACGTTGTCGCTGACCAACACCAAGCCGGTCAATGTCGCCCGCTTCCCGACGTTCGACTGGCCGCGCATCGATGCTCCATACATTCGGCCGGATGCCGACATGGATGCCGTGGAGGCGGAGTCCTTGGCTCAGGCCCGCGCCGCGTTCGAGGCGCACCCGCACGACATTGCCTGCTTTATCGCCGAACCCATTCAAGGTGAAGGTGGTGACCGGCATTTCCGGCCCGAGTTCTTCGGGGCGATGCGACGGCTCTGCGACGAGCACGATGCGCTGCTGATCTTCGACGAGGTCCAGACGGGTTGCGCAATGACCGGTACCCCCTGGGCTTACCAGCAGCTCGGGGTGAAACCCGATGTGGTGGCGTTCGGCAAGAAGACCCAGGTGTGCGGGGTGATGGCCGGCCGCCGGGTCGACGAGATCGTCGACAACGTGTTTGCCGCCTCGTCGCGGCTCAACTCGACCTGGGGCGGCAATCTCACCGACATGGTGCGCGCCCGCCGCATTCTGGAAGTGATCGAGGCCGAAGGATTGGTCGATAACGCGGCCGAGCAGGGTCGCTACCTGCGTGCCCAATTCGACGAGCTGGCCAAGGACCTGCCGGCGGTGGTTCTGCATCCCCGTGGGCGTGGCCTGATGTGCGCCTTCGACCTGCCGACCACCGCCGATCGCGACGAATTGATTCAGCGTCTGTGGCAGCGGGCGGTCATTGCGTTGCCGGCCGGTAAGGTCAGTGTGCGATTTCGTCCCGCGCTCACCGTCGGTCGCGACGAAATCGATCTGGCAATTGCGGCCGTGCGTAGCGCATTATCGGCTATGACCTGAGCCGCGCGCTGTTTATCCCAGCTCCCGGCGGGGTATTCGGTTTGCTGTGTATCCGCAGAACGCAGGATTGGGGTTCAGGATGCAAAGGGTGCATGAGCGATCGGACGGTGATCGCCTCGGACAGGATGACGAAGAGGTCCGAGCTGCTATCCGCTTTGCGGCCCTGGCGGCCAGCGCTGTCGTCGGCTTCCTCATCATGGCGGCGTTATGGGTCAGTACGTGCGGCGGACGCGCAGGAGTCGACACCGCGGCGTGTGGCATGCCCGAGCGCACCTTGCTCGCGCTCGGGGCGCCGGCGATCCTGTTCGCCAGCGGGATATGGGCCTTCGTGCGCACCTATCGCGTGTGGCGTGACGGGGGCACCTGGTGGGGGTGGCACGGCGCCGGCTGGTTTTTGCTGACGCTGATGGTGGTGGCTCTTTCCCTGGGCGTTCCGTCAATTGCGGGTCCGGTACTGGCACTTTGACAAATAATTTGCCCTGATCACTCCACATCCTGTTCGGGGAGTTCTACCGTTGAAGGTAATGCCTGGTAATGGCAGCAATCGCGGGATAGAACGGGATAGTAGAGGAGGAGCCATGGGGGACACCTATCGTGACCCCGTCGACCACTTGCGGACGACGCGGCCACTCGCAGGCGAGTCGCTGATCGACGTGCTGCACTGGCCTGGGTACCTCTTGGTCGTGGCGGGCGTAATCGGCGGCGTCGGGTCGCTGGCGGCCTTCGGTACCGGGCATCACTCCGAGGGCATGGCTTCCGGCGTGGTCGCGCTCACTGTCGCCGTGGTCGGTTTGATCTGGCTGGCGTTCGAGCATCGACGGGTTCGCAGGATTGCCGATCGCCGGTACAGCGAACACCCCGAAGTCCGTCGACAGCGGCTGGCCAGCTAGACGCCATTGGTGAGCACCCCGTCGTCGCTTGGCGGCTGCGGAGTCCGCCCCCTGCCGCGCCGGTGCTTGTTGGTGTTTGTCGCGGCTGCGGGGGTGGGGCATCTCGGCGGTACCCGGTGCGCGAAGAAACATGCAATCGAAAATCGATTCGCGGTTTTACCGGCGGTAGCGACTGGGTATCAGGTCTAAACCATGATGAGTACCGGCATTGTTGCGTCCGCGTTGTCACCCCATCATGGGGGACAAAATCGCCAAAGCACCGACCTAGATTTCCACTGCGACCACGATCACGACGACCGACGTCATCCCGGCAAACATCGCGATTTGCTCGAGCCGGCGCGTCCGGACTGTGTCGGTCCCGCCCGCCTCGCCGGTAGCTGGTTGAATACCCGGTGGCGATCATGACCAACCGGCTGCAACGCTGGGCCCAAAGCGGGACTCAAAGCGAGAGTACTGTCGGTGCAAAATTGCCGGGAGGCCAGATGACCGATGCGGATCCGCGCATCAACAAGCGCGAACGCGGCCACCGTGCCGTCGAACTCAACGTTGCTGCGCGCTTGGAGAACCTGTCGATGCTGCGCACCCTGGTTGGTGCCATCGGCACGTTTGAAGACTTGGATTTCGACGCTGTGGCAGACCTGCGGCTGGCAGTCGACGAGGTGTGTACTCGGCTGATCCGTTCGGCCACACCGGACGCCACGCTGACCCTGGTGGTGGACCCGCGCGACGACGAACTTGTGGTCCAGGCCTCTGCCGCGTGCGGTACGCACGACGTGGTGGCGCCGGGAAGTTTCAGCTGGCATGTGCTGACATCGCTGGCCGACGATGTTCAGACATTTCACGATGGTCGCCCACCTGAGGCAGCCGGCAGCGTGTTCGGCATCATGTTGACGGCTCGAAGGGTGGCCTCCGGCAGGTGACCTCCCGAACTGCCGGCGGTTCCTCTTCACGACCCAACGAATACGCCGATGTCCCGGAGATGTTTCGTGAGTTGGCCACCTTCGATGCCGACTCACCGAATTTCCAGCGCCACCGCGACACGATCGTCGAGCGCTGCTTGCCGTTGGCCGATCACATCGCCCGGCGGTTCGAGGGACGTGGCGAACCACGCGATGACCTGGTTCAGGTCGCGATGGTCGGGCTGGTCAACGCGGTGGTCCGCTTCGATGTCGAGACGGGTTCGGATTTCGTCTCGTTCGCGGTGCCCACCATCATGGGCGAGGTCCGGCGGCATTTCCGCGACAACAGTTGGTCGGTCAAGGTTCCGCGGCGGCTGAAGGAACTGCATCTGCGGTTGGGCGCGGCCACCGCCGAGCTGTCGCAGCGGCTGGGCAGGGCGCCCACCGCGACCGAACTTGCCGCCGAGCTCGAGATGGACCGAGCCGAGGTAGTCGAGGGCTTGGTAGCGGGCAGCTCCTACAACACCTTGTCCATTGACAGCGGTAGCGGTAGCGAGGACGACGACGCCCGCGCTATCGCGGACACGTTGGGTGACATGGACGCCGGTTTGGATCGGATCGAAGATCGCGAGTCGCTTCGTCCCTTGCTCGAGGCGCTGCCCGAGCGGGAGCGAACGGTTCTGGTGCTGAGGTTTTTCGACTCGATGACACAAACGCAGATCGCCGAACGGGTGGGCATCTCACAGATGCACGTCTCGCGGCTGCTGGCCAAGTCCCTGGCGCGGCTGCGCGATCAGCTCGAGTAAGCGCGGCCGCGCGTCCCGTTCGCGGCCGGTTTTCGCGTGCCCTAGTGTCCGTTGACCGATGTCACGTCTCGAACAACATGAGCGCGACCCGCTCCGCAGTTGCGATCGGATCCGTGCATTCGCCCGGGTCCGACGGCAGCACGCCGTTGAGCCACAGCATCGAGAAGCCATGGATGAGCGACCAAGCCGCGAGTTCGGCGCCGTGGCGATCCGCCACGGCTTTTGGATCTTGGAGCAGTGAGGCGCCCCGGGCGAGCTCCATCGAGGCGGCCGCGTGCGCGGCGGCCAGATCGCTATCCGTGCGGTCGATCAGGGACCAGTCGAACATCACCGCGTAGTGGCCCGGATGCCCGATCGCAAAGCGGACGTAGGCGCGGGCACCGTCGAGGAAGTTTCCGCGGGCCTCACGCAGTGCTTCGGCAAGCAACATGAAGCCTTGCGCCGCTAGTGCGGTGAACAATCCGCGCCGGTCGGTGAAGTGGTGGCCATAGGCATTGTGCGACACGCCAGCGCGGCGGGCCAGCTCACGCACCGACACGGCGCCAACTCCGCGCTCGGCGACCAGGGTGGCCGCTTCGGTCAGGATCGCGTCGCGCAGACCGCCATGGTGATACTGCGAGCGTTCACTCATTCGAGCATCGTACGAGTTGGCCCTGAGCCGCCACGCGTTAGCTCATGGTAAGTCAACGAGGCGGGTCCGGCCCTTCGGTCGACAGGTAGGCCAACCCGTGGCGGGAGATTCGGCCCAGCTTATCGACGTTGGCGTGCCGCAGTTCCGCAGCGTCGGGACGCCGTTCGGCTACCGATACCGGTGGCTCATCAAAGTTTGCCGACTAACGCCTGCTTGTCTCGTTCTGACGCGCTGATCGTGGCTCTTGCCGGAAGATCCGCTGTGTTACGGACGTCACAGGCTAACTACGTTTGCCGATCAGCGGCGTTGCGTCGAATCCTCTATTGAATACCGGCGCCGCGAGCAAAAAGCTATGACCTGCTAGTAATTGATCGTTCTGGCTCTGCGTCGCGGCAGCCCGCCGTCTGCCGCCTCGCCAATCGGAACATTCAGCTAACTTCACGCCGAGCCGTGTAGCCAATGTCAAGTCGCCAATATCAATATTTCACGTTGACAATGACAACATAGCCATGTACCTAAAGGGCGTGACCGCATCGCGCGGTCTTGTGGTCCCCCTGGGCAGGGAATGCGCGCCGCCCTTGTGTCGCGTGGCAGGTAGCCGTGGCGAATGAGCTGAGGAGTTTCATATGACGGCTGGTACCCCGACGGTCTCGCAATGCCCTGGTGAGGACGACGGGGACCAGGCAGCCCGGTGGGTAGCGGCTTCGGCATCGTTGACCCTTGATCGGTCGTTGCATGAACTCGCCGACGCGGGACACTTCGGACACATCAGTGCCGGAGCCGACGGATCCGCGGTCGATCTCGCCGAGCTCAGTGCGATCGTGGAGCGCGTCGGTGGCATCGATGTCGGCCATGCGGCCCTGCTCGCGGTACATCACGGTGCGATGCAGACCGTCTTGCTCCATGGCAGCAGCCAAGCCCGTCAGCGATTCATCGATCCGATGCGCACCGCCCGGCTGCTGGGTTCCCTGGCGATCACCGAGCCCAGCGTGTCCGGTTCCAACCTGCGTGAACTGGTCAGCACAGCGATCCCCGACGGCTCCGACTGGGTGATCAGCGCCGCGAAATCCTGCATTACCGGTGCGGGATGCACCGGCGTGTTCGTGACTCTGGTGCCGTTCGCCGTCGACGGTGGCACCGCGTTGACCGCGGTGGCGATCCCGGCTGACAGTCCGGGGGTCAGCGTGCTGCCCCCTGAGAGAACCTTCGGATTGCGGTCCGTTCCGGTGTCGGGCATCCGCTTCGATGGGGTGCGGGTAGCGCCCTGGCAGATCCTCGGCGGGATTGGCGATGGGCTCGAGGTGATCGACCAGGGCCTGCGGATCGGCCGCGCTAGCGCCGGCGCGATTGGCCTGGGCGTGATGAAGCGATGCGCGCAGTTGATCTACCGCTTCGCGTCACAACGGGAGGTGAGCACCGGCCTGCTCATCACCGACCCGGTTGTCCAGCGCCGCACGGCGCGCATCGCCGCAGAGATCGAATCGATCGAGGCCCTGCTCGGCGTCGTCGCGACCGAGCCCGACACCCCGCAAGAGATCTTCCTGACGCTCAAGGTCGCCGCCTCCGAGTTCGCCTATCACGCCACCGACAACGCGATGCAGACGCTGGGATGGCGCGGCTACGTGGAGCGCAACCGGGTCGCCGCATTGATGCGAGACGTCCGGTTCCTGCGGATCGGGGAGGGGCCTTCGGAAGCCCTGCTGACCGAACTGGGCGCTCGCTTGGCCGCGCGATCGGACACCGTCTATGACTGGATGGCCAGCCGCGGCTCAGGCCGCGATGCGGCAAACCGGCTGCGGGAAATCGTGGACGAACTCGCTGCCGATACCTCGGTCAACAATTTTCACGACCTGGGCCGGCTTGGGGGCTGGGCGATCCTTGCGGCGGTGGCACCGCAAGGGTCGGCGGCGCAGGCGCTCATCGAGCGGGGTTGGCGTTTCGAACGGACCAAGGTGGGCGGGCGAGACGAGCACGCCAGCGGCTACGAACAGGCGCTACCTGCCTACGCCGATGCGGTCGGCACGCTTGATGAATTTCTCGCCGGCGACGCCGAGGTTGACCCGGCCCTGCATCCGCTTCGCCGGCGGGAGGCTGAACCGATCGTCGGTCCCCGGCGGCCGGGCGGGGATCACAGCATTCACGAACTCGTTGCCGCCCAGATCGAGCGCACCCCCCAGGCCATCGCCATTGAAGACGTTCACGGGGCCACGGTCACCTATGCCGAGCTGGGCGAGCGGGTCGACGCGTTCGCCGAACACCTAGCCGCGGCGGGGGTCCGACCCGGTGATGCCATCGGCGTCTTCCTCGGGCGCAGCGTTCACCTGGCCGTCGCGGACATGATCACCGATGCCGGTGTCAGTCGCGTTGTCGTCGACGATCAGACCCGGCCATTGGTTCCGGTCAACGCACCCGAGCTGATCGCGGCCGACCGCGCCGGCGCAGCGGTCGCGTCGATGCCGCCGCCCCAGCTCGATCCTGCTGAGCCGGCCTACCTCAACTTCACGTCGGGTTCTACCGGCCGCTCCAAAGCGGTGACCAGTTCGCACCGTGCATTCTGCAATCAGCTGCTGTGGCGGTGCGACGAATTCGGCCTTGGCGGCGATGATGCGTTGCTGCAGACGGCCGCACCCACATTCGACATCTTCATGTGGGAGATCTTCGGCCCGCTGGTGGCCGGTGCCCGGCTGGTGTTCAACCCGGGGGAGTGGGATCCGCACTCTATCGTCCAACGCGTCAGGCAGTCGAGCATCACGATGCTGCAGATCGTTCCCTCGCAGCTGGATGTGCTGCTCGAGGAGCCCGATCTTGGCCAGTGCATGACCTTGCGCTACGTGTTCTGCGGTGGTGAACCGTTGTCGCTGGCGCTGTGCCGGCGGTTTGCCGCCGTGTTGCCCCACGCCGAGCTGGTGAATCTGTACGGACCGACCGAGACGACCATCGATGCGACCTTCTGGCGTGTCGAAGTCGCCGACGAGGCATCCTGGGCGCCTATCGGACGTCCGATCGCCAACGCGTGCCTCTACGTTGTCGATCCGGAGGGCGCGCTGGCCGCCCCGGGGGGCGAAGGCGAGCTGTGGATCGGCGGTGCCGGCGTCACGATGGGCTACCTCGGCTCCCCGGCCATCACCGCGCAGCGTTTCCGCCGCGACGTCCGCTGCGCGCATCCCGGTGCCCGGGTCTATCGCACCGGTGATCGGGTACGCCAAAGACCCGACGGGACGCTGGAGTTCCTCGGTCGGATGGACCGGCAGCTCAAGGTGCATGGCGTGCGGATAGAACCGGCAGAGATCGAGCGAACCCTGTGTGAGCACCCGGGTGTGCAGCATGCGGTGGTCACCGTCAAAGAGCGCGCGCCCGGCGACAAGGCCCTGGCCGCCTATCTCATTTCCGACTCCCCGAACATGGAGCTGGATCTGGAGGCCGTGCTCAAGACCTGCCGCACCAAGTTGCCCGCCACGATGGTTCCGGCCGCGGTGATGGTGCTGGACTCGCTTCCCCGCACCTCGACCGGCAAGGTGGATATGGCCGCGCTACCAGCCGTTCCCTTCGCCGGTGCTGTCGGTGCTGCCGATGCTGACGCCGATGTGCGCGATGTGCCGCAGCGACTGATCGGACTGGCCAGAATCTGGGAAGAGATCCTCGGCCGGCCCGTCCTCGATCCCAATGCGGACTTCTTCCGCATCGGTGGGCATTCCCTTGCTGCGTTGCGGGTGATCATGCGGGTGCGTGAACGGATGGGCGTGGTCCTGCAGATGCGCGACTTCGTTTCGGCCGGGACCCTGACCGGCCTGCAAGACCTCATCGAGCAGAAACTGCGACAGGTCGCCACCGCCGCCGAGGTCGAGATGCTTGAACCGGCGCCCGTGGACCGGCGGGCGCCCCTGCCGCTGGCACCCATGCAGGCCAATCTGTGGTACCTGCAGCAGCTGGCACCGACGATGTCGGCCTACAACATCGTCGAGGCCGTGCACATTCGTGGCGAGGTGGACACTCGACGCTTGGAAGCCGCGTTCGCCGCGGTGCTCGGGCGGCACGAGGCGCTGCGGACGATCTTCCCCTATCAGCAGGGGCAGCCGGTCCAGGTTGTGCTGGCACCCGGCGGCGCCGCGCCGATCGAACATGCCGACCTTTGCGGCGGCGGCCAAGACGACGGCGATGCCCGCGCCCACGAGCTCATCGCCGAACTGGGGGCGCGCCCATTCGACCTGCAAAAGGATCTACCCATCCGAGTGCTGCTCATCGCGCTCGGCGCCGATGACCACTACCTGGCCTGGAGCGTGCACCACATCGCCGCCGACGGGTGGTCGGCCGCCGGACTGCTCAACGCCGAGCTGAGCAAGGCCTACGCGGCGCCGGGTAGGGCAGCGCGGCTGCTCCAGCTAAGCCTGCAACCAATCGACTACCACCACTGGGTGGCCGGGCAAATCACCTCCGGCGACCGCGCGGCGCTGGAGGGCTATTGGAGTGAGCATCTGCGCGATGCGCCGCCGGCGATCGATCTGCCCAGGGATTTCCCGCGCCCGCTGCGGGGTAGCTTCCGCGGGGCGCGAGTGCCGATCGTGATCGACGACGACGACCGGGCGGCGGTGCGAGCACTGGCTCGCGAGCATGGCGCGACCCCGTACAGCGTGCTGGTCGCGGCCTTCATGGCGTGGATCGCCAGCCGTGGCCGCCAGCGCGACATCGTGATCGGCGGCGTGACCGCCGGGCGTGAGCATTCCGGCATCGAGAACGTGATCGGCAACTTCGCCAGCACCCTGCCGTTGCGCTGCCGGCTGCGCGACAACCCCACGTTCGCCGACCTGGTCGTCCGCGCCCGCGATGAGGTCCAAGCCATGGTCGACCACAGTGCTTTGGCATTCCCCGACATCGTCAATGTGGTCCGCGCGGAGCGCGCTGGTACCCGCAACCCGATCTTCCAGGCCGTGGTCACGTTGTTCGACGGCGATATCGCCCCGGTGCGCATCGAGGGTGCCGAGGTCAGTCACGTGGCGGTCGACCCGGGGTCGGCCAAATTCGACTTGGTGGCGTCGTTTGCCGACGACGGGAACACGCTGGGCGGTTTCCTGGAATACGACCGCGAGCTGTTCAAAGCGGCCACGGCCGAACGGCTGGCGGCCGAGCTGGTCGCGACCATCGGTTCGCTCACCCGAACACCCGAATGCCGCATCGAGGACTACGCCGTGGGCGGTGGGGCCTTCGTTGCGGTCACCCCAGCCCCGCTGACCCATGCCCAGCTGCGGATCTGGCTGCTCGACCGGAGGAACGCGGGTGGCCCGGAACTGTGTGCGCAGCGGTATTTCGACCTGCGCGGCAAGGTTGACGTCGAGCGGTTGCACGACGCCCTGGAGCTCCTTGCACAGCGCCACCCCGTGCTGCGGACCAGATTCCCCGAACGCGCGACCGGGCCGGTCCAGATAATCGGGGACGCCGAGCCGGTGCAAGTCCGCGATCTGCGCGGCCATGACCCAAGCGATCAGGAATCGCTACTGCGAGAGCTGGTCTGCGCGGATGCCGCCAGACCGATCGACATCACCACCGACTCTCCGCTGCGTGCGCTCATTCTTCGGCTGGCCGACGACCGGGTGGTGCTCGGACTCAACTACCACCAAATCGTTGCCGATGATTGGGCCGGGGCGACGATCTTGGCCGAACTGTCCCGGCTCTACGGCGCCCTGGGCGACGGGCCGCTCGATGATGAACCCCCCGTCGCGCCGACCATGGGGCAGCTGGCCCTGGCCGAGTCCGCCCAACCCCGCCATCGGCTGGAGGAAACCGACCTGCCGTTCTGGGACGAGATGCTCTCCGGCCTCCCGGGTCGCCTGGAGCTTCCCACTGATTTCCCGGCGCCGTCGGTGGCGTCGTTTTCCGGGGCCAGGTTCGAATCGCCGCTGCCCGATGATGTGCTCGAGCGGCTGGACCGGTTCGCGGCGCAGATCCAGGTGCAGCGGTCCACGGTGGTGCTGGCGATGTGGCAGTACCTGCTGCACCGCTACTCCCAGCAAGACGCGTTGCTGGTTGGGCTGCCGTTCCCGGCCCGCCCCGCCGGGGTGTCCGAGGCCGCGATCGGATATTTCGCAAACCTCCTGCCGGTGCGCGCGGATTTCTCGCCGGCGCTCACCTTGCGGTCGCTGACGACCGCGACCGCCGAGCGGCTGGCCGCGACGACGGCCCACGCCGACGTGCCCTTCGAAGAGCTGCGGGAGCGGTTCGCGGCGCGGGACAAGGCCGCGTCGCTGATCGAGGCGGCGTTCGTTCCGGAGGTCCCCGGCTCCTATCGGCCGACGCTGGACGGGCTCGACGTCACCCCGGTGCCACACGACCCCGGCCGTTCGCTGTTCTGGCTTTCGCTGTCCTTGCAGTCCGATGGGACCGCATTGCGGCTGGTGTTCGAATACCGCGATGCGTTGTGGGACGCACAGAGCATCGCGCGGATGGCCGCTCATCTGGTGACACTGCTGGCCGCGGGTCTCACCCAACCCGACGCCACGTTGGCCGAGTTCTCCATGCTCACCCAGGGCGAGACCGACCAGTTGCGGGCTCTGGATGGACGCCGCGAGATTCGGCCCGCACACCCTGCGCTGCACCGATGGTTCGAGGACCGGGTGCGAGTTGATCCGGACGCCGAAGCCGTCCGGTTCCTGGGGCGTGGGCTGACCTATGCCCAGCTGGACGCCGAGTCGAACCGGCTGGCCAGGTTACTGATCGCCGGTGGCGTGCGCCCCGGTGACAAGGTCGCGATGCTGCTCGAACGCACCCCGCTGATACCCATTGCGGTACTGGCCATCATCAAGACCGGCGCCGCCTATGTGCCGCTGGACCCGAGCTGGCCACCGCAACGAGCCGAACTCGTGCTGTGCGACTGCGCCCCGACGGCAATCCTCACCGAGACCGCGCTTCAACACGTGGTGGCCGACCATGACGCGCCGATCCTGCAGCTGGATGCGCTGGACCTCTCCGACCAGCCCGGGACCGGGGTCGACATCGAGGTGAACGACGACGACGTCGCCTATGTCATCTACACCTCGGGCTCGACCGGCCGCCCCAAGGGTGTCGAGGTTACCCACGCCAATGTGATGCGGCTGTTCAGCGCGACCGAGGGGCTCTTCGAGTTCACCAGCGCGGACCGTTGGACGATGTTCCACTCCATCGCCTTCGACTTCTCGGTTTGGGAGCTGTGGGGACCGCTTCTGTACGGCGGATGCGTGGTGATGGTGCCCTATCTGGAGACCCGGACCCCGCGCGCGTTTCGCGAATTGCTGTCACGTGAGCGGATCACCGTACTCAACCAGACGCCGTCCGCGTTTCGACTGCTGCGCGACGCTGACGCCGAGGCCGACACACCGCTGTATTTGCGCTACGTGATCTTTGGCGGCGAAAGGCTGACGTCCTCGGACCTGATCCCCTGGATCGAGGCACACGGCGATTCCCATCCCGACCTGATCAACATGTACGGCATCACCGAGACGACGGTGCATGTGACGTTTCGTCGATTGCGCCGCGAGGATGTGCTGGGCGGGCGGGGTTCGCGGATCGGACGCCCGATACCCGACCTCGAGTGCCTGCTCACCGACGCTGCCGGCAACCTGGTCCCGCTCGGTGTGCGCGGCGAGATCTGCGTGGCCGGTCCCGGGCTGGCAAAGGGCTACCTGGGGCAGCCGGAACTGACCGGTCAACGCTTTGTCCCACACCCGTTTCGCCCTCGGGAGCGGCTGTACCGAAGCGGCGACGTCGGACGGCGACTGCCGTCGGGCGAGATCGAGTACTTCGGCCGCCTCGATCACCAAGTCCAATTGCACGGTTTTCGGATCGAGCTCGGAGAGGTCGAAAACGCCGTCTCGGGGCTGGAAGAGGTGGTGGCCTGTCATGCGATGGTGCGCCACGACGACGACAAACCCCGGTTGGTGGCCTACGTGGTGACCTCGACCGGCGAGCAACTGCCGATCAGTTCCAGCCGCCAGAAGTTGGCCGCCCGCCTTCCCGGCTACATGCTCCCGTCAGCGATCGTCACCGTCGAATCCCTGCCACTGACCGCGAACGGCAAGATCGATCAGCGGGCGTTGCCGGCACCGATGGTGGCGGCCGGGGCGCCCAGCGCAACGCCGAGTGAGACCACCGACTCCACCCGGAATCTCGCCGCCTCGACGGTTGACCAGATCCGGCAGGTGTTCGCCGAGGTCCTGGGACTTCCCTCGGTCGGTGCTGACGACAACTTCTTCGATATCGGCGGCGACTCGATGCACGCGGTGCAGCTCTCGGCGAAGGCCAGAGCGTTGGGGCTGGCGGTGGAGGTTCAAGATCTCTTCCAGTGCCAGACGCCCGAGCAACTCGCGGCCGGCATGATCCGCACCGGTTCGGCCGGTGCGGCGCTGCAATCGGAGCCGCGAACGCCGATGGTCGAGGGTCCGCAACCCAGCGATCTGCCGCCGGGTGTGGAGGATGCCTACCCCCTGGCCGCCCTACAGGCCGGGATGCTGCTGCACAGCCGAGTCGATGGGCCGTGCATCTATCACGACGTGTTCAGCTATCTGGTAGACGCCCCGTGGGACGAGATCGCGTTCCGCGCCGCCGTCGACGTGGTCACCGCCCGGCACCCGATCCTGCGGACGACCTTTGATCTGTCCGGCTATTCGCGACCGCTACAGGTGGTGCGTGAAGAGGCGTGCACCCCACTGACGGTGATCGACCTGTCCGGGCAGAGCGCCGCCGAACAGGAGGCCACCGTGGCGGCCTGGATGGAAGCCGAATCGAGTGCGGCCATGCAGTGGCAAACCCAGACTCCGTTCGGGGTGGTGATCCACGTGCGCGATGGCGAACGCTTCGAACTGGGGCTGACGGTCCACCATGCGCTTCTGGATGGGTGGAGCGTGGCCGAACTTCAGCGTGACCTGCTCGTCAGCTACGACGCATTGCGGACCACCGGCGCGCCCCCGGCCCGACCGCGGCTGCAGAACCATTTTCGGGAATTTGTCA
Source organism: Mycobacterium pseudoshottsii JCM 15466 (assembly GCF_003584745.1). Taxonomy (NCBI): domain Bacteria; kingdom Bacillati; phylum Actinomycetota; class Actinomycetes; order Mycobacteriales; family Mycobacteriaceae; genus Mycobacterium; species Mycobacterium pseudoshottsii. Next base: position 1,555,228 of record NZ_AP018410.1, read on the forward strand.
TGCTCGAGAGCGAAGCCGAGGCCAGCCCGTCGAGGGCCTTCTGGCTCGATCGGCTACAGGGCTTCCAAACGCTGCGCTTCGCGGGTGACCGCCTGCAGCACGTCCGCCCCAAGTTCCGGTGGATCGAGCTGCCCGAGCGCATCGAGGCGGGCCTGGTGCGGATGGCTCGCAGTCGACACGTACCGCTGAAAAGCACGCTGCTGGCCGCCCACCTGGCGGTCAACGGCCGTCTCGGCGCCACCGACGACGTCCTGAGCGGGGTTGTCGTCAACGGCAGGCCCGAAACCGACGACTCGGCCAGCGCCCTGGGGATGTTCTTGAACACGGTCCCGTTGCGGATCAAGATGACGGCACCGGACTACGCCGGGCTGGTCGACCAGGCGTTCGCCGCCGAGCGCGACCTGTTGCCGCATCGTCGGGTGCCGTTGCGGGCAATCCGGCGTGACATCGGCATCGGCGGATTGTTCGAGACGGCGTTTAACTTCGTCAGCTTCGACAAGGCCGGTGCCAGTGAGCGCACACCGGTTTCCGCGGGTGCCAGGGATTCGAGAACCTTGCGGCGCAAGATGATCGCCCACACCAATCTGCCGTTGGTCACCATATTCGCCCGCGAGTACGGTGCCCTCGGCATCGGCATCGAATACGATCCGCGGCTGGTTTCCGACGAACAGTTCGACGCGATTGTCGCCGCCTATCTGGATGCCATCGAAGCCATCGCCGATGGTGGATCAGCTCGACTTCCGGTGTTTCGGCACGAGACGGAGTTGAACTTCCTTCGCCCGACGGGTCTGGTGGCGCCACACGTGGCGGCCAACCCCCAGGAAGTCACCCGCAGGCAGCTGGAGCGGATCTGGGAGCGGGTTCTGGGCCATCCCGTGGTCGGTACGGATTCGGTGCGCGATTGCGGCGGCGACTCCATCGACGCTTTGGTCATCGGTGAGCACATCGCCACCGAATTCAAGTGCGATCCGCCCCTTGCCGAACTCCTCGACGGTGCCACCGTGCATTCGCTGGCGTCGACGCTGACGCCGGCGGGCACCGGGTGAAATCTGTGGCCGGGGGCGGCCCTACTTGATCTCGGCGAGCACCGTTCCCTGGGTGATGGCCGCGCCGGCCTCGACCGCAAGCCCGGTGATGACACCGTCTTTGTGAGCGGTGACCGGGTTCTCCATCTTCATCGCCTCGAGGACCACGACGAGCTCGCCGACGACGACCTCCTGGCCTTCTTCGACCGCCACCTTCACCACGGTGCCCTGCATCGGCGCAGTCACGGCGTCGCCGGAGGCGGCGGCACCGGTGTGGGCACCGCGCTTGCGCGGCTTGGGCTTGCGCCGGATGACACCCGCATCGGCGCCGGAGCCGTTGGACATCGCCAGATCGGCGGGCAGCGAGACCTCGACCCGGCGACCATCGATTTCGACGACCACGGTTTGGCGTGGGCGGAAGTCTTCGTCGTCGAGCGGTTCACCGGCGGTGAACGGTTCGATCGTGTTGTTCCATTCCGTCTCGATCCAGCGCGTGTGCACCGAGAAACCGTGCTCGTCGCCGATGAATGCCGGGTCGGAGACCACCGCGCGGTGGAACGGGATGACGGTGGCCAGGCCCTCGACCTGGAACTCGGCCAGAGCGCGTCGAGCTCGCTTCAGCGCCTCGGTGCGGTTGGCGCCGTACACGATCAGCTTGGCCAGCATCGAGTCGAATTGGCCGCCGATCACCGAGCCGGTCTCCACGCCGGAGTCCATCCGCACGCCAGGACCGGCCGGCGGGTGGAACTTGGTGACCGGACCGGGAGCCGGTAGGAAGCCGCGGCCGGCGTCCTCGCCGTTGATCCGGAACTCGATTGCGTGTCCCCGCGGGGTGGGGTCTTCGGTCAGGTCCAGCTTCTCGCCGTTGGCGATGCGGAACTGCTCGCGGACCAGGTCGATCCCCGCGGTCTCCTCGGTGACCGGGTGTTCGACCTGAAGACGGGTGTTGACCTCCAGGAAGGAGATCAGGCCGTCCTGGCCGACCAGGTATTCGACCGTGCCGGCGCCGTAGTAGTGGGCCTCTTTGCAGATCCGCTTGGCCGACTCGTGGATCTCCTTGCGCTGGGCGTCGGAGAGGAACGGCGCCGGAGCCTCTTCGACCAGCTTCTGGTAGCGGCGCTGCAGCGAGCAGTCGCGGGTACCGGCGACCACGACGTTGCCGTGCTGGTCGGCGATCACCTGCGCCTCGACGTGGCGCGGCTTGTCCAGGTAGCGCTCGACAAAGCACTCGCCGCGGCCGAATGCCGCGGTGGCCTCGCGCACCGCCGACTCGTAGAGCTCGGGAATCTCTTCCATGGTGCGGGCGACCTTCATGCCGCGCCCGCCGCCACCGAAGGCCGCCTTGATGGCGATCGGCAGCCCGTACTCCTGGGCGAAGGCGACCACTTCTTCGGCGTTCTTGACCGGGTCGGGAGTGCCGGGCACCAGGGGCGCCTTGGCGCGGGCGGCGATGTGGCGGGCGGTGACCTTGTCGCCGAGGTCGCGGATGGACTGCGGGCTGGGACCGATCCAGATCAGGCCGGCGTCGATCACGGCCTGGGCGAAGTCGGCGTTCTCCGACAGGAAGCCGTAGCCGGGGTGGATCGCGTTGGCTCCGGACTTCGCCGCCGCGTCGAGGAGCTTCTCAAAGTCCAGGTAGGACTCGGCGGAAGTCTGGCCGCCCAGGGCGAACGCCTCGTCAGCCAGGCTGACGTGCGGGGCCTCGGCGTCGGGTTCGGCGTAGACCGCCACGCTGGCCAGGCCCGCGTCCCGGGCCGCCCGGATCACTCGGACTGCGATCTCGCCGCGATTGGCCACGAGAACCTTGGAGATCCTGGAGCTGGCGTGACTGGCCACTGCGCCTCCTGTAGGGCTGGAAGTCTCTTCGTCTTTAAGAGAATTTCTTACAAGTCTTGTCCGGGGAAGTTTAAGCGGCGCGCCGGAAGCTCGGTCACGCGGTTCCCCTTTCACAAGGTCTCGCGCAGCCGCCGCTTGATTCGGGCGAGCATCGCCGACATCCCGCGCAGCCGTAACGGGCTGATCAGATCCGCCAGGCCCAGTTCGCTGTAGAAGTCCTCAGGCACGGCCAAGATCTCGGATGCGGGTTGCTCGTCGAGGCCGGCGGCCAGGATCGCGGCAAAGCCACGGGTGGTCGGCGCCTGCGCCGGGGCGCTGAAGTACAGCCGCACCCGGTCCGGGTCTTGCGCGTCGACATGCAGGAACAGGGGGGACTGGCACTCGGGCACGGGCTCCATGGCGGCCTCGGCGAGGTCGGACGGCAGCGGCGGTAGCTCGTTGGCGAATTCCAACAGCAAGGCGAGCTTGTCCTGGCCCTGGACTTCGCCAAAGTCGGACACCACCTCCGCCAGCGGAGCGGGCATGCTCATCGCGGCGACGCAAGTCCATCGGCGGATCCGGGGCTCTCGCCCCCGACGATCGGCACCCGCACGGTATTGCCCCACTCGGTCCAGGATCCGTCGTAGTTGCGCACCCCGGGCTTGCCCAACAGATGGGTGAGCACGAACCAGGTGTGGCTGGAGCGCTCGCCGATGCGGCAGTACACGATGGTCTTGTCATCGGGGTCCAGGAAGCCGTAAAGCTCGTCGAGCTCGGCGCGGCCGCGGAACCGCCCGCTCTCGTCGACCGCCTTGGCCCACGGAATGGACTGCGCGTGGGGATGTGGCCGCCCCGCAACACGCCTTCCTCCGGGTAGTCGGGCATATGCGTGCGCTTGCCGGTGTACTCGTCGGGGGAGCGCACGTCGATCAGCGGCTGGGTGCCCAATGTGGCCAGCACGTCGTCCTTGTAGGCCCGGATGGGGGCGTCGTTTCGCTCCACGATCGGATAGCCCGCGGAGGTCTTGGCGGGCACGGTCAGCGAGGTGTCCCGGCCCTCTGCGATCCACAGGTCGCGGCCCCCGTTGAGCAAGCGCACGTCGGGGTGGCCGAACAGGGTGAACACCCACAGGGCGTAGGCCGCCCACCAGTTGCTCTTGTCGCCGTAGATCACCACGGTGTCATCGCGGCTGATGCCCTTGCGGTCCATCAACTCGGCAAATTGCGCACCGTTGATGTAGTCGCGCACGCGCGGATCGTTGAGGTCGGTATGCTAGTCGATCTTGACGGCGCCCGGGATGTGGCCGATGTCGTAGAGCAGGACATCTTCGTCGGACTCCACGATTGCCAGGCCGGGAACGCCCATGTGTGCGGACAGCCAGTCGGCGGTCACCAGGCGTTCGGGGTGGGCGTAGGCCGACAGGGTGGGATTTGGGTCTGGGGGCAACGGCACGGTGTCAGCCTACCCATCGCACTATCAGGTCAAGCAGCATCAGGGGAGCGGATTCGACGCCCAAAGTGCGGCTATGGATATACCGGCGCGGCTGATCAGGTCCCGCGTCAGCGGCAGCCCAATTCCCACCACGGCGGACGGATCGCCCTCGACGCCGGTGATGAACCAGCCGCCCAAGCCGTCCAGGGTGAACCCGCCGGCCACCTTCAACGACTCCCCGGTGGCCAGATAGGCCTCCAGGTCGTCGTCCGAGGGGGCCGCGAAGTGGACCGTGGTGGTCGAGGTCTCGTCGTCGCGGTGCGTGACGCGTTGCTCGGTCAACCGTACGACGCTGTGCCCGGTGTACAGGTGCCCGCAGCGACCGGCCATCGAGCGCCACAATTGCCGGGCGTCGTCGACGGTCTCGGGCTTTCCGCACAGCCGGCCGTCAATGTAGAGCATCGAATCGCAGCCGATGACAAGGCAGTCCGCGGCGACGGAAGCCTGCTGCCCGGTCAGGGTGGTTGCTACCTGTTCGGCCTTTGCGCGTGCCAGCACACGCACCACATCCGCCGGTGTTGCGGCCGGACCCAGCCCGGCCATGATGGCGTCCTCGTCGACTCCGGAGACCACCACCAGCGGATCAACGCCAGCCTGCTGAAGCACCTTGAGCCGACCCGATGAGGCCGAGCCCAGTACCAGTCGGGTCATCGCCGCATGTGCGTCATTTCCTGCAACGTGATGCGCTGCCAACTGAAGACGGGGTAGCGCAATCTGTCTACCGGCAACCCCCACCGGGATGGCTCGGGCGCTGCGGCCGGGGCTGCGCTGCGCAGGCTGCCCAGCACCGCGACCAGCGCCGCGAGCTCCTGTTCGGTCGGCGCTCCCTTGAGCACGTGGATGTGCGGTTCCAGCGGGTCATGCGCCGGCGCGGTCACCGTACCCTCGCCGCCCTCGCTGGCCTCGGTGGCGTCGCTGGTCTCGGGCTGTTGATCGATCGGCTGGTTGCCGTTGTTCACGTCGCTCACAGGGGGATGTTCCCATGCTTCTTGGGGGGCTGCTGGGCGATCTTGCGTTCCAGCAGACGCAACGCGGTTCCGATGTACCCGCGGGTGTACGACGGCGGGATCACCGCGTCGACGTACCCGCGTTCGGCGGCGATGTAGGGATTGACCAGGGTGTCCTCGTACTCCTGCTGCAGCTGCAGCAGGAGCGCGTCGACATCCTTGCCGGCCTCGGCCGCTTCCTTGAGCTGCTGGCGATACACGAAGCCGACCGCCCCGGACGCGCCCATCACCGCGATCTGCGCTGTCGGCCAGGCCAGGTTGACGTCGCAGCCCATGTCTTTGGAACCCATCACGCAGTACGCGCCGCCGTAGGCCTTGCGGGTGATGACGGTGACCTTCGGGACGGTGGCCTCGCCGTAGGCGTAGAGCAGCTTGGCGCCGCGGCGGATGATGCCGTTGTACTCCTGGCCGGTTCCGGGCAGGAAGCCCGGAACGTCCACCAGCATCACGATCGGGATGTTGAAGCAGTCGCAGGTCCGCACGAAGCGGGCCGCTTTCTCGGAGGCATCGATGTCCAGGCAGCCGGCGAAGTGGGTCGGCTGGTTGGCGACGATGCCCACCGGCCGGCCCTCGATGCGCCCGAACCCGACCACGATGTTCTGCGCATAGCCGGCCTGGATCTCGAGGAACTCGTCCTCATCGAGGATCCGGGTAATGACCTCATGCATGTCGTAGGGCTGGTTGGGCGAGTCCGGGATCAGCGTGTCCAGCTCCAGGTCCTCGTCGGTGAGGTTCTCCTCGATGGGCCCCTCGGGGGCGGGAGCGGGGTAGCGCGGTGCGTCGGTGGCGTTGTTGGGCGGCAGATAGCTCAGCAGCTCGCGCACATATTCGAAGGCGTCCTGCTCGCCGGACGCGACATAGTGGGCGGTACCCGACTTGACCATGTGGGTGTGGGCACCGCCGAGCTCCTCCATGGTGACGTACTCGCCGGTGACGGTCTTGATGACGTCGGGTCCGGTGATGAACATCTGACTGGTCTGGTCGACCATGACCACGAAGTCGGTCAGTGCCGGGGAGTAGACGTGCCCGCCCGCGGCGGCTCCCATGATCAGCGAGATCTGCGGGATGACGCCCGAGGCCAGGATGTTGTTGCGGAAGATCCGGCTGTACAGGCCCAGGGAGACGACACCTTCCTGGATGCGCGCGCCGGCGCCGTCATTGATGCCGATCAACGGTCGTCCGGTCTTGACCGCCAATTCCTGAACCTTGACGATCTTCTCGCCGTACACCTCACCCAGGCTGCCGCCGAACACGGTGGCGTCCTGGCTGAAGATGCACACGTCGCGGCCGTCGATGGTGCCGTAGCCGGTGACCACACCGTCGCCGACCGGGCGGTTGCTCTCCAGGCCGAAGTTGGTGCTGCGGTGCTTTGCCAGCGCGTCCAGCTCCACGAACGAGTCCTCGTCGAGCAGCGCATAGATCCGTTCGCGTGCGGTCAGCTTGCCTTTGGCGTGCACCTTCTCGATGGCGCCCTCGCCGACCGGATGCAGCGACTCGGCGCGGCGCTTGTGTAGCTCTGCGAGCTTGCCCGCGGTGGTGTGGATATCGATGGCGTGCTCGGCAGCGGGCTCAGCAGTGTGGTCGGTAACGCTGGTCATGGGAGTTGATGGTATCGGCCGCACCCGCATCGGTTGGCCCGGGCGTGCCTGAGCACCCGACGGTCGCGCGGGGATTGCCGATGTGCGCCGCGGCGAACCGTCCGACAATTGATCTCCCACGGCCGGCCCGGCGTTCTCTAGGCTTGTGCCGTGACGGACCGCGATCAGCTCAGGTTGCCGTTGGACGCCAGCAAGCTGCGTAGTGAGGCGATCGACTCGGGATGGCGCCAGCTCGACGTCGTCGATGAGACCGGCTCCACCAACGCCGATCTGCTGGCCCGGGCCGCTGCCGGGGCCGATATCGAAGGGGCGGTGCTGATCGCCGAACACCAGACGGCCGGACGGGGGCGGCTGGGGCGCGGCTGGTCGGCCACGGCGCGAGCGCAGATCACCATGTCGGTCGGGGTGCGGGTGGACGGCGTCCCCACCGCCACCTGGGGCTGGCTGTCGCTGGCCACCGGGTTGGCCGTGGTGGACACGGTGACCCCGTTGCTTGACGGCACGGCGGCGCAAGCGGGTTTGAAGTGGCCCAACGATGTGCTGGCCGGTCTGCCCGGATCGCTGGGCAAGCTGGCGGGCATTCTCGCCGAGGTGGCGATGCCCTACGCGGTGATCGGCATCGGGCTCAATGTCACCCAGGCGCCCGACGAAATTGCGGGGCCCGCAGCGACCTCGCTGCTGGACCTCGGGGTGCCGGCACCGGATCGCAACGAACTGGCTGCCCGGCTGTTGCGCGAGCTTGCGGCGCGGATCGATGAGTTCAGACGCGCTCACGCGCGGCTATTGGCGGACTACCGGGCCCGCAGTCTGACCATCGGTTCGCGCGTGCGTGCGCAACTCCCCGGCGGGCGCGAGATCGTCGGGATCGCCCGCGACATTGATGAGCAGGGGCGATTGCGCCTGCAGACTACGCCCGACGAGGCGGGCAAGTCCGGCGAGACGGTCGTGGTCGCCGCGGGTGACGTGGTGCATCTGCGCTAGTGCGGCGCGGCCATCCGTCCAACTTCAGCAAACAGCAGCCAACGGGGGATAGGGTCGCCACCATGGGCTATCCGGACAATGCCATGGCCGCAGGCGAGCAGGTCGTCCTGCATCGTCACCCGCACTGGACCCGGCTGGTCTGGCCGGTCGTGGTGTTGATCCTGATCACCGGGCTGGCCGCGCTGGGTTCGGGGTTCGTCAACTCGACGCAATGGCAGCAGCTGGCCAAGAACATCATCCATGGCGTCATCTGGGGGATCTGGCTGGTGATTGTCGGCTGGCTCACACTATGGCCGTTCCTGAGCTGGCTGACCACACATTTCGTGGTCACCAACCGCCGGGTGATGTATCGCCAGGGCGTGCTGACCCGCAGCGGGATCGACATCCCGTTGGCCCGGATCAACAGCGTGGAATTCCGGGACCGGATATTCGAGCGAATGCTTCGCACCGGGACGCTGATTATCGAATCGGCGTCACAGGATCCGTTGGAGTTCTACAACATTCCGCGCCTGCGAGAAGTGCACGCGCTGCTCTATCACGAGGTTTTCGACACCCTGGGCTCCGAGGAAGCCCCCAGCTGAGCGGCCGATCGCGCATCTGAGCGGTTGGCCCTGGCGGACTTGTTGCGCCAGGAGCGCAGCAGGGTGACGTTGCCGCCCTCGATCTCGTCTTCGAAGACTTCGGCGATACCGCCCGCGGTCAGTGCCGACTCCAGCGCCTTGTCCGGGTTGCGTGCGAACTCGTCGGGGAACACCCAGCGGCGGAACGCCCAGAACCGGAAGGCCATCTGCAGCAGATTTCCGATGATGTAGGCCGAGACAAAGTCGGCCAGGTTCTCCACGGTCAGCGAGACCATCGGCACCCGTAACTGCAAGACATAGCTGGAGAACCACAGCGGGGCCATGCTCAGCAGCACACCCACGCCGCTGAACGCGAAGAACAGCAGCGCCTCGTGGTGGCGCTCCCGGCCGCCACGGTCGCGGAAGCTCCATTCCCGGTTGAGCACATAGGACGCGATGACAGCGACGATTCCGGCGATCACCTTGGCCGTCACCGGCTTGGGTTCCAGAATCGTCAACTTCAGCGTGTAGAAAATTGCCGAGTCGATGATAAAAGTAGTGCCGCCGACGATGGCAAATTTGATCAGTTCATGATGACGCTGCGCAAAGGGCTGAACCACCCTGGGAAGGCGCGCGATTGTGGCATCGGCAAAGGACACAACAAGTCAGTGTACGGATTGACACGAACATAGACGCAAAATGATACATAACGATTTGGTGTTGCAGCCGCCAAACACGCCGGTCATGGGCCATGACACCATGATGGCCGTGCCAAGTTCTCGCACCCCCCAGGTTGCCATGGTCGGTGGTGGCCAGCTCGCCCGGATGACCCATCAGGCCGCTATCGCCCTGGGTCAGAACCTGCGTGTGTTGGTTAACTCCGCCGATGACCCGGCGGCGCAGGTGACACCCAATGTGGTGATCGGATCGCACACCGATCTGGACGACCTGCGCCGCATCGCGGCCGGAGCCGACGTGGTGACCTTCGACCACGAGCACGTTCCCGCCGAGCTGCTGGACAAGCTGGTGGCCGAGGGAGTCGTGCTGGTGCCGCCGCCACAGGCTCTGGTGCATGCGCAGGACAAGCTGGTGATGCGCCGGCGGCTGCAGGCACTCGACGTCCCGGTGCCGCGCTACCTGGGCATCCACCAGCTCGAGGAACTCGGTGAGCTGGACGCGTTTGCCCGCGAGCTGGACGCGCCGCTGGTGGTCAAGGCGGTCCGGGGCGGTTACGACGGCCGCGGTGTGCAGATGGCGCGCGATCTGGCCGATGCCCGCGACATCGCCAGCGGCTACCTGGCCGGGGGTGTTCCGGTGCTGGTCGAGGAGCGGGTCCAGTTGCGTCGAGAGCTCTCGGCGCTGGTGGCACGCTCGCCGTTCGGTCAGGGGGCGGCGTGGCCGGTGGTCGAGACGGTGCAGCAGGACGGCATCTGCGTCGCGGTGATCGCGCCCGCGCCGGCGCTGTCCGCGCAAGCTGGCGCCGATGCGCAACAGCTGGCGCTGCGGTTGGCCGCCGAACTGGGCGTGGTCGGGGTGCTCGCCGTGGAACTCTTCGAGACCACCGACGGCGCTTTGGTGGTCAACGAGCTCGCGATGCGGCCGCACAATTCCGGGCACTGGACCATGGACGGATCGCGCACCAGCCAGTTCGAGCAGCACTTACGCGCGGTGTTGGACTACCCGCTCGGCGATACCGAGGCGATCGCGCCGGTGACCGTGATGACCAACGTGTTGGGGGCGGCCGCGCAACCGGCGATGAGCCTGGACGAGCGCCTGCACCACCTTTTCGCCCGGATGCCCGATGCCCGGGTGCACCTCTACGGCAAGGACGAGCGTCCCGGCCGCAAGGTGGGACATATCAATTTCCTCGGTTTCGACCCGGCGGCCGTTGCCGGGCTGCGAGAGCGGGCCGAGCTGGCGGCACACTGGTTGTCACACGGACAGTGGACGGACGGATGGGATCCCCATGGCTGAACAGCCCCGGGTCGCGGTGATCATGGGCAGCGACAGTGACTGGTCGGTAATGGCTGACGCCGCCAAGGCGCTGGCCGAATTCGACATCGCGATGGAGGTGCGCGTGGTCTCGGCGCATCGCACCCCGCAGGTGATGTTCGACTACGCGCGCGACGCGGCCGGTCGTGGCATCGAGGTGATCATCGCCGGCGCCGGCGGAGCCGCGCACCTACCCGGAATGGTGGCCTCGGCCACCCCGCTGCCGGTGATCGGGGTGCCGGTGCCGCTGGCCCGCCTCGACGGACTGGACTCGCTGTTGTCGATCGTTCAGATGCCGGCCGGGGTGCCGGTGGCTACCGTGTCCATCGGAGGCGCCCGCAATGCCGGCCTGCTGGCGGTGCGGATGCTGGGATCATCCGATCCTGCGCTGCGCGCGCGGATCGCCGCTTTCCAAGACCAGCTGGCGCAGACCTTGCAGGCCAAGGATGCGGAACTTCAGAAACTTGCGGGTAAGTTAACCCGCGACTAGAAGCCGACTAGGAGGGCTCGCAAGATGGCTGGTTGGGCCGGAAACCCGTCTTTTGATTTGTTCCAGCTTCCGGAGGAACACCAGGAGTTGCGGGCGGCGATACGCGCGCTGGCGGAAAAGGAGATCGCGCCGCACGCCGCGGACGTGGATGAGAATTCCCGGTTTCCGCAGGAGGCCCTTGATGCGCTCAACGCTTCCGGGTTCAATGCGGTGCACGTCCCCGAGGAGTACGGCGGCCAGGGGGCCGACTCGGTGGCGGCCTGCATCGTCATCGAGGAGGTCGCTCGCGTCGACGCCTCAGCCTCGTTGATCCCGGCGGTCAACAAGTTGGGCACCATGGGCCTGATCCTGCGCGGTTCCGACGATCTGAAGAAGCAGGTGTTGCCGTCGCTCGCCGATGGCGCCGCGATGGCCTCCTACGCGCTCAGCGAGCGCGAGGCCGGTTCGGACGCCGGAGCGATGCGCACCCGGGCCAAGGCCGACGGTGACGACTGGATTCTCAACGGCACCAAGTGCTGGATCACCAACGGCGGCAAGTCCTCCTGGTACACGGTGATGGCCGTGACCGACCCCGAAAAAGGTGCCAACGGGATATCGGCGTTCATGGTGCACAAGGACGACGAAGGCTTCGTCGTGGGCCCCAAGGAGCGCAAGCTGGGGATCAAGGGCTCACCGACCACGGAGTTGTACTTCGAGAACTGTCGGGTTCCCGGCGACCGGATGATCGGGGAGCCCGGCACCGGCTTCAAGACCGCCCTGGCGACGCTGGACCACACCCGCCCGACCATCGGTGCCCAAGCGGTGGGCATCGCTCAGGGCGCCCTGGATGCCGCAATCGCCTACACCAAGGACCGCAAGCAGTTTGGGAAGTCGATCAGCGATTTTCAGGCGGTGCAGTTCATGCTCGCCGACATGGCGATGAAGGTGGAGTCCGCGCGGCTGATGGTCTACTCCGCCGCCGCGCGCGCCGAGCGTGGCGAATCCAACCTCGGATTCATCTCCGCCGCGTCGAAGTGCCTGGCCTCCGACGTGGCGATGGAGGTCACCACCGACGCGGTGCAGCTGTTCGGTGGCGCCGGATACACGGTTGACTTCCCGGTCGAGCGGATGATGCGCGACGCCAAGATCACCCAGATCTACGAGGGCACCAACCAGATTCAGCGCGTCGTGATGTCGCGGGCATTGCTGCGCTGAGGTACCGAACCGCAGATTCGCTTCATCGCATCCGATCCGCCAGTACAGTCAAGGTCACGGCACCGCCAATCAATCGGGTGGGCAGGCAGGTGGCCGAAATAAGCTGGCGCGCCGAGTATCGTCGGCCTTCGTCTGACTCGAGCAAACGGGTTATCCGCGGCCAGGGGGTGTGAGGTAGAGGACGTGGTTACCTGTGCGCGTACCACATGAGCATGATCTGACTGCGGGGCTTGGTCCCAGCACCGGCCAGCGGGCTCAGTGGCAGACGTTGTCGCTGCTGCTGGTCGAGGACGATCGGGCCGACGCAATGCTGGTCGAGGAGCTGATCGCGGACGCGGCCGTCGACATCCAGGTGGTGTGGGCGCGCTCGATGGCTCACGCCGAGCGCGAATTGAGCGCGGCCCGGCCCGATTGCGTGCTGTTGGACCTCAACCTTCCCGACGCCAGCGGCATCGACGCGCTGGACCGCATCGCCAACCGCGATGCCACCGTCCCGGTGGTGGTGCTGACCGGGCTGAACGACGAGTACTTCGGCGCGACGGCGGTCGCCGCCGGTGCACAGGACTATCTGGTCAAGGGTCGCGTCGATCCGGAGATGCTGCGGCGCGCGATGCTGTACGCGATTGAGCGCAAACGTGCCGAGCTGATCGCCGCCGACCTGCACGCAACCCAGCTCCGAGCCCGCGAGAATGCGCTGCTGGAACGCGGCCTGCTGCCCTCGCCGCTGCTGCTCGACTCGCCGGGAGTCGACATCGTCGCCCGGTACCGGCCCAGCCGCGAAGACGCGTTGCTGTGCGGCGACTTCTATGACGTCGTGCAAACGGCCGACCGGGTGGTCCACGTGTTGATCGGTGACGTCGCGGGGCACGGCCCCAATGAGGCCGCGCTGGGCGCGGCGCTGCGCATCGCGTTTCGGGCCCTGACGCTGGCCGGCGTGCACGGCGGCGAGCTGATGCGCCAGCTCGACCGGGTGCTGCGCGCCGAACGCACCGGCGAGGGGATCTTTGCGACGGTGCTCAGCCTGGCCATTCCGCCCCAGCCCGCCGGCTCGGCCGACGGCGCTCACATCCAGGTGATCCGTGCCGGACATCCCGGGATGCTGCTGCACGGCGGTGGCACCGTGCACTGGCTCGAGCCGCCGGCCGGGCCGGCGCTGGGGCTGAATTTGGGCAACTGGTGCCAGCATGAGGTGGAGCTGCCGGTGGACCACGGGCTACTGCTGCTCACCGACGGGCTCTTCGAGGGGTATTCGGGGCACCGTCGGGAACGGCTGGGCGAGCATGGGCTGCTGTCGCTGGCCCGTTCACACGCTGGCTTGTCGGGTCCGGCGTTCGTCGACGCACTCATCGACGGTGCGCAGCAACGCGCTCAATCACTCGGCGGGCTCACCGACGACATAGCGGTGCTGCGAGTGGAACGCACGCCTGCATGACTCCGGAACCGCCCATCCGGCCCCGCACGCGGCGCCGTATCGCGCTCACGGTGCGGGGATGGCAAGCCCTGGTGCTGTCGATCATGGGCGTGATGGTGCTCGCCGGCACCGTCGCCGGCGCGGTCCTGCTCAATCGCACCGACGGTGTATCGCGGGAACTCGGCGACAACATCGAGCCCGCACGGGTCGCGGCTTTCCAGCTGCAGTCGGCCTTGCGCGACCAGGAATCGGGGATCAGAGGCTATGTGATTTCCTCCGACAGCCAGTTCCTCAGCCCCTATTACGACGGCCGGCGCACCGAAGAGGCTGCGGCCCAAAATATCCGGCGACTACTGGGGCGCCGGGGTGACCTGCTTGCCGACCTGGACGCGATCGAGAAGGCGGCGCGCGCGTGGCGGGCCAGCTACGCCGAGCCGCTCATCGCACAGGTCAACTCGAATGCTCCGGTCATGCTCAACGGCGCGGCAACCGCGATCGGTAAGGCCCAGTTCGACCAGCTACGAACCCTTTTCGAGGACCAAAACCGGCATCTGGGTGCCGCCCGCGCGCAGGCCGCCGAGCGCCTGCAACGAATGGACGACTGGCGTGACCGGGTGCTGGCCGCAATGGTGCTGTTGTTCTTCGCGACGGCAGCGCTACTGGGAATCCTGACCAGGCGTGCGGTCACCATTCCGCTGGCCGCGCTGGCTGCGGCCTGCCGCCGGGTCACCGAAGGCAACTTCGGCGAAGGCATCGTTGCGCCGCGCTGGCCCAGAGACATCCGGGGTATCGCGATCGACGTCGAGAACATGCGCCAGCGAATGGTCGAAGAGCTCGACACCTCACGTTGCGCCCGAGCTCAATTGGACGAACAGGCAGAGGAATTGCGACGGTCCAATGCCGAGCTCGAGCAGTTCGCCTACGTCGCGTCCCACGATCTGAAGGAGCCGCTGCGCAAGGTCGCCGCATTCTGCCAGTTACTGGAGCGGCGTTATGCGGATCAGCTCGACGAACGCGGCATCGAGTACATCGGCTTCGCGGTCGACGGCGCCAAACGCATGCAGGTCCTGATCAACGACCTGCTCAGTTTCTCCCGGGTCGGCCGGCTGGGTGCCACCAGCGTCGAGGTCGAACTCGGCGCGACCCTCGATGCTGCCGTGGCCAATCTCGGCGCGGCCATCGAGGAATCAGACGCCGAGATCGTGCGCCTCGAGCACGGCTTCCCACCGGTTGTTGGAGATCCGACCCTGCTGACGATGTTGTGGCAGAACCTGATTGGCAACGCGGTCAAATTCCGGCGCGAAGACCTGCCGCCCCGGGTGGTCATCGATTGCCAGCTCGGCACGGGAGATCACCAGGGCCTGTGGCTGTTGAGCGTGTCGGACAACGGTATCGGCATTGCGCAGGAGTTCGCCGACAAGGTCTTCATCATCTTCCAGCGCCTGCATGGTTGCGATTCCTACGGCGGAACCGGTTTGGGCCTTGCGCTGTGCCGAAAGATCGTCGAGCACCACGGCGGCACGGTGTGGATTGACTCCTCGTACACCGATGGGACTCGCTTCCAGTTCACCTTGCCCGTCGCCGCGCCCGCGACCGCGGACCCAGAACACCTCGAACCTGCCGAAGGGATAGCCGAATGACAGCACCGGGTCGACCCATTGACATCCTGCTCATCGAAGACGATCCCGGGGATGAACTCATCACCCGGGAGGCGTTCGAGCACAACAAGGTCAACAACCGGCTGCACGTCGCCCACGATAGCGAGGAGGGGCTGGATTACCTTTATCAGCGGGGCAAGTACCAGCAGGCGCGCCGGCCCGATCTGATCCTGCTCGACTTGAACCTACCGAAGTACGACGGTCGGCAGTTGCTGGAGAAGATCAAGTCCGACTCCGAGCTTTGTCGTATCCCGGTGGTGGTACTGACCACGTCCTCGGCCGAGGAGGACATTCTGCGTAGCTACAACCTGCATGCGAACGCCTACGTCACCAAGCCGGTCGATCTCGACCAATTCATGACCGCCGTCCGGCAGATCGACGAGTTCTTTCTTCAGGTGGTTCGGCTTCCGCAAAGCTGAGTAGCGCGGCGGCTCAAGGTTTTCCGACAGGCTGGTTGGACGCCACGATCCCGAGTTGGTCGACCTCGTGTACGTGGACGGTCGAGAAATCGAAGAACATACCGACGATCTGTATCGCACCGGAGGCTATCGCGGGAGCCAAGACCTGGTTGTGCGCAAGCCTTTCCAGCTGAACCGCCACATTGACCACAGCTAGCTGGTCGAGTTCGCCGAACCCGACGGACGCCGCGCTCGCCCGTGCCGGATGACCGTATCGGAACGCGGCCAAACTATCGTGTGCGTGTTCAAGCCAGTGGTTCATCGGGCGGTCGACGTCACTCGCGCCGTTGTCCAGCAACGCCTGCATTGACCGGCACGACGAGTGTCCGCATACGACAACCGAACTCACACCGAGTTGGTTGACCGCGAAGTCCAGGGCGGCATCCACCGAGCGTTCGGTTGGATCGATCGGTACCAGGTTGCCGACGTTGCGGACGATATACAGGTCGCCCGGTTTGCTGGCCGTGATGACGTCGGGCAGGATCCGGGAGTCGGCGCAGGTGAGAAAGACCGTGTCCGGGTTGGCCGGATCCATCAGTTCCCGCACATGGTGGTGCAGCGTGCCGATGCCGTTGCGATGGTATTCCTCGACACCGTGCCGAATCGAGGGTTCGGCATCGGGATGGCTGTCGCGCCTCGATGTCCAGGGTTCCCGCAGCGCTCGAGACATGAAGTGGCGTTTCGGCGGACTGGTGTGCGCGCTGACCAGGTTGGCCGGCGACGTCTCGATGATGGTGACTTCGCCGCCGGTTGCTTCGTGAGCGGTCTTCCAGTCGGAAATGGCTTCGGAGACGGAGTGGTCGATGTAGTCGGCATTCAGGTTCAGCGTGATGTCGCTGCCCTCTGGCAGCTCGGAGAGCACGTTGGTCAGCCGCGGCAAGAGCAGGAAACTCAACGTGCCATCGATGTCGACCCGCCAGCGCTTCGCCTCTTCGCTCACCAGCCTGGCCTCGATCGGGGCGCGGATGACCCTGATCAACAAGAAGGCGATCGCAACACCGAGTCCAATGACCACGCCCTCGAGCAGGTTGAGGAATATGACGCCCAGGATGGTGATGACGTAGATCGCAAAATTGCCGGTCCGCCACGCAATCTGGATGTGTGCCAGCTGGATGAGCTGGGCGCCGACCACAATCAGGAGCCCGGCGAGCGCCGCTTTGGGGATGAGTTCCACCAGGCCGGTGAACAGCGAGGCGAACAGCAAGATCCACACCCCGTGCAGCACCGCTGAGGTGCGGGTGCGGGCTCCGGCTGCCACATTGGCCGAACTGCGCACGATGACGCCGATGACGGGAAGACCGCCGAGCAGCCCGGAGAGGACGTTGGCGCTGCCCTGCCCGAGCATTTCCCTGTTGAAGTTGGTCCGCGGGCCATGGTGCAACTTGTCCACACCGACCGCGCACAGCAGCGATTCGACGCTGGCGATCAGGGCGATGGTCAACACGCCGACGGCGATGATGCTGATGTCATTGCTCCAGGGCTGACCGTCGGGGGTCAGCTCGGGCAGCCGGGGCAGCGAGATGGCCTCGAAGAAGTTGCCCGAAAGGTTGATGCGCTCCACATCTAGATTCACCATCAACGACAGTGCGGTGGCTCCGGCGATGGCCACCAGGGGGCCCGGAACCATCCGCACCATGGCGGGCAACCGTGACCACACCAACAATATTGCGATCACCGTTCCGCCGACGATCACTTCGTGTAGCTCGTGATGAAGGATGCCGTTGGGCAACGCCGCAATGTTGCGCCACGCCGAGCTGTGCGCCGAGCCGCCCATCAGGACATGGATCTGTTGCAGCACGATGGTCACGCCGATGCCGGCCAGCATGGCGTGCACCACCACCGGTGCAATGGCCAGCGCGGCGCGCGCCATCCGGCTCAGCCCGAAAATGATCTGCAGGACGCCCGCGCCGAGGGTCATCAGGCACAACATCTGCCAACCGACCTGTTCGATCAATCCGGCGACCACCACGGTGAGGCCGGCGGCCGGGCCGCTCACCTGAACCGACGACCCGCCGAGCAGTCCGGCGACAATGCCACCCACCACCGCGGCAATCAAACCGGCCATCAACGGAGCACCGGAGGCAATGGCGATCCCCAGCGACAGGGGCAGCGCTACCAGGAAGACGACGAGCGACGCGGGGAAGTCATGGCGCAAGTTGGCCCGCATCCACTGGGATCGAGATTCGGGTGCCTCGGCGGAGTTCTTGACTGCGGTGGTCATTTGTTGACTCCTCAAAGCCGGTCAAAGAGGTCATCCCGGGCGGGCCGGCAATCGAGACCTGACACCCCTTCGACACCGGCTGGAATGTGGTCTGTCAAATCAAGTGTCCGCCGAGCGTCGTAGGTGCGTGTGAGGCAGTTCATATTTGTGCGCAGCAAATCTATGAGTCTGCAGGTTTTATATCCAAAATCCTCCACGCTTCACCGGCCCGTGCGGCAAACCCCCGCACTGATTCATTGACAACTCACAAGAAAGTTTCCGGTGCTGACCGCGAATTAGGATTCGCCCAGAAGTGTTTCGTTGTGCTCGCCGGTGGCCGGCGGGGGATCGGCGAGCACCGCGCTAAAGCTCGAGTAGCGCGCGGGCGTCCGGATCACCGTGACGGCGTCATCGCCACTGCCGACCTGCAATGCCAGCTCGTTCTCGGCGAACAACGGCGTTGTGACGACCTGTTTCCAGGTGTAGGCCAGGCAGGCCATCAACCCGCCTTCGTGCAGCAGTTCGACCCATTGCGCGGCGGTCTTGGCGGCCAGGGTCGATTCCAGTTCTTCGGTCAATTCCGCGTAGTTGATCGCCCGCGCGCGTTGGTCGATGAAGCGCTCGTCGTCGAGGAGATCGGGCTGGCCGATGATCTCGCACAGCCGCTGTCAGTGCTTGGGCACGTAGGCGCTGATCAGCAGGTAGCCGTCGGCGGCGCGGAAGGCATCCGATGGCTGGGTCGCAAAGGCAACCCGTTTGCGGCGCGCGCCCGCGGGTGTCTGCTCGGGCCTTTTCGGCGCGTCCGAACTGGGACGATTGAGGTGCATGGTGAGCTGGTTGGCCTGCAGCCCCACCGCGACGTCGTACATCGCCACCCGGACGGTGTCGGCCACCCCGTGCCGCTCGCGGTTGAGCAGCGCGGCCAGGACCGCCTGGGCCAGCACATGCCCGCTGGCATTATCGACCAACTGAAACGGGATGATCTGTGGCTTGCCGTCGGGGGTGGGCATTCCGGTGGTCATTCCCGCCTCGGCGGCGACTATCAGATCGACGCCCGGTCGAGTGCCGTGCGGGCCGTTGCCGCCGAATGCCGACAACCGGGCATAGATCAGTTTGGGGTTGCGGGCGCGCAGGTCCTCGGGGCCAAGGCCCATTCGCTCCATCACGCCGGGCCGAAACCCCTCCAGCACCACGTCGGCGGTGTCGGCGAGCCGCAGGATCTGCCGGCGAGCCGTGTCGGTGGACAGATCCACCGACACCGACTTCTTGCCCCTGTTGTTCGGTAGGAAATAGGTCGCTAGCGGCGGGCGGTGCGGCAGCACGGCGGTGATGTGCCGCGCCGCCTCACCGCCGGGGGCCTCAACCTTGATCACCTCGGCGCCCAGGTCGGCCAGGACCTGTCCGGCCAGCGGCCCGGCAACGTTCTGGGTGAAATCGAGCACCCGAAACCCATCGAGTGGTTTGGCGGGGTTGCCCTCGGGCATCGGCAAATCCTTCCCTGCGGCGCGTGTCACCAGGCGACCGGCTCGGCGCGCTCGGTTGGACGAGTCGCGACATCGTGACGTTCGCCCCGAAAACTCAAGCTGTCAAGTGGGACATCAAGATCGGCCACTGCTCAGCCCGGTTGACGAGCCGCCGGGGCGGCGCGGCACGACGTGGCTCACCCGCTGCCCTCCGGATCGCGCAGGATGGCGTTTTGCAAGGTGGTGGTGAGCCAGGCTTCAAAGCGCTGCAAGGTGAACCCGCCGTGGGTAACCATGATCTCGTGGCTGGCTGGACTGGTGATGGCCCAGGCGGTATCCACCGCGTCTTGACGGGGCAATCGCAGGGCGTCGTCGGGAATGGTCACCAGCAGTGCCCGCATCGTTTCCC
Source organism: Mycobacterium pseudoshottsii JCM 15466 (assembly GCF_003584745.1). Classification (NCBI taxonomy): domain Bacteria; kingdom Bacillati; phylum Actinomycetota; class Actinomycetes; order Mycobacteriales; family Mycobacteriaceae; genus Mycobacterium; species Mycobacterium pseudoshottsii. The sequence goes on from NZ_AP018410.1 coordinate 1,574,980, forward strand.
GGCGCAGCATCTGGATCTGATGCCACTCCGCTGCGATGGCGCTGTCGACGCCGGATCCGTCGCGGTAGGCGCGCCACGCTATCGCCGAGCGCCGTGCCGCGTCGCAGACTAATGCCGAAACCTGGGCCAGGGTCCCGGCGGGGCTATCGGGTTGAAGTTGAGCGGCAAAGTGCTGTCCCGATGGCGCGGCGTCGGGGGCGAGGGTGCTCTCGAGATAGCCGCGGAGCAGCGCGCGTTTGCCGCCCCAGGCGAGGTAGAGCGTTTGCACGGTCACCCCGGCTCCCTCGGCGATCCGGCTGACCGTCGAGGCGACGTATCCGACACGAGCGAATTCTTCGGCGGCGGCCGTGAGCAGCAGGTGACGGGTCTGCGCGCGCGACGCGGCCCCCGCTTCGCGTACCCGGGTTGTATTTCGCTGCCGCTTTCTTTCCATCGAAGTCAGCATACTTCAGCGTGCTAGATTGTAACTCAATCAGGATTGAGTGCCACTCAAGTGTGTGCGTGAACAGGAGTTATCGTGCCGACGCGAAATCCAATCTACGACCGTCCATGGCGGCGGGCCGGGGTTGTCCGCTACGCGGCGGCTCGGGTACGGGCAATCCTGCGGCCGCCGGTGACGGTGTCGGCGGCGCCGCCGGACCTGGTGGTGGACCGCGACGTTTCGGTTCGGATGCGCGATGGCGTGGTGCTGCGGGTCAACGTCTACCGGCCCCCCGGTTCGGGGCCGTTTCCCGTCATCCTGGCGGCCCATCCCTACGGCAAGGACCGGCTGCCCAAGCGCAGATGGTGGGGCTGGGGCATCAATCCGCAGTTCAGGATCCTGCGCCAGCCCGGCCAGGTGGAGATCTCGAGCGAGACCAGCTGGGAGGCGCCCGATCCGGTCTGGTGGCTGGCCCATGGCTATGCCGTTGTCAACGCCGACATCCACGGCGCCGGGACATCCGATGGCGCCGGGGCGTTGATGTCCGACCAAGAAGCCGAGGACGTCTACGACCTGATCGAGTGGGCCGGCGCCGCGCCTTGGTCCAGTGGCGGCGTCGGCATGGCGGGCGTGTCCTACCTGGCGATGGCACAGTTCAAGGCCGCCGCGTTAAGACCGCCGAGCCTCAAGGCGATTTGCCCCTGGGAGGGGTTCACCGATGCGTACCGGGACATGTTCAACCCCGGGGGAGTGGCGGAAAAGGGCTTCTCGCGAGTCTGGCAGACCGGCACCAAGCATGTGATGCGGGTGACCGAGGACATCGGCGCGCAGCGCCGGGTGCACCCGCTGCGTGATCAGTGGTGGCAGTCCCTGGTACCCGACCTCGGCCGGATCGAGGTCCCGATGCTGGTCTGCGCCAGCTTTTCGGATAACAACCTGCATGGGCGCGGTTCTTTTCGGGCATTCGAAAAGGTCGGTGCCGAAGACAAGTTCGCCTACACCCACCGGGGCGGCAAGTGGACGACCTTCTACAGCCCCGAGGCCCGCCAGGCCCAGCTCGCCTTCTTCGACCGCTATCTCAAACACTTTGATGTGCCCAAACCGCCCCGGGTTCGGCTCGAGGTGCGCGAGCGGGGCGACGTCATCGCGGAGACTCGCGCCGAGCGGCAATGGCCACTGGAAAACACCGACTGGCGCGACCTCTACCTGGCCGACGACGGTGTGTTGGACCATGAGCCCTCGGCAGCCGAGGGATCGGTCACCTTCCACACTCGCAGGCGCGCAGCGGCATTCACCCTTCCCGTGGTGGCAGATCTCGAGCTCACCGGTCCGATGAGTTTGGCGCTGTGGGTGTCAGTCGAGGGCGCCGACGATGTCGCGTTGTTTGCCGGCGTTGAGAAATGGGTTGGCAACAAATGGGTTTCGTTTGAAGGGTCCTACGGTTACGGCCGGGACCGGATCACCACCGGGTGGCAACGCGTATCGCTGCGAGAACTCGATGTCGAGCAGTCGACGCCGTACGAGCCGGTGCACACTTTCGCACACTCCCAGCCGCTGTCGCCGGGTGAGGTTGTTCCCGTCGAACTCGCATTGGGCCCATCAGCAACCGCCTTTCACCACGACGATCGCATCCGGCTGGTCATCGCCGGTCGCCAGCTTGCCCCGCGCAATCCGCTCTACGGAAGTTTTCCCGCCCTGTACGCGCCCAGCCCGCCGGCGCGCTGCACCCTGCACTGGGGAGCGGACCGGCCGGCACGGTTGCGGGTGCCGGTCACCAGCTCCGGCGACAACGCCCCAGCCTGAGAATTACTACCGCCCAGCTCAACCGCGCCGCGCGCCAACCTGTCCGAGGGGCACAGAAACTTGACCTACCATCGCCTGATGAACACTTCCAGTTCGGTCGGCAAGGTAGGTGACTTGGCCGGCGACGCCTGCTGCGATGTGTCCACAACAGCTGCGCATACCGGGCACTCCGGCGATGCGGCCTGGCAACAGGGCGTTCGATGGGCGCGCCGACTGGCCTGGATCAGCTTGGCCGTATTGGTCACCGAGGGTGCTGTCGGGGTGTGGGAGGGCGTTGCCGTCGGGTCCGTCGCATTGACCGGATGGGCCCTCGGTGGCGCATCCGAAGGGCTGGCCAGCGCAATGGTGTTGTGGCGGTTCACCGGTTCCCGCACGTTGTCGGAGACCGCCGAGCGCCGCGCCCAACGTGGCGTCGCCGTGTCTTTCTGGTTGGTTGCGCCGCTGGTTGCCGCGGAATCCATTCGCCACCTCACCGACAAGCACGAGGTTGGCACCTCGGTGATCGGAATCGGGTTGACGGCCTTCGCTTTGGTCGTCATGCCCATCCTCGGCCGGGCCAATCACAAGCTGGGTGTGCTCTTGCAGTCCGGGGCCACCGAAGGTGAAGGCACCCAGAATTATCTGTGCGCGGGCCAAGCCGCCGGGGTGTTGCTTTGGCTTGCGATCACCGCGGCCTGGCCCGGCGGTTGGTGGATCGACCCGGGGATCGGGCTCGTCATCGCCGGCATAGCCGTCTGGCAGGGTGTCAGAGCCTGGCGCGGCCAGGACTGCGGCTGCTGAGTAAGGCCTCGCCGATCCGAGGCCCTACTCGAGCATCGAGGCCTCACTCCAGGCGGTACCGGATCAGCCGGGAGCTGTTGGCTACCACCGCCACTGAGGACGCGTTGTGCAGGATCGCGGCCAGCACCGGTGAGAGCGCACCGCCCGCACCGATCAGCAGACCGGCGGCATTGACGGCGATCGACATACCGTAGTTCTGCCGGATCACGTCGACTGCCCGCCCACCGAGATCGCGGACGTCGAGCAGCCGATGCAGATCGTCGTTGGCCAGCGCCACATCGGCGGTCTCCACGGCGACGTCGGTTCCGGCCAGGCCCATCGCGATTCCGATATCGGCGGCGGCCAGTGCCGGGGCATCGTTGATGCCGTCACCGACCATGCCGACCACGTAGCCCTCGTCCTGCAGGTCCCGCACCACTTCGAGCTTGTCCTCGGGCATCACCTCGGCGCGCCATTCGTCGATCCCCAGCTCTTCGGCGACGACTTTGGCGATGTCGGGGTGATCCCCGGTGAGCATGACGATCCGGCGAACTCCGTTGTCCCGCAACTTGGTCAGCACCTCGGCGGCCTCGGGCCGCACTTCGTCGCGCAGGCTGATCAGCCCGACCAGCGTGCCGTCCACGGCGAGCAGCAGCGGTGTTTCGGCCTGTTGCCGCAGCTTGCCGACCCATTCCGATGCCTTCTTGGATACCTTGACCTGCTCCGACTCGAGCAGCGATGGGCTGCCGAGCAGCAGGGTCCGGCCGTCGGCCCAGGTTCGCATGCCCAGACCCACCAGGACCTCGCACTCCTCGTGCGGCGGGATGCTGATGCGGCGTTCCTCGGTCGAACGGATCACCGCCTCGGCCAGTGGGTGACGGGAGTGGATTTCCGAGCTGGCGGCGTAGGCCAGAACCTGCTCGGGCTCCCAATCCTTGTGCATCGCAATAATGTTGGTGACCACCGGACGTCCCACGGTGAGCGTTCCGGTCTTGTCGAACACGATTGCGTCGACCCGGCCGGCCTGCTCGAGGTGCGATCCGCCCTTGATCAGGATGCCGCGCCGGGCGCCGTTGCCGATGGCGGCGCTGATCGCGGTCGGGGTGGACAGGCCTACCGCGCATGGGCACGCGATCAACAGCATCGTCATCGCGCGCCGGACATCCCCGGTGACCAACAAGGTGATGGCCGAGACGATGAACGAGGTGGGCACGAAGCGGCGAGAGAAGTTCTCGCCCACCGTTTGAATCGGTGCCCGGTCGTTCTGGGCTTCTTCGACCCTGGTGATGATCCGCCCGATCGTGGTCTGGTTGCCGACCGCCTGCGCACGCACCACCAGGCGCCCGCGTACCACGACGGATCCGGCGTGCACGGTCGCGCCGGCCACGACGCTGACCAGCAGGTTTTCCCCGGTGATCGCCGACTGGTTGACGATGGCCTCACCGTCGACCACTTCACCGTCGACCGGGATGGCAACGTGATCGTGCACGACGACCTCGTCGCCGATCTGCACACTGTCGATCGGTACCTGGACCTCGGTTCCTGCTTCGGGGCCGTCGGTCAGCCGGATCCAGGCGGTGTCCTGGTTGCCGCGCAGTAGCTCCGAGATGGCGCGCCGGGTCCGGCGCAGGGTCAGATCCTGCAGGTACTCACCGATATTGAGCAGCCACAGCACGGTGAGCGCGACGACGTTTTCCCGCAGGATGAGGCTGGCGATCGTGGCCGCCGAGACCAGCGCGTCGGTGCCGGCCTTGCCGGAGCGCAAGGAGCGCAGGGCGCCGCGCAGGAAGGGATAGCCGGTGAAGATGGTGACACCGGTGGCCACCATCCTCCCGCTCGGCCCCAGCAGTGGTGGGCGCGCGAACACATACCGGCGAACGCCCAGCAGGGCCAGTGCCGCTCCACCGATCACCATGCGCAGCACATCGGTGTTGCGGATCTCGGTCGAGTGGGGTGCGCGCGCCGGGATCAGTTCGGCGGCAACGTGCTTGGCGCCGCCGATCGCTTCCAGTACCGCGGCGCGATCACAACGTCGCGGTGAGTACCACACCACGACCGACCCGGTGCGCGGGTAGGCGTGGACGACCCGTACCCCGTCCTGCTTGGCGACGGCCTCTTCGACGGCTACCGCGCGCCGGGAATTGCCGCGTACCCAGTCCGCCCGGACGCGCATGCGTCCGGCCGCGTCGGAAAGTACGACCAGGTCGGTGGTGTCGTCACCGTCCGCACCTGCTGGGACCTCTTTAACGATCGCTAGGGTCATGTCGCCGGATCAGTGGTCGTGGTCGTGCGCGCCGACGGCGGGGGTGGGCGCCTCTTCGCCAATGCGTTCGCGGGCCTCGGACATCACGTCGGAAATCTTGAGCCGGGCCGACTCCGCGGCCTCTTCGGCCTTGCGGGTTCCGCGCAAGCTCAGCTCCGCTGCCGACACCGCGGTCTGGCGCAGTGGTGCCTTCTTCGCGGCCTTGCGGACCACGTCATAGGCTGCCGCCCCGACCACACCGTGGACCACGAGTGTGCCTAGCTTCGCGAACAATCCGTACGCCACCATTACCTGAACCTACCTTCCGTCGTGTTCTCGCCTTGGGCCTTCGACGCTAACATCTAAATATCGCGATATCAACATGTATTGGGCGTGCCGAGTGCGGCGCTGATCACGCGCCGGATCACAAGACGCGCGACACCTTTTCCATCTCGATCCGGCGCTGCATGGCCGCCGGATCGGGGTTGGCTAGCTGCACCAACGACGCGCCCACGGACAGAATTGCCAGCAGGTGATCCACCAACTCACCGGGGCTGGTCCAGGTACCGGTGGACAGCACCCGGTCGGCCGCCGTCAGGTGCCGCGCCGCCGCCGACTCGGCGCACTCTCGCAGCACTTGTTCGACCGATCGGCCGGCCAGCGCCGGTCCGGGCAGCCGTTCGGGACTGATCTGGTCGCCGTGCACCCGCACCGAGGTCGCGTAGTCGGTGACGCCCACCGGTAGGTCGGGAGCGGGGCGGCCGAACGGGTCCAGTGACAGCACCGCCACCTCGCCGGCCGCGTCCTGCACGGCACTGTCGGCTTCATCGAGGCGCCCCGCGGTGCACAGCGCGACGTCGGCCGCACCGTCGAGCACCACTTCGGCCCCGATCCGCCACACCCCGAACAGCACCGCAGCGGTCTGCCAATGGGCCGGCAGCAGAATCGCGACCCGGCTTTGCGGCCCGGCGGCCAGTTCGTCGCGCAGCAGGTTGGCGGTCTTGGCGGCCCAGTTGGCCAGTGTCACCGCCGACAGTTCGATGTGCTCGCCGGTGGCATCGTCGTAATAGGTGATTCGGGGGCCGACGGGATCGGCCCGCAGCATCGGGTCGAGGATCGCCGCGCTGAGCGTGCTCAGTTGATGCACTCCGGCTGATCTGATCCGGCGGTCAGGATCGGCGACGGCGGGGGAGCGGTGTCGGAGTACCCGGGGTTGGACGCATGCGCGGGAGCCATCGCGCCGCCCAGCCCGGAGCCCGGGCCGCTGTAGTCGTTGGACAGCACCACCCGAACGGATCCGCTCGGTATCGACGTGTCGGCGACCACCGGTAGGCCGCCCAGTTCCTTGGCGACCTGCTGTGCTCCCAGATCGTCGGTGGTGGCGGCGCGAACCTGGCTGAGCTTGACATGGCCGGCCTCGTTGTTGCCGACCGAACCGGTGGTAAACCCTTTTGCGCTCAACACGTCTGACACCGCTGCCGCCAGTCCGTTGATGTCGGTGTCGTTGACCACGTCGGCGGTGGTCTTGGCGGGCGCGTACGCGAGTTCCGCGGTCTTGCCTTCGTTCTGCTCGTTGAGCAGGCTGCCGACCCAGTCGGCAACCTGGTGCGGGTCGACGCGGACCACGCTTTGCATGCCGTCGTCACTCCAGCCGGACCCGTCGAGCACCGGGATGGTGGCGAAGGCGACGTTGCCGCCGGTCAGCTGTTGTAGCTGTTGGACGAAGTCAATGATGTTCCAGCCGGAAGACAGCACCACCGAGCGCTGCACGGCCTGCTCCAGGCGCCGCACCGTCGTCGGGCTGGACAGTGTCTTGCCGGAGATGACCCGGTGGGCCAGTGAGGCCATCACCGCTTGCTGACGCACCACCCGGTCCAGGTCGCCTCGGGGCAGCTCGTGGCGCTGACGCACGAAGGCCAGTGCCTGCGGACCGGTGAGTTTCTGTCGCCCGGCCGGAAAATCCGCTCCCGAAAGCGATTCGTAGACGGGCCCGTTGAGGCAGACATCGACGCCACCGAGCGCATCGGTGATCAACGCGAAACCCAGCAGGCTGATCTCGGCGTAGTGATCGACGGTGACACCGGTGAGGTCGGCAACGGTCTTGATCAGCGCCTCACGCCCGGCCTCGGTACCCGCGGCCGCGGCTTCCGCCGCCGACGCGCCGGCCTGGACCAGGCCGGCCCGCTTGGTCTCCCTGGTCTGGCCGTAGACGCCGTTGATCTTGGTCTTGCCCAGGCCGGGGGCCTGGACATAGGAATCGCGCGGGATCGATATCGCGGTGGCCGACCTCCCGTTGTTGGGGATCCGGACCAGGATGATCGTGTCGGTGTTGGTGGCTTCCTCGTCGCCGGCCCGCAGGGTCGCCAATTCCTCGGGCGTCAGCGGGTTGCCGTGGGCATCGGTACGGCTGTCGAGGCCGACCAACAGAATGTCGATCGCTCCGTCGTTGGCGCCGTGTCCCAGCGAGGGTGCGGACATGTGGAAGATGCCGCCTTCGAAGGACCGGACGTTGGTCCACGCCAAACCGGTGCCCAGGACGACCACGACGGCCAATGCGGTAGCGACCGCACGAACCACACGTTGCACAGGCATCACTGTAGGTTACTTGTGTAACAGCCGCTTTCCTGTTAGCCCGCTCCGGCGTGCCAGACTCGAACGCATGGTTGGCAGGTCGGAGAGGCTGGTTATCACCGGCGCAGCGGGGCAGCTCGGCGGTGTTTTGGCTGCCCAGGCGGTGCGTGCGGGCCGTGATGTGTTGGCAAAAACGTCATCGGAATGGGACATCACCGACGCTGCGGCCACCGAGGAGATCATCGGAACCGGTGATGTCGTGATCAACTGCGCGGCCTACACCGACGTCGACAGCGCGGAAAGTGACGAGGCTCGCGCCTACGCCGTCAACGCCACCGGCCCGGAAAATCTCGCCAAGGCCTGTGCGCGCGCCGGTGCGGCGTTGATTCACGTCTCCACCGACTACGTATTCGATGGTGATCACGCTGATCTGCCCGACGGGGCGCAGCCGCAACCCTACGAGCCCGGCGACAAAACGGCGCCACAGGGCGTGTACGCGCGCAGCAAGTTCGCCGGTGAGCGGGCGGTGCTGGCGGCCCTGCCCGATGCCGTCGTGGTGCGGTCGGCCTGGGTCTATACCGGCGGGACGGGCAGCGATTTCGTCGCCATCATGCGCCGACTGGCCGCTGGAGAGGGCCCGGTGGATGTGGTGGACGACCAAACCGGGTCACCGACCTATGTCGCTGACTTGGCGGCCGCGCTGCTGGAGGTGGCCGATGCCGGCGTGCGCGGGCGCCTGCTGCACGCCGCCAACGGGGGCGCGGTCTCGCGGTTCGGGTTGGCCCGCGCGGTGTTCGAGGAATGCGGCACCGATCCGCAGCGGGTGCGCCCGGTCAGCACCGCACAGTTCCCCCGGCCGGCGGTGCGGCCGGGCTACTCCGCGCTGGGCGGGCGGCAGTGGGCCGCAGCAGGCCTGACTCCGCTGCGTCCGTGGCGCAGTGCCCTGGTCGCCGCGTTGGCCGCGGCTTCGGACCGGGCGTTGGCCGGTCGACCGGTACCCTCGACGAGTGACTGACGTCCTGCCGGTCGTGGCGGTGACCTACTCGCCGGGCCCCCACGTGGAGCGCTTCTTGGCGTCTTTGTCGCTGGCCACCGACCGTCCGGTGAGTGTGCTGCTGGCCGACAACGGCTCCACCGACGGAACACCTCAGGCGGCCGTCGAGCGCTACCCCAACGTGCGGATCTTCCACACCGGGGCCAACCTCGGGTACGGCACCGCGGTGAACCGGGCCGTCGCCCAGCTCACCGAACAACCGGAGTCAGACGACTGGCTGATCGTGGCCAACCCGGACGTGCAGTGGGGTCCGGGCAGCATCGACGCGCTGCTCGAGGCCGTCGAGCGCTGGCCCCAGGCCGGGGCGTTGGGCCCGCTGATCCGCGATCCCGATGGATCGGTGTACCCCTCGGCGCGCCATCTGCCCAGCCTGGTCCGCGGCGGTATGCACGCGGTGCTCGGGCCGGTATGGCCCCGCAATCCCTGGACCAAGGCCTATCGCCAGGAACACCTCGAGCCCAGCGAACGGCCGGTGGGCTGGCTATCGGGTTCGTGCCTGTTGGTGCGCCGCTCCGCGTTCCGCCAGATCGGCGGTTTCGACGAGCGCTACTTCATGTATATGGAAGACGTGGACCTCGGCGACCGGCTGGGCCAGGCCGGCTGGCTCAGCGTCTATGTGCCGTCGGCGGAAGTGCTGCACCACAAAGGCCACTCCACCGGACGCGATCCGGCCAATCACCTGGCGGCACACCACCGAAGCACCTACATTTTCCTGGCGGATCGCCATGCCGGCTGGTGGCGGGCCCCATTGCGCTGGACTTTGCGGGGATCGCTGGCGGTACGCTCCCGTCTGATGGTGCGCAGTTCGCGCCGAAAGCTGGTAGAAGGGCGGCACTGACTTGGCAACCAACGGCGTCGACGCGGTGGTCCTGGTTGGCGGTAAGGGCACCAGGCTGCGCCCGCTCACCTTGTCCGCACCCAAGCCCATGCTGCCCACGGCTGGGCTGCCGTTTCTCACCCACCTGCTCTCGCGCATCGCCGCGGCGGGGATCGAACACGTGGTGTTGAGCACGTCGTATCAGGCCGGGGTGTTCGAGGCCGAGTTCGGCGACGGATCCAAGCTGGGCCTGCAGATCGACTATGTCACCGAAGACAAGCCGTTGGGGACCGGTGGCGGCATCGTCAACGTCGCCGGCAAGCTGCACCACGACACCGTGATGGTGTTCAACGGCGACGTGCTCTCCGGTGCGGATTTGGGCCAGCTGCTCGACTATCACCACCAGAACCAGGCCGACGTCACCCTGCACCTGGTGCGGGTGGGCGACCCCCGGGCATTCGGCTGCGTGCCCACCGAGGACGGCCGGGTCACGGCGTTCTTGGAAAAGACACAGGATCCGCCCACCGACCAGATCAACGCCGGCTGCTATGTCTTCAAGCGCGAGATCATCGACCGGATTCCCCGGGGCCGTGAGGTATCGGTGGAACGCGAGGTGTTCCCCTCGCTGCTGTCCGACCCCGACATCAAGATCTACGGCTACGTCGATGCCACCTACTGGCGGGACATGGGCACGCCGGAGGACTTCGTGCGCGGCTCGGCGGATCTGGTGCGCGGGATCGCGCCTTCCCCGGCGCTACAGGGCCAGCGTGGCGAACAACTGGTACACGACGGCGCGGCGATTGCTCCCGGCGCGGTACTGATCGGCGGCACCGTGGTGGGCCGAGGCGCCGAGATCGGACCCGGTGTCCGGCTGGACGGCGCCGTCATCTTCGACGGCGTCAAGGTCGAAGCGGGCAGTGTGATCGAACGATCGATCATCGGCTTCGGTGCGCGCATCGGCCCCCGTGCGCTGGTCCGCGACGGCGTGATCGGCGATGGCGCCGACATCGGCGCGCGCTGCGAGTTGCTGCGCGGTGCCCGCGTCTGGCCCGGCGTCTCCATTCCCGACGGCGGCATCCGCTACTCGTCGGACGTGTGATCGCCGGCCGCCCAGGCTGCGGTCGGTGTCAGGCCCTCTGTGCCGCGCGGTCGACCAGGTATCGCAGCGCGTGATCGGTGCCCGGCGGCAACGCATCCGGCGGCCACCACTGCAGATCGTCGGATTCCTCGCTGACCGTTATTTGCGCCCCGGCCGGCGCACGCGCCACGAACTGCAGGTCGAGATGACGTGTCGGCACGCCCAGTGAACAGGTCACCGGGTGGACATGCACGGCCACCAATTCGGGGTCGATGAGCAGGTTGTCGATGCCGGATTCTTCGGTCGCTTCCCGCAATGCCGCGGCGACGATGTCATGGTCGTCCTCGCAGTGCCCGCCCAGCTGCACCCAACGGCCCAGCCGCGGATGCAGGGTGAGCAGCACGTGGCCACGCTCGTCGAGCACCAGCGTCGACGCGGTGATATGACCGGCTTCGCACTCGCGCAGACACGCATCGGCGCGGGCGTGCAGGAAGGCCAGCACGGCATGACGTAGCGAGTCCTGGGCCGGGTCAGGGGCCCGCCACTGCGACAGCATCGCGATCGCGGACTCTCGAACACCGACGGGGGCAACCTTCATCGTGATCCCCGTTTGATCCGGCGATCACGCAGCGTCATCCAGGCCGAGCGGCATCGCGCCACGGCGTCTGGAGCCATGCCCAGTTCGCCGATCAGCACATGTCGGTCCACCAGGTCCAGCGCCTTGTCGATCTCATCGGCCTTGAGCAGCAGGTCCACATCGGTGGCCAGCTCGGCACCCGCACGGGTGGGCGGGGGAATCGGAAGTAGCTCGGCCTCACGGGGTTCCAGTTCCAATATGCCTCCTCCGTAACTGCGGCCCATGATCTCGGCGAAGGCGAACGTCACGCTGTTGTGGAACGCCACGGCCAGGGCCGTCGGGTCGACCCGGGGCCCTGCCGTCTTGATCCGGACCCGATGCACCGTGTCGGTGCTGGTTGCCGCCGCGGAATTGACGCTCAGACGCGGCGTCCGATGGATTTGGCGCAGCATGAACAAATCTGGGACCCACAGCGACGGTGTGCTCCACCACGGCTTGCGGATCGAGCACTTGTAGCCCAGGTGGACACCAGCCGCCTCGCCGGCGTCGATGTGCGCGATCAGCGCTGGGTCGGCCGGATCGGCGGGAGCGTCGAGCAACCAGGTCCGATGATCGGCGGCGATATCGCTTGCCCGGCAGTCCGGGTCGTAGACCAGACCACGCAACTGCGCGCTGCGCGAAACCAGCGGCACGCAATGTGCCGCCAGCCCCAATTGGCGGGCCACGGTGTCGGTGAAAGTGAAGAAGCTGTTGCGGCCCGTCACGATGCCCACATTCACATCGGCCACCGCGCCCAGCCGGATCATCGCATCGCATTGTTTGAGCGCGCGCATTGTCTGAATTTGACGGGGGTCAAGAAAGTATTTTGTCCACTTCTCATTTTCGTGACGCAGCGCGGCCGCGGGCTCGACTTCAAGATCAGCGGTCGCAAGCGCGTCGGCGTCGCCGAGGTTGACCGTGCGGATCTGCGCGGCGTCACTGCCGACGACACCACAGAACAAAACAACTTCCTGCAAGACTCCGTCGAATACCAACCGGTCGAAGGTCACCAAGGTGATTTCCCGGAACCGGTTCAGCAAGAATTCGCGTAATTGACCGGCGTAGCCGACCTGAAGCAGTTCGGCGGGTAGCACCAGACCCACTCGTCCGCCGTCGCGCACCACGATGGTGCTCGCCACAACGAACGGTACCCATGCGTTGGTCAATTTGGTGGGGTTCAGTCCGACCTGTCGCATGAGTTCCAAAGCCGGGTCTCGTTGGTCGGCCGGCCAGTTTCCGAACCTGATGTAGGGCGGGTTGCCGGCCACCCCGTCCCAGCGGCCGGTCGCTGACTCGTCCAGCCAGGTGAACAGGTTCGTATTGTCGACGGGCGCGAACCGTCGAGCCTTGGCCGCTTCGTCTGCGATGAGCTCCACACCCCGGGCGCTGCCACTGGCCGCGGCCAGCTCGGCCAGGATCCGGCCGTCGCCGCACGATGGCTCCAGGATCTTCGTCCCGGCCCGGCCGACCCAGCGCGCCAGAAATCGGGCTACCGGCGCCGGGGTGTAGTAGCCGCCGCGGACCTTGTCGGCAGACGCGGCGGTCTTGCCCGCGAACGTCTTCATAGCTCCAAGTATCGTCGCAGCCGTCGGCTCACTTGCGGATCAGCAGGTCCCCGGGGTGCACCGGGTCGCGTAACTCGGCCGGCTGCTGCGCGTAGCCGATCGCGATGGCGCCCAATGGCTCCCAGTCGGCAGGCAGCTGCAACTGTGCGCGTACCAGGTCGGCGGCAAAGATCGTGGAGCCGATCCAGCAACTGCCCAGCCCGCGCACCGCCAAAGCCACCAGCAGGGCCTGCACGGCCGCTCCCACCGCGACGGTGAACATGGTGTGCTCGGCTTGGGTGCGGGCCCCGTCGGGGTAGGTGTGCGCGCCGTCGGGGACCAGCATCGGAATCACGACCTCGGGCGCATCGTAGAGAATCTGACCGCGCGTGACTCGGCGTTCGATCGAATCAGCCGACCTGCCGTCGCCGGCGAGGTCGTGGCGCCACTTGTCTTTCATGGCGTCGAGCAGCGCAATTCGGGTGGCATGGGATTGCAGCCAGACGAACCGCACCGGGCGGGTGTGGTGTGGCGCCGGAGCGGTAAGCGCCTCTGCGACGGCGGCCTCCAGCAGCTGCGGAGGGACCGGCTCGTCGGCGAACTGCCGGATCGACCGGCGCATCAGTTGGGCTTGTTGGTGGCCCAGCTCGATGGCTTCGGCGGTGCCCAGCCAGAACAAGTCTTCCTCGCCCGGCCGCACCAGATTCCGGGCGGTTGAGCCGTCGTCGCGCACCGGCAGCCCGCGCACCACGGCCACTGGCATCGCGGTCAGTTTGCCCTTGACCAGATCCGCCGCGGCGGCGATTTCGTCGCCGACCGCGATCTCGGTGACAATCAACTCGTTGCCATGCCGGTCGGTGGCGCCCGAATAGTTGTGCAGTACCGAGACGCCGGCGGCGCCGACCGCGGCGTCGATCTGGCCGTTGCGCCAGGCGCGGCCCATGGTGTCGGTGATGACCACGGCGACGGTGACACCGAGCCGCTCCCGCAGGCCGGTCCGCAGAGCCGCCGCACTGGCGTCGGGATCGACTGGCAGCAATGCCAATTCAGATCGATCTACGTTGGAGCCGTCCACGCCGGCGGCAGCCTGGACCAGTCCGAGCCGGCTCTCGGTGATCAGGGTGCGGCCCTTGCGTGCGAGTACCCGCACCGCTTCGTCGTCGACCAACTTGCGGCGCAGCTGATCTCGGGCTTCTTCATCGGCAGGTGCGGTCACCAACCGGCCCTCGCACTTGGACACCACTTTGCTGGTGACCACGACTACGTCGCCGTCGCGCAACCACGGTGCGGCCGTGGCGATGGCCGCGCTGAGCTCATCACCGGGGCGGAATTCGGGCAGGCCCTCGACCGGCAAGATCTCGATGGCCGATGCCGTGCCGTGTTCGCCCGTTGGCGGTAGCGCAGGACCGCTCACACCGTCACGCCTGCAAGCTCGAGACCGGCCCGCACCATCTGTGCCGTCGCTTCCGGGTCACTCATTAGCAGCGGTATCGATCGCACCGTGACCGAGTCGATTTCGGCCTGATCGCCCTCGGCGACCAGCCAGTAGTCGAGTACACCGGTGGCGGCGCGGGCGCCGTAGTGCCGGCCGACCGCCTCCGCGGTGGTGTCCACACCGATCACCGAAAGGCAGGCATCGGCCATGCCGCGCACCGGCTTTCCGGCGATGATGGGGGAGTAGCCGATGATCGGGGCGCGGGTGGCCCGCAGCGCGGCGCGGATGCCGGGAACCGCAAGGATGGCCCCGATGCTGACCACCGGGTTCGACGGCGCCAGCATGATGACATCTGCATCGGCAATCGCTGCCGTGACTTCTGTTGTGGCGCTAGCTATTTCGGTGCCGATGAAGGCAAAGCTATGTGTTGGCAGTTCGGCGCGATAGCGCACCCACCATTCCTGGAAATGGATCGCCCGCTGCTGCTGGTCGGTCGGATCGGTGACCACAACGTGTGTCTCGCAACGATCGTTGCTCACCGGTAGCAACGTCGCGCCCGGTTGCCAGCGATCGCACAGTGCCGTGGTGATCTGTGCCAGCGGGTAGCCGGCCCGCAGCATCTGGGTGCGCACCAAATGGGTTGCCAGGTCTCGATCACCCAGCTGGAACCAGTCGGGCTGGACGCCGTAACGTGCGAGTTCCTCTTTGGCATGCCAGGTTTCGTCTCGATGGCCCCAGCCGCGCTGGGGGTCCACGCCGCCGCCGAGGGTGTACATGCAGGTGTCCAGGTCTGGGCAGATGCGCAGCCCGTGGATCCAGGCGTCATCGCCGATGTTGACCACTGCGGTCAGTTCGTGGCGCGCGTTGTCGTCGGGTGTGGCAAACTGGCCCAGGCCGAGCAGACGCTGCGCCCCGAGTAGGAAGCGGGCGCCGCCCACTCCGCCGACGAGAACGGTGAGCTTCACAACGCAGGACAGTACCTGTTGGCTAAGGCAGGGTCGGGCGGGGTCAGGTACGCGGGATTAGTCGGGCGGGTAGTCTGTCGGCGCACATCGTGACCGACCCGTGACCGAGCCAGGAAGGACTTTCGGCAAGTACTGTGACGAGTTCCATTCGACACGCCCGGACCGCAACTGAAACAGAAACGCCGAATTTTCATCACGAGATGATATGGAAATGCGCCGTAGTGCTTGACCAGGCTGCCCAACCCGTGTCTAATCACGTCAGTGTCATTTCCCGGTTGGCCGGCCGGTTTCGGTGTCGCAGACCGAGATTCGATCACTAGTTCGAATTGGGTTGGCTGTACATCAAAACAGTGGGAAACCATTCATTATCTATTAGGTGAGGAGGCGGAGGCATGCCCTATGAGCACCTTCGGGGCGTAATGGGAGGCACACCGCACACCACGGCCGGTTCGGTGACGGTGTCGCCGATGGAAATTGCCCGGCCGCATTTGAGTTTGGTTCCCGATGCGTCTGCCGCATTCGAGCCTGAACCGCTGCCGGAGCCGGTAGACCCGCCCGCCGACCAGTGGCAGGACCGCGCCCTTTGCGCGCAAACCGATCCCGAGGCTTTCTTCCCGGAGAAGGGTGGCTCCACCCGGGAGGCCAAGAAGATTTGTCTGGGCTGCGAGGTGCGGCACGAGTGCCTGGAGTACGCACTGGCCCACGACGAACGCTTCGGCATCTGGGGCGGCCTGTCCGAGCGCGAACGCCGCCGCCTCAAGCGCGGCATCATCTGATCAGAGCTGAGTCGGATAGGGTCCAGATCTGATCCACTGCGGATGCGACTGGGCCAACCGTCGATCTAGTCGTCGCCGATGGTCGGATCGATGACCGAGGGTTCAACGTCCAAATGAATGGCCACCTGGGCCACCAAGATCTCATGCAGTAGTTCGCCAAGCTCGATGGTGTCTTTAGCCCGTCGCTCTATTGGCTTGCGGAACAAGACAATTCGCGCCCGCGTGGAGTTGCCGCGGACGTCCACTCCTGCCGGAATCAGCCGGGCAAGCGCAATGGGGCCGTCGGCGATCACTTCGGGCGGCCACTGCACACTGTGCGGATCCTTGGCTGCGATGCGGGGGATCTCGTCGACCGCGATGTCCAGTTCGGACAACCGATCTTGCCAACGACGCTCGATGGGTTCGTATGCCTTCAGCACCGCCATGTCGAAGCGCTCGGCGCGGCTGCGCCAGCCGGGCACCGTGGGCGGCAGCAGCGGGCCGCGCAAATCGCGACCCCGGCGTCTGGCTCGGCGCGACGCGGGCCTGCCGCTGGGCCGACCGCTTCGCTCGAAGCCGCGGTAATCGCTCACGCGCCGATGGTAACGGTTGGACATCGTGGCTAGAGCGGATGCGCGTGTCCGCCCCTTCGGCGGCGTTTCCGCACGATAGCCTTTGCCTCGTGAACGTACCCCGTCGCTGCTGCCGGCCCGGGTGTCCGCACTATGCAGTGGCCACGTTGACGTTCGTCTACTCGGACTCGACTGCGGTAATAGGTCCGCTCGCTACCGCGCGGGAACCACACTCCTGGGACTTGTGTGTTGGTCACGCTGGCCGAATTACCGCCCCGCGCGGGTGGGAACTCGTGCGCCATGCGGGCCCACTGCCTACCCACCCGGATGAGGATGACCTGGTCGCGCTCGCTGACGCCGTGCGCGAACAGGGCCCAACCGCGGATGCATCCTGCGCGGGTGCAACAGGTGCGGCACACAACGGATTCTCTGACCAGGTGATGCGTCATGCCGGAGCGCATGCCACCGCGCCGAGCGGTGGCGTGCTGGCTTCACCCGAACATCGCTCCGGCCGGCGCCGTGGACACCTGAGGGTGTTGCCCGACCCCTCCGATTAGTTCTGGGCCCGACTTCGGCCCAGCCCCGGTCGGTCGCTGTCGGCGGCCCCGGCAACTCGACACCGTTCGGGTCCCCGGCTGATTCGGCGGGCCGATAGGCTGGCGGCCAAGAGTCCAACCAATCTAGGTCGTCAGGAGCCCCCGCCATGTCTTGGCCCGCCGCGGTTATCAATCGTGTCATCAAGGCTTATGACGTCCGAGGGCTGGTAGGCGAAGAGATCACCGAAGCCCTGTGCGCCGATATCGGCGCCGCGTTCGCGCGGTTGATGCGCGGCGAGGGGGCGCGGCAGGTGGTGATTGGCTACGACATGCGCGACAGCTCGCCGGCGCTGGCCGCGGCCTTCGCCAGTGGGGTGGTCGCGCAAGGCCTCGACGTGGTGCGCATCGGTCTGGCATCCACCGACCAGCTGTATTTCGCCGCCGGGCAGCTCGATTGTCCGGGCGCGATGTTCACTGCCAGCCACAACCCGGCGGCCTACAACGGCATCAAGCTGTGCCGGGCCGGCGCCAAGCCGGTCGGTGCGGACACCGGGCTCAACGCCATTCGCGAGGACCTGGTCAATCCGGTGGCGATCGCCGTGGCCGAGACCGCCGGAACAATCGCCGACAAGGATGTGCTCGGGGACTACGGGGTGTTTCTGCGCTCGCTGGTCAACACCGCGGATCTACGACCGCTGCGCGTGGCCGTGGACGCCGGTAACGGGATGGCCGGGCACACCGCGCCGGCCGTGCTCGGTGCGATCGATTCGGTCACGCTGTTGCCGTTGTATTTTGAGCTCGACGGCACCTTCCCCAACCATGAAGCCAACCCGCTGGACCCGGCGAATCTGCTGGACCTGCAGAAGTTCGTGGTGGCAACCGGTGCCGACATCGGGCTGGCCTTCGACGGGGATGCCGACCGCTGCTTCGTGGTGGACGAGCGTGGGGAGCCGGTCTCTCCATCGACGGTGACCAGCCTGGTGGCGGCGCGCGAGCTCAGTCGGGAGATCGGCGCCACCGTGATCCACAACGTGATCACCTCGCGCGCGGTGCCCGAGCTGGTCGTCGAGCGCGGCGGCACGCCGCTGCGTTCGCGGGTCGGCCACTCCTACATCAAGGCCCTGATGGCCGACACCGGCGCGATATTCGGCGGGGAGCATTCGGCGCACTACTACTTCCGCGACTTCTGGGGCGCCGACTCGGGAATGCTGGCCGCGCTGTACGTGCTGGCGACCCTCGGTGAGCAGAGCCGACCATTGTCGGAGTTGACCGCCGACTATCAGCGCTATGCATCCTCGGGCGAGATCAATTTCACCGTGGCTGACGCGCCGGCGTGTGTCGAGGGCGTCTTGAAGTCATTTGGTAGCAGGATTGTGTCCATCGACCACCTGGATGGGGTGACGGTGGATTTGGGTGACGACAGCTGGTTCAACCTGCGCAGCTCCAACACCGAGCCGCTGCTGCGGCTCAATGTGGAAGCCCGCAGCGCCGAGGATGTCGACGCGGTGGTCCAACAGGTCAGCGCGGAAATCGCTGCCCAGTCACCCCGGGGAGAGGCGGGACCGTGAAGGCCACCCAGGCGATCGATCTGGAAGATGCCGATGGCCTGATTGCTGCTGATCGAGACGGCCTGTTGCGGGCCGCATCGACGGCCGGCGCGCAGGTGCGCGCCATCGCTGCCGCGTCCGACGAAGGCGAACTGGACTCACTGAACATCGATGACCGACCACGTACGGTTATCTGGGTGGCCGGCCGGGGCACCGCCCAGACCGCCGGGGACATGCTCGCCGCAACGCTGGGGGCGACGGTTGGTGAGCCGATCACGATCGCCACTGAGGCGCCGCCGTGGGTGGGCCCGCTCGACGTGATGGTCGTCGCCGGCGACGACCCCGGAGATCCCGCGCTGGTGGGAGCGGCCGCGATGGGAGTGCGTCGAGGTGCGCGGGTTGTGGTCGCGGCCCCCAACGAGGGGCCACTGCGCGATTGCGCGGCGGGTCGGGCCGCGGTGCTGGCACCGCGGTTGTCGGTTCCCGACGAATTCGGGCTGTGCCGCTACCTGGCCGCGGGGCTGGCCGTGCTGCGCACCGTGGATCCCAAGCTGCGCATCGACCTGGCGGCGCTGGCCGACGACCTGGACGCCGAGACGTTGTGCAACAGCGCCGGTCGCGAGGTATTCACCAACCCGGCCAAGGCACTTGCCGCGCGCATCTCCGGTCGCCGGATTGTGCTGGCCGCCGATGGTGCCGCGACATTGGCCCTGGCCCGCCACGGCAGTTCCGTGCTGCTGAGGATCGCGCACCAGGTCACCGCTGCCACCTGGCTGGCCGACGCGGTTGTCGCGCTGCGTGCCGGGGCGGCTTCCGGGTACGACGACGGTGTGGACGCGTTGTTCCACGACGAGGAGATAGACGGCCCGCGGCCGGAGCAGATGCGAGTGCTGGCACTGACGCTGGCCGCCGAGCGCACGGTGGTCGGCGCGCGGGTCGCCGGGCTCGACAACATCGACCTGATTGCGGCCGAGGATGCGGCGCAGGTTCCAGGGGGACCCGGCGGGCCCGCCGGCTCGGACCGTGCGCCGGCTCCGACCGCCGAACCCCGTGCCGAACAACAACTGGCAGTATTGGCCGTTCGCCTGGAGATGGCTGCGGTGTATTTGCGACTCGTGCGGGGATAGGTAGAAGGTGGAACTACTACGCGGAGCGTTACGGACATACGCGTGGGGATCGCGCACCGCCATCGCCGAGTTCACCGGTCGGCCGGTACCGGCCGCTCATCCTGAGGCCGAACTCTGGTTCGGCGCGCACCCCGGAGACCCGGCCTGGCTGGAAACCGATGGCGGCGAGAGCTCGCTGCTCGAGACGCTGTCCGCAGATCCGGAGGGACAGCTTGGGCCCGGCGCACGAGCCCGGTTCGGTGACGTGCTCCCGTTTCTGGTCAAGGTGCTGGCCGCCGACGAACCGCTGTCGCTGCAGGCCCACCCGAGTGCCGAGCAAGCCGTCGAGGGATATCTGCGTGAGGAACGAATGGGCATCCCGGTGTCCTCACCCGTGCGCAACTACCGCGACACCAGCCACAAGCCGGAACTGCTGGTGGCGTTGCAGCCCTTTGAGGCGTTGGCCGGATTCCGTCAAGCGGCCCGTACCCGCGAACTCCTGCAGGCGCTGGCGGTGTCGGACCTCGACCCGTTTATCGACTTGCTCTTTGACCAGTCCGACGCCGATGGCCTGCGTGCCCTGTTCACCACTTGGATCACCGCTCCCCAGCCCGACATCGACGTGCTGGTGCCGGCCGTGCTCGACGGCGCCATCCACTACGTCAGCTCCGGCGCGACAGAATTCGTTGCCGAAGCCAAGACGGTGCTCGAACTCGGTGAGCGTTATCCCGGTGACGCCGGAGTGCTGGCGGCGTTGCTGCTCAACCGCATCAGCCTGGCACCCGGGGAGGCCATCTTCTTGTCGGCCGGCAATCTGCATGCGTACCTTCGCGGTTTTGCGCTTGAGGTAATGGCCAACTCCGACAACGTATTACGCGGCGGACTGACTCCGAAGCACGTGGATGTCCCGGAACTGCTGCGGGTGCTCGACTTCGCTCCGACTGCCGCTTCCGACCTGCGGCCGCCGGTTCGCCGGGAAGGCCCGGAACTGGTGTATGAGACCCCGACCGACGAGTTCGCCGTCGCGCTGCTGGTGCTCGACGGCGACTACCTCGGCCATGAGATCGACGCATCCTCGAGCCACGAGGGACCGCAGATCTTGTTGTGCACCGAGGGTTCCACGGTGGTGCATGGGAAGTCTCAGTCGCTGACGCTCGAACACGGTAATGCCGCTTGGGTGGCGGCTGACGACGGCCCGATCCGGTTGCTTGCCCAGGAGCCCACCAAGCTGTTCAGGGCGACCGTGGGGCTGTGAGGGTTCGGCCGCGGCTGCTGGCCGATTGCCGGCGTTCGCGCAACCACAGTCCTACATTGTGGGCGATGGTGCGACCGATCAGCCGCGGTGGCGGGACGATGTAGAGGCTGTCCAGCAATGAGAACCTGCGCAGAAACCATTCGGCGAGAACGGGATCGGTTTCGGCGGCCCCGAGGAACTGATCGAACAGGGCCCCGGCCGGCCGCCACCAGGCCGGTGGCGACTGCGTGAGGCCATGGTGGAAGCTGATGTCGCCGATAGCGTTCATCGTCCACACCGGGTAGGTCGTTTTGGCGGTGGCCCGATTCAGTTGGGTGGCCAGGTCACCGTGCGGGGATTGCAGCGCGCGGCGCAGATGACCGGCTTGTAGCGATGTCATCGTCATGCCCTGCCCGAAAGTGGGATTGAAACTGGCCACCGCGTCACCGAACGGCACTATCCCGGCCGGGAAGCGGTCCAGTTTGTCGTAGCGGCGCCACTTGCTGGCGGGGAAGGCGTGAAACATCGGGGCCCCGATGGGTTCGGACTGTGCCAGCGCGGCGTTGAATCGGGCCGGGAGCAGCCGCTCGGCGAGCGCGCGCATCTCGCCGAAGGTCGGCGGTGGCTTGGCGCCGGCGACTCCGAAGGTGGTCATGACCCAGGTGCCGTCCTCGTAGCACAGCATCCCAAGCCCAAGCGAGCGGTCATGTGCGACACCGGCTACCACCACTTTTTCCTGGATCAGGCCGTCGGGGATGCGTAGCTGTTGACTCGCGTAGTTGATGCCGATGTCCATGCTTTGTTCGGCGGGGCGCTGATACCCCCACTTGCTCAACCAAACCGGTAGGCGGGTACCCCGGCCTGCCGCGTCGACCACGAGGTCGGCGGCCAGAAACTGTGGCTCAGCACCATCGTCGTCGTCGGGGGGTGCGACCAGCACCCCGCTCACTGTCTGGGTCGTCGGTTCGAAACGGGGCTCGATGACAAGTCCCCGCACGATTTCGATGTTGTCGAGTTCGAGCACTCGCCGGCGCAGCTGCCACTCCAGATGTGGCCGACTGGGTACGTAGGCGGTGAATTCTTTGCGCAGGGTGTGACCCGTGCCCAGGGCGTGGCCCGCGGCGGCGAAGTAGATGCAGTCCGGCCGGTTCTCCAACATGGGCACGCCCGCGGCCACCATGTCGGTCAGCAGGCCGGGGAACAGGTTCTCGAATTCGTTTGCCCCACGGGCCATCAACATGTGCAGGTGGCGGTCCTGCGGAACGGTCGCACGACCGTGTGGCACGCTAGGTAACTCGTCGCGCTCGATGAGAGTCACTCGGTGGAAAAAATCCGAGAGCACCCGTGCCGCGCAGAGCCCCGCGATGCTTGCCCCGATGACCAGCGCATGGTTATTCGAAGTGCTCAAGGTCCCCCTCATCTGCGCAGGGTACCCATTGCCATGCCGTTACTACCGTCATGTGGCCGGTGGTTTCGGCCGGCGCTGCCGAAGCCACATCCGCGCGTTGTGTGCGACGGCGCGGCCGATGATCAGTGGCGACGGCACCATGTAGAGACTGTCGAGCAGCGAGATCCGGCGCAAGAACCATTCGGCGAGAACGGGATCGGTTTCGGCGGCACCGAGGAATTGGTCGTAGAGCCCCCCGACCGGCCGGTACCACCGCGGCATCCGTCCCTCGGCGTGTTGGAAGCAAAGGTCGGTGAGTGCGTTCATCGTCCACACCGGTCGGATGGTCTTGGCGGTCGCCCGGTTGAATTCGTTCGCCGGTTCGGCGGGGTGGGATTGCAGGGCCCGGCGCAGATGACCGGCTTGCAGCGACGCCATGGTCATGCCCTGCCCGAAGGTGGGGTTGAAGCTGGCCACCGCATCCCCCAACGCCACGATTCCGGCCGGGAAGCGGCTCAGCTTGTCGTAGCGGCGCCATCTGCTGGCCGGAAATGCGTGAAACACCGGTTCGCCGATGGGTCCGGCCGCCGCCAGCGCGGCAACGAATCTGCTGGGGAGCAGCCGGTAGGCGAGTTCGCGCATCTCGCCGAACGTCGAGGGCGGCTTGACCTTGGCCACCCCGAAGGTCGTCAAGATCCAGCTGCCGTCCTCGTTGCACAACATGCCCAACCCCAGTGATTGTCCTGGGCCGACACCGGTGACCACGATCCTTTCCCGCATCAGGCCGTCCGGGATACGGAGCCGCTGGCTGGCGTAGTTGATGCCGATGTCCACGGTTTCCTCCGGTGGGCGCTGATATCCCCATTGGGTCAACCACACCGGCAACCGGGTGCCGCGTCCGGCCGCGTCGATTACCAGGCCGCTGGCGATCAGTTCTGGATCGCCGTCGTGGTCATCGAGCAGCAGTCCGGTAACCCGCTGGCGTACCGGATCGAAGTGCGGCTCACGAACCTTGCGCTGCCGGATTTCGACGTTGCCGAGGGCAAGCACCCGTCGTCGCAGCTGCCATTCCAGGTGCGGCCGGCTCGGCAGATAGGCGGTGTATTGCTTGCGCAGCTTTGCGCCGGTGCCCAGGACATGGCCCGCGGCACCGAGATAGATGCAATCCGGACGGTTGTCGAGCATGGGCACCCCCGCGGCCACCAGGTCGGTCAGCAGTCCCGGAAACAGGGTGTCCAACTCCGCCGCGCCGCGGACCATCAGCAGGTGTAGGTGCTGGTCCTGAGGAACCGTGCCGCGCCCGGATGGCGTGCTCGGTAAGTCGTCGCGTTCGCAGACAATGACCTTGGAATAGAAATCGGATAGCACCGGCGCGGCGCACAAACCACCGATACTGGCGCCGATTACGGTCGCGTGTTCGGCGGGATTTACGGCGCGCTTCTCTACGCTCGCGCCCATCCCGGAAGCGTACCCAGTACTGTGCGTTCACATCCGTTGATGAGAGGGACAAATTGATGGCCGGTCGTTTGCGCACGAAGTCGGTAGAACAGTCAATCGCCGACACCGACGAGCCGGAGACACGGCTGCGCAAGGACCTCACCTGGCGTGATTTGGTGGTCTTTGGTGTCTCGGTGGTGATCGGGGCGGGTATTTTCACGGTTACGGCGTCGACCGCGGGTGACATCACCGGCCCGGCCATCTGGATATCGTTTCTGATCGCCGCGGGCACCTGCGCGCTGGCGGCCCTGTGCTATGCCGAATTCGCCTCGACGCTGCCGGTGGCGGGGAGCGCTTATACGTTCTCCTACGCCACTTTCGGTGAGTTTTTGGCGTGGGTGATCGGCTGGAACCTGGTGCTGGAATTGGCCATCGGCGCGGCGGTGGTCGCCAAGGGCTGGTCCAGCTACCTCGGCACCGTATTCGGATTCTCCGGTGGCACCGCCGATTTCGGATCGATACGCCTCGACTGGGGTGCGTTGCTGATCGTTTCCATCGTGTCGCTGCTGGTTGCCTACGGCACCAAATTGTCCTCGAGGTTTTCCGCCGTGGTCACCACCATCAAGGTGGCGGTCGTGATCTTGGTCGTGGTGGTCGGGGCGTTCTACGTCAAGGCCGCCAACTATTCGCCGTTCATTCCTGAACCCGAGGCCGGGCCAGAGGGCAGAGGCGCCGATCAGTCTTTGCTGTCACTGCTGACCGGTGCTCCGGGCAGTCATTACGGCTGGTATGGCGTGTTGGCCGGGGCCTCGATCGTCTTCTTCGCGTTCATCGGTTTCGACATCGTGGCCACCATGGCAGAGGAGACCAAACATCCCCAACGCGATGTCCCGCGGGGAATTCTGGTGTCGCTCGGTGTTGTCACCCTGCTGTACGTGGCCGTTTCGATCGTATTGTCCGGAATGGTCTCCTATACCCAGCTACGCACGGTCTCCGGCGGCGGACACGCGAACTTGGCCACGGCATTCAAGGCCAACGGTGTGTATTGGGCCAGCGGCATCATCTCGGTGGGTGCGCTGGCCGGATTGACCACCGTGGTGATGGTGCTGATGTTGGGGCAGTGCCGGGTGTTGTTCGCGATGGCGCGCGACGGACTGTTGCCGCGCCAGTTGGCCAAGACCGGGGCACGCGGCACCCCGGTTCGGATCACCGTGCTGGTGGCGGTGGTGGTGGGTGCGACGGCATCGGTGTTCCCGATCACCAAGCTTGAAGAGATGGTCAACGTCGGCACGCTGTTTGCGTTCGTCCTCGTTTCGGCCGGCGTGATCGTATTGCGCAAGAAACGGCCTGACCTGGAGCGTGGGTTCCGCGCGCCCTGGGTGCCAGTGCTGCCCATCGCCTCGCTCTGCGCGTGCCTTTGGTTGATGCTGAACCTGACGGCCCTGACATGGATCCGATTCGGCGTCTGGTTGTTGGTGGGCACCGTGATCTACGTCGGGTACGGGCGCAAGCACTCGATGGTGGGTCGTCGGCAGCTGGCCGAAGCCGCGATGGACAAATAATGATCGTTTGATAATTAACTGGACAAAATAGGTAGCTGTGTCTAGACGGCCGACGAATAGGTGCGTATTGTCCAAACCTACGTGGTGTGACTCACGAGGAGGTTTGGCATATGACCACACAGTTCAGGTCCGACATACCTGATGCGCCGGAAACCGAATGGCGAGACAAGAAGCGCTATCTCTGGCTCATGGGGCTCATCGCCCCCACCGCGCTGTTCGTGGTCTTGCCGATCGTCTGGGGGCTGAATCACTTTGGCTGGCACCTCGCCGCCCAGGTGCCCCTGTGGGTGGGCCCCATGCTCGTCTACATCCTGCTGCCGCTGCTCGACCTGGGGTTCGGGCCTGACGGGCAGAACCCGCCGGACGAGGTGATGGAGCGGCTGGAAAACGACAAGTACTACCGCTACTGCACCTACATCTACATCCCGTTCCAGTACCTCAGCGTGGTGCTGGGGGCCTACCTGTTCACCGCCTCGGACCTCGGCTGGCTTGGTTTTGACGGCGGCTTGAACTGGTTGGGGAAGATCGGTGTGGCGTTGTCGGTCGGGGTTCTCGGCGGCGTCGGCATCAACACCGCCCACGAGATGGGGCACAAGAAGGATTCGCTGGAACGCTGGCTGTCCAAGATCACCCTGGCGCAGACCGGCTACGGCCACTTCTACATCGAGCACAACCGGGGCCACCACGTGCGCGTCTCCACACCGGAAGACCCGGCATCGGCGCGCTTCGGGGAGACCTTCTGGGAATTTCTGCCCCGCACCGTTTTCGGCAGCCTCCGTTCGGCGATCGGGCTGGAGGCACAACGGCTGCGCCGGCAGGGGTGCAGCCCCTGGAACCCCAAGACCTATCCGTCCAACGACGTGCTCAACGCCTGGGCGATGTCAGTGCTGCTGTGGGGCGTGCTGATCGCGGTCTTCGGGCTGGGGCTGATTCCCTTCGTGATCATCCAGGCGGTGTTCGGCTTCTGCCTGCTGGAAGCGGTCAACTACCTCGAGCACTACGGGCTGCTGCGGCAGCCGACCTCCAACGGCCGTTATGAGCGTTGCGCGCCGGTGCACAGCTGGAACTCCGACCACATCGTCACCAACCTGTTCCTCTACCACCTGCAGCGACACAGCGACCACCACGCCAACCCCACCCGTCGGTACCAAACGCTGCGCAGCATGGACGGCGCTCCCAACCTGCCCAGCGGGTACGCGTCGATGATCTCGCTCACCTACTTCCCGCCGCTGTGGCGCAAAGTGATGGACCACCGTGTGCTCGAGCACTACGGCGGTGACATCACCAAGGTCAACCTGCACCCCCGGGTGCGGGACAAGATGCTGGCCCGCTACGGGGCTTCGCACCAAGGCATCGGGTGATGACCGCCTACCGGTGTCCCGTCTGCGATTACACCTATGGCGAGGGCAAAGGCGATCCGCGGGAAGGTTTTCCGGCCGGCACCCGGTGGGACCAGATTCCCGACGACTGGTGCTGTCCGGACTGCTCAGTGCGCGAGAAAGTTGATTTCGAAAGGATGGGAGGCAAGTAAGTGAGTGACTACAAGTTGTATCAGTGCGTCCAATGCGGCTTCGAGTACGACGAAGCGCTGGGCTGGCCGGAAGACGGTATCGCACCCGGCACCAGATGGGACGACATCCCGGAGGACTGGAGTTGCCCCGACTGCGGTGCGGCAAAGGCGGACTTCGTGATGGTGGAGGTGGCTCGACCGTGATCGACACCAACTCCTTCGCCAAAAGAGATATCGTCGGCCCTGTGAAGCGCGTTCCCTACGCCGAAGCCTCCCGCGTCCTGCTGCGTGATTCGGTCCTGGATGCCATGCGTGATCTGCTGTTGACCCGCGACTGGTCGGCGATCACCTTGTCCGACGTTGCCCGGTCCGCGGGCATCAGCCGCCAGACCATCTACAACGAGTTCGGCTCGCGGCAAGGCCTTGCGCAGGGCTACGCATTGCGTCTGGCCGACCGCCTGGTCGACAAGGTGCATGCCGCCCTGGACGCCAACGTCGGCAACATCTACGAGGCGTTCCTGCAGGGCTTTCGGTCATTCTTCGGTGAGTCGGCGGCCGACCCGCTGGTGATCTCGCTGCTGACCGGGGTGGCCAAGCCCGACCTGCTACAGCTCATCACCACCGACAGCGCGCCGATCATCACGCGTGCCTCGGCTCGACTGGCGACGGCCTTCACCCAGACCTGGGTGACGACCAGCGACGACGACGCCAATGTGATGGCGCGGGCGATCGTACGTCTGTCGTTGAGTTATGTGTCGATGCCGCCGGAGGCCGACCACAATGTGGCGGCGGATCTGGCTAGGCTGATGACCCCGTTCGCCGAGCGTCATGGTGTGATTAACGTCCCCTGACCTGCGCGGCTTGGGGGCCGAGGGATACAGTGGCGCGAGAGCATTTATAGCCAGAGTAGTCTGCTCAGTTTTTCATAGGTCCCCTAGGTAAGGATGTAACCCGTATGACGACTACCGAAACTTCGCTATCTGCCGACACGAAGAACGGCATCGATTTCAAGATTGCCGATTTGTCGCTAGCGGATTTCGGGCGCAAAGAACTGCGGATCGCTGAGCACGAGATGCCCGGCCTGATGTCGCTGCGCCGCGAGTACGCCGAGGTGCAACCTCTCAAAGGTGCCCGTATCTCGGGTTCGCTGCACATGACCGTCCAGACCGCGGTGTTGATTGAAACCCTCACCGCGCTAGGCGCCGAAGTTCGTTGGGCGTCATGCAACATCTTCTCGACCCAAGACCATGCGGCGGCCGCCGTTGTCGTCGGCCCGCATGGCACCCCCGAGGAGCCCAAGGGCGTCCCGGTGTTCGCCTGGAAGGGCGAATCGCTTGAAGAGTACTGGTGGTGCGCCGAGCAGATGCTGACGTGGCCCGACTCGGACAAGCCGGCGAACATGATCCTCGACGACGGTGGCGATGCCACCATGCTGGTGCTGCGCGGGATGCAGTACGAGAAGGCCGGTGTGGTGCCTCCGGCCGAGGAAGACGACTCGGCCGAGTGGAAGGTCTTCCTGGGCCTGCTGCGCAGCCGCTTCGAGACCGACAAGGGCAAGTGGACCAAGATCGCGGAGTCGGTCAAGGGCGTCACCGAGGAGACCACCACCGGCGTGCTGCGGCTTTACCAATTCGCCGCGGCCGGGGATCTGGCCTTCCCGGCGATCAACGTCAACGACTCGGTCACCAAGTCCAAGTTCGACAACAAGTACGGCACCCGGCACTCGTTGATCGACGGCATCAACCGCGGCACCGATGCGCTGATCGGTGGCAAGAAGGTGTTGATCTGTGGTTACGGTGACGTCGGCAAGGGTTGTGCGGAGGCGATGAAGGGCCAGGGTGCCCGCGTCTCGGTCACCGAGATCGACCCGATCAACGCGTTGCAGGCCATGATGGAGGGCTTCGACGTGGTTACCGTCGAGGACGCCATCGGCGACGCCGACATCGTCGTCACATCGACCGGTAACAAAGACATCATCATGCTCGAGCACATCAAGGCGATGAAGGATCATTCGATCCTGGGCAACATCGGCCACTTCGACAACGAGATCGACATGGCCGGCCTGGAGCGTTCCGGAGCCACGCGTACCAACATCAAGCCGCAGGTCGATCTGTGGACCTTCGGCGACACCGGTCGCTCGATCATCGTGCTGTCCGAGGGCCGTCTGCTGAACCTGGGCAACGCCACCGGGCACCCCTCCTTCGTGATGAGCAACAGCTTCGCCAACCAGACGATCGCCCAGATCGAGCTGTGGACCAAGAACGACGAATACGACAACGAGGTCTACCGGCTGCCCAAGCACCTCGACGAGAAGGTGGCGCGCATCCACGTCGAAGCCCTTGGCGGTCGCCTGACCAAGCTCACCAAGGACCAGGCCGAATACCTCGGCGTGGACGTCGAAGGCCCCTACAAGCCCGACCACTACCGCTACTGACACTCAACGGAAGCCACGCTGGTAGCTGCACCGCTGCCCGCGTGGCTTCCGCTTTTGGCGGGTACGGCAAGTGCCCGCTGCAATCGCGCTGTTGTGGCTTCGACCGTTAGGCGGTCGTGAGCGGACGCGCGACCCAAGTGTCGGTAGCGGCGATCGCCATGACGGCCACCGCGGGACTGCCCGTTCCCCCGAAGCCCCCATAGGCGGCCGCTGATCCGAGTGGCGACATCATCGAAGACCGCAACCCCAGACACCCGAGTGCATGAGTTGGGGTGTGGTGGGACCGGGGCGCGGGTGATGGTTGGGGTGTTTGTGGGTCTGTCTCGGTGTTGAGACGGGTTTGGTGGTTGCCGGTGGTTGTTTGTGCAGTTTGGGTTGGGGTGGCTAAGACGCTGGTGGGCGGCGTGCGGGAGCGGTGCTACTCAACTTTCGACAACCTGATTTTTCTACGGATACATCGCTGACCTGCGAATATAGCGTGTTTGGACCGGTTGGGTCCGGGTCGGGTCTTTGCCTTTGGGTGGATGGGCGGTGGGTGTTGTGTCGTTTGTGAGTGTGGTTCCGGAGTGGGTGGCGGCCGCGGCAACCGATGCGGCCGGGATTGGGTCGGTGGTGGGTGCGGCTAATGCGGCGGCGGCGGGGGCGACGACGTCGGTGACGGCGGCTGCCGGTGATGAGGTGTCGGTGGCGATTGCGGCGGTGTTTGGGGGGTTTGGCAGGGCTCCGGCGTTGTTGATTAGCAGGCTTGTGAGCTGGGGAATTGTGGATTGAGGAGGTCTAGGCGGCGGTTGGCGGTCAAAGCGGTGATCCGGCAGGCTTCGGCGATGTTGTCGGCGCCGTTGAGGCGGTGCAGATTGATCGCGGTGTTGCGTAGCGTTGCTAGGACCTGTGCGCCGTTTCCGGTATGTGCCCTTTGACGGTCTTCGTCGAAGGTGACGTCGCGTATCCAGTGCAGGCTGTTCTCGATTCCCCAGTGTTGACGCATCCAGGTCATGATCGCGGTAGGGCGGGCGTGCTCGAACGGCAGGCTGCAGATGGCATAGACCACCTCCACGCTGCGCTGGTCGGTGGCGGTGATCAAGCGTTCACGAGTGATCCGGATGATTTGTTTTGCGTAGGGGAAGCCGATTCCTCGTGCAGCGGTGATGATTTGCAGGGTGCGGGTCTCGACACGGCCGTGGCCGCGGGAGTCGTCGGTAGCGGCTGCGGGCACCTCGGCCCAGGGCAGCGCGGTGATACGCGCAAATATTTTGGCTTGGTTGGACTTGACGATCATCAGGTAGTGCGACTTCAAGGTGGCGCAGATCAACTTCGCGGTGACGACCTGGGTATGCATCGCATCCACGGTGACCAGCCACCGCAAGCTACCCGGCAGCAGCGTGAGCAGGGCACGTACGCAGGGAATTTCATTGCTTTTCTCGGCGACAGCGAGTTGACCGAGCACCAATCGGGCACGGTGGGCGAACACCGACACGAGATGCGTGGCTGTCGCTTTGGCGCGTAAAGCACCACGCAGCATCTTGCCGTCCAACGCGATCGGCACCAATCCACTGGGGTCGCTGCTGGCCACGTGTGCAGTGAAGTAACTGCCCATCCTGGCGTTGAGGTCGGCGGGGTCTAGCCGAGACAAAACAGCGCGGAAGGTCTTCTCACTGGGCCGCCGGAACCGGACCCCTAATTGGGCCAACACATCATCGGGAGCGGTGGCCGCCCATGTGGCAAAACCAGCATAGCCGCGCATCCCCGCGGCAGTGGCCAGAACCGCGATCGCCAACAAAGCCATCAGCGAATACCTCCGACCGCGTGGGCCCCTCGGGTCTGGCACCGAGGCCAACACATCGAGAAACTCCGATCCGATGAGCTCGCTGCGCTCACCAGGACTCCAGCAGTCGAACACCTCTGGAACCGACGACACAGGCAATACTGAAACGGTAGGCACGGGCAACTCCAGACCAACGACGAACAGTAACCAACTCGATCGTTCTCCAGATAGCCCGTGCCTACACTCCGGCCCCAATAGCGCGGCACCAAAGATCATCAACCCAGCTCACAAGCCTGCTAATCAACAACGCCGGAGCCCTGGGGAACCTGGGTAGCCATAACCTCGGCTTCGGAAACAACGGCAGCAACAACATTGGTATCGGGCTGACCGGCAACAACCAGATCGGCATCAACTTCGGTGCGCTCAACAGTGGCCACGGAAATATCGGCCTGTTCAACTCCGGCAACGACAATGTCGGTTTCTTCAACTCCGGCGACAAGAACATCGGCATCGCGAACTCGGGCTTGGGAGTTGGGCCGCTGAGCACGGAATTTTTCACCTCGGGGGAGTTCAATTCGGGTGTCGGGAGCTCGGGGACACTAACCACCGGCTGGGGAAACTCGGGTTCCACCAACACCGGCTACTTCAACGCGGGTCACACCAACACGGGCCTGTTCAACTCCGGTGACACCAGCACCGGCCTGTTCAATGACACCAACACCGGCCTGTTCAACTCCGGTGACACCAACACCGGCTTCTTCAACGCCGGCACCGCCAACTTCGGTAGCTTCAACGGCGGCAGCACCAACACCGGCGACTGGAACTCGGGCAGCATCAATACGGGCTACGCAAATTCCGGCGGCACGAATACCGGCATCCTCAATGCGGGCAACCTCAATACCGGCGCGTTCAGTCCCTTTGATCAGCCGGTGGTGAACTCGGGCTTCTCCAATGATTTCGATGGCCCATTCGGTAAAGGGGGCGTCAACCAATCGGGCGCCTTTAACCAGGGCGTCGGTAACTCGGGCTTCGATTCCGGCGACAACATAAAGGGCGGCACCGTGAGCTCTTCGGGCTTCGAGAACCACGGAAACTTCGGATCCGGTTTCCTGAATGCCGGTTCGTTTAGTTCGCAGGGCTCCGGCGTTGTTGATTAGCAGGCTTGTGAGCTGGGGAATTGTGGATTGAGGAGGTCTAGGCGGCGGTTGGCGGTCAAAGCGGTGATCCGGCAGGCTTCGGCGATGTTGTCGGCGCCGTTGAGGCGGTGCAGATTGATCGCGGTGTTGCGTAGCGTTGCTAGGACCTGTGCGCCGTTTCCGGTATGTGCCCTTTGACGGTCTTCGTCGAAGGTGACGTCGCGTATCCAGTGCAGGCTGTTCTCGATTCCCCAGTGTTGACGCATCCAGGTCATGATCGCGGTAGGGCGGGCGTGCTCGAACGGCAGGCTGCAGATGGCATAGACCACCTCCACGCTGCGCTGGTCGGTGGCGGTGATCAAGCGTTCACGAGTGATCCGGATGATTTGTTTTGCGTAGGGGAAGCCGATTCCTCGTGCAGCGGTGATGATTTGCAGGGTGCGGGTCTCGACACGGCCGTGGCCGCGGGAGTCGTCGGTAGCGGCTGTGGGCACCTCGGCCCAGGGCAGCGCGGTGATACGCGCAAATATTTTGGCTTGGTTGGACTTGACGATCATCAGGTAGTGCGACTTCAAGGTGGCGCAGATCAACTTCGCGGTGACGACCTGGGTATGCATCGCATCCACGGTGACCAGCCACCGCAAGCTACCCGGCAGCAGCGTGAGCAGGGCACGTGCGCAGGGAATTTCATTGCTTTTCTCGGCGACAGCGAGTTGACCGAGCACCAATCGGGCACGGTGGGCGAACACCGACACGAGATGCGTGGCTGTCGCTTTGGCGCGTAAAGCACCACGCAGCATCTTGCCGTCCAACGCGATCGGCACCAATCCACTGGGGTCGCTGCTGGCCACGTGTGCAGTGAAGTAACTGCCCATCCTGGCGTTGAGGTCGGCGGGGTCTAGCCGAGACAAAACAGCGCGGAAGGTCTTCTCACTGGGCCGCCGGAACCGGACCCCTAATTGGGCCAACACATCATCGGGAGCGGTGGCCGCCCATGTGGCAAAACCAGCATAGCCGCGCATCCCCGCGGCAGTGGCCAGAACCGCGATCGCCAACAAAGCCATCAGCGAATACCTCCGACCGCGTGGGTCCCTCGGGTCTGGCACCGAGGCCAACACATCGAGAAACTCCGATCCGATGAGCTCGCTGCGCTCACCAGGACTCCAGCGGTCGAACACCTCTGGAACCGACGACACAGGCAATACTGAAACGGTAGGCACGGGCAACTCCAGACCAACGACGAACAGTAACCAACTCGATCGTTCTCCAGATAGCCCGTGCCTACACTCCGGCCCCAATAGCGCGGCACCAAAGATCATCAACCCAGCTCACAAGCCTGCTAATCAACAACGCCGGAGCCCTGGTTTAGTTCGGGCTTTCGCAACACCGGCCCCGAGGGCATCAACCCCGGCTTCATGTCGGGCTTCGTCAACAGTTCCGGGACGTTCATCTCCGGCTTCTTCAATGCGGGCACCTTCACCCCGGGGTTGTTGGAGACCTTCAATTCGGGGTTCGGGAACCTGGGTAACCAGGTATCAGGCTCGTTCAACGCCCAGAACGTCAAGTCAGGGCCGATTCACTGACCGTGCGGATGGGCACCGACATGCTCCGCAGAAGTGCCGCACGGCGCGCAATAGGCTGATGCCGTGCTGATCGCGATCGAAGGCGTTGACGGCGCGGGCAAGCGAACTTTGTCCGAGGGTCTGCGCAAGGAGTTCGAAGCCGCCGGAAGATCGGTGGCCACGCTGGCCTTCCCGCGCTACGGAAACTCGGTCGCGGCCGATATCGCGGCCGAGGCGCTACACGGCGAGCACGGCGATCTCGCGTCCTCGGTGTTCGCGATGGCGTCCCTGTTCGCGCTGGACCGCGCCGCCGCGGTCGACGAGATCCACGGCTTGTGTGTGGCCTACGAGGTGGTGATTCTGGACCGCTACGTGGCGTCCAACGCCGCCTACAGCGCGGCGCGCCTGCATCAGGACTCGGCGGGGGAAGCTGTGGCCTGGGTGGGGCGGATGGAGTATGAGCGGTTCGGGCTGCCCGAACCGGACTGGCAGGTACTGCTCGCGGTGCCTGTCGAGCTGGCCGACGAGAGGTCGCGTGGGCGGGCCCGCAGCGACCCGGGCCGGCCCCGCGACAGCTACGAACGCGACGATGGGCTGCAGCAGCGCACCGGCTCGGTGTACGCCGAGCTGGCCGCCGCGGGCTGGGGTGGTCGGTGGCTGGTTGTCGACGCGGACGTCGATCCGGGGGCTCTGGCGGCGACATTGATGTCGCCGACGGCCCCAGAGGGGGGAAATTGAGGGGTATTTGCCCTAATCAAGCGCGAAACGCCCGTGTGGTGCGCCAGTTTTGTCCCAATCTGGTGCCACCATGGACACCATGAGGCAAAGGATTCTGGTTGTCGACGACGACGCTTCGTTGGCGGAGATGCTCACCATTGTGTTGCGTGGGGAGGGTTTCGATACCGCGGTCATCGGCGACGGTACTCAGGCCCTGACTGCGGTGCGCGAGTTGCGCCCGGACTTGGTGCTGTTGGATTTGATGTTGCCCGGGATGAACGGGATCGACGTGTGCCGGGTGCTGCGCGCCGATTCCGGGGTGCCGATCGTGATGCTGACCGCCAAGACCGACACCGTCGATGTGGTTCTCGGCCTGGAGTCTGGCGCTGACGACTACATCATGAAGCCGTTCAAGCCCAAGGAGCTGGTGGCCCGGGTGCGGGCGCGGCTGCGCCGCAACGACGACGAGCCCGCCGAGATGCTGTCCATCGCCGACGTCGACATCGACGTGCCGGCGCACAAGGTCACCCGCAACGGCGAGCAGATCTCGCTCACGCCGCTGGAGTTCGACCTGCTCGTTGCGTTGGCACGCAAACCGCGCCAGGTGTTTACTCGTGATGTGCTGCTCGAACAGGTGTGGGGGTACCGGCACCCGGCGGATACCCGCCTGGTGAACGTGCATGTCCAGCGTCTGCGGGCCAAGGTTGAGAAAGACCCTGAGAACCCGACCGTGGTATTGACCGTTCGAGGAGTGGGTTACAAGGCCGGACCTCCGTGATCTGCACCGGCGACGATGCAGAGCGCGGCGATGCTGAGGATCGGTGCCAGTGATCTGGGGCTCGCGACGGCGCATGCGGGGTCGCTGGGGGCGTTCCGGTCCGATGACGCGCGGGTTGAGCGCGTTGAGCCGAGCCGTTGGCGTTGCGTGGCGTCGGTCGCTGCAACTGCGCGTGGTGGCGCTGACGCTGGGGCTTTCGCTGGCTGTCGTCATGGCGCTGGGCTTCGTGCTGACCAGTCAGGTCACCAACCGCGTGCTCGATATCAAGGTCAAAGCCGCCATCGACCAGATCGAGCGGGCCCGCAACACCGTTAGCGGAATAGTCAACGGCGAGGAGACCCGCTCGCTGGACAGCAGTCTTCAGCTTGCCCGCAACACTTTGACCTCGAAGACCGATCCGGCCTCGGGTGCCGGTCAGGCCGGTGCGTTTGATGCGGTGCTGATGGTGCCGGGTGACGGTCCGCGCGCTGCCTCCGCGGCCGGCCCTGTCGACCAGGTGCCCAGCGCATTGCGCGGCTTCGTCAAGGCGGGGCAGGCCGCATATCAGTACGCCACCGTGCATACCGATGGCTTCTCCGGGCCGGCGCTCATCGTCGGCACCCCGACGTCGTCGCGGGTGGCCAATCTCGAGCTGTACCTGATCTTTCCGCTGGCCAATGAGCAGGCCACGATCACGCTGGTGCGCGGCACGATGGCCACCGGCAGCCTGGTACTGCTGGTCCTGCTGGCCGGTATCGCGTTGCTGGTCTCGCGTCAAGTCGTGGTCCCGGTCCGGTCCGCATCGCGGATCGCCGAGCGCTTCGCCGAGGGACACCTGTCCGAACGGATGCCGGTGCGTGGTGAGGATGACATGGCGCGGTTGGCGCTGTCGTTCAACGACATGGCCGAAAGCCTGTCTCGTCAGATCACCCAGCTCGAGGAGTTCGGCAACCTGCAGCGTCGGTTC
The DNA here is from genome assembly GCF_003584745.1 of Mycobacterium pseudoshottsii JCM 15466. Classification (NCBI taxonomy): domain Bacteria; kingdom Bacillati; phylum Actinomycetota; class Actinomycetes; order Mycobacteriales; family Mycobacteriaceae; genus Mycobacterium; species Mycobacterium pseudoshottsii. Next base: position 1,611,266 of record NZ_AP018410.1, read on the forward strand.
ACCTCCGATGTCAGTCATGAGCTGCGCACCCCGCTGACCACGGTCCGGATGGCCGCCGACCTGATCTATGACCACAGCGCCGACCTGGATCCGACGCTGCGGCGCTCCACCGAGTTGATGGTCAACGAACTGGACCGGTTCGAGTCCTTGCTCAACGACCTCCTCGAGATCTCGCGCCACGACGCCGGTGTGGCCGAGCTGTCGGTTGAGGCGGTCGACCTGCGCACCACCGTCAACAGCGCGCTCGGCAACGTGGGTCACCTGGCCGAGGAGGCCGGCATCGAGTTGTTGGTGGAGATGCCGGACAGCGAGGTGATCGCCGAGGTCGATGCGCGCCGGGTGGAACGGATACTGCGCAATCTGATTGCCAACGCCATCGATCACGCCGAGCACAAGCCGGTGCGGATTCGGATGGGCGCCGACGAAGATACCGTCGCGGTCACCGTCCGCGACTACGGCGTGGGACTGCGGCCCGGCGAGGAGAAGTTGGTGTTCAGCCGCTTCTGGCGGGCGGATCCGTCCCGGGTGCGCCGGTCCGGCGGCACCGGGCTGGGTCTGGCCATCAGCGTCGAGGACGCGCGGCTGCACCAGGGCCGGCTGGAAGCCTGGGGCGAACCCGGCCAGGGTGCCTGCTTCCGGCTGACCTTGCCGCTGGTTCGGGGCCACAAGGTCACTACCAGCCCGCTGCCCATGAAGCCGATCCCGCAACCGGCGGCGCAACCGAATGCGCTGGAGCACACCGACCGCCTGCGCCCCCGTGAGCACGCGGAGTGGAGCGGCTGATGCGGGAGTTTCCGACGATGGTTCGGTCGGTATTTGCCCTGGTGTTCGCGGCTGTGCTGCTCGGTGGCTGCGCGAGCGTGCCGAGTTCATCAGCTCCACAAGCCATCGGCACCGTGGAGCGTCCGGCGCCGTCGAATCTGCCCAAGCCGATCCCGGGCATGGATCCTGACGTGCTGCTGCGGGAATTCCTCAAAGCCACGGCCGATCCGGCCAACCGGCATCTGGCGGCGCGGCAGTTCCTCACCCAGTCGGCCTCCAACGCGTGGGACGATGCCGGTAGCGCCCTGCTGATCGACCACGTGGTCTTCGTGGAAACCCGTGGCGCCGAACGGGTTTCGGCGACCATGCGGGCAGACATCCTGGGCTCACTGTCCGATATGGGAGTCTTCGAGACCGCCGAAGGCGAGTTACCCGACCCGGGGCCGATCGAGTTGGTCAAGACCTCCGGCGGCTGGCGCATCGATCGGCTGCCCAACGGAGTCTTCCTGGACTGGCAGCAATTCCAATCCACCTACAAGCGCAACACGCTGTATTTCGCGGACCCGACCGGCAAGACGGTGGTTCCCGACCCACGCTATGTTGCCGTGTCCGACCATGACCAGCTGGCCACCGAGCTGGTGTCCAAGCTGCTGACCGGCCCACGTCCGGAGATGGCGCATTCGGTGCGCAACCTGCTGGCGCCGCCGTTGCGGCTGCGCGGTCCGGTGACGCGGGCCGATGGCGGCAAGAGCGGCATCGGCAAGGGATACGGTGGCGCGCGCATCGACCTGGAGAAGCTGTCCACCACCGATCCGCACAGCCGGCAATTGCTGGCCGCGCAGATCATTTGGACGTTGGCCCGAGCGGACATCCGAGGGCCCTATGTGATCAACGCCGACGGTGCCCCGCTGGATGACCGGTTCGCCGAAGGGTGGACCACCTCCGATGTCGCCGCCACCGACCCGGGGGTAGCCGACGGAGCCGGGGCGGGACTGCACGCCCTGGTGGGGGGGTCACTCGTGGCGCTGGACGGACAGCGGATCACCACCGTCGGGGGAGCCTTCGGTCGGATGGGGGACCAGACCGGTGCGGCGTTGTCACGCACCGGTCGCCTGGTGGCCTCGGTGGTGACGCTGCGGCGCGGCGCCCCCGACGTGGCCGCCTCACTGTGGATCGGTGAGCTCGGCGCCGAGGCGGTGCAAGCCGCCGACGGCCACAATCTGTCGCGGCCCAGCTGGTCGCTCGACGACGCGGTCTGGGTGGTGGTCGACACCAACAATGTGCTGCGCGCGATCCAAGAACCTGCGTCCGGACAGCCGGCCCGGATTCCCGTCGACTCCACCGCGGTGTCCAGTCGCTTCCCCGGGGCGATCACCGATCTGCAGCTCTCCCGGGACGGCACCCGCGCGGCGATGGTGATTGACGGGCGGGTGATTCTGTCCAGCGTCGAGCAGACCCAGGCCGGCCAGTTCGCCCTGACCTACCCGCGGCGGCTGGGTTTTGGGCTTGGTACCTCGGTGGTCTCGTTGTCCTGGCGAACCGGCGATGACATCGTGGTGACCCGTAACGACGTCGGCCATCCGGTGTCGTATGTGAACCTGGACGGAGTGAATTCCGATGCGCCGGCGCGCGGTCTGCAGATTCCGCTGTTCGCCATCGCGGCCAACCCCTCGACGGTGTACGTCGCCGGACCGCAAGGGGTGATGATGTACTCGGCCTCATCCGCCGAAGGCCAACAGAGCTGGGCGGAAGTGCCCGGCCTGATGGTGGCCGGGGCGGCGCCGGTGTTGCCGGGATAACCGCTGGGCTGCGCCGGGCCGGGCGGGCCAACTACCCTCGTAGTGAGGAGTCGCTTTCCGATGTCGCCCAAAGTTCCTTTCCTGCGTTGGGATGATCCGTTCCGCGCGCTGGAAATGCTGGGCTCGCTATGGTCATCAACCGGTTTGCAGTCGGTGAGCGCGGGAGCCGCCCAGGCCGTCGCCATGCCATACCGGACGCTGTTCATGACGCTGCAGCAACTGCTTGTCGGCAAGGAAGTCACCGTGCGCATGGGCGACCAGGACGTGGTGCTCACCGTCACCGAGTTGGACTCCGTGCTGGACCCGCAGGGCCTTGCCGTCGGGCAGCTCGGCGAGGTCCGGGTGGCCGCCCGGGATGTCAGCTGGGATGAGCAGCGGCTGCAGAGCGCGGTCGCGGTCCTGCGCAACGTGCACATCCGCCCGGGGGTACCACCGATGGTGGTGGCGGCACCGGTCGAGTTGTCCTCGGTGCTGCCGGCGGCGATCTTCGACGAGGTGCTGCAGCAGGTGGATCCGCAGCTGCGCAGCGAGCTGTCCGAGGATGGGACCGCCCGACTGCGCTGGTCGCGCCGGCCCGAGTGGGGCGGACTGGAGGTGGACGCCGACGTGGTGGGGACGACGCTGTGGCTGCGACCCCGCGCCGTGATGACCGGACGCCGACGCTGGTCTTTGCCGGCCCGGATGCCCGCCTACCAGGTACCGCTGCCGCCACTGCCGCACGGATTGCTGATCACCCACGTCAACCTCGGACTGGATGCACTGCAGCTGTCTGCGCTGCTGCCCGAGTGGCGCATGGAGTTGCCGCTGCGGCGCCTAGAGGACCTGATCACCCGGCTGAGCCAGGGAGCGCTCAGCTCCAGTTGGCCCTCCCCGTTGCGCGGCTCGGACTGAACGCCGGCCTCGGATGTCACCCCGAGCGGCGACACTTCTTTCGTGCTCGACCTCGTCTTGCCGCTGGAATGCGGCGGCTGCGGAGCCCCATCGACGCGGTGGTGCGCTGCCTGCGCCACCGAGCTCGCGGTGGCCGCCACCCGCCCGCATGTGGTCAGCCCCCGGGCCGACCCGCAGGTGCCGGTGTTCGCGTTGGGTCGCTACGCGGGTGCGCGGCGCCACGCGATCCTGGCCCTGAAGGAACGCGGTCGCGGCGACCTCGTGGCGCCGTTGGCCCGGGCGCTGGCCGTCGGTGTCCATCGGCTGCTGTGCTGGGGCATCGTCGGCACCCCGCTGACGCTCGTGCCCGCACCGACCAGGCGTGCCGCGGCGCGGCGCCGGGGCGGGGACCCCATCACCCGGATCGCGGACGCGGCGGTGGCGGCTCACCCTGACATCGCCGTAGTCCAGGCGCTGCGGATGAGAGCACTGGCTCGCGACTCGGTGGGCCTGGGTAGCTCGGCCCGGGAACGCAACGCCGCGGGCCGCGTGCTGATGCTGAAGGGACAGCGACTGGGCACCGAAATCGTCGTCGTCGACGACGTCGTGACGACCGGGGCGACGGTGCGGGAGTCGGTTCGGGTGCTGCGGGCCGCCGGGGTTCGGGTGGCCGCCGTGCTGACCATCGCGGCGGCGTGATGGGGCGAATCGAAAGCCGTGAATGTCAACGCATCCGCGCAACCCGATGAATCTGCCAAGAGACGGTGAAGAACACACAACACGTGTGCCAATTAGGTGGCACGGTAGGGCAAACACCAGCTAACGTCGAGAGCAGATTTCAGACTCAATGAGAAGACTCACGGTCGATTCTCCTAGGTTCCAGCAATACCCGCGGTAGGAGGTGAGCTACTCGACATCTTGCTCCGGCGGGCAGCCTGCGGCGGTGCTTGCTCCAAACCGCTCCAACCCCCGTCGGCGCGTATCAGAAAGCCGGGCACGCAGGGCGCGTGCGACGTGAAAAGAGAAACGAGTTGTCACGAATGACAAGGCTAACTGTGGATTCCGACCAGGTTCTGGACCAGGCGCCGGCACAATCCGGTCAACCGGAGGAACCGCAAGCGACCGCCGAGATCGTCTTCAAAGGCCGCAACGTCGAGATTCCCGACCACTTCCGTACCTACGCTTCGCAGAAACTCTCCCGCTTGGAGCGGTTCGACCGAACCATCTACCTGTTCGACGTCGAACTCGACCACGAACGCAACCGTCGCCAGCGCAAGTCTTGTCAGCGGGTGGAGATCACCGCGCGCGGCCGGGGGCCGGTTGTGCGCGGCGAGGCCTGCGCCGACAGCTTCTACGCCGCCCTGGAATCTGCGGTGGTCAAGGTTGAGAGCCGGCTGCGGCGCACCAAGGACCGGCGCAAGGTTCACTACGGCGACAAGACCCCGGTTTCGGTAGCCGAGGCGACCGCGACGGCGACAGCGCCCGAAATGGCTTTCGCCGCGGAGCCGGCCGAGCCGCACGAACATGATGGGGCGGTGTTGGACCACCAGCCCGGGCGGGTCGTGCGCACCAAGGAACACCCGGCCAAGCCGATGTCGGTCGATGATGCGCTCTACGAGATGGAACTCGTCGGACACGACTTCTTCTTGTTCTTCGACCAGGAGACCGAGCGGCCAACCGTGGTGTACCGCCGGCACGGCTATGACTACGGGTTGATCCGACTGTCGTGACCGGGCTCGACTGACGATCACCGGCCATTACCGCGTCGTCACCTACGATGGGAGTCGCCTAACCGAAGAAGACTCCTACCCACAAGGGACATTGCTGTGCTGTCGAAGTTGCTGCGCGTTGGTGAAGGTCGCATGGTCAAGCGCCTCAAAAAGGTCGCTGACTATGTCGAATCATTGTCCGGAGACGTCGAGAAGCTCACCGACGCCGAACTGAGGGCCAAGACCGACGAATTCAAGAAGCGGCACGCCGAAGGCGAGAGCCTCGACGAGTTGCTGCCTGAAGCCTTCGCGGTGGCGCGCGAAGCCGCATGGCGAGTGCTCGACCAGCGCCCGTTCGAGGTCCAGTTGATGGGTGCGGCCGCGTTGCACCTGGGCAACGTCGCCGAGATGAAGACCGGTGAGGGCAAGACCCTGACCTCGGTGTTGCCGGCCTACCTCAACGGCATCGGCGGCAAGGGCGTGCACATCGTCACCGTCAACGACTATCTGGCCAAACGTGACAGCGAGTGGATGGGCCGGGTGCACCGCTTCCTGGGGCTGGACGTGGGCGTGATCCTGGCCCAGATGACGCCGGAGGAACGTCGTGTCGCCTACAACGCCGACATCACCTATGGGACCAACAACGAGTTCGGCTTCGACTATCTGCGCGACAACATGGCCCACACGCTCGACGACTGCGTCCAGCGCGGGCACAACTTCGCCATTGTCGACGAGGTCGACTCCATCCTGATCGACGAGGCCCGCACCCCGCTGATCATCTCCGGTCCCGCCGACGGCAGCTCGAACTGGTACACCGAGTTCGCCCGGCTCGCACCGCTGATGGAAAAAGACACCCATTACGAGGCCGACCTGCGTAAACGCACCGTCGGGGTGCATGAGCTCGGGGTGGAGTTCGTCGAAGACCAGCTCGGCATCGACAACCTCTACGAGGCCGCCAACTCGCCGTTGGTCAGCTACCTCAACAACGCCCTGAAGGCCAAGGAGCTGTTCAACCGCGACAAGGACTACATCGTCCGCAACGGTGAAGTGCTCATCGTCGACGAGTTCACCGGCCGGGTGCTGATCGGCCGGCGCTACAACGAAGGCATGCACCAGGCGATCGAGGCCAAGGAGCACGTCGAGATCAAGGCCGAGAACCAGACGCTGGCGACCATCACGCTGCAGAACTACTTCCGCCTCTACAACAAGCTTGCCGGCATGACCGGTACCGCCCAGACCGAGGCGGCCGAGCTGCACGAGATCTACAAGCTGGGTGTGGTCCCCATCCCGACCAACAGGCCGATGGTCCGCGAAGACCAGTCGGACCTCATCTACAAGACCGAGGAAGCCAAGTACATCGCGGTGGTCGACGATGTCGCCGAGCGCTACGAAAAGGGCCAACCGGTGCTGATCAGCACCACCAGCGTGGAGCGCTCGGAGTACCTGTCCCGGCAGTTCACCAAACGGCGCATCCCGCACAACGTGCTCAACGCCAAGTACCACGAGCAGGAGGCCGGCATCATCGCCGAGGCGGGCCGGCGCGGAGCGATCACGGTCGCCACCAACATGGCCGGCCGCGGTACCGACATCGTGCTGGGCGGAAACGTCGACTTTCTGACCGACAAGCGGCTGCGCGACAACGGTCTGGATCCGGTGGAGACCCCCGACGAGTATGAGCAGGCCTGGCACCAAGAACTGCCCAAGGTCAAGGAGGAGGCCGGCGACGAGGCCACCGAGGTGATCGAGGCCGGCGGCCTGTACGTGCTGGGCACCGAACGTCACGAGTCGCGGCGCATCGACAACCAGCTGCGCGGCCGTTCCGGCCGCCAGGGTGACCCCGGGGAGTCGCGCTTCTACTTGTCGTTGGGCGACGAGCTCATGCGCCGGTTCAACGGCGCCGCGCTGGAGTCGCTGCTGACCCGGCTGAACCTGCCCGACGATGTCCCGATCGAAGCCAAGATGGTCACCCGGGCCATCAAGAGCGCCCAGACCCAGGTCGAGCAGCAGAACTTCGAGGTGCGCAAGAACGTCCTCAAGTACGACGAGGTGATGAACCAGCAGCGCAAGGTCATCTACGCCGAGCGCCGCCGCATTCTCGAGGGCGAGAATTTGCAGCAGCAGGCCAAGGACATGCTCACCGACGTCATCACCGCCTACGTTGACGGTGCGACCGTCGAAGGCTACGCCGAGGACTGGGACCTCGACGCGCTGTGGACGGCGCTGAAGACGCTGTACCCGGTGGGCATCAAAACCGACACCTTGATGCGGCGCGACCAAGACTCCGATCGCGACGACCTGACTCGTGATGAACTGCTCGAAGCCCTGCTGCAAGACGCGGACCAGGCCTATGCGGCACGAGAAGCCGAGCTCGAGGAGCTGGCCGGCGAGGGCGCGATGCGCCAGCTGGAACGCAACGTGTTGCTCAATGTCATCGACCGCAAGTGGCGTGAGCACCTCTACGAGATGGACTACCTCAAGGAGGGCATCGGCCTGCGCGCGATGGCGCAGCGCGATCCGCTGGTCGAGTACCAGCGCGAAGGCTACGACATGTTCATGGCCATGCTCGACGGCATGAAAGAGGAATCGGTCGGATTCCTGTTCAACGTCAGTGTCGAGGCGGTCCCGGCCCCGCAGGTTGAGGTCGCTCCCGTCGCCGAGCCCGAAGACCTGGCCGAATTTGCCACCGCGGCCGCGGCCGCGGCCCAGGAGGGGGGCGCTGGCCGCAAGACTGCGGCGGCGCGCGAAGAAGCGCCGAGTAGGTTGCGCGCCAAGGGGATTGAGGACGAGTCGCCCGCTCTGACATATTCCGGACCGTCCGAGGACGGCTCGGCGCAGGTGCAGCGCAATGGTGGTGGCGCGGCCAAGACCCCGGCCGGAGTACCCGCGGGTGGCAGCCGGCGTGAGCGACGTGAGGCCGCGCGTCGGCAGGGCCGCGGCGCCAAGCCGCCGAAGTCGGTCAAAAAGCGCTGATGTGCTAGCTACCCGCGGCATTGGTGATCGGCTATAGTAGGCACCCTCACCAGCTGCGCAGTGTCGCCAACAGGAGCTTGCACGATGAGCGGTGTGTCGATTTCTTCGTTCGAGAAGGTCACCTCCCGTCACAGCAAACGCCCCGGTGCGACGCCCGCGCGAACCCATCTGGCCGGTCATGCGCGCAAGGGGTTCGCCAATCTGACCCACCGCCGGCAGCCCTCGTCGGCGGCGGTTCTGCTGGTGGCCGCATTTGGCGCCTTCCTAGCCTTCCTGGACTCGACGATCGTGAACATCGCGTTCCCCGATATCCAGAAATCGTTCCCCTCCTATGATCTCGGCAGTCTGTCCTGGATCCTCAACGCCTACAACATCGTCTTCGCCGCTTTCCTGGTCGCTGCGGGCCGGATGGCCGATTTGCTGGGCCGCAGAAGAACATTCACGTTCGGAGTGGTGATATTCACCATCGCGTCCGGTTTGGGCCCGCCCATCGGCGGCATGCTGGTCGACTGGGCAAGCTGGCGATGGGTGTTTCTGGTCAACATTCCCCTGGGCGTCGTCGCGGTGCTGGCACCCAGTCGGGCGCTGGTCGAAAGCCGCGCCGCGGGGCGCCGGCGCAAACCCGACCTGCGTGGTGCGACGCTGCTGGCCGGGGCGCTGGGGCTGCTTACCCTGGCACTGGTCAAGGGCCCGGATTGGGGCTGGGTGAGCGTGCCCACCCTGGCCGTGTTCGCGGCCAGCGCGATCACCCTGGTCGGCTTCGTGCTGAGTTCGATGGCCGCGCCGGTGCCGCTGGTCGAGCCGGCGTATCTGCGCAGCCGGCCGTTCGTGGTGGGCAACGTGCTCACGCTGGTCGCCGCGGCCGGCTTCTACTGCTACGTACTGACCCACGTGCTGTATCTGAACTACGTGTGGGGCTACTCGCTGCTGAAGGCGGGGTTCGCGATCGCGCCGGCCGCGCTGGTCGCGGCGGTGGTAGCCGCGCTGCTCGGCCGGGTCGCCGACCGCCACGGGCACCGGCTCATCGTCACCCTCGGTGCTCTCGTCTGGGCCGGGAGCCTGTTCTGGTACCTACAGCGGGTCGGCACCGAACCGGATTTCCTGCGCAGGTGGTTGCCGGGCCAACTGCTGCAAGGTATCGGTGTCGGTGCGACATTGCCGGCGCTCAGCAGCGCCGCCCTCACCGGGGTGGCAAAGGGCGGCAGCTATGCCACCACCTCGGCGGTGGTCAGCACGACGCGTCAGCTCGGCGCGGTGATCGGCGTGGCGGCCCTGGTGATCCTGATCGGCAAGCCCGAGCATGGTGCCGCCGCAGACGCGCTGCGGCGGGGATGGGCGATGGCGGCGATCTGCTTTGTCGTGGTGGCGATCGCCGCGGTGTTGTTGGGCCGCACCAACAGCAAGCCCGGTCAGGAGCTCGAACCCGAGCCGGCGGCCGCGGCGCGCGCGGCGCCCACCACGACGGAGCCGGCGGCGGCACTGATCGCCAACCGGGCCACCGATGAGGCGGACCTGCTGGGAAATCTGCCACTGTTCGCCGGGCTGGATGCGGCCGCCCTGGCCGAACTCGTCGATCGAGTCGAAGAAGTTGAACTGCAGGCGGGTTCGTATCTGTTTCTTGCCGGCGACGCGTCCGACTCGCTCTACGTGATCCGCAGGGGCCGCGTGCAGGTGCTACACGGGGACATCGTGATCAAGGAGCTGGGCCGCGGTGAGGTCCTCGGCGAGCTTGGGCTGCTGATCGACGTGCCCCGCTCCGCATCGGTGCGGGCGTTGCGTGACTCCAGGCTGGTTCGGCTCACCAAGGCCCAGTTCGATCAGATCGCCAACCGTGGCGTGCTGGCGGCGCTGGTCAGGGTGCTGGCCACCCGGCTGCGCGAGGCGCCACCGCCCGCCGTTCACACCACCTCGCCCGGGGTGGTGGTGTCGGTTGTCGGGGTAGGGGCCAACGCCCCCGTGCAGTCGGTCGCGGCTGGACTGCTGACGGCCTTATCGAAGCAGCTGCGGGTGGTGGATCCCGGCCGGGTCGACATCGACGGTCTGGACCGCGCCGAGCGCGGTGCCGACAAGGTGCTCCTGCACGCTGGCGCCCAGGATACGGACTGGCGCGATTTCTGCCTGCGGGTCGCGGATCGGATCGTGCTGGTGACCGGGGATCCGGACCCGGGCGCGGCCGCACTGCCGGCACGAGCCCAGGGTGCGGACCTCGTCCTGGCCGGGCCGACCGCCAGCCGCGAACAACGGCGCAGCTGGGAGGAGCTGATCACGCCGCGATCGGTGCACGCGGTGCACTACCGGCGCGTGGTTCAGGACCTGCGACCACTTGCCGCGCGCCTGGCCGGCCGATCGATCGGGCTGGTCCTCGGCGGCGGCGGTGCGCGGGGCTTTGCCCACCTCGGAATACTCGAAGAGCTGGAGCAGGCCGGGGTCGCGATCGACCGCTTCGCTGGTACCAGCATGGGGGCGGTCATCGCGTCGCTGGGAGCCAGCGGCTTGGACGCCGCCACCGCGGACGAGTACGCCTACGAGTACTTCATTCGGAACAATCCGCTGCGTGACTACGCGGTACCGATCAAGGGGCTGGTTCGTGGCCGGCGGACCCTGACGCTGCTCGAAGCTGCGTTCGGAGATCGGCTGGTGGAAGAGCTTCCGAAGGAATTCCGTTGTGTCAGCGTGGATCTGATTGCTCGGCAACCCGTCGTGCACCGCCGGGGCAGGCTCGTTGATGTGGTTGGATGTTCGCTACGGTTGCCTGGAATCTATCCGCCGCAGGTCTACCAGGGTCGGTTGCATGTGGATGGTGGCGTGCTGGACAACCTGCCCGTGTCCACCCTGGCAACGTCGGACGGCCCGTTGATCGCGGTGAGTCTGGCCTCAGGCGAGGTGCCTGGCGCCCCGCTGCAGCCCGACGGCCCGCCCCGGGTGCCCGGAATCGGCGACACCTTGATCCGCACCATGACGATCGGCAGCCAGCGCGGGGCCGATGTCGCGTTGGGCCTCGCGCAGGTCGTGATCCGTCCCGACACTTCCGCCGTTGGGCTGCTGGAATTCCACCAGATCGATGCCGCTCGCGAAGCGGGACGTGCCGCCGCCCGAGAGTCGATGCCGCAGATCATGGCGCTGCTGAATCAGCGGCGTTAGGCGGCGACACCGGAAATTGTGGGTGCAATTGCTACTGCGGGGAGCACAATCGAGTAATGAAGCGTTATCTGATCATCGGGTATGGAGCGGCGGGCTACCTGTTGTTTTTGGTTGCCACTTTGTACGCTATCGGCTTCGTAGGTGCAATTGTGGTGCCGCGCAACATCGATCACGGAATCGACGGTCCCATATGGTTGACGGTGCTGGTCAACGTGGCGCTGCTGGGCCTGTTCGGTATTCAGCACAGCGTTATGGCGCGACCGGGTTTCAAACGTTGGTGGACGCGATTTGTGCCGAAGACGGTTGAGCGCAGCACCTACGTATTGCTGGCAAGCGCGATACTGCTGCTGCTGTTCTGGCAGTGGCGCACGATGCCGGCCGTCATCTGGGACGTGCAGTATCCGCCCGCCCGGGTGGTGCTGTGGGGGCTGTTCGGGCTGGGGTGGGTGGTCGTGTTTGCCTCGTCGTTCATGGTCAGCCATTTCGACCTGCTCGGTCTGCGCCAGGTGTATCTGGCCTGGCGTGAAAAGCCCTATACCGAAATAAATTTTCGCGTCAATTTCTTCTACCGGGTGGTGCGCCATTCGCTCATGCTGGGCTTTATCATCGCGTTCTGGGCAACGCCCACAATGACGGCGGGGCATTTGCTGTTTGCCATTGTTACAACGGCCTACGTATTGGTCGCCCTGCCCCTGGAAGAGCGCGACTTGGTGGCCGCGCTGGGGGATCAGTACCGCGATTACCAGCGCTCGGTACCGATGTTGCTGCCGGTACCGCACCGCGGCTCGGGTAAAACGGTTGGTCAGCACTGATTTTCGGCCACCCGGCCGGTGCCGCGCGGGCAGCCCGATGTCCGGCCGCCGGCTATGAGTTTGGTCGTTGCCACTATGATCTTGACGGCATTTCGTTAAGTATTGGGGTATGGATGTCAAGGAGGTGCTGCTGCCTGGCGTCGGTCTCCGCTACGAGTTCACTAGCCAGAAAGGCGAGCGGATCGGCATTATTGCCCGGCGCACCGGCGATTTCGAGGTCGTCGTATACGCCGCCAACGACCCGGATGCGGCGCGGCCGGTCTTCTGCCTGACCGATGAAGAGGCTGATGCGTTGGCTCAGATCCTGGGTGCACCACGGATCGCCGAGCGGTTCACCGAGCTGACCCGTGAGGTGCCCGGGCTCGAGGCGGGCCACATCATCATCGCGCCACAGAGCCCGTTCGTTGACCGGCCGCTCGGGGAGACCCATGCCCGCACCCGCACCGGCGCGTCGATCGTGGCAATCGTGCGTGGCCAAGAGGTGGTCGCATCGCCGAACCCGGCGGAGCTGTTGCGCGAGCGCGACGTCCTTATCGTGATCGGTACCGAAGAGGGCATTGCCGGAGTCGAGCAGATCGTCGACAAGGGCTGAATCGGTGGAGGTTTCGAGGGCGCTGCTTTTTGAGGTCGGCGCACTCCTGACAACGCTTGCCCTGCTTGGTGCCATCGCGCGCAGATTCGCGTTGTCCCCGATCCCGGTCTATCTGCTAGCCGGCCTCTCGTTGGGCAAGGGCGGCGTCCTGCCGGTGGCCGCCGCCGACGATTTCGTCGCCACCGGCGCGCCCATCGGCATTGTGCTGCTGCTGCTGACGTTGGGTCTCGAGTTCTCCGCGACCGAATTTGCCAGCAGTCTGCGCCACCACATGCCCTCTGCCATGGTCGATATCGTCCTCAATGCCACGCCAGGGGCGGTGGCCGGCTGGCTGCTGGGGTTGGACGGTGTGGCGATCCTCGCGCTGGCCGGGGTCACCTACATCTCGTCGTCGGGCGTGGTGGCGCGGCTGCTGGAAGACCTGCGCCGGCTCGGTAACCGCGAAACACCGGCGGTGTTGTCGGTGCTGGTGCTCGAAGACTTCGCCATGGCCGGCTATCTGCCCTTGTTCACGGTGCTGGCCCTGCACGGCGATGGGCTCCATGCGCTCGGTGGAACGCTGGCCGCGATCGCAGCCCTGCTCGGGGCCTTTGCGGCGTCCTTCTACTGGGGCCATCACTTCGGCCGGCTGTTCGCGCACCCGGATTCGGAGCAGTTGTTGCTGCGGGTATTGGGCATCACCCTGATGGTTGCGGCGCTGGCCGAGACGTTGCACGCCTCGGCGGCGGTGGGCGCGTTCCTGGTGGGCCTGACCCTCACCGGCGAGACCGCTGAGCGGGCCCGCAGGGTGCTGGGGCCGCTGCGCGATCTGTTCGCGGCGATCTTCTTCCTGGGCATCGGCCTGTCGGTCGCCCCCAAAGAGTTGATTCCGGCGCTCCCGGTGGCCATCTTGCTGGCCGTCGTCACCGCGGCAACCAAGGTGCTCACCGGAATGTTCGCCGCTCGACGCGACGGAGTGACCCGCCGCGGACAGCTGCGTGCGGGTACCGCCCTCATCGCCAGAGGCGAGTTCTCATTGATCATCATCGGACTGGTCGGCGCGTCGATCCCCGCCGTAGCGGCGTTGGCGACCGCGTATGTCTTCATCATGGCGGTCGCCGGACCGGTGCTAGCCCGCTATACCGGCGGGCCGGTGGCAACCACCGCCTGACCGGTCTCGGGTGGCACTCAACCGATATGCAGGGCGACGACCACCCAGCGCGGTGTGCCCAACGCGGCGACCCGCTCCACCCGGCAGGCGATCGCGTGAATCCGGTCTGCGCGGCTGTAGGTTCCAAAAACCTCGGCCGCGGTGTCACGGCCAGCGCACGCGACGGGCTGAAGCCCGAGCCGGCGCAGCGCAGCGGTGCCGTTGCGCCCGGCCATCGATTGACTGGCCGACAGCACCGAATCGACCAGGCCGGGCGTCAGCAGCGACCGGAGCTGCCCCGCCGGACGGCGGCGGTCGATGACCTCCAGAACGCGGCGCAGTGCCGCGTCGGTGAACGCGGCCGCCTGGCGCATCGGCGCGGACATGGCATCGGTCGCTGTGGCGGCTGGCTGTTCGCCGCGGGCGGGACCGCCGGTGCGGGCAAGGCGTGGCCGCGCCGGTGCGTGCGACGAGGGCCGGCACCGCTCGACGGTGCGGCTCGCAGGTTCGTATTCGACTACCGGGATGACGGCGAAGGCCGCCCGACGGGGCGCGGCGGCATCAGGACCAATACTCAAGTGGCACTCTCCAACTCGTAATGGCGCAAACCAACAACCGACCCAAAGATCGGGTGCGAGTGCCCGCTGGAGAGTGGCAGACAAACTGCGGGCCATCATCGCACAAATGACGGCGGCGCGTACCCGCGCCCGCAGGTGGCCACACCAGCGGTTACGGTGACCCACATCGGTTGACGCAACCAGTCGACAAGGAGGACAGGGCCGTAATGGTGACCCGGTTGTCCAACACCGATGCGTCTTTCTATCGGTTGGAGAACACCGCTACCCCGATGTACGTCGGGTCGCTGATGATCCTGCGCCGTCCGCGTGCTGGGTTGAGCTATGAGGCGCTGCTGGCCACGGTCGAGCAGCGGTTGGCTCAGATCCCGCGCTACCGGCAGAAGGTCCGTGAGGTGCGGATCGGCATGGCCCGGCCGGTGTGGATCGACGATCCGGACTTCGACATCACCTATCACGTCAGGCGGTCGGCGCTGCCGTCGCCGGGCAGTGACGAGCAACTGCATGAGCTGATTGCGCGGCTGGCCGCGCGGCCCTTGGACAAGTCGCGCCCGCTGTGGGAGATGTATCTCATCGAGGGGCTGGAAAAGGGTCGCGTCGCCCTCTACACCAAGACGCACCAGGCCTTGATCAATGGGGTGACAGCGCTGTCGCTCGGACACGTCATCGCTGACCGGACCCAGCGCCCACCGCCGTTCCCGGAAGACATCTGGATTCCCGAGCGCGATCCGGGCAACACCAGGTTGGTGATGGGGGCCATCGGCGATTGGGTGGTGGGACCCGGCGCGCAGTTGCAGGCGGTCGGATCGGCGATCGCCGGGTTGGCGACCAATCAGAGTCAGCTCGTCAACGCCGGCCGTCGGATCCTCGATGTCGCGCGTAACGTCGCGCGCGGCACCGCCCCCAGCAGTCCGCTCAATGCGCCCGTTTCGCGGAATCGAAGGTTGACGGCTGCCAGCGTACGCCTGGAGGACTACCGGACGGTGCGGGCCCGCTACGACTGCGACGTCCACGACGTGGTGCTGGCCGTGATAGCCGGCGCCCTGGGCAACTGGCTGATGTCGCGCGGTGAGACGGTTTCCCAGACGGCAACGGTGCGTGCGATGGTGCCGCTGTCGGTCTATGTGGAGGACCAACTCGACTCGTCCGGGCCCGGTCAGCAGATCAGCCAGGTGACGCCGTTCCTGATCGACCTGCCGGTGGGGGAGCGCAACGCCGTGGTGCGGCTGTCGCAAGTCGCTCACGCCACCGAATCGAACCCGACGGCGGCCAGCCTGGTCGATGCCCGCACCATCGTCACGCTGTCCGGCTTTGCGCCGCCCACCCTGCACGCGATGGGTATCCGGGTCGCCACCAGTTTTCCCAGCTTTTCCAAGCGGACGTTCAACTTGTTGACTACCAATGCCCCCGGAGCCCAGTCGCAGATGTATGTGGCCGGCGCCAAGTTGTTGGAGGCCTATGCGGTGCCGCCGCTACTGCACAATCAGGCCCTGGCCATCAGCGTGACCTCCTACAACGGCATGCTCTACTTCGGCATCAACGCCGACCGCGACGCGATGAGCGACGTCGAGCTGCTGCCGGCGCTGCTGGCTCAATCGCTCGAGGAGCTGCTGGAAGCTTCTCGGTAGTCGCCGGGGCAAAGGTGCTGCTTAGAGATAGCATTCGTTGATGTGAGCACCGCGACGAATGACGGCGCGCCGGCGAAGGCGAAGAAAAAGAAGAAGAAGTCAGCCGGGGCCGGCAGACACAAGATTTCCAAAGGCGTCTACGAAGCCGAATTATTCCGGCTACAAACCGAATTCGTGAGGCTGCAGGAGTGGGTTCGGCACGCGGGCGCGCGTGTGGTGGTCATCTTCGAAGGTCGAGATGCCGCCGGCAAGGGTGGCGCGATCAAACGGATCACCGAGTACCTCAGCCCACGACACGCCTACGTTGCCGCGTTGCCGGTGCCCAACGATCGGGAACGCGGGCAGTGGTACTACCAGCGCTATATCGCCCATCTGCCCGCGAAAGGGGAAATCGTTTTCTTCGATCGGTCCTGGTACAACCGCGCCGGTATCGAGAAGGTGATGGGATTCTGTACGCCCCAAGAACATGCACTGTTCCTGCGGCAGACGCCGATCTTCGAACAGATGCTCATCGATGATGGGATCTTGCTGCGCAAGTATTGGTTCTCGGTCTCCGATGAGGAACAGTTGCACCGGTTCAAGGCGCGCCAGACCGACGCGGTCCGGCAGTGGAAACTCAGCCCCATGGACCTGGAATCGGTCTATCGGTGGGAGGACTATTCGCGTGCCAAGGACGAGATGATGGTCCACACCGATACCCCGGTGAGCCCGTGGTACGTCGTCGAATCCGATATCAAGAAGCATGCGCGGCTGAACATGATGGCGCATCTGTTGTCGACGATCGACTACCGCCCGGTGGAGATGCCCAAGGTCAATCTGCCCGACCAGCCGATCGTCACCGGCAACTACAAGCGTCCACCACGCGAATTGTCCAAGTATGTCGAGGACTACGCGTCGACGTTGATCGGGCGCTGAATGACGATCCCAAATGCGGCGGGCCGGTGCTGGTGCAGACAACCGTGCCAACAGGTGGTCGGCCGATGATCCAGGTCTATGTGCCCGCGACGCTGGCCATGTTGCAGCAACTGGTGGCTGATGGCTCGTTGTGGCCGGTCAATGGCACGGTGTTCGCGGTGACTCCGACGTTGCGTGAGGCCTACGCGCAAGGCGACGACGATGAGCTGGCCGAAGTGGCACTTCAAGAGGCCGCGCTGGCGTCGCTGCGGCTGCTGGCAAACGATGAGGACGAGAAGCTGCCGCCGCGGCGGGCGGTGCTTACCGCGGAGGTGGACGACGCCATCTACCGGCCGGATCTCGACGATGCCGTCGTCCGGCTGAGCGCTCCGATTGCCATGGATCAGGTGGTCGCCGCCTATGTCGACAACGTTGCCGCCGAACCGGCCGTCAGCGCGGCCATCGCCGTCATAGATGCCGCCGACCTCGGTGACGAGGACGCCGACTTGGTCGTCGGCGACGCGCAGGATCACGACCTGGCGTGGTACGCGAACCAGGAATTGCCGTTCCTGCTCGACCTGCTGTAACCCCGCGGATGTGAGGTAATCAGCACCGCCGGGGTCTAGCTACGCAACTGTAACCTACGCTACCGTAGCTTTATCGCAAGGGCGTGCTGCCGCCCAAACCCGGGCGGCTACCGACTCCACGCCGCGAGCAGGAGCTTTTTATGGTCAAGAAGAACGCGGCACTGAGCGCCCAGATCATCGATACCAAGCGGCCGAGCATCGTCGGTGCGGACAAACACCCGGGCTGGCACGCGCTGCGCAAGATCGCCTCACGTATCACCACGCCGCTGTTGCCCGATGACTACCTTCAGCTGGCCAACCCATTGTGGTCGGCGCGCGAATTGCGCGGCCGCATTCTCGAGGTTCGCCGGGAGACCGAGGATTCCGCCACGCTGGTCATCAAACCCGGCTGGGGCTTTAGCTTCGACTATCAGCCGGGCCAGTACATCGGGATCGGGCTGCTGGTGGATGGGCGTTGGCGGTGGCGATCGTATTCACTGACGTCGAGCCCGGTTGGCGGGAAGTCCGGGCCGGGGTCGGCGCGGACGGTGACGATCACTGTCAAGGCGATGCCCGAAGGCTTCCTGTCCACGCATTTGGTGGCCGGTGTCGCGCCGGGGACCATCGTGCGACTGGTCGCACCCCAGGGCAATTTCGTTTTGCCCGACCCCGCCCCGCCGTCGATTCTGTTTCTCACCGCCGGGTCGGGGATCACGCCGGTGATGTCGATGCTGCGAACGCTGCTGCGCCGCAACCAGATCACTGACATCACCCACCTGCATTCGGTGCCTACCGAAGCGGACGTGATGTTTGGTGATGAGCTTGCCGGGGTGGCCGCCCAGCACCCGGGCTACCGGCTTTCGGTGCGCGCGACGCGCTCCCAGGGTCGTCTCGATCTTTCCCGGATCGGCGAGCAGGTGCCGGATTGGCGTGAGCGACAGACCTGGGCGTGTGGGCCCGAGAGCATGCTCAACCAGGCGGAAAAGGTGTGGTCCGCGGCCGGGATCGGCGACCGACTGCACTTGGAGCGGTTCGCGGTGTCCAAGGCGGCCCCCGCGGGCGCCGGTGGGACGGTCACGTTCGCCCGCAGTGGGCGCAGTGTCGACGTCGACGCGGCGACCTCGGTGATGGATGCCGGCGAGCGCGCCGGTGTGCAAATGCCGTTCGGTTGCCGGATGGGTATCTGCCAGTCGTGTGTGGTCGATCTGGTGCAGGGGCACGTCCGTGACCTGCGCACGGGCCAGGAGCACGATCCCGGGAGCCGGGTGCAGACCTGTGTCACGGCAGCGTCCGGCGATTGTGTGATCGACGTCTAAAGCTACCCACTGGTAACTTACGGAGTCGTAGGTTACGATTGCGTAGGTTCGTAGCAGATTTGGGACCGTACGACGCAGGGAGAAGACGATGGCGATTACCGACGTCGACGTATTCGCGCATCTGACGGACGCCGATATCGAGAATCTGGCGATTGAGCTCGATGCCATACGACAAGACATTGAAGACTCTCGCGGTGAGCGCGACGCCCGCTATATCCGCCGCACCATCGCGGCGCAGCGCGCGTTGGAGGTGAGTGGCCGCCTGATGCTGGCCGCCAGCTCGCGCCGTTCGGCGTGGTGGGCGGGGGCATTGACCCTCGGGGTGGCCAAGATCGTCGAGAACATGGAGATTGGCCACAATGTCATGCACGGCCAATGGGACTGGATGAACGATCCGGAGATTCACTCCTCGTCGTGGGAGTGGGACATCACCGGCGCGTCCAAGCATTGGCGCTACACCCACAACTTCGTGCACCACAAGTACACCAACATCTTGGGCATGGACGACGATGTCGGCTACGGCATGCTTCGCGTCACCCGCGATCAGCGCTGGAAGCGCTACAACATTTTCAACTTGGTGTGGAACACCTTGCTGGCGCTCGGCTTCGAATGGGGAGTCGCGTTGCAGCATTTGGAGATCGGCAAGCTCCTCAAGGGGCGGCTGGACCGCGACACCGCCAAGACCCGGGTGCGCGAGTTTTCCCGCAAGGCCGGTCGCCAGGTGTTCAAGGACTACGTGGCGTTCCCGGCGTTGACGTCGGTGTCGCCCGGCGCGACATACCGGTCCACCCTGACCGCCAACGTCACGGCCAACGTGCTCCGCAACGTGTGGACCAACGCCGTCATTTTCTGTGGGCACTTCCCGGATGGCGCAGAGAAATTCACCAAGACTGACATGGTGGGCGAGACCAAGGGGCAGTGGTACCTGCGGCAGATGCTGGGTAGCGCCAACTTCGAAGCCGGGCCCGCGCTGCGGTTCATGAGTGGCAACCTGTGTCATCAAATCGAGCACCACCTCTATCCAGATTTGCCGAGCAACCGGCTGGCCGAGGTTTCGGTGCGGGTGCGCGAGATCTGCGACAAGTACGACTTGCCCTACACCACAGGCTCGTTCCTGGTGCAGTACGGCAAGACTTGGCGGACCCTGGCCAAGCTGTCGCTGCCGAACAAGTACCTGCGTGACAACGCCGACGATGCTCCGGAGACCCGCAGTGAGCGGATGTTCGCGGACCTGGAGCCGGGCTTCGCGGGAGCCGATCCGCGGATCGGCCGGCGCCGTGGCCTCAAGAGTGCGATTGCCGCCGTGCGGGGCCGTCGGCGCGGCAAGCGTGTCCCGGAGGTAAGGGACAGTGGCGCAAACGATCTGGCGGCCTAGCTGATAGCATCCCGCTGCGGGGGCAGCCAGTTCGTTGCTGACGCGAGATTGGTGTCGCGGCGCGGATGGCCACCGCGGCCATGCCGCAAAGCGGTCGGTAACCGGGCCCGCGCCCGGATCGCATCAGGTGCTCGCGGGCGAGACATGATCCAGTTACCCGTAGGTAACCTACGGGGTCGAAGATTAGCATTGTCGTGGCTGATGGCTACGGGGCAGGAAGGTGAGAGGTGGCGATAACCGACGTCGACGTGTTCGCGCATCTGACGGACGGCGATATCGAAAACCTGAGCACTGAACTCGATGACATCCGCCGCGACATTGAAGAATCGCGCGGTGAACGCGATGCCCGCTACATCTACCGAACCATCGCCGCACAGCGGGCGCTGGAGGTCGGTGGCCGGTTGGTGCTGGCGGCCAGCTCGCGTCGCTCGGCGTGGTGGGTAGGTGCGGTGACGCTCAGCGTGGCCAAGATCATCGAGAACATGGAGATCGGTCACAACGTCATGCATGGCCAATGGGATTGGATGAATGATCCCGAGGTGCACTCCTCGACGTGGGAGTGGGACATGGCCTCGACGTCGAAGCACTGGCGGTATACCCACAACGTGGTGCACCACAAGTACACCAACATTCTCGACATGGATCACGATGTCGGCTACGGCATGCTGCGGGTGACCCGGGATCAAGGGTGGCGGCGGCGAGACGCCTTCAACCTGGCCATCAATGCTCTGCTTGCGATCGGGTTCGAATGGGGAATCGCGTTGCGGCACTTGGAGGCTCGCGACCTCTTCAAAGATGGGACAGAGCGCGAAGCTGCCAAATTCAGGCTACGGGAGTTCTCGGGTAAGGCCGGTCGTCAGGCGGTCAAAGACTATGTGGCCTTCCCGGCGTTGACGTCGGTGTCGCCTGCCGCGACCTACCGGTCTACCTTGACCGCCAACGCGTTTGCCAATGTGATCCGCAACGTCTGGTCCAACGCCGTTATTTTCTGTGGGCATTTCCCGGACGGCGCAGAGAAATTCACCAAGACTGATTTGGTAGACGAGACCCAGGGCCAGTGGTACCTGCGGCAGATGTTGGGAAGCGCCAATTTCAATGCTGGAACGGCGATGCGCTTCATGAGCGGCAGCCTCAGTCATCAAATCGAGCACCATCTCTATCCGGACTTGCCGAGCAATCGGCTGGCCGAGGTTTCGGTGCGGGTGCGCGAGATCTGCGATAAGTACGACTTGCCTTACACCACAGGCTCATTCCCGCTGCAGTACGCCAAGACATGGCGCACGCTCGCCAAGCTCTCGCTGCCGAACAAGTACCTGCGCGACAACGCCGACGACGCTCCGGAGACCCGCAGCGAGCGCATGTTCGCCGGTCTGGAGGCGGGCTTCGCGGGAACCGATCCGATGACCGGCCGTCGTCGCGGCCTCAAGGCCGCGATAACCGCGGTACGCGCCTGGCGGCGCGCCAAGCCCGGCAAGGCCAAGAAGGCCGGCGGCACCGACGGTCTGGCGGCCTAGCCTCGGCGGTGGCGGCGGCCGTCGGCGCGCGCTGCGGCTACCCCAGTCGCTCGATGATGGTCGCGTTGGCCATGCCGCCGCCCTCGCACATGGTCTGCAGGCCGTAGCGGCCACCGCGCTGCTCCAAAGCGTTGACCAGCGTGGTCATGATGCGCGCACCGCTGGCGCCCAACGGGTGGCCGATGGCGATTGCGCCGCCGTTGACGTTGGTCTTGGCCAGATCCGCCCCGGTGTCCTTCGCCCAGGCCAGCACGACCGGGGCGAAGGCCTCGTTGACCTCGAACAGGTCGATGTCGCGCAGGGCCAACCCGGCGCGGCGTAGCGCCTTTTCGGTGGCCGCGATGACCCCGGTCAGCATGTAGAGCGGATCCGAACCCACCATCGTGGTGGTGTGAATGCGCGCCAACGGGCGCAGGCCCAGCTTCCGGGCGACGTCGCTGCTGGTGATCATGATCGCGGCGCTGCCGTCGGACAACGGTGACGAGTTACCCGGGGTGATCGACCAGTTGATCTGCGGGAAGCGCTCTTTGATCGCATCGCTGTAGAACGCCGGCCGCAGCGCGGCGAGCGTATCGACGGTGGCGCAGGGGCGGATGATCTCGTCGTGGGTGAGCCCGGCGATCGGGATCAGCTCGTTGTCGAAGAGTCCGTCCTTGGTGGCGCGGGCGGCCTTGTCATGGCTGGCTGCGGAGAACTCGTCGAGTTGGGTGCGCGACAAGCCCCACCGTGCCGCAATCAGCTCGGCGCTGATGCCCTGGGGGACCAGCCCGTCGGGGTAGCGGTTGTTCATGTCCGCGCCGAACGGGTTGCTTCCGGGCAGCACCGAGGTGCCCATCGGGACGCGGCTCATCGATTCAACGCCGCCGGCGATCACCAGATCGTAAGCACCGGCCAGCACGCCCTGGGCGGCAAAGCTGATGGCCTGCTGGCTGCTGCCGCATTGCCGGTCGATGGTGACCCCGGGAACCGATTCCGGGAATCCGGCACCCAGCAGCGCATTGCGCGCGATGTTGACCGCCTGATCGCCGACCTGGGTCACCGCGCCGGCGATCACATCGTCGACTTGTACCGGGTCGACGCCGGTTCGGGCCGCCAGTTCGCGCAGGCTATGCGCCAGCAGGTCGGCGGGTAGTACCTGGTGCAGTGCGCCGTTGGCCTTGCCCTTGCCGATGGGGGTGCGGACGGCGCCGACGATGACGGCGTCGCGACTCTGGGACATGGCACCTCCTTAAGCTGAGTATTGGTAACTATACTCAGCTATAACAGCTGGGTATACTCAACGCAACCTGGAGCGGAGGGTGATCTTCGTGACAATGCTTGAGGGCCCACTGGCCGACCGTGATGGCTGGT
This sequence comes from Mycobacterium pseudoshottsii JCM 15466, assembly GCF_003584745.1. Classification (NCBI taxonomy): domain Bacteria; kingdom Bacillati; phylum Actinomycetota; class Actinomycetes; order Mycobacteriales; family Mycobacteriaceae; genus Mycobacterium; species Mycobacterium pseudoshottsii. The sequence goes on from NZ_AP018410.1 coordinate 1,634,268, forward strand.
CGGCGGTGGGCGAGTGTCCGATTGAGAAGACCATGGCCGTCGTCGGTACCAAATCCGCGATGCTGATCCTGCGGGAGGCCTACTACGGCACCACCCGTTTTGATGACTTCGCCCGCCGGGTGGGTATCACCAAGGCCGCGACCTCGGCGCGGCTGGCCGAATTGGTCAGCCTCAAACTGCTGGCGCGGCGGCCGTATCGCGAGCCGGGGCAGCGCAGCCGCGATGAGTATGTGCTCACCGAGGCCGGGCTTGATTTCATGCCGGTGGTCTTTTCCCTGTTTCAGTGGGGCAAGCGTCACCTGCCCGGCGGCGATTGCCTGCAACTGACCCACCTGGGCTGTGGGGCGCAGGCGCAGGTTGAAATTCGATGTGCCAAAGGGCACTTGGTGCCCGCCGACGAACTCGCTATGCGGTTGGTCAGGTCTCCCTGAGGGCGGTCAGCAGCCGGCGGGCCGCTGCCACGCGGCGCACCGCGGTTCCGGACAGACTGTCCAGTACGCATTCGGGATCGGCCGGCGGCCCCATGTGCCCGCAGCCGCGCGGGCAATCGCCGATCGCCTCGGCCAGGTCGGTAAAGGCCAGCAGCACGTCGTCTGGCTGGATGTGGGCCAAGCCGAACGAGCGGATTCCGGGAGTGTCGATCACCCACCCGCCGCCCTGCCCGTCCGTCTCGAGAGGCAGCGCGACCGACTGCGTCGACGTGTGCCGGCCCCTGCCGATCTCGGTGACCTCGCCGACGGCCCGATCGGCCTCAGGGACCAGGCGATTCACCAGAGTCGACTTGCCGACGCCGGAATGCCCGAGCAGTACGGTCGTCTTGCCGTCGAGTAGGTCGGCCACCGCGAGGAGCGGATCGTCGCGGCCCGCCGCAACCACCTGAAGGTCCAGTTCGAGGAACTGCTCGGCGAAAGGTTCGGGCGGGGCCAGGTCGGTCTTGGTCAGGCAGAGTATGGGGGTCAGACCGCCCGTGTAGGCGGCGATCAAGGCCCGGTCCACCAATCCGCTGCGCGGTGGCGGGTCGGCCAACGCCACCACCATCAACAACTGATCCGCGTTGGCGACCACGACCCGTTCGGTGGGGTCGGTGTCATCGGCGGTGCGACGCAGCACCGTTCGGCGTGGCCCCCTGCGCACGATGCGGGCCAGGGTGTCGGGGCGTCCGGACAGATCCCCGACCAGGTCGACGTCGTCGCCGACCACGATCGGGGTGCGTCCGAGCTCGCGGGCCCGCATCGCGGTGACCCGACGCAGCGGGTCCCCGCCGAGCACGCATCCCCAGCGGCCGCGGTCAACGGCGACCACCATGGCGGCTTCGGCGTCAGCGTGTTCCGGACGGGTCTTGGTACGCGGACGTGAGCCGCGACCCGAACGGATCTTGACGTCGGATTCGTCGTAGTCGCTTGGCCTCAACCGCTGGACCCCTCGACCATCTCGGTCCACAGCTGTGGGAACTCCGGCAACGTCTTGCTGGTAGCCCCGATGTCGTCCACCTCGACCCCGGCCACCCGGAGCCCGACGATCGCGCCGGCCATCGCCATCCGATGATCGGCGTAGGCGCGCCAGCTGCCCGGACGCAGCGGCGTAGCGGTGATCACCAGACCGTCGGAGGTTTGTTCGCAGTTGCCGCCGAGGCGGTTGATTTCGGTGCTCAAGGCGGCCAGCCGATCGGTCTCGTGGCCGCGCAGATGCGCGATGCCAGCCAGCCGGGACACCGATCCGGGGCTCGCCAGCGCCGCCAGCGCCGCCACCGATGGGGTGAGTTCGCCGACATCGCGCAGGTCGACGTCGAATCCGCGGTAGGTCTGCGGACCCTGCACCTGAAGGCATGAATCAATATGTCGGACCGTGGAATTCAGTGTCTGCAGAATGTCGAGAATGTTCTTGGCGGGTTGCACGCTGTCCGCCGGCCAGCCGGTGATGGTCACCGTCCCGCCGGTGACCACGGCCGCCGCCAGAAATGCGACCGCATTGGTCAGATCCGGCTCGACGTCCCAATGCCGAGGCCTGAGGGCGCCGGGCCGGACCAGCCAGCGGTTGGGTATCGAGTCGTCGACATCGACGCCGGCTTGGCGCAGCATCTGCACCGTCATCGCGATGTGCGGTGCGGACGGCAGCTCCGAACCGGTGTGTTGCACCGTTAGGCCATCGGTGAACGACGCGCCGGACAGCAGTAGGCCGGAGACGAACTGTGACGACGCGGATGCATCGATGGCCACCGTGCCGCCCGCGACCGACCCGGTGCCTTCAACCCGGAACGGAAGGCCGGCACCATCGACGGGCACACCCAGGCCGCGCAGCGCATCCAGCAGCGGTGCGATGGGGCGGGCCCGGGCCTGCTCATCCCCATCGAAGGTGATCGGGGCGGCGCTCAGCGCCGCCAGCGGGGGAACGAACCGCAACACCGTGCCGGCCAGGCCGCAGTCGACCCGGGCCTCGGGGCCGGGCCGGATGCGGCCACTGACCGTCAGCTCGGAACCAGTCCCGTCGACCCGCAAGCCCAACGTCTGCAACGCCTCGATCATCAGATCGGTATCGCGGCTGCGCAGCGCGCCGGTGATGGTCGAGGAGCCTTGGCCCTGTGCCGCGGCCAGCGCCGCAAGCACCAGCGTCCGGTTGGTCTGCGACTTCGAGCCCGGGACGGTCACGGTCGCGTGCACGGGTGTCGGTGCGAATGGGGCTGGCCATGGCTCGATGCTGCTCACCGCTTCATCCTGCCGTGTCGGCGGGTGTCGTGGATACCAGGCACCATGGGAGTCATGTGTGGACGGTTTGCGGTCACCACCGATCCGGCCTTGCTGGCCGAGAAGATCAACGCCATCGACGAAGCCAGCGGCGCGGCCTCCGATGGCTTCGCCCCCAACTACAACGTGGCCCCAACCGACATGATCGCCACCGTCGTGACCCGCCACAGCGAGCCCGATGACGAGCCGACTCGCCGCGTCCGGATGATGCGCTGGGGATTTGTGCCGTCGTGGGCCAAACCGGGGCCTCAGGGTGCACCGGAGGGCAAGGGGCCGCTGCTGATCAACGCCCGCGCGGAGACGGTCGCCACGTCGCCGGCGTTTCGTGGCGCTGCGCAGCACAAGCGTTGTCTGGTGCCGATGGACGGCTGGTACGAATGGCGGGCCAACCCCGACGTTCTCGGCGGCGCAGGGAGCAAGAAGGTTGCCAAGACGCCCTTCTTCATCCATCGCGCTGACGGCAACACGGTGTGCATGGCCGGGCTGTGGTCGGTGTGGAAGCCGAATAACGCGGCCGCCCCGTTGTTGAGCGCCACGATCATCACCACCGATGCCGCGGGCGAACTGGCCGGGATCCACGACCGGATGCCGCTGATGCTGTCCGAAGGCGACTGGGACGCCTGGCTCAACCCGGATGCACCGCTGGACCCGGCGCTGTTGTCCCATCCGCCCGATGTGCGCGACATGGCGTTTCGTGAGGTGTCCACGCTGGTCAACAGCGTGCGCAATAACGGGCCGGAGCTGCTGGAGCCGGCCAAGCCGCAGCCCGGACAGATCACGCTGCTCTAGCGCGTCGGTACGGGCTGTCTCGGCAAGACAACAAGCTGTCGATCTTTGTGCTTTCGCGACACCGCCCGAGCATCCCGCGCGGACCTAGCATGCGGGTGTGACTGGCGCATACACGTACACCTTTGCAGACATCCGTAGCCGCCCGGTGGCGGTGATCGGCGCGGGCACTTTGGGGCGCCGTATCGCGTTGATGTTCGCCAGCCGTGGCGGGACCGTGCGAATCTATGCGCGCCGCGCCGAACAGCGGGCCCACGCAGTATGTGGCAGACAATCTGCCGAAGCTGCTGCAGGACAGAGGTTTCGGTGAAGTCGGTAGTGTCACGGCCACGGATTGCCTGGCGACCGCACTAGAGGGTGCATGGCTGGCGGTCGAGTCCGTTCCCGAGAAGCTGGAGATCAAGACTGCGCTGTGGGGCCAGATCGATCAGGCGGCGCCGCCGGACACCATCTTCGCGACCAACTCGTCGTCCTTCCCGTCCCGGCTGATGGCCGACAACGTGCGCGACAAGACCCGGTTGTGCAACACGCATTTCTACATGCCGCCTCAGTTCAATGCGCTGGACCTGATGTCCGACGGCGAGACCGAACGTGGTCTCCTGGATACCCTGCTGACCGCTTTGCCCGAATTCGGCGTGCATCCTTTCGAGGCGCGTCGGGAGTGCACCGGCTTCATCTTCAATCGGGTCTGGGCCGCCATCAAACGTGAGTCGCTGGCCGTGGTCGCCGAGGGAGTGGCCCGCCCAGAGGACGTCGACGGGATGTTCAAGGTCAATTGGCGGGTACCGGCCGGGCCGTTCCAGCTGATGGACCAGGTCGGTCTGGACGTCGTGCTCGACATCGAAAACCACTATGCCGACGAGTTTCCGTACCTGCCGACAAACGTGCGGGACTTGCTGCGGTCCTACGTTGACGCGGGCAAGCTCGGTGTCAAGACCGGCGAAGGTTTCTACACCTACCCGAATTCGTCGGATACGTAGCTGCGCGAATCCGGGACCGTCTTGCTGGCACCGAAACGTGACGGCAAGGGCTAACGTCGAGGACGTGGAGAATCCGCACCTCGATGGTGAGGTCGGGGTGAGCCGTTACGTCGCCGCTGTCGCCGTGCGACTGCACGACCGGTTGGGCGAGGTGGCTTCCCACATTCGGCGCTCGTTGGAGCGCACCATTCCCGAACTCGGCGGCGACCTTCGCATCGAGGAATTGCTGGGCACCAGCATCGAGGCCAACGTGGACACGATGCTGCATGCGCTGCGCTACGACATCGCCGTCGAGCGAGTCGAGGCGCCCACCACGGCATTGGAGTACGCGCGCCGACTGGCGCAGCATGGCGTGCCGGGCAACGCGTTGGTGCGGGCGTATCGGCTGGGTCAGCGCCTGATGAACGAGCTGATCTTCGACGAGTTGCGGGCCACCGACATCCCGGAGTCGATGCGGGTGCCGGTTATCGAAGCGATCAGTGTCGCGATGTTCGAGTACATCGATTGGATGTCGCAGCAGGTCGTCGTCTACGAAGACGAGCGCGAATGCTGGCTGGAAAACCAGAACAGTCTTCGTGGCGTGCGGGTGCGCGAGATCCTGGCCGCAGACAAGGAGATCGACGCCGACGCGGCGATCACTTCGGTGCGTCATCCGCTGCGATGGCACCATCTCGCCCTTGTCATGTGGTATCCCGACCAAGGCTCGGAAGTCGACGAACTGCCCAGGCTGCAACGCTTCCTGCGGGAACTGGGCGAAGCCGCCGGAGTCGACGCCAGCCCGTTGTTCGTGGCCGCTGACCCGAGCTGCGGATGGGGGTGGCTGCCGTACCGGGCGGCGCCGGAGCGCGCCGTGGCGGCGGTCGCTGACTTCGTACGGTCTCGCCCGGATTCACCGAACGTGGCGATCGGAACACCGGCCAGTGGGGTGGACGGCTTTCGCCGATCGCACCGGGAGGCGGCCGAAGCTCGCAGCGTTGGGATCCTGTGCGATCGCCGCCCGCCGCTGATGATCAGCGCCGGTGAACCCGGGTTGTCGGTGGTGGCGCGTTTTGGTGGTGACCTGGCCGGCACCCGAGAGTGGGTGGCCCAAGTCCTGGGCGAGCTGGCGCGCGACGGAGATAGCGACGCGCGGCTGCGCGATACCCTGCGCGTCTACCTGGCGTGCGGGTCGAGCTACAAGCTCGCCGCGCAGCGGCTCAACATGCATTTCAACACGGTGAAGTATCGCGTCGGCCGCGCCGTCGCCCGGCGTGGCCGGGCGATCGGTAGCGACCGCCTTGATGTCGAACTCGCGCTGCTGGTGTGTCACTGGTACGGCGGCTCGGTCTTGCAGTCGAAGTAGGCCAGGACGGCCGGGCCGCGCTATCCGGCCTCGGGAACGGCCAGCCCCTGAGACCGGGTGCGACGCAGGTACCGGGCTGCCCGCGAGCCCGGGTCGGTGACGGTGTGCACCAGCGTGATCAAAGCCGGCACGATCAGCGGGAACAAGACAAGAGCAAGCATTCCGGCGATGGTCAGGTACGGCAGGATGACGGTCATGATCTACTCACATTTCTCCGCGCCACCGATCTAGGACGCAGTGGGGCGGAATTAGTTTGTGGCTGTGGGTTATTCGAATGCGCACCGTTGCGCTCGGTACGTAAGTTAATTGCAGTCCGAGCGCGCTGCGATGTCGTCAAGCGACCAACTTTGGGTCCAGACTTGTTGTCTGGAGACGAACCCAAACCCATCGGCGGCACCACCATGGTCAGCGCGCCCGGCCAATCCTGAAAAGGGCCCGTGCCCGCCCTGAGCGCCAACCTCGTCGCATCAATAGATCGCCATCCGGAGCGTATTACCTTGCGCTGTAATGACTTACAGTCGGTCTTTGCCGAATTGGGTGCCGGTCCGGGTGATCGGGTAGCGGCCCTACCCGGTGATCGAACGCGACGCAGAGTTTGCGGACCTGCCTGCGAACTCTCCGGCGGCCGCTTTCGGCCATCCGCCCGGCCGCAGTCCTGTCCAGGGCTGACGGAAGCTGCCAGTCCTGGGCGGTCACGCGGGCCGCTCCACCTGGCCCGATGCGCGCGCTTGCTGGCAGGTAGCTGTCAGTTCACTGGCAAGTCGCTGCCGTACTCGCGGATCATCGGTCTTTGGTTGCTGAAATGACTTTGTGGACTTGGGTGGTTGTCGTCTTATCGAAAGGGTCGATGAACTAGCCGCGCTGGAGTCGTTTGTTAACGGTGGGACCGCTGACGGTTGCCTGGCGTTGCGAGGCGACTCCGGTGTCGGCAAGTCCATGCTGGTCCAAGCATTGTCGGAGCGGGCTGCGGTACCGGGCAGGCGGGTGCTGCGGTGCAGCGGGGTAGAAGCCGAGGCGGCCTTCGTGCTGGCCGGGCTGAGCCAGCTCGTTTACCCGCTGCGGGAGTTCATCGCCCAACTGGGCGCCGATGATCAGCGCACCTTGGCGGCGGTGCTGGGTGTGGTACCCGACCGGGTTCCGACAGTTACCGCGCTGACCTTTGCCTTGCTCAACCTGTTGGCGTTGGCGAGTGAGGTGACGCCGCTGCTGGTGGTTATCGATGACGCACATTGGTTCGACGACGTCAGCGCACGGGTCATCGCGATGGCCGGACGGCGGCTCGACGGTGCGGCGGTGCGGTTTCTGGCTGCGTGCCGTAATGAGGTCCCCAATGCGTTGGCGGACGGGGGATGGCCGCAGATGGTGCTGGCTCCGCTCGGCCCGGAGCAGGCCGAGCGGTTTCTGGATCAACTCGACGTCGACCTGCCGCACTCCGCGCGCGTTGGGGTGCTCGAGCAGGCCGCCGGAAATCCGTTGGCGCTGGCCGAGCTGTCGCGGTGCGCGTTGGAGAACAGCTGGGCGCCTGACGCGCCGTTGCCGCTGACTCAGCGACTGGTGGCCATCTTCGGTGATCGGCTGAACAAACTCGACGAGTCGGTCAAGGCGCAACTGCTGCGCGGCGCACTGGATGGGGCCGCGACGGGTGGCGTGGCATCGGCGCCGCCGCGAACGCGGTATGTGATGCAGGGAGTCGACGCCGCCATCGAACACGGCGTGCTGGTGGTCGACCGCGGTGAGCTGGTCTTCCGGCATCCATTGGCCCGTGCGGCAGTGATCCAGACCTCAACCGCCGGGCAGCGGCGCCATGCCTACGCGCAGTTGGCCGACCTGTATCCCGATGACGTGGTGCGCCGGGCCGCCTATCTCGCTCATGCCACCGTCGATCCCGATCCGGCGGTTGTCGATACCCTCGCCGCGGCGGCCGAGCTGACGATCCGCCGCGGCGATGCCTGTCAGGCGATCGAGTTGCTGCGGCGCGCGGGTGAATTGAGCGACCGACCACGGCGTCGCGAACAGTTGCTGGCCAGCGCGGCCTTTGTTGCGTTGCAGGCGGCGCAACTCGACGAGGCCGAGCGACTTCTGGCCGATGCGGGTTTGGGTGGCGGCGCGTCGGCAAGTGCGCTGTTGATCTCGTCTTTCATTTCGCTATACCGCTATGGAGATGTCACCGCGACACATCGTCGCCTGGTTGAGCGGCTGCAATCGGCCGATGACCTCGACGGCGAAACCCTGACCCGGATGGTCAACCTGTTGCTCGCGGTCAGCATGTTTGCCGCGGACCCCGCGCTGTGGCAGATCACCGATGGCCTGGTCGACTCGCTAGCCGACCGGCTGGGCGAGCTGAGCGTCATCTACCGCGACGCCTGGGCCGATGCGGCCCGCCGCGGCCGCACCGTGACGCAGCGGCTGAAGGAGCAACTGGATCGGTTGGCGGAGCTGGAGCCATGGGATGTGATGCGCGTTGCCCTGGCCGGCTATTACGTGGACCTGATCGACGACTTTCGTTCGGTACTGGTTCCGCTGGCTGACCGCGAAATCGAGGGCGGCGCGGCCACCATTGCGCTTGCGACGCTCGCGTTGGTCACGGCCTATCAGCTGGCCAGCGGTCAGTGGGCCGAGGCGGTCGATACCAGTCAGCGCGGCGTGGCGTTGTGTAGTCAGCACCACTACGAGCTGTTTGGCTATCAGCTCAGAGGTTATTTGGGTGTCATATCGGCCTGCCGCGGCGATGTGGTGCGGGCCCGTGAGCTCGCCGCCCAAGTGCGGGTATGGGCCGAGCCGCGGCGGGTCGGCTTCCTCACCGGGGCCGTCGCGCAGATCGCGATCCTGTGTAGCTTTGCCGAAGGCGACTACGAATCGGCCTACCTGCAGGCCACCGCGATCACGGCGCCGGGGGAGTTCCCGCCGTTCGCGTTGCACGCCACCCGCACCCTGTTCGATCTCGTCGAGGCTGCGGTTCATACGGATCGACTCAACGAGGCGCGCCGGCACGTTCGGGCGGCCAAGCGCCTGCAATTCGCCGACGCCCCGCCGCGACTGGCCATCGCAACCGGTGCTGCGGAGGCCTTGTGTGCCTCGGACGAGCGGGCTCCAGCGTTGTTCGAGAAGGTACTTGGCCATCCGGCGGTCGCTTCATTTCCATTCGAGCACGCCCGTATTCGGCTGGCGTACGGAATGCGCCTCCGCCGGCTGCGCCGCTATCGCAACGCCCGCGTTGTGCTTCGTGCAGCCGCGGAGATCTTTGCCGGTCTGGGCGCCGAACCGTGGACCCAGCGGGCGCGCAATGAACTGCGTGCCGCGGGTACCGCGGTACGCCACTCGGCCGCGGTGGGTCCCGCTCCGCTCACCGCGCAGGAACGTCTGGTGGCCGAATTGGCCGCCAAAGGCCTGTCGAACAAGGAGATAGCCGCACGGCTATGCCTGTCGCCGCGCACCGTCGGTGCACATCTGTATCGGTTGTTCCCCAAACTGGGGGTCACAAACCGGGCCGGATTGCATGACGCCCTCGACGCCATCCATGCGGCACCCGATCAAATCTGATTGATTCCATCCGCCGGCCAGCGCAACCACCGACGTCTCCAAGCGGCCCGAACGCGGTGCGGTTGCCGACCATGACGGGCCGCACTTGTGGCAAAACGCCTGACAAACGAGTAGATCGGTGCAAAGCTGCGTCTATCGCAACGCACCGTTGGTGCGCAGCCGTATCGGCTGATTCCGATTACCTCACGCAATTGAGTCATCTGACCGATGCCGCCCGGTTCGCCAGGTGCAACCCTTGGCATGTCACCGCCATGAAGCGGGACTAGGGCAAGGAGCAGCGAATGCCGTGTACGTGGACACCGGTGGTGTTCATCCATGGGCTTTGGCCAGCCGTGTCCGCGTCCCGGCGAGGTTGCCCCGATGATGCCTGGCGCCCTCGCGTTGTTGCCGCACCGCGCGGTGCTCGGACACTGGAATATCAATCCCAGCAGTGATGTCCGCGCCGAATCCCAACCGGTCGCCCGGTATTCACCCATGCCGCAGCCAGCTGCGCCCAGTGGCACGCGGTCGGGGGAGCCTGCCGACGTCTGGCGCGACAACGTACGTTGCCCGGACACCTCGCACTGGATTTGCCGTCTCGAGCCACGTTCGGTTCGTGTGTGAACCATTCCTGGCGAGGGCAATTGGATCACCAGCCGCGTCGGCCGGCGGGCCGCGCGTGTGGCGGCGCGTGCGAAGCCAATTCAGTTCGCCGCGTTGCCTCACGACGATGTGATGGAAGTGGGTCGCCCCGCGGGGGCACCCGTACGGCGCCGAATCGCCAAGAACGAACAGTAAGGACATCTCTATGCCTGCAGGACTAATCGCCGCTGCGGTTAGGACCATCGTCAACCTCGGCAGTTTTGGTCAACAATTCGTCGGAGTTAATGATCCAAAGTTCACTAACCCTGAATATCTCGCGGCGAGTGCGACCGGCATGGCCTCGGACGGGCTGACCGCTGTTTTCGGACAAACTTGGGTGCCGCAGGCGCTGGCGAAGCGCGTAGGTCACTCTCAGTTGACCAGTCTTGCCAGTTCAAAAGCGGCGCAAGGGGCCAGTGCCATCCTCTGGACGATCAACATCGTCGAAGTGTTGGAGACGTTGATGGGGTTCGGGCCGCCAGCCGAAGGAGATGAACTCCTGGTCGGCTCGACGCAGTTCGCCAAGGCTCAGGCACAGTTGGGGTCGGCCCTTCCGGATAACAGTTGGCAGGGCTCGGCATCCTATGCCTATGCCAGCCAGAACACGGCACTGCAGAATCGCGGACAAGTGCTCGCCGAGCTCGACGTCAAGTTCGCGGCCCTGGTAAAAGATCAGGCCGAATGGGTGACCCATGGGCGCCTGGGGATTGCGATTCTCAAGAACCTACTTCTGGCGGCTTTCGCGGTTGAGATGGCCTTGATGTTTGCGGTACCGGCCGGCCCAGCCATGGCCTGGTCTTTCGGATTCACGGTGAGTGGGCTTGGCATCGCCATCGCCATGGGCCTGCTTTCCACCGTGCTCACCTATTCGGTTGAGAACTCCAAGAAGGCGGACGTCTTGACCGCCAATTACCAAGATTTGACTCCGGATCCGTACCAGGGCTCCGGCGTTGTTGATTAGCAGGCTTGTGAGCTGGGTTGATGATCTTTGGTGCCGCGCTATTGGGGCCGGAGTGTAGGCACGGGCTATCTGGAGAACGATCGAGTTGGTTACTGTTCGTCGTTGGTCTGGAGTTGCCCGTGCCTACCGTTTCAGTATTGCCTGTGTCGTCGGTTCCAGAGGTGTTCGACTGCTGGAGTCCTGGTGAGCGCAGCGAGCTCATCGGATCGGAGTTTCTCGATGTGTTGGCCTCGGTGCCAGACCCGAGGGGCCCACGCGGTCGGAGGTATTCGCTGATGGCTTTGTTGGCGATCGCGGTTCTGGCCACTGCCGCGGGGATGCGCGGCTATGCTGGTTTTGCCACATGGGCGGCCACCGCTCCCGATGATGTGTTGGCCCAATTAGGGGTCCGGTTCCGGAGGCCCAGTGAGAAGACCTTCCGCGCTGTTTTGTCTCGGCTAGACCCCGCCGACCTCAACGCCAGGATGGGCAGTTACTTCACTGCACACGTGGCCAGCAGCGACCCCAGTGGATTGGTGCCGATCGCGTTGGACGGCAAGATGCTGCGTGGTGCTTTACGCGCCAAAGCGACAGCCACGCATCTCGTGTCGGTGTTCGCCCACCGTGCCCGATTGGTGCTCGGTCAACTCGCTGTCGCCGAGAAAAGCAATGAAATTCCCTGCGTACGTGCCCTGCTCACGCTGCTGCCGGGTAGCTTGCGGTGGCTGGTCACCGTGGATGCGATGCATACCCAGGTCGTCACCGCGAAGTTGATCTGCGCCACCTTGAAGTCGCACTACCTGATGATCGTCAAGTCCAACCAAGCCAAAATACTTGCGCGTATCACCGCGCTGCCCTGGGCCGAGGTGCCCGCAGCCGCTACCGACGACTCCCGCGGCCACGGCCGTGTCGAGACCCGCACCCTGCAAATCATCACCGCTGCACGAGGAATCGGCTTCCCCTACGCAAAACAAATCATCCGGATCACTCGTGAACGCTTGATCACCGCCACCGACCAGCGCAGCGTGGAGGTGGTCTATGCCATCTGCAGCCTGCCGTTCGAGCACGCCCGCCCTACCGCGATCATGACCTGGATGCGTCAACACTGGGGAATCGAGAACAGCCTGCACTGGATACGCGACGTCACCTTCGACGAAGACCGTCAAAGGGCACATACCGGAAACGGCGCACAGGTCCTAGCAACGCTACGCAACACCGCGATCAATCTGCACCGCCTCAACGGCGCCGACAACATCGCCGAAGCCTGCCGGATCACCGCTTTGACCGCCAACCGCCGCCTAGACCTCCTCAATCCACAATTCCCCAGCTCACAAGCCTGCTAATCAACAACGCCGGAGCCCTGGGATCCGTACCAAGGAGCGGACCCGAGTATGCCGGTGGCGGCCAATATGCCCGCGTCGGCCGAGTCGGCGATCTCGAGCTTTGCGGCGTCGGGCACGGCGTTCACAGCTGAGGCGGCCGGGTCGCTCGGCCGCGCCAGCGGCGCCGCGGACGAATCCGCGTTCTACAGCGCTGCCGCCGATGAGGCTGTGCCGCTCGAAGATGCGCCGTCGGCGACGTCGGCGTTCACCATGCCCACCCTGGCCCAACTGATGGCGATTTCGGGGCAAGGCGCAAAGTTCTCGGGGCATGTCTCTCAGCACGCGAACCTGGCCAACCAGGCGATGGGACAGGTCCAGCAGGTCGCATCGATGGCCCAACAGGGCAAGGGGACTGCTCCCGCCGAGGACACCGCGCAGGCCGAGGCCACCACTGTTGAAGATGTCGAGGGCGCCGGGGCGGACTCGGCCGGCGCAGCTGCCGGGCGTGCACCGATCGAAGCGGCCGCTGCTGACACCCCACCGGCGCAGCAGCCGATCTTTGCGCAGCAGGTCGTGTGACGCTCGCCGTCGAGTCGAAGCCGCTGCAGGCCGATGCGATAGCGCACAGAAACGATATGACGAGGAGATAGATCCATGGCGAACTTGGTTGTCACACCGCAATACCTACAGACACTGGCCGCCACACAGACCCAAGCGGCGGCCACTGCAGCATCTGCGGGTGCCGCGTCCACGAATCTCAAGAATGAGGTCTGGGTGTCTCACGGTGTGATCAGTGGAGCCTCCAACACCTCATTTGCCAATGCCGAGGCTGCCCGCCGCGCGGCGGCCAACAGCATGAACACGACTTCTAGCAAGCTCGCCGCCAAGCTACGCACCGCCAGCAGCGCATACCAGGGAGTCGACGAGCAGGCCGGCGAAAGCCTCGACAAACAGATCATTGAGCGCTGATCGGGTCGGAACCCGCTGGTGGGCATGGTTACCGCGCCGGGGTCGACCATTAGCGCTTCAGATGCAGAAAGAAGGGACACCATGTCGCTCTACCACGACCACGATGATCTCGACGCCCTGGATTTCTTTGTCGCCGAGGAGGTTTGCGAAGGCGGCGCGGAGTCGGATGCCCTGGATGGCTTTGCCACCGATGACCCGACACACCCAGTACCGGACATCGATGCGATGGATCAGTTCATGCCTGGCGAGGTCGAAGACGAAGACACCGAGCCCGACACCGCCCCATTGCAGATCGAAGAGCCCCACGGTGCCGCCGAGACGGCGGGTGCCGAGGAAGGCGTCGACTCGAATGGCGCCCCGCTGTTCACGGTCGTCAACCCCCCTGGGACGGTGTCGGTGTCGGCGCTGATGGACGGCCGGATCCATCGAGTCACTCTGTCGGCAAAGGTGACCAGCATGAGTGAAGCCGAGCTCGCCGAGGAGGTACTGGTAATCGCGGCCCTGGCTCGACAAAACGGGTTGGCGGCCCAACACAGCTATATGTTGGGAAGCTATTCCGAGTGGGAACCCTTGGCGGAGATGGGCACTGACGAGCGCGAGGTATTGCGTGACTTCATGGAGAACACCATGGGTTTGATGTCCGAAGAACAGGCCACCGCAAAACAAGCAGAGGTTTTCTCCACCCGATACCGATAGCTGAGGAACTGCTGCAGATTTCGACGCCTCGGCCGTGTAGCGGATGCAACCCGAGCCGACGATCGCGAGATTCGTAACTCTGACCGGATCGACGGTGATCCCAGGGCCTCAACGCCTGCGCTAGGTGCGGATTCAGGCGTTTTGTGGCCCACCCCACGAAGACAGGTGCGGCGGCCGCGGGCCGCCTTAGCTCAAATAGCAACACATGTAAGGGGATTGGACATGGCTAAGGAGCTGGTCATCGATTCTTCCCGCCTGAAGATTGCTGGAATCGATTTGGCGGAGCTGACTTTGCCGACGCCCCCGCCGCCGATCGTTGCGACCGGACTGGATTCCGCGTCGGCAGCCATCAACGCAATCTTGCCGATTATCGAGTCGCCGGTGGCCGACTCGTTGCCCGTCGTCAACTCCGCCCTGACGAAGACGGGGTCCAATTTCGTCGCCGCCGCCGCGATCTATGCGGAAGCCGACCAGTCGCTCGGAAAACAATTGGGCCAGTTCCAATTCCGTTCCGCCGCAACGACGTCCGAGTATGCCGCTCGCGGCAACGCCTTGATGGCGGGCAGTGCGGCCCTCGGATATGGCTTGGCGGCTGAACCCGAGATACCGATCGCATCGAGGTTCACCTTGCCCACCATGGCCCAGATGGGTTCGCTGCCGGGGCAGGCCGCGACGCTATCGGGACACGCTTCTCAGTACGCGAACCTGGTCAACCAGATCATGGGGCAGCTGCAGGGGGTTGCGTCGATGGCCCAGCAGGGCCCGGGGACCGCGCCCGAACCCGCCGAAGACGGACCCGTTCTGCAGCTCGAACACTGAATTCATTGTCTATCAGCGTCTATCAGCCACTGACGGTGAATTTCAGGATTTTCAATAGCCCCTAGGAGGAGGATTCGCGTGACGCTAGCACAGGTGCTCGCCGTGGAAGGCGAGGAGCTCTTGGCCAGAGCGGTCCGGCTGGAGGCTCCGATACCCGGACTGCCGACGGAAGATCCCCAGCCCCCGTGCGACTTCGCACCGGCTAAGGAAGCTGCCGCAGAGCTTGCGCGCTCCGCCGGAGAAATGCGCAAGTATCTGGGCTATTTCGACACGGAGCGGGCGCGGCTGGCGCAGTCGTTGAGGAACGCGGCCAAGGCCTACGAGGAAGTCGACGAGCACGCTGCGGCCGACCTCGACACGGGCAGCGCCTCGGTGTCGGCGGCGACCCCCGGCCCCGCAGGCGCGGAGCCGGAAACGGAGGCATTCGACGACGCCGGGGTCTCCACAATGGCAGCTGATCACCGCCTTGACGGCTACGCAGATCTCAAGGTCAGGGCATTGACCATCGAGTGGGCCGACAACGGCAATTCATTCGAAAACTTCGCGAGGACGTGGCTGGACTATCGGCTGAAGCTGCTGGAGGCCACCGACCGCTTCGGACCCTTTCAGCGTTGGGACGGTGAAGCGGCGGCGGCCGTCGAGGACCATTTTGACAGGCAGATCGCGTGGCTGCGGCAGATGGCGGACTTGTGTAGCACCATGGCGAGTCAGGCCCAAACGGTTGCGGCCGCGCAACGCCAGCTTCATGCCAGCCATATCCAGTTCCAGGGAAAGACGGTTCGCTTCGCGGATCTGAGAGACCTCGACGACCTGTACTGCAGCGTCCCCAAGGCTGATGTCACGAATATGCGGAACCAGATCCTTGCGATCTATGCGGTGCTGCAGCAAACATCGGATGAGGAGCTGGCGGAATACGAACGGGCGGCGAATTTTCCATTGCCGCCCGTGCAGCCAACCAAGCCTCCCAAAGCCAATGAGGTCAAAATCGATCCGCCCGCGCAGGCCAAGCCGCCCGAGCAGATCGTGGTGCCGCCCGGGCCCGATCCGGTGCCCGCCCCGGCTGATGACTGGCCAGTGGACGAGGCCCTGCCCAACCCCACTGACATGCCCGTCGTGCCGTTCGCCGGCAGCCCCCAGCTGCCGGGCAATACCTTGGCCGATTCCTTTGCCGGTCGCGGCGGCGGGACGGGTCTTTCGGCGGGGGCGCCGAAACTCAAACCGGCCTCGTTCGGAGGAGCTGGAGCTGCGTCGATGCGGCCTCCCATAGGACCGGACTCCATCTCATCGCAGCACGGTGGCCGCGATCTGTTGGGGGCTGGCGCCGCGCCGGGGGCCGCGATGGGGTCGGGCGGTGCGGGCATGGCGCCCATGGGAGCCCCCGGCGCCGGACAGGCCCCGGGGCAGACCGGTAAGGGCAAGCGCGCGGAGCCGGGGGACGAGTTGCTCTACACCGAAGAGCGGCCGTGGACCGAGGGCCTCATCGGCAAACGCCCACGTAAATCCGCCGCCGAGGTCGCCGGCCCGACGCGAGTGCCGCCCCCGATAGCAAAGCCGGGCCCGACAGCAAGGCCGGCTCCAACAGTAAGGACTCCAAATGGGCACCCAGATGCACCCGCAGGTGGCTGAGGCATTGCGCCAGGCGCAGCAGTTCCAGTCCGCGTTTGAAGACCAGATGCACCGGACCAACAGCGGATCCTTCGCCGGAACCGACGAAGCCAAGACCGTCGACGTGACTCTGAACGGACGCCAGTGGCTCACCGACCTGCATATCGAAGAAGGTCTGCTACGGCTGGGCGCTGAAGCCGTCGAGCAGCGAATCAACGAGGCGCTCCAAGATGCGGATGCCGTCGCGTCCGCGGGCATCGAGGCCCGCCAGCAGCAGTTCTTCGAGTCGCTTGCCGGAATTTCCAGTGAGCTCCAGAAGGGGCTGGGCATCACGTAACGAACAACGTCTGTTCGGGTGTCGGCGTGTGTCATCCGGCAAATCGCTGATTGCCGCAAGGCCGACCCAAGCGTCGATCAGCGGGTCAGGGCTGACGATGCCAGCGGCCGCGGCGAAGTTGCCGGCAGGTACGGATTGATATGTCGTGTCGAATATTGTGGGGAATAACGATGAGCATGCTAAGGCCGACGGGTGGGTATTTCGACCAGCTATTGGAGCCGGGCGGATGGCCAGAGATCGATGAGGACGCCTTTTATGAACGGGCGCAGGAATTTACGCAAGTCTTGCGGCAAGTCACCGAAGTGCTGGAGAGTTGCCAACAGCGTCGGACTCAAGTTTTCGACGACGGTGTCTGGTCGGGTGGTGTCGCCGATGCCGCCAACGGCGAACTCGGCACCAATATCGGTCACCTGATGACCCTGCAGAACGACCTTGCCACCGCGATTACGTGGCACAAATATGTTGCCGGTTTGGTTGTGCAAGCCAAGTTGGCCATTGATACAAACGCGGAGGTCGCACACCAACAGATCCTCGTTCTGCAGAACGAACCCGGCCTCACCGCCGCCGAGCGAGCCATTGCGATCGAAAGCTTGGTCGTCGCTACGCACGGGGCCAATGTCGCCGTGGTCGCCGACACCACCGAGCAGATTCTCGCGAGCAGGACGTGGACCCCCCCGCGTAATGCGCTGGAAGACTTGCTCAACCAGCGGACACCGCCACCGGCCGCACCCCCGCAGCGCCGTGACGTTCAGACCGGGCAGCCGATCGAGCAAGAACCGGCGCCGCCGGCGCCTGCACAACCGGTGCCGGTCACCCCGGTGATAGTTCCGGAAGCCGAGCAGTCAACACCCGGTGCCGCCGAGCCGGGGTGGATCCCGCCCGCACCGGCGGCAATGTCATCGGTGGGCCCACCGATGATGCCTTCGTCGCCGGCGCATCCTGTTCCCGGATCCGTTGCCGGGCCCGCGTCGCCGGCACCGGCTGCCGCCGATGGCGGGGCACAGGGCCCGGTGTTGAGGGCCGCGGCGGCCCGGTCCGCGCCAGGTGCCGGCGGGCGTGGCAACCCGCCGGCGCCGGCACCGTCGCAGCCTTCGGAGCCCCTGCGTGAGCAGGACAAGGCCACCGAGCACGCTTCGGCGGGGCCGGCCGGTGCCGCCGCGGGTCCGCGAGCCGGAGCGGCCGCACCCGTGGGGCAGAAGCCTTCAAGTGCGCCCATCAGGCCGGCGGCGGCGACCACCCGGGCCGCCGCAAAGACCGGGCCGACCATCGGCCTGGATGCCACCGATCGCACCGCCGCGGTCAATGCCGGGGCGGTAATGGAGCCGCTCATCCCGGTGTCGGCGGCGCGTGCCGAACGCGACGCCATCGCCGAGGCGTCCACCGCTGACGCGGCCCGTCGCAATGGGGCCGATCCGCTGCAACTGGCGCGCCGCATTGCCGCGGCATTGAATGCACCGGGCGGTGGCGGGCAAGGCGATCTCGGATTCTTCTGGGTGACCGCGGTGACCACCGACGCCACCATCGTGGTGGCCAACAGCTACGGGCTGGCCTACATTCCCGATGGGGTGCAGTTGCCCGAGCCGGTGCAGATGGCCAGTGCGGATGAGGCCATTTCCGCCACCGAGCGGGCCTGCTGGGCCACTCGACCAGTGCGGGCCGTGCAGCGCTGGGCGGCATGTCAGGGCAAGACACTGCGAGCGGTAATCGCCACCGAGCAACAGTTCGCCGATTCCGACCCGGGCGTGGCCAGAATTGTCCTGGACCCAGGAGACATCCCGGCCAGCGGAAAGATGACCGGCCGGCCCCGGCTGCAGGTGGTCAATCCCGAAGCCGCGCAATGGCTGGCGGACACCAGCGATGCCGGTTTGACCGATCTGCTGCCGCCGGCGTCGGCGGTTGACCCTGCGCACGCGGATGGACGCGCTACTCGCGCCACCTCGGAGACAATGAATTCCGAGGCGGTGGCCGCTACGGCGGAAAGACTGGCAGCCACCTTCAACCTGCGGTTGCCCGACCTGGGGTCCTCAGTTCAGCTAGCTGCCCCACCGCCGGGGGATCGCCGCCCGATGTTGTGGCTCGAAGTGATGAAGCCGATGGCCAGCAACGCCGTCGACCGCGAGGCGGCGCATCTGCGGGCGTTTCTGACCTTTGCCGAACACGCGCAACGGTTCGCCCTCGACCAGGCGCATTCCCTCGCCGAACCGGCCGATTCGCGGGCCGCCATCGCCGACTGGCTGTACTGGAAACACCTCAGCGGGCTGCTGCACGCCGCCCTGAACCCGAAGCTCGCGGCCTGCGGATGACGGACGGCACCGCGCGGTTCGTGCGCTAGGCCCGGATGTCGGCGGTGAGCGCGTCGGTCAATCTGACCAGATCCGCCGGAGGGACCGCGACGTCCCAATGCCGCTTCCCGGCGCTGCACAGCACCCGGTCCCACGTGAGGGCCGAGCTGTCTACCACCGTCCGAAGTTTCCTACGCTGACCAAACGGCGAGATGCCGCCGACCACGTATCCGGTTGTCCGTTCGGCGTCGGCGGGCTCGGCCATGCTGGCCTTGGCCGCCCCCAACGCCGAGGCGGCGGCCTTCAACGACAACCGCGACGGCACCGGCACGACCGCGACCGCAAACTCGCCGGGTAGCGCGATGACCAGAGTCTTGAACACCTGCTCGGGCGCGATATCTGTGCGGTCCGAGAGGTCCGTGACAGCCTCGAAGTGCAAGAGTTCGTGTGTCACACCGGCTTTGATGAGCGCGGCGACCCCCGGTGTTGCGGCCCTGGCCACGCTGGTGCACCTCAGGGCTGCGTGTACCCCGGCGGGTTGACCTCTTCCACCCACAGGTCCACGCCCAGCTTGGCCCCGGGCACGCAGTTGTAGATCGAGAGGTCGCTCACTCCCGACTCGAGCAGCACGTCCTCGCACAGCGCCGAGTTGCCGGTGTACTCGCGGGAGTTCTTGTTGAGGATGACGTAGGCCGCATCGGCATAGACATCGGGTTTGCGGGCCCGTCCCATCGCCTCGTCGCCGCCGAGCAGGTTCTGCACCGCGGCGGTTGCCACCAGGGTGCGGGGCCACAGCGTGTTCGAGGCGATGCCCTCGTCGCGCATCTCCTCGGCGATTCCCAACGCGCACAGCGTCATACCGAACTTGGCCATCATGTATGCGGTCGGCTTCAGCCACTTCTTGTCCAGCTGCACCGGCGGAGAAAGCGTCAAGATGTGCGGGTTTTCCCGGCCCTTCAGGTGCGGGATGCACGCCTGCGACACCGCATAGGTGCCGCGCACCTGGATGCCGTTCATCAGGTCGAACCGCTTCATCGGCACTTCGGTGATGGACTCGAGGTTGATGGCGGAGGCATTGTTGACGCAGATGTCGATGCCGCCGAACTGTTCCACCGTCTTGGCAACGGCGGCGCTGACGGAGTCCGGGTCGCGGACGTCCCCGACGATCGGCAGTGCCTGACCGCCGGCTTCCTCGAGCTCTTTGGCTGCCGTGTATACGGTGCCCGGAAGCTTCGGGTGGGGTTCGGCGGTCTTGGCGATCAGTGCGATGTTCGCACCGTCTTGTGCGGCCCGCTTGGCGATCGCCAGGCCGATACCGCGGCTGGCGCCGGAGATGAACATGGTCTTGCCGTTAAGGGACATGGCGTCACACTAACGCCACCCTGGATCAGCGAGGTTTGCGGGATCGCGGATCGGTCGGGAAATAGCGGGCGAGAAAATGCCGTTGATTGATTGCGGTCTCATCAACCGTGGGCGTTGGTGGGATGAGGGAGCCGAAGGAAAGGGCGGACTGACGCGGACATTGTCAGTCGTGGCCTTTAGATTGGGAGGAGGGAGCTTGGTGTCGACCTCGACGAGCCTGCTGGGCGAGGAGCGGTTGGGGCGCTTCCCTGCGAGTCCGGCGTCGGTAGCGACGCTGTCCGGTGGCACCTCGACCGAAGGGACCGTGTTTATCAAGATGGCCGACATCGATGGTGTGACCCTGGCTGAGGCGCCCGACCCGGAGCCGCCTGAGGAGACTGACGAGCAGCTGACTGCGCGCTTCGAGCGCGACGCGATTCCCCTGTTGGACCAGCTGTACGGCGGCGCGCTGCGGATGACGCGCAATCCGGCCGATGCCGAGGATCTGCTGCAGGAGACCATGGTCAAGGCCTACGCGGGTTTTCGTTCTTTCCGGGAGGGCACCAATCTCAAAGCGTGGCTGTACCGGATTCTGACCAATACCTACATCAACAGCTATCGCAAGAAGCAGCGACAGCCCGCGGAATATCCCACCGACGAGATCACCGATTGGCAGCTGGCATCCAACGCCGAGCATTCCTCGACCGGGCTGCGTTCGGCCGAGGTCGAGGCCCTCGAGGCGTTGCCGGACACTGAGATAAAAGAGGCGCTGCAGGCATTGCCGGAAGAATTCCGGATGGCGGTCTACTACGCCGACGTGGAGGGTTTTCCCTACAAGGAGATCGCCGAGATCATGGACACGCCGATCGGGACTGTGATGTCGCGGCTACACCGGGGCAGACGGCAGCTGCGCACCCTGTTGGCGGATGTGGCCAAGGAACGTGGCTTCGTCCGCGGTGAGCAGGCCCACCAGGAGGTGTCTTCATGAGCGAAGTTCCCGGCTCACCCGACTCGTTGCCGGACAATGAGGATTCGCACGGCTACTTTGGCTGTGCGGAGGTGATCGCCGAGGTGTGGACCTTGCTTGATGGCGAGTGCACCCCGGAAACGCGCCAGAAGCTGCGCAAGCACCTCGAGGCATGCCCCGGATGCCTGAAGCATTACGGGCTCGAGGAGCGGATCAAGCTACTGATTGCCACCAAGTGTCAGGGCGAGAAGGCCCCGGAGGGGCTGCGGGAGCGGGTACGCCTACAGATCAGCCGCACCACCATCATCCGGGGCGGCGAGTAACGAGCGATCGACAAAACCGCCCGCTCAGCGGGCTGGCCGCGGGGCGGGTAGCCTTCGGCTTGCTTGGCTGGGCGGGCGGGCGGTTATGCCGCTGAGCTAGGCGTTTGGCCGCTTGCCGTGGTTGGCCTTGCTGTGCTTGCGGTCGCGCTTCTTACGGCCACGCTTGGCCATGATGAACCTCCGTAGTTGGTCGATGCAGGGTGGCCAGGTTCCGCCCGGGTTGTCGCAAGTGTCTCACGCGGGAGTCAGTGCCACCGCACTAGCCCGCGCGCCGCGACCCCGGGTGGCCTTATGGTTCGATATACATGAGCCGATAGACCAGCAGCCGGCATGTGCAATGGCCGAACCGAGTGGGGTGAAGATGTCCGAGGATGTTCGTGCCGAGATCGTGGCCAGCGTGCTCGAAGTCGTTGTCAGTGAAGGTGACCAGATCGGCAAAGGCGACATAGTCGTGCTGCTGGAGTCGATGAAGATGGAGATCCCGGTCCTGGCTGAAATCGGCGGCACCGTGAGCAAAGTGAGTGTGGCCGTGGGTGACGTTATCCAGGCCGGCGACCTCATCGCGGTGATCAGTTAGCCCTTGAACCCAAAAACCCCGCGTCCGGGAGCGACTCTGGAGCCTGTTGATGTCCACTCTCGGTAATTTGCTGGCCGAAAACACGATGCTGCCCGGCAATGCGGTGGACCACCTGCATGCGGTGGTGGGGGAGTGGCAACTGCTCGCCGACTTGTCCTTTGCCGACTACCTGATGTGGGTTGCCCGAGACGATGGCGCCCTGGTCTGTGTGGCGCAATGCCGGCCCAACACAGCGCCGACGGTTCTGCAGACCGACGCGGTGGGCAGCGTCGTCGAAGCCGATCGGCTGCCGCTGGTCGCCGAGACGTTCGCCTCCGGTAGCGCCCGGCGTGACAGCGATGCCGACCAACAACACTTGGGCCAGCTGCCTAGGCCGAGCATCGAGGCCTCCCCGGTGCGCTACGGCGATCAGGTGGTCGCGGTGTTGACGCAGCATCAAACCGCGGTCGCCGCCGAACGCGCGTCCGGACACTTGGAGAGCGCCTACCGCGACTGCGCCACCGACCTGCTGCAGATGTTGGCCGAGGGCACCTTCCCCGATGTCGGTGACGTCGCCATGTCGCGTTCGACGCCGCGGGCCGGTGACGGCTTCATCCGCCTCGATGTCGACGGTGTCGCCATCTACGCCAGCCCCAACGCGTTGTCGGCCTACCACCGGATGGGTTTGACCACCGAGTTGGAGGGCCACGAGCTGATCGAAGTGACCCGGCCGCTGATTTCGGATCCGTTTGAGGCCGAAGAAGTGGCTGAGCACGTCCGAGATCTGCTGGTCGGTGGCAGAAGTATGCGGATGGAGGTCGACGCCGGAGGCGCGACGGTACTGCTGCGTACTTTGCCCTTGGTGGTGGGCGGTGTCAGCGCCGGAGCCGCCATTCTCATTCGTGACGTCACCGAGGTGAAGCGCCGGGACCGGGCCCTGATCTCCAAGGACGCGACAATCCGCGAAATTCACCACAGGGTGAAAAACAACCTGCAGACCGTTGCTGCGTTACTGCGGTTGCAGGCCCGACGCACCACCAATGCCGAGGGGCGAGAGGCGCTGATCGAGTCGGTGCGCCGGGTTTCGTCGATCGCGTTGGTGCACGACGCGCTGTCGATGTCCGTCGATGAGCAGGTCAACCTCGATGAGGTCATCGACCGGATCTTGCCGATCATGAACGATGTGGCGTCAGTGGATAGGCCGATCCGGATCAACCGCGTCGGTGACCTCGGCGTGCTGGACTCCGATCGCGCGACCGCCCTGATCATGGTGATCACCGAGTTGGTTCAGAACGCGATCGAGCATGCATTTGATCACGCGGCTCAGGGGGCGGTGACCATTCGGGCCGAGCGCTCGGCGCGCTGGCTCGATGTTGTGGTGCACGACGATGGACGTGGCCTTCCCTCCGGTTTCAGCTTGGAGAAGTCCGACAGCCTGGGCCTGCAGATTGTGCGCACCCTGGTGTCAGCGGAGCTGGATGGCTCGCTGGGGATGCGAGAAGCGCCCGGGCGAGGTACCGACGTGGTGCTTCGAGTGCCAATCGGTCGCCGGGGCCGGCTGCTGGCCTAATGCAGCGCGCAACAATACGGCCCCGACGCGTTGTCGGGGCCGTATTGTTGCGTACCGAGTTGTCAGACTCCGCTGCGGGCCTTGGTCCGTGCGTTGCGGCGCTTTAGGGCGCGTCGCTCGTCTTCGCTCATACCGCCCCAGACGCCCGAGTCCTGGCCCGTGTTCAGGGCCCAGCTGAGGCAATCGGTGGTCACAGGGCACCGATTACAGACCAGTTTCGCGTCAGCGATCTGCGCGATTGCCGGACCGCTGTTCCCAACCGGGAAGAACAGCTCCGGATCTTCGTCACGGCAGACCGCCTTGTGGCGCCAATCCATTAGTCACTACTCCTCACTAAGTGCGCAGCAATGCGCACAGCCGATTTTTCCTTGGCGGTTAACGATGTGCACAAGAAAAGGTTTCTGTAGCCCTACATGTCTTCGCATGCAACCTTTTGATCGTTTCACAGGCTTCGCAGATGTCAATAGTGTTACGTGAGCGCGTGGGCTATCTCACTTTGGTGATCTCTTACCAAAGCCCTTATGTAGTTGTACTACACTGCCCCGTCGGTTGAGGGTAGATTGGCTGTCGCAACCTTGTCACGACTTGGTTTTTCCCAGCTCAGCAGGGATTTTTGGGGGGAGGGGCGACCACCGCCACCGCTTCCGGAACGGCCCTGAACGTCATGGTTTGGCGCACCCCAAGGTAGTCCCCGTCGAACTGACAGGCGACCGGCGCGGCTGTGCTGGTAACACGCAGGCTTGGGACATCGTCGTCGCGGACGAGGCGTTTGCTGTCGAACTTCGGTCGTTTGGCCAACATCTGCCGCAGCAGCCGCAGCGTCGGGATCGTCTTCATGTTCCTCATGGCAAACACTCCGAGGCCCGTTTCGAAGGTGCAGCCCGGATTGGTCCACACCGGCCGGTTGCCCACGAAGGTCCAGGGACTGGCGTTGGACACGAAGACAAAGCTCACCTCCGTGACCGGTTCACGGCCCGGAATCTCCAGCTTGAGTGCGGGTTCGCGGCCGGCGTTGGACAGCATGGCGGGCACCGTCGCGCGGACATAGCGCCAGGGGGTGACTTTCCTGCCGCCGTCGCGCTCGGCTTCTACCGCGGCGACCACCTCGGCGTCCACGCCCATGCCGGTGTTGAAGGCGGCCCAGCGCTCGCCGCAGTCGATCAGTCCGATTCGACGCCACTGCGGGCGGCGGCGGTAGTCATCGAGCAGCTGAAGCAGCTGGTTGGTGGCGGCAACGGGGCCGTGCGAGATCCCGAGCGACCTGGCCAGGACGTTTGCCGAGCCGCCGGGAATGACCGCGATGGCCGGCAGCGGGCCGGTCGGGGTTGAGCCGGGGCGGCCCAGGACTCCGTTGATCACTCCGCTTACCGTGCCGTCGCCGCCGTGCACAACCACCAGGTCCACGCCGGCGGCGGCGGCCGCTTCGCCCAGCTCGGTGGCGTGGCCACGATGTTTGGTGTGTTCGATGTCGAGATCCAGGCGGCCCTTGAGCGCGTTGACCACCAGTTCGCGATCCGCCGGTGTGATGGAGGTGGCGGTTGGGTTGACGATCAACACGGCGCGCATGAGGCATGAGCCTAGGCCGTGTAAACCTGCTGCGTCGGTGTCGTCTGTTTCGGGTTAGCCGCGCCATCGGACGCCCCGGCGCCGTGAGTGCGCCTCGGCGTGGCCCCACGACTACGCTGAGGCTGTGACTGTGCCAGCCCCGACCCCCATCCGCGGCGCTGGAGTGGTCGTGGCGGTGCAGGGGACCGCAGGGCTGATCGTGGCGGCGGTGTTGGCAGTGCGCGGGCTCGCAGGGGCCGATCAGCGCCTGGTCAACGGCCTGGGCACCGCGGTGTGGTTTGTCCTCATCGGTGCCGCGGTGCTGGCCGCTGGATGTGCTCTGGTGGCCGGTAGGCGCTGGGGTCGGGGGCTGGCCGTGGTCACCCAGCTACTGCTGTTGCCGGTTGCCTGGTATCTGACCGCTGATTCGCACCAGCCGGTGTTCGGCATTCCGCTGGGGGCCGTGGCACTGACCGTGTTGCTGCTGCTGTTCAGCCCCCCATCGCTGCGCTGGGCCGGCGCCGGGGATCAGCGGGGTCCGGCCAGTGCCACCAAATCCGGGCCAGACAGCCGGTAGGTGGTCCATTCGTTCTGCGGCTGCCCGCCGACGGCGTCGTAGACCGCAATGGCATTGGAGTTCCAGTTCAGCACCGCCCAGGACAGCCGCGTGTAACCGTTGTCCAGGCATTCGGCGGCCAGCGTCGCCAGCAGCCTTCGGGCCAGCCCACGCCGGCGGAATTGCGGCCGCACGTAAAGGTCTTCCAAGTAGATCCCGGCGGCGCCGTCCCAGGTGGAGAAGTTCAGAAACCACAGCGCCATCGCCGCGATCTGACCGTCGATCTCGACGATGTGTCCCCGCACCGTCGGCAGAGCTCCGAAAAGTGCTGTGAATATCTGCTTTTCGCTGACCGTGCATTGGTCGGCGGCGCGCTCGAACTCGGCGAGCTCGCGGATCATGGCGGTAATTTCAGCGGTGTCTTCCGGCTTGGCCCGGCGGATGTTCTCGGTCATTGTTTGACTCCTAGAGCGCTTAATATTGTGGCGAATTTCGTTGTGGTCTCGTCGACTTCGTCATCGGGATTGGATTCGGCGACAATGCCGCCACCGGCGTGCGCCAGCGCGGTGCGCCGGTCGGCTGACAACTGTGCGCAGCGAATGGACACCACCCAGTAGCCGTCACCGCCCGCGTCGCACCAGCCGACTGTTCCCGCGTAGAAACCGCGGTCGCCCTCCAGCGAGGCGATGAGCTCGCTGGCGGCGTTCGTCGGCACACCGCCCACCGCGGGGGTGGGGTGCAGTGCCAATGCCAGATCGATTGCCGTAGTTGCGGTATCGCGCAGTTTACCAATGACTGGAGTGCACAGATGCCAGACCGCGGCGGTACCGGTCAGTTCGGGCTCCGGTGCGATTTTCAGCTCGTCGCAGAGCGGCTCCAGCGTCTCGCGCATGGTGTCGATCACCAGTTGATGCTCGTGTCGGTTCTTGGCCGAACCGGCCAACGCCGTCGCGTTGGCGGCGTCGATCTCCGGATCCGCGGAGCGTGGCGCGGAGCCGGCGAAGGGTTGGCAGGTGACCTGATCGCCGAATCGGGCGACCAGCAGCTCGGGGCTGGCGCCCACCAGGGCCGCTCCGGTGTAGCAGTCTCCAGCCGCGGTCAGGTCGACCAGATAGCCGTAGGACGTGGGGTCGGCCGCCATCAGCCTGCGCAGGACGACTCGAGGGTCCAGAGCGGTCTCCGCGGTCAACTGCAGGGCCCGCGCCAGCACCACCTTGTGCAGCAAGCCCTGCGGTGCGGTCAGCTGATCTCGCGCGCGGGTGATCCGGGCGCGGTGTTCGGCAAGTGGCGGCACCGCGGCGCTGATGCGCACCCTGGGCGGCGCTTCGGTGGGCCAGTCGGGCAGCCCCGTCTCGCGTCGCACCGACGTCGGCACCATCAGCGCCGCTGGTTGGCTTACGTCGAAAGGCAACGCGCCCAACAACATTGGTGCTGATCCTGAGCGCAGTGCGGCCTGGGCCGCCGCAATTGCGGAGTAACTGGTACGCACCCCTTCGGCAATCAGATTTCCCCGGGGCCCGCACAGTGCGAACGGCGGTTCGCTGGCTCTCAACTGTCCGAAAACCCTTTCAATCCGAGCGCGCTCAGCTGACGCACCCCGTGCTCGAATCCGCAAATGGCGATGGAAGCGGTGGGCATGTAGAACCGGCTGCCTTCGACCAATGCCAATTCGACCCAACGCGTTGTCACCGACCGGGAGAAGTGGCTGTGGCTGGCGAACACCACATCACGTGAAGTCATGTGTTCCAGCGCAAGTGCGATGGCCCGGTCGGCGCGCTCAGTGACCTGCTGCACGGATTCCCCGCCGGGGCATCCGTGCGTCCAGACCAGCCAATTCGGCTCGAATTCGCGGATCTGCGGCGTGGTCAGGCCTTCGTAGGAACCGTAATCCCACTCGGCGACCAGTTCGGAGACCGTATCGACGGTCAGCCCGGCCAACTCGGCGGTGGCCAGGGTTCGCTTGCGGGGACTGCTGATCACCAGCGGATTGTCGAGTTCGAGCTCGTTGAGCGCCCGCCCAGCCAGCTCCGCTTGCGCGCGGCCGGTTTCGGTCAGCTCGATGTCGGTTCGACCCGTGTGCTTGCCCGATTTCGACCATTCGGTGTCGCCGTGGCGGAGCAGCAGGAGTCGGTGGTTGTGCACGCCCATGCCGAACGATTGTGCCGGACGACATGCCGGACCCATCGCCCCAGCCAGACTGACGAGTACATGCCAGGATGACACTGTGACAGAGATCCGGGTACTGGCGGTGGCCAACCAGAAGGGCGGAGTGGCCAAGACGACGACGGTGGCCTCCCTCGGCGCGGCAATGGTGGACAAGGGACGGCGGGTGCTGCTGGTCGATTTGGATCCGCAGGGGTGCTTGACCTTCTCGCTGGGCCACGACCCCGACAAACTGACGGTGTCCGTGCATGAGGTGTTGCTCGGGGAAGTCGAGCCGAGCGCCGCGTTGGTGACGACGCTGGAGGGAATGACGCTGCTGCCGGCCAACATCGACTTGGCCGGCGCCGAGGCGATGTTGTTGATGCGGGCCGGTCGTGAGTACGCGCTCAAACGGGCGCTGGCCAAATTGTCGGACGAGTTCGACGTCGTCATCATCGACTGCCCGCCGTCGCTGGGTGTGCTCACGCTCAACGGGTTGACGGCCGCCGACGAGGTCATCGTCCCGCTGCAATGCGAGACGCTGGCGCACCGCGGCGTGGGACAGTTCCTGCGCACGGTCTCCGACGTGCAGCAGATCACCAATCCAGACCTACGGTTGCTGGGCGCCTTGCCGACGCTGTACGACCCGCGTACCACCCACACCCGCGACGTGCTGCTTGACGTCGCCGATCGGTACAGCCTGGCGGTGCTGGCGCCACCGATCCCACGCACCGTGCGATTCGCCGAAGCCACCGCGTCGGGTTCGTCGGTGCTGGCCGGACGCAAGAACAAGGGCGCGCTGGCCTATCGCGAGCTGGCGCAGGCACTGCTCAAACACTGGAAGACCGGCAAGCCCCTGCCCGCCTTCACGGTCGAGCCCTAGCCGCGCCCGGGCACCCCGACACTCAGCCGAGCGCCACCACGGCGTCGCCGCGTTGCTCGATCACCGTGGAACCCACCACGACCGTGATCACCGCCGAGGTGTTCGGCTGTCGGTCCACCGGGATGTAGCGAATGCTGGCGCCGCTGACCGGGTCGTAGACACCCAAGGCGCCGGTGACCGGTACCAGCAGCTGGCCGGCCATCATCACCCCCGGGCCCAGGGGCGCGGCCGTGTCACCGGCGGCGATGGTGTACCGCTGGGTCAATTTTCCGGTGTTGAAGACCAGCAACGCATCGCCGGTCCACCAGGTCACCAGGTTGCCGGTCTGAGACACCACGGCCGCCGGTGACGGGGGTTTGGGCAGCAGGGTGCTTGCCGTGGTGGTTCCGGTTTCGTCGATCACCTCGACGTGGGGTTGCGGCGATGGAAGGTACACCGCGGTGTTGTTCTGCGAGACGATCAGCACGCGTGCGCCCGACCCGGCGCGAATCCCGGGCTCGGGCACGATCCGTTGCTCGGGTTCGTCTTCTTCCTTGCCGGGGCGCAGCAGCACCAGCCGCAGGTCCGCCTGGTCCTGGCAGGCTTCGAGCACCGAGACCGCCGAAGAGCTCGCCGCGGCCGACTCCAGCGTGCATCCGGAGTGCAGGCCCCGGTTTGCCGGTTTCACCCGAGCGTCGGTCTCGCCGTAGGACAGCATCCGAACCATGTCGGACCGCCACAGTTCCAGGCGGGTGCTGCCGGCCGACAGCACCGTGGTGCCATCGGAGGACAGCCGCACCTTTGGGTCCGCGTAGCTGCTGCGGGCGGGGCCGCGACGACCGGTCGATCCGTCGATGGTGCTCACCTGGCCGCAACCACGATCATCGCGGTACACCGCGACGGCATAGCGATACACCCAGCTCACGCCGCACAGGTCGGTGTCGCGCGAGTAGCTCCACAGCGTCTCACCGGTGGTCGGGTTCCGCCCTTCCACCAGGCGTCCCGCGCCGGTGGCCACGGTCCCGCCCGCCACCACCGGCACGCGGGTGGCCGGGCTGTTAGCCGTCCAGAGCTGCTTGAGCGTGCCCGGCACCTCCCGGGCGGGGCTCGGGTTGGGTGCCGGAGCGGCGGCCGGCCGGC
This sequence comes from Mycobacterium pseudoshottsii JCM 15466, assembly GCF_003584745.1. Taxonomy (NCBI): domain Bacteria; kingdom Bacillati; phylum Actinomycetota; class Actinomycetes; order Mycobacteriales; family Mycobacteriaceae; genus Mycobacterium; species Mycobacterium pseudoshottsii. The sequence continues at coordinate 1,664,250 of NZ_AP018410.1, forward strand.
TGACGGTCGCCCGCGCATCACTGGTCCACCAGATCAGCAACGTGACGAGCGCGATGACCACCACGATCGCTGCGGCGGCCAGGATGTCACCCCTGGTGCGCCGTTCCGGCTTCACCATGCGTGGGTGCAGGTTCAGTTAGCCGATGCGGCGGCGTTGTCTTGGACGCCGGCCGGCTTGCGGCGGCGGCGACGGCGCCGGGTGGCCCCGGCGTTGCCGGACGGAGAGCTCGCACCGAAACCCGACCCCGTCTCGGTGGCCGTCTCGCCACTGGCCACCGGCGTGGTGGCGGGATGTCCGGTGACCGGCTTGCCGCCGCGGGTGCGCCGCCGGCGCCCAGCGTCCGAGCGCGCACGCCCCGACTTCTCGCCCTGCTGGTCGTCCTGTTTTTCCGTCGTACGGGGCTTGGACCCGGACTTGCTCGGCGGGCCGACGGTGCCAGCGGCATCGGTCGGGATCGACAGCTCGGTGTAGAGATGCGGCGAGCTGGAGTACGTCTCGGCCGGGTCGGGTGAGCCCAGGCCCAATGCCTTGTCGATCATCGTCCAGCGGGGCAGTTCATCCCAATCCACCAGCGTGACGGCGACGCCGGTGCGGCCGGCCCGGCCGGTGCGCCCGATGCGGTGGACGTACATCTTCTCGTCCTCGGGGCACTGGTAGTTGATGACGTGGGTGACGTCGTCGATGTCGATACCGCGCGCGGCGACATCGGTGGCCACCAGCACGTTGACGCTGCCGCTGCGGAAGGACTTGAGGGCCTTCTCGCGGGCCACCTGTCCGAGGTCACCGTGCACGGCGCCCACCGCGAAACCGCGCTCGTTCAGCTCGTCGGCAACCTTCTGCGCGGTGCGCTTGGTGCGGGTGAAGATCATCGTCGCGCCCCGCTCCCGAGCCTGCAGCACCCGGGTGACCAGCTCGACCTTGTCCAGGGCGTGGGCGCGGTAGACGAACTGCTCGGTGGTGTCGTGCACCGCCAGCGAGTGCGGCGCCTCGGCCCGGATGTGGGTGGGCTGGATCATGAAGGTCCGCGCCAGCGTGATGATCGGGTCTGGCATGGTCGCCGAGAACAGCATCGACTGCCGGTCCGCGGGAATCTGGCGCAGGATGCGCTCGATATCGGGCAGGAAGCCCAAGTCGAGCATCTCGTCCGCTTCGTCGAGGACCAGCACGGACAATCCGCCCAGCTGTAGATGGCCCTGCTGGCTCAGGTCGAGCAGCCGGCCGGGGGTGCCGACCACGACGTCAGCGCCGGCCCGCAGGGCCTCGATCTGCGGCTCGTAGGCGCGTCCGCCATAGATCGAGACCACCGACAGCGGGCGCTGGTCGCCGGTCTCGGTGGTGGCGGTGAGGTACTTGGCGGCCACCGCCAGGTCCTCGGTGACCTGCAAGCACAGCTCGCGAGTGGGGACCACGACCAAGGCGCGGGGGGCGCCGGTCAGCGGTCGCACGCCGGTTCCGGAGCTGACCCGCTGCAGCAGCGGCACGCCGAACGCGAAGGTCTTGCCCATGCCCGTGCGGGCCTGGCCGATCAGATCGTCTCCGGCCAGTGCCAGCGGCAGGGTGAGTTCTTGGATGGCGAAAGGACACTCGATGTCCCGTTCGCCCAGTGCGCGTACTATTTCGTCGCGAACTCCAAGTTCAGCAAATGTTTTTGGGGTTGTTTCGGTTGTGCTTTTCAGCGCAGTCATACGGGAGTGAAGAGCCTTTCGGTGACAGTATCGGTATTTATTGGTCGGTCATCTCAATCGCGGTTCATCGCGCGCACGAGTTTCCGACTCCGATACGTCGCCGAGTCGCCGGCCCACCGCTCGTCTGGGCGGGGCCAGCTACGTGCACGCACATTGCACTGGTAGCGGCAGCACAAACATACGGCCGCTACCTAACCTTCATCATAGCTGGTCGGCTCACGGCCACCGGCTTTCCGTCGTTCTCGCCGACTAGAGTGTTGCCATGACTTCGCCCTCATCCGCCGATCAGGTGGCCGATTCGACCGGGCCACAGCTATCGGCGGATCACCCCGGCGTCAACGAGTTGTTCGCATTGCTGGCCTATGGCGAGGTGGCCGCCTTCTACCGGCTGACCGACGAGGCGCGGATGGCCCCGGACCTGCGGGGACGTATTTCGATGGCGAGCATTGCGTCGGCTGAGATGGGGCATTACGAGCTGTTGCGGGACGCGCTGGAACGGCGCGGTGTCGATGTGGTGCCGGCCATGTCCAAGTACGTCTCGCCGCTGGAGAATTACCACCGGCTGACCACGCCGAGTACGTGGCTGGAAGCCTTGGTGAAGACCTATGTGGGTGACGCACTGGCCGCCGATCTCTACCTGCAGATCGCGGGCGGGCTGCCCGATGAAGTTGCGGACGTGGTCCGGGCGGCGTTGGCCGAGACCGGCCACTCTCAGTTCGTTATCGCCGAGGTGCGTGCCGCGGTGACAACCAGCGGGAAACAGCGCAGTCGGCTGGCGCTGTGGTCACGTCGTCTGTTGGGCGAGGCCATCACGCAGGCCCAGTTCCTGCTGGCCGACCACGACGAGCTGGTCGACCTGGTGGTCGCCGGTACCGGTGGTCTCAGCCAGCTCGGCACGTTTTTCGAACGTCTGCAGCAGACGCATGACAAGCGGATGAGTGAGCTCGGCCTCGGCTGACTGCCCTCGGCGCTAGCGGGTGCACGTCGCGATGATCGACGTGTTGGTGGATGCCACCACCAGCTGTCCCTGCGCGTTGACAATCGCGCAGTTCAAACGGCCGTAGATGCTGGTCGCGACCACCGACTCGGTCTGCACGCCCGGGTTCAAGACCACCATCTTGGTCCAGGGCAGGGCCACATTGAACTCGGTGACGGGGAAGCCGCGTGCGTCGGTGTAGACGATGTTCACCATGTCCAGGAGCTGCTTGGTTCCGGTCACGCGATAGATGACGGTGCGCGGATTCAGCGCGGCCGAGGGGGGTTCGGCGGGTAGCGGCTGCATGCCCGGCAGCGGCGCCACGGCGGTGGGTGGCCACGTCGGCGCTGCGCCCGGTGGTGTCACCGTTGTGAAGGTTTCCGGGGGGAGTTGGGACGCGGAGGTGCCGGGGTCTGGCCTGGTGCTGGTGCTGGCGCTGGGATAGGGAGCCGTCCGCGGTGGCGCTGATGGCGCAGTGGTGCGCGGTGTCGTAGAGATGACTGTCCGCGGCGTCGGAACGCCAACCTTGCCCTTGGTGGTCGCGCTGTCGCCACTATTGATCACGAGCGCGGTCGTGATGGCGCCCAGGGCCACCACGACGCCCAGCACCGCGGCGACGGGGCGCCACCGGCGATCCGCCGGCCAGGCGAGGTCCGCATAGCTGTCTGGGTATTCGTCTTGGTCGTCTTGGCTGTCTTGGTAGCCGTAGTCGCTGTAGCCGCCATAGCTCTCATCGTCCGGGTAGTCCTCGACGTCCCGGACGGTGTCGTACTGGGTGTGAGCTGAGTTGCTGATGGGGCCGATGGTATCTACGCGACGGTGCCGCTTCAGGGCTGCGATGGCGTGTCGGGCCAGGTTAGACCCAATTGTGATGAACCAATCTGCTAGCCGTGACCTGCTGGTACGGGCCGACAGGCCGATGTGCGGCGCCTCGAACGCGTCTACTAGCCTGCTGCTGATACGTCGACGACGGAGTAGCAACGGAAGGGGCCCCCGTGGAGGTCAAGATCGGAATCACGGACAGTCCGCGCGAGCTGGTGTTCGGCAGCGCGCAGACGCCCGGCGAGGTCGAAGAACTCGTCAGCGCAGCGCTGCGTGATGACTCGGGCCTGTTGAGCTTGGACGACGAGCGGGGCCGTCGGTTCTTGGTCGCCGCCGCCAAGATCGCCTATGTCGAGATCGGAGTGGCCGACGCCCGTCGGGTTGGCTTCGGGGTCGGTGCGGAAGCGGCGCGCAGCTAAGACCGAGCCAGCGGCACGTGCGACAGTCCGCCCCAGGCGAACTGCACGGTGCCTTCGATGGCATCCGACTTGGAGATCGGCCTGTCGGAGTCCAGCCAGTATCGGGCGCAGTCGACGCTCATGCTGACCAGGGCTACCGCGATCATCCGCGCTCGGTGCGGGTCCAGCCCGGAATCGGCGCTGATCAGGGCGAACACCGCGTCGATGCAGGATTCGGTGGCAACCCGCACTTGCGCGGCGACCTCGGGTTCGGTGACGTAGTCGTTTTCGAAGATCAGCCGGTAACCCTGGCTGTCGTGCTCGATGAAGTCGAAGAACGCCTGAACCGCGGCATACAGCCGTCCCCGGTTGTCGGTGGTCGTGCGCAGAGCTTGCTGTACCCCGGCCACCAGCTTGTCCACGTGCCGATTCAATACCGCCAGATAGAGTTCGAGCTTGCTCGAAAAGTGTTGGTAAAGAACAGGTTTACTGACGCCCGCCCGTTCGGCGATCTCGTCCATGCCGGCGGCGTGGTAGCCGCGATCGACGAAAACGTCGCTGGCGACGATGAGCAGCTGGCCGCGTCGCTCGTCTCGGGGCAGTCGGTTACCGCGCGCTTTGGGGGTCGCGCCCTCAGTCGACCGCACGCGGTCGGCTGATCTGACGGCGCGGTGCTGCGCCGCCTTGGCGAGATCGCTCATCGGTCCTCATCTGCTTGTCGGCCACTTGCCAACCCCGCGGCCGCACTGTTTGTCGCAACGACATTACTACCCGCGCCGCCGGGTCGATCCTTACTGGACGCTATCGGTGCCGGTGGATAGTAGTCGGACGGTCCATTCGGGCGTGCCAGGGGTCTACTCAGCGATGGCTGTGCCATCCTGGGAGAATGACGCATCCGCGCCCGTCGCGCAGCTCCGGTCAGGTACCTGTGCTGCGTGATGAGTGGCGAGAGCCCTTACGGGCCCAACGTGATCCCCTCGGCCAGGCGGCCGGGCGGGCCCGCGTCGACCGGGACCGGCCGCGCCAGTGGCGCAAACAAAGCTGGCTGGGGCGCTTTGTGTCGACCTACGGGTGGCGGGCTTATGCCTTACCCGTTCTGATGGTGCTCACCGTGGTCGTCGGCTATCAGACGGTCACCGGGACCACGTCGCCGAAGCCGGCGGCGGCCGAGGCCGTTCATGACACGCCCAACATTGGTTCGGTCGGCACTTCCATCATCGACACGCCGCCACGTGGTCTGGCCACATTCGACGCGAATCTGCCCGCCGGCACGCTGCCGGCGGGCGGTCCCTATACCCAGGCGGGGGACAAGACTTGGCGGGTGGTTCCGGGTACGACACCGCAGGTGGGGCAGGGCACCGGCAAGGTGTTCAAGTACACCGTCGAAGTCGAGAACGGCCTGGACCCGACGATGTACGGCGGCGACGATGCGTTCGCCCAGATGATTGACCAGACGCTGGCCAATCCCAAGGGGTGGACGCACGATCCGCAATTTGCGTTCATGCGGATTGATACCGGAAAGCCCGACTTCCGCATTTCGCTGGTGTCCCCGGCCACGGTGCGCGAAGGATGTGGCTACGAATTCCCGCTGGAAACATCCTGCTACAACCCGTCCTACGGCCCGGACCGGCAGGCCAGGGTCTTCATCAACGAAGCCCGCTGGGTGCGCGGCGCCGTACCGTTCGAGGGCGATATCGGTTCCTACCGGCAGTACGTGATCAATCACGAGGTCGGTCACGCCATCGGGTACCTGCGGCACGAGGCCTGCGAGAAGCCGGGCGGCCTGGCCCCGGTGATGATGCAGCAGACCTTCTCGACGTCGGATGACGAGGCCGCGCCGTTCGATCCCGAATTCGTCAAGGCAGATGGCAAGACCTGTCATTTCAATCCCTGGCCCTACCCGATCGCCTGAGAGCGGCGGGGCGTCACCGTCCTTCGGCGCCGATCCGCGTGCCGAAATTGCGCCGACAGTTTGGCTGTTGAACACTGTTGCGCATCGTTGCCGCCTACCCGCGTACCTGCTGTGATTGGTTGGGCAACGTGTATCGGCGTTGAACCGCCATGATTGCCGAGGAGATGTTCGGTGTCCACGACAGCATTGCCGCCCCTGGTTGCGCCCGCCGCAACGCTGAGCCGCGAAGAGGTGGCCCGCTACAGTCGCCACCTGATCATCCCCGATCTGGGCGTTGACGGGCAGAAGCGACTCAAGAACGCGCGGGTCCTGGTGATCGGTGCCGGAGGGCTGGGTTCGCCCACGTTGTTGTACCTGGCTGCCGCGGGTGTGGGCACCATCGGCATCGTCGACTTCGACGTCGTCGACGAGTCGAACCTGCAGCGCCAGATCATTCACGGCGTCGCCGACGTCGGGCGCTCCAAAGCCCAGTCGGCGCGTGACTCGATCGTCGCGATCAACCCCCTGATCGAGGTCCGGTTGCACGAGTTCCGGCTGGAATCCGACAATGCGGTCGACCTGTTTGGCCACTACGACCTGATCATCGATGGCACCGACAACTTCGCCACCCGCTATCTGGTCAACGATGCCGCGGTACTGGCCGGAAAACCCTATGTGTGGGGTTCCATCTACCGGTTTGAGGGCCAGGTATCGGTGTTCTGGGAGGACGCCCCGGGCGGGCTGGGGCTCAATTACCGAGACCTCTACCCCGAACCGCCGCCGCCGGGAATGGTGCCTTCATGTGCCGAAGGCGGGGTGCTGGGCATCATCTGCGCCTCCATCGCGTCGGTGATGGGCACTGAGGCGGTGAAGCTGATCACCGGGATCGGAGAGACACTGCTGGGCCGGCTGATGATCTATGACGCGTTGGAGATGACCTACCGCACGATCAGGATTCGCAAGGATCCGGCGACGCCGAAGATCACCGCGCTGATCGACTACGAGCAGTTCTGTGGCGTGGTCTCCGACGACGTCGCCAGGGCCGCCAGCGACTCCACCATCACCCCGCAAGAACTGCGCGCGATGATCGACTCCGGCAAGAAGCTGGCCCTGATCGACGTGCGCGAGCAAGTGGAGTGGGACATCGTGCACATCGACGGAGCTCAACTGATCCCCAAGTCGTTGATCAGCACCGGTGAGGGCCTGGCGAAGCTGCCCCAAGACCGCACCACGGTGCTGTACTGCAAAACCGGCGTGCGGTCGGCCGAGGCGTTGGCCGCGTTGAAGAAGGCCGGTTTCGCCGATGCGGTCCACCTGCAGGGCGGGATCGTGGCCTGGGCCAATCAGATGCAGCCCGACATGGTGATGTACTAAGCCGGATGTCTTCTAAGCCGGATACAGGCCCAGCGCCCCGCGGGGCCTCCACTAGGCTGACTGCCGTGAGTGTCGAGCCACCGCCCGAGCACGTGTTGGCGGCAGTTGGTTTGACCGGTGTGGAGCCCGCCTCTTTGGGCGCCAGCTGGGAAGGCGGCTGGCGGTGCGGTGAAGTCGTGTTGTCGATGGTGGCAGAGAATGCCCGGGCGGCCTGGTCGGCCCGGGTACGCGAGACCCTCTTCGTCGACGGCGTGCGCCTGGCCCGACCGGTCCGTTCCACCGACGGGCGGTACGTGGTTTCCGGCTGGCGGGCAGATACATTCGTGGCCGGAACACCGGAGCCGCGCCACGATGAGGTCGTTTCGGCGGCGGTGCGACTGCACGAGGCCACCAGCAAGCTGGAACGGCCGCGGTTTTTGACCCAGGGGCCCGCCACGCCGTGGGCGGCGGTCGACGTTTTCATCGTCGCCGACCGCGCCGCGTGGCAGGAGCGACCCCTGCAATCGATCCCGCCGGGGGCCCGCCCGACCCAGATGACCGAGGACGCAGAGCAGTCGATCGAACTCGTCAATCACCTCGCGACGCTTCGCAAACCGACGCGCAGCCCCAATCAGGTGGTGCATGGGGACCTCTACGGCACCGTGCTGTTCGCCGGAACGGCTCCGCCGGGGATCACCGACATCACACCGTATTGGCGGCCCGCGTCCTGGGCCGCCGGAGTGGTTGTCATCGACGCGCTGGCCTGGGGCGATGCCGACGACGGACTCATCGAACGGTGGGGTGCTCTGCCGGAATGGCCGCAAATGCTATTGCGTGCCTTGATGTTCCGTCTGGCTGTGCATGCGCTGCATCCCCGCTCTACCAGTGAGGCATTTCCGGGTCTGGCCCGCACCGCTGGGCTGATCCGGATGTTGCTCTAGCAACTGGGCGGGAATTCGTAACGCACCTGATCCAGCGCGATCTTGCCGTCCACGCTGAGCACCCCTTCGGCGCGCAGCAGCTCGAGTTGGCGGCTGGTCAGGTGCCGGGCCGGACGCCCGGAGGCAGTGATCACCCGGTGCCACGGCAGATCGACCGAGTCGGTACGCATGATCCAGCCGGCGATGCGGGGGCTGGAAAGCCCGGCGGCAGAGGCGATATCACCATAGGTGGCTACCCTGCCCGACGGAATCGCTGCGACCAGCCGGCGGACCCGCTCGACCTGCTCGTCGGTGACGGGGGCCATGGTCAGGGTGTTTTCAGCTGTTCGCGGATCAGTGTGGCGACTTCAGTGGGTTTGGCCTGGGGAACCATGTGTCCGCACTCGAATTCCCGCAGGGCGAAGTCGGCTCCCAGCCGTCCCCGCAGGGCCGCGATGAGTTCGTCGCTGACGTACTGCGGATCGGCACGCACCGCCCGCACCAGCGTGGTCGCGATTCCCGGGGGAGGCAGCGGGGCGTCGCGGGCGAGCTCACTCCAGTAGCACACCATGGCGGGCAGGCTGATTCGCCAGCTGTACCGCCCGTTCGGCAGGGTGATGAGGTGCTCGTCGAGTTCGGCGTCGAGCACCGCGGGATCCACGTCCGCCCACGCGCCGTATGCCCGCTCCATTCGCGCCTCGGCCGGGTCGGTGTAGTCGGGGAAGGCCACCATGGCGTCGACCACCTCGCGCACCCGTGAACCATCCAAACCGATCGCGGGATCCAGCAGTATCAGCGCTGCGACCAGGTCCGGATGCGCCGCGGCCAGTTGCAGCGCCACCGCCCCGCCAAAGGAGTGCCCCACCACCACTACCGGCCCGTCGGCTTGGTCCTTGAGCAATGCGGCCAATGCCGAAACGTTGGCATCGATGCTCCAGGGCGCGGCCCACGACGATCTGCCGTGGCCCAGCAAATCCGGTGCGGCGATGCTGACTTCGGGCAAGTAGCCGGCCAGGTATTCCCAGGATTGCCCATGCTCGGTGACGCCATGGATGGTCAGCACCCGCACGGGTTCCTCGGGGCCATAGCGGTGCACGTGCAGGTCGGTGCTCACGTGTCGATGGTGCCAGGTCGAGCACGAGTCGCCCCTCGAGGGAGGTGCGCGGCAAAAACACCGATCAGCGGTCAGCGCCCAAGTCGTCGTCGGAGGTCGCGACGATGTAGGCCTGATCGATCACATCGGCTTCGTTGGCATCGCGGTCCCCGGCGTCGCTCAGGTACTCGGTGTCCAACCCCGGCTCTTCGTCGTAACCGGCCGGAATGCTCTGTTCGGCGGCATCACCTTCAGGCACGGGATCGGGTGTACCTACTACTTCGGCATTGTTGTCGGCATTGTTCATGATCGATACTCCTGCCGTAGACATCCGGCATCAAGCCAGCTTAATCGGCCTGACCTGATGCCCGTCGCCGTTGCTGTTGCCGCGGGCTACGATAGCCGTTCACAGTGCGCGCCAGCGAACTTTTCGCGTCTGACGGCGTGGAGCGGGCCGAAATCCACCGGGAGCAGCAATGGACTGCATCAAGCGCGGTTGGGCGCTGACCGGGCAGAGCTGGCGGATCCTCAAAGGCGACCTGTCGCTGATGCTGTTCCCACTTCTTTCCACGCTTTTCGCGTTCCTGGCCGTGGTCGCCATCTGGGCGCCCACGCTGATCCTGCGGGGAGTGTTTGACGGCCAATACATCGACGAGCATGACCCGGTCTTCTACATTGCCGGCTTGGCAACGGCGTACGTGTCCACTTTCATCGCTATCTTCTTCAACGTGGCACTGGCCGCTTGCGCGGCGCGTTCCATGCGCGGTGAGGACACCAAGGTCAGCGATGGGGTCAGGGCCGCCATGCACCGCATCGGCCCGATCCTGGGTTGGACTCTGGTGGCCACCACGGTTGGGCTGATCCTGCGGGCCCTTGAAGAACGGATGCCGTTGTTGGGCAAGATCGCGGTCTGGCTGACCGGAGCCGCTTGGGCCATCGCAACGTTTTTCGTGATCCCAGTCGTGGCGCTCGAGGGCAGCGGGCCGATCGAATCCCTGAAACGTTCGGCGACCGTCGTCAAGGCGCGGTGGGGTGAAAGCGCAACCGGGGCCGCCGCCATCACGGTGATCATCTGGCTGGTCAGCATCATGATCGTGCTCACCGGCGTGGGGGGTGCCGTCGCGCTACTTGCGGTCAATCAGCCGGTGCTGGCTGCCGCCGTGGTGGCGATCGCGGTCGCCTGCATCATTGTCGTCTCGTTGATCTCGAGTGCGCTGGGCCAGATCTTCCGCGTTGCGGTTTACCAGTACGCCGTTTCCGGCCAGGCGCCGAGCGGGTTCGACGCGGGGCTGCTGCAGGCGGCGTTCGAGCGGCGCTAGCCGAGCCCTGCCGAGTCGGCTTGGCCGCACCGCGGTCAGCTTTGTACCTGAAACCACCTATGCACTAGCGAATTTGGTCCGATCTGGCGCCTTGGCCGCCATCAGCCGGGCCAACCTTGTCAGACCCCTGTGATTGCATGCCGTCATGTCACTGAGCTGGGGTGCCGAGGCGCGGGAGCTGCTGACGCCGGGGTCACGGGGACTGGTGCGGGTCCTGGGTGGTCCCGGCACCGGGAAGAGCGCCTTGCTGGTACAGGCGGCAATCGCTCATATCGCCGCGGGTGCCGATCCGGAATCGGTTCTGCTGCTTACCGGTTCCGGCCGGATGGGGATGCGGGCGCGCAGCTCGTTGACCACGGCGCTACTGCGCTCACACACCACCGGGAGCGGCCGCGCCGCGGTCCGTGAGCCGTTGGTGCGTAGCGTGCACAGTTACGCCTACGCAGTGCTGCGGCGGGCGGCCGAACGCACCGGCGATGCGCCGCCGCGGCTGCTGACCAGCGCCGAACAGGACGCCATCATTCGGGAACTGCTTGCCGGGGACCTCGAAGACGGACCGAGCGCCAGGTCGGCCTGGCCGCGACACCTGCTGCCCGCCCTGACGACCGCGGGATTCGCGACCGAGCTCCGAAACCTCCTGGCACGCTGCGCCGAACGCGGGGTAGACCCAATGGAGTTGGAGCGGCTGGGCCGTCGCAGCGGACGCCCCGAATGGGCCGCTGCCGGCCGATTCGCCCGACAGTACGAGCAGGTGATGTTGTTGCGCGCGGCGGTCGGGACGGCGACGCTACAAGCCACCGCACCGGCATTGGGTGCCGCCGAACTGGTCGGGAGCGCACTGGAGGCCTTCGCCAGCGATCCCGAATTGCTGGCCGCCGAACGTGCGCGGCTGCGGTTCTTGCTGGTTGACGACGCTCAGCAACTCGATCCGCAGGCGGCAAGGCTGGTTGAGGTGCTGGCGGCCGGTGCCGAGTTCGCCTTGATCGCTGGCGACCCCAACCAGGCGGTGTTCGGTTTTCGCGGCGGTGAGCCCGCCGGATTGCTGGGCGGCCCGCTGGACGGCGGTCCGGCGGTGACCTTGACGATGTCGCATCGCTGTGCCCCCGCCGTGGCGCGCGCCGTCAGCGGCATCGCCCGCCGGCTGCCGGGCGGCAGTGCCGGTCGCCACATCGATGGCACCGGAACCGAGGACGGGTCGGTCACCGTGCGCCTGGCCGCCACGGCGCATGCGGAGGCGGCGGCGATCGCCGCCGCGCTGCGACGGGCACATCTGGTCGACGGAGTTCCGTGGTCGCAGATGGCGGTGATCGTCAGGTCGGTACCCCGGGTCGCCGCGCGGCTGCCGCGGGCACTGGCGGCCGCGGGTGTTCCGGTGTCGATACCCCCGATCGGGGGGTCACTGGCCGAGGAACCCGCGGTAGGCGCGCTGCTTACGGTTCTGGCTGCGACCGCCGAAGGGCTCAACGCCGATCAGGCGCTGGCACTGATCACCGGACCCATCGGCCGCGTGGACCCCGTCACGCTGCGGCAGCTGCGCCGCACCCTGCGGCGCGCCGTCGCCGGTCGTTCGCCAGAGGATTTCGGGGACTTGCTGGTTGCGACGTTGTCCGAGGATGGGCGCCCTGCAGTCGGGTCAGCGGGGTCAAACCAGCCGCCAGGGCCACAGTTTGGGCCGCTACGGCGGGTGCGTGCCGTGCTGGCCGCGGCAACGCGATGCCACCGTGCGGGCCAAGACCCGCGCTACATCCTGTGGGCCGCATGGCATCGGTCGGGTCTGCAGAATCGCTGGCTCGCAGCCATCGATCGCGGCGGCCCGGCCGGTGTCCAGGCGACCCGCAACCTTGAAGCGGTAACGGCCTTGTTCGACATCACCGACCAGTACGTCTCGCGCACGTCGGGCGCATCACTGAGCGGACTCCTCGAGCACGTTGCGGCCCTGCAGTTGCCTCGAGTCAGCGAGGAGCCGGTAGCACAGAACGAGCAGGTCCGGGTGCTCAGCGCGCACGCGGCGCTCGGTCATGAATGGGACCTGGTGGTCATCGCCGGATTGCAGGACGGCTTGTGGCCCAACACGATTCCGCGCGGGGGAGTGCTGGCCACGCAGCGCCTGCTTGATGAACTCGACGGCGTCAGCGGCAATGCCTCGGCGCGGGCACCGCTACTGGCCGAGGAACGCCGGCTGTTGCTGGCGGCAATGGGCCGGGCGCGGCGGCAACTACTGGTGACTGCCGTCGACGGCGACACGAGCGGGGGTGGCCAGCAGGCCGCGCTTCCGTCGGAATTCTTCTTCGAGATCGCGCAGTGGGCCAACGGGGACAGCCAAGCCGTCGCAGCGCCGCCGGTTTCGGCGCCGCGCGTGCTGTCGGCCGCGGCGGTGGTGGGCAGATTGCGCGGCGTGGTGTGCGCGCCGGACGGCGCGGTTGACGACGCTGCCCGGCAATGTGCAGCAACACAATTGGCTCGGTTGGCCAAGGCCGGCGTGGCGGGGGCCGATCCCGCGGGATGGCACGGGCTGATCCCGGTGAGCACGACTGCTGCGCTCTACGGCGCCGGCGATGTTGTCACGCTGACGCCCTCCACCCTGCAGACCCTCAACGACTGTCCGCTGCGTTGGCTGGCCGAACGTCATGGTGGGACCAACCCGCGTGACCTGCGAGCCACCATCGGTTCGGTGCTGCATGCGCTGATCGCCGAGCCGGGCGCAAGTGAAGAGCAACTGCTGGCCGAGCTGGCCCGGGTGTGGAAGCTCCTGCCGTTCGAGGCGGATTGGTTTTCGAGCAACGAGCTTGCCCGGCACCGAGCGATGATCCAGGCGTTTGTCGAGTGGCGGGGCCAGACGCGCAGTGAACTGACCGAAGTGGGAGTCGAGATCGACATCGATGGAGTCCTGGACGCGGCCCGCGACGACGGCGGCGCAATTCGTCTGCGGGGACGGGTCGATCGGCTCGAGCGCGACGGTGCGGGGCGATTGGTGATCGTCGATATCAAGACCGCAAAGACACCAGTCAGCAAGGACGACGCACAGCAAAATGCCCAGCTGGCCATGTATCAGCTTGCGGTGGCCGAGGGGATGGTGGAGGCCGGTGCCGAGCCCGGTGGTGCGCGACTGGTCTATCCGGGCAAGAGCGCGGCCGCCGGTGCCGCCCAACGGGATCAGGATCCACTGACGCCGGCCGCTCGTGACCAGTGGCGCAATCTGGTCCGTCAGGTTGCCGAGGCAGCGGCCGGGCCGCACTTCATCGCTCGGCGCAACGATGGCTGCTCGCACTGCCCGATCCGGCCGTCGTGTCCGGCCCACACCGACCGGTCGCCGCGATGAACCCGCGCTACAGCCCGGATGAGATAGCAAGTGCGCTAGGAATTTTCCCGCCCACCGACGAGCAGGCCGCCGTTATCGCCGCCCCTCCGGGTCCGTTGGTTGTCATCGCGGGCGCGGGAGCGGGCAAGACCGAGACGATGGCCGCCCGGGTGGTTTGGCTGGTCGCCAACGGCTACGCCGAACCAGGCCAGGTGTTGGGCTTGACGTTCACCCGCAAGGCTGCCGGCCAATTGCTGCGCCGTGTCCGGTCGCGGCTGGCCCGATTGGCAGGTACCACCGTGGGTGTCGCCGTCGGCGAAGCAGCGGGTGCGCCCACGGTCAGCACTTATCACGCATTTGCCGGCTCACTGCTGCGTGACCACGGCTTGTTGCTGCCCATCGAGCCCGACACCCGGTTGCTCAGCGAGACAGAGCTGTGGCAGCTGGCGTTCGAGGTCGTCAACGGATATCGCGGTGAGCTGTGCACCCAGAAGACCCCGGCGGCGGTCACCGCCACGGTGCTGCGGCTGTGGGGCCAGCTCGCCGAGCACCTGGTTGACACCCGGCAGCTTCGCGATACCCACATCGAGCTGGAACGACTCGTGCACGCCCTGCCGGCGGGCCCAAACCAGCGCGATAGCGGCCCGAATCAGTGGCTGTTGCGGATGCTGGCCACCCAGACCGAGCGGGCCGAGCTGGTGCCCTTGCTCGACGCGTTGCATGAGCGGATGCGCGCCGCCAAGGTGATGGACTTCGGAATGCAGATGGCCGCCGCCGCACGGCTGGCAGCGACGTGCCCGCAGGTCGGCGGGGAGCTGCGCAGCCGGTACCGCGTCGTGTTGCTCGACGAGTACCAGGACACCGGACACTCCCAGCGCATCGCGCTGTCGGCACTGTTTGGTGGCGGCGTCGATGACGGGTTGGCGTTGACGGCAGTCGGTGATCCGATTCAGTCGATCTACGGCTGGCGTGGTGCCTCGGCGACGAACTTGCCCCGGTTCAGCACGGATTTCGCGCTGTCCGACGGTGCCCCGGCACCGGTTCTGGAGCTGCGGACCAGCTGGCGCAACCCGCCGCGCGCACTGCACCTGGCAAACGCGATCTCGGCGGAGCCCCGCCGGCGGTCGGTGGCCGTACATGCACTGCGTTCGCGCCCGGATGCGCCGGCCGGGACGGTTCGTTGTGCGCTACTCGCCGATGTGCAGGCCGAACGGGACTGGATCGCAGACCAATTGCAGGGTCACTATCAGCGCGCGGCGGCCGACGGGGTTAGCCCGCCGACGGCAGCGGTGCTGGTGCGCCGCAACGCCGACGCCGCACCCATCGCCGATGCACTGGTTGCGCGGGGAATCCCGGTTGAGGTTGTCGGGCTGGCCGGCCTGTTGTCCATTCCGGAGGTGGCCGACCTGGTAGCGATGCTGCGACTGGTGGGTGACCCGACGGCCGGGGTCGCGGCGATGCGAGTGTTGACCGGTCCGCGCTGGCGGTTGGGCGGCAGCGACGTCGCCGCACTTTGGCGACGGGCGGTCGCGTTGGTGGGCGGTCCTCAGGTGGGCGCATCGGTCTCTCCCGGCGCCGTCGCGGCGGCGGCGGGTCCGGACACCGATACGGCGTGTCTGGCCGATGCCATCTGCGACCCGGGCCCCGCCGACTGGTACTCGTCGGCGGGCTACGAGCGCATCGGTGCGCTGGCAGCGGAATTGAACGCCCTGCGTGGGCATCTTGGTCATTGGCTGCCGGATTTTGTCGCCGAGGTACGACGCGTGCTTGGGCTGGATTGCGATGTCCGTGCCGCGGCGACGGCTTCGGGGGCATGGGTCGGTGCCGAGCACCTCGATGCGTTTGCCGACGTGGTCGCCGACTACGCCGAGCGGGCCGCCATCTCGGCTGGTAGCGCCCTGTCAACCAAGGCATCGGTGGACGGTCTGCTCGCCTATCTCGATGTCGCGGCGGAGGTAGAGAACGGGTTACCGCCGGCCCAGTTGACGGTGGCACGGGACCGAGTTCAAGTGCTCACCGTGCATGCCGCGAAGGGCCTGGAATGGCAGGTGGCGGCGGTGGCACATCTATCGGCAGGTGTTTTCCCGTCGACCGCGTCGCGAAGCAGTTGGCTCACCGATCCGGGCGAGTTACCGCCGCTGCTTCGGGGGGACCGGGCGTCGGTGGGCGCGCTGGGCATCCCGGTGCTAGATACCTCGGCGGTGACAAACCGAAAGCAGTTGTCGGACAACATTTCCGCGCATCGGGAGCAGCTAGATCAGCGGCGCGTCGATGAGGAGCGCCGGTTGCTCTACGTCGGCGTTACCCGGGCCGAGGACACCGTGCTGGTATCGGGTCACCACTGGGGGGCCACCGGGCTGAAGCCGCGCGGACCATCGGACTTCTTGTGTGAACTCAAGGACATCATCGAGCGGTCGGCCGCGGCCGGCGATCCCTGCGGGACGGTGGATCAGTGGGATCGGGCACCGGTCGCTGGTGAACGGAACCCGCTGCTGGACGACGTTGTCGAAGCGGTTTGGCCAACTGATCCGTTGGCCACGCGGCGCGGCGATGTCGAACGTGGGGCCAGGTTGGTCGCGGAGGCGATCTCTGCCGATGCCGGTGTCGAGGCCCCCGCTGGCGGTGCCGCGGTCGCCGATATCGAGGGCTGGACAGCCGACGTCGATGCGCTGTTGGCCGAGCGGGCGCGTGCCGTGGGGCCGCCGACGCGAGCGTTGCCGAACCAGTTGTCGGTGAGCGGGCTCGTCGAGCTGGCCCGCGACCCGGTGGGGGCCAGGCAACGGTTGGTGCATCGCTTACCGACTCGGCCGGATCCGCATGCCCAGCTGGGCAATGCCTTTCACACATGGGTACAGCAGTTCTACGGCGAGGAGCTGCTGTTCGACTTGGGGGACCTCCCGGGTGCTGCCGACTCCGATGTGGGCCAAGTCGAGGATCTTGCGCCGTTGCAGGAGGCCTTCGCCGGATCTCCTTGGGCGGCGCGCACGCCGATCGCCGTCGAGGTGCCATTCGAAATGCCGGTCGGCGACACCGTGGTGAGGGGCCGCATCGACGCGGTATTCGAAGACCCCGATGGCGGCGCAACCGTCGTCGACTGGAAGACCGGTGAGCCGCCGCGTGGGCCCGAAGCCATGCGGCAAGCCGCCGTTCAGCTGGCTGTGTACCGGATGGCGTGGGCTGCCCTGCGCGGATGCCCCGAATCGTCGGTGCGTACCGCCTTTCACTATGTGCGCACCGGAGTCACCGTCATCCCCGATGAGCTGCCTGATGGGATGGCGTTGGCCGAGTTGCTCGCCGACTCCGATCCGCCTTGCAGTTGCTAATCGTGGTTACATGTTTCTCGTGCCTGTGTCGTGCATTGGGGTTAGCCGATGACGGATTTCCGTGGCGAAAGGTAGTTGGCGGCGGCTGAGGCGTCTCGACGAGAGACTGACCGCTCAGCCCAGTTACGCGCTTGTCGGCGTGCTGCGTATTCCTCAAGGGCAGGCCAGTCCTGCTCGCATCATTACGCGCAGGGTGACGATCGCCTTGGCGGCGCTGCTGGCGGGTGCCATCACGGTCTATCTGGATCGCGATGGGTATCACGATTCGCAGGGTGATGAACTGTCCTTCTTGGACTGCCTGTATTACTCGGCGGTGACCCTGTCGACCACCGGGTATGGCGACATCACACCGATTTCCGAACTGGCGCGCGCGGCGAACGTCCTGATCATCACACCGCTGAGGATTGCGTTTCTGATCTTGCTGGTCGGGACGACGCTCGAGGTTGTCACCGAAACGTCGCGTCAGGCACTGAAGATCCAGCGTTGGAGGAGCAGAGTGCGTAACCACACCGTGGTCATCGGCTATGGCACCAAGGGCAAGACGGCAATCAGCGCAATGCTCGGCGACGAGGCCGTTCCCGGTGAGATCGTTGTTGTCGACACCGACCGGGGCGCCCTCGACCGCGCCGCCGCGGCCGGGTTGGTCACCGTGCACGGTGACGCCACCAAATCCGATGTGCTGCGGTTGGCCGGTGCACAGCACGCGGCCTCGATCATCGTGGCCGCCAGTCGCGATGACACCGCGGCGCTGGTCACGTTGACGGCTCGCGAGATTTCGCCCAAGTCGCAGATCGTGGCATCCATCCGAGAGGCTGAGAACCAGCACCTACTCGAGCAGTCGGGAGCCGACTCGGTGGTGGTTTCTTCCGAAACCGCCGGCCGGCTGCTGGGGCTGGCCACCACCACACCCAGTGTCGTCCAGATGATCGAAGATCTGCTCACTCCGGATGCCGGGCTGGCCATCGCCGAACGCGAGGTGGAACAAAGCGAGATCGGTGGATCTCCGCGTCATTTGCGCGACATCGTGCTCGGTGTCGTTCGTGGCGGCCAGTTGCTGCGCATCGGCGCCCCCGAAGTGGACGCCATTGAGGCCAACGACCGCCTGCTCTACATCCGCAACACGGGGCACTAGTGGCGATCGCAAGCGCGGCGCAGCCGGGGGCAGCGGGTCGCCACCAAGGTGGCGGCGTGGCGATCGCAAGCGCGGCGCAGCCGGGGGCAGCGGGTCGCCACCAAGGTGGCGGCGTGGCGATCGTAAGCTCGGCGCAGCCGGGTCGCCAGGGGGGTGAGAGCTAGCGTGGACTTCCAGCTGCGCGAGGTTCCGTTGTTGTCCCGCATCGGCGCAGACCGGGCCGACCACTTGCGAACCGACGTCGAAGCGGCGGCCGCGGGGTGGGCCGATGCGGCGCTGATGAGGGTGGATTCTCGTAATCGGGTATTGATGGCCGACGGCCGGGTGGTGCTCAGCCCGGCCGCCGATTTCGCCGAGAAGCCGCCGCCGGAGGCGGTGTTTTTGGGCTGTCTCGAGGGCGGTCGCCATGTCTGGGCAGTCCGAGCCGCGCTGGAAGCTCCCGAGGATCCTGGAGCTCAGTCCGAGGTGGCCGACCTGCGCAAACTCGGCAGCATCATCGATGACACCAGCAGCCAGCTGGTGGCATCTGCCATGGCCTTATTGAACTGGCACGACGGTTCGCGGTTCAGCCCAGTCGACGGCAGTCCGACCAAACCGGCCAGGGCCGGCTGGTCGCGAGTGAACTCCCTGACCGGCCACGAGGAGTTCCCGCGCATCGACCCCGCGGTGATCTGCTTGGTGCACGATGGCGGCGACCGGGTGGTGCTGGCCCGCCAGGCAATCTGGCCGCACCGGATGTTCTCGCTGCTGGCCGGGTTTGTGGAGGCCGGCGAATCGTTCGAAGTCTGTGTCGCCCGGGAGATTCGTGAGGAAATCGGTCTGACGGTGCGCGATGTGCGTTATCTGGGCAGCCAGCCCTGGCCCTTACCGCGCTCGCTGATGGTCGGTTTCCATGCGGTGGGTGACCCAGATGAAGACTTTTCCTTTAATGACGGCGAGATCGCCGAGGCGGCCTGGTTTACCCGCGATGAGGTGCGAGCCGCCCTTGCGGTTGGTGATTGGACGAGTGCATCGGACTCAAAATTGCTGCTGCCGGGATCGATTTCGATCGCCCGCGTGATCATTGAATCTTGGGCGGCAGCGCGCGACTAAGCGCTATTTGACTCGATCACAAATCAGGGCTCCGGCGTTGTTGATTAGCAGGCTTGTGAGCTGGGTTGATGATCTTTGGTGCCGCGCTATTGGGGCCGGAGTGTAGGCACGGGCTATCTGGAGAACGATCGAGTTGGTTACTGTTCGTCGTTGGTCTGGAGTTGCCCGTGCCTACCGTTTCAGTATTGCCTGTGTCGCCGGTTCCAGAGGTGTTCGACCGCTGGAGTCCTGGTGAGCGCAGCGAGCTCATCGGATCGGAGTTTCTCGATGTGTTGGCCTCGGTGCCAGACCCGAGGGGCCCACGCGGTCGGAGGTATTCGCTGATGGCTTTGTTGGCGATCGCGGTTCTGGCCACTGCCGCGGGGATGCGCGGCTATGCTGGTTTTGCCACATGGGCGGCCACCGCTCCCGATGATGTGTTGGCCCAATTAGGGGTCCGGTTCCGGCGGCCCAGTGAGAAGACCTTCCGCGCTGTTTTGTCTCGGCTAGACCCCGCCGACCTCAACGCCAGGATGGGCAGTTACTTCACTGCACACGTGGCCAGCAGCGACCCCAGTGGATTGGTGCCGATCGCGTTGGACGGCAAGATGCTGCGTGGTGCTTTACGCGCCAAAGCGACAGCCACGCATCTCGTGTCGGTGTTCGCCCACCGTGCCCGATTGGTGCTCGGTCAACTCGCTGTCGCCGAGAAAAGCAATGAAATTCCCTGCGTACGTGCCCTGCTCACGCTGCTGCCGGGTAGCTTGCGGTGGCTGGTCACCGTGGATGCGATGCATACCCAGGTCGTCACCGCGAAGTTGATCTGCGCCACCTTGAAGTCGCACTACCTGATGATCGTCAAGTCCAACCAAGCCAAAATACTTGCGCGTATCACCGCGCTGCCCTGGGCCGAGGTGCCCACAGCCGCTACCGACGACTCCCGCGGCCACGGCCGTGTCGAGACCCGCACCCTGCAAATCATCACCGCTGCACGAGGAATCGGCTTCCCCTACGCAAAACAAATCATCCGGATCACTCGTGAACGCTTGATCACCGCCACCGACCAGCGCAGCGTGGAGGTGGTCTATGCCATCTGCAGCCTGCCGTTCGAGCACGCCCGCCCTACCGCGATCATGACCTGGATGCGTCAACACTGGGGAATCGAGAACAGCCTGCACTGGATACGCGACGTCACCTTCGACGAAGACCGTCAAAGGGCACATACCGGAAACGGCGCACAGGTCCTAGCAACGCTACGCAACACCGCGATCAATCTGCACCGCCTCAACGGCGCCGACAACATCGCCGAAGCCTGCCGGATCACCGCTTTGACCGCCAACCGCCGCCTAGACCTCCTCAATCCACAATTCCCCAGCTCACAAGCCTGCTAATCAACAACGCCGGAGCCCTGGATCACAAATGGCTTCGAGCACCGCATTCGCGATCCGCTCGGCGGGTTCGATGCCCAATACGCCAACGGATATTAGAACCGAATTCTTGGCCCGATACAGGTGGCTCCATCCCGCGTCGGTGATCCTCAGCGTGGTGGGATCCGACTTGTCCACATCGAAATCGTAATTGGGGTCGTGCATTGCCACACACGTCGTCAGGGACGTTTCGAGCTGATCGAGTGCATTGCGAGCGGCGTGCTTGTCCGGGTAGATGGCTACCGCCTGACTGACCGAGTCAATCAAGGCCTTTCCGCCGGGATGGATGTCGTCGGTGACCCCGCTGTAGCCCGCGCTACGAAATTCCAGCCATCCATTGGCAAAGGTGAGGTCACTGGTTCCGGCCGCCCGGCAGGGGCCCGGCGCGCTCAGGTCACCCGGCGGTGGATGGCGCAAGTCTGCGTGCGCGTGTGCGGTCAGTTCTTCGTAGTTAGCAATGCGACGCACTTCTTCGACGCTGATGATCAATGCGTCGGCGCCGCTGGGAGGTGTAGAAGTGGTGGTGCTGGGCTTGGCTGTGGTGCTCTGATGCGAGCAGGCTGAAATCGCCAACACCGCAATGCAGACGATGAAAGCCGACCTGTTGCGACGGCTAGACGCGGCACGAAAGACCATCTGCCACTTGCGCCAGCCTGCGAAACGCATCGCTGTCGTTCGGGTTGAGCCGTCTGGCCTCATCGTTGATAGCCGTTTTCTGCGGACTGCTGTCCGCGGTCGGAGTTGGCGTTGCTGTACCGGCGAGTCACCGGTACTCGACGACATAATGGCCATGGTACGGGCGGCTGCATTCTTTGTCGGGCACCCATGCATTGGGCGACAAGCTGTGTCGGAAACGCGCCGTGAGTGCGCGGTCCCCAATTAGCTAGCCGCCAATGTCGGCCATTTTTTTTCTTGACCTCCCGGGCGCTGGGGTTAGTCCGCGTCGAGCCGTCTGCGAACTTCACTGTCGGAACGGTCCGGTTGCCCCCGTTGACCGAGCCTACGAAATCCCCTGCGGCAGGTTCGCGTTCAATGTCGATCTCATCGTAGGCGATTCCTTCGGCTTTTAGGGCCGTCTTGAGCCGAAGACAATAACCACACCATGAAGTTGTGTAGATGGTGAGCGCAGCATTGGTCATGGGACGTAAACGTAGCCCGGTGATCGGGGGCTGCGCGCGGCAGGGCTGATCAGCGGCGGACGGCTTAGGGTAGAGGCGTCCGGCAGGGTGCCGGCCGCGTCTGGCGGCGTGGCGGGGCCCCCGGATTGTCAGCCCGCACTGTCAAGATGGAGACCATGCCGACGCTCGCTCAGCCACTGACCGCCGGGCTGGACGACGAGCAACGCGAAGCCGTGCTCGCGCCCCGCGGACCCGTCTGCGTGCTCGCCGGGGCCGGAACCGGCAAGACGCGCACCATCACGCATCGGATCGCTCAGTTGGTCGCTAGCGGCCACGTCGCCGCCGGGCAGGTACTCGCGGTGACATTCACTCAGCGGGCGGCGGGGGAGATGCGCGCCCGGTTGCGAGGGCTGGATGCCGCGGCACAGACAAGCGCCGGTGTCGGTGCCGTCCAGGCGCTGACGTTTCACGCGGCCGCCCACCGCCAGCTGCGATACTTCTGGCCGCGCGTCGTCGGCGATATCGGCTGGCAGCTATTGGACAGCAAGTTTGCCGTCGTTGCCCGCGCGGCCGGCCGTGCCAGGCTCAACGCCAGCAGTGATAACGTGCGCGACCTGGCCGGCGAGATCGAGTGGGCCAAGGCATCGCTGATCACCCCCGAGCAATACCCGGCGGCGGTGGCCGCCGCATCCCGAGATACTCCGCTGGACGCCGCGCAGATCGCGGCCGTCTACGCCGAATACGAGTCACTCAAGGTGCGCGATGAGAGCCTCACCCTGCTCGATTTCGACGATCTGCTGCTGCATACCGCGGCCGCCATCGAAAACGACGCCGCGGTGGCCCAGGAATTCCGGGACCGGTACCGCTGCTTTGTCGTCGACGAATACCAGGATGTCACTCCGCTGCAGCAACGAGTCCTGTTGGCCTGGTTGGGAGATCGCGACGACCTGACAGTCGTCGGTGACGCCAACCAGACCATCTATTCGTTCACCGGGGCATCGCCTCGATTCCTGCTCGACTTTTCCCGCCGATTTCCCGACGCCACCCTGGTGCGTCTGGAGCGCGACTACCGGTCCACTCCGCAGGTGGTCTCGTTGGCCAACCGGGTGATCGCGGCGGCCCGCGGCCGGGTTGCCGGTAGCCGGCTGCAGCTGACCGGCCAGCGCGAGCCCGGCCCGGCTCCGTCGTTTGATGAATATCCCGACGAGGTCGCCGAAGCCACCGCGGTGGCGGCGTCGATCGCCCGGCTGATCCAATCCGGAACGCCCGCATCCGAGATCGCCATCCTCTACCGCGTCAACGCGCAGTCCGAGGTCTACGAAGAAGCCTTGACCGAGGCCGGTATCGCCTACCAGGTGCGTGGCGGCGAGGGATTCTTCAACCGCCAAGAGGTCAAGCAGGCGATGGTGGCCCTGCAGCGTGCGGCGGAGCGCGATATCGAGGCAGCGTTGCCCGATGTGGTCCGCACGGTCCTAGAACCCCTCGGGCTGACCGCCGAAGAACCCGCCGGGACCCGGGCCCGGGAGCGCTGGGAGGCGCTGAGCGCATTGGCGCAACTAGTCGACGACGAGGTGGCGCAGCGACCGCACCTGCAGCTTGCCGGATTGCTCGCCGAGCTTCGAGCGCGCGCCGACGCACGCCATCCACCGGTGGTGCAGGGTGTCACCCTCGCCTCACTGCACGCGGCCAAGGGTCTGGAGTGGGACGCGGTGTTCCTCGTCGGCTTGGCCGACGGCACGCTGCCGATCTCGCACGCGTTGGCGCATGGCCCCGAGAGTGAACAGGTCGAAGAGGAACGCCGGCTGCTTTATGTCGGAGTCACCAGGGCCCGAGTGCATTTGGCGCTGACCTGGGCGCTGACCCGGTCTCCGGGCGGGCGTCAGGGCCGCAAGCCGTCGCGCTTTCTCAACGGCATTGCGCCGCAGACACGTGCCGATCCGGGGCCGGCCAAGAACCGGCGCAACCGCGGCCCAGTGCGCTGCCGGATCTGCAACAAGGAGCTGACCACGCCGGCGGCCGTGATGCTGCGCCGGTGCGAAACGTGTGCCGGCGACGTCAATGAGGAATTGCTGCTGCAGCTCAAGTCCTGGCGGCTCAACACCGCCAAGGAACAGAACGTGCCCGCCTACGTCGTCTTCACCGACAACACGCTCATCGCGATCGCCGAGCTGCTTCCCGCCGATGATGCATCCCTGATCGCGATACCAGGCATTGGCGCCCGAAAGCTGGAGCAGTACGGGGCCGATGTGCTCGAGCTGGTGCGCCAAGCACGGTAAGCGGCAAAACCGCTGGTCAAAAAATCGGTTGTGATGTTCGGTCGCGACCGTTTAACCTCTAACAGGCTTATAGGTGCCGGCGCTGAACGCTGGCACGGCGGCGAGCAACACGAAAGGAGGCGGCCACGATGATGAACATGAATACGTTCGGTGTAGGCGTGGCTGCCGCCGTGTGGTACCCGGCCGCCCGTCATGCCGCCCGCACCGCCATCCCGGCGGCAGCGGGTAAGCACCGCGTCGCCGCCGCGACTGACTCGTCCGTGGATCGGAGCCCAACGTAGGCACTACGTAAAGCCCGATTTCCGCCCAAGTGGCCACGGACCTCAGTCACCAGGATCCGTGGCCAATTTTTTTTTGGGTCAACCGCCCGCCGCCTGGTCCGGATCACTTCGAACGAAAGCCCCTAGACCAGGAAGCAGGTGAGCATGGACATGTCGGCACTGGCCGTCCCTAGACAGACGCTGCCGGTGTTGCCCTGTCATGTCGGTAATCCGGACTTGTGGTTCGCCGAGACCCCGGCCGATCTCGAGCAGGCCAAGGAACTCTGCGCGAGCTGCCCGATTCGCCCCCAGTGCTTGGCCGCTGCGCTTGAACGCGCCGAGCCGTGGGGAGTATGGGGTGGCGAGATCTTCGAGCGTGGCTCGATAGTGAACCGCAAGCGCCCGCGCGGGCGTCCGCCCAAGGTTGCCGCCTAGTAACCGCCCGAATCGCCGGGGCGCGGCCATCGCACCGATTCTCGATGGCCGCACCCTGGCGATCCTTACGCGGAACCCGGATCCCGCGGCCCGGGCGCCCGCTCAGACAGCGGCGGTATCGGGCTCGGCAAAACCGGGGATCAGCTCTTCGGACAGCGCCTTGATCGGCACATGCGCATCCAGCTGGCACAAAATGGCGGCCACCGACGCGATCACACGCATCGGAATGGCCAGCTTGGGCGGTAGATCCATTTGCCGAGCCGCTTTGATCTGCGCGACCGAGCGGTCAATCTGGCTCACGGTCATCCGCTGTAGCCACCTACGCGTGTAGTGGAAGACCTCGACTTGGATGGGTTCGACGTACTGGCGCAGCATCTCGTCGATCTCTCGCACCGAGACCTGTTGCCCCCGCTGGATGAGCCCGGCTTTCTCCATCGTCGGCAACAGCAGGTCATAGTTCTTGTCACGAGCCAACCGAATGGTCATCCCGAGCTCGATGGGGTAGCCGCCGGGCATCGGCGCCACCGCGCCGAAGTCGATGACGCCCATCCGCCCGTCTGGCAGCAGCATGAAGTTTCCCGGGTGCGCATCGCCGTGCAGCATCTCCAGCCGCCGCGGCGCGTCGAAGGTGAGCTCGAGCAGCAGCGTGCCCATGAGGTCGCGCTCCTGCTGGGTCCCGTTGCGGATGATCTGCGACATCGGCACGCCGTCGATCCACTCCTGGATCACCACCTTTGGCGCACTGGCCACGATGTGCGGTACCAGGAAGCGTGGGTGACCCGCGTAGGCCTTGGCGAAGGCACGCTGGTTATCGGCTTCGAGCCGGTAGTCGAGCTCCATTTCGGTCCGCTCGATCAGCTCGTCGACGACGCCCTGCACGTCGGCACCCGGCGAGAGTTGCTTGAAGACACCGACCATTCGCTGCATCGTCTTCAGATCGGCCTTCAACGCCTCATCGGCGCCGGGGTATTGGATCTTGACCGCCACTTCCCGGCCATCCGACCAGATCGCCTTGTGCACCTGGCCGATGCTCGCCGAAGCGACCGGGGTGTCGTCGAACGAGCCGAATCGATCGCGCCATTTGGTGCCTAGCTGCGCGTCCAGCACTCGATGCACCTTGGCCGCCGGCAACGGTGGTGCGTCTTTTTGTAGCTTGGTCAGTGCCTCGCGGTACGGTTCGCCAAATTGCTCGGGAATGGCCGCTTCCATCACGGACAACGCCTGTCCGACTTTCATCGCTCCGCCCTTGAGCTCACCCAAGACCGTGAAGAGCTGGTTGGCCGCCTTCTCCATCAGCTCGGCGTTGACCTCATCTTTTGACTTGCCGGCCAGTCGCTTGCCGACCCCTAGCGCTGCCCTGCCAGCAAAGCCGACCGGAATGCTGGCCAGCTTTGCGTTGCGCGCGGCCCGGCCGCGTTTGATGTCCGACACACCCCCATCATCCATTACGGACCTGTGCGCAGGGTATTGATCTGGCTACAACTGATTTCAATTGATTCAATCGCAATTGGTGCGGCCGTCCCAGCGCTGACGTTGCGTCGAGACCGGCGCGATCAGCAGCGCATATGTAATCTCTTGCAGGTCGCAATGGTGTGACTCATCGAAACCCACGTCCGGAGGGTGGACCCCGAGAAGCCATGTCAGCAAAACAGACGCAGCACGAGGCCGCAGATGCCCTGTTCAGGGCGATCATCGAAACGTTGGACAAGCACCGCAAAGATTGCACCTTGACCGAGGGCGTACTGGACGACTTGGCCAGGGCGTACGCGGCGATCTCCACCAACGTTCCCGAGCAGGGTCGCCTGGGCTAGCGGGCCCGCGGGGCCGGCGTCAGCACGAGCACAACGGGTGCCTGGCCCAATACCGCGCCACGACGGAGCCCGCCTGGAGGTCGAATTCCAACGTGGCATTCAGCGCCGACGGCGGATCGGACGGGTTTTCCTGATCTCGGACCGCGGCGATCACACCGTTGATTTGGCGCAGCGCCAGCGCCGCCGTCGCCAGCACGGTGGCCCGATCGGCCACCCCCACGGTGTCACGAAGCTGCGCCGCGATGGCCGGCCAGGCCGGGTCGCGGTCGCTGCGGTGTAAGTCGGCGCACCGCAGGCAGCTGGTCACGCCGGGAATCACCAACGGTCCGACCAGCCCGGTGCCGTCGCGAACCCGAACCGGCAGGTGCGCGATGCCCTCCCTTTGCAGGTCGCGCACCAGGCGCGGCTCGGCCACCAGGTTGTCGGACAACACCACCAGATCCACGGCGCTGCGGGTGACCGCCGCGTGTGGCTGACTGCTTTGGCCGATTCGTGCCCCCGAGCAACGCAGCGCCTGCACCAGCAGGTCGGACAACGGCCCGCGGCCGTGGATCCGGATTGACGCCGTTCGGCCGGTCCGATCCCGGTGCCGGCGGGTCGCGACGCCGGCACCGACCAGTTGGCTGACCAGGTTGGCCACGTCACCGGGCACCCATCCGCGGCCGGTGGCGTGGCGTTGCAGTTCGGTGATCGGTATCGGTGATCGCATGGACCGCAGCAGTTCGGCGACCGCCGTCGTCGTCAGCCCCTCTGGCGGGCGGATCAGCACGGCCCGTTGCGGATCCCAGCCCACCTGCACCGCACCGTCGGGACGCAGCAGCACCGGCATCGCCGGATCCAGCGAGTACAAGGCGGGCATGACCCGAGACTGTGCCAGGCCGGCCGGGCAGACCCCGCTCAGTTATCCACAGGACCGGCGCCCGGGTCCTCCCGGTTGCGCATGTCGCGGTCGAGCTCGGCTTTCAGGTCGGACAGTGCCTCGTCGATACCGGAGGTGTCGCCCCCGATGGTCCGATCGATGAACGCCGCCGGGTCATCGAGGTCCTCGATGGAGGGCAGCAGGTCGGGGTGCTGCCAGACCGCGTCGCGCGCGTCGATACCGGCGCCCTGAGTCAGCCGGTCCCATAGGGCCGCGGCCTCGCGCAGTTTGCGGGGCCGAAGTTCCAAACCGACCAGTGTCGTGAAGGTCTGCTCGGCGGGCCCGCCACTGGCCCGGCGGCGACGAAGTGTCTCGCTGAGCGCGGCGGTGCCCGGAATCCGGTCACCGAGTGCATCGGTCACCACGGTCTGGACCCAGCCTTCGATCAGGGCCAGCAGTGTTTCCAGACGCTCGAGCGCCTGGGTCTGCGCCGGGGTTGCCTGCGGCTCGAACACCCCTTGGCTCAACAACTGCTCCATGGCCACCGGATCGCCCAGCGTGGCCGGGTTGAAGTCGCGGGCCAGCTCCTCGATGCCGCTCATGTCGATCTTCATGCCCGCCGCGTAGGCCTCGACCGCGCCCAGCAACTGGCTGGACAGCCAGGGAACATGGCTGAACAGACGATGATGCGCCGCCTCCCGGGCGGCCAGGAAGGTCATGATCTCGCTGCGCGGCTGTTCGAGGCCGGAGGCAAACGATTCGACGGCCTCGGGAAGGATCGCCGCCACGCCCTTGGGGCCCAACGGCAGACCGATGTCGGTGGAGGTCAGCACCTCACGGGACAGCCGGCCCAACGCCGGGCCCAGCTGCGAACCGAACGCCATGCCGCGCATCTGCGACATCATCGACAGCAGCGGTCCGGCCATGCTCTTGGCTTCCTCCGGCAGCGAGGATGCCCACACCGACGAGATCTGCTGGGCCATGGGATCGCACAGCCGCTTCCAGACGTCCATGGTGTTGTCGACCCAGTCGGTGGGGCCCCAGCCCACCGCCTTGGCGGTGCCGGCGGGCAGCGAGGTCGCCCCGTTGAGCCAGGTCTCAGCCAGGTGCACCGCGTCGGAGATGGCGGAGTTGGTCGCGTCGGGGATGGGCGCGATGAAGCCGATCGAGCTGGCGGCGACTTGCCGGGCCAACTGGTAGTTGACCGGGCCCGAGCTCTGGCCCGAGGTCATGGCGCTGCCGACGCCGCCGAACATTTCGCCCAGGCGGGTGAAGATCTGGCCCAGATCGGCCATGCCGAAATCCCCGCCGATGCCGAACGCGCCCAGCGGGTTGGCGTCCGACCCAGACTCGGGATCGTTGTTACCGGGCTTGTCGCGCCCAGATCGATCGTCGCGGGGGTCGTCTCCGGAGGAGAAGCCGAAAGGCAGGTCAGCCATAACCCCAACGGTACTCACCGGGGGAACAGAAAGCGCGAGGCACGGTCATGCTTGTAGCTGAACCGGCACCTGCTAAGGCCGTCTAGTGTATGCGGCGTGAACAGGCGGATATTGACGTTGATGGTGGCGCTGGTACCGATTGTGGTGTTCGGGGTGCTGCTAGCGGTGGTGACGGTGCCGTTTGTGTCACTGGGCCCCGGCCCCACCTTCGACACCCTCGGCGAGGTCGACGGCAAGCAGGTTGTCCAGATCGAAGGTACCCAAACGCACCCGACAACGGGTCACCTCAATATGACGACCGTGTCTCAACGCGATGGGCTGAGCCTGGGTGAGGCCCTGACCCTGTGGTTGTCCGGGCAAGAGCAGCTGGTGCCGCGCGACCTGGTGTATCCGCCGGGTAAGTCGCGCGAAGAGGTCGACAACGCCAACAGTGCGGATTTCAAGAACTCCGAGGAAAGCGCCGAGTACGCGGCCCTGGAGTACCTGAAGTACCCCGACGCGGTGACGGTGGCCACCGTGAGCGAGCCCGGTCCGTCCGCGGGCAAGTTGAAGGCCGGTGATGCCATCGACGCGGTCAACGGCACCGCGGTGGCCAATGTCGAGCAGTTCACCTCGATCTTGAAGGACACCAAGCCCGGCGACGTCGTGGTGATCGACTTCCGCCGGAAGAACGAGGCGCCCGGCGTCGCGCAGATCACGCTGGGCACCAACAAGGATCGCGACTACGGCTTCATGGGCGTCGCGGTGCTCGATGCGCCGTGGGCGCCGTTCGTGGTCGATTTCCACCTCGCCAACGTGGGCGGCCCCTCGGCCGGGTTGATGTTCAGTCTCGCCGTGGTGGACAAACTGACCACCGGCGATCTGGTCGGTTCGACCTTTGTGGCCGGCACCGGAACGATCACCGCCGACGGCAAGGTCGGCCCCATCGGCGGCATCACCCACAAGATGGCGGCGGCCCGGGCCGCCGGCGCCTCGGTATTCCTGGTGCCGGCCAAAAACTGCTACGAGGCGGCCTCCGATACGCCCAGCGGCCTTCGGTTGGTGAAGGTCGAAACGCTGGGCCAAGCGGTGGACGCATTGCACGCCATGACCTCGGGGACAGCGACGCCGAGTTGCTAGCACCAGGGGATGCGTAGAGTTGTGACCGTCTAGACAAATCTCTAGCAGCCGGTCGGGAAACGTCTCGTGGAACGACGGCCTTCAAAACGGCGCCAGCCAAACCGAGCAGGGAGCGTAGCTAGTGGGGATGCGGCCCACCGCAAGGATGCCGAAGCTGACTCGGCGCAGCCGGGTTTTGATCTTGATCGCTTTGGGTGTGATCGCCCTGTTGTTGGCGGGTCCGCGTCTGATCGACGCATACGTGGACTGGCTGTGGTTCGGCGAGCTTGGCTATCGCTCGGTGTTCACCACCGTGCTGGTCACCCGATTCCTGGTTTTTCTGGTGGCAGGAGTGCTGGTCGGCGGCATTGTCTTCGCCGGGCTGGCGCTGGCCTACCGCACCCGCCCGGTTTTCGTGCCGAACAACGACAACGATCCGGTGGCGCGCTATCGCACCGTCGTGCTGGCTCGGCTGCGGCTGTTCGGGATCGGGATTCCGGCGGCGATCGGCCTGTTGGCCGGCATTGTCGCCCAGAGCTACTGGGTTCGGATCCAGCTGTTCTTGCATGGCGGTGACTTCGGGATCACCGACCCGCAGTTCGGCAAGGACCTCGGCTTCTACGCCTTCGAGTTGCCCTTCTACCGGCTGCTGCTCAGCTACTTGTTTGTCGCGATCTTCCTGGCGTTCGTGGCCAACGTGGTGTCGCACTACCTGTTCGGCGGCATCCGGTTGACCGGCCGCAGCGGCGCCCTGAGCCGCTCGGCGCGCATTCAGTTGGTCAGCCTGGTCGGGGTGCTGGTGCTGCTCAAAGCGGTCGCCTACTGGTTGGACCGCTATGAGCTGCTGTCACACACCCGCGGCGGCAAACCGTTCACCGGCGCCGGATACACCGACATCAATGCCGTGTTGCCGGCGAAGCTGATTCTGATGGCCATCGCCGTCATCTGCGCGGCGGCGGTGTTCTCGGCGATCGTTCTGCGCGACTTGCGGATTCCCGCCATCGGTTTGGTGCTGTTGCTGCTCTCGTCGCTGATCGTCGGCGCCGCCTGGCCGATGATCGTCGAGCAGATCAGCGTCAAACCCAATGCGGCGCAGAAGGAAAGCGAGTACATCAGCCGAAGTATCACGGCGACGCGGCAAGCCTATGGGCTGACCTCAAATGTGGTGACGTATCGCAACTACACCGGCGACGGCGAAGCGACCGCACAGCAGGTCGCCGCCGACCGCGCCACCACCTCCAACATCCGGCTGCTCGACCCGACGATCGTCAGCCCGGCATTCACCCAGTTCCAGCAGGGCAAGAACTTCTACTATTTCCCCGACCAGTTGTCGATCGACCGCTACTTCGACCGCAACAACAACCTGCGTGACTACGTGGTCGCGGCGCGCGAACTCAACCCGGACCGGCTGATCGACAACCAGCGGGACTGGATCAACCGGCACACCGTGTACACCCACGGCAACGGATTCATCGCCTCGCCGGCCAACACCGTTCGGGGCATCGCCAACGACCCGAACCAAAACGGCGGTTACCCCGAGTTCCTGGTCAACGTCGTGGGCGCCAACGGCACCGTCGTGTCCGACGGTCCGGCGCCGCTGGATCAGCCGCGGATCTACTACGGGCCGGTCATCTCCAACACCCCCGCCGACTACGCGATCGTGGGCAAGACCGGTGCCGACCGGGAATACGACTACGAGACCAGTGCGGACACCAAGAACTACACCTACACCGGTAGCGGGGGAGTGTCGGTCGGCAGCTGGATCTCCCGCACCGTGTTCGCGGCCAAGTTCGCCGAGCGTAACTTCCTGTTCTCCAACGTGATCGGCTCCAACAGCAAGATCCTGTTCAACCGTGATCCCGCGCAGCGGGTGGAGGCGGTGGCGCCGTGGCTGACCACCGACAGCGCGGTCTACCCGGCGATCGTCAACAAGCGGATGGTTTGGATCCTCGACGGCTACACCACCTTGGAAAACTACCCGTACTCGCAGCTGACCTCGCTGTCGTCGGCGACCGCGGACTCCAACGAGGTCGCCTTCAACCGGCTGCTCCCGGACAAGCAGGTCTCCTACATCCGCAACTCGGTGAAGGCCACCGTCGACGCCTACGACGGCACCGTCACGCTGTACCAGCAGGACGAGCAGGATCCGGTGCTCAAAGCCTGGATGCAGGTCTTCCCCGGGACGGTCAAGCCCAAGGGTGACATCAGCCCGGAGCTCGCCGCACACCTGCGCTACCCCGAAGACCTGTTCAAGGTGCAGCGCATGCTGCTGGCCAAGTACCACGTCAATGACCCGGTGACCTTCTTCTCCACCTCGGATTTCTGGGACGTGCCGCTGGACCCGAACCCGACCGCCAGCAGCTATCAGCCGCCGTACTACATCGTCGCGAAAAACATTGCGAAGAATGACAATTCGGCGTCATATCAGCTGATCAGCGCGATGAACAGGTTCAAGCGCGACTATCTGGCCGCCTATATCAGCGCCAGCTCGGATCCCGCGACGTACGGAAAGATCACCGTATTGACCATCCCGGGGCAGGTCAACGGTCCCAAACTGGCCAATAACGCGATCACCACCGATCCGGCGGTGTCCCAGGACCTGGGTGTGATCGGGCGAGATAACCAGAACCGCATCCGCTGGGGCAACTTGCTGACTCTTCCGGTGGGCCAGGGCGGGCTGCTCTACGTCGAACCGGTGTATGCATCCCCGGGTGCCAGCGACGCGGCCTCTTCGTACCCGCGCCTGATCCGGGTGGCGATGATGTACAACGACAAGATCGGCTACGGCCCCACCGTGCGCGATGCGCTCAACGGGCTGTTCGGGCCGGGTGCCGGTGATGCCGCCACCGGAATCCAGCCCACCGAGGGCGGAGCACCCGCCAATGTTCCGCCCAACAACGCGCCCTCGCCGGAGGCGCTACCGGGAACGCCGCCATCACCGCCCACAGCGGTGCCGCCGGCTCCCGAGGCGTCGGTGACGCTGTCACCGGCCAAGGCCGCGGCCATGAAAGAGATTCAGTCGGCCATCGGCGCGGCGCGTGATGCGCAGAAGAAGGGCGACTTCGCCGCCTACGGGGCAGCGCTGCAACGGTTGGACGACGCGATCACGAAGTTCAACAACACCCAGTAGGGGCGGGCTGGGGCTTGCCCTTGTCGCCCTTGTTGCTCTTGTCGCCCTTGCCGCCGCGAGCGTGCGTGTCTGTGCACTGACACGCCGCTTGGGCCGGCATTTTGCGCACGCTGGTGCTGGCCGTGGCCGACGTGGTGGTTGTCGTTACCCGTGCATGCGGCGGGCCACTTCGCCGTAGCGCTCGAATCGCCCAGGGTCGCCCAGGGCGTTGTACATCACCAGGCGGGTGGCGATGCCCCCGTATTTGTCGGTCAGCGCATCGGCCAGCCCATCCCAGCTGGACTCGGTGGCAAAGGCATCGATGTGCTCATCGGAGATCTGGGCCATCATGGCGGGGAAATCCCCGGCTTTCTGCTTTTCCCGAATCCGCGCGGTGGTCCCCTCGAACCCGGCCTCGTCCCAGATGAACGCGTAATTGGGCGTGCTTCCGTAGAAGGCCATGCTGGCGCGCACCGACTCGCGTTCGATCGCACGCTCCTCGTCGCTGTCGCCGACGATGGTCATCACCGGCAGGATGACGGCGATGTCCGCCGGTGAGCGCCCGGCTTTCGCGGCGCCCTTGGCGACGTTGGGCACGACATGGCGGGTGAGGTAGCCAAGCTCGCCGAGCGGATGGATGTGTACCCCGTCGGCCACCTCGCCCGCCATCCGCAGCATCCACGGATTCACCGCTGCGATATCGACTTTGGGGTCGGGGGCATCGATGGGGCCCGCGCTCCATTGGGGGGTGATGAAGTCGAGATCGTAGAACTCGCCATGGTGGTCCAGCGTCCCCGTGCGGAAGGCGGAGAAACACGCCTTGACGGCGAGCACGTAATCGCGCAGGCGCGGGCCGGGGCGTTCAAAAGCCATGCCGTAGCGCCGCACCACGTGGGTGCGTACCTGGGTGCCCAGACCGAGCCGGAACTTTCCGCCCGTCGCCTCCTGCAGCTCCCAGGCCGTGGCCGCGGTGACGAACGGACTGCGGGGAAAGGCCACCGCCACGCCGGTGGACAGCTCCAGGCCGGGCGCGGCCTGTGAGGCGATAGCGGCGTTGAGATAGGCCGTGCGGCCGGTTTCGGTGAACAGTAGACCGGAGAACCCCGCGGCCTGGGTGCGACGGGCCAGATCGCCGATCTGAGCCAATGGTTGCGGGATCGTCATCACATCGATGTGCACGCCGTCACAGTATGCCCGCGAAGCCGTCGCTGGCGATGCCTCCGCGGGCGGTAGTGCCCAAAACGTCCAGTTGAGCGCCGCTGTTGGGTCGTCTTGCCGCGGGCCGGATTGTTTGTTCGGTGTCGGGCGCCGACGGCGCCGCGTTTCCAGGCGTTTTCGGGCCGCGCGGGCCGCTGAGCGTGCGATTTGGAGAGCCCCGTACGTGTTCGGTAACCTTGCATTCACCAACGCGGGGTGGAGCAGCTCGGTAGCTCGCTGGGCTCATAACCCAGAGGTCGCAGGTTCGAATCCTGTCCCCGCTACCAGCGGAAATGGCCCTCGGAGGAGACTCCGGGGGCCATTTTCATTGGCGTCCATCGGACGACGATGGATGTGAGGACGGGCCGGTTGGTTTTGCCGGCGTAGAAGTGCTCGGATGCGGTAGCTGGTGAAGCCGCAGCCGATGCGTTTGATCAGCTTGTTTACATATTGAGCGAGTGCAACCACGCGTCTTCCCGCGCCAGAGCAACTCGCGACGGCACCCGCCGGCAAGTCCACCGGCGACCATCTGCCAGTGTGGTGGGCATGACTGCAAAGAAGCCTGAGATCGACTTTCCCGGCGGGGAGCCGCCCACCGACCTGGTCATCACCGACGTCGTGGAGGGTGACGGTGCGGAGGCTACCTCCGGCAAGACGCTGGTCGTGCACTACGTCGGGGTGGCCCACTCCACCGGCGAGGAGTTCGACGCTTCCTACAACCGCGGTGACCCGTTGATGTTCAAACTCGGCGTCGGCCAGGTCATCCAGGGTTGGGATCAAGGCGTGCAGGGCATGAAGGTCGGCGGCCGCCGACAGCTGCATATCCCCGCCCACCTCGCTTACGGCGACCGTGGCGCCGGAGGCGTCATCAAGCCCGGCGAGTCGCTGATCTTCGTGGTGGACCTGCTCGATGTCAGATAGCAAATGAGACCAGGCGAACATTCGACAACCTCTGGCCGCTAGCCCAGCGGCCGCAGGTTCGAAATTCGGTCCCCGCTACCAGCGAAGATGGCCCTCGGAGAGACTCCGGGGGCCATCTTCATGCGTTCTGCGAGCGTGACCCCGGTGCATTCGCGCCGGCGAGCGCGCCTGACCCCGCAGCGGCGCGGCCACTACCTACAATTGCCCAAGCCCGCCGACGGCATGTTCCAAGAGCGCCGGCGGGCGTGAGTGGCGCGTAGGTCATCAGCTCGATCGAGGGTGAAGTGGAGGGCCGCGATGGCGCATGACGCGACCGCGCATGACCCGGGCGAAAACCTGGACCGAACCCGACTACCGCTGCCGGATACACCGACCGGCGGCCATTCCGGCAAGACGGTCGCCGAGTCGAAGATGGCGACCATCACCCCCATCCGGCCCCCGCAGGGGGCGCCGAACGTGGTGATCGTGCTGCTCGACGACGTCGGCTTCGGCGCCACCGCAACATTTGGTGGGCCGGTTGAAACCCCGGCCGGTGACGCGTTGGCCCAGGAAGGGCTGCGGTACAACCGTTTCCACACCACGGCGCTGTGTTCGCCCACCCGGGCCGCGTTGCTGACCGGCCGCAACCACCACGTCGTCAACACCGGAACCATCACCGAGTTTGCCACCGGCTACGACGGCTACAACTGCATCATCCCGAAATCGGCGGCGACCGTAGCCGAGACGTTGCGACAGAACGGCTACAGCACAGCGGCTTTCGGTAAATGGCACAACACTCCGGTATGGGAAGTCAGCGCGGCCGGACCGTTCGATCGGTGGCCCACTGGGATGGGCTTCGAAGAGTTCTACGGATTCATGGGGGGTGAAGCCCACCAGTACAACCCGGGTCTGTATCACGGCACCACGCCGATCGAACGACCCGAAGACGCCGAGGACTATCACCTGAGCACCGATCTCGCCGATCGCATGATCGAGTGGGTCCACCGGCAGCGGGCCATGGCGCCGGACCGGCCATTCTTTGCCTACTGGGCGCCCGGCGCGACCCACGCGCCCCACCATGTGGCGCCGGAGTGGAGCGATCCGTTCCGGGGCCGCTTCGACCAGGGCTGGGACGTGCTGCGCGAGGAGATCTTCGCCCGGCAGAAGCGGTTGGGGGTGATTCCCGCCGATGCCGAGCTGACCGAGCGCCACGAGTCGCTTCCCGCGTGGGACTCGCTGCCCGAGCAGCGCCAGCGCATCGCATCGCGACTGATGGAGGTGTATGCCGGGTTTCTGGCCCACACCGACCATGAGGTCGGGCGAATCATGGACGCCCTCAAAGAGATTGACGTATGGGACAACACGCTGTTCATCTACATCATCGGTGACAACGGCGCCGCCCCCGGGGGCGGGCTCGGTGGCGTCTTCAACGAAATGGTCACCCTCAACGGACTCCAGGAGGACGTCGATGTGGTGCTGTCGAAGATGGACGAGATCGGCGGGCCGAGGGCCAGCAACGAGTATCCGGTCGGATTCGCCTGGGCCATGTGCACGCCGTTTCAGTTCACCAAGCAGTTCGCCAGCCATTTCGGCGGCACCCGCAACCCGATGATCGTGAGCTGGCCCGCGCGGATCACCGACCGCGGCGGGCTGCGTTCGCAGTTTCACCACGTCGTGGACATCGCACCCACCATCTTGGAGGCCGCGGGTATCCCCGCACCCGAGATCGTCAACGGGGTGGCGCAAAAGCCCCACGACGGGATCAGCCTGATGTACACGTTCGACGACGCGGAGGCCGCCGATCGTCGCCGCACCCAATACTTCGAGATCGGCGGTCTGCGCGGGATCTACCACGAGGACTGGATGGCCTGCACCTACCACGGTCGCATCCTGTGGCGACCGGGGGCGCTGCCCGCGTTCTCCGACGATCGCTGGGAGCTCTATGACCTGTCCCGCGACTACAGCCAGGCCGTGGACCTTTCGGCGCAATTCCCCGACAAGCTCGAGCAACTCAAGGCGCTGTTTGACGCCGAAGGCGTGAAGAACAACGTCTTTCCGCTCGATGACCGGGGCCGCCTCGCCCGCGCGCTGGAGCCCCGGCCCACGATCTTGGGATCGCGGACCTCGATCTCATTCCGCCAAGGCGCCACCCGCATCCCCGAAGACATCATTCGCAGCGCCTTCAATCGGTCGTATTCGATCACCGCAGTCATCGACACCCCCGGCGGCAGCACGGTCGAAGGGGTGCTGCTGGCGGCCGGGGGATACTTCGCCGGCTTGTCGCTGTATGTGCAGCACGGGATCCCCAAGTTCACCTACAACTATTTCGGGTCGACCTACACCACCGTCGCGGCCACCGAGGCCCTGCCCGCCGGCAAAGCCACCGTGGCGATGGAATTCGACTACGACGGCGGCGGTCTGGGCAAAGGGGGACTGGTCAGACTGCTGCTCAACGGACGCGACGTCGGGCAATCTCGCATCGAACGGACCGTGCCGCTGGGCTTCAGCGCCGACGAGGGCGTCGACATCGGCATGGACTGCGGAACCCCGGCCGCAGACACCTACGAAGGCACCTTCGTGTTCAACGCCACGATCGAGCAGGTGACCATCCAGTTGCGCTGATCCGCCGGCCGATGCGGCCACTCCGGCGCGACTGTTGCGGAGTCCGCCACGGCCCGCAGGCCTGGCCGGTATTGTCGACGGCGTCCCTTTCCCGGTTGGCTT
The DNA here is from genome assembly GCF_003584745.1 of Mycobacterium pseudoshottsii JCM 15466. Classification (NCBI taxonomy): domain Bacteria; kingdom Bacillati; phylum Actinomycetota; class Actinomycetes; order Mycobacteriales; family Mycobacteriaceae; genus Mycobacterium; species Mycobacterium pseudoshottsii. Next base: position 1,702,185 of record NZ_AP018410.1, read on the forward strand.
TGGCATGCAGATGGATATCTCGACGGCAATTTCCAGTCCCGAGCTCGAAGCGCTGTCCCGCCGATACGCGGCAGCGGTCGATCACCGAGACAGTGCTGCCCTCATCGAGGTGTTCACCCCCGATGCGACGATGCGAATCCACCGCCCCGGACGCGAACCCGCACTGCTCACCGGTCACAGCGAGCTAGCGGGGATCATCACCATCGTGGCGCGCTTCCCGCGCACCGTACACCTGGTGGCGCAAAGCCTCTACGTCATCGAAGGGAAGACGGCCAGCGGCGAAGTCTATTGCACCGCCAACCATTTCAGTGAGAAGCAAGGTGCCTGGCGTAACCACGTGATGTACATCCGCTACCTGGACCGGTATCTGCTCGGCGGCGACGGGGCGTGGCGGATCTCGCACCGCACCGTCGCCATCGATGCCACCGAGGACCGTCCCGTGTCGATCACCGAAGGCGGGGCATGACCTCGGTGCAACTGTCGATGGGGATCCCCTCATTTTCGGCCGAGCCGCCACCGAGCTGGGAACACCTGACCGACTGGGCCCAACTTCTCGAGGGCTTTGGGTTTGATCGAGTGCTGGTTTCCGAGCACATCGCGTTCGGCGCGCACATGGACGCCTACGCAAATCCCGCGACGGGGGGAACCGCCGGTGGCCGCCAGCCCACCGGCCCGGACGGCCACTGGTTGGAGCCGCTGACCACGCTGACTTATCTTGCCGCTCGCACCGAACGAATCCGGTTGGGCACCAACATCCTGCTCGCCGCGCTGCGGCCCGCGGCGGTGTTGGCGAAAACCCTGGCCACCATGGATGTGCTGTCAGGTGGGCGCATCGACATCGGTGTGGGCGTGGGCTGGCAGCGCGAGGAATACGAGGCCGCTGGTGTCGACTTCGACCGCCGCGGGGCGGTCCTGGATCAGACCCTGGAAGTGTGTCAGCGCTTGTGGCGGGAGAACGAGGTCAGCTTTGAGTCTGCGGGGCTGAATTTCGAGCGGATCCATCAGATGCCCAAGCCCGCGCAGCCGGGGGGAGTGCCGATCTGGGTGAGTGGGACGGTCAACCGGGCGGTCGCCCGCCGGCTGGCGCGCTTCGGAGCGGGCTGGATTCCCTGGGGTCCCGACGCGCGCGATGTCGCCGCGGGAATCGCGCGGATGCGCGCGGCGGTGGCACATGCCGGTGGCGACCCGAACGGTTTCGGCGTAGCGGGCGCGCTGCGGGTCAAAGCTGATGCGGATGGCCGACCCGACCTGGCCGACGTGGCCGAGCGGGCAAAAATGCTGCGGGACGCGGGCGTCACCGAGCTGAGGATGACCCACTGGCCACTCGCGCCGGAAAACCGCGAACGTGACATCAGCGCCGTCGTCGAAGCGGTGCGCGCCGCCACCGGCGGCTGAGGCCACTTGCGCTGGGGCCCAACGTTCGTCGCCTTAGCCGAGAGGGCGCCCTAGCGCTCTGTGCTGATCGCCGGCGGATAAGGCAGATCGGTGCTGGTGTGCGGATCTACCCGCACCGGGCGGCCCAGGTAGGGGAAGGCGCGTTGCGGGCAGGAGGGGCGATCGCAGATCTTGCAGCCCGCGCCGATGGCGGCGATCGCCTCGGTGTCGGTCAGGTCGACCCCGACGGAGTAGATCAGCTTGTCGGCGTGGGCCAGGTCGCATCCCAGGCCGATGGCAAAGCTCTTCCCGGGTCCGAGGTAGCGGCTGGGCTCGGCGGTGGTGGTTCGGGCGATCCAGAAATAGGTTCGCTCATCGGGCATCTGGGCCACCTGGGTCAGGAACTGACCGGGCCGGGCGAACGCTTGGTGAATCACCCACAGCGGACAGTTCCCGCCGACTCGGGAGAAGTGAAATGCCGTGGCGGATTGGCGCTTGGAGATGTTTCCGGCACTGTCGGTGCGGACGAAGATGAACGGGACCCCGCGGGCGTTGGGGCGCTGCAGGGTGGACAGCCGGTGACAGATGGTCTCGAAGCCGACCTCGAATCGGCGCGCCAGTTGATCGATGTCATAGCGCGTGCTTGCGGCCGCGTCCAGAAACGGCCGGTAGGGCAGCAGCAACGCTCCGGCGAAGTAGTTGGCCAGACCGATGCGGGCCACCCTCCGCGCCTCATCGCTGAGCTGATCGTCACCGGCGATGATGCCGGTGATCAGGTCGGCCTGGGTCAGCAGCGCGATCTGAGTGGCCAGCTGAAAGGCGCGCTGGCCGCGGTTGAGCCAGCGGGCCAGGTAGAGCGTCTTGGACTCTGGCTGAAACATGCGCTTGGAGTTGGGGTTTAGCGACTGCCCATCGTCGAGCACCACGGTGATGCCGAGGTTGTCGCCGAGTAGCCGCGCCAATTGCGCGTCAAGCCCCCCGAGGTGCAGGCCGCGGCGGCCGAACATCTGCTCCGCGGCGATGTCCAACTCGCCGATGTAGTTCTTTCGGTCATAGAAGAAGTCGCGGACTTCTTCGAAGGGCATCGGCTGCCCGGACACCGCCGAAACGTCGGCGGTGGCGCGGCTGTGCAGCGCTTCGAGCTCGGCGGTGGCGTCGTAGAGCCGTCGATGCAGGTTGACCAGCGTCTGTCCCACCGCGGGCATCCGGGCCACCAGTTCCTCGATCTGCGCCGGGGTGGCGGGCCCCTCGGCGAAGACCTCACGCAAGTCCGAGACCAGCCGTGCATCGGAGTCCGGCGCGAAATAGTGGGTCGGCAAGTCGAAACGTTCGGCAAGAGCGAGCAGCACCGAGACCGTGATCGGGCGCTGGTCGTTTTCCAGCTGATTGACGTAGCTGGTCGACAGGCCCAGCGCGCGTGCCAGCGCCACCTGGGTCAGCCCGTGGTCCTCGCGGAGTCGCCTCAGCCGCGCCCCGGCGAAGGTCTTTGGCACGTGTGACACCCTACGCGTACCGCCTTTCACAAGATTTGCAAAATCGCGCCGGTGAGGACACAAAATTACGCCCTTATAGGGCATTTACCCCGAATGTGTGGCTGCGTACTGTGCGGTTTATGCGGATGCACGACGTTCGAACCAGGCGCAGCGCCGAGGACTTCCCACGCCGCGAACACCTGGCGTACCAGATCGCCGAGGTGGCGGCGGACCCGGTCGCGGTGCCCGCCGAAACCGAGGCGATGGTGATCAACCGGATCATCGACAACGCTGCGGTGTCGGCAGCTTCGCTCACCCGCCGCCCGGTGGCCGTGGCCCGGGCGCAGGCACGGGCGTATCCGCGGTCAGACAGGGGCGCAAAGGTTTTCGGCATCACTGGGAACCATGCGCCGGAGTGGGCGGCCTGGGCCAACGGAGTCGCGGTGCGCGAGTTGGATTTTCATGACACCTTTCTGGCTGCCGAATACTCCCACCCGGGCGACAACATCGCACCCTTGGTCGCCGTCGCCCAGCACCTCGGCCTGGATGGCACCGACCTGATCCGAGGCATCGCCACCGGCTACGAGATCCAGATGGCCCTGGTCCGCGGAATCTGCTTGCACGAGCACAAGGTCGACCACGTGGCACACCTGGGCCCATCGGTGGCGGCCGGTCTGGGCACCATGCTCGGGCTGGACCCCGACACCATCTACTCCGCGGTCGGCCAGGCCCTGCACCTGACGACGTCCACCCGGCAGTCGCGCAAGGGATTGATCTCCAGCTGGAAGGCGTTCGCACCCGCCTGGGCGGGCAAGGTCGCCATCGAAGCGGTTGACCGCGCGATGCGTGGGGAAGGGGCGCCGGCGCCGATCTGGGAGGGCGAGGACGGCGTGATCGCCTGGCTACTGTCGGGCCCCGAGCACACCTACCACGTCGCACTGCCCGGCCGCGGTGAACCAAAGCGGGCCATTCTGGACAGCTACACCAAAGAGCATTCGGCCGAATATCAGAGCCAGGCCCTCATCGATCTGGCCCGGCGGATGCGCGGGCGCATCGGTGACTCAGACCAGATCGAGACCATCGTGCTGCACACCAGCCATCACACGCACGTGGTGATAGGCACCGGCTCCAACGACCCGCAGAAGTTCGACCCGGATGCCTCGCGGGAGACCCTCGACCACTCGGTGATGTACATCTTTGCGGTCGCCCTGCAGGACGGCAGCTGGCATCACGTGCGCTCCTACTCGCCGCAGCGGGCGCACCGACCGGACACGGTGGCGCTGTGGCACAAGATCTCCACGGTCGAAGATCCGGAGTGGACCCGGCGCTACCACAGCGCCGATCCGGCGGAAAAGGCATTCGGTGCGCGCGCGGAAATCACCCTCAACACTGGCCAGGTGATCGTCGACGAGCTGGCCGTCGCGGACGCTCATCCGCTGGGGGCCCGTCCTTTTGAGCGCAAGCAGTACGTGGCCAAGTTCCTCGGCCTGTCCGACGGGGTGATCGGTGAAACCGAGCAGCGACGGTTCCTCTCGACGGTCGAGGGCCTGTCGAGCCTGCCGGCGGGCTCGCTGGGTGGGCTCAACCCGATCGCCGATGCGGGGGTGCTGGACCGGTCCCCGACGATTCCGCCCGGGATCTTGTGATGAAAACGGTGTTGGGCACCGCGGTGTCGGCGACCGAGAAGCGCACCGGGTTTCGCGCTGCGCTGGAAAGTGGCCGGCTGCTGCGATTCCCGGGAGCCTATTCGCCGCTCGTGGCCCGATTGGTCGCCGAGATCGGCTTCGACGGGGTGTACGTATCCGGTGCTGCGCTCTCGGCCGACCTGGGGTTGCCCGACATCGGCTTGACCACCCTGACCGAGGTCAGCGCGCGGGGAGCGCAGATCGCGGCCGCCAGCGAGCTGCCCACTTTCATCGATGCCGACACCGGTTTCGGTGAACCGATGAGCGCGGCCCGCACGGTGGCCGTGCTCGAAGATGCCGGGCTGGCCGGCTGCCACCTGGAAGATCAAGTCAACCCCAAGCGGTGTGGGCACCTGGACGGCAAGGCGGTGGTGCCCGTCGGCGTGATGGTCAGTCGGCTGCGGGCCGCGGTATCGGCGCGGCGCGACCCCAATTTCATCGTCTGCGCTCGCACCGACGCCGCGGCGGTCGAAGGGCCCTCCGCTGCGATCGATCGGGCCAAGGCCTACGCCGACGCGGGCGCCGACCTGATCTTCACCGAGGCGCTGCGCACCCCCGCGGAGTTCGAACAGTTTCGCGCGGCGGTGGATACACCGTTGCTGGCCAACATGACCGAGTTCGGAAAGTCTGGGCTGCTGAGCGCCGATGAGCTCCGCGGGATCGGCTACAACGTGGTGATCTATCCGGTGACCACCCTGCGACTAGCCATGTACGCTGTCGAGGCCGGTCTTCGCGAAATCGCCGATGCGGGAACCCAATCCGGACTTCTGAACCGCATGCAGCAGCGTAGCCGGCTCTACGAGCTACTGCGCTACGCCGACTACCAGCAGTTCGACTCCAGCATCTACAACTTCGTCCGCCAAGGAGATCGGCCATGAGCACCCTCGACGACACACCTCGAATCTGTAAGGGCCTGGCCGGCGTCGTGGTCGACAACACCGCCATCTCCAAGGTTGTTGCCGAGACCAACTCGCTCACCTATCGCGGGTATCCGGTTGAGGACCTCGCCGCGCACTGCAGCTTCGAGCAGGTGGCCTACTTGTTGTGGCACGGCGAGCTTCCCGACGACCAGCAGCTGGCATTGTTCATGCAGCGCGAGCGCGCCGCCCGCCGGTTGAACCGATCCATGTTGTCGCTGTTGGCGAAACTGCCCGATACCTGCCACCCGATGGACGTGGTGCGGACATTGATCAGCTACCTGGGGGCCGAAGACCCCGACGAGGACGACAGCAGCCCGAGGTCCAACTACGCCAAGTCGCTGCGGATGTTTGCGGTACTGCCCACCATCGTTGCGGCCGATATGCGGCGTCGGCGCGGCTTGGCACCCATCGCGCCCCACAGCCACATGAGTTACGCGCAGAACTTCTTGCACATGTGCTTCGGCGATGTCCCCGAGAGCGCGGTTGTGGATGCCTTCGAGCAATCCCTGGTGCTCTACGCCGAACACAGCTTCAACGCTTCCACGTTCGCCGCCCGGGTCGTCACCTCCACCCAATCCGACATCTACAGCGCGGTAGCGGCGGCGATCGGTGCGCTCAAGGGGACGCTGCACGGCGGGGCAAACGAAGCGGTGATGCGCGACATGCTCGAGATCGGTTCGGCGGACCAGGCATCGGAATGGTTGCGGCGCAAGCTGGCTCGCAAGGAAAAGGTGATGGGCTTTGGCCATCGGGTGTATCGCAACGGCGATTCCCGGGTCCCGACCATGAAACGGGCCCTCGACCGGGTGGCTGCCGTGCGTGATGGCCAGCGGTGGCTGGACATCTACCAGGTCTTGGAGCGGGAGATGCTGGCCGCCACGGGAATCAGGCCGAATCTGGACTTTCCCACCGGTCCCGCCTACCACTTGATGGGATTCGATATCGGCTCCTTTACCCCGATCTTCGTGATGAGCCGTATTACCGGGTGGACCGCACACATCATGGAACAGACCGCGTCCAACGAGTTGATCCGTCCGCTCAGCGAATATGTGGGTCCGGCCCAACGCACGCTGAAGTTCGCCCGATAGAGACGTTGGGCCGCGAGCGGCTGCCCGCCGGGGCGCCGGACGATGTCAATCAATACGGGATCCGGCGCCGTGGCAGCTGGCGACGGTGTAACGTCGGTCATGAATCCATTGGCCAGGGCTGACCGGAGTGCTTGTTCATAACTGAGACGCCAGGCCGTGCGTGGTTTTGTTTGTCGATCCTCACATGCGTGTGCCGGGTCTACCCGAAGCGAAGGGATCGCGGATGGATCGCCAATTGTCTTGGCCGGGCCAACGGGAGGCGGTACCCGTTCCTGCGCCGCCAATCTCGCCGCGGCAAATTGGGCGCCAAGGTCTTGACGGCACAAAGCGTGCTGTCGCCGGCGCGATGTTGTTGACGCCATGAGCGCAACTGCGGCTGCTCGGCGCTTGGCTAGTCCGGTGCGGGTTGCCGTGGCGATCGATCTGGGTGCGGTCCTTGACGGGGCATGGTGGCCACGTACAGCCTCGATATCCCAGGAGCTGCCCGAGTTGGTCGACGCCCTGTCCTCGCGCCTGGGCAAGATCATCGAGATCAGCGTCAACTGGTCTTCGCTGGACGGCTCACCGGATCTCGACGCGCTGAACCCGCTCAGAAGTGGTGAACCCGCTCGGCCCGCCGGGCGCCAGCGGCTGATGATGATCACGGGTAGCCGGGCCTCGGCAAACCTGCTGGTCGTACCGTGCCGAACCTCGGTCGCCCTGGCGAAGATGATCCTGCGCAGTGCCGCGCGGCTGCCCATCATGCCCATCGAACGCGAAACCCAGGAATTCCGGACCAGCGACGACGTGGTGCGGGCCGCGCGTGCACAGAGCGCCTTGGGTGGGCAACATCCGCCCGATTGCGAACCTGACCCCGCTGCTCCAGCGATTCCCGATTGATCAATCCGCCCGAACCCCGGGGCGTCGGCGAGCTTACGTGCGGGTACCACAAACTCCGGTCCGCCCAATCCGAGCGACCGTATCGGCAACGCGTCACCTTTGGCGCGCAGTGAGAAAAGGATGGGTGTTATGGCCATGCAGGACAGGTGTGATGCACCACAGGTTCATCCATCCGAGATTCGGATCGGTGACACCATCGGCACCATGGACGACGAACATCTTCCATTCCTGGTCAAGCTGATCAGCGAACCGCAGCGAAGTCCGCAGCGCTGGACATTTTTCGGCAGCGACGAGCGGAGTCTGCAGCACGTGAGCACCTGTGGCGAGGACCAATTGGTTCACCGATACGGCAAGGCGTCGTGACGGCGCCGTTATCACCCGATTGCCAGTGCCCCTACCTCGACCGGGATTGAGTCACTAGACTCCGGAGTTCATGGCCATTCGTCGCGCTGTGCTCGCCATCTCCGACATCGGCGGATACACCAATTACATGAATTGGAACCGGATGCACCTGGCCCACGCGCAGTGGGCGGTCGCCGAACTGCTCGAGGCGGTCATCGACGCCGGCAAAGGCCTCAAGCTGGCCAAGCTGGAGGGGGACGCGGCATTCTTCTGGGCCCCCGGCGGAGACGCGAAAGTCGTTGTTTGTGAACGTATCGCGGCCATGCGGCAAGCTTTTATGGAACGACGGGAACGGATCAAGAAGGACATCTCCTGCGACTGCAAGAGCTGCGCACAGATCGATGATCTGTCGCTGAAGTTCGTCGCGCACGAGGGCGAGGTTGCCGAGCAAAAGGTCAAGCGCCGACTTGAATTGGCCGGGGTCGACGTCATCCTGGTGCACCGGATGCTGAAAAACTCGGTGCCGGTGTCGGAGTACGTGCTGATGACAGAGTCCGTTGCGGAATGCCTTGATGAGTCGATACGCGGGCTCTCGATGCCGCTGACCCACGATTTCGAAGGCATTGGTCAAACGCCGACGTACTACATCGATCTGGCCACCGCCGAGGTGCGTCCCGTGGTGCCCGAACGCGGTTTCGTGAGCCGGTTTTCGGAGATGTTCAAGTTCGAGCTGAAGTCGCTGCCATTCATCCTGGGCGCCAAGCAGGCGTGCGCGGGCTTCCGCAACCTCGATCGCGGCCGAGCCGAGGGACTGCCGGCGGCCTGACGTGGCGCCGCCGTCGTAAGCCCACCCTAGCCTGGCTAGGATCACGGGGTGTCGATTGCGCTGCTTCGTGAGATGTTCGAGAAGATGGTCGTTGCCAAGAACGCCGAGTTGATCGGGCATTACTACGACCCTGACTTCGTGATGTATTCCGACGGGCTGCGCCAGGAATTCGCCGAGTTCAGCGAGGGGCACCGCAAGATCTATGCGAGCGCCATCAGCTACGCGATCGAATACGACGAGGACGCGTGGGTGCAAGCCCCCGACCGGGTCGCCGGACGCGTGTGGATCACCACATCGCGGCCCGGGGAAAAGCCGACGCGAATCGAAGTCATACTCATCGCCGCATACCGAGACGGCCGCATCCACCGAATCTGGGAGACAACATGGCCGAGTTGGCGCAATGTGGCCGCGCTCGAAGACTACTGATCGGCCCTGTCCGGTAGCACCGCGACGGCCTGATGCGCGCGCCAGCGACCACCGATCGGGCGGTGGTGGATGAGGCCTGAACCTGCGGCGGTCGCCCGGGACTTCATTGCGGCGTTCTCGGCGGCGGACTTTGGCGCGATGCGACATCTGCTCGCCGCCGACCTGATTGCGCACATCACCAACGCCGATGGCGGTGCGGACGTCGTCAACGGACGCGAAGACTACCTGCGCCGCATCGAGGCAATGGATCTGGATGCGGCGCAGTTCCGGGTCGAGTTGACCCAGCCGCCCCAGCCCGTCGATACCGATCGTGTCCTGGTCATGGTCGAGGTCCGTGCCCGTAAAGGCGACAGTGACCAGCTCCAAGACCTGCACAACTACGCGGCCCACTTATTGCGGGTCGTGCGCGGACAGATCGCAGAACTCCACATGGTTGACGCGAAACCCGCTGAAAGCGCCAGGTTTTGGGCCTAGCGCGGCGTCGTCACTGCAGCTGGCGCATCAACTCGGCGGCCGCGGATCGGCCGCTGATCAGCGCTCCGTGCACGGTGGCGGGATTGTCGACCCCCACGGCCTCACCGGCCAGGTAGAGCCGATCGCTGATCGGTTCCTACAGCTGGCGGCGATCGTCGAGGCCGGATCCCGGTGCGTGAAAGGAATACGAGCCGAGGGCAAGGGGATCGGTGCTCCAACCCGACGATCGGACCTCGGCGGGGGCGATGTCTTTGCCGAACAGCTGCCGGGCGACCGGTAGCGCGCCAGACATCAACTCACTGGGGGAGCAGGACTCCACGTGCCGGCCACGACGGCCGGCGTTGAAGGCCAGCACAATTGGGCCCGCGGCGGCCGGCAGGGTAAGCCACTGTGACCACATGCTGCCCGGGGGGCCGAGGAACTGGTAGAAGGCGTTGTCGGCATCCCAGGTGCGTCTGTCGAACCGGAAGTAGCTCTTGGACAGGACTCCAAATCCCAACGCGACTATGGCGCGACGGTGGTCATCGGGCAGGGGAGGATCAAAGGTGATGGCGCCGGCTTTCAGGACGCCCAGTGGGGCGGTGACTATTGCCGCGGGCCCCTGGAAGGTTCGGCCCGCCGCCCGCACCAACACCGAGTCATCCTTGTGCACAATGGAATCGACCTTCGTGCCGAAGACGATCGGCAGCCTGTCGGCGAGGCGCCGCGGCAATGCGTCGTAGCCGCTGGTGATAACGACCTGCGGCCCGCTCGAATACGTGCCCTGGTCGTAAGTCGTCGCGGAGAGCTGATCCGCGTCCGCGGCGTACTCGTCTTCGATCACGGTGTTGACGTAGTAGGCCAACTCGGCGCGCTCCCGGTCGGACAGGTCGTCACGGGGGGCCTGAGCGTCCAGCGCCGCGGCCAGACTCCCGTCGTCGACATCGCGGCGAGCTTGGGCCACCAGCCGTCGCCAGGTGTCGTCGTCGTAGCTGATCGGCTCGAGGCGCGGGTCAACCGCCAGCTTGGCCGGGGTGTCATAGTCGGTTGGCGCAAGCCGTGCCTCGACTTGGCCGGCCAGCTCGACGAGCGGATTGTCGGTCGTGCCGTGGATCCAGGAGGCGCCCATTTCCAGCGGCACGCCCCAGTCCCGGACGGTATTGACCCGGCCGCCGACCCGATCGCGGGCCTCGATCAGCCGCACCGGCCATCCGGCATCGGCAAGTGCACGCGCGGCGCCCAGCCCGGCCATCCCGGCGCCGATGACCAGAATCGACCGCGTATCCATCTTATCCGCCGGCGTTGCGGGGGCGCTCGGCCGGGCTGCGTGATCCGACGCGCATCCGGCGCCCAACTCGGCAGCGGCGCCGCAGCTCAGGCCCGCTGTCGCCGCCAAGAATTTCCTGCGGGGTACCCGGGACACGTCGTCAGCGTCTCATATTTCACCCGATCGCGGCTGGTCCGCGGCCCGGGGGTCGTTATCGGACCGTGTTCGGGGATTGTGATCGGCGGCACATTGCGCTCATGTAAACTTTCGCCCATCCAGAAGGCGGCAACGGGGCCGCGTTGAAGGGGGAGCGGCGATGAGTGCTCGGAAGGCCACCGACGGCAAGGCGCATACCAAGGCGCCCGCTGCATTGCCGGACGTTCTACCCCCGAGCCGCAGCCTTACCGTCCGCGCGGCGGACGGCACCGCACTGCACACCCAGGTCTTCGGGCCGGCCGATGGCTACCCGATCGTGTTGACGCATGGTTTCGTCTGCTCCATCCGGGCCTGGGCCTACCAGATCGCCGACCTGGCGACCGACTACCGGGTGATTGCATTCGATCATCGTGGTCACGGGCGCAGCGGCATCCCGCGGCGCGGCGGCTACACCCTCGAACACCTTGCCTCCGACCTGGATTCGGTATTGGATGCGACGTTGGCCCCGCACGAGCGGGCGCTGATCGCCGGACATTCGATGGGCGGCATCGCTATCTCCGCTTGGTCCGAGCGCTACCGGCACAAGGTGCATCGGCGTGCCGACGCCGTCGCATTGATCAACACCGCCACCGGCGACTTGCTGCGCAAGATCAGAATGCTGTCGGTGCCGCGGGAATTGTCGGCGGCTCGAGACTTTGCCGGCCGGGGTCTGATCAACGCGTTCGGCGGGTTTCCGCTCCCGAGCGCAGTCCGGATTCCCACCCAGTACTTGATCGCGATGATGGCGGTCGGGGCCGACGCCCATCCAACCGCGGCACGCCTGCTCTACGAACTGTTCGCGCAGACGTCGGCGGCGGGCCGTGGCGGCTGCGCGCGGATGCTGGTCGGCGAGGTCGGATCGCGCCACATCAGTCTGGACGGTTTGACGGTACCGACGCTGGTGATCGGAAGTGAGCGTGATCGGCTCACGCCGATCAGCCAGACCCGCAAGATCGCAAGCACTGCGCCCAACGTCTTCGATTTGGTCGAATTGCCGGGCGGGCATTGCTCGATGCTGGAACAGCACCACGAGGTGAACCGGCACTTGCGGACACTCGTCGATTCGGTCGGCGGCCGCTCCCGGGCCCGCATCAGCTCATAGCAGGGCGGCGACCTCCGCGGCAGCGCGTTGGCCCGACCTGACCGCCCCGTCGAAGTAGCCGGTCCATTCGTCCGCGGTCTCGGTACCGGCCCAGTGAATCGGCCCGACCGGTTTTCGCAATAACTGGCCGTATCTGGTCCACGACCCTGGCGGTACCGCGGCGGTGGGTCCGCCTGGCGCGAATTGTTCTGTGCCCCAGCAGTAATCGGCGTAGTCGAGGGGCTCGAGCTCGTCATCTCCGAACAGCGAGGCGAAACAGCGCAGCGTCCGGTCGCGACGCTGGTCGGCAGATAGCGAGTCGAATTCACGGGCGTCGACGAAGCCCATCAGAATGCCGGGACCGTCGTCGTGCGGACTGGCGTCGAAGATGATGAAAACGGGGCCCATGTCTGACAACGACTGCCCGGTGAAGCCGTTGATGCGCCAAAATGGCGTCGAATACGCCGCGTAGGCCTTGCTCAACCGGCCCTGCGGCCAGTTGTCGGCGAGTTCCTGGTACCCGGTGGGCAGCGGGGGGTTGAACTCGATGGCGGCGCGATGCGCGGGCGGAATCGCGACAATGACAAAGCCCGCCTCGGCCTGGCCTTGATCGGAGGTGACGGTCACACCGGCACCGTGTCGGTCGATGCGACGAACGGGTGCGTCCAGCACGACATGGGTGCCCAGTTCGGCCGCGGCCAGTTCGGCGATCTGCTGGGTGCCGCCGGGGATGAGCTCCTGCTGGGCCCCGTTTTCCACATCGAGCAACCGGTCCAGCCCGCCGGCGGCCCGCACGTAGCGGGCCGCGTGCAGCATGGACACGTCGTCGGGCTCGCACCCCCAGGTCACCCGGGTCATGATCGCCATCAGGTCGTGTGAGGACGCAGAAGCGCGAACCGATCTCAGCCATTGCCGCAGCGAGACACCGTCGAGGTCGGCGGCCCGGTTCGCAGCCCAGGGAGCCGATATCGGGATGCTGCGGGCAAGCCTCTCGAATTGCCAGCGTAGCCGCGCGATGTCGAGCAGCCCCGTCAGCGAAAGTCTGGGAATGGTGCCGCTGTAGGGGCGGACCCCGCCGCGCCAGCGGATCACGTTCTTGCCGTCGTGGAAGGTCGGAACGGTGGGAACACCCAACTCGGCGGCCAGCGCCAGGACTGCGTCCTGGGTGGGGCCAACGAACGAGCCGCCCATATCCGCCGGCAATCCGGCGATGGAGCCGGTGAAAGAGCGGCCGCCAACGCGATCGCGACCTTCTAGTACCAGCACATCATGACCTTGACGCGCCAGGTCGCGGGCTGCGGCCAGACCGGCAAAGCCGGCGCCCACTATCACCACGTCGACAATCCACGATGGGTTTGTCACGCCCTCCAGTGAACAGCATCTCAGCCCATCCGTACGCTAAATTTCGATTGCCCGAAATTCCGGCGGGCGGCGGCGCTGCCCACATTGTCGACAGGCAGGTGCGTTGAGGGTCTTCACCGCGTTGTACGGGTTAGCCGACGCCGCCGAGCGGGCGCGGGAGCTGCGGGACGCCGGTGCGAGTGGGGTAGCCACCTTTGAGGGCCCACACGACGTATTCGCTCCACTGACCCTCGCCGCCACGGTAGGCGGCCTGGATCTGATGACCAACGTGGCGATCGCTTTTCCACGCAATCCGATACACCTGGCCCATCAGGCCTATGGCCACCAGCTGCTCAGCGGCGGCCGATTCATCCTGGGCCTTGGCACCCAGGTGCGCGCCCAGATCGAGGATCGGTTCGGCGCCGCGTTCGACCACCCGGTGGCCCGGATGACCGAGCTGATCGCTGCCTTGCGGGCAATCTTTGCTGCCTGGAATTGCGGTGACCGGTTGAACTTTCGCGGACAGTTCTACCGGCACACGCTGATGACACCGACTTTCAACCCCGGCCCAATTCCCTTCGGCCCGTCCCCGATATACGTCGGTGCGCTCGGGCCCAGGCTGACCCGGGCCGTCGCCCAGCATGCCGACGGTCTGCTGGTAATGCCGTTTGGCTCCAAGCGTTTTCTGCATGCCAACACGATGCCGGCGGTACACGAGGGGCTGCGTGCCGGCGGGCGTCAGGCCGGCGAATTCACGATAATTCCGGAGATCATTGTGTCGGCCGGCGACACCGAGGCCGACCGGGAACAAGCCGCCGCGGGCACCCGACGGCTGCTGGCCTTCTACGGGTCTACCCCCGCCTACCGGCCGGTGCTGGCGGCGCACGGCTGGGAAGGCTTGCAGCCCGAACTCAATGCCCTGTCCAAGCAGGGGCGCTGGCAGGAAATGGGCGCGCTGATCGACGACACCATGATGCACACCTTGGCGGCCTGCGGCACACCCGCCGACGTTGCGGCGCACATCCGCGATCGGGTGGATGGGATCTCTGACACCGTGTGCCTGTATCAGGCCGCACCCATTGGGCTTCGCACGCTCGCTGCGATCATCGACGAGCTGCGCTGAACCAATTGGGTTGTCTGTCAAGCGCTTCGGGGCCCTGATGGATTCGGGGCGGGTGCATCGGCTAGGGCAGGCCGTCGCTTCCGTCTTGGCCGAGCAGCAGCCCACCGGAGCCGCCGGCACCGCGAGTGCCGGTGCCGGCGCCCACACCGCCGTTGCCGCCGTTGCCGCCGGTGCCGATCAGCACGGCGTTACCGCCCATGCCACCGGCCCCGCCGCTATCGCCGACACCCAACGATTCTGCGCCGGAACCGCCGGCCCCGCCGGTACCCAGAGTATTCCGCCGGTGCCGCCGGTGCCGCCGGTGCCGCCGGTGCCGCCGGTGCCGCCGGCCCCGCCGGAGCCGCCGGTTCCGGCGATACCGAGCCCGCCGGCCCCGCCGGCTCCACCGCAACCGAGCAAGCCGGCATTGCCGCCGGCCCCGCCGGAACCGCCGCCGTTGGCGACACCGAATCCGCCGAAGCCACCGGCCCCGGCGCTGGAGAACAACAACCCGGCATTGCCGCCGGCCCCACCGGCACCGCCGGTGTTGCTGCCGAACCCGCCGTCGCCGCCGATCCGGCCGCTGCCGAACAGCAACCCGGCGCTGCCGCCGGCCCCACCGACAGCGCCGTCGGCGACGGCGCCCGCTCCGCCCGTTCCGCCGGAACCACCCGGGCCGCTGAGCAGCCCGGAATTGCCGCCGGCCCCGCCGGCGCCACCAGCACCGGTAAGGCCGTAACCACCGGCCCCACCGTCACCGCCGCCGGCTCCGACCAGCCCACCCAGCAGCCCGCCGGCTCCGCCAACACCACCGGCCGCGCCGTTCAACGCGCCGAAGCCGCCAGTCCCGCCGATCCCTCCGCCGCCCCACAGCCCGCCGGCGCCGCCGGCCCCGCCGACGCCGCCATCCGCGGTCGATGAGTATCCGCCGGCCCCGCCGGCCCCGCCGGCCCCACCGGCGCCGCCGTTGAAGCCGAACAAGCCGGGCCCGCCGGCCCCGCCGGCCCCGGCGTTACCCGACAACCATCCGCCGGCTCCGCCGACTCCGCCGGCACCTCCGTCGCCGAACGCCGAGCTCCCGCCGGCTCCGCCGGCGCCTCCCGAGCCCAAGAGTCCCGCCGCCCCGCCAACCCCGCCGACCCCGCCGGTCGGGTTGGCGACGGTGCCCGGTGTCCCCGAGCCGCCGATCCCGCCGTCACCGAGCAACCAGCCGCCATCGCCACCGTTGGCTCCGGTCCCCGGGGCCCCGTTGGCGCCGTTGCCGATCAGCGGGCGTCCCGTGGCCGCCAGCAACGGCGCGTTGATGAGGGTCAACAGCTGCTGCAGCGGGCCGGTGTTGGCCGCTTCCGCGGCGGAATAGCCGCTGGCGCTGGCGCTCAGGGCCGCCACGAACTGGTCGGAAAAGACCCCCACCTGGGTACTGAGTTGCTGGTAGGCCAGGCCATGGCCGGAAAACTGCGCCGCGATCGCCGCCGACACCTCGTCTTGGGCCGCGGCCACGACCGTTGTTATCTGGGTAGCGGCGGCCGCATTGGCCGCATTGAGGGTCGTATTCAGGCCTGCCAGATCGTTTGCTGCGGCCTGCACCATGCCGGGCACCACGTCAACAAGCGTCATGTCACACCTCCGCTGGGTCGTTACACCCGGGCTGCGGCTCGGATCTCCATCGATACGCTCGGCAAACTGGAGCCTACTGCGGATGCGGTGTGAAATACCAGGTTCTTGGCGCTCTGATCGCGTACGCCGGGCGTCGAGCAACGCGCGGTGCGGTCAGGGCGCAACCGTGAGCCAGTCGGAGAATCCCGACGGGTCGTGGCGTCCCAGCGCCCCGTGCTCGTAGAGGCCCCAGCCTTCCACCGGATCCGTGTCGCCGTCACGGCATACCGCGCGGCCCACGTGGTCGATGACGCCGAAGCCGGACCGCGCGATGATCGCCGGATCGGTCATGCCGTAGGTCAGCCGCTCGACGAACTTCTCGCCCTTCCACATGCCGTGCAGCCAGTCCGAATCGCCGCCGTAGCCACCGCCGACATGAATCGGAACCGCCAGCTTGGATTCCACATCGAAGTGCACCGGCGTGCCATCGGGTCTGGTGGCGTCGATGGTTGCCCCGGTCGGGATGCGGGTGCCCGAGCGGTAGTGAATCTTGACCCGCGGCCAGCCCAGCTGTTCGACGCGGCCATCACGCCAGATCCGGGTGCAGTCATTGAGCGAGCGGAATCCGCTGGGCTCCTCTTGAATGATCAGCACGATCGCGAAGTCGTCGAACGCCATGGGGACATACAGCCACCGCATGCCCTCAAACGGCGGGTCCGCGGGTCGCCCAGCCGGCTCGGGCTCGCCGACCGGCCGGATGCCCCACGATCGGTCCCGACTACCGATCCAGGTCGCCGGGTCGACGTCGATCTGCTGCCCGTCGACCTGGATTTGGCCGCTCCAGGTGCCGAGCTGGGCGAAGCGCTGCGCATCCAGGGTCACCCGGTTGCCGGACCGCAGCAGATGCGGCTGCTCCGCAACGACGTCGAACAACCCCTCCCAGGTGAGATCGGCTGACACGCCTTCGGTTTCGTTCAGCACCAGGCGCAGCTTGCGCAGCGGCTCTATCACGTCGATCCGGTAGCCGTTGACATGCTGGTGCAGCCGGTCCTGATCGATCGCGTCCGAAAGGTGCACCGCGGTTTGGGTATCCCCGCGCCTGATCAGCAGGAACGCGTCCTTGACGCCGAGGTTGGGGTAGTAGCCGATACCGCTGATCACAAAGATGTTTCCGGTGCGGTCATGGGCGTTGAAGTAGGAGCGGTCGTAGAAATTGCGGTCGGAGGAGCCGGGCCAGGCGATCGGTTGGCGAAGTTGATGTACCGGGTACTCGTCGAGGGGGCCAAGTGGTTGCGGCATCAGCGCTCATCTCCGATCAGACGTTTCATCAATCCAGCGTGGTAGAAAAGTGATTCGACATCGTCGGGCTTTTCCACCTCACCGAAATGCACCCGACGCGCCCCGGTGCGCATGAAGACGCAGGCCCACATGACTCCGGAATAGACGTAAAACCAGTGCAGGTCACCAAGTTGGGTACCGGTGAGTCGCTGGTAGGTGCGGCGTACGTCGTCCTCGCGCATCACCGTGGGCAGCCCGGGCAACGTCGCCAATCCGGCAAGTTCTTCAAAAACCATGTGCGCAAATATCATCCACACGACATCGAGTTCGCGGGGTCCCAACGTGACCATCTCCCAGTCCAGTACCGCCACGGGCCGAAAGTCGCGGTACAAGACGTTGCCCACCCGGGCGTCGCCCCAAAGCAGCACGGGTTCGCGTGCGGCCACCTCGCTGGGCCAGTGCTCTTGCAGCCACTGGAAGGTCCGCTCTATCAGCGCGGAGTTGCCGATGCCAGGTACCGCGAAGTCGTACCACGAGCGCACCCAGTCGAAATGCCTGCGCAGCGCGGTGTCACCGGACGGCCCGTCGGACAGGAAGCCAAATGTGTCTTGCGGCTTCGGTATTGAATGCAGCATGGCCAACAGTCCGACGGTGGCGTCCTGTAGCTCACGCTGCCGCTCGGCCGGCGCATCGGCGAACCAGTTGTTGCCGAACGTGTAGGGCATCACGTCGGGCGGTACCACGCCCTCGACGTAGTCCATCAGAAAAAACGGCGTCCCCAGCACTTCTCCGGTGGGTTCCATCCAGCGCACTCGGGGCACCGGGACGTCGCTGAGTTCACCCACCAGCTTGATGACTTCGAATTGGTGGTCGAGTCGGTAGCTGGGGAACACGGGCACATCTCCGGCGGCCGGCGCCACCCGGGCCACCAGCTTCTGCTGCACCGGCCGGTGATTCTCGTGCCAACGTGCGGTCAGGATGATCGTTTCCGAAGACATCCCCGTCGAGTCGACACCGCTTTCCACGGTCACCTCGGGTGCCGCGTTGCCGGGCAGCACGCCCGCCAGCCACCGTGCCATCACTGCCGGCAAAGTCGTCATGTCGCGGCTGGAGCGCTGTAGGTGGGCTACATCTTCGACCGGCGTTTCGTTGGCCACAGCTGCTTCCTTCAAGAGGCAATTACGATACGGTAGGTAGCGTTATGAAAGCAGACCCCTCTTCCCTTGACAAGGCCCCCGGCGCCGGGCGGCCGCGGGATCCCCGCATCGACTTTGCCATTTTGAGCGCGACCATGGAACTGCTTGTGCAAATCGGCTATTCCAACCTCAGCCTGGCTGCTGTCGCGGAGCGGGCGGGCACCACCAAGTCTGCGTTGTACCGGCGGTGGTCGAGCAAGGCCGAGCTGGTCCATGAGGCCGCGTTTCCGGTGACGCCCAGCGCGCTGTCGGCTCCGGCCGGCGACTTCGCCGGAGATATCA
This sequence comes from Mycobacterium pseudoshottsii JCM 15466, assembly GCF_003584745.1. NCBI lineage: Bacteria > Bacillati > Actinomycetota > Actinomycetes > Mycobacteriales > Mycobacteriaceae > Mycobacterium > Mycobacterium pseudoshottsii. The sequence goes on from NZ_AP018410.1 coordinate 1,720,988, forward strand.
GGATGATGGTCGCGGCGACGCGCGATGTCTTCACCACCCCGGTGGTTCGAGCCGCATTGCCGGGGCTGGTCGCCGACATGACCGCGGACGCCGACCTCAACGCCCGGGTGCTGTCGCGTTTCACCGAGTTGTTCGCCACGGTGCGTATCCGGCTGCAGGAGGCCGTCGACCGTGGCGAGGCGCATCCCGACGTGGATCCGAACCGGATGATCGAATTGATCGGGGGAGCCACGATGCTGCGGGTACTGCTGTATCCGGACCAGATGCTCGACGAGGCATGGGTGGATCAGACCACCGCGATACTCGTGCATGGTGTGACCCGGTGACGGGTGCGCTCGCCGGGCGGGCGGCCATCGTCACCGGCGCCAGCCGTGGGCTGGGGCGCGCCATTGCGCTTGCCTTGGCCGCCGAAGGGGCCGCCGTTGTCGTGGCCGGGCGTACCGAGCAGGTGTGGGACAGCCGCTTGCCCGGAACCATCGGTGACACCGTCGCCCAGATCGAGGCGGCAGGGGGACGTGCGGTGGAGGTGCGCGCCGATCTGACCGACCGCGACGACGTCGCGGCGCTGGTGACGGCGGCCCGGGACAGCCTGGGCCCCATCACAATTCTGGTGAACAACGCCGCGTTCACCGCCCCCGGACGGCCACCGGTGCCCGGTGCGGCACCGCGCGCCAAATCCAGCAGAGCCGCGGTCGGCAAGCCGGGCTGGCCCGGATTCGTCAGCGTCCCGTTGGCGGCGTACCGCCGGCACTTCGAGACTTCGGTTTTTGCCGCATACGAGTTGATGCAACTGAGCTGCCCCGACATGATCGCGGCGGGGGCCGGCTCGATCATCAACATCACTTCGGTGGCATCCCGGCTACCCGGCGACGGGCCCTATTCTGACCGCAGCGGCGGCGTCCTGCCCGGATACGGCGGCTCCAAAGCCGCGCTCGAACACCTGACCCAATGTGCGGCTTTCGATCTCGCCGACCACCACATAGCGGTGAACGCGCTGGCGCCTTCGAAGCCGATTCCGACCCCGGGGCTGTCCTATTACGCACGCGAATTCGATGACACCGCTTCGGCGGAGGAATTCGCGCGGGCGGCCGTGGTGCTGGCGTCGGTGGACGCCGACCTGGTTACCGGGCGCACCATCGGCCATCACGAAGTCCTCGACGGTAGCTTTCGGGCGTTCGGGCGCGACTAGCGCCCAGGGCGCCGAGGCGGCCAGCGATAGTGTGCGTGTTCCTGGCGGCGCGGACTCCTGACGTGCAACTATGAACAAATACCATGCCGCAGATGGCGGCAGGCAGGTGTGTGCCGATGCCCGGAATTGACAAGCCGACGGGACGCGTTGTTGCGCTGATCGTGTTGCTGATTCTGGTTGCCGCTGCCCTGCGCGGCTATCTCCCGGACGACGATGGCACCTCTCACACCGAACCGGCTACCAGCCGTCCGGCGCTGGTATTCGTCATAGCGGTCTTGAGCGGCAGTGTCGCTTTGATGGCATTCGCCATCATTGCGCGGCTGCGGGATCCGCGCGCAGTGGCGCCCAGTGCGGGGGACCTCGCCCAAATGCTTGGCGGCGGACACCGACGAACCAGTTGGCGGGTGTTGCTGATCGGACTCGCGGTGATTGCCGCCTATCTGCTGCTCACGCTGCTGCTGTCGCGCCTGTTTACCCCGGACGAAGTCGCGCCGTCGGCGCCCGCTTCCGATCCCGGCGTGCCGGCGCCGACCGGCGACGGTGCGCCCAGGCCGCAACAACCACAACAGCCTTCCGACGACAACATCAATACCCTCGAAATTCTGCTCGCAGCAACAGCGCCGTTGCTCCTGACCATCCTGGCTGCGGTGGCGGTTCTGTGGCGGCGCCGATGGCGTGCCGAGACCTCCAATACCCACACCGACGTTGCCGGCGAATCCCCGGAGCCGCCGCAACGTTCGCAACTGCTGGTGCGGGCGGCCAAAGTCGGACTGGCCGAGATGGCCGACCTCGAGCGCGATCCACGCGAGGCGATCATCGCCTGCTATGCGGCCATGGAACGCGAACTGGCCAATGTCCCCGCGGCCGCGCCGCGCGACTTCGACACCCCAACCGAGGTGTTGGCGCGCGCAGTGCAACATCATGCGCTGCAGGCCGATAACGCCGTACAGCTGGTGAACCTGTTCGCTGAAGCGCGGTTCAGCACGCATGTCATGAACGAGGGCCACCGCGAGTTGGCGGTGCGCGTTCTGCGGCTAGTGCTCGACGAACTCGCGGCGCCCGTGGGTGCCTCGACCGGCCGAGGCGATGAAATGTGAAAAGGCTTATTGTGCTGGGCGTTTTGCTCATTGTCGCGGTGGAGCTGCTGACGCTGGCCGTGCGTGACCACCGACTGGTCCTGGCGGCCTCGGGGGTGGCCGTCGCCCTGGTGCTGCTCAACATTCGTCGAGTGGTGGGGCACGCAATGGCGCCGCCGGCGGAGACGGACCCCGATGACGTGGGCGACGGACTGCGTCGCTGGCTGTCGGGTACCGAGACCACGATCCGTAGGTCGGAATCCACCCGGGCGGACTGGGACCGGCATCTGCGTCCGATGCTCGCGCGACGATACGAAATCGCGACCGGGCAGCGGCAAGCCAAAGATCCGGCGGCATTTCACGCCACCGGGCGCATGCTGTTCGGGGAGGACCTGTGGGAGTGGGTCAATCCGAACAATGTCGCGCGCACCGGGGATCGCCAGGCCGGTCCCGGTCGTGCGACCCTCGAAGCGATACTGCAGCGGTTGGAGCAGGTGTGACAGGCCCTTGGCATCGGGAGTTGAAGCGGGAGCGGATGTGAGCCGAACATGACCATGCCGGCCGCGCTGACGACCGCTGCCTGCGAGGCGGTGATCGATGAGATCGAACGCGTCGTGGTCGGCAAACGCGCGGCACTGACCCTGATACTCACCGCGGTACTGGCTCGGGGCCACGTTCTCATCGAAGACCTCCCCGGCCTGGGTAAGACGTTGATCGCGCGCTCGTTTGCCGCCGCGTTGGGGCTGGAGTTCAAACGGGTGCAGTTCACTCCCGATCTGCTGCCGGCAGACCTGCTCGGCTCCACCATCTACGACATGCAATCGGGTCGCTTCGAGTTTCGGGCGGGGCCGATCTTCACCAACCTGCTGATGGCCGACGAGATCAATCGCACGCCGCCCAAGACCCAGGCGGCGCTGCTGGAGGCGATGGCCGAAGGACAGGTCAGTATCGACGGCCAAACGCACAAGTTGCCCATGCCGTTCATCGTGTTGGCCACGGACAACCCGATCGAGTACGAGGGCACCTATCCACTGCCGGAGGCGCAGCTGGACCGGTTCGCCATCCGGCTCGAACTGCGCTACCTCTCCGAACAGGATGAGACGGCGATGCTGCGGCGCCGGCTCGAACGCGGGTCAGCCGAGGCGACGGTGAACCAGGTGGTGGACCTGCACGACCTGTTGGCCATGCGGGAATCGGTCGAGCAGGTGACCGTTCACGACGATGTCTTGCAGTACGTGGTGTCGTTGGCCACCGCGACCCGCAACCATCCGCAGGTCGCCGTCGGTGCCAGCCCTCGGGCCGAACTCGACCTGGTCCAGCTCTCCCGCGCCCGGGCGCTGCTACTCGGGCGCGACTACGTGATCCCCGAAGACGTCAAAGCGCTGGCTACCGCGTCAATCGCGCACCGGATCACCTTGCGTCCGGAAACGTGGGTGCGCAAGATCCAGGGAGCCGATGTCATCGCAGAACTGTTGCGGCGCTTGCCCGTTCCGCGCACCAATGCGGGAAGCCGATGAGCGACGGCGCGATGTGATCCAAACTCGTGATGTCGAGTTGCGCTGGCGTGCTTCGCCACTGACGCTGGCCGTCGCCACGTGCGCCGGAGTGGCCCTGGCCGCCGCCCTCATTGCCGGCCGGTGGCAACTGATCGCGTTCGCGGCGCCACTGCTCGGCGTGCTGTGCTCGATCTACTGGCAGCGGCCGGTCCCGACCGTTCATGTGCACGCCGAGCCCGATCTGCAGCGTTGCTTTGAAGACGAGCGGGTGGGCGTGAAGGTTTGGGCAACAGTGGATTCGGCGGCCGGGGAGGGAAGCGAGGCGGTCCTGGTCACCGTCCGGGCGCCGGCCGGCATGCAGCTCGACATCGACGCGTCGAGTTCACGCCAGGCAAAAAGCGTTGAGGTGGTGACACAGCGGTGGGGCCGCTATCCCATCGAGGCGCGCGTCGATGTCGTCGCGCGCGGCGGGCTGTTGATAGGCGATGGGACGGTCGAGGCCGCCCAGGTGGTCGTCTTTCCGCTCACACCGCCGCAGCCGACGGCCATTCCGCAGACCGAGCTGCTCGACCGGTTGGGTGCCCACCTCACCCGGTACATCGGCCCAGGCGTCGAATACGCCGACATTCGCCCCTATGTTCCGGGGGGACCAGCTGCGGGCGGTGAACTGGGCGGTCAGCGCGCGGCGCGGACGTTTGCATGTGACGCAGCGGTTGACCGACCGAGCCGCCGACGTCATCGTGCTGATCGACACTTACCGGCAGCCGCCGGGCCCGGCCAGCGAAGCCACCGAGCGAGTAGCGCGCGGGGCGGCTCAGGTGGTTCAGACCGCCCTGCGCAATGGTGATCGGGCCGGGATCATCGCGCTGGGCGGCAATCGCCCGCGGTGGATGGGAGCCGACATCGGCCAACGTCAGTTCTATCGGGTGCTCGACACCGTGCTCGGTAGCGGCGACCGGTTCGAGAAGACGACCGGGACACTCGCTCCGCGTGCCGCCGTTCCGACCGGGGCCATTGTCATCGCGTTCTCCACGTTGCTGGACACCGAATTCGCGCTGGCGCTGATCGACTTGCGTAAGCGGGGCCATGTCGTGGTTGCCGTGGACGTACTCGACGGCGCTCCTTTCGAGGGGGAGCAGGACCCGCTCGTGGTCCGGATGTGGGCGCTGCAGCGTGCCGGGATGTATCGGGACATGGCAACGGTGGGCGTCGACGTACTCGACTGGCCGGGAAACCGTGCACTCGAGCAGTCGATGGGGGCGTTGCCCGATCGCCGCCGTCGGATCCGCGGACGGCTGCGGGGGAGCGTCTGACATGGGATCGGTGGCCGGAACCGGCAGTCGAGTCCTGTCCCCGGTATTCGGGCTGCTCATGGTGGGCGCCGCCGGTGCCGGAGCTCAGGGGCCGGTAATCGTCGCTCTGGCCGGAGCCGTCATTGCCTTGGTAGCGGGAATCTTGGTGCGTACGGCGGCAACGGTTGCGGTATTGCTGACGGTGCTGGCGCTGGTGTTGTCGGCGCCGCCGCAATTGCTTGCCGCACTGTGTGGCCTTTGCGCCGTGGCCTACCTGGTGAGCCGGCACGCGGCCGGGGCTCCCGCCGGCGTCGCGATGGCTACCTGGCCGACTATCGTTGCCGCCCTTGGATTTGCGTTCGCAGGCCTGGCGGCCACCGCATTTCCGCTGCAGGTGCCGTGGTTGCCATTGGCGGCGCCGTTGGCGGTGCTGGCAATCTATGTATTGGCCACCCGTCCGTTTCTGCACTGAACGTTTTTGCGGCGCCGGCGAGGATTGCGGGCCGGCGCGGACTGGCGTATTTCCGGCACGTAAAAGAAATTTCGCGAAACCCCGGATATCGGACTCCGATTTTCCTAGAGTCCTGTTCTACAGGCCGGGTCCAGGGGCCGACCGTCTGAGCAGGGCCAGATGTGGACGTGTCCGGGTGCGGGGCCGCGGTCTGTAGCGACTTCGAGAAAGGGATGGGCTGATGAGCTTTGCAGTGTTGCCTCCGGAGATCAATTCATTGCGAATCTTCGCTGGCGCGGGGTCCGCGCCGATGTTGGAGGCAGCGGTGGCCTGGGATGGGCTGTCGGCAGAGTTGGGGATGGCGGCGGAGTCGTTTGCATCGGTGACCTCAGGATTGACGGGTCAGGCGTGGCAGGGCGCGGCGGCCAAGGCGATGGCGGCGGTCGCGGCGCCCTACTCCAGTTGGTTGAGTGCGGCGGCCCGGGCGGCGGGGGCGGCCGGGCAGGCCAAGATGGTGGCGTCTGCGTTTGAGGCGGCACGGTCGGCGATGGTGCATCCGCTGGCGGTGGCGGCCAATCGCAACGTGTTTGTGCAGTTGGTGATGTCGAATCTGTTCGGTCAGAACGCGCCGGCGATCGCGGCGACCGAAGGCACGTATGAGGAGATGTGGGCCGCGGACGTGGCCGCGATGGTCGGGTATCACGGTGGCGCCTCGGCTGCCGCGTCGGGGCTGCCGTCGTGGCAGCAGGCGTTGTCGGGGTTGCCCGGCATAGGTCAAGCGGCGGCGGCGCCCGCGGCAGCGTTGTTCAACTTGCCTACCGTCAACACTGGCCTGGGCAACTCGGGCCAGTGGAATCTCGGCGGCGGAAACAACGGCTCGTTCAACCTGGGCAGCGGAAACTTCGGAAATCTGAACCTGGGCGGCGGCAACATCGGCAACCTCAACCTCGGTGGTGGGAACTTTGGTTTCGCCAACCTGGGCAATGGCAACATCGGCAATACCAACTTCGGTAGCGGCAACAACGGCAACCTCAACTTCGGCGGCGGAAACTTGGGGAACGGAAACTTCGGTCTCGGCAACTTCGGGAGCGGAAACTTCGGCAACGCCAACGGCATGGACCCCGTGTCGTTCAGCACCGGGAACAACATCGGTGACGCAAACCTCGGTGCCTTCAACCTCGGCAGCGCCAACATCGGTTTGTCCAACATCGGGTTGGCGAATATCGGAAATAACAACTTCGGATTCGGCAACGTGGGTAACAACAACATCGGTTTCGGTCTCAGCGGAGATAACCAGGTCGGCATCGGTTCCAGGGCTCCGGCGTTGTTGATTAGCAGGCTTGTGAGCTGGGGAATTGTGGATTGAGGAGGTCTAGGCGGCGGTTGGCGGTCAAAGCGGTGATCCGGCAGGCTTCGGCGATGTTGTCGGCGCCGTTGAGGCGGTGCAGATTGATCGCGGTGTTGCGTAGCGTTGCTAGGACCTGTGCGCCGTTTCCGGTATGTGCCCTTTGACGGTCTTCGTCGAAGGTGACGTCGCGTATCCAGTGCAGGCTGTTCTCGATTCCCCAGTGTTGACGCATCCAGGTCATGATCGCGGTAGGGCGGGCGTGCTCGAACGGCAGGCTGCAGATGGCATAGACCACCTCCACGCTGCGCTGGTCGGTGGCGGTGATCAAGCGTTCACGAGTGATCCGGATGATTTGTTTTGCGTAGGGGAAGCCGATTCCTCGTGCAGCGGTGATGATTTGCAGGGTGCGGGTCTCGACACGGCCGTGGCCGCGGGAGTCGTCGGTAGCGGCTGTGGGCACCTCGGCCCAGGGCAGCGCGGTGATACGCGCAAGTATTTTGGCTTGGTTGGACTTGACGATCATCAGGTAGTGCGACTTCAAGGTGGCGCAGATCAACTTCGCGGTGACGACCTGGGTATGCATCGCATCCACGGTGACCAGCCACCGCAAGCTACCCGGCAGCAGCGTGAGCAGGGCACGTGCGCAGGGAATTTCATTGCTTTTCTCGGCGACAGCGAGTTGACCGAGCACCAATCGGGCACGGTGGGCGAACACCGACACGAGATGCGTGGCTGTCGCTTTGGCGCGTAAAGCACCACGCAGCATCTTGCCGTCCAACGCGATCGGCACCAATCCACTGGGGTTGCTGCTGGCCACGTGTGCAGTGAAGTAACTGCCCATCCTGGCGTTGAGGTCGGCGGGGTCTAGCCGAGACAAAACAGCGCGGAAGGTCTTCTCACTGGGCCGCCGGAACCGGACCCCTAATTGGGCCAACACATCATCGGGAGCGGTGGCCGCCCATGTGGCAAAACCAGCATAGCCGCGCATCCCCGCGGCAGTGGCCAGAACCCAGGGCTCCGGCGTTGTTGATTAGCAGGCTTGTGAGCTGGGGGATTGTGGATTGAGGAGGTCTAGGCGGCGGTTGGCGGTCAAAGCGGTGATCCGGCAGGCTTCGGCGATGTTGTCGGCGCCGTTGAGGCGGTGCAGATTGATCGCGGTGTTGCGTAGCGCTGCTAGGACCTGTGCGCCGTTTCCGGTATGTGCCCTTTGACGGTCTTCGTCGAAGGTGACGTCGCGTATCCAGTGCAGGCTGTTCTCGATTCCCCAGTGTTGACGCATCCAGGTCATGATCGCGGTAGGGCGGGCGTGCTCGAACGGCAGGCTGCAGATGGCATAGACCACCTCCACGCTGCGCTGGTCGGTGGCGGTGATCAAGCGTTCACGAGTGATCCGGATGATTTGTTTTGCGTAGGGGAAGCCGATTCCTCGTGCAGCGGTGATGATTTGCGGGGTGCGGGTCTCGACACGGCCGTGGCCGCGGGAGTCGTCGGTAGCGGCTGTGGGCACCTCGGCCCAGGGCAGCGCGGTGATACGCGCAAGTATTTTGGCTTGGTTGGACTTGACGATCATCAGGTAGTGCGACTTCAAGGTGGCGCAGATCAACTTCGCGGTGACGACCTGGGTATGCATCGCATCCACGGTGACCAGCCACCGCAAGCTACCCGGCAGCAGCGTGAGCAGGGCACGTACGCAGGGAATTTCATTGCTTTTCTCGGCGACAGCGAGTTGACCGAGCACCAATCGGGCACGGTGGGCGAACACCGACACGAGATGCGTGGCTGTCGCTTTGGCGCGTAAAGCACCACGCAGCATCTTGCCGTCCAACGCGATCGGCACCAATCCACTGGGGTCGCTGCTGGCCACGTGTGCAGTGAAGTAACTGCCCATCCTGGCGTTGAGGTCGGCGGGGTCTAGCCGAGACAAAACAGCGCGGAAGGTCTTCTCACTGGGCCGCCGGAACCGGACCCCTAATTGGGCCAACACATCATCGGGAGCGGTGGCCGCCCATGTGGCAAAGCCAGCATAGCCGCGCATCCCCGCGGCAGTGGCCAGAACCGCGATCGCCAACAAAGCCATCAGCGAATACCTCCGACCGCGTGGGTCCCTCGGGTCTGGCACCGAGGCCAACACATCGAGAAACTCCGATCCGATGAGCTCGCTGCGCTCACCAGGACTCCAGCGGTCGAACACCTCTGGAACCGACGACACACGCAATACTGAAACGGTAGGCACGGGCAACTCCAGACCAACGACGAACAGTAACCAACTCGATCGTTCTCCAGATAGCCCGTGCCTACACTCCGGCCCCAATAGCGCGGCACCAAAGATCATCAACCCAGCTCACAAGCCTGCTAATCAACAACGCCGGAGCCCTGGGCCAGAACCGCGATCGCCAACAAAGCCATCAGCGAATACCTCCGACCGCGTGGGTCCCTCGGGTCTGGCACCGAGGCCAACACATCGAGAAACTCCGATCCGATGAGCTCGCTGCGCTCACCAGGACTCCAGCGGTCGAACACCTCTGGAACCGACGACACAGGCAATACTGAAACGGTAGGCACGGGCAACTCCAGACCAACGACGAACAGTAACCAACTCGATCGTTCTCCAGATAGCCCGTGCCTACACTCCGGCCCCAATAGCGCGGCACCAAAGATCATCAACCCAGCTCACAAGCCTGCTAATCAACAACGCCGGAGCCCTGGCATCGGTTCGTTGAACGCGGGCACCGGGAATTTCGGTTTCGGCAACTCCGGTGACAACAACATCGGATTCTTCAACTCCGGCAGCGGCAACGTCGGGGTGTTCAACTCCGGGGACGGCAACACCGGTTTTGGCAACTCCGGCGGCGTGAACTCCGGCTTCTGGAATTCAGGCGGGCTCAACACCGGTTTCGGTAACGCGGGCGCCAACAACCTCGGTTTCAACAACGCGGGCTCCAGCAATGTGGGTGATAGCAATGCCGGTGGTTCCAACATGGGCTCCGGTAACGCCGGCTACAGCAACACCGGTTTCTTCAATTCCGGGGGCTCAGCCACGTTCATCGGTGGGAACACGGGATTCTTCAACTCGGGTGACCTCAACACTGGCGGCGGCAACGCCGGCAGCGTCAACACCGGCTTCCTCAACTCGGGTGATTTCAACACCACCGTGGGCAGCGCCGACACCCCAGCCGGTGCCACCCAGTCAGGCTTCGGGAACACCGGCGACAACGTGTCCGGCTTCAATAACACCAACGATGCGATGTTCGGCGGCGGCGTATCCGGCTTCCAGAACATGAACACGGGCTTCTTCAGCGTCGGTTCGGGCTTCGGGAACACGGGTGAGTATCAGGTCGGCTTCAACAATGCCGGGACCGGATTCAACACCGGAGTCGGGAATACCGGCTCGTTCAACACGGGCTTCAATGTGACGGGTTCGGGTAGTTCGGGCTTCGGGCACTCCGGCGACGGCAGCTCCGGCCTTGCCAACTCGGGTGATAGCTCATCAGGAGCGTTCAACGAAACCGACAACACGGCGGGCTTCTTCGGGCAGTCCTAGGGGCTCCCGTATCGGAAGATCCGTCCGGCGGCTCCGCGCCAGCCATTGGTCACGCCTGGTGGCGCCCAGCAATCTGCGCTGCCTAGTCGGTTGCTCATGAGGCGCGTGGCCGTGCACACGGTCGAAGCGGGCGCTGTTCACGTTGCCCACCGTCAACGCCGGCTCGGGCAAACACTGGCGAATGGAACCTCGGCGGCGAAAACATTGGCCCTTGAATTTTATTGGTTAACTGAACACCGGCGGCAGAAATATGGGTTTCGGTAATCCGGGTAACAGCAATATTGCATTTTCCACTCCGGAGATCCAAATGTGGGCTTCTTCAAACCGGGAGATGGCGACCCGGCTTAAGCAACGGTGGCGCGGAGAATGCGGGCTATGAGAATTCCGGCGATAACAACGCGGGTTCTAGAAGCGTGGGCAACCGCAATGCCGGGGATTTCCACTCAGCTAGCGTGGGTCTCGGGAAGCCCGCACTGGTGAAGCTGCAGTGCCCATGAGTGCCCATGCCCATGCCCATGCCCATGTCGCTTGGTGCCGCGGTGAGGGTGGCGGGGCGGTTTGGTAGGAGCCGGTGCATCGACGGCCGCCGCCACAACGTCGGGCCGGCCATGCGGGGCGGGATATTTCGGGGGCCGTGCCAATGCGCGCGATAAATTGAAATAGCATTCTGGAATTGTGTGCACGATCGGCAGCCGAATTCGAGCAATTTCTCGTGCAATTGCCCAGAAACCGACGGAATTTGACAGAATCGCTGGCAAAGCGGCAAGTTTTGCCTACAGTCTATTGCTACTGGTCGAGCGGAGCGCATGGCCACGTGTCATGGCGAACCGCCGCGGACAGACGCTTGGTGTGGTTCACGGAAGGACTGAGTGATGAGCTTCTTGCTGCTGCCGCCGGAGATCAATTCGGTGCGAATGTTTGCCGGTGCTGGGGCTGCGCCGATGCTGGATGCCGCGGTGGCCTGGGGTGGGCTGGCTGAGGAATTGGGGACCGCGGCGCGGTCGTTTGAGTCGGTGACTTCGGGGCTGGCCGGTCAGGTCTGGCAGGGTGCGGCGGCTGCGGCGGCGCCCTATACGGGTTGGTTGAGCGCGGCGGCGGCGCGTGCGGTGGGGGCTTCGGCCCAGGCCAGGGCGGTTGCCGAGGTTTTTGAGGGATCGCGCTCGGCGATGGTGCATCCGGTGGCGGTGGCGGCCAATCGCAATGTGTTTGTGCAGTTGGTGATGTCGAATCTGTTTGGGCAGAATGCGCCGGCGATCGCTGCGACCGAAGGCGCCTATGAGCAGATGTGGGCCGCGGATGTGGCGGCGATGGTGGGCTATCACGGTGGGGCGTCGGCGGAAGCGGCAGCATTGCCGTCCTGGGAGGCGGGGCTACAGCAATGGATCTCGGGCCTACCGGGGGTAGCTCAGCTACAGGCCGCCGCATCGGCAATTCCCGCTTTCAACCTGGGGCTGGGCAATATTGGCGACTTCAACCTGGGCAACGGCAACACCGGGGATAACAACCTGGGCAGCGGCAACATCGGCAACCTCAACCTCGGGAGCGGAAACACCGGCGGCTCCAACGTCGGCAGTGGCAACTACGGCGACGGAAACCTGGGCAGCGGCAACTACGGCAATTCGAATCTGGGTAGCGGAAACGGGGTGCTCTCATCGGTCGGCAGTGACAGTAATGTCGGCAGTGGCAACCTCGGCAGTCACAACTTCGGCAACGGTAATACCGGCAGCAGTAACATCGGCAGCGGAAATATCGGCGACACCAACCGCGGCTTTGCCAACCTTGGCAGCAACAACTTTGGTTTCGCCAATCTCGGAGATGGCAACGTGGGGTTTGCCAACACCGGTAACAACAACATTGGCTTTGGGCTCACCGGCGACAACCAGATGGGCATTGGCGCGTTGAACACCGGACTCGCCAACACGGGTTTTGGCAACTCGGGAAGCAACAACATCGGGTTCTTCAACTCTGGTGACCACAACGTGGGCTTCTTCAACTCGGGCAACGGTAACTACGGCTTCTTGAACTCCGGTGATACCAACACGGGATTCGAAAATTCCGGCAGCGTCAATACGGGCGTTCAGAACGCTGGTGCCGCCAACTTCGGCGCCTGGAACGCGGGAGGCGGCAATTTCGGTTTCGGCAACGGTGGCGGCGGCAACTTCGGCTTCGGAAACTCGGGCCTGTCGAACACCGGCAGCTTCAACGCTGGCGACGTCAACACCGGTGACTTCAACTCGGGCAGCACCAACACCGGATGGGGGAATTCGGGGGACATCAATACCGGTCTGTTCAATTCGGGCAACCTGAACACGTCCATCGCGAGCTCCGCCACCCAGGCTGGCCCGAACTCGGGCTTCGGCAATACCGGTGCCGGACTCTCCGGCTTCAACAACTCCGGTGTCGATACCTCCGGTATCCAAAACGCCCAGTACGAAACCACCAAGACGCTTCCGCCGCGGGCGCCGCCGATCCTCATTCATTTCAACCAGGGGACATCGGGCTTTTTCAACATGGGCCCCGGCACCGCGGGCATCGGTAACTCCGGGGGCGGCCTCAACAGGGGGCTGTTCAACAACGGCTTTCTGAACATCGGTATCGCAAACTCCGGTGACAACGGTTATGTGTACGTGGCGCCGTTCATCACCATTTCGTTCACCTCGGGCGTCTTCAGCTCAGGAGCCTTCACTTCGGGCTTCTTCAACACCATGGACAACCAGTCGGGGTTCTTCCACCTCTAGCCCGCTGGTAGGGGCGATTACCCCCGTGAGTCACCAGCCGGGTCACCCCACAGCTGGTTCAGTGCAGCAAGTGGGCGGCCTGGTTGGCGAGGTCGAGCACCGGTTGCGGCAGGATCCCCAGCAGCACAGTGACCGCCGCACAAACCGCGATCGCCGCCTTGCTCAAGATGCCGGGCGCCACCACTTGCGGTGTGTCGCTGGACTCTTCGGTGAAGAACATCAACACGATCACCCGGACGTAGAAGTAGGCGGCCACTCCGCTGGAGATGACACCGATGACCACCAACGGAGCCGCACCGCCCTCGGCGGCGGCCTTGAACACGGAGAACTTGCTGATGAACCCGCTCGTCAGCGGGATGCCGGCGAAGGCCAGCAGGAACATCGACAGCATCACGCCCACAATCGGGGAGCGCTGACCCAGCCCCGCCCAATGGGACAGGTTGGCGTCCTCGACCCCGTCCGCGTCGCGGACCAAGCCGACGATGGCGAATGCGCCCACCGTGCTGAAGCTGTAGGCAACCAGGTAGAACAGCGTCGCCGACAGACCCGCCGAGTTGTCGGCGATCACGCCGGTCAGGATGAAGCCGACGTGTGCGACCGACGAATAGGCAAGCATCCGTTTGACATTGGTCTGGTTCACCGCGGTGATGGTGCCAACCGCCATGGTCAATATCGAAATCGCCCACAGCACCGGCCGCCACTGATCGTGCAGCGGGGGCAGCGCCACGTAGACCACCCGAAGTAGGGCGCCGAAAGCGGCAACCTTGGTGGCCGCCGCCATGAACCCGGTGATCGGCGTGGGTGCGCCTTGGTACACATCGGGAATCCACGAGTGGAAGGGGACGGCGCCAACCTTGAACAGCAGACCGACCGACAGCAGACCGACGCCCACCAAGGCCATGGACATATCGCTGCGTGCCGCCAGCGAATCCCGGATACCGGTCAGGGTCAGCGAGCCGGTAGCGCCATAGAGCAACGCGACACCATAGAGAAAGAATGCCGAAGAGAACGCGCCCAGCAGGAAGTACTTCAGCGCCGATTCCTGCGACAGCAACCGGCGGTGTCGCGCCAGTCCGCACATCAGATACAGCGGCAGGGAGAGCACTTCGAGCGCGACAAACATGGTCAACAGGTCGTTGGCCGCGGGAAATACCATCATGCCGCCGACGGAAAGCGTGAGCAGCGGGAAGATTTCGGTTTGCGCTGCCCCCGCACGTTGCGCCTCGCGTTCGGCGTCGCTGCCGGGCACGGCCGAAGCCTGCGGCGTGAAGGAGTCGAGTCCGCCGCTGCCCGCGGCGACCGCCGTCTTGGTCTGGGCGGCCACCCGGTGGGCGCTGCGTTCAGCGATGAAGATGACCGCCATCACCGCCACCAGCAACACCGTGCCCTGCAAGAACAGCGTTGGCCGATCCACTGCCATCGACCCGAGCACGGCGCGGCGGCCAGTCACCGGAATCGACCGGGCCACCACGATGACCGCGACGAATGCGGCCACCAACCCGCTCAGGGCCAGTGTCACCTGCGCGCCGTATCGCAGCCGGCGCGGCAGGAACGCCTCGGCCAGCACGCCGACGACGGCGATGCCGAAAACGATGAGCATCGGACACAGCAGGAAGTATTCGATGCTTGGGCTGGGCAAAATCATTCGTGTGGTCCTTCGGCTGTCCGGGGGGCGCTCACGCCCGAAGCCGGGTGTGGCACCTTGGGCGCGGGATCGTGCTGGCCGATGGTGCTCATGGTGTGCTCGACCGCCGGGTTGATGACATCGAGCACGGGTTTGGGATAGACCCCGAGGATCAGCAGCATCGCGATCAGCGGCGCGACCACGATCATTTCGCGTGGCACCAGGTCACCGATGCGCTCGTTGTCCTTGGCCAGCGGTCCGGTCATCACGCGTTGGTACAGCCACAACATGTAGATGGCGGAAAGCACCAGCGCGGTGACGCCAAAGGCTGCGGCCAGCCAGTAGCGGTTGAAAGTGCCAAGCAGGACCAGGAATTCACTGATGAATGGGGCCAGGCCGGGCAAGGACAGGGTGGCCATGGCCGAAACCAGGAAGGTGCCGGCCAGCACCGGAGCCACCTTCTGCACACCGCCGTAGTCGGCGATCGCCCGGCTGCCGTGGCGCGAGATCAGGAAGCCGGCGATCAGGAAGACCGCGGCCGTCGACAGTCCGTGGTTGAGCATGTACAGCGTCGAACCGCTCTGGCCCTGGGTGGTCATCACGAAGATCCCCGCGATGATGAACCCGAAGTGCGAGATCGACGTGTAGGCGATCAGTCGCATGATGTCGGTCTGACCGATCGCCACGACTGCGCCGTAGATCACGCCGATGATGGCCAGCGTCACGATCAACGGGCGGAAATAGGTTGAGGCGTCCGGGAACAGCTGCAGGCAATAGCGCAGCATGCCGAACGTGCCGACCTTGTCCATCACCGCCATCATCAGCACCGCGGTCGCCGGCGTGGACTCCACCGCCGCATCGGGCAACCAGCGGTGGAAGGGCCACAGCGGGGCCTTGATGGCGAACGCAAACATGAATCCGAGGAACAAGGCTTTGAAGACCGCCGGATGTTCGCCGTAATGCCCGCCCTGCACGCCGGCCACGATGTCGCGGAAGTCGAAAGTTCCAGACCCGTTTTGGGCGGTCACCACATAGAGCCCGATGACCGCTGCCAGCATGATCAGCCCGCCGAACAGGTTGTACAGCAGGAACTTCACCGCGGCCCCGGAGCGCGCGCGGCCCTGCCCGAAAACCCCGATGAGGAAGTACATCGGAATGAGCATGGCCTCGAAGAACACGTAGAACAGCAAGACGTCCAGCGCGACCACCGAGATCAGCACCATCGACTCGATGGCCAGCGTCAACGCGACGTAGGCGTGCACACCCCTGGTGCGTTCGCCGCCGTCATTCCAGCCGGCGATCTGCAGCAGCGGGATCAGCACCGTGGTCAGCAGCACCAGCACCACCGCGATGCCATCCACCCCGAGCGTGTAGCTGGCGCCGAACGCCGGGATCCAGGAACGGTTTTCGACGAACTGGTAGTGCTCGCCGCTCGGCTTGAACCCGGTAGCGACGACAACCGACACCGCCAGCGTCACGACGCTGGCGATCAGGCCGGTCCACTTGGCGAGCTGGCGCAGCCCCGGGGGCAGCATGATGATGAGCACCGAAGCGGCCAGCGGGACCAGCCACAGCAGCGTCAGCCACGGTACGTGTGAGTTCACCACAGCTGCACCGCCAAGAGCACCGCGGCCACCAGGACTGCACCGGCCAGCATCGACAACGCGTAGTTGCGGGCGAAGCCGGTTTGCATTCGTCGCAACCGATTCGACGTCATGCTCACCAATCCGGCCAAAGCGTTGACCGAGCCGTCCACACCCGCGTTGTCGACCTCGACCACCGCGTCGGTCAGTTGCGCGCCAGGGCGCATGAACACCTCCTCGTTGAAGGCATCGGCATACATGTCGGCGCGCGCGGCCGTCGTCAGCACCGAAACCCGGACGGGGGCCACCCGGGGGATGGCAGCGGTGCCGTACATCCGGTAGGCGACCGCGATACCGACGGCGACGACACCGAGCGCCACCGTGGTGCTGACCCAGGTCGGGAGCGCATGGGTGGCTTCCTCATGGGCTCCGACGACGGGCTCGAGCCAACGCTGCAGCGTGCCGCCCATCGCCAGCAGACCACCGGAGAAGACGGAGCCGAAGGCCAGCAGGATCATCGGCCAGGTCATCAGGGCCGGAGCCTCGTGCGGGTGGGCTCCCGGCGCCCACCGCTTCTCACCGAAGAAGGTCATCAGCATCACCCGGGTCATGTAGAACGCGGTGACCCCCGCTCCCAGCAGGGCCGCGCCGCCGAGCACATAGCCGCGGGTGTCGCCGGCGCCCAGCGCTGCCTCGATGATCGCGTCCTTGGAGAAGAAGCCCGCGAAGGGTGGCACACCGATGATCGCCAGGTAGCCCAGCCCGAAGGTGACGAAGGTGACGGGCAGGGCGGCGCGCAGCCCCCCGTACCGGCGCATGTCCTGTTCCTCATGCATCGCGTGGATGACCGATCCGGATCCCAGGAACAGTCCGGCCTTGAAGAAACCGTGGGTGAGCAGGTGCATGATCGCGAACGCGTAGCCGGCCGGGCCCAGGCCGGCGGCCAGCACCATGTAGCCGACCTGGCTCATCGTTGAGGCGGCCAGCGCGCGTTTGATGTCGTCCTTGGCGCACCCGATGACCGCCCCCAGCAGCAGCGTGACGGTACCCACCACGACCACGGCCAGCTGTGCGTCCGGCGCCAGGTTGTAGAGCGGGTTGGACCGCACGATCAGGTACACCCCGGCGGTCACCATGGTGGCGGCGTGGATCAGGGCGGATACCGGGGTGGGGCCCTCCATCGCGTCGCCCAACCAGGCCTGCAGCGGCACCTGGGCGGACTTGGCGCACGCCCCCAGCAGCAGCAGCAAACCCATCGCGGTCAGCGCTCCCCGGCTGGCGGCCGGCGCACCGGCAAAGACCCCGGCGTAGGACAGCGTGCCGAAGGTGCTGAACATGACGAACATGCCCAAAGCCAGCCCGGCGTCGCCAACCCGGTTCATCACGAACGCCTTCTTGGCCGCCGTGGCGGCCGACGGCTTGTGGTACCAGAAGCCGATCAGCAGGTAGGACGCCAGGCCCACGCCTTCCCACCCGACGTAGAGCAACACGTAGTTGTCGGCGACCACCAGCAGCAGCATCGAGGCCAAGAACAGGTTGAGGTAGCCGAAGAACCTACGGCGATCGGGGTCTTCGGCCATGTAGGCGACCGAGTAGATGTGGATCAGCGATCCGACTCCGGTGATCAGCAGCACGAAGCAAATGGACAGCTGATCGATTTGCAGTCCGAAGTCCAC
The DNA here is from genome assembly GCF_003584745.1 of Mycobacterium pseudoshottsii JCM 15466. NCBI lineage: Bacteria > Bacillati > Actinomycetota > Actinomycetes > Mycobacteriales > Mycobacteriaceae > Mycobacterium > Mycobacterium pseudoshottsii. Next base: position 1,739,002 of record NZ_AP018410.1, read on the forward strand.
CTGCAGCTGGCTCACCGGCATCCAGGTGAAGACCGTTTGGTGGATGAGCCGATCGTCGGCGGAGCGCCCCACGAGGTCGGCGAGCATGGTCGCGCCAACGCCGAATGAGGCAAGGGCCGCCGCACAACCCAACCAGTGTCCCCACGCGTCGGTCCGCCTACCGCCGAACAGCAAGATCGCGGCACCCGCCAGCGGCAGCGCCACCAGCAGCCAGGTGTGTTGAGTCCCCAGAAAGTTCGTCACTGTGGCGCTATCAGCCTTTGAGTAGGTTCGCGTCGTCGACCGACGCCGATTTGCGGGTACGGAAAATCGTCATGATGATGGCCAGACCGACGACGACTTCGCAGGCTGCGACCACCATCGTGAAGAACGCGATCATTTGTCCGTCCAGATGCCCGTGCATTCGGGCGAACGTGACAAACGCGAGGTTGACGGCGTTGAGCATCAGCTCGACACACATGAACATGACTATCGCATTGCGGCGCAACAACACCCCGGAGGCGCCAATGGTGAACAGCAGCGCCGAAAGATACAGATAGTTGGCGGGATTCATGACGCACCACCTGTGATGGCCTCGGGCGAAGGCGTCTGGAGTCCATCCGCCCCGCGGGTCTGCAGGATCCCCGGGACCGACAACTCGGAGTAGGAGCCGTCGGGCAGCAGCGCGGCCACATCGACCGCGTTGTGGCGTGCGTAGACGCCGGGGTTCGGCAGCGGTGTGGGGTGACCGCCGGGGCGGAAGCGCTCCTGGGAGAGTTCGCGTTGGGACTTGCGGCGCTCGAAGCGCTCCCGGTGGGCCAGCGCCATCGCGCCGATGGCCGCGGTGATCAGCAGTGCGCTGGTCAACTCGAAGGCCCACAGGTAGCGCGAGAAGATTAGCGCCGCCAAGCCCTCGACGTTGCCGTTGGCGTTGGCGGCCGTCAACCCCGCGAAGCCTCCGGCCGCCACATTGCCGATGGCGGCGATCAACAGGACACCGAATCCGACCCCGATCACCAGCGCGGCGACCCGCTGCCCGCGCAGCGTCTCTTTGAGCGACTCCGCGGAGTCCACACCGATGAGCATCAGCACGAACAAGAACAGCATCATCACCGCGCCGGTGTAGACGACGACCTGGACCACCCCCAGGAACAGCGCGTCCTGGATCATGTAGAACACGGCCAAAATGATTATCGTCATCGCCAAGAACATCGCCGAGTACACGGCATTGACGGCCATCACCACCCCGAGCGCGCCGACCAGCGCCAGCGCACCCAGAATCCAGAAGGTCACCGCCTCACCGGTCGAGGTAACGGTGATGGTGTCCGCGGCCAGACTGGAAGCCAGGGTCGAAGTCACCGCGACTCTCCGGTTTTCTGTGTTTCGCGCAAGCCTTCGGCGGTCACGTTGCCCAGGTAGTAGTCCTTGTCGGTGGCGCCGGCAGCCCTGGGATGCGGCGGCGCGGTCATCTCGGGCTGCAGCGGGGCCAGCAGCCGGTCCTTCTCATAGATCAGGTCGGCACGGTTGTCGTCGGCCAACTCGTAGTCATTGGTCATGGTCAGCGCCCGGGTCGGACAAGCCTCGATGCACAGACCGCAACCGATGCAGCGCAGGTAGTTGATCTGATACACCCGGCCGTAGCGTTCACCCGGGGAAAACCGTTGCTCGTCGGTGTTGTCCGCGCCCTCGACGTAGATCGCGTCAGCCGGGCAGGCCCAGGCGCACAACTCGCAACCGATACATTTCTCCAGGCCGTCGGGGTAGCGGTTGAGCTGATGGCGGCCGTGATACCGGGGAGCTACCGGACCCGGCTTCTCCGGGTACTCCTCGGTGACCGTCTTTTTGAACATCGACCCGAAGGTCACGCCGAATCCGGCAATGGAGTCCAGGAATTTAGCCACGGGCGTTCTCCTTGCTCGCACCAACTGGCTGAGCCAGCGGCTTCATGGGCAGCGGCGGCGTCGGGAACAGCGGTTCCAAGGCGCCTTGCTCGTCGGGGCCGGCGGCCGGCTGTTTGCCGCGCCGCCGGGCCTTTGTCACGGCGTTGGGCGTGCTGAACGGTTTTCGTAGCGACATCACCAGGATTGCGGCCACGACGATGCTGCTGACCACCAGCGCCGGTGTCCAGTATTGGTAGCCCTGGTTGCGCAGGGTCCGGATCACCGCCGCGATCAGCACCCACACCAGCGAGACGGGAATCAGCAGCTTCCAGCCCAGCGCCATGAACTGGTCGTAGCGCAGCCGAGGGAGCGTGGCGCGCAGCCAGAAGTACATGAACAAAAATCCCCACACCTTGGCGGTGAACCAAAGCACCGGCCACCAGCCCGCGTTGGCCCCGTGCCACAGGTTCAACGGCCATGGCGCGTGCCAGCCGCCCAGGAACAACGTGGCCGCCAGCGCCGAAACCGTTGTCATGTTGACGTATTCGGCGAGCATGAACATCGCGAACTTCAGCGACGAGTACTCGGTGTGGAAACCGGCCACCAGCTCACCCTCGGCCTCGGGCAGGTCGAAGGGGGCCCGGTTGGTCTCGCCCACCATCGAGATGAGGTAGATCACGAACGACGGTAGCAGCAGGAAGATGTACCAGACGCGATCCTGTGCGGCGATGATCTGCGAGGTCGACATGCTGCCGGCATAGAGGAACACGGCCGCGAACGACAGCCCCATGGCCACCTCGTAGGAGATGACCTGTGCGGTCGAACGCACCCCACCCAGCAGCGGGTAGGTGGATCCGGATGCCCAGCCGCCGAGCACGATGCCGTACACCCCGATCGCCGACAGGCCCAGGATGAACAGCACCGCCACCGGCAGATCGGTCAACTGCAGCGGCGTGCGATGCCCGAACACCGACACCACCGGACCGAACGGGATGAACGCGAACGCGGTGAACGCGGGAATCACCGAGATGATCGGGGCGACAAAGTAAACGAATCGATCGATGCCGCCGGGGGTGATGCTCTCTTTGAGCGCCAGCTTGATTCCGTCGGCCAGGCTTTGCAGCGAGCCCTTGGGCCCCACCCGGTTTGGGCCGGGGCGCAATTGCATCCGGCCCAGCAACTTGCGTTCGGCCAAGATCGCCACCAGCACCGTCAGCATGAGAAACACGAAGATGGCGATCGCCTTGGCGACGACCAGCCACCAGACGTCATGTCCGAAATCGGTCATGGGCGCCACTCCTGTTCATCGCTTCGCTCTGCATCGTCGCTGGTGCGGGCCATGAGCCGGCGCCGATTCGTACGACGCTGCCGATCCCCGCGCCCAGCTGGCGATACACCGCCGAACCAGGCGAGTTGAGGGGCAGCCACACCACCCGTTCGGGCATGTCAGTGATGTTCAGCGGCAAGGTGATCGAGCCACGTGACGAGCTGACGGTCACCGCGTCGCCGTCGGCGGCGCCGATCTCGGCGGCAGTTTCTGCCGCCAGACGCACCACCGGTGGGCGTGCGGTGCCGGACAGATGGGGTTCGCCGTCCTGCAACCGCCCCGCGTCGAGCAGCATCCGCCAGCCCGTCAGGATGGCCTCACCCGCCGCGGGTTGGGCCGCACCGGCGGCAGTGACATGGGGGCTGGCGGCGTGCTTGCCATCCCAGTTGCCCAGCGCCGCGAGCTCTTCGCGCGCCGACTCGACCGACGACATCCCTAGATAGACGCCCATCTCATCGGCCAGCGCGTCGAGGACCCGGTGATCTGACTGGCCGGCTTGCTGGGTGCTGCCCCGCAGCGACGGTTCGAATTCCCGGTAGCGGCCCTCCCAGTTGACGAACGCTCCGGACTTCTGCGTGGTCGGCGCGACCGGGAACACCACGTCGGCGCGCTCGGTGACGGGGCTGTGCCGCAGTTCCAGGCTGACCACGAACCCGGCGGCGTCCAGCGCGGCCAGCACCGCGTCAGGGTCCGCGAAGTCGTCGGGCTCCAAGCCTCCCACCAGGAGGGCGTCCAGGTCCCCGTCGGTGGCGGCGGCCAGGATGCCGGCCGCGTCACGTCCAGGGGCGGTCGGCAAGTCGGAAACGTGCCACGCCGCACGAACCTGCGAGCGGGCGGTGTCATCGGCCAGCGGACGGCCGCCGGGCAGCAGCGTGGGCAGCGCGCCGGCTTCCAGCGCGCCACGTTCCCCGGCCCGCCGTGGTACCCAGGCCAGCCGGGCGCCGGTGCTGTCGGCCAACCGTGCCGCGGCGGACAATCCACCGGGCACCGTGGCCATGCGCTCGCCGACCATGATGACCGCGCCCGGCGTCGCCAGCAGGTCACCTAGCTCGCCGGTGGCCAGGGCGTCCAGCGCCGCGGGCTCGGCGCCGGGAGTGGTCTTGATCAGCCGGCCCGACATCTTCTGCAGGCCGCGGGTGGCGAACGGGGCGAGAGCGTAAACGGGAAGACCGTTTTTGCGCGCCGCCTTACGCAGCCGCAAGAACACGATCGGCGACTCGTCTTCCGGCTCGAACCCGACCAGCAACACCACCGGCGCGGATTCCAGGTCGGCGTAGCTGACGGTTACCGGCCGTCCCGCGATACGTGCGGCCAGGAAGTCGGCCTCCTCGGCCGAGTGCGGCCGGGCCCGGAAGTCGATGTCATTGCTGTCCAGGGTGATTCGCGCGAACTTGGCGTAGGCGTAGGCATCCTCCCAGGTGGCCCGGCCGCCGACCAGCACACCGGTGCGGCCGCGGGCTTCCTGCAGGCCCCGGGCCGCTGCCACGATGGCGTGCGACCACGATGCCGGGACCAGGTTGCCGTCGGTGTCGCGGATCAGGGGAGTGGTGATGACGTCCGGCTGGGTCGCGTAGGTGAACGCCCAGCGGCCCTTGTCGCAGTTCCACTCTTCGTTGACTTCAGGGTCATCACCGGCGAGCCGGCGCAGCACTTCGCCGCGGCGATGGTCGGTGCGTTGCGCACACCCCGATGCGCAGTGCTCGCAGACGCTGGGGCTCGAGACCAGATCGAATGGGCGCGCCCGGAACCGGTAGGCGGTCCCGGTCAGCGCACCCACCGGGCAGATCTGCACGGTGTTGCCCGAGAAGTAGGAGTCGAACGGTTCGTCGGCATAGATGCCGACTTGCTGCAGGGCGCCGCGCTCCTGCATGTCGATGAACGGGTCCCCGGCAATCTGGTTGGAGAACCGGGTGCACCGGGCGCACAGGATGCAGCGTTCGCGGTCCAGCAACACCTGCGCGGAGATGTTGATCGGCTTGGCGAAGGTGCGCTTGACGTCGGTGAACCGCGACTCGGGCTGCCCGTTGGACATGGCCTGGTTCTGCAGCGGGCATTCACCACCCTTGTCGCACATCGGGCAGTCCAAGGGGTGGTTGATCAGCAGCAATTCCATCACGCCGTGCTGTGCCTTGTCGGCGGCCTCGGACGTGAGCTGGGTGCGAACCACCATGTCGTCGGTGGCGACGGTGGTGCACGACGCCAACGGCTTGCGCTGCCCCTCCACCTCGACCAGGCATTGCCGACACGCGCCGACCGGCTCGAGCAGCGGGTGATCACAGAACCGTGGGATCTGTATACCCATGAGCTCGGCGGCCCGAATAACCAAAGTTCCTTTGGGAACGCTGATTTCGGCACCGTCGATAGTCAGCGTCACCAGCTCCGGCTGGCTCACCCCGTCGCCGGTCTTGGTATTGGCCGCACTTGTCATTGTGGCCCAGTCCCTTTCGCGGTATTCCGGCCTGCTGTGAGCATGGAGTCCCGGGGATCGAAGGGGCAACCGCCCTGTTCGACGTGGGCGATGTACTCGTCTTGGAAGTGCTTGATCGAGGACATCGCCGGGCTGGCAGCTCCGTCACCCAGGGCGCAGAACGACTTTCCCAAGATGGAATCCGAGATGTCGAGCAACTTGTCGATATCCTCGCGGGTGCCCTTGCCCGTTTCGAGGCGCGCGTAGATCTTGTCCAGCCAGAACGTGCCTTCTCGGCACGGGGTGCATTTGCCGCATGATTCGTGCTTGTAGAACTCGGTCCAGCGCCGCACCGCACGGACCACACAGGTGGTCTCGTCGAAGATCTCCAACGCTTTGGTGCCCAGCATGGACCCCACGCCGCCGACGCCCTCGTAGTCCAGCGGCACATCGAGGTGCTCGTCGGTGAGCAATGGGGTCGACGATCCGCCCGGCGTCCAGAACTTCAGTTGGTGCCCGGCCCGTATCCCGCCGGCGTAGTCGAGCAATTCGCGCAGGGTAATCCCCAGCGGGGCCTCGTACTGTCCGGGCCGGGTGACATGGCCGGACAGCGAATACAGGGTGAAGCCGGGCGACTTCTCGCTGCCCATCGAGCGGAACCAGTCGACGCCGTTGAGGATGATGGACGGGACGCTGGCGATCGTTTCGACGTTGTTGATCACCGTCGGGCAGCCGTAGAGCCCGGCAACCGCGGGGAAGGGGGGCCGCAGGCGTGGCTGACCGCGCCGGCCCTCGAGCGAATCCAGCAGCGCGGTCTCCTCGCCGCAGATGTAGGCACCCGCGCCGGCGTGGACCACCAGTTCCAGATCGAATCCGGAGCCATTGATGTTGCGGCCCAACAGGCCCGCGGCGTATGCCTCGGCCACCGCGTTCTGCAGGCGGCGCAACACCGGCAGCACCTCGCCACGCACGTAGATGAACGCGTGGCTGGCCCGGATCGCGTAGGCGGCGATGATGACGCCCTCGACGAGCACGTGCGGTGTGGCCAGCATCAGCGGAATGTCTTTGCACGTGCCGGGTTCGGACTCGTCGGCGTTGACCACCAAATAGTGGGGCTTGGCCGCGGGACCGGCATCGCCCTGCGGAATGAACGACCACTTGGTGCCGGTGGAGAAGCCGGCGCCGCCGCGTCCGCGCAGACCCGAGTCCTTCACCGTTCCGATCACCGCGTCGGGCCCCATGGCCAGGGCCTTCTCCAACGCCCGGTACCCGTCGTGGCGACGGTAGGTGGCCAGCGTCCACGACTCGGGGTCGTCCCAGTAACGACTGATGACCGGCGTCAAAGGTGTTGCCTGGGAAGTCATCACTGCCCTCCAGGTGCCGGCGGTGCCTGCATGTCGTTGTCTTGCGCCACCCGCAGTCCGGCTAATGTCGCGGCACCCGCACCGCCCTGGCCCTGGTCGGGCCGGGTGTCGGGCAAGCCGGCCAGAATGCGCGATGTCTGGCGGAAGCCGCACAGCGGAGCGCCCCGGGTAGGCGCGATCGGTTCGCCCGAGCGCAGCGAGTCAACGAGTTCGCGCGCCGATTCCGGTGTCTGGTTGTCAAAGAATTCCCAGTTGACCATCACCACCGGCGCGTAGTCGCAGGCCGCGTTGCATTCGATGTGCCCCAAGGTGACCGAGCCATCGGAGGTGGTCTCGTCGTTGCCGACGCCGAGGTGGTCTTTGAGGGTCTCAAAGATTGCGTCGCCGCCCATCACCGCGCACAGGGTGTTGGTGCAGACGCCGACCAGGTATTCGCCGGTCGGCCCACGGCGATACATGGTGTAGAAGCTGGCCACCGCCGAAACCTCGGCTCCGGTCAGGCCCAACTGATTTGCGCAGAACTGCAGGCCCGCGGGGGTCAGGTAGGAGTCCTCGCCCTGCACCAGGTGCAGCAACGGCAGCAGCGCGGAGCGCTGGTCGGGATAGCGGCCGATGATCTCCTTGGCTTCGATCTCCAGCCGTGCCAGCGCATCCGGCGGGTAGGCCTGCGGGGCGCCCTCAACCGTGAATTGGTTGGGCTCCTCGGGTGGCGGTCCGAGCCGGACGAATACCGGCTGACTCTGTGGCGCGTTCACCGATCCACCCCTCCCATCACGGGATCGATGCTGGCGACCGCGGTAATCAAGTCGGCAACCATCCCGCCTTCGGACATTGCTGCAACCGCTTGCAGGTTGGTGAATGAGGGGTCGCGGTAGTGCACGCGGTAGGGGCGGGTGCCGCCATCGCTGACCATGTGCACGCCGAGCTCGCCGCGCGGTGATTCCACGGCCACATACACCTGACCGGCCGGCACCCGGATCCCCTCGGTGACCAGCTTGAAGTGGTGGATCAGGGCTTCCATCGAACTACCCATGATCTTGGCGATGTGTTCGGGTGAGTTGCCCATGCCGTCGGGCCCCATCTTCAAATCGGCCGGCCACGCCAGTTTGCGGTCCTCGATCATGGTCGGCCCGGGCCGCAGCCTGTCCAGACACTGCTCGACGATCTTGATCGATTCCCACATCTCTTTGACACGAATCATGTAGCGGCCGTAGGCATCGCAACCGTCAGCGGTGATCACGTCGAACTCGTAGTTCTCATAGCCGCAATAGGGCTCGCTCTTGCGCAGATCGTGGGGCAGCCCCGTGGATCGCAGGATCGGGCCGGTGATGCCCAGGGCCATGCATCCGGCCAGATCCAGGTAGCCGACGTCCTGGGTGCGCGCCTTCCAGATGGCGTTTTCGTTGAGCAGATCCCCCATCTCGCGCAGCGGCTGGCGAAGATCTGCAATGGCTTTGGCGATCTCGGTAGGCCCATCCGGTGGCAGGTTCTGTGCCACACCGCCGGGCCGGATGTAGGCGCTGTTCATCCGCAGGCCGGTGATCGACTCGAACAGGCTGAGAATGATCTCGCGGGCCCGGAAACCGACGAACATCGGTGTCATGGCACCCAATTCCATGCCGCCGGTGGCCAATGCGACCAAGTGCGAGGAGATCCGGTTGAGCTCCATCATCATCACCCGGATGACGTTGACCCGCTCGGGAATCTCGTCGGTGATGCCCAGGAGTTTCTCGACACCCAGACAGTAGGCGGTCTCGTTGAAGAACGGCGACAGGTAGTCCATCCGGGTCACGAAGGTGACGCCCTGAGTCCAGTACCGGTATTCGAGGTTCTTCTCGATTCCGGTGTGCAGGTAGCCGATTCCGCACCGGACCTCGGTGACGGTTTCACCCTCGATCTCGAGGATCAGCCGAAGCACCCCATGGGTGGAAGGGTGCTGGGGCCCCATGTTGACGACGATGCGTTCCCCGGGGTCGGCGCCGCGGGCGGCCTCGACGATCTCGTTCCAGTCCTGTCCGCCCGCGACCAGCACGGTTTCGGTGTCGGTCATTTCTCTTCTTGTTTCGTCATCAGTTGTAACCCCTTCGCTCGTCGGGCGGGGGTATCTGCGCGCCCTTGTATTCGACCGGGATGCCGCCGAGTGGATAGTCCTTGCGCTGTGGGTGCCCCTGCCAGTCGTCAGGCATCTCGATTCGCGTCAGCGAGGGATGCCCGTCGAAGATGATGCCGAAGAAGTCGTATGTCTCGCGCTCGTGCCAATCGTTGGTCGGGTAGACGGCGTATAGCGACGGGATATGCGGATCGCTGTCGGGGGCAGACACTTCCAGCCGCAGGCGACGGTTGTGGGTGATCGATTGCAGCGGGTAAACCGCGTGTAGTTCGCGGCCGGTCTCATGCGGGTAGTGCACCCCGTTGACTCCCAGGCACAGCTCAAAGCGCAATTCCGGCTCGTCGCGGAGGGACTGTGCGACTCGCAGTAGGGCCTCGCGGCGAACGTGCAGGGTCAACTCGTTGCGATAGACCACGACTTTCTCTATGGCATCCTCGAATTCGACGCCGTCGCGGTTCAGCGCCTCGGCCAGGCGATCGGCGATCTCGTCGAAGTAGAAGCCGTACGGGCGGGGGCTACTACCCGGCAGCACGATCTCGCGCACCAGTCGCCCGTATCCGGAGGTGTCGCCGGTGCCTTTGACGCCGAACATGCCGCGACGCACGTCGACCACTTCTTCATTGGAGGAGCCGGTTTGGCCCGCTGCGTCTGATGGGTTCTGGTCTGGCGAGCTCATCGCAGCAATCCACGCATCTCGATAGTGGGCCTGGCCAACATCGCCGCCTCTTCGGCTTCGGCGATGGCGCGTTCCCGGTTGACGCCCAGCGGCATTTCCTGAATCTTCTCGTGCAGCTTGAGGATTGCGTGCAACAGCATTTCCGGACGGGGTGGACAGCCGGGCAGGTAGATGTCGACCGGAACAACGTGGTCCACGCCTTGCACGATCGCGTAGTTGTTGAACATCCCGCCCGACGATGCGCACACGCCCATGGCCAGAACCCATTTCGGCTCGGCCATCTGGTCGTAGATCTGGCGCAGCACCGGCGCCATCTTCTGGCTGACCCGCCCCGCCACAATCATCAGGTCCGCTTGGCGTGGCGTCGCCGAAAACCGCTCCATCCCAAACCGGGCGATGTCGAACCTCGGCCCCGCGGTTGCCATCATCTCGATTGCGCAGCATGCCAGCCCGAACGTTGCCGGCCACAGTGAGTTCTTGCGGACATAGCCCGCTACTTTCTCGACTGTCGACAACAGGATTCCGCCGGGTAGCTGTTCTTCCAGTCCCACGACCTACCTCAATCCCACGTCAGGCCCCCGCGGCGCCACACGTATGCGTACGCCACGAACACCGTGAGCATGAATATCGCCATCTCAACTAGAGCAAACGTCCCCAGTACATCGAAGCTGACTGCCCATGGATAGAGGAACACGATTTCGATGTCGAAGACGATAAACAACATTGCGGTCAGGTAATACTTCATCGGGAACCGCTGCCCGCTCGCTGTTCCGCGGCCGCTGGCCCCGGCTTGCGCCTCGGTGGGTTCGATTCCGCATTCGTAGGCGGCAAGTTTCGACCGGTTGAAGCGGGTCGGTCCGACCAGGCTTGCGATCACAACCGAGACCACGGCGAAGCCGGCGGCGAGCGTCGCCAGTACCAGGATGGGTATGTAAGCGTTCAAGTCGCTCCATGATCCGTCGTACGGGCCGCCAGCACGGCGGCCGGGCGGCTGACTGGGCTGCTGTGACGGACCGGGCGTGTGGGCCGTCACAGTGACCTTCAACATAGTCGCGCTTCGGCGGGGCTACCTGCCGGGGGGTCAACCTGGTGGACATCCCCAGGATGCGCGGCCGCGTCGCGCCTGGCTTGCTGGTCACGGTGATGAGCGGCCAGGGTCAGCGCGGGGTCGCGGCATCGGCGATTGCCGCCGATTGACGTAGCTGGTTGCCGTCGAGTGCCGGTGCGGATTCCTATGAAAGTCAGGTAAACCGTCGGATAACTGGCACCACTTGTTGCTAATGTTTGCTGCTGGCGGGTTGTCGCTGGGGAGTTCGCGAAAGGCAGTGCAATACTGCCCCGCGATCTGGGAGGATTGATGCCGTGAGTTTCTTTGTGCTGCCACCGGAGATCAATTCTCAGCGAATGTTTATTGGTGCTGGCACAGCGCCGATGCTGGAGGCGGCCGCGGCCTGGCAGGGGCTTGCCGAGGAGCTGAGCACCGCGGCGCAATCGTTTGCTTCGGTGACCGCAGGGTTGGCGGGTCAGGCCTGGCAGGGTTCGGCGGCGATGGCGATGGCCTCGGCGGCGGCGCCGTACGCGGGCTGGTTGGCCGCGGCCGCGGCGCAATCGGCTGGAGCGGCGGGCAACGCCCGGGCCGTGGCAAGCATGTTCGAGGCGGCGCAGGCCGCAACGGTGCTTCCGACATCGATATCGGCCAACCGCAATGCATTCGTGCAGCTGGTGATGTCGAATCTGTTCGGTCAGAACGCACCGGCGATAGCGGCTGCCGAGTCCATCTACGAAGAGATGTGGGCCGCCGACGTTGCGGCGATGTCCGGGTACTACTCCGGGGTGTCGGCGGTGGCGGCGTAAGTGGTGCCGTGGCAATCCGTGCTGAAGGGCTTGCCGGGGCTTGCCTCCGGCCTGGCGGGCGGTGCCGGTGCCGGTAGTGGCTTTGCCGGCGGGTCCGGGATGGTGGGCGGCGCCGCTGGGAGCCCTGGGAGCCAAGGTGGCGCGGGTGCGGGCAGCGACACCGCCGGCGCCAATGCTGGTGGTGACGCCAGCTCCAGCGTTGTTGCTGGTGGCGGTGCCGGAGGTGCCGGTTTGGTTGGTGCGGGCGGTTACGCCAGTGGTGGGGGCGGCGCAGATTCCGGTGCCATGGGGGCCCCGGGCGGTGCCGTCGATGGCGCGAGTAGCGGTGTCGGCGGTGGCGGTGGCGGAATGGCCGCCAGTGCCGGCGCGGCGACTCCCGGGATGGGAGCCATGGCCATGCCGATCGCTGGCATGGCTGCCGCCCGCGCCGCGATGGCGGCCGGTGGTGGTCAATCCGGGCCGGTGAACGCCGGCCCGCCGGTCCGAGAGACCGCCCCCGCGGCTCCAGAACCCGAGGCAGCGGCTCCGGCGCCGGAGGAAGTCGAAGCGCCGGTACCGCAAATGGCGGTTTTGCCGACGGCGGATCCCGGCATTGCCGCGGCGGCCGCACCGGGATCGAAGCCTCAGGCAACGCGGGCCACCGGTACTACCGGAATTCCCGCGTCGCCGCTGCGTTCTTCGCCGGCCGGAACGGAATCGAAGCGGTCGGCGCCAACGCAGGATCAACAAGATGGTGCCGAACAGACAGCTGCCGAGGACACCGTGGTGCCGTTGCGGCCGGAGGCGGTGGCCGGGGAATTGCCAGGGCTCCGGCGTTGTTGATTAGCAGGCTTGTGAGCTGGGTTGATGATCTTTGGTGCCGCGCTATTGGGGCCGGAGTGTAGGCACGGGCTATCTGGAGAACGATCGAGTTGGTTACTGTTCGTCGTTGGTCTGGAGTTGCCCGTGCCTACCGTTTCAGTATTGCCTGTGTCGTCGGTTCCAGAGGTGTTCGACTGCTGGAGTCCTGGTGAGCGCAGCGAGCTCATCGGATCGGAGTTTCTCGATGTGTTGGCCTCGGTGCCAGACCCGAGGGGCCCACGCGGTCGGAGGTATTCGCTGATGGCTTTGTTGGCGATCGCGGTTCTGGCCACTGCCGCGGGGATGCGCGGCTATGCTGGTTTTGCCACATGGGCGGCCACCGCTCCCGATGATGTGTTGGCCCAATTAGGGGTCCGGTTCCGGCGGCCCAGTGAGAAGACCTTCCGCGCTGTTTTGTCTCGGCTAGACCCCGCCGACCTCAACGCCAGGATGGGCAGTTACTTCACTGCACACGTGGCCAGCAGCGACCCCAGTGGATTGGTGCCGATCGCGTTGGACGGCAAGATGCTGCGTGGTGCTTTACGCGCCAAAGCGACAGCCACGCATCTCGTGTCGGTGTTCGCCCACCGTGCCCGATTGGTGCTCGGTCAACTCGCTGTCGCCGAGAAAAGCAATGAAATTCCCTGCGTACGTGCCCTGCTCACGCTGCTGCCGGGTAGCTTGCGGTGGCTGGTCACCGTGGATGCGATGCATACCCAGGTCGTCACCGCGAAGTTGATCTGCGCCACCTTGAAGTCGCACTACCTGATGATCGTCAAGTCCAACCAAGCCAAAATATTTGCGCGTATCACCGCGCTGCCCTGGGCCGAGGTGCCCGCAGCCGCTACCGACGACTCCCGCGGCCACGGCCGTGTCGAGACCCGCACCCCGCAAATCATCACCGCTGCACGAGGAATCGGCTTCCCCTACGCAAAACAAATCATCCGGATCACTCGTGAACGCTTGATCACCGCCACCGACCAGCGCAGCGTGGAGGTGGTCTATGCCATTTGCAGCCTGCCGTTCGAGCACGCCCGCCCTACCGCGATCATGACCTGGATGCGTCAACACTGGGGAATCGAGAACAGCCTGCACTGGATACGCGACGTCACCTTCGACGAAGACCGTCAAAGGGCACATACCGGAAACGGCGCACAGGTCCTAGCAACGCTACGCAACACCGCGATCAATCTGCACCGCCTCAACGGCGCCGACAACATCGCCGAAGCAGGGCTCCGGCGTTGTTGATTAGCAGGCTTGTGAGCTGGGTTGATGATCTTTGGTGCCGCGCTATTGGGGCCGGAGTGTAGGCACGGGCTATCTGGAGAACGATCGAGTTGGTTACTGTTCGTCGTTGGTCTGGAGTTGCCCGTGCCTACCGTTTCAGTATTGCCTGTGTCGTCGGTTCCAGAGGTGTTCGACTGCTGGAGTCCTGGTGAGCGCAGCGAGCTCATCGGATCGGAGTTTCTCGATGTGTTGGCCTCGGTGCCAGACCCGAGGGACCCACGCGGTCGGAGGTATTCGCTGGTGGCTTTGTTGGCGATCGCGGTTCTGGCCACTGCCGCGGGGATGCGCGGCTATGCTGGTTTTGCCACATGGGCGGCCACCGCTCCCGATGATGTGTTGGCCCAATTAGGGGTCCGGTTCCGGCGGCCCAGTGAGAAGACCTTCCGCGCTGTTTTGTCTCGGCTAGACCCCGCCGACCTCAACGCCAGGATGGGCAGTTACTTCACTGCACACGTGGCCAGCAGCGACCCCAGTGGATTGGTGCCGATCGCGTTGGACGGCAAGATGCTGCGTGGTGCTTTACGCGCCAAAGCGACAGCCACGCATCTCGTGTCGGTGTTCGCCCACCGTGCCCGATTGGTGCTCGGTCAACTCGCTGTCGCCGAGAAAAGCAATGAAATTCCCTGCGCACGTGCCCTGCTCACGCTGCTGCCGGGTAGCTTGCGGTGGCTGGTCACCGTGGATGCGATGCATACCCAGGTCGTCACCGCGAAGTTGATCTGCGCCACCTTGAAGTCGCACTACCTGATGATCGTCAAGTCCAACCAAGCCAAAATATTTGCGCGTATCACCGCGCTGCCCTGGGCCGAGGTGCCCGCAGCCGCTACCGACGACTCCCGCGGCCACGGCCGTGTCGAGACCCGCACCCTGCAAATCATCACCGCTGCACGAGGAATCGGCTTCCCCTACGCAAAACAAATCATCCGGATCACTCGTGAACGCTTGATCACCGCCACCGACCAGCGCAGCGTGGAGGTGGTCTATGCCATCTGCAGCCTGCCGTTCGAGCACGCCCGCCCTACCGCGATCATGACCTGGATGCGTCAACACTGGGGAATCGAGAACAGCCTGCACTGGATACGCGACGTCACCTTCGACGAAGACCGTCAAAGGGCACATACCGGAAACGGCGCACAGGTCCTAGCAACGCTACGCAACACCGCGATCAATCTGCACCGCCTCAACGGCGCCGACAACATCGCCGAAGCCTGCCGGATCACCGCTTTGACCGCCAACCGCCGCCTAGACCTCCTCAATCCACAATCCCCCAGCTCACAAGCCTGCTAATCAACAACGCCGGAGCCCTGGCGTTTGAGTTGAGCGTCTGGGACGTAATTCCTTTTGCTGGGTGGGCTGTTGCTGCAATCGCGGCGCCTGGCGAGCGCTGGTAGACCCCGCCGTCGCCGCGGGCTAGTGGCCAACGGGGCAGCCCGGTACACCCCCGAATTCTTGTTCGTCGACCTGATAGACCCCTGCGTGGTGCGCAACCTCGTTGCGCCGGCCGAACCCCTGGTGTGACCTTCCACTCGATAGCTGTGTGCAATTTGCACCGCGCGCAACGGTGAATTGAGAACAATTCACCTCGGGCCCGACGGGCGGGTGCATTGTGCACCTTCGGTCCGCACTGTTCGGGGGGAATGTACCTATTCCGGGCGCCGCAAGTTGGCAAGCATTGTCGTCAGTTCGTTACCGCCAACCCCCATCCAGTGGCGGAGGACGGGAGCCAACGCCGGCTCAGCGATAACCCGTACCGCCGGGCCAACACCCGGCTCCACGAGGAGGTAAGCACGTGTCTTCTGTTACGGCTCGACCCGAAGCGTTGGCTGCGGCGGCAGGCACCTTGGGGTCTATCGGAGCGGCATTGAGCGCCGGGAATGCCGCCGCCGCTCCAATGACCGGGGTGTTGCCGCCGGCCGCCGATGAGGTTTCCGAACTGCTTGCGACGCAGTTTGCGACGCATGCGGCGATGTACCAGATGGTGAGCGCGAAGGCGGCCGCGATTCACGAGCATTTCGCGGCCACGTTGGCGACCAGTGCCGCCTCGTACCTGAGCACCGAAACCGCCAACGCCGTGGCATCTCAATAGACCTGACCTGACGACATTCGAGGAGAGGGACAGACATTGATGGATTTCGGTTCGCTACCACCGGAGATCAATTCCGCCAAGATGTACGCCGGCGCGGGTTCGGGCTCGATCCTGGTCGCCGCTGAGGCGTGGGACAGCGTGGCCGTCGATCTGTACAGCGCCGCGTCCTCCTGCCAATCGGTGATCTGGGGGCTGGCGTTTGGGCAGTGGGTGGGCGCGTCGGCAAGTTTGATGGGGGCCGCCGCCGCGCCATATGTCGCGTGGCTCGGTGCCACCGCCACGCAGGCCGAACTCGCGGCCAACCAGGCCAGGGGAGCGGCGGTGGCCTACGAGTCCGCGTTCGCGGCCACGGTGCCCCCGGCGTTGATCCTCGAAAACCGCCTTCAATTGGTCACGCTGATCGCAACCAATATCTTCGGCCAGAACACCCCGGCGATCGCGACTACCGAGGCTGAGTACGGCGAGATGTGGGCCCAGGACGCCGCCGCGATGTATGGCTACGCGGGTTCGGCCGCGATGCTAGCCGAGACGCTGACGCCGTTTGAAGAGGCTCCGGAAGTTGCCAACGCTGGTGGGCTCGTCAACCAGACCGCCGCCGTCGGTCAGGCCATCGATTCCGCCGCGGCCGGCCAGCTGATGTCCAACGTTCCCCAAGCCCTGCAACAGCTCGCCGCGCCTGCTCCGCAAGGGGCGTCGACCGCGACCGCACCGAAGTCGCTGCTTCAAAGCGTTACTTCGAGCTTTTCCTTGTCGAACCTCAGCACCATCGTGGGGATGGAAAACACCCACTTGTCGATGGCGAACTCAGGCGCATCGATCTTCAAGACCATGGGCGATAGCGTCAAGGGTTTCATTCCTTCGGCTAGCAAGGCTGCCGAAACCGCGGTCGAACACGCGGCTAGGAACGCGGTGTCGATGGTTGGCGGGGGAGGTCCCGCGGGGATCGGGGGTTGGGCGCCACAGGGCGGCGTAGGCCTGGCGCTGTCGGTTGGCGGACTGAAGGTGCCGCAGGCATGGGCCGAAGCAAACCAGTCGGTTGTCCCGGCGGCCCGGGCGTTGCCGATCTCGCCGGTAACCGGTGCTGTTGAGGGCGCTCACGGGGCCCCGCTGCCCGGCATGCCATTTGGGCAGCTGGCCGGCAACGGGGGCAACGGCGTTAGCGGTGTGCTGCGAGTCACGCCCAAGGCCTATGTGATAACATGCCCTCCAGCCGCGGGATAGTGCCGATGGCGGGTTCGTGATGTGCCGGCTGCCGGCGAACATTGCGGCCCTGCCGACTTGGCGGCCTATGTCGGGATGGTCACCCGGCCGGCCAACGGGGTCTGCCCCCGGCCATTAAGCGATGGCCGGGGGCAGTGTGCCAGTTAGATCAAAGGACTAGGGGGCAAGCGCCCAGACCGGGTGGGCGGCAGACCAAACGGGGTGGGTCACGTCATTGCCGTAGTGGTAGATCGGGTGGTTCTGCGGCGACAACTCGCGCCACTGGCCTTCGCCTTCGCGCCAGGGTCCTTCGCCTTCGCGCCAGGGGCCTTCACCCAGTCGCCACGGGCCTTCGCCAGGGCGTAGCGGGCCTTCGCCCGGGTGCAGCGGGCCTTCGCCGGGACACAGCGGGCCCTCGCCCGGGTGCACGAGACTCGCGCCGGGGTGGATTTGTCCTCCGCCGGGGTGTATCGGCCCCAGGTTCCCGGGGGCAGCGGAGGCGATGGCCGGTCCCACCAGTACCCCTGCAAAAGAGAGGCCCAGGGCGCACAGGACACCCGCCGACAGGGTGCGAATTCTCAACATTTCCCACTCCTTTCCGGGCTGGGGTGTTTGGCTCAACGGAGCCCGTGTTGTCGACACCGAAGAACTCGGGCCCAATGGCTGCATCGCCGTGTTGAGGTCACCGCGAACCCGATGATCGTCATATGTGGTTGACAATCTGAGAATAAGACCGTTTTCCATCATTGTCAACTGTGATTGACAGGTGGGTTGGTCGGTCGGCGAATCATGCGGCGTCGGGTGTCGCCGACGGTGTGGTGGCGGACTCGCCCGCGTCATTTGGATTCGAGTCGTAACAGGCTAGGGGGCAACGGAATTCCGGAGGGTCGGGAAGTTTGCGGGTGGCGCTTGGTGCGGCTCGAGCCGCCGGTTGGCGGACGCCCGGGTGTGGAATCGGGCGCGAGCACACCCGCTGATCGACCGGGATTCGAATCTTGGTGAGCGCAGCTAATTAACAAGGAGGGTAGGGCATTTCGGGTCGGGATGCGTGACGAGCTGCGGCGCGAGCTGGTGGCGCGGGCGCATACCGTCCAGCATGTTGGCAGTAAACTCACGGCGTGAGAACGGATTAAGCCCCTAGTCGCGGCATATCGTTGTCGCTGTGTACGCAACTGTGGATGCAGCTGGCCTCGCGACGGCCGGCGGCGGGACCGGTGACCCCAGCTCGGGAGCAACACCCATGAGTCGGGTCGCCCTCGCCTGTGTCGTCGGTTCAACAGTCGAGTACTACGACTTCTGCATTTACGGCACGGCTGCGGCGCTGGTCTTTCCGGCGGTCTTCTACCCCGGTCTCAGTCCAGCCCTGGCGACCATCGCATCGATGGGGACTTTTGCCACGGCGTTTCTGTCCCGGCCGCTCGGCGCGGCCGTCTTCGGGCATTTTGGGGACCGGCTGGGGCGTAAGAAGACTCTCGTTGCCACCCTTTTGATCATGGCCCTATCGACGGTGACGGTGGGGGTGGTGCCCAGCACGGCAACCATCGGGGTGTCCGCCCCGCTGATCCTGGTCGCCTTACGGTTGCTTCAGGGTTTTGCCGTCGGCGGCGAATGGGCTGGTTCGGCGCTGCTGAGTATCGAGTCCGCGCCAGCGCACAAGCGCGGGTACTACGGCATGTTCACCGTGCTCGGTGGCGGTGTTGCGCTTGTGGTGAGCGGTCTGACCTTTCTCGGGGTGAACTACACCATCGGAGAGAGCAGTTCGGCGTTTCTGCAGTGGGGCTGGCGTGTCCCTTTTCTGTTGAGCGCGCTACTGATCGCCTTCGCCCTGTACGTCCGCTTGGAGATCAACGAGACCCCGGTATTCGCTCGTGCGATGGCGCAGGCCGATGATCAGGAATCAACCGCCGCCGCGCGGGCACCGCTGGCGGCGGTGTTGTGCCGGCAACGCCGTGAGATAGTGCTGGCCGCGGGCGCCATGCTGGCGGCCTTCGGGTGCCTGTATCTGGCCAGCACCTTCCTGCCTTCCTACGCGCAACTGCACCTGGGGTATTCGCGAAACCTCGTCTTGCTGATCGGTGTGCTGGGCGGGCTGGTCTGCATCGGTTTTGTCGCACTTTCTGCCATTCTGTGCGATCGCTTCGGGCGCCGGCGCGTCATGCTGGTCGGCTGGGCAGTGGGCCTTTTCTGGTCGCCGCTGGTAATGCCGCTGATCGGCTCTGGCGATACCGTCGGGTTCACGGTGGCGCTGCTGGGGCTGTATGCCGTGGCCGCCAGTGGATTTGGGCCTGCAGCCTCGCTTATCCCGGAACTGTTCGCTACCCGCTACCGCTACACCGGCACGGCCCTGGCGCTCAACGTGGCGGGCATCGTTGGGGGCGCCGCGCCGCCATTGATCGCCGGTACCCTGCTGGCCAGCTATGGCAGCTCCGCGGTCGGCCTGATGGTGACCGCACTGGTGGCCGCCAGCCTGCTGTGCACCTATCTGCTCCCCGAGACCGCCGGCGCCCCACTGACCGCCGCCTAGTTGCGGCGCCCGTCCCGGCGGCGCGGCGGGACGGGCCGTTGCCAAACACAACCCGGACCTTGGCGTGGACCACGGGATCGCGGGCCCGCCGGGCGCCGGTCTCCACTTCAATGAATTCGCCTGCAGGGTAAGCAGTTCGGTGGATCCGAGCGCCCCATGATGGTCGGCCGGCGCCAGTTCGAGTGGAGGTTGGAACGTCATGATACCGTACGGGGTCATTTCACCGGCGGGGGAGGTGTCCGGAATCGGAATTGACGCTGATTAGCAAGCCCGCCAACGTCTTCACCATTCGCGGCAAAAGGTTCTGCCCCGGCCACTGGGGCTAGCAGTGACCGGGGCAGAACATCGATGCCGACTAGGCGGCAATTAGGGGGCCAGCGCCCAGACCGGGTGCGTGACAGACCAGACCGGGTGGGTCATGTCATCGCCGTAGTGGTAGATCGGGTGAGTGGGGGGAGGGACGGGATGCATCGGAACTCCCGGTTCCGGATGCATCGGGTCTCCCGGGGCGCCCGGACCTGGATGGGGCGCGGCGGCCGGCCCCGGGTGGACGGGGGCCGCTGGGCCCGGGTGCGGAGCGGGGCCTGGGCCCGGGTCCGCGAACGCCACTGCGGGTGCCACCACGGCTCCCGTCAGCGCTAAGCCAACTGCACACAGAACACCTGCCGACAAGGTGCGAATCTTTGACATTTCACTTTCCTTTCTGGGTGGCAGGGGCTTCCCCAACAAAGCTCGCGCTGTCGACGCTGAAGAACTCGGGCTTGTTGACATGGGTGGCCGGGAGAGCCGGTCGTTGCATGCCAGGTTGTGGAATCCTCACCACCTAACTGTCATCTATGGTTGACAATTTGAAGACTAGAGCCAATCGGCTAGATTGTCAACCATGGCTGACGGAAATGGCTACCGGTCGCCGCAAACACCGCTCTGCCAGGCGCTGCGGATTGCGTGGTGGAGCTACGTTCATCGGGTTGACACCGACATGGAGGCCGCGGGTTTCGAGCGGCGGCGCTTCTCCATGAACTATGTGTTCGCCCTTTATGCGCTGCCGGGACCTATGACGATATCGCAGATGGGCAGGCAGTTCGGCGTCAGCCGCCAGGCGGCCAGCAAGCTCGTCGCCGAGCTGCGCGATCGCGGCTACGTGCAGACCGCCCCGTCGCCGACGGACCAGCGTGAGAAGGTCGTGGAGCTGACGCCAAAGGCGATGGAGTACTTGGCCGCGCGTCAGCGTGCGGCTGCCGCACTCGACCGGGCGATCCAACAGCGTGTCGGTGCCGACGGAGTCGAGCAGTTGCACCAGATCCTCGACGCCGTCGGTGAAGCTGCCCGCGGGGCGGTGGAATTCGATCCCGCCAACCTCTATCGCGAGCCGGACCTGTGGTGATGGTGCGCAACCGCGCACCGCAACGGCATGCGCCTACCGGCCCATGCGGCCCCACTAATTGGCGTGCAGAACCTCGTTGAGTGCGATGCCCTGACCGTCGCGGGCCACCACCTCGACCGCGCCCGTCACCGAGTTGCGGCGGAACAGCAGGTTGCTGCTGCCGGACAGTTCGCGTGCCCTGACGGTGATGCCATCGGGTGTGGTGACCTTGGTGCCGGCCGTGACGTACAAGCCGGCTTCCACCACACAGTCGTCGCCCAGGGAGATGCCCAGCCCGGCGTTGGCGCCGAGCAGGCAGCGCTTGCCCATGGAAATGATTTGGGTCCCCCCACCGGAGAGCGTGCCCATGATCGAGGCCCCACCGCCGATATCGGAGCCGTCGCCGACCACCACGCCCGCGGAGATTCGGCCCTCGACCATGGAGGCGCCCAGGGTTCCGGCGTTGTAGTTGACGAAACCCTCATGCATCACGGTGGTGCCCGGCGCCAGGTGGGCGCCCAGTCGCACCCGGTCGGCATCGGCGATGCGCACGCCGCTGGGCATCACGTAGTCGACCATCCGGGGAAACTTGTCCACGCCGTAGACCGTCACCGCTCCGTGGCGGCGCAACCGTGCCCGCACTGCCTCGAAACCTTCGATTGCGCATGGTCCGCGATTAGTCCACACGACATTGGTCAATACGCCGAACAAGCCGCCGGCGTTCAGCCCGTGCGGCGCCACCAGACGATGCGACAACAGGTGCAGGCGAAGGTAGGCGTCGTACGCGTCGGCGGCGACATCGTCTAGCGAGCCGATGACGGTCCGGACCGCCACCACCTCGGTGCCGCGGTCGTCGTCGCCGCCTACCAATGCGGCCAGCTCCGCGGGAACGTCGGACAACGCCAGGCGTGATGTCGCACTGGTACCTGACTCGGTCAACTCCGGCGCGGGAAACCAGGTGTCCAGGATCGATCCGTCGGAAGCCAGGGTTGCCAGTCCGATGCCTGCTGCTCCAGTCACGCCTCGACACGCTACTAGATGTGCTGACGCCCGCGAGCAGACGCAGAGTCGCACGCCGGCGCGGCCGCCGCGTGCGACTCTGCGTCTGCTCGGCGCGACGGCGGACCCACTAGGCTTGGTTCGTGCTGGACTTGCGCGGGGACCCGATCGACCTGACCGCTGCACTGATCGACATCCCCAGCGAATCTCGGGATGAGGCGTGCATCGCTGATGAGGTAGAGGCGGCGTTGCGTGCGCAGACATCGGGCTTCGAGATCATCCGCAACGGCAACGCGGTGCTTGCCCGGACCCGGCTGAACCGGCCCTCGCGGGTGCTGCTGGCCGGACATTTGGACACCGTGCCGGTGGCCGACAACTTGCCCAGCCGTCGCGCCGACGGGCAGCTGCACGGCTGTGGCGCGGCCGATATGAAGTCCGGTGACGCGGTGTTTCTGCATCTGGCGGCCACGGTGGCCGAACCGGTGCACGACCTGACGCTGGTGTTCTACGACTGTGAGGAAATCGAGGCGGCGGCAAACGGTTTGGGGCGCATCGAGCGGGAGCTCCCGGAGTGGCTGTCCGCAGATGTCGCCATCCTGGGAGAGCCCACGTCGGGCTACATAGAAGCCGGTTGCCAGGGCACGTTACGAGTGGTCATCAGCGCGACCGGGACCCGCGTGCACTCGGCGCGTTCTTGGTTGGGGGACAACGCAATCCACAAGCTCAGTGCCGTGCTGGACCGGCTGGCGCGCTACCCGGCGCGCAGCGTCGACATCGACGGTTGCACATACCGAGAGGGTTTGTCGGCGGTACGCGTGGACGGTGGCGTGGCGGGCAACGTGATTCCGGACGCGGCTTCGGTAACGGTCAACTATCGCTTTGCCCCCGACCGGTCGGTTCCGGCCGCCCTGCAGCACGTGCGTGAGGTATTCGACGGGCTCGACGTGCAGATCGAGCAGACCGACGCGGCGGCGGGCGCGCTGCCGGGTCTGGCGCAACCCGCCGCCAAAGCACTGGTTGAGGCTGCCGGTGGGCAGGTCCGAGCGAAATACGGCTGGACGGATGTGTCCCGCTTCGCGGCTCTGGGCATCCCCGCGGTCAATTACGGCCCCGGGGACCCCAATCTGGCGCATTGCCGCGACGAGCGAGTGCCGGTCGCCACGATCACCACTGTGGCGGACACGTTGCGCCGCTACCTGAGCACCTAGCCCATCGAAGCCGCGTCCACCGTGCCGCTATCGGCCGCCGGCACGCTCGGCCTGCGCGGCGGCGTCGGCCGCCGCGGCGTGCATGCCGATCGCGGCCAACTCATCGGCCACCGACGCCAGCGCCCCAGCGTCGTTGTCGGCCAGCGCGCGGGCATGCCGAACAACGATATTGCCTACCTTGCAATCGATCTCGGCGGCCAGCCTGGTTACCGGAGCTAGCGCGCGAGTGTCGCCAAGCCGGACCGCGTCATGCCACACGCACAACGCCACCGCCGACTGCTTGCCCCGCTCAGCTGCCCTTGCCGCCTCGCGAGTATCGAACAGGGCACCGGCTTGGTCCCGGACGGTCGCCTTGGCCCAGGCGCGGGCCAGGCTCAGCTCGGGGGCAAACAACGCAGACTTCGTTCCGTGCCGAGTTTCAGCTCGCCGCAACGCTTTCGCTGTCTCGGCGATGTTGCCTTGCTGGGCGATGGCCGTCGCCAACAACATCAGCGACAGCGGGCCCCAGGAATAGCCGGTGCGTTCGAGTTCGGCCGCGGCGGGCTCGAGCATCGCAGCCGCAGCGCCGAATTCCCCCTTGACGATCAGCACGTGCGCGAGCAACACCTCGCCGATGGCGCGGCCCGGTTGTTGCAGCTCGGCGAAGTCGGTGAATCGCTGGGCCAGCTCCTGCGCCTGGGCCACCTCGCCCGCCATCAGCAGTGTGGTGATCTGGGCCAGTCCCACGGTGAACCGCAGCAAACCGGGATGTTCGGCCTCCGAAGCTCGTTGCGCCAGCTGCGGGACGTCGGCGAAGCGGCCCATCCGGGCCGAGGCCAATGCGGCGGCGCTGGCCGCCCAAGCGATCGCTGTGTCGTCGGCCGAAGGTTCGGCGAGCACCTCGGTGGCCAGCGTGATGGCCCGCGGCACGTTTCCGGAGTTCATGGCAAAGGTTGCCGTCAATGCATCGAGGGTGGTGCGCGCGGTCAGATCGGTGACTCGGTTGCGCGTCGTTTGCAGGAAGGCGGTGGCCCGCTCCGGCTCGCCGAGCATCCAGAACTGATTCGCCGCCTGCGGCACCGCCCAGGCCATCAGCTCCGCCTCGCTCAGCTGGCCGGGGTCCACGGCGGTGAGTACCTGGCCGGCCTCTCGGCCGCGGCCACGCCAGGCCAGCGCCTGGCCCAGCACCAGTCGGGCCTGAAGTCCCCCCGAACGATCCAGCGCGGCCTGGGCCAACCGCTCGGCCAGTGTCAGATCGCCGAGCCGTAAGGCCTGCTCGGCGGACTCGACGACGTCATCCACCGGCTGCAAAGCGTCGGTGTCCAAAGCCAGCGACGCCAGCCGGAGCCGATCGCTGAGGTGCTCGTTGGGGTGCTGAGACAGCAGGGTCACCAATTCGGTGCGGCGTTGTCGCGCACCGTCGTCGCCCAAAGCGACGCGAGCTCGTTTGGCGAACAAAGGATGTGCCGTGTAGACCACCGCAGGCTCGTCGGGTTCTCCGCGCACGCGGGTTTCCGCCGCGCCCAACTCCACTGCCTGCTGCACCGCCCCCTCTCCGGCCAGCACGGTGAGATCGGCCAGCGACAACGGCTCCTCGACGGTGAGATAGTCCAGCACCGCTCGGGCCGGCGCGGGCAGCTCGGCGATGAACTCGTCGACGTCGGCGGGCTCGGATTGCTTGGTCTTGCCGTCCGGCGGTGCGACATCGATCCGATCCAGCAGGTTGTCGGTCCACAGGGCCGCGATGGCTTCGGGCGCGACCTCGGCGCGGGCGGTGACGATCATCCGGGCCGCGCCGGCCAGCGCCAGCTGGTACAGCAGCGTGGCCGACAGGATGTCCAGATCGTGGGCATCGTCGACGATGAGAAGGAGCTCGCCCTGGCGCACCTTGCGGCCCAACGACGCTCGGGCCGCTCGCAACAACGCGGCCGGCTTGCCCAGCTCGGCGATCTCCACCAAGTGGCTGAAGGCGCCGAACGGGACCGTGCGTTCGGTCGGGGTTCCGGTTACCCAGCGGATGACGGTGGCCGGGTGCCGTTGGGCGAAGTGCTCGGCGGCCAATCGCGCCAGGGTGGATTTTCCGACGCCGTCAGGTCCGAGGATGACGGCGCCGGGGCGCGCCAGGTCGCTCAACGCAACGTCCAACTGCTCCAAGGCTGCCGCGTGTTGGGGGACGTTCCATCGAATTGGCATTGCCCGGAGTTTATGGCGTCAAGGGTGCGCGTGGCGATAGGGCCCAAAGTTGTCCGGGGTGGGGGACGCTGGTCTACGTTACGGTATGTGACCGCGAAAAGCGACGAACCCGGCCGTTGGACAGTGGCGGTGTACTGTGCAGCCGCGCCGACACATCCTGAGTTGTTGGAGCTCGCCGCCGCCGTCGGTGCGGCGATCGCCGCCCGGGGCTGGACGTTGGTGTGGGGCGGGGGCCACGTTTCGGCGATGGGGGCGGTCTCCTCGGCGGCGCGGGCGCACGGCGGCTGGACGGTCGGAGTGATTCCCAAGATGCTGGTGCATCGCGAGTTGGCTGACCATGACGCCGACGAGTTGGTCGTCACCGAAACGATGTGGGAGCGCAAGCAGGTCATGGAGGACCGCGCAAACGCGTTCATCACCCTGCCGGGCGGCGTCGGGACCCTCGACGAGCTGTTGGACGTGTGGACCGAGGGATACCTGGGCATGCACGACAAGAGCATCGTCGTGCTGGATCCCTGGGGCCACTTCGATGGGCTGCGCGCCTGGCTGTCCGAATTGGCCGATACCGGCTACGTCTCGCGGACAGCGATGGAGCGGTTGATCGTGGTGGATAACCTCGATGACGCGTTGCAGGCGTGCGCACCCGGCTGAGGCCTATTGATGACCATTCGCTCCCGATTAGGCTGGCCGCCGAACTCTGAGAACGAATCGAGGGATCAGGTTGTCCGATCGCCAAAGTCATGTCCGCACGCGAGTCAAGCTCACCGACGTCGCTGCGCGGGTGCCCGGTCTACTGATCGACGCGCCGTCGATCATGCGGGGGGCGGTGACCGGCCTGTTGCCCCGGCCCAAGTCCAAGGCGTCGATCGGCACCGTGTTCCAGGACCGGGCCGCTCGCTTCGGGGACCGGGTTTTCTTGAAGTTCGGCGACCAACAGATGACCTACGGCGAAGCCAACGCGACCGCCAACCGCTATGCGGCGGTGCTGGCCGCGCGTGGCGTCGGCCCCGGCGACGTCGTGGGAATCATGCTGCGCAACTCGCCCAACACGGTGGTGGCGATGCTGGCTGTCGTCAAGTGTGGCGCTATCGCCGGCATGCTCAACTACCACCAGCGCGGCGAGGTGCTGGCGCACAGTCTGGGACTGCTCGATGCCAAGGTGCTGGTGGCGGAGTCCGATCTGGTCAGCGCCGTCAGCGAAAGCGGTGGCGCGGCCGGTGAGGTGGTCACCATCGAAGACCTGGAGCGCTTCGCCGCGACCGCCCCGGCCAACAACCCGGCGTCGGCGTCGGCCGTGCAGGCTCAGGACACGGCGTTTTACATCTTCACGTCGGGCACCACCGGATTCCCCAAAGCCAGTGTGATGACCCACCACCGGTGGCTTCGGGCCCTGGCGGTCTTCGGTGGGCTGGGACTACGGCTGAAGAGCTCCGACACGCTCTACAGCTGTCTGCCGCTGTATCACAACAACGCGCTCACGGTGGCGGTGTCCTCGGTGATCAATTCCGGGGCGACGTTGGCGCTGGGCAAGTCGTTCTCGGCGTCGCGCTTCTGGGACGAGGTGATCGCCAGCAACGCCACCGCCTTCATCTACATCGGCGAGGTCTGCCGCTACCTACTCAACCAGCCGACCAAACCGACCGATCGCAAGCACAAGGTGCGGGTGATCGCCGGCAACGGGTTGCGGCCCGAGATCTGGGGTGAGTTCACCAAACGGTTCGACATTGACCGGGTGTGTGAGTTCTATGCCGCCAGCGAGGGCAACTCGGCCTTCATCAACATCTTCAACGTGCCCAAAAGCACCGGGATCTCGCCGATGCCGCTGGCCTACGTGGCCTACGACCCGGACACCGGCGCCCCGCTGCGCGACGAGTCCGGCCGGGTCCGTCGGGTGCCTGCTGGTGAACCCGGACTGTTGCTGAGCCGGGTCAACAGGCTGCAGCCGTTCGACGGCTACACCGACCCGGCCGCCAGTGAGAAAAAGCTGGTCCGTGATGCCTTCCGGAAGGGAGACTGCTGGTTCAACACCGGTGACGTGATGAGCCCGCAGGGGATGGGGCACGCGGCGTTTGTCGACCGGCTGGGTGACACCTTCCGTTGGAAGGGCGAGAACGTGGCCACCACTCAGGTGGAGGCGGCGCTGGTGTCTGACCCCTCCGTCGAGGAGTGCACGGTCTACGGGGTTGAGGTGCCCAACACCGGAGGTCGCGCCGGGATGGCTGCGGTCAAGCTACGCGACGGCGCCGAGTTCGACGGTCAGTCCCTGGCCCGCGCCGTCTACGATCAGCTGCCCGCCTACGCACTGCCGCTGTTCGTGCGGCTGGTGCAGGCGATGGCGCACACCACGACGTTCAAGAGCCGCAAGGTTGAGCTGCGCGAGCAGGCCTACGGCGCCGACGTCGATGATCCGCTGTACGTATTGGCCGGCCGCAGCGAGGGCTACGTGCCCTATTACGACGCGTATCCCGACGAGGTAGCGGCAGGTAAGCGGCCCCAGGGCTAGCGTGATTCGGCGCGCCGAGGCCGGGCCAGACCGCGGCTAGCCGTGGACGCAGGCTCGATGGCTCTTCGTGCACCAGGCACTATGTAGGCGTGCAGGCAACGCTGTGTGGCCGCCCGGTGGCAGGGGACCGCCCGCTGATCATGGCGATCGTGAACCGCACCCCGGACTCGTTCTATGACAAGGGCGCGACCTTTTCTGACGCGGCCGCTCGCGACGCGGTACATCGAGCGGTCGCCGAAGGCGCCGACGTCATCGACGTCGGAGGTGTCAAGGCCGGGCCCGGCCAGGACGTCGACCCCGACACCGAGATCGGTCGGTTGGTGCCGTTTGTCGAGTGGCTCCGTGACGCCTACCCCGAGCAGGTGATCAGCGTCGACACCTGGCGCTCGGAGGTGGCCCGGCGGGCCTGTGCGGCAGGTGCGGACCTGATCAACGACACCTGGGCCGGGGTTGACCCCGCGATAGTGGAGGTGGCCGCCGAATTCGGTGCGGGCCTGGTATGCGCGCACACCGGGGGAGCGCGACCACGCACGCGTCCCTTCCGGGTGAGTTACGGTACGACTACCCGCGGCGTGGTGGACGACGTGATTCGCGAGGTCACAGCGGCCGCCGAGCGGGCGGTTGCGGCCGGAGTTGCCCGCGACCGCGTGTTGATCGACCCGGCTCACGATTTCGGCAAGAACACCTGGCACGGGTTGCTGCTGTTGCGGCACGTGGCCGATCTTGTTAAGACCGGGTGGCCGGTACTCATGGCGTTGAGCAACAAGGACTTTGTCGGAGAGACTCTGGGCGTGGATCTGACCGAACGGCTCGAGGGAACGCTGGCGGCCACCGCATTGGCGGCGGCCGCCGGTGCGCGCATGTTTCGGGTGCATGAGGTCGCAGCGACCCGCCGGGTCCTGGAAATGGTGGCGTCGATCCAGGGGACCCGCCCGCCGACACGCACGGTGAGGGGACTCGCATGACCGCATCGGATCTGGTCACCGGGGGCCTCACCAGTGAGGGAGTCCTCATCCCGGCCCGGCCGGGGGACACCTGGTTATGCGACCGCAGCTGGAACCGTCCGCGCTGGAAGATCGACGAATTGGTCGAGGCCAAGGCCGGGCGCTCGATCTCGGTGGTGCTGCCGGCTCTCGATGAGGAAGAAACCATCCAATCGGTGATCGACAGCATCTCACCGCTGGTGGATGGCTTGGTCGACGAACTGATCGTGCTCGATTCCGGCTCTACCGACGACACCGAGATCCGAGCGATTGCCGCCGGGGCTCGAGTGGTGAGCCGCGAACAGGCGTTGCCGGAGGTGCCGCCCCAGCCCGGTAAGGGCGAGGCGCTGTGGCGCTCGTTGGCGGCCACCAGCGGCGACATCGTGGTATTCATCGACTCGGATCTGGTCAACCCCAACCCGATGTTCGTGCCGTGGCTGGTCGGCCCGCTGCTCACCGGCGAGGGGATCCACCTGGTCAAGAGCTTTTACCGACGCCCGCTCAGTGTCGGTGACGCTAGCGGCGCCGCGGGCGCTACCGGCGGCGGGCGCGTCACCGAACTGGTGGCGCGGCCCCTGTTGGCGGCGCTGCGACCCGAGCTGGGCTGTGTATTGCAGCCGCTGAGCGGTGAGTATGCGGCCAGCCGCGAGCTGTTGACGTCGCTGCCCTTCGCTCCGGGATACGGGGTGGAAATCGGCCTGTTGGTCGACACCTTCGACCGGCTGGGGCTGGACGCGATCGCGCAGGTCAACCTGGGTGTGCGGGCGCACCGTAACCGGCCCCTGGCCGAGCTGGGTGTGATGAGTCGCCAGGTCATCGCCACGCTGCTGTCCCGGTGCGGGATCCCCGATTCTGGGGTGGGGTTGACCCAGTTCTTCGCGGAGGGCGACGGCTACACCGAATGCACCTCGCCGGTGTCGCTGGCCGACCGGCCCCCCATGAGTGTGCTCCGCCCCCGGTGAGCCCCGGCCTACGCTGACCTGTCGGTCCGGTAGGGCAAGATCGACGGCGTGGCGTTGGTGTTGCTGTACCTGGTGGTACTTGTCTTGGTGGCGGTCGTGTTGTTCGGCGTGGCAAGCCTGCTGTTCGGGCGTGGTGAGCAGCTGCCGCCGCTGCCCAGGGCGACGACCTCGACCGTGCTGCCCGCCTATGGCGTTACTCGCGCCGACGTCGACGCGGTCAAGTTCACCCAGGTGCTGCGCGGCTACAAGACCAGCGAGGTCGACTGGGTGCTGGATCGATTGGGGCGTGAGCTGGAGGAATTACGCGAGCAGCTCGCCGCGGTGCACACCTCGTCGACCAGCGAAAGTCCGGCCGGGCCCGAAGACAGCGACGTGCCGGGCAGCCAACCCGCGGTTTCGAATGGAGCCGATTCCACGTGAACGATGGCCTGCGGCGCTGTGACTGGGCCGAGATTCGTCCGGGACCCGACGCGCAGACCTACCGCGACTATCACGACCAGGAGTGGGGACGCCCGCTATATGGCCAGGTCGCGCTGTTTGAACGGATGAGCCTGGAGGCCTTCCAGAGCGGCCTGTCGTGGTTGATCATCTTGCGCAAGCGGGAGAATTTCCGGCGGGCGTTCTGCGGATTCGACATTGAGAAGGTGGCCGGCTACACCGACGCCGACGTGCAGCGGCTGCTCGCTGACGAGGGGATTGTGCGCAACCGGGCAAAAATTGAGGCCACGATTTCCAACGCGCGCGCCGTGATCGGCCTCGGATCGGAGCAAGACCTGTCGGAGTTGTTGTGGTCGTTCGCGCCCCCGGCGCGGCCGCGGCCCGCCACACTGGCTGAAATACCCTCGGCCACTGCCGAATCGAAAGCGATGGCGCGCGAGTTGAAACGCCGCGGGTTCCGGTTTGTGGGCCCCACCACCGCATATGCGCTGATGCAGGCGACCGGAATGGTCGACGATCACCTCCGTGGTTGCTGGGTCCCGCCGATAGTCCGGTGACGCCACAAGTCGGGTCTTGTGCACCTTGTGACCTGGATAGGGAACAATGGGGGGTGATTTGGCAGTTCAATGTCGGGTATGGCTGGAAATCCATTCATGGGGCATGCTCGGCGCCGGCCAGGTCTGCCACGGCAGGCCAGCTCGAATCTGGAGGGAGCACTCGATGGCGGCGATGAAGCCCCGGACCGGCGACGGTCCTCTGGAGGCAACAAAAGAGGGGCGCGGCATCGTGATGCGGGTGCCACTTGAGGGAGGTGGCCGGTTGGTCGTCGAGCTGACACCCGATGAAGCCGCGGCGCTGGGTGACGAGCTCAAGGGTGTGACGAGCTAGCTCAGATCGCGAAAAGTGTGCCCTATCGGCACACTTTTCGATAGATATCCAGCGTCTGCTCGGCAATCTGTGTCCAGGAGAATTCCTCGATACAACGCTGCCGTCCGGCTTGGCCGTAGCGTTCGGCTTTGGCTGGGTCCGCGACCAGTGCATTTACCGCCTGTGCCAGCCTGGATTGATAACCGGCGGGGTCGTCGGCCGCGTAATGCGCCAGCGTGCCGGTGATTCCGTCGGCGACCACCTCGGGGATGCCGCCGACATCGGAGGCCACCACCGCGGTCGCGCAGGCCATTGCTTCGAGGTTCACGATGCCCAATGGCTCGTATATCGATGCGCAAACAAAAACTGTTGCGGCCGAAAGTATTTCGCGAAGCTTCTGCACGGGCAGGATGTCGCGGATCCAGAACACTCCGCTACGAGTGCTGGCCAGTTGAGCCACCGCGGACTGCACTTCATTGGCGATTTCCGGGGTGTCGGGAGCACCCGCGCACAGCACCAACTGGACGTCCGGGCTGAACTGGTGTGCCGCTGCCAGCAAGTGCGGTACGCCCTTTTGCCGGGTGATCCGCCCGACGAACGCCACAATGGGGCGGTTCGGGTCGACCCCGAGTTCGGCGAGCACCGAAGCGGTACCAACCGGTCCGGCCGGAAACCACACTTCGGTGTCGATGCCGTTGCGGACGACATGCACCATCCCTGGATCCAGCCCGGGGTACAGGTGCAGGACGTCATCACGCATTCCGGAGCTGACCGCGATTACCGCGTCGGCGGCCAGGACGGCGGTCTTTTCCACCCAGGACGAGATCTGATAGCCGCCGCCGAGCTGCTCGGTTTTCCAGGGCCGCATCGGTTCGAGCGAGTGGGCGGTCAAGACGTGCGGAATGCCGTAGAGCAGGGCGGCCAGATGCCCCGCCAGGCCGGTGTACAGGTATGTGAGTGCACCACGCTGGCTGCGTCGGCGGCATTGGCCATCACCAGATCCGCGGACAATGTGGCCAGTGCCGGGTTGGCGTTCGCCAGCCGCGGATCGGGCTGATGGGCCGACGCGTCGGGGCGGGGTGCGCCCATGCAATGCACGTCGACGGTGCACAGGCGCTGTAATCGAGCCACCAGCTCGGTGACATGTACCCCAGCTCCGCCATAGACCTCCGGTGGGTACTCCCGAGTCAACATCGCCACCCGCATACCCGGCACCGTAGTGCGGTGGCCGCACCGCTCGCACCTCGGGCCGACCCGCGGTCGGCGGCTTTGCGGGAAAGAGCGACAAAATGCGCCTAATCGGCTGGATTCATACCCGTCGAAGTGGTCAATTGGCCTGACGGACAGCCGGACAGAACGGGCACAGGCCGGGGATCCGCTGGCAGCGCTTCGCGGGTGCCGTTAGGTTTGAGGCCATGAGGGAAGCACCACACGTGCTTGGCATCGTCTTGGCCGGCGGTGAGGGCAAGCGGCTTTATCCGCTGACTGCCGACCGCGCCAAGCCCGCGGTTCCCTTCGGCGGCGCCTACCGACTGATCGATTTCGTGCTCTCCAACCTGGTCAATGCTCGGTATTTGCGGATCTGTGTTCTCACCCAATACAAGTCGCACTCGCTGGACCGGCACATATCGCAGAACTGGCGGTTGTCGGGTTTGGCCGGTGAATACATCACCCCGGTTCCGGCTCAGCAGCGACTCGGTCCGCGCTGGTACACCGGCTCCGCCGACGCGATCTACCAGTCACTCAATCTGATCTACGACGAAGATCCGGACTGCATAGTGGTTTTCGGGGCCGATCACGTTTACCGGATGGATCCCGAACAGATGGTTCGGTTTCACATCGACAGCGGGGCCGGGGTCACGGTGGCCGGTATCCGGGTGCCGCGTGCTGATGCGAGCGCGTTCGGCTGTATCGACGCTGACGATGCGGGGACCATCCGCGATTTCGTGGAGAAGCCGCTGGAGCCGCCCGGCACACCCAACGACCCCACCAGCACGTTCGTCTCGATGGGCAATTATGTCTTCACTACCAAGGTGCTGATCGATGCGATTCGGGCCGACGCCGACGACGACCATTCCGACCACGACATGGGTGGGGACATCATCCCGAGACTGGTCGCCGACGGGATGGCGGCGGTCTACGACTTTTCCAACAACGAAGTACCGGGCGCTACCGACCGCGACCGGGCATATTGGCGTGACGTCGGGACCCTGGACGCTTTCTACGACGCGCATATGGACCTGGTGTCGGTGCATCCGGTGTTCAACCTGTACAACAAGCGCTGGCCGATCCGCGGCGAGTCGGAGAACCTGGCGCCCGCGAAGTTCGTCAACGGCGGCTCTGCGCAGGAGTCGGTGGTGGGTGCGGGCAGCATCATTTCGGCCGCCTCGGTACGCAATTCGGTGTTGTCGTCCAACGTCGTGGTCGAGGACGGCGCGATCGTGGAGGGCAGTGTGATCATGCCGGGCGCGCGGGTTGGCCGCGGCGCGGTGGTGCGGCACGCGATCCTGGACAAGAACGTCGTCGTCGGGCCCGGCGAGATGGTCGGCGTGGACTTGGACAAGGACCGGGAAAGGTTCGCGAGCAGCGCCGGCGGCGTGGTGGCCGTGGGCAAGGGCGTCTGGATCTAGGTCACCTTTCCCGCGCGAGCAGACACAAAATCGCGCCTTTTCGAACTCAACAGGGCGATTTTGCGTCTGCTCGCGACGCGGATCTGCTGGCTCAGGCCCCCAGCGCCGCGGACAACAACCCATCGGCGCCGCTGTGTCCGTCGGCACCGGGGGGTGCGCCGGTTCCGCCGGCGCCGTTCTGAACGCCTGATCCACCGAAACCGCCATTGCCGCCAGCACCGCCGGCCCCGCCGTCTCCGTAAAGCCAGCCGCCGTTGCCGCCGTCGCCGCCGTCGCCGCCGCGGCTGCCGCTGCCAAGCAGTAGGCCGCCGTTGCCGGCGGCGCCGCCAGCTCCGCCCATGCCGTCATTTCCGCCTTGGCCGCCCGTTTGGTCGCCGTAGCCGCTGTCGCCGCCAGCTCCGCCCATGCCGCCATTGCCGCCGTTGCCGCCAATGCCGATGAGCCCGGCGTTGCCGCCACCGGCACCGATGCCGCCGGTGCCGCCGGCCCCGCCGGGTCTTCCGGCCGAGACATTGTCGGCTCCCGTCCCGCCGGCGAAACCGGCTCCGCCCTGGCCTCCGGTCCCGCCGTTGCCAATCAGCCAGCCCCCGTTGCCGGCGGTGCCGCCATTGCCGCCGTCGCCGCCATCTCCGCCGACTCCTGTCGAGGGGAGACCGTTGCCGCCGCCGCCGCCCATGCCGCCCAGCCCGCCGTTGCCGCCGTTGCCGAACAGCAACCCGCCGTTGCCGGCAGCGCCGCCGTTGCCACCGGTGCCGCCGTGGCCGCCGTCAAGAATCACCGGATGCTGGCCGTCGGCGAAGGGGGCGTTGCCGTCGAGGCCGGTGCCGCCCGTACCGCCCTGTCCGCCGGCGCCTCCGGAGCCCCATAACCCGGTGCAGCCCCCGGCGCCACCGCGTCCTCCGTCACCGCCGGGCAGGCCCCGTCCGCCGTCACCCCCGGCGCCACCGTCACCGCCGTCGCCGTGCAGCCACCCGCCGCGGCCTCCGTCGCCGCCGGCCCCGGCCACACCTCCGTCGCCGTAGTAGTTGAGTCCTCCGTCGCCGCCGACACCGCCTGCCCCGCCGTTGCCGAACAATCCGGCGGCCCCACCGATCCCACCGGCCCCGCCTGCCCCACCGCCCCCACCGATGCCCGGTGTCGCGCCGTCGGCTCCACCGGCCCCGCCATTGCCGAAGAGCCACCCGCCGGCCCCGCCGTTGCCGCCGACGGCGCCGGCCCCGCCGCCGCCACCGGCTCCGCCGTTGCCGATCAGTCCCGCGGACCCGCCGGCGCCGCCGGCCACGCCCGCGGTGGTGCTGGTGCCGCCGTTACCGCCGTTGCCGTAGAGCAATCCGCCATCCCCGCCGGCTTGTCCGGGGGCCCCGTCGGCACCGTTGCCGATCAGCGGGCGCCCCAGCAACGCCTGGGCGGGGGCACGGATCGCCGTCAGCATGTCTTGCGCCGCCGCCTGCAACGGCGAGACGTTCGCCGCCTCGGCGGCCGCGTAGGCGCCCCCCGCGCCGGTCAACGCTTGCACGAACTGGTTATGAAACGCCCCCACCTGAACGCTGAGCCCCTGATAGGCCTGCGCATGAGCGGTGAACAGCGACGCCATCGCGGCCGATATCTCGTCGGCACCGGCGGCCAGCACCGCGGTAGTGGGAGCCGCAGCCGCGGCGTTGGCAGCGCCGATCGCTGCGCCGATACCGTCCAAGTCTGTTGCTGCCGCCGCCAAAATCTCTGGCGCGGTTACCAAAAACGACATTGCTGACCGGCCCCCCTGGGTCGTGGTCGAACCTTCGGTGAAAACGGTGAAAACGGTGAAAACAACGTATCCCGACCTGGTCCCACCCGCTGCTGGTTCACCCGGACTTCATCGATTCCCCGGCTTCCGGCGTGCCGGCAAAGTTCCCGCTGCCCGGCGGCTCACCACCGCGAGCAGACACAAAATCGCATTGGCCGTGGCGAAAATGGGCGATTTTGTGTCTGCTCGCCGAGGGAACTGGTGGCTAGGTCCCCATAGAACCGGGTTGGCCGAACAACAGCCCTGCTGCGCCACCCTGCCCGCCATCGCCGTCGGTACTGCCCACGCCGCCGTTGCCACCGTTTCCGCCGTTGCCACCGTTGCCGATGATTCGGGCGTTGCCGCCGTCGCCCCCGTCGCCGCCGACTCCTGACTTGCCGTCGAATCCGACGGGGCTACCACCGTGCCCTCCGTCGCCGCCTTGCCCGCCTGCGCCGCCGCCGCCGTTGCCGTATAGCCAGCCACCGTCGGTGCCGTTGCCGCCCAGGCCGCCGGCGCCCCCGGCACCGCCGTCTCCGCCGATGTTGGCGCCGGCACAGTCACCGCCGTCTCCGCCGGTGCCGCCACCGCCACCCTGCCCGCCGGCTCCGCCGGCGCCGAACAACAGCCCGGACTTCCCGGCGGAACCTCCGGTGCCGCCGGCACCGGCGTCGCCGCCAATGCTGCCGGGCACAGAAAGGGCGGAGTTGCCGCCGTGGCCGCCGTCGCCGCCGGAGCCACCGTTCCCACCAGCCCCTCCGTTGCCAAAGAGCATCGCCGCACTGCCCCCGGCGCCGCCATTACCTGCGACACCAGCATTGCCGCCCTGGCCGCCTATGGGGTTGCCGCTGCCATTGCCCCCGCCGAAGCCGGCGCCGCCGTGTCCACCGGTACCGCCATCGCCGAACAGCAGCCCTGCGCTACCGGCGGCGCCGCCGTTGCCGCCATCGCCTCCGTGGCCGCCGTTGCCGCCATCGCCTCCGTGGCCGCCGTTGCCGCCATCGCCTCCGTGGCCGCCGTCGGCGCCGTTGATACCGCGACCGCCGCCACCGCCGGTGCCGCCGTGGCCACCGTCACCGCCGTTGCCGATCAGCAACCCGCCACTGCCGCCGGTGCCGCCATTGCCTGCGTTGCCGGCATTGCCGCCGCCGATATGGCCGGCAACGCCATCCAGACCGATGCCACCGGTGCCGCCGTTTCCGCCGACGCCACCGGTACCCCACACACCGGCGCCGCCGCCGGCCCCTCCGTCGCCGCCACTGGCACCTTGTAATCCGATCCCGCCGGTTCCGCCGGTGCCACCGACACCGCCGTTGCCGTACAGCCATCCACCGCGACCGCCGTCACCGCCACCCGCGCCGGCCCCTCCGTCGCCGGCCAGGTTGAGCGCACCAAAGCCGCCGTTGCCGCCGGCCCCGCCGGTTCCCCAGAGGCCCGCACTGCCACCGACGCCGCCCGCCCCACCGGCCCCTCCGGCCAGAGTCGCGGTGCCGCCATTGCCACCGGCGCCACCTTGGCCGAAGAGCCAGCCGCCGGCCCCGCCGTTGCCGCCGAGGGCGCCGGCCCCGCCGCCACCGCCGGCACCGCCGTTGCCGATCAACCCGGCCGCCCCGCCGTCCCCGCCGGCGACGCCGGCGGTGGTGCTGGTGCCGCCGTTGCCGCCGTTGCCGTAGAGCAGGCCGCCATCCCCGCCGGCTTGTCCGGGGGCCCCGTCAGCGCCGTTGCCGATCAGCGGGCGCCCTAACAACGTCTGGGTGGGCGTATTGATCACCGCAAGCAGCTCCTGTGCCGCGGTCTGCAATGGCGAGGCGTTGGCCGCTTCGGCGGCCGCATACGCGCTTCCCGATCCGGTCAAGGCCTGGATGAACTGGGAATGAAAAGCCCCGGCCTGGGCACCCAGCCATTGGTAGGCCTGCGCGTGCCCGGTGAATAGCGCCGCGACCGCCGCGGATATCTCGTCGGCCCCGGCCGCCAGCACCGCAGTGGTCGGCGCCGCTGCCGCCGCATTGGCCGCGGTGATCGTCGAACCGATGTTGTCTAGATCCAACGCCGCCGAGGCCAACATCTCGGGCACCGCCACCAGGTACGACATCGTTGACCTCCACCGAACGGTCCGCAACGGACCAGCTACGAGCAACAACGTAGCGCGACCCGCAACGGTGGTCTGGTGATTCCGCCAGACTCATATCCGCTGCGCCGGGTGTGGGTGGGTGCTTCGTCAACGTCGTTGCGTGCTGGGGGAGGGGTGTGCCCGTTAGGCGCTGTCGGCAGGCAAGCGGCTTTCCTGGCGCTGATCCCAGTTCGCTACCACACCCGCGGCAGTAATCGATACCGCACCTGTTGCATGTAGTCGCGATACCCGTCCAGTTGGTCAACCAGTGCGCTCTCCTCGTCGAGGATGCGAAAGGCCAGAACCAGCACGCTCGGCGGGACAATCACCAGACCCCAGTAGGAACCCAGTGCCAGGGGTATGCCCAGCATCAGGATCACATTCCCGACATACATTGGGTGTCGCACCAGGCTGTAGAGGCCGGTGGATACCACCTTTTGATCGGATTCGACGGTGATGGTCGCCGCCGCATAGCCGTTCTGGATGACCACCAGCATCGCGATCCCTAGCCCGGTCGCGATCAGCAGGTCGCCGATCAGGCACACCGCCGTCGGGACCGACGACCAGCCGAATCGATGGTCGAGCGCGCTGAGCGCCACCATCGCGAACAGCGCAACAAATGCCGCCGTGATGATGACCTTTTGGATACCTCGACTTTCCGCTCGAGGTCCGGCGTGCATACGTCGCTGCAGCGCAGCGGGATTCGTTCGTCCCAGGTAGATGCTGGGTACCAACGTTGCGACGGCGAAGACTGCCATGAAGACCCAGGCCTGCCAATAGTCGAATGTGCCGGCCGGGATGAACACGATGAGGCCGAACGCGACCAGGCCGACGATTGATGACAGCGCCACTCGAACAACGGTTTTCATCTTGCTCCCAGTCAGGTCGGCCGTTATTTCAGCAACGTAGATCGCGCCGCCGCAAAGCCAGGGCGCCCAGCAAGATCAGCGTGATATCGATGGCCAGCAGCCACAGCAGCGGTACGGCGGTGAAATCACGGCCGATTCGCGGAACGTGGGCGAACGGCTCCAGGTCGAGCAGCCACTGTGGAACTCCCGCGAGTGAACCAAGTAGGTACAGTGCGACGAATCCGATCAGCACGCCCCACACGACCGGCGTGAATCGTGGAGCCAGACTGAATAGCCCAACGGCTACCGCCGCCAGCAGCCACACGGCGGGAAGCTGTACCGCAGCGGCGCCGACAACGGTCGCTAGTTTGGCGCCGACATCGCCTGCCGCGATGCCATAGGCGATTCCGGCGACCAAACCGGAGAGCACGGTGGCCACGGCCGACCCGGCCAGTGCCATCACCAGATGGCTTGATAGCCAACGCGTCCGGGAAACCGATCCGGCCAGCAGCGGCTCGGCGCGCTGGCCGGTCTCTTCCTGATGCAAGCGCAGGGTCAGCGAAATGGTAAATGCGGCGGCAACCATGCCGACGAGGGTGAAGGCCAGCGTGACGAAGGCTTCCTCGAGCGCAGCGGTGCCACCCATCCGGGTGACGATCTCACGCACCGCGGTGTTGTCGCCCAGTTGATCGCCGATTCCGTGCACCACGCTGCCCATCACCAGGCCGTACAGGCACAGCCCGATGGTCCACAGCAGCAGTGCGCCGCGGTCGAGCCGCCAGGCCAGCCCGAACGTGTTGCTCAGCATGGGCGCGGCGGCTCCGGCGCCGGCGCGCTCGGCGATGAGCCCGGCGCCGACGTCGCGGCCGGCGCGCAGCCGATAGGCCAGCACGGTCAGCGCCGCCGTTGTCGCCAAGGGCAACAGCAACACCCACCACCGCTCACCTGCATAGGGTCTGACCAGCAGGGACCACCCCAGCGGGGAGAACCAGGACAGCGCGCCGGAACCGGCATCACCGATCGCCCGCAAGGTGAATGCGGTGCCCAGCACGGCGAACGCGGCACTGCGGCAGGACCGGGCACTTGGCGACAGCTGTGCGCAAACCGCGGCAACGGAGGTGAAGACCAGCCCGGAGGCGGCCAGGGCGGCACCGAACGCCAGTGACCCGGCCGCGGGCACGTCGGTGGTGAGTAGGCCCGCCGCGCCGATCGCACCGGTGGCGACCGACGCGCCGAACGACAGCAGCAGTGCGGCAGTGAGATTCGCATACCGGCCCACCGCGGTGGACTCGACCAGTTCGGCACGGCCGGTTTCTTCGTCGGCTCGGGTGTGACGAATCATCGTGAGGATGACGGCCACCGCGATCAGGGTGTGGAACATCCCGGCTTTCCAGACCCCGACGGCACCGAGGCTGTCGTTGTAGACGGGGCCGTAGAGCGCGCGCTGGGCGGGGCTGGCCATGATGGCGGCCGCGGCGACGGCGCGGGCCGCCTGGTCGGGGTAGACCGCTTGAATACTGCCGACGTAGACCGTGGCCAGCGGCACCGACAGCAGCATCACCCGCAGCGGCAACCCAACTCGGTCGCGGCGCAGGTACAGGCGCAATAGCCGGAGCGTCCCGGCGAGCCCCGATGCGCGTTGCGGTCCGCGATGTGCGGGCCGGCTTGGCCGGTCCAGGACCGTGGTGCTCATCGCGCTGCGACTCCGGTGCCGCTGCGGTGTTGGGCCTCGCCATCGGGGCCAACGCTGTAGTGACGCAGAAACAGCTCTTCCAGAGTCGGTGGCTGGCTGACGAGACTGCGTACGCCGGCTTCGCCCAGTACCCGCACCAGCTCGCCCAGGCTCTCGCTGTCGACCTGGACATGTAGCGTGTTGCCGTCGACGGTGACGTCTTCGACTCCTTGGATCCTGGTGAGATCTCCTGGATCGCCGATCATTTCAGCCTTGATCGAGGTGCGGCTGAGGTGGCGCATGGAGGCCAGCGAACCGCTCTCCACGGTTCTTCCGGCCCGGATGATGGTTATCCGCTCACACAGCGCCTCGGTTTCGGCCAGGATGTGGCTGGACAGCAGCACCGTCACCCCCCTGCCGCGCGCTTCGTCGACGCACTGCTGAAACACGTTTTCCATCAATGGGTCCAAGCCGCTGGAGGGTTCGTCCAACAACAGCAGCCGGGCCCGTGAGGAAAAGGCGGAGATCAGCGAAACCTTCTGCCGGTTGCCCTTCGAGTACGTTCGGGACTTCTTGTGCGGGTCCAGGCCGAAGCGCTCGATCAACTCCGCACGACGATCTTGATCGATACCTCCGCGCATCCGGGCGAGCAGATCAATGATCTCGCCGCCGGTCAGCGACGGCCACAGTGTGACATCACCGGGCACGTAGGCGATCTGGCGATGCAGCTCGACTGCGTCGGTCCACGGATTGCCGCCCAACAGGCGCACACTTCCGCTATCCGCCTTCACCAGGCCCAGCAGGATGCGGATGGTCGTCGACTTCCCGGCGCCGTTGGGGCCCAAGAAGCCGTGAACCTCTCCCTCGCGCACCGTCAAGTCCAGTTCATCGAGTGCGCGCAACGAACCGAAGTTCTTGGTTAGACCCCGGATCTCGATGGGTGTCGAGCCGATGTCAGTGGCCATGAGATTCTCCTTGGTTGTCCTGCGCGAGGAAGGCGTCGTACATGGTGCTGTCGGCCATCAGGCCTTCGGTATAGATCTCGAGCGATGGCAGCAGCATGTCCCGCGCGTAGTCACGCAATACCGCACGCAAATCGGTTGGCGTCTGGTGCATTTGCAGATACAGCAGAAACCCCCCAGCCCCGGTGATGGCCAGAAACTTCGCCCTGGCTTTCGGGTCGCGGCTGGCTTTGATGGTGCCGGCTCGAACGCCCTCCGCAAGGTATTCCTCGGCGTTGTCGATCATCTGCTGCCACAGCATCATGGCCAGCTCGCTGCCGGACTGCATGCTGCGTACCAGGTAGGCCATCAGCGGTGCGTATGACTCGACTTGGGCAAGTTGGCCGAGCCAGGTGGCCGGGTCGTTGGACTGCATCGCCGTCAACTTCTCGCTGCGGATCTCTTCGGCGACGTAGTTGTCACAGGCCTTGCGCAGGCCCTCCTTGGAGCCGAAGTGGTGGATGACCAGCGCCGCGCTCACTCCCGCACCTTCGGCGATGGCGCGCAGGCTGACACCGAAGCCGTGCTGACCGAACTGCTCGATCGCCGCATCCCTGATGCGCGCCGCCGCAGTCAAGTCGACTGAACGCATGTTCAATACACTAAACCTACGTTCAGGGCATCGTCAAGGACTGGCTACCTGGTGGAAATCGCCGGCGTCGCAATAGCCCGAATGCGGCTGGTGAACTTTGATCAAACGCGGCCAAAGCTCGCCCCGAGCGGGGTACGGTAACTCGCGTTACCGATCTTGATATCGCCAATATCGGCGAAGGCCGGTCTACGAAGTTCGGGGGAGCGGTGAACTTTTCGATATTGCCGCCGGAGATCAACTCGGCGCGAATCTTTGCCGGGGCGGGATCCGGCCCGATGCTGCAGGCCGCGGCCGCCTGGGATGGGCTGGCGGCGGAACTGAGTTCGGCCGCCGACTCTTTTGGGTCGGTGACATCGGGCCTCGTCGGCGGATCCTGGCAGGGGCCGGCGGCAGCTGCGATGACCGCCGCCGCGGCCCCGTATTCGGCTTGGCTATCGGTGGCGGCGGCCCGCGCCCAGTCCGCGGCTGGTCAGGCCAAGACCGTGGCGTCGACATTCGAGGCCGCCTGGGCGGCGATGATTCATCCAGTCGCGGTGGGACAAAACCGATCTCAGTTCGTGTCGCTGGTGCGCTCGAATCTGTTCGGCTTCAATGCGCCGGCGATCGCGGCGGTCGAAGCCCAGTACGGGCAGATGTGGGCGCAGGACGTGGCTGCGATGTCCGGCTACCACGCGGGGGTTTCGGCCTCAGCGGCAGCGCTGGCGCCGTGGCAAACAGTGCTGCAAAACCTGCCGGGTCTGTCGGGTGTCAATCTCGGCATCGGCAACGTCGGCAACAACAACATCGGTATCGGGCTTTCCGGCGACAATCAGATCGGTATCGGCGGGTTCAACGCCAACGGCGCCGGCTGGAATCTCGGGTTCGGGAACGACGGCAGCTTCAACATCGGTCTCGGCAACACCGGCAACGGCAACATCGGCCTGGCGAACACGGGCGACGGCAATATCGGTATCGGGCTGACCGGGGACAACCAAATCGGTTTCGGGGGCTGGAACTCCGGCGCCGGCAACACTGGCTTGTTCAATTCGGGCGCCGGTAACAGTGGCTTTTTCAACTCGGGCTCTGACAACTGGGGCCTTGCCAACACGGGCAGCACCAACTGGGGCGCAGTGAACTCGGGCAGCCTCAACACCGGCATCGGCAACACCGGCAGCACCAATACCGGCTGGTGGAACGCGGGCAGTGTCAACGACGGCCTATTCAATGCGGGCAACGCCAACCTCGGCTTGGCGAACTCGGGGAACGGCAATCTGGGCGGCTTCAACTCCGGCGGCGGCACCTCCGCGCTCTTCGGTCATGACATCGGCTTTTTCAACGCGGGCAACCACAACGTAGGCATGTTCAACGCGGTCTTCGCCAACGTGGGTTGGGCCAACGCGGGTATCGGCAACACGGGCGCTTTCAACGTCGGGGGCAACGACGCAAACCCGGTGACTGGGGCCGGAACCATCGGACAGGCCGGCAACACTGGCTTCTTCAATGCCGGCTACGCCAACACCGGACTTTTCAATGCGGGCGACAGTAATACCGGTCTGTGGAACACGGGCAACGTCAACACGGGTGTGGGCGGCACAGGCACCCACAGCGGCAATTCCGGCTTCGGTAACTCGGGAACCGGAAACTCCGGCTTCTTCAACTCCGGTAGCTACAACTCGGGCCTGATCAACTCGTCGGCCGGGGGTACAGCTCCGGTGTCGGAAACTCAGGCGGCGGTGGATACAACGTGGGTTTCTTCAATTCCAGCGCCGGTGGCACCGACACCGGCTTCTTCAACTACGGCGACGGCGGCCTACACGTCGGCTGGCTGAGCTCCGGGGACCACGTCGTGGGCTTGGCCAGCACCGGCTACTACAACACCGGTCTTTTCAACTCGGGTGACCACAACACGGGCGTGGGCAACCAGGGCAGCAATAGCTCGGGCTTCGGCAATTCGGGCCACTACAACTCGGGCGGATTCAACGCGGGCGACTACCAGTCGGGCTTCTTCGGCCGCTCGTGACGTCCTAGTCGGTGCGACCGTCGATCGCCGCGCTCACGGCGAGATCCGCAAGCCCGCCTCAACTAGTCGCGGACCGCGGCCAGCACACCGTCACCCAGCGGCACCAGCGCCGGGGTGAGCCGTTCATCCTCGGCGATCAGGCGTGCCGCCTCCCGTACCGCGGTCACCTCGGCGTCGCGCGCGGCCGGATCGCCGGCCCGGCCGCCAAGAGCGGCCCGATGCACCACGATCACCCCGCCGGAGCGCAGCAACC
The DNA here is from genome assembly GCF_003584745.1 of Mycobacterium pseudoshottsii JCM 15466. NCBI lineage: Bacteria > Bacillati > Actinomycetota > Actinomycetes > Mycobacteriales > Mycobacteriaceae > Mycobacterium > Mycobacterium pseudoshottsii. The sequence goes on from NZ_AP018410.1 coordinate 1,782,898, forward strand.
GCACGCCCTCGACCACATAGTCGGGCTGATCGATCGGGTCGGCGTCAACGAACACCAGGTCATAAGAGTCATCGGCGAGTCGCGTCAGCACCTCTTGAGCGCGGCCGCTGATGAGCCGGGTGCGCGAGGGTCCGATACCGGCTTCGGTGAACGCCTGCTTGGCGACCCGCAGATGCTCGGGCTCGATGTCGATCGTGGTCAACACCCCGTCATCGCTCATGCCGGATAGCAACCACAAGCCGCTGACACCGGCGCCGGTGCCTACTTCCGCCACCGCCTTGCCGCCACTGAGCTTGGCCAGCATGCTCAAGAGCGCGCCGACCGCGGGTGTTACCGCCCCAACGCCGATGTCGACAGCCCGGTCCCGGGCGGTCTTGAGGATCGTGTCTTCCGAGATCGATCCCTCAGCGTGGGCAGACAGCAATTCGGCTCGACTCGGGGCCGGCTGGCCTGGGGTGTCTGAGCTGCTATCGGTGCCATGCATGCCCGCAGCGTATGTCGGATTGGCGACGCAGTCGGGCAGGCGCGCCCGTTGCCAGGAGTGGCGTCGCGACATCGCGCAAGCCGACACGCCCAAGGCTGACGATGCAATCGAGCTTCATAACGAGTGTATAGTTGCAGGATAACGCAGGTAACGAATTGGTTTCTCAGCTAAACCTCAGTTTGCTCATATGCCGCCCATACGCCGGTACGCGACGGTAACGGCATGGAACGTGGAGGACGCGGGCTCGGGAATACAGAATGGCAACTGCGCGTTGCCGCCGGTGACGAACTGCCGATGTCTGATGGCAGGGAAAAGCCGGAGGAACACACCATCACCACCTTGAGCACCACGACCATGTCTCACCCCCAACTGGTCCGCGACGACGAGTGGGCCGAAACCTCTGATGGGTTGCTGGGCACCGCGGTATTCGATGCGACCGGTGACAAGGCTGCGATGCCGTCGTGGGATGAGTTGGTGCGCCAGCACGCCGACCGGGTGTACCGGCTGGCCTCTCGCCTGTCGGGCAATCAACAGGACGCTGAGGATCTCACTCAGGAAACGTTCATCAGGGTGTTCCGGTCCGTCCAGAACTACCAGCCGGGCACCTTCGAGGGCTGGTTGCACCGCATCACTACCAACCTCTTTCTCGACATGGTCCGCCGCCGGTCGCGCATCCGGATGGAAGCGTTGCCCGAGGACTACGACCGGGTGCCTGCCGACGACCCCAACCCCGAGCAGATCTACCACGACTCACGGCTGGGACCCGACTTGCAGGCGGCGCTCGATTCACTGCCGCCGGAGTTCCGCGCCGCGGTCGTCCTGTGTGACATCGAAGGTCTGTCCTACGAGGAAATCGGCGCCACCCTGGGCGTGAAGCTGGGCACCGTGCGTAGCCGGATTCACCGCGGACGGCAGGCGTTGCGTGACTACCTCGCCGCGCATCCCGAACACAGCGAACTGAGCCCGAGGCTTGTCGGTACCGCCCGATAGCTCGTCGAACGTGCGTCGAACCATCGGTTTGGCTTCCGCATGGTTGCCAACTGATCCCAAATCCTGGGGTTCTACTGGCCAATAATGGTTATCAGGCACCGGACCGCGCTACATTCGACATATCGATGGCGGGAAGGAGCTGGTGATGGCCGACCGGGGGCATGTGTTTCGGCGCGCGTTCTCCTGGCTTCCTGCTCAGTTCGCTTCTCAAAGCGATGCGCCGGTAGGTGCGCCTCGTCGCTTCCGCTCTACCGAGCACCTGTCCATCGAGGCGATTGCGGCGTTTGTCGACGGTGAGCTGCGGATGAACGCACACCTGCGGGCCGCGCATCATTTGTCGATGTGTCCGCAATGCGCGGCCGAGGTAGAGGACCACACCCGGGCGCGGGCGGCGCTGCGTGACTCCCACCCCATCCGCATCCCAACCGCGCTGCTGGGAATACTGTCGGAGATTCCGCATCATCCTTCGGAGGGCGCCCCCGAGGACACCACCGGGCTCGCCGACTCGTTCGCCGAGCGCCAGGCCCGTGATCAGCGGAAGCGGCGCTAGCTTGGCAGCTGCGCGCCGATACGCACTGCCCGGGAGTTGCTGCGTGCGGGTTCATGCCGACTAGCCGGGATCCATGGATACTAGGGTGGACACCGACAACGCCGTGCCAATAGGACGGCTCGTGTTGACTCCCGTCTCGAACGCTCAATTGAGGATGTAGAAGAGGATCACGTGACCTCCGACCAAGGCAACAACAGTGGCCAAGACGGCGGCCCCCGCCTGGCGCCCCGTCCCATCTCCCGGCCACCAGTCGATTCCGCGGCATGGCAAACGTTCGGGCGTCCATCGGGGGTCCAGGGATCGTTTGTGGCCGAGCGGGTGCGCCCGCAGCGGTATCGCGACCAGTCCGAGTACGAGCCCCACGATCAACCGGCGGACCCGGTATTGGAGGAGGCCTTCAGCCGTCCCGTCGGCGGTGCCGACTCGCTGCAGCGCCACCCCATCGACGCCGGCGCCTTGGATGCCGAGAAAGACGGTGGCCAGGCGGACGAGGCTGATGACCCATGGCGCGATCCGGGTGCTGCGGCAGCATTGGGTACCCCCGCGGTAGCCGCGCCGTTACCGCAGGGCGCGCTGGGCCGAACCGGCAAGCTCGGCGTTCGTGACGTGTTGTTCGGCGGCCAGGTTTCCTACCTGGCGCTGATTGTGCTGGCCGTGATCGCGCTGGTGATTGGGGCGCTCGGCGGTGTCATCGGCCGCAAGACGGCCGAAGTCGTCGAGGCGTTCACAACGTCGAAGGTGACCTTGTCCACCAACGGCAACGCCCAAGAGCCGGCGGGCCGGTTCACCAAGGTGGCGGCCGCGGTCGCCGACTCGGTGGTAACTATCGAGACCAAGAGCGACCAGGAGGGCATGCAGGGTTCCGGTGTCATCGTCGATGGGCGTGGCTACATCGTCACCAACAACCACGTGATCTCCGAGGCCGCCAACAACCCCAGCCAGTTCAAGACGACCGTGGTGTTCAACGACGGCAAGGAGGTGCCGGCCAGCCTGGTGGGCCGCGACCCCAAGACCGACCTGGCGGTACTCAAGGTCGACAACGTCGACAATCTGACCGTGGCCCGCCTCGGCAATTCCGACAAGGTCCGGGTTGGCGATGAGGTGCTGGCGGTCGGTGCGCCGCTGGGCTTGCGCAGCACGGTGACCGAAGGCATTGTCAGTGCGCTGCATCGCCCGGTCCCGCTGTCGGGGGAGGGCTCCGACACCGACACGGTCATCGACGCCATCCAGACCGATGCCTCGATCAACCACGGCAACTCCGGCGGTCCGCTGATCGACATGGACTCCCAGGTGATCGGCATCAATACCGCCGGCAAGTCGCTGTCGGACAGTGCCAGCGGGCTGGGTTTCGCAATCCCGGTCAATGAGATGAAGTTCGTCGCCGAAACCCTGATCAAAGACGGGAAGATCGTGCACCCGACGATCGGGATCTCGACGCGCTCGGTGAGCAACGCGATTGCCTCGGGTGCGCAGGTGGCCAACGTGAAGGCCGGAAGCCCCGCGCAGAAGGCCGGAATCCTGGAAAACGACGTGATCGTAAAGATCGGCAACCGCAGTGTTGCCGACTCCGATGAATTCGTCGTCGCCGTGCGTCAGCTGACCATCGGGCAAGACGCCCCGGTGGAGGTCGTCCGCGATGGTCGCCATGTCACGCTGACCGTCAAACCCGACCCCGATTCCAGCTAGTGTTCGCCAACATCGGCTGGGGGGAAATGCTCGTGCTCGTCGTGGTCGGGCTGGTCGTGCTTGGGCCGGAACGGCTCCCGGGCGCCATCCGCTGGAGTTCGGGCGCGTTGCGTCAGGCGCGTGACTATCTCAGCGGGGTCACCAGCCAACTCCGCGACGACATGGGGCCTGAGTTCGATGATCTGCGCGGGCAGCTCGGCGAGTTACAGAAGCTGCGGGGGATGACGCCGCGTGCGGCGCTGACCAAACACCTGCTCGACGGCGACGACTCGATCTTCACCGGGAACTTCGACAAGGCGGCGTCTGCAACTCCGGCCGTGGATGCGGTGGCATCCGCCCAGGAGGCGCCGGATGAGCCGGTTCGCCCGCCGTTTGATTCCGACGCAACCTAGACCGTAAGCGAGCGCTCAGCGCCGCTTCGGGTCCAATCCCAGCGACATGCCGGTCAGCCCACGGCGTCGCGAGGCCAGGCTGTCGGCGATGCTGAGCAGCTCCTTGCCCACCGCGGAGTCGGGTGCGCGCAGCACCATCGGCATTCCCGAATCCCCGGCGTCCACCAGTGCCGGGTCCAGCGGGATCTGTCCGAGCAGCGGCACGTCGGCGCCGACCGCGCGGGTCAGCCTTTCTGCCACTTGCCGGCCACCGCCCTCACCGAATACGTGCATCGTGGTGCCATCGGGCAGCGTCAGTCCAGACATGTTCTCCACCACGCCGACAATCCGCTGGCGGGTTTGTAGCGCGATGCTGCCGGCGCGTTCGGCCACCTCGGCAGCGGCCAGCTGCGGCGTCGTGATGACCAGGATCTCAGCATTGGGGATCAGCTGAGCCACCGAAATGGCGATATCGCCCGTACCGGGCGGCAGATCGAGCAGCAGCACATCCAGGTCGCCCCAGTACACGTCGGCCAGGAACTGCTGCAGGGCCCGGTGCAGCATCGGTCCCCGCCACACCACCGGCGTGTTTTCCTGGGTGAACTGGGCGATCGAGATCACCCGCACCTCATGGGCGATGGGCGGCAGGATCATCGACTCGACCTGGGTGGGCCGGTCGGTGGTGCCCATCATCCGCGGAATGGAGTGGCCGTGGATATCGGCATCGAGGACGCCCACCGACAGGCCGCGGGCGGCCATTGCGGCCGCCAGGTTGACGGTGACGGTGGACTTCCCCACGCCGCCCTTGCCCGAGGCGACCGCATATACCCGCGTCAATGAGCTGGGTTGGGCGAACGGGATGACCGGTTCGCGCGCGTCCCCGCGTAGCAGCTTGCGCAACTCGGTGCGCTGCTCGTCGCTCATCACATCCAAACTGACCCGCACGTCCCCGGTACCGGGCACGTCGGCCACCGCTTGGGTGACGCGCTCGCTGATTTCGGTCTTTTTCGGACACGCACCGGTGGTGAGGTAGATCTCGACGTGCACCGCGCCGTCGGGGGCGACCTCGACGCTCTTGACCATTCCGAGTTCGGTGATGGGGCGGCGCAGCTCGGGATCAACCACCTTGGCCAGTGCGGCCCGGATAGCTTGGGTTGTCGAGGACTGATCGGCGGCGTTATCTGGGGTTCCGGACATCACTGCCGAGTCTATGCGGCTGCGGCTGGGCTACGGCCCTGCGGCCAGCCAAGTGGTCAGTGGACCGGGGTGAGTACCGGTTCGCCGGGAGCCGGCCCGCTGGGTGTGGGGGTGGGAGCAGGCCCAGCCGGCGCCGGTGCGCCGGGTGCCGGTGCCGGGCCAGCGGGTGCAGGTGCCGGGCCGGCCGGTGCCGGACCACCGGGTACCGGCGGGCCAGCCGGTGCGGGTGCGGGAGCCGCCGGCGGACCGCCGACCGGGGGAGCGCCCAGTGGAGCCAGTGGATCTGGCGGTGGCGGCGCGGCGGGGGCAGGCGGTGGCGGCATGAGTCCGAACGGCATCGGAGCGGGTGGCGGGACCGCCTCGGGCGGGTTGGTGACGCAGATCAGGGTGCACCCGGGCTGTGGCGCCAACGGCTGCGGCGTGGGCTGCATCCACGGGAACATCGGCGGGGGAGGCGCCGGCATCTGCGGCGGGGCAAAGTCGATCAACGGCATGTGGGAGAGCGGGTCGGCGGGCCCCCAGGGCTCCGGCGTTGTTGATTAGCAGGCTTGTGAGCTGGGGGATTGTGGATTGAGGAGGTCTAGGCGGCGGTTGGCGGTCAAAGCGGTGATCCGGCAGGCTTCGGCGATGTTGTCGGCGCCGTTGAGGCGGTGCAGATTGATCGCGGTGTTGCGTAGCGTTGCTAGGACCTGTGCGCCGTTTCCGGTATGTGCCCTTTGACGGTCTTCGTCGAAGGTGACGTCGCGTATCCAGTGCAGGCTGTTCTCGATTCCCCAGTGTTGACGCATCCAGGTCATGATCGCGGTAGGGCGGGCGTGCTCGAAGGGCAGGCTGCAGATGGCATAGACCACCTCCACGCTGCGCTGGTCGGTGGCGGTGATCAAGCGTTCACGAGTGATCCGGATGATTTGTTTTGCGTAGGGGAAGCCGATTCCTCGTGCAGCGGTGATGATTTGCGGGGTGCGGGTCTCGACACGGCCGTGGCCGCGGGAGTCGTCGGTAGCGGCTGTGGGCACCTCGGCCCAGGGCAGCGCGGTGATACGCGCAAGTATTTTGGCTTGGTTGGACTTGACGATCATCAGGTAGTGCGACTTCAAGGTGGCGCAGATCAACTTCGCGGTGACGACCTGGGTATGCATCGCATCCACGGTGACCAGCCACCGCAAGCTACCCGGCAGCAGCGTGAGCAGGGCACGTACGCAGGGAATTTCATTGCTTTTCTCGGCGACAGCGAGTTGACCGAGCACCAATCGGGCACGGTGGGCGAACACCGACACGAGATGCGTGGCTGTCGCTTTGGCGCGTAAAGCACCACGCAGCATCTTGCCGTCCAACGCGATCGGCACCAATCCACTGGGGTCGCTGCTGGCCACGTGTGCAGTGAAGTAACTGCCCATCCTGGCGTTGAGGTCGGCGGGGTCTAGCCGAGACAAAACAGCGCGGAAGGTCTTCTCACTGGGCCGCCGGAACCGGACCCCTAATTGGGCCAACACATCATCGGGAGCGGTGGCCGCCCATGTGGCAAAACCAGCATAGCCGCGCATCCCCGCGGCAGTGGCCAGAACCGCGATCGCCAACAAAGCCACCAGCGAATACCTCCGACCGCGTGGGTCCCTCGGGTCTGGCACCGAGGCCAACACATCGAGAAACTCCGATCCGATGAGCTCGCTGCGCTCACCAGGACTCCAGCAGTCGAACACCTCTGGAACCGACGACACAGGCAATACTGAAACGGTAGGCACGGGCAACTCCAGACCAACGACGAACAGTAACCAACTCGATCGTTCTCCAGATAGCCCGTGCCTACACTCCGGCCCCAATAGCGCGGCACCAAAGATCATCAACCCAGCTCACAAGCCTGCTAATCAACAACGCCGGAGCCCTGGGCGGGCCCCAAGCCGTTGGCGTTCAACGGCAAATTCGGGCCGAGGCCTTCCGGATGCTCCAGGTGAGCGTCGCCAATCGGTGGGGGCGGCGCGGTAATCGGCGGCAGGTCGGCGGGCAGCACGCCGGTGGCGTACGCCGCGGCCCAGCCCAGCACGTTTTGCGCGTAGGGCATCGAGTTGTTGTACCGCAAGATTGCGGCCATGACCTGACCTGGATCCCGTAGGTTCAGCCCGCCGCTGCACAGGTACCGGGCGGCGGCCAGCGTGGAGTCGAAGATGTTTTGTGGGTCGGGCACCCCGTCGCTGTCGCCGTCGGAGGCATAGCGCGCCCAGGTGCCGGGCAGGAACTGCATTGGGCCCATTGCCCGGGCGTAGGTGACCCGGTTGCCGACCTTGCTTTGGATGATCACTTCGTTGCCGGGCAGGGTGCCATCCAGGGCGGGCCCATAGATCGGGTTCACCGCGGTGCCGCGTTCGTCAACGGCCCCGCCGTTGGCGTGCATCGATTCGATGCGGCCGATGCCGGCCAGCAGGTTCCAGCTGATGCCACAGGCCGGAGCGGCGGTGGCCATTTTCTGCTCGGCATTTCGATAGGCGGTCAGCGCCATGATGGGAATGCCCAGGGCTCCGGGGGCATTCACGACTCTCGCCGGCGGTGGGGCCGCGGTGGTGCCCGCAGCGATGTGGAAGTTGGTCGGAGGGCGCTCGACGGCGACGATGCTCGGGCCGGACAGGTCGATGGCGGGCGACGGTGCCACCGCCGCCACCGGCGTGATGACAGCCCGAACGGCCGGTGTCTTCCCGTATGACGCGGGAGCCGTGGCGCCGACCGCGCCCGCGAATACCAATGGGGTGATCATGGCGATGCCGAATACCGGCGTTTTGGCACGGAGTGCTCGTTGCCGCACCGATGCGACGGCCGGGTGAGCAACCCAGCGGCCCCCTATGCGCACCTCGACCGTCCTCGATGTTTATGTATGGCGTCGGGAAACTTACATATCGATAACTTCGTGAACTAGATCACCATACATAACTCCTGTGACGCGAGTGGCGCAATGGGGTACTCGGATCTCAGTAGGTTTTCTTGGCCCGCCGCTCAGTCCCGTTGGTTTCCGTATCGGGTTGGTCCGACTGCAGTTCCGCGACCAGGTCCCGCAGACTCTCCAGCTCGTGGCGCAGGTAATCCCGAGTCGGTACCGCGCCGATGGCCAGGCGCAAGGCGGCCAGCTCGCGGGCCAGATACTCGGTGTCGGCCTTGGTCTGCGCGGCGCGGCGGCGATCACCGTCGAGCAGGACACGGTCGCGGTTCTCCTGCCGGTTCTGGGCCAGCAGAATCAGCGGTGCCGCATAGGAGGCCTGAGTGGAGAAAGCCAGATTCAGCAGGATGAAAGGGTACGGATCCCAGCGCAGCTTGACCGCGAACAGGTTCAGCGATATCCAGATCACCACGATCAGCGTCTGCACCAGCAGGTAGCGCCCGGTTCCGAAGAAGCGTGTGATGGACTCGGTCGTTCGCCCGACCGCCTCGGGATCCAGTCGCGGTGCAAAGGCGCGTGATGTCCGAGGGGTGTACAGCCGTCGTGCCGCTGGGGTCTTGCTCACAAGGCTCCTCCGGATCTGGCAGGTCTGCCGGCGGGGTCGAGCTGCTGGACGTCCACCCGCCAGTCATGGGGCAGCAAGTGGTCGAGCAGGTCGTCGACCGTGACGGCTCCCAACAGGTGGTTCTGGTCGTCGACCACAGGCCCGCACACCAGGTTGTAGGCGGCGAAGTAGCGGGTCACGTCGGCCAAGGGGGTCTCTGGTGTCAGGGTCAGTAGGTCGGTATCCACGATTCCGCCGACCAGCTCGGCCGGTGGTTCGCGCGGTAGTCGCTGCAGATGCACGTAGCCCACGTAGTGGCCGGTGGGCGTCGCCGTGGGCGGGCGCGCCACGAAAACCATGGATGACAACGCTGGGGTCAGGTCCGGATCACGCACCCGGGCCAGCGCCTCGGCAACCGAGGTGTCTGGGGTCAGCACCACCGGATTCGAGGTCATCAGCCCACCCGCGGTGTCGGGAGAGTGCTGCAGCAGGCGGCGCACCGAATCGGAGTCGTCGGGGTCCATCCGAGTCAGCAAGACCTCGGCATCGGTTGGATTCAGCACACCGAGCAGGTCCGCGGCGTCGTCGGGATCCATCTCCTCGAGCACATCTGCGGCGCGCTCGGTACCCAGCTGGGAGAGCACCTCGGCCTGATCCAGCTCGGGCAGCTCCTGCAAGATGTCGGCCAACCGCTCGTCGTCGAGAGCCTTGAACACCTCGTAGCGGCGCTTCGACGGAAGCCCGCGGATGGCGTCGGCGACGTCGACCGCCCGCCGCCCCTCGAACTGGTCGAGCAGCTGAGCCACGTCCTGATCGGGCATCGCTAGGGCCGATGGAGTCAGCCCGCGCACGTTCTGCCAGTCGACGACGTGTAGCGGCCCGCGGCGTCCCAGCCGTCGCGGGCTGCGGACGGCGACTCTGGTGACCATCCAGTCGCGTGTTCGGGTTTGCTCGATCCCCAGGTCGGTGATCACGATGTCGGCGTTGGCCAGCTCCGGCAGGTCGGGGTCGTTCACCCGCACCGGCGTGTCAAGCACCTGGCCAATCGCCAGCACTTCGCCCGGCTGCTGCTCGAAGTGGCGCAGCGACACGCTCGCGGTGCTCAGTGTCACCGCGTTCGGCTCAATTGCGGCAACCCGCAGCATCGGTATGAAGATGCTGCGACGGGTGGCCAAATCGACGACCAGCCCCAGCACTCGCGGTTGCTGGCGCACGATGCTGATGCTGATGACGACGTCGCGGACCCGCCCGAAGGTTTCCCCGAATGGCCCCAGCACCATCATTCGTGAAAGCCGTGCCACGTACACCCTCTTGACCGATCCCATGGTGGAAAGCGTAGGCAGCCCCCCCTCGGCGGGGTACCGAGCCGGGTTGCCGATTGCCGCGAACGTGTCGCTAGTTGACCGCTGTCGCGCCGATGAACCGCTAGTGAGAGGGAATGCTGAAGATTCCGACTACCAGGTAGATCAACAGCGTCGCGACCGCGATCACGATGCCGGCCACCGCCAGGCCGTAGCCATCTTCGCGGGTTTGCTTGATCTGGTTGATTGCGATGGTGCCGACCACGATCGCCACGACCGAGCCGATGCAGCAGAACACACCGACCAACGAGGACACCAGCGCGACGATCGCCATGGTGTTCATGCCGGGCAGCGCCGGTCCATAACCCGCCATCGGATCCGGTGGCGGGTAGTACCCGCCGGGGTAGGACGGCGGCGGGTAGTTGGGTGGCGGCGCGCCGTAAGGTGCCGCCATGGGCGCGGGGGCGCGGGGGGCGGCGGGGGCGGAGGGTACGGGGTGCCCCCGTACTCGCCCGCGGCTGCGCCGTAGGGCGGGTACCCGGGCGGTGGGTAGCCGGGCGGGGGTGGGTACCCGGTCGCGTAGTCGGGTGGGTATCCGCCCGGTCCGACCGGCTCCGGCGGGTAGGCGGGCGGCGGATAGGACGGCGCTGGGTAGTCGTCGGCTGGTGATGCCGCTTCCGGGGCAGCCCAGGGGGCGTCGGGCGGTGGGGAAAAGGGTTGTTCGGAAGGCTGCTCACCGGGTGGGGGTGAGGCAGCGCCGTCGTGGGCACCCTCGTCGAAGGAGCCGCCGGGTGCTGTCATGGTGACAACCTAACCTATATGTACGCCGTGGGTTGTGTCCGTCAAGCGACCTCCCGCGCGGCCGGCCCGGGGCCCTATCCAGGCATGATGCGCCAGGTCCAGGCGGTTTACCGGTTACTCGGGGTCACGCGATGCGTGCACGGACATCCCGAAGGTGAAACGATGGCCAAGGCATACAAAAATGAGGACTAATACGGACCGATAAGGACCGACAAGAACCAATGAGGACCAATGAGGACCGATGACTAGCCCCTTCCAGCCCGGACAGGTTCCCGGCTCAACGTGGCCCGCCGGCGCTGCGGGCCGGCGCGGTGTGCCTGGATTGCCCACCCCGCCAAAGGGCTGGCCGGTGGGGTCCTATCCCACCTATGCCGAGGCGCAACGCGCGGTCGACTATCTGTCTGAACAGGACTTCCCGGTCCACCAAGTGACGATCGTCGGCGTCGATCTCATGCAGGTGGAGCGGGTCACCGGTCGGCTGACTTGGCCCAAGGTGCTCGGCGGTGGGGTGCTCAGCGGAGCGTGGCTGGGTCTGTTCATCGGCCTGGTACTCGGTTTCTTCAGTCCCAACCCATGGGGTGCTCTGGTCACCGGCTTGGTTGCCGGGGTGTTCTTCGGCTTGATTACCTCAGCGGTTCCGTACGCAATGGTGCGCGGGACCAGAGACTTCAGCTCCACCATGCAATTGGTGGCCGGCCGCTATGACGTGCTCTGCGATCCGCAGAATGCTGAGAAGGCGCGAGATCTGCTGGCCCGCCTGGCAATCTGATACCCGCCGGATGCGCGCAGGTCAACCGCGCAGCCATCGCGGGCGGGTGTGGCCGCCGGGCACGGCCGTGTTGGCGGCGCTGACCATCGCATCGGCGCTGTTGGCGCTGCCTGCCTGCCGGTCCGGCAACAGTGGCCTGGTAATCGGCTTCTACACGCCGTCCGCCGATGCGACCACGTTCGCCGCGGTCGCGCAGCGCTGTAGCGAACGAGCCGCCGGCAGGTACACCATCGCGTACGTCGGCTTGCCCAGATCTCCCGATGAGCAGCGGCTGCAACTCGCTCGGCGGCTGGCCGGAAACGACCGCACCCTCGACGTGATGGGCTTGGACGTGATGTGGACCGCGGAGTTCGCCGAAGCGGGGTGGGCGCTGCCGCTGTCGGAGGATCCGGCGGGACTCGCCGAGACGGACGCGACGATCGATACCTTGCCGGGTCCATTGAAGACCGCCACCTGGAAGCATCGGCTATACGCCGCTCCGGTCACCACCAATACCCAATTACTCTGGTATAGACCAGATTTGGTTGCTCAACCGCCGGAGACCTGGAACGCGGTGGTGGCGGAAGCGGGTCGGCTGCGTGCGGCCGGTCAGCCAACCTGGATCGCGGTGCAGGCCAACCAGGGCGAGGGTTTGATGGTCTGGTTCAACACCGTGCTGAGCAGCGTTGGTGGCCAAGTGCTTTCCGACGACGGCACCCGGGTCACCCTGACCGATACCCCCGCGCATCGCGCCGCAACCGTTGCGGCCCTGCGGGTCCTCAAATCGGTGGCGACGGCGCCCGGAGCCGACCCGTCGATCACGCGCGCCGAGGCGGGAACGGCCCGGTTGGCTTTCGAACAGGGTAAGGCGGCCCTCGAGCTCAACTGGCCCTATGTGTTCGCCTCGATGCTCGAGAACGCGGTGAAGGGGGGCGTGCCATTCCTGCCGCTTGACCGGCTTCCCGAACTGGCCGGCAGCATCAACGACGTCGGGACGTTTGCGCCTACCGACGAGCAGTTCCGCATCGCATATCTGGCCAGCCAGAAGGTGTTTGGCTTTGCGCCCTATCCCGCGGTATTACCGGGACAGCCGGCCAGGGTGACCATCGGCGGGCTGAACCTGGCGGTGGCCAGCACGAGTCGCCACAAAGCGGAAGCGTTCGAAGCCGTCAGGTGCTTGCGTGACCCGCAGAGCCAGAAACGTCTCGCCATCGAAGGCGGTCTGCCGGCGGTGCGGACGTCTTTGTACGCCGATCCACAGTTTCAGGCGAAGTATCCGATGTACCGGATCATTCGTCAGCAGCTCACCGAGGCCGCAGTGCGGCCCGCGACGCCGGTCTATCAGGCCGTGTCGCTGCGGTTGTCGGCGGAACTGAGTCCGGTCACCGAGATCGACCCGGAACGGACGGCCGACAAGCTCGCCGCGCAGGTCCAGCAGGCCATTGACGGCAAGGGCCTGCTTCCGTGACCGCCTTCCTGCGCTCCAGGGGACGCCGTGCGGAACGGCGCCTGGCGTTCGCCCTGGTGGCGTCCGCGACGATATTGATGCTGCTGGTGATCGGCTATCCCATCGGCTACGCGATGTGGCTGAGTCTGCAGCGCAACAACTTGGCCACCCCGAACGAAACCCGGTTCATCGGCTTGGGCAATTACCAGACCATCTTGGTCGACCGCTATTGGTGGACGGCTCTTGCGGTGACCGCCGCCATCACGGTGGTCTCGGTAGCGTGCGAATTCGTGCTGGGCCTGGCTCTGGCGCTGGTGATGCACCGCAGCCTGGTGGCCAAAGGATTGGTGCGTACGGCGGTGCTGGTTCCCTACGGAATCGTCACGGTGGTCGCGTCATACAGCTGGTACTACGCGTGGACGCCGGGCACCGGCTATCTGGCGAACTTGCTGCCGCAGGGGATTGCGCCACTGACCCAGCAGATTCCGTCGCTGGGCATCGTCGTGATCGCCGAGGTATGGAAGACCACGCCGTTCATGTCGCTGCTGCTTCTGGCCGGGTTGGCCATGGTTCCCGAAGACCTTTTGCAGGCGGCGCAGGTCGACGGTGCGGGAGCCTGGCGACGACTGACCAAGATCATTCTGCCGCTCATCAAACCGGCTGTGCTGGTGGCGCTGTTGTTCCGCACCCTGGACGCTTTCCGGATTTTCGACAACATCTACGTGCTGACCGGGGGCGACAACGACACCGCGTCGGTATCGATTCTGGGCTACGACAACCTGTTCAAGGGATTCAATGTGGGCCTCGGCTCGGCGATCAGCGTGTTGATCTTCGGTTGTGTCACTCTCATTGCGGTTGTCTTCATCACGCTGTTCGGCGCCCATCAATTCCATTCTGCGCCAGGTGGTGTCACCGATGCGCGCTGAGACTGGGACCGTGTCGACGGGTAGCGGGCGGCGAACGTTCTGGGTGGCCATCGACACCATGGTCGTGGTCTACGCCCTGCTCCCGGTGCTGTGGATCTTGAGCCTGTCGCTCAAGCCGACATCAACGGTCAAGGACGGCAGACTGATTCCGTCGTCGGTCACCCTCGACAACTATCGCGGCGTCTTCGGCGGAGACCTGTTCAGCTCGGCGCTGATCAACTCGATCGGGATCGGATTGACCACCACCGTGATAGCGGTGCTGCTCGGTGCCATGGCGGCCTATGCCGTCGCGCGGCTCGATTTTCCGGGCAAACGACTGCTCGTCGGGGTCACACTGCTGATCACCATGTTTCCGGCGATCTCGCTGGTGACCCCGTTGTTTAACATCGAACGCCGGATCGGGCTGTTTGACACCTGGCCCGGACTGATCCTGCCCTACATCACTTTCGCACTGCCGCTGGCCATTTACACGCTGTCGGCGTTCTTCCGGGAGATTCCATGGGACCTGGAGAAGGCCGCGCAAATGGACGGGGCGACATCGTATCAGGCGTTTCGTAAGGTGATTGTGCCGCTGGCCGCGCCCGGGCTGGTGACGGCCGCGATTCTGGTGTTCATCTTCGCCTGGAACGATCTGCTGCTGGCGCTGTCGCTGACCGCGACCAAAGCATCGATCACCGCACCGGTTGCGATCGCCAATTTCGCCGGTAGCTCTCAATTCGAGGAACCGACCGGATCGATCGCGGCGGGCGCGATGGTGATCACGGTGCCGATTATCGTCTTCGTACTGATCTTCCAACGACGGATTGTCGCCGGGTTGACCTCTGGCGCTGTGAAGGGGTAGCGCAATGGCCGAGATAGTGCTCGAGCACGTCAACAAGAGCTACCCCGACGGCCACACGGCGGTAAGAGACCTCAACATCACCATCTCCGATGGCGAATTCCTGATCCTGGTAGGACCTTCCGGCTGCGGTAAGACCACGACGCTGAACATGATTGCCGGCCTTGAGGATATCTCTTCGGGGGAACTGCGGATCGGCGGCGAGCGGGTCAACGAGAAGGCGCCCAAGGACCGCGACATCGCCATGGTTTTTCAGTCTTATGCGCTGTATCCGCATATGACGGTGCGACAAAACATCGCCTTTCCCCTCACGCTGGCCAAGATGAAGAAGGCGGCGATTGCGCAGAAAGTGGAAGAGACGGCGAAGATCCTCGATCTGACCAGCTTTCTCGATCGCAAACCGTCGCAGCTGTCCGGCGGCCAGCGCCAGCGCGTCGCCATGGGCAGGGCAATCGTGCGCCATCCCAAGGCGTTCCTGATGGACGAACCGCTGTCGAACCTGGATGCCAAGTTGCGGGTCCAGATGCGTGGGGAGATCGCCCGGCTGCAGAAGCGGCTGGGCACCACCACGGTCTATGTCACCCATGATCAGACCGAGGCCATGACATTGGGCGATCGGGTTGTGGTCATGCACGCCGGCGCGGCACAACAGATCGGCACTCCCCAAGAGCTGTACGAACGGCCGGCCAATCTGTTCGTAGCCGGGTTCATCGGCTCACCGGCCATGAATTTCTTCCCAGCGGTTCTGACGCCGACGGGGCTGACCCTGCCATTTGGCGAGGTGAACTTGGATCCGCAAGTCCAGCAAGTGATTGCCCAGCATCCTCGACCCGCGAACATCATCGTCGGAATCCGGCCCGAGCAGATCCAAGACGCCGCATTGATCGATGCCTACCAACGTATTCGGGCGCTGACTTTCGAGGTCAACACGGACTTGGTGGAGTCACTGGGCTCGGACAAGTACGTGTACTTTTCGACCGCGGGTTGTGATGTGCACTCGGCTCAGCTCGACGAGCTGGCAGGCCTGGAGGGAGACTCGGAAGTGATCGAAAATCGTTTCGTGGCACGGGTTTCTGCCGAATCCAGAGCGACCTTGGGGAGGCCGATCGAGTTGGCATTCGACACCACCAGGCTCACCGTTTTCGATGCCGACACGGGTGCCAACCTGACCAACCCGATCGCTGCGGTCCAGTGACCCAGATTCTGGACCAGGTGCGCACTCACCTGCACGGCTACTTCGAGTCCGAGCCCGACACGGCGAGTGTGACGTTTCTGGGCGCTGATCCGATCGAGGTACTTCGGCTCCGCTCCGCGGCGAGCGGATTGGTCCACTATGTGTCGCTAGGGTGTTCGCGTCAGTCGATGAACGATCCGACCCAGCTGGTCGCCGATCCCCACCGTGGACCACGCGCCGAAGTTGTGCTGAGCCTGCGCAATCCGGAGCCGGCCAGCGGTCTGGCGCGCAGCATCGCGATACTGGCTGCGACCCCCGCGGTCGACGGCGTGGTGCTGGTCGCGGACGCGTTGATCGATCTCGGCACCCCGTTGTGGGCACGCCCATCGGAGCGGGTCGCTTTCACCGCGGTCTTGCTGGGCCGCAGCGACATCCCGGATCTGCCGCAGCAGCAACCGCGCGACCCGGTGCAGTTTCTCTGCGCGACGCCCATCACCGCGACCGAGGCGGCCTGGGTGCGGCTCAAGGGCGCTGAGGCCATGCGCCAGGCGTGGCGCAACGATGGGGTGGATGTGCTGGACCCGCACCGCAAGGCCGCCCAACCCGGCTGACCCTGCCGGGCGCGGACCCGGAATTCGGCGCTGATCAGCAGTTAGATCCGCCACAGGAGGCTGCCGCGGGTCGGCGATGCCCGACGCGGGTCAACGGGCCCTGACCCGCGCTGAGCTGCCAAAACGCCAGCACCCGGGCGCCTGGCCGGCAGGTCCGGCGGTCGCGGAGTTTCGCGCGACATGAGCCGATGGGTTGTCTAGCCCGGCCAATCTTGACAGCTTTCCTCAAAACCTGGCCGCGTGGATTCGTTCCGTGCGCAGGGGATCCGATGGAGGCAACATGGCAGGTGCGGATACCGAGCACGAGATCGCGTTGGGCAAGGGCCTGCGCCAGCGTCATCTGAGCTTGATAGCACTGGGTGGGGTCATCGGAGCGGGCTTGTTCGTCGGAAGCGGGGTGGTGATTGCCGGCACCGGACCCGCGGCGGTCATCTCCTTCCTCATCGCCGGTCTGATCACGATGTTGATCATGCGGATGCTGGCCGAGATGGCGGCGTCTCAGCCTGTGGTCGGGTCCTTCTACGTCTATGCGCGCCAAGCGTTAGGCCCGCGCGGGGGCTTCGTGACCGGCTGGATGTACTGGTACTTCTTCGTTGTCGTGGTCGCGGTGGAAACCGTCGCGGGCGGGCGCATCCTGCAACTGTGGGTGCCGCAGATTCCGCTATGGGTGCTCAGCCTTGGCTTGCTGTTGGCGTTGACCGCAACGAATCTGGTGTCGGCCAGGTCTTTTGGCGAATTCGAATATTGGTTCTCGTCCATCAAGGTGATCGCGGTAGTTGTCTTTCTGGGTCTGGGGTTGTTGTGGACCATGGGATTATGGCCCTCTGCCACACCCGGATTGGGCAAGCTGGTCGACTTCGGTGGTTTCGCGCCACTGGGTTGGGGCGCGGTGCTGGCCGCCGTGGTGCCGTGCGTCGCGTTCTATACCGGTGCCGAGATCGTCACGGTGGCCGCCGCGGAGTCCGCCGAGCCGGAGCGCGCGGTTTCGCGAGCGATGAAATCGATCGTCGCGCGCATCATCGCCTTCTATGTCGGATCCATATTGGTCGTAGTCGCCGTGGTGCCGTGGAACACCAAAAGCGTTGGGGTGAGCCCGTATGCGTCCGCGCTCGCGGTCATCGGCATTCCCGGGGTTACCACGGTCATGAACGCGATCGTTCTGACTGCGGTCCTGTCCTGCCTGAATTCGGCGTTGTACACCACTTCGCGGATGGCGTTCGCCCTGACCATCCACGGTGACGGACCACGGTTTTTCACCAAGCTTTCCCGCAGCGGCGTGCCGCGGCGAGCGATCATCTTGGGTACCACCGTCGGCTATGCGTCGGTCGTTGCGACCTACGTCTGGGGCGATGTGGTATTCGAGTTCTTGGTCAACTCCTACGGTGCGGTAGCGCTTTTCGTCTACCTGATCATCGCGATCTCGCAGGTGATCCTGCGCCGCCGCGCCGAACGTGAAGACCCCGGGGGGTTGCGGCTGAAGATGTGGCTTTTCCCGTGGTTGAGTTACGCCACCATCGCCCTGATGGCCAGCGTGATCCTGGCGATGGCGGCGTTGTCGGCCACCCGGTCACAGTTCCTGATGAGCGGGGTAACCCTGGTGCTCATTCTGGCCACCTACGAGGTCCGTCGCCGGCGCCGGGTTGCGGTCGCCAGGAACGCGACCGTCGCGGCGCGGGCGTTCCAACCGGACGTGCCGATGCCTGCCTGTGCGCAAAGATGCGGGTAACCGGCGTGCCAGACGAAGTGATCCACCCTGATGTCGGCGCGGGCGCGGCGCCGGCGTTACCGGCCGCAGGGCTTGGCATCTCAGACAACCCGATGCGCCGGGTCGAGCAAACCGTGCCGAATATCCCGTGCCGGCGGCATCGCTGACGCCCATTCGGATTGCATCCGTACAGATTTGAAATCGTGACGACGCCGGCTGGCTAAGCCAGCATGGGTCGATCGAAGTTAGGAGAACTAGGTACATGGCACTGTCATTTCATTGGTTCCTGCCCACCTACGGCGATTCACGCGGGCTTGTCGCCGGCGGGCATGGTCTGCCGATGTCGGGCAATCGGCCTGCGACCCTGCGGTATTTGAATCAGATTGCGGCCGCGGCGGAGAGCAACGGTTTCGAGGCGGTCCTGACGCCGGCCGGATTGTGGTGCGAGGACGCCTGGTTGACCACGGCGATGCTGGTTGGGGCCACCGAAACGTTGAAATTCCTGGTAGCACTGCGGCCCGGACTGGTCAGCCCGACCTTGGCCGCGCAGATGGCCACGACCTTTCAGCAGCAGTCGGGGGGACGGCTGCTGCTCAATGTCGTCACCGGCGGGGAGGCACACGAGCAGCGCGCTTACGGCGACTTCCTGGACAAGCAACAGCGCTACCGCCGCACCGGGGAGTTCCTGCACGTGGTTCGCCAACTCTGGGCTTCCGGTCAACCGGTCACCTTCGAAGGCGAGCACATCCACGTGCACCAGGCTCAGTTGGGGCGCCTGCCCGACCCGCCGCCGCCCGTGTTCTTCGGCGGCTCGTCGGAAAGCGCCGGGGCAGTGGCGGCCCGCTACGCCGACACCTATCTCACCTGGGGTGAGCCCCTCAGCGCGGTAGGCAAGAAGATCGATTGGATCCGGGGTCTGGCCGCCGACCATGGTCGGGCGCTGTCGTACGGACTGCGCATCCATGTGATCACCCGAGATACCGCCGAAGAGGCGTGGCGAGTGGCAGACCGGCTGCTGGCCGGAATCGATCCCGCCGACATCGAACGGATGCAGGCCAATCTGGCGCGCAGTGAGTCCGAGGGACAGCGACGGATGGCCGAGCTACATGGGGGCGTCCCCGATCAACTCGAGATCGCGCCCAACCTCTGGGCCGGTGTGGGATTGGTGCGTGGGGGAGCCGGGACGGCCCTGGTCGGCTCGCACCAAGAGGTCGCCGAACGCATCATCGAGTACGCCCGGCTCGGAATCAGCCACTTCATCTTGTCCGGATATCCGCATCTGGAAGAGGCCTACTGGTTCGGTGAGGGCGTGCTGCCGATCCTCGAACGCAAACGACTATGGCATCGGCCGCACGGGTCATCGCCGCATTCGGCTGCGCTGCCGGTGGCTCACTCGTCGGTCAACTGGGCGTTCACAGCCAGTTTCGGTGCCGGAAGCTGCGGTAGAGGATCAGACAGATGATGGCCATGGTGCCGATCACCGCGGGGTAGCCCCACCATGCATCCAGCTCTGGCATGAAATGGAAGTTCATCCCGTAGATGCCGGCGATCA
Source organism: Mycobacterium pseudoshottsii JCM 15466 (assembly GCF_003584745.1). Taxonomy (NCBI): domain Bacteria; kingdom Bacillati; phylum Actinomycetota; class Actinomycetes; order Mycobacteriales; family Mycobacteriaceae; genus Mycobacterium; species Mycobacterium pseudoshottsii. Next base: position 1,802,746 of record NZ_AP018410.1, read on the forward strand.
TGGTGGGCACCGCGACAATGCCCGCGTAGGCCGAGATCTTGCGCATGTCCATGTTCTGCTGCATGCCGACCCGTGCCAGTGCGGCCTGCACCAGCGAGTTGAGCATCTCGTCGTAGCTGGAAACTTGCTCGGCGGCCTCGGTCTGGTGGTCGGCGACGTCGCGCAGATAGCGCCGGACCTCTTTGGAGATCAGATCTTTGTTGTCGGTCTGCATGCGCCCGAAGGCGACCGACAGCGGGTGCACGCACCGGCGCAGTTCCACCACTTCGCGTTTTAGTAGGTAGATCGGTTCTACGTCGAGTTTGCGGCCCGGCTGGAAGGCCACTACCTCGATGCTGTCGATGTCGGTTTCCATCAAAGACGTGACCGACAAGTAGTGGTCGACGACGTAGTCGGCGATGGCGTGCATCACCACGAAGGGCCCCAGCTTCAGATGTTCGGGGTCAGCGTCCATTCGTTTGCGCACTTCCGACAGGCCGCCGTGTTCACCGTGGCGCACGGTGATCACAAAATCCTTCCCGACGAAGATCATGATTTCGCCGGTCTCGACGATCTCGCGGGCCAGCACCACCGATTCGTGCGGAACGTAGTTCACGGTCTTCAAGACCAGGAACAGCGTCTCGTCATAGCGTTCCAGCTTGGGCCGCTGGTGGGCGTGCACGGCGTCCTCGACCGCCAGCGGGTGCAAACCGAAAACATCGGCCACGTCTTGCATCTGTTTCTCGTCGGGCTCGTGCAGCCCAATCCAGACGAATGCTTCCTGGCCCGCCAGTTCGATCTCGCGCACCTCGTTCAAGGCATCGGCGTACTCATACTTGCCGGGTATTCGCCGACCTTCGACGTAGACGCCACAGTCGACCAATGTCTGGGCCCGCGGCGCGGGCTCGGCATCAGTCTGTTGTGGTCGAGGTCGTGCGACGGTCCTAAGCGATTCGGGCAGCGCGTCAAATCCCTGGAACATGTCACCTCCGATCGCAGTGCAGGTTTGACCGGGCGGTGCTCCATGCTACGCCGTTTCGGCACGTCAACGTGGGACCGGAGGTATCGGCATGGGTCTGGATACTCCGGGTCGGTGCGGGTGCGCTAGTTTCGACCCGAAACCCAAACCCCAATATGCAGACTTCTCCATAAGGAGTACCCCGACGTGAGCGCAAGTCCCCTCAAGGTTGCCGTCACCGGTGCCGCCGGCCAGATCGGCTACAGCCTGTTGTTCCGCCTGGCCAGCGGCTCGCTGCTGGGCCCGGATCGTTCGATCGAGCTCCGCCTGCTCGAGATCGAGCCGGCGCTCAAGGCGCTCGAGGGCGTCGTGATGGAACTTGACGACTGTGCGTTCCCGCTGCTGTCCGGCGTGGAGATCGGCTCGGACGCGAACAAGATTTTCGACGGTGCGAATCTGGCCCTGCTCGTCGGCGCGCGTCCGCGCGGTCCGGGCATGGAGCGCAGCGACCTGCTCGAGGCCAACGGCGCGATCTTCACCGCTCAGGGTAAGGCGCTCAACGAGGTCGCCGCGGACGACATCCGCGTGGGAGTGACCGGTAACCCGGCCAACACCAACGCCCTGATCGCGATGACCAACGCCCCCGACATCCCCCGGGAGCGGTTCTCGGCGCTGACCCGCCTGGACCACAACCGCGCGATCTCGCAGCTGGCCGCCAAGACCGGTGTCGCGGTCACCGACATCAAGAAGATGACCATCTGGGGCAACCACTCGGCCACCCAGTACCCCGACCTTTTCCACGCCGAAGTCAAGGGCAAGAACGCGGCCGAGGTGGTCAATGACCAGGCGTGGATCGAGGAGTACTTCATCCCGACCGTCGCCAAGCGTGGTGCGGCGATCATCGACGCGCGCGGCGCATCCTCGGCCGCTTCGGCCGCGTCGGCGACCGTCGACGCAGCCCGTTCCTGGTTGCTCGGCACCCCCGCCGACGACTGGGTCTCGATGGCTGTCCTCTCCGACGGTTCCTACGGTGTGCCCGAGGGCCTGATCTCCTCGTTCCCGGTCACCACCAAGGACGGCAACTGGAGCATCGTCAAGGGCCTGGAGATCGACGAATTCTCCCGCGGTCGCATCGACAAGACGACCGCTGAACTGGCCGACGAGCGCAAGGCGGTCACCGAGCTCGGCCTGATCTAGTTCTTCGCGCAGCACCGGCCATGACGGGGTAGGCATCACCCGACGTGGCCGGTGTTGCCGTTTCGGCCCCGCGCGCCGGCTCTCCCGACTATCGATCTCTGATCAGGCATAACGTGGCCAGTGGATAGTTTCGTCTATGCGGCCAGTACCCTAGGGCGGTGCCAGATACCGCGACTTCAGCGCTGAAACCAGCGAAAGCCCTGAGTAGCCCGTCCTCACTGAGCCCGCAGGTTGTCATCGACAACGACGAGATCTTCCGGGCCCACGTAGACGGCAAGCTTTCGGTAGCGCTCATGTCGCCGCTGGACACCCAGCGCGCATTGTCGATCGCCTACACCCCGGGGGTGGCGCAGGTCAGTCGGGCGATTGCCGCCGATCCGGCTCTGGCCGCCCGCTACACCTGGGCCAACCGGCTGATTGCCGTCGTGAGCGACGGTAGCGCGGTCCTGGGTCTCGGCGACATCGGGCCGGCCGCAGCGCTGCCAGTAATGGAAGGTAAGGCCGCGCTGTTCCAGGCCTATGGTGGCTTGAACGCGATCCCGATCGTGCTGGACACCAAGGATCCCGACGAGATCGTTGAAACCCTGGTGCGGTTGCGGCCCACTTTCGGCGCGGTCAACCTCGAGGACATCTCCGCACCGCGCTGCTTCGAGATCGAACGCCGGGTCATCGAGGCGCTGGATTGCCCCGTCATGCACGATGACCAGCACGGCACTGCGATCGTCGTGCTGGCCGCGCTGATGGGTGCCAGCAAGCTGCTTGGCCGAGACATGACCTCGCTGCGGGCGGTGGTTTCCGGCGCCGGAGCCGCCGGCGTCGCGTGTACCAACCTGCTGCTTGCCATGGGGGTCTTCGACATCACCGTGCTCGACTCGCGCGGCATTCTGCACACCTCGCGCGGCGACATGAACAGCGTGAAACTCGACCTGGCCCGGCGCAGCAACCCCCGTGGCCTCACCGGCGGTATGGCCGAAGCGCTCGACGGGGCCGATGTGTTCCTCGGGGTGTCGGGCGGCCTGATTCCCGAAGAACTGATTGCCACGATGGCTCCCGGCGGCATCGTCTTCGCGCTGTCTAACCCGGACCCGGAGATACATCCCGATATTGCCGCCACGTATGCGACGGTGGTGGCTACCGGCCGCAGCGACTACCCCAACCAGATCAACAACGTCCTGGCGTTCCCCGGGGTGTTTCGTGGCGCGCTCGATGCCGGTGCGCGCCGGATCACCCAACGGATGATGGTTGCCGCCGCCGAGGCGATCTTCTCGGTTGTCAGTGACGATCTCGCGGTCGACAAGATCGTTCCGAGTCCGTTGGATCCCCGGGTCGGGGAAGCCGTCGCCGCCGCAGTGGCGATCGCTTCCGACGTCTGAGGCGCCCGGGTGTGAAAATCGGCAGGCTGGCCGCGCTGCTGCTGACGGCGGCGCTTGTGGTCGCCGGTTGTGGGAGTGGCGACCGTCGCGGCGCCGCGGAGCTGGTGGTCGGAGCCACGGCCGACTCCGAGTCGACGCTGCTGGCCGACATCTACGTCGCGGCCCTGCGGTCATACGGATTCCCGGCGCGGGCCGCAACCGCCGCCGACCCGATGGCGAAATTGGACTCCGGTGACTTTACCGTGGTCCCCGCCTTCACCGGTGAGGTCTTGCGGGCGCTACAGCCAAGCGCCACGGCGCTTTCTGACAAAGAGGTCTACCGGGCCATGGTCTCGGCGCTGCCGGAAGGCATTGCCGCTGGTGACTACGCCACCGCCGCCGAAGACAAACCCGCACTGATGATCACCCAAGCCACCGCCGACGGGTGGGGGAGCAGCGAACTGTCCGTGCTGGCGCGCCACTGCGACGGGCTGGTGGTCGGGAAGGTCGGCGGCGGCGCCACCCCGGCGATGGTGGGCCCGTGCCGGCTGCCCGCGGCGGGTGAATTTCCCGACGGTGCCGCGATGTTCGCCCGGCTGCGCGACGGACGGCTGACCGCCGCATGGACCAGCACCGCCAACCCCGCTGTTCCCGCCGGCCTGGTCATGCTGACCGACGGCAAGCCCGCGCTGATCAGGGCCGAGAACGTGGTGCCGCTGTATCGGCGCAACGCGCTCAACGAACGTCAGCTGCTGGCGGTCAACGAGGTGGGCGGTGTGCTGGACACCGCGGCGCTGGTGGACATGCGCCGCCAGGTTGCCGGGGGTGCGGACCCGCAGGCGGTGGCCGCCGGTTGGCTGGGCGAGCATCCGCTGGGGCGTTGAGCGGTTTCACCGTCCTAAGCGCGGGGCCCGCAGACCTCAGCGGTGCGAGGCCGGCACCAGCCGGCCCAGCACCGGCATGAACAGCCGCTGATATCCAGAACCGGTCAGACGCACCACGATGTCCAGGGCTTTGGCGTCCGGGCCGACCAGCACGCGGGCCTTGTTCTTGCGGACCGCCCCCAGGATTATCTTGGCGGCTCGTTCCGGACTGGTGCGGGCCACCCGCTTGTCGAACATCTTGGCCAGTTCGTCGGAATCCAGTCCCTCGGCGGCGGTGGCGTTGCGGGCGATCGCTGTCTTGATGCCGCCCGGGTGCACGGTGGTGACCCCGACCGGATGGCCGGCCAGGATCATCTCCTGGCGCAGCGCCTCGGTGAAGCCGCGCACCGCGAACTTGGCCGCGTTGTAGGCGGCCTGTCCAGAAACTGAGAACAACCCGAACACGCTCGAAACGTTGATGACGTGGCCGTCTCCTGAGGCGATCAGATAGGGCAGGAACGCCTTGGTGCCGTTGAGCACGCCGCCGAAGTCGACGTCCATCACCCGATCGATGTCCTCGAACGCGCAGACCTCGACATCGCCGGTGTGGCCGATGCCGGCGTTGTTGTAGATCTGGTTGACCTTGCCGAAGTGCTCGTTGACCGCGTCCGCGTAGGCCAAGAATGCCTCACGCTCGGTCACGTCGAGTCGATCGGTCTTGACCTCAGCGCCGAGCGCCGTCACCAGCTTCTCGGTCTGCGCCAATCCTTCGGTGTCGACGTCGCTGATCGCTAGCTTGGCACCGGACCGGGCCAACTCGATCGCGAGCGCCCGCCCGATACCCGATCCCGCCCCGGTAACGACGGCGACTTTCCCGGCGAAGCCCTCCATGAACACCCTTCCTCGCGTCAGCCCACTTGTGATCGAGGTTAACCGGTACCGGCGGTCCTCGTTAGTAGGGGTGAGAACGGGAGCCGGCCCTCAGCCGGACTCCTGACGCCGGGAGCACGTCCAGCCCATGGTGGGCAGGTCGCGGGCGGCATGTCCTCAGCCGAACGCGGTGTCCAGGATCTCCTGCTGTTCGACGGCGTGCACCTTCGACGAACCTGATGACGGTGCCGACATGGCCCGGCGGGAAATGCGCTTGACGCCGCTCAGCTTTTCGGGCAGCAGCTCGGGCAGCTCCAGGCCGAACCGTGGCCACGCCCCCTGGTTGGCCGGCTCCTCCTGCACCCAGAAGAACTCCTTGGCGTTGGGGTAGCGGTCCAGCGTTTCGCGCAGCCGGCGCCTGGGCAGTGGAGCGAGTTGCTCGACCCGCACGATCGCCACGTCCTCACGCTTGTCCTTGGCCTTGCGGGCCACCATCTCGTAGTAGATCTTGCCGCTGGTCAGCAGGATTCGGTTCACCAAGTTGCGGTCGCCGACGCCGTCCTCGTAGGTGAGTTCCTCGAGCACCGAGCGGAACTTGATCTCGGTGAAGTCCTTGATGTCACTGACCGCGGCCTTGTTGCGCAGCATCGACTTGGGCGTGAAGACGATCAGCGGGCGCTGAATCCCGTCGAGAGCATGCCTGCGCAGCAGGTGGAAGTAGTTCGACGGAGTCGACGGCATCGCGATGGTCATCGAGCCCTCCGCCCATAACTGCAGGAAGCGTTCGATGCGCCCGGAGGTGTGGTCGGGGCCTTGCCCCTCGTGCCCGTGCGGTAGCAGCAGCACCACGTTCGACAGCTGGCCCCACTTGGCCTCGCCGGAGCTGATGAACTCGTCGATGATCGATTGCGCGCCGTTGACGAAGTCGCCGAACTGCGCTTCCCACAGCACGACGGCGTCGGGGTTGCCCACCGTGTAGCCGTACTCGAAGCCCACCGCCGCGTACTCCGACAGCGGTGAGTCATAAACCAGGAACTTGCCGCCGGTCGGGCTGCCGTCCTTGTTGGTGGTCAGCAGCTGCAGGGGGGTGAATTCCTCGCGGGTGTGGCGGTCGATGATCACCGAATGACGCTGCGAGAAGGTGCCGCGCCGGGTGTCCTGCCCGGAGAACCGCACCAGCTTGCCTTCGGCGACCAGCGAACCAAGCGCCAGCAATTCGGCGAAGGCCCAGTCGATCTTGCCTTCGTAGGCCATTTCCCGGCGCTTTTCCAGCACCGGCTGGACCCGTGGATGGGTAGTGAACCCGTCCGGCACGGCCAGGAACGCGTCGCCGATGCGGGCCAGCAGCGATTTGTCCACCGCGGTGGCCAGCCCCGCCGGAATCATCTGGTCGGATTCGACGGATTCGCTGGGTTGGGCACCGTGCTTCTCGAGCTCGCGGACCTCGTTGAACACCTGCTCCAGCTGGCCCTGGTAGTCGCGCAGCGCGTCCTCGGCTTCCTTGATCGAGATGTCGCCACGGCCGATCAGGGCTTCGGTGTAGCTCTTGCGGACCCCTCGTTTGGTGTCGACGACGTCGTACATCCGCGGGTTGGTCATCGACGGGTCATCGCCCTCGTTGTGTCCGCGCCGGCGGTAGCACAGCATGTCGATGATGACGTCTTTGTTGAACCGCTGCCGGAAGTCCACCGCCAGCCGGGCCACCCACACGCATGCCTCGGGGTCATCGCCGTTGACGTGGAAGATCGGTGCCCCGATTGTCTTGGCGACGTCGGTGCAATATTCGGTGGACCGCGAGTACTCGGGCGCGGTGGTGAAGCCGATCTGGTTGTTGACGATGATGTGGATGGTGCCGCCAACACGGTAACCAGGCAGATTCGCCAGGTTCAGTGTCTCGGCGACCACGCCCTGTCCGGCGAAGGCGGCGTCGCCGTGCAGCATCATCGGCACCACCGAGAAAGCGCGTTGATTCTCGGTGTCGGTCTCGCCATGTTCGAGCAGGTCCTGCTTGGCCCGGACCAGACCCTCGAGCACCGGGTCCACGGCTTCCAGGTGTGACGGGTTGGCGGTCAACGACACCTGAATGTCGTTGTCTCCGAACATCTGTAGATAGACGCCAGTGGCACCGAGGTGATACTTCACATCGCCGGAGCCGTGCGCCTGCGACGGGTTCAGATTGCCCTCGAACTCGCTGAAAATCTGCGAGTACGGCTTGCCGACGATGTTGGCCAGCACGTTGAGCCGGCCGCGGTGCGGCATGCCGATGACCACTTCGTCCAGGCCGTACTCGGCGCACTGGTCGATCGCGGCGTCCATCATCGGGATGACACTCTCGGCGCCCTCGAGTGAGAAACGCTTCTGGCCCACGTACTTGGTCTGCAGGAACGTTTCGAAAGCCTCGGCGGCGTTCAGCTTGCTCAGCACGTATTTCTGTTGGGCCACAGTCGGTTTGACATGCTTGGCCTCGACGCGTTGCTGCAGCCACTGCTGCTGTTCGGGTTCGAGGATGTGTGTGTACTCGACGCCGACATGACGGCAGTAGGCGTCGCGCAGGATCGACAACACGTCGCGCAGCTTCATGTTCTGCGGTCCGGCAAAGCAGCCGCCGACCTTGAACGATCGGTCCAGATCCCACAGCGTCAGCCCGTGGGTGCACACGTCCAGGTCGGGGTGACTGCGGAAGCGGGTCTTGTCCAGGCGAAGCGGATCGATGTCGGCCATCAGGTGACCGCGGTTGCGGTAGGCGGCAATCAGCTCGATGATCCGGGCGTTCTTGTCGACGATCGAGTCCGGGTTGTCGGGGCGCCAGCGCACCGGCAAGTAGGGAATGCTCAACTCGCGGAAGATCTCGTCCCAGAACTCGTCGGCGAGCAGCATCTGGTGGATGGTGCGCAAGAAGTCGCCGGATTCCGCACCCTGGATGATGCGGTGGTCATACGTCGAGGTCAAAGTGATCAGCTTGCCGATACCGAGTTCGGCGATGCGCTCCTCGCTGGCCCCTTGGAACTCGGCCGGGTATTCCATGGCGCCGACACCGATGATGGCGCCCTGACCGGCCATCAGCCGCGGCACCGAATGCACGGTGCCGATGGTTCCGGGGTTGGTCAGCGAAATCGTCACGCCGGAAAAGTCTTCGGCGGTCAGTTTGCCGTCGCGGGCCCGGCGCACGATGTCCTCGTAGGCGGTGACGAACTGCGCGAACCGCATGGTCTCGCACCGCTTGATCCCGGCCACCACCAACGCGCGTTTGCCGTCTTTGCCCTGCAGGTCGATAGCCAGGCCCAGATTGGTGTGCGCCGGCGTGACCGCGTTTGGCTTGCCGTCGACATCGAGGTAATGCCGGTTCATGTTGGGGAACTTTTTGACCGCCTGCACCAGGGCGTAGCCCAGCAGGTGCGTGAACGAGATCTTGCCGCCGCGATTGCGCTTGAGCTGGTTGTTGATGACGATCCGGTTGTCAATCAACAGTTTGGCCGGCACCGCGCGGACGCTGGTTGCGGTCGGCACGTCCAGCGATGCGGACATGTTCTTCACCACCGCCGCGGCGGCGCCGCGCAGCACCTGCATCTCGTCGCCCTCGGCGGGTGGCGGTGCGGGAGCCTTTGCTGGAGCCGCGGCTGGCTTGGCGCTGGGTGCCGCGGCGGGCGAGCCGTTACCCGCCGCGGGCGGGCCGGCGGCGGGTTTGGCGGGCGCCGGTGCGGGCGCGGGCTTCGCCGGAGCGGCGGCGGGCTTCGCCGGGGCTACGGCGGGCTTTTCCACGGCGGGTTCCGTCGCTTCCTGAGTCGACTCGGGGTTGTAGTCAACCAGGAACTCGTGCCAGCTTGGATCGACCGACGAAGGGTCGTCGCGGAACTTGCGGTACATCTCCTCGACCAGCCATTCGTTTTGTCCGAATGGTGAACTTATGTTGGCCACGGCCGCTGTTCGCCTCAATTCCTTGTTCTAAACGTCCTGCAAGCGCCAACGCGCGACGCCTGCGACTTCTTCCAGCCCCGGATTGGCGGGGCGCTTCACATCCCCGGCGGTTCGGAACGTCTCGCCCCATAAAGGCTAACGCTTTGCTGACGATTCGCCAGAGAGACCAGTCAAGCAGCGCTAGCTGGCATCACGAACGTTGGGCAGTACATGCAGGGTCACCGGCCAGCGTGCCGGCGGGGCGCCGAACGCCGAGCGGGCATTGCGGACCAGCTTCCTGCCGACCAAGCGATTGCCGATCGCGCCGATGATCGCCCCGATGCCGGCGGGCAGCAGTTTGCCGAACAACAGCACGCCACGCTTGAGCGCGAAACGCTTGACGAAGTACTTGAACATTCGCGTGTTCAACTTCGATATGGCCGGCAGCGGCAGCGAGGCCATCGATTCCGATACCCAGACCCCGCTCGTGCGGCCGGACCCGATCACCTCGGCCACCGCATTCTTGCTGTTGTCGCCGACCAGCACCGCCAAGACCAGCGCGCGCCGCCGTTCCCGGTGATCGAGCGGATTATCGTAGACCGACGCCAGCGCGAGTACCAACAGCGCGGTGGCCTCGAGGAATACCGCCGTCTCTCCGGCGGCCGCAGACAACGCGGCCAGGGTCCCGATCCCGGGCAACGTCGCTGCCGCGCCCACGGCGGCTCCACTGGCGGTGACCACAGCCAGGAACCGCTTCTCGATCTTGCTGACAATCTCGGCCGGGCTGGCCGCCGGATGGGCGCGACGCAGTCGGGCCACATATGCCTCCGCCGCCGGGCTCTGTATGTGCGAACTCCGCTCGATGACCTGCGCCAATGCCCGCGTTGACGCTTTGGGCCGGCCCATGATCCCGGTCGGCTGCGCGGCCGGCTCGGACTGTCTTGTTCGTCGGGCGCTCATGTTGCCTCTCTAGAGAACGACTTCCCTTCAGGCTAGCGCCCGGCGCGCGAATTGCAGACCGACTGAAGTAACGGACCGGGCAAGAGTCGCCCGCGGCAATGATTTGGCGGCCCCTGGGCGACCGAACGGCCCCTTGGCACACCCGGAATAATGCACGCTGGACTCCTGGGCGACCTCAGACCAACCGTCAGGAGCCGAAACGAGGTGCGTACATGACCGCGGTGACCAGTCGAGTGCTCGACAAGGGCTACTCGGGGAACCCGTGGAACGCGCTGTCGGCGATGATGATCGGCTTCTTCATGATCATGTTGGACTCGACCATCGTCTCGATCGCCAACCCGACCATCATGGCTGAGCTGCATATCGGCTATGCCGACGTCGTCTGGGTGACCAGCGCCTACCTGCTGGGTTATGCGGTGGTGTTGCTGGTGGCGGGCCGGCTCGGCGACCGGTTCGGTCCCAAGAACCTCTACCTGATCGGCTTGTCGGTGTTCACCGCCGCATCGATGTGGTGTGGCCTGGCCGGCACCGCCGCCATGCTGATCGCCGCTCGGACGGTGCAAGGCATCGGTGCCGGGCTGCTGACGCCGCAGACCTTGTCGACCATCACCCGCATCTTCCCGGCAACCCGCCGCGGCGCCGCCCTGGGCCTGTGGGGAGCCGCGGCCGGCGTCGCCAGCCTGGTCGGGCCGCTGATTGGTGGGGTCCTGGTCAGCGGTCTGGGCTGGGAGTGGATTTTCTTCGTCAACATCCCCATCGGCCTGGCCGGCCTGGTGGTGGCCTATTTGCTGGTCCCGGATCTGCCCGTGCACGCGCAGCGCTTCGATCTGATCGGAGTCGGGTTGTCCGGGGCGGGCATGTTCTTGCTGGTTTTCGGGCTTCAGGAAGGTCAGGCCGCGGACTGGGCGCCGTGGATCTGGGCGGTGCTGGTCGCCGGTGTGGGGTTCATGGCGATGTTCGTCTACTGGCAGGCGCTCAACCATCGGGCGCCGTTGATCTCGCTGGCGATCTTTCGGGACTGGGAGTTCAGCCTGTGCAACATCGGGGTAGGGATCACCGCATTCGCGACGACGGCGCCGATGTTGCCGCTGACGTTTTATGCGCAGTCGGTGTGTGGGCTGTCGCCGGCTCGGGCGGCGGTGCTGATAGCTCCGGTGGCGCTCGCCAGCGGTGTGCTCGCACCGGTGGTCGGAATGCTGGTGGATCGGTCGCATCCGCTGCCCGTGCTGGGATTCGGTTTCTCCGCGCTGGCGATCTCGATGACCTGGCTTTCGATCGAAATGGTGCCCGAAACGCCAGTCTGGCGGCTGGTGCTGCCGTTTGCCGCGATGGGTGCCGGGATGGCGTTCGTCTGGTCTCCGTTGGCCGCCACCGCGACTCGCAATCTGCCGGCGCATCTGGCCGGTGCGGGCTCGGGTGTCTACAACGCCACCCGCAAGCTCGGGGCGGTACTGGGCAGCGCCAGCATGGCTGCGTTCATGACGTGGCGGATCACCGCCGAGATGCCGCCGGGGTTCGACGCAGACCGCGGATTCAGCGGCGGCGACGGTGGGCTGCAACTGCCTGAGGTGGTGTGCACGCCGTTCTCGGCGGCGATGTCGCAATCGATGCTGCTGCCCGCATTCATCGCCGTGTTCGGCATCATTGCCGCCCTGTTCCTGGTCCGCTCGCGCACGGCGCTGGTGCGCGCGCACGATCGGGCCAGCCACGCCGATGACGACCATGTCGACCGCGGCGACTATGGCTATGGCGACTATGGCGAGCAAGACGACTTTGGCGAGCAAGACGACTATGTCGAGTTCGTCCTGCGGCCGGAGCCTGCCGTCGGGACACACCGGCACACCGAAATCCGACGTCCCCTCAGCGGGGCGAGCGGGAATGGGCCAGCGGTGGCCGGCCGCGGGCAACAACCACACTCGGCCAGGTTCGAAAAGTGGCGCGACGATGCCGCCGATGGTCACGCTGCCCCGATCGAACACAATGGCGCCCGGGTCGATGCCAGGCGCCGATTTCGTCCGGTCGCCGACTTCTTGCCGGCCCCCGACCAGGACGACGCCGCCGGGTCCGGGCACTCGTTGCCCTGAGCGCGTTCTCAGCCTGGTTCGGTCAGAGCCAGAAATGCGCCCAAATCCACCAGGCCGGCCGGTGTGCCGGGCAGATACCGGGTCAGCAGCTCGGAGCGCACGATCACCGCGGCATACTGCGCCCGACTGATGGCGACGTTGAGGCGATTCCTGTTGAGCAGAAACGAGATTCCGCGGGGAACGTCGTCCACAGATTAGGCCGTCATCGAGACGAAGACGACGGGGGCCTGCGCGCCCTGGAACTTGTCGACGGTGCCGACCCGAACCCCATTCAGGCCGGCGGACAGCAGTCGCTGCCGGATCAGGGCCACCTGGGCGTTGTACGGTGCCAGCACCAGCAGGTCGCGGGTGGCCAGGGGGCGGGTGCCGTGTTCGTCGGTCCAGGGCGAGCCGAGTAGCCGCTGGATCTGGGCCAGGATCGCCTCGGCTTCCTCGGCGCTCTCGATCGAATTGCCCTGGTGCTCGACGGCAAGCACGTGGACGCCGGGCGGGCTTGCGCTGAGCCGACGCGCGGTGGTGCGCTCGGTGTGGGAATGCAGCTTGCCCGCGTAGGACAGCATCGAGACGGCATGGCAGACCGCGGGATGCATGCGGAACGAGCGATCCAGAAAGTATCCCCGCTCCTCGGGTAGTGTGCGCTGGCCGTCAACCAGCCATTCCAGTGCTGAGACATCGACGGGTTCGGGATGTTTGCCCTCACTGACCTGCGGTAGCTGCTGCGGGTCTCCCAGCAGCAACAAGTTCGCCGCCGCCGGTGCCACGGCGACGGTATTGGCCAAGCAGAACTGGCCGGCTTCATCCACCACCAGCAGATCCAGACTGCCCGGAGGCACCCGATTGCCGTTGGCAAAATCCCAGGCCGTACCGCCGACGACGCATCCTGGGTGGTCGGCGATGAAGGCCGCGTAGTGGTTGCCGTCGATCTCCTGCCAGCGGGGTGCGCCGTGGTCGTAACGCTTCTTGGCTATTCGTGCCGGGTCGAGCCCGGCATCAATCACGCAGTCCAGCAGGTTTTCCACGGTGGCGTGCGATTGCGCGACCACGCCCACGCGCCAGCAATGTTCTTGCACCAGTCGCCCGATCACCCGCGCGGCGGTGTGGGTCTTGCCGGTGCCCGGCGGCCCGTGCACCGCCAGGTAGGACGAATCCAGGTCCAGCACCGCGGCGGTGATGTCGGCGACCGTATCGCCGCTACGCGGTAGTGGCGCCGCGCTGCGGGTGCGTGGCGGGCATCGCAGCAGCACGTCGATCAACGCGGTGCGGGGGAGCCGCGGTAACTCAGCGGCCGCGGCCGCGGCGGTGGCTTCGATGGAATCGCGCAACGCCCTGGTCGGTACCGGTGGCCCGGGGGTCAGTGCGAACGGCAGCTGCTGAAAGGTCGCGCCGTCTGCGCCGGTCCGTTCAAGGATGACCACGTCGGTGGGCAGACTCGGATCGTCGAGTTCCACAATCTCGGCGTGGCCTGCGGCTCGCAGGTCGGGGTCGGCGGTCATGCTGGGCGGAGCCGGGGGTTGGTAGAGCGCAAACACGCTGGTCTTGAGATCTCCACGTGCGAGCTCTCCGGTCAATCGGACTCGCCGCTGTGGTTTGCGAGCTCGCGCAGGCGTATGCCATGTGACGGTGACCGAGGCGTGATCGACAATGAAAACGTCTGTGCTGACCGACCATTCGACGATGGGATAGTTCAGCCGGTCGAAGTGAGACCACCAGAACGGCTTGTCTTCCCGGCGGTGATAGCCGCGGGCGGCAGCCAGCAGTGCGACCGCCGTCTGTTCGGCGGTGCGGTTGCCGGACGCTGCGTCGCCGGCGAAATCCGACAACGTTGCCGCCAGTTCGTCGTGGTCTTCGATCGCGTCCCGCCTAGGAACGGGTTGCACCCCGATCGGTGTGACTCCGGCCTCCCAAGCGCGGATCAGCAGCCAGTCCCGCAATTCGCGGGTGGAGCGGCAGTCATAGTGGTTGTAGTCTTCGATCTCCTTGAGCACGGTCGCGGCCTCATCCAACCGCCCGTCGGCACGCAGTTGGCTGTAGCGGGCGTAGGAAGTGATCGAGTCAGTGGCGGTGGTGACCTCGCCGGAACGTAGCTGTGCCCCCATGTACAGCGGCTCGAGCGCCTTCAAACTGACCGACTCTGCGCCAACCCGAAAGCTCTTGCGCACCACAGGGTATAGGTCAACCAACACTCCGTTTCGGAGCAGATCATCGATGGCGTCCTCGCCGACTCCGTAGCGGCCGGCAAGCCGAAGCAGCGCCGTCTTCTCATACGGCGCGTAGTGATAGATGTGCATGTTGGGGTGACGCTTGCGACGTTTGGCCACCAAAGCCAGAAAGTCGGTGAGCGCCTTGCGTTCGTCCCTGCGATCATGCGCCCACAGTGGGCGGAAGGCTCCCTTCTTTCCCGCTTCCAACACCCCGAACAGGTACTCCAGGCCCCACTCGTGGCCGTCCGCCGTCCACAGCGGATCGCCCTCAAAGTCGAAGAACAGATCGCCAGGATTTGGTTCGGGTAGCAGCGCCAACGGCTGCGGGTCGCTGATCTCATACTGCGGTGTACCGGTATCGCGTTGCTGCACTTGAACTTTGGCTTGCGCGGCAAGTTTGGCTAGGGCGTTCGCTGAGAGTTCGGGCACCGCACCGGTGTGGCTTGCCAGCCCGCCGATTGTGGTGATGCCGGCGTCCAGCAGCTTTTCTCGCTGGCTGACCCGCATCCCCGCGACCAGCAGCAGATCATCGCGACGACGCAGCTCCTCCATGCAGAGCTCACAGCGGAAACATGCCCGCACACCGTGGTCGTCCCAGCACACCGCGGTGTCCGCGGCGTAGCGCTCGTCGAGCAGCCGCTGCAGCTCGGCACGCTGGGCCCGGTAGACCGGGATCAGATCGCTGACCCGGAAATGCACCACCGTGCCGTCCCCGAGTTCCAGGTCGGCCTCCGGGGCCACCGGTACACCCGCGCCGGTCAGGGCATCGGTGTAGGCCCCCAGCTGCATCAGCGCGGTGACCTTAGGTGAGCGCGCCAGCTTGGTGTCGGTGATCCGATAGCGTTCGCGGTCGCGAATCAGGAAATCGGCAAACCCGACGAAGCGGCCGTCGAACATCGCGGCTTGATACACCACGGGCGCGCGGTCGGCGATGGCGCGTTGGGTGGCCTCAGCGGCGGCTGTCAGCCCAGCCAGGGTGTATGCCGGATGGCCGATGACCGCGATCTCACCGAACTGGTCGCGCAGCCGGTCGAGTGTGCGTCTTTCATGTTCATTCCCGAGCTCGGTGGTGCGCGCCAGCAGATCGTCCTCGGCGGAGATGGCGGGACCCCGGCCCAATTTCGAGTCAAAATGGCGCAGGAACGCGAATTCGCACCGCGCGGCGGCAGCAAGATCCGAGGCGCTGTAGACGACGACGTCGCCGGCGACGAACACAGCAGCCACTCTAATGAGGGCCGGTCGAGACCGATCTGCATCGGTCTCGGCGGCTTAGCGCTCAGGGGTGCGGCCGGTTTGGTTACCCGGTCTTATTGCTGATCAGCTCGACGCCGTTGCCATTCCATCGGAACTTCACGACGCTGCCCAACCCGCTGATGCCGGTGGCGTACGTCAACGCAACCGTGTCACCGGTGCACTGCGAGGTGTCAATCCCGTTGAACCCGTAGGTATCGGGCACGCCCTGCGGGATGAATTTGCCTTGGTGGAACAGCACCGCTCTGGTGGTCGGATTATCGCCGTTGGTGTTGGCCCTGATGACTACCGCCGACAGCTGGGCACACTCGTTGTAGTTGCCCGCCAGCGGTTCGGGATTCCAGGGCTGCTCACTGCGCGGATCGCGGGGTAATTCGGAAACAACCTTTGCGATGGTGGGCGAGGCGAGGTTGACGGCGCAGGGGTCGGCCGGCGAGGGGCTGCTCGGGGGCTCGGCGGCCGCCGGGGGTGGGTCGGCCGCATTCGGTTCGTTGGAATTGACGGCTGAGGTGGTGGTTCTGGCTTCTGGAGTCTTGGCGACGATCGAGTCTCCCGAGCCGCAACCGGTCAGTGTCGCGGCAACCAATGCGAGCGCGCCGGTAAGCGGCGCGACTGGGCACGGGAGCGACTTCACACCGCGCACCGTACCGTCGCGGGGCCCTCAGGTGTGGCAGGCGTGGCCGCGCGATCACCCTCTTCTGGTGGCGACCCGCGGCGCCCGGCGTCGCCGGGCTTGCGATCCCCGCGGGAGTTGATGGTGGTGACCCGTGGCGCCCGGCGTCGCCGGGCTTGCGATCCCCACTAAACTCCATGCCTTGATGGCCAACCCCGAAAACCCGCCTGCGGTACCCCCTGCCACCTTCGCCGACCTACAGATTCATCCGTCGGTCATGCGAGCAATCGCCGACGTCGGTTACGAGTCCCCGACGGGGATTCAGGCTGCGACCATCCCCGCGCTGATGGCGGGTTCCGACGTGGTGGGGCTGGCGCAGACCGGCACCGGCAAGACGGCGGCGTTCGCGATCCCGATTCTGTCGAAAATCGACACCACCAGCACCGCAACCCAGGCGCTCGTGCTGGCCCCCACCCGCGAGCTGGCCCTTCAGGTGGCTGAGGCGTTTAGTCGGTACGGCGCCCATCTATCGCGCCTCAACGTGCTTCCGGTTTATGGCGGGTCGTCGTATGCCATACAACTGGCCGGTCTGCGGCGCGGCGCGCAGGTTGTGGTGGGGACACCCGGGAGGGTCATCGACCACCTGGAACGACGAACGCTTGATCTGTCCCGGGTGGACTACTTGGTGCTCGACGAGGCAGACGAGATGCTCACCATGGGCTTCGCCGAAGACGTTGAACGCATCCTGTCCGAAACCCCGGAATACAAGCAGGTCGCATTGTTCTCGGCGACCATGCCGCCGGCAATCCGAAAAATCACCACTAGATATCTGCACGATCCGCTGGAAGTCAAATCCGAAGCGAAAACCGCTACCGCCGAAAATATTTCGCAGCGGTATATCCAGGTGGCCGGTCCGCGCAGGATGGATGCGCTTACCCGGGTGCTCGAGGTCGAGCCGTTTGAGGCGATGATCGTGTTTGTCCGCACCAAACAGGCCACCGAGGAGGTTGCCGAGAAGCTGCGGGCACGAGGGTTTTCCGCGGCGGCCATCAACGGCGATATTCCGCAGGGACAGCGCGAGCGAACCATCACGGCGCTGCGCGACGGCGGCATCGACATCCTGGTCGCCACTGACGTGGCCGCGCGCGGGCTGGACGTCGAGCGGATATCGCATGTGCTCAACTACGACATCCCGCACGACACCGAGTCCTACGTGCACCGAATTGGGCGCACCGGTCGGGCCGGGCGTTCGGGTGCGGCATTGTTGTTTGTCTCCCCGCGGGAGCGACACCTGCTCAAACTGATCGAAAAGGCCACTCGGCAAACACTGACCGAGGCCGAGTTGCCCACCGTGGAAGACGTCAACGCCCAGCGGGTGGCGAAGTTTGCCGATTCCATCACCCACGCGCTGAGCAATACGGGCATCGAGTTGTTCCGCAGGCTGGTCGAGGACTACGAGCGCGAGCACAACGTCCCGATGGCTGACATCGCTGCGGCGCTGGCATTGCAGTCGCGCGACGGCGAGGAATTCCTGCTGGCGCCCGATCCGCCACCAGATCAGCGCGAGCGCCATCCCCGCAATGAGCGCAAGGAACGTCCGGAGAGGCGCAGAAGCGGCGGCGCCTTCAGCACGTATCGCATCTCGGTTGGCAAACGGCACAAAGTCGGTCCGGGCGCGATCGTCGGCGCCATCGCCAACGAGGGCGGGTTGCACCGCAGCGACTTCGGCCACATCACTATCGGGCCGGATTTCTCGCTGGTGGAGCTGCCGGTCAAACTGCCCCGCGAAACACTGAAAAAGCTCGAACAAACCAGGATTTCGGGTGTGTTGATCAACCTTCGCCCCGACCGCCCCGCCGATAAGGCGTACAAGGCGCGCCGCAACGATGGTGGCAAACCTCGGCGGAAACGCCTCGGATGACCCTGCCCGAAGCCACCGACGCCCAAGGCGGACTCGAGCAGATCTCGCACGTGGATCGGGTTGCGTCGCTGACCGGAATCCGTGCGGTCGCCGCACTGCTGGTGGTCGCCACCCACGCGGCTTACACCACCGGCAAGTACACCCATGGCTACTGGGGCCTGGTGTCGGCCCGGATGGAGATCGGCGTGCCGATCTTCTTCGTGCTATCCGGCTTCCTGCTGTTCCGCCCGTGGGTGCACTCCGCGGTCACCGGCGCTCCTCCGCCTTCATTGCGCCGCTACACGGCACACCGGGTGCGCCGCATCATGCCTGCCTATGTGGTCGTCGTGCTGATCGCCTACGTGATCTACCACTACCGCATCGCCGGACCGAACCCCGGACACAGCTGGATGGGGTTGGTGCGCAACCTCACGCTGACCCAGATCTACACCGACGGGTACCTGGGTTCATACCTGCATCAGGGATTGACCCAAATGTGGAGCCTGGCGGTGGAGGCCTCCTTCTACGTATTGCTCCCGTTCCTGGCCTACCTGCTGCTGGTGGTGATCAGCCGACGCCGCTGGCAGCCGAAGTTGGTGGTCGGTGCGTTGCTCGCGATGGCCACCATCACCCCGGGCTGGCTGGTGCTGATACACACCGTTTCGTTGTTTCCCGACGGAGCTCGCCTGTGGTTGCCCAGCTATCTCGCCTGGTTCTTGGGCGGCATGTTGCTGACGGTCCTACAGGCGATGAAGGTGCAATGCTATGCACTCGCGGCGCTACCGTTGGCCACCATCTGCTATTTCATCGTCGCCACGCCGATCGCGGGTGCCCCCACCACGTCGCCCGCGGCGCTGACCGAAGCCGTGGTCAAAGCCTGCTTCTATACCGTGATCGCCACGCTGGCCGTAGCGCCATTGGCCCTGGGGGATCAGGGCTGGTATTCCCAACTGCTGGCCAGCCGGCCGATGGTCTGGCTCGGTGAAATCTCCTATGAGATCTTCCTGGTCCACCTGGTGACGATGGAATTCGCGATGGTCTGCGTGGTCCGGTACCGGGTGTACACCGGCTCCATGCTGAACCTGTTCATCGCCACCATGGTCATCACGATCCCGCTGGCCTGGGTGCTACACCGCTTTACCCGGGTCAGGTCCGAGTAGACCCATCGCGACGGCGGGCCAGCTCACCCGAAATCAAGTGGCGGGTCTGGTGGGTCAGCGGATCACCGGCGCAACGTCAAGCACTGCCGACTACATCGTGGGTAGCACCGTCACCGGCGCAGGTTCGACCGGTGTCGGTTCAGGCGCGGGCTCGGGTGCGGGCGCTGGGGTCGGCTCGGGCGTGGGTGTCGGGGTCGGGTCAGGTGTCGGTGTCGGCGTCGGGTCAGGTGTGGGTGATGGATCAGGGTTGGGGTTCGGTGTCGGCGACGGGGAACCGCCCGACGAAGACGGCGCTTTGCAACCGGGCAGCAGGCGCAGCAGTTGCTGAAGCGGGGGCCACTGCGACAGCTGTGACCATATCTCCGACACGGTGGCGTGGTAGCCGCTCATCACCGCGACATCCTGGGCCCACATCTCCTCATAAAGACCTTCGGCGGCCGCGATCGCGGGAAAGTTCAAACCGAAGAAGTTCGTATTGGCCAGCAGGGCGGTTAGCGCGCGATTGGCGTTGATGATGACCGGGGACACTATGGCGGTACGGGCCGCCTCGAATGCCGTCGCCACCGCGCCCGCCTGACTGGCAGCGCTCTCGGACTGGGCGGCCGCGGTGCAAAGCCACGCGGCATACGGTGCGGCAGCCTGTGTCATCGCGGTCGCAGCGGGGCCTTGCCATGCCCCGCTGGCCAGGTCTGACGTGATCGATGCGAAGGACTCCGCCGCCGCGCGCAACTCGCTGGCTAACCCGCACCACGCCGCCGCCGCTCCCAGCATTGGCGCCGATCCCGGGCCGGCCTCGATGAGCGCCGAATTGATTTCCGGAGGAAACATGGGATAGGTCATCGCTAATCCTTACCGTACGGACCCAATTGAGTGGCCGCATTTTCCGGCTGCCTGATCGTCGGCTATCCGGCTCCCGGGCGCAGATGCAATGTGAGATGCGCTGAGCGGGAACGGCTTCCGGTATACCGCTGACATGTCGTCTTGCACCTCCGTGACGATATTGCACTTCTGACGGCCGCCTGACGGTGGCCGATCAGTCACAAGATCTCGCCGCTAGGTGAGTTCGTCAGCGATTTGGACGAAATATGTTGACAGGCTGTTCCGTGCCGGTGACTGTGTCCGGTCATTCTGGGGGCAGGCGCGTTGCAGATCCCGTCGTCGCAGACGAGCGCATGGTGGGGGAGGGCGATCGGCCTCTGGAATTCGAGTCAGTAGCCAAGGGCGACAGCATGTTTCGTGATCTGGTGTTGGTGCGGATCGTTGCGGCCGTCAGAATGTCGGGATTGAGCCGGTTCGGTGAGAAGTGGCGTGCGGCGGCTTCGTAGCTTTCGTCGACCGGTGTGGCCGCAGGCAAATGATCACGATCATTGAACTCTGGCTGGTAGCTCGGGAAAAGGACGGACCAACAAGCGCCAGCGCTGCTGATGCGACAAGGATGGGCAACGGCCAACGAACGACCGTAGGTGTGTCTTGTCAGGCTACGCGGGTCCGTTCAAGCCCATATTGCCGAAAAGCTGACCACCCGTGCCGCCGTCGCCGCCGAGCCCGCCAAAGACGCCAGCTCCGCCATCACCGCCGTTGCCCACCAGTTTTGCGTTGCCGCCCTTACCGCCGCCAGCCGGACTCAAGTTACCGCTGCTACCGGCGTCGCCACCAGCACCGCCGTTACCGACTGCACCGCCTGCGCCGCCGTTGCCGCCAGTGCCACCGCTGCCGAAAGCACCGACTCCGCCGGCCCCGCCCACCCCACCGTTGCCGATGACACCAACAGCATCACCACCGTTGCCGCCGTTGCCTCCGGTGCCGGCCAGACCAATGCCGCCGTCGCCGCCGAGACCACCGTCCCCGATCAACTTGCCGCCGACTCCGCCATTCCCGCCGGTCAAACCCGCCTGGGTGGTGACGTCATAGCCACCGGCTCCACCTGCGCCACCGTGGCCAAACAACCCGAGTGCGTTGCCGCCCGCGCCGCCAGCCGATCCATTTCCAACAATGACGCCGTCGCCGCCGTTGCCGCCATTTCCGGACAAGTAGCCGCCATCCCCGCCACCGGCACCGCCGTTACCCCCGCTTCCAATCAGGTATCCGCCCCTGCCGCCGGCCCCGCCGAGCCCAGACAAGCCAGGAGCCCCGGCCCCGCCGTTACCGCCATCTCCGAAAAGCCCTGCTGCACCGCCATTCCCGCCGACGCCTGGCGCGGGTGTTCCCACAGTGGCGCTCGCCGCGCCACCCGCACCGCCGTTGCCGCCGTTGCCAATTACGCCACCGCCGCCGCCGTTGCCGCCGGACCCACCGATGGGACCAAGGCCTCCGGCCCCTCCGGTCCCACCGTTGCCCACCAGACCCACGGCGCTGCCACCCGTACCCCCGGACCCGGCTAGTCCCGCAGTGCCAATGCCTCCGGCCCCACCATCACCGCCGTTGCCAAAGAACTGACCGCCGATGCCGCCATCGGCGCCGTTGCCGCCGGCACCCCCGACCGCGCCTGCCCCGCCGTTGCCCCCGTTCCCGAACAGGCGGGCGTCGCCGCCATGGCCGCCAGAGCCACCGTCGTTCATGACACCGAACCCGCCACCACTGTTACCGCCGACCGCACCATTCCCGCCGACGCCGCCGTCCCCCACAACCTTCCCTCGCCTCCAGCAGCGCCGTTGCCGCCGATACCGCCGTTGCCGCCGGTACCTCCGGTACCTCCGGTACCTCCGATACCGCCGGCTCCGCCGTTGCCGAACACACCGCCTGCGCCGCCGATGCCGCCGTTGCCGCCGTTGCCGCCGGCGTGCCCGGGGACTGTGGGGCTTCCACCGGCGCCGCCATTGCCACCGGCGCCACCGACGCCCCACAGTCCAGCGCCGCCGCCACTGCCGCCGTTACCGCCGCCACTAAGACTGCCGAAACCGTTGCCGGTCCCGTCCCCGCCGATCCCACCGGCCCCGCCGTTGCCGTACAGCAGGCCACCGTGACCGCCATTGCCGCCAGCGAAGGCCGTCCCGCCGCCACCGCCGGCTCCGCCGTTGCCGATCAGCCCGGCATTACCGCCATCGCCGCCAGCGACATTGTTGTTCCCGGTCTGCGCGAACCCGTTACCGCCGTTGCCATATAACAGGCCACCGTCACCACCGTTGGGGTTCGCCGCGGTGTCATTGGCGCCGTTTCCAATCAGCGGGCGGCCCACCAGAGCCCCAGTCGGTGCATTGATGATGCCCAGTGCGTCTTGCTCCAGGGTCTGCAGTGGCGTGGCATTGGCCGCTTCGGCTCCGACGTAGGACTGCGCTCCAGCGTTTAGCGCCTCTACGAACCGCTGATGAAACGCCGCGACCTGGGCGCTCAGCACCTGATAGGCCTGCCCATGACCAGAAAACACCGCCGCGATCGCCGCTGACACCTCGTCAGCACCAGCAGCCAGCACCGTGGTGGTAGGGCCAATAGTCGCGGTGTTCGCCGCCGCCAGTTGTGAGCCGATACCGACCAAATCACCTGCCGCGCCCGCCAACATGTCAGGGAATACCGTCAAATACGCCATCGCCCGTCTCCCATCAAGTTCTCATCGCCCCCAGGCGTTTCGGCAAGATAACCTCACTCCCAGCGGCCCAGCGCCGCTATCAGGCACTTCCCAGCCATCCCACAGGTCGAGTTTCGTTGCAGCTGAAGGCGTTGAGGACTGCACAGCAGAACAGCCCTCCTTCTCAGGTGCAGGGTTGGGTGATGTCGTTAACCCACAACTCATTTGGCCGAAGCCGGTGGAACTTGCGGTTGACCAGATCATCGGCGGTGGCCAATCCCTGCAGCCGTTGAGGCGCACCGGGTCAGGCAGGCCGCAGATGCCAGCCTGGGTCATCAGGACCGACACGTGCCACGGAAGGCGACGTGCACTTCGCGGATCAGTCCGATCAGCCACTGGCGGCGCGGCTCTGTTCTCGCCCAAGAGACTTGGCCGACTGTCACCCGATGGACAACTCGGTCCCCGATTCCCTCGTCGGGACGGCCCAGGCGTACGCCGGCCACCGGGGGCATGCCCAGATCATGGGCGTTGGTGGCCTAACGGCGGGTGGGAAACGGTGTTACAACCGGAGCGACGAATTCCTCGAGCATCGCCCGCTCGTCGGCTTCGTCCTGGCCGGGGAACATCAACAGCGAGACGATCACCCGCACGGTCCAACGAGCCCGGCGCTCCACCGCGGCGGGGGCTTCGGGGCCCAAAGACTGCAGGAATGCGGCGGCCAGTCCCGCGATCACCTCGGATTGTCCGGCCAACTCACCGCCGATCGGTGGTCGGGTGGAGGCGAACCACGCCGCCAGGGCCGGCCGCTGGCGGACCATTCGCAAGGTGGCGGTGATGCTGGTGATCAGCTGATCGCGTGGATCATCGATGTCGCCGATCTGCTGCATGATCTCGCGCCCCAGCCGGAGCGTCTCGCGGTGCACGTAGGCGGTTCTGAGCGCCTCACGACTCTCGAAGTATCGATACAGGGTGGCCCGGGAACAGCCTGCCGCCCTGGCGATTTCGTTCATCCCGATCGAAGCCGGGTCGTGCTTGGTATAGAGCCGCTCGGCGGCGTCGAGTATCCGGTCGGCGGCGACCTCGCTGCGGTGCGCTGCCAGCCAGTCGGCGGCGACCTCGCTGCGGTGCGCTGCCAGCCAGTCGGTTCGGCTCATCAAGACCTCACTTCAAACGGCAGCGACAGCGGGCGCCGGACGTAGCTGCCGCCGGACCACACGATGCGTGACTCGTCGACCTCGAAGTCCGGGCAGCGCGCCAATAGTTCGGTCAGCGCGACCCGGGACTGCATCCGGGCCGCGGCCGCGCCCAGGCAGTGGTGCGCGCCATGGCTGAACGTCAGGATGTTGCGCGGGCAGCGCCGTACATCGAGTTCGCCGGCATCAGGACCGTATTGGCGCTCATCCCGGTTGGCCGAACCGTAGAGCAGCAGCGCTCGGCGACCGGCGGGGATGGTGACATTCCCGATCGTCACGTCGTGGGTGACGGTGCGGGCCAGGCCCTGCACCGGCGAGGTGAGCCGCAGCAGTTCCTCGACCGCATCGGTGATGAGCTCTGGATTGTCGGTCAGAAGCCGGCGTTGGTCGGGTCGCCGGTGGAGCAAGGGCATGGAGCCGCCGAGCATTCCGGTAACGGTGTCATTGCCGCCGGTGATCATGGTGAATGTGAACGCCAGGATCGACAGCGTGCCCGCGATGTCGCCGTCCGCGCCGACTCCGGCGGCCACCAGGTGAGAAATCGTGTCGTCCTCGGGTTTGGCGCGGCGGCGCTCGATCAGCGAGGTGAAGTAGGCCATCATCGACCCGACCGCATCGCCGGCCGTGGCCAACGCGCCCGCGATGCCGCCCTCGGCGGTGTTGGCCGCGACGATGGCCTGGGTCCACCCATCGAACTGTGCCCGGTCCTGTTCGGGTACCCCGAGATAGTGTGCGACCACCATCGACGGCAAGGGCTTGAACAGGTCGGTGACGATGTCGCCGCCCCCCTGGGCGCGCAGCCGCTCGATTCGCTCGACGACGAAATCGCGCACCTTGGGCTCCACCGCTTCGACCTGGCGCGGGGTGAAACCGCGTGACACCAACTTCCGGAACTCGGTATGGGCTGGTGGATCCTGCATGGCCATGGGCGGGTTATCTTGCAGCCCAATCATTTCCAGATCGCCATAGTTGACGGTCAAGCCCTGCGCCGAGGAGAAGGTCTGGTGGTCGCGGGCCGCTGCCCACACGTCGGCGTGGCGCGACAGCACGTAGTAGTCCTGGTCGGGCTGGTGGGTCGGGATGACGTGGTGCACCGGATCCTGGTCTCGCAGCGCCCGGTACATCGGCCAGGGATCCGGCCAGGTTGCGGCGGTGGCCAACTGGAACGCAACAGGCGCGCGGTGAGACACATCCACTGACATGTCTTATTGGTACGACAGAGTTGTATAGATGTCAACACCTGCGCATAGCCGGTGTGCATCCTTGGCTTCCACCGTGCAGTCCGGGCGCAACCTGCCCGAGATTCCCGACCTGAGCGCACGCTCAAGGCCGTGACGGCACACTCGATGCCGCACCCGCGTCGAGCGCCCGCACCCGCGTCGAGTGCCGAGTGCAGAACGCAGAGATCTAGATCCCGCTACCGGGGTTGAGGATGTCCAGGGGGTCCAACGCCTGTTTGATGCGGCGGTTGAGGTCCATCACGTCGGGCCCGAGATAGCCTTCCAGCCACGGCCGCTTCAACCGGCCCACGCCGTGTTCGCCCGTGATCGTTCCGCCCAGGCCGACCGCAAGATCCATGATTTCGCCATAGGCGAGCTGTGCGCGTTCGGCCATGGCGGCGTCGGAGGGGTCGTAGACGAGCAAGGGGTGCGTATTGCCGTCACCCGCATGCGCGATCACCGAGATCATCAGGTCGCGCTCCTGCGCGATCCGGGCGATTCCGGTGACCAGCTTGCCCAGATTGGGTAGCGGCACGCCGACATCTTCGAGCAACAGGGATCCCTTGGCCTCTACCGCCGGGATGCAGAAGCGGCGGGCCGCGACGAACGCCTCGCCCTCGTCGGGGTCGGTAGTGGAAAACACTTCTGTTGCACCATGTTCGGCAAATACCGCGGCCATCAGTTCGGCATCGTCGCGGCCGGCCTGTCCGCGCTCGTCGGAGCTGGCCACCAACATCGCCGCGGCACCGCGATCCAGGTCCATGCGCAGCGTGTCCTCTACCGCGTTGATCGCCACCGAATCCATGAATTCGAGCATCGAGGGACGAATCCGCGCGGAAACACCGAGCACCGCGTCCACCGCGGATTCCACCGACGCGAAGCTGGCCACCACGACGGCGGCCGCGTTTTGCGCGGGAAGCAGGCGCAGCGTCACCTCCGTGATGACGCCCAGGGTGCCCTCGCTGCCGACGAACAGTTTTGTCAGGCTCAGCCCGGCGACATCCTTGAGCCGCGGACCGCCCAACCGCACCGCGGTGCCATCGGCGAGCACGACCTGCATGCCCAGCACGTAGTCAGTGGTGACGCCGTACTTCACACAGCACAATCCGCCCGCATTGGTGGCGATGTTGCCCCCGATGCTGCAGATTTCGAACGACGACGGATCCGGCGGATACCACAGTCCGTGTTCGGCGGCGGCCTTCTTCACCTCGGCGTTGAACAGGCCGGGCTGACAGACCGCGGTGCGGGTGACCGGGTCGATCGTGATATCGCGCATCTTCTCGGTGGACAGCACGATTCCGCCGTCCAGGGCGGTGGCCCCGCCCGACAACCCGGAACCGGCTCCGCGGGTCACCATGGCAACGCGGTTCGCGCCGGCCCACCGCAGGATGGTCTGCACCTCTTCGGTGCATCGTGGCCGGACCACGGCCAGCGGCTTGCCCGCCGACGGGTCAAGGGCACGGTCCTGTCGGTAGCCCTCGGTGACGGTGGGATCGGTGACCACCATGCCGTCGGGCAAGCCGGCGATCAGGCTGGCCAGCACATCCGCGTTCACGAGGCACTCACGGCCCGATCCTACGGGGCCTGCGGCCCGCGGGGTCAGCGAGCGCGGCTACAGCAGCGATGTCTCGCTGATGTCCTGGGTGGGCGCGTGATCCAATTCGCGCAGCGACGGCGGTCGGATACACATCAGCCTGGTGATGGCGATGGGCAGTGCCAAGGCGAAGAAAGCCACCTTCAGCCCGGCCGCGTCCGCCACCGGACCCGCCAGCAGCAAGCCCAACGGGCCGGCGGCATAAGCCAGCGACGTCATCACGCCGACCACCCGGCCACGGAGATAGTGCGGCGCCCTGGTCTGCATCACGTAGTTGTAGATCGGTTGGATGGGGCCATAGACCACGCCGATCAGTGCGCACAACACCAGGATGACCGGTAACGGGGGCAGCAGCGCGATGCCGGTTGTCGCGGCACCCAGGGTCAGCACCGCGGTCAGCATGATCGTTCGCCGCGACACGTAGTTCGACAGCATCCCGTAGCCCAGCGCGCCGACCAGGCTGCCCAGCGACAGCGCCACCAGGACCGAACCCAGCTGTGCGGGCTGTTGGCGGTCGCTGAAGTACGTCGGGAACAGCACGCTTTCCATCGGCAGATACAGTGCCGTCACGGTGAGGTCGATCAGCGCCAGCGCCCGCAACACCCGCAGGTTCCACACAAAACGCAGTCCCTGCGTGACGCCGGAAACCAGCCCGTCGGGTCGTGTCTCGTGGTGCGGTCTGCCCGCTCCCTCGAGCCGCAACGCGCCAATGGCGAGGAGGGACAACCCGAATGCCCCGGCGGTGATCCACATCGTGGTAATCCCGCCGACGGTGGCGATCATCAGGCCGCCGATCCCGGGGCCCACGACAAACGCGAGGTTGAGGATCGCCTCGTAGCTGCTGTTGATCCGATCCAGTGACCACCCCGCACGGGCGGCGGCCTCGGGCAGCATCGACTGCCGGGCGGTGATCCCGGCCGGATCGAAGGTGGCCGAGCAGGCGCCCAGCGCTGCCAGCACCGCGACGCTGACCGCGTCGTCGCCAAACGCCCACGCGATCAACGGAACGATGGCCACGGCCGACCCGGACAGGGCGTCGGAAACCATGGATACCGGCCGGCGTCCGAAGTAATCGACGGCGGTGCCGGCGACCAACGTGGAGAACAGCAGCGGCAGGGTGATCGCTCCGGCCACGATGGACGCTTGCCCCGAGCTGCCTTCGCGCTCGAGCACCAGCCACGGGAACGCGACTATCGAAATGCCATTGCCGGCGCAGGCCGCCAAGGTGGCGAAAAGGATCAGGAATGCCGGGCCTCGGCTGCTGTTTCTCATGGATATCGCGGTGCTGTTTCTCATGGATATCGCGGCTGAATCTAGCGGCGATCCACCATCGGAGCCACCGAATTATCGCGGCGACCGATGGCGCCATGCAGGATGATCGTGTGCTTACCCATCCGAGGACGGGCCAGCCGTTCGGGTCGCCGGTTCGTCCCGGCACCGGCTGGCCGGGGGATCCGGCGTCATCGCAGACCCCGGTCGCGGCCGAGGCGGCGCGTGTCGCCGAACTGGCCGGCCGGGCGGGCTCGATCGCCGAACTCGACGCTGCGATAAGTGTGTGCCGGGCCTGCCCACGACTGGTGACCTGGCGTGAAGAGGTCGCGGTGGCCAAACGGCGCGCCTTCGCCGACCAACCGTATTGGGGACGCCCGGTGCCGGGCTGGGGATCGGAGCGGCCATGGCTGTTGATCGTGGGCCTGGCGCCTGCCGCTCACGGCGCCAACCGGACCGGGCGGATGTTCACCGGCGACCGGTCCGGTGATCAGCTGTACGCGGCGTTGCACCGTGCCGGCCTGGTCAGCCAACCGACCAGCGTCGACGCCGCCGACGGCTTGCGGGCCGAACGGATCCGCATCGTCGCACCGGTGCGTTGCGCACCCCCGGCCAATGCCCCGACACCGGCCGAACGAAAGACCTGCGCGCCCTGGCTCGACGCCGAATGGCGGCTGGTGTCCCACGATGTCCGCGTGATCGTTGCGCTGGGCGGATTTGCGTGGAAGATCGCGCTGGGATTGCCTGGGTCGCTGGGTGCCCCCAGGCCCCGCTTCGGCCACGGTGTCGTGGCTGAGCTGGGGTCGGGTGTGCAGTTGCTCGGGTGCTACCACCCGAGCCAACAGAACATGTTCACGGGTAGGTTGACTCCGGCGATGCTCGATGACGTGTTCCGCGATGCCAAGAAACTTGGCGGGATTGGGTAGAAAATGGTCGGGGTGCAAAAAGTTCTGATTTCCGGAGCCAGCGTGGCTGGCTTGACGACGGCATATTGGCTTGAACAACAAGGCTACTCGGCCACAATCGTGGAGCGCCACCCTGGGCTGCGGCCTGGCGGCCAAGCGATTGACGTCCGAGGCCCGGCGCTGACTGTGCTGGATCGGATGGGGATATTGGACGCCGCCCGGGACCGAAAGACCGGCATCCGGGGAGCTTCGGTGGTCGACCGGGGCGGAAACGAGCTCTCCCGGGATACCGAGTCGACCCCCACCGGCGGTCCCATCGACAGCCCCAACATCGAGCTGCTGCGGGACGATCTCATCGAATTGCTCTACGGCACAATCCAATCGACGACCGAGTTCATCTTCGACGACAGCATTGCCACATTGCAGGATGACGGCGCGGCCGTCGAGGTGACCTTCGTCCGGTCCGGCACCCGCACCTTCGACTTCCTGATCGGAGCCGACGGTCTGCATTCGAATGTGCGCCGCAAGGTGTTCGGCCAGGAGGAGCAGTTCATCAAGCGGTTGGGCACCTACGCGGCGATCTTCACCGTGCCCAACTTCCTGGAATTGGACTACTGGCAGAAGTGGCACTACGGCGACAACACCATGGCCGGGGTCTACAGCGCCCGCGACAACTCCGAGGCTCGCGCGGCGCTGGGCTTCATGGACACCGAGCTGCAGATCGACTAACGCGATACCGAGGCTCAATTCGCCGAGCTGGAACGGCGGATGATCGAGGACGGCTGGGTACGTGCGCAGCTGCTCCACTACATGCGCAGCGCACCGGACTTCTACTTCGATGAAATGGCCCAGATCGTCATGGATAGCTGGGCGAAGGGCAGGGTGGCGCTCGTCGGCGACGCCGCCTATTGCTGCTCGCCGCTGTCGGGCCAAGGGACCAGTGTCGCCGTGTTGGGCGCCTACATCCTGGCCGGTGAGCTGGCCGCCGCCGGAAACGACTACCAGCGCGGTTTCGCGAACTACCATGCCGAATTCAGCGGCTTCGTCGAGCGCAATCAATGGCTGGTCACCGACAACATCCCCGGCGGAGAGCCGATACCCGAGGAAGCGTTCGAACGCATCGTCAACTCGTTGGAGCTCGAGGACTACCGGCAGGGCTGATCGGATCGGTGGGAAGGTTCGGGCTGCCGTAGGCGTTGTGGGCAGCGTGCGTCTTTCCGTTCTCGATCTCGTCCCGGTGCGCACCGATCAGTCGACCCGGGATGCGCTGGCAGCCACCGTGTCGCTGGCACAGACTGCCGAGCGCCTCGGCTTTACACGCTACTGGGTTGCCGAGCACCACAACATGGCATCGGTGGGCGCCACCAGCCCGCCGGTCCTGATCGCCTACTTGGCCGCGCAGACCACGCACCTGCGCCTGGGATCGGGCGGGGTGATGCTGCCCAACCACGCGCCGCTGGCGGTGGCCGAGCAGTTCGCTCTGCTGGAGGCGGCCGCCCCCGGTCGTATCGATCTGGGCATCGGCCGCGCACCCGGCTCGGACCCGGTCACGTCCTACGCTCTGCGCGGTGGCCGCTCACCGGCGCAACAGGAACGCGATATCGAGAGTTTTCCCGACTACCTCGACGATGTGGTCGCACTGATGAGTGCGCGGGGCGTGCGCGTACCGCTGCAATCCGGTGACTACATCCTCAAGGCCACGTCGGCGGCGCTCACCCAGCCGCGACTGTGGTTATTGGGGTCATCGATGTATTCGGCGCGGCTGGCCGCGGCAAAGGGGCTGCCCTACGTGTTCGCGCATCACTTCTCCGGCAAGGGCACCGAAGAGGCGCTCGAGTTGTACCGATCCCGCTTCGTCCCCAGTGCGCTGGCAGCCCGGCCGGTGACCTTCCTGACCGTCAATGCCGCGGTGGCCGATACCCGCGAGGAAGCGACCGCATTGATGATGCCCAATCTGCACATGATGGCGCGGCTGCGCACCGGCCAGCCGCTCGGGGCCGTGCAGCTCGTCGAAGAAGCCCAGGACGCCAGGTTGACCCCCGAGCAGCAACGCATCGTGGACAGCGGACTCGAGCGGGCTGTCGTCGGCTCACCTGAGGAGGCCGCCGAGCAGGTGCGCGCTCTGGGTCAGCGGTTCGGTGTTGATGAGGTCATGGTCCACCCCGTTGCCTCCGCGCATCGCGGCACCGACCCGGCCACGGCACCGGCGCGGGTGGCGACGTGTGAGCTACTGGCCAAGGAACTGTTCTAGCCGCAGCCCTACGCCGCCGGTGTCAACGCGAAGATGGGGATGGGCCGTGACGTCCGCCGCTGGTAGCTGTCATAGCGGTTGGCGTTGTTCTTGTTGACCAGCTGCCACATCCGCTGGTAGTCCGCATCGTCGGG
Source organism: Mycobacterium pseudoshottsii JCM 15466 (assembly GCF_003584745.1). Lineage (NCBI taxonomy): Bacteria > Bacillati > Actinomycetota > Actinomycetes > Mycobacteriales > Mycobacteriaceae > Mycobacterium > Mycobacterium pseudoshottsii. The sequence goes on from NZ_AP018410.1 coordinate 1,834,096, forward strand.
GGTGACCCGCCGCGCGGTCACCGCGATTCGTTTCGGGCCGACGTTGATTTCACAATCGGGACGCTTACGCAGGTTGTGGTACCAGCCCGGATAGCGCTCGTCACCGCCGTTGGAGGCGACGATCAAATACGAGTCGCCGTCACGCGCATACGTCAGCGACGTGGTGCGCGCCTGGCCGGTCTTGGCGCCGACGGTGTGCAGCAGCAGGCTGGGCGGCACACCCGGGATGCGATGGCCGATTCGGCCGTTGGTCTTGCGGTAGATCGTGTCGTGCAGACGCAGGATGGGGATGCCCACGTATTGCTCGAACGGCGTGAGATTGCTCATGAGGCCAGTCTTACTGACTGGCCTCGATGCGGGCCAGCGCGTCGCGCAGGATTCGGCCGGTGGCTTCCCGATCGTTGTCGCGGCGCAACAGTAGGCCCTTGGCGACCGATAGCTTGCCCCCGTCGCGCCGCGGTAGCACGTGCAGATGGATGTGGAACACCGTCTGGAACGCCGCACTGCCGTCATTGATGCCGATATTGGTTGCATCGGCCAGCTCGGTGGCCCGGGCCGCCTTTGCGATCCGCTGTCCGATGGTGGCCATCTGAGCCAGGGTTTCCGGCGGAGTGTCGGTCAGATCCACGGTGTGTTTCTTGGGCAGCACCAGGGTGTGTCCGCGGGTGAACGGCCGAATGTCCAGGATGGCCAGACAGTTGTCGTCTTCGTAGATCCGGATGGCCGGAGCTTCGCCGGCAGCGATCGCGCAGAACACGCAGGACATGTCGCCACGGTACTGCTCCGGTGGCGGGGGCCGGGCCTGGCCCCCGCCGAGCCGGTCGGGGATGGCCGATTTGCCGGTTGGTGCAGCGGGATACGCTGCGGCAGTGGACCCGTCCGATCTTGCCTTCGCCGGAGCAGCCGCCCAGGCCCGGATGCTCGCTGACGGTGAAGTCACCGCGCCCATGCTGCTCGAGGTCTACCTGGAACGGATCGAACGCCTCGACAGCGAGCTGCGGGCCTACCGGGTGGTGCGCTACGACGCCGCGCGCGAGGAGGCCGAGGTCGCCCAACAGCGCCTCGACGCCGGGGAAAGGCTTCCGCTGCTCGGTGTTCCGATCGCGATCAAAGACGACGTCGACGTCGCCGGTGAGGTGACGACCTACGGCAGCGCGGGCATGGCGCGCCGGCGGGCTCCGACGCGGAAATGGTGCGGCGGTTGCGGGCAGCGGGTGCGGTCATCATCGGCAAGACCAATGTGCCCGAGCTGATGATGATGCCCTACACCGAGTCGCTGACCTTCGGGGCCACCCGCAATCCGTGGAACCCCGCTCGCACACCTGGGGGCAGCAGCGGGGGCAGCGCCGCCGCGGTCGCCGCGGGACTGGCGCCGGTGGCCTTCGGATCCGATGGCGGCGGATCAATCCGCATCCCGTCGACCTGGTGTGGTGTGTTCGGTTTGAAGACCCAGCGGGATCGGATCTCGCTAGAGCCCCACGACGGTGCCTGGTACGGATTGAGCGTGAACGGGCCGATAGCGCGTTCGGTGCTCGACGCTGCGCTGCTGCTGGACGCGACGACAACAGTGCCGGGTCCCGACGCCGAGTTTGCCGACGCTGCTCAGCGCGAGCCCGGCCGACTGCGAATTGCCCTGAGCACAAAGATTCCTACGCCGCTTCCGGTCCGGGTCGGCCAGGCCGAGGTGGCGGCCGTGTATCGGGCCGGTGGGTTGTTGCGTGAGCTGGGCCATGAGGTGATCAACCGCGACCCCGACTATCCGGCCGCCCTCTACGCCAATTACCTGCCCCGCTACCTTCGCGGTATCAGCGACGACGCGGACGCGCTGGCCCACCCGCATCGTCTCGAAGCGCGCACCCGTGCCATCGCGCGGATGGGTTCGTTCTTCTCGGACCGCCGGATGGCGGCCCTGCGAGCCGCCGAGGCCGCGCTGAACAAACGGATCCAGTCGATTTTCGACGACGTCGACGTCGTCATCACTCCCGGCACTGCCAACGGTCCGTCCCGAATCGGCGCCTACCAGCGCCGGGGCGCGGTGTCGACGCTGCTTCTGGTAGCGCAGCGGGTTCCGTATCTGCAGGTCTGGAATCTGACCGGCCAGCCCGCCGCCGTCGTCCCGTGGGACTTCGACGACGACGGCATGCCGATCTCGATACAGCTGGTGGGCAAGCCCTACGACGAGGCGACACTGCTGTCGTTGTCCGCGCAGATCGAAGCCGCCCGACCGTGGGCCGATCGGCGACCTCCGGTGTCGTGACAGCGGGGTGCGGTTAGGTCGGTTTGAAGGAGTCGATCAGCCAGGTGCCCTGCACCTTGGTCAGGCCGACCCGAACGGAGCTGGTAGCCCTTTTCGGAGACGGTTGGTCCCGAGTGGTGGTGGATTGGTCGACGAACGCCAAGATCGAGGCCCGCTGGCTGGTCAGGGACTCGACTCCGGCACCGCTCACGGTCGCAGTGGTGCTGATGCCCTCGCGCCGGGCCGTGGGGACCACTGTCTGGCCGGTGAATTGCCGGTAATAGGACAGGAATTCGCCGGTCAACAGCCGTTCGGCGGCGCTCGCGACCTTTTCCACGTTCTGAGGTGTGTACGTCAGGATCTTGGCCACATTGGTTTTGGCGACCTTCAGGACGGCTTCTCGGGCCGCGGGTTGGTCGGCGACCAGTGCTGGGCCGGCGACGGGCGGCAATTGCCGGTTCTTGGCCAGCATCTGCCAGCCGCCCAGTGCTGCGGCCATCATCGTCGCGGCGGTGAGCGCGAGGACGACCACCCACCAGGCGGCCCGCGGTGCTCCATGCTGGGTCACGTGACGAACTCCACCCGCGACGCCAGATAGGCGTCGTCGATCTTCTCGATCTGGATTCGCAACCTCCACTGCCGTGGCTCTTGTTGTACGCCGGTACTTTTGGTGATGTTCGAGGTCACCGACACAACTACGTGGGCGGTGGTGCCGCTGATGGACTCCAGGCCTGCGCCGGTGGCCTTGCCTTGGGTCGCCGAGCCCGCGTCCACTATTGACTGCTTGAATTGGGCGCTCTTGTCGGCAAAATCGCTGTGAAATGCTCCGGTTGACCCGTCCAGGATGCGTTGGATGTCGGCATCGATGGTCTGCGGGTTGACGCTCGTCAAGGAGATCGCGAACTGTTTGGCATGGTCGACGTAGGGCTGCCACTGGGGCGCCTCGGCCGGGGCCGCGGTTGTCTGCCGCGGGTCCGGCCGTAACACCTGGGTGACGGCGAACGCGACGGCAGATACCAGCAGCAGGGCCACAACCACTGGAACCACAATCGTGCTGACCTGGCGCCGTGGCCGCGCCGGTGCCGGCGCCGTCGGGTACCACGGCATCGGTGCGGGGGCGGCTTGGGTGGCGGCAGCGTATTCGGGAGGCACGGAGATGGCGGCGGGCAAGGTGGGATCCGACGGCGAAACCGCTGCGGCCGCGCCCTGGGGTGACGCGACTTGAGATAGCGCCTGGGCAAAATCGGCGCATCGCCAATAGCGTTCGTTGGGCTGTTTGGCCAGCGCGGCGGCGAACACTCGGTCCAACGGCGCAAGCTCGGGGCGCCGATCGCCCAACGCCGGTGGTGGTGCGGTGAGATGCTGGCTGATCACCGCGACCGAATTGGCATGCTGGTATGGCGGGGCCCCCGTGAGAAGGTGAAATGCGGTGGCGGCCAGCGCGTACTGGTCGGCGCGGCCGTCGACGTCGGCGCCCGTCAACTGCTCGGGCGCAGCGTACGCGGCCGTGCCTACCGTCAGGTTTGTTGCGGTGATTCCGCTGATGTCGTCAAGCTGGCGGGCTATCCCGAAGTCCGCCAAGAAGATTCGCGGCCCCCCGGCGTTGTCCGGCCCGGTGAGCAGGATATTGGCGGGTTTGACATCGCGATGCAGCAAGCCGCGCTGGTGGGCGTAATCGAGCGCTCCGGCCACGGCGGTCACGACGGCGACCACCTCGGCGACGGGCATGCCGGCCGGATACTGGCTGCGGATTAGCGCGGCGGCGTCCGTTCCCTCGATGTAATCCATCGAGATCCACAGCTGGCCGTTGAACTCGCCGCGGTCGTGCACGCCGACGATGTGTGGGTGGAACAGGGTGGCGGCCAGATCCGCTTCGCGCTGGAATCGCTCGCGGAACGCGGTGTCCGCGGATACGTCGGGGGGCAGCACCTTTAGCGCATCACGGCGGGGTAATCGGGGGTGTTGCGCAAGGTATACCTCGCCCATTGCGCCGGAGCCGAGCAATCCCACGATGGTGTATCCGGCAAAAGCGGAGCCGGGGGGCAACGGCATGATCGGATGTTACCGCCGCCGGCCGGCCCCGGGGCGGTGTCGTGCCGCGGGGCGGGCATCAGCGCGCCCGGTGGCGTCGCGGCGTTATACGTTGACGTCGTGGAGGACTGCGTGGACCGGGCACCCGAGCCGGCCGGCCAGAACACCGACGATCTACTCGAAGGACTCGAGGGTGCCGCCCGCGCGGAACGTGCCGAGCTGATCGACTGGCTGTTCGGCCAGGGCATCACCGCAGCTGAGATCCGCACGACCAACCCGCCGCTGCTGCTGGCCACTCGCCACGTCATCGGCGATGACGGCACCTACGTGTCCAGCCGCGAGATCAGCGAAACCTACGGCATCGACCTGGATCTGCTGCAGCGCGTACAGCGTGCGGTCGGCTTGGCGAGAGTGGATGACCCGGACGCCGTCGTCTACATGCGCGCAGACGGCGAAGCCGCCGCATACACGCAGCGGTTCATTGAGTTGGGGCTGAACCCAGATCAGATCGTGCTTGTGGTGCGCGTGCTCGCCGAGGGCCTCTCCCGCGCGGCCGAAGTCATGCGCTACACGGCGTTGGAGGCGATCATGCACCCGGGAGCCACCGAACTGGACATCGCGAAGGGGTCGAAGGCGCTGGTGAGTCAGATCGCGCCATTGCTGGGGCCGATGATCCAGGAGATGCTGTTCATGCAGCTGCGGCACATGATGGAGACCGAAGCCGTCAACGCCGGTGAGCGGGCGGCCGGCAAGCCGTTGCCAGGTGCACGTGAGGTCAGCGTCGCTTTCGCCGACCTGGTCGGCTTCACCAAGCTGGGTGAGGTGGTATCGGCCGAGGAGTTGGGCCAGCTCGCCGGCCGGCTGGCCGATCTGGCTCGGGAACTGACCGCCCCGCCGGTGCGGTTCATCAAGACGATCGGCGACGCCGTGATGCTGGTCTGTCCGGATCCGGCGCCGCTGTTGGACACGGTGCTGAATCTGGTCGAGGTCGTCGACACCGACGATGCCTTCCCTCGGCTGCGGGCCGGGGTTGCGTGTGGTCGGGCGGTGAGCCGGGCCGGCGACTGGTTCGGCAGCCCGGTGAACGCGGCGAGCCGGATCACCGGGGTCGCGAGACCCGGCACGGTGCTGGCCGCGGATTCGGTGTGTGACGCCGTTCGTGACACGGCCGCCGGTGCTGGATTCGAGTGGTCATTTGCCGGGCCGCGGCGTCTGAAGGGAATCAAGAACGAAACCAAGCTGTTCCGGGTCCGGCGAAACCTTGCGGACCTTGCGGCCGACACCGCAACAGAGGGCCGTTAGCGGTGGGCTGAGGTTGACTCGACGTCATATGGGCAGGCCCGGAGCGACTCCCGGGGGCGTTTGGTCCGTCTTACGCGGCGCTTACGCGGCCGGATTCCACCCCATTCTCCGGCACTTGAGTTCGGTCTGTTCCGGGTCTGCTTCGCTAACAAAAATACAACCATGAACCGCTGATAGCAACGGTTTTTGTGCTGTTGGGTGCAACATTTGCGAGGCGGCGGTGGTCCGTTGGGGGTTCGCCGCCGGCGAACAACGATTGCTTTCACTTGTAACTATATAATCATATAATCATATAATCATGAAAGCACATCATCACATGCACGGGCGCCGGCACGGGCGCTCCGGCGGCTGGCAGCAAGCCCAACAACCTGACGCCAGCGATGCCGCCGATTGGTTTGCTGGACGGCTTCCGGAGGACTGGTTCGAGGGCGCCCCCGCCGTCGTTGTGGACCGGGAGGAGATCACTGTGATCGGCACGTTGGGGGCACCCGAGAATTCCGGATCGGAGCAGAGCAAGGCGCATTCAGAAGGGCGAGCCTCGCGATTCCGCGAAGAGACCCGGGCCGAACGGATGAATATCGCCGACGAGGCACAGGAGCGCTACGCGCGCAAGGTGTCCTGGGGCGTCGACGTTGTCTCCGACGCCGGCACGGAGCGAATCCTGTTCACCCACATCGCGGTTCCGGTGATGACGCGCCTGAAGCAGCCGGAACGCCAGGTGTTGGACACGCTTGTCGACGCCGGCGTCGCCCGGTCCCGCGCCGATGCTCTCGCGTGGTCGGTCAAGCTGGTCGGTGAGCACACCGAGGAGTGGCTGGACAAGCTGCGGACCGCGATGTCAGCGGTCGATGACCTGCGCGCGCAGGGGCCTGATCTGCAGGCCTGACCGCCCAAAGCTCAGTACTTGGTTTCCTTGTGGATCTTGTCGACGATCTTGTCGGCGAGTGCACCGCCCTGGTCGGTGATGTGGTAGCCGCACGAGTTGATGTCGACGATCACGTTGTTGGCCACGCTCATCGCGCGCTGGCACTCCCAGCCTTCGGCGCCTTCCTGGGTTTCGAGCATGGTGATCCGAGGCGGGCTACCAACAACCTGGGCGAACGTCCATCGGTAGGTCTTGGATTTGTTCGTCACCGTCACCGTCTTACCGGCACAGTTCTTCCACTTGCCCGCCATGGTCTCCACAAACGAGCTGGCTTTGGCGGCCGAGGGAAACGACACCACGGCCTGATTGACCTAGTGGTCGTTGTTGTCGCCGGGTTCCGAGGCCACCAGGCCGCTGATAGCCGTGTATCCGGTGCCCGAGTAGACCGGGTCTTGGCTGGTATACAGGGCGCCTTGGCATTCCGGCAGCGACAGCGTCACCGGTGACGCATCCATCGAGGTGATGGGTTTACCGGGTTGGATATTGGATGCCCCCATCACGGAGTTGACTTCGGCGGGGCTCAGCAGCAGAGAGCTCAGCCGGTCCTCGGCTATCGGTTTGGGCGGCGGCGAGGGCTTGGGCGGTTGGGTGATCATCCAGACACCAATTCCACCGACGATGAGAACCAGCACGATCGCCACGGCGGCCACGATCGGCCATGGGTTGCGGCCGCGCGGTCCCGGACCCTGCGGGCCCTGATTCCAGGTCGATGGGCCGGCGGGTTGGCCGGGCGGCGGTGCTCCGCCCCAACCGGCTCCCTGGTAGTACGGCGGGCTGGGGGTGGGCTGGCTCGCGGGGATGGGGCCGCTCGCCTGCTGCCAGCCGGGCTGGCCGGCCGCCGGGGGCCGGGGGCCGGGGTATCGGCCCGGACGGTCCCCGCGGGTCCGGACGGCGCCACGCCGCGGGGCGGCCCGGCGACCGCCGAGGGGCCTGAAGGGGGCGAGCCGGCAGCCGGAGCTGCGGCGGCCGGGTAGTAGGGCGGTTGTTGCGGCGTGGGCGCAGGTCGCGGCGGGGTGGCCGCCGGGCCGGGCCGCGCCGGAGGAGTGGCCGCGGTGGCCGGCATGGTCGGGGGAGCGGCGGGGTCGGGAGGGCCGGGCAGGGTTGCTTCCTGGCTCCGGCGCAGGATGTCGGCGGCGTGATCCTGATCGGGGTTGTTCAGCGCCTCGTGGGCGGCCAGCGCCAGATCCCCCGCGCTGGCGTAACGGTCCCCGGGCTGTTTAGCCATGCCGCGCGCGATCACCGTGTCGAAGGCCTTGGGGATGCCGGCGCGGACGGTGCTGGGCTGCGGGATGGGATCCATCATGTGCGCGGTGACCAGCATGCTGGCGCTGTCGGCGCGATAGGGCGGGCTCCCGGTCAAGCACTCGTGCAGCACGCACGCCAAAGCATAGATGTCGGCGCGGTAGGTGACTTCGTCGTTGGAAAACCGTTCAGGCGCCATGTATTTCCAGGTTCCCACCGCGGTGCCCAGTTGGGTCAGCTTCTCGTCGGTGGTGGCGCTGGCGATGCCGAAGTCGACCAGGTAGGCAAAATCCTCGCGGGTAACCAGGATGTTTTGCGGTTTCACATCGCGATGCATCACGCCCGCGGCGTGGGCCGCGTCCAGCGCGGAGGCAACCTGGGTGATGATCGCTACCGCGCGTGGCGGGGTCAGGGGGCCAAAGCGCTTGAGCAAATTGTCCAGATCGGTGCCCTCGATCAGGCGCATCTCCAGGTACATCTGCCCGTCGATTTCGCCGTAGTCGTGGATCGGCACCACGTGAGGTTCCTGCAACCGGCCGGTGATGCGGGCTTCGCGCTTCATGCGCTCCCGAAACACCGGGTCCTTGCTGAAGGTTTCCGACATCAACTTGACCGCGACGGTCCACTCTTTGACGGTGTGCTCGGCCTCGTAGACTTCGCCCATCCCGCCACGGCCCAGCAGCCGCGTCAGGCGGTAGGGCCCGAACGTGGACCCCACTCGCGAGCCCTGCGCGTCGCTCATCGTTGATCCTCCCAATCAACTCGCAATGTCGCGACCCTACCAATTTCCTGGGAACGGCGGCGTCACTCGCAAATCACCAAGGGGGAAGCCGCCGGCGGCGAGCGGCGACCGTTCGACCCGCGCAAGACGGGCAGCGCCGCGCCCAAAATCCCTGGCCTCGGCTGACCGATGGGCCGGCAAGGATCCGTCAATAATGCGGCAAGCGCTGCGGCACATGCTTTCCCGAACGCCGAACCCCGCCGACCCTGTCGGCGGACCCGCTATTGGAAGGAAAGACGATGCTGTCGCTGCGGTGGGGTGGCATTGGCGGGCGCGGTTGGTCATACGTTGTCTACAACGTCGGGTATCGGCTGTTGTCGCTGCAACTGTCGTGCGGGCCGCTGGCCGTGTGCGCAGTCCCATTCGTCGTGAAGCACGTCTGAGACAGCCCGGTTTCACCTGCGGGCTTTTCGTTGCGGATCGAGCTGCCTGAGTCGCCAGGCGATCAGGGTCACCAGTACCGCCGCCTGCACCACACACGCGCCGGCCGCGATCAGCCAGCTGCTGACCTTGTAATCCCACAACGGATCCTGGTCGCCGCCCGCGGCGCGACGCAGGTCGTTGAGGTCGACGGTGGAAGCGGCCATCGCGTAGGCCCAGCGCGACGGCGACAGCCACGCCAACTGCTCCAGCGGGATCCGGCCCTTGACGCCGAACATTCCGCCGCACAGCACCAGCTGGGCCATCACCACGAGCACCAGCAGCGGCATGCCCCGATCGGCGTTGCCGATCATCGCCGAAATCAGCAGGCCGATCATCATCGACACGACGGTGACCGCGACGACCGCCACGGCCACTTCGACCGTCGGCCAGGGCATGACGATGGACTGGTCGGGCGCGGGTAGAAACGCCGGGCCCAGGAACCCGAGGATCAGGCCCTGCGCGGTGGTCAGCGCGGTGAGGACAACCAGCTTGGAGGCCAGGTAGGCGCCGCCGGACATGCCGATGCCATGTTCGCGGCGATATATTGCCTGCTCCTTGACGATTTCGCGGATCGACGCGGCGCAGCCCATGAGCGCGCCGCCGATGATCAGCAACACCAGCAACTGCGCGGGCTGGGTCGACCGCAGCTCGATCGCCTTGGCCAGCGAGAGCCCGGCCTTGCCGGGCACGGCATGGGCGAACAGGCTCAGCAGCAACGGCAGGACCAGCAGGAACACCGCATACTGACGGTCGGCAGCGATGACCGCCACGTATCGCCGGCACAGGATCGCGAATTGCGCGAACGCGCTTTGCTGTGCGACCGGCTTGGTGGTGCGCGCGGCGGCGGGGTGCGCCGGGCGTTGGGCCGGGTGCGGGGTCAGCGCCGCGCGCAGGGGTGAGGCATTGAACCGGGCCGTCCAGTCGGTGGCTTTGTCCTGCTCGAGAAGGGTGAAAAGGTCGGCGAAGTCTGTGCAGTTGAAGTAGCTCAAGGCTTGCTGCGGCGGACCGAAATAGGCCAGACGTCCGCCAGGAGCCAGGATCAGCAACCGGTCGCACATGTTGAGATGGGCGATGTTATGGGTGACCACCACCACGGAGCGACCATCATCGGCTAGGGAGCGCAGGGTCTGCATGACCGACTTCTCATAGCCGGGATCCAGCCCTGAGGTGGGCTCGTCCAGAAACAGCAGCGACGGTTTGGTCAGCAACTCCAGTGCGACGCTGGTGCGCTTGCGCTGGCCCCCCGACAGGCTGTCGATGCGCTGGTCGGCCTGCGTCGTGAGCCCGAGCTCGGCCAGGACTTCTTCGATGCGCTGTCGGCGCTCCTCAGCGGAGACGTCTTGGGGAAACCTAAGTTGCGCCGCATAATTCAGCGCCCGCCGCACCGTCAGTGGGATGTGCAGGATGTCGTCTTGGGGAACGAATCCGATGCGGTGTCGCAGCTCCGCGTAGTTGTCGTAGAGGTCGCGTTCGTCGTATCGCACTGTGCCGCTGGTCGCCGGGTGGAATCCGGTTAGGGCGCCCAGCAGCGTGGATTTGCCCGCGCCACTTGGCCCCACCACGGCCAACAGGCTGCGCTGTGGCAGCACGAAGCTCACGTCGGACAGCAACACCCGACCCTTCTTGGTTACCACCCGCAGGTTGGACGCTTCATAGGAGACGTCGCCGGTGTCGACGTACTCCACCAACCGGTCACCGGAGAGGTGCATCAGCTGGTGCCCGATGCCGACAATGTCGTTGGGCCCGATCAGCGCGCGGGTAATGCGGTTGCCGTTGACGTAGGTCCCGTTGGCGCTGTGGTTGTCGACCAGCTCCCATTGGTCACCGGAGCGCCGCAACACGGCATGGCGCCGAGACACCAGCAGGTCGTTCAACAACACGTTGTTGTCCGCTCCGCGGCCGATCGTGACGACGAGCTGGTCGATGGCGTGCACCGTGGTCGGCGCCCGGGCGACTGTCGTTCCGTCCAGCGGGTCTGGCGCAGCGGCGACGTTGCGCCCGGGCTGCGCCTCGGGCGCCTGGATCGCGGGGTGGAGCTCGATCGCCTGTCCGGAAGACGCGGACCCCAGCAGCACCGTGACGGGCTGGTGGATCGGCACGCGCTGCACCGGCGTGCCGCCGACGAACGATCCGTTGCGGCTGCGGTTGACCAGCACCCATCCCGCCGGCGTCGGCTCGAGGACCGCGTGCAGTCGCGAGACCCGTGGATTGTCCAGGCGGATATCGGCTTCGGCGGCCCGACCGATGGTCCAGGCCCGGTTTGGTGTGGCATGCCAGGTGCGTCCGGCGGCCCGGAGTTCCAGGCGGGGCGGATTCGTCGTCGCGTCACCGATCCTGTCGTGCATGCATCGCCTCCGGTGCGTCTACCCAGCTCCGATTGTCGTGGTTGTTCATGAGTGTGAGGACCACCAGTCGTAGAGCTGGTCGAGGTTGGGTCCGGGCGGTTTTGCGGCGACGAGTGCGAATACCAGCGTTCGCTCGTTGCTCCACATCACCTGCGGTTCGGCACCCTTGTAGATGCCGCAGGCGACCTGGCCGAGGACGGTGTTGGGGTCCTGCGTGTGCCACCACGTTCCTGGTGACGCCTTTCCATCGGGGCAGGTGAGGATCGAAAAGGTTCCGATGAACGCGGTGAATGCGTTCTTGAGCGCCGAAAGGTTGGCGTACAGCCCGTAGGCGGCCACGGTAGGCCCGTCGGCATCGGTGTTCTTCTTGCACTTCACCGATGCCACTGCGCCCGGCATCGGCCGCGTCTCGGGCGTGCACGCACCCGCGGGGTAGCCCGACGGCGGCAGGCCCATCAAGCGGGTTTGGGCGTCGGGGCGCCGCGATGTGGTCGACGGTGCGGGTGTGGTTGTGGCCGTGCTGCCGGTTGTGGTTCGTGCCGTGGTGGAGGTGGTTCGTTGTCCGGTTGGTTGCGGGTTGTCATCGTGGGTGGCCGCCCAGATGGCGATCGCGACGAGGATCATGACCAGGATTGCTACGGCGACGCCGGAGACAATCGCCCAGGGATTGCGAGCACGCGGCGGCCGCTGTGGGACACCTGGATTCCATACCGGCGTACCGCCAAGCTGTTGCGGCGCCAGCGCGCGTGGCGCCGCGCCGGGGGACATGCCGCCATCCCAGGGCGGGGGCGCAACGGGGGAGTGTGCCGGGGCAGCGGGATGCGCGCCGGGGGACCAGGCCGGCTGGCCGATGGGACCCGACGGCGGGTGGGTCGGCCCTGAGGGCCCCGACCTGGGGATCGGTTCGGAGCTGTAGGCGGGCATTGGGCCAGAGCTGTGCTGGGGGTTGGCCGGCCCGCAACGGGGCTCCCGCCGGTGTTCGAGGGTAGGTTGCTCGACGACCTGGCCTGGCAGGGTGGATTGCTGGCTGCGCCGCAATATGGTCTCTGCCTGGTTCTGATCGGGGGTGCTGAGCGCCTGGTGGGCGGCGGGGGCCAGGTCCCCGGCGCTGGCGTAGCGGTCTGCGGGTTTCTTGGCCATGCCGCGCGCGATCACCGCATCGAAGGCCTTGGGGATTTCCGGGTGGACCGCGCTGGGCTTGGGGATGGGCTCCATCATGTGGGCGCTGATCAACAACCCGGCGTTGTTGGACTGGTAGGGCGCAGACCCGGTCAGGGATTCGTGCAACACGCATGCCAGCGCGTAGATGTCGGCGTGGTGGGTGAACCTGTCATTGGTAAACCGTTCGGGGGCCATGTATTTCCAGGTGCCTACCGCGGTGCCCATCTGGGTGAGTTTCTCGTCGGTGGCCGCGTTGGCGATGCCGAAGTCGACCAGATAGGCGAAATCGTCGCGGGTGATCAGGATGTTGGGCGGTTTGACATCGCGGTGCATCACCTCGCCGGCATGCGCGGCGTCCAGTGCCGAGGCGATCTGGGTGATGATCGCTACCGCGCGTGGCGGGGTCAGGGGGCCGAAGCGCTTGAGCAAACTGTCCAGGTTGGTGCCCTCGATCAGGCGCATCTCCAGGAACATCTGTCCATCGATTTCGCCGTAGTCGTGGATCGGCACCACGTGGGGTTCCTGCAACCGGCCGGTGATGCGGGCTTCGCGCTTCATGCGCTCCCGAAACACCGGATCGCTGCTGAAGGTATCCGGCATCAACTTGACCGCGACGGCCCACCCTTTGACGGTGTGCTCGGCCTCGTAGACCTGACCCATCCCGCCACGGCCCAGAGGGCGGATGAGGCGGTAGGGGCCGAACATCGACCCTGCGCGCGCACTGGGCGCCTCGCTCATCGTTGACCCTCCAAACCAACCGCGACCCAGCCGACACTATCAACGTTGGACCCAGGAAACGGGTGTCAGGATTGTGTCGGGTCGTGGTGGCTACTCGGTCGGGGCAACCATGCGGGCTCGAGTTCGCCGTGCGCGGGTCAGCGAGCGGGTACGCACCCGTTGCGGCGGTCAACCTCGTTGGTCAGGCGAAACCACATTGCTCGCTGGCGCTGTCGTGGGCGGAGCGGTCGTCGCCGTAGCGGGTCGCGAACACCTCAGCCTCCGCGGCGGCCGCTTCCTCCGGCGATGGCAAGCTCCACGTGTTGCCAACGAAGTCCTGCAACTGTTGGACGCGTTGTTGATCTCCGTCCGCGGCGTGCGTGAGCTTGTTGAGGATGAAGGCATATTGCGCCGCCTGCGCCTTCTGGCGAGCCAAGTCTGCCAGCACCAGGATCTCGGAGGCGAGCTGCGACTCGCTCATCCGTGCCACCTTCTTCGACAGCTCTATATCTTCGGTCCGGCCGTCCATCAACGCCGAAACCGCTACGCTTCCTTGAGGATTCGTTACGGTGAATACTGCGATCTCGTCTTCTTCCGGTTGCTCCTGTGGTGCGGGGGAGTCATCCGCGCTGGCTTCGCTGTCCTGGGCCCCTGCCCCGGCGAAGCCGACAATCGGGTCGGCTGTCCACCGCTGCTTTCCGTCTGGGTCCCAGAGATCTACGGCATCGAAATCATCGCTGTCGAAGTCGTTTCCGGGCAAGTTCACCACCGCGTCCCTTCTGACCTTGGTGTCGAGCATGGCAAAGTTGGCTTCGCGCGCACGCGTCGGCCAAATCGAAAAGCTGCCCCGTGCGTACGCCGCAGCGCGACGCACGCACCGAAGCTGTTCAGCTGAATAACGATCCGAGCGCCTTGCTCCACGTGTCGTCGGCCTCGGTGTATGCGCGTGCCGCCGTACGCAAATTCTTGGCGAGGTCGATACCGGCGCTATTGAGCGAGGAGCCAAGGGCGGAACGGGTACTTTCATACATCTTCAACGTGGTGTTGAACTGCGAGCAGTACGAACCGTGAGTGACCGTCACCGATTCGCTTAGCCCAGAGGTGACTTCGGTCCCGGAGGTGGCGCTGGCCGCCGCATTGTCGTGGTGCGACGCCAGCACACCGAGGAGCTCGGGCTGCACTTTCAGGTTCTCCGTCATTGGTGGTATCCCTTCCGTCTAGCGTTGCTTTGCGCGGTCGATTCGGCTGGTCAGGTGGGGCTAGCCGGCGCGTCGCTCCGCGATCCGCGCAGCGGCACCCACCCCAACTTCAACTGGCGCGCGTTCGGCATCTTCGGTGCCCGCCGCGGCGCCTTCCGAGTACTTCTTGCTGGTCGCGCCTTTCGATCCGGCCGACGCGGGATGCATCCCGCCCATGCCCTGGCCCCCCTGCGCGGAAGCCGCTTGCGCATGTTCGCCGACCGGTTCGCTGGAGACTCGGGTTGGGCCCTCGCTGGTCAGACGCGGATCCTGGCGTGTCGCGGCCGAACGCAGCTGGGCCACGTTGGGCATGGAGCCGAAGCCGGACCCGCCGCCAAGGCCGAGCCCGCCGGGCAAGCCGGCCGAGCTGACCAGGCTGGCCGAATCCGCCGCGCCGACCGACCCGGCCGAACCGGCTGCCCCGGCTGAGCTGAAGAAGCTGGTCAATTGGGACAAGCCGCCGCCCATACCGCTCAAGCCGGGGATGCCGCCAAAGAAGGACTGCAGTTTTGATCCCCATTGCGACAGCAGTGAGGAAGCCCAGGAGACGAGCTTGTTCAGCAGGTCCTTGAGGAATTCGAACGGGTGGGTCAAGAATTCCCACACCTCTTCGAGGATGCCCTTGATGATGTCGACCACGTCCGAAACGACGTCCGCCACGGCCTCCGCCAACAACTTGGCGAGTTGGGCCAGCAGGCTGACCAACTTCATCGAGTTGATCAGGGTTTTCACGACCAGATAGGCAAGCGCTCCGCCGACGACGGCCATCGCCGCCGCGCACACCGGTGCCTGGAACGCGGCCGACATGGCCCACCCGACAATCGGGATGTAGGTCAGGCCCACGGCGACCGGACGGACGAACTCGAGGCCTTTCTTCGCGTCCTCGAGGATCTCGCGCGTTGTCTTGACCGCGCTGGCCTGATCGGCGATCAGCTTCTGAAGCTCACGATCCAGCTCCGCCAGCTCTTTGAAGAAATTGACGTGCTTGCGGTTCTTGCCGGAGTAGTGATCGGCGGCCGAACCCAGCCAACCATCGCCGGGGAACGCCGACCCTAGGTCATCTAGGGTTTTGCCAAAGAACGACAGTGCGGAGTCGATGATGCCGCCGTCTTCGGGCAATCCAATCCCAAGGAGAGCGTGCAAACCGTTGATCGCGCTAATCGTGGGATCGATGATGAAGGCTCTGCTCATGGCTACTACCTGCCCAACGGTTGTCGATTCCGCGCACACCGCATGCGCGGATTGAATTACAGGCTTGGCCTTTCTTGGTAATCCTGATTCCGGCAGATGTCAACGATTTTTTTGTTGACGATCCTGAAGCTGGCGTCGTCCTCGGCTTGGTGATTGACTCGATGGGCTTCGGTTGCCAGGTGCTTTGCTGTGACTTTGCTGAGTGTCGTGTCGGGTTGCTGGACCCGGGCGCTGGCAACCGCTCCGCGGGGCATTGGCGGGCGTATCGGAATCGGTATCCGCCTCGAGTCGATGCATCAGATACGGGCGTCGCGCGTGCGAGATATGTTGCTATAGAGTTGATTTAGGCGCTGGTGGGGCCGCTTCTCGCGGCGGCTTCACGGCCAGCGTGCGTTCGTGGGGCCGGCGCATCGGCCTGGGGAAGCGTCCTCGGCCGAGCCGCCTCGGCGTCACGCTAGCGGCCGGTGGCGGAGTTGCGCTGTACGATCGTCCCAGTTACCCGGGCGTCGCGTGCGCTGGGCGACTCGGCCGATGCCGAAATGGTCCGCAATACCTTTGGGGATGGGGAAAGTGTCCGCGGCTGACGTCCGTCTCGGTATTTGGGTCGACAGAGCTTCGCGGCACACTATTAACGGCATCGAACTATTAACTATTATCGATCTCTGGTGTATAAATGTCGCGAATTATCGCGGCGAATACCATTGCGAATTGCCGCAGCTGTGGTTCGCGTTTAGCGGGCTCCGCGAGCAACCGGAAACTCGAAAGGCTTTGGAGTGGACGTGCCGAGGTGCCCGATATCCGTGGCGGTTTGCTACCAAGCCATTGCGGCAGTTCTGCATGGTGAGACGGGTTTGCGACGTGCTGGACCGCAATGGAGTCCCGGCCTTGCGGGCCTCGCGCGAGGCCTGGGTTTCACCCAGGTGCAGTTACCGTCGCTGCTGGCAAGAAGATCAGCGATCAAGATCACATTGGGCGGTGCGGCGTGACTCGCAGGCAAATGTTGCCATGGGACACAGATCCTGAGAGCTGCTAGCGATGTATGCGTGAATGATATGAATGCAGCAAACCCATCCGGGCTGTCGCCGCTGCGCCGCGTCGTCGTGCCGAAAAGGGTTG
Source organism: Mycobacterium pseudoshottsii JCM 15466 (assembly GCF_003584745.1). Taxonomy (NCBI): domain Bacteria; kingdom Bacillati; phylum Actinomycetota; class Actinomycetes; order Mycobacteriales; family Mycobacteriaceae; genus Mycobacterium; species Mycobacterium pseudoshottsii. The sequence goes on from NZ_AP018410.1 coordinate 1,850,804, forward strand.
GGGTGCAGCTTTGCTCCGGGCCGGACGTGGCTCGCTGGCGGGTGAGTTCGCGGCCTCTGCGGGCTACCCGGTGCCCAAACGATGCCGGGAGCGTGCCGGACATGCCGGCCAGACGGGCGGGTGGCCGGAGGAGTCCGTTGCCATACTGTGGGTTGCATTACCCAATGTGGTCGACAGGGCCGATTGCGGGCGACATCGTCGGCGTTGCACCGGGTGCTAGGCGCGCCCTCGAGTTGGGCCGTCACATCGCACCCGCACCGCGCCGCCAGCCGTGCTCCGTGCGCCGTGTCCCGTCCCCCCTCGGGGCCCGCCGAGTAACAGTCGGCACAGACGGATAGGGAAGCCATGAAGATTCACCGCCTCGACCACCTAGTGCTCACGGTTGCCGACATCGACGCCACCATCAGGTTTTACACGCGGGTGCTGGCCATGGAGCAGGAAACGTTTGGCGGCGGGCGTAGAGCGCTGCGATTTGGCTGGTCGAAGATCAACCTGCACCAGCGGGGCGCCGAGTTCGAGCCGAAAGCCCAGCGTCCCACCCCCGGAAGCGCCGATCTCTGTCTGATCGTGGAGGATCCGATGGACGCGGTCGCGGCGCAACTGCACGCGGCGGGAGTGCCGATCGTGGACGGGCCGGTACAGCGAACCGGCGCCTGTGGGCCGATCATCAGTGTGTATGTGCGCGACCCCGACAATAACCTCGTCGAACTGTCGAACTACCTGGACGCTGATGGCGGGCCGGACCAACGGCTCACTGGCGTTTGACGATTCGTCCGTGGACATCAGTGGACATCGTCGGTCGGTTTGTCCGTGTGGCGCCGGCCGGTGAGGCATCACCGGGCCGCGGGGGCCAGCATGACTACCCCGAGGGCGCCGACGACGACGTTATCAACCAGGATGGTCAGGCGCCGGGTGCGGGCAGTGCTACCAGCGCCAACGACCGCACCGATCCAGACCAGCAACAACTGCCACAGCAGTGACGCCAGCCCGACGCCGGTGACAACGGCGATCGCGGCGCTGCCCCCCAGCGACTGTTCCAGCGTGGCGGCTATCGCGGTGAAATAGACCAACGTCACGGGGTTGATCGCGGTCAGGCCAAAAAAGAACGCGAATCGATCGCTAGAGCGCGGTGATTGCCAGTGCTGAGTCGCCGGCTCGCAACGCCGCAACCCTCGTGCGATTCCCGCCGCGGCCACCACAACCAGCAGGAGTGCGCCGATGACTTCGGGCCAGGAGCCCAAGCCTTCGACCGCCGGCCCCGCAAAACGTCCGACCAGCATCGCTGCGGCGCAATACATCACATCGACACACGACACCGCGGCCGCCGCCACCGCGGCGCGACGAACTCCTCGCTCGACTCCCTCTCGCAGCAGCAGCACGCCAATCGCGCCTAACGGCACCGCGACGCCAAGCCCGGCGGCCAGTCCGACTCCGAACGCCGAGGCAATCCCCGCAACAGCTGACATGGCTACCCACTATCGCGCCGAGTCCAACCTTGCGATGACAAATGTCTCAGCTCAGCCAGTAAATTCTCAGTATGGACGACATTGACAGTGAAATTGTCGACATCTTGGCCCAGGATGGCAGAGCATCTTTCAGTGCCATGGGGCGCGCCATCGGACTGAGCACGAACGCCGTCGGGGCAAGAGTCCGACGGCTAGAGACCACCGGCGTCATCCTCGGCTACCGGGCAGTGCTCGCCGCAGAAAAGGCTCCGAGCTGAGGAATCGAGGCATTCGTCGACGTGCGTCTTCGATCAGAACAGGACGGCGACCAGTTTCTGGCATGGGCGGCCAAGGACCCCGCCATCAGCGACGCTGTCCACGTAACCGGGCCTTATGACTACCTCCTGCACATCCGGGTTCGCGATACCGCCGACCTAGATCGCCTCCTGCGGAGGCTGAAAGCCGCCGCAGGGGTGGCCCAAACCCAAACACGCATCGCACTGCGATCCCAGCACTGAACCCAAACCCATTGCGGGAGCGGACCGTGTCACCGTTTCCATCCGGCAGCTAGGGTATGGCTCGAAGAGCAGTCCGGTCCGGGCAGATGCGCTGTCGGGCAGTTACTTTGGTCACAATGACCGCGCATGGTTGACCCTCGCTGCGCAGCGGTGTGGCGCTGTAGGGCGGGGACTCGTGAAGGGAATCGACGAATGAGATCGGCAATTTTGGGTGCGGTCGCGGCGGTTGCCGTGCTGGGAGGCGCTTGCTGCGTGGCAGGGGCGGCGCCGTCCACTGCGGCTTCCGGGCCGATGATCATCGCCCATCGCGCGGGCGCGGCCGACTTCCCGGAAAACACCCTGCTAGCGATAACGAACGCGGTTTCATCCGGTGTCGACGGTGTGTGGCTGACCGTGCAGGCCAGCGAGGATGGGGTGGCGGTGTTGTACCGGCCGAGTGATCTGGCGACGTTGACCGACGGAGCGGGACCAGTGAATTCCAAGACCGCCGGGCAGTTACAGCAGCTCAACGCGGGCTGGAATTTCACCGAGCCGGGCGTCGACGGCTATCCCTACCGGCAGCGGCCTACGCCGATACCCACGCTCGAACAGGCAATCTCCGCGGTCCCGCCCGATATCGCGCTGTTTCTGGATCTCAAGCAGACTCCCGCACAGCCGGTGGTATCGGCGGTCGCGCGGGTGCTGAACCAGACCGGTGCGGCGGAACGGGCGACCGTCTACTCCACCGATGCGACCATCACCGAGGCAGCGGCTCAGCAGCATCTGCGAGTCGCCGAAAGCCGTGACATCACCCGCCAGCGACTTCTCGACATGGCGCTGAACCATCACTGTGACCCAGCGCCGGATCCTGGCAAGTGGGCCGGCTTTGAGTTGCACCGGAGCATCACGATCACCGAAGAATTCACGTTGGGTGTTGGGACCTCAAAGGTAGACGCGCAGCTATGGGACCCGGCCGCCGTCGAGTGCTTCAAGTCGGGATCCCCGATGAACGTCATGGGCTTCGCCGTCAAGACTGCCGACGACTACCAGCTCGCCAAGAAGGTCGGACTCGACGCCGTGCTGGTCGACTCACCTCGGGAAGCCCAACACTGGGCGCGATGAACAACGGGCCGCTGACGACGCCCGGCGGCGGTTAGATTCCGCCGCGGGCTATCAGTTGTCTGGCGATCACGTTGCGCTGGATTTCGTTGGTGCCTTCGCCGACGATCATCAGGGGTGCGTCGCGGAAGTAGCGTTCGACGTCGTATTCGGTGGAATAGCCGTAGCCGCCGTGGATTCGGACGGCGTTGAGCGCGATTTCCATGGCGGTTTCGGAGGCGAAGAGTTTGGCCATGCCGGCCTCCATGTCGCATCGCTGGCCGCTGTCGTAGCGTTGGGCGGCGTAGTGGGTGAGTTGGCGGGCGGCGGTGAGTTTGGTTGCCATGTCGGCCAAGTAGTTTCCGATGGCTTGGTGTTTCCAGATCGGTTGGCCGAAGCTGTGGCGTTGCTGGGCGTAGGCCAGGGCGTCGTCGAGTGCTGCGCTGGCCACGCCCAGGGCGCGGGCGGCGACCTGGATGCGGCCGGTTTCGAGTCCTTTCATCATCTGTGAAAACCCTTGACCGGGTTGGCCTCCCAATATCGCGGAGGTCGGTGCCCGGTAGTTGTCGAAGGACAGTTCGCAGGCTTCCACGCCCTTGTATCCCAGTTTGGGCAGGTCGGCTGAGATCTTCAGGCCGGGGCCCGGTTCCACGAGCACGATCGAGATGCCGTGGTGGCGGGGTGTGGCGTGGGGATCGGTCTTGCACAGCAGGGCGATCAGCCCGCTGCGGCGGGCGTTGCTGATCCAGGTCTTGGCGCCGGTGATCAGCAGCTGGTCGGGTCCGTCAGCCATCGCGGTGGTGGACATGTTTTGGAGGTCGGAACCGCCGCCGGGTTCGGTCAGGGCCATGGTGGCGCGCAGCTCGCCGGTGGCCATGGCTGGCAGGTAGGTGGATTTTTGTTCGTCGGTGCCAAAGAGCATCAGCAGTTTGGCCACCACGGTGTGTCCGCCCATGGCGCCGGCCAGGCTCATCCATCCGCGGGCCAGCTCCTGGGTGACCTGGACGTAGCACGGCATCGACACCGGCGATCCGCCGTAGGCTTCCCCGATGGCCAGGCCGTAGATGCCGATGCGTTTCATCTGCTCGATCCAGGCCTGCGGGTAGGTGTTGGCGTGTTCGACCTCGCGCACGCTGGGCCGCACGTCGCGGTCGATGAAGGCCCGCACAGTAGCCACCAGCATCGCCTCGTCCTCATCAAGCTGACTGTCCGGGCTGTCGTTGTTCATCATCGGTGCAAGGTTCCCTTCTAGATGAGGTGCATGTGTTGTGCGCACTCGGCTAGCCACGGTCGGTAGTCGGGATGCGCGAGCCCGATCAGCGCCTCGGCGCGGGCGGAACTCGACAGGCCCTTCAGATTGACGGTTCCGAACTCGGTAGCCACATAGTGTGTTTCGTTGCGCGGCGTGGTTACGGGTCCGGAAAGTCGCGGAACGATCTTGCTGATCGTCCCGCCGCGGGTGGTCGATGCGAATGCGATGATCGACTTGCCCCCGCGCGAGGCATAGGCACCACGCACGAAGTCCAGTTGACCGCCCGCGCCGGTGAACTGGTGCCCATTGACATGCTCGGAGTTGCACGCGCCGGTTAGGTCCATCTCGATCGTCGAGTTCACCGAGACAACGTTGTCGTTGCGGGCGATCACCGCAGGATCGTTGACATAGTCGACGGGGTAGCTCTCCAACTTGGGGTTGTTGTCCATGAATTCGTAGGTCTTGCGATCGCCGAGTGCGAAAGTGAAGACGGCTGCGCCCCGATTGATCGCCTTGTGTCGCCCGGTGACAACTCCTCGGCGCACCAGGTCGGCCAGCGCAGGGGTGAATACCTCGGAGTGGATACCAAGATCGCTACGGTCTCTTAGCTGTTCGCATACCGCTTGAGGCAGTCCACCCACGCCGATCTGCAGGCAGGCTTGCTCGGGCACTAGCGCGGCAACATGGGTTGCGATGACCCGATCGAGCTCGCTGATGGGGCGTTGCGGCAGCTCGGGTAAGGGGGCGTCGTTTTCGACGATGGCGTCGACCTCATCGACGTGCAGCATCGAGTGTCCGAAGACTCGTGGCATGTTGGGGTTCACCTCGACGATGAGGTGGCGGGCCTGCCGTGCCACCGAACTGGTGTAGTCGTTGTTGGTTCCGAACGTGAAGTAGCCTTGCTCATCCATCGGGGAGACCGTCACGATAGTTGTATCGACAGAGATGGTTTCGGTGAATAGCCGTACCGCATTGCTGAACGAATTCGGAATGAACTGCACAACTTTGCGTCCGTCGTGTTCGCCATGGGCGATCAAGTCTCGCTCGGCGGCTTGCAGGAACATCGAGTTGGGCAGGAACCGCCCCATCAATTCGTAACGCAGTACGGTATCGGCCATCGGCCGCTCGGCGTGGTAGTAGAAGAGCCGGACGCGATCGATCTCGCGGCGTTCGGCGCGGGCCGCGAGAGCCTGGAGCAGCGCTGGTGGCTGGCAGGCGGCTTGGCCGACTGCCACCGCCGATCCAGAGGTGACCGCCAGTATGGCGGTGTCGGGATCGGCTAGCTTGGCGCGGTATAGGGCGGCGTGGTCCTTGACTGCTACGCAATTTTCCATCAGTAGTTCGCCTCACCCGCGGGTGAACCGGCACGTTTGTAGATCAGCATGGTGCGTTCAAAGGTCATCACGACGACTCCGTCCTGGTTGGTCCCTTGGGTTTGAACCGACACAATGCCTTGGCTCGGACGACTTTTCGACTCGCGTTTGGCGAGCACGGTGGAGCTGGCGTAAAGCGTGTCGCCTGCGAAAACGGGGTGGCAGGCGCGAACGTTGTCCCACCCCAGATTGGCAACTACCTTGGCGCTGACGGTCCGAACACTCATCCCCGTCAGCATCGCGATGGTCAACGTGGAATCGACAAGCATCTTCTGCCACTCGGTAGCTGCCGCATAGCGTGCATCGAAATGCACGGGCTGGGTATTCATGGTCAGCAGGGTCATCCAGATGTTGTCGGTGTCGGTGATCGTTCGGCCTGGTCGATGCTCGAAAGTGTCGCCGACGACGAAATCATCGTAGTACAAGCCCGCGGTTTCCCGGTACACGCCGGGCGCGACTTCCCGATAGGCCGAAATCAGCTCATGCATGGTTCCTCCTCGTTCACACCCTGAGCTCTGGCAAGGATGCCGCGCGCGCGGCGGGCCATCGCCTCGTCCACCATTCGACCGCCAACGGACCCGGCGCCTGCGTGAGCAGACTTCAATACCTCGCGTGCCCAATTGATTTCGGATTGACCGGGAAGAAATCCGGAATTGATGAGCGCTACGTGATCGGGATGGATTGCCGCCTTCCCGGCGAATCCTTCTGCGACGGCCTCGCGGACGGCCTGGCGCAGTCCGGGTATGTCGTCGATGTCGAAGAACGGGGCATCGATGACCGGTATCTTTGCGGCGGCGGCGTGGCTGAGGATGGTGCTGCGAGCATGTCGCACAATGGCGGCGGACGGTTCTGCGCCTAGGTCGGCTGCCATGTCGGCGCTGCCGAAGATGACTGCGTCGACCAGGCGCGGGTCGAGCGCGCAGTCCGGATTTGCCGCCACAACAGCGGTTTCGGCGGTCGCGATGAGTCGAGTTGTCTTCTGTGACTGCCGAAGCAGGCGTTTGACCAGGCCGATCTCGGCCGCGGACTGCACCTTTGGGAGCATCAGAAAATCTGGGTCGGCCGCAGAGTCGAGCAACGCGGTGAGGTCCCGCCAGCCATCCAGGGTATCGGGTGCATTGACCCGGATGGCCGCCATCGTCTTGGCCGGCGTTGTGGTGCAAAGAAAATTCAGCGCGTCCCGGCGAGCCTGCGCCTTGTCGCGGGGGGCCACCGAGTCCTCGAGATCGAGGATGAGTGCCTCGGCATGCACCGCTGCCGCGGCCAGGTAGTGCTGGGTTTTGGTTGCCGGTGTGAACAACAAACTGCGCGGAATGGGTTTCATCTTGTGGTCTCCTCGGGGTCTACGACCACGCTAGGAACCAACCAGGTTTGCGTCTAGCGCAAGGTTTCGAAGAACTGTTCAGTTTTGCGCAAGTATCCTGGGCCGGTGGAGCTCTATCAATTGCGCTACTTTCAGGCCGTTGCGGAATGCGGCACGCTTCGGGGCGCCTCCGAGCAGCTCTTGGTGTCGCAGTCTGCGGTGAGTCGTGCCATCACGCTGCTCGAGGCTGAGATCGGCGTGCAACTGTTCACCCGGCGAGGCCGCACCAACGAGCTCAATCGATATGGACAGGCTCTACTGGTGGGCAGCCGGCTGGCCCAACGCAGCGTCTCTTCGGCAATCGACAACGTGCGTGAGCTCGCCGGTGTCAGCGGCGGGACGGTAGCACTGGGCTTTCTTCACTCCCTGGGGATGCAGACGGTGCCGCATCTGATTCGCTTGCATCACAGCCGGTTTCCGCAGGCGCGGTTCGAACTGCATCAACGTTCCGGTCAAGGTGTGCTCAGCGACCTGGTCAGCGGTGTTACCGATGTGAGCTTGAGTTTTCCGGCCGCCTTCGAAGGCTACGGCGAGATAGCCTGGCAGACGCTATTCACTCAGCAACTTTATGCGGTGGTCAGCACCGATCATCCACTCGCCGGTCGCCGGCTGATCAGATTTCCTGAACTGGCCGCCTATCCGTTCGTGGTGCTCGACCGTGACCACACTTTGCGTCGCATCGTTGATGCGGCGTGCGCCCGCCACGGCATAGATCCGACCCCGGCGTTCGAAGGGACCGACGTCGGGACGCTGCGTGGCTTGATCGGAGCGAATCTCGGGGTCGGGGTGCTGCCGCAGGCGACGGCAAGGCCCGCTGACATCATCGAAATCGCGATTGATGATGCGCAACTGGTCAGGCCCATCGCGATCGGGTGGATCGCGGACAGATGTCTGCCTTCGTCGGCGGTCGCATTCCGCGAGACAGCGCTTGGCTGCTACGGTCACCGGGTTTCTGCGGCGGGAGTATAGGTCGAAGGTCCGCGGGGTTCTCGATGCATTGACCCCTGCCGAGCCGGCACTGACTCTCGCCGAAATCCATTCTCGCACCGGCTTTCCCGCGTCTACCGTGCACCGACTGGCGGCGAACCTGGCAGACCTGCCGGAGCGGTTTCTCGTTTACCGCCGGTAAGCGTGACGAAGGTGCCGCCGGACTGTCCGCGCCGGTGTTCGATGATCAGCGGACCCAGCTTCCGGCTGCCCCGCAGCGGGCCCAAGGGTCGCTCGCCGACGTGCTAAGCGCCGCGGCGCAAGCCACGAGGATGCTCGGCGGTCGCCTGCCCCACTAGTGGGGCACGGCCGTCTGTTCCGGAACGCCACCCGGCGACCGCAGCGCCGATCGGCGCACCGGCGAGGAGTGGTTCACCCGTACTTCGCCCACCAGGTGTGGAGTTCGTCGAGGGTGGCCGGGTCTCCGAAGGCGTCGCTGAGCATCAGCTTGTCGTCGTTGCTCCAGATCACGTTCGGGTGGTTCTTGTAGGTCCCGCAGGCGATCATTCCGGCCGTCACGTCCGGTGTCCGGTCATAGTGCCACCCGTCGGGAGACGGGCCCTCGCCCGGACAATTGTCCAGATCCACCGCGGCAATGTCGTCGTTGAAGGCCTGCTTGAGTGCTTCCAGACTCGGGAACAGCCCATAAACAGCGCGACTTGGTCCGCCATCGTTGGTGTTCTGCCCACAGTTGTACATCGCCACCGCCCCCGTCCAAACGCTGTTGGGTTTGGGCGTGGTTGCGGTGCAGACACCACTGGCGTAGCCCGACGGCAGGTAACTCAGCAACCGGGCCTGAGGGTCACCGGCCGGGGTGGTCGTCGTCTCGGGGCTGGTGGTCTCCGGTTTGGGGGAAGTAGTGGTGGTGCTGCCCGTAGTGCCGGGGCCCGCTTTGGGGGTGGAGTCGGAATTGGTCACCAGCCAGACGCCGATCCCGCCAACGATGAGGACAAACACCAGTGCGGCAACGCCGGCAACGATCGGCCAGGGATTGCGTTTGGGTGGTGGCTGGTTCCACGGCGTCGGCCCGACGGGTTGTTGCGGTGGCGTGCCTGGCGGCGTGCTTGCCCAGCTGCCGCTTTGGTAGTACTGCGGGACTTGGGCCGGTTGGTGTGCGGCCGGGATGGGACCGCTCGCGGGCGCCCACCCGGGCTGCCCGGTCGGTGCGGACTGAGGCAACGGCCCCGAACTGGCCGGATCGGCATACGGCATGGCCGGTGGCGGGGTGACGGCGGGCATGGTCGGCGGTTGGGGGGTGATCGCGGCGGTGCCGGGCAGCGTGGATTCCCGACTGCGCCGCAGGATGTCGGCCGCGTGGTCCTGATCGGGGTTGCTGAGTGCGTCATGGGCGGCGCGGGCTAGATCCCCGGCGCTCGCATAGCGTTCTTCGGGCTTTTTTGCCATGCCGCGGGCGATTACCGCGTCGAAGGCCTTGGGGATCCCCGGGCGCACCGTGCTTACTTGCGGGACAGGATCCATCAAGTGGGCGGTGACCAGCGTGCCTGCGCTGTCTGACCGGTAGGGCGGGGATCCGGTAAGGCACTCGAACAGCACACATGCCAGCGCATAGATGTCGGCGCGGTAGGTGACCTCTTCGTTGGCGAACCGCTCGGGCGCCATGTATTTCCAGGTGCCCACCGCGGTGCCCAACTGGGTCAGTTTCTCGTCGCCGGTGGCGCTGGCGATCCCGAAGTCGACCAGGTAGGCGAAATCGTCGCGGGTGATCAGGATGTTGGGCGGTTTGACATCGCGGTGCATGACCCCGTCGGCGTGCGCGGCGTCCAGCGCCGAGGCGATCTGGGTGATGATGGCCACCGCACGTGGCGGGGTCAGGGGGCCGAAGCGCTTGAGGATGCTGTCCAGGTCGGTGCCCTCGATCAGGCGCATCTCCAGGAACATCTGCCCGTCGATTTCGCCGTAGTCGTGGATCGGCACCACGTGGGGTTCCTGCAAACGTCCGGCGATGCGCGCTTCGCGTTTCATCCGCTCGCGAAACACCGGGTCTTTGCTGAATTCGGTGGTCATCAGCTTGACCGCCACTGTCCACTCTTTGACGGTGTGCTCGGCCTCGTAGACCTCGCCCATGCCACCCCGGCCCAGGAGCCGTTTGAGGTGGTAAGGGCCGAACATCGACCCCACACGCGAGTCTGGCGCCTCGCCCATCGCTGACCTCCTCAACCCAACCCGAATCCTGGCGACTTTATCAACAGGCCCGACGTGTCGTCCCGAGTCCAATCACCGGCCCAGCAACCATTGACGGTAAGCCCTCGCTAGTCGGCTCGCATGAAAGGCCACATCGCCCGGGTTCGCGGGTGCCGACCGGTCGCGGTCAAAAGGTGGGACGGCGTCAGTGGGGCAGCCGGGCTGGTGCGGCCGGCCGGAACGGCCGCGGAGACGGAGATGGCTTTGGCCAAAAGCCTTGTCGCGATCTCGGATTGCGTCGCAGGCCAGCCCGTCGAGCAAGCGTTGCGCGCCGAAAAGCATTGCTAAACAACCCGGTTGGATGAGCTGGCTCACCGGGGGTTTCGCGCGGTGAGCTGGAAGGTGAATTCGTGGTCGCAGATACGGATGTGGTCGCCATCGTTGAGCGTGACGGCGCCGCTGATCCGCTGGTGCTGTACATGCACTCCGTTGGATGACCGTAGGTCGTTGATGATGTAGTTGGTTCCGGTGTCGATGATGACGGCGTGGTGGCGGCTGACGTTCGCGCTGTCCAGGACGATGTCGTTGTCGCTGAGCCGCCCGATTCGGGTTGCCGCGGTCCGAATCGGGTAGTCGTGACCCGACGCGATGGTGTGCAAGTAGGCGACGGCCTGCTGGCCCGACACCATTGTGCGCTGGTCGAGCACCGTGACTGTGCCAACGGCGGTGGACTTGGCGTTCATCTTGGCGTCGAGTGGTTCCTGACGCAGGATTCGTTCATTGAGGGCCCGCAGGGTCGGGCCGGGATCGATGCCGAGGTCTTCGGCGAGGGTCGTCTTTACCCGGCGATAGGCACCTAGTGCGTCGGATTGGCGATCGGTGAGGTAGTAGGCGGTGATCAACTGCGTCCACAGCGGCTCGCGGTAGGGATGCTCGGCGGTCAGCGCTTCAAGTTCGGTGATCACCGCGGCCGCCCGGCCGCAGGCGATTTCGGCTTCCGCCTTCGCGGTATGGGCAAGGATCTTATCCTCGACCAGTGCGGTGGCGAACGCGTCGACGAACTGAAAGTCTCGCAGGTCGTCGAGTACGGGTCCACGCCATTGGGCCAACTCCCTCGACAAGTGCTGGCTGGCCTGCTCGAATTTGCCGGCTGCGGCCGCATGCACGCCGGCGGTCTTCTCGGCGATGAACCTCCCCAGATCGCACGTGCTATCCGGGATGCTGAGCCGGTAGCCCGGCGGGGCGGCGGCCAGCATGGCCCGTGGATCGATCCCGGTGCCGCTGAGAAGCTTGCGCAGATTGGACACGTAGGAGTGAATGCTGGCCCGCGCCCCCGCCGGCGGCCACTCCTCCCACAGGGCGGTGATCAGTGAGTCGACCCCGACCGGCCGGTTGCGGTTGATCACCAGCATGGCCAGAACCGCGCGCTGCTTGGGTGTGCCCAGCGGCACCAGCTCGCCGTCGATAGTCATCTCCAACGGTCCGAGTAGACCGAATTCGAGACGTTTGTCCACCATTGCGCTACCAGCCATTCCGGGTCCTCCGCGGCTTCACTCGCGTTCGCATCCCTAGCAGTCGGGTGTCATTACTGGTTTGTCGTTACTGGTTATTGTGGTACCAAGTTCGCCGATGCGGTGAGAACCGGGGATCCCGGCACGTCGGCGAGGTGTCGGGGCCGTCCGGCATCGGTGTCGGCCGTTGGTTCTGGCCGCAGATGGTTACCACGATGGCCGTTGAAATGCCCGCGCTGCCAAGACGATCACTGGTATTGCATGCGAATTGTCTTGGTGTGCTTGCGAACATGCCCGTGCGGGCGGCCGGTCCGGTGCGTGTGCACCGGGTGGGCCGCCCGCGGTGGTGATCGATGGTCAATTGCTGGCTTGGGTGGTCACGGCCATGAAGTCTTGGCTGGTGGCCCATGCCTGCATGAACAGGGCCATCGGGACCTGCTCGTCGCGCCCCTCGTCGCTGCCGCTGTCGTTGAGGTGCACGACCCCGTTGGCGGTGTCGACAACGGTCACGACCACCGCGTGGTCAGAAACCGGGTTGCCGGCCTCGTCCTTGTTGTCGATGGTCACGCCCCAGATCATTTCGGCGTTGACACTGACGATCACCGCGCGACCGTTGCCCAGGTGGTGCTCGAGGGCCTCCATGCCGGTGAGGACTCCGTTGCTCGGGGCGTTGTCCAGGTCGGTAAGAACAGCGTCGATGCCGTAGTGCGCCAGCAACGTCGCGATGTCGGCCTGGCTGGTGCCCTGGCCCGAGTTCGGGTTCTTGGTGTCGGCCGGCTTGGTGTAGATCGACCCGGGGTGCACGGCGCTGGGGGTCGTCTGGGCCACCTTGATTATGGCCTGCTCCGAGGGCTCCTTGCCGGTCACCTGACCGACCACGTCGGCGACGGCCATGATGAGGCAGTCGTCGTATTTCTGGTAGCGCCAGTACTTGGCGGCAGCCGCTGGGTCGCCGTACATCGTGCCGGACGCTGCACCGGCCGGGCTGGCCAGTCCCAGTGCAACGGCACCGGCGGCGATCGCGAAGGTGGCTGTCTTGAGGGCGGTGGCGATCTTGTTGATCTTCATCGTCTGTCCTTTTCTCAGTTCCGCGGGTGCGGAGTGGGCGTTGAGAAAAGGTTCTTATGTAGGCCTTTTTGTTATCTCCACGAATTCTTGGGGTGATCTGCTGCCCGCCGGTCGACGGTGGTCATCGCATGGGTCGGGCAGGTTCAGTTGCATGCCCAGGTGTCGATGTAGCCGCCCCCGAGCTTGCTCAGCGCGTCTTTCATCGCGGCGCTCAGGGTGGGCCCGACACCGCCTTCGAAAGTCTTGCCGTCGGCAGCCACCGCCCCACAGGCGGTGAAGGTGGTGAGCACTTTGCAGTCGGAGTAGCCACATAGTTTGACGGCGGTTGCTTCGGCGGCCGCTCGGGTCGGGTAGTGCGACGCTCGTCCCCAGGAGCCGTCGCCGGAGTAGGCGATCGCGCCGTATTGGTCGGCGGCATCAGCGACGGGTGCGAGCGTCAGGGTAGTTGCCGTGGCGGTAGCCACACTGGCGACGGCCACCGCTAACCGCCGCCGACGGGAGATCGTCGTCATTGGTGAGTCCTTTCCAAGTGCCGGTGCTCCGGCGGTTTCAACGGCTTGCGATGAACTGCGATGAACTGCGCTCACGACAATGGCTAGACCGGCTTGGTTGCGGTGACCTGCTTGCCCCAGTCGGACATGGTCAGCGTCACCGATGTGGCCGGGGTCGGCAGGATCTTGATCTGCACCAGGTGAGAGGACCCGTCGGTAGCTATCCAGACGGTGGTGGGCACCGTGGTGACGTCCGCGGAGGTAAGCCGCGAGCCGGCAAGCGTGGCGATGTCGTCCGCGGCCGAGTTCCCGGTGATCTTGGTGGTGGCTACACCGTTCACCTGCTCGCTGCCGGTGACGGATGCTTCCTTGAGGTTGGCCAGCAGGTTGGCCAACCCCTGGTTGGGGTCAAGCAACACCGAAACGTTGTAGATGGATGCCCCGTCACCGAAATCGGTATATGTGCCGGGCTGTCCCAGGTCCGAATACAGATGACCGTCGACATAGACGAACTTCGCGTCCTCTTGTTTGTTGCCGACGAGCATCGTCGCGCTTCCGGTGGCCACGGTCTGCGGTGAGTTGGAAATGTCGCCCTCGAGCTTGGTCACGCGCAAGTTCGGCACGTCGCCGTCCACCGTGAGGTTCACATGCATTCCGGTGACCTTGCGCATGGCCTCGGCGGCCTGCTTGAGGATGGTGGCCGCCTCGGCGCTACTGGTGGTGACGGTGGTGCCGGTGGCCGTCCCGGGTCCGCCGGAACCACCGTTGCTCGAGCAGCCCCCGATCGCGAGCACGACTGCCAGTGTGACGGCGGTGGCGACAACGGAACGAGGCGGATGCTTCATCGGAATTCTCCTTATGTTGGCCCACGGCATTGTCCTGCTTAGCAATCTGTGAGCGGCACAGTCAACAATCCATCACCGAACTCGAAGGGCCCGAGTGGGTGTGAAAGTTTTGGGTGCAGATCCTTGCGGGCACTGGGATTGCGGATCCGCCGGCAAGTCCCCAAGCTCCGCTTTCGGACCGGAAACGACGGATGCGGGGATCCGGAAATCAGGATCCCCGCACGCCCGGTCGGTTGGTCCTAGGTCAGCTGGCTGGCGTATTCGGGGCAGTAGACCTTGGTAGCGTCCACGACGAAGTAGGCCGCTTGCTTGGTGGTCAGGTTGGTCTGGCTGAGGATCTCCTCGGCGATGTCGGTGCCCGTCTTTCCGTTGGCCAATTCCTGGCAGACCTGGTGGCCCTGGCGCACGGCCGACTGAGTTGAGGAGAAGGTGACGCCGACTCCCTTCATCTGGGCGATGAAGGTCTCGTCACCGGTGCTGGCGTTCGCGGCGCCGGCGCCGGCGATGGCGAGGCCGATTGCGGTGGTGATGGCTGCGGTGATGCGCGGTGAGAACATGGTGGCGATCCTCTGTCGGTGATTTTCCGTTGGTGATTTCACCTTGAGGCCGGCGCCTTGGCGGATTCTAAATAAGTTCTTGGCAAGTTCTTGGCGCCCGTCCGCCAACCCGCCTTGGCGATGATCGGCACACTGAGATTGGTTTGAAAAGCACTGTTGCATAATTGAACTCGCCGATAGCAGGCCGAAGCGGGGATCCCGGGCCGGGATCCCCGCGTGGTTGGCGAAGGGCTAGGCGAGCTGGCTGGCGTACTGCGGGCAGTAGTCCTTGATGGCGTAGACCACGAAGTAGGCCGCTTGCTTGGAGGTCAGGTCGGTCTGGCTGAGGATTTCCTCGGCGATGTCGGTGCCCGTCTTGCCGCTGGCCAATTCCTGGCAGACCTGGTGACCTTCCCGGTCGGCCGCCTGAGGTGAGGAGAAGGTGACCCCGACCGACTCCATCTGTGAGATGAAGGCGGCGTCGTCGGTGCTGGCCGCAGCGCTGCCTGCGGTCGCGATGGCTAGCCCGACGGCGGCTGCGCCGATTGCGGTGGTGACGGCTGCGGTGATGCGGGTTGAGAACATTGCTGAGGTCCTTTGCTCTGGTTTCCCTGGCTGGATGACCCCAGCATCGGGCCGGCCGCTCCAAGGATTCTCAACAACTTCTTGGCGCACTCCAGTGGTGGCGTCGCGGCGGCTGCGCGCCGGCATCGTGGCTAGCCCGCGCGAGCTCGATCCGCGCCATTGGCCATATGCCGCTCCCGTTGCCGGCATTGGGCTGTAGCGCTGCACCGTTGACCTGGATCACGATTTCGCGGCCGCTCCTGCGTGGTTCCTCCCGGCAAATGCCCTGATGGATCTATAAGCAAGGAGAGCAACCGAATTCTGGTGGTAGGCGTTGTGTCCGACCGTGAAAGTTGCGGTGCTCGGCACAGTTAGTCTGGCTTCGGCGTGGACGATAGTGGACGTCAGTGTGGCTCTATGCGAGCAATTTTCGCGTTTGATGGCTAGGCGGCGAAATTGGGCTGTCTACGGTGTCGACTGCGGTTGGCGGTCAGTGTGGCGCAATGCGAGTGGTTTTCGAGTTTAGCGGTTGGAGTGCGAAGTATCTGCTGGTCACAGCCTGGATGGCTTTCGTGGCCAATGTTGCTGAACGTGAATGCTTTTCACCTTTTGTGTAGCGATGACAAGTTAACCAAAATGCGACATATGTTGCGTAGGAAGACGGTACGATTCGCCTCGACGCATCGTGCGAAGAAGACAGCGTGGCTGCTGGGGTGAACACGAGCAGGTGGGAGGGTTGTGATGTCGTTTGTCGTCGTCTCGCCAGAGGTATTGGCGGTGGCGGGCAGGGATCTAGCAAGCATCGGCTCGGCGATCAGTCAGGCTAACGTCGCCGCCGCGGTGCCGACCATGGGCGCGCTGGCCGCGGGTGCCGATGAGGTGTCGGCGGCGGTCGCCGCAGTGTTTTCCGGACATGCCCAGGCCTATCAAGCGCTCGGCGCCCAAGTGGCGGCGTTTCACGACCAGTTGGTAACCGCCCTTGACGCGGCTGCGGGGAAGTATGCAAGCGCGGAGGTCGCCAACGCCTCGCCGTTGCAGGCAGTGCTCGACGTGGTCAATGCGCCCGCCCAGGCGCTGTTGGGGCGCCCGTTGATCGGCAACGGCGACGATGGGGTGGCGGGGACTGGACAGAGTGGAGGCGACGGCGGGATCTTGTACGGCAATGGGGGCGACGGCGGCTCCGGAGCGTTCGGCCAGATCGGCGGTACCGGTGGAAGCGCGGGGTTGATCGGCGCCGGCGGAACAGGTGGGGCCGGGGGGGCTTGGCGCGGCCGGGGTGCCGGTGGCAACGGTGGCTGGCTGTTCGGCCAGGGCGGGGCCGGTGGGATCGGCGGTAGCGGTGCGGCCGGGGGTGCAGGCGGCAACGGTGGGTGGCTCTACGGCGACGGCGGTGCGGGCGGGCAGGGTGGTGCGGCCGCGGCGGGTATCGGTGGCGGCGACCCCGGGCAAGGGGGCAACGGTGGCAACGCCTACCTGTTCGGCAACGGCGGCAGCGGCGGGCAAGGCGGCACCGGCCTGGCCGGCGCGGACGGCGTGAACACCTCTAACGACACAGCAGGCCCCGGCGCGTGGGGCAACAACGTTACAACCTCGATTGGCGATGCCAACGGCGGTAACGGTGGCAGCGGTGCCGATGGGGGCTCGGGGGTGACCGGAGGCACCGGTGGGGTCGGCGGGTTCGCCATCAATGACGGCAGCGGTGACGCCTATGGAGGTTTCGGCGGGACCGGCGGCAACGGCGGGGCTCCTGGAGCTTCGGGCGGCGATGGAGGACTGGGCGGGCCTGCCGTCACTTCCAGCGGCAGCGCCTATGCGGGTATTGGCGGGACCGGCGGCAATGGGGCCAGCGGCGCTTCCGGTGGCACCGGCGGGACCGGCGGCGGCGGCGGGGGTAACGGTGGTCGTGGCGGGATATTGGTCGGCGACGGCGGCATCGGCGGTACCGGGGGCACCGGGGGCACCGGGGGCACCGGCGGCATCGGCGCCACCGGGGGCGCCGGGGGACCGGCGGGGTTGGTGGTTCCGCCGGCTCGACTGACGGTGGCGTGGCCGACGCCAATATTGGCGGCGACGGCGGCATTGCGGGCACCGGCGGCGACGGCGGGACCGGCGGGGTTGGCGGGGTTGGCGGCAGCGGCGGTGCCGGCGGGCTGCTGTTCGGAAATGGCGGCGACGGCGGTGCGGGTGGCGACGGCGGAGTCGGTGGTACCGGTGGGAATGGCGGAGTTGGCGGTGACGGCAGTTCGTCTGGCACCGGGGCCGGCGGCTCTGGCGGCGATGCCACGGACGGCGGAACCGGGGGCGACGGCGGCTCCGGCGGAGGGTTCGGCACCGGCGGTGCCGGTGGCACTGGCGGGTGGTTGATCGGTCACTCGGGTACCAACGGCATCGGTGGGACTGGCGGTGCGGGCGGCGCCGGCGCTGTCGGTGGCGACGGTGGCGTGGGTGGCGATCCAGGCGTCGGGACAACCTACAACGGCATCAGCGGCCATAACGGCGTGCAGGGCGGTACCGGCGCCGACGGCGCAGCGGGCTGACCCGGTACGGTTACCGCGCGCTTTGGCGCCACCACCGCCAGCGGGGCTGCATCGCCAGAATCGTTCTAGGCCCGCGTCATGGCGTAGTAGGCGCCCCGGTTGGCCAGCAGCTCCGCGTGGGTGCCGTGTTCGACGATCTGGCCCGCCTGCACCACCAGAATCTGGTCGGCGTCACGAATCGTCGAAAGGCGATGGGCGATGATGAAGCTGGTTCGATCCCGGCGAAGTTCGGCGGTTGCCCGTGCGATGAGCAGCTCGGTGCGGGTGTCGACCGAACTGGTGGCCTCGTCCAGGATTAACAACTGCGGGCGGGCAAGAAATGCGCGGGCGATGGTGATCAGTTGCTTCTCGCCGGCGCTGATGTTGCTGCCGTCTCCGCTGATCCGGGTCTGATAGCCGGCCGGCAGCATGTGGACGAACCGGTCGACGTAGGCCGCTTTGGCGGCTTGGATGATGTCGTCCGGGCTGGCCTCCGGACGCCCGTAAGCGATGTTCTCCGAGATCGTCCCGTCGAACAACCAGGTGTCCTGGAGCACCATGCCGATGTGCGACCGCAGTGACCGCCGGCTCACCGTGGTGATGTCGATTCCGTCGACCAGGATGAGGCCGGAATCGACCTCATAGAACCGCATCAGCAGGTTGACCAGCGTGGTCTTGCCGGCACCTGTCGGTCCGACGATCGCCACCGTGCTGCCCGGTTCGGCCACCAGTGACAAGTCGTGGATCACCGGATGGCCCGGGTGATAGGCAAAGTTCACCCGCTCGAACTCCACGCGACCGGTCAGGGTCGGGGCGCGGCCGGTCCGGCTGACCGGCGGTTGCAGCGCCGACGCGGGGTCGGCGGCTTCTTCGGGTTCGTCGAGCAGCTCGAACACCCGCTCTGCGCTGGCCACACCGGACTGCAGGCTGTTGTACATGGCCGCCACCTGCGACACCGGTGTGTTGAATTGCCGGACATATTGAATGAACGCCTGCACGCTGCCCAATGTGATTTGACCGGTGGCCACCTGCAGGCCCCCCATCACCGCGACCGCTACATAGCCCAGGTTGCCAATGAACGTGGTCGCCGGCTGCACCAGGCCAGAGAGCAGTTGGGCGCCGAAACTGGCCTGGTAGACGTCATCGTTGAGGTTGTGAAACTGCTCGCGTGCTGCGGCCTGGTGGCCGAAGGTCTTGACGACCGTGAAGCCGCTGTAGGTCTCTTCGATGTGTGCGTTGAGGCGTCCGGTACTGGTCCAATGCGCAACGAACAGCCGTTGTGAACGTCGGGTGATCGCTCGCGTCACCAGCAACGACAACGGCACGGCCAGCAGGGTGATCAGTGCCAGCAGCGGCGAGATCCACACCATCATCGACAGCACCGCGACCACGGTCAGGATCGCGGTCACCAGCTGGCTGATCGTCATCGATAGCGACGACTGAATGTTGTCGATGTCGTTGGTGACCCGGCTCAGCAGTTCGCCACGCTGACGTCCGTCGAAGTAGGACAGTGGCAGCCGGTGCAGCTTGTGCTCGACGTCGGCGCGCAACGCTGCCACGGTGCGCTGCACGGTGACGTTGAGCAACCGGGCTTGCCCCCAAATTAGCAGGGAAGCAATGAGATACAGGGCCAACGCCAGTGCGAGGGTTCGTACCACCGCACCGAAGTCCACGCCTTGGCCGGGGGTTACCTTCATTCCCGACAACAGTTCGGCGAAGGTATTGTCACCGCGGGCCCGGGCGCCGGCAATCGCTTGCGCCTTGGTGATTCCGGCGGGCAACTGGCGTCCGATCACGCCGTTGAACAGCAGATCGGTGGCGTGGCCGAGGATTCGGGGAACGGCCACCCCGATCGCGGTGCCGACGATGCCCAGGGCGATCACCGCAAGACTGCGCCGTCGTTGTGGGGCGAGCCGTTTCACCAGCCGCGTCGCCGAACCCCAGAAGTCGCGCGATCGGGTTGGCGCCGGGGCGCCGCCTCGGGGTCGCTGGTTGAGTGCCGCGGTCACGAGACGCCCCTGATGTCGGCGGTCACCGACTGCGAGACGGCAAATTCGGCATAGGTGGGGCAATCGATCAGCAGGGAATCGTGAGTGCCCGCCCCGACAACTCTGCCATCGTCGATCACGATCACTTGATCGGCCTGTGCGGCAGTCGAAACGCGTTGTGTGACAATAATAATGGTCGACTTTGTGGCAAGTTCTCGCAGCGATGCGCGGACCTGCGCATCGGTGTGCACATCAAGGGCGGAGAATGCGTCGTCGAACAGATAGACCGCGGGTCGGCCGATGATCGCCCGGGCGATCGCGAGTCGTTGACGCTGCCCACCGGAGAAGTTGATCCCGCCCTGCGCGACACGCATCTGCAGGCCGTGCGCCCGGACGAATTCCTCTGCGGCCGCGACCCGCAGCGCCTCCCACATCTCTTCGTCGGTTGCGTCGGATTTGCCGTAGCGCAGGTTGTCGGCGACGGTGCCGGAGAACAGGTAACCGCGCTGGGGCACCAGCCCGATCGCCGCCCACAACCGCTCGGTCTGGTAGTCGCGGACATCAATCCCGTCCAGCAGCACGGTGCCGCCGGTAACGTCGTAGAGCCGGCAGATCAGCGATATCAGCGTCGACTTGCCCGAACCGGTGCTGCCGACAATCGCGGTGGTGGCTCCCGGCGGTGCCGACAAGGAGATGTCTTGCAGCACCGGGCAGTCGGCGCCGGGATAGCTGAAGGTGATGTTTTCCAACCGGACCGCGCCGGTGATGCCGGCAGCGGGGAATCTGGGGTGTTGCGGGTTGTTCAGTGCGGCGGGAGTCGAGAGCACCTCGGTGATGCGCTCCGCGCACACGGCGGCTCGCGGCAGCACCACCAAGGTCATCGTTGCCATCAGCACCGCCATCAGAATCTGGGCGAAGTACGACAGAAATGCGCTCAGCGAGCCGACCTGCATCCGGCCTTGGTCGATCAGCAGGCCACCGAACCAGATCACCGCGACGCTGGACACGTTGATCGTCAGCGTGGTCACCGGCAGCATCAGCGCCTGCCAATTGCCGGCCCGCAACGCGGTGCTCGCCAACGCGGTGTTCGCCTGGGCGAACCTGTCCCGCTCGAAGGGCTCCCGAGTGAACGCGCGAACCACCCGGACGCCGGACAGCTGGTCGCGCAGCACCCGGTTGATGCCGTCGATCAACGCCTGCATGCTGCGAAACAACGGCAGCATGTGGGTCATGATCCAGTAGTTCGCCAGCGCCAAGATCGGAACGCTGACCAGCAGCAGCCAGGTCAGCGCGGCCTCTTGATGAACCGCCATGATGATGCCGCCGATGCTCATTATCGGCGCGGCCACCAGCACGGTGGCAGTCGTCTGCACCAGGAACACAATCTGGCGGACGTCGTTGGTGCTGCGGGTCAACAGCGTCGACGCGCCGAATCTGGCCGTCTCGCGTTCGGAAAAGGTGATCACATGCTCGAACATCGCGGCGCGCAGGTCGCGGCCGAAGCCGGTCCTGGTGCGGGCTCCGAAGTAGACGGCACCCACCGCGCACAGCACCTGTAGTCCGGTCACGCCGAGCATCACCACACCCAGCCGGATGATGGTGTTGGTATCGCCCTTGGCGACTCCGTCATCGATGATCGCGGCGTTGACCGTGGGCAGGTACAGCGAGGCCAGGGTGCTGATCAGCTGCAGCGCCATCAGCGCGGCGACCAGCCGACGGTACGGCCGGATGTACTGGCGCAGCAGTGCCAGGAGCATGGGGTAACTGTCGCATACCGTGTCGGCCCGGTGCTGGGGCCGGCCGCATCGGCCAGGACGAAATGCCTGATCAGGTGGCGTGTCGGTGGTTGACCCGCGGGGCTGCGGCTACAGTGCATGCTGTGACCAGCAGTAGAGAGGTAAGCGGTGCGGCGTAATTTGACGACGCTGGCCCTGGCTGCGGCGGCATTGATGGCTCTGAGTCCCGCAGTTGCAGGGTGCTCCAATTCCGGTGACAACAATCCCGGTGCGACGGCTTCGTCGACCCCGGGCAGCTCCGAGGGCCGTCACGGACCGTTCTTTCCGCAGTGCGGCGGTGTCAGCGACCAGACAGTGACACAGTTGACCAGGATCAGTGGCCTGATCAACACGGCTCAGAACTCGGTGGGGTGCCAGTGGTTGGCGGGCGGCGGCATCATGGGCCCGCACTTCTCCTTCTCCTGGTACCGCGGCAGTCCAATCGGTCGTGAGCGCAAGACCGAGGAGCTCTCCCGCGCGAGTGTCGAGGACATCAACATCGACGGCCACAGCGGCTTCATCGCCATCGGCAACGAGCCCACCCTGGGCGACTCGTTGTGTGAGGTAGGGATCCAGTTCCAGGACGACTTCATCGAATGGTCGGTGAGCTTCAACCAGAAGCCATTCCCGCTGCCGTGTGACGTCGCCAGGGAACTCACTCGTCAGTCGATTGCGAACTCGAAATGAGCGGTGGGATGCGTCGTGGATCTCGGCGCGGTAATGGTGCAGGCCTGCGCGCGGCGGCCGTGCTGCTGGCGGTGCTGGTGTCGATAACCGGCTGCTCGAGGTCGATTTCGGGCAACGCCATCAAAGCGGGCGGGGGTGGGGTCCCACGCAACAACAATTCCGAGCAGCAGTACCCCAACCTGCTCAAAGAATGTGAAGTGCTGACCACCGACATCCTGGCCAAGACGGTGGGCGCCGATCCGCTCGACATTCAGAGCACGTTCGTCGGCGCGATCTGCCGCTGGCGGGCGGCCAACCCGGCCGGGCTGATCGACATCACCCGGTACTGGTTCGAGCAGGGCAGCTTGAGCAACGAACGCAAGGTGGCCGAGGGACTGAAGTATCAGGTCGAGAGTCGCACCATTCAGGGCGTCGACTCGATTGTGATGCGACCCAATGACCCCAACGGCGCATGCGGCGTGGCAAGCGACGCCGCCGGAGTTGTCGGCTGGTGGGTCAATCCTCAGGCCCCCGGTATCGATGCCTGCTCGCAGGCCATCAAGCTGATGGAGCTGACGCTGGCCACCAACTCCTGACTGGCGGGACACCCGGGGATGGGTGCTACCCCCGGGTGTCCGCGTCGGGCGACGGTTCGCTAGCGCGGCACGTGGAACGTGATGAGGGCAGCGCCACCGAGTTCGAGATCTTCCCAGCGGCCGGCCACCTGCAGCACCGCAATCGCCGACGTCGGGAATTTCGCCGAGAGCCGTTCGGCGGCGGCAGCGTCGGTGCCGGTGGCGCCGGCGAGGCCCAGTGCCACCTCGGACATCGTTGGCTCATGCCCGACGACGAGCAGGGTCGCGACGTCCTCGCCAATCCGGTTGATCTCGCCGATCAGCGTGCCGGGCACGGCGCCATAGAGCCGCCGGGAATAGTGCACCGGTGCATCGATACCGCTGCGTGCCAGCGTCTCTTGGGTACGGATCGCGGTGGAGCACAACACCTCGTCGACGGCTGGCGCATTGCCGCGCAGCCAGTCTCCGGCCAATCCGGCCTCGCGACGCCCGCGCGGTGCCAACGGTCGCTCATGGTCAGCCACACCAGGCGGATATTGGGATTTCGCATGCCGCATCAACAACAGCGTGTGCCGGTCACTCATTCGGCCCACCCTAAGGCCAACCGGGTTGGCGGCACCGACGCGCGTGCGAATCATCAGCTCGGTGGCGAACACCGTGCGCACTTCGCCGCGCACCAGATGGCGACCCGCTCTGCGCTGCCCGCGATGCGAATGGATGTTCGACTACGGCGGGCGGCGTGGGTCCTCGATCCCGTGCCGACCGCTTGCGAGCCGAACCTGCCGGGCGAGGTCCCGCGTCTTGTCGGTGCCCAGACCTACACTCGCGTTGCCCTGATAGACACGCTTTTTCGCTAGGAGGTCACCAGGATGCGATTCCTGCACACCGCCGACTGGCAGCTGGGCATGACCCGCCACTTTCTCGCCGGTGACGCGCAGCCGCGCTATTCGGCGGCGCGCCGCGATGCGGTGGCCGGTCTGGGGGCGCTGGCTGCCGAGGTGGGTGCCGAGTTCGTGGTTGTGGCCGGTGACGTCTTCGAACACAATCAGCTCACGCCCCAGGTCATCAGCCAGTCCTTGGAGGCCATGCGCGCCATCGGTGTTCCGGTCTACCTGCTTCCGGGCAATCACGACCCGCTGGACGCTTCTTCGGTATACACCGGCGCACTGTTTCGTACTGAATGTCCGGACAACGTTGTCGTTCTCGATCGCTGCGGTAGTCACCAAGTGCGTCCGGGAGTGGAGCTTGTCGCCGCTCCGTGGCGGTCCAAGGCTCCCACCACCGATCTTGTCGCCGACGTGTTGGCGGGACTGTCCGAAGGGGCTGGCACCCGAGTGCTGGTCGCCCACGGGGGAATCGATGCGCTGGACCCGGATCCCGGCAAGCCCTCGCTGATCCGGCTCGCTGGGCTCGAGGACTCGGTGGCGCGAGGAATGTTGCATTATGTGGCGCTCGGGGACAAGCATTCGCTGACTCAGGTTGGTGGCAGCGGCAGGGTGTGGTACTCGGGATCGCCGGAAGTCACCAACTTCGACGACGTCGAATCTGACCCCGGCCACGTCCTCGTCGTCGACATTGACGAAACCGACCCGTGCCGCCCGGTCTCGGTGACAGCCAGGCGGGTCGGCTGCTGGCGGTTTGTCACGCTGCGCCGGGAAGTGGACACCAGCCGTGACATTGCCGACCTCGATCTGAATCTGGATCTGATGACCGACAAGGACCGCACCGTGGTGCGGTTGGCCCTGACCGGTTCGTTGACCGTCACCGACCGTGCCGCGCTGGATGCGTGCCTGGACAGGTATGCGCGGTTGTTCGCCTGGCTGGGCCTGTGGGAACGCCACACCGACCTGGCCGTGATTCCGGCGGATGGTGAGTTCAGCGACCTCGGCATCGGCGGTTTCGCTGCGGCCGCCGTTGACGAGTTGGTCGCAACCGCTCGTTCGGGTGCCGACGGATCCGCAGTCGATGCTCAGGCGGCGTTGGCTCTGCTGCTGCGGCTCACAGATCGGGGCGCGGCATGAAGTTGCACCGGCTGGTACTGACCAACTACCGCGGGATCGCGCATCGGGAGATCGAGTTTCCA
Source organism: Mycobacterium pseudoshottsii JCM 15466 (assembly GCF_003584745.1). Lineage (NCBI taxonomy): Bacteria > Bacillati > Actinomycetota > Actinomycetes > Mycobacteriales > Mycobacteriaceae > Mycobacterium > Mycobacterium pseudoshottsii. Next base: position 1,875,579 of record NZ_AP018410.1, read on the forward strand.
GACCACGGTGTGGTGGTTGTGTGCGGCGCCAACGAGATTGGAAAGTCCTCGATGATCGAGGCTTTGGATCTCCTACTGGAATTCAAGGATCGCTCGGCGAAAAAGGAAATCAAGCAGGTCAAACCGACCAATGCCGACGTCGGATCCGAGGTCACTGCCGAAATAAGCAGTGGTCCTTACCGTTTCGTCTACCGGAAGCGTTTTCACAAGAAGTGTGAAACACAGCTGACGGTGCTGGCGCCTCGTCGCGAACAGTTGACCGGCGACGAAGCCCATGAGCGGGTCCGGGCGATCTTGGCGGAGACGGTGGACACCGAGTTGTGGCGTGCCCAGCGGGTGCTGCAGGCCGCGTCGACCACGGCGGTGGATCTGTCCAGCTGTGATGCGCTTTCCCGCGCGCTCGATATTGCCGCCGCCCATTCGGCCACCGACGTGGCGCTCTCGGGTGCCGAGCCAGTGCTGATTGAACGCATCGATGCCGAGTATTCGCGCTACTTCACCCCAACCGGACGTCCCACCGGCGAATGGGCGGCAACCCTCGCTCGGCTGAGCGGAGCCGAGACTGCGGTAGCGGAGTGCGCCGCGGCGGTATCCGAGGTCGACGAGCGCATCAGTCGCCATGGTGAACTAACTAGGCAGGCAGCCGAATTGGCGCCGAAGTTGGCTGCAGCCGGTTCCCGGCTGGCGGCTGCGCGGCAGGCCGCCGACAAGGTCGCGGGGCTGAAGGCAGAAGCGCATGAGGCCAAGCTCGTCACCGCTGCGAAGGCCGCAACCAGCTCGGCTTCGGCGGCCGCTCATGCTGAACGGCGTGCCCTGTGCGAGGAAATCGACAGTCGCGCCAAGGCGCTCGAGGCCCTGCAAATCGATGCGCAGCACGCCGCCGACCAGCGGGCGATGGCGAGCGCCGATGCGCAGCGGTGCGACGTCGCGGTCGAGGAAGCCACGGCTAGCCTGACGGCGGTTCAACGCCGTGCCGAAGCCGCCCGGCGCTCTCTCGACCAGATCGCCGACCGCGAACAGGCGCAACGGTTGAGCGCCCGACTGGCCAGGATCGGAGAGGTCCAGTGTGACCATGACCGGGTCTGCGCCCAGCTATCCGAGGTGACACTTACCGAGGCGCTGCTGAAACGAATCGAATCCGCTGCGGCGAGCGTGGATCGGGTGGACGGGCAACTCGCGTTGATTTCCGCGGCGGTGGAGTTCACTGCGGCCGCCGATATCGAGCTGGTGGTTGGCGGTCAACGGGTGCAGTTGTCGGCGGGTTCGAGTTGGTCGATGACGGCCACCGGCCCCGCGGAGGTCGAGGTCCCCGGGGTCCTGACGGCGCGGATCACCCAGGGGGCGACCGCGCTGGAGGCGCAGGCCAAATATGTTGCAGCACAAGAAGAACTTGCGGTGGCATTGGCCGCGGGCGGCGTGGCAACCTTGGCGGAGGCCCGATCGGTCGAACAGCGCCGCCGCGAACTGTTGGGGCGCCGCGACCAGTTGAACGCCACCCTGGCCGGGCTGTGTGGTGACGAGCAGGTAGACCAACTCCGCTGCCGGCTTGCACAGCTGCAGGCCAGCCAGCCCGCTGAGCCCGATCTGTTTGCGACCGATGCCACGGCTGCCCGTGCCGAACTCGAGGCGGCCGAGGCCGCCCGGATAACGGCCGGCAAGCAGTGCGAGGATCAGCGCAAGCTCGCTCTCGCGGCAAGCCGGCGTCTCGCCGAAACCTCTACTTCGGCCACGGTTTTGCAGAGCAGGCTGGAAAACGGGCGGGCCGAAGTCGAAGCGGCCACCTCGCGGCTGGCCACCGCGCGGGCCGCGGTTAGCGATGCCGACCTCGCGTCGGCGGCCGATGCCGATCTGCACGTGCTGCAGGCGTCGCAGCGTCGACTCGCCGAACTGACCGAAGTGCTGGACGCGGCCGAGCCCGAGGCGGTAGCCGCCGAAGCACGGGAAGCCGCCGAGATCGCGCAGTCACTGGATGAGCGCCACGATGCCGTTGTCGCCGCGCTGCGCGACATCAGCGTCGAACTCTCGGTGTTCGGCAGCGAAGGTCGGCAGAGCAAGCTTGATGCGGCAGAGACCGAACGTGAGCATGCCGCTAGTCAGCACGCCCGCATCGGACGCCGCGCCAGAGCCGCCCAGCTGTTGCGATCGGTGATGACACGGCATCGCGATACCACCCGGCAGCGCTACGTCGAGCCCTATCGAATGGAGCTACAGCGACTCGGGCGCCCGGTGTTCGGGCCCACGTTCGAGGTCGATGTCGCTAGCGATCTACGGATCCGCAGCCGGACTCTCGACGATGTCACGGTGCCTTACGAGTCGTTGTCCGGCGGCGCCAAAGAGCAGCTCGGCATATTGGCCCGGTTTGCGGGCGCGGCGCTGGTGGCCAAGGAGGACACCGTTCCGGTGGTGGTAGACGATGCGCTGGGATTCACCGATCCAGACCGCCTGGCCAAGATGGGGGGAGTGTTCGATACCGTGGGAACCCATGGTCAGGTGATCGTGCTGACGTGCAGCCCTGACCGATACGACGGTGTCGCCGGCGCGCACCGGATCGATCTGAATCTTTAGTGATCGGGCCGCCCCGCGTCATACACTGATCCCAAAACGGGGATGAGCGGTGGACATTGAGTGCGATTACGTAGTGGTCGGTACGGGCTCAGCTGGGGCGGCGGTGGTCAATCGGCTTAGCGCCGATTCGGGCACCTCGGTGGTGGCGCTCGAGGCCGGGCCGAGCGACAAGAATCGCTTCATCGGGATTCCGGCGGCGTTTCCCAAGCTGTTCCGCAGCGAAGTCGACTGGGATTACACGACCGAACCGGAGCCGCAGCTGGGCGGGCGCGAGATCTACTGGCCCCGGGGCAAGGTGCTCGGCGGCTCGTCCTCGATGAACGCGATGATGTGGGTGCGCGGCTTTGCCGCCGACTATGACGAATGGGCTCGGCTCGCCGGCTCGCACTGGTCCTACGGCGAGCTGCTCGGCTACTTCCGCCAGATTGAAGACGTCACTGCCGCCTGGCACTTCGTCAATGGTGACGACAGCGGTGTGACGGGTCCGCTACAGATCTCCCGTCAACGGAGTCCGAGTCCGCTGACTGCGGCCTGGCTGGCCGCCACACGCGACTGTGGGTTCCCGCCGGTGCAGCCGAATTCCGCAGAGCCGGAAGGTTTTTGCGAAACGATCGTCACTCAGCGCCGCGGCTCCCGGTGGAGCACCGTCGACGCGTATCTCAGACCGGCGATGGGGCGCAGGAACCTGAGCATCCTCACCGGTGCGACGGCGACCCGAATCGTCATCCACGGTACCCGGGCGACTGGCGTCGAGTACCAGCGCGAGGGGCAACACTGCACGGTGCATGCCCGCCGGGAGGTCGTGCTCTGCGGCGGCGCGGTCAACAGCCCGCAGCTGCTGATGCTCTCGGGCATCGGAGACCGTAGTCATCTCGCCGATCACGGAATCGAAACCGTCTACCACGCGCCAGAAGTGGGCCAGAATCTACTGGACCACCTCATCACGCCGCTGGGCTTCGACGTTGCCGGGGACAGTCTGGCCGCCGCCGAAAAGCCCATGCGGCTGATCAACTATCTGTTGCGGCGCCGGGGCATGCTGACCTCCAACGTCGGCGAAGCATACGGATTCGTCCGCAGCCGGCCGGGTCTGGACCTACCCGACCTGGAGCTGATCTTCGCGCCGGCACCGTTCTACGACGAAGGACTGCCCGCGCACCCGCCGGGCCACGGCGTGGTTTTCGGGCCGATCTTGGTTGCCCCACAGAGCCGGGGTCAGATCACGCTTCGGTCTGCCGATCCCCATGCCAAGCCGATCATCGAAGCCCGCTACCTGTCCGACCCCGGCGGTGTGGACCGTGTCGCGATGATGGAAGGCCTGCGGATCTGCGCACGTATCGCCCAGGCGCCCGCGCTCCGCGGCCTGCTGGGGCCGGTGGCGCGGCCGCACAACAGCAGCGAGCTCGATGAAGCAACCCTCGAGTTGGCCCTCACCACCTGTTCGCACACCCTGTATCACCCCTTGGGTACCTGTCGGATGGGCAGCGACGAGGCGAGCGTGGTGGATTCGCAGTTACGGGTGCGCGGGGTCGACGGCCTGCGCGTCGCCGACGCGTCGGTGATGCCGAGCACGGTGCGTGGACACACTCATGCCCCATCGGTGCTGATAGGCGCCAAGGCTGCCGACCTGATCCGCAATTGAGCCGGGCTCTAGGGGCCCAACCGGCGGCCCCTTGAGCTGCCGACGACAGCCCGTCTGGGCAGAATACTGCCCATGATGGGCCGACGCCGATGACGATGAGCGACAAACGGCGCCGGGCGCACGAGAAACTCGCGGGAATGCCGGGTGTGCGGCCGGTGCGCCGGCCGGTGTCGCCGGGCAACGACAGCGAGTTTGATCTGTACTACGTGCGCGCCGGCCGAAAGTCGGCGCATCCGCTGGTCATCATCCCGGGCGGGCCGGGAGTGGCGTCGATGCTGGTGTACAAGGGGTTGCGCCGGCGTGCCGCCGCTGCCGGTCTGGATGTCATCATGATCGAGCACCGCGGAGTGGGGATGTCGCGCCACGATGACTCCGGAGCCGACCTACCGCCAGAAGCTTTCACAATCGATCAGGTCGTCGACGATATTGCCGCGGTGCTCGATGACGCCCATGTCGACTCGGCTGTCATCTACGGCACGTCATACGGCACCTACATTGCCGCTGGAGTCGGCGTCCGTCACCCGGCCCGGGTACGGTCGATGATTCTCGATTCGCCGTTGCTGTCTCGCGATGACATTGCGCTTGCGCGCGAGACCATTCGTAGGCGGCTACTCGACGGGGATAGCCCGGAGACCGCTGCGCTGGCGGCCAAGGTTCGGCAGCTGGTCGATGCCGGGGTGATGACGGCCCGCGCATCCAAGGTCGCAGCGGCGGTTTACGGGTACGGCGGAGCGCGGCTTCTGGAACGCCAATTGGATCTCCTGCTGTGCGGCCGGATGATCTTGTGGCACGTGCTTTTCCGGTTCTCTGCCATGTATGCACGCAAGGTGCCGTACCGCTACGAGATGGACCTGGTCGGTCGCATCGCGTTCCGCGAACTGGACTACGCGGCCGAGCCCGACGGCCTACCGCTCGATCCCGCTCAGGCGATTCGCGAAACTATTGCGGCGACAGATCAGTTCGAGTCCGAGCCGTACGACTTGGTGGCCGAGATGCCCAGATTCGGCTGGCCAACCGTGGTTGTTTCGGGCGGGCACGATCTCACTACCCCGGCCATGGTCGCCGAACATATCGCATCATTGCTGCCCAACGCGGTGCTGATAGAGCTACCGACCATGGCGCACAGCGCCCTTGACTTCCGTGAGCCCGCGGCCCTGGCCATTGCCGGGGCGGTATGTCGGGGGGAGTTCGGAGCGCTCACCGGTCGAGGGGCGGAGCTGGACGCAATGCCGGCGCGGCTGCCGATCCGCGCCTTGTGGAAAGCGATCGAACTGGCGGCTATGGCGGAGCACGCGCTACCGGCGCCGCTGCTGCATCGCCGGGTCAGCTCCGCATGAATCCGATCGCGGTGTAATCCAGATCGGCGAGGCCCCTGGCGCCAAAATTTGCCAGCGTGCTGAGGACGGCAATCGTTCCCGGTGATTGGGTCAATGGCAGGCTGAACCCCTCGGCCCAGATGAGCTTATCCACCTCATTGGCCAGCGCGAGGGCCTTGGCCGGATCCAGCTCCTGCAGCGTCCGCTCGATCGCCGCATCGATCTGTGGGCTGCCGATCTTCCCAAAGTTGCTTTCCCCGTCGGACATGTAGATCTGGGTGAGCGAGGAGAGGGGGAAAGCGTCGCCGACCCAGCCGAACAGCGCAATGTCGAAGGCCCCGACATTGACGTAGTTACTGAAAAAGCCACTGCCCGACCTCGATTGCAGTTCGAGTTTGACGCCGATCTGGGCCAGGCTGTACTGAGCGACCTGCGCGAATTGGCGACTGCTCTGAGCTTCGTAGAACAGCAAGCGGACGACGAGCTGATGGCCGTCTTTCTCCCGGAACTTGCCGTTGAGCTTCCAGCCCAGGGCGTCGAGCTCCCGCTTGGCCTGCTCCGGATCGTAGGGACTGCTGTTGTCCTGATAGCCCTCCTGCCCGGCGACGAAAACATGATTGTTCAACGGCGCCGGATCATTGGTCAGGCCGTATAGTGCCACTTTGGCTATCGTCCGGCGGTCGATCCCCTTGCAGACGGCCAACCGCAGCGCCGGGTCGGCGAGGACCGCTCCCGGGGCACCGTTGAGGGTGAAATGGCTCCAACTGGGAGCCGGCGCGCGCCGGATCGAGATCCCCTTGGTGCGCTCGGCGATGGTGAGTTGATCGAGTGAACCGATCCCGGTCGCGTCGATGGTGAAGTTCTGCAGGGCAGGTATCCGCGCGGCGTCATCGAGAACCAGGTAGGTGATGCTGTCCAGGCGCGGCTTCTTTCCCCACCATTTAGGGTTGCGAGTCAATACGATTCGCTGTGCGCTGCGGTCCAGTGAGGTGACGATGAACGGGCCTGCGGAGGGGCCGGGTCCGGTGAGTTGTCCCTTGTTGAACGCCTCGGGCGTGGCGGTCATGCTGCTGGGCAGCAGCATCCCGTTGCCGGCAAACATCCCACGCCACTCCGCGTAGGGTTTGGCAAACGTCACCATGGCTTGACGATCATCGACTCCCGGGGTCACTGACGCGACACGGTCGGAGCCCCCGCTCGAGGCGATTTCGAATCTGTTGTCCGCGCCGCTGGTCGCGTGGATCTGACTCGCGATGTCACGCCAGGTGATCGGCGTGCCATCAGACCAGAATGCTTTGGGATTGATGGTGTAGGTGATCACTTGCGGGTTGGTCTTGGTGAGTTCGACGCTGGTGAAGTAGTCGTGGTCGACCGTCGTCGAACCGTCTGGACCGATGATGAAGGCCCGCGGCAGAGTGGCTTTGACCATCGCCGCAACCTCCGCCGAGTTGCCGTCGATATGCAAGATATTGAAATTGGGTGGGAAGTCGGTGAGCGAGAGCCTCAGGTCACCACCGTCTTCGAGGGTGGCGGGATCTTGCGGGTTGATATCGCTGCTGCTGCCGACCGCGGTGGACCCGCTGGTCGCGGCGGGGAGTTGGGTGCTGGCCGAACAGCCGGCAAGCAGGAGCGTCACGGTGAGCAATGCGGCACCGGCACACCGGATTCGACGCCGTGCCCAGGGGCGAGTCGGCCGCCGCGACCTCGCGCCAGGCCCGGGCTGGACGCCGTCATGCCGATCTGCGTTAGTCAGCATTGCCCGGAATCGGTTGTGGCACCGCGCCCAGCAGACGCTGTGTGTACTCGTGTTGCGGATTGCCGAAAACCTCCTGGCTGTTGCCCTGCTCGACGATGCTGCCGGCAAACATGACGACCACGGAATGGGCGAGGTGTTTGACCACTGAGAGGTCATGGGAGACAAACAGGTACGACAGTTTGAACCGCGCTTGCAGGTCCAGGAGCAGGTTGATGATTCCGGCCTGGATCGAGACGTCGAGGGCGGACACCGGTTCGTCGAGCGCCAGAATCTTGGGTTGCAGCGCCAGCGCTCGTGCGATACCGACCCGTTGCTTCTGTCCGCCGGAGAATTCGGCGGGATAGCGGCTGGCATCGCTACGACGCAGCCCGACGATGTCAAGCAGTTCGGCAACCCGGTCCTGGGTATCGGTCTTGTTGAAGCCGTTGGCTTGCAGTGGTTCGGCCAACAAATCGGAGATCGGCAGCCGCGGGTCCAGTGAGGCGACCGGATCTTGAAAGACCACCTGGATATCGCGTCGCAGCGCTCTGCGACTCGACGCGGTCAAAGTGGTGACATCGGTGCCCAGAACTTCGATCGATCCCGATTGTGGCGCGGCGAGCTCCAAAATCTGATGCAAGGTAGTGGATTTTCCTGATCCAGACTCACCCACGATGCCCAACGTGTGGCCCTGGCGGAGTTCGAAACTCACGCCGTCGACCGCGCGCACCTCGCCGATCGATCGCCGCAGCAGCACGCCCTTGGTCAGCGGATATGTCTTGACCAGGTCGCTGACCCGGACGACCACCGATGAGTCGGCGGGCGCCGGCTCGGTGGCCTCGGTCTGCACGCCATAGATGTCGGCGGCGCTGCGCCCGTTCACCTGATCGGTGCGAATGCAGGCAGCCCGGTGATTCTGGCCGACCTCGATCAACTCGGGTTCGTCGGAGCGGCATTCATCGATGACCAAGGGACAGCGGGGTGCGAACGGGCAGCCCCGATCGAGGCCGGCGAGCGACGGAGGGGCACCCGGGATTGGCACCAATCGGGTGTCCTGCGGGGCATCGAGCCTGGGGACTGAACCCAATAGTCCGATGGTGTAAGGCATTCGGCGATTGTGGTAGAGGTCGTTGACCGTAGCCTTTTCCACAACTCGCCCGGCGTACATGACCAGCGCTCGATCGGCGAACTCGGCAACCACACCCAGGTCGTGGGTGATGATGAGCACTCCGGCCCCGGTCACATCCCGAGCCGTCTTGAGCACGTCGAGGATCTGGGCCTGCACGGTCACGTCCAGAGCGGTGGTGGGTTCGTCACAGATCAACAGATCGGGATCGTTGGCGATGGCGATGGCGATGACTACCCGTTGGCGTTCACCGCCGGAAAGCTCATGCGGAAACGCGCGGGCGCGTCGCTCGGGTTGTGCGATACCAACCAGTTCAAGCAGCTCCACCGCACGCCGCCGCGCCGCCTTCCTGCTGAAAGTGGGCTGATGTATCTCGATGGTTTCGGCGATTTGATCGCCGACGGTGTAGACCGGGGTCAAAGCGGACATCGGATCCTGGAACACGGTGCCGATCACCTTGCCGCGGAACCGCGACATCGCGTCGTCGGCCAGCCCCAGTAGCTCGGTGCCCTGCAACCGGACCGAGCCACGGACCTTGGCGTACTCGGGTAGCAGACCGACTACGGCCATGGCCGCCGCGGACTTGCCCGATCCGGATTCGCCCACCATCGCGACCACTTCGCCGGGGGCTACCTGGTAGCTGATGCCGCGCACGGCGGTGACCGGATCGTTCTCGGTGGGGAAGGTGACGGCCAGATCGGTCACCTCGAGCAGCGGGTTCATCGGTCACCACTTCGCAGCGTCTTGCTGGCCGGGTCCAGTGCGTCGCGCAAGCCATCACCGGTCAGGTTGGCGCAGACCAGAATCAACACCAGGACCCCGGCCGGGAACAGGAACACCCACGGGAACGTGGTTGCCGACTGGGTGCCATCGGCGATCAGGGTGCCCAACGACACGTCCGGTGGCTGGATGCCGAAACCGAGGAAGCTCAAGCCTGTTTCGGCCAGGATGGCGGCCGCGACATTGAGTGCCGCGTCGATGATCAGAATCGACGCCACATTGGGTATCACGTGGCCGGTGATGATCCGCCGGCTGGAAACGCCCATATACCTTGCCGCTCTGATGAACTCGCGCTCGCGCAGGCTCATGGTCATGCCACGCACCATGCGGGAGCTGATCATCCAGCCGAATCCGGCCAGCAGCAGCACCAGGAACATCATGTTGGTCGAGTTCTTGGTACGCGGAGTGACGATCGCAATCAGGATGAAGCTGGGCACCACCAACAGCAGGTCCACCAACCACATCAGGGCTCGGTCTCGCCACCCGCCGAAATAGCCGGAGACGGCACCGACGGTGGCGGCGATTCCGGTGGAGATCACCGCCACAAAGACGCCGATGAGCATGGATTTCTGCATGCCCCGCAACGTCTGCGCGAGCAAGTCCTGACCTAGCGCATTGGTGCCCAGCCAATGACGGGTGCTCGGTGGCTGTAGCAGCGCGTCGAAATCGAGGTCCTCGTAGGAGTAGGGCAGCACCGAGGGCAGCGCATAGCACCCCACGAACAGCACCACCAGCACCGCCAGCGATGCCACCGCGGCCCGGTTACGCAGGAACCGGCGCAGCACCAGCGTGCGGCGTGAGGTGAACTCGACTTGCGTGGCTTGATCGGTCATGAAACCCGGACCCTCGGGTCGAGCGCCGCATAGAAGATGTCGGAGAGCAGGCCGGCCAGCAAGACCACGGCCCCGGAGAACACCGTGATCGCTGCGACGATGTTGGTGTCCTGGGTCGCGATGCCCCGGACCGCCCATTCACCCATGCCGTGCCAGCCGAAGATCTTTTCGACAAACACCGCGCCGGTGACCAGTCCGGCAACCCCGTAGGCGAACAGCGTTGCCATCGGAATCAGTGCGGTTCGCAGCCCATGTTTGATGAGCGCGCGCCGGCGGGTGAGGCCCTTGGCGCGGGCGGTGCGAATGAAGTCCTGGCCCAGCACGTCGAGCATCGCATTGCGCTGGTATCGGCTGTAGCCCGCCGCGGCGCCCAACGCCAGCGTCAACGATGGCAGGACCAAATGTTTCAGGCGGTCACCGAATGCTGCCCAGGTTCCACCGTCCACGCCCGGTGAGGTCTCGCCGGTGTAGTCGAACAGCTGAAATCCCAGCGCCCAATTCACCCGCAGTGCGCCCAGAATCAGCAGGTTGGCCACGACGAAGGTCGGGGTGCTCAGCACCAGCAATGCCAGCATGGTGATCACCCGGTCACTGAACCGGTATTGGCGGATGGCACCCCATGCGCCGATCGCCACGCCGAGCGCGGTGCCGACTACCGATCCGATGAGCAGCAGCCGCAAGCTGGTTCCGATGCGGCGGCCCAGTTCCGCGGAGACCGGCTGACCGCTGATGGTGACACCGAAGTCGCCGCGAACGGCATGGGTGACCCAGTGGGCGTAGCGCACCGGTATCGGCTTGTTCAATCCGAGCTCGGCGGCCTTCGCGTCGATCACCGCTTGAGGTGGGCGCGGGCTGCGCTGCATCAGGCTTTCCAGCGGCGAGAAGGCCAGCGAGGTCAGGCAGTAGGTCAAGAACGAGGCCAGCGCGAGGAGCACAACGTAGTTGAGCAACCGGCGCGCCAGAAATCGTGTCATGCCCATCCACCGTGTTGCATTGGGACAGGGTAGCGAGAAGCGGGTGTGTAGCGCCGCTGACAATGCCGACCAGACGGCCCCCGATGTCGACGGTCCTCGCTGATTTTGGCGTTTGCAGCAACTGCACGCGTTGCCGCTCAATTTCGGTGGGACGGGTTCGTGTGATGCGGGCGGCGGCCGGTACGGCAACGCCGGGGGTGGGTCGATCGCTTTGCGATCCTGCTGATTTTCACCGGTGAAATTCGGGCATTCGGTTGTTAAACTCCTGCGCGGCTTCGCTTTGTGTAGCAAATTTTCTGCCGGGACATATAAGGAGACGTGCGTGACGGTTACCGACGACTACCTGGCTAACAACGCGGATTACGCGAGTGGCTTCGAAGGTCCGCTGCCGATGCCGCCGAGTAAACACATTGCGATCTTGGCCTGCATGGATGCGCGCCTGGACGTTTATCGCCTGCTCGGCATCAACGAAGGCGAAGCGCACGTCATTCGCAACGCAGGGGGCGTGGCCACCGACGACGCCATTCGCTCATTGGCGATCAGTCAGCGGCTACTGGGGACCCGAGAAGTCGTGCTGATTCACCACACCGACTGCGGTATGCTCACTTTCACCGATGACGACTTCAAGCGTGGAATCCAGGACGAGACCGGAGTCAAACCCCCGTGGGCGGCCGAGGCGTTCCCGGATGCGGCGGAGGACGTCAAGCAGTCGCTGCGCCGCATCGAGAACAGCCCGTTTGTCACCAAGCACGTCTCATTGCGCGGCTTTGTTTTCGACGTCGCCACCGGCAAGCTCAACGAGGTCACGCTCTAGCGCGACATCAACCCACCTTGTAGGTCGCCAGGGCCTTGGCGAGCAGCGTGCCTTCGGGGTCGACGATCTCGGCCTCGCAGTTGACCAAGGAGCGCCCACGTCGCAGCACCCGGCCCACCCCGATCACGTCTGTGGCCCGTGCCGGCGCCATGAAGTCCAGCGCCAGCGACACCGTGACGCCGCGCAGCTCGGGCGGCGCCTGCCCGCTGCACCAAGCGGCGGCCATGACCGTCAGGTCGGCAAGGGTAGCGATGGCCCCGCCGTGCACCATGTCGCCGATCGTGACGTTGGACGGGTCCCACGGCAGCCCAGGGCTCCGGCGTTGTTGATTAGCAGGCTTGTGAGCTGGGTTGATGATCTTTGGTGCCGCGCTATTGGGGCCGGAGTGTAGGCACGGGCTATCTGGAGAACGATCGAGTTGGTTACTGTTCGTCGTTGGTCTGGAGTTGCCCGTGCCTACCGTTTCAGTATTGCCTGTGTCGTCGGTTCCAGAGGTGTTCGACTGCTGGAGTCCTGGTGAGCGCAGCGAGCTCATCGGATCGGAGTTTCTCGATGTGTTGGCCTCGGTGCCAGACCCGAGGGGCCCACGCGGTCGGAGGTATTCGCTGATGGCTTTGTTGGCGATCGCGGTTCTGGCCACTGCCGCGGGGATGCGCGGCTATGCTGGTTTTGCCACATGGGCGGCCACCGCTCCCGATGATGTGTTGGCCCAATTAGGGGTCCGGTTCCGGCGGCCCAGTGAGAAGACCTTCCGCGCTGTTTTGTCTCGGCTAGACCCCGCCGACCTCAACGCCAGGATGGGCAGTTACTTCACTGCACACGTGGCCAGCAGCGACCCCAGTGGATTGGTGCCGATCGCGTTGGACGGCAAGATGCTGCGTGGTGCTTTACGCGCCAAAGCGACAGCCACGCATCTCGTGTCGGTGTTCGCCCACCGTGCCCGATTGGTGCTCGGTCAACTCGCTGTCGCCGAGAAAAGCAATGAAATTCCCTGCGTACGTGCCCTGCTCACGCTGCTGCCGGGTAGCTTGCGGTGGCTGGTCACCGTGGATGCGATGCATACCCAGGTCGTCACCGCGAAGTTGATCTGCGCCACCTTGAAGTCGCACTACCTGATGATCGTCAAGTCCAACCAAGCCAAAATATTTGCGCGTATCACCGCGCTGCCCTGGGCCGAGGTGCCCGCAGCCGCTACCGACGACTCCCGCGGCCACGGCCGTGTCGAGACCCGCACCCTGCAAATCATCACCGCTGCACGAGGAATCGGCTTCCCCTACGCAAAACAAATCATCCGGATCACTCGTGAACGCTTGATCACCGCCACCGACCAGCGCAGCGTGGAGGTGGTCTATGCCATCTGCAGCCTGCCGTTCGAGCACGCCCGCCCTACCGCGATCATGACCTGGATGCGTCAACACTGGGGAATCGAGAACAGCCTGCACTGGATACGCGACGTCACCTTCGACGAAGACCGTCAAAGGGCACATACCGGAAACGGCGCACAGGTCCTAGCAACGCTACGCAACACCGCGATCAATCTGCACCGCCTCAACGGCGCCGACAACATCGCCGAAGCCTGCCGGATCACCGCTTTGACCGCCAACCGCCGCCTAGACCTCCTCAATCCACAATCCCCCAGCTCACAAGCCTGCTAATCAACAACGCCGGAGCCCTGCCACGGCAGCCGAAGCCGCACCTCATCGGCACCGAGGTGATCTGCGACGATTCCCAGTTTCGTGACGAACGGCGACTGCGGCAGAAACTGCGCGATGACGTCGCGACCGCTGGCATTGTCGGCCGAACCTGAAGCATTGGACATCCGTCCATGCTGGCGTATCGACGACGGCTGGAAAAGAAGTTCCCAAAGCTGCCCGCGCGCTTCCCAATAGTTTCATTGACAGCGGCAGGGCAGGACTGGTTCCATAGGTAACAATAGCAATAAATATGGTCAGTCCTACCAGAATTATAAGGTATTGAGTTTCTGATTCTGCATGTTAGGTGAAGCCATGACCACCAGTGGTGTAACAACGGGCCCCGCCGTCGGCCAGTACGAATTGAGTCATCTGCGCTCGCTGGAAGCCGAGGCGATGCACATCATTCGTGAGGTGGCCGCCGAGTTCGAACGTCCGGTGCTGCTGTTTTCCGGCGGCAAGGACTCCATCGTGATGCTGCACCTGGCCATCAAGGCGTTTCGTCCTGGGCGGCTGCCGTTCCCGGTGATGCACGTGGATACCGGCCATAACTTTGACGAGGTCATCGCGACCCGCGACGAGCTGGTCGCAGCGTCAGGAGTGCGGTTGGTGGTGGCATCGGTGCAGGACGACATCGACGCCGGCCGGGTCGTCGAGACCTTCCCGTCGCGCAACCCGATGCAGACCGTGACGCTGCTGCGTGCCATCCGGGAGAACCGGTTCGACGCGGCGTTCGGGGGTGCCCGCCGCGATGAGGAGAAGGCGCGCGCGAAGGAGCGGGTGTTCAGTTTCCGCGACGAGTTCGGCCAGTGGGACCCCAAGGCGCAGCGGCCGGAGCTGTGGAATCTCTACAACGGACGCCACCACAAAGGCGAGCACATCCGGGTGTTCCCGCTGTCCAACTGGACCGAGTTCGACATCTGGTCCTACATCGGCGCCGAGCACATCACGCTGCCGTCGATCTACTTTGCGCATCGGCGCAAGGTGTTCAAGCGAGACGGCATGCTGTTGGCCGTCGATCGGCACATGCAGCCCGGCGCGGACGAGCCGGTGTTCGAGGCGACGGTGAGGTTCCGCACCGTCGGGGACGTGACGTGCACCGGATGTGTGGAATCGGAGGCCGCAACCGTTGCGGAGGTCATCGCGGAGACCGCCGTGGCGCGGCTCACCGAGCGGGGGGCGACCAGGGCCGACGACCGCATTTCCGAGTCTGGAATGGAAGACCGCAAACGGCAGGGGTATTTCTGATGTCCGCATCCACCACGCTGTTGCGCCTGGCAACCGCCGGCTCCGTCGACGACGGTAAGTCCACGCTGATCGGGCGCCTGCTGTATGACTCCAAGGCCGTGATGGAAGACCAGTGGGCCTCGGTGGAACAGACCTCAAAGGAACGTGGTCACGAATACACCGACCTCGCGCTGGTCACCGATGGCCTGCGGGCCGAGCGTGAGCAGGGCATCACCATCGATGTCGCCTACCGCTATTTCGCTACTCCGAAGCGGAAATTCATCATCGCCGACACCCCAGGGCACATCCAGTACACCCGCAACATGGTTACCGGTGCGTCCACCGCGCAGCTGGTGATCGTGTTGGTCGATGCCCGGCACGGCCTGCTGGAACAATCACGCCGGCACGCCTTCCTGGCATCGCTGCTGGGCATTCGTCACCTTGTCCTCGCCGTCAACAAAATGGACTTGATCGGTTGGGACAAGGCAAAATTCGAGGCGATTCGCGACGAGTTCCACGCCTTTGCCGCCCGCCTGGATGTGCAAGACGTCACCTCCATCCCGATGTCGGCGTTGCATGGCGACAACGTGGTGACCAAATCGGACCAGACGCCGTGGTACGAAGGGCCCTCACTGCTGTCCCATCTCGAAGAGGTCTACATCGCCGGTGACCGCAACCTGGTTGACGTGCGATTCCCGGTTCAGTACGTCATCCGGCCGCACACCTTGGAGCACCAGGACCATCGCAGCTACGCGGGCACCGTCGCCAGTGGGGTGATGCGCCCAGGGGATGAGGTCGTTGTCCTGCCGATCGGCAAGGCGACCCGGATCATCGCGATCGATGGCCCCAACGGTCCGGTGCCGGAAGCATTTCCGCCGATGGCCGTCTCGCTGAGCCTGGCCGACGAGATCGACATCTCGCGTGGCGACATGATTGCCCGAACCAACAACCAGCCCAGAGTCGCGCAGGACTTCGACGCAACCGTGTGTTGGATGGCGGATTCGGGGGTGTTGGAGCCAGGGCGTGACTACGTCATCAAGCACACAACCCGGACCACCCGCGCAAGGGTCACCGCGCTGGACTACCGGCTTGATGTCAACACCCTGCATCGCGACAAGACGGCAACTGCACTGAAGCTCAACGAACTTGGTCGCATTTCGCTGCGTACCCAGGTGCCGCTGTTGCTCGACGAATACACCCGAAACTCGAGCACGGGTTCTTTCATTCTCATTGACCCGGACACCAACGGTACGGTCGCGGCGGGCATGGTGTTGCGCGACGTCTCGACCCACACATCGAGTCCGAACACGGTGCGCCACCAGTCGCTGGTCACCACGACGGAGCGGCCGCGGGGCAGGACCGTCTGGCTCACCGGCCTGTCGGGTGCCGGCAAGTCGTCGGTGGCCATGCTTGTCGAGCGCAAGCTGCTAGAAGAAGGCGTCGCCGCGTACGTCCTGGACGGCGACAACCTACGACACGGATTGAACGCGGACTTGGGCTTCAGCATGGCCGATCGCGCGGAGAACCTGCGTCGGCTGGCCCATGTCGCGGTGCTGCTCGCAGATTGTGGTCATGTCGTCTTGGTTCCGGCGATCAGCCCGCTGGCCGAGCATCGTGAGTTAGCTCGTAAGGTGCACACCGACGCCGGATTCGACTTCGTCGAGGTGTTCTGTGACACCCCGCTGGCCGACTGCGAGCGGCGCGATCCCAAAGGTCTGTATGCGAAGGCGCGTGCGGGTGAGATCACCCATTTCACCGGGATAGACAGCCCCTACCAGCGCCCGAAGCATCCTGACCTGCGCCTCACGCCGTCACGTAGCCTCGACCAGCAAGCGCAAGACGTCATCGACTTGCTCGAGCTGCGGCCCTAGTTCGGTCGCCTCGGCGGGCCGGATTCCCCGGCTCTTTGCAGCAACATCTGGCGTCGCGTCTGGTAACCGGGGGCGGATGGCACAATCCTGAGCATGCGGATGTCGGCCAAAGCGGAATATGCGGTGCGCGCGATGGTCCAACTTGCGACAGCCGACAGCGGGACGGTGATCAAGACCGAGGACCTGGCGCAGGCTCAAGGCATACCGCCGCAGTTCCTCGTCGACATCCTGACCAACCTGCGGACCGACCGCCTGGTACGCAGCCACCGCGGGCGCGACGGTGGCTATGAACTGGCGCGTCCCGGGACCGACATCAGCATCGCCGACGTGCTGCGCTGCATCGACGGGCCCCTGGCCAGCGTTCGTGACATCGGGCTGGGCGACCTGCCCTACTCCGGGCCCACCACGGCGCTGACCGATGTCTGGCGGGCCCTGCGCGCCAGCATGCGATCAGTGTTGGAAGAGACGACGCTGGCCGATGTCGCCACGGGGGCGCTGCCCGGACACGTCGCGAAACTCGCCGACGCCTACCGGGCGCAGGAGTTCGAGCGGCACGGCTCGGCGCGCAGCGGCGACTAGGAGCCTGAGCCGTACGGTCGGGTGAGGATCTCCATCGAGTGCCCGGCCGGGTCGGGGAAATACACCCCACGACCCCCATCGCGGTGGTTGATTTCGCCGGGACGTCGGGCACCCGGGTCTGCCCAGTGCGGCAAGCCGCGCGAGGAGATCTTGCCGTAGATCTCAGTGAATTCCTGCTCGGAGACGAGGAACGCATAGTGCTGGGGGTGAATCTCCACGTCCTCGGGCACATCCGCGAAGTCGAGGCTGGCGTCGTGCTCGAGCGCGACCACCAGGAAGGGGCCGAATGTCACTGGACTCGGCAGACCCAACAGCTCTGCCAGAAACTCCGCGGATTTTCGCTTGTCGTGTGACGCGACAATGGTGTGGTTGAAGCTGATGGCCATCGTTACCCCTGTCCGTGCCGAGCGTGCGTGTCGGCACCTCGACACGCCGTTAACGCTGACATTTCGCGCACGCTCGCAAGCCGCCCGGCCGGCTACTTGGGTGCGGTGAGTTCCAGAGCGATGTTGTCGGGATCGCGGAACTCCAGGATGTAGGACGGACCAATGTCCTTGACGGGCTCGTGCGCAATGCCGAGATCATCCAGATGCGCTGCCGCACTATTTAGTTCGTCGATGCTGCCCACTCGGAAGGCGATGTGGTCCAGGCCGACTCGATTCTCGTTGAAGCTGTCATTGGCGACCGGGCGCAACCCCAGTAGTGCCCCGCCGAGGTCGTAGATCACCCCGCCGTACAGAAACGCCAGCTGGCGCCGTGTTGCCTCGTCGGCGTTCGCGGGAAGCTCGATCAGCACGGGCCACTCGAAGACGCTCTCGTAAAACCGCCGCGATCGCTCGATGTCGGTAACGGTGAGCCGGACGTGCCCGATTGATGTGCTCGATACACCAATCCGCCCCATGCTGCCAGAATCGCGATTGTGCAGATAGCTATGACGATGCCGGTAATGGAGCCCGATCTGGACGCGAATGTGCTGAAGACCTGGGCGCGTGCCGTCGACGAAGGCCCGTTCTCCGCGCTGTGCTGGGGCGAGCGGATCGCATTCGACAACCCCGACAGCTCGACCCTGCTCGGGGCATTGGCCGCCTGGACCGATCGGGTGCGGTTGGTGACGACCGTTATTGTGCCGCAGTTGCATGACCCGGTCATGCTGGCCAAAGCGCTGGCCACCGGCGACATGTTGAGCGGTGGGAGGTTGACCGTGGGAATCGGGGTGGGAGGTAGGCGTGAGGACTACCTCGCCGTCGGGGCCGACCCCAAGACCCAGACGATGGGCGGAATGGCAACGCGGGTGGCAGTCATGAAGCGGGTGTGGGCGGGTGAGCAGATCAGCGAGTCGGTGCGGCCCGTCGGACCCCTACCGGTCCAGCCGGGAGGCCCGCCACTGCTGGTCGGCGCCATCGGGCCCAAGACCCTGCGCAGCGCCGCACCCTGGGCCGACGGTCTAGCGGGTACCACCCTGGACCTCGACGTCGCCAAGCAAAATGAGCTATTCGACGTCGCGCGGGCCGCGTGGGCGCAGGCGGGCAAGCCCAAGCCGCACCTGGCGACGTCGTTCTGGTTCGCTTTCGGGCCGCAGGCCGACGCGCGCGCACAGGTGCATCGGCATCTGCGGCGCTACATGAATTGGATCCCGGCCGAGTACGTCGATGCGATGGCGCCCACGACGGGCTGGGCGGGCAGCGAAGACGAGCTGCTTGCCGTGCTGCGACGGTTCGAAGAGATCGGCACCGACGAAGTCCAGCTCATCCCGACGTCCTCGGACGTCGAGCAACTTCGTCGGGCAATCGATGTGGTGACGAGGTTCGGTGCGGCCTGAGTCCTGGGTCGGCGAACACGTCAGGTAGACCCTGGCTGTCGCGGGTGCGCGGCGATACGCTGTTGTTGCTCGCGGCGGCGCAGCCAGGAGGCTAGCAATGTCTTATTTCATTGCTGTACCGGACGAGTTAGCGCTGGCGGCAACGGAATTGGACAGCATCGGTGCGGCTCTCAGCGTTGCCAACGTGGCCGCGGCGCTCCCGACGACGGGGATACTGGCCGCCGGCGCAGATGACGTGTCCACGGCAATCGCGGCGTTGTTCGCCGGCCATGCGCAGGCCTATCAGGCGCTCAGCACCGCGGCGAGCACGTTTCATACCCAGTTCGTGCGGGCGCTGAACCTTTCCGGCGGCGCCTATGCGGCCGCCGATGCGGCCAACGCCTCGCCACTGCAAACCCTCGAGCAAGACCTGCTTGGCGTGCTCAATGCGCCCACCCAGGCGCTACTGGGACGTCCTCTGATCGGCGACGGCGCCGATGGGACGGCACCCGGGCAAGGCGGCGGGGCTGGGGGACTGCTGTACGGCAACGGCGGTAGCGGTGCGGCGGGCACAAACACCGGGGTGGCCGGGGGTGCCGGCGGGGACGCCGGGCTGATCGGCAACGGCGGCTCCGGTGGCGCCGGCGGCGGCGGTGCGGCCGGGGGTGCCGGAGGCAACGGGGGCTGGTTGTTCGGTGCCGGTGGCAACGGCGGCTTCGGAGGAGCCGCCACCGGTCTCGGTCCCGGTGGAGCCGGTGGCCATGGTGGCCATGGCGGCTGGTTGTACGGCAGTGGCGGCACGGGTGGTGACGGCGGGTTCGCCAAAGGCGGCAACGGCGGAGCCGGTGGCGCAGGCGGGGACGCCGGGCTGCTCGGCGCCGGCGGATCTGGCGGGACCGGTGGTGCGGGTGCGACAAGCGGTCCTGCCAGTTCGCACTTCGCCGGTGGCGCTGGCGGCGCCGGAGGCCACGGTGGGCTGCTCTATGGCGACGGCGGGACCGGCGGATTCGGTGGGGACGGCGGGGTGGGCGGCGCCGGCGGAGCTGGTGGTGGCGGCGGGGCAGCCGGACTGGTGGGCGCCGGCGGCGCCGGCGGGAACGGCGGGGCCGGGTTGGGCATCTTGGGTGAGGCTGGCGGCAACGGCGGCGGCGGAGGCGCGGGCGGCCTGCTGGTGGGTGCCGGCGGTGCGGGAGGTGCTGGTGGCGACGGCGGGTTACACCTCAGCAGTTTCGTGGGGCCAGGTGGGTCCGGCGGCGATGGCGGGGCGGGTGGTACCGGAGGGTGGCTCTATGGCGACGGCGGCGGCGGCGGTGCCGGCGGATCCGGCGGGAACGGATTCGGGACGATCGGTGGCACTGGCGGGTCCGGCGGGCGCGGTGGCGATGCCAGGCTGATCGGCAACGGCGGCGACGGTGGAGCCGGGGCGCCCGGCGGCAACAGCGCGCCGCCCGGCGACGGCGGGGTTGGCGGGGCCGGCGGAACGCTGTCCGGTACTCCCGGCGCTACCGGCGCATCGGGGTGAGAGCCGGTTCAGTTCGGCCGGTCCAGCGGGCCAACGTTGTCGACCGTCGCCACTTCTGGCCAGTGCCCATCGCCGCTGGCGGGCTGCTGGGGAGGCTGTCCCTTGCGCAACGTCGCCAACAGTTCGCGATACGGGCCGACGAGATAGGCGGTGTCTCCGGCCCGCAGCCGGGTGTCGCGGCGCGGATGTAACTGTGGCGGCTCGTCGGGGCGGGTGATCGCAATGACGCGGGTTCCGGTGACAAGCTCACGCATTGACAGACCATCGAGTTCGCTTTGCGCTGACGCGTGCATCCCGCCCACCATGAATGAGCTTTGTCCTACCGAGAACGTGCCCAGCACCTGCAACCCCATCGCGGCGCCAATGAACCAGGCGCGGCCAATTCGACAGTGGAGCGCACGCTCTCGAAGTCAAACCGCTGGGCAACCGCGCCTCCCAGCTCACGGTCATAGACGCGCAGGACAAGCGGGATATCGCGACGATTGGCTTTCACCGCGCCCAACATTTCCCGCAGCACGATCCCGGTCTCGATATTGACCATGTCGTCTTGCGTCAGTAGCGCCATCGCGCGGGCGTGGGCGATGCAAGCCGATTCCAGCGTTTGCGGCAGCGTCGCGTCGCCGAAGATGACGGGCACGTCCAGCTCGGCCGCCGACTCCAGAAAGCGGCTGTTCTCGTCGAGCTCAATGACCGCGACGTCGTAACCGGCGGCGATCAGATCCCTGACCACCCGGATGCCGAATGAACCCAGTCCGACGACGATCACGTGGTTGCGCAGCTGGCGTACCCGCCGCCGGCCCGCCGAGCGGGTGAAGCGGCGCGACAGCAGCAGGTCGGCGATGAATGCGACCAGGATGGCGGTGGTGGTCACACCGGCGAACATCAACGTAATGCTGAATACTCGCAGCCAGGGGTGCTGGTGGGAGAAGCTGAAGTCGCCATAGCCCACCGTCGCGATGGTCTCGGTGCTGAAGTACAGCGCATCGAGCCACGTCATCCCCGGAGGGTGGCGGTAGGCAAAGCGCAACAAGGTCGTCGATACGGTCAGCAGCGTCGTCATCGCGGCCAAAGCCTTGAAGAACATCGGGTTGACGTCGTTGCGCAGCGCGCGTGCCGCATCGGAGATCTGCCGAAGCCGCAGCAGACGAAAACGCGTCGAGGTCGGTCGGGGAACCTTGATGCCGCGGGCGGCCAAGTCTTCGGCGGTGCCGACCATCGCCGTCTCGTCGCCGGCATGGACCCGCAGGTCGCGCCCCGGGCAGGTCAACACCTCACCGGGGGTGGGCGAGTTTTTTCCCCGGACCACCGCCACCGGGGCCAGATCGCCGTAGATCTCGCGCAGGGTCGCATCCCGCGGCGCCTCCGCGCGCCAGACGACGAACTCGATGCCGGCGGCCTCGAACGGGTGCACGGTGCGGGCCAGACACGCCTCGACGACCGATGGCGCGGCAAGGTCGGCAACGTCAAGGATCGCTCCCGGACCGTTGTCAGCGGCCATCGCCTCACGCAGCACATCGTTGGCCAGTCGGGCCACCACTCGTACGTGCGGGTCGGCTCTTCTTGCCAACAATGCGATTTCGAGGTTTCGCGCGTCGTCGTCGCCGGCGCAGATGACCGCGATGGCCTGAGCGAGCTGGGCGTCATTGAGCTCGTCGCTGGCCAGCTTGAGGATGGTGACGCCGGCGCTGTTCAGCTCCTCGACAATGGTGTTCGCTAGCGCGTCGTCGCCGCTGACGATGATGTGACGCCGCATGCTCACAGGTCTCGCCGTGGTCCGGGATCGTTCGGCATAGGTACACCCACCTTTGTTGGTGTTCGCTGTTCGCGCTCACTTATGCGCACCGTACAGATTTCAACCAGCCCGCACGGTTTGCGCAACCGCAACCGTCGCCGAGAGACGGGCGCAACGGGTTTGCCGGCGCCGCCGGATCGGCGACAATGGTGTGTCCTCGACCCCGCCTGGGGCCCACCCGATGCGGTTGCCGGCGCCACGAGTGTCGGTAGTGATACTGGCTGTGTGCCCTTCATCGAACCCGTCGCTTCCCGGGAGATCTACCGCAACCGCTGGATGGTGCTCCGTGAGGACGACATTCGCCGCCCGGACGGCAGTCCCGGCATCTACGGCGTGGTGGACAAACCGGCCTATGCGCTTGTGATCGCGCACGACGGGAACCGATTCCGATTGGTCGAGCAGTTCCGCTATCCCGTCGGTGCGCGGCGGTGGGAGTTTCCGCAAGGGACCGCTCCCGACTTGTCCGACGTCGAGCCGGCCGAGCTGGCGGCGCGCGAACTGCGCGAGGAGACCGGACTACGAGCGGCGTCGTTTGTGTCGCTCGGTCAGCTCGATACCGCCCCGGGACTGACCAGCCAGCGCGGTTGGGTGTTCCTGGCTACCGGAATAACCGAGGGGGAGTCGGAGCGCGAGCACGAAGAACAGGACATGCGCAGTGCGTGGTTTGCGCGCGACGAAGTCGAGCAGATGATCCGCACCGGAGGGATCGTCGACTCCCAGTCGATCGCCGCCTACGGCATGTTCCTGCTGCATCGGGGATAGTCCTGCCGCCGGCGTCTGGCGGGCTGGCAGCGCAACCTCGTTGCGCCAACGCGATCGGAGTTGTCGCGTGCGTGCCCCACCCATCCGGCCGTAGTTGTTGCACACGATCGTGTCCCCGCTGAGATCGCACCGCGTCCTGCAAGCCGCACCATGGACACGATGCGTGCGCGATCGAGGCTTCGCCTTCAGGTGTTAGGGGTGCTCGGCGGCATCGCGGCCGCGATGTTCGCGCCACCGTCGACTCCGGCACACGCCGCCATGCCCATGTGGAACGGGAAATACTCGCTCGTGCGCTACGCCGAACAAAAAGCCGGCACCAGCATGGCCGCCAGCCAGATGGAACCAACGTTTAGCGCCGACTACGTCTTTGTCACCGCTTGTTCGGCCGAACAGTGCGTTGCCACCGCCACCAACGGGCCTACCCCGAAGAATCCGACCTTGCCCCAGCCGTCCCGCTACTTCTGGGATGGGGCCAAGTGGGTGGAACGCTTCGACTTTCAATGGGACTGCTACATGGGTGAAGGCGCTGCCAAAGTGTGGGCACCGGCGAGGTCGTGGGCCTATTACGCGCCTCAGCCGGACGGGTCGCTGCGCGGCACCTGGCACACCGACATTGTCGGCGGCCCCTGCCAGGGCACGGTGCAAATGCCGGTAGCGGCGCTTCCCGCTGGATCGTGAGGACGTCGCTGCCCATCGGTGTGGGCAGTGATTCGCCATCAGCGGCGACACGGTAATGGGCGTGGGGTGGGTGCAATATCGGGGTAACTGCCGGCGGCCGATACCCTTTTCGGCATGACCGTCGGTGCATCAGTCAAGCAGTCGCTCGAACAGTGGGACCGCAAAATGTGGGATGTGGCGATGCTTCACGCATGTAACGCCGTGGATGACACCAGCAGGAAGCGCTATCCCTCGCTCGGCGCCGGCACGCGCTTTCGGCGGGTGATCCGAGATGCGGTCGACATTTACGGTGTGATGGCCACCCCCGGGCTCGACCTGGAAAATACGCGCTTTCCGGTTGCGGTGAGATCGGACCTGACGCCCGAGATGCGCCCTGACATCGCGGACGTCCTGTACGGGATTCACCGTTGGTTGCACGGACACGATGAGGAATCGGCTACCGGGTTCGAAGTATCTCCGTACGTGAACGGGAG
Source organism: Mycobacterium pseudoshottsii JCM 15466 (assembly GCF_003584745.1). Lineage (NCBI taxonomy): Bacteria > Bacillati > Actinomycetota > Actinomycetes > Mycobacteriales > Mycobacteriaceae > Mycobacterium > Mycobacterium pseudoshottsii. Next base: position 1,899,754 of record NZ_AP018410.1, read on the forward strand.
TGCGGCACTACGGGTCGCCAGTGACGGGAAGATCCAGCTACCGAAAACTGCCATCCTGGGGCTGTTGGCCATCGCGGTGTTTGCCCCGGAGAACAAGGGCGAAGTGATTCCCCCCGATTACCAGCTCAGCTGGTTTGATCATGTGTTCTTCGTCAGCGCGTGGTGGGGGTGGCAAGACCATTTCCGCGAGATCGTCAACGTGGACCGGTCATCGTTGGTCGCGCTCGACTCCGGCAACTCGTGGAGCGACTGGGCGCCGGTTGGGTAGCGCCAAGATCCCCCGCTGATCCGATCGGGGGTTGGTCAGCCTAGGAGCGGCCGGCCGGAGGCACCGCGCTGTGGCGGCCCAGGTCTCTGGGGTCTCTGGCCAACGACGCTGCGTTGGCTGGCGCGACCGTCGACGCTGCCGCCCGAGCGGCGGCCACTTGGCCGAACGCGGAGGACGGCGGCGCTAAGGTCCCAGGTCTGTCGACGACCTCGGTTGCCCGGGCGGCTGCGCCGAGCACCATGGCCCGGTCGGATTCGTCGGCGAATTCACGTTGGGCCGCCCGCACCACCAGGGCGATCTGGGTCTGCACGGCGGCCCGGCGCGCGGGGTCCGCGCAGTTTTGGGCGACGGCGCTCAACAGCTGTAGCAGCGCCGTCAGCACCAGCGGTTCACGCACCCCGTAGCGGCGGATCTGAGAACATCCGACGTGCAGATAGGCGGCAAAATCCGGTCTGGCCAGCCACAGCAGCAGCTCCCCGGCGCGATCGCGGCGCACCGTGTCTCGCAGCGCACGGGACGCCAGCACCGACTCCACGGCCGAAAGGTGATGCACGACTTGAATTGCCGTGTACGGGTCGTTGACCGCTGGAGACAGGGCTCGCAGCGCGATGTCAACCAGCTGGCGCAGGCCAAACCGAACGTCCTGTTGCAGGGTGCGTTCGTAGCCGATGTGCAGGTGGCGCAGGCAGTCCTGCTGAAAGTTCGACCCCGCCGGGCTCGGCGGGCTGCTGCGGCGCCAGCACCAACCCAACAGGCCCCCGGCGGTGACGTAGTCGCCGACGAAAGTGACCAGCAGCACCGTGTGCCCACTGGCCGCCGCGGCCGCCACAATGTCGTGGGTGTCGACGATCTGCAGATAGCCCGATTGCGGGGCCAGCAGTGCAACCGCCTCAGCGGGAGGGGTTGGCGGTGTTTCCCTTCGCCGATCCGGGGTGTCCGGGCGGGGATACAAGTCGTCAATCAGCCCCAGTGTTCGCTGCCCGACGTTGTCCATGATCGTGTCCAGCTGGATCGAATGCATGAGGTGGTGCAGGAAGTAGATCAGCGCCCCGATACTGAGGAATGCCAGCGCCAGTGACCCGGTGACCGCGACCTTGGGAAGGAACGCGCTCCCGTCGGCGTGCTGGCCGACGGTGTGCAGCCCGCCGGTGCTGTAGGCGAAGGTGCAGGCGAAGATTGCCAGCACCATTTGGTTGGGCATGTCCCGCAGGAAGGTGCGCAGCAACCGCACCGAAAATTGGCTCGATGCGATCTGCAGCGACAGGACCGTCAGCGAGAAGACGATTCCGGTGGTGGTAATCATCGTGGCGGACACCACGATCAGTACGCCGCGGGCATCGCCGGCCGTGCCCTGGAACATCAACTTGTCGATCAGTGAGTCAGGCTTGACGGGAATCAGGGACAGGATGGCGCCGGATCCCAGGCCGGCCACCACGCCGACTAGCGGTAGCACCCAGACCGTGTCCTGCAGGTAGTCCAGTATCGCTTTGCGGCGGCTGATCAGGCTATTTGCGCTCACCGATCCAGCATGCACCCGTCCGATAGCTCACGTGGAAGGTTTGCCGGAGTCATATGGCCGCAAGCGAGGGGGCGCACCGGCAGTTCGTTTCGCGAAAGTGCCCCGGTCTGGAATCGGGGCACGGCCCACGGTGACGGCCGGCTCGCTGGGCGGGTGGAGGTTGGGATTGCGGTCGACGGCGCAGACGAATGTGGGGACCCGTCGTCCGGGGTCCCCACACTGTGGTTGTTGCTAGCTCGAGGTGACGTATTCGGGGCAGTATGCCGAAGCGGCGTCAATCGCGAACGTCTTGGCGCCCTTGGAGCTCAGACCGGTCGACTCGGCGACCGCGTTGATGACCGTGGTGGGTGAGTTGCCTTCGTCGAGCGCGGTGCAGACGGCGTGTGCGTCGCTGATGGCGCGTGCCGCGCTGGGCGGTGTGATCCCGTCGGCTTGGATCTGGGCCAGGAAGGCGTCGTCGGTTGAGCCTGCGGTGGCGGTGGCGGTGGCGGCGAAGCCGAGTGCGGCCAGGCCCAGGCTGGCAGCGGTCAGGGTGGTTCCGGCCAGGGAGGCGGCGAAGCGGCGAGTGAACATTTTGGACTCCTTTGCTGATTTGATTGGTTAGCTCTTTGGCTTGACCTCAGAATCAGCGCGGCGTCTTTACGAATCCTCAATAACTTCTTGTCGAGATCGAGACATCGGGTGGACAGGCAGGATGAGCCCGTAATGCTGGAATCGGGGCGTGGTCGCTGAGCGCGACTACTCGTCTAGCTCGGCGGTTTCGATCGGCGTCGCTAACCGCGTGGGCTGGCCGAGTCCACGCAGCAGCGTCGAGTCGCCCAAACACCATTGGGCGCTGACGCTTTCGCTGGCTCCGGCAAGTGTTTCCGCCGATGCCAGTAGCCGGCCGGGGAACGATTTGGCCAGTTCACAGAGTCGGGCCGCCTCGTTCACCGGCTCGCCGATCGCTGTGTACTCGAACCGCTCGTTGGCGCCGACATTGCCGGCGACGGCTTGACCTGCCGCCACCCCGATCCCGGCCTGGCATTCGGGAACTTCGGCGGCCAGCCGGCGGGCGATGGCACGCGCGGCGGCCAGCGCCTGGTCTTCTGGCTGCTCGAGACGGTTCGGGGCGCCGAAGATCGCCAGTGCGGCGTCACCCAGGAACTTGTTCACCAGGCCGCGGTGGCGGTCCACTTCATCGACCACGATCGCGAAGAACCGGTTGAGTAGTTTGACCACTTCGGCGGGAGGCTGAGTGGTCACCAGCCGCGTGGAGCCGACGATATCGATGAAGACGACCGCGATGTGGCGATCCTCCCCGCCCAGCTTGGGGCGTTCGCGTTCGGCAGCGGCAGCGACTTCCCGCCCGACGTGCCTGCCGAACAGATCGCGTACCCGTTCACGCTCGCGCAGCCCGGCGACCATGGCGTTGAAACCGCGCTGCAGCTGGCCAAGTTCGGTTCCGTCGAACACCACCAAATCGCCCGGCAGATCGCCCATCTCGACGCGCTTGAGTGCCGCGCACACCACCTTGACCGGTGTCGTGGTGAGCCAGGACAGGATCCACATCAGCAGCAAGCCAAGCGCCAGCATTGCCGACGATACGATCACGACCGATATCGAAAACTCGGCTTGGCTTATTTGCCATAGTGATTCATCGAAGATCACCACCAGGGCCATGCCAATCAGCGGTACGCCCGAACCGGTGAGCCAGACGACTATCGTTCGACCCCTGATCCCCGGGGCCCAACGTAGCAGCGGTGGGCCTGCCGCTAACGCCATGGCTGCCACCGGGCGTAGCGCGAACTCGGTGAACATATAGCTGGCGGTGGTGACACCAAGACCGCAAAAGCTCAGTGCGAAAAGGAATCTCGGGATGAACATGCTGTTGGCCATGCCGTAGAGGGCGGTCAGCAGGATGGTGAAGGTTCCCCACACCAGGAGATGAAAGATGGCAAACCGAAATGGGGCCAGTAGCGTATTGCGCTGGTCGGTGGGGCTGGGTTCTCGTCTCTCGATTGCCCAGCGCAACATTTGCGTGGTTCGCCGGGTAATCCAATAGCCGCCAAGGGCAAATGCAATCACGACGTAGGCCGGCATGACCGCGAAGGTGATCCACAAGGGGGCGTCTGACAACACGTGTGGTGCCGGCGCGGCCACGGTCGCCAGTACCAATCCGACGCAGATTCCAATGACGTTGGTGGCCGCAATGACAGCGGTCAACATGCCTTGGATGCGGATCCGACGGTCGCGCTGGCTTTCGTTCAGATCCCCGAGCAGCCAGGAACCGTAGGCCGGGCTTTCCAATAACGAGCCGTCGTGACGCGTCACCGTCTTCACCACCGAGTCCGCCTAGTCCACACTGTCTCATTGGCCAACATGGTGGCGTCAGCTTAGTTTATTCAGGTGCGTCTGAACGTGGCATTTTGGCCGTTGCGGCGAGAGGATGTCCCTACCGCGTCGATGATGACGGGTCCATCGACCAGCCCAGCCAGGACCGCTCACGGCGGCGATGGCAGTGACCCGGACGCCGGGGCCTAGGCACCGTTTTCGCCGGTATCGTCCTGCCGTCGGCCGCCGAGCGTCAAGATGCGCAGCGGGCGCATCAGCATCAGCGCCGAGAGCAAGAGGTAAAACGCCACGGCCACGCTCGGCAGCAGCAGCACCACCACTACCGATAGACCCATCAGTGCGCTGAACATCCAACGCGACTGGGCAATTTCGGCCAGCGTCGCGCGATCCTTCGCGCTGGACAGCTCGCTCTTGTAGCGGCCGTAGCTGGCCAGGACGGCGCTTGCCGCTGTCGCCAGCGTCACGTTCACGCCGAACAAACCGACCGCCAGCCGCTGCCCCGGTCCGACGAGATAGTGGGACATCAGGGCGGAGCTGAATGGCAGGAATGTGACCAGGAGCAGCAACAACAAGTTCATCGTGTTGAACACCTCGTCCGCGGTCACCAGCGCAACGGTCAATCTGGTGTGCGCGAGCCACGAGCTGCCGATGAACACGAAGCTGACCAGATAGGCGAGAAAGGCCGGCCAGGACCGCAGCAGCGCCCCGCCAAGGTCATTGCTGGATTCCGGCACCTTCAGGTCCAGGACGAGCAGGGTGATGACGATGGCGTACACGCCGTCGGAGAATGCTTTGAGACGTGACGTGGGTAGCAGGCGAATGGTGCTCATCTGCCCAACGTGGCACATCTGTGGCCGAATGATTAGTGGCTGAGCCGGTTGCACCGAAGTGGGGTCCAACCTGGGCCGCCGACCGAATGGGTGCCTTCTCGCCGCGGCCGCCGTCGACTGGGTTGGCGCGGTGGCTTATTCGGGCGATCTTGTCACCAAAGCGCCCCGAATCTCCTAGGGATACATCGGCGTCCAGCCATTCGGCGGCAGGCGACGGAACACCCTCTCGCCCGGCCACGGGCTCGCGGCGCTGTGCCGTTTGAAGCCCGTTGCGAACCCGGGCGAGCGGGCGGCCCACAGCGCTGCCTTGCGCTCGATCGCGTGTTGGGGTCCGTTCCTTCGCGGAAGATGGCTCCGAGGCGGGCGATGGCTGGCTGAGGGTGCAGATGATGGATGCGGCGACAACCACAACCATCGCCAGCCCCCGGACCCAGCTGAGCGTCTGGCCCAGCAATATCCAGCCTGCGAGCCCGGCGACCACGGGTTCGAGACTGAGCAGCACGCCGAATGTGTGGGCGCTGAAGCGGCGCATCGCCGCGAATTCCAACGAGTACGGAAGCATCGACGACAGCACCGCGACCCCCAGCAGGGGGATCAGCTTCTCTGGTTGCCCGGTCAATGTGGGTACGGCGGGTATCCCGAAGGGCAGCACCACAATGGCTGCAATGAACTTGCTGACGGAAAGGGCTCCGTGACCCGTTTGCTGACCGGTGATGCGTTTGCCGGCCAAGATGTAGAGCGCCCAGAAGCATGCCGCGACGAGGGCGAAGGCTACGCCCGCCAGATCGGGACTCAGCGCTGCGGATTTCGAGCCGTCCCAACCGAGGACCACGATGGCGGCCGCGGCCGCCATCACGCAGCCGAGGTCGCGTGGGCGGCGGGAGAATGCCGCCGCGAGCATCAGCGGTCCAGCGAACTCGATGGTGACTGCGACACCGAGCGGGATGCGGGCGATCGCGGCAAAGAAGAAGCCGTTCATGCCCGCCAATGCCACCGCAAACAGCGCTGCTGATCTCCACTGTTGTCGGTCCCAGCCGAACGCGCGGGGCCGGTGGATTGCCATCAGCAAGGTGGCGGCAAACAACAGTCGCACGCCGGTGGTGAGCCCGGCGCCGAAGTGCGCCAGCAGCGGCGTCGCGATCGCCGCGCCCCAGCTGTAGTGAAATGCACGATCCCAGGATCATGAGAACGGGCAACGGTGTGCGTGACGCCATGCAATGAGCCTGTCAGGCCCAGATTGAATAGTCCAACGAATGATTCTGATCTAATCTAGTAAGCAAATGTGATGAATATGGGGTCGGCGGATGTTGAATTTGCAGCGGGTGGTCGTGCTGCACGAACTGCAGCGACGGGGCACGCTGGCCGCGGTGGCGAAGGCGCTTTCATACAGTCCATCGGCGGTCTCACAGCAGCTGGCGCAGCTCGAGCGCGAATGCGGGATGGCCCTGATCGAACCCGTGGGCCGGGGCGTGCGGCTGACCGATGCGGGTGAGGCGCTCGTCGAGCACACCAGGTTGGCGATCGCTACCTTGGAGCGGGCCGAGGCCCTGCTGGCAGCCAGCCAAGGGCGGGTAGCCGGTCGGTTGCGGGTCGCGGCATTTCAGACGTTGCTGCTCTCACTGCTGCCCAGGGTGCTTGATGCGCTGGCTCGCGATTACCCCGACCTGCGCGTCGAAGTCGCGCAGCGCGAGGCTGATGGGGCGATTTCGGGTCTGCTGGCCGGCACCTTCGATGTGGTGCTGGGGGAGGAGTATCCGGGCGGGCCGCTGCCGCCGAGCCCGAGTCTGGATCGCGTGGACCTGCGAACTGACGAGCTGTTTCTCGCGATGCCAAGGATCGGGCCCTGGAGCGACGCGACGACGCTGTCCGACCTGGAATACGCGTCGTGGGCCCTGGACCCAGAACCCACTGTGCCCGGCCGGTGGGCGCGCAGCGTGTGTCGCGCCGCCGGTTTCGAACCGGATGTGCGCTTCGACGGAGTGGATCTGCTGGTGCATCTGCAGATGGTGCAGGCAGGGCTCGCGGTTGCCATCTTGCCCGCCCTGCTCGGCCAAGACCGGATGCGCGGGGTGCGGCTTGCCCCGTTGCCCGCTTCGCCGAAACGCCAGTTGTTTACGTTGACCCGTACATCACGCACCGCCCACCCGGCGGTGGTGGCGTTTCGCACCGCGTTGGCCGAGGGCTTTGACGCGCAACATCAATACGACTGAAATTCAATCTTGCGTTCGTGCGGGTCAGGTGAAATTCGATTTTCCCACGTTGTGGTCGAAATCCGGCCTACGATTTCGGTGACGGATCGGCGGCCCATGGCTGGGCTGTCTGGTTTGCCGGGAGGTCGGAATGTCGTTTGTGATAGCAGAGCCGGAGTTGATGGCCGCGGCGGCAACGGATTTGGCGACTATCGGTTCGACACTGAGTGCGGCGCACCTGGCGGCGGCCCCAACCGCTGCGGTGCTGCCCGCCGCCGGCGACGAGGTGTCGGTGGGGATCGCGCAACTGTTCTCCGCCCACGCCCAGGACTATCAGACGCTGGCCGGGCAGGCGGCCGCATTTCATGAGCAGTTCGTTCAGAACCTTACGGCGAGCGCGACCTCGTATTTCGGCATTGATGCGGCGCTGGCCTCACTGTTGGACGGGTTGAAGACGATGGTGCGTTCGTTCGGGACCGCCGTGGAGGCCCAGATAGTCCGAGTCACCGGCACGGTGCTGATGGGACTGCTCACCTCGGCTCCCGAGAGTCTGTATCCCGCCCTGCTGGGCTTCATTTTGCTCAGCGCTGTCGCCGCCACGCTTCTTGTGGCCATGATCGAGGCGGTGACCCAGGTGCTTACCGGGCAAGTGGCTTTGATCTAGTCGCGCGACTCACGGTCTGCGTGTGCGTCGAGGACGTTGGGCGGGCGACTTCTTCGTGGGATGCAGGTCGCCGTCGATATAGCGCTGCAGGTTCGGCGTTATCGCCGCGAGGACTTCGGAATCGCTCATTGACGCGATTGGCTCGATCTGCCAGACGTACCGGGTCATGGCCAGGCCGATCAATTGACTGGCGATCAGCCCGCTTCGCGTGAGGCGGTCATCTTCGTCGGTGTCGAGCTGCGACACTCCGATCAAAGAACTCTCGACAATGCGTCGCAACTTCAGGCGGGTGGCGTCCTCATGCGCAGCCGTCAACAAAATGGCCCGCAGTGACGGGCCGATCTCGTCGTCTGCCCAGCTATCCAGGAGGGTCTGCAAGAGCCGGCGGCCCAGGTCGGCCTTCGGGGTGGTCCATGTCTCGGCGACCGTGTCGAGCCACCGTTGCGGTGGCGTGGTCGCTGCGTCGAGCAGCCCTTCCTTTGAACCGAAATAGTGATAGATCAGCGAAGGGTCGACGTCGGCGGTCCGCGCAACCGAGCGGACAGTGGTTCCAGCCGAACCGTTTTCAGCGAAGGAATCCCGAGCTACGGAAAGGATCTGGGCGGCGAGTACGCCCTTCTCGTCGCGCGGACCCGGCTTCACCCGTCTGCCACCCATCGTGAATCTGCCCCTGCCCACGGCGCGGCAGTGCCGGCCGACGACAAACAAAGTTACCACTTGCGTTGAAATTATCCCGCAAGTACTGCGGTCATAGTCTCAACGAGCGATGAAACTAAAGCCGCAGGGCGGGAGGCCTCATGGCCGTGCAGAGCAGTGCTCGTCGGTTAGAAAAAGCATCCGGCTTGGGCAAGGGTGAGCGGCAACTCAACGGGCCGCAGACAACCGGCCGTGAATACGCCAATCTTAGTGAGCCGCAATGCAACACGATGCAGGAGAACAATGTTGCGATCCCGGTGCGGGATGGCACCGTGTGGCTGGCCGATGTGCACCGGCCCGATGCGCAGGGCCGTTTTCCCGCCTTGATCGCCGTCTCGCCGTATCCGCGGCAAATCCAAGATCTCGGTGCCCCGATGGGGTTCATCGAGGCCGGCGTCACCGATTTCTGGGTGCCTCGGGGCTATGTCCACGTGATCGCGAACGTGCGTGGTACCGGGGGTTCGGGGGGTACCTTCGGGTTCTTCGACGCCACCGAACGCCGTGACATGCACGATCTGGTGGAGTGGGCGGCCGCGCAGCCCTGGTGTGACGGCAACGTGGGGATGATCGGCATCAGCTACTTCGCCATGACGCAGCTGGAGGCGGCCGTGGAGCGGCCACCGCATCTGAAGGCCATCTTCCCAGTGGCGGCGACCACTGACCTCTACGAGGCTGCCGTGCACCACGGCCTGTTCAGCTCGTCGTTCGTCAGTCCGTTTCTGACGATGGTGGGTATTACGTCGGAACGAAGCGACGCGCTGTGGCGGGGCAAGCTGGTCGGGCTGGTCCGGCGGGTCCTCAACACCCCACGGCTGCATCAGAAGTTTGCGACCATGAACGGCGAAGCCGCCCTGACCATGCTGCGTCAATTGACCAAGATTCACCACAATCCGCGCCCGTGGGACCAGTTGTGGCTCTCGGCGGCGGTCGAGCATCCCACCCGCGATGAGTGGTGGGACGAACGCGATCTCAATCCTCTGCTGGACCGGATCGATGTGCCGGTATATCTGGGTTGCGATTGGCAGAACGTCCCGTTGCACCTTCCGTCTACCTTCGCGGCGTGGAAAGCGTTGGCGGACGGGCCCTCTACCCGGATGGGGATGCTCGGCGAGTTCGGCTTGACCTGGCCGTGGGAGAGTCTTCATCTCGAGGCGTTGGCGTGGTTTGACCATTGGCTCAAGAGCCGTGACACCGGGATCCTGGCCGGGCCGGCCATCCGCTACGTGTTGCCCGGCGCCGAGGGATGGCGGACCACCGAGACGTGGCCGCCGCCCGGCGTTGTCTACCGGGAATTTGCGCTGCGCGCTGACGGGCAACTCGGCGATGACGAGGGTGAGCCGGGCGCTCGTGAGTACCTGGTCCTCGGCGGTGGTTTGAATCGGGCCGCCGCCAGCGCGATCGATCCGCCCTCGATGCTCACCTGGACCAGTGCGCCGCTTACCCGGGACCTTGATGTAGTCGGCGATATCGAACTGCGTCTCGTTGCCGCGGCTACCGCAATGGACACCGCGTGGATCGCGACGCTGCACGAAGTTGCCCGAGACGGCACCGTATCCGACGTCACAGCCGGGTGGCTTCGGGCCAGCATGCGCCGCGTCGATGAGAAGGCCAGCCGGCGCGGCGCGCCTATCCTGCCGTGCCGCGAAATGGAGGCCGTACCCATCGGTGAGGATGTCGTCTACCGGATACCTTTGGTGGCCAACGCTCGACGGTTCAAGGCCGGCTGCCGCATTCGGCTGATCCTCACCAGCGACGACCAGGACCCGGCAACTCCGGCCATCATGAGCTTCCGGCACGCCAGTGTCGGCACCAGCAGCCGCAACACCATCCGTTCCTCGTCGCGGTTGCACCTTCCAGTGTTGCCCGCCCAGTCGTCGGAGCTGCAGTCGTGACTGCCGGCCAGGGCAGCGGGGGAGCCCCTCGGGAAGCGGTCACCGGGCCGATGAAACGGGTCGACGTGCTCGACAGCGCGATGAGCTATATCGACGTGGGGCAGGGCGATCCCATTGTCTTCTTACACGGCAACCCGACTTCGTCCTACCTGTGGCGCAACGTGATCCCGCATCTCAGCGACGTGGGTCGATGCCTGGCGCCGGACCTGATCGGCATGGGGGCCTCCGGCACCTCTCCGACCTTCTCCTACCGGTTCGCCGACCATGTCCGGTACCTCGACGCGTGGTTCGAGGCCGTCGGGATTACCGAGAACGTGGTGTTGGTGGTGCACGACTGGGGTTCGGCGCTGGGTTTCTACCGCGCGCTGCGCTATCCGGAGCAGATTGCCGGTATCGCTTACATGGATGCGCTCGTGCAGCCCAGGACCTGGGCGGGCTTCACCGACTATGAGCCCCTGATGCGGGCGCTGCGCACCGAACAGGGCGAGCGGATGGCTCTGGCGGAGAACGTCTTTGTGGAGAAGGTGGTGCCTGGAGGTGTGCAACGCCAGCTGACCGAGGAGGAGATGGCCGTCTATCGCAAGCCCTACCCCACGCCCCAGAGCCGCATCCCCACGCTGCTCTGGGCCCGTGAGATCCCGGTCGAGGGTGAGCCGGCTGACGTGCAGGCGATGGTACAGGAGTATGCAGACTTCTTATCGCGCAGCGACATTCCGAAACTTCTCATAGTCGCGGAGCCGGGCGCAATCCTGCATGAAGGGGGCAGCGAGCTCGACTTCGCGCGCTCGTGGCCCAACCAGCGCGAAGTAAAGGTCGCCGGCCGTCACTTCCTGCAAGAGGACTCCCCGGACGCGATTGGCGCGGCCGTGCGCGCCTTCGTCCTCGACGTGCGCGAACGCCAAGATGGAGCCGACCGTGCCTGACCGACTCGAATCGCGCAAAGTCATCCAGGATTTCGGCCGCCCGGTTGGGTTGACGCTTTACGTGGTCACCTCGGTGGCGCAGGGATTGGACGCCGTGCAAGTGTATATCGAGGATCACCTCGGCTACCTGCGGGAGTTGGAAGACCGTGGCGTGCTCTTTGCCGCCGGCCCGTTGTGGACCGACGGCGGCGATTACTTCGAAGGCGACGGATTGCTGATCTACCGCGCCGGCTCGGTGGTCGAGGCCCAGGCGATCGCTGACGCCGATCCCATGCACACCAGCGGAGCCAGGACCTATCGGATCAGGCCGTGGTTCGTCCATGACGGTACCATCGCGAACCGCCTCTCTTAGTGGCGCCATGACCGTTGATCTTTTCCGGGCCAAGTAATTTCTGCACTGTCCAGAAAGGCATTTCGATGAGTTTCAGTGATGATGAGGTCGCATTCATGAAGAGCCAGCCGCTGGCCAGGATCGCGACGGTCGACGATGACGGTCAACCCGATGTCGTCCCGGTCGGTTTCGAGTTCGATGGGACCTACATCAACATCGGCGGCTTTGAGCCATCGAAGACACGGCGCCACCACAACGTCTTGGACGGCAACAACAAGATCGCATTGGTCATCGACGATTTGGTGTCCACGCAGCCCTGGAGTCCCCGGTTTCTGCGTGTGTACGGCACCGCCGAGGTGGTAGCCGGTGATCAGCCGTATCTGCGGGTGACTCCGAAGATCTCGTGGAGTTTGAACCTGCGCGGCGAACCGGTGGCCAATGACGAATCATTGGCGCCGCCTAAACGGACCGTCCATCAACATCCCCGGGCTTGATCGGCGCCAGGGCCGGCTCCCCAACGCCGGTGTCACCGTAGTAGCCCAGCCGAAGCAAATCGGTGATCTCGCTGACCAGCGGCATCCGCGGGTTGGTGCGGTTGCTGAGGTCCTCGAACGCGGTCATCGCCAGCGTCGGCAGCGCGGCCAGGAATCCCTGCTCGTCAACCCCGAATTCCCGCAGCGATCTCGGCATGTCCAGTCGGTCCAGCAGATCGTCGACCCCTGCGAACAATCGCTGGCGGCTGTCGTCGGGAAGATGGCCACCAAACACCAGCTGGCCGAGTTGCGCGTATTTATCCGGTGCGATGTACGCCGAATATCCAGGCGCGGGCATGAACTTGGTAGGCAGACTTGCGTTGTAGCGCAGCACGTGCGGCAGGAAGATGCCGTTCGCCCGGCCATGGGGGACCGAGAATTTCGCACCAACGGCGTGGGCGAGGGCATGATTGGTCCCGACGAAGGCATTCGAGAAGGCCAGGCCGGCAAGCGTCGCCGCATTGGACATGCTCGTTCGGGCGGACAGATCGTCGGGATCGTCGTACGCCCTGGGCAGGGCATCGAAGATCAGCCGTACCGTCTGGGCGCACAACGCATCCGTGTAGGGCGAGGCGAAGATCGACACGATCGCCTCGCGCGTGGGTCAGCGCGTCGATGCCGGTGTCCGCGGTCAGCTTCTGCGGCATTGACGAGGTCAGCACCGGGTCCACGATCGCCAGGTCGGGGACCAAGCTGTAGTCGACGAGCGTCTCCTTCTTCCCGCCAACGGTCAACACCGCCGCCGGCGAAACTTCCGACCCAGTGCCCGATGTCGTTGGGACAGCAACGAGTTGGATGCGATGACGGTCGGTCGGATAGTCAGCCACCCGCTTGCGCGGGTCGAGGAAGGGCATCGTCAAAGCGTCGAGGCTTTTCTCCGGGTGCTCGTAGAACAGCCGCATCGCCTTGCCGGCGTCGAGCACCGAACCGCCGCCGATGGCGATCAGCAGATCGGGCTGCACCCGCTGCATGAGCGCGACACCGCGGCGGATGGTCGTCTCGTCGGGCTCGGGTGTCACTTCGCTGAACACCTGCACGTGCTGGGCGCGCAACTTGCCACGCAGCGCTCCTCGGTCAGTGCGTCGGTTACCACCACGACGGTCTCGCAGTCGAGCTCGCGCAGATTGTCCAGTGCCCCTTCGTTGAAGTAGGTGTTGGACGGCACGCGGAACCATTGCGGCGGCGTGCGCCGCCGCGACACCGTCTTGATGTTGAGCAACTGGCGATAGTTGACGTTCTCGGTGGTGCTCGATCCGCCCCAGGTGCCACAGCCCAGCGAGAACGTGGGTGTCAGATTGTTGTAGACCCCGCCGAGCGCTCCGACCGCGGTTGGCGCGTTGACCAGGATGCGGCCGGTGCGAACCGCCAACCCGTATGCCTCGATGACGTCGTCGTCGTTGGCGTAGATCGCCGAGGTATGGCCCAACCCGCCGTGCTCGGTGACCAAGACGGCGGCGTCGATGCCGTGCTGCACACTGCGCGCGCGCACCACCCCGAGCACCGGCATCAGCTTCTCCTGCACCAGTGGGTGGGCGGCGAGTTCGTCCAAGTCCGACGGCAACTGCGCCAGCAGCACTTTCACCGTGGGAGGCACGCTGAATCCGGCCCGGGCGGCCAGTTCTGGCGCCTTCTGCCCGACCGCATCGAGGGAGACCTTGTCGCCACAACCAAACGCGAACTCGGCCACCGCCTTCGCCTGGTCGGCGGTGAGCAACTGGGCCCCCATCCGCTCGAACTCGGCGATCATCTCGTCGTAGATCTCGTCGTCGATGATGCAGGTCTGCTCGGCCGGGCAGATGACCGATGAGTCAAACGTTTTCGAGATGAGTATGTCGACCACCGCGCCCTTGAGGTCTGCGGTCTTGTGAATGTAGATCGGCGCATTCCCAGGACCGACACTGAGCCCCGGCTTTCCTGCCGAGTTCGCCAACGCGACGATCTTTGGCCCGCCGGTCACCCAGATGAAGTCGACCTTCGGGTGTTTGAACAAGTAGTGCGTCACCTCGTGAGCGGCATCGGGGATGACCTGCAGCGCCCCGGGAGGCATCCCGGCCGCTTCGGCCGCGGTGCGCAGGATCTCGATGCTTTGTTCGCAGCAGCGCACCGCATACGGTGACGGTCGGAAAAGAATGGCGTTGCGGGTCTTTGCGGCCACGATCGCCTTGAACAACACCGTCGAGGTCGGGTTGGTCACCGGGGTAATGCCGAGCACCACCCCGATCGGTTCGGCCACATAGACGATGTTGTGCTCGACGTCCTCGTCGATGACGCCCACCGATTTCTTGCCGCGCAGATAGTCGTGCAGGAATTCGGTGGCCACATAGTTCTTGACAACCTTGTCCTCGAAGACGCCGAAGCCCGTCTCCTCGATCGCCACACCGGCCAGTTCGCCGGCCGCGCGCACCCCGGCCCGCACCATCGCCTCGACGATCGCGTCGACCTGCTGCTGGTCAAGCTTGCGGAAGGCGCGGGCCGCCTCAGCGGCGGTATCAACAATGGCGTCGATTTCGGCGGTGCGTAGGTTGTCGATCGCGGGTGCTTCGACGGGGGAGGCGGACTCGGTTGGTGTCGTTGTCATGATCGGGTCCTCAAGCCGGGAAGAGGCGCGGTGTGCCTCGCGGATGAGCCGATGCTACGCATCCGTGGTCAGGCCTAACGAGGGTCCGAAGGCCCTACGTTGGGGGTACTAATGGGCTGATCGGACGGGGCGGGTGGGGACCGCACTGTCGGAGCCGAATGCCTGCGCGCCGCTGGCACAGCGCCCTGATCGAATCACGCACGTCGCCCGCTCGCTGCATCAGGCCCTACGGATTTCACTATCAGGGGTGATGGCGGTCATGCCACGCATGGTGCGAATGGCGTGCCTCAAGACATCCGAATCGGGTCATTGCGTGACTGCCGGTGGGTGTCGAATGCTCTCCTGGTTGTCGCTGCCGTCATCGTCGAGGGCCACACCCGGTCCGAGGTGCTGGCCTGTCATCGGGCAGAAAAGTTTGCTGCAAGGGCCTGCTGGGCTGCCGGCTTGGTGTGATACTGGCCCCTGGCCGATGGATCAAACCACGATTGGGTGGGAGGGCCGATATGTCAGATGTAATGGTGGCCCCGGAACTGGTGGCGGCCGCGGCCAACGATTACGCGAAGATTGGCGTGTTGCTGGGCGAGGCGCATGCGGCTGCGGCCGCCTCGACGGTCGAGTTGCTGCCCGCGGCCGCCGACGAAGTGTCGGCCGGCATCGCGCACCTGTTCTCCGGGCATGCCGAGGACTATCAGAAGGTGGCCAGCCAAGCGGTGGCTTTTCACGATCGGTTTGCCGCGCAGGTGAACGCCAGCGCCGGTGGGTATGCCAGCGCGGAGGCCGCCAACGCCGTCTCGTTGCAGGCTTTGTTCGATAACCCGCATCTTGTCGTGGTCGCCGCGGGAACCGCCGTCTCCAACGCTTTGTCCGGCCTGTCGGCGGGCGTGAAATCGGCTTGGGATCTGTTGTGGCGGTACGGCGGCCAGTATGTGGCAACCGCGTTGGCTCAGGTGGCGTCCAGTGCCCTATTTTTCTTGCTGATTGCGTTTGTCGGACTCTATTCGCTGGTGAATGGGCGTCCGTACGTGTTTATCTAGCCCGGCGCGTGCTGATGTCTCGAGACGGCTTCTGTGTCGTCGAATGTCAGGGTGGCGCCCGGTGCGCACCGGCTGCGGCAACAAAGTGCTCTCGGGTGCGGTCGCCGGTCGGGATGGCCTTCTGGCGCTGGTGACCTGCTCTAGCTTGGGGAATTGTTACGTAGCTTCGAGTACACCGCTGTGGGGATTAGGACCAGTAGCACAAGGCTGCCAACGGTCCCCCACAGCGATCCCCGTATTGCGTTGGCGATTGCACTGACAGCCAGTAGAAGCCAGGCAAAACCCATGATTGCGACGTAGCGACGCGCGTGCAGCACGCCTGGCCGAAGTCGGGTGAACCCTGCGATGGCGCCGGCTAGGCATGCGGCGACGACCGCGACTGCGATGACGAGGTATGTGGTGCTATTTGGTGGCACAGTTGATCAATCCTGCTCCTGATCCGGCAACGCCGAGTAGCGCCCAGTCTGCGGGGCCAGCCGACGACGGCCGGGTTGAACGCGACCGGGTCAGCGTGCAGCAGCACCCACGCCGCGCCCGCGATTGCGGCTCCGGTGAACGCTGCCCATCCGCGGCGGGCCACAGCACTCTTCCCGCAGGTTGGCGGTCTTTCGCGTGTCGCAGCGGCCGCGAGGACGGCTCCGTACTCGTCCGGTAGGCCAAGTCGTAGCCGCCGGACACCGAGCACACCAGGGCGGCGCAACGGCTCGCGTGCCGTCGGTGCTGCAGAGCGTTGTTGAGCGCGGTGTGCGCCTCGGTCGGGGTGGTGGTGTTGTGCGTCATTGGAGCCTTCCGCCAGTGCTGCACTTGCTGAAACCAGACGGATTGGATTCCGAAGTGCACGCCGGGGCGCTCGATGTTTAGGCGGGCGGCCGAAAACGGCTTCTAGTTGCCTAAGCCCGTGGTGCCCCCGGCAGGATTCGAACCTGCGGCCTTCTGCTCCGGAGGCAGACGCTCTATCCCCTGAGCTACGGGGGCGCATCGACTGCATATTGCTTCGCGCTGCGCCATAGGGCATGAACAAGCTCCGCCAGACTAGCGCATCGCGGTGACTGCGTTGCCACCGCTATGGATTCGGGGTGCGAGCACCTCAGACCATACGATGGACGATCGTGACCCCCGCCGACCTGGCTGAGCTGCTCAAAACCACCGCTACCGCGGTGTTGAGCGAACATGCCCTCGACACGTCTGCTCTGCCTCAGACCGTCGTGGTGGAGCGGCCGCGCAATCCCGAGCACGGCGACTACGCCAGCAATGTGGCCCTGCAACTCGCCAAGAAGGTCGGTGCTAACCCTCGTGAGCTGGCCGGATGGATCGCCGAGGCGCTGACGAAGGCCGACGGCATCGCCTCTGCCGAGGTGGCCGGACCGGGCTTCATCAACCTGCGCCTCGAGACCTCGGCGCAGGCCAAGATCGTCAACGCGATCATCGACGCCGGTTCGGGCTTCGGGCACTCCGAGCTGATGGCCGCGCACAAGGTCAACCTGGAATTTGTTTCGGCCAACCCGACCGGACCCATCCACATCGGGGGGACCCGCTGGGCCGCGGTTGGCGACGCCCTGGGCCGGCTGCTGTCCACGCAGGGCGCCGACGTGGTGCGCGAATACTATTTCAACGACCACGGCGCCCAGATCGACCGATTCGCCAACTCCCTGATTGCTGCCGCCAAGGGTGAGCCGACTCCCGACGATGGCTACGCGGGTACCTACATCAACGACATCGCCGCGCGGGTGCTGCAAAAGGCGCCCGACGCGCTGAGCCTGCCCGACGCCCAGATGCACGAGACGTTCCGTGAGATCGGCGTCGACCTGATGTTCAGCCACATCAAAGAGTCCCTGCACGAGTTCGGCACGGATTTCGACGTCTATACCCACGAAGACTCGATGCACAGCACGGGGCGGGTTGATCAGGCCGTCGCGCGGCTGCGTGAGACCGGCAACATCTACGAAAAAGATGGCGCAACGTGGTTGCGCAGCAGTTCTTTTGGTGACGACAAGGACCGTGTCGTGATCAAGAGTGACGGCAAGCCGGCCTATATCGCCGGTGACCTCGCGTATTACCTGGACAAGCGGGAACGTGGCTTCGATCTGTGCATCTACATGCTCGGCGCCGATCACCACGGCTACATCGCCCGGCTCAAGGCCGCCGCAGCTGCCTTCGGCGAGGATCCGGCCACCGTCGAAGTGCTGATCGGACAGATGGTCAACCTGGTCCGTGACGGTCAGCCGGTCCGGATGAGCAAGCGCGCCGGCACCGTGATCACCCTCGACGATCTGGTCGAGGCGATCGGCGTGGACGCGGCGCGCTACAGCCTGATCCGCTCCTCGGTGGACACTCCCATCGACATCGACCTGGCGCTGTGGTCCTCGGCGTCGAATGAGAACCCGGTCTACTACGTGCAGTACGCGCATGCCCGGCTCTCGGCGCTGGCCCGCAACGCGGCCGAACTCGGGTTGATCCCGGACACCGACCATCTCGAGCTGCTCAGCCACGAGAAGGAGGGCGTGCTGCTGCGCACCCTCGGCGATTTCCCGCGGATGCTCAAGGCCGCTGCCTCACTGCGGGAGCCGCACCGGGTGTGCCGCTACCTGGAGGACCTGGCCGGTGACTACCACCGGTTCTACGATTCCTGCCGGGTCTTGCCGCAGGGAGACGAGGAGCCCACGCAGCTGCATACCGCGCGCTTGGCCCTGTGTCAGGCCACGCGGCAAGCCATCGCCAACGGTCTGGGAATTCTCGGAGTGACTGCCCCGGAGAGAATGTGAACGTCCACCCAGCCGGCCCTCGGCACGCCGAAGAGAGCCGCCACCCGGAAAGCCCGCAGCGGCCGCAGTCTGCCGAAGAGCTGTTGTACCTGGCGCCGAATGTCTGGCCGCGTAACACAGCCCGTGATGAACAGGGTTGTGCCCGGATTGCCGGGGTACCGCTTACCGAGCTGGCCCGGGAATACGGGACGCCGCTGTTTGTCATCGATGAAGACGACTTTCGCTCGCGGTGCCAAGAGATCGCGGCGGCATTCGGCGGTGGCCACAACGTCAACTACGCGGCCAAGGCCTTCCTGTGCAGCGAGATCGCGCGCTGGGTGAACGAAGAGGGACTCTCGATCGACGTATCCACCGGTGGAGAGTTGGCAGTCGCACTGCACGCCAATTTTCCGCCGGAGCGGATTACCCTGCACGGCAACAACAAGTCGGTCGCAGAGTTGACGACCGCGGTCAAAGCCGGCGTCGGTCACATCGTGCTGGACTCGATGATCGAGATCGAGCGTCTCGACGCCATCGCGGGTGAGGCGGGCATCGTCCAGGACGTCTTTGTGCGTCTCACCGTCGGGGTCGAGGCGCACACCCACGAGTTCATCTCCACCGCGCACGAAGACCAGAAGTTCGGGCTCTCGATCTCCAGCGGCGCGGCGATGGCAGCGGTGCGCCGGGTCTTTGCGACCGACCACTTGCGGCTGGTCGGACTGCACAGCCACATCGGTTCCCAGATCTTCGATGTGGATGGTTTTGAACTGGCCGCCCACCGTGTCATCGGCCTGCTGCGCGAGGTGGTCGCTGAATTCGGTTCGGAAAAGACCGCGCAGCTTGCGACGGTCGATCTTGGCGGCGGCCTGGGTATCTCGTATCTGTCATCCGACGCCCCGCCGCCGGTAGGGGAGTTGGCCGACAAGCTGGGCGCGATCGTGAGCAATGAGTCGGCGGCCGTGGGCCTGCCCGCGCCCAGGTTGGTGGTCGAGCCCGGACGTGCCATCGCCGGACCGGGCACCATCACGCTGTACGAAGTCGGCACGGTCAAGGACGTTGACGTGAGCGCCACGGCGAACCGGCGCTACGTCAGCGTGGATGGCGGCATGAGTGACAACATCCGCACCGCGCTCTATGACGCTCAGTACGACGTCCGGTTGGTCTCGCGCGTCAGTGATGCGCCGGCGATGCTGGCTCGCGTGGTCGGAAAACACTGCGAAAGTGGCGATATCATCGTGCGTGACACGTGGGTGCCCGACGACCTGCAGCCGGGCGACTTGGTGGCCGTGGCTGCGACCGGTGCCTACTGCTATTCGCTGTCGAGTCGTTACAACATGATTGGCCGTCCCGCGGTGGTGGCGGTGCGCGCGGGTAAGGCGCGTCTGGTCCTGCGCCGCGAGACGGTTGATGATCTTTTGAGTCTGGAGGTGAGGTAACCCGTGTCCGGTGACGTAAAGCCGGTCGGTGTAGCGGTGCTCGGATTGGGCAACGTTGGTAGTGAAGTTGTCCGCATCATCGAGGAAAGCGCTGATGATCTCGCGGCCCGTGTCGGCGCCCCACTGGTGCTGCGCGGCGTCGGAGTGCGTCGAGTTGCGGACGACCGCGGTGTACCCATCGACCTACTGACCGACGACATTGAGAAGCTCGTTTCGCGTGAGGACGTCGACATCGTCGTCGAAGTGATGGGTCCGGTGGAGCCGTCACGCAAGGCGATCCTGACCGCGCTCGAGCACGGCAAATCCGTCGTGACCGCCAACAAGGCGTTGCTGTCCACCTCTACTGGTGAACTGGCGCAGGCGGCCGAAAGCGCACATGTCGATCTCTATTTCGAAGCCGCGGTGGCCGGCGCCATTCCCGTCATCCGTCCGTTGACCCAGTCGCTGGCCGGCGACACGGTGTTGCGGGTGGCCGGCATCGTCAACGGCACCACCAACTACATCCTGTCCGAAATGGACAGCACCGGGGCCGACTACGCGAAAGCGCTGGCCGATGCGGGCGCGCTCGGCTATGCCGAAGCCGATCCCACCGCAGATGTCGAGGGCTTTGATGCCGCGGCCAAAGCTGCGATCCTGGCCTCGATCGCGTTCCATACCCGGGTGACCGCGGATGACGTCTACCGCGAGGGCATCACCAAGATCACGCCCGCGGACTTCGCCTCGGCCCGCGCTCTGGGCTGCACCATCAAGCTGCTGTCGATTTGTGAGCGCCTCACCACTGACGAAGGTCAGCAACGGGTCTCGGCCCGGGTGTATCCGGCGTTGGTGCCGCTGTCGCACCCGTTGGCCACGGTCAATGGTGCGTTCAATGCCGTGGTGGTCGAGGCCGAGGCCGCTGGGCGATTGATGTTCTACGGTCAGGGCGCCGGTGGGGCGCCAACCGCCTCGGCGGTGACCGGCGACCTGGTGATGGCCGCGCGCAACCGGGTCCTCGGCAGCCGTGGCCCACGCGAATCCAAATATGCTCAACTACCGGTGGCACCAATGGGTTTCATCTCTACGCGCTATTACGTCAGCATGAATGTCGCCGATAAGGCGGGTGTGTTGTCGGCGGTAGCGGCCGAGTTCGCCAAGCGCGACGTAAGCATCGCCGAGGTGCGTCAAGAAGGGGTCGTGGACCAAGACGGCCAACGCATCGGGGCCCGGATCGTGGTGGTCACCCACCTGGCTACCGATGCCGCACTTTCGGAAACCGTTGAAGCGCTTGCGGACTTGGACGTCGTCGAAAATGTGGCCAGCGTGCTGCGACTGGAAGGCAACGACCTGTGAGCGCCTCGCCGACCGCGGTCCACAAGCCCTGGCCCGGTTTGATCGCGGCGTACCGGGACCGCCTCCCGGTGGCCGATGACTGGGCTCCTGTCACCCTGCTCGAGGGCGGTACTCCGCTGATCGCGGCTCCCCGGCTCTCCAAGCAGACCGGGTGCACGATCCACCTCAAGGTCGAGGGCCTCAACCCCACCGGATCCTTCAAGGACCGGGGCATGACCATGGCGGTGACCGACGCGCTGGCGCGTGGGCAACAGGCCGTGTTGTGCGCATCGACCGGGAACACGTCGGCGTCGGCGGCGGCTTACGCCGCCCGTGCTGGAATCACCTGTGCGGTGCTGATCCCGCAGGGCAAGATTGCGATGGGCAAGCTGGCTCAGGCGGTCATGCACGGGGCCAAGATCATCCAGATTGACGGCAACTTCGACGACTGTCTGGAACTGGCGCGCAAGATGGCTGCCGACTTCCCGACCATCTCATTGGTCAACTCCGTGAACCCGGTGCGTATCGAGGGCCAGAAGACCGCGGCGTTCGAGATCGTCGACGCGCTTGGCGTCGCACCGGATGTGCACGCACTTCCAGTCGGTAACGCGGGCAACATCACCGCGTACTGGAAGGGATACACCGAGTATCACCGAGACGGCATTATCGAGAAGTTGCCTCGCATGTTGGGCACCCAAGCCGCGGGTGCGGCGCCGTTGGTTCTCGGCGAACCGGTGAACCACCCGGAGACCATCGCCACCGCGATTCGCATTGGCTCGCCGGCGTCGTGGACGTCGGCCGTGGAGGCGCAGCAGCAGTCCAAGGGGCGCTTCCTGGCGGCGACTGATGAGGAAATCCTTGCCGCCTATCACCTGGTCGCGCGCGCCGAGGGGGTGTTCGTCGAGCCCGCCTCGGCGGCCAGCATCGCCGGTCTGCTCAAGGCCATCGACGACGGGTGGGTGGCCCGCGGGTCAACCGTGGTGTGCACGGTCACCGGCAACGGCCTGAAGGACCCCGACACCGCGCTCAAAGACATGCCGAAGGTGTCTCCGGTACCCGTTGACCCAGTCGCGGTGGTTGAGAAGCTGGGGTTGGCGTAGTGGTGATCGCCAGCGCGGCGCAGCCGGGCGCAGCGCAGTTTGCTGAGGCCTGTCGGTGACACAGGTATTGCCCTCGGGTCTGGTGGCGAGTGCCGTCGTAGCGGCATCAAGTGCCAACCTCGGCCCGGGGTTCGACAGTCTCGGCCTCGCATTGAGTCTCTATGACGAAATCGTGCTTGAGACAACCGATTCCGGGTTGGAAGTGGTGGTCGAAGGCGAGGGGGCCGGCCAGGTTCCGCTCAACTCTGAACACTTGGTTGTGCGCGCCATCCAGCACGGGCTGCGAGCCGTGGGCGTTTCCGCGGCTGGCCTAATTGTGCGCTGCCGCAACGATATTCCGCATTCCCGTGGTCTCGGGTCGTCCGCGTCGGCGGTAGTTGGTGGCCTCGCTGCCGTCAACGGCCTTGTCTCACAAGCTGGTTGGGTGCCATTGAGCGACCAGCAGCTGATCCAGCTGTCTTCGGAATTTGAAGGCCACCCCGACAACGCCGCGGCCGCTGTGCTCGGCGGTGCGGTGGTTTCTTGGATTGAGCGTTGCGGTGACCGTGCCGACTACTCGGCCGTGCAGCTAGATCTTCACCCCGATATTCACTTGTTCTCGGCGATTCCCGAGGTGCGCTCCTCGACCGCGGAGACTCGGGTGCTGCTGCCTGACTTGGTCAGCCATGACGATGCGCGATTCAACATCAGCCGCGCCGCATTGCTCGTGGTTGCCCTCACCCAACGGCCCGATTTGTTGATGGCGGCCACCGAAGACGTCCTCCATCAGCCCCAGCGTGCCTCGGCAATGCCGGCCTCGGCGGAATATTTGCAGCTGTTGCGGCGTCATAAAGTGGCAGCGACTCTTTCTGGGGCTGGACCGGCGCTGATTGCGTTGACCACCAACCCGGACTTGCCGCCGGAAGCGGTCGAGTACGGCGCCGCAAATGGATTCACAATTACCGCGATGACCGCGGGTGACAGGGTCCGGTGGAAGCCCGGAGTGGCATTCAGCGACTGATTGACAACCTGCGGGGGGTTTGCTTGCTTCCGGCCAGGAAGCGGGCTATCCTCGGAGCCGTCCAGCAATCGCAGCATCTGCTTCTGCACACATACTGCCTTGCAGCTAGGACACCACCAATTCTTCTCGGGGACGAGGTTCGCCGTATTCGCCGCAGATCCTGGCGACCACCGTTGGGGAGTCGATGATTGGGCGCACTCGGCTATTTGGCTGAATGCAACGAACCCTCGTATGACGTAATCAAGCGGGGGAAAGAAAGGAATTCCGTGACTGATACGGACCTCATCACGGCTGGCGAAAGCACCGACGCTGATAAGAAGTCGGATTCCGTGACAAAAGACAGTTCCGACCTCAATACTGCTGCGCCGACCGGCGCGCTGGCCACCATGGTGCTGCCCGAACTGCGCGCGCTGGCCAACCAAGTTGGTGTCAAGGGGACGTCGGGCATGCGTAAGAACGAGCTGATCGCCGCGATCCAAGAATTTCGGGACCGCGCCAACGGCACGCCCGCGGCCGCCGAGCCGACCCCAGATTCCGGCGAACAGAAGTCCTCGGCGAGTACCGAGGCCCCAGCGGTCAACGAGGCCACCAAAGACGCTCCTCAACAGGAGCAAAACGCCTCATCCGGCGACACGGTGCGCCGCGAGCGGCGCAGATCCTCGCGTGACTCGGGAACGTCGTCACGTGACGGCGCCGACTCGGCTGGCGAAAGCCCAGATAAACGCGGGAAGCGGGCCGCCGGCGGCGATGCCGACAACAATCAGAAGGCGCCGGAAAAGGCTCAAGAAGACGCCAAGACTGACGGGGGAGCAGCGGAGTCGGGCGGTGACCAAGGCGCCGGCCAGCAGGGCTCGGGTGGCCAGCAATCGCGCGGCGAAGACGATGGCGAAGGGCGGCAGGGCCGGCGAGGACGCCGATTCCGCGACCGCCGGCGTCGTGGGGAGCGCTCGGGTGACGGTTCCGACGCCGAGTTGCGTGAGGATGACGTCGTCCAGCCGGTCGCCGGCATTCTTGACGTGCTCGACAACTACGCCTTTGTCCGTACCTCCGGCTACCTTGCCGGCCCGCACGACGTCTACGTGTCGATGAACATGGTGCGCAAGAACGGCCTGCGCCGCGGCGACGCGGTCACCGGCGCCGTTCGGGTTCCGCGTGAAGGCGAGCAGCCTAACCAACGACAAAAATTCAACCCGCTGGTGCGTTTGGACAGCGTCAATGGGGGATCGGTCGAGGACGCCAAGAAGCGGCCCGAATTCGGCAAACTGACGCCGCTCTATCCCAACCAGCGTCTTCGCTTGGAAACCACCACAGAGCGGCTGACCACGCGGGTCATCGATCTGATCATGCCGATTGGCAAGGGCCAGCGCGCGCTGATCGTCTCGCCCCCCAAGGCCGGTAAGACGACGATCCTGCAGGACATCGCCAACGCCATTACCAAGAACAATCCGGAATGCCACCTCATGGTCGTGCTCGTCGACGAGCGGCCCGAGGAGGTCACCGACATGACGCGTTCGGTCAAGGGTGAGGTCATCGCCTCAACGTTCGACCGTCCGCCATCCGACCACACATCGGTCGCGGAGCTGGCCATCGAGCGAGCCAAGCGCCTCGTGGAGCAGGGCAAAGACGTCGTGGTGCTGCTGGACTCCATCACCCGGTTGGGACGTGCCTACAACAACGCGTCGCCGGCATCGGGCCGGATTCTCTCCGGCGGTGTCGACTCCACCGCGCTGTACCCGCCCAAGCGATTCCTGGGTGCGGCACGCAACATCGAAGAGGGCGGCTCGCTGACCATCATCGCGACCGCGATGGTCGAGACCGGCTCCACCGGTGACACCGTCATCTTCGAAGAGTTCAAGGGCACCGGTAACGCCGAGCTCAAGCTGGACCGCAAGATCGCCGAGCGGCGCGTTTTCCCCGCGGTCGACGTGAACCCGTCGGGTACCCGTAAAGATGAGCTGCTGCTCTCACCTGATGAGTTCGCCATCGTCCACAAGCTGCGTCGCGTGCTGTCCGGCCTGGATTCCCACCAGGCCATCGACCTGCTGATGTCGCAGCTGCGTAAGACCAAGAACAACTACGAGTTCCTCGTGCAGGTCTCCAAGACCACACCAGGGAATATGGACAACGACTAGAGCAATACACCGGCTGCGGGTGCCAGGGAATGCCCGCGCAAATCTCGGTGTTTGGGGTGATGGTGGTTGACCTGGCATAATCGAGGCTCGACCACCCAGAACCGCCTCAGGTTCTTGAGTTAAGCCTGACCGCCGCTTGAACATCGGGGAGCACCGGAGGCCACGAGCGGCCGACGATCGAAGAG
The DNA here is from genome assembly GCF_003584745.1 of Mycobacterium pseudoshottsii JCM 15466. Classification (NCBI taxonomy): domain Bacteria; kingdom Bacillati; phylum Actinomycetota; class Actinomycetes; order Mycobacteriales; family Mycobacteriaceae; genus Mycobacterium; species Mycobacterium pseudoshottsii. The sequence goes on from NZ_AP018410.1 coordinate 1,925,447, forward strand.
GACAGCATGAAATCTGACATTCATCCCACCTACGAGGAGACCACCGTGGTCTGCGGGTGCGGAAACACGTTCCAGACGCGGAGCACCAAGCAGGGCGGCCGTATCGTGGCCGAGGTTTGCTCGCAGTGCCATCCGTTCTACACCGGCAAGCAGAAGATCCTCGACAGCGGTGGTCGGGTTGCCCGCTTCGAGCGTCGCTACGGCAAGCGCAAGGCCGGAGCCGACAAGGACCAGGCGGCGGCCGACAAGTAGCTGGATTACCGACGCCCGAACTGTGCATGAGCAGCACAGGCCGGGCGTCGGTTCGTGTTTGCGGTAAGAGCTGGCAGGAGGTGTGAGATGGCAGCGCCGGTGCAGACGATTGACGTCCTGCTCGCCGAACACGCAGACCTTGAGCGCGCGTTGGCGGATCCAGAACTGCACAGCAGGCCCGACGAGGCGCGCAAAGCCGGACGTCGGTTTGCCCGCTTGGCGCCGATCGTGGCCACCTACCGCAAGCTGGTAGCCGCGCGCGAAGATCTGGAGACCGCGCACGAATTGGCGGCCACCGACGAGTCGTTTGCCGCCGAAGCCGCCGAACTGGAGGCCCGGGTCGCCGAACTGGACTCGCAGCTCACCGACATGTTGGCGCCGCGGGACCCGCATGACGCCGACGACATCGTGCTCGAAGTCAAGTCTGGCGAGGGTGGCGAAGAATCGGCGCTATTCGCTGCCGACCTGGCCAGAATGTATATCCGCTATGCCGAACGGCACGGCTGGACCGTGACGGTGCTCGGGGAGACCACCTCGGATCTGGGCGGCTACAAGGACGCGACGCTGGCCATCGCCAGCAAGGGCGACACGGCCGACGGCGTGTGGTCGCGGATGAAGTTCGAGGGCGGGGTGCACCGGGTGCAGCGGGTCCCGGTAACCGAATCTCAAGGTCGCGTGCATACCTCGGCGGCCGGCGTACTTGTCTACCCCGAGCCCGAGGAAGTCGGCGAGGTGCAGATCGACGAGTCGGACCTGCGCATCGACGTCTACCGGTCGTCGGGCAAGGGCGGCCAGGGGGTCAACACCACCGACTCCGCGGTGCGGATTACCCACCTGCCCACCGGGATCGTGGTCACCTGCCAAAACGAACGCTCACAGCTGCAGAACAAGATCCGTGCCATGCGGGTGCTCGGGGCTCGTCTGCAGGCGATCGCCGAAGAGCGGGCGATGGCTGACGCCTCGGCGGATCGGGCCAGCCAGATACGAACCGTGGACCGTAGCGAACGCATCCGCACCTACAACTTCCCCGAGAACCGGATCACCGATCACCGAATCGGCTACAAGTCCCACAACCTCGACCAGGTCCTCGATGGCGATCTGGACGCTCTATTCGACGCACTGGCTGCCGCTGACAAACAGGCCCGGCTGCAGCAGTCATGACCTCGCTGCGCCACGCGATCGACTCCGCTGCGGCGCTTCTTGCCGAAGCCGGGATCGACTCTGCACGTGGTGATGCCGAATGGTTGGCCGCTCACCTGACCGGCACCGACCGCGGTCTGCTGTACCTGCCTGACGATCCGCTTGATTCCGATGCTCTCGGTCAGTACCAAGACATGGTGACCGCCCGATCACGCAGGGTGCCGTTGCAGCATCTCATCGGCACGGTGCAGTTTGGGCCGGTGGAGTTGCAGGTCGGTCCGGGTGTCTTCGTGCCGCGCCCAGAGACCGAGGCAGTGTTGGAATGGGCTGGTGCACAACAGCTTTCCGAAGACCCCGTCGTTGTTGACCTGTGTACCGGATCCGGCGCGTTGGCAGTCGCGTTGGCCAACCGTTGGCCCACGGCGCGGATTCTTGGCGTCGACGATTCGGCCGCTGCGCTCGAGTATGCACACCGCAATTCCGTGGGCACCAAGGTGGAACTGGTGCGAGCCGATGTCACCACCCCGGGGCTGATGCCCGAACTCGATGGACAGGTCGACCTCGTGGTGACCAACCCGCCATACATTCCCGACGGCGCTGTTCTGGAACCTGAAGTAGCACAGCATGATCCGCATCGTGCGCTGTTTGGAGGGCCGAACGGGATGGCGGTGATACCCCACGTCGTACGGCTGGCCGGCCGTTGGTTGCGTCCCGGTGGGCGGTTCGCCGTCGAACACGACGACACCACCGCGCGGCAGACCGTTGAATGTATCGAAAGCGCAGGCGTTTTCGAGGACATCGTGGCTCGGCAAGATCTGGCCGGACGGTCAAGGTTCGTGACCGCCGTCAAGAGGCTGGTTCGGTGACGGCTGCGGTGAGGATGCGGGGCGAAGCGAATGCGAAGGAGGGCCAGCGCCCATGAGTGAGGTGTTCGACTGCGCCGACCCCGACCAGCGTTCCAACGGGATCGCTTCTGCGGCAGGGGCGCTCAAAGCCGGTCGGCTGGTCGTCATGCCGACGGACACCGTCTATGGGATCGGTGCCGACGCATTCGACAGTGCCGCGGTGAACGCGCTGCTGTCGGCCAAGGGGCGCGGGCGCGATATGCCGGTGGGCGTGCTGGTGGGCTCCTGGCACACCATCGAGGGGCTGGTTTTCTCGATGCCCGCTGGAGCGCGTGAACTGATCCGTGCATTCTGGCCGGGCGCCTTGAGCCTGGTTGTGGTGCAAGCGCCGTCCCTGCAGTGGGACCTCGGCAACGCGCACGGCACCGTGATGCTGCGCATGCCGTTGCACCCGGTGGCCATCGAGTTGTTGCGCCAGGTGGGCCCCATGGCGGTTTCCAGCGCCAACGTCTCGGGGCAGCCGCCGGCGGTCGACGTCGCGGATGCACGTAATCAGTTCGGCGATCTGGTCGACGTCTACCTGGATGGTGGTCCCGCGGCGCAGCAGGCCGCCTCGACGATCGTCGACCTCACCGGGGCCCCGCGCATCCTGCGTCCGGGACCGGTCAGCGCCGAGCGGATCGCTGACGTGCTCGGAGTGGACGCGACAACGCTGACCGCATAGCACCGTCGTGGTGGCTGCCGCTGGGCGCTGCGGCCGGGCGCGGCTATTCGGGTTCTCAGGTTGGTGAAGTAGGGTCTCGTGGTGTCCAGCGTTGCCGACGGCTTGCTCGCCCTTTCGGTTCGCAGCGCCGGTGTCCCGCTGCGTGAGCTTGCGCTCGTCGGGTTAACCGCAGCGATCATCACGTATTTCGCGACCGGGCCGGTTCGCGTCTTGGCGACTCGCCTGGGCGCGGTCGCTTACCCGCGCGAACGCGACGTCCACGTGACACCCACCCCTCGCATGGGTGGGCTGGCGATGTTCCTCGGGGTGCTCGCCGCGGTCTTTCTCGCCTCCCAACTTCCCGCCCTCACCCGCGGGTTCGTCTATTCGACCGGCATGCCCGCGGTGCTCGTCGCGGGTGCGGTGATCATGGGTATCGGTCTGATCGATGACAGGTGGGGTCTGGATGCCCTGACGAAGTTTGCCGGTCAGATCACCGCAGCTAGCGTGCTGGTCACCATGGGCGTCGCCTGGAGCGTGCTCTACATCCCGCTGGGTGGTGTCGGGACCATCGTCTTGGACCAAGCCTCGTCCATTTTGCTCACCCTCGCGTTGACCGTGTCCATCGTCAACGCCATGAACTTCGTCGACGGACTCGATGGGCTGGCGGCTGGGCTGGGCCTCATCACGGCCTTGGCGATCTGCACCTTCTCGGTGGGGTTGCTTCGTGACCATGGCGGCGACGTACTGTTCTATCCGCCGGCGGTGATCTCGGTGGTGCTCGCAGGGGCCTGTCTCGGGTTCTTGCCGCACAATTTCCACCGAGCCAAGATCTTCATGGGCGATTCCGGTTCGATGCTGGTCGGGTTGATGCTGGCCGCGGCCTCCACCACCGCCGCGGGGCCCATCTCCCAGAACGCCTATGGGGCCCGGGACGTGTTTGCCCTGCTATCGCCGTTCTTGCTGGTAGTGGCGGTGATGTTCGTGCCGATGCTGGACCTGTTACTGGCAATCGTGCGCCGCACCCGCGCCGGACGAAGCGCATTCAGCCCCGACAAGATGCATCTTCACCACCGCTTGCTGCAGATCGGCCATTCGCATCGCCGGGTCGTGCTGCTCATCTACCTATGGGTGGGCATCGTCGCCTTCGGGGCGGCCAGCACGATCTTCGTGGACCCTCGCCACACCGCGGCGGTGATGCTCGGCGCACTGGTCGTCGCCGGGGTTGTGACAGCGATCCCGTTGCTGCGTCGTCGCGACGACTACTACGACCCGGACTAGGGCACGTCTACGACAGGCGGTAGTAGTGGCATCTACCTTGTGGTACGGTCCTGGTAGAGCCCCGAAATAAACCTCGTGGGTTGCCGGCCCCCGGCCCGGCGGATGCCTATCCGACCGCGCCAGTTAACGACGGACACAGGGAGCTACCCCTTGGGTGAAACCAGCCCAACCGTTGCGATACGCTCGGCGGGCCACCGATCAGTCGATCGGGCGGTTTCCGCTCCACTAACCGGGGATTGAGGTGCTGCAGTGACAACACCAGCGCAGGACGCGCCGTTGGTGTTTCCCTCTGTTGCTTTCCGTCCGGTTCGTCTATTGGTGATCAGCCTTGGACTCACCGCGGTTGCCACTGTGGTCGCCGGACTCTTCGGTCACCTGATGGTCGGAGTGTTTCTTGGCATCGGGCTGCTGCTCGGTTTGCTCAACGCCCTGTTGGTCCGGCGTTCGGTGGAGTCGATCACCGGCCGGGACCACCCGCTGAAAAGGTCGATGGCCCTCAACTCGGCCTCTCGAGTCGCGGTCATTACCATCATGGCGCTGATCATCGCGTATATTTTCCGGCCGGCCGGACTTGGCGTGGTGTTCGGGTTGGCGCTCTTCCAGCTGCTGCTGGTGGCATCCACGGCACTGCCGGTCTGGAAGAAGCTGCGTACCGGGGACTTTGCGGCCGACGATGCGCAGAACCAGCCCGTCGGCTCGGATAGTGGCGTTTTCAAGGGATCGGAAGGGAGTACCGCCAGCGATGACTGAGTCGATCCTGGCCGCCCAGATTGAGGTCGGCGAGCACCACACCGCGACCTGGCTGGGCATGACCGTCAACACCGACACGGTGCTGTCGACGGCGATCGCCGCGCTCATCGTGCTCGCGTTGGCGTTCTACCTGCGCTCGAAGGTCACCTCGACCGCGGTGCCCGGTGGGGTGCAGCTGTTCTTCGAAGCGATCACCATCCAGATGCGCGGCCAGATAGAAAGCGCAATCGGGATGCGGATCGCGCCCTTCGTGCTGCCGCTCGCGGTGACCATCTTCGTCTTCATCTTGATCTCGAACTGGCTGTCGGTCCTCCCGGTGCAGTACACCGACGAACACGGGCAGGCCACCGAGTTGCTCAAGCCCGCCGCCGCAGACATCAACTACGTGCTGGCGCTGGCGCTGTTCGTCTTCGTCTGCTACCACGCGGCCGGTATCTGGCGTCGCGGCATTGTCGGCCACCCCATCAAGCTGCTCAAGGGGCACGTGGCAATCCTGGCGCCGATCAACCTCGTCGAAGAAATCGCCAAGCCGATCTCGCTGTCGCTGCGTCTTTTCGGCAATATCTTTGCCGGCGGCATTTTGGTCGCGCTCATCGCGCTCTTCCCGCCCTACATCATGTGGGCGCCGAATGCGATCTGGAAGTCCTTCGACTTGTTCGTCGGCGCGATTCAGGCCTTCATTTTCGCGCTGCTGACGATCTTGTACTTCAGCCAAGCGATGGAGCTAGAAGAGGACCACCACTAAAACTGCGAGAAACTGCCTAGAAAATCCCGACCCAATACCAGTACTGGAACCTGGTAAACCGCTACCAGAGTTATCAAGGAGGATAAAGTAATGGACCCCACTATCGTTGCCGGCGCCCTCATCGGCGGTGGACTGATCATGGCTGGTGGCGCGATCGGCGCCGGTATCGGTGACGGTATCGCCGGTAACGCTCTGATCTCCGGCGTTGCCCGCCAACCTGAGGCGCAGGGACGGCTGTTCACGCCGTTCTTCATCACCGTCGGTCTGGTTGAGGCCGCCTACTTTATCAACCTGGCGTTTATGGCGCTGTTCGTCTTCGCCACGCCCGTTAAGTAATTCGGCAGCTGTAACCGTTGAAATGGTTGTGATGGGTAGTAATGGATGACGTGAACTCTATTGTCCTGGCTGCGGGCCAGGCAGCAGAGGAAGGCGGCACAAACAACTTCCTCGTTCCCAACGGGACGTTTTTCTTCGTGCTGGCCATTTTCTTGGTGGTGCTTGCGGTCATCGGCACATTTGTCGTACCGCCGATCCTGAAGGTGTTGCGTGAACGCGACGCGATGGTTGCCAAGACGCTGGCCGACAACAAGAAATCGGCCGAGCAGTTCGCGGCCGCCCAGGCCGACTACGAGAAAGCCATGGCCGAGGGTCGGGTACAGGCGTCGTCCTATCGCGACAACGCCCGGGCCGAGGGTCGTAAGGTCGTCGAGGATGCGCGTGCCCACGCTGAACAGGAAGTGGCATCGACATTGCAGCAGGCCAACGAGCAACTGAAGCGCGAGAGGGACGCTGTGGAACTGGATTTGCGTGCCAACGTGGGAGCGATGTCGGCGACGCTGGCCAACCGGATCGTCGGTGTCGACGTGACTACCCCAGCCGCGGCGGGGTAGCAAACCATGTCGACATTCATCGGACAGCTGGTTGGTTTCGCGGCCATCGTTTTTCTGGTGTGGCGTTACGTGGTGCCGCCGGTGCGGCGCATGATGGCAGCGCGCCAGGACACGGTTCGCCAGCAATTGGCAGACGCGGCTACCGCCGCCGTGCGGCTCACGGAGTCGACCACCGCGCACAGTAAGGCGGTGGAGGCCGCCAAGGCGGAGGCGGTGCAGGTCGTCGCAGAGGCCAAGGAAGATGCCAAGCGCATCACGGCGCAGATGCAGACCCAGGCGGGTGTCGAAGCCGAACGGATCAAGGTCCAAGGGTCTCGTCAGGTCGAGCTGCTCCGGACTCAGCTGACCCGTCAGCTGCGATTGGAGCTGGGCCACGAATCAGTCCGCCAGGCAAGCGAATTGGTGCGCAACCACGTTTCCGACCCAGGGCAGCAGGCGGCCACGGTCGACCGCTTCCTCGACGAGCTCGACGCGATGGCGCCGGCAGCGGCGGAAGTCGAGCGTCCGGTGGCGGCCAAGATGCGGTGGGCCAGCCGGCGGGCGCTGGGCAGCTTGGTCGACAAGTTCGCCGGTTTGGCCAAGGGCCTGGACAATGCGGCGCTTTCGGCTCTCGCCAGCGACCTCGTGTCGGTAGCCCAACTTCTCCAACGCGAAGTCATCGTCACCCGCTACCTCACGGTGCCCGCCGAAGACGCAGCACCCAGGATTCGGCTGTTGGAGCGGCTGATATCCGGCCAGGTCGGCAATCCCGCGCTGGATATCCTGCGAGCCGCCGTCACGGAGCGGTGGTCGGCAAGCTCGGATCTGATCGACGCGATCGAGCACGTGTCTCGGCAGGCCCTACTGGAAGTCGCCCAGCGTGACGGACAGGTCGACGAGGTCGAGGACCAGCTGTTCCGGTTCTCCCGCATCTTGGACGCGCAACCGCGCCTTTCCATCCTGCTCGGCGACTATGTGGTTCCGGCCGAGGGCCGAGTTGGATTGCTGCGCAAAGTCCTCGACAGCGCGGGCAGCGTCAATCCGATTGCCGTCGCATTGCTGTCTCAGACGGTCGAACTCCTGCGAGGTCAGCCGGCCGAGGACGCGGCGCTGCTGCTGGCCGAGGTGGCCGTGGCCCGCCGCGGGGAGGTTGTCGCACAAGTCAGCGCGGCCGCCGAGCTCAGCGATGCACAGCGCACCCGCGTTACTGAGGTGCTGAGTCGCATCTACGGTCACCCCGTGACTGTGCAGCTTCAAACGGATCCCACCTTGTTGGGGGGTCTGTCGATTGCCGTGGGTGACGAAGTGATCGACGGAACGCTCTCGTCGCGTTTGACCGCTGCCGAGGCTCAGTTGCCTGATTGATGACGAAGCCCGACTGAACACGAACTAGCCAGCACAACCCAAAAGTAGGAAGACAGCAGCCATGGCCGAGTTGACAATCTCCGCTAATGACATTCAGAGCGCGATCGAAGAGTACGTAGGCTCCTTCACCTCGGATACCTCCCGGGAGGAAGTCGGCACCGTTGTCGACGCCGGGGACGGTATCGCGCACGTCGAAGGTTTACCGTCCGTGATGACTCAGGAGCTGCTCGAGTTCCCCGGCGGTGTGCTCGGCGTGGCCCTCAACCTCGACGAACACAGTGTTGGCGCGGTGATCCTGGGTAACTTCGAAAACATCGAAGAAGGCCAGCAGGTCAAGCGCACCGGCGAAGTCTTGTCGGTTCCCGTCGGCGACGCGTTCTTGGGCCGGGTGATCAACCCGCTCGGTCAGCCGATTGATGGCCGCGGAGACATCGAGGCCGAGACGCGGCGCGCCCTCGAGCTGCAGGCGCCGTCGGTGGTCCAGCGTCAAAGCGTCAAGGAGCCGCTGCAGACCGGTATCAAGGCGATCGACGCCATGACCCCGATCGGCCGCGGTCAGCGCCAGCTGATCATCGGCGACCGCAAGACCGGCAAGACCGCGGTCTGCGTCGACACCATCCTCAACCAGCGCCAGAACTGGGAGATCGGTGATCCCAAGAAGCAGGTGCGCTGCGTATACGTGGCCGTCGGGCAGAAGGGCACCACGATCGCTTCGGTGCGGCGCGCCCTGGAAGAGGGCGGCGCGATGGACTACACGACCATCGTCGCGGCGCCCGCGTCCGACTCCGCCGGCTTCAAATGGCTTGCCCCATACACTGGTTCGGCTGTCGCTCAGCACTGGATGTACGACTGTAAGCACGTCCTGATCGTCTTCGACGACCTGACCAAGCAGGCTGAGGCATACCGGGCGATCTCGCTGCTGCTGCGCCGTCCGCCTGGCCGTGAGGCATATCCGGGCGACGTGTTCTATCTGCACTCGCGGCTCCTGGAGCGCTGCGCGAAGCTGTCCGACGAACTCGGTGGCGGCTCGTTGACCGGTCTTCCGATCATCGAGACCAAGGCCAACGACATTTCGGCCTACATCCCCACCAACGTCATTTCGATCACCGACGGCCAGTGCTTCCTCGAGACCGACCTGTTCAACCAGGGCGTTCGCCCGGCCATCAACGTCGGTGTCTCGGTGTCCCGCGTCGGTGGTGCGGCCCAGATCAAGGCAATGAAAGAGGTGGCGGGAAGCCTCCGTCTGGATCTGTCGCAGTACCGTGAGCTGGAAGCCTTCGCCGCTTTCGCTTCCGACCTGGACGCCACGTCGAAGGCGCAGCTGGACCGCGGCGCCCGGCTGGTGGAGCTGCTCAAGCAGCCGCAGTACCAGCCGATGCCGGTCGAAGAGCAGGTCATCTCCATCTTCCTGGGTACCGGCGGTCACCTGGACTCGGTGCCCGTCGAGGACGTCCGGCGCTTCGAAACCGAACTGCTGGATCACATTCGGGCCTCCGAAGAGAACCTGCTGAGCACCATTCGCGACACGCAGAAGCTCACTGAGGAGACCGAGGAAGCCCTGACCAAGGTGATCAACCACTTCAAGAAGGGCTTCGCGTCGTCCACTGGTGAATCGGTGGTCCCCGACGAGCATGTCGAGGCCATGGATGAGGAAGATCTGGGCAAAGAATCGGTGAAGGTCAAGAAGCCCGCGCCGCAGAAGAAGAAATAGCACACGTAGGTATATGAGATGGCTGCCACACTTCGCGAACTGCGTGGACGGATCCGCTCGGCCGGATCGATCAAGAAGATCACCAAGGCTCAGGAGCTGATCGCGACGTCGCGCATCGCCAGGGCGCAGGCTCGACTCGAGTCCGCCCGGCCTTACGCCGACCAGATCACACAGATGCTCACCACTTTGGCCGCCGACGCCGCTCTGGAACATCCGTTGCTGGTCGAGCATCCCCAGCCGAAGCGGGCGGGGGTCTTGGTGGTGTCGTCTGACCGCGGTCTTTGCGGTGCGTACAACGCCAATGTCTTCCGGCGGTCCGAGGAGCTCTTCTCGCTGCTGCGTGACGAGGGCAAGCAACCGGTTCTCTATGTTGTGGGCCGCAAGGCGTTGGCGTACTACACCTTCCGCAATTGGGACATCGCCCAATCGTGGACGGGTTTCTCCGAGCAGCCCAAGTACGAGAACGCCGCGGAGATCGCTTCCACCCTGGTAGATGCGTTCATGCTGGGTGCTGGCGAAGGCGAGGACCTGCAGACCAACAACGAGCAGAGCGTCGACGAACTGCACATTGTGTTTACCGAGTTCAAATCGATGTTGTCGCAGTCGACGGAGGCCCGCCGGATGGCGCCCATGGTCGTGGAATATGTCGAGGAAACCGGCCCGCGGACGCTGTACTCATTTGAACCGGATGGGACCACGCTGTTCGAGTCTCTTTTGCCGAGGTATCTGACTACCCGCGTGTATGCGGCAATGCTCGAATCCGCGGCGTCGGAGCTAGCGTCGCGTCAGCGGGCGATGAAGTCGGCGACCGATAACGCCGACGACCTGATCAAGGCGCTGACACTGATGGCAAACCGGGAGCGCCAGGCCCAGATCACCCAGGAGATTAGCGAAATCGTCGGTGGCGCAAACGCGCTGGCGGACGCTCGCTAGACAGGCCCACGAGGAAGCGGAAAGATATGACTGTTACAGCCGAAAAGACTGACAAGTCTGCAAGTTCAGAGACCAGCGGCCGCGTGGTGCGGGTCACCGGGCCCGTCGTCGACGTCGAGTTCCCCCGCGGGTCCGTTCCCGAGCTGTTCAACGCTCTGCACGCAAAGATCGACTTCGGGTCGCTCGCGAAGACCCTCACGTTGGAGGTGGCGCAGCACCTCGGCGACAGCTTGGTGCGCACGATTTCGTTGCAGCCCACCGACGGCCTGGTCCGTGGTACGGAGGTCACTGACACGGGGCGGCCGATCTCGGTTCCGGTTGGTGAAAGCGTCAAGGGGCACGTTTTCAACGCGCTCGGGGACTGCTTGGACGAACCCGGCTACGGAGAAGACTTCGAGCACTGGTCGATTCACCGCAAGCCGCCGGCCTTCGAGGACCTCGAGCCCCGCACCGAGATGCTGGAGACCGGCCTGAAGGTCGTCGACCTGCTGACTCCGTATGTGCGTGGTGGCAAGATCGCGCTGTTCGGTGGTGCCGGCGTGGGCAAGACGGTGCTGATCCAGGAGATGATCAACCGTATCGCCCGCAACTTCGGTGGTACTTCGGTGTTCGCCGGCGTGGGGGAGCGCACCCGTGAGGGCAACGACCTGTGGGTCGAGCTCCAGGAAGCCAACGTGCTCAAGGACACCGCGCTGGTGTTCGGCCAGATGGACGAGCCGCCCGGCACCCGTATGCGGGTTGCGCTGTCCGCGCTGACCATGGCGGAGTGGTTCCGCGATGAGGCCGGCCAGGACGTGCTGCTGTTCATCGACAACATCTTCCGGTTCACCCAGGCCGGCTCGGAGGTGTCCACACTGCTGGGCCGCATGCCGTCAGCCGTGGGGTACCAGCCCACGCTGGCTGACGAGATGGGCGAGCTGCAGGAGCGAATCACTTCGACGCGGGGACGCTCGATTACGTCGATGCAGGCCGTCTATGTGCCCGCTGACGACTACACCGACCCGGCGCCGGCCACCACGTTCGCGCACCTGGACGCCACCACCGAGCTCTCGCGTGCGGTGTTCTCCAAGGGCATCTTCCCCGCGGTGGACCCGCTGGCATCCAGCTCGACCATCCTGGACCCCGGTGTGGTTGGTGACGAGCACTATCGGGTGGCGCAGGAAGTCATCCGAATCCTGCAGCGCTACAAGGACCTTCAGGACATCATCGCGATTCTGGGTATCGACGAGCTGTCCGAAGAGGACAAGCAGCTGGTCAACCGGGCCCGCCGGATCGAGCGGTTCCTGTCCCAGAACATGATGGCGGCCGAGCAGTTCACTGGTCAGCCGGGTTCGACGGTGCCGGTCAAGGAGACCATCGAAGCGTTTGACCGGTTGTGCAAGGGCGAGTTCGACCACGTGCCCGAGCAGGCGTTCTTCCTCATCGGTGGGCTCGACGACTTGGCTAAGAAGGCCGAGAGCCTCGGCGCCAAACTGTAGTGGCTGGTCTCCTGCTAAGTCGAAAGGTGGTGTGACATGGCCGAATTGAACGTCGAGATCGTTGCTGTTGATCGGAAGATCTGGTCGGGCGCGGGAACGTTTCTTTTCACCCGCACTACCGTCGGTGAGATCGGAATTCTGCCGAACCATATCCCGTTGGTGGCCCAGTTGGTCGACGACGCGATGGTGCGCGTTGAACGCGATGGCGACAAGGATCTGCGGATCGCAGTGGACGGTGGCTTCATGTCGGTGACCGACGCCGGGGTCAGCATTCTGGCTGAATCCGCGGAGTTCGAGTCCGAGATCGATGAGGCTGTGGCCAGGCAGGACTCCGAATCCGACGATCCCCGTACCGCCGCCAGGGGTCGCGCTAGATTGCGCGCCGTCGGCGCGATCGACTAACAGCCTGGTGAGCGCGCCCATGGTTGGCATGGTCGTGCTGGTTGTCCTGTTGGGTATGGCGGTGCTTGCCCTGAGCTACCGGTTATGGAAGCTGCGCCAGGGCGGCACCGCCGGGATAATGCGTGATATCCCGGCTATCGGAGGACACGGGTGGCGTCACGGCGTCATCCGCTACCACGGCGGCGAGGCGCGGTTCTACCGCTTGTCGAGTTTGCGCTTATGGCCGGATCGGCGGCTCAGCCGACGAGGTGTCGAGATCATCGCTCGGCGGGGACCCCGCGGCGACGAGTACGACATCATGACCGACAAGATCGTGGTTCTCGAACTGCGCGACAGCACCCAGGACCGCAGACCCGGCTCCGAACTCGCGCTCGATCAGGGTGCGTTGACCGCATTTCTGTCTTGGCTCGAGTCTCGTCCTTCGCCTCGTGCCCAAAAGCGGAGCCGCTGACGGCTCTCGTTCGCGCGGTGAGTAGCGGCCCGAACAGTGGCTGCTCGACGCACCGGTCGGCAGTTCCTGTTGGAGCGCTTAGCTTCTGATCTATCCGGCGCTGGGCCTGTTGCCGCCCGGTCGCCACAGCACGTCGCCGTCCGGGTTGGCGGCTCGCGCCAGAATAAACAGCAGATCCGAGAGCCGGTTCAGATATTTCGCGGGCAGCGCACTGACGCCTTCGGGGTCCGCTTCGACAGCGGCCCAGGCTGACCTCTCGGCCCGCCGTGCGACTGTCCGGGCGACGTGCAGCAGTGCGGACAAAGGCGAACCACCCGGCAGCACAAAGGAATTCAAGGCGGGCAGGGTCTCGTTATATTTGTCACACCAGCCCTCGAGCCGTTCGATGTAGGACTCGGTGATGCGCAGCGCAGCGTGCTCTGGCTGGTCTTGGGAGCGTTTCAGCGGTGTAGACAGGTCCGCGCCGGCGTCGAACAAGTCGTTTTGGAGCTGCCGCAACACGTCGGCGAGTTGTGGATCGGGGCTGCCCATCGCGACTGCGACGCCGATCGCGGAGTTGGCTTCGTCACAGTCTGCGTAGGCCACCAGGCGCGGATCGTTCTTGGAAACCCTGGAGAAGTCACTCAATCCTGTCGTTCCGTCGTCGCCGGTCCGGGTGTAGATACGGGTCAGATGGATCGCCATGATCAAACGGTACCCGGATGACTTACCTGGTTGACTGACAAGCTGATAGCGCTTCACTAGACTGACGCGGGTGGCGGAGCGATTCGTGGTCACCGGTGGGAACCGGTTGTCAGGCGAAGTCGCTGTTGGGGGCGCTAAAAACAGTGTGCTCAAGCTCATGGCAGCGACGCTGCTGGCCGAGGGAACCAGCACAATCACCAACTGCCCCGACATCCTCGATGTGCCGCTGATGGCAGAGGTGTTGCGCGGGCTCGGCGCCACCGTCGAACTCGACGGAGATGTGGCCCGCATTACCTCGCCCGACGAGCCGAAATACGACGCAGACTTCGCGGCGGTGCGGCAGTTTCGGGCTTCCGTATGTGTACTCGGACCCCTGGTTGGACGATGTAAACGGGCCAAGGTTGCGCTGCCGGGCGGAGATGCGATCGGGTCCCGGCCGTTGGACATGCACCAGGCTGGCCTGCGTCAACTGGGGGCGCAGTGCAATATCGAGCATGGGTGTGTGGTGGCCCAGGCAGACACCCTGCGCGGCGCGGAGATTCAGCTGGAATTCCCCTCGGTCGGGGCTACCGAGAACATCTTGATGGCCGCGGTGGTCGCCGAGGGCGTGACGACCATCCACAATGCGGCGCGCGAGCCCGATGTGGTTGACCTGTGCACGATGCTCAATCAGATGGGGGCGCAGATCGAGGGTGCCGGCTCGCCGACGATGACGATTACCGGCGTTCCCCGGCTACACCCGACCGAGCACCGCGTGATTGGCGACCGCATCGTCGCCGCTACCTGGGGTATCGCTGCGGCGATGACCCGTGGCGACATCACCGTGACGGGTATCGATCCATCGCATCTGCAGCTGGTTTTGCACAAGTTGTACGACGCCGGTGCCACCGTTACGCAGACCGACGACAGTTTTCGCATCGTGCAGTACGAGCGGCCCAAGGCTGTCAATGTCGCGACCTTGCCGTTTCCGGGGTTTCCGACCGATTTGCAGCCAATGGCGATCGCACTGGCGTCGATCGCCGACGGCACGTCGATGATCACCGAGAACGTGTTCGAGGCCAGGTTCCGATTCGTCGAAGAGATGATCAGGCTGGGAGCGGATGCCCGCACCGACGGACACCATGCCGTGGTGCGTGGTCTGCCTCAGTTGTCGAGCGCTCCAGTCTGGTGTTCCGACATCCGCGCCGGCGCCGGTTTGGTGTTGGCGGGCTTGGTCGCTGACGGCGATACCGAGGTTCACGACGTGTTCCACATCGACCGTGGCTACCCACTTTTCGTCGAGTACCTGGGGATTTTGGGAGCGGAGATTGAGCGGGTACAGTAGCCAAGGCCAAGCTCGAAGGCACGGACTTCACTGAGAAGATCGAAAATCCGAGTTTGACTTTTCCGCCGGATCTGTATTAAGCTAGCAGGGTTGCCCCGAAGAGGGGCGAGTGCAAGTAAGAAATGTTGTTTGAGAACTCAATAGTGTGTTTGGTGTTATGTTTTGTTGTTGTTTTTTTGACTACACCTTATCACTCCCGTGTGAGGGCGTAGTCGTTTTTTTAGATGCCAGTTGTTTAGATGCCAGTTGTTTAGATGCCAGTTGATTGGCGTCTTGTGAGGTATCTCTGATTGTGAATTCACCTCGTTATCGAGGGGTTTTTGTTTGGAGAGTTTGATCCTGGCTCAGGACGAACGCTGGCGGCGTGCTTAACACATGCAAGTCGAACGGAAAGGTCTCTTCGGAGACACTCGAGTGGCGAACGGGTGAGTAACACGTGGGCGATCTGCCCTGCACTTCGGGATAAGCCTGGGAAACTGGGTCTAATACCGGATAGGACCACGGGATTCATGTCCTGTGGTGGAAAGCTTTTGCGGTGTGGGATGGGCCCGCGGCCTATCAGCTTGTTGGTGGGGTAACGGCCTACCAAGGCGACGACGGGTAGCCGGCCTGAGAGGGTGTCCGGCCACACTGGGACTGAGATACGGCCCAGACTCCTACGGGAGGCAGCAGTGGGGAATATTGCACAATGGGCGCAAGCCTGATGCAGCGACGCCGCGTGGGGGATGACGGCCTTCGGGTTGTAAACCTCTTTCACCATCGACGAAGGTTCGGGTTTTCTCGGATTGACGGTAGATGGAGAAGAAGCACCGGCCAACTACGTGCCAGCAGCCGCGGTAATACGTAGGGTGCGAGCGTTGTCCGGAATTACTGGGCGTAAAGAGCTCGTAGGTGGTTTGTCGCGTTGTTCGTGAAATCTCACGGCTTAACTGTGAGCGTGCGGGCGATACGGGCAGACTAGAGTACTGCAGGGGAGACTGGAATTCCTGGTGTAGCGGTGGAATGCGCAGATATCAGGAGGAACACCGGTGGCGAAGGCGGGTCTCTGGGCAGTAACTGACGCTGAGGAGCGAAAGCGTGGGGAGCGAACAGGATTAGATACCCTGGTAGTCCACGCCGTAAACGGTGGGTACTAGGTGTGGGTTTCCTTCCTTGGGATCCGTGCCGTAGCTAACGCATTAAGTACCCCGCCTGGGGAGTACGGCCGCAAGGCTAAAACTCAAAGGAATTGACGGGGGCCCGCACAAGCGGCGGAGCATGTGGATTAATTCGATGCGACGCGAAGAACCTTACCTGGGTTTGACATGCACAGGACTCGTCTAGAGATAGGCGTTCCCTTGTGGCCTGTGTGCAGGTGGTGCATGGCTGTCGTCAGCTCGTGTCGTGAGATGTTGGGTTAAGTCCCGCAACGAGCGCAACCCTTGTCTCATGTTGCCAGCACGTAATGGTGGGGACTCGTGAGAGACTGCCGGGGTCAACTCGGAGGAAGGTGGGGATGACGTCAAGTCATCATGCCCCTTATGCCCAGGGCTTCACACATGCTACAATGGCCGGTACAAAGGGCTGCGATGCCGCGAGGTTAAGCGAATCCTTTAAAGCCGGTCTCAGTTCGGATCGGGGTCTGCAACTCGACCCCGTGAAGTCGGAGTCGCTAGTAATCGCAGATCAGCAACGCTGCGGTGAATACGTTCCCGGGCCTTGTACACACCGCCCGTCACGTCATGAAAGTCGGTAACACCCGAAGCCAGTGGCCTAACCCTTTGGGAGGGAGCTGTCGAAGGTGGGATCGGCGATTGGGACGAAGTCGTAACAAGGTAGCCGTACCGGAAGGTGCGGCTGGATCACCTCCTTTCTAAGGAGCACCACGAGAAACACTCCAATTGATGGGGTGTAAGCCGTGAGGGGTTCTCGTCTGCAGTGGACGGAAGCCGGGTGCACAACAACAAGCAAGCCAGACACACTATTGGGTCCTGAGGCAACATCTCTGTTGGTTTCGGGATGTTGTCCCACCATCTTGGTGGTGGGGTGTGGTGTTTGAGAATTGGATAGTGGTTGCGAGCATCAATTGGATGCGCTGCCTTTTGGTGGCGTGTTCTGTTGTGCAATTTTATTCTTTGGTTTTTGTGTTTATAAGTGTCTAAGGGCGCATGGTGGATGCCTTGGCATCGAGAGCCGATGAAGGACGTGGGAGGCTGCGATATGCCTCGGGGAGCTGTCAACCTAGCGTGGATCCGAGGATTTCCGAATGGGGAAACCCAGCACGAGTGATGTCGTGTTACCCGCACTTGAATATATAGGGTGCGGGGGGGAACGCGGGGAAGTGAAACATCTCAGTACCCGTAGGAAAAGAAAACAATTGTGATTCCGTAAGTAGTGGCGAGCGAACGCGGAAAATGGCTAAACCGCACGCATGTTTAACCGGGTAGGGGTTGTGTGTGCGGGGTTGTGGGAATGATGTGTCTCAGCTCTACCTGGCTGAGAGGCAGTCAGAAAGTGTCGCAGTTAACGGAAATGGCCTGGGATGGTCTGCCGTAGACGGTGAGAGCCCGGTACGTGAAAACCCGGCACCTGCCTAGTATCAACTCCCGAGTAGCAGCGGGCCCGTGGAATCTGCTGTGAATCTGCCGGGACCACCCGGTAAGCCTAAATACTACTCGATGACCGATAGCGGATTAGTACCGTGAGGGAATGGTGAAAAGTACCCCGGGAGGGGAGTGAAAGAGTACCTGAAACCGTGCGCCTACAATCCGTCAGAGCCTCTTCGTGGGGTGATGGCGTGCCTTTTGAAGAATGAGCCTGCGAGTCAGGGACATGTCGCGAGGTTAACCCGAGTGGGGTAGCCGCAGCGAAAGCGAGTCTGAATAGGGCGTATCCCCGTAAGGGGTGTAGTGGCATGTTCTGGACCCGAAGCGGAGTGATCTACCCATGGCCAGGGTGAAGCGTGGGTAAGACCGCGTGGAGGCCCGAACCCACTTAGGTTGAAGACTGAGGGGATGAGCTGTGGGTAGGGGTGAAAGGCCAATCAAACTCCGTGATAGCTGGTTCTCCCCGAAATGCATTTAGGTGCAGCGTTGCGTGTTTCACCACGGAGGTAGAGCTACTGGATGGCCGATGGGCCCTACTAGGTTACTGACGTCAGCCAAACTCCGAATGCCGTGGTGTGAAGCGTGGCAGTGAGACGGCGGGGGATAAGCTCCGTACGTCGAGAGGGAAACAGCCCAGATCGCCGGCTAAGGCCCCAAAGCGTGTGCTAAGTGGAAAAGGATGTGCAGTCGCAGAGACAACCAGGAGGTTGGCTTAGAAGCAGCCACCCTTGAAAGAGTGCGTAATAGCTCACTGGTCAAGTGATTGTGCGCCGATAATGTAGCGGGGCTCAAGCACACCGCCGAAGCCGCGACAACCGCAAGGTTGGGTAGGGGAGCGTCCCTCATTCAGCGAAGCTGCCGGGTAACCGGTGGTGGAGGATGGGGGAGTGAGAATGCAGGCATGAGTAGCGATAAGGCAAGTGAGAACCTTGCCCGCCGAAAGACCAAGGGTTCCTGGGCCAGGCCAGTCCGCCCAGGGTGAGTCGGGACCTAAGGCGAGGCCGACAGGCGTAGTCGATGGACAACGGGTTGATATTCCCGTACCCGTGTGTGCGCGCCCGTGATGAATCAGCGGTACTAACCACCCAAAACCGGATCGATCATTCCTCTTCGGGGGCGTGGAGTTCCGGGGCTGCGTGGAACCTTCGTTGGTAGTAGTCAAGCGACGGGGTGACGCAGGAAGGCAGCCGTACCAGTCAGTGGTAATACTGGGGCAAGCCCGTAGGGAGAGCGATAGGCAAATCCGTCGCTCATTAATCCTGAGAGGTGATGCATAGCCGATTGAGGCGAATTCGGTCATCCTCTGCTGCCAAGAAAAGCCTCTAGCGAGCACACACACGGCCCGTACCCCAAACCAACACAGGTGGTCAGGTAGAGAATACCAAGGCGTACGAGATAACTATGGTTAAGGAACTCGGCAAAATGCCCCCGTAACTTCGGGAGAAGGGGGACCGGAATACCGTGAACACCCTTGCGGTGGGAGCGGGATTCGGTCGCAGAAACCAGTGGGGAGCGACTGTTTACTAAAAACACAGGTCCGTGCGAAGTCGCAAGACGATGTATACGGACTGACGCCTGCCCGGTGCTGGAAGGTTAAGAGGACCCGTTAATTCGTAAGGGTGAAGCGGAGAATTTAAGCCCCAGTAAACGGCGGTGGTAACTATAACCATCCTAAGGTAGCGAAATTCCTTGTCGGGTAAGTTCCGACCTGCACGAATGGCGTAACGACTTCCCAACTGTCTCAACCATAGACTCGGCGAAATTGCACTACGAGTAAAGATGCTCGTTACGCGCGGCAGGACGAAAAGACCCCGGGACCTTCACTACAACTTGGTATTGGCGTTCGGTTCGGTTTGTGTAGGATAGGTGGGAGACTGTGAAACTCCAACGCCAGTTGGGGCGGAGTCATTGTTGAAATACCACTCTGATCGTATTGGACACCTAACGTCGAACCCTGAACCGGGTTCACGGACAGTGCCTGGCGGGTAGTTTAACTGGGGCGGTTGCCTCCTAAAATGTAACGGAGGCGCCCAAAGGTTCCCTCAACCTGGACGGCAATCAGGTGACGAGTGTAAGTGCACAAGGGAGCTTGACTGCGAGACCTACAAGTCAAGCAGGGACGAAAGTCGGGACTAGTGATCCGGCACCTCTGAGTGGAAGGGGTGTCGCTCAACGGATAAAAGGTACCCCGGGGATAACAGGCTGATCTTCCCCAAGAGTCCATATCGACGGGATGGTTTGGCACCTCGATGTCGGCTCGTCGCATCCTGGGGCTGGAGCAGGTCCCAAGGGTTGGGCTGTTCGCCCATTAAAGCGGCACGCGAGCTGGGTTTAGAACGTCGTGAGACAGTTCGGTCTCTATCCGCCGCGCGCGTCAGAAACTTGAGGAAACCTGTCCCTAGTACGAGAGGACCGGGACGGACGAACCTCTGGTACACCAGTTGTCCCACCAGGGGCACCGCTGGATAGCCACGTTCGGAAAGGATAACCGCTGAAAGCATCTAAGCGGGAAACCTTCTCCAAGATCAGGTTTCTCACCCACTTGGTGGGATAAGGCCCCCCGCAGACCACGGGTTCGATAGGTCAGACCTGGAAGCACAGTAATGTGTGAAGGGAACTGGCACTAACCGGCCGAAAACTTACCAACACAAAAACGCCTCGCAACCACATATCCATGTTCTTGGACAATTACTGTCGAAGAACACCACACCCCCCATCAGTACAAATTTAAATAGAGTTACGGCGGCCACAGCGACAGGGAAACGCCCGGTCCCATTCCGAACCCGGAAGCTAAGCCTGTCAGCGCCGATGATACTGCCCAGCTCGGGTGGAAAAGTAGGACACCGCCGAACATACACAAAAACACCCCCATACTCTGGGGGTGTTTTTGCATGTCAACAATCGAATAACGTCAGATCCGCCCGCACAGTCAGATCCGCCGGCACACACGCCCTCTCCAACTCCAACAACGCCTGCTTCCGATCAAGGCCACCCCCATAGCCAGTAAGCCCCCCACTGGCACCAATCACACGATGGCACGGAACAATCACCGCTACCGGATTACGGCCATTGGCCAGCCCAACCGCACGAGCCGCACCCCGCGCACCAATCCGCTCCGCAATTTCGCCATACGAACGGGTTTCGCCGTAGGGAATTGTCAGCAGTTCCACCCAGACGCGTCGCTGGAACTCGGTCCCACGCAGGTCTAACGCCAGATCGAAGTCGAAACGCTCACCAGCGAAATAGGCGTCGAGCTGGCTCACCGCATCGGCGAACGCCTCATCATCAACTTCCCACCCGACGCGGCTAGGTTCGTAGGTCTGGTCGACCATCCGCAGATTGGTCAACACGCCGTCATGCCCGGCCAGGGTCAGCGGTCCTATTGGGCTATCAATGATGCGGTAGTGAGTCATGCAACCTCCCGTGGTGGCCAATCGTTTACCGAATGCTCGAGTGTGGTCCAAAGGTGTTGGGTTGCATACGAACGCCAGGGACGCCAGCGCGCACTGCGGTCCAGTAGATCCGGTTGACGCTGGGGCAGGCCCAACTGTTTCGCGGCCAGCCGGACGCCAAGGTCTGCGACCGGAAACGCGTCCGGGTCGCCCAGCCCGCGCATGGCAATGACTTCCGCGGTCCACGGGCCGACTCCGGGGATATCGAGCAGCTGCTCTCGCGCCCGAGTCCAGTCGCATCCGGCGTCCAGGTTCACCCTTCGGTCGGCGATGGCGTCGACCATCATGCTCAAGGTGTGCTGTCGGGTCTTGGGGACGGCCAGATGGATTGGGTCGGTTTCGGCCAGGTCCTGCACCGACGGGAAGGTATGAGTCAAGGTTCCGCCTTGATCGTGGATGGGTCGGCCGTAGGCGGTGACCAGGCGGGCCGCGTGGGTACGCGCAGCCTTGGTCGACACCTGTTGTGCGAGCACGGCGCGCACGGCGAGTTCTGCCTCGTCCACGGTGCGGGGTATGCGCTGCCCAGGTGCCGTGGCCACTACCGGGCTCAGAGCGGGGTCGCCACTGAGGGCCTCCACAACAGCCTCCGGGTCGGCATCAAGATCGAGCAGGCGCCGGCATCTGGCCGTGGCGGCCGCGAGGTCGCGGAAATCGTCGAGCACCAGTAGACACCGGACGTGGTCGGGCGCGGGTGTCAGCGTGACGATGCCATTGCCGGA
Organism: Mycobacterium pseudoshottsii JCM 15466; assembly: GCF_003584745.1. Lineage (NCBI taxonomy): Bacteria > Bacillati > Actinomycetota > Actinomycetes > Mycobacteriales > Mycobacteriaceae > Mycobacterium > Mycobacterium pseudoshottsii. The sequence continues at coordinate 1,947,136 of NZ_AP018410.1, forward strand.
CGACAGTCGCAGCGTGCGTCGATAGGCACCATCACGGACCTCCTCACAACCCGGCACGGCCCCGGCGGCGAGGTGGCCGAAGACACCCTGGTAGGCAAAGGGGGTTCGCACCGGCAGGCGCAGGGATACCGTTCCCGGCGAGGTGGCGGGTGCGCCGAACCGCGCGGCAGCGTGTCGACGCAACGCCGTTGGTGTGCTGTCGCAAACCAGGCGGATGGTGTCATTGAACTGCCGGATACTGGAGAACCCGGCCGCAAACGCCACGTCGCCGAAGGGCAGATCGGTGGTCTCGATCAGCACCCGTGCGGTCTGCATCCGTTGGGCGCGGGCCAGCGCGAGGGGGCCGGCGCCGACCTCAGCCTGCAGCAGGCGTTCCAGCTGGCGTGTGGTGTAGCCCAGACGCGCGGCAAGCCCGGTGACACCTTCGCGGTCCACGGTGCCGTCGGCAACCAACCGCATCGCCCTGGCGACGATGTCGCCGCGCATGTTCCATTCCGGCGAACCCGGTGACGCGTCAGGGCGGCAACGTTTGCAGGCCCGGAAGCCCTCACGTTGAGCTGCCGCGGCTGTTGGAAGAAACCGCACGTTGCGGGCGAACGGTGGGCGAACGGGGCAACTCGGCCGGCAGTAGATCCGGGTGGTCAGCACCGCGGTCACGAACCAGCCGTCAAACCGGGCGTCCTTGGATTGGACCGCCCGATAGCAGCGTTCGAAGTCTTCGTGCACCCTTAGAGGATTACACCTGCGCAGCGTCATGACTGGCGGAAAAACGACATCAAAGTGAGCTGACAGCGGTCTCCGGCGACGGCTATGGGCGTGGGCTGCTGGCGGGGATGGCCAGGCGGGTCGGCCGGTCGCGGCCGCGAAGTGTCACCGTCTCCGCCAAATTCCAATGGGCACGTTCGGTTTCGGTCGCGCCGGCTACCGTTTCCGAGGATGCCACTAGGCGGGCGGAATACGATTTGGCCAGTTCACACAGCCGGGCCGCCTCGTTCACCGGTCCATCGATCACGGTGTATTCAAACCGCTCATTGGCGCCGACATTGCCGGCGACCACTTGTCCTGCGGCCACGCCGATGCCCGCCCGGCACTCCGGCACCTCGGTGCAGAGTCGCCCGGCGATGGCCCGTGCGGCGCTCAATGCCGCGACTTCGGGGCACTCGAGTGGATTTGGCGCACCGAAGATAGCCAGGGAGGCGTCACCTTCGAATTTGTTGACCAGGCCGCGGTGACGCTCCACCTCATCGACGATCACCGCGAAAAATCGGTTGAGCAACTGCACCACGTCTGTGGCTGGCCGGTTGCTCACCAGTTGTGTCGAGCCGATGATATCGACGAAAACAACCGCAACATAACGCTCTTCGCCGCCCAGCTGCGGCGGCTTTCGTTCCGCGGCCGCGGCAACTTCGCGTCCGACGTGGCGGCCGAAAAGGTCGCGGACGCGTTCGCGCTCACGCAGCCCCTCGACCATGGAGTTGAAGCCGCTCTGCAGCTCGCCGAGTTCGCTGCCATCGAAGACCACAACATCTCCCCGTAGGTCCCCTCGTTCGACGCGCTTGAGTGCGGCGCGCACGACCCGTACCGGGGTAGCCGTCAGCCACGCCGAGATCGCGATCAGCAACAACCCGAAGACCAGGGTTGCACTGGACGCAATCAATACGCCCACGGCGAATTCCACCTCGCTGAGGTGCAACAACGCGATTTCGAACACCGCCAGTAAAGCGATGCCCACGACCGGCACGCCCGAACCGAGCAGCCAGATCAGGATGGTTCGCCCCATGATGCCCGAGACGATCCGTCGGGGTGGGGGGCCTGTTTCAAGAGCTTGAGCGGTCAGCGGCCGCAAGGCGAACTCGGTGAGTAGGTAGCTGCCGGTGGCCACCAAGATTCCGCAAAAGCTGACCGAGAAGAGATATTTCGGGATAAAGCGGATGTCGATCAGGCCGTAGAGGGTGGTGAACAACAACGTCCCCAGTCCCCACAAGAACAGGTGGACAGCCGCGATTCGGGACGGAACCAGGAAGGTTTCACGACTCTCGGCGCGGTTGGGCGGGCGGCCCTCGATGTACCAACGCAGGGCCCGAACGGTGTTGGAGGTAATCCAGAAGCTTCCGACCACAAATGCCGTCACGTCATATCCGGCTCCGACGCCGAAGGTGAGCCATCTCGGCGCCTCGGTAATGACGTTGGGCTCTGGGATGGCCACGAACACCAGCAGCAACGCGACACCTATCGCGACCAGGCTCGCGACCATGATGGATGAGGTCAGCATGAGCTGGATGCGGACTCGCCGGCGTTGTGGAGTCTCCGTCAACTGTCCGAGCAGCCGGGAGCCGTACGCATAGTTTTCTGTTAGCTGGTCGCTCTGCTGGGTAATCTTCTCCAACGCTCGACGCAAGCGCTGGACTACCGTGTTTGTGGCGACCATGGTGGCGCAAGCCTAGTTCCTTGACGGCTGTTTGAGGCAGGAATTTATTCGCCACATCGCCGGGTCCGTCTCGGTGTGGACAGGGAGTCGGGGTGGTCGTATGGAACTGGACTCCCAGCGCGGCCAGGTTTCAGATGGGTGCGGCCAGGCGGGTGGGTTGGTCGTGGCCGCGAAGTGTCACGGTCTTGCCGACAGACCAGAGCGCACGTTCGTCGTGGCTGGCGCCGTCGGGTGCGGCCCCTGACGCCAGCAACCGGCCCGGGTGGTCTTTGGCGAGCTCGCACAGGCGGGCGGCCTCGTTGACGGGTTCGCCGATCACCGTGTACTCGAAGCGCTCCTTGGAACCGACGTTGCCGGCCACCACCTGTCCTGCCGCCACGCCGATGCCCGCCTGGCATTCGGGTACTTCGCTGGCCAGCCGTGCGGCGATGGTTCGCGCCGCGGCCAGGGCCTGATCCTCGGGTCGCTCGAGGTGGTTGGGCGCTCCGAAGATCGCCAGCGATGCGTCACCGGCGAATTTGTTGACCAGCCCGCGATGGCGATCCACCTCGTCGACGACCACGGCGAAAAACCGGTTGAGCAGCGCGACGACATCGGCCGGCGGCTGGCTGGTGACCAATTTGGTGGAGCCGACGATGTCGATGAAGACCACGGCGACGTGGCGTTCTTCGCCGCCGAGTTTGGGCCGTTCCCGTTCGGCGGCGATCGCCACCTCGCGCCCGAAGTGGCGGCCAAACAGGTCGCGCACTCGTTCACGCTCGCGCAGGCCGTCGACCATCGTGTTGAAACCGCGTTGTAGCTCGCCGAGCTCTGTCCCGTCGAAGACCACCAGATCCCGCTGCAGGTCGCCGTTGGCCACCCGATTGAGGGCCGCACGGACCACGCGCACCGGTGTCGCGGTCAGCCACGACATGATCCACATCAGGATGAAGCCGAAGATCAATGTGCCCGTCGACACGATGACTACACCGATAGCGAACTGGACCTTGGTCAGGCTCCCCTTCACCAACTCGGAGATCGCCATCAGGTTGATGCCGACGAGAGGCCCGCCCGATCCGAGCAGCCACACCATCATCGTTCGGCCCATGATTCCCGGTGCGAAGCGTTGCGGCGGTGGGGCCGCCTCCAGCGCCTGCGCCGCGACCGGACGCAGTGCGAACTCGGTGAGCAGATAGGCGCCGGTGGCGACGAGAACCCCGCAAATGCTCACCATGAAGAGAAAGCGCGGGATGAACAACGGGTTGGCCAGGCCGTAGAGGATCGTCGACGCCACCGCCCCGACGCCCCACAAGGTGGCGGTGGCGAGCGCGACTTGCCGCGGCACTCGGAAAGTGCTGCGCGCATCAGCGTGGCTGGGCGGACGTTCCTCGAGCGCCCAGCGCAGCGTCTGAACGGTTCGTCGGGTAATCCAATACGTCCCCAGCACCAGCGCAACCACGATGTAGGCTGGCGCCACCACGAACGTGACCCACCACGGTGCGTCGGTGAACACGTTCGGTGCCGGAATGGCGACGATCGCTATCAACAGGACGACGCCAATTCCGACCAAATTCGCGAATACGATGACGCTGGTCAGAATGACTTGGATGCGTATCCGCCGGCTGCGCTGGTTTTCCAACACCTGCCCCAGTAACCAGGAGCCGTAAGCGGGCGGCTCGGTTAGTTGGTCACCTTGGTCGATTACCTGCACGAATACTCGGCGTAAGCGCTGCCCCACTGCTGTTGTGGACACCATGGTGGCGCCAGCCTAATTCCTTGAGCGAGGTATCCGGCCGAAGATGATCCCGACGCCGTGTGTCGCGTTCCGCTGGCCAGTCAGCACATTCGAGCTGATGGGATCCCTGTCGGGAAGTGGCGTGGGATGCCAGCGCCATGGGTTTCAGATGGGTGCGGCCAGGCGGGTGGGTTGGTCGTGGCCGCGTAGTGTCACGGTCTTGCCGACAGACCAGAGCGCACGTTCGTCGTGGCTGGCGCCGTCGAGTGCGGCCCCTGACGCCAGCAACCGGCCCGGGTGGTCTTTGGCGAGCTCGCACAGGCGGGCGGCCTCGTTGACGGGATCGCCGATCACCGTGTACTCGAAGCGCTCCTTGGAACCGACGTTGCCGGCCACCACCTGTCCTGCCGCCACGCCGATGCCCGCCTGGCATTCGGGTACTTCGCTGGCCAGCCGTGCGGCGATGGTTCGCGCCGCGGCCAGGGCCTGATCCTCGGGTCGCTCGAGGTGGTTGGGCGCTCCGAAGATCGCCAGCGATGCGTCACCGGCGAATTTGTTGACCAGCCCGCGATGGCGATCCACCTCGTCGACGACCACGGCGAAAAACCGGTTGAGCAGCGCGACGACATCGGCCGGCGGCTGGCTGGTGACCAATTTGGTGGAGCCGACGATGTCGATGAAGACCACGGCGACGTGGCGTTCTTCGCCGCCGAGTTTGGGCCGTTCCCGTTCGGCGGCGATCGCCACCTCGCGCCCGAAGTGGCGGCCAAACAGGTCGCGCACTCGTTCACGCTCGCGCAGGCCGTCGACCATCGTGTTGAAACCGCGTTGTAGCTCGCCGAGCTCTGTCCCGTCGAAGACCACCAGATCCCGCTGCAGGTCGCCGTTGGCCACCCGATTGAGGGCCGCACGGACCACGCGCACCGGTGTCGCGGTCAGCCACGACATGATCCACATCAGGATGAAACCGAAGATCAGCGTTGCCATCGACACGATGAGTACCCCGACCGCGAACTGGGTCTCCGACAGGTTGCGCAACGCAATCTGGAAGATGGCTACCAGGGCGATGCCGACCACCGGAACTCCCGAACCAAGCAGCCACACCATCATGGTTCGGCCCATGATGCCCGAGGACAATCGCCGTGGCGGCGGCCCCGCCGCCAACGCCTGAGCCGCGACCGGACGCAAGGCAAACTCGGTGAGCAGATAGCTGCCGGTGGCGACCAGCACCCCGCAGAATGTCACGGCGAACAGAAACCGTGGGATGAACATGGTGTTGGCCATGCCATACAGAGTCGTCAGCAGGACCGCTCCGGATCCCCACAGAATCAGGTCGACGACGGCCACTCGCCACGCGGCCAGGAATGTGTTGCGCTCGTCCTCCGGCGTCGGCTGGCGTTCCTCGATCGCCCATCGCAGGGCAAGCACCGTCCGTCGGGTGATCCAATACGTTCCCAGCGCCAGCGCAACCACGATGTAGGACGGCACCACCACGAACGTGATCCACCACGGTGCTTCGGTGAAAACGCTCGGTGATGGGATTGCGACGGTCACCAGCAGGATGGACACCGCGATCCCGAGCAGATTCGCGACCACGACCATGACCGTCAGGATCGTTTGGATGCGTATCCGTCGGCGTTGTTGGCTCTCCGAGACCCGACCGAGCAGCCATGAGCCGTACGCCGGTGTCTCCGGCAGCCGCCCGCTTTGACGGGTCACCCTTTCGAGCACCCGCCCCAGGCGCTGCGCAACGCCCTTCTTGGCGCCACTCTTGGCGCCTTTCTTGCTGCCCGTCTCGGCCGGTCTTCGTCGACGGCATGGTGGCGTCAGCCTAATTTGTCGGGCACGCTCTAAGGTGATTCGGGTGCGTCTAGTCATTGCTCAATGCACCGTCGACTACGTTGGCCGCCTCACCGCACATCTGCCGTCCGCGCGCAGGTTGCTGTTGTTCAAGGCCGATGGTTCGGTCAGCGTGCATGCCGACGACCGTGCCTATAAGCCGTTGAACTGGATGAGTCCGCCCTGCTGGTTGACCGAAGAGCCCGGCGGCGACTCACCGGTGTGGGTGGTGACCAACAAAGGTGGCGAACAGCTGCGCATCTCCGTCGAAGAAATCGAGCACGACTCCAGCCACGAGCTGGGGGTCGATCCCGGATTGGTGAAGGACGGTGTGGAGGCCCACCTGCAGGTGCTGCTCGCCGAGCATGTTCAGCTGCTGGGGGAGGGGTACACGCTGGTCCGGCGGGAGTACATGACCGCGATCGGGCCGGTGGACCTGTTGTGCCGCGATGAAAGCGGAGGAGCGGTTGCGGTGGAGATCAAGCGCCGCGGTGAAATCGACGGTGTGGAGCAGCTCACCCGCTATCTCGAGTTGCTCAACCGTGACAGCGTGCTGGCACCGGTGAAAGGCGTGTTCGCGGCTCAACAGATCAAGCCACAGGCCCGCACTCTGGCCACCGACCGGGGTATCTGTTGTGTGACATTGGATTACGACAAGATGCGTGGGATGGACAGTGACGAGTACCGGCTGTTCTGAGCGCCGCGATTAGACTGGCCGGATGGCTCGGCGCCGCGGATCCCCACGCCGGCAGCGGCCGATGTCCTTCTCACCGATGTTGCGCCGGGTGGAGGCAGGGCCGGACGGCTACGACTACGAAGTGCGCCCAATTGCGGCGGCCCGCGCCGTCAAGACCTATCGGTGTCCGGGGTGCGACCACGAAATCCGTTCGGGCACTGCACATGTGGTGGTATGGCCGATTGAGCTACCGGGAGCGGCGGACGACCGGCGGCACTGGCACACGTCGTGCTGGGCAAGCCGCGCAACTCGCAGTCCGACGCGTAAGTGGTCTTAGACCCTGCGGGCCGGCTCCACCAGTTCGATGAGGACGCCACCCGCGTCCTTCGGGTGGATGAAGTTGATCCGCGAATCCGCGGTGCCCCGTCGAGGGGTCTCGTAGACCAAACGGATGCCCTGAGCCCGCAGCTGCTCGCTCAGTTTCTCGAGATTGCGTACCCGGCAGGCGAACTGCTGGATGCCCGGACCCCGCTTCTGCAGGAACTTCGCGATCACTGACGACTCGTCGATCGGCGCCATCAACTGGATTTGGGTCGTCTCGAGGGCGCTGGGCACCGCCAGCATCGCCTCACGGATTCCCTGGTCGTCGTTGACTTCCTCGTGGACTAGAATCAGCCCCAAGTGGTCGTGGTACCACTCGATGGCCGCATCTAGATCGGCGACGGCGATGCCGACGTGATCGAGCCCGGTCACCAGTGAGGTTTCCAGAATCTGACGGGCGTCAACTTGATCGGTCGTCATAACACAACGGTAACCTCATAGCGGAGAATCTGCTTCTTCGGGTTGGCCGGATCGGCCGTTCCGTTGCGCTTAGGAGGTAGTCATGACGACGTCGGTGATCGTTGCTGGAGCCCGGACACCGATCGGTCGGTTGATGGGTTCGCTGAAGGATTTCAGCGCGAGCGACCTGGGCGCGATCGCCATCAAGGCAGCCTTGGAGAAGGGGAATGTGCCGGCCTCACTGGTCGAGTACGTGATCATGGGCCAGGTGCTCACGGCGGGCGCGGGACAGATGCCCGCGCGGCAGGCCGCGGTCGCGGCGGGCATCGGCTGGGACGTACCCGCGCTGACGATCAACAAGATGTGTCTGTCCGGCATCGACGCCATCGCGCTGGCGGACCAGCTCATTCGGGCCGGGGAGTTCGAAGTGGTGGTCGCCGGTGGTCAGGAATCCATGACCAAGGCGCCTCATCTGCTGATGGATAGCAGGCCCGGCTACAAATACGGCGATGTCACCGTGCTGGACCACATGGCCTACGACGGACTGCACGACGCCTTCACCGATCAGCCCATGGGCGCTCTCACCGAGCAACGCAACGACGTGGACGGTTTCACCCGGCGCCAGCAAGACGAATACTCGGCCGCGTCGCATCAAAAAGCGGCAGCTGCCTGGAAAGATGGCGTCTTCGCCGATGAAGTGGTGCCGGTGAGTGTGCCTCAGCGCAAGGGCGATCCGCTGCAGTTCAGCGAAGACGAAGGAATCCGGGCCAACACCACCGCCGATTCCCTGGCGGGCCTCAAGCCGGCGTTTCGCAAGGACGGCACCGTCACCGCAGGCTCATCATCGCAGATTTCCGACGGTGCGGCCGCGGTCGTGGTGATGAGCAAGGAAAAGGCCCAGGAATTGGGGCTGACTTGGCTGGTCGAGATCGCTGCGCACGGTGTGGCGGCGGGCCCGGACTCGACGCTGCAGTCGCAGCCGGCCAACGCGATCAAGAAGGCCCTGGACAAAGAGGGCATCACGGCCGACCAGCTCGATGTGGTGGAGATCAACGAGGCATTCGCCGCCGTTGCCTTGGCCTCGACCAAGGAACTTGGACTCGATCCGGAGATCGTCAACGTCAACGGTGGTGCGATCGCCTTCGGGCACCCGATCGGTATGTCGGGGGTCCGCATCACGCTGCACGTTGCGCTGGAGCTGGCACGGCGCGGTTCGGGCTACGGGGTCGCCGCGCTGTGTGGTGGCGGAGGGCAGGGCGACGCCCTGATTCTGCGCGCCGGATAGGCCCTCCCGAGGGCTCGCCGAGGTTGCTGGATGCGAGCCGGCAAGGGGTGGTGTGAGATTGGTCATAATTCCGCGGCCCAGGCGCCGTGGGCGTATTCAGGGCACTCAATTGGCCAGTCGTGAGACCGCCGCGACCGGGTGGATCGGTAGCCGACGCGGCGTGACAGACTTGATCACGTGACGCGTCCCCGACCTCCGATCGGGCCGGCCTTGGCAGGTGCGGTCGATCTTTCCGGTCTCAAGCAACGAGCCCAACAAGACACCGCGGCAGGCGGCGCTTCCGGCAAGGCGCCCGCGGATCAGCCTGGTGTGGTTGAGGTCACCGAGGCCAACTTCGAAGACGAGGTGATTGGCCGGTCCGACGAAGTGCCCGTTGTGGTGGTGCTGTGGTCACCGCGCAGCGATGTGTGCGTCGAACTGGTCGACACGCTGTCCGGCCTTGCCGCCGCCGATATGGGCAAGTGGCGGCTTGCCGCGGTCAACGTCGACGTGGTGCCTCGAGTCGCTCAGATATTCGGTGTGCAAGCGGTGCCAACGGTGGTGGCTTTGGCTGCGGCGCAGCCGATTTCGAGCTTTCAGGGGCCCCAGCCTGCCGAGCAACTGCGCCTCTGGGTGGATTCTCTGCTGTCGGCGACCGACGGAAAGCTAAGCGGTGTAGCGGGTTCGGAGGATGCCGAGGAAGTCGATCCAACTGTGGCCCAGGCCCGCGCGGAACTCGAGGAAGGCGACTTCGACGCCGCAAGAGGGTCGTATCAGGCGGTGCTGGACGCCAATCCAAACAGCGTCGAAGCGAAGGCGGCCATTCGTCAGATCGACTTCCTTTCGCGGGCAACCGCTCAGCGGCCCGATGCCGTCCTTGTTGCCGACGCCGCTCCGGATGATGTCGATGCGGCGTTTGCGGCCGCCGACGTGCAAGTCCTCAGTCAGGACGTCACCGGGGCATTCGAACGTCTGGTTGCGTTGGTACGACGCACCTCCGGTGACGAACGCGCCAGGGTGCGCACTCGGCTGATCGAGCTGTTCGAGCTCTTTGACCCTGCCGACCCCGAGGTGATCGCGGGCCGGCGCAGCCTGGCCAGCGCGCTCTACTGACGGCCGGCAGCATCAACCGCCCCGCTGATGCCGGGCGGGTGGCGGTGGCGCCGGCGTCGATCGCGGCTAGGCGGGTTCCAGCCACAGCGCCGACGAGGGCGGCAGCACCAGCACCGCGGATGCCGGACGGCCGTGCCATGGCTCCGCGGTGGCATCAACGCCGCCGAAATTACCGACTCCTGAGCCGTTGTAGATCGTTGCGTCGGTATTGAGCACCTCACGCCAACGACCGGCGATCGGCAGGCCGAGGCGATAGTCGCTGTGTTCTGAACCCGCGAAGTTGAATATGCAGGCCATCACCGAGCCGTCGCTGCCATGCCGCAGGAAGCTCAAGACATTGTTCGCGGAGTCGTTGGCGTCGATCCAGGAATAGCCCTCGGGGGTGGTGTCCTGACTCCACAATGCGCAATGGTCGCAGTAGATCTCGTTGATGTCGCGGACCAAGCGCAAAACGCCATTAGAGAAGCCATTCTCGTCGAGTTGGAACCAGTCCAGGCCGCGCTGTTCGGACCACTCGGCGCGCTGACCGAACTCCTGTCCCATGAACAGCAGTTGCTTGCCGGGGTGGGCCCATTGGTAGGCGAGCAGGCTCCGCAAGCCGGCGGCCTTGGTGTGATTGCTACCCGGCATCCGGCCCCATAACGTGCCTTTGCCGTGGACCACCTCATCGTGACTCAGCGGCAGCACGTAGTTCTCGCTGAACGCGTACAGCATCGAGAACGTCATCTCGTGATGGTGGTAGCTGCGATAGATGGGATCGCGGCTGACGTAGTCGAGCGTGTCGTGCATCCAGCCCATGTTCCATTTCATCGAGAAGCCCAGGCCGCCAATGCTAGTTGGTCGAGTCACCCCGGGCCACGAGGTGGACTCCTCGGCAATGGTGACGATGCCCGGCGCTGCCTTGTGCGCTGTGGCATTCATTTCCTGCAGGAACTGCACCGCCTCCAGGTTCTCTCGCCCTCCGTAGATGTTCGGTGTCCAGCCGTCCTGCGGGCGGGAGTAGTCCAGATACAGCATCGACGCCACCGCGTCCACCCGCAGGCCATCGATGTGGAACTGCTCGATCCAGTACAACGCGTTGGCCACCAGGAAGTTGCGCACCTCAGGCCGGCCGAAGTCGAAAACGTAAGTTCCCCAGTCTAGTTGCTCACCCCTTTTGGGGTCCGAGTGTTCGTAGAGCGGTGTCCCGTCGAACCGCCCTAGGGCCCATGCATCCTTGGGGAAGTGCGCGGGCACCCAGTCCACGATGACCCCGATGCCTGCTTGGTGCAGTGCATCGACCAAGGCTTGGAAGTCGTCGGGGGTGCCGAACCTGGATGTCGGCGCGTAGTAGGACGTGACCTGGTATCCCCACGACCCGGCGAACGGATGCTCTGCAACGGGGAGTAGCTCTACGTGAGTGAACTTATGTGCCACAACGTAATCCGTCAGCTCCGTGGCGAGCTGGCGATAGCTGAGGCCGGGTCGCCACGAACCTAGGTGGACCTCGTAGGTGCTCATCGGCTCGAATACCGGATTGCGTTGTGCACGCTCGGTCATCCAGTCGCCGTCGCCCCAGCTGTAGTCGCTTACGGTTACCCGCGATGCCGTCTGGGGCGGTACTTCGGTGCCGAAGGCGAACGGGTCGGCCCGCTCCGAGACCACACCGTCGGCTCCGTGTACCCGGAACTTGTAGAGCCCGTCGGCGGGGAAGTCGGGCCAGAATAATTCCCACACCCCCGAGGAACCCAACACCCGCATGGGAGCCTCACTGCCGCTCCATCCGTTGAAGTCGCCGATCAGGCTGACCCCCTCGGCGTTGGGAGCCCACACCGCGAAGGACACCCCGTGGACCACGCCGTCGGCTGTGGTGAACGAGCGGGGGTGGGCGCCGAGCGCCTCCCAGAGTCGCTCATGGCGGCCCTCGGCGAACAGGTGCAGGTCCACCTCGCCCAGGGTGGGCAGGAAGCGGTACGCGTCGGCAACCGTGAACGGCTCCGAGTTCTCATAGCTGACTTGCAGTCGGTAGTCGATGAGGTCGACAAAGGGCAGCGCGACGGCGAACAAGCCAGACTCGATGTGCTGCATCGGAAACCGGTCGTCACCGACTATGGCGATCACTTCTGCCGCGTGCGGCCGAAACGCACGGATGACAGTGTGGTCGCCGTACTCGTGGGCGCCCAGGACGCCATGCGGATTGTGGTGTGAACCGGCGACTAGGCGCGCCAAGTCGTTGGGTTCGGGCGCCAGGTGCGTCCCGGCGAGTTGGTCGGTTCTGCTCACTGCCCCTCACCTCCTGCGTAGCAATGTGATTCGAGATTGTTCCGGTATAAGTGGCATGTTGATGATGTGGGCAACCGCTCGGCCCGGATCGATGCGAATGTAATTGGTTTGCCCCCACTGATATTCCTCGCCGGTTACTTCGTCACGTACCCAGAACCGGTCGTAGGGCTCCATGCCCAATGCGTGCATGTCCAACGACAGTGTGGCCACCTCGGGCGTGAAGGCATTCAGCGTCACGACCACCAGAACGCAGTCGCCGGTGGCCGGGTCGAACTTGCTGTAGGCCAGCAACGCGTCATTGTCGACATGGTGGAAGTAGATCGTGCGCAACTGCTGCAGTGCCGGATGCAGTCGCCGAATCGCGTTGAGCTGTGTGATGAACGGTTCCAGTGATCTGCCCTCGGCGAGAGCACCCGCGAAGTCACGAGGACGCAGTTCATACTTCTCCGAGTCCAGGTACTCCTCGCTGCCCTCGCGCACGGCGCGGTGCTCGAACAACTCATAGCCCGAGTACACGCCCCAAGCGGGACCCATGGTGGCGGCCAGCACCGCGCGGATGGCGAACATGCCTGGGCCATGGTGCTGCAGCACGGCGTGCAGGATGTCGGGGGTGTTGACGAAGAGGTTGGGCCGTCGGAAGTCGGCGAGCTTGGCTATGTCGTTGCCGAATTCGGTGAGCTCCCACTTGGCGGTCCGCCAGGTGAAATAGCTGTAGGACTGGGTGAAGCCGAGCTTGGCCAGTCCGTACTGACGGGCCGGCGGCGTGAACGCCTCGGACAGGAACAGGACGTCGGGGTCGACGGCCTTGATCTGGCCGATCAGCCAAGCCCAGAAATTGGGCGGCTTGGTGTGCGGGTTGTCAACTCGAAAGAACTTGACCCCATGGTCGATCCAATATTGCACCACCCGCAAGACTTCGGCGTAGAGCCCGGCAGGGTCGTTGTCGAAGTTGAGCGGATAGATGTCCTGGTACTTCTTCGGCGGATTCTCCGCGTAGGCGATGGTGCCGTCCGGCAACTCCGTGAACCAGTTGCGGTGTTCACGCGCCCATGGGTGATCCGGAGCGCACTGCAGCGCGAGATCCAGGGCGACCTCCATGCCCAGATCGCGCGCCGTTGCCACGAACTCATCAAAGTCGTCGATGGTGCCCAGGTCCGGATGGACCGCGTCGTGACCACCCTCGTCGCTGCCGATCGCCCACGGAGATCCGACATCCCCGGGTACGGCGGTGGGGTTGTTGTTGGGGCCCTTGCGGTGCACCTTGCCGATCGGGTGAATCGGCGGAAGGTAGACCACGTCGAATCCCATGCCCGCGATGCGGGGGAGTTGTGCCGTCGCGGTGGCGAAGGTCCCGTGCACCGGCTTGCCCTCGTCGTCCCAACCACCGGTCGAGCGGGGGAACATCTCATACCAGGCCCCGAAGCGCGCCACGGGCCGATCGACCCAGACTCCGAGCTGCTTGCCGCGGGTGACCAGATCCCGCAGCGGATACAGCTCGAGCACTTCGTCGATCTCGGGCGTCAGCGCCAGGGCCGAGCGAGTCACCGGATCGCCCGGGGCCTGCAATGCTGCCGCGGCCTCCATCAGCGGCCAGCGTTGTGCGCGCGGCACCCCGGTCGCGGCGCGCTCCAGCAGCGCCGCGCCGACCAGCAGGTCGTTGGACAGCTCGCTCTCGCCCTGCCCGGCGTCGAGTTTGGCCACCAGCCCGTGCCGCCAGCTGTGAATCGGGTCACCCCAGCCGTCGACGCGAAACGTCCACAGCCCGACGCTGTCGGGGGTGAACTGACCGTGGAAGACGAAGGGCTCTTCGCCCATGGTCATCGGAAACAGCAATGGCTTGACCCGCTGTTGTTCGGCCGGCCTGGTGCTCAGCTCCGCTTCCGCGGCCGCAGCCGCCTGGATCCTTCGTACATCCGCGACTTGCGGATAGCACGCTCCCAAATAGCGCACCACCAGCGTCGCGGCCACCGCCTCGTGACCTTCCCGCCATACCGACGCGCTAACCGGAATCACCTCACCGATCACCGCTTTGGCGGGGTATGTGCCACATGAGACGACGGGCTGGACGTTATCGATCTCGACACGACCGGGCACCGATCACTCCGTTCCTGGCTCACCACCCCGGACGATTACCAGCAGATGTCGCCGGGGTTTCTTCGTGTGTCGCTGTCTGCTCGTCTCCTAGCGCCCCATACCCACCCTAGTGTCAGACCACACCGGAGGGGCCCAAGCAGTCGATCTCTAGCCGTGCGCACCTAGAAATCCTCAGTAATGTTTATTCGCGTGAAAGCCCTTCGCCGCTTTACCGTCCGCACGCATCTGCCCGACCGTCTGGCCGCGCTCTACCAGCTTTCGACGAACCTGCGGTGGTCGTGGGAAAAGCCGACGCAAGACCTGTTCGCGAGCATCGATCCGGCGCTGTGGACCAGCTGTGGCCACGACCCGGTGGCGGTGCTGGGCGCGGTCAAGCCCGCGCGGCTCGATGAACTGGCGCTCGACGAAGAGTTCCTGGGGCGACTCGACGCGCTTGCCGCCGATCTCAACGACTACCTCAACCGTCCGCTGTGGTACCAGCAGCAGGAGGCCGACGGCGTTGCGATGCCCACCGGCATCGCCTACTTCTCGATGGAATTCGGCGTCGCCGAGGTGTTGCCCAACTACTCCGGCGGACTGGGGATTCTGGCTGGTGACCACCTCAAGGCCGCCTCCGATCTGGGGTTGCCGCTGATCGCGGTCGGTCTATATTACCGTTCCGGCTACTTTCGGCAGTCGCTGACCGCAGACGGCTGGCAGCAGGAAACCTATCCATCGCTGGACCCGCAAGGCCTGCCGTTGCGCCTGCTCACCAACGCCAACGGCGACCCAGTGCTGGTCGAGCTGACGTTGCCGGATTCGGCTCGGCTGCGGGCCCAGATCTGGGTGGCGCAGGTCGGTCGGGTTCCGCTGCTGCTGCTCGACTCCGATGTTCCAGAAAACGAACACGACCTACGCAGCGTCACCGACCGGCTCTACGGTGGCGATCAGGAACACCGCATCAAGCAGGAGATCCTGGCCGGCATCGGCGGGATTCGGGCCATTCGGGCATTCACCGCAATCCAGGGCCTGCCCGCCCCCGAGGTGTTCCACATGAACGAGGGGCACGCCGGATTCCTCGGCGCCGAGCGGATCCGTGAGCTGATCACCGACGCGGGACTGGACTTCGACACCGCGTTGACGGTGGTGCGCTCCAGCACGGTGTTCACCACGCACACGCCCGTACCCGCCGGTATCGACCGGTTCCCGGTGGAGATGGTGCAGCGCTATTTCGCCGATGACGAGCCCACGTTGCTGCCCGGGGTGCCCACCGAGCGCATCCTTGCCCTGGGCGCAGAAGACGATCCCACCAAGTTCAACATGGCCCACATGGGCCTGCGCCTAGCGCAGCGCGCCAATGGCGTCTCGCTGTTGCACGGCAGGGTGAGCCGGGCCATGTTCAACGAGTTGTGGCCGGGATTCGATCATGACGACGTGCCGATCGGATCGATCACCAACGGTGTGCACGCGCGCACCTGGGCGGCCCCCCAGTGGCTGGAACTCGGTCGCGAACTGGCCGGCTCGGACTCGTTCAGCATGCCCGCCGTGTGGCTACGACTGAATCAGGTGGACCCCGGCCATCTGTGGTGGATCCGTTCCCAACTGCGATCGTTGCTGGTGGAGGACGTGCGGGCGCGGCTGCGGCAGTCACGGCTGGAGCGAGGTGCATCCGAGGCCGAACTGGGTTGGATACCAACGGCATTCGATCCTGATGTGTTGACCGTAGGTTTTGCCCGCCGAGTCCCGACGTATAAGCGTCTGACGTTGATGTTGCGTGATTCGGATCGGTTGGAAAAGCTCTTGCTGGATCCGCAACGGCCGATACAGCTGATTGTTGCCGGAAAATCGCATCCGGCCGATGACGGCGGCAAGGCGCTGATCCAGCAAGTGGTGCGTTTTGCCGACCGGCCAGAGGTGCGGCACCGCATCGCTTTCCTGCCCAACTACGACATGTCGATGGCCCGATTCCTGTACTGGGGTTGCGACATTTGGCTGAACAATCCGCTGCGACCGCTGGAAGCCTGTGGCACTTCAGGAATGAAGAGTGCGCTCAACGGTGGGCTGAATCTGTCCATTCGCGACGGCTGGTGGGACGAATGGTACGACGGCGAAAATGGTTGGGAAATACCGTCTGCGGATGGGGTGGCCGATCCGGAACGACGCGACGACCTGGAGGCCAGCGCACTCTACGACCTGCTGGAGCATTCGGTGGCGCCAAAGTTCTACGAGCGCGACGAACGGGGGGTGCCGCCGCGCTGGATCGAGATGGTGCGCCACACCTTGCAGACACTTGGCCCGAAGGTGCTGGCGTCGCGGATGGTGCGCGACTACACGGAGCGGTATTACGCACCAGCGGCACAATCGCGGCGCAAGACCATCGCCACCGCCGAGGACGGCACCGAGTACCAGGCGGCCCGCGAGTTGGCCGCCTACCGCCGACGTGTGGAAGCGGCCTGGCCCAGCATCGAGATCACCGACGTCGACAGCACGGGGCTGCCCGACACCCCATTGCTGGGATCGAAGCTGACTCTTACCGCGATCGTGCAACTGGCCGGGCTGGCGCCCGATGAAGTGACGGTGCAAGCGGTGCTGGGCAGAGTCGACGCCGGCGATGTTCTGGTTGACCCGGTCACCGTCGAGATGTCTTATGCCGGTCACGCCGACGCGGGCAACCAGGTCTTCTCAACGACGACCCCGCTGCCGATGGCGGGTGCTCTGGGATACACGGTGCGCGTGCTTCCGCGCCATCCGATGCTGGCCGCCAGCAACGAACTCGGGCTGGTCACCCTCGCTACCCGCTAGGTCTCGTCGAGTTCGGCCAATCGCTGCAGTGCCTGGCGAACCTGGGTGCCATTGGTGGTCTGCCAGAACGGGGGTAGCGAGTCGCGCAGATAGCTCCCATACCGGGCGGTCGCCATCCGCGAGTCCAGAACTGCGACCACGCCCCGGTCGGTGACGCGGCGTAACAGCCGTCCCGCCCCCTGCGCCAGCAGCAGCGCCGCGTGGTTGGCCGCGACGGCCATGAAACCATTGCCGCCCCGGGCCGCCACCGCCCGTTGCCGGGCACTGAGCAACGGGTCGTCCGGGCGCGGAAATGGGATGCGGTCGATCAGCACCAGGGACAACGATGGTCCGGGCACGTCGACGCCCTGCCACAGCGACAACGTGCCGAACAACGAGGTGGCGGCGTCGTCGGCGAACTGCTCGACAAGTGCGGAGGTGCTGTCGTCGCCCTGGCACAGCACCGGTGTCGAGAGCCGCTCCCGCATGGCTTCCGCTGCGGCGCGGGCCGCCCGCATCGAGGAGAACAGGCCCAGGGTGCGCCCACCGGCCGCGGTGATGAGCTCGGCGATTTCGGTCAGCTGCTCGGCCGCAGCCGCTCCCTCCCGGCCGGGCGGTGGGAGGTGGGCGGCCACATAGAGGATTCCCGACTTGGCGTGGTGAAACGGTGATCCGACGTCGAGGCCACGCCACGGCGTGCGTTGTTCGGCCGCTTCGCTTTTGGGGTCGGTCCTAGGTTCGGTCAGGCCCCAGGCCGTGGCCATGGCATCGAAGCTTCCGCCCACCGTCAGCGTTGCCGAGGTCAACACCGTCGTCGATCGGGAGAACACCGTGGCGGCCAGCAGCCCGGCCACCGACAGCGGTGCTACCCGCAGTACGGCCCGCGGCGAACCCCGGTTTTCCTCGTGTTCGAGCCAGACCACATCGGTGCGGTCGGGGATGGGCGGCGTGAATGAGGTCAGGATTCGTGACGCGGTATCAGAGATGTCGGCCAACGCCGCGGCGGATTCGGCGCGCGCTGATGCGGCCGCGGCGTCGCTGGTGCCGGAGATCGCCGAGCGGGCCGCGGCGGCGGCATCGCGCAGCGCGGTCAGGTAGGTCGCCAACTCATCGTCGAGGTGGTCGATGCGGCCGGGCGTCCCGTCGTGAATGGCCGAGGCGAAGGTGGTCGATGCCGCATCCAACCGCTGGGTCAGCTCCGGACTCACCAGACGCGCGATGCGCCGCGTCGCCGCGCTGAGGGCGGCTGAGGTCAGTTCCGCGGTGGCCACCGAGGTCACCCGGTCGGTCAACTCGTGCGCCTCGTCGACGACCAGTAGCGAATGTTCCGGCAGCACTGTCGATTCCGCGACAGCATCGATGGCCAGCAACGCGTGGTTGGTGACGACGATGTCGGCGCCACCGGCGCGGCTGCGCGCACGTTCCGAGAAACACTCGGATCCGTAGGGACAGCGGGCCACGCCGATGCATTCCCGCGCCGAGACGCTGACCTGGGGCCAGGACCGTTCAGCGACCCCAGGCTTGAGGTCGTCGCGGTCACCGGTGTCGGTGGTGGACGCCCATTCGGTCAGTCGTGCCACGTCGCGGCCCAGTGCGGTGGCGGCCATCGGGTTGAAGAGTTCCTCTTGCGGCTGATCGTCGGCTTCCGGATCGCTGGTCGAGCCATCGCTGTGGATCTTATTCAGACATAGATAGTTTCGTCGCCCCTTGAGCAGCGCGAACCGCGGTTGGCGGGGGAGTGCATCGGCGAGTGCGTCGGCCAGCCGGGGTAGGTCGCGATCGACGAGCTGGCGCTGCAGCGCAATTGTTGCGGTAGACACCACCACGGGTGCGTTGTCGTCGAGCGCGCGCACAACCGCCGGAATCAGGTACGCCAGCGATTTGCCGGTGCCGGTGCCGGCCTGAACAACCAAGTGCTCGCCGGACTGGAATGACCGCGCAACAGCGTCGGCCATCTCCACCTGGCCGGGACGTTCGCTGCCACCCACTGCGGCCACGGCAATCGCCAGCAGCTCGGGAACGGACGCAGACTCGGGCACGGGACGTGGTTGCTCCCTCGTGGTCAAGCCGGCTCTCAGGCCGAGATGGTCTGGGTCGGGATGGCGGGTTCGCCGGGTGCCAATTTCAGTCCCTCCCAAGGCAAGCTGCGTAGCCCAGACGCCACCAGCTTTCGGGCTGCGGCGAGAGTAGCTGGATCGGTGGTGACCATCGGCTTTCCGCTGCGAACCAGCGGTGTCGTCAACACCCGGTGTAGCCCCGTGGTGGCCGGCGGTCGACCGGCCGGGTGCACGATCTCCTCGGTGACGGTTCCCGTCGGTCGCGCCAGCCGCAGCGCCTCCTTGCGACCACCGCGGGATTCCTTCTGGCTGCTGCGCTTCTGCACCGGAATGCCTTCGACCTCAACAAGTTTGTAAACCATGCTCGCCGTTGGTGCGCCCGAGCCGGTGACCAGCGAGGTGCCGACGCCGTAGCGATCGACCGGCTCCGCGCGCAGCGCGGCGATGGAGAACTCGTCCAGATCGCCCGAGAGCATGATTTGGGTTTCGGTGGCCCCCAAGGCGTCGAGTTGCTGGCGCGCCTGCCGGGCGAGTACACCCAGCTCGCCGGAGTCGATGCGGACCGCGCCCAGAGCCGTACCCGCGGCGGCCACGGCGTTGGCCACCCCGGTCGTCACGTCATAGGTATCGACGAGCAGCGTGGTGTCCGGCCCGAGCGCGTCGATCTGGGCCCGGAACGCGGCCAGCTCGGCCAAGGCCGGTGTGCGGTCCTGGTTGATATGCACCATGGTGAACGCGTGCGCGGCGGTGCCCTCGGCGGGGACGCCGTAGAGTTGCCGGGCTTCCAGATTGGAGGAGCCGGTGCACCCGGCAATGTATGCGGCTCGGGCGGCAGCGACCGCGGCGCACTCGTGGGTGCGTCGCGAACCCATTTCGATCAAGGGGCGATCGCCGGCGGCACTGACCATCCGGGCCGCGGCCGAGGCGATCGCTGAGTCGTGATTCAAGATCGACAGCACCAGAGTCTCCAGCAGCACGCATTCGGCGAAGCTGCCGTGTACCGAGAGCACGGGGGACCCGGGGAAGTAAAGCTCGCCTTCGGCATAGCCGTCGATGTCGCCGCTGAACCGGAAGTCGCGCAGGTAAGCCACGGTGTCTGGATCCAGGAATTGAGCCAGCAACTCGCATGCTTGGTCGTCGAAGCCGAACCGGGGCAAGAGTTCCAGGAGGCGGCCGGTCCCGGCCACCACCCCGTATCTGCGGCCGGCGGGCAGCCGACGGGCGAAGACCTCCCAGGACGTCCGGCGCTCGGCGGTGCCGTCGCGCAGCGCGGCCGCCAGCATGGTCATCTCGTACTTGTCGGTCAGCAGCCCAGCCAGGACCGAGTGGTTCACACCGCCACCGTATCGGTTCGGTTGGGGAGTCGGTATCCACGGGAGGGGCTCGCTATCCTAGGGCTATGGTTGTTGCCTCAGCCCCTGCTAAGCCCGGCTCGGTCGGGCAGCAGGAGCCTGCGTCGCGAGACGCCACGGCTAGCCCGTGGGTGACAATCGTGTGGGACGATCCGGTCAACCTGATGACCTATGTGACCTATGTGTTCCAAAAGTTGTTCGGTTACAGCGAACCGCATGCCACTAAATTGATGTTGCAGGTGCACAACGAAGGTAGGGCTGTGGTGTCAGCGGGTAGCCGAGAGGCCATGGAAGTCGACGTGTCCAAACTGCACGCCGCCGGTTTGTGGGCGACGATGCAGCAGGACCGGTGAGATTCGAGGGTATCCGGATCCACTGTGCGCAAATGGAAGCGCGTTGAAACCCGCAACGGTCCTCGGTTTCGGTCGTCCTTGGCTCCGCACGAAGCGACCCTGCTCAAAAACTTGGTCGGCGCGATGATCGGCTTGTTGGATGAGCGTGAATCCACCGCGCCGTCGGATGAACTCGAGGAGATCACCGGCATCCGGACCGGCCATGCGCAGCGCCCGGGCGATCCGACGCTGCGCCGGCTGCTGCCGGATTTCTACAAACCCGGCGAGACCGACCCAATGACCCTCGACAGCTCCGAGACACTCAATGCCGCGTTGCGCAGCTTGCATGAGCCCGACATCATCGACGCCAAACGCGCTACCGCGCAGCAGCTATTGGACACGGTTCCGGAGAAGGGGGGCCGCTTCGAGCTGACGGAAGACGGCGCCAACGCCTGGGTCGCCGCGGTCAACGACCTGCGCCTGACGCTGGGAGTCCTGCTTGATGTTGGCCCCCGCGGACCCGAGCGCTTGCCCGCCGACCATCCGCTGGCCGCCCACTACGACGTCTATCAGTGGCTGACCGTTTTGCAGGAATATCTGGTGCTGGTCCTGATGGGGAAGTCGGCTGGATGAGCTCCATCACCGACATCGGGGGCATCCGCGTCGGGCATTACCAAAGGCTGGATCCGGACGCGTCCCTCGGCGCCGGTTGGGCATCGGGTGTCACGGTGGTGCTGGCGCCGCCCGGAACTGTTGGTGCGGTCGACTGTCGCGGTGGCGCGCCCGGAACCCGTGAGACCGATTTACTGGACCCGGTCAACAGCGTGCGCTTCGTGGACGCGGTGCTATTGGCAGGTGGCAGCGCCTACGGTCTGGCGGCCGCTGACGGTGTCATGCGCTGGTTGGAGGAACATCAGCGCGGTGTGGCGATGGGCACCGGTGTGGTGCCGATCGTTCCGGGCGCAGTAATTTTCGATCTGCTCGTCGGCGGGTGGGGGCAGCGTCCCACCGCCGAATTCGGCTACTTGGCCTGTGACGCGGCGGTCAGCGATCAGGACCCGGGCGCCACTGCGTCGCTGGCGGTCGGGACAGTTGGCGCGGGCGTGGGGGCGCGCGCCGGCGTCCTCAAGGGTGGCGTGGGGACCGCGTCGGTCAAGCTGCCCTCCGGTGTGACAGTCGGTGCCGTGGTGGTGGTGAACTCCGTCGGCAATGTCGTGGATCCGGCCACCGGCCTGCCGTGGATGGCGGAACTTTCCGGCGAGTTCGGTCTCACCCGGCCACCGGCCGATCAGCTCGATGAGCTCGCCCGGCTGCCTTCTCCGCTGGATCCGCAAGACGCGCCCCAAGATCGGCCGCTGAACACCACCATTGCGGTGGTCGCCACGGATGCCGCGCTGAGTCCGGCGGGTTGCCAGCGGGTGGCGATCGCCGCCCAGGACGGGTTGGCCCGCACGATTCGTCCCGCGCACACACCGTTGGACGGGGACACCGTTTTCGCGCTGGCCACCGGCGCGGTGCAGGTACCCCCTGATCCCGCCATTCCCGCCGCGTTGTCTCCCGAGACCGGGCTTCTCACCGCGGTGGGGGCCGCCGCGGCTGATTGCCTGGCCCAGGCGGTGCTGGTCGGTGTGATTGCCGCGGAGTCCGTTGCCGGAATACCGAGCTACCGCGATGTGTTGCCCGGAGCGTTGCAAACATCGGGAACAGAAAGCCGCTGAGGTGTTGGTGGTCCGTGCCGACCTGGTCGATGCGATCCTCGCCCATGCGCGCCGCGATCATCCCGACGAGGCGTGCGGAGTGCTGGCCGGGCCGCAGGGATCCGACCGTCCCCACCGGCACATTCCGATGACCAACGCCGAGCGCTCGCCGACCTTCTACCGTTTCGACTCGGGCGAACAGCTTGCGGTGTGGCAAGAGATGGAAGGCGCCGGCGAGGTGCCGGTTGTGATCTACCACTCGCACACGGCCACCGACGCCTACCCGAGCCGCACTGATATCGATCTGGCCGCCGAGCCGGCGGCGCATTATGTTCTGGTCTGCACGCGCGATCCCGACCGCGATGAGTTGCGCAGCTATCGGATCATCGCTGGTGCTGTGACCGAAGAACCCGTCAATGTCGTCGGGCGGTATTGAACTGTCCCTGGAGAGGCCGTCATGAGCGTCACCGTGTCCATCCCGACCATCCTGCGACCGCAGACCGGTGGCCAAAAGCGCGTCACGGCCAGCGGTGACACCCTGGGGGCGGTCATCGACGACCTCGAAGCGAACTACTCGGGTATCGCTGAGCGGCTGATCGACAACGGCAAGTTGCACCGGTTCGTGAACATCTACGTCAATGACGAGGACGTGCGGTTCTCCGGCGGCTTGGACACCGCGATCGCCGACGGTGACACGGTCACCATCCTGCCGGCCGTGGCAGGTGGATGAATCGCAGACCACGGTGCGATACGACTCGCTGCTGTTTGGCGGGCATCGCCACCGGCGCGGTGCTGCAGGCGGCGCTCCGACGGTGGGTGGGAGTATCTGTCCACCTGGGTCTACGCAGGTAGCCTGGATGAGGCCGGAATGCTCTGCAAGGGCACTAAGCGACGAGGAGGAGCGGCGCGTATGGCTAGACATCCGCGCACGCCAGCGACGCAGCCCGAGGAGCGGCCGCGCTGGGTGACCGGCGGAGCGACAATTCTGACCTTTGTCGCACTGCTGTATCTCGTTGAATTGATCGACCAGCTGACTCGGCATTCCCTGGACCTCAACGGCATCAGACCGCTGCAAACCGATGGCCTCTGGCGGATCATCTTCGCGCCGCTGCTGCACGCCAACTGGGCGCACCTGATGGCCAACACGGTTCCGCTGCTGGTGCTGGGTTTTCTGATGACGCTGGCCGGGTTGGCCCGGTTCGTCTGGGCCACCGCGATCGTGTGGATCCTCGGCGGGTTTGGCACTTGGCTGATCGGCAACGTCGGCAGCAGCTGCGGGCCCACCGATCACATCGGTGCCTCGGGTCTGATCTTCGGCTGGCTGGCTTTTCTGTTGGTCTTCGGATTGTTCGTCCGCAAGGTGTGGGACATCATCATCGGTCTGGCGGTGTTGTTCTTCTACGGCGGCATCCTGCTCGGCGCGTTGCCGCGGCTGGGAGTGTGCGGTGGCGTCTCCTGGCAGGGCCATCTGTGCGGTGCGCTCGCCGGCGTCGTGGCGGCGTATTTCTTGTCCGCTCCGGAACGCAAGGCTCGGGAGCTGAAAAAGGCCGGTGAACGGCCGTCAAGCCCGAAGACATGAGCTCGCCGCTGGCGCCCGTCGGAATCTTTGATTCCGGCGTCGGCGGACTGACGGTCGCACGGGCCATCATCGACCAACTGCCCGACGAAGACATCGTCTACGTGGGCGATACCGGCAACGGCCCGTACGGTCCGCTGACCATCCCCGAGGTTCGCGCACATGCCCTGGCCATCGGTGACGACCTGGTCGGCCGGGGCGTCAAGGCGCTGGTGATTGCCTGTAACACGGCATCGGCAGCGTGTCTGCGCGATGCCCGGGAGCGA
The DNA here is from genome assembly GCF_003584745.1 of Mycobacterium pseudoshottsii JCM 15466. Taxonomy (NCBI): domain Bacteria; kingdom Bacillati; phylum Actinomycetota; class Actinomycetes; order Mycobacteriales; family Mycobacteriaceae; genus Mycobacterium; species Mycobacterium pseudoshottsii. Next base: position 1,971,346 of record NZ_AP018410.1, read on the forward strand.
TACGACGTGCCCGTCGTCGAAGTGATCCTGCCGGCGGTACGCCGTGCAGTGGCCACCACCCGCAACGGTCGCATCGGGGTGATCGGCACCCGCGCGACCATCACCTCGCACGCCTACCAGGATGCGTTTGCCGCCGCGCGCGACACCGAGATCACGGCGGTGGCTTGCCCACGGTTCGTCGATTTCGTCGAGCGGGGCGTGACGAGCGGTCGTCAGGTGCTGGGATTGGCGGAGGGCTATCTGGAGCCGCTACAGCGTTCCGGGGTCGACACCCTGGTACTCGGCTGCACGCACTATCCGTTGCTGTCCGGGTTGATACAACTGGTGATGGGGGACAACGTCACGCTGGTCTCCAGCGCCGAGGAGACCGCCAAGGAGGTCCTGCGGGTGCTGACCGAGCGGGACATACTGCGCCCGCACGATGCGCCGCCGGCCACTCGATTGTTCGAAGCCACCGGCGATCCGGAGGCGTTCATGGCGTTGGCGGCGCGCTTCCTCGGGCCGGCGCTAACCGGGGTGCAGCCGGTTCGCCCCTCGGGCATGCACTAGCTTCGCGGCATCACCCTGACGGAGCCGCACCCGTTGAGCGGGTTACGGCACGAACTCCACGTTGGCTACCTTGGCCTCGTCGCCGACCTGCTGCACGGTGATGCGCATGCGCCACGCACGAGGCCGTTGTTCGGGCGCTGCGGCCGTCGTCGTCTTGACGCTCACCGCCACCAGGACCTGTGCCGCGTCGTCGGACTCCGACTCCAGTGCGGCGGCGGTGATCGTTCCCGCGGATTTCGACTGGAAATGCTGAACGACCTGGATGAACGGCTTGGATCGGCGTTGGAAGTCGTCGTAGAAAGTGCCGGTGGCCGAGTTGAGGATGCGCTCGATATCGGCGTCGACATGCTCCCAGTCGATGGTGGTGAGGTTGATCGCGCCCTGTCTGGCGACCTGAACATAGAGCTTGCGCTGTTGGTCGGCCTGATGCGATTGGTAGGCGTGGAACCCGAACCAACTCGCCAACGCCGCCATGGCCACCACCGCGGCCAGCCCCACCACGATCGCCAGCCGCACCTTTGAGGGCGCTGGCTTGGGCGACTCCTGCTCGCCGTCGCTGGCTTGCGCGTCGTCTTCGCCCGCCTCGGGATCCGCGTCGGCGTCTTCCTGGGTCTCGTCCGCGGTCTCGTCTTGGTCTTCGTTGCGCGGCTGGGCCTCGGGCACGCCTGCTTGGCCGGATTCGCCTTCGGGCTCAACGACCTCGGCAGGCTCCGGTTGCTCCTCGAGAGTCGTGGAATCACTCATTTCTTCGGGGGCAGCAACATCGTCTGCCATGTTTGCTCCTCTGGGACGGTCTGGCCCAGATTAGCTTGCGTGTACAGGTGTCCGTCGGGGCCCATATAGGTGCCGGTTGCCGGGTCGTACTCGGCGGCGGCAATCGGGGCTGGCGGTGCCGGACCCGGCGGGGCGCTCTGTTCGAGCGGCGGCTCCGGGGGCAGTTGCGGAATCGGTTGCCCGGACAGCGTGGAGTTCGGATCCCCCTTCCAGTTGTAGCCGTCGTTGAGCGGCACGTAGACCTCGTTGCTCTCGCACAGCTTCGCCGTCGGCGCGCGCTTTCCTGGCACGGTCACGCAAGGCAGATTTCGTGCGCCGCGGACGTTGAAGGGCGCATCCTGTGGCACTCGGCAGTACAGGTCACCCGGCGCACGGTTCGGGTAGTCCTCGAAGGTGGGTACCCGCTGCTGCTGGGCCGGCAGGAAGCCGGTGGTGCACGGCGGCGGCAGGTTCAGGTTCAGGTTGAAGACCAGATAGTCGCCCTTGTAGTCCTGGATGGTGTTGCGCTTGGCAACGCCGACGGCCTGCGTTACGGCAGTTCCCTGAGGAAACAGCACCAGCAGTTGCTCGAGACTCGGGTGGTAGGCGACGGCCACCTCGCCGACGCTGACCAGGTTGGCCAGCACGATCGGCAGTGTGGGGCGTAGTCGGTTGAACAGCGCGCGCACCTCATCGGCTGCCCCGGGACCCTGATCCAGCAACCCGGCCAACGACGAGTCCTGGCGCTGCAGCTGGTCGGTGATGCTGGCCAGATTCGACGCCCACGAGCGGATGGCGCCCGCGGTGTCGGTCTGGGTGTCCAACACCGGCTTGGACTGGTCGATCAACAGGGTCAGCTCGTCCAGGTTCGCGCGGGCGTCGATGGCCAGCTTGCTGCTCCCGGTGATCAACCGCCGAAGCTCGGGCCCCAGTCCGCCGACGGCGACGGCCGCCTCGTCGACAACCGTCTTCAGGTTCTCGCGGGGGATCGCCTGCAGGCCGCGGCTGGTTTCGTCCAGGATCGTGTTGATATCGGTTGGAACGCGGGTGCGGCTACTCGGGATCACGTCGCCGTCCTTCAACGACGGACCTTGGCCGCTACGCGGAAGCAGCTGAACGTACTGCTCGCCGACCGAGGACACGCTGTGCACCTCGGCCTCCACATCGGCGGGAATCTTGACATCGGAGTTCAGCGACAGGACCGCGGCCACACCCGTGTTGGTCAAGTGGACGCTCTTGACGGTGCCGACCTCGACGCCGCGATAGGTGACGTTGCTGCGCGGGTAGAGGCCGCCTGCCTCGGGCAGCTCGACGGTCACGCGGTACTGCCCGATGCCGACCATGGCCGGCACTCGCATGTACCCGAAGACCATGATCAACAGCGCGGTGGTGGCCACGATGGCGAAGATCGCCATCTGGATGAAGATCTGCCGAGTCAGACGCATGTCACGGCCCCTGGTCCCATCGGTACGGAACGATCAACGGGTTACCCACGGTGTAGGGGCTGGGCATCTGCCCGATGGTGCGGCCCCACTGCAGCTCGAGCTCGGTCAAGTCGCCTTCCCATCGCGTTCCGGTGAAGAATCCGGCGTCGATACGGCTCAACGTCATATCGATGATGAGGGTCAGGTTGGCGTAGTCGCCGCGCATCCAGTTGGTCAGCGTCTCCTTGGGAAATGGGTAGGTGGGTAGGAAGCTCAGCGCGCGCGTTAGCGCCGGACCCGCGTTGGCCAGTGACTCCAGCGTCGGCCCAAGATCTTTGAGCTCTTGCACAAGCGCGTCCTTGGTCTGGTTGACCGAGTCGGCGGCCAGCGCGCTGAACCTGCCCAGCTGGGTGAGTGCATCGGCCAGGTTCTCGCGCTCGTTCTTGAGCACGGCGAGTGCATCCGGAATCGTCCGCAACGCCTTGTCCAGTACCGGCCTTTGTGCGGCGAGCTGAGCCATCAGGTTGTTCAGGCTCTCGGCAGCGGCGATGATGTCGCCTTTTTGGTCGTCGAGGTGTCCGATGGCCTCGTCGAGCTGCTCGATCAGGCTGCGCAAGTCGTTCTCGCGTCCGGTGAAGGCGGTGCTCAGGGCTTCGGTGATGTCGTAGATGTCCCCGATCCCGCCGCCATTGAGCAGCATCGCCGTTGCGGCGAGTGCCTGTTCGGTGCTCGGATATGCCTTCGATGAGGACAACGGGATCAACGAGCCCTCGCGTAGGTTGCCCTCAGGCGGCACGTCGGTAGGCGGTGCCAGCTCGATATGCAGCGACCCCAGCAAGCTGGTCTGACCGAGTGTGGCGGTGGCATTTGCCGGCAGCTCGACATTGCCGTTGAGTTTCATCGTGACCAGCGCATGCCAGCCCTGGCGCTCGATCTTGGTGACGGTACCGACATTGACGTCACCCACCCGGACGCGCGAATTCGGCTCGATGTTGTCGACGTCGGGCATCTGAGCCTGGATGGTGAACGAGCCGGGTCCGCCGCCCTGAACACCTGGCAGCGGAAGCGAGTTCAGGCCGCGCCAGCCACTGCAGCCCGATACGGCTACCGCTAGGGCGGCGATTCCCGCCGCGATGCGTATCCGCGTGGTCCACCCGGCCCGCATCATGAGCCCACCCCTTGGGGCACCATGATCCCGCGAAGGCCGGCAGCCGGGTCGGGTGTGGCGGGCGCTTCGGCCGGCAGCGGGAGGCCCACGGCGGGCGGCGGTGCTTGCGCCGGAGGCGCCGCGGCCGGCGGTGCTTGCTGCGGCGGAATGGCTTGCGGTGGAATGTAATCCGGGCGTAGCCAGTCTTCGCTGTAGGTCAGCTCATTGGGTCGCGCACTGGCGCCGACGAAGAGGTTCTGGCCAAAGGGCAGGAAGTTGTACTGACGGTTCTTGATTATCGGTGCCAGGTATTGCACGCATAGCTTCGCGGACTGTTCATAGCCCAGTCGCGATGCGGCCTGAATGGCGCCGCACAGGAAGGAAATCGGATTGGCGAAGTTGTTGAGCATCGGCACGGCACTCACCGCGCCCTGGGCCGGCTGCCAGATGTTCACATAGTTCTGCAAGGTGTTGGGTGCCACGTGCAGGAACTGTTTGACGTCGTCGAGGCTATCGTTCAAAGCCTGGCTGACCCCCGCCAGCTTGTCCGATGTGGCGCCCAGCGCTTCGCGATTGTCGGCCACAAATCGCTGCACCTCACCGACCGTGTCGCCGAGGTTGCGAACGGCGTTGGCGACCTCGTTCGGGTCGTTGGCCAGCAGGCCGGTCACCGTCGCCAGGTTCTGGTTCAGCTGGCGCATCAAGTTGGTGCTGTCCTGCAGCGCCGACACCAGAATCGCGAGATTCTTCACGGTCGAGAAGATGTCCGTGCTGTGGTCGCCGAGGGCAGAAAAGGCCTGAGACAACTTGATCACCGTGTCGCGGATGTTGGCGCCCTCGCCGCGGAGGTTGTCTGCCGCGGTATTGATCACCGACCCCAGGGGGCTGACGCCGCCGGGCTCGGTCGGCTGCAACTCCTTGGTCAGCTTCGCCAATTGCGCACGGACGTCGTCCCACTCGACCGGAACGGCGGTGCGCTGCCGTGGAATGACCGCGTTGTCGGACATCGCGGGCCCGCCGGTGTAGGCGGGGGTGAGCTGAATCGCCCGTGAGGTCACCAGGGTCGGCGACAGGATCGCGGCTTTCGCGTCCGCCGGCACTATGTACTTGCTGTCGTACCAGAATGAGACCTTGACCGACTCGGGCTGCGGTTCGATCGAGGTGATCTTGCCGACGGGCACACCAAGGATGCGAACTTCATCCCCGGTGAAGACGCCGTTGCTGTTCTCGAAGTACGCGACGACATTGGTGCGGTTGACCACTTCGGTGGTTCGCAGCAGCACCACCACTCCAGCGGCCAATAGTCCGACCAACAGCACGGCCAGCCAGGTCTTGGTGCGCCGGATCATCGTCCGGCCCCCGCGGTCTGGGGTGCTGAGACCTCGCCCGGCGCGGGCACCAATACCGATGACGGCGTTGGCTGCGGGATGGAAGCCAACTCGGGAGGCGCCGGCGCGGGCGGCCCCGGTGGTGGCCCGCCCGGGGGTGGGGCGGGCAGCGGCTCGCGGTAGGGATACTGCGGGTCATCGGGGTTGCCGGTGATCGCGTCGGGAAGCTTCAGATGTGGTTCGCCGCCTTGGCCCGTCCGCGGGAAGGGCAACGGCAGCGGCGGTGTGCCCGGCTGGCCGATCGGCGGGTCGGTGCGTTGCGACGGGAGCAGCACATTGGGATCCAGGCCGAGGTCGGAGAATGCCGCGTCGATGAATGGCTGCACGAATTGTCCCGGCGCCAGGTTGGCGACGTAGGTCTTGAAGAACGGACCGGAGGACACCGATTCACCCAGCGACATCGTGTAGTCGTCGAGCAGCTTGATCGCCTTCTGCAGCCGTTCCTTGCGGTTGTCCAGGATGGTCAGTACGCCGTTGAGTTTGTCGAGCGCGGGTCGCATCGTCGCCTCGTTCTCCGCGATCAACCCATGCAGTTGTTGACCGAGTGCGGCGATGTTGCCGGAGATGTGATCCAGGGCGGCGCGTTGGGTTGTCAGCTCGGCCAGCAGCGCGTTGGTGTTGGCGATCAGGCTGACGACTTGGTTGCTGCGCTCGGCCAGCACGGTCGTGGCCTTGTTGGCGTTGGTGAGCAGACCGCGCAGCTGCGCGTCGCGCTCGTCGAGGGTCTGCGAGAAGCGTGCCACTCCCTCGATCGCGACGCGTAGTTGTGGCGGGGTGTCGGAAAAGGTGTCCGCCAGTACCCGCAGCGAGTCCGATAGCTGGTTGGTGTTCAGGCCGCTGATCGTGGTGGCCAGGTCACCCAGCGCGTCGGGTAGTTGGTACGGCGACCGGGTGCGGTCGAGCGGAATCGTGCCCTGCAGCTGGCCGTCCCCGCGGGAGATGACCTCGAGCATCTTCGTGCCCAGCAGGCCCCGCGTCTTGATCGCCGCCTCGGTATGGTCGCCGAGGCGGATGTGCTTGTCGACAGTGAACTTGACCAGCACCCGCGGTCCGTCCAACTCGATGGACGAGACCTCACCCACCCGGAATCCCGAAACTTGCACGCGCACGCCGGTTGTCAGCCCACCCGCATCAGCGAAGTAGGCGGAATACTGCTTGCCGGATTGGAAGAACGGCAGCTTGTCGTACTGCAGCGATTCGACCACGATGCCGATGGTGATCGCCAATCCCACTGCACCGACGACGATCTGGTTGCGTTCAGCGAAGGATTTCACCGCGGTGCGCACCTCCCGGTGGGCTGACCGGCGACCTTGACGTACACCGGCTGGCCACCCCTGCCGTTGAGCTTGAGCACGACATCGCAGAGATAGAAACTGAAGAAGTCACCGTAGATGCCTTGGCGCGACAGCGCTTGATAGGCATCTGGCAGCGTGTTGATCAGATTGTCGAAGTATTCGTGGTCTGCCAAGACAATTGCCGATGCGCGATCCGTCTCCTGGACGGTCTTGGCCAGTGGCGGGCGTGCCTGCGACAACAGGTCCGCGATGCTCGAGGCGGCGGCATTGGTGTAAGCCACGCCCTTGGTGATGTCTTCCTTGCGGGCCTGCAGGCCTTCCATGAGTTCGGCGAGTGCGTCGACCGCTTTGGCGAATTGCTTGTTTTGGTCGCCGAGCGAACCCAACACGACGTTCAGATTGATGATGACATCCCCGATCAGCTGATCGCGATCGGCCAGCGTCGTCGTCAACGCGGCGGTCTGGGCAAGAAACGAGTTGATCGTCGCGCCTTCGCCCTGCAGCGCCCGAATCAACTGGCCGGACAGGGCATTGACCTGGTCGGGATCCAGCGCCTTCAGCAGCGGACGGAACCCGCCAATCAACGCATCCAAGTCCAGGGCGGGCGAGGTGTGTGTCATGGGAATCGTGTCACCGGGCTTGAGCTGTTTGGGGCTGCCGGCGCCTTCCTCGAGTGCCAGGTATCGGCCACCGATCAGGTCGTCATAGCGGATCACGGCCCGGCTGCCCTGGGTCAGCACCACCGAACTATCGGCCGTGAACTCGACCAGCGCCGTTGTGTCGGGCTGAATCGCAACCTTTTTGACTTGTCCGACCTCGACACCGGCGATGCGCACGAAGTCGTTTTGCTCCAGTCCGGTCACATTGCTGAACTCGGTTTTGTAGGTGCTGGTTTTCTCGCCGAAGCGCAGCTGCCCGAAGACCGCGAACAAGCCGATGAGGCCCAAGAAGCAGACCAGCAAGAAGGTGCCCAGTCGGATCGCATCACGGATGAGCCGGGCTCTCATGCGCGGTCACCTTCGTTGGCCCAGCGGTCGGCCGAAAGGTCGGTCGAGGGCCGGCTGAGGGGAGGTCGGTACCAGGTGTTCATGGTGACGGAGCGACCTCCTGTGGCAGTGGAGCCGGCGGCAGCGGGGTGGGCTGTGCCTGCGCGGGCGCGGGGACCACGAAGGGCTCGGAGCCCGGCGTGGGTCCCGATTCCCTGGGGGCGCCCGGTGGCGGCGCCGGCGGTAGCCCCGGCCACAGCGGGGTACCGTCTGGCGCGTACAGCTCCGCGCCGTAGGGCGGGGCCCCCGGATAGGGGATCGGTCCTGGCGCAGGTCCACCGAAGAGGTTGCGGATGCTCGGTGGTTCGGGCGTTCCGCGGGTGACCGGGAAGTAGTTGGCCCAGCCCGGGAATCCGATGCCGGGGTTGGGGCGCCAGTCCATTCCCGTGCCAAAGCCGGTGTTGGTGACGAGGTTGCGCCCCGGCCAGTTGTTGTCGACGATCGGCAACGAGCCGCAGCCCGGTTTGCCGCCAGGCCCGCCCTTGGCGCCGATGATGGGCAGGTTGTCCGGAAAACGGTAGGGGTCATCACCGAGCGCCAGGGCCGCATCGAGTACCAGTGACCGCCCATTGCCGCCGGGTGCTTCGTAGCCCCCGTGGTCCAGCAAGTACTTTGCGCCCTCCAACAGACAGGTGTACTCCGGGCTGTACTTGTAGAGCAGGTTCGTCGTGGGCTCGAGTGCGTTGATGGCTTTGATCAGGTTCGCCTGATTGGGTGCCAGCAGGCTGATACCGGTGTTGGAAAGTCCGATGGTGGCCAGCAGCAATGCGTCCAACTGGGTGGAGTGGCTGGTGATGGTGGTGCTGGTCGTGCTCAGCGCGTTGAGCGTGTCCAGAATGTCCTGCGCCGCAGCGCTGAAGGTGTCGTTGAAGTCCTTGACGGCCCGCAGGTCGGCGGTCACGGTTTCGTAGCGCGGATTCAGCTCGAGCAGGACCTGGTTGGCATCGGTGGTCGCTTGTCCGATGAGCGGACCTTGACCGCGTAGGCCCTCGGCAAGCGCGGAAAGCGCGGCATTGAGCTTGGCCGGGTCGATCTGATCCAGCACCGCCACCAGGTTCTGGAACACGGTGTTGGCCTCGCTGGTCACACTGCGCGACATGAGCACCTGGCCGGCCTTCAACCGTTGCGGGCTGGGGTCTTCGGGGTAGATCAAATCGACGAACTTGGCGCCGAACACGGTGGTGGCCCGAATCTCGGCCTGGACATTCGCCGGGATGTAGCGAATCTGGTCGGAATCAATCTCGAGCGTGAGGGCCACCGGCGTCGCGCCCTTTCCGCCGTCGACAATCGAAGCGACCCGCCCGACCTGCACGCCGCGCAATTTGACCTTGGCGTTGGTCTCCATCACCAGGCCGGAGCGCTCGGAGGTCAACGTGACCGGCACGACCGACCGCAGCGAGCCCATGAAAAGTGCGTAGGTCACCCACATCGCCGCAACGAAGAGCAGCACCAGGATCAGCGTGTGCCACGCGGGGTGCAGGCCTTCCTTGCGGTCATCCATGGTGCTATCCCGCCAAGTTGAAATTGCCGGATTGCCCGTACACCGCCAGCGAGATCATCACCAGCACGAACGCCGAGAAGATCAGCGACGTGCGCACCGCGCGCCCGACGGCCTCGCCCACCAGGGCTCCGGCGTTGTCGATTAGCAGGCTTGTGAGCTGGGTTGATGATCTTTGGTGCCGCGCTATTGGGGCCGGAGTGTAGGCACGGGCTATCTGGAGAACGATCGAGTTGGTTACTGTTCGTCGTTGGTCTGGAGTTGCCCGTGCCTACCGTTTCAGTATTGCGTGTGTCGTCGGTTCCAGAGGTGTTCGACCGCTGGAGTCCTGGTGAGCGCAGCGAGTTCATCGGATCGGAGTTTCTCGATGTGTTGGCCTCGGTGCCAGACCTGAGGGACCCACGCGGTCGGAGGTATTCGCTGGTGGCTTTGTTGGCGATCGCGGTTCTGGCCACTGCCGCGGGGATGCGCGGCTATGCTGGTTTTGCCGCATGGGCGGCCACCGCTCCCGATGATGTGTTGGCCCAATTAGGGGTCCGGTTCCGGCGGCCCAGTGAGAAGACCTTCCGCGCTGTTTTGTCTCGGCTAGACCCCGCCGACCTCAACGCCAGGATGGGCAGTTACTTCACTGCACACGTGGCCAGCAGCGACCCCAGTGGATTGGTGCCGATCGCGTTGGACGGCAAGATGCTGCGTGGTGCTTTACGCGCCAAAGCGACAGCCACGCATCTCGTGTCGGTGTTCGCCCACCGTGCCCGATTGGTGCTCGGTCAACTCGCTGTCGCCGAGAAAAGCAATGAAATTCCCTGCGTACGTGCCCTGCTCACGCTGCTGCCGGGTAGCTTGCGGTGGCTGGTCACCGTGGATGCGATGCATACCCAGGTCGTCACCGCGAAGTTGATCTGCGCCACCTTGAAGTCGCACTACCTGATGATCGTCAAGTCCAACCAAGCCAAAATATTTGCGCGTATCACCGCGCTGCCCTGGGCCGAGGTGCCCACAGCCGCTACCGACGACTCCCGCGGCCACGGCCGTGTCGAGACCCGCACCCCGCAAATCATCACCGCTGCACGAGGAATCGGCTTCCCCTACGCAAAACAAATCATCCGGATCACTCGTGAACGCTTGATCACCGCCACCGACCAGCGCAGCGTGGAGGTGGTCTATGCCATCTGCAGCCTGCCGTTCGAGCACGCCCGCCCTACCGCGATCATGACCTGGATGCGTCAACACTGGGGAATCGAGAACAGCCTGCACTGGATACGCGACGTCACCTTCGACGAAGACCGTCAAAGGGCACATACCGGAAACGGCGCACAGGTCCTAGCAACGCTACGCAACACCGCGATCAATCTGCACCGCCTCAACGGCGCCGACAACATCGCCGAAGCCTGCCGGATCACCGCTTTGACCGCCAACCGCCGCCTAGACCTCCTCAATCCACAATTCCCCAGCTCACAAGCCTGCTAATCAACAACGCCGGAGCCCTGGGTTGGTCCCCATGGCGGGGCGGACTGTTTGAACGACACGAGAGAGAGGGGATAACCGTGGAGTTCATTGCTACCACCATGAAGACGGCTGTGGGGGCCGCGGCCATTGCGGCGGCAAGCGTTTTCGGCGCAGCGTCAGCGTTGGCCGCGCCACCGACTATTCAAGGCTTCGGGACCAGCGAACGGCTCGTCGACGGGCCCATGGTCACCTCCTACACGGTCGGTAACCTGCAGCTCAGCGATGTCACCATTGCGGGCTACCTACCTCAGGGACAGCTTTACTCGGCCGACGTCACGGCTCGGTCCGTGACCGGAACGATCACCCCGCTGGTGTCGAGCTTCAACGCCCGCGCGGCCAACGGTGACACCTACGGAGTGGTCAACGAAGTCCCGGCACCCGGTGGCCTCAATCCCGCACCGATCCTGCAGGGCAACAGCCAAAGTGGCGTCCTGTACTTCGATGTGACCGGCCCACCGCCTAATGGCGTTGTGTACAACGACGGCGTGCAAGACGTTCTCATCTGGACCAGTAACGTCTGATTGCGCACCGCTAGCCGACATCCTCCCCGCGTCATCTGGCGCGGGGAGGGTTGTTTGTGCCGCCGAAATCCGTTCGATTGGCTGAGTCGTGGGTCTGGCAAACGGGTACTCCTTCGCCATGAGCGCAACCGACACGAGTGCAACCGACCCCTGGCCGGAACCGCTACGGCGACAAGCTCAGCGCCATGCCGAGCGGGCGAGAGTGGCGATGGATGACAAGCGTGAGCGCCGCGACGGCGGACTCAGCGGTTGGGTGGCGCAACGAGCGGGGCGGTGGGACCTAGATGGCCAAGACGAGGCCACCCTGCAGCGGCAGAAGTTTTTCTGGAATCTGTTGGTCGACTACTGGTTTCGCATGGAGATCGACGGCTGGGAAAACATCCCGGATTCGCCGGCACTGCTGATCGGCATTCACTCGGGTGCTCCCTTTGTCTGGGATGCGTGGACGGTGGGACTGCAGTGGTGGCGGCGGTTCGGTCCGCAGCGTCCGCTGCACGGTACGGCTCACGATGCGCTGATGGCGATTCCGGGTATTGGGCGCTACTTCCGGTCTATGGGAGTGCTCCCCGCCGCTCCGGACGCGATCGCCACGGCGTTGGCCGAGGGCCGCGACGTGGCGTTGTGGCCGGGCGGCGAGGTGGATTCATTGCGTCCGTGGACCGAGCGCGACTGTGCCAACCTGGCCGGGCGCAAGGGATTCGTGAAGATGGCGATTCGTGCCGGAGTCCCGATCGTGCCGATTGCGACCGTCGGCGGGGCGGACGCGATGCCGGTTCTGATCCGTGGGGACCGTCTGTCGCGGGTGCTACAACTTGACCGGCTGCTGCGCTTGAAGGTGTTCCCGCTGGCAATCTCACTGCCATGGGGGATTGCGCCAGCTGCCCTGCCCCAGCTGCCGTTGCCGGCCAAGATCCGCACCCGGTTTATGCCCGCGATCGATCTTGACCACGATCCCGACCGCACCGATGACGACGCGTACATCGACGACATCTACCACCAGGTTGAGGACAGCATCCAACACGGGATGGACGCGTTGGCGCGCAAGCGCGCTCTGCCCCTGTTCGGGTGATCAGCGGACGAGGACCTGTTCGGTCGGCACCGAAATGTCTTGCGGCTCTGGCCCCGAACCCGGGCTGAGTACGGGTTGTCGGGCGGTCCATCGGGGCGGCGGTGGCGTTACCGCCATATAGCCCACGCCCCGCACGGTATCGACCATCGATTCGTGGTCTGCTCCCAGCTTGGCGCGCAGTCGCCGCACATGAACGTCGACGGTGCGGGCCCGTCCGTTGCAGTCGTAGCCCCAGACTTCATGCATGAGCCGCGTGCGGGTGAAGGCTTGTCCGGCGTGGCGGACGAGAAAGTGGAACAGCCGAAATTCGGTGAGTGTCAGGCCTAAGGCTTCGCCGGCCACGGTGACCGTGCAACTGTCCGGGTGAATGGCGAGGTCGCCGAATTCCAGGGCGCCTTTGCGGGCCCGGCGGCGACGCATGACCGCCAGCCGCAGCCGGGCCCGCAGCTCGGCCGCGCCGGCCGCCGCCAGCAAGACGTCGTCGAAGTGCCAATCGATGTCGATGTCGACGAAGTCGGCCGCGGCGACAACTGCAACCACCGCAACAGACTGCGCGTTGGCGGTCAGCCGTCGGCAGGCGCTGCGGGCAGTTGTCAGGTCGGAGCGCGCGTCGATCATCGCGACATCTGGGCCGGCCCAATCCGGTGGGTCGGCAGCGTCTAGCCGCGCGTGTTGTATTACCGATGCGAACGACTTCAACGTCGGCAGAGTCGATTCGAAGTCAGCGGCATTGCTGAGCAAGAGGACTCTCAAAAAACATCTCTCAACCCCTCGCGGGGTTCCGGCCACCCCGGTCCGCATGCATCTCCCGGGGAGATGTCTCACGGCAGCACTGGGTACCCCTTTTCGGCCGCAACTAATTCCGCCCCCTCGTGCCGGTGGCATGCACGACAGTCCAGAACAAGTAGGTGGGCCCGATCCGTGTCCGGACCGGGCCCACCTTTCCAACAAGCCTGCTTGGTCCCCAGCGGGGCGCCGCGGTTGGGGTCAACGGCCCGCGCTCGATGGCGGATTCCCGGGGCCCCGGCCGTTCAAACATCGCTGCGCCGGTGTCCGCGACCTGACACCGGGCACGCTTTTGGTGCCGTTGGATATGAGCGGACACCCCGGCTACCCCGGAGCAGTGCGATGAGGCAGGATATGAGAGGCCGTTCCGGGTGGTTGCCGGGATGGCACTCTCATGCGAGGAGATTCATGACGGAGTCCGACGTCGCCGGTGGGGCGGCTCCGAAGCCGGAGCCGGCAAGCGCCAACGGCGTACCGGCAGCTCCTGTTTCGGGGTCGGTGTCGCAATACAAGCGAGTATTGCTCAAGCTGGGTGGCGAAATGTTCGGCGGCGGTCAGGTGGGCCTGGATCCCGACGTGGTGGCACAGGTGGCCCGGCAGATCGCCGAAGTGGTGCGCGGTGGCGTACAGGTGGCGGTCGTGATCGGCGGCGGCAACTTCTTCCGCGGCGCCCAGCTTCAGCAGCGCGGTATGGAGCGGACCCGGTCGGACTACATGGGAATGCTCGGCACCGTCATGAACAGTCTCGCGTTGCAGGACTTTCTTGAAAAAGAGGGCATAGCTACCCGAGTTCAGACCGCGATCACCATGGGCCAGGTGGCTGAGCCATACCTGCCGTTGCGCGCCGTTCGCCACCTGGAGAAGGGGCGAGTGGTGATCTTCGGCGCCGGCATGGGGTTGCCTTACTTCTCGACGGACACGACGGCGGCGCAGCGCGCACTCGAGATCGGGGCCGAGGTGGTTCTGATGGCCAAAGCGGTCGACGGGGTGTTTGCCGAGGATCCGCGAGTGAATCCGCACGCCGAGCTGCTCGCCGTGATCAGTCATCGGGAGGTCATCGACCGAGGGTTGCGGGTCGCCGATGCCACCGCATTCAGTCTGTGCATGGACAATGGCATGCCGATTCTGGTGTTCAACCTGTTGACCAATGGCAATATCGCCCGTGCGGTCGCTGGTGAGAAAATCGGAACGCTGGTCACCACCTAAGAGGAAGACTCAATGATCCGCGCTTGCGACGATGCAGGGCGCAGCGATGAGGAGGAGCGGCGCAATGATCGATGAGGCTCTCTTCGATGCAGAAGAGAAAATGGAGAAGGCCGTATCGGTAGCCCGTGAAGACATGGCGACAATCCGCACCGGCCGCGCGAACCCCGGAATGTTCTCCCGGATTGTTATCGACTACTACGGCACCCATACCCCTATCACTCAGCTGGCCAGCATCAATGTCCCCGAGGCGCGAATGGTGGTCATCAAGCCGTATGAAGCCAATCAGTTGCATGCGATTGAGACGGCAATTCGCAATTCCGACCTCGGGGTGAATCCCACCAACGACGGCACCATCATCCGAGTGGCCGTACCGCAGCTCACCGAGGAACGTCGGCGCGACCTGGTCAAGCAGGCCAAACACAAGGGCGAGGAAGCCCGGGTCTCGGTGCGTAACATTCGGCGCAAGGCGATGGAAGAACTGCACCGCATCCGCAAGGACGGCGAGGCGGGCGAGGATGAGGTCGCCCGTGCGGAAAAGGACCTCGACAAGAGCACCCACCAGTACGTCGCGCAGATCGATGAGCTGGTCAAGCATAAGGAAGGCGAGCTGCTGGAGGTCTAACGACCTCTCAGCAGCTGAGTCCGTTTAGGTCCGTGGCCAACACCGACGCCACCACCGGCACCCCGGCCGACGAGCCGGTGCAAGAGCCGCCGAAAAAAGCATCACGAGCTGGGCGCGACCTGCCCGCGGCCATCGCGGTGGGCCTCAGCATTGGTTTGTTCCTGGTTGCGACGTTGGTGTTCGCGCCGCGCGGTTGGGTCGCGATCTGTGCGTTTGCGATGGTCGTCGCTACCCACGAGGTGGTGCGGCGGCTACGTGAAGCCGGGTATCTGATTCCGGTTGTTCCGCTGCTGATCGGTGGACAGCTAACCGTCTGGCTGAGCTGGCCATACGGCGTTCGCGGTGTGCTAGCCGGGGTCGGGGCCATGATCGTGGTTTGCATGTTCTGGCGGCTGTTCATGCAGGACAACCTGCCGCACGACGGTGCTGGCAGCGACGGGGTGCCCGCGTCGGGAACCTATTTGCGCGATACCTCGACCACCGTTTTTCTGGCCGTTTGGGTTGTGCTATTCGGTTCCTTCGCCGCGATGCTGGTCTACCCGCCTAACGGCACCGGATGGGTGTTCTGCGTGATGATCGCGATCATCGCGTCCGATGTCGGGGGATACACCGTGGGTGTGCTTTTCGGTAAGCATCCGATGGTCCCCACAATCAGCCCCAAGAAGTCCTGGGAAGGTTTTGCCGGTTCGCTGTTCTGCGGGATCGTTGCAACGACTATCACGGCGACATTCCTGGCGCATGAACCCCCCTGGGTGGGTGCGCTGCTCGGGGTGCTGTTCGTGCTCACCACCACGCTGGGTGACTTGGTGGAGTCGCAAGTCAAGCGTGACCTCGGCATCAAAGACATGGGGCGGCTGCTACCCGGCCACGGAGGTTTGATGGATCGGCTCGACGGCGTTCTGCCGTCAGCGGTGGCGGCCTGGATCGTGATGTCACTGTTGACCTGACAGAGTCAGTCAGCCCCGATGTGACAGCCGGGTCCGGCTCGGAGAAGATGCGGCAGCTGCTTGAGGCGTAACGCATCTTCGGTAGATCCATGCCTTCCAAATGCGTTCCATCCGCCAGAGAGCTCATTTCTGGCGGATTTGCATTTCGCAATTGTGAGACGCAACGAGTCGCTCCCGGCAGACGGAACTGCAGTTCGCGTAATCGAGGTGAGATTGCCGCGAGCCTGGCATGTCGTGATCTCTACTCAACTTTTGACGATCTGATTTTTCTACAGATGCATCGCTGACCTGCGGATATAGCGTGTTTGGACCGGTTGGGTCCGGGTCGAACTCTGTTGGCCTTTGGGTGGATGGGCGGTGGGTGTTGTGTCGTTTGTGAGTGTGGTTCCGGAGTGGGTGGCGGCGGCGGCAACCGATGTGGCCGGGATTGGGTCGGTGGTGGGTGCGGCTAATGCGGCGGCGGCGGGGGCGACGACGTCGGTGACGGCGGCTGCCGGTGATGAGGTGTCGGTGGCGATTGCGGCGTTGTTTGGGGGGTTTGGTCGCGAGTATCAGGCGGTGTGTGGGCAGTGGGCGGAGTTTGAGCAGCGGTTCGCGCGGGCGTTGGGGGCCGGGGCTGCGGGGGCTGAGGCGGCTGCGGTGGGGACGTTGTCGCCGCTAGGGGTGATTGAGCGGGGCGTGTGGGGGGCGGTGAACGGGCCGGCGGTGGCGTTGTGGGGGCGGCCGTTGATCGGTGATGGCGCTGATGGGGCGGCCGGGACGGGGCAAGCCGGTGGGGCGGGGGGGTTTGTTGTGGGGTAACGGGGTAATGGGGGTTCGGGCGGGGTGGGTCAAAGCGGTGGGGCGGGTGGTTCGGCGGGGTTGATCGGGCGAGGCGGGGCCGGTGGTGCGGGCGGGCTCAGCGGCGCCTCGGGGGCCGGCGGTGCGGGCGGGGTGGGTGCGCTTAGCGGTGGTGTTGGTGCTGCGGCGGGTCGAGCGTGGTTGTGGGGTGCGGGCGGGGCCGGCGGTGCCGGCGGGCAGGGCATGGGTCTCGATGGCGGTGCCGGTGCCGGTGGCGGCGGCGGGCAGGGCGGGCTGGTCTATGGCGGCGGCGGCGACGGTGGTGCCGGCGGGGTGGGTGCGCTTAGCGGTGGTGTTGGTGCTGCGGCGGGTCGAGCGTGGTTGTGGGGTGCGGGCGGGGCCGGCGGTGCCGGCGGGCAGGGCATGGGTCTCGATGGCGGTGCCGGTGCCGGTGCCGGTGGCGGCGGCGGGCAGGGCGGGCTGGTCTATGGCGGCGGCGGCGACGGTGGTGCCGGCGGGGTGGGTGGTGAGGTCGGCGGTGGTGGCGCCGGCGGTACCGGCGGGGCCGGTGGTGCGGCGGGGCTGATCGGCCACGGTGGGGCCGGGGGTGGCGGTGGTGCCGGTGATGGCGGTAGCACCGGGGGTGCGGGCCAGACCGGTGGTGATGGCGGCCGTGCCGGTGATGGGGGCGTTGGGGGGCGGGGCGGCTGGCTGGCCGGTGCCGGCGGCGACGGGGGTACCGGCGGGGCCGGGGGACCGGCGGCGCCGGGGGTGCGGGCGGGTTGATCAGCTTCTTCGGCGGCCAGGGTGCCGGCGGGGCCGGCGGTGCCGGTGGGGCCGGTGGGCTGGCCGGTGATGGTGGTGTGGGGGCCACGGGCACGTTTGCCGGTGGTGGCAGCGGTACCGGTGGTGCCGGCGGTGATGGCGGCACCCCCGGTGTGGGTGGTGCTGGCGGCGCCGGCGGGGCCGGCTCGATCGCGGGCGCTCATGGCAGCGAAGGTGCCCGCCTGCTGAGCGGTAATGGCGGTGCCGGAGGCCGGGGGGCGGACAGCGCGGTGCTGGGCGGAACCGGCGGGGCTGGCGGCAACGGCGGTCTCTACGGCAATGGTGGTGCGGGCGGGGCTGGCGGCAACGGGATCGCCGGATCGCGGGGCTTGACCGCGATCACTGCGGGCGACTCGGGTACCGCCGGCCACGACGGTGGCGCCGGTGGTAACGGTGGCGCCGGTGGTCAGGCATTGGCGGCCGGCTACACCGACGGCGGCCGCGGTGGTGATGGCGCGGTCGGATTGGGCGGCGATGGCGGCGACGGTGGCCACGGCGGCGACTCCGGTACTGGCGGGTCCGGCGGTGCCGGTGGTACCGGCGGGAGCACCGGATTGCACGGCCTTTCCGGAGCAACCCCGACCAGCGGCGGCAACGGCGGTGCCGGCGGCGAGGGGGGCAGGGGTGCGATCGATATCGCCGGTGGGACCGGCGGGGCCGGTGGTGACGGCGGAACGTATGGCGATGGCGGTGACGGCGGTGCCGGTGGCGACGGTGTTACCGGATCGCAGGGGTCGACCGCGACCACACCGGGGGGCTCGGGTACCAGCGGTGGGGCTGGCAGCGCTGGTGGTGCTGGCGGGTCCGGCGGGCTGGGCGGAACCCTGGCTGGTCACGGCGGTGATGGTGGTGCCGGCGGGGCCGGCGGTGATGGTGGTTTCGGCGGGTCCGGCGCGACGGGTAGTGCCGGGGATCAGGGCAGCGCCGCGGATCCCAACGGTGGCCGTGGCGGTGACGGCGGGTCCGGCGGGCTAGCCGGCGACGGCGGCCGCGGTGGAGACGGCGCGGTCGGGTTCGGTGGGGCCGGCGGGGACGGCGGCCACGGCGGTAACACCGGCGCCGGCGGGGTCGGCGGTAAAGGCGGTGTCGGCTCGACCACCGGACTCACCGGCCTTGGCGGGCATAGCCCGACTAACGGCGGCAACGGCGGTGCCGGCGGTGATGGCGGCAAAGGCGCGGTCGATATCGCCGGCGGTGCCGGCGGTGCCGGCGGTAACGGCGGGCTCTACGGCAACGGCGGGCACGGCGGCGACGGCGGTGACGGCGTCAATGGAGAACGCGGGCTGACCGCGATTGCTCCGGGGGGCTCAGGCACCGACGGCGGCGCCGGCAGTGTGGGCGGCGCGGGCGGGGCCGGTGGCAACGGTGGGGCCCTGGCCGGTCACGGGGGCGACGGTGGCGACGGCGGGTCCGGTGGTGATGGTGGTGCCGGCGGATCCGGCGCGGCCGGTGCCGCCGGGGATAACGGCACCCACAACGGTGGCCGCGGTGGTGACGGCGGCCACGGCGGTACCGGGGGCGACGGCGGTGCCGGGGGCGACGGAGGAGCAGCCGGTCACGCACAAGCGGCCGGCTACTCCGATGGCACCCGCGGTGCTGGTGGGTCCGGTGGCGCCGGTGGCGCCGGCGGGCTGGCCGGCGACGGCGGCCGGGGCGGAAACGGAGCCGCGACAACCGGTGGCGCCGGCGGCGACGGCGGCAATGGCGGTGACCCGGGTGTCGGCGGTGCCGGCGGTAAAGGCGGTGCCGGCTCGACCAACGGATTGAGTGGACTAGGCGGGTACAGCCCCACCAGCGGCGGCGACGGCGGTGACGGCGGCGACGGCGGCGACGGTAGCGCCGGCAACCTCTCTAACCCACCGGGCGATTTCGGCGGAGCCGGTGGGCGGGGCGGCAACGGCGGGGCCTACGGCAATGGCGGTAACGGCGGCGACGGCGGGACCGGCGGCGACGGAAGCCAAAGCCTGAGCGGGTCTGGCGGTGGTCCTGGTGGGCATGGCGGTGCCGGCGGCGTGGGAGGTGCCGGAGGAGTCCTCGGCGGTAACGGTGGGGACGGCGGGACGGCGGGACGGCGGGACGGGGGAACCGGTGGCGCGGGTGGTATGGGCGCGCACGGTGAGTCGCAGGTGGACGCAAACGGCCTGAACGGCGGTGCGGGCGGTCTCGGGTCTGCTGGCGGCGCCGGCGGCGACGGCGGCAACGGCGGAAAGGCCCATGCAACCGGATTCCACGATGGTGCCGGCGGCCACGGAGGCGACGGCGGCCAAGGAGGCACCGGGGGGTACGGCGGCGACGGCGGCAACGGCAAAGCCGGGTACAACCAGCGGGCTGGAGGAGATGGTGGTGCCGGTGGCAACGGCGGCACCGGCGGCCTCAACGGCGACGGCACTAGAGCCGCCGGAGGCGCCGCGGGCATTCGAGGGGTCGGTGGCACCGGCGGCAGCGGGGGAGACGGGCTCGGTGGCCGCACCGCGACCGGCGACGGCGGCCACGGAGGTAACGGCGGTGCCGGTGGTTACGGTTCTGTCGGCGGTGTCGGTGGCAGCGGCGGCGACGGCGGCAATGGCGGCAACGGGGGCACCGGGTTCAGTACAAATTCCGCGGCCAGCGGTGGCGCCGGTGGTGGCGGCGGAGAAGGCGGTGGCGGCGGCGATGGTCTCATCGGTGGCGACGGGGGCAGCGGCGGTAACGGAGGTAACGGGGCGGCCGGCAGCACAACGGCCGGCAACGGGGGCCGCGGTGGTACCGGTGGCATCGGTGGCGCCGGTCGTACCAACAGCGGCGACGGTGGCAGCGGTGGGAATGGCGGCGCCGCCGGCGAGGTCGGCCAAACCGCCGCAATCCTGGAAGTGGTCCCCGGCGTTGGTGGCGCCGGCGGCGATGGCGGCGAAGGCGGCTACTCCAACACAGTCGGCGGCGTCGCTGGCAATGGCGGGACTGGTGGTGCCGGTGGCAGCGGCGGCACCCTCGATCACAACGTCGTCTTTACCTACTCCGGGGCCGGCGGGGTCGGCGGCACCGGTGGTGTTGGCGGCTCCAGCACCTACGGCACCGGCGGGGTCGGTGGCGCCGGCGGGACCGGAGGCATGGCCGGTGCCGCGGATGCCAATAACTATGCCGCTGCCAGCGGCGACGGCGGGACCGGCGGGATCGGTGGCGCCGGGGTCACCGGCGGCGACGGCGGCCGAGGCGGGACCGGCGGTAGAAGCACCTTTGCCGGCACCTCCGGCACCGGTGGGATCGGCGGTATCGGCGGCCTCGGCACCGCCGGGGTCGGCGGCTACGGCGGGGACGGCGGCACCGGCGGCACCGGTAACGGCGCTACGGGGGGCTACGGCGGTGCCGGCGGCCGCGGCGGCACCAGCACCATTGACGGACAACGCATTCCCGGCTACAACGGTGGCCCAGGCCAACCTCCTCCACCCGGCTACGCCGGTCCGCCCGGCGTCGGCGGGACCGGCGGCGCCCCCGCAAGCCCCTGACCCCCGCGCGGTGGGCCGTGTGCCGGTCGAACCACGATGAGGGTGCAGAAAGCCGCGGTTGGTTCGCAATCCCGGCTGCGGCCGCGGCACGGATGTCAAACTGGAGCACATGGCCCAAGAGTTGATGTTTGAGGAGCCGCGTCGCGGGAAGCCGCCGCGGCACCTTGCCGATTTCGACGCGGAGGGCCGCGCGTCGGCGGTGGCCGCGCTCGGCCTGCCGCCTTTCAGGGCCAAGCAGCTGGCACACCAGTACTACGGTCGGCTGATCGCCGATCCCCGTCAGATGACCGACCTGCCGGCGGCGGTGCGTGACCAGATCGCCGAAACGATGTTCCCGAACCTGCTGACCGCGGCGCGAGAGGTCACCTGTGACGCGGGCCAGACGCGAAAGACGCTATGGCGCGCCACCGATGGTGTCACCGTCGAATCGGTGCTCATGCGCTACCCGCAGCGCAATACGGTGTGCATCTCCTCGCAAGCGGGCTGTGGGATGGCGTGTCCGTTCTGCGCGACCGGGCAGGGCGGCCTGACCCGCAATCTGTCGACTGCAGAGATCGTCGAACAGGTGCGGGCCGGGGCCGCGGCGTTGCGCGACGAGTTCGGTGACCGGTTGTCGAATGTCGTGTTCATGGGCATGGGGGAGCCGCTGGCCAATTACGCCCGGGTGCTGGCGGCGGTGCGTCGCATCACCGAACCGCCGCCGACGGGTTTTGGCATCTCGGCCCGATCGGTGACGGTCTCGACGGTGGGTTTGGCGCCCGCGATCCGCAAGCTTGCCGATGAACGCCTCGGCGTCACGCTGGCGCTGTCATTGCATGCGCCCGACGACGAACTGCGCGACACGTTGGTGCCGGTCAACAACCGGTGGAAGATCAGCGAAGCTCTCGAGGCCGCGCATTACTACGCAGAGGTGACCGGTCGTCGGGTCTCCGTCGAGTATGCGCTGATCCGTGAGGTCAATGACCAACCTTGGCGGGCTGATCTGCTGGGTAAACGACTGCATGGCGCGCTGGGTCCGTTGGTCCATGTCAACCTGATCCCGCTCAACCCGACACCGGGCAGCGATTGGGATGCGAGTCCCAAGCCGATGGAGCGGGAGTTTGTCAAACGAGTTCGTGCACAAGGGGTTTCGTGCACCGTACGGGATACTCGCGGCCGCGAGATCAGCGCCGCCTGCGGACAGCTGGCCGCCGAAGGCGGGTAGCTGGAGCGTGGGCGATTGGGGCTGGGCCTGCGGACAGCTGGCCGCCGAAGGCGGGTAGCTGCAGCGGGTGCGATGAACCGCGTCAGTGGGTATTACGTCATCAAGGCAAACACCAGTAAGTGAGGTCTGCTATGACTGTTCGCCCTACGCCCCGCAATCGTTGGTTTGCCGCGGTCCTGATGGCCAGCATGGTCGCGCTTGTCCTGACGCTCGGCGTGATCGCCGCGCCGCGCGCCCGCGCCGCCGACGATCGTCTCGATTTCACCGCGACGACGCTGGGCGGCGCGCCCTTCAACGGGGCCAGCCTGCAGGGTAAGCCGGCGGTGTTGTGGTTCTGGACGCCGTGGTGCCCGTTCTGCAACGCCGAGGGCCCCGCCGCCAGCCAGGTGGCGGCCGCCAACCCCGGGGTAACATTCGTCGGCATCGCCGCGCATTCGGACGTGGGTGCGATGCAGGGCTTCGTCTCCAAATACGGGCTGAACTTCACCAACATCAACGACGCCGACGGCGCGATCTGGGCGCGCTACAACGTGCCCTGGCAGCCGGCCTGGGTGTTCTATCGGGCCGACGGTTTCTCGACCTTCGTCAACAACCCCACCTCGGCCATGTCCCAGCAGGAACTGGCCGACCGGGTCGCCGCGCTGACGTCCTGATTCCCCGACCCCGATGAATTCGGCCCTGGTCGCGCTGGCATTCGCCGCCGGATCGGTGGCCGCGCTAAACCCATGCGGATTCGCGATGCTGCCCGCATACCTGCTGTTGGTGGTGCGCGGGCAGCATGGCGGCGAGTCGGGGGAGGCTGCCTCTCCGATCGGCGCGGTCGGCCGAGCCATCGCCGCCACCATCGGGATGGCGCTCGGTTTCCTTACGGTCTTCGGTGCCTTTGGCGCTTTGACCATCTCGGCAGCTTCCACGGTGCAGCGATACCTGCCCTACCTGACTGTGTTGATTGGTGTGCTGCTTTTCGGCCTTGGGGTGTGGCTGCTGTCGGGGCGTGAGTTGGCCGCGCTGACCCCTAGCGGGTTTGGTCCGCGATGGGCGCCAACGGCCCGCTTGGGTTCCATGTACGGCTACGGCGTCAGCTATGCCGTCGCCTCGTTGTCCTGCACCATCGGGCCGTTTATCGCGGTAACCGGGGCGGGCCTGCGGGGCGGTTCGATCCTGGGGGCGGTGGCAATCTACCTGGCCTACATCGCGGGCCTGACCATGGTGGTCGGCGCACTCGCCATTGCCGCCGCGACCGCCAGCTCGGCACTGGCCGACCGGTTGCGGCGGGTGCTGCCGCTGGTCAACCGGATCAGCGGTGGGTTGCTGGCGGTGGTTGGGCTCTACGTCGGCTACTACGGCTACTACGAGGTGCGGTTGACCTCTGGTCTACTGGTCGATCCCCAAGATCGGGTGATCGGTGCGGCCGGCCGCATCCAAGGTGAGTTGGCCGGCTGGGTCCACCAGCACGGTATCTGGCCGTGGGTGGTGGTGCTGACGTTGCTGGTGGCCGGTGCGTTCAGCGTTAGTTGGTATCGGCGGGCCCGTCGCTAAGCGGCGCGCGCCGAGTTGGTCGGGAAACCGCTATCGGAGCCAGCCGCGCCGGCGGCCCCACAGGTCACGAACCAGGACGGCCAGCGTCAGTACAGCGAACCCGATGAGGAACCAGTCTTCGACATGGCCGACGTGGTTGCCGCGCAGCATCGCCAGCAGGAACACAAAGATGCACGCGCCGGTGATGTGCCAGGTGCGGTAATTGATCCGGCTCCATCCCCAGCGTGCGGACGGCACCTCGGCGATATCGACGCCGGTGAAAGGCTCCACCTCAGTACTGGCCACAGCGATTCCTCCGGATGGGATTGGCTACTGCACGTCTTCGGATCGAACCCGATCATTCTGGCACATCTGCCCGAAGCGCAGACCGGGGTCATCACCTTTGTGCTACCCGTCCGGAGGAATCGCCGTAGCGAAATGCGTCGCCACTGCCGGTGATGCCTAGCTGGCTAGCTGGGCGGCATCAGCACGGTGTCGATCATGTACACCACGGCGTTGGCGGTTTGCACTCCGCCGCAGACCACGGCCGCGTCACCGACCTGTAGGTCATTGCCAGAACCGGTGACGGTCAGCGAGGCGCCCTCGACGGTGCCGTGGATGCCGACCACCTGCGACGGACTCAACTGCCCGGGGACCACGTGATAGGTGAGGATCTTTTTCAGCAGCGGCGCATCGGTTTTCAACGAGTCGATCGTTGCGGCGTCGATCTTGCCGAACGCGGCATCGGTCGGGGCGAAGACTGTGAATTGGCCGCCGTTGAGGGTGTCGACCAGGTTCACCTGCGGGTTGAGCTTGCCGGACAACGCCGAGGTCAGCGTGGTGAGCATCGGGTTGTTCGACGCCGCCACCGCGACCGGTTCGGCCGCCATGCCGGCTACCGACCCTGGCCCGGTCGGCACTTGCTGTGCGTAGGCACTGCATCCGGGGCCGACCAGTGTGTCTGGCGGGCTGGCCATCGCGCTCGGAGCGGTGGCCAGCCCGCCAGGCCTACCGCAGCGGCTGCCGCGAGACCGGTTGCTGCAATTGCTGGGTTGTGGAACTTCATTGCCTATGGCTCCTTTGTTGTCGGGTGGATCTCTGACTGTTATTCGGAGCCGCAGCGGTTTTGGATCGGTGTTGTGGGAAAAATAATTCATCCGTAGGTGAATGAATACACCTGCAATCCTTTGCTGGGATGCACTTCTATCGTGGTTCGCTGCACTTGGTCGCCGGCGATGATTTGATGCGAGGTGGGTGCCCCGCCGATCCGCAGCGTCGTCGACTTGCCGGCTCCGGTCACGGTGAGGGTTCCGGTGCCACCGACCACCAGATAGACGTTCTTGGCGAGGTAGTTCAGCTTGATGCGGCAGTCGTCGCCGTCGGCCGTGGCCCGCTGGTGGTCCAGGGACCAGGGGCCTTGCAGGGCGAAGGTGTCTGGGGGCAGCGCGAGCGGATAGCTGAACGTCGCCGAACCCTGGTCGTAGCCGCTGCCGGCGAAGTTGACCGCTTTGCCCACGCCGAAATATGTCTCGGGGGTCAGGCTCAGCGCGGGTGTGGTGTCGGCGGCGTCCACGGGTGCCGGCAGTTTGGCGCCCGGATTGGCGTCGGTGAGTAGCCGTCTGATCAGGTTCTCCGTGCCGTCGTAGTCACCCTCGCCGAACTTGATGTGCCGAACGGTGCCACTGGCATCGATCAGATACTCGGCGGGCCAGTATGCGTTGCGGTAGTTCGTCCAGGTCGAATAGTTGTTGTCCAGCGCGATCGGGTAGGTGATGTTCAGATCCGCGGCGCCGGCCGCAACATTTTCCGGCACCTTTTCGAACGCGTACTCGGGTGTGTGCACGCCGATCACTTCCAGGCCGCTGTCTTTGTAGGCCCGGTACCAGCCGACGACGTGGGGGATGGCGCGTTGGCAGTTGATGCATGAATACGCCCAGAAGTCGACCAGCACCACGCGGCCTCGCAGCGAACTCAACCGGATCGGTTGGTGCTCAGGGGTGTTGAGCCAGCCGCTGATTCCCGTGATGTCGGGTGCGCTGCCACAGTCTTGCGGTTGGGCGGCGCCGTTGGTGCAGTTGGAGAGCTGCGCGTTTTGGTCAGTCACAAGACCGCCGATGCCGCCCAGGTTGGTGCCGATTTGGTTGGGGCCGCCCACCTGCTCCGGTAGGCCCTGTAGCGCACTGGTGTAGTCGGGGATGGCCCGTTGCAGAGTCGCGGGCAGATTGAGCACCAGGGCCACTGCCAGCAGAATCGTCACGACTCCGGCCCCAATCCGGATCTCGCGCTGGCGCCGACGAAACGCGCTCACCCGTCCTGCCGTCTCGCGCCCGGCCGGGGCGAAGAACAGCAGTGGCAAGGCGGTTCCGAGGGCGAATGCGCAGGTGAGCACGACGGTGTTGAGCCCGATTCTCGAGGTGGCGCCGGCCAGGATGATGGCGGTGAGCACCGGGCCGGCGCAGGGAACATAGAGCACGCCCAGCGCCAACCCGAGCCCGAAACCGGTGCCGCCAGCACTGATCGAGTTGTGCGGGATGCGGGAAAACGGCCGCTGCAGCCACTGTTCGAGTCGCGGAAAGATCAAGCCCAAGCCGATCGCCACCAGCGCGGCCAGCGCGACCCAGCGGATGGTGTCCTGGCGCAGATGCAGCAACGACAGCAGCGCCGAACCCGTCAGGGTCACCAGACAGAAGCTGAGCACCAGGCCGGCGATCACCCGATAGGGGCGTGTCTGGACACGCGCGGCCTTCGGGTCCGGCGTACTAACCCCCGTCTGTGTGGTGGCCACCGTGGCGCCGCCGTGGGCGCCGGAGAAGAAGACCACCGGCAGCACCGGCAGGATGCACGGCGAGATCCCGGTGATCAGACCTCCGACGAAGCCGACGAGTGCAAGCGTGACCATGTTCACTATTCGAAACTGCGGAGGTCCTGGATGGCTAGTCGAAGCGGCGGGCTGGCCGGGCCGCATTGGGGTCGGTCGGGGCACAATGATGGAGTGACTACTGCCACCGACGGGTCCGCCGACGGCCGCTTGCGCGTGCTAGTGCTGGGCAGCACGGGTTCGATCGGCACCCAGGCGCTGGAAGTCATCGCCGCCAATCCGGACCGTTTCGAGGTCGTCGGGCTGGCTGCCGGGGGCAGCAATCTGGACACGCTGCTGCGACAGCGCGCCGAGACCGGCGTAACGGAGATTGCGATCGCCGACGAGCGGGCGGCGCAACTGGCCGGCGACATTGCGTACCAGGGGCCCGACGCTGTCACCCGGCTGGTGGAGGAGACCGAGGCCGACGTCGTCCTCAACGCGCTCGTCGGCGCATTGGGCCTGCGCCCGACGCTGGCCGCGCTGGCATCCGGGGCCAGGCTGGCCTTGGCCAACAAGGAATCGCTGGTTGCCGGCGGTCCACTGGTACTGCAGGCCGCGCAACCCGGTCAGATCGTGCCGGTCGACTCCGAGCATTCCGCGCTGGCTCAGTGCTTGCGAGCAGGCACCCCCGACGAAGTCGCCAAACTAGTGTTGACCGCCTCGGGTGGGCCGTTTCGGGGGTGGTCGGCGGCCGACCTTCAGGAGGTCACCCCGGAGCAGGCCGGTGCCCATCCGACCTGGTCAATGGGCCCGATGAATACGCTGAACTCGGCCTCACTGGTCAACAAGGGACTCGAGCTCATCGAAACCCACCTACTGTTCGGCATCCCGTACGAGCGCATCGAGGTCGTCGTGCATCCGCAGTCGATCGTGCATTCCATGGTCACCTTCGTCGACGGTTCGACCATCGCCCAGGCCAGCCCCCCGGACATGAAATTGCCGATCTCGCTGGCGTTGGGCTGGCCGCGCCGGGTGCCGGGTGCGGCCCGTTATTGCGATTTCAGTCAGGCTCAGACGTGGGAGTTCGAGCCGCTGGACGACGAGGTGTTTCCCGCCGTCGAGCTGGCTCGCCATGCCGGCGAGACCGGCGGGTGCATGACCGCGGTGTACAACGCGGCCAACGAAGAAGCGGCAGCGGCCTTCCTCGCCGGCCGGATCAATTTCCCCGCCATCGTGGGAACTATCGCCGACGTGCTGCACGCTGCCGACCAATGGGCCGTTTCACCCGCTAACGTGGATGACGTACTTGACGCGCAGCGTTGGGCGCGGCAGCGGGCACAGCGTGCGATCGCCAAAGCAAGCCCGGCCGGCGCATGCGAGAAGGTCTCCGGACTGGCTTGAGAAAGGTCGATAGAGGCTGATGATGTTCGTTGTCGGCATTGTGCTCTTCGCACTCGCCATCTTGATATCGGTGGCGCTGCACGAGTGCGGCCACATGTGGGTAGCGCGTGCGACCGGAATGAAGGTGCGGCGCTATTTCGTCGGCTTCGGTCCCACCTTGTGGTCGACGCGCCGAGGCGAAACCGAGTACGGGGTCAAGGCCATTCCGGCGGGTGGCTTCTGTGACATCGCCGGCATGACCCCGGTGGAGGATCTCGAGCCCGACGAACATGACCGGGCGATGTACAAACAGGCGACCTGGAAGCGGGTGGCGGTCCTGTTCGCCGGGCCTGGCATGAACTTCGTTATCTGCCTGGTGCTGATCTATGGCATCGCAGTGGTCTGGGGGCTGCCGAACCTGCACCCGCCCACCCAGGCGATCATTGGCGAAACCGGCTGTGTCGCACCGGAAACGGCTCAAGGAAAACTGGAGCAGTGCACCGGGCCGGGGCCCGCGGCGCTAGCCGGACTGCGCGCCGGTGACGTCGTCGTCAAGGTCGGTGACACCGCGGTCTCCACCTTCGACGAGATGGCGACGGCCATTCGCAAGCTGCACGGCAGCGCGCCGATCGTCGTCGAACGCGACGGAACCACGGTGACGGCCAACGTGGTCATCGAATCCACCCGCCGCTGGGTTCCCAACGAGCAGGGCAATCAACTCGAGCCCGCGACTGTCGGCGCTATCGGGGTGGGTGCGGCCCAGTCCGGGCCGACGCAATACGGGATTCTGTCGGCGCTGCCCGCCACGTTCGCCTTCACCGGTGACCTAACGGTCGAAGTGGGCAGGGTGCTGGTGGCCATCCCGACCAAGGTCGGCGCGCTGGTCCACGCCATCGGGGGCGGCCAGCGTGACCCGCAGACGCCGATCAGCGTGGTCGGCGCCAGCATCATCGGCGGCGACACCGTCGACCACGGGCTGTGGGTGGCCTTCTGGTTCTTCCTGGCCCAGTTGAATCTCATCCTCGGGGCCATCAACCTGCTGCCCCTGTTGCCGTTCGACGGCGGCCATATCGCCGTCGCGGTGTTCGAGAAGATTCGCAACATGATCCGCGCGGCCCGCGGCAAGGTGGCCGCGGCGCCGGTGAACTATCTCAAGCTGATGCCAGCGACCTATGTGGTGCTGGTTTTCGTGGTCGGATACATGCTGTTGACCGTCACCGCCGACTTGGTCAACCCGATCAGGTTGTTCCAATAAGAACCAGAAAGAAGGGGTCACAGTGACCACTGGCCTGGGCATCCCGCAGCCTCCGGCGCCCACGCTTTCGCCCCGCCGCACCACGTGTCAGCTGATGGTCCGCGATGTCGGAGTCGGCAGCGATTACCCGGTCTCGGTGCAATCGATGTGCACCACCAAGACCCACGACGTCAATGCCACGCTGCAGCAGATCGCCGAGCTGACCGCGGCGGGCTGCGACATCGTCCGGGTGGCTTGCCCCCGCCAAGAGGACGCTGACGCGCTGGCCGAGATAGCCCGGCACAGCCAGATTCCGGTGGTCGCCGACATCCACTTCCAGCCGAAGTACATCTTTGCCGCCATCGATGCCGGTTGCGCTGCCGTGCGGGTGAATCCGGGCAACATCAAGGAGTTCGACGGCCGGGTGGGGGAGGTCGCCAAGGCGGCCGGGGCGGTTGGCATTCCGATTCGCATCGGGGTCAACGCGGGCTCGCTGGACAAGCGGTTCATGCAGAAGTACGGCAAGGCCACGCCCGAAGCGCTGGTCGAGTCTGCCCTGTGGGAAGCGTCGTTGTTCGAAGAGCATGGTTTCGGCAACATCAAAATCAGCGTCAAGCACAACGACCCGGTGATCATGGTCGCCGCCTACGAGCAGTTGGCGGCCCAATGTGACTATCCGCTGCACCTGGGGG
Organism: Mycobacterium pseudoshottsii JCM 15466; assembly: GCF_003584745.1. Lineage (NCBI taxonomy): Bacteria > Bacillati > Actinomycetota > Actinomycetes > Mycobacteriales > Mycobacteriaceae > Mycobacterium > Mycobacterium pseudoshottsii. The sequence continues at coordinate 2,001,021 of NZ_AP018410.1, forward strand.
TCACCGAGGCCGGTCCGGCCTTTCAGGGCACCATCAAGTCCGCGGTCGCTTTCGGTGCGCTGCTCTCCCGTGGCATCGGTGACACCATCCGGGTGTCGTTGTCGGCCCCACCCGTGGAGGAAGTCAAGGTCGGCAACCAGATTCTCGAGTCGCTGAATCTGCGACCACGGTCCCTTGAGATCGTGTCCTGTCCGTCCTGCGGACGCGCTCAGGTTGACGTCTACACGCTGGCCAACGAGGTCACCGCCGGCTTGGACGGTCTTGACGTTCCGTTGCGGGTGGCCGTGATGGGGTGCGTCGTCAACGGTCCTGGTGAAGCGCGTGAGGCTGACCTGGGAGTGGCCTCGGGCAACGGCAAGGGCCAGATCTTTGTGCGGGGCGAAGTGATCAAGACGGTGCCCGAAGCGCAGATCGTCGAGACCCTGATCGAGGAGGCGATGCGCATCGCCGCAGAAATGGGAACTGAGGATCCGGGCACGACATCAAGCGGTGCGCCTATTGTGACCGTAAGCTGATAGGGGGCAGTGAATTGTCTGGCCTCAGTTCGCACCACAGAGAGATCTGAGATGTCGGCTCCGCTCATCATGCGCCTTGTCGGCGAACGACGGGTGTCTGTGGTGCGTGACGTTGCCGCATTGTGGCGAGTGCTCGACGAGAATCCGGTTGAATCGTGCATGGTCGCCGCGCGGGTGGCCGACTACGGAATCGAGCCCAATTCGCTTGGCGGGGAACTGTGGACGCGCGACGGAGTGGATGAGTCGTTGTGCTTCGCCGGCGCCAACCTGATCCCGCTGCGCGGTGAATTGATCGATTTGAACGCGTTCGCCGATGAGGCGAAGAGCACCGCGCGGCGGTGTTCGTCGCTGGTGGGCCGGGCCGATCTGGTGCTGCCGATGTGGCAGCGCCTGGAGTCGGCCTGGGGGCCGGCCCGCGATGTGCGTGACCACCAGCCGCTCATGGCCATCAACACCCACCCCAGTTGCGCGATCGACCCGGAGGTACGCCAGGTCCGACCCGAGGAGTTGGACGCCTACCTGGTGGCCGCCGTGGACATGTTCATCGGTGAGGTGGGCATCGATCCTCGCCTCGGAGACGGCGGCCGGGGTTATCGCCGCCGGGTCGCCAGCCTCATCGCGGCCGGGCGGGCGTGGGCCCGGTTCGAGCACGGTGAGGTGATTTTCAAGGCCGAGGTGGGGTCGCAGTCTCCGGCCGTCGGGCAGATCCAGGGGGTTTGGGTTCATCCGGAGCGGCGCGGCCTGGGTTTGGGTACCGCGGGAACCGCCACGCTTGCCGCGGTGACCGTCGGCAGCGGGCGCATCGCCAGCCTGTACGTGAACAACTTCAACACGGTCGCCCGCGCCGCCTACACGCGCGTCGGCTTCAAGGAAGTCGGCACCTTCGCCACAGTGCTGCTCGACTGAGCAGCCTCCTGCACCAAACCCCTTCGTAGCGTCAACCAGATCCGACATAACGGTTGGGTCTCGGTGTGTCTACGCCCTCCTTGGCGTCACTGTTCTTAACATCAGTAACGATGGTAACTAGAGCAACATTGGCCTCAGCTGGCGCAGCCCTTTTGTTGGTCTGCTGCATGGCGCTGCCAGGCTGCACGCCCCGCCCCGAGGGCCCGGGGCCGGCTGCCGCGAAATTCTTCGCCGCGCTCGCCGTTGGCGATACCGCGACCGCGGCCCAGCTCAGCGACAACCCCAACGAAGCCCGGGAAGCGCTCAACGCCGCGTGGGCGGGTCTGCAGGCGACCCACCTGGACGCGCAGATCCTCAGCTCGAAGTATGCCGAGGACACGGGCACCGTCGTCTACCGCTTCACCTGGCACCTTCCCAAGAATCGGACGTGGACCTATGACGGCCAGTTGAAGATGGCCCGCGATGAGGGGCGCTGGGCGGTCCGCTGGGTATCCACCGGCTTGCATCCCAAGCTGGGGGAGCACCAGACGTTTTCCCTGCGCGCCGACCTGCCCCGGCGGGCGTCGGTCAACGAGCTCGGCGGCACCGACGTGCTCGTGCCGGGCTACGTGTATCACTACGCTCTGGATGCCGTCGAGGCCGGCCGCAACCTGATCGGGACCGCCCACGCCGCGGTTGATGCCCTGCACCCCTTCAACGACACGCTCAACGACCCGCAGCTGCTCGCCGAGCAGGCCAGTTCGTTGCCGCACCCGCTGGACTTGGGGGTCACCCTGCGTCCTGACGACAGCGGTCGGGTCGCCGAAGCGATCGGCCACCTGCCCGGTGTGGTGATCACGCCTCAGCCCGAGATGTTGCCGACCGACGATCATTTCGCCGGAGTCGTCATGACCGAGGTGAAGAAAGCCGTGGTCGACGAGCTGGAGGGCGAGGCGGGCTGGCGGGTGGTCAGCGTCAACCAGAACGGTGTGGACGTGGCGGTGCTGCATGAGGTGGCACCGTCACCGGCGCCGTCGGTCACCATCACGTTGGATCGGGCCGTGCAGAACGCCGCGCAGCGCGCGGTGGACGCCAGGGGCGGCAAGGCGATGATCGTGGTGATCAAGCCTTCGACCGGAGAGATTCTGGCGGTGGCGCAGAATGCCGCCGCCGACGCCGACGGCCCGGTTGCCACCACCGGCCTGTATCCACCCGGGTCGACCTTCAAGGTCGTTACCGCCGGTGCGGCCGTCGAGCGCGATATGGCCACCCCCAACACCATGCTCGGCTGCCCCGGCGAACTCGACATCGGCCATCGCACGATCCCCAATTACGGCGGCTTCGATCTCGGCGTAGTGCCGCTATCACGCGCGTTCGCCAGTTCGTGCAACACCACCTTCGCGGAACTGAGCAGCAAGATGCCCCCGCGCGGGTTGACGCAGGCGGCCATTCGCTACGGCATCGGGCTCGACTATCGAGTGGAGGGCCTCACCACGGTCACCGGTTCGGTGCCTCCGACGGTGGACCTGGCAGAGCGCACCGAGGACGGGTTCGGCCAGGGCAAGGTGCTGGCCAGCCCCTTCGGGATGGCGCTGGTGGCGGCCACCGTGGCCGCGGGCAGGACACCGGTTCCGCAGCTCATCGTCGGTCGGCCCACGCAGGTGACGGGTGAGGGCGCGCCGATCAGCCCGAAGATGGTGGACGCGCTGCGCCCCATGATGCGCCTGGTGGTGACCAACGGCACCGCCAAAGAGATCGCCGGGTGCGGCGAGGTCTTCGGCAAGACCGGTGAAGCCGAATTCCCGGGCGGGTCGCATTCCTGGTTCGCCGGATACCGCGGTGACCTGGCGTTCGCCTCGCTGATTGTCGGCGGTGGCAGCTCGGAATACGCCGTGCGGATGACCAAGATGATGTTCGAGCTGATGCCGCCCGGGTACCTGACCTAGCCGCTGTGGGCGCCTGGCTGGGCCCGCGGCGTCGCCACCGATCCCGCAACCGCGGTAAGTTGCCAGGAGAGGCGGATGATCGCCGTTAGCGAGGGACATCAGGAAAAGGCCATGACGGATTCCGGTGCAGAGATGGTGGCGTTGCGGGTCTCCGACGCCGACAGGAACGGCACGATGCGCCGTTTACACAACGCGGTGGCGCTCGGGTTGATCGACATCAATGAATTCGAGCAGCGTTCGTCTCGGGTGTCGTTTGCGCGCACCCAGAACGAACTGGACGGGCTGGTCTGTGACCTGCCCGGGCCGGGTGCCATCGTCACATCCGCGGCTGACCGGGTCGAATTGCGTGGCTGGGCCGGGTCGCTGAAGCGCCATGGCGAATGGATGGTCCCGACTCGCCTGGCGTTGGTTCGCCGGCTGGGCTCGATCGAACTCGACCTGACCAAGGCGCGTTTCGCGGGACCCGTGGTGGTGATCGAACTCGACATGAGGTTCGGCTCACTCGAGCTCAGACTGCCCGAGGGGGCCAGCGCCTCCATCGACGACGTCGAGGTTTACGTGGGCAGTGCCAGCGACCGTCGCAAGGATGCCCCTGGTGAAGGCACACCGCATGTCGTGGTGACGGGCCAGGTGGTGTGCGGCTCCGTGGTGATCCGGGGTCCGCGCCGGGCCTTGCTGCGCCGCCATCAGGTGTAACCAGCGGTTCGTCCAGGCAGCGACCATCGGGGCGGGATGTGACGGCGGGCCGGGCGCTCCCGGTGAGGTGCGAGTCACCGGCCAGGCGCGACTAAGCTAGCGGGATGCCTGCTCGCACCGCGCTTTCCCCCGGAGTCCTCTCGCCGATGCGCTCGGTGCCCAAGTGGATCGCGCGCCCGGAGTATGTCGGCAAGCCGACGGCCCGCGAAGGGACCGAGCCATGGGTGCAGACGCCTGAGGTCATCGAGAAGATGCGCGTGGCCGGGCGGATCGCGGCCGGCGCACTGGTCGAGGCGGGCAAAGCGGTCGCACCCGGGGTCACGACCGACGAGCTGGACCGGATCGCCCACGAGTACATGGTCGACAACGGCGCCTACCCGTCGACGCTGGAGTACAAGGGCTTCCCCAAGTCGTGCTGTACCTCGCTCAACGAGGTGATCTGCCACGGAATCCCCGACTCGACGGTGATCGCCGACGGTGACATCGTCAACATCGATGTCACGGCTTACTTCGACGGGGTGCATGGCGATACCAACGCGACCTTCCTGGCCGGCGACGTCTCCGAGGAGCACCGGCTGCTGGTGGAGCGCACCCGGGAAGCGACGATGCGGGCGATCAACGCCGTCAAACCCGGACGGGCGTTGTCGGTCATCGGGCGAGTGATCGAGGCGTATGCAAATCGCTTTGGCTACAACGTGGTTCGCGACTTCACCGGCCACGGCATCGGTACCACCTTCCACAACGGGCTGGTTGTATTGCATTACGACCAGCCTGCGGTGGAGACGATCATGCAGACCGGGATGACATTCACCATCGAGCCGATGATCAACCTGGGCACGTTGGACTACGAGATCTGGGATGACGACTGGACGGTGGTCACCAAGGACCGCAAGTGGACCGCGCAGTTCGAACACGCGCTGCTGGTCACCGATACCGGTGCCGAGATTCTCACGTTGCCATGAGCTCTCCACACGCGAGCAGACGCAAACTCGCGTAGCCGTCCGCGTGCCGGTGCGATTTTGCGTTTGCTCGCCATGCTCGGTGGCGTCGGCGGTTGACCCGTTACCGGGTGGTTAGCCGCAGGAAGCTCGAGGTGTCGCGGGACTGCGACTGGATGAACTCGTGGCACGCTCTGGTCGATTGGCGGTAACTTGCGTAGGTGCCCTCGATGATGACCACGCTCGACGGATTCCCGGTCCAAGTGGCAGTGGCCGGTCCCGCAAATGGCGTCGTCGTCGTCATTCTTGGTGCCGATCAACGCGCCGTCACCGCGTATGACGCGGTGTGCGAGCGGCTGCATACCGCCTCACTTCGAACGGTGGTGGTGGGCGCCGACCCGCGGCTGACGTCAAAATCCGTGGTTGGCATCCTCGATGCCCTGGGTATCAAGTGGGCGGTGGTGGTCGGCGATCGGGAGGGCGCCGAACTCGCCTGGGAACTGGCGGCGACGAGGTTGGGCAGGTTCGCCGGCTTGGTCGCAATTGACCGTGGCCATCCGGCGATCGCCGATTCCGAGGGCGTCGTTCGCGATGACTCGTGTCCGCCCGTCGAGATCGCCACCACCGTGCTGGTGACTTCGGCGGCCGTGCGGGAAGCGGCCCGTAACAGCCAGCAGTTGGTCTACGCCGAGTATCGGGTGGTTGAGCTGCTGGGCCGACGCAACGCGCAGGAGTCGACGGCCCAGCTGGCCACCGAGATCGTGCTGCGCACCAGCGGTTGGTAGGTGCCGCCAACCTGGCCTTCCGCGAGCGGGCCGGGGATGTCTAGTCTTGTGCCACAACCGTTTCCGTTGAAATATTCGGCATGACACCACGCTGGGCGATGCGGATGCTCCAGCATGATGGGGAGAGGACGGGTGGTCTTGAACGCCGCTGGACCGGGACCGATCGTGGGGATGACCACATATCTGGACCAGGCCAAGACTGGTGTCTGGGATGTCAGCGCAAGTTTTCTGCCCGCCAGCTATTTCGACGGTGTCACCATGGCTGGTGGCATCGCCGTGCTGCTGCCTCCGCAGCGGGCCGATGCCGATGCTGCCAACAGAGTGCTCGACAGCCTCGATGCCCTGGTCATCACCGGAGGTAAGGATGTCGACCCCGCTGCCTACGGCCAACAGGCGCATCCGGCCACCGACGAGCCGGCACCGATCCGGGACAGCTGGGAGTTCGCGCTACTGCGTGGTGCGCTGCAACGGGGGCTACCGGTGCTCGGTATCTGCCGCGGCGCTCAAGTTCTCAACGTCGCATTCGGTGGGACGCTGCACCAGCACCTGCCCGATGTGCTCGGGCACAACGGACACCGGGCAGGCAACGCGGTGTTTTCCTCGCTGCCGGTGCGTACCGTGCCCGGGACCCGGTTGGCGACCTTGATCGGGGAGTCCGCGCAGGTGCGTTGCTACCACCACCAGGCCGTCGCCGAGGTGGGCGAAGGCTTGGTGGTCAGCGCCTTTGATGTCGACGGCGTGGTCGAGGCGCTGGAGCTGCCGGGGGAGAACTTCGTGTTGGCCGTGCAGTGGCATCCCGAGGAGTCATTGGAGGATCTGCGTCTGTTCTCGGCGGTGGTTGATGCCGCCCGGTCGCGCAGGAGCGGGTGAGCGGATCGGCCCTCCCGATTGGACGCCGCACTCGCCTCCGCCGACCTGGCTGCGCCCTAGTGTGGGCGCTACCCCGGCGGCTCACTGCCGACGGCGTCACCGATTGGTTCGCAGATCCATCCGGTGCGTTGTAGCACCGAGACGACGGGGCTGGCGGCAATCGCTGTTATCCACGCCTGCGGCACCGACAACGCTCCGATCGACGTTGCGTGATCAACGTCGACCAAAAGCTGGCTACCGCCACTGTCTGCGACGGTGGTTCGTGCTAGGCCCGAGGCGGTAGCCGTTTCCAGGACATGTAGCGTGCGGGCCGCGAGATTTGACCGTAGGACAACCGAACTCAGTCTTGACAGCGACAAAGCCGCCGGGGAGATCGCGGCACCCAATGACGCATAGGGCGCAGACAGGGCCTTGAGCGCTCGCGGAATTGATGAAACCACCTGAGTGCCGGTAGTCATGATCGCGAGGCTATCCATGGCGGCTGTCCCGCAGGCAACGGGCGAACCACGGTGGGCCAGCTTCGTGAACCCGATGGCGACGAGTTGGGAGGTCAACGGCGTCGACCTCGGTGAGATAGCCAGGGCGCCGGCGAAGTCGTGCACGGCGTCGGCGCAGTGCACCCACACCCGGTCGTACTCGGCTTCGAGCTCGGCGATCACCGGGCTGGCCTGGCCCAGAAAGTTGTTCGCCGACAACCACTTTCTCATCATGCGGTTGGGCGCGATCAGCTGTGCCGATGTCATCTTTGCTGCTGCCTGTTCGTAGGCTTGCGCGGCAGTTTCGGCCTGAACCGCGGTCTGACTGGCATGGCGGGCCAGGGCGGTGAGCAATGCCCAGTGCGGCGCAATGACCCGCATCACCGGCACCGCCGCCGGCCCGCGCCACCCGCTGGTGAGCCCGGCGGCGATCGAACTACATTCCGCCCCAATCTGGCGCATCCCGGCGGTCAACCCGCGCAACGCCACCGCGGTGGCCTGCAGGGAGCCCGGACGGGCTCGGCCGGAGTTGACCTCCGGTGGCAACTTTCCGAAGTCCATGGCTATCTCTTCGGCCTCTTCCGCGCGACAAATGTTCGGGGGATGGCAGGAGTGGGCCGCAAAGACATGATCAATTCCTAAAGTGCTGGGGGACGGGTTGATTCCGCTGTTGTCCCGTTATCGATGTGCTCGGGATCGTTGGCATTCGATGGCATCCCGCGAAGGGGTTACCGCATCGAAGAACGAAGAACGGCGTCATGCAACCAGCGCAGACGCGTTGAAAGCGCGTGGTTGGCAATCACCTGTAACCGGTTGTGCTGCAGCACAACCGTCGGGAACGATCAGCGCCGAGCGACGCAGAACTCGGTCAAGATATCTCGGTCAGCGGCAGTCGCCGCCGGTGGACCGGGCGGGTGCACGTGGATCAGCTGGGATTGCTAGCCCCGGGTTACCCAACCACTCGTCGGCGACCAGGCCGAAAGTGGCCCAAGGTGGGCCCGGCTTGGCGGCCGATCCCGCGTCATCCAAGCGTTTCTGAAGGGTTTCTGATGCGCGGGAGGAGCGTCTTGATCGCTATGGTTCACGGGTTGTGGGCCGTGAGCGAGCTGCAGGTGGCCGATATCGGGGATCGCCTGCGACCATGCTGCGGGTTGCAGTAGTGCCGCGGCGGAAAGCCCGGACCGCAGTGCCCAGCCCGCGATGACGGCGGCAAAAAGACCTACCGCGACGACAACAACGACGACGGCGCGTTGCCATCGTCGGGGAGAAGCCGCGCATGGGAAGGTCACAGTGGCGCAAACATACAGCGCCAGCATTGTTGGGGGCTGGAAGAAACCTTTGAGATTGGTTAGAGGAATGGCATTTTCAGCTGGGTAACTGAGCACGGGCACGTGATCGGGGCCCGATGCGGCGTGGGCCCCAACAGCATCCCGTCATCGTTTGGGTCATCCGGCGGCCGGGGAACGGGGTACCACCGTTGAGCGCAGCTCGAACCGGGAGGCGGCAGGGCCGTTGGCGCTGCGCCCGGCCATGCCGGTCAACGGCATGAACGGCATACCTGCGGTGCCGCTGTCTAGGGTGCCGACCGAGGACAAACTGCTCGGCAGGTTCGCGGCGACGGCACTTGTGGCTGGCGCCGTGATCCAAGAATGCGGAACCGACAACGCCCCTACCGTCATGCCGCGGCCCATTGGGGCGCTCAGTGCCGCACCGCTACCCGTGATTCCCAGCGAAACCGATCCCAGCGATTGCGCCCCGGATTCGACCGCCTTGACCGCACCTGTGGCCGCGGCAGTGAGCGAACCGGTTGCGGCTTTGGTAAATCCGATCCCCTTATCGAGAAAGTTCAGCGCGTACATGGCGAAGTTCAGCGGCACGGCCAGTGAGCTCAGCTTCGAAAGCGACGTTGACAACGACGTGAAGGCGCTATTCAGGGATGTCATGATGGGTGCGGTGGCGAGCCCAGCCAGGGTCCCGGGCAGCGTTGTGATCACCTGAGATGCCGCCAGTACGGCCTCGAGGCTTGGCGCAGCCGCCGATGCGCCGGTCGATTGCGTGGCGGCAACACCTTGTCTGGCCAACCCGACCGGGTCGGTGATCGGCGGCGGTGAAGTAAATGGCGTCAGCCGTGTGGCGCTCGCGCAAGCACCCGCGTAGCCATACATCGCTGCCGCATCCTGAGCCCACATCTGTTCGTAGTTGGCCTCGGTTGTCGCGATCGCCGGGCTGTTCTGACCTAGTAGGTTGGTCGCGATCAACGCTGCCAGATGGGCACGGTTGGCGGCGATCACCGGTGGCGGCACTGTCGCCGCGAACGCGCCGGCGTGGGCACTGACGGCCGCTCTTGCCTGGGCTGAGGCTAGCTCTGCCTGGGCCGCGGTGGTGCTGAGCCACGCCGCGTAGGGCGCGGCGGCTTGGGCCATCGCGGTAGCGGCCGGGCCCTGCCACTTGCCGGCCAGTCCCGCGGTGATGGAGCTATAGCAACTGGCCGCCGAATAGAGCTCGGTGGCCAACGCGTCCCAGGCTGTTGCCGCGGTCTGCATGGATGTCGATCCTGGCCCGGCATACATGCGAGCGGAGTTGATTTCGGGTGGTAAAGCTGCATAGTCCATTGCTATTTCCTCGGGTCTTGCGCCGGCTGGCTGGCTTGGTGCGTTGGCGTGTCTGTCGCCGCGGGCATGACGAATTAGTTTGTGGCGCGACAGAACATGCACTTCTTCTGGACATGTTTGGGTGAGCCGTTTAGGGCATGGCAAGTCGCACGGGTCAGCGAGATTGCTGACCGGGTGTAGGTTTCGCCGGCTCCGTGTCAGCCTTGGAATGGCCGCACAACGAGCCTGGTGCTAGCCGATCAGCAGCGAGCGACGCAGAGCTGGTTGAGATATGCCCGCCCGGCGGCAGCTGCCAGCGGGGCGCGCGCACGCAGTGCCCTGAGCGGGTGGCCCGCCGTGGTCAGTGAGGCAGGTGTGGATAGCCACCACTGCGGCGGTGCCGAGCGCGACCACGTCGGCGGCCGATCCCGTTTCAACCCAGCGCTTTTGCAGGGGCTGTGACCTGTGGATGACGAGCGTTGGTGCCCGGTGCTGCGCACGGACGGTTTGTCGATGTCGGCTCGGCTGAGGCCGGCGGCGGATGCTGTTGCGGCCGGATGCGACGGAGTGGCGGCCGCCACCCCAGAGCGCAATGCCCAGCATCCGATGACGGCGGCGAATAGGCAAAGCCCGGCCACCACAGCGATGGCTGACTGCCATCGCGTCGGCTTGTTGGGGCCCCGCAGAAACACAGTGATTCAACGGTACCAGCGACCGCGCTCAGCTGAGGTGGTAAGGCATGAAACGGCTTTCGCGCCGGTGCCGAGCATGGCCGTGAACCGGATTGGCAGGGAGTCCGGTCAACCCGCCGCTGGCGGGTGCATGACCACTGTCGGCTTGAACCCGTAGCGGGGGACCTCGCTGAAACCGCGTCCGCCAAAGCCGCTCAATGGCAGCCCGCCGAGCATGCTCGCCGGGCCGTGTGCGGTCAGGGGTGCGCCGGCGGCAACGGATGGCAAGGTCGCCACTGCGGCGCCGACCGGCGAGGTTGCCGCCCAGGTCGGGGGCACCGACAATGACCCGATCGAGGCCGCATTTCCCACCCCCGCCGACACGGCGGTGCCCAACCCGCCGAATCCGCCGAGACCGGGTGCGGCCCCGCCGAGGCCGCTGCTGGCGGCGATGGCGGCGTCCTCGGCAGCGTCCATGGCCGAGAAACTGGATAGCCCGAAGAAGTCACACATGGTGCCAAAGAAGTTGCCGGGCGTGTAGAAGCCGGAGCCGATCGCGTTCGTGGTTATTGCGTTGACGGCTGTGCCCAGCGGCGATCCGTCGGTCCCGTTGAAGAATGCGAGCAGCCCGCTCGGGGTCGTCAGGTCGATGCCCTGTAAACCGAGCCAACTTTGAATGCGGTCCAGTTGTGGGGCACCCAGCCCCAGCGCGCCCGCGACATCGGTGATGGTCACGCCGGACGCTGACGGCGAGGCCAGCCCCTGCAGGGCGGTCGGCACCGTTGACATTACCTGCGACAGCGATGCCTGGCTTTGGGCGCTACTTGTGGTCGCGGCCTGGGCGATCAGGCCGGCCTCGGGGCTGGTGGTCGGTGGTGGGTCGGCGAACGGGGTCAACTGCGTTGCCGTCGCGCAGCACGCGGCATAGCCGTACATGGCGGCCGCATCTTGGGCCCACATCTCGCCGTAGGCGGCCTCGGCGGCGGCGATGGCCGGCGTGTTTTGGCCGAGTAGGTTGGTGGCGACCAATGAGGCCGACAGCGCGCGGTTGGCCGCGATCATCGGCGGTGGCACGGTCATGGCGAATGCGGTTTCGTAGGCCGCGGCGGCGGCCTTGGCCTGCAGTGAAGCCTGCAGGGCCTGTGTCGCGGTGCCCGCCATCCAGGCGATGTAGGGGGCGGCGGCGGAGGCCATCGAGGTCGATGCGGGCCCCCGCCACGGCCCGCTCGTCATGGCGGCCAATGCTGAACTGTAATCGGCTGTGGCCGAGGATAACTCGGTAGAAAGGCCATCCCAGGCCAGTGCGGCGGCCAGCATCGGGCCCGAGCCGGGGCCGGTGTACATGCGTGCCGAGTTGACTTCGGGCGGAAGCGCTGCGTAGTCCATGGTTGTACCCACGGCTCAACCGGCGATGATTACGTTGGTGGCTTCGTTGGTGGGATGGCAGTCCGCACCGACCGACCGCCTCGGACCAAGGTATTTGGCGTTATCCGCTGCCGCGGAGCATATTTGGGGTATCGTTCGGGCAGATGACATGGGCTTCTCTTTCGGAATCGAGCCCGGCCCCGGTAAAGGTGTCCGTGTTTGGGCGCGCAGCGGCGCACGATTGAAAAACAGCATACGAGCATGAAATATGGCTCAGTGAAACCATTTTCGATGTCGAGCGCGATACCGGGACCGGATGGGTAGATTACGGCCGTCGACTTCAGTGAATTGCTCCGCCCGTGGTTGGGGGAGAAGCTGGTCCGATCGTTGTGTCGATTGTGCGTTGATCCATGGCTGGGATGCCGGAAATGCCTCCCCACCAACGTCTATCAGATCGGATCGTCATCGAATCCGGTACCGGCGCGGTGGTGCCCGCGGCTTGAGGCCGACCCAAGCCGATGTGACGACGCGTATCAGCCGACGCGTTCGGCAGGCATCGAGCACTGCTCTTCTAGCCGTGCGCTACTGCAGGTCAGGAAACAAGGTGCCGATTTGTCCGGTGCAATAGTCTTTCGAATCAAGCGCGACGATGGCTGCCGGCAGCACAGAGCACAGGCCATGTGCGTCCCCTTAGGGTTGGCGGAGACTCCCTGTATCTAGAAGGTAACTACTGCAACCACATTGATGCAATCGATTTGCAGAAATAGTTGCGAATCATTTGCTACACGACCCAGATGCGCACCATCTGCGGTTCGGGGGAGAGCGGGTGTGGGCTCAGGGCAACCCGTTGAGCCCGTCTTCGCCTAGCAGGGTGCCGCCGGTACCGCCGGCTCCGCCCTTGCCGTCGGTGCCCGCAGTTGCACCGGCAGCGCCGTTGCCGCCGTTGCTGATCGGCATCGCACCGCCACCGTCCCCGCCGTCCCCGCCGTCCCCGAATCCGCCCAAGTCGCACTCTCCGCCGGCGCCGCCGGAGCCTCCGGTGCCCAAGAGCGGTCCGCCGCTACCGCCGGATCCGCCGGAGCCGCCATCGACGAACACTCCGAATCCACCGGCTCCGCCGTCACCACCACTGCCGAATAGACCTGCGTTGCCGCCGTTGCCTCCGGACCCGCCGCCGGATCCGAACCCGCCGAACCCGCCGAATCCGCCGCTGCCGAACAGCAACGCGGCGTTGCCGCCGGCGCCGCCGGTACCAGCAAAGCCGCGGGAGGCTCCGCCGCCCCCGCCGTGCCCGCCGTTGCCGAACAGCAGTCCGGCGTTGCCGCCGGCTCCACCGTTGCTCGAAGGAGCATCGTCGCTGTAGCCGCCGGTGCCGCCAGCGCCGCCGGCGCCGCCGAGCAACCCGCCATTGCCTCCAGCGCCACCGTCGCCGCCGTCGGTATCCCCGGGCCCGCCGTGACCTCCGGCGCCGCCTCCGGCGCCGACCAGGCCGCTGAGCAGCCCGCCCGCGCCGCCGGCCCCGCCGCCCCCACCGGGCCCGGCGAGGCTGCCCCCGCCTACCCCGCCGCCCCGCCCCCGCCGAACAGGCCCCCGGCTCCACCTGCCCCGCCTACCCCTCCGGCTCCGGTACCGGTCGCTGGTGAGAACCCGCCGGCGCCACCGGCCCCGCCAGTACCCGCCAGAAATCCGCCGGCCCCGCCCTCACCGCCGGCGCCGCCCAGGCCTCCCGTCGAGGTGCCACCGGCACCGCCGCTGCCGCCGGTGCCCCACAGCCCGGCGGCTCCGCCCGCACCTCCGTCTTCGGCCGTGAACAGTGGAGCGGATCCGCCGGCGCCGCCGTCGCCGAGCAGCCAGCCGCCGGCGGCTCCATCGGCACCGCTACCCGCCGCAGCGGGGGTGCCGTTGCCGACTAGCGGCCGTCCGGTCAGTGTCTGGATCGGCCCGTTGATCGCGGTCAGCGCCTGTTGCTGCAGGGCGTGTATCGGCGAAGCGCTGGCCGGCGCGTTGAAGCCGTCCAGACCCAAGAGCAGCCCGCTGGTCCCGCCCACGCCGGTGCCGCCGACGGTCACACCAGCGCCGCCGATACCGGCGTTGCCGCCGTTGCCGATCAGTACGCCGGCGCCGCCGGCCCCGCCGTTGCCACCGGCACCTCCGTTGCCGAACAGCACCCCACCGGTACCGCCGCCGCCGACACCCCCGGAGCTGAAATAGCCCGCCCCGCCGGCGCCGCCGATTCCGCCGTTGCCAAACCAGCCGGCGTCGCCGCCGGCGCCGCCGGCCCCGCCGTCCACGGAGCTGAAGCCGCCGACTGCACCGGCCCCGCCATCACCGAACAACCCCGCATGACCGCCGGCGCCACCAACCCCCCGGTGCCGCTAAAGGTGGCTCCGCCGGCACCGCCGGACCCGCCCGGCCCGAACAACAAGCCGGCTGCGCCGCCGGCCCCGCCGTCCCCGCCAAGGGTGCCGCCGAATGCGCCCGACCCGCCGCTTCCGCCCGGGCCGGCCAGCGCCCCGCCGTCCCCGCCGTCCCCGCCTGCTCCGCCATTGACCGAGCCGAATCCGCCGTTACCGCCGTTGCCGCCGCCGGAGCCGAATAGCCCCGCAAGCAGCCCACCGGCTCCACCGGCTCCACCATCCCCACCGGTATCCATCCCTGAGGCGCCGCCGGCCCCGCCGAGCCCGCCGGCGCCAAACAACCCGCCGGTGCCGCCGGTGCCACCGACACCGCCCGATCCGGTTAAGAAATTGCTGTACCCGCCGGCCCCGCCGGTCCCGGCGTTGCCCAACAACAAGCCCCCGGCCCCGCCGGCGCCGCCGTTGCCGGTCGATGAGCTGCCGCCGGTACCGCCGGCACCCCCGGACCCGAACAGTCCGGCCGCGCCGCCGGCCCCGCCGTTCTGCCCGGATCCCGCCGCGCCAGAGCCGCCGGCGCCGCCATTGCCGAGCAGCCAGCCGCCCCATCGGCACCGGTGCCCGGGGTCCCGTTGGCTCCGTTGCCGATCAGTGGGCGTCCGGTCAAGGCCAAAGCGGGGGCGTTGATTGCGGCCAGGAGGGGGTCGGCGATTGACGCCGCGCTGGCGGCCTCGGCGCTGGAATAGGCGCCGGCCCCGGAGGTCAGGGCCTGCACAAACCGGTTCCCAAACTCCGCCGCTTGGGCACTGGCCGCTTGATAGGCCTGGGCGTGACCGGCAAACAGCGCCGCAATTGCGGTTGATATCTCGTCTTCGGCGGCGGCCAGGATCTCGGTTGTAGGGATAGCCGCAGCGGCATTGGCGGCGCTCAGTGTCGAGCCGATGCCAGTCAATTCTGTTGCTGCCGAGCCAATAAAATCGGGTACCGCAATTACGAACGACATTGTTATCCCTCAAAATAGAATCGAATTCGGTTTGCGCCCAATCGATGTCGACGCGCCTGGCGATATTTACCGTATCGCAAATTGGCTTTTGGGATTCCTATTTCCATAACGGGATGCCTAGAATTGGCGGTAATAGGGGCAGGTGATGGGCGGCGCGGCGATCTCGGTTGGTCGCCGGTTTGCTGTGAAAAGTTCTGGGGTGAAATGGCTTTAGGGCGTCGTGGCCGAACCTGCCAGTGCCGCAGTGCGGTTGTGAGGACTGGGCTGATAAACGGATTGTCTTGCTTGCCGGTTGTTTCCGATGTGTTACGTGCGGCCGCAGCGCAGGGTGCCCTGGCTAGGGCAACCCGTTGAGCCCGTCTTGACCCAGTAGCTCGCCGGAGCCGCCGTGGCCTCCGCTGCCGGTGGGTGTTCCGCCGTTGCCGCCGTTGCCGCCGGTCCCGATGAACGCCGCGTTGCCGCCGACCCCGCCGGCGCCGTCGCCTTCCCCGCCCTCGCCGCCGGCTCCGCCGTTGCCGAGCAGCCCTCCGCCGACGCCGCCGGCCCTCCGGCACCCGCGTCACCGACTCCGCCGAGTCCGCCGCCGCCACCGGCCCCGCCAAAGCCAACCAGTCTCGCGCTTCCGCCCGCGCCGCCGGCCCCTCCGGTCCCGCTGCCGAACCCGCCGAAGCCCCCGGCCCCGCCCGCCGAGAACAGCAGTCCGGCGTCACCGCCGTTGCCGCCGGCCCCGCCTACGCCGCCGACACCAACGGGTGCGAATCCGCCGTCCCCACCGCCGCCCCGCTGCCGAACAGCAGCCCGGCGTTGCCGCCGGATCCGCCGCCACCGGCGAAACCCCCGTGGCTGAAGCCGCCGGCTCCGCCATTGCCGCCCGGGCCACCAAGCAGTCCGGCATCGCCGCCGGCCCCGCCAAGACCTGCAATGCCGGTAGCGCCGCCACCGGTCCCGCCATTGCCGCCGCCGGCCCCGAATAGCCCGCCAAGTAGCCCGCCGGAGCCGCCGGCTCCACCCGAGCCGCCATCGCCATTGAGCACGCTCGCCCCGCCGGTGCCACCGACACCGCCGGCGCCCAGCAGTCCGCCGGCCCCGCCGCCGCCCCCGGCCCCACCGTTACCGTCGCCACCGGCCATGTTGGGTCCGCCGGATCCGCCGGCCCCGCCGGTGCCCGACAGCCAGCCGCCGGCCCCGCCGGATCCGCCGGCGCCGCCGTTGGTAGTCGATGTCAACGAGCTGCCTCCGGCCCCGCCGGTTCCGCCGGCGCCCCATAGCCCGGCCAAACCTCCGGCCCCGCCGTTGTGGCCGACGCCTGGTGCTCCGGACCCGCCGGCTCCGCCGTCACCGAGTAGCCACCCGCCAGGCGTGCCGATCGCCCCGGTGCCAGCAGCGCCGGGGGTGCCATTGCCGATCAGCGGGCGCCCGGTCAGTGCCTGGGTGGGCGCGTTGATGGCGGTGAGGACCTGCTGTTGCAGGTTGTGTAGGGGCGAGGTGCTTGCCGCTGCGTTGAATCCGTCCAGCCCGATGAGTAGCCCGCCGGTGCCGCCGACGCCGGTGCCGCCGTTGGTGGTGCTGGCACCGCCCACCCCGGCGTTGCCGCCGTTGCCGAACAGCACACCGGCGCCGCCGTTTCCGCCGGTCCCGCCGCTGACTCCAGCACCGCCGCCGGCACCGCCAGCGCCACCATTGCCAATCAGCTGGCCGGCTCTCCCGCCGGTCCCGCCGGCGCCGCCAAGGACGTTTTCGCCGTAGCCGCCGGCTCCGCCTATCCCGCCGTTGCCGACCAAGGCGGCGTTGCCGCCGTTGCCGCCGTCGCCACCACCTGTCGTGCCGTACCCGCCGTTCCCGCCGATCCCACCGGTGCCCCACAGCCCGCCGTTGCCGCCGGCCCCGCCGTTGCCGCCGGCGCCGGAGGAGTCGAAGGTGGTGGATCCGCCGGTCCCGCCGCCGCCGCCATCGCCGAACAGCAGTCCCGCGTTGCCGCCTGCCCCTCCGCTACCGCCACTGCGCCCGAGGCTGGCTCCACCGTCGCCGCCGGCACCGCCCGGGCCGGCGAGCAGGCCGCCGTCGCCGCCGGCTCCGCCGGACCCGCCGTCGCCGAACATGCCAGCCCCACCGTCGGTACCGCCCGCACCACCGCCGGCACCGACCATCCCGGCCAGCAGTCCGCCCGCGCCGCCGTGACCGCCGACACCGCCGTCATCGAACTCCGAGCTTCCGCCGGTCCCGCCAATCCCGCCGGCGCCCAACAGCCCACCGGGTCCGCCGGCTCCTCCGGCTCCGCCGTACCCCCGCCGATGCCGGTCGCGGTGCCGCCGGCTCCACCGGCCCCTGCGTTGCCCGCCAGCCAGCCGCCTGCCCCGCCGTCGCCGCCCGCCCCGCCGCGACCATCGACCGTCGAGCCGCCGCCGGCACCCCCGGCCCCTCCGGAACCGAACAGTCCAGCCGCTCCGCCGGTCCCGCCGGGCATCCCCGCCGCGCCCGACCCGCCGGCCCCACCATTACCGAGCAGCCACCCGCCCGGTGCCCCGTCCGCTCCGGTTCCCGGGGCCCCGTTGGCGCCATTGCCGATCAGCGGGCGCCCGGTCAACGCCAACGCGGGTTCGTTAATGGCGGCCAGCAGCGGGTCGGCGATCGATGCTGCACTTGCGGACTCCGCGCCGGCATAGGCGCTCGCGCCCGCGGTCAACGCTTGCACAAAGCGTTGCTGAAATGTGGCCGCCTGCGCGCTGGCTGCTTGATATGCATGGGCGTGTTGGGAAAACAAGGTCGCAACCGCCGCGGATACTTCGTCCCCGGCCGGGGCCAGAATCCCCGTTGTCGAAGCCGACGCAGCGGCGGTAGCCGAGTTCAAAGCTGTGCCGATATTGGCTAAATCCATTGCTGCCGAATCGATCAACTCCGGCAGCGTGATCACGAAGGACATGTGCTACCTCCAATACCGGAATAACCGGCTGGCGTCGGCCCGGGACCGACGCGGTCATGGTTCACCGTAGCGCGATTCGGGACCAGGATCTCGACATCGGGGCGGATACGTTGCGGCACCGGGGGTCTTGGCGAACGTGTATGGGGTGAAGCCGTTTCTGGGCTCTTGTGCTGTCAACAAACAGCCGCCAACCCCCGCGAGGCCGGGATGCACTGCGTTGAGAGCGACTAATCGGCGCCTTGGTGAATCTGTTGGTTGGTGGCCACTTTGGCGACGGCCTCGCCGAGCAGAGCCCCCGCGTAGTCATCGCGGGTCCGCAAGTACATGAAGATGCGTTCGGCGCGGGCGCCGAAGCGGTTCTTCTCGACCTCGGCGTCCATGCCCATCCGGACTTTGCGCATTGACAGGGCGCATGCCCTGCGCACCCAATGCAGGATCGTCACGCGGTAAATGTCTCGATCCCGATACGCGTCGTCAACTCCCAACAGGAACGGCGCATAGGTGTCACCGCACTTGTGCGCGGCCCAGAATCCGACCGGCTGTTGTGGGCCGCCCGCTTCGGCGCGGATTCGGACCACCCCGAGTTCCCAAGCGGGGCTGGTCAGCATGCCCGGGAGCAGCGTCATCGGCAGGTCGAATAGGTTGATCCGAAACTTTTTCTGCTCCAGCTGTTCAAACAGGCCATGCAAGTAGACGGCCTCCTCATCGGTCAGTGGAGCCAGGCCTACTCCGTGGAAGCTCACTTCGGTGTCTTTCGCATGTTCGATAACCCGCCGCAGCTGGTAGCGCTTCTTGTTATGAAGTGCCGAATACCAGGCCGACTCGTCCGGGGCATCGAGGGTGAGGGTGTGGGTGTCGAGGATTGGCACGCGGGAGAAGCCCTCGTCGAGCATGAAGGTATCCATTTCCGGATCTCCGTCGGGCAAGTCTCGCAGCATGATCGCGTCGGCTCCCGCGCGCTCGGATTCTTCGTCCGCGGCGGCCAGAATCAGTCGTAGCGCTTCCCGCCAGGGGCCAATGCGGTCCAGGTAGAGGTGATTGCCCTCGGACAGCGTGGAACCCGTCATGACGACCGTCGAACTCAGGTAGTACCGGTCTGCTTCCCGCCGCCTCTCGATCTCCCGCGAAACGTCTTCAGCCGCGAGCATGTCATCCTTGGTCAGCAGCGTCGTGAACACGGTTGCGGCGACGACGCGATGGGTGTGGTCGCGGACGATCAGGTAGCGGAACTTCCAGCGATGTTCCGGTGGAGCGTCCTTGGCGCCGTAGATCCGCTCTGCCGCCGCCATCGCGTCCCAGCTACAGTGGGCTGCTTCGCCCAGGACGGTGTCCCAGGTGGCGCGGTCGATCTGGTGGATCGTGGTCGCGCTCTGCATCCGTAATCCATTGCCTTTCAACGGCGCATCCGTCACTGATTCTCGCGGGATCGCGTTCGCGAACTCTTCGGCGAGTTGGCCGTCGGCGACTCCGAGTTCACGCAGCACGTTGGGAATGTGCAACGCCAGCCGATCGATGGCCCGGTCTATCTCGGCGAAGGTGTGTGCGGCGGTGACGCTGAGCCGAATGCCCCCACGCTTCATCGGGACCGAGGGGAACACGGACGAATTCACCAGCAAGCCGTCATCGAGCATCCGCTTGGTGACTTCGAAGGCCACCCGAGGTAAACCGCACTGCAGGAAAAAGATTGGACTCTGATTGACCGCGATCGGGACAATCCCCGTGTCTTCGAGGCCGTTGTTGATCCGGTCCACCCTGGTGCGCAGGGCATCTTGCAACTCGACGATCTCGGGGCTCAAGTGAACGAGTGCCGAGCCTCGCAACGCCCCAAGCATCGGTGGCTGCATGGGCCCGCCGAACATCAAGGGGCCGCCGCTGGTCCGCACCAGGTCCAGCTCTGCCGGATCGCTGAACACCAAGCACGCGCCCCCGGCGCCGAATCCCTTTGCAAATGAGGCGGCTACCACCACCCGGTCGTCTAGCGGAAACCGGTCGAGGAAACTGCCCCGGCCATGGCGCCCGATCCATGAGACGCCATGGGCGTCGTCGACATAGAGACGCACGTTCGGACTGGTGGCGAGGACTTCCTGGAGGAGGCGGGTCGGTGCCAGGTCGCCATACATCGAGTAGACGCCGTCCACGCAGAACCACACCCGGCGATGCTTGCTCGCGAGCTTGCTGATGGTGTCGCAGGCCTGGTCAAGGTGATCGTGGCGCACCAACTCGACTCGGGTTCCGCTAATTCGGGCCTGGTTGGCTCCGACGTGGACGGAATGATGGACTTGATGATCGAGGACGAGCGCATCGCGTTCATCGGCCAGCCAGGGCTCCGGCGTTGTTGATTAGCAGGCTTGTGAGCTGGGGAATTGTGGATTGAGGAGGTCTAGGCGGCGGTTGGCGGTCAAAGCGGTGATCCGGCAGGCTTCGGCGATGTTGTCGGCGCCGTTGAGGCGGTGCAGATTGATCGCGGTGTTGCGTAGCGTTGCTAGGACCTGTGCGCCGTTTCCGGTATGTGCCCTTTGACGGTCTTCGTCGAAGGTGACGTCGCGTATCCAGTGCAGGCTGTTCTCGATTCCCCAGTGTTGACGCATCCAGGTCATGATCGCGGTAGGGCGGGCGTGCTCGAAGGGCAGGCTGCAGATGGCATAGACCACCTCCACGCTGCGCTGGTCGGTGGCGGTGATCAAGCGTTCACGAGTGATCCGGATGATTTGTTTTGCGTAGGGGAAGCCGATTCCTCGTGCAGCGGTGATGATTTGCGGGGTGCGGGTCTCGACACGGCCGTGGCCGCGGGAGTCGTCGGTAGCGGCTGTGGGCACCTCGGCCCAGGGCAGCGCGGTGATACGCGCAAGTATTTTGGCTTGGTTGGACTTGACGATCATCAGGTAGTGCGACTTCAAGGTGGCGCAGATCAACTTCGCGGTGACGACCTGGGTATGCATCGCATCCACGGTGACCAGCCACCGCAAGCTACCCGGCAGCAGCGTGAGCAGGGCACGTACGCAGGGAATTTCATTGCTTTTCTCGGCGACAGCGAGTTGACCGAGCACCAATCGGGCACGGTGGGCGAACACCGACACGAGATGCGTGGCTGTCGCTTTGGCGCGTAAAGCACCACGCAGCATCTTGCCGTCCAACGCGATCGGCACCAATCCACTGGGGTCGCTGCTGGCCACGTGTGCAGTGAAGTAACTGCCCATCCTGGCGTTGAGGTCGGCGGGGTCTAGCCGAGACAAAACAGCGCGGAAGGTCTTCTCACTGGGCCGCCGGAACCGGACCCCTAATTGGGCCAACACATCATCGGGAGCGGTGGCCGCCCATGTGGCAAAACCAGCATAGCCGCGCATCCCCGCGGCAGTGGCCAGAACCGCGATCGCCAACAAAGCCATCAGCGAATACCTCCGACCGCGTGGGTCCCTCGGGTCTGGCACCGAGGCCAACACATCGAGAAACTCCGATCCGATGAGCTCGCTGCGCTCACCAGGACTCCAGCAGTCGAACACCTCTGGAACCGACGACACAGGCAATACTGAAACGGTAGGCACGGGCAACTCCAGACCAACGACGAACAGTAACCAACTCGATCGTTCTCCAGATAGCCCGTGCCTACACTCCGGCCCCAATAGCGCGGCACCAAAGATCATCAACCCAGCTCACAAGCCTGCTAATCAACAACGCCGGAGCCCTGATCGGCCAGCACGGGGAGTGCGGCCATATGCGCCAGGGTCGTGGTGGGGGCCAATAACGCGTGTCCACCGAAAAGTTCGGAAAGAAGCCGCTCCACGTCTTGGTACAGCGGGTTCGCCACAAAGGCCCGCGAGCAGGAGAACTGGGTGCCGTAGCGTTCGCCGGCATCGGTCATGCCATCGATGAGGGCCCGATGGAATTCCAGGCCCAGGTAGGAACACGACGAGAACGAGGTGACCTGGCGACTGTTGACCGTGAGCGATCGCCCGCGGAGCCCTGCCGGGCGGGCCCACCGAAGTGCCGAAGAAAATGATGTCGCGCGCCGCGTCATAATTTGGCGTCTGCCTGAATGCGGGGAGGCCGCTCTCGATCGTTTCGAGCACGCATTCGCGGATATTTGCGCGGCGTTCCGGTGATGGACCACGTGCTCCGCGCGGCAGTGTAAGTGCAGCGTTTATGGTGTAGTGGGCCGCCCGCTCCGGTAGTTCGGAGCCATAAATGTGAAGGCTTGTCCGAGATTTCGGCACTCCGGAATCTAAGCGACGTAGTTCTTGTGTGATTCGGGATTGAGGCCAGAAGAGGATGTGATATACACGTGGATTCGGGAAGCTTGTGTCGACCGCGGGCAGCAATAACGCCACCTCCAGGCGGTCCTGCCGCCGAAGATATATGCCCGCGCTTGGCCCGGATATGCCGCTGCCAACTATGATCGTATCGCGTTTTTGGCATGGAAGGGGTGCGCGCACTTCTCGCTCCTGAGGGGTTGGAGAAATTCGGTATATTCCGGAATTAAATTATTGAGTCCCGGATATCACGAGTACCGGTCCGTTGTTGGGTTTACGTGTTGGCGGGATCCCGACATCGAATCGGGACGCAATCCAGACGATTCTTTGCCGCGCGGATTTGGTGAGAGCTTGGTGCGGTTCTAGTTACGCAGCATTTCGGCGACCAGGAAGGCCAGTTCCAGTGATTGTTGGGTGTTCAGTCGTGGGTCGCAGGCGGTCTCGTAGCGCCCGGATAGGTCGGAGTCGGAGATGTCTTGCGCGCCGCCCAGGCATTCGGTGACGTTCTCGCCGGTGATCTCGACGTGGATACCACCCGGGTGGGTTCCCAGGCCGCGATGGACCTCGAAGAATCCCTGTACCTCATCGACGATGCGGTCAAAGTGGCGGGTTTTGTAGCCGGTGGATGACTCGTGGGTGTTGCCGTGCATCGGATCGCACTGCCAGATCACCTGGTGACCGGCGGCCTGGACCTTCTCCACGATCGGCGGCAGCAGATCACGGACCTTGTTGTTCCCCAACCGACTCACCAGCGTCAGCCGGCCCGCCTTGTTATGCGGATCCAGCCGCTCGACATACTCGACAGCCAGCTCCGGAGTCATCGTCGGGCCGATCTTGACCCCGATCGGATTGGCGATCACCTCCGCAAAAGCAACGTGGGCGCCATCGAGTTGACGGGTCCGCTCACCGATCCACACGGTATGGGCGGACAAGTCATACAACTGCGGCTCACCGTTTTCCCCCTCACCCAACCGCAACATCGCCCGCTCATAATCGAGCACCAAAGCCTCATGACTGGCGTAGATCTCAGCGGTCTGCAGATTACGGTCGGCCACCCCACAGGCACTCATAAACCGCAGGCCCCGATCGATCTCGTTGGCCAGCGCCTCATAGCGCGCCCCCGCCGGCGAGGTCCGCACAAACTCGCGGTTCCAATCATGAACCAAATGCAGCGATGCCAACCCCGACGACGTCAACGCCCGCACCAAGTTCATCGCCGCACTGGCATTGGCGTAGGCGCGCACCAGCCGCGACGGATCATGCTCGCGGGCAGCAGCATCGGGCGGAAAACCATTGATCATGTCACCGCGGTAGGACTTCAACCCCAACGCATCAGTATCGGCCGAGCGCGGCTTGGCGTACTGCCCCGCAATCCGAGCAACCTTGACCACCGGCATGCTCGAGCCATAGGTCAGCACCACCGCCATCTGCAACAGCGTGCGCACATTGCCCCTGATATGCGGCTCGGTGTTATCGGTAAACGTCTCCGCGCAATCCCCACCCTGCAGCAAAAACGCCTCACCACGAGCGACCTGCGCCAGCTGCTCCTGCAACCGGATGATCTCCGAAGGCACCGTCACCGGCGGCACACTCTCGAGCACCTTACGCATCGCCGTCGCCTGATCGACCGGCCAGCTGGGCTGCTGAGCAGCCGGCTTAGCCAACGCAGCATCCAACCGCGCCCGCAACTCATCAGACAACGGCGGCAACGACGGCAGCTGGTCAATCGGAATATCGACTTGCGCCCTCGATAATGCGGCTATCGTCAGCGCTTGCATCGCGCCGCCACCGTCGGTATTAGGCGCGGTAACTGTCCCGGTTCGGCTACGTGCATCGCCATTTACCTCCCACTTTTCTGCCCCGGATTCGGACTGTACACGATGTTCGGGAGTGGTGGCTTAATTGGTCAGCTTGGCTGGCTGATTCTCTTAAATTGCCCTTGCCAATTCGGCGCGGAATCTGTGACTGATTAGCGCGTGATCACGGCGCGAACCGGCTAGTAGTCACCGGATCGCTGCCGTCCGGTGGCGGTGGGTGTAGGGGTGCTGGCATGGGTGTTGAGCTGCGGAAATGTGATGTCGGGGGAGCGGGCGAGGTTGCCCGCTCTGCCGGGGATCCGTCGGAGGGCGAACCGCAGATGGCTAAGTTGCCGCGGCAGGGCTCCGGCGTTGTTGATTAGCAGGCTTGTGAGCTGGGGAATTGTGGATTGAGGAGGTCTAGGCGGCGGTTGGCGGTCAAAGCGGTGATCCGGCAGGCTTCGGCGATGTTGTCGGCGCCGTTGAGGCGGTGCAGATTGATCGCGGTGTTGCGTAGCGTTGCTAGGACCTGTGCGCCGTTTCCGGTATGTGCCCTTTGACGGTCTTCGTCGAAGGTGACGTCGCGTATCCAGTGCAGGCTGTTCTCGATTCCCCAGTGTTGACGCATCCAGGTCATGATCGCGGTAGGGCGGGCGTGCTCGAACGGCAGGCTGCAGATGGCATAGACCACCTCCACGCTGCGCTGGTCGGTGGCGGTGATCAAGCGTTCACGAGTGATCCGGATGATTTGTTTTGCGTAGGGGAAGCCGATTCCTCGTGCAGCGGTGATGATTTGCAGGGTGCGGGTCTCGACACGGCCGTGGCCGCGGGAGTCGTCGGTAGCGGCTGTGGGCACCTCGGCCCAGGGCAGCGCGGTGATACGCGCAAGTATTTTGGCTTGGTTGGGCTTGACGATCATCAGGTAGTGCGACTTCAAGGTGGCGCAGATCAACTTCGCGGTGACGACCTGGGTATGCATCGCATCCACGGTGACCAGCCACCGCAAGCTACCCGGCAGCAGCGTGAGCAGGGCGCGTACGCAGGGAATTTCATTGCTTTTCTCGGCGACAGCGAGTTGACCGAGCACCAATCGGGCACGGTGGGCGAACACCGACACGAGATGCGTGGCTGTCGCTTTGGCGCGTAAAGCACCACGCAGCATCTTGCCGTCCAACGCGATCGGCACCAATCCACTGGGGTCGCTGCTGGCCACGTGTGCAGTGAAGTAACTGCCTATCCTGGCGTTGAGGTCGGCGGGGTCTAGCCGAGACAAAACAGCGCGGAAGGTCTTCTCACTGGGCCGCCGGAACCGGACCCCTAATTGGGCCAACACATCATCGGGAGCGGTGGCCGCCCATGTGGCAAAACCAGCATAGCCGCGCATCCCCGCGGCAGTGGCCAGAACCGCGATCGCCAACAAAGCCATCAGCGAATACCTCCGACCGCGTGGGTCCCTCAGGTCTGGCACCGAGGCCAACACATCGAGAAACTCCGATCCGATGAGCTCGCTGCGCTCACCAGGACTCCAGCGGTCGAACACCTCTGGAACCGACGACACAGGCAATACTGAAACGGTAGGCACGGGCAACTCCAGACCAACGACGAACAGTAACCAACTCGATCGTTCTCCAGATAGCCCGTGCCTACACTCCGGCCCCAATAGCGCGGCACCAAAGATCATCAACCCAGCTCACAAGCCTGCTAATCAACAACGCCGGAGCCCTGGGGTCTAGCCGAGACAAAACAGCGCGGAAGGTCTTCTCACTGGGCCGCCGGAACCGGACCCCTAATTGGGCCAACACATCATCGGGAGCGGTGGCCGCCCATGTGGCAAAACCAGCATAGCCGCGCATCCCCGCGGCAGTGGCCAGAACCGCGATCGCCAACAAAGCCATCAGCGAATACCTCCGACCGCGTGGGCCCCTCGGGTCTGGCACCGAGGCCAACACATCGAGAAACTCCGATCCGATGAGCTCGCTGCGCTCACCAGGACTCCAGCGGTCGAACACCTCTGGAACCGACGACACACGCAATACTGAAACGGTAGGCACGGGCAACTCCAGACCAACGACGAACAGTAACCAACTCGATCGTTCTCCAGATAGCCCGTGCCTACACTCCGGCCCCAATAGCGCGGCACCAAAGATCATCAACCCAGCTCACAAGCCTGCTAATCAACAACGCCGGAGCCCTGGTTGCCGCGGGCGGAATTTGCCCGATAAATTGAGCTATCAAATGCTTAATTTGACCATTTATTCTGCCGATTAATTTGGGGTCAAGTTCATGAGCTGTTGAATAACGCGTAACTTTGAAGTAACAAAGTTAGTCACCCTACTTCGGGCTCCCGCGCCTTGTTGATTTGGTGCTCTCACCGCCGAACTTGGGAAGTCGGATGCGCGCGAGCGGGTGAAGGAAACCGAATAGTCCGGAAACGCTTGCGCCCGACCCGTTAGCCGTACGTAGGCTGATGCGCCCGCGCGATGTTGGCGCAACGCGCAGTTCAACGATGTATCCGTGGCCAGAACAGATCGCCCAAGCAGATCAGTTGCCGGGCACAAGGATCAGAACGAGATGAGCGGTATGGCCATTTCGGCCGCGGTGGCGGCGCCGTGAAAGCCGATGAGTCGGGCCGTTTCCGGCGGCTCGTGAGCCGTTGCCAGCACTGCCGCGTCGTCGGCACAAGTCACGACGACATCGCCGATTCGGAGCCGGTGCTCCGGTGCCACCGAACCGAAAATCCCTGTGGCAATTGCATCGTCGCGGGTGCGGACATCGGCTCGGGTTCCCAGCAGCTCCCGCCAGGTATCCAAGACGTCGGTTGTCGCCCCGGGCACGGTGTGCAGGTAGCGCACCCGCGGTTCACCGGCGACCACCCGGATCCCGGCCGAAAGCCGTGGGTCTGTGTCGAGATCGACGCGAGCATCGGCCGCGACATTGAGGCCACCGTGGTCTGCGGTCACCAGTAGCGCCGCATCCGGCGGCAACGCCTCGACCAGCCGGGTGAGCAAGGAATCCACGCTGCGCCCCGCCTCGTGCCACTGGGATGAACCGATGCCGAACAGGTGCGCCGCGGTGTCCAGGTCGGAGGTGTAGGCGTAAACTAGTCCCGGCGCGCCACGCACCTCATCGATGACCAGCTGAGCGTAGTCGTCGCTTGCGCGGGTCGGGTGAAACTGCGCGCCGCGGTACGCCGCTGCGGTCAAGCCGCTGCCGATGAACCACTCCGGCAGCACCGCGCGTGTACTGATGCCCGCCCACGTCAATCGTTCGAACCAGGTTGGGAGGGCCTGCCATTGGCCCTGTGGTGGATCATCGCGCCAGCGGATGTGGTTGAGCACTCGATCGGTTCCGGGGACGTTGACGGTAAAACCGAGGATGCCGTGCTCACCGGGCATCGCTCCGGTACCCAGGGAGACCAGGCTTGTCGGTGTCGTGGACGGAAACGTACAGCTGAGTTGGCTGACCCGACCGGCATCACCGGCCAACACGGAGGCCAGCAGTGCACCATCAGCGGCCAACTCGGGCAGCAAGTGCCAGCCCAGCCCGTCGACCAGGACGACGAGCACGCGGTCGACGTGGCCGACCCGGTCGATCAGCCCGAGCCGGTCTTCGGTGCCCGGGACCCCCAGTAGTGCGCCCGCCGCAGGCAACACGTCGCAGATGGAACCGGGCATGACGGTCAGTCTGGCATGCCGCTACACCCGAGCCAGTCGCTGGTTTGTCACTCGTAGCTGGCGGTGGGTGCTCTCGGCGAGCGCCACCACCTGTTCTGGCTGCAGCCGGGCGCAGAGCCGGCCCCAGTGCACGGCGACTTCTTCGCCGACCGACACATCGGGTACCGCGCTGTATCCGTCGGCCCAAACATCCAGTAGCTGCGATGAGGGCGCCGCCAAAGCCAGCGCCTCGCCATCCCAGATGAGGCTTTGACGCGAAACCTCAACGGCGTCACCAGTACGGGAGACGACTGTTGCCCAAGTGATTCGGCAACTATCGAGCACGCTCAGCGGATGCTCGTCGAGGCCCCGGCGCAGAAAGCGGGTCCACGGATAGACACCGAAGACGTGGAAGCAGTGATTTCCGGCCGCCTCGTGCGCCAGTTCCGGCGTCAGATGCGACCAATGACGGCCCGCCTGCGGGCCGATGATGGCCAGCAGCTCGTCGAAGAACCGGCCAGGCTCCACGTCGGCGCCGACGCCGCCACCGAGCCAGTATGCCTCGACGAGCCGATAGTCCAACGGATCGGCGATGCCGGTCAGCCGCGAGAGCACCCGCAGGTACGGCCACGCACCCGAGAATTTCCTGGCCGCGGCGCGCACATCGGCAACCGATCCGTCCCGCAGCGTGGCGCCCAGCGGGGGGCCGCAATAGCCCAAGGCGTTGGGCGCGTAGGCGTAGCGGGCGAACATCTCGGGCCCCCGGATGTCGGGCGTATCAGGGACTGACACGCGTCATGCCCGCCCGGACTGCCCCACGAGCTTGACGGCGTCGCGGTGCAGGCGGCCGAAGTTGTAGTAGGCCGCACAGGCTCCCTCCGGAGACACCATGCACGTGCCGATCGGGGTCTCCGGCGTACACGCGGTGCCGAAGACCTTGCATTCCCAAGGCTTGAGCACACCCTTGAGCACCTCACCGCATTGGCATGCCTTCGGGTCGGCCACCCGTACGCCGGGCATCGCGAATCGCAGCTCGGCATCGAACTCGGCGAAATCGTCACTGAGCCGCAGTGCACTTTGCGAGATGAAGCCCAACCCACGCCACTCGAAGTGTGGGCGCAGGGCGAATACCTTGCCCATCAGTGCCAGTGCGGCGGGGTTGCCCTCTTCGGGCACGACCCGCTTGTACTGGTTTTCCACCTCGCAGCGGCCCTCACGAATCTGACGTAGCAGCATCGTGACCGACGCCAGGATGTCCAACGGCTCGAATCCCGCCACGACCAACGGCTTGTGGTACACCTCGGGCACGAACCGATACGGCCGATTACCCACGACGGTCGAGACATGACCGGGGCCAATGAAACCCGACAAGCGCAGATCCGGTGATTCCAGAATGGCCTTGATCGGCGGAACGATCGTTACGTGATTGCAGAACACGCTGAAGTTGGGTAACGCGAGGTCGCGAGCCCGCACCAGGGTCACCGCGGTCGAGGGTGCGGTGGTTTCAAAACCGATGGCGAAGAACACCACCTGCTTGTCCGGGTTGTCGATTGCGACCTTGAGCGCATCCAGCGGCGAGTAGACGAACCGAACGTCGGCGCCGCGCGCCTTGGCGTCCAGCAGGCTGCCGTCGGACCCGGGAACCCGCATCATGTCGCCGAAGCAGGTAAAGATGACATCGGGTTGGCCGGCCAGCCACATGGCGTCGTCGATGCGGCCCATCGGGATGACGCACACCGGACAACCGGGGCCGTGCACCAGTTCGACATTGTCTGGCAGGAGGTGTTCGATCCCATGCCGGTAGATGGTGTGCGTGTGTCCGCCGCACACCTCCATGAACTTGAAGTGTTCGGGGCCGGCTCCCGGCAGGTGCGCCAAATGTTCGATGGCGGTCAGCAGTTTTCGGGCCGCCGCCGGATCACGGAATTCGTCGACAAATTTCATCGTCAGCCTCCTCACACGATCGAGGATGAGTCGAAGGCTTCCATCTCGGCCGTGTAGGCCTCGCCGAGCTGCTTGATGGCGGCCAGCGTGAGTAACGCTTCGCTCTCATCGATCTTGGCCATCGCGAACCCGACGTGAACCAACACCCAATCGTCGGGTTGTGGCGTGTCTTCGTCGAGTAGCCGCACGCTGATCGTGCGCTGCACCCCACTGACATCGACTTTCGCCAAATAGTTCTCCGGATCGGTGATCTCGACGATCCGGCCCGGAATCCCAAGACACATGTCAGCCCCTCTCTTCTAGCAGCTCAGCAGATTCGCGGCAGCGGGTCGCCGACCAACATGTCGACAATCCGGGTACCACCGAATCCGGTTCGCAGGATTACGGTTTCGGCCGGCTCGGCGATGATCTCGCCAACCTCGGCCGCATCGGCTCCCAGAGGGTGCGACTGCAACGCGGCCAGCCCCGCTTCGGCTTCCTCGGGCGCGACGACAGCGATGAACTTGCCCTCATTGGCGACGTAAAGGGGGTCGATGCCGAGCAGCTCACACGCGCCGTTGACCATCGGAGCCACCGGAAGGCGCTGTTCGTCGAGCAAGACCCCGAAACCACAGGCCTGGGCCAGCTCGTTGCAGACGGTGCCCACCCCGCCGCGGGTGGCGTCGCGCAGCCAGCGGGTGCCCGGGGCGGCCGCCATGAGAAGTTCCACCAGCGGGCTGACCGACGCGGTGTCCGAGTGGATGTCGGCTTCGATGGCCAGATCCCCGCGCGCCAACATGACCGCCATGCCGTGATCACCCATCGAGCCGGACAACAGCACCTTGTCGCCCGGTCGCACCGAGTCGGCAGACAGCGCACGCCCGGTGGGAATGATGCCGGTCCCGGTGGTCGTGATGAACAGGCCGTCCGCTGCGCCCTTGGGCACCACCTTGGTGTCGCCGGTGACGATCTGCACGCCGGCCTTGGCCGCCGCGTCCGCCATGTCGGCGACGATCTGTTTCAACTCCTCGATCGGGAACCCTTCTTCGAGCACGAAGGCGGCCGAAATCCAGGACGGTACCGCGCCCGCCACGGCGAGGTCGTTGCATGTTCCGTGCACGGCGAGTTCGCCGATCGAGCCACCGGGAAAGCGTCTGGGCTGCAACACGAATGAGTCCGTGGACATCGCCACCCGCTCGCCGCTGGGCAGAGTGAGGATGGCTCCATCGCCCAGCGACTCCAGCAGCGGGTTGCGGAAAGCCTCCATGAACACCGCATCGATCAGCGCCGCGGACGCCTTTCCGCCGGCGCCGTGCGCCAGGGTGACGTGCTCGTCGAGCAGCCTGGGACGTCTGCGGCGAAACGACTCGATGCGCCCAATGACGTCACCTTCGGCAAAGCGCGGTCCTGACGACAAGTATTCGCCGGCTGACTTGCTCATGCCGCCCCCAGATCCCGGTCGACCTTTTCGTGGGTCGCCAACCACAACTGATAGCCCAACAATGCCTGTGACTCCTGAATCCGATGCACGCTTTGTGACCGAACGATGAAGCAGGCGTCGACGTTCGGGTTGTCCGCCATCGCGCCACCGTCGTAGCCGGCGAACCCGACGGTGTACAGACCCCGCTGCCGCGCCTCGGCCAACGCGGTCAACAGGTTCGGTGAATTGCCGCTGGTTGACATGGCGATCGCAATGTCGCCGGCCTGTGCGCGCGCGATCAATTGTCGGGCGAACACCAGCTCGAACCCGACATCGTTGCCCAGCGCGGTGATGATCGCCTGGTCGGCGGTCAGCGACCAGGCCGGCAGTGACGTCGCCGGTGTGCCGATCGGCGGCCGGGCGAACAGGCCGGCCAAGGTCGCCGAATCGGTGCAGCTACCGCCATTGCCGAAGGTGAACAGGCGCCCGCCGACGCGGAAGCGGCGTGCCATCTCGGTGGCGGCCTGGTCCAGCAGCTCGGCGTTGGCCTCCAGCGTGGAGCGCCGCAAGGCCAGGCTCTCGGCGGCCTTTGCCTGCGCCGAGGCGGCGAGGTCGGCGAGCAGGGATTGTGGATCTTCTTCCTGCGCGTCGATGAACGGATACAGAAAGTTGGTGGGTTCCTCGCGCGTCATGAGTCGTCCCCGTCGTCGCCGAGGCGGCTGATCGCGGTACCCGCATGCACTAGCACCAGGTCACCGGCGGCGACCGGGTCGATAAGTGTCGTGATCACGTCCTCGATGCTGCGCGCGGTGCGCACCGCGGCCAGCCCGTCGGCCGGGGCTGACACCACCTCGCCCAGCCGGCCTTCGTCGCTGCAGGTGACGCACACCTCCTCGGTGCACTCGGGTTTGAGCAAACCGGAATGTTCGAAGCAGACATGGGTCAATTCCCACAGCAGGTGATAGAACAGCACAAATCCGCCGGTTGCGGGCACTCGCGGGTCGGGATCGTCGAGCCAGAGCAGATGATCGGCCAGCGCGGCCTCGGGGCGGGCGCCGCTGCCGATCCAGATCGTGGTGGCGCCCCAGGCCGGACTGCGACGCATCACCGATCGGACGTCGGGCTGGTCGGCGCCGGCCACCGCGACCACGATGTCGCCGGGCCGCACCGATACCCGGACCAGATCCACCAGGTCAGGGCCGGTCAGCGCCACCGCGGGCAAGGCGCGTTTGCCCATGATGACCGGATGGACGAACTCGACCGCGATGTGCAGGGCATGCGGTTCCCACGACGGCGCGATTGACCACATGGTCGCGCCCGCGGCGAACCTTTTCGCCAGCGTGAACGCGGCGGCCGCCAGGTCAGCGGCCAGCTCGGAGCTGAGCCCGCGATCGATCGCGGTGGTGTTCATCGATCAGTCCTTTTCCAATCCTCATCCAGTCCTATCAACAAGGAAACCACGGCCTGGCCCAGCGCGAGCCCACCGTCGTTGGGCGGCACCGTATGGTGGGTCAGCACCTCGAATCCTTTTCGCTGCAATCGCTCCCGGCATGCCCGCAGCAGCAGCACGTTCTGGAACACTCCGCCGGTCAGGCCCACCAGCCCCACCTGGCCCGCTACCTGGGCAACCACCTCGGCGACGGCGCGGGCCACCGCTTGGTGAAAACTCGCCGCCAGTACCGCCGGTGGCGTGCCAGCGCGCAGGGCCGATACCAGTGTTTGCACCATCGTGGTCGGGTCGATCACCCCGTCCGGGCGCACGGTGAGCGGCAGCGACGGCCGGGGCCCGTTGCACTCAGCGAGCGCCGACTCGGCGAGCGCCTCGAGTTCGATGGCGGCCTGGCCTTCATAGTCGATCCGGTGGCGGACGCCGAGCAGGGAAGCCACCGCGTCAAACAAGCGGCCCATGCTCGAGCACGGGACACAGCCCGCGCCGCTGGCCAACTGGGAACGCGTCACCCGTAGTTCATCGACTCCCGCCGCAGCGACCGGCGCCAGGTCCGGGCTCCACTCGATATGCGCGGTCCACAGCTGCGACAGCGCCATCCGCCACGGATTGCGCACCGCGGCATCGCCGCCGGGCAGCGGCACCGCCAACAGGTGTCCGGCGCGGGTGAAGCGGTGGCTCTGGGGCCCGAGGACAAGAATCTCCCCACCCCAAATCGTCTCATCACACCCATAGCCAGTGCCGTCGAAGGAGACTCCGACGACGGGTTCGTTGATCCGCCCGTGCTCGGCGAGCAGCGACACCACGTGCGCGTGATGGTGCTGGATCAGATCGAGTGGTCGATCGTCCGCGTGACGCTCGGCCCAGTTGCGGGTGTGGTAACCCGGATGCAGATCGGCGGCCAAACGAACCGGATGGCCGCGTATTTCGCTGAGTTGGCCAACCGCGCGCTCGAACGCACGCAACGTCTCCCAGGTAGCCATGTCACCGATATGCCCGGATAGGTAGGCCCGTGTGCCGTCGGTCAGACAGAACGTGTTCTTGAGCTCGCCGCCGACGGCAAGAACCGGTGGGCTCTCGACGGCGATGTGTCCGAGGTCGACCGGCAGGGGGGCATAGCCGCGAGATCGGCGGATCGGTAGCTCACGGGCCAGGCCCGCGTCTTCGACCACCCGCACCACCGAGTCGTCGCAGGGCACGTGGATGGGACGGTCATGGTCGAGCACCGCATCGCACAACATCGAAAGGCGCTCTGCGGCATCACCTTCGGTGAAGCAGATGGGTCCATCGGAGCGGTTGGCGCTGGTCAGCACCAGTGCCTCGGGCGCCGCCGCATCGGCACCCGGGACCGGCGCCAACAGTAGGTGATGGATGGGGGAGTACGGCAGCATCAGCCCGAGCAGCGGGCTGCCCGGAGCGACGGCGTCGGCGACCGGCGCGTCGAGGCGGCGGCGCAGCAACACAATTGGCCGGGCGGGATCGGACAACACCGCGGCCTCGGCATCGTCGATGAAGGCGTAGCGGCGCGCCACGTCCAGATCGCGGACCAAGATGGCGAAAGGTTTGGCCCCACGGCTTTTGCGGGATCGCAGCACACCGACCACCGCGTCGTCGTCGACGGCACAGGCCAGGTGGTAGCCGCCAATGCCCTTGATGGCGCAGACCTTCGCCGCCGTCAGGGCGTGCTGGGCGGCCGCCAACGCCGCATCCGCCCCGGCGACGTGCTCGGTTGCACTCCGAAACCACAGCGACGGACCGCAGTTTGGGCAGGCGATCGGTTGGGCGTGAAATCGGCGATCGCCTGGATCGTGGTACTCGGCGGCGCACCGCTCGCACATCGGGAATGCCGACATGGTGGTGCCCGGACGGTCGTAGGGCAGCGTGCGGATGACGGTCAATCTCGGCCCGCAATTGGTGCAGGTCACGAACGGGTGCCGAAAGCGTCGGTCCCGCGGGTCGAAAAGCTCGCGCACGCAGTCGTCGCACACCGCGATATCCGGCGGAATCGGTGTTGTCGCACCGGTTGCGCCCTGGCTGGCAACGATCCGGAAGCCGGCGGCACCGGCCTGCAGCGCCAACTCGGTAGCCGAGACCGAGCTGATGCGGGCCAACGGCGGAGCGTCTGCGCGCAATCGGCGCGCAAACTCGTCCAGCCCGGCGCGCCCGCCCTGTACCTCGATGAAGACCGCCGCCGAGTCATTGCCGACGAACCCGGACAGACCCAGCTCGCTGGCCAGTTGGTGGACGAAGGGGCGAAAACCCACTCCCTGGACGACACCGGTCACCGTGAAACGCTTTCGGGTCTCGGCGCACCGCACCATCGCGGGCCGCAGCAGGGGGAGGCCGGCCATGTCAGCCGCCGTCGGTGAAGTCGGTGTCGGTTCTGCCGCGGCCCATCAACTCCAGACCGGCCATCGCTTGTTCGGCACCGGCCCGATCCGTTTTCTCGATGGCGAAGCCCATGTGAATGATCACCCAGTCACCGGGTGAAAATGTCTCCTCCGGCAGCATGCCGATATTGACTTTCCGCGCCTCACCGGTGACCTCGACCAACGCCAATTGCCCCTCGTAGCCGTCGAGGATCCTGATTACTTGACCGGGTATGCCCAGGCACATGCTCAGACCTCCTCTCCGGTCGACTGCGCGGTCGCGGGACCCTGTAGCGCCGCCACGATCTCCTCGACCGCTCGCGCGGCGCGGGGGACGGCCTTGGCGACGGGTTCGGTGAGGCCGATACCTTCCTCGACGCTACCCGCCTCGCATCCGACGACAACGGTGTAGGGCGGATTGCCGCCCAGCGCCCGCAGATTGGCGAACACCGTTCCCGGATCCATGCCGTGGGCGTCCAGGCCGGGCGCCTCTGACCAGGACGCTTGATCTGCCTCGAAATCGGCTTGGAAGACGTGCAGGGTGCCCGGATTGCCGCGGCTGGGTACCGCGTCGACGAGCACCAGGGTGTCCCAGCTGTCCAGCAGGTCGTAGGCCAAGTGCATACCGCGGATGCCGTAGTCGATGACGCGCACACCCGGATCGTTCTGCGGGATGTCGGCTCGCCGGACCACTTCGGGGCCAAATCCGTCATCCCCCAGAAAGATATTGCCGATTCCGGCTACCAGGATGCGTGCTGTCATCGGGCTGGCGGGGCGCTACATGCGCCGCAGCCTGTGGTAACGACGGGCGTCCGGTAGCGATACCACGCCCATCACCACCGCGGCCGCCACGACCAGCGCGATGATGCCAAGGAAGATCCAGCCTAAGATCTCCATATCGAACTCCTTTCGTTGCTGGTTTGTTCGGATTCCAACGGCTCGACTTCGTCGGGGGAGAAGTACAGGTAGCGCCCGTACCAATCATGCAGATCGGCGGCGGGATCGTCCTCCACCACGACCCCGACGTGGCGGTTGCCCTCAACGTCCTCATGCACCGAGGTGACCCGCGCGATCTTGCCGGCAACAAAGATGTCCTGAGCGTCGGCGTTGCGCCTGGGGTGCAGCCGGACACGGCTGCCCCGCGCGACCCGGACCCCGTTCACCAGCACGCCGTCCAGCTCGGGCCGAACCGCGTTGTCGGCCATGGGATCCCACCAGTCGACTCCCTCGGGCAGCTCAGGGACCAGGCCGGAGACGGCATGCGGATCGCGCAGCACACCGTGCAGGCGCGCCATGGCTTCGGGTGACATGGCGTCGCATTGGTCGATGATCTGGGCGGCGCGCGGATCGGTGGCCCGCGCTTGCGCCTTCTCCTCGTCGGTCATCGTCATCACCCGAAGCGTCAGGATCTCGTCGATCTCCGTGCAGTCGTAGAGTGCGGTGTTGCTCTGTTCGGCGACCTCGGGGTGGTCATAGAGGATGATCGGCGAGATCAGCAGCAAGTCTTGGGTGCCCGGGGGGCCGGCCAGTACGGGGAAGCAGCGGTGCTGGGTGCACCGTGACACCGCATCGGCCGCGGCAGGCGCCGGCTCGAGCAGCGAGACAAACTGGCCGCCAATCACTTCGGCGATCACATGACTGCCGATCATGGACCGCGCGATCACCGAGTCTTTACCCTCGGTAACGGGATCCACCGGCGGCCCTACATTGCGGAGCCGCAACGAGACTCGCCGCAGGTCGCCGTCGGATTGGCTGGAAACCGTGAGTTCGCCGCGCACTTCCCGGCGTTGTCGCAGCAGACGACCGCCTTCGACCTCCTCGATGTCAGTGGCCGCGGGTGCCAGCACCGGTAGCTGCCACGGTTGGTCCGGATCGTCGAATGCGAGTGGTCCGAATGACATTTCGCACTCGACCGCTTCGTCCCAGGTCAGCCATGATCCGGACGGTGTCGCCAGTTCGTCGACGGCCTCGAACGCGCCGTTGATTTCGCGCTCGGCCCGGCGATGCTGCAACTGCAGGAAGCACACCGCCACGGTGATCGCCTGGGTGCCCTCGACCAGGAACTCTGCCGCGAGCGTGTCGTCTTCACCCAAGCCGGCATCGGCCGCCCCGGGCGGACCCAAAACGCCGAACTGCCAACGAGACTGGTTTTTGCTGGAGGTCCCACGGTACGGATACAGCAGGTAACCCTCGTAGAGCACCGTGTCGGCGACCGCGCGGGCCCGGTCTCGGTTTGAGGTCATTGGGCGACCTCCGGTAGTGCGGCGGCGGCGATCAGGGCGGTGACCGTGTGGTCGAGGTCGAGCAGTCCGTGGGCCGACTTGTAACGGGCCAGCGCGCTGACGGTGTCATGGCCCAGCCGCACCCAACCGGAATTTGGATAGTGCTGGGCGATCAGCTGATGCCACACCGCCACCGGCATGTCGTATCGATCTTCGCAATCCCAGGACACCTGCTGGACCGAGAATCCGCGCTCGGACTTGACGAAGATGGTCCCGCTGAAGAGAAATTGAAGGGGCAATGCGCCGTCGCGGAGCGCATGCAGGTACTTGGCGGCGGTCACCTCGAAGTCGTATATGCAGTCCAGCGGCAGGGCGACAGTCGTGTTGCCGGCGAATCCGGGGACCATCGCGGTGCAGTGTTGCCACAAGAAGGTGCGCTGGGTGATAGCCCAGCGTTCGCGGGCACCGAAAAGGTCCACCAGTCCGTCCGCCTCGGCATCGGAATAGGGACGACGCAGCGGCTCGATTCGGACCTGGCAGCGCAGCGCAATGGCGTGCACCGGGTCTTCGCCGCCGGTGTCGATCCCGACGCGGGCGGTCAGCACCGGGCTGACGGCGTAGGGTTCGGGCGCCACGTCCAACACGGCGAAGGTCAGGTCCAGCGGTTGTTCGTTCATCGCGGCGTCTCCACCGCCTTGCCCGCGACCTTCGCGAAAAAGCTGTCGATGAACTCCCGGGCTTGCTGACCGCCATCGAACCCTCGCCACAGCATGCGCAACCGTCCGACGAACTCGTAGCACACATCGATCGGGACCAGATAGCTGCGTGGGGCGCCCGATTCGGGGACTTGCACCAGCAGCGCTTCAACGTCGTCGGCAAGCAGTTCGAGTCGCTTGTCGCCGTCTTTGAGGTCGCTCCAGACATCGAGGTCCAGCTCGGATTCGCAGGCCCCGGCCGGGCCCGGATAGAAGGCGACGGTGCGTCCGAGAGCGGAGTTGGTGAAGAAGAACGCCACACCGACCGGGATCTGCAGTGCGTCCCAGGCGCGGCGGTCCAGCGCGAAATCCGGGAACCACAAGTACCGGTCGGGCACCGCGCGGTAGCGCAACTCGGCGGCCGAGTCCGTGAACAACAGATAGCAGGCTCGACAGACGCACATCAGTTGCCGGCCAGCCACATTGACGACGTGCTGGTGCTCGTCGGCGATCTCGGTAGCGCACATTTCGCAGCGCTCACCCGCTGGTTCGGGAGGCCGCCGGTTGGCGGTGATCCGCGCCAACACGTCATAGGCGGTGTTCATGCGATGGCTCCCAGCTCTTGACCGCGCAGTGCTATCGAGGGCACACCGTCGCGAATCAGCAGCGGCAGCGGGTCGAGGTGGAGCTCCTGGTGTCCCGCGCCGGCGGGTACGCCGGCCTGCACGACGTCGAAATCTGTTCGGCAGCCAGGGCATCGCAGAAGGGTGCCCAGCAGTTGCGCCCCGGCCAGGGAGTCACGGCAGATCGGACAATGGTCGCGGTAGGCCAGTACCTGCTCGCCGACGCGGCACGCCAGTAGCGTGGTGTCGCCAATCGCAAAACCGGCGACTTCGCCGGGCACCAGTTCGGCCAGCTCGGGCACCGGGTGCCAGCTGGTGGCGCGTGATGCGTTGGACCCGTTGGAATGCACGCGCGAAAACAACGACTCCGCCGGTATCACGCCGGCGGTGCCGGCGGGTTCGGCCGCCACGACCTCGATCGCCGCGATTTCCGGGGCGGCAGCCCGCACCGCGTCCTGTACCGCCAACTCCAGCGTCACCGCCGACGACGGACAGCTCTTGCAGCTGCCGGTGAATGCCAGGCGCACGGTGATGTCGCCCGATCGCCCGGTGACGACGTCGATCAAATCGACGTCACCGCCGTGGGATCCGAGATAGGGCCGTACCTCGTCCAAAGCGTCGGACACTCGCCGGTGGACGTCATGCGGGTGTAGGCCGTGGACCAGGAGCAGGCTGGCCACCAGGTCGTCGGTGGCCAGCCGCTCGGCTAGGTCGATGTGCGCGTCCGGGTCCAGACCAGGCTGGGAGAGCAGCCGCATGATCCGCTCAAGCCCGGCTCCGTAGAGGCCGACCACCTCCCGGACCAGTTGCGAAGCGCGCTCCTGAGCGGCGGCTCCGCCGGCCGCGCAGGAGTCCAGGAGTGTCTGGATCCGATCGCCCGCTGTACGCCACTGC
The DNA here is from genome assembly GCF_003584745.1 of Mycobacterium pseudoshottsii JCM 15466. Taxonomy (NCBI): domain Bacteria; kingdom Bacillati; phylum Actinomycetota; class Actinomycetes; order Mycobacteriales; family Mycobacteriaceae; genus Mycobacterium; species Mycobacterium pseudoshottsii. The sequence goes on from NZ_AP018410.1 coordinate 2,040,325, forward strand.
ACGTCGCTTTCCGAAATTGCCTGGGTAGGTTCCGAGGGGGTTTCCGGGCGATCCGCCATGTGTCACTCCCCGACGGGTGACTGTGTTGGTGTGTGCAGTCTCTCCAGGGTTTTGCCCTTACCCAGATACATGTGCACCCCGCAAGGCAGGCACGGGTCAAAGCTACGCACGGTGCGCATGACATCGATGCCCTTGAAGTTTTCCTGGTCGTTCTCTTCGAAGATCGGCTGGCCCTGCACGGCATCTTCGTAGGGGCCTGGGGTGCCAAAGCTGTCGCGCGGGTTGGCATTCCACGGTGTGGGCGGATACGGATGATAGTTGGCGATCTTGCCGTTGCGAATCACCAGATGGTGGCTCAGCACTCCACGCACGGCCTCGGTGAACCCGCATCCGATGCCCTCGTCGGGCACCTCGAATTTCTCCCAGGTCTTGGTGCGCCCGGCCCGGATCTCGGCGAGTGCTTTCTCGGCGAAGTGCAGGGCGCACGCCGCGGCGTAGGCCTGGAAGTAGGTGCGGGCGCGGTCGCGCTCGATGGTGTTGCTGCCGTGCTTGGGTACCTTCCACTCAAACTCGACCGGGCCCTTCAGCGCGGTCTTGGGCAGGTTGATCTTGACGCTGTTGCCGGTGGCCTTGACGTAGCCGATGTCGACCAGGCCGGCCAGGGCCGTCGCCCACAGCCGGGCCAGCGGACCGACACCGGTGTCCAGGGCCAGGTGATCCTTGCCGTCAAACCAGCGCGGCGACATCACCCAGCTGTACTTGCCGCCATCCATTTCCCGCTTCTGGGGATGCGGGTTGGTGTGCTGGTTCCACGGGTGGCGTCGATCCACCTTGTTGCCCAGGGGATCGGTCTTGACAAACATCTCCTGGTCGGTCCAGTCGTCGTAATACGAACTGCCCAAAAGGATCCGGATACCCAGGTTGATGTCCACCAGCGAGTGGGTGACCAGCTTGCCGTCGACCACAACACCCGGGGTTACAAACATGGCGTTACCCCAGCGTTCCATGTCCTTGTATTCGAAGTTGCACACCTCGGGATCCTGGAAGGAGCCCCAGCAGCCGAGCAGCGTGCGGCGCAGGCCCACCTTCTCGTAGCCGGGCAGGGCGTCGTAGAAGAAGTCGAACAGATCGTCGTGTAGCGGGACGACCTTCTTCATGAACTCCACGTAGCGCATCAGACGCGTCATGTAGTCGGTCATCAACTGGATGGTCGCGACCGTGCCGACCCCACCCGGGTACAGCGTGGAGGGGTGCACGTGGCGACCTTCCATCAGACAGAACATCTCTCGGGTCCAGCGACTGACTTGCAGGGCTTCGCGATAGAACTCGCCGCTGAACGGGTTGAGCGAGCGCATGATGTCGGCGATGGTCTTGTATCCGTGCGCGTCGGCATGTGGCGCTTCGGTCTTTTCCGCTTTGGCGAGCACTCCGGGGTTGGTTTCGGAGACCATCTTTTCGCAGAAGTCTACGCCGACCAGGTTCTCTTGGAAGATGTTGTGGTCGAACATGTACTCGGCGGCCTCACCGAGGTTGACGATCCATTCACCCAGGTGTGGCGGCCGGACTCCGTAGGCCATGTTCTGCGCGTAGCACGAACAGGTGGCGTGGTTGTCACCGCAGATGCCGCAGATGCGGCTGGTGATGAAGTGGGCGTCGCGGGGATCCGTGCCTTTCATGAAGATGGAGTAGCCGCGGAAAATAGACGAAGTGCTGTGGCACTCGACGACTTCGCGGTTTTCGAAATCGATCTTGGTGTAGATGCCGAGGCTGCCCACGATTCGGGTGATCGGATCCCACGCCATTTCGACGAGCTGGCCGGGTTCGCGCTTGGCAGTGGTGGGCTCGGGGACGATAGTTGTCATCGGAGTCTCTCTGTCTAGAACAAGATGGAGTGCCGGTCGGTTCGTCGAACTACCAGGTGCGGCGGGCTCCAGTGGTGAGTTGGGTGCCCTTGTGGCGCCAGCGCGGTTCCTTGTCGACGGTGCGTTCGGTGATATTGCGCAGACTGCGGATCACCGTTCCGTACAGACCCGACGCGGTGCTGGACAACTTGCCGCCCGGCGGCTCGTCCATGAACGGCATGAACTTGTCCGGGAATCCCGGCATCGTGCAACCGATGCAAATGCCGCCGACGTTCGGGCAACCCCCGATGCCGTTGATCCAGCCGCGCTTGGGCACGTTGCACTTCACAACGGGACCCCAACATCCCCGTCTGACAATGCATTTCGGTGAACCGTATTCGGTGGCGAAGTCTCCCTGCTCGTAGTAACCGGCCCGGTCGCAGCCCTCGTGCACGGTGTTGCCGAACAACCACTTGGGGCGCAGCGCGTCGTCGAGCGGAATCATCGGTGCCTGTCCGGTGGCCATGTAGAGCAGATACGTCAGGGTCTCCGACAGGTTGTCCGGGTGAATCGGGCAGCCGGGAACGCAGACGATCGGGATGCCGGCCTTGCTCTTCCAGTCCCAGCCCAGGTAGTCGGGCACCCCCATCGCCCCGGTCGGATTGCCGGCCATCGCGTGGATGCCGCCGTAGGTGGCGCATGTTCCCACGGCGACGACAGCGGTGGCTTTGGGCGTCAGTCGATCCAGCCATTCGCTGGTGGTCATCGGCTGACCGGTCGCCGGGTCGTTGCCGAACCCGCACCAGTAGCCCTCGTTCTTGATCTTCTCGTTGGGAATCGACCCTTCCACGACGAGCACGAAGGGCTCCAATTCACCGCGTTCGGCCTTGAAGAACCACGCGAGAAAGTCGTCCGCGCCCCCGCTGGGCCCACATTCAAAATCGATCAATGGCCAGTGGACAGCGACCTGAGGCAGGCCGGGAAGTGCGCCTAATGCGATTTCCTCGACGCTGGGCTGGGTGGCGGCAGTCAACGCCACCGAATCGCCGTCACAACTAAGACCTGCATTGATCCACAGAACATGGATCAAGGTTTCTTCTGCTTTGACTGCTGCTTCTGTTGGCATGCTGCAGCTTTCCGGGGCGGGCTGAAGCCCCTCACGCTGCCGGAGTCGACCTTCGGCCCACTTGCGCAGCGTTGTTTTTGGGTCTACCCAGGTTGCCGAGCCTTGTCAATGGTTCGCAGTTAGAACACCAAGCAATGCGGCAAGAAAGCCATTGCATGACCCATCGTTTATACCGAATTCGCTTCGAGCAGAACAGTATTCATGACTTCTGGCCCATCCGATGAGCCCTGGCGAGCGGCTCGGCGGACCATTGTTGGGTTTTCTGGAAATCATTTGCAGCTGAATTAATGCGCGCCGCCAATTGCATGCGTAAAGAGGTCTATTCCGGCGGTAGGCCTTGCGCGAATCGGCGCAACCAGTCGAACCAGGCGGTCATGCCGGCCCCGGTGCGTGCACTCACCGGCAGGATTGTTGCGTGCGCGTTGACCTCTCGGATGTGCGCGACGTATGTGTCGACGTCAGCGTCCAGATAGGGCACCAGATCGATCTTGTTGAGCAGCACCACATCCACACAGCGGAACATCACCGGGTACTTCAGCGGCTTGTCCTCGCCTTCGGTCACCGAGTAGACCATGGCCTTGGCATGCTCGCCGACATCGAACTCCGCCGGACAGACCAGATTGCCGACGTTCTCGACGATCACCAGGTCCAGGTTCGGCAGGTCCAGACCCGGTAGGGCCCGGTTGACCATTGGCGCGTCGAGGTGGCATTCCCCGCCAAATCCGTTGCTGGTGTTCAGCAGCGATACCTGTGCGCCGCGACCACTGAGTTTGGCGGCGTCCAGATCGGTGGCGATGTCGCCTTCGATCACCCCGATGGCGAACTCGCTGGCGAGCTGGTCGAGGGCGGCTTGCAGCACTGTCGTCTTACCCGACCCGGGGGAGCTCATCAGGTTGAGCGCGCGGATCCCGTTGGTTTCGAAAGCCCTCCGGTTGAGATCGGCGCGCACGTCGTTTTCGGCGAAGATTTCTTCCAACACTTCGATTCGCGCCGGTCCCGTCTGATAGCCGGTGTGATCGCCGTGCTGGTGATGTTCGTGCTCGTGGGTGTGCACCGTGCCGTCGTCGTGACGGTGAAATCTACCCAAGCTGGAAACCGTTCATCTTGACTACCTTTCACGAGACATCCAGCGATGTCACCAGGAACTCGTTGCCGTGTAGCACCTCTACATCGGAACTGTCACACTGCGGACACCAGATCGACCACGCCGAGGTGATCTCCGACTGCTGGCCACAGGCGCGACAGCGGACCTCAGCGGTGACGCGCTCGAGTTCCAACTCGGCGTCGGGCATGTTCTCCGAGTCGCGCACCAGGGTCCAGCAGAACGACAAAGACTCCGGGACCACCTGCCTCAGCGCGCCGACACGCACCCGGACCACCTCGACGTGGCGACCGTCGGCATGCGTCTTGACCACGTTGGCGATCGCCTCACACAGGGCTAGTTCATGCATGGGCGGCAAACGGAGCTCATGTGCCTGTTCTACACCGTGGATCCGCACCGGGGCCATCAGCCCGGGACACAGCGGTGGGGTGCGGCTCGGGTCAGGTCGCGCTATTTGCCGCGGCGGTCCACTTCTCTTCGATGCGGCCGAAGCGCCAGACCAGCATGGCGGCGGCCCAGGTGACCACAAACATGCCGACGACCAGGAAACCGACCAGGTTCAGGTTCAGACCGGCGATCCAATCCCAGAATGCACCCCGCCAGCCGAATTCGTCGGCGAAGAGGCCAAGCAACTCGACGCTTCCGATCAACAGCGCCACTGCCACCGACAGTGCGGTGATGGTGATGTTGTAGTAGATCTTGCGCACCGGGTTGGAGAACGCCCAGCCATAGGCGAAGTTCATGAACGAACCGTCGATGGTGTCCAGCAGGCACATGCCCGCGGTGAACAGCACCGGCAAACACAGGATCGCGTACCAGGGCAATCCGGCCGCCGCACTGGTGCCGGCGAGCACCAGCAGCGCGATTTCGGTAGCGGTGTCGAACCCGAGTCCGAACAGCAATCCCACCGGATACATGTGCCAGGACTTGGTGATCGAATTGGTGAACCGGCCCAGCAGCCGGTTGATCAGTCCTCGGTTGTTCAGCTGCTCCTCGAGTTCGGCCTCGCTGAACTCGCCGCGCCGCAACCGGAAGAAAACGCGCAGGATGCCGGCCAGAATGATGACGTTGAGGATGGCGATCAGATATAGGAACAGCCCGGAGACGCTGGTGCCGATCAGGCCCGTGTAGTGGTGCAGCCTCGAGGAGTCCTCTCGGACCGGGCCGATGATGGTCTTGATCCCGGTTGCCAGCAGGACCGCTAGGCCGAAAACCACGGTGGAGTGGCCCAGGGAGAAGAAGAATCCGGTGGCCAACGGACGCTGGCCGTCGTTCATCAGCTTGCGGGTTGTGTTGTCGATCGCGGCAATGTGGTCGGCATCGAAGGCATGTCGCATGCCCAGCGTGTAGGCGGTCACTCCGATCCCGATACCGAAGGCCCTGCTGCCCACGGCAAGCTGCGCCGGCTCCACCAAGAAAACCAGCGTGCCCCAGCCGACGACATGCAGCGCGGCGATGAAGGCGAACATCGCGCCCAGGCGCCACCATTCCGGCGGCGTCAGGGTGCTGTGCAGCCTGGACCACCACGAAGAGCGTGAGACGAGGTCATTGCTGGCCATGTCGGTCCTTCCGGCACTGGGCACGACGCAACAATCAGACTGTAGGTTCGTCCCCGAGCTGGATGCAAGTCAATTGCAAGAACGCCGCCGCGGCGGCACCGCCGTGTTCCATCACTGGCATTCCCGGGGGTTGGGCGCGACACTGAATAGGTGACGACAACGCCGCCGGGGCTGGACCCGGCCGTCACCGAACGCATCGGAGAGTTGCTGCGCGCTCGCGGGTTGCGGCGGATGGCGTCGCGCATCCAGGTGTTGGCGGTGCTCGAACCGGTCAACGGGCACCTGTCGGTGGCCGAGATCCATCAACGGCTGGCCGCGCGGCTTCCCGCCGGTGCACAGCCGCCGGACCTGGCAACCATTTATCGCACCGTCACCACTCTGGTGCAGCAGGGGGTGCTGCACGCGCTGACCCTCGATGGGGGCGTCACCACCTACGGACTGGCCACCGCCGCCCACCACCACGCGGTATGCACCAAATGCGCGGCGATCATCGAAGTGCCCGCACGACAGCTGAGCTCGGCGCTGGAGCAGGCGATGGCGGGCAGTTCTTTCGCGCTCTCGGAGCGCGCCGGACTGACGCTGCGCGGGTTGTGTCCGGCGTGTCAAGACAGCGTGGCGGACAAGCCGGAACAGGCAGACCGCTAGTCGAGGTCAGCGCAGATTCAACAGGGCGTTTTCGATCACCTCGGGCAGCGCGGGATGAATCCAGTACTGGCCGCGGGCCATCTCGGCCGCGGTCAGCCCGAAACTCATCGCCTGAATCAACGGTTGGATCACCGTCGATGCGTGATAGCCCATGATGTGGGCGCCCAAGAGCCGACCGGTGGCGCGGTCGCCCACGAGCTTCACGAACCCGGTCGTGTCCTCCATCGCCCAGCCGTACCCGACGTCGGCGTACTCCTGTATCGCAACGGTGATATCGAGGCCCTTTGCCACGGCTTCATTTTCGGTCAACCCGACCCCAGCCAGTTGCGGGCCGGTGAACACCGCAGCGGGGACAAACCGGTGGTCGGTGACGGCCATCGACTCGGTGTCGTCCCAGTCGCAAAGCAGATTCTGCTGCACAACGCGGGCTTCATGGTTGGCTACGTGCTTGAGCTGGTACGGCGAGGACACGTCTCCGAGCGCGAAAACCCTACGCGCGGAAGTCCGTTGGTACTGGTCGACCACTACTCGGCCGTCGGCGACCGCGACGCCGGCTTGCTCGGCATCGATCAGATCGGCGTTGGAAACCCGCCCGGTCGCCACCAGGAGCAGGTCGGCGTCGATGGTTGAGCCGTCGTCGAGCTGCAGCTCGACGCCCGAGCCATGGTTTTCCCAGCCCACGATGTTGCGGTGCGTGCGTAGTTCCCACTTGGTCGACGCGATGCGGGTAAACCGCTCACAGATGGTGTCGTCGCAATGGCGTAGCACACAGCTGCCCCGGATCACCAAGGTGACTCGTGCGCCGAGCGTGGAGAACACATGCGCGAATTCGGCAGCCACAAAACCACTTCCAACGATCACGACGTGTTCGGGCAACTCGGCGATACGCATGACGGTGTCGCTGGTGTGATACTTCAGGCCGGATTCGGCGATGGCCTGGGGAACCACCGGCCGCGACCCAGCCGCGATCACCACCTGGTCCGCGGTGAACTCATCGCCGGCCGCAGTCCGCAACAGGTAGCGTCCGTCAGCCTGGGTCGGCCCGAACCGGGTATGGGAGCCGTATACATCGATGTTGGGTGCCGAGCGTCGGTAGTCCTCGCCGCTGTGCGCGATGGGATCGATACGGCCGAAGACCCGCGAGACAATGTCGTCCCAGCGCACCCGGTCGATGTGCGCGTCGACGCCGTAGCGCGACGCGCCCCGAATGGTCTGGGCCACCTCGGCGGCGTAGACGAACATCTTTGTTGGCAGGCACCCGACGTTGAGGCAGGTGCCGCCGAAGGTGCCTTGCTCGCAGATCGCTGCTCGCTTTCCGGCATAGCGCTCGTCGAGAATGCTATTGCCCGAGCCCGTTCCGATGATCGCGAGGTCGTAGGTTTCCATTCTGGGCCGTTTACCCTTTCCCCGGACGATGCCGAGACGTCGGTGTCTAGTTGGCGATAGGCTATCTGGCCCGGCTGTCCGGCCGGAAAGAAGACGTCGTGTTGGGCGCACTCGTCGATGAGCTGGTGGGTGGCATCGCCCGCCCCGCGGATCCACGCGCGCCAAGGACCGATCCTCAAGGCACGCAATGCTTGTCGAGATGATGCAGCGGGATCTCGGCTCGACTCGAGGGGGCGCATGCGCGCCTTTGCCCGGGGGTTGCGTCGTCGGCCACTTCCTCGGAAATGGGCCATTCGAGCGTGTTCGAGTTTGCGTGAAATATGTGAATGTAGATTCAGGTTCTATCGACAATATAATTGGCACCACTATCTCTTCTTCCGCTTGATACCGACGGGCATCCCGGCGTCAAACAGGCCCCTCGAGGGTGCTCTCAAGTCGCGGTACCGAGAATCTTGGTTTGGCCGCCGAGGCGATCGGCGAACTGTTACCGTTCAACGTAGTGGAGCGCCCATCGCATTTGCGCCACTGATTGATGTCCGAATGATTTCATGTACAACTACTGAGGCCACAGCTATGTCGTTACTTCTAGACCGGTTTAGGGAACTCGCGGCGTGCATACCCGCCAACACCGCCATCTCGTTCGTCAACGAAAAAGGGCGAGTCGCCGAATCGATGAGCCGTGCTGATGTGGTGAGCGACATGGGCGAGGTGGCCGAGTTTCTGCGGCACCACTGCGGACTGGAGCCGGGGGACCGGGCGATTCTTGCATATCCATCCGGTCTGGACTTCGTGCGCGGCCTGATCGGATGCCTCGCAGCGGGGGTTGTTCCCGTCCCGATCTACCCGCCGGACCCGATCAACCCTCAGAAGACCGTCGACCGGATGCAGCGGGTGGTGGCCAGCAGCGGTGCGAAAGCGGTGCTGACGAGTCGGCGGTATGCGAACGCTCGCCGGCTCGGAACAGCCAGGTCCATCGTGACCGGAAGCACGGTTGGCTGGCCTGGGGATCTCCCCTGGCACATCACCTCGCGGGGTATCGGCGGCCGCCGAATGCGCGGACCGGGCACCCCCGGCGCGCCGGGCCGCGGCTGGTCCCCGAGCCCTGACGCCCCCGCTTTGCTGCAATACACCTCGGGCTCCACCTCAGACCCCAAGGGTGTCGTCATCACCCATGGCAACCTGGCGCATCAGGTCGATTTCAACCGTCGGTTGCTAGGGCTCGGACTGGATGCCCGGGGCGTCTTCTGGCTCCCGCCGTATCACGACTTCGGACTCATCAGCGTGATCCTGAGCGGTTTGGCGGGCAGTGGCGAGGTCACCCTGATGTCGCCGTTGACCTTCCTGCAACGGCCCGCGCTGTGGTTCGACGTCATGGATCGGGTGCGTGCCACCCACACCGCCGCCCCCAAGTTTGCCTACGAACTGGCGGTGCGTAAGACCACCGCCGAGCAACGTGCGGCATGGGATCTGAGTTCGCTGCAGGTGGTAATGAGCGCGGCCGAACCGGTACGCGAGGACACCACCAGCCGTTTCCTGGATGCCTTCAGCGGAACCGGGCTGCGTCGCGATGCATTCTGCCCCGCCTATGGCCTGGCCGAGCACACCGTCGCCGTCACGATGTTCGGGCGTTCGACGCTCAGTGTCGACCGCCATCAGCTGGAGACGCAGCGGCTGGCGGTTCCTGCCGATGGTCCCGGTAGCCAGATGCTGATTGGTTGCGGCCAGGTGGCCGACGACGTCGACGTGCGCATCGTGGACCCCGAACTCCACGTGCCGCTGGCCGACGGGCAGGTCGGCGAGATCTGGGTGGATTCGAGTAAGGCGGCGAGCTACTGGGGATTGCCGGACAAGAGCCGCGACACCTTCGGCGCCCGTCTCGCCGGGTCTGACGACAGCCGCAGCTACCTGCGAACCGGTGACCTGGGACTCCTGCATGACGGCGAGCTGTATGTGTGCGGTCGCCTCAAAGACCTGCTCATCCTGGCCGGGCGCAACATCCATCCCCAAGACATCGAGGAGAGCCTGCGTGACTGTCACCCAGCCATCAGGCCGGGCGGGATCGCAGCCTTCGCAGTCGATGCCGGCGATGCCGGCGATGTCGAGGGGCTTGCGGTGCTCGTCGAGGTGAAAGCCGATATCGCCACCGAGATGTTGTCGGGGGTGGCCGATGAGGTGCAGGCAGTTGTCTTGAAGAACCACCAGTTGCGCTGCTCGGCGGTGGTGGTCGCGCCGCCCGGCAGCGTGAGCAAGACGACCAGCGGGAAAGTGCAGCGTGCCAGATGCCGCACCCGCCTGCTGGACGGCACCCTGGAAGCCGAGGAGCTGCTGGTGGCACGCCTTGAGGACGCGGGGCCGCCGGACGTGCCCGACGACGAACTGGGGACGGCCGGCCCAGTGGTCACATCGGCCGGAGCCTGGCCGGCAGCTCCGGGCGACCCGCTACTGGCGTCGGTGCGCGACCAGGTAGCCGCGGTCTTCGGAATTCGGGCTGCGCGGGTCGACATCGACCAACCCCTCAGTGAGCAGGGCCTGGACTCGGTCGGGTTCGTGAAACTGGCTTCGCGCCTGAGCCAGGCGTTCGACCGGGATGTGCCTCCGGTGGACGTCTTCAACCACCCGACCGTTCGAGGCCTGGCTCACATGTTGAGGGACGCTGAGGTGGCGGGTTGCGAACACCACCCGCCGCAAGCTTTGCTGCAGCACCCCAACCCGGCCCGGTGCGGTCCGGCTGGGGATGGGGACGCCGCATCAACCAGGGATTCGTTCGAAGCGCTCCTCAAGGGGGCGATCACCACAGGGCGGATCAGCGAGGGAATGCACTTGCTGCGTTCGGCGTCTCAGCTGCGACTGGCGGTTCAATCCGAGTCCGGCGCCCGGACCTGGCCGACCGCCGTTCCGACGACCTTCACCAGCGGGCCCAAGGCTCCCCATCTGATCTTCCTGTGCACGTCGGTCTTCAGCAGCGGAGTGCATAACTATGCAAGAATCGCATCAGAATTCAGGGGAGTGCGAGCCGTCTCGGCCATACCCCTGCCCGGTTTCGCCCGCGGTGAGCCACTGCCCGACTCCCCGGAAGCCGCGGTTGAGTGCCTCGCTCGGATCGTCGTCGAACTGGTCGGTGATGAGCCTTTCGTCCTCGCGGGGCAATCATCGGGTGGAAAGTTCGCCTATGCTCTCGGCAAACATTTTGAGGATGTCAGAAATCGCAATTTCGCCGGTGTGGCCTTACTCGATAGTCACAAGGAATCCGATCCCGAACTAACTGAACTTCTCACCAGAGAAATACTTTATGACGTGTACGTAGAAAGTGTCGGACAGGATCTATTTCATGCCACCAGGCTAACTGCCGTAGTCAGCTGGTCGGATCTGCTTCCCAATATGTACGATGGGCCTCTTGAATCCGATGTGCTATTCGTGCAATGCACCCGGCCGTGGGTGATGCCTTATGGCGCGGGTGATATTACCTATCCCGCCACCGAGCCTTGGTCGCCATCGAATACCGTGCGCACGGTCGCGGTGGACCACGTTTCGCTGCTCGTCGAAGGGGCGAAACCCGCAGCGCAGATCCTCGAGGAGTGGATCAGCCGGGGCTGAGGGTCTCAGTCGACAAGGCGCGCAGCCGCCGGGTTTGGTGACGTTCGCCAACTGATGGCAAATGATCCGGCGGATCAGGCCGGCGGGGTTTGACGGCGGTGGGCCTGGCTGGCCGGGTTCGCACCTGCAGCGGCCACCAGAACCAGCGCCCGAGTAGGGCGGCGATGGACGGCGTCATGAATGCGCGCACGATCAGGGTGTCGAACAGCAGGCCCAGACTGATGGTGGTGCCGACTTGGCCGATGATCCGCAGATCGCTGACGATCGTCGAGGCCATGGTGATGGCGAACACCAGTCCCGCATTCGTCACCACCTTGCCGGTACCGCCGATCGCACGGATGATGCCGGTATTGAGGCCGGCGCCGATCTCCTGCTTGAACCTGGAGACCAGAAGCAGGTTGTAGTCGGATCCCACCGCCAACAGCACAATCACCGACATCGGAAGCACCAGCCAGTGCAATTTGATGCCGAAAATGTGTTGCCAGACCAATACGGATAGGCCAAAGGAAGCGCCCAATGACAGCGCCACCGTGCCGACGATGACGGTGGCGGCGATAAGGGCTCGGGTGAGGATGAGCATGATGATGAAAATGAGGCACAGGGAAGCGATTCCCGCGATCAGAAGATCCCATTTAGCGCCTTCGGAGAGGTCCTTGGATACGGCCCCGGTTCCGGTCAGATAAATCCTGGAGTCTTCTAATGGCGAGCCCTTCAGCGACTCTTCGGCAGCGGTGCGTATCAAGTCGATGTGGGCAATTCCTTCAGGCCTGTCGGGGTCTCCACGGTGCAAAATAATGAACCGAGCCGCATGCCCGTCGGGGGATAGAAATAGTTTCATTATGCGTTTGAAGTTCGCGTTGGTGAACACCTCGGGGGGGAGATAGAACGAGTCGTCGTTGTTTGCGGTGTCGAACGCTTTCCCCATGGCCGTCGAGTTTGCGCTCAACTCGTCCATCTGGTCGTAGATCCCGATCATGGTGCTATGCATGGTCAGGACGATGTCCCGTACCGTCTCCAGGGCTTCGATCTGTGGCGGGATCTGGGCGGCCGTCAGCGGCATGAGCCGGTCCATGGTTTTCACGTCGCCCAGCAGGTCGGTTAGTTCGTCGCTGATCTTGTCGACGCCGTCGAGCGCGTCGAATATCGATCGCAGCGACCAGCACATCGGGACTCCGTTGCAGTGCTTATCCCAGTAGAAATAGCTCCGGATCGGTCGCCAGAAATCATCGCAGTCCGCAATATGATCGCGCAACTCATCGGTGACATCCTTTATCTGGCCGGTGTCGATGACCGTCTGATGCATCGTGTCCGACATTTGCATCATCAAGTCGTACATGCGTTTCGTCACGGTGATGGACTTGCCGATCGCATCCGCCTGTCTGAGTAGGTCGTCCATTCGGTCACGTTGATAGTTGAGATTTTGCATCTGACTGGCGTTTTGCATGCTGATCTGAAACGGGATCGACGTGTGATCCATCGGCTTTCCTTCGGGCCGGGTTATCCCCTGGACACGGGAAATCCCGGGAATCCGGAAGATTTCCTTTGCGACCTTGTCCAAGACCAGAAAGTCGGCTGGATTCCGCAGATCGTGATCCGACTCGATCAGCAACGCCTCGGGCTTCATCCGCGACTGAGAGAAATGTCGATCCGCGGCGGCGAATCCCTGGTTGGCTGGGGTGAAGCCCGGGGTGTAGTCCCGGTTGTTGTAGCTGGTCGTGTACGCGGGCAGAGCGAGCAGACCGATCAGCGCGATTGCGATCGTGGCAGCCAGAACGGGCCCCGGCCAGCGAACCACGACGGTGCCGATCGGTCGCCAGCCGCGAATCTTGATCATGCGTTTGGGGTCCAATACCCCGAAACGGCTGCCGATGGCAAGCACCGCCGGTCCTAACGTCAGGGCGACCACCACCGCTAGCAGCATCCCGACCGCGCAGGGGATACCTAGCGTTCGAAAGTAGGGCAGCCGGGCCAGGCTGAGGCAAGACGTCGCCCCCGCGATCGTCAGCCCCGAGCCCGCGATGACGTGGGCGACCCCCCGGTACATCGTGTAGAACGCCGTCTCGCGGTCTTCGCCGGCCTGGCGGGCTTCCTGATAGCGCCCGATGATGAAGATCCCGTAGTCGGTGCCGGCGGCAATCGCCAGCGAAGTCAGCAGGCTCACGGCGAAGGTGGAAAGCGCAATGGCCCCGACCTGCCCGAGTAGCGCGACTACTCCACGGGCCACCGTGAATTCGGCTCCGACGGTGAGCAATAGCAGGACCACCGTGAGCGGCGAACGGTACACCAAGAGCAACATGATGAATATGACCGCGGCGGTCGTGACGGTGATTCTCGCCAAAGACCTGTCGCCACTGTGCTGCATGTCAGCCACCAGTGCCGCCGTCCCGGTGACGTAGACCGCGATCCCGGGCGGCGGCTTGGCGCCGTCAACGATGCTGCGGACAGCTTCGACGGATTCGTTGCCCAGCGGCTCACCCTGGTTGCCGGCCAGATTCAGCTGGACATAAGCGGCCTTGTCATCGGCACTCTGCGACCCGGAAGCGGTAAGCGGATCCCCCCAGAAATCCTGGACGTGCTGCACGTGCCTGGTATCGCCACGCAACCTACGGACCAGATCGTCGTAGTACTTGTGGGCTTCGGTGCCGAGGGGCTGGTCGCCTTCCAGAACAATTGTCACGATGCTGTCGGAATCCGATTCCTTGAACACCGCCCAGATCCGGTGTATAGCCTGCATCGCCGGCGCGTCGCGGGGAGTCAATGACACCGAACGGTTTTCTCCAACCGATTCCAGTGAAGGCACGAAGGCCGCGATGATCGCGCAGACGGCTAGCCAAAACAGGGCGATGGAAACCGCGAATTTGTAGATCGACCTTGCCAGAATTGATGGTTCTGTATCTGTGTTGTTGAGGTATTTGCCACTCACGCGTGCGTCGCTAGATCGATTGTGTCAAAGATGGTGCGATGAGTACCCCCTGTCGCCCATCTCTTATTGCCTGATGTGAATCGACAGTCGATGTCGGATTCCTTCGTCGCGATGTTTGTCGTCAACGCCGCCCCATCCGTCGTGCTACGAACGGTTGGTGCAGCGTACTTCGTGGCCGAGCGGGTTGTCAGTATTTTGTGAAAGTCGCGGCGGGAAGCGGGTGCAGGCAATGTTCGTCCACAGCTATTTGTCGCCCCGGACCGGGCTAGGTGGGTGCAGCTTTCATGGCGGGGCGGGGCATTCAACGATGTCGCGCTAGTGCTGGCCGAAATCCGTGCGACGACGCGCGCAGCTCCACCGTCCGAAGTCCTGATGTACGGCCGGGCTTTCGGCTGCTAGGGGGCATGGCGCGGCGCGCGGTGGTGGGCGCCGGAAACCGATTTCGGGCAGCGATTCTGCGGCGGAGGTTACGACCCATGAAACGCTGACCGCTACTCCTCCTGGTCGGGCCGTCCTGCCGGGGTTCGTCATCGAAGGACGATCCCATTTATGCACGCCAGAAGCTGAATAAACGCGGACTCGTACCAAGCTGGTTTGCAATCGGAAGTGACGCCCTGCCCGGGATACTCGAATTAGATTCTTGAATTATATTCTCGAATTACGTTCTTGAATTTGATTCTAGTATTGGGGCATTATCCTCGGTATTGGCCTGGCGAGAATCGGCTCGCTGAGCATGTTCGATTCTACGCTTGATGGCGAGGTTGTATGTCGATATCTGTCAACAATTGTTGAGTTTGCTGGTGACTCACGCAGTGGTTGCTTTCGAGCGGAGATAGGCAAGATGTTGTCAATTTGTCAGATTTGCATAGCAGCGTCTTTCTGCGGGGTAGAGTCACGGGCTGGACTTGCCGACGCATCATCGACGTTGGCTTCCGTTCGGGGAAATATTCGGTCGGGACGTGCGCGAATATTGCAGCTGTTTCAGATCGAGCCGCGGCGCAGGTATTCATCGGTTCTCGCCGATGCTCACCGAGTGACTGGAAGGGGCGCAGCGATGTCATTGCTGGTGATGGCCGCCTGGGTGCTGCATCGGGCTGGCCCGGCCGGGCCCGTTACGGCCACCGCGGCCCGCGCTGCTGGTGGTGGCCAGGTCGAAGTAGCGCCATGACGCGGGGGGAGACGCGAGCCGTGCCGGCAAGTCCGGGCATCCGCTGCAATGCTGTGCCCGTCCAAACCCATCGCGACACGCTATGGGCGATCGCCATTGGCATCTTCATGACCTCGGTGGACGACACCGTCGTGTACGTCGCCAACCCGAGCATCATGGCCGGGCTGAACACCAGCTATCACATGGTGATCTGGGTGACCAGCGGCTACGTGTTGGCCTATACGGTGCCGTCGCTGGTCGCTGGTCGCTGGTCGCTGGTCGCTGGTCGACTTGGTGACCGGTTCGGCGTCAAGAACCTCTACCTGGCCGGATTGGCGGTGTTCACCGTCAGCTCATTGTGGTGTGGCCTGTCGGGCACCATCGAAATATTGATAGCGGCTCGGGTGGCTCAAGGCATCGGCGCCGCGTTGCTCTACACACAGACATTCACCATCGTCACCCGGGCTTTCCCGCCGGAACGTCGCGGAGCGGCGGCGACCGTTTGGGCTGCGGCCGCCGGCTTTGGCAATCTGGTTGGTCCGCTGCTCGGCGGCGCGCTGGTCGACACCCTTGGGTGGCAGTGGATCTTTTTCGTCAATATCCCCGTCGGCATCGTCGGATTGGTGCTGGCCGTGCGGTTTGTGCCCGCACTGCCGACGCACACGCGCCGGTTCGACCTGATCGGTGTGGGGCTATCCGGACTCGGCTTGCTCCTCATTGTCTTCGGGCTGCAGCAGGGGCACGCGGCCGGCTGGTCGCCATGGATCTGGGCGATGATCGCCGTGGGCGTCGGGTTTGTGACCGTATTTGTCTACTGGCAATCGGTGAATACCAGCGAGCCGCTGATCCCGCTGCGGATCTTCGGCGATCGCAACTTCGCCCTGTGCAGCTTCGGTGTGGCGGTGATCGCGTTCGTGGCGGCGGCGATGATGCTGCCTGGCGTGTTCTATATGCAGACGGTGCGGGGCTTGTCGCCGACTCGTACGGCGCTGCTGATGGCGCCGCTGCCCATTGTCGTCGGCTTGTTGACCCCGTTCATCGGCAAGATCCTGGATCGGGCACACCCGCGGGCGGTGGCCGGTTTCGGCTTCTCAGTGGTGGCCATCTCGCTGATCTGGTTCTCGATCGAGATGGCCCCGGCAACCCCGGTTTGGCGGTTAGCAGTGCCGATCGCTTTCCTTGGCGTTGGAATGGTGTTCGCCTGGCCTGTGTTGACGGTTACCGCCACCCGTGACCTGCCGGCGGAGCTGGTCGGTGCGAGTTCAGGGGTATACAACGCGGCTCGGGCGTTGGGCGCCACGCTCGGCAGTGCCGGGATGGCGGCGTTGATGACATCACGCATTGCCGCCCAGGCCCCGGCCATCCACGACGACGCGCATACCTCTGCGGCGGCGGCAACCGAAGGCGTCGCCCTGCAGCTGCCCGAGTTTGCGCGCGAGCCGTTCTCGGCCTCGATGTCGCAGTCACTGCTGTTGCCCGCGTTGATCGCACTGCTCGGCGTCGGCGCCGCCTTGTTCATGTCCGACTTGCGGGCGCCGCGGTCAACCCTTGCGCAAGGGCTTTGATGGGTCGGCGTCGATAGTCTCGAGGTAGTGGTCCAGCCAGCGGTCCAGCTGACGATAAGCGGTCAGTCGAGGTTGTGGCAGGGACAAGAACACATCGTGTTTGGCGTCCGGCACCGGAATGACGGTGCTGCGGTTCCCGATGCAGCCGGCCCAGCGGGCGATTTGTGTGACGTCGAGAACCGCGTCGCCGCGTTCTACGGCGGTCGGGTCGGCGCTGTCGGGCACGCTGTGGTCCGAACGCAGGATCAGATTGGGCACGCCGACGTCCAGCCCCCGATGCAGCCGCGCCTGGCCGCGGCGTATGGCACTGAACCAGCCGGCGGTGACGGGAAAGCCGCCCAGCGGTTTCCACTGCAGGTTGAAGTCGAACTCGCCGTGGTAGTCCCGGTGCAGGCCGGAGCCGTAGCCGGGCTCACCTCGCGCTCGGAGCACCCACATGGGGCGCACCCGCGATACCGCGCCGATCGCGGCGGAAATCACGCCCAGGCGCAGGACCGCCGCGCCCTGCAGGTCCAGCCACGGGCTGTTGAGCACCAGGCCGCCGACGCCCCCGTGCGCACCGAGCCGGCGCCGACGCAGCCGGTCCAGCCATAGCGACACGATGAGCCCGCCGGCCGAATGCCCGTAGATGAGGACCTTGGCGGCATCTGCCGCGCCGGTGTGCTCGCCGATGACCGCCAAGGCGCGCTGCAGTTCGACGTCGTATTGCGCCAGGTCGGTGGTGAAGTGCGGGGTTTGGCCAGGCCGGTGCGAGCGGCCGCACTTTTGCAGATCCAGCGCGTAAAAGGCGAAGCCGCGGTCGGCGAAGTGGTCGGCCAGAGCGGTATTGAAGAAGTAGTCGGTGAAGCCGTGCACCGCCAGAACCGCGTGTGCCGAGGGCGCGGCGTTCGCCCGGCGGACCAGGGTCGCGACGATGTCGCCCTCGTCGACGGGATCGGGTCCGAGCGGGATCGTGTACTGCTCATAGCCAGGCAGTACATCGGGTACCCAGCCGCTCACGAGGTCAGCTTAGAGGCGATCATCGAAGCGCGGGCGACTAGGTGGGGCAGCGGCGTTTGCTGGTCTGCGCCGTCGCAATTGCGGCCTGCGCCCCGAGGTCTGCCGGCTCGACGGCAGCGGTTTGGGTGGGGCCCATGCCCGGCGGGATAACCTGAGGACCTGCACAACCGCGCGAACACGAAGGACCAACGATCCGGTGTCAGAGTCAGCCAGAACCGACGTCGTGCTGGTGGGCGCGGGCATCATGAGCGCCACGCTGGGCGCGATGCTGCGACGACTGGAACCGGACTGGTCGATCACCCTCATCGAGCGCCTGGACGCCGTCGCAGCAGAAAGCAGTGGCCCCTGGAACAATGCCGGCACCGGGCACTCCGCGCTGTGCGAGTTGAACTACACGCCACAGCGACCCGACGGTTCCATAGACATTTCCAAAGCGGTGCGGATCAACGAGGAATTTCAGGTCACCCGCCAGTTTTGGGCGTACGCGGCGGAGAACGGCATCCTCAACGACGTGCGCAGCTTCCTCAACCCACTCCCGCACGTGAGCTTTGTGCACGGTGCCGAGCGGGTCCATCAGCTGCGGCGGCGTCGCGACGCGCTGGCCGGCAACCCGCTGTTCGCCGGCGCCGAGTGGATCGACGACCCGGACGAGTTCGCCCGCCGACTGCCTTTGATGGCCGCCAAACGTGTTTTCTCCGAACCGATTGCGCTCAACTGGGCCGCCGACGGTACCGACGTTGATTTCGGCGCACTGTCTCGACAGCTCATTGGCTATTGCGTGCGCAATGGCGCGGTGGCCCTGTTCGGTCAGGAGGTCCGCAATCTGGTTCGACAGTCCGACGGTGGTTGGATGCTGACCGTGGTCAACCGGCGCACCGGCGAAAAGCGCAAGCTGAAAACCAAATTCGTGTTTGTCGGTGCCGGGGGCAACGCGCTGTCGTTGCTGCAGCGGTCGGGCATCAAGGAAATAAACGGTTTTGCCGGCTTTCCCATCGGCGGCCGGTTCTTGCGTACCGCGAACACGGCGCTCACCGCGGCACACCGGGCCAAGGTGTACGGCGTTCCGGCGCCGGGGGCCCCGCCGCTGGGTGCGCTGCACCTGGACCTGAGGTATGTCAACGGTAAGTCCTGGCTGATGTTCGGGCCGTTCGCCGGATGGTCGCCGAAGTTCTTGAAGCGCGGCCACTTGCGCGACCTACCTGGTTCGATCAAGCCCAACAACATACTGTCCATGGTTGGCGTCGGTGTCACTCAAGTGACACTGTTGAACTACCTGATCGGCCAGCTGCGTCTCTCCGAGCCCGACCGAGTCGCGGTGCTGCGCGAGTTTGTTCCCAGTGCAGCGGATTCGGACTGGGAATTGATTGTGGCAGGTCAGCGAGTGCAGGTGATCCGTCGGGACAAGCGCAAAGGTGGTGTGCTCGAATTCGGTACCACGGTGGTCGGCGAGGCCGACGGCAGTATTGCGGGACTACTTGGGGGGTCGCCCGGGGCCTCGACGGCGGTGCCGATAATGCTTGAGGTGTTACAGCGATGCTTTACCCATCGGTACCAGTCCTGGCTGCCAGCACTCAAAGAGATGGTGCCGTCGTTGGGGGCGAACTTGTCTGAAGAGCCGGTTTTGTACGACGAGGTGCGGTCCTGGAGCAGCAGGGCGCTGCAGCTGGATGCGTCATGAGCGAAGCGCTGCGCCGTGTCTGGGCCAAAGACCTTGACGTACCAACCCTTTACGAATTGCTCAAGTTGCGGGTCGAGGTGTTCGTGGTCGAGCAGGCCTGCCCCTATCCGGAGCTGGACGGCCGTGATCTGCTCGCCGAGACCCGCCACTTCTGGCTGGAAACCGCCGATGGCGAAGTGATTTGCACGTTGCGGTTGATGGAGGAACACGCCGGGGGCGAGAAGGTGTTCCGGCTTGGCCGGCTGTGTACGAAACGTCAGGCCCGCGGGCACGGGCACTCCACCCGGCTGCTGCGGGCAGCCCTGGCCGAGGTTGGCGACTACCCGTGCCGGATCGACGCGCAGGTCTACCTGGCCGAAATGTATGCGCGGCACGGATTCGTTCGTGACGGGGACGATTTCATCGACGACGGTATTCCGCACCTGCCCATGTTGCGGCCCGCACACGGTCCCGCGGCGCAGTCATGAAGGCCTATCCATTCAGCGCGATCGTTGGACACGACCAGATGCGACTGGCGTTGCTGTTGTGCGCCGTTCGTCCGGAGATAGGCGGCGTGCTCATTCGCGGCGAGAAGGGCACCGCGAAATCAACAGCCGTGCGCGGGCTCGCCGCGCTACTGTCCGCCGCTACCGGCAGTTCCGGTCCCGGGCTGGTCGAAATGCCGCTGGGGGCCACCGAGGACCGGGTGGTCGGCTCGCTGGACCTGCAGCGCGTCTTGCGCGATGGCGAACACGCCTTCGCGCCGGGACTGCTGGCCCGCGCCCACGGGGGAGTGCTCTACGTCGACGAAGTGAACTTGCTGCACGATCATCTGGTCGACATCTTGCTCGACGCCGCCGCGATGGGGCGGGTGCACGTCGAACGGGACGGCATCTCACATTCGCACGAGGCCCGCTTCGTCCTGATCGGCACGATGAATCCCGAAGAAGGCGAACTGCGTCCACAACTGCTGGACCGGTTCGGGCTGACCGTCGACGTGCACGCGTCCCGCGATGTGGACGTCCGCGTGGAAGTCATTCGCCAGCGGATGGCTTTTGAAGCCGACCCGGACGCCTTCTGTGAACGCTATGTCGGCCCCGACGCCGAGCTGGCCCGCCGTATCGCCGAGGCGCGGGACATCGTCGACTCGGTCGTGTTGCCCGACCACGAATTGCGTCGGATCGCCGCGTTGTGCGCGGCGTTCGACGTCGATGGCATGCGAGCGGATCTGGTGCTGGCCCGAACGGCCACCGCTCATGCGGCGTGGCGCGGCGCACCGGCCGTCGAAGAACAAGACGTGCGGGTCGCCGCGGAACTGGCATTGCCCCATCGCCGTCGTCGGGACCCATTCGACGATCACGGTATTGACCGCGACCAGCTCGACGAGGCACTGGCACGGGCCGGAGCGGAGTCGCAGGGTTCGCCCGAGCCGGAGCCCGACCCGCCGGGTGGAGGCCAGTCAGCCGGCCAGGATTGCCCTCCCCAACAACAGAACTCGAACTCCAGGCCCCAGCAGGCGCCCAAGCCCAGCGCCGGGCCGTCCAAGGTGTTCCGCACCCGCGCGCTGGTTGTGCCCGGGGTCGGCGAAGGTGCGCCCGGGCGGCGCTCGCGGGCGCGCAACGGCTCCGGCAGCGTGGTAGCGGCCGCCGACGGTAGTGACAGCAATTCCGGCGCCCGTGGGTTGCACCTGTTCGCCACCTTGCTCTCGGCCGCCGAAAACGCCACCGGATCGGGGCCGCTGCGCCCGCAGGGCGCCGACATCCGCCGGGCGGTGCGCGAGGGGCGTGAGGGCAACCTGGTGATCTTCGTCGTGGACGCTTCGGGATCGATGGCTGCCCGGGATCGGATGGCGGCGGTCAGCGGCGCGACCATGTCGCTGCTGCGCGATGCCTACCAGCGCCGGGACAAGGTCGCGGTGATCACGTTCCGCCAGCATGAAGCCAAGATCCTGCTGTCACCCACCTCGTCGGCGCACATCGCCAGCCGGCGGCTGGCCCGGTTCGACACCGGCGGCAAGACTCCGCTGGCCGAGGGTCTGCTGGCCGCGCGCGAGCTGGTGATCCGGGAGAAAGTACGCGACCGTGCCCGCCGCCCGCTGGTGGTGGTGCTCACCGATGGACGGGCCACCGCCGGGCCGGACCCGTTGGGCCGCAGCCGAATCGCCGCCGCTCGGCTTGTCGCCGAAGGCGCCACCGCGGTGGTTGTGGACTGCGAGACGTCGTATGTGCGGCTCGGACTGGCCCAGCAACTCGCCCGCCATCTCGGCGCGCCGGCGGTGCGGCTCGAACAGTTGCACGCCGACTACTTGGCGCAAGCCATCCGCAGCGTGGCCTGAACTCGCGGAAGGCAACTGCTTATGCCACAGGGAAATCCGGCCCAAGTCCCCGACGACGGTCTCACTACCCGACAGCGGCGCAACACCCCGGTGCTGGCCGTGCATACCGGTGACGGCAAGGGCAAGTCGACCGCGGCGTTCGGAATGGCGCTGCGGGCTTGGAACGTCGGCTTGGATGTCGCGGTATTCCAGTTCGTCAAGAACGCCAAGTGGAAAGTGGGCGAGGAGACGGCGTTCCAACACCTCGGCCGGTTGCACGACCAGCAGGGGATCGGCGCGGCCGTCCAGTGGCACAAGATGGGCGCGGGGTGGTCCTGGTCACGCAAGGTCGGCAGCGACGACGACCACGCGGCCGCAGCAGCGGACGGCTGGGCCGAGATCGCGCGGCGACTGGCGGCGCAGCGCCACCAGTTCTACGTGCTCGACGAGTTCACCTACCCACTCAAGTGGGGCTGGGTGGACGTCGGGGAAGTGGTGGACGTACTGCTGGCGCGGCCGGGGTACCAGCATGTGGTGATCACCGGGCGTGATGCCCCCGCGCAGCTGATTGCGGCCGCCGACCTGGTCACCGAGATGGCCAAGGTCAAACACCCGATGGACGCGGGGCGTAAGGGGCAGAAGGGCATCGAGTGGTGAGCATCGCCCCGCCCCGGTGCCGCGAGCGTGCGTGTCGGCACAGCGACACGCCGCTACAGGTGGCATTTTGTGCACGCTCGCACCGGGTGCCTCGGTGAACTCAATCCCCGGTGTGGTGATCGCCGCCCCGGCATCGGGCAGCGGAAAGACCACCGTGGCCACGGGTGTGATCGGAGCGCTCCGACAAGCGGGCCGCAGGGTCGCCCCGTTCAAGGTCGGCCCGGATTTCATCGATCCCGGCTACCACGCCCTGGCCGCGGGACGCCCGGGCCGCAACTTGGACCCGGTATTGGTGGGGGAGCGGCTCATCGGCCCGCTGTACGCACACGGCGCACAAGGTGCCGACATCGCGGTGGTCGAAGGGGTGATGGGCCTTTTCGACGGGCGTATCGAGCACGCCGTGGCGGGCCCGGCGACGGGTTCGAGCGCACACGTGGCAAATCTGTTGGGAACACCGGTGATTCTGGTGGTCGATGCCCGCGGCCAAAGCCACAGCATCGCCGCACTGCTACATGGCTTTTCTACGTTCGACTCCAAGACCCGCATCGCCGGGGTCATTCTCAACCGGGTCGGAAGCGCCCGCCATGAGCACGTTTTGCGGCAGGCGTGCGAGCAAGCCGGTGTGCCGGTGGTGGGCGCCATCCCGCGCAGTGCCGAGCTGGAGCTTCCGACGCGGTATCTGGGTCTGGTTACCGCCGTCGAATATGGCCGTCGTGCCCGGCTGGCGGTCGAGGCGATGACAGCGTTGATCGCCCGCCATGTCGACGTGGAGGCGGTGCTGGCCGCGGCCGGCAGCAGTGTCGGCGATGCGCCCTGGGACCCGGTGACCGCCATTGGTGGGGCGCCAGCCGGCCACGCCACCATCGCGATGGCCGCCGGCAAGGCATTCAGCTTCGCGTACGCCGAGCACGCCGAGTTGTTGCGGGCCGCCGGGGCCGACGTGGTCGAGTTCGACCCGCTCGGCGAACCACTGCCCGCGGATAGCACCGGCGTCCTGCTACCCGGCGGATTTCCCGAGCAGTTCACCGCGGAGCTGTCCGCCAACGACCTGGTGCGCCGCCAAATCAAAGACCTGGCGCACGCCGGCGCGCCCCTGCACGCCGAATGCGCGGGCCTTATCTATTTGGCCTCCGAACTCGATGGGTACCCGATGTGCGATGTGCTGGCCGGATCGGCACGGTTCACCCCGCACCTCACCCTGGGATATCGCGACGCGGTCGCGGTTGCGGACTCGGCGTTGTATGCGGCCGGCCATCGAGTTGTCGGACACGAATTCCACCGCACCACCGTCACCTTCTCCGATCGTTACGAGCCGGCTTGGGTGTATCGCGGCAACGATGCGGCAGCGGTGCGGGATGGAGTTGTACATGCCGGCGTGCATGCGTCATACCTGCACACTCATCCGGCATCCACGCCGGACGCGGTAGCACGTTTTGTCGCGCACGCCGCCCGGGCCGGCCACGGGATTTGATGGTGGCGACCCGCTGCGCCCGGCTCCCCGCCGCGCTGGCGGTCACCACTAAGCTTGCCGGGTGACCGAGAGCCCCTACCTTGTCGGACTGCGTCTGACCGGCAGGAAGGTCGTCGTGGTCGGCGGGGGCAACGTTGCTCAGCGCCGTCTGCCCCTTCTGATCGCCAGCGGCGCGGATGTGCAAGTCATATCCCGTAGCGCCACCCGTTCTGTCGAGGTGATGGACAAGATCACCTTGACCCTGCGGGAATATCGCGACGGCGACTTGGAAGGCGCCTGGTACGCGATAGCGGCCACCGATGACCCCGCGGTGAACGCGGCCATCGTCGCTGAAGCCGATCGGCGCCAGATTTTCTGCGTGCGCGCCGACATCGCCGTGGAAGGAACCGCGGTCACCCCCGCGACCTTCAACCACGCGGGCCTGTCGGTGGGAGTCTTGGCCAGTGGCGACCACCGTCGTTCGGCGGCAATCCGGTCGGCGATTCGCGAGGCGCTGCAGAACGGCCTTGTCACCTCGACGAGCTATCAGAGTTCCGACGTCATCCGGGGCGGGGTCGCGCTGATCGGCGGCGGTCCGGGGGATCCGGAGCTGATCACCGTCCGGGGTCGACGCCTGCTCGCCCAGGCGGATGTCGTCGTCGCCGACCGGCTCGCGCCACCTGAACTGCTCGCCGAACTGCCGCCGCACGTGGAAGTCATCGACGCGGCCAAGATCCCTTACGGCCGGGCCATGGCCCAGGACGCCATCAACGACGTCATGATCGAGCGGGCCAAGGCGGGGCGCTTTGTCGTCCGCCTCAAAGGGGGCGACCCGTTCGTCTTCGCGCGGGGCTATGAAGAGGTGTTGGCATGCACCGAAGCCGGGATTCCGGTGATTGTGGTGCCAGGTGTGACGAGTGCCATAGCTGTGCCCGCTTTGGCGGGCGTTCCGGTCACTCATCGGGCCACAAATCACGAGTTTGTGGTGGTCAGCGGCCATATCGCGCCCGACCATCCCGAATCGTTAGTGAATTGGAATGCGTTGGCAGCAATGTCAGGCACGATTGTTTTGCTGATGGCGGTCGAACGAATCGAACTTTTCGTCGAGGCGCTGTTGAAAGGCGGCCGACCTGCGGATACGCCGGTGCTTGTCGTTCAGCATGGAACGACGCCCGCTCAGCACACGTTGCGGGCGACCCTTGCCGACACGCCGGAAAAGGTCCGCGCGGAGGGGATCCGACCTCCTGCGATCATCGTCATAGGGGCTGTCGCGGCATTCGGGGTTTAAACGATTCTTAAGATTACTGTAAGGTAACCCGCTATGACGGCTCTCAACGACACAGAGCGGGCAGTCCATAATTGGACGTCCGGACGGCAGGAGCGTCCGACCTCCGCTCGCGCAACGCACGAGACGGAGACCGCTTCAGAGCGCGCGAGCAGGTATTACCCGATGTGGTTGCCCTCGCGCCGCTTCATCGCCGCGGTTATTGCGATCGGCGGGATGCAGCTGCTGGCGACGATGGACAGCACCGTCGCGATCGTCGCGCTTCCTAAGATTCAGGACGAGCTGAGCCTTTCCGACGCGGGTCGGAGCTGGGTGATTACCGCATACGTGCTGACCTTCGGCGGGCTGATGCTGCTCGGCGGCCGGCTTGGCGACACGATCGGGCGTAAGCGGACATTCATCGTCGGCGTCGCGCTGTTCACCATCTCGTCGGTGCTGTGTGCGGTCGCCTGGGACGAGGCGACATTGGTCATCGCACGGCTATCGCAGGGTGTGGGATCGGCGATCGCCTCGCCGACTGGTTTGGCCCTGGTGGCCACCACGTTCCCGAAGGGGCCGGCGCGTAACGCCGCGACGGCGGTATTCGCCGCGATGACTGCGGTCGGTTCGGTGATGGGCCTGGTGGTAGGCGGGGCGCTGACCGAGGTCTCCTGGCGGCTGGCGTTCATGGTCAACGTGCCGATCGGTCTGGTCATGATCTACCTGGCTCGCACCGCGCTGCGCGAGACCAACCGCGAGCGGATGAAGCTGGACGCCGCCGGTGCCATCCTGGCCACACTGGCGTGCACCGCTGCCGTATTCGCCTTCTCGATAGGCCCGGAAAAGGGCTGGCTCTCGATCACCACGATCGGCTCGGGTGCCGTGGCGTTCGCCGCCGCTCTCGGCTTCGTTCTGGTGGAACGTACCGCCGAAAACCCCGTCGTACCGTTTGACCTGTTCCATGACCGCAACCGGCTGGTCACGTTCATCGCCATCTTCTTGGCCGGTGGCGTGATGTTCAGCCTGACCGTCTGCATCGGCTTGTACGTGCAGGACGTCTTGGGCTACAGCGCGCTACGTGCCGGTGTCGGCTTCATCCCCTTCGTCATCGCGATGGGAATCGGCCTAGGCGTGTCCTCGCAGCTGGTTTCGCGATTCTCGCCGCGGGTGCTGACGATCGGCGGTGGATACCTGCTGGTGTGCGCGATGATCTACGGCTGGGCGTTCATGCAGCGCGGTGTGCCCTACTTCCCGAACCTGGTGGCCCCCATCGTGATCGGCGGCATCGGTATCGGCATGGCTGTCGTCCCGCTGACGCTGGCGGCGATCGCCGGCGTCGGCTTCGACCGCATCGGTCCGGTATCGGCCCTCACGCTCATGCTGCAGAGCCTGGGCGGGCCGCTGGTGCTGGCCGTCATTCAGGCCGTGATTACCTCCCGCACGCTGTATCTGGGTGGCACCACGGGCCCGGTCAAGTTCATGAACGACGCACAGCTGCACGCGCTCGACCACGGATACACCTACGGCCTGTTGTGGGTCGCCGGAGCGGCCGTGATCGTCGGCGGAGCGGCAGTGTTCATCGGGTACACCCCGGAGCAGGTGGCCCACGCGCAAGAGGTCAAGGAAGCGATCGACGCCGGAGAGCTGTAAGCCTTCGGCGGGGGCGCCGTAGCCGCGCGTGAGCACACGCCGGCTCGCCGCCCGGAGGTGGCCCGCTTGGTCACCCGCGGACGCACCGCCACTAGGCTAGCCGCCTGTGATTACCCGGATGTCCGAGCTGTTCCTGCGCACCCTGCGAGACGACCCCGCCGATGCGGAAGTGCCTAGCCACAAACTGCTGATTCGGGCCGGATACATCCGGCCGGTAGGGCCTGGCCTGTATAGCTGGCTGCCGTTGGGGCTGCGAGTGCTGCGCAACATCGAACGCGTCATTCGTGAGGAGATGAACGCGATCGGTGGGCAGGAGATCCTGTTTCCCGCATTGTTGCCGCGGGCGCCCTACGAGACCACCAACCGCTGGACCGAGTACGGCGACGGCGTATTCCGCTTGCAAGACCGCCGCGGCAATGACTACCTACTGGGCCCGACCCACGAAGAGCTGTTCACCCTGACCGTCAAGGGCGAATACAACTCCTACAAAGACTTTCCACTCACGCTGTATCAAATCCAGATCAAGTACCGCGACGAGGCCCGACCGCGCGCCGGCATTTTGCGGGCCCGCGAATTCGTCATGAAGGATTCCTACTCCTTCGACATCGACAGTGGCGGCCTCAAAGCGGCCTACCACGCCCACCGAGAGGCCTACCAGCGGATCTTCGATCGGCTGCGGGTGCGCTACGTCATCGTGTCGGCGGTGTCCGGTGCGATGGGCGGCAGCGCCTCGGAGGAGTTCTTGGCCGAGAGCCCAGTCGGCGAAGACACCTTCGTGCGGTGTGTGGAGTCGGGGTACGCGGCCAACGTGGAGGCGGTCGTCACCGCGCGCCCGGAAAGCCTGCCGATCGATGGGCAGCCCGACGCCGTGGTCCACGACACCGGCGAGACCCCCACCATCGCCACCCTGGTGGCCTGGGCAAACGAGGCGGGTCTGGGGCGTGAGGTGAGCGCCGCGGACACGCTGAAGAACGTCCTGATGAAGATCCGTCAACCGGGCGGGGAGTGGGAGCTGCTGGCGATCGGCGTGCCGGGCGATCGCGAGATCGACGAGAAGCGGCTGGCCGCGGCGCTGGACCCGGCCGAGTACGTCTTCCTCGATGACGACGATTTCGGCAAGTACCAGTTCCTGGTCAAGGGCTACATCGGTCCGAAGGCGCTACGAAGCAACGACGTTCGCTATCTTCTCGACCCGAGGGTGGTCGACGGCACCAGCTGGATCACCGGGGCCGACGAACCCGGTCGCCACGTGGTCGGCCTGGTCGCCGGCCGCGACTTCACCGCCGACGGCACCATCGAGGCCGCCGAGGTGCGCGAGGGAGATCCCGCCCCGGACGGCGCCGGTCAGTTGGTCATGGCCCGCGGAATCGAGATCGGTCACATCTTCCAGCTCGGCCGCAAATACACCGACGCCTTCACCGCCGATGTGCTCGGTGAGGACGGTAAGCCCGTGCGGCTGACCATGGGCTCCTACGGTATCGGTGTATCGCGGCTGGTTGCGGTCATCGCCGAACAGCATCACGACAACCTGGGCTTGCGCTGGCCGGCGGAGATCGCGCCGTTCGGTGTTCATCTGGTGATCGCCAACAAGGACGCCGAGGCGCGGGCTGGGGCCATCGGGCTGGCCGGCGAACTGGATGGCCTCGGCGTCGAGGTGCTCCTCGATGACCGGCAGGCGTCGCCGGGAGTCAAGTTCAAGGACGCTGAGCTGCTGGGAATGCCCTGGGTGGTCGTCGTCGGGCGTGGTTGGGCGGACGGCGTGGTGGAGCTGCGCGACCGCTTCGGTGGGCAGACCCGCGAGTTGACGGTTGGAGATTCGCTGGCCACCGACATCGCGGCGGCCATTTCGGGCTAACCCAACGCCTGGCTACTCGTCCCCGCCCGGAAAGGCGGTGGTGATCGGCCAGGCGCCCAGCACCTTGCTCCAGCGGGCGGCCATCACCGCGCTCTGGGTCAGCGCCGTGCTGGCGAATGCCCGATCACCGGCGGTGTCGGCGTATTCGACGACCGCGCGCCAGGCCGTTGCACCGTCGTTCTCCATCCGGGCGGCCAGCCGCGCGGCGTCGGCGGCACTGCTCACCACGTTCGGCAGCTGGTACCCGGCGGCGGCGACCGGTGCGGTGACCTTGCGGGAGGTCAGCATGGCGATCACGTCATCACGGCGTTGGCGGTGTTGGTTGAGCGCCTCCACCACCAGGTCGTTGACGCTCGGGGGCGATAGCGCTGACACGATGCCGTAGCCATAGATGGTCGCGTGCTCGACGGCGAGCGCATCGCAGAGCGCCGCGGTGTCGCCGTCTTTGTCGGCGGGGGAGCGCTTCGGGTTGGCGCCGAAGCTGGGTTCGGAAGAGGTCATATCGATGGCCCTCCGGGCAGCAGCGCGACCTGGTAGGACGCGGTGCAGGATGCGGCGATCGAGGCGAGCAGCCCGGCACGGTAGCCCTCCGTCGTGGTGACCAGGCGATTGGCGTCCTCGGCGGACTGGCGCAGTGAGTCGACCACGTCGGACAGGGGCGGGGGCGGCGGTGGCGGCGCCTGCGGCTCGGTGGCGCTGGGGCTGGGACTCGAACTGCTCGTTTCGCTGGTCGCCGATACCAGCTTGCCGGCCGCGCGGGCGATCTCGGTGGCCAGCGCGCGCGCATGGGCGGCCCGTTGGTTGGCGACCACAGTCAGGGCGGCGGCGATCTGTGGTGGATTGCCGATCGCCCCGGCGGCGGCCGAGGCCAGCGCACTGTCATGGCGGGCCTGCTCCAAAGGCGCCAGCAGCTCTTCGACGGCTGGCGGCTTGGGCGGGGACTCGCCGCAGGCGGAAACGACCACCCCGAGTGCAGCGAGAGCGGCACCGCCGGCGAGCACACCCCGCCTGTTGAGGACGGTTACTGCTCGGGACACAGCAACATCCTGCCATTGAGATCAAGCGGGGCACGATCAGGGACGATTAGCTCGGAGCTTGACGGCGGGATCGGCGCGCCGACGCGGATTCCTGGCGTATCGTTGGTAGCTGGTTCCGGTGAATCGTCGGCTTTTTGGTGCCGGTGCGACGCTGGTACCGCCCCTGGCGGCGCCATCCGCCAGATGACCGGACAACTCAAGATGAGGAGCTCGCCGTGACCACCGGGCTACCTTCGCAGACGCAGGTGATCGAGCTACTCGGTGGAGAGTTCGCGCGCGCCGGCTACGAGATCGAGGATGTGGTCATCGACCACCGCGCTCGTCCACCGCGGATCACAGTTGTCGCTGATGGTGACACCACCCTGGACCTGGACACTATCGCCGTGCTGTCGCGCTCCGCGTCGAGCTTGCTCGACAGCCTGGACAACATCGGCGACAGCTACGTGCTTGAAGTCAGTTCGCCCGGTATCGATCGCCCGCTGACCAGCGAGAAGCATTTCCGCCGTGCTCGTGGCCGCAAGGTCGAACTGACCCTGGCGGACGGATCGCAGCTGACTGGCTGCATCGGCGCGCTGCAAAGCGGTTCGCTGGATCTGGTGGTTCGGGCCGGGCGGGAGTGGAAAGTCCGCGAGATCCCACTTGCCGAGGTGGAGAAAGCGGTTGTGCAGGTCGAGTTTTCGCCGCCGAATCCAGCTGAATTAGAACTCGCGACTACAGGTAGGGCCGCTGGGACGGAGGTCGAGGCATGAACATCGACATGGCGGCACTGCATGCGATCGAGGTCGATCGGGGCATCTCGGTCAATGAGCTGCTCGAGACGATCAAATCGGCGCTGCTGACCGCCTATAGACACACCCAAGGCCATCAGACCGACGCGCGCATCGAGATCGACCGCAAGACCGGCGTCGTGCGCGTGATGGCCCGCGAGACCGATGACGACGGCAATGTGATCAGCGAATGGGATGACACGCCCGAGGGTTTTGGCCGCATCGCCGCGACAACCGCACGCCAAGTCATGTTGCAGCGGTTCCGGGACGCGGAAAATGAGCGCACTTACGGGGAGTTCTCTACCCGCGAGGGCGAGATCGTCGCGGGTGTGATCCAGCGTGACAGCCGAGCCAACGCTCGTGGGCTGGTCGTGGTTCGGATGGGAAGCGAGACCAAGGCCTCCGAAGGCGTGATTCCCTTTGCCGAACAGGTTCCTGGCGAGAGCTACGAGCATGGCAATCGGCTGCGCTGCTACGTCGTGGGCGTTAGCCGCGGTTCTCGCGAGCCGCTGATCACGCTGTCTCGTACCCACCCCAATCTGGTGCGCAAGCTGTTCTCCCTGGAAGTGCCCGAGATTGCGGATGGTTCGGTGGAGATCGTGGCGGTCGCCCGCGAGGCCGGACATCGGTCCAAGATTGCGGTTCGGTCCAACGTTCCGGGGCTGAACGCCAAGGGCGCCTGCATCGGACCGATGGGTCAACGCGTCCGCAACGTGATGAGCGAACTTTCCGGAGAAAAGATCGACATCATCGACTATGACGAGGACCCGGCGCGGTTCGTCGCCAACGCGCTGTCCCCGGCGAAGGTTGTTTCGGTGTCGGTGATCGATCAGACCGCACGGGCGGCTCGCGTCGTGGTGCCGGACTTCCAGCTGTCCCTGGCCATCGGCAAGGAAGGCCAGAACGCGCGGTTGGCGGCCAGGCTTACCGGCTGGCGGATCGACATCCGCGGCGATTCGCCGGAGCAGTCGGCGGAGCACCCGGAACGGGGCGCCAGCCGCGGCTTGGCACACGACCACTAGGGGACATGCCCCGGTTTGGGCGCCGGCCCGGACAACGGGTCCACGGGCGGTTCGGGCAATCGGTTCGGTGACGCTAGACTGAGCCGTGATCCAGCGCAAGCCTTCGGCCATGGCGCACGGGCGTCCGGATATCCCCTGCGGACCGGTGCGGACGTGTGTCGGGTGCCGAAAGCGAGAGTTGGCCGTCGAACTGCTTCGAGTGGTGGCTGAGTCGACCGGGAACGGCAACTATGCCGTGATCGTTGACACAGCTAGGGGGCTGCCGGGACGGGGTGCGTGGTTGCACCCGGTGCCGCAGTGCGTACAACAAGCGATTCGGCGACGGGCTTTCACCAGAGCGCTGCGCATCACCGGGTCACCGGATATATCCGCGGTGGTCGAGCACATCGGTGGTTTGGATGTGCCCGGTCCGCCGAGCAACAGAACAGGTAGCAAAGAACATGAGCACACCGTGAAGTCCCGATGACAATGTGTCATAGCTAAACCCCGAGGCGCGGCCCACAACTGTCGCCTCATGGACAGGAGATGTAGTGGCAGGTAAGGCCCGCGTACACGAGTTGGCTAAGGAACTCGGTGTAACCAGCAAAGAAGTGCTCGCCCGGCTGAGTGAACAGGGCGAATTCGTCAAGTCGGCCTCGTCGACGGTGGAAGCTCCCGTGGCCCGCAGGCTGCGTGAATCGTTCGGTGGCGGTAAGTCGGCGCCGGCGAAAGGCTCCGACACGGGTGCCGCCAAAGGTGTGGCCAAGGCCCCGCAGAAGGTGCCGGGTGCCAGCCCCGCGGCCAAGGCTCCGGACAGGTCTCTGGACGCCGCTCTGGACAAGGCGGTAGGCAACGGTGCTCCGGCGCCCGTTCCCGCCCCCGCGCCGGCGCCTGCGCCTGCGCCCGCGCAACCCGCGGACTCCGGTGTGGCACCGCCGGCCGCGACGCCGGCGGCCCCCGCTGCTTCGGCAGCGCCCGCGCCGCCGAAGGCGCCGCTTCCCGGGCAACGGCCTGCGCCGACACCGGGCAAGCCGGCCGCTCCGCAAGCGCCTCACCCGGGCATGGCTCCGGGTGCACGGCCGGGGCCGGTGCCCAAGCCGGGAGTTCGTACTCCCCGCGTCGGCAACAACCCGTTCTCCTCGGCGCAGCCGGTTGATCGGCCCATTCCGCGCCCGCAGGCGCCGCGCCCAGGGGCGCCTCGCCCCGGCGGCGCTTCTCCCGGCAACATGCCTCCGCGTCCCGGCGGCGCTTCCGGTGGGCCTCGCCCACCGCGTACCGGCGCGCCGCGGCCCGGTGGTGGTCGTCCTGGTGGGCCAGGTGGCGGCCGGTCAGATGGTGGCGGCGGTAACTACCGCGGCGGAGGCGGCGGCGTTGGCGCCGCACCTGGAGGCGGCTTCCGCGGCCGTCCCGGTGGCGGTGGTGGCGGCGGCCGTCCCGGCCAGCGCGGCGGTGCGGCCGGTGCTTTCGGCCGTCCCGGCGGCGCGCCCCGGCGCGGCCGTAAGTCCAAGCGGGCCAAACGCGCCGAGTACGAGAACATGCAGGCGCCGGTCGTCGGCGGTGTGCGGCTGCCGCACGGCAACGGTGAAACCATCCGGCTGGCGCGCGGAGCATCGCTCTCCGACTTCGCGGACAAGATCAACGCCAACCCGGCGGCACTGGTCCAGGCGCTGTTCAACCTCGGCGAGATGGTCACGGCCACCCAGTCGGTCGGCGACGAGACCCTCGAGCTGCTCGGCAGCGAGATGAACTACAACGTCCAGGTGGTCAGTCCCGAGGACGAGGACCGCGAGCTGCTGGAATCCTTCGATCTGACCTACGGCGAAGACTCCGGCGACGAGTCCGAGTTGCAGACCCGACCGCCGGTAGTCACGGTGATGGGTCACGTCGACCACGGCAAGACCCGACTGCTGGACACCATCCGTAAGGCCAACGTCCGCGAGGGCGAGGCCGGTGGCATCACCCAGCACATCGGTGCCTACCAGGTCAGCGTGGACCACGATGGCACCGAGCGGTTGATCACCTTCATTGACACCCCCGGTCACGAGGCGTTCACTGCCATGCGTGCCCGCGGTGCCAAGGCCACCGACATCGCCATCCTGGTGGTCGCCGCCGACGACGGTGTGATGCCGCAGACGGTTGAGGCCATCAACCACGCGCAGGCCGCAGACGTGCCGATCGTGGTGGCGGTCAACAAGATCGACAAGGAGGGCGCCGACCCGGCCAAGATCCGCGGTCAGCTCACCGAATACGGTTTGGTCGCTGAGGATTTCGGTGGCGACACGATGTTTGTCGACATCTCGGCCAAGCAAGGCACCAACATCGAGGCGCTCGAGGAGGCGGTGCTGCTTACCGCCGACGCGGCCCTGGATCTGCGGGCCAACCCCGACATGGAGGCCCAGGGTGTGGCGATCGAAGCGCACCTGGACCGTGGTCGTGGCCCGGTGGCCACCGTGCTGGTGCAACGCGGCACGCTGCGGGTCGGCGACTCGGTGGTGGCCGGCGACGCCTACGGCCGCGTGCGCCGGATGGTCGACGAGCACGGCGAGGACGTGGAAGAGGCGCTACCGTCGCGTCCGGTCCAGGTGATCGGCTTCACCTCGGTCCCCGGTGCCGGTGACAACTTCCTGGTCGTGGACGAGGACCGGATCGCCCGCCAAATCGCCGACCGGCGCAGCGCTCGCAAGCGCAACGCGTTGGCGGCGCGCAGTCGCAAGCGGATCAGCCTGGAAGATCTGGATTCGGCGCTGAAGGAAACCAGCCAGCTCAACCTGATCCTCAAGGGCGACAACGCCGGTACTGTCGAGGCGCTGGAAGAGGCCCTGATGGGTATCGAGGTCGACGACGAGGTGGCCCTGCGTGTCATCGACCGCGGTGTCGGTGGCATCACCGAGACCAACGTCAACCTGGCGTCGGCTTCGGATGCGATCATCATCGGTTTCAACGTGCGTGCCGAGGGCAAGGCCACCGAGCTGGCCAACCGCGAAGGTGTGGAGATTCGCTACTACTCGGTCATCTACCAGGCGATCGATGAGATCGAGAAGGCCCTGCGCGGCATGCTCAAGCCGATCTACGAAGAGGTCGAGCTCGGGCGCGCAGAGATCCGGGCGCTGTTCCGGTCCTCGAAGGTCGGCCTCATCGCGGGCTGCATGATCAGCTCCGGTGTGGTTCGCCGCAACGCGAAGGCCCGGTTGTTGCGAGACAACATCGTGGTCGTCGAGAACCTCTCGATTCACTCGTTGCGTCGGGAGAAGGACGACGTGACCGAGGTCCGCGAGGGATTCGAGTGCGGTATGACGCTGGGCTACTCCGACCTCAAAGAGGGCGACTTCATCGAGTCCTACGAGCTGGTCCAGAAAGACCGCTCCTGATGGGGCGCGAGCATGGCTGACCCGGCGCGAGCGCGCCGGCTGGCCAAACGGATCACCACGATCGTCGCGTCGGCGATCGAGTACGAGATCAAGGATCCGGGGCTGGTCGGGGTGACCATCACCGACGCCAAGGTGACGGCCGATCTGCACGATGCGACGGTGTACTACACCGTGATGGGGCCGACGTTGGACGATGAGCCGGACTACGCGGCCGCCGCGGCGGCACTGGAACGGGCCAAGGGGGTGCTGCGCACCAAGGTCGGAGCCGGCACTGGCGTGCGCTTCACCCCGACCCTGACGTTCACCCGGGACGTCACGTCCGACACCGTGCATCGGATGGACGAGTTGTTGGCCCGTGCCCGCGCCGCCGACGCAGATCTGGCGCGGGTGCGAGTCGGTGCCAAGCCGGCGGGGGAGGCCGATCCCTACCGCGACAGGGGATCGGCCGACGAACCGTCGGATGCCGGGGGACTGGTCATTCGAACTAGCGACGGGCTCGAGGCTGAGAACACCGGTGACGACTACCAAGCCGAAGATTGAGCAGATGCGATGTCCGGGGGTGCGCGTCGACGCCGTCGGCGCGGCCGAGCTGCTTTCGGCCGCCGACAGCATTGCGGTAATCGCCCATGTCCACCCCGACGCCGACACGATCGGCGCGGGGCTGGCCCTGGCGTTGGTGTTGGACGGGTGCGGCAAGCAGGTCGAGGTGAGTTTCGCCGCCCCCGCCACGCTGCCTGAGTCGCTGGCGTCGCTGCCCGGTTGCGCCCTGCTTGTCGATGCCGACGAGATGCGCCGCGACGTCGACTTGATGGTGACCGTCGACGTCCCCAGCATCAAGCGTCTCGGTGGGCTCAGTGACCTGGCCGATCCGGGCCGCAGCGTGCTGGTCATCGATCACCACGCGTCCAACGCCGAGTTTGGCACGGCCAACTTCATCGATTGCTCGGCCGACTCGACCACCATGATGGTGGCCGAGATTCTCGATGCGTGGGGCAAGCCGATCGATCTGGACGTCGCGCACTGCATCTATGCCGGTCTCACCACCGACACCGGGTCGTTTAGGTGGGCGAGTCCGCGCGGCCTGCGGCTGGCGGCCCGGCTGGTGGACATCGGCGTGGACAACGCCGCGATCAGCCGATCGCTGATGGATACCCACCCGTTCATGTGGTTGCCGATGCTCTCCCGGGTGCTCGGCTCGGCGCAGCTGCTGCCCGAGGCGGTAGCCGGTCGGGGATTGGTCTACGCGGTCGTCGAGCACCAGGAGTTTGTGCGGGCGC
Source organism: Mycobacterium pseudoshottsii JCM 15466 (assembly GCF_003584745.1). NCBI lineage: Bacteria > Bacillati > Actinomycetota > Actinomycetes > Mycobacteriales > Mycobacteriaceae > Mycobacterium > Mycobacterium pseudoshottsii. The sequence continues at coordinate 2,076,509 of NZ_AP018410.1, forward strand.
GCGCCGAAGAGGTGGAGAGCATCGTCGACATCGTGCGCACCACCCGGCAGGCCGAGGTCGCGGTCGTTTTCAAAGAGGTCGACCCCCAGCAGTGGTCGGTGTCGATGCGGGCCAAGAAGGACATCGATTTGAGCGTGGTCGCCTCAGCGTTCGGTGGCGGGGGCCACCTGCTGGCGGCGGGGTATTCGACCACCGGCTCGATCGATGACGTCGTGGCGTCGCTGCTCGCAGCGCTGGGCTGACCCTCTTTGCGGGAAATGGGGCCCGACGCCGGGCGGCCCGACGCCGGCGGCCGCAAGATCGCAGCGCTGGTGTTGCCCGCGCTGGGTGTGCTGGCCGCCGAGCCGCTGTATCTGTTGTTCGATACCGCAGTGATAGGTCGGCTTGGGGCCTTGGCCCTGGCGGGTCTGGCCATCGGCAGTCTGGTTCTGGGCCTGGTCGGTTCTCAGGCGACGTTTCTGTCCTACGGCACGACGGCGCGTTCGGCGCGCCACTACGGGGCGGGCGACCGGGTGGCGGCGGTCGCCGAAGGCGTGCAGGCGACCTGGTTGGCGGTGGCGCTCGGGCTGTTGACCATCCTTGTGGTGCAGATCGCCGCGGTGCCCCTGGTCTCGGTGATCGCCGGGGCCCGCGCGGGTAGCGGCGATATCGCGGGGACGGCGCTGCCCTGGCTGCGGATCGCCATTTTGGGCACGCCGGCGATCCTCATCTCGCTCGCGGGCAACGGCTGGATGCGGGGCGTGCAGGACACCGTTCGGCCGCTGCGCTACGTGGTTGCCGGTTTTGGGTTGTCGGCACTGCTGTGTCCGCTGCTGGTGTACGGCTGGCTGGGCTTGCCGCGAATGGAACTGGCCGGCTCGGCGGTGGCCAATCTGGTGGGGCAGTGGCTGGCGGCGTTGCTGTTCGGGGGCGCGCTGCTCGCCGAGCGGGTGTCGTTGCGACCCGACCGCCACATACTGCGGGAGCAATTGGTGCTGGCTCGCGATCTGATCGTGCGGACGATGGGGTTCCAGGCGTGTTTTATCTCGGCCGCGGCGGTGGCTGCCAGGTTCGGCGCTGCCGCTCTGGCTGCACACCAGGTGGTGCTGCAGCTGTGGGGCTTTTTCGCCCTGGTTCTCGATTCACTGGCCATTGCGGCCCAATCGCTGGTGGGGGCGGCACTCGGGGCCGGGGACGCCGCACACGCGAAGTGGGTGGCATGGCGGGTGACAGTGTTTTCGCTGCTTGCCGCGGGCATGTTGGCGGCGGCTTTGGCGCTGGGGGCCCCGGTGCTGCCCGCGCTGTTCACCGACGATGCGGCGGTGCTCGCGGCGGTCACCGTGCCGTGGTGGTTCCTTGTTGCGCAGTTACCTTTTGCCGGAATCGTTTTCGCACTCGACGGGGTGTTGTTGGGTGCTGGTGACGCCGCCTTCATGCGTACCGCGACCGTGGTCAGCGCGCTGGCGGGGTTCTTGCCGCTCACCTGGCTGTCGTTGGTGTACGGCTGGGGGCTGGCGGGCATCTGGTCGGGCCTTGCCACCTTCATCGTGCTGCGGCTGATATTCGTCGGATGGCGGGCGATGAGTGGCCGGTGGGCCTTGACGGGGACGGCTTGACTCGCCCGGCGCCGATCTTGGATCTTGACGAGAACTCCCCAGCAACCGCCGATACACTGCGCCGGTGACGACGACGCGGCCACGGCGGAACCGGTCGTGGCGGGATTACGCGCTATTCGTCGCTTTGGTGGGCCCCAACCTGGCATTGTTGTTGCTGTTCGTCTACCGCCCATTGGTCGACAATATCAGGTTGTCGTTCTTTGACTGGAATATCTCCGACCCCACTGCGGAATTCGTCGGATTCTCCAACTACATCGAGTGGTTCAGTCGTCCGGACACCCGCCAGATCGTGGCCAACACGGCGATTTTCACCACCGCAGCGGTGGCCGGATCGATGGTGCTGGGACTGCTGCTGGCGATGCTGCTCGACCAACCGTTGCGCGGGCGAAACCTGGTGCGCTCAACGGTCTTCGCACCGTTTGTGATCTCGGGTGCGGCCGTCGGTCTGGCAGCCCAGTTCGTGTTCGATCCACATTTCGGTCTGGTGCAAGACTTGTTGCACCGGGTCGGGGTCAACGCTCCCGACTTCTACCAGGACACGCCCTGGGCGTTGTTCATGGTGACGGTCACCTATGTGTGGAAGAACCTCGGATACACCTGCGTGATCTATCTGGCGGCGTTGCAGGGCGTGCGTCGAGATCTATTGGAGGCCGCAGAAATCGACGGCGCGAGCCGGTGGACGAGCTTTCGGCGGGTACTGCTGCCGCAGTTGCGGCCAACCACCTTCTTCCTGTCGATTACGGTGCTGATCAACTCGCTGCAGGTGTTCGATGTAATCAACGTCATGACCCGCGGCGGACCGGAAGGAACCGGGACCACAACGATGGTGTACCAGGTGTATCTGGAGACCTTCCGAAACTTCCGCGCCGGCTACGGCGCCACCATCGCAACGATGATGTTTCTTTTCCTGTTGGTCGTCACCTACTACCAGGTGCGAGTCATGGATAGAGGGCAGCAGCAGTGATGTCCTTGCGCCCGCGCGGCTCGAGGGCCATCGTTCGTGTGCTCGGCTATGTCGCCATGTTGTTGGTGATGGCTGTGGTGGCCGGGCCGCTACTGTTCGTGTTCTTCACCTCGTTCAAGGAACAGGCGGACATCTACTCACAACCGACCAACTGGTGGCCGCCGCACTGGTATCCGCAGAACTATTGGACGGCCACCCGGCAGATCCCGTTTTGGACCTTCCTGCGTAACTCGGTGATTATCACCTCGGTGCTGGCTGTGGTGAAGTTCGCCCTCGGTGTGTTCAGCGCATTCGGCTTGGTGTTTGTCCAGTTCCCGGGCAAAACCCCGGTGTTCTTGTTGATCATTGCCGCGCTGATGGTGCCCAACCAGATCACCGTCATCTCCAACTACGCGCTGATCGCTCAGCTGGGGCTGCGCAACACGTTTCCCGGCATCATCTTGCCCCTTGCCGGAGTCGCGTTCGGAACCTTCCTGATGCGCAATCAATTTTTTTCGCTGCCCAGCGAGGTCATCGAGGCCGCGCGGATGGACGGGGCGCGTTGGTGGCAACTGCTATTTCGAGTGGTGTTGCCGATGTCCGGTCCCACCATGGTGGCCTTCGGCATCATTACAGTCGTCAACGAATGGAATGAATACCTGTGGCCATTTCTGATGTCCGACGACGAATCGGTGGCGCCGCTGCCAGTGGGGCTGACTTTCCTTCAGCAGGCCGAGGGCGTGACGAACTGGGGTCCGGTGATGGCAGTGACACTGTTGGCGATGTTGCCGATCCTGGTCATCTTCATCGGATTGCAGCGGCGCATGATCAAGGGCCTCACCTCGGGTGCGGTTAAGGGGTAGTGGGCCATGAACTCCATGCATCGCAGACGGTTTCTGTCGCTCGCAAGTGCTGCCGCGGCCGGTGTGACGGCCGGATGCGCCGGGATCACCAACAACGTCTCGATCAAGTCGGGGCCCGGACCGATCTCGTTCTGGTCCAATCATCCGGGTCAATCATCCGGCGTGGAGAAGGTTCTGATCGACTGTTTTCAGCAGCAGTTTCCCGGCTTGTCGGTCAAATTGGTCGATGCCGGCATGGACTACGACGAAGTGGCGGAGAAGTTCAACGCAGGGCTCCGGCGTTGTTGATTAGCAGGCTTGTGAGCTGGGTTGATGATCTTTGGTGCCGCGCTATTGGGGCCGGAGTGTAGGCACGGGCTATCTGGAGAACGATCGAGTTGGTTACTGTTCGTCGTTGGTCTGGAGTTGCCCGTGCCTACCGTTTCAGTATTGCGTGTGTCGTCGGTTCCAGAGGTGTTCGACCGCTGGAGTCCTGGTGAGCGCAGCGAGTTCATCGGATCGGAGTTTCTCGATGTGTTGGCCTCGGTGCCAGACCCGAGGGGCCCACGCGGTCGGAGGTATTCGCTGGTGGCTTTGTTGGCGATCGCGGTTCTGGCCACTGCCGCGGGGATGCGCGGCTATGCTGGTTTTGCCACATGGGCGGCCACCGCTCCCGATGATGTGTTGGCCCAATTAGGGGTCCGGTTCCGGCGGCCCAGTGAGAAGACCTTCCGCGCTGTTTTGTCTCGGCTAGACCCCGCCGACCTCAACGCCAGGATGGGCAGTTACTTCACTGCACACGTGGCCAGCAGCGACCCCAGTGGATTGGTGCCGATCGCGTTGGACGGCAAGATGCTGCGTGGTGCTTTACGCGCCAAAGCGACAGCCACGCATCTCGTGTCGGTGTTCGCCCACCGTGCCCGATTGGTGCTCGGTCAACTCGCTGTCGCCGAGAAAAGCAATGAAATTCCCTGCGTACGTGCCCTGCTCACGCTGCTGCCGGGTAGCTTGCGGTGGCTGGTCACCGTGGATGCGATGCATACCCAGGTCGTCACCGCGAAGTTGATCTGCGCCACCTTGAAGTCGCACTACCTGATGATCGTCAAGTCCAACCAAGCCAAAATATTTGCGCGTATCACCGCGCTGCCCTGGGCCGAGGTGCCCGCAGCCGCTACCGACGACTCCCGCGGCCACGGCCGTGTCGAGACCCGCACCCTGCAAATCATCACCGCTGCACGAGGAATCGGCTTCCCCTACGCAAAACAAATCATCCGGATCACTCGTGAACGCTTGATCACCGCCACCGACCAGCGCAGCGTGGAGGTGGTCTATGCCATTTGCAGCCTGCCGTTCGAGCACGCCCGCCCTACCGCGATCATGGCCTGGATGCGTCAACACTGGGGAATCGAGAACAGCCTGCACTGGATACGCGACGTCACCTTCGACGAAGACCGTCAAAGGGCACATACCGGAAACGGCGCACAGGTCCTAGCAACGCTACGCAACACCGCGATCAATCTGCACCGCCTCAACGGCGCCGACAACATCGCCGAAGCCTGCCGGATCACCGCTTTGACCGCCAACCGCCGCCTAGACCTCCTCAATCCACAATTCCCCAGCTCACAAGCCTGCTAATCAACAACGCCGGAGCCCTGAAGTTCAACGCCGCACTTATCGGCGATGACGTGCCCGATGTGGTTGTGCTGGAATATATCTGGTGGTTTCACTTTGCCTTGAGCGGCGTGATTTCCCCCCCTCGATAAACTATTTCGCCAGATCGGTGTGGACACCTCTGATTATGTGGACACACTGCTGGCCGACTACGAGTTCAACGGACGGCATTACGCGTTGCCCTATGCGCGCTCGACGCCGCTGTTCTACTACAACAAGGCGGTATGGCAGCGGGCCGGATTGCCCGATCGCGGGCCGAACAGTTGGCAAGAATTCGATGACTGGGGCCCGCGGCTACAACGCGTCGTCGATGAACGGCAGTGGGCCCACGGCTGGGCCAATGCCGAATTGATCTCGTGGACGTTCCAAGGAGTGAACTGGACCTTCGATGGTTCTTACTCGGATCTGTGGACGCTGCGATTCACCGACCCCGACACCATCGCGGCGGGCAACTTTTACCGGGACAGCATCCATACCAAGCGTTATGCGGCGGTCGCCAACAACATCGCCAACGAATTCGCCACCGGAATCATGGCCTCCGCGGTCGCCTCGACCGGCTCGCTGACCGGCATTACCCAGATGGCCAAATTCGACTTTGGTGCGGCGCCCGTGCCTACCGGCCAGGGCTCCGGCGTTGTTGATTAGCAGGCTTGTGAGCTGGGTTGATGATCTTTGGTGCCGCGCTATTGGGGCCGGAGTGTAGGCACGGGCTATCTGGAGAACGATCGAGTTGGTTACTGTTCGTCGTTGGTCTGGAGTTGCCCGTGCCTACCGTTTCAGTATTGCGTGTGTCGTCGGTTCCAGAGGTGTTCGACTGCTGGAGTCCTGGTGAGCGCAGCGAGCTCATCGGATCGGAGTTTCTCGATGTGTTGGCCTCGGTGCCAGACCCGAGGGGCCCACGCGGTCGGAGGTATTCGCTGGTGGCTTTGTTGGCGATCGCGGTTCTGGCCACTGCCGCGGGGATGCGCGGCTATGCTGGTTTTGCCACATGGGCGGCCACCGCTCCCGATGATGTGTTGGCCCAATTAGGGGTCCGGTTCCGGCGGCCCAGTGAGAAGACCTTCCGCGCTGTTTTGTCTCGGCTAGACCCCGCCGACCTCAACGCCAGGATGGGCAGTTACTTCACTGCACACGTGGCCAGCAGCGACCCCAGTGGATTGGTGCCGATCGCGTTGGACGGCAAGATGCTGCGTGGTGCTTTACGCGCCAAAGCGACAGCCACGCATCTCGTGTCGGTGTTCGCCCACCGTGCCCGATTGGTGCTCGGTCAACTCGCTGTCGCCGAGAAAAGCAATGAAATTCCCTGCGTACGTGCCCTGCTCACGCTGCTGCCGGGTAGCTTGCGGTGGCTGGTCACCGTGGATGCGATGCATACCCAGGTCGTCACCGCGAAGTTGATCTGCGCCACCTTGAAGTCGCACTACCTGATGATCGTCAAGTCCAACCAAGCCAAAATATTTGCGCGTATCACCGCGCTGCCCTGGGCCGAGGTGCCCGCAGCCGCTACCGACGACTCCCGCGGCCACGGCCGTGTCGAGACCCGCACCCTGCAAATCATCACCGCTGCACGAGGAATCGGCTTCCCCTACGCAAAACAAATCATTCGGATCACTCGTGAACGCTTGATCACCGCCACCGACCAGCGCAGCGTGGAGGTGGTCTATGCCATCTGCAGCCTGCCGTTCGAGCACGCCCGCCCTACCGCGATCATGGCCTGGATGCGTCAACACTGGGGAATCGAGAACAGCCTGCACTGGATACGCGACGTCACCTTCGACGAAGACCGTCAAAGGGCACATACCGGAAACGGCGCACAGGTCCTAGCAACGCTACGCAACACCGCGATCAATCTGCACCGCCTCAACGGCGCCGACAACATCGCCGAAGCCTGCCGGATCACCGCTTTGACCGCCAACCGCCGCCTAGACCTCCTCAATCCACAATTCCCCAGCTCACAAGCCTGCTAATCAACAACGCCGGAGCCCTGAAGTTCAACGCCGCACTTATCGGCGATGACGTGCCCGATGTGGTTGTGCTGGAAGATATCTGGTGGTTTCACTTTGCCTTGAGCGGCGTGATTTCCCCCCCTCGATAAACTATTTCGCCAGATCGGTGTGGACACCTCTGATTATGTGGACACACTGCTGGCCGACTACGAGTTCAACGGACGGCATTACGCGTTGCCCTATGCGCGCTCGACGCCGCTGTTCTACTACAACAAGGCGGTATGGCAGCGGGCCGGATTGCCCGATCGCGGGCCGAACAGTTGGCAAGAATTCGATGACTGGGGCCCGCGGCTACAACGCGTCGTCGATGAACGGCAGTGGGCCCACGGCTGGGCCAATGCCGAATTGATCTCGTGGACGTTCCAAGGAGTGAACTGGACCTTCGATGGTTCTTACTCGGATCTGTGGACGCTGCGATTCACCGACCCCGACACCATCGCGGCGGGCAACTTTTACCGGGACAGCATCCATACCAAGCGTTATGCGGCGGTCGCCAACAACATCGCCAACGAATTCGCCACCGGAATCATGGCCTCCGCGGTCGCCTCGACCGGCTCGCTGACCGGCATTACCCAGATGGCCAAATTCGACTTTGGTGCGGCGCCCGTGCCTACCGGCCAGGGCTCCGGCGTTGTTGATTAGCAGGCTTGTGAGCTGGGTTGATGATCTTTGGTGCCGCGCTATTGGGGCCGGAGTGTAGGCACGGGCTATCTGGAGAACGATCGAGTTGGTTACTGTTCGTCGTTGGTCTGGAGTTGCCCGTGCCTACCGTTTCAGTATTGCGTGTGTCGTCGGTTCCAGAGGTGTTCGACTGCTGGAGTCCTGGTGAGCGCAGCGAGTTCATCGGATCGGAGTTTCTCGATGTGTTGGCCTCGGTGCCAGACCCGAGGGGCCCACGCGGTCGGAGGTATTCGCTGGTGGCTTTGTTGGCGATCGCGGTTCTGGCCACTGCCGCGGGGATGCGCGGCTATGCTGGTTTTGCCACATGGGCGGCCACCGCTCCCGATGATGTGTTGGCCCAATTAGGGGTCCGGTTCCGGGCGGCCCAGTGAGAAGACCTTCCGCGCTGTTTTGTCTCGGCTAGACCCCGCCGACCTCAACGCCAGGATGGGCAGTTACTTCACTGCACACGTGGCCAGCAGCGACCCCAGTGGATTGGTGCCGATCGCGTTGGATGGCAAGATGCTGCGTGGTGCTTTACGCGCCAAAGCGACAGCCACGCATCTCGTGTCGGTGTTCGCCCACCGTGCCCGATTGGTGCTCGGTCAACTCGCTGTCGCCGAGGAAAGCAATGAAATTCCCTGCGTACGTGCCCTGCTCACGCTGCTGCCGGGTAGCTTGCGGTGGCTGGTCACCGTGGATGCGATGCATACCCAGGTCGTCACCGCGAAGTTGATCTGCGCCACCTTGAAGTCGCACTACCTGATGATCGTCAAGTCCAACCAAGCCAAAATACTTGCGCGTATCACCGCGCTGCCCTGGGCCGAGGTGCCCACAGCCGCTACCGACGACTCCCGCGGCCACGGCCGTGTCGAGACCCGCACCCCGCAAATCATCACCGCTGCACGAGGAATCGGCTTCCCCTACGCAAAACAAATCATCCGGATCACTCGTGAACGCTTGATCACCGCCACCGACCAGCGCAGCGTGGAGGTGGTCTATGCCATCTGCAGCCTGCCGTTCGAGCACGCCCGCCCTACCGCGATCATGACCTGGATGCGTCAACACTGGGGAATCGAGAACAGCCTGCACTGGATACGCGACGTCACCTTCGACGAAGACCGTCAAAGGGCACATACCGGAAACGGCGCACAGGTCCTAGCAACGCTACGCAACACCGCGATCAATCTGCACCGCCTCAACGGCGCCGACAACATCGCCGAAGCCTGCCGGATCACCGCTTTGACCGCCAACCGCCGCCTAGACCTCCTCAATCCACAATTCCCCAGCTCACAAGCCTGCTAATCAACAACGCAGGAGCCCTGGCCTACCGGCCCGGGCGGAGCCCCCGAATGCCCGACAGGTGGGGCGGGCCTGGCGATTCCCACCAAGCTCTCCGACGAACGCAAGCGCAACGCACTCAGGTTCATCGAGTACATCACCAACCCAGTCAATACCGCCTATTTCAGTCAGCGCACCGGATATCTGGCGGTGCGAAAGTCGGCAGCCGATGTCCCCAGCGAACAGAAGTATTTGGCGGATCATCCGCGCGCCAGAGTTGCGATCAACCAGCTTCCCCACACCCGCCCGCAGGACTACGCGCGGGTCTTCCTGCCCGGTGCCGATCGAATCATCTCCGCCGGGCTCGAGTCCATCGGGTTGCGGGGAACAAACGTGGCAAAGACATTCGCAAGTATTGAAAGGCAGCTGCAGATCATTCTGGACCGACAGATCGTGCGAAAGCTTCGCCAGCATGGCTAAAGTGCAGTACTCCGGGGTCACCTATCGGTATCCAGGCAGTGGTGCGCCCGCTGTGAACAACCTGGACCTCGAGATCGCCGACGGCGAGTTTCTGGTGCTGGTCGGCCCTTCCGGTTGCGGCAAATCCACCATACTGCGGGTGCTGGCCGGACTGGAATCCGTTGAGAGCGGTCGTATTACTATCGGCGATACGGATGTCACCGACCTTCCGCCGCGGGCTCGCGATGTCGCGATGGTATTCTAGAACTACGCGCTTTACCCGAATATGACGGTGGCGCAGAACATGGGATTTGCGTTGCGCAATGCCGGCATGTCGCGCGCGGACACTCGGCAACGAGTTCTCGAAGTTGCCAGCATGCTGGAACTGACCGAGCTGCTGGATCGTAAGCCGTCGAAGCTTTCGGGTGGACAGCGCCAGCGGGTGGCGATGGGACGAGCCATCGTGCGCCGGCCGCGGGTCTTTTGCATGGACGAACCGTTGTCGAATTTGGATGCCAAGCTGCGAGTGAGCACCAGATCGCACATCTCGGGGCTGCAACGTCAGCTGGGCACCACCACCGTGTACGTCACACACGACCATGTGGAGGCCATGACAATGGGCCATCGGGTCGCCGTACTCAAAGACGGTGTGCTGCAACAGGTTGATACGCCCCGGGAATTGTATGACAACCCGGTGAACACTTTCGTCGCCACTTTCATCGGGGCGCCGGCGATGAACCTCATCGAGGCTTCGGTCGCCGATGGGGTGGCGCGACTGTCCGGTCTGGTGATACCGGTTCCGCGCGGCGCCGCCGACCGGGTGCTGATTGGCGTCCGGCCGGAGTCCTGGGATGTGGTAGGAGGCGATGCCGCCGCATCATTGGGTGTTCGCGTCGAACAGGTCGAGGAATTGGGCTTCGAATCGTTCATCTACGCAACCCCCTTCGCCCAGGACGGGTGGTCGTCACGGACCCGGCGGATCGTGATCCGGTCCGATCGACACACCACCGTCGGTGCGGGGGATTCGTTGTCGATCGCGCGCCGAATCCGCAGGAAGTGTGCTTCTTCGATAGTCGAACCGAGTCGCGCATCCGTTGAGCAGTACCGGTGCTATCGCGGACCCGATGTCATCGGTCAGCAACCCCCAGAAGTGCTTGCTCGGTGTCCTCGTCGACCAGGTCGGCGTTGATGGCCATAGCGGCGAGCAGGCCAGAAGACGCCGAGTTGACCACGTGAGCCGAAATGTCGGCCGCGTTGCCGGCGGCGTAGACGCCGGGCACCGAGGTACGGCCGCTGCCATCGGTCTTCAGATTCTCGCCGAAACCCGACGGGTGGGTCACCAAGCGAAGCCCCAGCGGTTCTAGGAAATCGGTGTTGGCGACCATCCGCGGCAACAGCGCGAGCGCTGCCAGCGCGACGCGGTTGCCGTCGGCGAGCGCGACGGCCTCTAGTCGCCCGTCGTTGCTGACAACCTCGGTGACCGGCGAGGTTATGACTTCGATCTGGCGGGCGTGCAGCCGGGCTCGCTCGGGTTCGCTCGGATCGACTGCGCCGTTGAGAAAGAGCGTGATCCGCGGACTCCACTGTCGGAACATGAGGGCCTGATGGACGGATTCGGGCCCGGTTGCCAGGACGCCGATCGGCTGGTCTCGCACCTCCCACCCGTGGCAGTACGGGCAATACAGCACATCGGTGCCCCATAGCTCGGCCAGGCCGGTGATGTCGGGCAAATGGTCCACCAGCCCCGAAGCGATAAGCAGCTTGCGTGCGCGAATCGTGCTGCAGTCGGTGATGGAAACCTCGAACATCGATCCGTTGCGGTGTGCCGCCATGACCTGGCCCTGGCGGAGTTGGCCGCCATAACCCGCAATTTCGGCATGACCGGCGGAAATGAGATCCGCGGGGGCAAAACCGTCGCGGGTCAAGAAATCATGGACCCCGGCTGACCGCGCATTGCGCGGTTGCCCGCCATCGATGACCAGGACGGATCTTCGGGCTCGGGCGAGCGTTAACGCACTGCTCAATCCGGCTGGACCGCTACCGATGACGACGACGTCATGGGGATCGGTCATCTGGCAAGGATCCCTGCAGTTCTGCGTTCAGGCAAGCGCGGTGTGATCGCTACCGCACTTGGGAACGTCCGCGATTGAGGACAGCCTCGCGGTTGGCCGCGATATCGTCGCCGCTGGTCCGGAATTCTCTAGCGGCAGTTGCTTCCAGCCACAGCCCCTGCGCGGTCGAAGAATCATCGATGCGGTGGTAGGACGCGAGTAAGGCTCGGACCGCGTTCTGGTTGTTGCCAACGATGGACGCCGCGACCTGGCGTGCGGCGGGCAGCAGTTGCTGGTGCTCCACGACCTCGGTGACCAGGCCCGCGCGCAGCGCGTCGGTGGCCGAAAGGTAGTCCCCGGTGAGGCTCATGCGCCGGGCCAGGCCCACGCCCACCTTCTGGGGCAACCGCACGCTGAGGCCCCAGGTGGGCAACAGTCCGACTCGCGCGTGAGTGTCGGCGAAGCGTGCCTGCTCGGAGGCGATCAGGATGTCGCAGTACAAGGCGAGTTCGAGTCCGCCCGTCACCGCGGCACCGTTGATGGCTCCGATCACCGGCTTGGTGAGGGCCGGCCAGCGCGGCGAGATGTCGGGCAGTGCTGATTGCCCGCCGAGCTCCTTGAGATCCAGTCCGGCGCAGAACACCGGATCGGCGCCGGTGAGGATGATGACGTCGACGTCGTCGTCGGTCTCGGCCGCGGCGAGAGCCGCGAAAAACTGATCCCGCAGGGCCGCCGATAGAGCATTGCGTGATTGCGGGCGGTTGAGGGTCAAAGTGAGCACCCGCTCAGCAGTATCAATCAGCAGGATTTCGTTGGTCATGATTTCACCGTAGTCGGCGCTGGCAAGGACCCCTATCCGGCTGGTTGGCAGGAAGGGGCCGCAGCCCTCGGCGCCGAATTTGGAGTGGCTGGGTGGTGTATCAACGGTGAACAGTGTTGAACCCACTTGGGTTTCGCGTGAATAGACGCTACCGTTTCCTGCGAGCGGCCAATTACTGCATATAGCAACTGTTTTGTAGGAAAACTGTTGACGGGCTCGCTTTTTGGGTGTCTGCGGCACAGCCGGCGCAGATCTCGTAACCGCTGCTACTTCCGAGGTGAGGAGACGAAGAGATGGATTTTGGGCGCAGACCGCCTGAAGTCACCTCCGCGCTTATGTATATGGGTCCGGGGTCGACGTCGATGACCGCTGCGGCATCGGTCTGGAACCGCGTTGCCGCGGAGTTGGATTCGGCGGCGACCAGCTATGAATCCCTGGTCATCGGGCTGGTCGAGGAAGGGTGGCTGGGCCCGGCATCGGTGGCGATGGCAGATGCGGTCGCGCCCTATGTGGTCTGGATGCGGGCCACCGCCGCACAGGCCGAGCACACGGCGATGCAGGCCAGAGCCTCGGCGGCGGCCTACGAGACCGCGTTTGGTGCGGTGGTGCCACCGCCGCTGATCTCGGCGAATCGGGTGCGGTTGGCCGAGCTGATCGCATCGAATGTCTTCGGTCAGAACACCGCGGTGATTACCGCCTTGGAAACCGAGTACGGCCAGATGTGGGCTCAAGACGCCGCGGCCATGTACGAGTACGCCGCGGCCACCTCGTCGGCCACGGAGTTGACCCCGTTCACGCAGCCGCAGCAGATCGTTAGCCCCGGCGCCGGTTCCGGGCAGATCGCTGCGGTCGCACACTCGGCGGCAACATTGGCCGGCACCAGTCAAACAACGCTGTCGCGGCTAATTTCGGAGATCCCCAAGGCGTTGCATGGCATTGTTGCGCCCCTTGCAGCCTCGACCACACCAGACTCCCCGCTGGGTTGGCTGTGGCAAATCTTGTTCGGAACGACTTTCCCCACCTCGATTTCGGCGCTGCTCACCGATTTGCAGCCATATGCCAGCTTTTTCTACAACACCGAGGGCTTGCCCTATTTCAGCATTGGGATGGCGAACAACTTCATTCAGATGAGCAAGACCCTGGGATTGCTCAGCGGCACCACCGCGGCGGCCACTGGCGGCGCCGCCAGTGGGTTAGCCGGTCTGGGCGGCCTGATTGACGGCGGCGGGCAGGTATCGGCACATCTGGGGCACGCCGCGTCGCTGGGGCGGTTGTCGGTGCCGCCGTCGTGGGCGCAGTCCGTCCCGGATCTCGAGTCCATGCCAGCACGCATGCCGATCGAGACGCTCAAGTTCGCACCCGACGGTGGAGGCGCCGGGAACCTGTTGGGGGGCATGCCGCTTGGCGGTCCCGGGCTCGGCGCATCCGGTTCGGGTCCCCGATACGGTGTCCGCCCCACCGTGATGGCACGCCCACCCTTTGCCGGCTGAAACGTGATCGCGACCAACGTGATAACGGTCCCGCCCGACAGCCAGGACACAAGTGCTGACCCAACCTATGACGATGTCCCGATGCAGACTTTCCTGTATTCAGGCGACCGCATCCAATCGGGAAAGCGCTGATGGCCCATGCCGACTATGGGGCACGACCACCCGAAATCAACTCTGCGCTGATGTATTTCGGCCCAGGCTCGCGATCCATGCTGGCGGCCGCGGCGGCATGGGATGCGGTCGCCTTCGAGCTCGGTGTGCTGGCCTCCGGCTATACATCGGTGATTTCCGAGCTGACGAGTGGGCCGTGGGTCGGTCCGGCGGCGGCTTCGATGGTGGGTGCGTCCGCCCCGTATGTGGCATGGTTGCGCGCCAGCGCCATCCGGGCCGAACGGACCGCCAGTCAGGCGCGGTCGGCCGCGGCCGCCTATGAGGCGGCATTCGTCATGACCGTGCCCCCGCCCGTGGTCGCGGCTAACCGGGTCTTGTTGACGACGCTCATCGTCACCAACTTCTTCGGTCAGAACACCCCGGCGATCGCGGTCACGGAGGCCCAATACGCCGAGATGTGGGCCCAGGACGCCGCCGCGATGTACGGCTACGCCGCATCCTCGGCGACCGCCACCAGGCTGACCCCCTTCGTGCCGCCGCCCGCGACGACCAACCTGCCTGGACCGCTGTGGCAAGCATCCGCGATGGGAAAAGCCGCCACCACAACCGCGGTGGCTGGCGGGTCAACGCTGTTGGCGGCGACCCGGCGACCCGTCGCCCTCCCGCGGCTCGCGGCGTTGGCGCAATGGCTCGAAGCGCACCTGCCCGGCATCACGCCCGCCGAAAGGACCACGGTGGTCCGGCTGTTGGGGCAAAGCTACTTCGCCCTGGGGATTGCGCAGTTTTCCACATCGATAGCGCTGCAAGCCATTCCCGGGACCGCCAGTGGCGCCGGGGGCTCGGGATCCTCTGTCGTTGACAACTGGGGGTCGATGCTGCACGGCGCCCATGGCGGGGCCGCCGCGGAGTTCGAGGAGGATTTGGGCACGCTGACCCGCCCGGTGTCGGCGGCAATGGGCAAGGCGCGGTTGACGGGATCCCTGTCGACGCCGAGCAGTTGGGGTGCTGGGGTTCGAGAATTCGCCAACGCCGCCGCCGATGAGCAGCTCGACCTGGCCGGCTCGGTGGCGAGTGCGAAGTCGAACGCATACCTGCAGGGCATGCCGATGACAGCGGCCTGCAGGAATACCGCCGTGGCGGAGCAGAAATACGGATTCCGCTATCGGGTGATGCAACGCACTCCTGCTGGCGGGTAGCGGGGTCGAGCGGACCCATGGTGCCTATCGTGGAGGTATGTGCCGGAACATCACCGAACTGCGCGGGCTGGAGCCGCCGGCCACTGCCCAGGAAATCGCGGCCGCGGCGCGCCAGTATGTGCGCAAAGTCAGCGGGATCACCCATCCCTCGGCTGCCAACGCGGAAGCGTTTGAAGCCGCGGTCGCCGAAGTCACTGCGACCACGACACGGTTGCTCGCCGGGCTAGCCCCCCGGCGGCAGCCGCCAAAGACGGTTCCGCCGTAGCGCCGACCAGAGGTGGTGGCGCGGTTGGCGGGCTCGCAATCGCCATGACGCCCGCGCTGAAGGAGTGGAGCGCCGCGGTGCACGCGCTACTGGACGGGCGCCAGAAGGTGCTGCTGCGCAAGGGGGGGCATCGGTGAGAAGCGATTCGAGGTTGCGGCGCAAGAGTTTTTGCTGTTTCCGACGGTGGCGCACAGCCACACCGAGCGGGTTCGACCCGAGCACCGGGATCTACTGACCGCCGCCGCTGCCGATAGCACCGACGACCACCTGCTGATCCGTGCGGCAGCGAAAGTTGTTGCCGCACTGCCCGTCAACCGTCCGGAGGGGCTGGGAGAAATCGAGGATCTGCACATCTGGACCGCAGAGTCGGTACGGTCCGAGCGGCTCGACTTCCGGCCCAAACACAAGCTTGCCGTGCTGGTGGTGTCGGCGATCCCGCTCGCCGAGCCCGTGCGGGTGCGCCGCGTTCCGGAGTTCGGGGGGTGCACCAGTTGGGTCCGGTTGCCGATTGCGCCGAGCAACGCGGCACCGGTGCACGACGAGGCGCTGCTATCGCAGGTCGCTGCCCGCGTCCGTGATGCCGTCGGCTGACTAGCCGGCGCCTGAAACCCGCAACGTCAACTCCGATCGGTTACCACCAATTCACGCAATCCGACATGTTGCTGCGCTGGCCCGGTGACTTCCAGTTTCACGTAGCGGGCTAGCCGCGGCGGCGTAAGCTCGGTCCCCGTTTCGCTGAAATGCTCACCATCAACGGAGGTGAACAGGCGCAAGGAGCTCGGCGCAACATCAGTCCACGCCGTCGCGATCTTGGTGAGCTGCCGTGGCTGGCCCAAGTCGAAAGTGAGGGAGCCCGCGGTTCCGTTGGGCGCCCAGCTGGTCGCGTTGTTGCCGTCGACCGCAGCCTCGGCGTACCGTCCCGGCTCCTCCGATGTGGCGGTCGCGGGTCGGCACCGAGCGACATCGCTGGTCGGTGTGAGATCCGGGCGCCGGGTCTGGAGGACCAGCGGCTCTTGCGCGCTCACCACATGGTCCCCGTCCGTGGCGTGCACCGTGAATGGCTCACCGTCGCGAAGGCTGACCTGTGTGGTCTGGGGCCCGATGGCGATGTCGAAGGTGCGGCCCTGCCAATGCAGGTTGGCAACTTCCACGCCGTCGGCGAGCTGCGGCGGCAGCATCGGGTCGACGACGATGCCGTCGGCGCGCAGTCGCAGGCCGGTCAGACCGAAGGTGAACACCTGCGTGAATCCGCCGCCGCCGGTCAGGAAGCTAAACGCCGGAGGCCCTGTGCGCGCACTGCCACTGTCATCGCGAGTTTCCGAAAGCTGCGCGAATGGCGCTCTGAGGTATGGCAGCACGGAACGGTCCAGGTAGGTGTTGGTCGCACACCCCGGTTCGCCGGTGGCGGCCGCGTCGATTGCGTGCACGGCATCCGTCATGGCAGGACCGTCCGGGTTGGTGCGCGGTGCGTAGAAGTCGAGGGTGTTGGTCGCGGCTTCACGTGACATCGGCCACTCCAACGGATATTGGAGCAATACGGAGTCGGCCTGCTTGATCGTGCTGTCTCGGTAGCCGTCGTACTGCATGAACACCTTGTGGCTCTGGTCGAACGGAATCCGCAGGTGTTCGGCGATCTGTTCCCATCGCGGGGGTGCCGTTTCGCCAATCAGCCGCGCCGCTTCGGTGGCGCGGGTGAGCGCCATGGCGGCGCCCGCGTTGGTGAACACGCCATCGGTGACACCGTTGCTGTACTCGTCGGGCCCGGCGACGTTGGCAACCGAGTAGCTCCCGTCACGATTGACCCGCACGCGGCCGGCCCAGTACTCGGCGACCGCCTGCAGGACCGGCCAGCCGTCGTGGCGTAGCCATTGCCGGTCGCCGGTGGCCAGGTAGTACTGCCACATGGCAAACCCGACGTCACTTTGCAGATGGTTTTGGGTCAGGCAGTGCGGCGGATCCCAGCTGTGGCAGTCGGCGTATACATCGCCGGTGTCCGCACTCGTCCACGGGTAGAAAGCGCCCTTCTCGCCGATCGATTGCGCGTTACGGCGCGCTGCCGGCAGCGTTGTCACCCGGTAATCGATGATGTTGCGCGCGATTTCGGGGTGCGCGAGCAGCAGATTCGGGTACATCCACAGCTCGGTATCCCAAAAGATCAGCCCGGCGTAGTTGTCACTGCTCAGCCCGGCCGGCGCGACGCTGCTGGCCTGACCCTCACGGATGCTGGACAGCAGGGCGTAGTTCGTTGAACGCAACGCGTCCTGCAGCTGTGGACGCCCGACAACTCGGACGTCGCTTCGCCACAGCCGCGACCACTGCTCGGCATGCGTCGCGAACACATTGCCCCAACCGCGCTCGGCCGCATCCCGGGAGAACCGCACCGCGGTCGAGGCATCTCGGCGCCTGGTGTCCACGCCCACGAACTTTGCGAATTCGTAGGTGTGACCCGGCTCGACTTGGAAATCGACGGCATGCTCAGCGGTCAGACCGTCGGCGCGGTGGTGGTGTTCGCGCACCTTTGCTGACGGACCGGCCTGCAGCGTTGACGCGACCGCGCCGTTCACACCCACCCCGTCGGTGGAAAAGCCGACATGAATGGTGTTTTCGTCGGCACCAGACCCGGTCGGCTGTACCCGCCGTGCTCCGGCCCCATCGATTCGGTCGACGACCTGAGCCGGTCCGCTCCAGTGCGGCGTCATCTTCAGGCGCACCGCCCCGACGTGCGGGTTCGCTCGATCGGCCAGCACCTGGTACTCCAGGTCCGTCGCACGCCCGTCTGGTGTCGTCCACGTCAACGACGTGCGCAGTAGCCCGCACCTGACGTTGAGCGTCTGCCGAAAATTCGACACCTGCTTCGGGGACACATCGGGCGAGTACTTGTGGGCGCCTTGCTGTACCTCCAACGTCGACCACGTGGGTATCGCCGCGATGGCACGCCGGGGCACGGAGCTCTGCTTGGTCGGAGCCACGGAGTACAAGCCCGCGGTGAAAGCGCCGTCGAAACGCGGTGTGAAGAGGGGGAATCCGGTCTCCTCACCGGTCTGCGCATACCCCATGCCCGCCGGCGGCACTTGTTGCGACAGGTAGCCGTTGCCGACGAAGGCGTGCCGGCCATACGAGTTGTCGAACTCGTCAGACGTGAACTCCCAACCTGGTCCACCATCGCAGCGATCGGCCGCTGCCGGGGTCGCCTGGCTCGGTGCCACGGCGGAAGCGGTCAGCATCCCGGCTGCAACAACGGTGCAGAATCGGGTTAAGAGCCGACCGCGGCGCGCTCGAGTCTGAAACGCCGGGGTCACATCGGCCCGGTGGGCATTCTGGTCGGCCTTCACGTGAGCGAACCCCCAGGTGAACGTCGTGCGCCCGGCACGGTGGGCCGTTCGACTCCGAAGTCGGCTGCGCTGAGGGCGGATCGCGCGGCGGTGGGCACCACAGCGCCCGCGCCGCCCAGCGAACAACTGGTCAATACCTCGATCATGTAACGCACCAAATCGTCAATAGTTCCATCATGGGTGGGCTTGACCCCGTCCAATCGGTACGGGTCCGGCGGCTTGCGCCGTGTGAGCAAGTCGGTCTTGAACTCGACGGGAGCCGAGCATACCCAGAGCCGGTCGCGGACGCGAACCACACAGGCAGCGCGGGTCTGCACCCCAGCCAAATCGCGCGACGCTGCAATCAATGACGGGCAGATATCCCAAATGCTATGGAAAGCAGTGCTATTGAGGTGCAGAGGCGGAAACTGCCGGCTCCAGATTTTGCTGACCGACCGTGCCGCGGCGGAGGAGTTCAGGGATGCTAGCGCCCGCGTTGGGCGCTCATTGATCGTTGACGTGCTGCACTGCGCTACTGCGCATTTCAATCCGCGGTCGGCGCATCTCCGGGCCAAGCCCGTCGAGCCGCCATTTCGGCTCTCTCGGCCGAATCGCATTGACTGCCAGGCTAATTCGTCTCAATCGCAGATCCCGTGCGGACGCGTCATTCGGGTGATTCGTCGCTGCCCGCGTCCGTGATGTCGTTGGCTGACTGGTCGACACCCAGCAGCAGCCGCGACTGGCCGAAGTACACCGAGTGGGTGGCCGGTTGCACCTGCCGTCCGGTCAGGGTCGGCTCGTCGGTGCCCAGGTGGCGGGCATAACGCGGGAACCAGCTGCCCGCAATCAAGACGCGAATACGCGAGCCGGCCTTGAAGCGGTGAGCGATCGGATCGAGTTCGATGCGGACCGTTTCGGGCGCGTCGCCCAGTCGCTGGTAACCGTCACTGACGTTGCGGGATCGCCCGTTGCTGTCGACCTCACTGATCCGGACAAACACGTCGACGTTGGGATTGTCCGAGCTGTGGGTCAACTCGATCACCGGGTGCCCGTGAATCCACAGATCATGGGTCAGCGCGGAGCCGGTAAAGGTGAGCACGTCATTGCGTGACGCGAGCCGACTGTCGTTGCGATAGCCGGCTTTGGAGGACAACAGCGGGCCGCCGATGGTCGGGGTGGGATCGGTGGGGTCGTAGCGGAACGTTGCCGGTGTCGTTGCGTCGGGCGGCGCGATCTCGCTGAGGCGGCCGGTGGGGTGCAGGTAGAGCTCATGGTCAGTGGTTTTCGGCGGCCAGTCCGAAAGGTGGCGCCAGCCCTCGCCGGTCACGTAGACGCGAACCGCGTCGGGCCGGCGCAACTCGGCCGTGCCGCCCAGGTGGGTGTCGAGCCAGTCCAACGTCTCTTGTGCGCTGACGGCCAGCCCTTTGCTGAGTAGCTGCGAGTGAGTCCAGGGGCCGATGGTCAGCGCGACGTCCACGCCGCGGTCGCGCAGATGCCGATACTGCTGCAACGTTTGTTGCACAAAGACGTCTTGCCAACCGCCGACCAGAAGTATCGGAACCTGCACCCGGTCCAATGCGTCCGGGGAGCGCATCCGGTCCCAAAACGGATCGCTGTGGTCGGTGTGCTCGAGCCACGATTCGAACCACGGCGCCCCCGTACCGAGCAGCGTCCTGGCCGATTCACCCATCGGTAATTCGGCCGCCGCTCGCGCCACCCGGCGCGGGGCGGTCAGTTGGCGGATTCCGGTCCGGATGCGCACCGGATCCTCCTGGCGGGCGACCAACTCGCTCCAGCCCAGGAAGTCGTTGATGGCAAACGAGCCGGTGCCCCAGACCGAGGACCGCAAGTCGTGGGGGCCCGCGGTGATCACCGCCGCGGCCAGCTCCGGAGGCGGATCCTGCAACAACGCCCACTGGGTGAACCCCAGGTAGGACACCCCGATGGTGGCGAACCGGCCGGTGAACCAGGGCTGCCGGCGCAGCCACTCGACGGTGTCCGCGCCGTCGGCCGCCTCGTTGACCATTGGCTCGAACTGCCCGGCGGACCCGAAGGTTCCCCGCACGCTCTGCAGCACGACGTGGTAGCCGCGGGCGGCATACAGGCGGGCGAACACCAACGAGAACGGAAATCCGCGCCCGTAGGGTCCGCGGACCAGCACGGTCCCGGCAGGTCGCGACGTAGTGGGGCAGTAGTGGTCGGCCACCAGGTGGACACCGTCGCGCATCGGGACTCCGACGCGGCTCACGGTGTAGCGAGTGGTCGCGCGCGGTAGGCCCAATAAGCCGCCGAGAGCGCCGCCGGCCGCGCTGCCGCCGACTCGTTTGGTCAAGGCGCGCAGCGTGGGCTGCCCGACGTCGGTTGAAGTGATGCTCATATCCCCAGGTTAGCCACGCTCGCTAGCGGAGCTAGAAAACGTAGTAGGGGGCAAGTTCATTTGCCCGCTGCAGGTTGGTTGCCTGGCAGTCGACATCGGGCTCGGAGTAGACGGTGGAGTAGTAGAGCGACTGCTGGATCACCCCGTAGCTGGTTTTGAAGGTGACCATGCAGGAGGAGAACCAGAAGCTGTTGTGATAGGTCGGCTTCATCACCCAGTACTGAGCCGCCCGGTGGCCCGCGATAGTGGTCTCGATGGCATCCGGCGGCAGGGTCTGAGCGTAGGTGCGCCAGACGATCGTTTCGACGGCCATCTGGTAGTTGCCCGCATCGAAGTGGCACCGCAACCCATCCTCGTGTTCAGGCGGCGTGTAGGCCAGACCGAGTCGCTGCACGGCGTCGAACGGGATGTCTTCGCACGCGTCGAACGGGCGTACGTTGTTGGTCTCCACGATCGGGCTCTTCATCGTGCTCGACAGCGGCGCGGTGGTTGAGCGCAGATCGATGTTTTCGCCTCTGGTGGGGGCCGGCGCGACGCCCTGCCAGCCGATCACCGCCGCTGCGACCAGTGCGCCAAGCGCTCCGGCCAGACGCACTTTGGTAAGCACGACACCCCCTGCCTTTGGGCGGTCCCTTTGCCCGGAGTGTACAAGTCGGCTCCGCGCCGCCACAGTCAAACGAGAACTTGTTCTAGTCCGGGGGGTTGATTTCTTGGTGGCCAACTCGAGCGTGGCGCAGCTCGAATTTCGCCCTGACCCGCGATGAAGTGCGCTTGGTGGCGCCCAGTGCAAGAATGTCTGGGTGTTTGAGATCAACCCGGAGCAATGGGTGCGCTCAGCGGCGCATGTCACCGGGCAGGGGGAGGACTTGGCGGCCGGACATTTGTCGTCCGATCATCGGATCCAGGCCGCTCAGTCCGGGTGGCAGGGCGCGTCGGCGCTGGCTCTCAATGCCGCCATGGACGACTGGTTGGAAATGTCGAGGGCGTTGTTGAGCAGAATCGGCGATCATGCACGCGGCCTGCATCAAGCCGCCGTCGCGCATGCGGCGGCGGAGGAGGAGCGGGCCCGCGCGCTCGCCCAAGTGGGCGTTGGTTTTGATCGATGTCGCTGACGGTCGCCGATATCGATCGGTGGGACGCGCAAGCGGTTCGGGAGGTGTTCCACGCGGCCACCGCCCGAGTCCAGGTGAGCTTGGAGGTGTCGCGTCAGCTGGCCACGCTGTCGATTTTTGCCAACTCCCGTGGCAAGACCGCCGAGGCTGCCGCGCATCAGAACGCGGGACTTCGCCGCGATCTCGACGCCCACGGTAATGAAGCGTTGGCAGTTGCGAGGGCGGCGGATCGGGCCGCTGATGGGATTGTGAAGGTCCAATCGGAGTTGGCCGCGTTGCGCAATGCCGCCGCGGCCGCCGAACTGCAGATCGATGCGCTGAGCAGCCGGGTGGTGCCGATTGCGGGCTTGCGCCACACCGAGTCCGAATGGGCGCGGGTGCTTGCCAAGCAAGCCGAGCTGCAGGCTGACCTGGGGGCGATTGTGGTTGAGGCGAACACCATCGACGAGGAATTGGCGTCAGCGGTCAACATGGCCGACGGTGATTCGCCCATCCCGGCCGAGGCCGGTGCGCCGGTCGGACCCGAGGGACTGACACCGACTCAGCGGGCCAGCGATGCCAACGAGGAGCTGTTGCGTGAGGAACGCGCCAAGCTGCGAGCCCGGATTGGGCAGTTGCAGGGGCGCTATGACCAGCTGGCGGCGCGGGCCGCCAGCGACTACAACAACGGCATCCTCGACAGCGATGCGATGGGCCAGCTCGCCGCCCTTGGCGATCAGCTGACCGCCGCCAAGGGCCGGCTGGGCGATCTAGATGCTGTTGATCAGGCACTGCGAAACGCCCCGGAAACCTACCTGGCCCAGTTGCGGGTTCCGGACGACCCGCACCAGCAGGTGCTGGCTGCGGTGGCTGTGGGTAATCCGGACACCGCAGCCAATGTTTCGGTGACCGTGCCCGGAGTCGGTTCCACCACCCGGGGCACCCTGCCGGGCATGGTCACAGAGGCGCGGAATCTACAAAGCGAAGAAATGCGGCAGTTGAAGAATGCCGGCAAACCGACGTCGGTCGCCGCGATCGCCTGGATGGGCTATGAGCCGCCCCCCAACCCGCTCGACACCGCAACTGCGGGTGACCTGTGGCAGACCATGACCGATGGGCAGGCACGTGCGGGCGCCGGCGATTTGTCCAGGTATTTGCAGCAGGTGCGCGCCAATAACCCCTCCGGCCACCTCACCGTGTTGGGGCACTCCTATGGCTCGTTGACGGCGTCGCTGGCCCTGCAGGACCTCAACGCCCATGGCGCGCA
The DNA here is from genome assembly GCF_003584745.1 of Mycobacterium pseudoshottsii JCM 15466. Taxonomy (NCBI): domain Bacteria; kingdom Bacillati; phylum Actinomycetota; class Actinomycetes; order Mycobacteriales; family Mycobacteriaceae; genus Mycobacterium; species Mycobacterium pseudoshottsii. Next base: position 2,099,945 of record NZ_AP018410.1, read on the forward strand.
TCCCGTCAACGATGTCGTGTTCTACGGTTCACCCGGCCTGGAGCTCTACAGCCCGGCTCAACTGGGACTCGAGCACGGGCATGCTTATGTCATGCAGGCGCCGCACGATTTGATCACCGGCGTGGTGGCCCCGCTGGCCCCGCTGCACGGTTGGGGGCCGGACCCGTATCTGACTCCCGGCTTGACGGAGTTGTCGTCACAGGCCGGTTTCGATCCCGGTGGGATCTGGCGGGACGGGGTGTATGCCCATGGTGATTATCCGCGAGTCTTCCAAGATGCCGCCGGGCAGCCACAGCTGCGGATGTCGGGCTATAACCTGGCGGCGATCGCCGCTGGGCTGCCGGACAATAAGGTCGGCGCGCCGTTGCTTCCGCCGGTTCTGGGCGGCGGGATGCCGGCAGCGCCCGGCCACGTATTGGCGGGAGGGCATTGATGCGGTGGCGGCTGGTGGGGTTGTTGGCGCTGGTTTGTGTGCTGGTGCTGGGGTGCGGTTCCAGTGGTTCTGGTGGTCTTGGGCGTGGTGGTGAGCAGGAGGGCCCGTTCAGTCCGGAGAAGGTTGCTGAACTGGAGAACCCGTTGCGGGCCAAGCCTTCGTTGGAGGCGGCCAAGGATCAGTACCGCGCGGCGGTGACCCGGATGGCCGATGCGATCGCGGCTCTGGTGCCGGGGTTGACCTGGTCGATGGATGTGGACAGCTGGAATCATTGCGGTGGCGAGTACGTCTGGACCAACGCCAAAATGGCGTATTTCATGGTCGGATTCAGCGGGCCGATTCCCGACGACAAGTGGCCGCAGGCTGTTCGGATTGTCAAAGATGGTGGGCAGCAGTTCGGCGCCATCACCTTTGGGGTGATGAAGGACAAGCCGGGTGACCATGACGTCTACCTCGCTGGGCACGGGGGCGTCGAGTTCAAACTGGGCACCCAGGTGGCCTCATCGCTCACGGCGCAGTCGGACTGCCGGATCAGTGAAACCGACACACCCAGCCCACCGCCGCCCCCGTAGCCGGTTGCCGGACGGTGCTTGTCGGCGCCTGCCGCAGCGGTGTGAAGGGGGGTATTGATGCGGTGGCGGCTGGTGGGGTTGCTGGCGCTGGTTTGTGTGCTGGTGCTGGGATGTGGTTCCAGTGGTTCTGGTGGTCTTGGGCGTGGTGGTGAGCAGGAGGGCCCGTTGAGTCCGGAGAAGGTTGCTGAACTGGAGAACCCGTTGCGGGCCAAGCCTTCGTTGGAGGCGGCCAAGGATCAGTACCGCGCGGCGGTGACCCGGATGGCCGATGCGATCGCGGCTCTGGTGCCGGGGTTGACCTGGTCGATGGATGTGGACAGCTGGAATCATTGCGGTGGCGAGTACGTCTGGACCAACGCCAAAATGGCGTATTTCATGGTCGGATTCAGCGGGCCGATTCCCGACGACAAGTGGCCGCAGGCTGTTCGGATTGTCAAAGATGGTGGGCAGCAGTTCGGCGCCATCACCTTTGGGGTGATGAAGGACAAGCCGGGTGACCATGACGTCTACCTCGCTGGGCACGGGGGCGTCGAGTTCAAACTGGGCACCCAGGTGGCCTCATCGCTCACGGCGCAGTCGGACTGCCGGATCAGTGAAACCGACACACCCAGCCCACCGCCGCCCCCGTAGCCGGTTGCCGGACGGTGCTTGTCGGCGCCTGCCGCAGCGGTGTGAAGGGGGGTATTGATGCGGTGGCGGCTGGTGGGGTTGCTGGCGCTGGTTTGTGTGCTGGTGCTGGGATGTGGTTCCAGTGGTTCTGGTGGTCTTGGGCGTGGTGGTGAGCAGGAGGGCCCGTTGAGTCCGGAGAAGGTTGCTGAACTGGAGAACCCGTTGCGGGCCAAGCCTTCGTTGGAGGCGGCCAAGGATCAGTACCGCGCCGCGGTGACCCGGATGGCCGATGCGATCGCGGCCCTGGTGCCGGGGTTGACCTGGTCGATGGATGTGGACAGCTGGAATGGGTGTGGAGGCGATTACGAGTGGACCAGGGCCAGAACGGCGTATTTCATGGTCGGATTCAGCGGGCCGATTCCCGACGACAAGTGGCCGCAGGCTGTTCGGATTGTCAAAGATGGTGGGCAGCAGTTCGGTGCCACCACCTTTGGGGTGATGAAGGACAAGCCGGGTGACCATGACGTCTACCTCGCTGGGCACGGGGGCGTCGAGTTCAAACTGGGCACCCAGGTGGCCTCATCGCTCACGGCGCAGTCGGACTGCCGGATCAGTGAGACCGACACACCCAGCCCACCGCCGACCCCTTAGCCTGGGGCCTTGAACCCCGCCGCTGCGCCCGAGGTGTGCGGGACCCAAGGATTTCGTCTCCACTTCACCGGGTCGTTAGGCTGGTGAGTCGTGACAGGACACGAATCGACCGGCGGGGCGCAGCCGACGTTGTGGGCTGTCTCCGATCTGCACACCGGTCATATGGGCAACAAGCCGGTCACCGAGTCGCTGTACCCCTCCTCGCCAGAGGACTGGCTGATCGTCGCCGGCGACGTTGCCGAGCGCACCGACGAGATTCGTTGGTCGCTGGACTTGCTGCGGCGGCGATTCGCAAAGGTGATCTGGGTGCCCGGAAACCATGAGCTTTGGACCACCACCCGCGATCCGATGCAGATTTTTGGCCGGGCGCGCTATGACTACCTGGTCAACATGTGCGACGAAATGGGCGTGGTGACACCCGAGCACCCCTTCCCGGTATGGACCGAACGGGGTGGCCCGGCCACCATCGTGCCGATGTTCTTGCTGTACGACTACTCGTTTCTGCCCAGCGGCGCGACCACCAAAGCCGAGGGTATGGCCATCGCCAAGCAACGCAATGTGGTGGCCACCGACGAATTCCTGCTCTCGCCCGAGCCCTATGCCACCCGGGATGCCTGGTGCCGCGAGCGGGTTGCCGCTACCCGCGCCCGTCTCGAACAGCTCGACTGGATGCAGCCCACCGTGCTGGTGAATCACTTCCCGCTGCTGCGCGAACCGTGTGACGCGATGTTCTACCCGGAATTCTCGATGTGGTGTGGAACCACTAAGACGGCCGACTGGCATACCCGCTACAACGCGCTGTGTTCGGTCTACGGCCATCTGCACATCCCGCGCACCACATGGCATGACGGCGTGCGCTTTGAAGAGGTGTCGGTGGGCTACCCGCGGGAATGGCGTCGACGCAAGCCCTACAGCTGGCTGCGTCAGGTGTTGCCGGACCCCCAGTACGCGCCGGGGTACCTCAACGACTTCGGCGGTCATTTCGTGATCACTCCGGAGATGAGGGCGCAGGCCACCAAGTTCCGGGAAAGACTGCGGCAGCGGCAGGAGCGGTGACAATCAGCATGTTGGTGTCGTCGGTTCTACCCGGCACCGTGGTCGATGATCTGGCGTATGCGGAGCTGTACTCGGACCCGCCCGGCCTGGTGCCGCTGCCCGAAGAGGAACCACTGATCGCCAGGTCGGTTGCCAAGCGGCGCAACGAGTTCATCACCGTCCGCCACTGTGCTCGCGTCGCGTTGGGCGACCTCGGTGTGCCGCCGGTGCCGATTCTCAAGGGCGACAAGGGGCAACCGTGCTGGCCCGACGGCGTGGTGGGTAGCCTCACCCACTGCTCGGGCTACCGCGGTGCCGTGGTCGGTCGCAGCGCCGCGGTGCGTTCGGTGGGCATCGACGCCGAACCGCATGACGTGTTGCCCAACGGCGTGCTCGATGCGATCAGCCTGCCCGAAGAGCGCGACGAGATACCGTCGGCAATGCCGGACGGCCTGCACTGGGACCGAATACTGTTCTGCGCCAAGGAAGCAACCTACAAAGTATGGTTTCCGCTGACCAATCGGTGGCTGGGATTCGAGGACGCGCACATCACGTTCGAGGCCGACGACTCGGGGCGGACCGGCCGCTTTGTCTCCCGCATCTTGATCGATCCGAGTGCGCTGTGGGGCCCGCCCCTGACGACACTTCACGGTCGATGGTCGGTTGAGCGCGGGCTGGTGCTGACCGCGATCGTGCTATGAGCCGGCAGAACGCCGGTCCCGGCTTTGGCCCGGGCATCGTTGTGGTCGACAAGCCGGGCGCAATGACCAGCCACGACGTGGTTGGGCGCTGCCGCAGGATCTTTGGCACCCGCCGGGTCGGCCACGCGGGAACCCTGGACCCGATGGCCACCGGTGTGCTGGTGATCGGCATCGAGCGTGCCACCAAGATCCTTGGCCTGCTGACCGCCACGTCGAAGTCGTACGCCGCCACCATCCGGTTGGGCCAGACGACCTCCACCGAGGACGCCGAAGGCGAGCCGCTGGCCTCGGTGTCCGCCGAACATGTCGCACCCGAGGCAATCGCGGCGGCGATCTTGGATTTGACTGGCGACATCAGACAAGTTCCGTCGGCGGTCAGCGCGATCAAGGTGGACGGCCGGCGCGCGTATCAACTGGCCCGGGAAGGCCAGACGGTCGAGCTTGCGGCGCGCCCGGTGCGCATCGACCGATTCGAGCTGATGGATCTTCGGCGCGGCGCCGATGTGATCGATATCGACGTCGAAGTCGACTGCTCGTCAGGGACCTACATCCGCGCCCTGGCGCGCGATCTTGGTGCGGCGCTCGATGTGGGCGGCCATTTGACGTCGCTGCGGCGCACTCGCGTTAGTCACTTCGACCTGTCCCAGGCCGCGTCACTCGACGAGCTGGCCGAGCGGCCGGCGCTGAGCCTGACCCTCGATCAGGCCTGCCTGCTGATGTTTCCGCGCCGCGACCTCACCGTCGACGAATCTCAGTCCGTGGGCAACGGTCGTCCCCTTGAACCGGCCGGAATCGACGGCATCTACGCCGCCAGCGATGCCGATGGCCGGGTGATTGCGCTGTTGCGCGACGAGGGGCGCCGCACCAAGTCGGTGGTGGTGATCCGCCCGGCGACGATGTAGGGGACCCGCCCCTAAAGTCGATGCGGCCGGGTTGCACACTGTGCAAGAGGGGTCGTTCCGGCCTTTCAGCCGCTAAGGGGGGCCTGGAAGGGTAGTAGGGGTAAAGATGCCTAACAACGGGTCGAACAGGGTTTTTGTCATCGGCGTCGGCATGACGAAGTTTGAGAAGCCGGGTTGTCGTGAAGGCTGGGATTATCCCGACATGGCGCGCGAGTCGGGAACCAACGCGCTCAATGACGCCGGCATCGAGTACCGCGAAGTCGAGCACGCCTACGTCGGCTATGTCTATGGAGAGTCGACGTCGGGTCAGCGGGCGGTCTACGAGCTGGGTATGACGGGCATTCCGGTCGTCAACGTCAACAACAACTGCTCCACCGGTTCCACCGCGTTGTTCCTGGCGGCACAGGCGATCCGCGGCGGACTCGCCGACTGCACCGTCGCGCTGGGCTTCGAGAAGATGAAGCCGGGCTCGCTGTCCTCGTCCTACGACGACCGCACGCAACCGATGGACAAACACGTCAAGGCGCTGGCCCAAATAGCCGAATTCGCGTTTCCGGTGGCTCCCTGGATGTTTGGGGCCGCCGGACGCGAACACATGCAGCAGTACGGCAGCACGGCCGAGCACTTCGCCAAGATTGGCTTCAAGAACCACAAGCATTCGGTCAACAACCCGTTCGCGCAGTTCCAGGAGGCCTACACGCTCGACGACATCCTGGCGTCGCGGATGATCTACGAACCACTCACCAAGCTGCAGTGTTCGCCGACCTCAGACGGCTCGGGGGCGGCGATCCTGGCGTCGGAATCCTTCGTCGACAGCCACGGGCTGGCCGGGCGAGCGGTCGAGATCGTCGGCCAGGCCATGACCACCGACTTCGCGTCGACCTTCGACGGCAGCGCCAAGAACCTCATCGGATACGACATGAATGTTCAAGCGGCACAGCGCGTTTACCAACAATCTGGACTTGGCCCCGAAGACTTTCAAGTGATCGAGCTGCACGACTGCTTCTCGGCCAACGAGTTGTTGCTCTACGAAGCGCTGGGCCTGTGTGGCCAAGGTGAGGCGCCCAAACTGATCGACAACGGCGACACCACCTACGGCGGACGTTGGGTGGTCAACCCTTCGGGTGGGCTGATCTCCAAGGGGCATCCGCTCGGTGCGACCGGTCTGGCCCAGTGCTGCGAACTCACCTGGCAGCTTCGTGGCACCGCCGACAGGAGGCAGGTCGACAACGTCACGGCCGCGCTACAGCACAATATCGGGCTCGGTGGCGCCGCCGTGGTCACCGCCTACCAGCGCGCCGAACGCTGAGCGGCGAGCGGGCGGCGAGGCGGCTCCGATGATCGAGTGGTCCGACACAGATCTGATGATGCGCGACGCGGTTCGTCAATTCATCGACAGGGAGATTCGGCCAAATCTGGATGAACTGGAAACCGGTGCGCTATCGCCGTATCCGATCATGCGCAAGCTGTTCAGTCAGTTCGGTTTGGATGTGCTGGCCGCCGAATCGGTCAAGTCGATATTGGACGCCGAGCGCGCCAACCAAGGCGAAAAGCGGCACCGAACCAGCGGTTCGGGTGGCCTGGGGCCCCAGGCGTCGATGGGCCGCGGTGCTGGTGTCCGAGCTCGCCGGAGTCAGCATCGGCTTGCTGAGCACGGTCGCGGTGAGCCTTGGATTGGGCGCGGCGACCATCATGAGCCGCGGCACGCTGGCGCAGAAGCAGCGCTGGTTGCCCGAGTTGATGACGCTGGAAAAGATCGCGGCCTGGGCGATCACCGAGCCGGATTCCGACTCGGATGCGTTCGGCGGCATGAAGACTCACGTCAAACGTGACGGCGCCGACTACATCCTCAACGGTCAGAAGACTTTCATCACCAACGGTCCTTACGCCGACGTGTTGTTGGTGTACGCCAAACTCGACGAGGCCGGAGCCACGTCCTCGGACCGGCGGGACCGGCCGGTACTCATCTTTGTGCTCGAATCGGGTATGGCAGGCCTCACGCAAGGCAAGCCATTCAAGAAAATGGGCATGATGTCCTCGCCGGCCGGTGAGTTGTTCTTCGACAACGTGCGGCTGACTCCGGACCGTCTGCTCGGCGAGAGTGAACACCACGGCGACGGTGACGGACGTGAGAGCGCCCGTGCCAATTTCGCCGTGGAACGTCTCGGGGTGGCGCTGATGGCGCTGGGCATCATCAACGAATGTCACCGATTGTGCGTGGACTACGCAAAGACTCGTACGTTGTGGGGCAAGAACATCGGGCAGTTCCAACTGATCCAGCTCAAGCTGGCCAAGATGGAGGTGGCCCGAATCAACGTCGAGAACATGGTCTTTCAGACACTCGAGAAGTTCAAGGCGGGCAGGGAACCGACACTGGCCGAAGCGTCGGCGATCAAGCTGTACTCCTCCGAAGCCGCCACCGACGTCGCGATGGAGGCCGTCCAGTTATTTGGCGGCAACGGCTACATGGCCGAGTACCGGGTGGAACAGCTTGCGCGCGATGCAAAGTCGCTGATGATCTATGCCGGAAGCAATGAGGTCCAGGTAACTCACATCGCCAAGGGCCTTCTTGGCTGAGGTCGGATCAGACCGATCAGGCCACCACCCAGATCGCTCGCGCCGCGGGGCTCCCCAAATCGACCGTGTTCGCGGCGCCGTCGGCCGATTCGATCGCCACCGAGATCATGCCGGCGAACTCACGCCGGGTCAGGACCCGCAGCTGCGAGTCGAGGTTGATCCCGACACTGTCGAAATACCGCAGCATCTCCGGGTCGGCATCGGATATGCGTGCCACGGTCGCGGTGTCACCATCCCGACAGGCCCACAGCTGGCGGGCCGGTGGGGTGGGCACTTGCCCGTCGGAGGCGGGAATGGGATCACCATGGGGATCCCGCCGCGGGAAGCCCAGCTTCGCGTCGATCCGGGCCACCAGGCGATCCGATACCGCGTGCTCGAGCACCTCGGCCTCGTCGTGCACCTCATCCCAGCCGTAGCCGAGCTCATTGACCAGGAAGGTTTCCAAGAGCCGGTGCCGGCGCACCATCGTCAGCGCGGCTCGCCGCCCCGAGTCGGTCAGGGTCACTGCACCGTACTTTTCGTGGTCGACCAAGCCCTGCTCGGCTAGTTTGCGTATCGACTCCGAAGCGGTGCTGGCCGACACGCCGATCTTCTCCGCCAGCATCTTGGTGCTGACCCTTTCCCGCGACCACTCCTGCGCCGCCCAAATGACTTTCAGATAGTCCTGGGCAACCGTGGTGAGACCGCCAGGCTCCTCGTCAGCCCTCACAAGGAGAAAGTTTAGGCAACCCACGCCTGATCGGCGGTCCAGCCCGCCAAACGAGCGTGTCCCGGTGGACCCCGATGACCGTCCGAGCGCGCGCCGAACCCGCTCGGACAGTGCCGGCAAGACCCGCCAACCCCAGCGATGCTGTACGCCGCGGTCCCATCGCGCCGTAGGCTTGCGGTTGTGCAGCGGTGGCGTGGCCAGGACGAGATCCCCACGGACTGGGGCAGGTGCGTGCTCACCGTCGGGGTATTCGACGGTGTGCACCGCGGGCATGCCGAGTTGATCGCGCACGCCGTGAAGGCCGGCAGGGCGCGCGGCGTGCCGACCGTGATGATGACCTTCGATCCACACCCGATGGAAGTGGTCTACCCCGGCAGCCACCCGGCGCAGCTGACGACGCTGACCCGTCGCGCTGAATTGGTCGAAGAGCTGGGCATCGACGTGTTCCTGGTGATGCCGTTCACCACCGATTTCATGAAGCTCACACCGGATCGCTTCATCCACGAACTGCTGGTCGAGCACCTGCACGTGGTCGAGGTCGTGGTCGGTGAGAACTTCACCTTCGGCAAGAAGGCGGCCGGCAGCGTCGACACCCTGCGCCACGCCGGCGAGCGATTCGGGTTCGCCGTGGAGGCCATGTCGCTGGTGTCCGAGCACCACAGCAACGAGACCGTGACGTTCTCGTCCACCTACATCCGGTCGTGTGTGGACGCCGGTGATGTCATGGCGGCCACCGAAGCCCTGGGCCGCCCGCATCGTGTCGAGGGCGTCGTGGTCCGCGGCTACGGGCGTGGCGCCGAACTGGGGTTCCCCACCGCTAACGTTGCGCCGCCGATGTATTCGGCCATACCGGCCGACGGGGTCTACGCCGCCTGGTTCACCGTCCTGGGACACGGCCCGGTGACCGGCGCGGTCATACCGGGGGAGCGTTACCAGGCGGCCGTCTCGGTCGGGACCAACCCGACGTTCTCCGGACGCACCCGCACGGTCGAGGCGTTTGTCCTGGACACCGCCGCGGACCTCTACGGTCAGCACGTGGCGCTGGACTTTGTTGCCCGCATCCGAGGCCAGAAGAAATTCGCTTCCGTGCCCGAATTGGTCGCCGAGATCGGGGCGGATACCGAACGGACCCGGGTCCTGCTGTCGACCGGCTGACCCGCGGCGTTTGTGTCTGTCGGCCACACCGCTGCTAGACTGCCCGACGACATCGGCGCGTGCTGCGGTTCGCGGTGGCCGCGCCGGCTAATCCCTGATCGCGGACCAATTGATGGAGATGTTTCGTGGCGCTGACTGCCGAGCAGAAAAAGGAAATTCTGAATTCCTACGGTCTTCATGAGACCGACACCGGATCCCCGGAGGCGCAGATTGCGCTGCTGACCAAGCGGATCTCTGACCTCACCGAGCACCTCAAGGTGCACAAGCACGACCACCACTCGCGGCGTGGACTGCTGCTCCTGGTGGGGCGCCGGCGCCGGCTGATCAAGTACATCTCCCAGATCGATGTGCAGCGCTATCGCTCGCTCATTGAGCGTCTGGGCCTGCGTCGCTGACCCCCGGCGCGATGCGCGCCTTGTTCTTGGCCGTGCTGATGGTTCTGGCGGTGCCGGCATCCGGCGTCTTGGTGGGTTGCTCGTCAACCACCAAGGCCGCCGACCTGGCGGTGGGTGACTGCCTCAAACTTGCCGGACCGCCGGACCGGCCGCAGGCCACCAAGGCTGCGTGCGGCAGCGAGGACTCCAACTTCAAGGTCGTTGCCGTCGCCAAGGATGGGACCGACCACACGGAGTGCCCGGCCGACGTGGATTCGTCGTACTCCAGCCGCAACGTGCTGGGCGGCGCAAACAGCACCCTGTGCCTGGACGTCGACTGGGTGCTGGGCAGTTGTATGAGTGTCGACCCGGACCACAAGACCGACCCGTTTCGAGTGGGCTGCAACGACGCGTCGGCGCCGCACCGGCAACGGGCCACCCAGATTCTCCAAGATGTCGCATCCCCGGTCACCGTGGATCAGTGCGCCAGCGGTGTGGGCTACACCTACACCGAACGGCGGTTCGTTGTCTGTGTGGAGGACGTCGGCGGCAGTTCCCAGACGTAGTGGGTGAGTTTGATCGTTCCATCAGGAGAATTTGATCGTTCCATCAGGAGAAGTTGATGCCCTTCCCGGTCGCTGAGAAGTACATCCTCGACACCGAGGAGAAGCTCGGAGTTACCTTCCCCGCGGCGTTCCGGGCGAAGATGATGGCCGATAACGGTGGGGCTGTCGAGACGTCGTCGGACGTCTGGGACTTGCACCCCTTCTTCGACACGAGCGACAAACAGCGGCTGAAGCGGACCTGCAATGACATTGTCCGCGAGACGGCAAGCTCCAAGGAATGGTTCGGCTTTCCGGTCAACGCCGTCGCCATTGGGGCCAACGGTTGCGGCGACCGGCTCGTCTTGTTGCCTGGTGTGAATGGTTCGGCATTGCGCGACGAGGTCTTCTGCTGGGACCACGAGTTGGGCGAGCTCGAGAAGGTCGCCGACGATTTCACGGAACTGGAATTGGCTTAGAACCGGAGCCCTCGATAATCGTCGACAGGTTCCCATCATGGCCGGGCATCGTGGCGAATTGGCCGGTGTACAGTGAGGAAGTTCTGGGCCCATTCGGCCCAGGCACTGTGGTGCGGTTCACGCAGATCCGCGTGCGCCGTTCCAGCGAGTCGCTACGTATGTCCGAGGGAGCAGCCCTGCCTGTATCGGGCGGTCTTCGGTAGTGGCTGCCGGGCACCCCGGATCTGGGGAAAGTCCGGCCGCTTCGATCGACGGCCGTAGCCGCATCCAGGCCGGCCCATCTGGGTCCGCGAGGAGTCCTGCAAACTCATCGGGTTGCGTGTGACGCCGCGAAACAGCTGAATAACCCAGAGAGGGCCGCACGGACGTTATGTCTGTAGCTGAAACTGAAGAAGGCGTGTTCGAAGCAACCGCCACCATCGACAACGGGAGCTTCGGCACCCGCACCATCCGTTTCGAGACTGGCCGATTGGCCCAGCAGGCTGCCGGCTCGGTGGTCGCATACCTCGACGACGAGAACATGTTGCTGTCGGCGACCACCGCCAGCAAGAACCCCAAAGAGCATTTCGACTTCTTTCCGCTGACCGTCGATGTCGAAGAGCGGATGTATGCCGCCGGCCGCATCCCCGGTTCGTTCTTCCGTCGTGAGGGCCGCCCCTCCACCGATGCGATCCTGACCTGCCGGCTCATCGACCGCCCGCTGCGGCCGTCGTTCGTCAACGGACTGCGCAACGAGATCCAGGTCGTGGTGACGATCCTGAGCCTGGACCCCAACGACCTGTACGACGTGGTGGCGATCAACGCCGCGTCGGCCTCGACCCAACTGGCCGGGCTGCCGTTCTCCGGTCCCGTCGGGGGCGTGCGGGTGGCCCTCATCGACGGCCAGTGGGTCGCATTCCCCAACGTCGAGCAGCTCGAGCGCGCCGTGTTCGACATGGTGGTTGCCGGACGGATTGTCGGCACCGAGGAAGACGGCACGCCCGACGTCGCGATCATGATGGTCGAGGCCGAGGCCACCGACAAGGTCATCGAGCTGGTTGAGGGTGGCGCCCCGGCGCCGACCGAGAGCGTGGTCGCGCAGGGTCTGGAAGCGGCCAAGCCGTTCATCGCGGCGCTGTGCACCGCGCAGCAGGAGCTGGCCGACGCATCTGGGGCCACCGCCAAGACCGGTGCCGAATATCCGGTGTTCCCCGAATACGGCGACGACGTCTACTACGCGGTGTCCTCGGTGGCTACCGATGGACTGGCCGCGGCGTTGACCATCGGTGGTAAGGCCGAACGAAACCAGCGCACCGAGGAAATCAAGGCCGAGGTGCTCGAACGGCTGGCCGACACCTACGAGGGCCGGGAAAAAGAGATCGGCGCCGCGTTTCGCTCGCTGACCAAGAAGCTGGTACGGCAGCGCATCGTCACCGATCACTTCCGCATCGACGGCCGCGGCATCACCGACATCCGCGCATTGTCGGCCGAAGTCGCCCTGGTTCCGCGGGCCCACGGCAGCGCGCTATTCGAGCGCGGTGAGACCCAGATTCTCGGCGTGACCACGCTCGACATGGTCAAGATGGCGCAGCAGATCGACTCGCTGGGGCCGGAGACCACCAAGCGGTACATGCACCACTACAACTTCCCGCCGTTCTCCACTGGTGAGACCGGCCGGGTCGGTTCGCCCAAGCGACGGGAGATCGGGCACGGTGCGCTGGCGGAGCGGGCGCTGATGCCGGTGCTGCCCAGCGTTGAGGAATTCCCGTACGCCATTCGCCAGGTATCCGAAGCGCTGGGTTCCAACGGCTCGACCTCGATGGGGTCGGTGTGCGCTTCGACGCTGGCGCTGCTCAACGCCGGCGTGCCGTTGAAGGCGCCGGTGGCCGGTATCGCCATGGGCCTGGTGTCCGACGATGTCGAGGTGGACGGCAAGACCGAGCGCCGTTTCGTCACCTTGACCGACATCCTGGGCGCCGAAGACGCGTTCGGTGACATGGACTTCAAGGTCGCCGGAACCAAGGACTTCGTCACTGCACTGCAGCTGGACACCAAGCTCGATGGGATCCCGTCGCAGGTTCTGGCCGGTGCGCTGGCCCAGGCGAAGGATGCGCGCCTGACCATCCTCGAGGTCATGGCCGAGGCCATTGACACGCCCGACGAGATGAGCCCGTACGCGCCTCGGGTGACCACCATCAAGGTTCCGGTGGACAAGATCGGTGAGGTGATCGGGCCCAAGGGCAAGGTCATCAACTCGATCACCGAGGAGACCGGCGCGCAAATCTCCATCGAGGACGATGGCACCGTGTTCGTCGGCGCCACCGACGGGCCGTCGGCTCAGGCTGCCATCGACAAGATCAACGCCATCGCCAACCCGCAACTGCCTACCGTTGGTGAGCGGTTCCTGGGCACGGTGGTCAAGACGACCGACTTCGGTGCCTTTGTGTCGCTGCTGCCCGGTCGCGATGGCCTGGTGCACATCTCCAAGCTGGGCAAGGGCAAGCGCATCGCCAAGGTCGAGGACGTCGTCAATGTCGGCGACAAGCTGCGGGTGGAGATCGCCGACATCGACAAGCGCGGCAAGATCTCGCTGGTGTTGGTGGCCGAGGACGACGATTCAGCCGCTGCGGCGGCCGCCGATTCCCCGGCGCCGGCCGATGCCGCCACGGCAAGCAGCTGACCCTGCGGCCGTCCCGGCACTGCGCCGCACCACACTGCCGGGCGGTCTGCGGGTCGTCACCGAATACCTGCCTGCGGTGCGCTCCGCGTCGGTCGGGGTCTGGGTAGGGGTCGGGTCGCGGGACGAGGGCACGACGGTGGCCGGTGCCGCGCACTTCCTCGAGCACCTGCTCTTCAAGTCGACCCCGACCCGCACCGCGGTGGACATCGCTCAGGCGATGGACGCCGTCGGTGGGGAGCTCAACGCGTTCACCGCCAAGGAGCACACCTGCTACTACGCGCACGTGCTCGACAACGACCTAGAGCTGGCCGTGGAACTGGTGGCCGACGTGGTGCTCAACGGACGCTGCGCCGCCGACGATGTCGAGCTGGAACGTGACGTCGTTCTCGAGGAGATCGCGATGCGCGACGATGACCCCGAGGACGCACTGGCGGACATGTTCTTGACGGCCATGTACGGTGACCATCCGGTCGGCCGGCCGGTGATCGGCAGTACGCAATCCGTCTCGGCGATGACGCGAGCCCAGCTGCACTCGTTTCACATGCGCCGCTACACACCGGATCGGATGGTCGTCGCGGTAGCCGGCAATGTCGACCACAACCAGGTGGTCGGGTTGGTGCGCGAGCACTTCGGGCCACGCTTGGTCCGCGGCCGCCGGCCCGTCGCCCCGCGCAAAGGCACGGGCCGGGTCAACGGCACCCCGCAGCTGGTGCTGGCGGACCGGGAAGCCGAACAGACCCACGTGTCGTTGGGAGTCCGCACGCCCGGACGTGGCTGGGAGCACCGCTGGGCTTTGTCGGTGCTGCATACCGCGCTCGGCGGCGGATTGAGCTCGCGGCTGTTCCAGGAGATCCGCGAGTCCCGCGGTCTTGCCTATTCGGTCTATTCGGCGCTGGACATCTTCGCTGACAGTGGAGCGCTGTCGGTGTATGCCGCCTGTCTTCCGGAACGTTTCGCCGAAGTGATGCGCGTGACCAGAGAGGTGCTGGAGGCGGTGGCACGCGACGGCATCACCGAGTCCGAATGCCGTATTGCCAAGGGTTCGCTGCGTGGCGGGCTGGTGCTGGGGCTAGAGGATTCCAGCTCGCGAATGAGCCGCATCGGCCGCAGCGAATTGAACTACGGCAAGCACCGCGCTATCGAACACACTTTGCAGCAAATCGATCGGGTCACGGTCGACGAGGTCAACGCACTGGCCCGCCGGCTGCTGGTGAAACGATACGGCGCCGCGGTTCTCGGCCCGTATACCTCGAAACGACAGCTGCCGCAACAACTTCGAGCGATGGTAAATTAGGTCGATGGTACTGGGTTTCTGGGACATCGCGGTACCCATCGTGGGTGCTCCGATGGCGGGCGGCCCAGGAACCCCGGCCTTGGCCGCGGCCGTGTCGAACGCGGGCGGGCTGGGCTTCGTCGCTGGCGGGTATCGGACCGCCGACCAGTTCGCCGATGACATCTCCGCTGCGCGGGCCGCCACCACCGGCCCGATCGGAGCCAATATCTTTGTGCCCCAGCCCAGCGTCGCCGACTGGTTGCAGCTGGAGTACTACGCAGAAGAACTCGCGGAGGTCGCCGAGTACTACCACGTCGAGGTGGGACAACCCATTCACGGTGATGACGACGAGTGGGAACGCAAGCTCGAAGTCGTGGCCGACATTCGTCCGGAGCTGGTGTCGTTCACCTTCGGTGCGCCGCCGCCCGATGTGGTCCGCCAGCTCAGTGCGCTGGGTTTGTTGGTTTCGGTCACGGTGACGTCGGCTTATGAGGCCGGGGTGGCCATCGCGGCCGGCGCTGACAACCTGGTGGTTCAGGGCCCCGGCGCGGGCGGGCATCGCGGTACGTTCGCGCCGGATACGGAGCCGGGCGAGGAGTCCCTGCACCAACTACTCGATCACATCGGCCGTACCCACGATGTGCCGCTGATCGCGGCGGGCGGTCTTGGTACCGCCGACGAAGTGGCAGCCGTGCTGCGCAGGGGAGCGGTTGCTGCACAGGTGGGGACGGCGCTGTTGCTTGCTGATGAAGCGGGTACCAGCTCGGTGCACCGAGTTGCCCTGAAGAACCCGGAGTTCGACTCCACGCTAGTCACCCGTGCTTTCTCCGGCCGCTATGCGCGAGGGCTGGCGAACAACTTCACTCGACTGCTTGACCGGGTCGCGCCGCTCGGCTATCCGGAGGTCAATCAGATGACCAAGCCCATCCGGGCGGCGGCGATCGAGGCGGACGACCCCCACGGAACAAACCTGTGGGCGGGGACGGCCTACCGGGCGGCCCAGGCGGGACCGGCGGCCGACATCGTTGCCGCCCTGGCGCCGGACGTGTGGTCGCTGTAGGTCCGGCCCAACGGCCCCCGACGCGACACTGGCCACCTGCATGGTGGGCAGGTGGCCAGCGTCGGTTGTGATTCGGTTAGCCGAGCACGCTCGCCGGGTCGGTGAACGGCAGGTCGAGGTCGGCGGCCACGTGATCTGCCAGCAGCGCGCCTTCGTGAGTCGAAAGGCCTTTAGCCAGTGCGGAATCCGAGAGGCAGGCCGCTTGCCAACCCAGGTCGGCGAGCTTGAGCACGTAGGGCATGGTCGCGTTGGTCAGCGCGTAGGTCGACGTGCGGGGCGCGGCGCCGGGCATGTTCGCGACGCAGTAGAACACCGTGTCGTGGACGGTGAACGTCGGCGACGTGTGCGTGGTCGGCCGGGAGTCCTCGAAGCAGCCGCCCTGGTCGATGGAGATGTCCACCAGCACGGCACCCTTCTTCATCCGCGCTACCAGCGAGTTCGGAATCAACTTGGGTGCCTTGGCGCCGGGCACCAGCACGGCCCCGATCAGCAGGTCGGCGTTGACTGCCGCATCCTCAAGGTCGAGGGTCGACGAGTAGCGGGTCCGGACGCGACCGCCGAACTCCGCGTCGATCTGGCGGAGCTTGTTGATGTTGACATCCAGCACGGTGACCATCGCGCCCATGCCGTTGGCGACGCGGGCGGCGTTGTAGCCGGCCGTGCCCGCGCCGATCACCACGACGTCGGCAGGCTTGACGCCGGGGACGCCGCCCATCAGCACGCCGCGACCGCCGTGGGTGCGCATCAGGTGGTAGGCCCCAGCCTGGGCGGACAGGCGCCCGGCGACCTCGCTCATGGGGGCCAGCAGCGGCAATGCGCCGTCGGCGGTCTGCACCGTCTCGTAGGCGATGGACGTGGTGCCGGACTTCAGCAGGGCATCGGTGCAGGGGCGCGAGGCGGCCAGGTGCAGGTAGGTGAACAGGGTCTGGCCCCGGCGCAGCCGGCCGTACTCGGACTCGATCGGTTCCTTGACCTTGAGCAGCAGGTCCGCATCCGCCCACACCTGGTCGGCGGTGCTGATCAGCTGGGCACCGGCGGCCTTGAAGTCGGAGTCGGAGATGGCGGAGCCTTCTCCGGCGCCGGCCTGGATCAGCACCTCGTGGCCGCGCTTGGTCAAGGCGGCGACGCCGGCCGGGGTGATCGCAACCCGGAATTCGTTGTCTTTGGTTTCGGTTGGAATACCGACTCGCATATTCGCTCCTGCCGATTTGGTGGGGGTTTGACGGGCTTGTGTGACGCGGTTCCATAAGTGTGAAAAAACTTCGGAAGTTATGCAATTACACTGATGATAATTCTGTAATGTGGATGCATGTCTGATGACCTAACGGGATCTAGCGGCCGAGAGGGAGACTCGCCGAAGGATGTTCGGCCCGCTGTGCTTGACGACATGGACCGCAAGATCCTGCTGCTGCTGCATGGCGATGCCAGGATCACCAACAATGCCCTGGCCCAGGCGGTCGGGATCGCGCCTTCGACATGCCACGGCCGGGTTCGCCGACTGGTCGATCTCGGCGTGATCCGCGGGTTTTACACCGATATCGACCCCGTCGCGGTGGGCCAACCGCTGCAGGCGATGATCTCGGTCAGCCTGCAGGCCAACGCCCGTGGCAAGATCCGCAGCTTCATTCAGCAGATCCGCCGCAAGCGACAGGTGATGGATGTCTACTTCCTGGCCGGTGCCGAAGACTTTCTGTTGCATGTCGCCGCTCGGGACACCGATGACCTGCGCTCATTTGTGGTGGAGAACCTCAACGCGGACATCAACGTCGCGGGCACCCAAACGTCGCTGATCTTCGAACATCTACGCGGGGCCGCGCCCCTTTAGGCCGGTCCGCCCTGGTTATGATCACCCAATGACCAAGCCTTCTGTGGCGGCCACTGTCGAGATCGATGCCACCCCCGAGCGGGTGTACGGACTGATCACCGACCTGAGGACACTGGCGTCGCTGGCCGAGGAGGCGGTGGCGATGGAACTGCAGAAAGGCGATGGAGTCGGTAAGGGGGCCGTGTTCGTCGGCCACAACCGAAACGGTGGCCGGCGCTGGAAGACGACCTGCACGGTGACCGACGCGGAACCGGGCCGGATCTTCGCGTTCGATGTCCACTCCATCTTCATTCCGGTGTCGCGGTGGCAGTACGACATCGTCGGTGCCGATGGCGGTTGCCGGGTCACCGAGAGCACCTGGGACCGGCGGCCCGGGTGGTTCCGCAAGGTGGCCGGCCTGGCGACCGGGGTCAAGGATCGGGCCGCGACAAACGCCGAGCACATCGCGACCACGCTGCAGCGCCTGAAGCAACGTGCTGAGGCTGGCGACTGAGTTCTTCACCATCGGGGGATTGCATCACTATACTTGCGAGCACGAGTTGTCTATTGAGGCGACATATGAGGCGTTAATGTAAACGTCCAAGGCAAGGGGGCCTTATGTTCACCGTCGATAACCGCGCAGTGGGGCCGCACTCTGGAGAATCGGGTGCGGCCGACCACGAGCGTCTCGTTCTCGAGGCTCGCGATGTCGAGTTCGACTGGGCGAACCTGCCGTTTCATTACGTTCCCAACGAGCCGCTGCCCACCCATGTGCTCAACGTGCTGCACCTGCTGCTGCCCGCCGGCGAGGAATTCTTCGTCGAGGTCTTCAAGAAGACGTTGCCATTGATCAAGGATGATCAGCTGCGGCTGGATGTGCAGGGGTTCATCGGCCAGGAGGCGATGCACTCCCAGGCACACTCCGGTGTGCTGGCCCACTTCGAGGCCCAGGGCGTGGACGTGACGCCTTATACCGACCAGATCAGGTGGCTGTTCGGGAAGCTGCTGGCGGAGAAGCCGGGACGCAATCCGCGACAACGGCACCGCTGGCTGCTGGAGCAGGTCTCCTTCATCGCGGCAATCGAGCACTACACCGCCGTATTGGGGGAGTGGATTCTGAACTCGCCGCAACTCGACGTGGTCGGCACCGACCCGGTGATGCTGGACATGCTCCGGTGGCACGGCGCAGAAGAGGTCGAGCACAAGGCGGTGGCGTTCGACACCGTGAAGCACCTGCGCGCGGGGTATTGGCGGCAAGTGCGTGCGCAGCTGGCCGTGACGCCGGTGATGCTGTTGCTGTGGATTCGCGGGGTCCGGTTCATGTATACGGTGGATCCGCTGCTGGCGCCGGGCACCAAACCACGGTGGCGGGACTACGTCAGGTCCGCGCGTCGCGGTCTGACGCCCGGCCCGTGGCGACTGATCCGGGTGGTAGGCGACTACTACAAGCCGGGCTTTCACCCCTCGCAGTTGGGTGGACTCGAGCGGGCCGTCGACTACCTGGCCGTCTCTCCCGCCGCCCGGGCGTCGCACTGAGGCCAATGAACACCGCTTCGCGAACGGGAATCACCGCATCCGACGGCGCCACCCTGGCTGTGTATCACTACACGCCGCTAGATCCGCAGTGCCCGACCATTTTGGCCGTTCACGGCTGGCCCGATAACCACCACCTGTGGGATCCGGTGGCCGAGCTGCTCGGCGATCGCTACAACGTGGTTGCCTATGACGTGCGCGGCTCCGGCGAATCATCCTGTCCTGCCAGTCGTTCCGGGTACCGGCTGGAACAGCTGGTTTCTGACACCGGCGCGGTGATCGACAGCCTGGGCGTCGATCGGGTGCACCTGCTGGCACACGATTGGGGCTCGATTCAGGGCTGGGCCGCGGTGACCGCCGACTCGGTCATGGAAAAGGTCGCCTCATTTACCTCTATCTCGGGCCCGCACCTGCAGTACGCGGGTGCGTTCCTGCGCTCGGGGCGCACCCCCCGCTCGGCGGCCCAGGTTGCCAGGCAGCTTGCCAGTTCGGGATACATCGGGTTCTTCTTGTGCCCGGTCGTGCCGGAACTCTTCTTCCGTTCCGGCATCGGGGTGAAACTCGTTGGGGCGTTTGAGCGCATCGGTCAATCGAGCACCCGCAGTCAGCGTGGTCAGACGCCGCGCTCGATCGGGGACTATGTGAACGCGCTCAACCTCTATCGGGCCAACATGCCCGCCGGATTTGTCACCGATGGGTCGTCACTCCCGCAGACCAGCGTGCCGGTTCAGGTGTTGGTGCCCAGGAAAGACATGTTCGTGACGCCGGCTCTGCAACGTTTCACCGGCGCGATTCCGGGCGGCGGCAGGGTGGTCCCGATCGAGGGCGGGCACTGGGTGGTGACCTCGCGTCCGGACGTGGTCGCACGGCTGACCGCCGACTGGGTGGACCGGGTCGTTGCGGGTACGGGCGACGCCGCGGCGACCGTGGTGCGCGCGGGCCCGGGTGAGGTGCGCGGTCAGCTCGCTTTGGTCACCGGGGCGGGTGCGGGCATCGGCCGAGCCACCGCGGTGGAGCTGGCGCGCCAGGGCGCCCGCATGGTGATAATCGCCGACCGTGACCTTGCCGCGGCCAACGAGAGCGCAACACAGGTGCGCGCCGCGGGCGCGGCGGCGGCCGTGTACCAGGTCGATGTCAGCGACGAAACGGCGATGAACGACCTTGCCGCGCAAGTCCTTGACGAACATGGTGTCGTCGACATCCTGGTGAACAACGCCGGAATCGGGATGGCGGGCAGGTTTTTGGAGACGACCCCGCAGCACTGGGACGCGATCCTGGGGATCAATGTCGGTGGCGTCATCAGCGGGAGCCGAGCATTCGGTGCCCAGATGGTCGAGCGCGGTCAGGGCGGAACGATCATCAACATCGCGTCGGCCGCCGCGTATCTCCCGTCGAAATCGATGGTCGCCTACAGCACCACCAAGGCCGCGGTGCTGGGGTTCAGCGAAGCGTTGCGCGCCGACCTAGCCGACGAAGGCATCAGCGTCACAGCGGTGTGCCCGGGCTTCGTCAACACCAACATCGCCAAGAGCACTGTCTACGCCGGGATGTCGACCGAGCAACAAGAGCGCGCCCGGCAGAAGGCGGACGCGGCCTATCGGCGTCGTAATTTCACCCCGGAAGCGACCGCAAGGGCGATCGTGAAGGCCATCAGGTCCGGGCCGGCCGTGTTGCCGGTGGCCGCGGAATCCAAGGTGGGCTACGCGATGCGGCGCATCAGCCCGTCGATGATTCGGATGTTCGCACGCTTGGACATCCGGCAGCGGTAGAAAGTTGGGGGATATGGCGGTGTCGGAGAGCAGCTGGACCAGCAGGCCCGCCGATCTGTACGGTCGCAGCCACCGGGATCGCTTTGCCACCGCATTGTGGGGTGTGCGCACCATGTTCGGTGGATTCGCCCGGTTCTCGCGGTGGAATCCGTCGCGGGTAACGCCGGTGGGCCGGACACATCGCGCCAGGGTGGTTGAGCGCGAGCTCGTCGCGCCCGACGTGGTCGCGCTGACCCTGGCAGACCCGGACGGCGGATTGCTTCCGTCCTGGTCACCCGGGGGGCACATCGACGTGCAGCTGCCCTCTGGCCGGCGCCGCCAGTATTCGCTGTGCGGCCCACCGGGGCGCCGCACCGACTACCGCATCGCGGTGCGCCGCATCGCCGACGGGGGCGGCGGTTCCATCGAGATGCACGCCGCTTACCAACCGGGAGACATCCTGGTCTTCGAGGGGCCGCGCAACGCGTTCTATCTCGGTGCTGCCGAGCACGACATGCTCTTTGTGATCGGCGGTATCGGGGTGACTCCGATTCTGCCGATGGTCGCGCTGGCCCACCAGCGCGGCGTCAATTGGCGCGCGATGTATGCCGGTCGCAGCCGCGAGTACATGCCCCTACTCGATGAGCTCGTGGCTATGGCACCGGAGCGGGTGTCGGTGTGGGCCGACGACGAACACGGGCGCTTTGCCCAAGTGGAAGATCTGGTGGCCGGCGCCGGACCGAAGACGGCCGTCTACGTGTGCGGGCCACCCCCAATGCTGGAGGCGGTACGCGCGGCGCGTGCTGAATATCCCTGTGCACCTTTGCACTACGAACGATTCAGCCCGCCGCCGGTCGTGGACGGGGTGCCGTTCGAGCTGGAGCTCGCGCGCACCGGCGAGGTGCTGAGCATCCCGGCGAATCGGACAGCGCTGGACGTCATGCTCGACCACGATTCGACGACCGCGTACTCCTGCCAACAGGGATTCTGTGGCACGTGCAAGGTCAAAGTGCTTGCCGGACAGGTTGATCACCGTGGCCGGGCGGCGCAGGGGGACGACGAAATGCTGGTCTGTGTTTCGCGGGGGCACAGCGCTCGGGTCGTCATCGACGCCTGAGCGACTCAGGGTGTTCGAGAATTCTTCAGGTAACCCGCCAGCGCATTGGTGAGCGCGCGTCGTGCCAGCTCGAGGTCGGCGTAGGAACCCAGTTGTCGCTCTGACACCAGCCCGCGCATCGCGCCGGGAATGAGGGCGGCGACCTCACGCACCCGGTTGGGGTCGACATCGAGATCGGCGAAGGCGTTCTGGCACGTTTCGAGCCAGCTTCTGCCCCAGGAGAACAGCTCGGCCGCGGTGCGGGGATAGAGGCGCTCGAGTTCGCCTGGGTCTCGGGGCAGCGCGGCGCGCAGGTTCTCTATTGCGCGTGAATCGGCCGATGCCAGGCCGTGAAACAGGGTCTCGATGACGGCGGCAACTCGCTCCTGCAGGGGCCGGCCGGACTGCAGCGGCTTCGACAATGCCAACATCGACCCCGCACGCCGCTCGGCGGTGCGGTGCAGTACGGCGGCCCAGAAACCGTCGACGTCGCCAAACTGGTATTGCACCGCACCCCAGGTGGCGCCGATCTCCTTGGCGATGCGGTTGGCCGAAACCGAGCCCGGATCCCCGGAAGCAAGTGACGTCAGCGCCGCTTCGAGCATGCTCTCGCGGGTGGCGTTGCCGCGCCGGTTGGGGCGTCTGCCTGCGACTCCGGCCCGAGTCATGTGCCGATGGTATCGGCTGTCGCGATGGCAGTAGGGGCAAATCCACATTTTCATAGAAGGTGCTGTGATTTTTTGGCGGGGCGGCCTATCATTCGTACGAAGCCGCCAAGGAGGACTGCTCAGATGGCCAAGCCGCCGCTGTCGATGAAGCCGACCGGATGGTTCCAGGTCGCCTGGTCCGACGAGATCGGCGTGGGTGACGTACGCACCATGAAGTACTTCGACCAGGAATTGATCGCCTGGCGGGCCGAGTCGGGCCAGCTCACCGTGATGAACGCCTATTGCGAACATCTTGGCGCCCACCTCGGCTACGGCGGCAAGGTCGTTGGCGAGGTGCTGCAGTGTCCGTTCCATGGGTGGCAGTGGAATCAGCTGGGTCGCAACGTGTGCATTCCGTATCAGGACCGGCCAAATCGAGGGCGCCGCATTCGTACCTATCCCGTGGTGGAGCGCAATGCGTCGGTCTACCTTTGGCACGATGTCGAAGGCCGTGCGCCGTTCTTCGACGCCCCGGATGTGTTCGCCGGCTTCAACGATGGCAGCAGCGTCGCCGACTACTATCCGCAGCAGCGCCTCTACCGGCACACATTGGAACTGCATCCGCAATACGTGCTCGAGAACGGGGTGGATTTCGCGCACTTCAAGTACGTGCACAACACTCCGATAGTGCCGGTGTTCACCCGCCACGACTTCGACGGCCCAGTGTCTTTCGTCGACTTCACCATCACCTTCGAAGGCGATGACGGCCAGCAGATCGAGGACATCAACAGCGGCGTGGAGGCGATCAACGGCGGCCTGGGAGTGGCGGTCACCAAGAGCTGGGGCATGGTCGACAATCGCACCATTTCGGCGATCACGCCGGTCGACGAATCCACTTCCGATGTCCGGTTCATGGTCTACATCGGCCGTACCCCGGGTAAGGATCCGGCCCGAGCCGAACTCAAAACTGCCGAATTCGGCCGGGAAGTGATCCGTCAGTTCAAGCAAGACATCCAGATTTGGGCTCATCAGCGCTACTGCGACCCGCCAGCGCTAACCACTGATGAACTCGCCGGATTCACCGCAATTCGCCGATGGGCCAAGCAGTTCTATCCCGACGGCATCGGCGGCAGCGCCGCCGAGGTGTATGCAGCGTTGCAGAAAGGCTGAACCGAATGAGTGCACGGCCCCAACCGATTCGGGTCTTTCAGGTCGCCACCGGCAACGTCGGTCGCGAGATGATCAAACGGCTACAAACCCGGCCCGACCTGGAGCTGATCGGGCTGCACTGCTATTCGCCAGACAAGGTCGGCGCAGATGCCGGGGAACTGGCCGGTATCGGCCCGATCGGCGTAACGGCCACGGGCAGCGTCTCCGACATCGTCGCGGCCAAGCCGGATGTGCTCACGTTTCACGGTGTGTTCCCCGACGAAGACCTCTATGTCAAAGTGCTCGAGGCGGGCATCAATATCGTCACCACCGCCGACTGGATCACCGGGTGGCACCGCGATCACAACCATCCACATCCATCGGGCAAGCCGGTGACGCAGCTGTTGGCCGAGGCGTGTGAAAAGGGCGGCGCCACGTTCTACGGCACCGGCATGAACCCCGGCCTGAACCAGATCCTGGGTGTGGTGTGCTCAGCTGATGTGGCCGAGATCGAGAACGTCACCACGATCGAGTCCGTCGACGTGTCATGCCACCACTCCAAGGAGACCTGGATCGAGGTCGGTTACGGTCAACCGGTTGATGACCCGGACATTCCGGCCAAGCTGGAGAAGTACACGCGGGTCTTCGCCGACAGCGTGCTGATGATGGCGGACTGTTTCGACTTGCCGCTCGACGAGGTCAAGTTCAGTTACGAACTCGGGGCCTGCACCAAGGACGTCGACCTGGGCTGGTACACGCTGCCCAAGGGCTCACTCGGCGGTAATTATCTCAAGTATCAGGGCATGGTCGGCGGGGTGCCGCGGGTGGAGACACACCTGGAGTGGCAGATGACGCCGCACACCGACCCGAGCTGGAACATCAAGGGCTGCTACATCACCCAGATCAAGGGTGACCCGTGCATCTACAACAAGCACATGATCTTCCCGAAAGCCGGTGTGGACCTGTCCAACCCGGACAACTTCGCCTCCATCGGCATGACGGTCACCGGCATGCCCGCCCTCAACTCGATCAAGTCGGTGGTGGCGGCACGGCCCGGCTTGATCACCAGCGCTGAGCTTCCATTGCGCGGGTTTGCCGGGCGGTTCAAGAACTAGCCCCGGTCAGGGCCCCCCGTCGTCGAAGAGGCGCTCGGGGTGATGGTAGTCATTGGTGCGTGCGCCGCGGTCGAGCTGTGGGGGCGGGATCCATGCGGTCCGTCCGTTGGGGAGTTTCGTTGTTTGCCAGCCATTTCCGGCCAGCTTGTGATCGGGCTTGCAGGCAAAGGTGAGTTTGTCGACGTCGGTTGGGCCGCCGGCCGCCCACTCGTCGGTGTGGTGCACTTCGCACCAGTAGCCGGGCACGTCGCAGCCGGGGTGGGTGCAGCCGCGGTCCTGCGCGTAGAGGACCAGCCGCTGATCGGCCGAGGCTAGTCGGCGAGATCGTCCGAGATACAGGGGGCGATTTGAATGTTCGTCGAAAACTGCCAAGTAGTGATATGCGCGGCTGGCCATCCGGATCACGTCGCGCATGGGCACAAACGTCCCACCGCCGGTCACCGCGCGGCCCGTGCCCGAAGTCAGTTCCCGCAGCGTGGTCGACACGATGACCGTCACCGGCAATCCGTTGTGGGCACCGAGTTTTGGATCACCTAGCCGGCCGTCGAGCAGGGCGTTGAGGGCGTCGTGGCGGCGCTGGGCGGGGCTGCGCAGATCTTTGTCGGTGACCTCGTCGGTGGGTTCGCCTTTGACGCAGGGTGTTTCGTCATCGGGGTTGCACATTCCGGGTGCGGCGAACCGGGCCAGCCATGCATCGAGATGGGCACGCAGTTGTGGGGTGGCGATGAGTTTGCCGATGCTCATGCCGTCGGGGCGTTGAGCGCACCAGGTAAAGCCACGCTGGCGGGCCCGGTCGGCGTCGGAGAACTTTCCGTCGGGATTGATCAGCACCGCGGCGCGGTTGGCGACCTTTTCGAGTTGGTCGGGCCGCAGCTGCACCGCTTGCCGGGCCAGAAATTGTTCCGCTTGTCTGACCGTGTTGGCCGGTGTGTCCTGGGGGAGATCGCGCACGAAGGCCGCTATGACCTTTACGTGCTGGCCATCCAGCAGGCCCCGGCGCCACACCTGTGCCGTGGCGGGCAGTTCCGCCGGCAGCGGTTGGCCGGTCAGCGTGATGCGCGGTGATAGTTGTTGGGCATCGTGAACCCGGCGACGGGCTTCGGCGCAGCTGATGCGCAGCCAGTCGGCGACCACCTTGTAGACCGGGCCGCCGATGTCGGCCGGATCTTCGGTGGCCAGGCCCGCGATCACGTCGTGGCTGACCACCGCTTGGCGTCGTCGCGCGTTCTCCAGCCGCTGCAGCGCGCGCAGCCGAGCGGCGGGCTCGAGGTGGCCAAGGTCGGCTTCACCGATCGCCGCCACCGCCGCGTCCAGCGCGTCCAACAAGGCGGATATCGAATACATGTTCGAATTCTATGTGTGTGCGGCAACACGGGTGCGGCGGTCAACGGCCGCTGTGGATGAACGCCGGACTGTGGATGACGGTGCCGGGTCTAGGGTGAAGGCCATGCGAGTAGGCGTATTGGGAGCCAAGGGAAAAGTCGGTGCGACGATGGTTTCGGCGGTCGAGTCCGCTGCGGACTTGACCCTGTCCGCCGAGGTGGACGCCGGTGATCCACTGAGTACCTTGACCGAGACAAACACTGAGGCCGTCATCGACTTCACCCACCCCGACGTGGTGATGGGCAACCTGGAGTTCCTGATCGACAATGGAATTCACGCCGTGGTCGGAACCACAGGTTTCACCGCCGAGCGGGTCGAGCAGGTGCAATCATGGCTGGCCAAAAAGCCAAGCACGGCAGTGTTGATCGCGCCGAATTTTGCTATCGGGGCGGTGTTATCCATGCATTTCGCCAAGCAGGCTGCGCCGTTCTTCGACTCCGCTGAGATCATCGAGCTGCATCATCCACAAAAGGCGGACGCACCATCGGGCACGGCCACCCGTACCGCAAAGTTGATCGCCGAGGCGCGGGAAGGCCTGGCGCCCAACCCCGATGCCACCAGCACCAGCCTGCCGGGAGCTCGTGGCGCCGACGTCGACGGGATCCCGGTGCACGCGGTGCGCTTGGCCGGACTCGTCGCTCACCAGGAGGTGTTGTTCGGTACGCAGGGGGAGACGCTCACAATCCGCCACGACAGCCTGGACCGGACATCGTTTGTGCCCGGTGTGCTGCTGGCGGTGCGTCGGGTCCGGGAGCGTCCCGGCCTGACCATAGGTATTGAGCCGCTGCTCAACCTGCAGTGAGTGACCAATGAGTGACACTGTGCGCACCGTGCGTGTTCAGGTGCTGATTGCCTTCATGTGCGTAGCCCTACTGGCGTATTTCGTCATGCTCGGCCGGCTTGCGTTCGCGATGATCGGCTCGGGTCGCGCGGCCGCGGTGGGGCTGGGGTTGGCGCTGCTGATCATGCCGCTGATCGGGTTATGGGCGATGGTCGCGACGCTACGAGCTGGATTCACGCATCAGAAGCTGGCCCGCCTCATCGCCGAAGAGGGACTAGAACTCGACGCCGACGGGCTGCCGCGGCGCGCGTCGGGCCGGATCGAGCGCGATGCGGCTGACGCGTTGTTCGACACGATGCGCGCCGAGTTGGAAGAGGACCCGCAAAATTGGCGGCGCTGGTACCGGCTGGCCCGTGCCTACGATTACGCGGGGGACCGCCGCCGTGCCCGCGAAGCCATGAGAACCGCTGTCGAACTGCAGGCGCGGCAGTGAGCAAGCGACTGTTGATCGTGCACCACACGCCGTCGCCGCACTGCCAGGAGATGTTCGAGGCGGTGGTGGCCGGGGCGACTGACCCTGAGATCGAGGGTGTGGAGGTCGTCCGGCGGCCCGCGTTGACCGTCTCACCGGTAGAGATGCTGGAGGCGCACGGGTACTTGCTGGGCACCCCGGCGAACCTTGGCTACATCTCGGGCGCGCTCAAGCACGCGTTTGACCAGTCCTACTACCAATTGCTCGACTCGACGCGAGGTCGGCCCTTCGGGGCCTGGATGCACGGCAATGAGGGCACCGAGGGAGCCCTACGTGCCATCGACGGCATCACCGCCGGACTCGGGTGGGTAAAGGCCGCGGAGACCGTCGTGGTGATGGGTAAGCCGACCAAGGCAGATGTCGAGGCGTGTTGGAACCTCGGCGCGACGGTCGCCGCGCAATTGATGGAGTGAGTCCCGTGCTGCCGTGATGCGCGCCGATCCCAAGACAGGGGCATTCGAGCCGAGCGCGACGACGTCGATGCGCTGGTGCGCGCGTTGGAACGGGCAAGGGAAATCGTCGCCACCGAGCCGATCGCATCCGCTGTCGGGCCTGAACTTCTCCCAGGCCCGGGTTCCGATGTGAAGGCATGCATTCGAGAAACCGCGATCACCACCCGCCATCCCGCTTGCAGCGTCGCGATGGGGAGCCACGCCTCGGCGCTGCCTCGCATTCCCCGCGCCAACACCAATGCCCCCTCGATCATGATCGGAGAGCGCTGCGCGGACTTCCTGCTCGCACAATCGGCGACACCTACGCCGAGACGGTAATTGTGTCCGGCAAGGAACTCGGGTGCAGGCAAACTTCGAGTGCGTTGCAATAAGAAGCTGCAATCGGCGCGCTTGAGCCCGCATTGGCGGGCAGGCTGTTGGATAATGGATGGCACACCTGGAGCACAGAACGCCAATATCCCCGGCTAGAACGAGAAATGGAATCCCAAGTGGATTTTGGAGCTCTACCTCCGGAGATAAACTCCGCGCGCATGTACTTCGGCGCGGGAGCGGCTCCGCTGCTGGGGGCCGCGGCGGCATGGAACGACATCGCTGTCGAGCTGAGCACCGCCGCGTCCGCCATCGAGTCGGTCATCACCCGGCTCAGTTCCGATCAGTGGTTGGGTACTGGCCGCCGCGGCACAGCCGTTGCTGGCCTGGTTGAGCTACACCGCTGAATCCTCAGCACTTGCTGCGGCGCAGGCCGCGGCGTCGGTGGCCGCCTTCGAAACCGCATTCGCCATGACAGTGCCCCCGGCCGAGGTTGCGGCGAACCGAGCGCGGCTGGCGGCACTGATGGCGACCAACATCTTTGGGCAAAATGTGCCGGCTATCGCGGCTACCGAGGCACGTTACGGCGAGATGTGGGCCCAAGACGCGTCGGCCATGTACGGCTATGCGGCCTCTTGCGCGGGTGCCGTAAGACTGAATCCACTGACCCGGCCGTCGGAGACCACCAATCCGGGCGGGATCGCCAGCCAGGCGGTCGCGGTCAGCCACGCTGCCGCCTCTGTTTCGGTGCAGCAGGCGGGTTTCGAGAACCTGATCAGCACGGTTTCCGATGCGGTCATGAGCCTGTCGGCTCCCGTGACATCCTCACCGCATGTGACGTCACTCGGCGCTTTCATAGAGGACATCATCTTTCTGGATATTCCGCGGTTCGTAGAGTCCGCGTTTCACGGCCTGGGCGCGACCGCGGACTATGCCACCATGATCGCTGCCAATCTGCTGACCTTGCAGACCAGCGCCAATACCGCAACCTCCGCGGGCGGGGTCGCCCCGGCGGCCGCGGCGGGATCCGCACTGGCCCAAACGGTCACCTCCGCGGGCGTTGGCGATGCATCCTCGGTCGGTGCGCTGTCGGTGCCGGTGGGCTGGACTACCGCGGCACCGGCTGCGACCGGCGGCGCCGCCTCCGACGGCACGGGCTGGGCGGTTCCCGACGAGGACGTGCCGAGCCCGGCGGGGATGGTCGCCGGCACCAACGGTGCTGGTGCGCGGCCAGGCCCGCGGTACGGAGTCAAACCGAGGGTGATGCCGAAGAAAGTCCTCGTCTGACCTGAACCTGGACTACGCAGCCGGCCGCTCCTACCGTTTGTTGATATGGGGCAACAACGACACCGGTGAGCGCTGATGTAGTAGCAAAAGGATTGGGACATGAGTTCGGTCATCGAAATCTCCCGCGACCACAACCCGTTCCCGCGAGTAGGGGTTTGCGTCGATCGCAACGGCGTCGCGCGCTACGACGAACTGCCGGCCACCCTGCTGGAAATGCTCGGCGAGCAGTTCGACAGCCGTCCCGACGCCATGGCGGTGATCGAAGTCGGTGGCGACCGGTTGACCTACCGCCAGTTGTGGTGCCGCGCATCGCGAGTGGCCGGAGGGCTGCGGGCCGACGGCCTGAAACCAGGTGACCGGGTGGCCGTGCGATACCCGGCGGGCATCAATTGGGTGCTGGCATTTTGGGGGGTACTGATGGCCGGGGGGATCGCGGTTGCGGTCAACACACGCTCGGCCCGCCCCGAGGTCGAATTCGTGCTAAACGACTGCGGGGCACGGATCGACCTGGCACCACAGGACGCGCTGCCCGATGGCGATCCGTATGTGACCGAGCAACTCGGCCGGCGTGATGTCGCAGCGCTGTTCTACACGTCGGGCACCACCGGACACCCCAAGGGCGTGCCAACGACCCACGAGGCGTTCCTGACCAACACCGAGAACGGGCTCAGATGTCTCGGATTGGCGACGGATCTCGGTGAGCAACTGCGCACCCTGATCACGGTACCGTTGTTTCATGTGACAGGCTGTAACTCACAGCTGTTGACGGCCGCCCGGCTTGGCGGCGTCGCGGTGATCCTGCCTGCACTCGACCTTGACCAGGCGCTCGTAACGCTTCTCGCAGAGCGGATCTCGCTCCTGGTGACCGTTCCGGCGGTGTATTCTTTACTGCTGTGGCACAAGGATTTTGGCGCTGCCGATGTTTCGGGAGTCCGCCAGGTCTGCTACGGGGGTGCGCCGATAGCGCCGTCGCTGGTGCGGCGGGTGAAGGAAGCGTTTCCGCGGGCCACGGTGTTGAATGGATACGGCATGACGGAGTCCGCCTCGCTGATGACCGTGCTGCCCGACCCGGAGGCCGTCGAGCACGCCGATTCGGTCGGATATGCGGTTCCTTCGGTGGACCTGGGGGTAATTCCGTTGCGCGACGGCGGGACCGGTCCAGGTGAGCTGGTAGGCGAGCTGGTGGTGCGTGGCGCCAATGTGACGGCGGGCTACTGGAATCGGCCGGAGGCCACGTCGGCGACGATCGTGGACGGCTGGTTGCATACCGGTGACGTGGTCCGCGTCGACGATGCGGGCCGGGTGCACGTCATCGATCGACTCAAAGACATCATCAACCGGGGTGGGGAGAACGTCTCGAGTGTCGAGGTCGAATCCGTGTTGTTGTCCGCGCCCAGCATCGCCGACGAGTGTGTGTTGGCCGTGCCCGACGAGGTGATAGGGGAGAAGGTCGGAGCGGTGCTGTTCGGGGGCGCCGACCCGATCGATGTGGCCGCGGTGCTGCAACACTGTCGGGCCCAGCTCGCGGACTTCAAAGTCCCGCAATACGTGACCGTGGTGACCAATCCGTTGCCGCGCAACGCCGGAGGCAAGCTGCTCAAGGCCAAGCTTCGCGAGCAGATCCAGTGGGGCGCGGCCTTGCGGTGACTGACGCGCGCGCACGGCCCGCAGAAATTTTTTCGCCACAAGGCTCAATTCGGTGCGGTCGGCCGTGCCAAGGTGACACGCTCGAATGGACAGTGTTAGCGCTGTCGGCGTCGGCGTTAAGAAACCGTAAATGGATTCCTCGCCTGCGTCTTTGGGCCGGAAGTGCGGGGGTGCATATCACTAGCCTTATCTCAGTGCACAGGAGCCAATCGGAAAATATTCAGAAAGTGTTCAGCAAATGTACAGGAAATTCGGTCGCGGCAATGAGCCGGAATGTTTCACAAGGAAGGAGCAATAGATGTCTTTTCTGACTACACAGCCCGAAGAGCTGGCGGCAGCGGCGGGCAAGCTGGAGACCATCGGTGCGACGATGGATGCGGAGAACGTGGCCGCCGTGGCTCCGACCACGACCGGAGTCATTCCCGCGGCAGCAGACGAGGTGTCGGCGCTGCAGGCGTCACTGTTCACCGCCTACGGAACCCTGTATCAGCAGGTTAGCGCCGAGGCGGCGACCCTCTACGACATGTTCGTCAGAACGCTCGGGGTCAGCGCTGGCACCTATGCGGCCGCAGAGACGGCCAATTCGTCGGCGGCCGCCGGCACGCTGAATCCTTTGACCACGCCCGCGCAGATCGCCAACCCGGCCGGGCTGGCAAGCCAGGCGGCCGCCGTGAGCCAGGCCGCCGCGGCCACCACTGTCGAGCAGGTGGGCCTGGGCAATCTGATCACCAACGTGCCAGGGGCGGTCATGGGTCTGGCATCCCCGGCGGCATCACTGGTCGATGCGACCGGGCTGAGCACCCTGGTTCAGGACATCAGCAGCGTGCTGGGGACACCCTTCCTGCAGAACGCCATCAACGGTGCGGTCAACACCGCGGCATGGTTCGTCATGGCGGCCATCCCCAATTCGGTCTTCCTCGGCCACACCCTCAACGCCATCGAGACCGCGGGCGCGCCCGTGGCTGCCGATCTTGCCCCAGCCCTCGCGCCCGCGGCGGGCCTAAGGCATGCGGTGGCGCCGTTGAGCTTCGGCGGGGCCGGCGTTGAGGCGGGTCTGGGGCAGGCCGCCGGGGTGGGCAAGTTGTCGGTTCCGGTCGGTTGGTCCAGCGCCGCGCCCGCGCTGACCTCTGGCACCACGGCGCTGGACGGCAGCGGCTGGGCCGTACCCGAGGAATCCGGGCCAATAGCGGCGATGCCGGGTGGACCGGGAATGGCAGTAGCAGGCAAGGGCGGGGGCTTTGCCGGGCCACGCTATGGATTCAAACCCACCGTCATGCCCAAGCAAGTTGTCGTGTGATCCCCACTGACCTGAAAAACCGACGGGACTCATGACTCTGCTAATCGCGAACCGCGGTGAGATTGCGCTGCGAATCATCCGCACGGCAAATGAATTGGGAATCGCGACGGTGGCGGTGTATGCCGAAGACGACGCCGAGACCCCACACGTGCACGCTGCCGATGAGGCGATCGGTTTGCCTGGCAAGGGCGCATCCGCCTACCTGGACCGAGCGGCGATCCTCGCGGCGGCCGCGAAGGCCGGGGCCCGCCTGATCCATCCTGGCTACGGATTTCTCAGCGAGAACTCCGAATTTGTGTGGGCTTGCACGGCCGCGGGCTACACGTTTGTCGGGCCGGACGCCGACGTACTGGACCTGGTGGGCAACAAGGTCTCTGCCCGTGGCGTCGCGACTGCCGCCGGAGTGCCGGTGTTGGCCGCGACCGAAGGGCCGAGCAGCGTCGAGGACGTCCGTGCCTTCTTCGCTGACCAGGATGGCGGCATCATGATCAAGGCGCTGGCCGGCGGTGGCGGCCGCGGAATGCGCAAGGTCGAGTGCGGTGACCAGATCGACAACGCATACTGGCAGTGCGCGGCCGAAGCGCAACTCGGATTCGGCAATCCCGCGCTGTTCGCTGAGGCGTTGCTGCACAACGCGCGCCACATCGAGGTCCAGGTGGTCGCCGCCCCCGTCGGGCACCAAACACGTGCCCTGGCTCTTGGTGACCGGGACTGCAGTATCCAGCGGCGCTACCAGAAGCTGGTTGAAATAGCGCCAGCCCAGCAACTTTCGGACCTGCTGCGGCGTCAGCTGCATCAGGCCGCCGCGCGGTTGTGTGCCAGGGTAGGCCTGCGCGGGGTGGCCACGGTCGAATTCTTGGTTGCGGGGGACAAGTTCGTCTTTCTCGAGATCAATCCGCGAATTCAGGTGGAACACACCATCACCGAAGAGGTCACCGGGGTGGACCTGGTGGCCGCACAGTTGGCGATCGCCGGCGGCGCCTCCTACTATGAACTGGGTCATCAGCTCGGACTACCCGCCGGTATCGCCTCTGACGGCAGTGAAGTCATCGGCGAGCCCGCCGTGCGCCGCGGGATCGCCATCCAGACCCGGATCAACATGGAGACCCTCGCCGCTGACGGCTCGGTCTCGCCCGCTACCGGCACCCTGAACGTGTTCTCGCCGCCAAGCGGTCCGGGCGTGCGGGTCGATACCTATGGCCGGCCAGGCCTGGTCCCCAGCCCGCTCTACGACTCGCTGCTGGCCAAGGTGATCACCCACGTACACGGTTCTTCGTTTCCGGCAGCGTTGCGCAAGGCCCGGACCGTGTTGTCCGATTTCAGCATCGAGGGCATCGCGACCAACGCCGGTCTGTTGCGGGAAGTGCTCTCGGATGAGCGTCTTGTGTCCGGAGTGGTGCCGACGACCTTCCTCGACGAGATACTCCCGGCGCTGTTAGAGGCGGCGCAGTCGCAGCAGCGCGAGGTCCGTGTGGTGGCCCTCGAGTTGTACCCCGGTGAACAGGCGCTGCGCGCCCAAATGGCGGGCACCGTCGTCGAGGTTCCGCCCGAGGGCGTCGATATCGGCGCCGGTGACCAACTGGTGGTTCTGGAAGCGATGAAAATGCAGCATGTGCTGGCGGCGCCGCATCGGCTTCACACGGTCCGGATACTGGTGACGCCCGGTCAGGTCGTTGCGACGGGCGACCCGCTAGTAGTCTTCTGCCGCACCGATGCTGGAGAAGACGTCGAATCATCGTTGGCGGCCGTCGATCTGGATCGCTCGCGGGCCGATCTCGAGGAGGTCCGGGCGCGCCACCGGCTGACTCTGGACGAGGGCAGGGAACTCGCCGTCGGCAAGCGGCACAAGCAAGGCCGACGCACGGCGCGGGAGAACATCGCCGACCTGGTGGATGCCGGAAGCTTCGTCGAATACGGTGCACTGGCGATCGCGGCGCAACGCAGCCGGCGCTCCGAGCAAGACCTGATCGTGAGCACTCCGGCCGACGGCCTGGTGGCCGGGCTGGCAACCATCGGCGCGGATCGCTTCGGAAGCAACGCCGCCGAGGCGGTGGTGGTGTCCTATGACTACACCGTGCTGGCCGGAACCCAAGGCATGCGCAACCACGCCAAGACCGATCGTGTCTTCGGACTGGCCGCTCGAAAACGGATTCCGGTCGTGCTGTTTGCCGAGGGCGGTGGTGGCCGGCCGGGGGACACCGACCTCGGCAACATTTCCGGACTCGATGTGCCGACCTTCCGGATGCTGGTCGGACTCAGCGGGCGGGTGCCGTTGGTGTCGATCGTTTCCGGCCGCTGCTTCGCCGGCAATGCCGCACTCGACGGAGTATGCGACGTGATCATTGCGACCCCGGACGCCAACATCGGGATGGGTGGTCCCGCAATGATCGAGGGCGGTGGGCTCGGGGTGTACCCCCCGGAGGCGATCGGCCCGATCGATGTTCAACGACGAAACGGCGTGGTAAGTCTGGTCGCCCGCGACGAAGCCCATGCGGTGTCGCTTGCCAAACGGTATCTCGGCTACTTCCAGGGCAAGGTCGAGGGTTGGCAGGCGCCGGATCCGCGGTTGGCCCGCCAGGTGGTGCCGGAGAATCGGTTGCGCGCCTACGATGTTCACCGTGCGATCGAGTCCATTGTGGACGTCGGTTCGGTATTGGAGTTGCGCGCCGACTATGGGGTGGGCATCGTCACCGCACTCGTTCGGATCGAGGGTGTTGCCTACGGTTTGATCGCCAATAGCAGTCACCACCTCGGTGGTGCCATCGATGCCGAAGCATCGGACAAGGCGACCGACTTCCTCATGCTCTGCGAATCGTTTCGGTTTCCGGTGATCTCACTGTGTGACACGCCCGGGTTCATGGTTGGGCCAGACGCGGAAACGCAGGCCTCGGTCCGCCGGTTCGGCCGGATGTTTCTGGCCGGCGCACGGTTGACGGTGCCGCTCGGAATGATCATCTTGCGCAAGGGATATAGGCTGGGAGCCATGGCGATGGCCGGCGGCTCCTTTCATGCCCCCGAATTCACCATCGCCTGGCCCACCGGGGAGATCGGCGGCATGGGCTTGGAAGGGGCGGTCCGCCTTGGCTTTAGCAAAGAACTCGCGGCGGCCGCCGACGACATCGAGCGCCAAGAACTCTTCGATCGTCTTGTTCAGGCCGCCTACCAACACGGCAAAGCGCTACGGTCGGCCACCACATTCGAACTGGATGACGTGATAGACCTGGCAGAGTCCCGGGCCTGGATCACCAGACTGCCGGGACGCTGACGGTTCGCGCGGCTGGTTATCCGTGGCCGGAGCCGCAACCGACGCCGGGGATGCAGCCCTGGCCGCCCGGCACGCCACCGGGTCCGGAGAACTGGCCTCCGGAGCCGCAACCGACGCCGGGGATGCAGCCTTGGCCGCCCGGTCCGCCGCCGGGGCCACCGTTGACCCCTCCGGATCCGCAGTTGCCGTTGCTGTCGCAGCCGCTGCCGCCGGGCTGTTCGGTGGCGAGGAAAGTGATTGCTGTGGTGGCCGCTGCCGGGCCGGCCGCCGCGACGGCATCGGCTGTGACAACCGGCGCTGCGGCGATCGCAGTAGCGACAGCCCCAGCCACCACCAGTGGTTTGATGAGGTGTGATTTCGCTAACATCCTTATCGCATACCACGCGCGCGCCTGCCCGAAACATGGCAGCAGGGATTGAGTGCAACAGGTGCCCGTCAACGATGTTATTGACTGAGTCCGGCTCACCGACAACCGAAGGCACACCACGATGACCTCACTGGATCTGACCGGCCGCACCGCGATAATCACCGGAGCCTCAAGGGGTATCGGGTTGGCCATCGCACAACGTCTCGCCGGCGCGGGCGCCAACGTGGTGCTCACCGCGCGCAAGCAGGAGTCCGCCGACGCCGCCGCCGCTGAGGTGGGTGAGCGGGCGGTGGGCGTCGGCGCTCACGCGGTCGATGAGGAGGCTGCGCGAGGGTGCGTCGACCTCGCGCTCGAGCGCTTCGGCAGCGTGGACATCCTGATCAACAACGCGGGAACCAACCCGGCCTACGGTCCGCTGATCGGGCAGGACCATGCCCGGTTCACCAAGATTTTCGATGTCAACCTGTGGGCCCCGCTGATGTGGACCTCGCTGGTGGTCAAGGCCTGGATGGGCGAACACGGCGGCGTCGTGATCAATACCGCCTCGATCGGCGGAATGCACCAATCGCCGGCCATGGGGATGTACAACGCCACCAAGGCCGCCCTGATCCATGTGACCAAGCAGCTCGCGCTGGAACTTTCACCGCGGGTGCGCGTCAATGCGATCTGCCCCGGTGTGGTGCGCACCAAGCTCGCCGAAGCGCTGTGGAAAGACCACGAGGACCCGCTGGCGGCCAACATCGCGCTCGGACGGATCGGGGAACCGGTGGATGTCGCCGAAGCCGTCGGCTTTTTGGTGTCGGACGCGGCGAGCTGGATCACCGGCGAGACCATGGTGATTGACGGCGGTCTGCTGCTCGGCAGCGCGGCGGGTTTCCAGTCCCGGCCGGGCAGCGCCTCGTGACGGCCGCCGACGACCTGCAATCGCGGGTCCAGACTCTGCTCGACGCGCACCCCCCGGCCACGAGTGACCCGCGCGAGTTTCTCGGTGCACGATTTGACGCCGGGCTGGCCTGGGTGCATTTTCCGGTCGGGTTCGGCGGGCTCGACCTGCCGCACACCTACCAGGCGCAGGTCGACAAGCAGCTGGCCGCCGCCGGTGCACCGCCGGCCGGCGGCGGGCGAAACATCATCGGCATCGGCATGGCGGCACCGACCATTGCCGCGTTCGGCACCGCGGAGCAGAAACAGAAGTTCTTGCGCCCGTTGTTCACCGGAGAGCATCTCTACTGCCAGTTGTTCAGCGAGCCCGGGGCCGGATCCGACTTGGCCGCCGCGGCAACCCGCGCCGTTCGCGATCCACACCGGCCCCAGGACTGGATTGTCAACGGGCAAAAGGTATGGACGTCGATGGCGCAACATGCGCAAATGGCGATCCTGGTCGCGCGAACCGACCCCGACGTGCCCAAACACGCCGGTTTGACCTATTTACTGTGCGACATGACCCAACCGGGGATCGACATCCGGCCACTGCGCCAGATCACCGGCGAAGCGGAGTTCAACGAGGTGTTCCTGACCGACATCCGGGTGCCCGACGCGAACCGGCTTGGTCCCGAAGGCGGTGGCTGGCGGGTGGCGACCACCACTCTCAACAACGAGCGCGTCGCTATCGGCTCCCGAACCGGTGTCCCGCGGGAGGGCGGCATGATCGGCAAGGTCACCGAAGCGTGGCGCGCCGAACCGGCGCTGCGCAACCCGGCGATGCACGACGACATGATGCGGCTGTGGGTCGAGGCGGAGGTGCTGCGGCTGGCCGGTGAACGGCTGCGCCAGCAGGCCGCCTCGGGTCAGCCCGGGCCGGAGGGGGCGGGCATGAAGGTGGCGTTTGCCCGGCTCGCGCAACAGATCTCGGGCTTCGAACTGGAATTACACCCCGAATCCGGTCTGCAGTACGACGACTGGACGCTGCGCAGACCCGACACGGTTGATCTCACCGGACGCGGGCCCGGTTACCGCTACCTGCGGGCTCGCGGTAACTCGATCGAGGGAGGCACCTCAGAAATCCTGCGCAACACCATCTCCGAGCGGGTCCTGGGATTGCCCGGCGAACACCGCGTGGACAAGACCCTCGCCTGGAAGGACCTGGACCGATGAGCACCGGGGACTTGCTGTACTCCGACACCGAGGAAGCGCTGCGGGCCAGCGTTGGGCAGTTGTTCGCCGAGCGCTGCCCGCCCGAATCGGTGGTGGCCGCCTACGACTCGCCTTCGGCGGACTTCGCCAAGCTGTGGCGCACGCTGGCCGCCGAGCTCGGGGTCGCGGGTTTGCTGGTGCCCGAGTCCCTTGGTGGGGCCGGCGCCAGCGCGCGCGAGGCGGCGGTGGTCATGGAGGAAGTCGGCTGGGCGGTAGCGCCGGTCCCGTTCCTGTCCAGTGCGGTACTGGCCACCGTCGCGTTGCTGCATTCCGGGGAGACCGAGACCCTCTCGGAGCTGGCGCAGGGTGAGCTCACCGCGGCCCTGGTGGTGCCGTTGGCCACGGCGCCGGGTGACCCCGTTGCCGGGGTGAGTCGTGGCAGCGCTGGGCTGTCCGGGCGAGTCTGCGGCGTGGCGGGTGCCCGGGAGGCCGACGTGCTGGTGGTGCCGGTCGCCGGGGCCGACGGAGTGGAACTGCATACGGTGCGCGCCAATGCGCCCGGCGTCGAGATAGTGCCGTTGCTGGCCTTCGATATGACCAGACCGCTTGCCGACGTTGTGTTTTCGGGGGCCGCGTCCGCACCGGTCGGTCTCGGCTCGGCGGAGGCCGCGCTGGCTGAGGCGTTGCAGACAGGTGCCGCGCTGCTGGCCTCCGAGCAGCTCGGGATTGCGCAGTGGTGCTTTGACACCACGCTGGCTTACACGAAGCAGCGCAAACAGTTCGGCCGTGCCATCGGTTCCTATCAAGCGATCAAACACCGGCTGGCGGACCTGTGGCTGGAAGTCGGCTCAGCGCGGGCCGCGGCCCGCTACGGCGCCGACACCTGTGCTCGCGGTGATGAGGACGCGGCGATTGCGGCGGCGATCGCCGCGGCCTACTGCGGTGATGTCGCGGTGCACGCCGCTGAGGAGTGTGTGCAACTACATGGAGGCATCGGGATGACCTGGGAATATCCGGCCCATCTCTACCTGAAGCGAGCCAAGAGCGACCAGTTGGCGCTCGGCACCGCGTATCGCCACCGCGGTCGACTGGCCAAGCTGGTCAACCTCCCGGTGAGCTGAATCCTGCGGCGGGGCCGGGGGCCTAGCGGGACAGCGTCGCGGCGAACAGGTCGGTCATCGCGGTCCAGTGCCGCTGCGCGCAGGCTTCGTCGTAGGGCGGGTTATCGGGAACCGCGAACCCGTGCGCGCCCGGGTACCACTCGATGGTGTGCTCGACACCCGCAGCCGTCAGCGCCTTCTCCAATTGTTCGGCGTGGTCGGTGGTGAACGACGGGTCGTTTGTGGCGCCGCCCACATACAGCCTGGCGGTCATCCGGTCGGCCAACAGATGCGGGCTGTCGGGATTGTCGGTCACCAGGCCACCGCCGTGAAAGGACGCCGCGGCGGCCACCCGGTCCGGCTGCCGGCCGGCCAGCAGCACCGAGATCCGCCCACCCATGCAGTAGCCGCATACACCGAAACGCTCGCCGCTCACCTGCGGGCGAGTGGCCAGGTAGTCGAAGTATGCGCCCGCGTCGCGGGTGACTCGGTCCGGCGTCAGGGTTCCGAGCATGAACATGAGTCGAGCGCGCTCGTCCGCGTCGCCGAACACCGTTTCCATGGCGAACGGCGTCCAATCGCCCTCGCGGTAGTACACATCGGGCAGCAGCACGACGTAGCCGTGGCCGGCCAATGTGGCCGCCATCTGCTCGAAGGTCTCGCGCACCCCGCCGGCGTCGGGAAACATGATCACGCCTGGCCAGGGACCCGGGCCGGCAGGAGTGAACAAACGGACCGGGCAGGTGCCGTCGGGAGTGGAGACGCTGTCACTGATTATCGGCATGGCACCCGTTCTACTCCTGCTAGATCGCCCCAGCTTCGGCGGCGCCGTCGCGCCGTGCCTGGCTTCGTTGGGCTCGCGATCACCGCTAAGCTGACCGCGTGCCGATCGCGACGCCTTACGAGGATCTGTTGCGCAGGGTGCTCGAAACGGGCACCGCCAAATCCGACCGCACCGGCACCGGGACCCGCAGCCTGTTCGGCCAGCAGATCCGGTACGACCTCGGTTGCGGTTTCCCCTTGCTGACCACCAAGAAGGTGCACTTCAAGTCGGTCGTTTATGAGTTGCTGTGGTTTCTGCGCGGCGACTCCAACGTGGGCTGGTTGCAGCAGCACGGTGTGACCATCTGGGACGAATGGGCCAGCGAAACAGGCGATCTCGGCCCAATCTACGGAGTTCAGTGGCGATCCTGGCCGACTCCGTCGGGTGAGCACATCGACCAGATCAGTGCCGCATTGGAACTGCTGCGTACCGACCCCGATTCGCGGCGCATCATCGTGTCGGCCTGGAATGTCGGCCAGATCCCGCAAATGGCGCTGCCGCCGTGTCACGCCTTTTTCCAGTTCTACGTCGCCGACGGCCGCCTGAGCTGCCAGCTGTATCAGCGCAGTGCCGACCTGTTTCTGGGGGTGCCTTTCAACATCGCCAGCTACGCCCTGCTCACCCACATGATGGCCGCTCAGGCCGGTCTTTCGGTCGGCGAGTTCATCTGGACCGGCGGCGATTGCCACATCTATGACAACCACGTCGAACAGGTCACCGAGCAACTGCGTCGCGAGCCTCGGCCCTATCCGAAACTAATCTTGTCGCAACGGGATTCGATCTTCGACTATACCTACGAGGACGTCGTCGTGCAGGATTATGATCCCCATCCCGCGATCAAAGCTCCCGTCGCTGTATGAGGCGCAGATGACGTCGGTGGGCCTGATCTGGGCTCAGTCCACC
The DNA here is from genome assembly GCF_003584745.1 of Mycobacterium pseudoshottsii JCM 15466. NCBI lineage: Bacteria > Bacillati > Actinomycetota > Actinomycetes > Mycobacteriales > Mycobacteriaceae > Mycobacterium > Mycobacterium pseudoshottsii. Next base: position 2,140,987 of record NZ_AP018410.1, read on the forward strand.
TCCGGGGTCATCGGCCGTGATGGCGGCATCCCGTGGCGACTGCCCGAGGATCTCGCGCACTTCAAACGGCTCACCATGGGGCACACCGTGGTGATGGGCCGCCGGACCTGGGACTCCCTGCCCGCCGCCCACCGGCCACTGCCAGGCCGGCGAAATGTCGTAGTGACCCGCCAGACTGGTCTGGTGGCGCACGGAGCGCAGGTGGTGGGTTCCCTCGAGCAGGCGTTGTGTCCGGCCGAGCCGGATGCCGAGACATGGGTGATCGGTGGCGCCCAGATCTACGCGCTGGCGCTGCCCCTGGCGAACAGGTGTGAAGTCACCGAGGTCGACGTCGACTTACCGCCCGAGGACGAGGACGCCCTGGCCCCCGTGCTCGACCAGACCTGGGCTGGCACCTCGGGGGAGTGGCTGGTCAGCCGCTCGGGACTGCGATACCGGATGCACAGCTACCGCCGACTATGAGCACCTTGACCGTTGCCCAGGCCCGCCGGGTGGCGGTCGCCGCACAGGGGTTCGCCGAACCCAAGCCGGCCGGCCGGATCAACAAGGCACACCTGAGGCGGCTGATCTCCCGGATCCAGGTGCTGCAGCTGGATTCGGTGTCGGTGTCGGTGCGCGCCCACTACGCGCCGGTGTTCAGCCGGCTCGGGCCCTACGACCGGGAGGTGCTGGACCGGGTCGCGTGGGGCCCGCCCTCGTCGCGGCTGCTCGCCGAATACTGGGCGCACGAGGCCGCGCTGATGGCCGTCGAAGACTGGCCGTTGCTGCGCTGGCGGATGCGGCAGTACCGGCACGGCAGGTGGGGCACCGAGATCGTCAAGGCCAACCCGCGCCTGGTGGACGACGTCGTTGCCGCTGTTGCCGAACTCGGCCCGTCCAGCGCGGGACAGATCGAAGCTCACCTGGCAGCGGAGCCGCGCGGGGGCCAGGGGCCCTGGTGGAATCGCAGCGACACCAAATGGGTTGCCGAGGCGTTGTTCGCGTCCGGCGTGCTCACCACCGCCACCCGGTTGGGCTTCGCTCGTCACTACGACCTGGTGGAAAGGGTGTTGCCGCCCGAAGTGCTGGCCCGGCAGGTCGACGATGACGAGGCGGTTCGCGAACTCGTATTGCGGGCGGCCTCCGCGCTGGGGGTGGGGACCGAGGCCGACATCCGCGACTACTTCCGGCTGTCCGCGCAGCAGGTCAAGCCCGCGCTCGCCGATCTGGTAGCCGCCGGTGAGGTCGAGCCGGTGCAGGTGCAGGGTTGGTCGGCCCCGGCATATCTGCGGGCGGGCCGATCCCTGCCACGACGTGATCGCGGCACCGCACTGTTGTGTCCGTTTGACCCGCTGATCTTTTTCCGGCCCCGGGTGCAGCGCCTGTTCGACTTTCACTACCGCATCGAGATCTACACCCCGGCCGCCCAACGCCAATACGGCTACTACGTCTGGCCGCTGCTGCTGGACGGGCAGCTGGTGGGACGGGTGGACCTCAAGGCCGACCGTTCCACCGACACCCTGCTGGTGGTGGGCGCGTTCGCCGAACCCGACGCATCGGGGCCGCGGGTCGCCGCGGCACTCGCCGGTGAGTTGGCGTCGATGGCGCCGTGGCTGGGATTGAGCGGGGTCAGCGTGTCCGGACGGGGTGATCTGGCCGGGGAGCTGGCGATCGCCGTCAGGCGGACCGGCTGATGGCACCGTCGACGATGAAAGAGCTCAAAGACACGCTCTGGAAAGGCGCCGAGAAGCTGCGCGGGTCCATTCCGGCCAGCCAGTACAAAGACGTCATTCTCGGCCTGGTCTTTCTCAAGTTCGTTTCCGATGCCCGAGACGGGCGCAAGCCATTCGTGGTGCCCCCCGAAGCGCGCTGGGAAGCGTTGGCCGGCAATGCGAAATCACCGGACATCGGCCAGCTCATCGACACGGCGATGCTGTCGGTAATGACGGCCAATCCGTCGCTGGCCGCGACCCTGCCGCAGCTGTATCACAAGGTCGATCAGCGGCGGCTCGGCGAACTGGTCGAGGTGCTCGGCGCGGCGCGATTCAGTGGCCGGCCAAGTCATCGCGCGCGTGACCTGATGGGTGAGGTGTACGAATACTTCCTCGGCAACTTCGCGCGCGCGGAGGGACGACGCGGCGGCGAATTCTTCACCCCACCCAGCGTCGTTCGAGTGATCGTGGAGATTCTCGAACCCTCGAGCGGTCGGATCTATGACCCGTGCTGCGGATCGGGCGGGATGTTCGTGCAAACCGAGCGCTTCATCTGCGCCCACGACGGGGACCCCGCGCAGATATCGATCTACGGTCAGGAGAGCGTCGAGCAGACCTGGCGGATGGCAAAGTTGAACCTGGCCGTCCATGGGATCGATGATGCGGGCCTGGGCGCGCGTTGGGGCGACACCTTCGCCACCGACCAACACGACGGCGTGCCGATGGACTACGTGATGGCCAATCCGCCCTTCAACATCAAGGATTGGGCCCGCGACGAACAGGACCCGCGTTGGCGGTTCGGCACTCCGCCCGCCGCAAATGCGAACTTCGCCTGGATTCAGCACATCCTGTCCAAGCTCGCGCCGACAGGTCAGGCCGGGGTGGTGATGGCCAATGGCTCGATGTCATCGAAAACCAATGGAGAGGACAGGATTCGCGCTGGAATCATTGATGCAGACCTGGTCTCATGCATGGTCGCCCTGCCGACGCAGCTGTTTCGCAGTACCGGAATTCCGGTGTGTCTGTGGTTCTTCGCCAAGGACAAGAAAGCTCGTTCGGGCCAGGTGCTGTTCATCGACGCGCGCGGGCTCGGGAGCATGTTGGACCGCTGCGAGCGAACCCTGACCGATGACGACGTAGCCCGCATCGGCGATACCTATCACGGCTGGTTCGGATCCGCATCAGCCGTCGCGAAAGGTGCTGTTTACCAGGATATTCCGGGATTTTGCAGGCCGGCATCGTTGGATGAGATCCGCGCCGAGGGGTACGTGCTCACGCCGGGGCGCTATGTGGGGACTGGAGCGTCCTGTGCTGACGGCGAACCGATCGGCGACAAACTCACAAGGTTGACCACCCAGTTGCTGGCCGCGCTGGATGAATCGACAAAACTGGACGAGGCGGTGCGTGCGCAGTTGGGGCGGGTGCGGTGGAGGTGAGGCTCGGCGAGCACCTCGAATTCCGCAGCGGCAGTTGCTCTCCGCCGCGACGCGCCCGGGGCCGGGTTTCCGTATACGGTGCGAACGGGCCGATCGGCTTCGCGGCCGAACACAACGTCAGCGGTCCGCTGATTGTGGTGGGGCGCGTTGGATCCTATTGCGGCAGTGTGCGCTACTGCGACTCCGATGTCTGGGTCACCGATAACGCCTACGTTTGCCGTGCCAATGACCCTGCGGAAACCCGGTACTGGTATTACGCACTGCAGACGTGCCGGCTCAATGAACACCGGGCGGGATCCGGACAGCCGTTGCTGAATCAGCGGACTCTTCGCGAGGTCTCGGTCCACGTTGCCCAAGCACCTGAGCGTCGGCGAATCGCCGAGGTGCTAGGCGCCCTGGACGACAAGATCGCCAACAACGAGCGGGTCATCGAGGCCGCCGAGGCCCTGATGGTCGCGATGGTCGGGTCGGTCGATGCGCGCGTCGGGCTGTCGGGCCTGGCGCGCCGGTCGACGAAGTTGGTCAATCCCGCTGACTTCGACGACGTTGTTGCCCATTTCAGCCTTCCCGCCTTTGATGCGGGGGCGCACGCCCGGCCGGTTGCCGGGGCATCGGTCAAAAGCGGCAAGTTCCACTTGTCCGAACCCTGTGTGCTGTTCGCGAAACTGAACCCCCGAGTACCGCGAATCTGGAACGTGGTGCGCCTGCCGCCCCAGATGGCGCTGGCCAGCTGCGAGTTCGTCGTATTGAGCCCGTTCGGGGTGGATACCTCGGTGCTGTGGTCGGCGCTGCGTCAGCCCGAAGTCTCAACCTCGCTGGCACAGCTGGTCGCCGGAACATCGGGAAGTCACCAGCGCATCGGGCCCAAAGACCTGCTCGACCTTCAGGTGCCAGACGTCCGGCGCTTGGGAGCCGCCCAGTCCGCGACGATCACCGATCTGGGCGCGTTGTGTCATGCCCGCCGTGGCCAGTGCGCGCAGCTGGCCGCGCTGCGCGACGCGCTGCTACCGGGATTGGTCACCGGCGAGGTCGCCGTCAGTGGGGGAGAGCTCCTCCTCGCGTCGCCGCTCGGCACGCCTTAAGGTGAGCGCCGTGGCCGAGACTGCGCCGCTACGCGTACAGCTGATCGCCAAGACCGAGTTCTTGGCGCCCCCCGACGTGCCCTGGACCACCGACGCCGACGGAGGCGAGGCGCTGGTCGAGTTCGCCGGTCGCGCCTGCTACCAGAGCTGGTCCAAGCCCAACCCCAAGACCGCGACCAACGCCGGTTACCTGCGCCACATCATCGACGTCGGGCACTTTGCCGTGCTCGAGCACGCCAGTGTGTCGTTCTACATCAGCGGCATCTCGCGATCGTGCACCCACGAGCTGATCCGGCACCGCCACTTCTCCTACTCGCAGCTATCCCAGCGCTACGTGCCCGAAGGTGACTCGCGGGTCGTCGTGCCGCCGGGGTTGGAGGACGATCCCGAGCTGCGCGAAATCCTGATCGCCGCCGCCGACGCCAGCCGTGCCACCTACATCGAACTGCTGACCAAGCTGGAAGCCAGGTTCGCTGACCAGCCCAACGCCGTCCTGCGGCGCAAACAGGCTCGCCAGGCCGCTCGTGCCGTGCTCCCCAACGCGACCGAAACCCGGATCGTGGTCAGCGGTAATTACCGAGCGTGGAGGCACTTCATAGCCATGCGGGCCAGCGAGCATGCCGATGTGGAGATCCGGCGGCTGGCCATCGAGTGCCTGCGTCAGCTCGTCGCGGTGGCGCCAGCGGTGTTCGCCGACTTCGAGGTCACGACCCTGGCCGACGGCAGCGAGGTCGCCACCAGCCCGCTGGCCACCGAGTTCTGAGTCCGGCCCTGGCGCGAGGGTGCGTATCCGGGCAGCCTTCGCGGCGTGTCGGCGGACAAACACGCACGCTTGCGCCGGTGCAAAAAAGATTGCTGCCGCCAGGTAATCTTGGGAACCGTGAGCACCGTCGGATTCGACGTTCCCGCACGCCTGGGAACACTGCTGACCGCGATGGTGACACCATTCGGCTCCGACGGCGCCCTTGATCTTGCCGCGGCGGCGCGACTGGCGAATCACCTGGTGGACCAGGGGTGCGATGGACTGGTGGTTTCCGGTACCACCGGCGAGTCGCCCACTACCACCGACGACGAGAAGCGTGAGCTGCTCAGAGTCGTCTTGGAAGCGGTGGGCGACCGGGCTCGGGTGATTGCGGGGGCCGGCACCAATGACACCGCGCACAGCATTGGGCTGGCGAAGGCCGCTGCGGCCGAAGGCGCCCATGGTCTGTTGGTGGTGACCCCGTATTACTCCAAGCCGCCACAATCGGGGCTATTGGCGCACTTCACCGCGGTGGCCGATGCGACCGAGCTGCCCGTGCTGCTCTACGACATCCCCGGGCGGTCTGCGGTGCCGATCGAGTCCGAAACAATCCGCGCCCTGGCAAAGCACCCGAACATCGTCGGCGTCAAGGACGCCAAAGCGGACCTGCCCAGCGGTGCCCAGATCATGGCCGACACGGGACTGGCCTACTACTCCGGCGACGACGCCCTCAACCTGCCCTGGCTGGCCATGGGCGCCATCGGCTTCATCAGCGTGATCGGTCATCTGGCGGCTGGCCAGCTACGGGAGATGTTGTCGGCATTCAGTTCCGGGGACGTCGCCACCGCCCGCAAGATCAACGTCGCGGTCAGTCCGCTGTGCAACGCGATGACCCGACTGGGCGGGGTGACGCTGTCCAAGGCCGGCTTGCGGCTGCAAGGTATCGAGGTCGGTGACCCGAGGCTGCCGCAGGTCGCCGCCACCGCTGAGCAAATCGACGTGTTGGCCGCTGACATGCGCGCGGCCTCCGTGCTTCGGTGAATCCCAGGGTGAGTCGACGGTGAACGAAGAACTTCCCCCACCAGCGCCGTTGGCTTCCGGGGGGTTGCGGGTCACCGCGCTGGGCGGCATCAACGAAATCGGCCGCAACATGACGGTGTTCGAGCATCTGGGGCGGCTGCTGATCATCGACTGCGGCGTGCTGTTCCCGACCCACGACGAGCCGGGCGTCGATTTGATCCTGCCCGACCTGCGCCGTATCGAGGACCGCCTGGACGATATCGAGGCGCTGGTGCTCACGCACGCGCACGAGGACCACATCGGGGCTATCCCGTTCTTGCTCAGGTTGCGTCCGGACATCCCCATCGTCGGATCCAAGTTCACCCTGGCGCTGGTTGCGGCCAAGTGCCGCGAATACCGGATCAAACCGGTGTTCGTCGAGGTCGCGGAGGGGCAGAGCAGTCGACACGGCGTGTTCGAGTGCGAATACTTCGCCGTCAACCACTCCGTGCCGGATGCCCTTGCGATCGCCGTCTACACCGGCGCGGGAACCGTGCTGCACACCGGTGATATCAAGCTTGATCAGCTGCCCCTCGACGGTCGCCCCACCGACTTACCGGGCATGTCGCGCCTCGGCGATGCCGGTGTTGACCTGTTCCTGTGTGATTCGACCAACTCCGAGATCCCCGGTGTCGGGCCCTCCGAAAGCGAGGTGGGTCCCACCCTGCACCGGCTGATCAGGGGTGCCGACGGTCGGGTCATCGTGGCGTGTTTCGCCTCAAACGTCGACCGGGTGCAGCAGATCATCGACGCCGCGGTGGCACTGGGCCGGCGAGTTTCCTTCGTGGGGCGCTCCATGGTGCGCAACATGGGCATCGCCAGGGAACTGGGCTTTCTGCGGGTGGACGATTCCGATGTGATCGACATCGGTGCCGCCGAGATGATGCCGCCCGAACAGGTGTTGTTGATTACCACCGGCACCCAGGGCGAACCGATGTCGGCGTTGTCGCGGATGTCGCGCGGTGAGCACCGCAGCATCACGCTGACTGCCGGTGATCTCATCGTTTTGTCGTCGTCGCTGATCCCCGGCAATGAGGAAGCGGTTTTCGGCGTCATCGACTCGCTCTCCAAGATCGGCGCCAGGGTGGTCACCAACGCCCAAGCCCGGGTGCACGTTTCCGGCCATGCCTACGCCGGTGAGCTGTTGTTCCTGTACAACGGGGTGCGACCACGCAACGTCATGCCGGTGCACGGAACCTGGCGAATGCTTCGGGCCAACGCCAAGCTGGCCGCCAGCGCCGGGGTGGCGCCGGAGTCAATCCTGTTGGCGGAGAACGGGGTCAGCGTCGATCTGGTGGGGCGCAAGGCTTCGATCGCCGGTGCGGTCCCGGTTGGCAAGATGTTCGTCGACGGTTTGATCACCGGCGATGTCGGCGAAATCACCCTGGGCGAGCGGCTGATCCTGTCGTCGGGTTTTATCGCGGTGACCGTGGTCGTGCACCGGGGCACCGGGCGTCCCGCGGCTGTGCCGCATCTGCATTCGCGTGGATTCTCCGAAGACCCCAAGGCGCTGGAGCCCGCCGTGCGCAAGGTCGAAGCCGAGCTGGAATCTCTGGTTGCCGCCAACGTCACCGATCCGATCAGGATCGCGCAGGGGGTGCGCCGCACCGTCGGAAAATGGTTCGGTGAGACCTACCGCCGGCAGCCGATGATCGTGCCCACGGTCATCGAAGTCTGAGGACCGGCCGCTTCCGGCCCGGCTCAGAGTTTTTCGGCGTAGGCCGACCATTCGATCTGAGATGCGTTGAGCTTGCGGCCGGCCGGCTCGACATAGCGCTGGACGAGCTCGTCGGGCCCCGCCTGTTCCACCAGCCGCCAGCCGTATTCGGCAAGAAACTCGGGGAACTCGTCGGGCAGCAAGCCGAAATGCCACAGTTGACGCCGTTGGCGCACCGAGCGGTACAAGGTCCGGGTGCCGTAGCGATTGGTTCCGTCGATGAAGTCGCGGCGGACGTAGGTGAACACCAGGCGGCTGCCCGGTGCCGCCGCGCGCAGCCCCTCCAGGGTCCGCCGGACGGTCTCTTCGGTGAGGTATTGGGTGACGCCCTCGCAGATGAAGAACACCCGGAAGTCGGTGAGGTAGCCATGTTCGGCCAATGCGGTGAGCAGGTCGTCATGCTCAAAGTCCAACGCCACCAGCCGAACCGACAACGGTAGTTCGCCCAGCACCCGTCGCACCGTCTTGGCCTTGCGAGCGATGTTGACCGGCAGGTCCACCTCGAAGATCGGAATGCGCACCTTGCGGGTCAGTCGGTAGGCGCGGGTGTCCAGCCCGGCGCCCAGAATCGCCACCGCATCGACGTCGTCGAGCGCCTCGCCAAGTTTGTCGCCGATGAATCGTTTGCGGCAGGTCAGATTGACCCAGAGCCCGCTGCCGGACCACTCCGACCAGCGGATGAAGAGGCGCCGAATGCCGGCCGGCCGGGTCGCGCTGACCAGCCACCGCAGCGGTCTGGGCAGGAACAGATCCGCCAGGTCGTCGTCGACCAGGCGGTGCTCGGCGGGCTCGTTCTGTTCGACAGCCGACAGCACCATCGGGCCGAAGGCGGTCTGCGCAGCGGGATTTCGGGTCATCAACTACCTCTTGTTCACACAGCCGGCATCCACCGGCAGGGCGACGCCGGTGATGTAACGGGCCTCGTCGGACACCAGCCAGGCCAGCGCACCGGCGATGTCATCGGCTTGCAGGATCTGCACCGGCAGCGCGTTGCCCGCGCCGGGGCCGGAGCCGGTCTCGGCGACCAGGTCGGCGAGCCAGCGCCGGATGAACTCGTTGTTGATCATCGGGGTATCCACCCCGGATGGGTGTAGCGAGTTGACCCGGATGCTGTGCGGTGCAAGCAGGTTCGCGTATACGCGCATCAACCCGACCAACGCGTGTTTGGAGGCGGCGTAGCCGATGGCGCCGGCGTCCGCGTTGCTGATGCCAACCAATCCGGCCGCCGAGCTGATCAGAACGATCGACCCGCCCCGGCCCTGTTCGATCATGGTCGGTATCGCGACCTCGACCGTGTAGTAGGCGCCGCTGAGGTTGACGTCGATAACGTCACGCCAGGCGTCGTCGCCGGACTGCATCGGTGCGATACCGGCGTTGGCCACCACAATGTCGACCTGGCCCAATTCGTCGATCCCGGCTTGCAGCGCCGCGGCCAGTGCTTCCCGATCCCGGACGTCGGCCTGGCTGGCCACGATGCGGGCGCCGGTGTCCTCGACGAGCTTGACGGTGGTTGCCAATTCCTCGGCGGTGCCCAGCGGATACGGCACGCTGGCGATCTGGTCACACAGGTCGACCGCGATGACATCTGTGCCGTCGCGGGCCAGTCGAAGCGCATGCGCGCGACCCTGCCCGCGCGCCGCCCCGGTGATGAAGGCAACACGGCCGCTCAGTGGGCCGTCCAGTGGCCGGCTCATCACTGACGGAGTTGACCTTTGTCGGGATCTCCCGCGGGGATCGGCGCCAGCATCTTGATGTCCGGCGCCCCGGCCAGGTGTTCGCCGGCCGCGGTGAACATCTTGGCCACCGCGGGCGCGGTGCTATGGGCGGTCAGTGCCTCCGCGTCGGCCCACTGTTCGATGAAAACGAAGGTTTCGCCCGTTTGATGCAGCGAGTAGAGCTGGCAGCCGGGTTCGCCGTGCACCTCTTCGACCGCCGTGGTGAGGATGTCGCGGACGGCGTCGACCGACTCCGGCTTGACGGTCAGCGTGGCGACGACGACGGGCATGCTGGGACCTCCTGGGGAGACTGCGGCGGGTTTTTGGTGGTGTGACCGGGCATGACTTTGGTCACCTTTGGCCACCCTACTCAGGCCCGAAGATAACGAGGCGGGCACATGCTGGTGAAGCCTGCGTTACCAGTGTGGCAAGTGGTGCAGATGATGCAATTGCGACTAGTCTTGCTGGCATGGCTAGTAAGACCGCTGTGCGCTCCGGAGCCCGAACGAGCAGGTCAAAGGCCGCTTCAGGGGGCGTTTCCCGAGGCGGGAGAGCTACTGCCTCCGCCGGGCCGGCAAGGCCGGCGAAGGGGACCAGAAAGCCGGCGGGCAAGCCGGCCAAGCGGGTAGCCAAGCCGATCCCGCGGCGCAATCAGTCCGTGCTCAAGGTGGCCGGGCTCGCGGGCGGCCGAGCCATGCGCGCTACCTGGATGATGGCGGCCAAGGGCACCGGCGGGGCGGCGCGGTCGATAGGGCGCGCTCGTGACATCGAACCCGGGCATCGCCGTGACGGCGTGGCGCTGGTGGTGCTGGGCATTGCGGTGGTCGTCGCCGCGAGTTCATGGTTCGACGCCGCCCGCCCGGTCGGCGCGTGGGTGGATGCGGTACTGCGAACGTTCATCGGCTCGGCGGTGGTGCTGCTCCCGATCGTTCTTGCAGGCACGGCGATAGTGCTGATGCGCACCGAGCCGAACCCCGACACCAGGCCCCGGCTGATTCTCGGGTCCAGCCTGATCGCGCTGTCTTTCCTGGGGTTGCGGCACTTGTGGGCGGGTTCGCCGGAATCCCCGGAGTTGCGCCAGCGTGCCGCGGGGTTCATCGGATTCACGATCGGTGGACCGCTATCCGACGGGCTGACCGTGTGGATCGCCGCTCCGTTGCTGTTCATCGGGGCGCTGTTCGGACTATTGCTGTTGACCGGGACCACAATCCGCGAGGTTCCCGATGTGCTACGTGGCCTGTTCGGAACCCGGCTGCTGCAGCGCGAGTACTACGATGACGAGTTCGACGACGGCGATGACTACGAGGGCTACTCGGATTTCGCCGGTGATGATGCCGACACGGTGGAAGTCGCGCGTGAGGACTTCTCCGACGGCTACTACGACGAGGTGCCGCTGCGGCCCGACGAGGAGCTGCGGGCCTGGCCCTCGCCGAACACGGAGCCCGACGGCGAAATCGGGGAGCCGGATGCGCCGACCGTTCCAGAACCTGCCGTCGCGCGCGGCGCCGGCAAGGCCGGAAAGTCCGGCCGCAGCGCCCCGGCGGAGAAGCAGGAAACCCTGGTACTCGACCGTGTCGTCGAGGGGCCCTACGCACTGCCATCGATGGAACTGTTGGTGGCGGGAGATCCGCCCAAGAAGCGCAGCGCCGCCAACAGTCACATGGCCGGCGCCATCGGGGATGTGCTCACCCAATTCAAGGTCGACGCGGCGGTGACCGGCTGCACCCGCGGTCCGACCGTCACGCGGTATGAGGTCGAGCTGGGGCCCGGCGTCAAGGTGGAGAAGATCACCGCGCTGCAGAAGAACATCGCCTACGCGGTGGCCACCGAGAGCGTGCGGATGCTCGCTCCCATCCCCGGCAAGTCGGCGGTCGGCATCGAGGTGCCCAACACCGACCGCGAAATGGTGCGGCTTGCCGACGTGCTCACCGCTCCGACGACCCGCCGCGACCACCACCCGCTGGTGATCGGCCTGGGCAAAGACATCGAGGGCGATTTCATCTCGGCCAACCTGGCGAAGATGCCGCACCTGCTGGTCGCCGGTTCCACCGGGTCCGGAAAGTCCAGCTTCGTCAACTCCATGCTGGTCTCCCTGCTGACCCGGGCCACCCCGGAAGAGGTCAGGATGATCCTGATCGACCCGAAGATGGTGGAACTGACCCCTTACGAAGGCATTCCGCACCTGATCACCCCGATCATCACGCAGCCAAAGAAGGCGGCGGCCGCTCTCGCATGGCTGGTCGAGGAGATGGAACAGCGCTACCAGGACATGCAAGCGTCCCGGGTGCGTCATATCGATGACTTCAACGAGAAGGTGCGATCGGGAGCGATCACCGCGCCACTGGGCAGCCAGCGGGTGTACAAGCCCTATCCCTATGTCGTTGCGATCGTCGACGAGTTGGCCGACCTGATGATGACCGCGCCGCGTGACGTCGAGGAAGCCATCGTGCGGATCACCCAGAAGGCCCGCGCCGCCGGCATCCATCTGGTGCTGGCCACCCAGCGGCCCTCGGTCGACGTGGTCACCGGCTTGATCAAGACCAACGTGCCGTCCCGGCTGGCGTTCGCCACATCCTCACTGACCGACAGCCGGGTGATCCTGGACCAGGCGGGCGCGGAAAAGCTGATCGGTATGGGTGACGGCCTATTCCTGCCGATGGGCGCCGGCAAGCCGATCCGGCTGCAGGGCGCGTTCATCACCGACGAGGAGATCCACGCCGTTGTCACCGCGTGTAAGGATCAGGCGGAGCCCGAGTACACCGAGGGTGTCACCAACGCCAAGCCCACCGGTGAGCGCACCGACGTCGACTCGGACATCGGTGACGACATGGACGTGCTGCTGCAGGCCGTGGAGTTGGTGGTGTCCAGTCAGTTCGGCTCCACCTCGATGTTGCAGCGCAAGCTGCGGGTCGGGTTCGCCAAAGCCGGCCGACTGATGGACCTGATGGAGACGCGCAACATCGTCGGGCCGAGCGAAGGCTCGAAGGCCCGCGAGGTGCTGGTCAAGCCCGATGAATTGGCCGGAACGCTGGCCTTGATCAGGGGCGGGGTGGCCGACGACGCGCCGGACGAGGATTGATCGGTGACGGCTTAAAGCACCAACAGCATCCGGGTGTTGCCCAAGATGTTGGGCTTGATGTAGCTCAGATCCAGAAACTCCGCGACGCCGATGTCGTAGGAGCGGCACATCTCTTCGAACACCTCCGCGGTCACCGGCGTGCCCTCGATCTCGGTGAACCCGTGCGCGGTGAAGAATTCGGTCTCGAACGTCAGCACGAATAGTCGCTCTAGCTGCAGTTCCCGGGCCACCTCGAGCAGTCGGTCGACAATCGCGTGGCCGATGCCGTGCCCGGTCATAGCGGGATCCACCGCGACGGTGCGGACCTCACCGAGGTCCGACCACAACACGTGCAGGGCCCCGCAGCCGATCACGTTGCCCTGGATTTCGGGGTGTTCGGCAACCCAGAATTCCTGAACCGCTTCGTAAAGGGTGACCAGGTTCTTCTCCAGCAGGATCTTCCCCGCATAGGTGTCGACAAGCTTTTTGATCGCCGGGACGTCGGACGTTCTGGCACGCCGGACCACCGGCCGGAAATCCTGTTGACTTTCGGTCACGAGAAAACAGTATCGACATCGGCGGCGGGGCGGCTGGTCAAACGTTATTCTGTTGCGGTGTCAGGGCAGCCGCAAACAGGTCAGGTGCCGGGAACCGCAGGGATCGCCAACCTAGCCAACGTCCTGACTGGCCTGCGCTTTGTGCTGGTCCCGATTTTCTTGTACCTCCTGTTCTATGACGGAGGTCACCAAACGACTTTCCGGATAGCGGCATGGGCGGTATTCGCGGTTGCCAGCATCACCGATCGATTTGACGGACTGCTCGCCCGCAACTACGGCATGGCCACCGAATTCGGGGCGTTTGTTGATCCGATCGCGGACAAGGCCCTGATCGGGGCGGCGCTGATCGGGCTATCGATGCTCAACGACCTGCCGTGGTGGGTCACGGTGTTGATCCTGAGCCGCGAACTCGGGGTGACCATGCTGCGGCTGGCTGTCATCCGCCGCGGTGTCATTCCCGCCAGCTGGGGCGGCAAGCTCAAGACCGTCGTCCAAGCGGTGGCGATCGGGCTGTTCGTCCTGCCGCTTTCCGGCCCGCTGCACATGGCGGCGGTGGTCGTGATGGCCGCCGCAATCGTGCTCACGGTGGTGACCGGGATCGACTACGTGGCATCGACCGTCCGCGAAATTCGTGCCGGAAAACGCGCGTCGTAAGCCAGCGGGAACCACACCAGCTCACGCCGCGTTCATCTAAGAACCAGTGCTCTTGGGCGCTGCTGGTCGGGCGCTTGAACCGCATTTGGGTGCTTGATTTGGTCGTCATGGATGTTGAAGGCAGATGGAGGAGAGCGCGATGGCGTCATTGGTGCGCGAGGTCATTGGCGACGTGTTGCGCGGGGAGCGAACTTCACAGGGCCTGACGCTGCGGGAGGTGTCCGACACCGCTCGGGTGAGTCTGGGGTATCTGTCCGAGATCGAGCGTGGCCGCAAGGAGCCGTCCAGCGAATTGCTCAATGCAATCTGCGACGCGTTGCAGGTCCCGCTGTCTGAGGTGCTCATCGGTGCGGGTGAGCGGATGGCGCGTGACGAACGCGCGATCCAGACCGCGCCGACCGGAGCCACCATCGATGCCGGCACCAGATTGGTCATTCCCCAGGTAGCGTCGCTGGCGGTGGCCTGAGCGCGGCGCAGCCGATCTGGTGTCGATCAGTTATGGGATCACGGGTGGGGAGATCGGCCCGGACCCACTAAATTGAGCGACAGGGTAAGTGTGCTGAGCTCAATCGGGCCCTACCCGGGACCCACCCGGCCCACAAGAAACGAAGGCGGAGCTAACCGATGGCCAATCCGTTCGTCAAAGCGTGGAAGTACCTCATGGCGCTGTTCAACTCCAAGATTGACGAGCACGCCGACCCCAAAGTGCAGATTCAGCAGGCTATTGAGGAAGCCCAGCGCACCCATCAGGCGCTGACCCAACAGGCCGCACAGGTGATCGGAAACCAGCGCCAGCTGGAGATGCGCCTCAACCGCCAGCTGGCCGACATCGAAAAGCTACAGGTCAACGTGCGTCAGGCGCTGACGCTGGCCGACCAGGCCACCGCCGCTGGCGACGCGGCCAAGGCGGTCGAGTACAACAACGCCGCCGAAGCGTTTGCCGCCCAGCTGGTGACCGCCGAGCAGAGCGTCGAAGACCTCAAAGCGCTGCACGACCAGGCCCTCAATGCCGCGGCTCAGGCCAAGCGGGCAGTCGAGCAGAACTCGATGGTGCTGCAGCAGAAGATTGCCGAACGCACCAAGCTGCTCAGCCAGCTGGAGCAGGCAAAGATGCAAGAGCAGGTCAGCTCGTCGCTGCGGTCGATGAGTGAGCTTGCCGCCCCCGGCAACGTCCCCAGCCTCGATGAGGTGCGGGACAAGATCGAACGCCGGTATGCCACCGCACTCGGTCAGGCCGAGCTCGCCCAAAGTTCGGTGCAGGGCCGCATGCTCGAAGTTCAGCAGGCCGGCGTGCAGATGGCCGGTCATTCCCGGCTGGAACAGATCCGGGCCTCGATGCGCGGCGAGTCGCTGCCGGCGGGAGGCGCGGCCACTCCCGGTGCCACTGGGGCCACCGAAACCGGTGGGGCGGTCGCAGAGAAACCTTTTGGTCAGCAGTAGGGCGGAGAGTCTCACATGGCGGTGAAGTCGGCTCAGCGCGGCCAGCGGCGTGCGTTGCTGCAGCGGGGTCTCGACTTCGTGGGTGATCTGTCCGACTTCGCCGCCCGCAAGATCAGCGCTGCCACCGATCCGCGAGCTCGCCAGCTGCGCCGCCGCCGCCGTGCGCTGCGGTGGGCGCTGATCTTCAGCGCCGGCTGCGTCTTTTGGGCCGCGGTGACGGCGGTGCTGGCAGCGTGGGGCTGGTTCGCGTTGCTGCTGCAGATCACAGGAGCGATCGCGGTGGTGCAGGTGATTCCCGCGACGTTGCTGTTCTTCCGCTACTACTGGCTGCGGTCGGAGCCGTTGCCGTCACAGCGGCCGACCACCACCCGGCGGTTGCCGCCGATGGGTTCGGCCGCCCGCCCCGCGATGGCCGCCCTGGGCGCCTCCGAACGTGGATTCTTCTCGCTGTTGGGTGTGATGGAGCGGGGCGCGCTGGTACCTGCGGCCGAAATCCAGGACCTGACCGATGCGGCCAACCACAGCGCCGCGGCGATGGCCGCCACGGCTGCCCAGGTGGTATCGATGGAGCGGGCGGCGCAGTATTCGGAATCCTCGCGTGGCCAACTGGTGCCCACCATCAATGCCTTTACCGCCCAACTAGGCGCCGGCGTGCGTCAGTACAACGAGATGGTGACCGCGGCAGCGCAATTGGTTTCGTCGGCCAACGGTGCCACCGTGGCCGAGGCGGTGTCGCAGCAGCGCTACCGCCACGAACTGGTCGGAGCTACCGATCGCCTGGCCGGCTGGGCGCAGGCCTTCGACGAACTGGGTGGGTTACCGCGCCGCTAGGTGTGCACCTACATGCGTGCCTTCAGCGCTGGGATCACCGCGCCGGCCACCCCGCGCAGCAATGCCTTGGTCATGTCGTAGAAATCGAAGTAGTCGCGCCACAGCGTGATGCGCTCGTCGTGTACCTCGAACGCGCTGCAGACCCAGAACTGAATTCGCAGCGGGCCGAGAATCAATGCATCGGTGCGTTCGGTGAGTACGGCGGCTCCATCGGCGGCGGCGCGATGGATCTTCACCTCGAACCCCATGCGCCCGTCCATCTGGCGGAACAGCCGCATCGCCCGGCTCCGGCCACGGATCGTCGGCAGTCCGACGTTCTGGTACACCAGGTGGTCGTCTAGGGCCGCGTTCGCCGCTTCGTAGTCCGCGTCCTGAAGCGCACTCAGGAAGCCCTCGACCGTGCGGATGTTGTCGGTGCTTGTTTGGCTTGTTTGAGTCAGCTCGGTCATGGTTGCCAGGGTAAGCGAGTACGGGCAACTGCGGTGGCTGGTCGGCGATTGGGCGGTGGCTGGGCACCGGCCAGGCACTGTGGCAGGGTGGTGCGGTGCGTGTCGCCGTGGTCGCCGGGCCGGATCCCGGCCATTCGTTTCCCGCGATTGCGCTGTGCCGGCGCTTTTTGGCGGCCGGCGATATTCCAACGCTGCTGACCGGTGTGGAGTGGTTGGACACCGCTCGGGCGGCCGGCGTTGACGCCATTGAGTTGGCGGGGCTGGTCGCCACCGACGAGGATCTGGATGCCGGCGCCAGGATTCATCGCAGGGCCGCTCAGATGGCCCTGCTCAACGCTCCGGCGCTGTCCGACCTGGCGCCCGACCTGGTGGTGTCCGACGTGATCACCGCCTGCGGGGGAATGGCGGCCGAGCGGTTGGGGATCCCCTGGATCGAGCTCAACCCGCATCCGCTGTATCGGCCGTCGAAAGGCCTGCCGCCGATCGGCAGCGGTCTGGCGCCGGGCACCGGAATTCGCGGCCGGCTGCGCGACACCACCATGCGGGCGCTGACGGCGCGGTCCTGGCGTGCGGGCCTGCGACAGCGCGCCGCGGTGCGGGCCGAGATCGGCCTGGCAGAGCATGATCCGGGCCCGCTGCGGCGATTGATCGCTACGCTGCCCGCCCTCGAGGTGCCGCGTCCGGACTGGCCTGCCGAGGCGATCGTGGTCGGCCCGTTGCACTTCGAACCGACCGATCAGCTGCTGAAAGTCCCTGCCGGTTCGGGTCCGGTGCTGGTCATCGCGCCGTCCACGGCATTGTCCGGAACCGCCGGACTGGCCGCGGTCGCACTGGAGTCGCTGATTCCGGGCGACACGCTGCCGTCGGGATCGCGGCTGGTGGTCTCCCGGCTCGGCGGCGACGATCTGGTGACACCGTCGTGGGCGGCGGTCGGGCTGGGCAGCCAGGCCGAGCTGTTGACCCACGCCGACGTGGTGATCTGCGGGGGCGGTCATGGGATGGTCTCCAAGACGTTGCTGGCCGGGGTGCCCCTGGTGGTGGTTCCCGGCGGCGGGGACCAGTGGGAGATAGCCAATCGCGTGGTACGCCAGGGCAGCGCTCGGCTGATCCGGCCGCTGGGCGCTGATGCGCTGGCGGCCGCGGTGAATGAGGTGCTGTCGTCGCCCGGTTACCGGGAGGCGGCGCAACGGGCCGCCGCCAGCATTGCCGACGTGGCCGATCCGGTGCAGGTCTGCCACGAAGCGCTGGCGCTTGCGGGATGACCGGATTGGCTGGCCGGCCCAGTATGTTGGCTGGCGTGCGGCTGACAGAGTTTCACGAACGGATCACGCTGCGGTTTGGTGCCGCCTACGGCGCATCGGTTCTGGTCGACCACGTCTTGACGGTCTTCGATGGCCGGACCGCCGCCCAGGCGATCGAGGCGGGTGTGGAGCCTCGCGACGTGTGGCGGGCGTTGTGCGCTGACTTCGATGTTCCCCGTGAGCAGTGGTGATCTAGGCGCCCGCTAGAGCGGGCAGTCGCCGCATTTCCCCGCGCCGGGCAGGCGGTAGTAGAGACAGCAACTGTTGCGCCGGAAGCTCAGATCGGCGCCTGCGATCACCCCTGATCCGGCCAGGCGGCCCATGCTCAGCAACTCGGCGGTGGTGCTGGCTACGGACTGGCGCAAGTCCGGCCGCGCCGAGATCAGCGCGCGTGACGCCCCGACGAGTGCCGACGCGATGTTGCCGGACAGCAGCGCGGGCGCCAACTTGGCGCGCAGGCCCGCTGCGAACGGCTCCATGTGGTCCTTGATGACGACGCGATACAACAATTCCGGGGACGGTGCGGCGGGCTCGCCGATGGGTTCGGGCAGCCGCAGCAGCGCGGCGTTGTCGGCACGCTGCAGGTTGGTCAGGTCGGGAACTACCCCCTGGCTCAAGACGCATGCGAGCACTGGTGACCACAGCCGGGCGGCATGGCCGAGATGCACCAGGGATGCGCCGATTCGCACCTCTGGCGTGCCATAGCGCTCGATGGTGGCGTCGATCAAGTCCGAGAACCCGTTGGCATAGGCCTGGGTGACCGGATGCCATCCCGTTGGGTCGCCGCCCACGGTCAGCCCGAAAAAACCTCCGTAGGAGGCGATTTCGGCCAGCTCGGCGGAGATGTTCATGCGTCCATCGGTAGCCGATATTGCCACACGCGGCGTGTCGAAACTTGAATCGAACAGATGTTCGGCTACTGTGGTCATCACTCGAAGACGCGATCTGTCGGTGGTCTTCTTTAGTGTCACAGCCAACCGACCCATACCGGTCATCGAACACCGACTATAGGAGAGGCACGATGGCGCAAGCTCCCGACCGCGAAAAGGCACTCGAACTGGCGATGGCCCAGATCGAGAAGAGTTATGGCAAAGGTTCGGTGATGCGCCTTGGCGACGAGGTACGGCAACCGATTTCGATCATCCCGACCGGATCCATCGCACTCGATGTTGCCCTGGGCATCGGCGGTCTGCCACGTGGCCGGGTGATCGAGATCTACGGCCCGGAATCCTCGGGTAAGACCACCGTGGCATTGCACGCGGTGGCCAACGCCCAGGCCGCCGGCGGCGTCGCGGCATTCATCGATGCCGAGCATGCGCTGGATCCCGAGTACGCCAAAAAGCTTGGTGTCGATACCGATTCCCTGCTGGTCAGCCAGCCGGACACCGGTGAACAGGCGCTCGAGATCGCCGACATGCTGATCCGTTCGGGGGCGCTCGACATCGTGGTGATCGACTCGGTGGCCGCACTGGTGCCACGCGCGGAGCTCGAAGGCGAAATGGGGGATAGCCATGTCGGCCTGCAGGCCCGGCTGATGAGCCAGGCGCTGCGGAAGATGACTGGCGCATTGAACAATTCGGGAACCACGGCGATCTTCATCAACCAGCTCCGCGACAAAATCGGGGTGATGTTCGGCTCACCCGAGACGACGACGGGTGGAAAGGCGCTGAAGTTCTACGCGTCGGTGCGCATGGATGTGCGTAGGATCGAAACGCTCAAGGACGGCACCAATGCGGTCGGTAACCGCACCCGGGTCAAGATCGTCAAGAACAAGGTCTCGCCACCGTTCAAACAGGCCGAGTTCGACATCCTCTACGGCAGGGGTATCAGCAGGGAAGGCTCGCTGATCGATATGGGTGTGGATCAGGGCTTCATCCGGAAATCCGGTGCGTGGTTCACCTACGAGGGCGAACAGCTCGGGCAGGGCAAGGAGAATGCCCGCAACTTCCTGCTGGAGAACGGCGAAGTGGCCAACGAGATCGAGAAGAAGATCAAAGAAAAGCTCGGTATCGGTGCAGTGGTGACTGATGACGGTGTCCTTCCCGCCCCCGTCGACTTCTGAGCCATCTCGCGAAGAGCAGGCGCGGGCGTTATGTCTGCGCCTGCTCACCGCGCGATCCCGGACTCGGGCAGAGTTGGCCGGTCAGCTGGCGAAACGTGGCTACCCCGAGGACGTCGGCGATCGCGTGCTGGATCGGCTTACCGCGGTAGGTCTGGTCGACGACGCCGACTTTGCCGCGGACTGGGTGCAATCCCGTCGGGCCAATGCGGGAAAGAGCAGGCGCGCACTGGCCGCTGAGCTGCAGGCCAAAGGGGTCGATCAGGATGTGATCGGCACCGCGCTGGCCGGACTCGACGCGGGTGCCGAGCGAGGCAGGGCCGAGCAACTCGTCAGGACCAAGCTCAGGCGCGAAAAGCTGACCGAGGATGACGCCCGGGTGACCCGCAGATTGGTGGCGATGCTGGCGCGTCGTGGCTACAGCCAGACTGTGGCGTGCGAGGTGGTCATCGCAGAACTGGCCGCCGAACGAGATCGCCGGCGGGTCTAGCCCGACTCTGTCCGGGAGGGGCTCGGCCACCGGCCGACACGCTGTCGGCCAGCCGGCCGCCGTACCATGGCCCCGTGACTTCGACGGTGGCGCACGGCGCCGGGTCTGCCGGCCCGGCCGATGATGCTGATCCCATGTCGGCGCGCACGTATCAGGTCCGCACCTACGGCTGCCAGATGAATGTCCACGACTCCGAACGAATGGCGGGCCTGCTCGAAGCCGCCGGCTACCGTCGTGCGGCCGAGGGCACCGATGCCGATGTAGTGGTCTTCAACACCTGCGCGGTACGGGAAAACGCCGACAACAAGCTCTACGGCAACCTCAGCCACCTGGCCCCGCGCAAGCGCACCAGTCCGGACATGCAAATCGCCGTCGGTGGTTGCTTGGCCCAGAAAGACCGCGACGCGCTGCTGCGCAAAGCGCCCTGGGTTGACGTGGTTTTCGGTACCCATAACATCGGGTCGTTGCCCGCGCTGCTCGACCGCGCCCGGCACAACCGGGTGGCTCAGGTGGAGATCGCCGAGGCGCTGCAGCAGTTCCCGTCGTCGCTGCCGAGCGCCCGTGAGTCTGCGTACGCCGCTTGGGTATCGATCTCGGTCGGCTGCAACAACACCTGCACCTTCTGCATCGTGCCGTCGCTGCGCGGCAAAGAGATCGATCGCAGCCCGGCAGACATCCTGGCCGAGGTCCAGTCGCTGGTGGATACCGGTGTAGTCGAGATCACCCTGCTGGGGCAGAACGTCAACGCCTACGGCGTCTCCTTCGCTGACCCCGCACTGCCGCGCAACCGGGGCGCTTTCGCCGAGTTGCTGCGGGCTTGCGGAGACATCGACGGGCTGGAGCGGGTCCGGTTTACCTCGCCGCACCCGGCCGAGTTCACCGATGACGTCATCGAGGCCATGGCACAAACACCCAACGTGTGCCCCGCCCTGCACATGCCCCTGCAGTCCGGATCGGATCGGGTGCTGCGCGCGATGCGGCGCTCCTATCGTGCCGAACGCTATCTGGGCATCATCGAGCGGGTTCGGGCCGCCATGCCGCACGCGGCCATCACCACGGATCTGATCGTGGGATTCCCGGGTGAGACCGAACAGGACTTTGCCGCCACCCTTGATGTGGTGCGGCAGGCCCGGTTCTCGGCCGCGTTCACCTTCCAGTACTCCAAGCGCCCCGGGACCCCGGCGGCCGAACTCGACGGGCAGTTGCCCAAAGCTGTTGTGCAGGAACGGTATGAGCGGCTCGTCGAGTTGCAGGAGCAGATCTCGCTGGAGGGCAACCGGGCCATCGTCGGACAGCGCGTCGAGCTGCTGGTGGCCACCGGAGAAGGACGCAAGGACACCCTGACGGCGCGCATGAGCGGCCGGGCGCGCGATGGGCGCCTGGTTCACTTCCGCGCCGGTGACGGGCCGGTTCGCCCCGGCGACATCGTCACCGTGGAGGTCACCGATGCCGCTCCGCACCACCTGATTGCCGACGGGGGCATTCTGGCCCACCGCCGTACCCGTGCCGGTGACGCGCACGCCGACGGACAGACCGTTCGGGGCATCGGCCTGGGCATGCCCGGCATCGGGCGGCCCGTGGTTCCCGTTGCGGCCGAAGCCACCTCATGCGGATCGGCGGGCGGATGCGGATCGGCGGACGGGGCTGGATCTAGCGCGGGTGACCCGCAATGAACGGAGAGGTTGACGTGGCGGATTTCGACGCCTACCGGTCTGAAATCGAGGCGGCAGAACGCCGGGTGGCGCGTGAGATCGACCCCGGCGCCAGAGCTTTGGTCGTCGCGATCCTCGTGTTCGTGCTGCTGGGGTCGTTCATCCTGCCGCACACCGGAAACGTGCGCGGATGGGATGTGCTGTTCAGCAGCAATGGGGCGACCGACGCCGCGGTGACGCTGCCGTCGCAGGTGTTCGCCTGGTTGACACTGGTATTCGGCGTGGGCTTCTCGATGCTGGCGTTGATGACACGACGCTGGACGCTGGCGTGGGTGGCCCTGGCGGGTTCGGCGTTGGCCAGTGGCACCGGGCTGTTGGCGGTGTGGTCGCGCCAGACCGTGGCCGCGGGTCAACCGGGTCCGGGCGTCGGGCTCATCGTGTCTTGGATCGCGGTGATCCTGTTGACGTTTCACTGGGCACGGGTGGTGTGGCAGCGCACGATAGTGCAGCTTGCTGCGGAAGAGCAGCGTCGTCGCGTGGTCGCCGAACAACAGTCGCAGACCTTGTTGGACAGCTTCAACACACCCGATGAGTCCGACGGGACCGCGGCCGAAAAAGACCAGGACTAGGTTTTGCGGGTCAGCGCGTCGGCCGCGGCTGCCGCCCACTGCCGCCACTGTTCGGCGTTGGCCTTTGCCTGTTCGGCTTCCTTGGTCTTACCCGCCGCGGCTGCCTTGGCGGCTTGCTGTTCGAACTGCTCGACTCGGGCCTGGAACTGCTCGGCGCGCGCCTGAGCCTGTGGATCCGACCAATTGGATTCGCCGGCTTCGCGCACCTTTTTCTCGACCGCGCGCAACCGACGCTCCAATTCGGCGGTGCGCTCGCGGGGCACGCGGCCGATCGCGTCCCACTTGTCGGTGATGGTGCGAAGCGCTGCTCGCGCGGCGTCGCGGTTGGTGGTGTCGAGCTTCTCCGCCTCGACGAGCAGGGCCTCCTTGGCGGTGGCATTGGCGCGGAACTCGGCGTCTCGCTCCGCGGTCGCGGCGTTGCGCGCGGTGAAAAAGGCATCCTGGGCGGCTTTGAAACGACGCCATAACGCATCGTCGACGTCCTTGCTGGCGCGTCCCGCCGCTTTCCATTCGGCGAGTAGTTTGCGGAATTCAGCGCTGGTGGGGGCCCAGTCCGTGGAGTCGGACAACTCCTCCGCGCGCTCGCAGAGCCGCTCTTTGCTCTGCTTGACCCCAGATCGCTCACGGTCGAGTTCGGCGAAATGGGAGCCCCGTCGACGGTTGAAGGTGTCACGGGCCGCCGAGTAGCGCTTCCACAACGCGTCATCGACCTTGCGGTCCAGGCCGCTGATCGTCTTCCATTCGTCGAGGATCGCGCGCAGCCGGTCGCCGGCGGCCTTCCATTGGGTCGAGTTGGCGGCCAGTTCCTCAGCCTCGGCGGCCAGCGCCTCTTTGCGCGAGGTCTGGGCGGCCCGATGTTCGTCTCGTTTGGTGCGGTCGGCGACGGCCATGCTGTCGGCCTGTTCGCACAGGCTGGCCAGCCTGGTGGCCAGCGCATCGAGGTCCCCGAGCACCGACGCGATCGGCAGTGTCTCGGCCAGCGCTGCGGCGTTGGCGCGGATCTTGCGGGCGTCTCCGGTGCCGGCGGCCAGCCGCTCCTCCATCAGCGTGATCTCGGTGTTCAAGTCGTCGAAACGCCTGCCGAAATGCGCAAATGCGGCCTCGGCGTCCCCGGCCTGCCAGGACCCGACGATGCGCTCGCCGGCGGTGGTGATCAGCCAGACCGTGCCGTCGTCGTCGACACGACCGAACCGGTGGGGATCGCTGGGTGCGGATACCACCACCGGATGGGCAACGGGCCGGGGCGACGGCCTGGGGCCGGGCCTGGGTCCCGGCCGCGGTCCCGGCCGTGGGCCGGGGCCCGAAACCGTCGGGTGCAAATCGTTGCCGCGGGGTTCGTCAGCCGTCATGCGCTCGTCACCTACCCTTTGCACCCTCTGCGCGGTCCGTATCCCGCGCACCTGCCGCGCGAAGTGGCACCCAATATCCGATCTGCAGCTCTGATGGGGCCGACGGCTTCACCAGAGGGCACAGACCGGTTCTAACAGTTCCAACAGTATTGAAGCAGCTTGCCCCGCCATACACCGACACCTTGGTCGGTGTTGGTTAACTGCCCATCTGGACAGTTTCACAAACGAGGCCGGCTATCACGAGTGCTTTTTCCACCAGCTGTAGAGCTCTTCGAGGTTGGGGCCCCGCGGATCGCCCTGGACCACGCTGATCATCAACTGGGCTTCGTTTGTCCACACCACCGAGGGACTGCCCTCCTGGATCGCGCAGAAGATCATGCCGCCGACCTGTGGGCTATCGGGATGGTGCCAGGCGGTCGGTGACTTCTTCTCGCCTGGGCAGTCGACCATGATGTCGGTGCGCAGCAGGCCGTCGAAATACTGGCGCAGCGTCGCCGTTTCCCCGAACAGCGTGTACACGCCCCGGGACGGGCCCCCAGGGTCGACGTTCTTGTCGCAGGTGACCCTGGCCAGCGAGTCCTTGGCCGGCAGAAAGGCCCGGCAGGTGCCCGGTGCGTAACCCAGTGGAAGCGTGCTCAGTAGGCGGGCCAGCGCGTCCGCCGACGCCGGCGAGGGCGCGCTGGGCGAAGCCGTCGACGGGCTGGTGGAAGCGGACTCGGACTTCGGCCGGAAGCTGAGCCAGATGCCCTGGGCGGCGAAGACGATCAGGGCCACCAGGGCGGCGGCGCCGAGCAGCATCCACGGGTTGCGCAGGCGTGCGGCCAAGAAGTGTGGGCCCGGGCCCGACGGTGATGTGTCGCTCGTCTGCTTCGGCGGTTGCGGGGGCGTCGGGGGAACTGGGGGAGTCGGGGGTGTCAGGGGCGCCGGGGGTGCCTGTGGTGGTGGTGCGGCCGTCAGATCGCCCCAAGAACTCGTGCTCGCGTCGAATAACGGGACGTTGGCTTCCGATGTGGGGAATGACGGAATCGACAGGGGCCCGGAGATCCTCAGGTCGGGCTGCGAAGTCGATGCGACCGGGGTGGGTGCCGATGGTGACGCCGTCGACGGGCTCGCAAAGGTGATACCGGCCTCTGCCGCGGCGTCGGTGTGCAGGCCACCGGCCTCCTCACTACGTTTGAGGATGCGAAATTCTTGAGCCTGGTGCGGTGCGCTGAGCGCTTGGTGCGCCGCCGCAGCCAGTTCGCCCGCGCTTGCGAAGCGGTCCTCCGGGCGTTTGGCCATTCCGCGCGCGATCACCGCGTCGAACGTGGCGGGGATACCGGGCCGCAGCTGGCTGGGACGCGGGATGGGCGCCATCAGATGCGCGGTGATCAACATGCCGGCGCTGTCCGCCCGATATGGCGGGGTTCCGGTCAGGCACTCATGGAGCACGCAGGTCAGCGAATAGATGTCGGCACGCTGATTCACTTCGGCGTCGGAAAACCGCTCCGGGGCCATGTACCTCCAGGTCCCCACCGCGCTGCCGATCTGCGTCAGTTTCTCGTCGGTCGCCGCACTGGCGATCCCGAAGTCCACCAGGTAAACGAAGTCATCCTGGGTCACCAGGATGTTTTCCGGTTTCACATCCCGATGCATCACGCCGGCCGCGTGGGCGGCGTCCAATGCGGAGGCGACCTGATGCACCAGCGCCACCGCCCACGGGGGTGTCACCGGACCGAACCGTTCCAGCAGCAGCGCCAGGTGGGTGCCCTCGATGAGGCGCATGTCCAGGTAGAGCTGCCCGTCGATTTCACCGTAATCGTGAATGGGCACCACGTGCGGCTCTTGCAGCCTGCCCGCGTTGCGGGCCTCACGCTGCATCCGCATGCGAAACACGGGATCGTGGCTGAGCGACTCCGACATCAACTTCAGTGCCACCACGCGCTGTCTCACGGTGTCCACGGCCTCGTAGACCTCGCCCATGCCGCCGGTGCCAAGCTGTCGCTTGAGGTAGTAGGGCCCGAAGCGGGTACCTACTCGCGAGCGTCGCGCGGAGGCGCTCATCGCCTACTCCTCAAACCAGCGGGTAATCGCACCGGCAAGCCACACTCACCGGCCGACCTGCCGACCGCATACCCCGGTCTAGCAACCATGACGGTAATTGCTCACCATTGTGGATGCACCAAAACTGCAGCATCCGTCCTATAGCTGCAACCGTTCCGTTAGTTGCGCTGTGTGCTCGCGCGGGAATTTGGGCAGGTCGGATCGGCATAGCCGGCGCCCCGATCGATTTTGTGAATTGCGGTGATCGGGTGTGCGCGCTGCTGGCGTGCGGACCGTCCAGCTGGTGTCGCGGCCGACCGGTCGGCTGCGAAATGCGCGGCCCGATGCCCGGGTGAGGCAACCATTTCTATGGGATCGCGCGATTGAGATGCTTAACCAGCACACACGGGTCATTATTGAACAACTGCCTAACGGAAGGTTTACGCAGACAGCTTGCAGCTGAATGCGGTGGGAGGGCACCAAATGGCCAATGTCGAAGTCTCGGCGTCGCTCGCCCTGGGCGCGGCGCTGCTGGCCGGGGTCGGCTACGTGGTGCTGCAGCGGTCAGCGCAGCAGGTCACCGAGGACGAGGTTGGTCACTTCACGCTGCTGCACCTCTCGCTACGCCATGGTCAGTGGTGGCTGGGCAGCGCCGCGGCTCTGTCCAGCTTCACCCTGCAGGCCATCGCGTTGACCATGGGGTCTGTGGTGCTGGTGCAGTCGCTGCAGGCGACCGCGCTGCTTTTCGCCCTGCCGATCGATTCTTGGCTTACTCAGCATCGGATCACCGCTCGAGAGTGGATGTGGGCGATCTTGCTGGCCGGCGCGGTGGCGGTCATCGTGACGGCAGGGGATCCCACGGCTGGCCACGCGCGCGCCCCGCTGTCGACCTGGGCGGTGGTTGCCGCGGTGATGATTCCGGCCTTGGTGGTCTGCGTGGTAGCGGCGCGGGTCACCTCCGGTGCTCTGTCGGCGGTGCTACTAGCGGTCTCTTCGGCCAGCTGTGCTGGCCGTGTTCACGGTGTTTACCAAAGGCGTTGTCACGCTCATCGGCACCGGCTTCGGGCCGCTAGTGCGCGCCCCCGAGTTCTACGCCTGGATGACGGTGCTGCCGATCGGTCTGATGCTTCAGCAATCATCGCTGCGGGCCGGCTCGTTGACCGCGTCATTGCCGACCATCACCGTGGCCAGGCCGGTGATTGCTTCGCTGTTGGGGGTCACGGTGCTCGACGAGGTGCTACAGGCCGGCGACTTGGGCGTGTTTGTGTTGCTGGTTGCCGTTGCCGTGGTGATCGTGGCCACCGTGGCGCTGGCTCGCGACGAAGCCGCCATGATGGCGCCCGCCGACAATCTCAACGCGGCCGGCCAGCTTGCCATGCCGTAGCCGTGTGAACCGAAACACATCTGGCACACAGGTTCTGCATAGCTTCCTAAAGAGTTGCCGCTGTTAGGTGGGTGCACGGTGGGTATTTGGGGTCGGTTCGAATCCAGCTAGTTGCCAGCCCGGCGGGGTAAGCCTGGTTGAGAACACCACCAAAACGGGTAGTGGATACCGGATGTACGAACGGTTTCCCGAGGGCGAGTTTTGGCGAGGAGGTTGGCCATGACGACGACGGAGATCGCGGCTGTTCTCGCGCTGGGTGCCGCGTTCGCATCCGCGCTGGGCAACGTGACGCGTCAGCGTTCCGCTCAGGAGATCACCGACGAACAGGTGGGCCACCTGGAGCTGTTCTGGCTGTCATTGCGCGACTCGCGCTGGTGGCTGGGAGCCCTCGGCGCGATCGCGAACTATCTGCTGCAGGCCGCCGCCCTGACGCTGGGATCGGTGGTGCTGGTGTCGGCGCTGCAGGTGACGGCGCTGTTGTTCGCGCTGCCGATATACGCCCGTGTTACTCGGCGCCGGGTGACGCGCTGGGAGTGGACCTGGGCTGTGCTGTTGGCCGTTTCGCTGGCGGTGGTGGTCATCGTTGGCGACCCGGATGTCGGCGTGTCGCGTGGTTCACTGGCGACCTGGATGGTGGTGGCCTCGGTGCTGGGCCCGGTAATGGTGTTCTGTGTGCTTGGTGCACGGATCTGGTCAGGATCGGTGGCCGCGGTGCTGCTGGCGGTGGTCTCGGGGTGTTCGTTGGCGCTGTTCGCCGTGCTCACCAAGGCGGTCGTCGAAGTGGTCGGCGGGGGAGCCGGCGCACTGTTTCGCGCGCCGGAGTTCTATGTCTGGATCGCCGCCGCGCTGGGCGGAATGATCTTCCAGCAGTCCTCGTTTCGCGCGGGCACGTTGACCGCCTCGTTGCCGACGGTGGTGGTGGCCAAACCATTGATGGGCGCGGTGCTGGGCATGGTCGTCCTGGGCGAAACACTCGATACCACCGGCCCCGGGCTTGTCGTGGTGGCCTTTGGCGTGGTCCTGGTGCTCGTCGCGACGATAGCGCTGGCCCGCGGAGAGGCCGAGAAGGTGGCCGAAGAGGCGGTCGAGAGTGGCCATATTCCGGCAACGATGCCCCACCGGGCGGTCACCATGCACTTCGGGCCCGCCGACGACGACGTGCAGACCGACCGGTTGCGCAGGGCGCCGGCGGGTTAGCCCCAACCGGTCGAACCGGCGCGCGCCGAGACACTAGTTTGGTGACGTGCTGAGCGCCATCGCGATCATCCCGTCCGCGCCTGTGCTTGTCCCCGAACTGACCGGACTGGCCGGCGCCGAAGTGGCCGACCTGAGGTCGGCGGTGGTCGCAGCGGCGAGCTCGTTGCCGAACCACTGGGTTGGCATCGGGGTCGGCCCCGAAGATCAGGTAGCCGGCCCCGACGCGGTCGGGACTTTTGCGGGCTTCGGGGTAGACGTGCAGGTCCGCCTTGCCCCAGCGCTTGGCGAGCAACCGGGTCCGCCGTCCGACCTTCCGCTCTGCGCATTGCTGGCGGGTTGGGTTCGCGGTCAGGTACGGCCCGCCGCCACCGCGAAAATCCAGGTCTACGCCCACGGCCGGGAATCCGAAGACGCACTGGTGCAGCGCAAGCTACTGCGCGCCGAGATCGACCGGACGGCCGATCCGGTCGGTGTGCTCGTCGTTGCCGACGGCGTCAATACGTTGACCCCAAGCGCGCCGGGCGGCTATGACCCCACCGGCGCCCCGGCCCAACTGCTCCTTGACGACGCGCTGGCCGGCGGTGACGTCGCCGCCCTGGCGCGGTTGCCCGAACGAGTGCTCGGGCGCCCCGCGTTCCAGGTGCTGGCCGGCCTTTGCGGTGCCGGGCCCCGATCGGCCACGGAGCTCTATCGCGGGGCACCCTTCGGTGTGGGGTGCTTCGTCGGTGTCTGGCAGCCATGAGACCACTGGCGATCATCGGCCCGACGGGCAGCGGAAAGTCGCAACTGGCGCTCGACGTGGCCGAGCGGCTGGCCGGCGAGGTACCCGCGGAGATCGTGAACGCCGACGCGATGCAGCTCTATCGCGGCATGGACATCGGCACCGCGAAGCTGTCGGTCGCAGCGCGCCGTGGCATCCCGCATCATCAACTCGACGTCCTCAACGTCGCCGAAACGGCGACCGTCGCCCGCTACCAGCAGGCGGCGGCGGCCGACATCGAGGCGATTATCGCTCGCGGGCATGTGCCGATCGTGGTGGGCGGTTCCATGCTCTACGTCCAGTCGCTGCTCGACAACTGGTCGTTTCCGGCAACCGATCCGGCGGTGCGGGCCAGATGGGAAGAATGTCTGGCCGAACTCGGGGTCGGCGAGCTGCACGCCGAACTGGCTCGGCGCGACCCGGCCGCCGCCGCCACGATCCTGCCCACCGACGGTCGCCGCATCGTGCGCGCGCTCGAGGTCATCGAGCTCACCGGGCAGCCGTTCGCCGCATCCGCGCCGCGCATCGGCGCCGCCCAATGGGGCACCGCGATTATCGGGTTGGATTGCGACACAACAATTCTGGATGATCGGCTGGCGGTGCGCACCGATTCGATGTTCGAGCGGGGCCTGGTCGAGGAAGTGCGCGTGTTGCTGCGCGCGGGTCTGCGCGACGGGGTGACCGCCGCGCGTGCGCTGGGTTATGCCCAGGTGCTCGCGGCTCTCGACGCCGGCGGCGGCGCGGAGCTACTCGACGACGCACGTGAGCAGACCTATTTCGGTACCCGCCGTTACGTCCGACGGCAGCGGTCGTGGTTTCGCCGGGACCACCGAGTGCACTGGTGCGACGCCGGCGCAACCGGTCCCTCCGATCGCGTCGCCATGGTCGATGAGGCGCTGCGGGTGTGGCGGCACGTAACCTGATCTGGTGATCTTCGCCAAGGGCCACGGCACCCAGAACGATTTTGTGCTGTTGCCTGACGTGGCGGCCCGGCTGTCGCTGACCGCCGCGCAGGTTGCGGCGCTCTGCGATCGCCGCCGGGGTTTGGGCGCTGACGGCATCCTGCGGGTCACCACCGCGGATGCGGCCGTGGCGGCCGGTGTTCTGCACCGTCTGCCCGACGGTGTCAGTCCGGGCGACTGGTACATGGACTACCGCAACGCCGACGGGTCGACCGCTCAGATGTGTGGCAACGGCGTGCGAGTGTTCGCCCATTACCTGCGAGCCAGCGGGTTGGAGACGCGCGATGAGTTCGTGGTCGGGTCACTGGCCGGCCCGCGGCCGGTTACCGTGCACCACGCCGATCAGACCCACGCCGACGTCACCGTCGACATGGGCAAGGCCAACAAGCTGGGGCCGGGGGAGGCCGTCGTTGGCGGCAGGCGGTTATCCGGCGTGGCCGTTGACGTCGGTAATCCGCACCTGGCATGCCTTGATCCGGGGCTGACACCGGAGCAGCTGGCAGCGTTGGATGTGGGGGCCCCGGTGAGCTTCGATCACGCGCAATTTCCCGAGGGCGTCAACGTCGAGGTTCTCACCGCGCCGGCCGCCGGCGTGGTGTGCATGCGTGTTCATGAACGCGGCGTTGGTGAAACCCGCTCCTGCGGCACCGGCACCGTCGCCGCCGCCGTCGCCGCGCTGGCGAGCGCAGGACAGGAGACCGGCACGCTGACCGTCCGCATTCCCGGCGGGGATGTCACGGTCAACATCACCGATGCGACCAGCCTGCTGCGCGGGCCGTCGGTGCTGGTCGCCAGCGGTGAGATCAGCGAGGAATGGTGGCGCGATCAACGGCGTTAATTCAGGTGCGCGACACCCATCCACCGTGCACTATTGCTAATTGCCTATGACATATTCCGAATTTCCCGATTCCGTTCGGCGGGCTTCTCAGCCCGCCGCCGAGCCCAGCATCGGCGAGCTCGCCCTCGAAGACCGGTCCGCGCTGCGCCGCGTCGCCGGGCTGTCGACCGAGCTCGCCGACGTCTCCGAGGTCGAGTACCGACAGCTGCGACTGGAGCGTGTGGTGTTGGTCGGCGTGTGGACCGAAGGTACCGCGGCCGACAACCAGGCGAGCCTTGCGGAGCTGGCCGCACTGGCCGAAACCACCGGTTCCCAGGTGCTCGAAGGGCTTATCCAACGTCGTGACGGGCCCGACCCGTCCACCTACATCGGCTCGGGCAAGGCCGCCGAACTACGCGAAGTGGTGGTGGCGACCGGGGCCGACACCGTCATCTGTGATGGCGAATTGTCACCGGCCCAGCTGACCGCCCTGGAGAAGGCGGTCAAGGTCAAAGTCATCGACCGCACCGCGCTGATTTTGGACATCTTTGCCCAGCACGCGACCAGCCGAGAGGGCAAAGCCCAGGTTGCGCTGGCTCAAATGGAGTACATGCTGCCGAGGCTGCGCGGCTGGGGTGAGTCGATGTCGCGGCAGGCCGGTGGCCGAGCCGGTGGCAGCGGCGGCGGGGTCGGCTTGCGCGGCCCGGGTGAGACCAAGATCGAGACCGACCGTCGTCGCATCCGGGAGCGGATGGCCAAGCTACGGCGCGAGATCAAGGCGATGAAGCAGGCCCGCGACACTCAGCGCAGCCGGCGGCTGCATAGCGACGTGCCCTCGATTGCGATCGTCGGCTACACCAACGCCGGCAAGTCCAGCCTGCTCAACGCGCTCACCGGCGCCGGGGTCCTGGTGCAGGACGCGTTGTTCGCGACACTGGATCCAACCACCCGGCGCGCGGAGTTCGACCCCGATTCCAATGGTGCGCGACCCTTTCTGTTCACCGACACCGTCGGTTTCGTGCGCCATCTGCCCACCCAGCTGGTCGAGGCGTTTCGGTCCACGCTGGAAGAGGTCATCGACGCGGATCTGCTGTTACACGTCGTCGACGGCTCCGACCCGAACCCGTTGGCCCAGATCAACGCGGTGCGCCAGGTGATCTCCGAGGTCATCGCCGACGAGGCCACAGGCGGCGGTGAGGCCAGTGATGGGAGGGCCGGCAGTGCCGGCGCCGAGGCGCCGCAGGAGCTGCTGGTCGTCAACAAGGTGGATGCCGCCGGTGACCTGGCATTGGCCGAGCTGCGTCACGCTCTGCCCGGCGCGCTATTCGTCTCCGCACACACCGGCGACGGTATCGATGTGCTCTGGCGCAAGCTGGCAGAGCTCGCCGCTCCCACCGATACCGCCGTGGATGTGGTGATCCCATATGACCGCGGTGACCTGGTGGCGCGCATGCACGCCGATGGGCGGGTGCAGCAGGCGGAGCATCAGCCGGAGGGCACCCGGATCAGGGCCCGGGTGCCTGGTGCACTGGCGGCCACTTTGCGGGAATTCGCTGCATCGCCTGCCGGGCCGGGGGAGTAGCGGCCGCCCGGGTTATTGCCGCAAATTTCGCGTTGGCCTGCCACTCGTTGCAACCGGATGCCCAATAACGGCCCCAACAGGCCTACCAACCGTATGGTTGGTATACGGTGTGCAGCAAGATTATCTTCGGCGGAGGTCTATTCATGGGCAGTGCCATCAAGTACCAGCGCACTCTATTCGAACCTGAGCACGATCTATTCCGCGAGTCTTACCGCGGCTTTCTGGAGCGCCATGTAGCGCCATGTCACGACGAATGGGAAAAGGCCAAGATCGTCGATCGAGGCGTGTGGCTTGAAGCCGGCAAACAAGGTTTCCTCGGCATGGCGGTACCCGAGGAGTACGGCGGCGGGGGCAACCCCGACTTCCGGTACAACACGATCATCACCGAGGAGACCAGCGCCGGGCGCTATAGCGGCATCGGTTTCGGGTTGCACAACGACATCGTGGCCCCCTACCTGCTGGCGTTGGCAACCGAAGAGCAAAAGCAGCGTTGGCTGCCGAAGTTCTGTACCGGGGAGTTCATTACGGCGATCGCGATGACTGAGCCGGGAACCGGCAGTGACCTGCAGGGCATCAAGACCCGCGCCGTCAAGCAGGGTGATCATTACCTGCTGAACGGTTCAAAAACCTTCATCACCAACGGGATCAACGCGGACTTGGTCATCGTGGTAGCTCAGACCGATCCCGAGAAAGGCGCCCAGGGCTTTTCGCTGCTGGTGGTCGAACGCGGGATGGAGGGCTTCGAACGGGGCCGTCATCTCGACAAGATCGGCCTGGATGCCCAGGACACCGCGGAACTGTCCTTCTCCGACGTGCAGGTGCCGGTCGAAAACTTGCTTGGCCAAGAGGGAATGGGCTTCATCTACCTGATGCAGAACCTGCCCCAGGAGCGCATCTCCATCGCCATCATGGCCGCCGCCGGGATGGAATCGGTGCTAGACCAGACGCTGCAATACACCAAGGAACGTAAGGCATTTGGCAGGTCCATTGGCAATTTTCAGAACAGTCGCTTTGTCCTGGCTGAGCTGGCCACCGAGGCCACCATGGTCCGCATCATGGTCGACGAGTTCATCGAGTTGCACCTTGACGGCAAGTTGACGGCCGAGCAGGCCGCCATGGCCAAGTGGTACTCCACCGAGAAGCAGGTGTCCTTGAACGACCGGTGCCTGCAGCTCCACGGGGGCTACGGGTACATGCGCGAATATCCAGTTGCCCGAGCCTATCTGGATTCACGGGTGCAGACGATTTACGGTGGCACAACCGAAATCATGAAAGAGATCATCGGCCGCAGCCTGGGTATCTAGCCGCACCGCGGTGTGGCTCTGACGGGTCTCACTCGCGCGCTTCGCGCGCGTTGTGGGCCTGTTGCAGCAGCGTTGTCAGCTCCGTGTCCTGCTGCACCTGGGCGCGGTGTTTCAATGGGAGTGAGCTGATTTCGTCTTCGGCCTGTAGCAGCGCTGCGAAGATCCCTTCTCGTTCGACCGGATCCGCCGGGTGATGCAGATCGAGATACTCCAGGGCGTGTCGACGGGCTCGGGCAGCGGCGTTTTCCCTGCGTCCGCGTACCGAAACCAATGACGCCACCGTTGTGAGAAGTAGGACGACGACAATCACGGTCAACGACATCGCGGTGCTCATCTCCACGGTCGTGACCGGCCTGCCCCGGTTAATGAATGCAATGGTGTTGTGATGCAACGCTTCTAGCATCAGCTTGATGCCGATGAAGCCCAGAATCGTCGCTAGGCCGTAGGGCAGATAGATCAGCCGGTACAGCAGCAGGGCTCCGGCGTTGTTGATTAGCAGGCTTGTGAGCTGGGTTGATGATCTTTGGTGCCGCGCTATTGGGGCCGGAGTGTAGGCACGGGCTATCTGGAGAACGATCGAGTTGGTTACTGTTCGTCGTTGGTCTGGAGTTGCCCGTGCCTACCGTTTCAGTATTGCGTGTGTCGTCGGTTCCAGAGGTGTTCGACTGCTGGAGTCCTGGTGAGCGCAGCGAGTTCATCGGATCGGAGTTTCTCGATGTGTTGGCCTCGGTGCCAGACCCGAGGGGCCCACGCGGTCGGAGGTATTCGCTGGTGGCTTTGTTGGCGATCGCGGTTCTGGCCACTGCCGCGGGGATGCGCGGCTATGCTGGTTTTGCCACATGGGCGGCCACCGCTCCCGATGATGTGTTGGCCCAATTAGGGGTCCGGTTCCGGCGGCCCAGTGAGAAGACCTTCCGCGCTGTTTTGTCTCGGCTAGACCCCGCCGACCTCAACGCCAGGATGGGCAGTTACTTCACTGCACACGTGGCCAGCCGCGACCCCAGTGGATTGGTGCCGATCGCGTTGGACGGCAAGATGCTGCGTGGTGCTTTACGCGCCAAAGCGACAGCCACGCATCTCGTGTCGGTGTTCGCCCACCGTGCCCGATTGGTGCTCGGTCAACTCGCTGTCGCCGAGGAAAGCAATGAAATTCCCTGCGTACGTGCCCTGCTCACGCTGCTGCCGGGTAGCTTGCGGTGGCTGGTCACCGTGGATGCGATGCATACCCAGGTCGTCACCGCGAAGTTGATCTGCGCCACCTTGAAGTCGCACTACCTGATGATCGTCAAGTCCAACCAAGCCAAAATATTTGCGCGTATCACCGCGCTGCCCTGGGCCGAGGTGCCCGCAGCCGCTACCGACGACTCCCGCGGCCACGGCCGTGTCGAGACCCGCACCCCGCAAATCATCACCGCTGCACGAGGAATCGGCTTCCCCTACGCAAAACAAATCATCCGGATCACTCGTGAACGCTTGATCACCGCCACCGACCAGCGCAGCGTGGAGGTGGTCTATGCCATCTGCAGCCTGCCGTTCGAGCACGCCCGCCCTACCGCGATCATGACCTGGATGCGTCAACACTGGGGAATCGAGAACAGCCTGCACTGGATACGCGACGTCACCTTCGACGAAGACCGTCAAAGGGCACATACCGGAAACGGCGCACAGGTCCTAGCAGCGCTACGCAACACCGCGATCAATCTGCACCGCCTCAACGGCGCCGACAACATCGCCGAAGCCTGCCGGATCACCGCTTTGACCGCCAACCGCCGCCTAGACCTCCTCAATCCACAATTCCCCAGCTCACAAGCCCGCTAATCAACAACGCCGGAGCCCTGGGTACAGCAGATTGTCGATCAGAAAGTACAACTGTCGCAGACCCAACAATGAGAACGCGGTCGCAGCGAACACCAGATAGACGTTCTGGGTCAGGCCAAACAGCGCCGGCACCGAGTCGAACGCGAACAGCACGTCGCTGCCGCCAACCGCGAGCATTACCAGAAGCAGCGGAGTCATGACCCGACTTTCGTTCTCCACGATAAAAAATCGGTCGCCGTTGTAGTTCTGGGAGGTACGCAGGAACCGATTGGCCAGGCGGATGGCGAGATTGTCGGCGTCGCGGCTTTCCGCTGCGGCGGGTTTGGCGAGGTTACCCGCCATGATCAGCAGCGTCAGACCGAACACATAGAAGGCCGCGTTGAAGTGTTCGATGACTGCGCCACCGAGCAGGATGAAACCGGTGCGTGCGATGAGTGCGAATGCAACACCGAACAGCAAGACCTTCTGCTGAGCGACCCGTGGGACCCCGAAGCTGCTGATCACCACCAGGAAGACGAATAGGTTGTCGACAGAAAGGGCTTCGTTGCTCAAGTAGCCCGCGAAGTATTCGATCCCCATGCCGATGCTGCCGAAGATCACCACGCCGACACCGAACAGGATCGCAACCCCGATGTAGATCGCTGACCATAAAGCGGCTTCACGCAGCGTCGGCACGTGGGTATGACGTACGTGAAATACGTAGTCGAACAGCATCAGAGCCGCGACCATCACGATCGTGAGGGCCCAGACAATAGTGGGAACACCCATTTCCAGCTGGGTTTCCTCTCGCGGTGTAAGTCGAGTTAGGCTCGTGCGCACGGTAACCTAATCGCCGTGCGGGTAGCAGTTCGGTTCATCGCGAAAGGAGCTCGGCCCCGCATCGATTCGACATCAGCTGGGTATCCGTTTCGTAATATCTGCGAATTGACTTCGCATTTGTCACTCGCTGTAGCAAAGTAATGGGGGCCCCTGGCAGCGACGCGGATCGTAGCTAGAGGACGGCTCAAGGGTGGCGGTCCATTGAAACGCTAGGCGGGGCAGCGGCATCGGCTGGGAGGCTTGGTGAACGGGCAGAGAGGTCAATTGAGCAGGCTGATTGGGCGTGCATTGCTCAGTTTGGCGGCTTCGGTGGTGGCAGTCACGTTGCTGGCGCCTACCGCGACGGCGTCGCCGATCGGCGACGCCGAAGCCGCCATGATGGAAGCTTGGGACAAGGCCGGCGGCGATACGTCAACACTCGGTGCCCGCAAGGGCGACGTTTATCCCGTCGGTGACGGATTCGCGCTGGACTTCGACGGCGGAAAGATGTTCTTCACCCCGCAGACTGGGGCCAAGTACATGTACGGCCCGATTCTGGCGAAGTATGACGAGCTAGGCGGTCCGGCAGACAGCGATCTGGGCTTTCCGACGATTAATGAAGTCCCCGGTCTGGCCGGCCCCGATAGCCGGGTGAGCACCTTCTCCGCCAGCGACAACCCGGTGATCTTCTGGACGCCCGACCACGGGGCGTTCGTCGTGCGTGGCGCGATGAACGCCGCGTGGGACAAGCTGGGCAGCTCCGGCGGTGTATTGGGTGCCCCGATAGGGGACGCGACATTCGACGGCGAGGTCACTTCGCAGAAGTTCACCGGCGGCGAGGTGTCCTGGAACCGGCAGACCAAGGAGTTCACCACCACCCCGACGGTACTGGCCGATCAGCTCAAGGGCCTGCAGGTGGCGATCGACCCCACCGCGGCCATCAATATGGCCTGGCGCGCCGCCGGCGGCGCCACCGGCCCGTTGGGCGCCAGGAAGGGCGCCCAGTACCCGATCGGCGGCGATGGTATCGCCCAGGAGTTCGAGGGCGGAAAGGTCTTCTTCAGCCCGGCTACCGGTGCGAACGCGGTCGAGGGCGAGATTCTGGCGAAGTACGAGTCGCTGGGTGGGCCGGTGAGCAGCGACCTTGGTTTCCCCACCGCCAACGAGTCTGACGGCGGCATCGAGCCGGCGAGCCGGGTCGCTGCCTTCTCGGCGGCCGACAAGCCGGTGATCTTCTGGACGCCCGATCACGGCGCCTTCGTCGTGCGCGGAGCCATGAAGGTCGCCTGGGACAAGCTCAAGGGTGCCACCGGGAAACTGGGCGCACCGGTCGCCGATCAGACCGAGGCCGGCGATGTGGTGTCGCAGAAGTTCACCGGCGGCACGATTTCGTGGAACCGGGCGACCAATAGTTTCAGCACCGACCCGGCGAACCTGGCGCCGCTGCTCTCGGGCCTTCAGGTGTCCGGCCAGAATCAGCCCAGCACGTCGGCGGCGCCCCCGCACAGCAAGAAGTTCACCTGGCATTGGTGGTGGCTGGCGGCCGCCATCCCGGTGCTGCTGCTGGTGGTATTCCTCGTGGTGATGGCTGTTGGCCTGCGCCGGCGTCGCGCCGGCCAGGAGACCCACGGCTATGAGCCGGCCGAGCACGATGCGGAATCCGGCTACGACGCCATCGGTGGCCAGTGGCCCCATGACGAGTTGGACTTCGGTTCCGAACACTTCCCGCCTGATGATCACGATCTGGCGCATGCGGCGTCGGACTCCGGCACCGGGGCCCGGGTCAGCTGGCCGCGTGGTGGTGGTGGCCCTGCCTACGGCGAGGAGATGCCGCCCTCGTTCCACGAAGATTTCGAGCGGGACGAGTTCGCACACGAGGACTTCGAACATGAAGACTTCGAAGATGAGGACTTCGAGCACGAAAACTTCGAACACGAGGACTTCGGGGCCGATGACGAAGACCCCGACGCGGTGGACACCACACCCACCCCCGTGATCTCCATCGCCGACTTGGCCGAAGCGGTGCGGCAGGAGACCGCCGTGCCGGAAACCGCGGTCACCGAGGCCTTCGGGCTACCGCACCGGTATGTTCCGGAACCAGTCGTTCCGGAGACCGCGGCACCGGAGGCAGCGGTTCCGGAAACCGCGGTCCACGAGGACGATTTCCCGAAAAGCTTCATGCCCGGCGGTGGTACCGCAGACGCCACGACCGAGATCCGCGTGCTCCCGGAAGCGGCCGGATCGCCTCGTCCACCCAGGGCCGGACGGCACGCCGCGGCCGAAACGGCGGAGGATGACTCCGAGGACGAGGTCACCGTGCATGCTCGGCAAGCCCATGCCCCAGCGGCCGCCGCAGCTGGGCCAAGCGCGGGGGCGCGACCGACGATCCACATGCCGCTCGACCACGACCCGTACCAGGCGCCGGAGGGATATCCCATCAAGGCCAGCGCCCGCTTCGGCCTGTACTACACGCCGAGCAGTGCGCTGTACTACGACACCCTTGCCGAGATCTGGTTCGCCACCGAAGCGGCCGCGCAAGCCAACGGTTTCATCAAGGCCGACTAGAGGGCCGCACTGCCCGTGGTGGTTGGCACCCCGGGTGCCGCTATATCTTGCGGATAACCGTGACCACCTTGCCGAGCACGGTCGCGTCATTGCCGGGGATCGGATCAAAGGCGGGGTTGTGCGGCATCAGCCATATCTGGCCTCCCGCGCGCTTGAACGTCTTGACCGTCGCCTCGCCGTCGATCATCGCCGCAACGATATCGCCGTTGTCTGCGACGTTCTGCTGTCGCACCACCACCCAGTCGCCGTCACAGATCGCGGCTTCGACCATGGACTCCCCGACAACCTTGAGCAGAAACAGTGTTCCCTGGCCAACCAGCTCACGCGGTAGCGGGAACACATCTTCGACGGCTTCCTCGGCCAGGATCGGTCCGCCGGCCGCGATGCGTCCCAGGACCGGGACAAACGTGGGTTCCGGCAGCGCGTCCGAACCCGCGACATCGGTGACCGGGGCGGCGGTCACCGTGTCGTCAGCGCCACGCACGTCGACGGCGCGGGGGCGATTGGGGTCGCGGCGCAGATAGCCCTTGCGCTCCAGGGTGCGTAGTTGGTGCGCGACCGACGAGGTCGACGTCAAGCCGACGGCATCGCCGATCTCCCGGATGCTCGGTGGGTATCCGCGATCGTTCACCGACGTCCGGATGACGTTCAAAATGGTGCGCTGCCGCTCCGTCAACGCCGTGTCTACTAATTGCGCGCGATTGTCCGCTCCACTGGCTCCGTCACTCGCCCCGTCGACCGTGGTGTCGCTGCTGTCGCTCATGGGACTGAATGTAGCCGTACCGCGCCCAAGAATCAAACATGTGTTCGACCAGTGTGTCGCGGGGTTAGTGGCATGCCTCAGGTGCCCGCCGCGGCGGCGCGAACTGGCGAATCACAAAGGTGTAACTCGGCGCGAGGCCGGGTATTCGCAGCAAATGGGAGTTGGTTGCGACCGGCAGGTCTTGTCGGTGGCTTGGTCTAGCGTTTTGCTCGAGCGACACGCCTCGATCAAATGTTCGGTAAATCGAACACGTGAGCGACTACAGTATCGAACACTTGAGCGATAAACCGTCAGCCGGAGGAACGAACATGACACTCATGCAGGCAGTCCAGCCCGTCTCGCCCGCCGTGCCCGTCCGGTTGGGCACCCGTGAGGCGCGCAGGTTCATTCGAGGGCCGGTCGGGGGGGCCATCCACGAGCCTGTCACCGGCCGGGGCAGGCTGGCCACGTCGCGGCGGGTCCGCCCATCGCGTCCGGCTGTTGCCCCGCTGAGCTACCGGGGCACCGGTGTGGCGCTGTCGGCCACGGCCCATCGCCGGCGTCCCGCTTCGGTTGCGACGACGGTGGGCCTGGCGCTGCTCGCCGCGATCATCACGCTCTGGCTGGGGTTGGTCGCCCACTTCGGCGAGATGGCCAATGGCGGCTCCGCCAATGTGTCACCCATCTCATCGGGCGTGCCGGACCGGCTCGCGGTGGTCCGGGTGGACGCGGGGGAGTCGCTGCAGGACGTGGCGGCTCGAGTCGCTCCGGACGCGCCGGTTCGACAGGTCGTCGAGCGCATCCGGGAATTGAACGCGTTGGGCTCGTCGATGCCGGCTTCCGGGCAGACGCTGATTGCGCCGGTTGGCTAGCGCACTCCGATGAACAGCGAAAACCGCTCCACATCAACGCTCCTCGGCTACCGCGGCGTCGAGCGGAGGTGGATTGCGACGGCGTTGGCAGTGCGGGGGAGCGCGCAGGTACTCTCGGAAAGGTCCGAGGTACCGCATTGTCAGGACGCCGAAGGAGCGGCCATGCATTGTCCGTTCTGCCGGCATCCCGATTCCCGGGTGATCGATTCGCGGGAAACCGATGAGGGCCAGGCCATTCGGCGTCGCCGGTCATGTCCGGAATGCGGGCGACGATTCACCACTGTCGAGACCGCGGTCCTTGCCGTGGTCAAGCGCAGCGGTGTCTCAGAACCATTCAGTCGGGAGAAAGTCATCAGCGGGGTGCGCCGGGCGTGCCAGGGGCGCCAAGTTGACGACGACGCGCTGAACCTGCTTGCCCAGCAGGTGGCGGACTCGGTTCGCGCCGCTGGCTCGCCGGAAATCCCCAGTCACGAAGTCGGCCTGGCCATCCTTGGGCCGCTGCGTGAACTCGACGAGGTGGCTTACCTGCGATTTGCATCGGTGTATCGCTCGTTCTCCTCGGCCGAGGATTTCGAGCGCGAAATCGAGGCGTTGCGCGCACACCGCCAGGTTCCTACTTCGAGCTGAGCCATTGCCGCCTCGTTAGGCTGGCCCCATGCCTGCCGACTTGCACCCGGATCTTGATGCGCTGGCCCCGCTGCTGGGCACCTGGGCGGGACAAGGTGCCGGCGAGTATCCGACGATCGAGCCGTTCGAATATCTCGAAGAGGTTGTGTTCTCTCATGTAGGCAAGCCGTTCCTGGTTTACGCACAGAAGACCAGGGCAGTTGCCGACGGGACGCCGTTGCATGCGGAGACCGGATATCTGCGCGTGCCGAAACCAGGCCAGGTCGAGCTGGTCCTGGCTCATCCGAGTGGCATCACCGAAATCGAGGTGGGCACCTATTCGGCAAGCGGCGGGGTGATCGAGATGGAAATGGTCACCACGGCCATCGGCATGACCCCCACGGCAAAAGAGGTGACTGCGCTGAGCCGATCTTTCCGGATGGTCGGAGACGAGCTGTCCTACCGGCTGCGCATGGGAGCGGTCGGACTGCCGCTGCAACACCATCTGGGCGCTCGGTTGCGCCGAAAGTCCTGATCCGCCCGGTCAGTCGACGTGCGTCACGCCGTCGCTGACGACTCGTCCGGCAACCGCGACCCAGCCTTCGGCACTCCAGGTCGTGTTGATTATTGATCCCTTGCCCTGGGTGATGGTGAGGTCGCGGCTGAGGTAGTCGGTAAGCCGCATTGCGGCGGAACCGGTTGCTTCGTCTTCCTCGACTCCCAGGTTGGAGGCGAACATCCGCGACCGCAGCTCACCGGCGGCGTCGTCGGTCCATGTCCATAGGTAGTGCGCCGTGTCATCGGCAAAGTCAGAGGGGTCGGCGGCCGCGAGGGCATCAGGGGAATCCAAGTCGTGGATAGCGAATTCGGGTGCGCACTCCGCGCGGGCGCTGATCGTGGTGAGGTCGCGGTCGTGATGCACCTGCACGAGACCGGCCGGCACCTGCAGGGTGTTGACCGGTGTTCCCTGCTCGCGCAGCCACCAGGACGCACCAACGGTCGGGTGGCCGGCGAATGCGATGTCGGTGCGGGGGGTGTAGATGGTGGCGTGTGCGGTGTGCGAGCCGGTGGCCGGAAGGTCGACGAAAACTGTTTCGCTGTAGGCCAATCGGCTCGCCAGATGCTGCCGGTCACGGGGTTCAACCTTGCTGGCGTCGACCACCCCGAGTGGATTCCCGAAGTTGCCGATTGGATCGGTGAAGACCCGCAACACCGTTACGTCGATGCCCATGGCCCGACTCTACGACGCCGTCCTAGGCGTCGGCATAAGGGCTGGTCAGGTGGCGCTGCGTTCGTCAGAACCCATGGCGCTGAGCACCGCCACGCGGGTGTCGGCCGGGCCCGAAACGGTTCGTTCACCGCCGCCAGTGCGCAGCAGTTCCCGAAGCGCCGCTTGATCGTATTCGGGAGGCTGGGTGCTGTCGATGAAGCGCAGGACGATGTCGATAAAACGAGCGGGGTCGTCGTGGAACGGGAAATGTCCGGATCCCTCGAAGACCTCGAGCTTGGATCCCGGCATGGCCGCGTGTGCCATTTCGGCGTGGCGAACCGGGACCACGGCATCTCGACTGCCCCAGATGATCTGCACCGGGATGGCCTGGGTCAAGTAGCAGCGATCGAGCATCGTGACGATCTGGCCGCGCCAGTCGACCACGGCCCGCAATGTGCGGGTGAAAGCCGACGAGGCCGTTGGTTCGGGGAGGTCGTCGAGTATTCGCAGCACATT
This sequence comes from Mycobacterium pseudoshottsii JCM 15466, assembly GCF_003584745.1. NCBI lineage: Bacteria > Bacillati > Actinomycetota > Actinomycetes > Mycobacteriales > Mycobacteriaceae > Mycobacterium > Mycobacterium pseudoshottsii. The sequence continues at coordinate 2,184,053 of NZ_AP018410.1, forward strand.
GGGAAGGTCTTGGCCGAGCGCGGTGGAGCCGAGTGCCATGCCCAACACCTTGCCGGCGAGCTGAACCGTTGGCAGGACCATGGGCAGCCGCAACAACGCCAACGCCTCGGCGCCCATCGGCAGCGAGGCCAAACGGAAGACGACGTTGACATCCTTGGTAACTCCACCGGCCCCGACCAGAATGAGTCGGTCCACCAACTGTGGGAACTGGTAGGCGAATTGCATGGCAACGCCGCCGCCGAGCGAATGGCCGATGATGGTCACGCGCTCGATGTCGAGCACGCTGAGCAGGTCGCGCATGCCGTTGGCATAGGCCGCGATCGAGTAGTCGGCGCGCGGCTTGTCGGACCTTCCGTGCCCCAGCAGATCGGGGGCGATGACGGTGAACCGCTGGGCGAGCTTGGCGTGAATACCGGTCCAAGTGGTGGAATTGTCGCCAATCCCGTGGATTAGCAGGATCGCGGGACCTGACCCGGCGATCCGGAACGCTCGCTTGTATCCGTGGATGGTGCGGAACTGAAGCGACGGCGCAGTCACTTCCCGCACCGGGCGAAGATTGCGCTTGCGCTCGGTCATCTCGGCAACCTCATTGTCTGGCCGACCGGGGCGTATTTTTTGGGGGCGTTATGGCTGGTCGTCGTCGTCGAACTTCTTCTCTGCCTGCTGGGCCAAGAATCGTTCGAACTCCGCGCCCAGCTCGTCGCCACTAGGCAGATCCTCGTCGCGCGTTAGCAGTGATCTGTTTTCCTGGGCGTCGATGAACGCATCGTACTGGCGCTCGAGGGCTGCCACCACTTGAGCGACTTCCGCGCTTGCCTGTACTTGCTCATCGATCTTGGCTCCGACCTGCGCCGATGCGTCTGTTAGTGCGGCTAGAGGAAGGTCCAGTGAACCGGTCTTGGCCACCTGTTCCAGCAGTGCCTGCGCGGCAGCGGGGTAGTCGGTTTGGGTGAGGTAGTGGGGGACGTGCACGGTGAATCCGACGACCTCGTGGCCATGCTGAGCCATCCGGTACTCCAACAGGTTGGATGCGCTCGCCGGAACCTGGATTTCGGAAATCCACGGTTGGAAGTCCGCGATGAGCTCCGGGTTGTTGGAGTGAGCGGTCATCGTGACGGGACGCGTGTGCGGGACGGCCATGGGAACGGTGCCCAATCCGATGGTCTGGCGCACCCCCAGCCGCTCGGCCAGCAGGCGAACAGCGGTGATGAACCGCTCCCATTTCAGGTCGGGTTCCATCCCGGCCAACAGCAGAAACGGTGTGCCGACACTGTCACGCAGTGCGTAAAGGCTCAGCTCTGGATCGTCATACTTGGTGAAGTGGTCGGTCTTGAACGTCATCATCGGTCGCCGCGAGCGATAGTCCAATAACTCGTCGATCGCGAACGACGCGACCAGCTCGGTGTCCAAACCATCCTTGAGGTGGGTGGCGGCTAGCCGGATCGCATGACCGGCGTCGGAGAAGCCCTCCAAAGCATGCACCAACACCGGACCGCGGCCATCGGACGTCGACAACTGGGGCGCGGGGAACTCAAGCTCATACATGCCGGATTGGCCCGGCTGGTAGTCCTGCGCCTCGCCTGGGTCTTGGTCATGCGCCATGGGTGTTGCCTCCTCTCAGGGGTCGGACCAGGGTGCCCTGATCAGTGTCTCGCAGATCAGTGGGCACCAGTGACTAATTACAAACTCGTTTGTTCGTTTCATACATAACGCGCGAGCGCCCGGCTGTATTCGCTGTCGCCGGCGTCATGCGGTGGCGCGGGTTGCTGACAAGTGTATTGGCGAGGTGAAAGCGATCCGCATCCGCTTGCCGCCCGGCGGTGGGGCCAGATGGGTCAAGATGGGTGTCGATGCGCAACCTGGCTGCGGTGATTTGCTTGTGGGGCGGCCTGGCGCTGCTACTGAGTTGCTGCGGGCGGCCAACCAGCCAAGCCCCCAGCGCCGGTGAGCGGTCTGAGCAAACTTCCTTGCCCGGGCAGCGGTCCAGCCCGCCCGGCAACCAGGCCGCGGTGGCCGTCCCGGTGGATCCGGACCCGCGGGTGGCGCGATCTTCCTCGATGACGGGCCGGTGCACATCTGCACGGGCGCGGTGTTGCATTCGACCAGCGGTGACCTCGTCCTGACCGCCGCGCATTGCCTGCTGGGCGGTCACACGGCGGTGTCCTTCATCCCGGGATTCGGCGGCGCCGACCCGCCGCCGTCGAGATGGAAGATCGACCAGGTCTATTTCGATCCACGCTGGATCGCCAACCAGGATCCGCGCGCCGACTACGCGATCGCCCGCGTCAGCGGCGATGGATCGCTGCAAGCACGGGTCGGCTCCGCGCTGCTGTTGGGCCGAGCCCCGGCGCGGGGCGCCCCGGTGACCGTCACCGGCTACCCGGCGGGTCTGGATGACACGCCCATCGCCTGTTCGGCGAACACCGAGGTCACGGAGGGCGGGTTTCCGGAATTGTCATGCGACGGCCTGGTGGCCGGCACAAGCGGGGCGCCCTGGGTCAGTGCTGGGACCGTCACTGGGGTAATCGGTGGTCTAGAAGGCGGTGGCTGCACCGAGAGCGTCTCGTATTCGGCACCGTTGGACGAACACGCCGCTGCCCTTCTGGTTCGTGCCGAAGCCGGCGGACCCGGCGACGACCCGCCGGTCGAGTTCGACGACGCGTGCTTGTGAGGCCCGATCAGCGGCGGAACTGGTTGAGCGCCCGGACCTTGTTCATCACGTCGAGCGCGGCCACCTTGTAGGCCTCGGAGAAGGTCGGATAGTTGAACACCGCCTCGACCAGGTACTCGACTGTGCCGCCGCAGCCCATGATGGCCTGCCCGATGTGCACCATCTCGGTGGCGCTGGTACCGAAGATGTGCACGCCCAGCAGGGTGAGATCTTCGGTGGAGACCAGCAGCTTGAGCATGCCGTAGGAGTCGCCGGCGATCTGACCGCGGGCCAGCTCGCGGTAGCGTGCTACGCCCACCTCGTAGGGGATCGAGTTCTTGGTCAGCTCCACCTCGGTGGCCCCGACGTAGGAAATCTCGGGGATGGAGTAGATGCCGATCGGCTGCAGTTCGGTGATGCCGTCGGTGGGTTCGCCGAATGCGTGGTAGGCGGCGAGACGGCCCTGCTCCATCGATGTTGCGGCTAGCGCCGGGAAGCCGATGACGTCGCCCACCGCGTAGATGTGTTCGACCTTGGTCCTGAACTTGTCATCCACCCAGATCCGCCCGCGACCTTCGACCTCGAGTCCGGCGTTGGCCAGATCCAGGTGGTCGGTCTGGCCTTGGCGTCCGGCGGAGTACATCACCGTTTCGGCGGGGATCTGCTTGCCGCTGGCCAGGGTGGTGACCGTTCCCGCTGAGCCGACGTCGACCGCGGTGACCTCTTCGCCGAACCGGAATGTCACCGCCAGATCGCGCAGGTGGAATTTCAGCGCTTCGACGACCTCGGGATCGCAGAAGTCGAGCATGTTGTCCCGCTTCTCGACGACGGTCACCTTGGTGCCCAGCGCGGCGAACATCGACGCGTACTCGATCCCGATCACTCCGGCGCCCACCACGACCATCGAGGCCGGCAGCGACTTGAGATCCAGGATCCCGTCGGAGTCGAGGACCTTGTCTTCGTCGAACTCGACCCCGGATGGCCGGGCCGGCCTGGTGCCGGTGGCAATGACGATGTAATCGCCTGTCACCGTGGTCTTTTCCCGGTGTGTCTGGTCTTCGACCACGATGCTGTGCGGGTCGACGAAGCGGCCATGGCCGACGATCAGGTCGACCCGGTTGCGCATCAGCTGGTTACGCACCACGTCGACTTCCTTGCCGATCACGTGCTGAGTCCGTGCCAGCAGGTCGGCGGGGGTGATTCGGTCCTTGACGCGGTAGCTGGCTCCGTAGAGTTCGCGCTGGTTCATGCCGGTGAGGTAAAGCACCGCCTCGCGCAACGTCTTTGACGGGATGGTGCCCGTATTGACGCATACCCCGCCCAGCATGCGGCCGCGCTCGATGATCGCGACGGATTTACCCAATTTGGCCGAGGCGATGGCGGCCTTCTGGCCGCCAGGCCCAGAACCAATAACCACCATGTCGTATTCGCGCATCGACCCCATGGAATAGACAGTAGAACGCACAGTGGGCAATTCGTCCACAGGAGGGCAGTTGGGTCGCCCGGTGTGTGCACCGGCTGACGGTGTGCAGGGCCAGCGTTGAGGCCTATGACGAAGCATCGATCTGAATTTGAACTGAATCGTCCTGCCGCACTTATTGCGGCACTTCTGGCCATTCTCGGATTCGTGCCGGAAAAGTCTCTGGTCTTGGTATCTCTCGATGACGGCGAACTGGGTTCGGTGCTGCGCGCCGACTTGTCCGAGGACCTTGTTGACCCAGGGCTCCGGCGTTGTTGATTAGCAGGCTTGTGAGCTGGGTTGATGATCTTTGGTGCCGCGCTATTGGGGCCGGAGTGTAGGCACGGGCTATCTGGAGAACGATCGAGTTGGTTACTGTTCGTCGTTGGTCTGGAGTTGCCCGTGCCTACCGTTTCAGTATTGCCTGTGTCGTCGGTTCCAGAGGTGTTCGACCGCTGGAGTCCTGGTGAGCGCAGCGAGCTCATCGGATCGGAGTTTCTCGATGTGTTGGCCTCGGTGCCAGACCCGAGGGGCCCACGCGGTCGGAGGTATTCGCTGATGGCTTTGTTGGCGATCGCGGTTCTGGCCACTGCCGCGGGGATGCGCGGCTATGCTGGTTTTGCCACATGGGCGGCCACCGCTCCCGATGATGTGTTGGCCCAATTAGGGGTCCGGTTCCGGCGGCCCAGTGAGAAGACCTTCCGCGCTGTTTTGTCTCGGCTAGACCCCGCCGACCTCAACGCCAGGATGGGCAGTTACTTCACTGCACACGTGGCCAGCAGCGACCCCAGTGGATTGGTGCCGATCGCGTTGGACGGCAAGATGCTGCGTGGTGCTTTACGCGCCAAAGCGACAGCCACGCATCTCGTGTCGGTGTTCGCCCACCGTGCCCGATTGGTGCTCGGTCAACTCGCTGTCGCCGAGAAAAGCAATGAAATTCCCTGCGTACGTGCCCTGCTCACGCTGCTGCCGGGTAGCTTGCGGTGGCTGGTCACCGTGGATGCGATGCATACCCAGGTCGTCACCGCGAAGTTGATCTGCGCCACCTTGAAGTCGCACTACCTGATGATCGTCAAGTCCAACCAAGCCAAAATACTTGCGCGTATCACCGCGCTGCCCTGGGCCGAGGTGCCCGCAGCCGCTACCGACGACTCCCGCGGCCACGGCCGTGTCGAGACCCGCACCCTGCAAATCATCACCGCTGCACGAGGAATCGGCTTCCCCTACGCAAAACAAATCATCCGGATCACTCGTGAACGCTTGATCACCGCCACCGACCAGCGCAGCGTGGAGGTGGTCTATGCCATCTGCAGCCTGCCGTTCGAGCACGCCCGCCCTACCGCGATCATGACCTGGATGCGTCAACACTGGGGAATCGAGAACAGCCTGCACTGGATACGCGACGTCACCTTCGACGAAGACCGTCAAAGGGCACATACCGGAAACGGCGCACAGGTCCTAGCAACGCTACGCAACACCGCGATCAATCTGCACCGCCTCAACGGCGCCGACAACATCGCCGAAGCCTGCCGGATCACCGCTTTGACCGCCAACCGCCGCCTAGACCTCCTCAATCCACAATTCCCCAGCTCACAAGCCTGCTAATCAACAACGCCGGAGCCCTGCTTGTTGACCGGGTCGAGCATCTCGCCGAGGTCGCGGGAGGGGCCGATCCGCAGGCCGCCATCGCGGTGATCGTCGACGAGGGCGGCGCACAGTGCCCGGCGTGCAATGAGGTGTACCGGCGAGTGTGCGCGGCGCTCGCCGAGGCGCTCTCGCAACACAACGTGGTGCTGCGGGCGGCGCATGTGGTGGACCAGATCGCGGTGGGCGGACGCTGGCATTGCGTCGATGGGTGCGGCTCTAGCGGGCTGATAGACGACCCGGCGGCGTCGCCGCTGGCCGTTGCGGCGGTGTTGGACGGGCGCCGTCTCTACCCGCGGCGTGCCGACCTGCAAGCCGTCGTCGAGCTGGACGAGTCGGCGCGTGCCGGCGAGTTGGCCGGGGCCCTCGCCGAACACGCGGCCGAGCGGGAGATCTCCTACCGGGCCGACCCGTCGCGATGCGCCCGCCGCGACGTCGAGAGCGCGATGGCCGCCGCCGCGCGGGTTGCCGACGGGCAATCCCTGTCGGAGGTGGAGCTGGCGCGGCTGGGATGCGCGCTGACCGACGTTCAGGTCCGCGACACGCTGTATGCCCTTGCCGTCGGTGAAAACGCGGATGAGGCCGAATCCTTGTGGGGCGTGCTGGCGTGGGCGCTCCCGGCGCCATGCCGGGCCGAAGCGCTGGTCTTGCTCGCGTTCAGCGCCTATGTGCGCGGTGATGGGCCGCTGACCGGGGTTTCCCTGGACGCGGCGCTGCGCTGCGCGCCAGGACATCGCATGGCCGGCATGCTGGACACGGCGCTGCAGTCCGGTCTGCGCCCCGAGCACATCCGTGACCTCGCGGTCACCGGTTATCGGCTGGCAAAGCAGCTGGGGGTGCAGTTACCTCCGCGGCGGGCATCGGGCCCCTACGGTCGATGCGCCGGCTAGGTCAGACCTTCTCGACCTTGACCGCGTGTGCCATCGCGTGGGGCAGGGTCACGTTCTCGTGTCCCGGGATGAGGATGGTCACCCCGCCGGCCGGGCTGGTTTCGACGGTCACCCGCGCGTTGGGTACCACGCCGGCGTCCTTGAGCCGGCTGATCAAGTCGATATCGCCCTGAACGTGCTCGGTGAGCTGGCGGACGACCACCGCGACCGGTGATCCCGACGGCAATTCGGTCAACCGCACCAAGTTGGCTTCGTAGGAGTCGGACTCCGGTCCCACACCGAGGTCCAGCAGACCCGGAATCGGATTGCCGAAGGGGGAGGTGGTGGGGTTGTTGAGCACCTTGACCAGACGCCGTTCGACGTCTTCGCTCATCACGTGCTCCCACCGGCATGCCTCGGCGTGCACCTCTTCCCACGGCAACCCGATGACATCGACGAGTAAACGTTCGGCCAAGCGGTGCTTGCGCATCACCGCGACCGCCAGGGCCCGGCCCTTGTCGGTCAATTCGAGGTGGCGGTCGCCGGCCACGCGCAGTAACCCGTCACGCTCCATCCGCGACACGGTCTGGCTGACGGTGGGCCCACTTTGCTCGAGCCGCTCGGCGATCCGGGCGCGCAATGGGGTGACACCCTCTTCTTCGAGGTCATAGATCGTCCGCAGATACATCTCGGTGGTATCAACCAAGTCGTTCATTCAGCATCCTCCGTTGCCGCCGAGTCTACTTGGCCAGCTGCTTGCATGGTCTGCCAAAACACCCCACCGCAGCAGTATGCCCGCCGCGTATAGCGGCGGGCACACCGTCTCGTACCTAGCCTCTCAACCTAGCGGGCAACGGGCTGACTACTCAACTGGCGTATGAGCGCAGCCGGTCGGCGCGTTCGCCGTGGCGCAGCTTGCACATCACGTCCCGCTCGATCTGACGTACCCGCTCGCGGGAAAGGCCGAACAGTTTGCCGATCTGGTCCAGGGTGCGTGGCTGGCCGTCATCGAGGCCAAAGCGCAGCCGGATCACCTGATGCTCACGTTCGTCGAGGGTGGCCAGCACGCTGCGGATGTCGGTGTGCAGCAGTTCGGCGATGACCGCGTTCTCCGCGGACATGGCCTCAGCATCTTCGATGAAGTCGCCCAGCGGGGCCTCTTCCTCCGAGCCGACCGGCATGTCCAGGCTCACCGGGTCGCGGCTGTGCTCCAACAGGTCGTTGATCTTCTCGACGGGAATGCCGGATTCGGCGGCGAGTTCCTCGTCGGTGGCTTCGCGGCCCAGATTCTGGTGTATCTCACGCTTGATCCGGGCCAGCTTGTTGACCTGTTCGACCAGGTGGACCGGCAGCCGAATGGTGCGGCTCTGGTCGGCCATGCCGCGGGTGATGGCTTGACGGATCCACCAGGTGGCGTACGTCGAGAACTTGAATCCCTTTGTGTAGTCGAACTTCTCCATCGCGCGGATCAGGCCCAGGTTGCCCTCCTGGATGAGATCCAGCAACGGCATGCCCCGACCCGTGTAGCGCTTGGCCAACGACACCACCAGCCGCAGGTTCGCTTCCAATAGGTGGCGGCGCGCTTCCGCGCCATCGCGCACCACGGCGGCGAGTTCGCGTTTGCGGTTGTCGCCGAGGCGCTTGCGGGTTGCCAACAGATGCTCCGCGTAGAGCCCGGCCTCGATGCGCTTGGCGAGTTCCACCTCGCCCTCGGCGTTGAGCAACGCCGTCTTGCCGATGCCGTTCAGATACACGCGCACCAAGTCCGCTGCAGGGCTTTGAGCGTCCAGATCGCTGTCAACCCGGCCTACGATGCCCCTTGCTATGGGCTGTGCCATTTCGCCCTCCCGATCGGCTTGTGCTGTCATGAGGATTAACGACAGGTTCCACCGCAGAGTTCCCGCGCAGCTGTCATCTCACACCCCGTGACGTGCAGGAATGTGCCGCCGAGCTGAGAATGTCCTGAGAAATGTGTCGCCGGGTCGGTTGACCGGAACCCGGACTAGCCCCGCTCGTCGAAGCGCTGCGCGTCCCACCGTGGCGCGGGGTCTTCCAGCCCGGCGTCCAACGCCAACCGCTCAGCGGTGGGGAACAGGGCGGTATGCCGCCGGGCGTCGTCGAAGCGGCGGGGCTCATCGGAGCTACGCGGCGGCCGGTCGTTGGCGATGAGTACGGCCATCCATGGCAACGGCACCGAGGCGGCCACGATCAGCAGTGAAATCAAACCGTTGTGCCAGAGGCCGTAGGCGATCGCGGCAAGGATCAGCGCCGGGATCCGAAAGGCCATCAGGGTCAGGTACTTGCGCACTCGCGCTCGGTGCTGCACCTCGTAGGACGGCGCAGCGCCGGTGATCAACACTGGGCGGTGCTTGTCGTCGAAGTCGTCGAAACTCAACTCCGAGTCTCGCGTCATACCTCCACTCTCCCACATCCGGTGGATTCCGGCAGGAGCGAGTCAGGAGGCACAATGTCATACATGGAGACGCAGACGATCGAACGTCCCGATACCGAAGAACGCGTCGACGACGGGACCGGCAGCGACACCCCCAAATTCTTCCACTACGTCAAGAAAGACAAGATCGCCGAGAGCGCGGTCATGGGCAATTACGTGGTGGCGTTGTGCGGCGAGGTCTTTCCGGTGACTCGGGCGGCCAAGCCGGGCTCGCCGGTCTGCCCGGATTGCAAGCAGATCTACGAACAGCTCAAGAGGGACTGATCAGGACGGCGGGTCGACCGCGGTGTTGGACTGCGGTGACTCCGAATCCGCGGACCCGGTAGCCGCAGCCGTGCGTGCCCGCAGCCAATTGCGCAGCCGGTGCGCGTGGGTTGCCGGTGCCGGCCATTCCTCTTGGATGGCGGCGTTGAGTTCGGCGCCGATCATGACCGCAAAACCGCCGAAGAATGCGAACAGCAGGAAAGCGATCGGGGTGGACAGTGCACCGTAGGTATAGCCGGTGTGGGTGATCCATCCCAAGTAGAACCGCAGCCCCAACGTGGCGATGAGAAACACCGCCATCGCAAGCACGGCACCCAGGATGAGTCGATGGGTCGGCAGCGGCACCGGCAGCGATACTCGGTACAAGATGATCACCCCGACGGTCAGTACCGCGATCAGGGCCGGGTAGTAACCGTAGTGCATGAGGTTGGACATGCTGTCGGGGATGTGTTCGCTCACCTTGCGCGGGCCCATCACCGCCACCGGCGCCGAGATGACGATGAACAGCAATCCCACGACGTAGAGAAAGAGTGCGAAGAACCGCTGGCGCACCGGATGACGCAGGGGAGTCTGGTCATGGGCCTCGACGATGGCATCGACGTAGGACGAGATCGCCGATGACCCTGCCCACAGCGAGATCAGGAAACCCACCGATACCACCTCACCACGAGCGTTGGCGGTGATGTCGCGGATGGTGGGTTCAATGATCTCGTCGACCACGCTGGGGGAGAAGAAGCGGTGGGTCATCGAGATGATCGTTTTTTCGATCGCGGGCGACGTGTCCTGCCCGAACAGCGGAGCCACGTAAGCCAAACTGCCCAACATTCCCAACAGCAGCGGCGGCAGCGACAGCGCCGACCAGAAACCCGCTTGCGCCGACTCGGAAAAGATCGAGTCGTCCCAACTTTTGGAGAGGGTTCTTAAACTAATACGCCAGATGTGATGGCGGGACGGCCTGGGGACTTGGTCGCTCATACCAGTCCAGCATTACCGAAGACTGCTCGGTCAGCCGACGTTGGCTCCGGGCTGGCTCGGTGCATCTAGTCGCCGCTGACCTCCAGCACTGCGGCTAGCTCGAGCAGCTTGGCCTCATGCTCGTTGACGTGATGCTGGCAGAAGAGAAGTACGGCTCCAGAAGGCAGCTTCGCACGCACCCGCGCTGCTGCACTGCAGCGGTCGCAGCGGTCTGCTCTAGTCAATTCGGGACTGGTCAGAGTTGCGGTCATGGCTTCTCCGTTCCTGGCGTAAGTTCACTCTGTCAGACGTATGGGGATTTCGCCTTGTTCCCCGACCGCTGTGAGGTGTGTCGTTTCTCACGAGTTTTTGACCTGCGGGTCGGGCAAGCTGACTGTATGTCTGCGACGGTCGGTTCACTGGTGCACATGTGCGGTGCCGAGGAGTGGTTGCACGCTCGTCACCATGGGTGCATAACGCCACAACCTGGTGCCGAGTTCATCCACCTGTCGACGCCCGAACAGGTGCACCTTCCGGCGAATCGACTGTTCCACGGCCGTCCAGACTTGGTTCTGCTCCACATCGACCCTGCTGCGCTGCAGTCACCGGTGCGGTGGCAACCAGGCGTTCCAACGGATCCGGCCTCGATGCTATTCCCGCATTTGTATGGGCCGCTGCCGGTGCAGGCGGTGGTCGGGGTGACCGCCTACCGGCCAGGCCCCGACGGCACCTTCGGGTCGGTCTCGGGGCTTGGCTGCCCGCCTGGCGACTGCACGTAGGCGTCGGCTTCGATCTCGACCAGCAAGTCGGGCGCGATGAGTGCGGAGACCTCGCCCATGGTGGCTACCGGACGGATGTGGCCGAAGACCTGCGCATGCACGTCGCCGACTTCGCGCCACCGTGAAATGTCGGTCACGTAGATCCGGGTGCGGATCACATCGGCGAGGCTGGCCCCGGCATCGGTGAGTGCGACCTCGATGCGCCGCAGGGCGTCTCGGGTTTGCGCGGCGATGTCACCGGCCGGGCCATTGCCGGTCGTTCCGGCCACCGCGACATGGGGGCCGATGCGAACTGCGCGCGAGTAACCGACGGCCGACTCGAAATCCGATTCCGACGAAATGATGGTGCGGCTGGTTGACATGCGCGTCACAGTAGGACCTCAGTGGCCCTGAGTGCAGCTCAATTTCTTGAGCCGCAGTTCAAGCCGATGCAGCGGGAGGGCAGGCCGAGATGTGTTGGCAGGCCGCGGTCGGGCTCAGGAGTTGCTGGCGTACTGCTCGAAGATCTCGGAGAACTCGAAGGGCGTCTGTTCCACTCCGCTGCCGTTGTTGTTCGATACCCCGATATCGCCGGTCTGGTCGCGAGGAAGCTGCCACATCGACAGTTGGCCGATGTTGTTGTCCTGCGCGAACGAGGTCAACGTTTGGGCGTCGGTGAGGGTGAAGATTTCGCTGGTGTCGTCGTTGACGCCGATCATGGGCGTCACGCCGAGCATGGCCCACGCCTGATCGCTGCTGAGCGAGGGATACAGCGTCATCAGCTGACCATGAGTGGCGGTCGCGGCGTCGATTGCCGCGGTGCCCATCTGGGTGGTGTCGTCGTAGTAGTCCATCGCCATGATGTTCACTGTCGACACGTTCACGCCACTGCTGATCGCGGCATTGATCGGCGCCATGCCCTCAGCGGTCAGACCCGAGGGCGCCACCGGAACGGTGTAGGAGACCGTTACCGGGGTCCCGTTGGCCGTGCCCCACGCCTGGGAGAGCGCGATCGCCTGGGCCTGCAACGTCAGTGCCGAGCTGTTGGTCAGAATGGCGCCTTCGTCGTCGAAGTCGATGTTGTAGATCCCATAGGTGCTCATCACCTCTTGATACTGCGCGGCCAACTGGGTGGCGGTGAGAGAGTTGTTCGCGGCGTACACAGCGAGCGGGGTGCCGGCCTGGCCACCGAAGGAGATGGTCCCGTTGATGCCGGCGTTGGTCATGTTGGTGATCTGGTTCTCGATGTAGGAGATTTGGGAGCCGCCGGTGACGTCGTAGGCGGTATACCCACCCCAGGCAGCTTGGCCATTTGTGGTGTCGGCGGTGATGAACGCGAGCGTGACGTCTGTGATGCCCGCGTTGGCGGCGTCAGAGAAGTTGTATCCGGATCCATCCGGGTAGGGTCACAGCGTGATGTCGACGTAGGGCTTGTACACCCCGGTAGAGCCCGTCCCGGTGATGCCGTCACTGCCGTTGCTGCCGTTAAGGCCATTGTGACCGCCGGTGCCGCCCAGCAGCGCGTGGTTGACGCCGCCGGTACCGCCCACGCCACCCTGGCCACCGAGCCCGCCGCCCGCGCCGCCGGCACCGCCGTTGCCGCCGTTTCCGCCAGTGCCGCCGGTACCGCCCAACAGCGCCTGGTTGGCCCCGCCGGCCCCGCCGGCACCGGCATCACCTCCAGCAGCGCCGATGCCGCCGAACCCGCCGCCGCCGCCGGCGCCACCGGTCCCGTCTAGTGAAAGAAGCTGACGGTTGGCCCCGCCGATGCCACCGGCACCGCCGGTACCACCGGCGATGTCGCCGCCTGGGGCGCCAGCGCCACCGGCGCCACCGGCGCCACCGTTACCGCCTCCGATCAGCCCATTGGCTCCGCCGGCGCCACCGTTACCGCCAGGCCCGCCGGCGATAGTGGCGTCCCCGCCGACGCCCCCGTCGCCCCCGCGGCCCTACAGCCCCGCCGACCCACCGGCCCCACCGGCGCCGCCGGGCGCACCCGAGCCGCCATTGCCTCCATTGCCCCACAGCCATCCGCCGTCACCGCCGTTTTGCCCGGTGCCCGGGGATCCGTTGGCTCCATCGCCGATCAGCGGGCGCCCCGTCAGCGCCTGGCTAGGGGCGTTGATCACCGCCAGCAAGCTCTGTTCGAGGTTCTGCAGCGGCGAGGTGCTGGCCGCTTCGGCTGCCGCGTAGGCGCCACTGGCGCCGCTCAGTGTCTCCACAAACTGGTCATGAAAGGCCGAGGCCTGCGCACTGAGCGTCTGAAATTGCTGGGCATGGCCGCTGAAGAACCCTGCGATCGCCGCCGAGACCTCGTCCTGTGCCGCGGCTAACACCTGCGTTGTCGAGGGCGCAGCCGTCAAATTCGCCGACCGAATGGCGATGCCGATCCCGGCCAGGTCCGACGAAACCGTGGTCAGAGCCTCGGGCGTGGCGAACACATAGGACGGCATGGGCGACCTCCCGGGGAGCGTCAGTACTGCCAAAGAACACGATGTGTACGCCGAACACTATGCCCTGGTGCACCGGATGTCAGCAATCGCTGGCGGGTCGCAGCTATTCGACACCTCAGGTAGATGGCGACGCCAACGGTCCCCACAACGCGCGGCGGGCGCGCCGGAGCTGCAAGAGAACCGCTGATCCGGTGCGCTTACGCGGGATGTCAGTCCAGGTAGTCGCGCAGCACCTGCGAGCGGCTGGGGTGGCGCAGCTTGGACATCGTCTTCGACTCGATCTGGCGGATGCGTTCCCGGGTGACGCCGTAGACCTGGCCGATCTCGTCGAGCGTGCGCGGCTGGCCGTCGGTGAGACCGAAGCGCAGACGTACGACGCCGGCCTCGCGCTCGGAGAGCGTGTCCAGCACCGACTGCAGCTGGTCTTGCAGCAGGGTGAACGACACGGCATCCACCGCGACGACCGCTTCGCTGTCTTCGATGAAGTCACCGAGCTGGCTGTCGCCTTCGTCACCGATGGTCTGGTCCAGCGAGATCGGTTCCCGGGCGTACTGCTGGATCTCCAGCACCTTCTCCGGGGTGATGTCCATTTCTTTGGCCAGCTCCTCCGGCGTGGGCTCGCGGCCCAGGTCCTGAAGCAGCTCGCGCTGGATGCGGCCCAGCTTGTTGATCACCTCGACCATGTGCACCGGGATCCGGATGGTGCGGGCCTGGTCGGCCATGGCACGGGTGATGGCCTGGCGGATCCACCACGTCGCGTAGGTGGAGAACTTGTAGCCCTTGGTGTAGTCGAACTTTTCGACCGCACGGATCAGGCCCAGGTTGCCTTCCTGGATGAGGTCCAGAAACGCCATCCCGCGGCCCGTGTAGCGCTTGGCCAGCGAGACCACCAGACGCAGGTTGGCTTCCAGCAGGTGGTTTTTCGCACGATCACCGTCGCGGCAGATCCACATCATGTCGCGGCGCTGGGCTGCGGGCAGTTTCTCGCCGCGGTCTGTCAACTCAGCCATCAGCTGTGTCGCGTAGAGACCGGCCTCGATGCGCTTGGCGAGCTCAACCTCTTCCTCGGCGTTGAGCAGCGCCACCTTGCCGATCTGCTTGAGGTAGGCGCGGACCGAGTCGGCGGATGCCGTCAGTTCGGCGTCCTTGCGCGCCTGGCGCAATGCCTCCGACTCGTCCTCGTCCCAGACGAAGTCCCCCGAAGCCTTGTCTTTCTCGCTGGGCTCGGCGATCTCTTCTTCATCGCTAGGGGTTCCCGGCGCCGCGGCCGCGGGTGCCTTGGCCCCATCGCCGTCCTCGGCGTCGTCGCCCTCGTCCGAGTCGTCGTCGCCCTCGGCCTCGTCGGAGGCCGCTTCGTCCTCGTCTTCGAGGTCATCCAAGTCGAGGTCGAGATCGTCGGAGGAGTCGACGTCGATGTCCGGATCGGCATCAAGATCGTCAGCGGTGTCCAGATTGGCGTCTGGGTCCGTTGCGCCTTCGCCCGGCGCCTTGGTTCCGCGGGCGGCCTTGGTGTCTCTGGCCGACGGACGCGTCTTCTTCGGGGCGTCGCCGGTAGTGGCGTCGTCGGCTTGACCTGGTGTTTTTGCGGCCCGCTTGGCGGGGGCCGCGCCGTTTGCGGTCTTCGTCGGTCGCTTGGCCCCAGCCTTGGCCGGGGACTTGGTGGCGGTGCGTTTCACCGGCTCACCGGTCTCCGGGCTTGCCTTGGTCGCTGCCACATACACCCCTTCGGTGGTACTCACTTCCGGCTGCGGCTGGGCGTGCTTAACCGAAAGTGTCTGTTATGTCGAATGTCGGCGTTGATATCAGCGTGAATACTCGCGCGCTATCGGTTGGGCTGTCGCCGACGACCATTGTAACTTCACTGCGCGCGTGCACCGCCCGAGCGGGCAGAATTCAGTGCGTCACATCGGTGCTGGAGGCCATTGCCGCGCCGACAATCCCGGCGGTGTTCTGCAGGGTCGCCGCCACCACCGGCGTGCGGTTCTCCAGCAGGTGCACCCACTTGTCGGCCTTGCGGCTGATGCCACCGCCGACGATGAAAAGGTCAGGCCAGATCGCGTTTTCGATGGCCACCAGGACCCGCGTCACCTGCTTGGTCCACTTCTCGTAGCTCCAGTCGTTTTTCTCCTTGACCGACGACGCGGCCCGTTGCTCGGCCTCCTTGCCGCCGACCTCGAGATGGCCAAATTCTGTGTTGGGTATGAGCGTGCCGTCGTTGATGACCGCCGACCCGATACCGGTTCCGAAGGTGAGGAGCACCACCAGGCCGGGCTGGTTGTTCCCGGCGCCGTACCGTTCCTCGGCGAGCCCGGCCGCATCGGCGTCGTTGAGGATCGTCACGTCCTGGCCGTTCAATTCGGCGCTGATGACCTCGCGCGCGTTGGTACCGATCCACGACTTGTCCACGTTGGCCGCCGTCTGAACGATGCCGTGGGTGACCACGCCCGGATAGGTCACCCCGAGCGGGCCGGTCCAGCCGAATCGATCGACCACCTCGGCGATGGTCTTGGCAACCGCTGACGGAGTTGCGGGCTGCGGGGTCGCCAGCTTGATGCGCTCGCCGATTAGCTGGCCCGTGTCCAGGTCGACGATCGCGCCTTTGATGCCGCTGCCGCCGACGTCAATCCCGAATCCGCGATGCGGCTGTGCGGCACCGGCGGTTTGGGCCATTGGGTCGGTGCTGTTCATCGGATCTCCTCGGCGAGACGTGGCGAGACGTTTTGTGTCCGGATCACCTTAGCCCGGCGACAAACCAGGCTTGGCCTGGTGAGGAGCGGGCTGTTTGGGGTGAGCCCGGCGACAAACCAGGCTTGGCCTGGTGAGGAGCGGGCTGTTTGGGGTGAGCCCGGCGACAAACCAGGCTTGGCCTGGTGAGGAGCGGGCTGTTTGGGGTGAGCCCGGCGACAAACCAGGCTTGGCGTGGTGAGGAGCGGGCTGCGTGGGGCGACTGTGATGCGATAGAGCGGTGACACGACCTGACAACGACCCTGCGCGGCTGCGTGTGGTGGCTGAGACCCTGGCCGCCGAGGCGGCCGAATTCGTGCGCAGCCGGCGCGCCGAGCTGTTTGGCGCCCATCCGGCCGCGGCTGACGAGTCGGACGCGGTGCGGGCCAAGAGCACCCCGACCGACCCGGTGACCGTCGTCGACACCGATGCGGAACGGTTGCTGCGCAGTCGACTGGCGCAACTTCGGCCCGGGGACCCGATTGTGGGGGAGGAGGGTGGCGGTCCCGCGGATTCGGCGCCGGCGCCCGACGATGCCGTTACCTGGGTGCTGGATCCCATCGACGGCACCGTGAACTTCGTCTACGGCATCCCGGCCTATGCGGTGTCGATCGGCGCCCAGGTGGGTGGCGTGTCGGTGGCCGGGGCGGTCGCCGACGTGGTGGGCCGCAGCGTGTATTCGGCGGCGCTTGGCCAGGGCGCCCACGTCACCGACGAGCAGGGAACCCGCGAGCTGCGCTGCACCGCGGTGGAGGATTTGTCGATGGCGTTGCTGGGCACCGGGTTTGGCTACTCGGCGGGACGCCGGGCCACCCAGGCCGCCCTGCTGGCCCGGATGCTGCCAATGGTCCGCGACGTGCGCCGGATCGGTTCGGCGGCGCTGGACCTGTGCATGGTCGCGGCCGGCCGTCTCGACGCCTACTACGAGCACGGGCTGCAGTTGTGGGATCGCGCCGCGGGAGCGCTGATCGCCGCCGAGGCCGGAGCGCGGGTGGTGTTGCCCGCCTCGGATGTCGTTGGCGCCGGTTTGGTCGTCGCCGCCGCGCCTGGGGTCGCCGATGAGCTGTTGGGGGTCCTGAAGCGACTCAATGCGCTCGAACCCCTGGACTGAGTCGGCTAACAGCTACTGGCGTGGATCTTTGCTATCAGGGTTGGGTCCGGCGGTTGGGTGGCGCCCGGGCGCAGGCTGCTCAGCACCGCGTCAATGTCGTCGTTGTGCGCCAGGGTGGTGAAGTCGGTGCCCAGGACGAGGTCGACGGAGTCGTCGGCCCGGCCGTCGTTGAACAATTCGGTGCACGGTGCGACCAGCCATACCGCCGCCGCGGTCGCTTGTCCGGCGGTGCCGAATCGGATCTGGCCTTGGCAGTCCAGACGGGTGTCGGCATAGACGGGGTCGTTTGCTGCGGTCGGCTGGGTGAATCCGAGGTCTTTTAGCGCCCCAGCGACGTCGGCGGCTTGACCGCCCCGGCCGCTGGCATTGAGCACCCGGACTTTGGTCTCGCCCAGTTGTGCGGGTGTGACGTCGGTCATTTCGGTGCGCGACACCCGCTCACCGAGTTTGACCGTTGCCGTCGCGTCGGCCGGTTGGGGCGGCGGGTTGCACACCGCGGCCTCGGTGATGTCCGGTGGGCGGGTCAGCGCGACTGTCCACACCACACCGGTCAAGACCACCAGCAGAATCACGACGATGATGGCGGGCCGGGGGTTGCGTCGCCGGAATGGCCGACCGTGTTTGTCGAAGGCGGTACCCTCGGTGATTTGTGCGACCATACGTGCACTCTAGTCCGCACGCTGTCCGCACCGTTTAGGCCTGATTACAAGGGCCGATTCAGAGATGTGACGTAAATCACAGTTGAATCAAGCAAGATACGGGCACGAATCGTTTGGTGGATGCGTTCGACGCTGGTACAAAGCGTTGCTTGAAGTGATGAGGGCATGCGAGGGGACGGAACAATGCCTACCGACTATGACGCTCCACGGCGGACAGAGTCTGACGACGTGTCAGAGGATTCGCTGGAGGAGCTGAAGGCTCGACGGAACGAGGCCGCCTCGTCGGTGGTCGACGTGGATGAATCGGAATCCGCTGAGTCATTCGAGCTGCCAGGGGCTGACTTATCCGGCGAAGAGCTGTCGGTGCGTGTCATTCCGAAGCAGGCTGACGAGTTCACTTGCTCGAGCTGCTTCCTGGTGCAACACCGCAGCCGCCTGGCCAGCGAGAAGAACGGCTTGATGATCTGTACCGACTGCGCCGCCTGATCGGTCAGCTGCGCAATGCAGATAGGACCCGCTCGGGGTGGCGACAGCTCACCAGCCAGTACGGCGTCGGGTCGTCTGGGTCGTCCAGAACGAGCAGAACCATGGGCCCGACCCACGCTCGGTGCAGGACATACGCTGCTGGGTCGAGTTGACGGCCCAAAGCCGCGGACTTCGCCGTGCGTGGAACTTCGGCGGAGCGGGCGATGACGGTGACAGGCAGATGCGCCTCGCCGGCCCATAGCTCGACTTCGCCATCCGCGCCGGCGATGACTCGGATCTCGACTCGGCCTAGCCACAGCAATGCGGCGGCCGCCACAGTGAACAAAATCGCGTACGGGAGCCAGTCCGCGAGAGCGGCTATACCCAGATTGACCTCGAACGCGATGAGTCCTGCCAGTGCGAAGCCCAACGGCCACCACCACCAGGGGGCCCAAAGTCGTTCGCGATATCGCACGCTGTGCGGCGCGACGCGCGTTTCGGACATCCGGTCAAGAGTAGTCTGTGGCCCCGTGTCGAACAGTCTCGCCGTTGTGCGTCTTGACCCCGGGCTTCCGCTGCCCAGCCGCGCTCACGATGGCGACGCGGGGGTAGACCTCTACAGCGCCGAAGACGTGGTGCTGCCCCCGGGGCAGCGGGCCCTGGTGCGCACGGGTGTCGCGGTCGCGATTCCTTTCGGCATGGTGGGTCTGGTCCATCCCCGCTCGGGGCTGGCCTCCCGCGTCGGGCTCTCGATCGTCAACAGCCCGGGCACCATCGACGCGGGGTACCGGGGCGAGCTCAAGGTCGCGCTGATCAATCTCGACCCGGCCACGCCAATCGTGGTTAACCGCGGTGACCGTATCGCTCAGCTGTTGGTGCAGCGGGTCGAGTTGCTAGAGCTGGTCGAGGTTTCGTCCTTCGACGAGGCCGGGCTGGCCGCGACATCCCGTGGTGATGGTGGTCATGGTTCCTCCGGCGGACATGCGAGTTTGTGATGGCATTCGGTAGACGCACCCGTAAAGGCGACAGCAGCGGCAGCCCCGTGGAACCCGATGGGCCCGCAGCGCGCGAGGTCGGCGAACCGGCTGCAGATGACGTGGACCTGGTAGGCCCGTTCGACATCGAAGACTTCGACGACCCGTCGGTTGCCCAGCTGGCCCGACTCGATCTGGGATCGGTCTTGGTTCCCATGCCGGAAGGCGGCCAGGTCCAGGTCGAACTGACCGAGAGCGGAGTTCCCAGCGCCGTGTGGGTTGTCACGGCCAACGGTCGCTTCACCATCGCTGCCTATGCGGCGCCCAAGTCCGCCGGCCTGTGGCGTGAGGTCGCATCGGAGCTCGCCGACTCGCTGCGCAAGGATTCGGCCGAGGTATCGATCAAGGATGGCCCGTGGGGTCGGGAAGTGATCGGCACCGCCTCCGGGGTGGTGCGCTTCATCGGCGTCGACGGCTATCGGTGGATGGTCCGGTGTGTGGTCAACGGTCCGCACGAGACCATCGACACGCTGACCGATGAGGCCCGCGAGGCGCTGGCCGACACGGTGATTCGCCGCGGCGACAAGCCGTTGCCGGTGCGCACCCCGCTGCCGGTGCAGTTGCCTGAGTCGATGGTGGAGCAACTGCGGCAGGCTGCGGCGGCCCAGCACGAGCAGGGACAGCAGGGACAGCAGGAGCCCGACCAGCCGGCACCGCGGCGCGGGGCCGAAGGATCTGCCATGCAGCAGCTGCGCAGCACCACCGGCGGCTAGGCGTACCCAGCGCTCAAATATCGGCCAGAGCGGCCAGGCAGGCGGCGCCCAGCGCCGAAGTGTCGGCCCCCATCTGCTCCAGCGTCACCGTCCGCAAGGCGGCGTGTGCCGCTGCGGACACCCAGTCGAGACCGACCTGCAGTGGATGGACCGGGTCATCGGTCGCGGCGGCCACCCCCAGCGGCACGGTAAGGCGGCCCAATTCGGTGCTGCTTGGCGCCACGTAGTCGGCCGCCTGTTCCATCGCATCGGGAAGCTGCGGCCATTGCACCCGCCAGGACCGAGCCAGCTCGTCGGCCAACCAGGGTGGGCTGGATGCCCGCATCTGCGTTGTTGTGGTGGCCAGGCCGTCGCGACGCAATTGCGCTGCCGTGTAGCGCGCCGAGTGGGCGGCCGGCGCCGGCCCAGGTTCCCCGGTCCATGCGGGCAGCGCGGCCAGCACGGCAACGCACCGGTCGGGATGGGCCAGCGCCCACGCGACGGCCACC
This sequence comes from Mycobacterium pseudoshottsii JCM 15466, assembly GCF_003584745.1. Taxonomy (NCBI): domain Bacteria; kingdom Bacillati; phylum Actinomycetota; class Actinomycetes; order Mycobacteriales; family Mycobacteriaceae; genus Mycobacterium; species Mycobacterium pseudoshottsii. Next base: position 2,204,750 of record NZ_AP018410.1, read on the forward strand.
GCGGCACCGATCGACACGCCGCCCACGGCGATCGGACCGGCCTGGGCGGCCTCATCCAGTGCGGCCAGATAGCCCTCGATTAGGTGTTCTTGCTGCGGCGGCGGTGTCACCAAGATGGCTTCCACGCTTTGCAGCGGGCCGGAAAAGGCCCGGTAGACGTAGTCGTCGTCGGAGCCGGTTCCGGGCAGTAATGCGACGGGTACACCGCGCAGATCGACTGGCACCCCACGATAGTGCCCGGTCATTTCAGGTACTCCAACGTCGGTAGGGCGATCCGTGTGGCGGACGGGAACTAACAGGTCTACGGTGACCGTTGGCATTGTGGAATGCTGCTAGCTAGTGCCACTAGCTAGCACAGCTTCCAAACGACGTTGGAGTGTCAGGAGAGGCCATGGGGGCCGAAGGTTATCTGCGCCGGCTCACCCGTCGGTTGACGGAGGACCCGGAGCAGCGCGACGTCGAAGAATTGTCCGACGAAGTCGTCAATACCGGAGCGCAGCGGGCTATCGACTGCCAACGCGGCCAGGAAGTCACGATGGTAGGCACGCTGCGCAGTGTGGAAACCAACGGCAAGGGTTGTTCCGGCGGTGTTCGGGCCGAATTGTTCGACGGGAGCGACACCGTGACGTTGGTGTGGTTGGGTCAACGCCGGATCCCCGGCATCGACTCGGGCCGCACACTGCGGGTGCGGGGACGGCTTGGCAAGCTCGAGAACGGGAGCAAGGCCATCTACAACCCGCATTACGAAATCCAGCGGTGATCATCGCTTTGGTGGCGGAGGCGGCCGGTGAGCGCTAACCGGGTCAGCGCCGAGAGCTTGCTAGCACAGGCCGGCGGGGTGAGCGGGCTGGTCTACTCGTCGGTTCCGGTAGTGATCTTCGTCGCAGTATCCAGTATCGGCGGACTCTTGCCCGCCATCGGATCCGCGCTTGCCGCGGCCGGGTTGGTGCTGCTGCTGCGCCTGATCCGGCGCGAGTCCACCCAACCTGCGGTCTCCGGGTTCTTCGGGTTCTTCGGGTTCTTCGGGTTCTTCGGGGTCGCCGGGTGCGCGCTGGTCGCCTACCTGGTGGGGCAGTCCAAGGGCTACTTCTTGCTCGGCATCTGGATGTCGCTGCTGTGGGCGGTCGTGTTCGCCCTGTCGATCGTTGTTCGTCGGCCCGTGGTCGGTTTTCTGTGGAGCTGGACCAGCGGGCGTGACCAGGGCTGGCGTGAGGTGCCCCGCGCCGTCTACGCGTTTGACGTCGCAACGCTGGGTTGGACGCTGGTGTTCGCGGCCCGGTTCATCGTCCAGCGGCTTCTCTACGATGCCGACAAGACGGGCTGGCTAGGGGTTGCGCGGATCGGGATGGGCTGGCCGCTGACCGCGGTGGCGGCGCTGGCGACCTATGCGGCGATCAAGGCGGCCCGGCGGGCCATGCCGGCCGCTGACGAGCCCGAGGCCGCAGAAGTCGCTGCCGTCGACACCGAGGCCTGCCGGGAGCTCTAGACCCGGTTCGGACGCATTTAGGGCGCTGAGAGCCCCTGTACCGCGTTGAGCGTGCTCGGCGGGCTCCCCATGGGCCGTGAGGAGCCGGCGGGGCGTTCAGTGTCCTTGGAGGGCTTTGAGTGCGCGCTGAGGGCGGCGTTGCCCCCGTTGCATCGCCACCGGCGCACAGTGCGCGCCGTAATCGCACATTGGCTCGCGCAACGACAGCGCGCGGGTGGCTAGCTCGACGGCAGCAACAGCTGGCTCAGCTCTTCCTCTGCCTCGGTGACCGCGACGAAGAGCAACTCGTCGCCACCTTCAAGGGGTTCATCGGCTTGCGGGACGATGACGCGGGGTCCGCGCAGGATCGTGACCAGCACCGCATCCCGCGGTAGTTGCAGTTTGCGCACCGGTTTACCGCCCCAGGGCGTGTCGTCGGGCAGGGTGATTTCCACCAGGTTGGCCTGACCCTTGCGGAATTCCATCAGCCGCACCAGGTCGCCGACGGCGACAGCCTCTTCGATCAGTGAGGCCAACATGCGGGGCGTCGACACCGCCACGTCCACGCCCCAGGCATCGGTGAAAAGCCACTCGTTGCGGGGATCGTTGACCCGGGCCACCACCCGCGGCACCGCGAACTCCGTCTTGGCCAGCAGGCTGAGCACCACGTTGGCCTTGTCATCGCCGGTGGCGGCGACCACGACATCGAAATCTTCGAGATGAACCGACTCCAGCAGGCTCAGTTCGCAGGCATCGCCCAGCAGCCAATGCGCGGCCGGAATGGCGTCGTCGTCGACGTGATCGCTGTTGCGTTCGATCAGGGTCACGTCGTGGGCGTTTGCGATCAGTTCGCGGGCGACTGAGCGGCCGACCGCGCCGGCGCCGGCGACAACGACTTTCATTTGCCCCACCCCTCAACCCCGGCTGCGCCGATGTGTGCGTCGCGAGCGCGGCTCATTTGGCGGTCCCCGACTCGAAATCCTCGCTCGGCGGCAGCGCCGCGATGGCGACGGCCTCGGCCGCCCGCCCGGAGATGGCGGCGACATAGACCTGGTCACCGGCCTGTAGCACCGTTTTCGGTTCGGGCAGCACGCCGGTGCCGAAACGGAGTAGGAACGCGACCCGGGCACCGGTGGCCTGCTGCAGGTCGGAGACGCGGCAGCCGACCCAGTCTTCGTGCAGCACTACTTCACAGACCGCGACGGTGCCGGTGGGATCGCGCCACTTGGCGGTCTCGGTCTCCCGGAGCAGGGCGTTGAGCAGGCGGTCGGTTGTCCACGGCACCGTGGCGATGGTGGGAATGCCGAGGCGTTCGTAGACCTCGGCGCGCTTGGCGTCATAGATCCGCGCGACGACGCGTTTGACGCCGAAGGTCTCCCGGGCCAAACGCGCCGAGATGATGTTGGAGTTGTCTCCGGAGGACACCGCGGCGAAGGCGTCGGCGCCCTCGATTCCCGCGCTGAGCAGCACATCTCGGTCGAATCCCTGGCCCAGAACACGCTCGCCGGCGAATTCGGCACTGAGCCGGTTGAAGGCAGTGCCGTCGCGGTCGATCACCGACACGTCGTGGCCGATTCGCGACAGTGCATCGGCCACCGAAGAGCCGACTCGGCCGCAGCCCATCACTACCACTCGCACTTGACGTCCTCTCGGCCGTATCCCTCGCGTCGAACGCAATCGGTAACCACACTGGCCAGCCGATTCCCCTATGGAAAATTCTCGCCTAGGGAACGCTACCGTCAACGCCGATGGGGCTTACCCTTGGCTCTCGTGTCCAAACTTTCCACGGCCGCGCGCCGGCTGCTAATCGGCCGGCCGTTTCGCAGCGATCGGCTTAGCCACACGCTATTGCCAAAACGGATCGCGTTGCCGGTGTTTGCCTCCGACGCGATGTCCTCGGTGGCATACGCCCCGGAGGAGATCTTTCTGATGCTGTCGGTGGCGGGCCTGGCGGCCTACTCGATGGCGCCGTGGATCGCGCTGGCGGTGGCAGCGGTGTTGCTCGTCGTGGTCTCCAGTTACCGCCAGAACGTGCACGCCTACCCATCCGGCGGCGGGGACTACGAGGTCGTCAGCACCAACCTCGGGCCCACCGCCGGCCTGGTGGTGGCCAGCGCCTTGATGGTGGATTACGTTCTCACCGTTGCGGTCTCGATAGCTTCGGCGATGTCGAACATCGGCTCGGCGATCCCATTCGTCTATGACCACAAGGTGTTCTTCGCGGTGGCCGCCATCCTGCTGGTGACGGCGTTGAATCTGCGCGGCGTCCGCGAATCAGGGCTGGCATTCGCCATCCCGACTTATGCATTCATCATCGGGATCAGCGCCATGCTGGGCTGGGGCTTGTTCCGGATCTACGTGCTGGGCAATCAGGTACGCGCCGAATCCGCTGGATTTGTGATGCACGCCGAGCACGGCAAGGTGGTTGGCATCGCGCTGGTTTTTTTGGTGGCCCGCTCGTTCTCCTCCGGCTGTGCGGCGCTCACCGGTGTGGAGGCGATCAGCAACGGGGTACCGGCCTTCCAGAAGCCGAAGTCGCGCAACGCCGCGACCACGCTGCTCATGCTGGGCGCCATCGCGGTGGCCCTGCTGATGGGTGTGGTCGCGCTGGCCGTGCAGACCGGGGCCCAAGTCGTCGACGACCCGGATACCCAGTTGACCGGTGCTCCGGACGGGTACCAGCAAAAGACGCTGGTCGCCCAGCTGGCGCAGGCCGTATTCGGCAGCTTTCACCTCGGCTTCCTGATGATCGCTGCGGTGACTGCGCTCATCTTGGTGCTGGCCGCCAACACCGCCTTCAACGGCTTCCCGGTCCTGGGCTCGGTGCTGGCTCAGCACAGTTACCTGCCCCGCCAACTACACACCCGCGGGGATCGCCTGGCGTTTTCCAACGGCATCATCTTCTTGTCCGCGGCGGCCGTCGGGGCGGTCGTCGCGTTCCGGGCTGAGCTGACGGCGCTGATCCAGCTCTACATCGTCGGCGTGTTCATTTCGTTCACGCTGAGCCAGATCGGAATGGTCCGGCACTGGACTCGCTTGCTGCGCACCGAAACCGATGTCGCGGCCCGGCGCAAGATGGTGCGCTCCCGGGTGGTCAACTCGGTCGGCCTGGTGTCCACCGGGGCTGTCCTGTTGATCGTCCTGGTCACCAAATTCCTTGCCGGCGCGTGGATCGCCATTGTGGCAATGGGTTCGGTCTTCATTCTGATGAAGATGATCCGAAGGCACTACGACACGGTCAATCGGGAACTGGAGGAGCAAGCCGCCGCCCATGACAACGAGGTGGTGTTGCCCAGCCGCAACCACGCCTTGGTGCTGGTCTCGAAGTTGCACCTGCCCACGCTGCGGGCCCTGTCCTACGCGCGGGCGACCCGTCCGGATGTGCTCGAGGCGATCACCGTCAGTGTCGATGATGTCGAGACCCGCGAGCTGGTGCGGCAGTGGGAGGACAGCGACGTCAGCGTGCCGCTGAAGGTCATTGCTTCGCCCTATCGCGAGATCACCCGTCCGGTATTGGATTACGTCAAACGGGTCAGCAAGGAATCGCCACGCACCGTGGTGACGGTGTTCATCCCGGAGTACGTGGTGGGCCGGTGGTGGGAGCAGCTGTTGCACAACCAAAGTGCCTTCCGGCTCAAGACGCGGCTGCTGTTCATGCCCGGGGTGATGGTCACCTCGGTGCCATGGCAGCTGACGTCGTCGGAGCGGATCAACACGTTGGAGCCGCATGCGGCTCCCGGCGACATGCGGCGGGGCATTTTCGATTGAACCCGAATCAGGCACTTGAACTGAACCTGGTCACCGGTGCGGCCGCCAACGGCGGTAGCTGCGTGGCCCGCCACGAGGGGCGAGTGGTCTTCGTCCGCCATGCGCTACCGGGGGAGCGGGTGCTCGCCAGAGTCACCGCGCAACGTGGTTCCTATTGGAACGCAGAGGTTATCGAGGTCATCGACCCGTCGCCGGACCGGATCGGGTCGTTGTGCCCCATCGCCGGGGTGGATGGTGCCGGGTGTTGTGATCTGGCGTTTGCGGCCCCGGACGCGGCCCGGGCGATCAAGTCGAGCGTGGTTGGCGAACAGCTGCAACGCCTTGGCGGCTTCAGCTGGTCCGGCGCGGCTGAGCCGCTCTCGGATGCCGGCCCGACGGGGTGGCGTACCCGGGTTCGGCTCGAGGTGGGAGCGGACCATTGCGTGGGTTTCCACCGCTACCACAGCAACGAACTGGTCACCGATCTGAGCTGTGGGCAGCTGCCCGACGGAATGCTGGACGGGCTGGCGCAGCGGTCGGCCAAGGCCGGTTGGCCGGCCGGGGCGCAACTGCATGTGGCGCTCGGTGACGACGGGGCACGCCACGTGGTGCTCACGGTGCGCCGGGGCCGGCGAACCGACGCCAAGGTGGTCGAGGGCGACCCGCGTGTGCTGCAGCGGGTGGGTGAGCGCAGCTGGCGCATTCCGGCGACGGCGTTCTGGCAGTCACACCGCGACGCAGCGAAGGTGTACAGCGGCCTGGTCGCGGACTGGGCCCAACCCGGCGCCGGCATGACCGCCTGGGATCTCTACGGGGGAGCGGGTGTTTTCGCGGCGGTGCTCGGTGACGCGGTGGGGGAGTCGGGACGGGTCTTGAGCGTGGACACCGCGCGCGCGGCCTCGGCCGCGGCCCGCGTCGCCCTGGCTGATCTGCCCCAGGTCGAGGTGGTCACCGATTCGGTGCGACGGGTGCTGGCGGCTCAGGACGGTGGCGCCGATATTGCGGTGCTGGACCCGCCCCGATCGGGCGCCGGGCGTGAGGTCATTGATCTGCTGGCCGATGCCGGAGTGCGCCGTGTGGTTCACATTGGTTGTGAAGCAGCGTCTTTCGCTCGCGACCTCGGCCTGTATCGGGGCCACGGGTACGGCGTCGACGCCATCAAGGTGTTCGATGCCTTCCCGTTGACCCATCACGTGGAGTGCGTTGCCCTGCTAACCCGCTAGCCCGTTGGGCGTCGGGGCCGAATGCGCGCGCGCCGAGGCCCGAAGCGCCGCGAACTTGATTATGCTGGCGAGGGCGCTCCGGGAAGTCTGGTCGGAACTGGACGAAAGGAGCGCGCATGCGCGACCCCGAGCCGGCCGTGTCCGGCGCCGTGGGCGAGGTGATCCGGGTCCGTGGACTCACCTTCGCGTATCCGAAAGCGTCGACACCCGCGGTGCGCGGCATGGATTTCAGTGTCGGCCGAGGTGAAATCTTCGGCTTTCTCGGTCCCAGCGGTGCGGGCAAGTCGACGACGCAACGAATTCTTATCGGGCTACTGCGTGGCCACGGCGGTGAAGTGGCGGTGTAGGGCAAAGACCCGGCGAGCTGGGGCTCCGAATACTACGAGCGCATTGGCGTGTCGTTCGAGTTGCCCAATCACTATCAGAAACTCACCGGGCTGGAGAACCTGCAGTTCTTCGCCTCGCTCTACAGCGCGCCGACGCTGGATCCGATGCAGCTACTCGAGGCGGTCGGATTGGCCGACCACGCAGATACCCGGGCGGGCAAGTACTCCAAAGGCATGCAGATGCGCCTGACGTTCGCCAGGGCGCTACTCAACGACCCCGAGTTGCTCTTCCTGGACGAACCGACTTCGGGGATGGATCCGGTGAACGCCCGCAGCGTGAAGAACATGATCATGGATCTGAAGGCACGCGGGCGCACGGTGTTTCTCACCACACACGACATGGCGACGGCGGACGAGCTGTGTGACCGGGTGGCCTTTGTCGTCGACGGGAGCATCGTCGCGTCTGACCGGCCCGCCGAGCTGAAGATCGCCCGCAGCCAGCGCCTGGTCACGGTCGAATATCGCGGCAACGGCGGTGGTTTGAGCGCCGCGGAGTTTTCGCTGGACACGCTGGCCGACGACCCGGCATTTCACGCGGTGCTGCGCGAACATCAGGTCGAGACGATCCACAGCAGGGAAGCCAGCCTCGAGGACGTATTCGTCGAAGTCACCGGCCGGCGGTTGTCGTGAGCCGCTTGAGCACGGCGCTGCGGCTGGAGCTGACGCTGCAAAACCGTCAGCGGTTCCTGCATGCCGCGGTGTTTTCGGGCTTGATCTGGCTGGCGGTGCTGCTGCCGATGCCGGCCGACTTGCGTTCGGTTGCCGAACCTTACGTGCTCTCCGGTGACATCACCATCATCGGGTTCTTCTTTGTCGCCGGCACGGTCTTCTTCGAAAAGCAGGAGCGCACGCTGAGCGCGGTGATCGCCACCCCGCTGCGGTTCGGGGAATATCTGGCGGCCAAACTGGCCGTCCTGCTGATGGTTTCGGTCGGGGTGGCGGTGGTGGTGGCCACCATCGCGCATGGGTTTTCCTACTCGGCCGCGCCGATGATCGTCGCGGTGGCGCTGGGGACGTTGTTGATGCTGCTGGTGGGGTTCATCAGCTCGTTGCCATTCGCCTCGATCAGCGACTGGTTCCTGGTGGCGACGATCCCGCTGGCGGTAATGAATCTGCCGGTGCTGTACTACTCCGGGGTGTGGCCGCACCCGGTGCTGTATGCCATTCCCACCCAGGGGCCGCTGTTGCTGCTCGGCGCGGCCTTCGGTCAGCTGACCCTGGCGCCCTGGCAAATCGGATACGCGCTGTTGTATCCGTCGGTGTGTGTCGGGGTGCTGTATCGAGTGGCTGAGGCAAGCTTCGCCCGTTACGTCGTCGCAGCGGCGGGTAGCTGGTGAGCGCCCCGGCCGGCGCGTCGATACGCGCACTGATCGCGTTTGGGCGCAACGACATCCGCGGTACCTATCGTGAGCCGCTGTTGGTCATGATCGTGGTCGCACCCGTCATCTGGACCAGCGCAGTCGCGCTGCTGACGCCGCGGGTGACCACGATGCTGGCCGATCGCAACGGGTTCGACCTGAGGCCCTACTATCCGCTGATCTTGACCGCATTCCTGCTGCTGACCAGCATCATCATCGTCGGTGGTTTGGCGGCGTTTCTCGTTCTCGACGAGGTGGACGCCGGCACGCTGGCCGCGCTGCGGGTCACCCCGGTGCCGCTGTCGACCTTCTTTGTCTATCGTGCCGCCACCGTCATGGTGGTCACCACCATCTATGTGGTGGCAACGTTGTCGCTCAGCGGCATACTCGAGCTGCGGCTGTTGCCCTCGCTGATCCCGATCGGCCTGCTCGCGGGACTGTCGGCGGTGGTGACCCTGCTGTTGATTCTGGCCGTGGCCAACAACAAGATTCAGGGGCTGGCCGCCGTCCGCGCGCTGGGGATGCTGATCGCGGGATTGCCCTGCCTGCCCTGGTTCATCCACTCCAACTGGAACTTCGTGTTCGCGGTGTTGCCCCCGTACTGGCCGGCCAAAGCGTTCTGGCTGGCCAGCGATCACGCCACCTGGTGGCCGTACCTGGTGGCGGGAAGCGCCTACAACCTGGCGCTGGCCTGGGCGCTGTTCCGCCGTTTCCACGCCAAACACGTGGCCTCGGTCTAGCCGGGTCAACTCCAAACGAAGTAGCGCAGCCACAGGTAGGCCGCCGCCACCAGCAGTGAGATGGTGGTGACCACGATGCCTTTGCGGGTGAATTCCCAGAATGAGATGGGAGTGCCTGCCCGGCGGGCGATTCCCAGCATCACGACGTTGGCGCTGGCTCCGACGGCGGTGAGGTTGCCACCGAAGTCGGCACCCAGGGCCAGCGCCCACCACAGCGCGTCCGGGTTGACCTGACCGGGCATCACCGCGACCAGTTCGGTGACGATAGGCGTCATGGTGGCGACGTAGGGGATGTTGTCGATGATGCCCGACACCGGAGCCGACACCCCGATGATCAACAAGACGGTGAATAGTTCGTTACCGCCGGTCAGTTCGATCGAGGCGCGCGCGAGTTTGTCCACGACGCCGGTCTTCACCAGCGCCCCGACCATGATGAACAGCCCAGCGAAGAACAGCAGCGTTTCCCACTCGACGCTGGCCAGATAATCGCGGCCGCCCAGTCCGGAGATGATGATCAGCACGCCGGCGCCCAGCAGGGCCACCACCGAGGGCTGGATGTGCAGCACCGGATGGGCGATGAAGGTCGCGAACACCGCCAGCAGCACCACGCCGCACTTGATCAGCAATTTGCGGTCACTGATCGCTTCGCGCTCATTGAGCGACATGACGTCGGAGACCCGTTCGGGCTCGACGGTGACCGAGCCGAACAAGCGGGGCAGCAGTGCGACGAAGATGACCAGCACGATGAGCACGACCGGGGCCATGTTCAGCAGGAAGTCGTTGAACGACAGTCCGGCTCGGCTGGCGATGATGATGTTGGGTGGGTCGCCGACCAGTGTTGCCGCGCCACCGATGTTGGCGGCGAAAACCTCGGCCATCAAGAACGGCGATGGGTTGATCGCCAACCGGTCGCACACCAGCAGGGTGACGGGGGCGATCAGCAGCACCGTGGTGACGTTGTCCAACAAGGCCGAACCGAACGCCATCACCAGGACCAGCAGAATCATGATGCGGGTGGGGGAGCCATTGGCGCGTTTGACGGCCCAGATGGCGATGTATTCAAAGACGCCGGTCTGGCGCAGCACGCTGACGATGATCATCATGCCCAGCAGCAGAAAGATGACGTCCCAGTCGATTCCGGTGTCGTGGGAGTAGAACACGTCGTGGGAGTCGACGATGCCCACCGCGAGCATGATCGCCGCACCCACCAGCGCCGCACGGGTCTTGCTGACCCGGTCGCTGGCGATGAGCGCGTAGGTGACGACGAACACCCCGATCGCAATGACGCTCACGGGGTCTCCGATGAATCGTTATCTGGTGTGTGCACGGGTCAACTCAGTACGAAGTAGCGAACCCAGAGGTAGATGGCGGCCAGCACCAGCGACATCGTGGTGACCACGATGCCCTTACGGGTGAATTCCCAGAAGGAGATGGGATTGTCGGCCCGCTTGGCGATGCCCAGGACGATGACGTTGGCGCTGGCGCCGATCGCGGTGAGGTTGCCACCGAAGTCGGTGCCCAGCGCAAGGGCCCACCACAACACGTCCGGGTTGCCCTTGTCGCCCAGGACCGGCACCAACTCGGCGACGATCGGCGTCATGGTGGCCGCGTAGGGAACGTTGTTGACGATGCCGCTGATCACCAGCGAGGCGGCCAGGATCACCATGGTCGCCAGCAGGGTGTTGCCGCCGGTCGCGGTCACCGCCATTTGCGCGACCTGCGTGACCACACCGGTTTTCACCAGGGCACCGACCATGATGAACAGACCCACGAAGAACAGCAGCGTGTCCCACTCGACGCTGGACAGATAGTCGGAGTGGTCCAGCCGGGAGACGACCACCAGGATGCCGGCACCGATCAGCGCCACCATGGACGGCTTCACGTGCAGCGCGGAGTTCGCGACGAATGCCGTGAACACCAGGAGCAGGACGATGCCGCACTTGATCAGCAGGCCGTGGTCGCGGATGGCCTCCTTCTCTTCCAGCGACATCACGTCGGCGACTCGCTCGGGGTCGGCCTCGAATGAGCCGGGGAACAGGCGCGGCAGCATCAGGATGAACACCGCCATCACGATGACCACGATCGGAGCCAGGTGGACCAGGAAGTCGTTGAACGTCAGCCCGCCCTTGCTGGCGATGACGATGTTGGGCGGGTCACCGACCAGTGTCGCGGTGCCGCCGATGTTGGAGGCGAACGCTTCGGCCATCAGATACGGCGCCGGGTTGATCACCAGCCGGTCACACACCAGCAGGGTGACCGGGGCGATCAGCAGCACCGTGGTGACGTTGTCCAGCAGCGCCGATGCGACCGCGGTGACGATCACCAACAGGATCATGATCCGCAGTGGTTTGCCGCGGGCCCGCTTGGCCGCCCAGATCGCGACGTATTCGAACACACCGGTCTGACGCAGCACGCTGACGATGATCATCATGCCGAGCAGCAAGAAGATGACGTCCCAGTCGACCCCGGTCTCGTGGGAATAGAAGACGTCCTCGGAATTGATGACCGGCAGCATCACCACGATCGCGGCACCGGCCAACGCCACCAGGGTCTTGTTGACGCGTTCGCTGGCGATCAGCGCATAGGCCACCACAAAGATGGCGACCGCGACAATGCTCATCGAGTCGCTACCTGTGTCTTTGCCCGCAGACCGTCTATCGCTGAATCCGTTGAGATCAAGGCCTTAGCGCCGCTCCCAGAAGGCGCGATGCCGTGATCACCCCGTGCAACTTGCCGTTCTTGACCACCGCGAGCAGCGGGCTGCGCAACCGAGCCATCAGCGCGGCCACCTCGATGATGGTGTCGTCGGCATTGACCGGCGGAACGTCATTGAGGTGATCAGGCAACACATCGCTGACCTTCTTGCCGCGCAGTTTTTCCGCGCAGCGGTCTGCCATCGATTCGTTGAGCACACCGGCCAGCGATGGGTCGTCCTGGACATAGCGGGGAACGATGAATCGGACCACCTGCGACGCCGGCAACACCGCGTAAGGGCTGCCGGTTTTCTTGGTAACCAGCAACCCGGGCAGGCGGTGTTCGGCCAGCGTGCGTGCCGCCTCGAGTGCGTCTGAGTCGATGCTGATTACGGGATACTCCTCGGCGATGTCCTCGGCGCGCATATGGTGACCATACGTTGCCGGTGTGGTCAGGGTTAGCTCATTTGCACCCATCGTGTTCTTTCGCGTCGTAAGTGCTTGCAGGACAATCAGACGCCGACCAGGCTTCCCGGCTCACCGGTCTCCGACGCTATCAAGCCGTCCGGTCGATGGGCGGCGGAGGTCATTGATGGCTCCGATGCGCAGGCGCTGCGTACACTGGCGAGATGCTGCAACAGATCCGTGGTCCCGCTGATCTGCAGCACCTGTCGCAGGCGCAGCTGCGTGAGCTGGCTCAGGAAATCCGAGAGTTTCTGGTCCACAAAGTCGCCGCCACCGGGGGACACCTGGGACCGAATCTTGGGGTCGTGGAGCTGACGCTGGCTTTGCACCGGGTGTTCGACTCGCCGCACGATCCGATCATCTTCGACACAGGGCACCAGGCCTACGTGCACAAGATGCTGACCGGCCGCGCCCAGGACTTCGAGAGCCTGCGCAAGAAGGGCGGGTTGTCGGGTTATCCGTGCCGGGCCGAGAGCGAACACGACTGGGTGGAATCCAGCCACGCCAGCGCGGCGCTGTCCTACGCCGACGGTCTGTCCAAGGCGTTCGAGCTGAGCGGGCTCCGTAATCGGCATGTGGTTGCGGTGGTCGGCGACGGCGCGCTCACCGGCGGCATGTGTTGGGAAGCGCTGAACAACATCGCCGCCTCGCACCGGCCGGTGGTCATCGTCGTCAACGACAACGGCCGCAGCTACGCGCCGACCATCGGCGGGGTCGCCGACCACCTGGCCAAGCTGCGGTTGCAGCCGGCCTACGAACAGGTGCTGGAGAAGGGCCGAGACGTGGTGCGGGCGGTGCCGCTGGTCGGCGAAGTCTGTTACCACTTCATGCACAGCGTCAAGGCAGGTATCAAGGACTCCCTGTCGCCGCAGTTGCTGTTCACCGACCTCGGGTTGAAGTACGTCGGCCCGGTCGACGGACACGACGAGCGGGCGGTAGAGGTCGCGTTGCGCAGTGCCCGCGGTTTCGGCGGCCCGGTGATCGTGCACGTGGTCACCCGCAAGGGCATGGGTTACGGCCCGGCCGAGGCCGACGTGGCCGAGCAGATGCACTCCACGGTTCCGATCGACCCGGCCACCGGACAGGCCACCAAGCTGGCGGGCCCGGGCTGGACGACGACGTTCGCCGATGCCTTGATCGAATACGCCGGCAAGCGCCGCGACATCGTGGCCATCACCGCGGCCATGCCGGGCCCCACCGGTTTGACCGCGTTCGGCCAGCAGTTCCCGGACCGCCTGTTCGACGTCGGTATCGCCGAGCAACACGCGATGACGTCGGCGGCCGGGCTGGCGATGGGCGGAATGCATCCGGTCGTCGCGATCTACTCGACGTTCCTGAACCGCGCATTCGACCAGATCATGATGGATGTGGCGCTGCACCAGCTGCCGGTCACCATGGTGCTCGACCGGGCCGGGATCACCGGTTCGGATGGTCCGAGCCACAACGGCATGTGGGATTTGTCGATGCTGGGCATCGTTCCCGGAATTCGGGTAGCCGCACCCAGGGATGCCACCCGGTTGCGCGAGGAACTGGGCGAGGCGCTCGACGTCGATGACGGACCGACGGCGTTGCGGTTCCCCAAAGGCGATGTGGGCGAAGATATTCCGGCACTGGAACGGCGCGATGGCATGGATGTGCTGGCTGTGCCGGCTAGCGGCTTGAACCACGACGTGCTGCTGATAGCGGTAGGTGCATTGGCGTCGATGGCGCTGGCGGTGGCCAAACGGCTGCACAACCAGGGGATCGGGGTGACGGTGATCGACCCTCGCTGGGTGTTGCCGGTGGCCGATGGGATCGGCGACCTGGCGGTGGCACACAAGCTGGTGGTGACGCTGGAGGACAACGGCGTCAACGGTGGCGTCGGGTCAGCGGTGTCCGCTGCGCTGCGGCGTGCCGAGATTGACGTGCCCTGTCGCGATGTGGGGTTGCCGCAGCAGTTCTTCGAGCACGCCTCGCGCGGTGAACTGCTGGCCGACCTGGGGTTGACCGATCAGGACGTGGCCCGCCGGGTCACCGGTTGGGTTGCCGCGCTGGGTGCTTGCGTTTCGGAAGCCGAGATCAAAGAACATCTCGACTAGGGTTCCGCTGACTTAGCTGCCGCCCCGGTTGGCTGGACGGGTTCATCCGGCCTTGCCGTCGGTGCCATTCTGGCCGGTCTGGCCGCCGGGGAAAATGCCAAACCCGCCGGCACCGCCGGTACCGGCCAGGCCGCCTGCCCCGACGGGTGTGCCGGTGCCGCCGTCGCCGCCGTCTCCGCCTTTGCCGATGCCGAGGAGTGACTGGAACTCGCCGGCGTTGCCGCCCGTGCCGCCGGCGGCCCCGTCTCCGCCTTTGCCGCCGGCACCGCCATCGGTTGCGTTGCCACCGTTGCCGCCGGTGCCGGCGTTGCCTCCAACTCCGCCGTCACCTGAGGGTAGATTGCCTAAGCTCTTGCCGCCGGTTCCGCCGGTTCCGCCCCCGCCGGACTTTCCGCCGTCGCCGCCGTTGCCGCCGCCGCTGGCGTCGGCGCCGTTCCCGCCGTCGCCGCCGGCCCCGCCGTTGCCGGCGGCCTTGGCGGCTGAGGGGGCTGCTGCGCCCTGCCCGCCTGTTCCGCCCTGCCCGCCTGTTCCGCCCTGCCCGCCGGTGCCGCCGTCGCCGGCATTGCCGCCGTCGGCTGCTTGGCCGCCCAGCCCCCCGGCTCCGCCGGCCCCGCCGGTGCCGCTGGAGCTGGCTTCGAAGGGGCTTGTTGCGCCCTGCCCGCCTGTTCCGCCCTGCCCGCCGGTGCCGCCGTCGCCGGCATTGCCGCCGCCGGTTGCTTGGCCGCCCTGCCCGCCGGCTCCGCCGGTGCCACCGATGCCGCTGGGGAAGGCGGATAAGCCGCTGACGACGCCCGCACCTCCAGTGCCTCCAGTGCCCCCGGTACCGCCGTCTTTACCGCCGATTCCGGCGCCGCCTTCGCCGCCAGCGCCGCCAGCGCCGCCAGAGGCGCCGCTGTCACCAGCGCCACCATTGCCGCCGGTGCCGCCGGTGCCGGCGTTGCCGGCGCTACCCCCGGTGCCGCCGCTCCCGGCGGTACCCCCGATTCCGCCAGTGCCGCCTGTCCCGCCGTTGCCGCCGTTGGCGCCGGTACTGCCGTTGCGGCCGTCGCCACCGATGCCGCCGATGCCGCCCTTGCCGCCGGTGCCGTTGGTGCCGCCGGGGCCGCCGTTGCCGCCGGTGCCGGCGTTGCCGGTGCTGTCGCCGGTGCCGCTCAGGCCTCCCGCGCCAGCGTTGCCACCGGCCCCGCCTTCGCCGCCGTTTCCGCCGGCTTGGGCTAAGCCGCCGGCCGCGCCGTCGCCGCCTTTGCCACCGTTCCCGCCGGATCCGCCCGTGCCGGGTTCACCGAATTGACCGGCGTTACCGCCGCCGCCGCCGGCGCCCCCGTTGCCGCCGGTGTGGCCGCTGCCCGCCGCGTCACCGGCGGCTCCGTTGCCGCCGTTGCCGCCGTTGCCACCGTTGCCGAATTGGCCGGCGTCTCCGCCCTTGCCGCCAGACCCGCCGTCTTGACCGGAGGTGGCGGGACTAAAGCCGTCTCCGCCCTTGCCGCCGTGGCCGGCCGCGGTGGTGGGGGTGTTGCCAGTGGTACCGGGTGCACCGGTGCGCGACCCGTTGCCGCCGGCGCCGCCGGCCCCGCCGGCTCCCGGGTTGGCGCCGTTGCCGCCGGTCCCGCCGTTGGGGTTGCTAGCGTCGCCGTTGCCGCCGGCCCCGCCGTTGCCTGCGAGTCCGCCGTTGCCGCCATTACCGCCATCGCCGCCGGCGCCGGTGGTACCCGCATTGCCGAACAGGCCGCCTTGGTCTCCCGCGCCGCCGGCTCCAGCGTTACCGCCAGCGCCGCCCTCGCCGCCGTCGCCCGCGTTGCCGCCAGTGCCGCCAGCGGTCGTGGCGGGCAGCCCGTCGCCACCGGTGCCGCCGGCGCCGCCGGCCCCGCCCTCGCCGCCGGCGCCGAACAGCAGCCCGCCTTTGCCGCCGGCCCTGCCGACGCCGCCGGTACCGCCGTCGGTTCCGGCTAGTTCGGTTTGGCCCGCACCGCCGTTGGCGCCAGCAACGCCGCTGGCGCCGGTGCCGCCGGTGCCGCCGTCACCGCCGTGGCCGAAGAGGAACCCGCCGTTGCCGCCGGCTCCGCCGGCCGCCCCGGTCCCGCCAACGGCTCCGGTCCCGCCGATGCCGCCGTTGCCTCCGGCGCCGAAGAGGACGGCGTTGCCGCCTTTTCCGCCGGCCGCGCCGGTTCCGCCGATGCCGCCGGCGCCGCCGGAGCCGATCAGTCCGGCGGCCCCGCCGGCGCCGCCGTTGCCGATCAGCAGGCCCCCGTCACCGCCGGCCTGCCCGGTGCCTAGGGCCCCGCTGGCGCCGTTGCCGATCAGCGGGCGTCCCAACAGTGCTTGGGTGGGCCCGTTGATCAGGTCTAGCACCGGTTGCAGGGGTGCGGCTCCGGTGGCCTCGGCGCTGGCGTACGTCTGTGCTGCGCCGGACAGGCTGCGCACGAACTGGTCGTGGAACCGCGCCATTTGGGCGCTCAGGGCCTGATATTGCTGGGCGTGGTTGCCGAACAGTTCGGCGATGGCCGCCGAAATCTCATCGGCGGCCGCGGCCGCGATGGCGCTGGTTGGGATCGCCGCGGCGGCATTGGCGGCGGTGATGGCCGAGCCGATCCCGTCCATAGCCGCGGCCGCGGCGGCCACGATCTCCGGTGCAATGGCTAGGTAGGACATCAGGTTTCTCCTCCGAACTCAAACAACAACGCAGGCTTCAGGCAGCGCGGTCGACAAATGCTGACCGCGCCCTGAAAAACACCGGACGGCCGAATGGTTTCCGCACGGTCGGGCGACAGCGATCGCACCCGGTCTCGAACCGAAGGTTCGTTGTCGGCAATGTCTCGGGCTACCGGAAATTCGCTGTGAACCGTGCCGTCCATTACATGAGAAAGAGTTCTTTTCCGGCCCTTCGGCAGACTCTCGCAGCGACTGGTTGCGCTGCTGTCGACCAGCGCTACTGTGTAGCAGCAGGGAGTTCTCGGCGTGGAACCACACATCTGCCTCGCTTGCCATTCACATGGAATGTGGTGGGAATTAGATTGGACGAATGTACTCCAATGTGTAGCTATTTCCACTAATTTGAGCACTTTTCTTAAGTCATTCACTGCTGAATTTCTGGCAGGAAATTAATTCTCTATGGAGTTAATTCGGATGCGGTTGCTGCAGTTGTAATTCACCACGTCTAAATAAATCGCTTTGTCTATCGACATTCGAAATGTGCCGCACCGTCCTACGGCTTCGCTCACCCGCGCCTCGACGTCCCCCGGCCCTGCTGGGGATGGCAGCCCTAGGCTTCCGGCGCTGGTGCCGCCCGCTCCGGCGCCGCCGTTTTCGCCGGCCAGGCCCGCGCCGACGCCGGAACCGCCGTTGCCACCTTGTGGCCATCACCGCGGCCATGCCGGGGCCGACCGGGCTGACGGCGTTCGGGCAGCGCTTTCCGGACCGCCTGTTCGATGTCGGCATTGCCGAGCAACATGCGATCACGTCGGCAGCTGGGCTGGCGATGGGTGGGATGCACCCGGTAGTGGCGATCTATTCGACGTTCCTCAACCGGGCATTCGACCAGTTGAGGATGGATGTGGCGCTGCACCAGCTGCCCGTCACCATGGTGCTCGACCGGGCAGGGATCACCGGTTCGGATGGTCCGGCCCACAACGGCATGCGGGATTTGTCGATGCTGGGCATCGTCCCCGGAATGCGGGTAGCCGCGCCCAGGGATGCCACCCGGTTGCGCGAGGAACTGGGGGATGCGCTCGAGTTCAGTGATGGTCCGACGGCTTTATGATTCCCCAGAGGTGACGTCGGTGACGATATTCCGGCTTTGGAGCGGCGCGGAGACGTCGATGGCGCTGGCGGTGGCGGTGGCCAAGCGGCTACACAACCAGGGCATCGGGGTGACGGTGGTCGACCCACGCTGGGTGTTGCCCGTCCCCGACGCGGTGCTCGAATTGGCGGTGGCGCACAAGCTGCTGGTGACCCTCGAAGGCAACGGGGTCAACCGGGGGACCGGGTCAGCGGTGTCGGCAGCGCTGCGGCGTGCCGAGATCGACCTGCCGTGTCGCGATGTGGGCCTGCCGCAGGATTTCTTCGATCACGCGTCGCGTGGCGAGGTGTTGGCCGACTTGGGTCTCACCGACCAGGATGTCGCCCGCCGCATCACCGGCTGGGTTGTCGCGCTGGGTTCCAGCGTTGTCGAAACCGAGATCACCGAACAGCTCGACTAGCGGGCGCCCGGTTCGGTCTCGGGTTCGGCGGCATTGGCCAGCGCTGCGGCCAGGGCGGGTACCACCAGCTCACGCTGCCAGACCCGGGCTTGCCCGGTGGCCAAGAATTCATCGATGGTGCTGGTTATCTCGGCGGCGGCCACCGGTGCCCAGTCCCAGCACAGGCGCCGCACCAGCTCGGGCGTGACCAGGTTCTCCGTCGGCACTCCCACCGAATCCGACACCTCGGACAACGCCGCGCGGGCGGCCTCCAGGCGCGCGGCAGCTTCGGGTTTGCGTCGGCTCCACCGCGCCGGAACGGGCGGCCCATTGGAGGGTTCGGCCACTTCCGGCGGATGCTGGCTCTTGCGCGCGACGTCGAGGGCCCCGAGCCACATCGTCGCGTTACGGCGCTGGTTGCGCCCGCCGAACACCGGCAATGACACCAGGTCTTCGACCGACTTCGGGTCGGAGAGGGCGGCATCGATGATCGCCGAGTCCGGCAGAATCCGGCGGGGCGCGATGTCACGACGCTCGGCGATGCGATCTCTGGTTATCCACAACTCGCGAACGGCGGCCAGACCTCGCCGGTCACGCACTTTGTGGATCCCCGAGGTTCGCCGCCAGCGGTCCGGTTTGGCGGTCGCCGGCACCCACCGTGATTCGAACGTCCGCAGATACTCGAATTCTTGCGCGGCCCAGTCGAATTTACCTTGCTCGGCCAGCACCCCCGAGATCGCCGAGCGCAGCTCGATGAGCAACTCCACATCCAACGCGGCGTAGTTGAGCCAGTCCGACGGCAGCGGACGCTTGGACCAGTCGGCGGCGCCGTGGCCTTTGACCAGGCCCATGCCGAGTAGCCGCTCGACCATGGTCGCCAGGTTCACCCGGTCGTACCCGGCCAATCGCCCCGCCAGTTCGGTGTCGTACAACGCCGACGGACGCATCCCAACCTCGGCCAGACAGGGCAGGTCCTGGTCGGCCGAGTGCAGGATCCACTCGTCTTTGGCCAGCACTTCGGCCAGCGGTTGCAGCACGGTCAGCGGGTCACCGCCGTGGCTGACCGGGTCGATCAGCACCGTTCCGGCGCCGGCCCGCCGGATCTGGATCAGATAGGCCCGATTGGAGTAACGAAAGCCCGATGCGCGCTCGGCGTCGACGGCAAAGGGCCCGCTGCCGCGGTCCAGGAGTGTCGCGGCCGCCTCGATCTGGCCGGCGGTCACGGAGAGTTCCGGAACCCCGCTCGCCGGGCTCAGCAGGGGAGTGGCTTCGGGTGCTGTGCCCTCCGGCGGTTCGTTCCCCTCAGGAGATAGGGCTGAGCACATATCAGGCGCGCGACCTCGAGCCCAGGTCGACGACCCCGGCCGGCGGCAGGCCCGCGGCGTGCTCGAGGACAGCGCAGAACGCCTCGACGTGGCTGCCTAGATCGGGTGTGGTCGCCGTCCACGACGCTCGTAGCTCGAGCTGATGGGCGCGCGGCGGTCCGGAGATGTCGCCGTAGCGCACCGATGTGGTGGCGGTGACGGTGCCACCGAGAGCGGTCACGTGTTCGGTGCGTGATTCCAGCGCCTCCACCAGCCAACTCCACGCCACTTCCGGTAGCAGCGGATCGATCGCCTCGTGCGAGTCCAGATCGGCCTCAATGTAGGCAACCAGGCGAATGGTGCCGTCCCACGCGTCAGAACCATCAGGGTCATAGAGCAGAATCAGCCGTCCGAAAGCGTCGCCTTCGGATCGTTCGGGCACGATGTCGAGCTCGGGATGCTTGACTTCGGCCCCCAGGGCATAGCTGTACGGGGCCAGCCGCTGTGGCGGGCGGATGGGGCCGAGTTCAATCTCGGGCCGCACGGTGACAGCGTTCATCGCCGCTACCGCCTCGCGGAAAGGGGTCGGTTCGGCTGAGGTCACAAGCGCCGCTCCTCTCCCCCGCAAGCGGGAGGTGCCCCCCAATCGCTGCGCCCCGTCTTATCGTCGGCGCGGTTCACAGAATTCGACGGTAGACCCATCGGTCGACACGCGGGGACAGGCGCGCCGTTTCGTCGCCGGCTAGGGCCCCTCGGTGCGGTCGGTAAACCGGGCGGGACGCTTCTGCCGGTGCGCGGCCAGGCCTTCCTGCACATCGGGGCCGGTGAACCCGAGAAACTCCAGGCCAAGCGACGTTTCGAAGGTCGGCCCGAACATCCGGTACCAGTGATTGAGGCTACGCTTGGTCCAGCGGATCGCGTTTTGCGCCCCCTGCGCCAGATTCTCGGCCAGCCGGGTTGCGGTGGGCAGCACCTCATCGTCATCGACGCACGTCGAGACCAGGCCGATGCGTTCAGCTTCTTCGCCGGACAGTGTCTCGCAGGTGAGTAGGTAGTACTTGGCCTTGGCCATGCCGACCAGCAGCGGCCAGCAGATCGCGGCGTGGTCACCGGCCGCCACCCCGAGCTTGGTGTGGCCGTCGATGATTTTCGCGGTTGCGCTTGCCGCCGAGATATCGGCGAGCAGCGCTACCACCAGACCGGCGCCAACGGCCGGGCCGCGAATCGCCGAAACCACCGGCTTGTCGAGGTTGACCAGGTTGAGCACCAGGTCACGGGCCTCGCGCATGATGCGGATTCGGCCTTCGTAGTCGCCGATCGTTTCGTCGATGAGCTCAAAACTGCCCCCGGACGAAAACGCTTTGCCCTCACCACGAACCAGCACCACCCGCACGTCGGGGTCACGGTCGATCACCGGCCAGACGTCAGCGAGGTCGCGGTGCATCTGCGGTCCGACCGAATTCAGCCCGGGGGAGTCCAGCACCAGATTCAGCACGCCGTGCTCACCCGGCTCGAAGCGAAGGCTGGGGAAATCTTGGTAGGTGAGTGGCATGCGGCGCTCCTGACCGTTGCTGGTTGCCAGCTGGTTGCCGTCGTGATGTTACGCAGCGGCCCGATGGCCTGCGGGGCCGCCCAAACCGCCTCATGGCAGCCCTCATGGCAGCATTGAGGCCGATGAGTACCCGTCGCGACCTTCCGCAGTCGCCCTATCTGGCCGCGGTGGCCGGCCGCAAACCCAGCCGAGTACCGGTGTGGTTCATGCGGCAGGCCGGCCGCTCACTGCCGGAATACCGGGCGCTGCGCCGCCAGCACAGCATGCTGGCCGCCTGCTTCGAACCCGAGGTGGCCTGCGAGGTCACCATGCAACCGATCCGCCGCTACCACGTCGATGCCGCGATCCTGTTCTCCGACATCGTGGTACCGCTGCGCGCGGCCGGTGTGGACTTGGACATCGTGGCCGATGTCGGACCCGTCATCGCTGCGCCGGTGCGTACGGTTGCCGATGTCGACGCCATCAAACCCATTGACCCCCAGTCGATTGCGCCGGTGCTCGACGCGGTTGAGCTGTTGGTCGCCGAGCTGGGTGACACTCCGCTGATCGGATTCGCCGGAGCGCCCTTCACGTTGGCCTCCTACCTGGTCGAGGGCGGACCCAGCCGCCACCATGCCCGGACCAAGGCGATGATGTTGGCCGAGCCCGCGACCTGGCATGCGTTGATGACCAAGTTGACCGACCTCACCATCGAATTTTTGCTCGGTCAGATCCGTGCCGGCGTGAATGCCATCCAGGTGTTCGACTCGTGGGCGGGAATGTTGTCGTTGGCCGACTACCGCCAGTACGCGTTGCCGCACAGCGCACGGGTATTCGCCACGCTAGCCGAGCATGGTGTTCCGATGACGCACTTCGGGGTCGGCACCGCTGAACTGCTGGGTGCGATGTCGGAGGCGGTCAAGCCGGGGACGGCGAAGGTGGTCGGGGTGGACTGGCGCACCGCGCTGGCCGATGCCGCCGCCCGGGTGCAACCCGGCACCGCGCTGCAGGGCAACCTGGATCCGGTGGTGCTGCTGGCGGGCTGGCCCGCGGTGGAACGGGCCGCACGCGCCGTCGTCGACGATGGACGTCGGGCCGTCGACGCGGGTGCGGCCGGGTACGTCTTCAATCTGGGGCACGGGGTACTGCCGCAGACCGATCCGGGGGTGCTGACCGACCTGGTGTCACTGGTTCACTCGCTATGACACCGGGCTCGTATTGTGTTGTGGGCGGTGGAATCTCGGGCCTGACCGCGGCCTTCCGGTTGCGGCTGGCGGTCGGTGAAGACGCCTTGATCACCCTGTTGGACCCCAGCGATCGGCTGGGCGGAATCTTGCGCACCGAGCGGGTCGGCGGACAGCCGATGGATCTGGGTGCCGAAGCGTTCGTGGTGCGCCGTCCGGAGATGCCCGCCCTGCTCGCCGAACTCGGTCTGTCCGGGCTGCAGCGCTCCACCACGGGCGCCCGGCCGCTGATCTACAGCTGCCAAGAGCTGCACCCGCTGCCAACGGGCACCGTGATGGGGATCCCGGCTTCGGCGCGCTCGCTTGCCGGCCTGGTTGACGACGCCACGATTGCCCAGATCGAGGCCGAACCGGACCGGCCGCTGCACTGGCGCCCGGGCGGCGATCCCGCGGTGGCCGAACTGGTGGCCGAGCGGTTCGGCGAGCAGACCGTGACCAGGTCGGTCGATCCGCTGCTGTGCGGCGTCTATGCGGGCTCGGCCGCCACGATCGGTGTGCGCGCGGCCATCCCGGCGGTGGCGGCGGAGCTGGACCGCGGCGCCACCAGCCTGACCGAGGCGGTTCGGCAGAGCTTGCCGCCGGCCAGTGCCGGCCCGGTGTTCGGTGCCTTGACGGGCGGCTATCAGGTGCTGGTCGAGGAGCTGGTCGCACGCAGTGGGGTGCAGTGGGTGCAGGCCGCGGTCAGCAAGATCGAACCCGGTTGGGCACTGCACGACGATGCCGGCCGGCGCTGGCACGCCGACGCCGTCATCCTGGCCATCCCGGCCCCGCGCCTGGTGCGGATCCTCGACGGTGTCGACGGGGTGGATCCGCGCAGCGTCGCGGCCGCGAGCCGGGTGCGCAGTGCCTCCTCGGCTGTGGTGGCGCTGGCGGTGCCGGCAGATACCCCCTTCCCGCAGTGTTCCGGGGTGCTGGTGGCCAACGGTGAGCCGTTGCGGGCCAAGGCAATCACGTTGTCGTCGCGGAAATGGGGTATCCAGGGCGACGTCCAGCAGCTGCGGATTTCGTTCGGGCGGTTCGGCGACGACCTGGCCGAGCGCGTGTCCGACCATCAGCTGCTTTCGTGGGCGCGCGACGACCTGGCCACGGTGTTCGGTGTGACGGTGGATCCCGTCGATTCACGTGTGCAGCGGTGGATCGAGGCGATGCCGCAATACGGTCCCGGTCACGGGGTGCTGGTCGCGCAAGTGCGGGCCGGGCTGCCCCCGACATTGGCCGTGGCCGGCAGCTATCTGGACGGAATCGGGGTGCCGGCCTGTGTCGGGGCGGCAAGCCGCGCGGTGGACGGCGTCGTTGGGGCGCTCAACCCGCAAGTGGCACGATAGGTGCCATGGCACGCCTCGACTACGACGTCCTGAACGCAACCATTCGGTACCTGATGTTCTCGGTGTTCTCTGTGCGGCCGGGCGAACTCGGTGACCACCGCGAAGCCGTGATCGACGACGCTGCGACGTTTTTCAAGCAGCAGGAGGAACGCGGCGTCGTGGTGCGCGGCCTCTACGACGTCGCGGGCCTGCGGGCGGACGCGGATTTCATGATCTGGACCCACGCCGAGCGCATCGAAACGTTGCAGGCGACCTATTCGGACTTTCGGCGCACCACCACCTTGGGGCGGGCCTGCACTCCGGTGTGGAGCAGCGTCGGGCTGCATCGTCCGGCCGAGTTCAACAAGAGCCACATCCCGGCATTTCTAGCCGGCGAGGAGCCCGGCGCCTACATCTGCGTGTATCCGTTCGTGCGCTCCTACGAGTGGTATCTGCTGCCCGACGAGGAGCGACGTCGCATGCTCGCCGAGCACGGCATGGCCGCGCGTGGCTACAAGGACGTTCGGGCCAACACGGTGCCGGCGTTCGCGCTGGGGGACTACGAGTGGATCCTGGCGTTTGAGGCCCCCGAGTTGGACCGCATCGTCGATTTGATGCGTGACCTGCGGGCCACCGACGCCCGACGGCACACCCGTGCGGAGACGCCGTTCTACAGCGGGCCGCGGGTGCCCGTCGAGCAGCTGGTGACCTCGCTGCCATGACCGCCCCGGATCCGACCGACCCCACCCGCTTCGAGGAGATGTATCGCGACCAGCGGGTGGCACACGGCTTGCCGGCGGCCACACCGTGGGACATCGGCGGCCCGCAACCGGTGGTTGAGCAGCTGGTCGCGCTGGGCGCGGTCAAGGGGGAGGTGCTCGACCCGGGCACCGGGCCCGGCCACCACGCGATCTATTACGCGTCCAAGGGTTACTCGGCGACCGGCATCGACGGATCGGCGACCGCCATCGAGCGGGCCCGGGACAACGCGGCTAAGGCCGGGGTGTCGGTGAACTTCCAGGTGGCCGATGCCACGAGGCTGGAAGGCTTGGACAACCGATTCGACACCGTCGTCGACTGCGCCTTCTATCACACGTTCGGTACCGCGCCCGAGCTGCAGAGGTCCTACGTGCAGGCGTTGTGGCGGGCGACCAAGCCGGGCGCACGGCTTTACATGTACGAGTTCGGCGCCCACCAGGTCAACGGATTGACCGCGATCCGGTCGCTGCCGGAGGAAAACTTCCGCGAGATGCTGCCACTTGGCGGTTGGGAGATCACCTATCTGGGGCCGACCACCTACCGCACCACGGTGAGCATGGAGACGCTGGAAACTATGGCCGCGCGAAACCCCGAGGTGGCTGACCAGGTCGGGCCCTTGGTGGAGCGGTTCAAGACGATCCAGCCCTGGCTGACCGACGGCATCGCGCACGTCCCGTTCTGGGAAGTCCACGCCACCCGGCTGGACTAACCCCCCTGCTATTGCGCTGCTGAGTCCGTGGGAACCAGGCGCAGCGAGATCGAGTTGATGCAGTAACGCAGATCCGTCGGTGTCGGATACCCCTCGCCGGCGAACACATGGCCCAGGTGGCTGTGGCAGTTCGCGCATAGCACCTCGGTACGCAGCTGGCCCAGTGAGTGGTCGGGACGCAGGATCACCGCTTCGCTGGCCGACGGGTCAAAGAATGACGGCCAGCCGCAATGGGATTCGAACTTCTCGGTACTGCGGAACAACTCCGCGCCACAGGCCCGGCATTGGTAGATGCCCTGCGTCTTGGTGTCGGTGTACTCGCCGGTGAACGGCCGTTCGGTGTCGGCCAGACGCAGCACGTCGTACTCCCGCTGGCTGAGCCTCTTGCGCCACTCGTCTTCGCTGAGTTGCAGTTTCGGACGCTGCGAGCCGGCGTCGGAGGAGGTCATGCGTCCACGCTAGCGCGCTCTCGCTCGGCCGTCAGCCACGCCGGATCGATCCCGCTGTCCAACCGGTCTTCGGCCTTGGCGTCGAGGTAGCGGAAATACAGCACGGTGAACGTCACGATCAACAGCAGCGACCACCCGTAGGTGATCTTCAGATACTCGAGGGCGCGGCCCCACCTCATCCAGTTGAACAGCAGCCAGCGATCCAGCGTCATGAAGCCGTAGATCCCCAGCCACGCCGGCCAGTTCCGGATCACCGAGTTACGCAGCGTGATCGTCATCAGGAACGGGAACAGCATCATCGAGTAGTAGCCCTGGGCCAGCGACATCGCCAGCCACGACCACAGCAGCAGCATACCCGAGGATGCGGTGAACCAGAACAGGGGATCGCGGGTGCGGTAGTAGCGGTACAGCAGCCACAAGCTGGCGATCGCGATTGCGGTGAACAGCAGCCGCAGGAACAGGATCAACCAGGTCGGCAGGCCGAAGTAGATGCCATTGCCCTGGATCGAACTGTTGAAGTAGTCGCGGGTGCCCAGGATGTAGGGCAATGTCCGCGTGAAGAAGTCCATCGGATGATTGATCAGCGGCAGGGCGGCCAGGTTGATGACGATGGGGATCACGATGGCGGTCACCAGCGTGCGCCACTGGCGGTTGAGCAGGGGCAGCAGCAGCAGCGGGCCGAGTAGTGGTTTGAGCACCAGCGTGAATCCGATAGCTATCCCGGCCCACCATTGATGACTGACCCGGCCGTCCAACAGCCACCGCAGGAACAGCACCTCGAGCAGCAGAATGCAGCCGTTGATGTTGGTGAAGACCAGGGTGTTGGTCACGGTCTCGGTGGTGAACATGGCCAATACCAGGGCGGGGGCGGCGACCGAGGTCAGCGTGAAGTTGAACAGCCGCAGCAACAGGTACGCCGCCAGCAGAATGGCCGCGGTGTTGATCGAGATGAACAGGTAGCGCGACGGCGCGAAGGGCAGGTACCCGAACGGGGCCATCAGCAGCGTGCCGCCCGGCGGGTAGAGATAGTGCGGGTCGACGTAGTCGAAATGCTCGTTATAGATGTCCCAGCCGCGGCGGAAGTTGAGCACCGCCCGATACACCGGCTTGAAGTCGTCAGTGATGTTCCCGTTGGTCGTCAGCACGATGGCGCGATGCAGTACGGACAAAATGGTCGCCGGCCACAGCACCGAGCGCAATATCGCCGACGCGCTCGGTGGGCCGGTACGGGGACGGAATGCGGCTTGCATGCATTCACGCAAGCCGGTTCGGGTCGAGTCAGCCGCGGTCACCAGCGCACCGTACACCGGGGCGGTCGAGCCGGTTTCAGGCGGGACAGTAGGTGTCGGTGCCCGGCAGTTTGCCGTCGTTGAGATAGCCGATCAGCGGTGGTACCGCGCAGGACGAATAGATGCTGGCACCGTGTCCGATGCCCTGCCACATCACTCGCTTGCTGGCGGCGTTGGCGTTGATGATCGTGGCCGCGGTCTGGGCGACGCCTTCGTTGCCCACGATCGGGTCGTTTTGCACCCCCAGCAACAGAACGTTGACCTTGAGGCTCTTGGGGGCATCGGTTGTCGAGCCGCTGGGCCAGTGCACGCACTTGACCAGGTTGAGTGCGGCGACCGTGCCGAATTGTGGATAGAGCTTGCCCCAGGCGACCACCAGTTCGCGAACCCGGTCCGGGGTGGGGCGATTCACCGCGTCGCTGCACGAGCTGACGAACTGGCCGTCGGTGTGCTGCAGGGCATCGGCCCGGTTGATCAGGTTGGACAGCTGGTTCATGTCACCCGCGCGGGCGGCCACCAGCGCGTCCGCCAGGTTGGTCGTGGTGCGGATGCGGTCCCCGGTGGGAAAGCCCAGGGCGGTGGTGATGGCGGTGGCGATCGAGGCCACCGACTCGCCGCCGGGGCCGTTGTCGGAACGGGCGTCGTTCAGCAGTGCGGCGACGGCGCCCTTGGGATCGGATCCGAGCGCGCAGTGCACCGCGACACACTGTGCGGCGAACGCATCCAGCGCCGCTTGCTGACCCTTGACCTGTTGTTCAGCGGCGGCTTCGGCGCTGACCCCCAAAGCCACCGGGGAGTCGAGGATCAGCCGGGCGACCTTGTCGGGTCGTGATCCGGCGTAGGTGAGGGCCACCTGGGCGCCGTTGCCGATGCCGACCAGCGCCAGTGCCGGCACATCCCACAGATTGCGCAGCCGCTCGATGTCGGATGCGGCGTGTCCGTTGTCGTAGGCGGATGCGCCGGGGGCGATGGCGTCGGTGCAATCGGTGGTGGCTTCGTTGGAGATCGTCGAAAGGTTGGCCACCGGGTCATCGCCGGTTTGGAACTGCGACTGATCACGCATCTCGGTGCGCTCGTAGTGGTCCCGGCAGTCGATCGGGCTCGACATGCCCATCCCGCGGCGGTCGATGGCAACGATCGGGTGGGTGCGCAGCACGTCGGCGCCGGCATGAGACAGCCAGACCGGCAACTGAGTCGACGACGGCAGATCGGAGCCGGTGGTGAAGACCAGCGGGCCGGCGTCGCGTGGCGTCTGGCCGGAGCGGGCGCGCACCACGCCGATACTGACCGACCCGGATCCGCCGTTGACCGGATCCAGGTCGTTGTCGAAGGTCGCGCACTCCAGCCGGGTGCCGGGGGCGCCCTGAACGCCGGCATCGGAATAGACCTGTGAGGTGCAGTCGGTCCAGGACAGATCGTTCTTGGGCGCGGCGATCGGCGGCGGGCCGCTGGGCGGTGGTGTGGTGGTGGCGGCGCCCTGCGGGCGCGCGCCGGTGTTGGTGGCAAAGCGCGGGTCAGCGCCCAGTACCGGAACGCAGGCAGCCAGCACTGTGGTCACCGAGAAGGCCACCGCGACGAGAATCGGGGTGGACGGGAGGCGCCGACTCATGCCGACAACACTAACCACTCCGCTCAGCGATGCTGCGCGACGTGCAGTTCAGGCTCGAACGTAGCGGGTGTAGAGGTACCCGGCATCGTCGGTGATGACGTGAGCGCAGTGCATCCGGGTTTGCAGCTGGCCCGGGCCGGACGCAATGCGCCGGGGCAGACCACCCACCACAACGGGGGCGATGGTCAGACACAACTCGTCGAGCAGATCCTGCTCGATCAGCGATCCGAACAGCGTTGGCCCGCCCTCGGTGAGGATGCGGCGCATGCCCCGCCCGGCGAGTCTGGCCAGCAGCAGGCCCTCGTCGACCCGGTGGGGGTCCTTGCCGGAGCAGTCGACCACTTCGGCGAGGCCGGTCAGCCTCCGGCGGGTGTCGTAGACGGCCGCCGCGGCGGTCAGAACCAGCGGTGGTACCTCGGTGCGGGTGAACACGGGCAGATCCCGGTCCAGCTGACCGGAGTTGGTGGCGATCGCCAGTTGCGGGATTTCGCTTTGTCCGCGGGCCTGCCGCTGCTGGCGTTCCGCGACGCCCAGTTGCGCGCCGGAGTAGCCCTCGATGCGCACCGTGCCCGCGCCGACCAGGATGACGTCGGCCAGCTCACGCAGCAGGACAAACACGGCTCGGTCGCCCGGCCCCGCTAGGCCGCCGCTGGTGCCCCCGACGGTCGCGCCGCCGTCGAGGCTGGTGATGAAATTGGCCCGCAACCAGGTGCCGCTCAGCTTCGCCGGATAGCCGTAGAACTCGGGCAGGTCCTCGTCGGTGAGTTGGCGGTCGGTTCCGAGCAGCGTCAGCTGTGCATCGGCGGACCGGCCTGAGGTTGGGTCAGGCATGGGCAGACCTCCACGTCGGCTATGAAGTTGATTGCAACACGCCGCTACAGTGCCAGCATGCACGGGTCCACTTCTGCGGGTGCTTGGGGAGGGGTGGCGCATCTGGTGGACCGTCATCCGTCGGTGTCGCCAGAGCGGCTGATTGCCCAATTGCGCCCGCCCCCAACCTTCGCCGAGGTGAGCTTCTCGACGTATCGGCCGGATCCCGCGGAACCGACCCAGGCCGCCGCCCTGGTGGCCTGCCGGGACTTCTGCCAGGAGGCGGTGCAGCGCCGGGCTGGCCGCAAGAAGCTGTTGGGCAGGCGTGAGGTGTTGCCCGGGGTCGGGCTGTACCTCGATGGCGGATTCGGTGTGGGCAAGACGCACTTGCTGGCCTCGTCCTACTACCAGCTGCCCGGCTTGGGGCCGGACGCACCCGAACAGCCCAAGGCGTTCGCGACCTTTGGTGAGCTGACCCAGTTGGCGGGCGTTTTCGGCTTCGCCGAATGCATCGACCTGCTGGCCAACCACACGGCCGTGTGCATCGACGAGTTCGAGCTTGATGACCCCGGTAACACCACGCTGATCTCCCGGATGCTCTCGGCGTTGGTGCAGCGGGGCGTGTCGGTGGCCGCCACCTCCAATACGCTGCCCGAACAGCTGGGCGAGGGGCGCTTTGCCGCCCAGGACTTTCTGCGCGAGATCAACACGCTGGCAAGTATTTTCACCACGGTGCGGATCGAGGGGCCGGACTATCGCCACCGTGGCCTGCCGCCGGCGCCGCAGCCGTTGTCCGATGATCAGGTCGCCCAGCGCGCTGCGACGGTGCGCGGCGCGACCCTCGATGACTTCGACGCCCTGTGTGCCCACCTGGCTACCATGCATCCATCGCGGTATCTGACCCTGATCGACGGTGTGAGCGCGGTGTTTCTGACCGGTGTGCACCCCATCGAGGACCAACATGTTGCGCTGCGGCTGGTGGCGCTCACCGATCGGCTCTATGACGCCGGCGTCCCGGTGGTGGCATCCGGGGCCAAGCTGGACACCATTTTCAGTGAGGAGATGCTGGCGGGCGGTTACCGCAAGAAGTATCTACGTGCCACCTCGCGACTGTTGGCTTTGACGGCCCCGGTCAGCGAAGCTCGCGAACCATGATGTAGTCGTTCTCTTGGTGGGGGCCCAACTGAAATGTTCTGGTGCCACTCACCGTGAACCCGCGTTTGGCGTAGAAGCGTTGTGCCCGTTGGTTTTCCTGGTTCACCCCGAGCCATACCCGGCGGGCTCCCCAGTCTTGGGCGGTAGTGAGCGCATTGTCCATCAGCGCCTTGGCGGTTCCGGTGCCGTGCTGGTCGGGCAATAGGTACAGCTTGGACAACTCGACATCGCAGTCGTCGGTATCGGCGCGAACAAGCATGGCGTAGCCCACAATTCGGCCGCCAGCGCGAGCGGCAAGAATGGTGCGCTGCGGATCGTTGAGATATTCGGCGAACCGGTCGCCCGACAAGTTGGTCTCGATGAACGACGCGACGTGTTCGGCCGGTGCCGAGGGCGGACAAGCCAGCGGGAAGGTGCGCGCGGCCACCGCACCCAACTCGGCGGCGTCGACGGGGCCCGCCGCGGCGATCTGGACGTTCAGTTCAGAGGTTCCACTGTGCGAGGTGCTGGCCGGTCTTGCGGTCCAGCAGCACGACGACGGAGACCGGATCGCGATAGGCGTCCCAGTACACCCCGCCGCGCACGATCGAGCCTTGTGGTGCGTTGCCCAGTGCGGCGTCCAGCCAATCCGGTGCGTCGCAGGGGCGCGGCTTGTAGGCGTCGGCGAATTGGGTGACGCCGTCGAAGCTGAAATTGGTGGCCATGATGAAGGAATTGGGCACCCGGACCGCACGGACCGTCACGTCGGCGCGGTTCACCGAGCTGCCGGGGAAGCTCTTCACCGGCACGCCGGTGCGGGTGTAGCCGAATCCCGGCGGCGGATCGACCGGTACCACGTTGCTCACGGTGACGTCGGCGACATAGGTGCCGGTATCGACTCGAAGCGTGTCACCGATGTGTCCGATCGGCGCATCGCCGGCCCAGGCGCGGGGAGCGGCCGAGTTCAATGCCAGCACCCCGGCACCGGCGGCGAGCAAGACGGCAAAGACGGGGGCCACGAGAACGACGAGGGCGGAGCGAACAACCTTCGGCCAGCGGTGCATGTTTGCCTCCTCGGCGCCCTGTTCTGGGACCTTCGCATGATTACACATGCGGCAATGCGAAGGGGAGGGGTTGAGTCTTCAGGACTTGCCGGGGCGGCCGTCCGGTCCGTGGCCGGTCAATGACTCGAGCGCGCTGCTCAGATCGGCCTCCGCACGTGACTTCTCGACACCGGATCGGTGTAGCGGTCCGGCTCCGTCCTCGAGTTCGAGCAGCGCGAGCAGCATGTGCTCGGTGCCGATGTAGTTGTGGCCGAGCCGAAGGGCCTCACGGAAGGTCAGTTCCAGCACCTTGCGCGCCGGTCCGCTGAACGGGATGAGGGCGGGGGTTTCGCCGGTGGCCGCGGGTAGGCGCACCGACGCGCGCAGGGCCTCGGTGTCGATCGCTTGCATCCGCAGCAGCGCGGTGGCCAGCGCGGCGGGGTCGGCCAGCACTCCCAGCAGCAGGTGGTCGGGGGTGATCTCGTCGTTGGCGCCTTGGTGGGCGGCGTTCTGGGCGGCGACCACCGCGCTGCGAGCGCGCGGCGTGAAGCGTCCGAAGCCTTGCTCCGGGTCCAGCGTGGTGGCTTCGGCTCGGGGGACGAATCGCTTCTGCGCGGCCTGTTTGGTCACTCCCATGCTCTTGCCGATGTCGGTCCATGAGGCTCCGGAACGACGCGCCTGGTCGACGAAGTGTCCGATCAGATGGTCGGCGATCTCGCCGAGGTGTTCGGCGGCCAGGACCGCGTCGGTCAGCTGGTCCAGCGCGTTGGTGTGGACCTGTTTGATCGCGTCGATCAGTTCGTCGAGGCGGACGGGATAGGTGATTTTGGTCGGATCGGCCACGTCGTCAACGATAGGTTGACGATAGCGGTTTCGTCAACGCTAGGTTGACGATCTTGGCGTGTTCTCCGGGATGCAGGGATGGCGCCGGTCTGGGACCATCAGGGGGATATGAAGCTCTTGGTTGGGGTGACAGGGTTGGCCGTCATGGTCGGCCTGGCCGCACCCGCACACGCCGATGCCAACGATGACGCATTCCTGGTTGCGCTGGGAAAGGCCGGCATCACCTATCCGGACGCGGCACGAGCGATCGCGGCCGCCAAATGGATATGTCAGCAAGTGAACAACGGGACTCAGACGGTCGACGTTGTCAAGCAGGTACAGAGCTCCAATTCCGGGCTCCAAGAAGATGGCGCAGCCAAGTTCACCGCGATCGCGGCCAATGCCTATTGCCCCGCGATCCTTTCCGGCCACGGCGCAAACCCTCCCGGCTGAGCCCGCTAGGCCATTGCGTGCTCTGAGCCGGGCAAATCAGGCAAGCTGGACGGATGAGACCGACGCTGGCCGCCGCGGCCCTAGCCGGTGCCAGCGGTCTGGTCGGCTGGGGTGGTGCCCGGGCCCTGGCCCGCCGAATCGAGCGCAATCCCGACCCGTTTCCCAGGGAACGGTTGCTGGCCGAACCACAAGGTGAGCGGGTCGCGATCACCCGCCCCGACGGGGCCGTGCTGCATGCGTTGGTGGCAGGCCGGGGGACGCCGGTGATTTTGGTCCATGGCTACTGCGCCAGCCTCACCGAGTGGAATTTCGTCTGGGACGAACTGCTGGCCCGGGGCCTGCGGGTGATTGCCTTTGATCAGCGCGGCCATGGCCGGTCGACACTGGGCGCCGAGGGAATCGGATCGGAGCCCATGGCCGACGATCTTGCCGCGGTGCTGCAACACTTCGACATCCGCGACGGCGTGCTGGTCGGACATTCGATGGGGGGCTTCGTCAGCATCCGCGCCCTGCTCGACCATGGCGCCCTGGCGCAGCGGCTGCGCGCGGTGGTGCTGTTCGCCACCTGGGCGGGCCGGGTGCTGGACGGGGCTCCGCAGAACCGCCTACAGATCCCGCTGCTGGAACGCGGGATCCTGCAACGGCTGCTGCGCAGCAGGACCATCGCGGTGCTGTTCGGGGCGGCACAGTGCGGGGCGCGTCCGTCACCGGCGATGATCTCGGTATTCCTCGAGTGGTTCCATCAACATCTCGACCGGCACGGACCGCACCTACCCATCGTGCGGGCGTTCTCGCGCGAGGATCGCTATCCACGGCTGGCCGAGATCTCGGTGCCGGCGGTGGTGATGGTAGGCGATCCTCGGATCGCACCACCCCGCCCAGCCACTCGCACCGGCTGGCCGCCGGAATCCCGGGTGCCCGGCTGGTCACCGTGCCCGGCGCGGGACACCTGCTGAACTGGGAGGCGGTCGACGAGCTGGCCGAAGTCGTCGAATCCTTTGCGGCGCAGCGGTGATGATGCGGGGCCACGCGGCGGGGGTGTGGCGATGACCGCCGGCGAGCAATACTTCGACCTCGGCAGCTACCACCGGCCCGTCCAGACCCCCTCCGCCCAGGCGCAGGTCTGGTTCGACCGGGCGATGGTGTGGGCGTACGCGTTCAATCACGAAGAGTCGATCCGCTGCTTTGAACGGGCGCTGGACCTTGATCCCGGCCTGGCCATTGCGCGGTGGGGGATCGCCTACGCGGTGGGCCCGAACTACAACAAGCCGTGGGTGGCGTTCGACCCCGTCGATATGACCACGTCACTGGCCCGCGCACGCATGGAGCTGTCCCTGGCCGCCCAGGGACGGGCCAGTCCGGTCGACCAAGGCCTGGTCGCGGCGCTGCAAGCCCGCTTCCCGACCGACGACCCCGACGACGCGGAGGCGCTGCGCGCCGGCCTGGGCGCCTACGCCGACGCAATGGCAGAGCTGGCCGCCGCCTATCCGGCCGATGTCGACGTGCAGGCCCTGGCCGCCGACGCGCTGCTCAACGTCACCGCCTGGGCCCTGTGGGACACGGCGACCGGGGAGCCGGCCGCCGGCTCGCGGGTGCTCGAGGCCAAGCGCCTCCTGGACCAGGCACTGGCCACCCCCGCGGGCCGGGCCCATCCGGGAATCCTGCACCTGTACCTGCACGCATGGAGATGTCGGCGACCCCCGAGGTTGCCCTGCCGGCGGCCGACCTGTTGCGCGGCTTGGTGCCCGACGCCGGGCATCTGCAGCACATGCCTAGCCATATCGACGTGTTGTGCGGCGACTACCGCAGCTCGGTGCTGGCCAATCTTGCCGCGGTGCGGGCGGATCGGCGGTTCGTCAGTCGCGAGGGCCCGCTGAACTTCTACTCGCTCTACCGCGCGCACGACCTGCACTTCATCGTGTACTCGGCGATGTTCGAAGGGCAATCGCAGATCGCGCTGCGGGCTGCCGACGAGCTGGCCGGCCAGCTGGGGGCCGAGCTGCTATCGATCGAATCTCCGCCGATGGCCGACTGGCTCGAGGCGTTCGTGCCGCTACGGACCCACGTGCTGGTGCGGTTCGGCAGATGGCAGGAGCTGATCGCACAACCACTGCCATGCGACCGGGACCTCTACTGCACCACGACGGCCACGATTCACTATGGCCGTGGTGTCGCCCTGGCGGCCACCGGCCAACTCGCTCAGGCCCATGCCGAGCGCGCCGCGTTCGTCGAGGCCTGCGCGCGGGTGCCGGAGTCGCGGTACCTGTTCAACAACACCAGCCGCGACATCCTCGCGGTGGCCGCCGCCATGCTCGACGGTGAGATCGCCTACCGCGACGGGCGTTTCGACGAGGCCTTCGCGCACCTACGGCGCGCGGTGACACTCGATGACACGCTGCCCTACGACGAGCCCTGGGGCTGGATGCAGCCCACCCGGCATGCGTATGGGGCGCTGCTGCTCGAACAGGGCCATGTCGAGGAGGCGGCCGCGGTGTATGCCGCCGACCTGGGACTGGACCCCACCCTGGCCCGGCCGCGTCAGCATCCCGGAAACGTTTGGAGCCTGCACGGGTATCACGAGTGCCTGCAGCGGCTCGGTCGAACCGCTGAGGCCGCCATCATCGGCCAGCAGCTCGCGCTGGCCGCCGCCCGTGCCGACGTGCCGATCCGCGCCTCGTGTGCATGCCGAGTTACGGCGTGCTGCGACCAGTGACGGGGTCGCCGCCCGGGCGCGCGGGCAACCTTCGCCGGGGTATCCGATAACCCAGGGCCGCGGCGGCGGCGAGGCCGGCGCCGATAGCGAGGTCCTTGACTTCCTGGGTGGCCAGCGTCACGACGACGCCCACGACTGCCAGCAGCGGCGGCAGCGGCCACAGCGGCATCCGAAAGGGCCGCACCAAGTCGCGGTCCCGAACACGACAGACGATCGCCGAGAACGCCACCAGCAGATACACGATGGCGATGACCACGCCGGTGAACGTGATGAGCTTGGGCAGCGACATGAAGACGCACAGCAGGCCGTTGCCGAGGAAGAGGAAGAGGAATCCGTGCACCGGGACCCGCGACCGGGCTGACAGTCGACCGAACAGAGGTTGCAGCCGTCGCGGCAGCATTCCATCCCTGGCCGCGGCGTAGTAGACGCGCGCATACCCGAGGTTTGCCGCCAGGCCGGTATCGAACATCGCCACCACCACGCCGGCGACCAAAACCGTCGCGCCGGCCGGACCCATCATTATTTGGCGGGCAAGAAACTCGACCGCAGAACCATCGGTGATGGCGGCGGGAATGTCGCGGATGGCCAGGGTCGCGGCGATCACCGCGACGCACTCGACCACGACGGCCAGGACCGCGGACAAGACCACGGCGTGCGGAATCGCGCGTCGTGATCCCGCCGTCTCCTCGGAGAAATACAGCGGCCAGTCGTAGCCATTGAAGGCAAACAGCGCCGGACCGACCGCAGCGAAAATACCGGCGATGCCGACACCAACGAGGGCGCCGCCGGGCCCGGCCGTCACCGGCTGGGTGAACGGCTTGGTAACCGCGGAAGCGTGCGCGAAGGCCACGACGGTGAAGACGATGATCACGGCCAGTTCGAGGGCCAGCATGGCGGCGACAACCCAGCTGGCCGGGGCGATCTTCCCGATCGATAGCGCCGTGATGAGCGCCATCATCCCCAGCGCCAGCCACTGCACCGGTACGGCGGCGCCGATCAGCGACGACAGATACGTCGCCGCGGCGACCAGGATGGCGGCCGTCGAGACCACTCCGAGCAGCAGGAACAGCACGCTGGTGACGCCACCCGCTACGGGGCTGATGGCGCGGCGCACGATCGTGTAGGCGCCGCCGGCGGAGGGAAAGACCGAGCCGACCTCGGCGTAACACAGCGCCATACACACCGCGATGGCGGAGCCAATGACAAACGCCCACACGACGCCGGTTCCGGCGATCTGCAGCCCGTCGCCGTAGATCAAGAACACCGACGTCGTCGGGGAAATCGCGGAGACCGCGATCGCCAGCACGTTGCGTGGCCGTAGCGCCGATGCCGCAAGAGTTGCCGGCGCGGCCTCGGCCCGCCGCTGTGGCCCTTCAGACATGAGTACTACGTACACCTCCGCAGCGGAGACGACCGTCTCTGCGGTTCGAACGGTAGGCGACGGTGTAGCCGAATTCGACCACGAGAATTGATGAGCAGTGCTAAGTAGCACCTGCGAACTGCGCTGACTCTGGTGCGCGATACTGGGATTGAACCAGTGACCTCTTCCGTGTCAGGGAAGCGCTCTCCCGCTGAGCTAATCGCGCTGGGGAGATCAAATCTGGAGGTGGAGACGGGAATCGAACCCGTGTGCACGGCTTTGCAGGCCGTTGCCTCACCACTCGGCCACTCCACCGCTGGGGATTGATGCCACTTGCACCTTCGAGCGGATGACGGGATTCGAACCCGCGACCCTCACCTTGGCAAGGTGATGCGCTACCAACTGCGCTACATCCGCGCGCAACGGGCGAGATCGTCGTCCGGTGCGAAGCAAGACACTAGTCCACTTGAGCGGACGGGCACAAATCGCGAGGTCCTTTGGGGCGCTTTGGTGGTCGCCGGCTCAGACGGCGCGTTCATTGACGCCGTGGATCGTGCTAGTCTTCCTCCTCGTTGCCGTTCGGCGCCGGTCCCGTGGCTCAGTGGGAGAGCGTCCGCTTCACACGCGGAAGGTCGCTGGTTCGATCCCAGCCGGGACCACAAGGTTTGTTTATGGGTTTTCTTCACCCATGCCCGATGCGAACTCGCAGTCAAGCACCGGCGTAGGCGCCGCGAGCGGCCGTCGGGCAGCGGTCGGTGGTGGTTACCCGGTTGCCCCGTCGGTTCCGAACAGCACTCCACCTTTGCCGGCGGCGCCAGCGGTCCCGTCGGTCCCGCCAGGGGCGGCGGTGCCGCCCGCTCCGCCGTTGCCGCCGTCACCGATCAGCTGGGCCCTGCCGCCGTCCCGCCATCACCGCCCATGCCTGGCCCACCGCCGCCATGCCCGCCCGCACCGCCGGCTCCGCCGTTGCCGTACAGGAACCCACTGGTTCCGCCACCAGCGCCGGCGCCGCCGTCGCCGCCCGCGCCGGTGGTGGTGTCGACGCCCGCCCCGCCGTCCCCGCCCTGCGCGCCGTCGCCGCCCTGCCCGCCGGCGCCCCACAGCCCGGCGCCGCCGCCCACGCCGCCGCTGCCACCGCGACCACCGGTTACCCCGCTCTCCGCGATGTCAACGCTGCCGCCCATGCCACCGGCGCCGCCGCCGCCATCGCCGTAAAGCTGGCCGCCGTGCCCGCCGGCACCGCCCGCCCCGCCCGCTCCAGCCGACAGGGCGAAGTCGTCGCCGCCCTGCCCGCCGTTGCCGCCGGCGCCGCCCTGGCCGAACAGCCCCGCGGCTCCGCCGATGCCGCCGTTGCCGCCCTGACCGCTGGGCGCACCGAAGCTGCCGCTGGCGCCGATTCCGCCGATTCCGCCGGCTCCGCCGTTACCGACCAGCCAGCCGCCGCTTCCCCCGGCCCCGCCGGCGCCGCCGGGTGCGCCGATCCCTGCGGGGGCAGGCCACTCGCGCTGTAGCCGGCGCCGCCGGCGCCGCCGTTGCCGATGAGTCCGGCCGATCCGCCGCTGCCGCCGGTGGGATGCGCAGCGGTTCCGGTCCCGCCGGCTCCGCCGTTGCCCCACAGAAGTCCGCCGTCCCCGCCGTTCTGCCCGGCTGCCCCCGTGGCGCCGTCGCCGATGAGCGGGCGCCCCAACAGGGCATGGGTGGGCGCGTTGATCGCTCCGAGCACCTGTTGTTCGACCGCGTACAGCGGGGCGGCGCTGGCCGAGCTCAACAGCAGCCCGTCGCCGCCGGCGCCGCCGCCGCCGTCACCGATCAGCTGGGCGTATCCGCCGTTGCCGCCGTCACCGCCGGCGCCGCCGGCGCCGCTCATCACACCGGTCCCACCGATGGCGCCATTGCCGCCCACCCCGCCGGCGCCGCCGCTGCCGCACAGCAACCCGGCGTCGCCGCCTACGCCGCCCATGCCGCCGTGGCCTCCAGCGCCACCGTTTGCGGGGGGTCCATAGGCGCCCGCGTCGCCGCCTACGCCGCCGCTGCCCCCATCGCCGCCGATTCCTCCGTTGCCGACTAGCCAGCCGCCGTGTCCACCGGTGCCGCCGGCACCGGTGGCACTGCC
The DNA here is from genome assembly GCF_003584745.1 of Mycobacterium pseudoshottsii JCM 15466. Taxonomy (NCBI): domain Bacteria; kingdom Bacillati; phylum Actinomycetota; class Actinomycetes; order Mycobacteriales; family Mycobacteriaceae; genus Mycobacterium; species Mycobacterium pseudoshottsii. The sequence goes on from NZ_AP018410.1 coordinate 2,243,726, forward strand.
GTTGCCCGTCTCGATGGCGCTGCCGCCGTTGCCGCCTTGCCCGCCGCTACCGCCGGCGCCGCCATTGCCGAATAGCCGGGCCGCACCGCCGCTGCCGCCGCTACCGCCGGCGCCACCCGCCGCGCCGCTGTCGGGCCCATCCAGCCCGCTGCCGCCGGTGCCGCCGATTCCGCCGGCCCCGCCATTGCCGTACAGCCAGCCCCCGGTTCCGCCAACCCCGCCGCTGCCGCCGGTCGCGCCGGTTTGGGCGGCCGGGCCGTAGCCGGCGCCGCCGGCCCCGCCGGTGCCGATGAGTCCGGCCGATCCGCCGCTGCCGCCGGTGGGATGCGCGGCGGTCCCGACGCCACCCGCCCCGCCGTTGCCCACAGAAGTCCGCCGTCGCCGCCGTTCTGCCCGGGCGCGCCCGCGGTGCCGTCACCGATCAGGGGCCGCCCCAACAGGGCTTGGGTGGGCGCGTTGATCACCCCGAGCAGTTGTTGTTCGATAGCTTGCAGCGGGTTGGCGCTGGCCGCCTCGGCGGCCGCATAGGAGGCCCCGGCGCTGTTGAGGGCTGTGACGAACTGCTGGTGGAACCCGGCCATCTGGGTGCTCAGGGCCTGGTAGTCCAGGGCGTGGCCGGAAAACAGTGCGGCCACCGCCGCGGAGATTTCGTCGGCGCCGGCGGCCAGCACGCCGGTGATCGGGGCCGCAGCGGCGCCGTTGGCACTCTGCAGTGCAGCGCCGATGCCGGCCAGGTCCGTGGCTGCGCCCGCCAGCATTTCCGGGGCCGCGATCACATACGACATCGGTGTCCTCCCAGCCCCTGGCCGTGCCAGAGGGGCACTGTTTCGTTGGCGAATAGTCGCAGCCGTCAATGTTAGGCACGACCATTCGCGAATTCAGGGTTTTGATGGTATCTGCAGAGTATTTAACCGCCATTTGATGAGCCGGTACATTGCCGCAATTCGTGACCGTCGAGAACGGAAATTCCTATTGTGGAATGCCATTCCAATTATTCGGATAGCAAACTTTGCTAGCTGCGACTCCACTCGGGTGCGATTGATCTATCTGCCTGCTTAGCGGCGCGTCGGCCGCGTCTCGGTGCCTCAGGTGTTTGTTTGCTGATCAGCCAGGGTTCGTGTGCGATCACAAGCACTACGTGTTGACGTCTGCTGTTGCTGAGTTAACGGCTAAAAGCCTTGCGGGCCAGGGGGTAACGCTGGTCAATGGCATGCCGATTCGGCAAACAAATTCCGTTCGATCCCGGCTCCGGGGCAGGGCCAGGGCTCCGGCGTTGTTGATTAGCAGGCTTGTGAGCTGGGGAATTGTGGATTGAGGAGGTCTAGGCGGCGGTTGGCGGTCAAAGCGGTGATCCGGCAGGCTTCGGCGATGTTGTCGGCGCCGTTGAGGCGGTGCAGATTGATCGCGGTGTTGCGTAGCGTTGCTAGGACCTGTGCGCCGTTTCCGGTATGTGCCCTTTGACGGTCTTCGTCGAAGGTGACGTCGCGTATCCAGTGCAGGCTGTTCTCGATTCCCCAGTGTTGACGCATCCAGGTCATGATCGCGGTAGGGCGGGCGTGCTCGAACGGCAGGCTGCAGATGGCATAGACCACCTCCACGCTGCGCTGGTCGGTGGCGGTGATCAAGCGTTCACGAGTGATCCGGATGATTTGTTTTGCGTAGGGGAAGCCGATTCCTCGTGCAGCGGTGATGATTTGCAGGGTGCGGGTCTCGACACGGCCGTGGCCGCGGGAGTCGTCGGTAGCGGCTGCGGGCACCTCGGCCCAGGGCAGCGCGGTGATACGCGCAAATATTTTGGCTTGGTTGGACTTGACGATCATCAGGTAGTGCGACTTCAAGGTGGCGCAGATCAACTTCGCGGTGACGACCTGGGTATGCATCGCATCCACGGTGACCAGCCACCGCAAGCTACCCGGCAGCAGCGTGAGCAGGGCACGTACGCAGGGAATTTCATTGCTTTTCTCGGCGACAGCGAGTTGACCGAGCACCAATCGGGCACGGTGGGCGAACACCGACACGAGATGCGTGGCTGTCGCTTTGGCGCGTAAAGCACCACGCAGCATCTTGCCGTCCAACGCGATCGGCACCAATCCACTGGGGTCGCTGCTGGCCACGTGTGCAGTGAAGTAACTGCCCATCCTGGCGTTGAGGTCGGCGGGGTCTAGCCGAGACAAAACAGCGCGGAAGGTCTTCTCACTGGGCCGCCGGAACCGGACCCCTAATTGGGCCAACACATCATCGGGAGCGGTGGCCGCCCATGTGGCAAAACCAGCATAGCCGCGCATCCCCGCGGCAGTGGCCAGAACCGCGATCGCCAACAAAGCCATCAGCGAATACCTCCGACCGCGTGGGCCCCTCGGGTCTGGCACCGAGGCCAACACATCGAGAAACTCCGATCCGATGAACTCGCTGCGCTCACCAGGACTCCAGCGGTCGAACACCTCTGGAACCGACGACACACGCAATACTGAAACGGTAGGCACGGGCAACTCCAGACCAACGACGAACAGTAACCAACTCGATCGTTCTCCAGATAGCCCGTGCCTACACTCCGGCCCCAATAGCGCGGCACCAAAGATCATCAACCCAGCTCACAAGCCTGCTAATCAACAACGCCGGAGCCCTGGGCTCCGGGGCCGCCCGGTAGGTGCGCCGCGGCACCTGGCTACCCCTGGGGCACGGCAAGGCCGCGGCAGCGGACCCCGGTCAGGCCGCGAAGTACCCGCTGACCCCGACGGTAAACGTCGGGCAGTCGGCGCCGAAGAGGTCCACGGTGAAGGTGACCTGGTTGCCGGCGGCGACGAAATCATCCGGCTCAGCAAATGCGTCCGCTTCGCTAAGCAAATTGTTGCCGTCAAAGCAGTAGGCCGCGACGGAGAATGGGCCCTCGACGGATTTCCCGGTGTTGTTGATGGCCGCTCCGACGATGGAATACGGCGTCATGTTGGCCTCGGTGGCCTTGAGCAGTGCCGTGCCGGACAGGTCCGCATCGGTGGTGGTGCTGTTCACCGAGAACTCGTACTTGGCATCCGGGGGTGGAGGTGGCGTCCTGTCGTCGAAGTAGATGAACGCAAGGCCCACCTCGCCGGACTTCACCCGCGCGGGGATCGTGCCCTGGCTGCTGCCGGTCTTGATGACGGTGCCCTCACTGCGGACCAGCCCCGTCCAGTCGATGAATGAGATCGTCTCGCTCGTGTTGTTGCGGAAGGCAAACGGGAGCTTGGCTGATCCGCCCTCATGCACGGTCAGCGGACCGACTTGAACGACGGACATCTTGTTCGGCTCCCCCTCGGGGAAGCTGGGGTGCGCCGAACCGGCAAGCAGGCCGCCGGCATTGAAGGGCAACGGTTCGGCGCTCAATTCTGGCGCAGTGGTGGTTTCCTGCGCTGACGACGAGCCATGAGCCGCCGGGTGGCTCACCCGTCCGGACCCGCCACAGGCGACGAGGAACAACAACAGGAAGCTGGGAACGGCGACCCGCAGTATTTGCCCCGGCCCGGGAGTAGTACCGGCCTCACGCATATGGATCGCCGGCGGGCTGGCTCGTGAGCTGGCTCATTTGACAGGTCTCCTCGGCGGGCGATTTCGCACCGGCAGTAACGATCCCGACAAAACCTAGCAAACCTCGCCTCGGAAGAGGCCGAAATGGCTATCCCCGGCAAATCTGCGCGGTATCGGGATGCTCGTTGAGCAACTCGGCGATCAGGGCTCGCACTCGTTCGCCGATGTCGTCCCGGATCGGCCGCACGACGTCGAGGGGCTGGCCGGCCGGGTCGGCCAGGGTCCAGTCGCGGTAGCTGACGCCGGGGAAGTACGGGCAGGCGTCGCCGCAGCCCATGGTGATGACGACGTCGCTGGTCTGTACCCACGCCCCGGTGAGCACCTCGGGTGTGTTGGCGGTGATGTCGATGCCCAGTTCGGCCATCGCTGCTACCGCGACGGGATTGATGCGGTCAGCGGGCTCGGTACCGGCCGAGCGAACTTCGATGCGATCACCGGCGAGGTGGCGCAGCCATCCGGCGGCCATCTGCGAACGTCCGGCGTTGTGTACGCAGACGAACAAGACGCTGGGCTTGATCATGTCGTGCTTGCGCCGGTGGGGCCGGACCGTAGTAGCGGTTGCGCAGCGCCAGGGACACATAGACCAGTCCCACCAGAACCGGCACTTCGATCAGCGGGCCGACGACTCCGGCCAGCGCCTGACCCGAGGTTGCGCCGTAGGTGGCGATGGCCACGGCGATGGCCAGTTCGAAGTTGTTGCCCGCGGCGGTGAACGCCATGGTCGTGGTGCGTTGGTAGCCCAGGTGCAGCGCCGCGCCCAGCAGGTAGCCGCCGCCCCACATGACGGCGAAGTAGACCAGTAGCGGCAGCGCGATGCGCGCGACATCCTGGGGGCGATTGGTGATCTGATCGCCTTGCAGCGCAAACAGGATCACGATGGTGAACAGCAGGCCATAGAGCGCCCACGGCCCGACCTTGGGCAGAAACCGGGATTCATGCCAGCCGCGGCCTTTCGCCCGCTCGCCCAACCGCCGGGACAGGTATCCGGCCAGCAGCGGGATACCAAGGAAGATCAGCACCGATTTGGCGATCTGCCACGGCGAGGTGGAGATGGTGGTCTGTGTCAGATGCAGCCAACCCGGAAGTACCGACAGGTAGAACCAGCCCAGCACCGCGAACATCGCCACCTGGAAAATCGAGTTCAGCGCGACCAGCACCGCGGCCGCCTCGCGATCCCCGCGGGCCAGGTCGTTCCAGATGATCACCATGGCGATGCAGCGGGCCAGTCCGACGATGATCAGGCCGGTTCGGTACTCCGGCAGATCCGGCAGCAGCAGCCAGGCCAGTGCGAACATCAGCGCCGGGCCGGCCACCCAATTCAGCAGCAGGGAACTGATCAACAGCTTGCGATCGCCGGTGACGCTATCGAGGCGGTCGTAGCGCACCTTGGCCAGTACCGGATACATCATGATCAGCAGGCCAAGGGCGATCGGGAGCGAGATCCCGTCGACCTGAACCTTTTCCAATGCCGTGTTCAGGCCTGGAATCCAGCGCCCGAGCAGCAACCCGGCGGCCATCGCCAGCCCGATCCATACCGGCAAGAACCGGTCCAGGGTGGAAAGCTTGCCCACCACCGCGGGCGCGGGCTGGTGGTCGACGGTGCCGGTCATGCCGATGTCTCCAGCTCGGTTGCGCTGCCCGCGTGAACGCTCAACAGCCGCGACAGCGCGTTGAGTGCTTCCGGGACCACGGCGTAGTACACCCACGAGGCGCGCCGTTGTGAAGTGAGCAAACCCGCGTCCCGCAGCACCTTGAGATGGTGGGAAATCGTGGGCTGGCCCACCTCGACTCCGGCGGAGATGTCACAGACGCAGGCTTCGCCTCCGGCATGACTTGCTACCGAGCTCAGCAGCTGCAACCGCACCGGATCGGCCAATGCCTTGAATCGGGCCGCCATTTCGACCGCTGAGCTGGCCTCGAGCGGCTCACGCAGCAGCGGCGCTGTCACACAGCACGGCGCATCCATTTCGACACGATTCGACATGCATCGATATTGATGGATATCGAATCCGATGGCAAGTGGGGCGCTCGGCCCAGCCGCCCCACCCGCCTCGGGTCATCACCTAGCAGCAGGATGTCGCGGCCGCGGTCTGCGCGCCGCAGCACCCACCCGCCTCGGCCGCGTCGCTCTCCTGGTCGGCGGGGTGTTGCGGACTGGTGCCGAAGGTTTCGGAGTCGGCCAGCACGGTGTATACCTCCCAGCGCTCACCGCCGGGGCCGGTCATCCACACCTTGTTTTGGGTGGCAAAACAACACGTCGTGCCCATCTCTTCCTCGGTGAACATTCCGGTCTCGGCCAAGCGGGCGATCTCGGCATGCACGGTGTCGCTATCGCCGACTTCCACGCCGAGATGGTTGAGGGTGCCGCCAGCGCCGGGGTTTTCCAGCAGCACCAGCTTCAGTGGGGGATCGGCCACCGCAAAGTTGGCGTATCCGGGTTTGCGTTTGGCCGGTTCGGCGTTAAACAGCTTGGAATAGAACGTGATTGCCGCGTCAAGGTCATCGACATTGAGGGCAAGCTGAACACGGGACATCGGGTGAAACCTCCGGCTGGTTAGACATATATCAAAGTGGCGCCGCTGCCCAGTGTCGTCACTTTTTTGATATATGTCAAGGTATCTGGCAGAGTGAACTTGTGCCCAAGGCCCTGCCCGTGATCGACATCTCCGCACCCGTTTGCTGTGCCCCGGTGGCCGCCGGACCGATCGGCGACGACGACGCCTTGGCGGTGGCCCTGCGGCTCAAGGCCCTGGCGGACCCGGCGCGGGTCAAGATCATGTCGCTGCTCTTCGGTTCCCCGGCCGGGGAGGAGATCAGTGGCACCCTCGCCACCGCGCTCAACCTCAGCGATGGCACCGTCAGCCATCACCTGACCCAGCTGCGCAAGGCGGGCCTGGTGGTCTCCGAGCGGCGCGGCATGCACGTCTTTCACCGAGTGCACACCGAGGGCCTGCAGGCGTTGTGCGCGGTGCTCAGTCCCGACTGCTGCACCTGAGCCGGCCGCGGTCGCCGCACGGCGAGGCGCTACCCGGCGCGATGGCATACCGTCAGCCTTGGCAGGTTGTCCAAAACAACACGGAGGATGGCAGACGATGAGCTTTTCCGACGGGCTGGGCGTGTTGAAACTCGAATGCCCGCAAGGTCATCCGGTGGGCAGGATCCTCAAAGAGGCCGCGCATCAGTCGGTCCAATTCGACCCCGGTGCACAGGTCGGGCCACGCCGATTCTGGCCGGACGAAGACGGGCAGGGCCAGTTCAAAGCGCACTGCCGCTATTGCGACAAACCCGTGGGGGACTCCATCGCGACGCTGCAGAACAAATACAACGAATTGCTCGCCGACCCCGCCCAGATGTACGCAACCGCGACGGTCCCGTACCTGTAGCCACCGCCCCGGCGGGGCGACGGCAGGACTTAGGATTCGCCAATGGGCGGTTCAGTCACTCCTGACGAGGCGATCGAAGCGATCCGGGGGACCGGGGGAGCGTGTCCCGGTTACCGGGCGTTGCACGCCAAGGGAACCCTGTATCGCGGCACGTTCACCGCGACCCCCGAGGCGGCCGGGCTTTCTCGCGCCAAACACTTCGACGGCGCCACCGTCGCGGCGCTGATCCGGTTTTCCAATGGATCGGGCAAGCCCACCCAGCGCGACGGCGCGCCCGGAGTGCGCGGCATGGCAGTGAAATTCACACTGCCCGACAAGTCCACCACCGATGTGTCGATGCAGACCGCGCGGCTGTTCACCTCGAGCACGCCGGAGGGGTTCGTAGATCTGCTCAAAGCGCTGCGGCCGAGCCTGACCACCCCGGCGCGCATTGCGAAGTATCTGGTCACCCACCCGCGCGTGCTGGCCGCGCTGCCGATCCTGGGCGCGGCGAACAGAATTCCGGCCAGTTACGCCACCTGCGAATATCACGGGCTGCACGCTTTTCGCTGGGTAGCCGCTGACGGCAGTGCGAGATTCGTTCGCTACCACATGATTCCCGCGGTCGGGGAGAAATTCCTGTCGCCGCTGGCGGCCCGCAACCAGGGCGCCGACTTCCTCACCGACGAACTGCAAACCCGCCTCGCCGCCGGGCCGGTGCGGTTCTATTTTCGCGTCCAAATCGCCGGCCCGGGGGATTCGATCGTCGATCCGTCGGTGCCTTGGCAGGGTTCGGAGATGGTCACCGTCGGCACCCTTGACGTCACTGGCGTTGACACCGAACGCGAACACGACGGCGATATCGTCGTGTTCGACCCGATGCGGGTGACCGACGGCATCGAAGCCTCTGATGACCCGGTGCTTCGCTTTCGCACACTCGCGTACTCGGCGTCGGTCAAGTTGCGTACCGGTGTGGATCGCGGCCCGCAGGCCCCGCCTGACCCCGCTTGAACCCAACGGGGCCGGGTGCTCAATCCGATGGGGCGGGCAACGCTAGGGCGGCGTCCACCGACCGGTAGACGGGCAGTGCGTCGCTGAGCCCGCACGCCGCCACGATGCGAGTCACGCGGGTGTGGGCGGCACTGGCGATGCGCAGCTCGACGCCGCGGGCGCGACATCGGCCGGCCTGCTCGGCCAGAACCTCGAACGCGCAGCAGCCCATGAAATCAAGGCCGCTCACGTCGACGACGAACAATCCCGGCGACGGGGCACTGGCGGCCGTCTCGGCGATCAGCTGGCGCCAGGTGTGTTCGTTGGCCGCGTCCACCTCGCCGCCCGCGTGGATCAACACCGCGGTGCTGCGGAAGTCGGTGGCGGCCCGCAGTGTGCTGTGCGGGTCGCCCAACTCGCGGAGCAGCCGGATGCTGAGCATTGGGTGAGGGGTAAAGGGTTCTGCGATATCCACGCTCATGGTGCGCTCCTAATCGACTGGCGTCGTAACGCCGCGATGGATGCCCGTCCTGCGCGTCTGAAGACAGACTTTCGTCGCTCGAATCTCATTTGTATAACAAGACAGGGTGGTCTGTCTACCTCTTCGGCCTGAGAGTATGGTTAATCCTCGCTATGGCAATCCCGGAGGCCACCACGCCGGCTGTGTCGGCTCGCGAGCGCATTTTGGGGGCCGCATACGATCTGTTCAGTCGGCGGGGCATCCGGACCGTCGGCACCGATGAGGTAATCGATCGTGCCGGGGTGGCCAGAGCCACGCTCTATCGGCACTTCGCCACGAAGGACGACCTGGTGCTGGCGGTGCTGCAGCGTCGCGAAGAACTCTGGACTTTCGGTCTGATCGAGCAGAAGTCACGGGCGCGCGGCAACACGCTCGAGGAACAGTTGCTGGCGATCTTCGACGTCCTGCACGAGTGGTTCCAAAGCCGCGACGGCTACGAAGGCTGCTCATTCATCAACGTGTTGCTCGAACTGAGGGCCGATCACCCCGCCGGGCGGGCGTGCATCGGCCACATCGACCACGTCCGCGGCATCGTGCGTGAACGAGCGGTGGCCGCAGGGCTGCACGACGTCGAGGATTTTGCCTGGTCCTGGCACATCCTGATGAAGGGCGCCATTATCTTGGCAGCGGTGGGTGACCCGGATTCGGCCCGCCGCGCCCAGCGCATGGCCCAGGTGCTCATCGAACAGCACCGCGCGGCCGGTGCGGCGGCCTGCTAGTCAGGCCAGGTCAAGCCTCGGCGGTCTGCGCCTTGCGGTGGTGTTCTTCCTCCAATTCGGCGATGGCCCGGGCGGTGCGTTCGCGCAGCAGGATCGCCGCGATGAGGCCGCCCACGACGGCGATCACCAGCCCGACCCAGGAGAACCGCTGCAGCCAGTGTTCGGCCGCCATGCCTGCGTAGTACACCAGCGCGGTGGTACCGCCCGCCCAGCAGATCGCCCCGGACACGTTGGCGGTCAGAAATCGCGGGTAGTGCATCTTCAGGGCACCGGCCAGCGGGCCGGCCAGGATCCGTAGCAGCGCGATAAAACGACCGAAGAAGACCGCCCGAGAGCCCCAGCGACTGAACAACCGTTCGGCGAGCGCGACGTGCCCCGGGCCGAAGTGCTTGGGAAAACGCCGCCCGAGCCGGTCGAACAGCGGCATGCCGAACCGGCGTCCGATCGTGTAACCGATCGAGTCGCCGATCACCGCGCCGATCACGGCCGCCGCCCCAACCCCGACCGGATTCACGGCCAGCTCGTGATGCGATGACAGGAGGGCGGCGCTGACCAACACGATCTCCCCGGGAAGGGGAATGCCCAGGCTCTCGACCCCGACGACGGCGCCGACCAGGATGTAGACCGCTAGTGGCGGAATCGTGTGCAGCAGGGCTTCCACATCCATGGCTAAAGGATGCCTGACGGACGCGAGATGTGCGTCCGAAACGCAGCCGAGCAATGTATCGGCGCGTCCGCGCCTCGGTCGCATCCAGCCAATTACGGTCGACTCGCCGGCGGTTCGGCGAATTCGCGCAACTGGCGCCAAGTTCAGCCGCAACTCGCCATGCAGATCGGGGTCGGCGTTATAGCGTTGCTAGGGGCCCAGACGTTGGCTTGAACGAGCTGAGGAGAGCCGGTGGAATACAACATCGCCCAGGTATTCTCGGCGGTGGCCGCTGCCAACCCGGACCGAGACTGCATCGTCTACGGGGATCGGCGATTCACCTTCGCTCAAACCGAACGGCGTGCCCGCCGCTTGGCTCGGGCGCTGCACCAGTGGGGTTTCGGCGCCAGCCGGGAACGGTCGCAATTGGCGCCCTACGAGTCGGGTCAAAGTCACCTCGGCCTGTATATGACCAACTGCAACGAGTTCCTCGAAGGGATGGTCGGCGCGTACCAGGCGCGGGTCGCCCCGTTCAACATCAACTATCGCTACGTTGCTGACGAACTCGCGTACCTGCTGCGCAATGCCGGCGCGGATGCGGTCATCTGCCACGTTCGGTTCGGTCCGACGTTGGCCGAGACGTTGGAGAAGGCCGGCGGTGAACCGCAGCTGATCCACGTGGACGATGAGTCCGGAAATGATCCGCTGCCCGGCGCGGTGCGCTATGAGGAGCTACTGGCGTCGGTATCCGACGAGCCGCTAGACGTCGAGTTGTCGCCAGACGACCTGTACATGCTCTACACCGGCGGCACCACCGGGATGCCGAAGGCGGTGCTGTGGCGTCAGCACGACATCTTTATGAACTCGATGGGTGGGCGAACGTTCGGCACCGGCGAGCTGGTGACCGGGCTCGACGACATCGTCGAGCGATCCCGGCAAGGAGGACCGGGCTCGATGACGGTCGCTCCGCTCATGCACGGCGCTGCGCAGTGGGCGGCGTTCATCAGCCTGTGCGGCGGCCGGCCGTTTGTGATGCCGCAAATGGCCACCCGCTTCGATCCAGCCGCGGCGTGGGCGATGGCCGCTCGGGAACGGGTGATGTCGCTGTCGATTGTCGGCGACGCCTTCGGCCGGCCATTGCTCGACGAACTCGAGTCCGGCGACTACGACCTGTCCGCCCTGTCGGTGCTGATTTCGGGTGGCGCCGCGCTCAGCGCCGGGGTCAAGCAGCGTTTCGTCGATCTGTTGCCGCAGTTGACGATCCTGGACGCGGGCGGGTCATCAGAATCGGGATCACAAATGGTCCAGGTGTCCAGTCGGGTGCTTCCCGCAAGCGGACGCTTCGACCCGATCCCGGGTGCGGTGGTGGTCAGCGAGGATTTGACCAGAATCCTCACGCCGGGGGACAGCGAGATCGGCTGGCTTGCCCAGCAGGGCGTGATACCGCTGGGCTACCTCGGTGCCAAAGCCAAGACCGCGCGGACCTTTCCCGTCATCGAAGGAATCCGGCATTCGGTTCCCGGCGACCGGGCGCGCTGGGACGCCGACGGCACGATCGAGCTGCTGGGCCGGGATTCGGTCACCATCAATTCCGGTGGCGAGAAGATCTTTGTCGAGGAGGTGGAGGCCGCGATCGCCGAGCATCCTGCCGTCTATGACGTCGTGGTGACGGGGCGGCCCAGCCCGCGCTGGGGAAACGAAGTCGTCGCGATCGTGCAGCTGGCCGAGGGCGCGGCCCCCGACCCCGACAGCATCATCGGGGAGGCCGCGCGACACATCGCCCGCTACAAGCTGCCGAAGGAGATTGTCTTCTGCCCCAAGGTGCAACGTTCGCCGGCCGGCAAGCCGGATTACCGGTGGGCCAAAGCTACCGTCGCCCCGCAAGATTGAGGCTGCGGCTCAGGGCAGGAAGCGCTTGCGCAATCGGTCGAAAGCCGTGGGTTGCGGGCAGGCCTGGTAGGACTCGTAGAGTTCGCGCGCCAGCTCCCGAACCGGGCTCGCGGTGGTATCGAGTTCGAAGTCGTACTCGGCATCGCGGTGGGCAGCGCGCGCTGCCGCGGTTCCATCCCGCATAGCGGTCGCCGCGCTCTTCTTCCCGACGGGCGCCTTCTTCATCGGAGACGTGAACCCCGACCATCCAGACCTGAGCACCTTCGAAAATCTGGAGTGTATCGATGAGCCACTCCCGTTTCCAGATCACGTCATCGGCGACGACGTTCATGCCGTTGTCCAGGTAGGCCCTGATTGCGTGGTAGCGCGCATGCATGGCCTGGTCCAGGATGGGCCCCGGGTGCACGGTGAACCAGTCCAGCCCGTCGGCCTCGACCACGCTTTCCCAGGTGTAGTACTGCGGCCACACTCGCGCGAGGTCATGTTGCTTGGGCGGCAGCGCCTTCCAAAACACGTCGATACCCAGGTGCATCCAACATTCGGCAGCCAAATCCTGGAATGCCAGCGCGAGCGAAGTTTTTCCCGCGCTGGATCCGCCGTTAAGGAGGATGAGCTTGCCCTTTGCCATTTCTGTCATAGCGGCATGAGGCTATCGCAGCTGCTCGCGCGTTGGGCCCGTTTGCGAGCCAGATTTGCTGGGCAAATCGCCAATCACGCGGGTGGCGGGCGTGGCTGCGCTTTAGTTTCCGAATGAGCGCAACGACGGATTTCGCGCGGAGGTCAGGCTTGTGATGATCTGAATACAACCTTTTCCAGAATGCCTGTCGGGGAGTTGCCCGCGGCCTAGGATCGGTAGCCACCGAGTGCTCGATATGTTGGGCGGGGGGCTGCCGGTGGCACCGGGGTTGGCGGCACGGGCGGTCCGGGCGGTCAGGGCGGTGCGGGTGGCAACGGCGGGAGCGGCGGCGCAGCCAGTGGGAACGGTGCCAGCACCGCCGGCACCGGCGGTGACTTCGCGCTCGGCGGCAACGGCGGCGACGGGTAGCCGCTTTGGCCTCAGCCCCTCAGCCCCTCAGCCCGTCAGTCCGTCAGCGCCGCGCGCTCACGGGCTCGAAGACGAACACCTTGCGGGTGCCGGTGCGCTTGACATAGGTGTCATGCGCAGGCCACAGCGCGATCAGCCTCGGCATGTTGCGGTCCACCTCTTGCGCCGTGGCGGGTCGCGACAGATAGTCAGCAGCAGCGCCGTCAATCTCGATGCGGGCCTTCGGGTCAGCGAGCAGGTTGTACGGCCAACTCGAGGCCGTATCCAAGCCGAAGTTCTCACACACGGCGACCACGTTCGAGCCATCCCACACGTAGTGCAGCGGAACCGTTCGCTCTTTGCCGGTGCGCCTGCCTTTCGTGGTAAGCAGCATCGTCGGCATCTCGGAACCACCCATGGAGAGCCGGCCCCGGCTCACCCGTATCAGCGCCCGGTCTACCGGCGTGCCGACGCGCTTGAAGATCGCCGCGAACCATCGGTAGTGGCCTATTCGGCGCAGCATGCTCAGGTAGAGGCCATACAGCTGGTTCGGTCCTTCATGAGGCATGAGTCAAGGGTCTCACCGGAATCGGGCTGAGCGTGTGCAATGGGCGCGACATATTGACCGGTTGTGCGTTCTCGAGCCGGCCGCGGCGCTCGACCCGAGCGCGCCGTCTGCCCGGAGCGTTCGGTCGCTCGACGTGGATTGACGGCCCATGGTGTGGGGGACTTTGCGGCACAGGGCTTTTGCTAGCTGCGATGGCTTTCGGTCTCGGGCGGTGGCATCGCTGCCCGCTAGGGGCTCATGGCTCAACCCGGCTCCGCCCCGCTCGAACAGGATTTCGATCGTCTCATCGGGATTTGACGAGTTGGGAGTTCGGCCAAGCTCGGTGCGGGGCCAGGGCTCCTGCGTTGTTGATTAGCAGGCTTGTGAGCTGGGGAATTGTGGATTGAGGAGGTCTAGGCGGCGGTTGGCGGTCAAAGCGGTGATCCGGCAGGCTTCGGCGATGTTGTCGGCGCCGTTGAGGCGGTGCAGATTGATCGCGGTGTTGCGTAGCGTTGCTAGGACCTGTGCGCCGTTTCCGGTATGTGCCCTTTGACGGTCTTCGTCGAAGGTGACGTCGCGTATCCAGTGCAGGCTGTTCTCGATTCCCCAGTGTTGACGCATCCAGGTCATGATCGCGGTAGGGCGGGCGTGCTCGAACGGCAGGCTGCAGATGGCATAGACCACCTCCACGCTGCGCTGGTCGGTGGCGGTGATCAAGCGTTCACGAGTGATCCGGATGATTTGTTTTGCGTAGGGGAAGCCGATTCCTCGTGCAGCGGTGATGATTTGCAGGGTGCGGGTCTCGACACGGCCGTGGCCGCGGGAGTCGTCGGTAGCGGCTGCGGGCACCTCGGCCCAGGGCAGCGCGGTGATACGCGCAAATATTTTGGCTTGGTTGGACTTGACGATCATCAGGTAGTGCGACTTCAAGGTGGCGCAGATCAACTTCGCGGTGACGACCTGGGTATGCATCGCATCCACGGTGACCAGCCACCGCAAGCTACCCGGCAGCAGCGTGAGCAGGGCACGTACGCAGGGAATTTCATTGCTTTCCTCGGCGACAGCGAGTTGACCGAGCACCAATCGGGCACGGTGGGCGAACACCGACACGAGATGCGTGGCTGTCGCTTTGGCGCGTAAAGCACCACGCAGCATCTTGCCGTCCAACGCGATCGGCACCAATCCACTGGGGTCGCTGCTGGCCACGTGTGCAGTGAAGTAACTGCCCATCCTGGCGTTGAGGTCGGCGGGGTCTAGCCGAGACAAAACAGCGCGGAAGGTCTTCTCACTGGGCCGCCGGAACCGGACCCCTAATTGGGCCAACACATCATCGGGAGCGGTGGCCGCCCATGTGGCAAAACCAGCATAGCCGCGCATCCCCGCGGCAGTGGCCAGAACCGCGATCGCCAACAAAGCCATCAGCGAATACCTCCGACCGCGTGGGCCCCTCGGGTCTGGCACCGAGGCCAACACATCGAGAAACTCCGATCCGATGAGCTCGCTGCGCTCACCAGGACTCCAGCGGTCGAACACCTCTGGAACCGACGACACAGGCAATACTGAAACGGTAGGCACGGGCAACTCCAGACCAACGACGAACAGTAACCAACTCGATCGTTCTCCAGATAGCCCGTGCCTACACTCCGGCCCCAATAGCGCGGCACCAAAGATCATCAACCCAGCTCACAAGCCTGCTAATCAACAACGCCGGAGCCCTGGGTGCGGGGATTAGGTTTTGGTATCGAAAACGGAATCTATCGGGTTTCGACGGTCGGCCGGGACGGATTTCTCCGGTACCCGCCATTAACAATCTGCGGTACAGGGGATTTCAGTTTGTCGCGACTGCCAATTGCGCCGGATCGTGGGTGCGGCGATAGCTGGAGTGCGGCGTGTTTGGTCCGGTCGGGCGTTGGAGAAGGGCTTGCGGGGCAACCGAATTTCCCCGACGCGCGCACGCTGTTGGGCGAATATCCATTGTGTTATTCGTGACGGGGATAGGATTTGATGCTGCCCAGCGCTCGATCATCGCTTGTCCTGTATGGGAGGTTGGCAGATGTCGTTTGTGATTGCTGTTCCGGACGCGGTGACGGCCGCGGTCTCGGATCTGGCGAACATCGGATCGGTGCTCACAACGGCCAATGCCGCTGCGGCGCTGCCGACAACGACCGTCGTGGCAGCAGCGGGTGATGAAATATCGGCGGCCGTCGCGGCGCTGTTCGGGTCCTACGCCCAGGGCTACCAGAGCCTGAGCGCTCAGGCGGCCGCGTTTCACGAGCGCTTCCTCCAAACACTTTCGGGCGGCGCCGGCGCCTACGCGGCCGCTGAGGCCGCGAATGCCTCGCCGCTGGATCAACTGATGGGTGTGGTCAACGCCCCCGCACAGGCCCTATTGGGGCGCCCCTTGATCGGCCATGGCGCCAACGGTGCCGATGGCACCGGCGCTGCCGGAGGCGACGGCGGGATCCTGCTTGGCAATGGGGGCAATGGCGGCACCGGGGTACCGGTGGCGAGGGCGCCGCCGGCGGCCTGGGCGGACGGGGCGGGCTGCTGCTGGGCAACGGCGGGGCGGGCGGAGTGGGCGGGGTTGGCGCCACCGGGTTGGCCGGCGGTACCGGCGGGGCTGCCGGATTCTTGGGCAACGGCGGGACCGGGGGCGCGGGCGGGGCCTCGAACATGGGTGGTGACGGCGGCATGGGCGGCACCGGTGGCACCGGTGGCTTCTTCGGCAACGGCGGGTTCGGTGGCGATGGTGGCGACGGTGCCGTCGGCGGCGCGGGCGGTGCCGGCAGCTTCCTCGGCGGCGGTGTCGGCGGTACCGGAGGGGTCGGGGCGGCCGGGGGCATGGGCGGCGCGGGCCCGCTGATCGGCAACGGCGGCAATGGCGGGATGGGCGGGGCCGGGGCGGCCGGTGGCGACGGCGGTGCCGACGGAACGCTCCTGGGTGACGGCGGTAACGGCGGGCGTGGCGGAGCGGCCTGACCGGCATCCTCGGCGGTTTGCCCGGCCAGGGCGGCAACGGCGGAAACGCGAATTGGTTCGGCTCGGGTGGTGCCGGTGGCCAGGGCGGCACCGGTCTGGCGGGGACAGACGGGACTAATCCGACCCCGGTGCCACAGCCGGTACCGGTGGCGCCGGTGCTGACCAAAGCAACAACGGCAACGTAACGGGAGGCAACGGGGATCCCGGTGACGCCGGCACGGGCGACGAAATCGGCGGCACCGGCGGTGCGGGTGGGCTCGGCGAGTCGACCGACGGTAACTCGGGCACCGGCGGTATGGGCGGGGGCGGCGGTACCGCTGGCCCCAACGGTGGCAACGGCGGCGAAGGCGGGATGGGCGGTGAGGGCAGAACCGACGGTAGTTCCGGCGGCACGGCGACCGGCGGCGACGGTGGTGCTGGTGCCGACAGTGGAACCGGCGGCGGCGACGGCGGTGCCGGCGGTGACGGCGGCTTCGGGAACAACACCATCAGCGGTGCTGCGATAGGTGGTAACGGCGGGATCGGTGGTGCCGGTAGCACGCTGCAGGGGGCAACTGGCGGTAATGGCGACACCGGCGGTGCCGGCGGCAACGGTGGGCGTGGCGGGATGTTCATCGGCAACGGCGGCACCGGAGCGGCCGGCTATGCGGGCGGTATCGGTGGCGACGGTGGGGCAGCCTTCAGCGATGCCGCCGCGGCGACCGGAGGCGACGGCGCTGTCGGAGGCGTCGGAGGGCTCGGTGGCAACGGCGGGACCGGTGGTGCTGGAGGTGCCGGCGGCACCGGCGGCGCGGCCGGGTTCATCGGGATCGGGGGCAACGGAGGCGCCGGCGGTATCGGCGGCGTCGGGGGAATCGGAGGCATCGGCGGGGCCGGTGGGGACGGCGGTATCGGCGGCGCGGCCACCACCACTTCGGGAACGACGACCGGTGGCATCGGTGCCAATGGCGTGCTCGGCGGCGACGGCGGCACCGGTGGCGACGGCGGCGCCGGCGGCACTACCGGCGCCAGCGGTGGCGCCGGCGGCGTGATCGGGTGGGCTGGTTCGACCGGCGCTACCGGCGCCGGCGGTACCGGCGGGCAGGGCGGCCAGGGTGGTGCCGGCGGCAGTGGTGGCAACGGCGGCACGGCCCAGACCGGTGGTACCGGCGGCGCCGGTGGTGACTTGGCACTGGGTGGTCAGGGCGGCGCCGGCGGTGCGGCCGGTGGTACGGGCGGCGACACCGGTCTCGACGGCCTTCTCGGGGTGCCCGGCAGCAACGGCCAGACCGGAGAGATTGTTCCGTGATGGTCGCTGGACATCCCGGCGTCTCGTGACCTTTGCCCCTACTGCCGGTGGGTTCGGTGGTGGTGGCATCGAATGTGTCTGCAAGACAAAGGAGACGGCGATGACAGGAAACACCACCAACGCCAAGTCCTGCCACGTGGATGTGCTGATCGAAGAGCGCGACGAGCGCACCCGGGCAAAGGCGCGACTGGTCTGGGGCGACCAGACTCTGGTTGGTATCGGGTTGGCCAGGCTTGACCCGGCCGATGAGCCGGTGGCTCAGATCGGCGATGAACTCGCGATCGCCCGAGCGTTATCCGACTTGGCCAATCAGCTGTTTGCGGCGACGTCGGCCGACATCCAAGCCAGCACGCACGAGCCGGCTTCCGGCCTCCACCACTGAATCGCCGGCTATCGCAGCGCGTGCGAGCGCTGACTAGTGATGGCGCAGGTGGCCGAGGAACCAATCACGCGCCAGTGTCGCCACTTGCTCGAGGGCGCCAGGTTCTTCGAAGAGGTGAGTGGCACCGGGAACCACCACAAGCTCACACGGCGCCGGGATCGCCGCTTGCGCTTGCCGGTTCAACTCCAGGACGGCCTCGTCACGACCACCGACGATCAGCAGCGTGGGAGCGTGCACTTCGCGCAGCGCATCGCCCGCGAGATCGGGCCGCCCGCCGCGGGACACCACCGCCTGCACCTTGACGCCGGGGTGCGCGGCCGCGACCAGAGCCGCGCCGCCGCCAGTGCTGGCCCCGAAGAATCCCACCGGCAGCGCCGTGGTGTCCGGTTGTGCCGCCAGCCACCCGGTGACGCCGACCAATCTCCGGGCGAGTAATCCGATGTCAAACACGTTGGCGCGGTTGTGTTCTTCCTCGGGCGTCAGCAAATCCAGCAGCAGAGTCGCCAGGCCGGCCTGGTTGAGTACCTCGGCCACGTAGCGGTTGCGCGGGCTGTGGCGGCTGCTGCCGCTGCCGTGGGCGAAGACGACGATTCCGGTGGGGCGGTCGGGAATGGTGAGGCGCCCGATCACCGAGACCGGGCCCGCCAATACCCGAACCTCATCGTCTCGCCGCGCAGGAACTGGCGGCTGATGGCCCGCACCGAATTCGCTACGGGCCCGATCCAGTAGCGTCACCACCTCCTGATCGGAGGTCTGGGTGAAGTTGTCGTATCCCTGTCCGACGGCAAAGTAGGGCGTGGGCGTTTCCAGGCACACCACCTCGTCGGCGTATTCAGTGAATCGTGGTGCGGTATCGGTAGCACCGATGGGAACGGCCAGGATGACCCGGCTGGCGCCCTGGGCGCGCGCAACCTGGCAAGCGGCCGCGGCGGTGGCTCCGGTCGCGACGCCATCATCGACGATCACCGCGATCCGGCCCCGCAGCGGGATCGGATGGCGATCGCCACGGTAGCGCTGCACCCGGCGCTGCAACTCGGCCCACTGCGCGGTCTCGACCGCGGCCATCTCCTGTTCTCCGAGCCCGGCCTCGTGCACCACGGCACTGTTGATCACCTGCACGCCGCCCTCGCCGATGGCGCCGAAGGCCAGCTCGGAATGCAGCGGCACACCGAGCTTGCGCACCAGCAGCACATCAAGTGGCGCGTGCAAGGCTTTGGCTACCTCGAAGGCCACCGGGACACCGCCTCGCGGCAGACCCAGCACCACAATGTCTTGACCACGTAGGAATTCCAGCCGGCGGCCCAATTTGCGGCCGGCGTCGATGCGATCGCTGAACTGCCTCATACCTCGGGTGTCCTTCAACCAACGCGAGCGTAACGCCAGGGCCGAATGTCACGCCAGAGTTCGCCACGGCGTTACGCCCGCGAGATCGCCCGTCAGGCCTTACGAACTCTGGCTGGCCAATCTGTCGCTTGCCGGATACCGCAGCAGCGCGCCCACCCCGTCGGCGGGCGCCATCTGACCATCGGCTCGAACCAGCGAGGCGTCGGCCGCGATCGCGGTGAATGGCAACGCTTCATCGGCACGGGCAATCCGCACCACGGGCTCGCCGAGCTCGGACAGCACGTCGGCGTTGGGGGCGATCGTGGTGAGCGCGGCCCCGGTTACCACCGTGGCGTCGCGCAGCTCACCGACGATCAGGGTGTCGACCTCGCCGTTGCGCAGGGCCGCGCAGACCGCTGACAGTCCCTCGGTTGCCAGCCCCGAACGCCGCCCCAGCTCCGCTTCGAACCGCTGTGTCACCTCGGCCATTTCGGTGTCTCGCCGGCGAGCAAACTCGGCAAGGGTGAGCTCGTTGATCTCGTCCTCACCGATGCTGCTGTTGCGTGCGCCGCCATGTAGTTGCCACACTCGCTGGGCCGCCCGGTGCGGCAGTGCCGCAACCAGGTCGGAGCGGGATCGGATCTCACCGGAGACGAACACCACCTCGGGGTCGGCCTCGTCCACCAGCTGGGTGAGGTGGTCGGCGACGGCACGGTAGTTCATCCGGGCGGCCTCCTCGGCGGTGTGCTGAAAGTCGCCATAGCCCTTCCAGCCGGCGGTGGCCGGTTTGTGGATGGGGTGGCCGCCGCCGTCGATGCTGGTGCAGCTGAACGTGTCACCGCGATACAACCGGACGTCGGCGCCGGCGTGATCCACCGCCGCGAACACGTAGGTCGGTCGCCGAATCTCGCGGTCGATCAGCGGCACCAGGTACGGGTACTCGGACAGCCGCACCACGGTTACCGGCGGTGGGCTGATGAGCTGTTCGTTGACCAGCACCTTGTCGCTGGTCGCCACCACCGCCCGGCCCCGCCGCCCGACGGCCGGGCGGTG
This sequence comes from Mycobacterium pseudoshottsii JCM 15466, assembly GCF_003584745.1. Taxonomy (NCBI): domain Bacteria; kingdom Bacillati; phylum Actinomycetota; class Actinomycetes; order Mycobacteriales; family Mycobacteriaceae; genus Mycobacterium; species Mycobacterium pseudoshottsii. Next base: position 2,264,010 of record NZ_AP018410.1, read on the forward strand.
GTTGCACACCGCCTCTTCGAGCCGGCCGATGAGCTGATCGTCGGCCTTCAGACCGTCGAGGTGACGCCGGATGTCGCGCCATGTCGCTTCCAGCCGCTCGGCGGCATCGGCGGTGTTGTGTGAGTCATCGAAATACACCGAGGCGAATGGACCAGCCGCAGTTGTTAGCCAATGGAGGCGATCTGATTGCATGCCAAACTTCTCCGCTGTGTCGTTTATGTTGTTGTGATACTTGCTGTCTCGTCGCGCGAGCTCAGCCGCTCTTGGGTGCCTGGCCCGCTGGTTGCTGGTAGAGAGCCGAGATCTCGTCGGCGGACTTGTCCAGAACCACCTTGCGGCGCAGCTTCATGCTCGGTGTCAGGTCACCGGATTCGATGGACAGCTCGCGGTCGAGCACGGCGAATTTCTTGATCTGCTCCCACCGGTTGAGCTCGGCGTTGAGCGTGTCGATGTAGCCCGCGATCAACTCGCGTGTCTTGGGGTCGCGGGTTAGCTCGGCGAAGGACTTGCCGGCCAATCCATGCCCCGCGGCCCACTCGGTGATCGCTTCACTGTCCAGACTGACCAGGGCCACGCAATAGGGCTTGGCTTCACCGACGACGATCAGCTCGCCCGCGTAGGGGCACAGGCCTTTGAACCTCACCTGGATCGCGGCAGGTGCGACGTACTTACCTTGTGAGGTCTTGAACATGTCCTTCTTGCGGTCGGTGATCCGCAGGTAGCCGTCGGCGTCGATCTCCCCGATGTCGCCGGTGTGAAACCACCCGTCGTGGTCGAGTGCCTCCTCGGTGGCCTCGGGCAAGTCGTGGTAGGACGTCATCAAGCCAGGGCCCCGCAGCAGGATCTCGCCATCCGTGGCGATCTTCGCCTCGGTAGCGGGAAACGGCCAGCCGACCGTGCCGAACCGATAGGCGTTGGGGCGGTTGATGAACGACGCCGCGGCGGTCTCGGTCAGCCCGTAGCCTTCGAGCACGGTGATACCGATCGCGTCGAACCACTGCGCGACGTTGCGGTCCAGGGCCGCGGCTGCGGAGACGAAGAAGCGGATCCGGCCGCCGAAGCGCTCGCGAATGGTGGAGAACACCTACCGGTCGGCCAGCTGGTAGGCCAGCCTGGACAGCAGTGCGGGCTGGCGGCCGGCTTGCCGGGAGGCCGAGACTTTCAAGCCCACACCGATCGACCAGTCGAACACCGCTTTCTTGAGCCCGCCCTGCTCGGCGACCATCTGCTCGATCCGGGCGTGAGCCTTTTCGAAGATGCGCGGCGCCGCCCCCATGACGGTGGGATGCAGCTCCGCCAGATTGTCGACGATCCGGTCGACCCGCCCGTCGATCGCGGTGGGGAACCCGATGAGCAGCGGCAGCGAAAGCATCACCTTGCCGAATGCGTGGGCCAGCGGCAGCCACAGAAAGTTCAGGTCGGCCGGGCCGAGCACGTTGAGGGCATCGATCGCCGAGGCGGTGTACGTCCAAGCCCCGTGGGTCAACCGCACACCCTTGGGCCGTCCGGTGGTTCCGGAGGTGTAGATGAGGCTGGCGAGCTGGTCGGGGCCGATCGCGGCGACCCGCTGGTCCACGGCGGCGGGGGAGTCGGCAAGCAGCTGCTTGCCCAGTTGTTCGAGTTCGGCGAGCGTGATCACCCAGCCGCCATCACCCTTGCCGTCGATCACCACCACCCTGGCCACCTCGGGCAGTTCGGCGCGGTGTTCGACCAGTTTGTCGACCTGCGTCTGGTCCTCGGCGACCACGACTCGACTTCCGGAGTTCGCCACGATGTAGGCGACGTCGGCGGCGATGGTCGTCGGATACACCGTGGTTGTCGCCGCTCCGGCGCACATCACGGCGAAATCGACGAGCACCCATTCGTATCGGGTCGACGATGCCAGCGCGACCCGATCCTGCGGGGCGATGCCCAACGAGATCAGGCCGGCCGCCAGGCGGCCTACCCGCTCGCCAACCTGCTCCCAGGTGACGCTCTCCCAGTCGTCACCGTGGGGATAGCGGAACGCTTCGGCGCTCGGGGAGGCGGCCACGCGGTCTAGGAACATCCGCGCCACCGATGGTGGCCGGTTGTCGATCTTGGCGATGTCGGGCCGCTCGTGGGCCAGCGTGGGATGCATCACGCAAACCACCTCTCACCAGTGCAAACATCGCCGACGAGCGGGATCTCTGGTGGGCCTGGCAAGCAGTGCATAACGCATCTCTTCTGTCGCTAGATGACACTTTCGATGTTTCTGCGGTTGCCTGGGCCGGGGTAGGGCCCAAAGTCATCCAGGCGATTGGCAATTGTCCTTTGGTGCCCGTTGGTGCCCGTGACCTGCTCGGGACGTAAGACCCTAACCGGCGTTTTGGGCGACCTGTTAGCTTTAGCGCCATGGCGAAACCGGCCGGCGATGACGCACAGGAAAGCCCAGGGGCCCGGCAAGTCAACCCGATTGGCCTCGGGGGCTTGGGCAGCGTGGTCACGCCCTTCGTGCACACCGGTCGTTACTTCGCCGAGTCGTGGCGCGACTACCTCGATCAAGACTCCGACGGGCTCCCGATCGCCCGGCCCACCATCGCCCTGGCGGCCCAGGCGTTTCGGGACGAGATCGCGCTGATGGGGCTCAAGGCGCGTCGCCCGGTCAGCGATCCACACGTGTTCGAGCGAATCGATGACGAAGTGGCGCTGGCCCTGCAGTTCTACGGCGATCAGGGCTGGCTGCAGCGCCCGCGGACATTCTTCGCCGACCCCCCGCCCCCCTCCGAGGTCACGGTCCGCAAGGTCAAGGGGCGCAAACGCTCCTTCTACCGGATGTTCTTCGACAGCGGGTACACCCCGCTGCCGGGGGAGCCGGGTGGCCAACGGTGGCTGGGGTACACCGCGAACAATCGCGAGTACGCGCTGTTGCTGCGCCACCGGGAACCGCGCCCCTGGCTGGTCTGCGTACACGGCACCGAGATGGGCCGTGCCCCGCTCGATCTGGCGCTGTTCCGGTCCTGGAAGCTGCATCGCGAGTTGGGCCTGAACATCGTCATGCCGGTGCTGCCGATGCACGGTCCCCGGGCGCGTGACCTGCCCAAGGGCGCGGTATATCTGGGCGAAGATGTTCTCGACAACGTCCATGCCACCGCTCAGGCCGTATGGGACATCCGTCGGCTGATCTCCTGGATCCGGATGCAGGAGCCCGAATCGCTGATCGGAATCAACGGTCTGTCGCTCGGCGGCTACATCGCGTCCTTGGTGGCCAGCCTGGAAGACGACCTGACCTGCGCGATCCTCGGTGTGCCGGTCGCGGATCTGGTCGATTTGCTGGGCCGCCACTCGGGTTTTGGTCGCGATGACCCCCGCCGCGAGACGGTGGCGCTGGCCGAACCCATCGGCCACATGATCTCGCCGCTCGCCCTGACTCCGCTGGCGCCCAGGGCCGGGCGCTTCATCTATGCCGGCGTCGCCGACCAGCTGGTGCATCCGCGGCGGCAGGTAGCCCGGCTTTGGGAACACTGGGGTAAGCCCGACATCGTCTGGTATCCGGGCGGACATACCGGGTTCTTCCGATCTCGGCCGGTGCAGCAGTTCGTCGAGGATGCGCTGCAGCAGTCGGGCCTGCTCGACGATCCCTCGGAGCAGCGCGACCGCCCTGCCTAGTTGCGGAGGAACCGGATGCATCCGCTGGATCCGCTGGACGCATTGATGTTGACCGCGGAGTTGGTATCCAACCCCATGCATGTCGGTGCGCTGCTGATCCTGTCACCGCCACCCGGTTCCGGGGCCGACTACGTCGACCAGCTTCACCGCGAAACACTGGCTGGTGGTGAACCGATAGATCCGAGGCTGCGCCGATACCCACATCGTGGCGTGGACACCGGGGGTGTCTGGGTCTGGAGAGATGCGCAAGCCGTCGACATCGGGTACCACTGCCAGCGGCGCAGCGTCGATGCCGGCCGCGACGCGTTCTGGCGGCTGATCGCCGAGCTGGACGCGCAGCGGCTCGAACTGTCCCGCCCGATGTGGATGTCGTATCTGATCGATGGTCTCGAGGATGGCCGGTTCGCGTTCTACATCAAGGTGCATCACACCGTCGTCGATGGTGTGGCGGGTTTTCAAATGATCGCCGAGGCGCTGAGCACCGATCCCGAATGCCGGTCGATGCCGCCCTTCTATGCCGACCGCCACCTGGACCACCCGCCGTCGTCTACCTCGACCGGGCTGCTGGCGCGCCTTTTTGCGCCGCTGCGTTCGCTGGCCGGTGCCGCGGCATCGGGCATCGGGCTGATCAATCACGTCGTCGCCGGGGAGGCATCCACGGTCTGGGACAGCTTGATCGGGCACACAACGGTGCTGCCGTTCACCGCACCCTACACGCGGTTCAACGGCCGCTTGGGCGCTCAGCGCGCCGTCGCGGCGGGCAGTTGGTCGCGGCACCGCATCGAGGCGATACAACGGGCGGCCGACGTCACGGCCAACGACGTGGTCACCGCGGTGATCGCCGGCGCGCTGCGCCGCTGGTTGCTCGCCCATTCCGAACTGCCCGATCACTCCCTGGTCGCCATCTGCCCGATCACCGTGCGTGATCGCGAGCATCCTTCGGCACCCGACGAGCACGCCAACATGTTCGGTCTTTGGTTGTGCCCCTTGGACACCGATCTACCAGATCCGCACCGGCGCCTGGATCTGATTCACCGGTCGATGTCGGAGGGCAAGCACTGGGTGAGCGCGCGGGGATCGGCGGCATCGTTGCTCACCACGGCGGCCAGCATCGCTGCCACCGTTGTCTTTCCGCTGCTGCCGTTCACCCCGAAAATCCGCACCGGATACAACCTTCCGATTTCCCACGTTGGGGGCCCACGCGCCGAAAGGTATTGGAACGGAGCACACGTCGACGAGATGTATCCGGTGTCGACCGTCTACGACGGTCAGGCGCTCAACGTCACCACGTGTTCCTACGCTGACCGGATCGGGTTCGGCTACGTCGCGGGCCGCGAGGTGATGCCCGATATCGACACCCTCATCCCGCTGACCGAGGAATGCCTGACCGAGCTGGAATCTTGTGTGGGCGTGCCACCCCGACTGTCGGGGCACATCGGCTAGCGCATGGGGGACCATTGGCCCTGGTCAATGAGCATGCCGTGCTCGCAGACTGGGGATATGGGCACGACGACGAAACGGATTGCTGAAGCCACAGCCTCGTTGGCGCTGCTTTACGCCGCGCGACGCTACTACCGCAACTGGGGCGCGACCAAGCAAGAGGCTCAGATGCTGTTGCCCGGTGACAGTTTGGTGGGGGATCCGGCGACTCAGACCACCGAGGCGTTGTGCATCGACGCGCCCGTGTCGGCCGTGTGGCCCTGGCTACTGCAGATGGGGCAGGACCGGGGTGGCTGGTACGGCGGCGAGCGACTGAAAAACCTTGCCGGCCTTGGCTACGACGCCGATCGCATCCATCCGGAATGGCAACACCTTGCGGTAGGCGATGTGGTTCGACTGGCTCCGCCGGGGTGGCTGGGATTGCCGGACGGACTGACGTTGCGTGTCGCTGCGATCGAGCCCGAAAAGTACCTGGTGCTCAACGCGACCCAGCCGGACCAACGCTGGAACGCGGTCTGGTCATTTCACGTTCAGCCGCACTGGGAGGATCGTGTGCGTCTGCTGACGCGCGCCAGGATCGCCCTGCGCCACCCGGGGGAGATCTTTGCCCTGGAGCTGGCCAGGCCGCTGATCTCGCTGGGCACCCGGGGTCTGCTGCTGGGAATCAAGCACCGAGTTGAACGTCTGGCCCCGGCCCAGCCGCAGCCGGCCGGCGATCGGAAGGCCGAACGGCCCTAGCGCAGTCCGCCGGCTCGCCCTACGTTCGGGAGTAGGTGGATCGCGTTGGTGAGCGTTGCAGGGCAATCCGCCAGGTTGGAGGTAGCGCGGTGAGCGACGAGATCCCATTGGGACGAATCGCCGGCTTTGCGGTGAAGGTTCACTGGAGCGTTCTGGTCATTCTTTGGCTATTCACCTGGAGTCTGGTCACAACATTGCCGGAAACGGCCAAAGGCTATGGCGCGGTGGTCTATTGGATAGCCGGCGGGTGCGGGGCACTGGTGCTGCTGGCCTCGTTGTTGGCCCACGAGCTCGCGCACGCCATCGCGGCGCGGCGGGCCGGGGTACCCGTGGGAAACGTCACGCTCTGGCTGTTCGGGGGAGTGACCACCCTGGGCGGGGAAGCCAAAACTCCAAAGGCGGCTTTTCGGATCGCATTCGCGGGCCCAGCCACCAGCCTGGCCCTGTCCGCGATGTTCACCGCGGTGGCCGTCGCCCTGGCGATGGTGCGAACCCCGGATCTGGTGGTCAGCGTCGTCTGGTGGCTGGCCGCGGTCAATTTGATGCTGGGCCTGTTCAATCTGCTGCCGGGGGCGCCGCTGGACGGAGGTCGGCTGGTGCGGGCCTACCTGTGGCGACGCCACGGCGATATCGTGCGCGCCGGAATCGGTGCGGCGCGGGCCGGACGGGTGGTCGCGCTGATCTTGATCATCTTGGGGTTGGCGGAGTTTGTGGCCGGCGGCCTGGTCGGCGGTGTGTGGTTGGCCTTCATCGGCTGGTTCATCTTCGCCGCCGCCCGCGAGGAGGAAACCCGGATCTCGACTCAGCAGCTTTTTACCGGCCTGCGGGTCGCGGACGCGATGACCGCGCATCCACATACCGCTCCCGGCTGGATCGACGTCGACGAGTTCATTGCGCGCTATGTGCTTGGCGACCGGCACTCGGCCTACCCGGTCACCGAGCGGGATGGATCGATCACGGGTCTGGTCACCCTGCGGCAGCTGCGCGAGCTGGCGCCCGAGCGGCGAGGCGGCACAACGGTCCGCGAAATCGCCCTACCCCTGCATGACGTGCCCACCGCAACGCCGCAGGAGCCGCTGACGACGCTGCTCGAGCGGATGGCGCCGGCGGGCCGGGGTAGCCGCGCGCTGGTCCTCGACGGCGGTGCGGTGGTCGGCATCGTCGCCGCCAGCGACATCGCACGGCTGATCAACGTCTACCGGCTTGCCGGGCCGGGGGCCACGGCGGACTCCGCTGATCAGCACGAAAAGTATTCCAACGCGGGTTGATTGGCCATCTGGTGGATTACCGAACGTGAGCAGTGCCGGAGAGGGGCAATGACATGAAACCGGTCATCGTTGGCATCGATGGTTCACCGGCGGGTATCACGGCAGTGCTGTGGGCCACCGCGGAGGCGGTCAGCGCCGGCGTGCCGTTGCGGCTGATATCGGTGCTCAAGACGGCTCATTCGTCCCCCGAAGAGTACGAGCATGATCTCGCGCATGCCGAGACATCGCTGCGCGCAGCGCAATCCGCGATCGAAGTCACCGCAGCGCCGGTCAAAGTGGAGACCGACACCCCGCGCGGGCCGGCGGGTGCCGTGCTCGTCGAGGCGTCTCGCGATGCGGAGCTGGTCTGCGTGGGCTCAGTAGGGATCGGCCGCTACGCGCGAGCCATTCTGGGGTCGACGGCCACCGAGCTCGCCGAAAAGGCGCACTGCCCGGTGGCGGTCATCCGTTCGAACTCGGATCAGCCGCCGCCGGACATCAACTGGATCGTGGTGCGGGTGACCGACGCGCCCGACAACGACGCGGTGATCGAATACGCCGCCCACGAGGCGAAACTGCGCCAAGCACCGATCCTCGCACTCGGTGGGCGCCCCGAGGAGCTCACCGACGCCGCGGACGGGGAATTTGAACGTCGAGTACAGCAATGGGGCCAGCACCATACCGATGTGCACGTCTATCCGATCACCACCCAGGCGGGCATCGCACGATTTCTGGCCGATCACGATGAGCGGGTTCAGTTGGCGGTGATCGGCGCCGACGAGGCCGATCAGGTTGCGCGGCTGGTGGGGCCATCCGGACACCCGATCTTTCGGCACGCCGAGTGCTCGGTGCTCGTGGTCCGCGGCTAGGCCGGCGACTCGCGCGCCACGATCACCGGCACGCGGGCCAGTCGGGCAACGGATTCGGCCACCGAACCCACCACCATTCCGGCGAATCCACCGCGTCCGCGGCTACCGACGACGACCAGCTGGGCTTCGCCGGACCGCTGCACGAGCTGGCGGGCCGGCTGATCACGCGCGACCACGCGGCTGACGCTCACATCGGGATATTGCTCTTGCCATCCCGCCAAGCGCTCGGCCAATACCTGTTCTGCCATCGACTGCGTTGCCGGCCAATCGATTCCCGGCCATTCCGAGACATCGACGTCACTCCAGGAATGCGCCGCCACCAGCCCGGTATGGCGGCGCGATGCCTCATCGAAGGCCAAGCCGGTGGCGAATTCCGATGCCCGGGAGCCGTCGATGCCCACCAGCACCGGCGCCGCGGCGCGATCCGGCGCCGAGGCGTCCTCGTCGTGGACGATGGCCACCGGACAGTGCGCGTAGCGCAGCAGCCCGGAACTGACTGAGCCCAGCGGCCGGCCCGGCCAGCGCCCGCTGCCGTGGCAACCGGTTACCACCATCTCCGCGTCCTTGGACATGTCGACCAAGGCGGGAACGGCGGCGGAAGGCACGATTTCGCTACCCAGCCCCGCGGGACCGCCGCGCTCGGCGGCCTCCTCGATGACCTTGAGCGCGTCCTCGACCAGTTGGTGGCCGTGATCGCGCTGCCAGCGGGCCAGGCCGGGCGGCAATGGCTTGTTCAACCACGTCGCGACGTCGGGAGAGATCGCGTGAACGAGCGTCAGCGGGGCGTTTCGCAGCTCAGCTTCACGCGTTGCCCACTGGATGGCCACCTTCGCGGCCGGTGAATCGTCGATACCGACGATGATTCCCAATCGTTGGTTCTGGGAGGACATGGCGTGTCCTTTGTTGGCGGGTCAGCCGGCTCGGCCGAATTGGCGGGCCGCTACCCACGACTCTAACGACGAACGGTCACCACGGTCAGAGCCGTTTGTCACTCGCACGGGGGGCCGGCGCTACGGCCGTCAACTGCCCGATGCCGAGGGCTTGTAGGCCACGATGGCTACCGCCGCCATGCGGTCCCGGTGTTTGCGGAATGTGCTGCGCATCATCAGTACTCGTTTGCGCGCGGCCGGCTGGGTGAGCAGGTTCTTGGCAAAACGCAGGGCCCCCCAACAGGCCCTCATCGGCGATGATCCGCCGTGGCTGCAACAGCGCCATCGGCGCGGTTGCCACGTGGCTGACGACCAGCCCGTGTCCGGCCAGTAGCTGGGACCATTCGGCCACCGTCAACGGCCGGGCGTTGACTTTGATGGACCGGGCCAGCGCCTGGCGGACCTCGGTGCTGATTTCTTCGGGCACGTCGTCGGGCGTCAGCGCCAGCTCGTGGATGGCGTAGCGCCCGTGGGGGCGAAGCACCCGCGCCGCCTCGGCGACGATCGCGTGTTTGGCCGCATCGCCCTGCATGGTCAGCATCGCCTCGCCGATGACGACATCAGCGCTGGAGTCCGGCAATCCGGTGTCGGCCGCGTCGGCGACTCGCACGTCACCGTGCCCGGCCACAATTGTGCGCACCAGGTTCGCCGCATCGGGATCGGCTTCGGCTCCGACGTAGGACCGCGGATGGCGGGCCAGGATCTCGCTCGCGGTGCGGCCCAGGCCGGGCGCCAGTTCGAGCACGTCGGCATGGTTGACGTCGGCGCGGGCCAGCAGGGTGTGGGTGAGTTCGACACCGCCGGGGCGCAGTACCCGTTTGCCCAGCCGCGCCAGCAGCCAGTGCCCCTGCAGATGGTCGTCGCTGCGATTCGACAGCGGGAGGGGCTGTCCGGATTCGCCCTGAGTGCCGGCCATCAGGCGGTGGGTCGGGTCGGTAGGCCCACAACCAGCGGGCGCCGTGGATGGGCGGTGCAATGCCAGAGCGCGGAGGCGGAATACGGGTCGATGATGCCCTCCTTGTTACTCGGCCGGCCGATCCCGGACAGCGCGGATCAAGACCTGCAGGTCGGGTCCAGTATGCATGCCGAGGTATCCACCGTGCGCCTAGGCGGCAGCACCGGAGAGCTGCGGATCCTCGTTAGGTTTGTGGGGCGCCGAGTCAACCGGGCTGCGTGGGCGCACGTACCGTGCCCAGGTCAGCGCGGCCGCGCAGAGGTAACACACCAGGAACGCCCAGAAGGCCGGCGTCTTGGTGCCGCTGTGCACATATGACTGGCGCAGAGCCAGGTTGATCCCAACGCCGCCCAGTGCGCCCACCGAGCCGGCGAACCCGATCAGTGCCCCCGACATGATGCGTGCCCATTGGCGGCGTTGCATATCGCTGATGTCCAGGTGCTGACTACGCTCCGCGAATATCGACGGGATCAGCTTGAACACGGTTCCCTTGCCCATCCCGCAGAAGATGAACAACGCGATGAAGCCGCTCACATAGCCGATCAGCGTCGCAGCTGTCATGCGCCCGCCGGCGCCGTGGTTGAGGTCGGCGTGTGTGCTGACTGCGACCAGCAGTGCGGCACTGAGGATCATGGCGACGAAGACCCCCAGGGTGACGCGGCCGCCACCGAAGCGGTCGCCCAATTTGCCGCCGACTATGCGCGCCAGCGACCCCAGCAGCGGACCGACGAAGGCGATCTCGGCGGCGTGCAGCGACGCCTGTGCGGTGCTCTGCCCGCCGGCCAGCAGGTTGAACTGCAGCACCTGACCGAAGACGAAGGCGAAGCCGATGAACGAGCCGGAGGCGCACATGTAGAGAAACGAGACGCCCCAGGTATCGGGCACCGCGAGAACGGATCGCACGTGCCCGACCTCGATCACGTGGGTCAAGTTGTCCATGAACAGGGCCGCGCCGAGGCCGGCGATGGCGATCAGCACCAGGTAGACGGCGCACACCCAATATGGAGCTTCATGGCCCGCGGTCGCCAGCACCAACAGGCCGACCGCCTGGATGGCGGCCACCCCCAGATTGCCGATCCCTCCGGTGAGGCCTAGAGCTACGCCCTTAAGCCGTTGTGGGTAGAAGGCTTCGACGTTGGCCAGCGATGCGGAGTAGTTGCCGCCGCCCAGGCCGCTCAGGGCGGCACAGACCAGGTATGGCCACAGCGGCAGTCCGGGGTTGGCCAGCAGCACGATTGCTCCGACGGTGGGCACCAGCAGTACCAACGACGAGAACGTCGCCCAGTTGCGGCCACCGAATCGGGCGGTGGCCATCACGTAGGGGATCCGCACGCAGCCGCCAACCAGCGTCGCGGTGGCGCCCAGCAGCAACTTGTCTGCGGCCGAGATGCCGTAGACGGACTGCGGCATGAACAGCACCATTACCGACCAAAGGGTCCAGATCGAGAAACCGACATGCATGGTGGCGATGGAGAAGACGAGATTGCGCCGGGCGATGGCCTTGTTGCCGACTTCCCACGCCTGGACATCCTCGGGGTCCCAGTGCGCGATGTGACGTGAGCGTCCCATGCAATCCCTTCCACTCCGTGTCGTGGAGACTGGGCCCATGGCGTTTAATCGTAGCGGTTGAGGTGGCGCGCCGTCACTGCGTCGATCCGGACGTCAAGTACGTTGTCGGACAGAACTTTTGCCGCCTCGCTAGTTTTTACAAATCATGTTGTATAAACTCCGGAACCATGACGTATGTGATCGGAAAACCCTGCATCGATGTGACGGATCGGGCCTGTGTGGAGGAGTGTCCGGTCGATTGCATATACGAGGGTGGGCGCTCGCTGTACATCCACCCCGACGAATGCGTGGACTGTGGCGCCTGCGAGCCCGTGTGTCCGGTCGAAGCGATCTACTACGAGGACGACCTGCCGCAGGAGCTGCACCCGCATCTCGCCGACAACGTGGCGTTTTTCACCGAAACCCTGCCCGGCCGGGACGGGCCGCTGGGTTCGCCGGGCGGGGCTGCCAAGATTGGCCGACTGGGTGTTGATACGCCACTCGTGGCGGGTCATCCTCAAGCCGCAGATGCTTAAGATTCTTAAATGGGAGAGGGTCGGATCGCCAGAATGGGCGGGGAGCCGGCGGGGCGTCGCCGCGCGGTGCTGCGGGTATTGCGTGCCCTCGGCCATCCGCTGAGCATTGTCGCGATCGCCGAGCACCTGGGAGTGCACCCCAACACCGTGCGCTTCCACCTCGACGGCTTGGTCGATGACGGTCAGGTGGAGCGCGTGCAGCCCAGCCGTCGCGGCCCCGGACGCCCGCCGCTGATGTTCCGGGCGGTCCAGCAGATGGACCGCGGTGGCGCTCGCCACTACCAGCTCCTCGCCGAGATCCTCAGCAACGGCCTTGCCGCCGAGAGCGATTCGGTTGACAAGGCGCTGGCCGCCGGCCGCGCCTGGGGCGAACGTCTGCAAGCCCCGACGACCGCGCACAGCGCCGAGAAATCGATCGATCACTTGGTCGGCGTCCTCGACGGACTCGGGTTCGCTCCCGAGCGCCGAGTCTCCGACGGACAGCAACAGGTTGCCCTGCGACACTGCCCGTTTCTGGAACTTGCCGAGAACCGGTCGGGCGTGGTGTGTCCAATTCACTTGGGCCTCATGCGCGGGGCGCTGGAAAGTTGGGGGGCGCCCGTCACCGTCGAGCGGCTCGACCCGTTTGTCGAACCGGATCTTTGCTTGGCCCACCTTTCGCCGGAAGGAGCCCTCAGTTGAGCACCGCAGCGGCGACCCAAATCGCCGTCACCTTCATATGGCTCGGCATGGTGCTGGCCATCTCGTTTCTGGAAGCTCCGCTGAAGTTCCGGGCGCCGCACGTGACGCTGCAGATCGGGCTTGGCATCGGCCGGTTGGTCTTCCGCGCGCTCAATATCGTTGAGGTCGTCTTCGCGCTGGTCCTGGCGGCAATAGCGGTGTCGGGCCCGGCGCCGCTGCGGATTATCGTGGCGTTCGGTGTCGTGGTCGCAGCGCTAGCGGTGCAGTTGCTCGCGGTGCGTCCCCGTCTGACCCGCCGGTCCGATCAGGTGCTGGCCGGGTTGGATGCGCCCCGCTCCCGTGCGCACTACGTGTACGTCGGTTTGGAAGTGGTCAAGGTGGTCGCCTTGATCGTTGCGGGAATACTGCTACTGAACGGCTGAAAGGACTCACCGATGGAATCGCTTTCGCTGACCGCGCTCGCCTCCGAAAAGCTGGCCGAGGCAAAACAGTCACACAGCGGACGGGCCGCCCACACGATCCACGGCGGACACGCCCACGAATTGCGCCAGACCGTGCTGGCACTGCTGGCCGACCACAATCTCGGCGAACACGACAGCCCGGGTGAGGCGACCCTGCAGGTGCTACAGGGACATGTGCGCCTCACCACCGGCGATGACGCCTGGGACGGCAAGACGGGCGACTATGTCGCGATTCCGCCGCAGCGGCACGCGTTGCACGCCATCGAGGATTCGGTGGTGGTGTTGACCGTGCTCAAGTCCCAGCCCGGCGCCCACTAGGGGTGCTCGCTACCGGCTGGTCACGGGGCTTCGGCCTGCGGGTTCCCATCGTCAACGCCCCAATGGGCGGAGTCGCCGGTGGCCGGCTCGCCGCCGCTGTCACCGCGGCCGGTGGACTGGGCATGATCGGCATGGGAAGCCGGGCCACCCGGGCTGCCTTGGCCGAACAATTGCGGCAGGTCAGCGGCAGGTTCGGGATCGGGCTGGTGGACTGGGTGATGCGCAGTGAGGCGGGGCTGCTCGAGGATGCGCTTGCCGCCGGGCCCGCCCTGTTGTCGGTCAGTTTCGGCACCGACTGGTCATGGGTCGGCCCGGCCCGTGACGCCGGAATCCACACCGTCACACAGGTTTACGACGCTGTGGGGGCCCGGCGTGCCGCCGATGCGGGGGTGGACATCGTGGTGGCGCGCGGAGCCGAGGGGGGTGGCCATGGCGAGGTGCGGCTGGGAACGCTGCCGTTGCTCGACGCGGTCCTGGCCGCGGTCTCGGTGCCGGTATTGGCCGGCGGCGGCATCGCCTCGCCCCGAAGCCTGGCCGCGGTGCTGGCCGCCGGTGCCGCGGGGGCCTGGGTAGGCACGCGTCTGGCGGCGTGCCCCGAGGCGCTGACGGGGGAGCCGAGCCGTCAGGCTCTGATCGCGGCGCGCGAAACCGACACCAGCACTACCCGGGTCTTCGACGTCGCCGACGGCCTGCCCTGGCCTCAGCGGTTCCCATCGCGGGTGTTGACCAACGACTTCGTCGCGCGCTGGAACGGCAATGAGACGGCACTGGCCGCCGATGCGGATGCTCGTGCCGAGCTGGCCGCTGCCAGCGCGGCCGAAGACCTGCGGGTGGCGCCGGTCGACGCGGGCCAGGGAGTTGGGATGATCCCCGACGGCGCGCCGGCCGGCGAGGTGATCGAGCAGATGTGCTCGGGTGCGCGGGAGCTGTTGGCGCGATGGGCGTGACCGCGCGTTGTCGCCGGCTCGGCTGACGCCGCCTACACCCCGCGCAAGTAGCGCTTGGCGATGATGCGTTGAGTCAGTGCCACAAACGGGCCACCGGCCTTGCTCCACCAGGTCGCCGGCCGGGAGAACGACGACACCTCCGCAAAAACCCCGGAAGTGTCCGGGTCGTAGCGAATGGCAAACCGTTCCTCGCCGCATTCCGGGTGCCCCGGCAGCGTGCCATAGGCAAATCCGCGGATATCGGGTTCGTCGATGACGTAGACCACGCGGCACGGCGCGCGCAACACACCCATCATCTGGATCACCGCCACCGTCGAAACAGCGACCGTATCCGAGGTGGCCCGCACCGCCAGCCCGGCGCCACGCTGCATGCCCCAATGCATCACCGCGTGGGCGGCCTCCTCAAAACGCTTCCGGCCGGTGCCGATCTGGTCGGACACACTGAGGTGGGCGTATCCCGGGGGCAACTGTCCGGCCGCGGTGGCGCCCACTTCCGGGTAGGTCAGTTGTTGCCCGGAAAGCGCGCGAAGGTCCACACCCCCAGCTTGCCACGCCGGATCGGGTGTGCCCCGTGGCGTACGGTCGGAAAAATGAGTGCTCACAGCGCGAAAGCCATGGCCGCAGCATCCGCAACGTTGACCCTGGGTGGCGACCTGACCGTCAACCGGCTCGGGTTCGGCGCGATGCGCCTTACCGGCGACGGCGTCTGGGGCCCGCCCGCCGACCGTGCCGAAGCCGTACGGGTGCTGCGCCGGGCCGCCGAACTGGGCGTCAACTTCATCGACACCGCCGACTCTTACGGCCCCTACGTGTCCGAGGAGATCATTCACGAGGCGTTGCACCCCTACACCGGGCTGGTAATCGCCACCAAGGCCGGGCTGCTGCGTACCGGCCCAGGCGTGTGGGTGCCGCTGGGCAATCCGAGCTATCTGCGCCAGGAATGCGAGATGAGCCTGCGGCGTCTGGGCGTGGACACCATCGACCTGTTCCAGCTGCACCGCATCGATCGCAACTATCCACTGGCCGACCAGGTGGGCGAGCTGCTCGCCCTGAAGAACGAAGGCAAGATCCGCCACATCGGGCTGTCCGAGATCGACGTCGACCAACTCGAGGCGGCCCAACAGATCACCGAGATCGTGTCGGTACAGAACATGTACAACCTGGCCGCGCGTGGCGCCGAACCATTGCTGGAGGCGGCCACCAGCCAGGGGATCGCATTCATCCCATGGTTCCCGCTGGCCTCGGGCCCGCTGGCGGCGCCGGACGGTCCGTTGCGCAAGATCGCCGACGATCATCACGCGACGCCGTCGCAGCTCGCCCTGGCGTGGCTACTCAAGCGGTCGCCGGTGATGCTGCCGATTCCCGGCACCTCGCGGGTAGCGCACCTGCAGGAGAACGTCGCCGCTGCCGAGATTGTGCTCTCTGACCAGGAGTTCGAAGCATTGTCGGTGGCCGGAGCCGCCCACGGCGGGTAGGGGCGGGCGGCGACCCGTGAGCCCGGCTAGCCAGTCTCAGCCGCGGTGTCGCCCATTTGGCTGGCGGCAGGCAATACGGTGGTAGGGTGACCCGCGAACAGTCGCAACACCCTGGCGGCGGCTTCAATCCGCCGCAGCCAACCGACAAGGGCGGACCGGACTACGGCAGGTTCATTGATGCGGTGCGCAAGGTGCAGGACCACGCGCGTGCCGCCGACGCGCCTGACGAGGTGATCACCCAGGCCGCCGACCTGCTCGAACGGGTCTCCATACTGCTTGCGCCATTCGACGCCGACGAATGGGAGTCACCATCGGGGCGCCGAATGGACTTGCCGATGCGGGGCAACGTCACGACCATCCCGATGTCGGCGCGCAAGACGCAAGACGGCCGGATCGGTGGCTGGGCCCGCTTCGCCCGGTTCCACCTCGGACGCAATGGCGCGGTCCATGGTGGTGCGTTGGGCATGTTGTTCGACACGCTCCTGGGCTTGACGGCGTCGGTGCTCACCGGCAGTCGGCGCCAGCGCACCGCCTACCTCAAGATCGACTATCGCAACATCGTGTCCATCGAAAAGGAGCTGCAAATCGACGCCGGAGTGGACCGGGTGGACGGGCGCAAGATCTTCGTGTCCGGCCGGTTGCGCGATGGCCAGACCCTGCTGACCGAGGCGGATGCGTTGTTTGTGCGGCTCAAGCCCGGCCAGCCTTGAGCCGGTTTCGGCCAAGACGCCGACGCGGACCTAGCACGCGGCTTGGGTTCGACCAGCTCCGCCCCGATAGCATGGTCGCGTTCGATTCGACATGCCCATTCACTCGCGAACCTTGGAGACCACCCCGATGAGCGTCCCCGCACAACCCGCCCCAGGAGCCGACGGCGGTGACCCGCGGCAGCCGATCCGGGTTCCTGCCGGGACCACGGCGGCCGCCGCAATCGGTGAGGCGGGGCTGCCCAGACGCGGCGCGTCGGACGCGATCGTCGTGGTGCGAGACGCCGAAGGCAAGCTGCGCGACCTGAGCTGGGTGCCCGACGCTGACGCGGAGGTCACCCCGATCGCGGCCAATACCGACGACGGTCGCAGCGTTATCCGGCACTCGACCGCGCATGTGCTGGCCCAAGCGGTTCAAGACCTCTTCCCACAAGCCAAACTGGGTATCGGACCGCCCATCACCGACGGCTTCTACTACGACTTCGAAGTGCTCGAGCCGTTCACCCCTGATGATCTTCAGGCGCTGGAGAAGCGGATGCGCCAGATCGTCAAGGAAGGGCAGCTCTTCGACCGCAGGGTCTTCGAATCCAAGGATCAGGCGCGCGAGGAGTTGGCCAACGAGCCCTACAAGCTCGAACTCGTCGATGACAAGTCCGGGGATCCCGATGTCATGGAGGTCGGTGGCGATGAGCTCACCGCCTACGACAACCTCAATCCCCGTACCCGCGAACGGGTCTGGGGTGACCTGTGCCGCGGACCGCACATCCCGACTACCAAGCACATCCCGGCGTTCAAACTGACCAGAAGCTCGGCGGCCTACTGGCGGGGCGACCAGAAGAACGCCAGCCTGCAGCGGATCTACGGGACGGCATGGGAGTCGCAAGAAGCGCTTGATACGCACATCGAGCTCATCGAAGAGGCACAGCGCCGCGACCATCGCAAGCTCGGTGTGGAGCTGGATCTGTTCAGTTTCCCCGACGAAATAGGCTCTGGCCTAGCTGTTTTCCATCCCAAGGGTGGGATTGTGCGGCGCGAGCTCGAGGACTATTCGCGTCGCAAGCACACCGAAGCCGGCTACCAGTTCGTCAACAGTCCGCACATCACCAAGGCCCAGCTGTTTCACACCTCGGGGCACTTGGACTGGTACGCCGACGGCATGTTCCCGCCGATGCAGATCGACGCGGAGTACAACGCGGACGGTACGGTGCGCAAACCCGGCCAGGACTATTACCTCAAGCCGATGAACTGCCCGATGCATTGCTTGATCTTCCGGGCGCGCGGTAGGTCCTATCGCGAACTACCGCTGCGGCTCTTCGAGTTCGGCACCGTCTACCGCTACGAGAAGTCCGGTGTGGTGCATGGGCTGACCCGGGTGCGCGGATTGACCATGGACGACGCGCATATCTTCTGCACCCGCGAACAGATGCGTGACGAGCTGCGTTCGCTGCTGCGGTTCGTGCTCGATCTGCTCAGCGACTACGGACTGGCCGACTTCTATCTGGAACTGTCCACCAAGGATCCGGACAAGTTCGTCGGCTCCGATGAGGTCTGGGAGGAAGCCACCAACGTGCTCGCCGAGGTGGGCGCGGAATCGGGTCTGGAGCTGGTACCCGATCCCGGTGGCGCGGCTTTCTACGGGCCCAAGATCTCGGTGCAGGTCAAGGACGCCCTGGGCCGTACCTGGCAGATGTCGACCATCCAGCTCGACTTCAACTTCCCGGAGCGATTCGGGCTCGAATACACCGCCGCCGACGGGACTCGCCAGCGCCCGGTCATGATCCACCGTGCCCTGTTCGGGTCGATAGAGCGGTTTTTCGGCATCCTCACCGAGCACTACGCGGGTGCCTTCCCGGCGTGGCTGGCGCCCGTTCAGGCGGTCGGCATCCCGGTTGCCGACGAACACATCGCCTACCTGGAACAGGTTGCCGCACAGTTGAAGTCACATGGGGTGCGGGTCGAGGTGGACACCAGCGATGACCGCATGGCCAAGAAGATCGTGCACCACACCAACCAGAAGGTGCCGTTCATGCTGCTGGCCGGCGACCGCGATGTGCAGGCTGACGCGGTGAGCTTCCGGTTCGGCGACCGCACGCAGATCAACGGCGTGCCACGCGAGGCTGCGGTAGCTGCGATCGTGGACTGGATATCCCGGCGCGAAAACGCCACTCCCACAGCTGAACTGGTCAAGGTGGATAGCGGTGAGTAACGGTGACTAACGAGGAAAGCGCGCAGCCACAGGACAGCACCATCCTGGACCGCGGCGTCGGCGAGCGCGACCACCTGGAGCGGCTCTGGACGCCGTACCGGATGAACTACCTCGCCGAGGCTCCGCTCAAGCGGGAGGACTCCGCGCGCTCGCAGCCGTTCACCGAGATCCCGCGGCTGTCTGATGAAGAAGGTCTGGTGGTTGCCCGCGGCGAGTTGGTCTACGCCGTGCTCAACCTGTACCCCTACAACCCCGGCCACCTGATGGTGGTGCCGTATCGGCGGGTATCGGAGCTCGAAGACCTCACCGAGCCGGAGAGCGGCGAGCTGATGGCGTTCACCCAGAAAGCGATTTGCGTCGTCAAGAACGTCTCGCGGCCACACGGCTTCAACGTCGGCATGAACCTGGGGACATCGGCGGGCGGATCGCTGGCCGAGCACCTGCATGTGCACGTTGTTCCGCGCTGGGGCGGGGACGCGAACTTCATCACCATCATCGGCGGATCCAAGGTCATCCCACAGTTGCTGCGCGACACCCGGCGGCTGCTGGCGACCGAATGGGCTCGGCAATCATGAGGCAACGATGAGCAAGGCGCCCTTCTTGTCCCGGGCGGCATTTGCGCGGGTCACCAATCCGCTGGCAAGGGGCTTGCTCCGGATCGGTCTGACCCCCGATGCCGTCACCATCATCGGCACCACCGCTTCGGTGGCCGGCGCGCTCGTACTTTTTCCGATGGGCAAGCTGTTTCCCGGCGCGTGCGTGGTCTGGTTCTTCGTGCTCTTCGACATGCTCGACGGAGCCATGGCACGGGAACGGGGCGGCGGCACCCGATTTGGCGCGGTGCTGGATGCGGCCTGCGATCGCATCAGCGACGGCGCGGTGTTCAGTGGGCTGCTGTGGTGGGTCGCGTTCGGCATGCGAGACCGATTGCTGGTGGTGG
Organism: Mycobacterium pseudoshottsii JCM 15466; assembly: GCF_003584745.1. Lineage (NCBI taxonomy): Bacteria > Bacillati > Actinomycetota > Actinomycetes > Mycobacteriales > Mycobacteriaceae > Mycobacterium > Mycobacterium pseudoshottsii. The sequence continues at coordinate 2,283,634 of NZ_AP018410.1, forward strand.
CGACGTTGATCTGCCTGGTCACCTCGCAAGTGATCTCCTACATCAAGGCCCGGGCGGAAGCCAGCGGGTTGCGTGGTGACGGCGGCATCATTGAACGACCGGAGCGGCTGATCATCGTACTGGCCGGTGCGGGGGTGTCCGATTTTCCGTTCATCGCCTGGCCGCCGGCGCTGCCGGTGGCGATGTGGCTGCTGGCGGTGACCAGCGTGATCACCTGCGGACAACGGTTGTACACTGTGTGGACCTCACCGGGGGCCACCGATCTGCTGGTTCCCAGTGCGCCGGTGCGCGACGACGACGCGCAGGGCCATCCGAGGTCGGGTGACCCCGGAAAGACCCAGCGGTGATCTCCACCCCGGCCGGCCTGCGATGGGTCAGGGCTCCGCGGCAGCTCCTGGTCGGCAACGCGACGGACTTGGCGTATGCGGCGGGATGGCGGATGGTGCGGGCGCTGCCCGAGTTCGCCGCGCGCAACGCCTTCGACGCCGGGGCGCACTACGCGGCCCGCCACGGCGGGCCCGAGCAACTTCGCAAGAACCTGGCCCGGGTAACCGGGGTGCGGGCCGGCGCGGTCCCGGACTCCCTGATGCGCGCGTCGCTGGAGTCCTACGCCCGCTACTGGCGGGAGGCGTTTCGGCTTCCGTCGATGAACCTGCGTAAGGTCGCCGCCCAGATTGACAGTTCCATCGGGGGCAAAGATCACCTCAATGCCGGGCTGGCCGCGGGACGCGGTGTGGTGCTGGCATTGCCACACAGCGGCAACTGGGACATGGCCGGGGTGTGGCTGGCGCAGCGGCACGGCACCTTCACTACCGTCGCCGAGCGGCTCAAGCCCGAGTCGTTGTACCGGCGATTCATCGACTATCGGGAAACCCTTGGCTTCGAAGTACTTCCGTTGTCGGGCGGTGCGGAGCCGCCCTTCGAGGTGCTATGTGAGCGACTGCGGGACAACCGGGTGGTATGCCTGATGGCTGAGCGTGATCTGACCCGCACCGGTGTTGAAGTCGATTTCTTTGGCGAGCCCACCCGGATGCCGGCGGGCCCGGCCAAACTCGCGATCCAAACGGGAGCCGCCCTGCTGCCGACCCACTGCTGGTTTGAGCCCAAGGGCTGGGGTTTTCAGGTCTATCCGGCTCTGGATTGCAGCAGCGGTGATGTGGAAGCGATCACCCAGGCGCTCGCCGATAGGTTCGCAGCCAACATCGTGGACCATCCCGAGGATTGGCACATGTTTCAGCCACAATGGTTGGCCGACTTGTCCGATGCCCGCCGCGCGCGGCTGCGGGAGCCCTGATGCGGATTGGAATGGTGTGTCCCTACTCGTTCGAGGTGGCGGGTGGGGTGCAGTCACACGTCTTACAGCTCGCCGAGGTGATGCGGGCCCGTGGGCATGAGGTCAGCGTGCTGGCACCGGCGTCGCCGCACGCGGCCCTGCCGGACTATGTCGTCTCCGGCGGCAAGGCCGTTCCCATTCCCTACAACGGGTCGGTGGCGCGGCTGCGCTTCGGCCCCGCCACCCATCGCAAGGTCAAAAAGTGGCTTTCCGAGGGCGATTTCGACGTCCTGCACCTGCACGAGCCCAACGCGCCGAGTCTGTCGATGCTGGCCCTCAACATTGCCGAGGGCCCCATCGTGGCAACGTTTCACACCTCGACCACCAAGTCGCTGACGTTGACCGTCTTCCAGAGCATCTTGCGGCCCATGCACGAGAAGATCGTCGGTCGCATCGCGGTGTCCGATCTGGCCAGGCGTTGGCAGATGGAGGCGCTCGGCTCGGACGCGGTCGAAATTCCCAACGGTGTCGACGTCGGTTCTTTCGCGTCCTCGTCGTGTCTGGACGGATACCCCCGCCCCGGCAAGACGGTGCTGTTCTTGGGCCGATACGACGAGCCCCGCAAGGGGATGAGTGTCCTGCTCGAGGCGCTGCCCAAGTTGGTGGAGCGCTTCAGCGACGTGCAGCTGCTGATCGTGGGCCGCGGTGACGAAGACGAACTACGCGATGAGGCGGGTGAGCTGGCCGAGCACATGCGTTTTCTCGGTCAGGTCGACGACGCGGGCAAGGCATCGGCGATGCGCAGTGCGGACGTCTACTGCGCACCCAATACCGGCGGCGAGAGCTTTGGCATCGTGCTGGTTGAGGCCATGGCCGCCGGCACCCCGGTGGTGGCCAGCGACTTGGATGCCTTCCGGCGCGTACTGCGCGATGGCGAGATCGGGAGCCTGGTTCCAGTCGATGACAGCGACGCGCTGGCGGCCGCGCTGATCGAGGTGCTTGATAGCCAGGAGCTGCGAGAGCGCTATGTGGCGGCGGGCACTGAAGCGGTCCGCCGCTACGACTGGTCGGTGGTGGCCAGCCAGATCATGCGGGTCTACGAGACCGTCGCCGGGGCCGGGGTCAAGGTGCAGGTGGCGAGCTGATGACGTGGTTGGTTGTCGCCGGCATCGTGCTGCTCGTCGTGCTGGTCGTGTTCGGGGCCTGGGGATACCAGCGCGCCAACCGGCTGGATCGATTGCACGTGCGCTACGACTTGTCCTGGCAGGCGCTCGACGGTGCTCTGGCGCGCCGGGCCGTGGTGGCGCGCGCCGTCGCGATCGATGCCTACGGCGGCGCGCCCCAGGGCAGCCGGTTGGCGCGGCTGGCCGACGCCGCCGAGCAGGCGACGCGACACGAACGAGAGAATGCGGAAAACGAACTGTCCGCCGCGCTGGCGATGGTTGATCCGGCGTCGTTGCCGTCGGCGCTGGTGGCCGAACTCGCCGATGCCGAGGCCCGGGTATTGCTGGCCCGCAGATTCCACAACGACGCCGTGCGCGACACCCTGGTGCTGGCCGAGCGGCGCATGGTGCGCGCCTTCCGTCTTGGTGGGCGAGCTCCGCTGCCGGCCTATTTCGAGATCGCCGAGCGGCCGCAGGCGCAGGCGCACAGCGACGACGGCGATATCGGCCGGCGTACCTCGGCGCGGGTGGTGCTGCTCGATGACCGCGGCGCGGTGCTGCTGCTATGCGGTTCGGACCCGGCCTCCGCGGCGTTCGACGAGGGCGGCGCGCCTCGGTGGTGGTTCACCGTGGGCGGCGAGGTGGGCAAGGGGGAGCGGCTGGCCCAGGCCGCGGCGCGTGAGCTCGCCGAAGAGACGGGTTTGCGGGTCGACCCCGCCGACCTGGTGGGCCCCATCTGGCGACGTAACGAGGTCTTTGAGTTCAACGGTTCCAAGCTCGACAGCGAGGAGTTCTATCTGGTGCACCGCACCAGTCGGTTCGAGCCGTCCCTGGATGGCCGGACCGAGCTGGAACGGCGTTATGTTCACGGGGCCCGCTGGTGTGATGTCAGCGACATCGCCGCGCTCAACGCCTCCGGTGAGCAGGTCTACCCGCGCCAACTCGGGGAGCTATTGGCCGAGGCCAATCGCATTGTCGACGCCGCTTGCGGCGGCGCGGGAGGCGACCAGACCGTCCGCACCGCATATGTTCCCCGGTCGATTCGCTAGTCCGAATATCGGGCGGGACTGCGGTCCCGCAAACTTGCTTGTGGTTCCCATTAAAGTAAGACTCCAACAGTTGAAGGAGAAAGACAGTGGACAGCGCTACCCAGCCCAGTGGGGACCGGCCAGATCCGGCATCGTCCAAGCAGGCTCAGTCGGGTTCAAGCCAGACCGGAACGGCGAGGGTCAAGCGTGGCATGGCCGAGATGCTCAAGGGCGGCGTCATCATGGACGTCGTCACCCCCGAGCAGGCACGCATCGCTGAAGGGGCCGGCGCCGTCGCGGTCATGGCCCTAGAGCGGGTGCCCGCCGACATCCGCGCCCAGGGCGGGGTGTCGAGGATGAGCGACCCCGACATGATCGAGGGCATCATCGAGGCGGTCACCATTCCGGTAATGGCTAAAGCGCGTATCGGACATTTCGTCGAGGCGCAGATCCTGCAAAGCCTCGGGGTGGACTACATCGACGAATCCGAGGTCCTCACGCCCGCGGACTACACCCACCACATCGACAAGTGGAAGTTCACCGTGCCGTTCGTGTGCGGGGCGACGAATCTGGGTGAGGCGCTGCGGCGCATCGGCGAGGGGGCGGCGATGATCCGCTCCAAGGGTGAGGCCGGCACCGGTGACGTTTCCAACGCGACGACGCACATGCGCTCCATCGCCGGCGAGATTCGCCGGCTGACGTCGATGTCCGAGGACGAGTTGTTCGTCGCGGCAAAGGAATTGCAGGCGCCCTACGAACTGGTCGTGGAGGTGGCCAGGGCGGGCAAGTTGCCGGCCACCCTGTTCACGGCCGGCGGTATCGCCACTCCTGCCGATGCCGCGATGATGATGCAGCTGGGCGCCGAAGGCGTCTTCGTGGGCTCGGGCATCTTCAAGTCCGGCGCCCCGGAACACCGGGCCGCCGCGATCGTCAAGGCCACCACGTTCTACGACGACCCCGACGTGCTGGCCAAGGTGTCACGCGGGCTGGGCGAGGCAATGGTGGGCATCAACGTGGAGGAGATCGCGCAGCCGCATCGCCTGGCGCAGCGCGGGTGGTAAGAATCTTTCGTGGCAATCGAGGAGATTCTTGATCTCGAGCAACTCGAGGTCAACATCTATCGCGGTAGTGTCTTCAGCCCGGAATCAGGCTTTCTGCAGCGCACATTCGGCGGCCATGTGGCCGGGCAGTCACTGGTGTCGGCGGTGCGCACGGTCGACCCGCGCTATCAGGTCCACTCGTTGCACGGGTACTTTCTGCGCTCCGGGGACGCCCAGGAGCCCACGGTTTTTCTGGTCGAGCGCACTCGCGATGGCGGATCGTTTGTGACCAGGCGGGTCAACGCCGTTCAGCACGGCGAGGTCATCTTCAGCATGGGGGCTTCGTTTCAGACCGCGCAGAACGGCATCAGCCACCAGGACGCGATGCCGGCGGCGCCACCGCCCGACGATCTACCCGGATTGAGGTCGGTGCGGGTCTTCGACGACGCCGGGTTCCGGCAGTTCGAGGAGTGGGATGTGCGCATCGTGCCGCGGGACCTGCTCGCGCCGCTACCGGGTAAGGCATCCCAGCAGCAGGTGTGGTTTCGCCATCGCGACCCGCTGCCTGATGACCCGGTGCTGCACATCTGTGCCTTGGCCTATATGAGCGATCTGACCCTGCTGGGTTCGGCGCAGGTCACCCACCTGGCGGAGCGTGAGCATCTGCAGGTGGCGTCCCTGGACCACGCGATGTGGTTCATGCGGGGGTTTCGGGCCGACGAGTGGCTGCTCTACGATCAGTCATCGCCGTCGGCAGGCGGGGGTCGCGCACTTACGCACGGCAAGATCTTCACCCAGGGAGGCGAGTTGGTGGCCGCGGTCATGCAGGAAGGGCTGACCCGCTACCCAAGCGGATATCAGCCGGGCGAAAAGTGAGCGGGTTGTGAGTATTCCGAGGGTTGGGGTGCTGGCGCTGCAGGGCGATACCCGCGAGCACCTGGCGGCGCTGGGCGAAGCCGGCGCCGAGCCGATGACCGTGCGCCGCCGCAGCGAACTCGACGCGGTGGATGGATTGGTGATTCCGGGTGGCGAATCCACCACCATCAGCCACCTGCTGTGCGGGTTCGATCTGCTCGAGCCGTTGCGTGCCCGATTGGCTGCCGGGCTTCCGGCCTATGGCGCGTGCGCGGGCATGATCATGCTGGCCAGCGAGATCCTGGACGCCGGTGTCCGAGGACGCCAGGCGCTGCCACTGCGCGGGATCGATATGACGTTGCGGCGCAACGCTTTCGGGCGCCAAGTCGACTCTTTTGAAGGCGATATCGCGTTCACGGGTCTTGATCATCCGGTGCGCGCGGTGTTTATCCGGGCGCCCTGGGTCGAGCGCGTGGGTGCTGGGGTGACGGTGCTGGCCCGGGCCGGCGACCATATCGTCGCGGTTCGGGAGGGTTCGGTGCTGGCAACCGCGTTTCACCCGGAGGTGACCGGCGACCGCAGCATCCATCGGTTGTTCGTCGATATCGTCAACGGCAAGGCCTAGCCAACAAGTTCGGCCCCAACCGCCGGCTACGTCGACCCGTCGGTCCCACTCACGCCGATCAGTTGTCCGCCGGTGCCGCCGGTGCCTTCGTTGCCCGCGGTAGCGCCGGCCCCGGCGTTGCCGCCGTTACCGCCGTTACCGATTTCCCGAGCGTCGCCGCCGTCACCGCCGTCGCCGCCGGTGCCGCCGCTGACCAGGGCGTCGCCTCCGGTGCCGCCGTCACCGCCGTTACCGATCGTCCCGGCCGCGCCGCCGTCCCCGCCATGACCGCCCTGGCCACCGCTGCCCGAATCGTCGTAGCCGCCGTGGCCGCCGGCCCCACCGGCACCGCCGTTGCCGAACATCCCGGCGTCGCCGCCGGTGCCGCCGGCCCCGCCGTTGCCGGCCAACAAGCCGGCGTTGCCGCCCGCGCCGCCTTGCCCGCCGGTAAAGAGGTTTCCACCAACCCCGACGCCGCCGGTGCCGCCGGCCCCGCCATTGCCGCCGTAGATGCCGGCGTTGCCGCCGGCGCCGCCGTCTCCGTGGGCATCGAAGCCGCCGATTCCGCCCGCGCCGCCGTTGCCGAACCACAATCCGCCGCCGCCGGCCCCGCCGTTGCCGCCCGTGGCGTTTGCCGCGGCGCCACCGGCGCCACCGGCGCCTCCGGTGCCGCCGGTGCCGAACAGCCCGCTGGTACCGCCAATACCGCCGTCGCCACCGTTGCCGGTACTCGATGACGGGCTGGTGGCACCGCCTTCGCCGCCGCCACCGCCGGTACCGAACAGCAACCCGCCGGCCCCGCCGTTCCCACCAGCGCCGCCGTCGGCACCGCTGAAGCCGGCTCCACCGTCGCCGCCGGCGCCGCCGGGGCTGAACAACAGCCCGCCCGCCCCGCCGCTGCCACCGGTCGCGCCGGTACCACTTGCCGAGGTGCCGCCGGTGCCGCCGTGGCCGCCGGCACCGACGAGCAGCCCGCCGGCTCCGCCGGCACCCCCGACGCCCGCGGTGGTTGCCGAATTCCCGCCTTCGCCACCGGCGCCGCCGGTGCCGCCGTTGCCGAACAGTAGCCCCCCGTTGCCGCCGGTGTCGCCGAACAGGCCGAGGGCCGCGCCGCTGCCGCCCGCCCCGCCGTTGCCGATCAACCCGGCATTGCCGCCGGCACCGCCGGGCCCGCCGGCGCCGCCGTTGCCATACAACAGACCGCCGTCGCCGCCGGCCTGCTCCGGAGCCGTCCCGTCAGCGCCGTTGCCGATCAGCGGTCGCCCCAACAATGCCTCGGTGGGTCCATTGACCGCATTCAGCATGTCTTGCGATATGCCCAGCAACGGCGAGGCATTGGCCGCCTCGGCGGCCGCATACGCGTTGCCGGCACCGGTCACGGCCTCCACGAATTGTGTGTGAAACGCCGCCACCTGGGTGCTCAGCGCCTGATAGTCCAGGGCATGGCCAGAAAACAGCGCTGCCACCGCAGCCGACACCTGGTCCGCCCCGGCGGCCAGCACCCCGGTGGTCGGGGCCGCTGCCGCCGCAGTGGCCGCGTTGAGTGTCGAGCCGATACCGGCCAAATCGGCGGCCGCCGCCACCGTGTCGGGTACCGCGAACATGTACGACATCGGCCGCCTCACACATACATCGCGGTGACCGGCCAAGACGGTCCGCTCACGGGGCCATCGGAATCCGAACATCCGCCAGAAAGCTCAACCTAGCGCGTTCGAGGGCCCAACGGCGCTGTTTCGAGTGAGGATGGTGTCTCCGGATGCACCAGATTGGGCAGGGCGACGGCACAGCGCGGCCACCGCCGCATTGCGTCTCCCGGCCGGGTCAGCGGATCGGCCGTCCACGTAGACTCGGCTAGCCATCATTCAAAGGATTTGAGATAGGACGGCGATGAGCGGCCATTCCAAGTGGGCCACCACCAAGCACAAGAAGGCCGTCATCGACGCCCGCCGCGGCAAGATGTTCGCACGGCTGATCAAGAACATCGAGGTCGCGGCTCGCGTCGGTGGCGGTGACCCGGCGGGAAACCCCACCCTCTACGACGCCATCCAAAAGGCCAAGAAAAGCTCGGTGCCCAACGAGAACATCGAGCGGGCCCGCAAGCGCGGTGCCGGTGAAGAGGCCGGTGGGGCGGACTGGCAGACCATCATGTACGAGGGTTACGCGCCCAACGGTGTGGCCGTACTGATCGAGTGTCTGACCGACAACCGCAACCGCGCTGCCAGCGAGGTGCGGGTGGCGATGACGCGCAATGGCGGCGCCATGGCTGATCCGGGGTCGGTGTCCTACCTGTTTTCCCGCAAGGGCGTGGTGACCCTGGAGAAGAACGGTCTGACCGAAGACGACGTGCTGGCGGCCGTGTTGGAAGCCGGCGCCGAGGACGTCAACGACCTCGGGGACAGCTTCGAGGTGATCTCCGAACCGGGTGAACTGGTCGCGGTACGCTCCGCGCTGCAGGATGCCGGCATCGACTACGAATCGGCCGAGGCGGGCTTTCAGTCGTCGGTGACCGTGCCGGTGGACGTCGACGGGGCCCGCAAGGTTTTCAAGCTGGTCGACGCGCTGGAAGAAAGCGACGACGTTCAGAACGTGTGGACCAACGTGGACGTGTCCGATGAGGTGCTGGCGGAGCTCGACGAGGAGTAGTCCCGGTGCCCGGGCTTAGGTGATGGCCCGAAGGGAATCGCCATCCCGATCGCTGCGCCACTGTAGGACTTCCAGTGCCACGGCGATGTGAACGATGTTCGCCTCGACCGGCTGGGGCAGGAGTCGGTGCGCGGTCTCGAGCCGGTGCACCAGCGTATTGCGGTGGATGTAGAGGGCCTTTGCGGTGCGTGCGGCATTGCATTGCTGGTTGATGTAGGTCAGCAAGGTGGCGTGCAGTACCGGGCTGGCCGACTGGAATTCCCCGAGCGTGCATTCGATGAACTCGTCGACACCCTCTAGGTCTTGGGTGAGCAACTCGACCATTTGGGTGTCCGCAAAGTGGGCGGTGCGCTGGGGTGCGCCGAGCCGGGTCAGCATGCGCTGCGTCGTCTGTGCGTCGCGGTGACTGCGTCGGAACCCCTCGATACCTCGCCTGGTGTTGCCGACGGCAAGCCGTACCGTTGGCGCGTCGGTGAGCACCTGTTGGATACGGTCTCCGACCGGGGTGGCGGCGTCGTTCACCCATACCCAACGAGTCGCGGAATTGGTGACCACGATCAATGGTGCCCGACAGCCGAGCGCCGTGCAGAACGCGTCGGCCGCCTGGTCCAGTTGGCCGTGGTCGCCGTCGGGCTCGTCGGACCAAACGATGGCGGCGGTATGGGCGCGATCCAGGAGATAGCCCAACTGCGCTTCGGCGCGTTCCCGGTTGACGGGGGCGCCGCCGAGGATCTGTTCGACGACTTTGCGGCGCTGGGCGCTGACTTCGCGGGTCAGCGCATCGTATTCCAGGGGTAGCTGTGCGGGGATGCCCGCAATGGTGGCGTCGATGAAGTCGTTGGAAGAGCGGAACGCCACATCGAGGAGGTCGCGCAGTTCTTGGGGGTTGGACGTCAGGCCGAACGCGATGTCGGTCCAGCGCTCCCATGCCACGTTGTGCGCGATTCGGTAGATGTCGGCGGCGAGCGCCTCCAGGCCGCGGTTGAGCAGCTCTTGGGCCATCCGCAGCGGTTCGGGCCCGAAGTTTGCTGGCACCGGGCCGCCGGGATCGCGCAAGATGGCAATGGCGAAATGGATCAGGTTGGCACGGTTTGCGCGGCTGATGATTTCGATCAGGGCGGGATCATCGGAAAGGGCCGGATTGGCGGCCAAGGTGGTGCGGTCGAGTTCATCGAGCCATTGCTGGGTGGGGTTGAGAGCGATGCGCGCGGTGTGGCGGATCAGCTCGCGCATGCGTGGGGAGAGTGATGGATTGCTTGGGCTCGCCACGGTCCCGATGGTAGGGGAGAGCGGGGCTTGGCACAGTCGCAGCGATCCGTGGCTGACGGTGCCCGCCGGGTGCTGCCGCCGCATCCGAGGTTGTTTAGCTGCGCGTTTGTTGTTTGCGGGACGGCCGCAGATATCCACGCCGGTAATTCGTGCCGGGCGAGGCTCGTTGAACTCGGGTGCGCCATTAGCACGTACCGGCGTGAATTGGTAGGTGCACTTCTGCCGGTCTTCTAAGGCGGGTTCGGAGTTTTTGTCCATTGGGCTGCACTTGAGCAACCGGGATCGTTGGGGGCGCAGCTCGTAGGTCGCCAGCTCTACAGGGGCTTGAACTGGCGGTATATTTTTCGCATTTCCCTTTGTCGGCAACCGCTGGCAAAGGGTTGATCGTCGTGGGTACTGGTGGGTTAACGGGAGGGTGGGGCAAATGTCATTTGTGAGTGTGACGCCGGAGATGGTGGTTGCGGCGGCTTCGGATTTGTCGGGAATCAATTCGGCGATAGCCCAGGCGAATTCGGTTGCTGCGGCAGCGACAACAACGGTATTGTCGGCCGCCGCCGATGAGGTGTCGGCGGCGATCGCGGCCTTGTTCGGCACCCACGCACAGCAATACCAGGCGATCAGTGCAGAGTTGGCGGCTTTCCATGACCGATTCGCGCAAAGCCTGAACACCGGCGCCGGTTCGTATCTGCGGGCCGAGGCGGCCAATGCCGAGCAGGGTTTGCTGGGGTTGGTGAATGCCCCCACCCAGGCGCTGTTTGGACGTCCGCTGATCGGAGACGGCGCCAACGGGGCGCCCGGTAGTGGCCAAGCCGGTGGAGCCGGTTGGTTGCTGTACGGAAACGGTGGTGCCGGTGGCTCAGGCGGGGTGGGTCAAGCCGGCGGGGCCGCTGGAGCCGCGGGGTTGATCGGCTCCGGCGGGGCGGGCGGCGCGGGTGGCGCGGGCGGTGCTGGTGGAGCTGGCGGTGCCGGCGGCTGGCTCTACGGCAATGGTGGCGCCGGCGGGGTGGGCGGTGCCGGCGCGGTCGGTGGGGCCGGTGGCAACACCTGGCTCTGGGGTAATGGGGGTGCCGGCGGAAGCGGTGGTGTGGGCAGCGGCTCTGGCGGTGCCGGTGGTTCCGGTGGCTGGCTGTATGGCAACGGCGGCGCGGGTGGGACCGGTGGGGTCGCTGACGGCGTGGGTGAGGGCGGCGGCAATGGCGGGGCCGGTGGGTGGCTGTTCAGCGCTCACGGTACCGGCGGCGTCGGCGGCGCCGGCGGCACCGGCGGGACTCCCGGTGATGGAGGCGGCGGCGCGCACGGCTCCATGGCGGTGAACCCGGGTGCTGGATTTGGGACCGGCGGCAACGGCGGAAACGGCGGTGACCCCGGCGCCGGCGGCGCGGGCGGGACCGGCGGTTCCGGCGCTGGCGGCAGTCGCGCCGCGACGGGCGCGACCGGATCCACCCCGAGCAGCGGTGGCAACGGCGGCGCCGGCGGTGCTGGTGCGGACTCGATCACTACCGGCGGCGCCGGCGGAATTGGGGGAGTCGGTGGGACCGGCGGTGATGGTTCGGTCGGTGTCGATGCCGCTGGCGCGGGCCAGGATGGCGGTGTCGGCGGAGCCGGTGGTGCCGGTGGCGCCGGCGGCGCCGGCGGTGAGGGTGGTGCCGGCGGTCACGCGTTGGCGGCCGGCTATGCCGACGGTAGCCAGGGGGCGGGCGGGGCCGGCGGTGCCGGCGGGATTGGTGGTGACGGTGCGGCCGGAGGCAAAGGCGCCGAGGGCGCGGCGGCCGCCGGTGCTGGCGCGGATGGCAATGATGGCGGCAATGGTGGCCGAGGTGGAGCCGGCGGTCGTGGCGGTGATGGTGGTGTAGGCGGGCCGGACCGGAGGGCCAGACCGGGATGCAAGGCGTCGGTGGCGCCGGCGGCGATGGAGGTCTGGGCGGACAGGCCGGCAACGGTAGCGACGGGGCCGACGCCATTGTCGGCGGTGGCAAGGGCGGCGACGGTGGTGACGGCGGCGACCCAGGTCTTGGAGGCGCTGGCGGGCAGGGCGGCGCCGGCTCGACCGCGGGGATGGAAGGTCTCACCGCCGGCGATGACGGGCCGGGTCACGGCGGCGATGGCGGGGCCGGCGGCGACGGTGCGGCCGCTGTCACCACCGGCAGCGCCGGCGGTGATGGCGGGGCCGGCGGCGACGGCGGTCTGGTCGGTGACGGTGGTGTCGGCGGGAACGGGGGGACCGGCGCAGACGGTAGCCCCGGCATCACGTTCATCAGCCCGGGTGGGCTCTCCGGCACCGATGGCGGTGCCGGGAGCATCGGCGGAACTGGCGGTGCCGGCGGTGCCGGCGGCCTGCACGCCGGTGATGGTGGTGCCGGTGGAACCGGAGGCGACGGAGGCGACGGAGGCCACGGCGGCAGCGGGTCGGCGGGCGCCGATGCCACCGTAGCTGGCGCGGCCGGTCAAACCGGTGGTGACGGCGGAGATGGCGGGGCCGGCGGGGCCGGTGGTGCCGGTGGGCTGGCGCAGGCGACTGGATACCTCGACGGCAGTCATGGTTCCGGCGGTTCCGGCGGTGCCGGCGGGCAGGCAGGCAACGCCGGAGACGGCGGCAACGGCGGTGACGCAGGCGTTGGAGGCAGTGGCGGCCTCGGCGGCGACAGCGGCAATGGCACCCACGCCGCCAACGGTGCATCTGCGGGCGCATACGGAACCGGAGGTGACGGTGGTGCTGGCGGCGACGGCGCCGACGCCACCGCTGCGGGTCAGGCCGGCGGCGCCGGCGGTGACGGCGGGGTGGTCGGCGATGGTGGTGTTGGCGGTAACGGTGGTGATGGCAAGGCCGGCGTTGACGGCACCTCGGCCGTGACTTTCGGGGCCTCGGGTGCTGACGGTGGTGACGGCGGTGCTGGTGGCGCCGGCGGTGCTGGTGGTGATGGCGGGGCCGTTGCCGGTGACGGTGGCCGCAGCGGTGCTGGTGGCGACGGCGCGATGGGCGGGAACGGCGGTAACGGCTTCGACGGACTTCACGGCACCACCCCAGGTGCGAATGGCCAATACGGCGGAGCTGGCGGCAATGCCGGCGCAGGCGGGCTCGGTGGGGAAGGCGGTGCCGGCTCAACCTCGGGCGCATCGGGACTTGACGGCAGCCAGGCCGCGGGCGGCGACGGCGGCAACGGTGGCTTCGGTGGAACCGGTGGCCTCTTCGAGGCCGCAGGGTCCGGCGGCGCGGGTGGCGTGGGCGGAGATGGCTCCCAAGGTGGCGACGGCGGGGACGGCGGGGCCGGCGGCAGCTCTCCTGGCGCTACGGGAGGCTGGGGCGGCCAGGGCGGTCTCGGCGGCGTAGGAACGGCCGGGGTTGGCGGCCACGGAGGAGACGGAGGCGACGCCGGTGACTCCGGCAGCTCCGCCTTTGGTGTGGGCAGCCCGGGTGGGGGCGGCGGTCAGGGCGGCTTTGGTGTCGCCGGCGGCGGAGACGGCGGCGACGGCGGGAACGGCGGGGCCGGCGGGTTTGGCCAGAATGGAGGTCCCGGCGGCAGGGGCGGTGGCGGCGGCCACAGTCTGGTCGGCCCCGGCGGGGATGGCGGGTTGGGCGGCACCGGCGGCAACGGTGGGAACGGCTCCCAACCGCCTTTCGGTTCCACTCCGGCCGGCAGCGGCGGTGACGGCGGAAATGGCGGTGACGGCGGGTCGAGCGGGTTCGTTAGCGGCCAGTCGGGAACCGACGGCCAAGACGGCGGCGACCCCAGCGGACAGTTTGGTGGAACCGGCGGAGCCGGCGGAAGCGGCGGTGCCGGCGCCGGCACGTGATCACCACGCGCGTCGGCATCAACCACTTCAGTATCTTTGACCCCACCTAGCGGGTCTGTGCATCCGGGACGACGGCACGATCGCGCTCGGTTTGGTCGGCCTGCCATCGAGGCACCTCAGCACGCCATGAGGACATTGCGCCGGAAACCCGCAGCAGGCACACGGAGTGAGGAAGGTAGACATGTTCACGATTGCCGCAGTTCTCGTTGCGGTGGTCGGCGGCTTCGTCCAAAGCTGGCGCAGCAAGGACCGACTGGCCGCCGACGTTCACATGGTGTGGTGGATGGTGGCAGTAGTGGGGTTCAACTCACTGTTGGGAGCCGGCTTTCACGTCCTTGATGGCCCGCACATCGCCACATTGATCGGATACACCCGCGGCGACGGCGGCTTCCAGTGGGAGAACGCCATGGGTGACCTGGCGATCGGCGTGGTGGGGATCATGGCGTACTGGTTTCGAGGCCACTTCTGGCTGGCAACGATCGTGGTGCTCAGCGTGCAATACCTCGGCGATGCCGCCGGCCACATCTATTTCTGGATAGCTGAGCACAACGTCGAGCCGGACAACATCGGGGTTCCGCTGTGGATCGACGTTGTGCTACCCATCATCGTGTGGGCGCTGTATGTCGGGTCGCGGCGACACGGTGGTGACGCGGTGCCCGACCGGCCGGTAGTCCGGTAGGCCGGTAGGTCGCACCCAACCTTTTCCGGCAAGCCCCGCGTGGGCAATTGTGCATTGCAATTGGTGGGCGCATTGGTTGGGGGGATTTTGCCCTTGGCCGCCCGTAACCCGAGCAGCAACCATGGCGCGGTGTTGTGTCGCCTGACACGGCTTTGACGTATCGGTGACCGCTGGCCAGGGGCGGGTTGCGGGAAGGTGCGAGATGTCTTTTGTGGGTGTGGCTCCCGAAATGGTGGCGGTCGCGGCATCGGATTTGGAGCGGTTGGGGTCGACGATCAGCGCGGCCAATGTGGCGGCGGCGGGGTCGACCACGACCATATTGGCCGCCGGCGCCGACGAGGTATCTGCGGTGATCGCGGCGTTGTTCGGTACGCACGCGCTGGAGTACCAGGCGATCAGCACGCAGCTTTCGGTCTTTCATGAGCAGTTTGTGCAGACGCTGACCAACGGCGTCGGCGCCTATTCGGCCGCCGAACTGGTCAACGTGTTGCCGCTGCAGAACGTCGAGCAAGACCTGCTGAACCTGGTCAATGCTCCCACTCAGGCATTGTTCGGGCGGCCGCTGATCGGCAATGGCGCTGACGGGGCCGCAGGGACCGGGCAGGCCGGTGCGGCCGGCGGCATCTTGTGGGGCAATGGCGGTAGCGGCGGCTCGGGTGCGGCGGGCCAGGCCGGCGGTGCCGGTGGCGCGGCGGGCTTGATCGGCAACGGCGGCGCCGGTGGTGCCAGTGGGTTGGTCGGCAACGGGGCGGTCGGTGGTGCCGGTGGTATCGGCACCACCGATGGCGGGGCCGGCGGACAGGGCGGCAACGCCCGGCTATTTGGCACCGGTGGTGTCGGAGGCCACGGCGGTACCGGTGCGGGGTCCGGCAGCGGCGGGGCCGGTGGCGATGGTGGCCTCGGCGGTCTGGTGTACGGCAACGGTGGAGGTGGCGGTGCCGGTGGCGTCGGCGGTGCTGGCGGTGCTGGCATTGTGAGCGTCGCCGCGGGTAGCGGTGGCCATGGCGGCACGGGAGGGGCGGCCGGCCTGTGGGGTGTCGGTGGCCACGGTGGTGACGGAGCCCACGGTGGCGCCGGTGCTTCGGGTGGGGCCGGTGACGCCGGCAGCGGCGGCGGTGACGCCGGTGACGGCGGGGCCGGTGGGCGCGGTGGCTGGTTGGTCGGCGGTGGTGGGGCCGGCGGCTCTGTGGGCTCTGGCGGTAGCGGCGGTGCCGGTGGTTCTGGTGCCAACGCGGTGACTTTGGGCAGTGCGGGCGGCAACGGCGGTAATGGTGGCGACGGAGGCGCCGGTGGGGTTGGTGGCGCCGGCGGCCGGGGCGGGTGGATCAGCTTCTTGAGTGGGCAGGGCGCGGGTGGAGCCGGCGGCGACGGGGGAGCCGGTGGCGGGACCGGCAACGGTGGAGACGGCGCCGCCGGCACGTTCTTTGGCGGCACCGGTGCGGGCGGGAACGGCGGTCACGGGGGTGATCCGGGCAGCGGCGGCGCCGGCGGAGCCGGGGGTGCCGGATCCAGCGCCGGGGCGGCCGGCGCGGGCGGGCTGAGCCCGACCACCGGCGGCAACGGCGGTAATGGCGGTCGTGGTGCGGATGGCTATGGCACCGGCATTTCCGGTGCTTCTGGTGGGGCGGGGGGTGACGGCGGAAGGTATGGCAACGGCGGCGCCGGTGGCGCCGGCGGCGATGGGATGGGGGGTGCGAGCGGTTCTCGATCGTCTTTCCACCCGGACAAGACGGTGGTGGCGGCGGCATCGGCGGGTCCGGCGGCGAAGGCGGCGCCGGTGGGATGGGCGGCGCCATGGCGGGTCACGGCGGAGACGGTGGTGCCGGCGGTCATGGTGGCCAGGGGGGCTCGGGAGGTAGCGGTTCGCGCGGGGCGGACGGGGTCACCGGCCCGAACCCCAACGGTGGCGGCGGCGGTGACGGCGGGGCCGGAGGTGCCGGCGGCCAGGGCGGTAACGGTGGGCTGGCCGGTCATGCGCAGGCGGCCGGATATTCCGACGGTGTCCAAGGCGTGGGCGGGGCCGGCGGGAAAGGTGGTGCCGGAGGGCTCGCGGGTGATGGCGGCACCGGCGCGGCCGGCACGTTTGCCAATGGCGGCAATGGCATCGGTGGCACCGGCGGGGACGGCGGCGACAACGGCGCCGGCGGCGCGGGCGGGACCGGCGGTAGTGGCTCCACCACCGGTACGGACGGCGCATCCGGGACCACGACCACATCCGGCGGCAACGGCGGCAACGGCGGGCGCGGCGCCGATTCCGTCATGATCGGCGGCAAGGGCGCTGCCGGCGGAGACGGTGGTGACGGCGGACTGTACGGCAACGGCGGTAAGGGCGGCGACGGCGGCACCGGTCAGGGCGGTATCAGCTTCCTCGCCCCGGGCGGACAAACCGGGGGAGACGGTTCTACCGGTGGGACCGGCGGTACCGGTGGTGCCGGCGGTTCGGGTGGAGCCATGGCCGGCAGGGCGGCGATGGTGGTGACGGCGGCATGGGCGGTGGCGGTGGTGTCGGTGGTAACGGCAGCAACGGCGACCACGGAGTCTCGGGCGGCAACGTCAACGGGGGAACCGGCGGCGATGGCGGCAAAGGCGGGTCCGGCGGGCAGGGCGGTAATGGCGGAGCCGCCGGCAAAGCGTTAGCGGCCTCGTACGCGGATGGAGCCGAGGGTGCGGGGGAGCCGGCGGCATGGGCGGCACCGGCGGTCTCGCCGGTAACGGCGGTGATGGTGCAGACGCGGCCGCGGGCTCCGCAGGCACTGGCGGCAACGGTGGCCACGGCGGCAATAACGGCGCCGGCGGGGCGGGCGGCAAAGGCGGCACCGGCTTGACTACCGGTGCTGACGGCGCGACCGGGTCCCGCCTGACCGCGGGTGGTAACGGAGGCGACGGCGGAGATGGCGGCAGTGCGGCAACCGCCGGCGCCAAGGGTGGGGCCGGCGGTGTCGGCGGTGACGGCGGACTCTATGGCAACGGCGGCAAGGGCGGAAACGGTGGTGCCGGCGGGAACGGCGCCGCCGGCGGGCAGGGCGGCGGTGGTTCGGCGGGCGGCGCCGGTGTCGCTGGCGTTCAGGACGGTGCGGGTGGCGCGGGCGGCGGGGGCGGCCTGGGCGGTAGCGGTGGCGCCGGTGGCGCCGGCGGCGTCGGTGGGATTGGTGGTCAGGCCCACGCTGGCGGAGCATTCCACGACGGCGATGCCGGCGCCGGCGGCCTTGGCGGCAAGGGCGGAACCGGCGGCACCGGAGGCAAGGGTGGCACCGGCGGCGGCGGAGCCGATGCCACCGTGTTTGAACCCTTCGCCGGCAACGGGGGCCACGGTGGCGCTGGCGGTGGTGGTGGGACCGGTGGTGCCGGTGGGGCCGGCGGTACCAGCGGTGATGGGGTCACTGTGGCCGGGGCAGGCCCCACTGGCGGTACCGGCGCCGGTGGCGCCGGGGGCAATGGCGGCGCGGGTGGCAATGCCGACGGCGGTGGCATCGTCAACCCCGAGTACGGCGACGGAGGCGCCGGCAGTAACGGCTCCAGCGGTGGCGACGGCGGCTCCGGGGGCACCGGCGGCCGCTCCGGCGCCGGCATTTACAACAAGGGTGGTACCGGCGGCGTCGGCGGTGACGGCGGCAACGGCACCAATGGTGCGGGCGGCAAGGGCGGCTCCGGGGGCAACGGCGGCCGCGGGGCTGACGCGTCCCTGTTTGCTGACGCCGGCGATGGTGGTACCGGCGGCGATGGCGGTGACGGCGGTACCGGAACCGCGGGGGCCGGACGCGGTGGCACCGGAGGCGCCGGCGGTGGCGGTGGCACCGGGACAGGAACTCCGCCGCCTTTCGGCACGGGTGCCCCCGGCGGAAGTGGTGGCACCGGCGGCCATGGCGGCGATAGCGGCTTTGGATGGTCCGGCCAGGTCGGCTCTGCGGGCTCCGGTCCCAACGGGGTCATCGGCGGCAGCGGTGGCGACGGCGGAACCGGGGGCGGCTGAACACATTGCGGCAGCAGCGAATTCGTATGTGATGCGATGCCGGTTGCGTGCCATGCCGCGTCGGCCGCCTGAATCTAGTACTCGGAAACGCGCCGAAAAAGTGCAATTATGAGCGGGGTCACAGCTGCCGATGGTTGCGGGCTTGCCGAGTTGGAGGGCCAACATGTCGTATCTGATCGCTGCACCGGACCTATTGATGACAGCGGCGGCAGATGCGGAGGGCATCGCTTCTTCGATCATGGCGGCGAACCTGGCCGCGTTTGCTCCGACCAGTACGTTGATGGCCGCTGCCGGAGACGAAGTGTCGACGGCGATCGCCTCGTTGTTTGCTGGCCACGCTCAGGAGTACCAGCTGCTCAGTGCGCGCGCGGCGGTGTTCTACGAGCAATTTGTGCAGGCGCTGAGTACGGCCAGCGGGGCGTATGCGGCCGCGGAGGCCGCCAATGCCAACCCACTGCAGATCCTCATCGATGACGTTCTGGGTGTGGTCAACGCGCCCACGAACCTGCTGTTGGGGCGTCCGTTGATCGGCGAAGGAGCCAATGGCGCGCCCGGCACCGGCCAAGCCGGTGGGGCCGGCGGCATTCTGTGGGGCAATGGCGGGGCGGGTGGCTCGGGGGCACCGGGCCAGCAGGGAGGGTCTGGCGGAAACGCCGGGCTGATCGGTAACGGCGGCGTCGGCGGCGTCGGGGCATCGGCGGTGGCGTCGGCGGCGTCGGCGGCACGGGCGGATGGTTGCTGGGCAATGGTGGGACCGGCGGTACGGGAGGGGGGGAACGGGAAACATTGCCGGCGGGGCGGGAGGGTTCGGCGGCAGTGCGCTGTCCTTGTTAGGCAACCCGGGTGCCACCGGTACCCCTGGGGGACACGCCGACGTGCTGTACCTGTCTCAACAACAGGCCCTGGCTCTTTTTCTGTCCGCACCAGATGCGAATTTCCTGTTGATCGGCACCGACGGCACGAACCTGGCCAGCATTCTGGCCGATCCCGCCGGCACCCCGAACTTCCACGCGCTGATGCTGCATAGCGTCACCGCCGCGTCGACGATCTCCGGGCACACCAGCATCTCCAACCCCTCGTGGACGACCATCCAGACCGGAGTGTGGAGCGAGACGGCGGGCGTGTCCAACAACGTCTTCACTCCCTGGACATACGACACCTGGTCGACCGTGTACAACCAGCTCGAGGCCACCTATGGCGACCAGGTCAACACCACCGTCATCGCAAACTGGCCGGTCATTGCCGACATAGCCGGGGCCGGCTCGCACCCGGCCGACAACATCGAGTTCGTCCCGCAGGTCGCCGGTGATACGAACTGGATCGCGACGCAGAACCTGGTCGGCACGAAGACCCAGGCCGCGATTATGGCCGCCGATCCACAACAGGGAAACCTCATCTTCTCGTACTTTGTCGGTGTCGATAACAACGCACATATGTACGGTGGTGATTCGCCGCAATACCAGCTGGCCATTCGGAACATGGACTACAACCTTGGTTCCCAAACCCAAGACGGCGGTGGGAGATTGGGAGCGGTATACAACTGGGAGCAAATGCACCACGAAGAATTCTCCACGCTTGTGCTCACCGACCATGGTGAAACGGGGGCCCAACAGTTCAGTCTCACTCACGGCTTCCAATCGCCGCGTGAGACCGCAACCTTCCTGATCTTCGATCAGGCCTACAACGACGCCCACGATGGATTTATCAACAATTCATGGCAAATCGTCAGCACCACACCAACAATCCTGGACCAATTCCACATTCCTCCGCTGCCGTACATGCAGGGTGCGCCGCTGACGGATCCCAGTTTCGACAGCACCTACGTTGACCCCGGCAACAACCTTTTCAGTGTGCTCAGCGCCGATTTCGCCGCGCAGGGGTATCCGAATATTCCGACCAGCCTGAGGCTGGCGTCACGCACGCTCGTGACCACGATTCCGTTCGTGGTATACGAGCAGGTAGAAAACCTCGTCAATGCGGTGCCCAGCTTCCTGCAGGTACCGGTCTCATGGCTCGGAGTCGGCGTCTACCAGTTGGTGAATATCCCCGCGCAGATTTGGATCCGGCTCACCGGCGTGACCGGCAACGAAATCATTCCGCCGGTTTTCAACCCATTCCTGCCCTAGAGCCGGCCGCGATCACCTATATCCTCGGCGCATGTCCTCGACGATGCGCGGATTGTTCAGGGTGGACGGCTCGAGCATGTTGGGTCCGACGTCGCTGGAGAACACGGTGGCGGCGTTGAGCACCGGCTGGTTGAGGAAGCGCAGCGACGGTGCGTCGGCCGGTACGGCGGGGATGGGCGCGGTGCCACCCCGCCTGGCCAGGGCGAATCCCCAGTCGCCGAAGGTGGGCACGTGGACGTGGTAGGGCGTGACCGCATATCCGGCGGCCTTGATGGTTGAGACGGTGCGCCAGAACGCGGTCGGGGTGGAAATCGGGCTGCCGGCCTGCACCACCATCAAGCCATCGGGGGCCAGGGCGTGGGCGGCAAGCGCATAGAACTCGGCGGAATACAGCCGCCCCAACGCCGGAGTATCCGGATCGGGCAGGTCGACGATGACCGCGTCGAAGCGGCGGGACTGGCCCGAGTCAGTCCCGCGCAGCCATTTCATCGCGTCGCCGATCACCACCTGCACGCGCGGGTCATCCAGCGCACCACCGTTGGCCTGGCGCATGGTGGTGCGCGCCAGCTCGATGACCGCGGGGTCCAGTTCCACCTGCACGATCCGCTCGATGCGGGGCAGGCGCAGCAGTTCACGGGCCGCCAGTCCGTCACCGCCGCCCAGCACCAGCACCGAGCGGGCGCCGTCACCCAGTGCCGGGTAGACCAGGCTTTCGGTGTAGCGGTACTCGTCTCGGGTGGAGAACTGTAGCCCGCCATCGAGGTACAGACGCAGGTCGTTGCCGCGCCGGGTCACCACGATCTCCTGGTAGGAGGTGTGGCGGTAGGCGATGATCGGGTCGGCGTAAAGCTCTTGGCGGCTGGTGGTCTCGATGTCGCGGGCATGGACCAGCAGCGTGACCAGCAGCCCGAGCGCGGCAAGTAGAGAGCACAGCGCCATCGCCAGCTGCCGGGTGGAAACGACCTGACGGAGCAGGAAGATCGACACGACGGCCGCCGCCACCAGGTTGACGATGCCGGTGGCGGCCGCACCGCGGATCATGCCCAGATGCGGCAGCAGGACGAAAGGCCAGACCAGTCCACCGATCAGGGCCCCCAGATAGTCGGCGGCGTTGAGGTTGGCCAGGGTGCGGCCGGTGTCGGCCGCCTCGGCCAACCGGCCGCGCTGCAGGAGCGTCATCAGCAGTGGGACCTCGGCACCGACCAGTCCGCCGATCAGGGCGGTGCCCAGCGCAAGCACCCAGGTCGACCCATCGATGAAGGCGAACGCCACGTAAAGCGCCGCCGCGGACAGCCCGCCGATGATGCCCAGCAGGACTTCGACCGCGATGAAGGCGATGGCCGCGTGCGCCAGCAGCGGTTTGACCAGCAGGGCACCGGCACCCAGCGCGGCGATGTAGCCGGCCACGATCAACGAGGTGGCCACGATGCCGCCACCATCCAGGCTGGTCGACAGCGTGAGCAGTGCGAGTTCGTAGATGATGCCGCACGCCGCACAGGCCGCGACGGCCGCCAGCAGCAGTGCCCGCCAGCGTCCCGAGGCCGTCACGGTCCCGACGGTGTCGGGTGCCAGTGCGTGATCAGTCGCGGTCATGACAGCGCGGCAGCGATCACACCTCCCACCGACAGCAGCATCACCGCGGCGGCAAAGGCTGCCGGATGCAGTTGGGTCGCCTCGATGTGATCCCGAAAGCGGCCCGGCACTGCAATTTCGAGGACTACCAGCGCCGCCCCTTGCAGGGCGACGCCGACGAGCCCGTAGAGCGCGACCCCGAGCAGGCCCTCGCCGAGCTGGTTGGAGCTGGTGAAGATGGCGCTGATGATGACCAGGGCCAGCGCGGCGTACATGGAGCAGGCCAGCACGACCGCGTTGGGGCGACGTTCGACGAACACCAGGGTGCGCAGATTTCCCGGGGTCAGCAGGTTGACCATCACGAAGCCGACGATCAGGATGGCGAAGGCGACCAGGAAGTACAGAACGCTGGCGACCACGCCCCGCAGGAGCGGATCGACGCTGAGGGTGCCGAACTGGACTCCGGCCTGGTTGATGGCCTGGTACATGGCTGTCTCCTTTGCGTGTGCGCCAAGTGGGTCTTACTTGCTGCCGCCCGGGCCGCCGGGGTTGCCGCCCGAACCACCCGACGGAGATCCGGGATAGAACCCGGGGCCGAGAAAGATGTACGAGCCGTGGTTGTATCCGGCGCTGAGGTTTTCGACTTTGATGATGCACGGATGGGTGCCAGCGGGACCGACGCTGACAATGTTGTGCCGGTAGCGCAGGTACTCGGTTTCGCCATAAGACGCACGCGCGGCCGGTGACTTGTATCTGGACAGTGTGTTGGCCACCTGCTTGGGCGATCCTTCGCAGAGGTAGCGCGTTGCGTTGACGTCACGTGATTCTTGCTGATAGTGCGAGGCGATATAGGAGCCGATGTTGCGGTTCAACAGGGATACTCCGAAAACCATGGCCACCAAGGCGGCGACGGCCAGCGCGCTGGCGATGACGAACAACCGGTTGCGGCTCACGGATGCCACCAACTCGTAGTGTGCACGACGGTCCCGCCGGATCCGCCGGGGTGCAGCGGGTACAGATGCCAGGTATGCCAGCGCCAGCCCCTGCCCTCGGGTTCGGCGCTCAGTGCGGTCAACGCGGCCTCGTCGCCGGGAAACACGCCGCCCAGCCAACCGTTGTCGCGGCTGCAACGCTGTCGCAGGTCGTGCGCAAGGCTGCGGAAGCTCGATTCATCGTGCGTCTCGATGCGTGATTGGAGGCGATAGCCGGGCGCCTCGGTGCGCTCGGGAAGGCTTTCACCGTGGCCGCCAACCGCGCAGGAGACCTGTTCGGAAAAGTCGCCGTCGCGGTGCGCCACGGTGATGACGTGTGATGCGCCCAGCACGCCGAGCAGCAACGTACCCCCATCGGGGTGGTCCATCCGGCAGGTGGCCAGCGGCGGCGGCGCGGGCGCGTTGAGCGCAAGCCCAAGGCGCGCCCCGGAAACGTCGGCCGGAACCACGGCGAGCTGATGAAGCGGCACCGATAATCCCTAGTCGGCGGCCGGGGGCGCGGGGTAGACGGTCAGCTCGCCGGTCAGCACGGTCTTACCCGTGGAGATCTCCCACGGCATGTCCGGCGCCCAGCGCTCGAAACCCAGCAGCGCGGACTCGTCGGCACTGACGTAGTCGACATAGTCCATGTCCCCGCCGGCCGGCAGCCCTGTCGTTCCCTCGGTGGTGTAGCCGGCACGTCCCCGCTCCTCTTCCCGGAACGTGACGCCGTCGACCACGTGAACGCCGCTGGGCTGCAACGCAAGATCGGTGCGCTTGGTCCACATCGCGAGCTCCAGCCGCCCCTCATCCTCTTCGACACTGAACCAGATCGGCTCGTCGCCGCCTTCGAGCAGATGCTCCCACCACACGAAGGGGCCCACGCGGAACGTCACCGATCCGCGCACCACATAGTCGACGCCGCCGTAACTGACGATCGCACCCGGGCCCAGTTGCCGTGGGCCGAACTGCGGCATCGCGTTGAAGGCGAGCGGATCTTGGCGCTGGCCGGGTCTGGCTGGTGTCTTGGGCCGCCGCAGCGCCACCGTGAGAACGATGATGGAGGCGATGAATAGCATCACGGCCAGCAGAACCAGCAGAGTTCCCACGCATACCCTCCAGTACCGCGCTGCCGCGAAGTGGTTTGCCAATCACGGCGCATCGATGGTGCTCAAACGTAACAGCTTCGCCGGGGCCGGGTGCAGCCAAACCGCATTGATTGGGTGAGCAACTCGCGCGTGTCCTGCCGGCCGGTGTGGCGGCCAGCCGCTAGGCTATCGAACAATTGTTCGGACCCGGCAGGGCTGAAGGTGGGAGCATGCAGTGCGGGTGATGGGTGTCGACCCCGGGTTGACGCGGTGTGGGCTGTCTCTGATCGAGAGCGGCCAGGGTCGGCAGCTCACTGCGCTGGACGTCGACGTGGTGCGCACGCCGTCAGATGCCCCGTTGTCGAGTCGGCTGCTGGCCATCAACGAGGCCGTTGAACACTGGCTGGAGACGCATCGTCCGGATGTGGTTGCGATCGAGCGGGTGTTCTCCCAGCAAAATGTGAAGACCGTGATGGGCACCGCGCAGGCCGGCGGCGTGGTCGCACTGGCGGCGGCCAAGCGTGGTGTGGAGGTGCACTTTCATACCCCGAGCGAGGTGAAGGCGGCGGTCACCGGCAACGGTACCGCCGACAAGGCACAGGTCACCGCGATGGTCACCAGAATTCTTGCGCTGCAGACCAAACCGACGCCGGCCGACGCCGCCGACGCACTGGCGTTGGCAATCTGTCATTGCTGGAGGGCGCCTATGATCGCCCAGATGGCCAAAGCACATGCGCTGGCCGAACAACAACGGCGCAGCTATACCGCCAAACTCAAGGCCGCCCGATGATCTCGTCGCTGCGCGGTGAGGTACTCGAGGTGGCACTCGATCACGTGGTCATCGAGGCCGCCGGTGTCGGCTATCGGGTGAACGCGACGCCGTCGACTCTGGCGACGCTGCGGCAGGGGACCGATGCCCGCCTGATCACCGCGATGATCGTGCGCGAGGATTCGATGACCCTGTACGGCTTCGTTGACGGGGAGACCCGCGATCTGTTCCTGACACTGCTGTCGGTGTCTGGAGTGGGGCCCCGGTTGGCGATGGCGACGCTGTCGGTGCACGATGCCAACGGGCTTCGGCAGGCGTTGGCCGACGGCGATGTCACCGCGCTGACCCGGGTACCCGGAATTGGCAAACGCGGCGCCGAGCGAATGGTGGTGGAGCTGCGCGACAAAGTCGGTCCAGCGGGTTCGGCCGCCACCGCGCCCGCGGTAAACGGTCACACCGTGCGCGCTCCGGTGGTCGAAGCCCTGGTCGGCCTCGGGTTCGCCGCCAAGCAGGCCGAGGAAGCCACCGACAAGGTGTTGGCCGGCGACGGCGAGGCGACGACATCGAGCGCGCTGCGTGCCGCCCTGTCGTTGTTGGGGAAGGCACGATAGTCGATGAGCACCGATCCCGATGAGCGCGAGGTCTCACCGGCGCTGACCGTTGGCGATGGCGATGTCGACGTCAGCCTGCGGCCGCGCTCATTGCGTGAGTTCATCGGCCAGCCACGGGTGCGCGAACAACTTCAGCTGGTGATTCAGGGCGCCAAGAATCGCGGCGGCACACCGGATCACATTCTGTTGTCCGGTCCGCCCGGGCTCGGGAAGACCTCGCTGGCGATGATCATCGCGGCCGAGCTTGGTTCCTCCCTGCGGATGACATCGGGTCCCGCGCTCGAGCGGGCCGGCGATCTGGCCGCGATGTTGTCCAACCTGGTCGAGCATGACGTGCTGTTCATCGACGAGATTCACCGCATCGCCCGGCCCGCCGAGGAGATGCTCTATCTGGCCATGGAGGATTTCCGGGTCGACGTGGTGGTCGGCAAAGGGCCGGGGGCGACATCGATTCCGCTGGACGTCGCGCCGTTCACCCTGGTCGGGGCCACCACCCGATCCGGCGCGTTGACGGGGCCGCTGCGTGACCGGTTCGGTTTCACCGCACACATGGATTTTTATGAGCCCGCTGAGCTGGAGCGAGTGCTGGTCCGTTCCGCCGGAATTCTGGGCATCCAACTCGGTGCGGACGCGGGGGCCGAGATCGCCCGCCGGTCACGCGGGACTCCGCGGATCGCCAACCGGCTGTTGCGCCGCGTCCGTGACTTTGCCGAGGTTCGTGCCGACGGGGTGATCACCCGTGATGTCGCCAAGGCGGCGCTGGCGGTTTACGACGTCGACGAGCTGGGCCTGGATCGGCTGGACCGTGCCGTGCTTTCCGCCCTGACCCGCAGTTTCAGTGGGGGTCCGGTAGGTGTGTCGACGCTGGCGGTGGCGGTAGGGGAGGAGGCCAGCACCGTGGAGGAGGTGTGTGAGCCGTTCCTGGTCCGTGCCGGCATGGTCGCGCGCACTCCACGCGGCCGGGTGGCCACCGCACTGGCCTGGACTCACCTGGGCATGACGCCACCGGCGGGAGCGAATCAGCCGGGGCTGTTCGAGTAGCGAGTGGGCCGGGCGGCGGTGCTGGCTAGGGAGAGCCGTTCGTCCCATCGGTGCCGATCAGCGTGCCGCCGCTGCCGCCGGTGCCGCCGGTTCCTCCATTGACGCCGTTGCCTCCGTTGCCCCCGTAGCCCACGGGTGTCGGGGTGAACGAGCCGTCGGAAATCACCCCGACGCTGCCGCCGTTGGCCGCCCCTACGCCACTGCCGGCGTTGCCACCGTGTCCACCGGCGCCGATGCCGAACAACGCGCCCGCGTTGCCGCCGTCGCCGCCATTGCCCACGGCGTTGACGGTTGCCGAGCCGCCGTCGCCGCCCGCACCGCCGAAGCCCGCGCCGATGAGCACGGCGCCCTGACCGCCCTGGCCACCGGCGCCGCCGAAGTCGTTGGCGAATCCGCCGATGCTGCCGGCGCCGCCGACGCCGACGCCGACGAGTGCGACGCCCTCACCGCCGTCGCCGCCGGCACCCGCGGTGGAGTTGGCGGCGCCGCCGATGCTGCCGGCGCCGCCGACGCCCAAGCCCATCACGGCCGCGCCGGAACCACCCGCGCCCCCGGCGCCGCTGGTGCCGTTTGCGAAGCCACCGATACCACCGATACCGCCGACGCCGACACCGACGAGTGCGGCTCCTCCGCGGCCCGCACCGCCCGCGCTGGCGGCGGCGTTGCCGGCGCCGCCGATGCTGCCGGCGCCGCCAACTCCGACACCAAGCAGCGCTGTGGCGTCACCGCCCTGGCCGCCCAGGCCGCCGGTGTCGTTGGCGAAACCGCCGATGCCGCCGGTGCCGCCCTGGGCGTAGCCGAACACGGCGCCGCCCTCACCGCCCACACCGCCGGTACCTCCGGTGTGGGGGGTAACGGCGGTGGCTGAACCGCCCATGCCGCCGGCGCCGCCCAGGCCATAGAACAGACCGCGCCCGGCACCGCCGGCGCCGCCGTCCCCTCCGGCCACGCCGCCGCTCCCGCCGGTTCCGCCGGTGCCGCCGACGGCCGAGAGCGCGCCGCCGGCCCCGCCGATACCGCCGGTGCCCTGGGGAGCGTTGCCGCCGACCCCGCCGTTGCCGCCCCAGCCCAGCAAGGGCGCGTTGCCGCCGGCCCCGCCTGCACCCGCGATCTCGCCGATGCCGCTCACCGAACCTCCGGCACCCCCGTTGCCGCCGCTGCCGGCGAGCCAGCCGCCGCTGCCACCGGCTCCGCCGGTCCCGCCGAGGAAGCCGTTGCCGCCGTTGCCGCCGTTGCCGATCAGTCCGGCCGAGCCGCCGCTGCCGCCGTTTTGGAGGCCCCCGCTGGTGAAGCTGTAGCCGTTGCCGCCGTTGCCGTACAGGATGCCGCCGGCACCGCCGTTGGGGCTTGTCGCGGTTCCGTTGGCGCCGTTGCCGATCAGCGGGCGTCCGAACAGCGCCTGGGTGGGTGTGTTCACCGCGTCCAGCACGGTGGATTCCAGGGTCTGCAGTGGGGAGGCGTTGGCGGCCTCTGCGCTTGCGTAGACTCCGCTGGCCGAGTTGAGCAGCTGGACAATGCGCTGGTGTACCTGGGCGCCCTGGGCGCTGAGCGCTTGGTATTGCGCTCCGTGATTCCTCAGCATTGTGGCGATGGCGTGCGACACCTCATCGCCACCCGCTGCCAGCACGCTGGTGGTCGGTGCTGCGACGGCGGCGTTGGCCGCGCCCAACGATGTGCCGATGTTTGCCACATCTTGCGCCGCCGCGCTCACTAGCTCCGGAGTCGCGAACACAAACGCCATCGAGGCCTCCACCCAAGTCAGGTCACCCGCACCAACAAGCGAAAGAAGCCATTCTTACTGAACTTGGTTGGGGTTGCCTTCGTTTGGTGAGACTATTTGTCTCAGGTTTTGTGCCGCCCCGGCCGACCTGGGTCAACCGGCGCTTTTGTCCGCCAAATGGGTGTGACGAGTGGCCGCAGCGGGGTGGCGCGTGTGTCCGCGCGCCGCGGCCAGCCCGATATCAGGATCCGTTCGTCCCGTCGGCGCCGATCAATATGCCGCCGCTGCCGCCGGCGCCGCCGGTGCCAGGGGTGCCGCCGGTGCCGCCGTTGCCGCCGTTGCCGCCGTCACCGAAAAGCGTTTGGGTGAAGGTGCCGTTGGCAACTACCCCGATGTTGCCGCCGTTGCCGCCGTCACCGCCGTTGCCGCCTGCTCCGACGAAACTGTTGCCACCGACAGCACCATCGCCGCCGAAGCCCGCGCCCCACAGCGCGGCGCCTTGGGGCCGCCCGCGCCGCCGTCCCCGCCGGTGGCAGTGCCGAATCCGCCAACGCCGCCGATGCCACCGACGCCCAGTCCCGTGAGTGTGACGCCCTGGCCGCCGACACCGACCGCGCCACCGGTTGTGCCGGCGCCGCCCATGCCGCCGAACCCTCCGACACCCGCGCCGACGAACACACCGGCCACGCCGCCGGCGCCGCCGGTGCCACCGATGTCGCCGCCGTAGCCACCGATGCCGCCGGCCCCGGACTGGGCGTAGCCGATGATCACGCCGCTCTCGCCACCGGTGCCGCCGGTGCCGCCGATGCCGGTGGCATCGGTGGCAACGCCGCCGGCCCCACCGGAGCCGCCCAGGCCGAACAGCAGGCCGCCGCCCGCACCGCCCATCCCACCGGCGCCCTGAGTGGAGTCACCGCCAGCCCCGCCATTGCCGCCCCAGCCCAGCAAGGGAGCGCTGCCGCCAGCCCCGCCTGCGCCGCCGACCTCGCCGACGCCGGTCACCGAGCCCCCGGCACCTCCGTTGCCGCCGCTACCGGCGAGCCAGCCGCCGCTGCCCGCGGCTCCGCCGGCCCCGCCGAGGAAGCCGTTGCCGCCGTTGCCGCCGTTGCCGATCAGTCCGGCCGAGCCGCCGGTGCCGCCACTCTGGGTGCCCCCGCTGGTGAAGCTGTAGCCGTTGCCGCCGTTGCCGTACAAGAATCCGCCGGCACCGCCGTTGGGGCTCGTCGCGGTTCCGTTGGCGCCGTCGCCGATCAGTGGCCGTCCGAAGATCGCCTGGGTGGGTGTGTTCAGTGCGCCCACCACGTTGGATTCCAAGGTCTGCAGTGGGGAGACGTTGGCGGCTTCTGCGCCGGCGTAGGCTCCGCCGGCAGAGTTGAGTAGCTGCATGAAGCCCTGGTGGAACTGCGCGGCCTGAGCGCTGAGCGCTTGATATTGCGCGCCGTGACTACTCAGTAGTGCGGCGATGGCCTGCGACACGTCATCGGCGCCCGCCGAGAGCACGCTGGTGGTCGACGCCGCGACGGCGGCGTTGGCCGCGCCCAACGAAGTGCCGATACTCGCCACGTTCTCGGCTGCCGCGCTCACCAGCTCCGGGGCCGCGATCACAAACGCCATTTCAACCTCCACCTGTGTGATGTGCCTTACACATACTAGGAATGCGTGGGGCTTTTGGGGCGCCGTTTCCCGATCTGCTCCCAACCTGGCGTTTCGAGCCAGGTCCGGGCCGGTATGGTCGCGCATACCCGACTCCACCCGCCGGGTGAACCGAGCCGGTGCCGTTCGAGTAGTTCGAGTGGAAGGCCGTGATGATGATCATCGCCGGGTTGATATTTGCCGCGCTGGCGGGACTGCTGCACGTCTATATCTTCACCATGGAGTCGCTGACCTGGACCTCGCCGCGCACCTGCGCGACGTTTGGCACGACGGCGGAGGAAGCTGAAACCACCAAGCTGCTGGCCTTCAATCAGGGCTTCTACAACCTGTTTCTGGCGATTGTCGGCGGATTGGGCATCGCCGGTGTGGCCATGGGCCACAACGGGATCGGAGCCGCACTCATCTTCGCCGGCGTCGGATCGATGGCCGCGGCGGCGGTCGTGTTGTTGATCTCGGCGCCGGACAAGGCGCGAGCCGCGGTGACGCAGGGCCTGTTTCCGGTGATCAGCCTGGTCCTGCTCGGGCTCGGGCTCGCGTCGTAGGGCGATTCGCTGCTGCCTTGATCCTGTGACGGGCGTTACATCGCCTCAGCTTTCGGGTACCCGAAAAGGTATCGGAAGAGGAGATTGCGATGACGCACACAGAAGATCGCCCCGCCCGGTTGGGCATGCCACGCTCGCGCGGCGCGGTGACCGGGATACTTCTAGTGGTTCTGGGCGCCTGGGGAGCGCTGATCCCATTTGTCGGGCCTAGCTTCGATTTCGGCTATACCCCCGGCCACGCGTGGACCGCCGCCCGCGGCTGGCTGGAGGTGTTGCCTGGCATCGTGACCGTGGTCGCTGGTCTGCTATTGATCATTTCCACAAACCGCGCCAGTGCGGTGTTCGGTGGCTGGCTGGCCGGTCTTGCCGGAGCCTGGTTTGTGGTCGGAGTTTCGCTCGCCCCACTGTTGAGGATCGGCTCCGTTGGCGACCCGGTCGCGGCCACGAACTTCAAACGCGCCCTCATCGAGGTCTCGTACTTTTCGGGCCTGGGTGTGGTGATCGTGTTCATGGCCGGTGCCGTCTTGGCAAGGCTGGTGGCGCGATTGGCGCGCGATATCCAACCGGTACCCGCGCCGGCCTATGCGGCCTACGCGCCCGAGGCGGACCAGACAGCCGAGGAGGAGCCGCAGGACGAGCCCGAGTCCAAGGATCCCAAGTCAAAGGACGAGGCAACGGAAGAGGAAGCGCCGAAGGAACCCGAGGAGAGCGAGGCCGAGGCCGAGCATCACGGCCTGGCGTTTCACCCGTTCCGCCGACACCGCGCCGGCGTGTAGCCGGGTAGAGCGACCTGGCCGCCGGCCGGCGCCGGTACTAACCGGACTGGCCGGCGCCGCCCGCGGCGCTGGGCACAAATTGGAAGGAATTGCCGCCCTGGCCGCCCGCGCCCCCACCCGTGCCGCCCGAGCCGCCGCTGGTGGTGCCCGTTCCTCCGGTGCCGCCGTTGACTCCATCGGCGCCGTTACCAGCGTCAAGGCTCAAGGTGGAGGCCAGGGGACCGCCGCCGCCCCCGCCGCCGGTGCCCCCGGGAGCCCCGGTGCCTCCGGAGCCGCCGAAGGCGCTGCTGAAGGTGGTGCTGCCGGCGAACGCTATGGCGTTGCCTCCCGCGCCTCCATTTCCGGCGGCGCCACCGGCGCCGCCGGCGGCGCCACCTCCACCGCCGCCCCCGCCGACGGCACCCGTCCCGGCGGCGGCACCCGCGCCTCCTCCGCCACCGCCTCCGCCGGTACCGCCTCCGCCGGTACCGGCGCTGGGGTCGGGCCGGTGTTGCTACTGGATGCGGTGCCGCCGGTGCCGCCGGTGCCGCCTTGGCCGCCGAGGGCACCGTTGCCTCCGCCGTTGCCGCCGTGGCCGCCCGCGCCACCTCCTCCGCCACCGCCGGCATATCCGACGGCGGTATCGATGCCAGAGGTGTTGTTGCCGCCATTTCCGCCATTTCCGCCAATACCGCCTTGGCCGCCCTGACCGCCGATGGCGTTGGCGGCGCCGGGCGCCCCGCCATTGCCGCCGGCACCGCCATTGCCGCCGGTACCGCCGCTCGCGCTGGCGGTGCCGCCGGTGCCGGTGTTGATACCGCCGTTGCCACCGGACCCGCCGCCGACCCCACCGATACCGGCGCCGCCAGCGCCTCCGTCACCCCCGGCGCCACCGGGGCCGCCCGTGGTCGGGGCGGTGCCGTCGGTGCCGGTGGTGCCGATGCTGCCGGCCCCACCGTTGCCGCCGAGACCGCCGTTGCCGCCGAGACCGCCGTTGCCGCCGGTACCGATGCCGCCGTCGGAGCCGGCATGCGCCAAGAAATTGACTGGCACGGTCACGGCGCCGGCGGCCCCCGCGGCGCCGGCGGCGCCGCCGGCGCCGCCCATTGCGCCGTCGCCACCGGTCATGCCAAAGCCCGTTGCGTCGCCGCCGTTGCCGCCTAGGCCGCCGGCCCCGCCCAGGCCGCCGGCCCCGCCGCCACCACTGGACCCGCCGATCAGCGACTGGTCGGCCCCGCCGGCCCCGCCGGTCCCGCCGAAACCACCGATTTGTCCGGTCACGCCGGCCGAGCCCAACGTTCCCGCGGCTCCGTCCGCGCCGGCCCCGCCGGCCCCGCCAGCCCCGCCGGCCCCGAACAACGACACCAGTTGCCTATTGGCCCCACCGGCCCCGCCGTCACCGCCAGTCCCACCCGCTTGCGCGGTGCTGCCGACCGCACCGGCTCCACCGGCCGCACCCGCTCCACCGGCGCCACCGACCCCGCCGTTGCCGCCGCCGATGAGCCCGTTGGCGCCGCCGGTCCCGCCGGCTCCGCCAGCCCCGCCGGGAGTGGTCGCGCTGCCGCCGGCGCCGCCGGCCCCGCCGGCACCCACAGGCCCGCTGATCCGCCCGCGCCACCAGCCTGCCCGGGCGCGCCCGACCCGCCGTTGCCGCCGTTGCCTACCAGCCACCCGCCGTCCCCGCCGGCCGCCCCGGTGCCGTCCACCCCATTGGCGCCGTTGCCGATCAGCGGGCGCCCGGTCAGCATTTGGCTGGGGGCGTTGATGCCCGCCAGCAGGTCCTGCTCCAGGGTTTGCAGCGGCGAGGCGTTGGCGGCCTCAGCCCCCGAATAGGCTCCTGCGCCGGTAAGTAGTGCCCGCACAAAGTCGGTATGGAACTGCTCCATGCGCGCGCTGAGCGTTTGAAATTCTTGCGCGTAGGCGCCAAACATTCGGGTGACAGCCGCTGATACCTCGTCGCCGGCCAGCGGGGCTATCGCCGTGGTCGACGGCGCCGCTGCCCCGGTAGCCGCCCGCACGGCATCCCCGATCCCACTCAAATCGTTTGCTGCCGCGGTCAAGAACTCAGGTGTTGCGATTACAAAAGACGACATCGTTGGCGCTCCTGCGGTAGGGCGGTCAGTCTCCTATAAGAATGTGACACCCACCTCACGCGCAGCGCATAGAAAATTCACATTGTTAGCAAAAAATTTGCAAACACCGCCCAGCTCCACGATGGGTTCGGGCCGTTGGACTTGTCCCCGTCCTCAGAGCAGGCCGAGTAGGCGCAGGTCGCTGACGTACTTCACGATGATCGGCGCGCCGACGTGCGGAATGTCTTTGTCGGGGCCGATCTTGGCCTCTTGCACCGCTGCCCGGAAGCGATCGGTAGGGGCGATCGACCCGCGGACGGGCCGCTCCGGCTGCCGATAGTTGTGCAACAGCGGCAGCAGTGAGCTGTGCCGCTGCCGATCGGGCAGTGCGCGCAGTGCGGTTTCGAAGCGCTGCAGCCAGTCGCCATAGTCAGCGATGCGCTGGATGGGGCAACCGGACTCGTTGAGCCAGTCGACGAACTCGTCGAGTCCGATGCCGTCGTCGTAAGGGTTCATCACGTGATACGTGTGGAACCCATCCTGGCTCTGCGCACCCAAAGTCGAAATCGCCTCGGCGATGAACTCGACGGGCAGACCGTCATAGTGGGCGCGTTGCCGGGCGCCGTCGGCCGCAAGCTCATAGAACGAACCCGGCGCGATACCGGTGGCCGCCAGGCTCAGGATCATCCGGGTGAACATGTCCGGCACGTTGAGCTGTCCCGCCCATGTGGTGTCGGCCAGGATCATGTCGCAGCGGAACACCGCAACCGGCAGGCCACACAGGACATGCGCCTCGCGCAACAGCACCTCGCCGGCCCACTTGCTGTTCGAATAGCCATTGGCGTAGCTGTCGTCGACCGCGCGGGTGGCGCTGATGACCCGGATGTCGGCGTCCTCGGTGAACGCCGACGGCGGGATCTGGTCGGCGACACCGATTGTCGAGGTGTAGCTGTAGGGCTTGATCTTGGAGGTGAGCGCCAGCCGCAGCAGCTCGGCGGTGCCCAGCGCGTTGGGCCCGAACAGCTGGCTGTATGGCAGTACGTGGTTGACCAGGGCCGCGGGGTCGACGATCAGGTCGACCGTGTCGGCCAGGCGTTGCCAGGTCTGCCGGTCCAGTCCGAGGTCGGCTTCGCCCTTGTCACCGGCGAGCACCTCGAGGTGGTCGCCGGCCAGTGCGCGGTAGTGGGCCAGCAGTTCGGGGGCGCCGCTGTCGAACGTCTTGTCCAGCCGCGCCCGTGCTTCGGTGTCGGACTTGGCCCGGACCAGGCAGATCAGTTTGCCGTCGACCAGGTCCATCCGCTCCAGCCATTCCAGGGCCAGGTAGCGCCCGAGGAAGCCGGTGGCGCCGGTCAGCAGCACGGTGCGCACTTGGGTGTTTGCGGCGGGCAGCCGGGGAGCTTCGGCCAGGGTTGCGGCATCGATGAATTTGTCCAGGGACAGGTCACCGGCATGCACCTCGGTGACCTGCTCATTCGAGGCGTCGTGGACCGAGGCGAAGGTCGGCCGTGACGAGCCGGGTTTGCGAGCCGCCTCGACGTAGTCGGCCAGGGCCTGCAAGTCGTTGGCGGGGCTGACGATGACGCCCACCGGCACTTCGATGTCGAAGATCTCGTGCAGCAGGTTGGTGAACGACAGCGCCGACAGCGAGTCGCCGCCCAAATCGGTGAAGTGCGCATCGGGCTGGACGTCAGAGGCGCTGCCGCCCAACAGCGCGGCCGCCGCGCGGCACACCGTCACCAGCACCGGCGCATCGGCACCGCTTTGGCGCAGCGAGCGCAGTTCGTCGGCCTGGCCGTGTGCCAGGTCCGTGTAGATCTGCTCGAGAAGCTCGCCGTAATGCTTTTTCAGCTGCGGCCTGGCCAACTTGCGGATGCCGGTGAGCAGGCCGTTCTCCAGCGTCCATGGTGTTGTTTCGATGATGAAGTCGCGCGGGATCTCGTAGGACTGCAGGCCGGCGGCCTTTGCGACCTCTTGCAGCGAGTCGCCCAGCCGCGCCTTGAGCTCCTCGACAGGCACGGCGTCCAGCGCCTCCTGGGTGGGGACGATCACCGCCAACAGGTAGGCACGGGCGCTGTTGCCGTAGATGTAGATCTGCCGTACCAGTGGGCTGTCGCCAAACACCGCTTCGAGTTTGGAGACGGTGACGAACTCGCCCTGCGACAGCTTCAACACGTTGTTGCGGCGGTCGAGGTACACGAACTGTCCGGGGCCGACCTCGGCCATGATGTCGCCGGTCCGGTAGAAGCCGTCAGCATCGAACACGTCGGCGGTGACTTCGGCTCGCTGGTAGTAGCCCGGGAACAAACTATCGGTCTTGACCAGCAACTCGCCCCGCGGATGTGGCCGGTCGGTCAGGAAGTAACCCAGGTCGGGAACATCGACCAGCTTGTAGTCGAGTACCGCCGGGCGCCGAATGGCTCCGTCGATCAGGATCATCCCGGCCTCGGTGGAGCCGTAGCCCTCGACCAGATGCATGTCGAGCAGCTCCTCGACCCACGCCTTCATCTCGTCGGAGATCGGGGCGGAGCCGGTCAGTGCGCTGGTATACCGTCCACCGAGCACGTCGTTGCGTATCTCGGCCTTGACCTGGGCTTCGAGCGCGACCCGGTCGGCGCCGTCGACCAGGCGGCGGTCGACCTCACTCTGAAACTCGTCGAACACCATGTCCCACACGCGCGGCACGAAGGTCAGCTCGGTGGGCCGCACCAGCGCCAGGTCTTCGAACAAGGTGGAGAGATCGCTTTTCGCCACGAAGTAGGCGGTGCCGCCATTGCACAGCGTGCCGTACAGGATTTGGCGGCCCATGACGTGGCTCATTGGCATGAAGTTCAGCGTGATCGACGGCTCGTAGCCGCCTTCGAACCAGGTGCGCTTGCGCCAGAAGGCCGCAACGTTGCGTCGGGGGTACATCGCGCCCTTGGGCGCACCGGTGCTGCCCGAGGTGTAGATCAGTAGCGCGAGCGAGTCGTCGGACACATCGGTGCCGGGCGCCGAGCCGGCGGACGCACCGCGGGGCACGTCGCCGCGCGCGATGGCCTCGGCCAGGGTTTCGACGACCGCCGAGCCAGCCAGGCGCTCCCGGGCGGATTCGACCGCTGCGCGGTGTGCGTCAACCTGCCGGTGGTGGTCGAACACCAGTACTCGGGTAGCGGTCTGACCGGACAGAGCCAATTCGGTGGCGTCAGCGAGTGCGTCGACGCTGGCCGCGATCATGGTGGGCTGGGTCTCGGCGACGATCGGCTGCAGCTGGGTTATCGCCGCGCTGGTCTGCAGTGGTACGGCCACCGCGCCCAGCCGCGCCAAAGTCATGTCGATCGCGGCGTAGTCGACGCTGTTGAAGCCCAACAAGCAGACCCGGTCGCCCGGTTTCACCGTCTGTTCGGTGCTGAGCACGTCGGCCAGTGCGCTGATGCGGTCCCAAAGCTCGCCGTAGCTGATGGTTTCGAAGTGGGGGAGCAGTCGCAGCGTGGTGTGGCCGGTGCCGGCATCGGTCACGAATTCGACCGAGCGCTGAGCGAGAGCCGGCCGATCGGCGTATCCGGTCATGACGGTCTCGATGATCTGGGGTAGCGGTAGACCCGGCCGCTCGATTGCTGCGGTGATCGCCGTGGCGGGTTTGGCGGCGGCGAACTGCGGGTCGTTGGCGTAGAGGTCCTGGATGCGGCGCTCGAGCCGCTCTTCACGCGTGATTGGCGACATGGCAGATCCTTGCAATAGCTCAGAAAATCGAGAATTTGACCGCGCGACGTTGCGCTAGACAACTAGAACGTTAGCTAAAGTAAATAACTTTCTCAATGCCTCGGCCGGGCCAAGTGTCGCCAAAGGGTGTGATCTACCCCACCGCCGAGTCCGGGTGTCGACGGATGGGGGACGGGCCGGCTAGAGGTCGGCCAGGATCTGGCACAGGATGTCGAGGCCTTCGGACAGCAGCTCGTCGCTGATCGTCAGTGGTGGCAGCAGCCGGATCACGTTGCCGAACATTCCGCACGTCAAGACAATTACGCCGGCAGCATGGGCGGCGGCGGCCAGCTTTTGGGTGAGCGCAGCGTCGGGTTCGGCAGTGCCCGATTTCACCAGCTCCATGGCGATCATGGCGCCGCGGCCGCGCACATCGCCGAGACGGTCATCGGCGGCTTGCAGGCGCAGCAATCGGTCCATCACCAGTCGTTCGATCTGGCGGGCCCGTTCGACCATGCCGTCGCGTTCGATCGTTTCGATGGTGGCCAGGGCCGCCGCACACGCGACCGGGTTGCCGCCGAAGGTGCCGCCCAAGCCGCTGGTGTGCGGGGCGTCCATGATCTCGGCCCGGCCGGTGACCGCCGACAAGGGGAATCCGTCGGCGATGCCTTTGGCGGTGACGATCAGGTCGGGCTCGACGTTCTCGTGGTCGCACGCGAACATGGCGCCGGTGCGGGCAAATCCGGTCTGCACCTCGTCGGCGATGAACACCACGTCGTTGTCGCGGCACCACCGCTGCAGCGCGGGCAGGAAACCGTCGGCCGGAACGATGAAGCCGCCCTCGCCCGCGATCGGTTCGATGATGACCGCGGCCAGGTTGGCGGCGCCGATCTGCTTGTCGATGAGGTTGATGGCGCGTTCGGCGGCAAGCTCACCGTCGGTGGCGATGTCTTTGTCGAGCAGGTTGTCCCGGTAGGGGTAGGACACCGGTGCGCGGTAGATCTCCGGCGCAAAGGGGCCGAAGCCGCTCTTGTACGGCATGGACTTGGCGGTCAGCGCCATCGTCAGGTTGGTGCGGCCGTGGTAGGCGTAGTCGAACGCGACCACGGCCTGCTTACGGGTGTGCGCGCGGGCGACCTTGATGGAGTTCTCCACCGCCTCGGCGCCGGAGTTGAACAGCACCGTCCGCTTCTCGCCGGAGCCCGGGGTGATCCGATTGAGCTGTTCGGCGACGGCCACGTAATGCTCGTAGGGGGTCACCATGAAGCAGGTGTGGGTGAACTGCTCCACCTGGTCCCGTACCGCGTCCACCACGCGGGGCGCCGAATTGCCGATAGTCGTGACGGCGATGCCGGAGCCGAGGTCGATCAGCCGGTTGCCGTCGGCGTCCTCCACGATTCCGCCACCCGCGCGAACCACGAACACCGGCAGGGTGACCCCGACGCCACCCGACACCGCCGTGGCCCGGCGCTTGTTGAGCTCCAACGACGCGGGGCCGGGGATTTCGGTGACCAAGAGACGACTTTGATCGAGGCTGGCCACGGGTGTTCTCCTCTCGCGCGGCGCGGGGGTCGCGTCGCGGGTAAAAGCGTATCTGCTCACCGCAGCCCGGCGATCCCTGTGGGGCGGGACGGCAATGGGGCGGGTGCCCGTCGGGGTGCGACCTGCGGGAATGGCAGACTGGACCGTTACGAGGCGCGCGAGCCCGGTGTCACGCTCGGCGCCGTCCTCGAATGCCGAGGGAATGCCGATTCGAAAGACAGGCGTGTTGATGGAGAGTTTCGTCCTATTTTTGCCGTTCCTGCTCATCATGGGCGGCTTCATGTACTTCGCCTCGCGACGGCAGCGCAAGGCCATGCAGGCCACCATTGACCTGCACGAGTCGCTCGAGCCTGGCGACCGGGTGCACACTACTTCTGGCCTACAGGCCACCGTCGTCGGCATCACCGAGGACACCGTCGACCTCGAGATCGCCCCCGGTGTGGTCACGACCTGGATGAAGCTGGCCGTACGCGACCGGATCCTGCCCGATGACGACTCCGACGGCGACCTCGATGCAGAAAGCCCAGAAATCTCGGAAAGCCACACAGCCAAGGAGCTGTGATCGGGGTTCGGGGTCCGAACATGGCAAGCCGCGTGCGTGACGCACGCGCCCCGCAGCGCCACGTAGGCTCTGTCGGGGGTAAGAACGGAATTTCAAGGAGATAAACGGAACGTGGCGTCGTCTTCTGCGCCGGTGCATCCTGCCCGCTACCTGTCGGTGTTTCTGGTCCTGTTGATCGGCGTCTACCTGCTGGTTTTCCTCACCGGGGACAAGAAGGCGGCCCCCAAACTGGGTATTGACCTGCAGGGCGGCACCCGGGTCACGCTGACCGCGCGGACCCCGGACGGCTCGGCCCCCAGCCGCGAGGCGCTGGCCCAGGCCCAGCAGATCATCAGCGCCCGGGTCAACGGGCTCGGTGTGTCTGGCTCCGAGGTCGTTGTGGACGGGGACAACCTGGTCATTACGGTTCCCGGAAACGACGGCAACGAAGCTCGCAACCTCGGGCAGACCGCACGGCTGTACATCCGGCCGGTGATGAACTCGATGCCTGCCCAGCCCGCTGCCCAAGAACCGCAGCAGGAACCGCAGCAGCCGGGCGGCACTGCGCCCGCCCCAGGCGGACCGGCGCCGAATGCGGGGCAACCGCCCGAATCCGGTGCTCCCGCTTCGCCGCAATCCGGCGCCCCGGCTGCCCCGCAATCGGGAACTCCGGGCCGCCCGGGGGCGCAGCCGCGGCCCTATCCGCAGGACCCACCGCCGTCGCCGGCTCCCGCTCCCAGCCCGGCCCCGACGGGCAGCCCCGCGCCACCCGCCACCGGGGCCCAGCAGCCGGCGGACTTGCCGCCGGGCGAAGAGCCCGCGCTGCCGGATCCGCGCAAGGATCTCGCTGAGCGGATTGCGAAGGAGAAGAAGTGGCGGCAGAGCACCAACCAGTACATCCAGATGGTCGCTCTGCAATTCGAGGCCACCCAGTGCGGCAAGGACGACATCCTGGCCGGCAACGATGACCCGAAGTTGCCCCTGGTGACCTGCTCCACCGACCACAAGACCGCCTACCTGCTGGCGCCGTCGATCATCAGCGGCGATCAGATTCAAAACGCCACCTCCGGAATGGATCAGCGCAGCATCGGCTACGTGGTGGATCTGCAGTTCAAGAGCCAGGCGGCCAACACCTGGGCTGACTACACGGCCGCTCACATCGGTACTCAGACCGCCTTCACCTTGGACTCGCAGGTCGTGAGCGCACCGCAGATTCTGGAGGCGATACCCGGCGGCCGGACCCAGATCAGTGGGGGAGAGCCACCATTTAGCGCATCGACCGCACGCCAGCTGGCCAACGTCCTGAAATATGGTTCGCTGCCGCTGTCTTTCGAGTCGTCTGAGGCACAAACGGTTTCGGCGACATT
Source organism: Mycobacterium pseudoshottsii JCM 15466 (assembly GCF_003584745.1). NCBI lineage: Bacteria > Bacillati > Actinomycetota > Actinomycetes > Mycobacteriales > Mycobacteriaceae > Mycobacterium > Mycobacterium pseudoshottsii. Next base: position 2,323,998 of record NZ_AP018410.1, read on the forward strand.
GGGTTTGACGTCGCTGCGAGCGGGCCTGATCGCGGGCGCGATCGGTCTGGCGTTGGTGCTGCTCTACTCCCTGCTGTATTACCGGGTGCTCGGGTTGCTCACGGCGCTATCGCTAATCGCCTCTGGTGCAATGGTTTTCGCGATCCTGGTGTTGTTGGGTCGCTATATCAACTACACCCTTGACCTGGCGGGTATCGCGGGTCTGATCATCGGTATCGGCACCACCGCCGACTCGTTCGTGGTGTTCTTCGAACGAATCAAGGACGAGATCCGTGAGGGTCGTTCGTTCCGCTCGGCGGTGCCACGAGGTTGGGCGCGCGCCCGCAAGACGATCGTGTCGGGTAACGCGGTCACCTTCCTGGCCGCCGCGGTGCTGTACTTCCTGGCAATCGGGCAGGTGAAGGGTTTCGCATTCACGCTGGGCCTTACCACGATTCTGGACATCGTCGTGGTCTTCCTGGTGACCTGGCCGCTGGTCTACTTGGCCTCTAAGTCGCCACGGTTGGCGAAGCCGGCTTACAACGGCTTGGGTGCGGTTCAGCAGGTTGCTCGCGAACGGCGTGCCTCCGACTCGAGGACTCGATCGGGCATCGCGAAGACGGGACGGGGATAACGCCATGGCGTCGGAGACCAAGGCCGAAACCACAGCCAAAAACGACAAGAAGGGCGCTTCGGCGGTCGAACTCACCGAAGCCTCCGAGGGCTCGGCCGAACTGAGCGGCTCGGGCAGCGAGAAGGCCACTGGGCTGCCGCACCACAACCTGCTCTCCCGGCTCTACACCGGTACCGGGGCCTTCGAGGTGGTGGGACGGCGCAAGCTCTGGTACGGCATCAGCGGGGCGATCATGGCGATCGCGATCCTGAGCATCATCGTGCGCGGCTTCACGTTCGGGATCGATTTCAAGGGCGGCACCACGGTGTCGTTCCCGCGAGGCGACAGCCAGGTCACTCAGGTTGAAGAGGTTTTCCACAACGTCGTGGGCAGCGATCCCGAATCGGTCGTCACCGTGGGTAGCGGCGCTTCGGCGACCGTGCAGATCCGGTCCGAGACGCTGTCCAACGAACAGACGGAAAAGCTGCGCGACGCCCTGTTCGACGCGTTCCACCCCAAGGGGGCCGACGGCAAGCCCAGCAAGAAAGCCATCAGCGACGCCGCGGTATCGGAGACCTGGGGTGGGCAGATCACCAAGAAGGCGGTGATCGCCCTGGTGGTGTTCCTGGTGCTGGTCGCCACCTACATCACCGTGCGCTATGAGCGGTACATGACGATCTCGGCGATCGCGGCGATGATTTTCGACCTGACCGTCACCGCAGGGGTGTACTCGCTGGTGGGCTTCGAAGTCACCCCAGCCACCGTCATCGGACTGCTGACAATCCTCGGGTTCTCGCTCTATGACACCGTGATCGTGTTCGACAAGGTCGAAGAAAACACGCACGGCTTTCAGCACACCACTCGGCGCACCTTCGCCGAGCAGGCCAACCTGGCGGTGAACCAGACATTCATGCGCTCGATCAATACCAGCCTGATCTCCGTATTGCCGGTGCTGTCACTGATGGTGGTGGCGGTCTGGCTGCTGGGCGTCGGGACGTTGAAGGACCTGGCGCTGGTGCAGTTGATCGGCATCATTGTGGGCACCTACTCATCGATCTTCTTCGCCACTCCGTTGCTGGTGACCCTGCGTGAGCGCACCGAGCTGGTGCGGTCCCACACCCGCAAGGTGATCAAGCGTCGCACTCCGGCTTCGCGTGCGGCCGGCGAGCGCGCAGAAGCCGATGCCGAGTCGGGGCAGGAGCTCACCGAGACCACCGCCGCCGAGACATCGACAGAGACTGCGCGCCCGAGTGAGAAGGCTGACGCGAAGCCGGCCGCATCGAACAAGCCGGCGTCAGGTGCGCGCCCGGTGCGCCCCACCGCTACCAAACGTCCGACCGGCAAGCGCAACGCCGGCCGTCGGTAGTCGCGATGGCCAGCTGTCGTCGTGAACGCAACTTCAGCCGGTGGTCGGGATTGCGCAACGTCCTGCGGCGCGGTTTCGGGGGCAATGGGCACAAGATCGCCGCTGTCGGCGTCGCCGCGCTGGCTGCGGCATCCTCGCTGAGCGCGTGCTCGGGTAGTGCGGCGGGGCAGATCGACTATGTGGTTGATGGTCCGCTGCCCACCTACAACACCAACACCGTCACCGGAGCCGCATCCGCCGGAGCGCAGGCATTTGCCCGAGTGCTGACGGGGTTCGGGTACCACGGACCCGACGGCCAGGTGGTGGCCGACCACGACTTCGGAACGATCTCGGTAGTGGGCGGCGCGCCCTTGGTGCTCGATTATCAAATCGCCGACGACGCCGTCTATTCCGATGGCAAGCAGGTGACTTGTGACGACCTGGTGCTGGCCTGGGCCGCAGAATCCGGGCGTTACGCGGGTTTCGATGCCGCAACGCAGGCCGGTTACGTCGACATCGCCAACATCGAATGCACGCCCGGGCAGAAGAAGGCCCGAGTGTCCTTCATCCCGGATCGCGCGGTCGTCGACTACGCCCAGCTGTTCACCGCGACATCATTGATGCCGTCGCACGTCCTGGCCGATGAGCTTGGCATCGACGTCACCGCGGCGCTGCTGGACAACAAGGCTCCCCAGGTGGAGCAGATCGCGCGACTGTGGAATACCACCTGGGATCTCAAGCGGGGTGTGGATCTCAAACACTTCCCGTCTTCGGGGCCGTACAAGATCGAGTCGATTCTCGACGATGGTGGCGTGGTGCTCGTCGCCAACGACCGTTGGTGGGGCGCCAAGGCGATCACCAAGCGGGTCATCGTCCGGCCGCAGGGGGCCGACATCCAAGACCGGGTCAACAATCGTGACGTCGACGTGGTCGACGTCGCGGCCGGGTCCTCGGGGACCTTGACCACCCCCGACAATTACCAGCGCACGGATTCGCCATCGGAGGGAATCCAACAGCTGATCTTCTCGCCGAAGGGGCCGCTGGCCGATGTTCGGAATCGTCGCGCCGTCGCGTTGTGTACGCCACGGGACGCGATTTCGCGCGACGCCGGAGTTCCGATCGCCAACTCGCGGCTCAATCCGGCCACCGAGGACGCCATCGCCGGGGCCGACGGCACCACGGAGGGGGGCAAGTTCACCAAGGGTGATCCGGGCGCCGCACGCGATGCGCTCGGCGGTGCGCCGCTGACCCTGCGCATCGGCTACCACGGGCCCAATGCACGGCTGGCGGCCATCATCGGCGCCATCGCCAAATCGTGCGGGCCGGCCGGCATCTCGGTTTCTGATGTGACGCTGGACACAGTGGGGCCCGGGGCGCTTCGGGACGGCAAGATCGATGTTTTGCTGGCCAGTACCGGTGGGGCCTCCGGTAGCGGGTCCACGGGTTCGTCGTCGATGGATGCATATGACCTGCACAGCGGTAACGGAAACAACCTGTCGGGCTACGCAAATCCGCAAATTGACGGCATCATCAGTGCACTTGCGGTGTCCGCTGATCCGGCAGAGCGTGTCAGGTTGCTCGCCGAGGGGGCGCCGGTACTCTGGGATGATATGCCAACGTTGCCGTTGTATCGGCAGGAGCGCATGTTGCTGATGTCAAAAAAGATGTATGCCGTGAGCAGGAATCCGACTCGCTGGGGGGCAGGCTGGAACATGGACCGATGGGCGTTGATGCAGTGACAGATTTAGTGGTAACTGGGCGGGGGAGCGCCCCCGTCGCGGATCTGATCTCGTCGCTTACCAGGGACGTGGCAGATTTCCCCAAGCCTGGCATTCAGTTCAAGGATCTGACTCCGCTGTTTGCCGACCGTGAGGCGATGGCTGCGGTGATCGACGCGCTGGCCGACATTGCGGCCGGCACCGACCTGGTGGCCGGTATCGAGTCGCGTGGGTCGCTGGTTGCCGCGGCCCTGGCCGCACGCCTGGGCACCGGCGTGCTGTCCATTCGCAAGAGCGGCAAGCTGCCACCGCCGGTGCTCACCGAGGAATACGACAGGGAATATGGCGCTGCCAGCATGGAGATTCCCGCCGACAGCCTCGAGCTGCGGGGCCGCAGCGTGATGATCATCGATGATGTGTTGGCCACGGGTGGGACCCTCGGGGCGGCAACGCGCTTGCTGGAGCGCACTGGCGCCAGGGTGACCGGGGCGGCGGTGGTGGTCGAACTGACGGCGCTGCGCGGTCGCGAGGCGATCGCGCCGTTGCGGGTGCACAGTCTGAGCCGGGCCTAGTCTGCGCCGGCAGCGGCCGAGAACGAGCGGGGCAAGTCCAACTTTGGAGATATCCTCTAGGTCGGAGGTGACGACGGTGGCCGATGACCAAAGCACGACGCAGGCAGTCGTGCCGTCCGTCGAGTCGCCACCGGTGGTAGAGGCGCCCGAGGCGGCGCCGGCTGAGACCCTCAAGACAACCAGCAGCGCCTCCCGTCGGGTGCGTGCCCGGCTGGCCCGCCGGATAACCGCTCAGCGCAGCGCCATCAACCCGGTTCTCGAGCCATTGGTGGCGGTGCACCGCGAGGTGTACCCCAAGGCCGACCTTTCGCTGCTGCAGCGGGCTTACGAGGTCGCCGACCAGCGCCACGCCGGCCAGTTCCGGCATTCCGGTGATCCTTACATCACCCACCCGCTGGCGGTTGCCAACATCCTGGCCGAGTTGGGCATGGACAGCACCACCCTGGTGGCGGCGCTGCTGCACGACACCGTCGAAGACACCGGATACACCCTCGAGGCGCTTTCCGAAGAGTTCGGCGAGGAGGTGGGCCATCTTGTCGACGGGGTGACCAAGCTGGACCGGGTCGTGCTCGGTAGCGCCGCCGAAGGCGAGACCATCCGCAAAATGATCACCGCCATGGCTCGCGATCCGCGGGTGCTGGTGATCAAGGTGGCCGACCGGTTGCACAACATGCGCACCATGCGCTTTCTGCCCCCGGAGAAGCAGGCACGCAAGGCCCGCGAGACATTGGAAGTCATTGCCCCCCTGGCGCATCGACTGGGGATGGCCAGCGTCAAGTGGGAGCTCGAAGACCTGTCGTTCGCCATCCTGCATCCCAAGAAGTATGACGAGATCGTGCGTCTGGTGGCCGGCCGAGCGCCGTCGCGCGACACCTACCTGGCCAAGGTCCGTGCCGAGATCATCGCCACGCTGAGTGCATCGAAGATCAAGGCCACCGTGGAGGGGCGCCCCAAGCACTATTGGTCGATCTACCAGAAGATGATCGTCAAGGGCCGCGACTTCGACGACATCCACGACCTGGTCGGCATCCGCATCCTGTGCGACGAGATCCGGGACTGCTATGCCGCTGTGGGCGTGGTGCATTCGCTGTGGCAGCCGATGGCGGGGCGGTTCAAGGACTACATCGCCCAGCCCAGATACGGTGTGTACCAGTCGTTGCACACCACCGTGGTCGGCCCGGAGGGCAAGCCGCTGGAGGTGCAGATCCGCACCCGCGACATGCACCGCACCGCCGAATACGGCATCGCCGCGCACTGGCGCTACAAAGAGGCCAAGGGCCGCAACGGTGTTCCCCATCCACATGCGGCAGCCGAGATCGACGACATGGCGTGGATGCGTCAACTGCTCGACTGGCAGCGGGAGGCCGCCGACCCGGGCGAGTTCCTGGAGTCGTTGCGTTACGACCTTGCCGTACAAGAGATTTTTGTGTTCACACCCAAGGGTGATGTCATCACCTTGCCCACCGGATCGACACCGGTGGACTTCGCCTATGCGGTGCACACCGAGGTTGGCCACCGCTGCATCGGCGCCAGGGTCAACGGGCGGCTGGTGGCACTGGAACGCCAGCTGGAAAACGGCGAAGTGGTAGAGGTTTTCACCTCCAAGGCGCCCAATGCCGGGCCATCGCGGGACTGGCAGCAGTTCGTCGTCTCGCCACGCGCCGAGACCAAGATCCGGCAGTGGTTCGCCAAAGAGCGGCGTGAGGAGGCGCTGGAGGCGGGTAAGGAGGCGATTGCGCGCGAAGTGCGCCGCGGTGGGCTTCCGTTGCAGCGCTTGGTCAATGGCGAGTCCATGGGGGCGGTTGCCCGTGAGCTGCACTACACCGATGTGTCGGCGCTCTACACCGCCATTGGCGAGGGGCACGTGTCTGCCCGCCATGCCATGCAACGGCTGCTGGCCGAGCTTGGCGGCATCGACCAGGCCGAGGAGGAGCTCGCCGAGCGGGCCACGCCGACCACCATCCCGCGCCGTCCGCGCAGCTCCGACGATGTCGGGGTCTCGGTGCCCGGTGCCCCGGGCGTAATGACCAAGCTGGCTAAGTGCTGCACACCGGTTCCCGGCGACAACATCATGGGTTTTGTGACCCGCGGTGGCGGAGTCAGCGTGCATCGCACCGACTGCACCAACGCGGAGTCGCTCAAACAGCAGTCCGAGCGCATTATCGAGGTGCATTGGGCGCCGTCGCCGTCGTCGGTGTTCCTGGTCGCCATTCAGGTGGAGGCACTGGACCGGCACCGGTTGCTGTCGGATGTGACCCGAGTGCTGGCCGACGAGAAGGTCAACATCCTGTCGGCGTCGGTGACCACCTCGGGTGACCGGGTGGCGATCAGCCGGTTCACCTTCGAAATGGGCGACCCCAAGCACCTGGGGCATCTACTCAACGTCGTGCGCAACGTGGAGGGCGTGTACGACGTCTACCGGGTGACTTCGGCCGCCTAGAGACGGCCTGGAGCCGCCTAGCGGCGGCTACCGAGGCCGTTCACGGCGCTTTCCGGCTAGTCGAGGAACACCGACTTGATGGTCACATCAAGTGCTGGCGGTCCGTCCTCGCCGCCACCGGCGACACCGGCCTTGGCGATCTTGTCCAGCGTTTCCAGCCCGTCGGCTTGGATGGTGCCGAACACGGTGTACTGCGGCGGTAGCTGCGAGTCGCGATAGACCATGAAGAACTGGCTGCTGTTGGTATCCGGGCCGGCATTGGCCATGGCCAGGGTGCCGCGCGGATAGATCACCGGCTGGCGCAGTGCCGGGTCGTTGGGCGGGTACTGGTCGGTGGGGTACTCGTTGGCGAATTGGTAACCCGGACCGCCCGTTCCGTCGCCCTTCGGGTCGCCGCACTGCAGCACCGACAGCGTCGGCGAGGTGGTCAGCCGATGGCACTTGGTGTCCTTGAAGAAGCCCTGCTGCGCCAGGCTGGCGAAACTGTTTACCGTGCAAGGTGATTCGTTGTTGGCCAGCATGAGGCCGACCTTTCCTTGGCTGGTCATCATGCTCGCGCTCACCTGGGCCGGTTCGGTCGGCACCTTGCCCGACCGCGGCGGCTTGGCCGGCTTGGCGGCCTTGTCCAGGGATGCCGGGTATTGGCAGTTGGCACCGAGGTTGGCCGAAGGCTTGAACGCCGGCAGCGGCGGTACCGAGTCGTCGGCGGGTGCAGCGGCGGAGCTGGTCGGCTCGGAACTGCTGGGGCTCGCGGAGGCGGTGGTCTTGTGATCGCCCTTGTTGATCACCACAACGACCACTACGGCGGCGATCACGGCGACCGCGGCCACTGCGCTACCCACGATCATCAGGATCCGCCGGCGCTTGGCCTGCTTGGCGCGGCGCTCCAGCTGCCGCTCTAGTTTGCGCTTGGCTGTGGCACGTCGCTGCTGGTTGGTCGGCACGGCCGATGGCCTCCCTGCTTGTCCGGTGAATCGGGCCGAGTGGCCAGCCCAGGCTAATGTCAGCGCCGAAATCCTTGTCAAGCACCCCACGGTGTTGGCCCATATCGTCGCCGGTCCGCGGGAATGGGAAACTGGGAATCGTGTTGATCACCGGATTTCCCGCCGGCGTGTTGCAGTGCAATTGTTACGTGCTGGCCGAGCGGCCTGGAACGGACGCTATCATCGTCGACCCCGGCCAGCGTGCGATGGGCCAACTGCGTCGCATTCTGGACAAGAACCGGCTGACTCCGGCCGCGGTGTTGATCACCCACGGGCACATCGACCACATGTGGTCCGCTCAGAAGGTCTCGGATACGTTCGGCTGCCCGACCTACATCCATCCCGAGGACCGATTCATGCTCAAAGACCCCATCTACGGCCTGGGGCCGCGGGTGGCACAGCTGTTCGCCGGTGCCTTCTTCCGTGAGCCCAAACAGGTCGTCGAACTGGACTGCGACGGCGACAAGATCGACCTCGGCAACATCTGCGTCAACGTGGATCACACACCCGGGCACACCCGCGGATCGGTGTGCTTTCGGGTGCCGCAGGCGGCCAAAGATGACCGCGACGTCGTATTCACCGGCGACACGCTGTTCGAGCGCTCCATCGGCCGCTCCGATCTGTTCGGAGGCAGCGGCCGTGACCTGCTGCGTTCGATCGTCGACAAGCTGCTGGTGCTCGACGACAAGACCGTGGTGCTTCCCGGGCACGGCAACTCCACCAGCATCGGTGCCGAACGGCGCTTCAACCCGTTCCTGGAAGGGTTGAGCACGTGACGGAATTCTGTGCTCCCAAAGGCGTGCCGGACTACGTGCCACCGGACTCGGCGCAGTTTGTGGCGGTGCGCGACGGCCTGCTGACGGCCGCCCGCCGGGCCGGCTACGGCCACATCGAACTGCCGATCTTCGAGGACACCGCGCTGTTTGCCCGTGGCGTGGGTGAATCAACCGACGTGGTGTCCAAAGAGATGTACACGTTTGCCGACCGTGGTGACCGTTCGGTGACGCTGCGGCCCGAGGGCACCGCTGGGGTGGTGCGGGCGGTGATCGAACACGGCCTGGACCGTGGGGCGCTGCCGGTCAAGCTGTGTTACGCGGGTCCGTTCTTCCGCTACGAGCGTCCGCAGGCCGGCCGGTATCGCCAGTTGCAGCAGGTTGGCGTGGAGGCGATCGGGGTGGACGATCCGGCGCTGGACGCCGAGGTGATCGCCATCGCCGACGCGGGCTTCCGTTCGCTGGGGCTGGACGGGTTCCGGTTGGAAATCACTTCGCTCGGTGATGAGACCTGTCGGCCGCAGTACCGAGAACTGTTGCAGGAGTTTCTGTTCGGTTTGGACCTCGACGATGAGACCCGCCGGCGCGCTGCACTCAACCCATTGCGGGTGCTCGACGACAAGCGCCCGGAGGTGCGGGCGATGACCGCCGAGGCCCCGGTGCTGCTCGACCACCTCTCCGATGTCGCCAAGCAGCACTTTGACACGGTGCTGGCGCATCTGGACGCGCTCAGGGTGCCCTATGTCATCAACCCGCGCATGGTGCGCGGGCTCGACTACTACACCAAGACCACCTTCGAATTCGTGCACGACGGGTTGGGCGCACAGTCCGGCATCGGTGGCGGGGGCCGCTACGACGGCCTGATGAAGCAGTTGGGCGGGCAGGACCTGTCGGGCATCGGGTTCGGGCTGGGTGTCGATCGGACGATGCTGGCGTTGCGCGCCGAAGGCAAGAGCGTGGGGGAGAGCGCCCGCTGCGACGTGTTCGGGGTGCCATTGAGCGAGCAGGCGAAGCTGACGCTGGCGGTGCTGGCCGGGCAGCTCCGGGCCTCGGGTGTTCGCGTCGACCTCGCCTACGGTGACCGTGGGCTCAAGGGCGCGATGCGTGCGGCTGACCGCTCCGGTGCGCGCGTTGCGCTGGTCGCCGGGGATCGCGACATCGAGGCGGGCACGGTCGGGGTGAAGGACCTCGGTACCGGCGAGCAGGTATCGGTGTCGACGGATTCGGTTGTCGACGACGTGATTTCCAAGCTCGGACGCTAGCCCGGCCGCGCCCCCGTCGGGGCGATCGCCGTTCGTGTCGTACCCCCGTGGTAGTATCGAATGTATGTTCGAATTCTGGTACGCCAGTCGTGCGACATCCGAGTCGGCGGCGTTGCTGGATCGGGTGGGTGAGGCCGCGCGGTCAGAGGCGCAGTCAGCGGCCGGGCGCCTGGTGGCGATCGGGGAGTTGTTCGTACTGCGGTGCCGCGAGTCGGGGGAGCGGGCCCAGTGGGCAACCGATACCTGGGAGGCGGTCGCCGCCCAGGTATCGGCCAGGTTGCGCTGCAGCGTGGCGATGGGGGCGAGCTATCTGCGCTATGCGATGGCGATGCGGGATCGGCTGCCGCTGGTCGGCAAGGTGTTCGAGTCCGGTGACATCGACTATCGGAGCTTTCAGACAATTGTGTTTCGCACCGATCTGATCGCCGATGCCGACGTGTTGGCCAAGGTGGATGCCCAGGTGGCGGCGCTGGTATCGCGTCGCCCCTCGCTGACGCGCGGTGGGCTGGGCGCGGCGGTCGACCAGATTGTCACCAAGGTCGATCATGACGCGGTGCGCCAGGCGCACAAGGCGGCCTCGGACCGGTACGTCGACGTCATTGGGAATGGTTCGGGAATGGCCTGGGTGGAGGGCAGTGTGGTTGCCACCGCTGGGCAAGCCCTTGATCGGCGACTCGATGAGTTGGTGGCCACCGTGTGTGCGGCCGATCCGCGCACGCGCAAGCAGCGGCGCGCCGACGCGTTGGGGGCGCTGGCCGCCGGTATCGAGCGGCTGGTGTGCGGTTGTGGGTCGGCTCAGTGCGCGGTGTCGGAACCGGAGCGTTCGAGCAACATCGTGATACATGTCATTGCCGAGCGGGCCAGCGTCGAGGGCGCGGGGACCGCGCCGGGCGTGCTGGCGGGGTCGGAGTGGCTTGTCCCGGCCGAGTTGGTCGCCGAGCTAGCCAAGTCCGCCAGGCTGGTGCCCGTGATCCGGCCGGCCGAGATTGCCGAACCGAGATACACCCCATCGGCGCAACTGGCTGACTTTGTGCGCTGTCGCGACCTCACTTGCCGGGCTCCCGGGTGTGACCGCCCGGCCGCCGACTGCGACGTCGACCACACGGTGCCCTACGCGGCTGGCGGCCTCACGCACCCCTCGAACCTGAAATGCCTATGCCGCAAACACCATCTGCTGAAGACGTTCTGGGGTTGGCGCGACCAGCAGTTGCCCGATGGAACCGTGATCTGGGGTCTGCCCGACGGGCATGTCTATGTCACCACCCCGGGTAGCGCGTGGTTGTTCCCCTCGCTGTGTGCACCCACCGGCCGCGTGCCCACGAGGTCGGCCGCGCAGGGCGCTTGTGGCGACGGTCGGGGCGCGATGATGCCCCAACGGCGTCGCACTCGGGCTCAGCAACGGGCCCATCTGATCGCTACCGAACGCCGTCGCAACCGGCAGGCGCGCCAACCCCGCACCGTGTTCGCGCAGGGTTCGGACTTGCAGACCCGCACCTGCGCCGCTGCCGAGGAACCGCCGCCCTTCTAGCTGGCTCGTTGCGCCGTCAAAGATGCGTGCAAGCGATGTACTTCGTTCTGTGTTGTCGAGCTCAGACGACTATCGCTGCGACCTGAATTCCGGTAGCAAGCCACCTTTCGCGAACTTCATCGAGTTCATGGGCGGGTCGGCGCCGGCTTCATTGCAAACGCCACCGCCGAGACCCGCCTGATGCGCGCTCGACGGGCAGGTCTAGGTGACTATCCCGGGCGGCAAAAGCGAGTTAGTCGGGCGCTTGACTAGAAATCGAACTAGTGTTCGAATATGTGGTATGCGCTGGTGTGCCCAGGCCCTGGCGGTCAACGGGGAGCCCGTCGATGACGGAGCGCTACCCGGGCTGCAGCGCATCGGGTTGGTTCGAAGCGTCCGCTCGCCGCACTTCGAGGGCATGACGTTTCATGAAGTGCTCTGCAAGTCCGCGCTGAACAAGGTGCCCAACGCCGCCGCGTTGCCTTTCCGCTACACCGTCAACGGCTACCGCGGCTGCATGCATGCCTGTCGTTACTGTTTCGCCCGTCCCACCCATGAGTACCTCGACTTCGACTCGGGTGCGGATTTCGATACCCAGATCGTGGTCAAGACCAATGTCGCCGAAGTGCTGCGCCGCGAGTTGCGCCGGCCATCGTGGCGGCGCGAGACCGTCGCGCTCGGCACCAACACCGATCCCTACCAGCGCGCGGAGGGCCGTTACGCGCTGATGCCGGGAATCATTGGCGCGCTCGCCGGATCGGGAACCCCGCTGTCCATCCTGACCAAGGGCACACTGCTGCGCCGGGATCTGCCACTGCTGGACGAGGTGTCCGGGCAGGTGCCGGTGTCGGTGGCCGTGTCGCTGGCCATCGCCGACCCGGACCTGCACAAGGAGATCGAGCCCGGCACGCCGGCCCCGCAGGCCCGGCTGGGTCTGATCGCCGCAATCCGCGACGCCGGTCTGGATTGTCATGTGATGGTTGCCCCGGTACTACCGCACCTCACCGACTCCGCTGCGCACCTCGATCTCTTGCTCGGCCAGATCGCGGCGGCCGGTGCTACCGGTGTCACGGCTTTCGGGCTGCATCTGCGCGGAGCGACGCGCGGTTGGTTCATGTCCTGGCTGGCCCGGGCGCACCCGGACCTCGTCGGCACCTATCGGGAGCTGCATCTGCGCGGCGCCTACTTGCCGCCGTACTACCGCGACATGCTCAGGCAACGCGTGGCGCCACTGGTCGCCAAGCATCGGCTGGGCGGTACCCCGCGCCCGTCCTCGCCGGTCGCCGAAGCGGAGGTCATGCCCGTTCCCGAGCAGGCGACCCTATTTTGACGCGGCGTTAATCACCACGCGGCTTGGTCAGCGTGAATTCGTCGACAACCGTGGTCGCCCCGAACAACCCGGTCACCGCGTAGTGCGTCGCCTTGATCGATGTGTGGCCGCCGGGTTGGCCGGGATCGACATCGAAGGCCGCAAAGCCGTAGGGGTTGTCGTGGTCACGGAACGCCGACCATGGTGCGTCCTCGAGCACGTAGATCGATGGCCGGGACCGCTCGCCGGGATCGTATGGGCCGACCGCGGTCACGACCCGGCAGCGGGGTTCGGGGAAGAACAACTGGTTGCTGGTCAGCGACCGCCCCCCGCAACCGATGACCAGGTGCACCGTTCCCCGGGTCGCGTCGATCACGTCACCGCGGGTGTCCACGGGGATCGGCGTTCGGGTCTGGGTGTCCATCGCGCCGCGCAGCGGATGTGACCGCTCGTAGTGGTGCTCATGGCCGCACAACACGAGATCGACCTCGTATTGGTCGAACAACGGCAGCCACTCCTGTCGGATGCCCAGGTCGGCGCCGTTGAAATGATCGGCGGTCGAGATGGCCGTCTGGTGCATGCACACGATCACCCAGTCGACCGCCGGGTCGCGGCGCGCCGCGGCGAGTTCGGTTTGCAGCCAACGTCTTTGCTCACCACCCGAATAGCCGTGTACGTAGGAGCTGCCGGCGTCCTGAAAACACACATCATCGTTGCTCAGGCTGATCACCCGCACCGAGCCGGCGGTGAAGGAGTACCGCAGCCCGCGCAACTCCTGGCTGGCCCCAGAGTCGGGCACCGAGAAATAGGTTTGGTAGGCGCCGTAACCGATTGGCCCATTGCCCAATTCATTTTCGTGATTGCCGGCCGCGGGCATCCATGGCCGGTAACGCGCTGAACGGCCGTTGGTTTCCAGCCAGTCCGACCAGGTGCGAATGCGGTCGTGTGCCATGTTTGCGTAGCACAGGTCGCCGTTGACTAGGTTGAACAACGGGGCCATGCGCTCGATCGCGATGGTGATGTCGCCCGCGGCAGGCGTTCCGCCGTTGTCGCTCACGTATCGACCGTCGGAGAACCTGCCCAGTGTTGGCGTGCCCTGATCCCCGAAGCTGTTGAAGCGCAGCGGTTTTCGCCCCAATGGCGCGGTTCGCACGGTGCCCAGTTGTGGATCCGCGCCGTCGTGGACCGCGGCGTATACGTAGTCGCTATCTGGTGTGAGGTTGGTTAGCCGGGCGTGGTTGACGCGAACCTCGGTATTGGACTTCGCATCCCGATAGGTTCGGGTCTCGGCGCTGACGACGCGGCCGAACCCGGACGCGGGGATTTCCCGCATGACTCGCGGATTCTGGACCGCGTCAACGCTGTGCCACGACACGACGACCTCGGTGGCGGCGTTCTTGCCATATTGCAGATGCAGACCGCCAACCGGTTGCGCGCTGGTGCGATCGGGCTGATACCAGACACTGGGACCGCGCCCGGGCCGCAGCAGTGCCGCCCCGCCCAGGCCGATGCCCGCTCCGACGGCGGCCGACGCAAGACCCGTCGTCAGCAACTTGCGGCGGCTGGGTCCCACGGGTTGCGGGTCATCGGGTTGATCCAGATCGTCGGGCATTACTGCCTTCATACCCCAGTCGGGTTAACACCGGTTGGCTAGTGCAGGTGCGGCTTGAGTAGTGCGGCCTGTCCGATGCGCGCCGGATTCGTCGCCAGCCACTCGCGGGTGGCCTGGTGCGAGCGCGGGATAAGGGTTGCCGATTGCGAGAAGTCGGCTCCGGATATGGATACCGGACAAAGCGGCCGAATGACGCGCAGATCGACGGTCTGCTCGAAGCGCTCGATATCGACGGCGAGGCGGTGGTTGACCGCCAGCGTCATCGCGTGCAGGACCATTGTGACCGCCGAGGCTGGCAAGGTCTGCAGATCGCACGAATAGCCGGTCGGCAATACCCAGATCTTGTCGGCCCCCAGCGCCACCGCGTGCGACACCGGGGTGTTGTTCACCACACCGCCGTCGATGAGCTCACGCCCGTTGATGCTGACCGGGGGGAATATCCCGGGAATGGCTGCGCTGGCTGCGATCGCATCGACGGCGTTGCCGGAGGACAGCAATACGTCGGTGCCGGAGATGACGTCGGTGGCCACCACGTGCAGCGGGATCGGTGCATCCTCGAGATTGGTGAATTCAAGTTCCCTGCTGAGGATGCGCCGCAGACCCGTGTTGGGGACCAAGTGCTGGCGCCGGCCGAGGAAGCCCATCACCCCGGTGACCGGTTGAGTGGGAAATATCTCTTTTCGGGTGAGGGACCGCCACAATCCGGCCAGAGCCCGAATCCCGGCAGCATCGGGCCGCGACGCGATCCACCCACCGTTGAGCGCGCCGACCGAGGTGCCGATGATCAGGTCTGGTGTGATGCCTTCGTCGGCCAAGGCTTGCAGCATCCCGACCTGTATCGCTCCGAGGCTTGCGCCGCCGGACAAGACGAATGCGGTGGTCACGCTTGCATCGTAGGGACGATTACCCGCCATGTCGGACGAATTGCGGACCGCGGCCATCGGTAACGAATCCGGTAGCGTTTTCGATATGACGAACGTGCGAAAGAGGGCGAGCGCGGTCTCAGTGACGGGGGCGGTGGTCGCGATTGCCGCGGTGGTAGCTACGCCCGCGATCGCTCATGCAGATCCAGCTGGGCATCAGGTGACTTACACGGTCACGACCACCAGCGATCTGACCGCCAACATTCAGTACATGAATGTCGATCCGCCCAGCCAGTCGGCGTTTGATGCCGATTCCTCGAAATACCTGACCTCCGTGCACACCCCGATCACCGGCGGCCAACCGTTGGTCTACACGGCCACACTGCAGAACCCGAGTCAGTGGGCCATCGTCACGGCCAGCGGTGGCCTTCGGATCAATCCCGAATTCCACTGCGAGATCGCCGTCGACGGACAGGTGGTGGTGTCGCAGAACGGTGGCAGCGGAGTCACCTGCTCGACCCGGCCGTGGTAACGCTCCGCTAGTCACCGGCCGCCGAGTTCGGCCCCCGCGACCACCACGACTTCGGCCCGTTCGGTGCCGACCGCCCTTAGCTTGTGGCCGACCGAGGCGTCGAAGTAGGCGCTGTCGCCGGTGCCGAGCGTGATGGTCTGGTCGCCGTAGTCGAGTTCGACGCTGCCCGTGTGCACAAAGACGAACTCCTGGCCGGTGTGCTCCGGATGCGGACCGTCGGAGGCGCAGTCCTGCCCGGCGGTCGGCCGAACAACAAACGGCGACATGGTTTTTCCAAGTTGCGTCGACGCCAGCACGTGGTAGCGCCCGGATTAGGGCCCTAGACGGTCGTGGGCGCGGTCGACGGTGATCGTCTCGTGGGCGGACTCGTCTGAGAAGAGCCGCCCGACGTCGACGTCGAGTCCCCGCGCGACCTTGAGCGCCACCGCGATCGAGGGCGTGCTCTGTCCCCGCTCGATCTTGGACAGGTAGCTCTTGGTGAGCCCGGCTCGCTGGGCGAGTTGTTCCAGGGCGAGCCCGCGCTGCCGGCGGACCGCGCGCAGCAGTGCTGTCACTGTCCAGCTCCTAACCCGCCAAAATTCGAGGACACAAAGTTTCCTATAGTGCTACTATCGTGTCATATCAACGATATGCAAGGGAGCCTCGGATGGCAACCACTTTCTCCGATTCCAAGTCCGAATTGATGCGACGGGCCCAGGAACGCCTCGATGCCCAGACGCCCGAATCTCAGCTGACCACCCGGCAAAAGGTCGCGTTGACCTGCCGGGCATTGTTCGACGCCGGCCACGATTCCGGTCTGGCCGGGCAGATCACCGCGCGTGCGCAGCGGCCCGGCACCTATTACACCCAACAACTCGGCTTGAGATTCGACGAGATCACCGAAGACAACTTGCTGTTGGTCGACGAGGACCTCAATGTTCTCGAGGGCTCCGCAATGGCCAACCCGGCAAATCGATTTCACAGCTGGATCTACCGCGAACGGCCGGACGTGCAGTGCATCGTTCATACCCACGGGTTCCACACCGCGGCGTTGTCGATGCTGAAGGTGCCGCTGGTCGTTTCGCACATGGACACCACGCCGCTCTATGACGACTGCGCTTTCCTCGCCGACTGGCCAGGCGTGCCGGTGGGTAACGAGGAAGGCGAGATCATCAGCGCCGCATTGGGAAACAAGAAGGCGATCCTTCTTGCGCACCACGGGCAGTTGATAGCCGGCGTCAGCATCGAGGAGGCCTGCACGCTGGCGGTCCTGATCGAACGCGCCGCCAAACTGCAACTGGCGGCCATGAGTGCGGGAACAATCGCCGAACTACCGGACCAACTGGCCCGCGAGGCTCACGATTGGACCCTGACACCTTCCCGCAGCCGGGCGAACTTTGCCTACTACGCGCGTCGCGCACTGGCCCGTCACCCCGATGCGCTGAGCAGCTGATTGGTCAATCCGTTCACCAAAGCCAAAGGAGCTAGCTATGGCAGAACCTGGTGAGCCCACGATTCACGGGATCATCGCCTACCCGGTCACGCCCTTTACCGCCGAGGGCGACGTCGATGCGCGCCGGCTGGCGGCACTTGTCGATCGGCTGGTGTGCTCGGGAGTCCATGCGATCGCCGCGCTGGGCAGCACCGGGGAACTGGCCTACCTCGACGAGGCCGAGTTCGATACCGCGGTTGACACCGCGGTCGCGGCGGTCAGCGGCCGGCTACCCGTTGTCGTGGGCGTCTCGGATGTCACTACTGCCAAGACCATTCGGCGCGCGCGCTACGCGCAACACGTCGGTGCTGACGCGGTGATGATCCTGCCGGTGTCCTACTGGAAGCTCAACGAACACGAGATCTTCCAGCACTACCGCAGCGTTGGCGACGCCATCACCATCCCGATCATGGCTTACAACAACCCGGCCACCAGCGGTGTGGACATGCGCCCCGAACTGTTGGTCAGGATGTTTGAAAGCATCGACAACCTCACCATGGTCAAGGAGTCCACCGGCGACCTGTCCCGGATGCGGCGCATCGCCGAACTCAGTGGCGGCCGGCTGCCGTTCTACAACGGCTCCAACCCGCTGGTGCTCGACGCGTTGAAAGTTGGTGCCGCCGGATGGTGCACGGCCGCACCCAACTTGTGGCCCCAGCCATGCATCGATCTGTACGAAGCGGTGTGCGCCGGGGATCTGGAGAAGGCCCAGATTCTCTACGACGACCTCAAGCCGCTGCTGGAGTTCATCGTCGCGGGCAGGCTGGCCACCACGGTGAAAGCCGGTCTGGGGCTGCTCGGATTCCCGGTCGGGGATCCGCGCTCGCCGTTGCTGCCGCTCGACGAGCACGGACGGGCCAAGCTGGGCCGCCTACTAGCCGGCTGCTGAGCCGCGAAGCGATTGGTCGGCGTCGGTTGCGTTATTGGGCAACCGATCTCTAGCCCAGGTTGGTGGCGCTGAAGGTGTCACATTTGTTGGGGTCGACGGTCTGATACCCGACGGTGAACCACTTCTGCCGTTGCGCCGAGGAGCCGTGCGTCCACGTCTCGGGGTTGCTGCGTCCGGCCACCTGCTGCTGGATGCGATCGTCGCCCACCGATGCCGCGGCTGAGAGCGCGTCTTGGATATCCTTGTCGCTCAACGGCTCCAGGAAGGGGACGCCGGTACTTTCTTGCCGGACGGTAGACGCATAGTGTGCCCAGACCCCCGCGTAACAGTCGGCCTGCAACTCGGTGCGCACGCCATTGCCCCCGGCGCCTTTGGCTCCCTGTTGGGCGCGGCCCAGCACGCCCAGCAGGTTCTGCACGTGATGGCCGTATTCATGGGCCACCACGTATTCCTGCGCGAACGGCCCACCACTGGAACCGAATTCGGTGACAAGCAGCTGAAAGAAGTCGGTGTCGAAATATGCCGTCTGGTCCACCGGGCAGTAGAACGGGCCGACTTCGCTGCTGGCCGGCCCGCACCCGGTGCTGACCTGGCCGCTGAATAGGCGCAGATGCGGGCGCGTGTACCGATCGGGCATCAGCTGCGTCCACACCGCGTCCAGAGAGTTTCCGGTGGCCACCACCCGGCACTGCACGTACTTGTTGGCGTCGGCGCCCGTCTTGCACTGGCTCAGGTCGAATCCGGGAGCCACCACGTCGCGGTCGTCCATGGGTTGCTGGCTCAGCACGCCACCCGGATCGACACCGAGAAACATCGCGACCACGACGATCAACAGGCCGCCGATGCCGCCGCCGATGGCCATCCGGCCAAACCCGCCACCGCCCGAGGATGACGTGGCGCTGGTGTCGATCTGCATACCCTCGTTAAAGGTCATCGCACGCTCCAAATCTGGCCCGCCGTCGGGCTGGGCGCTGGGCTACCCGGGCGG
The DNA here is from genome assembly GCF_003584745.1 of Mycobacterium pseudoshottsii JCM 15466. Classification (NCBI taxonomy): domain Bacteria; kingdom Bacillati; phylum Actinomycetota; class Actinomycetes; order Mycobacteriales; family Mycobacteriaceae; genus Mycobacterium; species Mycobacterium pseudoshottsii. The sequence goes on from NZ_AP018410.1 coordinate 2,342,854, forward strand.
CACCAGCCTAACGCTGCTGCGGCACCTCGAACCGGGCGTCGGTGTAACTGCGCAGTTTGCGTAAGAAGCGCCGTAATCCCAGGTTGAGCAGCGGACCGGACAACATCATGCCCAGCCGCGCCGGGCCGGCGGGCTTTTGCGCCATGGTCCAGGTCAGTCGGCAACCGCCCGGGATGACCTCGACCCGGTAATCCTCGGCGAATGCCGCGACGGCCTGCGTCGAGCATTCATTGAACCGAAACGCCATGTGGCTGAACGGCTCCCAGGCGATGAACTCCTCGTTGCCGACCAGGCCCCCGCGCATCTCGACGGTACGTGTGGTGCCGACGCGGAAGGGCGGGGGACTGGTCCAGGTCACCTTGGTGATCACCGGTGCCCAGCTCGGCCAGGACTCCGCGTCGGAAAGCACCTCAAACAGCTGCTCGGGGGTGATGGCGAGGTCGACGCTGTTGCGGTAGAGAAAGGGCGCTTGACCGGAATCCGGGTCGACAAAGCTCAGGTCGACGCGCTCGCACGGGAACATGAACTAGACCCTAACCAGCTATCCGGGTCCGTCGCTGGCTGCGGCCAATAATGGCACCAGCACCTGGCTGATCGGGGTCGCCAGGCCGTGGGCGCGGGCCTTGCGGATGATCACACCGTTGCGCAGGTCCCATTCCAACCGCCGGTGGGCTTCTCGATCGGCCAGGATCGAGGTGCCCATGTCCTCGGGTGCGGATGCGAACAGATCAACCATCTCATCGATCACGTCGTCATCGAGTCGCGCGCCCTCGGCGCGTGCCACCGCCAGACATTCGGCGACGTAGTGACGAGACAGTTCGGCGATGTCGTCGCGCCGGAACATTCCGGAGCGCCGCCCGGACAGCGCCATCAGTCCGGCCAGCGCATTGAGTACGAGTTTGCGCCAGATGACGGTGGTGAAGTCGGGATCGCAGTCCACCCGGCAACCGGCGGCACGCAGCAACCCGGCCAGCGTCTCCGCCGCAGCCCCGGTGGGCAACACCAACGCGGCATCTCCGCGCAACCGTACCCAGCCGCCCGGCTGAGTCTCGGCCGCAAACCACACACTGCCCGCGACGATGGATGAGGACGGACAGTGCGGCTGCACCTGCTCGACTTGTTCGACACCGTTTTGCAGGACGGCTACCACGGTGTGCTCACCACACAGGCGGGCCAGCCATTCGCGCGCGGCGCCGGTCTGAGTGGCTTTGACCGCGAATATCAGCACATCGACCGGTCCGGACAGCTGCTGCGGGTCGGTGTGTACCGGACCGGGCACCACGATCGGAGATGCCCCGTCGGGCCGCAGCTCGATGCTGTCGCGAGCCGTGTGGCCGCACAGCAGCACCGGGTTCCCCGCGGCATGCAGCAGCGCGGCGACCGTCGTGCCGACGGCGCCGGGGCCTACGAGTGCGATTCTGGGTGCGATGCAGCCAAAAGTACCGGGTTGGGTGGGCCAGTGGCCCGGCCCTCTAGACTGAGCAGTCGTTTTAGGTCGTTCCAAAGCCGGGTGAAGGGGAGTGTTTGTGCTGCGTAGCCACGCCGCTGGGGCATTACGGGATAGCGATGCCGGGCGACAGGTGACGCTGGCCGGTTGGGTGGCCCGCCGCCGCGACCATGGCGGCGTCATCTTCATCGACCTGCGCGACGCCTCCGGCATTGCCCAGGTCGTATTCCGCGAAGCCGACGTGTTGGCCCAGGCGCATCGGCTGCGTGCCGAGTTCTGCGTCGCGGTCACCGGTGTCGTCGAGATCCGTCCCGAAGGCAACGCCAACCCCGAGATCGCGACCGGCGACATCGAGGTCAACGCCTCTTCATTGACGGTGCTCGGCGAATGCGCGCCACTTCCGTTCCAGCTCGACGAGCCCGCTGGGGAGGAGTTGCGGCTGAAATACCGCTACCTCGACCTGCGCCGCGACGGTCCGGCATCGGCGATTCGGTTGCGTTCCAAGGTCAATGCCGCCGCCCGCGCGGTGCTGGCCGGACACGACTTCGTCGAGATCGAAACACCGACGATCACCCGCTCCACCCCGGAGGGCGCCCGCGACTTTCTGGTGCCCGCCCGGCTGCACCCGGGCATGTTCTACGCGCTGCCGCAAAGCCCGCAGCTGTTCAAACAGCTGCTCATGGTGGCCGGGATGGAGCGCTATTACCAGATCGCCCGGTGCTACCGCGACGAGGACTTCCGGGCCGATCGCCAGCCCGAGTTCACCCAGCTCGACATGGAATTGAGCTTTGTCGACGTCGAGGACATCATCGCGGTCTCCGAGGAGATCCTGACCGCGCTGTGGGCGCTGATCGGCTACCGGATTCCGACCCCCATCCCACGGATCAGCTACGCCGACGCGATGCGCCGGTTCGGGTCCGACAAACCCGACCTGCGGTTCGGCCTCGAACTCGTGGAGTGCGCAGAGTTCTTCAAAGACACCACATTCCGGGTGTTCCAAGCGCCCTACGTCGGCGCGGTGGTGATGCCCGGCGGAGCCTCGCAGCCGCGGCGCACGCTGGATGGCTGGCAAGAGTGGGCCAAACAGCGCGGTCACCGCGGGCTGGCCTACGTGCTGGTCGGCGAGGACGGGACGCTGGGCGGCCCGGTGGCCAAGAACCTGACCGATGCCGAGCGTGACGGACTGGCCGCTCACGTGGGCGCCAGTCCGGGGGACTGCATCTTCTTCTCGGCGGGACCGGTGAAGGCGTCGCGGGCGCTGCTGGGGGCGGCGCGCATCGAGATCGCCGAGCGGCTCAACCTGATCGACCCCAGCGCCTGGGAGTTCGTTTGGGTGGTTGATCCGCCCCTGTTCGAGCCCGCCGAGGACGCTACCGCCTCCGGCGACGTGGCCGTTGGATCCGGCGCGTGGACGGCGGTGCATCACGCGTTTACCGCGCCCAAGCCAGAGCTCGAAGACCGTATCGAATCGGACCCCGGCAGCGTGTTGGCCGATGCCTACGACATCGTTTGCAATGGCCACGAGATCGGGGGTGGATCGATCCGTATCCATCGTCGCGACATTCAGGAGCGGGTGTTCGCGGTCATGGGTCTGAGCAAGGCTGAGGCCGAAGAGAAGTTCGGCTTCCTGCTGGAGGCTTTCACCTTCGGCGCCCCGCCGCATGGCGGCATCGCGTTCGGGTGGGACCGGGTCAGCACGTTGCTGGCCGGAGCCGATTCGATCCGCGATGTGATCGCGTTCCCCAAAACCGGTGGCGGTGTCGACCCGCTTACCGAGGCCCCCGCGCCGATCACCGCCCAGCAGCGCAAGGAGGCTGGAATAGACGCCAAGCCCAAACAAGTTGAGGGGACATGACGCGAGGGATCCCCGACGCCGAGACGATCAAGGCGTTCAACAGCAACATCGTCGATGAGTTCCGGGCCAATGGGGGCAAGGTGGGCGGCCCGTTCGCCGGCTCGGATCTGTTGCTGCTCACAACCACCGGGGCCAAGTCCGGGCGGCCTCGGCTGGCGCCGCTGGTGTACCTGCGCATCGACGGCAAGATGTTCATCGTCGGTTCCTTCCGCCGGTGCCGATGTCGACCCGGCCTGGGTGCATAACCTCAGGTCCGACGCGCGTGCACACGTCGAGGTGGGTACCGACGCGTTCGACGTGACCGCCCGCGAACTGCCCCCGGCAGAGCGTGACGAGCTTTTTCCGAAGGTGGCCGCCGCCGCCGCGGGGTTCGGCGACTATCAAGCGAAAACCAGCCGGGTAATCCCCCTGTTCGAGCTGCAGCGGGCCTGACCGGGGTATCCGACACGACGTGGAGATTTCGCTACTGACCAGGGCGGCCGACGGAAGTCTCGCGGCCGTCCGGCAGCTGCGCACCGCCTTGTGGTCGATCACGCAGGCGTCGGTGACCGCCGGCCTGGCCTGGTTTCTCACCCACGATGTGCTCGACCACCCGCAGCCGTTCTTCGCACCGATCTCGGCCGCGGTGTGCATGTCGGCGACCAACGGTGCTGCGCGCGCGACGCGCCGTCCAGATGGTTGGCGGGGTGGCGCTGGGCATCGTTGTGGGTGCCGGCGTGCAAGCCGTCCTGGGCACCGGCCCAACCGCGATGGGCGTGGCGGTGTTCGCCGCATTGTCGGTCGCGGTCCTGGCCGTGCGCGGCTTCGTCGTCCAGGGCCTGATGTTCGTGAACCAGACCGCAGTTTCCGCGGTGCTGGTCCTGGTGTTCGCCCCCACCGGCGATGTGGTGGCCGAGCGCCTCTTCGACGCGCTGATCGGCGGGGGATTGGCGCTGGTGGTCGCGATGTTGCTGTTCCCGGCCGATCCGGTGCGGATACTGCGCGACGCGCGTACCGGCGCGCTGGCCGCCCTGCACGACACCCTGGTCGAGGTGATCAAGTTCATCGACAATCCCGGCGGCGCCGCTCCGGACTGGCTGCTGGCCACCTTCGACCGGTTGCACAACCAGCTTGGTGGGCTGATCGAGGCCCGCGCCACGGCGGTCTTGGTGTCGCGGCGGGCGCCCCGGCGGTGGGCCGCCCGCGACGCCATTGCCGACATCGAGCGGCAATCGGCGCGACTGGGGATGCTGGTCAGCGGCGTCTTGAATCTGGTCCGCGCCATCACCCGACTTCCTGAGCAACAGGTACCGCGCCCGGTGCGCATCGCGCTGGCCGAACTGGCCGCCGCGCTGGCCGTCGCCGACGACGAACCAGCGGCCGCGATCGCCCATGCCGCCGCTGCCCGCGATCGGGCCCAAGAATTGCTATCGCAGGCTCGCGACCGCACCGAGGTGGTGCTCGCCGACATCGTGGACGCATGCGGAGTCGATTTACAGCGGGTCATCGACGTACCCGGCGGCGACCATTGAGTAACGTCAACAGGACTTGGCTGACCCCGTCAGAAACTCCTTTGCCAGCCTTTTCGGCGCCTGCGTCAGCCAGGCCTCGGTGAGCAGCTCCTCGAGGCCTATCGCCTCTATCTCGGATAACACCACCAGCACCGCCGGATACCCGTCGAAATGTGGGGTGGTGAAGTACACCGTCGGCTCGTCGGCGACCAGGGCGAACTTCACGCCTTCGTCGGCCACCCGGACGCCGAGAATATCGCCGTCTGGTGGTTGCCTGCCGGAGGCCGCCAAGGCCGCCAAGTCGGACTTGCGCAGCGGTCGCTCCCACGCCAACGGTTTCTTGCCGACCCGCCAGTTGTGCGCAGATCGCTCTTCTGTGAGCGGCGGCTCACTGACGATGCGCGCGACATCGCTCCAGGTCGCCATATGCTGATTGTGCTCCGGATGAGGTGCGCTCGGTGGCGCATTCGCCTGCACCGGACCCAGATGTGTTGTGATCAGCCTTGCTATTACCGGTGTGGTGGCCGTGGTTGACGGTCGAGAAGTCAGGAGTCAGCTCTTGTCGTTGCTTTCCGACGCGTTGTTCGGCTCTCCGGACACCAAGCGCTATCGCGTCACGCACCGCACCGAATACCGCTACTCGGACATCGTGACCAGCTCCTACGGACGCGGGTTTCTGACCCCACGCGACTCGCTGCGGCAGCGTTGCGTCACACACCAAATCACCATTGATCCGACGCCGGCGGACAGCTCCACCAGCCGCGACACCTACGGCAACATCAGCTCCTATTTCCATGTCACCGAACCGCACCGGGTGCTGGGCATCACCAGCGACTCCATCGTCGACGTGGCACCGCCGGATTCCGGCCTCTACACCAGCGGGCCGGCATTGCTGCCCTGGGAAGCGGCCCGGCCCAGCGGCATGCAAGGGGCGCTGGCCGTCGACTTCGCGCTGGACCTGGATCCCGCCGAGATCACCGACGAGGTACGTGAGTACGCGGCCGTCAGTTTCCTGCCGGAACGTCCGTTGGTGGAGGCGCTGCGCGATCTCACCACGCGGATCTACAACGACTTCACCTACCGATCCGGGTCGACCACGGTTTCCACCCGAGTCAATGAGGTTCTGCAGGCGCGCGAAGGGGTATGCCAAGACTTTGCGCGGCTGGCGATCGCCTGCCTGCGAGCCAACGGGTTGGCGGCCTGCTACGTGTCCGGGTATCTGGCCACCGACCCACCGCCGGGAAAGGATCGGATGATCGGTATTGACGCCACCCACGCCTGGGCAGCGGTGTGGACACCCCAACAACCAGGCCAGTTCGAGTGGATGGGGCTGGACCCCACCAATGACCAGCTGGTCGATGAGCGCTACATCGTGGTAGGCCGGGGCCGGGACTATGCGGATGTGCCGCCGGTGCGCGGCATCATCTACACCAATTCGGAACACAGCGTGATCGACGTCGGTGTGGACGTGGTGCCGTTCGAAGGTGATGTGCTCGATGCGTGATTTCCACTGTCCCAACTGTGGCCAGCGCCTGACCTTCGAGAACTCCGCGTGCCTGTCGTGCGGCAGCGCGCTGGGCTTCTCCCTGGACCAGATGGCGCTGATGGTCATCACCGGGCGCGACCAAAGCGAACACGCCGGCGCGGTGGCCGCCGACGATTACCAGCTGTGCAAGAACCTGCACCTGGCCGAATGCAACTGGCTGGTTCCAGTCGGTCAGCGCGACGGTCTGTGCGAGTCCTGCGTACTGACCGTGCTGCGGCCCCACGACGGCGACACCGTGGGACTCACGGAGTTCGCCCGCGCCGAGGCGGCCAAGCGGCGGCTGATCGCCGAACTGCACGAGCTGAAGTTGCCCATCATCGGACGTGACGAGGATCCCGCCTACGGACTGGCATTCCGGCTGCTGTCCAGTGCCCACGAGAATGTGATCACCGGGCACGAAGACGGAGTCATCACCCTGGATCTGGCCGAGGGCGACGACGTGCACCGCGAACAACTCCGCGTCGAGATGGAGGAGCCCTACCGCACCCTGCTGGGCCACTTCCGCCACGAGATCGGGCACTACTACTTCTATCGGCTGATTGCCCCCTCCGATGACCATCTGGCGCGATTCAGGGAGTTGTTCGGGGACCCGGACGCCGACTACCAGGCTGCGCTAGACCGGCACTACAGCGACGGCGCCCCGGAGAATTGGCAGGAACGGTATGTGTCGTCGTATGCCACCATGCATCCCGCCGAGGACTGGGCGGAGACGTTCGCGCATTACCTGCACATCCGCGACACCCTGGACACGGCGGCCTGGTGCGGTTTCGCGCCGGCATCGGCAACCTTTGATCGGCCGGCGTTGGGCCCCAGCGCCTTTCCCACCATCATCGACATGTGGCTGCCGCTGTCGTGGTCGTTGAACATGGTCAACCGGTCCATGGGGCACGATGACCTGTATCCATTTGTGCTACCGGTCGCGGTCCTGGAGAAGATGCGATTCGTCCATACGGTCGTCGACCAGGTGACGCAAGCTCCGTGCGGTCCCGCCGCACTCAGCGGTTAGGGGAGGGCCTCGTGCCCGCCTGCTTAGGCGGGCATCGTCCGTCGTTCCTCGGGCCCCCACAGCGGCTGCATGCCGCCGGGCAGGGCCAGCTGGGTGTCGGTGATGACTTCGGCCAGCTCGCGCAGCGAAACGTGGATGCCGTTCAACAGTTCGGCCAACTCGGTGCGCCGCCCGTCGGTGATTTCTTCCAGCTCGGCCGGATGCGACCGGCGTAGCCGGGCGCTGATCTCATCCACCATTCGCTCGGGGCGCGAGGAGCCCGAGGTGCCGGGCAGATCCTTGAGATTGGCCCGCAGCCGCTCCAACTGGTAGATGAGCGAACGCGGATTGTGCGCGTCGAAAAGCATCAATTCATTGACGGCGGTAACGCTGAACTTTCCGACGGTGCGGCGCCGGTAGATCACCGACGACTCACAGACTTCCAGCGTCGACTCGATGATGGTCTGCTCGGCGACGACGCCGCGCACCGTGGTCAGGGTGTCCGCCAGCAGCGCGGTCAGCCACAGGCCCCGTTCGATGCGCTTGCCGATGTCCATCATGGTCCAGCCCACGTCGCGCACCATCGATTCGCTGGCCACCCCGGAGAGGGTGAGCATCCCGGCCAGCGTTTGCGCCTGGGCCTCGGCCAGTAGCCCATCGGCTTCGGCCAGCGACTGTGGCGGATCCGACCTGAGTGTGACGGCGCGTTCCACGTCGGCCAGCACTATCCAGGTGTCGTTGGACAACTGGTCGCGCACCGCCCGTGCGGCCAGCGCCAGTCCCTCCACCGACTGAACCAGCGAGCCCGGCCACTCCAGGTCCACCGTCATCGACCACAGCATCGAGGGAGCGACGGCGATCATTTCGGCGTGGTCGTTGGCGGCCCCGGTATCGGTCCCGGTGATGTTGCCGAGCGCGGCCATCAGCACCGGCACGCATTCGGATTCCTCGGTGTCCTGATGGTGTCGGAACAGGTGATAGCGCTCGCGGGCGACCATCAGCAGGCGGGCCATGTTCTCGGCGCGCTCGCCATAGCGGCCCATCCAGAACAGGTCGGAGAGCACGCGAGGGGAACTGACCCCCAGGGTGCCCGCACCGGTCTTGATCGGCACCAGCGCCGACGGCTCCAATATCGGCTGCACAATCGGGCCGGTGACCGGCGCCGCAACGGTCTCGACGATGGCGCGTTCGGTCGGGCGGACCCAAATATCTTTTGCTGCAACCGATCTCAGCGTGTACGCGGCCGGTCCGGGCGCCAGGACATAGCCCAGGCCACCGATCATCGGCGAGTAACCGCTGCGCTGTGCGACGGTGAACAACCGCATGCCAACCCCGGCTGAAGACAGAACACCCGCGTGATCGGTGGGCGCCGAGGAGAAGGCCGGGAGCTCCTGTCCCACCCACTGCCAGGGCATCGCTTCGATTCGCGCGGCCAACTCGGCCAGCTGCGCGGATGAGAGCGTCGGCCCGACCCGGGTCTTCCCCCCGACGGTGGACTTGATCAGCAGCGACGACAGATTCGCCAAAAGGTGGGAACGCTCGGTGGCGATGCCACCCCAGTACATGGGCGCGCTCTGCAGCATCGGTTCCTCACCCAGCAGGCGCTCGGCCAGCCCCGGCAGGAAACGCATCAGGCCGGGGCTCTCCAGGATGCCGCTGCCCAGCGTGTTGACCACGGTCACGGCACCGCGGTGTTGCGCCTCGACCAGACCCACCACGCCGAGCCGGGAATCGGCACGAAGATCCAACGGGTCCGCGTAGGCGGCGTCGACCCGGCGCAGCACCACGTCGACGCGTTTGAGCGTCCCCAGCGAGCGCATCCAAAGCTTGCCGTCGCGGACCACCAGATCCGCGCTCTCTACCAGCGGGAAACCCAGCAGTGTAGCCAGGTAGGCCTGGTCGAACGCGGTCTCCGAATAGATGCCCGGGCTGAGCACCACGACCACCGGGTCCTGGGCGACGTCGGGCGCCGCATCGATCAGCGCCAGACGCAACGCCTGCGCGAACGGCGTGGTCGGCCGGGGCGCGATGTTCTCGTACAGATCGGGGATGGCGTGGGCGACCACGCGCCGGTCGGCCAGCGCATAGCCGGCTCCCGAAGGCGCCTGGGTCCAGTCGGCGTTGACCTGGTAGCTGCCGTCGGGTATCCGGCTGATGTCGCAGCCGTGCAGGAAAAGTTGATGATGCCCAGGCACCTCGATGCCATTGGCGCCGCGCACATAGGCGGGATGGCCGAAGACCAGTTCGGATGGCAGCAGACCCTCGGTGAGTAACCTGCGCGGGCCATACAGGTCCGCGAGCACCGCATCGAGCAGGCGCGACCGTTGCACGAGTCCGGCTTCGAGAACTTCCCAGTCCTGAGCGGACACCACCAGCGGCAGCGTGTCCAGACGCCACGGTCCGGGCTCCAGCCCGTGCACGCCGTGATCCTCGCGCCCGGAATCGACTCCGGTGTAGGTGATGCCGTCGTGGTCGATCAGGCTGTGCACCACCGAACGCAGCCGGTCCAGGCCGGTTCGCCCGCGTTCGGCGACCGCGTCGGCCAGCTCGGTCCAGGCCGGCCGCACATTGCCGTCGGCGTCGACGAACTCGTCGTAACCGATGCCCGGGCTGTCGCGCACATCGAACAGTGCTTCCTGAGCACGCGCGGTGCGGTAGCCGGCCAGCAGCCGGTCGACGTCGTAGGGTTCGGCGGCGGCAACAGCCGCCGGCCTACTCATGCCAAGTACCATCACGCGTCAATTCGATGCCGGATTGCAGGACCATTACTGTTGCACGGTACGCACGCGTCGCAGGTCGAGAATGCCAGGCGCGCCGATATCGGTGAACATCCGAGCCTGCTTCTCTCGGATGTCGGACAAGTCGAGTTTGCCCGGAGTGAAGCCGGTTGCCTCGAAACGCCGGGCGCGGCGCGACTCCGCTGTGACAGCGTTGACGGGTGGCTCATCGTAGGCGAGCCCGCCGGGATGGGTGACGTGATAGGTGCACCCGCCGCGAGAGGTTCCGGCGGTCAGGTCGATGAGCTCGAACTGCAACGGCCCGTCGGCGGAGATGGTCGGGTGCAGCGCGCTGGGCGGTTGCCAGGCCTTGAATCGCACGCCACCGACGTGGATATCAGGGTTGTCGGTGGCCAGCAGGGGCACCGGGTAGCCGTTGCAGGTGACCACGTAGCGGTGGCGGTCGGCCCCGATCACGCGGATCTGGAGGCGCTCGACCGATGAGTCGACGTAACGGGCAGTGCCGCTGGCGGTCGACTCCTCGCCAAGGGTGTTCCAGGGCTCGATCGCCCCGCGCAGCTCGATCTCGACACCGTCGAACACGGCGGTGCCGATGCGCGGGAAGCGGTATTCGGTGAATGGGTCCAGCCAGCTGGTCTCGAAGTCGATGCCGTTGGCTCGCAAGTCTGCGGCCACATCGGCGATGTCGTGGATCAAAAAATGCGGCAGCAGATATCGCCCATGCAGGTTGGCGCCGTGGCGGATCAGTGGAGCGCGCAGCGGTTGCTCCCAGAACCACGCCACCAGCGAACGCACCAGCAGCGACTGCACCATTGCCATGCGCAGATGTGGCGGCATCTCGAAACCGCGCAGCTCTAGCAGCCCGAGCCTGCCGCGGGTGCCTTCGGGACTGTAGAGCTTGTCAATGCAGAACTCGGCGCGATGGGTGTTGCCGGTGATGTCGGTCAGCAGATGGCGCAGCGCACGATCGGTCACCCAGGGCTTGGCCGCACCGCCAGCCGACAGCCGAGCGATTTCGGCGAATGCGATCTCTAGCTCGTACAGTGCCTCGGCGCGGCCCTCGTCGACTCGCGGCGCCTGGGAGGTGGTGCCGACAAAGCGCCCGGCGAACACGTAGGACAGAGAGGGGTGCCGCTGCCAGTAGGTCAGCAAGGACACCAGTAAATCCGGGCGGCGCAACAGTGGCGAGTCCGCGGGCGTGACGCCGCCCAGCGTGATGTGATTGCCGCCACCGGTGCCGCCGTGGGATCCGTCCACGTTGAACGACTCGGTGGAGAGCCGGGCGAGCCGGGCTTCTTCGTACAGCGTTTCCAGTTGCTGGCGCTGTTCTTCGAAGCTGGCGGTCGGTGCGACGTTGACCTCGATGACGCCCGGGTCGGGGGTGATCGTCGTCGATTCCAGCCGCGGGTCCGGTGGCGGGCCGTAACCCTCGAGCACCAGCGGGCAGTTGGCCTTCGCCGCCGCGGCCTCGATGCGGGTGACGAGGTCCACGAAGTCTTCAAGCGCTTCGGTGGGCGGGATGAAGATGTACAGCAGCCCCTCGCGAACCTCGGCGACGATCGCGGTCGGCGGCGCATTTTCGGAGTCGTCAAGCACCGCATCCACGGCCTCGGCGGTGGCGGGTTCCGGCAGTGCGTACCCCACCGTCACCGGGTCGACGTCAAAGGATGTCCGCGGCGGTTGCCAGCTGATGGAGTTCAGGGGCAGCCGCAGCCCGGCCGGTGAATCCCCTTCGATCAAGACCAGCCGGCCGCGGCGCAGCCGCCAGTCCGCGCTGGCCCAGCCCGAGCCGTCCTCGCGGCGGTGTAGCGGGAGCACGTGGGCGGCCGCGGACGTGACCGAGGCGTCGAGGCGGGCCAATAGCTCGGCGCGGCCGACAGGGGTGTCGGAGTCGGTTTCGGGGTCGAGGTCGTCGATCGGGTCGACGGGGTCGCCGGACGGCAGTCGCACCGTGGCCGCCAGCCGCGCCAGCGGGTCCTCGTAGGCCGGGCGTACCTGCGACAGGGGCAGTCCCATTCCCTCGGCAAATGCGCTGAGCACCTGGTGGGCGGCGTCGGAATCGACCGGAGTCGGCGGGTCCAGCCAGGGATCGGCCAGCAGCGTGGGGTCGGTCCACAGCGGACGTCCATCGGTGCGCCGATACAGCGCAATCTGCCAGCGCGGCAATGGCTCCCCGGGATACCACCTGCCCTGGCTGCGTTGGACCAACCCCTCAGGAGCCCACCGGGCCTTGAGGCGCGCGGCCAGATCGGATGCCCGTGATCGCTTATGCGGACCGTCGGCGGCGGTGCGCCACTCCTTATCGGTCTGGTTGTCCACCGACACGAAGGTGGGCTCGCCGCCCATGGTCAGCCGGACATCACCGGCCGCCAGGCGTTCGTCCACACGGCGGCCTACATCGCAGATCGTCTGCCACGCCTCATCGGTGTAGGGCAGGGTGACCCGCGGGTCTTCATGCACCCGGGTGACGGTGTTCGAGAATTCCAGCACCGTGTTGCACACGCCGGTGCCCCCGCTGATGGGAGCCGCGCTGGCGGGGTGGGGCGTGGCCGCGAGCGGAATGTGGCCCTCACCGGCGAACAGCCCCGAGGTCGGGTCCAGCCCGATCCAGCCCGCACCGGGAATGTAGACCTCGGTCCAGGCATGCAGGTCGGTGAAGTCTGCCGTGGGGCCCGAGGGTCCGTCGAGGGCCTCGATGTCGGAGGCCAGCTGGACCAGGTAGCCCGACACAAACCGGGCGGCCAACCCGAATTGGCGCAGGATCGACACCAACAACCACGCCGAGTCGCGGCACGATCCGATGCCGGTGCGCAGCGTGAAATCCGGTGTCTGGACACCGGGTTCCATCCGCACGCTGTACCCGACGTCGGCGTTGACCGCGTGGTTGATCGCGACCAGGAAGTCGATGGTGCGGGTGCCCTCGGGCACGCTGAAGTTGGTGACCCAAGCCCGAACCAGGTCCCCGGGGCCGGACTCCTCGCCGGTCTCGTCGACCGGCCGCAAGTACGGCTTGAGGTCATCGGCCAGTGCCTTGGGGTAGGTCAGGCCTTCGGCCGGCCAGGTTTCGGCCCATTCTTCGATGAAGAAGTCGAACGGGTTGATCACCTTCAGGTCGGCGATCAGCCCGACGGTGATGGTCAGGTGCTGCATTGGTTTGGGAAAGACCAACCGGGCCATGAAGTTTCCCAGCGCGTCCTGCTGCCAGTTGACGAAGTGCTCGGTTGGCTCAACCCGCAACGAATAAGCCTCGATGGGGGTGCGAGAGTGCGGTGCTGGGCGCAGCCGCACAACGTGCGGATAAACCTGCACCAGCTTGTCAAAGGTGTAACTGGTGCGGTGCTCCAGCGCAACTTTGATGCTCATAGAAGCTGATCCCATCATAAGACTCTGCTGCCCGCAGCGCTTCGAAATTCGGTGTCGCCGTGGGCTTGACGGCCATGGGCAGCGTCACGCCGTCGCGTGTAACAACGGCGTTTCGGTGGCTTTACGGTTGGTGTTGCGGGGTGGACCGGGGTCCTACCCGAACTGCGGTCCCCGCGGCGCCCCTGGGGGCGGACCGGGCGGCAGACCCGCCGGAGGCCCGGGCTGGCTCAGCTCGACAACCTGGCCACCGGACAGCTTGCGCCAGGTGTAGGTCTGGATGAGCGAGGCAACCGGAACGCCGACGAGCATGCCGACAAAACATAGCAGCTCACCGGCGAGCACCACCGCGTACTGCACCAGCCAGGACAACGCGGTGTTACCGAGTTCGGCACGGACCGTCGCGAAACTGGACTTGATGGAATCGATCGGCGACAGCGATCGGTCCACGGCAGCGATGATCGCGAACTGCGCCAGGAAGCCGAAAATCAGGCCAGGAACGATGCACAGCACCGAGCCGATCGCGGTCAAGACGATCACCAGCAGGCCGGTGAGGATCACCATGCCGAGGTTGCGCGGTTTGAAGAACGATCCGATGGTCACCGGCTTTCCGTCGGCGATGTCCAGGCAGCCCGTGGTGATGCCGGCGTGCATGAACAGCACCACCGCGAACACGGCCAGGTAGCCGATGAACATCACGATGCTCGCCAGCGGGCTCATGGTCATGTTCACGGTTTCCGACGTGTTGCCGTAAGCGTCGGTATAGGTCGTGCTGGTGCGGTCGGAGAAAGCGAAGAAGAGCCCGACCATCACGCCGCCGACAGCGCTCAGGATCAAGCCGTAGATGACGATCGGAACCACCAGGGCCATTGCGTTCTGGGTGAACCGGTTCCACGCCCAGCTGATGGCTTCGCCCACGCTGAAGGGCGGCTTGGCCGGGCCGCCGAATCCCGGCTGGGCCGGGTAGCCGGCCGGCGGTGGGCCGTAGCCGGGGGCGGGGGTGGCGGCGGGTTGTACCCCGGGGGCGCATACCCGCCGGGCGCCTAGCCGTAACCGGGAGGCGGAGGCGGTGGTGGGGTGCCGTAACCAGGAGGCGGTGGTGGGGTGCCGTAACCAGGAGGCGGGGGCGGGGCGCCGTAGCCGGGAGGCCCGGCCGGTGGTGCGCCGTAACCCGGTGGGGGAGGCGGTGGAGGCGTGCCGTAGTTCGGTGGTGGCGGGTAGCCCGGAGTGCTCTGATCGCCGCCCTGGGGGTCGGCCTGATTGCCCGGATTTTCTGGCGGCTGGCTCATCGCTTTCCTAAGTGCTTCCGTAGTTCGCCCGCGCGGTGCGCACGGGCGAATCAAGCAAACCGGAACTTAGCAAATATGTGTGGCAGGCGCGCGCATTGGTCGCGCGGCGCCTGTAATCGGCGCCGGCGCATCCCCTCGGATGTGCTGCTCAACCGGTGATGCGGCGCAACTGGCGATATTGCGAAGTGGTATGTCTGAACCCGTGTCCGACGGTCTGTTCGACCTGCCCGGCGCACCGCAACACAGCGATCATGGTCTGGAAGTGTCGGCCGGCGCGCCGCTGGCGGTGCGGATGCGCCCGGAGTCGCTGGACGAAGTGGTGGGGCAGGGCCACTTGCTTGCTCCGGGGGCGCCGCTGCGCCGGCTGGTGGAGGGCTCCGGCGTCGCCTCGGTGATCCTCTATGGCCCGCCAGGTAGCGGGAAGACGACGCTGGCGGCGTTGATCTCGCACGCCACCGGACGAAGGTTCGAGGCGCTGTCGGCGTTGTCGGCCGGAGTCAAGGATGTGCGGGCGGTGATAGAGACTGCCCGGCAGGTGCTCCGTCGCGGCGAGCAGACGGTGCTGTTCATCGACGAGGTGCACCGGTTCTCCAAGACCCAGCAGGACGCCCTGCTGTCGGCCGTCGAGAACCGGGTGGTGTTGCTGGTGGCCGCGACCACCGAGAACCCGTCCTTCTCGGTGGTGGCCCCGTTGCTGTCGCGATCGCTGATTCTGCAGTTGCACCCGCTGGGCGCCGACGACATTCGCGCGGTCGTGCAGCGCGCGGCACAGGATCCACGCGGGCTTGGTGGGCGAGTCGCGATCGCCCCCGATGCCACCGACCTGCTGGTGCAATTGTCCGCCGGTGACGCGCGCCGCGCGCTGACCGCGCTGGAGGTGGCGGCCGAGGCGGCCCAGGCGGCCGGGTCGCAGGTAAGCGTCGAGATCATCGAGCAGTCGCTGGACAAAGCCGCGGTCCGCTATGACCGTGACGGTGACCAGCACTACGACGTGGTCAGCGCCTTCATCAAGTCGGTGCGGGGCTCCGATGTCGACGCCGCGCTGCATTACCTTGCTCGGATGCTGGTGGCCGGTGAAGACCCCAGGTTCGTTGCCCGCCGCCTGATGATCCTGGCCAGCGAGGACATCGGCCTGGCGGATCCGACGGCGCTTCCGACCGCGGTGGCCGCCGCGCAGACGGTCGCCCTGATCGGCCTGCCCGAGGCGCAGCTCACGCTGGCGCACGCCACCATCCATCTGGCGACCGCGCCGAAGTCGAATGCGGTCACCACCGCGCTGGCCGCGGCGATGGCCGATATCAAGGCGGGCAAGGCCGGCCTGGTGCCGCCACACCTACGCGATGGGCACTACTCCGGGGCGGCCGCGCTGGGCCACGCACAGGGCTACAAGTACTCCCATGACGACCCGGACGGGGTGGTGGCCCAACAGTATCCGCCCGACGAATTGGTGGGCACCAACTATTACCGGCCGACCGGCCGCGGCGGCGAACGCGAGATCGGCGGCCGCCTGGAGCGGCTGCGGGCCATCATCCGCCGAAAGCGTGCCTGACCGGTTGGCGGGCGTTGCCCTGCCGCAATAGCGGCCTCAGCCCACTCAGACCAGCTCGGGCACCCGCAGGTGAGCGATCGCCAGCTCGAACTTGGCCACTTCGAGCACCTCGGCGCCCAATTCACGGACCCGCCTGCTGCGCAGTTCGGAAGCCTGATCGCGGTTTCGCGCCATCGCCTCCATGGTGTCGAAGGTGGCGCACGAGACCGCACGCCGGCAGGCCGGGTGATCGACCATCAGGCTGGCGCTGCAGAACCCGTCCAGGCCCTCCAGCTCGGGCAACACGTACATCCCGTAGAAGTCCAGGGATCGCTCGATCTGATCCGGCACCACCTTGAGCCAGGTGGCCCGCACGCATGCACCCTGCCGGGAACGGTGGTCACGGTGCAGCATGGCGATGTCCCATTCCTCGACCCGCGCATTGTCGGAGAACATCATCGCGGCCCGGTCCCGGATGGGAGCCACCGCCGGTGCGCGCGAGCGCATGGCCTGCAAGGTCTCCCACGCGCTGGTCGCGATGCAGGTGCCGGACTGGCGGTCGACCAGCAGTGACAACCCGACGTAACCGTCGATCGCCTGCAGAGCGGGCATGACGACATCGCGAGCATGGGCAATTCCGATGTCGACCGACAAGGGTTGCGCCTGGATGGTGGTGGAGCGTGCGTACACGATCGGCCCCTCCTCTGTCGGGGCGGCGCCCCGGTGGCGCCACCGGTCCCACCAATTACCTTCCTCCTGCCGATTCGGCCTGGCAATGACCTGAGGGGATCTCGGGAGATCTCGGGGGGATCCGCCCACCAGCTCACGGGCGATCGTGGCGATGGTGCGGCGGGAGGGAACGGATTGGCAGGTCGCCGAGCGCCCACCGTAGGCTGGTCTGGATGGATACCGATGTCCTCGACGTTGACACATCGCGTCGCCGCACCGTCGATCTCACCGACGCGGTGCGGGCCTTCTGCGCCAACCATGGTGATGGGCTGTGCAACGTTTTCGTCCCGCACGCGACGGCGGGTGTCGCCATCATCGAGACGGGCGCCGGTTCCGACCACGACCTGGTCGACA
Organism: Mycobacterium pseudoshottsii JCM 15466; assembly: GCF_003584745.1. NCBI lineage: Bacteria > Bacillati > Actinomycetota > Actinomycetes > Mycobacteriales > Mycobacteriaceae > Mycobacterium > Mycobacterium pseudoshottsii. The sequence continues at coordinate 2,360,175 of NZ_AP018410.1, forward strand.
CCCTGCAGACATTGCTGCCGCGCGACGACCGCTACCGCCACGCGCATGGGTCGCGCGGGCACGGTGCCGATCACGTGTTGCCGGCCCTGGTGTCGCCGTCGGTGACGGTGCCGGTGTCGTCGGGCGAGCCGCTGTTGGGTATCTGGCAAAGCGTCGTTCTGGTCGACCTGAATCAGGACAACCCGCGGCGGTCGGTCCGCCTGAGCTTCCTGGAAGGCTAGGTGGAAGGCTGAGCGGACCCGGAATGCGTCTTTGGACAGCCTTCTAATAGTCCGGCGAATAGGCTGGCAATCGATCTCTGCTAGAGAAAAACCAAGGAAACTTAAGGAAACAACGACGGTGCAAACACACGAGATCAGGAAGCGGTTCCTTGATCATTTCGTGAAGGCGGGTCACACCGAGGTGCCCAGCGCTTCGGTGATACTCGATGACCCCAACCTGTTGTTCGTCAACGCGGGCATGGTGCAGTTCGTGCCGTTCTTCCTCGGACAGCGCACCCCGCCGTATGCGACGGCCACCAGCATCCAGAAGTGCATACGTACCCCCGATATCGACGAGGTGGGCATCACCACCCGGCACAACACGTTCTTTCAGATGGCCGGCAATTTCTCGTTCGGTGACTACTTCAAACGCGGGGCGATCGAACTTGCCTGGGCGCTGCTGACCAACAGCGTCGCCGACGGAGGTTACGGGCTGGACCCGGAGAAGCTCTGGGCCACCGTCTACCTCGACGACGACGAGGCCGCCGGCTTGTGGCGTGAAGTGGCCGGTCTACCGGCCGATCGGATCCAGCGCCGCGGCATGGCCGACAACTACTGGTCGATGGGCATTCCCGGTCCCTGCGGGCCGTCGTCGGAGATCTACTACGACCGGGGCCCGGACTACGGGCCCGAGGGCGGCCCCGTCGTCAACGAGGACCGCTACCTCGAGATCTGGAACCTCGTGTTCATGCAGAACGAGCGGGGCGAGGGAACCACCAAAGAGGACTACGAGATCCTCGGCCCGTTGCCTCGCAAGAACATCGACACCGGGATGGGTGTGGAGCGCGTCGCGCTGATCCTGCAGGGGGTTCCCAACGTCTACGAGACCGATCTGCTGCGCCCGATCATCGACTTGGTTGCCGCCCGCGCGCCCCGCGGTTATGACCAGGGCAATCACGCTGACGATGTGCGCTACCGGATCATCGCCGACCACAGCCGCACCGCCGCGATCCTGATCGCCGACGGGGTGAGCCCCGGCAACGACGGCCGCGGCTACGTGTTGCGCAGACTGCTGCGCCGCGTCATCCGGTCGGCCAAGCTGCTCAACATCGACACCGCGATCGTCGGAGATCTGATGGCCACCGTGCGCGATGCGATGGGGCCCTCCTATCCCGAATTGGCCAGCGACTCCGACCGGATCAACCGCATCGCCGTTGCCGAAGAGACCGCGTTCAACCGCACGCTGGCGTCGGGCTCGCGGCTGTTCGACGAGGTGGCCGGCGCCACCAGGTCCTCCGGTGTCAGCGTGGTGTCCGGTTCGGACGCGTTCACCCTGCATGACACCTACGGATTCCCGATCGAGCTGACCCTGGAGATGGCCTCCGAAGCCGGCCTGACGGTGGACGAGGGCGGCTTCCGCGAACTGATGGCGCAGCAGCGCCGGCGGGCCAAGGCCGACGCGGCCGCGCGCAAACATGCCCACGCCGACCTGACGGCCTACCGGGAACTGGTCGATGCCGGACCTACCGAGTTCACCGGGTTCGATGAGCTCACCTCCGAAGCGCGGATCCTGGGCATCTTCGTCGACGGCAAGCGGGTTCCGGTGGTGGCCCACGGCCAGGCCGTCGACGCCGATCGGGTGGAGCTGGTGCTGGACCGCACCCCGCTGTACGCCGAGTCGGGCGGCCAGATCGCCGACGTCGGAACCATCAGCGGAACGGGGTCGGGCAGCAGCGCCCGCGCGGCGGTGACCGATGTCCAGAAGATCGCCAAGACCCTCTGGCTACACCGGGTCAACGTCGAATCCGGGGAATTCGTCGAGGGCGACGGTGTCGTCGCGGCCGCGGACGCGGGCTGGCGCAAGGGCGCTACCCAGGGCCATTCGGGCACCCACATGGTGCATGCCGCCCTGCGGCAGGTGCTGGGGCCCAACGCGGTACAGGCCGGGTCCCTGAACCGTCCCGGTTACCTGCGATTCGACTTCAACTGGCAGGGTCCGCTCACCGAAGAGCAGCGGGGCCAAATCGAAGAAGTCACCAATCGAGCGGTGCAAGCCGATTTCGCCGTGCACACCTTCACCGAGCAGCTGGAGAAGGCCAAGGCCATGGGCGCGATGGCGCTGTTCGGCGAAAGCTATCCGGACGAAGTCCGGGTGGTCGAGATCGGCGGGCCGTTCTCGATCGAGCTCTGCGGCGGTACCCACGTAGCCACCTCGGCGCAGATCGGTCCGGTGACGATCCTGGGCGAGTCCTCGATTGGCTCGGGGGTGCGGCGGGTGGAGGCCTACGTCGGCCTGGACTCCTTCCGCCACCTGGCCAAGGAGCGCGCCCTGATGGCCGGGCTCGCCTCGTCACTGAAGGTGCCCTCCGAAGAGGTCCCGGCCCGGGTGGCCAGCCTGGTCGAGCGGCTCAAGGCCGCCGAGAAGGAACTCGAGCGTGCCCGGCTCGCCAGTGTGCGGGCGGCCGCGGTCAACGCCGCCGCCGGCGCCGAGCGCATCGGCAACGTCCGGCTGGTGGCGCAGCGCATGTCCAGCGAGATGACGCCGGCGGACCTGCGCACCCTGGTCGGCGACATCCGCGGCAAGCTGGGCAGCGACCCCGCGGTGGTGGCGCTGATCGCCGCCCCGGCCGGGGGAGAGTCCTCCACCGTGCCCTATGTGGTCGCGGCCAACCAGGCCGCCCAGGGACTCGGCCTCGGTGCCAATGAACTGATCAAACACCTAGCCGCGGCAGTCGACGGCCGCGGTGGCGGCAAAGCGGACCTGGCCCAGGGGTCGGGAAAGAAACCGGCTGGCATCGACGCCGCGCTCGAAGCATTACGTGCAGAGATAGCGCGGGTCGGTTGAGTGGTCGCCGCATCGCACCGCTCGCCCGACCGGCCCGGTGATCCAGAGGGCCTCGAACCCGGGACGGGCCGAGGCCGACGCTTGGGTATCGATGTGGGAACGGTGCGCATCGGGGTGGCGTCCAGCGATCCGGATGGCATCCTGGCGACTCCGCTGGAAACGGTGCGGCGCGAGCGCTCCGGCAAGCACCTGCGTCGGCTGGCCACGCTGGTCGGTGAAACGGAGGCGGTCGAAGTCATCGTCGGCCTGCCGCGGACCCTGGCCGACCGCATCGGCTCCTCGGCGCAGGACGCGATCGACCTGGCTGATGAGCTGGCGGCGCGGGTGGCTCCGATACCGGTGCGGCTTGCCGACGAACGGCTGACCACCGTCAGTGCGCAGCGATCGCTGCGCGAGGCGGGTGTCCGGGCCAAGAATCAGCGTGCGGTGATTGACCAGGCCGCGGCGGTCGCGATCCTGCAGGCCTGGCTGGACCAGCGGCGCACCCTGGCCGGGGGCCGCGCCGATGGCTGAGGATGTGTATCGGTCTCGGGCTGAGCCGGTCGCGGTGGGGCCCAACCGGCACCGGATGAGCCGGGTTGACCGGCTCAAGCGCAATCGCGAACAACACAACCGACGCCGGCGGCGGCGCGTCCTCGGGGGATTCGTCTTCGGACTGCTGGTCGTGTTCGTGGTGGTGGTCGTCGTCTTCGGCACCAAGCTATGGAATGTCATGTTCGGCACCGGCGGTGACTACGCCGGTCCGGGCAAGCGCGACGTCGTCATCCACATCAGCCCGGGCGACTCCACCACCGCGGTCGGCGAAACGTTGTACAACAACCACGTGGTCGCCACGGTGCGGGCATTCGTGGACGCGGCCCACGGCAACGCCGTGATCGCGGCGATCCAGCCGGGCTTCTACCTGGTGCGTACCGAGATCCCGGCGGCCGATGCGGTCGCCCGGCTCGCGGACCCCAAGAACCGCGTCGGCAAGCTGGTCATCCCGGAGGGCCGTCAGCTCGACGACACCACCGACATGAAGACCAATGTGGTGACGCCCGGCATTCTGACCTTCATTTCGCGTGCCACGTGCGTGGACCTGGACGGCAAGAAGCACTGCATCTCGATGGCCGACTTGCGTACGGCGGCGACCAAGAGCACGCCCGCCACGTTGGCGGTGCCGTCGTGGGCCGTCGAACCGGTGCTCGAACTCGGCGCTGATCATCGCCGGATCGAGGGCCTGATCGCCCCGGGGACCTTCAACATCGATCCCGCGGGATCGGCGGACAAGATCCTGGCCTCGCTGATCAGCGCCGGTGCCGTGGAGTACTTGAAATCCGGTTTGGTGGACAACGCCAAGTCGCTGGGCCTGTCGCCCTACGACATCCTGGTGGTGGCGTCATTGGTGCAGCAGGAGTCCAACGCCCAAGATTTCCCGAAAGTCGCGCGGGTCATCTACAACCGCCTCAACGAGCACCGCGCCCTCGAGTTCGACTCCACGGTGAACTACTCGCTGGATCGTCGCGAGGTGGCCACCAGCGACGCCGACCGCGCGATGCGGACTCCGTGGAACACCTACATGTCCGAAGGGTTGCCGGCCACCGCGATCTGCTCGCCCGGGGTCGAAGCGCTGCACGCGGCCGAGCATCCGCAACCCGGGGACTGGTTGTACTTCGTCACCATCGATAGCCAAGGCACGACGCTGTTCACCAGGGATTACCAGCAACACCTGGCGAATATCGAGCTGGCCAAACGTAACGGTGTCCTCGATAGCGCGCGATGAGCAGCGGCCAGGAGCACAATCAACCACCGCGCGGTAGGAAAGCGGCCGTCCTCGGTTCGCCGATCGCTCATTCGCGGTCCCCGCAGCTGCATCTGGCTGCCTACCGGGCGCTGGGCCTGACCGACTGGACATACCAGCGGATCGAGTGCGACGCCGCGCAATTGCCCGCGGTGGTGGGTGGTTTCGGGCCGGAGTGGGTCGGCGTATCGGTGACCATGCCGGGCAAGTTCGCCGCGTTGCAGTTTGCCGACGAGCGCACCGCCCGCGCCGAGCTGGTTGGATCGGCCAACACCCTGGTCCGCACCCCACGCGGGTGGCGGGCAGACAACACCGACATCGACGGTGTCGCGGGGGCGCTGGGGCAGGCATCCGGACCGGCCATTGTCTGCGGTTCGGGCGGCACCGCACCGGCAGCCGTGGTGGGGCTGGCCGAACTCGGCGTCACAGAGATCACGATCGCGGCGCGCAACGCGGACAAAGCCGCCCGATTGGTCGACCTGGGCGCCCGGCTCGGGGTGGCCAGCCGGTTCTGCGGACTGGATGAGCCCGAGCTGGGCGAGCGGGCCGCATCCGCGGCGGCGCTGGTCAGCACCATTCCGGCCGAGGTGGCGTCACGTTACGCGGCCATCTTCGCCACGGTCCCGGTGGTGCTGGATGCGATCTACAACCCGTGGCCGACACCGCTGGCGGCCGCCGTGGCCGCCGCGCGTGGCCGGGTGATCAGTGGCCTGCACATGCTTTTGCATCAGGCATTTGCCCAGGTGGAGCAATTCACCGGGTTACCCGCCCCCCGTGCGGCGATGACTTGCGCATTGGAGGCGCTGGACTAGCCTGCCTGGGAATGTGGCTGGTGATCCGAACCCCGGTAGTGGCCGTCGTGGTGGCCTGGCTGCTGGTGTTGAGCTACACCGACATTCGACATCGGCGGCTGCCCAACCGTTTCACGCTGCCCGGCGCGGGCGCGATGCTGCTCGGTGCCCTGGTGGCCGGGCGGGGGACGGCGGCACTGGCCGGGGCGGCCGCGCTGACAAGTGTCTACCTGCTGGTGCATCTGCTGGCTCCAGCCGCGCTGGGTGCCGGCGACGTGAAACTGGCGATCGGTCTGGGTGCTCTGGCCGGCTCGCTCGGGGTCGAGGTGTGGTTCCTGGCGGCGTTGGCGGCCCCGCTGATGACTGCGCTGTGGGCGGTCGGCGCACGGCTGCGCACCGGTGCCCTGGCCGTCCCGCACGGTCCGTCGATGTGCCTGGCGACCGCCGTGGCCGCCGGGCTGGCGCTGCTCGGGTAGTTGGGCCCGGCCGGTTCGGGCGGCCGGCAGCCGAGCCATGGCCGGGCGTGCACGGCCATCGTGGGAAGATGTTCGGGTGTTGCGCTGGATAACTGCGGGGGAATCCCATGGCCGTGCGTTGGTGGCCCTGGTCGACGGAATGGTTGCCGGGGTAGAGGTCACCTCGACGGAGATCGCCGATCAGTTGGCCCGCCGCCGGCTCGGCTACGGACGTGGCGCCCGGATGGCGTTCGAGCGTGACGCGGTGACCGTGCTCTCCGGAATACGCCACGGCAGCACGCTGGGCGGCCCGATCGCGATCGAGATCGGTAACACCGAATGGCCGAAGTGGGAAGCGGTGATGGCGGCCGACCCGCTGGACCCGGCCGCCGCGGCCGAGCTGGAGAATTCCGCCCGCAACGCGCCGCTGACCCGGCCGCGGCCGGGGCATGCCGACTATGCGGGCATGCTCAAGTACGGCTTCGACGACGCCCGGCCGGTGCTGGAACGGGCTAGTGCCCGCGAGACCGCCGCCCGAGTCGCCGCGGGCACCGTAGCGCGGGCCTTCCTGCGTCAGGCCCTGGGCGTGGAAGTGCTGTCGCACGTCGTCTCGATCGGCGCGTCGGCGCCCTACGACGGCCCGCCGCCGCAGCCCGAGGACCTGCCCGCCATCGACGCCAGCCCGGTGCGCGCGTTCGACGGGCAAGCCGAAAAATCCATGATCGCCGAGATCGAGACGGCCAAGAAGGACGGCGACACCCTCGGCGGCGTCGTCGAGGTGGTAGCGCTGGGGCTGCCGGTGGGGCTGGGGTCGTTCACCAGCGGTGAGAACCGGCTGGACAGCCAGCTCGCCGCGGCGGTGATGGGCATCCAGGCCATCAAGGGCGTGGAGATCGGTGACGGGTTCGAGACCGCGCGTCGCCGCGGTAGTCGCGCCCACGACGAGATGTACCCCGGCACCGACGGTGTGGTGCGCTCCACCAACCGGGCCGGGGGTCTGGAAGGCGGGATGACCAATGGCCAGCCGCTGCGGGTGCGTGCGGCGATGAAGCCCATCTCCACCGTCCCCAAGGCGCTGGCCACCGTTGACCTGGCCACCGGCGATGAAGCCGTCGCCATCCATCAGCGTTCCGACGTGTGCGCCGTGCCGGCCGCGGCAGTGGTGGTCGAGACCATGGTGGCGCTGGTGCTGGCCAGAGTGACGCTGGAGAAATTCGGTGGCGATTCGCTGGCCGAGACCCGCCGCAACATCGAGGCGTATCAGCGCAGCGTTGCCGACCGGGAAGCACCGGCCGCCCGGGCCCGGGCCATCCGGGGTTAGGCGCCACGATGGCACCCAAAGCGGTATTGGTGGGATTGCCGGGTTCCGGCAAGTCGACCATCGGGCGTCGGCTGGCCAAGGCGCTCGGAGTGAGTCTGCTCGACACCGATGCGGCGATTGAGCAGCAGGCCGGGCGCAGCATTGCCGAGATCTTCGCCACCGACGGGGAAGAGGAGTTCCGACGTATCGAGGAGGAAGTGGTGCGCGCGGCTTTAGCCGATCATGACGGAGTGCTGTCGCTGGGCGGCGGCGCGGTCACCAGCCCCGGGGTTCGCTCGGCGCTGGACGGCCACACCGTCGTCTACCTGGAGATCAGTGCCGCCGAAGGGGTGCGCCGCACCGGCGGCAGCAACGTACGGCCGCTGTTGGCCGGGCCCGATCGGGCGGAGAAGTTCCGCGCGCTGATGTCCCAGCGGATTCCGTTGTATCGGCGGGTGTCGACCATTCGTGTCGACACCAATCGCCGCAATCCCGGTGCGGTGGTGCGCTACATCATGTCGCGCCTGGACGACCCCACACCGAACACGAGTCCCTCCTCCACCGCCAGCGGGGCCGCCACATGAGCGACAACAAAGAACCGGTCACCGTGCAGGTGGCCGTCGACCCGCCGTACCCGGTGGTGATCGGTACCGGGTTGCTGACCGAGCTGGAGGAACTGCTCGCCGGCCGGCACAAGGTCGCCATCCTGCATCAGCCGGTGCTGACCGAGACTGCCGAGGCCATCCGTAACCACCTTGCCGACAAGGGGATCGACGCGCACCGCATCGAGATCCCCGACGCCGAGGCTGGTAAGGAGCTGCCGGTCGTGGGATTCATCTGGGAAGTGCTGGGGCGCATCGGGATCGGGCGAAAGGACGCTCTGGTGAGCCTGGGCGGCGGCGCGGCCACCGACGTCGCCGGGTTCGCGGCCGCCACCTGGCTGCGTGGTGTCTCGATCGTGCACGTGCCAACCACGTTGCTGGGCATGGTTGATGCGGCCGTCGGAGGCAAGACCGGTATCAACACCGACGCCGGCAAGAACCTGGTCGGAGCCTTCCACCAGCCGCTCGCGGTGCTCGCCGACCTGGCCACGCTGCAGACCTTGCCGCAAAACGAAATCGTCTGTGGGATGGCCGAAGTGGTCAAGGCGGGCTTCATCGCCGATCCGGTTATCCTGGACCTCATCGAAGCCGATCCGCAGGCCGCATTGGATCCGTCCGGTGATGTGATGCCGGAATTGATCCGGCGTTCGATTGCGGTCAAGGCGGAGGTTGTCGCGGCCGACGAGAAAGAATCCGAGCTGCGCGAAATCCTCAACTACGGACACACTTTGGCTCATGCGATCGAGCGCCGGGAGCGTTATCAGTGGCGACACGGTGCCGCGGTGTCGGTGGGTCTGGTCTTCGCGGCCGAACTCGCCCGGCTTTCCGGGCGCCTCGACGACGCCACGGCGCTGCGTCATCGCACCATCCTGTCGGCGCTGGGCCTGCCGGTCAGCTACGACGCCGATGCGCTGCCGCAGTTGCTGGAATTCATGACCGGCGACAAGAAGACCCGGGCCGGAGTGCTGCGGTTCGTGGTGCTCGACGGGCTGGCCAAGCCGGGACGGATGGTGGGTCCGGATCCGGGGTTGCTGGTGACCGCCTACGCGGGAATCTGTGCCCCATGAGCGAGCCGATGACCGTCGTCAACGTTCTCAATGGTCCCAACCTGGGCCGGCTGGGCCGGCGTGAGCCCGACGTCTACGGCAGCACCACGCACGCCGAACTCGCGGCCCTGATCGAGCGGGAGGCCGCCGGGCTGGGACTGCAGGCGGTTGTTCGGCAAAGTGATAGCGAGGCAGAACTGCTGGACTGGATTCATCGGGCCGCCGACGCCGGCCAGCCCGTGATCCTCAATGCCGGCGGGTTGACGCACACCTCGGTGGCGCTGCGCGACGCCTGTGCGGAATTGAGCGCGCCGCTGATCGAGGTGCACATCTCAAATGTCCACGCCCGCGAGGAGTTCCGGCGCCACTCTTACCTGAGCCCGGTCGCAACCGGGGTGATCGTCGGGCTGGGCATCCAGGGTTACCTGCTGGCCCTGCGGTACCTGGCCAGCTACTAGTCCTTCTTCTTTTTCGGCACTTCGTCCGTCTTGGTCTCGTCCTCGTCGAGCTGGATCACCTCGGTGCTCGCCTCACTTTCGGTGGTGGCGATCGTCTCGGTTTTTGCCTCCGGCTCGGCCGTGCGGATCACCTCGGTCGGTGACTCTTGCTCGGTGGTGGCGATCACCTCGGTCGGGGCATCGCGTTCGACGGTGGCAACCGCGGTGGGAGCCGTTGCCTGCGCCTGGTTGGAGGCCACCGGCATCTCCCCGGTAGGACTGTCGTCGGCGCGCACCGCGGCGAACACATCAGTGTCGGCGCGGCCGCCGGTTCCGTCGTGGGTGGGCACCGGGGGAGCATTGCGGTCCACCCGCCACCTGCCCACGGCCACACCGGAAATTCCCGGCAGGAAGATGATCAACGCGGTGAAGGCGGCAAACGTCGTAACCTCGTTGATCAGCCCGCCGACATAGATGCCCTTGTAGAACAACGCGATGATCCAGGCGACCGCGCCGCTGAGGATACCGGCCACCAGGCCGGCCACCAGCCAGGTCATGGCCAGATCTGCGCGGCGATCCGGGTCCGGATTCGCCTTGGCGTCGGCACGGCCGTCGAGTGTGCCCCACACAATGACGGCGATGACGTACAGCAGCAGCAACACCAGGCTTATCAGTCCGGCTTGCGTCTGCCATGCGTTGATCAAGGCCCCCTGGAAGAGGCGGAGAACGACCATCGCGGCGGCGAACGCTAGTCCACGCAGCATCCAGTTAGTCATGAATGGTCAGCGTAGCGAGTACCGTCAAGGGTCGTGACACATTCCCAGCGTCGACACAACCTCAAATCCAAAATCAGTGCCGCCGGACTGGACGCGATGCTGGTCACCGATTTGATCAATGTGCGATATCTCTCCGGGTTCAGCGGATCCAACGGTGCGTTGCTGGTATTCGCCGACGAGCGTGAAGCCGTGCTGGCCACCGACGGTCGATACCGCACGCAGGCCGCCCATCAGGCGCCGGACCTCGAGGTGGCCATCGAACGCGCCATCGGGCGACACCTGAGCTGCCGGGCTGCCGATGACGGTGTTGGCCGGCTGGGCTTCGAAAGCCATGTGGTCACGGTGGACGGCTTTGATGCGCTCACGGGTGCGCTGGCGGACACCAACACCGAGTTGGTCCGCGCCTCCGGCACCGTGGAGGCACTGCGCGAGATCAAAGATGCCGGTGAGCTTGCGTTATTGCGGCTGGCGTGCGAGGCGGCCGACGCCGCGCTGTCGGACTTGATCAAGCGCGGCGGGCTGCGGCCGGGCCGCACCGAGCGCGAGGTGGCCCGCGATCTTGAGGGCCTGATGCTCGACCATGGTGCCGACGCGGTGTCGTTCGAGACGATTGTGGCTGCCGGGCCGAACTCGGCCATCCCACACCACCGGCCCACCGACGCGGTGCTGGCCAAGGGTGATTTCGTCAAGATCGACTTCGGTGCGCTGGTTGCCGGCTATCACTCGGACATGACCCGCACCTTCGTGCTGGACAAGGCGGCCGACTGGCAGTTGGAGATCTATGAGCTGGTCGCCGCGGCGCAAAAGGCCGGTCGAGAGGCGTTGTCTGCGGGCGCCGAGTTGCGCGACGTGGATGGCGCCGCGCGACAGATGATCGTCGACGCGGGGCATGGAGATAACTTCGGTCACGGTCTGGGACACGGTGTTGGCCTGCAGATACACGAAGCACCGGGCATCGGGGCCACATCCGTCGGTACACTACTGGCGGGCTCCGTGGTTACCGTGGAGCCCGGCGTTTATTTGCCCGGCCGCGGCGGTGTCCGCATCGAGGACACGTTGGTAGTGCCCAATGGGGGCCCGAAGACACCGAGAAGCGCCGCGCAGACCCCGGAATTGTTGACCCGGTTCCCGAAGGAACTGACCATCTTGTAGGAGATTTACCGATCGTGGCGAGCACTGCTGACTTCAAGAACGGACTTGTTCTGCAGATCGATGGACAGCTGTGGTCCATCGTGGAATTCCAGCACGTTAAGCCCGGTAAGGGTCCGGCCTTCGTGCGTACCAAGCTCAAGAACGTGCTCTCGGGCAAGGTTGTCGACAAGACCTACAACGCCGGCGTGAAGGTGGAGACCGCCACCGTCGACCGGCGCGACACCACCTACCTCTACCGCGATGGCTCCGACTTCGTGTTCATGGACAGCCAGGACTACGAGCAGCACCCATTGCCGGAGTCGCTGGTGGGAGATGCCGCCCGATTCCTGCTGGAGGGCATGCCGGTGCAGGTGGCGTTTCACGACGGAGCGCCGCTGTACATCGAGCTGCCGGTGACCGTCGAGATCGTGGTCACCCATACCGAGCCGGGTTTGCAGGGCGACCGCTCCAGCGCCGGCACCAAGCCGGCCACCCTGGAGACGGGCGCCCAGATCAACGTGCCGCTGTTCATCAACACCGGGGACAAGCTGAAGGTGGATTCGCGTGACGGCGGCTACCTGGGCAGGGTCAACGCCTGAGTATGCCTGAGGGAAGGCCGGGCAAACCGGTTAAAGGACGTCACCAGGCCCGCAAGCGTGCGGTGGACCTGATGTTCGAGGCTGAGGCGCGGGGCCTGGGCCCGGGCGAGATCGCGGACCTGCGCACCGAGCTGGCCGAGACGAAGCCGGACGTGGCGCCGCTGCACCCGTACACGGCGGCGGTGGCGCGCGGGATTGGCGAGCACGCCGCTCACATCGACGACCTGATCACGTCGCAACTGCAGGGCTGGACGCTGGACCGGTTGCCGGCCGTGGATCGTGCCATCCTGCGAGTCGCGGTGTGGGAACTGTTGTATGCCGACGACGTGCCCGAACCGGTCGCCGTCGATGAAGCCGTCGAGCTGGCCAAGGAATTGTCCACCGACGACTCGCCGAGCTTCGTCAACGGTGTGCTGGGACAGGTCATGCTGGTGAGGCCGCAGATTCGGGCGGCTGCCGCGGCGGTCCGGCAGGCGGTCCCGGATGAATCGTCGCGCCTGCCGGAAAACCAGGGATCGTGCTGATGAGCAGGCTCGAGTTGCGTGTCGTGGTCGCGGCCTGGATGGCAGCGGCGGTGATCCTCGGCGCGGTCATATGCGCCGCCTACGGGTGGGCCATCGTCGCCTCCGCACTGTCGATCTACGCCCTGGGCGTGGGTGCCTGGCTGTACCACTCGGTCGAGCGGCTGATTCTGGCCCGCCGGATCAGTACGGTTCGTACCGCGGCCAGGCCGTTACAGCCGTTGCTTCCCGTGATGGCCGCCATCATGGGTCTGACCCAGGCGGTGGTGCGCTCGTTGGGCGATGTCACGGACTTGCCCGCGCGCCGCTGGGAGCTTCCCCAGTTCCCGCAGCTTCCGGTGCTGCGCTGGGTGGACAGCGGCCGGGGAAACCGGCGGGTCGTCGACAGCGACGACGAGTTCGAAGCCTGACCGAACGGATCGCACCCTCAAGCGCCGCGGTCAGGGCGAACATTCGGTGCCGGATTGGGGCTAGATCCGGCCCCATGACTCGATAACCTGCAAGGGTGAGTTTTCGGGTATGAAAGGTACGCCGCGGGCGATACCTAAGCCGCCCGCCGGCGCGTCCCGCACCACTAGAACAGGTGACGATATGAAGCGATACAGCACCCGCCCGCGACGACTTCGTGTCTCCGCTCTGGCTGCGGTAGCCAACCCGTCATACGCACGTGTTGATACGTGGAACCTGCTCGACGACGCGTGCTGTCACCTCGCCGAGGTCGACCTGGCCGGGATGGACATCACCCACGACATGGCGAAAGTGCGGCGGCTGATGGACCGCATCGGCGCCTACGAACGGTATTGGCTTTATCCGGGCGCACAGAACCTGGCAAATTTTCGCGCACACCTGGAAAGCAAGTCCACGGTGCGGCTCAAAGAAGAGGTCTCCCTGGCGGTCCGTCTGCTGGGTGAATATGGTGACCGCACAGCACTTTTCGATACTTCGGCGCCGCTGGCCGAGCAGGAACTGGTGGCCCAGGCCAAGCAGCAGCAGTTCTACACCGTGCTGGTCGCCGATGATGCGCCCACATCGGCGCCCGACTCGTTGGCCGAGCACCTTCGGGCATTGCACAATCCGTCTGACGACGTCCAGTTCGAAGTCCTGCTCGCCCCGAGTGTCGAGGACGCGATCACCGCGGTCGCACTCAACGGCGAGATACAGGCCGCAATCATCCGGCACGACCTGCCACTTCGGTCCCGGGACCGGCTGCCGCTGATGAACGCACTGCTGGGGGCCAACGATGACGTGGTTGCCCCCGATAGCCCGCACGACTGGATCGAATGTGGGGAATGGATCAGGGAGCTGCGCCCGCACATCGACCTCTACCTGCTCACCGACGAGTCGATCGCAGCCGGGGCCGAGGACGATCCGGACGTATACGACCGGACTTTCTACCGGCTCAACGATGTCACCGATCTGCACAGTACGGTGCTGGCCGGACTACGGAACCGGTTCGCCACACCGTTTTTCGATGCTCTGCGGGCCTACGCCGCGGCTCCGGTAGGCCAGTTCCACGCGCTTCCGGTCGCGCGCGGCGCCAGCATCTTCAACTCCAAGTCGCTGCAGGACATGGGGGAGTTCTACGGCCGCAACATCTTCATGGCCGAGACGTCGACCACGTCGGGCGGTCTGGATTCGCTGCTGGACCCGCACGGCAACATCAAGAAGGCCATGGACAAGGCCGCCAGTACCTGGAACGCCGACCACACCTATTTCGTCACCAACGGCACCTCGACCGCGAACAAGATTGTCGTGCAGTCCCTCACCCGACCGGGCGACATCGTGCTGATCGACCGCAACTGTCACAAGTCGCACCACTACGGCCTGGTGCTCGCCGGTGCCTACCCGCTGTATCTGGACGCCTATCCGCTGCCCCCGTTCGCCATCTATGGGGCGGTATCGCTGCACACGATCAAGCAGGTGCTGCTCGACCTGGAGGCGGCCGGACAGCTGCACAAGGTGCGCATGCTGCTGTTGACCAACTGCACCTTCGACGGCGTCGTCTGCAACCCGCGGCTGGTCATGGAGGAGGTGCTGGCGATCAAGCCGGATATCTGTTTCCTCTGGGACGAGGCCTGGTACGCGTTTGCCACCGCGGTCCCATGGGCCCGGCAGCGCACCGCGATGGTGTCCGCGGAGTACCTCGAATCAATGTTGGCCTCTGACGAATACGGCGCCGTATACGAGAAGTGGCGCGCCTCCATGCAAGGGATTCCGCGGTCGCAGTGGGCCGAGCACCGATTGCTGCCGGATCCGAAACGGGCACGGGTGCGCGTCTACGCCACGCACTCCACCCACAAGTCGCTCTCGGCGCTGCGGCAGGCATCGATGATCCACGTCCGTGACCAGGACTTCAACGCCCTGACCCGCGACGCGTTCGGCGAGGCGTTTTTGACTCACACCTCGACCTCGCCCAACCAGCAACTGCTGGCCTCGCTGGACCTGGCGCGCCGCCAGGTCGATATCGAGGGATTCCAATTGGTCCGGCAGGTCTACGACATGGCGCTGGTGTTTCGGCACCGTGTTCGTAAAGACCGCCTGATCAGTAAGTGGTTCCGCATTCTCGACGAAGCCGATCTGGTTCCCGAGGAGTTCCGGGCCTCATCGGTCAGCTCCTACCGCCAAGTCAGACAGGGAGCTCTGGCCGAGTGGAACGAGGCATGGCGATCGGATCAGTTCGTGCTGGACGCCACCCGGGTCACCCTGTTCATCGGGAGCACCGGGATGAACGGATACGACTTCCGCGAGAAGATCTTGATGGAGCGATTCGGGATCCAGATCAACAAGACGTCGATCAACAGCGTGCTGCTGATCTTCACCATCGGAGTGACCTGGTCGAGCGTTCACTACCTGCTCGACGTGTTGCGCCGGATCGCCACGGACTTCGATCGGAGCCAGCGGGCGGCCAGCGCGGCCGACTGGGCGCTGCATGAGCGTCGCGTTGAGGAGATCACCCAGGACTTGCCGCATCTGCCCGACTTCAGCGAGTTCGACATTGCGTTCCGCCCCGATGATGCGAGCAGTTTCGGCGACATGCGGTCGGCCTTCTACGCCGGCTATGACGAATCCGACCGCGAGTACGTCCAGATCGGCATGGCCGGGCGCCGCCTGGCCGAGGGCAGAACATTGGTCTCCACCACATTCGTCGTGCCTTACCCTCCGGGCTTCCCGGTGCTGGTCCCGGGCCAGGTGGTGTCCAAAGAGATCGTCTACTTCCTGGCTCAGCTCGACGTCAAAGAAATCCATGGCTACAACCACGAACTCGGGTTGTCGGTGTTCACCGACGTCGCGCTGAAACGGATGGAGGCGGCTCGCAATGTGATCGCCTCGGCGGGCGCGGAGCTGCCGGCCTTCGAGCTTGCGCCGGCTTCTTCGGTTGTCAACGGTGACGGTGTGCTTCAGGCCGTCGCCGACGACGCCTGACGCAGCTAGGGCAGCCGCGGATACCGGGGCAGCTCGATGGACTCGGCGATGGTGAACCACTTTCTTTCGGCGAAGAAGCGAAACGGCCAGCGCTGCATGTACTTCATCGCCGCAGCGTTTGACCGGATCTCGGACTCCGACATCGGCAGAAAGCGATCGATGCTGTTCGGCAGGTCCTGACAGTTGGCTACATACGGCCGCAGCACGGTCTCGTAGCGGGCCAACGCGGCCGCCAGCGCGGCCTCGTCGATGCCGTCGCCGTGGGCCGGGCCCAACTCGCCGGCCAGCACGTATGCACCCACCAGCGCCAGGCTGGTGCCCATGCCGCTCAGCGGCGATGCGCAGTAGCCGGCGTCGCCGACCAGCGTGACCCGTCCGCGTGACCACGCGTCCAGATGAATCTGGACGATTGCGTCCAGGTAGAAGTCATCGGCCTCGCGCGCCGCGGCGATCAGCGCGTCGGATTGCCAGCCGGCACCGGCGAAGCGGGCGGCGAGCAGATCGCGTTGGGCGTCCAGGTCGGCACGGTCGTAGCGGATCGGAGCGGAGCGAAATGCCAGTCCGGCCTTGGCTGTCGCGGGATCGTGCGACGGGCGCATCGACGCGTTGAGCCCTCCGGGGGCCTGGTACATCAGGTACCAGCCGTTGAGGCCGACCGTGTCGGGTGCGCTGAACCAGGCGTTGTAGCCGCCCAGCGGCCGGGCGAACTGCTCTTCGGGGCCAAAGGCCAGCCGTCGGACACCCGAGTGTGGACCGTCGGCGCCGACCACCAGATCCGCCCGCACCGTCGTCCCGTCGGACAGCCTCGCCTGGACCGCGTCGCCCGACGGTGCCAGATCGGTGATGCGGGTACCGAATCGGTAGTCGGTGCCGGCGGCGGTGGCCCGGTAGAGCACCGCAGCCAGGTCACCGCGCAGAATCTCGAGCTCGCTGACCGGTCCGTTGCCGTGGAAGGCCTCAACCGGCATCTCGGCGCGGCGCCGGCCGTCCGCCCGTATCCAGGCGATGCCGCGCTGGCGCAGGCTGCGCTGGCGCATCTGCTCCAGCAGTCCCATCCGTTCGATGACCAGCCGTCCGGCCCCCCGCAAGTCGACGGTCTGACCGCCCGGGCGGATGTCGTCGGCGAGTTCGGTCACCACCACCTGGTATCCGCTGTGGGTGAGCCAGAATGCCAGCGCCGGGCCGGCGATCCCCGCGCCGCTGATCAGGACGATCGGCTTCGCCATGGGGCTCAGCCTAGGGCAGCGGTTCCAGTGGGTGCGAAGCTGTGCTCAGGGGGCAAACCGTGGCATCGGGGCGCGGTTGAGCCGCAGGATCCTGGTGTACAGCAGACTGTCGTTGGGTTCGGGACCCATGGTCGGATAGACGGCGTGACGGCAGAGTCTGGCCTCCAGGACGAACCCGGCGCGCTGCAGCAGCCGCGCCGACCGGGCGTTGTCGACGTGGCATGTTGCCCAGACGCGGCATCCGGCGGCGTCGGCCGGCAGCCCGGCCAGCAACAGGCTCAGCGCCTCGGACATGAAACCCATGTCCCACCATTGCCGGCCCAGACAGTAGCCAACCTCGATCGAGCGGGGCGCGTCGCTTCGGCAGCTGATCAGGCCGACGATCTCGCCGCTGCCGTGTAGCGAGATCACCCAATTGCGTTCGTAGCGGCTCCGGCTGAGCTGGTTGATCAGCACTCGGCGGGTTTCCGCCACGTTGCGGTGTGCTCTCCACAGCAGGAAGCGGGTGACTTCGGGATCTTTGGCGATCTTCTTGTATATCGGGCCGGCGTCGTCGAGTTTGGGTGGCCGCAGCAGCAGACGCCGGCTGTCCAGGTATCGAGGGGGGAAGTGGGCCATCTCGACCTCGCGCCGCTACAGTCCGAGCGCGCGGTAGGTGCGCCGGACGAACCGGGGTTGTGCCGTGCGCAGTTTGGCCAGCCCCGGGTTGCCCGCGACCGCAGCCGCCGCGTTCACGGACAAGTCGGGACAATGCTGAATCAGATACAGCAGGATCAGGTCGGCGCCAGGATCGGCCTGCCACCAGGTCCCGTAGGCACCGGGCCAGCTGAAGGTGCCAAGCCCGCCCGGGCCGAACAGTGGAGTGGACTGAACCGGGTCGGTCACCACCGACAGGTTCAGCCCGAACCCGCGGCCCACCCAGAAGGGCGCCCCGAGAAAGTTGTGTCGCTTGTGCTCGTCGCTGAGCCGGTCGGTGCGCATCAGCCGCACCGACTCCGGTGAGAGAACCCGAACGCCGTCGATCGTCCCGTCGCCGAGCAGTAGCCGGACAAATCTCAGGTAGTCGTCGGCGGTTGACCACAATCCGCCGCCGGCGTTGCAGAACGACGGAGGCCGCACGTGCGGCGGGCCCATGACGTCGTGCCGTAGCTGGTCCAGCTCGTCGAGGCGGTACATGGTTGCGGCGCGGCGCTGGGCCTGTGTCGACACGAAGAAGCCGGTGTCGGTCATGCCGGCCGGGCCCAGTATTCGCTCGTCGAGCACCTGGTAGAAAGGCTTGTCGTCGATGCGGGACATGATGACGCCGAGCAGATCGATGGCGTGGCTGTAGGTGACCCGCTCGCCGGGCTGGTGCACCAGTGGCAGCGCGGCGAGTTCGGCCAGCCAGGCGTCGGAACCATGACCAAATGGCAATCGCATGTACGCCCGCGAAATGTCCCCGGACACCGAAAAACTGTAGGCCAGCCCGCTGGTGTGGGTCAGCAGGTCCTCGATGAGGATCGGCCGTCGGGTGGGGTGCGTGCGGTCCAACGGGCCGTGCGGGTCGTCAAGCACCCGGATGTCGCGCAACTCGGGCGCCCAGCGTGTGATCGGGTCACGCAGGGCTATTTTGCCCTCGTCGACCATGCTCATGGCCGCGGCAACGGTGACGGGTTTGGTCATGGACGCGATGCGAAACAGCGTGTCGCGCTGCATCGGCAGGCCCGCCTCGACGTCTCGGTAGCCGATTTCGTTGACCTGCAGTACTTCTCCGTGCTGCCAAACCACGGTCACTGCGCCGGAGAGCAATCCGGCATCGCAGACCTCGCGGATACCAGCCTGGTTGGCGTCGAGATTCACCGGATTGAGGTTAGCCGCTGGCGGTCGGCGGGTCAGGCGGCGGCCGTCCGATGGTTTGCGGGCGCCGGCGAACCACGCCGCGCGTGGACCGCGCCAACGAGGTCGGGCAACGCCCACGGCTTCGCGGTGGTGCCGGATTGATTGCTAGTTCTGCGAAAGGCCTTCTCGGTCAGTGGTCGCGTGTTACTGTCGCGCTCTCCGGCAAATGCGATCTGGGGAACATGCTGTGAGGGCAATGGCGCGCGAATGACTGCAGTGTTGTTGCTGGTGAACCAGGGTGCGGGGTGCAGTCACCAAGACCCGCCACCATGGACGGGGCCGAA
Organism: Mycobacterium pseudoshottsii JCM 15466; assembly: GCF_003584745.1. Taxonomy (NCBI): domain Bacteria; kingdom Bacillati; phylum Actinomycetota; class Actinomycetes; order Mycobacteriales; family Mycobacteriaceae; genus Mycobacterium; species Mycobacterium pseudoshottsii. Next base: position 2,379,469 of record NZ_AP018410.1, read on the forward strand.
CTGGCTGGCGCTGTCCATGTGCTACGACGAGGGTAGCGACCCGCTGCTCATTACCACCGGTCGGATAACTCAGCAAAGGTTGGCCATGAATGGCTTGATCTCCCAAGCGCGCACCTCCCACCGACTTCTCTCCCGTCCCTGCCGTCGATTCTCGACCCCGACGTCTGTCGCAATCCTGTTTGCGACGGCACTTGTCGCAACGGTCATGACCGGGTGCGGGCACAAATCCACAACGGCAACCTCGCAAACCCCAGGGGCGTCGGGAACCTCTGCCACCACGGCGACATCCGGGGCCACGGGCGCCCCATCACCACAAGCCCAGCAGATCTTGCAAGACAGTTCCAAGGCGACCAAGGGCCTGCATTCGGTTCACGTCGCGGTGAACGTCACCGATCTACCGAAGCTGCCGTTCGAAAGCGTGAATGCCGACGTGACCAATCAGCCGCAGGGCAACGGCCAGGCGGTAGGCAATGCCAAGGTCCGGATGCAGCCGGATGCTCCGGCCGTCGCGACCGACTTCCTGGTCACGAACAAGATCATGTACACCAAGAACGGCGAGACCTACACGTCGGTCGGTCCGGCCCAGAGGATCTACGACCCGGGCATCATCCTGGACAAGGACCGTGGCCTGGGTGCGGTGATCGCACAGGTGCAGAACCCGAAGATCGAAGGAAACGAAACGGTCGACGGCATGGCAACCGTCAAGGTGTCGGGCACCATCGACGGCGCGGTGATCGATCCGATCGTGCCTCAGTTGGGTAAGGACGGGAGGACGATGCCGATCACCCTGTTGATCGTTGACACCAGTGCCCAGGCTCCGGCGAGTTCGACCGCCGAGTCGCCGGCACCGGAGCCGCCGGCGGCAAACCTGGTCCGGATGGTGGTCGACAAAGGCCAGGGCAACGTCGAGATAACCCTGTCCAACTGGGGTGTCCCGGTGACCATCCCCAACCCGACGGGGTAACACGGTAGCGGTGGACTTCGGATTGAGAACCGGCCCGGAAACGCAGCATGGGGGAAAGGGCTGCCGGTAGTTTCCGGGCCGGCTCTCGTCGGTGGTTCGCCGTGCGGGCGCAACAGATCTGGTGCCGCGTCGTTGCAGACACCCCAGTTCCGCGATCCGGAATTCCGTTGAGAATCCTCCAAGGTCGTCGCTCCAGTATTGGGGTCACTTCGCCGGAAATGGCGATTAGCAACCGATCTCACCCGACCACACCTGGAGGAATACGAATGCCGAACGACCTCTCAGAAGTTCAGGAGCGCCCTGGGCTACGTCCTGCTCCTCCGCCCGGAGGGCCGCCGATGGCCGACGTATGGGTCTACAACGGAAGGGCCTACGACCTCAGCGATTGGATTTCCAAACACCCCGGCGGCGCCTTCTTCATCGGGCGGACCAAGAACCGCGACATCACCGCCATCATCGCCGCCTACCATCGCGACCCGGCCAAGATCGAGCGGATGCTGCAACGATATGCGTTGGGGCGCGACGCGACTCCCAGAGATATCCATCCCAAGCACAACGCGCCGGCGTTCTTGTTCAAAGACGATTTCAACAGTTGGCGCGATACCCCCAAGTACCGCTTTGACGACCGGAACGACCTGATGCACCGCGTCAAAGCCCGGCTGAACGAGCCCGCGCTGGCCGCCCGGATCAAGCGCATGGATCGACTTTTCAACATCGTTGTGGCGCTGCTGGCGGTTGCCTATTTCGCCGTGCAGGGTCTGCGATTGCTCGACACCCGATGGATGCCGTTGCCGGCCTTCGTGATCGCGATGGTGTTGTTGCGCAGCTCGCTTGCCGGCTTCGGTCACTACGCCTTGCACCGCGCCCAACGGGGCGTCAACAGGGTGCTCGGGAATAGCTTCGATATGAACTATGTGGCACTGGCTTTGGTGACCGCTGACGGACATACCCTGCTGCACCACCCGTACACGCAAAGCGATGTGGACATCAAGAAGAACGTGTTCACCATGATGATGGGACTGCCCCGGTTGTATCGGATCCCGGTGCATACCATTCACAAGTTCGGCCACATGTTCACCGGCATGGCCATTCGGATTGCCGACGTATGGAAAATCACCCGCAAGGTAGGTGTACAAGAGTCCTACGGAAGCTGGCGTGCGGCGCTGCCGCACTTCCTCGGCTCGTCGGGAGTGCGGCTGCTGTTGGTCACCGAGCTGGTGGTGTTCACCCTGGCGGGCGATTTTTGGGCCTGGGCCCTGCAATTCATCGTGACGCTGTGGGTCAGCACCTTCTTGGTGGTCGCCAGCCACGAGTTCGAGGACGACTCGGCGGAGGGTGTCGAGCAGGGTGAGGACTGGGGTGTGGACCAAGTCGTGCACGCCAACGACCTCACGGTGATCGGGAATCGCTACGTTGACTGCTTTTTGTCCGCGGGGTTGAGTTCGCACCGCGTTCATCACGTGCTGCCGTTCCAGCGCAGCGGATTTGCCAACATTGTCACCGAGGACGTGTTGCGGGAAGAGGCTGCAAGGTTCGGTGTCGAGTGGCTTGCGCCGAAGAGCTTCGTCGCGGACCGACTGCCCAAGCTCTGCCGCTCATATCTGTTGGCACCGTTCCGGCAGGCCAGGGAGCAAGGTTGGGGCCTGATCCGTGAGCATTGCTCACCCGCAGCCTGGAAAGCCAGCGCCAGCTACGTGGTCGCCGGCTTCGTCGGAATCGGGTCGGTATGAGCACCGCAGCCGAGGGCGGCGCAATCCGCCGGGCCGGCCACGAGCCGCGTTACGACCTCGCGCAATTGCCGCCGGCACCGCCCACCACGGTGGCCGTTATCGAAGGCATGGCCACCGGCGCCCCGCAACGGGTGGTTGCTCAGGCCGACGCCGCCGCTCGTGTTTCTGAGTTGTTTGTTGATCCGCAACAGCGGGAACGAATTTCGCGGATATATGACAAGACCCGGATTGATACCCGCAGGATGGCAGTGGATCCGCTCGACGACGAGTTCGACGAGTTCCGGCGCGAGCCGGCAACGATCCGGGACCGGATGAACCTATTCTATCAGCACGCCGTACCGCTGGCGGTCGACGTGGCCGCCCGTGCCCTCGACGGCCTCCCATACGCCCCCGACGAGATCGGCCAGCTGGTGTTCGTCACCAGCACCGGTTTCATTGCACCGGGCGTGGATGTAGAGATCGTCAAGTAGCTCGGTCTGCCCCGGTCGATATCGCGGGTGGTGGTCAACTTCATGGGTTGTGCTGCCGCAATGAACGCCATTCGCACCGCGACGAACTACGTCCGAGCCCACCCGAGCATGAAGGCATTGGTGGTGTGCATCGAATTGTCCTCGGTGAATGCGGTTTTCGCCGATGACATCAACGACGTCGTAATCCACAGTTTGTTCGGAGATGGCTGCGGCGCATTGGTCATTGGAGCCAGCCAGGTCCAGCAGCCGCTGCCCGCTGGCAACGTGGTGATCCGCAGCAGCTTCAGCCAGCTGCTCGACGACTCCGAGGACGGGATCGTGCTTGGGGTCAATCACGACGGCATCACGTGTGAGCTGTCGGAGAATCTGCCCAGCTACATCTACCGTTCGGCCGACCCGGTGGTCGCAGAGATGTTGCGGGACAACGGGTTGAGCAAGGCCGATATCGATCTGTGGGCGATACATCCGGGTGGGCCGAAGATCATCGAGCAGTCGGCACGCTCGTTGGGGATTCCCGTCGGGCGAGCCGTGCAGAGCTGGGATGTACTAGCCCAGTTCGGCAACATGTTGAGCGTATCGCTGATCTTCGTGCTGGAAATGATGGTTGCGCAGGCCGAGTCGGACAAACCCATCTCAACGGGTGTGGCGTTCGCCTTCGCCCCGGGTGTCACGGTCGAAGGCATGCTGTTCGACATCATCCGCCGCTGATGGCCGCTGCCCAGCCGAGAACCCAACCAGCCGAGACCATGCTGAGCAGGAGAAGTGTCGTGCCAATCGCATCCGATGAAATGGGCAACAATCACCCGCCTCCGGCGCCGTCATCCGGTCAGTTCCGGACCGATGACCGGGTTGCCACCGCTCCTGGATGAGCGACAACCTGCGCTGGGATAGCTTGACGTTGCGGGACGGCGACATCGTGATCTCGGCACCGCCGAAGTGCGGCACCACCTGGACGCAACGCCTGATTTCCCTGCTCATCTTCGATGGGCCGCAGCTGCCGGCGCCGATGCACTTGGTGTCGCCGTGGCTGGACTTGACCGCCCGGCCGGTGCAGGAGGTCGCCGCCGCACTCGACGCCCAGCCCCATCGCCGGTTCATCAAGACCCACACGCCGCTGGACGGCTTGGTGCTCGAGGATCGGGTCACCTATATCGGGGTGGGGCGCGATCCCCGCGATGCCGCGGTCTCGATGCTGATGGACCAGCACCGGATGCGGGCGCTGCACGAGGTGCTGGGGCCGCCAGGTGAGCGATTCGCGCCCCCGGGTTTGGACTTCGACGGCGAGTTCAGCCCGCTCGATGTGATGCGGCGCTGGCTGGAAGGGCCCAACGTACCCACCGAGGGGGTCGCTTCGTTGGCCACCATCCTGCATCACTTCGCCACGTTCTGGGACCGGCGCAGGCAGCCCAACGTCGCGATGTTCCACTACGCGGACTACCGGGCGGACCTCGTCGGTGAACTGTTGCGCCTCGGCTCGGTCCTGGGTATCGAGCTGGGTCCCGATCGCGCCGCGGAGTTGGCCGAACACGCCACCCTCGACGCCATGCGCGCGCACGCCGATGCGCTTGCTCCCGCGGCCACCCGCGGCGTCTTACCCGGGCACCAGCCGCGTACCGAAGCCCCCTTCTTCCGGGCCGGTGGACGTGGCCAGTGGCACGACATTTTCACCGCCGCCGAGCATCGGCGTTACGGCGAACGCGCGGCCGAATTGGCCGGGAATCTGGGCGGCCCGGAGTTCCTCGACTGGGCTCACCGGGGTCGCGGGGACCGCCGTGGCCCCGTCGGGCGGGGGGAGTCCTGATGGCCACCCGAGTTGGGTATCGCTCGTGGATCAGCGACAACCGGCGTTGGGACGCGCTGGAGCTGCGCGAGGGCGACATCGTGATTTCGGCACCGTCGAAGTGCGGCGTCACGTTGACCCAGCGCCTGGTGTCGCTGCTGGTCTTCGATGGACCGCAGTTGCCGGGGCCGCTGGCCGAGGTTTCGCCATGGCTGGATAGGACGGTCCGGCCGGTGAACGAGGTTGTTGCCGCCCTCAACGCGCAGGGCCACCGCCGATTCATCAAGACCCACACGCCGCTGGACGGCCTGGTGCTCGATGACCGGGTCACCTACATCGGTGTGGGCCGCGACCCGCGCGACGCCGCGATGTCGGAGCTTTTCCAGTGGGACAACATGAACCACGCCAACCTCAACCGGAGGGGGTCCGCCGCCGGCGATCGACAGGATGATCCCACGCCCATCCAGGCCTTCCGGGCCTGGATGGAAGGGCCGATCATGCCCCCGGAAGGCCCGGTTGCACCCCCACCTTCGGCGATCGCGCCGCCCCCCGGCCCCGGATTCCCGCCTCCGCACGGGGGACCGGGCCCCATGCCGCCCATGGCCAAACACATCGGCTCGCTGTCCAACATCCTGCATCACTTCAACACGGTCTGGTCGCGACGTCAGCTGCCCAACGTGTCGATGTTCCATTACACCGACTACCGCGCCGACCTCGTGGGTGAGCTGATCCGCCTGGCGGGGGTCCTGGGCTGCTCCCTTGGCCGCGATCGTGCCGAGGAGCTCGCGCAGCATGCCAAGCTGAACTCGATGCGTGCGCGCGCCGCCGAACTCGCCCCCGAGTCCACCGAAGGCATTTGGCGCAGCAACGAGCGCTTTTTCCGGGCCGGTGGTAGCGGCGAATGGCAGGAGTTCTTCGACGAGCGCGTCTATCGCCGCTACTACGATCGCATCAACCAGCTGGCCGCGCCGGATCTGCTGGCCTGGGCGCATGAGGGTCGCCGGGGCTGTGATCCCGCCGGGCCGGTGGGCTGAGCTGCGCTAGTTTTGCCGCCGCGCGCGGACGTACCAGAAGGCCAGCTCGATGGGCTGCCCGTCGGATCCACCGAGTTGGCGGTTCACCGTGACCGGATCCAGCGCCGCGATCTCCCAGCCCGCACCGCCTAGCACGTCGCGCAGCGTCTGCTCGGGCACCGCCGGGCGCGGCTGTTGTTCGTTGGGCGGGTTGGCATCGCAGAAGCAACTCATCAGCAGGGTGGCGCCAGGTCTGGTGGCGCGGTGCACCGCGGCCGCATAGCTGCGCTTGCCCTCGTCGTCGAGGCAGTGGAACATGCCGCTGTCGATCACGGTGTCGAAGGCGTCGGTGTAACCGTCGAGCTTGGTGGCGTCGGCCACCGCAAACGTGACGTGCACGCCCGCGTCATCGGCTCGGCGCGCCGCGGTGATCAGCGCGGTCGGGGAAATGTCCAGGCCGGTCACCGGGTGTCCGTGCGCAGCCAGGTAGATCGCGTTGTCGCCCAGCCCACAACCGATGTCCAGCACGTCGCCGTGCACCCAGCCGCCGGCTTGCCAGGCGATGACATTTTCTTTGGGAGCCTTGGTATCCCACGGGGGCGTCGTCATCGGCGCAACGCCCGGGCGCGGGCTCTCGCCGCGGTACAGCGCATCAAAATCCATCTGTTGCAGCCCGGCGGGAAAACCGGTGGAATCCCCAGAAGCGGTGGAGTCCCTCACCTATGCCAGGGTATCCCCACGGCGGGCCCCGCATCGTGGCCGCGGGCGCGCAATGCTACGGTGTCGGGCAGTCGACATCCTTTAACGACCCGTCCGGAGAGGCGGAGAAGGAGGTCAGGTTCTCGCATGGGTGCCGCCAATGATGCCGTGGATGGCAGGGAGTTGATGTCCGCGGCCGACGTCGGTCGAACTATTTCCCGCATTGCGCACCAGATCATCGAAAACACCGCGCTGGATAGCCCGGACTCGCCACGCGTCGTGTTGCTCGGGATCCCGACTCGCGGTGTGATCCTGGCGTCGCGGTTGGCGGCCAACATCGGTGAATACAGTGGCATCGAGGTCGACCATGGTGCGCTGGACATCACGCTGTATCGCGATGATCTGATGAGCAAACCGCCGCGGCCGCTGGAGGAGACCGAGATCCCGGCCGGCGGCGTCGACGACGCCTTGGTGATTCTGGTCGATGACGTGCTTTACTCCGGGCGCTCGGTGCGCTCGGCGCTGGACGCGTTGCGCGATGTCGGGCGGCCGCGATCGGTCCAGCTGGCCGTGTTGGTCGACCGCGGGCACCGGGAACTGCCGGTGCGCGCGGACTACGTGGGCAAGAACGTGCCCACCGCCCGCAGCGAAAGCGTGCATGTCCAATTCAGCGAACACGACGGCCACGATGGGGTGGTGATCTCTCGATGACACCCAGGCATCTGCTGGCGGCGGGCGACTTGAGCCGCGACTACGCCATTTCGATCCTTGACGACGCCGACCGCTTCGCGCAGGCCCTGGTTGGCCGTGAGGTCAAGAAGTTGCCGACGCTGCGCGGTCGCACCGTGGTGACGATGTTTTACGAGAACTCGACACGAACCCGGGTGTCCTTCGAGGTGGCCGGTAAGTGGATGAGCGCGGACGTGATCAATGTCAGCGCGAGCGGGTCCTCGGTCAGTAAGGGCGAGTCGCTGCGCGACACCGCGCTGACCCTGCGTGCGGCTGGCGCCGACGCCCTGATCATCCGGCACCCCGCGTCCGGGGCGGCGCGGCTGCTCGCCGATTGGACCGCCGGCCAATCCGACGGTGGCCCTTCGGTGATCAACGCCGGCGACGGCACTCACGAGCACCCGACGCAGGCGCTGCTGGACGCCCTGACCATCCGGCAGCGGCTCGGTGGCATCGAGGGCCGGCGCGTCGTCATCGTCGGCGACATCCTGCACAGCCGGGTGGCCCGCTCCAACGTCATGCTGCTGCACACGCTGGGTGCCGAGGTGGTGCTGGTGGCGCCGCCCACCTTGCTGCCGGTGGGTGTCGCGGATTGGCCGGTCACCGTATCCCATGACCTTGACGCCGAGCTTCCCGCCGCCGACGCGGTGCTGATGCTGCGGGTGCAGGCCGAGCGGATGAACGGCGGATTCTTCCCCTCGGTGCGGGAGTACTCGACCTTGTACGGTCTGTCCGACCGTCGGCAGGCGATGCTGGGCGGTCACGCGGTGGTGCTGCATCCCGGGCCGATGCTGCGCGGCATGGAGATCGCCTCATCGGTTGCCGACTCGTCACAGTCGGCTGTGTTGCAACAGGTTTCCAACGGAGTCCACATACGCATGGCGGTGCTGTTCCATGTCCTGGTTGGACTCGAGTCGGCTGGGGAAGAGGGTGCGGCGTGAGCGTTCTGCTGCGCGGAGTGCGGTTGTACGGCGAGGGCGAACGGGTCGACGTGCTCGTCGACGACAACCAGATCGCTGACATCGGGACCGGACTGGCCATCCCCGATACGGCGGATGTCATCGATGCCACCGATCACGTGCTGCTGCCGGGGCTGGTCGACCTGCACACCCACCTGCGCGAGCCGGGCCGCGAATATGCCGAGGACATCGAGACCGGTTCGGCGGCAGCAGCGCTGGGTGGCTACACGGCGGTGTTCGCGATGGCCAACACCCATCCGGTGGCCGACAGTCCGGTGGTCACCGACCACGTCTGGCACCGGGGACAGCAGGTCGGTTTGGTCGACGTACATCCCGTCGGCGCCGTCACGATCGGGCTCGCCGGAACTGAACTCACCGAGATGGGCATGATGAATGCCGGTGTCGCCGCGGTGCGGATGTTCTCCGACGACGGGATCTGCGTGCACGACCCGCTGATCATGCGCCGCGCTCTCGAATACGCCACCGGCCTGGGTGTGCTGATCGCCCAGCACGCCGAGGAGCCCAGGCTGACCGTCGGTGCGGTCGCCCACGAAGGCCCGAATGCCGCGCAGTTGGGCCTGGCGGGTTGGCCCAGGGCGGCTGAGGAATCGATTGTGGCCCGCGACGCGCTGCTGGCCCGAGACGCGGGCGCGCGGGTTCACATCTGCCACGCCTCCACCGTGGGAACCGTTGAAATATTGAAATGGGCTAAATCACAAGGTATTTCGATCACAGCGGAGGTTACTTCGCATCACCTGCTGCTCGATGACCGCAGACTGTCCGGCTACGACGGGGTGAATCGGGTCAATCCACCGCTGCGCGAGGCGTCTGATGCGATGGCGCTGCGACAGGCGCTGGCCGACGGGATCATCGATTGTGTGGCCACCGATCACGCGCCGCACGCCGAGCACGAGAAATGCGTCGAGTTCTCCGCGGCGCGCCCGGGCATGCTCGGGCTGCAGACCGCGCTGTCGGTGGTGGTGCAGACGATGGTGCAGCCGGGTCTGCTGAGCTGGCGCGATGTCGCGCGGGTGATGAGCGAGAACCCGGCGGGAATCGTGGGGCTGCCCGATCATGGCCGGCCGCTCGAGGTAGGGGAGCCGGCCAACCTGACCGTGATTGATCCCGACGCCACCTGGACTGTCACCGGGGCCGACCTGGCCAGCCGCTCGGCCAACACCCCGTACGAGTCGATGACCTTGCCCGCCCGGGTCACGGCGACGCTGTTGCGTGGAAAGATCACCGCCAGGGACGGAAAGAGCCCGGCATGAACTCAGGCACGCTGATCGGCTCCCTGATCTTTGCGGCCGTGCTGGCGGTGTTGATCGCGATGGTGATCGCGCTGATGATCAGGGGCTGGCGGCGTCGCGCGCGACTGCAAAGCGAGCTGATCGGTGCGTTGCCCGACCTGCCCGCCGCGGTGGGTCCCGCGTCGGTCATCACTTGCGGCATGTACGTCGGTTGCACCCTGGCGCCGGCGTCCAACCATCGGGTTGTGGTCGGCGACCTCGGGTACCGCAGCCGGGCGGAACTGACCCGTCATCCGGACGGAATTCTGGTGAAACGTGCGCGGGCGCAGCCGATTTGGATCCCACAGGATTCGATCACCGCGGTACGCACCGAGCGCGGAATCGCCGGCAAGATCGCGGCGCGCGACGGGATACTGGCAATCCGGTGGCGACTGCCATCAGGTACTGAGATCGACACCGGGTTCCGGGCAGACAATCGTGACGAGTACGACGGCTGGCTAGCAGGCTGGCTTCAGCCCCGAACGGAGGGAATCGTGTGAGCAAAGCCTTGCTCGTACTTGAAGATGGCCGAGTCTTCACCGGAATGTCATTCGGTGCGGTTGGCCAAACACTGGGGGAAGCCGTTTTCAGCACCGGCATGTCCGGCTATCAGGAGACGCTGACCGATCCCAGTTACCACCGCCAGATCGTGGTGGCCACCGCCCCGCAGATCGGCAACACCGGCTGGAACGACGAGGACGGCGAGAGCCGCGGCGACAAGATCTGGGTCGCGGGCTACGCGGTACGTGACCCGTCGCCGCGCGCCTCCAACTGGCGCTCATCGACGACACTGGAAGACGAGCTCATCCGCCAGCGCATCGTGGGGATCGCCGGCATCGACACCCGCGCAGTGGTGCGTCATCTACGCAGCCGCGGCTCGATGAAGGCCGGTGTGTTCTCCGGTGCGGCCCTGGCCGCCGGCACGCAAGTAGCCGAGCTGGTCGAGCGGGTGGCTGCCCAACCCCCGATGCTGGGTGCCGATCTCGCCGGAGAGGTCAGCACCCCCGAGGCGTACATCGTCGAACCAGAAGGACCGCAGCGTTTTACCGTGGTTGCCCTGGACCTCGGTATCAAGACCAACACGCCGCGCAACTTCGCCCGGCGCGGCGTTCGCAGCCATGTGCTGCCCTCGTCGGTGACCTTCGATCAGATCGCCGATATCAAGCCAGACGGCGTGTTCTTGTCCAACGGACCCGGCGATCCGGCGACCGCAGACCATGTCGTGTCGCTGACCCGTGAGGTGCTCGGTGCCGGAATCCCGCTGTTCGGTATCTGCTTCGGCAACCAGATCCTCGGCCGAGCGCTGGGATTATCGACCTACAAGATGGTGTTCGGGCACCGGGGCATCAACATTCCGGTCATCGACCACGCCACCGGGAGAGTCGCGGTAACCGCGCAGAACCACGGTTTCGCGCTGGAAGGGGAGGCCGGGCAGTCTTTCGAGACGCCGTTCGGCCGGGCCGCTGTCAGCCACACCTGCGCCAATGACGGTGTGGTCGAGGGGGTCAGACTGGTTGACGGCCGCGCATTCTCGGTGCAGTACCACCCCGAGGCCGCGGCGGGCCCACACGATGCCGAGTACCTGTTCGATCAGTTTGTTGACCTGATGGCGGGGGACCGCTGATGCTCATCGCCGCGAGCGGGTGCCCCCAGCTGACACGCTGGGTTCGGCGCAAGACCGCGCACCTTCGCGTCCAAACCTTAGGGGGCTGCTAGTGCCGCGCCGCACCGATTTACACCACATTCTGGTCATCGGCTCGGGGCCGATCGTCATCGGCCAGGCTTGCGAGTTCGACTACTCCGGAACCCAGGCGTGCCGGGTACTGCGCGCCGAGGGCCTACAGGTCAGTCTGGTCAACTCCAATCCGGCGACGATCATGACCGACCCCGAGTATGCCGACTTCACCTACGTCGAGCCAATTACCCCAGAGTTCGTCGAGCGGGTCATCGCTCAGCAAGCCGAGCGCGGCAACAAGATTGACGCCGTGCTGGCCACCCTGGGTGGGCAGACCGCCCTGAACACCGCCGTCGCTCTACACGAGAACGGGGCGCTGGAACGCTACGGCGTCGAGCTGATCGGTGCCGATTTCGAAGCCATTCAGCGCGGCGAGGACCGGCAGCGGTTCAAGGACATCGTTGCCAAGGTCGGGGGTGAATCCGCCCGCAGCCGAGTGTGTTTCACCATGGACGAGGTTCGCGAGACCGTTGCCGAGCTGGGCCTTCCAGTGGTGGTGCGGCCCAGCTTCACCATGGGCGGGTTGGGCTCGGGTATGGCTTACTCCGCCGACGAGGTGGATCGGATGGCCGGCGCCGGGCTGGCCGCCTCGCCCAGCGCCAATGTGCTCATCGAGGAATCGATCTACGGCTGGAAAGAATTCGAACTCGAGCTGATGCGCGATGGCCACGACAACGTGGTGGTGGTGTGCTCGATCGAGAACCTCGACCCGATGGGCGTGCACACCGGCGACTCGGTCACCGTTGCGCCGGCCATGACGCTGACCGATCGGGAATACCAGCGGCTGCGTGACTTGGGGATTGCGATCCTGCGCGAGGTCGGGGTGGACACCGGCGGCTGCAACATTCAGTTTGCGGTCAACCCCCGAGACGGCCGGCTGATCGTCATCGAGATGAACCCGCGAGTATCGCGGTCAAGTGCGTTGGCGTCCAAGGCGACCGGGTTTCCGATCGCCAAGATCGCCGCGAAACTGGCCATCGGATACACGCTCGACGAGATCGTCAACGACATCACCAAAGAAACGCCGGCCTGCTTCGAACCCACCCTGGACTACGTCGTGGTCAAGGCGCCGCGGTTCGCCTTCGAGAAGTTCCCGGGTGCCGATGCCACGCTGACCACCACCATGAAATCGGTGGGCGAGGCGATGTTGTTGGGCCGCAACTTCGTCGAGGCGCTCGGCAAGGTGATGCGTTCGCTGGAAACCAGCCGGGCCGGGTTCTGGACCGCCACCGATCCCGAAGGCGGCCTCGACGACGTCCTGACCAGGCTGCAAACCCCGACCGAAGGTCGGCTCTACGACCTGGAACTGGCGCTGCGGCTGGGGGCCTCGGTCGATCGGGTGGCCGAGGCCAGCGGCGTGGACCCGTGGTTCGTCGCGCAGATCGACGAGCTGGTCGGTTTGCGTGCCGAATTGGTCGACGCGCCGGTGCTCGACGCGGATCTGCTGCGCCACGCCAAACACAGTGGGCTATCCGATCGGCAGATCGCCTCGCTGCGACCCGAACTGGCCGGGGAAGACGGTGTGCGCTCACTGCGCGAGCGGCTGGGCATCCACCCGGTGTACAAGACGGTGGACACCTGTGCCGCCGAGTTCGAGGCCAAGACTCCGTACCACTACAGCAGCTACGAGCTGGATCCGGCGGCCGAGACCGAAGTGGCTCCGCAGATCGACAAACCGAAGGTTCTGATCCTCGGGTCCGGGCCTAACCGCATCGGCCAGGGGATCGAGTTCGACTACAGCTGCGTGCATGCGGCAACCACGTTGAGCCAGGCCGGTTTCGAGACGGTGATGATCAACTGCAATCCGGAGACGGTATCCACCGACTATGACACCGCGGATCGGCTGTACTTCGAGCCGCTGACGTTCGAGGACGTGCTCGAGGTATTTCATGCCGAGGAGCAGTCGGCCGCCGGTGGGGCCGGCGTGGTGGGAGTCATCGTGCAACTCGGCGGCCAGACGCCGCTCGGGCTGGCAGAACGGCTGGCCAACGCGGGGGTGCCGATCGTCGGCACCCCGCCCGCCGCCATCGACCTGGCCGAAGACCGCGGGGCGTTCGGCGATGTGCTGACCGCGGCGGGACTGCCCGCGCCACGCTATGGCACCGCAACCACCTTCGCGCAAGCCCGCCGTATCGCCGAAGACATCGGCTATCCGGTGCTGGTGCGGCCGTCGTACGTGCTGGGTGGCCGGGGGATGGAGATCGTCTACGACGAGGAGACGCTGCGCGGCTACATCACCCGCGCGACCGAACTCTCGCCGGCACATCCGGTGCTGGTCGACCGCTTCCTCGAAGACGCTGTCGAGATCGACGTGGACGCGTTGTGCGACGGGACCGAGGTCTACATCGGCGGGGTCATGGAGCACATCGAGGAGGCCGGGATCCACTCCGGTGACTCGGCGTGTGCCCTGCCGCCGGTGACCTTGGGCCGCAGCGACATTGAAAAGGTTCGCAAAGCCACGGAAGCCATCGCGCATGGCATCGGTGTGGTGGGTCTGCTCAATGTGCAGTATGCGCTCAAAGACGACATCTTGTATGTCTTGGAGGCCAATCCGCGCGCCAGCCGCACCGTGCCCTTCGTGTCCAAGGCCACCGCCGTCCCGCTGGCCAAGGCATGTGCCCGGGTCATGTTGGGCGCCAGTATTTCCCAGTTGCGCGCCGAAGGGATGCTGGCGCGTACCGGGGACGGCGCCAACGCCGACCCGCGTGCCCCGATAGCCGTCAAAGAGGCTGTGCTGCCTTTCCACCGCTTCCGGCGCGCGGACGGCGCGGCCATCGATTCGCTGCTTGGACCGGAGATGAAGTCGACGGGCGAGGTGATGGGGATCGACCGGGACTTCGGCAGCGCCTTTGCCAAGAGCCAGACCGCCGCGTACGGTTCGTTGCCCGCGGCGGGGACCGTGTTCGTTTCGGCCGCCAACCGGGACAAACGCTCACTCGTGTTCCCCGTCAAGCGGCTCGCCGACCTGGGCTTTCGGGTGCTCGCTACCGAGGGCACGGCAGAGATGCTGCGACGCAATGGGATTCCCTGCGACGAGGTTCGCAAGCATTTCGAGGCGCCACAACCCGGACGCCCGGCGATATCCGCCGTCGACGCGATCCGGGCCGGCGAGGTCGACATGGTGATCAATACCCCATACGGGAACTCCGGCCCGCGTGTCGACGGCTACGAAATCCGCTCGGTTGCCGTGTCCGTCAACATCCCGTGCGTCACCACCGTGCAGGGCGCGTCGGCCGCGGTGCAGGGCATCGAAGCCGGGATCCGCGGCGATATCGGGGTCAGGTCGCTGCAAGAGCTGCACCGCGCCATCGAACAACAGAGCGCGGCCGACGGCGGGGCCCGGTGACCGGATTCGGCGCACGCTTGGCAGAGGCCAAGGCACACCGCGGGCCGCTGTGTTTGGGGATCGATCCCCACCCCGAGTTACTTCGGGCCTGGGATCTGCCGGCCACCGCCGACGGATTGGCCGCGTTCTGCGATATCTGCGTGGCGGCCTTCGCGGGATTTGCGGTGGTCAAGCCGCAGGTGGCGTTTTTCGAAGCGTACGGTGCCGCGGGATTTGCGGTGCTGGAAGGCACGATGGCCGCGCTACGGGCCAATGGTGTGCTGGTCCTGGCGGACGCCAAGCGTGGCGACATCGGGTCGACGATGGCGGCCTACGCGGCGGCCTGGGCGGGCGACTCGCCGCTGGCGGCCGATGCCGTGACTGTCTCGCCCTTTCTGGGGTTCGGCTCGCTGCGGCCCCTGCTCGAGGTTGCGACGGCCAATGATCGGGGTGTGTTCGTGCTCGCGGCTACCTCCAATCCGGAGGGCGCCACCATTCAACGCGCCGACGCGGATGGCCGCACGGTGGCCCAACTGATCGTCGATCAAGTCGGACTCTTCAATAGTGAAGTTGGCGAAGTGACGGGGCCGGAGCCCGGATCAGTTGGTGTGGTCGTCGGTGCAACGGTGCTGAATCCGCTGGATGTGAGCGGGCTGGGCGGACCCGTATTGGTTCCCGGCGTCGGGGTGCAGGGCGGCCGGCCGGAGGCGCTGGGCGGCCTCGGCGGCGCGGCGCCACAACAGCTGTTGCCCGCGGTGTCGCGCGAGGTCCTGCGCGCCGGCCCCAGCATTTCTGAAGTCCGGGCGGCGGCCGAGCGGATGCTGGACTCCGTCGCGTACCTTTCAGCGGTCTAGGTCTTCGGGTCAAGCACGCTCGGCGCCCGTTGCTGTTGGAGTTTCTGTAGCCGCTGACGCCCGGGGTCGATCTGCGTCTGAGCGCCGCCGGAATCCCAGCCCGCTTGCCACCTCACACGTCGGCGCTCGGCAACCGTGCGCGGCAGCCGGGCTCCATGCTTGCCGGAATCCACTCTGAAAAGGCTTGCAGTAAAAGGAAAATCGTCAGATTTCCGTGGTCACCGGGGCTTCGTCGCGGCCCGCCAAACTGCCCGAGTCGGCGTCGGCACGTTCGCATTGGTGCCGGCGCGATCAACTGCGTGTGGCCGTTTGGGCGCCCGCGCCGCGCTGTTGTTCGGGAAACCCCGACGTTGCTGGCCGCATTCGGCTGGACATCCGTACCAGATTTGCTGGGCAGTCGAAATGGACCGATGTTCGTCCGTCGGTGAATGCGGCGCGACGCCCGCGTCGTGAGTCGGCGTGGTGGGGTCTAGGGTCCGCCCCGTTCCGGCAACGTGGACGGGCCCACCGCACGGTTCGAGCATGCGCTGGCCTGCTGATTCGCTCCATTTGCCCCGAACCGCCCGACACGCGCGACACGCCACCGAAATGCGTGATCCATGGCACGTTGGTCGCGGGGGTTGCTCGGGGTGGCCCGGGGCGGCCCAAACCGGCCGGCGGGCGGTGCGATCGTCGGGCGGCGCCGCCCGCAGATTCCAGTCAAATCGCAAATAACCGCAGCTAGGCATCAATATCTGGGGGTGTGGCCGGACCATCCCGCTGGGCGCTCGACCCCGTGGTTTGTGGCCGCTCGGGCGTGGCGGCGGAGCGCTGATTCGTCTCGCGGCCGGGGCCCACGCTGGGGATTTGTCACCCAAACCAGGGGGTCGGGTTAGATTTCGTCAGGAACCGTGAGTACGGTCGTCTCCGCTGGCTGTAGTACCAGCCAAGACAAACAAATGATCGATTGATATCGATGAGAGACGGAGGAATCGTGGCCCTTCCCCAGTTGACCGACGAGCAGCGCGCGGCCGCGTTGGAGAAGGCTGCTGCCGCACGTCGAGCGCGAGCAGAGCTCAAGGACCGGCTGAAGCGCGGCGGCACCAACCTCACCCAGGTGCTCAAGGACGCCGAGACCGACGAAGTCTTGGGCAAGATGAAGGTGTCTGCGCTGCTCGAGGCTTTGCCGAAGGTGGGCAAGGTCAAGGCGCAGGAAATCATGACCGAGCTCGAAATCGCCCCGACCCGGCGGCTGCGTGGTCTTGGTGACCGTCAGCGCAAGGCCCTGCTGGAAAAGTTCGGCTCCGCCTAGCCCGCTGCCGACGATGCAGGCCGCTGGGCCTGAGGTGGGGTATCACCCGCTAGCAGGGGTGGTGCGGGCAATCAGCGCCCAAGGATCCAGGCTGCAGTGCCTGGTGGGGGTGCCGACTCAGGAGCGCCGATGAGCGCCGGCGGAGGACCGGGCACAGGACATGTGGTCGTGCTGTCCGGTCCTTCCGCTGTCGGCAAGTCGACGGTGGTCCGCTGCTTGCGTGAGCGGATCCCAAACCTGCACTTCAGCGTCTCGGCCACCACCCGGGCGCCGCGGCCGGGGGAGGTGGACGGCGTGGACTACCACTTCGTCACCCCGGAGAGCTTCCAGCAGATGATCGACCAGGGCGAGTTGCTGGAGTGGGCCGAGATTCACGGGGGATTGCACCGATCGGGCACCCCGGCTCAACCGGTGCGGGAGGCCACGGCCTCCGGAGTTCCGGTGCTGATCGAGGTCGATCTGGCCGGGGCCAGGGCTGTCAAGAAGGCGATGCCCGAGGCCATCAGCGTGTTTTTGGCGCCGCCCAGTTGGGAGGACCTCAAGGCCAGGCTGGTCGGTCGGCGCACTGAGACGCCGGACGTTATTCGTCGCCGGTTACAGACCGCGCAGACCGAACTGGCAGCCCAACCCGACTTCGACAAGGTCGTGGTAAACGGTCGATTGGAATCCGCATGCGCTGAATTGGTATCCTTGCTGGTGAGAACTGTGCCCGGCTCTGGGTGAGTCATCAGCCAGGCAAAGAGCCAGAATTCAGAATTGAGATCTTTACCGTCTTCGCAACGATTTACGCCGCCAGGAGAAAGTCTTAAGTGAGTATTCCGCAGTCCGATGCGCCGTTGGCCGCCGTTTCCGCCGTGGATCAATTCGATCCTTCCTCTGGCGGGGTCGGTGCCTACGACACCCCGCTGGGCATCACCAATCCGCCCATTGACGAGTTGCTGGATCGCGTCTCGAGCAAATACGCCCTGGTGATTTATGCGGCGAAGCGGGCTCGGCAGATCAACGACTACTACAACCAGCTCGGCGAGGGCATCCTGGAATACGTCGGGCCGTTGGTGGAGCCGGGCCTGCAGGAAAAGCCGCTATCGATCGCGATGCGTGAGATCCACGCCGATCTGCTCGAGCACACTGAGGGCGAGTAACAGGGCAGGCCCCGGATGGACCGTAAGCGGATCGTCGTCGGCGTCTCTGGGGGTATCGCCGCGTACAAGGCGTGCACGGTCGTCCGTCAACTGACTGAGGCCGGTCATCACGTCCGGGTCATCCCCACCGAATCTGCGCTCCGTTTTATCGGGGCGGCCACCTTCGAGGCGCTCTCCGGTCAGCCCGTGCACACCGGGGTGTTCGACGACGTGCCGGCGGTGCCGCATGTTCAAATCGGTCAGCAGGCTGACCTGGTCGTGGTCGCCCCGGCGACGGCTGATCTGCTGGCCCGGGCGGTAGCCGGGCGCGGAGACGACCTGCTGACAGCAACTCTGCTCACGGCCCGGTGTCCGGTGATGTTCGCTCCAGCGATGCACACCGAGATGTGGCTGCATCCGGCCACCGCCGACAATGTGGCCACGCTGCGCCGTCGTGGCGCGGTGGTGCTCGAACCCGCATCCGGGCGGCTGACCGGCAGTGACACCGGCGCCGGACGCTTGCCCGAGGCCGAGGAGATCACCACCCTGGCCCAGCTGCTGCTGGAACGCCATGATGCGTTGCCCTACGACCTGGCCGGCCGCAAGGTGTTGGTGACCGCCGGTGGCACCCGGGAGCCGATCGATCCGGTGCGCTTCGTGGGCAACCGCAGCTCCGGTAAGCAGGGTTACGCCGTCGCGCGCGTCGCTGCCCAGCGGGGCGCCGAGGTGACGTTGATCGCGGGGCACACCACCGGGTTGATCGACCCGGCCGGTGTCGAGGTGGTGCACGTCAGCACCGCGCAGCAACTCGATGACGCCGTCTCCAAGCACGCACCCACCGCGGACGTGCTGGTGATGGCCGCCGCCGTTGCCGACTTTCGGCCGGCGCAAGTTTCCACCGCCAAGATCAAAAAGACTGCCGACAGTCCACCGGTGATCGAACTCCTGCGCAACGACGATGTGTTGGCCGGTGCGGTGCGTGCGCGCGAGGATGGGCAGCTGCCCAAGATGCGTGCCATCGTTGGTTTTGCCGCCGAGACCGGTGACGCCAACGGGGATGTGCTGTTTCACGCCCGACAGAAGCTGCGGCGAAAAGGCTGCGACTTGCTGGTCGTCAACGCCGTGGGCGGTGACAGGGCCTTTGAGGTGGACAACAACGACGGCTGGCTATTGGCCGCCGATGGAACCGAGGCGGCGCTGCAGCACGGGTCGAAGACGCTGATGGCAAGCCGTATCGTTGACGCAATAGTTACGTTCCTGGATAGCTGTCGCGGGTAGTCGATCCACGGGCTCGGTGCTGTACAGCGGCTGGACAGGTCCTGAACGATGCCTTGCTCGAGTGGACGAGCGCAAATTGATGCCTGAGGATATAATTCGGCTAACTAATTATCGGAAGGATGCAGATAGTGAGTGAAAAGGGTCGCCTTTTTACCAGTGAGTCGGTGACGGAAGGACATCCCGACAAGATCTGTGACGCGGTCAGCGACTCGGTCCTCGACGCGCTTCTGGCGGCGGACCCCCGCTCGCGTGTTGCAGTTGAGACCCTGGTGACCACCGGGCAGGTGCACGTGGTGGGTGAGGTCACGACGACCGCCAAGGAGGCGTTCGCTGACATCACCAATATCGTTCGCGAACGCATCCTCGACATCGGCTACGACTCGTCGGACAAGGGCTTCGACGGGGCATCCTGCGGAGTGAACATCGGTATCGGAGCCCAGTCGCCCGACATCGCACAAGGTGTTGATACCGCCCATGAGGCCCGCGTCGAGGGCGCTGCGGATCCGTTGGACGCGCAAGGCGCCGGCGACCAGGGCCTGATGTTCGGTTACGCGATCAACGACACCCCGGAGCTGATGCCGCTGCCGATCGCGCTGGCTCACCGGTTGTCGCGGCGACTGACCGAGGTCCGCAAGAACGGTGTGCTGCCCTACTTGCGCCCGGATGGCAAGACTCAGGTCACCATCGCCTACGAGGACCGGGTGCCGGTGCGGCTGGACACGGTGGTCATTTCGACCCAGCATGCGGACGACATCGACCTGGTGAAGACGCTGGATCCCGACATTCGAGAGCAGGTGCTCAAGACCGTGCTCGACGACCTGGCCCACGACACCCTGGATGCCTCGGCGGTGCGGGTGCTGGTCAACCCGACCGGAAAGTTCGTCCTTGGCGGACCGATGGGCGATGCGGGCCTCACCGGCCGCAAGATCATCGTCGACACCTACGGCGGGTGGGCCCGGCACGGTGGTGGCGCATTCTCCGGCAAGGATCCGTCCAAGGTGGACCGCTCGGCGGCGTACGCGATGCGCTGGGTGGCCAAAAACGTGGTCGCAGCAGGACTGGCCGAGCGGGTCGAGGTACAGGTGGCCTACGCTATCGGCAAAGCCGCCCCGGTCGGCCTGTTCGTGGAGACATTCGGCTCCGAGGCTGTCGACCCGGTCAAGATCGAGAAGGCCATCGGTGAGGTGTTCGACCTGCGGCCTGGCGCGATCATTCGCGACCTGAACCTGCTGCGGCCCATCTATGCGCCCACCGCCGCTTACGGGCACTTCGGTCGCACCGATGTCGACCTGCCGTGGGAGCGGCTCGACAAGGTCGACGACCTCAAGCGCGCCATCTAGGTTTCCGGCACGAGCAGACGCGGAATCGCGCGCGGGATCCCCGCGCAATGCGATTCCGCGTCTGCTCGCGCGTGTGGTGGCTCAGTTTTGCGCGCTGGGCGGCAGGGGATGGTCGGAGTCCAACGCCGGCAGGCCATCGATGCTGTGCTGGTTGCGATCGATGACACCAGAGAAGGTTTCCTCGGTCGCTTTGCGGAAGTGGGCGTCCAGCACCGGTCGTTCATCGACGAGGTCGTAATAGGGAACCGCGAATCCGCACGCATCCGCGATGCGGTCGACGTCGATCACGACGGCGGAGCGCGTGCCCGGATGAAGAGTCTTGAAATGTTCTCTCAGGGTTTGGAATTCGCCGTCATCGGGGCGCACCACTCGTCCGGTCCCATAGAGCCGCAGGATCCGCGAGTTGCGGGTGAACGAGCAGAACATGATCGTGATCCGGCCGTTGTCGCGCAGGTGCGCAATGGTTTCGGCGCCGCTGCCGAATAGGTCGATGTAGACGACCGTGTGGTCGTCCAGCACCGCGAAAGTGTCGCGATAACCCTTGGGGGAGAGGTTGACTCGGCCTCCGTCGGACGGCGCGGTGGCAACGAAGAACATGGCCTGGTTGCCGATGAACTCGCGGATCGACTCGTCGATGTGCGAGAACTCTTTGGCCACCGAAATCTCCTTTTGCTCATTCGAAGCCGCACGTTCGAGCCTAACGCCGGCCAGCGAGGTCGGCGACGTGAGTTTTGTCTCGGGGGAGCTCTCAGCGTCCGAAGCGGTAGTCGTCGAGATCGAAATGCCTGCCACGCCAGTAGGCTTCCACGGTGGTGGTGGGACGCAGCGGCACGTCGCCGTTCTTGTCGAAGTAGTAGCTGTTGGCCCGGCGGCAACTGTCCTGCCAGAACACTTGGCGGTACCGGCGCCGCATCATCTCGGCGAAGTAGCGGGCGTTGGCTTCCTCGGTCACCTCGACCCGGGTCGCGCCGTCGCGTCGGGCCCGCTTCAGGCAGCGCAGGATGTGGTGGGTCTGGGTCTCGATGAGCGCGAAATACGACGAACCCACGTAGCCATACGGGCCGAACACGGCGAAGAAATTGGGGTATCCGGGAACGCTGACGCCTTGGTAGGCCTGCGCGCGATGCTCTTCCCAGAACTGGCTCAGTGATCGACCTGCGCGTCCGATGACCGGATAGGTCAGCACATCGTCGGTGTCGAGCACCTTGAAGCCGGTGGCCAGGATCAGCACGTCTATCTCGTGGTCGGTGCCGTCATCGGTGGCCACCGATGTCGGGGTGATCTTCTCGATCGGCTCGGTGACCAGCTGCACGTTGTCGCGGTTGAAGGTGGACAGGTAGCCGTTGTGGAATCCGGGTCGTTTGCAGCCGACCGCATAGCGTGGGGTGAGTTGGTCGCGCACCACCGGATCGTCGACCCGCTGTCGCAAATAGCGCCGTCCCAGCACCGCGCTCCAGCGCGCCAACGGAAACACCGTGAAGTAGTGCGCCGAGATTGGGAAGGTCGCCTCCACATAGGCCTGGCTGAGTAGCCGCTGCAGCGCTTTTCCGCCCGGGATGCGCATTGCCCAGCGCAGCGCTGCCGGCAACGGAAAGTCGAATTTCGGAAAACACCAGATCGGAGTTCGCTGAAACACCGTGAGGTGTTTCACGATTGGTGCGATTTCCGGGATGACCTGGACCGCCGACGCGCCGGTGCCGATGATCCCGACGCGTTTGCCGGTCAGCTCCTGGCTGTGATCCCAGCGCGCGGTGTGCATGGTGACGCCGGCGAAGGAGTCGACGCCGGCAATGTCAGGAAGCTTTGGCACGGTCAAAACGCCGCTGGCATTGATGATGAATCGGGTGGTCAGTTCGCCGCCGGGATCCGTCTGCAGACGCCACAGACTGCGCTCGTCATCGAACTCGGCACCAAGGACCTTGGTGTTGAACCTGATTCGGGGCCTGATGCCGTACTTGTCGGCGCAGTGCTCGGCGTAGGCCCTGAGCTCGCGGCCGGGTGCGTAGCTGCGCGACCAGTCCGGGCTCTGCTCGAACGAGAACTGGTAGGAGAACGACGGAATATCCACGGCTATGCCGGGATAGGTATTCCAGAACCAGGTTCCGCCGACGCCGTCGCCGGCTTCGATCACGAGGTAGTCGCCGAATCCCGCCTTGTCGAGGCTGATCGCGGCACCGATGCCGGAGAATCCGGCGCCGACGATCACGATCTGGTAGTCCGGTTCGATGCTCACTAGCGTTCCCCTCCGATGCCGAGAACTCCGTGCTCGGGCCGCAGGATCAGCGCCGCCTCGAGGGCCATGGCACCACTGTATGGCTGACGGCGGTGGCCGGTAAGGGCCGGACTCCCGGGTCTTTCGAGTCCCTGCTAGTTCTTGTTAGTAATGCAACACTTTGCGCAGTGCCGCCAAGCCGCGGCTGGTTGCTTCGGCGGCTGAGGGCACCACCACGGCGAAGCTGACGTAGCCATGCACCAGGTTGGGCTCGTTGCACCACTCGGCCGCTATCCCCGCGGCAGTGAGCAACTCGGCATAACGGGCCCCGTCGTCACGCAGCGGGTCGTGTTCGGCGGTGCCGATGAAGGCCGGAGGTAGCCCGGTCAGGTCGCCGTTGCCCGGCGCGAGCGTGGCAGGCAGCGCCGTGTGGTCGCTGACGTCAAGGTCGGGCACATACCACGACAGGAACGCGTCGATGACCTCGAGATCCAGGATGGGCGCGGTGGCGTTTTCGCTGAAGGACGGCAGGGCCAGGTCGCCGACGCACGACGGGTACCACAGCAACTGGAAGACCAGGTTCGGAGCGCCATTACCGGCATGGTCACGGGCCAGCTGCGCCATGATCGCCGAGATGTTGCCGCCAGCGGAGTCGCCGGCTACGGCGATCCGGTTCGGGTCCCCGCCCAACTCGTGAGCGTGCTCACCGACCCACCGCAACGCGGCCCAGCTGTCTTCGATCCCGGCCGGGTAGGGATGCTCCGGAGCGAGCCGGTAGTCGACGGAGACCACGATGGCCTCCGCGCCCACCGCATGCGCCCGCGCGACGTGGTCGTGGGTATCCAAGCTGCCCAGCGCCCAGCCGCCGCCGTGGTAGTACACGACGACCGGAAGGACCCGGTCGGGCTCCACGGTGGGCCAATAGATTCGGACGGGGATGTCGGTAAGCTCGCCATAGCCGATCTTGCGGTCCTCGGTCCGCAAATCGGGGAGCAGTTCCGGTGGTGCTTTGAGCGCGGCGAGCCGTTCGCGGGCCAATTCGACGCCGTCTGCGGCGCAAAAGGTCATCGGAACCGCGTCGAGCAGCATCTTCAGGATGGGATCGATGCCGGGGCGGGTGCTGATCTGCTCCGTCATGGGTCCTACACGGTACGCACTTGTGGCCTATCCGTGCAGCGCAACGCGCAATGCCGCCAGCCCGCGCTCCATGGCGGTGGTGGCCGCGGGCACCACGCCGGCATAGCCGATGTAGCCGTGTACCAGGGATCCGGCGTTGTGAACTTCAACCGAGACGCCGGCAGCGGCCAGCAATTCGCCGTACCGGATGCCGTCGTCACGTAGCGGGTCGTGGCCGGCCACCGCGATGTAGGCGGCCGGTAGATTCGCCAGGTTCTCGGCGCGGCCCGGAGCCATGCCCGCTGGTGGGTTAGACAGGTCGGTATCGCCTGCATACCAGCGGGAAAAGTCGGCGATGGCCTTGACGTCGAGAACCTCGCCGGTGGCGTTTTCGGTGAACGACGGCAATGTCTGATCCCACATCGTGGACGGATACCACAGCAGTTGAAAGGCGATCGGCGGTATGGGGCCATCGGCATTGTCCCGGGCCTGTTGTGCGATCACCGCAGCGATGGTTCCACCTGCTGAATCACCGGCCACGGCTACCCGGTTGAGGTCAGCGCCGATAGTGGATCCGTGGTCGGCGACCCATCGCGTTGCGGCCCAAGCATCTTGGATGGCCGCGGGGTAGGGGTGCTCTGGGGCCAAGCGGTAATCGACTGAAACGACCAGCGTGTCGGCCCCGACGGCATGCTGACGACAGGTTCCGTCGTGAGTGTCCAGGTCGCCCATGACAAAGCCGCCGCCGTGAAAGAACAGCACCACCGGTAGTGGATCGGTGGCATCGGGACTGATTGGTGGCCAATAGATCCGAATGGGGATGGATCCACCCGGTCCGTCGATGGCCCGGTCCTCGACGCGAAGCTCGGGGTGCACGGGCCGGCGTGGCAAGTCCCGCAGCCGCTGACGTACCGCATCGATTCCGTCCTCGGTGGATAGCCGAAACGGAACCGCATCCAGTACCTTCTGCATGATGGGGTCGATAGCGGGTTTCTCGTCTGCGGTTTTGTCCAAACTGGGCATGGACGTACCGTACGCACCTCGGTTGGTGACCGGCGGCTGGGTGCTCGCCGGATGGGCCGGCCTCGGCTACGGCGTGTACCTGACCATCATCGCGATGCGCCGCCCGCAGGGTATGGAACTGACCGGGCATTGGATCCTGCAGCCGCCGTTCAAGGCATCGATGGCGGTGCTGCTCGCGCTAGCGGCGGCCGCCCACCCGATCGCGCGCGAGCGACGGTGGCTGATAGCGGCGTTGCTGTTTTCCGCCGCCGGTGACTGGTTGTTGGCAATCCCGTGGTGGACCCAGTCATTTGTGCTGGGGCTTGGTTCGTTCTTGTTGGCCCACTTGTGCTTTCTCGGAGCCATGCTGCCGATGGCCTGGGGGGCGGTTCCATCGCGTCCACGGATCGCTGCGGCGGCGTTGATGTGCGTGGTCTCAGTGGGGCTGTTGATTTGGTTTTGGCCGCACCTCGGTCAGGAAAATCTGACGATTCCGGTGACGGTCTACATCCTGGTGCTGACCGCCATGGTGTGCACGGCTTTCGTCACCAGGCTTCCGACGATATGGACAGCGGTGGGGGCGTTGAGTTTCGCGGTATCGGACTCGATGATCGCGATCAGCCGGTTCATCCTCGGTAACGAGGCCCTGGCGGTGCCGATCTGGTGGGCATATGCCGCCGCGGAGATCTTGATTACCGCCGGGTTCTTCTTTGGCCGGGATATTTCGGATAACGGGCCGGCCGCTGTCGACGGCTGAGGCGCCGCGTCCGCTGTTGCGAAAAAGCAAGAAAAAGATTGTCTAGCAAATCATCTCGAGGCTGCGAGCGCGTACCGATCGAGGTAGAGCCGATCGCGAGGGTACTACCGATGCTTTCGGTGCCCCACCTCGATCGTGAATTCGACTACTTGGTGTCCGCCGAGCAGTCCGACGATGCCCAGCCCGGGGTGCGGGTCCGGGTGCGGTTCCACGGCCGATTGGTCGACGGGTTTGTGCTCGAGCGCCGCAACGACACCGACCACCAGGGCAAGCTGGGCTGGCTGGATCGGGTGGTATCGGCCGAACAGGTGCTCACGCCGGAGATCCGCCGATTGGTCGACGCCGTGGCCGCTCGCTATGCAGGCACCCGGCCGGACGTCTTGCGGCTGGCGGTGCCGGCCCGGCATGCGCGGGTGGAGCGCGAAGTCGCAACGCGGCCGGACCTGCCGGAGGTGGCTCCGGTCGATGGGGCCGGCTGGGCGGGGTACGGCAGGGGCGGCCAATTCTTGGACGCCCTCGGCGAGGCGCGGGCGGCGCGTGCCGTCTGGCAGGCGCTACCCGGCGAGCCGTGGGCCGATCGATTCGCCGAGGCCGCCGCGCAGACGGTGCGCACCGGCCGGGCGGTGCTGGCGATCGTTCCCGACCAGCGGGACCTCGACGAGCTGTGGCGAGCGGCGACAACCCGCATCGATGAGCGCAGCGTGGCGGCATTGTCGGCCGGATTGGGTCCGGCCGCCCGCTACCGACGCTGGTTGGCCGCGCTGCGGGGTGGTGCACGACTGGTGATCGGTACCCGCAGCGCCGTGTTCGCGCCGCTGAGCGACCTGGGGTTGGTCATGGTCTGGGCGGACGGCGACGACACCCTGGCCGAGCCGCGGGCGCCCTACCCGCACGCCCGGGAGGTGGCGATGCTGCGGGCACATCAAGCCCGGTGCGCGGCGTTGATCGGCGGCTACGCCCGAACCGCCGAGGCCTACGCCCTGGTGCGAAGCGGGTGGGCGCATGACATCGTCGCGGCCCGGCAGGTGGTTCGGGCGCGCACCCCGCGCGTCATTGCCCTCGATGACAGCGGCTACGCCGACGAACGCGACCCGGCCGCACGGACCGCGCGTCTGCCATCGATCGCCCTGCACGCCGCCCGCTCGTCGTTGCAGGCGGGGGTGCCCGTACTGGTCCAGGTGCCACGGCGCGGGTACGTGCCCTCCCTGGCTTGTGGGCGCTGCCGGGCAATCGCGCGGTGCCGACATTGCACGGGGCCGCTGTCCCTGCCGGAACGCGGCGCGCCCGGCGCGGTCTGTCGATGGTGCGGGCATGGGGAACCGCTGCTGCGCTGCACGCGCTGTGGGTCGGACACCGTGCGGGCCGTCGTCGTTGGAGCCCGGCGCACCGCCGAAGAGCTGGGACGCGCCTTCCCCGGTACGTCGGTGATCACCTCGGCGGGCGATGCGATCGTGCCCGACGTCGATGCTCGCCCGGCGCTGGTCGTGGCCACCCCGGGCGCTGAGCCCCGGGCAGCCGGGGGATACGGGGCCGCCCTGTTGCTGGATACCTGGGCGTTGTTGGGCCGTCAAGATCTGCGCGCGGCCGAGGAAGCGCTCTGCCGTTGGATGGCTGCAGCGGCCCTGGTGCGCTCGCGTGCCGACGGAGGCGTGGTGGCGGTGGTCGCCGAATCGTCTATCCCGACGGTGCAATCGCTGATCCGCTGGGACCCGGTGGGGCACGCCGAAGCCGAGCTGGAGGCCCGTAGCGAAGTCGGGCTGCCGCCGAGCGTGCACATCGCCGCCATCGATGGCACCGCGGAGGCGGTCCTGGCCTTGCTGGATCAGGCCCGGTTGCCCGAAGACGCAGACATGCTCGGCCCGGTCGACCTGCCGCCGGGGGTACGCCGCCCGGCAGGCACCCCCGACGGCGTGCCCGTGACCAGGATGCTGGTGCGGGTACGCCGGGAACAGGGTCTGGAACTAGCCGGGTGTCTGCGCCGCGGAGTCGGTGTGCTCAGCGCACGCCAGACTCATGAACCGGTCCGGGTACAGATCGACCCGCTGCACATCGGCTAACCTGCATTGATCCATCGTCAGCGCTTGCGCGCGGTGAAAATCAGGTACTCCCACTCCATCACGCCGTCGGTGAGGTATTCGCGGCTGAGTTCGATGAGTTCGGCGTCGAGCTGGGCAACTCGTTGGGGGTCGTCGCTGATATTGCGGTAGGCGTTGATCGTCGGTCCGTAGTAATCCTTGAAGTAATCGACGCATTCTTCGGGTTGCCCGAACCGCTTTACCCGCAACGAGCCCCGCTGCGTCCGGACATCGCACACGTGGTCGCTGAACAGGTCGCCGATGTACTCTTCGCGCCCCCACCACACCTCATGCGGGGCGCCCATCGGCAGCGTCGGCCGGTACGGCCGGAGGGTGGAGAGAAACTGGCCGTAGAACCCCTCCGGCGTCCAACTCAGCACACTGATCTTGCCGCCCCTGCGACATACCCGGGCCAGCTCGTCGGCCGTGCGCTGATGACGCGGAGCGAACATCGCCCCGATCGTCGAAAGCACCGCGTCGAACTCGTTGAACCCGAAGGGCAGGGTCTCGGCATTGGCTTCCCGCCAGCTGAGGTGTACTCCCGCTGCCGCGGCGCGTCGCTGAGCGCTGCGCAGCAGTTCCGGCGTGAGGTCACAGGCGACGACATGAGCACCCGCAACCGCCGCGGCGATCGACGCATTCCCCGAACCCGCGGCAACGTCGAGGACGCGACCTCCGGGGCGAATGCCGCTGGTGGAGAACAGGATTGGCCCCAGCGGGGCCAGTACTTCATCGGCCAGTACCGCATAGTCGCCCAACGCCCACATGGCCCGATGCGTGGTTGCCGGGGCCCGCCGATCGCTGATTGGTGTGTCAAGAGCCATTGCCCCTCCTGACCGAATTCGGGAAATTTGCTGCGACACCATCGTCGGCGCAAGGCAGGCGCAGGGAAACCACTTCCGATCGTTGCCCGGCGGCAATTGTATACGTGATCAATAATCGCTGTCTACGAATGTAGGGCGCTGCTAGATTCTTCCCTTGCTGCAGCCTGTTTTGTGCGACAACGAACTTGAAAAGCCCAGCGAAATCCGGGGAAGGGGGCCATTAATGTCCACCGAGAACGCGACGGCAGCTGAAGAGTCACTGGACATGATTACCGATGCGCTGCTAACGGCGTCTCGGCTGTTGGTAGGCATCTCGGCGCATTCGATCGCGCAGGTCGATGAGAACATCACCATCCCGCAATTTAGGACCCTGGTCATTCTGTCCAATCGGGGACCGGTCAATCTGGCCACGCTGGCGAACCTGCTTGGGGTGCAGCTGTCGGCGACCGGCCGGATGGTCGACCGTCTCGTCAGCGCCGGGATGATCGACCGACAGCCGCACCCGACCTCGCGTCGTGAACTACTCGCGGTGTTGACCAAGCGTGGTCGTGATCTCGTCCGCCGGGTCACCGCGCACCGGCGCGACGAAATCGCTCGTATCGTCGAGCAGATGCCGCCGGCCGAACGGCAGGGGTTGGTTCGCGCGCTGACCGCGTTCACCGCGGCCGGCGGTGAGCCGGACGCAAATGTCGAGATGGATCTATAGGCTCAGCCTTTTGGTGCCCATTTGGGCTTTGGGTCTTTGGGGTCCTCTCGAAGACGTCGGGATTCAGCCGTTCCAGGCCGCCCGCCGAATTGGCGGGCGGCCCCGGCCCGGTTGCGGAGCGGCTTACTTCTTGGTGCCGGTCAGAACCAGGTACTCCCATTCCATGACGCCGTCGGTCAGGTATTGGTCGGCGAGTTCAACCAGCTGGGCGTCGAGTTCGGCCGCCAGCACCGCGTTGTCGCCGATGTTCGCGTAGGCCTCGATCGTCGGGCCGTAGTGATTCTTGAAGTAGTCGTGCACGGCCTGCGCCGTTTGGAAGCGTGTGACCTCCAACTGTCCGCGCTGCGTTTGGATGTCGGAGACGTGGTGCCCAAACAGGCCGCGGGCGTAGGCTTCCCGTCCCCATAGCGCAGACGGGGGCAGGGCCGCCGACAGGCTCGGGCGGTAGGGCCGGATGGTGGCCAGCATGCGGCCGAAGAAACCTTCTGGCGTCCAGCTGATCACGCCGATGGTTCCGCCGGTCTTGCAGACGCGGGCCAGTTCGTTGGCTGAGCACTGGTGATCCGGGGCGAACATCACGCCGATCGCCGAGATCACGGTGTCGAACTCGCTGTCGCCGAACGGCAGTGCCTGTGCGTTGGCCTCCTGGTAGTCAAGGGTCAATCCCTGGGCTGCGGCGCGCGCCTTGGACCGTTGCAGCAGTTCGGGTGTCAGGTCCGTCGATACCACCGTGGCGCCCGACTTGGCCGCCGGAAGCGAGATGTTGCCGGAGCCGGCCGCAACGTCGAGCACGCGCACGCCGGGCCCAATGCCGGCGGCAGCGACCAGGATCGGGCCGAGCGGAGCCATCACCTCTTCGGCCATCAATGCGTAGTCGCCCAGTGCCCACATCGCCCGGTGTGTAGCCGCGAGCGATACGTCCTCGCGGATGGGTGTGTCGATAGTCATTCAGAGCTCCTCAAAAGGAAAGGGAAAGGGCTGCGTTACTTCGACATCGTCGTCGCAGGCGCGGCGGGAAAACTCGACTGCTTGCTCGCAGAACGTTTCCGCAGGACATAGTATGCAATAGCAAGTTTATAAACGGCTGAGAATCTGGCCATTGAAGATTGTGGTCCACGCCACTTTACAGGCACTTCCTAGACTGTCCCGGTGCGTCTCGTTTTTGCCGGTACCCCCGAAACTGCGCTGCCAGCGCTCCATCAGCTCATCGATTCGCCGCGACACGAGGTGATCGCGGTGTTGACCAGGCCCGATGCCGCTTCGGGTCGGCGCGGTAAGCCAGAACCGTCGCCCGTGGCGCGTGCGGCGCTGGAACGGGGCATCCCGGTGCTGCGGCCGTCACGGCCGAACTCGGCGGAGTTTGTCGCTGAACTATCCGAATTGGCGCCACAGTGCTGTGCGGTGGTCGCCTACGGCGCGCTCCTGGGTGACGCGCTGCTCGGGGTGCCGCCACAGGGCTGGGTCAACCTGCATTTTTCGCTGCTGCCGGCATGGCGTGGTGCGGCGCCGGTGCAAGCCGCCATTGCCGCGGGTGACGCGGTCACTGGGGCCACGACCTTCCAGATCGAGCCCAGTCTGGACTCCGGACCGGTGTACGGGGTGGTCACCGAGACCATCCGGCCCACCGATACCGCTGGCGATCTGCTTGGGCGACTTGCGGTTTCGGGTGCCGAGCTGCTCTCGGCCACCCTGGACGGGATCGCCGAGGGGGCTTTGACAGCGCGCCCGCAACCTGCGGACGGAGTCACGCTGGCGCCGAAAATCTCCGTCGAGCAGGCCAGGGTGCGGTGGGAGTTGCCGGTGCCCATCATCGAGCGTCGGATCCGGGCCGTTACTCCCAATCCGGGCGCCTGGACGCTCATCGGTGACCTGCGGGTCAAGTTGGGGCCGGTGTATCTCGATGCCGCGGTCGAACCTCC
Organism: Mycobacterium pseudoshottsii JCM 15466; assembly: GCF_003584745.1. Lineage (NCBI taxonomy): Bacteria > Bacillati > Actinomycetota > Actinomycetes > Mycobacteriales > Mycobacteriaceae > Mycobacterium > Mycobacterium pseudoshottsii. The sequence continues at coordinate 2,410,657 of NZ_AP018410.1, forward strand.
CGGCCCCTTGCCCCCAGGTGCGATTCAGGTGGATCGCAAGCACGTGTGGGTCGGCACTGGCTCGGAACCTTTGCGATTGGGCCAGGTCCAGCCGCCGGGCAAGAAGCTGATGAACGCCGCCGACTGGGCACGCGGTGCCCGCCTGGACCCCAGCGTGCGTGCATCATGAGCCCCGGCCAGGACAAACGACAGCGAAATCGGCCGGACCGAAAGCCGCGACGCTCCGAGGGCACGGGCGTGCCGAACCAGCGCAGGGGCCCGCGCCGGCGGCCGCTGGACCCGGCGCGCGGCGCCGCGTTCAACGCCTTGCGGGCGGTGAGTGAGCGCAACGCCTACGCCAACCTGGTGCTACCCGCGCTGCTGAGGGAGCGCGGCATCACCGGCCGCGACGCCGCCTTCGCCACCGAGTTGACCTATGGCGCCTGCCGGGCCAGGGGACTGCTCGACGCCATCATCGGAGCGGCGGCCGGACGTTCGCCCGAGGCGATCGACCCCTTCCTGCTGGACTTGTTGCGGCTAGGTGCCTATCAGCTGTTGCGCACCCGGGTGGACGCCCACGCCGCGGTGTCCACCACGGTCGAACAAGCCGGCATCGAATTCGATTCGGCGCGGGCGGGTTTTGTCAACGCAGTGCTGCGCACGATCGCTGATCGCGATGAGCAATCGTGGGTCCAGGAGCTGGCGCCAGACCCGCGCCGCGACCCCGTCGGGCACGCGGCCTTCGTCCATGCTCACCCACGCTGGATCGCGCAGGCCTTCGCTGACGCGCTGGGCCCGTCGGCGGCGGAACTCGATGCGGTGCTGGCCAGCGATGACGAGCGTCCACAAGTGCACCTGGCGGCTCGTCCGGGGGTGCTGACGGCCGCCGCATTGGCCGATGAGGTGCGCGGCACCGTGGGCAGGTATTCGCCGTACGCCGTGTACCTGCTCGGTGGTGACCCGGGGCTGCTGGCGCCCGTGCGCGACGGTCAGGCGCTGGTGCAGGACGAGGGCAGTCAATTGGTGGCGCGGGCGTTGACGCTGGCCCCGGTCGAGGGCGACTCGGGCCGGTGGCTGGACCTGTGCGCGGGGCCGGGCGGCAAGACGGCGCTGCTGGCCGCGCTGGGCGTGGCAACGGGGGCCCGGGTGACCGCCGTGGAGCCGTCGTCGCATCGCGCCGACCTGGTGGCGGACAACACCGGCGGGCTGCCGGTGGATCTCGTCCGTGGTGACGGGCGCTACACCGACCTGGAACCGGTTTTCGACCGGGTGCTCGTCGATGCGCCCTGCACCGGCCTGGGCGCCTTGCGCCGGCGGCCGGAAGCCCGCTGGCGCCGGCAACCGTCGGACGTGCCCACCCTGGTCAAGCTGCAGCGTGAGCTGCTGGCCGCGGCGATCAACCTGACTCGTCCGGGCGGGGTGGTGCTCTATGCCACCTGTTCGCCGCACCTGGCCGAAACCGTCGGGGTCGTCGCCGACGCGCTACGCCGGCACCCGGTGGATGCGCTGGATACCCGAGCACTCTTCGAGCCCATCACCGAGGGCCTGGGGGAGGGGCCGTACGTGCAGCTGTGGCCGCACCGGCACGGCACCGACGCCATGTTCGCCGCGGCGCTGCGCAGGCGGGCATGAGGCAGCGGGAGCGAATCGCCGACGTGCGTCGCGCGTCGCGCCGCGCGGCTCAGTAGTGTGTCGCTCATGCCTAACAGCATCGGGGGTCCCATGATCGCGTCGTCGATCCTGTCAGCTGACTTTGCCCGGCTAGCCGACGAAGCCGCTGCGGTGCGCGGTGCCGATTGGTTGCACGTCGACGTGATGGATGGTCACTTCGTGCCCAATCTGACGCTCGGGCTTCCCGTGGTGGAGAGTCTGCTGGCGGCCAGCGACATTCCAATGGATTGCCATCTCATGATCGACAACCCGGATCGGTGGGCTCCGCCCTACGCCGAGGCCGGGGCTTACAACGTCACGTTTCACGCCGAGGCCACCGACAACCCGATCGCGGTGGCCCGCGACATTCGCGCGGCCGGTGCGAAAGCCGGGTTCAGTGTGAAACCGGGAACCCCGCTGGATCCCTACCTCGAGATCCTGCCGCACTTCGACACCCTGCTGGTGATGTCGGTGGAGCCCGGCTTCGGCGGACAGAGTTTCATTCCCGAGGTGCTCAGCAAGGTGCGGACGGTACGCAAGCTGGTCGATTCGGGTGAGTTGACGATCCTGATCGAGATCGACGGCGGCATCAACGCAGACACCATCGAGCAAGCGGCGGAGGCCGGCGTGGACTGCTTCGTCGCCGGGTCGGCGGTGTATGGGGCCCAGGATCCCGCTGCCGCGGTGGAGGCACTTCGGCGACAGGCCGGGGCCGTTTCCAGCCATCACGGCCGGTGAGCGCCAGATGACAGTCGAACAGGTCAAGAGCCTCGAAGAGGCGATGCGTCTGGCGATCGAGCAGTCGATGCTGGTCAAAGGCGCGACGTACCCGAACCCGCCGGTCGGCGCTGTCATTGTCGACCAGGAAGGCCGGGTCGTCGGCATCGGCGGCACCCAGCCCTCCGGTGGTGATCATGCCGAGGTGGTGGCGCTGCGCAAGGCGGGTGGCTTGGCGGCCGGCGCCATAGCGGTGGTCACCATGGAGCCCTGTAACCACTTCGGCAAGACTCCGCCATGTGTGAACGCGTTGATCGAAGCCAGGGTCGGAACGGTGATATACGGCGTCGCCGACCCCAATGGGATCGCAGGTGGGGGCGCGGGGCGGCTGTCGGCCGCCGGCCTGAAGGTGCGATCCGGCGTGCTGGCCGATCATGTGGCGGCCGGACCGTTGCGGGAGTGGTTGCACAAGCAGCGCACCGGGTTGCCGCATGTGACCTGGAAGTACGCCACGAGTATCGATGGCCGTAGCGCTGCCGCCGACGGTTCCAGCCAGTGGATTTCCAGCGAGGCGGCCCGTGCGGATCTGCATCGGCGCCGCGCCATTTCCGATGCGATCGTGGTCGGTACCGGCACCGTGCTGGTTGACGATCCAACCCTGACCGCCCGGCTGTCGGATGGTTCCTTGGCGGCCGAGCAGCCGCTGCGCGTGGTGGTGGGCAAGCGTGACATTCCGCCCGAAGCCAAGGTGCTCAACGACGATGCGCGAACGATGATGATCAAGACCCACGAGCCGGTGGAGGTCCTGCGAGCCCTCTCCGACCGCACCGACGTGTTGCTAGAAGGGGGTCCGACCCTGGCCGGGGCCTTCTTACGGGCCGGAGCCATCAACCGCATCCTGGCCTACGTGGCGCCGATCCTGCTCGGCGGCCCGGTCACCGCCGTTGACGACGTGGGCGTGTCCAGCATCGCGCACGCATTGCGCTGGCAGTTCGACGGCGTCGAGCGGTGCGGCCCCGACCTGTTGCTCAGCCTGGTGTCGCGCGAGCGACTCACGGCCGGGGCGCTACGGCCGGTTCCTCCGAGATCTCCGGTTCTTCCGCGTGCTCCTTGCGTTCGCTGACCAGCAGACCCAGCACCGCACCAAAGACGCACACAAACGCGGTGATCGTGAAGATTTCGCCGTACATCAAGGCGAATGCCTGTTGGTATTGGGCTCCGATCGCGGCCGCGCGCTCGAGCAAGGTCGCGTCGGGCGGTACGGCCGCCGACAATCCCGCCAGGATCTGGTTGAACCGGTACAGACCCCAGGCGCTCAGCGCGGCCACACCGATCAACATGCCGGTCATCCGCGCGACCACCACCGCCGCCGAGGCGATGCCATGTTGGGCGGCCGGTACAACTCGCAGCGTGGCCGACGACAGCGGCCCAATCACCAGGCCAAGCCCTAGGCCGGCCACCAGCAGGTCGGCGTGCATGGCGGGCACGGTGAACAAGCCGAAGATGATGTGCCGATAATCCGGCAGATCGACGGGCCAATGCGAAATCAGCAAATAGCCGCCGGCGGCGATCAGTAGCCCGACAAACGTCACCGCCCGGTCGCCGACTCTGGTGGCAATCCACCCGCCGGTCACCGCGCCGATCGGAAGGGCGATCAGGAACCACAGCAGCATCCCCGCCGCCTGGGTCTGGTCCATGCTCAGCACGCCCTGGCCGAACAACTCCACGTTCACCAGAGTCACCATCAGCGCGGCACCCGCGGCCACCGATGAACCCAGGGCGGCCAAGAACGGCCGGAAGTGCACCCCATTCGGGTCGATCAGCCGGGTTCGAGCGAACCGCTCCCAGGCGAAGAACGCCACCGCGGCCACGATCGCGCCGGTCAGCACCGGTAGTCCGTAGCTCGGCAACACCTCTTTGCCGTCCGGGTTGGGGTTGTACAGCCCGATGACGGCGAGCCCCAACGCGATTGCCAGCAGCGCACCGCCAACCAGGTCGATCTTCTCCGGCTCTGCGTTCTTGTCGTGCGCCGGCAGGCTGAATTGGATCATCAGCATGGCGATCGCGGTCAGGGGGACGTTGATCCAGAAGACGTCTCGCCAGTCATGGAACAACCAGACGATGAAAATCCCGTAGAGCGGCCCCAGCACGCTGCCGAGTTCCTGGGCGGCTCCGATACCGCCGAGGACGCCGGCGCGGTTTCGTTGTGCCCACAGATCCGCACCCAGCGCCAAGGTGATCGGCAGCAGCGCACCGCTGGCCACACCTTGAAGTGCCCGGCCGGCGAGCAGCATATGGAAATCGCCGAAATGCCCCGCCAGCGCGGTGACCACCGAGCCGGCGGCGAAGCCGAGCAAGCTGACCTGCAGCATCAGCTTGCGGCCGAACCGGTCGGAAGCCCGTCCCAGCAGCGGCATCGCGGCGATGTAGCCGAGCAGATACCAGGTGACGATCCAGGTGATCCGCTGCAATTGGTTAACCGGGATGCCGACGCTGCCCATGATGTCGCGCATGATGGTGACCACGACGTAGGTGTCGAGGGCGCCCAACAATACCGCCAGGCTGCCGGCGCTGATGGCGACGCGGCGCCCTGTCTGCGTGCTCATCAGCTCACCGGGGGCTTGCTGACGCTGACCTGCTCGCCCCACTTGGACAAGGTCATCTCGACGGAATTGCCCGACCCGCGATCCAGTTTGGCTTGCACCAGCTGATGGTCACCGTTCTCCTGAATCCACACGGTGCCCGGCACGGGTTCTGTTGCATTGAACGGGGGCGCGATCTGGTTCACCGCCTCGGCAGTGACCTTTCCGGTGATCCGGATCGTGGTCTGTCCGTCGATGGTGTCGCGACCGTCGGCCTTGGCGTCCTGGAGATTGGCCAGCACATTGGCCAGGCCAACTTGCGGGTTCAGGATCTGCGACGGGTCGTAGATGTCGGCAGCCGGGCCGAAATCACTCCACTTGTTCGGGGTGAGGGTGGCATACAGGGTTCCGTCCACCACCACGAAATCGGCGTCGATCGCAGATCCGCCGAGCGTGAGCTCGACGTTTCCCTTCGCGGCGGTCGGGTTGGTGGTCAGATCGCCGGAGAGCGTCTTCATCGACAGGCCGGGGATCTTGCCGTTCACGGTGAGGACCAGGTGCGCGCTCTTGAGGTTCCTGGTGAGCTCGGTTGCTTGCTTCACCAACGGTGTCGCATCGGGTAGTGGTCCGCCGCTGTCCTTCGTGCCCGACGAGCAGCCGGCAACCAGGGCGGTGGCGGTGCCGAGGGCGGCGAGGACAGCGAATAGACGGCGGCGGGTCTGCATACCCTGCATCGTAGAGGGGGCCGCCGACCGGGTCGGGCAACGCGGGGTGTGCAGCGCGCTACACAACGGCGTTTGTCGCGGCCCGCGAGGGCCAATTAGCCTGGTGCAATGTTCACCGGAATAGTCGAGGAACTCGGCGAAATCACCGACCGGAGCACCCTCACCGATGCGGCACGCTTGACCATTCGTGGCCCGATCGTTACCGCCGACGCCGGTCATGGTGATTCGATCGCAGTCAACGGTGTCTGCCTGACGGTGGTGGAGGTGCTCGCCGACGGCCAGTTCACCGCCGATGTGATGGCCGAGACGCTGAACCGGTCCAACCTGGGGGAACTACAGGTCGGTAGCCAGGTCAATTTGGAGCGTGCCGCGGCCGTCAACAGCCGCCTCGGTGGGCACATCGTCCAGGGCCATGTCGACGGGACCGGCGAGATCATCGCCCGGAGCCCGTCGGAGCACTGGGAAGTGGTGCGCATTCAGGTCCCAGCGACGGTGGCCCGCTATGTCGTGGAGAAGGGATCGATCACCGTCGACGGCATTTCCCTGACCGTCTCCGATCTAGGTGCGCAGCCTCGGGACTGGTTCGAGGTTTCGCTGATTCCGACCACCCGAGAGCTCACCACGCTGGGACAAGCGCCGGTGGGTACGCAGGTAAACCTGGAGGTGGACGTGATCGCCAAATATGTCGAACGACTGATGCAATCCGGACCGACAGCCGACCCGGCGCACTAGCGCGGTAGGAAACCGGTCAGAATCAGCGGGCAGGGACCTCAAAGCCGCAAGACAGTAACTGTGGCGGTGCGGTAGTCCATACTGATTGCAGCACGTGAAACATCTCGTGTGAGTAGGTCTGACAGCAAGGTAGCAAAGATGACGAGGTTGGACTCCGTCGAGCGAGCGGTTGCCGACATTGGTGCGGGCAAGGCTGTCATCGTCATCGATGACGAGGACCGCGAGAACGAGGGCGACCTGATCTTCGCCGCTGAGAAGGCAACACCGGAGCTGGTGGCGTTCATGGTGCGCTACACCTCTGGGTACCTGTGCGTCCCGCTGGATGGAGCGGTGTGTGACCGGCTGGGACTGCTGCCAATGTACGCGGTCAACCAGGACAAGCACGGTACCGCCTACACCGTTACGGTGGATGCGAAAAATGGCGTGGGAACTGGTATTTCAGCTTCCGACCGAGCGACCACGATGCGGCTGCTTGCGGATCCGGCGAGTGTGGCCGAAGACTTCACCCGTCCCGGTCACGTCGTTCCGTTGCGCGCCAAGGACGGCGGGGTGTTACGCCGCCCGGGCCATACCGAGGCCGCGGTGGACCTGGCCAGGATGGCTGGCCTGCAGCCCGCGGGCGCGATCTGTGAGATCGTCAGCCAAAAAGATGAAGGGTCGATGGCCCAGACCGACGAGCTGCGGGTCTTCGCCGACGAACACGGGCTGGCACTGATTACCATCGCCGACCTGATCGAATGGCGGCGTAAGCACGAGAAACACATCGAGCGCGTTGCCGAGGCCCGGATTCCGGCCCGGCACGGGGAGTTTCGCGCCATCGGATACACTAGCATCTATGAAGACGTCGAGCACGTTGCACTGGTGCGCGGCGAGATCGCCGGGCCGAGCAGCGACGGCGACGACGTATTGGTGCGGGTGCACTCGGAGTGTCTGACCGGCGACGTTTTCGGGTCACGTCGTTGTGACTGCGGGTCCCAGCTCGACGCGGCCATGGCCATGGTCGCCAGGGAGGGGCGTGGGGTGGTGCTGTACATGCGCGGACACGAGGGCCGCGGCATCGGGTTGTTGCACAAGCTGCAGGCCTATCAACTCCAGGACGCCGGGGATGACACCGTCGACGCCAACCTCAAGCTCGGTCTGCCCGCTGATGCACGCGACTATGGGATCGGGGCCCAGATTCTGGTTGATCTGGGGGTCCGTTCGATGCGGCTGCTGACCAACAACCCGGCAAAGCGGGTAGGGCTGGACGGTTACGGTTTGCACATCATCGAGCGGGTCCCGTTGCCGGTGCGGGCCAATGCGGAGAACATTCGCTATCTGATGACCAAGCGCGACCGGATGGGACATGACTTGACCGGATTAGACGACTTTCACGAATCGGTGCACCTGCCAGGGGAATTCGGTGGTGCTTTGTGAGCGGTGGCGCCGGCATTCCGGACGTGCCGGCGTTCGACGCTTCCGGCGTTCGGCTGGCTATCGTCGCCAGCACCTGGCACACCAAGATTTGTGATGCCCTGCTCGCCGGTGCGCGCAACACGGCTGCCGATTCCGGAATCGACAACCCGACGGTGGTGCGCGTCCTGGGGGCGATGGAAATTCCGGTGGTGGCACAGGAACTGACTCGAAATCACGACGCTGTGGTCGCGTTGGGTGTGGTAATACGTGGTGAGACACCGCATTTCGACTACGTTTGTGATGCGGTGACCCAGGGTCTGACCCGGGTCTCGCTGGACTCCTCCACGCCGGTGGCCAATGGGGTTTTGACCACCAACTCCGAGGAACAGGCGCTCAACCGGGCTGGCCTGCCAACCTCAGATGAGGACAAGGGCGCGCAGGCGACCGCGGCGGCGTTGACCACCGCGTTGACCCTGCGCGAGCTGCGTGCTGAGTCATGACCGACGAAGCACAACGCGCCGAGTGGGACGTCGTCTTGCGTCCCTACTGGACACCGGTTGTCGCGTACACCGCGGCGATCCTGATCGTGGCGGCGCATGTAGCCGGTGGATTGTTCCTCAAGGTAGGCTCGAGCGGGATGATATTTCAGACCGGTGATCAAGTGGCGATGGGCGCCCTCGGGCTCATTCTCGCCGGTGCTGTGCTGCTGTTCACCCGACCGCTGCTAAGGATCGGTGCTGCGGGCATCTCGGTGCGTAATCTGTTGGGCTATAAGCTGATTCCTTGGAAAGACGTGGTCGGTGTGTCGTTTCCTGGGGGGAGTCGCTGGGCGCGAATCGACTTGCCCGATGACGAGTACATCCCGGTGATGGCGATTCAGGCCGTGGACAAGGAGCGTGCGGTGGCGTCAATGGACGCGGTGCGCTCCCTGCTGACCCAATATCGCCCGGACCTGCCCACCCGCTGAGCCGCGCTACGATCTACCGATGACGCGTCTTGGGCGTAGCTGCGCGGCGGTGGTGTTGCTCGTCGTGGTGGTGGCGATGGCCGCGTGCACCAATTCCGTTGCCGGTCGCGCGATTCGGGCCTCCGGTCAGCCGCGTGCCCACATCTCGGCTCGTGACTTGTTGTTGCAGGATGGGGACAACACGCCGCTGGGGCCGGCGTCTTCGACTCGGGTGGGCGAAACCTATTTCACCAGCGCCCGGCCACCCGAATGCACGGCCGCGGTGTTGTTCAAAGGTTCGCCGCTACGGCCACCGGGCTCGGCGGACTTCGCCGAGTCCGCATACCGAGTGCAGGCTACGGCGATGTATGCCGAGTCGGTCGATGTCTACAACAGCCCGTTGAATCCTCACGACGTGGTGCAGAACGGATTCCGCACGGTGTCGCAATGCCATGGCGATGCATTTGCCGGGTATCCGGCGGGGGAGTTCGGGCCGATCACGCTCAAGTCCTTCGGCACTCCGGCTGAGGGTGTGCTGGTGTGGAGCATGGGCCGTTCGGATTGGAACTGCGACTACGGACTGGCGGTGGTGCCGCGGGCCGCTCTGGTCATATCCGCGTGTGACCAAAATTCCGGATTTCCGATGGCGGAGTGGGCGGTCACCCGACGGGCGCAGCTCGACGACCGGGTCTGACACGAGTCGGGGGAAGTGTCGCCATCGGCCGCTAGGGTCGAACGTATGTTCGAGTACTGGTATGCCTCCCGTCCGACGGCGGAGTCGAATGCGCTGTTGGAGAGGGCGCGAGAGGCATCTCGCCGGGAGGCTGCGGCCGCGGCCGAACGGCTGGACGTGGTCGGTGCATTGTTCGTGCTGCGGTGCCGGGAGTCCGGCGACCGTGCCGAATGGGCGACGGATACTTGGGAGGCGGTCGCCGCGCAGGTGGCTGCCGCATTGCGAACCAGCGTGGCGATAGGCTCGAGCTATTTGCGTTATGCGATGGCGATGCGCAACCGATTGCCGAAGGTGGGGCAGGCCTTTCGCGCCGGAGATATCGATTACCGGGCATTCCAGACGATCGTGTTTCGCACCGACCTCATCACCGACGCCGAGGTGCTGGCGAAGGTGGACGCACAGCTCGCCGCGCTGTTGGCGCGATGTCCTGCGGTAACTCGAGGTCGGCTGTCCGTTGCGATCGATCAAGTGGTGGCCGATGTCGATCGCGATGCCGTGCGCCGCGTTGCCGAGGCGGCCGACGGTCGATTCGTCGATGTGGATGTGATCGCCGACGGTTCGGGCTTGGCCGCGCTGGCCGGAAGCGTGCTCGCGACCGCGGGGCGAGCCTTTGACCGGCGCCTCGACGAGCTTGCGAACACGGTGTGCGCCGCCGACCCGCGCACCCGTGAGCAGCGCCGTGCCGACGCGGTGGGGGCGCTGGTGGCGGGCAGTGATCGGTTGGCGTGCGGCTGCACGTCCGCCGATTGCACTGCCGCAGCGCGGTCAGCTCCGAGCAAGGTGGTGATTCACGTCGTTGCCGATCAATCGACTGTCGACGGAACCGGTCACACGCCCGCTGTGTTGCTCGGCGCCGAAGGGCTGATCCCGGCCTCGTTGATCGCCGAGCTGGCCAAGGTCGCCACACTGCGGCCGCTGATGCGACCGTCAGGGCGCCCCGAGTCCGGATACGCGCCATCAGCGGGGCTCGCCGAATTCGTGCGGTGCCGTGATCTGACGTGTCGAGCACCCGGCTGCGACCAGCCGGCAGTTTGCTGTGATCTGGACCATACCGTTGCATGCGGTGACGGCGGGCACACGCACGCGTCGAACCTGAAGTGCCTGTGCCGCAAACACCATCTGCTGAAAACGTTCTGGGGCTGGCGCGACCTGCAGCTACCCGACGGCACGGTGATCTGGCTGCTGCCCGACGGGCACACCTACGTGACCACCCCGGGTAGCGCGCTGCTGTTTCGGAACCTATGCGTGCCGACCGGGGAGCTACCGCCAATCGTGGGCACGGCCGGCAGCCCCCGCGCTGGCCGAGCGGCGAGGATGCCGACCCGTGCCCGAACCCGCGCACAAAACCGGGCGAATCGCATCGACACCGAGCGCCGATGCAATCGCAGGGCACTGGAAGCCGTCGGCGGCGTCCACGCCGACCGGTACGACACCCCGGAGCCGACAATCGGTCCCGACGAGCCGCCGCCCTTCTAGCGGCTACTAGCCTGGGTACGTGCCAGATCCCGCGACGTATCGCCCCGCGCCCGGGTCCATCCCGGTCGAGCCGGGGGTGTACCGATTCCGGGACCCGCATGGGCGAGTCATCTATGTCGGCAAGGCCAAGAGCCTGCGCAGCAGGCTGACGTCGTATTTTGCCGACATCGCGCACTTGCAGCCGAGGACCCGCCAGATGGTGACCACCGCCGCAAAGGTCGAGTGGACGGTGGTCAACACAGAAGTCGAGGCGCTGCAGCTCGAGTACAACTGGATCAAGGAATTCGATCCTCGCTTCAACGTTCGCTACCGCGATGACAAGTCATATCCGGTGCTGGCCGTCACGCTCAACGAAGATTTTCCCCGGCTCATGGTCTATCGCGGTCCACGGCGCAAAGGGGTCCGCTATTTCGGGCCCTACTCGCACGCGTGGGCGATCCGCGAGACAGTGGATCTGCTTACCCGGGTGTTTCCGGCGCGCACCTGCTCGATGGGAGTGTTCAAGCGGCACAAGCAGATAGACAGGCCATGCCTGCTCGGCTATATCGACAAGTGCTCGGCTCCCTGTATCGGCAGGGTCAGCAAAGAGCAGCATCGCCAGATTGTCGATGATTTCTGCGACTTTCTCTCCGGTAAGACCGACCGATACGCCCGCGAGCTGGAACAGCAGATGAACGCCGCTGCGGAGAACCTCGACTTCGAGCGCGCCGCACGGCTGCGAGATGACCGGTCTGCATTGAAGCGCGCGATGGAAAAGCAAGCGGTGGTGCTGGGGGACGGCACCGACGCGGACGTGGTGGCATTTGCCGACGACGAACTCGAGGCGGCGGTGCAGGTGTTCCATGTCCGCGGCGGTCGGGTCCGCGGTCAGCGCGGCTGGGTGGTCGAAAAGCCCAGTGCACCAGATGTTTCGGTCGAGGAACAGTTGGTGGAGCAATTCCTGGCTCAGTTCTATGGCGACCAGGCGGAGTTGGGCGGTGCCGCCGATGAGTCGGTCAACCCGGTTCCCCGCGAGGTACTGGTGCCGTGCCTGCCCTCCAACGCCGACCAACTGTCCAGCTGGTTGTCCGGCTTGCGCGGCTCGCGGGTCACGCTGCGCGTGCCGCGCCGCGGAGACAAGCGCGCGCTGGCCGAAACCGTGCAGCGAAATGCGAAAGAGGCGCTGCAGCAGCACAAGCTGAAGCGGGCCGGTGACTTCAACGCCAGATCTGCTGCACTGCAGAATATTCAGGAGGCGCTCGGGATGGCCGATGCGCCGTTGCGCATCGAGTGCGTCGACATCAGCCACGTGCAGGGCACCGATGTGGTCGCCTCGCTGGTGGTCTTTGAGGACGGCCTACCGCGCAAGTCCGACTACCGCCACTTCGCCATCCGGGAAGCGGCTGGGCAGGGCCGCTCCGACGACGTCGCATCCATTGCCGAAGTGACTCGACGCCGGTTCCAGCGCCACCTGAGTGAACAGAACGATCCGAATCTGCTTTCCCCGGAAGGAAAATCTCGCCGATTCGCCTATCCGCCCAATCTCTATGTCGTTGACGGCGGTGCGCCGCAGGCCAACGCCGCCAGCGCCGTTCTCGAGGAGCTGGGTATCGTCGACGTCGCGGTGATCGGCCTGGCCAAGCGGCTGGAAGAAGTATGGGTGCCCTCCGAGCCGGATCCGATCATCATGCCGCGTAACAGCGAGGGCCTTTACTTGCTGCAGCGGGTGCGCGACGAGGCGCACCGATTCGGCATCACCTACCATCGGAGCAAGCGATCCAAGCGGATGACGGCGTCGGCGCTGGATGCGGTGCCCGGATTGGGAGAGCACCGTCGCAAGGCGCTCGTCACCCATTTCGGATCGATAGCCCGCCTCAAGGAGGCCACCGTCGACCAGATCACCGCGGTACCGGGTATTGGCGTAGCAACGGCAACTGCCGTGCTCGAGGCGTTGCGTCCCGACCAGCCGGGGGGTGCCCAATGACCAACCATATTGCGGGTGGCGGAAATCTGCCCGGTCCAGAAGGCGACGCCTCGGCCGGTATCGACGTGGTGCTGGTGACCGGGCTGTCCGGGGCGGGCCGCGGCACGGCGGCCAAGGTACTAGAGGACCTGGGCTGGTATGTCGCGGATAACCTGCCTCCGCAGCTGATCACCCGAATGGTGGATTTCGGGCTGGCGGCCGGATCGCGCATCACCCAACTCGCCGTGGTGATGGACGTTCGGTCACGGGGCTTCACCGGCGACCTGGATTCGGTGCGCAACGAACTGGCCACCCGCAACATCACCCCCCGAGTGGTGTTCATGGAGGCGTCCGACGACATGTTGGTGCGCCGCTACGAACAGAATCGCCGTAGCCACCCGCTGCAGGGCGGGCACACACTTGCTGAGGGGATCGCCGCCGAGCGCAAGATGCTCGAGCCGGTGCGCGCCACCGCTGACCTCATCATCGACACGTCCACGCTCTCGGTGCGCGGGCTGCGGGAGAACATCGAACGAGCTTTCGGCGGCGACGCCGCGGCGATCACCAGCGTCACCGTGGAGTCCTTCGGCTTCAAGTACGGACTGCCGATGGACGCGGACATGGTCATGGACGTGCGGTTTTTGCCCAACCCGCACTGGGTCGACGAGCTGCGGCCACTGACCGGCCAACACCAGGCGGTCAGCGACTACGTCCTGGGCCGGCCTGGCGCGTCCGAGTTTCTGCAGACCTACCATGAGCTGCTATCCCTGGTCGTGGAGGGCTATCGCCGGGAGGGCAAGCGCTACATGACGGTCGCGATCGGCTGCACCGGTGGCAAGCATCGCAGCGTCGCCATCGCCGAAGCACTGGTGGGGCTGCTGCGGTCGAATTCGCGACTTTCGGTGCGGGTACTGCACCGGGATCTGGGCCGCGAATGAATTCACGGGCGAGCCACAGCATCGTTGCTTTGGGTGGCGGACACGGGCTATACGCGACGCTGTCGGCGGCTCGTCGGCTCACTCCCTACGTCACCGCGATCGTGACCGTTGCCGACGACGGTGGATCCTCGGGTCGGCTACGTAGCGAACTCGACGTGATACCGCCGGGTGATTTGCGAATGGCGCTGGCGGCCTTGGCATCCGACAGTCCGTACGGCCGACTTTGGGCGACCATTCTGCAGCACCGGTTCGGTGGCAGCGGCGCGCTGGCCGGGCATCCGATCGGCAACCTGTTGCTGGCCGGCCTGTCCGAGGTGCTGGCCGATCCGGTAGCCGCGCTCGACGAACTCGGACGCATCCTCGGTGTCAAGGGCCGGGTGCTGCCGATGTGTCCGATTGCGCTGCAGATCGAAGCCGACGTTTCCGGGCTGGAGTCTGATCCGCGGATGTTCCGGCTGATCCGCGGCCAGGTGGCGGTGGCCACCACCCCGGGAAAGGTGAGACGGGTGCGGTTGCGGCCGGCCGACCCACCGGCGACCCGCCAGGCCGTCGACGCCATCATGGCTGCCGATCTCATCGTCTTAGGTCCCGGGTCGTGGTTTACCAGTGTGATTCCGCATGTGCTGGTGCCGGGGCTGTTCGCGGCGTTGCAGGCCACGTCGGCGCGTCGCGCGCTGGTGCTCAACCTGGTGGCCGAGCCGGGGGAGACGGCCGGTTTCTCGGTTGAGCGTCACCTGCACGTCCTGGCCCAACATGCCCCGGGGTTCACGGTCCACGACATAATCATCGACGCGGACCGGGTGCCTAGCGATCGAGAGAAGGAGCAACTTCGCCGCACGGCAACAATGCTTCAGGCCGAGGTCCACTTCGCCGACGTTGCCCGACCTGGTACACCTTTACATGACCCGGGCAAGCTAGCGGCCGTCCTGGATGCAGTGCGGGTCCGTGACAGGGACCTCACGACGCCTCCGGTGACGAGTCCGCAGGAGATACCGATCGAGGGCGGACGTCAACAGACCGGCGGGCCCGGGGCGGGTGGCAACAAACCGAAGGGTGACGACGCGTGGCGATGACGACTGAAGTCAAGGACGAACTGAGTCGCCTAGTAGTCAAATCGGTCAGCGCCCGGCGCGCTGAGGTCACTTCGCTGCTCAGATTCGCCGGGGGCCTGCACATAGTGGCTGGGCGCGTCGTCGTCGAGGCCGAGGTGGATCTGGGCAGCATCGCGCGGCGGCTGCGCAAAGACATCTTCGACCTCTATGGCTACAGCGCGGTGGTGCACGTGCTGTCGGCCAGCGGGATCCGCAAGAACACCCGGTACGTGCTGCGGGTCGCCAACGACGGCGAAGCGCTGGCGCGTCAGACCGGACTGCTCGACATGCGGGGCCGTCCGGTGCGTGGCCTGCCGGCCCAGGTGGTCGGCGGCAGTATCGGCGACGCGGAAGCCGCGTGGCGGGGCGCCTTTCTGGCGCATGGGTCACTGACCGAACCCGGGCGCTCGTCGGCCCTCGAGGTCAGCTGCCCGGGCCCGGAAGCTGCCCTGGCGCTGGTGGGGGCCGCCCGCAGGCTCGGGGTGGGTGCCAAGGCCCGTGAGGTCCGCGGAGCCGATCGCGTGGTGGTGCGCGACGGCGAGGCGATCGGTGCCCTGCTGACCCGAATGGGGGCGCAGGACACCAGGCTGGTCTGGGAAGAGCGCCGGATGCGTCGCGAGGTGCGCGCGACGGCCAACCGGCTGGCCAATTTCGATGATGCCAATCTGCGCCGCTCGGCGCGCGCGGCGGTGGCGGCGGCCGCCAGGGTGGAACGAGCGCTGGAGATCCTCGGTGACACGGTGCCCGATCATCTGGCCTCGGCCGGCAAACTGCGTGTCGAGCATCGCCAGGCGTCGCTGGAGGAGCTGGGCCGCCTCGCCGATCCACCGATGACGAAAGATGCTGTGGCGGGTCGGATTCGGCGGCTGCTGTCGATGGCCGATCGCAAGGCGAAGGTGGAAGGAATTCCCGACACCGAATCGGCGGTGACGCCCGACTTGCTCGAGGATGCGTAGTCCGCGCAAGCACTGCTTGCGGGTCCGTCGCACGACGACGGCGCGTTGTGAGATTTCTGGGAGTGCTGGCCCTAGCAGCTCACGGGAGGTTATGGTCGCCCAATGAGGCGGCTCTCGAGTGTTGATGCGGCGTTCTGGTCTGCGGAGACCGCAGGCTGGCACATGCATGTTGGTGCGCTGGCGATTTGCGATCCGACCGATGCGCCCGACTACAGCTTTCAGCGGTTGCGCGAACTACTCATCGAACGGCTCCCGGAGATCCCACAGCTGCGCTGGAGAGTCACCGGGGCCCCGCTGGGGCTGGACCGGCCCTGGTTCGTCGAAGACCAGGATCTGGACGTCGACTTTCACGTGCGGCGAATCGGAGTCCCCGCGCCGGGCGGCCGGCGCGAGCTCGAGGAACTCGTCGGTCGGCTCATGTCCTACAAGCTTGATCGCTCTCGACCGCTGTGGGAACTCTGGGTCATCGAGGGTGTCGAAGGCGGGCGCATCGCCACCCTGACCAAGGTGCACCACGCCATTGTCGACGGTGTCTCGGGTGCCGGGTTAGGTGAGATCCTGCTGGATGTCACGCCCGAACCTCGGCCGCCGCAAGAGGAAACAGTTGGATTCGTCGGATTCCAGATCCCCAGGCTGGAGCGCCGCGCGGTGGGTGCCCTGATCAACGTGGGAATCATGACCCCGTTCCGCATCGCACGGCTGGTGGAGCAAACCGTGCGCCAGCAGATCGCGGCGCTGGGCGTGAGCGCCAGGCCACCCCGCTACTTCGATGCACCCAAGACCCGGTTCAACGCACATGTGTCGCCGCACCGGCGGGTCAGTGGGTGCCGCATTGAACTGGCAAGAGCCAAGGCGGTCAAGGATGCCTTCGGCGTCAAACTCAACGACGTTGTGCTGGCGACGGTGGCCGGGGCGGCGCGGGAATACCTGAAGAAGCGCGACGAGCTGCCCGCCAAGCCGCTCATCGCGCAGATCCCGGTGTCCACCCGCACCGATCAAACCAAGGAGGACGTCGGCAACCAGATCAGCTCGATGACGGCGTCGCTGGCGACCCACATCAATGATCCGGCCGAGCGTCTCAAGGCCATTCACGAGAGCACCCAGAACGCCAAAGAGATGGCCAAGGCGCTCTCGGCGCATCAGATCATGGGGCTTACCGAGACCACCCCGCCAGGTCTGCTCCATCTGGCCGCCCGCGCGTACACCGCTACCGGGCTTTCCCATAACCTGGCCCCGATCAACCTCGTCGTATCCAACGTCCCCGGCCCGCAATTCCCCCTCTATATGGCGGGTGCGCGGCTGGACTCCTTGGTGCCGCTAGGGCCGCCGGTGATGGACGTGGCGTTGAACATCACCTGCTTCTCGTATCAGGAGCATCTGGACTTCGGGTTCGTGACGACACCCGAGGTAGCCAATGACATCGACGAGATGGCCGACCTCATCGAACCGGCGCTGGCCGAGCTCGAACGCGCGGCTGGTCTCTAGCTAGCGTGGGCCCGGGCCGTTGGTGACGTACACCCAGGACAGGAACCGGGCCACGGCTTCGGAAGCCTTATGCGCGCGTGGGGAACCGAAGATGTCGAAGGCATGCTGGGCGTTGGGCAATTCGGCGTAGGCGACCGGGGACTTCGACACCGCCCGTAATTCTTCGACGAACTCTCGAGCTTCGACCACCGGGATGAGGGAGTCGTCTTGGCCGTGTAGCACGAAGAACGGTGGTGCGTCGGCCCGTACATGGTGGATTGGCGAAGCATCGACGAAGACCTCGCGGTGGTCGCGGAATTTCCGTTTCACCACGAAACGCGCTAGCAATTCGACGAATTCAGGTCGCCCCTCGGCCTCGGTCGAATACCAGTCGTAGCGGCCATAGATGGGAACCGCTGCCGCCACAGAGGTGTCGGCTTCCTCGAAGCCGGGTTGAAACCTGGGTTCGTTGGGGGTCAGAGCCGCCAGCGCGGACAGGTGGCCGCCCGCTGACCCGCCGCTGATCGCCACGAAGTCCGGGTCGCCGCCGTAGTCGGCGATGTTTTCTTTCACCCAGGCCAGCGCGCGCTTGACGTCGACGATATGCGCCGGCCAGGTGTGTAGGGGAGAGACCCGATAGTTCAGCGACACACAGACCCAGCCACGCGAAACCAGGTTGCTCATCAGGGGATACGCCTGGGGGCGGCGCCATCCGAGGACCCAGGCGCCACCGGGCACCTGCACCAGCACCGGGGCCTTGCCGTCGCGCGGCAGATCGCGTCGCCGCCAGATGTCGGCCAGGTTGGCACGGCGGTGTGGGCCGTAGGCCACGATGTTGGTCTTCTCCACATAGAGTCGGCGTGCCACGGTCGTGCGCAGGGGGAGGTTGCGTCGTCCCCGCCGCGTCGGCTCGGTCGGCAGGGTGGCCAACTCCTGGGCGTAGTCAGCCCCCAGTCCTTCGGTCAACCCCTCCTCGAGGACCGGGCCGGGGGTGGTGATGCCGCGGTAGCGGATCACGCCCAGCGTTGCCCAGGCCGCGGCGGTAAGGGCCAACGCGACTTTGCCCTTCGGCCCGGCGAAATCACCGCGTCGTCCGCGGCGCAGCGCGTCCACCACTGACGCGGTCAGGTAAAGACCAGGCACCTCCGAGGTCGGCCAGCCAAGCCAGAACACGAAAAAGGCGGCATAGGGGTTGCGGCTGATGGGCCGTAATCCGTTGGCGGCGTTGACGAGTTCGGCCGTCGCCCGGGTCAGGGGCCGGGGCCGGCGGGCCAGCTTGCGCAGTCGATCGCCCCTCATGTGCCGCAGACCTTTGCCTGCAGTTCGGCACGCAATATCTTGCCGGTACTACCGCGGGGCAACTCGTCGAGAACCGCGATTTCGCGGGGCACCTTGTAGTTGGCCAGGTTGTCGCGCACATGTTGTTTGAGGGTTTCGGGGGCGGCATTCTCATCAAGATCAGCGTCGGGTTCGAGCACCACGAATGCGGCCAGCCGCTGTCCGTACTGTTCATCGTCGACGCCGATCACCGCGGCCTCCGCGACTTCGGGATGGGTAGCAAGGGTCTTTTCCACCTCGATCGGGTAGACGTTCTCTCCTCCGGAGACGATCATTTCGTCGTCGCGCCCGACCACGAACAGCCGTCCGTTGCGGTCCAGGTAGCCCACGTCGCCCGACGACATGAAGCCGGCCTGGAAATCCTTGGTGGTGCCCGATGTGTATCCGTCGAACTGGCTGTCGTTGCAGACAAAGATGCTGCCGACCTCGCCCTCCGGCACTTCGTTGAATTCCTGTTCCAGGATCCGGATTTCGGTTCCTTCGGCGGGGCGGCCCGCGGTGTCGGGTGCGGCACGCAGGTCTGCCGGCGTCGCGGTGGCGATCATCCCGGCCTCGGTCGCGTTGTAGTTGTTGTAGATCACGTCGCCGAATCGGTTCATGAACGCGACGACGACGTCGGGGCGCATCCGGGAACCGGACGCCGCGGCAAACCGCAATGTGCGGCCGCTGTAGCGGTTGAGCACCTTGGTGGGCAGTTCCATGATGCGGTCGAACATCACCGGCACCACCACCAGGCCGGTCGCCCGATGGCGGTCGATGAGGTCCAGCGTCGCTTCCGGGTCGAACTTGCGGCGGGTGACGATCGTGCATGC
This sequence comes from Mycobacterium pseudoshottsii JCM 15466, assembly GCF_003584745.1. Lineage (NCBI taxonomy): Bacteria > Bacillati > Actinomycetota > Actinomycetes > Mycobacteriales > Mycobacteriaceae > Mycobacterium > Mycobacterium pseudoshottsii. Next base: position 2,430,133 of record NZ_AP018410.1, read on the forward strand.
CAGTGATGCGGCCAGTACCAGCTGTGAGAAGCCCCAGGCGTGGAACATCGGCGCCACGATCACGATGGGCTGTTCGGCTCGCCACGGTGTGCGGTCCAGAATCGCTTTCAGGGTGCCGATTCCGCCGCTACCTCCAGAATGCTTGGCGCCCTTAGGCGTTCCGGTGGTGCCTGAAGTCAGCAGGATCAGCCGCCCGGTGCGGCCGGTGCGCTCGGGCTGGTCACCCAGGTGGGCGTTGACGAGCTGTTCGGCGGTCAGGTCGTGCTGTCCATCAGACCACGCGACGATTCGAGTGGCCTGTGGCCGGCCATCAAATGCGCGGTCGACCGTGGCGGTGAATTCTTCGTCGTAGATGACGGTGTCGAGGCCTTCGCGGGCCACCACATCGGCCAGCGCCGGACCCGCGAATGCGGTATTGAGCAGCAGAATGTCGGCACCGATCCGGTTGGCCGCCACCAGCGCTTCGACGAACCCGCGATGGTTGCGGCACATGATTCCGACGACCTTGGGCGAGCCGGCCGGCAGTGCCTGCAGCGCTGCGGCCAGCGCGTTGCTGCGCTCGTCGAGCTGCCGCCAGGTCAGCGTGCCCAACTCGTCGACCAGGCCCGGCCGATCTGGGCAGCGCTGGGCGGCTGCCGCGAATCCCGCAGTGAATCCCATCCCCTCGCGACGCATGGCGGCGGCGATCTTCAGGTACCGGTCCGGTCGCATCGGGGCGATCAGACCGGACCGCGCCAACGCGGTGATCAGACCCAGGATCTGGTCGATGCGAGGCGCCATGGCTCAGCCCAGAATCGGGAATCGACGAGTGGCGGCCAGCCTGGTGAGAGCCTCCTGCATCACCGAACGAACATGTTGGTCGACCTGGTCCACGTCGGGATCCTCGCCGAATTGGGCGATGACGTCGATCGGATCCAGCACCTCGGTGACGATCTTGGTCGGCAGCGGCAGGTTGGGCGGGATAGCCGCGCTGAATCCGAACGGGAAGCCGAACGAGAGGGGCAGAATATCGCTGCGCAGCAACCGCTTTAGCCCAAGCCGTTCGGCGAGCCAGGTGCCCCGGGACAGGTAGAGCTGGGTTTCCTGTCCGCCGATGGACACCGCGGGCACGATGGGGACACCGGCTTCGATCGCGGTGCTGACGTACCCCTTGCGGCCGTTGAAGTCGATGACGTTTTCCGAAAGCGTGGGCCGGTACGCGTCGTAGTCGCCACCGGGAAACACGATCACCACCCCGCCGGAGCACAATGCCTTTGCCGCATTGTCTCGGCTGGCCCGGATGTAGCCGGTGCGCCGAAAGAACGACCCGGTCGCGCCCATGAACAGGATGTCGTGGCTGAGCGTGTAGACCGGCCGGTCATAACCGAACTTGTCGTAGAAGTCGACGCTGAAGATCGGGACGTCCATCGGGAACATGCCACCGGAGTGGTTGCCCACCACCAGCGCCCCGCCCGGCGGAAACGAGTCCAAGCCGTGGACCTCGGAGCGGAAGTACGTCTTCACCACCGGCCGCATCACACCGATCATGCGCCGGGTCAGGCCCGGGTCGAACTTCTCGATGTCTTTGTCGTTGTCGGTATCGCTCACGAAGATCCCCTGACCATGGGCGCTGTGGGTCAACCGATGGTACCGATCGCCAATTGGTCCCGCGGCCGGCGGCCCCACCGGGTGGGCGGCAGTGATCTCGGCGAATCACCCACCAGAGTTCGCCGGATCGCGATAGCATCCGCCCTGCTAGATGTGCTGGGCGGCTGACCTTGCCAGAGCTGCCTGGGTCAGGCGGCGGAGGGGGGGTGGGATGTCGTTCGTGGTCACCGCGCCGGAGACGGTGGTCGCCGCGGCGTCCCAACTAACGGGCATCGGATCGGCAATCGAGGCGGCCAACGCGGCGGCCGCGGCCCTGACCACGCGGCTTCTTCCCGCGGCTGCTGACGAGGTATCGGCGGGGATCGCGGCGTTGATGAGCACCCACGCCCAGGAATATCAGCTCCTGGGCGGCCAGCTGGCCACCTACCACGACCAATTGGTGCAGGCCCTCGATCGGACCGCGGGTTGGTACGCGGACGCGGAAACCGGCAACGCGGCGCTGTTGCGCAACGTGCAGCAGGAGTTACTCACCGGGTTGACGGCGCCGGGCAGGGCATGGTCTGGGGCCGGCGCCGCCTCCGCGGGAGCGTCCGGCGTTGACGCGCTGATGAGTTCGGCCTTGCTGTCCGGCGGGTGCTCGGTCTTGGTCGTGGGCTCCACCGGAACCCCGCGAGCGTCGTATCGCTTCATGCGGGAGGTCTACGACCTGTTCGTCGCACCGCACTATTTTGGCGATTCGCTTTTCGGCGTACAGACACCCGCGCAGTTCCAGCCGTTCACCGGGATTCCCAACCTGACCTTCGATGAATCGGCCGCTACGGGAGCCAGCTACTTGCACGCCGCGATCACGCAACAACTCGCCGACGGGAATCGCGTTGTCGTTGCCGGCTTTTCGCAGGGCGCTTCGGTGGCGACCCTGGAGATGCGGCATCTGCAGAGCCTGCCCATCGACAGCAGGCCGAGCCCCGAGGACCTCTCGTTCGTATTGCTCGGCAATCCGAACAATCCGAACGGCGGGATCCTGGCGCGTTTTCCAGGTCTGTATATCCAATCAGTGGGTCTGACATTCAATGGCGCGACGCCGGTCACCGAGTACCCGACGACGGTCTACACGACCCAATATGACGGCTTTGCCGATTTCCCGCAGTACCCGCTCAATGTCGTCGCGGACGTCAATGCGCTGTTGGGTATCTCCTATTCGCACAGCCTCTACTACGGGCTCACGCCTGATCAAGTGGCGGCGGGCGTGGTGCTGCCGGTGTCCTCGCCGGACGTCAACACCACCTATATCTTGATCCCGAACGAGCACTTGCCTTTGTTGCAACCACTGCGCGGCATTGTGCCCGATTCGGTGCTCGATGGCATTGAGCCCGGTCTGCGCGACGTCGTTGAGTTGGGCTACGACCCAGGGCTCCGGCGTTGTTGATTAGCAGGCTTGTGAGCTGGGTTGATGATCTTTGGTGCCGCGCTATTGGGGCCGGAGTGTAGGCACGGGCTATCTGGAGAACGATCGAGTTGGTTACTGTTCGTCGTTGGTCTGGAGTTGCCCGTGCCTACCGTTTCAGTATTGCCTGTGTCGCCGGTTCCAGAGGTGTTCGACCGCTGGAGTCCTGGTGAGCGCAGCGAGTTCATCGGATCGGAGTTTCTCGATGTGTTGGCCTCGGTGCCAGACCCGAGGGGCCCACGCGGTCGGAGGTATTCGCTGATGGCTTTGTTGGCGATCGCGGTTCTGGCCACTGCCGCGGGGATGCGCGGCTATGCTGGTTTTGCCACATGGGCGGCCACCGCTCCCGATGATGTGTTGGCCCAATTAGGGGTCCGGTTCCGGAGGCCCAGTGAGAAGACCTTCCGCGCTGTTTTGTCTCGGCTAGACCCCGCCGACCTCAACGCCAGGATGGGCAGTTACTTCACTGCACACGTGGCCAGCAGCGACCCCAGTGGATTGGTGCCGATCGCGTTGGACGGCAAGATGCTGCGTGGTGCTTTACGCGCCAAAGCGACAGCCACGCATCTCGTGTCGGTGTTCGCCCACCGTGCCCGATTGGTGCTCGGTCAACTCGCTGTCGCCGAGAAAAGCAATGAAATTCCCTGCGTACGTGCCCTGCTCACGCTGCTGCCGGGTAGCTTGCGGTGGCTGGTCACCGTGGATGCGATGCATACCCAGGTCGTCACCGCGAAGTTGATCTGCGCCACCTTGAAGTCGCACTACCTGATGATCGTCAAGTCCAACCAAGCCAAAATACTTGCGCGTATCACCGCGCTGCCCTGGGCCGAGGTGCCCACAGCCGCTACCGACGACTCCCGCGGCCACGGCCGTGTCGAGACCCGCACCCCGCAAATCATCACCGCTGCACGAGGAATCGGCTTCCCCTACGCAAAACAAATCATCCGGATCACTCGTGAACGCTTGATCACCGCCACCGACCAGCGCAGCGTGGAGGTGGTCTATGCCATCTGCAGCCTGCCGTTCGAGCACGCCCGCCCTACCGCGATCATGACCTGGATGCGTCAACACTGGAGAATCGAGAACAGCCTGCACTGGATACGCGACGTCACCTTCGACGAAGACCGTCAAAGGGCACATACCGGAAACGGCGCACAGGTCCTAGCAACGCTACGCAACACCGCGATCAATCTGCACCGCCTCAACGGCGCCGACAACATCGCCGAAGCCTGCCGGATCACCGCTTTGACCGCCAACCGCCGCCTAGACCTCCTCAATCCACAATTCCCCAGCTCACAAGCCTGCTAATCAACAACGCAGGAGCCCTGGGCTACGACCGAACCGGATACGCGGATGTTCCCACCCCCGCGTCGTTGTTCCCCGCCAATGTCAATCCCAACGTGGTCGCGGGCGCGTTCGTAGAGGGCGCGGTGCGGGGGATCGATAATGGCCTGGCCGGCATGGGGCTACCGCCGCTACCGGATCTGCCGGCCGCGCCGTTGCTGCCGGAAATATGGAGCAATGCGCCGCCCATCCCCGGCTGGCCGGCGAGTGTTCCTAGCGCCATTGCGGTTCCACCGCAGCTCGGCGGTGCGATAGCCGGGCCGCTCGATCATCTGTATCGCACACTCGACAGCGTCATCAACGGGCAGATAAATCCCGCCATCACATCGGGTATCTACCAATATGGTGCCGACCTCTCCGCCGAGGCCGCCAGGCACGGCGCTTCTTCCGAACTGCTCAACGCGATCTACGTTGGCTGGCAGGTGTTGCCGATCTTGATCGAAGGGCCGGGGGTCATTCTGACCGCCGATACCTACTATTCGATCAACGCGATCAAGGATCTGGCGGCCGGCAACCTCAGCGGCTTCAATCAAAACCTGCAACTCATCCCTGCCACCAACGCCATGCTGCTGACTTTCGGTGCGACAATTCCGATCGCGGCCGGGGTCTCCGCTTACATCGGTCGTGACTTTCCCTGATAGTTGCCGTGTCGGTGCAGCAACCTGAAGGCCATGAAGGCCGTGAAGACATTGTGTGCTAGTGCTTTTCGTCGCGGCCGGACGGAGAAGGCACGGCGGGATTCAAAGCATCTATTCGTCGGCCGCGTGGTGCCGATAGATTGGAACCGCAAGGGACACACCAGCAGGGTTTCGCACCGAGAATGAGGCCGCTATGGGATTCATGTCACCGGACTTGCCAGACGTCGATCACGAAACCTGGCATACCCTGCCACGTGCAACGCGACTGCAGGTTGTTACTCGGCACTGGGCCGAACATGGCTTCGGGACCCCGTATGCGGTGTACCTGCTCTATTTGCTCAAGATCGGGATCTACGTCGCCGCCCCCGCGGCGATCATCTCGCTGACGCCGGGTTTGGGTGGGCTGGGGCATATCGCCGACTGGTGGACGCAACCAATCGTGTATCAGAAGGTCATCATCTTCACACTGCTGTTCGAGGTCCTCGGATTTGGTTGCGGGTCCGGACCGTTGACCGGGCGGTTCATGCCGCCGGTTGGCGGATTCCTTTATTGGCTGCGACCCAAGACAATTCGCCTGCCACCCTGGCCGGCAAAGGTGCCCTTCACCGACGGGGACACTCGCACCGTGGTGGATGTGACGCTCTACGCCATCGTCCTGATCAGCGGGGGGTGGGCACTGTTTTCTCCCGGCCATGCGGGACAGGTGACAGCCAGCGGTGACGTCGGCCTGATCGACCCGATCCTGGTGGTACCGACGATCATCGCGCTGGCGCTACTGGGTCTGCGTGACAAGACGGTCTTTTTGGCCGCGCGCGGGGAACACTATTGGCTGAAGCTGTTCGTGTTCTTCTTCCCGTTCACCGATCAGATCGCGGCGTTCAAGATCATCATGCTCTGCCTGTGGTGGGGAGCGGCCACGTCCAAGCTCAACCACCATTTTCCGTACGTCGTCGCGGTGATGACCAGCAATAACGCGCTACTGCGCGGCAGGCTGTTCAATCCGATCAAGCATCTGCTCTACCGCGACCACGTCAACGACCTGCGCCCGTCCTGGCTGCCGAAAATCATGGCCCACGTGGGTGGGACCACGGCGGAGTTCCTGGTTCCGGCGGTTCTGGTGCTCGTCGCCGGTGACCAGCCGTGGCGCTGGTTCCTGATCGGGTTCATGGTGATCTTCCACCTCAACATCCTCTCCAACCTCCCCATGGGAGTCCCGCTGGAGTGGAATGTGTTCTTCATCTTTTCGCTGTTCTATCTGTTCGGGCACTACGGCTCGATCCGCGCCATAGATCTTCGATCCCCGCTGCTGCTGGCGATCGTGCTCGCCGCTGTCGCCGTGGTGGTAGCGAGAAACCTTTTCCCGGAGAAGATTTCGTTCCTGCCGGCGATGCGCTACTACGCGGGTAACTGGGCCACCAGCGTGTGGTGTTTCCGTGCCGGGGCCGAGGAAAAGATCGAGGCCAGCGTCGTCAAGAGCTCCGCGCTGGTGGTCAACCAGTTGGCCAAGCTCTACGACGCGAACACGGCCGAAATCATGGCCGACAAGACGGCCGCGTTCCGGGCCATGCATACCCACGGCAGGGCGCTCAACGGGTTGTTGCCCCGGGCGATCGGCAACGAAGCCGAGTACAAGGTCCGTGAGGGCGAAATCGTGGCCGGGCCGTTGGTCGGCTGGAACTTCGGCGAGGGCCACCTGCACAATGAGCAGCTGGTACAGGCCGTGCAGCGGCGCTGCAATTTCGCCGACGGCGACCTGCGCGTCATCATCCTTGAAGGTCAACCGATCCACATCCAAAAGCAGTGGTACCGCATCGTCGACGCCAAGACCGGATTGATCGAAGCCGGGTACGTCACAGTCGAGGACATGCTTGCCCCGCAGCCGTGGCCCGAGCCCGGCGACGAATTTCCGGTACACGTGACGACTCAACGCGCCGCCCAATGACCAAGGCAGTCGTTGTCGGGGCCGGGCCCAACGGCCTGGCCGCCGCGATCCAGTTGGCCAGGCACGGGGTCGAGGTGCAGGTGCTTGAAGCGCACGACACCATCGGTGGGGGAGCGCGTTCGGGTGAGCTGACCGTGCCCGGGGTGATCCACGATCACTGCTCAGCGTTTCACCCACTGGGTGTCGGCTCACCGTTCTGGAATGAGATCGACCTTCAAAGCTACGGGTTGACGTGGAATTGGCCCGAAGTCGACTGCGCACATCCGCTCGACGACGGCACGGCCGGGGTGCTGTACCAGTCGATTGAACGCACGGCGGCGGGCATGGGGCCCGACGGCAAACGGTGGCGCCGTGCGGTGGGGGACCTGGCGGCCGGTTTCGATGAACTGGCGGGCGACCTGCTCCGCCCGGTGCTCGGCGTTCCCCGTCACCCGCTTCGGCTGGCCGCCTTCGGGCCTCGGGCGGCGCTGCCCGCCACCATGATGGCGCGCTGGTTCCGTACCGAGCAGGCGCGCGCACTGTTCGGAGGCGCTGCCGCGCACGTCTACACCCGGCTGGACCGGCCGCTGACCGCGTCGCTGGGGTTGATGATCTTGGCCAGCGGCCACCGCTACGGCTGGCCCGTCGCACAAGGCGGTTCCGGGTCGATAACCGCGGCACTGGGAGCCGCCCTGGACGCGCTCGGCGGTGTCGTGGCCACGGGGATAACCGTCACCAGCCGCCGTGACATCCCCGATGCCGACATCGTCATGCTCGACCTCAGCCCGGCCAACGTTCTGGCGCTGTACGGCGATGCGATGCCCGCGCGGATCAAGCGGTCCTACCGGCGTTATCGGGAAGGATCGTCGGCGTTCAAGGTCGACTTCGCCATCGAAGGCGACATTCCATGGACCAATCCTGACTGCCGGCGGGCCGGGACCGTCCACCTCGGGGGCACGTTCGCCGAGATCGCGGACACCGAACGCCAACGCGCACAAGGTCGAATGGTGCAACGACCGTTCGTCTTGATCGGGCAGCAATACCTGGCCGACCCGTCGCGTTCGGCGGGCAACATCAACCCGATCTGGGCCTACGCACACGTACCGTTCGGCTATGCCGGCGACGCCACTGCCGCCGTCATCGACCAGATAGAACGATTCGCGCCCGGATTCCGCGATCGCATCACCGCGACCGTCAGCAAGTCGACCGCCGAGATACAGGCCTACAACCGCAACTTCATCGGCGGTGACATCATCGGCGGGGCCAATGACGGGCTCCAGGTCATTTTCCGGCCGCGGATAGCCCTCGATCCGTATGCGATCGGGGTACCCGGTGTCTATCTGTGTTCCCAATCCGCCCCGCCGGGCGCCGGAATCCACGGACTGTGTGGCTACCACGCCGCGGAATCGGCGTTGCAGGGGTTGCGTAAGCGGCGCTGAGGCTGTCTCAGCCGGCTCCCGCACCCGACGGGCCGGGCTGAACCGGCTGACCCGCCACAGGTCCGCCGACCGGCGCCGGACCGATTGGCCCGTCCTTGCCGGTTCCCGACATATCGATGATGGGAGCTCCGGCCGCCGGAACGCCCGCGGGCACCGGCCCGAGCGCGATCAGCGGAACGCCGGCCGGGATGGGTACCGGTGCGCCGGCCGCGATGGGGATGGGTGCGCCGGCCGGGATGGGTACCGGTGCGGCGGCCGTGATGGGGATGGGTGCGGCGGCCGGGATGGGGATGGGTGCGGCGGCCGGGATGGGGATGGGTGCGCCGGCCGGGATGGGGATGGGTGCGCCGGCCGGGATGGGCACGGGTGCGCCGGCCGGGATGGGTACCGGTGCGGCGGCCGGGATCGGCACCGGTGCGGCCGCCGCGGCCCCACCGAGATCGATCAGTGGCGCACCAGCCGGAAGCACCGGAATGGGCCCTGGCACCGCCATCGGAACACCAGCCATGTCATTGATGGGAGCGCTGGCCGCGCATGTCGCGCCGGCCGCTGCCGGACCGCCGGCCGCAGCTGGACCGCCCGCCGCAGCTGGACCGCCCGCCGCCGGTGCTCCGCCTTCGCCCGCCATCCCTTGGATGCACGCGTAGCCGTCGGTTTTCAGCGGGACAGCTGCCGCTTGTGGGCTCAACGCAATAGCGGCTCCGCACAGCCCAGCGCAGGCAACTACCTTGAAGTTGAACCGATCAAAGATCGTCATCAACGCCGACTCCTCTTTATTCGCGCCCGGTACTTCTGCAATCAATTGGTGCAGTAACACCGCATGGTCCTACTGCACTCGTGTCTAGCCGACCGGCACAATTGTTAGCGGCCGCCGCGATACACGCGCCGCGCCGCACCGCGCCGTTTCCAAATGGTGACGTTTCCCCTCGAATCCCCTTCCGGCCCTGTCCGCCGGGGCCGGCGAACCCGCCGCGCCGCGCCGGGGCTTTCGCGGCCGCAGAGTTCTGGCATTTGTTACCGGCAGGGCGGTGACGCGTGTCACTGATCTAGGCTGACGGGCAAGGCGCTTTTAGGCGGACATGGAAGGCAGGGAGAGGCAAGTGACGGTCCGGGTAGGTATCAACGGCTTTGGTCGAATCGGCCGCAACTTTTACCGGGCCTTATTGGCTCAACAACAGCAGGGCAGCGCGGACATCGAGGTGATCGCCGTCAATGACATCACCGACAACCAGACGCTGGCCCACCTGCTCAAATTCGACTCGATTCTGGGCCGGTTGCCCCAGGACGTGAGTCTCGAGGGCGAGGACACCATCGTCGTCGGCGGTGTGAAGATCAAGGCCCTCGAGGTGCGGGAGGGCCCGGCGGCGATGCCCTGGGGCGACCTGGGGGTCGATGTCGTCGTCGAGTCCACCGGTCTTTTCACCAACGCTGCCAAGGCCAAGGGCCACCTGGACGCGGGTGCGAAGAAGGTGATCATCTCGGCGCCTGCGACCGACCCGGACCTCACCATCGTGCTGGGGGTCAACGACGACAAGTACGACGGCAGCCAGAACATCATCTCCAACGCGTCGTGCACGACGAACTGCCTGGCGCCGTTGGCCAAGGTGCTGCACGACGAGTTCGGCATCGTCAAGGGCCTGATGACCACCATCCACGCCTACACCCAGGACCAGAACCTGCAGGATGGGCCGCACAAGGACTTGCGTCGTGCCCGGGCCGCCGCGCTCAACATCGTGCCGACTTCTACCGGCGCCGCCAAAGCCATCGGTCTGGTGATGCCCGAGCTCAAGGGCAAGCTCGACGGTTACGCGCTGCGGGTGCCGATCCCGACCGGTTCGGTGACCGACCTGACCGCGGAATTGGCCAAGGCCGCGACCGCCGAAGAGATCAACGCGGCGTTCAAAGCCGCGGCCGAGGGCAGACTCAAGGGCATTCTGAAGTACTACGACGCCCCGATTGTGTCCAGCGACATCGTCACCGACCCGCACAGCTCGATCTTCGATTCCGGGCTGACCAAGGTGATCGATGACCAGGCCAAGGTGGTGTCTTGGTACGACAACGAATGGGGTTACTCCAACCGGCTCATCGACCTGGTCGCGCTGGTCGGCAAGTCCCTCTAGGTTCCGGCAGCCGTGACCATCCATTCCCTTGAAGACCTTCTCGCTGAAGGTGTTTCGGGTCGCGGGGTGCTGGTGCGCTCCGATCTGAATGTGCCGCTCGACGAGAACGGTGTCATTACCGACGCGGGCCGTATCACCGCGTCGGTACCGACGTTGAAGGCGCTGCTCGACGGCGGCGCCAAGGTCGTCGTCGCAGCGCATTTGGGTCGTCCCAAGGATGGGCCCGACCCGAAGCTGTCTCTGGAGCCGGTTGCCGCGGCTCTTGGCGAGCAACTGGGCCGGCACGTGCAGTTGGCCGGAGACATCGTCGGCACCGATGCGCTCGCTCGTGCCGAAGGGCTGACCGACGGCGACGTCCTGCTGCTGGAGAACATCCGCTTCGACAAGCGCGAAACCAGCAAGGACGACGGCGAGCGCCTCGCTTTCGCCAAGCAGCTCGCCGAACTGGTCAGCCCGGGAGGTGCTTTCGTCTCGGATGGCTTTGGCGTGGTGCACCGCAAGCAAGCTTCGGTGTATGACGTCGCCACGTTGCTGCCGCACTATGTCGGCAGGCTGGTGGCTGATGAAATCCGCGTGCTCGAGCAGTTGACCAGTTCGACCGAGCGGCCGTACGCGGTGGTGCTGGGCGGGTCGAAGGTATCCGACAAGCTCGGTGTCATCGAGTCGCTGGCAACCAAGGCCGACAGCATCGTGATCGGCGGCGGAATGTGTTTCACATTCCTTGCCGCCCAAGGTTACTCGGTCGGCACGTCGCTGCTGGAAAAAGAGATGATCGACACCTGTCGAAGGCTGCTCGACACCTACCACGATGTGCTGCGGCTACCCGTCGACGTGGTGGTGACCGAGAAGTTCGCCGCCGATTCACCACCTCAAACCGTTGCCGCGGATGCGATCCCGGCCGACACGATGGGCTTGGATATCGGGCCGGGATCGGTCAAGAGGTTCGCCGCGCTGCTGTCCAACGCCAAGACTATCTTCTGGAATGGCCCGATGGGCGTATTCGAATTCCCGGCGTACGCGACGGGCACCAGGGGCATCGCCGAGGCGATTGTCGCGGCGACCGGCAAGGGTGCGTTCAGCGTGGTCGGCGGCGGTGACTCCGCCGCCGCGGTTCGCGCGCTTGGCATTTCGGAGGGATCGTTCTCGCACATTTCCACCGGCGGCGGCGCGTCGCTGGAATACCTGGAGGGCAAGACGCTGCCCGGCATCGAGGTGCTCGGTAGACCCCAGCCCGGCCAAACCGAGGGCGGAGGACCCGCATGAGCCGCAAGCCGTTGATCGCCGGCAACTGGAAGATGAACCTCAATCACTTCGAGGCGATCGCTCTGGTGCAGAAGATCGCATTCTCGTTGCCGGACAAGTACTACGACAAAGTCGATGTGACGGTCATTCCGCCGTTCACCGACTTGCGCAGTGTACAGACCTTGGTCGACGGTGACAAGCTGCGCCTGACCTATGGCGGTCAAGACCTGTCCCAGCACGACTCCGGTGCCTATACCGGTGACATCAGTGGGGCATTTCTGGCCAAACTGGGCTGCAGCTTCGTCGTCGTGGGGCATTCGGAACGGCGCACCTACCACAACGAGGACGACGCTCTAGTGGCCGCCAAGGCTGCCGCGGCGCTCAAGCACGACCTGACTCCGATCGTCTGCACCGGCGAGCACCTCGATGTGCGTGAGGCGGGAAATCACGTGGCGCACAACGTCGAACAACTGCGCGGTTCGCTGTCCGGGCTTTCAGCAGAGCAGATCAGCAAGGTGGTCATCGCCTACGAGCCGGTCTGGGCGATCGGCACCGGGCGGGTAGCCGGCGCAGCCGACGCCCAGGAAGTCTGTGCGGCAATCCGCAGCGAGCTTGGTTCGCTGGCCTCGCCGCAGATCGCCGACGCGGTTCGGGTGCTCTACGGCGGCTCGGTCAACGCGAAGAACATCGGCGAACTGATCGCGCAGGCGGACGTCGACGGTGGCCTGGTGGGTGGCGCGTCGTTGGACGGTGAACAGTTTGCGACGCTGGCGGCCATCGCCGCCGGGGGACCGCTGCCGTAACCGGGCAGTCACGGCGAGCGGTCCCGCGAGTGCTCACCGAGTGCTCACCAACCCTCGGTGAGCACTCGGTCCAGCGTATCGGCGAAGTAGTCCGCCGCGGTCATGTCGATGCACAGCGGTGGCTTGGTCTTCAGAATGTTCATCCGCTCGCCGGTTGGTTGGATGATGACTCCGAGTTCGAGCATCCGGTCGCAGATGGCAGCGGTCTCTTCGGCCGCTGGCTCCAGTGTCTTGCGGTCGCGGACCATCTCGACGCCGATGTAGAGGCCGAAACCGTGGACGGTACCGATCAGCGGGTGTTTGGTGGCCAGCTTGCGTATCCGGGCGATCAGGTGACTGCCGACGGCCAGGGCATAGTGTTGTAGCCGTTCGCTTTTCAGGGCGTCGAGTACCGCGATCCCGATTGCGCTCGACAGCGGGCTGCCACCCGTGGACGAGAAGAAGTAGCCCTGCGAACGGAATCGCTGCGCGATGGCCTTGCTGGTGATGACGGCGCCGACGGGATGACCGTTGCCCGTCGCTTTGGCGATCGCCACGATATCGGGCACAACGCCTTGTTGCTCGAATCCCCAGAACCACTTGCCGAGCCTGCCGTACCCGACCTGGACCTCATCGGCGATGGTCAGGCCGCCCGCGGCACGAATGGCGGTGTATACCGCGTCCAGATATCCATCGGGAAGTGCCATCCCTCCGGCGCTGCCATAGACGGTTTCGGCGATAAATGCCGCGGGCGCACGGCCCGACTGCACCAGGTCCTCGATGGCGGCGACGGCGTCGTGGGCGTACTGGGACGCCCCGGCACCGCGGTACTTTCCGCGGAAACTGTTCGGGGACTCCACGGTGTGCACCCAGTCCGGGCGGGTGTTCAACGCGTTGGGGTTGTCCGCGGTCGACGTGGATACCGCGTCGGTGGCGTAGGTCCAGCCGTGATACGCCTCGCCGACCGCGACGACATCGCGCCGGCCGGTGGCCGCCATCGCCAGCCGCAATGCGAGGTCGCCGGCCTTCGAACCGGAGTTGACCAGGAATACGGTGTCGAGGGGATCCGGCAGCAGCTGGGTAAGTCGTTCGCAGAACTCGACCACCACCGCGTAGTTGAATCGCGAGTTGGTGTTGAGCCGCTCCAGTTGGCGCGCCGCCGCCGCGGCCACACCTGGGTGGGCATGTCCCAGAACGGTGACGTTGTTGACCATGTCCAGATAGCTTCGCCCCGCCGTGGACAGCAAGTAGTGCCGCCAGCCTCGTTCGATCTGAGGCGGGTCGTCGTAATAGTGCTCCTGCACTTCGGCGAATGTGGCGGCGCGCCGTTCCAGCACGTCGAGCCCATCAGAGGGGGCTGGCTCCAAGCCCAGCAGCGCGGCCGGATCTTCGGTGACGGCCAACCAGCCAGGTGCGTACTCGGGACGTACCGTGTGGGGCGCGGTGGGCGCGTCGGTCGGGCGTAGCGCGAGGTGAATGCGTTGGCCAAAGGGGGCTTTGGCCCAGGGCTGGCCCGCTTGGACCCGCTGGCCGCTAGTCGGCACCGGCTCTGCGCCGGTGAGCTGCAGCTCATGGGAGTCGGTGCGTAGGGTGATGGCCCCGGTGCTGGCGACGACGTCCCCGGCCCACGGGGCAACGAGCTCCGTGTCTTCGCGTAGCCAGAAATCGATGCCGGTGGCGATGGTGGGGCTGCTTCGTGGGTGCAACGGTGCGATGTAATCCGCGCGGGTGGCCGCGTAGCGCGTCGCTGCGGCGAGTGCGTTGGATGAAAGTGCGGAGTCTGCCAGCTCGTGGGCGAGGGCGCCATCGAGCCAGGCGCCCCGGTTCGCCGCGTCGGACTCCACGGAAAAGTCCAATCTCACAATGGACTTTGGGTCGATATCGATGATCGGTCGGTGCGGTTTGGGGAGCGGGTGGTGCTGCGGTTGCGCGATGCCGAGCCGGTCGCGGATGAGGCCGGTCATCACCGGGGCCGGCACCAGCAGAGCCTGGTCGAGGATGACCCGTTCGCGTTGGACGGTGTTGGCGGCGTATTCGTTGCCGGGGTCGATGGCGATCTGTTGCAGGTCGCTGACCAGTAGCACGGCAGCCCGCGCGATCACCATGGGCCACAGCGCTTCGATCTCGTCGCCGCTGAGGGGACGAATGGCGTGGAAGGCGGCGACGACCGGAAGAATGGTGGCCGGCTCGGCGCCCGCGTGGTACAGGCAGGAGGCCACGGTGGTGGCAAGCTCGGCGATCGCCCAGGTCTTGGTCAGGTCGCCGAAGTCGATGACGCCATCGGGGTGGCGGCGACCGTCGCTGCCCGGGGACCCCACCATGTTGGTGTCGGCGATATCGAGATGAACGGCCTGTCGCGGCAGTTGTGGGTCAAGGCGCTGCAGGCTGTTGACCGCCGTGGCGGTGGCGACCGCTAGGCGGTGAGCCTCCGCGGGTTCGGCTACATGCCCGATGAGGGCATCGACGGACTCGCTCGCGAAGCGTGGATCCCACTGCAGCACGCGATCCAACCCAGGATGCTCGAATGAGGCAAGCGCCCGGCTGACACGACCCGTCACATTGCCCATCCCGGCGAGAATCTTCGGTGCGAGGTATCCGGACTGCGACATGGCGCCGCCCGGTAGGAAGGTCAGCAGGCGGGCCACTCCCAGCATTTCCTGCCCGATCGACATGGGAGCGTGGCGCTGGCCCCGGCGGTCCGGGATGGCGCGGGGGAGTCGTAGTGCGCTGTCGCGTTCGGCCACCCATTCAACGGCTTCGACCTGGGCGTCGATCTCTTCGGTGCTGAACACCGCGTTGGCCACCTTGAGCACCCCGACCGTGTTGCCGTGGGGATCTGTCATCAAGAAGTTGGCGTCCTGCTGGCTTCCCAGACTCCTGGCGCAAGCGCTGATTTCGTAGTTCTCGACGACAAACTTCTCGGCATCGCGTTCGTTGACCGGCGGCCCCGGCAGTTCCGGGTGCGCGAAGAAGTCGAAGCCCGTCGCGGCTTTCACGGGTTTCACTGCAGGGTCCCTTCTTTGGTGAGATCAATTTCGGTCTGG
The DNA here is from genome assembly GCF_003584745.1 of Mycobacterium pseudoshottsii JCM 15466. Classification (NCBI taxonomy): domain Bacteria; kingdom Bacillati; phylum Actinomycetota; class Actinomycetes; order Mycobacteriales; family Mycobacteriaceae; genus Mycobacterium; species Mycobacterium pseudoshottsii. The sequence continues at coordinate 2,445,694 of NZ_AP018410.1, forward strand.
ATGGGCGCGGCGTCGGCGTCGAAATCCACCGCCGGTGCTGGCTTGCGAAATCCGCGCGTCAGTACGGCCAGGTAGCTGGTTCCGATCCCGAGCCAGGCAAACCCGATGGCAAAGGCACCGACGGACAGGCTGGTCCAAAGCCAGCCCGTGAGGACCACACCGACGGCAGGCATAGCTGCGTACAGCGCCCAGCTTCGCCAGCCGCGCCGGCGCTGATCGATCAGGAAGTGTTTGGTGACCGCGAGATGTACCAGGGTGAAGGCGGCCAATGCGCCGAAACTGACGATCGACGCCATCGTCTCGAGGTCCGCGATCAGCGCCAGCGTGGAGACTGCCGAGACGACCAGCGCCGCTCCGATCGGGGTGCGGAATCGTCGGCTGATCCGGCCAAACACCGCACGGGGCAACACACCGTCGCGTCCCATGGCGTAGAGGATGCGGGTGACGCTGACTTGCGATGACAGCGCGGCGGCGCTGCAGGCGCACATGTAGGCGATGATAAAAAATGTTTGCAGCGAATGGCCGCCGGCGGAGACGACAATCTGCAATGCGGCCGAGTTTGGCGTGGTGATTGCGCGGTAGTCCGGCTCGACCAGGGTGGCACAGTAGGAGACTGACAAGAAGGTCGCACCGCCGATGAGCACCGTGAGGATGATCGCCAGCGGAACCGTGCGGCGCGGGTTGCGCGCCTCCTCAGCCATCGTTGACACCGCGTCGAACCCAACGAAGCTCAAGGCGACGACGGCCGCCCCGCCGAGGATGTCTCCGCCGCGGAATCCGGCGCTGTAGAGCGGCTGTAGCAGCGACGCGTCCGGGTGGTCGCGCAGGTACAGCAGCGACACCGTGATGAAGACCAGGACGAACGCCAGCTGCAAACCGACGAGCGCGAAGTTGAGGCGGTTCATGATGACGACGCCGACAATGTTGACGGTGGTGACCAAGGCGATTGCGGCCAAGCAGAAGACGGGCGCCGGGACGGCGGGGAACTGCGCGTTGAGGTAGATCCCGATCAATAGGTAGTTGACCAGGGGCAACAGCAGGTAGTCGAGCATCAATGCCCAGCCGGTCAGAAAGCCGACGTTGCCGCCGAAGGAGCGGCGCGCGAAAGTGTAGGCGCTCCCGGCGCTGGGGTAGGCGTGGACGAGCACGGCGTAGCTTGCGGCGGTGAACAGCATCGCAACAAATGTCACGACGTAGGCGGTAGGCACGTGGCCGTGCGTCGTTTGGCTGACGACGCCGAATGTGTCGAACATGGCGAGCGGGTCGATGTAGGCCAAGCCGAATGCAACCAGCCCGGCCACGCCCAACGCCCGGCGCAGCCGTGGTTCGCCTGTGGGCTGACTCACGATGGCACCGGTCTGATCAACTGCGTCGAACCGTCTTGCATGCTTGGCCTCCCACCTAGAGGTGTGTAGATTTGCGAGGAAAGATTGATCACCAATATCACAATAACACGATTCGTCGGTAGACGATACGCGCCGATCTCGGTAAGCGCGAACCGAAGACTTCGGCCGGCCGCCGGGCGCGTGCTCATTGGCGGTGTAAACCGTCGTGGTAACAATGTTTTGAAACGACGAATGCTCGAGGAAGAAGCGGTGGTGATCCCAAGGGCGGATAGTCCAGATCAGACGTGCGGGCGGTTACCGGCGCGCGGCACCATCGGCGAACAGGTCGCGGATCTGATCCAGGAGTCGATCCTGTCCGGCGAGGCAAAGCGCGGTGCGCCGCTGCGCGAAGAATTGATTGCCGACCGGTATCAGGTGTCTCGTCGCACGGTTCGAGATGCGCTTCGGGTATTGGAGTCCAACGGGCTGGTTCGCCATCAGCGGCACAAGGGCTCGACCGTGGTCGACTTCAGTGCTGAAGACATCACCGATATGTACCGGTCGCGCGAGGTCCTCGAACTCGATGCCGCAAAACGGTGGTGTAGGGCAGGCGAGGTGGATTCCGGGTACCGATTCCACCGCCTGGCCGAGGCGCTTGGCCGGCTGGAGCAGGCCTCGCGGGGGACCGATTCCGGGCTGATCGTCAAGTCTGACCTTGACTTCCACGCGGCAATCATCGGCCTCCTCGACAGCCCGCGCGTGGATCGCTTTTTTGCGGCGATCGAGGCCGAGATGCTCTATGCGCTGGCCATTCTCGAGGCTAGCGAGGGCGAGTACAAGACCGATGCGGCAAAGGCATTCGGTGAGCACAAAGCAATGTATGAGGCGCTTCGCGACCGCGACGAGCAACGTTCGACGCAGCTAATCTCCGAACATCTTCGGATCAACCGCGACGTCCTGATCCGGATTGTCGCCAGCTGACTGCAGCGGCTGCAGTGCTGCGGGTCCGCTGAGTCAGGCCAGAAACAACGCCACGATGATCGGCAGTACGAACACCAAGGCCGCGACGATCGTGAGCACGGCGATGGTGATTCCGACGCCGTTGTAGCTTTGCGGCGGGGTGCCCAGCGACCCGGCGCTGTACCCCCAAACCGGCGCCTTGTACTCCAATTCGGCCAAGTGCCCAGGGTAGACATCCACCAGGGTGTCCGCCGGCCCGATCTGCGACGGCAACCAGTAGGGCACATGCACGTGCACCCGGTGCCGTCCCGGTTGCACGGGCACGACCGTACGACCCCAACCGGCAACCGGTACCTCGAAGCCATTGATGAAAATCTTGGGCTTGAACAGCGCCAACATGAACCCCAGCGGGAAGTACTGAGTCGTTACCGCGATTCCGCCGGAACCCGGGCTCGGCTGGACGTAGCCGTGCGGTGCGGGCGGATAAGCCTGATGTGGGGGCGATCATGCGGGTACGGCGCCGGTTGGTGGGGATAGCTCACCGAGGTGTGCCGCGTCAGCGGTACTTGATCAGCAATGCCACGCCGACGATCGATACCAGCCAGATCCCGGTGATGAACAGGGTCAACCGGTCGAGATTCTTCTCCACCACGGTGGACCCGGACAGCGAGGACTGCACACCGCCGCCGAACAGCGTTGACAGGCCGCCACCCTTCGCGCGGTGCAGCAGCACCAGCAACACCACCAGCACACTGGTGATCACCAAGGTGATCTGCAGGGCCAACTCCATGACCAGCAGCCTACCGAACAACCGATCGACAACAGGCGCCGGGCGAGTTGGTCCTTGATACTGGGACACATGGTTGAGGTGTCCGATACCGCACTCGAGCCCATTGGCGACGTCCACCGGACCCGGATTGGCCGCGAGGCTACCGAACCAATGCGAGCCGACATCAGACTGCTGGGCGCCATCCTCGGGGATACCGTCCGTGAGCAAAACGGTGACGAGGTCTTCGAGTTGGTGGAGCGGGCGCGGGTGGAGGCCTTTCGGGTGCGGCACTCCGAGATCGACCGCGCCGAGATGGCGCGCATGTTCGAGGGCATCGACATCCACCACGCCATCCCGATCATCCGTGCGTTCAGTCACTTCGCGTTGCTGGCCAATGTGGCCGAAGACATCCACCGGGAGCGCCGTCGCAGCATTCACGTCGCCGCCGGTGAGCCGCCGCAGGACAGCAGTCTGGCCGCCACGTACATGAAACTTGACGCGGCCCAGTTGGATTCGGCAACCATCGCCGAAGCGCTGAAGGGCGCACTAGTGTCTCCGGTCATCACCGCCCATCCGACCGAGACCCGGCGGCGCACCATTTTCGAGACCCAGCACCGGATCACCCAGTTGATGCGGTTGCACGCGGAAGGCCACACCGAAACCGACGACGGGCGCGGCATCGAAGTCGAATTGCGTCGGCAGGTCTTGAGGTTGTGGCAGACCGCGCTGATCCGGCTGTTTCGGTTACAGATCTCCGACGAGATCGAGGTCGGGTTGCGGTACTACCCGGCGGCGCTCTTCGAGGTGATTCCGCAGGTGAATGCCGAGGTGCGGGATGCGTTGCGAGCCCGCTGGCCCGATGCCGACCTGCTTTCCGAACCCATTTTGCGGCCGGGCTCGTGGATCGGCGGGGACCGGGACGGAAACCCGAACGTCACCGCCGAGGTGGTTCGGCTGGCCACCGGCAGTGCCGCTTTCACCGCGCTGGCGCACTACCTGGCCGAACTGACGGCACTTGCGCAGGAGCTTTCGATGTCGGCGCGACTGATCACCGTCACCCCCGAATTGGCCACGCTGGCCGATGCCTGTCCGGCGGGTGCCCGCCCCGACGAGCCGTACCGGCGCGCCTTGCAGGTCGTGCGCGGCCGGCTCAGCGCCACCGCGGCCGAAATCCTGGACCAGCAACCGCAGCACACGCTGGAGTTGGGCTTGCCGCCATATGCCACCGCGGCCGAACTGCGGGCCGATCTGGACACCATCGATGCCTCACTGCATAACCACGGCGCCGGGTTGTTGGCCGACGACCGGCTGGCCCGGCTGCGTGAAGCGGTGCGGGTCTTCGGATTTCATCTCTCCGGCCTGGACATGCGACAGAACTCCGACGTCCACGAGCAGGTGGTCGGAGAGCTGCTCGCGTGGGCGGGCGTGCACCCGGACTACACCTCGCTGGCCGAAGCGGAGCGGGTCGAGCTGTTGGCGGCCGAACTGAGCACCCGCCGGCCGCTGATCCGCGATGGCGCGCAGCTTTCCGATTTGGCTCGCAGCGAACTGGGCGTTCTGGCGGCCGCCGCCCACGCCGTCTGGACCTTTGGTCCCGCCGCGGTGCCCAACTACATCATCTCGATGTGCCGGTCGGTATCGGACATGCTGGAAGCCGCGGTCCTGCTCAAAGAGGTCGGCCTACTGGACGCTTCCGAGTCGGAACCCTATTGCCCGGTGGGTATCTCGCCGCTGTTCGAGACGATCGAGGACCTGCACAACGGGGCGGCCATTCTGCAAGCGATGTTGGATCTTCCGCTCTATCGCGCTTTGGTGACGGCCCGGGGTGGTTGCCAGGAGGTGATGCTCGGCTACTCGGACTCGAACAAGGACGGCGGGTATCTGGCCGCCAACTGGGCGGTGTATCGAGCCGAACTCGCGCTGGTGGAGACGGCGCGCAAGACCGGAATCCGGCTGCGGCTCTTCCATGGCCGTGGCGGCACGGTCGGCCGCGGTGGCGGACCCAGCTACCAGGCCATCCTGGCGCAGCCGCCGGGTGCGGTAAGCGGATCGTTGCGGCTCACCGAACAGGGTGAAGTGATCGCCGCCAAGTACGCCGAACCGCAGATGGCCCGACGCAATCTGGAGAGCCTGCTGGCCGCCACCCTGGAGTCGACGCTGCTGGACGTCGAGGGGTTGGGCGATACGGCGGCGCCGGCCTATGCGGTGCTCGACGAGGTGGCGGCATTGGCGCAACGTGCCTACGCCGAATTGGTGCACGAGACACCGGGTTTCGTCGAGTACTTCAAGGCTTCCACCCCAGTCAGCGAAATCGGGGCGCTGAACATCGGCAGCCGGCCGACCTCGCGCAAACCCACCGCTTCCATCGCCGACCTGCGGGCCATCCCGTGGGTGCTGGCTTGGAGCCAGTCGCGGGTGATGCTTCCCGGCTGGTACGGCACTGGCTCGGCATTCGAGCAATGGCTAGCGGCGGGTCCCGAAAGTGAGGCCGACCGGCTGCAGGTGCTGCACGACCTGTATCAGCGGTGGCCGTTTTTCCGCAGCGTGCTGTCCAACATGGCGCAGGTGATGGCCAAGAGCGACCTGGAACTGGCGGCCCGCTACTCCGAACTGGTGGCCGACGAAACGCTGCGGCGCCGGGTGTTCGACAAAATCGCCGACGAGCACCACCGCACCATCGCCATGTACAAGCGAATCACCGGACAAGACGACCTACTTGCCGACAACCCGGCCCTGGCGCGCTCGGTGTTCAACCGGTTCCCCTACTTGGAACCGCTCAACCACCTTCAAGTCGAACTGCTCCGCCGTTACCGCAGCGGTGAGGACGACGAATCCGTGCTGCGCGGCATTCTGCTGACGATGAACGGGCTGGCCAGCGCGCTAAGAAACAGCGGCTGATCGCGGCTGGCCGCCCTGGACGGCTACCCGTGCATCCCGGGTGTGCCGAAGAGCAGTCCGCCGGTGCCGCCGTTGCCGCCGGTTCCCTCCGGTAAGCCGGTGCCACCGGCCCCGCCATTGCCCCCGTTCCCGATCAGCAGCGCGCTACCGCCGCCACCGCCACCGCCACCCGCGCCGCGGCCGCTGTGGGGGCCAACGGACAAGCCGCCATCTCCGCCGCCGCCGCCGTCACCGGCACTGCCGAGCAGCCGTCCGCCGGTGCCGCCGGCTCCGCCGTTGCCGCCGTCACCGCCATCGGCGTTGCCGCTGGACTGGCCGCCGGAGCCCGCAGTGCCGCCGTGGCCGCCCGCGCCGGCAATGCCGCCGTTGCCGACCACCCAGCCGCCATTGCCGCCCGCGCCTCCATCGCCCCCGCCGCCGCCGTCGCCGCCGATGCCGCCGATGCCGCCGATGCCCAAGCCCTGACCGCCCGTGCCGCCTTTGCCGCCAGCGCCGCCCGCCCCACCGTCGCCGTACATCCACCCGCCGTCACCACCGGCGCCGCCGCTGCCCCCGATCCCGCCGAGGCTAGCGGTAGCGCCTGACGACCCGCCTTTGCCGCCGGCGCCGCCAGTGCCGCACAGCCCCGTTGCACCGCCGCTGCCGCCGTTGCCACCCGCGCCGGCGCTTTGGCCCCCAGGGCTGGTGCCGCCAGCGCCGGCACCGCCGTCCCCGCCGGCGCCGCCACTGCCGAAAAAGAAGCCGCCGCGTCCGCCGCTGCCGCCCGCTCCGCCGCCGGCGCCGGTGCCGGTGGCCGGGCTGTAGCCGGTGCCGCCGGCGCCGCCGTTGCCGATCAGTCCGGCGTTGCCGCCGTTGCCGCCGGCCGGGTGGGTGGCGTCGCCGGTGCCGCCGGTGCCCCACAGCAGTCCGCCGTCGGCGCCGTTTTGGCCGGGCGCCCCGTTGGCGCCGTTGCCGATCAGGGGGCGGCCCAGCAGGGTTTGGGTGGGTGCGTTGATCGCGGCGAGTAGTTGCTGTTCGAGGGCTTGTAATGGGTTGGTGTTGGCGGCTTCGGCGGCCGTGTAGGAGTTTGCGCTTCCGGTCAGGGCCTGCAGGAACTGCTGGTGAAAGTCGGCCAGCTGGGTGCTGAGGTTTTGGTAGTCGCGGGCGTAGCCGCAGAACAGGGTTGCGATGGCCCCCGAGACCTCGTCGGTGCCAGCGGCCAGCACCGTGGTGGTCGGGGTCACCGCGGCCGCATTGGCCGCACCCAGTGACGAACCGATTCCCGCTATGTTCGCTGCCGCCGCGCTCAACGCCTCCGGGGCCACCACTAGTACTGCCGACATCGCCGCAGTGTATGCGGTTTTTCCCGGCCAAATGCCGAATTGTCGTGACCGGTCCGCACTAATTTGCCGGAACGGCCCAAACCTGGACGGGCGTTCTAGTACGCTGTTCTATTCCGCAGCTTGTCCAGGAATCCACGAACGGTGTGCTCGGTGATCGACAGCGGGGACATCACCGTTTCCCCCAGGCTGACGATGTAGTCGATCCGATCGACGATGGCCTCCACCGGTTCCACCAGCACGATGAGGCGCTTGGCCAGCTCGTCCAGGCTGGACAGCGTGCCCTCCAGGTGATCCAGGCCGCCCTCCAGGCGTTCGACCGTGGCGTTGAGGGCCGACAACGAGCTGTTCAGCTCGTTCATGGTCTTACCCAATCCGTCGAGTACGTCTTCGACCTGTTCCACCGTCTTGTCGGCGTTCAACGCCGCCTGGGTCAGGGTCTTCATCCGCTGTCGAGCTGGCGTCGGGCGGCCGCCTCTATCTGCCATAACGGTCATTATCACCCCTTGACAAGGGATAACTCACCGTGCGGCGACAGCCCTGATGTCAGCCAGGCAGCCTGGCCGCGGCATCGCGGTCCAGCAGCCAGCGCGTGCTTTCGCGCCCGATGGCACCCGCCGCCGGCAACAACACCGGGTCCGCACCGCCGATGGCAGCGGCCACCGCCTCCGCTTTGGTCCCACCGGAAACCATCAACCAGACTTCGCGTGAACGCTGAATTGCCGGAAGCGTCAGGGTGATTCGTTGTGGCGGTGGTTTGGGGGAGTCGCCGACCGGGACCACCAGACGGGTGGTCTCACGCACGGCCTGAGTGCCCGGGAAAAGCGAATTGATATGGCCCTCTGGCCCCATGCCCAAAAGGTGCACATCGAAGTCCGGCGCCCGGTTTCCGGGGACTGCACTGGCCGCCAGTACCTGTTCGTAGGCCAGGGCCGCGGCGTCCAGGTCGGCGCCGAACTCGCCGTCGCTGGCGGCCATCGGGTGCACCTGGCTCGCCGGTATGTCAACGTGATCGAGCAATGCCTCGCGCGCCTGCTTGTCGTTGCGCTCGTCGTCATCCTCGGGAACGTAGCGGTCGTCGCCCCAGAACAGATGAACCTTGGACCAGTCGATCTGCGGGCCTTGACTGCCCAGATACCGCAGCAGCCCAATACCGTTGCCGCCGCCGGTCAGCACGATCAGGGCTTGTCCACGCTCGGCCACCGCGCTGCCGATGGTCTGGATCAGGCGTTGTCCAGCGGCTCCGATCAGCATGTCGCTGTCAGGGAAGATCTCGACGTCCAGGCTCACACGTATTGCACTTTCTTGATGCCCTCCAGGGCGGCGAAGTAGATCTCGTCGGCGTCGAGCCGGCGCAGATCTTCGGCCAGACACTCCCCGACGACCCTGCGCGCCAACGGAACCAGGGCATCGGGCTTGGCGGTGCGGCTCAGGGTTGCGGTGATCCCTTCTTGCGGCCGGCTGAGCACGATGTTTTCGCTGGGGCGCTCCAACTCCACTCGGAGCTCGCCCACCGCGCGGCGCACCGGACCGTCGATCCGGCTGGCCAGCCAGCCGGCCAGGATGTCGAGCGCCGGCTCGGTCCGCAATCCGGAAACCAGCGCGGACACGATCGGCTCGTGCGGCGGCTGATCGACGGCCGAGGTCAACAGCGCCCGCCAATAGGTGATCCGACTCCAGGCCAGATCGGTGTCGCCCGCGGTGTATCCGGGCAACCGGCTCTTGATCGCCGACAGTGGGTCGATCCCGTTGGTCGCATCGGTGATGCGCCGAATCGCCAACTTGCCCAGTGGATCTTGCGCAGGCACGGCCGGGGCGATGTCAGGCCACCAGGCAACCACCGGGATGTCGGGCAGCAGGAACGGGGTGACGACGCTTTCGGCATGGCCGGCCAGCGGCCCGGATAGCCGCAGCACCACGACCTCGCCGGACCCGGCGTCCCCACCCGCGCGCAATTGTGCGTCCAGACGCGGTTCGTCGGCGTATGGGTCGCCCCTCATCGTCACGATGATGCGACTGGGATGTTCATGGCTGGCATCGTTGGCCGCGTCGATGGACTCTTCGACCATGGTCTCGCTGTCCGGCACGATGATCAGCGTCAAGACCCGCCCCATCGTGACGGCACCGATCTTTTCGCGAAGCTCATCGAGCTTCTTGTTGACCGCGGTGGTGGTGGTGTCGGGCAGGTCGACGATCATCTGCGCCGCTCCTTCTCATCGCTTCGCTCTGCATCGTCGCTGGCGGGGATCACGGCCGTCGCCATTCCCGGCCGGTGCGTCGCAGCATCTCGAATGCCGATTCCGGGCCCCAGGTGCCGGCTTCGTAGGGGTCGGGCTTGCCGCTGGACGCCCAATTATCCAGCGCCGGATCCAGGATCTCCCAAGCCAATTCGACTTCCGCGTTGACCGGGAAAAGGGACGGTTCGCCGAGCAGCACATCAAGGATCAACCGTTCATAGGCCTCCGGCGAGTCCTCGGCGAACGCTGAGCCATACGAGAAGTCCATGTTGACGTCGCGGACTTCCATCGCGCTGCCCGGCACCTTCGAACCGAACCGCAGCGTCATTCCCTCATCCGGCTGAACGCGGATCACCAGCGCGTTGGTGCCCAACTCATCGGTCATGGTGGCATCGAACGGAAGGTGCGGAGCCCGCTTGAACACCAGTGCGATCTCGGTTACCCTGCGGCCCAGCCGTTTTCCGGTGCGAAGATAGAACGGAACGCCGGCCCAGCGGCGACTGTTCACCTCGAGCGTGATGGCCGCGAAGGTCTCGGTGGTCGAGGTCTTGGAAAACCCCTCCTCGTCGAGCAAACCGACCACTTTCTCGCCGCCCTGCCAACCGGCCGTGTACTGGCCGCGGCTGGTGGTCTCGTCGAGCGGCTCGGCAAGTTGAGTGGCGGAGAGCACCTTGATTTTCTCGGTCTGCAGGGCGGTCGGATTGAAGCTGACCGGTTCTTCCATTGCGGTCAGCGCCAACAACTGCATCAGGTGGTTCTGAATGACATCGCGGGCCGCGCCGATGCCGTCGTAATAACCGGCGCGTCCGCCCAGTCCGATGTCCTCGGCCATGGTGATTTGCACGTGGTCGACGTAGTGCGCGTTCCAGATCGGATCAAACAGCTGGTTGGCGAACCGCAGCGCCAAGATGTTCTGAACCGTCTCCTTGCCCAGGTAGTGGTCGATGCGGAAGACCGATTCCTCCGGGAACACCGCATTGACCGCCCTGTTCAGGTCGCGCGCGCTTTGCAGATCGTGGCCGAACGGCTTTTCGATGACGACCCGGCTCCACCTGTCGCCCTGCGGGCGCGCCAGCCCGGATTTGTGCAGTTGGCCGCAGACCACGGGAAAGGACTTGGGCGGAATCGCGAGGTAAAAGGCATGATTGCCGCCGGTGCCGCGCTCGGTGTCGAGCTTCTCCAATGTCTCGGCCAACCGGCCGAACGCTTCGTCGTCGTCGAAAGATCCTGAGACGAAACGGAATCCCTCGGCCAGCCGGTCCCAGTTCGCCTGCCGGAACGGGGTTCGGCAGTGCTCCTTGACCGCTTGGTAGACCACCTGGCCGAAATCTTCGGTATCCCAGTCCCGGCGGGCGAAGCCGACCAGTGCAAACGTAGGTGGTAGCAGCCCGCGGTTGGCCAGATCGTAGATGGCCGGCATCACCTTCTTGCGGGCCAGGTCGCCGGTAACACCGAAAATCACCATGCCGCAAGAACCGGCGATGCGAGGCAGACGCTTATCCAGCTTGTCGCGCAATGGGTTCTGCCACTGCGCGACCCCGGACTCAGAGTGAGGCGAGCTCATTTGGCGAGCGCGTCGAGCTGCGCCTGCGTTGCATCAAGCAGCTCTTTCCACGACGCCTCGAACTTCTCCACGCCTTCGCTCTCCAGCACGTCAAACACGTCGGACAGATCGATGCCGATCGCCTCGAGCTTGTCGAATACCTGTTGGGCATCGCCGGAAGTGCCAGTGATCGAGTCTCCCTTGACCACACCGTGATCGGCGACAGCGTCGAGGGTCTTCTCCGGCATCGTGTTGACCGTGTGCGGTGCAACCAACTCGGTGACGTAGAGGGTGTCGGAGTAGTCGGGGTTCTTCACGCCCGTGGACGCCCACAGGGGGCGCTGCACCCGGGCACCACGTTCCTTGAGCGCTTGGTAGCGCGCATCGCCTTCGAACACCTCTTGATAGGCCGCGTAGGCGAGTCGGGCGTTGGCGACACCGGCCTGACCGCGCAACGCGAGAGCCTCCGCGGAGCCGATCTGTTCCAGTCGGTTATCGATTTCGGTATCCACGCGGGAGACGAAAAACGATGCCACCGAATGAATCTTGGATAGATCGTGTCCGGCTTGGGCGGCCTTCTCCATACCGGTCAAGTAGGCATCCATCACCCCGCGGTGGCGGTCGACGGAGAAGATGAGCGTGACGTTGACCGAGATACCTTCGGCCAGAACGGCGGCAATAGCCGGCAAGCCGGCCTTGGTCGCCGGGATCTTGATGAGCAAGTTGGGCCGGTCGACAATCTTCCACAGCTCGACAGCCTGCTGGATTGTCTTGTCGGTCTCGTGCGCCAGCCGCGGGTCGACCTCGATCGACACCCGCCCGTCGACCCCCCCGGAGGCCTCCCACCGGGGGGCCAGCACATCGCAGGCGTTGCGCACGTCGTCGGTGGTGACGGTGCGGATGGTGGCGTCGACATGGGCGCCGCGTTCGGCGAGGTCGGCAACCTGGGCGTCGTAGTCGTGGCCTTCCGACAACGCCTTCTGGAAGATGGACGGGTTGGTGGTCACGCCGACGACACTCTTGGTGTCGATCAGCTCTTGCAGGTTGCCTGAGCGCAACCGGTCGCGGGACAAGTCATCGAGCCACACTGATACGCCCGCGGCACTGAGTGCGGCGAGGTTTGGGTTCTGACTGGCCATCTGAACCACCCTTTCTCAATTTTCCAATGCTCGTTCCGCGGCAGCGGCAACAGCTTCGGCGGTAAAGCCGTACTCGCGGAACAATGTCTTGTAGTCGGCGGACTCTCCGTAGTGCTCGATCGAAACGATCTTGCCGGTGTCACCGACCAGCTTGTGCCAGCACTGTGCGATGCCGGCCTCGACGGCCACCCGGGCCGAAACCGACGGCGGCAACACGCTGTCGCGGTATTCCTCAGGCTGGGACTCAAACCACTCCACGCACGGCATCGATACCACTCGCGCGATGATGTCGTTATCCGCCAACAACTTCCGTGCTTCGACCGCAAGCTGCACCTCGGAACCGGTGGCGATCAAAACGACGTCGGGGTCTTCGGACGAGTCACCATCGGCGCCATCGCTGAGCACGTAGCCACCGCGGGCAACGCCCTCGGCGTTGGTGCCCGCTAGCACCGGCACACCCTGCCGGGTCAGGATCAGCCCGACCGGACCGCTGGTGGCGCCCCGGGCCAGGATCGTGCTCCAGGCGTACGCCGTCTCATTGGCGTCGGCCGGGCGCACCACCGCGAGCCGGGGGATCGCGCGCAACGCCGAAAGGTGCTCGATCGGCTGGTGGGTCGGGCCGTCTTCACCCAGTCCGATCGAATCGTGGGTCCAGACGTAAATGGGGTCGATGTCCATCAGTGCCGCCAGCCGCACTGCCGGGCGCATGTAATCGGAGAACTGCAGGAACGTGCCACCGTAGGCGCGGGTGGGTCCGTGCAGCGCGATCCCGGAGAGGATGGCGCCCACCGCGTGCTCGCGAACACCGAAGTGCAGCGTGCGGCCGTACCAGTGCGCGGTGTAGTCATCGGTAGAGATCGCTGGCGGGCCGAATGAGTCCGCGCCCTTGATGGTGGTGTTGTTGCTGCCGGCAAGGTCAGCCGAACCGCCCCACAACTCGGGGAGTTTGGGGCCGATCGCGGCCAGCACCTGTCCGGACGCTGCCCGCGTGGCCAGTGCTTTGGAACCGGGCTCCCAGCGCGGCATGTCGGCATCCCAGCCGTCGGGCAGCTGCTGGGCCGTCAGACGGTCCAGCAAGGCCTTGCGCTGCGGTTCCCGCTGCGCCCAGGCCTCAAAGTCGGCCTGCCAGCTTTCGTGCGCCTCCTTGCCGCGCGCCACCAACCCGCGGGTGTGCGTGATGACGTCTTCGCGCACTTCGAACGCCTTGTTGGGATCGAATCCGAGGACTGTCTTGACGGCCGCCACTTCCTCGTCACCAAGCGCCGCACCATGCACCTTGCCCGTGTTCATCATGTTCGGCGCCGGGTAGCCGATGATGGTGCGCAGCGAGATGAACGAGGGCCGATCGGTGACCGCCTTCGCGTTGGCGATCGCCTCCTCGATGCCGGTGACGTTCTCGCCGCCCTCCACCTCTTGCACGTGCCAGCCGTAGGCGCGGTAGCGAGCAGCGGTGTCTTCGCACAGCGCGATGTTGGTGTCGTCCTCGATCGAGATCTTGTTGTGGTCGTAGAAGACGATGAGGTTGCCCAGCTGTTGAACGGCCGCAAGAGACGACGCCTCGGAGGTGACTCCCTCTTCGATGTCACCGTCGGAGGCGATCACGTAAATGTGATGGTCGAAGGGGCTGGTTCCGGGTTTGGCGTCGGGGTCGAACAGGCCACGCTCATAGCGTGCCGCCATGGCCATGCCCACCGCTGAAGCCAGGCCCTGGCCCAGCGGACCCGTGGTGATCTCCACCCCGGCGGTGTGGCGGAACTCGGGATGCCCGGGAGTCTTGGACCCCCAGGTGCGCAGCGACTCGATGTCGGACAATTCAAGCCCGAAGCCGCCCAGGTAGAGCTGTATGTAGAGGGTCAGGCTGCTGTGTCCGCAGGACAGGACGAACCGGTCCCGGCCCAACCAAGTGGTGTCGCTGGGGTCGTGGCGCATCGCGCGCTGAAACAACGTGTAGGCCAGCGGGGCCAGGCTCATCGCCGTTCCCGGGTGTCCATTGCCGACCTTTTGCACGGCGTCGGCTGCCAGCACTCGGGCCGTGTCAACCGCAGCCGAATCGATCTCGGTCCAGTCGTCGGGATGGCGCGGTTGGGTGAGCGCAGAGATCTCTTCGAGAGTGGTCACAAATACAGTCCTCAGTTCTCAGGGTCATCAAACTGATCAACCCCACCCTAGTGTGGGATTGCAGGTGGTTGCAGGCCTCGATCTGGAGTACCCATCGGGCCTGTCAGGAAAAGCTCGGATAAGCACAGTGAAAATATCCTGCCGGCCACAGCGGCGTTACAGACAGTGCCGTTCTGGCGGGGAAATTACTGTGAATCGACCCTGCGGCAGTGCTGCTGTGGTGGTGCCGTCTACCATCGTGCGTAGTAGAAGCTGTGCGCGGCTGCGAATCCTCGAGGAGTTATTGCGTGAGCGTTCACGGGCGCGTCGCGCCGGGCCAGGTAGCTGGCACCGCCCGGCAGCGTAGCGAGCCGGGTACCGGCACGTGGAGGAGCCGCGTGCTCGGTACGGTGCTGGCCTATCTGGCGTTGACCAAGCCGCGGGTCATCGAACTGTTGTTGGTTACCGCGATCCCGGCGATGCTGCTGGCCGACCGCGGTGCCGTTCATCGGTTGATCATCGCGAACACGCTGATCGGCGGCATGATGGCTGCCGCCGGCGCCAACACGCTCAACTGTGTGGCCGACGCCGATATCGACAAGGTGATGAAGCGCACGGCGCGCCGCCCGCTCGCACGAGCCGCGGTGCCGACCAGAAGCGCGCTGATCTTCGGTTTGGCGCTGACCGTGATTTCGTTCTTCTGGCTGTGGTTGAGTGCCAATCTGTTGTCCGGGCTGTTGGCCCTGGCCACCGTGGCGTTCTACGTGTTCATCTACACGCTGTTGCTCAAGCGCCGCACGTCGCAAAACGTGGTGTGGGGCGGGGCCGCCGGGTGCATGCCGGTGATGATCGGTTGGTCCGCGGTCACGGGCACCCTCGCCTGGCCGGCGCTGGCGATGTTCGCGATCATCTTCTTCTGGACGCCGCCGCATACCTGGGCGTTGGCGATGCGGTACAAGGACGACTACAAAGAGGCCGGCGTGCCGATGCTGCCGGCCGTGGCGACCGAACGTCAGGTAACCAAGCAGATCCTGATCTATACCTGGCTGACCGTGTTGGCAACGTTGGCGCTGACGCCGGCGGCTGGGTGGCTTTACGCGGCGGTTGCCGCGGTGGCGGGGGCGTGGTTTTTGACCATGGCGCATCAGCTCTACGCCGGAGTGCGCGCCGGCGAGGCGGTCAAGCCGCTGCGGTTGTTCCTGCAATCCAACAACTACCTGGCGTTGGTGTTCTGCGCGCTGGCCGTCGACTCGGCGATCGGGCTGCCGACGCTGCTCGGCTAACCGTGCAGCGCACCGGTGGCACCGGCCCGGCGTGGTGAATCTCAACCGGTATTTCCCGCTGCCTTTCGGTGATCGATCGCTAGCTGCCCGAGCGGATTGCCGGGAAATGCTGGTCGACCAGCCCGTAGCTATAGGTGATCGTGTGCTCGAGACTCTCGAAACCCGGGGCGCCGCCGAGGTAGAAAATGTCACCCTGGCCTTGCAGCGACTCCAGATCGTCGTAGAAGCCGTTCGCGATCGCGGATTGCGACACATGGGGGAAAAACTTCGGCCATGCCTTCGTCAGAACGGTGGTCTTCAGCGTCACACCAACTTTTTTGAGTTGGGTATGTAATTCACCCAGGGCCGCTTCTTGGCATCCCGGCTGTTCAGGTGACCCGCAGGGCTCCGGCGTTGTTGATTAGCAGGCTTGTGAGCTGGGTTGATGATCTTTGGTGCCGCGCTATTGGGGCCGGAGTGTAGGCACGGGCTATCTGGAGAACGATCGAGTTGGTTACTGTTCGTCGTTGGTCTGGAGTTGCCCGTGCCTACCGTTTCAGTACTGCCTGTGTCGTCGGTTCCAGAGGTGTTCGACTGCTGGAGTCCTGGTGAGCGCAGCGAGCTCATCGGATCGGAGTTTCTCGATGTGTTGGCCTCGGTGCCAGACCCGAGGGGCCCACGCGGTCGGAGGTATTCGCTGATGGCTTTGTTGGCGATCGCGGTTCTGGCCACTGCCGCGGGGATGCGCGGCTATGCTGGTTTTGCCACATGGGCGGCCACCGCTCCCGATGATGTGTTGGCCCAATTAGGGGTCCGGTTCCGGCGGCCCAGTGAGAAGACCTTCCGCGCTGTTTTGTCTCGGCTAGACCCCGCCGACCTCAACGCCAGGATGGGCAGTTACTTCACTGCACACGTGGCCAGCAGCGACCCCAGTGGATTGGTGCCGATCGCGTTGGACGGCAAGATGCTGCGTGGTGCTTTACGCGCCAAAGCGACAGCCACGCATCTCGTGTCGGTGTTCGCCCACCGTGCCCGATTGGTGCTCGGTCAACTCGCTGTCGCCGAGAAAAGCAATGAAATTCCCTGCGTACGTGCCCTGCTCACGCTGCTGCCGGGTAGCTTGCGGTGGCTGGTCACCGTGGATGCGATGCATACCCAGGTCGTCACCGCGAAGTTGATCTGCGCCACCTTGAAGTCGCACTACCTGATGATCGTCAAGTCCAACCAAGCCAAAATACTTGCGCGTATCACCGCGCTGCCCTGGGCCGAGGTGCCCGCAGCCGCTACCGACGACTCCCGCGGCCACGGCCGTGTCGAGACCCGCACCCCGCAAATCATCACCGCTGCACGAGGAATCGGCTTCCCCTACGCAAAACAAATCATCCGGATCACTCGTGAACGCTTGATCACCGCCACCGACCAGCGCAGCGTGGAGGTGGTCTATGCCATCTGCAGCCTGCCGTTCGAGCACGCCCGCCCTACCGCGATCATGACCTGGATGCGTCAACACTGGGGAATCGAGAACAGCCTGCACTGGATACGCGACGTCACCTTCGACGAAGACCGTCAAAGGGCACATACCGGAAACGGCGCACAGGTCCTAGCAACGCTACGCAACACCGCGATCAATCTGCACCGCCTCAACGGCGCCGACAACATCGCCGAAGCCTGCCGGATCACCGCTTTGACCGCCAACCGCCGCCTAGACCTCCTCAATCCACAATCCCCCAGCTCACAAGCCTGCTAATCAACAACGCCGGAGCCCTGCTGGAACCGACGACACAGGCAATACTGAAACGGTAGGCACGGGCAACTCCAGACCAACGACGAACAGTAACCAACTCGATCGTTCTCCAGATAGCCCGTGCCTACACTCCGGCCCCAATAGCGCGGCACCAAAGATCATCAACCCAGCTCACAAGCCTGCTAATCAACAACGCCGGAGCCCTGCATCCCGGGGAGCCAACTAGCGGGTTGGAGGTAGCGCGCTTACTAGGCCGGGTAGCGCTGTGCGCCCAGCAGGATGGGGTCAGCGGCCGGGACTTTTGTCACCAATCCTTGGCCGAAGTGCTCCGATGGGTGCGAAGACGTTCATTTCGCTGCGGGTGCGCGCGACCATGGGGCGACAACACACTCGGGCTAGGGGATCGCCAAGATGAAGTCGTTCACGATCGATCCGCGTCGCCACGATGGAGTGATCTTCGTCCTCGACGGGGACGGACACGAACAGTCGATCTGGGAGCCGACCGTCGCACTGGCCCGAAAGCTCTGGCAGGTCGGAGTGGGAACCGCCGTCTATTCGCCCGCGGATGAGAGCGTGCGAGTGCTCGATGCGGCAGGGTTGTTCGAGCCAGAGCAAGTCAGTGCACCGCCAGAAGCCTCGCGGGCGAAGCCCTACTGCGTCGGCCTCTCGGCTGCCGCCGCCAAGTTGGGGGCCGCTGTCCAACGGTTGGCAGTCGTGGCCGGCATGGATGGCGGGGTGGAGGCTGCCCGCGAGTGCGGCTTCGCCTTCGTCATCGGATTTGACCGGGACGGGCGGGCCGAGGAACTCCTGCGCCGCGGCGCGGACGTCGTCGCTGCCGATCTTGCCGAAGTCACCGTGCGTACCGGCGACGAACGCCTATCTCAGTGCCCCAACGCGCTGGATTCCTACGGTCAGGTGATCGGGATGGTCGCCGGTCGGCAATTGTTCGTCTGTATGGACTACGACGGCACGCTGTCCGAAATCGTGTCGGAGCCCGATGCCGCCACCCTGGTCGATGGCGCCGCCGAGGCGCTGGCGCACTTGTCGACCCAATGCCCGGTCGCGATTCTGTCCGGCCGCGATTTGACCGACATCCGCGACCGGGTAGGGGTACCGGGCATCTGGTACGCGGGCAGCCACGGCTTCGAGCTGATCGCGCCTGACGGTACTCACCACCAGCATGAGGCGGCCGCCGCCGCGGTTGACGTGCTGGCGAGTGCGGCCAAGGACCTTCGTCACGAGCTGGCCCAGATCCCGGGCGTGAGTGTCGAACACAAGCGTTTTGGCGTCGCGGTGCACTATCGCAATGTCGCCCGTGAGCACGTGGCCCAGGTGATCGCGACCACCCACCGATACCGCCGCGAATATGGCCTTCGGGTGACCAGTGGCCGCAAGGTCGTCGAGCTGCGACCCGACATCGACTGGGACAAGGGTGCCGCGCTGGCCTGGATTCGCTCGCTCATCTTCGAAGACTCGCGGGTGCTGCCGATGTACGTGGGTGATGACCTCACCGATGAGGACGCGTTCGATGCGCTGCGGTTCAGCGGCGTGGGGATCGTGGTCCGTCACGACGAGGACGGTGACCGACCCACCGCCGCCAACTTCACGCTGCGCAACCCAAACGAAGTCCGTGACTTCGTTCGACGCGGCGCCGGGTGGCTGGCGCATGCGCACGAGACGCAGTCGCGCGGTTGGACTTTCACATTCGAAGGCTACGATCCGCCCAACGAGAAGCTGCGCGAAGCGCTGTGCACCGTCGGCAACGGTTACTTCGCCACCCGCGGTGCCGCACCCGAATCGAAGGCGGGGCAGGTCCACTATCCGGGAACATATGCCGGCGGCGTGTTCAACCGGCTGGACGACCTGATCGGGGGTACCAGGACAGCTCACGAAAGCCTGGTGAACCTGCCCAACTGGCTGCCACTGACCTTCCGGATCGACGGCGGCGACTGGTTTGACGTCGACGCGGTGACGTTGTTGTCCTACCGTCAGACGCTTGACCTGCGCGGTGCGGTGCTGACCCGGGAGCTGACCTTCCGTGACGACGCCGGGCGCACCAGTTCGGTAACCCAGCACCGCTTCGTTTCGATGAACCAGGCGCATGTGGCGGCGCTGCAAACCACCATCGTCGGCCACGACTGGTCGGGGACGATCGAAATCCGGTCCACCATCGACGGCAACGTCCGCAATTCCGGGGTGGAGCGGTACCGAAATCTGGCCAGCAATCATCTGCAGGGTCTGCAAAAGGCTGTGCTGTCTGAGAATTCGGTGTCGATGGCCGTGGAGACCACGCAGTCGAAGATCCCGGTCGCGGTGGCGGCCAGGACCAGCCTGTGGCGCGCGGACGAGCCGGTCGCGGCAACGTACCGGTTGCTCGACGAGGAATTCGAAATCGGCCACGAGATCTTCACCGAGGCCAAACTGGGCCAGCCGTTGACCGTGGAGAAGATCGTCACCTTGGTGAGCGGGCTTGATGTGGCCACCTCACACCCGGCCATCGGAGCCGAGCGCCGACTCGGTCGCCAGGGACGGTTTGCCGAGATTTGTGACGCCCACCGGATTGCCTGGTCGCATCTATGGGAACGGTTGTCGATCGAATTCTCCAACCACACCGAAGAACTGCGCGTATTGCGCCTGCACCTGCTGCACCTGCTGCAGACGGTGTCCTACAACAGTGCGGATCTCGATGTCGGAGTCCCAGCCCGCGGGCTGCACGGTGAGGCCTACCGGGGACACATTTTCTGGGACGAGCTGTTCATCTTCCCGGTGCTGAACCTGCGCCTTCCCGCGGTGACCCGATCGCTGCTGCTGTATCGCTACCGGCGCCTGCTCGAGGCCCAGCGCGCGGCCAAACTGGCCGGCTACCGCGGTGCGATGTATCCGTGGCAGTCCGGCAGCGACGGGCGAGAGGAAAGCCCCGAGCAGCACCTGAACCCGCGGTCGGGCCGATGGATACCCGATGCCAGCCACCGTGCGCACCATATCGGCATCGCCGTCGCATACAACGTCTGGCAGTTCTACCAAGTCACCGGCGATCTCGCGTTCATGATCGATTACGGGACCGAGATGATGGCCGAGATAGCCCGATTCTGGGTGAGTAGGGCGACCTATGATGCCGAGCGCGATCGGTACCACATCAAGGGCGTCATCGGACCCGATGAATTCCATTCCGGTTACCCCGACCGGCCCTACGACGGCGTGGACGACAACGCGTACACCAATGTGATGGCGGCCTGGGTGATCCTGCGGGCGATCGACGCGCTGCTGCTGATGCCGCTGCCGAACCGGTTGGATTTGTACGAAAAGCTGGCACTGACCGAAGAGGAGCTGGCGCAGTGGGACCACGTGAGCCGGCGCATGTTCGTCCCGTTCCACGACGGCGTGATCAGCCAGTTTGACGGATATGAGCAGTTGGCGGAACTGGATTGGGACGCCTACCGGCAGCGATACGGCAACATCCAGCGGCTCGACCGCATCCTTGAAGCCGAGGACGACGATGTCAATCGCTATCGGGCGTCCAAGCAGGCCGACGCGCTGATGCTGCTCTATCTGTTGTCCGCGGACGAACTGGGGGAGTTGCTGGACCGGCTCGGCTACCACATGGAACGGGACCAGATCCCGGAGATGGTGGACTATTACATGGCGCGTACTTCCCATGGGTCGACGCTGAGCGCCGCGGTTCACGGATGGGTGCTGGCCCGCGCCAATCGGGATCGCGCCCTAGAGTTCTTTCAGCAGGTGCTCGAGTCCGACGTTGCCGACATCCAGGGCGGCACCACCGCGGAGGGCGTCCACCTGGCCGCGATGGCCGGCAGCGTGGACTTCGTGCAACGCTGCTTCACCGGACTGGAGATCCGTGCCGATCGCATTGTGTTGTCCCCGCACTGGCCGGAATACCTTGGTGCACTTGGATTTCCGATTCACTACCGTGGTAACCACCTACATCTGAGGGTAAGTGGGAAGGGTGCGGAGATCAGCGTCGAGCCGCGTGATGTGCCGCCGGTCGAAGTGGAATGCCATGGACGGGTGGAGCGGCTGTTGCCGGGAAGCACCGTTCGATTCAGCTAGCGGGCCGTCAACCCCGGCAGCGCCGTAACTCGTTGTTCCACTGGCGCCGTCGCGCCGGTGTCCCGCGAGCTGCTCTATGCAGTACAAAGAGCCGATGAATTTGGCCCAAGTGACTTAATATCGTCCTGTGAAGTCACGCGAGTTATCGCCGCGGGTGCGTGACCTGATCCGTGAAGCGGCGCGGGTTGCGCTCAACCCCAGTCAACAATGGCTCGAAGAATTCGACCGTGCGACGCTGGCCGCAGCGCCGCCAATCGCCGAGAACCCGGATTTGGCGACCGTCATCAGCCGGGCGAGTCGCGCCAACCTACGCCACTTCGCGGCGTCCAACCTGCGAAATCCGGGCGACCCGGTACCGGCGAACCTGGGTGCCGAGCCGCTGCGGATGGCCAGGGATTTGGTACGCCTCGGCCTTGACACGCTGGCTCTCGATGTCTACCGCGTCGGGCAAAACGTGGCTTGGCAGCGGTGGACCGACATTGTGTTCGGCCTCACCACCGACCCCCAGGAGCTGCGCGAACTGCTCGATGTGCCGTTTCGGTCGGCGGCGGCGTTCATCGACACCACGCTTGCGGGCATCGCCGCGCAAATGGAGCTCGAGCACCACGAGCTGTCGCGCAATATCTGCGCCGAGCGCCGCCGCATTGTCGTGCTGCTTCTCAATGGCGCACCCATCAGCCGCGATTCCGCCGAATCCCGGTTGGGTTACCCCCTGGATCGGTCGCATACCGCCGCCATCATTTGGAGTGACCGCCCCAACGGTGACCACCGCGACCTGGACCGAGCCGTGGACGCGTTCTGCAATGCCGTCGGGTGCGCAAGCTCGCTGGCCATCATGTCTGCCGCCACGACACGCTGGGTCTGGGTGCGTGACGTAGATGTCTTCGACTGCAGTCAGATTCGTCAGGTGATGCGCGAATTGCCGCACGTGCGCATCGCCATCGGAACCACCGAACCGGGAGTTGACGGGTTCCGTCGTAGCCGCCGCGATGCGCTTACCGCCGCACGCATGTTGATCCGGCTGCGCTCACCCCAGCAAGTTGCCTTCTTCGGCGACGTCGAGATGATTGCCCTGCTCACCGAGAACCCGGACGGTGCGGATGAATTCATCAAGAACACGCTCGGCGACTTCGAGGAAGCCTCCCCGGCTCTGCAACACACCCTGCTGACCTTTATCAGCCAACAGTGCAATGCATCTCGTGCCGCGCGGCTGCTGTACACCCATCGCAACACGTTGATGCACCGACTCGAAACCGCGCAGCGCCTGCTTCCCAAGCCTCTCGAGGACACCACGGTTCGCGTTGCCGTCGCTCTCGAGGTTTTGCAGTGGCGCAGCAAACAACCCGGCAATCCCGCCGCGAGTGGGGCAGGCAAACCAGACGACCGCACCCCGCCGGAACAGCGGCCCTGAGTCTGGGGGCGTCCGGCGCTTCGGCAGTTGCTGCCCGAGTTGCCCCGAAATGGCTAGGGCAACAACACGACCGACCCAATAGTCTTGCGGGCTTCCAGATCTTGATGGGCCTTCATCGCATCGGCCAGCCGATACCGCCCGCCAACCTCGATGGTGATTACCCCGCTGCTGATCGCGTCGAAAAGTTCGCTGGCCCGCCAGCTGAATTCCTCGGCGGTGCGGATGAAGTGGAACAGCGACGGACGGGTGAGATACACCGAGCCGGCCGCATTGAGCCGTTGCGGTTCGACTGGAGGAACGGGACCACTGGCGGCGCCGAACAATGCGAGCGTCCCGCGTACGGCCAGGCTGGCCAGGCTGGCGTCGAACGTCGTTGCCCCGACTCCGTCGTAGACGGCGGCCACACCGGCACCATCAGTCAGGGCGCGCACCTGTCCGCCGAACTGCCAAGCGTCGGTAGGGTAGTCCAGCACTTCGGCCGCGCCGGCATCCCTGGGGAGCTTGGCCTTTTCCGGAGTTGAGACGGTGCTGATCACCCGTGCCCCCAGGTGAGTAGCCCATTGCGTCAGAATCAGCCCGACGCCGCCGGCGCCGGCATGCACCAAGATGGCGTCGCCGTCGGCAACCGGGTACACCGACTTCAGGAGATAGTGCGCGGTGAGGCCCTTCAGCAGTGCCGATGCGGCCACTTCGGCGCTGACACCGTCGGGCACCTTGGCGGTCAGAGCCGCCGGTGCAGTGCAGAATTCGGCGTAGCCGCCGTTCGCGGAGGCGCCGACCACGCGGTCGCCCACAGCAATCCCGCCGGCATCGGCCGCCGTGGCGCCCGGGCCGAGGGCTACCACGGTTCCGCATACCTCCGAGCCGATGACGAACGGGAGCTCCCGTGGATAACTTCCCGACCGGAAGTAGGTGTCGATGAAGTTGACACCGATCGCCTCGGCCTTGATCACCAGCTCGCCATGACCGGGCTCGGGTTGCGGCCGCTCGACGTAGCTGAGGACTTCGGGACCGCCTGTTTGGCTGACTTCAATTGCGTGCACGCCGCTATCATGCCCGACCATGAAGTTGGCCCGGCCGGACGTCTTCCATCCGCGCGTCGTCTTGGCGGGTTGGCCGCACCAACCAGCCGGTGATGGCGACGACGCCGGGCTGGTTGCGGCCCTGCGCCGCCGCGGTCTGCACGCGCATTGGTTGTCGTGGGACGATCCCGACATCAGTGGCGCGGACCTGGTGATCCTGCGGGCCACCCGCGACTACGCCCGTCGGCTCGACGAGTTTGTGGCCTGGACCGGCGGCGTCCGCAATCTGCTCAACCCGCCCGCGGTGGTGGCCTGGAATGCACACCGGCGCTACTTGGACGACCTGGCGAACAGGGGCGTGCCGATGCTACCCAGCCAGATGTGCCGGCCGGGGGAGCGGTTGCGGTCGCTGCCAGCACCTCAGGTGTTCATCGGCCCCGGCGTAGGCACCGGCACGCGGCGTTTCAGTGATCACGCCAAGGCCGCGGAATATGTCGATGAACTCCACGCGGCAGGACAATCGGCGCTGGTGCACGTCGGTGATCCGGTTCCCGAGGCGGTGCTGATTTTTGTGGGTGGGCGGCCCTCGCACGCGTTCACCACCCAGGAAAACGCGCTACGTCAGGGCGAGCCGGACTTCGAGATCTGGGATATCGGTGCTGCGGCGTTGCGGGCCGCGGCCGCCGCGGCCGGCGTGCAGGCGGGGGAGCTGCTCTGCGCCCGGGCCCACCTGGTCGGTACTCGGCTACTGGAACTGCAATTGATCGACCCGTCGTTGGGCTGGCGGCGCTTGGACACAGCCACCCGAGACCGGGCCCAGCGTGAGTTCGCGCTGAGCGTCCAGTCAGCCCTGGGAGGCCTCGGCCTGGGTCCGTTCTCGCATCGACGCCCATAGCGCCGCGGTCGCTGCGGTACAGGCCGCGGCCCCCGCCACGTGGACGGCAACCAGAGCGGCGGGCACTCCCGTGTAGTACTGCACGGTGCCCACACCGGCTTGGGCGAAAACCAACACCACCAGGACGGTCAGCCGCCGCAGGATCGCGTGGGTGGCGCCGACGGCCAGGAGCCCGAACCCCAGCCCGACCAGCAACGCGAGGTAGGAAACCAGCAGCGATGAGTGCAGGTGCACCAGATCGGTGATCTCGATTTTCAGTCGCGGCACCGTCCGGCTGGGGCTCTTGTCGCCCGCATGCGGGCCGGCCGCCGTCACCAACGTGCCCGTTACCAGGACCGCGGCCAGATTCACCGCGCTGAGCACGGCGAGGGCGCGCAGCGGCCTGACCACAAGTTCGTGCGCAACGCCTTCGTCGGGCTGGCCGACTTTGGCATAGAGCAACACCGACAACCAGACCATCGTCATCGATGCCAGCAGATGGATGGCTACCGTCCACCACAGCAGCCCGGTGCGCACCGTGATGCCACCGATCACGGCCTGCACCACCGTGGAGGCCGGCATCAGCCACGCATAGACCAGCACCTCGGTGCGCCGCCGTGCCCGGGTGACGGCCAACACGGCCAGCGCCGCGGTGATGACCACCGCGAAGGTGATCATCCGATTTCCGAACTCGACGGCCTGATGGATTCGGGGCACCTCGGCGACCGCCACCGGGGTGAAGCTGCCGGGAAAACACTGTGGCCAGGTCGGACAACCCAGGCCCGAGGCCGTGACGCGGACGATTGCGCCGGTGACGGCGATGCCGCCCTGGGTCAGGATGACGGCCGCGGCGATGATCCGCTGAACGCGCAGGCTCGGGTCGGGGAGCAGGTCAACCAACCGCAGCAAGACTCGTCCGAGGGCCACCGCCCGATCGTAGCGACAACTACGTCACGTAGTAGAACGGGTATCAGGTGAAGCGGAACCAGCGCCGCGCCGCCAGCGCCGCCAGCGTTCCCCACACGGCCAGCACAACCACGCCGAACCAGTCCACCGACAGGACCATCGCCCGCGACAGCGCCTCGGTGAGCGCACCCGACGGAGTGAGCCGCGCCGCCCACTTGACCGCGGTGGGAATCACATCGGTTTCGACCGTCAGCGCGCCGAAGCCGGCGAACACGAACCACATCAGGTTGGCGACCGCCAGCACGATCTCGGCCCGTAACGTGCCGCCGAGCAGCAGGCCGAGAGCCGCGAAACCGGCGGTACCCAGGGCAATCACCGCGCCACCCAGCGCCAGCGCGGCCAGCGCCGGGCGCCAGCCCAGGGCGAAGCCGATGGCGCCCAGCACGATTGCCTGCAGGAACACCACGGCGACGACGGCCAGCGACTTGCCGGCGATGATCCCCCAGACGGGCAGCGGGGTTGCTCCGAGCCGTTTGAGTGCCCCGTATCGGCGGTCGAATGCCACCGCGATGGCCTGCCCGGTGAATGCGGTGGAGATCACGGCCAGCGCCATGATCACCGGCACAAAGGTGGCGGCTCGGTGCTGGCCGAAAGAGCCGAGGGGCAGCAGTGTCAGACCAATCAGCAGGGTGATCGGGATGAACATGGTCAGTAGCAGCTGCTCACCGTTGCGCAGCAGCAGTTTCAGCTCCAGACCGAACTGAGCGGCCAGCATCCGGGGCACGGCACTCGGCCGCGGGTCCGGGGTGAAGGTGCCTACGGGAAAGGTGCCTTCGCCGTTGGTCTGCGTCACGATCGCAACTTCCTACCGGTGAGATCGAGGAACACGTCCTCGAGGCTGCGTTGCTCGACCCGCATGTCGGTGGCCAGGACGTCGATGCGCGCGCACCACGCCGTGACCGCCGCCAGCACCTGCGGATCGACGTTGCCTTCGACCAGGTATTCGCCCGGAGTCACCTCGGTGACCCGGTAATCCTCCGGCAGCGCCGACACCAACAACGACAGGTCAAGCCGCGGTGGCGCGGTGAATCTCAATTGGTCTTTAGCGCCGCTGCGCATCAATTCGCTCGGGGTTCCCTCAGCCACCATGACGCCATGATCGATGATGACCAGCCGGTCGGCGAGCTCCTCGGCCTCCTTGAGTTGGTGGGTGGTCAGCACCACCGTCACCCCGTCGCGGCGCAGGGCGTCGATCAATTCCCACACCAACAGGCGGGCATGAGCGTCCATCCCGGCGGTGGGCTCGTCCAGAAACACCAGCTCGGGACGCCCCACCAGGGCGCAGGCCAGGGCGAGGCGCTGCTGTTGTCCCCCGGACAGGCGCCGGTAGGTGGTCCGTGCCGCATCGGTCAGTCCGAGGGTGTCCAACAACCAGCGTGGATCTAGCGGGTCGGCGGCGTAGGAAGCGACCAGGTCGAGCATCTCGCCGGCGCGTGCCGCCGGATAGCCGCCCCCGCCCTGCAGCATCACACCGATGCGGGGCCGCAGGCGTGCGTTATCGGCGATCGGGTCCAGCCCCAGCACCTCGATGCTGCCGGCGTCCGGGCGCACGAAGCCCTCACACATCTCGACGGTTGTGGTCTTCCCGGCTCCGTTAGGCCCCAGCAGGGCCATCACCTCTGCGGCGCGCACCTCCAAATCGAGGTTGGAGACCGCCGTCACAGAGCCGTACTGTTTGCCGACCCCGCGCAGCCTCACCACGATTTCGGTGCCCCGGCCTGCTGCGGGGTATTTGGGGTCCGAGCTCACGTCGAGTCAGCGTAGGCGTCGGTTGTCGACGTCGGTCGCCGGGTCGCCGGAGGCTTGGCGGCCGGGTCCGCGGTCTCCGGCTGATTCGATTCGCCCTGTTGGTTTGGTTCGGCCTGCTGACTCGCTTCCGCCGGTTGGGTCACCTCGGCCGGAGGGGGCGACTCGACCGGCAGCGCCCTCCAAGGCAACCGGTGGTAGGTGAGGGCCATCAGCACCAACACGATGATCGCGCTGGCCAGGGTGGCATCAACGATTTGGAATAGCGCGAACCGATCGCCATTGGCGGTAGGGCCGAAGATGCCGACGATGAGGGTGATGATGATGGTTGCCACCCGGAATCCGGTGCGGGTGGCCCAGGCGGCCATCGGAATGATCGCCCAGAGCAGATACCAGGGCTGCACAACCGGAAACAACAGCACCGTGAGGCCCAGCGCGACGCCAAGCCCTCCGATCGGGTGCAGGCGGCCGCGGAACACGGCGAGCAGCAGCCAGCTGACCATCACCATGATGATCAAGACGCCCATGGCGCGGGTCAGCGACAGCACCGCGGTGGTGTGATCACCCAGGCGCAGCAGGATCCCGACCTGCCCGGTGCCCAGCGCCAGCAGCGTTGGCGGCGACATCCAGCTGCGCACCACGTTGGCGGTTCCCAGGGTGGACATCCAGCCGAACCCCAGCCCGCTGGCCCAGCCGACCACGGCCATCACCGACAGCGCCAGCGCGGACATCGCGCTGCCGCACACCAGCAGCGCCTTGATCGTGCCGCCATAGCGGTACGCCAATGCCATCGTGATAAAGCCCAGCGCCAGCAGCGACGGCAACTTCACCTGCGACGACAGCGCGATCAGGATCGCCCCGCCCGCCAGCATGCCCAGCGGTTCCCAGGCGGCGGCACGAGCCTTGATTGCCCGGCTGCGCTCCGCGCTACTGGCGCGCCTGGGCGCCGGACGGGGCCGCCCGGAAAGCGGTATGAGCCGCGGCGCGTCAAGACCTCGCAGCGCGAACTCGGCGCCGGTCAGCATCAGTCCGAGCATCAGTGCCTCGTTGTGGATGCCGGCAACCAGGTGCATGAACAGCAGCGGATTGGCCGCGCCCAGCCATAGCGCGCTGACCTCGGCCACCCCGCAGCGTTGGGCCAGGCGTGGGGTTGCCCACACGATCAACGCCACGCCGATCAACACCACCAGTCGGTGGAAGAGCACCGCGGCGACGATGTTCTCGCCGGTCAAATCCGAGATTCCGCGGCCGATCCACAAGAACAGGGGGCCGTAGGGTGCCGGCGTTTCCCGCCACAAGCTGGGGACCGACAGCGTGAAGACGTGGCCCAGTCCCAGACCCGATGCCGGTCCCACCCGGTAGGGGTCCAGCCCGTCCCTCGAGATCTGGCTTTGGGCCAGGTAGGAGTAGACGTCCTTGCTGTACATCGGTGGTGCGATCAGCAGCGGCAGCATCCACAACACCAGCGTGCGGTCCAGTTCCCCGCGCGACATCCGCCGCTTGCCCAGCGCGAACCGGCCGAGCATCAGCCAAGCCAGCGCCATCATGACCGCACCGGTGGTCGTCATGGTCAATGACACCGTCTGTATTCGCGACGGAAGGTTGAGTAACCGCACTCCGAACGTGGGGTCCTGGACTACTGGCCTGGCGCCGGCACCCAGCGCGCCGATGCTCATCAGGACGGTTCCGGTGGCCCCGAACAGGCGAGTTCGTGCCAGTGCGGTGAGTTCGGCGGCGTTCAGCGGCGAGCCCACCGCCTGCTCGTCGCCGTGCAAGCTGGCGATCGATGAGCTCAGCGTGTGGTGGCGGGCTGCCATCAGAGCAGCGTAGCGGCACACCACGCGGTGCCGTCGCGTCGCTCGGGTGTGACCAGCGCAACCCCCTAGCCAGGGCATCCTTGCTAGACCGATGCCCGGAATTGCGTCACACTGGTGTTGTGAAAATCCAACCGGAGTTCAGTGCTGCCCACAGTGCAGCTCTGGTGGCCGGGTCGGATGGCCACACCCGCAGGGCCATCGTGCGGTTGCTCCTGGAATCCGGATCCATCACCGCCGGCGAGATCGGGGACCGGCTCGGGCTCTCGGCTGCCGGTGTACGTCGCCATCTCGATGCCTTGATCGACGCGGGCGACGCCGAATCCGCGCCTGCCGCCCCGTGGCAGCAGGCGGGACGTGGACGGCCCGCCAAGCGCTACCGGCTGACGCCGGGAGGCCGGGCCAAGCTCGAGCACTCCTACGATGACCTGGCGGCGGCGGCGATGCGCCAACTCCGTGAAATCGGTGGTGATGACGCGGTGCGCACGTTCGCCCGGCGCCGGATCGATGCCATCCTGGCCGGTGTGCCGGCCGCTGCCAGCCCTGACGACGCCGCGGTCGAAGCGGCGGCCGAGCGTGTCGCCAGTGCACTGACCAAGACGGGCTACGTCGCCACAACCACCCGGGTGGGTGGGCCGATCCACGGTGTGCAAATCTGCCAGCACCACTGCCCGGTGTCCCATGTGGCCGAGGAATTCCCGGAGTTGTGTGAAGCCGAGCAGCAGGCCATCGCGGAGGTGCTCGGCACTCACGTACAGCGGTTGGCGACCATCGTCAACGGAGACTGTGCCTGCACCACCCACGTGCCCCTAACCCCGGCGCCCAGCCCGCGCCAACACCTGACGAGCACCGGAGGAGCGTCCGCATGACACTCACACCAGAAGCCAAGACCGCGGCCGAACCGCTGACCCAGGATGAGGCCATCGCCTCACTGGGCAACTATGGCTACGGCTGGTCGGACTCCGACGCGGCCGGCGCGGCCGCGCAGCGCGGGTTGTCCGAGGCCGTGGTCCGCGATATCTCCGCCAAGAAGAACGAGCCCGAATGGATGCTGCAAACTCGGCTCAAGGCGCTGCGCATCTTCGAGCGCAAGCCCATGCCGAATTGGGGCTCCAACCTCGCGGGCATCGACTTCGACAACATCAAGTACTTCGTGCGCTCCACCGAGAAGCAGGCTGCCAGCTGGGACGATCTGCCCGAAGACATCCGCAACACCTACGATCGCCTGGGCATTCCGGAAGCCGAGAAGCAGCGCCTGGTCGCCGGTGTGGCGGCCCAGTATGAGTCAGAGGTGGTCTACCACCAGATCCGCGAGGATCTGGAGGCCCAGGGCGTCATCTTCTTGGACACCGACACCGGTCTGCGCGAACACCCGGAGATCTTCAAGCAGTACTTCGGCACCGTGATCCCGGCCGGGGACAACAAGTTCTCCGCGCTGAATACCGCGGTGTGGTCGGGCGGAAGTTTCATCTACGTCCCGCCGGGCGTGCACGTCGACATCCCGCTGCAGGCCTACTTCCGGATCAACACCGAGAACATGGGTCAGTTCGAGCGGACGCTGATCATCGCCGACGAGGGTTCCTACGTGCACTACGTCGAGGGCTGCACCGCGCCGATCTACAAGTCGGACTCGCTGCACTCGGCCGTCGTCGAGATCATCGTGAAACCGCATGCGCGGGTGCGCTACACCACCATTCAGAACTGGTCGAACAACGTCTACAACCTGGTCACCAAGCGGGCCCGCGCCGAGGCCGGCGCCACCATGGAGTGGATCGACGGCAACATCGGATCCAAGGTCACCATGAAGTACCCGGCGGTGTGGATGACCGGCGAACACGCCAAGGGCGAAGTGCTGTCGGTGGCGTTCGCGGGCGAGGACCAGCACCAGGACACCGGCGCCAAGATGCTGCACCTGGCGCCCAACACGTCGAGCAACATCGTGTCCAAGTCGGTCGCGCGCGGTGGCGGCCGCACCTCCTACCGGGGCCTGGTTCAGGTCAACAAGGGTGCACACGGGTCGCGGTCCAGTGTGAAATGTGATGCGCTGCTGGTCGATACGATCAGCCGCAGTGACACCTACCCCTACGTTGACATCCGCGAGGACGACGTCACGATGGGCCACGAGGCCACCGTGTCCAAGGTCAGTGAAAACCAGCTGTTCTACCTGATGAGCCGTGGGTTGACCGAAGACGAGGCGATGGCGATGGTGGTGCGCGGCTTTGTCGAGCCGATCGCCAAGGAACTGCCGATGGAGTACGCGCTCGAGCTCAACCGGCTAATCGAGCTGCAGATGGAGGGTGCGGTCGGATGACCGTTGACAATCTGACGACGGCCGCCGCACTGAACAAAGGTGAGCTCTTCGCATCTTTCGACGTCGACGCCTTCGAGGTTCCGCACGGCCGCGACGAGCTTTGGCGGTTCACTCCGCTGAAGCGGTTGCGCGGTCTGCACGACGGCTCCGCAGCTGCCTCGGGCAGTGCCCAGCTCACCGTCGGTGAACAGGCCGGTCTGCGGGTAGAGACGGTACGCCGCGGCGACGAGCGGTTGGGCCAGGGCGGTGTTCCCGCCGATCGTGTTGCCGCCCAGGCTTTCTCATCGTTCAACTCGGCAACGTTGGTCACCGTCGGGCGGGACACCCAGCTGGGCGAGCCGGTAAACATCACCATCACCGGCCCCGGTGAAGGCGCGGTTGCCTACGGGCACCTGCAGATCAGGGTCGAGGAGCTGGGTGAAGCCGTCGTGGTGGTCGACCACCGCGGCAGTGGAACCTACGCCGACAACGTCGAGTTCGTGGTCGGCGACTGTGCCCGGCTCACCGTGGTGTGGATCGCGGACTGGGCTGATGACACCGTTCACCTGAGCGCACATCACGCCAAGCTGGGCAAGGACGCGGTATTGCGCCACGTGACCGTGACATTGGGCGGCGAAGTGGTGCGGATGTCGGCCAACGTGCGCTTCACCGCACCCGGGGGCGATGCCGACCTGCTGGGCCTGTACTTCGCTGACGACGGCCAGCACCTGGAGTCGCGGCTGCTGGTCGATCACGCTCAGCCGGACTGCAAGTCCAACGTGCTGTACAAGGGTGCACTGCAAGGCGATCCGGGGTCGGCCCTGCCGGACGCGCACACCGTGTGGGTGGGTGACGTGCTGATCCGTGCCGCCGCCACCGGCACCGACACCTTCGAAGTGAACCGCAACCTGGTGCTCACCGACGGGGCTCGTGCGGACTCGGTGCCCAATCTGGAGATCGAGACCGGCGAGATTGCCGGCGCCGGCCACGCCAGTGCGACCGGGCGTTTCGACGATGAGCAACTGTTCTACCTGCGCTCTCGGGGCATCCCCGAAGAGCAGGCCCGCCGGTTGGTGATCCGTGGTTTCTTCGGCGAGATCATCTCCAAAATCGCGGTTCCAGAGGTGCGGGAACGCTTGACCGGCGCCATTGAACACGAACTGGAAATCACCGAATCACAGGCAACAGAGAAGACGGAAAATACAGCAGCCTCATGACCACATTGATTATCAAGGACCTGCACGTCAGCGTCGAGAATCCCAACGCCGCCGAGGGCGAGCGCGAGATTCCCATCCTCAAGGGCGTCGATCTCACCGTGAAATCCGGTGAGACACACGCTTTGATGGGCCCCAACGGCTCCGGCAAGTCCACGTTGTCCTACGCCATCGCCGGTCACCCCAAGTACCAGGTGACATCGGGTTCCATCACGCTAGACGGCGCCGACGTGCTGGAGATGAGTGTCGACGAGCGCGCCCGAGCCGGACTGTTTCTGGCCATGCAGTACCCCGTCGAGGTGCCCGGTGTCTCGGTGTCGAACTTCCTGCGTTCGGCCGCGACGGCCATCCGCGGCGAGGCGCCGAAGCTGCGGCACTGGGTCAAAGAGGTCAAGGCCGCGATGGCCGCCCTCGAGATCGCCCCCGTGTTCGCCGAGCGCAGCGTCAACGAGGGCTTTTCCGGCGGCGAGAAGAAGCGCCATGAGATTCTGCAGCTGGAACTACTCAAGCCCAAGATCGCCATTCTCGACGAGACCGACTCCGGCCTCGACGTCGACGCGTTGCGCGTGGTCAGCGAGGGGGTAAACCGCTACGCGGAGGCAGAACACGGCGGCATCTTGTTGATCACCCACTACACCCGCATTCTGCGTTACATCCGTCCAGAGTTTGTCCACGTGTTCGTCGGCGGCCGCATCGCCGAGTCCGGTGGGCCCGAGCTGGCCGACGAACTCGAGCAGAACGGGTACGTCCGCTTTACCCAAGCGGCGGCCGCAGGGGCCTGAAAATGACTGTCTCGGTGGCGCGTCTGGACCTCGCGGCGATCCGGGCCGACTTCCCGATCCTGCAGCGCGTCATGCGTAGCGGAAATCAGTTGGCCTACCTGGATTCCGGTGCCACATCGCAGCGCCCGCTGCAGGTGCTCGATGCCGAGCGGGAATTTCTCATCACGTGCAACGGCGCGGTGCATCGCGGTGCCCATCAGCTGATGGAAGAGGCCACCGACGCCTACGAGCAGGGCCGAGCCGACATCGCGGCCTTCGTCGGTGCCGAGCCCGACGAACTGGTGTTCACCAAGAACGCCACCGAGTCACTCAATCTGGTGTCATACGTGCTGGGGGACAGCCGGTTCGACCGAGCCATCGGCCCGGGCGACGTCATCGTCACCACTGAACTCGAACACCACGCCAACCTGATTCCGTGGCAGGAACTCGCCCGGCGCACCGGGGCAACGTTGCGTTGGTACTCGGTGACCGACGAGGGGCGTATCGACCTCGATTCACTGCAGCTCGATGAGCGCGTCAAAGTTGTTACTTTCACCCATCATTCGAACGTGACCGGTGCGTTGGCGCCGGTGGCCGAATTGGTGTCTCGCGCCAAAGCGGTGGGGGCGCTGACGGTTTTGGATGCCTGCCAGTCGGTGCCGCATCAGCCGGTCGACTTTCACAAACTTGATGTGGATTTCGCCGCCTTCTCGGGACACAAAATGCTGGGTCCCAACGGAATCGGTGTGCTCTATGGCCGTCGTGAGCTGTTGGCGGCGATGCCGCCGTTCCTCACCGGCGGTTCGATGATCGAAACGGTGACCATGGAGGCCAGCACGTACGCGCCCGCGCCCCAGCGCTTCGAGGCGGGCACCCCGATGACCTCCCAAGTGGTCGGATTGGCGGCAGCGTCGCGCTATCTGGACGCCATCGGTATGGATGTCATCGAAGCCCACGAGCGTGACCTGGTTGCCGCGGCCATCGAGGGGCTCTCGGCCATCGAGGGCGTCCGTATCATCGGACCCACGTCGATGGAGAACCGCGGGTCGCCGGTGTCGTTCGTCGTTGATGGGGTGCACGCCCACGATGTCGGTCAGGTGCTCGATGACGAAGGCGTCGCGGTCCGGGTCGGGCATCACTGCGCATTGCCGCTGCACCGCAAGTTCGGCGTAGCCGCAACCGCGCGCGCGTCGTTCGCGGTGTACAATACCCGCGACGAGGTGAACCGGCTGTTGGCCGGTGTGCAGCGGTCGCTGAATTTCTTTGGGAGAGGCTGAAGTTGCGACTGGAGCAGATGTATCAAGACGTGATCCTCGATCACTACAAGCACCCGCAGCATCGTGGATTGCGGGAGCCGTTCGCCACCCAGGTCAGCCACGTCAACCCGGTCTGCGGCGACGAAGTCACCCTGCGGGTCACACTGTCCAATGACGGGGCGACGATTGCAGACGTTTCCTATGACGGGCAAGGTTGTTCCATCAGCCAAGCCGCTACCTCGGTGCTGACCCAGCAGGTGATCGGGCAAACGGTGCCAGAGGCGCTCGAGACCGTCGACGCCTTCAGCCAAATGGTGTCCTCGCGCGGAACCGTGCAGGGCGACGAGGATGTCCTGGGCGACGGAGTTGCGTTTGCCGGCGTCGCGAAGTATCCGGCTCGGGTGAAGTGTGCCTTGCTTGGCTGGATGGCCTTCAAAGACGCACTGGCCCAGGCTATTACCGCAAATGCGCTAGCCGAAGGCGGCGAACACGTGGAGGAGGTCAGCGATGAGTGAAACCACCGCTCCCAATGAAGAGATGCTCGCCGACATCGAGGAGGCGATGCGCGACGTCGTCGACCCCGAACTGGGCATCAATGTCGTCGATCTGGGGCTGGTCTACGGACTGAACCTGGCCGAAGGAGAGGACGGTACCGTCGCGCTGATCGACATGACGTTGACCTCGCCGGCCTGTCCGCTGACCGATGTCATCGAGGATCAGTCGCGCAGCGCGTTGGTCGGCAGCGGCCTGGTCAACGAGATGCAGATCAACTGGGTGTGGAACCCGCCGTGGGGGCCGGACAAGATCACCGAGGACGGGCGGGAGCAGCTGCGCGCCCTTGGTTTTACCGTCTGACTCGACGCTCCGTCGGCCCGCGCCGGCCGACAATCTGTCGCCATACAGTTGGTCATTAACCTGTATTGTTTCTGGCCTATGCTCGGCCGTGGCCAACATCTAGACTGTGACTTCGACCACACTGTTCCAAGTCGACTTACCGGCTAGGTGTGGCATCCGTCGCTGGCGAGTGAGGGGGCTTATGTGTCTCTTCTGGTGGTGGCGCCCGAGCTGGTGACTTCGGCGGCGGCCGACTTGCAGGGCATCGGTTCTTCGGTCAACGCGGCAAACGCGGCGGCGGCGATTTCGACCACCGAACTTACCGCCGCGGCCGCCGATGCGGTCTCTGCGGCCGCGGCAACACTGCTGGGAGGCTTCGGTCAGCAGTACCAAGCGCTGGCAGGTCAGTTGGCAACCGCCTATGACCAGTTGGCCAGCAAGCTGGCGGCCGACGCGGCTGCATATCTCGGTGCCGAGTCCGCCAACGCAAATCAGCTGTTCTCGAACGCGGTCAACGCATCGACCGCCCTGGTCAACGGGCCATTTCTGGAGTTGACTGGACGTCCGCTGATCGGCAACGGGGCCAACGGCTATACCAACGCCCAAGGCATAGGGACACCCGGCGGAGCCGGTGGGTGGTTGTATGGCAACGGCGGAAGCGGTGGCAACAGCACGCATGCCGGCGTGGCTGGGGGCGCGGGCGGAAACGCAGGTCTGATCGGCAACGGCGGAATGGGCGGGGCCGGCCTGCGCGGCGGGGATGGTGGCACCGGTGGCCTGGGGGGCTGGCTGTGGGGCCAAGCCGGGGCCGCGGGCACCGGCACCCCGCTACCCGCGAACGAAATCCTGATGCGGGTGGACCAATACGGCAACCCAGTGGTGACCATCTCGGTCGGCGGGGGCCCCGGCATCGCCGTGACGGTCGATACCGGAGCCAGTGGCCTGTTGGTCC
Organism: Mycobacterium pseudoshottsii JCM 15466; assembly: GCF_003584745.1. Taxonomy (NCBI): domain Bacteria; kingdom Bacillati; phylum Actinomycetota; class Actinomycetes; order Mycobacteriales; family Mycobacteriaceae; genus Mycobacterium; species Mycobacterium pseudoshottsii. Next base: position 2,482,195 of record NZ_AP018410.1, read on the forward strand.
GGCCTCAAGACGTCAATCTGCAGTCTCTGGGCACCCCCACCGGTTCGGGCGCCGTCACCTACGGCAATAGCAGCTACGCGTTCAACACCGTGCAATATCAGACATATCAGACAACGGTCAGGGCTCCGGCGTTGTTGATTAGCAGGCTTGTGAGCTGGGTTGATGATCTTTGGTGCCGCGCTATTGGGGCCGGAGTGTAGGCACGGGCTATCTGGAGAACGATCGAGTTGGTTACTGTTCGTCGTTGGTCTGGAGTTGCCCGTGCCTACCGTTTCAGTATTGCCTGTGTCGTCGGTTCCAGAGGTGTTCGACCGCTGGAGTCCTGGTGAGCGCAGCGAGCTCATCGGATCGGAGTTTCTCGATGTGTTGGCCTCGGTGCCAGACCTGAGGGACCCACGCGGTCGGAGGTATTCGCTGATGGCTTTGTTGGCGATCGCGGTTCTGGCCACTGCCGCGGGGATGCGCGGCTATGCTGGTTTTGCCACATGGGCGGCCACCGCTCCCGATGATGTGTTGGCCCAATTAGGGGTCCGGTTCCGGCGGCCCAGTGAGAAGACCTTCCGCGCTGTTTTGTCTCGGCTAGACCCCGCCGACCTCAACGCCAGGATGGGCAGTTACTTCACTGCACACGTGGCCAGCAGCGACCCCAGTGGATTGGTGCCGATCGCGTTGGACGGCAAGATGCTGCGTGGTGCTTTACGCGCCAAAGCGACAGCCACGCATCTCGTGTCGGTGTTCGCCCACCGTGCCCGATTGGTGCTCGGTCAACTCGCTGTCGCCGAGAAAAGCAATGAAATTCCCTGCGTACGTGCCCTGCTCACGCTGCTGCCGGGTAGCTTGCGGTGGCTGGTCACCGTGGATGCGATGCATACCCAGGTCGTCACCGCGAAGTTGATCTGCGCCACCTTGAAGTCGCACTACCTGATGATCGTCAAGTCCAACCAAGCCAAAATATTTGCGCGTATCACCGCGCTGCCCTGGGCCGAGGTGCCCGCAGCCGCTACCGACGACTCCCGCGGCCACGGCCGTGTCGAGACCCGCACCCTGCAAATCATCACCGCTGCACGAGGAATCGGCTTCCCCTACGCAAAACAAATCATCCGGATCACTCGTGAACGCTTGATCACCGCCACCGACCAGCGCAGCGTGGAGGTGGTCTATGCCATTTGCAGCCTGCCGTTCGAGCACGCCCGCCCTACCGCGATCATGACCTGGATGCGTCAACACTGGGGAATCGAGAACAGCCTGCACTGGATACGCGACGTCACCTTCGACGAAGACCGTCAAAGGGCACATACCGGAAACGGCGCACAGGTCCTAGCAACGCTACGCAACACCGCGATCAATCTGCACCGCCTCAACGGCGCCGACAACATCGCCGAAGCCTGCCGGATCACCGCTTTGACCGCCAACCGCCGCCTAGACCTCCTCAATCCACAATCCCCCAGCTCACAAGCCTGCTAATCAACAACGCCGGAGCCCTGCCCAACCGGGGGTGGGCAGACAATTTTTGACTTCTGACGTCAGGGGCCTCAGAAGGCTTCTTCGGAAATGCGCATGATCTCGTCGTCGATGGATTCGATGACGGCCCGCACTCCGGTCAGCTTCGGCAGCATGTTCTTGGCGAAAAAGGTCGCCACGGCGATCTTGCCTTTGTAGAAGGCCTCGTCGTCCTTGCTGGGGGAGTCGGCCAGCGCAGCGTGTGCGACGCCGGCCTGCACCAGCAGCCGCCAACCGATGATCAAGTCTCCGACCGCGAGCAGGTAGCGCACCGACCCGAGCCCCACCTTGTAGATGTCGGTCGGATGCTGGGCGGCCGACATCAGGTAGGTGGTCAGTGTGCCCGTCATCGCGGTGACGTCGTCGAGCGCGGTCTGTAGCAGCTCGGCTTGCGGTTTCAGCGACGGATCGACGTTGTCGATGGTCTGTGTGATCTGAGCCGTCACGAACTGCAGCGCCTGACCGTGGTCACGGACGATCTTGCGGAAGAAGAAGTCCAGTGACTGGATGGCGGTGGTGCCTTCGTAGAGGGAATCGATCTTGGCGTCGCGGATGTACTGCTCGATCGGATAGTCGGACAGGAAGCCGGAACCGCCCAGGGTCTGCAGCGACTCGGTGAGGATTTCGTAGGCCCGTTCCGACCCGACACCCTTGACCACCGGCAGCAGCAGATCGTCGACGCGGTGCGCCATGTCGTGGTCCGCGCCCGAAACCCGTTGCGCAACAGCGTCGTCCTGGTGCGCTGCGGCATACAGATACAGCGCCCGCAGCCCCTCGGCGTAGGCCTTCTGGGTCATCAGGCTACGGCGCACATCGGGGTGATGCATGATCGTGACCCGTGGCGCGGTCTTATCGGTCATCTGGGTCAGATCCGCGCCCTGCACCCGCTCCTTGGCATAGGCGAGTGCGTTGAGGTAGCCGGTGGACAGCGTCCCGGAGGACTTCACCCCGATCGTCATTCGCGCGTGCTCGATCACGGTGAACATCTGAGCGATCCCGTTGTGCACCCCGCCGACCAGGTAACCCACCGCGGGTACGTCGGTGGCGCCGAACGTCACCTCGCAGGTCGGGGAGGACTTCAGGCCCATCTTGTGCTCCAGGCCGGTCACGTAGACGCCGTTGCGCGGCCCGAGTTCCCCAGTGTCGGGGTCGAACAAGTAGTTCGGGACGTAGAACAGACTCAGCCCTTTGGTGCCTGGACCGGCGCCTTCGGGACGGGCCAACACCAGATGGAAGATGTTCTCGCTCGTGTCGCCTACGTCGCCACCGGAAATGAACCGCTTGACGCCTTCGATGTGCCAGGTGCCATCGGGTTGTTCGATGGCCTTGGCGCGGCCGGCGCCGACGTCAGAGCCCGCATCGGGCTCGGTGAGCACCATGGTGGCCTGCCACCCGCGCTCGATTCCCATTGCCGCCCATCGCCGTTGCTCCTCGTTGCCCTCGGCGTAGAGCGATTGCGCCATCGTCGGGCCCAGGATGAAGAAGCCCGCAGACGGGTTGGCGCAGAAGATCATTTCGTTGACGGCCCAGGTCAGTGGCGGAGGGGCGGGCATTCCGCCGATCTCCTCGGCCAAGCCCAGGCGCCACCACTCGGCGTCTTTGATGGCCTGGACGGTCTTGACTAGCTCATCGGGCACGCTGATGGAGTGGGTGGCCGGGTCAAATACCGGTGGGTTGCGGTCCGCGGCGGCAAAGGTTTCGGCGACCGGGCCCTCGGCCAAGCGCGCCGCTTCGGACAGGATCGTACGAACGGTGTCGGCATCGAGTTCGCTGTACTTTCCGGTGCCGAGGACGGCGCCGACATCGAGAACCTCGAATAGGTTGAACTCGAGATCACGGACGTTGGCGATGTAGTGCCCCAATGCAGTTCCCTTCGACTCGGCTGATCGGCGCTTTCCGGGGCTTAGTCTCTCCGAGCGGGCAAAACGTACGCAACCGTAACCAGCCGCGGGCGGACTGACCTGCCACTAGCCGTTGGTGCCGTCCTGGCCGAACAGCAGCCCACGGGTTCCGCCGAGACCGTCGGTGCCGGTGCCACCGCCGGTGCCACCGTCGCCGCCATTGCCGATCAGCAGCGCGTTGCCACCGTTGCCGCCGTTGCCGCTGACTCCGCCGCCATCGCCACCGGCCCCGCCGTTGCCGATGAGCCCGGCCTGGCCGCCCACCCCGCCGTTGGCGTTCGAGCCGCCGGTGCCGCCAATACCGCCGTTGCCGACGAAGAAGCCGGCGTTGCCGCCATTGCCGGAGTTGCCCATGGAACTCGAGTCCCCGCCCGCGCCCCCGTTGCCCAGCAGCCAGGCCCTGCCACCGTTACCACCGCCGAAGACGCCGCTGCCGCCATCACCGGCGTTGCCGAACAGCAGCCCGCCATTGCCGCCGAGGCCACCGATCCCAGCCAGACCGCTGGTACCGCCGGCGCCGCCCATACCGATCAGCAGGGCAGAGCCGCCGGCTCCGGCGGTACTACCGGTGCCGCCCATACCGCCGGCCCCGCCGTTGCCGAGCAGCAGCCCTCCCGTGCCGCCGTTGCCGCCGAGCGCGCCCCCTCCGCCGGTTCCTCCGGCGCCACCACTGCCGAACAGGCCCGCGGATCCACCGGATCCACCGGCCACCCCGGCGGTAGCTGACGAGAAGCCCTTGCCCCCATCGCCGATGAGCAGTCCGCCGGCCCAGCCGTTCGGGTTGGCCGCTGTCCCATCGGTGCCGTTACCGATCAGGGGGCGGTTCAACAGCAACTGGGTGGGTGCGTTGATCACATCGAGCAGCGGCTGCAGCGGATTGACGCTGGCAGCCTCCGCGGCGGTGTACGCCGCCGCGCCGCCGAACAGTGTTTGCACGAATCGCTCATGAAACGCCACAGCTTGCAGGCTCACGGCCTGGAAGCTCTGGCCGTGCGAACCGAACAAAGACGCGACCGCGGCTGAGACCTCATCGGCCGCCGCGGCCGTCACGGCGGTGGCCTGAGTCGCCGCCGCCGAGTTCGCCGTCTCGATCAGTGATCCGATGCGAGCCAGGCTCCCGGCTGCCTCCGACACCCACTGCGTATCTGCAATCACGAATGACATCGCGCACCTCCAGTATGAAGCGTCAGCGGCCGAAGAATTTTACCGCAGTTCTGCCGGATCTGTTTGCCCATTGCGCATCCTTTCCCGGCTGAAATTGCATGAACAAGGATGCAATTCAGGCGGCATCTGAGGCCAAGAAGATGGGTGCGGGAGGTTGCCCTGAGTCCCCGGTTTAGGGCTCACGAAGGATGCCGGACATAAGCCGGCTTCGTTTACATTGCGGCTTGCCTTGTCGCAGTGACCAATTCAATCGCATACCGCAATGCAATCGAGATTTTCCCGGGTTCTTGGCGTCCCTAGACTCGGTTCATCCTGACGAACTCCCACCCCTCTGTGAGGCCGCCGGAATGACTTTGACCGCGTTTGAAGTGAGTGCTGCCGAGGCTTCGTCAGATCGGTCGGATCGCATTCCAAGCACCAGCGTTCGACCGTTGACTTGGCGTGCCGCGCTGTGGTCGGTCATGTCGGTGCGTTGGGCGGGAATCGCGCTGGCGCTGTTCTTGACCGGGCTGGTGGCCCAGCTCAACGGCGCTGCGGAGCCGGTGTGGTGGACGCCGTATCTGGCCTGCTATCTGGCCGGTGGATGGGGTTCGGCCTGGGCCGGCGCCCAGGCGCTGCGGAATCGGGCCCTGGACGTGGATCTGCTGATGATCGTGGCCGCAATCGGAGCCGTGGCAATCGGGCAGATCTTCGATGGGGCGCTGTTGATCGTGATCTTTGCGACCTCCGGCGCACTCGATGATGTCGCGACCAAGCACACCGCTGACTCGGTCAAAGGGTTATTAGACCTGGCGCCGGAGCAGGCGACGGTCTTCGATGTCGATGGCAACGAGCAGGTGGTGGCGGCCAGTGAGCTGGTGGTCGGCGATCGGGTCGTGGTGCGCCCGGGCGAGCGCATACCGGCCGACGGTGCGGTGCTGTCGGGATGCTCCGAAGTCGACCAATGCTCTATCACCGGCGAGTCCATGCCGGCTGCCAAGGGCCGTGGTGATGAGGTGTTCGCCGGCACCGTCAACGGCTCAGGGGTCTTGCAGTTGCTGGTCACCCGCGACCCGTCGCAAACGGTAGTGGCCCGCATCGTCGAGCTGGTTTCCGAAGCGTCGGTGACCAAGGCCAAAACTCAACTGTTCATTGAAAAGATCGAACAGCGCTACTCCATCGATGTAGTCATCGCCACGCTTGCGTTGATCGCCATTCCGCTGATGTTGGGTACCCCGGTGCAGGTGGTTTTGTTGCGCGCGATGACATTTATGATCGTTGCCTCCCCGTGCGCAGTTGTACTGGCGACCATGCCGCCGTTGCTTTCGGCGATTGCTAATGCCGGCCGGCACGGAGTACTGGTCAAATCCGCGATTGTCGTGGAGCACCTTGCCGACACCGGCGTGGTCGCTTTGGACAAGACCGGAACATTGACATTCGGGCTACCGCAATTGGCCATCGTCGAGCCGCTTAGTGCCGATGTCGGTATCAAGAAATTGCTTCAATTAGCTGCTGCCGCAGAACAATCCAGCGAGCACCCGTTGGGCCGGGCGATCGTGGAGGAGGTGCGTCGGCGTGGTATCACCATCCCGGGGGCCGAGGACTTCCGCGCCCTGCCCGGTCGCGGAGTCCGGGCCAGCGTCGGCCGTGAGTTTGTCGAGGTGTGCAGCCCGCACAGCTATCGGGGCGCCCCGCTGCCCGAACTAGCCCCGATCCTGGAGGCCGGTGCCACCGCGGCCATCGTCTTGCGTAACGGCGTCGCCATCGGGGTGCTCGGACTCACCGACCAGGTTCGTGCGGATGCGGCACCGTCGGTTGCGGCCCTGACCGCCTTGACCTCAGCCCCGCCGGTGCTACTCACCGGCGACAACCCGTGCGCGGCCCAACGAGTCGCACAGCACGCCGGGATCACCGACGTACGCGCCGCACTGCTGCCCGAGCAGAAGGTGGAAGCCGTTCAGGCGCTGCAGGCCAGCGGTCATCGGGTGCTCGTTGTCGGCGACGGTGTCAACGACGCGCCCGCCATGGCTGCGGCGCACACATCGGTCGCCATGGGTGCCGGCGCGGATCTGACGTTGCAGACGGCCGACGGCGTCACGGTGCGCGACGAACTGCACACCATTCCGACCCTGATCGGACTGGCTTGTCAGGCCCGTCGTGTGGTCACCGCCAATCTGTTCATCGCGGGAACCTTCATCAGTGTGCTGGTGTTGTGGGATCTGTTCGGGCAGTTGCCGCTACCGCTGGGGGTAGCGGGTCACGAAGGGTCCACCGTGCTGGTGGCGCTGAACGGCATGCGGCTGCTGACCAACCGGTCCTGGCGAGCCGCGGCATCGCCGGTGCGCTAGGCGCTGGTGAGCCAAGCGGTCAAAGCGGACAACTCTGCGGTTGCCCTCGACGTAGGCTCGATGCCGGACCGACGCGCGATGGGTGAGGAAACCAGTGGCCACCGAAGATCTGACGGCAGCGAACTTCAAGCAAACCGTCCACGGAAACGACAGTGTGTTGGTCTACGTGTGGGCGCCGTTGTGCGCACCGTGTGACGTTTTCGCTCCCACCTACGAGGGGTCCTCGGACAAGCACCCCGACATCGTGCACGGCAAGGTCAACTTTGAGACCGGGCAGGAGCTGGTCTCCGCCGCGGCGGTCAAACACCTGCCCACATTGATGGCGTTCAAGAAGGGCAAGCTGGTGTTCAAACAAGCCGGCATCGCCAACCCCGCGGTCATGGACGATCTGGTGCGGCACCTACGGGAGTACCGGATCGAGCCGGCGGTAGCCTAGAAGGGCCTGCTCTAGCCCCCGCTTGCGTTCGCCGCAGGCTCGACCGGAACAAACCCGCCCCGCCGCGGCGTTATGGCTGACATGGCTACCCAAGACTTAACAGCTGCAAAGTTCAGCGAAACCGTCAACGACAACGACATGGTGCTGGTCGACTTCTGGGCCTCCTGGTGCGGCCCCTGTCGCGCGTTCGCGCCTACGTTCCAGGCGTCCTCGGAGGCTCACCCCGACGTCGTGTACGCCAAGGTTGACACCGAGGCCGAGCAGGAGCTGGCTGCGGCCGCCCAGATCCGGTCCATTCCTACGCTGATGGCCTTCAAGAAGGGCAAGCTGCTGTTCAACCAACCCGGCGCGCTGCCCGCGGAGGCTCTCGAGGACCTGGTGCAACAGCTCAAGTCCTACGAAGTCGTCTGACGGCTGGCAGCGTGCCAGCAGCCCCGGTGCGCTGATGGTGGCATTACGCGCGGTGCTGTGGCCCTACGCGATACCGTTCACGGGTGTCTTTGGTCCTGTTAGAGCACCCGCGTCCAGACATTGCGCTAGTCACCCTCAACCGGCCCGAGCGGATGAACTCCATGGCCTTCGACGTCATGGTGCCGCTCAAGGAGGTGCTCGAGGAGGTCAGCTACGACAACTCGGTGCGGGTGGTGGTGCTGACCGGGGCTGGCCGGGGCTTCTCGTCTGGCGCTGATCACAAGTCAGCGGGCGCCGTTCCGAACGTTGGGGGATTGACCCGGCCGACATACGCGCTGCGTTCGATGGAGCTGCTCGACGAAGTGATCCTGATGCTGCGGCGTTTGCATCAGCCGGTGATCGCCGCGGTCAACGGGCCGGCCATCGGTGGGGGACTATGCCTGGCGTTGGCCGCCGATGTCCGGGTGGCCGCGGCCAGCGCGTACTTCCGGGCCGCCGGCATCAACAATGGGCTGACCGCCAGCGAGCTGGGCCTGAGTTACCTGTTGCCCAGGGCCATCGGGTCCTCGCGCGCCTTCGAGATCATGTTGACCGGCCGCGATGTCACCGCGGAGGAAGCCGAGCGGATTGGTCTGGTGTCCTGCCGGGTGCCCGATGGTCAGCTAATGGACACCTGTTACGCGATCGCGGCACGAATGGCGGCCTTCTCCAGGCCGGGAATTGAGTTGACCAAACGCACACTGTGGAGTGGACTAGACGCCGCTAGCCTGGAGGGGCACATGCAGGCCGAGGGGCTGGGCCAGCTCTTCGTCCGCCTGCTGACCGCAAACTTCGAAGAAGCGGTGGCCGCACGCGCCGAGAAGCGGCCGGCGGTTTTCACCGATGACAAGTAACACCACAACGCAGGGAGAGAGATCGTGATCACGGCCACGGACCTGGAGGTCCGCGCTGGCGCGCGTATCCTGCTCTCGCCTGACGGCCCGGACTTGCGGGTGCAACCTGGCGATCGGATCGGTCTGGTCGGCCGCAACGGAGCGGGCAAGACGACAACCTTGCGCATCCTAGCGGGGGAGAGCGAACCGTACGCCGGTTCGGTCACCCGAGCCGGTGAAATCGGATACCTGCCACAGGATCCGAAAGAGGGCGACCTCGAAGTGCTGGCTCGCGATCGGGTGCTGTCGGCCCGCGGCCTGGACGTGTTGCTCACCGACCTGGAGAAACAGCAGGCGCTGATGGCCGAGGTGGCCGATGACGCTGCCCGCGACCGCGCCATCCGCCGCTACGGCCAGCTCGAGGAGCGGTTCGTGGCGCTGGGCGGTTACGGCGCCGAAAGCGAAGCCAGCCGCATCTGCGCCAGTCTCGGCCTGCCCGAACGGGTGCTCACCCAGCAGCTACGTACCTTGTCCGGGGGCCAGCGCCGCCGGGTGGAGCTGGCCCGCATCCTGTTCGCGGCATCGGACACCGGCGCGGGTTCGTCCACCGTTTTGCTGCTCGATGAGCCGACCAACCATCTCGACGCGGATTCGGTTGGCTGGCTCCGCGATTTCCTGCGAGCGCATACCGGTGGGCTGATCATCATCAGCCACAATGTGGAGCTGCTCGCCGATGTCGTCAACCGGGTGTGGTTCCTGGACGCCGTTCGGGGCGAGGTCGACGTCTACAACATGGGCTGGCACAAGTACCTCGATGCCCGGGCTACCGACGAGCAACGTCGCCGCCGGGAACGCGCTAACGCCGAACGTAAGGCCACCGCGCTGCGGACCCAGGCTGCCAAGATGGGCGCTAAGGCGACCAAAGCTGTTGCCGCCCAGAACATGTTGCGCCGGGCGGACCGGATGATGGCCGCGCTCGATGAGGAACGTGTGGCCGACAAGGTGGCCCGAATCAAGTTCCCCACTCCGGCCGCCTGCGGCCGGGTGCCGCTGGTAGTCAAGGGGCTGAGCAAGACCTACGGGTCGCTGGAAGTGTTCACCGGCGTCGACTTGGCGATCGACCGGGGGTCGCGGGTGGTCGTGCTCGGTCTCAACGGTGCCGGTAAGACCACGCTGCTGCGTTTGTTGGCCGGTGTGGAGCACCCCGATACCGGCGGGCTGGAACCTGGACACGGTTTGCGGATCGGCTATTTCGCGCAGGAGCATGACACGCTCGACAACGACGCGACCGTTTGGGAGAACATTCGCCACGCCGCACCCGAATCCGGCGAGCAGGAGTTGCGCGGGCTATTGGGTGCGTTCATGTTTACCGGTCCGCAGCTCGACCAACCGGCCGGCACGCTCTCCGGTGGGGAAAAGACCCGGTTGGCGCTGGCCGGCCTGGTGGCCTCCACCGCGAACGTCCTGCTGCTCGACGAACCGACCAACAATCTCGATCCCGCCTCGCGCGAGCAGGTCCTCGATGCGCTGCGCAGCTATCAGGGCGCGGTGGTGCTGGTGACACACGACCCTGGTGCGGCCGAGGCGCTCGACCCCCAGCGCGTGGTGCTGCTGCCCGACGCGACCGAGGACTACTGGTCCGACGAGTACCGGGACCTCATCGAGCTGGCCTGAATAGCGCCAGGCGATTTCGTCCAAAGTGGCCCTTTGGCGGCAGCGGGTTTCTACGCTAGGTGCCGGGGAGCGATGGAGGTGCCCATGCGAAAGTCAAAGAAGACGCGCGATCAGCTGCTGGATGAGTTGCGCCACGCCTACGAAGCCGGTGCCAGCATTCGCAATCTGGCTGCCAACACCGGCCGCTCGTACGGATCCGTTCACAGCATGCTGCGGGAATCCGGTACCACGATGCGTAGCCGCGGCGGGCCCAATCGCCGTTCCCGGCCGCGCTAAATCAGCTGCGGCGCAACGAGTTCTCCACCAAGTCGAGAACGTCGGTGAGCCGTTGCGGATCCTCCCCGGATGCCAGTCGTGCAACCAGCCCGTCAAGAACCAGGTCCAGGTAGCACTGCAACACTTCGTTGGGAACGTCGTCGCGCACCCTGTTGGCCTGCTTCTGGCGACGTAGCCGATCGGTGGTCGCGGCCGCCAGCTCGGCGGAGCGCTCCGCCCACCCGCGGCTGAACTCCGGGTCGTTGCGCAGCTTGCGGGCGATCTCTAGCCGGGTGGCCAGCCAGTCGAACTGCTCTGGCGCGGCCAGCATGTCACGCATCACCTGGATGAGGCCTTCGCGGGATGCGACATCGGCCATCCGCTCGGCATCCTCATGTGCCAGCGCGAAAAACAGTGCGTCCTTGTCCCGGAAGTGGTGGAAGATCGCACCGCGCGACATGGCGATCGCCTGTTCCAGACGCCGGACCGTGGCCTTGTCGTAGCCGTACTCGGCAAAGCAACGGCGAGCGCCGTCGAGGATCTGGCGGCGGCGGGCCGCCAGATGGTCCTCGCTGACCTTGGGCACGGTTCGGGGCTAGCCCGACTTCAGCATGTTGCGCAGCACGTACTGCAGGATGCCGCCGTTGCGGTAGTAGTCGGCCTCACCCGGAGTGTCAATGCGCACCACCGCGTCGAACTCGATCGGGTCGGCACCGTCCTTGGTGGCCTTCACATGCACCGTCTTGGGAGTCTTGCCGGAGTTGAGCTCTTCAATACCGGTGACGTCGAAGGTCTCGGTGCCATCCAGGCCGAGTGACGATGCCGACTGCCCCGTGGGGAACTGCAGCGGAATGACGCCCATGCCGATCAAGTTGGAGCGGTGGATACGCTCGAACGACTCGGCGATCACCACCCGCACGCCCAGCAGCAGCGTTCCCTTGGCCGCCCAGTCGCGAGACGAACCGGAACCATATTCCTTGCCGCCCAGCACCACCAGCGGAATGTTCTGTGCCGCATAGTTTTGCGCCGCGTCGTAGATGAAGGCCTGCGGCGCGCCATCCTGGGTGAAGTCGCGGGTGTAGCCGCCGGAGACATCGTCGAGCAACTGGTTGCGCAACCGGATGTTGGCGAACGTGCCGCGAATCATCACCTCGTGGTTTCCGCGTCGCGACCCGAAGGAGTTGTAGTCCTTGCGTGCCACGCCGTGCTCGTCGAGGTACTGGGCGGCCGGGGTGCCCGGCTTGATTGCGCCGGCGGGGGAAATGTGGTCTGTGGTCACCGAGTCGCCAAGCAGCGCGAGCACCCGCGCGCCGGTGATGTCACTGACCGGAGCGGGGGCAGCGGCCATCCCCTCGAAGTACGGTGGCTTGCGCACGTAGGTCGAGCTCTGGTCCCAGTCAAAGGTGTTGCCGCTGGGGGTGGGCAGGTTGCGCCAGCGCTCGTCACCCTTGAACACGTCGGCGTAGTTCTTGGTGAACATCTCCTGGTTGATCGCCGAGGCGATGGTGTCGGCGACGTCTTGCTGCGACGGCCAGATGTCACGCAAGAAGACGTCTTTGCCTTCCTTGTCGGTGCCCAGCGGCTGGTTCTCGAAGTCGAAGTCCATGGTGCCGGCCAGCGCATAGGCGACGACCAACGGCGGCGAGGCCAGGTAGTTCATCTTGACGTCGGGGTTGATCCGGCCCTCGAAGTTCCGGTTGCCCGACAGCACCGCGGCCACCGAGAGGTCGTTGTCGTTGACGGCCTTCGAGATCTCTTCGGGCAGCGGCCCGGAGTTGCCGATGCACGTGGTGCAGCCGTAGCCGACCAGGAAGAAGCCCAACTTCTCCAGGTACGGCCACAACCCGGCCTTGTCGTAGTAGTCGTTGACCACCTGAGACCCGGGCGCCATGGTGGTCTTCACCCATGGCTTGGAGGTCAGCCCCTTGTCGACGGCGTTGCGGGCCAGCAGCGCGGCGCCCAGCATCACCTCGGGATTGGAGGTGTTGGTGCAGGAGGTGATCGCGGCGATCACCACCGCGCCGTGGTCGAGCACGAACTCGCCGAGTTCATCGGAGCGCACCCGCACGGGCTTGCTCACCCGGCCATCGGCGTGCGCGGCCGCGGAGTGGACGGCGGCGACATCGTCATTGGCGAAGGTCAGTTGCCCGGGGTTGCTGGCCGGGAAGGTTTCCTCCACTACCTCGTCCAGTTTCGAGTGCTGGTCGTGTGCGGAGGAGTCGTCGCTGACGTAGTGGGTGATCTGTTCGCGGAAGGTGCCTTTGGCCTCGGACAAGACGATTCGGTCCTGCGGGCGCTTGGGCCCGGCGATGGACGGCACCACGTCGGACAGGTTGAGTTCGAGGTACTCGGAGAACACCGGCTCGTGCTTGGGGTCGTGCCACATGCCCTGTTCCTTGGCATAGGCCGCAACCAGCGCCACCTGCTCAGCGGAGCGACCGGTCAACTCGAGGTACTTGATGGTCTCCTCGTCGATCGGGAAAATTGCTGCGGTGGAACCGAATTCGGGGCTCATGTTGCCCAGCGTGGCGCGGTTGGCCAATGGCACCTCGGCCACGCCCTCGCCGTAGAACTCGACGAACTTGCCGACGACGCCGTGCTTGCGCAGCATTTCGGTGACGGTGAGCACCACGTCGGTGGCCGTGACGCCGGGTTGGATCTCGCCGGTCAGCTTGAACCCGACCACCCGCGGGATCAGCATCGACACCGGCTGGCCGAGCATCGCCGCCTCGGCTTCGATGCCGCCCACGCCCCAGCCCAGCACGCCGAGGCCGTTGACCATGGTGGTGTGCGAGTCGGTGCCCACGCAGGTGTCGGGATATGCCACGCCGTCACGGTCCATCACCACGCTGGCCAAGTATTCGATGTTGACCTGGTGCACGATGCCGGTGCCGGGAGGCGCCACTTTGAAGTCGTCGAAAGCGCCTTGCCCCCAGCGCAAGAACTGGTAGCGCTCACCGTTGCGCTGGTATTCGATCTCGACGTTGCGCTCGAAGGCGTCGGCCCGACCGAACAGGTCGGCGATCACCGAGTGGTCGATCACCAGGTCGGCGGGGGCCAGCGGGTTGACCTTGTCGGGCTGGCCGCCGAGATCTCCGATGGCTTCACGCATGGTTGCCAGGTCGACGATGCACGGCACCCCGGTGAAGTCCTGCATCACAACGCGGGCGGGGGTGTACTGGATTTCGATGCTGGGTTCCGCTTGCGGGTCCCAGTTCGCAATGGCCTCGATGTGATCCTTGGTGATGTTGCTGCCGTCCTCGTTGCGCAGCAGGTTCTCGGCGAGCACTTTGAGGCTGTAGGGAAGCTTCTTGGTGTTTGGGACGGCGTCGAGACGATAGATCTGGTAACTCTTGTCGCCGACCTCGAGGGTGTTGCGGGCTCCGAACGAGTTCACAGAATCTTTGCTGGTCACATCAACTCCCAAGGATTAAATTCTCCCGCCAACGGGCCGTGTCGACGGGGCTTCAAATGCGCAAAGCAACATTAACAGTACGCTTGTCCTGCATTGCGTTGGCACTCGCACTGTCAGTCTTGTCGCGCGGGGCGCGTGGTGGAACCCCATTTTTCGACTCGACCGCGGGAGGTGGCCCCACGACCTGCCTACTGTCAGGCTAGGGTGGCCGCGCTAGCCGGAATTCACCCGGGTGGGACGGCATCATCCGGCCGTCCGGCGCGCGAGCCGAACCCGTGGGCCAACGCGGCAGAAAGGACGTCATGAGCGGACCAGAAACTATCCCGTTCCTGCCGGCCTACATCCCGCAGGACGTCGACATGGCGGCGGTCAAGGCCGAGGTCGCCGCGATCGGCGTCAGCGCTCCACCCGAGGCACTGCCCGGACTGGTAGAGGTGGTCAGCCAAGCGCAGCACGATGGAATCAATCTCAAGATCGTGCTGATCGACCACAACCCTCCCAACGACACCCCCCTGCGGGACATCGCGACCGTCGTCGGCGCCGACTACCCGGATGTGACGGTGCTAGCGCTGAGCCCGAGCTATGTCGGCAGCTACAGCAAGGAGTTCCCACGCGTCACCCTGGAGGCGGGGGAGGACCATTCCAAGACGGGCAACGCCGTCCAGTCCGCACAGAACTTTTTGAACGAGCTCGATACACCCGAGTTTCCCTGGACCGGGTTGACAATCTTTTTGTTGATTGGGGTGCTCGCGGCAGCGGTCGGAACCCGGTTCACGCAGCTGCGCGCCAGGCGATCAGCAACCTCTCCCGAGGTTGCCCAGGCGGTGGCCGAGCTGGCTGACCCAGGGGTTTAGCCAGCTAGAAGGGCATTTCTGGCATTTGCGCGGATCTACTCCGTCTGCCGGTGGCAAACGCGCTAGATAACCGTTCGGTCACATTAAACGCACGTAGCGGGCGCACTTTGTGACATACGTTTCCTTTGCGTCAAGTGTGACGTACGGTGCGAATGGTGATTGTGATGTTTTTGGCGCTTTCCGTACCAACAGGCGCCGTCCGTCCGGTTTAAGCCATAGGAGACCTGACCAATGAGACGGACCCGCCGTAGCTCAGCTTCGAGATCGGCAGCAAGACTTGTCCGACCGGCCATTCCTTCGGTGGTCAGTGTTGCCCTGCTGGTAACTGTTCCAGCGGTGGCCAATGCTGATTCCCGAACCGACTCCATCGCCGCGCTGATCGCCGACGTTGCACGGGCGAACCAGCGGCTGGACGACCTGAGTGCCGCCGTTGAGCTCGAGCAGGAGGGCGTCAACAAGGTGATGGTCGCCGTGGAGACGGCCCGGGATGAGGCCGCCTCCGCCGAGCACGAACTCGAGGCCAGCCAGCAAGCGGTCAAAGATGCCAATGCGGCCATCGCCGCGGCCCAACACCGGTTCGATACGTTCGCGGCCGCCACCTATATGAATGGCCCGTCGGACAGCTACCTGACCGCGACCAGTCCCGACGAGATCATCGCGGCGGCGACCGCCGCCAAGACCCTGGCCGCGAGTGCGCAGACCGTCATGGCGAATCTGGAGCGGGCGCGGACCCGGCAGGTCAACAAGGAATCGGCCTCGCGGCTGGCCAAGCAGAAGGCCGACAAGGCCGCCGAAGACGCCAAGACCAGCCAGGACGCGGCCGTGACGGCGCTCACCGATACCCAACGCAAGTTCGACCAACAGCGCGAGGAAGTCAATCGCCTGGCCGCCGAACGCGATGAAGCGGAAGCCAAGCTGCAGGCCGCCAGGCTGGTTGCCTGGTCCTCGGCTGGTGCAGAAGGTCCGCCGCCGGGGGCGATGTGGGATCCCGGGGCGAGACCGGGCAACGGGCGCCGGTGGGACGGCTGGGACCCCACGCTGCCTCAGATACCCAGTGCCAACATCCCCGGCGACCCGATCGCCGTGGTTAACCAGGTGTTGGGCATCTCGGCAACATCTGCGCAGGTCACGGCCAACATGGGGCGAAACTTCCTGCAGCAGTTGGGCATCCTCAAGCCCACCGACACCGGAATCACCAACGCCGCAACGGGCGCTACCCGGATTCCGCGGGTCTATGGGCGACAGGCCTCCGAATACGTGATCCGTCGCGGAATGGCGCGGATCGGAGTGCCCTACTCCTGGGGCGGCGGTAATGCTGCGGGACCCAGTAAAGGAATCGACTCCGGGGCGGGTATCACCGGCTTCGACTGTTCGGGCCTGGTGCTCTACTCGTTCGCCGGGGTGGGAATCAAGCTGCCGCACTACTCGGGTTCGCAGTACAACCTGGGCCGCAAGATCCCAACCTCGCAGATGCGCCGCGGCGACGTCATCTTCTACGGACCCGGCGGCAGCCAGCACGTCACCCTTTATCTGGGCAACGGTCAGATGCTCGAAGCCCCCGACATCGGGTTGAAAGTACGGGTTGCGCCGGTGCGCACCAGCGGCATGACGCCCTTCGTGGTCCGCTACATCGATTACTAGCACGATGAGTAGTTATCGAGGTCCCATGCGATACAAGCGATTTCGCCTACTCGGTCTGGCCTGGATAACCCTGGCGGTGGCAGCCCTGATGGTCGTGGTGTCAGCGCCGGCTGACGCCGATCCGGGCGGATGGGATCCCACCTTGCCGGCAACCGCCAGCGCGGGTGCACCCGGGGACGCGCTTGCCATGGCAAATGCTTCGCTGCAGGCCACCGCCCAGGCCACCCAGACCACTTTGGACTTGGGCCGGCAGTTTCTCGGCGGGTTCGGGATCAATCTGGGCGGTAGTCCCGCGCCCAGTGCGGCCAATACCGGAGCAAACCGGATCCCGCGGGTTTACGGCCGGCAGGCGCTCGAGTACGTGATCCGTCGGGGCGGATCGCAGATGGGGGTCCCGTATTCCTGGGGCGGCGGCAGCCTGCAGGGCCCCAGCAAGGGCGTCGACTCCGGTGCCAACACCGTCGGTTTCGACTGCTCGGGGTTGATGCGTTACGCCTTCGCCGGAGTGGGCGTGCTGATCCCACGCTATTCCGGTGACCAGTACAACGCCGGCCGGCATATTTCTCCTGATCAGGCGCGGCGCGGCGACCTGATCTTCTACGGCCCGGGGGGCAGCCAGCACGTGACCATGTATCTGGGCAACGGCCAAATGCTGGAGGCATCCGGAAGCGCGGGCAAAGTCACGGTGAGCCCGGTGCGCAAGGCCGGCATGACCCCCTTCGTGACTAGGATCATCGAGTACTGAGTCAGGTGTGCCGCCCGGTTAGCGGGCCCGGGCGCCTGAGGCGGAGCGGGGCGTGGTGCGCCGGTTACGGTTGCCGGTCGGCAACCGCGGCGTCGACGGAATCCAGGAGGCCTGGAATAGTTGAACGCGGGCACGTCGCTGCCCCGCGAATTTAGTCGTGTCAGCAGTCGTGTCTGATCGAGCGGTGGAGGGTTGTTGATGACATCAGCAGGTGGCGGTTACTCGGGTCCGGGTGGGCATTCGGCCCCACCGGCCCATGAGGCGCCTTCGGGTGGCCCGGACGGGCTGGCCGCCGAGGTACACACCCTCGAGCGGGCAATTTTCGAGGTCAAGCGGATCATCGTCGGCCAGGACCAGCTGGTGGAGCGGATGCTGGTCGGCCTGCTGGCCAAAGGGCATGTGCTGCTCGAGGGTGTTCCCGGGGTAGCCAAGACGCTGGCGGTGGAGACCTTCGCCCGAGTGGTCGGCGGGTCGTTCGCGCGTATCCAGTTCACGCCCGACCTGGTGCCGACCGACATCGTCGGTACCCGTATCTACCGGCAGGGCAAGGAGGAGTTCGACACCGAACTGGGCCCCGTGGTGGCCAACTTCCTGCTTGCCGACGAGATCAACCGGGCGCCGGCAAAGGTCCAGTCGGCTCTGCTGGAGGTCATGGCCGAGCGGCACGTGTCGATCGGCGGGAAGACCTTCCCGATGCCCAACCCTTTCCTGGTGATGGCGACCCAGAACCCGATCGAGCAGGAGGGTGTCTACCCGCTGCCCGAGGCGCAGCGCGACCGCTTCCTGTTCAAGATCAACGTCGGTTACCCGACACCCGAGGAAGAGCGGGAGATCATTTACCGGATGGGCGTCACCCCGCCGCAGCCCAAGCAAATCCTGGGCACCGGTGACCTATTGCGGCTCCAGGACATCGCCGCCAACAACTTCGTACACCACGCTTTGGTCGACTACGTCGTCCGCGTGGTGATGGCAACGCGCCAGCCCGAGCAGCTGGGCATGAACGATGTCAAGACCTGGATCGCGTTCGGTGCTTCACCGCGCGCGTCGCTGGGCATCATCGCCGCGTCCCGGGCGCTGGCGCTGGTCCGGGGCCGTGATTACGTGATCCCGCAAGACATTATCGAGGTGGTTCCCGACGTGCTGCGGCACCGCCTGGTGCTGACCTACGACGCACTGGTCGACGAGATTTCGCCTGAGATCGTGATCAACCGGGTCCTGCAGACGGTTGCCCTGCCGCAGGTGAATGCGGTACCGCAGCAAGGTCATTCGGTGCCGCCGGTGATGCAGGCCGCCGCGGCGGCTGGCGGTCGGTGAGCGATTCGGTCCCGGTGGCTCAAGAGGCGGTTGGGCCACGTGTCGTCAACCCGCCGTCGATGCAGCGCGGGGACATCAATGACCCCAAGCTGGCGGCGGCGCTGAAAACGCTCGAGCTGGCCGTCCGCCACAAGCTGGACGGCGTGCTGCATGGCGACTACCTGGGCCTGCTCCCGGGGCCGGGGAGCGAGCCGGGCGAATCCCGCATCTACCAGCCCGGCGACGACGTACGGCGGATGGACTGGTCGGTTACCGCCCGTACCACCACACCGCACGTACGGCAGATGATTGCCGACCGGGAGTTGGAGACCTGGTTGGTGGTCGACATGTCGGCCAGCCTGGACTTCGGTACCGCCGTGTGCGAGAAGCGTGACCTTGCGGTAGCGGCGGCCGCGGCCATCTCGTTCCTCAACAGCGGTGGCGGCAACCGGCTTGGCGCCCTGATTTCCAACGGCGCCACGCTCACTCGGGTGCCGGCGCGATCCGGGCGCCAGCATCTGCAGACGATGTTGCGCACCATCGCGACCACACCCAAGACGCCGGTCGGGGTGCGCGGCGACTTGGCCGTCGCCATCGATGCGCTGCGCCGTCCGGAGCGCCGTCGCGGGATGGCGGTGATCATCAGCGACTTCCTGGGGCCGATCAATTGGATGCGCCCGCTGCGGGCGATTTCAGCTCGGCACGAGGTGCTGGCCATCGAAGTGCTCGATCCACGCGATGTCGAACTGCCCGACATCGGCGACGTGGTGCTGCAAGACGCCGAAACCGGGGTGACCCGTGAGTTCACCATCGATGCCCAGCTGCAGAACGACTTCGCCCGGGCGGCCGCGGCGCACCGGGCCGACGTGGTCCGCACCATCCGCGGTTGCGGGGCACCGGTCATGTCGCTTCGCACCGACCGCGATTGGATCGCCGACATCGTCCGTTTCGTCACCTCCCGCCGGCGTGGGGCAATCGCGGGGCGCCGGTGACACCAACGCTCATGCACGTTGAGACAGGTCTGTTATGACATTGCCGTTGCTGGGGCCGATGACGCTGTCCGGCTTTGCACACTCTTGGTTCTTCCTATTCCTCTTGGTCGTCGCCGGGTTGATCGCGGTCTACGTCGTGCTGCAACTGGCGCGCCAGAAGCGGATGCTGCGGTTCGCCAACATGGAGCTGCTGGAGAGCGTGGCCCCCCAGCGGCCCTCGCGCTACCGTCACATTCCGGCGATGCTGCTGGCCCTATCGTTGGTGCTGTTCACCGTCGCCATGGCCGGGCCGACGCACGACGTCCGGATTCCACGCAACCGCGCGGTGGTCATGCTGGTGATCGACGTATCGCAGTCGATGCGGGCCACCGACGTCGAGCCCAACCGCATGGTCGCGGCCCAAGAGGCCGCCAAACAGTTCGCCGACGAGCTGACCCCCGGGATCAACCTTGGGCTGATCGCATACGCCGGCACCGCGACGGTCCTGGTCTCGCCGACGACCAATCGGGAGGCGACCAAGGCCGCGCTCGACAAGCTGCAGTTCGCCGACCGCACCGCCACCGGGGAAGCGATCTTCACGGCCCTGCAGGCCATCGCCACCGTCGGAGCGGTGATCGGTGGTGGTGACAGACCACCGCCGGCTCGCATCGTGCTGTTCTCCGACGGCAAGGAGACGATGCCGACCAATCCGGACAACCCCAAGGGCGCCTATACCGCCGCACGCACGGCCAAGGACCAGGGTGTTCCGATCTCGACGATCTCCTTCGGCACCCCCTACGGCTTTGTCGAGATCAACGATCAGCGCCAGCCGGTGCCCGTCGACGACGAGACGATGAAGAAAGTTGCCCAGCTCTCCGGCGGAAACTCCTACAACGCCGCGACCCTGGCCGAGTTGAACTCGGTCTACGCCTCGCTGCAGCAGCAGATCGGGTACGAGACGATCAGAGGCGACGCCAGCATGGGTTGGCTGCGTCTGGGCGCGCTCGTCTTGGTGGCAGCGGCGCTGGCCGCGCTGCTCATCAACCGCCGGTTGCCGACCTAGCTCTGGCGCGCGAACGTAGCGCAGGGCACAATCCGGGGCAGAAAATGCGCCGGGGCGTCTCGTTGGCGACCAGCCGGTTACAGGCTTGCGGTGGTGAGGCGCTAGGTTGGCGGGGTGACTGATACGGCCACCGAGCAAAACACCGAAAGTGCCGCCGACGGCGGCAAACCCGCATTCGTATCCCGCTCAGTCCTGGTGACGGGCGGAAACCGGGGGATAGGTCTGGCGATCGCGCAGCGACTGGCCACCGATGGTCACAGGGTGGCCGTCACGCACCGCGGATCCGGGGCTCCCGAGGGGCTGTTCGGCGTCGAGTGTGACGTCACCGACAACGACGCCGTCGACCGTGCGTTCAAAGAGGTCGAGGAGCACCAGGGCCCGGTCGAGGTGCTGGTGTCCAACGCCGGCCTGTCCGCGGACGCCTTTCTCATTCGGATGACCGAGGAGAGGTTCGAAAAGGTTATCGATGCCAACCTCACCGGGGCATTCCGGGTGGCTCAGCGCGCATCTCGCAGCATGCAGCGCAAGAAGTTCGGCCGGCTGATCTTCATCGGTTCGGTCTCCGGTAGCTGGGGGATTGGCAACCAGGCCAATTACGCCGCCTCCAAGGCAGGCGTGATCGGGATGGCGCGCTCGATCGCCCGCGAGCTGTCGAAGGTCAATGTGACCGCCAATGTGGTGGCGCCGGGCTACATCGACACCGATATGACCCGCGCGCTGGATGAGCGGATTCAGGAGGGGGCGCTGCAGTTCATCCCGGCCAAGCGGGTCGGCACCGCCGCCGAGGTCGCCGGGGTGGTCAGCTTTCTGGCCTCCGAGGATGCGAGCTACATCTCCGGTGCGGTCATCCCCGTCGATGGCGGCATGGGTATGGGCCACTGAGTCCACCCATGAGGCGAAGGCTTCGGCCACGACCTGAAGGAATCACGACCTAACCGAACCACAACACGAAGGACGGACATGGCAGGACTGCTGGAAGGCAAACGGATCCTGGTCTCCGGGATCATCACCGACTCCTCGATCGCGTTTCACATCGCCCGGGTGGCCCAGGAACAGGGTGCCCAACTGGTGTTGACCGGTTTCGACCGGATGCGGCTGATCCAGCGCATCGTGGACCGGTTGCCGCAGAAGGCTCCGCTGATCGAACTCGACGTGCAAAACGAAGATCATCTGGCCAGCCTGGCGGGTCGGGTCACCGAGGTGATCGGGGAGGGCAACAACCTCGACGGCGTGGTGCACTCGATCGGCTTCATGCCGCAAAGCGGAATGGGCATCAACCCGTTCTTTGATGCGCCCTACGAGGACGTCTCCAAGGGCATCCACATCTCCGCGTATTCCTATGCTTCGCTGGCCAAGGCGCTGCTGCCGATCATGAATCCCGGCGGTTCCATCGTCGGTATGGACTTCGATCCCACTCGGGCGATGCCGGCCTATAACTGGATGACGGTTGCCAAGAGTGCGCTGGAGTCGGTCAACCGCTTTGTCGCGCGCGAGGCTGGCAAGTATGGCGTTCGTTCGAATCTGGTTGCAGCAGGACCGATCCGGACCCTGGCAATGAGCGCGATCGTCGGCGGTGCGCTCGGCGAGGAAGCCGGCGCACAGATTCAGCTGCTCGAAGATGGCTGGGATCAACGAGCTCCGGTCGGATGGAACATGAAGGACCCCACGCCGGTCGCCAAGACGGTGTGTGCGGTGCTGTCCGAATGGCTCCCGGCGACCACGGGCGACATCATCTTCGCCGATGGTGGCGCACACACTCAATTGCTGTAGCGGGCAATGGAATTTGATGCCGTCCTGCTGCTGTCCTTCGGCGGGCCGGAAGGTCCGGAGCAGGTGCGGCCGTTCCTGGAGAACGTGACCCGCGGCCGCGGAGTGCCGCCCGAGCGGCTCGACGCGGTGGCGGAGCACTATATGCATTTCGGCGGGGTGTCGCCGATCAACGGCATCAACCGGGCGCTAGTCACCGAGCTGCGCGCCGAAGTTGGCCTGCCAGTGTATTTCGGCAACCGCAACTGGGAGCCCTACGTCGAGGACACCGTTATGGCGATGCGTGACAACGGTGTTAAACGAGCGGCGGTTTTCGCCACCTCGGCCTGGAGCGGGTATTCCGGCTGCACTCAGTACGTCGAGGACATTGCCCGAGCGCGTCGGGCCGCCGGGCCGGATGCACCCGAACTGGTGAAGCTCAGAAGCTATTTCGATCATCCGTTGTTTGTCGAGATGTTCGCCGATGCCATTGCGGCTGCTGCGGCAACGGTGCCGAAAGGCGCCCGCTTGGTGTTTACCGCGCACTCGATTCCGGTGGCCGCGGATCGGCGCTGTGGGCCCGGGCTCTACAGTCGCCAAGTTGCCTATGCCGCAAGCCTGGTCGCCGCGGCGGCGGGATATGACGACTACGATCTGGCCTGGCAGTCGAGATCAGGACCGCCCCAGGTTCCGTGGCTCGAGCCCGATGTCGCTGACCATCTCGAGATGCTGCGCGCCGGCGGGGTCAAAGCCGTGATCGTCTGTCCCATTGGATTTGTCGCCGATCACATCGAAGTGGTGTGGGATCTCGACGCTGAGTTGCGGGCTCAGGCGCAGGATGCCGGGATCGCACTTGCCCGGGCCGCCACGCCGAATGCCGATCGCCGATTCGCGCGGCTGGCCCGGGGCTTGATCGAGGAACTTCGCAGCGGTGGTGAGCCGGCGCGAGTCGGCGGCCCGGATCCCGTGTCCGGATGTCTGGCCGGCGTCAACGGCGAGCCGTGCCGCCCACCACATTGCGCCGCGCGGGAAACAGCACCTCAGGGGGCCTGATTGCGGTCAGTCAGACCAGGCTGAGTGCAGGATCGCGCTGATCGCGGCCATCCGTGCCGAACGCACCACGGCGTTGAGCGGCCGCAGCGCGTCGGTGGCGATCTGAACCTCCGACGACGATTGCGTTCCCACCGGCTCCAGCCCGGCCACCATCCGGTGTGCCATGTGTTCCGGGGCGGAGTCGGGCAGTCGGCTGAGCCCGGAACTGACTGCGATGATCGCGTCGACATGGGCGGCGTTCTCCAGCACCCGCAGCGCTCTCGACGGTGCGTGGTCGGGGATGCGGTGTTGCCGTGATGATTCCAGCATCTGCTCAACCAAACCGCGTGGATTGGCCACGTCGCTGGCTGCCGATCCCAATCCGATGGCACTCAATGCGTCGGCAGCTGAACGCACAGCCGAACGCAGTGCATATTCGGCGTCGGCGAGTTCGTAGTGATCGAAGGCCGGGGCTCCCGGTAGCGAGTACACCGTCCAGGCCAGTGCAGACAATTCGGGTGTCCCCGTCTCGTCATCTGCGGCTTCATCCGCATCGCTGTAAGAGAACTCAGGGACCAGTCCGATAGCGGTGCCGGGATCATCGGGATTGCTGACGATCAGCGCTTCGCCGGAGGCCAGCGCGCCACGCGCGAATTGCGTTCCAGCCGAAAGTCCCCGTACATCACCCGGTACCGGCAGCACCACGTTGATGGTCCCGAACAACCCGTCGGGCGTCGGCGGCGCCGCCGCCGTCGACCTGCCCATCGCGGCACGCAGTGTCTGCAGCAGCGACACCGTACCCACATTGTGCACGTCCGGCCACGGCAATCCGGTATGGCCCGCCGCGACGGCATCATACGCGGTAGCCGATTGTGTTGGCGCCCAGAGTGATAACGCGTCCAAAAGATCGTCGGGCGCGGCCTTGCCCGCGAGCCAGGCATTGGCCCACATCGACAGCGAAACACTCGGACACCACATGGTCTCGCAGTGTAGTTGTTCGCCGCGGCTAAGGCGGATCACGCGTATCCTGTGGCCATGCCTGTCGCGCTGATCTGGCTGATTGCAGCGTTGGTGCTCGCCGGAGCCGAGGCGTTGACAGGCGACATGTTTTTGCTGATGCCCAGTGGTGGCGCTTTGGCTGCTTCGGGAATCAGCTGGCTGACGGACTGGCCGCTGTGGGCCGATGGGGCGGTTTTCCTCATCGTTTCGGTTTTGCTGCTTGCCCTGGTTCGGCCCGCGCTGCGGCGTAAGCTGGCTCCCGCCAAAGCCCTGCAGCTGGGGATCAAGGCGCTCGAGGGCAAGAACGCGCTGGTGCTGGATCGGGTTGCTCGCGACAACGGGCAGGTGAAAATTGAGGGCGAGGTGTGGACGGCGCGCCCGCTGAACGACGGCGATGTGTTTGAGCCGGGTGATTCGGTGACGGTAGTGCACATCGAGGGTGCTACCGCGGTGGTCTTCAGGGACGTATAGCGATTCGAGAGAGGTATGCCAATGGACGATGCGGTTGTTGGCCTGGTGTTTTTAGCTGTTCTGGTGATATTCGCCATCATCGTGGTCGCCAAGTCGGTTGCGCTGATCCCTCAGGCTGAGGCCGCCGTGATCGAACGGCTGGGTCGATACAGCCGCACGGTCAGTGGTCAGCTGACGTTGCTGGTGCCATTCATTGATCGCGTCCGCGCCCGCGTGGATCTGCGCGAGCGGGTGGTGTCCTTTCCGCCGCAGCCGGTGATCACCGAGGACAACCTGACGCTCAACATCGACACCGTGGTGTATTTCCAGGTGACGGTTCCGCAGGCCGCGGTGTATGAGATCAGCAACTACATCGTGGGCGTCGAACAGCTCGCCACGACGACTCTGCGTAACGTCGTCGGCGGGATGACGCTCGAGCAGACGCTGACCTCTCGTGACCAGATCAATGGCCAGTTGCGCGGGGTGCTCGACGAGGCGACCGGCCGTTGGGGCCTGCGGGTGGCGCGCGTCGAACTGCGCAGCATCGACCCACCGCCGTCCATTCAAGCGTCGATGGAAAAGCAGATGAAGGCCGACCGGGAGAAGCGCGCGATGATCCTGACCGCCGAAGGCACCCGGGAGGCGGCCATCAAACAAGCCGAAGGGCAGAAGCAGTCCCAGATCCTGGCGGCCGAGGGCGCCAAGCAGGCCGCGATCCTGGCAGCTGAGGCAGACCGGCAATCACGGATGCTGCGTGCTCAGGGTGAACGCGCCGCGGCCTACTTGCGGGCGCAGGGTGAGGCCAAGGCCATCCAGAAGACATTCGCCGCGATCAAGGCCGGGCGGCCCACCCCGGAGATGCTGGCCTACCAGTATCTGCAGACGCTGCCGGAGATGGCGCGCGGCGACGCCAACAAGGTCTGGGTGGTGCCCAGCGACTTCAACGCGGCGCTGCAAGGTTTCACCAGAATGTTGGGTAAGCCGGGGGAGGACGGGGTGTTCCGCTTCGAGGCCTCCCCGGTCGAGGACCTGCCCAAGCATGCGACAGACGGCGACGACGACGAAGTCTCGGATTGGTTCTCCACCCAGGGCTCCGGCGTTGTTGATTAGCAGGCTTGTGAGCTGGGGAATTGTGGATTGAGGAGGTCTAGGCGGCGGTTGGCGGTCAAAGCGGTGATCCGGCAGGCTTCGGCGATGTTGTCGGCGCCGTTGAGGCGGTGCAGATTGATCGCGGTGTTGCGTAGCGTTGCTAGGACCTGTGCGCCGTTTCCGGTATGTGCCCTTTGACGGTCTTCGTCGAAGGTGACGTCGCGTATCCAGTGCAGGCTGTTCTCGATTCCCCAGTGTTGACGCATCCAGGTCATGATCGCGGTAGGGCGGGCGTGCTCGAACGGCAGGCTGCAGATGGCATAGACCACCTCCACGCTGCGCTGGTCGGTGGCGGTGATCAAGCGTTCACGAGTGATCCGGATGATTTGTTTTGCGTAGGGGAAGCCGATTCCTCGTGCAGCGGTGATGATTTGCGGGGTGCGGGTCTCGACACGGCCGTGGCCGCGGGAGTCGTCGGTAGCGGCTGCGGGCACCTCGGCCCAGGGCAGCGCGGTGATACGCGCAAGTATTTTGGCTTGGTTGGACTTGACGATCATCAGGTAGTGCGACTTCAAGGTGGCGCAGATCAACTTCGCGGTGACGACCTGGGTATGCATCGCATCCACGGTGACCAGCCACCGCAAGCTACCCGGCAGCAGCGTGAGCAGGGCACGTACGCAGGGAATTTCATTGCTTTTCTCGGCGACAGCGAGTTGACCGAGCACCAATCGGGCACGGTGGGCGAACACCGACACGAGATGCGTGGCTGTCGCTTTGGCGCGTAAAGCACCACGCAGCATCTTGCCGTCCAACGCGATCGGCACCAATCCACTGGGGTCGCTGCTGGCCACGTGTGCAGTGAAGTAACTGCCCATCCTGGCGTTGAGGTCGGCGGGGTCTAGCCGAGACAAAACAGCGCGGAAGGTCTTCTCACTGGGCCGCCGGAACCGGACCCCTAATTGGGCCAACACATCATCGGGAGCGGTGGCCGCCCATGTGGCAAAACCAGCATAGCCGCGCATCCCCGCGGCAGTGGCCAGAACCGCGATCGCCAACAAAGCCATCAGCGAATACCTCCGACCGCGTGGGCCCCTCGGGTCTGGCACCGAGGCCAACACATCGAGAAACTCCGATCCGATGAGCTCGCTGCGCTCACCAGGACTCCAGCAGTCGAACACCTCTGGAACCGACGACACAGGCAATACTGAAACGGTAGGCACGGGCAACTCCAGACCAACGACGAACAGTAACCAACTCGATCGTTCTCCAGATAGCCCGTGCCTACACTCCGGCCCCAATAGCGCGGCACCAAAGATCATCAACCCAGCTCACAAGCCTGCTAATCAACAACGCCGGAGCCCTGGTTCTCCACCGAAACCGACCCGGCGATCGCGCAAGCGGTCGCCAAGGCCGAGGCCATAGCGCGCAAGCCCGTGGAGGGCCCAGTGGGCTCGCCGCCCGAACTGGGGCCATACAACCGATGAGCGTCGTGACGTCACCGAAGGCCTATGCGGTGCTGGGCGCGTTCCAGGCCGGAGATGCCGTGGCGTGCGCGATTCCGTTGCCCCCGATCGCCAAGATCCTCGATGACCTGGGCGTTCCCGAAGCGGTGCGCCCGGTTTTTCCGCTAGTCAAGGCCGCCGCGGCGGTCGGTCTGTTCTCGGTCACCCGATTTCCCGCCTTGGCCAGGCTGACCACAGCGATGTTGACCCTATATTTCGTGCTGGCTGTGGCGGCCCACGTTCGGGTGCGGGACAAGATCGTCAACATCATCCCCGCGGCCTCGTTTCTGGCCACCTTCGCGGTAATGGCGGTCAAAGGGCCCGACCAGGCTTAGTCGAGGCGCAGTTCCACCATCGGCAGTGCCGTGTCGGTGTCGGTGATCGGGCCGCCGAGCGTTTCCTCGATCACCTGCTTGAGGTTCTCCCACGCCGCCGGGTGGTGGCTGCGGTAGGAGGCCAGCGCCTGGTCGGCTTCGGCTTGTTCGAGAACGCGTGCGGTGGCGGGTGCGGCGCGGTGGCTGCCGACGTAGACCCGAACCCGGGGGTTGGCCACGATATTGCGGTACCACTGGGAGTTCTTCCCGAACCCGGAAGCGATGACGTAGGTGTCCGGCGCCGGGTGATCGACGACCTCCAGCACGGCATTGCGCGGCGTGCCGGATTTGCGGCCGATGTGTTCGAGCATCAGCATCCGCGACCCGAAAACGGCGCCTGCCCGCGCCCGATAAATCCAGATGGGCGCGCGCATGAGCGTGCGGGAGCGCATCAGCCGTGCGCCGGTCTTGGCTACTAGTGACATCCTTGCCTCCATTTCCTCTTCTTCTTGCTGCGTCAATCGCTGACCAGGCCGTCGCGATAGACGGCGAACACCTCGCCGGCCCAGCGCCGCATTCCGGCGTCGGTGAGCGGATCGACACCGAGGACTTCGATGAGCCGTGGCCGCAGTGTCAGCAACGCTAGATCGTTGACCAGCAAGAACGCCGCCCGCACCGCCGGATCGGCACCAGGACTGGCAGTTCCCGCGGCAACCATCGCGTTCAGCGTGTCTTGGCTGAGCCGGAACAGCCGCGCGAACAACCCTGGTCCGGCCGTACCGCCGCTAATCAACATTCGGCTCAGGTATGCCGGGACCGCTGAGTCGGGCGGTAGGTGCGTGGCGAGGCCGTCGAGCAGGCCTCCCACGGCGGCCTGGCCGAGCCCGACGGCCTCGGTTTTTCGGGTGGCTTCGGTCAGCAGCACTTCAAATATGGCGATGACGGGGTTGTCGACGGCCTCGATCAGCCCGTCTTTGGAGCCGTAGTGGCGGATGAGCAAAGCGGGCGAGACCCCCGCGGCGGTCGCGATGTCTCGCATGGTGACCGCGCTCGGCGAATAGTCGCAGTGCCTCGTCGCGGATCCTTGCCCGCGCGGTTCGATCATCGGTCGCTAAATGCACGTTTACAATTGTAAACAATTGTTTATCAGTTGGTGCGCCGGGAGTACTACGACGAACCCCGCCCCGGTCGCAGATGTCGTGCATCGCGACCGGGGCGGGGACACCGGTTTGCGGCCAATGATCACCCGCTAGGACGTCGTTGTCCCGCCACCCTCAGGCATGCGCACCTGGTGTTGCGGGTGCTGGTGTCGGCGCAGGCGATTGCGGGCCGCCCGGCAACTGCCCGGGCGCGGGTGGTTTTGGTGCCCCGGGGAGTTGCCCGGGCCCCGGTGCCCCCGGCGGCGGACCGCCCCGGAAGGCGTGGCCCGCCGGCGGCACCGGCATCGGGGGCGGTCCCCCGGGCATCGGACCCCGCAGCGCGCCCGGTCCGGGCGGAGGCGCTTGGTGCCATCTCATGGACGGGCCCCCGCCGCCTGGCCCCGGAGGCGGGGGAGGTCCGAAGGCAAACGCCCAAAGAAACAGCGCCGCGCCCGCGGTTCCCATCGCACCAACGAGTAGGCCCAGCAGGCCCGAGCCCACCAGCATCCCTGTCGAGAAGCGGCGCTGCTGATGTCCGGGCGGGGCGGGCGGCACCGGCGCGGCCGGGGCGGGCGGTGCGGGTGGCGGGGCGGCGCCCTGGCCTGGCGCCTGGGCGCCGATGTTTGGGGTCGTGTTGCTGTCTTGTGCACTCATGGCGATCTCCACTCCGTCGTTGTCGGTGATCGCGACGCTAATTTCCGAACTTGAAGTGGAACTGAAGAATGCCGAGCGCGCCGCACCGCCGAGACCGGACCGGGTGGTTGCGGCGGTCGGATCGGCACCCAGATTGTCGGTTATCGCAAGAAACGTGCGGCGCTTCAGATTGATCTCAGGACCACGCGTTAACAATGGGGCCATGACCGATCGTTCACGAACCGACCACACCGGCAATCGCCAGGTTGCGAGCCGCACGGACCAATTCAGTGTCGGCGCGCCGAGAGTGCTGGTGGTCGAGGATTCCGAGACCATCCGCGAAATGGTCAACGAGGCCCTGGCCGACGTCGGCTACCACACCGACACCCGCTCCGATGGAGAAGGACTGGAAGAAGTTCTGCAGGGCCTACGGCCCGACCTGGTGGTACTCGACGTGATGCTGCCGGGTCGGGACGGATTTGCCCTCATCGACGTCATCCGCGAGTGGGGCGATATCGGCATCGTCTTGATCACCGCCCGCGACGGTCTGCCCGACCGGCTGCGCGGTCTCGACGGAGGTGCCGACGACTATGTGGTCAAACCGTTCGAGCTCGCCGAACTCGTGTCGCGGGTGGGCGCGGTTCTGCGCCGCCGGGGTCGGCTGCCCCGGGTGGTTCAGGTCGGCGATCTGATGCTGGACAGCGAGGCTGGGGTCGCTGCACGCGACGGCCACCAGCTGGACCTGACCGCCACCGAACTCCGACTGCTCGACTTCCTGGTATAACAAC
The DNA here is from genome assembly GCF_003584745.1 of Mycobacterium pseudoshottsii JCM 15466. Taxonomy (NCBI): domain Bacteria; kingdom Bacillati; phylum Actinomycetota; class Actinomycetes; order Mycobacteriales; family Mycobacteriaceae; genus Mycobacterium; species Mycobacterium pseudoshottsii. Next base: position 2,512,409 of record NZ_AP018410.1, read on the forward strand.
GCGGCCGCATCGTGAGCGCCACGCAGATCCTCAATGCCGTGTGGGGCTACGACGCCTACGACGCCAACCTGGTGCAGGTGCATGTCAGCAGCTTGCGCCGCAAGCTCGAAGCGCATGGCCCACGAATTGTGCAGACCGTCCGAGGCATCGGCTACCGGTTGCAGCCGCCGAGGTCATGATGGCCGAGGAGCTCGAATCCCCGGGCGATCCCGAAACCCCCACACCGTCGCTGCAGCGACGGGTGATTCTGCTGGTGGTGACCTTGCTGGCGGTGCTATTGGTGGTGCTGGGTGTGACCATCGACGTCAGCCTGGGCTTGCAGGTTCGGCGGAATCTGCACGATCTGCTGCTGGCGGTCACCTCGCGCGCCGACGCGCTGGCCTCGGTGGGCACCTCTCCGGAACTGATCGCCGCCGAGATCAACGGCGGCAGCGTGCGCGCGCTGCTGGTGACAGCCGACGGTGCTACCTACGGGGACCCCAACATCAGCCCGGACACCACCGCGGGCCCCGCCGTCCCGGCGCTGCCCGGCCCTCCGCCCCTGATTCCGCCCGGGGGCACCAGGGTCCTCATGGCCCCCGCCGCCGCCTCCCCCTCCACCTGGGGGACCGCCGCCGGATGCGACCGCCACGGCGGCGGTACACACCTTGCCGGATGGTTCGCGACTGATCCTGGTCGCCGACACCACGCAGACCACTCAAGTGACCCGCCAGCTGCGCCAGCTGATGATCGGTGCCGGGCTGGTGACCCTGGTAGTGGCGGCACTGCTACTGGTACTGGTCAGCCGGGCGGCATTGGCGCCGCTGGATCGGCTCGCGGCGTTGGCCAAGGACATCACCACCGGAGATCGCGGTTGCCGGCTGCGCCCCAGCCGCGGCGATACCGAACTCGGCCGGGCCGCGAGCGCTTTCGACGGAATGCTGGATGCGCTGGAAGACTCAGAGCTGCGTGCCCAGCAGGCCGCTACGGCCGCGCAGCGCGCCGAGAACGCGACGCGGCAGTTTCTCGTGGATGCCGCCCACGAACTGCGCACTCCGATCGCGGGGATGCAGGTCGCCGCCGAACAACTCGCCAGCAGCGCCGGGCAGCAGCAGGAAGATCCCGCAGCGCGCGGCCAGTACCGCCGCGCCAGCCTGCTGCTCTCTGATGCGCGTCGCGCGGGACGGCTCGTCGCCGACATGCTGGATCTGAGCCGTATCGACGCGGGGCTGCCGCTGGATCGCCACGACACCGACCTGGCCGAGATCGTCGACGCCGAAAGCCAGCGAACCACGATGCTGGCGCCGCAGATCACCGTGACCCGGTCCGGGCTTGGCGCGCTTACCGTTGCGGCCGACCCGACTCGGGTGGCGCAGATCCTGTCCAACTTGCTCGACAACGCGCGCAGATACACCCCGGCCGGGGGAGCCATCGCCATCGATCTGCGGGCCGGCCAAGGAGTGGCCACGGTTACCGTCATCGACACCGGCCCCGGCATCCCCGACGACGCGCGCAACCGCATCTTCGAGCGCTTGGTGCGACTCGATGCCGCGCGCACCCGCGACCATGGTGGTGCGGGCCTGGGTTTGCCGATCGCGCGGGCGCTGGCCCGGGCACACGGGGGCGAGCTGGTTTGTCTACCGCACCAGGGTGGTGCACGATTCCGGCTCACTTTGCCGCTGGCGGTGGCCGGTGGCGTTGAGTGAACGCTCAGGGGGAACCCGGTTCGGTAATGGCGGTCAGGCTCCACCGGTCCAGCCAGGGGCGCACCAGCTCGGCGATTGAGAATGTGGCCGGTGTCGAGCATCCGGGATGTGGGTCGTTGGCATGGCCGGCCCGAATGAGAATGCCGACCGCCACCGCGGTGCCATCGTCGTCCAGGCGGTAGACCGGGCCCCCGGAATCGCCGCATTCGCTGGCCGCCAGAAATGCCACCTTGCTCGCACTGATATCGGTGACTTGCCCACATTCCGCCCGGCCCGTCTTCATCCCGAACTTGCAGAGCAGTTGCCCCACCTTCAGATCGGTGGCTATGCCGGTGACCGGAACAGCCGCCTTGATCGCCGGGGACTGCGGGATCTTTCCGGAATCCAGCGTGATCAGTCCGATGTCGTGGGCTTCCCCGTTGAGGCCCTCGCTGACCGACTGGCTGAAGGTACCGATGTTCACGTATCCGCCGCCCGCGGAGTAGTTGATGCTGACCTTGCTCGCTTCGCCTTCTTTGTTGCAGTGGCCGGCGGTGAGTATCCCTGGTCCGGCCGGCGTTGGTGCGCACCAAGAACCCAGCGGTGCAGCCCATTCCTCCTGACCCGTCGGCGTAGGTGACGGCGATGCCGGTGCCCGGGGCAATGGCACTGGCGCCTGGCAGGGCAACCAGGGGTCGCGCCGGCATCGTGCTCTTGCTTGGCAGCCAGATAGCCGCGACGAATCCGGCCGCGCAGATCAGCGCGGCAATCGTCAGTCGCCCACCGTCGGACTGCCGCCGCTGCGGTGGCGCGGCGTAGGGCACATTCGTGCCGGCGAACATCTGCTCTTGTGTCTCGGGGTGCTGCCTGCGGCGCTGGCTCAGCACCGGCCAGGCTGCCACCGACAGGCACAGCAGCGCTCCGGCCAACAACAACGCGGTGCGAGCCAGGGACGACGGCGAGCCCAGATTCGCGAGCGCGTGCGCACTGACGCCGACCATTGGGTAGATCTTTCAGGCAAAACGGTTTGAGATTCAATACCGGTCTACGACCGGCAGCTGACGGTCAGACGCCCAGCGGCTCGCAAGCCGGCTCGAGAACGGGTCCGTGGTCCGATGGCGCCTGGTGGCGATGGTGCCGTCGATATTGGCGGACCTCGAAGACCAGCCCGCTCATGCCCAGGGCCGCCGTGCATACCGACACCAGAACCAGCAATGGGCTGCCGTCACCGGCGAGCGCACTGCCCAGAATCACCACCGCGACGGTGCCGGGGAGCAAGCCCGCCAGCGTGGACAGCGTGTAGGGGACCACCCGCACCGCCGATGCGCCGGCGCCATAGTTGAGCGCCGCAAACGGCACGGCGGGGATCAGCCGCAGCGACAAGATCGCCAGCCAGCCCCGTTCCCGCAGACGCTCATCGAGCCGGTCGACCGCACCGTGCGGCACCAGCCGGTTCAGCCGCCACCCGGCCGCGCGCACCAGCAGCAGCGCAATCACCGCGCTCGCCGTACTGGCCGTCACCGCAATCACGATGCCCAAGACCGGTCCGAACAGCAGGCCGCCGGCAACGGTGAATGCGGTACGGGGAAAGGGTGGCACCGTGACGACGATGTGGACCAGCAGAAACACCAGGGGTAACCATGGCCCCACCGATGATGCCCAGTCCCGCATCTGCACCGCGGTAGGCAGCGGAACCAGCAATGCCACCGCCACCAGTAGTGTGATTCCTGCCACGGTGCTGACCTTGCGCAGTCGTGACATCTGCCGTGCGGCCGTCCGGAGCGCGAGAGCGATGCCGCGCACCGTATCGGTGGTTTTGCACAGGACAGAGGCTGTCACAATCACCCAGAGTACGGGGCGAAGGTGAATATATCGTTTCTCCCGGCTGGCGTTTCTGGTCACACTGTGAGCGGCAAGGCTGCACCTGGTCACCTAGCCCCCGGCTCCAATCAACTAGCCTTATTAGTTTAGTGGCAGGCCAAGAGCAACCGGAAACAAAGTTGTCAATTGCTGCGTAAATAGGAGCAGTCGGTGTCCATTGATGTACCCGAGCTCGCCGAGCTAGAACAGGTTCGCGAGCGTTGGCGCGGTGCGGTCGCCGGTGTTCTTTCCAAGACCGCGCGGCCGGATTCTGCCGGGTTCGGCGATCAACCCGAACGGCTGCTGAACACTCCCACCTACGACGGAATCGCCATCCGGGCGCTCTACAGTGCCTTCGACGAGTTGCCGGAACCACCGCTGCCGGGCGAGTGGCCCTACGTCCGGGGCGGCGACGCGTTGCGCGACGTCAACTCGGGCTGGAAGGTCGTCGAGGCGGTACCGCAGCCGGATGCGTCCGTGGTGGACGCCAACCAGGCGCTGCTGGGCATGTTGGGTGACGGCGTCAGCGCGCTGCTGGTCCGGGTGGGGGACCACGGCGTGGCGCCTGACCAGCTCGAAGGGCTGCTCGCGGGTGTGTATCTGAACCTGGCGCCGGTGATTGTGGATGCCGGTGCCCAGTACCGGGCGGCCAGCGAGGCGATGCTGCGGTTGGCGGCTGGGCTGGATACCGACCAGCGCGCGACGATGTCGATCGATCTGGGCGCCGATCCGTTGACCGCGACGCTGAGCGGGCGTCCCGCCCCCTCGATTGACGATGTACTCGCGATCGCGGGACGGGTGGCCGGTGATCGAGGCGTGCGGACGATCACCGTCGACGGGCCGGCGTTTCACAATCTGGGCGCGACTGCGGCCTGGGAACTCGCGGCCACCATTGGCGCGGCGGTGGCCTATCTCCGGCTGCTCACCGAATCCGGTCTCTCGATCGGCGACGCGCTGGCACAGATCGGCCTCCGGCTGGCCGCCGATGACGACCAGTTCATGACACTGGCCAAGATGCGAGCCGCGCGCCGGTTGTGGGCCCGGGTCGCCGAGGTCGCCGGTGACCCGGATGGCGGGGCGGCGACGTTGCACGGGGAGACTTCGCTGCCGATGATGACCCAACGCGACCCGTGGGTGAACATGCTGCGTTGCACCCTGGCCGCCTTCGGCGCGGGTGTCGGCGGTGCGGACACCGTGCTGGTTCATCCCTTCGATGTCGCGATTGCGGGTGGCTTTCCGGGTACGGCCACCAGCTTTGCGCGCCGGATCGCCCGCAATACCCAACTGTTGCTGTTGGAGGAGTCCCACGTGGGGCGCGTGTTGGACCCGGCCGGTGGGTCGTGGTTCGTCGAGGACCTCACCGAAGAACTGGCCCAACACGCCTGGCAGCATTTCCAGGCCATCGAGGCGCGTGGCGGATTTGCCAACGCCCATGACTACGTCGCCGGGCAGATCGCCGAGCTCGCCGCACGCCGCGCCGACGACATCGCGCATCGGCGGATCGCGATCACCGGGGTCAACGAATTTCCCAACCTCGACGAACCTGCTCTGCCGCAACCGGATCGCGGTTTCTCGCCCGACGGCTGCGGAAAGCTGTTGCGCTACGGCGCCGAATTCGAGACATTGCGCGATCGATCGGATGCCTACTTGTCCGACACCGGAGCGCGACCGCGGGTGCTGTTGCTGCCACTGGGTCCGCTGGCTGAACACAACATTCGGGCGACTTTCGCATCGAATCTCTTGGCCTCGGGTGGCGTCGAGGCGCTCAATCCGGGAACCGTCGACGCGCAAGGCGTCGCAACGGCGGTAGCTGAGGCGGGTTCGCCGACGGTCGCGGTCATCTGCGGCACCGACCGCCGTTATCGGGACGAGGCGCCCGCCGTGGTCGAGGCGGCAAGATCGGCCGGCATCTCCCGGGTCTACCTGGCCGGACCGCCGGGCGCACTGGACGAGGCGGTTGACGTCGCGAGTCGGCCCGACGAATTCTTGACCGCGAAAATCAATGCGGTGCAAGCCCTGTCCGATCTGCTCACGCGGTTGGGAGCGTAGCCACGATGACTACCACTGCATCGGCCATCGGCAGTTTCGCTGACGTACCACTTCATGGCGAGCGCGCTGTGGCGTCGGCCACCGAAGCGTCGGTGGAGAAACAAGTAGCAGCGACCGCTGCTGCGCACGGGTACGCAACCGATCAACTTCGATGGCAGACGCCGGAAGGTATTGAGGTCAAACCCGTTTACATCGGTGCCGACCGCAGGGCAGCGCAGGCCGACGGCTATCCGGTGAACAGCTTTCCTGGGGAGCCGCCCTATGTGCGGGGCCCGTATCCGACGATGTACGTCAACCAGCCATGGACCATTCGCCAGTACGCCGGCTTCTCCACCGCTGCCGACTCCAATGCGTTCTACCGTCGCAATCTGGCCGCTGGCCAGAAGGGGCTGTCCGTCGCCTTTGATCTGGCGACCCACCGCGGCTACGACTCCGATCACCCCCGTGTTCAGGGCGACGTTGGAATGGCGGGCGTAGCAATCGATTCCATTCTCGACATGAGGCAATTATTCGACGGTATCGACCTATCGTCGGTCTCGGTGTCGATGACCATGAACGGCGCCGTGCTGCCGATCTTGGCGTTGTACGTGGTCGCGGCCGAGGAACAGGGCGTGCCGCCGGAGAAACTGGCCGGCACCATCCAAAACGACATCCTCAAAGAGTTCATGGTGCGCAACACCTACATCTATCCGCCCAAGCCGTCCATGCGGATCATCTCCGACATCTTCGCCTACACCAGCGTGAAAATGCCCAAGTTCAACGCCATCTCGATCTCCGGCTATCACATCCAAGAAGCCGGAGCCACAGCGGATTTGGAGCTGGCATATACCCTTGCCGACGGTGTCGATTACATCAAAGCGGGCCTGGATGCGGGCCTGGACATCGATAAGTTCGCGCCCCGGCTGTCCTTCTTCTGGGGCATCGGGATGAACTTCTTCATGGAGGTCGCCAAACTGCGTGCCGGCCGGTTGTTGTGGAGTGAGCTGGTGGCGAAGTTCGAGCCGAAGAACTCCAAATCGCGGTCGCTGCGTACCCATTCGCAGACCTCAGGCTGGTCGCTGACGGCGCAGGACGTCTTCAACAACGTCGCCCGCACTTGTATCGAGGCGATGGCCGCCACCCAGGGGCACACCCAGTCGTTGCACACCAACGCACTTGACGAGGCGCTGGCACTGCCCACCGACTTCTCCGCACGCATCGCGCGCAACACTCAGCTGCTGCTGCAGCAGGAGTCGGGTACCACGCGCCCGATTGACCCCTGGGCGGGCTCGTACTACGTGGAGTGGCTGACGCACCAGCTTGCGCAGCGGGCACGTGCTCAAATCAACGAGGTTGCCGAACTCGGCGGCATGGCGGCGGCCATCGGCGAGGGGATTCCCAAGCTGCGCATCGAAGAGGCGGCCGCGCGCACCCAGGCGCGCATCGACTCCGGCCAGCAGCCGGTCATCGGGGTGAACAAGTACCAAGTCGACGAGGACCAGCAGATCGAGGTACTCAAGGTCGAAAACAGCCGGGTACGTGCCGAGCAGCTGGCCAAACTGCAAGAACTGCGAGCCGGCCGCGACCAGGCGGCGGTCGATGCCGCCCTGGCCGAGCTCACCCGCGCCGCCGCCGCCCACGGTCGGGCCGGCGATGACGGGTTGGGTAATAATCTGCTCGCGCTGGCCATCGACGCGGCCCGCGCCAAGGCCACCGTCGGAGAGATCTCCGATGCGCTGGAACAGGTGTATGGCCGCCATCAGGCGGAGATCCGCACCATCGCCGGCGTCTACCGGGACGAAGTTCAAGGAGGCGGCAACATCACCCCGCTTTCCAAAGCGACCGAGCTTGTCGAGAAGTTCGCCGAGGCGGACGGCCGTCGCCCCCGCATCCTGGTCGCCAAAATGGGCCAGGACGGCCACGACCGCGGCCAGAAGGTGATCGCGACGGCGTTTGCCGACATCGGGTTCGACGTGGACGTCGGCTCACTGTTCTCCACGCCCGAGGAGGTGGCCCGCGAGGCCGCCGACAACGACGTGCACGTCGTGGGCGTGTCGTCGCTGGCCGCTGGCCACCTGACGTTGGTGCCGGCCTTGCGGGACGCGCTGGCCAAGGTGGGACGGCCGGACATCATGATCGTGGTCGGTGGTGTCATCCCACCGGGCGACTTCGACGAGTTGTACGCCGCCGGGGCCACGGCCATCTATCCGCCCGGCACCGTGATCGCCGACGCCGCCATCGGCCTGTTGCACAAGCTGGCCGAGCGGCTGGGATACCCGCTGGACTAGTGGCCGGTAAAACTACTCGCGTGAGTGTGACGCCATCGCGCATTCCGCCGCGCATCTGCACCAGGGCGTGTCCGATGAGGTGGGGCCGGTGACCTCCCCGGACGACGCCAAGGTCGAGCAACTGGCCGCCGCCGTGCGCAATGGCGACCGTGCCGCGCTGCCACGGGCGATCACGCTGCTGGAGTCCACCCGCGCCGACCATCGGCGGCAGGCCCAAGAGCTGTTGCTGGCACTGCTCCCCGAATCCGGGAAGGCCCATCGGGTGGGTATTACCGGCGTCCCGGGAGTGGGGAAGTCCACCACGATCGAGGCCCTGGGCATGTACCTCATCGAGCAGGGCCACAAGGTGGCCGTGCTGGCGGTGGACCCCTCGTCGACGCGTACCGGCGGATCGATTCTGGGCGACAAGACGCGGATGGCGCGGTTGGCAATGCACCCGGATGCCTACGTCCGGCCCTCTCCGACGTCGGGAACTCTGGGCGGCGTAGCAAAGGCAACGCGGGAATCGGTAGTGCTCTTGGAAGCCGCCGGCTTCGACGTGGTTCTGATCGAAACGGTCGGCGTCGGCCAGTCCGAAGTGGCCGTCGCAAACATGGTCGACACCTTCGTCTTGCTGACTTTGGCGCGCACCGGCGACCAACTACAGGGCATCAAGAAAGGTGTGCTGGAGCTGGCCGACATCGTGGTCGTGAACAAGGCCGATGGGGAACATCTGCGCGATGCGCGTTTGGCAGCCAGGGAGCTGTCCGGCGCTATCAGGCTGATCTACCCACGCGAAACAATCTGGCGGCCACCGGTTCTCACGATGAGCGCGGTGGAAGGAACCGGTCTGACACAGCTGTGGGAAGCTGTCGAGCGCCATCGCCAAGTGCTCACCGAGGCCGGTGAGTTCGAAGCGCGCCGACGCGAACAGCAAGTGGACTGGACATGGCAGATGGTGCGAGATGCGGTGCTGGACCGAGTGCTGTCCAACCCGGACGTGCGCAAGATCCGAGCCGACGTCGAGCGCCGGGTTCGGGCGGGGGAGCTGACTCCCGCTCTGGCCGCCCAGCAAATTTTGGATACCGCGCAGTCCTAACGGAATGGTAAATTAATTCCGGGTTTGACACTGGGCTCTATGAAATCCAAGTAAATTCAAGATGTGACGATAGACATCGGAGTCAATCGCCGCGCGGTTTCTTCCCACGGTGACCCTGACGCAGGCCATCGTGTATCCGGCGCTGCGGACTCTCAATTTGCGTGCGTCGTTCGAATGTTCTCCAGCATGTTTCCCGCTCGCCGGTTTGGTGGGGGAGCGTTGGCAGTCTACCTGGACGGCCAGCCTGTCGTGGACGTGTGGAAAGGGTGGGCGGACCGCAAGGGCGAGGTCCCGTGGTCAGCGGACTCGGCCCCGATGGTGTTCTCGGCCACCAAGGGCATGGCCGCCACCGTGATCCACCGGCTCGCCGATCGGGGGCTGATCGATTACGAGGCGCCGGTCGCGCAGTACTGGCCGGAGTTCGCGGCCAACGGCAAGGAGAAGCTCACCGTCCGCGAGGTGATGCGGCACGCGGCGGGCTTGTCGGGACTGCGCGGTGCCAGCCAGGAAGACCTGCTGGATCACGTCGTGATGGAGGAGCGGCTGGCGGCGGCGGCTCCGGGAAGGCTGCTCGGCAAACCGGCCTAGCACGCGCTTACCTTCGGTTGGTTGATGTCCGGCCTGGCCAGGGCCGTGACCGGCAAGGACATGCGCGTCCTGTTCCGCGAGGAGCTCGCCGAGCCACTGGACACCGACGGTTTTCATCTGGGCCGGCCGCCGGCGGGCTCGCCCACGCAGGTCGCCCAGATCATCATGCCGCAGGACATCGCCGCCAACCCGCTGGTCACCTTTGCGGCGCATAAGATCGCCAACCAGTTCTCCAGCGGATTCCGTTCGATGTACTTTCCGGGCGTCATCGCGACGGTTCAGGGCGAAACCCCCATGCTGGACGCCGAGATTCCGGCCGCCAACGGAGTCGTCACCGCCCGCGCGCTGGCGCGGATGTACGGCGCGATCGCCAACGGCGGCGAGATTGACGGCACCCAGTTCCTGTCGCGGGAGCTGGTGGCGGGGCTGACCGGCGAGCGGCGGCTGCAGCCGGATCGCAATCTCTTCATGCCGATGGCTTTTCACCTGGGCTACCACAGTCTGCCCATCGGCAACGTGATGCCGGGGTTCGGTCACGTCGGGATGGGCGGGTCCGTCGGATGGACAGATCCGGAGACCGGCGTGGCGTTTGCGCTGGTGCACAATCGGCTGTTGACTCCGCTGGTGGCCACCGACCACGCCGGTTTCGTCGCCATCTATGCCCTGATCCGGCAGGCGGCCGCCAAGGCCCGCGAGCGTGGCTACCAGCCGGTCACGGGCATCGGGGCGCCGTACTCGGAGCCGGGAGCCGTCGCGGGCTGAGCCCAGGGGCGTTCTAGCGCTAAGAATCTTCGAGCCGGAAGCCCACCTTCATGGTCACCTGAAAGTGGCCGACGGCGCCGTCAACCAGATGGCCGCGCACTGATTCGACTTCGAACCAGTCCAGGGCGCGCATAGTCTGGGCGGCCCGGGTCAAACCGTTGCGGATTGCCGCGTCGACTCCGTCGGCCGAGCTTCCGACGATCTCGATTACCCGGTAGGTGTGATCGCTCATTTCGTCCCCTTATCTTTGAGTGTTGACGTCCCAAGAGGGTCCGAAGAATCATCTTGCGCCGGTGGTCGGCGCCGGATGAGGCCCGACACGCAGCTGGCTCGGTGCAAATGACCAAGCGCGTCCAGCGTCAGGGGCTGACGTGCATCTCGTAAAAGCGCAGCCGCGCCGTGGGCTTGCCCTGGCCCAGCGACCGGCTCCGGTCAACACCGATTGTGCGGGAGTCGATCTCGAGATTGGTGGCGCTGACGGAATCGGGCGTCTTGATCAGAAACGGCTCCGCGGCGTTGCCGGCGATGAGGCGATAGCTGACGCCGTCCAGGTTCACCGTGAAAGAGGTCAGGGGAACGAGCGATCCCATGAAAAGCCGGTCGATGAAGGTTGGCTCCAGATCAACGCCGACCAGGACGGCCACGTCCGGTCCGCTTGGTTTGGGCACCGGGACGGGCTTGCCGTCGTGGACAACGACTTCTGAGATCGGGGTGAGCGGTCCGCACAGGGGCTGGGTATGGGTGAACAGCGCCCAATGGTCTTCCACCGCGCTGCGGCGGAAATCGCACAGCAGTGCGCGCGAATACAGCGGGTTCTCCTGCACGCCGAGCCGTCCGTTGATACCGGTGGCGGGCGAGGTCGCCGATCGCAGCGACAGGACGAACTGCGGCCCGGCCGCGAGGGTGTCGCGGTTTAGCTTGTCCAGCGCCGGTGTGTAGACCGAGTAGGTCTGGAATATCGGCGCCGGGTGCCAGGCGAAGTCGTAGGCTCACACGGCTGAGGTTTCATCCGGGTCGATGTGAACCGGATCCGGCCCGATCGTCTTGACGAAGCGGCTGGGAATATCATAGAGCCGACGCTGGCGTGCCTTGGCCTCCTCGATATGGCTGCGGGCGTGACCTGGTACGGCGACGGTTGCCAATCGGTCGAGTGCGCGCACTGGTGCCTGTATCACCCCGAGGGGGCGCAGTTCGATCGCCACCACGCCGGCAACAAAGATCACGACGACGGCGACGACGACGAACTTGGCTGCCCGAGGAAGTATTTCGAACACACCCCCCACCGCCATCGCAACGACCATCAGTCCGAGCAGGGCGGCGAAGTGAATCGTGTCGTAGCGTCCGAACGCACTCTTGGCGACAAGCACGGTTGTCACCCCGACCAGCACCACATACTTGCGTGGGATCTGCGGGCTGCCGCGAAAGAACATGACGAAAAGCGCAACGAACCAGACCAGGGTCAAGGTGACGGCGCCGCCGGCATCCAAGGGGATCGGCACTGACTGCGCATCGATGTATCCGGACACGATCTCGGAGCTGAGCCGCAGCCACGTTGGCAGGTTGCCCAGTGGTTGCCCCATGAGCGGCCAGCAGACCGGAACGGTGGCGGCGAACGCGGCGACAGTAGCGCAGTGCCGCCACCGTGCTTTCCAATCCAGCAGCAGCGACATGCCCAGGGCGATGGCCAAGACCACTGGGCCGGTGTTGAACTTGACCAGCAGCTCAAATCCCGCCACCACGCCGAGCGCGGTGGCGGTGATGAAGACCGTCGACCGTTGCGGGTCGGACCGCAACAGGGGAACACTGGCCCACGCCAAGGCCGCCAGCACGACCATTTCGGGGTACATGGTCCCCATCGCGATGGCGGTGACGCCGGTGGTCACGAACGCCAATGCGAGCGATGTCATCGGTGGGTGTCGTTGGCGCAGCGCCGCGGCGATACCCAGGAACAGCGCTGCCACGACGATTACCTGATAGATCGTCGACAGCACGGCCTGAAGCGGTGAGTAGTAGGAACTGTCCTGCAGAAAGGCCAGCGGTCCGTAGGTGAAGACGATTTGGGGTCCCCACGCGAGGTGGCGGATTTGGCCCAGCGCCACCGCGGCCTGCCAGGACGGGTCTACCCCGGTTGGGGCTTCGACGGGTACCTGAGGCCAGAAAAAGACCACGGCAACAAGTGCGGCCAGGCAACGCTGCCAGCGTGCGGAGCCCCATGTCGTCTCCGAAAACCAGGAGCTGGCGCGCTCCGACTGCGTTGAAAGCATGCGTGCAAGTTATCCCGGATCAGGCCCGCATCTCGCTGAAGACCAGGTGGGTGTGTCCGGCCGGACGTTGGTCGAGCCTGAAGAGCCACCTGTCCAGGAGTAAGAAGCGGCCGACCCATGCGACACCGAAGCCAAGCACCTGGGCGAAGAATACGGCGAGGCCATGCACCGGCGTTGGCTCAGCGGCCATCGCGCGGTCGACGAGGTAGGTGAAGCTGGTGGCCAGAACGACGGCAAGCATCACCATCGTCCAGAACAACAGCACCTGCTTGTGCAGATCGCCCCCCGACGTTGCCCGCCAAACGAAGTGCTTGTTGGCGAAGAAGTTGGGAATGGTGGCCACGCCCGCGGCCAGCAGCGAGGCGATGGTGTAGTTGTGCAGCCACGGGCCCAGCACCTGGATGAGGCCCTGTCCGATGGGCAGAAACACCAGCGCTACCGCGCCATAACGCAGCTTTCTGCGCGCTGCTTCGCTGCTGGTGTGCATGATCCAGCCCCCCGCCGGCCCCATGGTCAGCCAAGTTACCTGCAACCAAGTAGGCACGGGCCAGAACTCGAGAATCCGGGCGGGCCGGCGCGGCCGGAATCCGGATCTTCACCATTCAAAAGACAAGCTCGCGGCGCGCGTGAAATGCTGTAGCGAAAGGCTGCCGCCGTCAACGGAGCCGCGGGGAGGACCGGCCTTGTTGGTTCGCGAGAAATGCCGCAGGCTCTGGCGGTGATCTCGTAGGCTCCAACACCATCCATATAGACCTATCTAGACAAACGACCGGCCCTTGTTATGGTCCAACCCCTTAACGAGGCCGAGAGCATGAAGGGGAGGCGGCGGTTCGCGTGACAACTCAACCGTCCGAACGGATCTGTATTGTCGGGGGCGCCGGCCGCGTCGGGCTTCCGCTGGCGCTGGTGCTTGCGGACGAGGGGTACAACGTTGACATCCTCGACACCAACGCCGAAGCCTTGGAAACCATCATGGCCGGGCGGATGCCTTTCATCGAGACCGGAGCCGAGGATCTCCTCAAGCGGCTGCTGCCAACCGGGCGAATCAGCGGTAGCACCGATTCGCAGGTGGTCCGCAACTCCGACATCGTGATCTGTGTGGTGGGGACTCCGGTCGACGAATACCTAACGCCTCAGGCGCACACGTTCTTTCGGGTGATCGATGAGATCAGCCCGTACTTCCACGATGGGCAGACCCTGATCCTGCGAAGCACCGTCTACCCGGAACTGAGCCAGCGGGTCCACGACATGTTCTCCGAACGTGGGATTGGCGTTCACGTCACCTTCTGTCCGGAGCGCATCGCCCAAGGACATTCGATCCGGGAATTGCGGATCATCCCGCAGATCATCAGCGGATTCGACGCCGAGGGACTTCGGGTGGTCCGCGAGCTCTTCTCCGGGATAGCCAGTGAGATCATCAAGGTCGAGCCGCAAGAAGCTGAGCTGGCCAAGCTCTTCTGCAACAGCTACCGCTATATCCAGTTCGCGGTCGCCAACCAGTTTTACCTGCTCAGTCGCGAGGCGGGGCTCGATTTCGACCGAGTTCACCATGCCGCGACCTACAAGAACAGCCGCGTCGACAGCCTGCCGAGGGCCGGACTCGCGGCCGGCCCGTGCTTGCTCAAGGACACCATGCAGCTCGCCGCGTTCAGCAACAACAACTTCATGCTCGGGCATTCGGCCATGCTGATCAACGAAGGCCAGCCGCAGTTCATCGTCAACATGCTCAAGCGCCGGGTTAATCTGCGTGACAAGACGGTTGGCATACTCGGTATGACGTTCAAGGCCGACTGCGACGACACGCGCGACTCGCTCAGCTTTAAACTCAGGCACCTGCTGATGCTGGAAGCAAAGGAAGTGATCTTGCACGACCCATTCCTCGAGGGCAAGGATTACCACCCGCTGCAGACCGTGGTGGACCGGTCCGACGTCATTGTTGTAGGCGTGCCCCACTCCGCCTATCGGGGCCTTCGGGTCCCGCGCGGCAAAGTGGTTGAGGATGTCTGGGGGTGTCTGGACGTCACCGAGCTCGACGTTGACCCGTGCAACGGGGCGAACCTGGCGGACCTGGGGACGGCGGCGGCCCGGTGAAGGTACTGGTAACCGGCAGTGCAGGATTCATCAACGGGTACGTCGTCCAAGAGCTGTTGCAGGCTGGGCACGAAGTGGTCGGCATCGACAACTATTCCAAGTACGGCAAGGTAACGAAGAGCTACGACGACCACCCCAACTACCACTTCGTCGAGGGCGACGTCAAAGACGTTGACCTGATGTTCGACCTGGTCGAGGGTTGCGAGCAGATGGTGGCCAGCGCCGCCCGCATCGGTGGCATCACCTATTTTCACGAGTACGCCTACGACTTGCTGGCCGAGAACGAGCGAATTGCGGCTGCCCACTTTGACACGGCGATCTATGCATACCGCAAGGGTTGGCTGAAGAAGATCAACGTGATCAGTTCTTCCATGGTGTTCGAGAACGCCAGCATTTTCCCGACGCCGGAAAAGCACATCACCGAATGCCCGCCTCCAACAAGCACTTACGGCTTCCAGAAGCTGGCCTGCGAGTACTTCGCCCATGGCGCCTACGAGCAGTACGGGCTGCCGTACACCATCATTCGGCCCTTCAACTGTGTCGGAACCGGTGAACAACGCGCGCTTGGTGGCCGTGAAATCCCAAGCGGAAATGTCAAACTCGCGATGAGCCACGTCGTGCCAGACCTGGTCCAGAAGGTCGTCAAGGGCCAAGATCCGCTGCACATCCTGGGGGACGGTAGCCAGGTACGCCACTACACCTACGGTGGGGACCTGGCCCGGGGGATTCGCACCTGCATGGAGCACCCCGCGGCACTCAACGGCGACTTCAACCTGTCGACCCCGGAAGCCACCACCGTGCTGGAACTGGCAGAAGTGATCTGGCGCAAGATGCGCCCTGACACTCCCTTCCGTTACGAAAGTGATCCGCCATTCGAGCACGACGTGCAGCTGCGCTCTCCCGACGTTCACAAAGCGACCCAGGTACTCGGCTTCGAGGCGACGACTACGCTTGACGCCATGCTCGACGAAGTCATCCCGTGGATCGTGAACGCGGTTGAGGCCGAGACGATCTGACGTGTATTGGTGCTACCCACGAGGACGCCATGCGCATCGCAGGTGAACCCGACCTGCAGCAGCTCTATCGCAATCGCTTTGGCCACGCCCGCGAATCGCGTGCCGCCATTTGGGCCGTACTAGTTCGCGATTTCTTTCAAGCGTGGGTCAGGCGCAGCGACACGGTGCTCGATCTCGGCTGTGGTTACGGCGAGTTCCTCAATCATGTCTGCGCCGCACGTCGGATCGGTGTCGATCTGAATCCCGACAGCGCCGACATGCTCGAGCCCGGCATCGAGTTCCACGGCGGGCGGGCCGATGATCTCAGCTTCTTGGCCGACGAGTCGGTGGATGTGGTTTTCACCAGCAACCTGCTCGAGCACCTGCAGAGCAAGGCCGAGGTGGAGCGCACCATCGCTGAGGCACACCGTGTGCTCACGCCCGGGGGGCACCTCATAGCGATGGGGCCCAATATTCGCTTTCTCAGTGGCGACTATTGGGATTTCTGGGACCACACGGTGCCGATCAGCGACCGTTCGCTCATTGAGGTGCTCGAATCCCAGCATCTGAGGATCGTCGACGACTACGACCGGTTCTTGCCCTATACGACGAGGTCGCCCTGGCCGCAGGCGCCAATCTTGGTGCGGCAGTACCTGCGTTCCCGGGCGGCGTGGCCGATTTTCGGCAAGCAGTTCGTGATTCGTGCCCGCAAAGAACGAACCGACCTCGACGACGAGCGCCTGATCAGCGTGGTGATCCCGGTCTACAACGAGGGCGAGAACATTCAAGTCTGCGTCCGCAGATTGACCGAGGCGTTGTCGGACGTGCCCCACGAATTACTCGTCTGCTACGACTTCGACGAGGACACGACGTTACCGGCGCTCGCGGCGATGCCAGACAAGCCGGGGACGCTGCGGTTGGTCCGCAACTCCATCGGCAAGGGCGTGGCCAATGCCCTGATCGCCGGCTTTGCGGCGGCCCGTGGGGACGTCGTCGTGACCAGCATGGCCGACCTGTCTGATCCGCCGTCGGTGATTCCGTTGATGGCAGCCAAGATTCGCGACGAGGGAGCCGACATCGTCAGCGGTTCGCGGTACATGCCCGGCGGCTCGCAGACCGGCGGGCCCCGGTTGAAGACGCTGATGTCGAGGACGGCCGGGCTCAGCCTGCATTACGTGGGCAGGATGCCCACCCATGATGCGACGACCAACTTCCGCGGATACAGCCGGCGTTTCCTCGATGAAGTTCCAGTGGAGAGCATCAAGGGGTTTGAGGTGGGTTTGGAACTCACCACGAAGGCGCACTTGATGGGCTTTCGCGTCGATGAGGTGCCCAGCAGCTGGGAAGACCGGACCGCCGGCACCAGCAAGTTCGACCTGGTCGGCTGGTTGCCCTCGTATCTGCACTGGTACGGGTTGGCGATGCGGGGTCCGGTGTTGCGCGGGACCACCGGCTCGCTGGCCGCGCTCGGGGCCATGTGGCTCGCGCGCCGGCGCCGCTGTGTTGATGCTCAGCAGAGCCGAAAGACATTGCCGTCGAGGTGAATCGGAGTACGCAGGAATGCCGGCCCGCGCGGCCGCAGGCTCCTGGCCGTGCGCACCTGAACTGCTCCACGGGTGGACTTGCTCCGTGACGACATTGGTGAATGCGAGCGCGCGCGCACTGGCGGCGCGGGCGCTTGGCGAGGACCGAGTGCTTGTCACCGGCGCATCGGGCTGGCTCGGGCGCACCGCACTGGATCTGCTGGCCCCGCTGGGCCTGCCCACGCTGGCCCTGGCCAGCCGGGCCCGGACCATTCGGGTCGGGGATCGCGACATCGATTGCCGGGTATGGGACGAGCGGGAAGTGGCCTCCTTTGCGCCCACGGTCGTGCTGGACTGTGCGTTTCTTACGCGCGACCTAGTCGCCGGCATGCCGCTGGGCGAATATGTTGGCGCCAACCGTGCCCTCACCGAGCGCCTGGTCTACGCGACACAGCTACCCGACGTCCGGCTCGCGCTCACGGTCTCCAGCGGTGCGGCGGTCTATCCGCGAGACGCGCTGATGGACCCGATCGAGGACAACCCGTATGGCTACCTCAAGCGTGAGGCCGAGCAGCGCCTGGCGCAGGCCGCTGCCGAGGCCGGGACGGTGCCCGCAGTCGTGCGGGCCTGGAGTATCTCGGGTGCTCACGTGCAGAAGCCGGAGGCCTACGCGCTGGGGTCGATGATCCGGGCAGCCAGTTCGGGGGCGATCCGGATCACCGCCCGCCGCCCGGTATTCCGTCGGTATTCCCTAGCTGAAGAGCTGCTGGCGGTGGCGATCGCCGAGGGCGGGATTGGCCCGGTCACCATCGACAGCGGCGGCGAGCTGGTGGAGATGGCCGAGCTTGCCGCGCGGGTCGCCGCGGTGGTGCGCCCCGATGCGGTGATCAGCCGCGACGAGATCGATCCCCGCAATCCGGATCAATACCATTCTGACGGCCGGGATTGGCAGCGGCTGTGCCAGAAGTGGGATTTGGCTAGCGCACCCCTTGATCGTCAGATCGAGATCACCGCCCGCGGAGTGCTTGGTATGGCCTAAGCAGTTTCGGCGCAGAGTTGGCGAAATTGCCGGGGATGGTCACTTTTTCGATTATGCAATGTGTGGCGTGTTCGATTGCCTGAGCCGGCGGCGAGGAGCTGAAATATTTTCAGCGGGGGCGTTTTTCGGGTAATCCGCCAATGGTCGATATCGAGACCGGCAAATGCGAACAGTCAAAGTGATCATCGAGTTCTCGATCGGCGAATCCAACGAGTCCAAAACCGCCGCCATGCCCGTGTGCCCTCGGTATGATCCCCGGGAAAGATGCTCTGCAGCGGTGGATTGGATTGGCAATGCGTCTCTCGATCGTAACGACCCTGTACATGTCCGAGCCGTATGTGCTCGAGTTCTACCGGCGAGTTCGCGCGGCGGCGGAGAAGATTACGAGCGACGTCGAGATGATCTTCGTCGATGACGGCTCGCCGGACGGATCGCTTGATCAGGCGGTTTCGTTGCTCGGTAAAGATCCCAGCGTGCGGGTGATTCAGCTGTCACGAAACTTCGGTCATCACAAGGCGATGATGACCGGCTTGGCGCACGCCACCGGTGATCTCGTTTTTCTGATCGACTCAGACCTGGAGGAGGATCCCGCCCTCCTCGAACAGTTCTACGAGAAGCTGATAGCGACCGACGCTGACGTGGTATTTGGTTGCCAGGCGCAGCGCCCTGGCAGCTGGTGGAAGAACTTTGGCCCCAAGATGCACTATCGCGCGTCCGCGATGCTGTGCAACCCACCGCTGCACGAAAACGTCCTCACCGTCCGGTTGATGAGAGCCGATTATGTGCGCTGTCTGGTCCAGCACCAGGAGCGAGAACTCTCGATCGCCGGCCTGTGGCAGATTACGGGTTTCAATCAGATTCCGATGTCTGTGCACAAGGCGTCGAAGGGAACAACCACATATACCTTCGCGCACAAGGTCAAGGCGTTGGTCGACAATGTCACATCATTTAGTAACAAACCCCTGGTCTTCATTTTCTATCTCGGTGCTGTAATTTTCATGATTTCCAGCTTGGCCGCGGGATACTTGATCATCGATCGGCTTTTCTTCCGGGTCTTGCTCGGTGGTTGGCCGTCATTGATTGTTTCCATCTGGATGCTGGGGTGGCCTGACGATTTTCTGCCTGGGGCTGATTGGAATCTATATTTCGAAGATCTTCACCGAAACCAAGCAGCGGCCGTACACGATAATCCGAAGAATCTACGGGCCGAACTTCACGTCCCAGGGGCCGGCGTCGCTTGAGGCCGCTTTCCGCGCCATGCCCCCGGCGAGCTGGGAACGCTTCGGCGCGGATCCGGTTCGTTCGCCGCGGGGCGATCGAGGGCTATGACAGCCGTCGAGTGTGATGCCAGTCCATGGCTGGTCCAGCTGCAGGACGCGCTGCACTGCGTAGGTTACGCAGTTGTCGAAGATGTGCTTGATGCGGGGTTTCTCGCCACAACCCGCGATCGTATGTACCTGGTGCAGGAGCGAATTCTCAGCGAGATCGGCCAGGAGCGCAGGGCTCCGGCGTTGTTGATTAGCAGGCTTGTGAGCTGGGGAATTGTGGATTGAGGAGGTCTAGGCGGCGGTTGGCGGTCAAAGCGGTGATCCGGCAGGCTTCGGCGATGTTGTCGGCGCCGTTGAGGCGGTGCAGATTGATCGCGGTGTTGCGTAGCGTTGCTAGGACCTGTGCGCCGTTTCCGGTATGTGCCCTTTGACGGTCTTCGTCGAAGGTGACGTCGCGTATCCAGTGCAGGCTGTTCTCGATTCCCCAGTGTTGACGCATCCAGGTCATGATCGCGGTAGGGCGGGCGTGCTCGAACGGCAGGCTGCAGATGGCATAGACCACCTCCACGCTGCGCTGGTCGGTGGCGGTGATCAAGCGTTCACGAGTGATCCGGATGATTTGTTTTGCGTAGGGGAAGCCGATTCCTCGTGCAGCGGTGATGATTTGCAGGGTGCGGGTCTCGACACGGCCGTGGCCGCGGGAGTCGTCGGTAGCGGCTGCGGGCACCTCGGCCCAGGGCAGCGCGGTGATACGCGCAAATATTTTGGCTTGGTTGGACTTGACGATCATCAGGTAGTGCGACTTCAAGGTGGCGCAGATCAACTTCGCGGTGACGACCTGGGTATGCATCGCATCCACGGTGACCAGCCACCGCAAGCTACCCGGCAGCAGCGTGAGCAGGGCACGTGCGCAGGGAATTTCATTGCTTTTCTCGGCGACAGCGAGTTGACCGAGCACCAATCGGGCACGGTGGGCGAACACCGACACGAGATGCGTGGCTGTCGCTTTGGCGCGTAAAGCACCACGCAGCATCTTGCCGTCCAACGCGATCGGCACCAATCCACTGGGGTCGCTGCTGGCCACGTGTGCAGTGAAGTAACTGCCCATCCTGGCGTTGAGGTCGGCGGGGTCTAGCCGAGACAAAACAGCGCGGAAGGTCTTCTCACTGGGCCGCCGGAACCGGACCCCTAATTGGGCCAACACATCATCGGGAGCGGTGGCCGCCCATGTGGCAAAACCAGCATAGCCGCGCATCCCCGCGGCAGTGGCCAGAACCGCGATCGCCAACAAAGCCATCAGCGAATACCTCCGACCGCGTGGGTCCCTCGGGTCTGGCACCGAGGCCAACACATCGAGAAACTCCGATCCGATGAGCTCGCTGCGCTCACCAGGACTCCAGCGGTCGAACACCTCTGGAACCGACGACACACGCAATACTGAAACGGTAGGCACGGGCAACTCCAGACCAACGACGAACAGTAACCAACTCGATCGTTCTCCAGATAGCCCGTGCCTACACTCCGGCCCCAATAGCGCGGCACCAAAGATCATCAACCCAGCTCACAAGCCTGCTAATCAACAACGCCGGAGCCCTGGCTGGAATCTTGCCGTCACCGTACCCTGGAAAAATGCCATTGGCCTTGCCATTAGCCAAGCGGGCGGGCCGTTCAAGCGTTGGTCCACATTCCCGGTTGTTCCGCTGGACGAGGGGGATCCGTACTCAATTTCGTATCCCTGGGTAATCCGGGATGACGACAAATATCGCATGTGGTACGGCTCGAATGTGCGTTGGGAACAGAAGACAAAAAACATGGACGGACTTCCGCACGTGATTAAGAGTGCGGAGTCGATCGATGCCATCCACTGGGAGAAACAAGAACTGGTCGCTATTGATACAGCCGGATGTGATGACATCGCTGCCGCCCGGCCCTGCGTCGTCCGCGATCCCGGGTTGTACAGAATGTGGTATTGCGCGCGTGGCGCACAATACAGCATTTATCACGCGGTGTCGGAGGACGGCGTGATATGGACGCAACTCGGTAAAGACAACGGTATTGATGCCTCGCCTGGCGAGTGGGACGCTAATTCGGTCGGGTACCCTTGCGTCTTCGACCATAAAGGACAGCGTTTTCTGATTTATCCAGGCGATGGCTATGGTCGCACAGGATTCGGTCTAGCAGTTCTGGATGATTAGCGTGTGATGGATGGCGGCTGCGGCGCCCGGATCTAGCCGAACGTGTAACAGCAGACGTCCCCGGTTCTACCCTGTGGCGCAACACCCAAGACGTCAAAGTCGGGGCAGCGCAGGATCGCATAGTTGGCCTTCATCTCGATAGCGGCGTCGTGGGCGCTCATGCCAACAAGATTTGCCTGCAGATGAAGGTAGGTCAGCGGAATGGTCATTGGCCTGGAGTAAACGCCCGCCTGGGTGAGATCGTCGACGATGATACGGCCCCGCCCTAGGTCCATTTTGCACACCCGCGCCAGTTTGGCGGTGTCGCGCGATACTTGCGGCCACCTGCGCAGGACGGATAGCGATGGGCCCTCATACCCGTTCGCCAACGGCCGTACGAACAGGAATGCGTTGAATATCAACGAGGCCCCGACCACGATTCCAACGAGGACGCTAGCGCCCTTGGTGAAGCGGAGAGCGAGGGGACCGGAGACCGACGCGAGAATCAGGCAAGCGGCGACCGACGTCAAGTGGTTCAAGTAGAAATTTCTATAGAAGGCGTGCTGTGCGTCGTAGACAAAGAGAATTGCTACGGGAAGCGTGATCAGTGCCGCGATGACGACCGGCTGATTCTTCTCGAACCGTTCGGGAAACGTGGTGTCCCTGGAGCGGAACCGGATCGACTTGCCGCAGCGAATGGACGCCATCGTCAGGAGGTAAAGGACAAGCCCCGCCAAGAGGACGACGACCACCGAGATGAACAGGTTCATCACGGTGACGGGCCGCTCGGGGCATCGACGCCAGGGAGAAAACGGATTGGAAAAAGTGGCGCATAGACAAAGCTGCCAACATAGGAGCGTGCGGTGTTGGCCAGCGCCACAGCCAAATTCCGTGCGCCGAGGTCGGAGCCATCAAAAGCCAGGCTCCGCCAGAACGCCTCAATCTCGGGGTGCTTAGTGCAGGCCGAATGGTGCAGCTTCATGGCCGGAGGAACGAACAGCACGAACGGAACGGCGGCCGCCAGCAATCCCACGGACCCGAACCGGCGCACGGCTAGGCGAGCCAAGAGGTAGGCGGTGAGGGGCAGAAACAGTAATCCCTGGACATGGGACCACACCGACAGCGCAGCAGCCAGGAGCAATCCGATGGCAACGCCTAGGTCTCCCGCCACGCCGGTTCGTCTACTCGTCAGCCGTGCCGCGGCAACGAGACAGGACAGGAGTTGGAGTTCCAGCGCAAATTCATATCGAACGAAGATCAGACCGGCCCCGGCCACCCCCACGAACGAAGCCAGAACCAGGTAGCCGGCAGCTGGATTCCGATTGCTAGCCGCTTGGCGGACTGCCATGAACACCACGGCCAACACGGCTGCGAAAGACAGGATGCGCATTTCAAGCGGCGACAGAATGCGCATGGTTTGGCCGAGCAGCCAGGCGACCGGTTCCAAAACGAGCGGAACCGTTTTTATGTTGGACGGGCACATCTCATAGAGGCCATAGATGACCCCATGGTCGGGGATGATGCGCCCAAACTGTTGGCGATAGGCGATCTCGTCGGGATAGATCGGCGACAGTGCCCAGATGCCCAGGCAGAAGAACGCGGCTGCCGTTGCCTTCAGAGCGCGACGACGAGCCGTCGATGGCCCAGTTTCCTCGGCAGGCTCGGCGGCGGGAGGAGAGGAGTCTGTCACTTCGCCGCTCATTCACGCGCCGAACGTCAAGATGCGCGTCAAGGCGTCGACGACCCGGTTCTGATCGGCCTCCTGCAGTCCGACCCACATCGGCAGACGGATCAGCCGGGAAGACGAGTCGTTCGTGACGGTCAGGTCACCGCTGGTACGGCCGTAGCGACGGCCGGCCGGCGAATCGTGCAGGGGCACGTAGTGAAAGACGGCGTTTATGTCTTCCTTTGCCAGCGCGGCGAGCACACCCGCGCGATCGGTGCCCGGTGCCAGCAGCACGTAGTACATGTGGGCGTTGTGAGAGCAGCCTTCGGGGATGATCGGGCGGCGTAGGAGCCCGCGTTGCTCCAATGATTCGAAACCTGCGTGATAGTAGTTCCACAGGTCCAACCTGGAGCGGGTGATCCGCTCGGCGTCCTCGAACTGTGCCCACAGAAAGGCCGCGATCAGCTCGCTCGACAGGTACGAAGAACCCTTGTCCTGCCACGTGTACTTGTCCACCTCCTTGCGCAGGAAGCGGCTGCGATTGGTCCCTTTGTCCCGGAGAATCTCTGCCCGATATATGTACTCTTCGGAGTTCACCAGCAAAGCGCCTCCCTCACCCGAAATCCAGGGTTCCGGCGTTGTTGATTAGCAGGCTTGTGAGCTGGGTTGATGATCTTTGGTGCCGCGCTATTGGGGCCGGAGTGTAGGCACGGGCTATCTGGAGAACGATCGAGTTGGTTACTGTTCGTCGTTGGTCTGGAGTTGCCCGTGCCTACCGTTTCAGTATTGCCTGTGTCGTCGGTTCCAGAGGTGTTCGACCGCTGGAGTCCTGGTGAGCGCAGCGAGCTCATCGGATCGGAGTTTCTCGATGTGTTGGCCTCGGTGCCAGACCCGAGGGGCCCACGCGGTCGGAGGTATTCGCTGGTGGCTTTGTTGGCGATCGCGGTTCTGGCCACTGCCGCGGGGATGCGCGGCTATGCTGGTTTTGCCACATGGGCGGCCACCGCTCCCGATGATGTGTTGGCCCAATTAGGGGTCCGGTTCCGGCGGCCCAGTGAGAAGACCTTCCGCGCTGTTTTGTCTCGGCTAGACCCCGCCGACCTCAACGCCAGGATGGGCAGTTACTTCACTGCACACGTGGCCAGCAGCGACCCCAGTGGATTGGTGCCGATCGCGTTGGACGGCAAGATGCTGCGTGGTGCTTTACGCGCCAAAGCGACAGCCACGCATCTCGTGTCGGTGTTCGCCCACCGTGCCCGATTGGTGCTCGGTCAACTCGCTGTCGCCGAGAAAAGCAATGAAATTCCCTGCGTACGTGCCCTGCTCACGCTGCTGCCGGGTAGCTTGCGGTGGCTGGTCACCGTGGATGCGATGCATACCCAGGTCGTCACCGCGAAGTTGATCTGCGCCACCTTGAAGTCGCACTACCTGATGATCGTCAAGTCCAACCAAGCCAAAATATTTGCGCGTATCACCGCGCTGCCCTGGGCCGAGGTGCCCGCAGCCGCTACCGACGACTCCCGCGGCCACGGCCGTGTCGAGACCCGCACCCTGCAAATCATCACCGCTGCACGAGGAATCGGCTTCCCCTACGCAAAACAAATCATCCGGATCACTCGTGAACGCTTGATCACCGCCACCGACCAGCGCAGCGTGGAGGTGGTCTATGCCATCTGCAGCCTGCCGTTCGAGCACGCCCGCCCTACCGCGATCATGACCTGGATGCGTCAACACTGGGGAATCGAGAACAGCCTGCACTGGATACGCGACGTCACCTTCGACGAAGACCGTCAAAGGGCACATACCGGAAACGGCGCACAGGTCCTAGCAACGCTACGCAACACCGCGATCAATCTGCACCGCCTCAACGGCGCCGACAACATCGCCGAAGCCTGCCGGATCACCGCTTTGACCGCCAACCGCCGCCTAGACCTCCTCAATCCACAATTCCCCAGCTCACAAGCCCGCTAATCAACAACGCCGGAGCCCTGACCCGAAATCACGTTCTTGGTTTCATGAAATGAGAGGGCTCCGAGGTCGCCGATACTGCCGAGCGCCCGCCCGCGGTAGTAGGCCATCGTGCCTTGGGCTGCGTCTTCGACCACGGCTAGCTTGTGGCGCTTGGCGATCGACATGATCGTGTCCATTTCACAGGCCACGCCGGCATAGTGAACAGGGACGATGGCCCTGGTTCGAGGCGTAATGGCTGCTTCGATGAGGGTTTCATCAACGTTGAGGGTGTCGGGCCGGATATCGACAAAGACCGGCACGCCTCCGCGCAGCACAAAAGCGTTGGCCGTCGAGACAAAAGTGAATGACGGCAGGATGACTTCGTCCCCCTCCTCTATCTCGAGAAGCAGGGCCATCATCTCCAATGCGGCGGTGCAGGAGGGGGTGAGCAGCGCCTTGCGGCAACCGGTCTGCTGTTCGAGCCAGGCGTGGCACCGGTAGGTGAACGGGCCGTCGCCGGCCAGGTGGCCGCAAGAGTGGGCCTCGGCAATGTAGTCGAGCTCTTGGCCGGTCATGTACGGGCGATTGAAAGGAATCTTGTGCTCCACCACGTGCGCCAACTCTCAATCACCAAGGGGTTGGGCATGTTTGGTGGCGGACACGATCGCGCGCCTGACCATGCTGGGCAGTTCCCGTTGTCGTCTAACGATCAGTAGCCTTTTGCCGTATTGATGCATCTCCACCGGGTTCTTTCAGATCTTCCGTAACCCCGTACTCGGCACCGGACGGCGCTCCGTCGCGGGCCCAATATAGAGGCCATCGGGGTCGGCATCGCCGAGCAGCAGGACGCCCGCTCCGATCACGCACTGCGAACCAACGGTGATGTGGTCACGCAGCGTTGCATTGACGCCGATGAAGCACTTCTCCTCAATTGTCACCCCGCCGGATACGACGATATGCGAAGCCAGAAAACTGTGATCGCGAATCGTCGAATGATGGCCGATGTGATTACCGCTCCACAACGTGACATTGTTTCCGATGGTCACGAATGGCTGAATGGTGTTGTCTTCGAGTAGGAAGACGTTATCGCCGATCCGCCCGTCGTTCAACACGGTGGCGTGGGAGCTGATGTAGCTGGCGAGTTCGTAGCCCAGAGCCTTGGCGGCAAGATATTTTTCCTTGCGCACGCCGTTGAGTTTGGCATAGGCCAGCGCCACGAACATGGCGTGAGATTCCGGCGGGAAGCGTTGGGTGACCTCGTCAAAGGCCACCAAGGGTAGGCCGCAGAACTCGGACTCGCTCGCGTAGTCCCGGTCGACGGTGAAGGCTACGACCTCGTATTCGGAGTCTCTCGTGAAATAGTAGTGGGCGAGCTGGGCGATATCACCACTCCCGAAAATCACCAATGGTTTCTTCATGGTGCCTTCCTAGCCAGAATTGTGAATTCATAGAGCCCATAGTCGTGAAGAAGCGCGACGTTCTTCGAATAGTGACGCTTGCAAAGATCGAATAGGGCGCAGGGATCGGCATAGTAGAGGTCGTCACGCATTTTCGACGCGTCGGAATAGGATGTCAGGCAGTTGAAGGCGAAGCCGCGGCGGCTGGCCGCATCCAGCAGGTCCAGCGTCGCCTCGAGGTAGTCGCGCCATTCGGCGTCCGAGCGTTCGAGTCGCACATTGAAGATCCCACTCGCGACGCTGTAGTCCGCTTCCCGGTCGACGCTAGTGGTGCAGATGAAGTCTGCATCCGTCCGGCCTTGGAAGCGTCTTGCCCCTGCGCGTGCCATTTCAGGGGAGACGTCGATGCCGGTGTAGTCTGCTTCGAGGCCACGCGCGTCGAGGTAGTCCAGCAGTGCCCCATAGCCACAACCCAGATCAATGATCGAGAATCGGCCTGCCACATCGACTATGCGCAACAGTTGGTCGAAGCGCAGAGTCTGACTTGCCTCGCCGTTCCAATCGACGCCGCGCGCCGTGGTGCCATGTTCTTCGAGCTTGGATGCGTAGTAGCGAGCCACATCGCCGAGCATGGTCGTTGCGTCTTCCGCCATGAACCTCCCTCACGAGTGCGTAGGGTTCGCTGCTTGGTTTCGGAATATACCTTCGACAGATACGCGGTGATGACGACTCCGGCGAAGAAAATGACCATCCCGCAAACCAGCCGGATGGAGCTCACCGGTTGCTCGCTGCGCTGAACCGGTGCGATCGAGCTCACCGATTGACGCGAAGGTGGTAGATGTCCACTCCGGTGCGGCCAACTTTCACCACCGACAATGTGACCTCGAGCGGACGAACACACCTCGCCGAGCTGTCCGCGTCATCACGCAACGGGCAACTTGCGCGGCAGGTGTGCTGGTTGCTGGCGTGCCGGAGCCAGGCCGCTTAGGGCCACTTCACCGAAAAGACTTCAGTGCAACGCATCTCGCGCGGCTGGCGCGCGTACTCGTTTCGGGTGATCAAGGCGGGAGCCGGCAGGGGCTCGAAGTACTGCCGATAGCGCACCCGGTACTCGCCCGCCGGGAGATCCTGTTTGCGTAGATAGATACTTACCAGATAACGCATCTCGGCCTGATCTTCCGTGAAGAAGCAGCCCGACTGGCCGATATGGCGTCGACGCCATTGCGCGGTCTTCCCAAAATAGACACGATCTGACGCGTGGTAGCCCAGTCGCGATCCATCCTCGGCCAAGACGGGGATCAGCGTCTCGCCGTGGTCGGTCAGCAGCGACAAAGTAAACCAGTTCTCGGCCAAGCGCAGATCATTTTCGTTGAACACGTTGATGGGTGCCATGCCGTAGATGTGTGCGCCCTCGGCCAGCGGGTTGGGTCGGCCCTGATGTCCGATGTAGGGAGCGGGGATGGCAACCACAAAGAACACGGCCAGAAAACTGGCGTGCAGCAGCATGGCGTGTGTGACGGTCAGCTGCGAAAAGTCATCGCTGGCAACGTCGAGTGAACGCGCGGGCCGTTTACCGGATGGCTTCGTGTAGGCACCCAACAGCGTGTGTCGACGCCCGGCGATCCAGCCGTACGTGGTGGTTCCGAGGCGAAACCACTTGCCGAAGAGCAGAATGGGGTACGCCGGCCAAAGCAGAACCACGTTTCGGGTCACCCTGGTGCAGCAGTCGTACCCCGAGACCACGCCGCCGGTGACTTCATCGATACCGTGCGGATCTGCCAGCGCCCGCTCATCGCTGATGCCATGCGACTGAAGCAGTTCCAGGTTCTCACTGGCGTTCACCAGCTTGACGCGGTCGAAGATGTCGACCGCCCGTACCGCCTGAACCGTTCGGTCACACAGCTTGCTCTTGTCATCGAAGACCACCGAGAGTTGTCCCGGTGCGGTGATTCCCGCTCGTGACCAGAAGATCCCCGCCCAAAGCAGAAGCTCGATCTGGGGGAGCCAACCGAGTTTCAGCAATACCAGGCTGAAGATGAAAAACGATAAGCCCCAGACGATTGCATAGACGCGGGCGAGGGACCCGATCAGCACGCACGGTACCAGCAGGGCATACCACGGCAACATCGACCACAAAGCCATCCGCGCGAAGAACACGGCCCACTGGTTGTCGGCGAAGAGATGGGCCATGAGTTCGTGCGGGCCGGTCATGAAATTGTTGGTGAACAGCAGGGGACCGGCGGTGCCGGTCTTCCAGGCGGGTTCATTTAGGTGCACCGCAAGTGAATAGAGGCAGACGAGCCAGAAGGAGAAGGGCGCCAGCCATTTTGCGGTCGTGATGCTCGCAGGCGTTGGTCGGCTGGCGTAGTAGAGCAATGCAGCGCGCAGTCTTGGGAAGCGCTTGATGATCCACCCGTCTACCGAGAAGGTCCGACCGCTGTTGACCAGCAGTAACAGCACGGCGAGGATCGCTGCGACGTCGTTTCTCAGCGTGCTGGTACCGAGCACAAGTTCACCGTGGTGCCATTGAATGACCACGAGGAAGATCAGAGTGTATTGGCATAGGACGCCTAGCAGGACGGCGATGCCCGCGGCGAGATTCAGGATGGCGAACAGCAGAATCTGCGGATCGCGGTAGTCAGCCGGGGCCAGACGTAACAACACTTCGGTTGCGCGCCAGGACAGAACGACCCCGAAACCTACCCGAATCATCGCGAACTTCGGTTCCTCTCCCGCGCTCGACGGAAGTGCTTTGCGCCCGACCCTTGTGATCCAGGCATCGAGCGGTACTGCCACCGGTCGGCAGAACCGCACCAGCAGGAAAGCGCCGATCAGCGTGAGGAAGAAGAGCGCGTAGACGTAGGGAGTCATGGATAAGAGTTTTACTCGATTCTCATATGTGGTTCTTCAGTACTGGCGAATCGCCATTGGCGAGTCCAGCCGAGCCAGAGCCGGGTGCGGCCGAGCACGGGTTGCTCTGTCGGCGTGTGGGTGCCGATGACCGATCGCGCCTCGAGACGACCATCGTCTGATCCGCAGTTCAGCTACGGTCCCATTGGGATTGACGGCGTGGGTGAGACTGTGTCGGTGATGTTGGAGCATGCGGTGCTGAACGTAATACCTGGCCACGAAGCGGAGTTCGAGTCGGCATTTGGGTCAGCCAAGTCGGTCATTTCTCGGATGCCGGGATTCCAACAGCTCAGCCTGTCGCGCTGTGTGGAGCATCGGGGCAGATATCTACTGCTGGTGCAGTGGGACACGCTGGAACACCACACCGAGGGGTTCCGGAAATCGGCTGAGTACGCGCAGTGGCGCTCGATGCTGCATGGCTTCTATGACCCGTTTCCCGCCGTGGAGCACTACGAGCAGATCGATACGGCATAAGCCGAGCAGTGCTCGGCGCGTAAGCCGTTGTTTCTCAGTGCTTTCTGCTTTCTGCTGACCGCAACTGGGTTCGCCGTGCTCGTGAGCGCGCCGACGATGGGCGGTTCACCTGCGGCAATACCGCAGATAGTCGGGAGCCTCGGGCCCCATGTTGAAGAGTAGATCCAGAATCGTTACGGCCGGCTCGAACGCGCCCCACAATTGCGTGTAGTCGCGGTAGCCCTCGTAGTCGAACCATGTGAGTTGAATGCCAAGCTCGTCGAAAACGTGCTCATCGACATAAGAGCGGGCTGCAGGCCCTGATACGTATTCTGTCGCTTCGGCTTGTTGGCAGAGGTCGGCCAACCTTTCCGTCTTACCCTCGGCCAATGTGTAGTCCCACGAATTCGTCAGACGTGTCACGATCCCGAGATAACCGCAAATCGCCTCCAAGAGACGCCGGTTGAGTGACGAGAGGTCCTCATACCGTTCATCGAGATAAATTGGCGCAAGCCAGTCGGCGATCTCTGCGTAATGGGGGGCCGCGCCATAATTGAACTCCAGAGCTCGCCAGTGTGCCTTCGCCCAGTCGGTGCCATCGATCAGCGTTTCCCGAATCTTCTGGTGAAAACGTCCCTTGACCTGCACGGGTACCGTTATCCACTGCAGGCCCTGGCTCGTCTTGATTCGGTTCCTGTTCCGCCAGTCCCGCTTCGTATATTGCATATCGTCGTAGATGATGAACTCATCTACGAATGCGATCATGTCAAAATATCCTCGCCACGGAACATAATTCGACTGAACAATCGCGACTTTCTTCAACGAAGTTGCTCCAAGGTGAAACAGGGGAAAGGCCAGGGCTCCGGCGTTGTTGATTA
Organism: Mycobacterium pseudoshottsii JCM 15466; assembly: GCF_003584745.1. Lineage (NCBI taxonomy): Bacteria > Bacillati > Actinomycetota > Actinomycetes > Mycobacteriales > Mycobacteriaceae > Mycobacterium > Mycobacterium pseudoshottsii. The sequence continues at coordinate 2,543,285 of NZ_AP018410.1, forward strand.
GCAGGCTTGTGAGCTGGGTTGATGATCTTTGGTGCCGCGCTATTGGGGCCGGAGTGTAGGCACGGGCTATCTGGAGAACGATCGAGTTGGTTACTGTTCGTCGTTGGTCCAGGGCTCCGGCGTTGTTGATTAGCAGGCTTGTGAGCTGGGTTGATGATCTTTGGTGCCGCGCTATTGGGGCCGGAGTGTAGGCACGGGCTATCTGGAGAACGATCGAGTTGGTTACTGTTCGTCGTTGGTCTGGAGTTGCCCGTGCCTACCGTTTCAGTATTGCGTGTGTCGTCGGTTCCAGAGGTGTTCGACCGCTGGAGTCCTGGTGAGCGCAGCGAGCTCATCGGATCGGAGTTTCTCGATGTGTTGGCCTCGGTGCCAGACCCGAGGGGCCCACGCGGTCGGAGGTATTCGCTGGTGGCTTTGTTGGCGATCGCGGTTCTGGCCACTGCCGCGGGGATGCGCGGCTATGCTGGTTTTGCCACATGGGCGGCCACCGCTCCCGATGATGTGTTGGCCCAATTAGGGGTCCGGTTCCGGCGGCCCAGTGAGAAGACCTTCCGCGCTGTTTTGTCTCGGCTAGACCCCGCCGACCTCAACGCCAGGATGGGCAGTTACTTCACTGCACACGTGGCCAGCAGCGACCCCAGTGGATTGGTGCCGATCGCGTTGGACGGCAAGATGCTGCGTGGTGCTTTACGCGCCAAAGCGACAGCCACGCATCTCGTGTCGGTGTTCGCCCACCGTGCCCGATTGGTGCTCGGTCGACTCGCTGTCGCCGAGGAAAGCAATGAAATTCCCTGCGTACGTGCCCTGCTCACGCTGCTGCCGGGTAGCTTGCGGTGGCTGGTCACCGTGGATGCGATGCATACCCAGGTCGTCACCGCGAAGTTGATCTGCGCCACCTTGAAGTCGCACTACCTGATGATCGTCAAGTCCAGCCAAGCCAAAATATTTGCGCGTATCACCGCGCTGCCCTGGGCCGAGGTGCCCACAGCCGCTACCGACGACTCCCGCGGCCACGGCCGTGTCGAGACCCGCACCCCGCAAATCATCACCGCTGCACGAGGAATCGGCTTCCCCTACGCAAAACAAATCATCCGGATCACTCGTGAACGCTTGATCACCGCCACCGACCAGCGCAGCGTGGAGGTGGTCTATGCCATCTGCAGCCTGCCGTTCGAGCACGCCCGCCCTACCGCGATCATGACCTGGATGCGTCAACACTGGGGAATCGAGAACAGCCTGCACTGGATACGCGACGTCACCTTCGACGAAGACCGTCAAAGGGCACATACCGGAAACGGCGCACAGGTCCTAGCAACGCTACGCAACACCGCGATCAATCTGCACCGCCTCAACGGCGCCGACAACATCGCCGAAGCCTGCCGGATCACCGCTTTGACCGCCAACCGCCGCCTAGACCTCCTCAATCCACAATTCCCCAGCTCACAAGCCTGCTAATCAACAACGCCGGAGCCCTGGGGGAAAGGCTACCGACTCCCAAAATTTCGGAAAAAGTATACCACCGAATCATGCCTTCTACAATGCGGGGTGCGAAAAGTGGTGATGTGGTTCGTCTTTTCGGCGCCCGACGATGAAGCTTTGTGTTACGTCATTCGCCACTTTTCTGCACCCATTTGGGAAGTGCTGTATACCCGGGTTCCGGATCGAATTTTCCTGGATTTTCCGCGGTGGGCGGCTCGGCGCCCACCGGTGGCGGTGCGTCGTGTTCCTCGGGGTGCGCTGTTTGGGGCGGTATCGCATCGCCATTGCGGCGGCATTGCACCGGCGTTGCACGCCGATTGCACCGTCGACGTGCACGACATCGTCGGAGCGGTGACTGCCAACATGGCTGCTACACCGCAACAAGATTTGCCCAATCCTCCGCGGCAGCACAACGTGCGCACTAGCCTACCGATTAGGGGGGTGCGTTGGGCACCCGCTCTTGCGGAGTTTTCGGATCCGAATGGAGAGCACACGTGAGTCGACCTGTGGAGGTTCCGTGGGACCTGATCACGGCGTTCCGGCAGCAGATCCACGGACTGACGGAGCAGTCTGAGCGCACGCTCCTGCTCGGCATCGTGCTGTGGACATCGGTGGTGTCGCTGGTGACGGGGTTCATCTACGTCCAGTACTTCTCTATCGACGTGTTCAGCTCGCTGCTCTATGTTCCGCAGGACTGCTGGCTTGATTGGGACATGAACGTCGGCCGGCACTGCTTCAGTGATTATGCGTGGCAAGCGACCGCTGCGCTCCGGCCGGACCCTTGGGAACATCTGGGGCCACCGAACTGGCCGGGCAACCCCTACCCGCCAGCGGCCATGGTGCCATTCCTGATTTTCGGGCTCCTCGGTAAGTGGTTGCACTGGCCGCAGCTGGGACTGTTCTGCTACCTGATGACTTTGGTGGTCGCGGTTCTCACCCCAGCCCTGTGGGCCGTCCGGGGCGCGCGTGGTCTCAAGCGCCTGGTGACGTTCTTGGCGTTGGGTGTGGCCGCGATCCCGGCATGGGTCGCCGTCGATCGGGGCAACTCCACCGGGTTCCTGGCGCCGATCGCACTGGTTTTCCTGGTGGCGCTATGCCGCCAGCGCTGGGGCCTGGTCACTGGGATGGTGATTCTGGCCGCCCTGCTCAAACCGCAGCTCGTTGTGCTCGCCGTCGTGCTGTTCGCGGCACGAAAGTGGCGGTTGGGTGGGATCGCGGTGGTCGGTGCCGTGGTAGCGAACCTGAGCGCGTATCTGCTGTGGCCGAGTAACTTCCCGGGGACGATCACACAGTCGATCCACAATGCCCTGGGCTACGGCGCCTTTAGCGAGGCAATCAGCGTCGGAAATGTGTCCTTCGGCAAGGCCCTGTTGTGGATCCCCGACGGGTTGAAGGTTCTCGAGACCGGCGGCACCTTGCCGGATGGCTACCTTGGCGGTCTGCGTGGCCTGATCGGGTATGGCGTTCTGGCGCTGGTCGTCGGGGCGGTGATGGTCCTCGGGCGGCGCATTCCGCCGGTCATGGTGGGCATCGTGCTGTTGGCCGCCGCCTCACTTTTCCCAGCCGTGACGTACCGCTACTACCTGGTGTTCGTCTTGGCGGTCGCAGCGCTGATCGTCCGGGACCCCGAGGGGCCGCCTGGGGCGGGAATTTTCGATCGCATCGGCCACGGTCGTCGGGCCGTCGGTGTCAGCGTCAGCGTCGCTACGGCCTTCAGCATTGCCCACATCGCCGTCCCCGGCCCATCTTTCCCAGTGCCGGTTGCGGGCGAGCCCGGAGTGCTCACAGCGTTTGGCACAAGTCCGGTCATCACGACCACGGCGGTGGTCACGCCGGCTTTGTGGTTGCTCGCGTGCGCGGTGATCATTGTGTCGTACGCGCGCAGACCGGTTCGCGACGTCTCCGAAGATCCGTCCCCCGTATCGGTATCGGAGGAAATCGGGCCGGTGGTATCGGCCCGAGAAGCGGCGGAAAATGCGAATGAGACTGTGAGCGACGCTCAAAAGCTTTCTGCCATCGCCAGAAATCTTCAATCCGCTTCGGAGGCTAGGCAACTGCGGTAGCTACCGTGGGCGCGCCGGGGCGTTTGCCGGGCGTGCCGATATTTCCGGATCCCTAGATTCGGCCGGCAAGTACGGCCAACCCACGCAGGGCCATGTCACCTTCGGGGGCAACCCGCGCCGGCAGTTGCAGGGACGTCTGAATTGCCGTGCGCAGGGGAGCGAAACGTTGCGCTACTCCGCCGCAGAACAGAAGCTCATCAGTCGGTTGGAATCCGACATCGACTGCCCCCTCGACGTATGGCGAGGCGACCGCGGCGACGAGTGCCCGGACCAGGTCCTCGGGGCTGGTTGCGTCAGTGATACCCGACCAGCCGTCCCCGGCGACGGTATGGAACGAGGGGTGAGCGCGGGGAAGTTCGGTTCGGGCCGGCGCGGCGGCGGCGTTGGCGGCCCAACGCCAGGCCTCGTCGTCCGCACGACCGCGTGACAGCAACGCAATACCGTGGGTCAACGCACGCCCGGCCGGCAGATGTGTCCTCGTGTGCAGCAACATTCCGCCGAAGTAGGGCCTGGTCTGGCACCGGTCACCGGCATGTGCGCAGGCAAGCCGGGCGACCTGCCCCCCAGTCGCAATATTGCAGGCTGTGACGCCGGCGCGCAGTCCTGCCCCCAGGAACGCGGCCTGCTGGTCACCCACCGGGGTGTAGACGGTGGCACCCGAACGTTCGTGGACGCCGACCGCTGCCAATGACGATGACACGCGAGGTAAGAGCATGCGTGAGCCGCCGACGGACGTAGTGAGCCGCTCCGACCACGATCCGGAGGTCAGGTCGAACATTCCGGACGCGGCGGCATCGGTGACATGCGCTACGAAGTCCGGCTTCTTGGTCAGCGCTGCGGCCACCCAGGACAGCAGGCTATGCACGCGGACACGACCGTCGAAAGCCGAAAGATCGGTTGCGAAAATGCCCGCCACGGGCAGGCCGGAGCGTAGTTCGTTGCCGACCGCATGCCAGACGTCCGGCGCAAAGCTTTGCCGCAACCGATCCAGCTGCGCAATCCCGTTGTGGACACGTAGTGCTCGGTTGTCCTGCCAGGTGATCAGCGGAAGGTGTGGGACGTTGTGTTCATCAGTCAACGTCCAACCGTGCATCTGGCCGCTTAGCAGGATCCGTTGCGGGGTGGCGGCCGGCGGCAACCCTGAGGCGATCGCCGCCTCGACCGCGGCAAGGACCTCTGCGGGGTCGACGGTGCGGTACGGCCCGTCGAGCGACGTGAACGGGGGAAACGGGTACCTGCGCTCCGCGACGACGCCCTCGTCGGGGCGCAGCACCGCGACCTTGACGTAGGTGGCGCCGAGGTCAACGAGCAGCGAAAAGGGGGTCGCCATCCAGGTATTCCGCGACCTCGGCGACAAGTGCCTCGTCGAGCGGCTTCGGCACGATCCGCAGATCGCCCTCGTCGTGCAACACGGCGAAATACATGACGCCCTTGCGCACCTTCTTGTCGCGTTTGAGCGTGTCGACCAACTCGCGGGCCGACGGGATGGCGCCAATCGCGTAGTCGGTGTTGGCGTCAAGGACAGTGCGCACCCGGGCTGCAGTCGCGGGACTGGTCAATCCCCATTTCACTCCGAGAAAGTTGATCAGATCCATGCCCCACATCACCGCGAGTCCGTGCGGAACCTCGTTGTGGGTGAGCGCTTCGAGTGCATGGCCGAAGCTGTGGCCGTAGTTGAGCACCCGTCGCAGATCGGACTCGTGCTCGTCCTGTTCGATGACGAGCCGCTTGCTTTCCAGGGCGTTGCGGATCATTTCCAGCACCCGCGGGTTGCGGTGGCCGCCATGGGTCAGGGCCTCGGCGAGCTGGTCGAAGAAGGCGCCCTCATTGGTGAGCGCGAGCTTGTAGATCTCTCCGTAGCCGGAGTCGACCTCGATCTGCGGCAGGCTCGTCAAGAACTCTGAGCAAACAATCACGTGGCTGGGGGAGTGGAACACCCCGAGCTGGTTCTTCAGGGGGAGCACGTTGATGCTGGATTTGGCTCCGATGCAACTGTCCGCCTGGCTGAGCAGGGTGGTCGGAACGAATGTCCATCCCACACCGCGGTAGTAGATGTGGCAGGCGAAGGTAGCGATGTCCTGGATGACGCCACCACCGATCGCGACGACGTGGGCGGACCGGGTTGCCTTGTTCTCCAGCAGCCAGTCGACGAAAAGGCTTACGCCAGAAAGGGTTTTGCTCTCCTCGTCGGCTGCCACTCGATAGGTCGGGCGTTCCGACAACGGCCCCAAAGCGTCGCCGTAGAGGTCCACCAGCGCTTCGTCGATGATCACCAGGGTTTCCGGGCCGACATCGATGAGCTCGGGAACCAGCTTGACTTCCCCGACGAAATCCACAGGATAATCACCCTGCTCGGACTTGATGATCATCCGATCCTGGGTCACACGCACAAGAAACCTCCGTCAATCGGTATCGACTGGCCAGTGATGTAGGAGTTCTCCGCGGACACCAGCCAGGAAATGAAAACAGCAATCTCCTCGGGTTCGGCTAACCGGCCCACCGGAACACGTTCGGCCAGGGCTTGGAGTTGTTTGGCGTCGTTGTTCTGGTAGGTGAGGTCGGTGAGCACGAAGCCCGGAGCGACACAGTTGGCCAGCACTCCGTAGGGGCCGTACTCGACCGCAACCGACCGCACCACTTCCTCGATCGCGGCCTTGGAGGCGCTGTAGGCGACCCGGCCGGTGCGGGCCCGATGTGCATAGACGCTCGACACGGCGACGACTCTGCCGAACCCGGCGGCCGCCATCCGGGGGAGCAGCCCCTGCAGGAGCAGCAGATTGGCGGTGACGTTGACCTGCTGCGTGCTCGACCAGTTGTCGGCCGACAGGGTCTGCAATGGTTCGGGATTGTTGATGCCGGCGTTGAGCACCAGGATGTCGACCACTTGGTCCAGGCCGGTGAGGTAGTCGGCAACCGATTCCGGTATCGACAGATCGAGTTCCTGACGGCCAGGCCTGAGGACCGTGATTCCTTTGGACTCGAGGGTGTCGGCAACGCTGCGGCCGATTCCCCGCGCGGCGCCGGTAACCAGGGCCCTGGACGGACCCCCGGCAGAGGACCTAGAAATCATGCGTTGTCGCAATCCGCGGGCACGAAAAGGAAAGCGCAGCCGGGCCGGACTCGGTCACGCTCGCTTTCCCCTTCTGGCACGCGCCCAAAACCGTTGGCCGCCCGTTGCCTGCCAATCGTGGTCGCTGCAAGGGTGCCTCAGTGGTGATTGAGGACCTTCCAGCGTGCGTCGAGCATCTCGATGCGCTTGGCGTCCTCATCGGTGATGTGACCGTAGTAGTCGCGCTTGTTGAGCAGCCACAGCAACTCGAAGTGGACCGCGTTGAGCAGGCCGTCGGATATCGATGCGAGCGTGCCGGCCGAGCCGTCGAACACGACCTTGCGGGTTTCGAACCGGGTCAGGTGCACGTTGGCGACCTCGCGGATGGTGTCCAGGGTGTCGCTGGATATCGCGCCGCCCAGGACCAGGTCCAGACCCGCCTGCTTCGCCTTCTCGGCAACGGTGGTCACATACTTGGTGATCTCGGGTGAGTTGATGGTCTCGCGGGTCTGTCCGAGCGATCCGGTGAAGTCCACCCGGCCGAAGACGATGCCATGCACGCCACGGCCCTTGTTGGCCAGCGCAAGCATCTCGTCGAGGTTGTTGTAACCCGTGATCGTCTCCAGGTTGAACAAGAAGTCGGTGTCGAGTTCCTCGTCCTCGTCATAGACGGCGTTCTTGGCGGCGATGTATTTCGACAGCGCATAGGCGGACTCCACCATGGGCGCGACGATGTAGCGCACACCGATCTGCTTGGCCTCCAACAGGTCACGCATGGCTTCGCAACCGCCGACCTTGACCGTCAGCGGCAGACCCGCCGAGCGGGCGATGTCGACCAGACGAAGCAACTCGTCGATGCGAGTGCCTTCGGCCTCGAACTCCGCCTTGACGCTCACTACGCCGTGTTTTTCCTTACCCACGCGCAGAATTTCGGCCATCTGCCGTTCGGTCTTGTTCACCATGCCTCCCCTGGTAAAGCCTCGCGTTGAGTGTGCAGAGTATAACTGCCGGTCACGCAGCCTCGTGGGCATTTGCGCAGTAAAACCCGCCTCGGAGCGGGCAATTGAGCTCAGTTTTGTGCGGCGGCGGATACAAGTATTTACCCTTCGGTCGCATGCGGTGGTGGTTCAGGCTTGCGGTAGCACCGCGCCCAGGTACACGGTTACCCGCTCCTCGACGTCAGTGGGAAGGTCCGGGCTCATCCGGTGCAGTGGGTTCGACTTCATCGAGCCGTCCGCCTGCACGGCCGAACTGATCTTGGGATAGTAGGTCTGATCGGGGTCGATCGGAACTTCGATGAGCGCCGGACCGTCCGCGTCCAGCAGCGATCGGATGGACGGATCATCGAGTCCGCCGGCGGCATCGACTCGTGCGAACGGAATCCGGTATGCCCGCGCCAGGTCCGCCCAGTCCGGCAGGCCCAACCCGGTTTGCCCATCGCAGCCGATCCAGGCGCCGCCGAAGTAGTTCCGTTGCGTCATCCGGATCGACGCGTACCCGTTGTTGTTGAGTACGAAGACCTTGACCTTGGCGCCCGTTGCCGCAAGCGTGCCCAGTTCTTGGAGGTTCTGCGCGAACCCGCCGTCTCCCTCGGTCAACAACACCTGGCGGCCCGGGTTGGCCAGGGCCGCCCCGGGCGCCCCGGACAGCCCGTAGCCCATGGCCGCTATCGACTTGTTCGAGACCAGCTTTTGGTTGGCCCGCTGCTGTAGCGCCTGCATGGCGACGGTGAACGAGCCGCCACTACTGGAGGGCAGCACGATGGCATCCGGTTCGGCGACTTCGGCGAGCCGCATCGCGAATTCGTAGGGCTTGACGTATCCGGGTGCCGTGACGTTCTGCGGGTCGTTCAGCGGCAACTGGGCGCGCACCGACGCGATGAATTCCCGCCACGGCTGCCACCGGTCGGGATCACCCAGATCGGCGGAGTACAGGGCGTCCAGGAACCGGTCGGCGTCGCCATGCAACGCAAGGTCGACTCGTGGATGTCCTTTGGTCAGTTCGGCGGCGTCGATGTCAACCTGCACCAGCCGCCCGATCGGCACGAATTCTTCCCAGGCGAATCCGGTCTGCTGTAGCCCCAATCGGGTGCCGATGGCGATCACCAGATCGGCTTGCTGCACGAGAAGATTGGCGGCGCGCTGTCCCCAGGTGTTCGGGCGTCCGGAATACCTGGGGTGTTCGCTGGGAACCCGGTCCGCCCCATGCCATGTGGTCATGATGGGGATGCCGGCGGCCGCCGTGCGTTCACCCAGTGTGCGGACCGCATCACGGCTCACGCCGCCGCCGACCAAGACGACGGGGCGCTGCGACTCGCGCACCAACTCGACGACGTGTTCGACGTCGGTCGCGGGAACCTCTGGTACGGCGTCCGCCTCCGGGACGGCAATCGGATCCTGCCCAGCCAAGGGGAGCGCCGCCTGGGTGTCCAGGCAGACTTCGAGGAAGACCGGGCCCTGTCGCGGCGTGCGCCCGTCGAGCACGGCGTCCAAGATGGCATCGCGGCCAACCGGGCGCTCGATCCGCAGCGCACGCTTGGTGACGCTGCTAACCAGTTCCACGCCGTCGATTTCCTGGATGCCGCGCTGGCGCACCGCGCCACGGCTCAGGTCGCTGCTCTTGACCTGCCCGCCCAACACCAACAGCTCGCGACTCTCCTGCCAGGCACCGGCAATGCCGGTCACTGCATTGGTGAGGCCGGGGCCAGCCGTCACCAGGGCCAGGGCGCGGCCGCTTCCCTCGTCGCGAGAGGCGTTGAAGTACTCCACGGCGATCGCGGCGGCCACCTCGTGCACGAACGGTACGCACACCATTCGGGTGCGTACCGAGTTCAGTAGGTGCATGATGTTGCCGCCCGCGACAAAGAAGCAGTGCGTGTAGCCGGCACCCACCAGCCAGTCGACCAGCTGGTCGGAATACTTGGCGGGTTCCGCGGGGGCTGGGCTCACATGCCCACCTTTCGAGTGACGACGAAGTTGGGGCGCTGCTTGACCTCCTCGTAGATGAGCGCGAGGTACTCGCCGACAACCCCTAAGAGCAGGGTAATCACCCCGAAGCCGACCAGCATCAGACTTACCAGCGAACCGAAGCCGGGGAAGGGGACGCCGTAGAAGACGAAGCGCACCGCGAGCACGAACACCGCGATAGCGGCAACGGCACTCAAGAGGAAACCGGTAAGGGTGATGAGTCTCAGCGGCACGTAGGAGTGCGCGAGAATTCCCTTGCCGGCCAGGTCCATCACTTTGAAGGTGTAGGCCTTGGACTCGCCGGCGAAGCGGGGCGCCCGCTTCATCGGCAGCCCAATCGATTTGAAGCCGACCCACGAGAAAAGCCCCCGGACGAACCGGTTGCGCTCGTCCATTAACCGGACCGCCTCGTACACTTTCCGGTCAACGAGGCGAAAATCGCTGGCGTTACTGGTAATTCGATCGTCGGTGAGTCTGCCGGCCAGCCAGTAGAACAGCTGGGAGTTCATCCGGCGGATGGGGCCGACACCACCGCGCTCGGTGACCACGCCGTAGACGTTCTCGTAACCCTGCTCCCACGCCCGGATCATGTCCGGGATGAAGTCGGGTGGGTCCTGCAGGTCGGCGGTCATCAGGACAACCGCGTCGGCGTCAACCACGATGAGGCCAGCGGTCAATCCGCCGTCCATCCGGAAGTTGCGCGCCAGTTGCAGGATCTTGAACCGAGGGTCGGCCGCGTTGATGGCGAGCAGCTTTTCCATCGTGTCGTCGGTCGAGCCGTTTTCGACGATGATCGCCTCGAAATCGTATGCGGGCTCGGAATCGAACATGGCGGCCAGTTGGCGCGCCAGCTCCTCGACGCATTCGCTCTCGTTGTAAGCAGGGGCTATGACGGCGATCTTTTTCTTCGTTCCCGCACCCACTCCCACGCTCACTCCCATACTTTCCACGGCGGATTCCCGCTGTTCCAGAGGTTGTTCAGCAGTTGTGACTCCCTAAAGGTATCCATCGGCTGCCAGAAGCCGTGGTGCGGGAACGCGGCGATCTGGCGGTCTTCGGCCAGGCGCCGCAACGGCTGGTCCTCGAGTACGGTTTCGTCGCCTTCGAGGTAGTCGAAGACTCCGCGCTCGAAAATGAAGTAGCCGATATTGATCCAGTCTTCGGTCTTGGGCTTCTCCCGGAACTTGGCCACCGCGCCGTCCTGCTCCAGGTCGATGACCCCGAACCGACTCATCGGCTGGGTGGCTGTCACCGTGGCGATCTTGCCGTGTGAGCGGTGGAACTTCAGCAGTGCGGGGATGTCGACGTCGGCGATACCGTCTCCGTAGGTGCACAGGAACGGCTCATCGCCAACGTACTTGTGTATCCGTTTGATTCGGCCGCCGGTCATCGTGCTCAAGCCGGTGTCGGCCACCGTCACGCGCCAGTTGAATTCGTCGTGCGAGCCGTGATACTTGATGCTCGACTGGTCGCCGAGGGTGATGGTGAAGTCCAGATTGGACACCCCATAGTTGGAGAAGTAGTCCTTGATGTACTCGCTCTTGTAGCCGGTGCAGACAACAAAGTCGGAGATTCCGTGGTGCCCCAGGACTTTCATGATGTGCCACAGCACTGGCCGGCCACCTACCTCGACCATGGGCTTGGGTCGGAACTCGGTCTCCTCACGCATACGAGTTCCGAGACCACCCGCGAGGAGCACGGCTTTCATGATGGATCTTCCAATCTCAAAGTAAGCATTCCCCCGAAGCGGTTTCGCTGACGCAGCGTCGCGCAGGTGACACACTAGCAATGTCGCGAGACGCAGGGTGGCGTTTCGAGGTCGCGACGTACGGTATGAATTCCAAACGCTTGAGGAGATCTCATTTCAAGACTCGATACCGATGGGTTGGGGGACAACGGGCTCGAGGAGGATCGTGCCGATATCCTCGCGGCCGTTCGTGGCTACGCAAAGCGCAAGCTCGCGACGTCGGAGTTCGTGGCAGGGACCACGCCGGTCCCCGTGTCGGGCAAGGTGCTCGACCCCGAGGACTTCGCTGCACTTGTTGACGCGTCCCTGGACGGCTGGCTGACCGCGGGCCGGTTCCATCCGCTCTTCGAACGGGCGCTGTCCCGCTACGTCGGCGCCCGTGACGCCGTCTTCGTCAATAGTGGCTCAAGCGCCAACCTGTGTGCCCTGAGCGCCCTGACCAGCCCAAAGCTGGGGAAGAACAAGAAGCGGTTCGGAAAGCGGCCGCTGGAGCCCGGCGACGAGGTGCTGACGGTGGCCTCCGGATTTCCCACCACGGTCAACCCGATCATCCAGAACGGGCTGCGGCCCGTTGTTGTCGACATTGAGCTGGGCACCTACGACGCTATCCCGGAGCGCCTGCGCGAAGCGGTCGGGCCGAAGACTCGGGCGATCATGATGGCCCACACGCTGGGTAATCCGTTCGATCTGGACATCGTCCAAGAGCTGTGCGACAAGCACGGTCTGTGGCTGGTCGAGGATTCCTGCGACGCGCTCGGCTCGACCTATGACGGCAAACGCACCGGAAGCTTCGGCGACACGGCGACCGTGAGCTTCTATCCCGCACACCACATCACCACCGGCGAGGGCGGTGCGGTGTTCGTCAAGTCGGCGTTGGTCCGCAAGCAGGTCGAGTCCTTCCGCGACTGGGGGCGCGACTGTTACTGCGCGCCGGGAAACGACAACACCTGCCAGAAGCGGTTCGAATGGCAGCTTGGCGATCTGCCCAAGGGCTACGACCACAAATACATCTACAGCCATATCGGGTACAACCTGAAAGCCACCGACATGCAGGCCGCGCTGGGGCTGTCTCAGCTAGCAAAGCTCGACGGATTCGTGCAGGCGCGTAAGGAGAACTTCGATTACCTGAGCGCGCGACTGTCCGGCGTCGAAGGTCTGATCCTGCCAGTGGCCACGCCGAATTCGGATCCGTCGTGGTTCGGTTTCCCGATTACTCTCGATCCCGCGCACCCGGTGGAACGCACCAAGTTCATGCGCTTCCTCGATGAGCGCAAGATCGGTTTCCGTCAGCTGTTCGCCGGCAACCTCGTGAAGCAGCCGGCGTATCGCAATGTTGACTTCAGGATCGTCGGCGACCTGACCAACACCGACATCGTGATGAATCGGACCTTCTGGGTGGGCACTTTCCCGGGTCTGACCAAGCCGATGCTGGATTTTGTGGCGGACTCGATCCGCGAGTACATGGCCGAGGCCGCGCGATAGCCGTGCATTACCTGATTACTGGCCATACCGGGTTCAAGGGACCCTGGCTGGCGTTGCTCCTTCTGAGTCGCGGCCACCAGGTGTCCGGTCTGGCACTCGATTCCGAGCAGGCCGGCCTGTTCAAGCGCGCGGGCCTTGCCGACCAGCTTGTCTCCGATTTGCGGGTGGACATTCGCGAGTCGGAGGCCACCACGGCAGCGTTGCAGGCGGTCGCGCCGGACGTCGTGATCCACCTGGCCGCCCAGTCGCTGGTCCGTGAGTCCTACCGCAACCCGCGCTACACCTATGAGACCAACGCCATGGGCACTCTCAACGTGCTCGAGGCCGTGGGCGCCACCCCTTCGGTGCGTGCGCATGTCGTCATCACCACCGACAAGGTCTACCGCAACGTCAACCAGGAGGCCGGCTATGTCGAAACCGACCCTCTGGGTGGAGACGATCCCTACAGCGCGTCGAAAGCCATGGCGGATCTGCTGACCCAGTCTTGGGTTCGTAGTTTCCCCAATTGCCCCACAGCCATTGCGCGTGCCGGCAATGTGATCGGTGGGGGCGACATCAGTCGCGACCGCCTGTTCCCAGACCTGGTGGACGCTTACGCGCGGGGCCAGGCTCCGCGCCTGAGATTCCCCCGCGCCGTGCGGCCATGGCAGCACGTACTCGACTGCCTCAATGGCTACCTGACCCTCGCCGACGCGCTGCTGGCCGGATCCGGTCTGGGCCAATGGAATTTTGGGCCGGGCCGCGACAGCTTCGTAGAGGTAGGCCAGGTGGCCTCGTTGGCTGCCGAACTATGGGGCGGCGGCGCACACTGGGATCTCGACGACGGAGATCACCCACACGAGGCGAATCTGCTGGCCCTCGATGCCGCCAAGGCGCAGGCGGAGCTGGGCTGGCGCAATCGGCTAGGTTTCCGCGATGCGGTGGCCTGGACAATCGATTGGGAGCGCCAGGTGCATGGCGGTGCCGATCCGCTCGCCGTCACCCGAGACCAGATCGCCGCATTCGAAAGCCTGGAATGACCGAATTCGACCTGCCACCGGAACCGGCGCCGCCCGGGCCGCTGATCCGGCTCTTCCGCGACCAGCGAGTGGCCTTCCTGGTGGTGGGCGGAATCAACACGGTCGTCGGATTTGCGATCTTCGTCGCCTGCTCGGAGAGCGTGGGCCAATTCGTCGACCACAGGTTCGGCAAGGTCGCGGGCTCGTTGGTGACACTTGGCATTACGCATGTCTTGAGCGTGCTGTTCGCCTTCGTGATGCATCGGCGATTCGTGTTCCACGTGCGCGGACATGTGCTGCGCGATCTGGCGCGTTTCGAAAGCGTGTATCTCACGTCGCTGGGCATGAACGCTGTGGCCCTACCGGTGCTGGTCGAGATGGGCATCCCACGCATCACGGCGCAGGCAGTCATCATCGCGGTGAGCACCTTCCTCAGCTATTTCGGCCACCGGCACTTCTCGTTTCGCCGCAGTGCCGCCGACACTCAGGACGACGCCTCGAATGCGGAGCGCACATAGAACGTGCACCCGTCACAGCCATCGATGATGGGGACGGTGTGAAACTGTTGGCGCACCAGTTCGGATAGTTGCGGATAGATTCGCGCCAGCGTCACCGTCGGCGGAAGGCAGTAACCCAGCGGGTGCTCGGAGCGCAGGGGTGGGCATTGGGGGCGTTTGACGTTGGTGGCGTCGACGACGCAACTTGCCTGGTCGATTCCGGCGCGCATGATCGGCTCGGCGGACTCGCGAATGGCGGGGTTGATCGCCATCCCGAGCACGTTGGGATAGGGGACGGTGTTCTGCCAGTCCTGTTCGACGAAAATCTCGGGCGCCCAGCCCCAAACCAGGGCGGACGAGCCGGGCGGGCAGGCACGGGCCATGCTGGAATTGCGGTGGACCGAATTCGCGGAGAACGCGGCGGCCGCCTGTTGCGGCGACAGCGGTCGCCACCGATTCATGGCATAGCCGACCACGAGCATGACGACCGTGACCACGGCCACCGCGCTGGCCACTAGAGCTGGTGACAAACGCTGGGGAACCAGTTGTGCGCCAGGCTTGATTGGCATTGTTGTGGCCAGGCCGAGGGCTCCGAAAAGCAGAATCAGGTAGTGGGGGAAGCCCATGCCGCCGATCAGAGTGCACACCAGTCCGCCCCCGATCACGACGACGCGGGCCAGTTTCGACCGCCTGTCGCTGTGCCGGCCCAGCCAGATCACTACGGCGAGCAGCACCAGCATGTAGCCCGCCGGCCAGGTGAACGTGTCCCAGGTGTGCAGAAGTTTCTGCATCGCGGTGGGGCCGCCCGCATAGGACCCCAAAAACGACAGGGTCTGATCGACGAGGACCCAATTGGTCGCGGGAGAAACCACGATCGTCAGTACGATCGCCGCAAGTGGTAACACCGCGCCCGCCGCCCACCAAACCATCGATACGACCGTGCGCTTGGTGTGGGTGTGCAGCACCATCATTTGTGCCGCGGCGAATGCGACGGCTAAGGGCGCGACCTGGAACTTTGAGCCGACCGCGACGCCGGCTAGCGCGCCGACAACGGCGAACAGCCAGGGCCGCGCCGCTAATTGTTCGCGTCTCACCAGTGCCGATGTCACGACGAGCGATGTCGGTAGGTATTCGGTGGCGAGCGCGCCGAAGTCCAATGGGTCGCCCACCGGGAAAATCACGGCGAAGGGAAACCACCACAAGGCAGTGACCACCCACGCGGGACCGAATCCGATGACGCGGGAAGCGGCGACGAGAAGGGCGGCGGCGGTGAGCCCCAGCAATGCTGCGGCCAAGAAATGGGCGAAGGTGAGGGTCAACGGTGCACCGAAGACAGCAAGACCGGTGAGGAACAACGTCCAATACGGGCCGGTGGTCCCGGTTATCCAGGTACTGAACGGAACTGGTGAGTGACGTGCTGCGCGTGCCTGAACCAACAGCTCGGCCTCATCGGGGTTGAGGTAATTCCATTCGCTGATCTGCTGGCCACGCAGGACCGCTGTGGCTAGTACGAACCCCACCGCAATGGCGATGTACAAGAGGGCTGACCGTACGCGGACGCTGCTGATGATCTGCTCCTTCGGGAGGTGGTCGTCGGTGCCTGCCATGGCGTCGGATCCGCAGCGACGTTGCGCCTAGACCACGGTCACGCGAAATGCTTCGCTAGGAACTCTGACAGCGCCGGCAAAACCGGCTCGACACCGACGGATTCGGTGCGCCTGAACCGGGAGCTGGTCATGCCGCTACGCCGGCCCGATGACGTGCGCACCGAACGAGTTCATCGGTTCATCTGTGTCGTCGCTGGGCGGCACAGCGTGATTCATGGTCCGAGCATACGTTTTTGAGCGCGGAGTCGGATGCGATCTTGCTGTGCTTGGAGCAAACCATCTCCCGGACAACACCGTCCGGCGCGTACACATCGGCCCAGTCGAAAATCTCATCCACACTCAAGAGGCTGGAGTAGCCACACACGCGTACTGCAGAAAGACCCCATCGGCGAAGTGCCCCAGACTCAAAGCGACGAACAACGCACCAAAAGGCCTCAGGAAAGGATTGATGCCTTTGATGCGTTGCATCGAAAACCCAGCGTCCTCAAACATTCGCACCATGCTGCTGCGGGTGAAGAAGCGCAGGTGCGTGCGGTCGAAGATGCCAAAATCCTCCTGCGGGAAGTCCCTTCGGAAAACTACTTTGCCCAGCGCGGGCAAGTAGCGGATGTTCGGGATCGAGGCGACAACGACGCCATCGGGCTTGAGTTTGGGTCTGAGCCGCTTGAGCGTGTCCAGCGGATCCACCAGGTGCTCCAACACGTCGTTACAGACGACCGCGTCAAAGTAGTTGTCGGGTAGCTCGGCAATTCGGGTGCTGGCGTCGCCGGCAAGGACATGGTCGAGCAGTTCGCCGGCACGCTGGGCTGCCTCTTCGTTGTACTCGAGGCCCCATACTTCCGCGCCGGTGCTCTGCTTCACGATGGCACCGAACACGCCCTCACCACAACCGAGTTCGAGCACGCATTGCGCGTCGGCCGGTAGGAATCGCAACATCTCCGGCCGCTTGTGACCGTAGTACTCGGTGACGCTCGTTGTCTCCGGCAAGATACGCATGACTTATCCGTCCCGAAGGGCGAATAGCCCTGATTCGCATCTACTTTCAGTGCTCATTGTGACGATGCTGCGGCTTCTTCCGGCGCCAACTGGGCAAACAGGTGGTCCGCTAGGCCTCGTACGGTGGTGATGTCGGTGGAGCTGATCCGTATTCCGGTCTCGGACTGCACCCGGGTGCGCAGCTCGAGGTTGCCTAGGGAGTCGAGCCCGTACTCGGAGAGCGGACGGTCCGGATCGATGGTGCGGCGCAGGATCAGGCTGACCTGCTCAGCCACCATTCGCCGCAGCTGCCCGGGCCACTCATCCAACGGCGGCGCGTCCAACTCGCTACGGAATTTGCTGGACCCCGAACGGCCTTGCTCCAAGGCCTTGAACGCTTCGGCGAACTTGCTGCGTTCGGCAAAGGCGGTCACCCACGGTGCACCAATGATCGGAGCGTATCCGGTGTAGGTGCGGTTGTGGCGGAGCAGGGTTTGGAAGGCGTAGGCGCCTTCGTCGGGGGCGATGGCGGCGTCGCTGCTTTCGGCCAGGGCGATGGCGCGGCCGATTTCGGCCCAGGGGCCCCAGGCGATGGCGGTGGCGGGCTGGTTTTGGTTGTGGCGCCAGTGGGTGAAGGCGTCGAGCCAGCTGTTGGCGGCGGCGTAGGCGCCTTGGCCTGGTGAGCCGAGCATGGCTGCTGCGGAGGAGAAGGAGCAGAACCAGTCCAGGGGTTGGTCGGTGGTGGCTTGGTGGAGGTGCCAGGCGCCGTAGACCTTGGGGGCCCAGTCGCGGTCGAGGAGTTCGTCGGTGATGTTGGCCAAGGTGGCGTCTTCGACGACCGCGGCGGCGTGGAGCACTCCGCGTAGGGGCAGGTTGGTGGCGGTGGCGTTGGCGACCAGCCGTGCTGCGGTGGCGGGTTGGGCGATGTCGCCGCATTCGACCACGACATCGGAGCCGATCGAGCGGATCAGTTCGATGGTTTCGAGGGCTTTTTGGCTCGGTGCTGAGCGGGAACTGAGCACGATGCGTCCGGCCCCGGCGGTGGCCATTTTTTCGGCCAGGAACAGTCCCAGCCCGCCCAGGCCGCCGGTGATGATGTAGGAGCCATCGGCGCGCAAGACCGGTACCTGTTCGGGGGGCAGGATCACCGCACTGCGTCCGCTGCTGGGGATGTCGAGCAGCAGTTTGCCGGTGTGGTCGGCGGCGCCCATCACCCGGATCGCGGTGGCCGCCTCGGCCAGCGGGTAGTGGGTGTCTTGGGGCATGGGTAACACGCCCTCGGCGGTGTGCTGATAGACCGTGGTCAACAGCTCGCGGATCAGTCGGGGATGGGTGATCGAGAGCATCCCCAGATCGACACCGTAAAACGACAGGTTGCGCCGGAACGGGAACAGGCCCATCTTGGTGTCGCCGTAGATGTCGCGTTTGCCGATCTCGACGAACCGCCCGCCCCAGGCCAGCAACTCCAGCCCGGCGCGCTGGGCGGCGCCGGTCAGCGAGTCGAGCACGATATCGACCCCGTAGCCGTCGGTGTCGGCGCGGATGGCCTCGGCGAACTCGATACTGCGTGAGTCATAGACATGCTCAATGTCCATGTCGCGTAACACTTGGCGACGCTTGGGGCTGCCCGCGGTGGCATAGATTTCGGCTCCGGCCGCGCGCGCGATCGCGATCGCGGCCTGGCCCACCCCACCGGTTCCGGAATGGATGAGCACCTTGTCACCAGCACGGATACGGCCCAGATCATGCAAGCCATACCAGGCGGTCGCGTGCGCGGTGGTCACCGCGGCCGCTTGCGCGTCGGTCAGACCCGCCGGGATCGGGGTAGCCAGCGCGCCATCACAGGTGACAAAAGTGGCCCAACAACCATGCGGGGACATCCCACCGACTCGATCACCAACCTGATGATCGGTGACATCGGGACCCACCGCGGTCACCACACCGGCGAAATCGGTACCCAACTGCGGCATCTGCCCATCGGGGGAGTTATACCGACCGAAACTGACCAACACATCCGCGAAGTTGATACTGGAGGTGCTGACCGCGACCTCGATCTGACCCGGCCCCGGCGCGACCCGATCAAAAGCCACAAACTCCATCGTCTGCAAATCCCCAGGCGTGCGGATCTGCAACCGCATCCCCTCAGTGTCATGCTCCACCACCGTGGTCTTGCGCTCTTCGGGACGCAACGGCATCGGCGACAACCGCGCCGTATACCACTGGCCACAACGCCACGCCGTCTCGTCTTCCTCAGAGCCCGACAACAACTGACGCGCAACCACCTCAGAACCACTGTGCTCATCAACATCAACATGAGTGGTATGCAAATGCGGATACTCAGCACCAATCACCCGCAACAAACCACGCAACCCAGCCTGCTCCAAATTGGCACTTTCACCACCCAACACCGTCTGCGCACCCCGCGTCACCACAAACAACCGCGGCGCCTCACCCATAATCTCGGGCAACTCCCGAACAACACGCACCACATGCCGAACGTAATCGCTGGTCACGGGGCTGCTGCAGCCCGTCCCGGTCATGACGACCACGCCCGCGAACCGGTGGTCGCGCAGCTGATCGCGGAACCGCTCAGCGTCGGTGATGTGGTCGGCCTGCAGGTGCCAGCTCGTCGTGATGCAGTCGGTGCCAAGCGACTTCAGCGCCTCGGCGAGCCGCGTCGTGAGTCGATCGGCGGTTTCTGAAATCCCGACCAGCAGCCAGCTTTCGGGGTTTGGCGCTTGGGGCTGGGGCAGCTCGCGCTGCTGCCATTCCGTGCCCAGCAGGTGCCGACTCATCAAGCGATCCTGGTCGGCCAGCTCCGATAGCCCGGTACCCATCAGCAGGCCGCGCGCCGCCAGTAGCACGGTCCCATGCTCGTCCAAGACGTCGATGTCGGCTTCGGCGTCATGGCCGCAGGCGGTCACTCGCGTGTAGCAGAAGCGTGCGTCGCGGGTCGATGCATGGGAACGCAGCCGACGCACACCCAACGGCAACAGCAAGCCGCCGTTGCCCATTTCCCGCACAACCGGGTGCGCGAGAACCGACTGGAAGCAGGCGTCCAACAATGCCGGGTGGACCAGATAGCCGGCCTGTTGGGTGCGCATCGAACCCGGCGAGCTGATCTCGGCGAGCACCGCATCGCTGCCGCGTTCACAGACATGCGCCGCGACCAGGCCCGTGAACGCGGGGCCATAGTGAATTCCGGTCTTGCCGAACCATTCCCGCAGTTCGTCTCCGTCCAGACGGCAGGCATGGGCGGCTAGCAGCGCCTCGATGTCATAGCCCGCCGGTTGCGAGTCGCGCTCGACCGCACGCAGTAGTGCGGTACTGCGGCGCACCTTTTCGCCGCCGCGAACTGTGTCCACAGCGAAGCTGGCGATCCCGGGTGCCTCGAGCAAAGCGACAGCGCCTGCCGCGGTTTCATCGTCGAGTAGCAGCATCTCGTGGAAGCCGATGTCGCCGACCTCCGACAGATCGCCGAATACCGTATTGGCAGCCGTGAGCGCCATTTCGCAGTATGCGGCCCCCGGCAGCGCGGCCACACTGTTCACCTGGTGATCGCCCAACCAGGGGGGCGTGGCGGCGCCGATTTCGGACTGCCACGCGTGCCGCACCGGTTCCTCCAGCAGATCGACGTGCGCCCCTAAAAGAGGGTGCGCTGCAACGCTGTTGGCGCATCCGTGTCGCCTGGTATCCGCCGCTGTGAGCAGGAGACGACGATTCGCCCACACGGGTAGCGGAGCATCCACCAATTGCCCGTCGGGGCATAGCGTTGCGAAGTCCACCGCGGCGCCCGCGCTGTGCAGGTCGGCCACCAAGCCACGCAACCCGTGGGGCAGCGGCTGGTTGCGTCGCATCGCCGGCAGGGCTGCGGCGGGGATATCCAGGCTTGCCGCGGTCTGCTCGACAGCGCGGGTCAGCAGCGGGTGCGGTGACAACTCGCCGAAAACCCGGTAGCCGTCGTCAAGTGCCGCGCGCACCGCTGCCGAAAAACGCACCGCATGACGCAGGTTGTCGACCCAGTAGCGGGCGTCGCAGCGCGGCCGTTCGCGCGGGTCGAAGGAGGTCGCCGAGTAGTACGGGACCTGCGGCGCCAGCGGCTCGACATCCGCCAGTAGTTCGGAAAGTTCGCCGAGGATCGGCTCGACCTGCGGGGTGTGAGATGCCACGTCGACGGCCACCTCACGAGCCATCACCTCGCGCTCTTCCCAGGCTGCGACCAGCTCGCGCACGGTGTCGGTGGCCCCGCCGATCACGGTGGACTGCGGCGAAGCCACCACCGCAACCACAACGTCCTTGGCCCGATGACGGACCAGGTCTTCGCGTACTCGTGCGGCGGGCAGCTCCACCGACGCCATCGCGCCGCTACCCGCGAGCCGGGTGCACAGCCGGGAGCGGCGACAAATGACCTTCACCCCATCGGCCAGCGATAACGCCCCGGCCACGACGGCAGCCGCCACCTCGCCGAGGGAGTGGCCGATGACCGCCCCGGGATGGACCCCGTATGACCTCATTGCCTGTGCCAGCGCTACCTGTATGGCAAATAGCGTTGGTTGCACCCGGTCGATGCCGGTCACCGTCTCCATCGCCGTCATCGCCTCGGTCACCGAAAAGCCGGACTCGGCGGCGATCAGCGGCTCGAGCTCGGCCACGGTAGCGGCGAAAACCGGTTCATTGGCCAGCAAGCTCGCACCCATGGTCGCCCACTGCGAACCCTGCCCGGAGAACACCCACACCGGGCCGAGATCGTCGCGGCCGACGGCGGCCGGATAGGGGGTATCGCCGGCGGCTGCCTCGCGTAATCGGTGGGCCAACTCGGTTCGGTCGCCGGCGATGAGTCCGGCTCGCACCGGTTGATGGGACCGTCGGCGTGCCAGGGTGTAGGCCAAATCCGACGGCGATACTTCGTGATTGTCGATCCAGTCGGCGAGCCGGTCGGCGGTCTGCCGCAACGCCTCTGTCGAGCTGGCGGACACCGTGAACAGCAACGCATCGCCCAACCCGGCTGCGCCGTTGCGGTAAACGGCCGGCTCGGGGGCTTGCTCGAGGATGACATGAACGTTGCTGCCCGACATGCCATACGACGACACCGCCGCCCGCCGAGGGGTCCGGCCGTTGCCTTCCGGCCAAGGCGTAATCGCTTGTGGCACAAACAGTGCGCTGTCGATTTCGGCTAGCTCATCGGGGAGCCGGGTGTGATGCACCATCGGCGGTACCAGGCCATGTTGGAGGGAAAGGACGGCCTTGATGATCCCCACCGCCCCGGCGGCGGCCTCGGTGTGGCCCACACTGCTCTTGGCCGATCCGACCGCGCACGGGTTCCCGTTGCTGCCGTAGACCTGTGCCAGGCTGCTGAATTCGATCGGATCACCAACCGGCGTTCCGGTGCCATGCGCCTCGACCATGCCAACGGTATCGGCGTCGACGCCGGCGACAGCCAGCGCCGCTCGGTAGGCCGCGACCTGGGCGTTGGGCGAGGGGGTCGAGATGTTGTCGGTGCGTCCGTCTTGGTTGGTTGCCGTGCCGCGCAGCACGGCAAGGACTCGATCGCCGTCGCGCACGGCATCGGGAAGCCGCTTGAGCACCAACACTGCGCAGCCCTCGGAGCGGACAAACCCATCGGCGGAGGCATCGAAGGTGCGGCAACGGCCAGTCGGAGAGAGCATGCCTTGCGCGGATGCCGAGCTGAACACATCCGGTTCGAGCATGAGCATGCAGCCACCCGCCAGAGCAAGGTCACTCTCACCCCCGTCCAGACTGCGACAGGCCATATGCACCGCAAGCAAACTCGACGAACAGGCCGTATCCACCGTCATGGCTGGACCGCGCAGGCCCAGGGCATAGGACACCCGACCGGAAGCCATGCTGAACGCGGTTCCCGTGAACGCGTAGGCATCACCCAGCGCGCCGGCATCGTCGGTGACAAATGCGTAGTCGTCATGACACATCCCGACGAACACCCCGGTCAGCGAGCCGCTCAGCGACATCGGTGGCATGCCGGCATGCTCGACGGCTTCCCATGACGTCTGCAACAGCAAGCGGTGCTGGGGATCTATCGCGATGGCTTCACGCTCGCTGATCCCGAAGAACTCCGGATCAAAACCGGCCACATCGTCGAGGAATCCGCCCCAGCGCGACACCGAGTGGTCCGGCACGCCCGGTTCGGGGTCGTAGTACTCATCGGCGTCCCAGCGGTCGGCGGGAATCTCGGTGATCAGGTCGTCCCCGCGCAGCAACGCCGTCCAGAACTTCTCCGGAGAGTCGATGCCCTTGGGGAGCCGGCACCCCATTCCGATCACCGCTACGGGGGTGACATGTGATTTAGCCACAGACCGATCTCTACATCTATTGAAGTAAGTCTCTTGACGTCTATTGGATTGAAGTAAGTCTCTTGACGTCTATTGGAGTTGGCAGCATCCGCAGCGTAGCCGGTTCGGCCGCCCAGCCACGCAAAGCGAGCGTCTTGGGAAATGCGTGTCGCGGGACCTGTCCAATGCCGCGGCAGCGCGCAGTTTGTCATGTGATGGCCGTTTTGTGCTGCGCCGCAACGAGTCTGCAATTGACTCGCGAGTTGATAGTTCATAGTGTGCTGGTAGTCGGCGAGCCCAACGGAGTGACAGACTATGACTATTCCCCGCGTGCCACTACTGTCGGTCAACGAGGCCAAGGCCGCCGCCGACGAAGCGGGCGTGCCCAACTACATGGCTGAGCTCAGCATCTTTCAGGCGTTACTGAACCATCCGCGGCTGGCCCGGACCTTCAACGACCTGCTCGCGACCATGCTCTGGCATGGCGCCCTCGACCCTCGGCTGCGCGAATTGGTGATCATGCGGATCGGGTGGCTTACCGCGTGCGACTACGAATGGACCCAGCACTGGCGCGTTGCCTCCGGCCTGGGGGTCTCCGCCCAGGACCTACTCGGGGTGCGTGATTGGCGCCAATACAACGGATTCGGTCCGACCGAGCGTGCTGTGTTGGCAGCGACCGACGACATCGTGCGCGACGGCGCGGTGAGTGCCTCGAGCTGGGCGGAGTGTGAGCGCGAATTGCATGGGGACGTAACGGTTCTTACCGAACTCGTCACCGCGATCAGTGCGTGGCGCATGGTTGCCTCGATCCTGCACAGCCTCAAGGTTCCGTTGGAGGATGGCGTGGCGAGCTGGCCGCCCGATGGCTGTTCGCCCTAGCGGCAACGTCGCCGCAGTTGCGGAACAGCACGGGTGAATTCTTCGGCCGAGTTCGCGAAGGCTGAACACGTAACGCGTTGAGTGTCATGCGATTCGATTGACATATCGGTCTGGGATTCTTAGCGTCGGGAAATGCGAACCAGAGTGGCCGAAATGCTCGGCGTCGAGTTTCCCATCTGCGCTTTTAGCCACTGCCGAGACGTGGTCGCCGCGGTGACCAACGCGGGCGGTTTCGGGATTCTGGGTGCCACCGCTCACAGCCCGAAACGGCTGGAGAGCGAGCTGACCTGGATCGAGGAGCAAACGCGCGGAAAGCCCTACGGAGTTGACCTGTTGTTGCCGCCCAAATACGTCGGGGCGGAGCAGGGAGGAATCGACCCGGTGCAGGCTCGCGAGTTGGTGCCGGAAGCGCATCGGGCGTTCGTCGAGGAACTGCTGGCCCGCTACGGCATCGCACCGTCCCCGGAAGCCGGAGCGGAGCGGATTTCGCGATCCGCGGGAGGGCTCAACATCTCGCCGAAAGGCTACGAGCCGCTGTTGGACGTGGCCTTCAGCCACGACATCCGCCTGATTGCCAGTGCGCTGGGGCCGCCGCCGAGCGATCTCGTCGAGCGGGCTCACAAGAAGGAAGTGCTGGTAGCGGCCCTGGCCGGGACCACCCAACACGCGCGACGACACGCGGCGGCCGGTGTCGACCTGATCGTCGCGCAGGGCACCGAGGCCGGCGGTCATACCGGCGAGGTGGCCACGATGGTGCTGGTTCCCGAGGTGGTGGATGCGGTTGCGCCGACACCCGTACTGGCCGCCGGCGGCATCGCCCGCGGCCGCCAGATCGCCGCCGCACTGGCCCTTGGAGCCGAAGGCGTGTGGTGCGGGTCGGTTTGGTTGACCACCGAGGAAGCCGAGACGGTCCCGGCGGTCAAGGACAAGTTCTTGGCGGCGACCTCCTCGGATATCGTGCGTTCGCGGTCGATGACGGGCAAACCGGCACGGATGCTGCGCACCGCCTGGACCGACGAATGGGCCCGCCCCGATACCCCCGAACCCCTTGGTATGCCGCTGCAGACCACGCTGATCACCGATTCGCAGATCCGAATCAACCAGGCTGCCGTCCAACCCGGAGCCAAGGCACGGGAACTGGCCACCTATTTCGTGGGTCAGGTTGTCGGTTCGCTTGACCGTGTGCGGCCGACTCGGTCGGTGGTGCTGGAGATGGTCGAGGAGTTCATCGACACCATCGGGCGGCTGGAGCGACTCGCCGATTGATCGTCGACACCTGATTCAAAGCCATCTCAAATACATCGACTTCGGTATCAAAAGCCCAGGTCAGAAGCGTCTAACCTGGCGAAAAGCTGTCAGCGTGCCGGGGGAAAGCGTAAAGAATCGGACACGGGCACCGGTTCACGTTGACCCGCGCAGCCCGGTCATGCATGATCGGTCAGGCAAGCACCTCGTTAGGTGAGGCGGCTACACGAACATAGGCCACTGACCCCGAACGTCGAAAGACGCCCCGGGTCAGGACAGCTCCTCCCGGCTTAAGGGTTGAGCCCAGGTGGCTTCCGGTTTACCGGACACGTCGTGTGGTGCCAAAGCTTTGACGAGTGGGGTGCGGATTCTCCGACGTTCGTCGGGCATCTGTACTCCTTTGCGCATGGAAAGCGTGCGGTTATCCGCACGCGTCGTGGTTGTGAGGAGGTGAGGGACGCATGAGTTCCAGTGGCAGTCCGGGTCGATATCCGGGCTATGTTTCGTCCCGATCCGGCCCCAAGCGCGACGTCCTCAGCTGAATCTGCCCACGCAGATGGTCTGCGGACCAAACGCTCTTGGATCGGAATCGCTACGGGACGGGACATATCAGTCCAATTCATTCTCGTTTCGAACCTGTCCGGGAGGGCATCATGACCGTAGCTGTTTTCGACGAAGTGGTAACCGTATCGCCCGCGCCGCGGCTGACGGTAGTACGCGATGGAACGCCACCTCCGGCTCCGGCTGCCAAGAAGAAGTCGGCCAACCGCAGCGACTTCGTCGGGGGCGACCCGCTGGTCGCCGGCGCGGCTCGGTTGCTGAGCGTTCCGGTGCGCCACGTCTACGCCGCACTCTGGCGCGTTGGATTGCTCGAAGTCCAGGCGTGAGCCATGGATTGCGAGCATCGCAGCCTTACGAGCGAGTCCGTAGCTGACGCACGGTTCCAAGGGGTTGCCACGCCACAGACGTAGGCGTCTGTGTTCTGTGGCTTGGCAACCCCTTGGAACTATTGGCGCGCAACAACCGCGTCCGCGCGCCGGGTTGATGCAGTCGGCGTTGGGCGGCGGCCCCGCCCTTGGCGTCGACTGCGGCGCTGGTTCCGGAATGGACTTGGGCGCCGACCCGGTCAGTGTACGGTCAACTCATGTCCGTACTGATTATTGTCCCGGTGTTCGGGCAGCATGAGTACACGCATGCATTGGTCGGTGACTTGGAGCGCGAGAGCGCGGAGTATCTGATCGTCGACAACCGGGGCGACTACCCCAAGATCGGCAATGAACGCGTTGTCACGCCGCGTGAAAACCTGGGCTGGGCGGGGGGAGTGATCTCGGATTCCGAATTGCGTTCTCGGAAGGGCACTCCTACGCGATGACACTCAACAACGACACCCGGATCTCAAAGGGATTCGTCGCCGGCCTGCTCGATCCGCGCCTGCCCGCCGATACCGGAATCGTTGGGCCGATGATCGATCACGGGTTCCCGTGCGCGGAAGATGACCAGAAACCCGAGGCCGCGAACTACATTCCCCGACCGCGATATCGGGCGGTAAGTGCGGTCGAGGGAACCGCACTTGCGTTGTCTCGAGAATGCTGGCGGTCGGTCGGAGGCATGGACCTGCGCACCTTCGGCCGCTACGGGTGGGGCGTGGACCTTGATCTAGCCCTGCGTGCTCGCGATGCTGAGTTCGGTTTGTACACAACCGAGATGGCGTACATCAACCATTTCGGCCGCGGAACGGCCAACAATCATTTCGGGAAGTTTCGGTACTTGATCGGCGCCAACTCCGCCATGGAGCGGGCAATGCGGCGTGTTCATGGCCGTAAGTGGCGCAAGCTATTTCCCCCCGGGACGCTGCCGCAAGCGGCGCCGGGAAGCCCGATCGCGTACACGACCCACCAGCTCGAGCAGTGACTTCGGCCGCTTCCTCAATCTGACGACAACCTCTCGGGATAACTCTCAGGAGGTGGGCTTTGAAGCTGATGGTGACGCGATGCAGGCGTATTGCAGGTATCGGCCATCGGCGAAGTATCCGAGGGTCAGTACGGCCAGCGCTACGCCAATGGCCCCGTTCCAGGCGTTGATTCCCGCGATCCGGCGTACCCCGAAGCCTGACGTCTTGAACAACCGCACCAGGCTCCTGCGGGTAAAGAAGCGAATGTAGGTGCGGTCGAAGGTGCCAAAATCCTCCTGCGGGAAATCCTTTCGAAACAGCACCTTGCTCAGAGCCGGTAGGAAACGGATGTTAGGGACCGCCGCGACGACGACGCCCTCGGACGTGAGCTTGCACCGAAGCTGTTTCAGCGTCGCAGTCGGGTCGACCAGGCGCTCCAAGACGTCGTTACAGACGATCACGTCAAAGTGGTTGTCCGGCAGCTCCGCGATCCGCTCGGCTACGGTGCCGACGAGTACCCGGTCGATAGCCGCGCTGGCCTGTTGGGCCGCTTGTGAGTCGGACTCGATGCCCCAGACCTCTGCGCCAGTACGCTCCTTGAGCGTTGCCCCGAGCGTGCCCTGCCCGCAGTGGAGGTCAAGGATCCGTTGTGCGGTTGTTGGAACGAACCGCAATATCTCCGTCTGCGTCGGGCGGTAATACTCAGTAACACTTTTCGATTCTCTGGCGATGTGCGTGGCTGCTATTCCGTCCTGTAAAGCGAAGCGCCCCCGAGCATAGCCCCGTCGCGCCGGTCGTTATCGGGGTTCCAGCAACCAGATCCTGCTAGGATCGCTTCGTGTTGGGTGAGGCCTCAACCGGGGGGAATACCGATATGGCCGGCTCTCGGGAGCTGCGTTTCTCTATCGTCATTCCCGCACACAATGAAGAGGAATACATCGCTTCCACCCTCGAACACGCCAGTAGCCTTTCATATCCCACCGAGTCCTTTGAAGTAATCGTGGTGGAGAACGGCTCCTCGGACCGCACCCTCGATGTCGCAAGACAGTTCGAGGGCCGCAACGTCCGCGTTTTCACCAGCGACACGGCCGGAGTATCGGCAGCAAAGAACTTCGGTATCGACCGGCTGTCACCGCACAGCGACTGGGTGGTCTTCTTGGACGCGGACACGATCCTGAAGCCCAATTTCCTCCTCGATCTCGATGCGCAGTTGCGGGCATCACGCAAGACGCTCTCCGTGGGTACCACGAAGGTTCTGCCGCTCGGTGGCGGCCGGCACGCGCGCGCCTGGTTCGCCTGTTATGACCTACTGCACCGGTTGGGTGGCTCATATGCCATCCAGATAGCCAAGCGTTCGCTGTTTCCGGAGCTCAGATTCGACGAGCATCTCATCATGGGGGAGGACCTGCTGCTGATCAAGCAGGCCCGCAAGCTCGGCAAGTTCTTCTATGTGCCAACGGACACGGTCTATACCTCGACCCGCCGGTTCGACACCGTCGGGTACTGGCGGCTCTATTTCCAGTGGGCCTCGTTCGAAATATTGCCGCGGCGGCTACAAAAGCGCCGTGGCTACAAAGTCATCCGATAGATCGCTTTCCTACCGGGGAGTATTGGCCGCCCGGACGCCGGCGGCACAGTCTTGGACTGTTAGTCGACCATCGGGTCCGAAAGCATCCTGAATGGAACCACGCCGTGCGGGCCGTGCTCAGATGGTGCCCATACCGTTTGTGACCAGGGCAATACCTGCCAAGCCGACAGCAACGGCGATGATCTGGCGCCGGTGGGCTCGCAACCAGTTGCGCAGCCACAGCATGGTTGCCTCGGTGCGGCCGGGGTGCACCAGGTAGCTGATCAGCGGGATCTCGATGATCGCAAGCATTACCAGCAGATAGACGAAGGTCGCGCTGAGCTGCGTGCCCATTGCGGCCCCTGAGGCCCCGATGGCCGTGAGCGCCACCAGGTATTCGACCGGCGGTGGGCCGGCCGAGCTGAGGCCAACCACGAAGGCGGCCCAGGGAAACCCACCTTCGAGAGCGCCCTGAGCGCTCGCCATCAACCGGGAGAAGCGGGTCGGGGTCTCCGCGACCATCAGCGTCGACGAGTCTCCGGCGCCGGAAGCGACCAGCGCCGGTGAGCGCACCGAGAACCCCGTCGCGACCAGGGCAGCGACCAGCAGCGCGACGACGCCCAAGCCGACTTGTAGGTGCCCGACAACCGACGTTGCCGCCAGCGACGAGACGTTGTCGACAATGGCGTTGGCGAGGTCACCCAGCAGCAGTAGAACGGCCAGCGCGACGCCGATCCCGGTCGCCATACCGCCGAACCAGAATGCGAGCAGGTTCACCATCGGACGCGGCTTGGAGACCAGGAAGATGGCAACCCCGAGACGCACCGGCTCGGTCGCCGTCATCACCGCCAGGATCAGTACCGTGGTCCACATCTTCCCCTCCTTCCCCTCGCCGACTCAGCTAACCGACACCTCATTTTCCAGAAGATCTGCTGCCCGCGTGGCGCTTTCGCCAGGTTTGCTCATCTCATTTGCAATCGTGCGGGCGCGGGCGACGTAATCGGGACCCAAAATGCAGCGGAGATCGCTGACCAATGTCTCTTTTGTGGTCGACGCCAAACGACGTCCAGAGCCAATTTTTAGCCGTTTGATCTGCGCCAACCAGATCGGTTGTTCTATCCAGATCCAAAGGATCAGGGTCGGGATGCCAGCCCGCATACCCGCTGCGGTTGTTCCGGCCCCGCCGTGGTGCACGACTGCGCGACACGCCGGAAATACCGCGGCGTGCGATACCCCGGAGACCAACTTCACGTTTTCGGGGGCCTGCAAGCCGCCCAGATCATTCGAACCGGTGCAAATCAATGCACGTTCGCCCAACTCCGCACACGCCGCGCTGATCATGGCGATTGTTGCGGCGGGCGATTCCACCGGCATGCTGCCGAAGCCGAAGTAGATCGGCGGCGTTCCGGAAGCGATCCACGACAGCACCTCGTTGTCGGATTCTGTCGGCATTTCCAGGGTCAGGGCACCGACAAACGGTCGGCGATCGCCCCATTCCGCCCACTCGGCGGCCAGCCCGGGAAAGCAAAGCTCGTCATAGGCTTGGATCTCGAGTGAGCGGCCTTTCAGAATTCGCGAAGTCGAGGATGAGGACGCCTTGGCCATACCAAGCTCGCGTCGTTGCGCTTCCTCGGGATTTTTGGTCACGCGCCAATGCACCCACCACAGCGCTGAGATGACCGAGCGGTTCAAGCGCGGCGACAAGATCGGAATGACCCGGCTGTTCACCCGCGACGGGAGGAAGTGCATCGTTGCTAGCGGAATCCCGTAATACTCCGCGGCGTTCAAGGCGATGCCCTGGTGGATCATGCCGGTCAGGACCAGGTCGGCGCCGTCTGCCAGCGTTTTCAGGGTTCCCGCCATGTCGGACCAGGCCTGGCGCAGATCCGATATGCCCTCGCGCACCAACTTGATCGAAGTTTGCGGCTTCCAGAATTCCTGGAGGTTGTCCTCGTCGTTGAGCAGCTCGTCGGTGTCGGGGCCGTAGGGCACCGCCTCCAAGCCCGCTGCCGCGGCCACGCCGGTCAGGTTGGGGGGTACTGCGACGCGTACTTCGTGGCCTCGGCGCGATAGTTCCCGCCCGAGTGCAGCGCACGGTTCGACATCGCCTCGCGTGCCGTTTATCGCCAGTGCAAATTTCATCAGCGGCCCCCAACCACTTCTTCCGTCCTTAAAACCCCAATCGACCCAGCTACCCGGCCCCAGTCATCCGAGTAACTCCGCCTTGAGCGAATAGTCGGCAAGTGTTTGCTCCACCAGTCCTCTGAGGTACTGGTTCGAGTTCTCGGCGCCGGGTTGGTAAGCCGATACGCTGATGAATACCGAGTTTTCGAGCCGCCCGGAAAACAGATATAGCTCGCCGCTTTCCCGTTCAAAGCGTTGTCTGGTGGCTCCCCGGTTGAACATGCGCGCGGAGGAATACCGGGCCCCGGTTCCGTCGACCCGGGTCAGAGCCTGACTGAGCTCGCCAAGATTGGAACAACCCACCGGCAGATCCGACGTTCCCATGGCCAGCACTTCCATTTTCCGGGCCAACCATTTCGGTGTGTAGGGCACCAGTGGAAGAGGCTTGAGCAGCTCGTTAGGGGTGTCTTTCAGCGCGGACAGGCTTTGTTTCGTCTCGTTGCGGATGAACTGCAAATCGGTTCGCGCGCGATCGGGGTCGAGATCGAAGGTGATCGCCGTGACAGCATTCGCCCGAGTGTCATCGTTGGTGCGTTCGCTGACCGGCATGATTATCGTGACGGCGCCATCTGTCGCCCGCACCCGGCCCATGAGTTGGGCAAGTCGGGTAGCAAAGGACACGAACAGCGAACCACTGGACCCGCTCAGATCGAGAGCACAGGAATCCCAGGTCTCCAGATCGCAGAACGCCGTCACCGATGGAGTCACGATCGGTTCATCGGCGCCGTCCGACACGGTCGGCGGCTTGCCGGTTTGGCCTGCTGCTCCGGTATCGCGTCTGAGCACGATGAGGATCAACGCGAGCAGGGCCCGGAAGACCTCTGGCAATCCACGAAGGGCATCCCATAGATCGACGAGCAGGCCTTCCATCCGGCCGCGCGATCCCGGCGGCGGATATCCGAAGTCCCGGGTGATGCCGTTGATGGCCTCGAAGACGGCGAGGCCACCGGCGACACCGTCCACCACCGAGTGGGTGATGACCACGCTGACCGCCGTGCCGCCGTCCTGCAGCGGAAGGACCCCCAAATGCCAGCAGGGCCCATACTCGGGGTCAACTGGAATCTGTGCGCGTTCGTCCAACCACGCCGTAATTTCGCTTCGCGGCCGGGGCGTCGCGGCGACGTCGATGTCAGGCGCTTCGTGGTAGGCGACCCATCGAGGACGACCGAAAGGCAACGGAGAGCGCTCGATCCGGCGCCCCAGTAGCCCATAGCCAAGGTTCTCGTTGAACCGCCGCAACCCGTCCATGTCCGCTTCGCGGTCATAAATCCACAAAGTCTGACCGACCGTTTCGAAACCGGTAGCCCGCAGCCTCAGGAAAGCCGCCTGGTCGAGAAAGGCGATCCTGTTATCCGTCATGGCCGACGAGCTGCGGGTCCGAGACTCGTTGAGCACCCCTTGTTTTCCGCCTAGCCGGTACGCCATGACGTCAAAGGGGACACCGTCGCAGGGGGTTCGTAGGTACGCCGGCTGTAGGCGAGGTGCAGCTGACTGCCGGTGCGCGAGGGCGCCGGTATCACGTCGCGTCCTTCGGCCACCCGAACAAACGCGGACTTCAGCGCCTCGACGTAGCGGGTAACCGACTCACGGGCCACCGGGTTGTTCGGGAACAACACCGTCAGCTGGGTCTCTTTCTCGAGCCGGTTCACCCGGATGTCAATCTGACCCATCATGCCGCCATCGTGGCAGAGGCGGGCGCGCAAACCTTCCACATGGGAGTTCGCCATAGCGGACAGCGGCGGAATGCCGGCGTCCAAGTAGAACAGCAAGGGTGCTCCCCACTGCCCCTCACGCAGCCACGGCACCAGCTCCATCACGCAGTCCAAGGGCACCTCCGCCAGGTCGCGACCGGAGTCGAAGGATCCCTGGGCTGCCTTGACGATCTCGCCGAACGA
This sequence comes from Mycobacterium pseudoshottsii JCM 15466, assembly GCF_003584745.1. Taxonomy (NCBI): domain Bacteria; kingdom Bacillati; phylum Actinomycetota; class Actinomycetes; order Mycobacteriales; family Mycobacteriaceae; genus Mycobacterium; species Mycobacterium pseudoshottsii. Next base: position 2,576,117 of record NZ_AP018410.1, read on the forward strand.
CGATCCCACGGTCGGAACGGTGATCGGCACGAAGCCGGTGAACCATCCGGTCGTCATGAAGTCTTCTTCGGTGCGGCGGATGTCGATTGGGACAATCGCGTAGTACTCGTCGGCTCCGGTCAATTCGTGCTGGACCACGGCCGAGATTGCGAACACGCCCCCGCAGAACCGGGCCCCCGCCGACATGCAGGCGGCTTCGAAAGCCAGGGTCTGGCGCTCGTCCATTAGACGGACGCCCATCATTTCGCACTGCGCGGAGGTATCGCCAAGCGGCAGTGGGAATTTGGGAAGGGAGCCGTCGTTGTTGTCGAAGAATTCGGTCCACTTGTTCATGACCGGGGAATCCAGGGTGAGACCGGAGATGTGCTCACGCTGCCGGTTGCAGTAGTTGTCGTAGCTGCCCGGTTCGGCCAACCGCAGCGGAGCTCCGCCGCTGACGAGGGCCAGGTACATCAGGTGAATCTCGGCAAACACCACGCCGACGAACATCGCGTCACAGTGAAGGTGGTCAATGGCCACGCAGAAGGTGAAGTGGTCCGCACGCTGAATGATCGAGAAGCGCACGCACCCCCACTCCAGCGGACTCGGGGTGGCCAACAGATGCTCGCGCCATTGACTCTGGGTGGTCAGCTCACCGTGTTCGACGGCGACGAACTGAATGTCGTTGGGCCGCTCGAGGGTCCGGCGCACGAAGTGATCGCCCTCGGTGTGCTCGAACCAGCTGCGGAAGGTGTCGTGACGGCGCATGTGTGCGTTGACGACGTGCGTCATGGTGCGGATGTCGCAAATTCCGGGGATGTCCCAGGAGGAAATGAGCAACCGCGACATTTCCAGTCCGCGCTCGCGGTAGGACCGGAAGTTGCGAAGGTGATGGGCCTGCATGTAGCTGGGCGGCATCGGGCTTATCGGCGCTTTGGCGGCCTTGGCGAGCGAGCCACGCGATGGCTGCCACGACACCAACGTGCCCGGCTCAGGATGCCAGTCGCTGATTGTCCCAGCTTCGACCTTCCCTACTCTGACCATTTCTCCTCCAAGTCGCCCAGCAGGTTGCGGTGCACCGGAGAGCTGCAGGTGGTCCACAAAACCTGAAACGGTTGTGATGTTTGCAGGGGCCCCGTTGAGCCGGGCTTCAGATAGCGGCTTTGGTCGCTTGGGCTCGAGTCGGTGTTGCCACGCTGCAACATCACCCGCGACGTGTCGGTTTGGCCGGCCCCCAATACCGGCCAACCGACTGGGGTGGTGACGGCACTCGACGTGCCAGGTAATGTTGTGTTCACATGCCCCCTCTTAGTTGGCTGCGCCTTTGCAAAGGCACGACCACTCTGCCGTCGGTATAACTACGCCGACGCTGTGTGGACCCTTCATCTGGGTATTTACTTGTTAAACGCTGGTAGAGCAGAGCCTAGTTGATAGGCGGGCGTTAGATTTCGGTTTTCGCTGCATTGGGATTGAACTGGGTGCCAAGTGCGGGGATTTATGCGTCGGGCCCAGCATCGGCGCGCCTGCGATCAGGTAGTATTGCCGCAACAGCGTTGATCCGGCTATCACCGGTTAGCTTTCGGAAGAACAGCCTAAAAGCCCAGTAGAACCGAACGGTTGGGTCCGTTACAGCCCAAATTGAGCGGCCGCACTCAGGTGCGGCAAGCGGGGTGGTACCGCGGCGCTCGCGCACTGAGCGCGCCGTCGTCCCCGTGCCGTGTGATTTCTGGCACAGGAGACCGATGGCTGACAGCACTTATCCGCGCAGCAACCTGGGCGCCGACCACCGTGGCGGCTCTCCGGACTTTCCGGAACTGGAAACCCAGGTGCTTGATTACTGGGTACGTGACGAAACTTTCCGGGCCAGTATCGAGCGCCGCGACGGCGCGCCCGAGTATGTCTTCTACGACGGGCCCCCATTTGCTAACGGCCTGCCCCATTACGGTCACCTGCTCACCGGTTACGTCAAGGACATCGTTCCGAGGTACCGAACCATGCGTGGATTCAAAGTGGAGCGCCGTTTCGGCTGGGACACCCACGGGCTGCCGGCCGAACTCGAGGTCGAGCGTCAGCTGGGAATTACCGACAAATCCCAGATCGACGCGATGGGGATTGCCGCGTTCAACGATGCCTGCCGCGCGTCGGTTTTGCGCTATACCGACGAATGGCAGCAGTACGTTACTCGCCAGGCTCGGTGGGTCGACTTCGACAACGACTACAAAACGCTCGATCTCGGCTACATGGAGTCGGTGATCTGGGCGTTCCGGCAACTTTGGGACAAGGGGCTGGCCTACGAGGGCTACCGGGTGTTGCCCTACTGCTGGCGTGACGAAACCCCGTTGTCCAATCACGAGCTCCGGATGGATGACGACGTCTACCAAAGCCGCCAGGATCCGGCGCTTACGGTTGGATTCAAGGTGGTTGACGGCGAACCGCAGGGGGAGCTGGCCGGGGCCTACCTGCTGGTGTGGACGACCACGCCGTGGACTCTGCCGTCGAACCTCGCCGTGGCCGTGCACCCGGATGTGACGTATGTGCAGGTACGCGTGGGGGATCGCCGCCTTGTGCTGGCCGAGGCGCGTCTAGCGGCCTACACGCGCGAACTCGGCGAAGAGCCGGAGGTGATTGGCAGCTATCGTGGCGCCGACCTCTTGGGCATACGCTATCTGCCGCCGTTTGCGTATTTCGTGGATTCGCCAAACGCGTTTGCGGTGTTGGCGGGCGAATTCGTGACCACCGAAGACGGTACGGGCATCGTGCACATGGCACCCGCCTATGGTGAGGACGACATGGCGGTTACCAGCCCGGTCGGCATCGAGCCGGTGACACCTGTGGATGCCAAGGGCCGCTTCGACTCCTCAGTGCCCGACTACCAAGGGCAACACGTTTTTGATGCCAACGCCCAGATCATCCGTGACCTGAAGAATCAGAGCGGTCCGGCGGCGGCCAACGGTGCGGTGCTGATCCGCCATGAGACCTACGAGCACCCGTATCCGCATTGCTGGCGGTGTCGCAACCCGCTGATCTATCGCGCCGTGTCCTCGTGGTTCGTCACAGTGACTAAATTCCGGGAGCGGATGGTTGAACTCAACCAGCAGATCACCTGCTACCCCGAGCACGTCAAAGACGGTCAGTTCGGTAAGTGGTTGCAGGGTGCCCGGGACTGGTCCATTTCACGAAACCGGTATTGGGGCACTCCGATCCCGGTCTGGAAGTCCGATGATCCCGCGTATCCAAGGATCGATGTATACGGCAGCTTGGATGAGTTGGAGCGCGACTTCGGCGTCCGGCCCACCAACTTGCACCGGCCCTACATCGACGAACTCACCCGTCCCAATCCCGACGATCCCACCGGGCAGAGCACGATGCGACGCATTCCTGACGTGCTCGACGTGTGGTTCGACTCGGGATCGATGCCGTACGCACAGGTGCACTACCCGTTCGAGAATGGGGACTGGTTCTTGGGCGGGGCGGCCGGCGACGCCGGCGCCCACTACCCGGGCGATTTCATCGTCGAGTACATCGGACAGACGCGCGGCTGGTTCTACACCCTGCACGTGCTGGCCACCGCGTTGTTTGATCGACCGGCGTTCAAAACCTGTGTAGCGCATGGCATTGTGCTGGGTTCTGACGGCCAAAAGATGAGCAAGTCGTTGCGCAACTACCCGGACGTCGCCGAAGTGTTCCACCGGGATGGTTCCGACGCCATGCGGTGGTTCCTGATGGCATCGCCGATTCTGCGCGGCGGCAATCTGATCGTCACCGAACAGGGCATCCGCGAGGGCGTACGGCAAGTGCTGCTGCCATTCTGGAATGCCTATAGCTTCTTGGCTCTGTACGCACCGAAAGTCGGTACCTGGCGCACCGATTCGGATCATGTGCTGGATCGCTACATCCTGGCCAAGCTCGCGGTGCTGCGCGATGACCTCACCCAGGCCATGGAGGTCTGCGATATTTCGGGGGCTTGTGAACAGCTGCGCCAGTTCGCCGAGGCTTTGACGAATTGGTATGTCCGAAGGTCGCGTTCGCGGTTCTGGCAGGAAGATGTCGATGCCATCGACACACTGCACACCGTGCTGGAGATCACCGCGAGGTTGGCGGCACCACTGCTGCCGCTGGTCACCGAGGTGATCTGGCGTGGGCTAACCGGCGAGCGCTCAGTGCATTTGACGGACTGGCCGCAGGCTGGCGAGGTCCCCGCGGACGCAGAACTGGTGGCCGCGATGGACCAGGTCCGTGAAGTGTGCTCGGCCGCGTCTTCGCTGCGCAAGGCCAAGAAGCTGCGGGTACGTTTGCCGCTGCTGAAATTGACCGTGGCAGTCGAGAATCCACAAGCGCTAAAGCCGTTCACCGACCTGATCGCCGACGAACTCAACGTCAAGCAGATCGAGTTGACAGATGCGATCGGCACCTACGGCCGGTTCGAACTGACCGTCAACGCTCGGGTTGCCGGTCCCCGGCTGGGCAAGGACGTGCAAGCTGCCATCAAGGCGGTCAAAGCCGGCGAAGGGGTTGTCAACTCCGACGGCACCCTGACGGCGGGTCCGGCGGTGTTGCAGCCCGAGGAGTACAGCTCCCGGCTGGTGGCCGCCGACCCGGAATTCACGGCGGCCTTGCCGGGCGGTGCGGGCCTAGTGGTGCTGGACGGAACCGTCACACCCGAACTCGAGGCCGAGGGCTGGGCCAAGGACCGCATCCGGGAATTGCAGGAGCTGCGCAAGTCCACCGGGCTCGACGTTTCCGACCGCATCCAGGTGCTGATCTCGGTACCGGGGGAGCGCGCCGAGTGGGCGCGCACTCACCGCGATCTGATTGCCGGCGAAATCCTGGCCACCACTTTCGAATTCGGTGAACCCGACGATGGCGTCGAGATCGGAGACGGGGTGCGGGTGGCAATCGCGAAATCTGGCGGAGCAGGGGTGTCCGGGCGCGAGCAGGCCTAAGACGTCAGCCGGCGCTGGTTGGGCCGCGCCCTGTGATCGCTACCCGATCCATCAGGGCGCGGGCGGACCGGATCGTCGAGCGGACCTCCTGCAGCAGTTTGGCCGGATGCTGTTGGTCCAGGTTGCTGAGCCGGTTGTAGCGGTCGATGCCGAACCCCGCTGACTCCAGGTGAATCCGCAACGGTAGAGCCAGCGTGCGGAGCCCCTCGAAGTGCAGGTAGGGCACCACCGGCTGGCCGGTCACCAGCAGGCAGGTCGACTGGTGCATGCGCGCCGTCTGGGCGGCGAAGGTGTAGGTATCGGCGGAGTTGGCTCGACGGTTGTCCGGGTCGGGCGACGGGGTTTCCAACAACATGACCGGCACGCCGAGGCCGTTGCCCTCCGGTGGAAAACTCCACACCGCCCGGTCGCGTTGCGGGTTATCCACCCGTTGTCGTATGTGCGCGGTCACCTCACCGGTGTCCAGCCCCAGTACGTCCTTTGCTGCTGCCACCAGGAGCTCGAACTCCGTGCGTGCCCCCGGCGCGCAGACGGCTACCGCATCCAGTTCGGATTCCAGTAGCTGGCGTGATGCTGCCGCCAGCACCACCTGGCCGATGCGCCGGCCGGTAGCCATCTCTCGTGCGTAGCCCACCCGCAGCTGGTTGGTATAGCGTCCACCGCCGATCACCAAGAGGTGATCGAAGTCCGCGCCCTCGGGCGTGGTGGCTGTGACCAGACCCAGTTCGCTGGCCAACGCCGTGATCTGTTCCAGTTGGGTGGCGGGCAGGTCCAGGCGCGGGATCAGCCATCTGACCGCGCCGGCCGCGTCCTGACTGTGTAACCGGCCGGTGGCGGAGGCCCGGGCCCGCCCCGGTAGTCCCACACCTTGCTGAATTCGTCGAGCAGCGCAAGTCGAGTCGGGAGGTCGCCGGCGGGTGGGGAGCCGCCGAACATTTCGACCAATTCCGTCAGAGCGGGCTGAGTGCTCCAGGCCTGGACCTGCTGACAGATTCCTGCCACGAAGTCATCACCGGACCGGCCGAAGGTAGTTGACTCGCTATCGGACGGACACACCGTGGTTCCTTACCGTTTCTCAATACCCTTATTTGACATATCTTTTCGATATAAGTCAGGCTTTGGGTTTCTGTGCACGCCAGCGTTGCCTGCCGGCCTGAACCTCAACTTCGACATCGTGAAATCCCGCTGCGCGCAGGCGATCCGGGAGGTCCGTCGGTGGAATCGGATTGCAGGTGTCGCGAAAGTGCAAGATGCTGAACAGTAATGAAGGAATCCCGTCGCTCCCGGCGAAGACACCACCGGGGCGCAGCACACGATAGGCCTCGGCGAACAGTTCATCCTGCAGTTCAGTGGTAGGGACGTGATGCAGCATGGTGAAAGACACCACCGAGCTGAACTCTTCGGCGGGCAGCCCGGTGTCGGTGCCGTCGCCGTTGATGATGCGTGCCTGCTCCCCATAGCGCTCTTGTAGACGCCGCGCCATGGCTGGGTCGATTTCGACCGCTGTGAGCTTTGGCGTCTTGTCCACCAGCACCCGAAGAAAGGCTCCGTAGCCCGGCCCGATCTCGAGGGCGTTGTCACCGAGGTCCACATCGGCGAGAACCCAGGGCAATACCTGGCCCTTGACCTCATTTGCCCAGCGGTCAGAGTCGCAGCACAACCTATGCACAAGGTTCATTGCCATACTGACCGACGTTAGTCGAGATCGCCTCCGGCGGGCCCCGACTAGTCCCGAATAGTATTGCCGGTTGTGGAGTCCCGTTGGGTGCTGCACCTGGACATGGACGCGTTCTTCGCCTCGGTTGAGCAGCTCACCCGACCAACCTTGATGGGCCGGCCGGTGCTGGTGGGTGGTATGGGTGGGCGCGGTGTGGTCGCCGGCGCCAGCTATGAGGCGCGCGTTTTCGGGGCCCGTTCGGCCATGCCGATGCACCAGGCTCGGCGGTTGATCGGTGCGACCGCAGTGGTGTTGCCGCCGCGCGGCGCCGTGTACGGGGTGGCCAGTCGCCGGGTGTTCGACACCGTGCGAGGCCTGGTTCCCGTCGTCGAGCAGCTGTCGTTCGACGAGGCCTTCGGGGAACCACCACAACTCGGTGGGGCCGCTACGGCGGAGGTGGAACAGTTCTGCGAAGACCTGCGGCGACGGGTGCGCGACGAAACCGGCCTGATCGCCTCGGTGGGTGCCGGCTCGGGTAAGCAAATTGCCAAGATCGCCTCTGGACTGGCCAAGCCCGACGGCATCCGGGTCGTCGCCCGTAAGGAAGAACAGCTGCTGCTGGGCGGCTTGCCGGTGCGCCGGTTGTGGGGCATCGGTCCAGTTGCCGAGGAGAAGCTGCATCGCCTCGGGATCGAGACGGTCGGACAGTTGGCGGCGCTGGCCGACGCTGAAGTGGCCAACATCCTTGGCGCGACCGTCGGGCCCGCGCTGCACCGGCTGGCGCGCGGCATCGACGACCGGCCGGTTGCCGAGCGCGCGGAAGCCAAGCAGATCAGCGCGGAGTCGACCTTTGCCATCGATCTGACCACTCTCGATCAGCTCCGCGACGCGCTTGATCCGATTGCCGAGCACGCTCATCAGCGGTTGCTGCGCGACGGTCGCGGGTCTCGCACCGTCACGGTGAAGCTGAAGAAGGCTGACATGGGCACGTTGACTCGCTCGGCGACCTTGCCCTATGCGACAACCGATGTGGGAGCACTGTTGGCGCTGGCCCGCCGGCTGCTGCTGGATCCGGTCCAGATCGGGCCCATTCGCCTGCTGGGCGTGGGTTTCTCGGGGCTGAGCGAGGTACGCCAGGAATCGCTGTTCCCGGATCTGGACCTGGCGGCGGAGACGTCAGAAGAAGCCCATCAGGACTTTTACCCCTCGCATGGTGCGTTGTCGAGCACCCCAGCCGGTGCCGTGTGGCGAATCGGCGACGACGTCACCCACCGGGAGCTTGGTCACGGCTGGGTACAAGGAGCGGGTCACGGAGTGGTCACCGTGAGGTTCGAGACTCGTGGTTCAGGCCCCGGGCCAGCGCGGACCTTTCCCATCGAGACCAGCGACATCACCGCCGCCAACCCGGTGGACAGCCTGGATTGGCCGGATTTTGTCGGCCAGTTGCGGGTCGAGAATGCCGCTGACACCTCAACCCCAGCGGTCGATGACCTCGACGATGGGTAGCTCGGCTGTCAGCGCGGCCATCAGCAGCACCCGCGCCTGCGACGGCGGCAGCCGTGGCACCATCACCGCGCCCGCGGCCACCAGATCATGGCCAGGGCCGTAGCCGGCGCCGACCCGAGCGCCGGCAACACGGGTGGAGACCGCTATCACCACCCCGTTGCCGCAATGCCGCCGCACCCCGTCGATCACGGCCGCGCCGGCATTGCCCGACCCCAGGGCCTCCAGCACGATGGCGCGCGCGCCGGCGGCCACACATGCGTCCAGTGCTACAGCGTCGCTTCCGGGGTAGACCGCGACGATATCGACCCGGGGTGCATCGGCGGCCAGAACGTCGCCGAGATATGGCCGCGATTTCGCGCGCCGCAGCGTCACCTCGTCGGTGACGGTGCCCAGAAGTTCGCCGGCGAATCCGCTCAGGTCATCGGTTGCCGCCTTGCGAAGTCCTAGCGGCTCGAGCACCCGACCTGCAAAACACACCAATACCCCACAGTCGCGTACCGCGGGATCGCCGGCCACGATAAGCGCGTCACGCAGGTTGGCTGGACCATCGGCATCGGCGGCATCGGAGCTGCGCATGGCCCCGGTCAACACCACCGGGGTGCTGCCGGAATAGGTGAGGTCCAACCACAGCGCGGTCTCTTCAAGCGTGTCTGTGCCGTGGGTGATAACCACCCCATCGGGCCCATTGGGGCGGTCGGCGCCGCGCCCGGTGATGGCGTGCAGGGCGGCGCGGATGCGATCCCAGTCCGCCGGCACCAGCTGCGAGCTGTCCAGCGCCATCAAGTCGACAATTTCGACATCCAGATCCCCGCTCACGGCAGCGGTGAGCTGCGCACCGTTACGAGACGGTCGGCGCACTCCGTCGGTGCCCGTGCTGGTCGAGATCGTTCCTCCGGTGGCGATAACGGTGAGGCGGGCCATGGTGGGATCATCTCGCACCCATGTCATCGGCATCCGCATGTGGGTACCGGTACAAAGCTGAGGGATGATGGGGGAGTGTCTGACGAACCAACCGGATCAGCCGATCCACTGACGACAGCGGGAGAGACCGGGGTGACTGAGGAACCCAAGGTTTCCGCGCCGGAGCCGCCGCCACGGCGGCTGCGGCTATTGCTGTCGGTCGCGGCGGTGGTGCTGGCGCTGGACGTTGTGACGAAGGTGCTGGCCGTCAAGCTGCTGCCTCCCGGCCAACCGGTATCGATCATCGGTGACACGGTGGCCTGGACATTGGTGCGCAATTCGGGTGCCGCTTTCTCGATGGCGACCGGCTACACCTGGGTTTTGACCTTGATCGCGACGGGCGTGGTGGTCGGAATCTTCTGGATGGGCCGGCGGCTGGTGTCGCCCTGGTGGGCCGTGGGGCTCGGGATGATCCTGGGCGGCGCAATGGGCAACCTGGTCGACCGCTTCTTCCGGGCGCCCGGGCCGCTGCGCGGGCACGTCGTCGATTTCTTTTCGGTCGGTTGGTGGCCGGTGTTCAACGTCGCTGATCCGTCGGTGGTCGGTGGCGCCATCCTGCTGGTAATCCTATCGATCTTCGGCTTCGACTTCGACACCGTGGGCCGGCGAAAGGCCGATGAGCGTTGACGGGCGATCGCTCGATGCCGGTTCCGGAGGGATTGGCAGGAATGCGTGTTGATGCGGGGCTGGCCCGTCTGCTGGGTCTGTCCCGCAGCGCGGTGGCCGTCATCGCCGAGAACGGTGGTGTCGAACTCGACGGTGTGCCGGCGGGCAAATCCGATCGGCTGACCGCGGGGGCCTGGCTGCACGTCCAGCTGCCGGAGGCGCCGCCGCCGCCGGAGAACACCCCCGTCGAGATCGAGGGCATGACGATCCTGTACTCCGACGACGACATTGTCGCCGTCGACAAGCCGGCCGCGGTGGCAGCACATGCGTCGGTGGGCTGGACGGGGCCCACGGTGCTCGGTGGCCTGGCGGCGGCCGGCTACCGGATCAGCACGTCCGGCGTACATGAGCGGCAGGGCATTGTCCATCGCCTCGACGTCGGGACGTCCGGGGTGATGGTGGTCGCGCTGTCCGAACGCGCCTACACGGTTCTCAAGCGGGCCTTCAAACAACGCACCGTCGACAAGCGCTATCACGCTCTGGTGCAAGGACATCCAGATCCATCCATCGGAACCATCGACGCACCGATCGGTCGGCATCCCGGCGGCGAGTGGAAGTTTGCGGTCACCAAGAACGGCCGGCATAGCCTCACCCACTACGGCACCGTCGAGGCCTTCGTGGCGGCCAGCCTGCTTGACGTGCATTTGGAAACCGGGCGCACTCATCAGATCCGGGTGCATTTCGCGGCATTGCATCATCCGTGCTGTGGTGACCTCGTTTATGGGGCCGACCCGAAACTGGCCAAACGGTTGGGTCTGCAACGTCAATGGCTGCATGCGAGATCGCTGGCCTTCGCGCATCCCGCCGATGGCCGGCGCGTGGAGATTGTCAGTCCGTATCCGCCAGATCTGCAGCACGCCCTGGATGTGCTCCGCGACGAGGGGTGAGCGATGCTCACTCGGTCGGCTTTCGCGCTTCCACCAACACCCGCGTCGGGTGGGTGACGAAGCGTCCGTCGACCTGGATGCGTTCATGCAACTCGACCAGTCGCTGAAAGTACGGCTCTGCCGTGAAATCCGGCACCGTCCAAATCAGCTTGCGCAGGAAGTACACCACCGCGCCGATGTCGAAGAATTCAGCCCTGAGCCGCTCCATGCGCAGCTCCACGATCTGTAACCCGGCCGCCTGGGCCTGGGCACGCTGAGCCGCGGGCTCTAGCCGCTCCCACAGCTGGGGCGGCGGTCCGATGACGTGTCCCACGAGTTCGGCTACCGTCGCCGGCCCGGGGTGCTGCGCGAGGTAGGTGCCGCCGGGACGCAACACCCGGGCAATCTCACTCCACCACACGGTGATGGGATGGCGACTGATCACCAGGTCGAACGCTTCATCGGCGAACGGCAGCGGCGGCTCATCGCGCGTTGCGACCACCACCACGCCGCGCGGGCGCAACCGCTGGGTGGCTAGCGCCGCATTCGGCGGCCACGATTCGGTCGCGGCCATGGTCGGTGGAAACTTCGGCGCGCCGGACAGCACCTCGCCGCCACCGGTATGGATGTCCAGGGCGGCCGACGCGCGGGCCAATCGCTGGCTCATCAGCCGCTGGTACCCCCACGACGGTCGTTCTTCTGTCGCTCGGCCTTCTAGCCAGGAGAAATCCCATCCCACGACCGGCGCCGCCATGGCTTCGGCCACGAGTTCCTCAAATGAGCGTTGGGCGGCCGTCACCGGGGCCGCCGTTGCGGCATGCGGGCCTCGACGAGCGTGCCGCGCGGATGCCGGCGTCTGGATGCCAGCGCGGCATGCGGTGGCCACGATTCGACGGCGGCGCACGGGCGTCCGTGCGGGCGGGAGAAATCCCGGTCGGGCACGGGGGCCCGCCCGGCCTCTGCCGCCGGGACTTTGAATGCACGGCGCATGCTAGGCATTTTCGCCGCAAGCAACCCGTGCCGTCGACCACGAGCGGTGATCCGGATCGGGCGCCCGGCCCGCCCGCGGCCTAGCGCCGGGCGTGAGGGGCCTCAGGTCGTGGTGCAGACAAATTTGGTGCCGTGGAAATCGAGCTGCACTTCGCCCTGGTGCTCCCAGTACTCGACGCCTTGACGGCCGTACCGGGCACCACTGCCCGATAGCTGCACGAACAGGATGTACTGGTCGCCTCGCCAGGTCAGCACCGCCGTCTTGGGATCGAGTTCGTTGTAGAACTGTGCAGTCAATGGGCCGTCCTCCGCGGGGCACCGGTAGCTGATCACGGGCGGAGCCGCGGTGGCCGGGTCCGCGATGGCCAACTGCGCCAACCGGGTCTGGTAGGACTCCTGCAGACAGGTGCGCATGTCAGGGTTCTGCGCACATTGGTCACGCGTCTCCGCCCAGTGACCTTGGGCCAGCGTCAGCGCCGCTTTGTCGGTGCCGGGACGGTCCAGCGCCTGCTGGTAGGCGGTGTCGAGCCGGCGATCGAGTTCGGTCAACTGGGGGTCGTTGCAGACCAGTCGCTGGGTGTCATCTTCGGGGTTGGTGCAGTCGAGCAGCGGTGCGGCCGTCGATGTCGGCTGCGAGCCGCTCGTGGTGCCGGCCGGCGAATCGGGAGTCGAATGCGTTGTTGCTGAACTGCAGGCGCTCAACGCCAAGGCGGCCCCGATGAGGGCGATAAGTCTCATATGTGCTGACTACCGGATTGCGGAGGGCGTGCAAAGCGCGACACGCCAGACCGGGCGCAATTCCTGCGGGCTCCGGCGGGGGATCAGACTCCCGCGGTCGTGGTCTCGCCCGAGGCGATGTCTGTGGCCAACGGTGCCACGAGCTTGAGAATGTTGGTGACGGTCTCAGAAGGGACCCCTGCTGCGGTCAGTGAGTCGCCCAGATGCCCGGCTACCAAGCTGAAGTGCGCCATGGTGATTCCGCGGCCCTGGTGGACCTGTTTCATCGGTGCGCCGGTGTAGGGCTCGGGTCCGCCGAGGGCTGCCGCAAAGAACTCGGCCTGTTTGCCTTTGAGGCGGTTCATATTCGTTCCGGTGAAGAAGCCGCCGAGTTGATCGTCGGCGAGCACACGTACATAGAAGTCTTCGACGACGGCTTCGATCGCCTCATACCCGCCGATCTTGTCGTAGATGCTGACCGGCGCACGTTTACGAAAGCGTGACAGTAGTCCCATGTTGCAAGGGCAGCATGGGGCAGTTGCGCATCGATTAGAGTGCCGTCACGCGCGCATTGCCTCGGGTAACAAGCAGATTGCTCATCGACCGCGGATCCAGGCGTTTGCTGGGTCTCGGCCGGCCGGCCCGTGGCGGCGCTCGCGTCACGGCAAGTCGTATCTATTCGAGGATGGATGTCCTAGGTTTGCTTTATGACCCACGTCACACTATCCACACCGCCCTCAGGAGCAACTTCACATGAAGCTAGGTGACCTCACCAACCTGGTCGAGAAGCCGTTCGCGGCGATGTCGAACATCGTCAACACGCCCAACTCGGCGGGGCGCTATCGGCCCTTCTATTTAAGGAATTTGCTCGACGTCGTCCAGGGCCGCAAACTCGGCGACGCGGTAGAGGGCAAGGTCGTGCTCATCACCGGTGGGTCATCGGGGATCGGCGAGGCGGCCGCGCACAAGATCGCCGAAGCGGGCGGCACGGTGGTGCTGGTCGCGCGCACCAGGGAAAACCTGGAAAAGGTGGCCGATGACGTTCGGGCCGGTGGCGGTGCGGCGCATGTCTACCCGTGCGATCTGTCCGACATGGACGCCATCGCGGCGATGGCCGATCAGGTGCTGGCCGATCTGGGCGGTGTAGACATCCTGATCAACAACGCGGGCCGCTCGATTCGACGCTCGCTGGAGCTGTCCTACGACCGGATTCACGACTATCAGCGGACCATGCAGCTGAACTACCTCGGTGCGGTGCAGCTCATCCTCAAGTTCATCCCCGGGATGCGGGAACGCGGGTTTGGGCACATCATCAACGTCTCCTCGGTCGGTGTGCAGACCCGCGCACCGCGCTTTGGCGCCTACATCGCGAGCAAGGCGGCATTGGACAGCCTCTGCGACGCGCTGCAGGCCGAGACCATCAATGAAGGGGTTCGCTTCACCACCGTGCACATGGCGCTGGTGCGGACGCCGATGATCAGCCCGACGACGATCTACGACAAATTCCCGACCCTGACGCCCGAGCAGGCCGCCGGGGTCATCACCGACGCGATCGTGCATCGGCCGCGGCGGGCCAGCTCGCCGTTCGGGCAATTCGCGGCCGTGGCAGACGCCGTCAACCTGGCCGTCATGGACCGGGTGCGCAACCGCGCGTTCGGCATGTTCAGTGACTCCTCTGCCGCCAAGGGCAGTGAATCGCAGTCTAGTACAACAGAACTCGATAAGAGAAGCGAAACATTCGTCCAGGCGACCCGAGGGATACATTGGTGAGACTATGAGCCTTCCGAAACCAAACAAACAGGCCACTGTCGTAATAACCGGCGCCTCATCCGGCATCGGTGTCGAGTTGGCCCGCGGCCTTGCCGGCCGGGGCTTTCCGCTAATGCTGGTCGCGCGGCGCCGTGAGCGCCTCGAGGAACTGGCCGACGATCTACGGGACAAGTTCTCGATCGCCGTTGAGGTGTTGCCCCTCGATCTGTCCGATGCGCAAGCCAGAACTCAGCTCGCTGACCGGCTCCGCAGCGATTCGATCGCCGGTTTGTGTAACAGCGCCGGCTTCGGCACCAGCGGCCGTTTCTGCGAGCTGCCACCCGAACGCGAAAGCGAGCAGGTCACGCTCAACGCGCTGGCCCTCATGGAGTTCACCCGCGCGGCGTTACCCGGCATGGTGGAGCGCGGTGCCGGTGCGGTGCTCAACATCGCATCCATTGCCGGCTTCCAGCCCATTCCCTTCATGGCGGTGTACTCGGCCTCCAAGGCCTTCGTGCTCACCTTCTCCGAAGCCGTTCAGGAGGAGTTGCACGGTACGGGAGTTTCGGTCACCGCGCTGTGCCCGGGACCGGTGCCCACCGAGTGGGCCGAGATCGCCAGTGCCGAGCGGTTCAGCATTCCCTTGGCGCAGGTGTCTCCGCACGACGTCGCCGAAGCCGCGATCGAGGGGATGCTGACCGGCAAGCGCACCGTCGTGCCCGGCGTGGTGCCCAAGTTCGTCAGCACCAGCGGCAGGTACCTACCACGCAGCGTGCTGCTGCCCGCGATCCGGATCGGGAACAAACTGCGCGGCGGTCCCAGCCACTGACCGCCGTGTCGACGGCCCCGCGGTGTTGGTTGCGGCACGCCAATGCCCGGGGCGCCGGCGTGCTTTGCGCGGGTGGTGCTTCGCGCGGCCGTGCCTTGCCGCACGGCTAGGCTCATGCGATGGCTTCCGTTGAGATGACCGCCGATGTCCCGATCCCTCCGCAGGACACCTGGGGCCATGTTTCGGATCTGTCGGAGTTGGGCGAATGGCTCGTGATCCACGAGGGGTGGCGCAGCGAGCTACCCGAGCAGCTCAGTGAGGGCGTCGAGATCGAGGGTGTGGCCCGTGCCAAGGGCATGCGCAACCGGGTGACGTGGACGGTGACGAAGTGGGATCCGCCGCGCGAGGTCACGATGTCAGGATCGGGCAAGGGCGGAGCCAAGTACGGCGTAAGCTTCACCGTCGAGCCAAACGCGGACGGGTCCACCCTCGGGTTGCGCCTCGAGCTGGGCGGGGGCGCGTTGTTCGGTCCGCTCGGGTCGGCTGCGGCGCGCGCCGTCAAGGGGGATGTCGAGCAGTCGCTGAAGCAGTTTGTCGAGCTGTATGGATAGCTGCCACACGACACGTTGGCGACACGCCCGAACGCTGTCGGTGGTCGGTCCTAGACTGGCGTGCCTATGAGCGGTTCTTCTTCGCGGTCCTTTGTTCACCTGCACAACCACACCGAGTACTCGATGCTGGATGGTGCGGCGAAGATCACCCCCATGCTGGCCGAGGTGGAACGGCTGGACATGCTTGCGATCGGGATGACCGACCACGGAAACATGTTCGGCGCCAGCGAGTTCTACAACTCGGCAACCAAGGCCGGGGTGAAGCCGATCATCGGCGTCGAGGCGTATGTAGCTCCCGGCTCTCGTTTCGATACCCGTCGCATCACCTGGGGTGATCCCAGCCAGAAGGGCGACGACGTATCCGGTAGCGGCTCTTACACCCACCTGACGATGGTGGCCGAGAACGCGACCGGCCTGCGCAACCTGTTCAAGCTGTCGTCACTGGCCTCGTTCGAGGGTCAGCTCGGTAAGTGGTCGCGCATGGATGCCGAACTTGTCGCCGAGCACGCCGAGGGCATCATCGCCACCACCGGCTGCCCCTCCGGTGAGGTGCAGACCCGGCTGCGGCTGGGCCATGACCGCGAAGCGCTGGAATCGGCCGCCAAGTGGCGGGAGATTTTCGGCGCCGACAACTACTTCCTCGAGTTGATGGATCACGGACTGTCCATCGAACGCCGCGTCCGTGAGGGTCTGATCGAGATAGGCCGCAAGCTCGACATTCCACCGCTGGCCACCAACGACTGCCATTACGTCACTCGCGACGCCGCGCACAACCACGAGGCGCTGCTGTGTGTTCAGACCGGCAAGACGCTCTCGGACCCCAACCGGTTCAAGTTCGACGGTGACGGGTACTACCTCAAGTCCGCCGCCGAGATGCGCCAACTCTGGGACGACGACATCCCGGGCGCCTGCGACTCCACCCTGCTGATCGCGGAGCGAGTGCAGTCCTATGCCGACATATGGACCCCGCGTGACCGGATGCCGATCTTCCCGGTGCCCGAGGGGCACGATCCGGCGTCGTGGCTGCATCACGAGGTGATGGCGGGCCTGCGGCGACGTTTCCCGTCCGGTCTCGGCCAGGACTACATCGACCGGGCCGAGTACGAGATCAAGGTGATCTGCGACAAGGGTTTCCCGTCGTACTTCCTGATCGTGGCCGACCTGATCAACTATGCGCGGTCGGTCGACATTCGAGTGGGACCGGGGCGTGGTTCGGCGGCCGGCTCGCTGGTGGCCTACGCGATGGGCATCACCAACATCGACCCGATACCGCACGGTCTGCTGTTTGAGCGGTTCCTCAACCCGGAGCGCCCGTCAGCGCCCGATATCGATATCGACTTCGACGACCGCCGTCGCGGCGAGATGGTGCGCTACGCCGCCGACAAGTGGGGCCAGGATCGAGTCGCCCAGGTCATCACCTTCGGCACCATTAAGACCAAGGCGGCGCTGAAGGATTCCGCGCGTATCCACTATGGCCAGCCCGGGTTCGCGATCGCCGACCGAATCACCAAAGCGTTGCCGCCGCCGATCATGGCCAAGGACATTCCGCTGTCCGGCATCACCGACCCGGCCCACGAGCGGTTCAAGGAGGCCGCGGAGGTTCGCGGCCTCATCGAGACCGACCCCGACGTCCGCACCATCTACCAGACCGCGCGCGGGCTGGAAGGCCTGATCCGTAATGCGGGCGTGCACGCGTGTGCGGTGATCATGAGCAGCGAACCCCTGACGGAGGCCATTCCGCTGTGGAAGCGGCCTCAAGACGGGGCCATCATCACCGGCTGGGACTACCCGTCGTGTGAGGCGATCGGCCTGTTGAAGATGGACTTCTTGGGCCTGCGAAACCTGACGATCATCGGCGACGCGATCGAGAACATCAAGGCCAACCGGGGAATCGACCTCGACCTGGAATCGCTGCCGCTCGACGACAAGCCCACCTACGAGCTGTTGGGACGCGGTGAGACGCTGGGCGTTTTCCAGCTCGACGGCGGGCCGATGCGCGACCTGCTGCGTCGCATGCAACCCACCGAGTTCAATGACATCGTCGCTGTCCTGGCGCTGTACCGGCCAGGCCCGATGGGCATGAACGCCCACAACGACTATGCCGACCGGAAGAACAATCGCCAGGCGGTCAAGCCGATCCACCCCGAGCTGGAGGAGCCGCTGCGCGAAATCCTCTCGGAGACCTACGGTCTGATCGTCTATCAAGAGCAGATCATGTTCATCGCCCAAAAGGTCGCCTCCTACACGATGGGTAAGGCCGACGCGCTGCGCAAGGCGATGGGCAAGAAGAAGCTCGAGGTGCTCGAGGCGGAATACAAGGGCTTTTACGAAGGCATGACCGCCAACGGATTCTCCGAAAAAGCGGTCAAGGCGCTGTGGGACACCATCCTGCCGTTCGCCGGATACGCCTTCAACAAGTCGCACGCCGCGGGCTACGGTCTGGTCTCGTATTGGACCGCCTATCTGAAGGCCAACTACCCGGCCGAGTACATGGCAGGGTTGCTGACCTCGGTCGGTGACGACAAGGACAAGGCCGCGGTCTACCTGGCCGATTGCCGCAAGCTCGGCATCACCGTGCTACCGCCCGATGTCAACGAGTCATTGGTGAACTTCGCCTCGGTCGGGCAGGACATCCGCTTCGGGTTGGGTGCGGTGCGCAATGTCGGGGCCAACGTCGTCGGTTCGTTGATCGGTACCCGCAGCGGCAAAGGCAAATTCACCGACTTCTCCGACTACCTGAACAAGATCGACATCTCGGCCTGCAACAAGAAAGTCACCGAGTCGCTGATCAAGGCGGGGGCGTTCGACTCGCTCGGGCACCCGCGCAAAGGCCTCTTCCTGGTGCACACCGACGCCGTGGACTCGGTGCTGGGTACCAAGAAGGCCGAGGCGATGGGACAGTTCGATCTCTTCGGCGGCAGCGACTCGGGTGCCGACGCGGTGTTCACCATCAAGGTTCCCGAGGACGAGTGGGAAGACAAACACAAACTCGCACTGGAACGCGAGATGCTGGGCCTGTACGTGTCGGGGCATCCACTCAACGGGGTGGCACATCTGTTGGCCGCCCAGGTTGATACCGCGATCCCGGCAATCCTGGATGGTGATGTCTCCAACGATGCCCAGGTGCGGGTGGGTGGCATCCTGGCGGCCGTGAACCGGCGGGTCAACAAGAACGGGATGCCTTGGGCATCAGCTCAATTGGAAGATCTCACCGGTGGTATCGAGGTGATGTTCTTCCCGCACACCTACTCCAACTATGGCGCCGATATCGCCGACGACGCCGTGGTGCTGGTCAACGCCAAGGTCGCGATTCGCGACGACCGCATCAGCTTGATCGCCAACGAGCTCGTGGTGCCCGACTTTTCCAATGCCCAGGCGGATCGGCCGCTGGCCGTGAGCCTGCCCACCCGGCAGTGCACCATCGACAAGGTCACCGCACTCAAACAGGTGCTGGCTCGGCACCCGGGTACGTCTCAGGTGCATCTGCGGCTGATCAGTGGGGATCGGATCACCACGCTGGAGCTCGACCAGTCACTACGGGTCACGCCATCGCCGGCGTTGATGGGCGATCTGAAAGAGCTGCTCGGTCCCGGCTGCCTGGGCAGCTGACGGCGGGCTGGCGCCCAGCGTCAGGCTAGCGTGACGCTCGTTTTTGGGCGCAACACCAGCGTGACGCTTGGTGTGTCGCGGACGTAGGCTCAGCGATGGAGCGCCGGTCGATCAAGGAGGACGGAAATGACCCCAACCGAGCGTCCGACCACCATGTGCGAGGCGTTCCAGCGCAGCGCCGCGATCAATCCGGATGCCATCGCACTCCGGACGCCGGGGGGCGCCCAGACGCTGACCTGGAGAGAGTATGCCGACCAGGTGCGGCAGGTAGCCGGCGGCCTCGCGGGGCTGGGGGTGGGACGCGGGGACACCGTTTCGCTGATGATGGCCAACCGGGTCGAGTTCTACCCACTCGAAGTCGGCGCGCAACACGTTGGCGCCACGTCGTTCTCGGTGTACAACACGTTGCCCGCCGAACAGTTGACCTATGTGTTCGACAACGCTGGCACCAAGGTCGTGATCTGCGAGGAGCAATACGTCGACCGCATCCGTGCTAGCGGCGCACCCATCGAGCACATCGTCTGCATCGACGGCGCGCCGGAGGGCACCATGTCGGTGCAGGAGCTGTACGCGGCCGCGCCGGACGACTTCGATTTCGAGGCGACATGGGCAGCAGTGCAGCCCGATGACGTGGTGACCCTGATCTACACGTCCGGTACCACCGGGAACCCCAAGGGGGTCGAGATGACCCACGCCAACCTGCTGTTCGAGGGGTTCGCCATCGAGGAGGTGTTCGGCATTCAGTTCGGTGACCGGGTTACCTCCTTCCTCCCGACCGCGCACATCGCCGACCGGATGACCGGCCTGTATCTGCAGGAGATGTTCGGCACCCAGGTCACCGCGGTGGCCGACGGACGGGCGATCGTCTCCGCCCTGCCCGATGTGCGACCCACCGTGTGGTGCGCGGTGCCGCGGGTCTGGGAGAAGCTCAAGGCCGGCATCGAATTCACGATCAGCCACGAGACCGATGAGATGAAGAAACAGGCCCTGATCTGGGCGATGTCAGTGGCCGCCAAGCGCGCAGAGGCCATGCTTGCCGATGAACCGATGTCAGCCGAGGTGGTCGACGAATGGACCAAGGCCGACGAGTTGGTGCTGTCGAAGTTGCGCGAACGGCTGGGATTCGGCGAACTCCGGTGGGCGGTCTCAGGAGCGGCGCTGATCCCCAAGGAGACTTTGGGATTCTTCTGCGGTATCGGCATTCCGATAACGGAGATCTGGGGAATGTCCGAGCTGAGTTGCGTTGCCACCGCCAGCCATCCGCGCGATGCGCGACTGGGTAGCGTCGGCAAGCTGCTGCCCGGATTGGAAGGCAAGATCGCCGATGACGGCGAGTACCTGGTTCGCGGTCCGCTAGTGATGAAGGGCTACTGCAAAGAAGCCGCCAAGACCGCGGAGGCCATCGACGAGGATGGCTGGTTGCACACCGGTGACATCTTCGATGTCGATGCGGACGGCTACCTGCGGGTGGTGGATCGCAAGAAGGAGCTGATCATCAACGCGGCCGGAAAGAACATGTCGCCGGCAAACATTGAGAACACCATCTTGGCGGCCTGTCCGATGGTGGGCGTGCTGATCGCGATCGGTGACGGTCGTCCGTACAACACTGCGCTGCTGGTCTTCGATGCCGACTCGGTGGGGCCCTACGCGGCCCAGCACGGGATTTCGGATGCGTCGCCGGCCGCGCTTGCCGCTGACCCAGCAGTGATTGCCCGGATCGCCGCGGGCGTGGTCGAAGGCAACGCCAAACTATCGCGGGTGGAACAGATCAAGCGCTTCCGCATATTGCCGACACTGTGGGAACCCGGGGGAGACGAGATAACGCTGACCATGAAGCTCAAGCGCCGGCCGATCGTGACGAAATACGCGGCCGAGATCGAAGAACTCTATGCGGCCAAGCCGGGACCTCACGTCCACGAACCCGCGTCCGCGGCAACGGTACAACCGGCGTGATGAAGGGGCCACTGATGACTGCGCGCGAGGTTGGTCGGGTCGGAGCGCGAAAGCTGTTGCAGCGCAGTGGGATTATCGATGAATCGATATCGCCGCTGTCGACTGACGCGGCCGAGGTCGCTGAGCTGATGAGTGCCCCATGGTATGACGAGCGGCTTGCCAAGCTGGCCGCCGAACTCGGGCGCGATCCCGACGGGGTGCGTGCGGAGGCCGCGGGGTATCTCCGCGAGATGGCGGCCACGCTCGATGAGCGCGCAGTGCAGGCCTGGCGCGGTTTCAGTCGTTGGCTGATGCGGGCCTACGACGTGCTGGTCGACGAAGATCAGATCGCCCAGCTGCGCAAGCTGGACCGCAAGGCGACGTTGGCGTTCGCCTTCTCGCATCGCTCCTACCTGGACGGCATGCTGCTTCCGGAAGTGATTCAGGCCAATCGGCTCTCGCCGGCGCTGACGTTCGGTGGTGCGAATCTGAACTTCTTTCCAATGGGTGCCTGGGCCAAGCGGACCGGTGCGATTTTCATCCGGCGCCAGACCAAAGACATTCCGGTTTATCGCTTTGTGCTGCGGGCCTACGCCGCACAGTTGGTGCAGAACCATGCGAATCTGACCTGGTCGATCGAGGGTGGGCGGACCAGGACGGGCAAGTTGCGGCCGCCGGTATTCGGCATCCTGCGCTACATCGCCGACGCGGTCGATGAAATCGACGGTCCCGAGGTGTATTTGGTGCCCACGTCCATCGTGTACGACCAGTTGCACGAGGTTGAGGCCATGACGACCGAGGCCTACGGTGCGGTGAAGCGGCCCGAAGACCTGCGATTCCTGGTCCGGTTGGCTCGCCAGCAGGGGGAGCGCGTCGGACGTGCGTACCTGGACTTCGGTGAGCCATTGCCGCTGCGCAAGCGGCTGGAAGAACTGCGTACCGACGAATCGGGGACCGGGACCGAAATAGAACGCATTGCCCTGGATGTGGAGCACCGGATCAACCGGGCCACCCCGGTGACACCCACCGCGGTGGTAAGTCTCGCGCTGTTGGGCGCGGATCGGTCATTGTCGATCAGCGAAGTGCTGGCCACGGTGCGCCCGCTGGCGAGCTACATCGCCGCCCGCAACTGGGCGGTGGCCGGTGCGGCCGACCTGACCAACCGTTCGACGATCCGATGGACCTTGCACCAGATGGTGGCCTCCGGGGTCGTGCGGGTTTATGACGCTGGTACCGAAGCCGTGTGGGGTATCGGCGAAGATCAACACCTCGTCGCCGCGTTCTATCGCAACACCGCGATCCACATTCTGGTTGATCGCGCCATCGCTGAGATGGCGTTGCTTGCCGCCGCCGAGATATCGGTGATGTCGGCGGATAGCTCGGTTGCACCGGCGACGGTGCGCGACGAGGCGTTGCGGCTGCGTGAGTTGCTGAAGTTCGAGTTCTTATTCTCGGCGCGCGCGCAGTTCGAGAAGGACCTGGCCGACGAGGTGCGCCTGATCGGGCCGGTGGAAGACATCACCAAGGCCGTCAACACGGCCGATGTCCGCGAACTGCTGGAATCGGCCGACTTGCTGCTGGCGCATTTGGTGTTGCGTCCGTTCCTGGACGCCTATCACATCGTCGCCGATCGACTGGCCGCCCTCGAGGATGAGTCGTTCGACGAAGAGGCCTTCCTGGCCGAATGTCTGGATGTCGGTAAGCAGTGGGAGTTGCAGCGCCGCATCGCCAACGCCGAGTCGAGGTCGATGGAACTTTTCAAGACCGCGCTGCGGCTTGCTCGCCATCGCGAGCTGGTGGATGGGGCCGATTTTGCGGACGTTTCTCGGCGCCGGCGAGAGTTCGCGGACGAGGTCGCTACGGCGACACGACGGGTTAACACGATCGCCGAGTTGGCCAGGACGCGCTGAACCGCGACTAGTCGATGTCCTTGGCGATCATCTTGAGCGCCACCGCAACGACGACCCCGACGGCGGTCGCACCCAGAACGGACGGTGCCGCGCTGCTGGTGATCGCGCCGACAAGCACGACGGTGACCAGCCCGGCTATCACGGCAAACAGCTTGTGCCGAGGCCAGGGCACGCCCGCGATCAGCACATCGCCTCGGTTCGCGGCGGCGAACGTCGAGAATCGTTCTGCCGTGGTCATGGTTTCAGCCTACCCCACTCTGATTTTCGGGTCACCGAAAATTTGGTGTCGGCGGCGCTGATCGCGGCGGGGTGCGGGGGCGCACGGCCTAGAGTGGTGCGTATGCCGCTAGAAGGTGAATACGCACCCAGCCCACTCGACTGGTCTCGTGAACAGGCCGACAAATACTTGGAATCGGGTGGTACCGGAGGGCACACAGTTACAAGGGAAACCGGTAGTGCTACTGACCACCGTCGGGGCCAAGAGCGGC
Organism: Mycobacterium pseudoshottsii JCM 15466; assembly: GCF_003584745.1. Classification (NCBI taxonomy): domain Bacteria; kingdom Bacillati; phylum Actinomycetota; class Actinomycetes; order Mycobacteriales; family Mycobacteriaceae; genus Mycobacterium; species Mycobacterium pseudoshottsii. The sequence goes on from NZ_AP018410.1 coordinate 2,599,469, forward strand.
AAACTGCGCAAGGCCCCGCTGATGCGCGTCGAGCACAACGGGGAGTATGCGATCGTCGCATGGCTGGGTGGGGCGCCCAAAAACCCGGTTTGGTACTACAACGTCGTGCAGAATCCTCGAGTCGAGCTTCAGGACGGCACTGTCATCCGCGACTATGACGCTCGTGAGGTGTTCGATCACGAGAAGTCGATTTGGTGGGAACGGGCTGTAGGGGTGTGGCCGGACTACGCGGAATACCAGAAAAAGACCGACCGTCAGATTCCAGTTTTTGTGCTGACGCCGGTGAGCTGAGTTGCTTATTGGTCGGCATGGCACCATTGACCGGTGTCCGCCGAACTGAGTCAGACTCCAAGCAGGTCGCCGCTGTCTGCGGCTGATATCGACAACGCTGCTGAGCGGATCGCCCCCGTCATTACCCCCACCCCGCTGCAGCTGTGCGAGCGGTTGTCCGACATCACCGGCGCGACGGTCTACCTCAAGCGCGAGGACTTGCAGATCGTACGGTCCTACAAGTTGCGCGGCGCCTATAACCTGCTGGTTCAGCTAACGGCCGAGGAGCTGGCCGCGGGCGTGGTGTGCTCTTCGGCGGGCAACCACGCACAAGGCTTCGCTTTCGCCTGCAAAACCCTGGGTGTGCGCGGTCGGGTTTATGTACCGGCCAAGACGCCCAAACAGAAGCGGGATCGCATCCGCTACCACGGTGGAGAGTTCATCGACCTGATCGTTGGTGGGGAGACCTACGATCTTGCCGCCGCCGCGGCTCGTGAGGATGTCGAACGTACCGGTGCGACTCTCGTGCCGCCCTACGATGACCTGCGCACGATGGCCGGACAGGGCACCATCGCCGTCGAACTGCTCGCCGAACTCGATGCGGAGCCCGACCTGGTGGTGGTCCCGGTCGGTGGTGGCGGCTGCATCGCCGGCATCACCTCCTACCTGGCGGAGCGGACGACCAAGACGGCGGTGCTGGGCATCGAGCCCGCTGGGGCCGCCGCAATGATGGCTGCGCTGGCAGCGGGTGAACCGGTCACGCTGGACCATGTTGACCAATTCGTCGACGGCGCGGCGGTGAATCGGGCGGGGGCGCTGCCCTATGCGGCATTGTCCGCGGCCGGCGACATGGTGTCGATCACCACCGTTGACGAAGGTGCGGTCTGCACGGCGATGCTTGACCTCTATCAGCACGAGGGCATCATCGCCGAACCCGCGGGAGCATTGTCGGTCGCGGGATTGCTGGAAGCCGATATCGAACCCGGATCGACCGTGGTGTGCCTGATCTCGGGGGGCAACAACGACGTCTCCCGCTACGGGGAGATCCTGGAGCGTTCGCTGGTGCACCTGGGCCTCAAGCACTACTTCTTGGTGGACTTCCCACAAGAACCCGGCGCGTTGCGACGATTCCTCGACGAGGTGCTTGGTCCCAACGACGACATCACCTTGTTCGAGTACGTCAAGCGCAACAACCGGGAAACCGGTGAGGCGCTGGTCGGTGTCGAGCTGGGGTCTGCGGCGAATCTCGATGGCCTGCTGGCTCGGATGCGTGAGACCGAAGTTCACGTGGAACCCCTTGCCCCGGGTTCGCCGGCATACCGGTACCTCCTGTAACCGCAGCCCGGCGCGGGGGCGGCGCGGTCACCGCAGATAGGCCGGCAGTGGGGTAGCGGGGTCTAGATCCGCGGCGGGCTCCGGGGTTCCGGCCCTGAGCGCTGTGGTGGCGGCTAGTTCACGCGGGTTCGGGCCCCGGCAGTCCGCGGCGCGCCCGGCTTGGATGTGGTCGAGTAGCGCATGCAAGGCCAGCAGCTTCTCGTCCGGGTCTTCCACCACACGCGCGGTGCCCAACACCATCACCGAGCGGTAGTTCAGGGAATGGTGCATTGCCGAGCGGGCCAGCACCAGCCCGTCCACGAGGGTGACGGTGATGCAGAGGGGCAGTTCGGCGACCCTTGCCGCGAGCATTGGGCCGCTGCCGGTGGACCCATGGATGTAGAGCGTTTCGCCGCGGCGTGTGTGGGTGGTTGGCAAGACCACCGGCTCGCCGTCCCGGATGTATCCCAAGTGGCAGATCAAGGCCTCATCGAGGATTCGATGGACGGTCTCGCTGTCGTAGCGTGCTCGCTCCCGGTAGCGGGTGGGAGTGGTGCGTGCCGTCGGGCCGTAGGAAGTGGTCATGTGGTTGCCCGTTCGATATGTACTAGTACATACTAGTAACTATGCCAGTACAATATAGGAGAGCGGGTGGTGGCGCCGAGTCCATAGCGGCCAGCATTGAATCGGCCATCTCCCAGGGCGGCTTGGCGCCCGGCGACGCTCTGCCGTCGATCCGCGAAGTCGCCGGTCAGCTGGGTGTGAATCCCAACACCGTGGCCGCGGCCTACCGCCTGTTGCGTGATCGCGGGACGGTCGAAACCGCGGGACGGCGCGGGACCAGGGTGCGCGACCGGCCGGCATCCACGCCCCGGTCCTCGCTTGACCTTGGGGTGCCTGCCGGCGCGCGAGATCTCTCGACCGGCAACCCGGCCCCCGAGCTATTGCCGCTGGCCGCCGTCGGATGGCCGGACGGTTCGGTGCTGCCGTTGCTCTACGGTGCTCCGGCAATGTCAGCGGAGCTGGTCGACTACGCTCGAGCCGCTTTGGCGGCCGACGGTGTAGCGGCCGACCATCTCGCGGTGACCAACGGTGCGCTGGACGGTATCGAGCGAGCGCTGAGCGCGAATCTGCGCCCGGGGGACCGGGTTGCCGTCGAGGACCCGGGCTGGGCAAACCTCCTGGATCTCCTTGCCGCACTTGGGCTTCCCGTTGAGCCGATGGGCGTCGACGACGACGGTCCGCTGGTTGCTGACCTGCAGCGGGCGCTGGGCCGCGGGGTGAGGGCGGTCGTGGTCACCAGTCGCGCGCAAAACCCAACCGGAGCGGCGCTGTCGGCGGCCCGGGCCGAGGAGCTGCGTGAGGTGTTGAGCCAGGGTGCTGAGGAGGTGCTGCTGGTTGAGGACGATCATTGCGCCGGCATCGCCGGCGTACCCCTGCACACCCTGGCCGGGGCGACGCAGCACTGGGCCTTCGTCCGGTCGGCGGCCAAGGCCTATGGGCCGGATCTACGGCTTGCCGTGTTGGCCGGGGACCAGCGCACGGTCGAGCGGGTGCACGGGCGGCTGCGCCTAGGGCCGGGCTGGGTGAGCCACATTCTGCAGGATCTCGCCGTGCGGCTCTTCGCTGACGATGCCGCTACCGGGCTGGTTCGCCAGGCGCAGGAGCGCTACGCAGACGCCCGCGGCCGGTTGTGCGCCGCGCTGTCCGCCCGCGGTGTCGCCGCACATGGCCGGTCTGGGCTCAATGTCTGGATTCCCGTCCCCGACGAAACCGCGGCGATTACCCGCCTGCTGAACCGGGGTTGGGCCGCTGCGCCGGGCGCGCGGTTCCGGATCCGTAGCGCGCCGGGGATACGGGTCACCATTGCGGGTCTAAGCGCCGAAGAGATCGAGCCTCTTGCCGATGCGATTGCCGAGGCGATACAGCGCACCGGGCGCCCCACCGTCTAGCGGCGACGACGCTCAGGCGGGCTCGGCGGGCGCCGTCGATTGGTCACAGCGCAGCACCGCAACCGAATGCCCGGCTAGTTCGGTGCCGGAGTCGCTGGTGTTCGGCTCACCCCAACCCGGCACCAGCGCACCGGATAGTGGCACCGTCGTCGCCTCGGTACCGAGATTGCACGCAATGCCAAACCGGCTGCGGCGCATGATGATCCAGCTCTGCTGCTCGTCATAGTCGATCACCAGGTGGTCCAGCCACGGATCGGCCAGGTCGGTCTCGTGGTGTCGCAACGCGATCAGATCGCGGTAGAAGCGCAGTAGCTGGGCATGCTCGCCTGAATCGCCTTCGCCCCAAACCAGTTTGGAGCGCAGAAAAGTCTGCGGATCTTGGGGATCGGGGATCTCGTCGGCATCCCATCCGTGCTCGGCGAACTCCGCTTTGCGTCCCTGCGCGGTGGCAACCGCCAACTCGGGCTCGGGGTGCGAGCTGAAGAACTGAAAAGGACTGCTGGCCCCCCATTCCTCGCCCATGAACAGCATCGCCGTGTAGGGCGAACCGAGTACCAATGCGGCTTTGATGGCCAGCTGGCCGCTGGTCAGGTTTTGTGAAGGGCGGTCGCCAAGCGCACGATTGCCGACCTGATCATGGGTGCAGGTGTAGGCGAGCAGACGGGTGGCCGGAATCGTGGCCGTGTCCAGCGGACGTCCGTGGCGGCGGCGCCGGAACGACGAATAGGTACCGGCGTGGAAGAAGCCCCGACGAAGTGTGTGTGCCAGCGTGGCCATCGAATCGGAATTGGCGCCGAAGTCCGCATAGTAACCCTGGCGTTCCCCGGAAACCGCTGTGTGAATCGCGTGATGGATGTCGTCGTCCCATTGCGCGGTGATCCCGTAGCCACCACCATCGCGCGGGGTGATCAGCCGCGGATCGTTGAGGTCGCTCTCGGCGACCAGCGACAGCGGGCGACCGACTTGCTTTGACAGCCAGTCGGTCTCGGTGGCCAGTTCTTCGAGGATGGGTACTGCGGTGGTGTCCACCAACGCGTGGACGGCGTCCAGCCGCAGACCGTCGGCATGGAATTCGCGCATCCAGCGCAGCGCGGCGCCGATGATGTAGCGGCGAACCTCGTCCGAGTCGGCGTCGGCGATATTGATGCCTTCCCCCCCCACGGGTTGCTCGCCGAGGACAGGTAAGGCCCGAATCGGGGCAGATAGTTTCCCGAAGGCCCGAGATGGTTGAACACCGCATCGATCAGCACTCCCAGACCGCGCGCATGGCAAGCGTCGACGAACCGGACCAGTCCGGCGGGGCCGCCGTAGGGCTCGTGGACGCTGTACCAGAGCACACCGTCATATCCCCAGCCGTGAGTGCCGGCAAAGGAGTTCACCGGCATCAGCTCGACGAAGTCGATCCCGAGATCGACTAGGTAGTCCAGCTTCTCGATGGCGGAGTCAAATGTGCCCGCGGCGGTGAAGGTGCCGACATGCAGCTCGTAGATCACCGCGCCGGTCACGGAGCGACCGGTCCAGGCGCCGTCGGTCCAGGTGGCCGCGGCGGGGTTCCACAGCTGGGAGCGGGCGTGCACCCCATCGGGCTGGCGGGCAGATCTGGGGTCGGGCAGCACCTTGGGGTCATCGTCGAGCAGAAATCCGTAGCGGGCAGCTGGCGCAGTCTCGATCGCGGTGTGCCACCAGCCGTCGTCGGTGCGCCTCATCGGGTACACGCCGCCCTCGACATCTAGCCGCACCAATTCGGGCTTGGGCGCCCACACCCGGAATTCAGTCATGCTTGGCGCTCCAACAGGACGACGGGCAGCTCAGAGAACAGTTCGGCGGCAGGTGCCGGCCCGCTTGCCAAGGCGCCGGTGAGAGTGTCGGTCCAGGACCCCTCGGGCAACGGCAATACCGTGTCATCCCAGCCATTTTCTTGCAGTCCTACCGTCCAGCGGGTCACCGCGACCAGGATGTCCTGGCCACGGCGAAACGCCACGATGTGATCTTCGGCGGTGCCACTGGCAAGCACCGGAATGTAGGCGCCGCGCAGGAAGCACTCCGGGTGGGAACGCCGCATTCGAAGGGCCGTGCTTACGACCCGGATCTTGGGATGCCGCAACTCTCGCAGCGCGGCTCGGCGGGCGGCGTAGTCGACGGGGCGCCGGTTGTCCGGATCGACCAGGCTGTCCTCCCACAGCTCGGTGCCTTGATAAACGTCGGGTATCCCGGGCACGGTCAGCGCGAGCAGCTTCTGGCCCAGCGCGTCACTGGCGGCATGGGGATTGAGGCGATCCACGAGTTGGGTCAGCTGCCCGGCCACCGGACCATCCAGGACAGCGTCCAGCCACCGGTGTACCGCGTCTTCGAAAGTGGAGTCCGGGTCGTTCCAGCTGGTGTGCCAAGCCGCTTCCCGAATTGCTTTCTCCGCGTAGCTGTGCAGCCGGTCGCGCAGCTGCTCGCTGACTTCCCCGGTGACCGGCCAGACGCCGAAGATGTTCTGCCACAGGAACTGTCCCGTTGCTCGGTCAGGGGAGGGGGCTTGGCTTTCGGCGCGGGCGACGAATTCGGCCCATAGTGACGGAACCTGGGACAACACGCTGATTCTCGCTCGCACGTCTTCGCCGCGTTTGGTGTCGTGGGTGGTCAACGTCGTCATGGTCTGCGGCCACATCCGGGTGCGGGTGGCCGCACTGTGATGAAACTCTGCGGCGCTGACTCCAAACCGGTGCGGCTCGCCACCCACCTCGTTGAGTGACACCAGCCGGGCGTCTCGGTAGAACAAGCAGTCCTCGACGGCCTTGGCGGTCACCGCGCCGCACAGTTGCTGCAGCCGGTTGGCGGGTTCGCCGCCGTGGGCCAAAGCCATCGCCACCAGCTGCAGCGGCGGGCCTAATTCGGGTGCCGCAATACAGGTTTCGGCGATCGCGGTCGGCATGATCGAGGCCAGCCCGGGGTAGTCGCAGCGGTAGACGCCGATATGGGTAAGCAACGCGGCCACCGCCTCACCCGGCAGCGGATGATCCCGGCCGGCCGTTGCGGCAATGCTTCGTCTCAACCGGCTCAATTCGCTGGACAGGGTGTCGGTTGTCGCCCGGATCTTGAGATCGGCCAACAGTGCCGCCATGGCCTGGTAGTCCACGTCGGCGGACTCGACCAGCGCGGTGAGCTCTGCCGCTCCGGCCGGGTCGGCGAAGAGTCCGCCGAGTTCTCGTAGCACGTCATAGCCCGTTGTGCCGTCCACCGGCAGCGTGGGCTCCAACGCCTCGTCGGCGGCCAGGATCTTCTCGATCACAATCCAGGCCTGCTGGCCGACCAGTTCGCGCAGCCATTGCAGATAGCCGCAGGGATCGGACAGCCCATCGGGGTGGTCGATACGAAGACCATCGACGAGTCCGTCGGCGAACCAACGTGCGATCTCGACATGGCTGGCATCGAAAACCGCGCGATCCTCTTGGCGTAGCCCGGCCAACGAGGTGATCGAGAAAAACCGGCGATAACCGCACAGGCCGCGTCGCCAGCCCACCAATCGGTAGTGCTGGCGCTCATGCACCTCGGCTCCGGTGCCGGTACCGGTACCCGCAGCGATGGGGAATGCCAGCGAGCCCAGCCGCAGCAGGTCCCCGTCGACCAACAGGTCGGCCACGTCTGCGTCAGAACCCAGCACCGGCAGCACGATTCGACCGTGCTCGTCGAGATCACAGTCGATGTCGAAATACCCCGCATACTCGGAGTTGCGGCCGTGACGCAGCACATCCCACCACCACATGTTCTGTTGCGGCCGATCGACACCCACGTGGTTGGGCACGATGTCCACAATCAGGCCCATGCCGCGAGCCCGCGCCGCCGCGGATAGCCGCGCCAAGCCGTCGAGGCCGCCGAGCTCGGCTGACACCGTGGTCGGGTCGGTGACGTCATAGCCGTGGGAGGACCCCGCTACGGCGGTCAGGATAGGGGACAGGTAAAGATGGGAAACACCAAGCTCGCTGAGGTAATCCAGCACATTCTCGGCGTCTGCGAAAGTAAATCCGAATCCGCTTGATGGGCCGCGCAGCTGTAGTCGGTAGGTGGACAGGACGGGAAAGCCCATGGGCTACGCGGTCTTACGCAGCAAGATCAGCGAACGGCCGGGCACAGATACGGTGTCTTCGGCCTTCACCACCGCGTCGGCATCGCCGGCTGGATGGTTGGTGTCCAGCTCCACCGTCCATTCGTTGGCATAGTCATCGTGCGGCATGACGAACTCCACCGTTTCGTCATGGGCGTTGAAGCACAACAGAAATGAGTCGTCAACGACTCGTTCACCGCGGGCGTTGGGTGCGGTGATCGCCTCACCGTTGAGGAACACCGCAACGCACTTGTGGAAGCTGCGGTTCCAATCGTCGTGCAACATTTCCTGGCCGCTCGGGGTCAGCCAGGCGATGTCTCGCACCTCGTCGCCGGTTCGGATCGGCTCACCCTCGAAAAACCGTCGCCGACGAAAGACCGGATGGTTTCTGCGCAACGTGGTCACCTTGCGGGCGAATGCCAGCAGGTCGGCATTCGCTTCAACCAATGACCAGTCCATCCACGATATTTCGGAGTCCTGGCAGTAGACATTGTTGTTGCCCTGTTGGGTGCGCCCGATTTCATCGCCATGGGCAATCATCGGTGTGCCCTGGCTGACCATCAAGGTGGCCCAGAAGTTGCGCATTTGGCGGTAGCGCAGCGCCACGATGTCGGGATCGTCGGTGGGGCCCTCGATGCCGCAGTTCCAGGAGCGGTTGTGACTTTCCCCGTCACGATTGTCTTCGCCGTTGGCGCTGTTGTGCTTTTCGTTGTAAGAGACCAGGTCGTTGAGGGTGAACCCATCATGAGCGGTGACGAAGTTGATGCTGGCGCTCGGCCGTCGACCGGTCGCCTCATAGAGATCCGACGACCCGGTCAGCCGGGAAGCGAATTCGCCAAGGGTTGCGGGCTCGCCCCGCCAGTAGTCACGCACAGTATCGCGGTATTTCCCGTTCCACTCCGTCCACAAACCGGGAAAGTTGCCGACCTGGTAGCCACCTTCGCCGACGTCCCACGGCTCGGCGATCAACTTGACCTGGCTGACCACCGGATCCTGCTGCACCAGGTCGAAAAACGCGCTCAGTCGGTCCACGTCGTGCAACTCGCGGGCCAAAGTCGCGGCCAGGTCGAAGCGGAATCCGTCGACGTGCATCTCGATCACCCAGTAGCGCAGCGAGTCCATGATCAGCTGCAGCACGTGGGGGTGGCGGGCGTTGAGGCTGTTGCCGGTGCCGGTGTAGTCCTTGTACCAGCGCAGGTCGGAGTCAACCAGCCGGTAGTACGCGGAGTTGTCGATACCGCGGAAGTTGATCGTTGGGCCGAGGCGATTGCCTTCGGCGGTGTGGTTGTACACGACGTCGAGGATGACCTCGATGCCTGCTTCGTGCAGGCTGCGCACCATGGACTTGAACTCTCCCACCGCGCTGCCGGCTTGGCGGTTGGCTGCGTATTGGTTGTGCGGGGCGAAGAATCCAAAGGTGTTGTAGCCCCAGTAGTTCCGTAGGCCTAGGTCCAGCAGTCGCGAGTCGTGCATGAATTGGTGCACCGGCATCAGTTCGATGGTGGTGACATTGAGGGACTTCAGGTGGTCGATGATCGCCGGGTGGGCCAGCCCAGCGTAGGTGCCGCGAAGTTCCTCGGGGATGTCCGGATGGGTCTGGGTCATGCCTTTGACGTGGGCTTCGTAGATGACGGTCTCGTGGTAGGGAATCATCGGAGCCCGGTCATAACCCCAGTCGAAGAACGGGTTGATCACCACACTTGTCATGGTGGAGCCCAGGGAGTCGACGATGGGAGGGATACCGGGGTCGGCCGAGCCCAGGTCGACAGTCTTCATGTCATAGGAGAACAGCGCCTGCCCGAAGGTGAAATCGCCGTCGAACGCCTTCCCGTACGGGTCGAGCAGCAGCTTGCTCGGGTCACAGCGGTGCCCGGCCGCGGGGTCGAATGGCCCGTAGACCCGAAAGCCGTAGCGCTGGCCGGGGCTGATGTTGGGGAGATAGGCGTGCCAGACGTATCCGTCGACCTCCTCGAGAGAGATCCGCGATTCGCTATCGTCGTCGGCGATCAGGCAGAGCTCGACCCGGTCGGCGATTTCGGAAAAGAGCGAAAAGTTGGTGCCGGCGCCGTCATAGGTGGCTCCCAGTGGATACGCGCTGCCCGGCCATACGGTGGGCAGTGGAGGTGGCGTTACGCCAGAGTCCACGGCGTTGTTCGGCGACATCGTATGACCTTATCCGCGTTGGGGGTTGGTCCGCGTATTTCGCGCTGACAAGCCCGGCGCCCTGTCGGGCCGGCGCGGCCGGACAGGCGAGGGCGGATCTCACCACCAGCCGGTGATTGCTGCGATCTGCCGCCCGAGTTCGGGGGTCATGGTGCGGGCATAGGTGGGTGTCATGTGGTGAGCGTCACGGTAGATCAGCACATTTCCCTCGACCGCGCGACAGTAGTCGGGCCGACATATCGCGTCTGACATGTCGATCGGTTTGAGGTTCGGGAACCGGTCTACGAAATCCAACGTGGTGTTGTAGTCCGACAGCAGTTCAGAGCGCTTGATTCCGCAGGACTGCGCATCGCCCCCCTTGGCCAGGCAGTCCGCCGGTTTGAACGGCTGGCCGTCCTTGACCATCCAGGGGGTGTCCCGAACCGCGAGGACGGGAATGTTGTTGTCGGCAAATGTTTGCCAGATACCGATGTAGGTGGCCGGCATGACGTCGCCCGGCTTGATGTTCCACGGCCGTGTCGACGTGGTGAACACATAGTCGGGACGGTCGGTGACCAGTTTCTCCATCGTCTTCTGCACCCACTCGCGGCACTGCGGGTACGGGGCGTTGTTGCCCATGATCAGCGGGACTTCTTCGGTGGACAGCGGGCAGCCCATCTTGAGGTACGTCACCACCTTGAAGTGATGCAGACGCCCGAGTAGATCCAGTGCCGGAAGCCAATGTTCGGCGTGCGAACCTCCGGCGAGCGCGATGGTCCGGGAAGCGTCCACATCGCCGTAGGTGCAATTGACCAGCGCCGGATTGACGAAGTCACTGATGCAGCCGTCTCGAGTGGAAGCGGGAAAGTCGCCTTTGGCTTCGAACACGGTGGGGCGCATCCGCAGTTTGGGCACCCGGACATGGTCGGTCAGGGCACGTGCTCCGGGATAGTCGTTGGCGCTGAGTCCCCGGAGCTCTTTGCCGGAGGCGCGTTCGACGATCACGTGCTCTCGCCAGGTGAACGACGTAGCGGTCAGGGTGACGCCCAGCAACACCACGACCGACCCCATCGCGATGGTCGGCCGGCGCAACCGGAGCTGCCAGGGAATCGCTTGCGTCTTGACTGCGGCGGCGGTGCCCGACGGCGCGCGATACCGCAATGGGTCTTCGACGTGGCGAGTGGTCAGAAATGCCAGTACTCCCGATACCAGCAGTATCGCTGCACCCTCGATGAAGTTTGCGTGCCGGTGGCCGGTGTAGGAGAGCCAGAAGATCAGCAGCGGCCAGTGCCATAGGTACAGCGAGTAGGCCATCGCGCCGAGCGTCACCAGTGGCCCGGCGGCCAGCAGTCGATTGGGTAGCGGAAGACGGTCGCGGGTGCTCGGATGGGCCTGCCGGTTGGCCCCAGCCATGATCATCAGCATCGCGGCGCCGACTGGTACCAACGCCCATGGGCCAGGAAATTCTTTGACGCCGTTGATCAGGGCGCCGCACGACAGGACTATCGCCAACCCCACGGTGGCCGCGATGGTGCGCAGCCACATCGGCCAGCGAATGTAGGGCACCAGCGCACCCACCAGCGCCCCCAGGAGCAGCTCCCAGGCCCGCGCAAAGCTGTTGTAGTACGCGGTCGGCTGGTAGGCCTGGTGGGCGATGATCGCATAAACAAAGGACGCGATCGTGAGCGCGCTGAGCAGCACCACGAACATGGTCCGCAGATGGGTGCCGAGCAGACGCCGGAACAAAAAGGTGCACCCGGTGATCAAAAGCAGGAAGGCCAGATAGAACTGGCCCTGCACCGACATCGACCAGATGTGCTGTAGCGGGCTGACCGCTTCGCCGGCGCGCAGGTAGTCCGCGGCAGAGTTGGCCAGTTCCCAGTTCTGGTAGTAGCCCAGACTGGCCAGGCTCTGGTCGGCGAACGCTTCCCATCGGGTCTGCGGTTGAACCAGGATGGTGAGCAACGCACAGGCGGCTAGGGCCACGACCATGGCCGGCAGCAGCCGGCGGATCAGCCGGATCAGCTCAGTTATCGGTGAGAGCTTCAGACTCGGATTCAGGGCGGTGCGCAGAATCTTGCCGCCGAAAAAGAACCCCGATAGCGCCAAGAAGACGTCCACTCCGCCGGAAACCCGGCCGAACCAAACGTGGAATATGGCTACGAGGGCGATCGCGATACCGCGCAAACCGTCCAGATCATGGCGGTAAAAACCGGTTTTTCGGGTCCCCATAGCGACCGGCGCCGCGGCGGCGGTCGGTGATGTGGGCGGTGTCAGCGTCTGCATGGTCGACTGACAATTTACCGAAAAGCCACCTGCTTCCCTCGCTGAGCAGCGATGTCAGCGAGAGATGCAGGTGGCGTGGGTTGGGAACTACCCAGGTTGACGGTCGGTTACCGCGCGGTGGTGGCCGGAGCCGGCTGCAGCGGCACCAACTGTGTCGGTGCCTGCTGAACTGGGGATTGCTGGGTCGGCAGCTGTTGCAGGGGGACTTGTTGGGTCGGCGCCTGGCGGGTCGGTGCCTGCAGCGGTGCCTGCTGAGTCGGCAACTGTTGGGCGGGTGCCTGTTGCAGCGGTGCCTGCTGAGTCGGCACCTGCTGCAGCGGTGCCTGTCGAAGCGGGGTCTGCGGCAGCGGTGTCTGCTGCAACGGCGCTTGCGAAGCGCCGATGATCCGGACTAGGTAAGGCATCATGTCGGTGGTGCGTACCGGCGAGACCTGCACGACGTCGCCCACCTCCAACATCTGCCCGTTTCCGAGGTACATCGCCACGCTCTGGGTGCCCTCGGGGCCGTAGAAGAGCAGGTCGGCCTTGCGGGCCTGCTGCGGCAGGACCTTCTGGCCGACTTTGTACATCTCACCGGAGGAGCGCGGCAGCTTGATCCCAGCGCCGGCGTAGGCGTATTGGATCAACCCCGACGCGTCGAATCCGACGGTGTAGATGCCCGTCCCCTTGCCGCGGGACGGACCCGTGATACCGCCGCCGGCCCAGGAGAACGGCACGCCGCGCTGCGAAAGTCCGCGCGCGACCACGACGTCGGTTGCCTGCTGGTAGTCCACCGGCCGGACACTGGGGTCGGCGGCCGCGATGCCCGGGGCGGCCGCCATCGGGGCCGCCATCATCACCAAACCGATCGCGAAGGCGTAGATGCGTTTCATCGGGATTCCAATCTCCTAGGCTCTCCCAGGCCCTCTGGTGGGCCTCCTGTGCCTCAGCGCGGTGACTTCGCGCGTCCGCCGCTGTTCCATGACTCACGCGATGGCCGCTACGTCGAGACCTAACGCCGTTGCATGACAGTTGGAAACGTGAACCAGTCGGTTAGGTCGCTGTATTCACATCAGTCACTACAGCCACTTTGACAACGGATGTGTTCGCTCGCCAGGTCCCCAGGTCATTTTTTGTCTTAACGTGACCGGACGGTGACTGTGCTGGTCAGTGGCCTATCGGCGGTTGTGATTTCGGTCTCAGCAGCCTTGCTGGCCGCGCTCGGGGAACCGTGTCGGTCAGTGCCAGTAGGTTTCACTGAAGCCGGTCAGCGCGTACCCGATCACCGAAGTGACCGTGATGACGGCGATGGCGATGATCGGCCAGAAGGACATGTACCAGCCCTTCACCATGGAAACCAGCGGGCCGATCACGGCTGCGGCCACGGCCGCGCCGATGCCGCCCCACATGACCGGATAGATGTAGTAGTTGACGGCGAATGGCACAGGGGGGCAGTCCTCGGAAATGCACACGTTCTGGGAGAAGGCGAATAGCTGCGACGGCCAACTGGTCGTGGTCACCACAACCAGTAGCGCGCCCAAGAACGCGACCGTGAGGATCACATCCAGTGGAGCAATGCGCAGCGTGAGGATCTGCGGTGGCCGATCCTCGGTGTGGTCGGGGATCGGCGTTGCGTCGGTATCTGAACCGGTCGTGTGGTCGTGCTGGTTCGGCAAAGCCATGTCATGCATGCTTCCCGATGTCCGGGCTTTGTGCGACCCGCAGCCGCGTGGGCCCAGGTGCGGCCGCGTTCGGCTCGGTTACCCTCGGATTCCATGTCTGCCGCCGACACATCGAGGGGCGGTTTGACGCCCGAGCAAATCGGTGCGATCGATGCCGCCAACGTGTGGCACCCCTACAGCACCATTGGCACCACGGCCGCACCCAACCTGGTAGTGGTCTCGGCTCGCGGCGCCTGGCTGACCTTGATCCACGACGGCCAGCCGATCGAGGTGCTCGACGCGATGAGCTCCTGGTGGACCTCGGTCCACGGGCATGGGCACCCAGTGCTGGACGCGGCCGTGAGCGCCCAGGTGGGCACGATGAGCCACGTCATGTTCGGTGGGTTGACCCACGAACCGGCGGCCAGGCTGGCCAAACTGCTCGTCGATATCACCCCGGCCGGTTTGGAAACGGTCTTTTTCAGCGACTCCGGATCGGTGGCGGTAGAAGTCGCGGTGAAGATGGCGTTGCAGTATTGGCGCAGTCGTGGCCGGCCGGGAAAGCACCGCCTGATGACCTGGCGCGGCGGCTACCACGGCGACACTTTCACGCCGATGAGCGTCTGCGACCCCGAGGGCGGGATGCACTCGCTATGGACCGACATCCTGGCCCGGCAAGTGTTCGCGCCGCACGTGCCTCACGATTACGACCCCGCCTACAGTGCGGCGTTCGAAGCGCAACTGGCACAGCATGCCGCCGAATTGGCGGCCGTCGTCGTCGAACCGGTGGTGCAAGGAGCGGGCGGGATGCGCTTCCACGACCCGCGCTATCTGGCTGACCTGCGAGATTTCTGTCGGCGCCATGAGGTGCTTTTGATCTTCGACGAGATCGCCACCGGCTTCGGCCGCACCGGCGAACTCTTCGCTGCCGACCATGCCGGGGTGAGCCCGGACATCATGTGCGTCGGCAAGGCGCTCACCGGTGGTTATCTCAGTCTGGCCGCCACGTTGTGCACGACGGACATCGCGCACACCATCAGCGCCGGTGCGGCCGGCGCGCTGATGCACGGACCGACCTTCATGGCGAATCCGCTGGCCTGCGCGGTGTCGGTGGCCAGCGTCGAGCTGCTGCTCGAACAGGACTGGCGAGGCACGGTCGCCGGGATCGCTTCCGGTTTGACCACCGGACTCGAACCCGCTCGGGCATTGCCAGGGGTGACCGACGTGCGGGTACGCGGCGCGATCGGCGTGATCGAATGCGACCGACCGGTCAATTTGTCTGTCGCCACCCCAGTTGCCCTAGAGCACGGTGTCTGGCTGCGTCCGTTTCGCAACCTGGTCTACGCGATGCCGCCATACATCTGCGCCCCGGATGAGATCGCGCAGATCAGCTCCGCGATGGTCGAGGTCGCGCGTCTCGTAGGCTGAAGGCTCATGGGCGCCCCCACACAGATTCCGATTGAGACGTCGCCACTGGCCTGGCTGGACGCTGTCGAACGGCAGCGCCGCGATGCTGGGCTGCGTCGCTCGCTGCGCCCGCGTCCTCCCGTCGGTACCGAGTTGGACCTTGCGTCCAACGATTACCTGGGGCTGTCCCAGCACCCCGACGTGATTGAAGGCGGTGTCCAGGCACTGCGCATCTGGGGCGCAGGCGCCACCGGTTCGCGCCTGGTCACCGGCGACACCGAGCTGCACCAGCAGTTGGAAGCCGAACTCGCCGAATACGTCGGCGCTGCCGCGGGCCTGTTGTTTTCGTCGGGCTACACGGCGAACTTGGGAGCCGTCGTCGGTCTGTCCGGGCCGGGTTCGCTTTTGGTCTCCGATGCGTACTCGCACGCGTCCCTGGTGGACGCCTGCCGCCTTTCGCGCGCTCGGGTGGTCGTGACGCCGCACCGCGACGTTGCTGCGGTGGACGCGGCGCTGGCCTCGCGCGACGAGCAACGGGCCATGGTCATCACCGACTCGGTGTTCAGCGCCGACGGCACCTTGGCCCCGCTTCGTGAGTTGCTCGCCGCCTGCCGCCGGCACCGGGCCCTGCTCGTCATCGACGAGGCGCACGGACTGGGCGTTCGCGGTGGCGGGCGCGGGCTGTTGCACGAGCTGGGGCTGGCGGGTGCGCCCGATGTGGTGCTGACCACGACGCTGTCGAAAGCTCTCGGCAGCCAGGGCGGTGCCGTTCTGGGGCCGGCCGCGGTGCGTGCGCACCTCATCGATGCGGCCCGGCCGTTCATCTTCGACACCGGTTTGGCGCCGGCCGCAGTGGGCGCGGCGCGGGCCGCGCTGGGTGTGCTCAAGGCCGAGCAGTGGCGGCCCGACGCGGTGTTGCAGAACGCCCGTGAACTCGCCGACATCTGCGACGTGCCCGAGACGCCGCAGTCCGCGGTGGTGTCCGTGTTGCTGGGCGACCCGGAGGTGGCGCTGGCCGCCGCGGCGGCCTGTCTGGACGCCGGTGTCAAGGTGGGGTGCTTCCGGCCCCCGACGGTGCCCGCCGGGGCATCACGGCTGAGACTGACGGCGCGCGCGTCGTTGAGTCCTGACGAGATGGAGCTGGCCCGGCGGGTGCTGACCGACGTTCTTCTCGGCCCTGCCGCGGCACGCCGTTGACCGTCCTGTGCGTCACCGGCACCTGCACCGGGGTCGGCAAGACGGTCGTCACCGCGGCGCTGGCGTCCCAGGCGAACCAAGCGGGTATCGACGTGGTTGTGTGCAAACCCGTTCAGACTGGCACCGGCAACGGCGACGACGATCTGGCCGAGATAGGTCGGCTATCCGGGGTAACCGAGCTGGTCGGCTTGGCGCGTTACCCGTTGCCGATGGCGCCTGTCGCGGCGGCGGAGCAGGCCGGGCAGCCGCTGCCCAGCCGCGATCAGTTGGTGCAGCACATTCGGGGTCTGGACCGTCCGGGCCGGTTGACGCTCGTCGAAGGTGCAGGCGGATTGCTCGTCGAGCTCGCCGACTCCGGCGGCACGCTGCGGGACCTCGCCGTCGATCTGGGTGCCGCCATGCTGGTGGTGGTCGCCGCGGGACTGGGCACGCTCAATCACACTGCATTGACCCTGGAAGCGCTTGCGGCGCAGAAGGTTTCATGCGCCGGTCTGGTGCTCGGCAGTTGGCCGGCGCATCCCGGATTGGTGGAATCCTCGAATCGGGACGCCCTGGCTCGCTTGGCTCCCATGCGGGCCGTGCTTTCCGCCGGAGCCGCGCAGCTCAGCGTTGCGGACTTCGCGGTCATGAGTGCGGGCGCGTTCGACCGCGAATGGGTAGCCACGTTGGTCGGTTGAGATGGTGCATTCGATCGAGCTGGTCTTTGACCGCGACACCGAGGCCGCGGTCCGCCGCATCTGGGAGGAGCTGGCCGGTGCCGGGATCCCCAGCCAGGCGCCGGCGAGCCGTCCGCACGTGACAATGGCCGTCGCCGATCGGATCAGCTCCGAGGTGGACGAGCTGCTGAGCCCGGTTGCCGCAACACTTCCCCTGAGTTGTGCGATCGGTGCGCCGGTCTTGTTCGGCCGGGCAAGTGTGGTCTTCGCACGCCTGGTGGTGCCAACAGTCGAGCTGTTGGCACTGCACTCCGAGGTACACCGGTTGTGTGCGCCCTATCTGGACCCGGCGCCGATGCCGAATAGCCTGCCCGGGCATTGGACCGGCCATGTCACCCTGGCCCGGCGGGTCGGTGGGGCCCAGCTGGGGCGGGCATTGCGGATTGCCGGCCGCCCCGCACAAATCAATGGCAGTTTCGCCGGCCTGCGCCGCTGGGACGGGAACAAACGCGCTGAGCAACCGATCACATGACGGTGCTCAGCACGGTGAAATCACAGCACAGCGCGCGGTGGGCTACCGCGTCAGGTTTGTGCAGCCGTGCACGGCTACCCTAAGTTGGCAGTTCTGTGCTCGACAGGCTCGGGCCAGACCACAGATTTTGACGAAGACCAGGGGAGTACTTGGTGACTCAGGCGGCTACTCGACCCAGCAATGACGCCGGCCAGGATGGCGTGACCGAACCAGACATTCTGGCCGTGGCGCGGCAGCAGGTGCTGGAGCGTGGGGAGGGCTTGAATCAGGAGCAGGTCCTGCAGGTCCTGCAGCTATCGGAGGACCGCCTGGAAGAACTGCTGGTGCTGGCCCATGACGTCCGGATGCGCTGGTGCGGCCCCGAGGTCGAGGTCGAGGGCATCATCAGCCTAAAGACCGGTGGCTGCCCGGAGGATTGCCACTTCTGCTCGCAATCGGGCCTGTTCAGCTCGCCGGTACGCAGCGCCTGGTTGGACATCCCCAGCCTGGTCGAGGCGGCCAAGCAGACGGCCAAGTCCGGCGCTACCGAATTTTGCATCGTGGCGGCGGTCCGCGGTCCCGATGCCAGGCTGCTGTCCCAGGTCGCCGCGGGCATCGAGGCGATTCGAAACGAAGTCGAAATCAACGTCGCCTGCTCGCTGGGCATGCTGACCGCCGAGCAGGTGGAACAGCTCGCGGCGATGGGTGTGCATCGCTACAACCACAACCTGGAGACCGCTCGCTCGTACTTCACCAACGTCGTTACGACGCACACGTGGGAGGAGCGCTGGCAGACGCTCACGATGGTGCGCGACGCCGGCATGGAGGTGTGCTGCGGCGGCATCCTCGGTATGGGGGAGACGCTGGAGCAGCGCGCCGAATTCGCCGCCAACCTGGCCGAGCTGGACCCCGACGAGGTCCCGTTGAACTTCCTCAACCCCCGCCCCGGCACCCCCTTCGGTGACCTCGAGGTGCTGCCGGCCGGCGAAGCGCTCAAGGCGGTTGGTGCGTTCCGATTGGCGCTACCGCGCACGATGCTGCGCTTTGCCGGTGGCCGCGAGATCACCCTCGGCGACCTGGGCGCCAAGCGTGGGATCCTGGGCGGCATCAACGCGGTGATCGTCGGAAACTACCTGACCACGCTCGGCCGTCCGGCCGAAGCTGACCTGGAACTGTTGGAAGACCTACAGATGCCGTTGAAGGCGCTCAACGCAAGTTTGTAGGAAATCAAGGACATTGTGGTGGGAAGTCTCGGTGCTCCGGTCACTGCCGGCGTCTACAACGTCTACACCGGCGAACTGGCGGGTACGACCACGCCCACAGCGGCCCAGTTAGGTCTGGAGCCGCCGCGGTTCTGTGCCGAATGCGGACGGCGGATGATCGTGCAGATTCGTCCCGATGGTTGGTGGGCACGATGCTCGCGGCACGGGCAGGTGGACTCTTCGGAGTTGGAGACGCGTCGGTGACCGAGGAATCGGTGCCTGCTGTTCCCACCACGTCCCACGAGCCGCAGCCGCCCGTCGACGCGGTGGGGCTGCCGGATTCCGGTGGCCCTCGAACGTCGCGAACCCGCGCAATCACCACCGTGATGCTCGGTCTTACCGCGGTTGGCCTCTTGGTTGGCGGACTTTGGGCCTGGGTGGCGCCGGCCGTTCATGCCGTGGTCGCCGTCACCCGGACGGGCGAGCGTGTGCACGATTACTTGGGTAGCGAGTCAGAGAATTTCTTTGTCGCACCGTTCTTGATGCTCGGGCTGTTGGGTGTGGTGGCCGTGGTGGCGGCGGTGCTGATCTGGCAGTGGCGTGAACACAGAGGGCCCGCGATGGTGGCCGCCTTTGCGGCCGGGCTGGTGGGCGCCGCGGCGGCGGCAACCGCCGTCGGTGCGTTGCTGGTGTACTGGCGCTATGGCGCGTTGGATTTCGACACGGTGCCGCTGGCCAGCGGCGATCACTCGTTGACATACGTGATCGAGGCGCCGCCGGTGTTTTTCGCCCGCCACGCGTCTTTGGTAGCGGCCACCCTGTTGTTGCCCGCGGCCGTCGGGTCACTGGTGTACGCACTGATGGCGGCCGGAACCGTGCGTGATGATCTGGGCGGTTACCCGCCGGTCGAGCCCCGGCCGGCCGCACCCGCAAAAGCCCCCGAAGCGCCCGTGCCGTAACGGATTTCGGTGCGGCTCAAAGTGGACAATCCACGGTGGGCGGCCTTACAGCGGGCGGCGATGAATCTTGCGTCCGGTGATCATCTTGGCGGCGATGACGGCCAATCGTGCCATGCCCGCATAGGTCATCGGGTTGAACATCGTCGGCCACGTGGTTCGAATGACGTGTTCGGTCAGCGGCAGGCCTGCGAATCGGTCGGTGAGCCAGCGCAGCGTCATCGGGGCGGACAGCGGGTGCAACATCATGTGCTCGTTGAAGGCATCCCGGTGGTAGGTAACCCTGGCACCACCCGTCGAATAGGACTCGGCCAGCGTGTCGATGTCATCGACGGAGATGAGATAGTCGTGGACGGCCTGCACGATCAACACCGGGGGTGCCGGCACGGCGGCGCCCAGTTTGATGTCGTCGAAGACGTGCACAACTTCTGGTGTGGACAGAACATCTTCGAGCGGCTCGTCCAGGTAGTGGCCCAAGTCGTTGTTGGCCATCCGGATGACCGCTTCGGCGGTGGTCATCTGCTCGAGCCGCTCGAGCAACTCGATCCCATCTTCGTTGGCATGTTGTTTGATCACCCGGTCCAGCCCCGGGTAGACGTGTCCGAGGGCGGCCACCACCATTGCGGGCAGGCCCGCAAGCAGGGTTCCGTTGAGCCGACGGAAGGTATTACCCAGGTCGCCGACCGGCGAACCCAGCACGGCTCCGACGATGTTGAGCTCAGGCGCGTACTCGCCGCACATTTCGGCAGCCCATGCGCTGGCCAGGCCCCCGCCCGAGTAGCCCCACAATCCGATCGGCGCCGATTGCGGCAGCGCCAGACGTTCGGCGCTCAGGGCCGCCCGGATACCGTCCAGGACCCGGTAGCCCGGCTCGTAGGGCGTTCCCCAAAGCCCCCGGACACCCTCGTGGTCAGGTACTGAGACCGCCCACCCCTCGGCAACGGCGGCGGTGATCAGCAGCAGCTCCAACTGGGTCAATGAGCCGATCGCTTTGGCTCCGCGGCGCAGCGCGTAGGAGGGAAAGCAGCGCGAGGACATGGCGTCGATCGCGCACTGGTAGGAGAGCAGCGGGTAGGTCTGTCCGGGCGCAACTTCGGCGGGAAGAATCACCGTGGTCACGGTGGCCTCGGGATTGCCGCACATGTCCGTGGTCCGGTACAGCAGTTGAGTGGCGGTGATGGACTGCGGGATCAAGCCCAGAAACGCCAGCTCGACCTCGCGCGAGCGCAGCACGGTACCCGGTTCGGCATGGTGGTAGCCGGCGGGCGGGTCATAAAACGGATCGTCACTCGGCAGCAGGGGACGTACCTTGCGCTGCAGTTCCTCATGCGGCGGCCGGCCGATCCATTCGGCGGCGCGCGCGTCTGCCAGACTGCCGAGCTTCACCATTAAGGCTCCCTTCATGGCCTTCGGCATTCTCGCGCACGATCCATCCCGAACCAGATGGGATGGCAGCGCAGTAAGCCAGTTACGGTTCTGTGCCGGCAGCCGAACGGCGCCAGCATCTCTTAACGAACTCTTAGTAGTCTCATACAAGCTACAGGATTCAACCGCGAAATTGACATTGACATGGCGTGGTCCCGGTCACAATTTGCACCGGGCTTGGATCGGCAATGTCGGTTGTTTCGTAACGGCACCCTGGGGCCCGCCAAAATGCCACTACAGGCTGGGTATTTGGAATCGGGCTCGGGTATTTGGCGGTGGCGAAAAAATGGTGGTTGATCGCGGTCTCAAGCCGGCCGGCCTCAGCCTGGAGGGCGCAGCGCCGCGAACTCGTCGGTGACTCTGAGCTGGGAATCGGTAAACCTGTACATCGCTGCGGGGCGGCCGCCGCTGCGGCCGGACTGCGCGAAGGTGCCGGTCTGGGTGATCACCTTTCGGCGGGCCAAGACTCGTTGCAGATTCGTCGTATCGACCTGATAGCCCAGTGTCGCGCCGTAGATGTCGCGCAACGTGGAGAGTGCGAATTCTTTAGGTGTCAAGGCAAATCCGATATTGGTATACGACATTTTCGCCACCAGTCGAGCGTGGGAGTGGGTCACCATCGGGCCGTGGTCGAATGCCATCGGGGGCAGTGCATTCACCGGATGCCAGCGCGTGTCGGCCGGCAGCTCGGGGGTGGCCGGGGAGGGGACCAGGCCGAGGAATGTCGACGCGATGACGCGGGTGTCGCCCGGCACCCGGTGCGGATCCGAGAACACCGCGAGTTGCTCTAGGTGGGACAATTCGCGCAGGTCAACTTTCTCCGCGAGCTGGCGACGCACCGAGGTGGTCAAGTCCTCGTCGCTGCGCAGCCGCCTGCCAGGTAGTGACCAGGCGCCTTTCTGTGGATCTTGCGCACGTTGCCATAGCAGCACGTTAAGCTGCGGTTTCCCCCCTCGAGATGCCGCTGTGATCTGGCGAACCTGAAAGACCGCAGCCAGAACTTCATGAGCGGTGTTACTATTGGCCATGTTTTCGATTGTAAGTCGAAAACCTCCTGGGCGTGAAAGGAGCTGCCGTGACGGTCTTGAATCGCATGGACACGCTCGCTTGTGACGTGAGTGGTATGACCGACCGCATCAGCGATTCGCCGCTGGGCTACGTCGGGGTCGACGGTGACCAACAGTGGGCCGCAGAAGTTCGCCGGTTGGCGCGGTTACGAGGAGCTATGCTCCTGGCGCACAACTACCAGCTGCCGGCCATCCAAGACGTAGCCGACCATGTGGGGGACTCGCTGGCGCTGTCGCGCATCGCCGCCGAGGTGCCCGAAGGCGCCATCGTGTTCTGCGGGGTGCACTTCATGGCCGAGACCGCGAAAATCCTGAGCCCGAACAAGACGGTATTGATTCCCGATCAACGAGCCGGCTGTTCATTGGCCGACTCCATTAGTCCCGACGAATTGCGGGCCTGGAAAGCCGAGCACCCGGGTGCTGTCGTTGTCTCTTACGTCAATACCACCGCGGAAGTGAAAGCGCTCGCCGACATTTGCTGCACCTCGTCGAACGCCGTCGACGTGGTCGCGTCTATCGATCCGGACCGCGAGGTGCTGTTCTGCCCCGACCAGTTCCTGGGCGCCCACGTGCGTCGCGAGACCGGCCGCGAAAACCTGCACGTCTGGGCCGGTGAATGTCATGTGCACGCTGGGATCAACGGCGATGAACTCAGTGAGCAAGCTCGCGCCAACCCCGATGCTGAACTCTTTGTGCACCCCGAGTGTGGGTGCGCCACCTCTGCGCTCTACCTGGCCGGAGAAGGTGCCGTCCCCGCGGAGCGGGTAAAGATCCTGTCCACCGGCGGGATGCTCGACGCGGCGCACGAGACCCGCGCGCGCAAGGTGCTGGTGGCCACCGAGGTCGGGATGCTCCATCAACTGCGCCGGGCCGCACCGCAGGTCGACTTCCAAGCGGTTAACGACCGGGCGTCATGCAAGTACATGAAGATGATCACTCCCGCAGCCCTGCTGCGTTGCCTGGTCGAAGGGGCCGACGAAGTTCATGTCGATCCCGACGTGGCGGCAGCGGGCCGGCTCAGTGTCCAGCGGATGATCGAAATCGGCCAGCCCGGTGGTGGCGAATGAGGACGAGTCCCACTTGGCGGGATGCGGCCGACGTCGTCGTAATCGGCACCGGTGTGGCCGGTCTGGCCGCCGCACTGTCCGCTCATCGTGCTGGCCGCAGCGTCGTCCTGCTCAACAAGGCCGCCGACACCGTTGGAGCCACCGCAACCCACTACGCGCAGGGCGGCATAGCGGTGGTACTGCCGGGTGGCGACGATTCGGTCGATGCGCACGTGGCCGACACCGTGACCGCGGGTGCCGGGCTGTGCGATCTCGAAGCCGTGTACTCGATCGTCGCTGACGGGTTCCGCGCGGTGACCGACCTGGTCGGCGATGGTGCGAAGTTCGACGAAACATCAACCGGTCGTTGGGCTCTCACGCGTGAAGGTGGGCACTCGCGGCGGCGCATCGTGCATGCCGGAGGCGACGCGACCGGTGCCGAAGTCCAGCGCGCACTCGATCAAGCCGCTGGTTTGCTGGACATCCGCGCCAGCCACGTGGCGTTGCGAATACTGCACGACGACACCGCGGTAACGGGAGTGTTGGTGCTCAACCCGAACGGTGTGGGCATCATCAGCGCGCCGTCGGTGATCTTGGCCACCGGTGGGCTGGGGCAGTTGTACAGCGCGACCACCAACCCCGATGGCGCCACCGGTGACGGAATCGCGCTGGCGCTATGGGCCGGCGTCACGGTCAGCGATCTCGAATTCATCCAATTCCACCCGACCATGCTGTTCGACGGGAGCAGTGGTGGCCGTCGTCCGCTGATCACCGAGGCAATTCGCGGCGAAGGCGCGATATTGCTTGACCGGCAGGGCCGGTCGATTACCGCCGGTGTTCACCCGCTGGGAGGCTTGGCGCCTCGTGATGTGGTGGCGGCGGCCATTGACGCGCGGATGAAGGCCAACGGAGATCCATGCGCCTACCTGGACGCGCGCAGCATCAAGGGTTTCGAGTCGCGGTTCCCGACCGTCACCGCATCGTGTCGGGCGGCTGGCATCGATCCCGTTCGGCAGCCGATACCGGTGGTCCCGGGAGCCCATTACAGCTGCGGCGGCGTCATTACCGATGTGTACGGAAACACCGAGCTGCCAGGCTTGTTCGCGGCAGGTGAGGTGGCCCGCACCGGCATGCACGGCGCCAACCGGCTGGCGTCCAACAGCTTGCTCGAAGGGCTGGTGGTCGGTGGCCGGGCCGGCAAGGGCGCGGCCGCGCATGCGGCGGCCGCCGGGCTTGCGCACGCGACGATGCCCGAGCCGATTGCGCATACCGCGCCCCGCCGTGATGACCTGCAGCGGGCGATGAGTCGGGACGCGTCGGTGGTTCGCGATGCGGCGGGGTTGCACCGGCTGGCCGAGATGCTGGACGGGCCGACTCGTGGCATTGCCGACCGCAATGATTTCGAAGACGTGGCCCTGGCGCTCGCCGCCCGCGTCGTGGGTGCTGGCGCCCTGGCGCGCAACGAAAGTCGCGGTTGCCACCACCGCGCCGAGTACCCGGACGTGGTGCCCGAGCAGGGACGCGGCATCGTGGTCCGATTGGCTGGCGACCAGGACACGGTTTGTGTGGAGGCGTTGGCGGCGGTGGGTTGATGACGCTTACCGATCAAGAACGCGACGCGGCGCGCGAGACCATTCGGCGCGGCCTCGACGAGGACCTCCGCTACGGGCCCGATGTCACCACGATCGCGACGGTGCCGGCTGATGCGACCGCGACGGCGTCAATGGTTCCCCGGGAGGCCGGAGTGATCGCCGGGGTGGACGTCGCGCTGATGGTGCTCGATGAGGTCATCGGTAAAGACGGCTATCAGGTGCTCGGCCGTGTCGACGATGGCGCCCGGTTGCAGACCGGCGAGCCGGTGCTGACGATCCGGGCGCAAACGCGAGGTCTGCTGACCGCCGAACGCACCATGTTGAACCTGGTCTGCCACTTGTCGGGGATCGCGACGGCAACGGCAGCCTGGGTAGAGGCGGTGGACGGAACGAAGGCCAAGATTCGCGACACCCGCAAAACCCTGCCCGGCCTACGGGCCTTGCAGAAGTACGCGGTTCGCGTTGGCGGCGGAGTCAACCACCGGCTCGGTCTCGGCGATGCCGCGCTGATCAAAGACAATCATGTCGCCGCCGCCGGATCGGTGCTTGAAGCATTGCGGGCCGTGCGGGCTGCGGCGCCCGATCTGCCCTGTGAAGTCGAGGTTGACTCCCTCGAACAGCTTGACGAGGTACTGCCCGAGAAGCCCGAACTGATCCTGCTGGACAATTTCCCGGTTTGGCAGACCCAGACGGCGGTGCAGCGGCGGGATTCGCGAGCACCCACCGTCTTGCTCGAGTCCTCGGGCGGGCTCAGCCTTGACACCGCGGCGACCTATGCGGCGACAGGTGTGGACTACCTCGCAGTCGGTGCGCTGACCCATTCGGTGCGGGTGCTCGACATCGGTTTGGACATGTGAGCCCTGGCTGACGGGATCATCCGCGCGCCGACGCTGCCGTTGCTGTGGCAGCGTGCGGGCCTCAGGCGATATCCGCGACGAATACTCCGATGCGGCGCAATTGCACACGCGCCATCATCGGCAGCTCATCGCTTTGGGAGCCGGCCGGCAGAATTCGCGGATTGACGATGTGCACCTGACGGCGGGCAAAGAAAACATCGGCTTCGCCCGCGGCCAGAACGTTTTTCACCAAGTCGGTTTTTCCGTGATCCAGCGCAATGGCCAACACATTGCCCTTGCGGTACACCGTCACGATTGTCTTGTACGGTTTGCCGGATTTGCGGCCCTGGTGGGTGATAGTGGCCGTACCCGGAAGGTAGCGCGCAATGGGTTTGAGTGCGGGATTGATGTATTTGATCTGGAAACGCTCGAACCAGGGCGGGAATACCATCGGCACGCCGGGAGCGTTGTTCGGGTGGTCCTTTGCCGACATGTTGGCTCCCTTTCGCAAGTGCGTACCTGGGCGGCTCTACCGGCACTGTACCGGTCGGAATTCGACTTGAGTTGCTCTGGGACAATGGTTGGCGTGAGTACACCGCGTTCACTGTTGGCCCGTGTTGACCTACGGGGAGCAGAGTTGACTGCCGCCGGGTTGCGGGCCGCTCTACCGCGTGGCGGAGCCGACGTGGAGGCGGTCTTGCCGAAGGTCCGGCCGATTGTGGCGGCGGTGGCCGAACGCGGGGCGCAGGCCGCGCTGGAATTCTGTGAGTCGTTCGACGGGGTGCGGCCCGCGGCCGTCCGGGTGCCCCAGGCCGCGCTGGCAGCGGCGCTGGACGAGCTCAGCCCAGACGTTCGCGACGCGCTGCAGGTGATGATCGAGCGGACCCGGGCGGTGCACGCCGATCAGCGCCGAACCGATGTCGTCACGACGCTCGGCCCGGGAGCTACCGTGACCGAGCGTTGGATCCCCGTCGAGCGAGTCGGTTTGTACGTGCCGGGGGGCAACGCGGTCTACCCGTCCAGTGTGGTGATGAACGTGGTGCCCGCGCAGGCGGCGGGGGTGGATTCGCTCGTGGTCGCCAGCCCGCCCCAGGCCAGCCATGGCGGGCTGCCGCATCCGACCATTCTGGCCGCGGCCCGCCTGTTGGGAGTCGACGAGGTATGGGCGGTCGGAGGGGCACAGGCGGTTGCCTTGCTGGCCTATGGCGGCACCGACGTCGACGGTCACGAGTTGGCGCCGGTCGACATGATCACCGGGCCGGGCAACATCTACGTCACGGCCGCAAAGCGGCTGTGCCGTTCGCAGGTAGGCATTGACGCCGAAGCGGGGCCGACCGAAATCGCGATCCTGGCCGACCACACAGCCGACCCCGCACACGTTGCCGCGGATCTGATCAGTCAGGCCGAGCACGATGAGATGGCTGCCAGTGTGCTGGTTACCTCGAGTGAGCACCTCGCCGATGCCACCGATGCCGAACTGGCTGCTCAGTTGGCGACGACGGTGCATCACGAGCGAGTGACAACCGCGTTGGGGGGTCGCCAGTCGGCGATCATCTTGGTCGACGATCTCGATGCCGGCGTCAAGGTGGTGAATGCCTATGCGGCTGAGCACCTCGAGATCCAGACCGCAGACGCGCCACAAGTCGCCAGCAGGATACGTTCGGCTGGCGCCATCTTCGTTGGGTCGTGGGCGCCGGTGAGCCTCGGTGACTACTGCGCGGGGTCCAACCATGTGTTGCCGACCGCGGGATTTGCGCGGCATTCCAGCGGCCTGTCGGTGCAGACCTTCCTGCGTGGCATCCACGTTGTCGACTACACCGAGGCGGCTCTCAAAGACGTGTCGGGGCATGTGCTTACCCTCGCCAAGGCCGAAGATCTGCCGGCGCACGGGGAAGCGGTAAGGCGGAGGTTCGAACGATGACCAGCGCGCCCCGGCCACGGCCCACCCTGGACGATCTGCCCTTGCGTGAGGATCTGCGTGGCAAATCGCCTTACGGAGCGCCACAACTGGCGGTTCCGGTACGTCTGAACACCAACGAGAACCCGCACCCGCCCACTCAGGCGCTCGTTGACGATGTGGTGCGTTCGGTGGGGGAGGCGGCGGTCGACTTGCACCGTTATCCCGACCGCGACGCCGTGGCCCTGCGTACCGACCTCGCTAATTACCTGACCGCCCAGACCGGTACCCGCATCGGCTTCGAGAACGTCTGGGCCGCAAACGGTTCCAACGAGATTCTGCAGCAACTTCTGCAGGCATTCGGCGGGCCGGGCCGCACCGCCATCGGTTTCGTCCCCTCGTACTCGATGCACCCGATCATCTCCGACGGCACTCACACGGAATGGGTCGAGACAGCCAGGGCCGATGGCTTTGGCCTTGACATCGACGCTGCCATCGCCGTCGTGTCCGACCGCAGACCGGATGTCGTATTCATTACCAGTCCCAACAACCCCACTGGACAGAGCGTTTCGCTGACGGAACTGCGCAGGCTGCTCGACGTGGTCCCGGGCATTCTGATTGTCGACGAGGCCTACGGCGAGTTTTCCTCGCAGCCCAGCGCGGTGGGATTGATCGAGGAGTACCCGACCCGGCTGGTCGTCACCCGCACCATGAGCAAGGCGTTCGCGTTCGCCGGCGGGCGGCTCGGCTACCCGGTGGCTACGCCGGCATTGATTGATGCCTTACTACTGGTGAGGCTGCCTTACCACTTGTCGTCGGTAACTCAGGTGGCAGCGCGAGCCGCGCTACGGCACGCCCAGGACACCCTGGGCAGTGTCGCGACGTTGATCGCCGAGCGTGAGCGTGTGTCAAAAAAGTTGGCCGGCATGGGCTTTAGGGTGATACCAAGCGATGCCAACTTTGTGTTGTTCGGCGAATTCGCCGATGCCCCGGCCGCCTGGCAGCGATACCTCGACCAGGGTGTCTTGATCCGTGACGTTGGGATACCCGGCTACTTGCGGGCAACTACCGGGCTGGCCGACGAAAACGATGCGTTTCTGCGGGCGAGTGCGCGGATTGCTGCCACCGACCTGGCCCCAGCTGCAGCAAGCCCCGTAGGAGCACCATGACAGCCACCGAAACAGGCACCGCCGTCCGTCGGGCGCGCATCGAGCGGCGCACCCGCGAATCCGACATCGTCATCGACCTGGATCTGGATGGCACCGGACAAGTCGACGTCGACACCGGTGTGCCGTTCTTCGACCACATGCTCACGGCGCTGGGCAGTCACGCCAGCTTTGATCTGACGGTGCGTACCAAGGGCGATGTTGAGATCGAGGCGCATCACACCGTCGAGGACACCGCGATTGCGCTGGGCCAGGCGCTCGGGCAGGCCCTGGGTGACAAGAAAGGCATCCGGCGGTTCGGAGACGCCTTCATTCCGATGGACGAGACACTGGCCCACGCCGCGGTGGACGTGTCCGGGCGCCCGTACTGTGTGCACACCGGAGAGCCGGATCACCTGCAGCACACCACTATTGCCGGGAATTCGGTGCCTTACCACACCGTGATCAACCGGCACGTGTTCGAGTCGCTGGCCATGAATGCCCGGATCGCGCTGCACGTTCGGGTGCTCTACGGTCGCGATCCACACCACATCACTGAAGCGCAGTACAAGGCTGTTGCCCGGGCGTTGCGCCAAGCCGTCGAGCCGGATCCTCGGGTATCGGGCGTGCCGTCCACCAAAGGCGTTCTATGAGTGGCACGCCGTGGCCAAAATCGGTGGTCGTGCTCGACTACGGTTCCGGCAATCTGCGGTCGGCGCAGCGCGCCTTGCAGCGGGTTGGTGCCGACACCGTCGTGACCGCCGACGAGAAGGCTGCGATGGCCGCGGACGGACTGGTGGTGCCGGGGGTTGGCGCGTTCGAGGCTTGTATGACCGGTCTGCGCAAGATCGGCGGTGAACGCATCATCGCCGCGCGGGTTGCCGCGGGGCGCCCGGTGCTCGGAGTCTGCGTCGGCATGCAGATTCTGTTCGCCCGCGGGGTGGAGTTCGGGGTGGAAACTCAGGGGTGTGGCCTGTGGCCGGGTGCCGTTACCCGGCTGGACGCCCCGGTGATCCCGCACATGGGCTGGAACGTCGTGACCGCTCCCGCGGACAGTGTGCTGTTCAAAGGCCTGGAGCCCAAGGCCCGGTTTTATTTCGTGCACTCCTATGCCGCGCAGCGCTGGGAAGGGTCGTCCGGAGCCCGATTGACATGGGCCACCCATCAGGTACCTTTCCTGGCCGCGGTCGAGGATGGCCCGCTGGCCGCAACCCAGTCCCACCCGGAGAAGAGCGGGGACGCCGGTGCGGCCGTACTGAGCAACTGGGTAGAAAACTTGTGAAGGAAGAGACTGTGCCATTGATATTGTTGCCCGCTGTCGACGTGGTCGAGGGTCGCGCCGTGCGATTGGTCCAAGGCAAGGCCGGCAGTGAAACGGAATACGGTTCGGCGCTGGATGCCGCGCTGGGTTGGCAGCGCGACGGCGCGGAGTGGATTCACCTGGTCGACCTCGACGCCGCATTCGGCAGAGGGAGCAACCGCGAACTACTCGCGGAGGTGGTGGGCAAACTCGACGTTGCGGTAGAGCTATCCGGGGGTATTCGCGACGACGACTCGCTGGCCGCGGCACTGGCAACCGGTTGCGCCAGGGTGAACCTGGGTACCGCGGCGCTGGAAAACCCACAATGGTGCGCCCGGATGATCGCCGAGCATGGTGAGAAGGTGGCGGTCGGACTCGACGTCCAAATCGTGGACGGCAAGCATCGACTGCGCGGCCGGGGGTGGGAAACCGACGGCGGTGATCTGTGGGAGGTGCTGCAGCGCCTGGATAGCGAAGGATGTTCACGCTACGTCGTCACCGACGTGACCAAAGATGGCACGTTGGCAGGCCCCAATCTCGAACTGCTGGCAGGTGTGGCCGGTCGTACCGAGGCGCCGGTGATCGCATCCGGCGGTGTTTCCAGCCTGGATGACTTACGTGCGATCGCAACCCTGACGGGCCAGGGGGTCGAGGGTGCCATCGTGGGTAAAGCGCTCTACGCCGGAAGGTTCACCTTGCCGCAGGCGCTGACCGCGGTACGGGAGTAGACCGCAATGGATTTGGCTGCACGGTTGGTCACCTTGGTTGAGCAGGCGTCGGCAATTTTGGATGCCGCGGTGCCGAGGTTCCTCGGCGGCCACCGTGCCGATTCGGCAGTTCCCAAGAAGGGCAACGACTTTGCCACAGAGGTGGATCTCGCGATTGAGCGACAAGTCGTTGCGGCGCTGGAAGCTGCTACCGGAATCGGGGTACACGGCGAAGAATTCGGTGGTACCGATGTGGATTCGCCCTGGGTTTGGGTGCTCGACCCGGTCGACGGCACTTTCAACTATGCCGCCGGCTCGCCGATGGCCGCTATATTGCTGGGCCTGCTGCACGAGGGTGAACCGGTGGCCGGCCTGACCTGGTTACCGTTCATCGGCGAGCGCTACACCGCGGTGGCAGGTGGCCCGTTGCTGAGAAATGGCCTCCCGCAGGCATCGCTGGCTCCCGCGAAGTTGTCGGAGAGCCTCATGGGTGTAGGCACATTCAGCGCCGACTCCCGGGGCCGTTTTCCGGGGCGTTATCGGCTTGCGGTGCTGGAGAACCTCAGCCGGGTGTCGTCGCGGTTGCGTATCCATGGGTCCACCGGCATCGACCTTGTTTATGTAGCCGACGGGATCCTAGGCGGTGCAATTAGTTTCGGTGGTCAGGTTTGGGATCATGCTGCGGGAGTCGCGCAGGTGCGGGCCGCGGGAGGCACCGTCACGACCTTGACCGGTGATCCGTGGACCCCAACCTCGCGTTCGGTGCTGGCCGCGGCGCCGGGAGTCCACGAAGAGATCCTTGAGATCGTGCGTAAGACAGGCGACCCGGAGGACTACTGATATGTACACGGATACCGGCCTTGCGGTGCGCGTCATCCCGTGCCTGGATGTTGACGCCGGACGGGTGGTCAAGGGGGTCAATTTCGAGAATCTGCGGGATGCGGGCGATCCTGTGGAGCTTGCGGCCGCATATGACGCCGAGGGAGCCGACGAACTTACCTTTCTCGACGTCACCGCGTCGTCGTCGGGCAGGGCCACCATGTTGGAAGTGGTGCGCCACACCGCGGAGCAAGTGTTCATTCCGCTCACGGTTGGCGGCGGGGTGCGTACCGTGGCTGATGTCGATCTATTGCTACGTGCGGGGGCCGACAAGGTTTCGGTGAACACGGCCGCGATCGCTCGCCCTGACCTGCTGGCCGACATGGCAACGCAATTCGGGTCCCAATGCATCGTGTTGTCCGTGGATGCGCGCAAGGTGCCGGTTGGCTCAGCCCCGACACCTTCGGGCTGGGAGGTCACTACTCACGGCGGCCGCCGCGGCACCGGTATCGATGCCGTGGAATGGGCCGCCCGCGGCGCCGACCTTGGAGTAGGGGAGATCTTGTTGAATTCCATGGATGCTGACGGCACCAAGGCGGGATTCGACCTGGCAATGTTGCGCGCGGTTCGCGCGGCGGTCACGGTTCCGGTGATCGCCAGCGGCGGCGCCGGGAACGTGGACCATTTTGCTCCCGCTGTTGCCGCCGGCGCTGACGCGGTATTGGCGGCCAGTGTCTTTCACTTCCGGGAGCTGACGATCGGCCAGGTCAAGGCCGCGATGGCCGCAGAAGGGATCACCGTGCGATGACTCTTGACCCAAACGTCGCCGCCCGCCTGAAGCGCAACGCCGACGGATTGTTCACCGCCGTGGTCCAGGAGCGTGGCAGCGGGGACGTGTTGATGGTCGCCTGGATGGATGACGATGCTTTGGATCGGACCTTGAAAACCCGTGAAGCAACCTACTATTCGCGATCTCGCGGCGAACAGTGGGTCAAGGGAGCGACCTCTGGACACACCCAGTATGTGCACTCCGTGCGGTTGGACTGCGACGGTGACACGGTGCTGCTCACCGTCGATCAGGTGGGTGGGGCCTGCCACACGGGTGACCACACCTGCTTCGACGCCACCGTGCTGCTTTGAACGGGGAAGGTGCCGCCGAGCCGAAACAGCAGCGGCCAGCCTTCCGACGAACAGTGAAGTGACGCACGGGAAGTGAAGGCCCGCCGGATCGGGCTGCCGCGACACATTCCGCGCGACCTGCATCAATCCGAAAGTAAATTGCCCTTTCTACCCTCCAGCGGAATCTCGCCCGCGATCTTGCCGATCACCCGTCCCGGCCAGGCATAAGGCTGGCTATGGCGAGCAAAGAGCCGCCCGTCGGTCTCGGCCCGCAATTCCGTCTCCTCGCCAAGCGGATCGATCACCGTGGCGACGAGATCGCCCTTGCGGACCAGATCTCCCAGCCGGCGGCGATAGGCGACGAGCCCCGTGACCGGCGAGCGCAGCTGCGCCATGGCCGTCAACGCCGTGGCGCGGCAGGACAAAGCCGGCTGCCCGCCCGGCCCATCGACAAAGCCGCGTCCGGCCAACATGCGCAGCAGCGCCATGGCTTGATCGGCGGCACGTTCGGGATCGACATCGTCATTGCAGCCCATTTCCAGCGTGGCGGCCAGGCAGGCCGGCGGAATGGGCAGACCGGGATGGTTCGCGGCCAGCGCCCACCACGGACCGGCGCAGGCCTCATCGAAGGGGCGACCGCCCGACACCTCTGCCAGAAGCACTGCTCGCGCATCGATCGCGGCGGCGATGTCCTTGGCCGCCGGCCATAGCGCCGGGCCGACATACATGTGCGGCTCAGCCTCGTTGTCGGCGTGAAGATCGAGCACGAGGTCGGCGTCATGGGCGAGCGTCAGCAATCTGTGGCGCAGCTGCGCCAAGGCTCCATCCGGGGGGATCGCCGCAAGCCGCGCGGACATCGCGGCCCGGATCGTTTCGACGTTCGCCGCCGCGTCCGGTCCCAGCGACAGGCTTGGAAGGTCTGACAGATCGGCATAGTTCCGGTTGAAGTTTTCCCCGGTGCCGCTTTCGAGCCGACCGAACAGGAAGCTGGTTTCGGTCTGTGTCAGGCCGATCGGGTTTGCCTGCGGCACCAGCAGGATTTCACCATGGACCGCGCCGCGAGCTTCCGCTTCGGCCAGATGCCCGGCCAGAATGCGCAAGACCAGCATGCCGGGCAACTCGTCGGCATGCAGGCCGGCCTGCAAATAGGCTTTCCTGCCCGTACCCGCCGCACCGAAGCTGAGCACAGTCAGTCGATGTGGCGAGCCCGGCAGTTCGTGGGTCTGGCGCAGCACGTTCTCACTCCGTCGGCGGAGCAGCCGGCTCACCGGTCGGAAGCACGAACACCTCTGTCTCGAAATAGGCCGCGCAGGCGGCATGCAGGCGATCGTTCAGCTTGCCTTCCGTCGCCAGCGCCCCTGCGATCAAACGATGACCGGGGGGCATGTCGCGCAGTTCGATTCCCTGCACATCGAGAAAGTTCGTCACGCCGGCCTCACCCAATTCCGGCAGCTCCATGGCGACCTCGATGACGGCGAGCGCCGAGGTGTAGCGCGGCCCTGCGGCGGCAATGACGGGGGCGTTTGCAGCCGCTTTCTCCGTATCGGAAAGCAGTGTGGTCAGGGTGGTCCCATCGAAATACATGTCTGTCCTTTCTATTGATTTTCATCCGTGCCGATCACGGATGCTTTCGATATCGAGATGGCCGGTGCCATCATCGTGTGAGCGATAGCGCAAGGCAATATGCGCTTCGTGTGTGGCACCGGGCGCGGTTACCGGGCCGGCATCGCCAACGCAATCCTTGATCAGTGCGCCCACCAGCGTGTCCAGCGCGGCGGCGGACGCGGTGGCCGGCGCCGCCCGGGTGACGGTCCCGGTCACCATATCGATGACATCC
Source organism: Mycobacterium pseudoshottsii JCM 15466 (assembly GCF_003584745.1). Taxonomy (NCBI): domain Bacteria; kingdom Bacillati; phylum Actinomycetota; class Actinomycetes; order Mycobacteriales; family Mycobacteriaceae; genus Mycobacterium; species Mycobacterium pseudoshottsii. The sequence goes on from NZ_AP018410.1 coordinate 2,633,882, forward strand.
CCTGGACCGGCAAAACACAGCTTGGTGTCGGGTGCGATGAAATCGTCCCCAGCCAGCTCGGTCTTGAGCGGATCGAGCTCGACCAGGACGGCGCCGCGCGCGCCGATCGCGGTGAGTTGGGTGTTGTCGTGGTTGGCGATGACCCCGCTGTCTTCGAGAAGACCGAGTCCGAAGCGCACGCTTTCCTCGGCGCAGGCGACGGCGAGGCGGCCGAGACGAAGCGAGGACGACAGTTTCTGGTCGACGATGGCGGCGCCGAAAAACCCCAACCCTTCCTGGATCACCAATCCGTGCCGTCCCATATCCGAGGCGATGCCGAAGCGCAGCGCCTCGTAGGACGTGCCGCCTCCGATCATGAAACCGGACAGCGCCGAGGCGGCACCGCCGACCCCGACGATCATGGCGCCGGCGGCCCGCGCCCGCGCAATGGCGGTCAGCAGCGGCGTGACATCGCCACGGTAGAGCAAGGATTCCACCAGCCTGATCTGGTTACCGCCGGTCAGGATGATGGTGCGCAGGGCGGCGATCTGCTCGACCAACGCTTCCTCGCGCATCCGGCGATCAACATTGTCGATGGTGACGCGCAGATCGGTGGCCTCGACGCCGTGGCCGCGCAAGGCGCCGATGTACTCGCGCGCGGCCGCGTTGGGCTCGGCGGACGCGGCGGCAAGCACACCGACCGGCCCCTCACACTGCGCCGCCAGTTCCGCAAGCAGCGGACTGCCGCGGTCGAGTGGCGCCGAGCCCAGCATCATCATGCGCGCCTGCTGCCCCGACTTCATACCGTAGTCGCGGGACAGCGCCGCCCACCGGTTCTCCGCCAGTTGCGCCGCATTGAGCTGGCGGGTGCGCATGCTGGCCCGAAAATCCACCGCCGTCATGCGGAAATCACGCCCGGCTCCGGGAATGTAGGCGGCCGCACGGCCGCCCTGGCGGGATATTTCGACGCTGGTGGCGGCACCCGCCTTGGGCTCTATCGCGCGCGCCCGATCCGCCGGATAGGCCTCGGGGTCCCCCAACACCAGCCGCGCCGTGAGGTCGTAGAGGGTATAGGCGGCGAAGACGTTGCGAAGCGAGCGGGCGGGGGCCCGGTAGGCGATGTCGCGCTGGGTCACCGGCCGCTTGCTCGGACCGGGGAGGACCTCACCCGTTTCCAGGTCATAGCTGTCACCGTCGTCGGCATAGCTGAAACCGATGTTTTCGATCAGCTTGCGGCGGCGATCGACTTTCGCCTCCTGGAGATGGAGCACGAAGGCGCCATATTCGCCGATCACCCGCGCACTCGTGCCCTCGATGAACAACGCGGTGTTTTCGTCTATGCCGAAGCCGCGCTTGGCGCCGGACGCCTGCATGCCGACGACCAACCGGCCGAATCGGCCGCGTTTGATGAAATGCTGGTCGACCATGCCCCAGGGAAAGAAGCCGAGCCCCGGCTCCAGCAGCATTCCGGGCTCGTCCGGGTCATCGACGACACCGTAGGTCGCAGCTTCCAGCGATGTGCCGCCGGAAATCATCACATCGGACATCATGGCGGCCCCAGCACTCGACCCGGCGACCATCGCACCGTTGAGCTGCGCTGTGCGGATCGCCTTCAGCACCCGGCTTTCCGTGCCCTTCGGCGCCAGCGCCCCGGTGATCAGGGCCTGGTCGCCGCCGGTGAAATAGACGCTGCCATAGTCCTCGACGAGATCGGCGATCGCCGTGTCCTGCGCGGCCGCCACCGCCCCGGCGCCGTAAACCCCGGCCAGGGCGGCATCGAAACCATAGGCGCGAAACACACCGACCGCTTCGGCTCCGACCTCATCAGGCACCGACGAAGCCGTCGGGAAGACGACGATCCTTCCGCCTGCCAGACGATCCTTCCGCCTGCCAGACGGTGCATCTCGTGATAGACGGCGGCATTGTCGTCCTCCAGTCGGCCGCCGATGATCGCCAGTTTCGGGGTGGCGCTCCCACGGTCAGTGAGTGAGATTCTGCTGAGCTGCCGTGTCATTTCGCCGGAACGATCAGCACACCTCGATCATCCGACGTGAGAGCGAAGCCATCGGGAACGTCGAATATGGACGTTGCCAGACGCTTTGCGACGGACTCCGGTTCGGGCGCGGTGAATTTCGGGGTGAAGTGGATGATCTGCTTCCAACAGCGCGTTATCGCCTCGCAGAAGTACAGCACCAAATCGTCGGGCTGCGCCTGCTCGAGCGCCGCGTCGAGGGCCTTTTCTTCCTCTCCGATGATGCTGATCGCGTCGGGCGCGACGCCCTCGGCGATCAGGGCGTCGCGCAACAGCTCGGGCACTTCGTCTGGCTCGCGATCGCGCAGATTGTCGTCGCGGTGGCAGATATAGGTGTCGAAATGGCCGGCGACCTTCGCCGCAATCGCCGTCGCGTCCTCGTCGCGCCGGTCGCCCGGGCAGGTGAGGCCGACGATCCGGCGCCCGCGCGGCTTGAGCCGGTCGACCAGGTCGACCATGGCCCCCACCGCCGCCTCGTTGTGCCCGTAGTCGAGGATCACCCGGAATCCGTGTTCATCGAAGACATTCATCCGGCCTGGACTCTGGAAGAAGCTGTTGTCGAAGGTGCGCAATCCGGCGCTTATCTGATCCAGTGTCTTGCCGAGCGCATAGGCCATGCCGGTGGCGAACATGGCGTTTTCGACGTTGTGTAGTGCCTTGCCCTCCAGAGTCGCCGGGATGAGCTGGGTCCACATCAGCGGCATTTGGGTGCCGTTGTCGTAGATCACGATCTGGTCGCCGTTCACGCCCTGCTCGAGTACGGCCGCAAGCTTGCCGAGCCGGATATGTTCGCGCACCAGTTCATGTTCCGGGTTGCGCGTCACATACATGACCTGCCTGGCGGGCGAGAAGGCCGCCATTTTCAGTGTCTGCTCGTCGTCGGCGTTCCGCACCACCGTGCCGCGCGTGACTTCGGCGACGACGCGTTTCACCCGGGCAAGGTCATCCAGCGTGTCGACGCCGCCAAGCCCCAGATGATCGGACGCGACGTTCAGCACCGCGCCTACATCGCAAAAGTTGTAGCCCAGGCCGGAGCGGACGATGCCGCCGCGCGCCGTCTCCAGGACTGCGATGTCGACCGAGGGATCCCGCAGCACCATCTTGGCGGAGACGGGCCCGGTCATGTCGCCTTTGACGGTCACGTTGCCGTCGATCAGCACGGCGTCGGTCGAGGTCTGCCCCACGACATGACCCGCCATTTTCAGGATGTGCGCCAGCATGCGCGAGCACGTGGTCTTGCCGTTCGTTCCGGTCAAGGCGGCGATGGGAACGCGCGCCTGGGTTCCGGGCGGGAAGAGCATGTCCATGATCGCTCCGCCCACGTCGCGCGGCGTGCCCTCGGAGGGTGCGATGTGCATGCGCAGGCCTGGTCCCGCATTGATCTCGCAGATGCCGCCGCCGGTCTCGCGATAGTTCTTGGTGATATCGGTGGTCAGGAAATCTACGGCGCCGACATCGAGCCCGATCGCCCGGATCGCCCGTTCGGCCATCAGCTTGTTGTCGGGATGGATCGTGTCGGTGACATCCACCGCCGTGCCGCCCGTCGAAATATTTGCGGTCTTGCGCAGATACACTTCCTCGCCCTCGGCGGGGACCGTCTCTGCGGTGTAGCCCTTTTCCTCGAGCAAGCGCGTCGCCTGGTCATCGAGTTCGAGCCGGGTCAGCACGTTTTCATGCCCGACGCCACGGCGAGGGTCCTGATTGACGATATTCACCAGCTCGGCAATGGTGTGGCGCCCGTCGCCCTTCACATGACCCGGCACCCGGCGCGCGGCGGCGGCGAGCTGGCCATTGACCACCAGAAGCCGGTGGTCGTCGCCGCGCAGCATGGTCTCCACCAACACCGCCGATCCCTCGGCATCGGTGGTCTCGAAGGCCTCGGCGATGCCGTCCTCGGACGTGATGTTGACGGTGACGCCCCGGCCATGATTGCCGTCGAGCGGCTTGATAACCACGGGATAGCCGATGCGTTCGGCCGCCCCCACTGCCTCGTCCACGCTGTAGACCAGCTTCTGCCTCGGGGCGGGCAGACCGAGATCGGCAAGGAGGTTATTGGCGAGATTCTTGTCAGAGGCGATTTCGACGGCGATATGCGAGGTTTTCGACGTCAGCGCCGCCTCAATCCGCTGCTGGTACTTGCCCTGGCCGATCTGGATCAGGCTGGCGTCGTTGAGCCGGTAGACCGGAATGTCGCGGGCCTGGGCCGTACGCACCAATTCCATGGCCGAGGGCCCCAGCGAACGCCTGTCGGCATAGGTCAGGAAATCCTCGACGTTCTTGTCGAGGTCGGGAGCCTCTTGATCATCGGAGTCGGCGCGGGCAATGGCCGCGAGCATGTCGCAGGCAACCTCGCCGGCCTCGATACCGATGTCTTCATTGCCATAGCTGTAGAACACCTCGACGATATCGGGATCGTCCGTCGATCTCGACCACGCCAGTGTGCCGTCAATGCCAGCGGCATGCTCGAGCGCCAAAGCCAGCCTTGCGACCAGATCGCCGATGGAAAGCCCCGCGCCGGCGTGCAATGCGGCAACCCACTCGGCATGTTCGAGCGCAAGCCCCGGCAACACCGCTGCCAGTCTGTCGATCACGCCCGCCCCCAGGCCCCTGAGGGTTTCCGCATAGCTCGGCTTGACGTCCACTTGGAGCCGGATTACCGCCTCCAGCGCATGAACGTTCGGACCGACATAGACCGAAATGGAATCGATATTCAATGGGGCATCCTCATCAAGCGTCGGGTGTCTGCACACGAGAACGCGGTCAGACAGAGCCGCGCAACGCAGTGGAGCATAGTCCAACATGCGGAACGCTCATCCGCAGAACCGGAGCATCACGAGGAACCTGGCTCCTTATGGGTGAGGGGAGAGGGTGACCGGCCAACGCCGGCAACCCGACCGGACCGGGGCCGAGTGTTGGCCCGGTGGTCGCCGCCCGGAGAGTCTGGGGCACAGTGTGGCGGTATTCCCGCGCTACCACTGGCAGGCCGCTACAGCGGTTATTGCGGTATCTGGATCGATAACGCCGATCAAACGTGCTCGCTAGTTTTCGCTCGGAAATCCCGACATCGTGGCCCCCGCGCATTCTTGTGTATTGCCTGCGCGAGTCTTGCCATCGGCATGGCGGCGGCAGATTTCATCGCAGGAACCGCCGGTCCTGCTGCGCGGCTTAACTGGGTTAGCCCACGAACCATTCCATTCGACTGTTTCAATTAGTCGGGCCTTCGCGGGTGGGTTGAGCGCAATCGTTCGACAGGCAAGCGTAGCGGTTAGGGCCGACAATCAGCTTGGACCCAATCAAGGAGGAGCGCATGGCGGCCCCGACAATCGGCCTGATCCAGCAGATGCTGCGCCGACGGCCCGTGATCGGGGCGCCCGTGGCTCACGGCGCCTCCGATCAACTGAAACGCAGTATCGGCACGTTCCAACTCACGCTGTTCGGGGTAGGTGCCACCGTCGGCACAGGCATCTTCTTCGTGCTGTCCGAGGCGGTTCCAGAAGCCGGTCCTGGGGTTGTTGCCTCATTTGTGATCGCCGGAATCGCGGCAGGACTTGCCGCGGTCTGTTATGCCGAACTCGCCTCAGCCGTACCGGTTTCGGGGTCAACCTACTCCTACGCCTACACCACTCTCGGCGAGCTGGTCGCAATGGGTGTGGCGGCCTGCCTGCTGCTCGAATACGGCGTGTCCACCGCCGCGGTTGCGGTGGGTTGGAGCCAGTACGTCAACAAGCTGCTTGACAATTTCTTCGGCCATCATCTGCCCCAGGCGCTTTCCGCTGCGCCGTGGGGTGACGCATCCCCGGGAATCATCAACCTTCCCGCTGTCGTATTGGTCGGGTTGTGCGCCGTCCTTCTCATCCGCGGAGCCAGCGAGTCGGCGAAGGTCAACACCATCATGGTGCTGATCAAGCTGAGCGTTCTGGTGATGTTCGCCGTAATCGCCTTAACGGCCTTCGACGCCGATCGGTTCGCTGAGTTCGCGCCCTTCGGTGTCGCCGGAATCGGCGCGGCGGCAGGCACGATCTTCTTCTCGTACATCGGCCTGGATGCGGTGTCCACCGCCGGTGGCGAAGTCAAGAATCCGCAGAAGACCATGCCTTTGGCGATCATGGCCGCGTTGGTGACCGTGACAACGGTCTACGTGGTTGTTACCGTGGCCGCACTGGGCGCGCAGCCCTGGCGGGATTTCGAGGGCCAGCAAGCTGGCCTGGCCACCGTCCTCGACAGAGTCGTCTCAGGCCACTACTGGGGCTCGGTCTTGGCGGCCGGCGCAGTGATCTCCATATTCTCGGTCACACTTGTGGTCCTGTACGGCCAGACTCGAATCCTGTTCGCCATGGGCCGGGACGGTCTTCTGCCCCCAGTGTTCGCCAAGGTTCGCCCACCCAACATGACACCGGTGTACAACACCATCATCGTCGCGGTGGTGATCTGCATTCTTGCCGGCTTCGTCCCGCTGAGCTATCTGGCGGACGTGGTGTCCATCGGCACCCTGGTCGCGTTCATCGTCGTGTCCGTCGGCGTCGTCATCCTGCGGGTGCGTGAACCCGATCTCCCGCGTGGATTCAAGGTGCCCCTCTACCCCGTGACACCGGTGTTGTCGGTCCTGGCGTGTGGATACATCCTGTTCGGCCTGCCCTGGTACACCTGGTTGGCGTTCTCCATATGGGGTCTCGGTGGTGCTGGTGTTCTACTTCGTGTGGGGCCGCCATCACAGTGCGTTGAACGATGGCAGTGACGGCGTGATCGGTGCCATGCCAGCCGATGCCGGCGACAGTGACGTTCTGGCGCAGCGGGATCACTGACGACGGTGAGGGTGTGGCGCTAACCGAACACCAATGGCGCACTGCGCCAGTACTTCCCGAAGGATCCGATCTATCCCGATGGTCCGCTGAAGACATCGAAGCAGTCGCTCACGCCTACAACATCAGGCCCAGAAAGACACTCGGCTGGAAAACGTCGGCCGAAGCCCGCAACCCACACGCGCGCGCTTTTTCGGCTGAAGTAGCTAGGGGGAAAGGTTGGCGAGGCCTTCGGCTGCGGCCAGCGCCGCGCGAGTCCATTCGCGCTGGGAAACGGCCGGTTCGATGCGCTGACGGCGGATCACCTCGATAGCAACCACCCGTCCGGAACTGACCGCGGCCGGGACCCGGAAGGAGAATTCCGGCGTCTCGGTGGCCACCGCGAGCATCGCCTCAGTGTCGGCAAAGCCGTTGGCGCGCATGGTGTTCTCGACCCACTTCGCCGGCGTGAGGCCGCCGAAATCCTTGACGTAGACCACCCAGAGGCCGATGCCGCGCTGGTTGTAGAGCTTGGTGACCGCTCGCGCGATGACCACGCGCTCGGCCGGAGTCAATACCGCCGACTGGTCGGTGACGTGGTCAGACAACTGAAGGGTTGGCTTTGACGGCGGTGTCGCGCCGACGCCCGGGGGAGCCCTGCCGCCGCGATGATTTCCACCACCTCGGCATATGGCATTCCGGTCGGGTACTGGGTGTTCAGTAGTCGAGCGGCGTCGGTTCCCTCCACGTAGTCCATGGAGATCCAGAGTTGTCCGTGGAATTCGCCGCGATCGTGGATGCCGACTATGTGCTGGTTGTACAAGGTTGCGGCGAGGTCGGCCTCACGGTTGAAGCGCTGACGGAACTCCTGGCTGGAGGTGAACTCGGCGGGCAGGATCTTGAGTGCGTCGCGCCGGGGCAGTCGGGGGTGCTGCGCCAGGTACACCTCACCCATTCCGCCCGCACCTAACCGGCGCACGATGGTGTACCCGGCGAACAGCTCACCTTCTTGGAGGCCTTCGCTGTGGCCAGCGCTTGTCGGCATGTGAGCATGCTACTGATCGCGCCGAGGGGGCCATCGGGAAACTACCCAGAGCAGTGGTGACTCCCAGGCCGGGGCTGTGGCTGCCGGACAGAAGCCGGATAGCAATCTCGAAGTTCACCAATCACGTTGGTGCCCCGATGCTCGGGGGGTGTCGCGTCGCAGCACAATACACAGGCTGCGGAGTTGACCAGCGGCCTTGGGGGGTGCTCGGCTGTTTGGAGCCCTCAGCGACAATGGCAGTTGATGTGGAAACGCCTGTCGTGGACCGTGGTGGCCCCGCTGCTTGCGCTTGTCGCGTTGGTACTTTCCTGGGGCCAGCACATCGGCCCCGTGGTGGGTCTGCTGGAAGCAGTGCTGCTCGCAGGGGCGGTGCTGGCCGCCGTGCATCACGCCGAGGTTGTCGCGCACCGGGTCGGTGAGCCATTCGGTTCACTGGTGCTCGCGGTCGCGGTAACGGTCATTGAAGTGGCTCTGATTGTCACCCTGATGGCTTCTGGCGGGCACCAGGCGGCCACGCTGGCACGCGACACCGTGTTTGCTGCGGTGATGATCACTACTAATGGGATTGCTGGGCTGTCATTGCTGCTTGGTTCGCAGCGGTACGGCGTGACGTTGTTCAACGCCCATGGCAGCGGCACCGCGCTCGCCACGGTGACTACCTTCGCGACCCTGAGCCTGGTGCTGCCCACGTTCACCACTAGTCAGCCGGGTCCCGAGTTTTCACCTGGCCAGCTCGGTTTTGCCGCGGTCGCCTCGCTGGCGCTTTATCTGCTGTTTGTTTTCACCCAAACCGTCCGCCATAGGGACTTCTTCCTGCCGGTGGCGCAAAAAGGCGCCGTCGACGATGACCGGCACGCCGATCCGCCGAGTACCCGGGCGGCGATGACGAGTCTTGCGCTTTTGTTGGTTGCCTTGGTCGCCGTGGTCGGACTGGCCAAAATGGAGTCGCCCATCATCGAGCGGATGGTGGTGGCGGCTGGTTTTCCGCAGTCCTTCGTCGGCGTGATCATCGCAACGCTGGTGCTGCTGCCGGAGACGCTTGCCGCCGGGCGCGCGGCGCGGCAGGGGAGGCTCCAGATCAGCCTGAACCTGGCGTACGGCTCTGCAATGGCCAGCATCGGTCTCACCATTCCGACCATCGCGCTGGCTTCCATCTGGCTTAGCGGCCCGCTCTTGCTGGGCCTGGGAGCTCTGCAGCTGGTGCTGTTGGTGCTGACCGTTGTCGTCAGTGCGCTCACCGTCTTGCCTGGTCGGGCGACGCGGCTACAGGGCGAACTGCATCTGGTGGTGTTGGCCGCATACATCTTTCTTGCGGTCAGCCCCTGAGAGCGTGGGCGCGTCGCCGGGGCGTTATGCGCGGGCGCGGAGGGTCTCTAGAGCCTTGTCCGCGTGGGTGTCCATGCTGAATTCGCTGGAGATCACGTTGAGAACTTTGCGATCGGTGTCGATGACAAACGTCATGCGTTTGACCGGCATCAATTTGCCGAGCAGTCCGCGCTTGACGCCGAACTGGCCGGCGACGGTGCCTTCGGCATCTGACAGCAGGGGATAGTCGAAATGCTGCATGTCGGCGAACTTGGCCTGCTTTTGCACGGAGTCAGCGCTGATACCGACGCGGCTCGCGCCGACTGCGGTGAATTCGGCGGCCAAATCGCGGAAATGACAGGCTTCCTTAGTGCACCCCGGGGTCATCGCCGTGGGGTAGAAGAATAGAACCACCGGCCCGTCGGAAAGTAGAGCGCTGAGCTTGCATTGTTTTCCCGTCTGATCGGGAAGCTCGAAGTCGGCCACGGTGTCACCAATTTTCATGGCCGTCAGGCTACGCTCGGGCCGGACGGCGCGTCTGATTGGATAGGCCGATGCGCGCAGACCTTGCAACCACGATTACTCGTGAAAATTTCCGCTCATTGGCCGCGGAACATCGGGTGGTTCCCGTCACGCGCAAGGTGTTGGCCGACAGTGAAACTCCGCTGTCGGCGTACCGGAAGCTGGCTGACGGCCGGCCGGGAACTTGCTTACTCGAGTCGGCGGAGAATGGCCGGTCGTGGTCGCGGTGGTCGTTCATCGGTGCCGGGGCGCCAACAGCATTGACCGTGCGGGACGGCGAAGCGGTGTGGCTGGGTACCGCGCCCGAGGGCGCTCCGACCGGTGGGGACCCGCTGCGCGCCTTGCAGTCCACCTTGGAGGTGCTTGCCACGGGCGTGATGCCGGGGCTTCCGCCGCTGTCCGGCGGCATGGTCGGCTTCTTCGCCTACGACATGGTGCGCCGGCTCGAGCGTCTGCCGAACCTGGCCGTGGATGATTTGCATCTTCCCGAGATGCTGTTGTTGCTGGCTACAGATTTGGCGGCGGTCGACCACCACGAAGGCACGATCACCCTGATCGCCAATGCGGTGAATTGGGATGGCACCGACGAGCGAGTCGATTGGGCCTATGACGATGCCATCGCCCGGCTGGATGTGATGACCGCTGCCCTGAGTAAGCCTTTGCCGTCGTCGGTGGCCACTTTTAGCCGACCGGAGCCCCACTACCGTGCTCAGCGCACCGTCGAGGAGTACGGCGCGATCGTCGAGCACCTGGTGGAAGAGATTGCTGCCGGCGAAGCTTTTCAGGTGGTGCCGTCGCAGCGTTTTGAGATGGACACCACGGTGGACCCGATCGACGTCTACCGAATCCTGCGGGTCACCAATCCGAGTCCCTACATGTACTTGATTCAGGTTCCGAATGACCATGGCTCGGTTGAGTTTTCGATTGTTGGGTCAAGCCCGGAGGCGTTGGTCACCGTTCATGACGGCTGCGCAACGACTCACCCGATCGCCGGAACCCGCTGGCGTGGTGAGACCGACGAAGAGGATCAGCTCCTGGAGAAGGAGTTGCTGGCCGACCAGAAAGAACTGGCTGAGCACCTGATGCTGGTCGATCTGGGGCGCAACGACCTTGGACGGGTGTGTATACCGGGCACGGTTCGCGTTGAGGACTACAGCCACATCGAGCGTTATAGCCACGTCATGCACCTGGTCTCCACCGTGACAGGTCTGCTCGACGCGGGCCACAGCGCTTTGGATGCGGTGACCGCGTGCTTCCCGGCCGGGACGCTGTCTGGTGCTCCCAAAGTCCGGGCCATGGAGCTGATCGAAGAGATGGAGAAAACTCGCCGTGGTTTGTACGGCGGTGTGGTCGGCTACCTCGATTTCGCCGGGAATGCTGATTTCGCAATCGCTATCCGCACCGCGCTGATGCGTAACGGCACGGCGTACGTCCAAGCCGGTGGTGGTGTCGTGGCCGACTCCAACGGGCCCTACGAATACAACGAAGCGCGAAACAAAGCGCGGGCGGTACTGAATGCGATTGCGGCCGCTGAGACCCTGGCCCGTCCGGATGCGGCGTGCAGTGACTGATACCGGGAATGACCGCCGGGCGCGGCGGAACAGCCGACTAATGATCGGGATCGCCCAGTTGTTGCTGGTGATCTCGGCCGGCGTGCTGTGGATTGCTTCGCGGTTGGGGTGGGTTGTCATCCGGTCATTCGACGGACTCGGCCCGCCCAAGGAGGTGACCCTGTCGGGCGCGACGTGGTCCACCGCGCTGCTGCCCATGGCGCTTCTGATGTTGGCCGCCGCGGTCGCGGCGCTGGCAGTGCGTGGCTGGCCACTGCGGGGGCTAGCGGCCTTGCTGGCGATGGTGAGCCTCGCGGTCGGATATCTCGGTGTCAGTCTGTGGGTGATTCCCGATGTCGCACTGCGTGGGGCCGAGCTCGCTCAAGTCTCGGTGATCACGTTGGTGGGTAGCGGGAGGCACTACGTGGGGGCGGGACTCGCGGTGGGCGCTGCCGTGTGCACGCTGGCCGCCGCGGCGTTGTTGATGCGCTCGGCATCGATCGTCGAATCACTCGGCGACAACGCCACAAAGTACGCGTCGCCCGCTTCCCGTCGTTCCGTGGCGCGTGCCCAGGACGCGGCTATAGCCACGGAAAAGGCGTCGAAGAGCGCGGAATTGGACATGTCGGAGCGCACGATCTGGGATGCTCTGGACGAGGGCCAGGACCCTACCGATCGGCCGCCTGAGCCAGACACCGAGGGTCGGTGAACAAGGGTGCGCCGACGGTCGCTACCCTTCATGGACGTCGTCGTAAATCGGCTGTAGAGCCTGGTTTAAATCGGAAGGAAACGACAGGCATGAGTCCGGCAACAGTGCTTGACTCGATTCTCGAGGGAGTCCGGGCCGACGTTGCCGCGCGCGAGGCGCTTGTCGGCATGACCGAGATCAAGGCCGCCGCCGCGGCGGCGCCGCCGCCACTGGACGTGATGGCCGCCCTGCGTCAGCCGGGTATTGGTGTCATCGCCGAGGTGAAGCGTGCCAGCCCATCTGCTGGCTCGTTGGCGCCCATCACCGACCCCGCCAAGCTGGCGCGTGCCTATGAGGATGGCGGCGCGCGCATCATCAGTGTGTTGACCGAGGGCCGGCGTTTTCAGGGTTCGCTCGACGATCTCGATGCGGTGCGCGCGGCAGTCTCTATTCCGCTATTGCGCAAAGACTTTGTGGTTCAGCCCTATCAGATCCATGAGGCGCGGGCGCACGGTGCGGACATGCTGCTGCTCATTGTCGCCGCATTGGACCAGTCAGCGCTGGTGTCCATGCTGGACCGGACCGAATCGCTGGGGATGACCGCGCTTGTCGAGGTGCACACCGAGCAGGAGGCGGACCGGGCATTGAAGGCGGGGGCCAAGGTCATCGGCGTCAATGCGCGCGATCTCACCACCTTGGAGGTGGACCGGGACTGCTTCGCGCGAATCGCTCCGGGATTACCCAGCAACGTGATCAGGATTGCCGAGTCCGGCGTGCGCGGCACCAATGATCTGCTGGCGTATGCCGGTGCTGGCGCAGACGCCGTGTTGGTCGGCGAAGGGCTGGTCAAGAGTGGTGACCCACGGGCGGCGGTTGCTGATCTGGTCACCGCAGGCACCCATCCGTCCTGCCCAAAACCAGCCCGCTAACCGGGGATGACAATCGTGCCCGTTGAGCTTCGGTGATGGCTGACCTATCTCGCCCGGACCTGCCGCGGACCAGTTCCGCGATTGCAGAACGGACCTCCCACGATCCCGATTCAGGCGGGCATTTCGGCGCCTACGGTGGCCGTTACGTCCCAGAGGCGCTCATGGCGGTGATCGAAGAGGTCACCGTCGCGTACGAGAAAGAGCGGGTAAACCAGGACTTCCTGGACACGCTCGATCGGCTGCAAACGCACTACGCCGGTCGGCCGTCGCCGCTGTACGAAGCCACCAGGCTCAGCGAGCACGCTGGCTCAGCTCGAATCTTCCTGAAGCGAGAAGACCTAAACCACACCGGCTCTCACAAAATCAACAATGTGCTCGGTCAGGCATTGCTGGCCCGCCGGATGGGGAAGACCCGGGTGATCGCCGAGACCGGCGCCGGACAGCATGGTGTGGCTACGGCCACCGCGTGTGCGCTGCTGGGCCTGGAATGTGTCATCTACATGGGGGCCGTTGACACCGCGCGTCAGGCGCTCAACGTAGCCAGGATGCGGTTGCTCGGCGCTGAGGTCGTCGCCGTGGAAACCGGTTCAAAAACCCTCAAAGACGCCATCAATGAGGCATTCCGGGATTGGGTCACCAACGCCGATCGCACCTACTACTGCTTTGGTACCGCGGCTGGGCCCCATCCCTTCCCGACCATGGTTCGCGATTTTCAGCGGATCATCGGCATGGAGGCTCGTGTGCAGATCCAAGGTCAGGCGGGCAAGCTGCCTGATGCGGTCGTGGCATGCGTCGGTGGAGGATCCAATGCAATCGGGATCTTTCATGCATTTCTCGACGATCCCGATGTTCGATTGGTGGGATTTGAGGCGGCAGGCGACGGCGTCGAGACGGGTCGGCACGCGGCGACGTTTGCCGGTGGTTCGCCCGGAGCGTTCCAGGGCTCCTTCTCCTACTTGCTGCAGGACGAAGACGGTCAAACCATCGAATCCCATTCGATCTCAGCGGGTCTGGACTATCCCGGGGTCGGCCCCGAACATGCCTGGCTCAAGGACATCGGGCGCGTCACTTACCAGCCGATTACCGACTCCGAGGCGATGGAGGCATTCGGCCTGCTATGCCGGATGGAAGGCATCATCCCCGCCATCGAATCCGCCCATGCGGTGGCCGGTGCTCTCAAGCTGGGTCGTGAGCTGGGAAAGGGTGCGGTGATTGTGGTGAATTTGTCGGGGCGGGGCGACAAGGATGTCGAAACGGCCGCCAAATGGTTCGGTCTGCTGACGCCTGGCGGCAGCGCGAACAAGTCGGTTTGATCATGACTGTTGAACAACGCGAAGCCAGCAGGCTGGGACCGCTTTTCGATTCGTGCCGCGCAGAAAATCGCGCGGCGTTGATCGGATATCTGCCCACCGGTTACCCCGACGTGAACACATCGGTGCGAGCGATGACTGAGCTCGTCGAATCAGGTTGCGACATAGTCGAAGTCGGCGTTCCCTACTCGGATCCGGGCATGGATGGCCCGACTATCCAGCGGGCTACCGAGGCGGCGCTGAGCGGGGGAGTGCGAGTCCGGGACGCGTTGACCGCGGTCGAATCGATAAGCAAGGCCGGCGGGCGTGCCGTTGTGATGACGTACTGGAACCCGGTGCTGCGGTACGGGGTCGATGCATTCGCACGGGATCTGGCGGCCGCCGGCGGGCACGGGCTGATCACTCCCGACCTCATCCCCGACGAGGCCCAACAGTGGCTTGCCGCCTCCGATGAACACGGGCTGGACCGCATCTTTCTGGTGGCGCCGTCGTCAACACCCGAACGCCTGGCCAACACCGTCGCGGCGTCACGCGGGTTTGTATATGCCGCGTCGACCATGGGGGTGACCGGCGCGCGCGACGCTGTGTCGAACGCTGCGCCCGATCTGGTGGCGAGGGTCAAGGCGGTGTCTGACATACCCGTCGGTGTTGGTTTGGGGGTGCGGTCGCGGGAACAGGCCGCCGAGATCGGCCGCTACGCCGACGGTGTCATCGTGGGATCGGCGTTGGTATCGGCGTTGGGCGACGGATTGCCGAGTTTGCGCTCACTGACGGAGGAACTTGCCGCTGGCGTTCGCCAGAGGAACTCGCCATGACGGCGACCGTACTTGCGTATTTCCCCAGTCCGCCGCGTGGCGTCTGGCATCTCGGGCCACTGCCGATTCGCGCGTACGCATTCTTCATCATCATCGGGATCGTTATGGGCCTGATGATCGGTGACCGGCGTTTCGCCGCACGCGGCGGTGAGCGCGGGGTGATCTACGACATCGCTTTGTGGATGGTCCCGTTTGGTTTGATCGGCGGGCGTCTGTACCACCTGAGCACCGACTGGCAGACATACTTTGGCGAAGGCGGCGCCGGGTTGGGCGCGGCGCTGCGCATCTGGGATGGCGGCCTCGGTATCTGGGGTGCAGTGACGCTGGGCACCGTTGGAGCCTGGATCGGCTGTCGTCGTCGCGGAATTCCACTACCTGCCTTCTTGGACGCGGTCGCACCAGGCGTGGTGATGGGCCAAGCGATCGGTCGGCTCGGGAATTACTTCAACCAGGAGCTGTACGGCCGCGAGACCACGGTGCCGTGGGGCCTGGAGATTTTCTATCGTCGGGATCCCTCCGGATTCGTCGACGTTCATTCGCTCGACGGCGTCTCGACCGGGCAGGTCGCGGTCGTGGTGCAACCGACGTTCCTCTACGAGTTGATTTGGAACCTGCTGGTATTCGCCGCGTTGATCTATCTGGACCGCCGCTTCACAATCGGTCACGGTCGATTGTTCGCGTCCTATGTGGCCTTGTATTGCGTCGGGCGGTTCTGCGTCGAGTTGTTGCGCGACGACACCGCTACACACATCGCTGGCATCCGAATCAACTCTTTCACGTCGACGTTCGTGTTCATTGGCGCAGTTGTCTACATCATCTTGGCGCCCAAAGGCCGCGAGGATCCGGCAAGCGTGCGTGGTACGGCCGCCGCTGCTGACGAAGTGCCCGAACCCGAACCTGCCGGCGAGGTCGCGACCGCCGCAGCGCCAGCTGGCGATACGGAAGGCGACGAGCCAACCGGACTGGCAGAAACGGCCAAGGCGGCCGAAGTCGCCGAACCAGAAACCGTTGGTTCGGCGGTCGCCGGAGATGAGTCGACAGCCGATACGAAGCGTCCGACGCGGTCGAGGGTGAGGTTGGCGAGGCTGCTGAGGCTGAGGCGCCTGAGGCTGAGGTGGGTGAGGTAGAGGTTGCTGAGGCGGTCGAGGGTGAGGTTGAGGAGGCTGAAGAGGCTGAGCCGGGTGAGGTAGAGGTTGCTGAGGCGGTCGAGGGTGAGGTTGAGGAGGCTGAAGAGGCTGAGCCGGGTGAGGTAGAGGTTGCTGAGGCGGTCGAGGGTGAGGTTGAGGAGGCTGAAGAGGCTGAGTCGGGTGAGGTAGAGGTTGCTGAGGCGGTCGAGGGTGAGGTTGAGGAGGCTGAAGAGGCTGAGTCGGGTGAGGTAGAGGTTGCTGAGGCGGTCGAGGGTGAGGTTGAGGAGGCTGAAGAGGCTGAGCCGGGTGAGGTAGAGGTTGCTGAGGCGGTCGAGGGCGAGGTTGAGGAGGCTGAAGAGGCTGAGTCGGGTGAGGTAGAGGTTGCTGAGGCGGTCGAGGGCGAGGTTGAGGCGGCTGCTGAGGCTGAAGAGGCTGAGGTGGGTGAGGTAGAGGCGGTTGACGAGGCGGCTGAGGCTGAGGCACCCGAGGTGGGTGAGATAGAGGCTGCCGAGGCGGTCGAGGGTGAGGTCGAAGTGGCCGCTGAGGCCGAAGAGGCTGAGGCGGGCGAGGACGAGCCAAAAGAGGCAGAAGAGGTCGCTGAGGCCGAGGGGTCTGAGGCCGAGGACAAGACAGCGCAGGCCATAGATGGTGGCCAAAAGGGGGTTGACGAGGCAGGCGAGGCCGATGCTGAGCCAGACGACGACTCCACCGCGGCAGAACCCGAGGTCGTGGTCGAGCAAGCAGATATCGAAGAGATCGAACCCCAAGAGCCCGAAGCGGAGGCGGTGGCGGCCGCTGAAGCGACGGACGCCGACGAGGGTGATGGCGAGCCCGCCGAGCCGGCGAGCGACGATCTCGACGCTGTCGCGGCCGAGGACGCTGACGTTGACGTTGACGCCACGGCAACCGAAGCCGAAGAATCCGGCGATGAGTCGCCCGAGCCCGCCGCAGACTCCGAGGAGCCCGAAGCCGACGAGTCCGCACCGGAGGACTCGGCCGAGGACACTTCGTCCGGTGAATCCGACACCCAAAGTGAGTTGGAGCAGAGCCAAACTATCGAGCAGGGCTCCGACCAAACCTCGGCTGGCGACGGCGAGGGCCCGCCTCCGAGCGCGGCGGTGGACGGCGATACCGGCCCAACCCGGCAAGGTTGGCGTGGCGGCTGAGGAACCGGATGCGTCGTTCGGGCCGGTAGCCGTCAGGCCGCCAAGTTCGGCGAGCGGCTCGGGCACCAGCTCATCGGATCTGGCATGCTGAAATGGTGACTGACCAGTCGTGGGCCGGCGGCGGCGCTGGTCCCGGACAGCAACCGGGATACCCACCGCCATTTCCGCCGCCGTACTATCCGGACTACTCGGCGCCCCGCAGTTACTACGACCCAGCGGCGCCTTTTGGCCGGCATCCCGTTACCGGCCAGCCGTTTTCAGATAAGTCGAAGACGGTTGCGGGGTTGCTGCAGCTACTGGGGCTGTTCGGAATCGCGGGCATCGGCCGGATCTACATGGGTCACACCGGGATGGGTATCGCGCAATTACTTGTGGGCTGGTTGACGTGTGGCCTAGGCGCCTTGGTCTGGGGTGTCATTGACGCGGTGCTGATCTTGACCGACAAAGTCAGCGACCCGTGGGGTCGCCCGTTGCGTGATGGAACCTAGTCAGGGCTGCGCCGAGCCGGGGCGGCGCGATGTACATAGCCAGCGCCCCGGCCGCTATGGCGCCGTAGCGTCGGCCGGATTGTTGGCCGCGGCCCTTGGCTACATCGGTTTGGTCGACCCGCACGGCGCGAATTCGGCCTACCCAGCGTGTCCGTTCAAGTGGCTCACCGGTTGGGATTGTCCCGCCTGCGGCGGCCTACGGATGGTGCATGACCTGTTGCACGGTGACCTGGTGGCCAGCATCAACGACAACATCTTCCTGCTTGTCGGGATCCCTGTGCTGGGAGCGTGGGCCCTGCTGCGCCGACGCCGGGGCCGCACATCGCTGCCGCTAGCGGCGATGATCGTGGTCGGGGTAGCGATGATCGTATGGACGGTGCTGCGCAACCTGCCCGGATTTCCGCTGGTGCCCGCCGTCTATGGTCCTTGACCGCGGTCGAGGGCACCGTCCTCAGTTGCCGAAACCGGACGACGGAGCCGGCACCGGCCCGCCTGGGTCTCCACCGAGTCGGCTGGCGGCAAACGCCACCCCCTGATCGACCACGGCCCCGTCGTCGGCGTAGGCATTATGCGCGGCGAAATTGAGGCCGTCGGAACAAACCGGATCCTCGGGGACGCAGACCTTGATGGTCTTCGCCTGGTAGGCAGGGCCGATTTCAACGGCGGGTTCACCCAGAAAGTCCATGGCCCGCACATTCGGCATGCCGAACAGGACCACCGCAGCGACGTGCTCAGCCACATCCGGTTGCAGCGGCTTGGGGACGGTCGCGGGATCGACTCCGGCTGGCACCGCAGCAGAGGTGACAAAGCCCACCACCGCTGCGCCCTGTGAGTAGCCGCCCAGCACCATCTTGGTCTGGGGGCATTGTCCCGCCATCGAAACGACATGAGTGCCCGCATCTCTGATGCCGTCCAGGCCGGTGTCCCAGTTGTCGCTGGCCGGATAGTTGACCGGGTACACGTCGAGTGATCGCCCGCCGATGTGCGAACGCAGAGAGTTGACGAATGCCTGGCCGGTGGGGCCAAGGCCGGGCGGTTCGCCGGTGCCGCGGGCAAACACCACCTCGACATCGGGGCATGGCTCGGCGGATGCAGACGGAATGGCGACGGCAGAAAACACGGAAGCGCTGAGGTCGCAAGCCGTTATCACCGCCGGCCCTAGGAAACGGACGACGTGAGATGCATTCATGCCGCTGTAGTTGCCCATGTGACCAGTTTCTCAAACTGGGAATTGTTCGGCACCTTTTGCAAGAGGCGTGTCCGACATCTCCGCCGGACCCGCGCACGCCCTTGCCCGCGGGGCTGTTGAGCTGAAACTCGCGTTCGGCTGGCGGCGGGCCCGCGCGTGCGTCGACCCGCGCCGCGCTGGCCCGGATCCCAAAGTTGCCCGGGCAGCGCAGACTTCCAGCGCCGGATCCAGCCCCGCATCCGAGGTTGGCGGCGGTGGACGCGGGTGACGATGTGCCTTGGTCACCGCGGGTTTTGGTGCCCCGCCAGAGGACTCCGTTGCACTAACGGTGAGCGAAGCCGCGGTTGATGATCCGCGGATCCAATCCGGGCCGATATCAGTGCGAAACACCGGCGACTCACAACCACGACTATGCTTTGACGGCGTGACTAGACGCGGAAAGATCGTCTGCACCCTCGGGCCGGCTACGCAACAGGACGACTTGGTCAAAGAGCTGGTCGAAGCCGGAATGGACGTCGCCCGAATGAACTTCAGCCATGGCGACTACGCGGATCACGAAGCCGCATATGAACGCGTGCGTGCTGCCTCTGACGCCACGGGGCGTGCGGTCGGCGTGCTCGCCGATCTGCAAGGCCCGAAGATCAGGTTGGGCCGCTTCGCTGATGGGCCGACCTATTGGGCTGACGGGGACACGGTCCGGATCACGGTCGAGGAGTGTGAAGGGTGCCGTGACCGGGTATCCACCACCTACAAGAGGCTGGCCCAGGATGCGGTAGCCGGTGACCGAGTGCTCGTTGATGACGGCAAGGTCGGATTGATCGTCGATCACATCGACGGCAACGACGTGGTCTGCACAGTCGTAGAAGGCGGCCCGGTCAGCAACAACAAGGGAATCTCCCTGCCGGGGATGAATGTATCTGCGCCGGCGCTATCGGAGAAGGACATCGACGACCTCACGTTCGCGCTCAACCTGGGTGTCGACATGGTCGCGCTGTCCTTCGTGCGGTCGCCTTCGGACGTGGAACTCGTGCATGAGGTGATGGACCGGATCGGCCGGCGAGTTCCGGTGATCGCGAAGCTGGAAAAGCCCGAAGCGATCGACAATCTCGAAGCCATCGTGTTGGCATTCGACGCCGTCATGGTGGCCCGCGGCGACCTGGGGGTAGAGCTGCCGCTGGAAGAGGTCCCGCTGGTACAGAAGCGGGCCATCCAGATCGCCCGGGAGAACGCCAAACCGGTGATCGTGGCGACCCAGATGCTCGACTCGATGATCGAGAACTCGCGGCCCACCCGTGCCGAGGCCTCTGACGTCGCCAACGCCGTGCTTGACGGCGCCGATGCCCTGATGCTGTCCGGTGAGACCTCGGTGGGCAAGTACCCACTTGCTGCGGTCCGGACGATGTCGCGCATCGTCTGCGCGGTTGAAGAGAACTCGACGGCGGCCCCGCCGTTGACCCATGTGCCGCGCACCAAGCGGGGAGTGATCTCCTATGCGGCCCGCGACATCGGTGAACGACTCGACGCCAAGGCGTTGGTCGCCTTCACTCAGTCCGGCGATACCGTGCGACGGCTTGCTCGGCTGCATACCCCATTGCCGCTGCTGGCCTTCACCGCTTGGCCCGAGGTGCGCAGTCAGCTCGCGATGACCTGGGGCACCGAGACTTTCATCGTCCCGGAGATGGACTCGACTGACGGCATGATTCGGCAGGTCGACAAATCGCTGCTAGAACTCGGCCGCTACAAGCGTGGTGATCTGGTGGTCATCGTCGCGGGTGCACCGCCGGGGACCGTGGGTTCGACCAATCTGATTCACGTGCACCGGATCGGTGAGGACGACGTCTAACCTGGCCCAGGAGCCGGGGAATTGAGTCCCACCCAGGAATCCGTGCGACCGCGAAGCGCCGCCTGAGCTCGGCCACCGAATCTGGAGGAGAGCGAGCCCATGCCGGCCGGCGATGAGCCCAACGTGCGAGACGAAGCCAAGTCGGACTTCGAGGAACTGCTCGCGGTCCTAGACCTCAAACGCGTCGCGGATGATCGGTTCATCGGGGCCCATCCCAGCAAGAACCCGATGCGAACATTCGGTGGGCTGCTGATGGCTCAGTCATTTGTTGCCAGCAGCCGCACGTTGCTTCGAGACGATCTAGCGCCCAGCGCGCTCTCGGTGCACTTCATCAACGGTGGCGACACGACGAAAGACATCGAATTCCAGGTGGTGCGGCTGCGCGACGAGCGTCGTTTCGCCAATCGACGGATCGACGCGGTGCAGAATGGGACGCTGCTGTCCTCGGCGATGATCTCCTACATGTCGGGCGGGCGTGGGCTCGAGCATGGTGTCGAGCCGCCGCCGGTGGCCGATCCAGAAACTCGCCCGCCCATTGGCGAGCTGCTGCGCGGCTACGAGGAGACCGTTCCGCACTTCGTCAACGCGCTGCAGCCGATCGAATGGCGCTACACCAACGATCCGTCCTGGGTGATGCGTGACAAAGGGGAGCGGCTGCACTACAACCGGGTCTGGGTAAAGGCTTTGGGTAAACTGCCCGACGATCCGATCCTGCACACCGCGACGATGCTGTATTCCTCGGATACCACCGTGCTGGACTCGGTGATCACCACCCACGGCCTGTCCTGGGGGTTTGACCGCATTTTCGCCGCCTCGGCCAACCATTCGGTGTGGTTTCACCGGCAGGTCGACTTCAACGATTGGGTGCTGTATTCCACATCGTCACCGGTGGCGGCAGACTCACGCGGCCTGGGCACTGGGCACTTCTTCAATCGCACCGGCCAGCCGGTGGCGACGGTGGTGCAGGAAGGCGTGCTGAAGTATTTCCCCGCCGCACGACGATAGACCCCGCGCGAGGATGCGCGCAGCGGCGACGACAAGCACCTGAACTTGGGCCGGTCCGGCTCTGCTCAGGCGTAACGTTCCTGGTAGTAGGCGCACCGCCCAGCTGAGAATCGCGCTGTCGGGAGGTGAGTGTGGACGGATCGTCGGTCGAGGTTGTGCCGCGCGTTCGGGCACGCGAACGCGTTGTCGTCAACGTCGACTCTGTCACCGCCCGCTGCGTTGGGGCACTGGCGGTGTTCTGCGCGGCCTGCTGGCTCATTGCGTTGCTGGCCCGAAACTACCGGCACGAGGATTGGCAGGCCGCTGGCCGGCTGAGCTGGTCGTTGACGGTGCTGGCCGCGGTGGCGCTGATCGCGCGAGGCATCTTCCTGGGGCGCCCGGTGACTGCGATGCATGCGATTGTGGCCGCCTTGATCCTGGTCCTTGGCTTGGGCGCGCATGTGTTGTCTTTTAGTCTGGCCGGTGAACTATTGATCGCCGGATCGGGACTGGTGCTGATGTGGCCAACGTCGGCGCATCCGCGGCCCGAGGAACTACCGCGAGTGTGGGCCTTGATCAACGCCACCAGTGCGGATCCGTTGGCGCCGTTCGCGATGCAGGCGGGCAAGTGCTATCACTTCAACGCGGCCGGCACCGCGGCGCTGGCATATCGGACGCGGATGGGTTTTGCGGTCGTCGCCGGCGACCCCATTGGTGCGGAATCGCAGTTTCCGCAACTGATCGCCGACTTCGCCGCCATGTGTCACACCCACGGCTGGCGGATCGCGGTCTTGGCTTGCAGCGAGCGGCGGCTTGACCTATGGGCCGACCGTGCGGTGGTCGGCCAATCCCTGCGCGCGGTTCCCATCGGTTGCGATGTCGTCATCGACGTGCGGAGCTTCGCCATGGTGGGCCGAAAGTTCCGCAACCTGCGTCAGGCCGTCAAGCGCACCCGCAACGCGGGCATCACCACCGAAATCGTGGCCGAGCAGGAGCTCGACGACACACGGCGGGCAGAGCTGGCCGAGATGCTGCTGGCATCACCCAAAGGGGCCCGAAACGACCGTGGCTTCTGCATGAGTCTGGACGGCGTGCTCGAAGGTACATACCCCGGGGTGCAGCTGATCATTGCTCGCGATGTTTCCGGGCGGGTACAGGGATTTGACCGGTTCACGACGGCCGGGCGCGGTAGCGACTACTCCCTGGATGTGCCGTGGCGTCGGAGTGGGGCCCCGAACGGGATCGACGAACGGCTCAGCGTCGACATGATCATTGCTGCCAAAGACGCGGGGGCGCAGCGACTGTCACTGGCATTCGCGGCGTTTCCGGAAATCTTCGACGAGTGTCACCGTAGCCGGCCGCAGCGCCTGTTCTACCTGTTGATCCACTTGCTTGACCCCTTGATCTCCCTCGAGTCGCTGTACCGCTACCTGTGCAAGTTCCACGCGCTCGACCAGCGGCGGTATGCGTTGATCACCGTGACTCAGGTCATTCCGCTGCTGGTCGTACTGCTCTCACTGGAGTTCATGCCGCGCCGGCGTCACCTTCGGTGAAACCTCTTGCCGGGAAGGGATGTTCATTCGGTCACACCGAATGTTTTCGGAGAGGTGGTGGGTGGCCACCACGATGGTCTTGGCGACGGGTAGCAGACCGGTCTCCGAGGATAGGAGGTAACGAAGAATGCGATCGGCGTCGATTGCGTCGAGGTGCTCGGTGGGTTCGTCGAGGAGCACGATCTGGGCAGGCGAAAGCGCTGCGCGGGCGAGCAGGAGCCGTCGGCGCTGGCCCGCGGAGACCGCCTGCGCGCCACCGATCAAGACCGTCGACAGGCCGTGGGGAAGACCGGCGAGCCACGCGCCGAGGCCGACCCTATCCAGGGTGGTCACCAGCTCGTCATCGGTGCAATCTCCGCGGACAACCAGCAAGTTGTCGCGCACGGTAGTCGCGAAGATGTGCGCGTCTTCAGCGAAAAACCCAATGGTGCTGCGTAATTCGGCGTCATCGAACCGGGTCAGACTGATTCCGTTCAATAGCACCTGCCCCTGTAGCGGCGATAGCAGCCCGGCCAGGGTCATTAGTAGGGTCGTCTTTCCGGAGCCGCTGGGGCCCGTGACGGCCAGCGGAGCCCCCGGTGACAGCTCGATCGTGGTCCGGGTGGCGTGGGCCCGTGAATGGCCGGAATAGATATCCGCTGACAGCTGGCCGAGCGTGGGGGATTCCAGCGTTGCGATCGCGGTATCGGTCGGCGGGTTGACGTCGCGCCCAGCGAGTTCGATCAACCGGTGCAACGCGATTCGGGACCGGGTCAGCTGAACCGCAGCGGCCGGGAGAGCGTTCGTGGCCTCGAAGGCAGACAGGGGCAACAACATCAGGACCGCCAGGGTGGTGGGCGCGACGGTGGGGGCCATGAGGATTCCGGCCACCACCGCTCCGAGCACGCTTGTTCCGATTGCCGCTGTCGGTACGGCTTCGGCGATCGCGGCGGGACGCGCCGCCGCATCCATGGCCTCGCCCCAGGCATGTTGTTGCCGTTGTGATTTCGCGATCACTGCAGGTAGCACGCCGCCGACCCGGAGCTCGGGGGCATGTTCGAGGGCGACCATCGCCGACTCATCCCGGCCGGCATGATGCTGGCGGGCCAGCGCTTCCTGTGATTGCGCCGCTCTGCGGGCAAGCGACGGCGCAATTATCCCGGCCACGATGAAGCACATCGTCAACACGGCAGCTGCCGGCAGTGATATGACCGCGACCACCCCGATCGCAGCCGGTGCCAGCACCGCCGCCACGCCCACCGGAACCAGGGCGCGCACCAGCACGTCAGCCAAGGTGTCAACGTCGCTACCGACGCGCGCCACCAGGTCGCCGCTGGATAACCGGAATGCCGCTGCTACCGGTCCTTCGGCTAGTCGCTGATAGATCCGGGCACGCGCGGTGCCTGCCGCGCGTAGCGCGATGTCGTGGGTGGCCAGTCGTTCGCAATAGTGCAGAACGCCCCGCGAGATCGCGAACGTCCGCACCGCGACGACGGCGATCGATAGGTCAAGCACCGGCGGCATCTGCGATGCCCGGGTTATCAGCCAGGCCGACACGCCGGCCAGTGCCAGGGCGCTGCCCAGGGACAACACCCCCAGGGCGATCGCGGCGAGCACCCGGGGCAGCCTCGGACGCAACAGGTCGTATGCGGCCGATAGGGAATCAGACCGGGACATAGCCGGCCTGAGTATCGAGTCCGTCGCGGGTTACCTCGACTACCTGGTCGCCGATGGCAACCACCGGTTCGCGATGTCCGACCACCACCACGGTCGCACCGGTGCGGGCCCGTTCGGCGATGGCCTGCAGCACTTGCTCCTCGGTGCGCGAGTCCAGGTGTGCGGTGGGCTCGTCGAGTAGCAGCACCGGGGAAGGCGATCCCAGGACGCGGGCCAGGGCCAAACGTTGTCGCTGCCCCAGCGACAAACCGACGCCGTCTCGGCCCAGCACCGTGTCCAATCCGTCCGGGAGCTCAGCCAGGACCGCGTCGAAGCCCGACGCCGCGCAGGCGCTGTCCAAATCGGCCGGCTCACCAAGTAGCACCAGGTTGTCACGGACCGTTCCGGGGATCAGCACCGAACGCTGCGGCAACCAGGACAACTGGCGCCACCAGTCGACGGGATCCAGCTCGCTGATGTCGATTCCAGCGACGGTAAGCCGCCCGTTTGACGGCGTGGTGAGCCCCGCGATCAGCTGCAATGTGGTGCTCTTGCCCGCGCCGTTTTGTCCGGTCAGCACCGTCACCTGGCCGGGTTCGATGGTGGCGGTCAAGTTGTGTGGTGATCGGCCGTCGCGTCCGGTGACGCTGAGATTTTGGAGGTGGATCGTCGCCTCACGGGCGGTTACCGCTCGTCGAGCCGGTGGGGTGCAAGCCGTTTCGCCGATGAGCGTGAATGCCTGGTCGGCCGCGGATTTCCCGTCCTGGGCGGCGTGAAACTCCACGCCAATGCGGCGCAGCGGCCAGTACACGTCCGGGGCCAGCAGTAACACTGTGAGACCGGCGGTCAGTGTCATTTCACCGAACACCAAGCGCAGTCCGATGCTGACGGCAATCACAGCCACGCCCAGAGTCGCCAGCAGTTCGAGCACCAGAGCTGACAAGAAGGCAATTCGCAGTGTCGCCAGGGCCGAGCGCCGATGCGCGGCGCTGAGCTCGGCGATGCGTTGTTCAGGGCCGGAGGCTCGGCCCAGCGCCCGCAGGGTGGGGATTCCGGCGATCAGATCCAGCAATCGGGCCTGCAAGGTGGCCATTGCGGCCAGAGC
Organism: Mycobacterium pseudoshottsii JCM 15466; assembly: GCF_003584745.1. Taxonomy (NCBI): domain Bacteria; kingdom Bacillati; phylum Actinomycetota; class Actinomycetes; order Mycobacteriales; family Mycobacteriaceae; genus Mycobacterium; species Mycobacterium pseudoshottsii. Next base: position 2,659,925 of record NZ_AP018410.1, read on the forward strand.
CGCCGCTGACCGCTCAGCGGTAGCCAACCCGATCAAGACCATGAAGACCGGGATCAGTGGAAGGGTGATCACCGCGATCAGCGCCGACTTCACGTCGTAGACCGCGATCATCACCACGGTGGCCGGGGTCAGGATCGCCGCAAGAAACAGCGTGGGCAGGTAACCGGTGAAATAGGGTCGCAAGCCGTCCAGTCCGCGGGTTACCACCACCGCGGCGGCATCGCGTTGTGCCGCCAATTCGTTGGGCTGGTGGGCCGTCACCGACTCCAGCACCTGCCCACTGAGCTCGGCGATCACCGCGCTGGCCCCGCGCTGGCCCAGGCGCGCCTGCAGCCAGTGCGTCACCGCGCGCAACGCCCACAGCGCCGACAACATCAACAGCGAGCCCAGCCAGCAGCGTAGACACCGTGCCGAGGGGTCGCTGGCGACGCGCGCGACCATGCTCGCCAGCACGATCGCCGACGCAATGGCACAGCCCGAGATGACCACTCCGCAGGTCACCGAGGCGATCAGATAGCACCGCAACGCGGCCGACGCCCGCCACAGCCGCGGGTCCAGCGGCGCGCGGGTGGTCGAGGCCCTTGCGGTCAGGAGGGGCGCCTAGCCAGACCTATCGACGGCGGTATCCGCTCGGCCGAAATCCGCTGCCGGAAGACCCAGTACGTCCAGGCCTGGTAGACCACCGTCAGCGGGGCGAACAACGCGGTAACCCAGGTCATGATCTTGAGCGTGTAGGGCGTCGAGGAGGCGTTGTAGATCGTTACGTTCCATCGCTCGTTGAGCGTCGACGGCACCAGATTCGGGTATAGGGCACCGAACAGCAGGAGCACCACGGCCGCCACTACCACCGCGATGCAGAGGAACGCCCAGCCATCGGATACGCGTCGCCAGACCAGCAGCACCGCCGCCAGCTGCGCAACCACGGCCACCCCCAGCAAGGCCCAGGTCCACTGCTTGCCATAAGCCAACTGGGTCCAAACCCCAAATCCGGCGACCAGGACCGTGACGGGAAGCGACAACACGACGGCAAACCGGTATGCGTCGTCGCGAATCGGGCCCGCCGTCTTCAAGGCGACAAACACCGCCCCGTAGAACAGAAACAGGCCGGCGGTGGCCAATCCGCCCAACAGGGTGTACGCGTTGAGCACATCGCCGATCGACAGGGCCACGCGACCGTTGGCATCGACGGGCAGGCCTCGCACCAGGATGGCGAATGCGACGCCCCAGAGTATGGCCGGCAACCAGGACCCGGCTGCAATGCCGAAGTCGGCCAGCGCACGCCACTTTGGGTCATCGACCTTGCCGCGCCACTCGATGGCCACCGAGCGCACGATCATGCCGAACAAGATGGCCAGCAGCGGCAAGTACAGCGTGGAGAACACCGTGGCGTACCAGCCGGGAAATGCGGCGAACATGGCCGCGCCGCTGGTGATCAGCCACACCTCGTTGCCGTCCCAAACCGGTCCAATGGTGTTGAGAGCGGTGCGCCGGTGGATCTCCGGATCACCCGTGCCGAAATGTGCGAAGGGTGCCATCAGCATGCCTACGCCGAAGTCGAATCCCTCGAGGATGAAGAATCCAAGGAACAGCACCGCGATGACAGCGAACCACAACTCTTGGAGTCCCAACGGTCAGCTCCCTTCTCTTGAGTTGGTGGCTTGGGCCTTGCCCGGTCTCAATAGGCGAACGACAGAGGTGCTACCTCGTCGTCGTCGGGTGCGCGTGGTGGAGCAGGCTCGGCGTCGTGTTCCAGCGGGCCCTCGACTATGTAGCGTTTGAGCAGCCAAAACCAGATGACCGCGAGCACCGCGTAGACAAGCGTGAATGTCACCAGGGAGGTGACGACCGTGGCGGTGGTCAGGTTGGACACCGCGGTTGCGACGGTGAGCCGAACGTTGGGGTCACCGGTTGGGTTCGGGGCCACGATCCAGGGCTGGCGGCCCATCTCGGTGAACACCCACCCGGAGATGTTGGCCAGGAACGGAGTCGGAATCGTCAGCAGCGCAAACCATCCGAACCAACGCTTGTCCGGGATGCGTCCACCGCGAGTCAGCCACAGCGCAAGCAACGCGAACAGGACTGGGATTGCCAGGAATCCGATCATGGCGCGAAACGACCAGTAGGTGACGAAGAGATTGGGGCGGTAGTCATTTGGACCGAATCGCTGTTGGTAGTCCCGTTGCAGGTCACGCACGCCTTGCAGGGTGACGTTGGTCGGCCTGCCCTGCGCCAGGATCGGTAATACGTAGGGCACCTCGATGACTCGGGTGAGGCCATCGCAGTTGTTCTGCCGGCCCACCGTGAGGATGGAAAAGTTCGGATCGGTTTGGGTGTCGCACAATGACTCTGCCGAAGCCATCTTCATCGGCTGCTGCTGAAACATCAGCTTGCCTTGGTAGTCGCCGCTGAAGAACAGGCCGACCGTGGCGATCAACGCCACCCAACACCCCAGGATGGTCGCCGGACGGTACATGGCCCGGGTACCCGGCGGTACGGGGGAATTCTTGGAACGCACCAGCCACCAGGCGCTCACGGCGGCGACGAACGTCCCGGCGGTGAGGAATGCGCCCGTGACCGTGTGGGCAAATGCGGTTCGCCCGGTGTTGTTGGTGAGCAAGGCCACGATGCTGTTCAGTTCGGCACGGTGGGTTTCGGGGTTGTAGTGCGCACCGACCGGGTGTTGCATGAACGAATTGGCCGTGATGATGAAGAACGCGGACACGTTCACGCTGATCGCGACTATCCAGATGCAGGCCAGGTGGACAAGGCGGGGCAACCTGCTCCAGCCGAAGATCCACAATCCGATGAAGGTGGATTCGAAGAAGAAGGCTATCAGGCCCTCCATGGCCAGGGGGGCGCCGAAGATGTCGCCGACGAACCGTGAGTACTCGCTCCAGTTCATTCCGAACTGGAATTCTTGGACGATCCCCGTCGCCACGCCGATGGCGAAGTTGATCAGGAACAACTTCCCGAAGAACTTGGTCAGTCGGTACCACGCGGGGTTGTCGGTGATCACCCAGGCCGTCTGCATGATGGCCAGCAGGGGAGCAAGGCCGATCGTGAGCGGTACGAAAATAAAGTGGTAGACGGTGGTGATACCGAACTGCCAACGCGAAACATCGACGACATTCATGTGCCATCTCCCGGGCCTGCGGGTGGTCTTACCGTGCTACGACGAAGTGTAGTAGGCCGGGCGGCTCCGACGCTAGCGTCAATTGAGCCACCCGGCCCGAGGGTCAGAGCCCTAGCGACTTAGATGCCTTGCGGATACCGAAGGACGACACGACTTCGAACGCGCCGATGACCACCAGCCACACGCCCACGACGATGGCCAGGGTGATGATCGACTCGAACGGCGCGCCCATCACCACCACGCCGGCGATCAGGCTGATGACACCGATGAAAATCGACCATCCGCGACCCGGCAGGGTGGGGTCGCTGATTGCCGACACCGTGGTGGCGACGCCGCGGAAGATGAATCCGATGCCGATCCAGATGGCCAGCAGCAAGACCGCATTGCCGAAGTGGCGGAAGGCCAGCACGGCCAGGATCAGCGAAGCCGCGCCGCTGATGAACAGCAGGATTCGACTGCCCGCCGACACATGCAGGCTGAACGCGAACATGACCTGCGCGATCCCGGTCAGGATGAGGTAGACGCCGAAGGCGACGGCAGCAACCAAGACCGAAATTCCTGGCCAGGCCAGGATTAACGCGCCAAGGATCAGCGACAGGATTCCCGATGTCAGCGTTGACTTCCACAGATGCGGTAACAAGCTTGGGACAGGTGAGGTTTCCATGGCCGCAGTGTGACACATGTGACGGTCCTGGCAAAGGGGCAAAGGGTTGTGTCTAGTGGGCCGACCGGACGTGCCGAAAACTAGACGCGCGCGGCGTTCGGCTCATCGGCGGGCACGGCGGTGGGTTCGTCGATCGGCTTGCGGCCGATCAGATACCAGGTGCGCATCACACCTTTTCCTTTGACATTGATGTGTCCGCGCTCCTGGAGCACAAAGTCTTTGTTGAGCCGCTCGTAGACCTCATCCGGCACCTGGATCTTGCCCACCGAGTCGGTGGATTCCATCCGGGACGCAACGTTGACGGCGTCGCCCCAAACGTCATAGAAGAACCTGCGTGAGCCCACCACACCCGCGACGACGGGGCCGGTGGCTAGGCCGACCCGTAGCGGCACTGAGCGGTTGTGCGGATCCTTCATGCCGGCGGCGACATCAACCATGTCGAGCGCAAAATCTGCCAACGCCTGCACATGATCGGGCCGTGGCCGTGGCACTCCGCTGACCACCATGTAGGAGTCGCCGCTGACCTTGATCTTTTCCAGCCCGTATTTGTCCACCAGGGCGTCGAAAGCGCTGTAGAGACGGTCTAGGAATCGAACCAGATCGGCCGGCGCGGTCGAGCTCGCGCGCTCGGTGAAGCCGACGATGTCGGCGAACAGCACGGAGGCCTCTTCGTATTTGTCGGCGATGATGTTTCGCTCGGGCTCCTTGAGCCGGTCCGCCACACTCACCGGCAGCATGTTGGCCAGCAGCGCCTCTGAACGGTCGTACTGCGCCTCCATGACGGCCTCGGCGCGCGCGGTGTCTCGAAGGGCAAACCACACCGTGACGAACACCAGGAGGCACGCGGAGACGGTGGTGATGATGCAGCCGAGGGATTGGAGCCATGCCGACTGGGCGCCGGTGTTACGCGGAACTACGAATTCCACGGTGATGATCAGGGCGGCGGCGAGCGCCGCGAGGCCGCTCGCAAGCACCACGTGTTCAATGCCCAGCACCAGCACGACCAGGCAGGCGCCCACCAGGAAGAACATCTGAGCTCCCGACCCGGTGCCCACATTCCAGCAGCTGGCGAAAACCGAGACATAGGCTGCGCCGACAAACGTCAGCGGCGCCACCAGCTCCCCGAAGCGGTGCAGCATCGGGACGGTCGCAAAGACCAACGTTGCGGCGATGTTGATCAGGGTGATCTGCCAGATCCACGCCTGTGTGAGGAATTGCACCAGGATAAAGCTGCTGCTGATCAGCACCGCCAACAAGGCGGCGATGCTCAGGACCCGGGCACGGCGCGCCGCACTGTGGGCGTAGTGCTGATTGAGGTCACGGGTTTGCTCGCGGACGGCCGCGACCGAGTCCGGGCGGGGCAAGCCGTCAGACGATCGCCGTGCGGTACGACACTTCTTAGCCGATTTCTTGGCCGGCACGGCTCAAAGCCTACCGGTGCGCCCGTTGTCTACCCAGTCGAACGACCACGTCCCGGCGCGTTTTGGATGCTTGCTGCGCCGGTAGTTCGCTGCTGAGCTGGTGCCCTCGGTGAGATTCGAACTCACACTGGACGGGTTTTGAATCCGTTTCCTCTGCCAGTTGGGATACGAGGGCCTGTCGCTTGTCCGTTGCGGCTTACTACCTTAGATGAGCCTCAAACCATAGTGGATTTGACTCCTCGTCCCGACTCACCGCCCCCCAAGGTTCCTGATTCCAGCCGCTCACGTCACAATGTCCGTCATGACCGGCCCCACCACCGATGCCGATGCCGCGAAGACACGCCGAGTCCTGATCGCGGAAGATGAAGCGCTCATCCGCATGGACTTGGCCGAAATGCTGCGAGAGGAGGGGTACGACATCGTCGGCGAGGCCGGCGACGGCCAGGAGGCCGTCGAGCTTGCCGAGCTGCACAAGCCCGATCTGGTGATCATGGATGTGAAGATGCCGCGCCGCGACGGCATCGACGCCGCGTCGGAGATCGCCACTAAGCGCATTGCGCCGATCGTGGTGCTGACCGCGTTCAGTCAGCGCGATCTGGTCGAACGCGCTCGCGATGCCGGGGCGATGGCGTACCTGGTGAAGCCTTTCACCGTCAGTGACCTGGTTCCGGCGATTGAACTGGCGGTGAGCCGGTTCAGCGAGATCAGTGCGCTGGAAAACGAAGTCGCCACACTGTCGGACCGTCTGGAAACGCGCAAGCTCGTTGAGCGTGCCAAAGGCTTGCTGCAGGCCAAACAAGGGATGACCGAGCCAGAGGCCTTCAAGTGGATCCAGCGGGCCGCCATGGACCGGCGGACCACCATGAAGCGGGTGGCTGAGGTGGTCCTGGAAACCCTGGATACCCCCGACGAGGCCTAGTCCCGGGCGCGCCGACCCGTCACGCCAGACACAGCGCGTCGCCGCTAGCGCGCTACGATCACCGAGGAACCGTGCCCGAACAGGCCCTGGTTCGCCGTCACGCCCACCCTGGCGTTCTCCACTTGCCGGCCGGTGGCCTGACCGCGCAGCTGCCAGTTCAACTCGCAGACTTGGGCAATGGCCTGAGCGGGGATTGCCTCGCCGAAGCAGGCCAGCCCACCGGACGGGTTGACCGGCAGCCTGCCGCCGATGGTCGTCGCTCCGCTGCGCAGCAGCGCCTCGGCTTCACCTTTCGGGCACAGACCCAGGTGCTCGTACCAGTCAAGTTCTAGCGCGGTGGACAGGTCGTACACCTCAGCCAGGCTCAGGTCCTCGGGGCCTATGCCGGCTTCGGTATAGGCCGCATCGAGGATCTGATCCTTGAACACTCGCTCCGGTGCGGGGACTACCGCCGTGGAATCCGTTGCGATGTCCGGCAATTCGGGCAGATGTTGTGGGTAGCGCGGGGTCACGGTGCTGACCGCGCGCACCGATGGCACCCCGTCGAGCGAGCCCAGGTGTTCGCGAGCGAACTTTGCGCTGGCCACGATCAAGGCCGCCGCGCCGTCGGAGGTGGCGCAGATATCCAGCAACCGCAACGGTTCAGCCACTACCTGGCTGGCCAGCACGTCCTCGACCGAGACTTCCTTGCGGTAGCGGGCGTTGGGGTTTTGCAGGCCGTGCCGGGAGTTCTTGACTTTCACCTGGGCGAAATCCTCGAGGGTGGCCCCGTACAGGTCCATCCGGCGCCGCGCGAGCAAGGCGAAGTAGACCGGGTTGGTAGCCCCGATCAGGTGGAATCGCTGCCAATCGGGATCGTTTTTGCGCTCACCGCCGACCGGGGCGAAAAACCCTTTCGGGGTGGTGTCGGCGCCGACCACCAACGCAACATCGCAGAATCCGGCCAGAATCTGGGCCCGCGCGCTTTGCAGCGCCTGGGAGCCGCTGGCGCACGCGGCGTAGCTCGAACTGACCGGCACGCCGTTCCAGCCGAGCTTCTGCGCGAAGGTGGCGCCGGCCACAAAGCCCGGGTATCCGTTGCGGATGGTGTCCGCGCCGGCCACCAGCTGGATCTGGCGCCATTCCAAACCGGCTTCGCGCAGGGCGGCGCGGGCGGCAGCGACCCCGTATTCGGTGAAGTCGTTGCCCCACTTGCCCCACGGGTGCATTCCGGCGCCAAGGATGTAAAGGGGTTCGGGGGCACTCATCAGGCGATCCTCCAGGCGTACACGATGCGTTCGACGCCGTCCTCGTCGGTGAACAGCGGCATGGTCGTCAGCTCCATCTCCATGCCGATCTTCAAGTCGGCGGCCAGCGTGCCTTCGACAACTTTGCCTAGCACGATCAGCCCCTCGTCGGCGAGCTCCACCGCGGCGACGGCGAACGGCTCAAAGGGGTCGGGGGACGGGTAGGGCGGGGGCGGAGCGTAACGGTTCTCGGTGTAGCTCCACAGCTTTCCCCGACGGGATAAAGCAACGGACTCTAGTTTGTCGTTGGCGCAAGCCGGATTGGGGCAGTTGTTCTCGCGAGGGGGGAAAACATAAGTACCGCACGGGGGGCACTTACTGCCGATCAGATGGGGGCTTCCGGCTTCATCGGTGGTGAACCAACCCGCGACCGCCGGTTGTTGACTGGTGACCTCTGGCACCGGGCCAGCCTACCCAGCACGAGCACAAAACTGAAACGTGTTGCAGTTCTGCCGGCGGTTGGGCCCGGTCGGCGCGTCGCACCGGATGCCTAGAGTGTGAGCCGTGAGTGTCGCGACCGAGCAATCCACAAAGCCGACGCTGATGTTGCTAGACGGCAATTCGCTAGCCTTTCGCGCGTTCTATGCGCTGCCCGCGGAGAACTTCAAGACCCGCGGCGGGCTAACCACCAATGCCGTCTACGGCTTCACCGCCATGTTGATCAATCTCCTGCGCGACGAAGCGCCCACGCATATCGCGGCGGCATTTGACGTGTCACGGCAGACTTTCCGCTCCGAGCGCTATCCGGAGTACAAGGCCAATCGAAGCTCGACCCCCGACGAGTTCCACGGTCAGATCGACATCACCAAGGAAGTTCTCAACGCGCTGGGGATCACGGTGCTGGCCGCACCGGGATTTGAGGCCGACGACATCATCGCGACGTTGGCCACCCAGGCTGAAGGGGAGGGGTACCGGGTGCTGGTCGTCACCGGCGACCGAGACTCCCTGCAACTGGTCAGCGATGACGTGACCGTGCTCTACCCGCGCAAGGGCGTCAGCGAACTCACCCGCTTCACCCCGGAGGCCGTCGTGGAGAAGTACGGGCTCACCCCAGTGCAGTATCCCGACTTCGCCGCCTTGCGCGGTGATCCCAGCGACAACCTGCCCGGCATTCCCGGAGTGGGGGAGAAGACCGCGTCCAAGTGGATTGTCGAATACGGTTCGTTGCAGGGGCTGGTCGACCAGGTTGACTCGGTGCGCGGCAAGGTTGGCGACTCGCTGCGGGCGAATCTGGCCAGCGTGGTGCGCAACCGGGAACTCACCGATCTGGTGCGCGACGTGCCGTTGGCGCAGACCCCAGAGGCCTTGCGGCTGCAGCCCTGGGACCGCGACCAGATTCACCGGCTGTTCGACGACCTCGAGTTCCGGGTGTTGCGCGACCGGCTCTTCGATACGCTGGCCGCCGTCGAACCCGAGGTCGACCAGGGGTTTGATGTTCGCGGAGGTGCGGTGTCGCCCGGCGCAGTGGCGCAGTGGCTGGCCGAGCATGTCGTGGACGGGCGTCGCTGCGGCCTGACGGTCGTGGGTACCCATCTGCCCCATGGTGGCGACGCCACCGCACTGGCCATCGCCGCCGCCGCCGACGGCGAGGGCGGCTACATCGACACCGCGACGCTGACCCCCGATGACGACGCGGCGCTGGGTGAGTGGCTGGCCGACCCCGCCAAACCCAAGGCACTGCATGAGGCGAAGCTGGCTATCCACGATCTGCGGGGCCGAGGCTGGACGCTCAACGGTGTCACTTCCGACACCGCGCTGGCCGCCTATCTGGTTCGTCCGGGCCAGCGCAGCTTCACTCTCGACGATCTCTCACTGCGCTACCTGCGCCGCGAATTGCGGGCAGAAACACCTGAGCAGCAGCAACTTTCGCTGCTCGATGATGACGACACCGACGTCGCGGCCGCCCAGACCGCAATCCTGCGGGCGCGCGCCGTCATAGACCTCGCCGATGCGCTGGACGCCGAGCTGGACAGGATCGACTCCACCGGGTTGCTGGCCGACATGGAGTTGCCGGTGCAACACGTGCTCGCGGAAATGGAAACGGCCGGCATCGCGGTCGATCTGACGATGCTCGGCGGGCTGCAAAGCCACTTCGCCGACCAGATCCGCGATGCCGCTGAAGCCGCCTACGCCGTGATCGGCAAGCAGATCAACCTGGGCTCACCCAAGCAACTGCAGGTTGTGCTGTTCGACGAGCTGGGAATGCCGAAGACCAAGCGGACCAAGACGGGTTACACCACCGACGCGGACGCGCTGCAGTCGTTGTTCGACAAGACCGGACATCCTTTTCTGCAGCATTTGTTGGCGCACCGCGATGTCACCCGCCTGAAGGTGACCGTGGACGGGTTGTTGAACTCGGTCGCCGACGACGGCCGGATTCACACCACCTTCAATCAGACCATCGCCGCAACGGGCCGGTTGTCGTCGACGGAGCCCAACCTGCAGAACATCCCGATCCGTACCGACGCCGGCCGCCAGATCCGCGACGCTTTCGTGGTCGGCGACGGATACAGCGAGCTGATGACCGCCGACTACAGCCAGATCGAGATGCGGATCATGGCTCACCTGTCGCGCGATGAGGGTCTTATCGAAGCCTTCAACACCGGCGAGGATCTGCACTCGTTTGTGGCCTCGAGGGCCTTCGGTGTGCCCATCGACGAAGTAACCGGTGAGTTGCGCCGCCGGGTGAAGGCGATGTCCTACGGGTTGGCATACGGGCTGAGCGCCTACGGGCTGTCCAGCCAGCTCAAGATCTCCACCGAGGACGCCAAGGTCCAGATGGATCAGTACTTCTCTCGATTCGGTGGGGTGCGTGACTACCTGATGGCCGTCGTCGAGCAGGCTCGCAAAGACGGCTACACCTCCACGGTGTTGGGGCGTCGGCGCTACCTTCCCGAGCTGGACAGCAGTAATCGACAGGTACGGGAGGCAGCGGAGCGCGCCGCGCTCAACGCACCGATCCAGGGCAGCGCCGCCGACATCATCAAGGTGGCGATGATCGAGGTCGACAAGGCGTTGAAAGAACACCCCCTCAAGTCGCGCATGTTGTTGCAGGTACACGACGAATTGCTATTCGAAGTAGCGGCCGGTGAGCGCGAACAGATCGAGGCGCTGGTACGCGACAAGATGGGCAGCGCTTATCCGCTCGATGTGCCCCTGGAGGTGTCGGTCGGCTTCGGCCGCAGCTGGGACTCGGCCGCGCACTGATCGGTGCCGCGCGGCCCGAGCTGGCTCTGCAACGCCGCACTGCTTGTCGCCCGTTCGGCCCCGCTGTCGAGCATCGTCATCGCCAATGATGTGTTCATTTCAACCGACGCTCGGGGCCTGGCTACCCGGTTGCGCCGCTGGTACAGGTGCCGCTGATGCTGCTGAAACGGTCGCGCTGCTTTGGCGGACACCCGCCCTGGGCCGGCGGGGCGCCGCAGGGTAGGCTGATCCCGATTCACCGGCTGGGCAGGCCGAGTTTGTCCAGCATGCACGCCGTCGAGTAGCCTCGACGCATACCCGCTGGTGCTCGATGGCGGGTTACACCAAAAACAATTGTCCTAAGTCCCTACGATCGACCCTGTCCGGAGCAACCCAACAATATGCCGAGTCCCACCGTCACCTCGCCGCAAGTAGCCGTCAACGACATTGGCTCCGCCGAGGACTTTCTCGCCGCAATAGACCAAACGATCAAGTACTTCAACGATGGTGACATCGTCGAAGGCACCATCGTCAAAGTGGACCGGGACGAGGTGCTCCTCGACATCGGCTACAAGACCGAAGGGGTAATCCCCGCCCGCGAGCTCTCGATCAAACACGACGTCGACCCCAATGAGGTCGTTACCGTGGGCGACGAGGTCGAGGCCCTGGTTCTCACCAAAGAGGACAAAGAGGGCCGGCTCATCCTCTCCAAGAAGCGCGCACAGTACGAGCGCGCTTGGGGCACCATCGAGGCGCTCAAGGAGAAGGACGAGGCCGTCAAGGGCACCGTCATCGAGGTGGTCAAGGGTGGTCTGATCCTCGACATCGGGCTTCGTGGCTTCCTGCCTGCCTCGCTGGTCGAGATGCGCCGGGTTCGTGATCTGCAGCCGTACATCGGCAAGGAGATCGAAGCCAAGATCATCGAGCTGGACAAGAACCGCAACAACGTTGTCTTGTCGCGGCGGGCCTGGCTGGAGCAGACCCAGTCCGAGGTGCGCAGCGAATTCCTCAACCAGCTGCAGAAGGGCACCATCCGCAAGGGTGTGGTTTCCTCCATCGTCAACTTCGGCGCGTTCGTCGATCTCGGCGGTGTTGACGGTCTGGTGCACGTCTCCGAGCTGTCCTGGAAGCACATCGACCACCCGTCCGAGGTGGTTCAGGTGGGCGACGAGGTCACCGTCGAGGTGCTCGACGTCGACATGGACCGCGAGCGGGTTTCGTTGTCGCTGAAGGCGACTCAGGAAGACCCGTGGCGCCACTTCGCCCGCACCCACGCCATCGGCCAGATCGTGCCGGGCAAGGTCACCAAGCTGGTGCCCTTCGGTGCGTTCGTCCGCGTCGAGGAGGGCATCGAGGGTCTGGTGCACATCTCCGAGCTGGCTGAGCGCCACGTCGAGGTGCCCGACCAGGTGGTCGCCGTCGGCGACGACGCGATGGTCAAGGTCATCGACATCGACCTGGAGCGTCGCCGGATCTCGTTGTCGCTCAAGCAGGCCAACGAGGACTACACCGACGAGTTCGACCCGGCCAAGTACGGCATGGCCGACAGCTACGACGACCAGGGCAACTACATCTTCCCCGAGGGCTTCGATCCCGAAACCAACGAATGGATGGAAGGATTCGACACCCAGCGTGCCGAATGGGAAGCCCGCTACGCCGAGGCCGAGCGCCGGCACAAGATGCACACCACGCAGATGGAGAAGTTCGCTGCTGCGGAGGCGGCCGGACATGGCGACAACGGTGGTGGCTCGTCGAGCAGCAGCTCCTCGGAGAAGTCCGCGGGTGGATCGCTGGCTAGTGATGCCCAACTGGCCGCGCTGCGCGAAAAGCTCGCAGGTAACGGGTAGTCGCGTTCACGGATGCTGCGCATCGGGCTTACCGGTGGCATCGGTGCCGGAAAGTCGGCGCTGTCTGCGACATTCGCACAATGTGGCGGCATCATCGTCGACGGCGATGTGCTGGCTCGCGAAGTAGTTGAGCCGGGTACCGAAGGACTGGCCGCGCTGGTCGATGCCTTCGGCCATGACATCCTGCTGCCCGATGGGGCACTGGATCGGCCGGGGCTGGCTGCCAAGGCGTTTCGGGATGAGGCGTCACGCTCGAAGCTCAACGGCATCGTGCACCCGCTGGTGGCCCGCCGTCGCGCCGAGATCATCGCGGCAGTATCCGATGACGCGGTTGTCGTAGAGGACATTCCGCTGCTGGTGGAATCGGGGATGGCTCCGCTGTTCCCGCTCGTGGTTGTCGTGCATGCCGACATGGAGGTACGGCTTCGACGACTGGTCCACCAGCGCGGCATGTCCGAAGACGATGCCCGCGCCAGGATTGCCGCACAGGCTAGCGATGAGCAGCGTCGTGCCGTCGCCGATGTCTGGCTAGACAATTCCGGCAGCCTCGATGCGTTGGTCGAGCGTGCGCGGGACGTGTGGAACAACAGGATCCTGCCTTTCGCCCACAACCTGAGCGTGGGTCAGATTGCGCGGTTTCCTGCCCGTGTGGTGCCGGCAGACCCAAGTTGGCCAGAGCAGGCGCAGCGCATCGTTGCGCGCCTCAAGACCACATGCGGTCACAAGGCGTCGCGGGTCGACCACATCGGCTCGACCGCTGTCGCGGGATTCGATGCCAAGGACGTCATCGACATCCAGGTCACCGTCGAATCACTTGCGGTAGCAGACGAACTGGCCGAGGGGCTGCGCTCGGCCGGTTATCCGCGCCTTGAGCACATCACCCAGGACAACCCCAAAGAAGACCCGCGCAGCCTCATCGACCACTACGACCACGGTCGTGACCCTGCGTTGTGGCATAAGCGTTTTCATGCCTCCGCGGACCCAGGCCGACCGACGAATGTGCACATTCGGGTGGATGGCTGGCCCAATCAGCAGTTCGCCCTGTTGTTCGTGGACTGGCTGCGGGCCAATCCCGGGGCCCGCGCCGATTATCTGGCCATCAAGCGCGACGCAGAAAAGCAGGCGGCGCTCGCTGGCGGCGGCGGCGTGGAGCATTACGTCACCACAAAGGAGCCCTGGTTTCTCGACGCCTACCGGCGGGCATGGGAGTGGGCCGACTCGACCGGATGGCGGCCGTAGCCGGTCCGGTGGTGCGCCGCGCGGTTTCGCAGTTTGGGATGCGCTGTTGCGATTCCATGCCACCGGTTGGCGGCCCAGCCCCATGTGGTGCCGATCGGTCGGTGGGCGCGAGTAACGTCACGGCGATTCGGGTTCGTTTCCCATCGCTTGGCTGGGTGCAACGGCATGATCGTCGCTGCGTTTGACCAGTAGCCAGGCCTCTTCGCTGCCCTCCCGAATCCGGGTGAGGGCGTAGCCGCCCCTCAACTTCTGGCCGTGCAAGTGAAACGACAGATGACCTCGATCGAGCCCTTTGGTCATTTCATGTTGGGTTCTGTTGGCGTAGGTGCCCTGGTCCCAGACGACGACAGCGCCGGCACCGCATGCGGCGTCGGGAATCACTCCCTTGGATGAGGCCCATTTGACGGGGTGATTCTCGGTGCGACGGGCCATCCGCTTGTACTCGGGGTTGGTCGACGGACCGCTGGGGATCGCCCAGGATACGAGGACACCGCCGATCTCGAGGCGGAAGTCATAGTGATCGCTGCCTGCCGCGTGATGCTGGACGACAAAACGCGGCCCTTCGTCGGGTTTGCGCTTCTTCCAGCGGCGCCGTCCCCGATGTCGGACGCCTTGGTCGGATTGCCAGTTGTGGCGGTTGTCGCGGAGGGGCATACGACAGGATTACCCACTAGCCAATTCTGGAAACGACCCAGAAAGGGCGTCGGGTGATGCGCTCACGTGGGCCGCCATGTGAGCGCCATGCCCTTGGATGCCAGCCACCGCACCAGGTCGTAATCGTGGTGGGCCAGCCCATCGACAGCGGACACCGCCCTGTGCACCGCTTGCTCGGCCGCCTCGGGGGTCAGCAGGCCGTGGTGGAAGGCGCCCAGCAACTCGCCGACGTCAGCCAGTTTCGCCCCCTGACCAGTGCGAACTTCGATGTCGATGTAGTGGTCCTCGGAGTGCCATTTCGCGGGACCCGCGGTGTATTCGCCCACGTCGAGGTAATAGTCGAAATCGCGCTCATGCCCCGGATTGAAGTGGAAGACCGTGGCGCGCAACCCCAACGACGGCAACAGCCACGACTCGAGGTAGTGGAACTGGGCGCGGCCCGGAGTGGGCCGGGCCAGGTAGAGCCCCCACGGGTGCACCGCATACTCATCGACCGCCCGCACGATGCCTTTGGGATCGGTATTGGTGCGGGAGGCCACGTCGAAGGATTCGTGCTTGGGCGGATGAATGATGACACCCTACCGACCGCTCAGACCCGTGGTTGTCTCCCTCCGGCATCAGGGTGCCGGCGGGCATTGCGGGTACGCTCGCCGGGCTTCTTGTCGGTGTCTGCCTTTACCTTGGTGGCATGGCTTTTGCCACTGAGCATCCTGCCGACCACGTGCCGGTCGCGCATTCGGAATACCGTGCCGTCGATGACGTTGTGCGTACCGGCGCCAGTTTCGAGGTAATCAGCCCGCACGATCCAGCCGGCGATCAGCCGGCCGCGATCAACGAACTGGAACGCAGAATCCGAGCCGGCGAGCGTGACGTGGTGCTGCTCGGCGCGACCGGAACCGGAAAGTCGGCTACCACGGCGTGGCTGATCGAACGATTGCAGCGGCCCACCCTGGTGATGGCGCCGAACAAGACCCTGGCTGCGCAGCTGGCCAATGAGCTGCGAGAGATGCTGCCGCACAACGCTGTCGAGTACTTCGTGTCGTACTACGACTACTACCAGCCCGAGGCGTATATCGCCCAGACCGACACCTACATCGAAAAGGACAGTTCCATCAACGATGACGTGGAGCGGCTGCGGCACTCCGCGACGTCCGCGCTGCTGTCGCGGCGTGACGTGGTGGTGGTGGCCTCGGTGTCCTGTATCTATGGTCTGGGCACCCCACAGTCCTACCTGGATCGTTCGGTCGAACTGCAGGTCGGCACCGACGTCCCACGCGACGGCCTGCTGCGGCTGCTGGTGGACGTGCAGTACACCCGCAACGACCTGTCTTTCACTCGCGGTTCCTTCCGGGTGCGCGGTGACACCGTGGAAATCATCCCGTCCTATGAGGAGCTGGCGGTCCGCATCGAGTTCTTCGGCGACGAAATCGAGGCGCTCTATTACCTTCACCCGCTGACCGGCGACGTGGTCCGGCAGGTCGATTCGCTACGCATCTTCCCGGCCACCCACTATGTGGCCGGGCCGGAGCGGATGGCACAGGCGATCTCCACGATAGAGGAGGAGCTTGCCGAGCGCCTCGCCGAACTGGAGGGCCACGGCAAGCTGCTGGAGGCGCAGCGGCTGCGGATGCGCACCAACTACGACATCGAGATGATGCGGCAGGTCGGGTTCTGCTCGGGCATCGAGAACTACTCGCGCCACATCGACGGACGGCCCGCCGGCTCAGCTCCTGCAACGCTGTTGGACTACTTCCCGGAGGATTTCCTGCTGGTCATCGACGAGTCACACGTCACCGTTCCGCAGATCGGCGGCATGTATGAGGGCGACATTTCGCGCAAGCGTAACTTGGTGGAGTTCGGATTCCGGTTGCCCTCGGCGGTGGACAATCGTCCGTTGCAGTGGGAGGAGTTCGCCGATCGGATTGGGCAGACGGTGTACCTGTCGGCCACGCCGGGGCCCTACGAACTGAGCCAGTCCGGCGGTGAATTTGTCGAGCAGGTGATTCGTCCGACCGGCTTGGTGGATCCCAAGGTGGTGGTCAAACCGACCAAGGGACAGATTGACGATCTCATCGGCGAGATCCGGCAGCGGGCCGAGGCCGACCAGCGGGTGCTGGTGACGACGCTGACCAAGAAGATGGCCGAAGACCTCACCGATTACCTGCTCGAGATGGGTATCCGGGTTCGCTACCTGCACTCCGAGGTCGACACGTTGCGCCGGGTCGAGCTGCTGCGCCAGCTGCGCCTTGGTGAGTATGACGTGCTGGTCGGCATCAACCTGCTTCGTGAGGGCCTGGACCTGCCGGAAGTGTCGCTGGTGGCCATCTTGGACGCCGACAAGGAGGGCTTCCTGCGGTCGGCGCGCAGCCTGATCCAGACGATCGGCCGCGCCGCCCGCAACGTATCCGGTGAAGTGCACATGTACGCCGACAAGATCACCGACTCGATGAAGGAAGCGATCGACGAAACCGAGCGGCGGCGGGCAAAACAGGTCGCCTACAACGAGGCCAACGGGATCGACCCCCAGCCACTGCGCAAGAAGATCGCCGACATCCTCGACCAGGTCTACCGGGAGGCGGACGACACCGAAGCCGCGGAGTCAGTTCCGATCGGTGGGTCGGGTCGCAACTCATCCCGGGGCCGGCGGGCCCAGGGTGAACCCGGTCGGGCCGTCAGCGCCGGGGTATTCGAGGGTCGCGATACCTCGGCTATGCCCCGCGCCGAGCTGGCCGACCTGATCAAAGACCTGACCTCGCAGATGATGGTCGCGGCGCGCGACCTCCAATTCGAGTTGGCCGCCCGGTTCCGCGACGAGATCGCCGATCTCAAGAAGGAATTGCGCGGTATGGATGCCGCCGGGTTGAAATAGCGCAGGCGGCGATTCCTCACCTCCTACGGTGTAGAGGTGACCGAGACCGCGAGGGAGACCGGTAGCTGGCGAGAGCTACTTCGCGGGCATCTGGGGACAGCCTCCCTGCTGGCCGGCGGTGTCGCGATGTACGCGACCAGCGAGTTTCTCACCGTCAGCCTGCTGCCAAGCGCCATCGCCGAAATCGGGGGCAGCCGGCTTTATGCCTGGGTGACGACCCTGTATCTGGTTGGCTCGGTCGTCTCGGCCACCACGGTCAACGCGATGCTGCTGAAGGTCGGCGCTCGCATGTCGTATCTGATGGGGCTGACCGTGTTCGGCTTCGCCAGCCTGGTCTGTGCGGCCGCGCAGAACATGGAAATGCTGGTCGCCGGGCGGACCCTGCAGGGGGTGGCCGGTGGATTGCTGGCAGGGCTGGGTTATGCGCTCATCAATGCGGCTTTGCCGCACAACCTATGGACCCGCGGGTCGCCGCTGGTCTCGGCGATGCGGGGCGTCGCGACCTTGATCGGGCCCGCCACGGGCGGATTGTTCGCGCAGTTCGGATTGTGGCGGTGGGCGTTTGGCGTGATGGCGACGATGGCCGGGTTGATGACGCTCTTGGTCCTGGTCGTGCTGTCCAACGGGGTGGCAGTGGGCGGCGAGAAACCGGTGGCCCCGGCGCACAAGGTGCCGGTGTGGTCGCTGTTGCTGATGGGCGCGGCCGCGCTGGCCGTCAGCGTCGCCGAAATCCCGCAGTATCTGGTGGCGACCGCCGGGCTGCTTGTCGCTGGCGCCTTGCTAGTCGGCATCTTCGTGATTGTCGACTGGCGCATGCATGTCGCGGTCCTGCCGCACAGCGCGTTTGGTAGCGGACCATTGAAATGGATCTATCTGACCATGTCGGTGCAGATGGTTGCCGCGATGGTCACGACGTATGTGCCGCTGTTTGGTCAGGGGTTAGGGCACCTGACGCCGGTGGCTGCCGGATTCCTCGGTGCGGCTTTGGCATTCGGTTGGACGGCCGGCGAGATCGTCAGCGCTTCACTGACCAACCCCAGACTCATTGGCTACATCATTGCGGTAGCGCCGCTGGTGATGGCGTCGGGTCTGGCGCTGGGTGCCGTCACGCAGCGCGCGGATGCGTCGCTGCCGACCGTGGCGCTTTGGGCGCTTGCGCTGTTGATCACCGGGGCCGGTATCGGTATCGCGTGGCCGCATCTCACGGTGCGCGCAATGGATTGCGTCGACGGCCCGGCCGAGAGCAGCTCGGCGGCCGCGGCGATCAACATTGTGCAGTTGGTCTCGGCGGCGTTTGGCGCCGGACTGGCCGGGGTGGTGGTCAATACCGCGACCGGTGGAGAGGTGGCCGCTGCCCGGTGGCTCTATACCGTCTTCACTGTGCTGGCCGCGGTCGGCTTCATCGCGTCCTACCAGGCGACCCACCACGATCGTCGCTCACCGGGTTGACTTGATGACCTGCGAGTAGTGGAACTGCCATCGCTCGACGATGTGGAATCCCAGGTAGTGGGGGAATAGGTAGACCGGGGTTTTGCCGAACGCCGTCCCCGGCGACAACGCCGGCCCGACTTCATGGTCAGGAAGTGCGTTGTCGCGATTGGAGATCGTCCACAACGTCGAGCACTTGTTGATCTTCTCCGTGGTCAGCCACACGGCAACATGGCCGTCCCACAAGGTGCCGACCTTGGGCCCGTAGGCGCCGCGCTCCACGTCGATCAGCGACCGGAACGCGGCCGGCCGGATGGCCAGTAGCGCGCGGACCGGCCCCGGCTTCCAGGGCACGGTGTTGTCCACCAGCAGACAGTCTCCCGGTGCGGCATGGGCGCTGATGACATCGGCCACTTGGCTGTAGTCCCAACCCTCCTTGGCGTATGGGCCGCGTTGGGTGAAGAAATAGTTCGGGAACGCCGCGACGGCCAGCAGCACCACGACACCGGTGATGAGCCAGGGTTTGCGGGCAAGCGTGACGATGCACACCGCCAGGATGACGGCGGCCGCCGGGGCGGTGAGGATCAGATAGCGGGGGTAGTAGATCGGTTCAACGATCGCCGAGTACAGCAGAACGATGCCAGTGGGTATGACAACCCAAGCGATGCTGGCCAGCAGTAGCGGGCGCGTCCCCTCGCCCGGCCTCGCTATGCCGGTCAGCCGCACGGCGATGGCGGCGACGACAAGCACGCCGGCCAGGATGGCGAACGCGACACTGTGGTCGAAGTATTGGCGATGCACCACGTCCAGGAACAGATTGCGGTTCAGCCCCGAGATCCATCCGACCTGCCAAACCTGCCCGTGCGCGAACAGCACGAACGGCGTCATTGCCCCAATCGCGACCACCGAGGTGACGGCCCACCAGATGCCGGGAGATTTTCGAGATTTCTTGGGGGCCAGCAGCGGTAGCAGCGCGCCATAGACGGGCACCAACAACCCCAGGTTGATGTTGATCAGGATCGACACCATCAACACCAGCGCGTAGAGCAGCCATAGCCATGGCCGGTTACGCTGCACCGCGGCGACCAGCAGCACGGTCAGCCAGACCGCGGCCGCCACCGACAAGGCCGAGGAGCGGGCCTCGATTCCCGCCCACGTCACCCGCGGCAGGATGGCAAAGACGGCACCCGCGCACAACGCGGTGGAGCGTCCGGAGAACTGCTTGGTGAACACGACTACACCCGCGGCGGCACCGCCGATGGCCAAGCTGCTGGGCACCCGCGACCAGAATTCCGTCGGCGGAAAGATCGCATACCAGCCGTGCATCAGCAGGTAGTAGAAGCCATGCACGGCATCGATGTGGCCCAGCAGTTTCCACAGCTCCGGCAACGTCCGGTTCGCGGCCGCCGAAATCGTTGCGCCCTCGTCGAACCACAGAGAGGGCCTACCGGCCCAGGCGACGCTGATCAGCGTTGCCAGCAAAGCCATCAACCACGGGTCGAGCCGCCGGCCACGTGGGCGTACGCGCTCGGCCTTGTCGGTAGCCGTCGCGCCCTGCTCGAGCGTCGGTGTGGACATGATGCTTGTCACTGTAAGGGCCCAGCGATGATCCTGGTCACGCGTCATCTTTCGGGGGTTGGACGGCCGTTGACCGCGAGGTTTGGGGGGCCCGCCCGGCTGGGCGGCCCATAATCGCGAAAAGTGTTGTGCTGCTTGAAATTCCAAAGCCGGCGTTGAGGTTTGGGGGCGTTGTCATTGGCAATAGTGTCCGATGAACCCCGCTGGTCAGGCAAATAGATGCTTGCGCCACGCCGTTCCGTTGTGGTTAATCTGAGCCACCTACATCAGGCAAAGAGATACTGTCTGGGGTTGGCGTAGCAACCGACACTGGGAGGTTTAATGGGCGCCTATGGGACCGTGGTGGTAGGAACCGACGGTTCGGACTCGTCGTTGCGTGCGGTGGACCGCGCCGCGCAGATCGCCGGTGCCGATGCCAAGTTGATCATCGCGTCGGCGTACCTGCCTCAGCACGAAGACGCGCGGGCGGCTGACGTGCTCAGGGAAGAAAGCTACAAGGTCACGGGAACCGCCCCGATCTACGAGATCCTGCACGATGCCAAGGAGCGGGCGCACAACGCCGGTGCCAAGAACGTCGAGGAGCGCCCGGTGGTCGGCGCTCCCGTCGATGCGCTGGTGAACCTGGCCGAGGAAGTGAAGGCCGACCTGCTGGTTGTCGGCAATGTCGGGCTCAGCACGATCGCGGGCCGGTTGCTGGGATCGGTGCCGGCCAACGTCTCGCGGCGGGCCAAGGTCGACGTGCTGATCGTGCACACCACCTAGCGGTCAAACTTTGCTGCCGGGTTTCCGGCTTCGCTTACGTCATTCGTTGACGTGATGGACGTCCGGTCCATCTGGTAGCGGTTCGTCGTAGCTGGGCTTGCCGCTGTCGAGGTGATGACGGCCGCTCGCGCCGTTGTTTCATGCCTGCGGCCATCGAAGATTGTGCGCAGCGGCGGCGGATGATATCAGAAAGACTGTCGCAGCCTGGGAAATTCTGTGTTTAGTATCTGCGATTTCCCTGTGTGTGGGCGTAGATTTGAGCCGGCGGCGAATGGTCTGACTGATCCGAGGGCCGACCGAGACCGACTCCCGTGACCTTGCCAAGCCTGTCGTGGCCGAAATGTCGGGTCGCACGAAGGGAATCGACGATGTCGGAACAAGAAGAAAACATCGAGCGGATCAGGCAGGGATACGCGGCGTTTGCTGCCGGTGACATCGAGAAGGTGATGAGCCTGTTCGATGACAACATCGAGTGGGTCCAGCCCGGTGAGAGTGAAATCAGCGGCACCTACCACGGCAAAGGTGAATTCGGCCAGTTCCTGGCTCGGCTGGCGGAGAAGTCGACGACGGCCACACCCCACAAGTTCCTTGCCGACGGTGACATGGTTGTCGCGCTCACCGATGTCAGTGTTGGCCAGGAGAGAGGTCAGGACGCTGACGTCTACACGCTTCGCGACGGCAAAGTGGTGCGGGTGCAGGTGCACACCGATACCGCGTTGATGGAGCGCGTCTACGGGCGCAAGCAGGTCGCGGCAAGCTAGCAGCGTGGACCGCGATCGTCCGTCTTAGTTCCTACTGTTGAATCATCAGAAAGGCTCGGCCCGTCATCCCGGTTCGGGGGACGGGCCGACTGCTGCTCGGAGTCCGACCGCGATCGGGGCTACCAACCCCGCTCGCGCCATTCGTCGAGATGAGGACGTTCGACGCCCAGCGCGGTGTCATCACCATGGCCGGGGTACACGACCGTGGAATCCGGGTAGACGTCGAACACGCGGCTGCTGACGTCCTCCACTAGCTGGGTGAAGTCACCCGGCTGCCAGGTCTTGCCGACCCCGCCCGGGAATAGACAGTCACCGGTGAACAGTTGGGTGATTCCGCCCGTGGCAGCCCCGTCCAGGGCCAGCGCGATGGATCCGGGGGTGTGTCCGCGCAGGTGGATCACGTCGAAGCTGAGCTCGCCGATTTGTACTCGGTCCCCGTTGGCCAACAATCTGTCCGGTTTGACTGGTAGGGGTTCGGCGTCGATCTCGTGTGCGGCCGTTGGGGCGCCGGTGGCTTCGGCCACCGCCTGCAGCGCCTGCCAATGGTCAAAGTGTTGATGGCTGGTGACGATCAGCGCGATCTTGGGGGCGTACCGCCGGATCAGGTCGATCAGCACCTCGGCGTCATTGGCGGCATCGATCAGCAGCGTCTGCCCGGTCGCCGAACAGGTCACCAGGTAGGCGTTGTTGTCCATGGGGCCGACCGACGCCTTGAGGATGGTGGTACCAGGCAAAGTGCGCCGAGCCACGGTCCCGGGGTCGACGTGTCCGGTGTAGTTGTCATCGACGACGGTCATAGGCGTCAGGTTACTGCGGCGCCCGAGCTGGCCTGACCAAACCCCAACCGTCCCGCCTTGTTCAGCCCTTGTCATAGGGGCCACCTAGCATGGAATGCGGCCCATGCCGTGCCGCGTTCCTATTGGCTGATATGGGGTCACAAGTCGGAAGCCCGACCGGCATTCCGGCAAACGAACTTCTGTGAAAGGGACAGCGTGGCTGACCGCCTGATCGTCAAGGGTGCGCGCGAGCATAACCTCCGCGGTGTCGACCTCGACTTGCCCCGTGATGCGCTGATCGTGTTCACCGGTTTATCCGGATCGGGCAAGTCCTCGCTGGCCTTCGACACGATCTTCGCTGAAGGCCAGCGCCGCTATGTGGAATCACTGTCGGCCTATGCCCGCCAGTTCCTGGGACAGATGGACAAGCCGGACGTCGATTTCATCGAGGGACTTTCCCCGGCGGTGTCCATTGACCAAAAGTCGACCAACCGCAACCCGCGTTCGACCGTTGGCACCATCACCGAGGTGTACGACTACCTGCGCCTGTTGTACGCACGGGCGGGCACTCCGCACTGTCCGACCTGCGGTGAACGGATCGCGCGTCAGACCCCGCAGCAAATCGTCGATCAGGTGCTGGCCATGGCGGAGGGCACGCGATTCCTGGTGCTGGCCCCGGTGGTCCGCACCCGCAAGGGTGAGTTTGCGGACCTGTTCGACAAGCTCAACGCCCAGGGCTATAGCCGGGTACGGGTCGACGGGGTGGTTCACCCGTTGACGGATCCGCCGAAGCTGAATAAGCAGGAAAAGCACGACATCGAAGTGGTGGTGGACCGGCTCACCGTCAAAGCGGCCGCCAAGCAGCGGCTGACCGACTCGGTGGAGACGGCGTTGAATCTGGCCGATGGCATTGTCGTGCTGGAATTCCCCGACGATCACGATGAGCACGATCATCCTCGCGAACAGCGATTCTCCGAGAAACTGGCCTGTCCCAACGGGCATCCGCTGGCCGTCGACGACCTGGAACCACGGTCGTTTTCGTTCAACTCGCCTTACGGCGCCTGCCCCGAATGCAGCGGTCTGGGGATTCGCAAGGAGGTCGATCCCGACCTGGTGGTGCCCGACCCGGATCGCACACTGGCCGAGGGCGCGGTAGCGCCGTGGTCTACCGGCCACACCGCCGAATACTTCACGCGCATGCTCGCCGGGCTGGGGGACGCACTCGGCTTCGATGTCGACACCCCCTGGCGCAAGCTGCCCGCCAAGGCTCGCAAGGCAATTCTGGAAGGTGCCGACGAGCAGGTACACGTGCGCTATCGCAACCGGTACGGACGCACCCGGTCCTACTACGCCGACTTCGAAGGCGTTCTGGCATTTCTGCAACGCAAGATGGCGCAGACCGAGTCCGAGCAGATGAAGGAACGCTACGAGGGCTTCATGCGCGACGTGCCCTGCCCGGTGTGTGACGGGGCCCGGCTCAAGCCGGAAATCCTGTCGGTCACGTTGGCCGCGGGGGAGCAGGATGCAAAGTCGATCGCCGAGGTCTGTGAGCTGTCCATCTCAGACTGCGCAGATTTTCTGAACGCGCTCACCCTGGGTGCGCGCGAGCAGGCGATCGCCGGTCAGGTGCTCAAGGAGATCCAGTCGCGACTCGGCTTCCTGCTCGATGTCGGGCTGGAGTACCTGTCTTTGTCGCGTGCGGCGGCCACGCTGTCCGGAGGCGAGGCACAGCGCATCCGGCTGGCCACACAGATTGGGTCTGGTCTGGTCGGCGTCCTGTATGTGCTTGACGAGCCGTCGATCGGGCTACACCAGCGCGACAACCGTCGGCTGATTGAAACTCTCACCCGCCTGCGGGATTTGGGCAACACGCTGATCGTGGTCGAGCACGACGAGGACACCATCGAGCATGCCGACTGGGTCGTCGACATCGGGCCGGGGGCCGGCGAGCACGGCGGCAGCATCGTGCACAGCGGGCCGTATCAGGAGTTGCTCCGTAACCAGAGTTCCATCACCGGTGCCTTCCTGTCCGGGCGGGAAGGGATAGAAATTCCGACCAGCCGTCGGTCCGTCGACTCCCGCCGACAACTCACCGTGGTTGGTGCCCGCGAGCACAACCTGCGCGGTATCGATGTGGCGTTTCCGCTCGGGGTGCTGACCTCGGTGACGGGAGTTTCGGGTTCGGGAAAGTCAACACTGGTCAACGACATCCTGGCCGCGGTGTTGGCGAATCGGCTCAACGGCGCCCGCCAGGTGCCGGGCCGGCACACCCGCATCACCGGGCTTGACCACCTGGACAAGCTGGTGCGTGTGGACCAATCGCCGATTGGCCGTACGCCGCGATCCAACCCGGCCACCTATACGGGGGTGTTCGACAAGATCCGCACCTTGTTCGCAGCCACCACCGAGGCCAAGGTCCGCGGCTATCAGCCGGGACGTTTCTCCTTCAACGTCAAGGGCGGCCGGTGTGAGGCCTGCACCGGCGACGGGACCATCAAGATCGAGATGAACTTCCTGCCCGACGTGTACGTGCCGTGCGAGGTCTGCCAGGGCGCGCGCTACAACCGGGAAACCCTCGAAGTGTACTACAATGGCAAAACCATCTCCGAGGTGCTGGACATGTCGATCGAGGAAGCCGCGGACTTCTTCGAGCCCATCTCCGGCATTCACCGCTATCTGCGCACCCTGGTCGACGTCGGCCTGGGCTACGTGCGGCTCGGCCAGCCCGCGCCGACACTGTCCGGGGGTGAGGCGCAACGGGTCAAGCTGGCATCCGAGCTGCAAAAGCGCTCGACCGGCCGCACGATCTACATCCTCGACGAGCCCACCACCGGTTTGCATTTCGATGACATCCGAAAGCTGTTGAACGTCATCAGCGGCCTGGTGGACAAAGGCAACACCGTGGTCGTGATCGAACACAACCTCGACGTCATCAAGACCTCGGATTGGATCATCGACATGGGACCGGAGGGGGGTGCCGGCGGCGGCACCGTCGTCGCTCAGGGCGCGCCGGAGGATATCGCCGCGGTGCCGGAAAGCTACACCGGGAAGTTTCTGGCCGAAGTCTTGGCCGCCCGGCGCCCATCGACTACTGCGCGCCGGACGAACCGGCGGCGAAAAGTCAGCGCCTGAGTCCGCCGCGTCGGTTGGGCACGGCGGCGGCGCACCGATCGGGTGTCCTCACGTCGGTACCTTGGCGGCCATGGTGTCGGCGATCTCGCTGGCTTGGTCGGTGACATTGGGCGCGCACACGTTGACGTCCAGGACGATGTTGGACACCGCGCTGAGCACGTGTTGGCAGACCACGACGCTGTCGGCCAAATCGCGCTGCAGCGAGATCTTGGGTGGGGCGCCGCTGACGTCCCGGAAGGTCCATCGGGATGTCTTGCCATTGTTGAGTTGGGTCACGTCTTTCCCGGCGCAGCTGCGCCACTGATCGGCCTGAGTCGCCACAAATCCGACGGCCTGGTCTGCGGATGCGAAGATCACGGCGCCCTGAACCACAACGTATCCGGTTGTGCTGCACGGCTTTTGCATCAGCTGGGCAAGCATGCCGGTGTACCCGCTGCTCTTGTACGTCCGGGTCTGGTAGCCGATGAGTGCGCCAAGGCATTGCTCGGTTGACAGCGAGTTTTCCGGACCGGGATCGGTCATCTCGGTCGCGTTGTGGTCAATGACGATGCCCGTTGTGCCGACAATGGTGTTGATCTGTTCGGGACTGAGCAGAAACGATTCCAATTGCGTGGGCGCCACGGTCGGGCCGGCTGTCGCAGTGGTGCCCGACGGGGCCCCAGCAGTCGTGCTGACGCCACCGGTGGGACCGCTAGCGGGCTCCTTGCGGGCCAAGAAGATGCCGGTGCCGACGACCACGATGACAACAACCAGGACTGCGACCGCCAGGAGCCACGGTGTGCGGGTGCGCCGCGCCGGTGAGGTCCACGGTGGCGGGGCCCACGGCATCGGACCCCTAGGTGGCGCGGCGAGCTGGTGGGTACCGGCGATCAGGGTCGCCGCGCGTTCTTGGTCCCCAGCGCTCAATGCCTGCCGGGCGGCACGCGCCAGCTCACCGGCGGTGGGCTAGCGCAAAGCGGGGTCTTTGGCCATGCCCCGGGCGATCACCTCGTCAAAGGCGGTCGGGATGTCGGGGCGGTGCCGGCTGGGGCGGGGGATCGGCTGCATCAGGTGTGCGCCCATCAGCGTGCTCAGGTTCTGGGTCTGGTAAGGCGGTGTGCCAGTGAGGCATTCGTAGAGCACACAGGCCAGCGCGTAGATGTCCGAACGGTAGGTGACTTCGTCGTCGCCGAATCGTTCTGGCGCCATGTAGCTCCAGCTGCCCACCGCGGTTCCGGTCTTGGTGAGGTGTTGGTCGGTGGCTGCCGCCGCGATCCCGAAGTCGACCAGGTAGGCGAAGTCGTTGCCGGTGATCAGGATGTTTTCGGGTTTGATGTCGCGGTGCACGACTCCGCCCCGGTGCGCGGCATCGAGCGCTTCAGCCACCTGGCTGACGATGGCCACGGCGCGTGGTGCGGGTAGCGCGCCGCGCTTGAGCACCGAACCCAGGTCAGCGCCTTCGATGAAGCGCATGTCGATGAACAGTTGGCCGTCGATCTCACCGAAGTCGTGAATGGGCACGATGTGCGGTTCTTGCAGGCGGCCGGCGGTATGGGCCTCCCGCTGCATGCGACGGCGAAATGTGCTGTCTGAGTTGAACTGTTGGGACATGAGTTTGAGCGCCACGGTGCGGTCTTTGACGGTGTCGTGGGCTTCGTAGACTTCGCCCATCCCGCCGCGGCCGAGCAATCGCCGTAGCCGGTAGGGCCCGAATTGGGTGCCTACCCGCGAGGTGGGGACAGTGTCACTCATGCTCGCGCATCGACTCGCGGATCTGTGCCAACCGCTCAGCCGCGGCCCGCTGGCGTTGCTCGTACTGTTCCTCGACGGTGCGTCCTTCGGATGTCTCCGCGTCGAGTTCCGCCGCGCCCAGCGCCGTCGCGTAGCGGGACTCGATCTTTTCGCGGACCGACTCGAAGGTCGGCGTGCCGGCGTCGTCGTACCCCGGGTCGGGGGGTGCAGACGGCGTCTCGGCGGGAGGCTCTGGTTGGTCGGGCATCCCGCCACGTTACTGCGGGCGGCGATCGAACTAGTGCCGTCTGCTCCACGACCAACGCCGGAACCAACGCCATCAGCACCAGCTGTGGCGATGTTGGGCCGCGGGTTGCTTCAGCCGTTCGAGGGGGACAACGAAATCACCGGCCGGCAGGAACCACCTGAGTCGCCGGAGACGCCGTGCCTGGCAGCGGAATACGAGGCACTCCCGGGGTCCCCAGCTGACCGGCCAGCCACGGCAGCGCCCGGGCGAACACCTGGTCGGCGAAGGGCCAGTCGTGCCGTCCCGGCTGGGGGACCACCGCGCAGTCGATGCCGTTGGCGCGACCCAGTGCGCACAAGGAGTTGGCCGCGGCGGTCTGGTTGCTCGGATTGGCGGCGGCTTCGCGTCCGGCCAGCCGCATCACGGCGGGGTCGGTGATCGCGACGTCACGCGCGGCTCCCGGCCCCGCCGGTACCGAAATGCTGAACCAGCCCGAAATTCCGGTGTACTGCCCATGTCGGTTGATCACCGTTGTCGGGTCGAACGCGGCCCAGGCGTCAGCATTGCCGCCGAAAAGCCTGGTGATGGTTTCCGCCTTGTTTCCCGCGTTTGGGTAAAAGTCGCCCGCAACATCAACAAAGGCGCTGAACAGGGAAGGGTGCATGACGGTCAGATCTACCGCGCAGGTCCCGCCCATCGACCAGCCCACAATGCCCCAGTTTGATGGTTCGGGGCTGACATCAAACGCCGAGATCATATAGGGCACAACATCTTTAGTTAGATGGTCGGCTGCGTTGCCGCGCCGCCCGTTGACGCATTCGGTGTCGTTGTTGAAGGCGCCCCCGGAATCCACGAACACCAGCACCGGTGCATTGCCGTTGTGGGCGAGCGCAAAATCGTCGATCGTGCGCAGGGCGTTACCGGCGCGCGCCCAGTCGGCGGGCGTGTTGAACTGGCCGCCGATCATCATCACCGCCGGCAGCCGCGGCGGCGGATAGCTGGCGAACCAGGCGGGAGGCAGATAGACGAGTTCACCCCGGTGTTTGAAGTGCGACGCGTTGGACGGGATCGCCACCGGAACCATGCTGCCGTGCGCTGGGCGCACTCCCTTGCCGGCCATCGCGACAACCGCGGCCGGGTCCGCCTGATCCGGCAACGGGCCAGAGCTCAGCTGATTCCACGCGGCCTGCACGGTCGGGAAGTAGCCGACCCAGATGTTGAGCCCCAGCGCCGCGCAAAGCGCACAGAGTGGAACTGCGACCAGGGAGGCGGTGCGGCGTCGCCAGCGGGCCCCGCGCCAGCCCACGACCAGCATCGCCGCGGCCACCGCGGTCAACCCGACCCACACCCACAACGCCGCCGGGACGGGCTCATTGGCCAGTGTGCCCAGGTACCAACGGGTTGCCCAGGCCGCTATGGCGCCAAAAATCACGGCCGCGGGTAGTCGCCGCCGAGATCGCCAACCGATGGCAAGCAGCAGCACGATCGCGGTCACGACCTGCACGGTGTCCGGCACCCAACCATGCATCAAAGAGGTGTGAGTACTGGCCAACACGCGCGCCAGGGCAGGCGGCGACGTTGTCACGGTCTCATTGTCAAACATCACCGGCCCCCAACCGCGGGGAATAGCTGTGAGCTGGCTGGGATTAGTGCGGCTTGGCCAGCGGGAACGGGAGCGTTTCACGGATGCTGCGCCCGGTGATCAGCATGACGACCCGGTCGACGCCCATGCCGAGGCCCCCGGTGGGCGGCATCGCGTATTCCATGGCCTGCAGGAAGTCTTCGTCGAGCTGCATCGCTTCGGGATCCCCGCCGGCGGCGAGCAAAGACTGCTCCTCCAAGCGGAGCCGCTGTTCGACGGGGTCGGTGAGCTCGCTGTAGGCGGTACCAAGCTCGACGCCCCAGGCCGCCAGGTCCCAACGTTCGGCGATTCCGGGCTTGCTGCGATGCGGCCGGGTCAGCGGGGACACCGAGGTCGGGAAGTCGAGGTAGAACGTCGGCTGCTCGGTGCGGCTCTCCACCAGGTGTTCGTAGAGCTCCAGCACCACCGCGCCGGCATCCCACTGCGCCCGATAGGGGATGCGTGCGGCGTCGGCCAGCCTGCGCAGGGTGGCCAAGTCGGTATCGGCGTCGATCTGCTCACCGAGGGCCTCTGACACCGCGTCGTGCACGGTCTTGACCGCCCAGACCCCCGAGATGTCCACCGGTTCGAGGCGGCCGCCGCCGGCCGGGCGCATCGCGACGGGTGCACCGTTGGCGGCCTGGGCGGCGTTTTGGATCAGCTCGCGGCAGCTGTCGATCCATACCCGGTAGTCGGCGTGCGCTTGATAGGCCTCCAACAGGGTGAACTCCGGGTTGTGGCTGAAGTCGACGCCCTCATTCCGAAAGGCCCGGCCGAGTTCGAAGACCCGTTCCACCCCGCCGACGCACAGCCGCTTGAGATACAGCTCCGGCGCGATGCGCAAGAACAGGTCCATGGAGTAGGTGTTGATGTGGGTGATGAACGGGCGGGCCGTTGCGCCGCCGTGTACCTGTTGCAGGATGGGTGTCTCGACCTCGATGAACCTCTTGGCGGACAGGGTTTCTCGGACGGAGCGCAGCACCGCGCTGCGGGCCGTGATGAGGGCGCGCGACTCGGCGTTGACAGCGAGGTCTACGTAGCGGGTCCGCACTCGGGCTTCGGGATCGGTCAACCCCTTCCACTTGTTGGGCAAGGGGCGCAGGCACTTACCGATCAGACGCCAGCGGTGCACGATCAGTGATCGCGTTCCGGTCTTGCTCGAACCCATCTGCCCGGTCATCTCGACCAGGTCACCAAGGTCTATGGCCGCGTTGAAATCCGCGGCGCGGCCCTGCTCGAGTCGCGAGTTGTCCAGCAGCACCTGAATCTCGCCGCTCCAGTCGCGCAAGTGCGCGAACAGCACTCCACCGTAGTTGCGTACCCGCAAGATCCGCCCGGATACCGACACGCTCGCCTGGTCGTCGGCGTCCATCGCTTGCGCGACTGTATGAGTGGGCGGTTCGCCCACCGGATAGGCGTCAATGCCGCTGCTGCGCAATTTCTTCAACTTGTTCAGCCGCACCCGGACTTGCTCGGGCAGCCGACGTTGGGGGTCGTAGCCGTCGGCAATTGCCGATTGCCGCAGCCCGCTGACGTCGGGCGCCGATCCGTCATGGTGCAACAAACCGGTGGCCGCCAGCCGTTCGGGGACCGCGGGATGGTGACCGGTGTGCACCTTGTTGCGCCGGCTGAATGGCAATACCAGGAACCCCTCGGCGATCACGGAGGCGACACCCACCTTGGGGATCACCCGCGCGTCCTCATAGCAGGCGTAGCGGGGCACCCATTGCGGCTGATACTTCTGGTTGGATCGGTACAGCGTCTCGATTTGCCACCACCGGGAAAAGAAGACCAGCAGCCAACGCCACAAGCGGGCCACCGGCCCGGCGCCCAATTGGGCGCCTTGCTCGAAAGCCGACCGGAACATCGCGAAGTTCAGCGAGATGCGGCTAATGCCGAGGCCTTCGGCGCGCAGCGCCAGTTCGCTGACCATCAGCTCGATGGTGCCGTTGGGCGATTGCGGAGAACGTCTCATCAGGTCCAGGGAGACCCCGCTGGTACCCCAAGGCACCAGCGACAACATCGCCACTACCAGGTCGTCGGGGTCAAGCGCCTCGACCAACAAGCAGTCGGTGTCGGCCGGGTCGCCGAGGCGGCCGAGCGCCATC
The DNA here is from genome assembly GCF_003584745.1 of Mycobacterium pseudoshottsii JCM 15466. Taxonomy (NCBI): domain Bacteria; kingdom Bacillati; phylum Actinomycetota; class Actinomycetes; order Mycobacteriales; family Mycobacteriaceae; genus Mycobacterium; species Mycobacterium pseudoshottsii. The sequence goes on from NZ_AP018410.1 coordinate 2,691,266, forward strand.
GAGAAGCCGCGCTCGGATTCGGTGTCGCGCCAGCCGTCGGCGCGATCGATCGTCTGTTCCATTTCGGCGTCGGAGATATCCCGGTGACGCCGGATGCGCACCGTCAGACCGGCGCGACGTGCCCTGGTCACGGCTTGGCGCACGCCGCGCATGTCGGGGCCGGACAGCGTGAAATCGGCGGGCACCAAGATCGCCTCGTCGCCGAGTTCAAGCGCGTTCAAACCCGCCTCGCGATATGCCTTGGCCCCTTGTGAACTGGCCCCCATCACACCGGGCGACCAACCATAGGTCTGGCACAGCCGTAGCCATGCGTCGATCGCTTGCGGCCACGACCGCGGGTCGCCTACCGGATCGCCACTGGCCAGGCAGACACCGATTTCGACCCGATAGGTGATGGCGGCACGGCCGCTGGAGGCGAATATCACCGACTTGTCGCGACGGGTCGCGAAGTAGCCCAGCGAGTCGCTGTTGCCGTACAGCTCGAGCAACCCCCGGATGGCCGACTCGTCCTCGCCGGTCAACGCGTTGTCGGCACGCTGGGACTGAAACAGCACGATGGTGGCCGCAATTAGGGCGAGAGCGCCGAACAAGCCGAACATGGCGTTGAGGAAGACGTGCGGCCGGCCGGTGAACAGGTCGGGATCGGCCAGGGCGAAGCCGATCACCCGGTTGGCCACGTAGGGCAAACGGTCGTGCGGCGCGAGGGATCCCGGAAACAGCTCGACCAGGCCCCAGGACACCAGGATTCCGATCGCACCACCGGCCACCAGCACCGCGGCCGCCTTGAACAGTGCACCCCTGCGGACCTTGGCCCAGAACTGCCGATATCCCAGCACCAGCACGACGATCGCCACCACGTGTACTGCGAACCCGAGGTTTTCGCCGAAGTTCTGGGCCGCGGTGTTGCCGCCCGCGGCGATGTCGGCGGCGTTGAGGAAAGCCGCCAAGACGACGTTGGTCAGCAGCAGTAGCCAGGCGATCCGTTTACGCGCGGCCAGGGCCGCCGCCAGCAGTGCCAGCACAAAAGACCAGGCGAAGCTGGTGTCGGGAAAATTGAACAGATAACTGTTGATGAATTCTCGGGGAACCTTGATGATCCACCGAACCAGCGGCGAAATGCTGGCCAGCAGTGACAGGGTCGCGATGACCCCGACGGCCCAGCCAGCGGCGGCCGGAACCCAGTCATACCGAGAGATGTGCCTACCCTGCACCGAGCGAGGCTTTGTGACGGTCACAGACCGCGAGGATATTCCTTATGAACCGGAAAATCCCGGCGAAGTGGCAGCCGAGTCCTACCGCCCTGGTGCGCGCGGGTCGGCGGCTGGGTGAGCACATTGTCCGGGTAGAGCGTCGTGGCTGCTAGACTGACGGTCGCGACCATCCCGGCGAAGGCCAGGGACAGTTAAGTGGAGTCCCACTCCCACCGCTAGCCACGAGAACTTTCTCGGTTTTCAAGGTTGTGTGGTCCGGTCACAGGCATCACGAAATTGCCTGTTCTGCGTGTGACGCAGGCGGCTGCAGTAGTCACTACTGGGCCCGCGATCGGTCGGCATTGGGCCCTGCTAGCGCAGGGCTTTTTGCTGATGGCTTGGCATTCCACCGCGTTGATTCCCGCCCGTCCGGGCTCTGACCGCCGTGGAATAAGACCAACCAGGGAGGCCCCATCAGCACTGAGACCCGCGTCAACGAGCGCATTCGCGTACCTGAAGTCCGATTGATCGGCCCAGGAGGGGAGCAGGTAGGCATAGTGCGTATCGAAGACGCACTCCGCGTCGCCGCGGATGCCGACCTCGACCTTGTCGAAGTTGCCCCGAACGCCAGACCACCGGTCTGCAAGATCATGGACTACGGCAAGTACAAGTACGAGGCGGCGCAAAAGGCGCGTGAATCCCGCCGCAACCAGCAGCAGACCGTTGTCAAAGAACAGAAGCTGCGGCCGAAGATCGACGACCATGATTACGAGACCAAAAAGGGCCACGTGATCCGCTTCCTGGAGGCGGGATCGAAGGTCAAGGTCACCATCATGTTCCGCGGGCGCGAGCAGTCCAGGCCGGAGTTGGGCTACCGACTGCTGCAGCGGCTGGGCGCCGATGTCGCCGAGTACGGGTTCGTCGAAACCTCCGCCAAGCAGGACGGGCGCAACATGACGATGGTGCTGGCACCGCACCGCGGCGCAAAGACACGTGCCAGGGCCCGGCATCCTGACGACCCCGTGGCCCATTCGGCCGACGGTGACAACCAACCGAACTAACTCGTTAGCGAATACCAGAACTGAGGAAAAATGCCCAAGGCTAAGACCCACAGCGGGGCCTCGAAGCGCTTCCGGCGTACCGGTACCGGAAAGATTGTCCGGCAGAAGGCCAACCGTCGGCACCTGCTCGAGCACAAGTCGAGCAAGCGAACCCGGCGCCTGGATGGCCGCACCACGGTGGCCGCCAACGACACCAAGCGAGTCAAATCGCTGCTGAATGGCTAACCCGCCGTCTCAAAGACCGGCCGGCGCCAGCACCTGACCAACCACGTCCGAATGAGAGTAGGAACAACCCATGGCACGCGTTAAGCGGGCAGTTAATGCCCACAAGAAGCGGCGCTCAGTCCTAAAAGCCTCGAAAGGCTATCGCGGCCAGCGGTCGCGGCTCTACCGCAAAGCCAAAGAGCAGCAGCTGCATTCACTGAACTACGCCTACCGTGACCGTCGCGCGCGCAAGGGCGAGTTCCGGAAATTGTGGATCTCGCGCATCAATGCGGCCGCGCGTGCCAACGACATCACCTACAACCGGCTGATTCAGGGGCTCAAGGCCGCTGGCGTCGAGGTGGACCGCAAGAACCTGGCTGACATCGCGATCACCGATCCGGCGGCGTTCACCGCGCTGGTCGATGTTGCCCGCGCTGCGTTGCCGGAGGATGTCAACGCCCCCTCCGGAGAGGCTGCTTAACCTGGCGACGATGCGGGCTGTGCCCGGCCCGACGAGGAGCCGGGCACTTTCGTCGCTATCCGGCGACCGCGTATGCCGTGCACGAATCTGAGCGGAGCCGGCCCACCGGCCCCGCTCAGATTCTCACCGAGCGCTCGGCCAGGGTTTCGGCAGCGGCAAAATTGCAGCGCCACGTGGGGCGTCGCCGCACGAGCCGCTTTCTCGCCGAAGGGCCTAACCTCGTCGAGGCCGCGGCGGCGCGCGGGCTGATCCGCGAGCTGTATGTCACCGAGGCCGCCGAGCAACGGCACGAGCCGCTGCTAGCCCGGCAGGATGCGCCGGTCTATGTGGTGACAGAGCGTGCCGCAAAGGCTTTGTCCGACACCGTTACCCCAAGCGGCCTCGTTGCCGTCTGCGAAATGCCGACGACCGGATTGGCGGAGGTACTCAGCGGTGCGCCGCGGCTGGTTGCGGTGGCCGTCGAGATCGGCGAGCCGGGCAACGCGGGCACACTCATCCGCATTGCCGATGCCATGGGGGCCAACGCGGTGGTTCTGGCCGGCAACAGTGTCGATCCCTATAACGGGAAGTGTTTGCGCGCATCGGCCGGCAGCATCTTTGCGATTCCCGTCATCGTCGCGCCTGACACCAGCGCAGCGCTTGGTGCGTTACGTGGGGCCGGTCTACAGGTGCTGGCCAGCGTGCTAGACGGTGAGAAGTCCCTCGACGACATCGACCAACTGCTCGAAGCTCCCACCGCGTGGCTGTTCGGCCCGGAAGCACACGGATTGTCGGCCGAGGTCGCTGCTGCGGCGCATCACCGCGTCCGCATTCCGATGTCTGGGGGAGCGGAGAGCCTCAACGTGGCCGCGGCCGCGGCCATTTGTCTGTATCAGAGCGCCCGGGCATTGAGCAGCGATCGCTGATTCCTAGGCCGCGGTCGTGGTGCGACTCCGACCGCGAGCGGGCCGCAGCCCGGCGATCGAGAGGGTGCTGTGGACCAGCGATCCCGCCCGTTCGAGCAATACCTTGGCCGGGTGGGCGCGTGGCGGGAAGTAATGCATGGGCAGGCCACGGCGATCCGATGGAGGCGCCATGAAACTGGGCGCCTCGACCAGTGGAGCGTCACGTTTGACTCGTCCCTCAGCCCGTCGGTAGGCGGCCAGCGCCCGGGGGTGTAGCCGGATCTCATCGGGCACCGCCAGAAACGCCAGCTCGACGGCCTTGCCGAACAATCGCAACAACACCTCGTCGCCCTGGGTCCAGTGCATGCCCGCCTTCTCACGGACGGCCGGCTCGAATAGGCCGGCGGCAATCCAGCGCTGACCGGCCACCAGCGGTCGGAACAGCTGGTCCCAGATGCCTGTGGGCATGAGTACGAACTTCGGCTTGGGGATGCGCATATTGAAAATGTCGAGGGTGGCCTGATTGATCTCGAGTTCGTCGCGGCCCACCCGCTCCCAGAAATCCTGAAAGTCTTCCCACGTCTCGGGTACCGGGCGCATGCTCATCCCATACATCCGGTACCACTGCACGTGCTCGTCGAACAACTTGCGCTTCTCGGCCTCGGTCAAGCCACCGCAGAAGTATTCGGCCACCTTGACCACCAGCATGAAGAACGTGGCATGTGCCCAGTAGAAGGTTTCCGGATTGAGTGCGTGGTAGCGACGTCCATCGGCGTCCACGCCCTTGATGGTTCGGTGATAACCCTTGATCTGCTGTCCGGTCTGAGCGGCGCGGTCGCCGTCGTAGACCACACCCATGATGGGGTAGACCGACCGGGCCACCCGCTGCAGTGGCTCGCGGAGCAGGATCGAGTGTTCCGTGACGCCAGCGCCCAGCTCGGGATACATGTTTTGGATCGCGCCGATCCACACGCCCATCATCCCGGTGCGCAGGTCGCCGAAGTACTTCCAGGTCAGCGAGTCTGGCCCGAGCGGGTTGGCCGCTGGCGGAGAGGTGGCTGTCATCACGGCCTCCATGCGTTCAATTTGCGCTCACGATAGGCGGTGACAACGCACGTTGTCTACGGTTTCGGCGGATATCCGGCGATGGTGTTACCGAGTGTCCACAGTGGTGTAGCAACGGCGTGATCAGCCTGTTTGTTGTCCAGAAATTCGGTCCCGGCCGCTCCCGTGAGGGCCGCTGACTGGCGGCTGGGGCGGCACCTGAACCGTGGCTGGCCGACATCGCGGGTAGCGGAAATCCGGCCTCGGGGAGAGCTCCCAAGAAATTGTTATAAACAGGACGTTTGCTCGGCTGTACACTAACTTTCGCGGTGTTTAGCTGGTGAATCTTTTGGTCAATCAAGGGAGACAGAGCTATGTCGTTTCTGAACGTGGCGCCCGAAATGGTGGCCGCAGCGGCCGACAATGTGGAAAGCATTGGCTCGGCCCTAACTGCGGCCCAGGCTGCTGCCGCGGCACCGACGATCGAGCTTGTCGCACCCGCGGCCGATGGAGTTTCGATAGCCGTCACCGCTGCATTTGGGTCGGCCGCCGAGGAGTTCCAGGAGCTGGGCGCCCAGGCAGCCGCGTTTCATGAGCAGATCGTCGCCCTGTTGAACACCGCCGCAGCCGCGTATGCCGGCGCCGAAGTCACTGCCAAGCAGGCGTTACTCGGTGTGGTCAATGGGCCAGCCCAGGCGCTACTGGGGCACTCATTGGTTGGGCCGACCGCAGGCGGCTACACCGCCGCCGCGGCCGACGGGACCAGCGGTGGCGTTGTCGGCGCGTTGCTCGGTGACTCACTGTTGGGCGTGCCGTTCAGCGCTCCCTACAGCTTCGATACTCCATTCGGTCCGGTGGCCCGGACGCTGGACGGGACAGCCTCGCCACTGGGAGAAGTCGTCATCGACTCGGGATCGCTCAACGTCCCCCTCCCGCTCCGGCTCGGGGTGAACGCGCTCGGCCCGGCGATCACCACGGCGGCTGCGCTGCAGGCCAGCGGCACGGCATTTTCGGGCGCGGTGCAAAGTGGGGACCTGCTAGGGGCGGCCGGTGCCCTGCTGACAGCTCCCGGCAGCGCGGTGAACGGCTTCCTGTTCGGCCAAACCGCAATATCGCAGATGGTTCCCGCGCCGGACGGGTCTGGATACACGTCGGTGGATGTCAGTGTCCCGGTTGGGGGTCTGCTGGCTCCCACCAGCGTCGCTACGCTCACGTTGACACCGACTAGTGGTGCGCCGACCGCCATTCTCTTGGACGGAAGCAAGTTTGGTGGCCTGATCACGGGCCTCTTGGATGACTTCGTGCCCGGTTTCTAGACGTGTCCAACGCCTCAGATCCACGGTGATCTGGGCGTTTGTTCGGAGGGTGTGACACACCCGCTTGGCCGTCGTTGCCTGGGTCAGCCACCACCACCTACCCTTGCGAGGTGGAAGTCGGCGCTGACAACGGGGATCCCGGCGTGCCCGATGAGACGGCGATCACGCTGGCTGCGACTGCCCCGCGTCGACGCTCTCCGGTCGAGTGGCTGAGATCCACGAACCACAGTCCTGGTGTGGTGGCTTTCGTCCGACGAGCGCGGCGATTATTGCCCGGCGATCCTGAGTTCGGTGATCCGCTATCCACCGCCGGTGACGGCGGTCCCCGTGCCGCGGCGCGGGCCGCCGACCGGCTGCTGGGGGATCGCGATGCCGCATCGCGGGAGGTCAGCCTGAGTGTGCTTCAGGTGTGGCAGGCGTTCACCGAGGCGGTTTCGCGCCGGCCGGCGAATGCGGAGGTGACGCTGGTCTTCACCGATTTGGTGGGTTTCTCGACGTGGTCGCTGCAAGCCGGCGACGACGCGGCCCTGAAATTGCTGCGGCAGGTGGCGCGGGCCGTCGAGCCGCCGTTATTGGATGCCGGTGGACATATCGTCAAGCGCTTGGGTGACGGGATCATGGCGGTGTTCCGCAACCCCACCGTCGCGGTGCGTGCCGTCCTGATTGCTCAAGATGCCGTGAAAGCTGTTGAAGTGGAGGGCTATACGCCGCGAATGCGAGTCGGTATCCACACCGGCCGACCGCAGCGGCTGGCGGCTGACTGGCTCGGAGTCGACGTCAACATCGCAGCTCGGGTGATGGAACGCGCTACCAAGGGCGGCGTCATGATCTCGAGCCCCACCCTGGACTTGATCCCACAAAGCGAGTTGGATGCCATGCGCGTCGTCGCCAAGCGGGCACGCAGGCCGATGTTTGCCGGCAAGCTAACCGGGATTCCGCCGGACTTGGCGATTTATCGCCTCACCACTCGTAAAGACCTGGCAACTATTGGTGACACCGCGGACACAGATTTGCAGGCATAGTAGAAGGCAATGACTTACGCGATTCAGTGGATTTTCGCCATCGTGTGCCGGCTCGCGCGGGTCCGCTTCACGGTCAGCTACCTAGCGGCGCTCGCCTCGGTGAGCATCGCAATGCTGATGCTTGGTCCGCAGGCTCACGAGCGAGTGATTCGCCATGCCAGCACCAACCTGCACAATCTGGCGCATGGCCGCTTGGCAACCCTGTGGAACAGCGCCTTCGTCATCGACGAGGGTCCGCTCTACTTCTGGCTCCCGTGCCTGGCCTGTCTGCTCGCCCTTGCCGAGCTCCACTTGCGCACCGCGCGGCTTACCGTCGCGTTTTTCGTCGGCCATCTAGGGGCGACGCTACTAGTAGCGGCGACGCTTGCCGGTGCGGTCGAGTTCGGTTGGTTGCCCGTTTCGATCGCCCACGTCAGCGACGTCGGTATGAGCTACGGCGCGCTGGCGGTGTTGGGGGCGCTTACCGCGGCAATTTCGCGACGGTGGCGGCCGGCGTGGATTGGCTGGTGGGTTGCCCTGGGCTTGGCGGCTGCGGTCGCCGGCGGCGATTTCACCGACTCGGGTCATGCCGTTTCGTTGTTGCTGGGCATGCTGGTGACCGCGCGCTTCAGGCACCCGATTCGCTGGACTCCCGCGCGCTACGCGTTACTGATGGTCTCGTCGGGGTTCGGTTTCCTGCTATTGGCACATACCCGCTGGACATCGGCGAGTGGGGTGGCGCTGGGGGCGGTGGGTGCGTTGGTCGCATACGGCTTGGCGCGCTGGACAACGATGCGGGTCGCGTCGGCTTAGGCGCAGCGCCGACCGGTAGTGAATGTCTGGGTACAGTGGGGTTCGCTGAAGCGAACCGATCATGACTTATGATCGGCATCTGCGTCGTACCCGTGCCGTGACCCCACCCCGCGATGACGTGGGTCCTTTGAGGACCCACTTGTTGGACGGGGGACGGACTGAGGTGGGTGGCCCCCTGCGGGGTACAAGCACCACTCCCGTGCGGGGGGAAGCCAGGCAGCTATACCCAACCTCGTCAGCAAGGAGAGTGTCGCCGCGTGGGTGATCAACCCGTCGACCTTTCGCCGCAAGGATTGACGAACGTAGTCAAACTTGCCCATCAGGCCTTTGCTTCGGCCGACAACCTGGAGGCATTGGCACGCGCCAAGACCGAGCACCTCGGCGACCGCTCGCCGCTGGCGCTGGCCCGCCAATCCTTGGGCACGCTTCCCAAAGAACAGCGCGCGGACGCCGGTAAGGCGGTGAACCTCGCTCGCGGTGACGCGCAGTGCAGCTATGACGAACGGTTGGCGGTCCTGCGGGCCGAACGTGACGCGGCCGTGTTGGTGGCCGAGCGCATTGACGTCACATTGCCGTCGACCCGGCAGCCGACCGGCGCGCGGCACCCGATCACGATATTGGCCGAGCACATCGCCGACACCTTCATCGCGATGGGATGGGAGCTGGCGGAAGGGCCGGAGGTCGAGACCGAGCAGTTCAACTTCGATGCTCTGAACTTTCCGCCTGATCACCCCGCGCGCAGCGAACAAGACACCTTCTACATCGCGCCGGAGGATTCTCGGCAGTTGCTGCGGACCCATACCTCGCCGGTGCAGGTACGGACCTTGCTGGAGCGCGAGTTGCCGGTCTACATCATTTCAATCGGCCGGACATTCCGAACCGACGAGCTCGATGCCACCCACACGCCGGTGTTCCATCAGGTAGAGGGTCTTGCCGTGGACCGTGGGCTGACCATGGCGCACCTACGCGGAACGCTGGATGCCTTTGCCCGCTCGGAATTCGGGCCACTGGCGCGCACCCGAATTCGGCCGCACTTTTTCCCATTCACCGAACCCTCCGCCGAGGTCGATGTATGGTTTGCCAACAAGAAGGGCGGAGCTGACTGGGTGGAATGGGGCGGCTGCGGAATGGTGCATCCAAACGTGTTGCGGGCCGCGGGAATTGATCCAGAAGTGTATTCAGGATTTGCATTCGGTATGGGTCTTGAGCGAACGCTGCAGTTCCGCAATGGAATTCCAGACATGAGGGACATGGTTGAAGGCGACGTCCGGTTCTCGTTGCCGTTCGGGGTTGGTGCCTGATGCGTGTCCCTTATAGCTGGCTGCGTGAGGTTGTTGCGGCCGGTGCGCCGGGGTGGGATGTCTCGCCGGAGGAGCTCGAGCAGGCGCTGGTGCGCATCGGCCACGAAGTCGAAGCGGTGACTCCGGTGGGACCTGTGACCGGGCCGTTGACCGTTGGCCGCGTGATCGAGATTGAAGAGCTCTCCGGGTTCAAGAAGCCGATCCGTGCCTGTAGTGTCGACTTCGGTGAGGGCGAGGGCCGCGAGATTGTTTGTGGCGCAACCAACTTTGCGGTTGGTGACCTGGTCGTAGGGGCCCTGCCCGGCACCATCTTGCCCAGTGGATTCGAGATCGTCGTCCGCAAGACCTATGGCCGCAAATCAAAGGGGATGATGTGCTCGGCGGCCGAACTCGGTCTGGGGGCTGAGCATTCCGGGATCCTGGTGTTGCCGCCCGGAACCGCCCAGCCTGGGGCAGCGGCCGCCGACATCCTGGGTTTTGATGACGTGGTCTTCCATCTGGCCATCACCCCCGACCGTGGTTATTGCATGTCGATCCGCGGTTTGGCCCGTGAGATCGCGTGCGCATTCGACCTGGACTTTGTCGATCCCGCCGATGTCGCACCGTTACCGGCCGAGGGCGAAGCATGGCCGTTGAACGTGCACCCCGAGACCGGCGTGCGCCGGTTTGCGCTGCGTCCCGTCACCGGCATCGACCCGGGTGCTGTGTCGCCATGGTGGCTGCAACGCCGGCTGTTGATGTGCGGTATGCGCGTGACCTCGCCGGCAGTGGATGTGACCAACTACGTGATGCTGGAACTGGGTCACCCGATGCATGCGCACGACCGCAACCGGATCAGCGGGGCGTTCAGTGTGCGCTTTGCCTGGCCCGGGGAAACCGTGGTCACTCTCGACGATGTGGAACGCCGGCTCGATCCCACCGACGTGCTGATCGTCGACGAGGTCGCGACCACCGCGATCGGGGGCGTCATGGGCGCGGCCAGCACCGAGGTGCGCGGCGATTCCACCGATGTGCTGCTCGAGGCGGCGATATGGGACGCCGCCGCGGTATCACGCACGCAGCGGCGACTGCACTTGCCCAGTGAGGCGGCGCGCCGGTACGAACGGTCGGTTGACCCCGCAGTTTCGGTGGCCGCTCTGGATCGCTGTGCGGCGCTGCTCGCCGACATCGCCGGGGGAGCGGTGTCGCCGACGCTGACTGACTGGCGGGGTGACCCGCCGCGCGGTGACTGGTCGCCACCACCGATCCGGATCGACGCTGACCTGCCGGATCGGTTTGCGGGAGTGGTCTACGGCCCGGGCACAACAGCCCGGCGGCTGGCCCAGATCGGTGCTGAGGTGCTTGTCGATGACCAGGCGGCGTTGACCGTGACACCGCCAAGTTGGCGACCGGACCTTCAGCAGCCCGCTGACCTCGTTGAGGAAGTGATGCGGTTGGAGGGGCTCGAGGCTATTCCCTCGGTGCTGCCCTCCGCGCCAGCGGGTCGCGGGCTGACCGCTGGCCAGCGGCGCCGCCGCGCGATCGGAAAGTCGCTGGCACTGTCCGGATTCACCGAGATCCTGCCGACGCCTTTTCTGCCCGCCGGCGTATTTGACCTGTGGGGGCTGGCCGCCGACGATCCGCGACGGGCGACGACAAATGTTGTCAATCCATTGGAAGCCGACCGTCCCCAGCTGGCCACGACATTGCTTCCCGCGCTGCTTGAGGCACTGGGGCGCAACGTCTCCCGGGGTCTGGCAGATGTCGCGCTCTACGCCGTGGCGCAGGTGGTCCAGCCAACTGATCAGACTCGCGGCATCGAGCTAATTCCCGTGCACCGCCGGCCCACCGACGGGGAGATTGCCGCGCTGGATGCGTCCCTGCCCCGCCAACCACAGCACGTCGCTGCGGTGCTGACTGGCCTACGTGAACCGCGGGGACCGTGGGGCCCGGGTCGCGCCGTCGAGGCCGCCGACGCCTTCGAAGCGGTGCGTATCATCGCGCGCGCCAGCGCCGTCGACGTGATGCTGCGGGCCACTCAACACCTGCCGTGGCATCCGGGGCGATGCGCGGAGGTGCTCGTCGGTGAAGCCGTCGTCGGTCACGCCGGCCAGCTGCATCCCGCGGTGATCGAACGGGCCGGCCTGCCGAAGGGCACCTGCGCGCTCGAGCTAAATCTCGACGCGATACCCATTGTCGAAACGCTGCCAGCACCGCGGGTTTCACCCTTTCCCGCGGTGTTCCAGGATCTCAGCCTGGTGGTGGCCGCCGACGTCTCGGCACAGATGGTCGCCGATGCCGTCCGAGACGGTGCCGGAGATCTGCTGGAGGATCTGCAGCTGTTCGACGTCTTTACCGGCCCGCAAATCGGGGACGACCGAAAATCGTTGACCTTCGCGCTGCGGTTCCGCGCACCGGATCGCACGCTGACCGAAGACGACGCGAGCGCGGCACGCGACGCCGCGGTGCAATGCGCTGCCCAGCGAGTCGGCGCCGTGTTGCGCAGCTGAACGATTGACCAGGCGTCGGGTGACCCGGCCACATCCACCCGAGCCGGGGGCACTTTCGTGCCGATTCGCCACGGCCCCCGCACCGGTGCCTTCTGATTCCGCACGCTCCTGTCCGGTTCCGTAGTGAATGCTGTCAGTTCGCTTCGACTTTCGCGCACGTCGCCGTTGCCGCACTAGTTTTGTTCCTGCTTGGTGACCAGCGGTCATCGTCGCAGCGGAGCGAGAGGCAAGCGATATGTCGTTTGTGAATGTGGTGCCAAACACAGTGGCGGCCGCGGCGGGCGATTTGGCGAGCATTCGCTCGGCGCTCAGTGAGGCCACTGCGGCGGCGGGGCCGACGACTGACGTGCTGGCTGCCGGCGGCGACGAGGTATCGACGGCGATCTCGCAGCTATTTGGCGCCCACGGCCAGGAATTCCAGGTCGTGAGCGCCCAACTGAGGGGATTTCACGACCAGCTGGTGAGGTTGATGCGGGCTGGTGCGGCTGCCTATGCCAGCGTCGAGGCCACCGCGCAACAAGACTTGTCCATGGCCGAGCAGGGGCTGGTGAACGCGGTCAACGCGCCTGCCCAGGCGCTGTTGGGGCACCCGATAATCGGCACCGGCGGATCCGGCAGTCAGTCCGCGACCACGGGAACATCGACCTCGGGCGTGACGAGCGGTTCGGTCGCGTCCGGCTCGGCGGCCGGTTCTGTTTCGTCCGGTGCGACCGCTGGCACTGTCTCGGCCGGTGCGACGACCGGTTCGGTTGCCTCCGGTGCGACCGCTGGCACTGTCTCGGCCGGTGCGACGGATGGTGCGGTTACCTCCGGCACTACCGCCTCGTCGTCCGACGGGACGACTGTGTCCGCGGGTGGCGTCGCTGCAACTGACCCCGGCTCCGATGGTGGTGTCGCGGTGAGTGACCCCGGCTCGGATGGCGGTGTCGCGGTGAGTGGGTCTGGTTCCGGCAGCGGCGTTGCGGTGGGCGGCACAGACACGCCAGGGACATCCGCGCCGGCTCCTGTCACCCCAAACACATTCGGCGACGTCGTCGCCGCGCCGTATCAGACGCTGATCTCCAATACGGTCACCAACCTGCAAAGTCTCGACGGCGCCTGGGCGGCCAATCCGGCGCCGTTCCTACATCAGCTGATCGCCAACCAGATGGGCTACGCGCAGACTGCCGCGACTGCGCTGCAAAGCTCAGTCAGCAATTTGCCCGCGGCGTTGGCGCACTTGCCGGCCGATATCCAGCTCGGTACCCACTCCCTAATGGCCGCTGACCCGGGCGCGTTCCTACACTCGCTGGTCACCAATCAGCTCGGCTACGCCCAGACGATCAGCACGGCACTGCAAAGCGCTGCCCATGACTTTGGTACCGGAGCGGCGGCATTGCCGGCGGCTTATCAGGCGGCCTTCCAAGACTTCATGGCCGGCAACGTCAGTGGCGCGGCCGACCATCTCGAATCGGGTTTGGCAAACCTGTTCATCACGGGTCTTGACGTGACTGCCGGTTCGGATGCCGTCCTGAGCATCACTCCGACGGGGACAGTTGGAGACCTCTTGCCGATCTTGGGCATTCCTGGGCAGATGGCGCAGAACTTCACCAACCTGCTGCCAGCCGGATCGGTACCGGAACTGGTATCGCAGAACTTCACCAACATCGTCAACGCCGCCACAAACACGGCCGTTACCTCAACGCTGACCCTCGTCGTAGATCCGAGCAGCCCCACCGGTATCGGGGTGGCCATCGACGCCACTATGGGTTTGCCGTTGGCGTTAGGAGTTGAAGCCCTCGGCGGACCTGTCGATGCGATTGATGCGTTTGGTACCAGCGCGACAGCGTTCGTCACTGCGGCGCAAAGCGGAAACGTCTTGGCGGCGACCGCCGCAGTGCTGGATGCTCCTGCTGTCGTTGCGAATGGCTTGCTCAACGGTCAGTCCACATTCCCGTTGACGATCGACGCATTGGGCATCCCAACGACGCTGAATCTGCCGATGGACGGAATTCTTGTGCCGGCCGGCCCCTACACCGCGACCATTCCGGATCTTGGCGTCACGGCCACCGTCAATGGCACACCGCTTGGCGGCGTTGCACCGGGGCTCCTGACCTTGCTGCCCGAACAGCTTGCCGAGGCGATCGGCGCAAGCCCAGTCACTGACTGAGCTTGCCGCGACGCCCGATCATCGGCGGTGCCGCCAATCTGTCCTTCGTCCTCGCGGGCGCGCCGACCAGCCGTTGAGGTGTTCGCCGTTTGCTTTGACGTGAGTGGGTTCACCTCGCCCCATTTCGTGGGTATCGGACTCCCACAGGATCTGGCCCGGAGCGGAGGGGTCATATCTTAGGGCGCGAGAACAAATTCATCAGTTTTCCAGCGGGTTAATACAGTGCCCTATTAGTCTCGACCTGCCTTGGTGATTATCGGGAGGTCGCCACGGCGGGGCGAGAGGAGCCAAGGATGTCGTTTCTACTTGTGCAGCCGGAGATGGTCAGCGCGGCCACGGAAAGCCTTACGGCAATCCGCTCCGCGTTAGGCGAAGTCAGTGCGGCAGTCGCGGGTCCCACGACCGCGGTGGTGGCCGCCGCCGGTGACGAGGTGTCGGCGGCGATCTCTCAAGTGTTCGGTGCCTATGGGCAGGAATTTCAAGCGCTCAATGCCCAAGCGGCGGCGTTTCAAGCCGAGTTCGAGGGTTTGCTGAGTGGCGGCGCTGCGGCATATGTCAGCGCCGAGGCGTTGAACTCTTCGGTCTTCGGGCCGCCGATGCAGGAATTGCTCAAGGTGGTCAATGCGCCGACGCAAATGGTGCTGGGACGGTCGCTGATCGCCGACGGGGCCAACGCGACGGTGGCCGGCGGCGATGGCAGGCCCGGTGGAATCTTGATGGGCAAGGGCGGCGACGGGGCGCCCGGCGGCCCCGGTCAGCCCGGCGGTAACGGCGGGGCCGCTGGCTTGATCGGTACCGGCGGTGCCGGAGGCAAGGGAGCGCCGTCTATGCCCGGCGGGCTCGGGGGCCGCGGCGGGTTGCTGTGGGGCGACGGTGGCAAGGGCGGCGATGGCGGTGCTCCGGTGTATGATGCCTGGGGCTATTTGCTTGCTGAAGCCGGTACTGGCGGCGCGGGCGGCTTGCCGGGAATATTCGGTGGGCTGCCGGGAGTTGCGGGCGCCTGGGGCGGTGAGGTGCCTACCGCGCTAGCGGCCCCGATGGTTCTGTCGGCGGCGGCGAGCAGCCCCGCTGCAGTCGGCGGTGCCTACCAGACCCTATTCGACAACACGTGGACCAACCTGCAAGCCATCGGCGCCACCTGGAATGCCGATCCGGCGCCCTTCCTGAGTCAATTCATCGCCAACCAACAGACCTACGCCAATACGGTGTTTACGTCCTTGTCGAACTCGGTCCAAGACTTCGGGGCGGGATTGGTGGCGTTGCCGGCGGCCTACCAGGGGGCCTTCCAAGCACTCATGACCGGCAATGTCAGTGGAGCGGTCGAGATCCTGGGGAAGGGCTACCTCGGTTTGGTCTTTAACGGCTTCGATTACACCAATGTGCCAGTTGTTACCGTGCAGGGCGCCTTGGGTGATCTCCTGCCCATGACCACCATCCCCGGTCAGATTTCGCAGAACATGACCAACGTGCTGCAGACGGTTACCGACACATCGATCATGGCCAACATCTCCTTGTTGAACCCATCGTTCACCACTGGTTTTCCTCTGACGCTTGCTCTTGATGCGCTGGGGGCGCCGATCGTCACCGGTCAGGCAGCTTTGCAAAGTGCGACGACCTTTATTGATGCGGTCCAGGCTGGCGATGTCGCGGGGGCATTCGGTGCCATTGTTGATGCGCCTGCCGTCATCGTCAACGGGTTCCTCAATGGCGAAGGGACGATAACGCTGGATCTGCCGACCTACCTGTCGCCCATTTCTGGAACAGAGTCGTTGACGTCAGCGATCCCGATTGGTGGGATTTTGACTCCGCTGCAGCCTGTGGAGTCGACCATAGTGTTCCGGGTGCTCCCGCATACGCCGCCGGTCACTCAACATATAACCCTCGGTGGTACGGAGTTTGGAGGCCTCATCCCTGGCCTGCAGAGCGCGTCCGCGCAGCTAGCGGGTGCGATCAAGCTCAGCTAGTAGATGACGCGAACCTGTCCGTGTGGGCCTCGATGCACGGTCAGGCGCGACGTGGTGGTCGGCTCCGGCGGTGACGGTGTCGCGTTGACTGAGAGCCGCAACCACGGCCATCCGGTTGTCTTGGCATGCCTCGAACAGATTCGTGGCTCCAATCTCCTGCGGCCAATTCTTCGCCTAACAGGTTTGGGGCTGACACCCTCTGGGTACCCGCGCCCTGCGCCGTGCGTCACGCGTTGGGCAACGAGGCAGGGCTCCGGCGTTGTTGATTAGCGGGCTTGTGAGCTGGGGGATTGTGGATTGAGGAGGTCTAGGCGGCGGTTGGCGGTCAAAGCGGTGATCCGGCAGGCTTCGGCGATGTTGTCGGCGCCGTTGAGGCGGTGCAGATTGATCGCGGTGTTGCGTAGCGTTGCTAGGACCTGTGCGCCGTTTCCGGTATGTGCCCTTTGACGGTCTTCGTCGAAGGTGACGTCGCGTATCCAGTGCAGGCTGTTCTCGATTCCCCAGTGTTGACGCATCCAGGTCATGATCGCGGTAGGGCGGGCGTGCTCGAACGGCAGGCTGCAGATGGCATAGACCACCTCCACGCTGCGCTGGTCGGTGGCGGTGATCAAGCGTTCACGAGTGATCCGGATGATTTGTTTTGCGTAGGGGAAGCCGATTCCTCGTGCAGCGGTGATGATTTGCGGGGTGCGGGTCTCGACACGGCCGTGGCCGCGGGAGTCGTCGGTAGCGGCTGCGGGCACCTCGGCCCAGGGCAGCGCGGTGATACGCGCAAATATTTTGGCTTGGTTGGACTTGACGATCATCAGGTAGTGCGACTTCAAGGTGGCGCAGATCAACTTCGCGGTGACGACCTGGGTATGCATCGCATCCACGGTGACCAGCCACCGCAAGCTACCCGGCAGCAGCGTGAGCAGGGCACGTACGCAGGGAATTTCATTGCTTTTCTCGGCGACAGCGAGTTGACCGAGCACCAATCGGGCACGGTGGGCGAACACCGACACGAGATGCGTGGCTGTCGCTTTGGCGCGTAAAGCACCACGCAGCATCTTGCCGTCCAACGCGATCGGCACCAATCCACTGGGGTCGCTGCTGGCCACGTGTGCAGTGAAGTAACTGCCTATCCTGGCGTTGAGGTCGGCGGGGTCTAGCCGAGACAAAACAGCGCGGAAGGTCTTCTCACTGGGCCGCCGGAACCGGACCCCTAATTGGGCCAACACATCATCGGGAGCGGTGGCCGCCCATGTGGCAAAACCAGCATAGCCGCGCATCCCCGCGGCAGTGGCCAGAACCGCGATCGCCAACAAAGCCATCAGCGAATACCTCCGACCGCGTGGGTCCCTCGGGTCTGGCATCGAGGCCAACACATCGAGAAACTCCGATCCGATGAGCTCGCTGCGCTCACCAGGACTCCAGCGGTCGAACACCTCTGGAACCGACGACACAGGCAATACTGAAACGGTAGGCACGGGCAACTCCAGACCAACGACGAACAGTAACCAACTCGATCGTTCTCCAGATAGCCCGTGCCTACACTCCGGCCCCAATAGCGCGGCACCAAAGATCATCAACCCAGCTCACAAGCCTGCTAATCAACAACGCCGGAGCCCTGGGGTCTAGCCGAGACAAAACAGCGCGGAAGGTCTTCTCACTGGGCCTCCGGAACCGGACCCCTAATTGGGCCAACACATCATCGGGAGCGGTGGCCGCCCATGTGGCAAAACCAGCATAGCCGCGCATCCCCGCGGCAGTGGCCAGAACCGCGATCGCCAACAAAGCCATCAGCGAATACCTCCGACCGCGTGGGTCCCTCGGGTCTGGCACCGAGGCCAACACATCGAGAAACTCCGATCCGATGAGCTCGCTGCGCTCACCAGGACTCCAGCGGTCGAACACCTCTGGAACCGACGACACAGGCAATACTGAAACGGTAGGCACGGGCAACTCCAGACCAACGACGAACAGTAACCAACTCGATCGTTCTCCAGATAGCCCGTGCCTACACTCCGGCCCCAATAGCGCGGCACCAAAGATCATCAACCCAGCTCACAAGCCTGCTAATCAACAACGCCGGAGCCCTGGGCAACGAGGGGAGCTGACTATGTCGTTCGTGATCGCTGATCCGGAGATGGTGACGGCAGCGGCGGCAGATTTGGCGGGCATCCGCTCGACGCTCGGGGCGGCCGCAGAGGCGGCCGCAGGGCCAACAACCGGCGTGGCGGCTGCGGCCGCCGATGAGGTATCGGCGGCCATCGCGCACCTCTTCGGTGCGTATGGGCAGGAATTTCAGGCTCTCAACGGCCGAGCGGCAGCGTTTCATGCCGAGCTCGTGCGCTTGTTGAACGGTGGCGCTGCAAGCTATCTGAGTGCCGAGGTCGTCAACGTCGAAGCATTGCTCGGCCAATCGCTGAACGGCGGTGCGGCCGCTGCCGCCGATCCTCTCAGCGGGCTTCTGGGATCGATCCTCGGCACTAGCTCAGGAGGTAGCGGAAGCGTTGGCGGGATCCTCGGTGGTAGCGGGGGGCTGTTGGACCCGATCCTGTTCGGGGGCACTGGTGGGCTCCTTGGCCCGCTGGTGGGGGGCAATGGCGTGCTGACTTCGCTCGTCGGCTCCGGACCTTTGGGCCCGTTCTTCAACGGTGTCGGAGGGGAGATCGGCGTCGTCACATCCGCTCTGATCGGCGGCGACGGCGCCGTGTTGCTGTCTGATCAGATCGGCGGCATCACGGGCGCCCTCACTAGTCTGCCCGGATTGAGCGGCCTGCAGACATTGCTACCGGGTCTGTTCCCGTCCTCCGGGGACACAACCACAACACCTGCGCCTGGCGGTGCCTGGCAGCAACTCTTTGAGAACACCAGCTCGAACCTGAATGCCCTCGGCACAGCATGGTCTGAAGACCCATTCCCGTTGCTGCGTCAGGTGATCGCCAATCAGCAGGGCTATGCGTACACGCTCGGGCAGGATCTCAGCCTCGCGATCCAGAACCTACCCACTGAGCTGGCACACCTGCCGGAAAACATCGAGACCGGGATCCAGGGATTTCTAGCTTTCAACCCCGGCCTCTACGCTCAGCAGTTCGTCGCCGGCACGATGAACGACTTCCACACGATCGGCACGTCGCTCTCGGAAGCGGGTCAGGACCTTCAGATCGGGCTGGCCGGCTTCCCGGCCGACATGCAGCCAGCCTACGAGGCGTTCGCGGCCGGCAACTACAACCTGGCGGTCAACGACGCGACGAAGGCCTTGCTCAATGTCTTCATCACCGGATTCGATACCAGCAACTTGAACGACATCAGATTGCTGGGGCCGGTAGCGGACCTGTTCCCGATCCTGGCCCTCCCCGGGCAGGATGTTCAGGGCTTCAGCAACCTGTTGCCTGCCGGCTCGATTCCCGCGCAGATGACTCACAACCTCGCCAACGTGCTCAATGCGCTTACCGATACCAGCATTTCGACGACGATCTCCGGAACCTTGGATCCGCCCGCACTTGTACTCGACGCCAACTTCGGTCTGCCGTTGTCGATCCTCTTCGGTGTCGCGGGCGCGCCGGTTGCGGGTCTCGACGGACTGGCCACCGCCGGGACAACGATTGGCACTGGCGTAGCAACCGGGAACCCGTTCATGGTGGTCGGTGGCCTAATCGACGCGCCGGCGGTCGTCTTGGACGGCTTCCTCAATGGCGAAACGATTGTCGACATGTCGTTGCCGGTGACCTTCGATGTGCCAGTCCTCGGGCCGCTAAACATACCGGTCGTCATTCACCTTCCCTTCCAAGGGCTTTTGGTTCCGCCGCATCCGTTTACAGCGACGGTGCCGCTGGAGATTCTTGGGGTCGACATCCCAATCAACCTGACGCTCGGTGGCACCCAATTCGGGGGGCTGGTGCCCACGCTGGTGAACTACACGTCCCGGCACCTGGCCAACGCAATAACGCCCGCCGCGTAGTGCCCCCGGCGCCGTCGAAACCTGCAGGTGCTTGCCGGTGATCGTCACTGGCGCGTAAGTCGCTCGGAGCAAATGATTCTGCTCATTCCAATCTCACAGGGTGTGCAGTCGTGGGTCACTTGGCAATGGCTTGATGTGTCCCAGCGAACCTGGGTGACCTGCCTGCTTTGCGCGCAATTGTGGGATAGCGGCCGATCATTTGGGGCCACAGAAATCGTGGGTCGTTTTGGCGTGTCCCGCGCCGCTGCAAGCCGGGAAAAGATGCATAATGTTCGCCGCCGATTCATCGGGTTGCCGAAGGGCTGGCTAGCGGATTGATGCCCGCCTTCGTCATGTGTGGAATAACGGCCTTGCGGTGCAAATCCGAAGGAGGATTGGGGAGCTTGCGGAAAGGGTATTCCCCATAGACTTTTCGACCTTCGGGGTGATCTTCCGTGGCAACGGCCAAGGCCTCGTGACGGCCGCTTGTTGGTACGAGGGCTCCGTTGGGGCGCCCAAAAATGTTCCGCTGCAACGGTAGAACATCTGACATGGGCGTGGTCGGGAGCCCTGGGCGGCGGGGTAGGCGTCCGGGTGGGCGGCTTACGAACTCATCGCCTGGTCGCCCGGTGAAGGCTTTGTCGGGTGAAGTCGGTGTCGCTGAACATTCGCGAAATTTACTCTGCTGCAATTAATTAGCGGCGGCCAAACTATGTGTTGGGGCTGCGGCATCCAGATCTTGATAAAACTCCTGACGGCAGGCAACAGAAGTCGATACCCGGCTTCCGGTGAAATCTGGCCCGGGGTGAAGTCGTTTCGTCAATCAGATTGCCTGGGGTTGGATTCGGACAGGTGAAAACGATGGTTTTCTTGTGTAGTTCTGCCACAGCGGATTACGTTTCTTCTGCCGATGAGATCGGGCCTCTTCGGATCACAGACCGTTCATTCTGCGTGGGGATGATGAACATGTCTTTTGTGACCGCTGTGCCCGAGCTCGTCGAGTCGGCAGCCCAGGACTTGGCAGGAATCCGTTCAGCACTGGTGGAGGCCGCTCAGGCAGTAGCAGTGCCGACCACCGCACTGGCGGCCGCGGGAGAAGATGAGGTATCCGCTGCAATAGCAGCGCTATTCGGCACTTTTGGCCAGGAATATCAAGCAGTCAGTGCACAAGCGGCGTCGTTCCACGAGTCTTTCGTCAGGGTGTTGAGCGGTGCTGCGGCCTCGTACGTGGAAGCTGAGGTAGCCAACGGTGCTGCCCTGCTCGCGGGCGAAAGTGCCGCCGCTGCAGTCAGCGGCGGATTTAGTGGTGGGCTGACGGCCGGACTTAGCGCGGAGTTGGCTCTTCAAGCGGCGAACTCCCTCGCGACAGCTTTCGGCTCCGGAGTTTCCGGTCTTGCGCTGCAGACCGGTGGTGCGCTTGTGTCCGGTCTTGGGACCGGTCTGGTTCAAACCGGCGAGGTCATCGTGTCGGCTGGCCAGGCCTTGCAGAACCTCGGTTCGTTCATGGCGGGCGCTGGTGCTGGGTTGAGCGCTCAAGCCAGTGCGGCCCTCACCCAGGCAATGAATTTGGGTGGCTCACTGAGTGCACAGCTTGGGGCTTCCCTGTCGGGCAACTTCAACCTCGCTCTGCCGGAACTGATCGCGGGATTCAATAATGGGCTGACTGGGCTGATTCAAACCGGCCAGACCATCACGACCAGCCTGATCGGTAGCGCCGGCAGCGGCCTTGGTGCGCTTTTCCAAACCGGCGGAACCGTGCTTACCAACTTCGGGAGCGCCTTGCCCGAATTCGCCGCTCAGCTAAGCGGTGCGATCTCGGCGACCGTTGGCAGCAGCCTGCCCGGCCTCGTCGGTGCGTTCGATAGCGGATTCACCGGCCTGGTCTAGGCGGGCCAGTCCTTGGCGACAAACCTGGCCGGCAGTGTGGGCGGCGGTCTGGATGCGCTCATCCAGACCGGAGAGACCCTGGCAGGCGGCTTGACGGCCAGCCTTAGCGCTCCCGTATTGGCGGCCCAGTTGTCGGCGGCGTTGCAGGCTAGCTTCGGTACGTCGCTGCCAGAGTTGGTTGCTGTATTTACCGGTGGATTGAACGGGCTGGTGCAGGCGGGTCAAACGTTGGCCGCGAATGTGGCGGGCAACTTTGGTGGCGGCCTGAGTGGGTTGTTGGAGGCCGGGCAGGTGTTGATGGCCAACCTGGCAGGTGGGTTTAGTCTGCCGGCGTTGGCGGCCCAGATTAGTGCGGCGTTGCAGGCTAGCTTCGGTGCGTCGTTGCCGGAGGCGGTGGCGGCGTTCACGGGTGGGTTGAACGGGTTGGTGCAGGCGGGGCAAACGTTGGCGGCCAACTTGGTTGGCGGGTTTAGCTTGCCGACGCTGGCCGCTGAGTTGTCGGCGGCGTTGCAGGCGAGCTTCGGTGCGTCGTTGCCGGAGGTGGTGGCGGCGTTTACCGGTGGGTTGAACGGGCTGGTGCAGGCGGGACAAAGCCTGGCGGCGAATCTGGCGGGCAGCCTTGGTGGCGGGTTTAACGCGTTGGTCGAAGTGGGTCAGGCGTTGGCTGCCAACCTGGTTGGTGGGTTTAGTCTGCCGGCGTTGGCGGCCCAGATTAGTGCGGCGTTGCAGGCTAGCTTCGGTGCGTCGTTGCCGGAGGCGGTGGCGGCGTTTACCGGTGGGTTGAACGGGCTGGTGCAGGCGGGCCAAAGCCTGGCGGCGAATCGGGCGGGCAGCCTTGGTGGCGGGTTTAACGCGTTGATTGAAGTTGGTCAGGCGATGGCTGCCAACCTGGTTGGCGGGTTCAGTCTCCCGACACTGGCGGCCCAGATTAGCGCGGCGTTGCAGGCTAGCTTCGGTGCGTCGTTGCCGGAGGCGGTGGCGGCGTTTACCGGTGGGTTGAACGGGCTGGTGCAGGCGGGCCAAAGCCTGGCGGCGAATCGGGCGGGCAGCCTTGGTGGCGGGTTTAACGCGTTGATTGAAGTTGGTCAGGCGTTGACTGCCAACCTGGTTGGCGGGTTCAGTCTCCCGACACTGGCGGCCCAGATTAGCGCGGCGTTGCAGGCTAGCTTCGGTGCGTCGTTCCCGGAGGCGGTGGCGGCGTTTACCGGTGGGTTGAACGGGCTGGTGCAGGCGGGCCAAACGTTGGCGGCCAACCTGGCGGGCAGTTTTGGCGGTGGCCTGAGTGGGTTGTTGGAGGCCGGGCAGGTGTTGATGGCCAACCTGGTTGGCGGGTTCAGTCTGCCGACACTGGCCGCTGAGTTGTCGGCGGCGTTGCAGGCCAGCTTCGGTGCCTCGTTCCCGGAGGCGGTGGCCGCGTTCACCGGTGGCTTGAACGGGCTGGTGCAGGCCGGCCAAACGTTAGCGGCCAACCTGGCCGGCAGCCTTGGTGGCGGGTTTAACGCGTTGATTGAAGTTGGCCAGGCCTTGGCTGCCAACCTGGTTGGCGGGTTCAGTCTCCCGACGCTGGCCGCTGAGTTGTCGGCGGCGTTGCAGGCGAGCTTCGGTGCGTCGTTCCCGGAGGTGGTGGCGGCGTTTACCGGTGGGTTGAACGGGCTGGTGCAGGCGGGCCAAACGTTGGCGGCCAACCTGGCGGGCAGCCTTGGTGGCGGGTTTAACGCGTTGATTGAAGTTGGTCAGGCGTTGGCCGCCAACCTGGTTGGCGGGTTTAGTTTGCCGGCGTTGGCGGCTCAGATTAGTGCGGCGTTGCAGGCCAGCTTCGGTGCCTCGTTCCCGGAGGCGGTGGCCGCATTCACCGGTGGGCTGAACGGGCTGGTGCAGGCGGGCCAAACGTTAGCGGCCAACCTGGCGGGCAGCCTTGGTGGCGGGTTTAACGCGTTGATTGAAGTGGGTCAGGCGTTGGCTGCCAACCTGGTTGGCGGTTTCAGCTTGCCGACGCTGGCGGCCCAGATCAGCGCGGCGTTGCAGGCCAGTCTTGGCACCTCATTCCCCGAGCTGATGGCCGGATTCACCGGTGGCTTCACCGGCTTGCTCCAAACTGGACAATCTCTGGCGGGAAACCTCGTGGATAGCTTTGGCGGCGGACTGGATGCGCTAATCCAGACAGGTCAGAACGTCGCGGCCAATCTTGTCGGCGCCTTCAACGCACCGGCACTGCTAGCCGGATTGAATAGCGGGTTGAACGGACTAGTCCAGACCGGCGCGTCGCTGGCTGGGAACCTGGCGGGAGCCTTTGGTGCAGGCCTGCCGGAGCTTGCTACCCAGCTGTCGGCTGCGTTGTCGGCCAGCCTAAGCGGTGACCTGTCGGCGGAGTTGAGCGCCGCGCTGACGGCGAGCCTTGCCAACACGGCGTCGGGGCTGTTGTCAGGCCTGGCGCAGACCGGTGCAAACCTGGCAGGGGGGATCGGGGGAGGACTGTTAGGTCTGATTGGCACCGGCGAAACCTTGGCGCGCAGCCTCGCAGGAGGTGTTTCCGGCTTGCTGGGCACGGGCGAATCGCTGCTGATGATCTGGCAAAACGCTACGGCAGAGGTGACCGGTGCGCTCAGCGATGCTGTGGTTGCCAGCATCGGTGTTGGTCTGCCCGGGCTGTCACAGGCCGCGGTCACCCTGTCGACAGGCATCGCCAACGCCAGCGTTGGCCTGACCCAGACCGGAGGCGTCATCGTGAGTGCCCTGGATAACGCAGCTCTTGGAATCACCGGAGACATCAGTGCTGCATTGGCCAATCTTCAACTCGCCATCCAGGCGGCGTTGAACGCGAGTTTCGGAGTTCAGGTCGCTGCCTAGCTGGTGCTGACTACCCTTGAGCTAAGTCGTGGTCGCGACACAGGCCAGAATGGATTTGCGAAATATTGCATAACCATGCAAAATCCTCGAAATGGCCCACGCGACCGATGCAATCAGGGTGGCCGTAGCGGGTGCCAGCGGCTATGCAGGCGGTGAGATCCTTCGCCTTCTGCTGGGGCATCCCGCCTACACCTCGGGACGGCTGACGATCGGGGCGGTGACCGCAGCGGCCAGCGCGGGAAGCGTCCTCGCGGAGCACCATCCGCATCTGTTGCCGCTGGCCCAGCGGATCCTCGAGCCCACCGAGCTCGAGGTGCTCCGCGGACATGACGTGGTATTCCTCGCTTTGCCGCACGGGCATTCGGCGGCGCTGGCCGATCAACTCGGCCCAGAAACTCTGATCATCGACTGTGGGGCCGATTTTCGGCTCACCGATGCGGCGGCTTGGGAGCGGTTCTATGGGTCAGCGCATTCCGGCAGCTGGCCCTACGGACTACCCGAATTGCCGGGTGCTCGGGAGCGGTTGCGTGACACCCGCCGCATAGCGGTTCCGGGTTGCTACCCGACCGCGGCGCTGCTCGCACTGCTGCCCGCGGTGGCCGAGGGCCTCATCGATCCGGCCGTGACGGTGGTCGCCGTTAGCGGTACCTCGGGGGCTGGCCGGGCCGCCAAGACCGACCTGCTCGGCTCGGAAGTCATCGGGTCGGCCCGGGCCTACAACATCGCGGGTGCGCACCGGCATACTCCCGAGATCGCACAAGGCTTGCGCGCGGTCACCGACCGAGACGTCACCGTTTCGTTTACACCGGTTCTTATCCCGACCTCACGTGGCATTCTGGCAACCTGTACCGCGCGTACCCGCTCGCCGATCGCTCGGTTACGGTCAGCCTACGAAAAAGCCTATGAGGCAGAACCTTTTATCTATTTGATGCCGGAGGGTCAGTTGCCCCGCACTGGTGCCGTGATTGGCAGCAACGCGGCGCACATAGCGGTCGCTGTGGATGAAGAAGCCGAGACCTTTGTTGCGATTGCCGCAATCGACAACCTGGTCAAGGGCACTGCCGGGGCCGCCGTGCAGTCGATGAACCTGGCGCTGGGCTGGCCGGAGACAGAAGGGCTCTCAGTGGTCGGGGTGGCGCCATGAACGGCTTCGACGACCAGTTGCCGAGTGACCGGGAGCAAGGACTACCGCCTGGCAGCGGGGAGAGTGACACACATGACTGAAGTTGTCAGCGCCGGGCGGCTGTTGCGTAGTCAAGGCATTACTGCCCCGGCGGGTTTCCGGGCTGCAGGCATCGCGGCTGGGATCAAGGCGTCGGGTGCTCGTGACCTCGCGCTGGTATTCAATGAAGGCCCCGACTACTCAGCCGCCGGCGTGTTCACCCGGAACCAGGTCAAGGCCGCACCGGTGTTATGGACGCAGCAGGCGCTAACGACTGGGCAGCTACGTGCGGTGATCCTCAATTCCGGTGGTGCAAACGCCTGTACTGGCCCCGGCGGCTTCCAGGACACGCACGCCACGGCAGAGGCCGTCGCGGCCGCGTTGTCGGACTGGGGAACAGAGACCGGCGCAGTTGAGGTCGCGGTCTGCTCGACCGGGCTGATCGGCGACCGCCTGCCGATGGACAAGGTGCTTGCCGGTGTCGAACACATCGTGCATGAGCTGCATGGCGGCCTGCACGGCGGCGACGACGCTGCCCACGCCATCATGACCACTGACACCGTCGCCAAACAAGTTGCGCTACATCATCAGAGCAAATGGACTGTCGGTGGGATGGTCAAAGGAGCGGGCATGCTGGCCCCCTCGCTTGCGACCATGCTTTGTGTGCTCACCACCGACGCGGTCGCGAGTTCGGCGGCACTCGAGCAGGCGCTGCGTAGGGCAACCGCGCGTACGTTCGACCGGCTCGACATCGACGGCAGCTGCTCGACCAATGACACGGTGCTCTTGCTGGCATCGGGTGCCAGCGAAATAGCGTCGTCGCAAGCAGATCTCGATGAGGCGGTACTACGAGTTTGCGATGACCTCTGTGCTCAACTGCAGGCTGATGCCGAAGGCGTCACCAAGCGCGTCACCGTCACCGTGAAGGGCGCCGCCACAGAAGAGGACGCACTGATCGCCGCGCGGGTGATCGCTCGTGACAGCTTGGTCAAGACCGCGCTGTTCGGATCCGACCCGAACTGGGGGAGAGTTCTGGCAGCGGTCGGGATGGCCCCCATCACCCTCGACCCCAATCGAATCAGCTTGCTATTCAATGGCTCTGCCGTCTGCATCGACGGCGTTGGTGCCCCGGGCGCGCGTGAGGTGGACCTCTCGGCCACCGATACCTATGTCACCGTCGAACTTGGCGTCGGCGATGCTCACGCGGCAATCCGAACCACCGATCTGTCCCACGCCTACGTCGAAGAGAATTCGGCATACAGCTCATGACGATTGAAACGTTGTCCAACCAGGCCAAGGCCCAAGTGCTGGCCGAAGCGTTGCCCTGGCTCAAGCAGTTGCACGGCAGGGTTGTCGTTATCAAGTACGGCGGCAACGCGATGACCGACGACACATTGCGGCAAGCATTCGCTGCCGACATGGCTTTCCTGCGAAACTGCGGAATTCATCCGGTGGTGGTGCACGGTGGTGGGCCACAGATCACCGCCATGCTTGGCAAGCTCGGCATCGAGGGTGACTTCAAAGGCGGATTCCGTGTCACCACACCGGAAGTCCTCGACGTGGCGCGGATGGTGTTGTTCGGACAGGTCGGTCGCGAATTGGTCAACTTGATCAACGCGCACGGGCCCTATGCGGTGGGGGTCACCGGTGAAGACGCACAGCTGTTCACCGCAGTGCGGCGCAGTGTGAACGTCGACGGTGTCGCTACCGGCATCGGCCTGGTCGGTGACGTCGACCATGTCAATGCCGCGGCGCTGATGGATCTCATCGCCGCACATAGGATTCCGGTCATTTCAACACTGGCTCCGGACGCCGAAGGCGTGGTGCATAACATCAACGCGGACACCGCCGCCGCCGCCCTCGCGGAAGCCCTTGGAGCCGAGAAACTTCTGATGCTTACCGATGTGGAAGGCCTCTATACCAGCTGGCCCGAACGGGATTCATTGATCAGAGAAATCGACACGGCGGCTTTGGAACAGTTATTGCCCAGGCTGGAGGCGGGCATGATCCCCAAGGTCGAAGCATGTCTGCGGGCGGTCACCGGTGGGGTGCCCAGCGCGCACGTCATCGACGGGCGTGTTGAACATTGCGTGCTGGTCGAGCTGTTCACCAATGCGGGGACCGGCACCAAGGTGGTGTCCGCATGACGCATACCGAAGACACGCGGGCCCGATGGGAAGCCGTGATGATGAACAACTACGGCACCCCGCCCGTGGCATTGGCCAGTGGCGAAGGCGCGGTAGTTACCGACGTCGACGGTAAGAACTACGTCGACCTGCTGGGCGGCATCGCGGTCAACATACTCGGCCATCGCCACCCCGCCGTCATTGAGGCGGTGACTCAGCAGATGTCGACGTTGGGCCACACCTCCAACTTGTATGCCACCGAGCCCACCATCGCGCTCGCCGAAGAATTGGTCACGCTGCTGGGCGCTGAAGCGCCGGCGCGGGTGTTCTTCTGCAACTCTGGGACCGAGGCCAACGAGGCTGCGTTCAAGCTGTCTCGGCTTACCGGTCGTACGAAACTTGTTGCTGCGCAAGAGGGTTTTCACGGCAGGACGATGGGATCGTTGGCGCTCACCGGACAGCCGGCCAAGCAAGCGCCGTTCGAGCCGTTGCCCGGCTACGTTACTCACGTCCCCTATGGGGATATCGACGCGTTGGCCGCCGCCGTCGACGACGAGACTGCCGCCGTGTTCCTCGAGCCCATCATGGGGGAGAGTGGTGTCGTCGTGCCGCCGGAGGGCTACCTGCTGGCGGCTCGCGAGATCACCGCACGCCACGGCGCGCTGTTGGTGCTCGACGAGGTGCAGACCGGAATCGGCCGCACCGGAGCCTTCTACGCGCACCAGCATGACGGCATTACTCCCGATGTCGTGACACTGGCCAAGGGGCTAGGGGGAGGATTGCCCATTGGGGCGTGTCTGGCCATTGGCCCAGCGGCGGAGTTGCTGACACCGGGGTTGCACGGCAGTACGTTCGGCGGCAACCCGGTTTGTGCCGCGGCGGCGTTGGCGGTGCTGCGGGTAGTGGCCTCCGAAGGTCTGGTGCGCCGCGCCGAAACGCTAGGCAAAACATTCAAACAGGGCGTCGAGTCGTTGAGCCATCCGTTGATCGACCATGTGCGCGGGCGCGGATTGCTCTTGGGCATTGTGCTGGCAGGCCCGCACGCCAAGGCGGCGGACTGGGCCGCGCGCGAAGTCGGCTACCTGGTAAATGGCGCTGCGCCCAACGTTGTCCGGCTCGCGCCACCATTGGTCATTACCGAACCCCAGCTCGAAGGCTTTGTCGCCGCGCTGCCGGGAATCTTGGACAACGCGGGAGCATCAGCATGATCCGACACTTTCTGCGTGATGACGACTTGTCGCCTGCCGAGCAGGCCGAAGTTCTGCAGCTGGCGGCCGAATTGAAGCGGGAACCGTTCAGCCGCCGTCCCCTGGACGGGCCGCGGGGAGTGGCGGTGATCTTCGACAAGAATTCCACCCGCACCCGCTTCTCCTTTGAGATGGGTATCGCCCAGTTGGGTGGGCATGCAGTGGTTGTCGACGGTCGCAGCACCCAGCTGGGCCGCGAGGAGACCCTGCCAGACACCGCAAAAGTGTTGTCTCGCTTTGTTGATGCCATTGTTTGGCGCACCTTCGGCCAGGATCGCCTGCAGGCCATGGCTTCCACCGCGACGGTGCCCGTGGTCAATGCGCTGTCCGACGAGTTCCACCCCTGCCAGGTGCTGGCCGATTTGCAGACCATCACGGAACGTCGGGGCTCCTTGAAAGGCTTGCGGTTGTCCTACTTTGGTGACGGCGCCAACAACATGGCGCATTCACTGATGTTGGGCGGGGTCACCGCGGGCATGCATGTGACAGTTGCCGCTCCCGACGGATTTCACCCCGACCCGTCGGTCGTTGGCGCCGCGGAGCAGCGTGCCGAGACGACCGGTGCCTCGGTGCGGCTCACCGCTGACGCCCACGTGGCCGCGGCCGGCGCCGATGTCCTGGTCACCGATACCTGGACGTCGATGGGCCAGGAAGACGACGGGCTCGACCGCGTCAAGCCCTTCCGTCCATTCCAGGTGAACGAGCAGCTGCTGGCGGCGGCCGATTCCGAAGTCGTTGTGCTGCACTGTCTTCCGGCGCATCGAGGCGACGAGATCACCGACCAGGTGATGGACGGTCCGGCCAGCGCGGTGTGGGACGAGGCGGAGAATCGGCTGCATGCGCAGAAGGCGCTGCTGGTGTGGTTGTTGGAGCGGGGGCGATGAACGGCGCCAAACAAGCACCCGAGATCAGTGTCAATCGCGCTGGTCGGCAGGCCCGAATCGTGGCGATTTTGTCCACGGAGTCGGTGAGCAGTCAAAGTGAATTGGCCGCGTTGCTAGCGGTCCAGGGGATCGAGGCGACCCAGGCTACGTTGTCTCGTGATCTCGAAGAGCTCGGCGCGGTGAAGCTGCGCGGCGCCGATGGTGGGGTGGGTGTCTACGTGGTGCCAGAAGACGGTAGCCCGGTGCGCGGGGTGACTGGGGGCACCGGACGGCTGGCGCGGCTGCTGGGTGAGCTGCTGGTGTCCTCCGATGCCAGCGCCAACCTCGCGGTGCTGCGCACCCCGCCCGGCGGGGCGCACTACTTGGCCAGCGCAATCGATCGTGCGGCGCTACCGTACGTGGTCGGCACCATTGCCGGCGATGACACTGTGTTCGTGGCTGCTCGTGAGCCGATGACCGGGGCCGAGTTGGCAATCGCCTTGGAAAAATTGAAGTAGGACCTGAAATACACTGCTGCCGGTTCTGCGAAATGAAGGAGTTAGTTCATGTCAGAACGCGTCATCCTGGCGTATTCCGGCGGTCTGGACACCTCGGTCGCCATCAGCTGGATAGGCAAGGAGACCGGCCGTGAGGTCGTGGCTGTTGCGATTGACCTCGGCCAGGGTGGCGAGGACATGGAGGTCGTGCGTCAGCGAGCGCTCGATTGCGGTGCCGTCGAGGCGGTCGTGGTCGATGCTCGCGACGAGTTCGCGGAGGGCTACTGCCTGCCCACCATCTTGAACAATGCCCTCTACATGGACCGCTATCCGCTGGTGTCGGCCATCAGCCGGCCGCTGATCGTCAAGCATCTGGTGGAGGCGGCACGCGAGCACGGCGGTGGGATCGTCGCGCACGGGTGCACGGGCAAGGGCAATGACCAGGTGCGATTTGAGGTCGGGTTCGCGTCGCTGGCTCCCGATCTAGAGGTGTTGGCACCGGTTCGCGACTACGCCTGGACCCGGGAGAAGGCGATCGCATTCGCCGAAGAGAACGCGATCCCGATCAACGTCACCAAGCGCTCGCCGTTCTCGATCGACCAAAACGTGTGGGGCCGAGCTGTCGAAACCGGCCTCCTCGAGCACCTGTGGAACGCGCCCACCAAGGACGTCTACTCCTACACCGAAGATCCGACCGTCAACTGGAACACCCCCGATGAGGTGATCGTCGGCTTCGAACGCGGCATGCCGGTGTCGATCGACGGCAACGCGGTCACGATGCTGCAGGCCATCGAGGAGCTCAACCGCCGGGCCGGGGCCCAGGGTGTCGGGCGCCTCGATGTCGTCGAGGACCGCTTGGTGGGCATCAAGAGCCGGGAGATCTACGAGGCGCCCGGGGCCATGGTGCTCATCACGGCCCACGCCGAGCTCGAGCACGTCACCCTCGAGCGTGAGCTGGCCCGATTCAAGCGGCACACCGATCAGCGCTGGGCCGAGCTGGTGTACGACGGACTGTGGTATTCGCCGTTGAAGACCGCGCTGGAGAGCTTTGTCGCCAAGACCCAGGAGCACGTGTCTGGTGAGATCCGGCTGGTGTTGCACGGCGGTCACATCGCCGTCAACGGCCGGCGCAGCGCGGAGTCGCTTTACGACTTCAACCTGGCCACCTACGACGAGGGCGACACCTTCGACCAGTCGGCTGCCAAGGGGTTCGTCTACGTGCACGGCTTGTCGTCCAAACTCTCCGCCCGCCGGGATCTGCAGTGAGCCGCTACTGCCGAGCAGACGCGAAATCGCAGATGCACCGGCGCGTTGGTGCGATTCTGTGTCTGCTCGCGGAGGAAAAGCTCGCGGAGGAAAAGTGAGTACCAATCAGGGATCGCTGTGGGGTGGGCGGTTCGCCGGCGGGCCTTCCGACGCGCTGGCGGCGCTGAGCAAATCCACCCATTTCGACTGGGCCCTGGCCCCCTACGACGTCACCGCATCGCGGGCCCACGCTGTGGTGCTCTTCCGCGCTGGGCTGCTCACCGAGGAGCAGCGCGACGGTCTATTGGCTGGCCTGGACAGCCTGGCCAGCGACGTCGCCGACGGCAGCTTCGGCCCCCTGGTCTCCGATGAGGACGTGCATGCCGCGCTGGAACGCGGATTGATCGAGCGGGTCGGCCCGGACCTCGGCGGCCGCCTGCGGGCCGGCCGATCCCGCAACGATCAAGTCGCCACCCTGTTCCGGATGTGGCTGCGCGACGCGGTGCGCCGGGTGGCCACGGGTGTACTCGAGGTGGTGGCGGCGCTCGGCGATCAGGCGGCCGCGCACCCGACGGCCATCATGCCCGGCAAGACGCACCTGCAGTCCGCCCAACCCATCTTGCTGGCGCACCATCTGCTCGCCCACGCCCATCCGCTGCTGCGCGACGTGGAGCGGATCGTGGACTTCGACAAACGAGCGGCGGTTTCCCCATACGGCTCGGGTGCGCTGGCCGGATCCTCGCTCGGCTTGGACCCCGATGCGATCGCGGCGGATCTGGGTTTCACCACCGCCGCCGACAACTCCGTCGATGCGACCGCCTCGCGCGATTTCGCGGCCGAGGCGGCGTTCGTATTCGCCATGATCGCCGTCGACCTGTCCCGGCTGGCCGAGGACATCATCATCTGGAGCTCGACCGAGTTCGGCTATGTCACCTTGCACGACTCGTGGTCCACCGGCAGCTCGATCATGCCGCAGAAGAAAAACCCGGATATCGCGGAGCTGGCCCGCGGCAAGTCCGGGCGGCTGATTGGCAACCTCACCGGGTTGCTGGCGACCCTGAAAGCCCAGCCCCTGGCCTACAACCGCGACCTGCAGGAAGACAAGGAGCCGGTGTTTGACTCGGTGGTTCAGCTCGAGCTGCTGCTGCCGGCGATGGCGGGCCTGGTGGGGAGCCTGACCTTCGATGTCGAGCGGATGGCCGCGCTGGCGCCTGCGGGCTACACGTTGGCCACCGATGTCGCAGAGTGGTTGGTACGACAAGGCGTCCCCTTTAGGTCCGCGCATGAGGCCGCCGGTGCCGCCGTGCGCACCGCCGAGGAACGCAGCGTCGGCCTCGAGGAGTTGACCGACGACGAACTTGCCGCCATCAGCCCGGAGCTGACACCGCAGGTACGCGACGTATTGACGATTGAGGGATCGGTGTCCGCACGTGATTCCCGCGGAGGCACGGCGCCTAAGCGGGTCGCCGAGCAGCTTCAAATTGTGCGGGAAATCACTGCTCGGCTGGGCCATGAGCTGATGCGCTGAGCGGATTTTGCCGCTGCGGCCCTCGATCGCGAACTAAACTTCGTGTCCTAGGGAATGCATTGAACGTTTCGGCGTTGATGTTCGTGTTGAAGGGGTGGGACCGATGAGCGTCATCGCAGGTGTGTTTGGTGCGTTGCCCCCGCATCGCTACAGTCAGCGCGAACTCACCGAGACGTTCGTCAACATCCCGGACTTTGAGGGCTACGAAGAACTCGTCCGGCAGATACACGCAAACGCAAAGGTCAACAGCCGCCATTTGGCGCTGCCGCTGGAGACGTACCCCAAGCTGAATGACTTCGGTGAGGCCAATGGGATTTTCATCGACAAGGCCGTGGACCTCGGCGTCGAAGCCTTGATGGGGGCACTCGACGAGGCCGGCCTGCAGCCCGAAGACCTCGATGTCCTCATCACCACCACGGTCACCGGCCTGGCGGTGCCATCGTTGGATGCCCGCATCGCCGGACGCGTTGGACTGCGGCTGGACGTGCGACGGGTACCGCTGTTCGGGCTGGGATGTGTGGCCGGTGCCGCCGGTGTGGCCCGTCTCCACGACTATCTGCGCGGTGCTCCCAACGGCATCGCCGCCTTGATCTCCGTCGAGCTGTGTTCACTGACTTTCCCGGGATACAAGCCTTCGGCTGCGGGTCTGGTCGGCAGTGCACTGTTTGCAGACGGTGCCGCCGCGGTGGTGGCGGTCGGAGACGGACGGGCCGAAGAGGTTGGCGCCAGCGGACCCGACATCCTGGATTCGTGCAGCCACCTGTATCCCGATTCGTTGCGCACCATGGGCTACGACGTGGGCTCCGCCGGGTTCGAGCTGGTGCTGTCCAAGGACATCGCGGATGTGGTCGAGGAATATGTGGCCGAGGACGTCACCACCTTCCTGGCCGGCCACGGCCTCAGCGTCACCGACATCGGCGCCTGGGTCACCCATCCCGGTGGCCCCAAGATCATCAACGCGATCACCGAGAGCCTCAACCTGCCTCCGGAGGCGCTGGAGCTGACCTGACGTTCGCTCGGCGAGATCGGCAATCTTTCGTCGGCATCGGTGTTGCATGTGCTGCGGGACACCATTGCCAAACCGCCGCCCAGCGGGAGTCCCGGCCTGATGATGGCGATGGGCCCTGGGTTCTGTTCCGAACTAGTACTGCTGCGTTGGCACTGAACAAACGTGAATTTCTGCTCGATCGGGGATCTAGGACGGGGCTACCGGTGCTTGGCCAGGAGCCGGAAAGGAACAACGCCAGCCGCCGCGCGCCCCTCGCGCCGATTCGCTGAGTAGCTGGAAAGGCGCGTTGTATGGACAGCACCCCAGACGAACTCATCACGGCACTGCGCAAGACACTCAAAGAGAACGAGCGGCTCAAGCGGGAAAACCGTGACCACCTTGCCCAAGCCACAGAGCCCGTCGCGGTGGTCGGGATGGGATGTCGTTACCCGGGTGGCATCGCGACTCCCGAGGGCTTGTGGGAGATGGTGGCCGCCGGACGTGACGTGGTGTCGGATTTCCCGACGGATCGCGGCTGGGATGGGGCGAGTCTGTTCGACCCCGATCCGGACGCGGTGGGTAAGTCATACACCCGCAGCGGTGGATTCCTGACCGACGTCGCTGGTTTTGACGCCGAATTCTTCGGGATAGCGCCCAGCGAAGTGATGGCGATGGATCCCCAGCAGCGACTGTTGCTGGAAGTGTCCTGGGAGGCGTTGGAGCGCACCGGAATCGACCCGACCACGTTGCGCGGATCGCCGACCGGTGTGTTCGTCGGGGTCTTCCACGGCTCGTATGGGGGACAGGGCCGGGTGCCCGGCGACCTCGAGAGATATGGGCTGCGCGGGTCGACGTTGAGTGTGGCGTCGGGCCGAGTGGCCTATGTGCTGGGGTTGGAGGGCCCGGCGGTGTCGGTGGATACCGCGTGTTCGTCCTCACTGGTCGCCTTGCACCTGGCGGTGCAGTCACTGCGGTCGCGTGAGTGCGATTTGGCCCTGGTGGGTGGGGTAACCGTGATGGCCACCCCGGCGATGTTCATCGAATTCAGCCGGCAACGGGCGCTATCGGCCGACGGGCGGTGCAAGGCGTACGCGGGTGCCGCCGACGGGACCGCGTTCTCCGAGGGCGCCGGGGCGCTGGTGCTGGAGCGGCTGACCGATGCACAGCGGTTGGGACATCCGGTGTTGGCCGTGGTGCGGGGTTCGGCGGTCAACCAGGATGGTGCCTCCAACGGGCTCGCGACCCCGAATGGGCCCTCACAGCAGCGAGTGATTCGCGCGGCGCTGGCCAGTGCCCGGCTGGGCGTGGCCGATGTGGATGTGGTCGAAGGCCACGGCACCGGGACCACCTTGGGCGATCCCATTGAGGCCCAGGCGATTTTGGCCACCTATGGGCAGGACCGTACCGGGCCCGGCAAAGAGCCCCTGTGGCTGGGCTCGATCAAATCGAACATGGGGCATACCTCTGCCGCGGCCGGGGTAGCCGGAGTCATCAAGATGACGCTGGCGATGCAGCATGGGGTGCTGCCCCAGACGCTGCATGTGGATGTGCCGACGCCGCATGTGGAATGGTCAGCGGGGTTAGTGTCGTTGCTGACCGAGGCGCGTCCGTGGCCGGAAACCGGGCGTGCGCGTAGGGCAGGGATATCTTCGTTCGGGATCAGCGGCACCAACGCTCACGTCATTCTCGAGCAGGCGCCGGCAGCAGAAGAGGTTGCCGCACAGCACAGAACCGATCTCACCCCGTGGATACTGGCTGCGCGGTCAGCTCCGGCGTTAGTCAATCAGGCACGGCGCCTGGCGCAGTGGGTGAGTGATCGCCCGGATCTCGATGTAGCCGATGTGGGCTGGTCGTTGGCTACCACCAGGTCGGTGTTCGAACATCGGGCGGTGGTGGTGGGCGCCGACCGGACGCAGCTGATTCAGGGGCTCGCGGGCTTTGTCGACGGTGAGCCAGGCGCCGGTGTTGTCGTGGGTCGTGCCCGGCCAGTAGGCAAGACGGTGTTCGTGTTTCCCGGCCAGGGGTCGCAGTGGGTCGGGATGGGCGTCGATCTGCTGGACACCTCGACGGTGTTCGCCGATCAGATGCATCCGTGCGAGAAGGCTCTTGCCGAGTACGTGTCCTGGTCGCTGCTCGATGTCGTGCGGGCGGTGCCGGGTGCTCCGGGGCTGAATCGGGTGGACGTCGTGCAGCCGGTGTTGTGGGCGATCATGGTGTCGCTCGCCGAATTATGGCGTTCCGCAGGGGTGCTTCCCGACGCGGTGATTGGCCATTCGCAAGGCGAGATTGCGGCCGCCTACGTGGCGGGGGCGCTGTCCCTCGAGGATGCGGCGCGGGTGGTCGCGCGGCGCAGCCAGCTGCTGGTGCAGCTCTCCGGTGCCGGCGGGATGGTGTCGCTCGCGTGCGGACTGGAACGCGCCCGCCAGCTAGTGGCGTCGTGGAGCGACCGCTTGAGTATTGCTGCGGTAAAAGGCGTTTCAGCGATCGTGGTGTCCGGCGAGGTGGATGCTCTCGATGCCCTGATTGGGCGCTGTGAGGCGGACGATATTCGGGCCCGCAGAATCGACGTCGACTACGCGTCCCATTCCGCTCAGGTGGAGGCGATCCGTGCCGAGTTGGCCGAGGCGCTGGACGGTATCGCGCCCCAATCGACATCGACGGCCTTCATCTCCACGGTCACCGGCGAATTCACCGATACCGCGGGCTTGGACGCCGACTACTGGTATCGCAGCATCCGCCAGACGGTGCAGTTCGAACGGGCTATCCGTACCGCCTTCAACAGCGGGTGCCAAGTCTTCATCGAGTCCAGCCCGCACCCGGTTTTGATGGCGGGCATCGAAGAAACCCTGGCTGGCCAGCAAGACTCCGGCGAAGCGATCGTCATTCCATCGCTGGGGCGCGACGACGGCGGGCTGCAAAGATTCTGGCTATCGGTCGCTCAAGCCCATGTCGCGGGGGTGCGGGTGGACTGGGCCTCGATCATCGGCGCCGGCCGCCGGGTGGCCCTGCCCACCTACGGGTTCCAGCATCGCCGCTTCTGGCTGGGGCAGCTCGATGCCGGTCGTACCGACGTGGGCGGTCTGGGGCAGGCCGGTGCCGCGCATGGCCTACTGGGCGCGGTGGTGGAGCGACCCGATTCGGGTGGGGTGGTCTTGACTGGTCAGCTATCGGTGGCATTGCAGCCATGGCTGGCGGGTCATGCGGTGGCCGGCACGGTGTTGTTCCCGGGTGCGGGCTTTGTCGAGTTGGCGATCCGCGCCGGCGATGAGGTCGGATGCGCGGCAGTGGAAGAACTGACCCTGTCAGCGCCGTTGGTTCTGCCGACCGTCGGCGGAGTGCAACTACAGGTGGTGGTGGGCCCCGCCGACCAGTCGGATCGCCGGACAGTAGAAGTGTATTCCCGCGGCGACCAGTCACTTTCGGAATGGTCATTACATGCCGAAGGCGTACTGGCGCCGGCGGCGGTTGCTTCAGTGGGGCAGTTGACGGCATGGCCACCGGAGGGCGCGACGGCGCTGGACCTCGGCGGTGTGTACGACCGGCTGGCAGCCCGGGGCTACGAATACGGTCCGGCGTTTCGCGGTCTGCAGGCCGTGTGGGAGTCGGGGGACGAAATCTTCGCTGAGGTGGCCCTCCCCGAAGACGCCGGCGCGCAGATCGGCGGTTTCGGCATCCACCCAGCGCTTCTCGATGCGGCACTGCATGCGTTGGTGCTGACCGCGGAGCAGAACCAAACGGTGTTGCCGTTCGCGTGGCAAGGGGTGTCGTTGCACGCTGCCGGAGCCTCGCGCTGTCGAGTCCGGATAGCGCAATCTCGGTCCGGCTCGGTGGCCATGGAACTCGCCGACTCGGTAGGTCTGCCGGTTTTGACGGTGCGGGACCTAGCGTTTCGTCCGGTGTCCGACCAGACGTCATCGGCGGGCACGGCCGGTGGCGGTGGCTTGCTAGAGGTCGCGTGGTCACCGCTGGGCAGGCCCGGCGACGACACCGCCGATATACCGGTGACGTTGTGGGACTTGGCCTCCCAGGTCGAGCTGTCCGCGGGTGCGGTGGAGTCGACATATGT
Organism: Mycobacterium pseudoshottsii JCM 15466; assembly: GCF_003584745.1. Lineage (NCBI taxonomy): Bacteria > Bacillati > Actinomycetota > Actinomycetes > Mycobacteriales > Mycobacteriaceae > Mycobacterium > Mycobacterium pseudoshottsii. The sequence goes on from NZ_AP018410.1 coordinate 2,729,544, forward strand.
GGCCACCGATGGCGCGTTGGGCGCATTGCAGTCGTGGCTGGCCAGCGACCAACCCGGGGTCTTGGCGGTGGTGACGCACGGCGCGGTAGGACTGGCGGACGAAGACGTGACCGATCTGGCGGGTTCGGCGGTGTGGGGGCTGGTGAGTTCGGCGCAGGCCGAGCATCCTGGTCGCGTCGTACTGGTCGATACCGATGGCTCGGTCGAACTGGGCGCGGTGCTGAATTCCGGTGAGCCGCAGCTGGTGGTGCGTGCGGGCGTGGCCTACCAGGCGCGGTTGAAGCCGGCCGAGTCACTGCTGCGGTTGCCGCCACCGGGCGAGAATTGGCGATTGGTCACCGGCGGCGGTGGCACGTTGGATGACGTGAAGGTGGGCGGCTGTGCGCCGTCGGGGCTGATGACCGGACAGCTGCGGGTCGCAGTGGCCGCCGTGGGCGTCAATTTCCGGGATGTGCTGGTGGCGTTGGGTATGTATCCCGGTGGAGGCGAGCTAGGGGTTGAGGGCGCCGGGATTGTCACCGAGGTCGGGCCCGGCGTTTCCGGGGTGGCCGTCGGCGATGCGGTCATGGGGCTGCTCGGCGTGGTGGGGCCCGAGGCGGTGGTGGATCACCGCTTGGTGACCGCAGTTCCGCCGGGCTGGTCGCTGCAGACGGCCGCCAGTGTCCCGGTGGTGTTCTTGACGGCGTTCTACGGCTTGCGTGTCCTGGCCGAGGTGCGGTCTGGGCAGAAGCTGTTGGTGCACGCGGCCACCGGCGGGGTGGGCATGGCCGCGGTGCAGCTGGCTCAGCTTTGGGGCCTGGAAGTGTTCGCAACGGCCAGCCCAGGAAAATGGGATACGTTGCGGGCAATGGGTTTTGATGATGACCACATCGCCAACTCGCGCACTCTGGAGTTCGAAGAGAAGTTCCGTGCCGGCACCGGTGGAGCCGGAGTGGACGCGGTGCTCAACTCGCTGGCCGGCGAATTTGTCGACGCATCGCTTCGGCTGTTGGTCCCCGGCGGTCGCTTCATCGAGATGGGTAAGACCGATCTTCGTGACCCACAGACGATGGCCGAACAGCATCGCGGCGTTGGGTATCGGGCATTTGATCTCATCGAGGCCGGCCCGGACCTGATCGCGCGGATGCTGGCCGAGCTGAGCCGACTGCTTTGCGCCGAAACCCTGACACCGTTGCCGATCAAGACTTTCGACGTGCGGCTGGCTCGGCAGGCGTATCGCTTTGTCAGCCAGGCTCGTCACATCGGCAAGGTGGTGTTGACACTTCCCGACGAAACCGGTGCGGTACCCGCTGGTGCCCTGGCCGGAGGCACGGTGATCATCACCGGCGGGACGGGCATGGCCGGGACGGCCTTGGCCCGCCATGTTGTGTCCCGTCATCGGGTGGCCAACGTCATCCTGGTCAGTCGGTCCGGCGCGCAGGCCGAAGGGGCCAGCGAGCTGCTCGGCCAATTGCAGGATGCCGGAGCAGAGGCGGCGGTGGTGGCTTGCGATGTCTCCGATCGGGACGCGGTCGCGGAGCTACTAGCGCAAGTGCCGGCACGCTATCCGCTGCGGGGCGTGATTCACGCGGCGGGAGTGCTCGACGACGGGTTGATCGCTTCACTGACCCCGCAGCGGGTCGATACGGTGCTGCGGGCCAAGATCGACGGCGCCTGGAATCTGCATGAGCTGACCCGCGGCCTCAACTTGTCGGCCTTTGTGCTGTTCTCCTCGATGGCCGGGATCATCGGCACCGCCGGACAAGGTAACTATGCGGCGGCCAACAGCTTCCTGGACGGGCTGGCCGTTCACCGGCGCGCGCTCGGCCTGCCGGGTGTGTCGGTGGCTTGGGGCCTTTGGGAACAAGCCAGCGCGATGACTCGCCATCTTGGTGCGCGCGACAAAGCGCGCATGAGCCGGGTGGGGCTGGCAACGTTGTCAACCGAACATGCCCTCGAGCTTTTCGACGCCGCGGTGGTGGCCGACCGAGCCGTTGTGGTGGCCACCCGGCTGGACGCCAACGCGCTCAAGTCCAACAGCGCTGCACTACCGCCGCTGTTGGGCGAGTTGGCCGCTCGCCCCAAGAGACGAGTGATCAGCGACGCCGATGCCGGCGATAACATCGCGGCGGCAACGGGCCTGGTGGCCAGACTGCACGGGCTCAGTGCCGAGCAGCGTCAACGCGAACTCGTCGATGTCGTGTGCAGCAACGCCGCTACCGTGCTGGGGCGCTCCAGCACCGCCGACATCAACGCCCACCGCGCCTTCCAGGAGTTGGGTTTTGACTCACTGACGGCCGTCTAGCTGCGCAACCGGCTCAAAACCGCGACCGGGCTGGCTCTTTCGCCCACGCTGATCTTCGACTACCCAAGCCCCGCAGCCCTGGCCGAACATCTCGGCATCCGTTTGGCCACCGCCACGGCGCAACCCGATCTGATGCGCCGATTCGACGACCTCGCCCGCGAACTCGACAAGCTGATCAACCGACCCGACTGGACCCACGAGGACAAGGGCAAGTTGTCCGGCCGCCTACACGACATCCTGGCCGACCTGTCCGCCGATGACGACATCACCACTGCCAGCGAAAGCCAGCTCTTCGCCATTCTCGACGAAGAACTCGGCTCCTGAAGCCTCTACGAGGAGCAATCTTGACGGAAACCACCAAGCATGTTGATTACCTCAAACGCCTGACCGCGAATCTGCGGCGCACCCGCCGGCGGGTCGCGGAGTTGGAGGACAAGCTCTCCGAGCCGGTGGCGCTGGTTGGCATGGGCTGCCGGTATCCCGGGGGAGCGGATTCTCCGGAATCGTTGTGGGAGATGCTGACCCAAGGCCGCGATGCCGTCTCGGAGTTTCCCTCCGATCGGGGCTGGGATATCGACGCAATGTTCGATCCGGACCCGGACGCGCGTGGCAAGACCTACACACGGCGGGGCGGATTCCTGGCGGATGCCGGAGACTTCGACGCCGGCTTTTTCGGCGTTGGTCCCAACGAGGCCTTGGCGATGGATCCGCAGCAGCGGCTGATGCTGGAAGTCTCGTGGGAGGCTTTGGAGCGCAGCGGGATTGATCCGACCACGTTGCGTGGCTCCGCGACCGGGGTATTCGTGGGAGTGATTCACGCCGGTTATGGCGGCGAAGTCAAAGGTGAGCTGGAAGGATACGGGCTCACCGGTTCGACATTGAGTGTCGCCTCGGGCCGGGTGGCGTATGTGCTGGGGTTGGAGGGGCTGGCGGTGTCGGTGGATACCGCGTGTTCCTCGTCCTTGGTGGCGCTGCATCTGGCGGCGCAGTCATTGCGTTCGCGAGAGTGCGATCTCGCGCTGGTCGGCGGGGTGACAGTGATGGCGACCCCCGCGGCATTTGTGGAGTTCAGCCGGCAGCGAGCGCTGGCCGCCGACGGGTTGTGTAAGGCGTATGCGGGTGCCGCCGACGGCACCACCTGGTCGGAGGGGGCCGGGGTGCTGGTGGTGGAGCGACTGGCCGACGCACAGCGGTTGGGTCACCCGGTGCTGGCAGTCGTGCGGGGCTCGGCGGTCAATCAGGACGGCGCCTCCAACGGTTTGACAGCACCGAATGGGCCGTCACAGCAACGGGTGATTAGGGCGGCGCTGGCCAGCGCTCGGCTGGGGGTGGCCGACGTGGACGTGGTCGAAGGCCACGGCACCGGAACCGTTCTGGGGGATCCGATTGAGGCCGAGGCGATTTTGGCCACCTATGGACAGGACCGCACAGAGCCCCTGTGGCTGGGCTCGATCAAATCCAATATCGGGCACACCTCCGCGGCGGCGGGCGTGGCCGGGCTGATCAAGATGGTGTTGGCGATGCAGCATGGTGTGCTGCCCCAGACGCTGCACGTGGATGTGCCGACGCCGCAGGTGGATTGGTCGGCGGGGGCGGTTTCACTGCTGACCGAGTCACGGCCGTGGCCGGATCTGGGGCGCCCCAGGCGCGCGGGGGTTTCCTCCTTCGGGATCAGCGGAACCAATGCGCATGTGATCCTCGAACAAGCCCCCACCGCCGAACACGATCTCGCCGAGCCTGATCGCGGCGCCCCAACCGTGCCGTGGGTGTTGTCGGCGCGTTCAGCACCGGCGTTGGCGAACCAAGCGCAACGGTTGCTGTCCTGGGCCGAAGAGCATCCAGATCTCGACCCGGTGGATGTGGGCTGGTCGCTGGCCGCAACCCGCTCGCTGTTCGAGCATCGGGCGGTGGTGGTGGGCACCGACCGCACGCAGTTGATGGACGGGCTTGCCGGTGTGGTCGCCGGCGAGCACGGCGCGGGCGCCGTGGTGGGCCGCGCGCGATCGACCGGCAAGACGGTGTTCGTGTTCCCCGGCCAAGGCGCCCAATACCTGGGCATGGGACGCGTTCTGTATGAGCGGTTTTCGGCGTTCCGCACGGCATTCGACGCGGTTGCGGCGGAGTTGGATGCGCACTTGCGGCTACCTCTACGGCAGGTCATGTGGGGCACCGATGAGGGGTTGCTGGAAAGTACAGAGTTCGCGCAGCCTGCGCTGTTCGCGGTGGAGGTCGCGCTCGCTGCCTTGCTGTCACAGCTGGGAGTCGTGCCCGATCTAGTGCTCGGGCATTCGGTTGGCGAGATCTCGGCGGCCCATGTTGCGGGTGTCCTGTCCCTACCCGATGCGGCACGGCTGGTGGCGGCCAGGGGCCGGCTGATGGCTGGGCTAGCGGCGGGTGGGGCAATGGTCGCGGTTGCCGCGTCCGAACAGGAGGTGACGCCGCTGCTGGGGTCCGGGGTTGCGGCGGCGGCGGTCAATGGGCCTGACTCGGTGGTGATTTCAGGCCCGGAAGGCGCCGTCGGCGAGGTGGTGGATCGGATTGCGGCACTGGGACGACGGACGCATCGGCTGGCCGTCTCGCACGCGTTTCACTCGGAGTTGATGGACCCGATGCTGCCGGACTTCGCCGAGGTGTTGAAGGGTGTCTCGGCGAGCCAGCCGCGGATCAGCCTGGTATCCAACGTTACAGGCCAGCTGGCCGAGGCAGGCTACGGATCGGCAGCGTACTGGGTAGAGCATGTACGCAAGCCGGTGCGCTTCGCAGACAGTGTGGCGTTGGCCGAGTCATTGGGAGCCGCCGCCTTCGTCGAGGTGGGGCCTAGCGGCGGCTTGACGGCGTTGGTCGAGCAGTCGTTGACTCGTGAGACGCCAGCGGTCCCGCTGCTGATCAAGGACCGCCCCGAGAACGACGCGCTGCTCCTCGGGCTAGGTCAATTGTTCGCCGATGGTCGAGCTTTGGACTGGCGTGAGGTGTTTGCGGGCTTGGGCGCACAGCGCACGGACCTACCCACCTATGGCTTTGTGCGGCGTCGCTACTGGCTCAAGGAGCTGGGCGTTGACCAGACCAAGCTCACCGGCGCTGGTCTGACAGGTGTCGGTCACCCGCTACTGGGGGCGGTGGTGGAGCGTCCCGATGTGGGGGGACTGGTGCTGACTGGCGTGTTGTCACCAGAACTGCACCCGTGGCTACGCGATCACACGGTGGACGGGGTGGTGCTGTTTCCGGGCGCCGGATTCGTGGAGCTGGCGCTGCGGGCGGGCGATGAGGTCGGCTGCCCGCTGGTACAGGAGTTGACCTTGCTGGCACCGCTGGCGCTGCCGCAGACCGGCACGGTGCGGATGCAGTTGGTCGTCGGCGGCGCCGATGAATCGGGCCGGCGGACCGTGTCGGTGTTTTCGTCGACTGCGGATGGCGATTCGTGGGTGCTGCATGCCGAAGGCGTGCTGCGCGCCAGCGGCGTCGGCCATGGTGTCGACCTGTCGGTGTGGCCGCCGGTGGGCGCATCCGCTGTGGATGTGAGTGACGTCTACGACCGATTCGCTGCCCGTGGTTATGGCTACGGACCGGCATTTCGCGGGTTGCGCTCGGTGTGGCGGCGGGGGCGCGAAATCTATGCGGAGGTGGTCGCTCCCGAGGATGCGACGGTGCAGGGCTTCGGGATCCATCCGGCGGTCCTGGATGCCGCCCTGCATGCCTGGGGGTTCGCCACCGCGACCGATCAATTGATGCTGCCGTTCTCCTGGCAGGGGGTGTCGCTGCATGCGGCGGGGGCGGCGCGGCTGCGGGTACGCATCACCCCGGCGGATGCGGGGTTGGTGTCGGTGGAGCTGGCCGACCCGCGCGGACTGCCGGTGCTATCGGTCAAACAGTTGGTAGTTCGCGCCGTTTCTGGTGAGGCGTTGTCGGCGGCCGTGATTGCGGCCGGAGGCACCATCAGCGGCCGGCTGCTCGAGGTTGCGTGGTCTCCGACATCACCGGAACTCAGCGCGAGCGACTCGGCTCGGGATGTGGTGTTGTGGGAGTCCGGCTCTGCCGACGGTGACGTCGCGGTCGGCCAGCGGGTGAACGAGGCGCTGGCGAAGCTGCAGTCGTGGTTGGCAGGCGATGATCCCGGTGTTCTGGTTGTGCTGACCCGGGGCGCGGTGGGCCTGGCCGGCGAAGGTGTTACCGATTTGGCGGGCGCGGCGGTGTGGGGTCTGACGCGCTCGGCGCAGGCGGAGCATCCGGGGCGCGTGGTACTGGTGGACACCGATGATTCGGTGGACATTGCCGATGCCGTCGCTTGTGGGGATCCGCAATTGGTGGTGCGCTCCGGTGTCGTACATGGGGGCCCGGTTGAGATTCATCGATTCCGGATCAGGGCTGGAACTGCCGGAAGGGCCGTGGCGGTTGGCCGTTGGCGGTGGGGGAACGCTCGAGGATGTGCTGGTGCAGCCGTGTCCTCGAGTGGACCTGGCCGCCGGCCAGGTGCGGGTCGCGGTCGGTGCGGCCGGGGTGAATTTCCGGGACGTGCTGGTGGCGTTGGGGATGTATCCCGGCGGTGGGGCGTTGGGTGCCGAGGGCGCCGGCATGGTCGTCGAGGTTGGCCCCGGAGTGGAGGGCCTGGCCGTTGGCGATGCGGTGATGGGTTTGGTGGGTGTCGTGGGCTCTGAAGCGGTGGTGGATGAGCGGTTGGTGACGACGGTTCCTGCTGGATGGTCGTTGGCCCAGGCCGCAGGTGTACCGGTGGTGTTCCTCACAGCGTTCTACGGGTTGTCGGTGTTGGCCGGTCTCAAAGCCGGCGAGCGGGTACTGATACACGCAGGCGCCGGCGGAGTCGGTGTGGCCGCGGTGGCGCTGGCAAAGTATTGGGGCGCCGAGATTTTCGTGACTGCTAGCCGTGGCAAATGGGATACGTTGCGGGCAATGGGCTTTGATGACGAACACATTGGTGATTCACGCTCGCTGGAGTTCGAGGAGAAGTTCCGCAAGACCAGCGGCGGCGCCGGGGTGGATGTGGTGCTCAACTCGCTGGCCGGTGAGTTCACCGACGCGTCACTGCGATTGTTGGTTTCCGGCGGGCGATTCATCGAGATGGGCAAGACCGACCTGCGCGACCCACAAGCCGTTGCCGACGAGTACCCGGGGGTGAGCTACCGGGCGTTCGACCTGATGGAGGCGGGTCCGGACGCGATCGCGCGGATGCTTTCCGAGGTCGTCGGACTGCTTCAGGAAGGAATTCTAAAAGCACCGCCGCTCAAGCTGTTTGATGTTCGGTCGGCACAGCAGGCCTACCGCTACGTCAGTCAGGCCCGCCACATCGGAAAGGTGGTCTTGACCCTGCCGCAGGGACCGGCCGCGCAATCGGTGTTGTCCGGAGGGACCGTGTTGATCACCGGCGGCACCGGGATGGCCGGGGCAGCAGTGGCCCGGCATCTGGTGCAGCGCTATGGCGTGGGCCACGTCGTGCTGGTCAGCCGGGCTGGAACGCAGGCGCCGGGAATCGCGGATCTGGTTGCCGAACTGCAGCAGGGCGGCGCCCAGGTGTCGGTGACCGCCTGCGATGTGGCTGACCGCGATGCGGTCGCGGCGCTGCTGGCGCAGCTGCCGGACCGCTACCCGCTCAAGGGGATATTCCATGCGGCGGGTGTGCTCGACGACGCGGTGCTCGCCTCCTTGACACCGGATCGGGTGGAGCCGGTGCTGCGGGCCAAGGCAGCCGGAGCCTGGAATCTGCATGAACTGACCCACGGCATGGATCTGGTGGCATTTGTCATGTTCTCGTCGCTGGCCGGCATCGCAGGGGCCCCGGGTCAGGGCAACTACGCCGCCGCCAACGCGTTCTTGGACGGTCTCGCCGCCTACCGGCGCGGCCAGGACCTACCCGCTGTCTCGATCGCTTGGGGACTGTGGGAACAACCCAGCACCATGACGCAACACCTGGGGGATCGGGACCTGGCCCGGATGAGGCAGGTCGGACTCGATCCGCTGAGCACCGAACATGCCTTGCACCTGCTGGATGCCGCGCTGCTCGGCGAGCGCCCCGGCGTGGTGGCTGCCCAGCTCAATGTCGCTGCGCTGAGCGCCAACCCGGAGGTTCCCCCGATCTGGCGTGACTTGGGCACTCGCTCGGTGCGCCGCGTCGTCGACGCCAACGACAACAGTGCCTCGATGACGGCTCTGATCAGCCGCCTGCACACCCTGAGCCCCGAACAACGTAGCCGCGAACTTGTCGACATGATCTGCACCAACGCCGCCACCGTTCTCGGGAACGCCAGCGTCGATATCGATGCCAACAAGCCGTTCCAGGACCTTGGCTTCGACTCGCTGACTGCCGTGGAGCTACGGAACCGCCTCAAAAGCTCGACCGGACTGACACTTTCGCCCACGTTGATCTTCGACTACCCAACCCCGGCGGCACTGGCCGAACACCTCAGCACCCAACTCAGCTCGCTGTCACCCGCTGCCCCCGATGAACAGCCGAACCGGCTGGCTCGGTTCGATGCGGTGGCCCGCGAACTCGACAGCATGATCAACGAGCCCGACTGGACTGCCGAAGACAGGGAACGGGTGTCGAATCGGCTCCACGGCCTGCTGGCCGACTTGACATCCCCGCAGTCGAGGGGGGAAGACCACAGCCACGATGATGACATCAGCTCCGCCAGCGAAAGCGAACTCTTTGCCATCCTGGACGAGGAACTAGGACCGTAGGCGTGATGTCGCGGGCGACGAGTCTGCGCCGGCAGCATGGCGACGGCGATCAAGAGTTCGCATCGGCTTTGGCGATCATCGGAGTGGCATGCAGGTTTCCCGGTGCGGCCAACCCCGGTGAGTTCTGGGAACTGGTGTCTGAGGGGCACGAAGTCGCCAAACCCATTGACCATGTCGGCGACTTCGATGCCGAATTTTTCAATGTGTCACCGCGCGAGGCGGCGGCGATGGACCCACGGCAGCGACTCGCCCTGGAACTGGCATGGGAACTATTCGAAGACGCCCGCATCGTTGCGGAATCCGTGCGCGGCGAGCCCATCGCCGTCTACCTCGGGGCAATGAACGACGACTATGCGTTGCTGACGCTGGACCAGGCCCCGGACAAGCTCGATCACTACTCGTTCGCCGGGGCCAGTCGGGGGCTGATCGCCAACCGGGTTTCCTACGGTTTCGCCCTGCACGGTCCCAGCATGACCGTCGATTGTGGCCAATCGTCCTCGCTGGTCGCGGTGCACCTGGCCCGCGAATACCTGCGCGGCGCAGGTGATGCCACGATGGCGATCGCGGGCGGCATTCACCTCAACTTGGCGAGCGAAACCGGCCGGCTGGAAACAGAGTTCGGAGCTGTGTCGGCCTCTGGCCGCACCTACGCATTCGACGCACGAGCCGACGGCTACGTGCGCAGCGAGGGTGGCGGCCTGGTGCTGCTCAAGCCATTGCGCGCCGCGCTCGAGGACGGAAACAGTATCCGCGCAGTAATTCTGGGCGCCGCCGTGGGCAGCGCTGGGCACACGGCGGGTGGACTGGCAGCTCCCTCGGCCGCCGCGGAAGCCGACGTAATGCGGCGGGCGATGGCCAGCGCCGGCGTCGATCCCAACCAGATCGACTACATCGAGGCACATGGAACCGGCACGCGAATCGGCGACACCACAGAGGCCCAGGCGCTGAGCGAGGTCTTTGCCACACGCGAGACCCCGGTGTGGCTGGGTTCGGTGAAGTCCAATATCGGCCACACCGGCGCTGCCGCCGGAGCCGCGGGCCTGATCAAGACGGTGCTCTCGCTAGAGAATGGCGCAATACCGGCCAGTCTCAACTACGTTGGCGACAGCGCCGGGACAGACATGGAAAGCCATGGCCTGCATGTCAGTACCACACTCACACCTTGGCCGCGCGGAGCCGGGCCCCGCCGGGCCGGGGTGTCGTCGTTCGGCATGGGCGGCACCAATGCGCATGTGATCGTGCAACAGGCTCCGATCCCGCAAGAGGCCGTGGCGGACCCCGACGGTACGGAAGCGACCGTGCCGTGGCTGGTTTCGGCGCGTTCTCGGGCGGCGTTGGCGGGGCAGGCGCAGCGGTTGGCTGCGTGGGTGGCCGAGCTGCCCTCGATCGATGTGGCCGATGTCGGCTGGTCGCTGCTGTCGACGCGGTCCGTGTTCGAGCATCGGGCGGTGCTGGTGGGCGGTGATCGCGGTGGGTTCATGGCGGGGTTAGCGGCCTTAGCCTCAGGCGAACCGGGGGTCAACCTGGTTGCCGGACGTGCCGGCTCGGGGGGCAAGACCGTTCTGGTCTTCCCGGGACAGGGGGCGCAGTGGTTGGGCATGGGACGGGATCTCTATGGCCGGTTCCCCGCGTTCGCCAAGGCTTTTGACACGGTGGCTGACGCGTTGGACGAACACCTTCGCCTTCCGTGGCGAGAAGTGATCTGGGGTGCGGATGCGTCGCTGCTCGAGGGCACCGAATTCGCTCAACCCGCGCTATTCGCCCTGGAAGTCGCGTTGGCTGCGTTGTTGCAGGCCTGCCGCGTGGTCGCCGATCTCGTCATGGGCCATTTGGTCGGAGAGATCTCGGCGGCTCACGTGGCCGGGGTGCTATCGCTGACGGACGCGGCGCGACTGGTGTCGGCGCGGGGTCGGTTGATGGCGCAGCTGCCGCCCGGCGGGGTGATGGTGGCGGTAGCGGCCAGCGCGGCACAGGTGGCGCCGATGCTGGAGGAAGGCGTCAGCATCGCCGCGGTCAACGGGCCGGATTCGGTGGTGATTTCGGGCCCGGAGGCCGCGACAGCCGTGGTAGCGGATCGGCTGACGGGCCAGGGTTGTCGGGCGCACCGGTTGGCGGTCTCACATGCATTCCATTCGGCATTGATGGAGCCGATGATGGCGCAGTTCGGCGCCACGATCAGCGGTATCGTCGCCCACGAGCCGCGGATTGCCCTGGTGTCCAACATGACTGGGCAGCTGGCTGCGGCGGGATACGGAACCGCCAGCTACTGGGTCGAGCATGTGCGCAAACCCGTCCGGTTCGCCGACGGCGTGGCCTTGGCCGAATCATTGGGCGCCGCGACATTCCTCGAAACCGGGCCGAGCGCCGGCCTGGGCACATCAGTTGCGTTGCTGGCCAAGGGTCGTCCGGAAGTCGAATCACTACTCACCGCGATGGGCCAGTTGTACGTCGACGGTGCGGACCTGGACTGGCGGGCGGCGTTCGCCGGTCTGCGCGCCCGGACGGTTACTCTGCCCACATATAGCTTCGCGCGGCAGCGGTTTTGGCTAGGTGAAGGCGCTGGCAGGAAGGCCGATAGCAGCGACGAGTCAGGGCTGCGGCCGCGTTTGGACAGCGTGGATTCCAAGGAGCGCTTTCGTCAACTGGTTGATCTGGTGTGCCTACACGCGGCGATCGCCACCGGCCACTCGAACAGCCACCAGATCGACGCGGAACGTGCCTTCCAAGATCTTGGGTTTGAGTCGATGACCGGGGTGGAACTGCGCAATCGGTTGCGTGCCGTAACCGGCTTAGCGCTGTCGCGAACCATCATTTTTGACTATCCGACGCCAATGGCGCTGGCCCGGCACCTTGATGAACAGCTGTCCGGTGGCAATCACGAAGAATCAGACGACGACAAGATCTGGTCGGTCCTGGGAACCATTCCCGTTCGTGAGCTCAGGCGAAGCGGAATGCTGGACAAGTTATTGCTGTTGGCCGGCCAGGACGAAAGCCCGGCACCCGATGCAGCTGTCAGCGACGATGTCATCGACTCGCTGAGTCCTGAGGCGCTTGTTGCGATGGCGCTCGACTCCGAAGACGACGACCCTGACTGACGAATTTGCGCTGCACAGCACAGATTACGCCGGCATTACTGGTCGCATATGTGACATGTGTTGAATACGTGCGACTTTGCGAGACCCCGAAGATCCGCCTAAACTTCAGTATCGCTACGGGTGGGCTGGCCGATAAGTAATTGAGGGCAGAGCAATGAGCGTTATCGCAGGTGTGTTTGGTGCGTTACCACCGCATCGTTATAGCCAAAGTGAGATCACCGAGTCGTTTCTCGAGTTCCCCGGTCTGCAGGAACATGAAGAGATTGTTCGGCGCATGCATGCCGCGGCGAAGGTCAACAGCCGCCAATTTGTTTTGCCGATCGAGCAATACCCGGCGCTGACCGACTTCGGCGATGCAAACGAGATCTTCATCGAAAAAGCCGTGGATCTTGGCATTGAGGCCCTGATGGGCGCGCTTGACGAGGCGGGATTGACGCCTCAGGACATCGACCTGATCATCACCACGACGGTCACCGGAGTCGCGGTCCCGTCGCTGGATGCCCGGATTGCCGGCCGCCTCGGACTTCGCCCCGACGTACGCCGGATGCCGCTTTTCGGCCTGGGGTGTGTGGCGGGTGCGGCCGGGGTGGCGCGCCTGCATGACTACCTGCGGGGTGCGCCCGACGGCGTCGCGGTGTTGATCGCTGTCGAGTTGTGCTCGCTCACTTATCCGGCCGTCAAACCCACCGTATCGGGCATCGTGGGGACGGCGTTGTTTGGCGACGGCGCAGCGGCCGTGGTCGCCGTCGGCGACCGGCGTGCGGAACAGATTCGTGCCGGCGGCCCTGACATCCTCGACTCGCGCAGCCGCCTGTACCCGGAGTCGCTGGACATCATGGGCTGGGATGTTGGGTCTCACGGGCTGCAGCTGAGGCTGGCTCCGGAATTGACGAATCTGATCGAGGAATACCTGCCAGACGACGTTGATGCCTTCTTGGCCATGCACGATCTGACCAAGAACGACATCGGTGCATGGGTGAGTCACCCGGGCGGTCCCAAGGTCCTCGACGCGATCGCCAACAGCCTCGGGTTGCCCTCGGATGCCCTCGAGCTGACGTGGCGCTCATTGGGCGAAATCGGCAACCTTTCCTCGGCGTCGGTGTTGCACATTCTGCGCGACACCATCGCCAAAGTTCCGCCCAGCGGCAGCCCGGGTCTGATGCTGGCCATGGGCCCCGGATTCTGCGCGGAGCTGGTGTTACTGCGCTGGCACTGAGTCGACGAATTCGACTCTCAAGCCCGGTTTGGGGGCCAGCGCCGCAAAATTGGCCGCGCGGATGCGTTGAGCGGGCAACCTAAGCCTGGTGCGCGCGACTAGCCGGGCGAGCAGCACCACCAGCTCGGTGGTGGCCATCACCGCCCCGATACAGCGGTGCAGTCCGCCGCTGAACGGGATGAACTCATGAGGTGCGGGCTTGCGGTAGTCCGGTGCGGCGGGATCCCAGCGCTGCGGGAGAAACTGTGTGGGATTCGGCCATACTTCGGGGATTCGATGGGTTACGTATGCGCTGAAGATCAGCAGCCGTCCCGAGTTGATCCGGTGCCCGTCGAACCAGAGGTCGCGGATCAGCCGGCGCGCCGAGACCACTCCCGGTGAGTAGAGCCGAAGCGTTTCGTGCACAACGCCATTCAGGTAGGTGAGAGCGCCGAGGGTCTCGGCGCTGGGCGCGGTGCCGCCGAGCACCCGGGCAACCTCGCGGGCCGCCGTCTCCCAGGCGCCGGGCAACGTGAGCAAGGTGTAGGTGGCCCACGCCAGCGCTCCGCTGGTGGTCTCGTAGCCGGCCGCGATGAGCGAAACGATGGAGTCGCGAATCTCGTTGTCGCTCAACGCGCAGCCTTCTTCGGAACGGCCGTTGATCAGTGCGGTCAGCATGCGGTCGTCGGGGCTGGGCTCCGCGCGAGCGTTGGCGATTTCGGCATCGATCAGTTCGTCGATGCGGGTGCGCGCGGCCATCGCGCGCCGCCAACCCGGTGAGTTGAGCCGCTGCTGTAGTTGCATCACCTGGGGCAACCGGTGGGTCAGGTCGATCAGAGGCTGCAGTTGTCGGCCCAGATAGTCCGAATGGGAGGCCAGCCGTGGGCCGAACAGGCTCTCGGTCGTGCTGCGGCGCACCGCGCAACGAAACTCCTGGTAAATGTCCAGTGGTTGCCCTGGCCGCCAGCTGTCGATGACGTTGTCGATGGTGGACACCATGGTGGCGACATAGTCCTGCACGCTTCGGTGCCGCAGTCCGGGCGCCACGATGCTGCGGCGACGGCGGTGATCCTCGCCGTCGCTGACGATCAGTGCGGTCGGTCCATCGACGGGCACCAGGCTCTCGAACGTCTCGCGCCAGCTGAACGCGTCGGCATTGGCGAACACGAACCTGTTCGCCTCGGGGCCCAGCAGATAGACGAAACCGTGGCGCCCGACTCCCGCGTCGATGAATGCGCCACGGCGCCGATATAGCGCCAACAGTGCCTCCCCGGGACGGTAAGGCACCGTCCGGTAGGTGCTCATTCAAGTGTCTCGGAGAGTTTGAGCCAACGCTCCTCGGTCGCGACAACCTCGTCTTCGAGCGCCCGCAACTGCTGGGTCAGCTCGGTGATCCCGACGTGATCGGACTGGTCGTATTCGGCGAGCTCGGTGTGCTTTGCCGCGATGCGTTCGGCCAGACGGGCGAGTTGGCGGTCGAGTGCGGTCAACTCTTTCTCGGCGGCCCGGCGCTGAGCGCCCGACATCGCCTGTGCTGGCGCGGCCGGTTCCTGGCTGGCCTTGGCCGCCGGACGTGCCGCGAGTTGCAGGTATTCGTCGATGCCGCCCGGCAGATGGCGCAGCTGGCCGTCCAGGATCGCGTACTGCTGATCGGTGACTCGTTCGAGCAGATAGCGGTCGTGCGAGACGACGATCATGGTGCCGGCCCAGGAGTCGAGTAGGTCCTCGGCGGCGGTCAGCATGTCGGTGTCGACGTCGTTGGTCGGCTCGTCGAGAAGTAGCACGTTGGGTTCCGACAGCAGGGTGAGCATCAGCTGCAACCGCCGCCGCTGCCCGCCGGAGAGTTCGCTGACTCGCGCGGACAGTTGCCCCTTGGCGAAGCCCAGGCGCTCCAGCAACTGTGTCGGGGTGACTTCGCGCCCGTCGACCTGGTAGTCGGCGCGCAGCCGGCCCAACACATCGGCGATCCGGTCTTCGGCGGCCGAGGCCAGCGCGTCGCCCTGCTGATCAAGCACGGCGAGCCGGACGGTCTTGCCGCGCTTGACGCGACCCGAGTCGGGTTGGATGGTCCCGGCGATCAGCCCCAGCAGGGTGGATTTTCCGGCGCCGTTGGCGCCGACGATGCCGGTGCGCTCACCCGGGCCGATCCGCCACTCGACCTCACGCAGCACCGGGCGGTCACCGTAGGATACCGACACGTCGAGTAGATCGATGACGTCCTTGCCCAGCCTGGCGGTGGCGAGCTTGGCCAGTTCGACGGTGTTGCGCAGCGGCGGCACGTCGGCGATCAGTTGATTTGCGGCCTCGATCCGGAACTTCGGTTTAGAGGTTCGCGCTGGCGGGCCGCGCCGCAACCAGGCCAACTCTTTGCGCATCAGGTTCTGCCGCTTGGCTTCGGCCGTGGCCGCCAGCCGGTCGCGTTCCACTCGCTGCAGCACGTAGGCCGCGTAACCGCCTTCAAAGGGCTCCACGATTCCGTCGTGAACTTCCCAGGTGGTGGTGGCGATCTCGTCGAGAAACCAGCGGTCGTGGGTGACCAGTAGCAGTCCGCCGGTGTTGCGCGCCCAGCGTTGTTGGAGGTGGCTGGCCAGCCAGGTGATTCCTTCGATGTCGAGGTGGTTGGTGGGCTCGTCCAGGGCGATCACATCCCAGTCGCCGATCAGGAGGCGGGCCAGCTGCACACGCCGGCGCTGGCCGCCGCTGAGCGTGCCAACCTTGGCGTGCCAGCCAATGTCGGATACCAGGCCGCTGACCACCTCGCGGATGCGCGCATTGCCGGCCCACTGGTGTTCGGGCTGGTCCCCGACAAGTGTCCAACCGACGGTATGGCTCGGGTCCAGGGTGTCGCTTTGGCTGACCGCGCCGATACGCAAGCCACTGCGGCGGGTCACCCGGCCGGAGTCCGGTTGCAGCTCTCCAGTGAGCAGCCCCAGCAGACTGGACTTGCCGTCCCCATTTCGACCGACGATCCCGATGCGTGCGCCATCGTTGATGCCCAATGTCACCGAGTCGAATATCACCTGAGTCGGATATGCCAGGTGTACGCACTCGGCCCCGAGTAGGTGTGCCACCGGCCCAAAACTACCGGCGAGGATGCCGGTGGCGTGCGTTCGGTCGCCGACCCAACATCGGTCTCCCCGCCGACCGGGGGATGTGCTCGCCGAGAAGGCGGTCGTCGGAGATTTGCTGGGTGGGTCTTGCGCGACACGCCGACCGATGGGTGTGGGTGGGGGAGTGAACGTCGCTTCTTCGCCGAGACGGCGACCTGTTGCGTCGGGGTGGTTGGGTGACTAGGTCGAAGGGATGCTCGGCGGTGGCGACGGGGGAGCGGCCGCCTTCCCGTTATACCCAGTACGGGTACTTGGTATAGCCGAGTTGTGGCGCCGCGCCGTGGCGCCTCCGGTGTTCGCTCGAAAGAACCACGTCAACAGCTCGTATTCGGGGCATGCTGCCGCGCTAGTCCGGGCTGGCCGATTTCGTGCTGGGATATACCCCCTAGGGGTGCTAGTCTGATCGCTGCCATGTGCTTTGAGAGGACTCTCCTGAAACCGTGGCCGCGTTACCTGATCGCCGCGGTCGCCGTCGTTTGGTTGCTCGGGAGCCTCATTGCGCGCCACGGGCGACAGGCCGAGAGTGCCGCTGGTCGGGCACTGCCAAACCTGATCGCCGCGTCCGGTCAACTGTTTGCTGGATCGCCCGGTGTGCGGGCCGCCCGCGATTGCCACTGCGTGCGGCAGGCGCAAGCTTGCCCCGACGCGATACAGCACGGCTGGATAACCGGCGCGGTTGGACCGGGCGTCCTGGTGACCGAGGTCGCGCTGGTCGCTTGGCTGGCTGTAACGGTGTTCTCGGCCACCCGAGGGCCGCCGGGATCGCCTGGGTCCATTCGCCTTGTCATGACCGTTACGGGCCGGAGCATCCTGGCCCGGAACTGCATCTCTCGCCGCTGACCGGTCAGCGTTCGCCGCTGTCCAGGTCCGACGCCGCGTGTTCGCGGCACTTGATGCAGGAAAGAGAATGTCGTGAATCGTGTTGTGGACCGAAGGTGCCACCAGACAAATGCCGGCCCCACTGGGTCGGTGCGTTGTGCCAACGCGAAGCGGGTGTGGTCATGACGCCCGGGGACCGGCCACGGGTCGTGGTCATCGGGGCCGGTGTGAGCGGATGGACCACCGCGATGGTGCTGGCCAAGCGGGGTTGGCAGGTCGTCGTCGCGGCCGACGGGTTCGGCATTGACGCGGTGTCCTCGGCGTCCGGGGCGATGTGGGAGTGGCCGCCGTCGCGGTGCGGCCGCTACCACGACCAGGCGGTATTGGCTCGATACGCGGGTTGGGCGATGCGTTCCTACCTGCGCTTCACCCAGCTCGCCTCGGATCCGGGTACCGGGGTGGGCCTGAGGCCGGCGGTGTACTACTTCGGCCGCCGCATCGAGGACGACCCGATCGAGTTCGCGAAGATGTCCGAGGTGAAGCGATTTGTCCCCGGGTTCGTCCACGACCCGGCGCTGATCGATAGGCACGGCGTCAACCGGGACTCCGGTGTGATCGACGTCTATTCCTACCTGGCACCCACCATTGATACCGACTGGTATCTGGCCTGGCTTGCTCGCGAGGCCAAGAATGCGGGCGTCTGCGTCGACCGCCGACGGATCTTCGGCCCGCTGATCAATCAGGAAAATCGGCTGCTGACCGAATATCGTGCCGAATTGATCATCAACTGCGCGGGACTGGGCGCGCGAGAGCTGGCCGAGGACACGACCGTGGTTCCGCACCGCGGCGCGCTGCTGCGGGTGCTGCAGGAACGTACCGCGACCTCGCGGGTAACCGCAGCTCACGTGGTGGCAAACGATGCCGCTACCGACCAGCAGAACCTGATCTCGATCGCGCCTCGCGGATCGGATCAGCTGGTGCTGGGCGGGCTCGTCGAGCCGGACCGATACCACACCGAATTGAACCTGGCTGACTATCCGCCGTTGCGCATGATGTTCGATCGCTGCGTCGAGTTCTTGCCGGCATTGCGCAGCGCTGCACCAGACGTGATTCATCCGGTACGGGTCGGGTTGCGCCCCTTCCGCCGCGACGGAGTGCGGCTGGAAGCCCAGCGCGGCACTCGGATCGTGCACAACTACGGTCATGGTGGCGCCGGCATCAGCCTCTCCTGGGGATGTGCCCAGGAGGTTGCCGATCTGGCCTACCGAATATTCGCCAGACAGGGCGTTGCCTGACCCGGATCCGCGCACGTGTGTCCGGCACCGCCGGGACGGGGTCTGCGGGGTCTTTCGGCCGACAAACAGCGTGACCAAAACCGCGCAGCGCGCGTATGTGCCATGATGGCCACGCCTAAGGCCTATGCAGGGAGCACTCAGGAGCAGTGGTGGATCTCAATTTGTCGATGGTCACACGTCCGGTCGAGCGTCTGGTGGCCACCGCCCAGAATGGTTTGGAAGTGCTACGGCTGGGAGGCCTGGAAACGGGCAGCGTCCCATCGCCTTCGCAGATCGTCGAGAGCGTACCCATGTACAAGCTGCGACGATACTTTCCGCCGGACAACCGGCCGGGTCAGCCGCCGGTCGGACCGCCGGTGTTGATGGTGCACCCGATGATGATGTCGGCCGACATGTGGGACGTCACCCGAGAAGAAGGCGCCGTCGGAATCTTGCATGCCCGGGGACTGGACCCCTGGGTCATCGACTTCGGCTCACCCGACAAAGTCGAGGGCGGCATGCGCCGCAACCTCGCCGACCATATCGTGGCGCTCAGTGAAGTCATCGACACGGTCAAGGACACCACCGGCAGCGACGTGCACATCGTCGGGTATTCGCAAGGGGGCATGTTCTGCTATCAGGCCGCCGCGTATCGGCGTTCCAAGAACATCGCCAGCATCGTGGCGTTCGGCTCCCCGGTGGACACCTTGGCGGCTCTGCCGATGGGCATTCCGGCCAACTATGGGGCCGCCATCGCAGACTTCATGGCCGATCACGTCTTCAACCGGCTGGATATCCCAAGTTGGATGGCGCGCGCCGGTTTTCAGATGATGGACCCGCTCAAGACCGCCAAGGCCCGGGTGGATTTCGTGCGTCAGCTGCACGACCGTGAAGCGCTGCTGCCGCGCGAGCAGCAGCGCAAATTCCTCGAGCGCGAGGGGTGGATCGCCTGGTCGGGTCCGGCGATCTCGGAGCTGCTCAAGCAGTTCATTGCGCACAACCGAATGATGACCGGTGGTTTCGCCATCAACGGGCAGATGGTGACACTCACCGATATCACCTGCCCGGTACTGGCGTTCGTCGGCGAAGTCGACGACATCGGGCAGCCGGCGTCGGTGCGCGGTATCCGGCGCGCGGCACCCAACACCGATGTCTACGAATGCCTGATCCGGACGGGCCATTTCGGCCTCGTCGTGGGATCCAGGGCTGCCCAGCAGAGCTGGCCGACCGTCGCTGACTGGGTGAATTGGCTGTCTCGCGACGCAGACAAGCCGGCCAACATCAGCCTGATGGTCGAGCAGCCGGCCGAACACACCGACAGCGGTGTCGCGTTCAGCTCCCGCGTCGCGCACGGCCTCGGGGAGGTCTCGGAGGCGGCGCTGGCCGTGGCTCGCGGTGCGGCTGAGGCGGTCTTTGCGGCCAATAGATCGGTACGCACCCTGGCCGTCGAAACGGTCCGCACGCTGCCGCGCCTGGCTCGACTGGGCCAACTCAATGACCACACCCGAATTTCGCTGGGCCGCATCATCGATGAGCAAGCACGTGACGCACGGCAGGGCGAATTCCTGTTGTTCGACGATCGCGTGCACACCTACGAGGCCGTGAACCGGCGCATCAACAACGTCGTTCGGGGTCTGATCGAAGTCGGTGTGCGACAAGGTGACCGGGTGGGCGTGCTGATGGAGACACGGCCCAGCGCCCTGGTCGCGATCGCGGCGCTGTCCCGGTTGGGGGCGGTGGCGGTGCTGATGCGCCAGGACGTCGACCTGGCCGCCCAGGTTCGGCTCGGGGGAGCGACCGAGATCTTGGCTGACCCAACCAATCTCGCTGCTGCGCGGCAACTGCCGGGGCAGATATTGGTGCTGGGCGGTGGCGAGGCGCGCGATCTGGACCTGCCCGAGGACACCGACGTCATCGACATGGAACAGATCGACCCGGACGCCGTCGAACTGCCCGCCTGGTATCGGCAGAACCCTGGTCTAGCAAGGGATCTGGCCTTTATCGCGTTCAGCGGAATCGGCGGTGAGCTGGTGGCGAAGCAGATCACCAACTATCGCTGGGCGGTGTCGGCTTTTGGAACCGCTTCCACGGCCTCGCTGGACCGCAAGGACACGGTCTATGCGTTGACGCCGCTGCACCACGAGTCCGCGCTGCTGGTCAGCTTGGGCGGTGCGGTTGTTGGAGGCGCCCGCATTGCACTGTCCCGCGGATTGCGGCCCGATCGGTTCCTCAACGAAGTGCGGCGATACGGCGTGACGGTGGTGTCCTACACCTGGGCGATGCTGCGTGACGTGGTCGACAATCCCGAGTTTGCGTTGCACGGTAACCACCCGGTGCGGCTGTTCATCGGCTCTGGGATGCCGACCGGACTCTGGGAGCGCGTCGTCGAGACGTTCGCACCCGCTCACGTCGTCGAATTCTTTGCTACTACCGACGGACAGGCGGTGCTGGCCAACGTGTCCGGCGCCAAGATCGGCAGCAAAGGTCGGCCGTTGCCCGGGGCCGGACGTGTTGAGCTCGGTGCCTACGATGCCGAACACGACCTGATTCTGGAGAACGAGCGTGGCTTCGTGCAGATCGCCGAGGCAAACCAGGTCGGGGTGCTGCTGGCCCAATCCAGAGGGCCCATCGATCCGACGGCCTCGGTCAAACGCGGGGTTTTTGCCCCCGCCGACACCTGGATATCCACCGAATACCTGTTCCGCCGCGACGAGGACGGAGACTTCTGGCTGGTGGGCCGGCGCGGCTCGGTGGCGCGCACCGCGCGCGGGATGATCTATGCCGAACCCGTCACCGACGCGCTCGGCCTCATCGACGCCGTCGACCTTGCGGTCACCTACGAAGTCTCGGTCGGCGAGCATCAGCTCGCGGTATTGGCAGTGACACTGCGCCCGGGCGCGACCATCACGGGAGCCGATCTGACCGATGCCGTGGCCGGCATGCCGATCGGCCTGGGCCCCGACCTCGTGCACGTGGTGCCGACGCTCTCGCTCAGCGCGACTTACCGTCCAACGGTCAGCGCCCTGCGGGCGGCCGGGCTTCCCAAGCCGGGACGCCAGGCGTGGTATTTCGATGCCGACACCAGCGAGTTCCGGCGGTTGACGCCGGCGGTACGTGCCGAACTCAGCGGCGAGGCGCCCGCCGATGCTTGACGAGAAGCTGCTCAAGATCCTGGTATGCCCGGCCGACCGGGGTCCGCTGCTGCTCGTCGAGGACGGCGAACGGGGCCGGCTGCTCTACAACCCGCGGCTACGGCGCGCATATCGGATCGACGACGACATTCCGGTCTTGCTGATCGATCAGGCCCGCGACGTCACCGACGATGAGCACGCTCGCTTCACGGCAGCGGGCTTACCGACAGATTCGCCGGCGGGCTGACGTCGCAACCCGACAATGCGGCGGGGCGTGACTATCGGAGAACGTCCCTACGGCCACAACGAACGCGACGAGGATTCGTGGCTGGGTCCGGCCCGGTAGCGTGCCACGCATGGCCATCAAACTCGAGAATGTCGGCATCGCCGTTCGCGACCTCGAAGCAACGATCTCCTTCTTCACCGACCTCGGTCTCACGGTCGTCGGTCGTGACACGGTCAGTGGTGAATGGGCCGACACTGCCGTCGGCCTTGATGGCAACCACGCCAACATTGCGATGCTCCAGACGCCAGACGGGCACGGTCGTCTCGAGCTCTTCGAGTACATCCACCCACCGGTGATCGAGTCGAAGCCCATGCTGCCCAACGAGATTGGAATGCATCGGGTTGCCTTCTCGGTCGACGATATCGACCAGGCTCTCGAGATTGCCGCGAGGCACGGATGCCGTCCACTACGCGGCGTGGCGACCTATCAGGACATCTATAAGCTCACTTACTTACGCGGTCCCAGCGGCATCATTGTGATGCTCGCCGAGGAGCTGACGGCGCGCTGACATCCGAAATCGGCCCACTTTGGCTGTGCCGCTTACCCATTCGGGGCTCTGAGTTCGTCCAGTAGGGGATCGACTGTCGCGCCGTTGCCGGCCGCACCGCACCGATCGTCTGGCAGCCGGGAGTGTCAGACGCGCACTAGGCGTCGGCGACAACGCTGCGACCTATCGTCGGCCTATCCAGTCGGCTACCCATCCTGACCGGCGGTGCCGGGTGCGCCCTGGTTACCGTCGGCACCGTCGCTGCCATTCACGCCAAAGGTTCCCGCCGCGACACCACCGTCGCCGCCGGCACCGGCGCTACCGCCGTTGCCGGCCGCGCCCCCGGCACCGCCAACACCGGAGCCACCAGCGCTGCCGAGAAAACCTCCCTGGCCCCCCGCGCCGCCGGCAGCGCCCGCGGCCCCGCCATCGCCGCCGTCGCCGCCGTCGCCTCCGACAGCGCCGATATTGCCGCTGACGCTGGGGGTTCCGCCGGCACCTCCAGCCCCGCCGGCACCTCCGGCCCCGCCGGCACCTCCGGCCCCGCCGGCACCTCCGGCCCCGCCGGCACCTCCGGCCCCGCCGGCACCTCCGGCCCCGCCGGCACCTCCGGCCCCGCCGGCACCTCCGGCGCCACCGGTACCGGCGGCGCCACCGTTGCCGCCGAATCCGAATACCGAGCTGGCATTACCGCCGTTGCCGCCGACGCCACCGGTGCCGCCATTGACGCCGACGGTAGTGGTATCGCCGCCGTCGCCGCCGAGCCTACCCTCGGCAGCGATGCCCAAATTGGTCGCAGTGCCGATGCCGCCCCCGCCGCCGCCACCTCCGATGCCGCCCGGTGCGCCGGCTCCGCCGGACCCTCCCGTGCCACCGATACCGCCGGCACCCCCGTTGCCGATCAGCAGCCCACCGTGGCCGCCGGTACCGCCCGCACCGCCGTTGCCGCCATCACCGCCGCCGTTGGAGGCCGAGTTTCCGTTGCCGCCGATACCACCATTGCCGCCGTGGCCCACACCGTCGGCGGACGTGCCGTTGCCGCCGGCCCCGCCAGTGCCACCGGCGCCGCCACCGATGTGGCCATCATGACCGGCGCCTCCATTACCGCCTGTCGCGGAGGGGCCGGTCACGGTGGAGTAGTCGTTTAGCGCATCGCCCCCGCGCCCACCGTCGCCCCCGTTGCCACCGATGGCGAAGAGGCCGGCGGCACCCCCGTCACCCCCGTTGCCGCCGATTGCGTTCTGGGTGTTGTGCACCGTCGCGCTCCCGCCGGCACCGCCGGTGCCGCCGTTGAGACTGTCGAGGCTGCCGCCACCGCCCGGACCTCCCGCACCGCCATAGATCTCGGTCGGGGGCGGCGCGGTCGAATGTTCCACATTGGTTCCGGCAGCGCCGGTGGATGCCGTCCCCGAGCCGTGGGAACTGACGCCGTCGATCCCGGCCAGACCGGTACCGCCTTGCCCGCCTGCGCCTCCGGAGCCCAATAGCCCAACCGCGTTGCCGCCGCTACCACCGTGGCCGGCGGAGCCCCCGTTTATGCCCGTTATTCCGGTGCCGCCTTGCCCGCCTGCGCCGCCGTTGCCCCACAGCAGGGCACCATCGCCGCCGGTACCGCCGGCCGCGCCGGCACCGCCGAATCCGCCGGTGCCTCCGCTGCCGAATCCCACCCCACCGGCGCCGCCGGAACCGCCGGCGCCACCGGTCCCACCGATGCCCCCGTCCCCGAATAGCCACCCGCCGGCGCCGCCGGTGCCACCGGCCGCGCCGGTGCCGCCCGCCCCTCCGGTGCCACCGGTGCCGATCAGCCCGGCCGCTCCGCCGGAACCGCCGACCTGCCCGGTCGCGCCGGACCCGCCGTTGCCGCCGTTGCCCCACAGCAGCCCGCCATCTCCGCCGTTCGCTCCGGTACCGGCAGCTCCGTCGGTACCGTTGCCGATCAGGTCGCGTCCGAACAGCGTTTGGGCGGGTGCATTCACGGCGTCCAGCAGGAACTCCAACGGTGATGCATTGGCGGCCTCGGCGGTCGCATAGGAGAAGCCGCCGGCGGCAAGGGAGCGAACGAGTTGCTCATGGAACGTCGCCGCTTGCACGCTGAATGCCTGATACTGCTTGGCGTGCGCGCTGAACAGGCCAGCGATCGCTAGCGAGACCTAGTCGGCGGCGGCCGCCAGCACCGAGGTCGTGGGGGCGGCCGCTATGGCATCGGCGGCGCTGATCGTCGACCCTATCGTCGCGATGTCCGCTGCCGCCGCCGTAAGCATCTCGGGTGCTGCGATCAAAAATGACATTGGTTGGCTCCTCTACGCTCGCGAGCGGCGGCCACCCAGTGGTACTCGTCCTGGCCATCGGCAGCCACATCTGCATACCAAATGGTATAGGAATGCATACCGAAAGGTATGAAAGTAGCGGCAACGGGTAAGCACCGCGCCGAGAAGCGGCGCGGCGTTCGGTCTCGAGTCCAGCCTCGGCCCGGCACACCGAGCGCCCAGAAGAAGTGCTGAGAGTCTTGGTGTGCCGGGCTGGCCGGTGTCGGCTGTCGCATCTGGGTGGCGGTAGGTTTTGCCTGGCCGCCCATAGCTAAGCGGTGCCTACTGCAGCGCGGGCGAGGGCCCGGTGTTGTTGGTCGAGCGGTCCCACAGCCTCATCGCTGTCGTCGGCGTCATCGGTGACGAGTGCGCTCGTTTCATGACGCAATCTCCTCTGGCAGCTCACCGGTGAGGTGGCGCTGCAGGGTGGGAGCGATGGCCTGTGCGACCTGGTCGGCCGGCAGTGAGGCGAAGGGCTCGATCTTGACGATGTGGCGAGCCATCACCACTCCCAGCAGCTGAGAGGCCACGAACTGGGCGCGGATCCTGCCGGTTCCGGTGGGGGAGTCGACTCGCGAACCTACTTCGCTTGTCACCACCTCCTGCAGGAAAGAACGCGCCAGATTCGACTCGGTGCCTGCCATCAACGCCCGCAGGGTCGAGACGAGCCCGGTGCCCAGCTCCGAATCCCACAGTGGCAGTAACACGGACGGCAGCTTGAGCCCGAGTTCGTCAACGGGGGTTTCGACAATCTGCTCGAGCACCGCAGTCGGATCGATGGGGATTTGGATGGCGGCAGCGAACAGCTGTTGTTTGGTGCCGTAGTAGTGATGCACAAGAGCGGCATCCACGCCGGCGGCCGCAGCCACCGACCGGACCGAGGTTCGGTCAAGACCATTGAGCGCAAAGAGTTCTCGCGCACAGGTCAGGATGTGTTCCCTGGTGTTTGACGTGCCGATGGGGCGTCCAGGTCGCCGGCGTCCGGTGTTTGTCGTTTCCACGCTAGGGCGTCCGTCGGCGTAGGGCTGCGGCGGCCAGGCAAAGGGATGCGACCGCGAAAACCACCACGACGACGATGTCGCGAAGAGCGATGTAGGTGAGCTCGGGATGAGCTCCCACCTGCTGCAAGGCTTCCAGAGCATAGCTTGCGGGCATGGCGTTGCAAACCCGCTCGAGCAAGGTCGGCACGACTGCAGCAGCGACGATGCTGCCGGCCAGCAGCAATTGCGGCAAACCGGCCAGCATGTCCAGCCGCCGCAGCGGCGTGGTCAGTGCCGGCAGGACCATTGCAACGCTGCGGTGATCGGCATGGAGAGATACGCCTCCTTCAACGACATGCATCCAGTGTCCTTCCGTACTTGGTTCGGGGTGGTGTGCGCCACTAGGCGGCCAGCACGCATCGGCGCAGTGCTCGGCTTCATCCAGGGGATGGCTGGAAATCCGCAATTCGGCAGCCATATCTACCTACCAGATGGTATAGGCGAAGAATACTATTTAGTATAGTGACGTCGGTAACAGCGTCCGGCAGTTCTGGAATTCGTTGCGGTCGACGGCCGATGTCGTGAGCCGGCCGCCCGGGGTGTGCCGTTCCCCAGGTCGGGTGTCCGCATTCGGTGACATCGACTGTCAAAAAGTCGCGGCAAAGGTAAACGCCGCAACGGTTCTCGGCGCGGCATGGGTTCCTGGTCCAGCCTTGGCCCGGCACGCCGAGCGCCCAGAAGAAGTGCTGAGAGTTTTGGTGTGCCGGGCTGGCCGGTGTCGGCTGTCGCATCTGGGTGGCGGTAGGTTTTGCCTGGCCGCCCATGGCTAAGCGGTGCCTACTGCAGCGCGGGCGAGGGCCCGGTGTTGTTGGTCGAGCGGTCCCACAGCCTCATCGCTGTCGTCGGCGTCATCGGTGACGAGTGCGCTCGTTTCATGACGCAATCTCCTCTGGCAGCTCACCGGTGAGGTGGCGCTGCAGGGTGGGAGCGATGGCCTGTGCGACCTGGTCGGCCGGCAGTGAGGCGAAGGGCTCGATCTTGACGATGTGGCGAGCCATCACCACTCCCAGCAGCTGAGAGGCCACGAACTGGGCGCGGATCCTGCCGGTTCCGGTGGGGGAGTCGACTCGCGAACCTACTTCGCTTGTCACCACCTCCTGCAGGAAAGAACGCGCCAGATTCGACTCGGTGCCTGCCATCAACGCCCGCAGGGTCGAGACGAGCCCGGTGCCCAGCTCCGAATCCCACAGTGGCAGTAACACGGACGGCAGCTTGAGCCCGAGTTCGTCAACGGGGGTTTCGACAATCTGCTCGAGCACCACGGTCGGATCGATGGGGATTTGGATGGCGGCAGCGAACAGCTGTTGTTTGGTGCCGTAGTAGTGATGCACAAGAGCGGCATCCACGCCGGCGGCCGCAGCCACCGACCGGACCGAGGTTCGGTCAAGACCATTGAGCGCAAAGAGTTCTCGCGCACAGGTCAGGATGTGTTCCCTGGTGTTTGAGGTGCCGGTGGGGCGTCCAGGTCGCCGGCGTCCGGTGTTTGTCGTTTCCACGCTAGGGTGTCCGTCGGCGTAGGGTTGCGGCGGCCAGGCAAAGGGATGCGACCGCGAAAACCACCACGACGACGATGTCGCGAAGAGCGATGTAGGTGAGCTCGGGATGAGCTCCCACCTGCTGCAAGGCTTCCAGAGCATAGCTTGCGGGCATGGCGTTGCTGACCCACTCGAGCCAGGTAGGCATGACCGCACGAGGGACGATGATGCCGGCCAGCAGCAACTGCGGCACCATCACCAAGGGGATGAACTGCACGGCCTGAAACTCCGTGCGGGCGAAGGCACTGAACAACAATCCCAAACCGACTCCCAGAATGGCGTTGACGACTGCGATTACGAAGACCCACACGGGACTGCCCGCGGTGTCGAACCCGAGCAGCCAAAACGAGACGATGCAAGCCACCGTGGCCTGTGCCGCGGCCGCGAGCGAAAATGCTGTGCCGTAACCGGCCAGCATGTCCAGCCGCCGCAGCGGCGTGGTCAGTACCCGCTCCAACGTCCCGGATGCCCGCTCTCGCTGCATCGTGATCGAGGTGATGATGAACATCACGAATAGCGGGAACAGGCCCAACAGGATCAAACACGCGTTGTTGAACGGCGTTTGCGCGCCGGGGCGGTGCGGGGCATTTTCGAACATGAAATACATCAGCGTGATCACCAGCACCGGCACCAGCAGGATCATCGCAACGCTGCGGTGATCGGCGGCGAGCTGACGCAGGATTCGCGTGGTGGTAGCGGTGTAGGCGCGCAGGCCTATTGGGCCTGGTGCGTGGTGGTGTGGCGGCGGATCATGGAGAGAAACGCCTCCTCCAGCGACATGCATCCGGTGTCCTTCCGTAGTTGGGTCGGGGTGGTCTGCGCCACTAGGCGGCCGGCACGCATCAGCAGCAGATCGCCGCAGTGCTCGGCTTCATTCATGACATGACTGGAAATCAGCAATGTCGTTCGGGCGCGGGCTAGCTCGGCAAACTGCTGCCAAAGATCTACGCGCAAAACGGGATCCAGGCCCACCGTAGGTTCGTCGAGGACAAGCAAGGTGGGGTGGCACACCAGCGCGCACGCCAGCGACACCCGGGTTCGCTGTCCGCCGGACAGGTTGGCGCAGTAGTCGGTGCGGTGATCGGTCAGGCCCACTCGCGCGATCGCATCATCGGCGGCTTGCCTGTTGTAGCCGTAGAGGGCGGCGAAGTAACGGACGTTGTCAATGATTCGCAGGTCGTGGTAGATCGCTGGATCTTGTGGCAGATATCCGACCTGGCGGCGCAGCACGGCAGAACCGGCCGGATGACCCAGCACGGTGACGGTTCCCGACGTCACGATCTGGGTGCCGACGATGCTGCGCATCAGGGTGGTCTTACCGCACCCGGATGGCCCGAGCAGGCCGGTGATGGTGCCGCGCGCAATGTCGACCGAGAAGTCGTGCAGCGCGGAGTGTTTGCCGCGGATGACCCGTAGGTGCTTGATGCTGACAGCCGGCTGTGACCCACCTGTTAGCGATTCAACGCGTGTTGAAGTCACCATGCGATGAATAGTCGACCTAGAAGTGGGGGTTTGTCAAGAGGAAGGGCACAATCGCTGCGATGAGCGCTGAGCAACTGCTGGTCGACCCGGTACCTGCCGCACATCGACTGCTCGGGGCGACCATCGCCGCGCGGGGGGTGTGCGGCGTCATCGTCGAGGTCGAGGCCTACGGCGGGGTTCCCGACGGCCCGTGGCCCGACGCGGCGGCCCATTCCTATCGCGGACCCAGTGCGCGCAACCGCGTCATGTTCGGTCCACCCGGTCGGCTCTACACTTACCGCAGCCACGGAATCCACGTATGCGCCAACGTCGCGTGTGGTCCCGACGGTACGGCCGCGGCGGTGCTGCTCAGGGCGTGCGCCATTGGTCGCGGTACCGATGTCGCCCGGTCCCGCCGGGGTGGGCTGGTTGCCACCGCCGCGCTCGGGCGTGGTCCGGGAAACCTGTGTTCGGCGCTAGGGATCACCATGGATGACAACGGGATTGATTTGTTTGACCCGGCCAGTCCGGTGACGCTTCAGCTGCACGAACCGATCGCGGCGGTCTCGGGGCCGCGGGTGGGAGTCAGCCGCGCCGCCGACAGGCCCTGGCGGTTGTGGTCGGCCGACCGTCCGGAGGTGTCGGCGTATCGACGAAGTCCACGAGCACCCGCCCTCGGGGCCAGCGACTAGAGTCTTGCGCGATGTCTTCAAACTCTTCTGGGTCAGCTGGGATCCTCGACGAGCTGGGCTGGCGCGGCTTGATCGCCCAGTCCACCGACCTTGACGCGCTGGCCGCCGACGCACAGCGCCCGCCGCTGACGGTTTATGCCGGTTTCGACCCCACCGCGGCAAGCCTTCACGCCGGACACCTCGTGCCGCTATTGGCGTTGCGGCGATTTCAGCGAGCGGGCCATCGTCCCATCGTGTTGGCGGGTGGGGCCACCGGGATGATCGGCGACCCTCGCGACATCGGTGAGCGCAGTCTCAACGACGCCGATACCGTGGCCAACTGGACCGAGCGGATCCGCGGCCAGCTGGAACGCTTCGTCGACTTCGACGGATCTCCCACCGGCGCGATCGTCGAGAACAACCTCGAATGGACCGCCGCCATGTCGACCGTCGAGTTTCTGCGTGACGTCGGCAAACACTTCTCGGTGAACGTGATGCTGGATCGGGACACGATCCGGCGGCGGCTGGAGGGCGAGGGGATCTCCTACACCGAGTTCAGCTACATGCTGCTGCAGGCCAACGACTACGTCGAACTGCACCGGCGCCACGGCTGCACGCTGCAGATCGGCGGATCGGATCAGTGGGGCAACATCATCGCCGGAGTCCGCCTGGTGCGCCAAAAGTCGGGTGCGGCGGTGCACGTCCTCACGGTCCCGCTGGTGACCGCCGCCGATGGCACCAAGTTCGGCAAATCGACCGGCGGCGGCAGCCTTTGGCTGGACCCCGAGATGACCAGCCCGTACGCCTGGTACCAGTACTTCGTAAACACCGCCGACGCGGATGTGATCCGCTACCTGCGGTGGTTCACGTTCCTGGTTGCCGAGGAACTGACCGAGCTGGAGCAGGCCACCGCCGAGCGGCCCCACCAGCGCGCCGCCCAACGCCGGCTGGCGGCCGAACTCACCACCCTGGTGCATGGGGAGGCGGCCACCGAGGCCGTCGAGCACGCCAGCCGAGCGCTTTTCGGCCATGGCGAGTTGAGCCGGCTCGACGAGGCGACTCTGGGGGCGGCACTGCGCGAGACGAGCATCGCCGAACTCGAACCGGGCACCCCGGACGGCATCGTGGATTTGCTGGTGGCCACCGGGCTTTCGGCCAGCAAGGGCGCGGCGCGGCGCACCATCGGCGAAGGTGGGGTGTCGGTCAACAACATTCGGGTCGAGACCGATGAGTGGGTACCGCAGACATCGGACTTCCTGCACGGCCGCTGGCTAGTGCTGCGCCGTGGCAAGCGGAACATCGCCGGAGTGGAACGCGTCGGCTGAGCCGCTCTTTCCCGGTGAATGAAATGCATAGTCCAGCATTTCTCAAAGCACTGGGCGCTGCGGCTCGGCTATTCGCGGCTTACCGTGAATGCAAACTGGAATTGATTGGAGAGCGGCTTGGTGGGGGACCAGGGCTCCGGCGTTGTTGATTAGCGGGCTTGTGAGCTGGGGGATTGTGGATTGAGGAGGTCTAGGCGGCGGTTGGCGGTCAAAGCGGTGATCCGGCAGGCTTCGGCGATGTTGTCGGCGCCGTTGAGGCGGTGCAGATTGATCGCGGTGTTGCGTAGCGTTGCTAGGACCTGTGCGCCGTTTCCGGTATGTGCCCTTTGACGGTCTTCGTCGAAGGTGACGTCGCGTATCCAGTGCAGGCTGTTCTCGATTCTCCAGTGTTGACGCATCCAGGTCATGATCGCGGTAGGGCGGGCGTGCTCGAAGGGCAGGCTGCAGATGGCATAGACCACCTCCACGCTGCGCTGGTCGGTGGCGGTGATCAAGCGTTCACGAGTGATCCGGATGATTTGTTTTGCGTAGGGGAAGCCGATTCCTCGTGCAGCGGTGATGATTTGCGGGGTGCGGGTCTCGACACGGCCGTGGCCGCGGGAGTCGTCGGTAGCGGCTGTGGGCACCTCGGCCCAGGGCAGCGCGGTGATACGCGCAAGTATTTTGGCTTGGTTGGACTTGACGATCATCAGGTAGTGCGACTTCAAGGTGGCGCAGATCAACTTCGCGGTGACGACCTGGGTATGCATCGCATCCACGGTGACCAGCCACCGCAAGCTACCCGGCAGCAGCGTGAGCAGGGCACGTACGCAGGGAATTTCATTGCTTTTCTCGGCGACAGCGAGTTGACCGAGCACCAATCGGGCACGGTGGGCGAACACCGACACGAGATGCGTGGCTGTCGCTTTGGCGCGTAAAGCACCACGCAGCATCTTGCCGTCCAACGCGATCGGCACCAATCCACTGGGGTCGCTGCTGGCCACGTGTGCAGTGAAGTAACTGCCTATCCTGGCGTTGAGGTCGGCGGGGTCTAGCCGAGACAAAACAGCGCGGAAGGTCTTCTCACTGGGCCGCCGGAACCGGACCCCTAATTGGGCCAACACATCATCGGGAGCGGTGGCCGCCCATGTGGCAAAACCAGCATAGCCGCGCATCCCCGCGGCAGTGGCCAGAACCGCGATCGCCAACAAAGCCATCAGCGAATACCTCCGACCGCGTGGGTCCCTCGGGTCTGGCATCGAGGCCAACACATCGAGAAACTCCGATCCGATGAGCTCGCTGCGCTCACCAGGACTCCAGCGGTCGAACACCTCTGGAACCGACGACACAGGCAATACTGAAACGGTAGGCACGGGCAACTCCAGACCAACGACGAACAGTAACCAACTCGATCGTTCTCCAGATAGCCCGTGCCTACACTCCGGCCCCAATAGCGCGGCACCAAAGATCATCAACCCAGCTCACAAGCCTGCTAATCAACAACGCCGGAGCCCTGGGTGGGGGACCAAGCCGGGGGCGCCCAGCGCGGTGGACACCCGATAATTGACTGATAACCGCGCGGCGCGCCTCGTGGTAATTCGAAGCCCGGCTGTCGCGTCGGTGCCGCGCAACGGCGCCGGTGTGTCCAGCGGATAGAACTTCGTTGCCGCCCGCCCGGGTCCGTACTCCATGGCACGCGGCAATGATGTTGGCTGGCAGGCATTTCCGAGGGGTGGCGGGCCGTGCCTTGGTGGGGATCAATACCCCTCGATCAACCGATCCCCACCGTGACAGCGCGTCTCGAGCGATCAGCTCACTCAACGACCTCGTCGGCGCTCAGGCCGGCATAGAAGGCCGAGTAGGTGGTCTCGGTCTCGCGGAAAAGCAGTTCAATGGCCACGTCAAAATTCCCAATCTTCGGTGTGAATTGCCTAAAACAGAATCGTATTTTAGTATTCTGTTCCAGATATCTTTATGGACGCGGATAGTTTAAAACAATATTTGTGATATATGAAATCAATCCGCCGGTTGTGGGAAGTCGTTGTCCCCCAATTGTGGGACGTGATTCGGTGGCCTTATCAATGGGTTTCCACTGATTTTGACTAGCCATGCACGCCTCGGCCGTCTACCGTGAAGGCGCAGGGGCCCAATGGATTTGGCCGTCAAGGAAGTGTCCGATGAGTAGCCGGTAACTGCGCAGCAGTCGTCGGAGCCCGGAAAGCCGGACTAGGGCGGGCCGGCAGGGCTCCGGCGTTGTTGATTAGCAGGCTTGTGAGCTGGGGAATTGTGGATTGAGGAGGTCTAGGCGGCGGTTGGCGGTCAAAGCGGTGATCCGGCAGGCTTCGGCGATGTTGTCGGCGCCGTTGAGGCGGTGCAGATTGATCGCGGTGTTGCGTAGCGTTGCTAGGACCTGTGCGCCGTTTCCGGTATGTGCCCTTTGACGGTCTTCGTCGAAGGTGACGTCGCGTATCCAGTGCAGGCTGTTCTCGATTCCCCAGTGTTGACGCATCCAGGTCATGATCGCGGTAGGGCGGGCGTGCTCGAACGGCAGGCTGCAGATGGCATAGACCACCTCCACGCTGCGCTGGTCGGTGGCGGTGATCAAGCGTTCACGAGTGATCCGGATGATTTGTTTTGCGTAGGGGAAGCCGATTCCTCGTGCAGCGGTGATGATTTGCAGGGTGCGGGTCTCGACACGGCCGTGGCCGCGGGAGTCGTCGGTAGCGGCTGCGGGCACCTCGGCCCAGGGCAGCGCGGTGATACGCGCAAATATTTTGGCTTGGTTGGACTTGACGATCATCAGGTAGTGCGACTTCAAGGTGGCGCAGATCAACTTCGCGGTGACGACCTGGGTATGCATCGCATCCACGGTGACCAGCCACCGCAAGCTACCCGGCAGCAGCGTGAGCAGGGCGCGTACGCAGGGAATTTCATTGCTTTTCTCGGCGACAGCGAGTTGACCGAGCACCAATCGGGCACGGTGGGCGAACACCGACACGAGATGCGTGGCTGTCGCTTTGGCGCGTAAAGCACCACGCAGCATCTTGCCGTCCAACGCGATCGGCACCAATCCAC
The DNA here is from genome assembly GCF_003584745.1 of Mycobacterium pseudoshottsii JCM 15466. Classification (NCBI taxonomy): domain Bacteria; kingdom Bacillati; phylum Actinomycetota; class Actinomycetes; order Mycobacteriales; family Mycobacteriaceae; genus Mycobacterium; species Mycobacterium pseudoshottsii. The sequence continues at coordinate 2,763,307 of NZ_AP018410.1, forward strand.
TGGGGTCGCTGCTGGCCACGTGTGCAGTGAAGTAACTGCCCATCCTGGCGTTGAGGTCGGCGGGGTCTAGCCGAGACAAAACAGCGCGGAAGGTCTTCTCACTGGGCCTCCGGAACCGGACCCCTAATTGGGCCAACACATCATCGGGAGCGGTGGCCGCCCATGTGGCAAAACCAGCATAGCCGCGCATCCCCGCGGCAGTGGCCAGAACCGCGATCGCCAACAAAGCCATCAGCGAATACCTCCGACCGCGTGGGCCCCTCGGGTCTGGCACCGAGGCCAACACATCGAGAAACTCCGATCCGATGAGCTCGCTGCGCTCACCAGGACTCCAGCGGTCGAACACCTCTGGAACCGACGACACACGCAATACTGAAACGGTAGGCACGGGCAACTCCAGACCAACGACGAACAGTAACCAACTCGATCGTTCTCCAGATAGCCCGTGCCTACACTCCGGCCCCAATAGCGCGGCACCAAAGATCATCAACCCAGCTCACAAGCCTGCTAATCAACAACGCCGGAGCCCTGGGCGGGCCGGAATCAACCCGGCTGGCCCGGCGCCCCATCGAGACCGGTGTGGCCGTTTGCGCCCGTACCCCCGCTGGCCCCGGATCCTTGGGCGGTACCTCCGGCACCTCCGGCGCCGCCCGCGCCGCCGGCGCCTCCCGTCCCGGCTGCGCCGCCGGCCCCGATCGAGCCGGTCCCGCCAGCCGCACCGATCAAACCACCGCGACCGCCCGCACCGGCAACCGCGCCGGCCGCGCCGCCATTACCGCCGTCGCCGCCGTCGCCGCCGTGACCACCCTCGCCGGCAACGGATGCCGTCGAGGACGATGAGGTGTTGCCGCCAATCCCGCCGGCACCGCCGGTGCCGCCGACCCCGCCGGTGCCCGAGACTCCACCCGCGCCACCGGAACCGATCAACCACCCGCCGTTTCCGCCGTTACCGCCAGTGCCGCCGGCCCCGCCCGTTCCGCCGACCGCGGTCGAGTCTGCTCCATAGCCGCCATCGCCGCCTTGTTGTCCGGTGGCGGTGCCATCGCTACCGCCGATGGCGAATCCGGCGTTACCCCCATCGCCTCCGGTTCCGCCGGCGGCGCCGGCGCCACCCATGCCTCCGGTGCCCCCGACGCCTCCGGTACCACCGTTGCCGAACAGTAGGCCGCCATTGCCGCCCTGGCCGCCGGTCCCTCCCGTGCCGCCGGCGCCGCCGGCGGCACTGCTGGCGAATCCGGCGCCGCCGCGCCCGCCGACCCCACCGACGGCGTCACTCTGGTTGGCATGTCCGTCGCCACCCCAGCCGCCCGCGCCGCCGGCACCACCGGCAACCTGGGCATCGCCCCCGTTGCCGCCATTTCCGCCGGTGGCCGACGGCTGCGGCGCATCGGTCTGACCGGAGGTGTCCCCGCTGCCGCCGTTGCCGCCCATGCCGCCATTGGCGCCGTCGCCGCCCTTGCCGCCCTCTCCGCCCAAGGCGCTGTTCTGGTTGGTGGAGGTTGCGCCGCCACCCTGCCCGCCAACGCCGCCGTTTTGGATGGTGCTGCCCGCGGCGCCTTCCGACCCGTTGCCCCCGGTGAGGGGGTTGGCGGCGGGATCGTCGGTGGTGGTCACATCTTGGCCGGCTGCGCCGGAGTTTGCGGTGTCGAAGACCAGGGGGTTGGAGCCGTTCGTTCCGGCCACACCGGTGCCGCCTTGTCCGCCGGCGCCGCCGCTGCCGAACAGCAAGGCGCTACCACCGTTGCCTCCAGCTCCGGCCATGCCGCCGTTGAAGCCGAGTGTGGCGGTGCCGCCCATTCCGCCGTTGCCGCCGTTGCCGAACAGCAGCCCGCCGGTGCCGCCATTGCCCCCGGCCGAACCGGCGCCGCCGGTTCCACCGTTACCGCCATCGCCGAATAGCCCCGCGGACCCACCGCCGCCGCCGGCTTGGCCGAAATCGCCGGCCGCGCCGTTGCCGCCGTTGCCGATCAAGAGTCCGCCGTCTCGGCCGTCTTGTCCGGGGTAGGTGCCGTTGGAGCCGTTGCCGATCAGCGGACGCCCAAGGATGGCCTGGGTGGGCGCATTGATGAGGTCGAGCAGTGGTTGCAGTGGCGAGGCATTGGTGGCTTCGGCCGTCGCGTACAGGTTTGAACCGCTGGCCAGAATCCGCACGAAGTCGTCGTGAAATGCGGCCATCTGGGAACCCAGCGATTGGCATTGCTGGGCGTGTGCCCCGAACAACGTGGCCACGGCGGTCGACACTTCGTCGGCGGCCGCGGCGGCGACCGCGGTGGTCGACGCCGACGCCGCCGCATTGGCGGCGCTGATCGTCGAACCGATCCCGGCCAGATCGGTTGCTGCCGCCGAAATCAGCTCCGGCGCTGTGATGACAAACGACACAGTGCGCTCCCATCGGTTCATGACGCCCCAGGAAAAAAATTGCCGACGGCGCCCTCGAGAATGGCCACGACAGCCGACTGCAACACGATATAAAGATACGCGCTCTATTGCTGCGATTTCAGCGCAATGGTCAATTTAGACCAACCGGGCGGGCCTCTCGAATTCACCCTATGATGAATTGCTCACGGCCTTTTCTTGTGTTCATGTGCACACATTTTCTAAAACCACCATCGGATGAATTTGTTTTTTTTGGTTATCGCGCGCACATCGCGGCGTGTTTCCGGGCATGGCCGGTCATTGGCACTGCGTCGCACTTCGACAGTCTGGGTTGCCTTCGCGCGTTCAGAGCATGGAGTCAATCATCATCTGGGCCGCACCCACATAGCTGGCGCTCACGTCGCTGGTCTCCCGGTAGTCGATGAACGCCGACTGATGGTTCGAGGTGTTCAACAACTCCATGAACACTCCGATGAGGTGGGTAATGCCCAGCTGTGCCGAGAAATCCGCGGTGTAGTTCATCGACGCTGCCTGCTGGAATTTCTCACTCTGCAGGGTCTTGGTCGTGGGTGCCCCAGGGCTCCGGCGTTGTTGATTAGCAGGCTTGTGAGCTGGGTTGATGATCTTTGGTGCCGCGCTATTGGGGCCGGAGTGTAGGCACGGGCTATCTGGAGAACGATCGAGTTGGTTACTGTTCGTCGTTGGTCTGGAGTTGCCCGTGCCTACCGTTTCAGTATTGCGTGTGTCGTCGGTTCCAGAGGTGTTCGACCGCTGGAGTCCTGGTGAGCGCAGCGAGCTCATCGGATCGGAGTTTCTCGATGTGTTGGCCTCGATGCCAGACCCGAGGGGCCCACGCGGTCGGAGGTATTCGCTGATGGCTTTGTTGGCGATCGCGGTTCTGGCCACTGCCGCGGGGATGCGCGGCTATGCTGGTTTTGCCACATGGGCGGCCACCGCTCCCGATGATGTGTTGGCCCAATTAGGGGTCCGGTTCCGGCGGCCCAGTGAGAAGACCTTCCGCGCTGTTTTGTCTCGGCTAGACCCCGCCGACCTCAACGCCAGGATGGGCAGTTACTTCACTGCACACGTGGCCAGCCGCGACCCCAGTGGATTGGTGCCGATCGCGTTGGACGGCAAGATGCTGCGTGGTGCTTTACGCGCCAAAGCGACAGCCACGCATCTCGTGTCGGTGTTCGCCCACCGTGCCCGATTGGTGCTCGGTCAACTCGCTGTCGCCGAGAAAAGCAATGAAATTCCCTGCGTACGTGCCCTGCTCACGCTGCTGCCGGGTAGCTTGCGGTGGCTGGTCACCGTGGATGCGATGCATACCCAGGTCGTCACCGCGAAGTTGATCTGCGCCACCTTGAAGTCGCACTACCTGATGATCGTCAAGTCCAACCAAGCCAAAATACTTGCGCGTATCACCGCGCTGCCCTGGGCCGAGGTGCCCACAGCCGCTACCGACGACTCCCGCGGCCACGGCCGTGTCGAGACCCGCACCCCGCAAATCATCACCGCTGCACGAGGAATCGGCTTCCCCTACGCAAAACAAATCATCCGGATCACTCGTGAACGCTTGATCACCGCCACCGACCAGCGCAGCGTGGAGGTGGTCTATGCCATCTGCAGCCTGCCCTTCGAGCACGCCCGCCCTACCGCGATCATGACCTGGATGCGTCAACACTGGGGAATCGAGAACAGCCTGCACTGGATACGCGACGTCACCTTCGACGAAGACCGTCAAAGGGCACATACCGGAAACGGCGCACAGGTCCTAGCAACGCTACGCAACACCGCGATCAATCTGCACCGCCTCAACGGCGCCGACAACATCGCCGAAGCCTGCCGGATCACCGCTTTGACCGCCAACCGCCGCCTAGACCTCCTCAATCCACAATTCCCCAGCTCACAAGCCTGCTAATCAACAACGCCGGAGCCCTGGTGGGTGCCCCCATCACGTTCACGTTGGTCAAACCGGTCGAGGGCGCGCTGATCAACTGATTGACATCGCCCTGCAATACCGCGGCGGCATCGGTGCCGTCGGCTGGTTTGACCGTGACGTGTATCGCCGCCGTGTTGTTGGGGTCGAACAGTGTCACCCAGTTCGGACCCCGGTCGGTCAGCGTCCAGCCCGGCGCGGGTGTGATGGAGATGCCGTCCGCGATGGCGATCGCATTCGCCGAGGTCAGCGTGAGTCGTGCACCCCGCACCGCAGGCGGGAGAGCCGTTGGCGGGTTGACGGGTTGGGAGAGGCCGGACCCCGCCGGCGCTGTCGCCTCAGCATGGCCACCGGGCAGCATCGGCGGCAGTTTGGTCCGGCCGGTGGTGCCGCTCAAGACGATCAATGCGGTCACCGCCGCGGCGATCAGGACGATCACCACGATGACCGCGGCGACCGTGACCGGTCGCAGCCGGTGCCCTACCTGCACTCCGTTGCCGGGGAACTGCAGCGGCGGGGGAGTGCGCGGCGGGGTCGCGGGCATCACGGCTGCTGGTTCGGCAGCGGTTGTTGCCCCCACATCGACAGTGGTGTTGCCATCGTCGGGGGCGGGGTGGCGGGCCAGCGCGGCCGTGGCTGTCCCGCAGACCTGGCAGAAGGCGGCCTCGGCCTCGATCATTGCGCCGCAGTGGGCACAGACCTGGCGGGTGCCAGGGGCACGCGCCAACGTGGCGGCACCAGTGAGGGCCGCTTGGGCTTCGGCCAACAGCGAGACATGCAGCGCGTAACGCACGCCGAGCAGTCCGGCCGCGCCCAGCACCAGCGCTGCCAAGGTGGTCAGCACGATGCCACGGGTGCCGTAGGGGGCCAGCAGGACGGTGGCCAAACCGTAAAGCACCAGCAGCGCCAAACCTTTGGCCAGTCCCGAGACGGTATTGACGCCGACCCCGCGCAGCGGCACCAGCGCCATCGCGGCGGCGGTAGCGAAGATGATCGGCTGCAAAAGCCGAGTGTCAGGGCGATGAACGCGACGTGAGCTGGATCCCCGGCGGTAGCCCCGAGGTGGGAGAAGGCGCCGCGTTGTATGGCCACGCTCAGGCCTAGAGAGAACGCGGCCCCGCTTAGCGAGCAGATGGCTACGGCATCGACAGAGTGCCGGAAGGCGCTGCGGGCGGTCACCAGCACAGGCGGAATCAGCACCGCGACAAAGGTCACCGCCGGGACGAGGATGCCCAGTTCCAGGACCTGGGCCATGGTCGGCATCCGATGTCGCGGCGCGGCCAGCAGCACCGGCTTGGTGAGGTGGTGTTCGAGCATCCCGACCCCGACACCGAGTGCCAGAGACGTCAGCAGGGCCAAGCCGAGAACGCTGATCGGCTCGCCACGCCATAAGTCGTGGTCGTGCATATAGGTCAGTACCGCCGCGGGCAGCGCAATGGCGGCCAGTATCAGTGCGACTGAGAGCATTCCGAATGCGGCGGCGATCAACGCCGCCACCAGCGCCAGCCCGATAGCGCCCCGGTAGATGTGGTGGCGTCCCCCGGCCAGGTGCGGCATCAGGGTGCTCACCACCGCCAGCGAACGCACCGGTTCTTCGGGGTGGGCAGCGAAGTGCCGGGACCTCTGAATGGCGGGATGCAAAGGGGTGCCGCAACGAGAGCAGAAGCGTGCCGCCTCAGGGTGTGGTGTCGAGCAATTCGGGCAGTCCATGTCTCTCCTCCCGGCCATCCAGCGACTGGTTGGGTCGAGGCGGCGCTGGCGTCAGCTGACCCGGTCCCCGCCGCGCAGAGAGCAGCGAAGGTGCGCACGGGGGCTCACTGTTTTGCGGCGACTCGAGAAGATCCGTTGCGTCAACTTTGACCGCCGAGTTGGGTGGCCACCGCGGCCTACCGGGGGGCGCGGCATCCATCCTGATGCCGTGATCAAGCCCGATTGCTGGACCCACCTCAACCATCGAACCAGTTAGCCGAGGTAACGGATAGGGGCGGAAGCCCCTAGCGGCGGGCGGCCGCGCGCTACCCGCTGGTTCTCGGCGATCTTGGTCGCGCCGGGCGCGGTGTCGTGCAGTGACGCGCCGATCCGGTTCTAGCTGCGATCCCGCACGTCCGAGATGGCGGCCCCCGGTGGTAGTCGCAGCTGGACCGTTAGGTCTAGCCGTGTTGGCCGGCGTTGCCGGAGGTGCCTGCCACACCGTTGAGCCCAGCGTCACCGTCGACGTGGATCAGACCCTCGGCGATGCCACCGGTGCCGCCGGCCCCGAGGGCGCCACCGGCCCCACCGGCACCGGCTCGGCCGCCGATTCCGGCCGCGCCGTCCACTCCCGAAACCCCGATCAACCCGCCCTGGCCGCCATTTCCGCCGCTGAGCCCGGCAGCACCACCATCGCCGCCGTCCGCGCCGTTGCCGCCGCCGCCGCCGTTGCCGCCGTTGCCGCCCTGACTCAGCTGACCGCTGGTCGCGTTGCCGCCATGGCCACCGGCGCCCCCGGCGCCACCGGCGCCGCCGGTACCCCCGACACCGCCATTGCCGGCGTCGCCGCCGGCACCGCCCAGGCCGAGTAGCCGCCCGCCGTTGCCGCCGTTACCGCCCACGCCGCCGTTGCCGCCGTTGCCGCCGATTCCCGTCGAGTCGGCGCCGGAGCCGCCGTCCCCACCCTCTTGTCCCTGGGCGGCGGTACCGGTGGGGTCGAAGTTTCCAGTCGCGGTGCCGCCGTCTCCGCCAGCGCCTCCGGCGCCGCCCGCGGCACCCGTGCCGCCGGAGCCGCCAACACCCCCGGTTCCCCCTGCGCCGCCATTGCCGACGAGCAGCCCGGCGTTCCCGCCGTTGCCACCGGCGCCGGCCGCGCCGCCATTGCCGCCGGATAGGTCGCTGGCGGCGCCGTTGCCGCCATGGCCGCCCTTGCCGCCGGTGGCCGCTCCGCCCGCTGTCGAGGCGCCCCCGTCCCCGCCAGCGCCACCCGCGCCGCCGGGGCCACTGCCGTTGGCTCCGTTGCCGCCGTTGCCGCCTTGGTTGTTGTCGAAGCCAAATGTGTCCGTCGCCGCTCCGCCGACCCCACCATCGCCGCCGTTGGCGCCTCCGGAGCCCGCGGCACCGCCGTTACCCCCGGTGCCGCCGATTCCCCCGGCGCCGGTCGCTTCGCCGCCGGTTCCTCCGGTGCCGCCGTTCTCACCTGGTGCGCCGTTATCGCCCGTGTGGCCGGAACCGGCGTGACCGTCTCCGGAGAAAGGAGTACCCGAGGCCCCGGTTCCCGCGGTCCCGGTCGGGGTGGGGTTGGTCCCGTCGGTTCCGGCCATGCCGGTGCCGCCCTGCCCGCCGGCGCCGCCATTGCCCAACAGCACCGCGTGGCCGCCGCTGCCGCCCTGCCCCGCGACACCGCCGTTGACGCCAGCCATCCCCACGCCGCCCATCCCGCCGGCACCACCATCGCCCAATAGCAGGCCGCCGGTGCCGCCGCCGCCTCCGGCGGCGCCCGCTCCGCCCACGCCACCCACGCCACCGCCGCCGAACAGCCCGGCGGCGCCTCCCATGCCACCCGCCGCGCCGATGCCGCCGGCGCCACCGTTGCCGGCGGTGCCGATGAGACCGGCGACACCACCGTCGCCGCCGGTTTGACCGGCGGCTCCCGAGCCGCCGTTGCCGCCGTTGCCCCACAGCAATCCGCCGGCCCCGCCGTCGGCGCCGGTTCCGGGAGCACCATCGGTGCCGTTGCCGATCAATGGGCGGCCCAGGAGTGCCTGGGTGGGGGCGTTGACCGCGTTGAGTAGTTCCTGCAGCGGTGATGCGTTCGCGGCCTCGGCGCCGGTATACGCGAGCGCGCCGGTTTTGAGGGTCTGGACGAACTGGTCGTGAAATGCCGCCATGTGGGCACCGAAGGTTTGGTATTCCTGCGCGTAGGTGTCAAATACGTGTGCGACGGCGGTGGATACTTCGTCTGCGGCCGCCGCCGCCACCGAGGTAGTCAGGGCGGACGCGGCGGCATTGGCGGTATTGATAGTCGAGCCGATGCTGGCAAGATCGGTTGCCGCCGCTGCCACCATGTCCGGGGCCGCGATCAAAAATGACACGCTTTACTCCCATCAATTCACTACTCGGTGAATATTTCGCGCCGATTTTCACGCAATCCGAATTATCGGAAGTGAATGATTGTATAGCGAGACTCCGTTGGATATCTGGATTTTTCGAATACGGATCGGCGTCCCGCTGGACGCCAATTCGGTAGCAGATTCCGCCCGAGAGTCGCTAGTGGGCCGGAGGTGACTGGCGTGACTGAACGGGCCCCAGACAGCCGACCTCGATGGCTGGCAACTGGCCGTCGGCAGCGGCTACCGCGTAGACAGTGGCGGCGGTGTAGAAGGCGTCCTCGGTCATCAAGCCACGTTGGGCCAACTCGACCCGATCCACCGGGGTGCCCCATATCGTGCCGAACAGCTGCTTGAGCAGTGCGGGATCCGGGCGACGCAGGTTCAAATGTGGTTTTTGACGAGCCAGCTCATCGCGGCGGGCCACCGCGCGTGCGGCCATGAGGCGCCATTCCGGCAGCCGGGGGTCGCCGCGCAGCAGGTCCAGGAAATGCGCGACGGCAGGCAGGGATCGGGCGAAAAACAAGGTGCGGGTAGTCAGCCGCGCAGACACCGCAACCGCGTCGTCGCCAAGGGCGGAATTTTCTTCGGCGGTCAGCCAATGCGCCCTGACGTGCTCGGGAAAACCTGCGTCGTCGATGATGCCGGTTGCCAATGCGTAGTGGTGGGCGACCGTCTCCAGCGAGAGTTGATAACTGTCGCAGGGGACTTCGGCGGCAGCTAGCGCGGCCCGGTCACCGACGTTGCCGCTGGCGTCGGGGTGGTTCAAACTCCAGTGCCAGGCGGCCACCTGCTCCAATGCGGGCAGGTAGGCCCACCGATCGCTGGCGCACAAGCTCAGCAGCGAAAGTACGTCGATATCGGCAACGTCAATGGCGTCGATCGCGGGCTCGGCGCTCTCCGCGGCGTCCAAAGCCACCGGCGTCGGCGGTGACCAGCGTTGCCGCCAGCGCTCCGACCACACGGTCGGGGCTGGGCCGGGCCGCACGGCGGTACTGGCTTGACCGCGGAGCACTTCTTGAAGCGCGAGCACCGCATCGGCGTGTTTGATGTCCACTCGCAGAGACCTCAACTGCTTTGCCAGATTCTGGCTCTCGCCGGCGCCAACGGTGTCCAGCAGGCGATTCCAGGTCCGCTGGGTAAACGGTGTACTGCGGGCCGTGTCGATCAGCTGATCCGCTAAAGCTGCTGGTAGCAAACCGGATTCGACGGCGTGCGCCAAGGTTTGCCGAATGTTGACCAGCGCATCGACGAAGATGGGATAACCGTCTTCGGGATCGCCGTGCACCATCCCCACCTCGTCGTCTGCTTCCAGCAGCCCGTCCCGATATCCTTCGAAAACCCAGCCGTAACCCTCCATACCGAACGGGTGCAGCTCGGCGGCTCGCAATGCTCCCATGCTGGACGAACCGACGACCCGAATGCCGTCGGAGATCAGGGTCAGCAGTTCCTTGTGACGCACCGATGCCTGCTGGAAGAACAAGCCGTCGACAATGAGCAGCGCATCGCCGGGCCGCAGCCCGTAACCAAGAGCGTGGCCGAACGCGATCGGCGGCACCACCTCAGCGTGGGGCACCACGGCGTGCACGTCGTCGTCGCTGATCGTGGGCCCGGCCGTGACGACGATCCGTCCGCCGGTTGTCGTGAATGTCACTGGTGCTCCTGCAGCGGGGTTCGCATCGGCGAGGCTATCGAAGCGGACAAACCGGGGGCTATCACCTTCACCACCGGAACGCAGGCGTCGGCGAATTCGCAGACGACCGCGAGCGGCTCGGTGCCAGAACGTTTGGTCACCGCGGTCGCTGCGGTGGCCAGCAGCTCGCCCAGCGAGTTGGTGTAGTCGATGTGCCACGCGGTGGGTTCGGCGTCGGGCATCGATTGCATGGATCGGTGCACCGCCGCATAACTGTGAACCCGGGCGAACCGGTGGTAGATCGCTGAGGGCAGGTCCTCGCGGGCTCCGCTGATGGCGGTCAAGCGCGATTGTGCGGCTTCGGTGATCGCCCTGGACAGGGCGACATTGGGGTCATGGTGAAGTCCGCTGCCGCTGAACGGAACTTCCAACATCGGCGACGTCAGCTCGGCGGCGAAGCAATAGAAGCCGTCCCACGTGTCGATGCGAGCGACCTGCACTTCGCTTCCAGCTTGGTGGATCATTTCGACCAATTCGGCGCAGTCGGAGCGGGCGACGTCCTCGAGGGGGACATGGAAAAGGGTCGATCCGGGCTCGGCGGTGGCCATGCCGTGGCGCTCCATAATCTCGTAGAGCGCGTGCACTGTCGCTTCGTGGTAGCTGTTGCCCGAAGCCAATCCGGTGGTGTCCATGCCGAACATCGGAGGTCCCCAGGAATCGTTGACAGCGACATTCACCACGGTGGACAGCCACGGCACGAGGGTCCGTCGGCCGCTCAACAAAGTTGTCGCAACCATCCAGTCGAGCTTGGCCGAAGGGTGATACAGACTGCCTGCCGGCCGGTTGAGGTCGGCTGGGTCGTAGGTCAGCTCCGCCGTGAGATCCCTTGCCGGCGTTGCCAACATGGTGGGCGTGACGTTTTCAGCGTGCCAGTTTTCCAGGGACTCCATCACGGCCGACACCTGAGCGGCCCGGTAAGTGGTGGCTTTTCCCTGGCTCACCGACAAGGTCAGGGAGGCGGGGCGCACCGCCTGCACGGTGGGAATCCCGAGATCGTCGAGCCAGGTCAGGTCGGCGACTCGGGTGATTCCGGCTTGCGCCAGCAGCGGTTGGACCGCCTGCCAGGTTTGATCGGGAGAAATGGTCCGGTGAGTACCGGCTCGATGCCCGATCGTGGTGGGGTCGGCGTGCCCGAGGACTCGAACCGGCCAGTGCGACCAATCCGGACCGTTCGGCTTTTGGGGCAACTGCCGCGTACCAAGCCGGGGAGGTTTGGGCATTGCTTCACGCTACTCAGTTGGAGCCGGCACAGGGGCCATGAAAAGTCGCTGAAAAAGATCCAGCGGGATCTCATCGCGGGGGGAGGGGGGCGGCGATGAGACCCCGCTGGCAGTCGGGGATCAGATGAGCGCTGAGCTCTCTCTGTCTGCTGTGCGAAGTGGTGTTCGGCGGGGATCTCAGTACTTGGGGGGCGTATGAGATCCCCGCCGATGGTCTATTTAGTTGCTGCCCTTCGGGTGAAGGGGGGTTCGGCGGGGGCCTCAATACTTGGGGGGGATGGGGGCGAAAGAGGCCCCCGCCGATTGGTCTACTTAGTTGCGGTGCTGGTAGCGGGTTCGTTCTCTTGTTTCGTTCCCGCGCTGAAAACCATTCTGCGGGGGGCGCGACGCCGCTGCTATCCCACAACCAGCTGATTGGAAGGGGAAATTCGGCTCCCCCAACCGCCCGATACTCCTTGTCCCCCGATTGGGGGACAAGGAGCGGCTGTCCTAGCGCCTGGCCCCCTCACCACCTGCGGCAAAACGCGTTAGTGTGCAAACCTTTACCCCACCGAGGCGTGAATGTGACTGTCGTTGAGCACTGTTGTCACACGGTGATTTGTGCGTCCGGAGCTCCACGACTGACAGGTGAAAACGGGTGATGACACAGCAGTCAGACGGTGCACCACGGACCTGCCGCGCGGGCGGACCGGCGCTGGCCCTTCGATTCCTGGCGTTGACCGCCGGGGTGTTCGGGGTGTCGGCGGCCGTGGCGGCTCCGATACACGCAGACATGATGGGCAATGCCTTCCTGACGGCTCTGAACAACGCCGGCATCTCCTACAGTCAGCCCGCCGCAGCCATGGCAATGGGCAGGTCGGTGTGCCCGATGGCGGTGGAGCCAAACGGGACGTTCGAGTCCGTGGTGGCCAGGATGGTCGACAAGAACGGGATGCCCCGCGAGACCGCGGCCGCGTTCACCGTGGTCGCGATAGCGACCTATTGCCCAGCGGTGATCTACCCCCTGCTGCCCAACCGGCTGCAGGCCTGACCCACTGGGCCCATCCGGGCTGATTGTGAGCCTGCCCGGCGTGCCCGTAACCTCTAGCGAGTGGTCGACGACAGGCACGGTCGCGGTGGGCAGCGACGACTGCGATCGGCGTCGGGCGATGCACCACGGCGCGGTCCACGGCGGGATCGTGACGGTTCGTGGTCGGGCCCGGGCCGAGCGCGTCCGGCTCAGCCGCAAAACGCATCCGGTGACGGGACCCGCTCGCGGCCGGAAGGTCCGGCGGCGCCGCCCGGCGTGGACGCCAAGCAACTGGCACCCGAGATCCGGCGTGAATTGAGCACCCTGGATCGGGCGACCGCTGATGCAGTCGCCCGCCACCTGGTGGCAGCCGGAGAGCTGCTCGATGAGGACCCGCAGGCTGCGTTGGCGCACGCGCGTGCGGCTCGGGCGCGCTCCAGCAGGATCGCCGTGGTTCGTGAAGCCGTCGGCATCGCGGCCTATCACTGCGGTGATTGGGGTCAGGCCCTGGCCGAGTTGCGAGCGGCGCGCAGGATGGGCAGCAAGTCCGCGTTGCTGGCGCTGATGGCTGACTGCGAGCGTGGCCTCGGGCGCCCGCAACGGGCCATCGATCTGGCCCGCGGTCCCGAAGCGACGCAGCTCAGCGGTGACGACGCCGACGAGTTGCGGATTGTCGCCGCGGGGGCCCGGGCAGATCTTGGACAGCTGGAGCAGGCGCTGACCCTGTTGTCCACACCGCAGCTGGATCCGGACCGGACCGGCTCGACCGCGGCTCGGCTTTTCTATGCCTACGCCGACACGTTGCTGGCGCTCGGCCGTCGCGACGAGGCGTTGCATTGGTTTCTGCGTTCGGCGGCCGCCGATAGCGAAGGCGTCACCGACGCCGAGGACCGAGTCGACGAACTGTCCGAGTAGCGGTGAAAAACATTGCGCAGGAATATGACTGCCTGCTGATCGACCTGGACGGGACGGTGTTCCGCGGCAGCCAGCCCACCGAAGGCGCGGTTGAGTCGCTGGATGAGGTCACGGCGCGCAAGCTGTTCGTCACCAACAATGCGTCGCGCAGCGCCGGCGAGGTCGCGGTGCACTTGCGCGAGCTCGGCTTCACGGCCACCAGCGAAGACGTTGTCACCAGCGCTCAGAGTGCCGCTCATCTGCTGGCCGCCGCCCTGCCACCGGGTTCGAAGGTACTGGTCGTGGGCGCCGACGCGTTGGCCGACGAAATCAGCGCGGCCGGTCTGCGTCCGGTGCGCCGTTTCGAGGACCAACCCGATGCGGTCGTCCAGGGGCTTTCCCTGACCATCGGGTGGCCCGAGCTTGCCGAGGCGGCGCTGGCCATCCGGGCCGGCGCGTTGTGGGTGGCCGCCAATGTCGACAAAACGCTGCCCACCGAGCGCGGTCTGCTGCCGGGCAACGGATCGTTGGTGGCCGCGCTGCGAACCGCCACCGGCGCACAGCCCCAGGTGGCGGGCAAGCCCGGGCCACAACTGATGAAAGACGCCGTGGGGCGTGGCGACTTCCGTGCTCCGCTGGTGATCGGCGACCGGCTGGACACCGATAGCGAGGGGGCCAACGCCGCCGGGTTGCCCAGTCTCATGGTTCTCACCGGGGTCAGCAGCGCACGGGATGCGGTGCATGCCGATCCCGTTTGCCGGCCCACATATATCGGCCATGACCTGCGCTCGCTGCGCCAGGACCGCGCCACGTTGGCGGTAGCACCGCAGGCCGGCTGGCGAGTGCAGGTCGACGGCGCGGCGGTGACGGTCAGTGCCAACGGCGAGCAGGCGGGCGACGATCTGTCGATCGTCCGTGCCGTCGCGTGCGCGGTGTGGGATGCCCAGTTCGACGGCCGGCCGTTCACCGTGAACGGCGGTGACGACCACGCGTGGGAGGGCCTGCACCGCTGGTCCCTGGTGCACAGCGAGTAGCGGCCAACTAGCGTAGGGAGTCCGATGACTATTGATCCTGACCAAATTCGCACAGAAATCGAATCGCTACTCGCTCAATTGCCCGAGGTCGCGGATGGTGCAAACGGGCCGTCTCTGGCTGAGCTGGAAGACATTGCCCGTCGCCTTTCAGAGGCACACGACGTGTTGTTGCAGGCCTTGGAGTCGGCGGAGAAAGGTTGAGTGCGGCGTGGCACGGCGTACCCGCGTTGACGCCGAGCTGGTGCGCAGGGGACTCGCACGTTCCCGCCAGCAGGCCGCGGAATTGATCAGCGCCGGCAAAGTGCGTATCGATGGCCTGCCGGCGGTGAAGCCGGCCACCGCCGTGGCGGCTACGGCCGCGCTGACGGTTGCTGCCGACAGCGAACGCGGCTGGGTATCACGCGGAGCCCACAAGCTGATCGGTGCCTTGGACGCTTTCGGCATTGACGTGCACGGCCGTCGCTGTCTTGATGCGGGCGCGTCGACCGGGGGGTTCACAGAGGTGCTGTTGGACCGCGGCGCCGCCGAGGTGGTCGCCGCCGACGTCGGGTACGGCCAGCTTGCGTGGTCACTGCGAACGGATCCGCGGGTGATTGTCATCGAGCGGACCAACGTTCGCGATCTTTCCCCGGCGGCCATAGGCGGGCAGGTCGACCTGGTGGTGGCCGATTTGTCGTTCATCTCGCTGACCACGGTGTTGCCCGCGCTGGCTGCGTGTGCTTTGCCGCACGCCGATATCGTTCCGATGGTGAAGCCACAGTTTGAGGTCGGCAAGGGCCAGGTCGATGCTGGCGGAGTGGTGCAAGATCCCGCCCTGCGCGCCGGGGCGGTGCTGTCGGTCGCGCGGCGCGCCGGGGAGCTGGGCTGGCACACCGTCGGTGTCACGGCAAGCCCCCTGCCCGGTCCGTCGGGAAACGTCGAATACTTCCTGTGGCTGCGCGCCCAGACCGATCGGCCGTTGTCCGATGACACGCTCTCGGATGCGATCCAAACTGCCGTGGCCGAAGGTCCGGGCCGAGAACCGGCCGGGCACGCGGAACGAGGCCCGCAGTGACCGCCACCCGTACCGTCCTGCTGGTGGTCCACACCGGGCGCGACGAAGCCACTGAAACCGCACGACGGGTTGAGAAGGTCCTGGGTGACAACGGTATTGCCCTTCGGGTGCTCTCGGCGGAGGCGGTAGACTGGGGGTCGCTGCATCTGGCGCCCGACGACATGCGGGCCTTGGGCATCGATATCGAAGTGGTTGACGCGGATCCGCGCGCCGCCGACGGCTGCGAGTTGGTCTTGGTGCTCGGCGGCGACGGCACCTTCCTGCGGGCCGCTGAGCTGGCCCGCAACGCGCAGATTCCGGTGCTCGGCGTCAACCTGGGGCGGATCGGCTTCCTGGCCGAAGCCGAGGCCGAGGCCATCGACCGGGTGCTCGACCATGTGGTGGCGCGCGACTACCGGGTAGAGGAACGCCTGACGCTGGACGTCGTCGTGCGCAAGGCCGGCTGCGACCTCGAAAAGGGATGGGCGCTCAACGAGGTCAGCCTGGAAAAGGGGCCCCGGCTGGGAGTGCTGGGGGTGGTCGTCGAAATAGATGGGCGATCCGTGTCGGCGTTCGGATGTGACGGGGTGTTGGTGTCGACTCCGACCGGATCCACCGCCTATGCCTTCTCGGCGGGTGGTCCGGTGCTCTGGCCGGATCTGGAAGCGATTCTGGTGGTGCCCAACAACGCCCACGCCCTGTTCGGGAGGCCGATGGTGACCAGCCCCGAAGCCACGATCGCCGTCGAGATCGAGCCGGACGGGCACGACGCCATGGTGTTCTGCGACGGTCGCCGCGAGATGTTGATGCCGGCCGGCAGCCGGCTGGAGGTGACCCGTTGCGATACCCCGGTGAAGTGGGCCCGCCTGGACAGCGCGCCGTTCACCGATCGCCTGGTTCACAAGTTCCGCCTGCCGGTAACCGGCTGGCGCGGGAAATAGCGGCTCGCACCTGTGCTGACCGAGATACGAATTGAATCGCTTGGCGCCATCAGCGCCGCGACCGCGGAGTTCGATCGTGGCCTGACCGTGCTGACCGGCGAGACAGGCACCGGCAAGACGATGGTGGTCACCGGACTGCACCTGCTCGGCGGTGCCCGCGCCGACGCCAACCGGGTTCGCTCGGGTGCTGACCGCGCGATCGTCGAGGGCCGTTTCACCACCGTCGATCTCGACCAGAGCGCGACCGCACACCTGGATCACATGCTCGACGCGTCGGGGGCAGATCGTGACGAGGACGGCAGCGTGATCGCGCTGCGGTCGGTCAGCAGCTCCGGTCCCTCGCGGGCGTATCTGGGCGGGCGCAGCGTGCCGGCCAAGTCGTTAAGCAATTTCACCAACGAACTCCTCGCCCTGCATGGGCAGAACGACCAGCTGCGGCTGATGAGGCCCGAGGAACAGCGCGGGGCGTTGGACCGCTTTGCGACCAGCGCCAGCGCACTACAGCGCTACCGCAAGCTGCGTGACACCTGGCTGTCGGCACGACGCGATCTGCTGGACCGCCGCAACCGGGCCCGAGAGCTGGCCCAGGAGGCGGATCGGCTGCAGTTTGCGCTCGACGAGATCGACACCGTCGACCCGCAGCCCGGGGAAGACGACGCGTTGGTGGCCGACATCGCGCGGCTCTCCGAGCTGGACACCCTGCGCGAGGCCGCGTCGGCGGCGCGCGCCGCGTTGTCGGGCGCATCGGAAGAAGCATTCGGGACCGGTGCCGCCGAGTGTCTGGGCCGGGCCCGAGCGGCCCTGGAATCCAGCGACGACGCCACCCTGCAGGCCCTGGCCAAGCAGGTCAGCGACGCGCTGGCGGTGGTCTCCGATGCGGCCGGGGAACTCGGCTCCTATGTGGATGCCCTACCGGCCGACGCCAGCGCTTTGGACACCAAGCTGGCTCGCCAAGCGCAATTGCGCACGCTGACCCGCAAGTATGCCGCCGACATCGACGGGGTCTTGGCGTGGGCGCAGGACTCACGCGCCCGGCTGGCCGCACTCGACGTGTCCGAGGAAGGTCTGGCAGCGCTGCAACGCCGTGCCGGCGAGCTGGAGCATGAAGTCGCGCAGGCGGCGGCCGAGCTCAGCAAGACGCGGGCCAAGGCGGCCAAGCGGCTGGCCAAGGAGGTCACCGCCGAGCTGTCCGCTTTGGCGATGGCCGATGCCGAATTCACCATCGCCGTCGGCGTCGAGGTGGCTGACGAGGACGATGCCGCCGCGTTGACCTTGCCGACCGGTGAGCGGGTGCGCGCCGGTGGTGACGGCGTCGACCTGGTCGAATTCGGCTTCGCGGCGCACCGTGGAATGACGGTGCTGCCGCTGGCCAAGAGCGCGTCCGGCGGCGAGCTGTCCCGGGTGATGCTGGCGCTCGAGGTCGTGCTGGCGGCATCGGCGGCCGGCGCCACGATGGTTTTCGACGAGGTCGACGCCGGCGTCGGCGGCTGGGCGGCAGTCCAGATCGGGCGCCGCCTGGCGCGGCTGGCGCGCACTCATCAGGTCATCGTCGTCACGCACCTGCCGCAGGTCGCCGCGTACGCCGACGTGCATCTGATGGTGCACTGCACCAAGGGCGGTGCCAGCGAGGTGCGGCGGCTCTCCGACGATGAGCGCGTCGGCGAGCTGGCCCGGATGCTGGCCGGGCTCGGGGAGTCCGACAGCGGTCGTGCGCATGCCCGTGAGCTGCTCGATACCGCGCGGAACGACAAGGATTAGCCGGCGATTAGTTAGCGCGCGTCGCTGTCTTGTTGAAGTACGGCAACAATTCGGCGAACAACCCCGCAATGGGGTTGTGACAGGTGTGACGACATATAACTTATGGGGCTGATGTTACGGCGCGCCTCCCCGCCTAGGCCGCGCTTCACCGACAGAATCGCCCCCATGAAGATGTCTGCGCTTCTGTCCCGTAACACCGCTCGGCCCGGCTTGATCGGCACCGCCCGGGTTGATCGGAATATCGACCGACTGCTGCGCAGGGTGTGTCCCGGTGACATCGTGGTCCTCGATGCGCTGGACCTGGACCGCATTACCGCAGACGCGCTGGTGGAATCCGGTGTGGCCGCCGTCGTCAACGCTTCGTCGTCGGTCTCGGGCCGCTATCCCAACCTGGGCCCCGAGGTGTTGGTCAACAACGGCGTCACCCTCATCGACGAGACCGGGCCGGAGATCTTCAAGAAGGTCAAGGACGGGTCCAAGGTCCGCCTCTACGAGGGCGGCGTGTACTCGGGTGACCGGCGGCTGATCCGCGGCACCGAGCGCACCGATCATGACATTGCCGATCTGATGCGGGAGGCCAAGAGCGGACTGGCTGCCCACCTGGAGGCGTTCGCCGGCAACACAATTGAGTTCATCCGCAGCGAAAGCCCGTTGTTGATCGACGGAATCGGCATTCCCGATATCGACGTCGACATGCGCCGCCGGCACGTGGTGATCGTCGCCGAAGAGCCGAGCGCCGCCGATGATCTGAAGTCTTTGAAGCCGTTCATCAAGGAGTACCAGCCTGTTCTGGTCGGTGTCGGCACCGGCGCTGACGTGTTGCGCAAGGCGGGCTACCGGCCGCAGCTCATCGTCGGCGACCCCGACCAGATCAGCACCGAGGTGCTCAAGTGCGGTGCCCAGGTGGTGTTGCCCGCCGATGCGGACGGCCACGCCCCGGGGCTCGAGCGGATCCAGGATCTCGGGGTCGGTGCGATGACATTTCCCGCCGCCGGCTCGGCCACCGATCTGGCGCTGCTGCTAGCCGATCACCACGGCGCGGCGCTGCTGGTCACCGCCGGTCACAACGCCAACATCGAGACGTTCTTCGACCGCACCCGGGTGCAGAGCAACCCGTCGACCTTCCTGACCCGGCTGCGGGTGGGGGAGAAGCTGGTTGACGCCAAAGCCGTCGCAACGCTGTACCGCAACCACATTTCGGCCGGGGCGATTGCGTTGTTGGCCCTGACGATGCTGATCGCCATCATCGTTGTCTTGTGGGTGTCACGCACCGATGGGGTGGTGGTGCACTGGATCGTCGACTACTGGAACCGCTTCTCCCTTTGGGTGCAGCACCTGGTCACCTAACTTTTCGAGGACGGTGCTTCTATGATCTCGTTACGCCAACACGCGATCTCGCTGGCGGCTGTCTTTCTGGCACTGGCGATCGGGGTGGTGCTGGGTTCGGGCTTCTTCTCGGACACCTTGCTGTCGAGTCTGCGTAACGAGAAGCGCGATCTCTATACGCATATCGGCACTCTCAATGATCAGTGCAACGCTCTCAACGAGAAACTTAGCGCAGCAAACGATTTCGATAATCAGATGCTGGGCCGCATCGTCCATGACGCTCTTGCCGGGAAATCGGTGATCATCTTCCGGACTCCGGATGCCAGTGACGACGACGTCGCCGCGGTGACAAAGATCGTCGCGCAGGCCGGGGGCTCGGTGCCCGGAACCGTGTCGCTGACCCAGGAGTTCGTCGAAGCCAACTCCGCGGAGAAGCTGCGCTCGGTGGTGGACTCGACCGTCCTGCCGCCCGGCACGCAACTGAGCACCAAGCTCGTCGACCAGGGATCGCAGGCCGGGGACTTGCTCGGGATCGCCCTGCTGACCAGTGCCAAACCGGACCCGGCGGCGGGCCCGGGAGTGGACGACGCCCAGCGCGACACCGTGCTGGGCGCCCTGCGGGAAACCGGCTTCATCACCTATCAGCCCAGCGATCACATCGGCGCAGCAAACGCCGCCATCGTGATCACCGGCGGCGCGCTGCCCGCCGATGCCGGCAACCAGGGCGCCAGCGTGGCGCGATTCGCCGCGGCGCTGGCGCCGCACGGGTCCGGCACCGTGCTCGCCGGTCGGGACGGCTCCTCGACCGGCGCCGCGGCCGTCGCGGTGGCCCGGGCCGATGCCGGGATGGCGGCCACCATCAGCACGGTCGACGATGTAGACGCTGCCCCCGGGCGGATCACCACGATCCTTGCCCTGCACGATCTCATCAACGGCGGTCATCCGGGGCAGTACGGCACCGGCCACGGTGCGACGTCGGTCACGGTCGCTCAGTAACTCCACTCGGGCGTGTTATCCGCGGGCTGGCGCTGCGGATGTTAGGGTGGGTTTCCGTGGGTCGGCAGGCCTAGCTGGTTGCGGCTAGGAATGTCCGAAGAATTCAAACCCTGCCCGTCTTCACGGAGGTCGCTCACTTGCGTAGGCATCCGCAAACCGCTACTAAGCACCTCTTCGTCAGCGGTGGTGTCGCTTCTTCACTCGGCAAAGGACTGACGGCAAGCAGCCTCGGTCAGTTGCTGACCGCCCGCGGTCTGCGGGTGACCATGCAGAAGCTCGACCCGTATCTCAATGTCGATCCGGGCACCATGAACCCGTTCCAGCACGGTGAAGTCTTCGTCACCGAAGACGGCGCCGAAACCGACCTCGACGTCGGCCACTATGAGCGATTCCTGGATCGAGACCTGTCCGGGTCGGCGAATGTCACCACCGGGCAGGTCTATTCGACGGTGATCGCCAAGGAGCGCCGTGGCGAGTACCTCGGCGACACGGTTCAGGTGATCCCGCACATCACCGACGAGATCAAGCGGCGCATCATGGCGATGGCCGAGCCCAACGCGGACGGCCGCCGCCCCGATGTCGTCATCACCGAAATCGGCGGCACGGTAGGCGATATCGAATCTCAGCCATTCCTCGAGGCCGCCCGCCAGGTGCGCCACGACCTGGGGCGCGAGAACGTCTTCTTTCTCCATGTGTCGTTGGTCCCGTACCTGGCCCCCTCGGGGGAGCTCAAGACCAAGCCGACCCAGCACTCGGTGGCCGCACTGCGCAGCATCGGTATCACTCCGGACGCACTCATCCTGCGCTGTGACCGTGATGTTCCCGAAGCGCTTAAGAACAAGATCGCCCTGATGTGCGACGTGGACATCGACGGCATCATCTCCACCCCGGACGCGCCCTCGATCTACGACATCCCCAAGGTGTTGCATCGCGAGGAACTCGACGCGTTCGTGGTGCGCCGGCTCAACCTGCCCTTCCGCGACGTCGACTGGACCGAGTGGGACGACTTGCTGCGCCGGGTGCACGAACCAAAGGAAACGGTTCGAATTGCTCTGGTGGGTAAATACGTTGAGCTTTCCGACGCTTACCTGTCGGTCATCGAGGCAATACGGGCCGGCGGATTCAAACATCGGGCCAAGGTCGAAATCAGCTGGGTGGGCTCCGACGACTGCCAGACCGACGGCGGCGTCGCCAGCGCCTTGGGCGACGTCCACGGGGTACTGATTCCCGGCGGGTTCGGTATCCGGGGCATCGAGGGCAAGATCAGCGCCATCAGCTACGCGCGGTCGCGCGGTTTGCCGGTGTTCGGGCTCTGCCTGGGGCTGCAGTGCATTGTGATCGAAGCCGCCCGTTCGGTGGGGCTGACCGAGGCCAATTCGGCCGAGTTCGAACCCGGTACACCCGACCCGGTGATCTCCACGATGGCCGATCAGGAACACATCGTGTCCGGCCAGGCCGATCTGGGCGGCACCATGCGGCTCGGTGCCTATCCCGCCGTATTGGAATCGGGTTCCATTGTGGCCGAGGCATATCAATCGACCAAGGTGTCCGAACGGCACCGGCACCGCTACGAGGTCAACAATGCCTACCGGGAGCGGATTGCCGAAAGTGGGCTGCGCTTCTCGGGGACCTCACCTGACGGCCACTTGGTGGAGTTCGTCGAATATCCGCCCGAGCAACACCCGTTCGTGGTGGGCACCCAGGCTCACCCCGAGCTGAAGAGCCGGCCTACCCGGCCGCATCCGCTGTTCGCCGCGTTCGTCAAGGCGGCTATCGACTACAAAGAGGGCGAGCTGCTGCCGGTGGAGATGCCCGAGCGGGTTTCCAACGGCGCTGAGGGGCGCGATCAGGTCGGGCAGTCGATACCTGAGCCCGCAAACCGTGGCTGAGCACGACTTCGAGACGATCTCGTCCGAAACCTTATATACGGGGGCCATTTTCGCGCTGCGTCGAGATCGGGTGCGGATGCCCGGTGACACCACTGCCGTGCGTGAAGTCATCGAGCATTACGGAGCGGTTGCCATCGTCGCGATGGATGACAACGGCAATATCCCGATGGTCTACCAGTACCGCCACGCGTTCGGGCGGCGGCTGCTGGAACTTCCCGCCGGGCTGCGCGATGCCGCGGGAGAACCCTCCCATGTCACCGCGGCGCGAGAACTGCATGAGGAGGCGGGTCTGCAGGCCGAGCACTGGCAGGTGCTCATCGACCTGGACTCCGCGCCCGGATTCAGCGACGAGTCGGTGCGGGTCTATCTGGCCACCGGGCTCAGCGAAGTCGAGCAGCCCGAGGGGCATCACGAAGAAGCCGATATGACGGTGCGGTGGTTTCCCCTCACCGAGGCGGTGAGCAAGGTGTTCACCGGCGAGATCGTCAACGCCATCGCGGTGGCCGGCGTCTTGGCCGCCCACTCCATCTCCACCGGGCTGGCCCAGCCGCGCCCGCTGGACAGTCCCTGGATCGACAGACCGACGGCGTTCATGGCGCGGAAGAACTCGCGGTGAGCACCCTGACCCTGGACACGCAGTTGCAGGGTTATCTCGACCATTTAGCGATCGAACGTGGCGTTGCCGCCAACACGTTGAGCTCCTACCGGCGGGACCTGCGCCGCTACTCCAAGCACCTCGAAGATCGGGGGATCACCGATTTAGCCAAGGTGGGCGAGGACGATGTGAGCGAGTTCCTGGTCGCCCTGCGACGGGGAGATCCCGAATCCGGAGTGCTCGGGCTGTCGGCGGTGTCGGCGGCCCGAGCGCTGATTGCGGTGCGCGGGTTGCATCGGTTCGCGGCCGCGGAGGGACTGGCCGCGCTGGATGTGGCGCGCGCCGTGCGTCCGCCCACACCGGGCCGAAGGCTGCCCAAGAGTCTGACCATCGATGAGGTGCTGGCCCTGCTCGAAGGTGCCGGTGGCGACAATCCGGCGGACGGCCCGCTGACGCTGCGCAACCGGGCATTGCTGGAGCTGTTGTATTCCACCGGGTCTCGGATCTCCGAGGCGGTCGGACTCGATGTCGACGATATCGATACGCAGGCCAGGACGGTGTTGTTACAGGGCAAGGGCGGTAAGCAGCGGCTGGTGCCGGTGGGGCGTCCCGCGGTACAAGCCTTGGACGCCTATCTGGTGCGCGGACGTCCGGAGCTCGCCCGCCGTGGCCGCGGCACCCCGGCGATTTTCCTCAACGCGCGCGGCGGTCGCCTGTCGCGCCAAAGCGCTTGGAAGGTGTTGCAGGATGCGGCCGAACGTGCCGGCATCACCTCGGGGGTATCGCCGCACATGCTGCGCCATTCGTTTGCGACTCATCTGCTGGAAGGCGGCGCGGATGTCCGGGTGGTGCAGGAGCTTCTGGATCATGCCTCGGTGACAACGACGCAGATCTACACGCTGGTCACCGTGCACGCGCTGCGCGAAGTGTGGGCGGGCGCGCACCCCCGGGCCACCTAGCGCCAGTCACCCCAAGTAGTCGGATTCGAGCACCAGATCCGATACCAGGGTCTGGTACTCGAGGTGGGTCTTGTGCTCGGTGGTGTCCCATAGCGTGCCCTGATGGTGCCGCATGTATTCGTGGTACTCGGGAGCGCCGGGCACCTTGACGTTGTCGGCCACCACGATCGAGCCCCGATGCAGCCACTCCCGGTCCAGGATGCTTTGCAGGTCGTCGAGGTAGGCCTTCTTGTCGTGATCGACAAAGACGAAATCGAGCGCACCGGGGGCGAATCCGTGCTCGGTCGCGAGTGCGTCCAGGGTGCGTCCGCCGTCGCCAATGGTGCCCACGACACATGTCACGCGATCGGCAACGCCGGCATGAGCCCAGATCTGCCGGGCGTTGGCGGCGTTGGCTTCGGCGAGTTCGACGGAGTACACCTTGGCCTGCGGTGCGGCCCGCGCGATCCGCAGCGCGCCATACCCGCAGTAGGTACCCAGCTCCAGCGCCAGTGCCGGATCGGCGCGCCGCACCGCGGCATCGAGTAGTAGTCCCTTCTCGTCGCCGACGTTGACCAGGATGGACTTTTCGTAGGCGAACTTGTCGATGGTGGCCAGCACGTCGTCGATATCGCCGGCGCGGGCATGCGCGAGCACATAGTCGACAGCCGCGGCCTCGCGGCCGTCGCCGACCTGGCCCGTTCTGAGCAGGGTGCGAAATGCCAGCGCCAGGCGCAATACCGACCACCGCAACGGAGCGAAGCGTGCGTTGAGCCTCATCGAGTCCACGCTACCGCTTTCGTGGGCCAGTTGATTTCGTCACATCGCGCGCCATTTGACCAGGCACGTTCGACCTGCGCGGTGTTAGCATCAATTGTTTGGAAAAGCTAGTTTGACACGCCAAATTTTCAAGAAATTGTCGAACAAGTGAGCACGGCTATGAATCGCGATCGCGCCAGATCCGAGGCAACCGCAGGCCAGCGCTGCGGTCTGTGGCTCAGCGGCGCCCGGGGGTCGGTGGCAACTACGTCGATCGTCGGTTTGTATGCGCTGAGCGCGGGTCTGGTATCTGAAACCGGTTGTGTGACTTCGAATGCCGACTTTGCCGACGTGCCGCTGCCGAACTACTCCGATTTTGTGGTGGGCGGACGAGACCTGTCCACCACCTCGTTGGTCAAACGCGCGGAAACCCTGGTTGAAGCCGGACTTCTGCCGCACCAGGTGGTGGCCACACTCTCCGATCGGTTGGCAGCCGCCGACGACGAGATCGTGGGTCCTTCTTGTGTGGCCACGCCGGATCCCTGCAGTGCGGGTGCGAGCACCCAAGCCGAACTGATCGACCGGCTCTGCGATGCGATGGCCTCGTTCGTTTCGCGTCATGGTTTGGATGGTTTGGTTGTCATCGATGTCGCGTCGACCCAGCCGCCGGTTGCCGATCTACCGGAGTATCGCGACCCGCAACTGTTGCGTCTGGCGCTGGGCGAGAAGAACCGAGCGCTGCTGCCGGCGAGTGCGCTGACGGCGCTGGCCGCGATACGTACCGGTGCCGCCTATGCCTGTTTCACGCCGTCGCCGTCTTTGGGTATCCCCGCGCTGCGCCAACTCGCTGCCGAGGCTGACATCAGCTACGCGGGTCAGGATGCCAAGACAGGCCAGACCTTGCTGCGCACGGTGTTGGCGCCGATGTTTGCCAGCCGCGCGATGAACGTTCACTCATGGGCCGGGTCGAACTTGCTGGGGGGCGGTGACGGCGCCACCTTGGCCGACCCGGTCGCGGTGCAGTCCAAGCTCGCCAGCAAGCAGCGCGGCATCCAGCAGATGCTCGGCGGCCATGTCACCGCTCCGCTGCACATCGACTACGTGCCCGATCTGGGGGAAACCAAGGTTGCGTGGGACTTCATCCATGCAACGGGATTTCTGGGCGGCCAGATCACGCTGTAAACTACCTGGTCTGCACCGGATTCCGCGTTGGCTGCGCCGCTGGTTCTCGACGTGGCACGACTTCTGTCGATGGCCCGAATGCGAGGCGCGCAGGGCGTGGTGGGGGAGCTCGGCTTCTTTTTCAAGGAGCCGTGGGGATCCTCGACGCACTCCCTGGCGGCGCAGTACGAAGCACTGCACCAGTGGGCCAACTCCTTCTCGACACCGGATTCAGCTGAGCTGTGAAACCCAAGGCGTACCTCGACCTGATGAGGGCGCCTGCTGCACTTACCGTTCTCGGTGACAGCGTCGTTGGCGCGATGTGGTCAGGACGCCCGTTGGGAGGACGGCGCCTGGCGCTACCGCTGGCATCCGCCCTGTTGTATTGGAGCGGGATGGTGCTCAACGACTGGGCCGACCGCAAGCGTGACGCCGTTGAGCGTCCCGAGCGTCCGATTCCCTCCGGCGACGTGTCACCCGCGGCGGCGCTGTCGGCGGCCACCATCTTGGCCGCCGCCGGAGTCGCCGCGGCGGCGGCGGCGGGAGGCCGCCGGGGCCTGGCCGCCGCGGGCCGCATCACGCTGTGTGTGGTGGCCTACGACGTGGCTGCCAAGGACACCGCGGCCGGGCCCCTGGTGATGTCGGGCTGCCGGTTCTTCGATGTCATGCTTGGCGCCGCCCCACATTATCGCCGCGCCCTGATTCCCGCCTCGGTCATCGGCCTACACACCACCGCGATCACGGTGCTATCCCGCAGCGAGGTAACGGGATCCGACCGCCGCATGCCGGCTCTGGTAGGAGGTGCCGCTGCGGCGGTGGCGACATCGGCCGTTGCCGCCACAGCCGATGGGCCAGCTGGATACCGCGTGGCGCTGCCGGTTGCGGTCTACTCCTGGGCATTCGGGCCCGGGTTGTGGAACGCGTGGCAGCAACCCACCGCTGAGGCGATTCGCAGCGCGGTACGTAGCGGAATCGCCTCGATGATCGCGGTACAGGCCATGCTGGCCGCGCGCTCACCGCGGTCGCGCACCATGCTTGCGCTGTGCGGTCTTGCTATTGGCCTGCGGCTGAAAGTTTCTGCGCCGAAACCCACCGAGGTGACCTGATGCACGTTGGCTACAACACCAATAGCTTGGCTGATCATCCGATTGCTGAAGCGCTTGCTTTGATCGCCGAAGAGGGTTACAGCGCCGTCGCCTTGACCGTTGGCTATCCGCACGTGCGGCCTATGGACTCCGATCTCGGCGCGCAACTCGATGCACTGGGTTGCCTGCTGGACACATACGGATTGACGGTGGCAATCGAGACGGGCGCCCGCTATCTGCTGGATCCGCACAACAAACACAAACCGTCACTGGTCGATGTCGCCGCGCAGCCGCGCATCGAGTTCTTACAGCGGGCAATCGATATCGCTGCCGAACTGGGGGCAACCTGCGTATCGCTATGGTCAGGATATTCGGTCAGCTACAGTGACGCCGCCACCACGCGTGACCTCTTGCTCAGCAGGCTCTCTCGCCTGGTGGAGTACGCAGACCGCAAGTCGGTCATGCTGGGCTTCGAGCCCGAACCGGGCATGTTTGTGGAAACCGCCCAACAGGCGCTGGGGCTGTGCAGCGAGTTGGGTGATCCTGCGCGACTTGGCATCACGCTCGACGTCGGACACTGCGTGATGACCGAGCCCGCCGGGGCCGAGGCGGCAATCGCGGAACTGGGGGACAAGCTGGTCAACGTCCACCTGGACGACATGACACCGCTCAAACATGAACACCTCGAATTCGGTTACGGCGCACTGGATCTAGGTGCGGTGATGGACGCTCTGCAGGTCGCGGGCTTCGCCGGGGTGGCTTCCGTCGAGCTGCCCCGACACGCCCATGACGCACCCAAGGTGGCGCGCCGCAGCATGAATTCGATCAAGCTTGCCCAGCTGCCCCTGCAGGTTTGCACGTGGATCGCGGAGGCCGCCGCGGTGCTACGGCGGGACCCCGAGAAGGTTCTGGAGCTCTTCTCCGGCGCGCAGTGCCAGATGCCGGCCTCCTCGGATGAGGCTACTGTCTTGGCGCGCGGGCGACTGGTTGCCACTCTGGTGGCCGAAACCCCGGACGTCACCGCGGGCCCGCTGATCGACAAGTTATACCGGTGGGGCGATAGCGACGAGCGCCTCGGCGTCTTCTGCGGTCTCGAGACTGCGGCATCGGAGGAGAAGCTGGGGCCCGACGCGACCAGGGTCGGTGTGGGCCTCGCCGAAGATGCCCTGCGGTGCAACGATCCGCGCCTGGTCGCCGCGGCGCTCGGCGGGTTCGGCGCCCGATTCCTGGCCCAACACAGGTGGCGTGACGGAGTGATGAAGTTGGTCTTCATGGGTGTCCCACTGCGCGGCGTATCGGGCTTGCGCAGTCGCGCTGACACCGAGTTGGGTCGCATGGCTACGGATTACGCAAGTGAACGCGCTGCGGCCGGCCGAATGATCCCGGCCGATGCCCAGCTGCTGCAACGATTGTGTGCTACCGAAGCGGAGGCTTTGAAGTGAGGATCTTCGACCCGCACATCCACATGACATCACGCACCACAGACGACTATGAAGCGATGCATCGAGCGGGTGTGCGCGCGGTCGTCGAACCGGCCTTCTGGCTGGGGCAACCTCGCACCGGCCCGTCCTCATTCATCGACTATTTCGACAGCCTCATCGGCTGGGAACGCTACCGGGCATCACAGTTCGGGATTGCCCACAACTGCACCATCGCGCTCAATCCCAAGGAAGCCAACGACAGTCGATGTCGGGAGGTGCTTGATCAGATCCCGCGGTACCTGTCGAAGAGTGGGGTTGTTGCCGTCGGTGAGATCGGCTACGACTCGATGACCCCGGAGGAAACGGCGGTATTCGAGACACAGTTGGAGATGGCGGCCGAACGTGGTCTTCCTGCGCTCGTTCACACTCCTCACCGCGACAAGCTCGGCGGCACTTTGGCCAGCATCGAAGTGGCCGATCGGGTAGGGATCGACCCTGGCCTGGTACTGCTGGACCACCTCAATGAGGTGACCATTGAACCCGCGCGCGACAGCGGTTGTTGGATGGGCTTCTCCATCTATCCGGATACCAAGATGGACGAAGCACGGATGGTCGTGCTGATGCAGCGGTTTGGACTGGACCGGATGATCGTCAACTCAGCCGCGGATTGGGGGCGATCCGATCCGCTCAAGACGGCCAAGACCGCGCAGGCGATGCTGACCGCGGGCTTCACCGACGACGACGTCGACCGGGTGCTGTGGCGCAATCCCGTCGAGTTCTACAGCCAGAGCGGACAGCTTCACTTGCTCAGTGATGAGCAGGAGGCGGCGTTTGCCGGCAACACCATCAATCGTGGGGAAAAGCCGTGATGTTGTCCTACTGCAGCAATGTTGTTGCAGCGGAGAACATATCAGCACTAGAACAGCGGCTGGCAACGGTGTTTGCGCCGGCACGCGAACTCGCCGGCGTCGAAACGCTGGGCGTGGGGCTATGGTTACCCGCCCGCACCATGGCCGGCCTGGCCGATGACCCCGCCGCGCGCCGTCGGCTGGCGGCGATTCTGGCGCACCATGGGCTCGCTGTGGTGACCATGAATGCCTTTCCCTATGGCTCCTTCCACGGAACCTCGGTGAAGCACGCCGTGTATCGGCCGGATTGGACGACGCCAGAACGCATTGCCTACACGCGCTGCTGTGCCGAGGTGCTCAGCGAGCTACTCGGCGACACGGACCATGGCACCATTTCGACGCTGCCGTTGGGCTGGGCTGAGCAGTGGAGCGATGAGTCCGAAGCGGCGGCGCTGCGCAACTTGTCGGCGCTCGGCGATGAGCTGCGGCAAATCGAAGAGCACACCGGGCGCCGGATCCGGTTGGCTATCGAACCAGAGCCGGGCTGCGTCATCGGATCTTGTCGGGACGCAATCGAGTGGTTTGGCCGGGCCAACCTGGACCCCCGATACCTGGGTCTGTGCTTGGACACCTGCCACCTGGCCGTGATGCACGAGACCCCGGGCGAGGTAGTGAGCGGGCTGGCCGGAATCGGAGTCGAGGTGGTAAAGATCCAGGCATCCAACGCAATCCAGATTGATGACCTCGCAGACGAGCGTGTGGGGCAAGCCTTTGCCGAGTTGTCGGGGTCGCCGTACCTGCACCAGGTCAACGGTGTCACCGGTGATGGGCAACCGTGGTTTCGTGATGACCTTTCGTTCGCGGACCCGTCGATACCAAGATCGGGTAGTGCCAGGGTGCACTACCACGTTCCGCTTCATCTCGACCCGCCCGCGCCGCTGCGCACCACCTCACACATCCTGGCCGAGGTGATGACCATGTTCAGTAACGGGACGCTGTCAGGGAGGGCCGACGTGGAGGTCGAGACCTATACCTGGGAGGTGCTTCCGGCGTCGCTTCGCAAAGCCAGCCTGGCCGAAGACATCGCCGGCGAGATCGGCTGGCTTGACCAGCTTTTGCGGGTAGGGGATCCGGCGTGACTCAACGGGTACTGCTGATCAACGTGGTGGGGCTCACCGAGCCGCTGCTGCCGAACATGCCCAATCTCGCCGCGTTGGCGGCTCGGGGTGCGATGCGCCATCTGGACCCGGTGTTTCCGGCGGTCACCTGTTCGGTGCAGTCGTCGATGGTCACCGGCTTGATGCCCAATCAGCATGGAATTGTCGGCAACGGCTGGTACTTCCGTGAACTGGGCGAAGTTCTGCTGTGGCGCCAGAGCAATAAGCTGGTTGCGGGGGAGAAGATTTGGGAGACCGCGGCCAGTCGTTTCACTGGATACACTTCGGCGAACGTCGGGTGGTGGTATGCGATGAATGCCAGCAACGATGTGATCGTGACGCCGCGGCCGGTGTATCACCAGGATGGACGCAAGTCCCCGGATTGCTATGTCGTCCCGTCGGACCTGCACGACATCTTGACCGACAAGCTGGGGATGTTTCCGCTGTTCCAGTATTGGGGTCCGACCGCCAACATCACGTCGTCACGCTGGCTGGTGGATGCGTCGATAGAGATTCTGCAGCGCTATTCACCCACCTTGCTCACCGCCTATATTCCGCATCTGGACTACGACTTTCAACGCTACGGCCCGCACTCGGCCGCCGCGAGCACAGCGGCAGCCGATGTCGACACGGCGTTGGGGCCATTGCTGGGCTACGCCGCGGAGCATGACCTGACGACCATCGTCGTCTCCGAGTACGGGATCTCTGCGGCGCAGCGGCCGGTGGACATCAATCGGATGCTCAGGACCGAGGGGTATCTGAGGGTCTACACCCAGCAGGGCCGCGAGTACCTGGATTCTTGGACCTCGCGAGCTTTTGCGGTGGCCGACCATCAAGCGGCGCACGTGTATGTGCGCGATGAGTCCGATATCGCCACAGTGGCCAGCCTGATCAAACGGCTGGACGGGGTGGACGACGTGCTGGATCGAAGCAAGCAGCAGGCGTGGTCGATTGATCACCCCCGGGCCGGAGAGTTGGTGGCTGTCGCCGAACCTGCGGCGTGGTTTACCTACTACTACTGGCTCGATGATGATCGGGCCCCGGAGTTCGCGCCCTGCGTGGACATTCACCGCAAGCCTGGCTATGACCCCGCCGAGCTGTTGATGAACCCCGATGATCGGGCCGCCAAGGCCAAGGCTGCCGCCGCACTCGCCAAGAAGTGGCTGGGGCTTCGCTACACCATGAACGTCATCGCCCTCAACGGTGCCGCGGTGGGAGGCGCCCACGGAAGACTTCCCGACTCTGATGAGGAACGGCCCGTGATCATCACGTCTGCCCCGGAACTGTTGGCGGCCACGTCGGGGTGGCTGCCGGTAACCGCCATCCGCGACCTCGTTCTCAACGCCCATGATTCGTAGATACTCGGCCGTGCCAAACGCGTATTTGACGCCACCTTCGCGCGGGTGGCCGATATGAACTCCAGCGGCTGAAGGTGCCATTAATGGGTATGATTATGCGATGACTTCTCGAAAGGGTCTGTCTGGCGGCGCCGCAATAAGCCCGTTGGGTTTGCCGCAAAAGCACGACCTGGAAACGGGCATTCATGCAATGGTGACCGTCGCCAAGTCTGATGGCCTCTCGGAGATGGACGAGAGCCTCCTGGAGGCGGCAAGTAGGTATCTCGCCGATTCCGAATTCGATTGGAAGAAAGTCGCCGATCATCCGGCCGGCCGGAAATTGCTGCCGCTGGGATCCGAGGTGGCTAGACGCTGCGCATTGTTTTTGATGACCGCCGCGATCTTCGCGAAGGGAAAGGTTCAGCTACCTAGGGTCGAGGCGACCCTGAGCATCGCGACAGCGCTGGGCTGCCATGACGGCTTCCTGGACGATCTGCACTACATTGCCCGTGGCCGCGAGTTCATCGGCGGCATCCGAATCAAGGCAAAGCTCATGGGCAGCCATGGCACGTCGCCTATCCAGGTTGCGAAGGGCTTCTGGGACAACATGTCCGGTTATCTCGGGATTTCGACCGACCCCGTGCTGGCTGCGTCCTATCAGAAACTGGGCCTGCTCGAATCCAAGTCGCTCGGACGCGAGCTGTGGGCACACTATGTGCGCAATGGTCTGAGATTTCCGGGGGAGAAGGGAACGACGGGAGAATTCATCGTTCCCCATGACGTCGCACACGTGCTGTCGGCCTATTCGACCGAGCCGCCCGGTGAGATCCTTGCCGGAGCGTTCTCGGCGGGATACAAAGCCCGAAACCCCTTTGCGCCGCTGCTTCTGGTTCTCCTGCAGTTTCAGGCCGGAATAAAGATTGACTTCCGCTCGGAAGTGACGATTTCACAACTCGACCCTGCTGGCTATATGGATGCTTTTCGCCGTGGTCTGGAATGCAATACCGATCTCACATTCGGTAGTTGGGATTGGCGACTCTATTCCGAGGAAGCGGTGGCAGAGATTCGCGAGAAGTTGACGATTCCGCCGCAGGCGGCACCCGCCGTGCAAGGCGGCACCTATACCGAAGTGTTGTGAAGGCCGCTGGGCCAGCCGCGCTACCGATTGACTTCGGTGTCGGAGTGCTCTGCTGGTTGTGGCGGCGGATTCCTCCGGACGGCCGGCGGCTTTTTCGGCAGGAATGCCACCGGGACGAACATCAGCGCGACTAGTCCGACGGCCACCACGAACACCACCGCGTAAGCGTGCGAAAGCTCGTGCATCAGGACGAGGGGGAAGTCTGGGGTGCTGGCTCGTTCGGGCATCAGCGACTGGTCGACCGGGACGCCGCTGCGGGCAGCGTCGGCGCGCAGGCTGTCGATCCGGTGCGCCGCGGAGATGTTTGCGCTGCGGTTGAACTGGCTGGTGAGGATCACCGACATGAGGGCCGTTCCAATGGATGCGGCCACTTGCTGATTGACGTTGATCAGGGTTGAACCCCGAGCGATCTGATGCGGTGTCAGCGTCTGCACCGCCACCGCCGATAGGGGCATCATCGTGGCGCCCATGCCCAGGCCCATGATCGTCAGCCCGGTGACCAGGGTCGGCAGATAGGCGGCATTGAGGGAGACCCCGATGGCGAAGAGGCCCATCCCCGCCGCGATCAGCCCCACGCCGACCATCAGGATCTTTCCGGCCCAACGCTTGTCCATCAATGCGCCGGCGATCGGCATCGTCACCATCGCCCCCAGTCCGCGCGGGACCATGCTCATTCCGGCCTGCATCGGCGTCTGGCCCAGCAGCTCCTGGAAGTAGCTCGGGAATAGCAGCCCCGCCCCGAAGAACGACGCCGCGAACAGAAACATCGCCACGTTGGCGAGCGTGACCACGCGATTGTCGAACAGGCGTAGATCGATCAGCGGATGGTCGGCCCGGTAGAGGGCATGCAACACGAATCCACCGGTGAGCACCAGGCCGACGGCTGCGGGGAGCCAGACATGGCGATCGGCAATGGTGCCGCTTGCGGGCAGGGCCGAGACACCATAGAGGAAGGTCGCCAACCCCGGTGATAGCAGCAGCATCCCGATGACATCGAAAGATTCCGAAGGTTCAGGGCGGTCCTTGGGAAAGACGACGGCGGCAAGACCCACCGTGATCAGCCCGATCGGGAGGTTGATCCAGAAGATCCACTCCCAGCCGAAACGATCGATCAGCCAGCCGCCCAGCACCGGACCGAAGACCGGTCCCAGCAACATGGGAATTCCGAGCACGGCCAATACCCGGCCGAGCCGCGCCGGACCGGCTTCCCGGGTCAGCATGGTCAAAACCAGCGGCATCAGCATCCCGCCGCCGAGACCCTGTATCACTCGAAAAGCGATGAGAGCGGAGATGTTTGGGGCCAACGCACACAGCAGGGACCCGGCGCTGAATGCCAGCAGCGAGGCGATGAAGGGGCGCTTGGTGCCGAACCGATCGGCTACCCAGCCGGCCAGTGGGATCACCGCGGCCAGCGCCAGCGTGTAGCCGGTCATCGTCCAGGCGACGATGGCCTGCGGGGAGTCGAAGGTGGAGACGAAAGTGCGCTGCGCGACGGTGACGACCGTGGTGTCTACGATCGCCATCATCGAGCCAAGGACACAGACTCCGGCGATCTTCAGCAGCCTGGCGTCGAGCTGGTCGGAACTGCCCTGCTGGCCGGTGTCTGGCACGGTTGTGGCTCCTAGCAACTCGCCATCGGCGGACAAGGCCCGTCGCCTCGATGCCGCCTCGAACTCACGGTCATCGGTGGGCGCCGGCCAACGCCGCCGAAGCGACGACGAGCTGGTACCGATGACATGGCGCGGAAAGTGTCAGCCCGCGAACGGTGGCCGTGCCATCACGGTGACCCGGAACCCGTAGCGGGGACCGGCTCCGGCCGCGGCACCGCCGGGGCCGCGGGCCGGCGGCATTCCGCCCAGCAGGCTTCCGGGTGCGGAGGCCTCTGGCGGGTTGACGATGTCGCTGGCCAGGGGGCCGCCCGCACTCACGCTTGGGGGCACGTCGAGGCCCGATCCCGGCCAGGAAGGCGGCACCGACAACTTGCCCAGGGCGGACGCGTTGCCCAGCCCGGCACCGATTGGCCCCGCGCCGCCCAAGGCTGCGGGTGCGGCGCCGGCGGCGGCCTCCGCTGCGCCGGCACCGGCGGCGGCTTCGGCTTCGGGGCCGATCAACCCGAGCGCCCGCTCGGAGGTGATGAGGTAGCTACCGATACCAATCGCGAAGTACGGCAGGCCCACCGTGTTGTAGAACAGCTGGGAAATCGGTAGATACCAGTTGACCAACCAGTCGATCCACGTCGCCGGTGAGGCGGCCGACGTCAGCGCCGAGGCGATCGGCGACGTCAGGCTCGTCAGTGCGTTCGGCAGCTGCGAAATGACTCCGGCCAGCGTGCTCTGCGCCGCGCCCGCCGCGGTGGCCGCGGCGGTGGAGGTGGCATTGGACTGCAGCGCCGAGGCGGCGGGATTGGCGGTTTCCGGCGGCGGGGTGAACGCGGTGATCTTTGTGGCGCTCGCGGAGGACCCCGCGTAGGTGTACATCGCCCTGGCGTCCTGCGCCCACATCTCGGCGTACTGCGCTTCCAGGGAAGCGATCTCGGCGGTGTACTGCCCGTAGATGTTCCGCGCCATCAGGGTCATCAGCTGCATGCGATTGGACGCGATCAGGGGCGGGGGCACCACGCCGGTGAACGCGGCCTCAAACGCGGCGACCGCGGCTTCTGCCTGCTTGGCCGCCTGTTCGGCTTGCACCGCGGTGGAGCGCATCCACGTCACATAGGGCGTGATCGCTTCCAGCATCATCGCGGAGGCCGGTCCGAACCACTCTTCGCCGGATAGCGCCTTGATCACTCGCTCGTAGCCGTCGGCGGTGAACGAGAGCTCGGAAGCCAACCGGTTCCAGGCGGAGGCGGCGGAGACCATCGGCGTCGAGCCCGGCCCGGTGTACATGCGCCCGGAGTTCACCTCCGGTGGCAAAGCCCCAAAATCCATCGCTACGAACTCCTTGCCTTGTCGCGGCCCGCCGTCGAGGCGCTCATGTCCGAACTGATATCGCGCCAATAAATCAGGGATGCCGATCGCAACTCTGATTCACCTATTATTGTCGCCATATCACTTCCTCTTTGCTGCTTTCAAAAATCTTTCGACCGCTATTTGAATTACCTGGCAGTCAAGCCTGAGTCGTTTTTCAATTGTGTGTGCGCGCTCTGTGCACTCTGTGTGCTATCCGGCGTTCGGGGGGCGGCACATCACCCGGAGCCGGGCCCCGTAGCGGCGGCCGAAATTGCGACCCGCCTGACCTTGGTTGCGCGGTGGTACGCCGGTGATCAGGCCCAATAGCCCGATCGTGTCGACCTCCGAATTGGCAGCCGAAAACGCCGTCGACGCTGCCGACGAACCGGGCCAGGTCGGCGGCACCGACATCGGCCCGACCTTGGAGGCCAAAGCGGAGGTGGCAATCGGCGGGGCCCCGCCAAATTGGGCCAACCCGCCCGAGAAGGCGGCAAATCCACCCATGCCGGCGGCACCGGCTACGCCCTCGGCCGCGGCTTCTCCGCTCTTCCACGCCAACGATCCGAATATCGACAGGGCAATCAGAGTGAAGCCGCCGCTGTCGTAGACGAACCCCTCGGCGGTGGTGAACGAGCTCATCAGTTCGATCCAGAGTTCCTGCCACGTCGGCGTCGTCGTCGCTGCGGCACTGGAAGCCTGTTGCCCGAGTCGCGCGGCCGCGCTGGACCTGCCCGCCAGGCTGGCGCTGGACCTCGACACCGTCGTTCCGGAGTTGTTTGCTGTTGCTGCGGCCTGCCTGGCCAACCCGCTTGGATCGCTGGTCTGCGGCGGCAGCGAGAACGGCGCCAAAAGCGAGGCGGTCGCGGAGCTACCTGCGTATTCGTACATCGCCCCGGCGTCTTGCGCCCACATCTCGGCGTAGTGAAGTTCGGTGGCGGCGATCGCCGCCGAATTTTGCCCGAACCAGTTCGTCGCGATCAGTGCGGCCAGCAATGCCCGGTTGCTCGCGATCACCGGCGGCGGCACCGTCAGCGCAAAGGCCATCTCATAGGCCGCGGCCGCGGCGCGGGCTTGAATCCCCGCCTGCTCGGCCACCGATGCGGTCGCACTGAGCCAGCTGGCGAACGGCAGGACGGCGGCCACCATCGACTCCGCGGCCGGACCAAACCACCAGATGCCGGTCAGCTCCGAGATCGCCGAATCGTAGCCGGCCGCGGTGACGTGCAACTCGGCGGCGAGGTTGTCCCATGCGCACGCGGCGGCCAGCAACGACCCGGCTCCCGGGCCGGCATACATGCGACCTGAATTGACCTCGGGAGGCAGTGCGCCATAGTCCAGCACGACTGGTGGGGCGATGTCGCCGACAACACCGGCGGTGGCGGGCGCCGTAGCCAACTCCCGTAGCTCCGCGACCTCGATCGCCCGGTCGGCGGCGAGAAGCAACTCGTCGGCGCCGGTCTCGATCTGCGGCAGCGCAGCGCTACCCCATAGGGCGTTTAACCCAATGGAGAGGTCTAGGGTCATCCAAAACCGCCTAGCGCTTGGGCCGGGTGCTCAGACGCGACATCGTCGTCGCTAAGCAGTTAACGAGTAAAACTATGCCCTACTGCAACTAATATGCCGGGCGGCGTGTTACTAAAGAATTTCGGCCATGTAACAAGTATGTTAATTAGGCTCAAAAATAAGCGCTTTGTCCACCGAATGTTCATGTCGTGTCCACCGGATAGCGAGGACGTGTCCCCCGAACGGGGGACACGTAGATGTCGGTGATGTTAACGACGGTCGGTCTGGCTCAGGATCGGGAGCTGCGGGCAGTCCCGTGTCGCGCCCGGAATTCTAGAATGCGATTCGCTTTTTGTTGTGGATTGGCGCCCGCGTGGCGCCCGGAGAGTCCGTCGATGAGGGCGTCGCCGTTCAACGAAAATCGCTGGCTCGATCGATCGGTAGACCTTCACGGCTGGTCCAGGGCCGCTCGGATCAGGTCACCGAACGTTTTGAGGGCGGCGGGGTTGAGCAGTTCTTCGTGTGTGCAGTTGACGGGGTATTCGGTGACTTCGCCGGCAACATATTGCCGCCAGCATTGCTGAAGGTCGGCGCCGCTGCGGACCGGTTGTGCCGAGAACAGGACCATGCGGCCGGCGAAGATGCCGGGCTGGTGTTGGGCATTGAGTTGTAGGTTGGTGTTCGCGTTGGCAACCATGATCTGCACAAGTCGGCGCGACGGCAGCGCGAATTCCGCGTCTACCTCCTGCTGAATCAACGTCTGTGCTTGGGAGTACGTCAGCGGGCGGCAGTACTGTTCGGCAGCCACTCCGACCGCTTGCAGGATTGCCTCCAAGACGTCGGATTCGCTGACCACCGTGGCGGTGGATGCATCCCGGATGAGGATCGGGTCGAGCGCTATCAGGCGCACCACAACGGCGCCGCGCTGTTGCAGCTCAACGGCAACCTGGTGGGCAGTGACCCCGCCGAACGACCAGCCGAGAAGCTGATAGGGGCCTTCGGGATCGTGAGTTTGGATGGCGTCGGCGTAGGCACTCGCGAGTTCACGAACCGATTCCGGGCCGTCGTGGATCTGCTGCAGACCGACGATCGGGCAATCCAGGTAAGGGCTGAGGTTCCGGTAAGCCCAGCTGATGCCGCCGCCGGGAGGCAAGCAGAAAAGCGGCAGACCGCAACCGTCTTGGAGCACCTCCACGGGCACGATCTCAACCGAACTCTCGGGTGCCCTTAGCTTTTGGGCCAGGGCGCAGACGGTGGGTGCGTCAAATAAGACTCGCACCGCCACATCGGTGTTCAGCGTGGTGTTGATCGCCGAGACCACTCGCATGGCGGATAGGGAGTCGCCGCCGAGGTCGAAGAAGGAGTCGTCGACGCTTACCCGGTCGAGTCCTAGGACCTGGGCATATATTGCGGCCAGGGTTTGTTCGGCGGGGGTGTCGGGGGCTCGGTAGCGTTGGGTGTGGCCGTATTGGACGGCGGGTAGGGCGCGTGTGTCGAGTTTGCCGTTGACGGTCAGTGGCAGTTCGGCGATGGGGATCAGGGCTGTGGGCACCATGTAGTGGGGCAGTTGGGTGGCTAGTGCGGCGCGTAGTTCGGTGGGGTCGGCGTTGCCGGTGAAGTAGCCGACCAGGCGGGGGTCTCCGGGGTGGTCGTGGCGGGCGATGACCACGGCTTGGTCGACTCCGGCCATTCGGCTCAGGGCCGCGCCGACTTCGCCGGGCTCGATGCGGAATCCGCGGATTTTGACTTGGTTGTCGGCGCGACCGAGGTAGCGCAGTTGTCCGTCGGTGCCCCACCACACCAGGTCTCCGGTGCGATACATCCGGGTGCCCGGTGTCTGGCCGAATGGGCAGGCGACAAATCGTGTGCCGGTCAGATCTGCCCGACGCCAATACCCAAGGCCGACACCGCCACCGGCGACATACAACTCGCCGACCACCCCGACGGGCACCGGCCGCAACCACCCATCCAAGACGAATAGCGAGGCGCCGGCTACCGGCGAGCCGATCGGTGTGGCTCCAGACCCCGGCACCAGCGGTGAGCTCATCGCCGCGTAGATCGTGGCTTCGGTGGGGCCGTAGGCATTGATCATCGTCCGCCCGGGCGCCCACTGGTCCACCAGGCCCGCCGGGCATGCCTCACCACCGACCACCAGCGTGACCGACTCCAATCCCTGCGGCGACAACGCCGCCGCCGCCGAGGGAGTCTGGGTCAACACTTCGACATGCTCGGCTACCAGCAGGGCGTGCAGTTCGTCGGGGGATTTTGCGGTGTGTTCGGGTACGACGACCAGTCGTGCGCCGGATAGCAGTGCTCCCCAGATTTCCCAGACCGAGACGTCGAAGGAGTAGGAGTGCCATTGGGTCCATACTCGGTTGGGGGAGAACAGGATTGCGGTTGATTGGGGGTCGAAGGAGTTCAGTAGTTGGGTGACGTTGTGGTGGGTGATGCCGACGCCTTTGGGGGTGCCGGTGCTGCCGGAGGTGTAGATGATGTAGGCGAGGTCGTGGGGTGTCGGGGTGCATCGGGTCGATGGGTAGGTAGCCGGCTCCGGTTTTGAGGACGGCCAGGATGGCGATGATCCCGCGGTGTGTTCGTGGTAGTAGCAGTGCGATCAGTTCGCCGGGGCGTGCTCCGAGTGCGGTTAACGCCTGTGCCAGTTGGGTGCTTTGGGCGTCGAGTTGGGCATAGGTTAGGGATACGTCGCCGTCGGTTATGGCGGTTGCCTCTGGTGTGCGTGCGACTTGGGCGGCAAACAACGCCGGCAGTGATCCCGGGGTCGGGACCGCCTTGGTGAGGGCGGCCCGGTTGCCCCAGTCATCAAGACGTTCGTGCTCGTTGGGATCGAGCAGATCAATCAACGACAACCGCCGCCCCGGCTCGGCAGCCATCACCGTCAACACGGCCTGCAACCGGGCAGCGAGGTCTGAGACGTCAAGATCAGCAAATGGCCCGCCGCTTCCCACGGTATGCAGGAAGAGCCGGCCACCATCTTTGGTGAAGACCATGCCGAACTGCTCGCCCTGGGCAAAGCTGAGGATCGTTACTGTGCTGGCAGCGCCGCCGAACGGCGCCAGGGTTACCGACGGCATGAAATTGACACTGACCGCACCGGCCGAATTCTCATTAAACTGCTGGTAGGCGCCGCTTTCCAGGATGTGCATGGGGAAGCGTTGATGCCGCACGGCTTGCTTGATCTGGGACTCCACATGCTGGCAGAAGGCGTTGACCTCGGCATCGGGTGGCACCGTCAACACCAACGGCACAGTGCCGGAAAGCATCCCCGGAATCGTCATCAGTTGTGGGCTTGTCCGCCTGCTGACCGGGAAATCGAGGACTACCTTTGGGCCGCCTTGCCTTTGACGCACCATCAGTGCACATGCCGCGGTGATCACCGACGATCGACGAACACCGGCCAGCTGGGCAAGCTGCTCGGCTCGGTCCACGACCGCAGGGTCAATCTCGACCGACACCGAGGTCGCCGAGGGGCCGCGGTCACCGTCGGCGTGAGCCAGGCTGTGATCCGTTACGCCATCCAGAGTCTCTTTCCAGTAGGCCAGGTCCGCTCGGTAGTCATCGGACTGTTCGTATTCCGCCTCGGCGGCAACCAGGGTCTGCAACGACCCGAAGAACGTTGGTGAAACCGGTGCGCCAGAACTCAACTCGGAATAGACCAGGGCGATCCGATTGACAAGGAGGGCATAGCCGAATCCGTCGACGACCACATGGTGGATGGACACGAAAAGATAGAACTCTTCGGAGGCCACCTGAAAAAGCGCGAACTTGAACAGCGGACCGTTCCACGGCATCGGCTCTCGATGCATCGCCAACCCGCGCCGATTGGCTTCCGCAACGGGATCGGCACAGCTTCTCAGGTCGTGGAATGGAACCTCCAGATTCGGGTAGTCGACCACCTTCTGAACGACATGCCCGTCAGCCTCGATGATGGCGGCCCTTAGCGGTTCGGCCTCACCCACCACCTGCCGAATCGCCTGGCTCAGCAGATCGGGCGTCACCGATCCGGCAATGACTGCGAATCCGCTGTTGTACCACTCCTGCGGCGAACGGCCGATCTCCTGGGAAAACCAGATATCAAGCTGTCCCCGCGTCAGCGCAAACCCCGACTCGGCCGGCTCGAGAGCGCGCCCCGAATCGCGAAGTATTTGGTGGTGATCCACGGTCATCTCTACGTCGTGCCTACCGAAGACCTGTCCGGATCGAAATGTCCGCCATTACGCCGGCTGGTCCCGGGCCAGTCTGTCCCGCAAGCTCTTTGGTCGGATGTCGGGCCAGTTCTGCTCGATGTAGTCCAGACACTCGGCACGCGTGCCCTCGCCATGGACCACCCGCCAGCCTGCTGGCACATCAGCGAAGGTCGGCCACAAGCTGTGCTGCTCTTCGTGGTTGACCAAAACCAAGAAGGTCCCAGCCTCATCGTCGAACGGATTGATACTCACCGGCATTCCCTCTCATGGATTTGACGCTAGGCCCCTACGCCGCGGACCCGTTCCCACTGCCGCAGGGATGCGACATTGCTTGATCCCTCGTCGGCGCGGCTCTCCTGCAACGGTTTCGACGATCGCTCGTGATGGCTCTTGGCTAGTTCACGCGCAATCACGAGCCGCATCGCCTCCTCGGTACCGCCCGCCACGGAGCCGCAGAGAAAGTCGAGCGCACATTGGTAAAGGCGTGCTTCTTCCTGAAGCCCGTAACTGCCGCACAACTCCATCGCGTCAATGCAGCCGTCAAAGCCCGCCTGCATCCCGTACAGCTTGAGCGCCGCGGACTCGAGATCGATGGATTCGTCGCGCAGGTAGCGGTCAAGAGTCGAATGAGCCAACGCGATGGTCATCAGCCTGCTCACCGCCACATCGGAGATACGGCGCTGAATGTGCTGGTGGGTCGCTATCGGCTTGCCGCGAACCTGACGGTTGATCGAGAAGGCGAGCATCTGGTCGAGTACCTGGTCCAAGATGCCGATCGTGCCGAAACCGCTGAGCAGCCGTTCGGGGCCGATGACCCCATGAAGAATTTCGTTACCACGGCCAGCGCCGAGCACATGAATCTTGGGTATCGCGACGCTATCGAATCTGATCGAACCTACCGGCGAGGTGCGCATGCCGGCGGGGGCCAGCGGAGGCGAGCAGTTCACACCGGGCCACGACGATTCCACCAGCACCGCGGACATACCGCCCGTGGCCTCGTCAGCGCACCAGACGAGGATTACGTCGGCGATCGGTGCGTTGGTGATGTGCCATTTGGCGCCGTCGAGGTAGAGACCGCCAGGACCTCGGCGCAGGCGAGTCTCGGGATGAAAGGCGTCGCTACCGCCGTGGGGCTCCGTTGTCGCGAATGCCAGGATGATCTTCCCTGAAACCGCGGGCGCCAAGTATGCCTCCCGCACCTCCTGGCTGGCGTATTGATCGAGGATGGGAATCGTCAAGATCGCTTGGACGCCCGTGGAGATGTTGAACCCCAGGTGGCACGATCCGCTCGTCAGGCCATGTGTCGCCGCGGCGTAGGTCAATACCTGCCGCTTCATCTGTCCGCCGAGCGCGGCGCGGAACAAGCCGGCGTCAGCAACATCGCACCATAGATCGTGCGGGAATTGCCGCTGTGCCCAGCGTTCTGCCAGCGCGGCACGATGTCGCACCCCGATGGCGTGATACTGATCTCTGATTTGTTCGTACTCGGCCAGCCACTCCACTTGACTTCAACCTCCTTGGTTTTCGCCCGCACGCGGGGGCGCGTCATGGGTACTGCATTCACGCTTCTCATCGACTGAACGCTCGAACACACCGGCGTCGATGAGGGGGAACGCGTGAGCTGTGGTGCTGGTCAGGGTGCCGTGGTCGCTTGCCGTGGGCACCGTGACTTCGGAACTCATGGGTGCCGGCGCCGCATGATGCGCAGCGAGCTGCTTGCCGCCGCCGGCATGTCTTGAAGGCGCAGGGCTCCGGCGTTGTTGATTAGCAGGCTTGTGAGCTGGGTTGATGATCTTTGGTGCCGCGCTATTGGGGCCGGAGTGTAGGCACGGGCTATCTGGAGAACGATCGAGTTGGTTACTGTTCGTCGTTGGTCTGGAGTTGCCCGTGCCTACCGTTTCAGTATTGCCTGTGTCGTCGGTTCCAGAGGTGTTCGACCGCTGGAGTCCTGGTGAGCGCAGCGAGCTCATCGGATCGGAGTTTCTCGATGTGTTGGCCTCGGTGCCAGACCCGAGGGACCCACGCGGTCGGAGGTATTCGCTGATGGCTTTGTTGGCGATCGCGGTTCTGGCCACTGCCGCGGGGATGCGCGGCTATGCTGGTTTTGCCACATGGGCGGCCACCGCTCCCGATGATGTGTTGGCCCAATTAGGGGTCCGGTTCCGGCGGCCCAGTGAGAAGACCTTCCGCGCTGTTTTGTCTCGGCTAGACCCCGCCGACCTCAACGCCAGGATGGGCAGTTACTTCACTGCACACGTGGCCAGCAGCGACCCCAGTGGATTGGTGCCGATCGCGTTGGACGGCAAGATGCTGCGTGGTGCTTTACGCGCCAAAGCGACAGCCACGCATCTCGTGTCGGTGTTCGCCCACCGTGCCCGATTGGTGCTCGGTCAACTCGCTGTCGCCGAGAAAAGCAATGAAATTCCCTGCGTACGCGCCCTGCTCACGCTGCTGCCGGGTAGCTTGCGGTGGCTGGTCACCGTGGATGCGATGCATACCCAGGTCGTCACCGCGAAGTTGATCTGCGCCACCTTGAAGTCGCACTACCTGATGATCGTCAAGCCCAACCAAGCCAAAATACTTGCGCGTATCACCGCGCTGCCCTGGGCCGAGGTGCCCACAGCCGCTACCGACGACTCCCGCGGCCACGGCCGTGTCGAGACCCGCACCCCGCAAATCATCACCGCTGCACGAGGAATCGGCTTCCCCTACGCAAAACAAATCATCCGGATCACTCGTGAACGCTTGATCACCGCCACCGACCAGCGCAGCGTGGAGGTGGTCTATGCCATCTGCAGCCTGCCGTTCGAGCACGCCCGCCCTACCGCGATCATGACCTGGATGCGTCAACACTGGGGAATCGAGAACAGCCTGCACTGGATACGCGACGTCACCTTCGACGAAGACCGTCAAAGGGCACATACCGGAAACGGCGCACAGGTCCTAGCAACGCTACGCAACACCGCGATCAATCTGCACCGCCTCAACGGCGCCGACAACATCGCCGAAGCCTGCCGGATCACCGCTTTGACCGCCAACCGCCGCCTAGACCTCCTCAATCCACAATTCCCCAGCTCACAAGCCCGCTAATCAACAACGCCGGAGCCCTGGGGCTCGCCCGAAGCCGCAAATGGTCGCCGCTAATTTTGTGGACCATCAGAAGCTACCTACTATCGCACCGATTGGCGGGTACTGCGTTCGTCGATGATCACCGTATCCGAGGCGCCGGGGCAATGGTGGAGTTTTATTGAAAAACCACATATGTGATTCGGATTTAGCTACGAGAACAGGTCGGCGCGCTGGGGCGGCGACTAATTCAGAACTCGATGAATTATTTGCATCGGGATAATTCGTGACTTGGTGAATTCTAACGCCAATCGCGATGGCTGGTGATTGCCTTCCGAATTATCCCGATCTTGATGCGCCGGGGGGATCATCGCCATCTGTCGCACCTTGGGGTCGACGCGGCGGCGTCTCATCGATCGTTGCAGTCTGGCTGGTTGAGGCGCACCTGGGTCGCCCCCTGGACGGTGTGTCTCACTGCGTAGATGTCTCCTGAGTTGCCGTGCTGTAATAGCAGGTAAAGGCGATTTATGCGCCGCGTTGGGCACGCTGGCGCGACGCTTCACGACCGCGATCGGGCGCGTTGGTCGCGGCGCTGATGCCCGGGGCCAGTTGGGCATGGCCGTCGATTTT
This sequence comes from Mycobacterium pseudoshottsii JCM 15466, assembly GCF_003584745.1. Classification (NCBI taxonomy): domain Bacteria; kingdom Bacillati; phylum Actinomycetota; class Actinomycetes; order Mycobacteriales; family Mycobacteriaceae; genus Mycobacterium; species Mycobacterium pseudoshottsii. The sequence goes on from NZ_AP018410.1 coordinate 2,808,285, forward strand.
CGGGGATGAGAACCGGCCGCTGATTGCCGCCGCCGTTGGGCAAGTCGATCCGCCGGCTCGTCAAGCCGTGTTGGTAATTGGCACATGCCCACTGGCGCTAAGCACATTCCGGCCGGGCAAGAGGGGTGCACCTGGAATTCTTGAAGAGTTAACACGAGACCTTGTCCAGTTATCGACGGACGTGGTTGAATCAGACGCCGTGACGCGGGTTGTCTTTGTAACCGCTATTGGCGAGTTCTAGACGATCTCCTTTGATGTCCGGCGAGCGCCCCGAGGGGAGAAAACAATGAGTAGGTTCGATCGGTTGGTTGCGAGCACCACGGAGATTTATGACAAGCGGATCGATAATCATCCGGGACTGGCGCTGGTGCTGGAGGGGCGAATGAAGCGGGAGCATTACATTCGTTACCTTCGCGAAATGTATCATGTCGTTTGCCATACAACCCGAATTTATTCGCTCGCCGGCGCCCGGCTCGGAAACGAAGATCGGAAACTCCGGGATTGGTTCTTTGATGAATCGCACGAAGAGAACAACCACGACCTGATGGCCGTCAACGATCTGCGGGCCTATGGCGAGGATCCCGAGTGCGTTCTAGCGGAGCCTCCGATGGCTGGGGCGTGGGGCATCATCTCGCAGGGCTACTACCTGGCCACATATGGCAACCCCTTGGGGATACTCGGTGTCGCCAGCGTCACCGAGGCGGTAGGCGCGACCCTCACCGGAGTCGTGGCGCGGGAACTGGTCGAGCAATATGGATTCGAACCGAAACAGACGACGTTTCTGCGGGCGCATTCGGGATTCGACGTCAAACACATCGAAGATGTGAAAAAGGCGGTGAACAACCTGGTCCGAGATTCCGGCTTCGACTCAATCGTCCAGGGTCGTCGCATGACCATCCATTTCTACTCGCAGATGTTCGACGACATCCTGGAGGCGTCGACGGTCTAGCCGCTTTGCCGGTGATCGCGGCCTGACAAGGCATCGCTGACGGCTCCCACCGCCGGGCGAGCGCGATCGGGCATTGATGGTTGCCTGCGGGTCTCCCGGCGCAGGCGGACGCAGCCGTTAGACTTTCCTGCGATGTCCACCCTGACGTGCTTCACAACGCATCGCGATCGGGCATGAACGATCACCCAGACAGCGGTGTCTCGGTCGGCTTGACCGGTAGGCCACCGCGGGCTATCCCAGACCCCAAGCCGCTGAGCTCACACGGGCCCGCCAAGGTCGTTGCGATGTGCAACCAGAAGGGCGGGGTGGGCAAGACCACGTCGACCATCAACCTGGGCGCCGCGCTGGCCGAGTACGACCGACGAGTGCTGCTGGTGGACATGGATCCCCAGGGTGCGCTGTCGGCGGGCCTGGGAGTGGCCCACTACGAGCTGGAAAAGACCATCCACAACGTGCTGGTGGAGCCCCGGGTGTCCGTCGATGACGTGCTCATCCATACCCGGGTGAAGAACCTGGACCTGGTGCCCAGCAACATCGACCTGTCGGCCGCCGAGATTCAGCTGGTCAACGAGGTGGGCCGGGAACAGACGCTGGGGCGGGCGCTCTACCCGGTGCTGGATCGCTACGACTACGTGCTGATCGACTGCCAGCCCTCCCTGGGGCTGCTTACCGTCAATGGGCTGGCCTGCGCCGACGGTGTCGTCATCCCGACCGAATGCGAGTACTTCTCGCTGCGTGGCCTGGCGCTGCTGACCGACACCGTGGAGAAGGTGCGCGACCGGCTGAACCCCAGGCTGGACATCAGCGGCATCCTGCTCACCCGCTATGACCCGCGCACGGTCAACTCCCGGGAGGTCATGGCCCGCGTCGTCGAACGATTCGGTGACCTAGTGTTCGATACCGTGATCACCCGCACGGTTCGTTTCCCGGAGACCAGCGTCGCCGGCGAACCCATTACGACGTGGGCCCCCAAGTCCGCTGGCGCCTTGGCCTATCGCGCGTTGGCCCGTGAGTTCATCGACCGATTCGGCGTGTGAACGGCACCGAGAGCTCAGCGGCGGAACCTCAGAACGGCTACCCGGACAGTTTCCGAGTACGGCTGACCAACTTTGAGGGGCCGTTCGACCTGCTGCTACAGCTGATCTTTGCGCACCGACTCGACGTCACCGAGGTGGCGTTGCACCAGGTCACCGACGACTTCATCGCCTACACCAAAGCCATCGGCGCCCAGCTGGACCTGGAGGAGACCACCGCGTTCTTGGTGGTGGCCGCGACCTTGCTGGACCTCAAGGCGGCGCGGCTACTGCCGGCCGGCCGGATGGACGATGAAGAGGACCTCGCCCTGCTCGAGGTTCGTGACCTGCTCTTTGCCCGGTTGCTGCAGTACCGCGCGTTCAAGCACGTCGCCGAGATGTTCGCCGAGCTGGAGGCCACCGCGCTGCGCAGCTACCCGCGGGGTGTGTCGCTCGAGGATCGCTACGCCACGCTACTTCCCGAGGTGATGCTCGGCGTTGACGCCGAGCGCTTCGCCCAGATCGCCGCGGTCGCGCTGACTCCGCGGCCGGTGCCCACGGTGGCCATCGGGCACCTGCATGAACAGACGGTGTCGGTTCCCGAGCAGGCCAAGCACCTGCTGACCATGCTGGAGTCGCGCGGCACCGGCCAGTGGGCATCGTTTTCGGAGCTGGTGGCCGACTGCACGGCGCCAATGGAGATCGTCGGCCGCTTCCTGGCGCTGCTCGAACTGTATCGGAGCAGGGCGGTAGCATTCGACCAGTCAGAGCCCCTTGGCGTGCTCCAGGTTTCGTGGACCGGGGAACGACCGACCAGCGAAGCCTTGGTAGAAGTGCGAGATCAATAATGACCGAACAAGTACCCGATCCCGAGCTGGGCTCGGAACTGTCCTCGGGCATTCCCGACATCGCCGAGCCCGCCGAGATGGAACCCGAAGAACTCGGCTCGGTGCTGGAGGCGCTGCTGCTGGTGATCGACACCCCAGTGACCGCCGAGACGCTGGCGACGGTGATCGACCAACCGGTGTACCGGGTGGCGGCCAAGCTGCGGCTGATGGCCGACGAACTCATCGAACGCGACAGCGGCATCGACCTGCGGCACAACAGCGAGGGCTGGCGGTTGTACACCCGCTCCCGATTCGCGCCCTATGTGGAGAAGCTGTTGCTCGATGGCGCCCGAACCAAGCTCACCAGGGCGGCTTTGGAGACGCTGGCGGTGGTGGCCTACCGTCAGCCGGTCACGCGGGCGCGGGTGAGCGCGGTGCGCGGGGTCAACGTGGATGCCGTGATGCGAACCCTGCTGGCGCGCGGCCTGATCACCGAGGTGGGCAACGATGAGGACAGCGGTGCGGTGACGTTTGCGACCACCGAGTTGTTCCTGGAGCGGTTGGGGTTGACGTCGCTGACCGAACTGCCCGATATCGCGCCGCTGCTGCCCGACATCGACAGCATCGAGGACCTGAGCGCCTCGCTGGACACCGACCCGCGATTCATGAAACTCGCCGGCACCCAGCCCTCCGATCAGTCGGTGACCTTCGATGTGGACCGAGACTGATGACAGACACCGAGGATTTCGAACAGGAACGCGGCATCCGCCTGCAAAAGGTGTTGTCCCAGGCGGGGATTGCCTCGCGGCGGGCCGCGGAGAAGCTGATCATCGACGGGCGCGTCGAGGTGGATGGCCAGGTGGTCACCGAGCTGGGGACCCGGGTCGACCCGGACACCTCGCTGATCCGGGTCGACGGAGTCCGGGTCATTCTCGATGATTCGCTGGTCTACCTGGCCCTCAACAAGCCGCGCGGCATGCACTCGACCATGTCCGACGACCGCGGCCGGCCGTGTATCGGTGACCTGATCGAGCGCAAGGTCCGGGGCAACAAGAACCTCTTTCACGTCGGGCGGTTGGACGCCGACACCGAAGGGCTGATCCTGCTGACCAACGACGGTGAGCTGGCACACCGGCTGATGCATCCCTCCCACGAGGTGCCCAAGACGTATCTGGCCACCGTCGCCGGGACGGTACCGCGGGGTCTGGGTAAAAAGCTCAGGGCGGGAATCGAATTGGAGGACGGGCCGGTCCGCGTCGACGGATTCGCCGTGGTGGATGCGATACCCGGCAAGACATTGGTACGGGTGACACTGCACGAGGGCCGGAATCGAATCGTGCGCCGGATGCTGGCCGCGGTGGGATTTCCGGTGCAGGCGCTGGTGCGCATCGATATCGGTGGGGTGTCGCTGGGCGAACAGCGCCCGGGCAGTGTCCGGGCGTTACGCCGCGACGAAATCGGCCAGCTGTACAAGGCGGTTGGGCTGTGAGCGGCATGAGCGTATTGAGTGAAACGAGCGGACGAGCGTAGTGAGTGTTGGAACGAGCGGAACGAGCGTAGTGAGTGCCGGAACGAGCGGAACGAGCGGAACGAATGAGCCCGCGCCGGTCGGGTTAGTCGTCGCGATCGACGGCCCGGCCGGCACCGGAAAATCCTCGGTGTCAAGGGGATTGGCTCGCGGTCTGGGATCACGGTTCCTGGACACCGGGGCGATGTACCGGATGGTCACCCTGGCCGTGCTGCGCGCCGGAATCGACCCGGCCGACGAGCAGGCGGTGGCCGATTGCGCGGCGAGCGCGCAATTGTCGGTGGGATACGACCCGGACGCCAGCAAGTTTTTCCTTTCGGGAGAAGACGTTTCCGCCGAGATCCGCGGTGACGACGTGACGCGGGCGGTCTCGGCGGTGTCGGCGGTGTCGTCGGTGCGCCAGCGGCTGGTCAATCTGCAGCGCGCGATGGCCGAGGGGACGGACAGCATCGTCGTGGAGGGCCGCGACATCGGCACCGTGGTGTTCCCCGATGCGCGGGTGAAGATCTTCCTGACCGCGTCGGCCGAGACGCGGGCACGGCGGCGCAACGACCAAAACGTCGCGTCCGGCCTGGCCGACAATTACGAGGCGGTGCTGGCCGATGTGCGTCGGCGCGACCACCTCGACTCGACCCGGGCGGTGTCGCCGTTGCGCGCGGCGGCGGATGCGATCGTCGTCGATACCAGCGAGATGACCGAGGCCGAGGTGATCGCTCATCTGACCGAGTTGGTGACGCAGCGAAGCGGTGCGGCGCGGTGACGCAAGACGGCACCTGGTCCGACGAAAGCGATTGGGAGCTCGACGACGCCGATCTGGCCGACCTGGCCGAGGCCGCGCCTGCCCCGGTGTTGGCGATCGTGGGCCGGCCCAACGTCGGAAAGTCAACCCTGGTCAACAGGATCCTGGGCCGGCGCGAAGCCGTGGTGCAGGACATCCCGGGCGTGACGCGTGACCGCGTCTCCTACGACGCCTTGTGGAATGGACGCCGGTTCGTCGTCCAAGACACCGGGGGATGGGAGCCCGACGCCAAGGGGCTACAGCAGCTGGTGGCCGAGCAGGCGTCGGTGGCGATGCGCACCGCCGACGCGGTGGTCCTGGTGGTCGATGCCACCGTCGGTGCCACCACCGCCGACGAGGCGGCAGCCCGCATCCTGCTGCGCTCGGGCAAACCGGTGTTCCTGGCGGCCAACAAGGTCGACAGCGACAAGGCCGAAGCCGACGCGGCGACCTTGTGGTCGATGGGCCTCGGCGAGCCCCACGCCATCAGCGCCATGCACGGCCGCGGCGTGGCAGATCTGCTCGACACGGTGTTGAAAAAGCTGCCCGAGGTGGCCGAGTCGGTCTCCGCGGGCGGGGGACCGCGGCGGGTGGCGCTGGTCGGCAAGCCCAACGTGGGTAAGAGCTCGCTGCTGAACAAGCTGGCCGGCGACGAGCGCTCGGTGGTGCACGACGTCGCGGGCACAACCGTCGATCCGGTGGACTCGCTGATCGAACTGGGCGGCAAGGTGTGGCGGTTCGTCGACACCGCGGGCTTGCGCCGCAAGGTCGGCCAGGCCAGCGGACACGAGTTCTATGCCTCGGTGCGCACGCGCGGGGCCATCGACGCCGCCGAGGTGGTGGTGCTGCTGATCGACGCCTCCCAACCGCTCACCGAACAGGACCTGCGGGTGCTGTCGATGGTGATCGAAGCGGGCCGGGCCGTGGTGCTGGCCTACAACAAGTGGGATCTGGTCGACGAGGACCGGCGCGACCTGCTCGACCGCGAGATCGATCGCGAGCTGGTGCAGATCCGCTGGGCGCAACGGGTCAACATCTCCGCCAAGACCGGACGCGCCGTGCAGAAACTGGTGCCGGCGATGGAGACCGCACTGGCATCCTGGGACACCAGGATCCCGACCGGCCCGTTGAACAGCTGGATCAAAGAGGTGGTGGCGGCCACCCCGCCGCCGGTGCGCGGCGGCAAGCAGCCGCGGATCCTGTTCGCCACCCAGGCCACCGCCCGCCCGCCGACGTTCGTGCTGTTCACCACCGGCTTCCTGGAAGCCGGCTACCGGCGGTTCTTGGAGCGGCGGCTGCGCGAGACGTTCGGGTTCGAGGGCAGCCCCATCCGGATCAATGTTCGGGTCCGCGAAAAGCGGGGGGCCAAGCGCCCCGGCAGGCGCTAGGCCCGCGGACCTGGGCTCGGGCCCAGGTGTCGCGCAGGTCACTCGGGCCTTGCGCGGAGGCGTGGTTGGACTGAGGTAGGCTTTCGACCTGCTGCCGATGCAGACATCGGCGGCAACGGGCTGTGGCGCAGTTTGGTAGCGCACTTGACTGGGGGTCAAGTGGTCGCAGGTTCAAATCCTGTCAGCCCGACCAGAACGTTCTTACTCAAACCAGTGACCGAAAAGATACTGGCCAAGGTGAGCGACTCCGTTCCGGTAGATCTAGGAGCCCCTGCTTGACGGGGGTTTTCTTCATTCATAGCGGCTACTGCGTCGCTCTGAGTCGGGACAGAGTTGCCCTTCGCCCTATGCTGTGCAAACACGTGCGCTGCCTCCTCTAGCTCAGCGAACAGCGGCGTCCTTTGATCGTTGGCAACTTCCGTGTCATCGATGTAGAAGCGCTCATAGAAGGTTTGATTTAGGTGACGACGGACTTCGTTGGGTACGTTCGCGTATAGCGATTGCGGATCTTCGACCAGGTGCAATGCATCGCGGAGCACCGATGCTCCGATTGCCAGCTCTTTACTCGTGCTCGCGAGGCTGGCTTCGATGTTTGCTCGCTCCATCTTCAGCGCGTTGAGCTTGGAGCGAATCTTGTCCCGTGGCATCTCGCCGTCAGCCGCGAGGTCGATGAGCCGTGATTCCCTCACATCGATCTGCTTCAACCGGCGCGTCATGCTGGCGTGCAACTCCCGCGTGTTTGCCTGAGAGTCGCTGACTGTATCCGCCAGGAGCCTCCTCACATCCTGAATGAAATCGTCAGGGAGCCGCAGCGTGGTGTAGTGTTCAGCGATTGCCTTTTCGATGAGTTCGACGCGCAGGTGCGGCAGGTCGCATAATCCCTCTTGACGTCCTCGGCATGCGTAGTACGCGTACTTTCCGCCGTTGCCTGTGACTTCCGTGTAGATCATTCGCGAAGTCCGTCCCGCGTGGTGGCAGCGTTGGCAGAACAGCGCTCCCTTGAGGTAGTGCTGGTGGACGCGATCGCGTTGTCCTCGGGCGCTGCGAGCATGGAGCACGTCTTGGGCGCGGTCGAAGAGAGCTTGACTGACGATTGGTTCGTGGCGACCGGGGTACATATCGCCCTTATAGGTGACAAAGCCTACGTAGTAGGGATCGCTAAGCATTCGGTGCAGTTTCGAGGCTGAGACTGGGGTCCCCTTGGGGGAGCGCCTGTTTGGTCGGGCTGTCAAGCCTAGGTCTGCCATTGTCGCTTCTAGCCGTTCGACGGAGTACTCGCCTGTCGCGTACAGCTCCCAGGCTTTTCGTACGAGCGGTGCTCGTTCCGGGTCTAGGGCGATGGTGTTGATCTGGCGGCCTTCGTAGTCGACACGTACGTTTTTGTAGCCCAATTTGGCGAGTGAGACGGTGCCGCCTGCCTTGGCCTTATTGCGCATTTTCGTCTGGACGTCCAGACCCTGCAGAGTGTTCTGCAGGCCGTTCATGATGTCGAGCATCCCTTCCATGGCCACGGCGGTCGGGCCTTCGCCGAAGTCCTCTTTGGCCGAGACCAGTCGGACGCCGAGCTTCTTGAGTTGTGTCTGGACGATCGCTGCGTCGAAGTGATTGCGGAAAGCGCGCGAGCGCATATAGACGATGACGTACTTGATACCTCGGCGCTGATGGACATACGCCAGTAGTTCTTTGAACACCGGGCGCTCGTCAAGCGTCTTGGCTGAATGCCCGGGCTCTATAAACTCTCGATCGATCTTCACCCCCATGCTGTCTGCCTTGGTACCGGTGACCTCGCGTTGGGTAGTGATGGAATTGCCGTCCGGGTCGATGTCGATCGCCGTGTAGAGCTGCTTCTTGGTGGAGACCCGCAGATATGTCACTGCTAGGTCGAGACTAGGGACGCTGGCGTCATTACGGTCAGTCACGTTCAAGCTCCTTGTGCGAGATCAAAGCTGGGGTCGTACTCGTGGACAACTGCGTCAAAGTGAGTCTCGATCTCCCGCAGCACGTCCTCGGGCAATTTGGGGTATCTCGCACGGAGATACGGCCCGATCGAGGGCAACTCGCCAGCCGCAATCCATCCAACAATCGTGAACAAGTCGATGGCCGGTATACCGAGGACACCTCCGATCGCCCTGAGGCTCTCCGCCTTCGGGGTAGGGATCATGCCTTGCTCGATACGCCATACCGTTCCGCCGTCAACGCCAGCTCGGCTGCCTACTTCAGCTACGCTTAAGCCGGATGCTTTACGCTTATTTTTGAGCAGGTTTATCAGCTGCACTGTTTGTTCTGGTGTCATAATCAGAATTGTCTCCTTTTGTACCCTCCATTGTGCAATGAATTGTTGAATTAATTCAATGGTAGACAATTCCACAACACGTAAAATTAGTGCAGGCTGTGCTGATCGTCGCGCTGCTAACGAGGGGCAATAGATATGAACATCATCGGTTGGGCGGTAATAATCGCCGTCGCGTTGTATGTCATTTATAAGGTGGCTCAGTGGTTTGAGGACGCCTGTTATAGGTGGGGTGAGGAAGAGCGCGAAGAACGTCATAGGCAATGGGATCAGGACGACTTCGAGGACGCGATGGAAGAAGTCGCCTGGCGCGACGAACTGAAGCGCAAGGCAGCCAAGAAGCGCTTCGACGAAGCGCAGCGGGCTATGGCTGAAAATGTCTACGAGCGTCAGGCGTATGAGATAAACAAACGCTTCAACGAACGTCGCGCTGCCGAACGCGATATCGACCTGTTCGGTGATTTCAAGTAAGGAGAAGAAACGATGTGCGAATGTACACCATCACGCGCTGAACTGCTACAGATGCGGTTTAACCACCTTGTAGCCGTCGTGGAGCGTGTACACTCGGCATCCGCTGAAGTACTGCGGAATGCCGTACAGCAGCGGCAGCACGTCCAAGCCGCTGTCGAGTACCGACGCCGTCAGCAGGCAATCAATCCGCCGCAGCCGAACTTTAACGAATTGTTCGGACTGGTGACACCGCGGAAGGTGCGCGAGTATGCGCCTGTAAGGACCCGTATGCGCTGACCCCGAGCGAGAATCGGCTTCATTTAACTAAACAGCGTTATGTTTAGCCTGTAACACATTAAGGGCACCCTTGAATGCGGTGCCCATTTTTTTTGCCTCAGCACGGGCGTCACGCCGGAAAGCCAAATGCCGCATGTAAGGCACGGCTTTCCGGCTCTTTCGTATAGAAGCAGCCCTGGTCGCGAATCCTGGCCAAAGTGGTGGGCATCAACGCCAAGACTCGTCAAGATCAGACCGTTTACGACCCGACGTGTGGCTCTGGCTCGCTGCTGCTCAAGGTGGCCGCCGAAGCCCCGCGTGGTATCACGATCTACGGCCAGGAGAAGGACAACGCTACGTGGGCGTTGTCCAAGATGAATATGTGGCTGCACGGCAACGAGGACGCCGAGATCGCCAAGGGTGACACCATCACTAGTCCGCAGTTCACCAAGGGCGCCGCACTTCGCACCTTTGACTTCGCTGTCGCTAATCCGCCGTTTTCCGTCAAGTCGTGGAACCACGGCCTCGAGAACGACTACGGCCGTTTTGAGTACGGCACGCCACCGGACAAGAACGGTGATTACGCCTTCCTGTTACACGTGTTGAAGTCGCTCAAGAGCACCGGCAAGGCGGCGATCATCCTGCCGCATGGCGTGCTGTTCCGTGGCCATGCCGAGGCTACGATCCGCCGGCGACTGCTCGAACATGGCTTTATCAAAGGGATCATCGGCCTACCTCCAAACCTGTTCTACGGCACCGGCATTCCAGCTTGCATTGTGATACTTGATAAGGAGAATGCGACCGGGCGCACGGGCGTGTTCATGATCGACGCCTCCACGGGTTTCATGAAAGACGGGCCGAAGAACCGCCTGCGCAGCCAGGATATCCACAAGATTGTCGATACGTTCAACAAGCAGGTCGAGATTGAGCGCTACTCGCGCTTGGTGCCGCTCAAGGAGATCGCCGATGCCAAAAACGACTACAACCTGAACATCCCCCGCTACATCGATTCGTCTGCACCCGAGGACATTCAGGACTTACACGCTCATCTGCACGGTGGCATCCCCGATCGTGATCTCGATGCGCTCGATGATTATTAGCAGGCCTTTCCGGGCCTCCGCAGCGTGTTGTTTACCGAGAACCGTCCGGGTTACAGCGATCTCGCAATTGACATCGCAAATGTCCATCAGACGGTGCTTGAGTCTGCCAAGTTCAAGAAATTCGCGCACAAAGTCGATGAAGTGGTCGATGAGTGGTTCGCGGCACGCCGATCGCACTTGGCGAAGATCGACGAGAACACCAAGCCCGCGGAGTTGATCGGTGAGATCAGCGACGACTTGCTGGCACGGTTCAAGTCGATACCACTGCTGGACGAATACGACGTCTACGAGCAGCTGATGACCTACTGGAATGAAACTACGATGCACGACGACGTGTTCATGATCATGAACGACGGCTGGCTCGGTGCGGCTTAGCCCCGCAAGACAATTGAGGACAAAGACCGCAAGCTATCCGAGACACCTGATCTCGTCATGGGCTCCGGTCGCAGCGCCATTAAGTACAAGATGGACTTGGTTCCGCCCGCGCTGATGGTGTCCACCTACTACTACGACACCCAGGCGCAGATCGATGAACTGACCGCAAGGGCCGAGGTCGCAACCCAGGCCGTCGAGGAATACGTCGAGGAGCACGCCGTCGAGGATGGATTGCTGGCGGCGGCGATGGACGAGGACAAGATCACCAAAGCGCTCGCCGCGGCGCGGCTACGCGTCGTTAAGCGCGAGAAATCTGACCCCGATGAGATCAAGGCGCTTGAGCACCTGATCAAGCTCTACGACGCCGACGCAGCGGCCAAGAAAGCAGTCAAGGACGTCCAGGCAAAACTCGATGCCGCCGTGTTGAAGGAGTACGGCAATCTCACCGAAGACGACGATGTGAACTCCCTCGTGCTGGACGAGAAGTGGCATGCGACAGTCAGGAGCCGGATTGCCGGCGAGGTTACGTCACTCGCCCACAACCTGGTGGCGCGTATCCAGCAGCTCGGGGAGCGCTACGCCCAGACGGTCAGCGCGCTCGACTCGGAGCTTGCCGACGTCCAGGCGAAGGTCGCCCAGCACCTTTTAGCGATGGGGGTCAAATGACGACTGGGCTGACACAAGATGACTGGTACCGGGTCACTCTTTCTGACGCGACACGACCGGATGCGCCTATCGGCTACGGCATCGTTCAACCAGGGCCGAATACGCAGGGCGGAGTGCCTGTCGTAGCAATTCGAGATCTTCCAAGGCCCTCGATGGCAAAGTTGCATCGCAGCGCTCCAGCTATCGAAGCTGCCTATCGTAGAAGCCGGGTTGCAGGTGACGATCTACTGGTTTCTGTCAAGGGAACAACCGGACGTATAGGCCTCGTTCCCAAAGGATTTCGTGGAAACATCAGTCGCGATGTCGCGCGGATACGGCTCCGCGCCGAGCATGACCCGGAGTTTTGGTTTCAGCTGCTTCAATCATCTGAAGCTCGGCAGACTTTGAAGAAGGCTGCAGTTGGTTCGACGCGGCAAGAACTATCTATCTTGACTCTCCGCAGTCTTCTGTTCGCAGTCCCTGGCCGTGTTGAGCAACAGGCGATTGCGGCGCGCCTCATGGACACTGATTCGCTGATCTCGACCTTCGAACGCCTCATTGCAAAGAAGCAGGCGATCAAGGAGGGGATGATGCAGCAGCTCCTGACCGGCCGAACAAGGCTGCCCGGGTACGCGAAGCCCTGGCGAGATCTGCACGCCGGGGATGTTGGCTACTTCAAGGGCGGGAGCGGCTTTCCAGTGAGCCATCAGGGAGCAGCGTTTGGCAAGTTTCCGTTCTTCAAGGTCTCTGACATGAACAAGGCGGGAAACCAGCTGTTCATGACTTGGGCGAACAACTACATCTCAGAATCACAGCGCAAACAGATCGGTACGATCGTCATGCCCACCGGCGCAATCGTCTTCGCGAAGGTTGGCGCTGCTGTTTTCCTCGAGCGAAAATGGATCCTTGCTCAGCCAAGTTGTATCGACAACAATATGGCTGCGTTCATGCCGGACACGTCTTCCGCAGATGTTCGCTTCGTTTACTACGTCCTTACAAACTTTCCTATGGCCTCGCTCGTTGCAACGGGCGCACTACCGTCACTCAATGGTCGGCAACTACGGTCCATTCCACTCTCGATGCCCACTCAGGGCTCCGGCGTTGTTGATTAGCAGGCTTGTGAGCTGGGTTGATGATCTTTGGTGCCGCGCTATTGGGGCCGGAGTGTAGGCACGGGCTATCTGGAGAACGATCGAGTTGGTTACTGTTCGTCGTTGGTCTGGAGTTGCCCGTGCCTACCGTTTCAGTATTGCCTGTGTCGTCGGTTCCAGAGGTGTTCGACCGCTGGAGTCCTGGTGAGCGCAGCGAGCTCATCGGATCGGAGTTTCTCGATGTGTTGGCCTCGGTGCCAGACCCGAGGGACCCACGCGGTCGGAGGTATTCGCTGATGGCTTTGTTGGCGATCGCGGTTCTGGCCACTGCCGCGGGGATGCGCGGCTATGCTGGTTTTGCCACATGGGCGGCCACCGCTCCCGATGATGTGTTGGCCCAATTAGGGGTCCGGTTCCGGCGGCCCAGTGAGAAGACCTTCCGCGCTGTTTTGTCTCGGCTAGACCCCGCCGACCTCAACGCCAGGATGGGCAGTTACTTCACTGCACACGTGGCCAGCAGCGACCCCAGTGGATTGGTGCCGATCGCGTTGGACGGCAAGATGCTGCGTGGTGCTTTACGCGCCAAAGCGACAGCCACGCATCTCGTGTCGGTGTTCGCCCACCGTGCCCGATTGGTGCTCGGTCAACTCGCTGTCGCCGAGAAAAGCAATGAAATTCCCTGCGTACGTGCCCTGCTCACGCTGCTGCCGGGTAGCTTGCGGTGGCTGGTCACCGTGGATGCGATGCATACCCAGGTCGTCACCGCGAAGTTGATCTGCGCCACCTTGAAGTCGCACTACCTGATGATCGTCAAGTCCAACCAAGCCAAAATATTTGCGCGTATCACCGCGCTGCCCTGGGCCGAGGTGCCCACAGCCGCTACCGACGACTCCCGCGGCCACGGCCGTGTCGAGACCCGCACCCTGCAAATCATCACCGCTGCACGAGGAATCGGCTTCCCCTACGCAAAACAAATCATCCGGATCACTCGTGAACGCTTGATCACCGCCACCGACCAGCGCAGCGTGGAGGTGGTCTATGCCATCTGCAGCCTGCCGTTCGAGCACGCCCGCCCTACCGCGATCATGACCTGGATGCGTCAACACTGGGGAATCGAGAACAGCCTGCACTGGATACGCGACGTCACCTTCGACGAAGACCGTCAAAGGGCACATACCGGAAACGGCGCACAGGTCCTAGCAACGCTACGCAACACCGCGATCAATCTGCACCGCCTCAACGGCGCCGACAACATCGCCGAAGCCTGCCGGATCACCGCTTTGACCGCCAACCGCCGCCTAGACCTCCTCAATCCACAATTCCCCAGCTCACAAGCCTGCTAATCAACAACGCCGGAGCCCTGTGCCGGCACTGATCTCGAAATGGGAGCAAAAGCTCGATCTCAAGGTGCCACGATGGAGCATCCGCCGCATGAAGACTAAGTGGGGATCGTGCAACCGCGAGACCCGACATATCTGGATCAACGTCGAACTCGCCAAGAAGCACCCAGACTGCTTGGAGTACATCCTCGTCCACGAGATGACCCACTACCTTGAACGCAACCACGGCGAGCGCTTTACAACACTCATGGACGGTTTCATGCCCGACTGGCGCAGTCGGCGTGACCAGCTGAACGACGCTCCGCTGTCGGAGGAGGATTGGGAACAGCGCCGTGCTTGAATCAATGAGTGACCATCGGGAGCGCACGCGGCGGTTGGTCCACGTAAACAACTTTCGGGGAGAGCTGCTGCCGCATGACTGACAACGTATTACGCACACCGCTCTGGGACGACAACCCCTCGGAAGTCGATCTGCTGGGCTTCGACGCTGTCGTTGCTCCCATCGTAGATGCCATCGTGGCGGAGGAACTCGATCCACTGACGATTGGGGTTCATGCGAAGTGGGGCGGCGGCAAATCGACCGTGCTGAACCTTATTGACGACGCGCTCTTCGACGTCGACGGTGTCCGCGTAGTCAGTACAAACCCGTGGGAGTTCGATGATCACGAGGATGTCAAGGGCACCATTATCGCGGAAGTGCTCGACGGTTTGCGCGAGCACTTTGATCAAGATGCCGGCCTAACCGAGAAGATCGGAGAGCTGCTCGGGCGGATCAGCTGGTCACGGGTTGGCACAGTCGTGGCGAAAGGAGTTCTCACCCAAACGTTGGACTTCGCGGGCTTGGCGGAGGCCTTGAAGCCGAAGTCGCGCAACTCACCTGAATCGATGGCTGGCTTCAAGACAGAATTTGGCAAGCTGATCGATTCATTGCCGGATACACGACGCATTGTCGTTTTGGTTGATGACCTGGATCGCTGTATGCCCTCCGCGACGGTCGCCACCTTGGAGGCAATCAAGCTCTTTCTCTCCGTGTCTGGCATGGTTTTCGTCATCGCAGCCGATCAGGACATGGTTCGTGATGCCATCGCGATGAACCTCGGGGGGTCGCCGGAGTCCAGCCGATATGCCCAGCGCTACCTCGACAAGATTGTCCAGCTGCCGGCTTCTTTGCCGTTCCTGCCTGCGCATGAGGCAGACGCGTACCTCGGGCTTCTGCTTGCGAAGGCCGGATTGGATGACGACGCATTCACGGCCCTCGTCGCCCACGCGAGCGACCGTCGCAAGGCGAACAAGGTTCCGCTGCTGTCTGAAATGGACGGCCTTGCGGCCAAGCCCGATGACGACACACTCAGACTCGCAAGTCAGCTCGTCCACGGCCTGCGAAGCGACAAGGTCGTCAATCCGCGTGACATCAAGCGTTTTCTCAACGCTTTTCAAGTCCGAAACCGAATCGCGCAGGCACGCGGCGTAAGCGTTCGTGCGGATGTTCTCGCGAAGCTGCTCTTGCTCGAAGATCGCTTCAGGGTAGATTTCGAGAAGCTGGTCAACACGCCTGATCTGGAGCGAAAAACACTGCTGGACACCTGGCAGAAGTGGGCTTCGGGAGAGGGCAGCGCCAAGCCCGAGGGCGTTTCTGAGGATAGTAGAGAATGGGCTGCGGCTGAGCCCGACCTGTCGTCGGAGAAAATCGGCCCATACCTGACTCTTGCCGCGTCGCTTGCTATTACACGCCAGAGCGGCACGCCGCTTGACGCGGAGCTTGCTGCCCTATTGGCCGAATTGACCGGTGACTCAGAGACTCTGCGACGCACGGCGGTCGACAAACTCGTCGAGCGGTCGGAAGATGATCAGCGCATTGCGATTGAGGCGCTGTTCGCCCAGGCGCGCCGACAAGATGAGGGCGGGTCGACCATCAGCTCGCTTATCGACATCGCGGGAACGGCTCCCGCTCTCGCTCAAGACGTTGCCGCTGGACTGAAAGAGAGCTGCTGGAAGCAGATTGACGTGGGCAATGCCGTCGAGATGGCGAGTTCAAAGGTCCCCGAAATTGCGACCGTGGCGCGACAACTGGCTGAAGACGAGGTGATCGATGCAGAGGTGAGGCAGGCGGCCCTTAACGTGCTCGATGGAGGTACTAATTAATGGGCACTTCAGGCTCGTATGGCGGGAGTGCCAAGCAGGTTTGGAAGGACGCTCGGCAGCAGATTCTTGACCTCCCGCCGGGCGCTGGCAGTGGTGATTCGGGAGGCGGCGAGCAGCCAAGCGAGAAACCTCTGGAAGATCTTTGGGGATCGATCGGTGATGCGCTTGATTCCGACGATCCCTCGCCTCACCGGCCGATAGTCGACGAATCGAAGATCGCGTTACCCGCGCTGATCCCATGGCTCGGCCGCCCCGGCAGAGGGTCCAGCGGCTCTGATGGCGGTAGCGACGGTGGAGGCAACGGACGGGTCCGCTCGGGAGCGGGACGCCAAGGCTCTGGTTTTCGCCGGCAGGTGACTCGGAGTGCTGTACGTGGCGGCGCCGCGCTCGGTGCCGCATACGCCGTTCGTAGGGGCGACGCCGACTACTTGAAGGAGCTTGGGCTCGACCTCACTCGTTTGCAGGGCCTTAGCCCGATACGGCAGTGTGCCGAGATTCTTGACGCGGTGCTCGGAGAAGGCGCTCATCCGGACGAAATGGCACTACGCAAGGCGTCACTTGAGGCTCTCAAAGATGTTCTGACGAAGGGTGAACCACCGGATGAGATGGTGTCGCTGCGGGCTTTCGTTGTGAGCTATGTCTTTGAGGTATCTCTGGTGGAGCTACAGCGACAGGTAAACGAGGGTGCTCTTTCACCTGATGGCGTGGCGAAGAAAGAGCGCACGATCCGTGTCTATCTCGAAAAGCGGGTCCAGAATCTACCTATTCCTGGCGGAGGAGTCATCCAGCCGCGTGATCTGCGAACGCGTGCGGCCGAGCTGACAAAGGAAGTGATTAAGCTGGTGCGAGCACGCGGCGGAGGCACGCCGTGAACCTAGAGGTCCGCCCGGTCCAGTCGCAGCCGATCCACCACGACTTCACGCAAGTTGGGTGGGGAGAGCCAGGGGAGTCCGATTCGGACGTCGACGCGTCGCTGAACGCGTGGCTGTCACAACTCGGTGATGTCAGTGACCGGGTCATCGATCTTGTTCGACTTGCAGGCGCGGCGTACATTGCCGACCGGCTTCGACCCCGTGGCGCCGGCTTCTCCCGAACGATGCGTGTCCATGTCCATCTCACCGATGTCGCAGCGTGGACGCCGCTACTCGCGCAGTTTGAACGATTGCTGGATTGGGTGTCGGGGGATGCGTGGGAACTGAGCGCATCCGATGCCACCGCGCCGCGACCAGTCCTGGGCCAGCAGCCGTTCATCCCGCCCGATGATGTGCCCGACGCCGTCTCACTTCTCAGCGGCGGGCTCGACTCGTTCAGCGGTGCTGTGCTGAAGGGCGCGCCCGGACTGTTCCTCTCGCACACCGACAATCCAACGGTGACTGGCGCCCAGAGGCGCACATGGAATTGGTTGACTAGCAACGGGGTCGAGGGCGAGTGTGTCCGACTCTCGCTGAATGAAGCCAGTCGCAAGCGTGAGAACACAACACGTACTCGTGCACTCCTCTTCTATGCCCTGGCTGTGGCTCTCGCTGATGCTCGTGGCATAGATCGCGTCGAAGTGCCTGAGAACGGGTTTACAGGGCTCAATCTTTCGCTTGGTAACGACAGAGGGGACGTGTTGTCAACCCGATCCACGCATCCGTGGACCATGCACCTGATGCAAAGACTGCTCGATGACGCTGGGATCGATATTGAACTCGTGAACCCTTACGAATGGCAGACAAAGGGTGAACTGGTGCGGGCAGCGGCGGATGTCTGCCCGGCATTCGCTGAAGGGTTGGTGACAACACTGTCGTGCGCGAAGCTCGACGGGCGGACGTACAAGGGCGGGAATCCTAACTTGAACTGCGGTCTCTGCGTCGCTTGCCTTACACGTAGGGCTTCGATTCGTGCGGCGGGTCTTGAGGACAAGACTCCTTACCTTGCAACGATATTGACCGGCACGTCACTTGACCAGCTTCGCTCCCGACGTGGACTCGATGTCAGGGCAGTTATGAGCCGGGTGGAGGCCGAGATCGACGAATTCACGCTTCTGGAGAATGGTCCGTACCCTGATGACTTTGACCTCTCGGCAGCCGCTGAGCTCTGCCGTCGCGGATTTGCGGAGCTTGCGGTAGTGCTTGCGGAGCTGACGTAGTGGGCCTGCCTAGCTTGGATTGTCACGCGCATGTATCGCCTAGCGTCACGAACCGTCAGATCGCTCAGCTTGGTACGGCAATCGTCTTTGCCATGACCCGGGAGCCCGCGGAGGCAGTCGAGGCCGCGCAACGCCGCGACCACAACATCCTCTGGGGCTGCGGAGCACACCCCTCATACGTCGCGCGTGGCGGAGCTGTCGACCTCGACGAGTTCGCCCGTTGTGCAACGGGCTTCGCCATCGTCGGAGAGATCGGCATGGACCGTCGAAGCGGTAACCTGCATCATCAGGCGGAAGTGTTCGATGCACTACTCGATCGACTCAAGGACGAGCCAGTGCTCTTGTCAGTACACAGCGCAGGCTGCACGGCGGAGGTCGCCAAGATCGTCCGCCTACGCCGGACTCAAGGTGTAATCATGCACTGGTTTTCCGGCCGGCCCGAAGAGGTCGACGAGCTGCTATCGCTTGGGTGCTATTTCTCAGTGAACACAGCCATGCGCCGTGAAATCCTCACCGCTCTGCCGCTAGACCGGCTTCTACCGGAGACCGACTTCCCAGTTGCTCGAAGGCGTACTGGGAGCAAGCCTGGTGACACTGACCAGCTTGAGAAGCTTCTCGCCGAGATCCACGACTCTGATCCAATGCACGTGCGGCGTCAGTTCTACCGAAACCTCAGACGGATGTCTGTCGGCACAGGGGCGATCGATCGAATGCCG
The DNA here is from genome assembly GCF_003584745.1 of Mycobacterium pseudoshottsii JCM 15466. NCBI lineage: Bacteria > Bacillati > Actinomycetota > Actinomycetes > Mycobacteriales > Mycobacteriaceae > Mycobacterium > Mycobacterium pseudoshottsii. Next base: position 2,827,324 of record NZ_AP018410.1, read on the forward strand.
ATGCACGTAGCGGACTTGCTGCTCGCCGCATAAAGTCGTGCTTCCGATCGGACGTGGCTGGAACCAATTCGCTCATGCGTCGGGGTTAACGATTGCGCCATCGACAGCCGCTACAACGACAAGCGTCCAACTCGGCGCGCCTAAGCTACCAATATGGAGTGAGATCTGCTGCTGGTTGGTCTCGATCTACAGGTATTCCAAGTGCCAAGCGGGAGATTAATCCGAAAGTCGATCAGTGAGCCGCGCGCATCATAATGCCGCGCTCGTGAAGTGCCTTCCAGACGCTGCCCTTACTCTTGCCAAGCTGGTGCGCGATGGCGCGAATGGATAGGCCTTCTTCGACGTAGAGTGTGATAGCTCGGTCGATCTCCCGTTCCGTCATTGGTTGGTAGCGCATGGCGATGCCATGGTCGGCCAAAATCTTGAGCACTCCGCCCTTCGAAACGCCGTAGCGTCGGCAGAGTTCGTTGGTGGAGGTGCCGGAGCGATAGGTGGCAACTAGATCCGTGATGGCGTCGGGAGAGAGTCGCCGGTCAAGCCGATGTGGCCGTGCTGGCGGGTTTGTGCCGGTCAGAGGGCGTTTTGGTGTTGTATCGATCAGTGCAGCCAGTCGACGAAGACCTACTACGTCATGGTTTGAATAGTTTTGCAACAGGCCGACACAAGTCAGCGTGCATTTTTGGCCGTCTGACCGTCCGTTTCCGGTCGTTTGACCCACATGTTTGACCCAAACCAGCTCTGGAAGGCACCCCTAAACCCGTTTGCTGTGCGGCGGACAATCGACCCATGACGTGCGACGGATCTACCGGGGAGCCTCCCGAACCGGTGCAGGCTCGCGGCATCGTTGACCGGGCGACCGGGATTGAGAAAGCCCGCGCCTCTTGTCAGTGGCTCTTTGACGACGCGAAGGAGGTTCTTGGTCGCACGAACGACATGATTTGCGACGGGCACCTTCTTGTGATGGGTCTGGCGAGTCGCGCGGCCGGGTTACACGACGGCGCGGTCCATGCCCTCGGCGCCGACAACCCGTTGGTCGCCTACACACTGTTGCGCTCGTACGTGGAGAACGCTGCCGCGGTGCTTTACGCCAAGGACCACCCGGCCCAGCTTCATAGGATTCTCGGATTTGGTCGTTCACGGCCGGTCAAGGTGGGCACCATCACGAACTACGCGGAGCAAGGCACCGACCGACTCGAATGCCTTGCCGAGCAACCAATTTGACTTTTGTCGGCTCTATTAGCCCAAGGTGACCACTTCGTATAGCTGGAAGTATCCGCAGGTCAAGGCGCTCGGCGTTTAGTCTACCGGCATGGACCGCATCTGGCAGTGGGCGTGGGATCGGTACGGTGCGAGGTACTCGTGGGCGATCTTTACAATCAGTAACCTTACGCTGCTCCCGGTCTGGCTCGTGGCGTCGATGATCATTACCGCTTACGAGCACTCCAATCATTACTTCGAGACGGCTGCTCTCACCGTTGTGGCCGTGCCAGTGCTGGTGTACGCCATCGTTCTTCCTGGCCTAGGCCGACTCCGCTCCGTTGAGCGGTGGGCGGCGGCCCAGCAGGTCGATCGGGCGACAGCTCTGGCGGACACCTACAGGTACGTTCGGGAAACGTTCTTCCGAGCCATGGTCGTCACCGCCGTTTGGGCCACTATCCTTGCGGTCGTTGTCGGTGCGATCGCCGGAGCGACCTGGTGGCGGGTCGTCCAGTACGGCGTATGGGGTGCCGTCCTCGGAGCCACCACCCAGCTGGCCGCGAGCCACAGCTTCTCGGAAGTATCCCTACGGCCAGCGCGGGCCGCGTTAGCCGGTGATACGGGGATCGGTGATTCCCTGCCGCGCTCTCGCCCGACTTTTGCCGCCTGGGTCAACATGTTCATGCTGGGCGTCGCTTTCGTCTTCGCCCTGGCGGGCGCGATGCTGGCGGCTGTGTTCCATCGGGTCGGTGAGGTTCCCCTGCTCGCTGTCGTCATCGCCTTTAGCTTGGCGTTTGGCATGGGGCTGCGGATCACCGTCGGCGCCGGGTTTTCGCCTTCCCTCCAACCGATTCGCGACCTTGCCGAAGGCACCAAACGTGTTGCGGTCGGTGACTACAGCCAACGCTTGCCCGTGGTTCAAGACGATGACCTCGGTGTGCTGGCCGCCTCGTTCAACCGCATGCAGGCCGGTTTGGCCGAGCGGCGACGACTTCACGCCGCGTTCGGCACTTACGTTGATCCAGCTCTGGCGGCCCGACTGCTCGAGCAGGGTGACGATGTGTTCACCGGTGAACGCCGCGAAGTCACCGTGATGTTCATCGACATCCGCGACTTCACCCCATTTGCCGAAGCCAACACCGCCGAGGACACGGTCGCCCGCCTCAACGCGCTGTTCGAGATCGTGGTGCCCGGCGTCGTCGACGTCGGTGGGCACGTGAACAAGTTCCTGGGCGACGGCGCACTGGCTGTTTTCGGGGCACCAAATGACCTTCAGGATCACGCTGACGCCGCACTACGCGCCGCCGTGAAGATTCACCGTCTTGTTGCTGAGCGATTCGGCCAGGAGCTTCGCATCGGCGTTGGGATCAACACCGGCGTGATCATCGCAGGAACCATCGGCGGCGGGGGCAAGCTGGAGTTCACCCTGATTGGTGATGCCGTCAACGTGGCCGCCCGCGTCGAGCAACTCACCAAGACCACCGGTGACACGATCCTGCTCACCCAACAGTGCGTTGATGCTTTGGTGTCGCAACCCCCTGGACTCATCGACCGGGGATTCCATGTGCTGAAAGGGAAAACAGCCGCTGTCCAGGTCTTCGGCCTAGACCAGAAGACCGAGGCGCGAGTCGAACTGGCCCGCTGAGGGAAGAACTTTGGCTGCGGCTTTCGAGACGCTCACGACGAAAGAAATGCGACAGTCGGCCGGCCGGTTAGGTGCGGCGTTGCTGGCGACGGGCCAACACCATCAACGACGGGCCAACACCGTCAATGGGTCAGGTTGTCGTCCTCCGGTGGGTTCATGAAGCTGTTTCGTAGTTGCCCAATGGAGTTGCGAGACCTGTCCAGACGATCGAACGAGTTCCAACACCTGGTCGCCATGCTGACTGCGCTTTCTTCCGACGGGGGCCGTCATCGATGAGTCGGTCGAGTTGATGGAGTGCTGCGGGGGTTGCACGGGTGGTGAAGGCGGTCAGGAAGGTGTCGACGAGGTCTGGGCCGGTGATGGTGGGGCAGGCGATGGTAGCGATCGCTAGGCGGGAATGGTCGTCGATGATGTTGAGGATTTCTGCGCCGCTGTGATCGGCGAAATGCCAGTGTGTGACGTCGGGTTGCCAGCGTCGGAGCGGGTCTTGTTTTTCGGGGGAGGGATCAGTCGGGGACCGAGTTGCCGAACAACGTCAGCCGAACACCGACGCGCCTGCCGCTCTGACTCCGTCGGCCTTGGCGTCGGCGGAGGCCTGACGGTCGCCGCCGCATTCCGGGCCAGTAGACCGTCGCGCGCCGCGCGCCGTCGAGGTCGGCCCGTAACCGCGCAAGATCTAATGCTTGGCCCGTCATGGCCCGACATCACAGGACCTCAGGGATTATTCGGGATCCAGAACGAGGGGGCCTCCTTGGCGGCGACGCGCGACACGGTCTCCGTCAGCGACGGATTCGTTGAGGGCGCGCAGCCGATTCAAGCTGATGTGTGCTTGCCCGTTGGACCCGACGGGTCCCGCAGCGGCGGCAGCGATTTCGAACGGACCGTTGTAGACGACCTCAGGGTGTTCGTCGGACTTGCGCGACAAGCGGAGCACAATCAGGGCCGAGGCATGGTCGTGGGAAGTAGGCCTGATGGCGATGCCGCTGGTGCCGTAGGTGCCCTTGATCTCGACTGCGCGGTGGTCCTCGCTGATCGCATCATGTCCCGGTGTCGACGGCGGCATGAGCGTGATATCGAAGAGCGTCTCGGCCGCAGCTTCTGCCAACGACCCAACGAGGTGTCCGTCGAGGGGAAATTTCCGACCCGGATGCAATAGCTCGAGTTCCTCGACGATCGCGTGCAGGCGGTCGACCAGTGCCGCCGTCCGCTGCATCCGCTCTTCGCGATCCCGCCACTTGCCGCTGGTGGGTGCTGGCATGAGCAGTGTCCTAACTCCAAGGTGTAGTTCGGCCAACACTGCAAACCCTACTGATTTGCCGGTCACCTGAATTGCCCAAGCCTCAGGTTAAAACGACGGGGCGTCCGTCGACCACCACGGCCGTGATGACCAGCTGCGCCATCGACCTGGCTGACCTAGCGAAACGGAGAGATGCTGACGATGTCGCGCGACAGCTGCCAACGATGTCGCGGAATGCGACACGGTCGGCCCGACGAATGAGCGTTTTCGTTTAATGCGTCGCGCTTGAGGTCTGGCCGGTGCGTCGCGGTTGTCTGGCCGACCGCACCGAAAACGCGCCCGGCCGCGACGCCACGATTTCCCCACGCCCAATCGTCACCGGACGCCATTGAGCTGCCTTTTCCTCTCGGCAGCGCAGTGCGATCGATTCTTACCGCTGAGATCCGTCTTCCCCGATTCCAGCTTGTCGTCACTGCTCTGGCGTCTGCGTGAGACGAACCCGCGGCGCAGAGCAAAAACGGGCTATCTCAACTTGTGCAACATCGTTGACCTGTGGCCTATCTCTGCAATTGTGGCGGGCAAGCGCACGCGGTTGGTCGGAGGGCACGAGAATGTCATTTGCGATGGTGAGGCCGGAGTGGGTGACCGCGGCAGCATCGGATCTGGCGGGTATCGGGTCATCGGTCGGTGCGGCAAACGCGGCCGCGGCGGGCTCGACCACGGCCGTGCTGGCCGCTGGCGCCGATGAGGTATCGGCGGTGATTGCGGGGTTCTTCGGCACCCACGCACAGGAGTATCAGGCGATCAGTGCGCGGGTGGCGACCTATCACCAGCAGTTTGTGCAAAGCCTCAACGGCTCCGCCGGCGCCTATGCGGCCGCGGAGGCGGCCAGTGCCTCGTCCTTGCAGACCCTCATGCGCGACGCTCTGAACCTCATCAATGCACCCACCAACGCATTGTTGGGACGCCCGCTGATCGGCAACGGCGCCAACGGTGCCCCGGGGACCGGTCAAGCCGGAGGGCCCGGCGGGATCTTGTGGGGTAACGGCGGTGCTGGCGGGTCCGGGGCGCCCGGGCAGACCGGCGGTGTCGGCGGGGCGGCGGGCTTGTTCGGCAATGGCGGAACCGGTGGCGCGGGCGGAACTGGAGTTACCGGCACGCCTGGCGCCGCGGGCGAGAGCGGCGGTACCGGAGGCACGGGTGGGGCCGGCGGGCTCGGGGGCCACGGCGGGTTGCTGTTCGGCAATGGCGGGACCGGCGGCGCCGGCGGTGCGGGCGGCACTGGCGGCGTCGGGGGCCAAGTCAACGCCGAAGGCGTGGTCGGTGCCGACGGTCCGGGCGGCACTGGCGGCGTCGCGGGCGCGGGCGGCGCGGCCGGACTGTTTGGGAGCCCCGGTCACGCGGGCATCGGCGGGCAGACCGGCACCAATGGCGCTGCCGGCGGCGGCGGTTTCGGATTCCGCGAGGACTTCATCAACAACACCGGTCTGCCCGACAACCAGATCTACGTGACCGAAATCGGCCAGACGACACCCGGCCACTGGGCTTGGATCGACCAGAACGGGGTTGCCCACCCCATCGACCACAACGCCGCCGATGCCCCGGGCCACCTGACGAAGGACGGCGTGAACTACGCCAACATGTCGTTCACTCTCGACCAAGCGGGCAACCTGACGACGCCGTCGGAATTTCAGGGCGGCCGGGTATTCATCTCGATGAAGCAGCCGCTCTACATCGCCATCAGCCCCGACAACATGGGCTGGGCGGGTCCCGACCCGGCCAACCCGGCCGATCCGAACTACAGCACCGTCTATGACTGGTATGAGATGACCTTCAACAACGGCGCAATCCCGTTCGGCGGCAACACAACACAGGTGGACCAGTTCGGGTTCCCGTTCTCGGTGACGGTGACCCAGGACTCCAGCGGCTTTGCGGGCACCAGCGGCCTGACGCTGTCGCGGGCTCAGGTGTTCCAGCAGTTTGCGACCACGGTCCCCACGGAGTTCCAGTCACTTGTCGTCCACGATGCCACCGGGGACCCGGTGCGGATCCTGTCCCCGCGGACCGCCCAGCCGGGAGGCCTGTCCACCTGGCTTGATCCATCGATCAATGACTTCTGGACGACCTACCAGACCAACCAGTTCAACTACGACGGGCCCGGGTACACGGTGCAGGGCAGCGTCAACGCCAGCGACCAGTTCGTCTACAGCGTGACCCCCACCGGGGGCAGCTCCACGACCTACACGATGGTCAAGCCGACGACGGCGGAAGTCTTCGCCGCCAATGGCCCGTTCGTGGGCACCGCCCAACAGGGGGCGTTCCTCGCCGAACTCGATGCGGCGTTCAACCGGGGTGTCGCGATCTCGCCCGACCAATGGTCCAACGTCGCCGACTACTACCCGACAGGCGGGCGGTGGAACAACTGGGCGGAGTTCTTCCATTCCGACAGCATCAACAACCTGGCCTACGGCTTCCCTTTCGACGACGTGAACAGCCAGAGTTCGGTGCTGATCCTCGACAACTCTCGGCCGCCGACCGAGCTGTCGTTCAACCTTGGGGGCTGATGCCTCCCAAGGCCGGTGCCAATGGGGCCGGGGCATCGGGGGTCTGTGCTGAGACGAAGCCGCGGAACCGAGCCCCGACTGCTCAGATCACCCCGGGTATCAAGGCTTTTCGCTCGGCGGGGTAGTCGGGGAACTTCTCGCGGTACCACTTCTGCGTGGCGAACGCTCGTGGAACCAGATTGCCTGCCGTGATCGCAAAGATGGCAACCCCGGCCAGCGACCAGGTCAGCAGGGCGAACCCGGCCCAGGCGATCAGCTCGCCCAAGTACGCGGGACTGGTGACGAACCGGAACCCGCCGCCGTAGGGGATCTGGTACTCGGTGGCACCCGGGTTTTTCTTGTCCCGCAGATTGCGCACGATCGACTCCGACCAGACCAGCAGGACGAATCCGGCCAGATACACGAGCGTCCCGAGCAGAAACCGCGGATCGGTCAGCCACTTGGTGCCGTACTGATGCCGGTAGTCGTGGCTGAAGAACGCCCCGTTGAGATATCCGTGCATCGAGGTGATCACCATTCCGGCCGCGAGCACCGAGATGTTGAAGCTGCTGCGCTTTCCCGGCACCTGCCTGATCGACAGGGGGAAGAACCAGCCCCGGTTGCCGTAGTGCAGCAGCCAGATGGCCGCAAGCACCAGCGGCGCGGCATCGAATCGCTGTGGGCCGGTGAGATAGAAGATGGCGAACACCACGGTTGCCGGGATCTCCATCAGCCACCAGCCCAGCTTCGGGTTCAGATTCACCCCGCCCGCGGTGGCGCCGAAGCGACCATAGGGACTCTGCATAAACAAGCCGCCGATGATGACCAACGCTGCGACGGCCAGGGCGATCGTCAAGACGGTGTCATAGGTCGTGTTGCCGGTGTACCAGTTCAATCGAGCTCCTTCCGAGAGCGCCTGGCGCTGCTGAGGACCAACAAGAACACCTTGTACCTCACCGCATCGGCACGGCGCGTGGGGGCCCAGACCCCGCCAGAGGCGCGGGCCTTTGACGGCGCACTCGAGGGTCCATGCCGCACCGGCGCCATCAGGGCGGCCATCAATACCACGGCGTTCGATACCGGTGCGGGCAGCCGCTCGCGAAAAGCTGCGGCGTTACCGTCCGCGCCCCGGCGCACCGACGTGCCCCGGGTTCACCTTGACCTTGGGCAGGTTGATGTTCGGCACCGGGACGTAGGGGATGTTCTCCACCGCGTTGATATTGGGTACGCCAATGTCGACGCTGGTGCAGGCGGACACCCCAACCACGTCGACACAGCGCTCCACGCCGGGGGCGGCGCTGGCGCTGGCGGCGCCCAGCATCGCCGCCGCGGCGGCGGGGGCGGTCGCGAGAATCGCAGCGAGGCTCATCCGTCCGATTCGCATGGCAGTCATCCTTCCGACGGGCCGAGCGGGATCAAAGACCCAACCGCTCGGCGCAGGGGTTATTAGCAGCGACCCTTGAAATCAACCAGCGGCTGACGGATGCCCTGCAGGTCGGCTTTCACCGACGGGTTGGCGTCGAGATAATTCTGCGTGTTCGCGCTCATCGCATCGCGATCCTGGCCCCTGAGACCGGTGAAGAAATCGTTCACGTCGGGATGGTTGAACAGGTAGTCCGCCGTGGCGTTGGAAACACCGGATGCGGTGCGGGCCAGGTCAGCGGCCGTGCAGTTCGCCGGCGGATCCGCAACGGCGATAGCCGCGCTACCGAACAGCAGGGCGGCGCTGAATGCGCCGACTGCGATCCCACGGTGCACCGCTGGGGCTGAGAGTGACATGGCAACCTCCTTCTGAGGTGTGGCTACGCCAACGACACTTCAGTCGGAAACTGCTGGGCACAAAGCGTCGTCGGTTTGTGTCTCGGGCAAGTCCAACACGGCAACCGTGCAGCTCGGGAGTGCCGAAAGTCCCGTACTGCGACGAAATCCGGGTGGAAGAAGTAGTCACTACCGGTGGATTGCCTCGGTCAGGCCAGTCGGAATAGGTAGGCGAACGCGGTCCGGGTGTAGGCGATCTCTCGCCCCTTGCGGCGAATCGCGTCGGGGTCGGCCGCCGTCGGCGTCTTCGGGGTCAGGTAGCTGTCGAGTGCGTCGGTGTCGAAGCGGTAGTGCTCACCGCGGTGGTGAACGGCGGCCACGAGCTCGAGTCGGGGGTCGAGCGCAGCGAGGCTGGCGTCACCGTGGCTGGTGTTGGCCAGGAAGAGGCCTCGGGGTTTGAGGTAGCGCTGGCAGTGGTCCCACAGTGGGCCTGCGTAGAGCGAGATTAGCAGGTCGAAGTGGGCCTGCGCCAGGCCGAGTGCGGTGGTGTAGTCGGCGTGCAGGAAATTCACATCGGGCTCGACGCCGGGGCGGGTGCGATCCCGCAATTCGGCGACGGCGAATTCGTGACTGGCGAAGTAGCGTGCGGCGCGGCGGTCGGTGTCGACGTAGGTAACCGAGGGGATCGCCGTCGAGGGCGAGATGTCGAGATAGCAGCCCGGATACAGTGCCTTCGCCGGCGCCCAGGCCGCTGCGAGGGTTGCGAACAGCCCGGATCTGTCTCCGATGCTCTGCCGGTAGGTCGCCCACGAGGGACCCGCCAGCGAGCGCTTTCCTTGAGGCGGCGGGTTCATGCGATCTCGTCGGGGCGTTCGACGAGTTCGCCGTTGCCGAACTTTGCCCCAGCGCGGACCAGCGCAACCAGATGCGGTGCGTTGACCGCGCGCCAGCGCGACCGGGTGGCCCCGATCAGCCTGTCGTCCCGGTCGCCGGAATCAGAGATTGCGCTGAGCACCCGACGTGCCTTCCCGACCAGCGTTGGCGCGCCGGTCTAGCTTGGAATCATCAAATCGGTCATCCGGGAAGGTACGCGCCTTCCCCCGGCGATCGACAGGTTTCAAGCATTGCTCGTACGAGTGCGAGGAGCGCCCATGCGCGGCAGACGAGGACTTCAACTGATCGCCATCGCCGGGGTGGCGGGCTTGGCGGCGTGCAGCAACACGGCAACCAACCCGCCCACGGGCCGCGGCAATGCATCGACACCGGCAGGGCCGCCGTCGATCACCAGCGAGCCGTTCGGTGAGGTCGATGCGACCCCGGTGAGCCGCTACACGCTCAACAGCGGGCGCGGAATGCGGGTGCGAATCCTGACTTACGGCGGCATCATCCAGTCGATCGAAGTCCCCGATCGCACCGGACGTATCGGCAATGTGGTGCTGGGCTTTCCGACCCTGGCCGGCTACCTGAACAACACCGGATCCGCCAAGACCTATTTCGGCGCGATCATCGGCCGCTACGGCAACCGGATCGCCGGGGGAGTCTTCGCGCTCGACGGCCACGAGTATCACCTGCCCATCAACGACGGCGGTAACAGCCTGCACGGCGGCACCGCCGGATTCGATACCAAGGTGTGGCAGGCCAGTGTGGAAAAAGGCGGTGACAGCGTGGGCTTGAAGCTCCACTATGTCAGTCCCGCAGGAGAAATGGGCTTTCCCGGGGCACTGAGTACAACGGTCACCTACACCCTGGATCAGAACAATCAACTGCGCATCAACTACCACGCCAGCATCGACGCGCCGACCGTGATCAACCTGACCAATCACAGCTACTTCAACCTGGCCGGTGAGGACGCACTTGACGTCTACGGCCACAAGGTCACCATCCATGCCGACAACTACACGCCAATCGACTCCACCCTGATCCCGACCGGGCAGATCACCGCGGTGCGGGGCACGCCGTTCGATTTCACCTCACCGACCGCGATCGGCGCGCACATCACCGACAATGACCCGCAACTGTTGCTGGCCCACGGCTATGACCACAACTGGGTGATCAACCGCGCCGACAACACCGAATTGATCGAGGCGGCCCGGGTGCAGGATCCACAAACGGGGCGCACCCTGACCGTCTCCACCACCGAGCCCGGCGTGCAGTTCTACACATCCAACTTCATCAACGCGACGTTCACCGGCACCAGCGGGCATATCTACCGCCAAGGCGCGGGATTCACGATGGAGACCCAGCACTACCCGGATTCGCCGAATCACCCCGGCTTCCCGAGCACCGAGCTCACCCCGGGTCAGACCTACGACTCGACAACGGTTTTCGGCTTCGGCGCCGAATAGCCAACCCATCGCGGTGGGGCACCGCCGGCGACGCCCCCGGGAACCGCGAAACGCATCACCTGCGCACGCTTGGGGCCCGACCAAAGATCGTCGTCTTCGGCAATCACCTGACGATCTTCGGGTGAGTTCAGCGCCGTGACGACCGCGCGAGCGAGGCGCTCATACCAGTCTGCGACTTCTCGCGGATAGTCGGCGTAGCTGCCATTTTCGCGCAGGATCGGGCCTTCGACGGTATGGATGTCGGTGATCCCGTCGAATTCCTGCGGGTAGGGCTTGCCCAGCCGCGCGGCCGTCGGCGCGTCGATGGTTGCATCCAGCTTGATCCAGCGGCCGTTGAGCAAGGCTTCCCCCAGTGAGTGCCAGGCCAATGGCCGGCCCGGTTTGCCGCCCCACAGCGGGCGAACGCGCGGTGCGAGGAATTCCTTTTCGGGGGAGTCCAGCGTCTGGAAGGCGACGCGCGCGGGCACGCCCGCCGCCCGGGACAACGCCACGAACGAGCTGGCCTTGCCCATACAGAAGGCGACTCCGTGGGTGAGGACGGCGCTGGCGGTGCGCTCTCCGGCCGCCAGATAGCGGAAAGACTCGGCAATGGCGTAGGGGAGATCACGGACATACAAGTAGATCGCCCGGATCCGCTCCACATCGGAGCCTGCCCCGCGGGTGAGTCTCGCGGCGAGCTCGGCCACTACCGGATGGTCGGCGTCGAGATACTCGGTCGATTCCAGATAGGGGCCGGCACCAGTGTTGCGGCCGCTCTTGGCGTGCATGACAGAACCCATCCTTGCCTACTCGGTGAACCGAAAACTGTTGCCAGGCCGGGTAGCGGCTTAGTCGAACGCCGGAAGAACCTCTTGGCCAACGGTATGAATCAAGTCCGACCGTGCGACATCTGGAATGGTGAACAAGAAGGTGTCCACCCCGGACTCGTAGTATTCGTTGATTCGCTCGATGCACCTATCCGCGGGGCCGACGATGAGACCGTCGTAGGGAACCGCCGAGAATTCTGTCCTGATCTGGGCTTCCTGCTCGGCGGAGTCGGTCGGCGCGAGCAGGGCGGTCACCGAGAACCGCAACGTGGTGGGGTCGCGTTGCGCGGTGGCGCAGGCCTGGGCCAGAAAGTCTTTGCGCTGCTTGACTTTCTGCGGCGACCACCACCGCACGTTGATTCCCTGCGCAGAGCGGGCGGCGATGCGGTGAACCCGGTCGCCTTCACCCCCGGCCCACAGCGGTGGATGCGGTGTCTGCACCGGCGGTGGGTCACAGATCGCGCCGTCGAGGGTGTAGAACCGCCCGGAGTACACCGGATCGGGCTGCGTCCAGATCGCTGTGATGACCTCTAGCGCCTCGCCCAGACCGGTGACGCGGTCCCCGACGGGTAAGAACGGGATTCCGTAGGCGGTGAATTCGCGCTCGAACCAGCCGGCGCCCAGGCCGAGGTCCAGGCGCCCCTCGGAGATGATGTCGAGCGTGGCGGCCATCTTGGCCAGCACCGCCGGATGGCGGTAGGAGTTGCACAGCACGCTGGTCCCCAGGCGGATGTAGGTGGTATCGCGGGCCAGTGCGCTAAGCGCTGTCCATGCTTCGAGCAGCGGCATCGTCGCGGGCCGGTCTCGCCCGTCGCGGCGCTCGTGCTCGCCGCTGATGCCGGCCTGCGTGACGTAGTCGTCGGGACTCAGGGTCAAAAAGTGATCGCAGAGCCAAACGGAATCGAAGCCGTAGCTTTCGGCGAGGGTGGATACCCGGACCATGTCGGGATAGTCGCTGATCGCCAGTCCCTGGGTCATCAGCGCCAGGATCAACCCGAACTGGGGGCCGCCGTGTTGTGGCGGGTTGCTGGTGTTTTCGTGCATGGCACCGTCTACCTTTCGGTCATCCCGGCTCGCTGTCCCGGCATCGTCCGAGGCAGGGTGACGCAGAATTCGTATCGCTCGGGGCGATGGTGGAATAGCACCACCTCCAGCGGCTTGTCCCCGTCGGTGTAACTCGTGCGCCGCAGCACCAGAACGGGCGCGCCTTCCGACAAGCCCAGTGCCGCTGCGATTTCCGGGGAGGCTCCGGCCGCCTGAATCTCATGGGTGGCCGAGCTGATGCGCACGCCGAGTCGTTGTTCCCACATCGTGTAGGTGGTCGCGGTCACCGATGTGGCTGAGAGCAGCGGTTCGACGGCGTCGTGGGGCAAATCCGCCGGTAGGTAGCAGGTCACGATCGCCAGCGGTTGATCGGATTCGCTATAGCGGCGCTGAATCCGCAGCACTTCCGAACGCCCCAGGGCGGCACCCACCGACTGGGGCGCCGCGACGACCGCATGGGCCAACACCTCGACGCGGGGCGTCACCCCCCGGCTCAGCAGTACCTCGGTGATCGTCCGGACACCGGACTCCAAGTCCTGTTTCACCGGCTCGGCGACGAACGTCCCCAACCCCTGACGGCGGACCAACCAGCCCTCGTCCTCGAGAATTCCAACCGCGGCGCGCACGGTCGACCTGCTAACACCCGAACGTGCGATCAACTCTTGCTCGGTCGGCAGCCGGCTGCCGGGGGACAGCGCCCGCTCCAGGATCTGCGTCCTCAACAACTCCGCAAGCTGGACACTCGCCGGCACGCTGCCACGGGTGACCCGCAGGTCGGCATCGGCGAGATCGTGTCGGGGGGAATCCTCATCGGACGTCATAAAACGTATTACATCGCACTCGCTCGGGATTCGGGATATGCGCTGGTCATCGGCCATCTCCGCCGCAGCGCCACGGCTGGGCCCTGCAGCTGGAGGCGCAGTCATCATGTAACGTTTATAAACGTTTAGTGACAACGGTGTCAAAGTGACCTCAGCCACCCAACAGGAGGTACCCGTGTCCGCCCCAGTAAGCGTTATCGCGCGATTCGCCCCACTACCGGAAAGGCGTGCTGATCTGCGGGCGCTGCTCGCGGGCATGGTCGGTCCCACTCGATCCGAGGAGGGCTGTCGACGCTACGGCCTCTACGAGGCGCCGCCGGACGGCGAGCTGGTGTTGATCGAGCGCTATGACGATCAGGCCGCCCTGGAACACCACCGCACGACCGAGCATTACCTCAACTACCGTGCCCAACTGAGCGCGTTGTTGGCCAGTCCGATCACCGTCAGCGTGCTCGCGCCCCTCGACGAGGCAGAGGCGAGCAGGCATCGGCTCAGAGAGTGACCAGCGCCCAAAAGCCAAGCAACACCGCATAGAGCACGATGACGAGGATCGTTCCTCGAATCGTGATCCGTGTTGGCACACCCGGATTCAGCCAGAAACTCAGGGCACGGGTGGCAAGCGGCATCAACAGGAAACCGAGAGTGATGGTGCTCAAGATGTTGGAAGTGAAGGTCCGCAAGAAGAACGGGACGCCCTTGTCCTGCAGGTAGGTCATGAGGTAGCTGATGCACATGATCGTGGGGTAGAGCATCAGCAACACGGTCATCGACTGTTTCCAGTTCGGCGTGTTCGCCCCATCGACCTCGTTGAAACTGAACCAACTGCCGAAGGCACTGGGCACCTTGCGCACGACGTTTCGCTCGATGTGTTGGTTGAGTTCAGCCAACAGCTTGGCGCGTGTGTGCGACGTGAGCCATTCGTCGGCGTAGCGCGGCTCGGTGAAGCGATACAAACTGGTCCACGCGCCCCCGTCGTGAGCGGGTTCGAGCAGTTCGTAGCCGGTGAATCCGTCGAAGCACCGCGCCGCCGTTTCGAGGGCCTTTTCCGCGGCGAGAAACTCGGTTTCCCGGCCCGGCCGCGGGGTTGTGCTGGCCACCACCGTGACCACGTGGGCGGCCGGCCGGCCGCCGACCATGGTGTGTTCCTCGGCGGGGGTCTCCAGCAGCCGATCGCCGCGTTCGAGCAACTCGCGGCGCCGTTCGGACTGCATCCAATACGACAGATTTTCCTTGGAATCGAACCGGAAGATGATGACCCAGTCATCATGGATACCGGGCACCGGGGGAATGGTCTCGGTTCCGATGAACCCGGGACTGCTGCTGGTGGCGGCGTCAATCTCGGATTGCCAAGCGCGGTAGGCCTCGACGTGTTCGGGGCGTACCTTGCGAGCCACCACGGCGGTCGCAACGACGCCGCCACCGTAAGGGCTCATCTGCCCGCCTTGAGCCCGTGCCGAACGGGGCGTAACCCGGTGTCGGGCACCGCGCTACGGCCTGCGGGCGACGAAGTCGACCTCGACCAAGGCGTCCAGCGCGAGTGCGGTGACACCAATACAGTTGCGGGCGGGCAGCTTTCCCGGTTCAAAGTAGGACTTATAGACGCCGTTGAACGACTCGTAGTCGCGTTTGAACTCGGTGAGGAAGGCGCGTGTCTGCACCACGTTGCCGAAACCGATGCCCAGCTCGCCGAGCACAATCTCGAGGTTGTGCATCACATTGCGGGTCTGGGCCTCGATCCCGTCCGGTAGCGGCTTCGCGTGGTCGTCGGGATAGTTGGGCATCTGCCCGGTGATCCATAACCAGCCGTCGCTTTCGACAACATGGCTATACGGTGCACACGCGTCAGGCGCCGCGTCGAACATCATGAATGTAGGAATACCCATAGCCTTGCCTCCGCTGCGAATTGTTTGAAAGGCGCGCAATTTGTGGTGGGCTTTTCCGAGCGTAACAGGCCGCCGGTACCGGATGGTATGCGTCGATGACGCAATTGCCGACACCGGAAGGCGCCGCGTCGGGTATCTCGCAACCGGTCCGACGTGGTGCTGGGCGGATCGACCACGCGATCTTGTGTTGCAGGCGTGAGACGGATTGCTGGGGCATTCGGCCTGTTCGCCCAGGTTGGACCGAAGTCGTGAGACACGGCAGGGCGGCCGCCGCCCGGAACCCATGTCAGGTTTGCTGATTGGTCGCGGGGATGGGCTGATATCGATTTAAAATGCTTGGTGAAGGCGCCATTAAAGCCGCCGCAACCCGCCGTCGAGAACCAAGGAATTAATTGAGACGTGTTGTGCACCAATCGGATAATTTTGGCAGGATCCGATGTGGTGATCGAGAGTCGAAAGCCGGTTCGCGGCAAACCGACACACTGGTTGTGAGTTTGCTGGCAACGCTGGGATCTGGACGTTCCCGTGGCGTTGGGGAGGCACGTTGACCGCGGACGGGACTTGTGAGAGCGATGTGCCCGCCGAGGTTGTGCAGCTGTTTTTGAGCAGCGCTCGAGCCGCGTGTGATCCGGTGTTGCGCAGGGCCGTCGAGTCGATGCCGGAACCGTTGGCGACGATGGCCGGCTACCACCTTGGCTGGTGGGATATCGATAGATCCGCCCTAGCAGGATCGTCGGGCACGTTCGTTCGCGCCGCTCTGGTCTGGGCGGCCGCCGCGGCCTGCGGCGGTGATGCCGGCAACGCGGCGCCGATTGCGGCGGCGGTGGAGTTGGTGCACAGCGGCACGTTGCTCCATGACGACGTGATGGCTGGGGAGGTGACCCGCGGCGGCAGGCGCGCGGTGTGGAGTATCTGGGGCATCGACAACGCGATCCTGTTGGGAGATGCGTTGCAGACTGCGGCTATTCGGACCCTGACCGACCTGCCTGACTCGGGCGTGGCGGTCCGGGCGGTCATGCGGTTGGAGACGTCGTGCCTGGACTTGTGTATCGGCTGGTTCGAGGATTGCGCATTCGAATGCGGTCAAGCCGGCCCGGTCGACAGTTACGAGCGGATGGCCGCAGGCAAGACTGCGGCCTTGATCGGTTGTTGTTGCGGTCTAGGCGCTTTGGCCGCCGATGCCGGCGATGCCACGATTGCGGCGTTGGAACGGTTCGGCCGTGAATTGGGTCTGGCGTTCCAATGCGTCAACGACCTTGGCCGCCGTAACGCGACACTGACGGTGGCGGCCGCACTGAACTCACGATCCGAAGCGGCCATCGAACCGGCGGCGCTCTGCCACTCCGGCAGTTTCATGGCAACCGGTGACATCGATCGCGCCGCAACCCTTGTCGACGTTGCCGCGGGACGCCACGCCGTGCAGCGATGCGCCGATCAACGCATTCAAGCGACTGTCGCGGCACTGCCCGATGCCGTGCGATCCCGCGATCTGATCGCGTTGTCGCAACTGATCTGCTGCCGGGAGCGCTGATGGCCGGGGAAAACGCCGTGGACATCGCCAGTTTTCGGCGCAACTCCCACGACGAGGTGCTGGACAACCTCACCAAAGGCATTGCTGGCGTGTTGCAGGATGCATTTGCCGACTCGCCGTGCCGCGACTTCTTCCTGTGGTGCTCGTCGCCGCAGAGTCCGGCGCAGCCCGAATGGCTGCGTCTCAGCGGCAGCGGAGCCACGCATGCGATGACGGAAAAGGTACTTCTGTACTCAATGGAGGACGCCCACGCCGAGCACCTGCTGGGACAAAGCCCCGCCCTAAACACGTACCTGGCTTTCGACGCTGTCGCCAACGATCTGGGCATCGGGCTCGGCATGGATCCTCGCCTCGACGGCCCCCACGAACGGCTGCGGCGCAAACTTGCGACCGATGTCAATCACGCGGCCATCCGTGCGCTATCGAGGCCAAGGCCCGCAGCGCCGATGTTGCTCGCCGATAGCCGCGCGAGCGCTCGTCGCATCGACTTCTTGATTCAGACGCCGAGTGGAGCTGCCTATTCACAGCTGGTCAAGGCCTTCAACGCACAATGCGGCCGGAATGTGCGAGCTGACGTGCGCGCCGCGCTGTGGCCGCTGCTCGTCGGCAACATCATCGCCGCTCGCGGGGTGCTGCGCGCCATCAGGGGACTGCGCTACGCCGAACCGGTGCGGCGCTATCTGCTCGGGCGCTACACCGGCGTCAATCGGATGATCGGCACGGGACTCAGGGGCGGAATCGGCCAGCGGCTGGAAAGCAGCGCCGATGCGATCTTGGCCTCCACCACCCTGGGGTACTACATCGCCTTCCTGCTGGACACACCCGAGTACCGCGACGTGCCGATGGAAGAGATCGATCTGCTCTTGTTCCGCGCACTTTCAGCGTGCAATCGTCTCGTCTGCCTGCTGAGCGACATCGGGCCCGAGTTGTTGAAGAATCAGTCCGGCCGTGAGGATCTGGCGAATCGGATCACCGATGCCACAGCGGCAACGGATTCCAGGTTCGATGAGGTGTTGGCCCGCGTGTGCGCCGACGACCCGATGACCACACGCTTGGAGAAGGACCTCACGCGCCGCCAAACCAATCTGGCTCTCGACTCGCTACATGCCTTGCCGGTGGCCAAGGCGGCGCCGGCCTTCGTCAAGCGATTGAACTATTTTGCCCATGCCTATGGCACGGCGGAGCGGTCGCTGATCGACGCATGTCAGGGTCTGCACCACCTCACCGGGCGTTCCGAGATTTCCAAGCTCGTCCTCAACTTCTTCAGCTTTCACGACTCGGACTACGCGAATTCATACAACTTGGTCGCCGGCGGATACAGCGGGGTTTCGCTGCGCATGGTCCCACCGGCCTAGATCACCGTACCCGCGAAGCGCTTGCCAGAGGCCGGCCGGTCTCAGCCGGGCCGGTGGGCGCAAAGATGCTGCGACACCACGTCGTTGAAGGTCTGCGGGTTTTCCAGGAATGGGAAGTGCGTGCCACCCCGCCGTCCCGGGACCCGGGCAAATTGCGCGCCGGGGATCTGCCGCCACATCCATCGTTGGGAAGCGATCGGCACATTGACCGAGTCGCCGGCCAGCACCAGCGTTGGCAAGCCGATGTGCGCCATCAGCCCGCGCCAGTCATGGGTTGCCACGTCAAAGATCAGGTCGGCGGCGCAGCGGCGGTCCAACGTCTGGCCTTGCTCCACGAGCCAGGCCAATTCATCTGCTCCGATGCCTTCGGAGACAACCTCGGTGACGAAGTCCGGACGCGGGTCATCGCCATCGGCGCGCAGCCGATCAGTGAACGCGAACAGTCCGGTGGGGTCCATCGTCGCTCCGGCCTCGAGAGCCTGGGCACCGGTCCACGCGGGATTTCTTAGCGCGCAGGGCATCTGGTCGACCAGCAGCAGCGAGGCGAGCCGATCGGTACCGAATAGCTCGAGGTAGGACCAGATCACCGCGCACCCCATCGAATGTCCGAGCAGATGGACCTGATCGAGTTGGTGCGTCTGCAATACGGTTCGCAGGTCGGCGGCAAGGCGGTGGATGTGATAGCCGAGCTGGGGGGTTGACGAACGACCGTGCCCGCGATGATCGATCGCCAGCACCCGCCATGTGTGCGACAAACCAGCCAGCTGATGGCGGAAGATCTGTGCGGTGAGCGACCAGCCGGGCAACAACACCAAGGCCGGGCCCTCGCCGGCCGCCGTGTGGCCGATCACGGTGCCGTCGTTGCAGACGGTTTCTCCCACTTCGATCCGGTGGGGCTGCGCAGCGGATTCCATAGGCTTCGACCCTAGGGCCGAGATTCGTTCAACCGGGTGAATTTCTTGCGACCGACGTTTACCGCACATCCGGGCCAGTGCCGGCCGATTCGGATAGCGGTGGGCGGTGTGTACATCGCGCCGACGTTTATGTGGCCGGCGCCGGGGGTATTTCAACTGCACCTGCAAACCCCCTTGGAGGACAGATGACTATCACCGGCGTTATCACTGCAATTCTCATCGGCACGGTAATCGGCGTGCTCGGCCGACTCGTCGTGCCAGGCCGACAATCCATCGGAGTGCTCGTCACCATCCTGGTCGGCGTCGTCTCCGCGTTCATCGGGACCGCGATCGCAAAGGCTGTCGGAATCCCGACCGCGACCAGTGGCGTCGACTGGCTCGAACTGCTGGTCCAGGTCATCGTGGCCGCTGTTGGCGTGGCCGCGGTTGCCTCGCTGATGGGCAGGCGGCACTCCGGCATCACCGGCGGTCGCCGTTCCGGACTGCTGCACTGACAGCCAGCCGACCCGTAATCCCGGCTGATCGTCTACGGCCGGGATTACGGCAGTCCTGCACCGGCTCCGACGGCACCGCGGCGGTCAATAGTCGCTAATGGTGATGCCGCCCAAGGTTATTCAAGGGGGTACCTTGGGCGGCATCCAGTGCGGACGGGAGTGCTCGCCGCGCAGGTGTCGGCCACTCGCCGGCGAGCCGGGCAGTCAGTCCGGGCGGAACCCAATGGTCACCGCGGCGATGTTCCAGATATCGTCGCAATATTCGGCGATCGCCCGATCTGAGGAAAACTTCCCGCTGTAGGCGGAGTTGAGAATCGACTTGCGAGTCCAGCTTTCGGTGTCTTGCCAGGTGTTGCTGACTTCCTGCTGGGCGCGCAGGTAGTCGGCGTAGTCGGCATTGACCAAGAACGGATCCCGCTCGCTCAGGTTGGCGATCAGCGGCGCAAACACCTCGGGGTCACCGCCGGAGAACGCTCCCGAACCAATCAACCCCAGAGCCGCCGAGAGTTCCGCGTTTTCGCGGATGTAGTCCCGGGGACGATAGCCCGCGGCCAAAACCCGCTGCACGTCCTGGACGGTCAGGCCGAACAGGAAGAAATTCTGCGCGCCCACCTGCTCGCGGATCTCGACGTTGGCCCCATCGAGGGTGCCGATGGTCAGTGCACCATTCATCATGAACTTCATGTTGCCCGTGCCGGATGCTTCCTTGCCGGCCGTGGAGATCTGCTCGGAGAGATCGGCCGCCGGATAGATCATCTGGCCGCTTTGCACATTGAAGTTCGGGATGAACGCGACCTTCATCCGGTCGTTGACGTCGGGATCGGAGTTGACGATTTCCGCGACGGAGTTGATCAGTTTGATGATGAGTTTGGCCATGATGTAGCCGGGTGCCGCCTTGCCGCCGAAAATGTATGCGCGCGGAGCGGTTTCCAGATCCGGATTGAGCTTGAGCCGGTGGTAGGCGGTGATGATGTGCAGCACGTTGAGATGCTGGCGCTTGTATTCGTGGATGCGCTTGACCTGGATGTCGAAAAGCCAGTCCGGGTCGAGCTCGATACCGGTGCAGGACCGCACATAATCCGATAGCCGGGCCTTGTTGGTTCGTTTGACGGCCCGCCACCGCTGCTGAAACGCCGGATCACCGGCCAACGGCGCCAGCTCGCTCAAGCGGTCCAGGTTGCGCAACCACCCAGGGCCGAGTGTTTCATCGAGCAGTTTGCGCAGGCCGGGATTGGCCAGGGCAACGAATCGGCGCGGGGTCACCCCGTTGGTCTTGTTGCTGAATCGCTGCGGCCACATCTCGTAGAAGTCTTTGAGCACAGTGGTTTTCAACAGCTCGGAGTGCAGCGCCGCGACACCGTTGACCGCGTGGCTGCCCACGGTCGCCAGATGCGCCATGCGGATGCTGCGGTCGCCGTCCTCGCCGATCAGCGACATCCGCCGGACCCGGTTCTCATCGCCGGGAAACCGTGCCCGTACCTCGTCGAGGAAACGCCGGTTGATCTCGTAGATGATCTCCAGATGTCGCGGCAGGAACCGTTCAAACATCGACAGGGGCCAGGTTTCGAGAGCTTCCGGCAACAGGGTGTGATTGGTGTAGGCCAGCGACGCCACGGTGATCCGCCAGGCCTCCTCCCAATTCAGGTCACGTTCATCGACCAGCAGCCGCATCAGCTCGGCCACGGCGATCGAGGGGTGGGTGTCGTTGAGTTGAATCGCCACGCGGTTGGGCAGCTCCTGCACGGGCAAGCCGGCGAAGTCCTCGAGCAGGTGCAGGATGTCCTGCAGCGAACAGGACACAAAGAAGTACTGCTGGGCCAGCCGCAGTTGTTTGCCGACTTCCGGCTCATCGTTGGGGTAGAGCACCTTGGTGACGGTTTCGGACACCACCTGGTCATCGACCGCCCGGTAGTAGTCGCCGGCGTTGAACGCATCCAGCGCCAGTGACTGGATGGCCCGGGCGCTCCACAGCGTGAGGGTGTTGCAGGTGTTGACTCCGTAGCCCTGAATGGGCGTGCCGTAGTAGACGCCCTTGACCGCGCGCTGGGGAATCCAGCGCACCCGGTATCTGTCCCGCTCATCGATGTAGGACTCGGTGAGGCCGCCCCAGCCGACCCGGTAGTTCAGTTCGGGTTTGACGATCTCCCAGGGATTGCCGTCGGCCAGCCAGTTGTCGGTCTTCTCCACCTGCCAGCCGTCGCGGATCTCCTGGTCGAAGATGCCGAACTCGTAGCGGATCCCGTAGCCGACCGCCGGGCGCTGCAGGGTGGCCAGCGAGTCCAGATAGCAGGCCGCGAGCCGGCCCAACCCTCCATTGCCCAGGCCGGGCTCCTCCTCGCAGGCCAGTACCTCGTCAAAATCTTGCCCCAGCGCGGTCAGCGCGGCGCGCGCCTCCTCCTCGATCTGCAGGTTGAGCAAGTTGTTGCCCAGGTGCGGGCCGAGCAGAAACTCCGCCGACAGGTAACAGGCCACTTTGCGGGAGAGATCCAGATAGGTCTGGGTGGTCTCGATCCAGCGCTGCTGCATCCGATCGCGCACAGCCAGCGCGAGCGCGCGGTAGTAATGCTTGGGCTCCAGCAGGGCCGCGGGACGCCCGAGCGAATAGCGCAGGTGGTCTTCAATCGCCTGACGCAGGGCATCGGAACTCATTCCGGTGCGCACATCGCCGACATTCGTGGCTGCGGTGGCCGCCTGGGCCGCGGGCAGAATGACATCACTCATGGTCGCGCTTCCCCCATTGGTTTCCAGCCGTCCTGATGCCTGCGAGTATCGCACCGGAGCGTGAATCGCTTCATGAATATCTGACGCCGCGACACCGCCGCGGCAGCACGGCGATGGCGGGCAGCGCCGAATCGATCATTCCCGCGGCGTCGGCTTCATCGACCCGATGAAGTAGGTCTCCTGGCCGGTCGGGTATCCGCCGCCGTCGGTGGCGATATGCACGTGGTCGTAGTGGTTGAGCGTTTCGGAGCCGTAGTCCGCCGTCCAGGTCGGCGCTCCGATGCCCGGGTAGATCTTCTGCCTCCAGATCACGTGAAGCACACCCCAGCGCTTGGCGTTGGCCAACGCGTAGCCGGCGATCTGGTTGCCCAGCTCGATTCCCTCGGGGCTGGCGTGGTCGGGGATCATCACGTCGATGGCCAACCCGTTGGGATGCCACTTCAACGGATCCTGCCGGAACCCGCCGATGGTGGTGATCTGGGGAAACAAGACGCTGATGGCGCGGGCCGCCCAGATGGTCTTGACCTGCAACCCACTTTCCGGCGCGACACCGGAGGGCAGGGAGAACTGGAATTCCTGAGCTGTCACAGGCACGTTCGCCGCCAGCGACTGGGCCTCCACCGGACTGGCGGTGTGCGGCGCGCTGACCGGTGCGGGTGCCGGGGATGCGGGGGACACCGGAGCGGCCGCCGGCGGCTCGACGCAACAGGGAGGCTTGGCGTTCTGGGCGTAGATCATGGCGGCCGACAAGGCCAGCGAGGCCGTGAATGCCAACCACCGGCCCCGGCCATTGCCGAAGACGTTAATGCCCACGAAACAGCACTCTAGTGTCGGGTGGGACGGGTGGGACAGTGTTTTGGTCGTTGGTTTTCTGGCTTTGTGCGCCGGCGGATGCTCGACCGGATCGGGCCGGTGCCGCCCGCGGTCTGGTCAGAACTGCGACGGTCCATAATCGGCTTCGACGCCAAAGCATCGGCACCGGTTGGTCGATGACGGCGGTTTGTTCGGGATCAGCTTGACCCAGAACCGGTTTCGGGGTCAGTCGCTTCAGGAACGGGGAGTCGCATGTGTACACGCATTCTCTACAGGACCGGCACGGGGACCTGCGTCACCGGACGCGGCATGGACTGGAACGACCTGGACATGCAAACGGACTGCTGGGTGTTTCCCCGCGGCATGCGCCGCGACGGCGGGGTGGGGGCGGGGTCGATCACGTGGACCTCGAAGTACGGCTCGGTGATCCTGAGCATCTACGACCTGGCGACCTCCGACGGCGTCAACGAAGCGGGGATGGTGGGCAACCTGCTCTACCTGACCGAGTCCGATTACGGCGACCAGGGCGCGCGGTCCAAGCCGACGATCTCGGTGGGGGCCTGGCTGCAGTACCTGCTCGACAATTTCGGCACGGTCGCTGAGGCGGTCGAGGCGATGAGCGCCGATCCGATGACGGTGGTCTCGGCCGACGCGCCGAACGGACGTGCCGCCTCGGTGCATGTCGCGTTGTCCGACGCCGGTGGCGATTCGGCGATCTTCGAGTACCTCGACGCCAAGCTGGTGATCCACCACAGTCGTGACCACACGGTGTTGACGAATTCGCCGGTATTCGAGCAGCAGCTCGCCATCAACACCTACTGGGATCTGATCGGCGGGCACAACATGCTGCCCGGAACCATCACCTCCGCGGACCGCTTTGTGCGCGCCAGCTACGCCCTGAAGGCGTCACCGCAATTCAGTGATCGGCGCCAGGCGGTGGCGGCGGTGTTCTCGCAGATGCGCTCGATCGGAGTACCGCTGGGCATGAGTGACCCCGACAAGCCCAACATCGCGTCCACGTTATGGCGATCGGTGGTCGACCACGACGCTCGGCGCTATTACTTCGACTCGGTGATCAACCCGTCGGTGATCTGGGTCGATCTCGACAAGGTCGATCTGACGCCCGCCGCGCAACCGATGAAGCTCACCGTCGGTGTCCCCGACGATCAGGGCGGCGATGTGTCGCAGAAGTTCGAGCCGGCCGCGCCGTTCCACTTCCTGGCACCGAGTCCGCGCTGAGCGCTGCGCCGCCTCGCGGCCCGACTCGGCGGCGGTGCCCGGCCGGATTCGGGCTACTCGTCGCCATTGGGTTGAGCAAATTCATCGGCGGCTAGTCTGTTGTTATAACTGGCTTACATTTGCCCTATAAATGTCCAACGAATCTGTGCGTCTTCGAGAGGTAGCGATATGCCTGTTCCGTCATCCGCGGTCTTCGAGCGTCTACTGAGCCTTGCCGCGATCAAGGACGTCGATGCTCGTCCGACCCGGACCATCGACGAGGTCTTTACTGGCAAACCGTTGACCACCATCCCGGTCGGCACCGCCGAAGACGTCGAGGCAGCGTTTGCCGAAGCTCGCGCGGCACAGGCCAACTGGGCGAAGCGTCCGGTCAGCGAACGCGCGGAGGTCATCCGCCGCTACCGCGATCTGGTCATCGAGAACCGCGAGTTTCTGATGGACCTGCTGCAGGCCGAGGCGGGCAAGGCGCGCTGGGCGGCGCAGGAGGAAGTCGTCGACCTGGTGGCCAACGCCAACTACTACGCACGCGTGTCCGCGGGCCTGCTAAAGCCCCGCACGGTACAGGCGCTGCTGCCCGGGATCGGCAAGACCACGGTCGGCTACCAGCCCAAAGGCGTGGTCGGGGTGATTTCGCCATGGAATTACCCCATGACGCTCACGGCGTCGGACTCGGTTCCCGCGCTGATCGCGGGTAACGCGGTGGTGCTCAAGCCGGACAGCCAGACGCCGTACTGCGCACTGGCGTGCGCCGAGCTGCTGTACCGGGCCGGCCTGCCGCGCGCGCTGTATGCGATCGTGCCGGGCCCGGGCTCGGTGGTGGGTACCGCGATCGCCGATAACTGCGACTACCTGATGTTCACCGGTTCGTCGGCGACGGGCAGCCGGCTCGCCGAGCACGCCGGCCGTCGGCTCATCGGTTTCTCGGCCGAACTGGGCGGCAAGAACGCGATGATCGTGACGCGCGGCGTCAACCTCGACAAGGTGGCCAAGGCGGCCACCCGCGCCTGCTTCTCCAACGCGGGCCAATTGTGCATCTCGATCGAGCGGATCTACGTCGAGAAAGACATCGCCGACGAGTTCACCCGCAAGTTCGGCGATGCGGTGCGAAGCATGAAGCTCGGTACCGCCTACGACTTCTCGGTCGACATGGGCAGCCTGATCTCCGAGGGACAGCTCAAGACCGTGTCCGGCCACGTGGATGACGCAACGGCCAAGGGCGCCAAGGTGATTGCGGGTGGCAAGGCTCGACCCGATGTCGGGCCGCTGTTCTACGAGCCGACCGTGCTGACCGATGTCACCCACGAAATGGAATGCGCGGACAACGAAACGTTTGGGCCGCTCGTCTCGATCTACCCGGTTGCCGACGTCGAGGAAGCCGTTGAGAAGGCCAACGACACCGAATACGGGCTCAACGCCAGCGTATGGGCGGGCTCGACCGCCGAGGGGGAGAAGATCGCCGCCCGGTTGCGGTCGGGAACGGTGAACGTCAACGAGGGCTATGCCTTCGCCTGGGGAAGCCTGAGCGCACCGATGGGCGGCATGGGAATCTCCGGGGTCGGCCGCAGGCACGGCCCCGAGGGGCTGCTCAAGTACACCGAATCGCAGACGATCGCCACCGCGCGGGTATTCAACCTCGATCCGCCGATGGGCGTCCCGCCCACCCTCTGGCAGAAGTCGCTCTTGCCGATCGTGCGCACGGTGATGAAGCTGCCCGGGCGGAAGTGACCGCTAGCCGCCGCTGGTTGCCGTCGCGGCTTGGGGTGGCCAGGCGAACGCATCCACCCCAGTGTCGATCTGTTGGCGGGTGCGCTTGTCCAGATCGGTGATGACCAGCGGCTTGCCCGGTGAGCTCTCCAGGTAGGCGACCACGTCGCCGGCTCCCCACCGGGGCCCCTGGACCTCGGCGGCGACGTTGGCGGCAATCGTTTGCGGCGCGCCGCCCGAGACATCGAGAAGCTGCAGGTTTTTCGACGATTCGCCTTCGCCGCTTCGGGTTTCGGTGAAAGCCAGCTCGCCGGAGGACAGCGCCGCGAGATCGGAGTAGTAGGAGCCGGCTCTGGCGAACACCGTCCTGGGAGCTCCGGCCGGATCGGTGCCGGTGCCGCCGGGTGCGGCGGCGGAATAGATGCCACCGTCGCGAAGCGCAAACGGGATCTCGGTGAAGTTCGGACCGGAGGCATCGCCGTTGGTGAACAGGATCGACCGACCGTCGCTGCCGTAGGCCACCGAATACGCGTTGGTGTCCATCGCGACCGGAGCCGAGGCCGCGCCGACCTCGAGGGCATTGACGTCGATGGGGGACACGTCGCTGCGCGCGTTCGCCCACGCGATGTGGTTGCCGTCCGGCGCCCACGCATATTGGTCGGCCGCGGCCGGGCGCTGCGGCGGCGACAGCACCGAGCCGGTGTCGGCGGCCGCGACGATCAGCAGGCCGCCGGCCATGGTGCCGTTGCTGTCGTTCTGCAGGAACGCGATCTGCTTGCCGGTTGGTGACCAGCGCGGGTTGACGATCTGCCCGAGTCGATGCCCGGGGGGCGGCGGGAGGGCGGCGGGGTCCACGAGTCGGTGGGGCGCCCCCGCCGGCGCATCCTCAGCCAGGTCGAGCACCCACAGCTCACCGCCGTAGTCCGAGGCGCTGTTCTTGTGGACATAGGCCACCCGCGTGCCGTCGGGGGACGGCGCCGGCTGCGTGTCGGCCGGTCCGTCGGTGAGCTTGCGTCCGGGGGTTCCGGCGGGATCGCTCACATACAGCGAACCCGCCTTGGCATAGAACAGCGCCGGCATCGAGGTTCCAGTGTTGGCGGTGGAGCGCTTGCTTGACGACGGTGACCCCGAATCGGCCGCTGGACTGCAGGCCGGCGCCATCAGTACCACAAGGTATGCCACTATCGGGGCGGCTGAGCGACGCCAGGCCATGCATCCCACCTTATCGGTTCCCGGAGGCTGCGCATGCGGTGAACAGCGGCGCGGGCGTCATCGGTGGGTGCTTCGGCCGTACCGCCGTTGCGCGCGTCGGTGTTTGGAACTAGCGTTGACGGGCGAGCCGAAATCATCTGCTGTACAACGGAGTTCCGTCGCGGGAACGGATGCCCGACGAGGCCGCGTGGCAGCGGGTTTCGGCATCGGGCGCGAAAGTTCAACGAGGACAGGGGCCTTGTCGCGGTCCGCTGTTTCGCCCGCGCGAGGTCACCTCGCGACCATACGATCCGAGCAGTGGCTAAAAGTCGCGCCGTATACTCATCGGCGTCACCGAGGGCAGGTCACCCGCGGAAATCACGGTCTTTGCGACCTGTGTCAATGCCTGGAACAACGCGTCCAGCTCGGCGTCGTCGAGACCGTCAAAGGCGCGCAGCGCCAGCGCATCGGTGGTGTTCTCCAGGTGCTCATGCAATTCGCGCCCGGCGGGCGCCAACGATCCTTCTTCGGTGAGCAGGCCGCGGCCGACCAGGCTGTTGACACAGGCTTGCCACTCGGCGTCGTCGTAGTGGCGGGTTAGTTTCATGTAGTCGTTGGGGACTCCGTCGGCCGCGCAGTGGAACACATTTGACTCGCGTCCGGAGACGCCGGCGGCCACCAGCACCGCTACGTGGCTGTCCCCGCGATGCTCGCGCAGCAGGGTCGTTGCGTGCCACAGCGCCGCGACCGGATCCTCTGGCCACGGCAGGGCGCGATTGGCGGCAAACAATGCGCGCCCCTCCAGCGAAGCCCGGCTGGCGGCGCTGCCGGCCAGCCGGCCAGCGCTGCGCACGTTGTCGTCGTCGGTGAGCCCGTAACGCCGTAGGGCAGCCACCGCCGAATCTTGGCGAGCCTGCAGCGCCAGCCGCGGCTCGGCGATGTCCCAGGCCGCGGGCAGGGCCTTGGCCACCCGTGCGGGTGCGAAGTTGTAGAAGGCGGCTGTCACGACCTCCGGCGCCACCTGGCCCAGCGGGGCCGATCGGGCGGCGAAATAGCCCATCCAGAATCCGCGGTACCCAAGGTTGGCCAGGGCTGCCCGGGCCTCCGGAGCAAAATATGTGACGGCGTGGATGGGTTCGAAGCGATCGTATAAACGCCGGGCCAACTCGGGTGTGCGTTGCATTCCCGAAGCTAACCACTTGGTGGCGCCCCGCGGGAGCGCACCCGCCCCGACGGGTCCCGCGGCGGCCGCCAGCACCGTGATCGCCCGGACTCGGGTCGGAAGGTCGCCTACGAGTTTTGCCGATTGATTGGCTAATGTCGCTGGACGGCGCCTTTGGTTCCGGTGAGCCCGCGGTATGTCCCGGCACCGAAGACGTCGCGCTCGAGGCCTGTCGATACGCGCCGGTGCGTACCCGACTGCCCACCCAGAAACGGAGTCAGCGATGAGCGCACGCGCGCAAACCGGGACCATCTCGACGCACGTACCTGCACGGCTGGACCGGTTGCCGTGGGGACGATTCCACTGGCGCGTCGTGATCGGGCTTGGCGGCGTGTGGGTCCTCGACGGGCTCGAAGTCACCATGGTCGGCAACGTGTCGGCGCGGCTGACCGAGCATGGCAGCGGGATCAACCTGACGCCCGCGCAGATCGGCGTGGCGGCGTCGTTCTACATCGCCGGGGCCTGTCTGGGGGCACTGTTCTTCGGCCACCTCACCGACCGCTTCGGGCGGCGCAACCTGTTTCTGTTGACCCTCGCGGTGTACCTGACGGCCACCGTGGCCACCGCATTCGCCTTCGCACCTTGGTATTTCTTCATCGCGCGTTTCTTCACCGGCTCCGGCATCGGGGGAGAGTACGCCGCGATCAACTCGGCGATCGACGAACTGATACCCGCCCGCGTGCGCGGCCGCGTTGACCTGATCATCAACGGCACCTATTGGCTGGGTTCGGCCGCTGGAGCGGCCGGGGCGCTGGTCCTGTTGGACACCTCGAATTTCGCGCCCAACATGGGGTGGCGGCTTGCCTTCGGCTTGGGTGCCATCTTCGGCATCTTTGTGCTGCTGGTCCGGCGCAACGTCCCGGAAAGCCCACGCTGGCTGTTCATTCATGGGCGTGAGCAGGAAGCCGAGCAGATCGTTCGGGAGATCGAGGAGGAAGTAGAACGCGACACCGGCCAGCGGTTACCTGACCCGCCGGGGCGGCCGCTCAAGATACGTCAGCGTCAAAGGATTTCCTTGTGGGAGATCGCCCGGGTCGCGTTTACCCGCTATCCGCGGCGGGCCTTTCTTGGGCTGGCGCTGTTCATCGGTCAAGCGTTCCTCTACAACGGGGTCACGTTCAATCTCGGCACGTTGCTAAGCGGCTTCTACGGTGTCGAATCCGGACACGTGCCGCTGTTTTTCATCGTGTGGGCGCTGAGCAACTTTGTCGGGCCCCTGGTGCTGGGGCGGCTCTTCGATACCGTCGGCCGCAAGCCCATGATCACGATGTCCTACATCGGATCCGCGGTGATAGCCGTGGTGCTCGCGGTGATATTTGTGAACCAGACCGGCGGTGTCTGGACGTTCATCATCGTGTTGGCGGCGGCGTTCTTCCTGGCATCGGCGGGCGCGAGCGCGGCCTACCTGACGGTCAGCGAGATCTTCCCGATGGAGACCCGAGCCCTGGCCATCGCCTTCTTCTACGCGGTGGGCACCGCGATCGGCGGCATCAGCGGCCCGCTGCTGTTCGGTCAGCTGATCGAGTCCGGGCAGCGTAGCCAGGTGTTCTGGTCGTTCATCATCGGTGCCGCGGTGATGGCCGTGGCCGGCCTGGTCGAACTCTGGCTCGGCATCGCCGTCGAACAGCGCCCACTGGAAGAGTTGGCGCTGCCGCTGACGGTGGCCGACGCCGAGGACGACGACGAACCGGCCGATGGGGCGGGCGCGCGGGGCGCGCAGCACCCCGGGAGCTGAGGCGGCGCCGCCGAAAAGCCGCGGGTGGCCGGCCGTGGGACGTTACGATCGGCGTCTGATCTGCCTTCAGCATCAAGGGCGCTTTCCGGGTGCGAAGCCAGGCCTTGACCGGGCCGACGAGAGGCGCGTGATGTCGTACGTGAGCGCGGTGCCCGAGGCGGTGTCGGCTGCGGCCACCGATCTGGCCGGCATCGGTTCAACGATCGCGGCGGCCAATGCCCTCGCCGCCGTCCCGACAACCGATCTGCTGGCCGCGGCTGCCGATGAGGTGTCGACGGCCATCGCGTCGCTGTTGGGCACGCATGCCCAGACCTATCAGACCCTCAGCGCCCAGGTGGCGGCGTTTCACCGCCAGCTGGTGGCGGGCTTGCACTCGGGCGCGGCCGCCTACACCGCCGCCGAGGCCGTCAACGCCGCGGCCGCGCAGAACCTGGATCTGGCCGTGTCGTTCAGCGGGGTGCAGCTGCTGCAGCGGGGCAGTGCCAATGCCACCACCGCGGGTTTTGGCTCGCTGGCGGTCGCCGTCGGCGAGAACAGCACCGCCCGGGTCGGCGGCGGCGTATTCAACGGTGCCTGCGCCATGGGGGCCGACAGTTTCGCGGCGGTCAACGACGTCACCGGGGGCGCTGCCGCCTCCGGCGGCTTCAACATGGCCGGAGCCTTCGGCGCCAGTGTCGCGTCGGTGAACACCGCGGGCTCCGACAACGGGGCCACCGCGAGCGCGGACGGCAGCTTCAACAACGCCTGGGCCTTCGACGGCAGCGCCGCCGAAGTCAACACCGCCCGCGCGGACGGTATGGACGCCGTCGCGGGGGCCACCGGCAGCTTCAACACGGTCGGAGCCTTCGGCGGCGGCGCCGCGCTGGTCAACGATGTGACCGCCCAGACGTTCACCGGCGCTGCCAACGCCGACGCCACCGGCAGCTTCAACCGGGCCTGGGCCTTTGACCAGTACAGCGACGCCGAGGTCAACCAAGCCATCGCCAACGCCAACCTGAACGGCACCGCCACCGCCAGCATCGTGGGCGACTTCAATGTGGCCGGGGCGGTCGGCAACAGCCTGGGCGCCGTCAACTTCGCCGATTCCGCCGCCACCGGCGACACCACCAGCGGCGTAGTGACCGGCAATTTCAACTCGGCCTGGGCCATCAGCGACATCCAGAACGCCGACGTGGCCACCGCCAACCCCGCGCTGGCGATGGACGGCGGCACCGCCGTCTCCCACGGCGACTTCAACGCCGTATTCGGCGTCGGTGGTGGCAGCGCTATTGCCAATGGCGCCACGGCGGTGACCGCGGGCACTGCCGCCGTCAGCGGCGGCGTTTTCAACACGGCCGCGGCGATCGGCTCGTCGACCTTAGCCGAAGTCAACCCCGCCAACGGCGGTGTGGCCATCGGTGCCGGAAACAATGCCTGGGCACTGGTCACCGATGCCCAGGCCAGCGCCGGTGCCGGGAACTTCAATCTCGCGCTCGCTCGCGCGTACAAGGCGGTGGCCGACGCGACCGGCGGCAACGGCATCGTCGATATCCAACCGCCGTTTTTCTGGTGAGCAGCAACCTGGACGGTGCCGGAAACCAGGTCCCGAAACTAGGTCCCGAAACTAGGTAAGGCCGGCTTCGACGGCCAGGCGCACCAGCCCCAGCTCGTTGCAGCGTTGTGCGAGGCCGGCCGACTCCGGATCGGGCTGCAGTCCCGCTGCGCGCAGCGTTTCGGCCAGCAATAGCTGAGCGCGCAACGCCGCCCACGGTCGTAGCGTGGCATCAATACCGGTCAACAGATCGCGAGCGCGTCGGTGGGCGTCAGCGCGGTCCTGCTCCGAACCGCCGGCCGACAGCAACCGAATAGCGGAGGCTTCATCGAGTTCGTAGGTGAGCGTGACGATTCCGTCGTCACTCGAGTTGTGGCGGGTATCGCGCAGCCGGGCAGAAACCGGCGGCGAGAGGCCGATGCCCAGCCTGACCCGCTCGTGGTTGATCGCCGCTGACAGTCGCGGTAGGTGCAGCTGGTCGGCGACCGCCATCCCAGCCTCCAGCCGCTCCGCCGCTGCGGCGCAATCCCCGTGCGCCGCATTGACTCTGGCGCCGGCCACAAACCGCGCCACCAGGTAGTCCACTCCGCCGCCCTCCGGGCTCAGCCGATAGCTCTCGTCGAGCAGGAGCTTGGCTTCGGTCAATTCGCCGACATCGTGCAGCATCTCACCGAGGAAGGCGCCGGCGATCCGCGTCGCGTTGGAGTTCGTTCCGCAACTCTGTGCGATCTCCACGGCTCGCCGGAACTCGGCGACCGCGGTCGCAATATCGAGCGCAAACTTGGCGGCCAAGCCCAGATAGCACCGCGCGTAGACGCTGACGAACGGGCCCATCATCTCTCGGTAGGGTGTTGCCCACGCCAAGAGGCGGCGCACTTGGTCGAACTGGAACCGGTAGAGCGCGGCGAACGCCGATACGTTTCCGGCGACCGCGGGCACCCGCGGATGAAACGTTTGCGGCCTCGAGAGTGCCTCGGCGACAAGCGTGTCCACCCGGTCGATGCGGTCGGCGAACGTGTCCGCGACCGCCTGTAGCACATCGGCTTCCACCCGCAGGTCGGCTTGGGTGGCCGGGTCCGCGTGATCGAGCGCCTTCGTGAACAGATTGAGCGCGGCGGGCACCTTGCGTTGCAGCAGGATGTTCGCCCAAGCGATGGCCAGTTGCAGCCGCTCCCGGGAGACGATCAGCCGTGGCGGCAGCTTCTTGACGATCTCGAGCAAGGTCGTCATCTTGGACTGTTCGAGCAGGTTGGTTTCGTCATCCTCGACGAAGTCGACGGCAAGAGCGGGATCGCCGGCCGCCAACGCGTGCTTGACGGCATCGTGGAGCCGGTCGTGTTCTTTGAGCCACAGCGCCGCGGTGCGATGCAGCTGCGCGACCCGCTGCGGATCGTCGCGTTCGAGCCGGCGGCGCAGAAACTCGGCGAACATCTGGTGGTAGTGAAACCAGCCCGGTTCCCCGTCGACCGGCTGCAGAAACAGGCCACGCTGGGCGACCTGCTCCAGCAACGCTTGGCCCCCGGGGCACCTGCGCCAGGGCCGAAGCCAGATCCGCGCATATTCGCTCGGGAATCGAGGTGGCCAGGACGAAATCGACGATCTCGGGTTCCAGTGAGGCCAAGACATTCTCGGCGAGGAACTCACCGATCACCTCGCTGGTGCCGCAGAGCTTGCCGACCAGCGTCGACGCGTCGGCGCCGCCTCGCACGGACAGCCCGGCCAGTTGCAGCCCGGCGGCCCAGCCATCGGTTGACTCGGTCAGGGCGGCCACATCGTTGCCGGTCAGCGATAACCCACCGAGGCTGTCGAAGAATGACGTCGCCTCGCCGGAGTCGAAACGCAAAGCCGCCGAGTCGATCTCGACCAGCTCATCGGCCAGTCGCAGTCTGCTCAACGGCAGTCCCGTCCGGGACCAGCTGGTGACGATGATCTGCAGGTGATGGCACCCGTGTTCGAGCAGAAAACTCAGGGCGGCGATGGTTTGGCTGTCGGACACGCGCTGCCAATCGTCGACGATCAGGGTGGTCGGCTCGTCGGCGTCGTGCAGGGCGTCGATGATCGACGTCAGTAGGTAGCGGCTCCCGTCGTCGCCGTGCTCCTCGAGTACGTGGTCCAGTGACTCGGCCACCCCCCGGATGCACCCGCCGGATCGACTCCAGCAGATGCGCCAGAAACCAGACGGGGTTGTTGTCGCCATCGTCGATCGTCAGCCACGCGACCGCGACGCCCGCGCGCACCAGTTCCTCGCGCCACTGGGCGGCCAGCGTGCTCTTGCCGTACCCCGAGGGCGCGTAGATCAGAATGAGCCGGCGCCGGCCGGCCGCGCTGAGCGCGTCGGTCAGCCGCCGGCGGCTGACCCGCGACCGGGCGGGAACCTGGGGACGATACTTGGTCGCGGGGGTGGGCGGTGCCGGGGTGCATGGGTGTCGTGTCCGTACGTCGACCGGGCGGTGGCCAGATCGCTGCGGGGCGCCCCCAACTCGACCGGGTGCGCCATCTCGTCGACGGCGACGCCATGTTCACGCTGAACTTGGCGAAGTTGCTCACCAAAAGCGGCGGCACTGTCGGGACGATCCGCGGGATCGCGCGCCATCGCCTTTTCGATCACCGAGGCCACGTCGGCCGGCAGGCCTTCCCCACGCAGATTCGGGATCGGTTGCGAGGTGATCCGCAGAAACTGGGCCACCACCTTTTCACCGCGGCGGCGCTCGAAGGCGGCATGACCGGTGATGGCGGAAAACAGTGTCGCACCAAGTGAATACACATCCGACTGCGGCGTCGGCGGTGCACCCTCGAGCACCTCGGGGGCGGTGAAGGCCGGGGAACCCGTAATCACCCCCGTCGAGGTCTGGAAACCTCCGGCGATCCTGGCGATGCCGAAGTCGGTGAGTTGCGGCTCGCCGTAATCGGAGATCAGGATGTTTCCCGGTTTGACGTCACGATGCAGCGTGCCTACCCGGTGCGCGGCCTCCAAGGCGCCGGCCACCTTGACCCCGAGCCGCACCACCTCGCCTCAGTCCAGCGGCCCGTTGCGCCGGACCAGCGCTTCTAGCGAGTCGTTCTGGTGATACTGCATCACCAGGAACGGACGGCCGGTCGCGGTGGTACCGACTTCGAGGATGGTGACGATGTGCGGGTGCCCGGACAATCGGCCCATCGCGCGTTGTTCACGCAGGAACCGATCGAGGTTGTCTGGATCGAGGTCAGCCGTCAAGACCTTGACCGCGACGGTGCGATCCAGGGACGGCTGGAAGGCGCGATAGACGATGCCGAAGCCACCGCGTCCGACTTCGGCGACGTTCTCGAATCCGGCATCGATGAGCTCGCCGGGGATACCCGAAATGCCACCCCGCTGGGCAGGGTGTGCCTGCGTTGTGTACGGAGCATCCTCAGCCATCGATGGTCACCATCCCTCGCTGAAACACCACCGTAACGCCCAGTGGCTCGGGTGCACAGGCCCTTTGCTCCAGCGCGCCCGAACGGCGTTGAGCGTGGGTCTAGCCGGATTCTGCGCTGACCCAGGCGCGGGCTTCCTCGGCTTGCGTCGGGGTGAAGGTGCGCAGCTCGCCGGGCATCAGGAACCCGACGAATTTCACTGTCTGCTTGATCCATTCGATGTTGGTGACCACGGCAAACCGCTCCCACCGGAGGAAGTGGCTGAATCCCAGCTTGGTGTCCTCCCACATGGCGCCAGGGTCAAAGCCGCCGAAATCCGAACCGATTTCGTAGTAGATGCGCACCTTGTCGTGGTTGAGCAGCCGCTTCTCGATATCGGGGATGACCACCGTCTCGTAGTCGTCCTTGGTGACATGCCCGTGACACACGAATGCCGCTACCTCGTCAGGAAAATCCGTCAATACCTCAATCATGCTGTCCTCCTCGTCGAGTGACTCGCACCCGTCCGGCCGGGCGCGCCGGTGGATGCAACCTCGACGCTATCCGGTGCGCGGTAGCCGAGTCAGGAGCAAATAGTCCCGACTTGACGAGGCTTTCTTCCTCCAGGCCGACTTCGAATCCCGCCAAACCGGCACGACGGTCGGCTGTTTGGTGTGTCGAAGCCCAGGCGGGCGCGGCTCGGCGTGACGGATGGCCGACATCGGTGTGGAATGGAGTCATTCGGCCCTGTTGCGGCGCGCAACGGCGATGCGAACGTGGGTTCAACAGATTGTGCGGTCGTGGGGCGGTGTGAAAACCGAGGTGGGAGGTGCGAGGGGTGACGGAGGCCACCGACGAACTGACGACACTGTCATTGGGACAGCTGCTCGATGAATTGGACAGCTCTGCACAAGGTTTGACCGCGACCGAGGCGTCGCAGCGATTGCAGCGATACGGCGCCAACGAGATAGCCGAACAGCGGCGCAACCCGGTGCTGGTTTTCCTCGGATATTTCTGGGCCCCGATCCCATGGATGATCGAGGCGGCGCTGGTGCTGTCGCTGGCGGCCCGGCACTGGACCGATGCCGCGATCATCGCGGGGCTGCTGATGATGAACGGCGGGGTGGCCTTCGTCGAAGAACATCAGGCGGCCAACGCAATCGCCGCGCTCAAGCAACGACTCGCCGCTTCGGCTCGGGTGCTGCGGGACCGCGCGTGGGTGACCGTTGCGTTGCGGGAGCTGGTACCGGGCGACGTGGTGCGGGTCCGGCTTGGCGATGTGGTGCCCGCCGACGTGCGGGTACTCGATGACGTGACGCTCGAGGTGGACCAATCGGCCCTGACCGGTGAATCGCTCGCCGTGTCGCGCGGGCAGGGGCAGGTCTTGTATTCGGGCTCGGTACTGGTGCGCGGCGAAGCCGACGCGGTGGTCTATGCGACCGGCGCCGCCTCATATTTCGGGCGCACCACCGCGCTGGTCGGTGAGGCGGGTACGGTCAGCCACTTTCAGCGCGCGGTGCTGCGTATCGGCAACTATCTGATCGTGCTGGCCGCGGCGCTGGTGGCGTTGACGGTGGCGGTCTCGCTGATCCGCGGCAACGCGGTGCTCGAGACACTGGAGTTCGCGCTCGTGGTGACCATCGCCTCGGTGCCGGTGGCATTGCCGGCGGTGCTGTTGGTGACCATGGCGGTCGGTGCCCGCAAGCTGGCCCGGCACCAGGCGGTGGTCAGCCATCTGCCCGCGGTCGAGGAACTCGGCGGTGTCGACCTGCTGTGCTCGGACAAGACCGGCACTCTTACCCAGAACCGGCTGGCGTTGACGGCCCAGTGGACGGCACCAGGTGTCGACAACCACGATCTACTCGGGGTTGCCGCCATGGCTTCGCGCTCCGAGAACAACGACGCCATCGATCTGGCCGTGCTGGCCGCCGCGGGTGCGCCGCCCGAAGTGCACGTGCAGGGGTTCACCCCGTTCGACCCGGTGAGCAAGCGCACCGAAGCCGCCATCGAGGACTCCGACGGGCGGCGATTCCGGGTGAGCAAAGGAGCACCGCAGATCATCGCCGCGTTGTGCGGGCAAGACGGGGTCAGCAGCCAGGTCAGCGATGTGGTTGACGGATTCGCCAGCCGCGGGTACCGCTCTCTTGGCGTGGCCCGCGCCGATGGCGACCAGACCTGGCGGCTGCTGGGAGTGCTGGCGCTGGCCGACCCCCAGCGTGCTGACTCCGCCGAGACCATCGCTGCGGCAAGGGAACTGGGTGTCGAGGTCAAAATGGTCACCGGTGATCAGGTGGCGATCGGCCGCGAAATCGCCGGTCAGGTGGGCCTGGGGGAGCAGATCCTGGACGCGGGCACGCTCGACAGCGCCGTTGACGACGACGAGTTGACGGTTCGGGTGGAAGCCTCCGACGGGTTCGCCCAGGTGTTTCCCGAACACAAGTACCGCATCGTCCGTCTGCTTCAGTGGCGCGGGCACATTGTGGGCATGACCGGTGACGGTGTCAACGACGCCCCCGCGCTCAAACAGGCCGACGCCGGCATCGCCGTTGCCGGGGCCACCGACGCCGCCCGCGCCGCCGCCGACGTCGTGTTGCTGGCCGAAGGGCTGTCGGTGATCGTGCACGCGATCCGCCAAGCCCGCGAGATCTTCGCCCGGATGACCAACTACGCCACCTACCGCATCGCCGAGACGATCCGGGTGCTGCTGTTGATCACTCTGGCGATCGTCTTCATGAACTTCTTCCCGGTCACCGCGGTCATGATCGTGTTCCTGGCGCTGCTCAACGACGGCGCGATCTTGGCCATCGCCTACGACCACGTCCGGGGCGCGAATCGGCCCACCGCCTGGGACATGCGCAGCGTGCTCACCATCGCTACCGCGCTGGGCATCATGGGGGTCGCCGAAACCTTCCTGCTCCTGGCGCTGGCCAAGCAGGTCTTTGGGCTGGATCAGGACCTGATCCGCACGCTGATCTTCCTTAAGCTGTCGGTATCGGGCCATCTGACCGTGTTCGTCACCCGTACCCGGCATGCGTTCTGGTCCAAGCCCGCGCCGGCACCCATACTGTTGGTCGCGGTCATCGGCACTCAGACCGTCGCCACCCTGATCGCCGTCTACGGTGCGCTCATGACACCGCTGGGCTGGCGTTGGGCCGCACTGGTGTGGGCATATGCGCTGTTCTGGTTCCTCATCGAAGACCGGGTCAAGCTGGCCACCCGCTACTGGCTCGACCGCCACGTGCGTCCCGACCGAACCCCCGGGCGCCCGAATCTTGTTCGAAACGCTGACAAGTGACGGCGCCGGCGTCGCCCCCGGCCAAGGGCAGCAGAGATTCCCCGGCGGGGCGCCAACGCGCGGGTGGACAGCCCGAGGGGGGTGAGCTTGGGGTCAGCGCGCTGGTGTCGATCGGTATCGGCGGCATGGTCGGTGGCGGGATCTTCTCGGTTCTGGGGTTGACCGTGCAGATCGCCGACGCGGGCGCCTACCTGTCGTTTGTTGCCGGCGGCGTGATCGCGGCTCTGACCGGGCGGTCCTATTCGTTGTTGTCGGTGCGGATTCGCAGCCGCGGTGGCACCGCGTTCTTTCTGGACAAGTGCTTCGGCACCGCGATCGGTGGGCCACTGAACGTGCTGCTGTGGCTGAGCTATTTCGTCATGTTGGGGCTGTACGCGGTGGCCTTCGGCAGCTACGGGGCGGTGTTGCTGGGAGCAGACCCGGACGGGCCCTGGCGCCGCGTCCTGGCCAGCGCAGTGGTGGTGGCGTTCGCCGCGTTGAACCTGGCCGGCGCGCAGATAGTGGGCCGGGCCGAGTCGTTTCTGGTGTACGGCAAGCTCGCGATCCTGCTGCTGTTCTGTGTGGCGGGGCTGGCCTTCGTCGACGGCAGCCGTGTCTCGCCCGCCCACTATCCTTCTTTCGGGGTGATCGTCTACGCCGGTGCATTGATCTTCTTGGGGTACGAGGGTTTTGAGCTGATCGCAAACGCCGCCGAGGACGCCCGGAATCCACGTCGCAGTCTGCCGTTGGCATACCTCATCTCGATCGGCGTGGTGATCGTTCTGTACGTGCTCGTGGCGTTCGTCGCGGTCGGCAATCTCGATGTCGCGCAAATCGATCACGACCGCGACTACGCGCTGGCCGTCGCGGCACGCCCGTTCCTGGGCTCGGCCGGCTTCGAACTGATCGGGATCGCCGCGGTGATTTCCACGGCCAGCGCCATCAACGCAACCCTCTACGGCACAGGAAAATTCACCTACCTGATGGCCCGCAATGGAGAACTGCCGGCCGCCCTGGGAAAGCCGGTGTGGGATCGGCCCATCGGCGGTCTGCTGGCCACGACCGCCGGCACCCTGGTCGTGGTGAATGCCGTTGACATCGAAGGCATTAGCCTGATGGGATCGGCCGGATTTCTGCTCATCTTCGCGGCCGTCAACCTGGCGGTGCTGCGACTGCGCATCACGCGCCTGACCCGCGTGCTGGCCGTCACGGGTGCGGTGGCCTGCGTCGCGTCTTTCGCGGCAATGACGGTCTATGCGGCCGCGACGACGCCCGCTCACCTTTGCGTGCTGGGCGGGTTCTTGGTCGGTGCGATTGTCGTGGAAGGCCTGGTTCGATTGCGCGGGCGGCATGTGAGTCATCCGCCGATGCGGCCCGAGCACTGATCGTCTTTTGCTGACCCGATCCGTGGCCGCCGGAAATGGTGTTCGATTACACCGATGAGCATCGACCAGGCCCCGGCACGGAGTCGCGTGCGATGAGCGCCCTGTTGGACGAGGTGCTAGACGCGCATGGGGGTCTTACCCGGTGGCGCAACGCCGCAACCATCCACGCTCGGGTGCGCACGGGAGGCCTGCTGCTGCGGACCCGTGTCCCCGGAAATCGGCTAGCCGATTACCGCATCACGGTCACCGTTGCGCGGCAGCGGGTGGTCTTGGACCCATTCCCGCGCGCCGGGCAACGCGGTGTCTTCGAGCGCCTGCAGGTGTGGATCGAAAGCGACGACGGGCAGGTCCTGAGTTCACGAACGAACGCGCGCGCGGCCTTCTTCGGTCGCTCGGGCCTGCGGCGGAATATCCGTTGGGATCCGCTGGATTCGGTCTACTTCGCCGGCTACGCCATGTGGAACTACCTCACCACCCCTTACCTTTTGACGCGCGAAGGTGTCGAGGTCAGCGAGGCGCAACCGTGGCAGCAAGGGGGCCAGACGTGGCGCCGGCTCAGGGCCAGCTTCCCGGCCACCATCGACACCCACTCACCGCGGCAGACCTTCTACTTCGATGGTGACGGTCTGCTTCGCCGCCATGACTATGTACCCGAGGCGATCGGACACTGGGCACGGGCCGCCCACTATTGCGTCGAACCGATCGAGGCCGACGGGCTGGTGTTCCCGACGCGTCGGTGGGTCCACCCGATCGGCCCCCGAAATCGCTCGCTGCCCTTCCCGACGCTGGTCTCGATCCAATTGGCTGATGTGCACGTCGACACCGAGTAGTTCGGGCGTCGGGCACCGCGGTTAGCGCGCAGACGTGTGGGTGCGGGTGCCGGGGGCCATCGCAGGGGTCGGTCTTCTCGCCATTCACCGCGCCCCGGCAATCCCGAAACGATTAGCCTTATGCCTACACACCACCGCGTACTCGTATCCGGCGCGGTCAATGCCCAGGGGCGAGAGGACGCTTCGAATCGGTTTGCGGCGT
Organism: Mycobacterium pseudoshottsii JCM 15466; assembly: GCF_003584745.1. Classification (NCBI taxonomy): domain Bacteria; kingdom Bacillati; phylum Actinomycetota; class Actinomycetes; order Mycobacteriales; family Mycobacteriaceae; genus Mycobacterium; species Mycobacterium pseudoshottsii. The sequence continues at coordinate 2,868,119 of NZ_AP018410.1, forward strand.
GCGGAAGGCGGGGTGAGGAGTCGGCGATGAGTGACGCGACCGCGGATTCGCGGGAGGGTTCGCAATTCGGTCCGTATCGGTTGCGGCGGATAGTCGGCCGCGGTGCCATGGGCGACGTCTACGAGGCCGACGACACCGTGCGCGAGCGGGTTGTGGCGCTCAAACTCATGTCGCAGACGCTGTCGAACGACCCGGTATTCCGTACCCGTATGCAGCGCGAGGCTCGTACCGCGGGGCGGCTGCAGGAACCGCACGTGGTGCCGATCCACGACTACGGCGAGATCGATGGCCAGCTGTACGTGGACATGCGACTGATCGACGGCAAGGACCTGGCGGCCATGCTGAAGCGGTACGGCCCGCTGCCCCCGCCGCGGGCGGTGGCCATCACGCGCCAGATCGGTTCCGCCCTCGACGCCGCGCACGCCGCCGGGGTGACCCACCGTGACGTCAAGCCGGAAAACATCCTGGTCAGCCACGACGATTTCGCCTATCTCGTGGATTTCGGCATCGCCAGCGCTACCTCGGACGAGAAGCTCACCCAACTGGGCAGCACCGTGGGAACGCTCTACTACATGGCCCCCGAACGATTCAGCAGCGGGGACGTGACCTACCGGGCCGACATCTATGCGCTGGCGTGTGTGCTGTACGAGTGTTTGACGGGCTCTCCGCCCTATCGAGGTGACCAGCTCAGCGTGATGGGCGCGCACCTCAGCCAGCCGATTCCGCGGCCGAGCGCCGCGCGACCGGGTATTCCGGCGGGTTTCGACAACGTGATCGCCCGTGGCATGGCCAAGGACCCGGCGGACCGGTATGCCACTTGCGGGGACCTGTCCGCGGCCGCCTACTCGGCGCTGGCCACACCCGACCAGGATCGGGCCACCGACATCTTGCAGCGCAGCCAGGTGGCACAGCTGCCGGCCGGATTCGCGAGTACCCCGCCCGGCGGTTTTGCGCCCAGCTCGCCGGCGGTGCCGGTTCCCGGGTCCGCGCCAAGCACCGGATGGCCGGCGCCGTCGGTTCCCGGCGCGCCGGTTGCGCCCAGCGCACCCGTGCCGACGCCGTGGGCCGGCGTCCCAGGCTGGGGCGTGGGACACACCGGAACCACCGGGGCGCCGCCCTGGGGGCAACCGCCGCCGCAGCCCACCGTCGCGGCCAAGACCTGGCCCTGGATCGCCGCGGCCGTCGCCGTGGTGGTGGTCATCGCGGGTGTGCTGAGTGTGGTCATCGCGCACCCTTGGCGCTCGCCGGGTCCGCCGACGGCAAGCGCCCCGCCTCCGCCGCCGCCCGACGCGGTGCAGCTTCGGGTGCTCAATGACGGCGTGTTCATCGGCAGCTCCGCCGCGACAACCACCATCGACATCTTCAATGAGCCCATCTGCCCGCCCTGCGGTGCGTTCATCAGGTCATACGCCAGCGACATCGACGCCGCGGTGGCCAACAAGAAGCTGGCGGTGCGCTATCACCTGCTCAACTTCCTCGACGAACAGTCGCACACCAAGACGTACTCGACTCGGGCGGTGGCGGCCAGCTACTGCGTCGCGGCTCAGGACGATCCCAAGGTCTACACCGACTTTTATGCCGCCCTGTTCGCCAGCGACTTTCAGCCCCAGGAGGCCGCCGCATCAGATCGCACCGACGCCGAACTGGCCCATCTGGCGCAAACCGTCGGCGCCAACGGCACCGCGACCAGCTGCATCAAGGCGGGAAACGACATGGGTACCGCCCGTACCAAGGCGGCGGCCGCTGACGCGACGCTGTCCGAACTGAACGCCAGCGGCACGCCCTTCGTGTGGGACGGGAGCAAGTCCATCGACCTGCAGAATCCGAGCTGGCTGACCAAGCTGATCGGATAGTTCCAGCACCCCGGGAAACGCGTAGTCTTACTCATTCGCGCCGGCCCACGGCTACGCATGCTTGGTTGCATGCGAAAAACGTCGCTTACCCCTGACCCCGCCGCACTCGCCAGATCCACCCCGCCCGGGCGGGACCGCGCTGTCGACGTCGCACGCCTGTGGGCCCTGGTGGTGGTGATGTTCGGGCACCGCGCCCTGCTGCTGGCCACCATCGACTCGCACGGGGTGCGCATCGGCAACCTGCTCGGCGAACTTCCAGCGTTGACCCCGTTGTGCCCTGGGGCGCCTGGCTATTGACTCGGGCGCAGCGGCTGTGCCGGCCGGTGTTCTGGTATCTCGCGGCGTGGACGGGTGCCCTGGTTGTCGTGCGCGCGACGCTGGGTGCGCAGTCCGCGGCCGGACTCGGGCGAGAATGCGTCGCGCTGTTGTGGTTCCTCGGTGTCTATCTGGTGGTCCTTGCCTTCGTGCCCGCCTTGACGCGACTGCGGACGGGGTATGGGATCGCCACCGTCTCGGTGACCCTGCTGGTGCTGGCCGCCGCGGTAGATCAGATTCGTCTCGCGGTGGGCACCGCCGAATCGGGGGCCGCAAATTTCTTGATCGTGTGGCTGATCCCCGTGGCGCTCGGTGTGGGCTACGCGCGCCGGCTGATCGGCCCGCGCGCAGCCCTGGTCGCCGCCGTCGCCGCGTTCGCCGCACAGCTGCGCCTGGCAGGCACCGGCGTCTACGACGTGTCGCTGGTCGTGACCGGAGCCGACCGGATGTCGAACGTGGCGCCACCGACACTGCTGCTCGCGCTGCACTGCACCTGGATGTCCTGCGCGTTTGTTGCGGCCGCGGCAGTCATCCGGCGCTGGGCGGCACGGCCGCGGGTCTGGCAGCTGGTCGCGATGGGCAATGGGGGAGCCATGACGCTGTACTTGTGGCATATCCCGGCCATCGCTGTCGCCGCCTTTGTGTTGCATGCGGTCGGGCTGGACGCTTTCGACGTGCACACACCCTGGTTCTGGTGCCTGCTGGCGCTGCGTGCCGTGGTGTTCACCCTCGTCATGGCGGCGACGTTTTGGCTGCTGTCTCCGCTCGAACATCGTCGGCTGCCTTGGTGGGACGAACCGGTGCCTGTCGTCGGTACCCGTGCCAGCGCCGCCGGTTTGCTGGTGTGTGGCGCCGGTGTCGCCCTGCTGTTGGTGGCCAAGAACGGGCTCAGCGGCGCGCCCGGGTGGGTATCGCTGGGGTGTTTCCTGGTGGCGTTGGTGGCGGCGCGGGCCATGACGGGCCCGCCGTCCGGGGCGGGCGAGGCTCAGCGTGCACCGGCGGCGGTGCGGCAGCGGGTCGGCTAGGGCGCGCGGTCAGTCCGGCTCGCCGTATTCGTCGAACCAGTAGGCGAGCTTGCCCCGCCGGCTCACGGCACGAAGCCGGGATTCGGCGGCGGCACGGGTGGTGCTGGTCGTCACGATGAGCAGTTCGTCGCCACGCTGGATCCGGGTGTCGGGCATCGGGACGAACGTGTGTCCTTTGCGGATGATCAGCGTGATCACGGCTGGATCGGGGAGCCGCAGTTCGAGCACGGTGACGTTGTGCAGCCGCGACGGCGGCTGCACGGTCATGGTGACCAGCTCCGCGTCGAGCACGTCCAACGGCGCCGCTTCGACCTGGATCTCCCGGGTGGCTTCGCGCGATATCAGCCCTAGCAGATGAGCGATCGGGCGCAGGCTCGGACCCTGTACCAGGGTGAACACCACGACCAGCATGAACACGATGTTGAGCAGGCGGTAGCTGTCAGGAACGCCCGCGACGATCGGAAAGGTGGCCAACACGATCGGAACCGCGCCACGCAGCCCGGCCCAGGATAAAAAGACCTGGTCGCGCCACGGGATGCGAAAGCCGGACAGTGAGAGCACGACCGAAAGTGGCCTGGCGACCAGCAATAACAGCAGACCGACCACGATCGCCGCGATCAGGTCGTGTATCACCTCGATCGGTTCGACCAGCAGTCCGAGCAGCACAAACAGACCGATCTGCGCCAGCCAGCCCACTCCTTCGGCGAACGACCGGGTAGCCGCGCGGTGCGGCAGTCCGGTGTTGGCCAGCACCACCGCGGCCAGATAGGCGGCGATGAATCCGCTGGCATGGCTCTCACCGGCGGCTGCGAACGCGACCAGCCCCAGCCCAAACGTGGCAATCGGGTACAGGCCCGAGGCGGGCAGCGCGATGCGCCGCAGCGTGAACGCGCCGAGATATCCGATCGCCAGTCCGATCGCGGCGCCGACGAGTAGTTCGAAGACCAGGGCCTCGAGTGCGGCCGCTGGCCGGAACGCGAAGGGCACCTCACTGAACATGAGCACCAAAATCACCGCGGGTGCGTCGTTGAAGCCGGATTCGGCCTCGAGCAGGCCGGCCACCCGCCGGGGCAGGGGCAGGACCCGCAGGACCGAGAACACCGCCGCGGCGTCGGTCGAGGAAACGATGGCCCCCAACAACAGCGCGGCCTGCCAGCTGACGCCCAGTACCAGGTGCACCCCGACCGCGGTCACGACCATGCTGACCATCACCCCGACGGTGGCCAGCGTGGCCGCGGGTGCCAGGACTTTGCGGATATCGCTGAATCGGGTGGTCAAACCGCCCTCGACCAGGATCACCGCCAGCGCAGCCGTGCCCATGTTCCGGGCGAGTTCCACATCGTCGAACCGCAGCCCGAACCCATCCTCGCCCACGATGACGCCGACCAGCAGGAACAGCAGCATGCTGGGAAAACCCACCCGCGTCGCCAGCCGGGTACCGACGATGCTGGCCAGCAGCACGAAGCCGCCGATCAGCATGGCCAGGTACAGCTGCTGCAAGCTCATTGGTTCCCGTCCCGATGTGGTCTCGGCGGCGTGTTGGTTCTGCGTCGGTGTCGTCGTTTTTGCATGGTTATGCGTCGCTGAGCGCACTACGCCCGATGGGGTTGCGAGCAGGCGGCGACCTGGCTGCGACGCAGGTGTGGTGCCAGTACATAGATACCAGCTAGTCGAAGCCGCAGGCCGCTCGGTGTGTACCGGGTGAAGGTCTCGGCCCGGATACGACAAGATGGCTAGGTGCCGGTTGTAAGGATGCGGGTCGGGATCGCGGGTGCGGGAAAAGTCGGCCGTTCGGTTGCCCAGGAGCTGCTCGACGGCGGCCACAAGGTGCTGTTGATAGAACGCGAACGCGACGACTTCGAGCCGAATTCGGTTCCCGCGGCGGATTGGCTCCACGGCGATGCGTGTGAGTTGTCGACCTTGCAGGAGGCGGGCGCGCAGACCTGCGACGTGGTGATCGCCGCCACCGGAGACGACAAGGCAAATCTGGTGGTGGGTTTGCTGGCCAAGACCGAATTCGGAGTGCCCAGAGTGGTGGCGCGGATCAACGACCTCCGCAACGAGTGGTTGTTCGGCCAGTCCTGGGGCATCGACGTGGCGGTGTCGACCCCGGGTGCCATGGTTGCGGGCATCGAGGGTGCCATCGATGTGGGCCACCTGGTTCGCATGATGGGGCTGCGTGAGGGCCGGGCGGCGCTGACCAAACTGACCCTGCCCAGCGACAATCCGCTGGTCGGCAAGCGGGTATCGGAGTTGGAACTGCCCAGCAATACGGCGCTGGTCAGCGTGCTGCGCGGTGATGCGGTGCGGGTGCCGCAGCCCGATGACACGCTCGAACCCGGCGATGAGCTGCTATTCATTGCCGACAGCTTTCTGGAGCGCTCGGTCTGGGCCGCCGTGTACAGCACGATGCCATCGCGCGCGCCGCTCGGGCTGGCGGGGCGACCGTCTGGCCTGCGCAATCGGCACGGTTGAGGGCCGGCGCGCGGCGCGCCATGCCCGGTTGCCGGGCGGTGTCGCACGGCTTCGGTAGGGTCCATCCGCGTGAATCCAAGCGTCGCCACCAAGTCTGTAAACGCCCGTCTCGCTGAGGAACTGGCCATCGCGGAGGCCCAGGTGGTCGCCGTCGTCCGGTTGCTCGACGAAGGCGCAACCGTCCCGTTCATCGCCCGCTATCGCAAGGAGGCGACCGGCAGCCTCGATGATGGGCAACTGCGCACCCTCGAGGAGCGCCTGCGCTACCTGCGGGAGCTTGACGAGCGCCGCGCCGCGGTGCTGGCCTCCATCGAGGAACAAGGCAAGCTGACCGACGAGCTGCGGGCCACCCTGATGGCCGCCGACACCAAGGCGCGGGTCGAGGACATCTACCTGCCCTACAAGCCCAAGCGCCGGACCAAGGCCCAGATCGCTCGGGAGGCCGGTCTGGAGCCCCTGGCGGACCGGCTGCTGTCGGACCCGACGCTGGCCCCGGAGTCCGCGGCCGCGGAGTTCATCAGCGACGACGTCGCCGACGCCGCGGCGGCACTGGAGGGGGCGCGGCACATTCTGGTCGAGCGGGCCGCCGAGGACGCCGAGCTGGTCGGAGCGATTCGCGAGAAGTTTTGGTCGGACGCGTCGCTACAGACGGCTCCCTGGTCCGCCGACGTCGTCACGACCGCTGCGGCCCAGAAATTTCGGGATTACTTCGAGTTTTCCGAGCCGCTACACACCATGCCGTCACACCGGGTGCTCGCGGTGCTACGCGGCGAAAAGGAAAAGGTCCTTTCCCTCAATTTCGACTGTGGCGAGGACAGCCCGTATGAGGCGATGGTCGCGGCAACCCTGGACATCGACCTATCCGCAAAGGCCGCGGCGACCCCGTGGCTGGCCGCCACGGTGAGTTTCGCGTGGCGCATCCGGCTGATCTCGTCGGCAACCATCGACGCGCGGGTCCGACTGCGACAGCGCGCCGAGGTGGACGCCGTCTCGGTCTTCGCGAAGAACCTCAAGGACCTGCTGCTCGCTGCCCCGGCTGGCGCACGAACGACCCTCGGCCTTGATCCCGGCTTCCGGACGGGCGTGAAAGTGGCCGTCGTCGACGGGACCGGCAAAGTGGTGGACACCTGTGCCATTTATCCGCACCAGCCGCAGCGGCAGTGGGACACGGCCAAGGCGACCCTGGCCGCGCTGATCGCCCGGCACCGGGTCGACCTGATCGCCATCGGCAACGGCACCGCCTCGCGCGAGACCGATGCCCTGGCGACCGAACTGATCAGCGACATCCGTGGTGCCGGGGCGACACCACCGGCCAAGGCCGTGGTGAGTGAGGCCGGGGCGTCGGTGTATTCGGCGTCGGCCTATGCGGCTCACGAGCTACCCGAACTGGATGTCACCCTGCGGGGTGCGGTGTCGATCGCCCGGCGGCTGCAGGACCCGCTGGCCGAATTGGTGAAGATCGAGCCGAAGTCGATCGGGGTGGGCCAGTATCAGCACGACGTGACGCCGGGGATTCTCGCGCGCAGCCTTGACGCCGTGGTCGAGGACGCGGTCAATGCGGTGGGCGTCGACCTCAACACGGCGTCGGTGCCGCTGCTGGCGCGGGTGTCCGGTGTCTCCGAATCCTTGGCCGAGGCCATCGTGGCCTACCGCGACAACACCGGTCCGTTCCATAACCGCCGCGCGCTGCTGGATGTTCCGCGGCTGGGCCCGAAAGCCTTCGAGCAATGCGCCGGCTTTCTTCGGATCCGCGACGGCGAAGATCCCCTCGACGCTTCCGGGGTTCACCCCGAGGCTTACCCCGTCGTCCGGCGCATTCTGGACCGCACCGGGGTTGCGCTGGCCGAGATCATCGGCGACGAACGGTCGTTGCGATCACTGCGGCCCGCGGATTTCGCCGATGACCGATTTGGCGTCCCGACCGTGACCGACATCCTCGCCGAACTCGAAAAGCCGGGGCGCGATCCGCGACCGGCCTTCATCACCGCCACATTTGCCGCCGGTGTCGAGAAGGTGGCCGATCTTAAGGTGGGCATGGTTCTCGAGGGTGTGGTGACCAACGTCGCCGCGTTCGGGGCTTTTGTCGACGTCGGTGTGCACCAGGATGGCTTGGTGCATGTCTCGGCGATGGCTGAGCGCTTCGTGTCCGATCCGCACGAGGTCGTGCGGATCGGACAGGTGGTGCGGGTCAAGGTCGTCGACGTGGACGTGGAGCGCCAGCGCATCGGGCTGAGCCTGCGGCTGAACGACGAGCCCCAGCGTGACCGGGCCAACCGCGCCGACCGCGCCCCGAAGCCCCGTGGCGGCGCTGACAGCAAACTCCGGCGCGACCAGCGAAATCCGCACCATGCCAAGGGTGCTGGTCGCCGGGATAGCAGCTCATCCGGAAGCTCCATGGCCCAGGCATTGCGCGACGCCGGCTTCGGGAAGTAGCCGCGACGCCGGCGCCACCGCGACCAGATGGGCCGGGCCGGCCGTGATCGCATCCGACCAGGGCCGGCGCCGGGGAGTGGAGCAAATGCGTTGCGACACGGTCACAGACGGGTACCTATCGGGGGATCGATGATCACAAAAGCCCCATCGATCACTATCGTCACATCAGCCTACTGCGGACGTCAACGTGATGTTCGGGCGCTGGAAGGTGTTACATGTCGACGATTCATCGACTCGTGTCGTTATTGGTGGCGTCGGCGGCCGCATTCGGGTTCATCGGTGCGGTGGGTCTCGCGCCCATGGCTTCCGCCGTGCCCTGCAGTGGCGATGCAGCGAATGCTCCGCCACCGGCGAACGCGGTGGTGACCGCGCCGTCATCGAAGACCCTCGGCCCGATGACGCGAGGGCTGCGGCCGCGGGGCGCCAACGAGCGTGCGCCCCTGCCCAAGCTGGGCCCCTTGTCACGACTGCTCAATCCGGGTGCGCGGCGCTCCGCACCGGTGCAACAGCAGGCTGCGGTACCGGCGCCGGCGCCGCCCAACCCGGCCAACCAGGCTCCCAACGCCACCCAGATCGCTCCCGATGCGGCGCCCATCCCCGCCCCGGCCCCGCCGCCACCTCCGGATGGGTCGGATGCCGGTGGGGCACTTGGCGGTGCGACGACGTCGCTGGCGGAATGGGTGACCGGACCGGACAGCCCCAACAAGACCCTCGAGCGATTCGGCATCTCCGGCACCGACCTGGGCATCCTGTGGGATAACGGCGATCCCGCCAACCATCAGGTGCTGATGGCCTTCGGTGACACGTTTGGCTATTGCGCTGTCCGCGAGCATCAATGGCGATACAACACGCTGTTCCGCAGTCAGGACCGTAACCTGGCCGACGGACTGCACGTGACCCCCGGCGATCCAGTCAACCGGTACTCCGGTTCGCCGATCAGCCAGCCGGGCTTTTCCAAGCAGATCATCAGCAGCATCAAGTGGGCGCCAGACGAGACGGGAATCATTCCGACGTCAGGCATTGCCGTGGGCAAGACCCAGTACGTCAGCTTCATGTCCATCCGGGACTGGGGCCGCGACGGTGAGTGGACGACGAACTACTCGGGCATCGCGGTTTCCAAAGACAACGGCCAGAACTGGGGAGTTTTCCCGGGGACCATCCGCGCGTCCGGGCCCGATAGCGGACGAGTGCGGTTCGTCCCGGGCAATGAGAACTTCCAGATGGGGGCATTCGTCAAGGCCAACGATGGCTACCTCTACTCGTTTGGCACCCCACCGGGGCGTGGCGGTTCGGCCTACCTGGCGCGCGTCCCGCAGCGTTTCGTGCCCGATCTCACCAAATACCAATATTGGAACGGTGATTCGAACTCATGGGTGGCAGGAAAGCCGGGTGCGGCCACGCCGGTGATCCCGGGGCCGGTGGGTGAAATGTCGGCTCAATACAACACCTACCTCAAGCAGTACCTGGTGATGTACACCAACGGTGGCAACGACGTGGTGGCTCGCACCGCCCCGACTCCGCAAGGACCCTGGAGCCCGGAGCAGATGCTGGTCTCGTCGTGGCAGATGCCCGGCGGCATCTACGCACCGATGATGCACCCGTGGTCCACCGGCAAGGATGTGTACTTCAACCTGTCGTTGTGGTCGGCATACAACGTGATGTTGATGCACACGGAACTGGCATAGCAGGGGGATCAGGTCAACGGGTGGTTCTTGCGCACTCCCCGGTACATGCCCCAACGGACCACCACCGGCATCACCACCCGGTGCACCGACCAGGACGGAAGGCGCAGCGAATGGCCGGTGGGCAGAAAGACTTCCAGCCCGTCGGGCTGGATGCCCAATAGCGAACCCCAGCGCCGCCGCGGCGCCCGATACGAGCGCAGCGGTTTTCCGGTGAACTCGGCGCGAATGTTGTTCGCCACCAAGGCATCGCCACGATTTCGTGCCGAGCTGCGCAGCGGATCGCTGGCAGCCACGTCGCCGACCGCGAATACGTCGCGCCGGCCGGGGACCCGCAACTGCGGGGTCACGCGGACGAAACCATGATCATCGAGTAGCTGCTCGGGCAGCCAGCCGGTGTTGGGTCGTACCTTCCCGATCGCCCACAGCACGGCATCGGCGTGGGCCGCGGGTTGTCCGGTGGTCCACTGCACCGGTGCATTGGTGATCTCATCGCCGGTGAACGCGTCGGGGGTCACCGCGCGGTGGCCGGGATGAAGGCCCACTCCCAGTCCGGTCAGCCGGCCGCGGATGCGCTGCCAGGCCCGGGGATGATAGGCCGTCAACGGGCGTTCTCCCGGGAAATAGAGGTCAATCTGCTTGTCTGGCCAGGTGGTTGCCATGTTGACGGCGCTGCTCACCGCCGCGGCGCCGCCGCCGATGACGATCACCGATGCGGCGGCGGCCAACCTGTGGTGTGCGGCCTGCAGCTCGGCGCCGATGTCGGCGGGCGACTGCAATGTCGGCCGACGCCAGAAGCCGTTGCTGACCCCGGTCGAGATCACCAGGGCGTCATAGGCTTCGGCGAATGTCGTGCCATCATCGCAGCGGACGAATACGGATCTGGCGGCAAGGTCGACGCCGGTCAGTTCGGCCTGGATCGTGTGTACCCGGTCCAGACGCCGGAACTTGTCGAACGCAATCCAGTAGTCGCGGGCCCAGTCATGCGGGCGGGTGAGCCGCACACCGAGCTCCTGGCCGCTCACCAGGGCGGGTTTGGCCGAGATCCCCACCACGTCACAATGGCGGGACAGCCGGATGGCGATCAGCACTCCCACATCACCCAGCCCGGCGACGACAACGCGCTTGCGGTTCATGTCATCGATCGCCGGGGCGGTCTGGGCACAAAGCGCGGCACTCGGTCGACTACCTCGCGATACTGCGGGCGCCGTTGCAGATTGCGCGTTTCCATCATCGGAATGCTGGCGCCCAGGAACATGGCAAGCATCGCGCCCGCACCGGCGAACAACCACCACGCGTCCGATGGGGAAGCGGACACGCCGAACAAGGCCAAGGCAAACCAAAAGCCGAATTCCCCGAAGTAGTTGGGATGCCTCGACCAACTCCACAACCCATGGTCCATGACCGCACCGGGTCGCCGGTCGCGGACGAATGCGTGCAGTTGACGGTCCGCCAGGAATTCGAAGGCCACCGCTGCCAGACCCACCCCGAAGGCGACGATTGTCAGCCAGCGAACGCCGGGGCCGGCGCGGGTGATGCCGACATAGGCGGGCAACATGCCCGCGAACACTTGCCCGGTGGGTATGAGGTGTATCGCCACAAGATCGACGGCGAATTCCCAGCGGCCAGCACGCTCCCGCAGCAGGGGGTAGCGCCAGTCCTCGTGGTGTAGCCCCGCAAATCCGCGGACCCAGTTCGCCGTCAGGCGCACCGTCCACACCCAGATCACGATGGTGATCAGCCAGCAGCGCAATCGATCAGCCGACGATCCAGCGTGAGCCCACCAATACAGCGCCAGCAGCGGTGGGACGACACTCCAGTACGCGTCATAGAAGCTCGAGTTGTGGTAGGCGCGGCTGAAGGCGAAAACCACCAGGGTGGCGAGCCAGGGCTCCGGCGTTGTTGATTAGCAGGCTTGTGAGCTGGGTTGATGATCTTTGGTGCCGCGCTATTGGGGCCGGAGTGTAGGCACGGGCTATCTGGAGAACGATCGAGTTGGTTACTGTTCGTCGTTGGTCTGGAGTTGCCCGTGCCTACCGTTTCAGTATTGCCTGTGTCGTCGGTTCCAGAGGTGTTCGACCGCTGGAGTCCTGGTGAGCGCAGCGAGCTCATCGGATCGGAGTTTCTCGATGTGTTGGCCTCGGTGCCAGACCCGAGGGACCCACGCGGTCGGAGGTATTCGCTGATGGCTTTGTTGGCGATCGCGGTTCTGGCCACTGCCGCGGGGATGCGCGGCTATGCTGGTTTTGCCACATGGGCGGCCACCGCTCCCGATGATGTGTTGGCCCAATTAGGGGTCCGGTTCCGGCGGCCCAGTGAGAAGACCTTCCGCGCTGTTTTGTCTCGGCTAGACCCCGCCGACCTCAACGCCAGGATAGGCAGTTACTTCACTGCACACGTGGCCAGCAGCGACCCCAGTGGATTGGTGCCGATCGCGTTGGACGGCAAGATGCTGCGTGGTGCTTTACGCGCCAAAGCGACAGCCACGCATCTCGTGTCGGTGTTCGCCCACCGTGCCCGATTGGTGCTCGGTCAACTCGCTGTCGCCGAGAAAAGCAATGAAATTCCCTGCGTACGCGCCCTGCTCACGCTGCTGCCGGGTAGCTTGCGGTGGCTGGTCACCGTGGATGCGATGCATACCCAGGTCGTCACCGCGAAGCTGATCTGCGCCACCTTGAAGTCGCACTACCTGATGATCGTCAAGCCCAACCAAGCCAAAATACTTGCGCGTATCACCGCGCTGCCCTGGGCCGAGGTGCCCACAGCCGCTACCGACGACTCCCGCGGCCACGGCCGTGTCGAGACCCGCACCCCGCAAATCATCACCGCTGCACGAGGAATCGGCTTCCCCTACGCAAAACAAATCATCCGGATCACTCGTGAACGCTTGATCACCGCCACCGACCAGCGCAGCGTGGAGGTGGTCTATGCCATCTGCAGCCTGCCGTTCGAGCACGCCCGCCCTACCGCGATCATGACCTGGATGCGTCAACACTGGGGAATCGAGAACAGCCTGCACTGGATACGCGACGTCACCTTCGACGAAGACCGTCAAAGGGCACATACCGGAAACGGCGCACAGGTCCTAGCAACGCTACGCAACACCGCGATCAATCTGCACCGCCTCAACGGCGCCGACAACATCGCCGAAGCCTGCCGGATCACCGCTTTGACCGCCAACCGCCGCCTAGACCTCCTCAATCCACAATTCCCCAGCTCACAAGCCTGCTAATCAACAACGCCGGAGCCCTGGGTGGCGAGCACGTCGGCCGCCAACGTGTCCAGCCATAGCCGTCCGGTGGTCGGCCCCCACGCCAGCCAGGCGGCGCCCACCCCGACAGCGACGACGTAGGCGCCGCCGATGATCGTCAATGATCGTCGTTTGGTGGTGGTCATTGGCGGGCGAAGCCGTTGGCGCGCATCACCGCGCGCCTGCATGATGGGCAATTCACTTCGGCTGCTCCACTTTTCACCGACCGCCTGCCGGCGTGTGACGGACTGCGCCGGCCAACCGGCGTCGCGTCACCGCTGGGCGAACTGTAACACGTTCTATTGATGCCCCGGTGAGTCGCACTCGGTGGAACAGCAATCGGCGTCGGGGCGCTTTCCGCCCGCGCGGCCGTGGCGTACGCCTTGATGCGGCGGAAGGCGGCAGGCGGCTACGGGCTCTGCTCGCGGTGTGAGGTTCCTAGGGTGCGGACGCGCTGTCCGAGCTCGATGAGCGCGTTCTCGAGGTGCTCGCGAGTGAAGTCCGGCCACAGTTCATCGAGGAACAACAGTTCGGAGTAGGCCGATTCCCAGAGAAAGCCGTTGGACAGGCGCCGGTCGCCCCCGGTACGGATGACGAGGTCCGGATCTTGCATCTCGGGCGCGTAGAGCAGCCGGTGGAACGCCTCCGGGCCACCGCCGGTGTAGCGCTCCGCGGCATCTAGCACCTCCTGGCGGCCGCCATAGTTGAGCGCGACGAACAGTGTCATGCGGTCGTTGTGGGCTGTTGCGGCCTCGGCGCGATCGATCGCGTCAAGCACGTTGTGCGGTAGGCCGACGCGCGCGCCTACGACCTTTAGCCGGATGCCGAGAGGTTCCAGTGCCTGGATGCCACGATCGAACAGGGTGCTGAAGATGTCCATCAGTCCGGAAACCTCGGCGGAGGCACGGCCCCAGTTCTCGGTAGAGAAACCGTAGAGCGAGAACTGCGTGAGACCCAGTTCGCAGGCATCGCGGACGCGGTTGAACGCCACCTCGCCTCCGGCTAGGTGGCCTTCCATCGCAGAAAGACCGCGCTGGGCCGCCCAACGCCCGTTGCCGTCGGGACACACAGCCACATTGAGCGGAAATCGTCTAGCTGTCACATCCGAGCGGTCCTTGGTATCTGCATGAATGCCGGTCCGCGGATCCGACAATTGCATGCGAAGCAAGCGATCGATTGTGGCCGATAATATCTGACACAGCAGCCGACATCGAGCCGGTATCCGGTCCTATTTCCAACATGCGGTCAGGGGTGTATCGCTCGAGATTGAGCGCACTGAAGTTCGGTCCGCGCGGGCAATCGTCGGTCCAGATCTACGGGCGTCCAAGCCTCGCCGGGTCCCCGTCTACCTGGTGCTATTCGGGTCGTCGTGGCGATGACGGAATCCGTCGCGATCAACGCATTGATCCCATTCACCTCGGTGTGCGCAGCGATTTGACGCACGCGTGGGATTGCTGTCGTTGGCAACTTCGGCCCTTCTTCGCCGGCATGATTGCCCCGCGACTTGTCCCGGCCACAACATGCCCGGCGCCGGAGCGGTCTTGCACCCGGAACCCCGCGCGAGGCGTACGCGCTGGGCACCCGTTAGGAATCGGCCTCGGTATGGAGTCGAACCAGTCGGGTGGTGCTGCTTTCATCGAGGTCCACCAGGTCGCTGCGGGAGCGCAGGAAGTCACTGAATGACTTGAAGCCGAGGGACTTTTCGCTGAACGATGGATCCATTCGCTTCATCTGGGCCTTGACCGCGGAGTTGTGCAGCCATTCGGCGTCGTCCTTCTCCTGCCCGATGCGCAGGGCGCGCTCGAGCAACCCGGTGGCGGCGGTTTGCGCGTCCGGTGGCGTCGGCTCGTCGCGATCGCCGGCGGTCGAGCGCCGGCTGCGCTTCTTGGCCGCGGGCGGGGGCAGGGTCGGTATCCCGGGCAGGGCGTCATAGGTGACGAACTCGTCGCAGGCGGCGGCCAACGACCCGCTGCTGGCACCCGCCACGCCGATCCCCACGACGTAACGTCCTAAGCGCTTGCAGCGCTGGGCAAGAGCGATGTAATCGGAGTCGCCGCCGACGATCACCACGTGCGTCAGATCGGGTAGCCGAAACATGTCCTCGACCGCATCGACGGCTAGTCGAATATCGGCCCCGTTCTTGCCATAGGAGGCGGCTGGGAACAATTGGACCAGGTCAACCGCGCGGCCCACCAACTGGCCGTGGTAGCCAGCATTGACGTCGGCGGACCAGTCCGCATAGGCGCGGGTGAGTACCAGTGTGCCGAACGAGGAGGCGAAGTCGATGATCGCACCCAGATCGACGGTCGCCAGCTGCAATCGTTCTTGTTCCAGACCCTTGGATTTGTCCCGGTGGAACGTGTTTCGGCCGTGGACTTGCTCGTAGCGCGAGATGACGATGTTGTCGAAGTCGAAGTAGACCGCCACCCGGGAGGTGCTGGAGTCGGTCATGTAGCGGGTGTCGTCTGTGACTCGGGCAAGTCAGCTGCTGGGAGAAATGCGACCATCCGGTTATCGTGCCCCTCGAAGTGCGACGCCATCAAGCCGGCTGCCGCCGGATCGCGGCCCCAACGCCCCAGACCGGCATGGTCCAGGACGTTTGAGAGAGATATTGGCGGCACAAATTCCCACCAGGGCCCCGGGAGGGCCTCTGACCATATCGAAAGGTGCTGAATGCGAGTAATTTTTGCGTTGCGGGGCAGCGTCCAAGCGCATTTCCTGGCCGGGTGCCATCCGGATTACGGTATGCGGAGTTCTCTCGTCATTCAGAATTGATACGGGGATTTCTTCCAAACAGGCATATTTTTCCGCTGTTGCCAGATATGTTTTTGCTGCCAAGTTGCTTGATTCGACCGGATCAGCGGCCTGCCTGTCGCGGGCGGAGGCACGCAATGATGCGGGGTCACGCTCAGCGGCCCATCGGCGATATGACGCCGGTGTGGGTGAAGCCGTGGGTTGGCAGGTGAGGCGGGCTCCGGCTAGGTGTGCACGGTTGGCCGGGTGGATCGGGCGATAGCGGTCGTAGGTACGTGGTGGTGGGCGACAGCGCAGGTGCTGTGGACGGGAACGGGCGGATGCAATGAATTTTTCAGTGTTGCCGCCAGAGATCAACTCACTACGACTGTTTTCCGGCGCCGGGTCCACATCGATGCTAGAGGCGGCAGCAGCGTGGGGGAGCCTGGCTGACGAGCTGCAGGTCGCGGCGTCTTCGTTGTCGTCGGTCACCGCCGGGCTGGCGAGTGGGGCATGGCAGGGGCCGGCGTCGGCAGCGATGTCAGCCGTAGCCGCACCGTACGCGAGCTGGTTGAGCGCGGCGGCGGCCCAAGCCGCGGGCACGGCGGGGCGGGCGTCGGCGGCGGCGGCGGTGTTCGAGGCCGCACAGGCCGCGATCGTGCATCCAGCAATGGTGGCAGCCAACCGCAACGAGCTGGTGGCGCTGGTGATCTCCAACCTCTTCGGACAGAACGCACCAGCGATCGCGGCGACCGAGGCCGTCTACGAACGGCTGTGGGCCCAGGATGTGGCCGTGATGGCGGGCTATCACGCAGGAGTCTCGGCGATAGCGCAGCAGTTGGCTCCGTGGCAGCAGGCGCTGGCCCTGCCCGCCGCGGATGCCGACTTCAGCCTTTCTATCTTTGGTCTGCAACTGGTGAAGACCGGTACCGCGAATGCGACCACGACGTTTGGCGGGTTGGCGATCGCCTCGGGCGCGAACAGCTCGGCCGATGCCGGCGTGGCCGATATCGCCTTCGCCTTCGGAAGCGGTAGCAGCGCCTCCGCCACCGGTGGCGTGCTCAACATTGCCGGGGTCGGCGGCGCCAATAGCTCGGCCAGCGCGACCGGCGGAATCAACATCGGCACCGGTGCGCTCGCGTTCGGCGACGGCAACACGGTCAACGCCAGCTCCATCGGCGTCGCCAATATCGGCACGGTGGCTGCGGCGTTCGGCAACAACAACTCGGTGACCGCGATCGCCAACGGGGTGGAGAACAACGCCACCGTTGCGGCCGCGTTCGGCAACAACAACACCGACGTCTCGGCGATCGTCAATGGTGTGGAAAACACCGGTGTGGTGTCGGCCGTGTTCGGCAGCGACAATTCCGGAGTTTCTGCCAACGCGTTCGGTGTGGAAAACAACGCCATAGTTGCCACCGCTGCCGGCTCTGGCAACAGCAATGTGATGGCCAACGCCGGCGGCGTGGGCGCCAATGAAATCCTGGTGGCAGCGGCACTCGGCAACAACAACTCGGCCATAGCCAACGCCACCGGCGTGGGCGGCACTCTCGGTACCGGCGCCATTTCGTTGATCGGGCACAACAACACGCTTTATGCCGACGCCACCGGCGCTGGTCATATCGGCACCGTCGCCAGCGCGTTGTTCGGCGACAACAATGGAGTCAAAGCCACTTCCTTCGGCTTGAACAACATCGCGACGGTGGCCACCGCGGGCGGCAGCGGCAACACCACGGTTGCGGCCGAAGCCAGCGGCGCCGAGAACGTCGCCGTCTTAGCCACCGCGTTCGGCAACAACAACCCCACGGTCACGGCGAACGTCTTGGGTGCGGGCAACCTCGCGACCGCGGCCACCGCGTTGGGTAACAACAACACCATCAATGCCAACGTGGTGGGCTTGGAAAACATCGCCACCGTGGCGACCGCGGGTGGCAACGACAATGGAGTCGGAGCCAGCGGTGTTGGCGTGGGCGGCAATATCGGCAACATTGCGACGGCCTTCGGCAACAGCAACAGTCAGGTCAGCGCCGACGCCAGCGGCGCGGGCGGCAACCTCGGCACCGTCGCCACCGCGTTCGGCAACGAGAACAACGTCAGGGCCAGCGCCTTCGGCGCGGGCAATATCGGCAACGTTTCCAGCGCGTTGTTCAGCAATAACAACACGATCTCCGCCAGCTCGATCGGCGTGGAAAACATTGGCACCGTGGCCACCTCGATCGGTGACAACAACACGGTCTCGGCCACCAACGGGTTGGGTCTGGGCGGCAACATTGCCACCGTCGCCACCGCCTTGGGCGGCCAGAACAACACCGTCAGTGCCGAAACCGGCACCGGAGGCGCCAATATCGCGTCGGTGTCGACGGTGTTGTTCGGTGAGAACAACACGTCTTCGGCGAGTGCGATTGGTGCGGGCAATATCGCCAACGTGGCCACGGTGTTGTTCAGCGATAACAACACGTCCAATGCCAGTTCGTTTGGGGTGGAGAACATTGCCGCTGTGGCGACCTCCTACGGTGATGGCAGCACTGTGACGGCGACCAACTCGTTGGGGCTGGGTGGCAATATCGCCACGGTGGCCACGGCGTTGGGTGGTCAGGACAACACGGTGAGCGCTCAGGCCGGTGCTGGTGGGGCGAATATCGCGCAGGTGGCCACGGTGTTGTTCGGTGAGAACAACACGTCTTCGGCCAGTGGGCTGGGTGCGGGCAATATCGCGGACGTGGCGACGGTGTTGTTCAGCAATAGCAACACGTCTACTGCCAGTGCGTTGGGTGTGGAGAACATCGCGACGATCGCTACGTCCTACGGGGACAACAACAATGTCTCTGCGACCGCGCCGGGTATCGGTGCCAACATCGCCACGGTGGCCACTGCGCTTGGGGGCAAGGCAATACCGTCAGTGCGGAGTCCGGTGGGGCGGGCGCCAATATCGCTTCGGTGTCGACGGTGTTGTTCGGTGAGAACAACACGTCTTCGGCGAGTGCGATTGGTGCGGGCAATATCGCCAACGTGGCCACGGTGTTGTTCAGCGATAACAACACGTCCAATGCCAGTTCGTTTGGGGTGGAGAACATTGCCGCTGTGGCGACCTCCTACGGTGATGGCAACACTGTGACGGCGACCAACTCGTTGGGGCTGGGTGGCAATATCGCCACGGTGGCCACGGCGTTGGGTGGTCAGGACAACACGGTGAGCGCTCAGGCCGGTGCTGGTGGGGCGAATATCGCGCAGGTGGCCACGGTGTTGTTCGGTGAGAACAACACGTCTTCGGCCAGTGGGCTGGGTGCGGGCAATATCGCGGACGTGGCGACGGTGTTGTTCAGCAATAACAACACGTCTACTGCCAGTGCGTTGGGTGTGGAGAACATCGCGACGATCGCTACGTCCTACGGGGACAACAACAATGTCTCTGCGACCGCGCCGGGTATCGGTGCCAACATCGCCACGGTGGCCACTGCGCTTGGGGGGCAAGGCAATACCGTCAGTGCGGAGTCCGGTGGGGCGGGCGCCAATATCGCTTCGGTGTCGACGGTGTTGTTCGGTGAGAACAACACGTCTTCGGCGAGTGCGATTGGTGCGGGCAATATCGCCAACGTGGCCACGGTGTTGTTCAGCGATAACAACACGTCCAATGCCAGTTCGTTTGGGGTGGAGAACATTGCCGCTGTGGCGACCTCCTACGGTGATGGCAACACTGTGACGGCGACCAACTCGTTGGGGCTGGGTGGCAATATCGCCACGGTGGCCACGGCGTTGGGTGGTCAGGACAACACGGTGAGCGCTCAGGCCGGTGCTGGTGGGGCGAATATCGCGCAGGTGGCCACGGTGTTGTTCGGTGAGAACAACACGTCTTCGGCCAGTGGGCTGGGTGCGGGCAATATCGCGGACGTGGCGACGGTGTTGTTCAGCAATAACAACACGTCTACTGCCAGTGCGTTGGGTGTGGAGAACATCGCGACGATCGCTACGTCCTACGGGGACAACAACAATGTCTCTGCGACCGCGCCGGGTATCGGTGCCAACATCGCCACGGTGGCCACTGCGCTTGGGGGGCAAGGCAATACCGTCAGTGCGGAGTCCGGTGGGGCGGGCGCCAATATCGCTTCGGTGTCGACGGTGTTGTTCGGTGAGAACAACACGGCTTCGGCCAGTGCGATTGGTGCGGGCAATATCGCCAACGTGGCCACGGTGTTGTTCAGCGATAACAACACGTCCACTGTCAGCTCGTTTGGGGTGGAGAACATCGCCACCGTGGGGCCTCCTACGGAGACTTCAACAACGTCTCAGCCAGCACGCCGGGCATCGGTGGCAATATCGCCACCTTCGCCACCGCTTTCGGCGAGGGCAACACCAATGTCCATGCCGAAGCTGGCCCCGGCGGTGCCAACATCGCGACCCTGGCCACTGTCTTCGGCGACGGCAACGCTGTCTCGGTCAAATCGAGTGGCGCGGGCAATACCGCCAGCATCGCCACCATGATCGGCAACAACAACACGGCTGACATCAACGTGTTCGGTCTGGAGAATGTCGCCACGGTGGCGACCGCAATCGGTGACAACAACGGTCTGACCGCCAATGCCCCGGGGCTTGGCGCCAACATCGCCACCGTCGCCACCGCGATCGGCAGCGGCAACTCCCAGGTCAGCGCCGAGGCCGGCGGCGCCGGGGGCAATATCGCCACCCTGTCCAGCGTGTTCGGCGACAGCAACACGGCCGTCGTCACCGCGTTTGGTGCGGGCAATGTGCCCACCGCCGCCACCGTGTTCGGTAGCGGCAACGGCGTCAAGGTCAGCACGTTCGGGCTGGAAAACATCGCCACGTTGGGCACCGTGATCGGTGACAACAACACCGGCGTTGTGGCCGACGCCGGCGGGGTGGGCGGCAATATCGCCACCTTGGCCAACGTGTTCGGCAACGACAACACCGCCGCGGAAGCCACGGCGAGCGGTGTGGGTGGCAACATCGCGACCCTGGCCAACGTGTTCGGTGATGGCAACGCCGTGAAGGCAAATGTGGTGGGCTTCGGCAACGTTCCCAGCGCTGCCACCGTGATCGGCAGCAACAACACGGTTACCACCGACGTCTTCGGCGTGGAGAACATCGCCACCTTGGCCAGCGTGTACGGCGACGGCAACAGTGGGGTGTTGGCTCAGTCTGGTGGTGTCGGCGGCAACATCGCGACCCTGGCCACCGTGATCGGCAGCAATAACACGGCGACCGAGGCCAGCGCGGTGGGCATCGGGGGCAACATCGCCACCTTGGGCACCGCGCTCTCCGACGGCAACGCGGTCTCGGCCACAGCGAACGGCTTCGGCAACACCGCCACCGTGGCCACCGCCTTCATCGGTGGCGGCAATACGGCCACCGCGTCGGCGTCCGGTGTGGGCAACATTGCCAGCCTGGCCACCGCCGTCGGCGCTGATAACGCGGTCTCGGCCACCGCTTCGGGCGCGGGCGGCAACATCGCCATCGCCGCTACGGCCATCGGCGACGGCAACACCGAAGTCACCGCGGATGCCGGCGGCCTGGGCGGCAACATCGGCGTCGCAGCGACTGCCATCGGTGGCGGCAATACGGTCGCGGCCAGCAGCACCGGACTCACCATCGGCAGTGTCGCCACGGCCGTCGGGGATGGCAACACCGGGATCGCGGCGCGCGGACACCAGGCCGGCAATCTGGGCATCGTCTCCACGGCCATCGGTTTCGGTAACACCGATGTCGCCGCCGCCGGCTTTGGTGTGGCCAATATCGGCAACGTGGCCACGGTCATCGGGAGCAACAACCAGAACGTCTTCGCAGGCGGGACGGGGCTCTCCAATATCGCGACCGTCGGCGGGGACAACAACACGGCCCTGGCCGGAGACCAGTCGGGCGGCCTGGCCAGCGTCAATGTCGCAACCGTGTTCGGTAGTGGGTCGGGGGCCAGTGCCTTCAACGGCTTCCTCAACCTCGCCATTGGTCTGACCGACGGTGTCATGGCTTCAGCGGGTCCCGGCAACTTCAACGTGAGTATCCAGCCGTTCTTCGATGTCCAGCCGCTCTTCGGGTGATCGATGCACCCGAGGCTGCGTCAGGGCGCGATGGGACGGTTCGTCCATTCCCGGTCGGGGCGGCGCGACGAGCGGAACCATCCGCCGGCCGCGGCGGTGCCACCATCGGTCGGGATCGTGTGGCCGGTGACGAACGCCGAGAGTTCGCAGGCCAAGAACAGGATCACCCGGGCTTGATCTTCTGGGACACCCATCCGCCCAACGGGAACCCAACCAGGCCACTGCGTCTGTTCGGCATCGGATAGCCACTGCGAGTAGGGCACCTGTAGCGATTCGGTGACGTCCGGGGCGATCGCATTGATCCGCACCCCGTGGTTGCCTACCTGGACGGCAAGGCTGCGGGTGAAATGGATGACGGCGGCCTTGAAGGCTGCATAGACCGGGTCCTCCGGGTAGCCGCGCAGTCCTTCGACCGACGAGACGTTCACAATCGCGCCGCCGTGTTGCTCGATCATCGCCGGCAGAAAGGCGTGAGTCGCCAGCAAGACGTGATGAAGGTTCACTCGATACAGCTCATCCCACAGTTGTGGGTCGGTGTCGACGAAGTTGCCGGGGTGGCGCAACCAGTGGCCGACATTGTTCACCAGGATGTCGACGCGGTCGTAGCGATCGAGCACGCGCTGAGCCAGCGCGCTGACCTGATCGGCATCGCGGACGTCGGTGCCGACTACCCAAGCCGTACCGCCGATTTCGTCGACGGTGCGGTGGGCAAGCTCCGCATCGATATCGGCGATGACGACCTGGGCGCCGTGTTGGGCGAATAGCCGCGAGGTCGCCGCGCCGATACCGCCGGCGCCGCCCGTCACCACGGCCACCCGGTCGGTCAGCAGTTGCCGGGCCGGCGTTGCTTCATCCACCTGTCACATACTGGGTCACGGCGCGGGCCGGATCCCAGGGCGGGTCATCCTCCGGGACCAAGTGCCGCACGAACCGGAGGGTTTCGGGTTGTCCTCGGGCCACACTGGCTGGCAGTGTTTCGAAGGCATGGCGTTGTTTGGCTGCTATTGCGACTGAGGGGCTTTCGAGACGTGACCGATAGATCCGACGAGCAGGTCCGGGCTACGACCGGGCCTGAGGCATCGATGCGGGTCCATCGCGGCGGCTGGCTGCGCTGGGGCCTGCTGGCGGTGTGGGGTCCGGGCCTGGTGGTGATGTTGGCCGACACCGATGCGGGCTCGCTGATCACCGCTGCCGAGTCCGGGGCGCAATGGGGCTATCGGATGGTGTTGCCGCAATTGATCTTGATGCCGATCCTCTATGTCGTCCAAGAGATGACCGTGCGGCTGGGGATCGTCACGGGCAAGGGGCACGGTGCGCTGATCCGGGAGCGATTCGGCCGCGGTTGGGCGTGGCTTTCGGCATTCACCCTGTTCGCATCGGCCATCGGCGCGCTGCTGACCGAGTTTGTCGGGGTTGCCGGGGTCGGGGAGCTATTCGGGATCTCGCGCTGGGTCAGCATCCCGATTGCCACAGTGATGTTGCTGGCCTTGGCGCTGACCGGCAGCTACCGGCGCGTCGAACGCATCGGCCTGGCCGTCGGCGCAGCGGAAGTGGCGTTCCTGGTGGCCATGGTCATGGCTCGCCCGCAACTGGACCAGCTGCTGGCGGGCTTGCGGTCGATGCCGCTGGGCAACTCGTCCTACCTGTTGCTGGTCGCGGCGAACGTTGGCGCGGTCATCATGCCGTGGATGATTTTCTACCAGCAAGGAGCCGTGGTCGATAAGCACCTGTCGGTGGCCACGATCCGCCAGGCTCGCCTGGACACCGCCGTCGGTGCGGTGCTGACTCAATTGATCATGATCGCGGTGGTGGTGACCGTTGCGGCGACGATCGGAACCCACCATGGTGCGGCGTCGCTGCAAACCGTCGGGCAGATCGCCGATGCCCTGACCCCATACCTGGGCCGACTCGGTGGAACCGTGCTGTTCGGACTGGGAATGTTGGGTGCCGCCCTGGTCGCCGCCATTGTCGCGTCGCTGGCTGGAGCGTGGGGACTATCCGAGGTCTTCGGCTGGCGACACACTCTCAACCAGCGGCCCAACCGGGCCACCGCCAAGTTCTACACCACTTATGCGCTTGCCCACATCATCGGCGCCGTCCTCGTCCTGGGCAGCGTCGACCTGGTCAATCTGGCCGTCGATGTCGAAGTGATGAACGCACTCTTGCTGCCGATCGTGCTGGGGCTGCTGCTGGTGCTGGAAGCCCACACGCTGCCCGAAGAATGGCGCATGCGCGGAGTGCGCAAGTACATCACTCGGACCCTGTGCCTATTTGTCATCGCCTTCGGGCTCTACATGGTTCCCCAAGCCCTCGGCTGGCTTTGACCAGCTGGCCGAACACTAGAGCATGGAGTCGATCATGGCTCGGGCGTCATCGGGAGCCTGGCTCGGTGCATCGGCGGTGCGCCGGAAGTCGATGAAGGCCGACTGGTGGGTGGAGGTGTTCAGCAATTCGGCGAAGGCGCCGCTGACCGAAAGCTCGCCTTGTTCGGTGAACACGTCGGCGAAGTAGTCCATCAGCGCGGCCTGCTGGAACTTGGCGCTTTCCAGGGTCTTGGTAGTGGCCTTGAACAACACCGGGTTGGCGAGATCGCCCGACGAAGGATCGGTCAACCTGGCGATGTCGGTCCGCAGCGCGGCGACGACATCTGTCTCATCAGTGGTCTTGACGGCGACGTACATCTGGGCGTTGGTGTCGCCGTTTTGCAGCGTCACCCAATTCGGCCCCCGGTTCACCAGGGTCCAGCCCGGCGCGGCCGTGACCGATATGCCCTCGGCGATGTCGATTGACTCGGCCGAGGCCAGCCTCAACCGCATCGTCACGGGGGTGCGTACCGGCGCTTCCGGGTCAGGCAATCGGGCAGTGCCGGGCCCAGCGGCTGCGGCCATGGCAGCATGGCCACCGGGCAGAATCGACGGCGGCTTGGATCGCTCGGCCTTGCCGCTCAGCACAATCGCCGCGGTCACGGCTGCGGCGATCAGGATGACTACGCCGATGATGGCGATGATGACGGCCGAGTGCAATCGGTGTCCGACCCGGCCGCCGCCGTGCGGGTAGTGCGGTGGCGGGGGAGTATCCGGTGGCGGTGCTGCTGACATCGTGGCTCCTTGTTTTGCCGTGGTTTCAGGCCGGCGGTACCGCGGTTCGGTTATCCGTTGATGGGGCGGTTCAGGGCAGGATGGCTGGCTAGTGCGGCCGTGGCTGTTCCGCAGACTTGGCAGAACGCGCTCCCGCTGCCGATTGCCGCGCCGCAGTGAGCGCAGACCTGGTGGGTATCGGGGGCGCGGGTCAAGGTGGCGTCCCCGGTGAGGGCGGCCTGGGCTTCGGCGAGCAGCGCGGTATGCAAACTGGCGCGGGTTGCGACCAGCCCGGCTGCGGCCAGCACCAATGCGGCCAACGCGGTCAGCACAATGCCGCGAGTCCCGTAGGGGGTGAGCATGGTGGTCGCCAGTTCGTACAGCAGTACCAACGCCACGCCCTCCAGCAGCCCCAGGGCCGTGTTGCCGCCGGTGCCGCGCAACGGCACCACGACCAGGGCGGCAGCGCAGGCCAAGATGATCGGCTGCAAAAACCCGAGTGTCAGCGCGATGAAAGCGACGTGTGCCGGGTCGATATGGGTCGTCGGGAGATGGGTGAACGCGCCACGCTCTACCACCACGCTCAGCCCCAAAGACAGCGCCGAACCGCTGAGCGAGCAGGCGACGGTGGCATCGACCGGGTGCCGAAACGCGCTGCGCGCCGTCACCAGCAGCGGCGCAATCAATGCCGCGGCGAAAGCCACAACCGGGATGAACACGCCCAATTCGAAGATCTGGGACAGCGGTGGTAACTGGCGATCCGGTGCGGCCAATAGCACCGGCTTGGTGAAGTGCTGTTCGACCATCCCCACGCCGACACCGAGCAGCAGGGAAAGCGCAAACGCCACCCCGATGACGGTGAACGGTTCCTGTCGCCACACATCGTGGTCGTGGACATAGGTCAGGACGGCCGCAGGCAGCGCAATCGCCGCCAATACCAATGCGATAGAAAGCATCCCGAACGCCGCGGCGATCAGCGACGCCAATAGCGCCAACGCGACCATCGCTCGGTAGATGTGGTGGCGCCCGCCCGCCAGGTGTGGCATCAGCGTGCTCATCACCGCGAGCGCCCGCACCGGCTCTTCGGGATGTGCGGCGAAATGTCGGGACCGATCGATGGCCGGATTCAGTGGACTACCGCACCGGGAGCAGAAACGGGCGGCATCCGCGTGTGGGGTCGAACAATTCGCGCAGTCCATAATTGCCCAAGGATAGCGACAGATCTCATATCTAATACAGATCTTTTCCAAACCGCTTACAAGGCGTGTTCAGATTATTTTGGTCGTGACCGTGCCTGCTGTCGCTGCGGCAAGACGGTGCGTGCCGACCGCATGGTCGGGATGGGGGCTGGCACGTCGGGAGCCGCGGGGACGGCGGGCTGGCTCAGGTTGCCCATTGCCCCCACCCGATCGGTGAAACTACCAGGTCAGCGCCGCCCATCGCGCTACAGTTGGGCACCGATGCGCCCGCATTGGCCGGGTTCGATTACCCCGCCCTGACTCGCGCCACGATCCGCGGCGCTCGTCCGGGTCACGTTGGGAGTGTGGCCATGTCATACCTGACGGTTGCGCCAGAGGCGCTGTCGGCGGCGACCAGCGATGCGGCCGAGATCGGGTCGGCGCTGGCCGCGGCCAACGCGGCAGCGGCAGCGCGTACGGCGCGGCTGCTGTCCGCCGGTGGCGACGAGGTGTCGGCGGCCATCGCGGCGGTGTTCTCCGCGCACGGGGTCCAATATCAGGCGATCAGCGCTCAAATGGCGCAATTTCACCGGCAATTCGCCCAAGCACTGAGCGCCGCAAACCGTTCGTATGCACTCGCCGAGGCGGCCAATGTATCCTCGCTTCAGGCCATCGAGCAACAGCTGCTCGCGGCCATCAACGCGCCCACCCAGACACTGTTGGGCCGACCTCTCATCGGCAACGGTGCCGATGGGGCGCCTGGACAAAACGGCGCGGCCGGTGGGCTTTTGTGGGGTAACGGCGGAGCCGGCGGGGCCGGCACCGCGACACACACCGCGGGTGGTAACGGCGGGGATGCCGGCCTGATCGGTAACGGCGGGGCCGGTGGAGCCGGCTTTAATGCCGGCAACGGCGCTGCGGGTGGGGCCGGTGGCGCCGGCGGGCATGGCGGCTGGCTTTACGGCAACGGGGGCGTTGGCGGCGTAGGCGGCACCGGCGGGGCAGGGGTGCCCGCCGTGCCGACCGGTGGTGACGGTGGCGCCGGTGGCGTGGGCGGAGCTGCCGGGCTGTGGGGCGACGGCGGTGCCGGTGGGGCCGGGGGGCAAGGCGGTGCGGGTCGGGTAGGCGCGGCCGGCGGAGCCTCTTCGGGCGGTACCGGCGGGCATGGCGGGGTGGGCGGGATAGGCGGTTCCGGCGGGGCGGGTGGCTGGGTTGCCGGCAACGGCGGTGCGGGTGGGGCCGGCGGTGCCGGGGGGATGGGCGGCATGGGTGGCACCGGTGCTTCCATCGGCGGCGGCGGTGGCACTGGCGGTGCTGGCGGGACCGGTGCCGCCGGGGGCGATGGGGATTGGTTGTTCGGTGACGGTGGGTCCGGTGGCGCCGGCGGAGCGGGCGGGCAAGGTGGCGCCGGCCGAGGCAGCGAGATCGGGGCGGCGCCGGCGGCGCCGGGGGCATGGGCGGCAACGGCGGTAATGGCGTTGGCAACCCGGGGGATGGCGGAGACGGCGGCGGTGGCGGTGCCGGGGCCAGCGGTGGGGACGGTGGCTGGCTGTGGGGCAGCGGTGGCAACGGCGGCAGCGGCGGAGCGGGTCGTGACGGCGCAGACGGTGGCGTCGACCCGAAGAGCGGCCGCACCGGCGCCACCGGTGACGGTGGCGATGGCGGCGACGGCGGCGACGGCGGCGACGCCGCACTCGTCGGCAACGGTGGCAATGGCGGGGCCGGCGGCAGTGGCGTCACCGACGGAGCCGGCGGGCGCGGCGGTGCAGGTGGCGGGCTTTATGGAACGCCCGGCATGTCGGGCTAGCCGCGACACCGCGCCGGGGCTCTCACCGATACAGTTCGCGCAGCTCCCGCTTGAGCACCTTGCCTGCCGGATTGCGGGGCAGCGTCGCGGTGAAGATCAACCTTTTCGGCAACTTGTAGCGCGCCAGCCGGGCGGCGCAGAACTCCACGATGCCCGCTTCGCTCACCGCACCCTGGTCGGACACCACGATGGCGCAGGCGATCTCGCCCCATTTCTGGTCGGGCAGCCCGATGACGGCCACTTCGGCGACGCCGGGGATGCCGGTGATGACGTTCTCGATCTCGGCCGGGTAGATGTTCTCACCACCGGAGATGATCATGTCTTTGATGCGGTCTTTGATGTAGAGATAGCCGTCACTGTCGATCTCGCCGACATCGCCGGTACGGAACCAGTCGCCGTGGAAAGCGTCGCGGGTGGCGTCCGGGCGGTTCCAGTATTCCTTGAGCAGGAAGTCGGACTTGATCACCACCTCGCCCTGCCCGCGTTCGGCGATCATGCCGTCGTCGGTGCGTACGCGAACGTCGGCGAACATGGTGGCGCGTCCGGCCGAGCCGACCTTGGCCAGGGCGTCTTCCCCGAGCAGCAGGGTGCCGCCGCCGCATGATTCGGTGAGTGCGTAGCCCTGAACGACCTGCATGTTCTTGGCGGCATACATCCTGATCAGCGCCTCGGGCATGGGCGCACCGCCGGTGATGAAGCAACGGAACTCGGGTGCATCGAGCTCGGTGAATTCGGGTACCAAACGCATGAAGTTCAAAATCGCCGGTACGGCGCCGGCCAGCGAAACACGCTCGTCGACGATCAGCG
This sequence comes from Mycobacterium pseudoshottsii JCM 15466, assembly GCF_003584745.1. Taxonomy (NCBI): domain Bacteria; kingdom Bacillati; phylum Actinomycetota; class Actinomycetes; order Mycobacteriales; family Mycobacteriaceae; genus Mycobacterium; species Mycobacterium pseudoshottsii. The sequence goes on from NZ_AP018410.1 coordinate 2,896,804, forward strand.
ACCAGGCCTTGGCCGGGTCGAACTGTGGCATCGAGACAAGGGTGACGCCGCGCATGGCGCACATGATGACCGTCGTCAGCGCCGCGACGTGGAACATCGGCAACGGCAGCAATAGGCGGTCCTGGTAGCGCACGTCTACGGTCAGTGACCATGAGCTGGCCGCCGTGTGCACCGAGTCATGAGTATGCACAACCCCTTTGGGGTTTCCGGTGGTGCCCGAGGTGTACATGATGAACAGGTTGTCCGACCCGCCGCTGTCGCAGACCGGCTCGCCGGCATCGGCGGTTTCGAGGCGTTGCGCCAGGGAGCCTTCGCCGTCCGACAACGGCACCCAGCTGATGACGTTGTGGGACCGCTCGGTTGCGGTTTTGATCGCGGTGACCACCGGCTCCAATGACTGGTGATAGATCAGGACGGTGCTGCCGCTGTCGGCAAGGATGAATCCCAGTTCGGGTGCGGCCAGGCGGGTGTTGAGCGGCACGGCCACCGCCCCGAGCTTGGCTGCGCCGTAGAACAGGCAGCAGAACGCAACACTGTTCGGCATCAACAGCGCGACGCGATCGCCCTTGCCGACCCCGAGCGCCCTCAGCACGCTGGCGCATTGGTTGGTCAGCATATTCAGCTCGGTGTAGTCCATCCGCACGTTGGTCGAGGGCTCTACGTAGGCCTGCAGCCGAGGAGAGATATGCGCGCGTTGTTTGAGCATGGCGCCGATGTTCTTCATGGTGGTTCCTGTCCGGTCCAGCGGGTTGACGATGTGACTTATGCGGAATCGGCCTGGTGACCAGCGATTGCCGGCGCTGACCTGCCGATGTCGGCTTGTAGTTGGCCGAAGGCCTGCTCAATCAGTTGGGCAAGCCGGGCGGGCTCGCGTACGGCCTCGGGTGCAGCGCCGATGCCCAGGCACAGTTGCTCGTTCACGCTTGCGACGGTGACGTTCAGCCCGGCTCCCGGCGGCAAGATGGGCAAACCACCGAATGAGACCATCGGTGCACCGGCAAAATACAGTTGTTCGGCAGGGCCTTTCATGTTCGATATCACCAGGTTGGCGCTGGGCGCCTTGCCGAACCCGGGCAGCACATCCGACATGGCCAGACTGGCAAACAGCGAGAGCGTATATGCCTGACGTGACGGCGATTTCATGCCGTTCCCTTTGTCCTTGGCAGCTGTTGTGGCCTGGCTGACCTGCTTGAGGCGCTGCCTGAGGTTTGCCTTGGGCGCACCCATCGCGATGAGTTCGGCGCTCACCTGGTTGCCCGCCCCGGCTTGGGACCGCATCGACATCGGCATCAAGGCCACCAGCGGCCGGTCGGCCGGCGCCCGGTGTTCGTCGAGGTAGTGATGCAAGGCGTCGTCGACGATGGTCATGACGACATCGTTGATGGAGGTATCGGTGGCCTTGGCGACGGCCTTTACCTCGGCGAGCGGCAACTCCATATTCGCGTAGGCGCGTGCCGCCGATTTCGCGGTGTGGTTCAACAGGGTAGGGCTTGCGGCGAAGGGCAGGGCCCCCCGCTGCGGCTTGAGCTGCAGTGCTTGCGCGCCGAGGTCTACCGCGTCACCGACCATGCCGGCCAGATCCGACGGCAGCTTGGCGATGCCGGTGAGGCCGCGTTGCAGCCACTGCCGGCGCGAAACGCGCGGCTGCGGCCGGCGCGGCGCACGAGCGCTCGGTGCCGGCATCCATGGACCGGCCAGCGTCTTGTCGTGCGGGGAAGTGCTCAGGAAACCGCGCATTGCACGCAACCCGCCCTCACCGTCGATGAGCGCGTGGTGCACCTTGAGCATGATGGCGATGCGACCGCCCTCAATCCCATCGATGATGTAGCACTCCCACAGCGGGTGCCCCCGGTCGAGCAGCCCGGTGTTCAGGAATGACACCGTCTCGTAGAACTGGGCCATCGAACCGGGTCCCGGTAACACGATGTGCTGGACATGGTTTCGCATGTCCGGCTCGACGATTTCCCACCGTGCGACATTCCTGCCCAGCCAGCTGAGCCTGTAGTTGAAGGGTTCGATCGCCCTACTGTGCCGATACGCGTCGAACAGGCGTGAGCCGAACGACGAATGTTGTCCTTTTGGCTTCTGGAAGATCGTGAAGGCCGTCATGTGAAACGGCCGGTTGGGCCGCTCGAGTAACAAGAAGGACAGATCGATCGGACTGATTCGGTTGGTGTTCATGCGGCTTCCTTTGTGCTCGCTACTGCGGTAAGGGAATTGAGTTCATCGACGAGGTAGTCGAACATTCGCCAGCCGTCGTCGAGCACCGCGCGGTCGGCCAGAATGCAGATGTTGGCCTGTCCGCAGTAGCTCCACATGGTGATGTTGAGCGCCGTGCCGTCAGCGATCTGACCGGTGGAGAACCAGTTCGATACCTTCCAATGATCCAGGTAGAGAGTTTCTTTGGGGCCAGGGACATTCGATAACACCACGTTGCCGAAGAATCCGAAGCGTCCTCGGCTGCGGTGTATGGCCTTGCGGATGATCTTGATGCCCCACGGTGGCAGCACCTGCATCACGGAGTTGAAATCGGCACCGGCCTCCTTGACCGCCTTGATGTGCTCTTTCATCTGCGTGTTCGCCTCGCGGCTGGCTTGCAGCCGTGCGCTCGGGTCGGCGATGTCGCTGCGCAGCCAGCAGTAGTCCACGGTTGCGTAGTTACCCAAACCCTGCATACCCAAGGGCCGTTCGCCCGCGAACGGGGTAGCGCCGATCAGCGGGTGGGTGTCCGGGTCGTAGTCCAGGTCGACAAGCAGACGTCGCAGGGCACCGGCCGCGCAGCTGCTGAAGACGTCGTTGATGGTGACACCAAGTGCCTTGGCCACGGCCGAGAAGTGCTGCAGCGGGACGCTGTCACAGACAAATGTGCGCGCGGCACTCAGGTTGACGTTGATCGGCGTTCGTTGCATCTGCCGGGCCGACGGGTGCGGTGGCAAGCCGGCCGACTTGCGCTTGCGGTCAAACAGGAATTTTCGCCATAGTCCGGTGGCCACCTTCGGTACGTTGCCGATCACGGTCTCCGGCCAGTCCCGGACGGCCCAGCCCAGCCGGGTCGGCCAGGAGGGGAGTGGGGCGGGGCGATAGTCCGGCGCCTCGGCGGCTCCGACACCACGATGGGGCTGGTAGAACTGCTACATCAGCCACGCGGCGCCGACGCCGTCGACATAGGCATGATGGACCAACATGACCAGCGCTACCTTGCCCTCGGCGAGTCCCTCGACCACCCACATCAGCCACAACGGGCGATCACGCTCGAGTTGCGCCGAATAGATCGTTGTCATCACCGCACAGAGGCTCTTGTGGTCGCCCGGCGCCGGGCACGCGACGCGGTGAATGTGGTTGTGCAGCTCGAAGTCCGGATCTTCCACCCAATAGGGGTGATTCAGGCCTAGTGGCGACTCGACGCACTTCCACCGCAACATCGGCAGTAGATGTATCCGCCGCGCCGCCTCGGCGTAGAACCTGTCGAATGACCAGCCCTGCGCATCGGTGGACGGATCGATGATCGCGACCTTGAACGTGTGCATGTAGGCGTGCGGAGTCTCCATCCCGAGCATGAACGCGTCCGCGCCGCTGAGCCGTTGGGGTCGCGTGACACCTTTGATCGGCGCGGTCATTTCGCGGCCTTCGCCATCTGTGCGGACACCCAGCGGGCCAGCGGTGGCATGATGCGTGACAACACGTACATGACGTGCGCCTCGGCGGCGACCGGCGCGACCGCCGTGTTGCGCTCGACCGCTCGCAAGATGTTGCGGGCCGCACGCGCTGGCGTGTATCCGCGCCTCTGATACGTCACGGTCAGGCGCTGCCGGCGCCCCTCGGTGTCGCCGGCTCCGCGGATCGGGCTGGCCTTGGTGATTGCGGTGTTGATGACACCGGGGCAGATCGCGGTGACGCCGATGCGGTGGGGCTCGAGCTCGATACGCAACGCTTCCGATAGCCCCAACACGGCGAACTTCGTTGCGCTATACGCCGAGAGTGCGGGATTGGCAAGCAGACCCGCGGCCGAGGAAAGGTTGACGACGTGTCCGCCCCGACCCGACTCGATCATGGCCGGGAGAAAGGCCTCACAGCCATGGACGACACCCATCACGTTGATCGACACCAGCCAGTCCCAGTCTTTACGGCTGGTGTCCAGGAACCCCCCGATGAGGCCAACCCCGGCATTGTTGACCAGGAGGTCCACCCCGCCGAAGTGGCCGAGGGGGGCGTCGGCGAAGGCGGTCATCTGCTCGGGATCGGACACGTCCACCCGGCGGGTGATGACGTCATGTCCGAACCCGCGGGCGGTTTGTGCGGTATCGGCCACCGCGGTGTCGTTGATGTCGCAGAGCGCGAGATCGGCTCCGCGTTGCGCGCACAGCAGGGCCAGTTCGCGGCCGATGCCGCTGCCGGCACCGGTTATCGCCACCACTCGGCCAGCGAGATCTGAGGTGTTGGTTCCTGAGTTGAGTTTGAACATGGTGAGCAAAGTACGGTCGGCCCGATGCGGCCGTCTCGTACGCAAATGCCAACGTTGGCTGGGGTGATTGTGACGTCGCGACAGCGGGACTAGATTCCGGCCATGGAGCTACAGTGGCCGCCGGCGTGCGATGCCGAGGCGCAGCGGGTCTGGCAGCGGGTTCTGGTGCCACTCGCGGCCGAGATGGGTACTCAGGCCGCCGACTTGGCCCAGCGCGCGGTCGCCCGGATGCAAGCCGAAGTGCCGCAATTGTTCCCCGACGAACAGACCGTCAAAGAGAACCTGGTCAGCACCGAAGCCAGCCTTCGCCAGCTGGCCCAGGTGATCGAGGCCGGCGCTGACCCACGCCAAGTGGAGTTGCCGCCGTCGACCCAGGCCATCGCGCGCGGCGGTGCCGCGCCAAGTTGCGCTGGCGGACTTGTTGCGGTTTTACCGGCTGGCTCAGGAACTGCTGTGGCAGTGGATGTTCGGCCGCATTACCGCCGATTCCCGAGACGCTGCCGAGCAGGCCAAAGCGGTAGAGCTGGCTACGGGATGGATATTCGGCTACGTCGACGCGGCGTTGATGCGGGCCGAGCGGGCCTATGACGTTGAGCGAGAGGCCTGGCTGCGGGGGGCGACCGTCGCGCGCGCCAGCGCGGTCGACGACATCGTCGCCGAGCGCGAGCGCGACCCGCAACGGGCATCAAAACGGTTGCGCTATGACGTCAGCACCCAGCACCTCGCGGTCATCGCCTGGATCGACAGGTTGCCCGAGGACGGCGATGCTCAGCCGCTGCTGGGCCGGGTGGTCGCCGACCTAGCGCGCGCCACCGCCGCGCAGAACACGCTGGTGCACACGCTGGGATCGCTGGCGGTCGCCGGATGGGTGAGTGGTCGAGGCTCGCTGAGCGTGCGTGACGCCCAAGACGGTGTTGCCGGGGCCCCGGCAGGCGTACGGCTGGCCGTTGGCGATCCGGCGCGGGGACTCAAGGGTTTTAGGCGCAGCTATCTCGAGGCGACGTATGCGCATCGCGTCGCGTCGCTGATGGGGCGACGCGCCGACGCCGTGACGCTGTACCGCGGCGTCGCGGTTGCCGCCCTGGCCAGTGCGGATCGCGACCATGCCGTCTTTTTCGCCACCCGGGTCCTGGGCGGGCTGGCGGCCGCCGACGAAGACACCTATCGGATCGCCACGACCCTAGCGGTCTTTCTGGCCGAAAATCGCAGCCGAACGCGGGCGGCCAAGCGACTCAACGTGCACCCCAACACCGTCAGCTACCGGGTGAATCAAGCCGAGGCGATCCTGGGCCGTGCCGTGGATGCCGACGTCCTCGAGCTGTCGGTGGCGCTGGCGTTATTGCCGGTGCTGCCCGGGCTCGCGCAGGGCCGCTCCGGGGAATTGTGATCTGAGCACAATCAGGGTCGGCGTGGTTGTCGCCGCGCACCGAGCGCGGGGCTGGCTCTTGCTCCTACGTTTTGCCTCAGCCGCACCGCGGCGGCAAACAGGCACCATGAAGGAGCACGAGAAATGCAGACCCTGCAAGAACTCGACGTCAACTACATGAGCGGCATCGACAACCCATGGATTCCGTTCACCCCGCTCACCGACCAGGTCTTCCTGAAGTACTGGAAGGTCGATCCGGTGCGCGCCGAAATCATCGTGTCGATGAAATTTCCTGCCGGACTGGAACTTCCACCCCATTTACCACACCGGCATCGTGGTAGGCCACACCGTCAGCGGGGCGTGGCGGTACCAGGAGAACAACTGGATTTCCCGCGCGGGCGACACCGTCTACGAGGTGGCCGGCTCATCGCACACCCCGGAAAGCCTGGAAGACACCGAGGTGTTCTTCTTCCTGGTCGGCGAGCTGCTTTTTCTCGACGCAGACAACAAGATCCTGTGGCAGGAGAACCACAAGACCTCCATCGAGCGTTACACCAGCTACTGCGCCGCCAACGGGATCGCCTCGCGTGACCTGACCAGCTGGGGTGGGTGACCCATGACCGCCATCGAACCCAACGAGAACCAGCTAGCCACCCTGATGGCGGCAGCCGCCGATCTCGACACGCCCGTGGTCATGATCAACCTGCTGCAGTTCAAACCGGACGGGGTAGCCAACTACCAGCGCTACGCCAAAGAGGTCATGCCGTTTCTGGAAGCGGTGGGCGCCACCATCGAGTACGCGGGCGAAGCCAGCCACGTTGTCGCCGGCGATATCGACCGCCCCTTCTGGGACGCCATCGTCGTGGTGCGCTACCCATCGCGGGCGGCGTTCGTGTCCATGGTGACCAACCCGGGCTATCACGAGAACGCGCACGTGCACCGCGCGGCGGCATTGCAGAGCACTCATCTGGTGGCCACCGACCCCTGGGTGCAAATCTGACCGGAAGGCCGCCCGGCGGGCCCTGGCCACATCGCCGACCGGCTCGTGACCGCAGCTGTTTCTCGCGCGACTATCGGGGCATCCTGGTGTAGTGAGGGCTCACCATCGCCAGGGCGTGGCTCCCGAGCCGGAGGGACTCGGGGCGAATGCGCTGAGATGACCACCAACGGTCGCGCCATCAGGGGCGGGCTTGCCGATGCAGTCGGCGGTCCGGCCCGGATGCGGGTGATCGTGCTGCTGGCCTTGGTGGTCGGGTTGGAAGGCGCCAGCAACGGCACCATCGGCGCCCTCGCCGTGGCCTTGAAACAGGCCTTCGGGATCACCAACTTGCAGGTCGGCCTGCTGGTGACGGCGTCGACCGCGATCGGGATCGTCGTCATGCTGGTGTCGGGGACGCTGGCCGACCGGGTCAACCGCACCCGCGTGCTGTGGATCACCGTCTTGATCTGGTCGGTGGCCATGGCCCTCGGCGGTATCAGCGCCGGGTACGGCTGGCTGCTGGCCAGCCGGGTCGCACTTGGGGTGGTCGTGGCGGTTGGCGGCCCGGTTGTCGCGTCCCTGATGGGCGATTTCTTCGCTCAGCATGAGCGGGGGCGAATCTACGGCTTCGTCCTGGCGGGTGAGGGAATCTGCACCGCACTGGGGGTGCTGGTTTCGGGCTGGTTGGCCGCCATCACATGGCGGTTGAGTTTCCTGTGGCTGGCGGTGGCCGGATTGCTGCTCACGCTCGCCTTGGCCAGGACGGTGCCCGAACCCGCGCGTGGCGGCGAACGATTCGGCGCGACTGCGGGCAGCGATCGCCGGGACTGCTCGAACGACACCCTGGCGGCAGCGGTGATCGCCCAACGCGTCAGCGCGCACCCACACCTCATTCTGCAGGAGAGCCCGGAAGGCCGGTCCCTGCGCTGGGCGGTGGGCTATGTACTGAAAATTCGGACCAACGTGGCCCTGATAGTCGCGTCGGCGTTCGGATACTTCTTCTACACGGGGCTGGGCACCTTCGCGGTCGCGCTGCTGCGCAGCCGATTCCGGATCAGCCAGACACTGGCGATTTCGTTGATCGCGATCATCGGAGTGGGCGCGCTGATCGGAACGTTGTGTGCCGGGCGCCTCGCGGATTGGTTGATCGGCCGCGGTTACCTCGGCGCCCGGTTGGGCGTCGCCGGTGCGGCATTTCTGGTTGCGGGCGGGTTCTTCGTACCCGCGCTGCTCACCGACAACGTCGTGATCGCCGTGGTGGCGGCCTTTCTCGCGGCGATCGGGCTGGGCGGGGTCAATCCGCCACTGGACGCGGCGCGACTGGACATCATGCACTCCAGGTTGTGGGGGAGGGCCAAGGCGATCCGCACCGCCCTACGGTCCGGCTTCACGGCGGCAGCCCCGCTGGTTTTCGCCCTGGTATCCATGCAGTTGGCGCCGCAGCGGCGCGCGCCCGGTCAGGTGGCAACCGCATCGACCGGGCTGACGCAGACGTTTCTGATCATGCTCACCGCGCTGTTCCTGGCGGGCACCCTGATCCTGACGGTGGCCCGGCGCAGCTACCCGCGTGACGTGGCTACCGCGCTGGCCTCCGAGGAGGCTACCGAGCGGCATCGGCGCTCGCAGCAGGGCGCCAAGGCCGCGGTGCTTGACCTCGCCGATCGGCCGGAGCCACTTCCGCGACTGCGCGTAGCGGAATAAGGTGGGTGCATGGCCACGGTCGATGATGGCAGGCACCTGCACGCGTGCCCGCTTTGTGAAGCCATGTGCGGCTTGGAGATTCGGGTAGCCGACGGCCTGTCCGGCGGTCGGGTGGTCGGCATCCGGGGCAACCGCGACGACGTGTGGAGCCGCGGACACATCTGCCCCAAAGGCGCGTCGTTGGGCGCCTTGCATGACGACCCGGACCGCATCCGGCACCCGATGATCAAGATCGACGGACAATGGCACGAGGTGAGCTGGGACGCGGCATTTCGCCGCTGCACCGAATTGCTGGCTCCGGTGATCGACACCTACGGCATCGGCGCGGTCACCGCCTACACCGGTAATCCATTGGCGCACTCTTTCTCCCTGGCTCGCTATGCCGGTGTGCTGCTGGGCATGTCCGGCATGCCGGTCACCTATTCGCCGGGCACGGTCGACCAGTGGCCGAAAAACCTCTCGTCGCACCTGATGTACGGGGGCTGGTGGACGCTTCCGGTACCCGACATCGAACGCGCCGACCTCCTGGTCATCATGGGCGCCAACCCCGCCGCATCCCAGGGCTCGCTGCTGGCCGCGCCCGACGTAATGGGCCTGATCGACGCGATTCGTCAACGAGGCAAGGTCATCGTGATCGACCCGGTCCGCACGGTCACCGCCGCGCGTGCCGATGAGTGGCTGCCCATCGTGCCCGGCACCGATGCGGCGCTGCTACTGGCGGTCGCACACACGCTGTTTGACGAGGACCTGGTCAACCCCGGGCCGCATGTCGACGGCGTCGACACGATGCGCCGGGTTGCCGCGGACTGGCCGCCGGCCCGGGTGAGCGCGGTCACGGGCATCGAGGAGGAGCGCATCCGGCGGCTGGCTCGCGAGCTCGCCGGCACCCACAAGTCGGTGGTGTACGGCCGAATCGGCCTGTGCAATCAGGAGTTCGGCAGTCTGGCGAGCTGGCTGGTCGACGTGATCAACATCTTGACGGGCCACTTCGACACCCCCGGCGGCGCCATGTTCCCCCCGGCCGGCTGCCTGGTCTATCACCACGCAACCGTTGCCGGGTCTAGAAGGTGGCGTCGCCGAATTCGGTCGCTGGCATACCCGGGTGCGCGGTGCGAAGGAAGTCCTGGGCCAGGCGCCGGTGTCCTGTCTAGCCGAAGAGATCGCCACCCCGGGAGATGGGCAGCTCCGGGCGCTCATCACGATCGCCGGCAACCCGGTGCTGTCCACACCCGGCGGTGACAAGCTCGACGAAGCGCTGTCTTCGCTGGAAGCGATGATCTCCGTTGACCTTTGGCTCAATGAGACGACGCGGCACGCGGATGTGATTCTGCCCGGGCTGTCGCCGCTCGAACAGCCCCATCACGATGATCTGGTGCTGCAATTCGCGATCCGCAGCTTTGCGAACTACTCCGCGCCGGTCTTCGATCCGGGCGATCGCCCGCACGAGTGGGAGATCCTGATTCGGCTGACCGGGCTGTGCACCGGCACGCCGGCCGAGGACGTCGACGTCGACGTCGCCGCGATCGATGACGGATTCTTTGATTATCTGGCTTTTACCAAGGGATTTGACGGTGCGGCGATCCGCAAACGCTACGAGCATGACGGCTGGGCGGGCGGGCCAGAGCGGATTTTGGATCTGACGTTGCGGACCGGTCCGTTCGGCGATCGCTACGGCCAGAATCCCGGCGGACTGACGCTGGACATGCTCAAGGCCAATCCGAACGGCATCGACTTCGGACCCATGGTGTCGCAGTTACCGGACATTTTGGGGACCCCGGAGAAAAAGATCCGGCTGGCCCCGCAGTGCCTCCTGGACGATCTGCCCCGGCTGGCATCCAGAATGGATCGGCCGGCCGAGCAGTTGGTCCTGGTCAATCGCAGACACCTGCGATCGAACAACTCGTGGCTGCACAACGTGCCGGCGCTGATGAAGGGCAAGGATCGCTGCACGCTGCTGATGCATCCGGACGACGCAGCCCGTAACGGCATCACCGACAACGACACCGTGACGGTGAGATCGTCGGCCGGCGAGATCACGGTGCCCGTCGAACTCACCTCGGCGATCAAACCGGGCTTGGTCTCGATGCCCCACGGTTGGGGGCACGGCAAACCGGGCACCCGGCTGGCGGTGGCCAACAGCGCACCTGGAGTCAACACCAACGTGCTGTCCCCGCCCACCTTGCTCGACGAGCCCTCCGGCAACGGTGTCCTCAACGGCATCCCGGTGACCGTGAGCTGACGCCCCGACCTCATCGGCAGGGCCCGCCAGATGGGCAACGCGGCTCGCCCGGCGCAGACCCAATCGACAGTCGCGTCGGGCTGAGCGGCCAACCCGCTCTTCGACCTGTTGCGCCCGGGCGGGCTACGATGCGGCCATGCCGCTCGCCGCAGGTTCGACGTTCGCCGGCTACACCATCGTCCGACAGCTGGGTACCGGCGGGATGGGCGAGGTCTATCTGGCCCAGCATCCCCGATTGCCCCGGCAAGACGCGCTCAAAGTCCTTCGGCCCGAGGTGTCCGCAGACCACGAGTACCGCCAACGCTTCCACCGCGAGGCAGACGCCGCCGCAGCCCTGTGGCATCCGCACATCGTTGCCGTGCATGACCGCGGGGAAACCGACGGCCAGCTGTGGATCGACATGGACTACGTCGACGGCACCGATGCTGTGACGCTGCTTCGCGATCGGTACCCCAACAGGATGCCCGGCTCGGAGGTCAGCGAGATCATCACCGCGGTAGCCGAGGCGCTCGACTACGCGCACGACCACAAGCTGCTGCACCGCGACGTCAAGCCCGCCAACATTCTCATCGCGGCGCCGGCCTCGCAGGCCAAGCGGATCATGTTGGCCGACTTCGGGATCGCCGGCTGGGTCGGCGAAGCCAGTGGGCTCACAGCGACGAACATGACCGTCGGCACCGTGTCTTACGCGCCGCCCGAGCAGCTGATGGGCCACGACCTGGACGGAAAGGCCGATCAGTACCCCCGGGCGGCGACGGCATACCACCTGCTGACGGGCTCACCGCCGTTTCAGCACTCCAATCCCGCCGTGGTGATCAGCCAGCATCTCAGCGCCGCACCCCCGGCGATCGGCCAGCGCCGGCCGGCATTGGCAGAGCTGGACCCGGTTTTCGCCAAGGCGCTGGCCAAAGACCCCAAGGACCGTTACCAACGCTGCATCGATTTCGCGCGGGCATTGAGCCATCGGCTGGGCGGAGTCGGCGATCCCGACGACACGCGCATCTCCCGGCCGGTGGCGGTGGCGGTGCCTGCGGCCAAGAAGTCCCTGGCGCGAGCCTCGGTCATCGTCCCCGCCGTGCTGGCGATCCTGCTGGTCGTAGCGATCGCCGTGGCGCTGCGCGAGTTCGAGCGCGCCGACGATGAGCGCGTCGCACCGCCTGCGGCGACCAGTTCCAGCCGGCCCAGCCCCACGGCCGCCAAGACCTCGACAACCACGGCCACCACGACCGCGCCGACGAGCACGTCTACCAGTACGGTGGCCGCGACGACGGAATCGGTGACTCCCGCGCCCGCGGTCGTCATTGGCGCCATGTGTTCCCCGCTCGGCAGCACCGGAACCACAAAAACAGGCGCCACCGCCTACTGTTCGACCCTGCAGGGCACCAACACGACAATCTGGTCGCTCACCGAAGGCGCGGTGGCCAGTCCGACGGTGAGCGCCACGCCCGATCCGACCGAGCCGCCGTTACCCATCGATCAGGATTCGCCGATACGCATTTGCATGCAGCAGACCGGCCAGACCCGCCACGAATGCCGAGAGGACATTCGCCGCAGCAACGGCTACTGAGCGGGCTGGTCCGCCGCGGCCACCCGGCCTATACGCAGCCGCTGACGCTGATTCGCCTGCCGACATTGGCGCACACATTCACGTTGGGGGGTGGCGGCGGGGGCGGCGGGTAGTCCTCGGGCAGCGGGGCATATTCGGCGGGCGGCGGAACGTAGGGGGCGATCGCGTCTGCAATGTTGGCGCACCCGCTGACCGATACCCGCCGGCCGGCGTTGACGCACACGTCGGCCTGTGCCGCGCCGGACGGAGCCATGACGGCCAACACCTGTGGAAGGGCGGTAAAGGCCAGCGCCGCGATCGCTGCCGTGGCCGACGGCCGCTTCCAGGGACTCATCGAGATCTCCTTCGCCAATGCCTCGTTAGATTCGCTGCCCACTCTAATGACCCGGCTGCGGGCTCCGGTGCGGTTGTGGCTCAGGCAACATCGGAATCGCGCGGGCCGGAGCTTACCGACACGCGGGGCGCTCGGTGTATTGCGTGCGGCGCCAATTACCGGCTATCCGCGGCACTTGTAAGTGGTGAATTTGCGCTGAATTTCGCGCGGTACTTCTTTTCGAGCCATGCCGACAACCCTTGTTCCACAGACTCGGCAGGCCCAGTGTTAACTTGCGGGAAATTGTTGCCGTCTTTGTGGAGATGGCCGCGAACCACAGGTACGTTTTGGGGCCGGGTTTGACACAGGAGAAGCCATGACCGAGACGATCGTCCAGACTTTCCATCCGCTCGATCCGCTGACCGAGAGCGAGTTCCAGCAGGCCGTCTCCGTTGTGCGCCGTGACCGGAATATCACTGAACGTTGGCGATTCGCCTCGATGGAGCTCGCGGAACCGGGCAAACGAGAAATCACTGATTTCGAAAACAACGCAGTGGTGCCGGATCGACGGGCTGTCATCGTGTGCTTCGACCGTGACACAAACGGCACCTACAAGGCGCTCGTTTCCCTCTCGGGCGACCGCATTCTCTCGTGGACTTGCCTGCCGGGGGTGCAGCCCAATATCACCCATGATGAATGGCTAGAGGCGGGCGAGGTGCTCCGCAGCCATCCGGCCGTTATCGCGGCCTTGTGCCGACGCGGCATTACCGACTTGGAGAACATGCTGGTCGATGTGTGGGCCTACGGCGACGCCCTGATTCCGGAAGCGTATCGCGCCCGACGGCTCGCATGGTCGGACAGCTGGCTGACGTCGCCAGGTGGCGGGAACCTCTATGCGCGACACATCAAGGGATTTCATTGCGTTATCGACTTGAACACCATGGAATTGCTCGACATCGAGGAAGGCAGTCCGCTCGAGTTCCCGGCCGTCATGGCCGAATATGTGCCTCGGCACATCCCGGAGAATCTGCGTGATTCCAGCGTGCGGGGCGCCCTGCGGCCATTGGAGATCATTCAACCCGACGGTCCGTCGTTCACCCTGCGGGGCAATCATCTGGAATGGCAAAACTGGTCGCTGCGCGTCGGTTTCAACTATCGCGAAGGCATGACACTGCACACCGTTACCTACAACGACCACGGTCGGGTTCGCCCGATTGCCTACCGGATGTCTTTCGCCGAGATGGCGGTGCCCTACCGCGATCATTGCGCTGATCACTATCGTCGGACGGCCTTCGACATCGGCGAATGGGGGCTCGGATTCATGACAACCTCGCTGGAGAAGGGGTGCGACTGCCTGGGCGAGATCCGATATCTCGATGCGGTCTTACACAACAGCAAGGGGGAGCCATACACGATCAAGAATGCCATCTGCATCCATGAAGAAGACAACGCGGTGCTGTGGAAGCACGTCGTATGCGATGGCAGCGCCGAGGTGCGGCGCATGCGCCGGCTTACCGTCTCTTTCCACGTGACGGTGGCCAACTACGAGTACTTGGTTTACTGGCGCTTCTACCAGGATGGCAACATCGAATGCGAAATTCGTGCAACCGGTTTGATGGTGACCACGAACTTCGACAATAGTCAGGCGCACGCATCGGGCACGTTGGTCGACGAACGAACTTATGCCCCGTATCACCAACATTTTCTTACCGCGCGGCTGGATCTGGACATCGACGGCACGGACAACACCGTGTACACGAGCGAGACGGAGATGGTGCTTACGGGACCGGATAACCCCTCAGGGCTCCGGCGTTGTTGATTAGCAGGCTTGTGAGCTGGGGAATTGTGGATTGAGGAGGTCTAGGCGGCGGTTGGCGGTCAAAGCGGTGATCCGGCAGGCTTCGGCGATGTTGTCGGCGCCGTTGAGGCGGTGCAGATTGATCGCGGTGTTGCGTAGCGTTGCTAGGACCTGTGCGCCGTTTCCGGTATGTGCCCTTTGACGGTCTTCGTCGAAGGTGACGTCGCGTATCCAGTGCAGGCTGTTCTCGATTCCCCAGTGTTGACGCATCCAGGTCATGATCGCGGTAGGGCGGGCGTGCTCGAACGGCAGGCTGCAGATGACATAGACCACCTCCACGCTGCGCTGGTCGGTGGCGGTGATCAAGCGTTCACGAGTGATCCGGATGATTTGTTTTGCGTAGGGGAAGCCGATTCCTCGTGCAGCGGTGATGATTTGCGGGGTGCGGGTCTCGACACGGCCGTGGCCGCGGGAGTCGTCGGTAGCGGCTGTGGGCACCTCGGCCCAGGGCAGCGCGGTGATACGCGCAAGTATTTTGGCTTGGTTGGACTTGACGATCATCAGGTAGTGCGACTTCAAGGTGGCGCAGATCAACTTCGCGGTGACGACCTGGGTATGCATCGCATCCACGGTGACCAGCCACCGCAAGCTACCCGGCAGCAGCGTGAGCAGGGCACGTACGCAGGGAATTTCATTGCTTTTCTCGGCGACAGCGAGTTGACCGAGCACCAATCGGGCACGGTGGGCGAACACCGACACGAGATGCGTGGCTGTCGCTTTGGCGCGTAAAGCACCACGCAGCATCTTGCCGTCCAACGCGATCGGCACCAATCCACTGGGGTCGCGGCTGGCCACGTGTGCAGTGAAGTAACTGCCCATCCTGGCGTTGAGGTCGGCGGGGTCTAGCCGAGACAAAACAGCGCGGAAGGTCTTCTCACTGGGCCGCCGGAACCGGACCCCTAATTGGGCCAACACATCATCGGGAGCGGTGGCCGCCCATGTGGCAAAACCAGCATAGCCGCGCATCCCCGCGGCAGTGGCCAGAACCGCGATCGCCAACAAAGCCATCAGCGAATACCTCCGACCGCGTGGGCCCCTCGGGTCTGGCACCGAGGCCAACACATCGAGAAACTCCGATCCGATGAGCTCGCTGCGCTCACCAGGACTCCAGCGGTCGAACACCTCTGGAACCGACGACACAGGCAATACTGAAACGGTAGGCACGGGCAACTCCAGACCAACGACGAACAGTAACCAACTCGATCGTTCTCCAGATAGCCCGTGCCTACACTCCGGCCCCAATAGCGCGGCACCAAAGATCATCAACCCAGCTCACAAGCCTGCTAATCAACAACGCCGGAGCCCTGGATAACCCCTACGGTTTGTCGTTGCGCCAGAGGAACATCCCGCTGCGCACCGAGGAAGAGGGCAAACAGGACTACTGCTGGGAGACCCAGCGGGCGTGGCGGGTGGTCAACGAGAACGTCACCAATGGGCTGGGCACCCACCCGTCGTACAAGCTCGTCGGGGGTGCGGCCATTCCGCCGATGTTTGATCTCAGGTCGCCGGTACTACGCCGGGCGGAGGCCATCACCCATACCGTATGGGTTACGCCCAATCATCCCGACGAGCGTTGGCCAGCGGGGGAGTTCGTGAACCAGAGCGGTCCGGGACTGGGGTTGCCCGCGTGGACTGCTGCCAACCGGTCGATCGAGAAAACCGACGTGGTGGTGTGGTACACGTTCGGCATCCACCACATAACGCGCCCGGAGGACTGGCCGGTGATGCCAGCCGACACCGTGTCTTTCTGGCTCAAGCCTGTTGGATTTTTCGACCGCAACCCGTCGTTGGATGTCGCGCCCACGGCAGCCGCAACGTGTCATGGCGAAGGTGGTTGCTGAATGACAGACACCCCGGCGCCGCCGCTCTTCGCCCGTGGTCCCAAAGGCAACAAGCTGAAGGTGCAGCCGATCGTGCCGCAGCTCAGCAACACCGCGGCTGAGGGCGTGGTATCCAAGGGCCTGGCCAAGGGGGCCGTTGGCACCGTCTCGGGGGCAATCCTCGGTATCGCGTGTGTGGCACCCGGCTACACGTTGACGGCCAGCATCGGCTTGATCGTTGCCGCGGTCGGGCTTAAGATGCCGGCGATATTTGTATTCGGATTTATTCCGATGTTTTTGACCGCGTTCGCCTATCGCGAATTGAACGCCGACATTCCGGACTGTGGAGCGTCGTTCACCTGGTCCACCAAAGCCTTCGGGCCCTACGTGGGATGGATGTGCGGCTGGGGCATGGTGATCGCGACGGTCATTGTGTTGTCGAACCTGGCTGCGGTCGCGGTGCAGTTTTTCTATCTGCTGATCGCCGGCCTGTTCGATAGCCCAGGGATCGCGTCCCTGGCCGCAAACCGATGGGTCGATATCGCTTCCACGCTGGTGTTTATCGCCGGGGCGACTTGGGTTTCCAGTCGTGGCATCCAAACCAGCGAGCGGGTGCAGGGACTATTGGTCATCTTCCAGATGACGGTGATTTTGGGTTTCGGGGTGGTGGCCATCATCGGCGCGGTGCGGGACCATGGCCCGGCGAATCTGAGCTTCGACTTCAATTGGTTCGACCCGCTCAGCGGGCTCGCGATGGGTGCGTTCGTCATTGGGGTGACCGGTTCGATCTTCTCGTTCTGGGGCTGGGATACGTGCCTGACCCTGGGTGAGGAATGCACCGACCCAAAGAAGGGTCCGTGGGGTAGCCAGTTGCTGTTTCTGGGCATCCTGGCGTCCACTCTGTCGAGTTTGCGGACGACGTTCCTCCCGGCGTCGCGTTGCATGCTCGCCATGGGCGCTTATCGGGAATTTCCCCAGCGGTTCTCGGCGGTGAGCTCACGTTTCCAGGTGCCGCTGTTCAGCACCATCGCGGCAGTCATTGCTTCGGGTTCCTTCTACACCCTCGCCAGGTTGCTATCGGAGCGAACCCTGTTGGACACCATTGCGGCCCTCGGCATGCTGGTTTGCTGGCATTACGGAATTACCGCCTTCGCCTGCATGTGGTATTTCCGCAAGGAACTCTTCACGTCTTTGCGCAACGTCGTTTTCAAATTCCTTTGTCCGCTGCTCGGCGGGATGATGCTGTTGCTGGTCTTTGTTGTTTCGGTCCGCGAAAGCATGGACCCGCGACATGGCAGCGGCGCGTCGATCGCAGGCGTCGGGCTAGTCTTCTACCTTGGCTTCGGCATCCTGTCGCTCGGTGCGGTGCTGATGGTGGTCATGCGAGTGCGCCAACCCGGCTTCTTTTTGGGTCACACGCTGACGCCGTCAACCCCTGCCCTCACCGACGACGCCGCCATCGCCACCGCTAGCCATCCGGACGCCGGTCCGGACCAGGGCTCCGGCGTTGTTGATTAGCAGGCTTGTGAGCTGGGTTGATGATCTTTGGTGCCGCGCTATTGGGGCCGGAGTGTAGGCACGGGCTATCTGGAGAACGATCGAGTTGGTTACTGTTCGTCGTTGGTCTGGAGTTGCCCGTGCCTACCGTTTCAGTATTGCCTGTGTCGTCGGTTCCAGAGGTGTTCGACCGCTGGAGTCCTGGTGAGCGCAGCGAGCTCATCGGATCGGAGTTTCTCGATGTGTTGGCCTCGGTGCCAGACCCGAGGGGCCCACGCGGTCGGAGGTATTCGCTGATGGCTTTGTTGGCGATCGCGGTTCTGGCCACTGCCGCGGGGATGCGCGGCTATGCTGGTTTTGCCACATGGGCGGCCACCGCTCCCGATGATGTGTTGGCCCAATTAGGGGTCCGGTTCCGGCGGCCCAGTGAGAAGACCTTCCGCGCTGTTTTGTCTCGGCTAGACCCCGCCGACCTCAACGCCAGGATGGGCAGTTACTTCACTGCACACGTGGCCAGCAGCGACCCCAGTGGATTGGTGCCGATCGCGTTGGACGGCAAGATGCTGCGTGGTGCTTTACGCGCCAAAGCGACAGCCACGCATCTCGTGTCGGTGTTCGCCCACCGTGCCCGATTGGTGCTCGGTCAACTCGCTGTCGCCGAGAAAAGCAATGAAATTCCCTGCGTACGTGCCCTGCTCACGCTGCTGCCGGGTAGCTTGCGGTGGCTGGTCACCGTGGATGCGATGCATACCCAGGTCGTCACCGCGAAGTTGATCTGCGCCACCTTGAAGTCGCACTACCTGATGATCGTCAAGTCCAACCAAGCCAAAATACTTGCGCGTATCACCGCGCTGCCCTGGGCCGAGGTGCCCACAGCCGCTACCGACGACTCCCGCGGCCACGGCCGTGTCGAGACCCGCACCCCGCAAATCATCACCGCTGCACGAGGAATCGGCTTCCCCTACGCAAAACAAATCATCCGGATCACTCGTGAACGCTTGATCACCGCCACCGACCAGCGCAGCGTGGAGGTGGTCTATGCCATCTGCAGCCTGCCCTTCGAGCACGCCCGCCCTACCGCGATCATGACCTGGATGCGTCAACACTGGGGAATCGAGAACAGCCTGCACTGGATACGCGACGTCACCTTCGACGAAGACCGTCAAAGGGCACATACCGGAAACGGCGCACAGGTCCTAGCAACGCTACGCAACACCGCGATCAATCTGCACCGCCTCAACGGCGCCGACAACATCGCCGAAGCCTGCCGGATCACCGCTTTGACCGCCAACCGCCGCCTAGACCTCCTCAATCCACAATTCCCCAGCTCACAAGCCTGCTAATCAACAACGCCGGAGCCCTGCGGTCCGGACCAACATCATTGAGCGCTACTCGTAGAACGGGACACCATGGTGGAAAAGAAGGTTTTTCACAACATCATTGGCGGAGAAATTCAGGCAACGCCGGACGGAAACACGATGGATATCGTCAACCCGTCGACGGGCGAAGTCTATGCATCGGCGCCGAATTCCTCTGGCAAAGATGTCGATGACGCGTTTACCGCGGCGGCCAAGGCGTTCGAGTCGTGGCGTTGGTCCACCCCCAGCGAACGGCAGCGTGCGCTGCTGCGGCTCGCCGACCTCATCGAGGACAACGCCGAGGAACTTGTCGCGCTCGAGTGCGAGAACACGGGCAAGCCAATCTCGTTGACCATGTCGGAGGAAATTCCGCCGATGGTTGATCAGATCCGGTTCTTCGCCGGCGCGGCGCGGGTTCTGGAAGGCCGCTCACAGGGCGAATACATGCGTGGGCACACGTCGTCGATTCGACGGGAGCCGGTGGGCCCGGTTGCCCAGGTAGCGCCCTGGAATTACCCGATGATGATGGCGGTGTGGAAGTTTGCCCCGGCGCTGGCCGCCGGCTGCACCGTGGTACTCAAGCCTTCGGACACCACGCCCGCGTCGTCCTACTGGATGGTCGAGAAGATGCAGGAGATCTTCCCGCCCGGGGTGTGCAACCTGGTGTGCGGCGACCGCGACACCGGTGCGGCACTGGTGGCGCACCCGGTGCCACAGCTGGTGTCGATCACCGGCTCCACCAGGGCAGGTATGGCGGTGGCGGCCAGCGCGGCCAACGACCTCAAACGTGCGCATCTCGAGCTGGGCGGCAAGGCGCCGGTAGTCATCTTCAATGACGCCGACATCGCGGCGGCGGTGGAGGGACTTACCGCGGCAGGCTATTTCAACGCGGGCCAGGATTGCACCGCCGCCACTCGGCTGATCATCCAGGACGGCATCTACGACGAGTTCCTGTCGGCGATGGCCGAGTCGGTGGCCGGCACCAGGACGGGCTATGACCCCGCGGATGAGGACATCTTGTTTGGTCCCATCAACAACAGCAACCAGATGCGCCACATCGATGGCCTGGTGTCCCGTGCGCCGGCGCACGCTCGAATTCTTGCCGGCGGCAAGCAGAAAGACTGCGCGGGCTTCTTCTACGAGCCCACGTTGATTGTCGACCTGCAACAGGACGACGAATTGATTCAGACCGAGATCTTCGGCCCGGTCGTCACCGCGCAGCGTTTCAGCGACGAGCAGCAGGCCCTGTCTTTCGCCAACGGCACCGAATACGGTCTCGCATCCTCGGTGTGGACCAAGGACGTCGACACCGCCGCACGCATGGGAGCACGGCTGGACTTCGGGTGTGTGTGGATCAACACCCATATTCCGCTGGTTGCCGAGATGCCGCACGGCGGTTTCAAGCACTCCGGCTACGGCAAGGACCTGTCCATGTACGGGTTCGAGGACTACACCCGGATCAAGCACGTGATGCACTATCACGGATTCGAGGGCTAGACACCGCCGCAGCCGCGGCGGCACCTCCGGGCGCCAAGGCCACGGCCGATGTTTGAGTCAGGCCTTGCGCACCGGGGGTGGCGACCATTCGTCGGCGACCACCTCGGGCCTCGGCGCGTACAGCCGCATGGTCACGCCCAGCGGGCCCAACGGGGCCGGGAGCCAGTTCGACTGGCGCTCGGGACCGGGGTCGGTGTGCGCGAGATAGAGGTCCAATGAGCCGTCGTCGTTGTAGCGCAGCTCGTCACGGTCGCCGATGGCGAATCGGTTCAGCTCGTTGGCCACTTGAAAGCCTTCGGCGTCATACATCGTGACCGACCAGAATGCGTCCACCGGGGGCAGCTTGTCCGCGTCGAAGTGGATGACGTAGTCGTGTTCGCCGGCCAGCGGATCTCCGTGCTCGTCGGTGGCGAGGAACGGATATACGGCGTCCTCGGCGGGGTTGGCTCCCAGACCGATGAGGGCCACCACCGCGCGCCGTAGGTAGTTGTTGCCGTAGACGCCCATGCTCTCGGTCAGGCTGATCCAGCCGTCGACGTTGGCCCCAAGCTTGGTGGCGCTCTTGAGGATGTCGTTGAGCGCATCGCTTCTGCCGCGCTCGAGCTCTGCCACTTGGTCCGCGTCGAACCGGCTCGCATCGAACGGGCTTCCCGCTTCGATGCCGAGGTTGGCCAGCCGGGCCAGCACGGAGTAGTCGGTCGGGTGTGGTGGATTGACGCACAGCAGATCGGCCGCATAGGAGAGGTAGTCCAGCGCGGCCATGCCGTTGACGATTCTGGGCGGCTCGGTAGTCAGGTCAAAGTCTGGTCGCTTGTCTCCCGCACTGGCCTGCGCACCGCTGCCGAGCTCAGTGAGGGAGTAGCCGTCCTGTACCCGGTGAACGGCCGGGTAGTCGGCCGGCCCGTTGGTCTGGGTGCGGCCGATGATCCAGACAAACGGTGTCGGCGCGGCCACGACCGTGGTTGGGCGCGGTTGTTCGCCGCTTTCGCCGCTTTCGCCCTGGTAGCCAGGGCCGGCGATCACGAGATCAAGTGGACCCGTCCCGCTGGTGCGCTTGCCGGGATTGGCGAAAACGTCTGTCCACATGTCCAGCATCGGCAGCATGTAGTAGCGATCGTCGGTGTCCGCCGACTGCAGGCGGACCGGACCGTTGCGCAGGTCCAGCCAGGCCGAGGAGTACAGCGTGTCGAAGTTGGGCCGCACCACCGCGCGGAAGTCGGCCGACGGGAACGCCCGCATGTGCGAGAAGTGATTGGGCGGGCCGGCGCCGGGGCCGGTGCCGGGTGCCGCGTTGAGGGCCTGCAGTCGCGTCACATCCATCATGACCAACGGATAGAAGTAGATGAATGCTTCGTAGCTGAGCGTTCGCAGGCCACTGGACAAGGTGCTCACGATCTTTCCTCCGGGAGGCTCCGTAGACCGACCATATGACGTGCCGTGTGAAATGTCATTGGCCGCGGCGGATCGGCGCGGCTAACACATATCCGCGCCCTGTTCTGCCCGGAGCGCCGGTGCCAGTACAGTTGGTCCCGATGACCCAAACAGCCGCCCCGCCGGTGCTGACCGTGCGGTACAACGGAGCTGAGCGCACCTTCGCCGCAGGCCACGACGTAGTCATTGGCCGTGATTTGCGGGCAGACGTCCGCGTCGCGGACCCGCTGATCTCACGGGTGCATCTGCTGCTGCGCTTCGATCAAGGCCGATGGATCGCCATTGACAATGGCAGTCTCAACGGGCTCTACATCAACAACCGGCGAGTACCGGTTGTCGACATCCAAGATGGCCAGCGGGTCAACATCGGCAACCCGGATGGTCCGGCGCTGGACTTCGGAGTCGGCCGCCGTCAGCAAGGTTCGGTCGGGCGCCCACCGCCAACCGCGGTCATGCAGGTGCCCCCGCCCATGCCCAGCGGGGCATGGCCCAGCCAGGCACCCCCGCAAACCGGCTCGCACCGGCCCGTTCCGCCGCAGCCGGCCCCGCCGACCACGCGGATGCCGGCTCAACCTCCCAGCGGACCGCAGCACGTGCAGCCGTCGGCCCAGCAACCGCAATACCCCAGCGGCCCGCAGACGTCGCGGTCGCAAACCGGCGCTCAGCCGGCCCCGCAGATATACCGGCCGCCGGCCGCGAGCCCGGCGCCCCCGGCCCCCCTCGTGGTCGGGCGCGCGCCCGGCGAAACCGGCAACATCGCCACCTCGATGATGAAGATTCTGCGTCCGGGCAGGGCGGCGGGCGAATTACCGCCGGGCGCGGTGACGATCGGCCGCGCCGACGACAACGACATCGTCATTCCCGAGGTGCTGGCGTCGCGTCACCACGCCACCCTGATCCCGACACCGCAGGGCACCGAGATCCGGGACAACCGCAGCATCAACGGCACATTCGTCAACGGTGCCAGGGTCGAGGCGGCACTGCTGCACGACGGCGACGTCGTCACGATCGGCAACATCGACCTCATTTTCGCCAATGGTGCGCTGGCCCGCCGCGAAGAGAGCCTGCTCGAGACGCGCACCGGGGGCCTTGACGTGCACGGGGTGACGTGGACGATCGAGGGCAACAAGACACTGCTGGACAACATCTCGTTGGCGGCACGCCCGGGGATGCTCACCGCGGTCATCGGCCCGTCCGGTGCTGGCAAATCAACTTTCGCCAGGCTGGTCGCCGGGTACACGCACCCGACCAACGGCACGGTGACTTTTGAAGGCCACAACATTCATGCCGAATACGCCTCCCTGCGCAGCAGGATCGGCATGGTGCCGCAAGACGACGTGGTCCACGGTCAACTGACGGTCCGGCAGGCGTTGATGTATGCGGCCGAACTGCGGCTGCCGCCGGACACCACCAAGGAGGACCGCGAACAGGTGGTCGCCCGGGTCCTCGAAGAGCTGGAGATGTCCAAGCACCTCGAGACGCGGGTCGACAAACTGTCGGGAGGTCAGCGCAAACGTGCATCGGTGGCCCTCGAACTGCTGACGGGACCGTCGCTGCTGATCCTGGATGAGCCCACATCCGGTCTGGATCCGGCGTTGGACCGGCAGGTCATGACCATGCTGCGGCAGTTGGCCGACGCCGGTCGTGTGGTGCTGGTTGTCACTCACTCACTGACCTACCTCGATGTCTGCGATCAGGTTCTGTTGCTGGCACCGGGCGGCAAGACAGCGTTCTGCGGGCCGCCCAGCCAGATCGGTCCGGCCATGGGGACGACCAACTGGGCCGACATCTTCAGCACGGTCGCCGACGACCCAGAGGGGGCCCAGGCGCGCTACTTGGCGCAAACGGGGCCACCCCCGCCAGCGCCGCCGGTGGAGCGTCCAGGGGAGCTGGGTGGCGACCCGTCGCACACCAGCCTGTTCCGCCAGTTCTCCACCATCGCCAGACGCCAGATGCGGCTGATCATCTCGGACCGGGGCTATTTCATCTTCCTGGCGATATTGCCGTTCGTCATGGGCTCGCTGTCGATGTCGGTACCCGGGGACGTCGGCTTCGGCATGCCCAATCCGATGGGGAACGCACCCAACGAGCCGGGCCAGATTCTGGTGTTGCTCAATGTCGGTGCGGTCTTCATGGGGACCGCGCTGACAATCCGAGATCTCATCGGCGAGCGGGCCATCTTCCGGCGCGAACAGGCAGTCGGCCTGTCCACCACCGCGTACCTGCTGGCGAAGATCTGCGTCTACACGGTGTTTGCGGTCGTTCAATCGGCGATTGTCACCATCATCGTGCTGATCGGCAAGGGCGGTCCCACCCAGGGCGCCGTGGCGCTGGGCAAACCTGGGCTCGAACTGTTCGCCGACGTCGCCGCCACCTGCGTCGCTTCAGCGATGCTCGGACTGGCGCTATCGGCGGTGGCCAAGTCGAACGAACAGATCATGCCGCTGCTGGTGGTCGCGGTGATGTCGCAGCTGGTGTTCTCCGGCGGCATGATTCCCGTCACCGACCGCCTGGGGTTGGACCAGATGTCCTGGGCCACACCGGCACGATGGGGATTTGCCACCTCGGCCTCGACCGTCGACCTGATCAAACTCGTGCCCGGTCCGCTGACTCCGAAGGATTCGCACTGGCATCACACGGCTGGTGCCTGGTGGTTTGACATGGCCATGCTCGCGTTCATCAGCTTGTGCTACGTCAGCTTCGTGCGGTGGAAGATTCGCCTCAAGGGCGGGTGATCGGCCGCGGGGTCGGGTTCCTGGCGAACCCGCCTAGCGTGGATCCAGTGGTTGGTGGCGCTTGCACAACGCCGTGTAATGCAAGACCAGCGCGGTGACCACGCCATATCCGAGGTGCGGGACCAGATCACTGATCCAGCCGACGAGGCCCCAGGTCCTGGGGTCGGTCACCCCGAGCAGGGTCATCGGTCCGTTGGTACCCACCAGGGCGAGGGCTGTTGCGACCAGCATGGCCACCAGCAACCGCGGCCGCCAACCCAGGCCGTAGGCAAGCCCAAGAACCAGGCCCATCCCAATCCCGGCCGCGTAGCCGGTCAGCGCGCCGAGACCGGCGACGCGGTTGGCCAGCACGTCCCCAGTACCCGGAACCGTCAGGTGCAGCAATCGCGCCATGGCATTGACGGTGTCTTCCGGGGTCGTACTGGTGGAGCGGCCCCGCACCGCGATGTCCAGGTAGGCGATCACATTGAGCGCGGTGGTGCCGGCGGCGCCGGCGATCGCTCCGCTGGCCAGTCCCGCCCCCACCTGGCCCATCGATATGGATCGCACTGCCGCTGCCTACTGCGTCGCCGGACCGGATGATTCCCGTGCCCAGGCTATTGAACGCGAGGCTGGGGGACTACCTGGCCCATCCGCCGTCGCCGGGGACCGCCCAGGCCGTCGGCGGCACCGGGGCCGGCTGTTTGGGCCGGAAGAACAGCGAACCCGCAACCATGCGGTTGCGCAGCGCGGCTGCGCGCCAGGTGTTCACCGGATGCGAGGACACCATGTTGGCCAGCCAGACGAAGAACCCGGTCTCGGACCCGGCCCGGTCGGCCATGCCGTCGAAATCCACCGACCGGAGCAGATACTTTCCGGCACTGAGCACACCGATGGCCTTGCGGGCACCTGCGGGACGGAACGCGTAGCCGTAGTTGTCGGCGGTGTACTCCATCGACCGTGACAGCGTCGGCCCCAACAGCGGAACGCGCATCGCAAGTTGCATCAGCTGGCGCCAGTACGAGGCATGCCCGGCCGCGAGATGGCCGACCTCATGGCCGATGATGAAGGCGAGCGCCTCGGGGTCGCGGGCTTGACCGCCGATTTCGAACAGGTCGCTGTACACCACGACGTAGCGGCGAAAGCCGTGCCCGCTGGAGAAGGCGTTGATCAGCCCGTTGCCCAGCACCACGTAGGCGTCGGGAACCTCGCTGAGCCCGAACCGGCGGGCCGCCTCGACGACGAGCCAGTAGCCTTCGGCGAACTGGGTCGGTGACATCTTGACGCCGTTGGCGCGCTGCTTGCCGTAGGTCAGCCCGCGCAGCGCGAACAGCACGATCGGCGTGGCCACGATGGAAATCCAGAGCAGGCTGGACTTGCCCGACAGCACCACGGCGGCCGCGACCAGGTAGAGCAGCACGCTGGACACGATGACCAGCACCAGTAGCCCGATTTCCCACGGGTGGCGTCTGGGGTGCTCCAGGTACCCGGTGGGACCCGGGGGCGATCCCGATGGGGTGCCGTAGAACGAGGCGGGCAAGTGCGGGTAGGGGTGGCCTGGCGGCGATTCCACAATGGCCATGGGTGGTCTCGGGCTCCACGCTGTGGTCGATCGGTTCTGGTCGACTGCACCTTGCCGCTCGGTCCTTGGAGGATTCTTGGTAACTCCTTGGCGACACGAAACCGCAGATCAGCCACCGGGCGACCGCCACGGTGAGGTCAGGATTCAGCTCTGGGATCTCGAGCGGTGCAGCGTGAAGCCAATCTGCGGTATGACCAGGACCCCGGGTACCAGCGTCCAGGCGAATGAACGGCCATCGAGCTGGAAGCCGTTCTTCTGATAGAACCGTCGCGCTCGATAGTTCTTCTCGGCACACCACAAGACCGCGTCATGTGACGGCGCCGAGTTGAGCGCATTGGCAAGCAGCAGGCCGCCGATGCCCCGGCGATCATTGCCGGCGGCGACGTAGAGCGAGTCGATCTCCAGCTGATCCGGATTGTCGGGCTCCGGCCCGAAAATGCTCATCCCGACGATCTGGCCGCCCGACTCGGCTAGCCACATGGACCAGCCGGCTCTGGCGAGCCTGCGCGGGTACTCCTCGTCGATCCACTCCTGCCAATCGAACAGATCGAGGGTTTCGGGCGTCATGATGCCGCGGTAGGAAAGCCGCCAGCTCGGATAGTGCATCTGCGCGACGTTGTGGTAGTCCGCCGGCTCAGCTTGCCGGATCGAGATACCGTCGGGCATCTCCGTCACGCTTGCTCCCATGGTTTGTCTGAGCCACGGACAATACTGCCCGCTACCGTCTTCGACCCGACTTTCGCGCGCAGTTGCACGATTACGGGTTTGGGGGAGAGTAGCGCAGCGTCCGAGGGACACCTGGCGAACGGGGTATCTCGATTGTCTCCTGGGTGCGGGGCCGACACCAACCGTCGCGGGTCGGTGTGGAGCGGCACGTTATTTTCCTATCATTTGGTTATGGCTGTCGGTCGGCGCGATATGGCGGGATCTCCGGCATTCAGCACCCAGGAGGCGATCCGCTACCACGCCGCAGGCTGGTGGTCCGACTCGACGCTATCGGACGCGGTAAGACGAAACGCCGAAGGCTCGCCGCATCATGCCGCCTATATCGACTACCCGGCGTCACTGCTAACGTGGAGTGAATTCGACTGTGCGGCAACAAGTCTAGCCGAACAGCTGGCCGGAGCTGGCGTGCTGCCCGGCGGCCGGGTGGCGGTATGGCACGGCGACTGCGCCGCGCTACATGCGTTGTTCATCGCCATCGAGCGCTGTGGCGCCGTGGTGGTGGGCATCGGTGCACGCGCCGGTGTCCGGGAAGCCACCCAGATATTGCGCGCCGCGCAGGTCAAGCTCCTGGTCAGCGACGCCCCGCGCAGCGCCGCCGCGACCGAGGTGAGCGCACAGCTTCCGGTGCCCTCGGGTGTCTTGGTGCGCGAGGGTAAAACGCTGCGCTTCGACGGTAAGCCGGTGCCGGTGGCGCCCGAAAATGGGCTCGAAAGCGAGCTCGGAAACGAGCGACGCCTCGGTCCCGATGATGTGTTCCTGATCAACTCCACCTCGGGCACCACGGGGGCACCCAAATGTGTGGTGCATACCCAGAACCGTTGGCACTACTTTCATCAGCACGCGGTCGCCAATGGCATGTTGACGCCGCAGGACGTAGTCCTGCCGGTGATTCCCATGCCCTTCGGATTCGGCATCTGGACCAGCCACACCACACCCATTTACCTGGGGGCCAGTGCGGTGATTCTGGATCGGTTCACGACGCTGGCCGCATGTGAGGCAATCGCTCGGCACCGGGTCACGGTGTTGTGCTGTGTCAGTACTCAATTGACGATGCTCATGGCCGACCACTGGTGCCGGGCCTATGATCTGAGTTCGCTGCGGGTCGTCTTCGCCGGCGGCGAGGCGTTGCCGTACCGGCGCGCCACTGAGTTCGAGGATCTCACCGGCGCAGCCATTCTGCAGTTCTATGGCTCCAACGAGACCGGATTGCTCAGTGCGACCACCTTGCGCGACTCGCGGGAGCGTCGCCTCAGGACGGGTGGGCGGGTTGTTCCGGAAATGTCGGTGCGGCTTTTCGACGGGGACCGTGACGTCACCGCGTCGGGCCGGGGCCAGCCTGGGTGCCGCGGGCCGGCGACCAGCCTCGGCTATCTGGGCGGAACCGATCACGAGAAGTTGTTCACCCGGGACGGGTGGATGCGCATGGGTGATATCTGCGAGATCGATCCGGACGGCTATCTGACCGTCACCGGCCGGACCTCGGACTTCATCTTGCGCGGCGGAAAGAACATCAGCGCCGGTCAGGTCGAGGATGCGGCGCTGACCCACCCGGCCGTCGCGATCGTTGCGGCGGTGTCGATGCCCGATCCGGTTTTCGGGGAGAAGGTCTGCCTCTACGTCGAGCTCGCCGACTCGCAGCGCCTCGATCGAACCGAACTCGTCGAGCACCTCTTGGCGCTGGGGTATTCCAAAGAACTACTGCCCGAACGACTCGTCGTGGTCGACGAACTGCCTCGATCCTCCGGCGGCAAGATTGCCAAAGGGCAGCTTCGCGACGATATTCGAGCCAGGATGGAGGCCGAGCATGAACGTTCCTGACGCACGCCAAGGTGGCCTGCAGGTATGGGCGCCATCGGTGATTCCGCCGATCGGTGTGGAGCTATCCGATGCGCAGGCGCTCGCCGTTGCCTTCCGCCACCTCGCGGGCATCGGGTTCGCAGAGAACATGGCCGATCACATCACCTGGCAGCCCGACGGCCAAACCGACATGCTGGTCAATCCATGGGGGCTGTGGTGGCAGGAACTCACCGCCTCGGATATCTGCACGGTGGACGCCGACGCGCGGGTGGTCAAGGGCCGGTGGGACGTCACCCCCGCGATCCATATCCACACTCAGTTGCACCGAGTTCGCGACGATGCTCGCGTGGTCATCCACAACCACCCGTACTACGTGTGCGTCCTGGCGGCCCTGGGCCGGCTGCCGGACCTGGTGCACCAGACCGGATCGCTCTTCCTCGACGACATGTGCCTGGTCGAAAGCTATGACGGCGAAATCGACAGCGCCGCACGTGCGGCCGACCTCGCGGCACATATCGGAAGCGCGAACCTGACGATTCTGGCCAACCACGGCGTCATCGCCACCGGCCGCAATCTCGCCCAAGCCGTCTATCGCGCCGCGTCGATCGAACGAGTATGCAAGCTGGCCTACGACGTGATGCTCACCGGTGCAGAACCCACACAGATGAAATGGTCCGATATGGCCGGCATGCGTTCATCGCTGATCGAACGGGCTGCCGACGTCTATTGGGCGGGGGCGGCACGGATGACCATCAAGGCCGACCCGGCCGTACTGAGCTGAGCCCCGATGACCGCGAATCACCCAGCACTGCAGAGAGATTGCCGACGATGAAATCGATCGACGAACTGGCCAGCGACCTCAG
This sequence comes from Mycobacterium pseudoshottsii JCM 15466, assembly GCF_003584745.1. Lineage (NCBI taxonomy): Bacteria > Bacillati > Actinomycetota > Actinomycetes > Mycobacteriales > Mycobacteriaceae > Mycobacterium > Mycobacterium pseudoshottsii. The sequence continues at coordinate 2,926,574 of NZ_AP018410.1, forward strand.
CTTCACCACGGCGAAGACCGGCGCAGATCGCAGCGTCACTTTCTTGACGGATCCGCCCAGGGCGCGGCGCCGCTACACGGTGATTTCGGTGGACGATCACATCGTCGAACCGCCCGACACCTTCACCGGACGTCTGCCGCAGAGGTTCGCCGACCGCGCACCGCGAGTCGTCGAGACCGACGACGGCGGACAGGTGTGGGTCTACGACGGACAGGTACTGCCCATCGTCGGGTTCAACGCGGTGGTAGGGCGACCCGTCTCGGAATATGGCTTCGAGCCGGTGCGCTTTGACGAAATGCGAAGGGGTGCGTGGGATATTCATGAGCGCATCAAGGACATGGATCTCAATGGTGTCTACGCATCGCTGAACTTCCCGTCGTTTCTGCCGGGGTTTGCCGGCCAGCGGCTGCAGCAGGTGACCAAGGATCCCGAACTCGCCTGGGCCGCGGTGCGGGCCTGGAATGACTGGCACCTGGAAGCTTGGGCTGGACCATATCCGGAGCGGATCATTCCCTGCCAGCTGCCCTGGCTGCTGGATCCCAGTGCGGGCGCGCAGCTGATCCATGAGAACGCCGAGCGCGGATTTCGCGCCGTCAGCTTCAGCGAGAACCCCGCGATGCTCGGACTGCCGAGCATTCACTCGGGCCACTGGGACCCGATGATGGCGGCGTGCGCCGAGACCGGCACGGTGGTGAACCTACATATCGGATCGTCGGGTTCGTCCCCGTCGACCACCGATGACGCACCTGCGGATGTCCCGGGCGTGCTGTTCTTCGCCTACGCCATCTCCGGCGCCGTGGACTGGCTGTATTCCGGCCTGCCCAGCAGATTTCCGGATCTCAAGATCTGCCTGTCCGAGGGGGGAATCGGTTGGGTTGCCGGACTGCTCGATCGTCTCGACCACATGCTGAGCTATCACGAGATGTATGGCACTTGGCGGGCCATGGGCGAAAGCTTGACGCCGGCAGAGGTTTTCACGCGAAACTTCTGGTTCTGCGCGGTGGAGGACAAGTCCTCGTTCGTGCAGCATCATCGAATCGGTACGGAAAACATCATGGTGGAATCCGACTATCCGCACTGCGATTCGACCTGGCCGCACACCCAGCAGACCATGCATGAACAACTCGACGGACTGCCCGCCGACGTGATTCGCAAGATCACTTGGGAGAATGCGGCGCGGCTCTACCAGCACCCGGTACCGGTCGCCATCGCGCAGAATCCAGAGGCATTCTGAGGATTGTCACGGCCGATCCGGGCCGGCCGAGAACGACGCAGAGCCGCCGCGCACCGCCCTAGTCCGAGTCCAAAACGGCATCGGAGCAGTAGACGCCGAGCAGGTCACGAGCCGAGACGATCCCCGCCGGTATGCCATCGTGTTCCACCAGAACGTGGCGAATGTAGTGTTCCATCATCTGGTTCGCTACCTGATCGACGGTGGCGTCGGAGTCGCACCACACCAGTTTGGTGCTGGCAACGTCGAGGGCGGGCACCGTATTCGGATCCTTGCCGGTCGCTACTACGCGAACCACATCGCGTTCGCTCACCAGGGCGGCAGGCCGGTCGTCGTCCCCGATCACGATCGCTCCGACGTTGTCGGCGATCATCGCGTTGGCGACGTCGGCGACCGTGGCGTCAGCGACAACTCGCGCGACGGGGTCGCCGGTAACGGTGGAGATCGACAGCGATCCGGCACTAGGAAGGGTAGTCACCCACCTATGCTCACCTAGCCTCGTATGCACACTCAAGTGACTTGAGTCATTAATTCAGATGGCCTTGGGTAGCGGGCATGTCCGCCGATGGCCGCTAGGGTCGCCCGGGCCGCCGCCGGTACCGGTGTAGGCCCATGCGGACACCTCGATGTGCAATCGTATGGTGCATGCAAGCCCGTTCCGATGGTCCGCCGGCCTTCACCAAGCCCGACGCAATCGACCCCGCCTTGCGGGCGATCTCCCGGATCCTGCCGCGAGGCTATGGGTTGCATCGCGGCCTCAAGCTGCCACGTGCGCTGATGAAGCTGGCTGGGATTACTGGACGTCTGCGCGATGTGCCGGTGGTGGCCGTCAACGACGCGGTCAGCGTGCGATTGCACCGGCCAGCCGGATTGCCGGATCCGGGCCCGGCCCTGCTCTGGATCCACGGCGGCGGAACGGTCATGGGCAGCGCCGCTCAGGAGGATCAGTACTGCCGCAAGTTGTCTCATCTGGCGGGCGTCGCGGTGGCCGCGGTGGACTACCGGTTGGCGCCCGAGCACCCCTATCCGACCCCCGTCGAGGGCTGTTATGCGGCGTTGCTGTGGCTGCGCCAGCAGCAGTGGGTCGATCCGTCGCGGATCGCGGTGGCCGGTGCCAGTGCCGGCGATCTTTTCGCGGCCACGCTGGTTCAGCTGGCCTGCGACCGTGGTGATGTGGAACCGGTGCTGCAGATGTTGGTGTACCCCATGCTCGACGACCGCACCGGCTCCGGTCCGAACGGCCACAAGCGCATCATGTGGAGCGAGCGGGACAACCAACAGGCGTGGCAGTTGTATCTGGCCGGGGCAGACCCCAGCACGGCCGCACCGGCGCGACGTGCCGACCTGTCGAATCTGCCGCCGGCCTGGATCGGCGTCGGAACGCTGGACCTGTTTCATCAGGAATGCCTCGACTATGCCGCGCGCCTGCGCGACGCGGGTGTCAAGGTCCATGAGCAGATCGCCGACGGTGCCTTCCACGCATTCGATCTGTTGGCGCCGAATGCGCAGGTGTCATTGGGGTTCTTCGCCAGTCAGTGCCAGTTCCTGCGAACGCACCTGCACGCCGCCGTCAGCGACCAGCCTCAGGCCCCCTAGCGCCGAAACTCGTAGTGGTTGCGGTCGGGGCGGTTGGTCCAGTTCCAATAGTCCAGGATGCGCCAGGCGAACAGGGTGGGCACATCACCCGCCGCGTTCTTGTAGTAGCTGCTGCACACCGCAGGGCGGGTATAGACCATGGTCTCGAGCTGCCGCTGGCTGCGCTGGTTGTAGTCACTACACACCCCGTCTCGCAGCATCGCGTAGCGAGCCCCCTCGGACAGCACCATGTCGATACAGCCCAGGATGTAGCGCATTTGGCACTCGGAGTTGTAGATGATGCTGGCGCCGTTGACGGCGTTGGTACCCGGGCCGTACATGCAATGGAAGTTGGGGAAGCCGGGCACGCTGATGCCGAGATAGGCGTAGGCGGCGTCGCCCCACAGGTCGTTGAGCTCAACGCCGTCCAAGCCCCGAACGCGGATGGGCCCCAGTTGATGGTTGACGTCGAATCCGGTGGCCCAGATCAAGACGTCGGCCGGCCGGTACACACCGTCGCGGGTGATCACCCCGTGGGCGGTGATCTCGGCAACGCCCTCGCGGATGAGTTCGACATCGTCACGCTGCAGGGTTTTGAGCCATGCTCCGTTGTCCTGCAGGGTGCGTTTGCCCATCGGCGGATAGTTCGGCGTGACCTTCGCCAGCAGCTGTTCATCATCGGTGAAGGCCCGCATCCAGGCGATAAACAGCTCGCGGACTTGGTGATTGGCGGCACTGACCGACAAGCCGCCGTTCTCCCAGTCCGGGTCGATAACCGTCAGGTGGGCTGCACCGTCGGCGATCGGCCACCAGGTCACGAATCGCAGCCACCTGCCGTAGTAGGGGAGATGGCGCACCGCCCATTTGGCCGGATCGCTGACGGCCGCGTGGTAGTTGATGTTGGGCGCCATCCATTGCGCGGTGCGCTGGTAGACGTCGACCCGTTCGGTCATGTCGGCGATGGCGGGCACCAGCTGAAAACCGCTGGCGCCGGCTCCGATCACCGCGACCCGCTTGCCGGCGAGCTCAACGCGCTCGTCCCAATCGGCGGTGTGGAACGACGGACCGGCGAAATCCTTGCCGCCCTTGATGTCCGGGATCACCGGATTGCTGAACTGGCCGACCGCGCAGATGACCGCGCGTGCGCTGAGCACCTCGGCGCTGCCGTCGTGGCCGCGGATCCGCACCGCCCAGCTATCCGATTCGTCTTGCTAAGCGGCGCCGACAACTTCGGTGTTGAATCTGACATGCGGGGTGATCTCGTAGCGCTGGGCCACGTCATTGAGGTAGTTCAGGATCTCGGGCTGCTCGGAGTAGGAATGCGACCAATGGTCGTTGGGCTCGAACGAGTACGCGTAGTAATGGTTCGCGATGTCCACGCGGCAGCCCGGATATCGGTTGGCCCGCCACGTGCCCCCGACCCCAGCCTGCTTCTCGATGATCACAAACGGCAGACCGGCTTGCTTGAGTTTAATTCCGGCCAGTAGCCCCGCTTCGCCACAACCGATGACCAAGACTGGGAAACCACTGCGTTGACTTGGAGTGGATCGCAGCGGCGGGCCATCCTGGTCCGCGTCTGAGATCCGTAGATCCGCGGCAATGTAGTCGATGAACTCGTCGGTAACCTGACCGGCCGACGCCACGTCGAGCATGGTCTGCAGCTGGACCCGGTTCGGGAGGAACGGCGCCGGGCAGCCACGGTCGCGGTAGTCGCGCACCACCTCGAAGGCACGCTCGCGGACGGTCTGTTTGTCCTCTTCGCTCATGCCGCCCTGGATGTCCATGGCGATCAGCATCGACGGGCCCGGAAGTTCGTCGAGCAAGCCCAAATTGCCGGTCATGTGCACCATCGACATCAGCAGCGCCGGAGCGCTGGCCTCGGCGAGGGCGGCCCGAATGACATCGTCGGAATCGTGGAACGGCATGCCGGTCAACCGCGCGGGCCCCGCGGGTACGGCGGACGGTGCGTGGCCACAATCGGAGAAGGCCATTGACATCAAGATACGTACGGCCAGTCATCCATGGCCAGCCCCGGGCGGGGGTGCGGTCCAATGCCCGATCGGTGAGTGCGCGCGCCGGCGCCCCCGCGCGCCCCAAACCTACTCCCGCAGTGTGGTTCTCGGCTGGTCTCAAAGCGTCGGTCGATGCCCCGGTGCGCGGTGGCTGACCTCGGGCACCGGTGCGGCGGTGTCACGTCGGATCGAAGGCAACGGGCAGCGTCGGCTACCGTCGTCCCCATGGAACTATCCGGCAAGACTGTTCTGGTTACCGGCGCCACGGGCGGTCTCGGACGGGCGATCGCCTCGTCACTGGCCGACCGCGGTGCGGAGCTGATCCTGAGCTCGCGCAAGCCCGCGGAGCTCGACCAGCTCGCGGCATCGCTTCCGGGACGCAACCATCGCTCGATCGTCAGCGACCTCGCCGAACCGGGTGCCGCGCTGGCCCTGCTCGCCGAGGCGGGGGAGATCGACGTTTTGGTCGCCAACGCAGCCCTGCCAGCATCCGGGAAACTGGAAACCTTCACCGCCGAGCAGGTGGATCGCGCGTTGCGGGTCAACCTCGAGATACCGGTCCAGATGACCCGCGAACTGATCCCGGCGTTCACTCAACGAGGGTCCGGGCATTTCGTCTTCGTGTCGTCCATTTCCGGCAAGACGGCCACCGCGCGTGCGTCGCTGTACGCGGCGACGAAATTCGGCATCCGCGGTTTCGCGCTGTGCCTGCGTGACGATCTGCGCCCGGCTGGGGTCGGCGTCTCGGTGGTGAGTCCCGGGGCGATCAGTGGCGCGGGCATGTTCGCGGACTCCGGTGCGACCGCTCCGCCGCTGATCGGTACCGGCAGGCCCGATCAGGTCGGTGCCGCCGTGGTCACCGCGATCGAGCGCAATCGCGGCGAGGTCACCGTGGCGCCGCTACGCCAGCGGGCGCTGGCGCGATTTGCCGCCAATGCCCCCGAGATCGCCTCGCGGCTGGGTGGGGGGATCGCGGCCAAGGCGGCCGACGAGATCGCCGCCGGCCAGCTGCACAAGCGCTAGCCCGAAGGGGGCGCGCGGCGGCGCTGACTATCCCCGCCGGTGATGGCATCCTGGCTTGGGTGGGGCTGCTGTTTCGGTTGGTCGAGTTGCTGGTGCTGATTGCGCCCATCGTTGGGCTGATCTATGCGGGCATCCGGGCGATCTCGTCGCTCAACAGGAGGTCGGGGGATGGAGCGGTCGACCACGCCCCGCAGGATCGCGCGGCTGGCCAGCCCGACGACGCCCTGCCCGGCAGCAAACCGGCCCAATGGCGGGCGATACGACGCGCGATCGACGCCCACGACGAAACGAACACGCGCTGGTTGGACTATGAACTCGACGTGGCCAAGCTCCTTGATTTCCCGGTGATGGCCGACATGCGGGACCCGATCACGACCCGTTTTCACAAGGCGAAGTTGGCGGCGGACTTTCACCGTCCTATGCGGGCCGAAGATCTGCTGGACGACCGCGATGCGGCCAAAGAGTATTTCGATGCGGTGCAGAACTACGTCACCGCGTTCAACGCCGCCGAAGCCGAGGCGATGCGCCGGCGTAGAAGTGATTTCTCCCGAGAAGGTCAACAGCGGCTGGCTCGTGCCCAGAGCCTGCTGCGGGTGGCCGCGGATAGCTCCGCCACCGCCCAAGAACGCTCGCGGGCATACGACTTGGCCTGCAATGAACTCGACGGTCTCATGGTCTTGGCTGGCACTACCAGAGCCAGCATCGAACGCGGCATCGCCGGGGAGATAGATGGCTAGCTACCGGCCGGCCCGGGCGCCGCGCTAGCGGCTCTCGTCGGAGGCTATTCGGTACCGGGTGCCGCGCTGCTCCCGCACCCACAGCGCCTCGTCCGGGCCGATGGCTGTCCCTTCGGCGACCAGCTGTCGCTTGAGCACCTTGTGGGTGGCGGTGCTGGGCAGATCTGCGGCGATCCGGACGTATCGCGGCCAGGCTTTGGCGGACAGGTCGGGTTGCGCGCGCAGAAACGCTTCAAGCGATTCGGGAGTGAACCGCTGGTCCCGGTGCGGCACGACGGCGGCCATCACCTGATCGCCAACCCGGGCATCTGGGACCGCATATACCGCGACTCGGTTTACCGAATTGTCCCGCAACAGAATTCGTTCGATCGGGGCTGCCGCAAGGTTTTCGCCGTCTACCCGCATCCAGTCGGCGGTGCGGCCGGCGAGATAGATCCAGCCCTGTGAGTCTCGGTAGGCGAGGTCTCCGGACCAGTACATGCCATGGCGCATACGCTCGGCGTTGGCGCCGGGGTCGTTGTAATAACCGGTGAAAAAGCCCGATCCCATGGTGTTGACCAATTCGCCCACCGCTTCGTCGGCGTTGGCCAGCGCTCCGTGCTCATCGAAGCGTGCCACGGCGCACTCGGTGACGGAGTCGCTGTTGTACACGGCGACACCGTCGACACCCTTGCCGATCGAGCCCGGCGGCGTGCCCGGTTCACGGATCACGATGACGGCATTCTCGGTCGAGCCGAAGCCGTCCTCGACCTGGACTGCGAAACGTCGCGAGAACTCTTCGATATCTTTCTCATTGGCCTCGTTGCCAAAAGCCACGCGCAGCGGATTCTCGGCGTCGTCGTCGCGTTCGGGCGTGGCAAGGATGTAGGCCAGTGGCTTGCCGACGTAGTTCATATAGGTGGCCTGATAGCGGCGAATGTCGTCCAGGAACCCGGTCGCTGAGAACTTCGCCGGGGCGATCGCCGCGCCCGAGACCACCGCGGGTGCCCATCCAGCGACCACCGCATTGGAATGAAAAAGGGGCATGGACACATAGCAGGTGTCGTGAGCCGACAGCCCCGAACCGTTCGGTCAGGCTGCGGCCGGCGAATGTGGGCATCAGGCGTGAAACCTGTACCGCCTTAGGGTTGCCGCTGGTACCCGACGTGAAGATCATCATGAACGGATCCATCATTTCGACTTTGCGATGGGGGACCAGCGAACCGGCACCGCCAACCAGCTCTGCCCACCGAGGTGTCGAGGTATCGAAGATCTCTACATCCGCGAGGTCCAAACCATCCAACAGCGAGCGATTCTCGGCATCGGTCACGATGATCTGGCATTCGGCGCGCCTGATGTCCGCGGCCAGCGCCTCGCCGCGCCTGGTGGTGTTCAGGCCGCAGAGCACATAGCCACCCAGCCCGGCCGCGGCCATCTGGGCCAGCATTTCGGGCGTGTTGCCCAGCAAGGACCCGATATGTAGCGGGCGGTCCGGGTCGGCGGCGGCGATCAATCCGGCCGCGCGCGCGGCGGCCTCCGCCAGATACTCGCGCCAAGTCCATTGCAGATCATGATATTTCACGGCAATGCTGGAGTCGGACATGCGCTGTTGCAGCAGGGCCTGAATCGTCTCTGTCATTGATCAGGATCCGTATTCGTTGTGGGTTGGGGCAACTGGCGGGCGTGTCGCTTACCGACGATCAGCTGGGCTGCAATCATCCCGCGCAGGGCGGTCAGCAGGTGTTCGCGATCCCACTGCTGTGAATCGAACGGATCTGCAGCGGGCACAGACGCTTCTTCTCCATCGCCAGGATGGTCCCGGTAGATTTCCCAGGGCGCACCTATTCAGGCAACGCACGACACTTCGCTTCGTGGTGACCAGTCGAACCGAGACCAGCTTGCCACATGGTCGCGACCGCGGACAGGCGCCCTGACGTTGGAGTACCGAGGTGCCGGCGGCCAATCGAGCAAGCCCTGACCTGTTGGTCGGCAACGGCGTCTTGGATGCCGGACACGCGTGGACCGAGGCCTATATTGTGGCAACGGCGGTCGCACAGCTCAAGCGATGTCGTCCGAGGCTCGGTGCGGCGACCGTGATCAGGGTGTGGCCGGCGGGTGCGGCTCGACTGTGCAGAGCACCGCAGGGACCTACGCAATTGCTGCCACCGGCGGCGGTAACAACAACGATGGAGGGCGCGGTGCGGGGGGCGCGTCGATCGCGATGAGCGGCGGCATCGAAGGCGCTGGCATCGATTGGGCTCGCGAGCAGGGCACCGGCCAGCCGCAAGCCGCGGGGACGGCAGTCCCTGGCAGTTCCCGGCCGCGATGGGTTTTCCGCCGCCTCCGAGCTGGCCCACGCAGAACAACTTGGCGCCGCTGGTTTGGTGTGGCTGCGACGGTTCTGTCTGTTGCCGCGGGCACCTGCTGGGCCGCCGCTTGGGCGGGCGGATCTGACCAGTCGGCCGCACTGTCGGAATGGTCTCCATGCGCCGCTGCCAACGGCGCTGCCGGAATGCAATGCGCCATCCTCAACGTGCCGCTGGATTGGAACCTAGCTGAATCTGCCATGGCACAGGTGGCCGTGGCTCGGCTGCCCGCAACCGGAGCGCACAAGCTGGGTGTAATCGTCACCAACCCGGGCGGTCCCGGCATATCGGGCATCGATGATATGGCTTACAGCGGCAATTTTTGGGACCGGCTACGACAAGATTTCGACATCGTCACCTTCGATCCGCGCGGGGTAGGCGCGAGCCGGCCGGCCATCGCGTTGGCCGGCGATGAGCTTGTCGCCGCTGTCCGCAATCAACCCAGCATTCCGCGCACCGAGGCTCAGCGCCGGAGTCGTCTGGAGGGGACAACTCGGCTGGTGGATGCCGCGCAGCGAGGAGGCGTTCTGGGTTTAGTTGGGACGCAAGAGGTTGCACGCGACCTTGAGGCGCTGCGCGTCGCGATGAACGTGGAGAGCATCGACTACTTCGGATTTTCCTACGGTACCTACCTGGGGGTGGTGTATGCCGACATGTTCCCCGGCCGCACTCACCGCATCGTGCTCGATTCGGCCATGAATCCCGCCAACGACTACGCCACACTGCGCCACGATCAGGCTGTTGCTTTTGACCGCGCTATCCGGGCTCAGTTCGACGCCCCAGAAATCCAACGCATCCAGGCGTTGATCGAGAGACTGGATGAAAGCCCCATCGTGGGCGAAGACGGACGTGTGCTGTCGGGTTTGCGGTTGCTCAACTACGTCGAATCAGCAGCCTACGAACCGGAGACGTCGGTGCTGGTACTGCGAGAAGTACTCGCCGAGGCCAGTCGGGGGAACTGGGCTCCGGTCATCGACGCCGTGCACGGACCGGCACTTCTGGTTAACCCCGCTGACCTGCCCTATCTCTCGGTAGCGTGTCATGACCTGTCCACGCCCACCCAGGTCGGTGACGTTGCGGCGTTAGCCCGCGCCTGGACACGTGAAGCCCCATTGACCGGGGCCAGCCGCGCGTGGTCCGTACTGCCCTGCACCGTCTGGCCCACGCGGGCCGCCGCGCCGCCGCACCGGATGACGGCTGCGGGCTCCGGGCCGACGCTGGTGATCGGTGTCGCTGGTGACCCAGCGACACCGCCGCACTGGGGCCGCGAGCTGGCTGCGACGCTCGTACACGGCCAATATCTGCAATGGGCTGGCGCCGGCCACGTCGCCTACGGCCGCGCCGGCGAGCCACTAGGCGCAATCGTCAACGATTTCTTCGTCTCGGGCAGGTTGCCGCCTGCCGGCCTCGAGCTACCCGCCGACTAGGACTTCATCTGCGGCGAACCTGGGGCCTGGTCACGTGCGTGCTCCCCAGCGCCGGCCCAGCACCGGAATTGGGTGCAGGTTCTGTTGGTGATCGTGGGCGCCGACCTCTCCTTGCGGGGCTGTGAGCGGGTCTGTTGGGGTTGGCTTGTGGGGCAGGTATGTTCGAGCTCGGCGGTGATCAGCTTGACGGTGTCGCCGGGGTGGCGGGCGTTCCCAGCGTGTCGTCCTTTTGTGGCCCAGCGGCCAGATCGCATGCCGCCAAGACGATTTCGCGTTAGGCAGTATCGAGGATGTCGCCGCTGCGGGCGGCCGTCGGGTACCAGACAGGGCCGCCGTCGCGGGCGTGCACGGTGTCTTGGACTCGAGCATTGGCTCGACCGTAGTGCGCCGATGAACTCCGCCCGGTCCGGCGTGCCATTGGACGCCCCTTATGCTTGTCCGCAAATGGGTGAGAAAACCACGTGCGCGATAATCGGCGGCGGCCCAGCCGGGATGGTTCTCGGGCTTCTGCTGGCCCGGGCGGGTGTAGAAGTCACGTTGCTGGAAAAGCACGGCGACTTTCTGCGCGACTTTCGCGGTGACACAGTGCATCCGACCACGATGCGGCTGCTCGACGAGTTGGGCTTGTGGGAACGCTTTGCTGAGCTGCCCTTCAGCGAAGTTCGCAAAGCGACGCTGGATACGAACGGGCGTTCGGTCACCTATATCGACTTCGGGCGGCTGAACCAACCGCACCCCTACGTCGCGATGGTGCCGCAGTGGGACCTGTTGAACCTGCTGGCCGAGGCCGCCCAAGTCGAGCCGAGCTTCACACTTCGGATGAATACCGAGGTGACCGGTTTGCTGCAGGAAGGCGGCCGCGTCACCGGAGTGCGCTATCAGGGCGCCGAGGGACCCGGTGAATTGCGGGCGGAGCTGACCGTGGCGTGCGATGGGCGGTGGTCCATTGCCCGCCAGGCGGCCGGGCTCAAGGCGCGCGACTACCCGGTGAACTTCGACGTGTGGTGGTTCAAGCTGCCGCGCGAAGGTGATGCGGACTTTTCGTTCCTGCCGCGTTTCGGGCCGGGCAAGGGGCTGGGCGTTATCCCACGTGAGGGCTATTTCCAGATCGCCTACATCGGGCCCAAGGGGACAGACGCCAAGCTGCGTGAGCGCGGGATCGAGGAATTCCGGCACGACATCGGCGCACTGCTACCCGAAGCGGCCGAGTCCGTGGCCGGGCTGGCCTCCATGGACGATGTCAAGCATCTCAACGTGAAGGTGAACAGGCTGCGACGCTGGCACATCGATGGGCTGCTGTGTATCGGTGATGCCGCGCATGCGATGTCGCCGCTGGGTGGGGTGGGTATCAATCTTGCCGTTCAGGACGCGGTCGCGGCAGCGACCATCTTGGCCTAACCACTGCTAGGACACCGAGTCACCGGTCGGGACCTGGCGGCAGTGCGCCGCCGTCGCGTCATCCCGACCGTGATAACCCAGGCCGTGCAACGGTTACTGCACCGGCGGCTGCTGGGACCGCTGCTGCGCGGTCAGGACGCGACCCCGCCGGCGGCTCTGCTCGGCTTGGTCGAGCGGGTGCCGTGGCTGTCGGTGATCCCGGCCTACTTTGTCGGGGTCGGGGTCCGGCCCGAGCATGCACCCGCCTTTGCTCGCCGGGGCGGCCGCACCGACTGATCACGCGTCACCGGCGGTGCCGGCGCAAGTGCTAGCGTCGGTCCGTGACAGGACACGGGAGCCCACTGCGGATCGGCATCCTGGGCGCGGCGCGGATAGCGCCGCAGGCGCTCGTCAAACCAGCTCAGGGCAACGTCGAAGCCGTGGTGGCCGCGGTCGCCGCACGCGATGGCGCACGCGCACAGGCCTTTGCCGCCAAACACGGCATCAGCCGGGTGCACAGCAGCTACGAGGCGCTCATCGCCGATCCAACCCTCGATGCCGTCTACATCCCCCTGCCCAACGGCCTGCATGGCAGGTGGACCCAAGCCGCGCTGACCGCCGGCAAGCATGTGCTGTGTGAGAAGCCGTTCACCGCCAATGCCGCCGAGGCCGACGAGATCGCCCAGTTGGCCGCGACCACCGATCGCGTGGTGATGGAGGCTTTCCACTACCGCTACCATCCGCTGACTCTGCGGATCGAGCAGATCATCGCCTCCGGGGAGCTGGGCACGCTGCAGCGGGTGGAGACGTCGATGTGTTTTCCGCTGCCAAAGTTCTCCGACATCCGTTACAACTACGCCCTGGCCGGAGGCGCGACGATGGACGCCGGCTGCTACGCGGTGCACATGGCTCGTACCTTCGGCGGCGGCACTCCGGAAGTGGTTTCAGCGCAAGCAAAACGGCGTGACTCGGAAGTGGACCGTGCGATGACAGCCGAGTTGCGTTTTCCGGCAGGACATTCCGGTCGAATCGAGTGCTCGATGTGGTCGTCGCACCTGTTGAACATGAGCGCGCGGGTGGTTGGTGACCGCGGCGAACTCCGGGTGCTGAACCCCGTTGTGCCCCAGCTCTTCCATCGGCTCACCGTCCAGTCGGCCATTGGCAGGAGGGTGGAACGCTTTCCCCGCCGGGCCTCGTATGCGTATCAACTCGACGCCTTTACCGGGGCAATACTGCGCGGCGAAGCGGTCAAGACGACACCGCAGGACGCGGTGCAGAACATGACTGTCATCGATGCCATCTACCGCGCCGCAGGCCTTCCGCTGCGCAATCCGAGCTGAACCTGGAGCGCGGTCGCAGCACGGATCTTGCGCCCGGTCATGTGGTATCTGCGGTTGCTGGGACTGCTGTGGTTTGTGACTGAGCCCACAAACCCCGGTCCCGGTGAAACGGTGAGGTTTGAGCCCCAAAACCGCGGGTATATTCATACTTGCGCAGGTTCTGAGGCCGGATCCAATCGACACGCAGCCGCTGGATACCAGACGCGTGAGTGAATCGATCGGATGATTCACGACAGTCCGGCCGGAAGGAGGCTATGAAATGAACGTGAAGAAGTTTGCTGGAACAGTTGCTCTTGCGGGTGCGCTCGGCGCCACCACGCTCGGGTTCGGCGCGGGTATGGCCTCGGCCAACCCGGGACCGCGGATACCGGGCCCGCCGGGACCGCACGTTGACGACTGGGCGAACTGGCACCAGGTACCGCCCGGCCAGATCAAGAAGGTGTGCCCGTGGCAGTCACCTCCTGGCCACTGGGTTGGGGGACCGCACGGCATTCCCTGCACCTGATCAACCAACGCTTCAATTTTCGCAAATGGGCGCCTAACAATGGGCTAGGCGCCCATTTGCTGTCTGCGATGTGCGTCTGTTTGATTTCGGCACAGCCACGGGCGGCGGGCATCAGCACGCGCGGCTGGCAGCGTCCCCGCCGCCACAGCACCCTGGTGCGTCGGCGTCCAGGGCGGTTAGCATCCCGGCGGCGGCCACCTGCCAAGTGAACATCTCGGCGCGGCGCCTGGCGGAGCTGCGGCGTTGCCGCTCAGGCCAACCGACGATGGTGCGAACCGCGGCTGCGATCGCCGCGGGGTCGTTGTCCGCCGATGCCCCGCTGTCGGTGGTGATGATCTCGCTGAGGGCCGAGGTGCGCGACACCACGGCCGGTGTGCCACAAGCCAAGGACTCGAGTGCGGCAAGCCCGAATGTTTCGTGCGGGCCGGGCGCCAACGCGATATCGGCGGAGGCCAGGAGCTGGGCGACGGTGTCGCGGTGGGTGACAAATCCGGTGAAGTCGACGGGCAGCCCTGCCGCCTGGCGCTGCAGCCTGGCCCGAAGCGGGCCCTCTCCAACGATGACCAACCGTGCATCGACGCCCGCATCACACAGCGCGGCCAGTGCCCCGATGCTGCGATCGACGTGCTTTTCCACTGACAACCGGCCGCAATGGATCAACAGCAGCTGCCGGGGTGTGGCGAAACGCTGGCGCACCAGCGGGCAGCGCCGACGCGGGTGAAAGGTCTGCAGGTCCACGCCCAGGAGCACGGTGAGGGTGTTGGTCGCGCCGATGCGATCGAATTCTTCGCGGGCGAACGCCGTGGTGCACACCACGGTGTCGTAGTTGGCGGCGGTACGCCGGTTTGCGAAGTCGGCGAGCCGTTGTGCGGCGCGGTGCGGAAGCGCCTGACCCACCAACCGATCTAGGCGCTCATGGGAAATCATGACCGTCGTGATCCCACGCTCGCGACCCCAGCATCCCAGCGATCGCAGCGTGAGCCGGTCGGAGACCTCCACGGCGTCGGGATCAAGCGCGCCCAACAGCTCCCGCACCCGTCCCGGCATCACCGCGCGGTAGCCGCCAGTAAGCGGAATCAGCTTGGCGGGCAAGCTGATTCGTACGACACCGGTGCCCAAGCGGCGTTGCCCGGTGTGCGCCCCCGGCACGATGAGAAACACCTCGTGCCCGCTGGCGCAGTATTCGGCGCCCAACCGATCGACCGCCGTTCGCAGGCCACCCGAACGTGGTCCGTAGAAGTTGGCGACCTGAACCACACGCATACCCGTGAGAAAAACCGGCCCTTGTGTGCGATCAACGATGCGGAGCCGACGGCCATCTGAATTGTCCGTGAAATCTACTCGGGTCGTGCCGGGGACTACGGATCAGCTGGGCTTCTTCAGGTGCGGGCCCAGCATCTGATGCCACGCTTTCGACATGTTCTGGAACTCGTCCTCGCAATTGCCGGCGCGGTCTTCCGGCAAATCGCCGGAAGTGACGATGCCGGCATTGGCTGTCGTATCCGAGCCGTAGATCCAGCACTCCCAGTTGTACATCCGCGTGATGTCCATCGAATGCCCATCCCAGAACGGGAGATCGTTGGCATCGCCGTCCTCTTTTGCGCTCAGCCGCCAATCCTGCGCCGTGTTGGTCGCGATGCGGACGCCATTGGGATAGGGCGTTCCGTCTGCCCCGGGGGCCAGCAACATGAAAGCCGAGAGCTGGTCGGCGACATCCTCCTCACGACCGGTGAATGCCAGCTCGTAGATGGAGAGCGTGGCGTGGCCCAGCTCGTGATAGAAACCCGAAGTCGTCGCGTCCACCGCGGCGGTCGTCGAGTCCGGGTTGCCGCTTCCGGCGAACCGCTGCTCGCTTTGCTGGATGTCTTCGTAGCAGAGTTGTATCTCATTGACACTGGGATCCCAATAGTCGTTGGGTTCACCGCATTGCTTGCCGACCACGGTGATGTCGTAGGGCAGGTTCAAGGTGTCGTTGACCTGTGCCGCCACCGCTTCCAAGAGCTTTGCGTCCATCATGAGCCCTCGACCTTGCTCCGCATCCGGTGTCTGGGCGTCGTCATAGCGGGTATTGACCTTGCCCGCTGCGGCGGCTTCGGTGGAACTGGCCGGCGTCGCGGCCTGGCTCTCGGACCCGGTCGAGGCTGCATCGTCAGCCGATGGCGAGTTGGATCCGCCGCAGCCGGCCGACAGGAGCAGGGCCGCGATTGCAGCCATGACAGTGAGCGGCCTACTCATCGATGCTCTCCTTCTTCGACACCACCCGCTGGGTCGACATCGGCGGATTCAGCTATGAGGTGAACTGCAGCGGCAGCGTCGACAGGCCGAGAGTTGCCGATGGCCAATCGATCTCGGGCGTGTACCCGCACGTCAATTCAAACTGGGGTATCCGGCGCAGCCATTCACTTATCACCAGGCTCAGCTCCATCCGCGCCAGGTGCGAGCCCAGACAGCGGTGGGTGCCGCCACCGAAGCCCCAGTGCTTGTGCACCTTGCCGTCCATGACGACATCATTGACCGAGGTGGCGTCGCTGCCATCGCGATTGATCGCACCCAGGCACAACCACACCCTCGAACCCGCTGGAATCTTCGCGCCGGCGATGTTGACTTCTCGGGTCGTGACGCGCGGAACAACCGGCGCGGGAGGTTCGAGTCGGACGATCTCATCAACGAAAACTGCTATTTGACCGTGGTTTTCGCGAAGTAGCTGGCGCAATTGCGGGCGCCGAGCCAGCTCGAGCAGCGCTGCCCCGATCGCGGAGGTCACGGTGTCCAGGCCGGCAAGGACGAAGACGTAACTGAGCCCGAGTGCCTCGCTGTCATCGAGTGGGTCATCGCCGAGGAGCACCTGAGACAGAATGTCGGTACCCGGATGCCGGCGGTGGGCGGCAATGGCGTCGACAAGGTAGCTCGTGAGCTCGAGTGCGGGAGTCAGGTCAGCGTCGTCCAGGCTGGCGAGCAGGCCCAGGGCGATGATGGCGTCTTTCCAGCGGATCAAGCGGTCCCGGTCTGCCAGCGAAAGGCCGAACAACGTCAGGAACACCTGTGATGGATACGGGATCGCCAGCTCCGTGATCACCTCGCACTGGCTTCCGGCGGCGATTGCGTCGATGATCTCGATCGCCTGCGCTTGCAGTGACGGCAGCATGGCGGCCAGTGCATGTGGACTGAAGAACGGTTGCAGGGCTTTCCGGAATCGAGTGTGCTCGGGTGGATCGAACGCAAGTGGTACCAGCGGCAATGGACTGCCCAATATGTCGAAGGCACGCTTGGACGAGAAGACCTCGGGATGGCGCAGCGCATCGAGCACATCGTCGCGTCCGGCCAGGTAATAGAAGCCATCGCCGATCACCACCGGGCCGGCGTCGCGCAAGGTCGCCCATCCGCGTCCCCGGTCGGTAGCCATCGGCAGCTCCGCGTAGACAAAGTGAGGGATGTCCCGTTCGTCGCGCGGTGCGCTCATAGGGATATCTTCACCCCGGGATGGCCGCCTTGATAGTGCAATTCACGATTTTCGGGCCGACGCCGAAAGCGCGCCATCGGGAGCGGGGGAGCACGGCGGCGGTGTTGGTGGGCGCGCTCGTTGGTCCGTGTCCGCCCCGCGCTGAGCGGTATTGGGACCGCTCAGCCGGTGAGGCCCTTCTTGATCGCCGCATCTTGCTTGCGGCCCACGTCGGTGACGAACTCGGGTGGCGCCGGGATTTCGGCCGGCCCATCGAATTCCAGCTCGGCCAACGCCCGACCTTGGGTGAACAGCAGCACCGTCACCCCCTTTGTCCCGTCCGGTGAGAGCCCGGTGATTGCGATCCCGCCAACGCCGACGTCGAACGGATCGGGGGTTCCTGTGACGATGCCGTCCAGGGCGTTCTTGCGCTGATCGAGCGCACTGGTCGCGGCGGCAGGATCCGGCAGGACCCAGATGGTGTCATTGATGACGTGGCTACGGTCGTCGTTGCTGAAGCTCGTGGAGACGCCGGGTCGCCCATCCGGGTTTCGCACGGGCGGGCTAGCGGTGAATGCCTCGGGCGCGTCGATCTCTGAAGCCTGGATCAGCAGCCGGGCATAATCGGCCGGATCCGTCGGCGCGGCGGTGGCCGCCGAACTTGCGCTGCTCGCATTCGAGGGGCTCGACTGGCTCGACGATGACGGCGATGACTCCGTATTGCTGCTACAGCCGACCAGCGCGGCTGCGGCCAGCGTCACCGTCGCAGTCAAGGTGGCGGCCAACGTGCAGGTGTTCTTCAAGGCAGGCTCCGTTCGCCAGGCTCAGGTGTGAGACGACGGCAGCGTGCCGCGCCGGTCCCAAGCTAGCCCGGGCAAGGCGCTTCCGTCGGGCTCTTAGTATTCCTGCTACGTGGCCGAGAACCGTCGTTGCCGGTTCAGCGCGAGTCACGACGCGAAGCAGGCGACCCCTCGAGTCGTCATCTCGAGGATGGACAGCCCGGCGCTGGACTGAGCGGATTGCGGGGAACCGATGACCGACCGAGACCTCCTGGCCGGACGGGGCGTTGTCGTGGTCGGCGGCAGCCGCGGCATCGGACGCGCCGTCGCCGAACTGCTGGCCCGACTCGGTGCCGGCGTGGTGATCAGTGGACGCGAGCCGGACGCGGTACGTGACGCAACCGAGGCGGTTATCTCCGCGGGCGGTCGCGCCGCCGGCATCGCCGGCGCGGCGGACCACGAAGACACGGCAAATGCACTGGTCGATCGGTGCATGACCAGCTTCGGACGACTAGACGCCTTGATCAACTGTGCGGGCATCGCCGAGCCGCCCGGCTCCTCGATCCTCAACATCAGTCCGGCTCAATTCGATGGTCTGCTTCGAGCCCATCTGGGCACCGTATTCCACACCTGCCGGGTCGCCGCGCCGGTGCTGGCCGCTCAGGGACACGGATCGATCATCAACACGGGTTCGGTTGCGTTCCTCGGCGACTACGGGGGCAGCGGATATCCCGCGGGCAAAGCGGCCGTCAACGGGCTGACCCTGGCAATATCGGCAGAACTGAAAGCGCGCGGTGTACGTGCCAACGTCATCTGCCCCGGGGCGCGTACGCGGCTGTCCAGCGGCCCGGACTATGAAGCGCATATCAACGAACTCCATCGCCGTGGACTGCTCGACGAGATGACTAGGCAGGCCTCCCTCGATGCGCCGCCGGCCGATTTCGTCGCGCCGCTGTATGCTTATTTGGCCAGCGATCTGGCCAGCGGGATCACGGGTCAGATCTTCGTTGCTTCAGGAGGATTCGTTGGCACCTTCGACCGTCCGACGCCACGGGTCCTGGGCTGGCGCGATCATCGGGCCGATCCGCCGTGGCCGGTCGAGGACCTGCACACCATGATCAACGCCCGGCTGCTCGACACGGACTAGCGGGCGTTGTCCGCGCGGGAGCGGCCACCGGCGAAGGTTGCCCCCACCGAGCCTCGCCGGTGGTTTCGGCCAAAGACCCAAAGACGATGTTTATTACGCGCTCAGTGTGGGAAAGACCAATGAGCGGGCATGAGCGGGATGGGTGGGCGCCACCGCAAGATCGTCATGTCGTGCTCACCAAACGGGGCGCGCAGTGTGGCGCGCACCGATACGAGATCAACTCCAAATGTCTTGTACGGGAGCGTAGTTGCACGCTTCCCAGCGTCTGCGCGTACGAGCATTTCCGGGGCGGAAGATGTGAATCACTCTAGTCGGGCGGGGCGGCCATGGAACGATTGAGCGGACTTGATGCGTTTTTCCTTTATCTGGAGACTCCAGCGCAACCAATGAACGTGTGTTGCGTGCTGGAGCTGGACACTTCGACCATGCCGGGCGGCTACCGGTACAAGCGGTTTCATGCCGCCCTGGCCAGACACCTACAAGCGGTGCCGGAGTTTCGGATGAAGCTCGCCGATACCCAGCTCAACCTCGATCACCCGGTATGGGTGGACGACGAAGGCTTTCAGCTGCGCCGCCATGTACACAGGGTCGGGCTGCCAGCGCCCGGAGGCCGTCGCGAACTAGCCGAGATGTGTGGCCATATCGCGGGACTTGCGCTGGACCGGGATCGTCCCCTGTGGGAGATGTGGGTGATCGAAGGCGGAGCCCGGAATGACTCGGTGACGGTGATGCTCAAGGTTCACCACGCGGTAGTCGATGGGGTTGCCGGAGCCAACCTGCTGGCCCACTTGTGCAGCTTTCAGGCCGACGGGCCGGTACCCCTGCCGGCCCGCGGTGCCGGCCCTGGGCATCCGTTGCAGATCGCCACGAGCGGACTGATGGGGTTTGCGCTGCGCCCGCTACGGCTGGCCACGGTGGTGCCGGCAACGATCCGGACGCTGGCTCAGACGGTGCTACGCGCTCGCGAAGGCCGCACCATGGCCGCACCGTTCTCGGCCCCACCGACGCCGTTCAACGGCAACGTCACTCGGCATCGCAACGTCGCGTTCACCCAGCTCGACATGCGCGACGTGAAGCGGGTAAAGCAGCGTTTCGGGGTGACCGTCAACGACGTGGTGGTGGCGCTGTGTGCGGGGGTCTTGCGCCGGTTCCTGCTGGAGCGCGGTGAACTGCCCGATACGCCGCTGGTCGCGACCGTGCCGGTATCGGTGCACGAGAAGTCCGACCGGCCCGGACGTAACCAAACCACGTGGATGTTCTGCCGGGTGGCAAGCCAGATTAGCGATCCTGCGGAACGCATTCGTGCCATCGCCAAAGGGAACGCCGCCGCCAAAGATCACACCGCAGCGGTGGGCCCCACCCTCCTGCACGATTGGACTCAGTTCGGCGGCCCGACCATGTTCTCGATCCTGCCTCGCATTCCGATATCCCGCAGTCCCGCCTACAACTTGATCCTGTCGAATGTGCCAGGCCCGCAGAGTCAGTTGTACTTCTTGGGTTGCCGGGTCGACGCGATGTGTCCGCTCGGCCCGATCCTGGGGGGTGCTGGACTCAACATCACCGTCATGTCGCTCAACGGTGAACTGGGCATTGGCCTCATCTCCTGCCCGGACCTGGTCCCTGACCTGTGGGGTCTTGCCGACGGATTCCCGGATGCGTTGAAAGAACTGCTCGAATGTCGCGACGTCCGGTGCGCAGATATCGACCTTGTCGACGTCTGATCGGTCGCCGATTCGATAGCTGACCGGCCTGCATCCGGCCGGTGGCGACAAGCACTCACCGACACCCTCGTCCAAGTCGCAGATAACGCGTCTGCGATGCGCCGCTGCGGCTACGCTGTCCGGGACCGCAGGAGGGTATTTGACCATGCAACCCAACCAGCTCGACCCAGTCGCCAAGGAGCGGCTGTCCCACGCTGCAAAGGTCTTCACCTCTGACTTGTCGATCAACGAGTTCGCCCTCCTGCACGGGGCGGGGTTTGAACCGATCGAACTCGTGATGGGGGTTTCGGTCTACCACGTTGGCTACCAGTTCACCGGCATCAGACAGCAATCGGAGCTGCCGGTGCTGACCGACGCGACCTATCGCGCCCGCTGGAACGCAATGTCGCGGATGCAGGCCGAAGCCGATGCGTTGGGCGCGGACGGAATTGTCGGGGTCCGACTGGACTGGCGCCATCAGGGTGAAGGACAACATCTCGAATTCATCGCCGTCGGCACCGCTGTCCGCTACACCGCCAAGCCCGGGGCCTTTCGGCGCCCCAACGGACAAGCGTTTACCAGCCACCTGTCCGGCCAGGACCTGACGACCCTGCTGCGTTCGGGATTCGCGCCCGTGGCATTCGTGATGGGCAATTGCGTGTTCCACATTGCGGTCCAAGGATTCTTGAAGACGCTGAGCCAGGTTGGGCGCAACGTCGAGATGCCGCAATGGACTCAGGGCAGCTACCAGGCCCGCGAACTTGCGATGTCTCGGATGCAGGCCGAGGCGGAACGGGACGGCGCCTCCGGAGTCGTGGGTGTGCACTTCGCCATCTCCAACTATGCGTGGGGACATCACACGGTGGAGTTCTATGTGGCCGGAACGGCAGTGCGTCGCAGCGGCGAACCGCAGAGCATCACGCCGTCATTCGTTCTGCCGATGAGTGGTTGATGACCGGGTACGACCAGCAACGGGTCAGCGATGCCGTGGGGGCAGCGTTGGCCGGCCCGGGGGGAGTCGGGATGGTGGTCAAGGTCTTTTGCGCAGTTCCGGGGGTCGTTCTCACCCCGGCTCGGCGCGGATTCTTTCGATCGGAACCGGAACGAATCCTGATCGGCGACTGGCGCTACGAGGTCACCTCAGATGGCCGGCTAAGCGCTTCTCATCTGGTCAACGGCATCGTGTTGGCCGAGCAGGTGCTGGCCGCGGGGGCGGTCGGTCCGCACATCGCCCGCGCGCTCGCACAACTGGTCAGCCACTACGGGCCGACGATCCAGCCCGGGATCGACGCGGCGCTCGAGATGCTGGAAACCTTTGGCGGCCGCGGGTACTGAAGGCTCCATCGCGGTGACCGGTGGCGATGCGCCCGCTCGTCAGGCTTGGTCTTGCCCACGTGCCAGCAGCGAGGTTATGGCCCGAAGCACACCGCGTCCCGCGTAGACGGCCGCTACACAGGAAAGCACGATCAGCGCGATGAATGTCGGCAGCCAATTGGCTCGACTATGACTAACGCCCCACCAGACGAAGGTGAAGAGCACCACACACAGCAGGAGCACCAGATCTCGCCAATTGCCCTGGTAGGACGCGGCAGCCTGACGCAGCGCGCGGTTGCGCTGGGATATGTTCACCAGGTCATCGATGCGTGAATCGATCGTGCGCTGCAGATCCGCGCGCCGCTCGGTGGCATCCGGTGGAAGCCGATCCAGCAGGTCCATGTCTTGCTTGATTATTGCCCGGTAGTCGGGGCGCTTGAATTGACCGGCCGAAACGGCAAGCAGTGCGCCACCGAATATGGGCGCCGTGTTCAGCGCAATCTCCGCCAGACCCACCATAGCGACTCCTCATCAGCGTGGTGCTCAACCTCAGCTCGTAGAGGATCTCCGAACTCGGCCGATCGATCAAACCGCGAGCGCAAATAAGCCGGGTTCGTGCTGGTAGTGCCCGGATACGGCTACGCACGGTTTGGTGGGGAATTTCGTCGTAATCATTGGCAAACCGGTGTTCGGCGAATTTCGGGTATCCGTGCGGATCCTGGCACACGAAGGTCGCTGAGCGAATCTGTTGGCTGGATTTCGTGGCTGCTGTGTGGCGCCCGCGTGGCGGCAGAATGCGAGCACTAGCATGCCGGGAATGACAGATCTGGGCGTGCAGGGACGGCGTACAAACCGACGCGGACATGCGACGCGCGAGAGCATGTTGGAGGCGGCGCTACGCTCGCTGGCCTCTGGTGACCCGGGCGCGGCTTCGGCGAATCGCATCGCCAAGGAATGCGGAGCCACGTGGGGCGCGGTGAAGTACCAGTTTGGCGACATCGACGGGTTCTGGGCAGCGGTGCTGCATCGCACGGCCGAGCGGCGTGGGGAGTTGCCGTCGAATGCCGTCTCCGGCGGCCCACTACCGGAGCGAGTCGCCGCCATCATCGACACCTTGTACGAGGGGCTGACGTCCACTCACTCCCGGGCCATCGAGACATTGCGCAGGGCACTGCCCAACAATCGTGACGAACTCGAACGAAACTATCCGCGCACGGCCGCCGAACTGTCGTCGTGGCAGCGCAGCTGGGCCTTGGCCTGCCAGAAGGCATTCGCCGGCTTGGAGGTCGACCCCAATCGGGTACGAGAAGTGGCCGCCTTCATCCCGGGTGCGATGCGTGGGATCACCTCCGAGAAGCAGCTGGGGACATACTCAGACCTCGATGAGGCGCGCCGCAGGCTGACCAACGCCATTGTCGCCTACCTAGAGAACTCCGGCGCCCGCTGAGGTTTTCATTCTCGCCCGCGGAGGCCGGGTTTCGAATGCCCGTCGACGGCACGATCCGCTGCCACATCTGTGATCGGAAGCCACGATCGGATTGCGCTGCGCCCGAGTAATTTTCAGGCAATGGCCGCGCCGAGGATGAGGTTCACCGCCTCGTCAAGTTGTCCGGCTATCTCCTCGTAACTGAGGAATCTCGCGGTCATCAGGGCGCCGGAAAACGTCATCTGCAGGGTCGACTTGACCGAGCGTGGCCAACCCGGTCCCAGCGCGGCGCCGATCCGCCTCGCTACTTCCTCGCCGATCTGCGCGCGCAGCGGTTGCACTGCCGGATCGTCGGCCATCAACGCGGTGCCGCAGGCGGCGGTCAGTTCGGGTTCGTCGGCCACCACCATCGCCATATCCCGCATGGTCGCGCTCACCCGGGTCTTGGTGGTGTCGTTGACATCCGTATGCAGTGGCAGGTCGCGCAGCAGCCGGAGGTAGACCGCCGCCACCAGAGCGCTCTTCGAAGGAAAGTAGGTGTAGGCACTGGCCGGCGACACCCCGGCGCGAGCCGCAACCGCGCGCATCGTCAGGTTGGCGAATGATGTTGCGCGGAGTTCGTCCAATCCGGCTTCAAGCACCTTGCGGATGGTCTGCGCCGGCCGCCGATCCGATCGGCGCCCCGCCGGCACGGGTGCGCCGGTGCCGGCATCGGGTGGATCGGCGTTATCGCTAGACACGAGTCCAGTGTAGGAATATCCGGGCTCGCCCGACAATGTCACCCCGAAACTTGAGCGGATCGGCTATTCAGGCTATTGCCAAGTGATTAATTGGACGTGCCGGTCCTGATCCGTGGCGACAGGGGCGTCAACGCCCAGTCCATAAGTAGACATATGTCCAGAACTGCGGAGCGGGCGGACCGCCTGAGCATTCGTTACCCGGGGTGTTCGGCCACCGCTCAGGTTCACCGGTGTTGTCGCGGTCGTCGTATGGTGGCGCGTGTGGCCGAGTCCGACCGCCGTCGCTGGGACCGGCGCTACGCGAGCCTAGGGCCCGCAGCGGTGAGCGCGGTGCGTCCGCCGGCCCTGCTACAGGCTCACCTGAAGTTGGTTCCCGCCGCGGGCAGGGCTCTCGATCTGGGGTGTGGACAAGGGCTCGGGGCGGTCTGGTTGCCCCGCCGGGGTCTGGATGTCTTGGGGCTCGACATTTCCCCTGTGGCAATCGCCCAGGCGCGAGACTTGGCTGAGCGCAGTGGGGTTAGCGTGCGATGCCGCTTCGACGTTGTCGACCTCGACGACGGCCTGCCGGATGGACCGCCTGTCGACCTGATCGTGTGTCACAACTTTCGTGACCGCCGCCTCGACGCGGCCATTATCGAGCGTCTGGCCCCGGGCGGGCTGGTCGCCCTGGTCGCTTTGAGCGAGGTTGGCGCCGCTGCGGGGACGTACCGGGCCGCCCCCGGTGAGTTGTCCACCGCGTTTGCCGAACTCGACCCGATCGCCGCGGGTGAAGGTGACGGGCGGGCTTGGCTGCTGGCGCGCGCGTAACGCGTGCCGACCGGCAAGCCCGCGACCGCCCCGGGCGTACATGGTCTATGGTCGCGGCCGAATCGGCTACCCCGCCGTGGCGGCTTTGCGGGCGGCGATCGTGGCGTGCACCTTGTCCATGTCCAGTGACTTCATCTGGCCGATCAGGTCTTCGAGGACGGCCGAGGGCATGGCACCGGGCTGGTTATAGACCAGCACGCCGTCCCGAAACGCCATTACCGTCGGAATTGAGCGCACACCCGCCGCGGCCGCCAGCGCTGGCTCCGCTTGTGTATCAACCTTGGCGTGTACGACGTCGGGGTGAGTCTGCGCCGATCGTTCATAGGTTGGCGCGAAAGCGTGGCAGGGGCGGCAGTAGGAGGCCCAAAAGTCAACCAGAACAAGAGAATTATCGGTGACGGTCGACTCGAAGGTGTCGTGGTTGAGGCTGACGGTAGGCATTGTGTGTCCTTTCTTTCGGGGATACCCACTCGGACAACTGATACCCATAGGGGTATTATTCCCCGCATCGAGCCACTGGCTGTTTTATACCCCCCAGGGTACTATGGCGGTAACGCTCAACGAGAGAGGACTCATCGTGATTGGTGATCAGGACAGCATGGCTGCCGTGCTGAACAGGTTGCGCCGTGCCCAGGGGCAGCTTGCCGGAGTGATCTCAATGATCGAACAGGGCCGCGACTGCAAAGACGTGGTTACCCAGCTTGCCGCGGTATCACGCGCCCTGGACCGCGCCGGGTTCAAGATCGTCGCGACCGGGCTGCGGGAATGCGCGCTGGGCGCCACGGCCGACGGCGCACCGCCACTGACTGAAGCCGAATTGGAAAAGCTGTTTCTGGCGCTGGCCTGAACAGCGTTAACGAAGGATAGGGAGGCACTGGTAATGAATCTTGCGTTGTCGACCACGCTGCACACGAGCTTTGACGAGGCAGTCAAACTCACCCGCGGGGCGCTGGCCGGGCAAGGCTTTGGCGTTCTGACCGAGATCAATGTGAAGGAAACGCTGAAAGCCAAACTTGGCGAAGACATGGAGGACTACCTGATCCTCGGCGCCTGCAACCCACCCCTGGCCCACCGCGCTATCGGGGTCAATCGTCAGATCGGCACGCTGTTGCCGTGCAACGTCGTGGTGCGGGCCGACCCCGAGCGGGACGGAACCATCATCATCGAGGCGATGAATCCCCAGATGATGGCGGACGTGACCGGCGAACCGATGCTGGTGCCGATCGCCGAAGAGGTTTCGGGCAAGCTGAAGGCGGTCATCGGCGAATTGGAGAATTCCAGCGTCGCTAATCCGTCGCAAGTGTGACCGTCGATCCGAGTCCACCCATTCCGCCTAACACCCAAGGGGGGTAATACAGCTATGTCAGACCAGCACCATCACGAGGTTCTCGAGGAATTGCGGCCCCAACACCGGGCGCTACGTCAGCAGATCCCGGAGGTCTACAAGGGATTCGCGGCGCTCAGTGGTGCCGCCTTCGCCGACGGCTCCCTCAGCCGCAAGGTCAAGGAGCTCATGGCGATGGCGATCGGTGTAGTGGAAGGGTGTGACGGCTGCATTGCCTCCCACGCGCAGGCTGCCGCACGCGCCGGGGCCACTCCGGAGGAAGCCGCTGAGGCCATCGGCGTCACCATCTTGATGCACGGCGGACCGGCCACGATTTACGGCGCGCGGGCCTACACCGCGTTTTGCGAATTCGCGGAGGCCCAAACCAACGCCACCTGATGGTCTCAGCTGCTGCG
This sequence comes from Mycobacterium pseudoshottsii JCM 15466, assembly GCF_003584745.1. Classification (NCBI taxonomy): domain Bacteria; kingdom Bacillati; phylum Actinomycetota; class Actinomycetes; order Mycobacteriales; family Mycobacteriaceae; genus Mycobacterium; species Mycobacterium pseudoshottsii. Next base: position 2,953,238 of record NZ_AP018410.1, read on the forward strand.
CAGCGTTCCCGGAAGCGTCGGAAGTGCGGCCGGCTGAAACGTTCCGGCGCCATCGAGCGAAACGCTTGATAGGTCACCCGCAAATGCGGGGTGTGCTGACTTGATAGCGATACCCTTGCCGAGGGTTCGATGGCGACCGGGCGGCTGCCGGGTCTGTGTGACGTGGTGGGAGGTCACTGATGTCGTATCTCATCGCAGCGCCAGAGATGGTGGCTGCGGCGGCTACCGATCTGGCGAGCGTTGGCTCATCGATAAGCGCGGCCAATGCCGCCGCCGCTGCCCCAACGATGTCGGTGCGCGCCGCTGGCGCTGACGAGGTATCGGCTGTGGTCGCGGCGTTGTTCGACGCACATGCCCAGGCCTATCAGTCCCTGAGTGCGCAGGCCGCGCTGTTTCATGAGCAGTTCGTGCAGGCGCTCAATGCGGGAGCGGGTTCCTACGCTCTGGCCGAGGCGGCCAGCGTCTCACCCCTGCAGGACGCGCTGAACCTGATCAATGCACCGACCCAGGCGCTGTTCGGCCGGCCGCTGATCGGCAATGGCGCCGACGGGGCGCCGGGAACCGGGCAAAGCGGTGGTAATGGCGGGTTTCTGTACGGCAACGGCGGCAACGGCGGGTCCGGCGCCAACAATCAGGGTGGGGGCAACGGCGGGAGTGCCGGGCTCTGGGGCAACGGCGGTGCCGGCGGAGCCGGGGGAGACTCCACCGTCGCGGGTGTCAACGGATTCAACGGGGGGGCCGGCGGCAGCGGCGGGCTGCTGTGGGGCAACGGCGGTGCCGGCGGGGCCGGCGGCAACGGCGGCGGCGCTCCGCTAGCCGGGTTTGTGGGTACCAGCGGCGGAAACGGCGGCAACGGTGGAGGGGCAGGCCTGCTCTACGGCTACGGAGGTGCCGGTGGCGCCGGCGGAACCGGCGGGGTGGCGCCGCCCACCGGCGTCGGGCAGACCATTCTGTCGGCGGGCGGCGTTGGCGGGACCGGGGGTGCCGGCGGCGGTGGTGCGGCTCTGATCGGCTTCGGTGGTGCCGGTGGCACCGGTGGGCTTAGCGACACGACGACCGAGACCATCGGCGGATATGGCGGCATGGGCGGGCTCGGTGGTCAGAGCGGGGTCCTGTTCGGCACGCCCGGTGCGGGTGGGGCCGGTGGCGCCGGAGGTGCCGGCGTCGGGACGTTCGCGAGCCCCGGTGGACATGGCGGCTCCGGCGGCGATGCCGGCGCAATTGGTTTGTTCGGCAACGGAGCGGCCGGCGGCGATGGCGGTATCGGGGGCGATGGCGCCAGCGGTGGCAATGACGGGGGCAACGGCGGGGTGGGTGGCCTCGGTGGCGTAGGCGGCCCGGGAGGCTGGATCTTCGGCACGGGCGGGGCCGGCGGTAACGGTGGCCTCGGTGGTTCCGGAGGCACGGGCGTCGTCGCCAACGGTTTTGCCGGCTCAGGGGGCTTTGGTGGGGCCGGCGGTGACGCCCAGTTCCTTGGTTTCGGCGGCACCGGCGGCAGCGGTGGTGGTATCGGTGCCGGTGAAACCGCAGCGGTGCCGTTGACAACCCAGCCGGTGGGCGGGACTGGCGGCAATGGTGGGCGAGCCGGGCTGTTCTTCGGGGTCGGCGGGACCGGGGGCAACGGTGGGGCCACCAGCACCAACGGGGCGCTGTATGCCACCGGCGGCAACGGCGGTGACGGCGGCCTGATCTTCGGCAACGGCGGTACCGGCGGAAACGGTGGCGCGGGCGGGGGCACCAGCGTCGGCGCGGGCGGCCAGGGTGGCGCGGCCTCGGCGTTCTTCGGCAATGGCGGAGCCGGCGGCGATGGCGGCGCGGGCGGCCAGGGAGCGGGCGGTGCCGGCGGCTCGGGTGCGCTGTTCTTCGGCAACGGCGGTGCCGGGGGCAACGGTGCGCCAGGGGGCACAGGCTTCGGTGGTACCGGCGGCAGTGCGGTGCTCATCGGCAACGGGGGCGACGGCGGCGACGGCACCGGAGGCGCGGCCGGTGGCGCCGGCGGTAGCGGCGGTTTCATCTTCGGCCAGAACGGGTCGAACGGACTTCCCTAGCGCGCACGGACGCCGCCGGCAGCAATTCAAGGGAAATTTGCACATGGCTGCGCAAATTCGCAGGCGATCCGCACACAATGTGGCATATCCGGTGATCCCTGGGCGCAACATGGCCGATCCTCTGTCCCTGCGTGGGCCACGTTCAGTAGGGTGGCGGCGTGCACGAGGTGGGTCGCGAGCAACGCTCGGACGAGATGGCCAGGCTAGATGAGCAGAATCGGTTGCAGCGGTACGAGGAAGCGTTTGCCGACCAAGATGCGCCGTTTGCGTTCGTCGACCTCGACGCGATGTGGAGCAATGCCGGCCAAATGCTTTCGCGCGCGGGCGACAAGCCCATCAGGGCAGCGTCCAAGTCATTGCGATGCAGGCCGCTGCAGCGCGAAATCCTGGACTCGAACCCACGATTCGAAGGTCTGATGACCTTCACGCTGGCCGAGACCCTCTGGCTGGCCGGACAGGGCTTCGACAACCTGTTGCTTGCCTATCCGACAACCGATCGCACCGGGCTGCGTGAGCTGGGCGAGCTAACCGCCGAAAACCCCGCGCGGGCGCCGATCGTCATGGTCGATAGCGTCGAACACCTCGACCTGATCGACCGAGCAACCGACAGGCCGGTTCGGCTGTGCCTGGACCTCGACGCCGGCTATTGGCGAGCGGGAGGACGGGTCAAGGTCGGCCCGAAGCGCTCCCCGTTGCACACCCCCGAACAAGCACGCGAGCTTGCGCTGGAGATCGCCCGGCGGCCACGGCTGCGACTGGTCGCACTCATGTCCTACGAAGGCCACATCGCCGGGTTCGGGGACCAGGTGGCAGGCAAATTCGCCCAAAACGCGATCGTGCGCTGGATGCAGCGCGAATCCTTCGCAGAGCTGCGCGAACGCCGCGTTCGCGCCGTTGAACTGGTCAGCGAGGTCGCTGAACTCGAGATCGTCAATGCCGGCGGCACCGGAGACCTTCAACTGGTCGCCCACGAGTCCGCGGTCACCGAAGCGACCGCCGGCTCCGGGTTCTACGCGCCGACATTGTTTGACTCCTACTCGGCGTTCTCCCTGCAGCCAGCGGCGATGTTTGCGTTGCCGATATGCCGCCGACCCGGAGCCAAGACCGTCACCGCGCTCGGCGGCGGCTACCTGGCCAGCGGAGTCGGAGCAAAAGACCGGATGCCCAGCCCCTATCTGCCCAGCGGGTTGAAGCTCGACCCGATGGAGGGCACCGGCGAGGTGCAGACACCGCTGTCGGGCCGCGCGGCGCGACGGCTCAAGGTTGGCGACAAGGTCTACTTCCGCCACACCAAGGCCGGCGAACTCTGTGAGCGATTCGATCGCTTGTATCTGGTTCGTGGCGCGCAGGTCGTCGACGTCGTCCCGACCTACCGGGGTGAGGGACGCACATTTCTCTAAAGAGCCAATAGCCTTCGGCGCCGGAAAAGGTTTGCCTCGCTTACGAATTGCGCGATAAGGAGCTGCAATGAGTCCGATCACGGTACTGCCTAACGAGCTTGCCACGATGCGCACGATCATCGAGACGCTGGCACCGATCGAGCGAGCGGCCGGTGACCCGGGTGAGCACGAGGCGGCACTGCGCATCGTGGACTGGCTTGATGCGGCTGGGGCCCAACATGCACGGATCGAAGAGGAGCAGTTCTACGACGGCTATCCGCAGCTACACGCCAGATTGTCGGCGGTTGGGGTCGGCGCGGCCGCCGCCGGGCTGATCAGTCGGCGGCTGCGCGGCATTGCCGCGCTGGCTGGCGTGGGAGCCGGACTGGCGATCGCCGATGACTGCTCGAACGGGGTGCGCATCGCACGCAAGTCGCTCCAACAGCGGCGAACGACTTGGAATGTTGTGGCCGAGGCCGGAGACCTAGACGGGCAGGAGACGGTTGTGGTGTGTGCCCACCATGACGCCGCCCACAGCGGAAAGTTCTTTGAGCCGGGCTATCAACGCTTCTTTGTCGAGCGGTTCCCGGGGATCGTCGAGCGCATCGACACCTCGCTACCGAACTGGTGGCCGTCAATCTTGGCGCCGATCGTCGCCGGTGTCGGTGCTTGGCGCGGTAGCCGGAAAACGATGATCGCGGGCGCAGCCATGAGCGCGATCGGAGTAGCGGCGTTCACCGACATCGCTCGCAGTCCAATCGTGCCCGGGGCCAACGACAACCTCTCGGCCGTCGCGTTGCTTGTTGCCCTCGCCGAGCGGCTACGCGAGCGACCGGTGCCGGGCGTGCGGGTGCTACTGGTGTCGCTGGGCGCCGAAGAACAACTGCAGGGTGGCGTTTACGGATTTGTCGCCCGCCACAAGCCCGAACTGGACCGGGACCACACGTATTTCCTCAATTTCGACACCATCGGCTCGCCCGAACTCATCATGCTCGAAGGTGAAGGCACCACGGTTATGGAGGATTACTACCACCGGCCATTCCGTGACCTGGTGGCGCGTGCCGCCGACCGGGCCGAGGCGCCGCTGCGGCGCGGCATGCGCTCTCGCAACAGCACCGACGCCGTGATCATGAGCCGGGCGGGTTACCCGACGGCGTGCTTCTCGTCGATCGACCGCCACAAAGCGCTGTCGAATTACCATCAGATGTCCGATACGCCGGACAACGTCAATTATGAGACGGTGGCACACGCGGTCACCGTGGCCGAGTCGGTAGTGAGGGAGTTGGCGCGGTGAAAACTGTGTGGAGAAATTGGGCCGGCGAGCAGTACTGTGCGCCGTCGGAGATTGTCCGGCCAGCTTCGGAAGCCGAATTGGCAGAGCTTGTCGCAAAAGCCGGCCAGCGCGGCGAGCGAGTGCGCGCGGTCGGCAGCGGGCACTCGTTCACCGACTGCGCATGCACTGACGGCGTGATGGTCGACATGGCCGGGATGCAGCGGATCGTCAACGTGGATCCCGAGGCCGGTCTGGCCACTGTCGAGGGCGGGGCCAAACTGCGTCCACTCTTTTCGCAGCTCGCAGAGCACGGTCTGGCGCTGGAAAACCAGGGCGACATCGACAAGCAGTCCATCACCGGTGCGACCGCGACCGCGACGCATGGGACCGGAGCCCGCTTCGCCAACGTGTCAGCGCAAATCGTTGCGCTACGACTGGTCACCGCCAGCGGTGAGGTGCTAGAGCTATCCGAGGGTGATGACTATCTGGCAGCACGGGTGTCTATCGGCGCTCTCGGGGTGATTTCGCAGCTCACCCTCAAGGTAGTGCCGCTGTTCACGTTGCATCGTGACGACGAGCTCAAGCCCCTCGCTGAAACGCTCGAGCGGCTCGATGAGCATGTCGACAACAACGACCACTTCGAGTTTTTCGTGTTTCCCTATGCCGAGACGGCGCTGACACGGACCACGCGCCGCAGCGAAGAGCCCCCCATGCCCGTACCCGAGTGGAGGCGTCGGGTGGGGGACCAATTCGAAAACGTTGGATTAGGCCTTGTCTGCCGGACCGGTCGGCAGTTCCCCAGCACAGCACCGAAACTGAATCGTTTGTTGACGAGTTTGATGTCGCCCTCGAGCGTGCAAGATCGTGGTTGGAAGGTCTACCCGAGTCCGCGCAACGTCAAATTCACCGAGATGGAGTACGCGATTCCGCGTGAGAATGCGCGGGAGGCGGTTCGCCGCGTCATCGAGGTCGTGCGCCGTCGCGACTTGCCGATCATGTACCCCCTCGAGGTCCGCTTCAGCGCTCCCGACGATGCGTTTCTGTCCACCGCCTACGAGCGGGACACCTGCTACATCGCGGTGCATCAGTACACCGGGATGGAATTCGAGACCTACTTCCGGGCGGTCGAAGCGATCATGGATGAGTACGGCGGCCGGCCACACTGGGGCAAGCGTCACTATCAACGGGCTGCCAGCCTGCGGGAGCGCTATCCGGCCTGGGACCGCTTCACCGCGGTCCGCGACCGGCTGGATCCCAACCGCGTCTTTCTCAATGACTACACCCGGCGGGTGCTGGGCGCCTGACCCGGGGGTCGACTAACGGCCCCAATTCATGGGGGCCAAAGTCATTGGCGGCCAACACGCTAGTGACCCCGGTCACGGACTGGCGTACGTTTTGTGCGTGGAGTCAACATGACCGAATTCATGCGCAAAAGCGACGCGTTTACCTGGTCGATGGAAAGCGATCCGCGCCTTCGATCCACCGTCGTCACGGTCTTGTTGCTGGATCGATCTCCGGATTGGGATGAGGTTCGCCAGCGGTTCGACCTGATCAGCCGTGAGATGCCGATGTTTCGGCAGCGGGTGGTGGAATCCCCGCCACCCGCTCCGCCTCGATGGGAGCCGGACGCCGACTTCGAGTTGGACTACCACATGCGGCGGGTGACGGTGTCCGGAGCCGGGACGTTCGAGGATGTGCTCGAGATGGCCCGGTTGGCCGAGATGCAAGACTTCGACCGGGCCAGGGCGCTGTGGGAGACGACGCTGATCGAGGGCCTCCAAGATGGTGGTGCCGCCGTGATCTGCAAGTTCCACCACGCGCTCACCAATGGTGTCGGTGGCGTCCAGATCGCCATGCACCTGTTTGACCTGTCCGCAGAGGTGGGTGCACACCCGTCGCTGCCGGCGGTTGCGGAACTGCCCCGGCATTCGTGGCTCGACGGGTACCGTCGCTTGCGATCAACTCGGCGGCTGCGTCGTAGATCAGTTCGGCGGCGACGGCGCTGCGGTCTCCGACAATCCAATTCTTACCAGCCATTTGAGTGGGCCGTCCTTTCTGTCGAACCGCCGGTTTTTCGGTTTGTTCTCGTCGTGAGAAGGCATCCGCGACTCAGCCCTTTCATCAGTGCGGGTAGCTTTCTCGCAATTGATGGGTGCGGGCGAGACGTGTCAGCAGGGTGAGGTGCCGGTTCCGGCCATGGCGGGACCACTGCCCGGTTTGAAACAGAACCATATTCGGCTTTTGTCAGCTCTTCTCGCGTTTCTCGGACTTGAGACGGCCGCGGGAAAAAATCTCCGGGTAACCGCAGGTGGTGGTCCAGCATTGAGACGGCACCGCCGACGGTGGCTGCCGGGCGTCTTTCAAGTTTCGTGCGATGCATCTGACCTGCAGATATTGCCCCAGGATGGCCCTATCGTGAGGGCCACTTCTTTCAAACCTGGGGGTGAGAATGTCGCTTGTCACTGTGTCCCCGGAGCTGGTTGCCGGAGCCGCGTCGGACTTGGTGCGGATTGGGTCTTCGATCAGGGCTCCGGCGTTGTTGATTAGCAGGCTTGTGAGCTGGGGAATTGTGGATTGAGGAGGTCTAGGCGGCGGTTGGCTGTCAAAGCGGTGATCCGGCAGGCTTCGGCGATGTTGTCGGCGCCGTTGAGGCGGTGCAGATTGATCGCGGTGTTGCGTAGCGTTGCTAGGACCTGTGCGCCGTTTCCGGTATGTGCCCTTTGACGGTCTTCGTCGAAGGTGACGTCGCGTATCCAGTGCAGGCTGTTCTCGATTCCCCAGTGTTGACGCATCCAGGTCATGATCGCGGTAGGGCGGGCGTGCTCGAACGGCAGGCTGCAGATGGCATAGACCACCTCCACGCTGCGCTGGTCGGTGGCGGTGATCAAGCGTTCACGAGTGATCCGGATGATTTGTTTTGCGTAGGGGAAGCCGATTCCTCGTGCAGCGGTGATGATTTGCGGGGTGCGGGTCTCGACACGGCCGTGGCCGCGGGAGTCGTCGGTAGCGGCTGTGGGCACCTCGGCCCAGGGCAGCGCGGTGATACGCGCAAGTATTTTGGCTTGGTTGGACTTGACGATCATCAGGTAGTGCGACTTCAAGGTGGCGCAGATCAACTTCGCGGTGACGACCTGGGTATGCATCGCATCCACGGTGACCAGCCACCGCAAGCTACCCGGCAGCAGCGTGAGCAGGGCACGTGCGCAGGGAATTTCATTGCTTTTCTCGGCGACAGCGAGTTGACCGAGCACCAATCGGGCACGGTGGGCGAACACCGACACGAGATGCGTGGCTGTCGCTTTGGCGCGTAAAGCACCACGCAGCATCTTGCCGTCCAACGCGATCGGCACCAATCCACTGGGGTCGCGGCTGGCCACGTGTGCAGTGAAGTAACTGCCCATCCTGGCGTTGAGGTCGGCGGGGTCTAGCCGAGACAAAACAGCGCGGAAGGTCTTCTCACTGGGCCGCCGGAACCGGACCCCTAATTGGGCCAACACATCATCGGGAGCGGTGGCCGCCCATGTGGCAAAACCAGCATAGCCGCGCATCCCCGCGGCAGTGGCCAGAACCGCGATCGCCAACAAAGCCATCAGCGAATACCTCCGACCGCGTGGGTCCCTCGGGTCTGGCACCGAGGCCAACACATCGAGAAACTCCGATCCGATGAGCTCGCTGCGCTCACCAGGACTCCAGCGGTCGAACACCTCTGGAACCGACGACACAGGCAATACTGAAACGGTAGGCACGGGCAACTCCAGACCAACGACGAACAGTAACCAACTCGATCGTTCTCCAGATAGCCCGTGCCTACACTCCGGCCCCAATAGCGCGGCACCAAAGATCATCAACCCAGCTCACAAGCCTGCTAATCAACAACGCCGGAGCCCTGGGTCTTCGATCGGGGCGGCCAATGCCGCGGCAGCGGGACCGACCACGACGGTGCTGTCCGCTGCGGCCGATGAGGTGTCGGTGGCGATTGCGACGTTGTTCGGTACTCACGCGGCCGAATATCAATCGCTCAGCACCCGGATGGCGGCGTTTCACGAACAATTTGTGCAGACGCTGACTTCGGGCGCCGGAATTTATGTCAGCACGGAGACGGCTAATGCATCGCTCATATCGGCCTTGCAACTCGCGGAACAGAATGCGCTGAACGCGATTAATGCGCCCACACAGTCGTGGTTGGGACGTCCGTTGATCGGCAATGGCGTGGATGCAACGCCAGGGTCCGGCCAGGCTGGTGGGGCCGGGGGCTTGCTGTGGGGGAACGGTGGTGCCGGCGGCTCGGGAGCGGCTGGTCAGTCCGGTGGTGCCGGCGGGTCGGCCGGGTTGTTTGGCAATGGCGGCGCCGGCGGAGCGGGTGGAATCAACGCGGCGGGCAACGGCGGTAGTGGCGGTGTCGGCGGGCGTGGCGGGTTGGTGTACGGCAACGGCGGCGTCGGCGGTGCTGGCGGACAGGGTGCGTTGAGTGGCGGTGCCGGCGGTGCCGGCGGAGGGGCCTGGTTGTGGGGTGCCGGCGGAGCCGGTGGATCCGGTGGCGGGGGCCTCGCTAGTGCTGGTGGTGGCGGTGGTGCCGGTGGAAATGCGGGTCTGATCGGCACCGGCGGTCTGGGTGGCGCTGGCGGTGTTGGCGGCCAAGACGGCGGGGCCGGCGGCGACGGCGGCTCCGGTGGCGCTGCCGCCGGGTTGTGGGGTGCCGGTGGCAGTGGGGGTGCCGGCGGAAACGGCGCCGACGAGATATCGGGCGGGATTGGTGAGTCCGGCGGCGACGGCGGCAGCGCCGGCAACGGTGGTGCCGGCGGGCGGGGTGGCTGGTTGATCGGTGCCGGCGGCGCGGGAGGCTTGGGCGGCGTCGGGGGGCTTGGCGGAGCGGGCGGTGCAGGTGCCAACGGGATTGTCGCGGGTAGTGCTGGCGACGGTGGTGGAAGCGGTGGCAGCGGTGGAGTCGGTGGGGTTGGCGGAGATGGCGGCAAGGGCGGCCTGATCAGGTTCTTGGGCGGTCGGGGTGCCGGCGGGTCTGGTGGTGCTGGCGGGGCCGCGGGTGATGGCGGTGATGGGGCCGCGGGTTCATTCCTGACTGGAAGTGGCGCCGGTGGTGCCGGCGGGCAGGGCGGTGACCCGGGTGTGGGTGGTGCTGGTGGAGCCGGCGGTCGCGGCTCGGTCGTGGGTGACCACGGCGTCCCCGGGCAGAGCCCGACCACTGGCGGCGACGGCGGTGACGGTGGGGATGGGGCCAATGCCAGCACCGTGGGTGCCAGCGGTGGTGCTGGTGGGGCTGGTGGTGATGGTGGCCGGTACGGCAACGGTGGTGTTGGTGGTGCTGGTGGAGACGGTGGTACCGGGGTATTGGTGGCGACGGTGGCCGTGGTGCTGACGGTACCGAGCTGAGCCTGTACGGCACCGCTGGTGGCAGTGGCGGTATGGGTGGTGTTGGTGGGGCCGGTGGAGGCGCCGGTGATGGTGGCGATGGCGCGAACGCGGCCGCCGGCTCGGGGCTAGCTGGGGGCAATGGTGGCCACGGTGGCGATAGCGGCGACGGCGGGGATGGAGGGGCTGGTGGAACCGGCTCGGTTACCGGCGCCCACGGCGCGGATGGGCTGACCCAGACCACTGGCGGCGACGGCGGTGACGGCGGTAACGGCGGCAGCGGTACGACGGGTCCCACCGGCAGCACCGGGGGCGCTGGCGGTGCGGGCGGCGACGGCGGGCGCTACGGCAATGGCGGCAATGGCGGCACCGGAGGTACCGGATCGATCGGCACGGCCGGGTCGAGCGATGTGGTGGGTGCCAACGGCGGTGCCGGTGGTTCCGGTTGGGCAGGTGGCGACGGAGGCGCCGGAGGCGTGGGTGGCACCCTGGCCGGTCACGGTGGCGATGGCGGTGACGGTGGCAGTGGCGGCACTGGCGGAACCGGCGGCCGAGGCGGCAACGGGTTCAACGGCTCGTCTAAGGCCGGCCTTAACGGTGGCGACGCGGGTGACGGGGGCGCTGGCGGCGTCGGTGGGGCCGGCGGCAACGGCGGTGCGGGTGGTTTGTCACAGGCCGCGGGATTCTCCGACGGCATCCAGGGGGGCGGTGGAGCCGGTGGTGATGGTGGGGCCGGCGGAGAGGGCGGCACCGGCGGCAGCGGAGCAAACGCGGCCGCCGGCTCGGGTGCCGTCGGCGGCAAGGGCGGCGACGGTGGCGATCCGGGCCTGGGCGGGGGCGGTGGGGCTGGTGGAGCCGGCGCCACCACCGGCGCTCATGGCGCAGACGGGCTCAGCCTCACCACCGGCGGCAACGGCGGCAACGGCGGCAAAGGCGGCAACGGCGGCAGCGGTGCAATCGGTGTCGCCGGCGGGGCGGGAGGTGCCGGCGGTGACGGCGGGCTCTACGGCGACGGGGGCGACGGCGGTACCGGCGGCAATGGTGGCGCGGGCAAGGCTGGGGCCGCAGGTGTCTCAGCTGGTAGCAACGGTGAAGCCGGCGGACAGGCCGGCGACGGCGGCGTGGGTGGAGCAGGTGGCAAGGGCGGGGCCAATGCCGGCAATGGTGGCACCGGTGGCAGTGGCGGCGACGGCGGTGTCGGCGGAACTGGCGGGGCCGGCCAGGTCGGTACCACGGGCCCGGCAGGTGGCGCGGGCGGTGAGGGCGGTGACGGCGGCAACGGGCACAACGGCAACAACGGCAGCGTTCCGAGCGGCGGGACCGACCGAGACGGCGGCGACGGCCAGGGTGGTGGCGATGGCGGGGCTGGCGGCAACGGTGGCGCCGCGGGCGCTGGTGGCGGTGGCACCCGAGGAGCCGGTGGTGACGGTGGAGACGGCGGCAACGGCGGATTCGCCGGCACCGGCGGTCTTGGGATGGACGGACTCGACGCCACCTTGACGAATCGCGCAGGCAACGGCGGGGACGGTGGTAGGGGCGGCGAGGCCTTTGCCGGCGGGGCCGGCGGCGCTGGCGGGACTGGGTCCACTCAGGGCAGCACCGGCACCACCGGCGCCTGGAGAGCCGGCGGTAACGGCGGCTCGGGTGGCGACGGCGGCGACGGCTTCGGTCTCTGGAACCCAGGGGAGGGCGGTCGAGGCGGTTCCGGCGGAGACGGGGGCACCGGTGGGGACGGTGGTGACGGCGGCAACGGTCTCGCCGAAATCTGGGGAGGCAGAGGTGGTAATGGGGGCGACGGTGCGATCGGGCCTGGCGGGGATGGCGGGGACGGCGGAGACGCCCCGAACCAGCAACCCGTAAGTTACAGTTCGGCTGCCTACGAGGGCGCTGATGGCGGTGACGGTGGCAACGGCACCATCGGCGGGAACGGCGGGAACGGCGGCAGGGGCGGCCCCGGATACGATGCGAGCGTTGGCATCGAGGCAAAGGTGGGTGGCACTGGCGGTGACGGCGGCAACGGCTTCAACGGCGCCGGCGGGGCCGGTGGTGACGGCGGCACCGGTGGCGCCGGCGGTACTGGGGCGCCCGCACCGTTCGGCAGCGGGGGTGCCTACGGAGGTACCGGCGGCCACGGCGGCACGGGTGGCAGCGGCGTCATCGGTGGTATCGGGGAAGGCGGCAAACTCGGCGACGCTGGCTCAGGGGGCAATCCGCCCAACGGCGACACCGGGTCCGGTGGCGCCGGCGGCTCCGGTGGTGCCGGCGGCGATCCCTCCAACTAGCGTCTTGCCAGGACCGCTCGCGGGGTGTCGGCGTGGGTGCCGCCCAGTTCCGCGTGGGCCTGCCTGTCGCGGATTTTGTCGAACGCCTCGAGGAGCGCCGCGCCGGTGGCATGGGCGCCGAACACACCGCCCTGCATGGTGATCATCTTCAGGGCGGCAAGGTGATTGGCGTAGTCGGTCGCGCCGGTGCAGTCAGAGAGCAGTAGGCACTCGTACCCTCGGTCGTTGGCTTCGCGCATCGTGGTGTGGACACAGACATCAGTGGCGATGCCGGTGAAGATCAGATGGGTGATACGGCGGGTGGTGAGGATCAACTCCAGATCGGTGGCGTAGAAGCTTCCCTTGCCAAGTTTGTCCACGACCATTTCTCCTGGCAACGGCGCCATCTCCGGGATGATCTCCCATCCCGGCTCACCTCGGGTGAGGCCTCGCGGGTGTGCACAATCAGCAGGCCCAGCTTCCGCGCGGTTTCGAGCACGGTCTGCGCCGGGCCCAGGGGAACACGTACCAAAGACAGGTCGTAGCCCATGGTGTCGACATAGCCGCCTTGACCGGCGAAGTCGACTTGTCAGTCGATGTTGACTAGCGCTGTCCGCCCGATGGCAATGTCGCCATCGAAAGGCCAGATGTACGGGTCGGCATCGACGGTGACTTGATCCTCAGTGCCCATTGAACCGCTCTCCTGCTGCAATCGATATCACGCCGTCCGGTGCAACGCCACCACGAAAGTGTCTTCCGCGGTGGGCATTCCGGCGCAAGCCATCACTCCGAAGGCGCCGGTGGAACACCGGGGCCGGTCACCACGAACGACTCGACCGCCGTGGCTCTGGCATAGCCTTCGACCTCCACTCGCCACTCATATATGCCCGGTTCCAGCGGAATGCCGGCAGGAATGTTGAGGGTGAGCGGCATCCGAACCGACGTACCGTGGATAGCGCCGGGCGGTCGCCCTGCCTCGGCGGAGGCTTCGAAGAGCACACGCTGCGGTCCGTTCGGCCCCGGCACCACGACCAAGTCACCATCGGTAGTCAACAGCTGGCACTTCAGCTTGTGCTGCTTGTTGGTCTCATTCCAGTCAATGTCTACGAAAAGCACTAAAGCAAAAGGGGGCGTGGGTGTTTGGCACTGTCGCCAACCCAGGCCGAGGGTGTGGATCTTTCCGGACTGAACGTCGGCATGGGCGGCATCGGCAAGAAAGACGCTGACCTTCATGCGCGGACCCGCATCCCGATCGCTCGTGCGGGGAACTCCTTTGGGCTGGACCCTGCGTTTACCGCCGTGATGAGATCCACGAGATTCTGTCCTGCTCCCAATCCGTATGAAATCCGGCCAGATACAACGGTGGGTGTCACTGCTGTCGGCACCGATTCCACGCGTCGGCAGGATAATACGCCGCCGCTGTGGTGCGACCGCTGTCGCAAGCCGCACGACTATTTGCCGGGCGGGAGCTGGCGCGGACCGTCGGGCGACCGCAGCTCGCGTGGGCCCTCCCGTTCGGCCAATTCGCGCCGGCCGTGCTGCTTTGTCGTCCCGACCGGCAGTCCCACCACATCTGCGGCAGGCACCTGCCCCAGCGAGGGCTGCCCCTGGTGGGTTTCCAGTCCTTCGCCGTCTTCGGCCCAACTGCCCGATTCGGCGTCTCCGCGCGACGAAGCGATGCGATTGACGGGGGCTGGAGCATCGGCACCGGCGGATTGGGGTGCGGGCTGCTCGCGATGGTCGTCGGAACTCTCGGTGTTCACCGTTACCTTGCGCGTGCGCTTGAACGAAAAAGCGATCTCCTCAACTTCTTCGAACACCTGACGCGCGCTGCGGATCGGCTGGGTGGTGTTGTCGATGACACGCGCGACGAACGGGGGCACCAACGGGCGAATCCAGCGCGCCGCGGCTTTTGTGGCGTCAGGAATCGACGGGATCAGCGGCGCCGCGCGGTCCTGCTCGTGCCGCTCTACCGTCGGGCTCGACTCGACCTGCGCCGGAAGGTGATGGGTCGTGTCAGTATCGGCTTTCGCTGCCCCGGCCGGCAATTCTGCGACTGCCCGGCTGGCGGCGGCTTCTGCTTCGGCTGCGATCGGCAGATACATGTCTTCCTCCACTGGCTCGTCGGTACGTTGCGACGAAGCGTGCATCGGAAGCTCCAGTGCTTCGATGACGCGGCGGCGTTGTTGCGCACGGTCGATTTCGGCCTGGGCCTCGATGGCCATGCGGGTCTGATTGAGTTGGTGCTCGGCCCACATGATTTCGGCGGCCTGGCGCACTTCGGCCCGTTTGACCGCGATAGCGGTGTCCGCGTCGAGCTCGGCACGCTCGCGCTGCGCGCGCGCCGCCGCATGGCGGTCGTGAGTCGTCTCGCCCCGCCAGAGCCACAGGATCAGCGGCAACAAGTACACAAGCGCAAAGAACGCGATCGTCAGCAGCCGCAACGCCAACGCGCCCTTGCTGGCGAATGTCAGCGCGTTCATCGCCACCCAGCGCGTGCCCAGCCCGCCACCAGCGTTGGCGACCACCGCGCGTTGGGCTTCGGCCAGCGCTTGCTCATCACGAGCCACCTTGGCGTCCAGGTTGGATGCTTGGCGAGCCCGGGCCGCCAGCGCGTTGTCCAACTCGCGTTGCGAGTCCGCGAGAAGCTGATTCGCCGTTCGTGTTTCGGGTCCGCGACCGGAAACGCCGGTGATCCTGGTCTGTGGGCAGTCTGCCGTGGGGTGGTACTCGCACCGGGCAACCACCAGGGCGCTATCCAGATGGACGCGAGCTTCTTCGACCGCGTTGTCCAGCGAGCGGCGCGCCGTGCGCGATTGCCGTAGCGACTCCGAAGCCGCTGCCACGGCCGGGGCTGTCTGCGCGTTGCGCAGGGCATGTTCGTCGAGGTATCGGTCAATCGAACCGGAGAATGCGACAAGCGCGGCGAGCTCGCCCACCACCACGCCGACGGCGACCGCGACCGCGGCGCGTCACACGATGCTGGGCCAGCGTCGAGTGAGAGCACTAGCGGTGCCGCGGGTAACCGCTCCAATCAGCAAGCCGAACACCAGTGTCACGCCAACCACGGCCCAGCCGGGCCAGCTCACCGATTCGCTCACCGCCAGCCCGGCGACGAGCCAGGCCAACACGGCTCCGAAGGCCACAACAGCGCCCGCGACGGCGTGCGTGGACCTCTCATGGCGCTCACCGAGTTCACGCCAGTGCCCGCCACCAAGCCAGGTGAGCAGCCCCTCGATCCGCGAGGTGGTCGAGCGCTGCTCAGGATATTTCTGGGCGCACATCAGACTCCAAACACCTCCAATTAGTTCAAGGGTGGCAGGCCGGCGCCCGACACACCGAATCGAGGCGGCCGCATGTGGGGTTGTTCACAAGTCACCAGCTCATGTTGCAGATCACACAGGTCGATACCCCACCGGCACTCGCTGTCCTGCGCCCAGGTGGCATATTTGTGCGACGCGAGCGGATCAGTGTCCATTTCAGCAGGTGACATGAGACGGTATAAACCTATGCAAAATCACGACTACGTCTCCTACGAGGACTTCGGCCGCAGGTTTTTTGAGGTTGCCGTCACCCCGGACCGCGTCGCGGCGGCGTTCGCCGACATCGCGGGCAGCGAGTTCGCGATGGAACCGATCGCTCAGGGCCCCGGAGGCATCGCCAAAGTCAGTGCGAAAGTCAAAATCCAGGATCCGCGGGTGACCCGAAAGCTGGGTGATCTGATCACCTTCGTCATCCACATTCCCTTGTCGATCGATCTTCTGTTGGATCTGCGCCTCGACAAGCAGCGATTCTCGGTGACCGGTGACATCGCGTTGCGCGCGACCGCGCGCGCCGCCGAGCCGCTACTGCTGATAGTCGACGTATCGAAACCGCGTCCGTCGGACATCACGGTCAATGTGTCCTCGAAATCCATCAGGGGAGAGGTCCTGCGCATTCTTGCGGGCGTTGACGGTGAGATTCGGCGTTTCATCGCCCAGTACGTCGCGGACGAGATCGACGCACCGCATTCACAAGCCGCGCAGATCATCGATGTGGCGACCCAGTTGGACGACGCCTGGACCGGAATCTAGCCAGATCCCCTTGGTCCGGCTAGCCGATCGTCATCAATCCCGTTGTCCGACAGTGCGATCAATAGCTATCGCCGGGGCTGCTGGCCTGATGGGGCAACCGCTGACAACTGCTTAGGGCGCCGCCCCGCTGGGGTCGTTTCTCGTTTAGCTGCCGGCCGGGGCTGGGTATGCGAACCCGAACGACGCCCCCGGTCCTGTTTGGGGACGAGCCGGTGTCGCCGGCAAGAGGGGCAACAGGGGGAGTGGGGCTGGCTCATGGCTCGCGTGGAGGTTTCGACGTCATCGGATCTCGAGCCCGCTACCGCCTGGACGGTCGCTTCGGATCTAGACCGGTTCGATGAGCTTCCGCAACGTCATCGGCTGGACGGTTACCGAATACGACCAGCCGAAGTACATAGAGCTGCGGGGGCGTGGGCGGGGCGGAGTGCGGCTCGCGGTGGCGATGACCGTCGCGGCGGGTCACCCGGGATCGGTATTTCACCTGACCGCCGATATGACCGGGGGGTCCGCTAGGTGGGCCGATTGGGCGGCTGGTAGCCAGAATCCTCCGATCCGAGGTGCACACCTCGGTGCGCAACCTGGCGCAGTTGCGGTAGCCCAGAGCGATGGCCTGGCTTGAATCTGCAGTCACGCAACGGTTTTAGCGAGACAGCTGGCAGCGGCCAACTTGGCGCCACGCCCGTCGCCGCCGAAGCCGACCGGACTACCGGATACTTTCTGGCGTCGTCTGATCGCGAACGGCGTTGGCCAGCCTGGCGGCCCTGGCATTGCTGAAGATGTCTTCCAGCAGCACCTGGCGGCCGTCGGGGCCGGCCAGCGGAACTCGCCAGTTCGGATACTCGTCTGTGGTTCCCGGCTGATTTTGGGTCTGCCGATCGCCAACCGCGTCGGTCAGTGCCACCCCCAGCAGCCGTGACGGTGTCCGCCCCAGGTAGCGATACAACGCGAGCACGACCTGTTCGGGGTCGTCTTCCGGCCCGGCTGTTACGCCGGCTCCGGCCGCTTCGTCGAGTAGGCCAACGCGGCGCAATTCCGCTAGCCAGGCGGCTCGCTCCGCCCGGTATGCCTCCAATTCGACCTCCACCGGTCGGGTCAACAGCCCCAGCGTTTCGCGCAATCGCACGTGGTCGCCGGCCAGGTACCCGGCTGTCGGCGGAAGATCGTGCGTGGTTACCGACGACAAGCAGTACTCCCGCCAGCGTTCGGCCGGAAGCGGGTCACCGTTTCCGTCCCGGTCGAGCTCAAACCACAAGATCGAGGTGCCCAGCAAGCCGTGCAGGAGTAAGTAGTCACGCACCCAAGGTTCGACGGTGCCGAGATCCTCGCCGACGACCACAGCTCCGGCGCGATGCGCTTCCAGCGCGACGATGCCGATCATGGCCTCGTGGTCATAGCGCACATAAGTACCCTCGGTTGGGGCGGCTCCCTCGGGAATCCACCAGAGCCGGAACAGCCCGATGATGTGGTCGATCCGGACCCCGCCTGAGTGCCGCAGCACAGCCTGGATGAGCGCGCGAAACGGCTGGTACTCCTGCTGCTCGAGTCGGTCCGGCCGCCATGGCGGTTGCGACCAGTCCTGCCCGAGCTGATTGAACTCATCCGGGGGTGCGCCCGCGGTGACGCCCAAGGCCAGCACGTCCTGTAGGGCCCACGCGTCGGCCCCGTTGGGGTGAACGCCCACGGCGAGGTCATGCATGATCCCCAGCGACATGCCGGCACCGGTCGCTTCCGACTGCGCCGCGGCTAGCTGCTCGTCGAGTTGCCACTGCAACCACCGGTGGAAGTCGATGGCATCCGCGTGCTTGGTCGCGAAAGCCGCGATGCCAGAGGCATCGGGATGCTGCAGCGGCTTCGGCCAACGGTGCCAGTCATCGCCGTACCGCTCGGCCAGCGCGCACCAGGTGGCGAAGTCATCCAAAGCTCGGCCCTGCCGGTCGCAGAACGCGGTATAGGCCAGCTCACGCCCCGCCGAGCGGGGTACCCGGTGGACCAGGGTGAGGGCTGCGCGCTTGGCCGCCCATATCCCGTCGCGGTCGATGACGGCGACCTGGTCCGCCCCCCTTTGCACGTTCTCACGCAGTTGGCGTACCCGCCCTCGCTTGGGTAGATCGGCGTATTCCGGAATCGCCTCGACACGAAGGTAGATCGGATTGAAGAATCGCCGGGATGTCGGCAGGTAGGGCGAGGGCTCCATGGGCGCGGTCGGTGCCGCCGCATGCAGCGGGTTGACCAATACATAGTCGGCGCCATGGCGGTAGGCCGACCAGAGCGCCAAATCAGTCAGGTCCGTCAGGTCTCCGATACCCCAGGACCGCCGCGATCGAACGCTATAGAGCTGCGTGGCCAGGCCCCAGGCTCGACGGTTTCCGAGCTTTTCCGACAGCCCCAGCCAATCCGGGGTGATGATGAGGGCCGTGCTGGTCTCGTAGTCGTGGGATCGCAGATACACCCGGTGGTAGCCGATCGGCAGATCGGTAGGCAGCACGAAGCTGGCTTCGCCGATCCAGCGACCGTCCAGCTCGAACGGCGCAGCGAAGTTGTCGATCTGCGCCACCTCGCCACGCAGCGTGCCATCCTCGAGCTGCAGCCAGACGTCGGCCGGAGCGCCGTGAGTGACATGCGCCCAAAAACGCGTTTGCGCGCCAGCACGCGAGACGATGGTCGCCGGCAACGAGCGCGTCCAATACGACCGCAGGTTCTCGGTCAGGGCGGCGTTGCGCCGCTGTTCGGTGTCCGCCCGAACGCCGAGGGCAGCCAGCACGGCCACCAAAGTGTCCTGAGAGACGGGTATGCACTGGCCGCTCCAGTCCTGGAACTCGGTGGCGATGCCGTACCGGCGGGCGAGTTCGACCAGCGAGGGCGCAAGCTCCGTCATGTCGCCCATCTTGCGTCCAACCCTGAGGACGCGTCGCGCGCAGGGCGACCTTGACGGGGCCCACCCACCCGACATCGACCGCATCGTCGCACTGCGCCGCAGGTCAGCGACCTGCGGCCGGGTGTTTGCCACTTGGCGCGCCACGCCGGCGATTCGCCGCTAACATGCACAGGAGACACAGCGAATCCTTGGGGGGTCCAGCACGGTCAGCGTCGCATGGCGACTTCTGGCCCGGTGCCCTACGGTTGTCAACGTGATCAGCGTTACGCCGGGTATCCAGGCCAGCATCCAGGCGTTCTGAAACAGAGCGAAAGGTGATCTAACGTGGCTGAACAAGGCCGCGGACAGCGGGGGTCAGGCTACGGCCTCGGGTTGTCGACGCGGACGCAGGTAACGGGTTATCAGTTCCTGGCCCGTCGAACCGCGATGGCATTAACCCGCTGGCGCGTGCGGATGGAAATCGAGCCGGGCCGTCGTCAGACGCTTGCCGTCGTTGCATCGGTGTCGGCGGCGTTGGTGATCTGCCTGGGATCGCTGCTTTGGTCGTTCATCAGCCCCTCTGGCCAGATCAACGATTCCCCGATCATCGCCGACCGCGATTCCGGCGCTCTCTATGTTCGGGTAGGGGACCGGTTGTACCCAGCGCTCAACCTGGCGTCGGCACGACTGATCACCGGGCGGGCTTCCAACCCGCATCTGGTTCGGGGAAGCCAGATCGACTCGATGCCGCATGGGCCGCTGGTGGGTATCCCTGGCGCGCCGTCGGACTTCAATCCAGCAAGTCCTGCCACGTCGTCCTGGCTAGTGTGCGACACCGTAGCGGGTCCGTCGACCATGCCGCAGTCGCCGCACGGCGTAACGGTGACCGTTATCGACGGCACACCCGACCTAACTGGTCACCGGCGGGTGCTGAAGGGCTCCGACGCGGTGGTCTTGCGCTACGGGGGTGATGCCTGGGTGATCCGCGAAGGACGTCGCTCCCGCATCGACGCCACAGACCGGTCGGTACTGCTGCCGTTGGGGCTGACGCCCGAACAAGTCACTCAGGCACGTCCGATGAGCCATGCGCTCTATGACGCGCTGCCGGTTGGACCGGAGTTGGTAGTTCCGGAGGTGCCCGATGACGGTGCGGCGGCGACGTTCCCGGGTGCTCCCGGGCCCGTCGGGACGGTGATCGTCACGCCTCAGATCAGTGGACCGCAGCAGTATTCGCTGGTCTTGACCGACGGTGTGCAGACTCTCCCGCCACTGGTGGCCCAGATCCTGCAAAACGCGGGACGCCCGGGCAACACCAAGCCGGTCACGGTGCAGCCCTCCTCGCTGGCCAAGATGCCGGTGGTCAACAGGCTGGATCTGTCCGCCTACCCCGACGACCCGCTGAATGTGATGGACATTCGGGACAATCCCTCAACCTGCTGGTGGTGGGAACGGACCGCCGGTGAGAACCGGTCCCGGATTCAGGTGATTTCCGGACCCAACATTCCAGTCGCGCCACACGAGATGAACAAGGTGGTCGACTTGGCGAAGGCGGACATGTCCGGCCGCGAGGCTGACCAGGTCTATTTCGGCCCCAACTTTGCGAACTTCGTCGCCGTTACCGGAAACAACCCGGCCGCCCAGACAACTGAATCGCTGTGGTGGCTTACCGAAGCCGGTGCGCGATTCGGGGTTGAGGACACCAAAGAAGCGCGTGAAGCGTTGGGATTGGGGTTGACGCCCAGCCCGGCACCCTGGGTGGTGCTGCGGCTATTGCCACAAGGCCCGACGTTGTCACGTGCGGATGCGTTGGTGGAGCACGACACGCTACCGATGGATATGAGCCCAGCAGAGTTGGTGGTACCGAAGTGAAACGTGGATTCGCCCGGCCGACGCCCGAGAAGGCGCCGGTAATCAAGCCCGAAAACATCGTTCTGCCAACACCGTTGAGCATCCCCCCGCCAGAGGGGAAGCCCTGGTGGTTGATTGTCGTTGGCGTCGTCGTGGTCGGCCTGCTTGGCGGCATGGTGGCCATGGTGTTTGCCAGCGGTTCGCACGTTTTCGGCGGCGTCGGCTCGATTTTCCCCATCTTCATGATGGTCGGAATCATGATGATGATGTTCCGCAGCGTCGGCGCGGGCGGACAGCAGCAGATGAGCCGCCCCAAGCTCGATGCGATGCGGGCCCAGTTCATGCTGATGCTGGACATGCTGCGCGAGACGGCTCAGGAGTCTGCGGACAGCATGGACTCCAACTATCGCTGGTTCCATCCGGCGCCTAGCATCCTGGCAGCGGCTGTCGGTTCGCCGCGAATGTGGGAACGCAAACCCGACGGCAAAGACCTCAACTTCGGGGTCGTGCGCGTCGGTGTCGGCATGACCCGCCCCGAGGTGACCTGGGGTGAGCCGCAGAACATGCCGACCGACATCGAACTCGAGCCGGTGACCGGTAAGGCGTTGCAGGAATTCGGGCGCTATCAAAGCGTCGTCTACAACCTGCCCAAGATGATTTCGCTGCTTGTCGAACCCTGGTATGCCCTGGTCGGAGAGCGCGAGCAGGCGTTGGGACTGATGCGTGCAATCATCTGCCAGCTCACCTTTTCGCACGGGCCTGACCACGTGCAGTTCATCGTCGTCAGTTCCGATCTGGCCGAGTGGGAATGGGTGAAGTGGCTTCCGCACTTCGGTGACTCACGGCGCTACGACGCGGCGGGTAACGCGCGGATGGTTTACAGCTCGGTGCGTGAGTTCGCCGCCGAGCAAGGCGAGCTGTTCGCCGGACGAGGGTCCTTCACGCCACGGCACGCCAGTTCCTCGGCGCAGACGCCGACACCGCACACCGTGATCATCTGTGATGTCGATGACCCGCAGTGGGAGTACGTGATCAGCGCAGAGGGCGTCGACGGGGTGACGTTCTTCGACCTGACCGGTTCCCCGATGTGGACGAACGTCCCGGAGCGGAAGTTGGAGTTCGACAAGACTGGTGTGATCGAGGCGCTGCCCCGCGACCGCGACACCTGGATGGTGATCGACGACAACGCCTGGTTCTTCGCCCTGACCGACCACGTGAGCATCGCGGAGGCGGAGGAGTTCGGTCAGAAGTTGGCCCAGTGGCGGCTGGCCGAGGCATACGAAGAGATCGGTCAGCGGGTTGCCCACATTGGCGCTCGGGACATCTTGGCCTACTACGGCATCGACGACCCGGGCAACATCGACTTCGACTATTTGTGGGGGAGCCGCACTGACAGCATGGGCCGGTCGCGGTTGCGGGCGCCGTTCGGCAACCGATCCGACAACGGTGAGCTGCTGTTCTTGGACATGAAGTCCCTCGACGAAGGTGGTGACGGCCCGCACGGGGTCATGTCGGGTACCACGGGTTCCGGTAAGTCGACGCTGGTGCGGACCGTGATCGAATCGCTGATGCTCGGACATCCGCCCGAGGAGCTGCAGTTCGTGCTGGCCGACCTCAAGGGTGGTTCCGCGGTGAAGCCGTTCGCCGGCGTGCCACACGTCTCGCGAATCATCACCGACCTGGAAGAAGACCAGGCGCTGATGGAACGCTTCCTGGACGCCTTGTGGGGCGAGATCGCCCGGCGCAAGGCGATCTGTGACAGCGCGGGTGTGGACGACGCCAAGGAGTACAACTCGGTTCGCGGCAGGATGCGCGCACGCGGCCAGGACATGGCGCCGCTGCCGATGCTCGTGGTGGTCATCGACGAGTTCTACGAGTGGTTCCGCATCATGCCGACGGCGGTCGACGTGCTCGACTCGATCGGCCGGCAGGGTCGTGCCTATTGGATCCACTTGATGATGGCCTCGCAGACCATTGAGAGCCGTGCCGAAAAGCTCATGGAGAACATGGGTTACCGCCTGGTGCTGAAGGCACGTACTGCCGGGGCCGCCCAGGCGGCGGGTGTGCCCAACGCGGTGAATCTGCCGGCGCAGGCAGGTCTGGGCTACTTCCGGAAGAGCCTCGAAGACATCATCCGGTTCCAGGCCGAATTCCTCTGGCGGGACTACTTCCAGCCCGGCATCACCGTCGACGGCGAGGAAGCGCCGGTGTTGGTGCACAGCATCGACTACATTCGCCCGCAGTTGTTCACCAACTCATTCACCCCACTCGAGGTAACGGTGGGCGGACCCGAGATCGACAAGGTGGTCGCGCACGCCAACGGCGAAGTGGTCGAGGAGGCCGAGGCCGAGGCCGAGGAAGAAGGCATCCGAGTGCCCAAGGTGGGTACCGTGATCATCGATCAGTTGCGCAGGATCAACTTCGAGCCCTACCGGCTGTGGCAACCGCCGCTGACCCAGCCCGTCGCGATCGACGACCTGGTCAACCGGTTCCTCGGGCACCCGTGGCAGAAGGAGTATGGGTCCGCTCGGAACCTGGTGTTCCCGATCGGTGTCATTGACCGCCCGTTCAAGCATGACCAGCCGCCGTGGACCGTGGACACCTCTGGTCCCGGGTCCAACGTGCTGATCTTGGGCGCGGGTGGATCGGGCAAGACGACCGCGCTGCAGACACTGATTTCCTCGGCGGCGCTGACTCACACGCCCGATCAAGTTCAGTTCTACTGCCTGGCGTACAGCAGCACCGCGTTGACCACGGTTTCCAAGCTGCCTCACGTGGGTGAGGTGGCTGGCCCGACGGACCCGTATGGCGTGCGTCGGACGGTGGCCGAGCTGCTGGCCTTGGTGCGTGAGCGCAAGCGCAGCTTCCTGGAATACGGAATTGCCTCGATGGAGATGTTCCGTCGGCGCAAATTCGGTGGGGAAGCCGGTCCGGTGCCCAACGATGGCTTCGGCGATGTGTACCTGGTGATCGACAACTACCGCGCTCTCGCCGAGGAAAACGAGGTGCTGATCGAGCAGGTGAACCTGATCATCAACCAGGGACCCTCGTTCGGCGTGCACGTGGTGGTCACTGCCGATCGTGAATCTGAGCTGCGGCCCCCGGTGCGCAGCGGGTTCGGTTCCCGCGTTGAACTGCGCTTGGCGGCGGTGGAGGACGCCAAGCTGGTGCGTTCTCGGTTCGCCAAAGATGTCCCGGTCAAGCCCGGCGGCGGCATGGTCGCGGTCAACTACGTCCGGCTGGACAGCGATCCCCAGGCGGGCCTGCACACATTGGTGGCGAGGCCGGCGATGGGCAGCACCCCCACCAACGTCTTCGAGTGTGACAGTGTCGTTGCGGCGGTCAGTCGGCTCACGACCTCCCAGGCGCCGCCGGTGCGTCGCCTGCCGGCGAGTTTCGGTGTGGATCAGGTGCGCCAGCTCGCCGCCCGGGATACCCGTCAAGGTGTTGGTGTCGGCGGAATTGCCTGGGCGATATCGGAATTGGATCTGCAGCCGGTGTACCTCAACTTCGCCGAGAACTCGCACTTGATGGTGACGGGCCGGCGCGAATGTGGGCGTACCACAACGTTGGCCACGATCATGTCCGAGATCGGGCGGTTGTATGCACCGGGCGCCACCAGCGTTCCCGCTCCGCCACCCGGGCAACCTTCGGCGCAGGTTTGGCTGATCGACCCGCGCCGTCAGCTGCTGACCGCGCTGGGCTCCAACTATGTGGAGCGGTTCGCCTACAACCTCGATGGCGTCCAGGCGAAGATGGGCGAGTTGGCCGCCGTGTTGGCCGGCCGGGAGCCACCACCTGGGCTGTCAGCCGAGGAGCTGCTGTCCCGGTCGTGGTGGAGTGGTCCGGAGATCTTCCTGATCGTCGACGACATCCAGCAGCTGCCACCGGGCTTCGATTCGCCGCTGCACAAGGCCGCTCCCTGGGTCAACCGGGCCGCTGACGTCGGTTTGCACGTCATCGTGACGAGGTCCTTCGGTGGTTGGTCGTCGGCAGGTAGCGACCCGATGTTGCGGGCGTTGCATCAGGCGAATGCGCCGTTGCTGGTGATGGATGCCGATCCTGACGAGGGCTTCATTCGCGGCAAGATGAAGGGTGGCCCGCTGCCTCGCGGCCGAGGCCTGCTGATGGCCGAGGACACCGGCGTATTCGTTCAGGTTGCCCTGACCGAGGTGCGAAAGTAAGACCGGGCCCGCTGCGCTGGGCCTGACCGTGTCAGGCCCAGCGCAGCGGCAATGACTTGAGTGCGAACGTCTTTGACGGGAAAGCGATCTCGGGACTGTAGTCGGGCGCCAGTTCGAAGTCGGGCAGTTGCTTGAGCCATTCGGCAACGATCACGGTCAGTTCTATCCGCGCCAAGTGTGAGCCCAGGCAACGGTGTGGTCCACCTCCGAATCCCCAGTGCCGGTGCACCTTTCCGTCCATGACCAGTTCATTGGTGGACATGGCGTCGCTACCGTCGCGGTTGACGGCGGCCATGCACAGCCGCATTTGTGAGCCTGGTGGTAGCGTCATGCCGCCCACGTTGACAAAATCCGTGGTGATTCGTGGAGCAACCGGCGCTGACGGCTCCAGCCGAACGATCTCCTCGATGAAAACCCTTATTTCCTTCGGGTTATCGCGAAGCTGGGTGCGTAGCTGCGGCCGGCGTGCCAACTCGAGCAACGAGAATCCGATCGCGGCGGTCACGGTATCCAGACCAGCAAGGATCAACAGGTGGCTCATGCCCAGAAGTTCGAGATCAGTGAACTCGCCGGGGCCGGTCATCACCTGTGACAACATGTCTGAGCCGGGGTTCTGGCGACGTTGTTGGATCGCGTTGTTGAGGTACTCGAGCAGCTCTAGTTGGCCGACTTCGAGCTCTTCGCGGGTGAGATAGAGCTTGTCGCCGATAATTGCGTCTTTCCACGCGATCACTCGGTCGCGATCCTGCAGCGGCAGGCCATAGAGGTCCAGGAATACCTGGAATGGGTACAGCCGTGCGAACTCTGCCATCGCATCGCATTCACCGCGCCCGGCGAAGCCCGCGATCATCTCTGCCGCGTGGCGCTCCAGTACCGGCCGCGACTTGCCCAGGGCATGCGGGCTGAAGTAAGGCTGCAGCGCCTTGCGGTAGCGGGTGTGCTCGGGCGGGTCGAACGCCAGGGGCACTACGGGCAGCGGATTGCCCGGTGGCTGCAGGATCCGCGACGAGAAGATCTTGGGATTTCGCAGCGCCGCGAGCACGTCCTCGCGCTGGGTCAGGTAGTAGTGGCCATTCATGAAGACCACGGGCCCGGCGTCCCGCAGCGTATTCCACCCGACCGCGCGGTCGGCGGCTAGCGGCAATGTCGAATATTCAAGACGCGGTAGATAAAACGAGCTGGCCGAACCTTCGCCGGGGGTACTCATTCGCTCAAGTCTTCCGTTTTCCGTTCTAGTCGGAGGTCATCGGGGCCGCCAAACTCTTGATGACACGGTCAATATCGCACGGTCGGCAAACACCCAACAATCCGACATCGATCACATCCGAGTTCATATCTGACGGATTGGCCGCGGAGCCGAGGCCACGAGGGACTCGTGACCATCAATCGACAAGCTAATCTACCTATTGATCGGTGTGGTCCGAGCTGACCTGCTCCAAGCTGGGTTGAGACTCGAGAGAGGAAGTCCGGTGAAGATTCGCCTCGAAAGCTCCAAGTGTGTCGGCCACGCCCAGTGCTACGCGGTGGATCCAGACCTGTTTCCGATCGACGAATCCGGCTACTCGATTCTCGAAGAGCACGAGGTGCGACCCGAGGACGAGCAAGTGGCCCGCGATGGTGTGGCTAGCTGCCCCGAAATGGCGCTCATCCTCGACGAGGAGTGACAAAAGTGGCCGCCTGACGGACCTCGGGCGGCCGCTGTCTTTCTAAACTAAACGTTAACGGATAGTTGTATTTAGGTTAACAGCAGTTTAACTATGGTTTACGGGGAATGAATAGTTGGCGTCTTCGGCGCCGGAGGCCGGTCGGGTCATCTAATGTGTTCCATATGCAATAGTTCTGCAACGTGGCAGCTGTTGCATGATGGTGCTAAGATGCGGTCTTCTCGAGGCTGAAAGCTCATGCGCTGATGACCACAAGTTGGCCGTGACGGTAGCTGCAGATGCTCTCGACAACGCCGCGCCCGAAAAATTCCTGGCGCGCATCTTTCGCACCGCGACGTGTCTCGAAGACCATGCCGGATCAACGAGTAACGCCCGTTCGCAGTGCTGAGGCCGTTTGGCGAGACGGCTTCAACCAGCTGGGCCGGGGGGCAGAAGGTGGTGATTACACGAACGGTCGCGGCCTCGCTGGCCGATGCTGGGGTGGCATTGCTGTGTCCGGATCGCGATTGCGATCGTGGGCGGCTTTAGGAGGGGTGGGTGTTTGATTTCGGGGCGTTGCCTCCCGAGATAAATTCAGGCCGAATGTATACCGACCCTGGATCGGGGCCAATCATGGCTGCTGCGTCGGCCTGGGATGCTCTGGCGGCCGAATTGAGCTCTGCGGCATCTGGTTACAGTTCGGTGATTGCAGAGCTGACTAGCTCACCATGGCTCGGCCCGGCATCGCGCTCGATGATGTCGGCCGTTGCTCCTTATGTGACTTGGCTCAGCGCGGCGGCCGCCCAGACCGAGACCGCGGCCAGCCAGGCCCGCGCGGCGGCGGCGGCCTACGAGACCGCATTTGTGATGACGGCGCCGCCGCCTGTGATTGCCGCCAACCGGGTCTTGTTGATGACATTGGTGGCGACCAATGTCTTTGGCCAGAACACCCCGGCTATCGCGGCCACAGAAGCTCAATACATGGAGATGTGGGCGCAAGACGCCGCCGCCATGTACAGCTACGCCGGCTCGTCGGCGCTGGCCACGGAGTTGCCGCGGTTCGCGCCACCACCGGATACCACCTCGGTGAACGCGGCCGGAGGTCAGTCCGCTGTCGTTGCCCAAGCCGCTGCCACGCCGGCTGGAGACTCCGCGCAGACCATCACGGCCACCATCCCGCAGCTGCTGTCGTCCGCCGGAGTGCCCGGACTGCAGCAGCTTTCATTGTCTTCAGTGTCGTCGATGTCGCCGTCGGCGGCGTCATCGCCAACCGTGTGGCAGATCATTCAGACGCAAGTACAGAACTTCCTGACCTACGGGCTGCCGACGCCGGACAACAACTATGCCGGCCTCTATCCCGGCATGTACAACGCGCTGAGGCAAACACTGCAGGCCTACTTCGGTGTGGGAATAGGCAACTCCGGCTGGTCGATAGCCCAGCAGTTGACCTTCGGCCCCGGGGGAACCACGGCCGGTGCCGGTGGTGCCTGGTACCCGACACCCGAATTCGCCGCCTTGGGCGCTGATACCTGGCATTGGCACCCGATGGCGAGCTTTGCGTCGTCCAGCAAGGTCGGCGGCCTATCGGTTCCGGCCAGCTGGGGCACCACTCCCGGTGCGGTGGAACAAGCATCCACGAAGCCTCGTGAGCACCAATTTCACTACCTCACCGGGCGAAGCGAACCCTGCGAACGGATTGAACGCCGCGCTGCGCGGATTCCCGGTTGGATCGCGCGGCGCCCAGCGCACCGGCAACCTGGGCGTGCGCTACGGATTCCGCTACCCCGTCCTGACCAGACCGCCGTCGGCAGGTTGATGTCATGGCCTCAACAACCACTGCGTGTGACCGTCATCGGATTCAAAGGTTGCCAGTAAATGAAGAGCGGATGAAGAGTGACTGTTCGACGATGAGTATTTCGCAGCGAAGGGGCGCCGCGAAGCCGGTTCCAATTAGCGTTGATAGCAATCAAATCCCGACGGTCTTCGGGCCCGCGGGTGATGAGGAGGAACTCCTATGTCATACGTGACCACACAGCCGGAGGCCCTGGCGGCGGCAGCCAGCACCTTGCAGGGCATCGGCTCGACGCTGAGCTCCCAGAATGCCGCCGCGGCAGCACCCACTACGGGTGTGGTGCCCGCGGCAGCCGATGAGGTTTCGGCGCTGACCGCGGCTCAGTTCGCCGCACATGCCCAGATGTATCAAGCCGTGAGCGCTCAAGCCTCGGCGATTCACGAAATGTTCGTCAATACCCTGGGCATCAGCTCAGGGTCGTACGCGGCGACCGAAGCGGCCAACGCGGCCGCGGCCGGCTAGGGGGTCCGGAAATGGCGATGGATTATGGGATGCTTCCGCCCGAGGTCACCTCGGCGCTGATGTATGCGGGGCCGGGATCATCATCGATGGTTGCGGCGGCCTCAGCCTGGAACGCGCTGGCCGCCGAACTGAATTCGACAGCCCAGGGCTACCTCACGGTGATCACCCAGCTGTCCAGCGAAGAGTGAATGGGGCCTGCCTCCGCAACGATGGCACAGGCCGTCGAGCCCTACATGACCTGGATGTCGGTCACCGCCGGCCAGGCCGAGCACGCGGCCACGCAGGCTCAGTCGGCCGCGGCGGCCTTCGAGACGGCGTTCGCCGCCGTGGTGCCTCCGCCGTTGATCGCCACCAACCGTGCCGAACTGACTCAGGCGCTGCAGACCAACATGTTCGGCTTGAACAACGGTGTGATCGCCCAATTGGAAGCCCAGTATGCGGAAATGTGGGCTCAAGATGCGTCGGCGATGTACAACTATGCCGCCTCATCTGCACTTGCCACGAAGATCGAGTCGTTTACCGAGGCTCCGACGATAGCCAATCCGGCGGCCAGTACCACTCAGGGTGCCGCGGTCAGTGCGGCGCAAGCGACGTCGGCGGCCTCCACCCAAAGCACGGTCCAGAGTTTCCTCAGCCAGATCACCAGCCAGCTTGGACAGCTCGCCTCGCCGAGCGGAACGCAGAGCTTCGTGTCGCAGCTGGGGGCGAGTAATCCGATCCTGACCGAGATTTGGTTCCTGTTGACCGGGCAGACCGTGCTGCCCAACAACCTGGGAACGTTCATGCAGGGCTACTCCAACTACGCCAGCTTCTTCTACAACACCGAAGGTCTTCCGTACTTCAGCGTCGGTATGGGCAACTTCGGTGTTCAGATGGCCAAGACGCTGGGGTTGATAACTCAGCCGGCTGCCGCCGCGGCAGCAGCCCTGCCGAAGGTCCCGGGGCTGGGTGGCGCGCTCGGTGCGATCGGCAGTGCAGGCAGCCAGGTGGCGGCCGGATTGGGCAGCGGCGCCCACGTCGGACACTTGGCGGTCCCGGCATCCTGGCCGGGTGCATCGGTTGCAGAGGCCGTGCGCCCAACGGTCCAGGCGGTCAGTGAGCCAATCACCTCGCCCGAGGCGGCGAACGTGGTCGACGGCATGCCCGTGGGCGCCACGGGTGCCGGACGTGGGGTCGGTTCAGGTCCCCGATACGGGTTCAAACCGACGGTCATGGCGCGCCCACTTCCCGCTGGCTAGCCAGGCAACGCAGATCGCCCCCTGCCGGACCACATCGTCAGCAAGGAGCCTCAGCTCAAAGGGAGCACCGAAAATGTTAAAACGCCTTCTAGTTGTCGCAATCGCGTTACTTGGACCATTGGGAACTGTGGCAACCGCTCACGCGGACAATAATGACGACAGATTTCTCTCGGAATTGCAGTCCGAGGGCATCACAGACCACATTTCGCCCTCGCACGCGATCTTGGCCGCCCACATTGTGTGCCAGAAGCTTGACAGCGGCATGACGCCAACAGAGGTCGCTTACGACGTGCTCAACAGCAGTTCCATGCCCGGATATCACTCCGGCTACTTTGTCGGCGCGGCTATTGACGCGTATTGCCCGCAGTATCGGCCCGAGGAGGGATCGCTCTACGGCCACGGCGCACCCGCCGGATGGCGACCCTAGTAATAGGGCGGCGGGACTGATTGGATATGCCAGGCAGGGCTCCGGCGTTGTTGATTAGCGGGCTTGTGAGCTGGGGAATTGTGGATTGAGGAGGTCTAGGCGGCGGTTGGCGGTCAAAGCGGTGATCCGGCAGGCTTCGGCGATGTTGTCGGCGCCGTTGAGGCGGTGCAGATTGATCGCGGTGTTGCGTAGCGCTGCTAGGACCTGTGCGCCGTTTCCGGTATGTGCCCTTTGACGGTCTTCGTCGAAGGTGACGTCGCGTATCCAGTGCAGGCTGTTCTCGATTCCCCAGTGTTGACGCATCCAGGCCATGATCGCGGTAGGGCGGGCGTGCTCGAACGGCAGGCTGCAGATGGCATAGACCACCTCCACGCTGCGCTGGTCGGTGGCGGTGATCAAGCGTTCACGAGTGATCCGGATGATTTGTTTTGCGTAGGGGAAGCCGATTCCTCGTGCAGCGGTGATGATTTGCAGGGTGCGGGTCTCGACACGGCCGTGGCCGCGGGAGTCGTCGGTAGCGGCTGCGGGCACCTCGGCCCAGGGCAGCGCGGTGATACGCGCAAATATTTTGGCTTGGTTGGACTTGACGATCATCAGGTAGTGCGACTTCAAGGTGGCGCAGATCAACTTCGCGGTGACGACCTGGGTATGCATCGCATCCACGGTGACCAGCCACCGCAAGCTACCCGGCAGCAGCGTGAGCAGGGCACGTACGCAGGGAATTTCATTGCTTTTCTCGGCGACAGCGAGTTGACCGAGCACCAATCGGGCACGGTGGGCGAACACCGACACGAGATGCGTGGCTGTCGCTTTGGCGCGTAAAGCACCACGCAGCATCTTGCCGTCCAACGCGATCGGCACCAATCCACTGGGGTCGCTGCTGGCCACGTGTGCAGTGAAGTAACTGCCCATCCTGGCGTTGAGGTCGGCGGGGTCTAGCCGAGACAAAACAGCGCGGAAGGTCTTCTCACTGGGCCGCCGGAACCGGACCCCTAATTGGGCCAACACATCATCGGGAGCGGTGGCCGCCCATGTGGCAAAACCAGCATAGCCGCGCATCCCCGCGGCAGTGGCCAGAACCGCGATCGCCAACAAAGCCATCAGCGAATACCTCCGACCGCGTGGGCCCCTCGGGTCTGGCACCGAGGCCAACACATCGAGAAACTCCGATCCGATGAACTCGCTGCGCTCACCAGGACTCCAGCGGTCGAACACCTCTGGAACCGACGACACACGCAATACTGAAACGGTAGGCACGGGCAACTCCAGACCAACGACGAACAGTAACCAACTCGATCGTTCTCCAGATAGCCCGTGCCTACACTCCGGCCCCAATAGCGCGGCACCAAAGATCATCAACCCAGCTCACAAGCCTGCTAATCAACAACGCCGGAGCCCTGATATGCCAGGGGAGGAGGGGGGAAGTGAGTATGACGACAACGTCTTCGTTTGGGGCTGTCCGGGCCCCGAGCGCCCATGACCGACCGTGGTCGCGAGTTTCGGACTCAGAGTCGTTAACTAGTTGCGCGAATCCGCGGTGGATCAAGACGGCCGGCGCTCATCGAGCCGGCCCACCGAAACTGCCCCACCGTATTGCTGTAGCACCGTCACGGCAGCGCCGAACGAGCCTCGCGGCCGACCGGATGGCTGTCGCGCTGGCAGCTAGACGCCGCAAAATGCCCCGTCGCGCGCTCTTCGGCCAGCAGCCGCACATCCTTGACTGTGAGTTTGCTGAGTGGGATGCTAGGTGCATCGAGCGCTGTTACTGTGTCGTTACTACAGGTGAATTCACGGTGCTATCGCGTGAACAAATGCAAACAGGCCCCGTAGAAGGCAACCTGGCGTCACACAGTCATCTAGTCTCTGCACTAGATGGGCGCCGGGGATAATCTAGGGAGGAATACAGCATGTCGTTTGTGACCACACAGCCGGAGGCGCTGGCTGCTGCAGCCGTAAACCTGCAGGGTATAGGCACCACGATGAGCGCGCAGAACGCGGCAGCGGCGGCGCCGACGACCGGAGTGGTACCCGCGGCCGCCGACGAGGTGTCAGCGCTGACCGCCGCTCAGTTCGCCGCCCACGCGCAGATGTACCAAGCCGTTAGCGCCCAAGCCGCGGCCATTCACGAAATGTTCGTTAACACGCTTGCAACAAGCTCCGGTTCGTATGCGGCCACCGAAGCCGCCAACGCGGCCGCTGCCGGCTGACCGCACTGTCGGTCTCAGACCGGGGGAGGGATCAGGCGCTGCGGTGAGCGCAACACAAACCTCCCATCGGTGGGTGAATTCTGGCTCTGATCGCTCGGCTGCGACGACGCTCCCGGCAGTTGTGAAGTGCTTCGTCGAATCGGACATCGAGGTTTGGGGGCGATGTATGTCGCACCGCGCTGAAATGCTCGGTGACCGCTGGCTGACCGAAAGGAGGGGGGGCATCCGTAACTTTTGGGCCGGCGGTTGCGTGAGCGCGTAGCTGATCGGCCATCGCGCTCACCACAACCGAATACACGATCTAACTGACAACCAACCAGCCAATACACAAGGAGAAATTCAGGTGACTGCACGCTTTATGACCGACCCGCACGCTATGCGGGACATGGCGGGCCGTTTCGAAATGCACGCCCAGACGGTTGAGGACGAGGCCCGCAAGATGTGGGCGTCCTCGCAGAACATCGCCGGCGCGGGCTGGAGCGGTATGGCCTCGGCCACCTCGCTGGACACCATGGGCCAGATGAACACCGCTTTCCGCAACATCGTCAACATGCTGCACAGCGTGCGCGACGGTCTCGTTCGCGACGCGAACAACTACGAGCAGCAAGAGCAGGCTTCCCAGCAGGTCCTCCGCGGCTAGCGCGCAAAGCCACGGCTGCGTACGCTTTTCTCAGGTTAGGAGAACACCAATATGACCATCAATTACCAGTTCGGGGATGTTGACGCCCACGGCGCCCTCATCCGCGCGCAGGCCGCCTCGTTGGAGGCCGAGCACCAGGCCATCGTTCGCGATGTGCTGGCTGCCGGTGACTTCTGGGGTGGCGCCGGTTCGGTGGCTTGCCAGGAGTTCATCACCCAGTTGGGTCGCAACTTCCAGGTGATCTACGAGCAGGCCAACTCGCACGGCCAGAAGGTTCAGGCTGCCGGCAACAACATGGCGCAGACCGACAGCGCCGTCGGCTCTAGCTGGGCCTAAAACCTAACTTCAGGCGCGGCAGCACACCAACCAACCGGTGTGCTGCCGTGTCCTGCAGTCAACAGCCACGTCGATATCTGAGGTAGGGATGGATCAACAAAGTACGCGCACCGATATCACCGTCAACGTGGACGGCTTCTGGATGCTTCAGGCGTTGCTGGATATCCGGCACGTTGCGCCTGAACTACGGTGCCGGCCGTACGTATCCACCGACTCGAACGACTGGCTCAATGAACACCCGGGCATGGCGGTCATGCGCGAGCAGGGCATCGTCGTCGGGGACACGGTGAACGAACAGGTAGCCGCCCGGATGAGGGTGCTAGCCGCACCTGACTTCGAAGTTGTCGCCCTGCTTTCGCGGGGCAAACTGCTGTATGGAGTCGTCGACAACGAGGACCAGCCGCCCGGTTCGCGCGACATTCCCGACAACGAATTTCGGGTGGTGTTGGCCCGTCGTGGCCAGCACTGGGTGTCGGCCGTTCGCGTTGGCAATGACATCACCGTCGACGACGTATCCGTTTCCGACAGCGCGTCGATCGCCGCGTTGGTGATTGACGGCCTGGAGTCTATCCACCACGCGGACCCGGCCGCGATCAACGCGGTCAACGTGCCGCTGGAGGAAATGCTGGAAGCCACCAAATCCTGGCAGGAGTCCGGCTTCAACGTCTTTTCCGGGGGGGATCTGCGCCGGATGGGCATCAGCGCGTCCACGGTTGCGGCATTGGGGCAAGCGCTATCGGACCCCGCAGCCGAAGTGGCGGTCTACGCGCGGCAGTACCGGGATGACGCCAAAGGCCCGAGTGCCTCGGTGCTGTCTCTCAAAGACGGATCCGGTGGGCGTATCGCGCTGTATCAGCAAGCGCGGACCGCCGGTTCCGGTGAGGCCTGGTTGGCTATCTGTCCCGCCACCCCTCAGCTGGTGCAAGTCGGCGTGAAGACGGTGCTCGACACGCTGCCATACGGCGAGTGGAAAACGCATAGCAGAGTTTGATAGGAAGCGACGAAATTGCGCGTGCAGCAAGCTTTTTAAGCATAAAATGCGATTGAGACGGCAACACGGCATACTGCTCTAGAATCCGCAGTAAAACTGAAAAACAACGGCAACTACAACTATTAGTCGCAAGGCGAGGCAAATGAAATTGGAGTTAGTCGAGCCGCAAATGAAAGCGGGCTACGGCGCTTCGGTGTATGTACCGACGGTGTATGTACCGACAGAGCCCCGGGCGCGGCTGAAGTCACGGAGTAACACGTTCGCCACAGCAGGGGGTACAGAACGATGACCGCAGTAGCTGATGCTCCACAGGCCGAACTTGAGGGCGTATCTTCGCCGCGGGCGGTCGTAGTTGGCATCATGGCTGGCGAGGGCGTCCAGATCGGGGTTCTGCTCGACGCCAATGCTCCCGTTTCGGTGATGACCGACCCGTTGCTGAAGGTGGTCAACAGTCGGCTGCGGGAGCTCGGCGAGTCGACGTTGGAGGCCGCTGGGCGCGGTAGATGGGCGTTGTGCCTGATCGACGGCTCGCCGTTGCGTGCTACCCAGTCGCTGACCGAACAAGACGTCTATGACGGCGACCGGCTGTGGATCCGGTTCATCCCGGACACCGAACACCGGTCGCAGGTCATCGAGCACATCTCCACTGCGGTTGCGTCGAATCTCAGCAAGCGATTCGCCTCGATCGACCCAGTTGTCGCGGTGCAGGTCGGCGCGGGGATGGTGGGGACCGGTGTGATCCTTGCCTCGGGCGTCTTGGGCTGGTGGCGCTGGCACCACAACACGTGGCTGACCACAATCTTCGCCTCGGTGATTGCCGTGCTTGTGCTGATGGTCGCCATGATGCTGCTGATGCGTGCCACCACTGATGCGGATCGGCGCGTTGCAGACATCATGCTGGTCAGCGGTCTTGCGCCGCTGACCGTGGCGGCGGCTTCGGCACCGCCTGGTTCCGTCGGTTCTCCGCAGGCCGTGCTCGGCTTCGGGGTCCTGTCCATCGCCGCGGCGCTGGCCCTGCGATTCACTGGTCGACGACTGGCGATCTATACCGCCATCGTCACGATCTGTGGCCTGACGACATTGGCGAGCTTGTCGCGGATGGTCGCCGCGACCAGCGCGGTGACGCTGTTCGCGACCATGTTGTTGATCTGCGTCGTGATGTACCACGCCTCGCCCGCGCTGTCGCGGAGACTGTCGGGTATCCGGCTGCCGGTCTTCCCGTCCGCAACCAGCCGATGGGTATTTGAGGCACGTCCCGATCTGCCCACCACCGTGGCGGTCGCCGCTGGCGGCCCCCCCGTGTTGGAGGGCCCCGCCTCGGTGCGCGACGTGGTGTTGCAGGCCGAACGGGCCCGGTCCTTCCTGAGCGGTCTGCTGGTCGGGTTGGGCGTGCTGATGGTGGTGTCGCTGACCTCGCTGTGCAATCCGCACACCTCGGAGCGTTGGCTGCCACTGATGCTCGCCGGATTCACCTCGGGCTTCCTGATGCTGCGCGGGCGCTCCTACGTCGACCGCTGGCAGTCGATCACCCTGGCCGTCACCGCCGTGATCGTGGTTGCTGCGGTGTCGGTCCGATACGCGCTGGTCTTGTCTTCGCCGTTGTCGGTGTCGATCGTGGCGTCGCTGTTGGTGTTGCTGCCCGCAGCCGGAATGACGGCCGCGGCCGTTGTCCCCAACACCATCTACAGTCCGTTGTTCCGCAAGTTCGTGGAATGGACGGAGTACCTCTGCCTGATGCCAATCTTCCCGCTGGCATTCTGGTTGATGAATGTCTATGCAGCGATTCGGTACCGTTAGCGGCAGGTTGCGGCCTGGTCGCGGATCAACCGCGACCATCGCCGCACTTCTGCTTGCCTCGGGTGCGTTGGCCGGCCTGCCACCGGCGTACGCAATCAATCCTCCGACCATTGATCTGGGAGCTTTGCCGCCCGACGGTACGCCGGGACCGCCGGCCCCGATGAAACAGAACTCCTACTGCACTGAGGTTGGGGTGCTGCCTGGCGCCGACTTCAAGTTGCAGCCGAAGTACATGGAGATGCTGAACATCAACGAGGCATGGCAATTCGGCCGTGGCGCCGGGGTAAAGGTCGCTGTCATCGACACCGGTGTGACACCGCACCCGCGGTTTCCCCACTTGATCCCGGGCGGGGACTACGTGATGGGCGGTGACGGGCTGCAGGATTGCGACGCCCACGGCACCATCGTGGCGTCGATGATCGGTGCGGCGCCGGCCAACGGGGCGCTACCGCCTCCGGCCGTCCCACGCCGGCCGGTCACTATCCCCACCACCGAGAAGCCGCCACCGCCGCAGACCGTGACGTTGTCACCTGTGCCTCCTCAAACGGTGACAGTGATTCCGGGGCTGCCGCCGGAGGAAGGGGCTCCCCAGGGTGAGCCCGGACCCGGGCCGGTGCCCCCGCCAGCTCCCGGCCAACCGCCGGCAAGCAACCATGGTGGCGGAACGGTGACGATCCCCAGCTACTCAGGTGGTGCGCGGGTGACGGGGGTCGACCACGCGGGCGGCCCGCGTCCGCTCGACCCGCCGCCGCCGGCACCGGATGCATTCAGCGGGATTGCGCCGGAGGTCGAGCTGATCTCGATCCGCCAATCGAGCCAGGCGTTCGGCCTCAAGGACCCCTACACCGGGGATGAGGATCCGCAGACGCAACAGAAGATCGACGACGTTGAGACAATGGCGCGAGCGATCGTCCATGCCGCCAACATGGGAGCGTCGGTGATCAACATCTCCGATGTGACCTGCATGAGCGCCCGCAACGTCATCGATCAGAACGCGCTGGGGGCCGCAGTCCACTACGCGGCCGTCGACAAGAACGTGGTCATAGTGGCCGCGGCCGGCGACGGCAGCAAGAAGGACTGCAAGCAGAACCCGATCTTTGATCCGTTGCAGCCAGACGACCCACGTGACTGGAACGCGGTCACCACGGTGGTGACGCCCTCTTGGTTCAGTGACTATGTCTTGACGGTTGGCGCAGTCGACACCAACGGTCAGCCGATGACAAAGATGAGCATCGCCGGACCATGGGTGTCGATCGCGGCGCCCGGGACCGATGTCATCGGACTCTCGCCCCGTGACGACGGCTTGATCAACGCGATCGACGGTCCGGACAACTCGTTGCTGGTTCCGGCTGGCACGAGTTTTGCGACGGCGATCGTGTCTGG
Organism: Mycobacterium pseudoshottsii JCM 15466; assembly: GCF_003584745.1. NCBI lineage: Bacteria > Bacillati > Actinomycetota > Actinomycetes > Mycobacteriales > Mycobacteriaceae > Mycobacterium > Mycobacterium pseudoshottsii. The sequence continues at coordinate 2,991,501 of NZ_AP018410.1, forward strand.
CGTGGTTGCCCTGGTCCGGGCGAAGTATCCGGAGCTGTCGGCGTACCAAATCAGCAATCGGCTCATTCACACCGCCCGCCCGCCCGCTCGTGGAGTGGACAACCAGGTCGGCTACGGTGTGGTGGATCCGGTGGCTGCCCTCACCTGGGACGTGCCCGAAGGGCCGGTCAAGCCGCCTAAGCAGCTATCGGCACCGCTGGAGCTGCCGAAGCCGCCCGCAGAGCGCAATATGGTGCCAGTATGGGTGGCTGCCGGCGGATTGACCGGTGCATTACTGATAGGCGGTGCGGTGTTCGGTACGGCGACGTTAATGCGGCGATCACGGAAGCGGCGATGAAGGCTCAGCGCAGGTTCGGTTTAGCTTTGTCGTGGGCGCGGTTGACGACAGTGTTCGTGATCGACCTGCTCATTCTGATCGTGGCCAGCCATTGCCCAGACTCGTGGCAGGGCGAGAACCGCATCGCGTGGTGGGTTGGCGTCGGCATTGCCGTGCTGGTCACCTTGTTGTCGGTCGTCACCTATCGCGGGATCACGGTCACCTCGGGTATCACTGCCTGGCTTTGGGATTGGTCCGCTGACCCGGGCACGGCACTGGGTGCCGGCTGCACACCGGCCGTGGATCACCAGCGTCGTTTCGGGTGCGACACCGTCGGAGTGCGCGAGCATCATGGCCGATTGGTCACCGTGATCACCGTCGACGATGGCGAGGGAGATGCCGCGGGTCGGCATCGGCATCGCACCACGCAGTCGGCGGTGGTACCGGTGGCGACCGTAGCCGAGAACTTGCGACAGTTCGATGTTCAGCTCGATGGCGTCGACATCGTGACCGTTGAGGTCCGCGGTGGTGCCGAGGCGGCCCGGGCGTCGGCTTCATTGGATGAGTGGGGCCCGGAAGAGTGGGGAATGGTGGGGGAGAGTCCCGCCGCGAACCGTCGCCGTACGTGGTTGATCTTGCGGATGAATCCCCAGCGCAACGTTGCCGCGATAGCGAGTCGTGATTCGCTGGCCTCGACGTTGGTGACAGCCACCGAGCGGCTTGCCCAGGTGCTCGATGGCCAGAGTTGTGCCGCGCGCCCATTGGCGGCCGACGAGCTGGCCGAGGTTGACAGCGCGATATTGGCCGAGCTGGAGCCGACCTGGAGCCGTCCGGGCTGGCGTCATCTCAAGCACTTCAACGGCTATGCGACCAGTTTTTGGGTAACGCCGGCCGACATCAACGCCGAGACCCTCGATGAGGTCTGGCTCTCGGACGCCCCCGAGGTAGGCGCCACGGTGCTCACGCTTCGTCTGGTGATGCGCGCGGGAGAACCTCGGTTGTCGGCGTGGGTCCGCTACCACAGCGATGAACGCCTGCCCAAGGAGCTATCGGTGGGCCTCAACCGGTTGACCGGCCGCCAACTGGCGGCAGTGCGAGCGAGCCTGCCGGTGCCGTCCACCCGGGCTCAGCTGGTTGTTTCCAGTCGCGAGTTGCTAGACCACGACGAGCTGGAACTGCCTGTGGGGCAAACACAGGAGCACGCGACAAGCGCGACCACAGGGCAATGACCCGCGCACAATCAGCTGCAGACGATGCCCGCAACGCCATGGTCGCCGGTCTTCTGGCGTCGGGCATCTCGGTCAACGGGCTACAGCCAAGCCATAACCCGCAGGTTGCGGCTAAGATGTTCACCACCGCAACCAAGCTCGATCCAGCGATGTGTGACGCCTGGCTGGCACGGTTGCTCGCCGGCGACCAGACCATGGACGTTCTCGCCGGCGCATGGGCGGCGGTAAGAACCTTCGGTTGGGAAACCCGCCGTCTCGGCGTTACCGACTTGCAGTTCCGCCCCGAGGTGTCCGACGGGCTGTTCCTGCGGCTGGCTGTTACCAGTGTCGATTCGTTGGCCTGCGCCTACGCTGCCGTTCTGGCCGAGAACAAGCGTTACCAGGAGGTCTCGGACCTGCTCGACACCACCGACCCCAAGCATCCCTTCGATGCCGAGTTGGTGAGCTATGTGCGAGGTGTCTTGTACTTTCGCACCAAGCGCTGGCCCGACGTGCTGGCCCAGTTCCCCGAGGCAACGCCCTGGCGGCACCCGGAGCTGAAGGCGGCCGGTGCGGCGATGGCGACAACGGCCTTGGCATCACTGGGGGTCTTCGAGGAGGCCTTCCGGCGTGCGCAGGAGGCCATCGAAGGGGACCGGGTTCCCGGCGCGGCCAATATCGCCCTCTACACCCAGGGCATGTGCCTGCGCCACGTGGGGCGCGAGGAGGAAGCCGTCGAGCTGTTGCGTCGCGTGTATTCGCGCGACGCAAAGTTCAGCCCAGCCCGCGAAGCCTTGGATAACCCCAACTACCGACTGGTATTGACCGACCCCGAAACGATTGAGGCGCGCAAGGATCCATGGGATCCGGACAGTGCGCCTACCCGTGCCCAAACCGAAGCCGCCCGGCATGCGGAGATGGCTGCCAAGTATCTCGCCGAGGGGGACGCCGAGCTCAATGCGATGCTCGGCATGGAGCAGGCCAAGAAAGAAATCAAGCTCATCAAGTCGACCACCAAGGTGAATCTGGCGCGCGCCAAGATGGGGCTTCCCGTTCCGGTGACCTCACGCCACACCCTGTTATTCGGTCCTCCTGGTACTGGAAAGACCTCGGTGGCAAGGGCATTCACCAAACAGCTGTGCGGGTTGACGGTGCTGCGCAAGCCGCTGGTGGTAGAGACCAGCCGCACCAAGCTGTTGGGTCGCTACATGGCCGACGCGGAGAAGAACACCGAGGAGATGCTCGAGGGTTCACTGGGCGGCGCAGTCTTCTTCGACGAGATGCATACCCTTCATGAGAAGGGCTACTCCCAGGGCGACCCCTACGGCAACGCGATCATCAACACCCTGCTGCTGTACATGGAGAACCACCGCGACGAGTTGGTCGTATTCGGTGCAGGCTATGCCAACGCCATGGAAAAGATGCTCGAGGTGAACCAGGGTCTGCGACGGCGCTTTTCGACCGTGATCGAGTTTTTCAGCTACACGCCCGAAGAGCTGATTGCGCTCACCAAACTGATGGGCCAGGAGAACGAAGACGTCATCACTGAGGAAGAAGCTCAGGTGTTGTTGCCGTCGTACACCAGGTTCTACAACGACCAGAACTACTCCGAGGACGGCGACCTGATTCGCGGCATCGACATGCTCGGCAACGCCGGCTTCGTGCGCAATGTCGTGGAGAAGGCCCGTGACCACCGCAGTTTCCGCCTCGACGATGAAGATCTCGATGCGGTGCTCAACAGTGATCTGACGGAATTCAGCGAGCTGCAGATGCGTAGGTTCAGAGAGCTGACCAAAGAAGACCTGGCCGAAGGTCTCAGTGCCGCGGTGGCAGAGAAGAAGACGAACTAGGCCTCGGCGCGGCAAGCACCAAGCCCAGCTAACCCGCAGTCGCCCGGGAGGACGAACCTACACGGGCCCAGACGCGGGGCGCCGTATTCGCCCGGCGCAACCACCGCGAGTCGCGTTGACGCTGGGTTGACCCCGGTGACACCATGACGCTGGTTCTGCCTCACCAGCCGAAGTCTTTGCACGAAAACGGGGCCTCGAAATCGGAATTGGCATCAGTGGTCGGGGGATGCTCCGGGGCGCGCTGGTTCGCCCCGTGGATGGATTGAGATCAACTCGGCTCATCGCGCACCGTTGGGCGGATACGCTATGTCATGCCAAAGCTTGCGCAACACCGGCCGCCCGGTCCAGCAAACACTGCTGGCGGCTTGAACCCGAGTTGCGCAACCACCGCGCACTCCCGTGGGCGCCGGATTGCGACGGGAGGTGGGCGGGACTGAACCAGTTGACAGTGGTTGTGCGAAGTTGGTGACCGTTTCCATCCGATCCGGTCCGGGCAGAAATTCCGCCGTCTGAATCGACTGGCGCCGAGTGCCCGAAGGCACGCGCGAACTGATTGTGCACGTGCCATCGGCAACATCCCGACACCACCACAGCGGCCGAGCCAATAGCCGGGTCGGGCTATCCCAAAGAGGAGAAAGTCCGATGTCTCTTGTCATGACGAGACCGCCAGTCCCGGCACTGCCGGCCGGCAGGCTAGCCAACCAAGGCCCTGCCCCTGTCCGGGGCGAATTGTTTTTGGCTGCAATAGAAGTAGCTCTTCCCGCCCCGGGTTTTGGAAGCGCGCGGCGGCAGCCTGAACCTGATCATCGACGGCGTACCGACACCCTCTCGGCGCGCGGGCTTGGATCGCTTGCGCCGATGATGGCCGCGTCGAGTGCGGCCGGGTAGGGGGCGTTGGAGATGGATTTCGCAGCACTGCCACCAGAGATCAATTCGATACGCATGTATTCGGGGCCGGGCTCAGCTCCGATGCTCGCTGCGGTAACAGCCTGGGATGGGCTCGCTGCCGAGTTGCGCTCGACGGCCGCCGCATACGAGACGGTGATCGCCGTGCTAACCGGTGACGGCTGGCTGGGGCCGGCCTCGGAGTCGATGGAAGCCGCCGTGTTTCCGTACCTGGCGTGGATGAACATCACCGGAATGCAGGCTGAGCAAACCGCCCGCCAAGCGGCAGCGGCGGCGGGCGCGTTTGAGGCCGCGTTCGCGATGACGGTGCCCCCGGCGCAGGTGGCCGCCAACCGCACTCAGTTGCAGACGCTGGTTGCCACCAATCTTCTGGGGCAGAACACGCCCGCCATCGCCGCTACCGAAGCCGCGTACGGCGAGATGTGGGCTCAGGACGCGGCGGCGATGTATGGCTACGCGGTCGGCTCTGCAGCCGCATCGACGCTGACACAGTTCACCCAGCCGGCGCAGACCACCGATCCAAGCGGGCTGGCCAGTCAGTCGGCGGCGGTCACTCAGGCAGTAGGCAGCACAGTTGGCAACCTCACTCAGACGGAGCTGCCACAACTGATGTCCGCGGTGCCGGCGAGCCTGCAGGGGCTGGCCTCACCAGCGGCCGCATCGCCGATAGACGCCATTCCCGGATCCGGGCTGCTTGCCGCACTGCTGAACTTCCTGGATGGCAACGACGGGAACCCGTACGGGGTCTTTTTGAACTCGTCATTGGTGAACGGGTTCGTCTCAGCCGGATACGTCAGCCCTGCCGTCGTCGGACCCGCAATCTGGGCCGCAATGGCCGATATCAATGCAGTGGCACTGGGTGCCCAGGAATCGGCCGCGGTACCGCCCATGGGGTCCGGCGAAGGAAATCCGTCGTGGATACCCGCGGCATCACCGGCAAGCCCGGAAAGTTTGCCGGTTCTGGGTGAGGAGACGGCAGCCACGCTGGGGACTGGAGGAATCTCGGCGGGTATGAACCAGGCTGAGCTGGTCGGGCGAATGTCTGTTCCCCAAAGCTGGGCGTGGCAACAGCGGTGGCCAATCACGCCGGTGCGGCAGCCCCGGGCGGCGGCTGGACCAGTACGGCCGTTGTCCCCGAAGCGGCAGTCGGGATGCCCGGCATTCCAGGTATGCCCGCGGGCATTTACGGGCACAGCCTCGGCAATGCCCCCCGGTACGGATTCCGCCCAACGATCATGGGGCGCCCGCCAGCTGCTGGATGACGAGACGGAAGTCACCGTGACATCGACGATCGGTTCCGGGACTGCCGCGGCTACCGAATCTGCCAGCATGACTCCCTCGCGTTGAGGCTCGGGTAATGGTCTTGCCGGCAATGGATTTCGGGGCCCTGCCGCCGGAAGTCAACTCCCTGCGCATGTATTCGGGCCCAGGGTCAGCGCCCATGCTCGCCGCTATGGCGGCGTGGGATGACGTTTCCGCGGAAATGCTTTTGACGGCAGCGGCATACGAGTCGGTGCTCTCGGCTTTGCTCAGCGACGGCTGGCTGGGGCCAGCTTCGGCGGCTATGGCGGCAGCGGCGGCCCCGTATGTGACGTGGCTGAGCGCCACCGGGCTACAGGCCGCGCAGACGGCCGGTCAGGCGGCGGCGGCCGCGGCGGCGTTCGAGGCCGCGTTCGCCATGACGGCGCCGCCGAGTGTGGTTGCGGCGAACCGGGTGCAGTTGCTGACGCTGGTGGCTACCAATTTTCTGGGCATCAACACACCGGCGATCGCGGCTACCGAGGCCGAATACGCCGAGATGTGGGCGCAGGATGCGACAGCCATGTACGGGTATGCGGCCGGTTCCGCGGTGGCATCCACGTTGGAACCATTTTCGGAACCAGCACACACCGCCAGCCGCTCCGGGCTGGCGGGTCAGACCGCGGCGGTTGCCCAGGCGGCGAGTACCGCTATGGGCGGCCTCACGCAGACCGAACTGCCCCAACTCATGTCCGCGGTACCGGCAAGTCTGCAAGGACTCGCCGCACCGGCGGCGGCACCGCTGGACACCATTGCAGGGTCGGGTCTGCTTGCTGACATCCTGAACTTTCTGGACGGCAACGATGGAAACGCCTTCGGGACCTTCTTGAACTCCTCATTGGCAAATGGAGTCATCTCGGCCGGATACACGGCTCCGGGGATCGTCGTGCCCGCCGTGACATCGGCAATGGCCGACGTCAATGCGTTGGCCCTAGACGGCTTACCAGGGATTGCGTTGCCAATTACGGGATCCGATTCCGGCGATGCCGTTTGGACAAGAATGACAGTTCCGCAATCGGGCCTGGGGGGGGAGTCGCCGCGGGAACCAACCAGGCGACCATGGTGGGTCGACTGTCGGTCCCGCCGAGCTGGGCGGGGACCACGGAAGTGACAGATCATGTCGCCACCGCGCTCCCGGGCGCTGGCACCGCTACCGCCCCGGAGGCGAGTGCGGCGATGCCTGGCGTACCCGGGGTACCTGCTCCGGGCGCCTACGCGCGCAGCTACGGCACCGGACCCCGGTACGGATTCCGGCTGACGATAATGCCGCGCCCGCTCTCGGGCGGCTGAACAACGCGCTTGCACCGAAGCCGGCGGAGTTGCGCCGCTCCGCGTGTGTGACCTGAAGACAGCGAAAAGCGCTGCGATGAAACAAAACCCGGCACACGATGGCGCATCGCCTTACCGGCATGATCGGGCAGCCACGGGCGCGTTGGGTTGACGGTCACCGCTTCGAGTGAAACTATGACCTTTGCAAGCACTTCGCTAGGTGAGGCGTCTGCACGGATACAGGCCACTGACCTCGAACGTCGAAAGACGCCCCGGGTCGGGACAACTCTTCCCGGCTTAAGGGTTGAGCCCAAGTGACTTCCGGCTTGAAAGCGTCGGATACGCCGTGTGGTGCCAAAGCTCTGACGAGAGGGGTGCCGCGCTCAGTCGTCGTGCTGGGCACTCGCCTCTATGTGCTGTGTGACTGGCACCCCCGCGTGCCCCGGCCCCGAGGAGGTGAGTGCGAAGTGAGTCCCGGTGATAGACCGTATTCGAGACCAACGGCCATTTCGTTTCGATCCGATCCCGGCGCCCTTTTCGTTATCTGACACGGTTTCATCCACGTTTGTTTGATCGGCACGCCTTAGCCTGTGCTGCGGACGTGTAGCTGAAGCGCGCGAAGTTGCGGTATCGGCGCTGTGTCGTTGTGCGTCAGGAGAAGCCCGATGCCATGTGGCCCCTGGACCGATATAAAGCTGGGCCACAACATAATTCGGTGGATAGCGCCCATGTATAGGGCACCGAGCGTGCACCGGAGCGCAATCGGGCGCTAGGGCTACGCAACCCGATGCCCGCCCCGCGTCCCACTCGGCCGTAACGGCCGCCAATGCCATCACGGCCAGGTAGAGAAAGAAGCCAGCGATGACCGCCAGTCTGGATTTCGCCACACTGCCACCCGAAATCAATTCCGCACGTATGTATTCGGGGCCAGGCTCCGCCCCGATGCTTGCCGCAGCCTCAGCCTGGAAGGGCCTGGCTGCGGAGCTTCGCGTCACCGTGTTGTCCTACGACTCAGTGCTCAGGGCGTTGACCGGCGAGGAATGGTACGGCCCGGCGTCGGCCTCGATGGCGGCTGCGGCAGCGCCGTACGTGGCATGGATGAGCACCACCGCCGCGCAGGCTGAGGAGAGTGCGGTACAGGCGGCAGCCGCTGCGGCAGCCTACGAAGCTGCCTTCTCGGCCACCGTGGCGCCCACGGTGATTACAGCTAATCGGGCTCAATTGATGGTGCTGGTCGCGACCAATGTGCTGGGGCAGAATACTCCGGCAATCGCAGCCGTAGAGGCCCAATACTGCGAGATGTGGGCCCAGGACGCCATGGCCATGTACGGCTATGCCGGCTCGTCGGCCGCCGCCACGCGGCTAAGCGAGTTCCTCGAGCCGCAGCACAACACCAATCCGGCTGGGCTGCTGGCACAGCAGTCAACGCTGGCCCAGCTGATGTCGGCAGTTCCCAACGTGTTGCAGGGACTGGCGTCTTCCAACACTTCGGCATCCGCGCCGTCCGGGCTGCTGAGCACGTTGCTGTCCGGCAATGGCCAGTCCTGGCTAGCCACGCTGTGGTCGGAGTTCGGGCCCAACGCCAATATCTGGAACACCATCGCCTCGACCGGCTTTCTGCTGCCGAGCAATATGGTCACCCCCTTTCTCGGCATGCTGGGCACCGCAGCGGTGGCGGATGCGGCCGAGGACGCGCTCGGAACCACGGGTTCTGGCGCGCTCGGCGGTGCGCTTTCCGCGCCGCTCGGGTCCGTCGGTGGCCAGGCCGGGCTGGCGGCCGCGGGCAACGCCGCCATCGTCGGCAAGTTGTCGGTGCCGCCGAGTTGGACGGGGGCAGCTCCACTGGCCAGCCCGCTGGGTTCAGCCCTGGGCGGCACACCGATGGTCGCGCCTCCGCCGACGGCGGCGGCCGGCATGCCCGGCATGCCGTTCGGGAATATGGCTGGGCAGCCGTTTGGGCGGGCTTTGCCCCAATACGGCTTCCGCCCCATCTTTGTCGCCCGCCCTCCCGCGGCGGGATAGCTGCGGGGAAATCTGCGGCCGAGGCGAAGTCGGATCACGCAAAGGACATCGTCGACCACGTCCGGTAGTCATGTTGCTCCGTGGGCTGCGGTATTTGCAGCACACAAGCTTCACGCCCGGCCGCGGGACCGTCATGACACGCCGGGCGATGGCCTGCCAGCAAACCTACAGCAACCAGCCAGCCGAGTAACAGCCGATTGTGAACCTGGTTGCCCGCGAGGTGCGTAACCTTCCTCCGACGCAAGGAGAACGCCCCATGACGAGCAGCCGTCAGTTCGGTGAAGTCGATGCTTACCCGGTCGTCTGGAGCCCCGGCTCCGGCTGATCCGGTACTGCGCCGGTAACTGCCTGCGCCACGGGAGTGGACATCGTTCCCCCTGGCCGTTGGCGACGTTCGCACCCACGTGTTCAGCAATCAAACTCCTCGCCATCACGCATCAAATCCGGGAGGCCATGCGGCAGCCTTATCCGTTGGTAGCGTCGCACCGTCGGTCATTACGGTGGGTAGCGTGAAATTACTACATGAATTCATATTAGTGAAACTGTAATGCTGTTCTTAGTGGGACATTTCCGCTCGTTCGAGAATGGCGCCGTGCGATTTCGCCTGCAAAATGCAAATATGGACTTGTGTGTCAATAATCGCCCATCGATCGTGTTTGTCCTCTGCGTTGATGGTGAACGCGGCTCCGCCTGGGCGGTGGTTTGCCTTGAGTTGGGTTACAATTGTGTCTAGGTGCATAGATAGTGGCGGCAGTGCATCGCTGAGCGGAAGCTTCACACGCGCCGCTGGGGTGGTGAGATCGATTTTTAACATCGAGATCACGCGGCGGGAATGCGGTGCAAATATGCCTCATCCAAGATCAACGTCGTATGCGGCCATGGGGGCGCGAATAGTGGCTAGCCAAAGGACGATTTGGGATTTTTTTCCGCGGGGATATGAGATAGTTTTTGTTGTGGCTCGGTGGATCAATCATTGGAGAGTTCAGGGGGTGGTTAATGAGTTCGATAAGAGCCGAGGCCAGCATCGTGCGGGACTACAGCTTCGTGATTACCCTGGCGTTCAGCTAAGAACCGGAGGTAGCAGATGATTGACTTTGGGGCGCTTCCGCCGGAGATCAACTCGGGGCGGATGTATGTGGGGCCAGGCGCGGCGCCGCTGATAGCTGCGGCCGCGGCGTGGGACGAGCTGGCCGCCGAGCTGCAATCCATGGCAGCTTCGTATGGCTCAACGGCCCAAGGCTTGACCGTGGCACCGTGGCACCGTGGACCGGTGCGTCGTCGATCACGATGGCGGCAGCGGCCGCACCCTACGTGACCTGGATCAATACCACGGGCGTTCAAGCCGAGCAGGCCGCCACCCAGGCGAAGCTGGCCGCCGGCGCGTATGAGACGGCATTTGCGGCCGCGGTGCCACCGCCGGTGATCGCGGCCAATCGCGCGTTACTGATGGCGCTGATCGCGACCAACATCTTCGGACAAAACACTCCCGCTATCGCGGCCGCCGAAGCCCAATACCTGGAGATGTGGGCCCAAGACGCGGCGGCAATGTACGCCTATGCCGGCACTGCGGCCGCGGCCTCGGCGCTGACGCCATTTACCGAGCCGCCGCAAACCACGAATCCGGTGGCGGGGGCCGCTCAATCCGCCGCCGTGGCCCAGGCCAGCAGTACCGCCGCCAGCTCAGACGTAGTGTCCCAGCTGGCCGGACTGATCACCTCGGTACCGAATGCGCTGCAAACCCTCGCGACAACGAGCGCCGCACCGACCGCGGCGTCCATCCTGCCCGAGGTGTCCCTGCCTCCATGGCTCGCCACCAACCTGGCGAACTGGAATACCATCATGGCAACCTTGACCGGGCCATTCTCACTGCAGGGGATCAGTTCGATACCGGGTGGCCCGTTCCTGTCTTTCGGGCAGGTCTACGCCTACGTGCAAAACGCTCAGGGGCTCAACGCCTTCTACAGTCCGAAAGCGATCACCGGGACGCTGGCGCCGCTGGTTCCGGAGATCAGTCCCGGCGGCGTCGGATTGACTTCGGCGTCGGTATCGAACTCGGTATCGGGGACGATGGGGCGCGCCGCCCTGGTGGGCAGCATGTCGGTGCCGCAAGGCTGGACTCAGGCCGCACCCTCGATGCGACTGGTCTCATCGGTGCTATCCACCAACCTGGCGGCCGCGCCGACCGCTGGGCTACCAGGCGAGGCGGGGGTCTTCGGCCAGATGGCGCTGTCCAGCCTCGCCGGACGTGCCATGGGGGCCAGCACGTTTGGTTCGTCCAGTGGGGGTGCCGTGGCGAACTCGCTCGGCGGGGTTGTTGCCGAGGCCGACCCAGCCGCCGCCACCATCATCGTGATCCCGGCGCTCGACGAATAGGACGCCGACTGCCATGAATCACGAGAACTCCTACAGCAGCCCGGCCCGGGCGATCCAGGCACAGAAGTCCAGGTAAGGGGTACCGCATGTTCTATGCAGCGTTTCCGCCGGAGATCAACTCGGGCCGGATGTACACCGGTCCTGGATCGGGGCCGTTGCTGGCCGCCGCGGCAGCCTGGGACGCGGTTGCCGCGGAATTGCAGTCCACGGCCGCCGCGTTTTCCTCGGTGATCGCAAGCCTGACCAGCGGGCCATGGATAGGTCCGTCCTCGCTGGCGATGGCGGCCGCGGTCGCACCCTACGTGACGTGGATGGGCGCCACCGCCGCACAAGCCGCGCAGGCGGCGACACAGGTCACCGCCGCGGCGACCGCCTACGAGACCGCGTTTGCCGCACACGTGCCACCGGTCGAGATCGCGGCCAATCGCGCGCAATTGGCAATGCTGGTGGCCACCAACCTATTCGGCCAGAACACTGCGGCCATCGCCGCGGCCGAGTCGCAATACGCTGAAATGTGGGCACAAGACGCCACCGCGATGGACGGCTACGCCAGCTCGTCGGCGGCCGCCAGCGAAGTCACGCCATTTGCCGAACCACCGCAAGTCGTCAATGCTGCCGGGTTGGCCAGTCAAGCCGCAGTGGTGGGCCAAGCTGCCGCTGCCTCCCCGGCCGCCACCGTGCAGGACCTGCTGGCAACTGGCCCCATCTCCTGGTTACTGCAGTTGGGTGCCGACCTCAGCACCGGCTATACCGCAGCGGTCACCGCGCTGCTGAACGGCCTTTTCGGGCCATCCGGCGCGACGACCTATTTAACGCTGTACAACGCCATCAAGACTCCGCTGAACTTCACCACCGGGTTTAACGACATCGGCCTGCTGATCAACTTCCCCGCCTCGCAGTTCCTCAAGTTCGCCCCGCACCCCGGGCTCGGCCCGCTTCCCAAGGACGCGTTGGGAGGCGGCCTCGGGCTGGCTCCGCACTGGAACCAGGGCACGCTGTTCAGCGCGATACAGCCGGAGGCGATGACGCCGCACTGGGGGCGCGGCACCCTGGTCGGAAAATTGACGGTTCCACCGAGCTGGGCCGCGGCCACGCCGACCATCAGGACCGTAGCCGCCGCGCTGTCGGCCGCCGGACCCGAGGCCGTCCCGGCAGCGGCACTCGGCGAGGGAGGGCTGCTCAGCTCCATGGCAGTGGCGGGCATGCTCGGAAGTGCCTTTGGTGCCGGGGCCCCGGACGCGTACAAACGCGCCGGCGTCCGCAGTCGCCTCACTCCGCTCAAAGACCTCAAAGACGCCACTTCTCCGGAAAAGTTGAAACGTCTGGTCGCGCAAATATCGGAGAAGCCCGAAAGTGTCCAGCACCATACTGTCGATCAGGAAGGTCTTGACAGTCTCTTGGAGCAGCTGGCGAAGAAACCCGGTATCCATGCTGTGCACCTGTCCAAAGGCGACAAAGCCAAAGTCGTGCCCACCGATGCGCAGCCAGGCTAGTGGGGAAGTGCAGTTCGACGTTGGAGCTGCCCAATGATGGGCCCCGATGCCGGGATCTCGAAGCGTCTTACCCGCGCTGCGCTGCCACAATCGCGTCACTAGAGCGCCAAATAACCGGCGCGCCAAGAAGATTGGAACAGCATTCGGGGAATTTCGACTCGCAACGGTGGGCATCATCGATGCCAGTGCCGCATTCCGCTGCGGCAGTGGCTAGACCACACACATTTAACAGCTATGCCCCAGCTCGAGCTGGAATAATTGGCAATAGGCAACTGCTGTGGGATCGGAGAATGGCTAACAATGAAAACGCTATTTGCTCTCCTCGGGCTCTCTGTCATGATTTGGCTGGCCGCGCCCGCGCACGCACACCCTGCCGAAGGCGGGGGGACGACGTCGGCTTTCTTGCCGCACTGCAAAATGCCGGTATCACTTATTCCAACCCGGACCAAGCCATCGGATCGGCCAAGGCGGTGTGCTGGTGTCTGGACGGCGGCGAATCCGGCCTGGAACTGGTTCATGATATGAAGACCCACAATCCCGGATTCAATATGGAGGCGGCATCGCAGTTCGCTGTGCTGGCGGCGACCTACTACTGTCCGCATCACCTCAGCCACGCCTGATCTAGCAGGTCGCGGCTTTCGGCTCAACCATGCGGCCGAAAACGAAATTGCCCAAATCGCACCGAATGGATCGCCCCTGAGCCGCCGGTAGGTCGTCGCTGAGTACCACTACGATGCGGCCGGTTCGCCTTGACTCCACCTGTCGTTAACCCAGGCGTGCTTAGCTGCCGTCGCCATCGTGCCGGTCAGGAAGGGAGTGCGACGCCAGTGCAGAACCTGAGCGTTGCTGAGTTCACACTTCGACTGGCGGTCGGACTCGGCTGTGGCGCCCTCATCGGCATCGAGCGGCAATGGCGCGCGCGCATGGCCGGGTTGCGCACCAATGCCCTGGTGGCCACCGGAGCCACGCTATTCGTCTTGTACGCCGTCGCGACCGAGGACAGCAGCCCCACCAGGGTCGCGTCCTACGTCGTGTCCGGTATCGGGTTTCTCGGCGGTGGAGTAATCCTGCGGGAGGGATTCAACGTCCGCGGCCTCAACACCGCCGCCACCCTGTGGTGCTCGGCAGCGGTGGGCGTGCTGGCGGCCTCCGGACACTTGATCTTTGCGCTGATCGCTACCGGCACCATCGTCAGCGTTCACTTGCTGGGACGCCCACTGGGCCGACTGATCGACCACGACAACGGGGTCGAAGAGGATGAAGGCCTGCAGCCCTATCGCCTACAGGTTCTCTGCCGCCCCAAGACGGCGAAGTACGCGCGCGCCCAGATCGTCCAACACATCGCCAGAAACGACATCATTCTCCGTGGCATTCACACTGGCCAGGCCAACGACGACAACATCGCGTTGACCGCCCACATCCTTTTGGACGGTCACACGCCCGCCAAGCTAGAGCGGCTGGTGGCCGAGCTGTCCCTACAACCAGGCATCTACGCAGTGCATTGGTACGCAGGTGAGCAGTCCAATCCCGTGCTGCCCGGCACCGAGCCGGACTGACCTACGGCCGGTCCTGTAGGTCCGGAGCGGCGGCTGCCAACAGGTCCGCGCGATCTCGGGTCAGCGGCGGGTAGATCCGCTCAGTGTTGATGGTCTGCTTGGTGGCCTTGGCCTTCGCGCCACGCGACACCACCATCCGGTCCCACCCCTCGGTGTAGACCGCGCCGGCCGGTCCCAGATCGAGAACCGTTACATACCAGGGAATCGGCAGGGCCAGCAGTGGCTCGCCGAACAGGTCGCTGATCACGTTGTAGCCCGCATACCGTCCCATCGGCCGCCCGTGCTGACACGACATCACCGACACGTGGTCGTCGTCCATCTGGGCGGCGGCCACATCGCCCGCGGCGAATATCTCGGGAACCCCAACCACCCGCAGGTAGTCGTCCACCTCGACACGCCCCAGCCGATCACGGTGTACCGGCAGTTGTTCGGCCAGCGAATTTGCGCGCATGCCGGCGCATCACACCACGGTGGCCGCCTCGAGCAGCTCACCCGATGACAGCGCCACGCCAGCCTCGGTGACCGCGGTAACACCGACCGCGGTCCTGGTCTCAACACCGACCTCGGACAACGCTTCCTCGATCACCGGCCGCGCTGACGCACCCATATCCGAGCCGACCACGGGGTTGTGGTCCACCAGTACCACTCGGGGGACGACGGCACTGTGGGCGAACAACTTTGCGAGCCGAGCGGGCAGCTCGCAAGCGGTTTCGATCCCGGTCAACCCGGCTCCCACCACCACGACCGTGGCCGCGGCGGCCGCTGGCGGCCGATCGGCCAGTTGTTGCAGGTGACATTGCAGCCGGACGGCACCCTCATAGGTGTCCACATCGAATCCGAACTCCTGCAGGCCAGGAAGGTCGGGCTTGGCCACCTGACTACCCGAGGCGAGCACCAAGCGGTCGTATTCGTACGTCTGGCCGTCGGCGGTGCGCACTCGGCGTGCCGCGGCGTCGATCCCAACCACCACCGCGGGAATATGTGAGACCCCGGCTGGATCGAGGAGGTCGGCGAGCGGAATCCGACAGGTACCCAGATCGGTTTCGTAGTTGCGAACCCGGATATCGTGAAACGGTTTGGCGCTCAACACCGTAATGTCGACGGACCCGGGCGGTACGGCGAGCTCCTCGACTCGCCGCGCGGCGCCCAGGGCCGCCCACAGTCCCGCGAAACCAGAACCAATCACCAGTACCCGGCTCAACCGCTCAGCCCCTCGCTCATCCGGGCCAGCGCCGCGGCCGCATCGTGGCCCGGCATCAGCATCCACACGTGTAAACCTCTGTCGCGTTCATACCATCCGATGTCGAGCCCCTCGTCAGCGGCGCGCTCCCGCAACGCGCGCGCATCGGGATTGAGCACGTCATGAGTCCCAGTGAATATCGTCAGCCGGGGCAAGCCGATCAGCGGGCCGACGCTCGGGCTCGGCAGGGGAGTGCCCAGCGGATCTCCGCCCGCGTACCGCAGTCCCGCGTACCGCAGTCCCGCGTCGCGCAGCGCATGGCACAGCGCGAACGCCATCCCGCCCCTGGCCGGATCACTTCTGAACGCAACCGAATTCGGGTCACTGGTCTGCAAAATCCGGTGATAGAGCCGCAAGAGGAACGGGAACACCTTGCGGTAGGTGAGTTCGGGGGCGATGGGGTAGATCGGCACCGTCATGGTGCGGCGCAGGGTGTTGGCGAATCTTGCAATCGCGGGCCAGTGGAAATGAGGCAACAGATCCGGCACGTACCCGCCGCCGTGCAGACATAGCAGGTGAGGTTCGATCCCGCGTCCCCGGACAGTCGCGGGCTGACCTCATAGACCGTGGGTGGGCGGCCCAGCGGTCCAGCTCGGCAACCGGAAACAGTCGGCAGCGCCGACCGGAGGCGCGTAACAGAGCCGGTAGGGCATGCTGGGCTTGCGCGGCGGGCCGTCCATGGCGCTACCTCCACGATTGCCGGGCCTTTTGGCCCTGGGACGGCAAACCGGATATCAGTAGTCTGTCTAACGTGAGTGCTCTACCAGGCTTCCTCGCCGTCTTGCCCGGCGAAATGCGCGATCCGGTGTTGTTCGCCATCCCATTTTTTCTGTTCCTGTTGACGGTCGAATGGGCGGCCGCTCGCAAGCTGGAAAAACTCGAGGCAGGCGCCACCGAAACACCGCGGCCGGTATCGGGCTCCTACCACACCCGCGATTCCGTCGCGAGCATCTCGATGGGCCTGGTATCACTGGTCACCATCGCTTTCTGGAAGACGCTGGCCTTGCTGGGTTACGCGGCCATCTACACCTATGTCGCCCCGTGGCATCTTTCGCCGGGGCGCTGGTACACCTGGGTCATTGCGATCGTGGGCGTCGGCCTGCTGTATTACACCTATCACCGCATCGCTCACCGAGTCCGGTTGATCTGGGCCACTCACCAGGCACATCACTCCAGCGAATATTTCAACTTTGCCACCGCGTTGCGGCAGAAATGGAACAACAGCGGCGAGGTGCTCATGTGGGTTCCGTTGCCGCTGTTGGGGTTACCGCCCTGGATGGTGTTCTTCGGGTTTTCGGTGAGCTTGATCTACCAGTTCTGGGTGCACACCGAGCGAATCAACAAGCTGCCACGCTGGTTCGAGTTCATTTTCAACACTCCGTCGCATCACCGGGTGCACCATGGGATGGACCAGATGTACCTGGACAAGAACTACGGGGGCATCCTGATCATCTGGGACCGGCTGTTCCGCAGCTTCCAGGCGGAGACCGCTCGGCCGCACTACGGACTGACCAAACCGGTCGACACGTTCAACATCTGGAAGCTGCAGACGCGTGAATATGTGGCGATTGCTCGCGATTGGCGATCGGCGATCGGCGACAAGGCTGCGTGACCGGCTAGGCTACGCGTTTGGGCCGCCGGGGTGGCAACCGTCGACGACGGCAACACCTCGGGCCGAGGATGCAGCCACTGTGACCACGTCTGGCTAGCGTCCGACTTAGCCGATGTAACGGCCGGGGGGCCGTTTACGAAAAGTTATTCGTCAAGTCGAGATACGCCGTAACGTCTAACTGTGGTCGGCATTGCGCCGGCCCCGAAGGGTAGATTCCATGGTTCGCCGCCTGGCATTGCGTGCTTTCGCCGTATCAGCCACGACCGCGGCCCTCGCGTTCGCGTGGGCGCCGGCCGCACGTGCCGAACCGCCGCTGGTGTTCCCCGGCATGGAGATCCACCAGGACAACCACGTCTGCACCCTGGCCTGGGTCGATCCCGCGATGCACATGGCCTTTACCGCGGGGCACTGCCGAGGCGACGGACCAGTCACCGACCGGGGCAACGCCATCATCGGGCAGCTGCGGGCCTTCCGCGACAACACACCCAGCGGTACCACGGTGGCCACCGATCAGACGATCGAAGACTACGAAGCGATCATGCTGGTTGATGGGGTGCGGATCAGCAACATCATGCCGGGGGGACGCCCCTTGACCTCAAACCCGGGTCTCGCGCTGCAACCTGGCCAAGCGGTCTGCCATTTCGGCATCACCACCGGGGAAACGTGCGGGACCGTCGAGAGCGTCAACAATGGGTGGTTCACCATGACCGGTGGCGTCGAAAGTCAGCGGGGTGACTCCGGCGGACCCGTCTACCTTGCCGGCGCAGGGCCAGGGCAGCTGGTGGGGATCTTTAACAGCATCTGGGGCGATTTTCCCGCCGCGGTCTCCTGGCAGCGCACCTCTGACGAGATGCGCCAGGATCTCGGAGTGCCGTTTGCCGGCTAAAACGCCCGCGGTCGCGATTCGGCCGGAATCCCGGAGTCGCTGACACCGCTGCGTCCGACCGACCACCTACCCGCGCCGCTCGCCGAATTAGAACGTGTTCACCTGGGCCCGGCGTTACCGCCACTAGTGACGATGGCAAAGTTCCTCTGCGCTCTTTCTGGGCTCAGCGGGCTGAGCTATCCTGCGAGACGATGAACCTTTCTGTCCGGTCGCCGACACAGATTGCGTGGGTCACCCCGGATCTGGATGCTACAGAAGCAGCGCTCACAGGCTTATTGGGCGCTCGCAAGTGGGTGCGGATACCCGATGTGCACTTTGCTCCGGACAGCTGCAGCTATCGCGGCAAGCCCGCCGACTTTGTCGCGAGTATCTCCCTGAGCTATCTCGGCGACATGCAGCTGGAGCTGATCTCTCCGGTCCGCGGAGAGAATATCTATAGTGACTTTCTGCGCGATTGCGGGCCGGGCCTGCATCACATCTGTCTGGAGGTCGAGGGCCCCGAGCAGCTTGAGATCGCACTGGCCGAGGCCGCTGACCACGGCGCCAGCGTGGTCCAGCGCGGCTCGATGCCGGGGGGAATTCAGTTCGCCTACGTCGCGGCACCACAGGCGGGGGTGCCGTTTGTGGAAATTGCGTACTTCTCGCCGGAAATCAAGGCGTTTTATGACTACATCAAACGGGAGCAGTGTTGAACACCGAGATACCAGCGACGGTTAGCTCAGACACGGTGACCTCATGGACGGATGACGTCGATGTGGTGGTAATCGGCTTCGGTATCGCCGGGGGATGCGCAGCAGTCGCGGCGGCCGCCGCCGGCGCCCGGGTGCTGGTGCTCGAACGTGCCGCCGCGGCGGGCGGAACCACATCGCTGGCCGGAGGGCATTTCTATCTGGGCGGCGGAACGGCGGTCCAGCAGGCGACCGGTCACTCGGACACACCCGATGAGATGTACAAGTACTTGGCTGCGGTGTCGCGCCAGCCCGATCACGCCAAGATTCGCGCTTACTGCGACGGTAGCGTCGAGCACTTCAACTGGCTCGAAGACCTCGGCTTTCAGTTCGAGCGTAGTTACTTTCCCGGGAAGGCGGTGATCCAGCCCAACACCGAGGGATTGATGTTCACCGGCAATGAGAAGGTTTGGCCCTTCTTCGAAAAGGCGGTGCCGGCGCCACGCGGCCACAAGGTGCCGGTTCCGGGTGACACCGGCGGCGCGTCGATGGTGATCGACCTGCTGCTCAAACGAGCCGCGAGCCTGGGGGTGCAGATCCGCTACGAGACGGGCGCCACCGAACTCATCGTGGCCGGCTCGGGAACGGCGGCCCGGGTAGCCGGAGTGATGTGGAAGCGGTTCACCGAAACCGGCGCGATCAAGGCGAAGTCGGTGATTATTGCTGCCGGGGGATTTGTGATGAACCCCGAGATGGTCGCCAAGTACACCCCGAAACTGGCCGAGAAGCCGTTCGTGCTCGGCAACACCTACGACGACGGGCTGGGCATTCGGATGGGGGTGTCGGCCGGCGGCGCCACCGAACACATGGATCAGATCTTCGTTACCGCTCCGCCGTACCCGCCATCGATCCTGCTGACCGGCGTCATCGTCAACAAGCTCGGACGGCGTTTCGTCGCCGAGGACTCATATCATTCCCGCACGGCGGGGTTCATCATGGATCAACCCGTCAGCGCGGCCTATCTGATCGTCGACGAGGCACACCTGCAGCATCCCAAGATGCCGCTGGTTCTGTTGATCGACGGGTGGGAGAGCGTCGCCGAAATGGAAGCCGCACTTGGCATTCCGGACTGCAATTTGGTTGCGGCGCTGGATCGCTACAACACCTATGCCGCGCGCGGCGAGGATCCCGACTTTCACAAACAGCCGGAATTCCTTGCCCCCCAGGACAAGGGGCCATGGGGAGCATTCGACATGTCGCTGGGCAAGGCGATGTATGCCGGCTTCACCCTCGGTGGACTGGCCACATCGGTCGACGGCGAGGTGCTGCGAAGCGACGGGTCGGTGGTGGCGGGCCTATATGCGGCCGGCGCGTGCGCCTCCAACATCGCCCAGGATGGCAAGGGCTACGCGAGCGGTACGCAGCTGGGGGAGGGATCATTCTTCGGGCGCCGTGCCGGAGCCCATGCCGCGGCGCACGCGGGCGCCCGCGTGGCCCCCCTAAGTCATCACGGCACATCGTGTCGATCGCCGCGGCCGTCCGGCACCGCTAGCTAGCCGCCGCCGGGAAATCCCCGCCGAGCAACACGATGTGCGTCATCGGAGGGGCGGCTTCGCCGTTGATGCCGTCTTCGCCGAGCAGCAATCCACGGCTGCCCCCGTCGCCGCCGATACCCGCGAGCACTCCGGAAGCGCCGTTGCCGCCGTTGCCGCCGGTGCCGATCAACACGGCGTCGCCGCCCTGGCCGCCGTCTCCGCCGCTGCCGCCGGCCGCAAGAAGGTCGCCTTGCCCGCCGGCGCCGCCCGCGCCGCCATCACCGACTATTTGTCCGCCGGAGCCACCGGTTCCGCCGGCGCCACCATCGCCGTTGGAACCGCCGCCGGCGCCACCGGACCCGCACGACCCGAGCCACCCGGCATTCCCACCGGTGCCGCCGGTTCCGCCGCCGGTGCCGCCGAACCCGCCGAACCCGCCGAACCCGCCGACCCCGGCGTCGGAGAACAGCAAACCGGCATTGCCGCCGCGTCCGCCGGCACCACCAATACCCGTGCTGGTGCCGACTCCGCCCACCCCGCCGAACCCGCCGGTCCCGCCGCTGCCGTACAAGAACCCGCCGTTGCCGCCGGCACCGCCCGCGCCTCCGTCGGCGTTGAATCCCAGTTTCGCAATCCCGTCGCCGCCGCTGCCGCCCGATCCGCCCGGGCCGCCCAGCAGGCCGGCATTCCCGCCGGCCCCGCCGACTCCGCCGGCACCATCAATGCCGCCGGTGAATCCACCGGCCCCGCCGTCACCGCCAGCCCCGCCCACACCGCCGCCGGCGCCGGCCCCGGCCCCACCGGCTCCACCAGCCCCGCCGTCGCCAAGCAGGAATCCACCGGCCCCGCCGAATCCGGGGTTGCTGATCCCCGTATTCGCGCCGGCACCGCCCGCACCGCCGGCACCCACCAGCCCGGCCGCACCGCCGGCACCGCCGGCGGCTCCCGGGGTCGCAGCGGCAGACCCCCCAGCTCCGCCGTCGCCGAGCAGCCAACCGCCCGGCGCGCCAGCCGCCCCGCTACCCGCGGAACCGGGCAGGCCGTTGCCGATCAGCGGGCGCCCGGTCAGCTCCTGCACGGGTGCGTTGATTGCAGCCAGCGCCTGCTGTTGCAGGCCGTGCACGGGGGAACTACCCGCCGGGGCGTTGAATCCGTCTGCGCCCAGCAGTAGCCCGCTGATTCCGCCGCCGCCATCACCACCCGGCGTTTCTCCTACTCCGCCGACTCCGCCGTTGCCGCCATTGCCGATCAGGACGCCATTGCCCCGAGGCCACCGGCGCCACCATCATTGCCGCCCTGCCCGCCGGCGCCGCCTGCTCCGCCGTTACCCAATAGCTGTCCACCGCCGCCGCCCCGGCCGCCGGCGCCTCCATCGCTGATCGTGCCGAAGCCGCCGGCCCCGCCGCCGCCCAGCCAGCCCGCGTCCCCGCCGGCGCCGCCCGCTCCGCCGTCGATCGAGCCGGCACCACCGACCCCGCCGGACCCGCCGCTGGAGAACATGAGTTCCGCGTTGCCCCCGGCCCCTCCGGCGCCCCCGGTGCCGTCAAAGGCGTGACCGCCTGCCCCACCGGCGCCCCCGGTGCCGAAAAGCAGGCCTGCGTCCCCGCCGGCGCCGCGGTCACCACCCGAGTGACCGCCGGTTGCGCCCATGCCGCCGGCACCACCCGCGCCGCCAAACAGGCCGGCCCTTCCGCCGTTGCCACCATCTCCGCCGGCCGCGCCGAGCCCGCCGCTGCCACCATCACCACCGCCGGCACCGACCAGACCCGCCAATAGCCCACCGGCCCCGCCGGTGCCGCCGTTCCCGCCGTTTGCGGTATTGCGTAACGGCGAGTTTCCGCCGGCTCCGCCAGCGCCCCCAGCGCCAATCAGCCCGCCCGCACCACCGTTGCCGAGTAACCAGCCGCCGGCCGCCCCGTTTGCGCCGGTCCCGGGCACACCGTTGGCGCCGTTGCCAACCAACGGCCGCCCGGTCAAGTCCTGCACTGGTGTGTTGATGGCGTTGAGCGCAGTTTGCAGCGGGTCTTGCAGGAACGATGCGTTGGCCGCTTCGGCGCCGGAATAGGCTTGCGCACCGGCGGCGAAGACCCGCTCGAACTGGGCGTGAAACTCCGCGACTCGAGCGCTGATCTGTTGATACGCCTGACCGTGGCCGGAAAACAACGCCGCGATCGCCGCCGAAACCTCATCCTCAGCGGCAGCCACGATCCCCGTCGTCGACCCGGCCGCGGCCGTATTCGCGGCATCGATCACCGACCCGACACCAGCCAGATCGGCCGCAGCCTCCGCCACCATGTCCGGCACCGCCAGCACAAACGCCATCACGTTCTCCTCCCAGAACCAAATACCAATGAATCTCGGCGGATCGGCCAGAAAAACCTGCCGCTAACGAGGTTGGGTCGGGACATTACGCGACGGCATGCCAAAAATGTCCTAATTGGAAACCATTTTAATTCCGGGTTCGATGAATTGTTGAGACACGAATAACTTTCAGCGATATAGCGCAATAGGCGGATCGATCGAGGCAAGTTGATGCCCGAATATTCATCACACTCGGAATATCGCCCGGGTCAGTGTCGGTGCGCCATGCGCCCGGCCGCGGGTGGTCCAGTCAGGCTGCGGGAGAGTGGGTTCCAGTAGTATCGCGGCGGCCTGCCATGGTGGGCGATGACGAGAAGATAAACAATTCCTGACCGGTTGAATTAGCACCCCGAAGATGCCGATTGATTCACCGGATGGTGAGCCGTAGATTTATTGCCGGATGGTATCCGCAATTGACGCCGAGGTCGGTGGCGGGCCATGAATTCGCCATGTAATAGCTCTGATGAATGGGACCGCTCGTCGGCTCTGGCGAAAAGGCTGCCGCTTCCGCCGGGAGCGGGGCGTCGTTAGGCCGGTGCCGGCTCCTGGTTCACCGGACCCAGCCGCCAAGGGCCGCCGCCGAGCAGTTCGAGCCGCTGGTTATGCAGTCGCTCCAGCGCGGGTCGATGGCTGACGCTGACCACAATGCAGTCCGGTAGCTCGTTGCGCAGTAACTCGTAGAGCGCGAACTCGAGACCGGTGTCCAGCGCCGACGTGCTTTCGTCAAGGAAGACGGCTTTGGGTTTGGTCAGCAGAATCCGGGCAAACGCCGCCCGCTGTTGCTCACCGGGAGAGAGGACTTTCGCCCAGTCGCGTTCTTCGTCGAGGCGGTCGCACAGCGGAGCCAGGGCGACCTTGGTCAGCGTGTCGCGCACCGCCTCGTCCGGGATGTCGTAAGGGGAATTCGGGTAGCACACCACGACTCGCAGCGAGCCCAACGGCACATAGGGCAGCTGCGACAAGAACATCGTGTCGTTGGCACCGTCTGGGCGGCTCAGAGTTCCCGAGGCGAACGGCCACAGCTCGGCCAGGCTGCGCAGCAACGTCGTTTTGCCAGAGCCCGACCGGCCGGTGATCACCAGTGAGTCGCCGCGGTCGAGCCGGACATCCAACGGGTCGATCAATCGATCTCCAGCGGGGGTGCGAACCTCAACATCGGTGAGTTCGACGGACTCGTCGCTGCTTGGCTTGGTCAATACCGCAGGCAGTGCGCGCCCCTTCTCGTTGGCATCGACCAAGCCGTGCAGACGGATGATCGCCGCCCGGAAAGAGGCAAATGCGTCATAGTTGTTACGGAAGAACGACAGCGAGTCGTGAATGTTGCCGAAGGCCGTGGCCGTCTGGCCGACGTCGCCGAAGTCGATCTGCCCCGCAAACAATCGCGGCGCCTGGATCACCCAGGGCAACGGCACGATGGTCTGGCTCACGGACAAGTTCCAGCCGTTGAACGCGATGCTGCGGCGGACATATCGGCGATAGTTGCGGATGACCGGTAGAAAGCGGCGCTCCAACTGTGCGCCTTCCACCCGCTCGCCGCGGTAGAAGCCCACGGCCTCGGCCGCATCCCGCAATCGCACCAGCGCGTAACGGAAAGCGGCATTGAGCTTTTCGTTACGGAAGCTGAGCCAGATCAGCGGCCGCCCGATGACGAACGAGATGATCGTTGCCACCAAGACGTAAATCAGCACGGTCCAGAACATCGCCCGCGGGAATGACAAGCCGAAAATATTCAGCGTGCCGGACAGGTTCCACAGAATCGCGGTAAAGGAAATCACCGAGATGATCGACTGCACGGCCCCGAACAGCAGCGTGCTGGCGGTCCCATTGGACGGCTGATTAGGTGTTCCCCCGGCGCCCGCGGTGAAGACGTCAATGTCTTGCTGAATACGCTGGTCGGGGTTGTCGATCGTTTCGTCGATGAACAGATCCCGGTAGTAAGCCCGACCTTTGAGCCAGTCCTTGGTGAGATGGTCGGTGAGCCACACCCGCCACGCGATGATGAAGCGCTGGGTCAGGTATATGTCGGCCATGACGCGGGCCACGTGTATTACTGCCATGACGCTAAAGACCCCGATGGACATCCAGAATCCTCGCACGCCTGAGCGTTTCACCGCTTCGTCACTGGCGGCGGTGCCCTGGAAGGCCTTCTGCAATGCGGTGTACATGTCATTGCCCTGGTAGCTGAACAGCACATTCAGTCGCACCGCCAGCACTACCGAAAACAACAGCACACCGAGCATCAACCACACGCGAATGCTTTTGGGGCCGATGAAGTACTCGGAGGTGATTCGCCAGAACTGCCGGCCCCACGGCGTGAAGAACTTGAAGAGGGCCAACGCGGCGATCACGCAGACGGCGCTGATCGCCCACGCTTTAGCCACCCAAAACACCGAATCTACGAATGCACTGGACCAGTCGATGGAGGGCGTAAACGGCTTCGGGCCCAAGATCGGTACTCCTCACGGTCGAGGTGTTGAGGTGATTGCTCAATACAAATCCTTCGGCGAAGGTACCCCAGGGCTCCGGCGTTGTTGATTAGCGGGCTTGTGAGCTGGGGAATTGTGGATTGAGGAGGTCTAGGCGGCGGTTGGCGGTCAAAGCGGTGATCCGGCAGGCTTCGGCGATGTTGTCGGCGCCGTTGAGGCGGTGCAGATTGATCGCGGTGTTGCGTAGCGCTGCTAGGACCTGTGCGCCGTTTCCGGTATGTGCCCTTTGACGGTCTTCGTCGAAGGTGACGTCGCGTATCCAGTGCAGGCTGTTCTCGATTCCCCAGTGTTGACGCATCCAGGCCATGATCGCGGTAGGGCGGGCGTGCTCGAACGGCAGGCTGCAGATGGCATAGACCACCTCCACGCTGCGCTGGTCGGTGGCGGTGATCAAGCGTTCACGAGTGATCCGGATGATTTGTTTTGCGTAGGGGAAGCCGATTCCTCGTGCAGCGGTGATGATTTGCAGGGTGCGGGTCTCGACACGGCCGTGGCCGCGGGAGTCGTCGGTAGCGGCTGCGGGCACCTCGGCCCAGGGCAGCGCGGTGATACGCGCAAGTATTTTGGCTTGGTTGGACTTGACGATCATCAGGTAGTGCGACTTCAAGGTGGCGCAGATCAACTTCGCGGTGACGACCTGGGTATGCATCGCATCCACGGTGACCAGCCACCGCAAGCTACCCGGCAGCAGCGTGAGCAGGGCACGTACGCAGGGAATTTCATTGCTTTTCTCGGCGACAGCGAGTTGACCGAGCACCAATCGGGCACGGTGGGCGAACACCGACACGAGATGCGTGGCTGTCGCTTTGGCGCGTAAAGCACCACGCAGCATCTTGCCGTCCAACGCGATCGGCACCAATCCACTGGGGTCGCTGCTGGCCACGTGTGCAGTGAAGTAACTGCCCATCCTGGCGTTGAGGTCGGCGGGGTCTAGCCGAGACAAAACAGCGCGGAAGGTCTTCTCACTGGGCCGCCGGAACCGGACCCCTAATTGGGCCAACACATCATCGGGAGCGGTGGCCGCCCATGTGGCAAAACCAGCATAGCCGCGCATCCCCGCGGCAGTGGCCAGAACCGCGATCGCCAACAAAGCCATCAGCGAATACCTCCGACCGCGTGGGCCCCTCGGGTCTGGCACCGAGGCCAACACATCGAGAAACTCCGATCCGATGAGCTCGCTGCGCTCACCAGGACTCCAGCGGTCGAACACCTCTGGAACCGACGACACACGCAATACTGAAACGGTAGGCACGGGCAACTCCAGACCAACGACGAACAGTAACCAACTCGATCGTTCTCCAGATAGCCCGTGCCTACACTCCGGCCCCAATAGCGCGGCACCAAAGATCATCAACCCAGCTCACAAGCCTGCTAATCAACAACGCCGGAGCCCTGGAAGGTACCCGAAGGAGGTGGCTAGGCTTCCCAAATATGACGGACATGAGCACCGACGCCGCCCCAGTCCAAACCGTTCATGCCGGCCGGCTTGTCGCCCGTAGGCTGCGCGCCAGCGGTGTCGACACCGTGTTCACCCTATCGGGCGGCCATCTGTTTTCGCTCTATGACGGCTGCCGCGACGAGGGCGTCCGGTTGGTCGATACCCGCCACGAACAGACCGCGGCGTTCGCCGCCGAAGGCTGGTCGAAGGTCACCAGGGTGCCGGGCGTGGCGGCGCTGACGGCCGGCCCCGGGGTCACCAATGGCATGAGCGCAATGGCCGCCGCCCAACAGAACCAGTCGCCACTGGTGGTCCTGGGGGGCCGGGCACCGGCAGGGCGATGGGGGATGGGCTCGCTGCAGGAAATCGACCACGTGCCGTTTGTGGCGCCGTTGACCCGCTTTGCCGCCACCGCCCAGTCCGCCGAGGATGCCGGTCTCCTGGTCGACCAAGCGCTGCGGGCCGCGGTGGGCTCCCACTCCGGGGTCGCCTTCGTCGATTTCCCGATGGACCACGTGTTTTCCATGGCACAAGATGACGGTCGGCCGGGCGTTCTGACCGAGCAACCGGCAGCCGCACAACACCCGGCCCCGAACGGCCGGGAAATCGATCGGGCCGCCGAGTTGCTCTCGCGGGCCCAGCGCCCGGTCATCATGGCCGGAACGAATGTCTGGTGGGGCCACGAGGAGCGCGCGCTGCTGCGCCTTGCCGAAGAACGGCAGATTCCGGTGCTGATGAACGGGATGGCGCGTGGCGTCGTGCCCGCCGACCATCCACTTGCCTTTTCGCGGGCCCGATCAAAGGCGCTGGGCGAGGCCGACGTCGCGCTGATTGTCGGCGTGCCGATGGACTTTCGTCTGGGCTTCGGCGGAGTCTTCGGGCCGCAGACCCAGCTCATCGTGGTGGACCGCGCCGAGCCCGAACGCCAGCATCCACGACCCATTGCCGCCGGCCTCTACGGGGACTTGAGTCAGATCCTGGCGGCGCTGACCGGACCTGATGCTGGTGACCATCAGAGCTGGATCCGCGAACTGCGCGACACCGAGACCGAGGCACGCGAACGGGAGAAGACCGAACTCGCTGAAGATCGGATCCCGCTGCACCCCATGCGGGTGTACGCGGAATTGGCGCCGCTGCTGGATCGCGATGCGATCGTGGTCATCGACGCGGGCGATTTCGGGTCCTATGCCGGGCGTGTCATCGACAGCTACCAGCCGGGCTGCTGGCTCGACAGCGGCCCGTTCGGCTGCCTGGGATCGGGGCCCGGCTACGCCCTGGCCGCCAAGCTGGCCCGGCCGGAGCGTCAGGTGGTGCTGCTGCAAGGCGACGGCGCATTCGGGTTCAGCGGAATGGAATGGGACACGTTGGTCCGCCACAACGTGCCGGTCGTGTCGGTGGTCGGCAACAACGGCATCTGGGGTCCGGAGAAGCACCCGATGGAAGCGCTCTATGGCTATTCGGTGGTGGCCGAGCTGCGCCCGGGAACCCGCTACGACGAAGTGGTACGCGCCCTGGGCGGCCACGGAGAGCTGGTGGCCGCGCCCGCTGAACTTCGTCCCGCGCTGGAACGCGCCTTCGCCAGCGGGCTTCCGGCCGTCGTCAACGTTCTCACCGACCCGAGCGTCGCCTACCCGCGCCGATCAAACCTGGCCTAGGCGGCTCGCCGCGCGTCGCGGGCAGCGAGCGTGCGCAGTTGTACAGCGGCGCCCGGCGTGTCGCGCACAAACACGCACGCTCGCCGCGGTTTGGGCGTCGCGTACCGTTGGGCTGTGTCCAAGACCACGCGCGCCCAGTCGGGCCGCCTGAGCAGCCGATTCTGGCGGTTGCTCGGCGCCACAACGGAAAAGAATCAAAACCGGTCGCTCGCCCAGGTGACCGCTTCAGCTGAGTTCGACAAAGAAGCCGCCGACCTCAACGACGAAAAGCTGCGCAAGGCGGCCGGGCTGCTCAATCTGGAAGACCTCGCCGACTCCGCCGACATTCCCCAGTTCCTCGCGATCGCGCGGGAAGCGGGCGAGCGGGCGACCGGGCTGCGACCGTTCGACGTGCAGTTGCTTGGCGCCCTGCGCATGCTCGCCGGCGACGTGATTGAGATGGCTACCGGTGAGGGCAAGACTTTGGCCGGCGCGATCGCGGCCGCTGGCTACGCGTTGGGCGGTCGCCATGTCCACGTCGTGACCATCAACGACTACCTGGCCCGCCGCGACGCGGAGTGGATGGCGCCACTGCTGGAAGCGATGGACCTGACGGTCGGCTGGATCACCGCCGAATCAACCGGAGCAGACCGCAGAGCCGCATACGAATGCGACGTGACATATGCCTCGGTCAACGAGATCGGCTTCGATGTGTTGCGCGACCAGTTGGTGACCGATGTCGCCGACCTGGTCTCACCCAATCCGGATGTTGCGCTCATTGACGAGGCCGACTCGGTGCTGGTCGACGAGGCACTGGTCCCGCTGGTGCTGGCCGGGACGACTCACCGCGAGACACCGCGGCTGGAGATCATCAAGCTGGTGGGCCAACTCGTCAAAGACAAGGACGCCGACGAGTACTTCGCCACCGACGCCGACAGCCGCAACGTCCACCTGACCGAGGCCGGAGCGCGCAAGGTCGAAAAGGCGCTGGGCGGCATCGATCTGTACTCCGAAGAGCATGTCGGGACCACGCTGACCGAAGTCAATGTGGCCCTGCACGCCCATGTGCTGCTGCAGCGCGACGTGCACTACATCGTGCGAGACGACGCGGTTCACCTGATCAACGCGTCGCGCGGTCGCATCGCACAACTGCAGCGCTGGCCCGACGGGCTGCAGGCGGCGGTGGAGGCGAAGGAAGGTATCGAAACCACCGAGACCGGAGAGGTGCTCGGCACCATCACGGTGCAGGCACTGATCAATCGGTACGTGACCGTGTGCGGCATGACCGGAACCGCGTTGGCGGCCGGTGAGCAGCTGCGCCAGTTCTACAAGTTGGGCGTGTCGCCGATACCGCCGAACACCCCCAACATTCGTGAGGACGAATCCGACCGGGTGTACATCACCGCTGCGGCCAAGAACGACGCGATCGTTGAACACATCGCCGAGGTACATGACACGGGACAGCCGGTCCTGGTCGGCACCCGCGACGTTGCCGAGTCCGAAGATCTGCACGAGCGGCTGTTGCGCCGCGACATTCCCGCGGTGGTGCTCAACGCCAAAAACGATGCCGAAGAGGCTGCGGTCATCGCCGAGGCCGGCACTCTGAGCAGGGTCACCGTCTCGACCCAGATGGCCGGGCGTGGCACCGATATCCGGTTGGGCGGATCCGATGAAGCCGACCACGACCAGGTCGCCGAACTGGGCGGGCTGCGCGTGGTGGGCACCGGCCGCCACCACACCCAACGGCTGGACAACCAGCTGCGCGGCCGCGCCGGGCGCCAGGGCGATCCCGGATCATCGGTGTTCTTCTCGAGCTGGGAAGACGACGTTGTCGCGGCCAACCTGGACGGCAACAAGCTTCCGATGGAAACCGACGAAGACGGCCAGATCGTCAGCGCCAAAGCGGCCGGGCTGCTCGACCACGCCCAGCGAGTTGCCGAGGGCCGCATGCTCGACGTGCACGCAAACACCTGGCGCTACAACCAACTGATCGCCCAGCAGCGCGCCATCATCGTCGACCGGCGCAACACGTTGCTGCGCACCGCAACCGCACGCGAGGAACTCGCGGACTTGGCGCCCAAGCGGTACAAGGAGCTATCCGAGACAGTGTCCGAGGACCGCCTCGAGAAGATCTGTCGGATGATCATGCTCTATCACCTCGACCGGGGCTGGGCAGATAACCTGGCATACCTGGCCGACATCCGGGAAAGCATTCACCTGCGGGCGCTCGGTCGGCAGAATCCGCTTGACGAGTTTCACCGGATGGCGGTGGACGCGTTTGCCTCGCTGGCCGCGGACGCGATCGAGGCGGCACAGCAGACCTTCGAAACCGCCAACGTTCTCGAAGACGAGCCCGGGCTGGATCTGTCCAAATTGGCCAGGCCCACGTCGACATGGACCTACATGGTCAACGACAACCCACTGTCCGACGACACTCTCTCTACGCTGAGCCTGCCCGGCGTTTTCCGGTGAGCCGGGGCGGCAACCGTGCAGCCGGATTCATGTTCGTGCCCTACCGTGGGGCCAGGTTCCCGTTCGGGCGTTCGACGCCCGTGATGCGGGCTCCCTCGTCACCCAGCTAAGGTCACCGCTCATGAAGCCAGTGCTCGCACAGAATCGGGTGCTGACGGTACCGAACTTGCTGAGCGCCATCCGCCTGGCCCTGATCCCAGTGTTCGTCTACGTAATGCTGATCGCGCCCGCCCATGGCTGGGCGGTGGCGATTCTGATGTTCAGCGGGGCCTCGGATTGGGCCGACGGCAAGATCGCCCGGCTCCTCAACCAGTCGTCCCGGCTGGGCGTGCTGCTGGACCCCGCCGTTGATCGGCTCTACATGATCACGGTGCCCATCGTGCTGGGGCTGAGCGGGATCGTGCCGTGGTGGTTCATCGCGGCACTGCTGGCCCGCGACGCGGCGCTGGCCCTGACTCTGCCGGCGCTGTGGGGCCGGGGGGTGTCGGCGCTGCCGGTCACCTACGTCGGCAAGGCCGCCACGTTTGCTTTGATGGCCGGGTTTCCGGTGCTGTTGCTGGGCCAGTGGGATGCGTTGTGGAGCCGAGCGCTCAAGGCATGCGGCTGGGCGTTTCTGATCTGGGGTCTGTATGCATACCTCTGGGCATTTGTGCTCTACATCGTGCAGATGACGATGGTGGTGCGCCGGATTCCCAAGATCAAGCACCGGACTTTCCAGCCGGTCGGCCGAAATGCGGGCGGGGATGGCTGAGGCGGGCCGGCTGCTCGGTGGCTATGACCCCAACGCCGGCTACAGTGCCCACGCCGCGCGGCCTAAACGGAACCCGGTGCCGTCGCTGCTTCGTGCCCTGCTTTCCGACCACCTCGATCCCGGTTACGCCGCGGCAGCCGCCAAACGCGAGAGTTCCGGCGCCCAGCGAACTGTTCGAGCCCGCGCTTTCGGCTGGCTGTGGCAGGCCCTGGCGGCCACGTTGGTCGCCGCGGTTTTCGCTGCCGCGGTCGCGCAAGCGCGCCTGGTTGCCCCCGGCGTGCACGCGGCACAGCAGCTGCTGGTGACCAGTGTGCGTTCCACTCAGGCCGCTGCCGCCGAACTGGCCCAGCGGCGCAGCGCACTCTCGGCGAAGGTCGACGACGTGCAGCGGCTGGCGTTGGCCGACGACGTCGAAGGACAACGGCTGCTGACCCAGCTCGACGCCCTCAATCTGGCGGCTGCCAGCACACCGGTCATCGGCCCTGGCTTGACGGTGACGGTGACCGACCCCGGTGTCGGGCCCAATCTTTCCGACGCATCCAAGCAGCGCGTCAGCGGCAGCCAGCAAATCATCTTGGACCGCGATCTGCAGCTCGTGCTCAACTCGCTGTGGGCAAGTGGGGTCGAGGCTGTCTCGGTCGACGGTGTCCGGATCGGACCGAATGTCACCATCCGTCAGGCCGGTGGAGCGATTCTGGTCGACAACAATCCCACCAGTAGCCCGTACACCATCCTCGCTGTCGGACCGCCTCACGCGATGCGAGACGCCTTCGACCGAAGTCCCGGCATGCGCCGTCTTAAGCTGCTGGAGATCTCCTACGGTGTCGGCGTTAGCGTCAACGTCGGCGACGGTCTGGCACTGCCCGCCGGATCCATTCGAGATGTCAAGTTCGTCAAGCAGATTGGGCCCTAGTGAGAGAAGCTCTGGTATTAGTGGTGTGCGGGGGAGAGAAGCCGACGGGAAATCAGCCAGCATGATCGGAATTGCGGCACTTGCCGTGGGCATCGTGCTGGGCCTGGTTTTCCACCCCAGCGTGCCCGAGGCCATCCAGCCGTATCTGCCGATCGCGGTGGTGGCCGCGCTCGACGCGGTGTTCGGCGGACTTCGCGCCTATCTCGAGCGAATCTTCGACCCAAAGGTCTTCGTGGTGTCGTTCGTGTTCAACGTCTTGGTAGCCGCCCTGATCGTCTATGTGGGCGACCAATTGGGCGTTGGGACGCAGTTGTCCACCGCGATCATCGTCGTGCTGGGAATTCGCATCTTCGGCAACGCGGCGGCGCTGCGGCGCCGGCTGTTCGGAGCATGACGGAGATACGGAGATGAGGTCACTGTGAGTCAGGATCGTTGCGCCGCCGGCGGCGACGAAAGCCGTGACGAAAACCGTGGCACGGCAACCCAACACGGTCACTCCAAGACGACCCCGAAAAGTCACGCAACCGCCAAGCACGGTCGTCACGAGATGCCTGCCGACCGTTCCCGGCCCGACCGTGGACCGCGCGAGACTCAAGACTCCACCGGCGCGCGCCGCGGCCGTTCCCGGTTGTTGTTTGGGGCGCTGGCGATCCTGTTGTGCCTGGTTTTGGGGGTGGCCATCGTGACCCAGGTGCGCCAGACGGAGTCCGGCGACTCGCTGGAAACGGCCCGGCCCGCGGACCTGTTGGTGTTGCTGGACTCGCTGCGGCAACGCGAGGGAACGCTCAATGCCGAAGTGACCGACCTGCAGAACACTCTCAACGCGCTGGAGGCTTCCGGCAACAACGACCAGACCGCGATCGAGAGCGCTCAGGCCAGGCTGGCCGCGTTGTCCATCCTGGTCGGTGCGGTGGGCGCCACCGGGCCCGGGGTCACGGTGCGAATCGACGATCCGGGGCCGGGGGTGGCGCCGGAAGCGATGCTCGATGTGATCAACGAATTGCGTGCCGCCGGAGCCGAGGCGATCCAAGTCAGTGACGCTCAGCAGTCGGTTCGGGTCGGTGTGGATACCTGGGTCGTTGGTGCTCCCGGTGCGTTGACAATCGACAACAAGAACCTCTCACCGCCGTATTCGATTCTGGCGATTGGTGATCCACCTACACTGGCCGCGGCGATGAACATTCCGGGTGGCGCAGAGGACAGCATCAAACGTGTCGGCGGGCGGATGTCGGTACAGCAGTCCGACCGCGTAGACGTGACCGCCTTGCGGCAACCAAAACCTCACCAATACGCTCAGCCCGTCAAATGAACTAACACCGAAAACCGACCAGAACAGGATTACCGTGAGCGATATCCCCGCCGACCTGCACTACACCGCCGAGCACGAGTGGATTCGCCGGACCGCGGAGGACACCGTGCGGGTCGGGATCACCGACTTCGCGCAGTCTGCGCTCGGTGATGTGGTCTTCGTGCAGCTGCCCGACGTGGGTGCCGAAGTGACCGCCGGGGAGACCTTCGGCGAGGTCGAATCGACCAAGTCGATGTCTAATCTGTTTGCCCCGATCTCGGGCAAGGCGGCCGCGGTGAACGCTGATCTGGAAGCGACGCCACAGCTGGTGAACACCGATCCGTATGGCGCCGGCTGGTTGCTGGACGTCCAGGTCGAGGGTTCCGACGTCGCCGCGCTGGAATCGGCGTTGGCGGCTTTGCTTGACGTCCAGACCTACCGCGACACGGTGACCGAATGATCGGTTGCTAAGGTCCCTGCCAGCGTTGGGGGTGCGTTGGACCCGTGACTGACCTATGAGGAACCAGCCTTTCGGGCATACGATCCGCAGTGGCGGGCACGTCGCCGCCGCGGGGCGGACCCTCGCGCGGTACGGTCGATAGATCAGCGTTGGAAGCGTTTGAAGGCAGTAAAAGGTAGTTCAAGCGGTATATCCGAGGGAGAAGCCGGTGGACCGGCTCGGCGGTCAAGGCGATAGCGGCCAGTGAGGAGCAGCGGGTGACGGACATGGACGCAGCAAGAGATAGGGACCAGACTTCTGACGAAGTTACCGTGGAGACGACATCGGTCTTCCGCGCTGACTTCCTCAACGAACTGGACGCCCCCACCCAGTCGGGCACCGAAAGCTCAGTTTCAGGGGTAGAGGGACTGCCGTCCGGCTCGGCGTTGCTGGTCGTGAAGCGGGGGCCCAACGCCGGGTCGCGCTTCCTGCTCGATCAACCCATCACCTCGGCTGGTCGGCATCCCGACAGCGACATCTTCCTCGATGACGTAACGGTGAGCCGTCGTCACGCCGAATTCCGCTTGGAAGGCAACGAGTTCAGCGTCGTGGACGTCGGGAGCCTCAACGGCACCTACGTCAACCGGGAGCCGGTTGATTCGGCCGTGTTGGCAAACGACGACGAGGTTCAAATCGGCAAGTTCCGCCTGGTCTTCCTGACCGGCCCCAAGCAAGGTGACGACGACGGGGGCACCGGAGGCCAGTGAGCGCGCCCGATAGCCCCGCGCTCGCCGGGATGTCCATCGGGGCGGTGTTGGAACTGCTCCGACCGGACTTCCCAGATGTCACCATCTCCAAGATCCGTTTCCTGGAGGCCGAAGGGCTGGTGACGCCGCAGCGCGCGGCATCGGGGTATCGGAGGTTCACCGCGTACGACTGTGCGCGGCTGCGCTTCATACTCACCGCTCAGCGTGATCATTACCTACCGCTCAAAGTAATCAGGTCGGAGCTGGACGCCCAGCCCGACGGCCAGTTGCCGGCGATTGGATCCCCTTACGGGGTACCGAAATTGGTGTCGGTGGCGGGTAACAGTGCCGGCACCGCCGGACCTGATGGGGGATCTGACACCGGGGCGGTCGCGCCGGCGCGAGTTCGGCTCAGTCGCGAAGACCTGATCGAGCGCTCGGGCGTCGACGACGAACTGCTCAGTGCGGTGTTGAAGGCTGGCGTGATCACAACCGGGCCGGGTGGGTTTTTCGACGAACACGCCGTGGTAATCCTGCAGTGCGCCCGCGCGCTGTCGGAATACGGCGTGGAGCCACGGCACCTGCGCGCTTTCCGCTCGGCGGCCGACCGGCAGTCGGACCTGATCGCACAGATCGCCGGGCCGTTGGTCAAGGCCGACAAGGCCGGCGCGCGCGACCGTGCCGACGACTTGGCGCGTGAGGTGGCCGCACTGGCGATCACCTTGCACACCTCGTTAATCAAATCCGCTGTACGCGACGTTCTGCACCGCTGAGGATTAGACTTTCCTCGACAGCTCGGTGTTCGGCGACAAAGGCCCGACAATGGCAGACAGTGGCAATGGGATGGGTGTTCACCGCGTCGTCACGCTGAGCAATGGTCGGTCACGGCGGGATGTGTGGAGGGCAGACACAGATGGGTGAAGTTCGTGTTGTCGGCATTCGCGTCGAGCAACCGCAGAACCAGCCGGTGCTGTTGCTGCGCGAAGCCGACGGTGACCGGTACCTACCGATTTGGATCGGCCAGTCCGAGGCCGCTGCCATCGCGCTTGAGCAACAAGGCGTGGAGCCGCCCCGGCCGTTGACGCACGACTTGATCAGGGATCTCATTGCCGCGCTCGGGCATTCCCTCAAGGAAGTGCGCATCGTCGATCTGCAAGAGGGCACGTTCTATGCGGATTTGATCTTCGACCGCAACATCACGGTCTCGGCTCGCCCCTCCGACTCGGTGGCGATTGCGCTGCGCGTCGGTGTTCCGATTTATGTCGAGGAGGCGGTGCTGGCCCAGGCCGGCCTGTTGATACCCGACGAGGGTGACGAGGAGGCCGGAAGCGCCGTTCGAGAGGACGAGGTCGAGAAATTCAAAGAGTTTCTCGACAGCGTTTCGCCCGACGACTTCAAGGCCACCTGACCCAACAAAGGTGCAGGAAAAAAGCAATCGTGAGGGAGGATCAACAACGTCACGGATCCGTCTCATCTCGCAACATGCCATCTCGACACGCCTAGGGGATGGCGCTCACGGGCCCGCTCAGCGTCCATACTTTGAAGGCGACTTGATGATGCAACCCGCGGACCGCAACGGTCCAACAGCGTATGCTCTTCAGCACTCGGCCCTGAGCAAACGCGGTTGCCGAGGCAGCCAGTGACGCAGCTAGTGACACAACAGCGCGATCGGCGAGAGGAAACACCGTGAGCGACCAGCCACGTCAAGAACAGCTGGATCTTGCAGCCAACCCAACCGCTGGGACCAACGGTTCTTACGATGGCTCTGCAGCAGGCGAACCCGTGCAGCAGGGACTGTTCCCCGACGATTCGGTACCCGACGAGCTGGTCGGCTACCGCGGACCAAGCGCTTGTCAGATTGCGGGTATCACCTACCGCCAACTCGACTACTGGGCACGCACCTCGTTGGTTGTGCCCTCGATCCGCGGCGCGGCAGGATCGGGCAGTCAGCGCCTGTACTCCTTCAAAGACATTCTGGTGCTCAAGATCGTCAAGCGATTGCTCGACACCGGCATCTCGCTGCACAACATCCGGGTTGCGGTCGATCACCTGCGTCAGCGCGGGGTCCAGGATCTGGCCAACATCACCCTGTTCTCCGACGGGACAACCGTCTATGATTGCACGTCGGCCGAGGAGGTCGTAGACCTGCTGCAAGGCGGCCAGGGTGTGTTCGGCATCGCGGTTTCGGGCGCGATGCGGGAGCTGACCGGAGTCATCGCCGACTTCCACGGCGAGCGGGCCGACGGCGGAGAATCCATTGCCGCCCCTGAAGACGAGTTGGCGTCGCGCCGCAAGCATCGAGACCGCAAGATCGGCTGACCGCCTTCGGCACCACGCATCGGCGTGCAGCGCGCCGTCGCTGCGGCTGTCCGAGTAAACTGGGCGACGCATCGTTCTCGTGCGGGAGAGTTCTGTGGCCGCCAGCTACGGACGCCGAAGGAGCAACACCTCTCCGTCAATCTCTCAGGCCCCCGGACCGCGCTGGATGACGATGCCTCTGGAAAGCGGTGGTGACCCGTAGCGGTCCTCGCCCGCCGATGGGGAAAGACGCCCGCTTGGGCTGGGCGCTGAATCTCTCAGGCGCCTGGTGCACGGGTGAAGACAGAGGGAGAGGGCCCGCTAGTCCTCTGCCCGCACGTGGCCTTGGGTAAGGCCCGTCCGCTGCCCAGTCAGGAGTCACCGTGTCCGACCACTCCATGTTCGAGTCGACCTTCGCAGACCGCCACATCGGGCTGGACAACCAGGCCATCGCGACCATGCTCGCGGTGATCGGCGTCGACTCGCTCGACGACTTGGCCGCCAAGGCGGTGCCGACGCGGATTTTCGATACGCCCACCGACAGCGGCCTCGCGCCGGGCCTAGATCAGCTGCCGCCGGCCGCCAGCGAGGCCGAGGCCCTGGCCGAGCTACGTGCGCTGGCTGACACCAACACCACGGCCGTGTCGATGATCGGACAGGGCTACTACGACACATTCACGCCGCAGGTTCTGTTACGCAACATCATGGAGAACCCGGCCTGGTACACCGCCTACACGCCGTACCAGCCCGAGATCAGCCAGGGGCGGCTCGAGGCGTTGCTCAACTTTCAGACGATGGTCACCGATCTCACCGGCCTCGAGATCGCGAATGCTTCGATGCTCGACGAGGGCACCGCGGCGGCGGAAGCCATGACGCTCATGCACCGTGCAACGCGCAGTTCCACCAAGCATCTCGCGGTGGACGCCGACCTGTTCACCCAAACCGCCGCAGTGCTGGCCACGCGCGCCAAGCCGTTGGGTATCGAGATCGTCACCACCGACCTGCGCGACGGGTTGCCTGACGGCGAATTCTTCGGGGTGATCGCCCAGCTGCCCGGGGCGAGTGGGCGCATCACCGACTGGACCGCCCTGATCCAGCAGGCCCATGACCGCGGCGCGCTGGTGTCCATCGGCGCCGATCTGTTGGCGCTGACACTTCTCACGCCGCCCGGCGAGATCGGTGCTGACATCGCGTTCGGCACCACCCAACGTTTCGGGGTTCCAATGGGATTCGGCGGCCCGCACGCCGGATATCTGTCGGTGCACGCCAAGCACGCCCGGCAGTTGCCCGGCCGGTTGGTCGGCGTATCGGTCGACAGTGACGGCAACCCGGCCTATCGTCTCGCGCTGCAGACCCGCGAGCAGCACATTCGCCGCGACAAGGCGACCAGCAATATCTGTACCGCTCAGGTGCTGCTGGCGGTGATGGCCGCAATGTATGCGAGCTATCACGGCGCCGATGGGCTGACCGGCATCGCCCGGCGGGTGCACGGGCATGCCGAGACCATCGCCGGTGCGCTGGGCGACGCGCTGGTGCACGACACGTTCTTCGACACCGTGCTGGCGCGGGTACCCGACCGTGCCGATGAGGTGGTGGCCGCGGCCAAGGCGAGCGGAGTCAACCTATGGCGCGTCGACGCTGACCACGTGTCGGTGGCCTGCGACGAAGTAACCACCGCCGCGCACGTGACCGCGGTCCTGGACGCGTTCGGGGTGTCGGCCGCCAAGGCAGCACGCGCCGAGATCGCGACGCGCACCTCAGAGTTCTTGACCCATCCCGCATTCACCAATTACCGCACCGAGACTTCGATGATGCGCTACCTGCGCGAACTCGCGGACAAAGATATTGCGCTGGACCGCAGCATGATTCCGCTCGGCTCATGCACGATGAAGCTCAATGCCGCAACCGAGATGGAGTCGATTACCTGGCCTGAGCTCGGACGTCAGCATCCGTTTGCCCCGGCCTCGGATACCCCGGGCCTGCGTCGGCTCATCACTGAGCTGCAGGGCTGGTTGGCGGCCATCACCGGCTACGACGAGGTTTCCTTGCAGCCCAACGCGGGCTCACAGGGGGAGTACTCCGGCCTATTGGCCATCCACGAATACCACGCCAGCCGGGGGGAGCCGCACCGCGATATCTGCCTGATCCCGTCCAGCGCACACGGCACCAATGCGGCTTCGGCCGCCCTGGCCGGGATGCGGGTTGTCGTGGTGGGTTGCCACGACAACGGCGATGTCGACCTCGACGATCTGCGTGCCAAGGTCGGCGAGCACGCCGACCGGTTGGCGGCGCTGATGATCACCTACCCCTCCACGCACGGCGTTTACGAGCACGACATTGCCGACATCTGTGCGGCGGTGCACGACGCCGGCGGCCAGGTGTACGTCGACGGCGCCAACCTCAACGCGCTGGTGGGCCTGGCCCGACCGGGCAAATTCGGCGGCGATGTCAGCCACCTGAACCTGCACAAGACCTTCTGCATCCCGCACGGGGGCGGTGGTCCGGGAGTGGGCCCGGTGGCGGTGCGGTCGCATCTGGCTCCGTTTCTGCCGGGCCATCCGTTCGCGCCGGGACTACCCCAAGGGGATCCGGTGTCGGCGGCGCCCTACGGGTCTGCCTCGATCCTGCCCATCACCTGGGCCTACATCCGCATGATGGGCGCCGACGGTCTGCGCGCGGCGTCGCTGACCGCGATCGCCTCGGCCAACTACATCGCGCGGCGTCTGGACGAGTATTTCCCGGTGCTCTACACCGGCGAGAACGGCATGGTCGCCCACGAGTGCATCCTGGACCTGCGCGGCATCACCAAGGCAACCGGAGTGACTGTCGACGATGTCGCAAAGCGGTTGGCAGACTATGGATTTCACGCACCTACCATGAGCTTCCCGGTGGCCGGCACGCTGATGGTGGAGCCGA
This sequence comes from Mycobacterium pseudoshottsii JCM 15466, assembly GCF_003584745.1. Lineage (NCBI taxonomy): Bacteria > Bacillati > Actinomycetota > Actinomycetes > Mycobacteriales > Mycobacteriaceae > Mycobacterium > Mycobacterium pseudoshottsii. The sequence goes on from NZ_AP018410.1 coordinate 3,031,476, forward strand.
CCGAAAGCGAGAGCCTGGCCGAGGTCGACGCGTTCTGCGACGCGATGATCAGCATCCGCGCCGAGATCGACCGGGTCGGGTCCGGACAGTGGCCCGTTGACGACAATCCGCTACGGGGCGCGCCACACACGGCGCAGTGTTTGCTGGTGGGCGAGTGGGACCACCCGTACACCCGCGAGGAAGCGGCCTACCCGCTCGGCACCGCGTTTCGGCCGAAAGTCTGGCCGGCGGCGCGCCGTATCGACGGCGCCTATGGCGACCGCAACCTGGTCTGCTCCTGCCCGCCGGTGGAGGCTTTCGCCTAGGGCCGACCCGGTCGGCCGCGGGTTTCCGGCTAGGGCCCGTCGGTCCCGTTTGCCCCGGCCACCGTCCCGCCGTTGCCGCCGGTGCCCCCGGTTCCATTGACACCGCCGCGCCCGCCGTTGCCGCCGTTGCCGATCAACTGTGCATCGCCGCCGTTGCCGCCGTCCCCGAAGTTGCGACTGCTCCCGGACGTGCCCGCGTCACCACCAGCACCACCGTTGCCGATGAGCGCGGCCTCGCCGCCGTTTCCACCGTTGCCGCCGTTGCCGAGTCCGCCCCCGGCCGCTCCGCCGGCCCCGCCGGCGCCGCCGTTGCCCAGCAGTTTGGCGCCATGGCCGCCATCCCCGCCAGTCCCACCGGTGCCGCCAGCCAGGGCGGCCCCACCGATGCCACCGGCCCCGCCGCTGCCGATCAGGCCGACCGCATCACCGCCGTCCCCGGCGTCTGACATCGTCGCGCCGCCGCCCGCACCGCCGTTACCGATCAGCGTCCCGCCGGTGCCCCCGTCGCCGCCGTGGGCGAGACCGAGAGCGGTGTCGCCGTCGCCACCGTTGCCGACCATTCCGGCATTACCGCCGGCACCACCGGCCCCGCCCAACCCGCCCAGGGCCGCCGTGGGCACCACAGGGCCGCCGGCGCCGCCCGCCCCGCCATCGCCGAACCACCCGACAGCGGATCCACCGGCGCCGCCGGCGCCGCCGGCGCCGCCGTTGAGTCCTTCGGCGCCCCCGCCGGCCCCGCCGATGCCCCCGTTTCCGAACAGCCCGACGGCCGCCCCGCCGGCACCCCCGGACCCGCCGTTACCGACGGCCGCCGAGCCGATCCCACCGACGCCGCCATTGCCGCCGTTGCCGATCAGCCACCCACCGGCGCCGCCGCTGCCGCCGGCCAATCCGTTCGACCCCGCACCGCCGGCGCCGCCATTGCCGCCGTTACCGATCAGGCCGGCGGCCCCACCGACCCCACCCGCCTGGCCGGCCAGCCCGCTGCCGCCGTTGCCGCCGTTGCCGAACAACAAGCCACCGTCCGCACCGGCCTGGCCCGGTGCCCCGTCGGCTCCATTGCCGATCAGCGGGCGCCCCAACATCGCCATCGTCTCCCCGTTGGCCGCGTCAAGCAGCGATTGCAGCGGCGAGACGTTGGCGGCTTCGGCGCCCGAGTAGGCCCCCGCGGCCGAGGTCATCGCCGCAACGAACTGGTCATGAAATTGGACCGCCTGAGCGCTCAAGGTTTGGTAGGCCTGGCCGTGCGCGGCGAACAAGGCGGCGATGACCGCGGACACCTCATCCGCACCGGCCGCTAACACCGCAGTGGTGGGCGCGGTTGCCGCCACATTCGCCATGTTGATCGTCGAGCCGTGCGATCTGGTGAGGGCATTGCGCCCACGGTCCTGCTCCTGCACGGATTCCCATCCAGTTCGTTCGACTTCCGGTCGGTGATTCCGTACCTGGCGGGTCAGGCCTGGCTGACCATGGACTTTCTTGGTTTCGGTCTGTCGGACAAGCCCCGTCCGCACCGCTACAGCCTGCTGGAACAGGCCGATTTGGTGCAAAACGTAGTAGCCCAGAACGTCACCGGACCGGTGGTGGTGCTGGCTCATGACATGGGTACCTCGGTGACGACCGAGTTGCTTGCCCGCGACCTCGAGGGCCGGCTCCCATTCGAGCTGCAACGCGTGGTCCTCAGCAACGGCAGCGTGATCCTCGAACGCGCCAGCCTACGTCCCATTCAGAAGGTGTTGCGTGGTCCGCTGGGGCCGATCGCGGCTCGTTTGGTCAACCGGGGCGGGTTCACGCGGGGTTTCGGCAAACTGTTTTCGGCGCAGCACCCGTTGTCGGCCCAAGAAGCTGAGGCGCAGTGGGAACTGTTGACCCACAACAACGGTCATCGCATCGCGCATCTTCTGATCAGCTACCTCGAAGAGCGGGAGCGGTACGCGCAGCGCTGGCACAACGCGGTACGGGACTGGCCCAAGCCGCTGGGGTTCGTCTGGGGCCTCGATGACCCGGTGGCCACAACGAACGTGCTCAATGGGTTGCGTGAACTGCGCCCGAACGCCGGGGTCATCGAATTACCCGGTTTGGGCCACTACCCGCAGGTGGAGGATCCCAAAGCGTATACGCAAGCCGCACTCGATCTGCTGGTCGGCTAGGCCCGTATCGATCCGCGCGGGTAGCCGGGTCAGCTCAAGAAGGTGTCGACCGCGGCGGCCAGGTTCGGGCCCGTCGAGGTCGCCAGGTTCTGGTAGCTACCACCGCTGAGCTGAGCAACGGCTTCCCACGTCTTGCGGTCCGGATCGGCACCAAAGTCGATGACGTTGACCGCGATTGGCTTGGCCGGGTCCGCGCTGGTCCGGATGAAATTCTCCAGGCCAGGGCCATCGAGGCTTTGGTCGGTATGGGGTCCCCCGGTGATCACCAAGATCGAGTTGGCCTGGTCGGCACGGAAATGCGCCTGCACGTCCTCATAGATCATCCGCAGCGTGGTGAACGACACCGCGCCACCGTTTGACGAATATTGCTTGTCCAGCGCGGCGTTGAGCGCCGCCGAGCGGGGCTGCCCGTTTACCGGGTCGGCGAGTGGCCCGGTGGGCACCTCGGTTCGGCCCTCGCGCCCGTCAAACGTCCACAACCCAACAGCCGAGGTGGGCGGCAGCGTCTTGATTCGGTTCTGCAGCGCCGCAACGATATTGGTTAGGCGAGTCTTGCCGCCGTCGTCGGTGGACAACGACTGGTCAAGCATGATGGTCGCGGCAACTCCCATCGACGGTGCGGCCACGGCATCGGCCAGTGTGGCGCGAATTCCCTCGTCACCAACGGAAAGGGGAGCGGGCAAGGCCGGAAAACTCGTGACAGGGCTGCTGGGCGGCTTGACATCGTCGACCCGGAATCCCGCTTTCGCCAACTTCGCGAGTTGTTCCGGCTTGTGCACGTACCGGGCAAAGGCGCTGGCCGCCGTGGTCTGCTCCTGCGACAACCATGACCCATTGAGCAGGACCGCCGGGTAGTCGGCGACCGCGACCGGGCCGGGCGGCAACCATGAACTCAACTTCTTCTTCGCGTCGGACAACGATTGTGCTCGCAAGAACAGCTGTTGCTCGGTGGTGATCACCGCGTGCACCGGCGCCGCGGCCACGTCGTCGGCCTTGAGCAGGGCGTCCATCGCTTCGCTGAGCGACCCGTCCGCCAACTTGGGCTGGGTGGCCATCAGCGTGCGCACCGCACCGATGCCGGCGGTCGGCGGCGCATCAGCGGGGGCCGACGCCGCCACGGCTTCACCGGCCAGGAAGGTGGCGTCCCCGTTACCCCCGACCGGCAGCGCCAGGCGCAGCGAACCCCAAGACGGCAATTTCAGGCCGGCCATCGAATTGGGATCCGACTGCAGACCGGGCAACGCGGCCCAGTTCTGGTTGCCAAGCGCCTGCTGCAGCTCGGGCCGGATCGCCAACAACACCGGCGAGGTCACCAACGACCGACTGTCGCTGATGGCTTCCTTACCTGCGGCTTGGACCAGCCGCGCCGCCGAGACGGAGCTGCCGGGAATCCACAATCCGGGCTGAGCACCCAGCTCGGATGGCCACTTGCCAATGAAGCCGGTGATGACGGCGTCGGCGTCGGCGGCCTTAACAGCCACCGACACGCACCGGTCACCAATGGGTCCCGACGATGCGTTGTAGCTGTCGGCAAAATCGTTGACCTGATCGGCGATCGACGGGTCGGCGATGACGGCGACGGTATCGTTTCCACCCACACAACGAGCCGCGGCGGTCTGCGAGCGGTTGGACAACACGTCACCGAAGAAGCGCCACCCGATCACTCCGACGACCACCACCACGACGGCCACCAAGGCCACGATCACGCCGACGCTGACTCCGCGCCGCCCGTCGGCGCTGCGGTGGCCGCCCTGCCAGCCGCGCAATCCACGATGGCCGGCAACACGAAATAGCGGCGGCGGGGGAGTTGCCGCCGGTTTGGGGTCACTGGGCTCCGGGCCATCCGGGTGCGTCCCGAAGTCCGGGTATTCCTCGGCCCCCAGCTCCGGATGCCGATCGTCGGCGCCGTAGGGATCCTGTTCGAGGTACTGGCTCTCGTCGAAGACCTGTTCGTCGGCCCAGTAGCCGTCCTCGTCTGCGGAGTCTTCGTCAGCCTCCTGATCACCGAAATGCCCAACGGTGTCACCCGGCTGCTCCCACCCGGGGTAGGGATAGCCGCCGGCCGAATCGGCAGTCTGGGGGTGCGCGAAGGCCCCCGGATCAGCGGCCGCCGAATCCGCACCCCCACCAGGCTGCCCGGTTAGCTCATCGTCCCAATCCTGATTCTCCGCATCGTGATCATCGGACGGTTCGTCGGCGGAGTCCTCGGGGTCGGGCAAACTGTGCCTACCCATACCGGTATCAGCGTCCTCTCCGTCGAAGATTGACCGATGGCCAGCGAGAATCAGGCACCAGCGCGTGCCTTCAATTCACGACGACGGCGGTGCAGGATCGGCTCCGTGTATCCGTTGGGCTGTTGTGCCCCCGACAAGATCAGATCCTGGGCCGCCAGGAATGCGATGCTGTCGTCGAAATTGGGTGCCATCGCGTGGTATTCGGGATCTCCGGCGTTCTGCTTGTCCACCAGCGGTGCCATGCGCTCGAGGCTAGCCCGCACATCCTCGCTGGTGATCACGCCATGCCGTAGCCAGTTGGCCAGCAACTGGCTGGAAATCCGCAGGGTGGCGCGGTCCTCCATGAGGGCCACGTTGTGGATGTCGGGAACCTTCGAACAGCCGACGCCCTGGTCGATCCAACGCACCACGTAACCGAGGATGGACTGGCAGTTGTTGTCGACCTCTTCGCGGATCTCCTCGGGCGCCCAGGCCAGTTCCTTGGCCAACGGAATGGTCAGCAATTCGTCAACGCTGGTGCGGGTCTTGCCCTGCAGCTCCTTCTGCACGGCAAAGACATCCACCTTGTGATAGTGCATCGCGTGCAGGGTGGCCGCGGTGGGTGATGGCACCCACGCGGTGGTCGCGCCGGCCTTCGGCTGGGCAATCTTCTGCTCCACCATGTCGGCCATCAGTTCGGTCATCGCCCACATGCCCTTGCCGATCTGCGCCTTACCGGAGAAGCCGGCGGCGAGCCCGGTGTCGACGTTGGCGTCCTCGTAGGCCTTGATCCACGCCGTGTTCTTCATCGCGCCCTTGCGGATCATCGGGCCGGCTTCCATCGAGGTGTGGATCTCATCACCGGTGCGGTCCAGGAAGCCGGTGTTGATAAACACCACCCGGTCGGCGGCCGCCTTGATGCATGCCTTCAAGTTGAGCGTGGTACGTCGCTCTTCGTCCATGATGCCGACCTTCATGGTCCCCTGCGGCAACCCCAGCACGTCCTCGACGCGGCTGAACAATTCACAGGTGAACGCCACCTCGGCGGGACCGTGCATCTTGGGCTTGACGATGTAGATGGAGCCCGTGCGGCTGTTGGTCAACAGCCCGTTGGCATCGGTGCTTCGCAGACCGTGGATGGCGATCAGGCCGGTGAACAGCGCATCCATGATGCCCTCGAACACCGGGGCGCCCTCGGCGCCTTCCGCGTCCGAAACGATGCCGTCGTTGGTCATCAGGTGGCCCACGTTGCGGACGAACAACAGGCTGCGGCCGGGCAAGGTCAGCTCACCACCGTGCGGGGCGGTGTAGGTGCGGTCGGTGTTGAGCACCCGGGTGAAGGTCTTGTCGTCCTTGGTGACGTCCTCGGACAGATCGCCCCGGTTCAGTCCGAGCCAGTTCCGATAGCCCAGCGCCTTGTCGTCAGCGTCGACCGCGGCCACCGAGTCCTCGAAGTCCATGATCGTGGTGATGGCGGACTCCAGGATCACGTCCTTGACGCCGGCGCCGTCGGTGGCACCGATCTGCGACTCGGGGTCGATCAGGATCTCGATGTGCAGCCCGTGATTGGCCAGCAGGATCGACTTAGGGTTCTCGGCGGTGCCGGTGTAGCCGGCGAACTGGCCGGGATCGGCCAGCGCTGCGGACGTGTCCGCCAGCGACACCACCAGCTGTCCGTCTTCCACCTTGAAGCCTGTGGCATCGGTGTAGGAGGCCCCCGCCAGCGGCACGCTGCCGTCGAGGAACTGGCGCGCGTAGGCGATTACCTTGTCACCACGGACCTTGTTGTAGCCCCGGCCCTTTTCGGCGCCGTCGCTTTCGGAGATGACGTCGGTGCCGTACAAGGCGTCGTAGAGCGAGCCCCAGCGGGCGTTGGCAGCGTTGAGGGCGAACCGCGCGTTGAGGATCGGCACCACCAGCTGCGGGCCGGCGGTCGTGGTGATCTCGTCGTCAACCCCGGAGGTGGTGATGGTGAAGTCCTCGGGTGCCGGCAGCAGGTACCCGATCTCGGTGAGGAACTCGCGGTAGGCCTGCGGGTCCAACGGCTCGATCACCCGGTGGCGATGCCACTTGTCGATCTGGGCCTGCAGATCATCGCGAGTCTTCAGCAAATCCTGGTTCTGCGGGGTGAGGTCGGTGACCACCTTGTCCACGCCCGCCCAGAAGCTGTCCTGGTCGATGTCGGTGCCGGGCAGGGCCTCGTTGTTTACGAAGTCGTAGAGCACCCGAGCGACGCGCAAATTCCCCGCCGACACGCGATCCGTCATTGCTTCCTCCCTTACTGGCAATTAGGTCAGACTACCGGCCGACAGCGCGACTGCCGCATCCGGCGGCGCGCAGCACCAGGTCACAATGGCCTAGCCAAGTTGCCCACCGCGGCGCATGGCGCTGCACGATCGCGCTCTGGCAACTCGTTGAGCTCAATTGGCGATCCGTGCGTGTTGCCGTAGCCGCTGAGATCATACGGGCCGGGCCGCGCTTCCGACTAAGCCCCGTTGGATCCGTCCTGCCCGAATAGCGACCCACCCATACCGCCGGCGCCGCCCGGGGCGCCGCGCCCGCCGTCGCCGCCGTCGCCGATCAACCTGGCGTCACCGCCGTTTCCACCTGGTCCCGCCATACCGGCAAAGCTGACGCCGGCGTCCCCGCCGGCACCGCCGTTGCCGATCAGAGCGGCCGTGCCGCCGTTGCCTCCGGCGCCGCTGGCAGCGGTATCGCTGGATCCACCCGAACCGCCCGCCCCACCATCACCGAACAGCCAGGCGGCGTTGCCGCCGCTCCCGCCGCTGCCCCCGGCATTGGCATTGCGGCCCACCCCGCCGACGCCGCCGTCACCACCGTCGCCGAACAGCTTCCCGCCTGCGCCGCCGGCACCGCCGACGCCCTGGTACCCGTTGAAGCCGCCGTTGCCGCCGCTGCCGAACAGTCCGGCATCACCACCGGCCCCGCCGATACTGCCGGCGCCGCCGAATGCGACGGCGCCGCCGTGACCGCCGTTGCCGAACAGCAGCCCACCATTGCCGCCGGCGCCGCCGTTGCCGTCAATGTGTTCCAAGCCGCCGTGACCGCCGTTGCCAATCAGCCCGGCGTTGCCTCCGGCCCCGGCAGCGCTTCCGGCGCCACCACCGTCAGCGGCACCGTTGCCGCCATTGCCCAGCAACCACCCGCCATTGCCGCCATCGCCGCCGGTAGTTCCGGGGCCACCGGCTTCGACGCCGCCGTCCCCGCCATTGCCGATCAGCAGCCCACCGGTGCCGCCGGCGCCGCCAGGCCCGCCGGTCCCGGAATTGCCAAACCCACCTGCCCCACCGGTGCCACCGCTGCCGAACAGCCCGGCGGCGGCGCCGCCCTGACCTCCGGAGCCTCCCGCGCCGCCGACGCCAGTCCCAGCCCCGCCGATGCCGCCGTTGCCACCGTCACCCAACAGCCATCCGCCGGCCCCACCGGCGCCACCGGGCAGACCGGTGGAATCGGGCCCGCCGATGCCGCCGCTACCGCCGTTACCGATCAAACCCGCGTCCCCGCCGGCCCCGCCGGCTTGGCCGATCCCACCGTTGCCGCCGCTACCACCGTTGCCGTAAAGCAATCCGCCGGCGCCGCCGGGCTGCCCCGGGGCTCCATCGGCACCGTCGCCGATCAGGGGGCGTCCCAATAGCGCCTGGGCGGGCGCATTCACCGCGTCGAGCGCGGCCTGCAGCGGCGAAGCATTCGCGGCCTCCGCGGTGGCGTAGGACGCCGCACCCGCAGCCATGGCCCGCACAAACCGCTCATGAAATTCCGCCGCCTGCGCACCGATCAGCTGATAGGCCTGGGCGTGTCCGTCGAACAATGCCGCAACCGCCGCCGACACCTCATCAGCGGCCGCGGCCAGCGCCCCCGTCGTGGGCGTCGCGGCCGCCGCGTTGGCCACGTTGATCGCCGAGCCGATGCTGGCCAAGTCCTGCACCGCCGCGGTCACCGCGTCCGGGGCCGCCACCACAAACGACATCACGTGCTCCTCACACCACCGCTAACGACCCACTTCTCCCGGACGACCCAATATGCGCGCCACACCAATCGCGAAAAAGCGACAAAGTCCTCGCAGCCACAACGTATCGTCATCCGACTGCGGCTTGCGCCGTTTGGCCAACTGGTTCAGAAATGGTGATCAGGGGCGGCCGCAGCCATAGGGCGTCCCGCCCGTCAGTTCCGGTGTTTCCCATCGCTGAGGGTGCCGACCAGGTCTTCCACTAGGTCCTCTAGCGCGACCATGCCGGCCACAGCGCCGTCGTCGGAGGTGACCAGTGCCAGATGGCTGTTGCTGCGACGCATCCGGGATAGCGCATCGGGTAGCGGCAGTGACTTCGCCAGCTGGGGCAGCGGGCGGACCAAGGCCAGGTCGATAACCGTTGCTGGGTCGTCACCAAGTGCCAACACGTCCTTGATGTGCAGGTACCCAATGAAATGGTGGTCGAGACCGAGCACCGGGAAGCGCGAATACCCGGTCTCGGCCAAGGCTTGCTCCACCGCACCGATCGTGGGTCCGGACCCTGCGGCAGCAACGGGCACCGCTCGAATATTGGGCAAGGGGACCGCGACATCGTCCACCACCCGGGTACGAATCCGTAGTGCCCGCGTCAATCGGGTGTGTTCCTCAGGATCGAGCAGACCCTCCGATACCGATTCGGCGATCATCTCGGAGAGCTCCACCGTGGAGACGGTGATGTCGAGTTCATCTTTGGGCTGCACCCCAAAGATGCGCAGGATCGCGTTGGCGCACTTGTTGTACAAGAAGATGATTGGGCGGGCGGCGCGCACATACGGCAGGTATGCCGGGACCAGCAGCATCGCGGTGCGTTCCGGACCAGCAAGTGCGATGTTCTTCGGCACCATCTCGCCGAGCAGCACGTGCAGCGTCACCACGATGGCCAGCGCGACCACGAACGACAAGGTGTGCAGCAACCTCGGATCCAAACCGGCCAAGCCGAACCATCTCTGCAGGGTCTGGGCCGCTGCCGGCTCCGCGATCCGTCCGAGAAGGATCGAAGACACCGTGACCCCAAACTGCGCCCCCGCCAACATCGACGGAAGTTGCTCGGCCGCCCGGATCACGGTGACCGCACTGGTCCTGCCCTGTTCGGCCAGTGCTTCGAGGCGATCGCGCCGGGCCGAGATCAGGGCGAACTCCGCGCCGACGAAGAACGCGTTGGCCGCAATCAGCAACACCGCAAGGGCCACAGCCAGCACCGGGTTCATCGGCCGCCCCGCTCCGGGTCGGAATCATCCTGGCCGTCCTCGGCACCGGCCAGCTCGGTGAGCTCCAGCAGGTCGATCCGGCGACCATCCATCTGTACGACGGTGGCGCGCCAGCGTACCGATTGATCGGGCACCCGGTCTTCGTCCAGCGCCGGAAGTTCGACCGTTTCGCCGGCCACCGGGATATGTCCGAGCTGGCGCAACACCAAGCCGCCGATCGTTTCGTAGGGTCCCTCCGGGGCCTGATAGCCGATGGCGATGGCCACCTCGTCGATGCGAAGCAGCCCCGATACCCGCCATCCGTTGCCGGCCGCCACCACGTCCGGCGTCGCGTCATCGTGTTCATCTCGGACATCGCCCACGATCTCTTCGACCAGGTCCTCGACGGTGACCATGCCCGCGGTGCCACCGTATTCATCCACCACCATGGCGGTCTGCAGCGAATTGGCCCTGATCTGGGCCATCAGCGCGTCGCCGTCCAACGTCGAGGGCACCACCGGAACCGGCTTGGCGATGCTGCTCAGCAACGTGTGCGCGCGCTTGGCGGCCGGAACCTGGAACACCTGCTTGACATGGACGATGCCGAAGGTCTCGTCCAGATCCCCCTGGACAACCGGGAATCGCGAGTATCCCGACGCAGCCACCGCGGCGACCAGGTCGGCGATGGTGTCATCGGTCTGCAACGCCACGACTTTTGAGCGCGGCGTCATCAGCTCCTCGGCGGTCAGGGTCCCGAACTGCAGCGACCTGCGCATCAGCGACGCGGTGACATCATCGAGTGACCCGCTTCGGGCGGAGCTGCGCACCAACGACACCAGCTCCTGCGGGGTACGGGCGGAGCGCAGCTCCTCGGCCGGCTCGATGTCGAGCTGGCGCACGATCCAGTTCGCGGCGCCGTTGGTCAGTCGGATCGCCGGGGTGAGCAGCACCGAAAACAGCCACTGGGGAAGGACCACCGCTCGAGCGGTCGGCAGGGGACGGGCCACCGCAAGATATTTGGGGACCAGCTCGCCAAACACCATCGATACCGACGTCACGACCACCAGCGCCAAGAACACCGTGATGGCGTCCGACATTTGGTCGGATATTCCGATTGCGGTCAGCGCCGGATGCGGCAACGCGTCGACCAGGGGTTCGGTCAGATACCCAGTGGCCAGGGTGGTGATGGAGATGCCCAGTTGCGCACCCGAGAGGTGGAACGACAGCCGGTGCTGGGCGCGCCGGATGAAGCGGTCACGGCTGTCTCCGCCGCGGGCGTTGGCTTCGACGGTGCTGCGGTCCAGCGCGGTCAGCGAGAATTCGGCGCCGACGAAAACCGCGGTGCCTAGGGTGAGCACCAGGATGGCCACGATGCTCACGGTGGTGGCGGTGAACATCATGTGCGGCTCAGTGGCGCGGCCGCAGCGCCCGGCGCGGATGCGGGGGACCGCCCGCCCTGGAAGCCAGCGGCCTCGGCGGGTGCCTGCGGCACGTCATCCCTTTCGCTAGATCCCGCGGTAGGGCATCGCAGGATTGAAGTCCATATGGTAACGAAACCATCCCGCACAGATCAGCCCTCGCCGTGTGGCGCTGCTCACCAGCCGGCGGGTAGGGGATGCCCCTCGGCAAAGCCGGCCGCTGACTGCACGCCGATGACCACCTGTTCATGAAGTTCGGCCAGATTCGACGCGCCGACGTAGGTGCAAGTGCTGCGCACGCCGGATGTGATGTGGTCGATCAAGTCCTCCACTCCGCCGCGATCGGGGTCGAGCCCCATCCGCGACGTCGAAATGCCTTCCTCGAACAGCGACTTTCGGGCCCGATCGAACGCGCTGTCGGTGGTGGTCCGAGCGACTACCGCACGCTTGGAAGCCATGCCGTAGCTCTCCTTGTAGGGCTGGTCTTCGCGGTCGCGCATCAGATCGCCGGGGGACTCATAGGTGCCCGCGAACCAGGATCCGATCATCACGTTGGACGCGCCTGCTGCCAGCGCCAGTGCGACATCGCGAGGATGACGGATCCCGCCGTCGGCCCATACGTGCCCGCCAAGCTCCCTTGCCGCAGCGGAGCATTCGAGCACGGCGGAAAACTGCGGCCGCCCGACACCGGTCATCATCCGGGTCGTGCACATGGCGCCGGGACCAACGCCCACCTTGACGATGTCGGCACCGGCGCCCAGAAGGTCCCGCGTGCCCTCGGCAGACACCACGTTGCCCGCCGCCAACGGAAGGCCCAGATCCAGCGATGCGACCGCACTGATCGCATCCAGTGTCTTGACCTGGTGCCCGTGGGCGGTGTCGATGACCAGCAGGTCCACCCCTGACTCGGCCAGGGCGCCCGCTTTGGCGGCCACGTCGCCATTGATACCGACGGCCGCCGCGATGCGCAGCCGGCCGGCCGCGTCGGTGGCCGGCGTGTAGATCCCGGCGCGGATCGCCCCGGTCCGGCTCAGCACGCCGGCGAGCGTGCCATCGGGCCGGGTCAGCACCGCAACCTCGATGGGCGAGTGCTCGAGCAGATCGAAGACCTTTCGCGGCTCGGTGCCCACCGGAGCGCTGACAAAGTCCAGGGCGGCGATATCGCGCACCCGGGCGAAGCGGTCCACGCCCACGCAGGACGCTTCGGTCACCAAGCCGATTGGGCGGCCCTCGGAGACCACAACGGCGACCCCATGGGCACGTTTGTGGATCAACGCGATCGCATCGGATACCGAATCCTCGGGGGCCAGCGTCACCGGCGTGTCTAGCACCAGGTCGCGGCTCTTGATGAACTCCACGGTTTGGTGCACCGCCGGGATGGGCAGATCCTGCGGCAGAACCACGATGCCACCGCGGCGGGCCACGGTCTCGGCCATCCGCCGCCCGGCCACCGCAGTCATGTTGGCCACCACCACGGGAATGGTGGTACCCGAACCGTCGGCGGTCGACAGATCCACGTCGAACCGGGACGCCACCAGGGAGCGATTCGGCATGATGAATACGTCGTTGTACGTCAGGTCGTACCCGGGCCGATGCCCGTCCAAGAACCTCATGGTTGCCCTTCGCTGAGCCGTTCTCGCCGGGCTAGGCCGGCACCTCGCTGCGATCTGCGCTCCACAGCGTGTGAAACTTGCCCGCCGCGTCGATCCGCCCGTAGGTGTGCGCGCCGAAGAAATCGCGCTGGGCCTGGGTGAGTGCGGCGGGTAACCGTTCGGTGCGCAGCGCGTCATAGTAGGCGAGGGCCGACGAGAACCCGGGGGTCGGTATACCCAATTGAGCCGCCGTGGACACCACGCGGCGCCAGCTGTCGACGGCCGATTCGATGGCGCTGCGGAAATAGGGCGCGACCAGCAAGCTGGCCAGGGCCGGCTCCGCGTCGAACGCCTCTTTGATCCGGTTGAGGAACTTGGCCCGAATGATGCAGCCGCCACGCCAAATAGTGGCCAAGTCGCCCGGAGTGATGTCCCAGCCAAATTCGGCACTGCCGGCCTGGATCTGGTTGAACCCCTGCGCGTAGGCCACGATCTTCGAGGCATGCAGGGCCCGCCGGACGTTCTCGGTGAAGGTGTCCGGATCGGCGGGCTTGTCGCCCAGCCGCCCCGAAGGCAGCCCAACCGCGGCCGCGCGCTGCTGCACCGACCCCGACAGCGCTCGCGCGAAGACGGCTTCGGCGATGCCGGTCACCGGCACCCCGAGGTCGAGGGCGGATTTCACGGTCCAGCGACCGGTGCCCTTCTGCTCGGCCTGGTCCAGAATGACGTCGACGAGGGGTTTTCCGGTCTTCGCATCGGTTTGGCGCAGCACCTCGGCAGTGATTTCCACCAGATAGCTGTCCAGATCGCCCTTGTTCCACTCGCTGAACACGTCGGCGATCTGCGGGGCGCTCATCCCCAGCCCGTCACGGAGCAGCTGGTAGGCCTCGCCGATGAGCTGCATGTCGGAGTACTCGATGCCGTTGTGCACCATCTTCACGAAATGCCCGGACCCGTCCGGCCCGATGTGAGTGCAGCACGGAACGCCGTCGACGTGTGCCGAGATCTCCTCTAGCAGCGGGCCCAGCGAGGTGTAGGACTCGGCGGGGCCGCCGGGCATGATCGATGGCCCGTTGAGCGCGCCCTCCTCGCCGCCGGAGATCCCCGCGCCGACGAAATGCAGTCCGCGCTCACGCACCGCCTTCTCACGGCGAATGGTGTCGGTGTAGAGCGCATTCCCGCCATCGATGATGATGTCGCCGGGCTCCATGGCATCTGCGAGTTCGTTGATCACGGCATCGGTGGGCTCGCCCGCCTTGACCATGATCAGCACCCGGCGCGGCGTCTCGAGCGCGGCGAGGAACTCGCTGATCGTCTCGCTTCGGACGAACTTGCCTTCAGCTCCATGCTCTTTGAGCAACGCGTCGGTCTTGGCGATCGAGCGGTTGTGCAAGGCCACCGTGTAGCCATGTCGGGCAAAGTTGCGGGCGATGTTCGAACCCATCACGGCCAGGCCGGTAACACCGATCTGCGCGGTAGCGGTGCTCGATTCCGACGAACTCATATCTTGCCTTTCGGTGAGGCCACTCAGATTAGAGAACTCATGCCAAAGCTCTTCCGAACGCTAGTCCGACCCACTGTGGCATAGAAACTCCGAGGCGTGTCGCGGCGCGTCAGAGGTCGAACAACCGCTGCAATTCCGTGAGCCACGGTACGGCCAGCGCCACGGTGGGCACCACCAGCACCACCGCAGCGGCCGCGTAGGCGGCCGCGGCCAGCGCCAGGCTGTTGCCTCGCCCCGACAACCGCTGCACCCGCACCAGCGTGCTGGGACCGCCCGCGGCTAGGGCGCCCAACGGTGCCCGCCCGGACGCGCAGGCGACCAGGGCCCGGGCCAGTGGGGTTCGCCCCTCGGCGCGCACTGCCGCGTCGTCGGCCAACAGTTCAACCAGTAGCTGCGCCGCGCGCAATGCGTTGGCGCTGCGAACCAGCCGCGGAAAGGCCTCGTGGAAGGCGGTAAACGCCTCCAGCACAAGGTCATGGCGGGCCCGTAGATGGGCCCGTTCGTGGGTAAGTATTGCCGCGACTTCTTCGTCGCTGAGCGTGGTGAGCGCCCCCTCGCTGACCACCACCCGGCTACGTACCCCGGGCAGGCAGTAGGCGAGTGGTTGCGCGACGTGTAACACGCGCAGATCGCGAGTCCGCGCGCAAGGCTGGGCCAAGGTCGCTTCGTGCCCCACTCCGACCAGGTCGACGACCATGCGGTGACGGGCCCGCCGTCGCCGGGTGGCGATGGCAACACGCACCACCGCGACCACCAGCCGTACCCCCACGAGGACGGTGAGCGCGAAGACGGAAACGTAGGCCGCCCACAGCGGCCAACCGAGCCGGCCTTCGGCGTCGATGATGCCGGCCGTGGGCCGCCCGTCGGGACCGGGCATGAGCAATCGGGTCGCAATCGCGATTCCGGCACTGAAGGCGGAAAGTACGGCGGCCAGGGAGATCGCTTGCCAGAGCACCATTGCGGCGCGAGGTGCGCGCAACGGCCACGTGGCGCGTGCCAGCAAGGCCGGTGTCGGGCCGGCCAGCAGCACCGCGAGGATGGTGAAGGCCAGCGCGGACACGCTGCTAGTCTCCCTCAGCTGTCCACCGGAGCGCCAGCAGATGGCGGAATGCGATGACTTGCTTCCAATTCGGCGAGCGCTCGGCGAAGCGCGTCCGCCTCGTCGGCTCCGACACGCTCGACGAAGTGCACCAGCGCGGCCTGCCGGCCACCCGAGTCCTCGGCTTGGGCCAGCGCATCCACCATCAGCCCGGCGACCAGCTCGTCACGGCCGTGCACCGGTGCATACCGGTGCGCCCGGTCGTCGCGGATCTGAGAAACCAGGTTCTTTTTAGCCAACCGCTGCAGCACCGTCATCACGGTTGTGTAGGCGAGGTCTCGCCGCGCCGAGAGCGCTTGGTGGACCTGTCGAACTGTCTGGGGTTCGGGGGTGGACCACAGGTGATCCATGACCGCGCGTTCCAGATCCCCCAGGCGCGTCAGCTTGGCCATAGTTCGTTTAGCTCCATCGGCTCCATCAGCTTTGAATCCAGAGTACTCCGGCTTACTACCGGCTGTCGTAACCAACCGCGATTAGTTCCAGGCAAATCCGGAGACATCCGCGGTCCGAGCAATCGGGAGACAGCCGACCCAGGACAGGTACCCGGGATGCGTAGGGACGACACGTCGACAATGTTACGCAGTCGATGCTTGCGAAATTAGGGCAGCCTTGCCTATTGTAGTTCTGGTCGAGCAACAATGACCGTGCCGGAGTCCTGAGGGCTGCAGTGACCCCCGGTCTACTCGATCGGCGAGCCCCGTGCCTAGTGCACGGGGCTCGCCCGTTTTTGCGGCCGGAATAGCTGCGCCCGGAGCGGTCCGCAGGCGTCTGGTAGATCCGCAACGCTGGTCAGACGCCGATGGTGTAGACACAAGAACGTGCGATCGTCGCCGGAGGCGGACCCCGCCGTAGCCATCCCGCCCACAGTTTCTCCACCTTTCGATGTTGAACTGGGCCTGGAGTTCACCGAACTCACCGCCGATGGCGCCCGTGCGCAGCTCGAGGTCAAGTCCAAGCACCTGCAGCCAATGGGCCTAATCCACGGGGGTGTCTACTGCTCGATGGTCGAAAGCATGGCCAGCATGGCCGCGTTCACCTGGCTGAGCACCCGCGGCGGCGGCGGTGTGGTGGGCGTCAACAACAGCACCGACTTTCTGCGCGCGATCAGCTCGGGGACCGTCTACGGCACCGCCGAGCCACTACACCGCGGCCGACGCCAGCAGCTGTGGCTGGTCGTGATCACCGACGACGCCGATCATGTGATCGCTCGCGGGCAGGTGCGGCTGCAGAATCTCGAGGCGCCGCCCAGCGACGGGTGACCTCAGTCACTCTCGCCTCGAAAGGCCAGAACCGTCACGGCGTGGCAGGATCCCAAAGCATGCGCTTGACGCCGCACGAACAGGAGCGATTGCTGCTGTCTTACGCCGCCGAGGTGGCCCGCCGCCGACAGGCTCGCGGCTTGCGTCTCAATCACCCCGAGGCCGTAGCGCTCATCACCGACCACGTCCTTGAAGGTGCACGCGACGGCCGCACGGTGGCCGAGCTGATGGCCAGCGGTTGTGAGGTCCTGGGTCAAGACGATGTGATGGAAGGAGTGCCCGAGATGATCGCGGACGTGCAGGTTGAGGCGACCTTCCCGGACGGCACCAAATTGGTCACCGTCCATCATCCGATCCGATGATCCCCGGTGAAATCCACTACGGCAGAGGCGATATCGAAATCAACACGACTGCCCAGCGCATCGAGATGAATGTCGTCAACACCGGCGACCGCCCGGTACAGGTCGGAAGTCACGTCCATTTTCCGCAGGCCAATGCGGCGCTGTCGTTCGACCGCGCTGCCGCCCACGGCTACCGTCTCGACATTCCGGCCGCCACCGCGGTCCGCTTCGAGCCGGGCGTTGCCCACACCGTCAGCCTGGTGCCGCTAGAGGGCAGACGCGCGGTGTACGGGCTGACGCTGAATCCACCTGGAAGATTGGACGACTGATGGCGCGGCTGTCCAGGGAGCGCTACGCACAGCTCTACGGTCAGACCACTGGCGATAGGATCCGGCTCGCAGATACCGATCTGCTGGTCGAAATCACCGAAGACCGTTGCGGGGGGCCCGGACTGGCGGGGGACGAGGCGGTGTTCGGCGGCGGCAAGGTGCTGCGCGAGTCCATGGGCCAGGGGCGTGTCACGCGGGCCGAGGGCGCGCCCGACACCGTGATCACCGGCGCGGTAATCATTGACTACTGGGGAATCATCAAGGCGGATATCGGCATTCGTGACGGGCGCATCGTCGCAATCGGCAAGGCCGGCAACCCCAACATCATGTCGGGTATTCATCCCGACTTAGTGGTCGGACCGTCCACCGAGATCATTGGCGGAAACGGGCGCATCGTCACCGCGGGTGCCATCGACTGCCATGTGCACTTGATCTGTCCTCAGGTCATCGCCGAGGCCCTCGGTTCGGGTATCACCACCATCATCGGCGGCGGCACCGGCCCAGCGGAAGGCAGCAAGTCCACCACCGTCACGCCCGGGGGATGGCATCTGGCCAGGATGCTGGAAGCCCTCGATTCCTGGCCGGTCAACATCGCGCTGCTGGGCAAGGGCAACACCGTCAATCCCGACGCGTTGTGGGAGCAATTGCGTGGTGGGGCATCAGGTTTCAAACTTCACGAAGACTGGGGTTCGTCACCGGCGGCGATCGATGCGTGCCTGACCGTCGCCGATGCCGCCGGTGTTCAAGTCGCGTTACACTCCGACACTCTCAACGAGATGGGCTTCGTCGAGGACACGCTGGCCGCGATCGCCGGGCGATCCATTCACACCTACCACACCGAGGGAGCCGGAGGCGGGCACGCCCCCGACATCATCACCGTTGCGGCACATCCCAACGTGCTGCCCAGCTCCACCAATCCGACTCGCCCGCACACCGTCAACACCCTCGACGAGCACCTCGACATGTTGATGGTGTGCCATCACCTCAACCCACGGATTCCTGAAGATCTGGCATTTGCGGAGAGTCGGATTCGGCCATCCACCATCGCCGCCGAAGACCTGCTGCACGACATCGGAGCGATCTCGATGATCGGCAGTGACTCCCAGGCGATGGGCCGGGTCGGCGAGGTGGTGATGCGGACCTGGCAGACCGCGCACGTCATGAAGCAGCGCCGCGGCGCCTTGGAGGGCGACCCGTCGGGCCGCTATTCGGCCGATAACAATCGAGCACGGCGCTATGTCGCCAAATACACCATCTGCCCGGCCGTCGCGCACGGTCTCGACCACGAGGTCGGCTCGGTGGAGGTGGGAAAGCTCGCCGATCTGGTGTTGTGGGAGCCGGCCTTTTTCGGGGTACGCCCGCACGCGGTGGTCAAGGGTGGCGCCATCGCCTGGGCCGCGATGGGCGATGCGAACGCCTCGATACCCACGCCTCAGCCGGTGCTTCCGCGCCCGATGTTCGGCGCGTCGCCGGCCGTGGCAGCGGCGACCTCCGTGCATTTCGTCGCAGCACAGTCCATCGAGGCCGGTCTGGCAGATCAGATCGCCGTCGACCGCCGACTAGTTCCGGTGGCCGATGTCCGGGCCGTCGGTAAGGCCGACATGCCACTCAACGACGCACAGCCGCGCATCGAGGTCGACCCCGATACGTTCACCGTGCGTATCGATGGCGAGGTATGGGAACAGCAGCCGGCCACCGAACTCCCTATGGCGCAACGGTATTTCTTGTTCTAGTGACCACGCTCGCGATGCTCCTGACCCTGGCCGATTCTCGGCTACCCACCGGTGCCCACGTGCACTCCGGCGGCGTCGAGGAGGCCATCACCGCCGGCTTGGTGACCAACCTATCAAGCCTGGAGGCGTTTCTCAAGCGACGCATCCGCAGCCACGGCCTGGTTACCGCGTCCATCGCTGCCGCTGTGCAGCGAGGCGATCTGGCCCCCGATGGCGCAGATCGGGAAACCGACGCCCGCACACCTTCGCCCGCGGCGCGGGATGCCTCACGTAGCCAGGGACGAGGGCTGGTGCGGCTGGCTCGGGCGATCTGGCCGGAAGCGGACTGGGACGCCCTCGGCGCAAAACCCCATCTGGCGGTGGCTGCAGGCCGAGTGGGAGCGCTGGCGGGGCTAACCCCCGAACACCTTGCCCTGCAACTTGTCTACACCACGATGACCGGCTCGGCTACCGCTGCCCAGCGGCTGCTCGCGCTGGATCCCACCGACGTGGCCGTGCTCACGTTCCAGCTCTCTGAGCTGTGCACGACTACCGCCGCTGAAGCGGCAATCGGACTGGCCGATTTGTCCGACCCACTGCTCGATACGCTGGCGCAACATCACGCCGAACGCGAGCGGCCCTTGTTCGCCTCATGAAAGGTATTGCATGGCCAAGCATTCCCATGATCACACCCACGACCATCACGACCGGCCACGGCGGGTTCGAAAGCCGGGGGAGCCGTTGCGGATCGGGGTCGGGGGCCCAGTTGGATCCGGCAAGACCGCACTGGTGGCGGCGATATGTCGGCAGTTGCGAGACGAGCTGTCGCTCTCGGTGCTGACCAATGACATCTACACCACCGAGGACGCCGACTTTCTGCGCAAGCATGCGGTATTGCCAGACAGCCGGATAACCGCGGTGCAAACCGGTGGCTGTCCGCACACCGCGATCCGCGACGACATCACCGCCAACCTGGATGCGATCGACGACTTGATCGCCGCACACGACGCGCTGGACTTGATCTTGGTCGAATCCGGTGGTGACAACCTCACCGCCACCTTCTCGTCGGGCCTGGTGGATGTGCAGATCTTCGTCATCGATGTAGCCGGCGGCGACAAGGTTCCCCGCAAGGGCGGACCCGGTGTGACCTTTTCAGACTTGTTGGTGGTCAACAAGACCGATCTGGCCCCGTTGGTGGGCGCCGATCTGAAGGTGATGGCTCGCGACGCCGAAGCGGTACGCGACGGACGTCCGACCGTGTTGCAGTCGTTGACCGAGGACCCCGCCGCGACGAAGGTACTGGACTGGGTGCGCAGTCAGTTGGCCGCCGCAGGCTGATGCACTCCGAGGTTCTGCTGGTCGCGTCGCGAAACCGGCTGCCGCGCATCCGATGCCGGGGCGGCATTGCGGCCCGTTGCACCGCAGCCGACACCGTTTTTCTGGTGTCGGCTGCGGCAACGCCGCTAGGGGGCGACAGCTTCGACCTCCAGATCATCGTTGAGGAGGGGGCGTCGCTGCGATTGCGAAGTGCGGCCGCGGCCGTGGTGTTGCCCGGCGCACAGACCATGACTTCCCGAGCCCGCTGGAAAATCGAGGTTGCCGGGGAGCTGGATGTGGACCTCGAGCCGACAATCGTCGCCGCTGCCGCCCGGCATCTGTCGTCTGTCACGGTGCAGTTGGATGGCGCTAGCCGGGTCCGTCTGCGCGAGCGCATCCAGATCGGCAGATGTGGTGAGCGGGAAGGATTCTGGTCGGGATCGCTGCATGCGGACCTGGACGGTCGTCCGATGCTGCGACACCGGATGGAACTGGGCGCTGGATCACTGGCCGATGACGTGATTTGCGCTCCCCGCGCGACGGTCAGCGAATTACGCTACCCCACAGGGGAGTTCACTGATGCAATCGAGGCCGGTTCGACAGTGCTGCAGCTCGCCGAGGGCGGAACTCTTAGTACGTGGCAAGCGGAACGGTTGATCGGCTAGAGGTCATTGCGGTCACCGGGCGCCGCGGAGTCGGATAGTCACGCTGCGAGTCGGCCGCGACCACACCGGCCTAGCTGGCTTGTCGCGCCTCGGTGCTCTGCGCCTCGGAAGCCAACTCGGCCAGCTGCTCCAGCCGCGTCCGGGCGAAAGCCTGCTGTTCGGTGATGGTCAGTTGACCACGCCGGGTGCTCAGGAAGGTCACCGTCCACGACAACAGCGTGCTGACCTTGGTCTTGAACCCGACCAGGTACACCAGGTGCAGGACCAGCCAGGCCAGCCAAGCGATGAAGCCGCTGATCTCCACTGGACCGATCTTGGCCACCGCGGAAAAACGCGACACCGTGGCCATGGAGCCCTTGTCGAAGTACTGGAACGGCTCGCGTTCCGCAGCGTTGGCACCGGCCAGCTCGGACTTGATCGTGGTGGCGACGTACTTCGCGCCCTGGATGGCGCCCTGGGCTACCCCGGGCACGCCCTCGACCGCAGCCATGTCGCCGATGACGAACACGTTGGGGTGTCCCGGGACCGACAAGTCGGGCAGCACCTGGACCCGGCCGGCTCGATCGAGCTCAACCTCGGACTGCTCGGCAAGGTCCCGGCCCAACCGGCTGGCCTGGACACCGGCGGACCACACTTTGCACGCGGATTCGATGCGCCGGATGGTGCCGTCGGAATCCTTCACGGTAATGCCGTTGCGGTCGACGTCGGTGACCATCGCGCCGAGCTGGATTTCCACCCCCAGCTTCTGCAGCCGTGCCGCCGCCCGCTCACCCAACTTGTCGCCAAACGGCGGCAGCACCGCCGGAGCGGCATCGAGCAGAATAACCCGCGCCCGGGTGGAGTCGATGTGGCGGAACGCGCCCTTCAACGTGTGCTCGGCCAATTCGGCTATCTGCCCGGCCATTTCGACACCGGTGGGTCCGGCCCCGACGACTGTGAACGTCAGCAGTTTGGCCCGTCGTTCCGCATCACGCGACCGTTCGGCCTGTTCGAAGGCGCTCAGGATCCGTCCGCGTAGTTCCAGCGCGTCATCGATCGACTTCATGCCAGGTGCGAACTCGGCGAAGTGGTCGTTGCCGAAGTAGGACTGGCCCGCGCCCGCGGCGACGATCAGGGTGTCGTATGGGGTTTCGTAGGTGTGACCGAGCAAGTCCGACACGACGGATTGCTTGGCCAGGTCGATGTGGGTCACGTTGCCCAGCAGCACCTGCGCGTTGCGTTGCCGGCGCAGGACCACGCGTGTCGGCGGCGCGATGTCACCTTCGGAGATGATTCCGGTAGCCACTTGGTAGAGCAGCGGCTGGAACAGGTGGTGGGTGGTGCGAGCAATCAGCTTGATATCGACGTCGGCACGCTTGAGCTTCTTTGCCGCGTTGAGTCCGCCGAAGCCAGATCCGATGATGACAACACGATGGCGCGGACGTGCTTGTGCTGTGGTTTCTGGCTGGGGGCTCATGTGACGCTGCTCCTGACGGATCTCCTGACGGGCGCATTGCAGTTAGCTACACCCTAGTCAAACCAGGCCCGCAAGCCCAACTCGTGAGCATGTGTAATTAGCCACACCGGCGCAACCGGATCCGCCCTCCCACCGGCGGCTCATCGCACAAACCCTGAGCGGCCTACCCGGTCAACAGCGGGCGCAGTGCCTCGGCAACGGTGGTGATCAGGCCGGGGGAGTGGCCGTGCGCGGAGAGGTTCATGATCACGCCGTCAATGCCGGTGTCGAGCACTTTGGTTTGCACCTGATCGGCGATCTGTGCCGGGCTGCCGGTCACCATGCGCCTGCTCGTCTCTGCGGGAAGGCGCTCCACCTTGGCCTTCTCGTCGACCACCACCGTGAGCATCACACTGGTTTCCAGTGTTGATGGATCCCGCCCCGCTTCCTCGCATCGGGCGGCGACGGCATCCATCTTGCGAGGCAATTCATCCAGCGCCGCGACGATGTTGAGATGATCGGCCCAGTGGGCGGCGATGCGGAAGGTCTTCTTCTCACCCCCGCCGCCGATCAAGATCGGGATGCGGTCACGGTAACGGGGTTCGGCCATCGCCGATTCGGCTTGGTACCAACTCCCGGAGAAGGTCGGACGCTCACCCTTGATCATCGGATCAAGAATCTGCAACGCCTCCTCGAGCCGATTGAATCGGTCGGTGAAGGTGCCGAACTCGTAGCCGAGCTGGCGGTGTTCGAGTTCAAACCATCCAGCGCCGATGCCGAGGACCGCACGTCCGGCACTGACCACATCCAGCGTCGTGATGATCTTTGCCAACAACGCGGGGTTACGGTACGTATTGCCGGTCACCAGAGTGCCCAGTTGCAGCCGCTCGGTAGCGGTGGCCAGCGCGCCCAGGGCGGTGTAGGCCTCCAGCATGGGCTGGTCCGGTGTCCCCAACATCGGCAGTTGATAGAAATGGTCCATCAAGAAAAGCGAGTCGAAGCCGGCCGCCTCGGCCTCGCGCGCCTGCGCGATGACTGACGGAAAAAGCTTGTCGACGCCGGTACCGTAGGAGAAACTCGGGATCTGGAAACCAAGCCGGATAGCCACGGGCTCTACCGTAGCGATCGGCTCCGAAAAGCCAAGAGAACCGAATTGCCTCAGGCGAAGTGAGCGAGCGCGCCGTGGCTCACATGAAGCGTCTGGCCGGTGATGTGCCGAGCCGCCGGGGTGGTGAGAAACAGCGCCAGCCGGGCGATCTCCGCGGCCACCGGAGCCGGCGTGCGCGACAACCCTTCATAACCCGCCTGCACACTGCGTCCGCAAGCCACGGCGTTGACCGTGATGCCGCGGGTGCCGTAGATCTCGGCTTGCCCGGCGACCCAATTCGACAGGGCACCCTTGATCGCCGCGTCGACGCTGCCCGCTGGTGGGTTCTCCGCCACCACGCTGATGATCGAACCGCCAGATCGCAGATGGTCGCCGACACACTGCACGGTCAACACCGCCGAGAGCACGGTGGTGTCCAGTGCATTGCGCCACGCCGTGGCGGTGTCCGCCAGCGAGTAGGTGCGCGGATCGCCGGCATCCCAGGTCGGCGCCGGCACGTTGACGATGGTGTCCAGATGGTGGGGGAACAACCCGCGCACCTCTGCCAGGCTGGCCGGATTGGTGATGTCGCAGGCGATCGCGTCTGCGTCGAGTTCCTTGGCGACCACCTCGAGATCGTCGCGCCGGGCGCCGACAAGAGTCACTTTGTGACCGTCGTCGCGAAAGCCCTCGGCTACTGTGCGTCCCAGATCGGTGTCGCCGCCGGTGACCAGCACCTCCACTGCCATGACCTCCTCGTGTTCACCGTTGAACCCAGACCCTGGCACTTCACCAGCGTTTATGTTTCCACTCGGCGCGTTGAAAACATCGTCCCGATGGTCACACACCACAGGATTGTTGCCTGGGATCTCAGCATGTTATGGCATCAATCCGCACCCATGTTACTGGACAGTAGCAATTTGACGAAACTCCGCGCGGTCGCGCCGAGCAGATGATTTGGGTAACGATTCGTCAGCAACGGACCCGCCCGTTCTCGCTGGCAGAAGCCTCCGAGGTCGCTGCTAGGTTTGACCGGTGACTCGGGTCGGGATGCTGGCCGGCATGGTGTCGGCGCTGCTGGTCTGGGTGGTGGGCTGCGGTTCGCCGTCACGGCCGGCCGAAGGTGCTCGCTCGATCACGATCTTTGCCGCGGCATCGCTGAAGACCGCCTTCACCCAGATAGGTGAACGGTTCAAGACCGCCAACCCGGGCGTCGGTGTCGAGCTCGATTTCGCCGGTTCCTCCGAGTTGGCCACCCAACTCACCCAGGGCGCCACCGCGGACGTCTTCGCCTCAGCGGACACCGCTCAGATGGACACGGTCGCCAAAGCCGGTCTGCTCGCCGCAGATCCGACGAACTTCGCCTCCAACACACTGGTCATCGTCACCGCGCCGGGCAATCCGAAGCACGTCGGATCGTTCGCCGACCTCTCTCGATCGGATCTAACCGTTGTGGTCTGCCAGCAGCAGGTGCCCTGTGGCGCGGCCACGCAGCGCATCGAAGACGGCACCGGGGTCCACCTCAACCCGGTTAGTGAAGAACTCAGCGTTACCGATGTCCTCAACAAGGTCACGACCGGACAAGCCGACGCCGCGCTGGTCTACCTCACCGATGCGATGAGCGCGGGAAGCACCGTGAGCACTATCAAGTTTCCCCAGGCCGCACCCGCGGTGAACGTCTATCCCATCGCGGTGCTCAGCAACGCCCCCCAACCGGGGCTGGCGCGTAAATTCGTCGACATGGTCACGGCCGAGACAGGACGCCGCATCCTGGATCAGTCTGGTTTCGCCAAGCCCTGACGAGCCGATATGCACGGACCACCGGAGCTGCCCCGCTGGGTTTACCTACCCGCTACCGCGGGGATGGGTTTGGTGATTCTGCCGCTGGTCGCGATGGCGGCCAAGGTCGATTGGCCGAATTTCTGGTCCCTGATCACCAGCACGTCGTCTCGGACGGCACTCGTGCTGAGCTTGAAGACCGCCTCGGCGAGCACCGCGATATGCGTACTCCTGGGCGTGCCGATGGCGCTGGTCCTGGCCCGTAGCCGGGCGCGGCTCATGCGGCTGATGCGGCCGCTGATCCTGCTGCCGCTGGTGCTGCCACCGGTAGTGGGGGGTATCGCGCTGCTCTACGCATTCGGCCGACTTGGCCTGATCGGGCGTTACCTAGAGGCGGGCGGTATCACGATCGCGTTCAGCACGACGGCCGTGGTGCTGGCGCAGACGTTCGTCTCGCTGCCATTCCTGGTGGTATCGCTCGAGGGAGCGGCGCGCACCGCGGGCGCGGACTATGAAGTTGTCGCGGCGACGCTGGGAGCGCGGCCCAGCGCGGTCTGGTGGAAGGTCACGCTGCCGCTACTGATGCCGGGTCTGGTGTCCGGTGCTGTACTCGCCTTCGCCCGGTCGCTGGGGGAGTTCGGCGCAACCTTGACTTTCGCCGGATCCCGCCAAGGTGTCACCCGCACGCTGCCGCTCGAGATCTACCTGCAGCGGGTGAATGATCCCGACGCGGCGATCGCATTGTCACTGCTGCTGGTCGCGGTGGCCGCGCTGGTGGTTCTGAGCCTGGGGGCGCGCCGATTGACCGGCGGCCAGGCGGGGTAGCTTCGGGTGGGTCAGTCGAACTCGAGCAGGACGTAGGCGCCGCGGAATGGCTTGATCGGCGGGAAACGCCACAGGGCGGGGTAGAGGGTCCTGAAGAACAGCCCGCGGCCTTCGGGCATCGGCACATCGTGCACCGCGCGGATTCCGGGCACGGTGTCGACCAGCCTCGCGAGCTGGTTCACCGACAGGCTGAATGGCATCGGCGGAACGCGGTAGCGCCTGGAGGCACGCATACCCTTGGGGGCAACCCGCTTGACGATGGTGGGTGGCAGGTCGAAGAACATCTGTCCACCGGCAAAGCGCTTGGCGCACTGACTGATCAGCTCCATTGCCTGATTGGGCTGCAGGTACATCAGTAGACCTTCGGCGGTGATGAAGACGCCGGCGCGCGAGTCGACCTTGTCCATCCACGTGTAGTCCAAGGCGGACTGTGCGAGGTTGGTGACGCGCGCAGAATCCGGCAGCAGGCGCCGCCGCAGTTCCATTACGGGCTCCAGATCGAGCGATACCCAACGAAATTGCGTATCTGGTAGCGCATTGCTCACCCGCCAGAACCCGGTCTGAAAGCCCTCCGCGAGCGCCACCACGGTAGCCCCCGGATGCTTGGTGAGGTATGCGATCTCACACCGATCAACGGCCAGCGATCGCAACGCCATCTCTTGGCCGCGGCGTCCAAACTTCTCGAAGTCGAAATCGATGGATTCAACAAGTTTGATCGCCATCGGGTCATCGATGATCGGGTTCGGCTTGGCGGCTTGGTGAGCCCTGCCGTTGAGGGTCAGCAATGCGGTTTCAGAGACACCGCCCAGCATTCCGGCGTTCACGTTGTTATCTGAATGACCCACCTACACAACTTATCCAAGCCGCGCCGGAGGACTCCATGCCGCGCGCGCAATGCGGGTAGCCCCAGATTGCGTCGGTGGCCGCACTGGACATCCGATCGTCGATACCACTTAACAAAATACCCTAGGGGGTATAGAATGATGAACGGCTAGCTACCTCAGCTGTAGTTGAGTTCAATCAAGGAGCGACCAATGGCACGAGTCGTTATCCTCGGCGCCGGCATCGCGGGCCATACCGCCGCGCTGCACCTGCGCCGATGGCTTCCCCGCGCACACGAGATCGTCGTTATCTCTCCGAACGCCGACTGGAACTGGATTCCATCCAATATCTGGGTCGGCGTGGGGCGGATGGAACCGACGAAGGTGTTGATTCCCCTCAAACCGATCTACCAGCGCAAAGGCATCGTCTTTCACCAGGCGTTGGCAACCGCTATCCGGCCCGAGGGCACCGGTGAACAGCAGACACCGTCGGTGGACTTCACGTACACCGAGGAAGGGCGACGCGGCGAGACCGGCAGCCTTAGCTACGACTATTTGATCAATGCGACGGGCCCTCAGCTGAATTTCGCGGCGACGCCGGGCCTCGGTCCCGAGGGGCACTCGTATTCGGTGTGTACTGCCGACCACGCCACCGAGGCCGCCAAGGCGCTCGACGGGGTCATCGCCAAGTTGCGGGCCGGCCAGCGGCAGCGCCTCGTTATCGGTGTCGGGCATGGCACCTGCACCTGCGAAGGGGCAGCGTTCGAGTACACCTTCAACGTCGAACATCGACTGCGCGCCGCCGGTGTGCGCGACTTGGCCGAGGTCATCTATCTGACCAATGAGTACGAGCTGGGTCATTTCGGGGTCGACGGCATGAGATTCGTCGACAAGGGATTCATGCAGTCCAGCCGGCTGTGGACCGAATCGCTATTCCGCGAACGTGGCGTCAAGGCGATCACGCAGGCCCACGTGCACGAGGTGATGGACGGCAAGCTGCGCTACGAACAGCTCGACGGCAAAGAACACGATCTGGACTTTGACTTTGCGATGCTGCTGCCACCATTTAGGGGCGCCAGCCTGGCCGCCTACGACCGGGACGGCAACGACATCACGTCCACGTTGTTCGCGCCATCGGGCTTCCTCAAGGTCGACGCCGACTATTCGGGCAAGCCCTACGACGAGTGGACCGCCGAGGACTGGCCACACAGCTACGAATCCGTGGCCTATCCGAACATCTTCGCGCCCGGCATCGCGTTCGCGCCGCCGCACCCAATCTCCAAACCGCGCAAGAGCGTTACCGGGACGGTGATCACCCCCAGCCCACCCCGAACCGGCATGCCGTCGGGCATCATGGCCAAGACCGTGGCCGAGACCATTCGCGATCGCATCACCAACAACGCCGCGAGTCCGGCCCACCAAGCCTCGATGGCGACCATGGGCGCCGCATGCATCGCCTCGGCCGGAACCGGCCTGCGTGAGGGTTCGGCGGCCGCGATGACCATGTTTCCGGTCGTGCCCGACCCGGTGCGCTACCCGCAGACCGGCCGCGACATCAGCGGCACCTCCGGTGAGCTTGGCCTGGCGGGGCACTGGATCAAGGTGCTGCTGCACTACCTGTTCATCTACAAGGCCAAGGCCAGGCCGTTCTGGTGGCTGATCCCTGAATGAAAGGCGCTTCCATGGACCTTACAGACGCGGACAAAAGCGGCTCAGACGTGGATGTCCGGACCGCCGAACGCATTGCCGACGCCCCACTACCCACCGGAGCCAAACTGCGCATGCGGCAGAATCTTCCGGTGCAGATGTGGCGATTCGTCCGCATCAATCTGAAGATGATGCGAATCATCTTCAGCGGACACCACTAGCCGCTCGCGGCGACCGGCCATCGGTCATGCTCGCCGTCACTTAGGGTGTGAGCATGCGTCGTAGTGGTGGGCAAATCGGGTGCCCAGTGCCGACAGTATGGCGCGGATTTCGCGGGTCGTGACGTCAGGCGCAATTCGCAGAATTCAGGCGTGCACGGTGCCGCCGACACGGGACGGCGCGGTGTGAGCGCGCTAGAGCTTCGCGCGGTCGTTGCGGACCGTCGTCTAGACGTCGAGTTCTCGGTGGCGGCGGGCGAGGTGCTGGCGATCCTGGGGCCCAACGGCGCCGGAAAGTCTTCCGTCTTACACGTCATCGCCGGGCTGGTTCGCCCTGACAACGGAGTGGTTCGTCTAGGCGAGCGGGTGCTGACCGATACCGCCGCGGGCATCGACGTGGCAACCCACGACCGCAAAGTCGGTTTGCTGCTGCAGGACCCGCTGCTGTTCCCGCACATGAGCGTGGGCGCCAACGTGGCGTTCGGTCCACATCACCGTCGCGGCACGTTGCGCTCCGGTCGCCGCCAGCAACGCGAATCGGCACTGCGGTGGCTAGCCAAGGTGGGCGCCGAGCAGTTGGTAGATCGCCGGCCGCGACAGCTGTCCGGCGGCCAAGTCCAGCGCGTCGCCATCGCCCGGGCGCTGGCGGCCGAACCAGATGTGCTGCTGCTCGATGAGCCGCTGACCGGACTCGATGTCGCCGCGGCCGCGGCCATCCGGGCGGTGCTGCGCGCCATGGTGGTCGACAGCGGATGCGCCGTAATTTTGATATCTCATGACCTGCTCGATGTATGCACACTGGCCGATCGGGTGCTGATTCTCGAGGCCGGTCGGATCTCCGAAATCGGCGCGGCCGCCGACGTACTGGCCGCGCCGCGCAGCAATTTCGGAGCTCGCATCGCGGGGGTCAACCTGGTCAGCGGCACCATCGGCCGTGACGGGTCCCTGCACACCCGCTTCGGTAGCCAATGGAGGGGAACACCGGCCCGAGACCTCGATGAAGCGCTCGATTTTGGGCAAGACGCCATCGCCGTGTTCCCGCCGACCGCGGTGGCAGTGCACCTCGAACCGCCGCACGGCAGCCCACGCAATACGGCCGAGGTGACCGTGGCAGATCTACAGACTCGTGGGCCGGCCGTGTTGGTGCGCAGTGAGGACCAGCCCGACGGCTTGCCCGGCCTGGCCGCGAGCATCACCGTCGACGCTGCCGCCGAGTTGAAGCTGACGCCCGGGGCGCGAGTGTGGTTCAGCGTCAAGGCTCATGAGGTGGCGTTACATCAAGCATTGCGCCGCCAGGTAGCCCGCTAGGGGATTGCCACCGGGTCCGTCACGATCAGCGAAGACATGGGCAGGCCATCCTTGCTTCGCGGCCATAACACGGTAGGTTCGTCGCCATGCGTGAGGTGGACCCCAACAAGCGACGTCGCCACGGACTCTGGACAACGCTAGCGCTCGCAGCGGTGAGCAGTGCCAGCGTTGTCTCCATTGCCCTTCCGGCGACCGCCAGCGCCGACCCGGCGCCTGCGCCGGCACCGTCGACCACCGCGGCGCCACCGGCGGATCCCAATGCCGCACCGCCACCAGCTGACCCCAACGCCCCACCGCCACCACCAGCTGACCCCAACGCCCCACCACCACCACCAGCTGACCCCAACGCCCCACCGCCACCGGTGGTTGACCCGAATGCACCGGAGCCCGGGCGGGTCAACAATGCGGTCGGTGGTTTCAGCTTCGTCGTTCCGGCGGGCTGGGTCGAGTCCGACGCTTCGCACCTCGACTACGAGTCGGCGCTGCTGAGCAAGATGACGGGCGAGCCACCCATGCCAGGACAGGCCCCGCCGATTGCCAACGACACGCGAGTCGTGTTGGGGCGGTTGGACCAGAAGCTCTACGCCAGCGCGGAGGCCACCAATCCCAAGGCCGCCGTCCGGCTGGGATCGGATATGGGTGAGTTCTTCATGCCTTATCCCGGCACCCGGATCAATCAGGAAACCATTCCGCTCAACGCCAACGGGATAACCGGAAGCGCGTCGTACTACGAAGTGAAGTTCAGCGATGAGTCCAAGCCCAACGGACAGATCTGGACCGGCGTAGTCGGCACTCCCGCGGGCAGCACGCCCAACGAAGGACCGCCGCAGCGCTGGTTTGTGGTCTGGCTGGGAACCTCGAATGACCCCGTCGACAAGGGTGCGGCGAAGGTACTGGCGGAGTCGATCCGGCCGTGGATGCCACCACCGGCACCGGCACCGGCGCCTGCGCCGGGTGAGCCCGCGCCGCAACCGGGCGCGCCGGAACCCGTCCCCGCACCGGCTCCCGCGCCGGCCGCTGGGGTGGCTCCGACCGTCGCCCCAGCACCGCGAACACAACCGACCTAAGGCCGTACTGCCCCTGACAAGATAGTCCCCGCCAACTAGGCGGGGATATTCTTGGCTTCGCAGAATCGCATCCCCATCGTTACCCGAACGGGGTATACCGAAGTCACGGTCCGACACCGCAGTTGGACCTTGCCAGTGATTGCAAGGAGATCCCGATGGACGTCATGGCAGCTACCGAATTCCTGGCTCGCTCCAGCACCTTGACCAGTGTCGGCTGGCTCGGCTACATTATCATCGGAGCGCTCGCCGGGTGGATTGCCGGCAAGATCGTCAAAGGCGCCGGATCCGGCATTCTGATGAATATCGTGATCGGCGTCGTCGGCGCGCTGATCGGTGGCTTCTTGCTGAGCTTCTTTGTCGACACCGCCGCCGGCGGCTGGTGGTTCACCTTGTTCACCGCGATCCTGGGCTCGGTGATCCTGCTCTGGATCGCGGGCAAGGCCCGCCACTAGCGCGTTGGATCCCTGCTGACCGTGGCGGGTCGAGCCGTCCCTGGCGATAGCGTCATCATGGACTGATGGCCGCACCCGCGAGTACCCCGACGATGAGCGCATGGCAGGTGCGCCGGCCCGGTCCCATCGACACCGGCCCGCTGGAGCGGGTGAACGTCGAAGTACCAAGACCGGCGCCCTCCGAACTGCTCGTGGCGGTGCGAGCATGCGGCGTGTGCCGCACCGACCTCCACGTCACCGAGGGCGATCTGGCGGTGCACCGGAAGCGGGTGACGCCGGGACATGAGGTGGTCGGAGAGGTCGTAGAAGTAGGGGCCGAGGCCGGCGACGAGTTCGCCGTCGGCGACCGGGTGGGCATCGCCTGGCTGCGCCACACCTGCGGGGTGTGCAAGTACTGCCGCCGTGGCGATGAGAACCTGTGCCCGAAGTCCCTCTACACCGGATGGGACGCTGACGGGGGATACGCAGAATTCACCACCGTTCCCGCGGCGTTTGCCCACCATCTGCCCAGCGGCTACAGCGATAGCGAGCTGGCCCCACTGCTGTGCGCCGGCATCATCGGTTACCGCTCCCTGCTGCGGGCCGAACTACCACCCGGCGGCAGGTTGGGCCTGTATGGGTTCGGCGGCAGCGCGCACATCACCGCACAGGTCGCGTTGGCCCAGGGAGCCGAGGTGCATGTGATGACCCGTGGAGCCGAGGCGCGTGAGTTGGCACTCGAGCTTGGCGCCGCATCGGCTCAGGGGGCCGCCGACCCACCACCGGTACGGTTGGATGCCGCGATCCTGTTCGCCCCGGTAGGGGAGCTGGTGTTGCCGGCTCTGGCGGGCCTCGACCGTGGTGGCACCCTGGCGGTCGCCGGGATTCATCTCAGCGACATCCCGCCGCTGAACTATCAGCGTCACTTGTTCCAGGAACGTCAGATCAGGTCGGTGACGTCCAACACCCGCGGTGATGCCCGGGCTTTCCTCAACTTTGCGGGCCAGCATCATATCGAGGTCACCACGCCCGAATACCCGCTCGGGCAGGCTGACCGCGCGCTCAGCGACCTCAGCGCGGGCCGCATCGCCGGCGCCGCGGTGTTGATCGTGTAACGAGGTTCAGCTCGACAGGTGCCAGACCACAGCGGCCGCCAGGGCACCCACGCCGTTCAGCGACCAATGCAGGGCGATCGGCGCGATCAAGCTTCCGCTGCGGCGGCGCAACCAGCTGAAGACGAAGCCGGCGGCCCCGGTGGCCAGGACCGCCAAGACGACGCCGGCGACCATCCCGACTATCCCGCCACCGAACAACCGGGTGAAACCGACGTTGCTACTGGTCAGTCCCAGCGACGTCGCGACGTGCCAAAGTCCGAACAACAATGATCCCGCCAGCGCCACCCCGCGAAATCCCCAAGCCCGATTCAGCGCCCCATGCAGCACCCCGCGGAAGGCGAGCTCCTCGGGGATGACCGTTTGCAGCGGGATGATGACCATAGAGGCAATCACGGCGCCAGAAACCGTCGCGTAGTGGTTGTTCATGAACATCGGCCGAGTCATCGGCAACAGCACACCTACCGAGATCACCAGGACCACCAGGCCAACCGCGGCCAGCGCGTAGAACATCCCAGATCTCCAGTGCTCCCGCCCCAACCCCAACTCGGCCCAGCCCAGACCCCTGCTACGCACCAGGATGACCAGCCCGACCGCGGCCGCCGGGACGGTCGCGATGCTCGCCCACGGCGTGGTGAAGTGCGCAATAAGATTTGTCAGCACCAACACCACCACAACAACCGCGACATCAAGGTGGATACGCAACC
The DNA here is from genome assembly GCF_003584745.1 of Mycobacterium pseudoshottsii JCM 15466. Lineage (NCBI taxonomy): Bacteria > Bacillati > Actinomycetota > Actinomycetes > Mycobacteriales > Mycobacteriaceae > Mycobacterium > Mycobacterium pseudoshottsii. The sequence continues at coordinate 3,065,031 of NZ_AP018410.1, forward strand.
TGTGCAGCGCGGAAAGCTGCGTCACTAGCGCATCCGGGTGAGGGGCCGTCGTCGCATGGTCACGCATGCCGACCGATTCTACCTGCGGGGCGGTCGTCCACCTCCGTTTTTCGTCGGCGCCAGCGGTACCGGCCAACTGCAGGCAAGGGCAACCGGGGCGGCCGCGAGATGCGGCCGCCCGCTCGTCTCCTCGGCCCACATCACCGAAAGGGCAGACAACCCTTACAAACTCGGCGGGGCCAACAGCAGCTCGAAAGGATCGGGCCGCCCCGCGGCGCCGTGCTCACCGGTGATTCCTTGCTGTCGTATGCGCACCGACGCACGTCGAGTGTCTACTTGCTCACAGTCGCCGAGGCCGACGCGCTCAGCCAGTGTTGGACGCCAGCCGACGGCGCACATCCGCCTTGATTTCCGCCGGCAGCGCATCTGCCGCCAGCAGCTTGGGAAGCAGGTCGGGTTCAGCCATCCGAGCACGAAATACCAGCCCAATGGTCACGTCGTGATCAGGCCGGTGGTCGACGGTGATCGTGTCGCCGGCGCGCACCGTTCCCGGCGAGATCACCCGTAAGTAGGCGCCGGGCTTGCCGGCCTGGGTGAAGGTCTTGATCCATTGCTTCAGATTCAAGAACGCCGCGAACGTGCGGCACGGGACCCGCGGCGCGGAGACTTCCAGCACCAAGCCGTCGGCGCCGATACGCCAGTGTTCCCCGATCCGCGCGCCAGTGACGTCGAGGCCCGAGGTCGTCAGATTTTCGCCGAAGATTCCGTTGGTGAGGGTGCGCTGCAGTTGCGCCTCCCACGCGTCAAGGTCTTCTCACGAGTAGGCGTACACCGCCTGATCGTCACCCCCATGGAAGTTGTGATTGCCGATGGTGTCCCCGACCAGACCGCTCCCCAGGCCCCCTTGCATGGGCCCGGGGGCACGGACCATTACCGCCTCATCCGCCGCCACTTTGTCGATACCCGTCAATTCCGACGTCGAACGCACGTCGGGATTCGCCCGGGTACGAGCCAAGTTGACCGTCAACACATGCGCCACCTACACAGGCTAGCGCCGAAGCATGGGTCGCCTCGCTCCCATCACTCGCCAAGCTCGCTCTGCTCGCTCGGCTCCCAAACCCAACAGGTCGCCTCGCTCCCATCACTCGCCAAGCTCGCTCTGCTCGCTCGGCTCCCAGGCCCAATCCGCAATTCGCGGGTCGTCCTCACCATGCTCACGCGTGTACTGGCGCGCTGCCAGGCGCGCATCGGCCATCCGCTGCCACAGCACCGCAGCCCGGCTGGACAGGCCCACCACCCGGTCGATGACGTCGATCACCAGGTGGAAGCGATCCAGGTCATTGAGCATCACCATGTCGAACGGCGTAGTCGTGGTGCCTCGCTCCTTGAACCCGCGCACATGGATGCGGGCATGGTTGGCACGACGGTAAGCAAGGCGGTGGATCAGCCATGGATAGCCGTGGTAGGCGAAAATGACCGGCTTGTCGCGGGTGAACAGCGCATCGAACTCGCGGTCCGGCAAGCCGTGGGGGTGCTCGGACTCCGGCTGCAAACGCATGATGTCGACGACGTTGACCACCCGGACACCCAGGTCGGGCAGTTCGCGACGCAGGATATCGGCGGCCGCCAGTGTCTCCAACGTCGGAATGTCTCCCGCGCAGGCCAGCACCACGTCGGGCTCGCCGCTGGCCGTACTCGCCCACTGCCAGATGCCCAGTCCCCGGGTGCAGTGCGCGATGGCCTCGTCCATATCCAGATAAGCCAGCGCGGGCTGCTTGCCGGCGACGATGACGTTGACGTAGTTGCGGCTACGCAGGCAGTGGTCGGCAACCGAAAGCAAGGTGTTCCCGTCCGGCGGCAAGTAGACGCGGACCACCTCCGGACGCTTGTTGGCGACCAGGTCGATGAACCCGGGATCCTGATGGGAAGCGCCGTTGTGGTCCTGCCGCCACACGTGGGAACTCAGCAGGTAGTTCAGCGATGCGATCGGCCGCCGCCACGGCAGCTCCCGGCTGGTGGAAAGCCATTTCGTGTGCTGATTGAACATCGAGTCGACGATATGCACGAAGGCCTCGTAGCAATCGAACATGCCGTGGCGGCCGGTCAGTAGATAACCTTCCAGCCAGCCCTGACACAGATGTTCTGACAGCACCTCCATCACGCGGCCTTCGGCCGAAAGGTGGTCGTCATCGGCCGTGGTCTCCGACAGCCAGGTTCGGCCGGTTGCCTCGAATACGGCGCTGAGCCGATTCGACGCCGTCTCATCCGGACCCATCAGACGGAATCGATCCGGGTTTCGCCTGATCACATCGCGCAGAAATGTCCCGAGTACCCGAGTGGCTTCGTGGATTTCGGTGCCCGGGCTGTTGACCTGCACCGCGTAGTCGCGGAAGTCGGGCAGATCGAGGTCACGCAACAAGAGCCCGCCGTTGGCGTGCGGGTTGGCGCTCATCCGTCGATTGCCGCTGGGAGCCATCGCCCGCAGCTGCGCTCGCAGCTTGCCGTGATCGTCGAACAGCTCGTGGGGCCGGTAGCTGCGCAGCCATTCTTCAAGCTGGTCACGGTGCTGCGCGTTGTCGTGGGTGTCAGCTAGCGGAACCTGATGGGATCGCCAGGTGCCCTCGACCTTCTTGCCGTCGACGACTTTTGGCCCCGTCCAGCCCTTGGGGGTGCGTAGCACGATCATTGGCCATACCGGCCGCTTGATATCGCCGCCGGTGCGGGCGGCGAGCTGAATCGCGGCGATCTCGTCGAACGCCTCGTCGAGCGCGCCGGCCAGCTGCTGGTGCACACGGGGCGGATCATCGCCGGCCACCGTGATGGGCCGGTAGCCGTAGCCGCGCAACAGCGATTCGAGCTCGTCATGCGGAATGCGGGCCAGCACGGTCGGATTGGCGATCTTGTAGCCGTTGAGATGCAAGATCGGCAGCACCGCCCCGTCGATGGCGGGGTTGAGGAACTTGTTCGAATGCCAGCTTGTCGCCAGTGGACCGGTCTCGGCTTCACCGTCACCGACCACGCAGGCGACCACCAGGTCGGGGTTGTCGAAGGCCGCGCCGTAAGCATGCACCAGCGCGTAGCCGAGCTCGCCGCCCTCATGAATGGACCCGGGCGTCTGCGCCGCGACATGGCTGGGAATCCCGCCCGGAAAGGAAAACTGGCGAAACAGCCGCCGCATTCCGTCGGTGTTCTCCGCGATGGCGCTGTACACCTCGCTGTAGGTGCCTTCCAAGTACGCATTGGCCACCAGTCCGGGCCCCCCGTGGCCGGGCCCGGTGACGTAGATGACGTTGGCGTCGCGCTCGCGAATTATCCGGTTCAGGTGCGCGTAGATCAGATTGAGGCCGGGGGTGGTGCCCCAGTGACCCAGCAGCCGGGGTTTGACGTGCGTGGGCACCAGCGGTTCGGCCAACAGTGGATTGTCCAGCAGATAGATCTGACCGACCGACAGGTAGTTGGCGGCGCGCCAATAGGCGTCAATGAGGGCCAGGTCGTCGTCGGACAGGGGAGCGGGTTCGCTGGTGGCACGATTTTCTGGGCTCATCTCATCGATTGTGCGTGCCGTCGATGAACAACCCGTTGACGGCGCTCAGCTTTCTCCGGTTTCGCCGCGGGCGCGGGCCTCGTAGGCCTCGCGCTTGGCGGCGTCGACGTCGTCGGTGAAGACATGCTCACCCCCGAGGAGTCGGTTGAGGCCTTCGGACAGCCAGCGGGGGAGGTACTTCTGCGAGGCGATCATGGCGCCGGCCGCTTTGGTGACCCGCACGCGAGGCTTGGGATTGGCCACCAGCGCGACGATTGCGTCGGCGATGTCAGAGGGCTCAGCGTTCTTGAACCCTTTCATCCCCGGCGTCCCCGACGCGAGTTCGGTGTTGGCGAAGGTCGGCAACACCATGGAGAACTTCACCCCGGTGGTGCGGTATTCGATCCTGGCGGCATCGGTGAATGCGATCACCGCGTGCTTGCTTGCGCAATAGGTGGCCAGGCCCACCACGTAGATCTCGCCGGCCAGCGATGCGACGTTGATGACGTGGCCCCGCCCGCGGGGAACCATTCGCTGAGCCGCCAGCTTGCTGCCCACCATGACGCCGTAGACATTGATGTCCAGAATGCGCCGGGTCACCGAATCCGGCTCGTCGACAATCCGCCCGACAGGCATGATGCCGGCATTGTTCACCAGCACGTCGAGCGGGCCGAGTTGGCGCTCGACTTGATCGAGGAAGTCCGAGAAGGAATTTGGGTCGGTGACATCGAGTTTGCCGTACACCTCGAGGCCGAGGTCGGCGCCGGCCTCCTTCACAGCGGGTTCGTCAACGTCGCTGATCGCGACTTTGGCACCCAGCTTGTGCAGCGCGGTCGCGGTTGCCAGCCCGATTCCCCGTGCACCGCCGGTGATCACGATGACTTTGTCCCGGACCCTGACGCCGATGGTTGTCGAATCTGCCATTTCGCCCTCCCCGACTTTGACGGGTGTCAACTAGTCGACCCGCCAAGCACAGCACTGACGGCTCCGCTGCGCAAATGGCCCTGGTGATGGGCGCGCACGCCGATTGAATGGCCATAGCGGCAGACAGTCTCGATACTGCAACCATGATCGAGGTCCGCGCAGCCACCCCGGAGGATGCCTATGACGTGGCCCGGGTGCATGTGCGTTCGTGGCAGTGGGCATTCCGGGGACTGATTTCCCAGGATTACCTCGACAATCTCAGCCCGCAAGACTGGGTCGACCGCTACACCGTTGGCCGGATGGGGTTGCGACTACCCTCCATCCAGGTGGCGGTCGACGGTTCGGCGATCCGCGGCCTGGCCACCACCGGTCTATCCCGCGACACGGAGCTGTCGAACTTCGGTGAGCTCCGGGCGATCTATGTCGATCCCGAGCATGTCTGCACCGGCGTCGGACGGTTGCTCATGACTGCCGCCCGGGAACGGCTGCGGCGGGTTGGCGTCACCGCAGCCGTGTTATGGGTCCTGGATGGCAATGCCCGCGCTCGGCGCTTCTATGAACGCGATGGATGGAATTTCGACGGCACGCGTCGCACCGAGATCATCGGCGACACCCCGGTCGACCAAATGCGCTACCGCTGCTCACTGACCTAGCCGCCCGGCGCGGAATCATCGACTGGCCGAGGCCGCACCGATGCGCTTGGCCGGTCGGCGGTCCGTTTGATGCGGAGCCCGCTGCCACCCGGCGGCTACGGTATGCAAATGGCCGACCAGCTGCTCGCCGCGGTGCGCGTCCTGGACTTGTCCGGCGGTACCGCCGACACGGTCGCGCGCTTGCTCGCCGACCTCGGCGCCGACGTCCTCAAGGTGGAGCCGCCCGGCGGGAGCCCCGGACGTAACCAAGCGCCCACGCTGGCGGGCGCCAGCATTCCGTTCGCCGTGCACAACGCCAACAAGCGCAGCGTGGTGCTGGACCCCAACGACGCAGCCGACCGGGCACGGCTGCTCGAGCTGGCCGCCGGCGCCGACATCCTCGTCGACAGCGGTCTGCCGGGGCAGGCCAGCAGCTACGGGACATCGTGTGTGGAGCTAGCCGATCGCTGCCCCCACCTGGTGGTGCTGTCGTTCACCGACTTCGGTGCATCGGGTCCGCGATCGTCGTGGCGGGCAACCGACGCGGTGCTCTACGCGATGTCGGGATCGCTATCACGGTCAGGGCCCACCACCGGCACCCCGGTATTGCCGCCAGATGGCATCGCTTCGGCGACAGCCGCGGTCCAGGCGACCTGGTCGGTGCTGGCCGCCTACTACAACAAATTGCGTTGCGGTACCGGCGATTACATCGACTTCTCGCGCTTCGATGCGGTGGTGATGGCTCTTGATCCCGCATTCGGGGCACACGGGCAGGTCGCGGCCGGCATCCGAAGCAGTGCGCGGTGGCGGGGACGCCCGAAAAACCAGGACGCCTACCCGATCTACCCGTGCCAGGACGGGTACGTGCGATTGTGCGTGATGGCGCCGCGCCAGTGGCGCGGCCTACGCCGCTGGCTGGGGGAACCACCAGACTTTCAGGATCCCAAGTACGACGTGATCGGTGCTCGTTTCGCGGCCTGGCCGCAGATCAGTGAGTTAGTTGCGGCGCTGTTTGCCCCCCAGACGATGAAGGAGCTGGTGGCTGCCGGCCAAGCCCACGGGGTCCCGATTGCGGCCGTCCTCACACCGTCGCGGATTCTGGCCTCCGAACACTTCCAGGCGGTGGGAGCCATCACCGAGGCCGAACTGGTCCCCGGGGTGCATAACAAGGTCCCCACCGGATACTTCGTGGTCAACGAGCAGCGGGCGGGGTTTCACACTCCCGCACCCGCCGTGGGCCAAGACCAGCCGCGCTGGCTGGCCGACCCGGCTCCGGAGCTTGCGAGCACGGCCAGCGTGGGGGGCTACCCGCTCGAAGGGCTGCGGATTCTCGATCTGGGCATCATCGTCGCGGGGGGGCGAGCTGAGCCGGCTGTTCGGCGACCTGGGCGCCGAGGTCATCAAGGTCGAAAGCGCCGACTACCCCGACGGGCTACGACAGGCCCGTGCCGGTGACGCGATGAGTGAGTCGTTTGCCTGGACGCACCGTAATCATCGTGCGCTCGGCCTCGACCTGCGCAGCCCCGAGGGCAAGCAAATTTTCGGTCGCCTGGTCGCCGCGGCCGACGCCGTGTTCGCCAACTTCAAGCCGGGCACCCTGACCTCGCTGGGCTTCAATTACGCCAACCTCCATGCCCTCAACCCGCACATCGTGCTCGCCGGCAGCAGCGCGTTCGGTAATCGCGGCCCCTGGAGTACCCGGCTGGGATACGGCCCGCTGGTGCGAGCCACCACCGGCGTGACCCGGGTGTGGACATCCGAAGACGCCGCTACCGACGGTTCCCGGCATGCCTTCTAGGACGCCACGACAATTTTCCCCGACCACGTTGTCGGGCGAATCGTTGCCGTCCTGGCGCTGGCCGCGCTGATCCACCGTCACCGCACCGGTACCGGAGCCCACGTACACATCTCGCAAGCCGAAGTTGTGGTCAATCAGCTCGACACCCTGTTCGTCACCGAGGCCGCACTGGCCGCCGGCATCGCCGAAGTCCGCAATGACCTCAGTGTGCACGCGGTATGCCCCTGCGCCGGTGACGACGAGTGGTGCGTCGTCACCATCTGCTCGGACAACGAATGGCGCTGTGCGGCGAAACTGATCGACCAACCCGAACTGGCCGATGACCCGCGCTTCGCCTCGGCCGAGTCGCGCATGGCCAATCGCGCCGAATTGGTCGCAGTCGTGTCGGCCTGGACCGCCGACCACACCCCATTCGAGGCGGCCCAGGCGCTGCAAGCGGCAGGGATTGCAGCGGGCCCGATGAACCGCCCGCCGGACCTTCTGGAGGACCCGCAACTAATCGCGCGAAACCTGTTCCGCGACATGACCCATCCGCTCATCGCACGCCCGCTGCCCGCGGAGACCGGCCCGGCGCCGTTTCGCCATATCCCGCAGTCACCACAACGACCCGCGCCGCAGCCGGGTCAGGACACCCGAGAGATCTGCGCTGAGCTGCTGGACATGAGCCCGGAAGAAATCGAGTTCCTGATCACCGAAGGCGTGCTGTTCGCCCCGTCGGCTAACTCCGAGCAGCTGGCCACCGAACAGCAGGGCTCCGGGGAAAGCCGGTGACGCCTTCGCTCGCTCGATTGCGCCGCCGGCCCGAGGTCGAGCGCGACGTGCGGTGGCCGGCGAGGGGCGGCGCTAGGTTCGATTCATGGCCGTAGACCCCCGCACGCCGGTGCTGATCGGCTACGGCCAGGTCAACTACCGCGATGAAATCGACCCCACCATGCCGTCGGTCGAGCCTGTCGATCTGATGCTCGCCGCGGCGCAGCAGGCGGCCGATTCCCGGGTGCTCGCGGCCGTTGACTCCATTCGCGTGGTCCGCGTGCTCTCGGCGCACTACCGCAATCCCGGCCAGTTGCTCGGCGAGCGGCTGCAGGCCAGTGGTTTCACCACCAGCTACAGCAGCGTCGGCGGCAACACACCGCAGTCTCTGGTCAGCCAGGCGTGCCTGGACGTACAGCGGGGTCGAGCCGGGGTGGTGTTGATCGCTGGCGCCGAGACGTGGCGGACCAGGACCGGTCTGAAGTCCAAGGGCGCCCGACTGACCTGGACGCTTCAGGACGAATCCGTTCCGCTGCCGCGGGTCGCCGGCCAGGATGTGCCGATGGCCGGCGAGAGCGAAATCAGAATCAAGCTGGATCGGCCCGCCTACGTCTATCCGATGTTCGAGCAGGCGCTACGCATCGCCAACGGCGAGTCAATCGAGGACCACCGCAGCAGAGTCGGCCGACTGTGGGCGGGGTTCAACGCGGTCGCGGTGGATAACCCGCACGCCTGGATCCGCACCCCGATGACTGCCGAACAGATTTGTCGGCCCGGCCCGCAGAACCGGATGATCAGCTGGCCCTACACCAAGCTGATGAACTCCAACAACATGGTTGACCAGGGCGCCGCCCTGATCCTCACGTCGGTCGAGCAGGCGACACGGCTGCGGGTGCCCACCGAACGCTGGGTCTACCCGCAGACTGGGACCGAGGCGCACGACACCTTCTCGATTGCCGAGCGCGCCGAACTGCACCAGTCGCCGGCCATCCGAATTGCCGGGGCACGCGCGTTGGAACTCGCCGGTCTGGGCATCAACGATGCCGACTACGTCGACCTGTACTCGTGTTTCCCGTCCGCGGTGCAGGTTGCCGCACACGAACTCGGGCTGCCTGTCGACGATGCCGACCGGCCGTTGACCGTCACCGGCGGACTGACCTTTGCCGGGGGCCCGTGGAACAACTACGTCACACATTCGATTGCCACCATGGCCGAGTTATTGGCGGCCAACCCCGGCCGGCGCGGGCTGATCACCGCCAACGGCGGCTACCTGACCAAGCACAGCATCGGCGTGTACGGCACCGAGCCACCCGCGGAGTTCCGCTGGGAAGACGTGCAACCGCTGGTGGACCGCGAGCCCACCCGGGCCGCCCTGGTCGGATGGGACGGCGTCGGCGCCGTCGAGGCCTGGACAACGCCCTTCACCAGAGACGGGCAACCCGAGAAGGCCTTCGTCGCCGTGCGCACGCCCACCGGGGCGCGTACCTTAGGCGTGATCACCGATCCCGCATCGGCCAATGCCACCGTGCATGAGGACATCGCCGGGGCAAAGGTTGCCATCGCTGCCGATGGCAACGCGACATTGCGGTAACCGGCCGCACCGGTAATAGCGGGCGCATCCAGCACCGAAGTGTCACGGTCGAGACTCAAGTGTCGCGCAAATGGGGCCAACATGCCTATTGTGATGGAAAGCGTTGGGGGAGGTGAGTAAGGTGCACGTCCTGGTTACCGACGCCGCGGGAGCGATCGGGCGGCTGGTCACACGTCAGCTGATCGCTGCGGGACACACCGTAAGCGGTATATCTTCCCACCCACACGACTACCTGGATCCCAACGTCGATTTTGTTTGCGCATCGCTGCGCAACCCAGTGCTATTGGAGTTAGCCAGCGAAGCGGACGCGGTGATTCACCTCGCCCCTGTCGAGAAGGGCGCGCCGGGTGCCGCGGGCATCACCGGCTTGGCACACGTGAGCAACGCTGCGGCCCGCGCCGGCGCCCGGTTGCTGTTCGTGTCCCAGGCCGCGGGCTCACCGGAGCTTTATCAACAAGCCGAGACACTGGTGTCGACCGGTTGGGCACCGAGTTTGGTCATCCGCATTGCACCGCCGGTCGGCCGCCAGCTCGACTGGATGGTGTGTCGCACGGTCGCGACCCTGATGCGCTCCAAGGTCTCCGCCCGGCCGATGCGGGTACTGCACCTCGACGATCTGGTCCGGTTCCTGGTTCTGGCGCTGGACACCGACCGCAATGGTGTCGTCGACCTGGCCACGCCCGACACCACAAACGTGGTCACCGCGTGGCGGCTGCTCGGATCAGTCGACCCGCGGTTGCGGCCGCACCGGGTTCAAGGCTGGTCACAGTTGATCCCTGAGATGGATATCGCTGCAGCACAGGAAGATTGGAACTTTCAGTACGGGTGGCAGGCCACCGATGCGATCGTCGATACCGGCCGTGGCCTGGTCGGGCGCAGACTAGATCCCGCCGGTGCAACCATCGGTTCGGCCCAGTTGGCGCTACCGGTGGAGCCGACACCGCGACTGACGCCCGCCGACGGGACCGCCCTGGATTCCGCGGCACCAGACGGGCTGGAGGGCGAGTTCGACGACCGGATCGACCCGCGGTTCCCAGTCTTCAGCGCGGCCAGTCTCGCCGAGGCGCTGCCCGGGCCGCTGACCCCGATGACCCTGGACGTCCAGATGAGCGGGTTGCGCGCGGCGGGGCGAGCGATGGGCCAAGTGCTCGCCGTTGGCGACGTGGTCGCCGAGGAGTGGGGGAGCCGGGCTATCGCGGTGTTCGGTCATCGCCCCTATGTTGGGGTGTCGGCCAATCTCGTCGCCGCGACCCAATTGCCCGGCTGGAATGAGCGAGCAGTCACCCAGCAAGCATTGGGGGGTAACACCCAGGTCACCGAGCTGCTGCCGTTCGGCCGGCCCCAGCTGACCGGTGGACCCCTGCGGTCGGCGGCCAAGGTGCTGGTGACGGCGCGGTCGCTTTCCCTGTTACGTCATATCCGTGCTGATACGCAGGCTTACGTGACCGCGGCGGCTGACGAACACGTTGGCGCCGAGCAGCTCTCTACGCTGCCCGACGCCAGCCTGGAAGTTCGGATTCGATTGTTACGGGACCGGATTCACCAAGGCTGGATCCTCACGGCGCTATGGGTCATCGATACAGGTGTTACCGCCGCAACGCTCGAGCACACCCGGGCCGGAACCAGCGTCTCCGGTGTCGGCGTGATCATGGAAAGCGGCCGTATCGCCGCGGAGACCGCGGCGCTGACCGAAATCCTGCGCGCCGATGCTCCGTTGTGTGCGCTGGCCCGCGACGGCAACGTCGACAGCATCCGAGCCCTATCGGCATCAGCGGCCGCCGCACTTGACGCTACGGTTGCCCGGCTCGCGCATCGGGGTTGCGGCGAAGCGGAGCTGGCCAACCCGTCTTTCGGTGACGATCCGGCGCTGCTGCTGACAGCGGCGGCCAAAGCCGCAGCAGCACCCGCGACACCGGCGGCGGCGCCGACCTTGTCCCAGCGCTTGGCCGCCAGTGCCCGCGGTTCGCGCGAACTCGCCCATGACACCACCATCCGGTTCACCCACGACCTCCGGATGACTTTGCGCGAACTGGCATCTCGTCGGGTAACGGCCGATCTGATGGACACCATCGATGATGTCTACTACTTGACCGCCGACGAGTTGGTAACCATGCCGGCCGATGCGCGGCTACGAATCAAGCGCCGACGCACCGAACGGGAACGGTTACAGGCTCAGCACCCACCCGAAGTGATTGACGGCAACTGGAATCCCGCGCTTTGACATCGTCGCGGACATTCCAGACACCGCCCGGGTGATCCATCAATCCGGCGATCGCAACGGTGGGCCCTTGGCGCGCCCACGGCCACCAGGACGGTCGCCCGCTAGAACTTGGCAACCAATACCACCCCGCAAACCAGGAACGCACCGCCGAGGGCCCGCCACAGGGTGAGCGGATGAGCGTCCACCCGGAGCCAGCCGAAATGATCGATCAGTAACGACATGATGAGTGCTGCTGTGACCGTGACCCCAATGAACGTGCCCGCGCCCACCTTGTTGACCAATGTCAGGCCCGCATAGACCTGCACCGCTCCGACGAGGCCGCCGACCACGGCCCACCACGGCATCGAGGCGATGTCCTTGGTGGTGGGTAGCAGGTTGGGCATGATGAGGAATGCGCCCACGAAAAATATCGTGATCAGCGCAAACGAAATCGCTGATGCCAGCCATGGGTTGATCATGTGTTTGTACAGTTGCCCATTCATCGCAGCTCCACATGTCTGTAGAGCTCCGCCCAGGATGATGAACGGGATAATCCAGCCTGCACTCATAACTCTCCTAACCACTGCACTACTCGGCTGCCCTCGGTCGTATGATTCCTCACGGCAACACTAGGGGCTCACCGCCGGCGGCGCTTCGCGGCAACGGAGGCCAGGGCGTGGGTTCCGCGCTCGTTACTTGGGCGGCATCGTGCGCACGTAGGCCACGGCGCGGTCCACCCAACTCTGAAGCTGACGTTTGGTTTTGACGCCTTGGCTGGCCACTTGCAGCCAGCGGCGGGTTTCGCGTCCGGCCATGACCATGGGGCTGACGTGATCACGCTCGAGCAGCTTGTCGGCGTCTTCCGGCGGCACTCTGACCAATAGTCCGCCCTGCCCGCTGACGGCAACGGCCATGTGCCCGCCGATGAGAAATGCAAGCCCGCCGAACATGCGCATTTCATCCACGCCGGGCTGTCGAGCCAGCAACTCACGGATCCGGTCGGCCAGGCCGGTGTCATAGGCCATGGTCAGTCCAAATCCACCCGGATGCTCAGCAACTCGCTACCGATCGCCCGAACGACCGCGCTGTTGAGCCGGGGCAGGTTGCCCAGCCGCTGTAGCGGGTCGTCGTCGGGCAATAGGTGAGCGGTTCCGCTTCGCCACTCGCCGTCAAGGCGCACCCGAACCGCTGGGTTAGCCTTGATATTGCGAACGTAATCCGAATGCTCGCCGTGTTCGGAGACCATCCAGAACTGGTTGTCCACCAACTTGCCGCCCACCGCGGTGTGGCGGGGTTGTCCGCTCTTGCGACCGATGGTTTCCAGCATGGTCACCGGCAATTGTCTGCCGATCGGATTGACCACAAGTTTTTGCATGCGATGGACTACTCGGCGTTTGAGATCCCGAAGCTCGGCCATGTCCCTGATTGTGCAGCAGACCGCACGGCACCGCTAGCACCGAGCGCCGCGCTGGGGTGACGCTCAGTGTCGACGGTCACCCCAGCGTGGCATTGGCGACGGTGTCAGGCGGCGACCCCAGCGGCCTCAGCCGCCGGTTCCAGCGCTTGCGCAACGATCTCGGCGACATCGGTCATCGGTTTGACCACTAGTGCGCCCAGCACCTCGGCAGGAACGTCGTCGAGGTCGGGTTCATTGCGAGCCGGAATGAAAACCGTTGACAGCCCGGCACGTTGCGCTGCGAGCAGCTTCTGTTTGACGCCGCCGATCGGCAGCACTCGGCCGTTGAGCGTGACTTCCCCGGTCATGCCGACATCGGCGCGGACCTGACGCCCGGTGGCCATCGAGACCAGCGCGGTCACCATGGTGACACCGGCGGACGGGCCGTCTTTGGGTACCGCGCCTGCGGGCACATGCACGTGGATGCTGCGATCCAGCGTCGTGGGATCCACACCGAACTGCCCAGCGTGAGAGCGCACGTAGGACAGAGCGATCTGCGCCGACTCCTTCATCACATCACCCAACTGCCCGGTCAGTTGCAGCGAACCTTCGCCCGGCCGTGGCGGTCCAGCGGCACCGGCCTCGATGTAGAGCACGTCACCGCCCAGGCCCGTAACGGCCAGTCCGGTGGCCACACCCGGCACCGCGGTGCGTTCAGCGGCCTCGGGGGTAAACCGCGGGCGGCCCAGGTAGCCAACCAGATCGGGCTCGTCGATCGTCGCGGGTCCGGGATCTGCGGCCAACTTTGTGGTCACCTTGCGCAGCACTTTGGCCAGCAGCCTTTCGAACTGCCGCACACCCGGTTCACGGGTGTAGTCGGCAGCGATCTTGCGCAACGCGGCCTCGGTGATCATGACCTCGTCGTCGCTCAGCGCTGCCCGGTCTCGCTGCCGGGGCAGCAGGTAGTCGCGGGCGATGGCAACCTTGTCGTCCTCGGTGTAGCCGTCGATCTCGACCAGCTCCATCCGGTCCAGCAGGGCCGAGGGAATGTTCTCGATCACGTTGGCCGTAGCCAGAAACACCACATCGGACAGGTCCAAGTCCAGATCCAGGTAGTGATCGCGGAAGGTGTGGTTCTGGGCAGGGTCAAGCACCTCCAGCAGGGCAGCGCTTGGGTCGCCCCGATAGTCGGAACCGACCTTGTCGATTTCATCCAGCAGCACAACGGGATTCATCGATCCCGCCTCGCTGATCGCACGGACGATCCGGCCTGGCAGCGCGCCCACATAGGTACGCCGGTGGCCGCGGATCTCGGCCTCGTCGCGGACACCACCCAGGGCGACGCGCACGAAGCGGCGCCCCAGGGCTCGGGCCACGCTTTCGCCCAAGGACGTCTTGCCGACCCCGGGAGGACCGGCGAGCACCATCACCGCGCCCGAACCACGCCCGCCGACGACCTGCAGTCCACGCTGCGCGCGTCGGGCACGCACCGCCAGATACTCGATGATGCGGTCTTTGACATCGTCGAGGCCGTGGTGATCGGCATCGAGGGTCTCGCGGGCCGCGCTCAAGTCGACCGAGTCCTCGGTCGTGATATTCCACGGCAGCTCGAGCACGGTGTCCAGCCAGGTGCGAATCCAGCCGCTGTCCGGGCTTTGGTCGCTGGCCCGTTCCAGCTTGCTAACCTCACGCAGCGCCGCTTCGCGCACCTTGTCGGGCAGTTCAGCGGCCTCGATACGGGCCCGGTAGTCCTCTGGATCTCCGGCGCCGTCGGGATCACCCTCACCCAGTTCCTTACGAATCGCAGCCAGCTGTTGGCGCAGCAGGAACTCCTTCTGCGTCTTTTCCATGCCCGCCCGCACATCGTCGGCGATCTTGTCGTTGACCTCGACTTCGGCGAGATGGTCGCCGGTCCAATCGATCAGCAACCGCAGACGCTGGGAAACGTCGGCCGTCTCGAGCAACTGGCGCTTCTGCATATCCGCCAGATACGACGCGTACCCGGCGGTGTCCGCGAGCGCAGACGGATCGGTGAGGCTATTGACGTGGTCGATGATCTGCCAGGCCTCGCGTCGTTGCAGCATGGCCACTAACAGCTTCTTGCACTCGGCGGCAAGCGTCTTGGCTTCCTCGGTCGCCTCCGGCTCCGGGACTTCTGTCACCTCGACCCACAGCGCCGCGCCTGGCCCGCTGGCTCCAGCACCGATCTGGGCCCTGCGCTCACCTCGCACGACAGCGGCGGCGCCACCGCCAGCGATCCGCCCAACCTGCAGAATCTTTGCCAAGACGCCGTAGGTGGGGTATCGGTCATCGAGCCGAGGAGCGATCAGCAACTGCCCAGACTCGCTGGCCCGCGCGGCGTCGATCGCCGCTTGTGCGGCATCGTCGAGCGTGATCGGCACGACCATTCCGGGTAGCACGATGGTGTCACTGACGAACAGCACCGGCACTGATATGGCTTGGGGCATCAATCCTCCAATAGCTAGGTCTACTGCGCTTAACCCAGCTGTCGCGCGTTTTGTTCCCCGGCGCAGGCCGATGGCTGATTCCGCCGAACTCGAGCGCGCAGCCTCACGTCGGCAGAGGTATGGGACCCAGTCGCTGCAACTGCGTCACATGCTTGGCCGAGAGTTCTTCCAGGCAGGTCACCCCCAGCAGCCGCATGGTCCGGGAGACGCCGGCGGACAGGATCTCGATCGCGCGTTTGACCCCCGCTTCGCCACCAGCCATCAGCCCATACAGGTACGCCCGCCCAATCAGCGTGCACCGCGCACCGAGCGCGATCGCGGCGACGATATCGGCACCGGACATGATGCCGGTGTCCACCACGATCTCGGTGTCCTTGCCCAGCTCGCGGGCAACCAGGGGCAACAGGTGGAACGGCACCGGCGCACGATCGAGTTGGCGACCGCCATGATTGGACAACACGATGCCGTCGGCCCCGCGTTCCACCACCGCGCGGGCATCGTCGAGGGTCTGGATCCCCTTGACGACCAGCTTGCCTGGCCATTGGGCCTTCATCCACTCCAGGTCGTCGAAGGTGACGCTGGGATCGAACATGGTGTTCAGATACTCGCCGATGGTGCCCGACCAGCGATCCAGTGATGCGAAGGCCAGCGGCTCGGTGGTCAGCAGGTCGAACCACCAATGTGGGTGCGGCAGTGCGTCAAGCACCGTTCGTAGCGTCAAGGCCGGCGGTATCGACATGCCGTTGCGGACATCGCGTAGCCGCGCACCCGCGACCGGAACGTCCACGGTGACCAGCATGGTGTCGAATCCCGCGTCCGCTGCGCGTTTGACCAACGCCATCGAACGGTCCCGGTCCCGCCACATGTAGAGCTGAAACCATTTGCGGCCCTGGGGAACAGCCGCCTGCAGATCCTCTATTGCGCAGGTGGCCAGAGTCGACATGGAAAACGGGATCCCGGCCTCGGCGGCCGCCCTCGCACCGGCGATCTCGCCCTCGGTGTGCATCAATCGAGTGAACCCGGTCGGCGCGATACCGAAGGGCAACGCGACCGGCTTGCCAAAGACGTCCCAGCCGGTACGCACACTCGTGACATCGCGCAGGATCGTCGGGTGAAATTCGATATCGCGGAAGGCCTGCCGGGCACGCTCGATCGACAGTTCGTCCTCGACTGCACCGTCGGTGTAGTCGAACGCCGCTCTGGGGGTACGCCGTTTCGCGACACGGCGCAGGTCCTCGATGGTTAGGGCGGTTTCCAGACGGCGCTTGGTGCGGTTGAACTGGGGCCTCTTGAAC
The DNA here is from genome assembly GCF_003584745.1 of Mycobacterium pseudoshottsii JCM 15466. Taxonomy (NCBI): domain Bacteria; kingdom Bacillati; phylum Actinomycetota; class Actinomycetes; order Mycobacteriales; family Mycobacteriaceae; genus Mycobacterium; species Mycobacterium pseudoshottsii. The sequence continues at coordinate 3,081,608 of NZ_AP018410.1, forward strand.
TGCATCAGGGGTGCCAGGTCACCCACCCTCGGAAGCCTGCGATCGACAGCCATCAGCGCCTGCGCTCATCCGTGCTCATTCGCGTCATCTAACCAGTGTATCAACGTGGTCGCATGGACTCGACAAGACATCCCTTTGACCTGAAGCGATTCGTCGAGGCACCCGCTGCTACGCCCGCCGGCTCGACCCGCTGACGCTCGCGCAGCTGAATCGCTAGGCGGGTTGCAGGATCCGCCAGCCGTGCCCCTCGACGAGCACCTCGTCGGTGACCTCCTGGGGCGGCGCGGCAGATCCGGCAAGCACCTCGGCGCGAGGGATGCCAAGATCCGGCAGACTCATCCGAAGCGGCTCATCGTCTGCGTTGAGTATGACCACTAGTGCGTTGTCGGCGCTGCCGGTCTGGTAGACGTACTGACGGTTGCGCAATCGTAGTGCGCTGGTGGAGGCCGTGTGTAGCCATGGATAGCGGCGGCGTAGCCCGACCAGGTACTGGTGCAACGCCCAGACCGACGCCTGGTCGTGAGTCAATTCGAATGGGGGAGAGCCGAATTCCGGGCGTATCGCGTCGTCACCGCCGTAGCGCTCTTCCTTGACGGCACGCCAGCCGAATTCGTCACCGGCGTAGATGCTCGGAATTCCACCGACAGTCATCAGAATCACCAGCGCATGGGCTAGGTGCTCGGGACGTTCGAGGCGGCTGGCGATCCGGGTGACGTCGTGATTGCCGATGAAGGTCAGCGGGGCAAAGCTGGCGACAAACTCGTTGTGCCGCTGTAGCGCCCAGTCCAGCTCGAAGAAGTTGCCGTCGTTGAGACCGCTCCAGATCGCCTTCCAAAGTTCGTACTGAGTCACCGAGTCGAAACTGGCGCCCTGCACCGCGGCGGCATAGTCGCCGTGAATTATCTCGCCGACAAACCAGGCCTGCGGATATCGGTCCCGCACTCGGGGCAGGACCTTCGCCCAGAACTGTTGTGGCACCGCGTAGGCCGCATCCAGGCGCCAGCCATCGGCACCGCGTTGCAGCCAGTGCGCCATGACATCGACGACGTAGTCGGCCACCTCCGGGTTGGCATGGTTGAGTGTGATGAGCCCCGAATGTCCTTCGAAGGTACGGAAATTGCCTGCTCGGCCACAAAACCAGCCTGCGGAGGACGGGTCGTCAGCGGCGTGGCGATAGCTGTGGAAATCCACACCGACGTGGTTGAAAACGCCGTCGAGCAGCACCCGCAGTCCACGCCGATGCGCCTCGGCGACGAGGTGGTCGAAATCACCCTCGTCGCCGAGGCGAGGATCGATGCGGAAATGGTCGGTGGTGTCGTAACCATGGGTACGCGAGTCGAAAATCGGGCCCAGGGCAACCCCGGATGCGCCCAACTCGACGGCGTGATCAAACCAGCCAACGAGGCGCCGTAGTCGGTGCTCTCCCGGATCGGGTGGCTGATTGGCGGGAAAAGCACCGACGAAGCCCAGGGGATAGACCTGCCACCAGATCGCGTGCTGCACCCAGGTGGGCTTACTCACGGCGCAACGATCAGCCGACGGCCGCCAGCGTCTGTGCAGCGGTGAGCGCTTGTGCCACACCGCAGACGATAGCCGCCGCCTTCAGCGCCTCCAACACCGCCTCGCGGCCCACACCCGCCTCACGCAGCGTGTGCTCGTGGGCCACGACACAATGGGAGCACCCATTGACCGACGACACGGCAAAGGACCAGAGCTCGAAATTCGCCTTGTCCACGCCCGGGTTGGCGATGATGTTCATCCGCAATCCGGCACGCAGATCGTCGTACTGGCCCTCGAGGAAGCCGCGCCCCCGATAGAACACGTTGTTCATGCCCATGATCGACACGGCTCCCAGCGCCGCCTGGTACGCCTGCGCAGACAGATTGTCAGCCGCCTCCGCACCGATCTCGGCCAGCACCTGCGCATTGCGAGTCGCTGCGGCGCTCGCCAAAAGCGTGCCCCAGAGCTGCTCTTCGTCCAGCACCGTAGTGCGGCTGATCGAGCCCAGGTTCAGCTTGAGATCTTTGGCGTACTCAGGCAACGCTGCCTTGAGGTTTTCGATACTCATGTCTTCTCCGTCCGGTCCTCAGTCTCTGACCAAGCCCCGACTACGCCGAAGCCTTCAGCAGCTCGCCGGCGTCCAGCGTCGGGTCACCCTTGCGCCAGTTGCAGGCACACAGCTCGTCGGACTGCAGGGCGTCGAGCACACGGAGCACCTCGTCGACGTTGCGGCCGACAGATCCAGCGGTGGCCGAGACGAACTGAATCTCGTTGTTGGGGTCGACGATGAAGGTCACCCGGTCCGCGACACCATCGGCGTTGAGCACACCGGTCGCCGCCACCAGCTCCCGCTTGATGTCGGCAAGCATCGGGAAGGGCAGGTTCTTGAGGTCGTCGTGCTGCGCACGCCACTGGAAGTGCACGAACTCGCTGTCGATCGAGACACCCAGGACCTGCGCGTCGCGGTCCTCGAACTCGTCGTTGAGCTTGCCGAAGGCGGCAATCTCGGTCGGGCACACGAAGGTGAAGTCCTTGGGCCAGAAGAACACGACCCGCCACTTGCCCGCGTGGTCGTCACTGGTCACGGTCTTGAAGTAGTCACCGGGCTGCTTGGCGTCGACCTTGGACAGATCGCCACCGATCAACGCAGTCAGGCTGTAGGCGGGAAACTGTTGGCCGATGGTCAGCAGGGACATAACTCTCCTCATTTTCGATTTTTCGCTTTTCGGTATTCCGCACATGGCTTTTGGAGCCCACACCATGTTGCCTGCAGAAGACTGTTAGGTAAAGGTGATGCTTGCCACTATATTGATCGGTATGACCGATAAGAGCTATCGGCCCACCTTGGCCGGGTTGCGCGCGTTCGTCGCGGTAGCGGAAAAGCAGCATTTCGGCAGCGCGGCAAATGCTCTCGGCGTCAGTCAGTCGACGTTGTCGCAGGCGTTGGCGGCACTGGAGGCCGGACTCGACCTTCACCTCGTCGAACGATCGACCAGGCGGGTTTTCTTGACGACCGAGGGCAGATCGCTGCTACCTCACGCCCAGGCCGCGGTGGAAGCCGTGGAAGCCTTCACCACAGCCGCTGCGGGAGAGGCGGATCCGCTCAACGGCAGCATCCGGTTCGGCATCATCCCCACCGTTGCTCCGTATGTGCTGCCCACGGTACTAGCCGGGCTGACCCGGCGTCTGCCCACCCTGACGGTACGAGTGATTGAAGACCAGACCGAGCGTCTGCTGACCGCCCTGCGCGAAGGTTCACTCGATACGGCCCTGATCGCGCTGCCCGCCGACTATGGCGGTCTCACGGAAATACCGATCTATGAAGAGGATTTCGTGCTGGCGCTACCGCCTGGGCATCCGATGGCGGACCGGCACGGAGTCCCTGTCGCGGCACTGTCCGAGCTGCCGCTGCTGTTGCTCGATGAGGGGCACTGCCTGCGCGACCAGGCTCTGGATGTCTGCCAGAACGCCGGCGTCCGGGCTGAGCTTGCCGATACCCGGGCAGCTTCGCTGGCGACCGCCGTCCAATGCGTAAACGGCGGCCTGGGCGTAACACTGATCCCACAGAGCGCGGTGTCCGTCGAGGCTGCGCGTAGCCGCGTCGGCCTCGCGCACTTTGCCGCGCCCACTCCGGGGCGACGCATCGGTCTGGTCTACCGCGCGTCCAGCGGTCGCGACGAGGCCTATCGGCAGCTTGCGGCAATCATGGGCGAATCGATCAGCAACGAACAGCAGGTGCGCCTGGTCAACTGAGCCTGCGGGGGTAGGTTCGGCCTATGGAGGACCTATGGAGAAGATAATCGCCATCCTCATGCACACGGACCCCAGCGAGCAGTGGTGCGCTCGCCAACGCGGTCCCGTTGCCGAGTCGTTGTTGGCGCTGGGCCTGCCCGGACTGTCGGTCAATGTCCGCGACGGCGCGGTATGCGAGTCGCTGATGACTCTGACCACACTGGACCCACCGGTCGCCGCGGTAGTGAGCGTGTGGACCCAGCAGTGCTACGGCGACCAGGTAGCCGAAGCGCTGCGATTGCTCGGTGCCGAATGCCAATCGCTGGGTGCCTACCTGGTGACCGAGTCGGTGCCACTGGTCGCGCCGAGAGTCCAACCCGGCAGTCGCACACCTGGATTAGCCAACATCGCGTTGCTGCGTCGGCCCGCCGCGCTAGATGAACCAACCTGGCTGGCCCGCTGGCAGCATGACCACACGCCGGTGGCGATTGAGACCCAGTCGACCTTTGGCTACACGCAGAACTGGGTGGTACGGACCCTCACCCCAGGGGCACCAGAGGTCGCGGCCATCGTCGAGGAACTGTTCCCGATGGCGGCAATCACCGATCTGAAGGCATTCTTCGGCGCCAGCGATGACGGCGACCTGCAGCACCGGCTCGGCAGGATGGTGGCCAGCACGGCCGCATTCGGCGCCAACGAGAATATCGACACCGTTCCCACCAGCCGCCATGTGTTCAAGACACCGTTTACATGCGAGGAGCGTCAATGACAACACTCAACGACGCAGTCGGCCTGGCGACCGCGGATCGCGGCCTCGCCGTTGTCTCCACCGTTCGCGCTGACGGCACCGTTCAGGCTTCGTTGGTCAATGTCGGCCTGCTGATGCACCCCGACCACGGCAGACCGGCCCTGGGCTTTGCCACCTACGGCAAGGTCAAACTCGCCAACCTGCGGGCTCGACCTCAATTGGCCGTCACATTTCGCAACGGATGGCGGTGGGCGACGGTGGAGGGCAGCGCGGAGCTGGCCGGTCCGGACGACTCCCAGCCATGGCTGGCCGACCGCGAACAGCTGCGACTGCTGCTTCGCGATGTCTTCATTTCGGCCGGTGGCACCCACGACAACTGGGACGAATACGACCGGGTGATGGCCGAGGAACGACGAACCGTGGTGCTCATCGAGCCGACCCGCATTTACGGCAACGGCTAGGCTGCAGCCGTGACGCTGCAGATCGATGATGACAACCGCGTACGCACGCTCACGCTGAACCGTCCCGAGGCGCTCAACGCATTTAACGAAGCCCTCTACGACGCGACCGCCCAGGCCCTCTTGGACGCGGCCGACGATCCGCAGGTTGCCGTGGTCTTGCTGACCGGCTCGGGTCGCGGCTTCAGCGCTGGCACCGATCTTGCCGAAATGCAGGCTCGCATCAACGATCCAAATTTCTCCGAGGGGAAATTTGGCTTCCGTGGTCTCATCGAAGCACTCGCCGGGTTCCCAAAGCCCCTGATTTGCGCCGTCAACGGGCTTGGCGTCGGGATCGGCGCCACCATTCTGGGCTATGCCGATCTGGCTTTCATGTCCTCGACAGCGCGCCTGAAGTGCCCCTTCACCAGCCTCGGCGTGGCTCCCGAAGCGGCCTCGTCCTATCTTCTGCCGCAACTGGTGGGCCGCCAGAACGCGGCTTGGTTGCTGATGTCCTCGGAATGGATTGACGCCGAAGAGGCACTGCGGATGGGCCTGGTCTGGCGAATCTGCAGTCCTGAGGAACTGCTACCAGAGGCGCGTCGTCATGCCGAAATACTTGCTGCCAAGCCGATTTCCAGCTTGATGGCGGTCAAGCACACGATGGTCGAACCCAACCGTGCCCAGATCGCGGCGGCCAGCGCACGAGAGAACGCGCACTTCGCGGAGCTGATGGGCGCTCAAGCCAACGCCGCTGCCCTTGCCGATTTCACCGATCGCCGGCGACCGTAAACCGACGAAAAACCCACTATCGGGGCACGCTCAGACTGCCGCGGGTTGGGCTGCGGCCGCGATAATGGCCCGCAGCGTGCGGCGGCAACGCCCGCAGTCGCTGCCGGCACCGCATGCGGCGGCGATCTCCTTGGAGGTTGCCGCACCGCGGGCGACGGCATCACAGACGGTCTGATTGGTGGCGCCGACGCAAAGGCACACGTACATCAGCAAACCCCCATCAGATGCTCGCTCACGCCACCGAATGACGTGTCTTCACAAACTGCCGGACGAACGCACCGCATATTAGTGGAGTCTAACCTAACTAGGTTAGTTGAGTCTAACCTAAGAATCCTGAAGCTCAAGGCAGACGACGCGCCGATCGCGTCCAAAAAATCCGCTGCTAGCCTCGCCTGCTGAACTAGATTTGAGTTTGGCACCCGAAAGGCACAGCCAGAACACAGCATGGTGACGCTCCAGCCCAGCTCACCTGCTGCGGTAAGACATGACAGCCTGCTACCCCCTAGGAGTGATCATGCAAGGTGATCCCGATGTTTTGCGCCTGCTCAATGAGCAATTGACCAGCGAGCTCACCGCTATCAACCAGTACTTCTTGCACTCGAAGATGCAGGAGAACTGGGGGTTTACCGAGTTGGCGGCCCACACCCGCGACGAGTCCTTCGACGAGATGCGCCACGCCGAGGCGATCACCGATCGAATCTTGTTGCTGGACGGATTGCCCAACTACCAGCGCATCGGCTCCTTGCGAGTCGGCCAAACGCTGCGCGAGCAGTTCGAGGCCGATCTCGCGATTGAATACGAAGTGGTGAACCGGCTCAAGCCCGGAATCATCATGTGCCGCGAAAAGCAGGACAGCACCAGCGCGGTGCTTTTCGAGAGCATCGTGGCCGACGAGGAAAAGCACATCGACTACCTGGAGACCCAGCTGGAGCTGATGAACAAGCTCGGCGAGGAGCTGTACTCCGCACAGTGCGTCTCGCGCCCGCCGAGTTGATCCCGGCCGTGGGTCCGTCCCCAGGCGCAGCGCGGGGCTAGTCGAACATCCATCCGATGACATGCCCGTGCGGCTGGCTGACCTCTCGGCCAGCTTGACCGCCTCGTCTGCCGGGACCGGGTCGCGGCGATGCGCCTGTTCATCGCCCCGTACCGGTGCGCCCGGCCACCGCCCGACGTGAATGCGAAAGCCCTTTGGCCGAGGCGATTTCGTCGCAGCCGCAGTCGGGCGCTGCCGCGCCGGGATACTGCGCGCACCGCCGATGGCATCCCGGTGGGTAATACGTCTGAACGGGGAGGCCACCGGCGTACGTGGGGCTTGTCGAGTTCTGGATCAGCGCGTTTAGGCAACCGCTGCGCCATCGACGGCCATCTCGAAAGACGGGACCCTGAGCCCGGAACGCACTGACCAAACCGGCCAGCGCGGGCGTAGCATCGCGCCATCAGCCGCATCGGAACATTCGCCGACGATGACGTCGCCGGCTGGATTCAGAAATCACCCGAGCTCGGTGGTGCGCTTGCTGCCTTCAGCCGCGCCGTGTACACCAGCAACCGATTGCCACTGCGAACTCGGGAACTCGCGCGTGCTGTGATTGCCGACAACAACGAATGCGTCGTATGCGCCAATACCCGCGATGCCGACGGCCCGGCGGCCGGAGTCGACGAGGAACTCTATGATCATGTCGCCGAATGGCGTACCTGGCCCGGCTACAGCGAACAGGAGCGGCTGGCAGCCGAATTCGCTTACCGGTTTGCCACCGAGCACACGGTATTGCGCGATGACGAAGACTTCTGGCGCCGCGCCACCGAACACTTCTCCGAAGACCTGCTTGCCGACCCGGCCTTGTCGTGTGCGCTGTGGGTGGGCATGGGGCGGGTCCTACGCACCTTGGACATCGGCCAAGCGTGCATGCTCACCCTGCCCAGCCGCGCCTAGCCGCGCGTCCACGCGGTCCGGGCGGCAAGGCGCTGCACAATGACTTCCATGACAGCAACACCGCTTGCCGCCGCGGCGATCGCTCAGCTGGAGGCCGAGGGCGTCGACACGGTCATCGGCACCGTGATCAACCCCGCCGGCCTCGCGCTGGCCAAGACCGTGCCGGTGCGCCGGACCAACACATTCGCCTATCCCGGCCTCGGTGCCAGTCCGACGTGGCACGGCTTCGCCGTGGACCAAAGCGGTATCGCGTTCAGTGATGAAGTGGGCGTCATCGGCGACCAACGCCTGCGTATCGACCTGTCCGCCCTACGGGCAATAGGAGACGGATTAGCGTGGGCGCCTGCCGCTTTCTTCGAGCAAGATGGCGCCCCCGTTGCCGCGTGCACCCGCGGCACGCTCGCACGGATCGAGGCCGCGCTCGAGGAAGCGGGCATCGAGGCGATGGTGGGCCACGAAATCGAATTCCTCGTGGTCAACCCGGACGGTACTCAGCGGCCGTCGACAATGTGGGCGCAGTACGGTCTTGCCGGGGTGCTCGAGTATGAGCATTTCGTGCGGGACGTCAACGCTTCGGCAACCGCCGCCGGTGTCGGGATCGAGCAGTTTCACCCGGAGTATTACGCCAACCAATTCGAAATCTCCCTAACACCGCATTCCCCGGTCACCGCCGCCGACCAGCTGGTGTTGGCGCGGATCATCATCGGCCGCGCCGCCCGTCGGCACGGACTACGCGTCAGCCTGTCCCCAACACCCTTTGCCGACAATGTTGGTTGCGGCGCGCACCAGCACTTTTCGTTAAGCACCGCCGAGGGCCCGATGTTCTCAGAGGGCGCCGGCGCGGCCGGGATGACAACGGCGGGCGAAAGCGCGGTCGCCGGTGTACTGCGCGGTCTGCCGGAGGCCCAGGGGATTCTGTGCGGATCGATCGTCTCCGGCTTACGCATGCGCCCCGGTAACTGGGCTGGCGCCTATGCCTGCTGGGGTACCGAAAACCGGGAGGCGGCAGTTCGATTCGTCAAGCACGTCCCCGGCGCCGCCTATGGCGGCAACGTTGAAGTGAAAATCGTTGACCCCTCTGCCAACCCGTACCTTGCATCGGCCGCGATTCTTGGGCTGGCACTCGACGGCATCCAGCGGAAAGTCAGCCTTCCGCAGGAGACGGTGATTGACCCGGCAAAACTCTCCAATGCCGATCGCGACCGCGCCGGCATCTTGCGGCTGCCCGACGATCCGCGCGAGGTTATTACCGCGCTGGACAATTCGCAGACGATGCGGCGCGTGCTCGGGGATGCCTCAATCGACGCCGTCGTTGCGGTCCGCAAACTGATGCAGGAACGCTACACCGACCTGAACCCCGAACAGCTGGCCAACAAGTTCCGCATGGCCTGGAGCCTGTGACAAGTGACGGAGTCCGCTACTTCGGAGCTGGCCCGACATATCCGCGATGTGGCGGTGATTGATCAACATGTGCACGGCTGCTGGTTGACCGCGGGGGAGAGATCGCGGTTCGAAAACGCCCTCAACGAGGCGAACACACAACCGCTTGCCGACTTTGACTCGGCGTTCGACTCGCAGCTGGGGTTTGCGCTGCGCAAGCACTGTGGCCCCATCCTGGGCCTGCCTGAACACGTTGACCCGAAAACATATTGGGAACATCGCAGCCAGCTCGGGGAAACCGAACTGGCTGAGCGGTTCTTGGCGGCCGCCGGGGTAACCGACTGGCTGGTAGATACCGGCATCGACAGCGATGTAGCTGGTCCGGCGGAGTTGAGTGCGCTGTCAGGGGGCCGTGCTCACGAGGTGGTCCGACTCGAGCAGGTGGCCGAACAGGCCGCGCAGGCGCCGGGCGACTATGCCTTGGCATTCCAGGAACTCCTACACCAACGTATGGCAACGGCCATCGGCACCAAGTCAATCCTGGCGTATCGGGGCGGATTCGACGGCGACTTGACCGAGCCCTCACCGGCCCAGGTTGCCCAAGCCGCAAAGCGGTGGCGGGACTGCGGTGGAACCCGGTTGAGTGACCGCGTTCTGTTGCGATTCGGGCTCCATCAGGCGCTGCGACTGGGAAAGCCGCTACAGCTGCACATCGGCTTCGGCGACCGGGACTGCGACCTACACAAGACCAATCCGCTGTATCTGCTTGATTTCCTGCGCCAGTCCGGCGAAACCCCGATTGTGCTGCTGCATTGCTATCCTTACGAACGCGAAGCCGGATATCTTGCACAGGCTTTCAACAACGTCTTCGTCGATGGCGGCCTGACCGTCAACTACCTTGGGGCGCGAGCGCCGGAATTCATCGGCCGGCTATTGGAATTGGCGCCCTTGCGAAAAATCGTGTATTCCTCGGACGGTTTCGGCCCCGCAGAGCTCCACTACCTGGGAGCGGCTTTGTGGCGCAGAGGCATTCACCGCGTTCTACACGGCTTCGTACAAAGCGGCGACTGGGCCGAAGCCGACGCGATCCGCGTCGTCGACCTCATTGGGCACGACAATGCAGCCCGCATATACCAATTGGAGCAGAAGGGCGATCAATCGATGAGCAAGAATTCATGACCGAGTTGTGCCACCTGGGCGCCCACGAGTTGGTCGCCCTGATGAGCGCCGGCTCGGTATCGTGCCGAGAAGTCATCCAGCAGCATCTGGTTCGGATTCGGTCCGTCAATCCCGCGCTCAACGCGCTGGTTGAGGCCGAAGATCCGGAGCGCTGCTTGCGGCAAGCCGACCACGCCGACGAGTGCGTCGCGCGAGGCGCCCCGCTGGGCGCGGCGCACGGTCTGCCGGTGGTGATCAAGGACGTCATGCAAGTGGCCGGGCTGGCGTGCTCCGGTGGCAGTCCAGGCTTGCGCGCCGTGGCGGACACCGACGCTACCGTGGTGTCGCGGCTGCGGGCCCAAGGGGCGATCGTGTTGGGGATGACCAACGTCCCGGAGATGAGCCGCGGCGGAGAGTCGAACAACAACCTGTATGGGCGGACCAACAATCCCTACGACCTCACCAGGACTCCCGGCGGCAGCAGCGGAGGTTCGGCCGCGCTCGTCGCCGCCGGCGGGGCCGCGTTGAGCGTGGGGTCCGACGGCGGTGTCAGCATCCGGCAACCATGCCACAACACCGGCATAGCCGGCCTGAAGCCCACGCGCGGCCGGATCCCACGCACCGGGAGCGTATTCGGCGATGCTCTAGGAGTTTTCAGCCCGTTCGTGTGCTACGGGCCGCTGGCCCGATCGGTTAGAGATCTGTTTCTGGGCCTGTCGATCATGAATGGCCCAGATCTCGCGGACCCGTATACGGCGCCGGCTCCGCTGGGCAGCCCGGACGATGTGGAACTGGGCACTCTGCGAGTGGCCGCCTATCTCGATGACGGCATTTCGCCACCCTCCGAAGAGGTTACGGCGGTCGTCACGGCGGCGGTCGAAGCGTTACGGGAGGTGGTCGCCGTCATCGATCACGCCGTGCCGCCCTGCCTGAATCGCACCACAGACCTGTTGTGGACGTCGATCTTCCTAGGTGGTGACCGGGGCCGGGGATTTGAAGAGGACCTGGGGGCCATCGGCACCACGGCGCCGTCCGAAGAGCTGGCCGAGTTCACGGCGCAGGCCCGCCAAGTGGACTTCTCGCTCACCGAAGCCCGACGCCGCCTGGTCGATATCGACCACTACCGCATCCAGATGCTGGCATTTATGGCCGACTACGACGTAATCGTCGGCCCGGCCATGCCCACCCCGGCCAAGCCGCACCACCACGGCCTGGTCGAGATCAGCGATTTTTCGCATTTGATGGTGCATAACCTCACCGGATGGCCCGCTGCGGTGGTCCGGTGCGGAACATCGCCAGGTGGCTTGCCCATCGGCGTTCAAATCGCGGCCCGGCCATGGCACGACGGCACGGCGCTGGCGGTAGCGAGCCACCTCGAGGCGATATTCGGCGGATGGCAAGCCCCAGGGCTGGTGGTGACCTGACGGTCGCCTAGTTCACCACACGATAGTGATTGGCGACGCGACCGAGAGTCTTAGTCGGTGATGCCCTCGACGTGGAAAGCAGGAGCCCTGTGAGCAACCTCAACCTCGCAGAACAGAATTTCGTGCGCCATTCGACTGGCCTCCTCTGGTGGATACAGACGAATCGCCGGATGCGCTCGCCAACTTTGATGCAGAGCTTTCCGGTTTTTGGGTAGCACAACATCCCCCGAACGGGTGTCAATTGCACCGGAATGCTCGCCCCCTGTACGGGGGGAAGTCGTGTCCCCACATCGGGGGACACGACCAGCGGCGCGACTACGGCCGCGCCGTTCCGGCGCCAAAACGACATCGCCCCCTGCAAATCCCGCGCGCCAGCGGATACTGATGAAGTGGTTGCGCGTGTAAACTTCTACCACGGCGTATTGACGACTTCAGTGCACAGCCAGTGTTGTATCCGAAATGTGCAGCAAACTCGGACATTGGTTGCGATGACCTAGGTGAAAAATGGCACCACGCTCCGTCACCACCGTGGCGACTTGCCGAAAGACTAGGCGGCCCGTTTCGGTCTGTGCCCAGGGCTCCGGCGTTGTTGATTAGCAGGCTTGTGAGCTGGGGAATTGTGGATTGAGGAGGTCTAGGCGGCGGTTGGCGGTCAAAGCGGTGATCCGGCAGGCTTCGGCGATGTTGTCGGCGCCGTTGAGGCGGTGCAGATTGATCGCGGTGTTGCGTAGCGTTGCTAGGACCTGTGCGCCGTTTCCGGTATGTGCCCTTTGACGGTCTTCGTCGAAGGTGACGTCGCGTATCCAGTGCAGGCTGTTCTCGATTCCCCAGTGTTGACGCATCCAGGTCATGATCGCGGTAGGGCGGGCGTGCTCGAAGGGCAGGCTGCAGATGGCATAGACCACCTCCACGCTGCGCTGGTCGGTGGCGGTGATCAAGCGTTCACGAGTGATCCGGATGATTTGTTTTGCGTAGGGGAAGCCGATTCCTCGTGCAGCGGTGATGATTTGCGGGGTGCGGGTCTCGACACGGCCGTGGCCGCGGGAGTCGTCGGTAGCGGCTGTGGGCACCTCGGCCCAGGGCAGCGCGGTGATACGCGCAAGTATTTTGGCTTGGTTGGACTTGACGATCATCAGGTAGTGCGACTTCAAGGTGGCGCAGATCAACTTCGCGGTGACGACCTGGGTATGCATCGCATCCACGGTGACCAGCCACCGCAAGCTACCCGGCAGCAGCGTGAGCAGGGCACGTGCGCAGGGAATTTCATTGCTTTTCTCGGCGACAGCGAGTTGACCGAGCACCAATCGGGCACGGTGGGCGAACACCGACACGAGATGCGTGGCTGTCGCTTTGGCGCGTAAAGCACCACGCAGCATCTTGCCGTCCAACGCGATCGGCACCAATCCACTGGGGTCGCTGCTGGCCACGTGTGCAGTGAAGTAACTGCCCATCCTGGCGTTGAGGTCGGCGGGGTCTAGCCGAGACAAAACAGCGCGGAAGGTCTTCTCACTGGGCCGCCGGAACCGGACCCCTAATTGGGCCAACACATCATCGGGAGCGGTGGCCGCCCATGTGGCAAAACCAGCATAGCCGCGCATCCCCGCGGCAGTGGCCAGAACCGCGATCGCCAACAAAGCCATCAGCGAATACCTCCGACCGCGTGGGTCCCTCGGGTCTGGCACCGAGGCCAACACATCGAGAAACTCCGATCCGATGAGCTCGCTGCGCTCACCAGGACTCCAGCGGTCGAACACCTCTGGAACCGACGACACACGCAATACTGAAACGGTAGGCACGGGCAACTCCAGACCAACGACGAACAGTAACCAACTCGATCGTTCTCCAGATAGCCCGTGCCTACACTCCGGCCCCAATAGCGCGGCACCAAAGATCATCAACCCAGCTCACAAGCCTGCTAATCAACAACGCCGGAGCCCTGGGTCTGTGCCGGTGACCTCGGGAATCGCCACCGCGCGCTTCGGGTCCGTACCGGCACCTGATGTCTGCTCCCACCGACCCGCACGGCGCAGTGCCGGCAAATGGGAAGTTCCTCGCACTCACGCGCGGGCAGCTCGACATATGGCCCTCCCAAGAGCGCAACGGCTCGGGAATACCCTGGCAAACAAGCTTTTTCGCAGTGATCAGCGGCCCGGTCGATCCGGTCCTCATCGAGCGTGCCGTCCGGCGGGCGGTGGCCGAATTCGAGCCGTTGCGGGTCGGAATATTCGAGGTCGACGCACAGGTCTGCCAGAAACCGCGGGACTATCCGGCCGTTACTGTCCCGCTCGTTGACGTGAGCGGCTCGCGACATCCGGTTCGGGAAGCGCACCAACTGGCCGCGTCGATGCAGCGCCAGCCCATGGCATGGGCGGGGCCGTTGTTCCGATTTGCGTTATTCCGGACGAGTCCAAACCAATTCTTCTTGTTTTTCTGTCTACATCACATCGTGGTCGACGGATTTAGTTCCGTGCTGTTCGTCAGTCGAATCGCCGTTATCTACTCGGCGCTCGCCTCTGCCACGCCAGTCCCGGCAGCATCCTTTGGTTCGCTGCACGATCTGGTCGGCGCCGAACTGGAGTACGAGGTGTCCTGCAAGTATCGAGAAGACCTGCAGTTTTGGCGGGAGAATCTGCCCCCGGACCGCCCAGCGCTCCAATACCAGTCCGCGGAGACCGGGAATGAGAACGATCGCTACGGCGCGTCGGCGCCGGTGGTGCTGGATGCCGCCGCCGCGCAGAGCATTGATGTTCTGGCCACAGTGTTAGGCGTCAGGCGATCCTCGATCATCACCGCAGCGTGTGGGCTACTGGTACACGGTTGGGATGGTGGCGGTCCGGAGGTGGTACTGGATTTTGCGGTGAGCCGGCGCGGCACCGACAAGTTGAAGACGATTCCGGGGATGGTTGCCGGGGTGGTTCCGCTGGCGTTGCCGACATCACCCACTTCCTCAGTTGCTGAGCTGTGTACGCAGGCGGATTCGCGGGTCCGCGATGTCCTACGACATCAACGGTTTCCGGTACACACGTTGTGCGGGCCCCTCAGCGGAATCGCGCTGAACCTGCTCCCGCCGACGGCGATCCCACATTTCGGTGATGCGCCGGCCTCGCTGGTGCATACCAATTTTGGCCGCGGCAATCGATTTGGAATGTTCGTCATGATTGAGGGGCAGCGGCTGCTTTTGAGCACGGCAGGTGCTGGCGCGCCATCATCAGATTTCGAGGGCCCAGCCTTGGCGCAACGACTGACTGGGCTCTTGATGGTGTTGGCCGCGGATCCGGCGCGGCGGTTGTCATCAATCGACCTGCTCGATCAGCTCGAGCGCCGCCGGATCCATACGTGGGGTAACCACGCCGCGCTGACCTGCCCCGCTGCTCCTACCCAGTCGATTCCGGAGCTGTTCGCCGCCCACGTCGCCCAGAGACCGGACGCTGTCGCGGTGACAGCCGCGGACGTCGTGCTGAGCTACCGCCAACTCGACGCCGCCAGCAACCGGCTCGCGTCCTTGTTGGCCTCTCACGAGATAGGCCGTGGCGACGTCGTAGCGTTGCTGCTTCCACGCAGCGGACGAGCCATCATCGCGATCCTGGCAGTGCTGAAGGTGGGAGCGGCCTACCTGCCCATCGACCCGGACCACCCCCGCGCCCGCGTTGCCTTCCTGCTCGACGACACCAAGCCGGTGGCTGTCCTGACCATCCGCGACTTGACCGGCGGTCTGGACGGCCACGCCCTGGCGGTCATCGACGTCGACGATCCCGCCGTTGCCGCCCGACCCAGTACGGGGCTGCCCGCGCCAGCCGCCTACGACGTCGCATACGTGCTGTATACATCCGGCACCACCGGCGTGCCCAAAGGCGTGGCGATCACCCATCACAACATTGCCCAACTCGTGGCCGCACCCACCCCACTGAACGCCCAGAACAGTCTGGCCGTAACCCATTGCCACTCCTACGCATTCGACTTCTCGGTGTGGGAAATCTGGAGCGCGTTACTGCACGGCGGGCGACTTGTCGTGGTAGGCGAAGACGCAACTCGTTCCCTCACCGATTTCCACGACTTGCTGCTGGAACAGCGAGTCAACGCGCTGACCCAAACCCCCTCGGCGGTTGCCGTATTGTCAACCGATGCTCTGGAAGCCACTACACTCGTGGTCGGCGGTGAACCCTGCACCGCCGAGGTGGTGGATCGTTGGGCGCCCGGGCGAGTGATGGTGAATGCCTACGGCCCAACCGAATCCACTGTCTGCGTCAGCATCAGCGCACCGCTGGTTGCCGGTTCCGGGACCGCTCCCATCGGCCTACCACTGCCGGGTACTGCTCTATTTGTATTGGACTCGTGGTTGCGCCAGCTGCCCCCCGGGGTGGTGGGGGAGCTGTATGTGGCGGGAAGCCAAGTTGGGCTTGGATATTGGCACCGCTCCGGGTTGACGGCATCGCGTTTTGTGGCCTGCCCGTTCGGGGGAACCGCGGGCAGCCGTATGTACCGGACCGGCGATCTGGCCTGCTGGGGTGCTGACGGTCAACTGCACTACAAGGGTCGGGTGGACGACCAAGTCAAGATTCGCGGCTATCGCATCGAACCCGCCGAAATCACCACAGCGCTAATGCGGTCGCCCAGCGTGAACAGTGCGGTCGTCATCGTCCGCGAAGACCGCCCTGGCGACAAGCGTCTGGTGGGCTACATCACCGGCCAAGCCGACCCCGAAGCTGTTCGTGCCGGTCTCAAAGACCAACTGCCCCACTACATGGTTCCGGCGGCCATCATGTCGCTCGAGCGGTTGCCGTTGACGGTCAACGGGAAACTTGACGTTGCCGCGCTGCCCGTTCCGGACTACATCACCGGTTACCGAGCCCCGACCACGCCGGTGGAGGAAATCGTGGCCGGAATTTTTGCGCGGGTCCTCGGGCTGGAACGGGTCGGCGCCGACCAGTCGTTCTTCGATTTGGGCGGCGACTCGTTGCTGGCGATGCGCGTGGTCGCGGCGGCCAACACCGCTTTGGCCGCAGACCTGTCCGTGCGGGTGTTGTTCGATGCACCCAGCGTCGCCGAGCTGGTGCCGCACATCAACAAGGGATCGGCCGCCTCGATACCCCTGGCACCGGTCCAGCGGCCCGAGCGGGTGCCGCTATCGCCGGCCCAGCACCGGATGTGGAGTGTCGTTCAGCTGCAGGGCCCCTCCGCTGTGTTCAACATCCCCTGGGTGCTGCAGTTGCGTGGCATCCTGCACACCGAGGCACTGCGCCAGGCCCTAGTCGATGTTGTTTGTCGTCACGAACCGTTGCGCACCGTTTATCCCGCCGTGGACGGTGAACCGCACCAAGTCGTCTTGGCGCCCGAAGCGGTGGACCTGTGCTGGGAGGTCATTGACGCCACCACCTGGACGCCGGGTCAGCTGCGTGACGTCGTTTCGACCCAAGCCCGCCACAGCTTCGACCTGGCCAGCCGGCTGCCGCTACTGGTCCAGCTCTATCGCCGGGCCGACGATCAATACCTGCTGGTTCTCGTGCTGCACCATATTGCCGCTGACGGCTGGTCACTGGCCCCACTGGCGGCCGATCTCGACGTGGCCTACCGCAGCCGATGCGACGGGCAGGCCCCCGGCTGGGAGCCGTTGCCCATCCAATACATCGACTACGCCTTATGGCAACGCGCGTACCTGGGGGACCCGGCGGATCCCGACAGCATGATCGCCGCGGAACTTCGGTACTGGCAGAAGACGCTTGCGGACATGCCCACGCATCTCGAGCTATCACCCGGGCAACCCGATGCCACCTCGTACGACACTCGCGGCGACACGCTGGCCGTGCGCTGGCCCGGCGGCATTGCACCGCCAGATAACCGAGCTGGCGTGCGCACAGCACGCCACCAGCTTCATGGTCGTCCAGGCGGGCTTTACCGCGCTGCTCTCACAACTGGCCGCCAGCAACGACATCGTGGTGGCAGTAGCGGTCGCCGGTCGCCGTCACCCCTCGCTCGATGAGTTGGTCGGCGTGTTCGTCAACACGGTGCTATTGCGCATTGCGGTGGCCCCCGACCTGGATTTCGCACACCTGCTCGACCAGGTGCGTACCCGCAGTCTGCAAGCACTCGACCATCAAGACATGCCCTATGGCGTTCTGGTAGAACAGATCAACGCCGCCCGCTCGTCACCCGCTAGCCCCTTGGCCCAAGTCATGCTGGCCTGGCAAAACAACAAACCGGCCGAGCTGGCACTGGGCGAGCTGGAAATCACCGAAGCCCCGGTGCACACCGGGGCGGCACGGATGAACTTCTTGTTGTCCCTGACCGAGCAGTTCACCGAGAGCGGTGAGCCCGCCGGGATCAGCGGAGTCGTCGAATACCGCACCGCCATGTTCACTCCTACGGTGATCGAAGCTATTACCGACCGGTTGGAGAGGCTCCTAACGGTGGTGACCGCCAACCCGCGGCGGCAGTTGTCGCCGCTGTCTGACCTCGACCGGCTGCCCTGGTCCTATGGCGGCTGTGCTGGTGGTCGGCGCGTTAGACCCCACCGGTAGTCACCGGCGACATCAACCGGTTGCTAGACCAGGCTGCTCGCGTCGAATATCCAGCCCTGATCTGCCGAGCCAAGGTTCTCAAAATGCTGCGGCGGCGCAAAGGCCACCAGGCTGTTGAAGTCCCAATAGTCTTTCCACACGGTGATTTTCCCGTCGACGACTTGATGGACGGTAACGAACCTCAGCAGCCCCTGCTCACCGGTCGCGAACGTCCAGGTCTCGGAGTGCTCATACATGACATCGGAACCGCTGGACAGCAGCAGTCCGTCGTGGTTCTCGTAGCCGGCCAGGGGTTCCAACCCGAGCTTCAGCCGCGTGACGATGTCGTCCGGACCGCGCGCCGACAGCGCGGGAACCGGCATGTCCACATACAGGCAGTCCGGCGACAAAAACGTCTTGACGCCATCCCAGTCCCTCCGAGACAGCGCGTGCCACATCCCACGCACCGTATCGCCAACTGAAATCAAAGAAAGTTCTGCCATAACGGCCAATAACACTTGGTCCCTCTTGGGCTGTCAACCACCACGCTGCGCCGATGCCAATTGGCGCCCTCAACGCGACCGGCGGACACGCCCTCGCGGTCCGCTAGGAGGCGGCCAGCGCGCGGGCCGGTCCGAGCGTGACCGGCAACGTCGACCAGCCCCGCAACACGCGGGTGTCGCGGCGACTTCCCGCGCCGGCGGCCCGAACGTCGGGGAAGCGCTCGAAGAACGTCCGCAACCCAACCTCTCCCTCGGCCCGGGCCAGAGCCGCACCAAGACAGAAATGACGACCCGTGGAGAATGCGAGATGCCTTCCGGCATTAGCGCGTTCGACGTCGATACGGTGCGGGTTCGGGAATACCGCCGGGTCGCGGTTGGCTCCGGCCAGCTAGGCCACCACCATTTCGCCGCGATTTATTGGCCAGCTCGCTATCTCGACATCGGTGCGGGCCACCCGGGCGGTGAGCTGGACTGGTGAATCCAGCCGCAGGATCTCTTCGACCGCGTTCGGCCATAGTTCCGGACGCTGACGCAGTGTCTCCAGTTGCTCGGGGGCATCCAGCAGCATCCGAATTCCGTTGCCCAACAGGTTGACTGTGGTCTCGAAGCCCGCAACCAACACCAGCCCAGCAATCGCGCGCAGTTCGGATTCATCGAGATATGTCCCAGCATCACCACTTTCAGCGACCCGGATCAATTGACTCATCAGGTCGTCGCCGGGGTTTCGACGCAACTGCTCGAGGTGTGCCGTCAGCCACGAGTTGAATCCCGTTATGTCCTGCTGTATGCGCCGGTACTGCCGGTAGGGGACCCCGATATCCAGGCTAGGCGCTGCCAATTCGCCGTATTCCAGCACTCGGCCGCGGTCTTGTTCTGGAACACCGAGGATTTCGCTGATCACCATGATCGGGAGCTGGGAACAGTACTGGCCCACCACGTCGACAACACCGGGCCGCTGCGCGAGTTGATCCAACAGACTGTTCGCCGTCTGCTCGACCCGATCG
The DNA here is from genome assembly GCF_003584745.1 of Mycobacterium pseudoshottsii JCM 15466. Taxonomy (NCBI): domain Bacteria; kingdom Bacillati; phylum Actinomycetota; class Actinomycetes; order Mycobacteriales; family Mycobacteriaceae; genus Mycobacterium; species Mycobacterium pseudoshottsii. Next base: position 3,101,210 of record NZ_AP018410.1, read on the forward strand.
CGTAGCGCGGCAACCGCTCGGGAGGTGAAAACCGCCGACACCGTCTTGCGGTATCGGGTGTGATCGGGCGGCTCAACGGCCAACAGCGACGGCGGCCGCAGCGGATGCAGCTGCTCGTCGCGGGTGCGGCGCTCCAGCCAGCGCAGTGGTCCCGGCAGGTTCTCACCGAACGAGATGGTGTGGAAGTCGTCGGAGCGCAGCACATCGTGCGCGAGCTGATAGTCAACGGTGAGGTAGTTGACGCGGGTCCGCACCATACGCCCGTGGCGGCGCAACTCGTCATGGAACGGTCCCGGGTTGGCCGCAACTGCCGGGTCGGCGATCAGCCGAGCCTCCAATTCACCTCGTCGAAGACCGATATTGGCCATGCCCCGGATTACCCCGTGCATCGCGAACCAGTGCAGTTTGTCCTTCACCGCGCCTCCATCGATCGACTTCGCCATTGCGCTTGTGACCAGACTAAGCTCGTCGAGGTCGCCGACGCAGGGCTAATCGAGGCTCGCGCCCCGAGGCAGAGCCCAACGGGTCAGCACTCGGCGACGATCTTGAAGTCGGTTGTCACCACCTTGTTCGGGTTGTCGCTGCCGATGCCGTAGGCGCTGCCGGTGATCGTGTATGTCCCGTGGGAAAAGTCCACCTGAGCCTCTCCCACCCCGCCTTGCCAATAGCTGCCGTTGAACCCGTCAACATTGCGGATCTTCACCCACTGCGGAATCACTCGCTCGCCGCTGATCAGCACCACCGCCTGGACATGGCCGTCCCGGTCGCCGATGTCGATGGTCCGGTAGGACTGCTCCTGACTGCACGCGGCGGGGCGTGCCGTGTGGGTGGAGCCGTCGATGGTCACGTGCGCGGCTTGGCGGGGCACCGTCATCGCGCTCCCGCACCCGGAGACGGCAGCGACCACGCTCATTGCAAGCCCTGTGACAGTGACCAACCGAATCTGCACGAGCCACCTCCATTGTGGACACCAGCGCTGTGCCCGAGACTCTACTGCTGTCCTGTTCCAAACGTGGGTAGGGATTTGAGAATGCGGCTACGAACGAATTCCGGACTGACGCCCTTGAGCCGATCGATCCAGCGAATGCTTGGCGGCACGTACCAATGCAGCCGCGTCGGGTGCTGGTAGGCGTGCCAGGCCGCCTCGGCGACGCTGGATGCCGGCAGTAGACGAAACATCCCCTTCTTGGGCGCGGCGGCGCGGATCTGCTCGCTGGACAGGGTCGGGGCGGAGGCGTCGGAGTGCTGCCGAGTTGAGGTGAGAATCGCGGTGTCGATCAACCCGGGCAGCACGTCGGCAACTCGCACACCATGGCGCCGCCATTCGGCGCTCAACGCTTCGGTGAGTCCCTTGACGGCGTGCTTGGTTGCCGAATAGACCGCCAGCCGTGGCATGCCGTAGGTGGCCGACGACGACGATGTGGAAAACATCAGACTTCCCGGCGCCTTTCTCAGATAGGGGAGGGCGCCGTAAGCCCCGGTCAGCACCGCCTTGAAGTTCACGTCGACGACGCGCATCGCGGCGTCGTAGGGTACGTCCTCGAACCATCCGCCTTCGCCGATGCCGGCGTTGTTCCACATCATGTCGAGTCCGCCGTGGCTGGTACCGGCGCAGAAATCGGCCAGGGCGCGATCCAACGCATCCCGGTCGGTCACGTCAACAACGCGGGTCCACAGCCGCTCGGTGCCAAGTTCGGCGCCCAGCGCGTCAAGGCCGGCGCCGTCGCGGTCCACCGCGGCGACCCGCCAGCCTTTGGCGTGAAACAGCTTCGCCCCCTCGCGGCCCATTCCGCTGCCGGCGCCGGTGATGAATACCGATTTCATGGAGCGCCGCCGACCTAGGCCGCCTCGACCACGTCTTTGATCCGGTTCAGCGTCTTGGTCATGTCCCGAATGTTGCGGCGCTTGCGCAGCCAGCCACCGAACATCCAGTAGTACACGGTGCTCAGCGGAGACTCCGCGAGCCGAAATGACTCGGTCACATCGGTCCCGCCCCCCGAGGGCGCCAGGCGATAGTGCCAGTTGTTGACCGGTCTGTCGCCCATCATCACAGCAAACCCGAACTCGCGACTTGGCTCGCAGGCCGTCACCTCGCAAACCGTCCAGTAAACCGGTCCGATCTCGTTACGCCGAACATGCCCCCGGAACCTGGCACCCAGCGCAGGGCCGGTCGCGCCGTCGAGCCATTCGGCCTCGAAGGTTTCCGGCGAGAATCGTCCGGTATTGCGGATGTCGGCGATCAAATCCCAGATCTTGTCCGCCGGGGCTGCCATGTGAACTGTCGCTGAACCCTCCATGACACGATCCAAACACGCTCGCTGTAACACATGGAACCGAACCAGCGATATTCCCCTAACGGGGCGTGAATATCGAGATGATCTGAGTCACCGTCTGCTCGAGCTGACGTACCGGTTTGGGCAACACCACGGGCACCGGCGGCAATCCACCGGCGGACGAACATTTGGGCCAGGCGGCCGGTCCCTGTCCTGCCAGAACCCGGTTGGCGATTGCGATTTGTTGCCGCTTAGAGGCACTTGCGGGGTTTCCCACCCCACCGTATTCCTCCCAGGTGGCTTGCTTGAACTGCAGACCGCCGTAGGCGCCGTTGCCGGTATTGGCCGACCAGTTTCCGCCAGACTCGCACTGCGCGACGGCTTCCCAGTTCATCAGATCGGCCTGTGCGACACCGGTGGACAGTGACATCGACGCAACGACGAATCCACCGGCGAGCGCGGACTTGGTGAGGGGTTTCGCGATGTGTGTCATGTCCGACTTTTCGGCGGACGTAGTCAAAGCGTTACCGATTAGAGAATCTTGTGAGATTGGAAATCTATCGCACCGAAATTCACCGAGTAGGGAGGCAAACCGCCCGCGGGCCGCTACCTCAGGCTTGGCCCCCGGCCGGGCAGTACGACCTCGTTGCGGTCAACAGAGCACGTTGATAGAGGCTGTCCAGCTGACGAGCCCGTATCGTGTCCGCCCTCGCGAGGTCGAGTTGGGCCGCGCAGGACGCCGACTCCAGCAAACTGCGATTAAGTGTTATCTGAGATAAAATCTTATCGTTTAGCGCATCGATCTCGGCGCGCGATGCGGACAGGTCGGGGGGTGCCGCGGGGACGTCGGCCGAGCCGAACTTCCAGTCCGCGAAGCGGCTGTACTCGATCGCCTCGGTCGCGCTGATCTGGTCGCCAAACAACCGGGTGACGTAGTTGGGGTCGACCTGTGCGGCGCGGGCCGCATCGCCCAGCTTGGCGAGTTGTTGCTGGACGCGGTCCGGGTCCTCAATGGCCACGCGAGCATGCCACTTGAAGGCCGCCACCGGGTCTGCCACGGCCAACCGCTGCGCCGCCGCGTCGACCAAGGTGATCAGCGGGCTGGCACTGTCGGCCCGCACCTGCCCGGGCGCGCCCAGCGCCACCGCAAGCAGGGCGGCCGCCCCGCCGAGCCCGACACCCAACCGATGCCGAGTCGATCGGCGCGCTGGAAAAACCACGCCTCATCACAGCATGTCAGCCGTGGTGTGCGCCAACAGTGCTGATCGCGTTGATCACCGCCGCCGGCTCATTGAGAGCGACAAAGGTTTTCGAACCCGGTACCTCGATGATCGACGCGTCCGGGAAGAGCTGGGCCATGCGGCGAGCCAGCGTCGGCTTGAAGCACCGGTCTCCCATGCCCCAGACCAGCGTCACCGGCTTGGTGAACTGGGCAAACCGCGTCGACACCTCGGTCAGATCGGTGGCGGCGACATGTCGAAGCAGCGTGGCCAGGTCATCGCAGATGCGAGCGTCTGTGCGGCAGGGCTGCAACCACGACGCCGTCAGCGCGGCGTCTGGCTTGTTCAACAGCAGGCCGAACCCGAGCGGGGAGTGCCGCAACGGCCGCAACCCCATCGCCGCAAACAGCGTCTTGATCGATCTTGGCCCCCGAAGCAGCGTGAATACGGCAGGAAACGGAAACGGTGGAAAAGTCTCGAAGGCATCGCAGTTGGTGAGCACCAACCGACCGACCAGATCCGGGTGGGCATCGATCGCCAGCTGACACAGGCCGCCACCGGTGTCGTTGCCCACCAAGGTCACGTCGGCGAGATCAAGGGCGACCATGAACTCGTGAATCATCTCCGCGATCCCGGCGGGGGAGAGGTCAGCGCCTTCGTTAGCCGGGATCGTGTGGGAACCCAGCGGCCAGGTGGGCAGGATGCACCGAAACCCCATCGCGGCAAGCCCTTCGGCTACGGCGGACCACAGGCGCTCATCGACGAGAATGCCGTGGACGAATAGCACCCGGGGGATGTGGGGAGTTTTCGGGTCCGAGCACTCGGTAGGCGATTGTCGCCTGACTCAGCGTGACCTGTGCCATCGGTGCCACCCCTTCGCGGATACTTACGTGCTGCCAGTACGTAAATTACGTGCAGCCCGCATGAAAGTCAATGGTGGCGCTAGTTCAGGTCACCAAGCACGGTGATGACCGGGGCGAAGGCCGCCACATGGGGCTGGGGGATGGTGTAGTGAGTGAAGCCGTATCGTTCCCGATTCGCGCGCAGCTGCCGCGCTATCTGCTCAACTGTACCGATGAGAAGCGTTGGGGATTGCAGGATTTCGTTGGCGGTTAGCAGGTTGCCATACTTGGCGGCGAGCATGCCGGCGACTTCCCTACGGTCATCGGTCAACACGACCTCTTGAATCAACGTGTGTAACTCCGGGTGTCTGGCAACCCTGGCTACCTGCTTACTCCTCGGCGCAGCCGTGCTGCTGGTGGACAGCCGTAAGTCGTCGTCTGCCGGCGCCATCGACCATCCCGGCATCCCACTTTCCGACGCTGCGACCGAAGCCCACGTCGTTGAATCGGCCAGAGGACTCGTCGCCGTCGCCGGGCTACGGCCGATCGCCGCGGGTTACCTCTTGATGTCCTGCAAGAACCGCGAGGATCCGCCCTATCAGGGCGCGATCTATCTGACCTTCACCTTGCCCGTCGACGCCCACGCAGATACCTACTTTCGCGCGGTGGCGGGCAGGCTGGTCCAGCACGGATGGACCGAGGGACGACCACCCGCTGAGCACGTGTTCGGCAGGACCTTGACCAGGGACGACACGACAGCCGTTCTGTATCGGCACCGCGATGACCCCACCATGGGAGTCCTACGGCTCTACGGTCCGTGCCGCAACACCACAGATCACCGCCGCGACACGATGGGATGGACCGATATCAGCGACCAGTTCGGCCCGCTCCGGTAGGACAACGCCAGAAACGACCGCTGGGCTCGACGGGCCCGGAAAACCGGGGCCGTCAAGCCCAGCAGTTTCGATCTGATTGGCGATCAGGCGGCGCCGAGGCTGGCCTGCAAGTCGCCCTTCATAGCGTTGAGCTGTGCGCCCCAGTACTCCCAGCTGTGCGTTCCGTTGTCGTTGAAGTTGAACACCGCGTTGTGGCCACCGGCCGCGTTGTAGGCGTCCTGGAACTTCAGGTTGCTGCTGCGCACGAAGTTCTCCAGGAACTCGGCGGGCAGGTTCGCGCCGCCCAGTTCGGAGGGGGTGCCGTTGCCGCAGTAAACCCACAGGCGGGTGTTGTTGGAGACCAAGGCAGGGATCTGGATCGTCGGGTCGTTGCGCTGCCAGGCGGGATCGCTGGACGGCCCCCACATGTCGCCGGCCTTGTAGCCTCCGGCGTCACCCATTGCCAAGCCGATCAAGGACGGTCCCATCCCTTGGGACGGATCCAGCAGCGCCGACAGCGAACCGGCGTACACGAACTGCTGGGGGTGGTACACCGCCAAGATCATCGCCGAAGAGCCGGACATCGAGATGCCGATCGCGGCGCTACCGGTGGGCTTGACGCTGCGATTGGCCGACAGCCATTCGGGGAGTTCGCTGGTTAGGAACGTCTCCCACTTGTAGGTCGAGCAGCCGGACTTACCGCAGGCGGGCTGGTACCAGTTCGCATAGAAGCTGGACTGGCCGCCTACCGGCATGATGACGGACAGGCCTGACTGGTAGTACCACTCGAACGCCGGGGTGTTGATGTCCCAGCCGTTGTAGTCGTCTTGGGCGCGCAGGCCATCGAGCAGGTAGACCGCAGGCGAGTTGTCCCCGCCGCTTTGGAACTGGACCTTGATGCTGCGCCCCATCGCCGCGGATGGCACCTGCAGGTACTCGACGGGCAAGCCCGGACGCGAAAAAGCTTTCGCAGCCGGCGCGCCGCCGGCGAGTCCGACCAGGCCAGGAAGGGTTATCGCAGCAGCCGCGCCGATTAGCAGCCGCCGTCCCCAGGTTCGGATTTTCCCGCTCACGTCTGTCATACCTGTGCCCCTTGTACGTGTGTAGTCGTGTGCTCCCGGCAGAACTTACCGCGTGAGTACGGAAAATGTCGATCGGGACGCGAACTCATTTCATTTGGATATCGGCCACCGCCACGGACACAGCACCTGTGCTACGCGAGCCGCCACGATCCCGACTTCTCGGTAATAACCTCCCGCCGGCCCTGATAAACCAGCCCCAGCAGCCGTGATGCAGCTGTGACCAGGACAGTTGGCGGCTAGTCGGCACCCGCACCTAGTCAGCTGATCGCCCGCGCGCGGTGGCGCTCCGCGAGCGGGGCGATATGCAACCAATCAGGCGGCGCCCGCGTGCCGCATGGGGTCGCATCGGTCGGTATGGGGAGAAAGCGCTTGCGGATTCAATTGACGAATCAGACGAATCAAATGACGAAGCGGCGGAAAAGTCGGCCGGAATATCGGGGAGGCGGCCAGCGGGAGCAATCCACGCATTCCGCGCTCCGTTGGCGCCGTAGCCGACGCCAGCGGCAATGCCCACTTCTTGTGAGTCACCTGCGGGTTTGCCTACCGAGGCGGCCGAATTTGCATCGACCGCGTACTCTCTGTCAAGACAAGCCGATGGAGACCACACTATTCTGGTCATTTCCGGCGCTGCCCACACCAGCACACCAGGGCCCCTTGGTGCGCGCTGGCGGTGGCTGAGGGCGTCGGGCTCCGGAAACGATTGAGGTGCGAAGTTTTGGATACAATACTTGGGCTATCAGTAACGCCGACCACCGTCGGGTGGGTCCTCGCTGAAGGACACGGTGCCGATGGCGCCATCCTCGATCACCACGAGTCGCAGTTGCACGGTTCTCGCGGCATGCGCATCGTGCACACCGCCGAGCAGGTCGCCGATGAGGTTTGGCACGCGAAAGAGGTTGCCAGCGGTGCGGGCCATCGCCTGCGCATGATCGGCGTGACCTGGAGCGACGAGGCATCCGCGCAGGCCGCGCTGCTGCTCGAGGCACTCACCGACGCGGGTTTCGACAACGTTGTGCCGGTTCGGCTGCTTGACGCGGTGGAGACGCTGGCCGAAGCGATCGCACCGGTTATCGGCTATGACCAGACCGCGGTCTGCATCCTCGAGCACGACTGGGCAACCGTTGTGATGGTTGATACCCAAGACGGGAAGACTCAAACCGCCGTCAAGCACGTTCGAGGCGGATTCGACGGCCTGAATTCCTGGCTGACCGGAATGTTCGACCGCGGTGCGTGGCGCCCCGCCGCCGTCGTGGTCGTCGGTTCGGACACCGACGTTGAAGAATTCTCTTGGCAGCTCGAAAAGGCTCTGCCAGTGCCGGTTTTCGCACAGACGATGGCCCAGGTGACAATTGCGCGCGGCGCAGCGCTGGCGGCCGCCCAGAGCACCGATTTCACCGACGCCCGGCTGATCGCAGACGTCAGCGAACCCGCCCCGGCACCCAAGCGGTCGCTGCACTACGCCGGAGCGGCAACCACCCTGGCGGCCGCCGCGGTGACCTTCGTTGGGTCGCTATCACTGGCGATCGGTCTGCAGCTCACCCCGGAAAGGCATCACACAGCCACCGGTCACGCGGGACACAAGCCAACGCCTGAGATCGTAGAAGCGGTCGCCCCCGTTGTGCCGATGCCCGCGCAACCAGAGCCGTCCGCTCCTCATCAGGCACCGGCCCCCGGTGCGGGGCAGGAGCCCATTCGTCTTACCGCCGGTGAGCAGATCACCGACGCCGCGCCGGTCGAACAACCTGGCGGGGAGGCACCGCAGTCCGAGCCCGCGGATGGATCACCGATGTTGACCCGAGTGCTTACGCACATCCCCGGCAGCTACGGCGAAGAAGAGGGCTCTCGCCCACCTGAGTAGTCCGCCACCTTGGTCAGGCTCACTCGAAGGGCTCGCGTGGACCCATGTCGAGCCGAAACGGCGGGTACTCGTCGCGCATCAACCCGGCATAGGCGTGCACCCGCAGGCTCCAACGGTTGACCCCGATCAACAGGTTGTACAAGCCATCGGGGTAGCGCCCGGTGAACAACAGCGCTATCGCGGCGCTAACCACCACAATCACCACCAGCGACGGCAGCATTACACCGCCTAATTCATGCCGGCCAAGCATGACCACGCGCCAGCCGCCGGAAAAGAAGGCGGCCAATATCAGGTAGTGGGGAATGGCCAGCAGCCACCACTTGATCAACACCAGACCGCGATGTAGGCGCTGCGGATACTCAACGTCCAGATCGGCAGGGTACTGCGGGTTCTCCCGCAGACTGAATGGCGGATAGCGGTCGGTGCCCAACACCGTCAGCGCGTAAAACGCGACCCGCCACCGCCACCGCATGACGCCGACGTTGAAATCAAACAGCGGCCGTGGATATCTGCCGGTGAGCAGGATCGCGAAAAAGGCAATCACGGTGGCCACGAAGGCGCCCAGATACAGGAAAACCAGGACGATGTAGTGCGGAATCGCCAAGATCCACTTGATCAGCCATTGCCAACGTGACAATGCGGGATCGATATCCCCCCTTACCCGGACCAGATAGGCAGTTGGTTGCGTCATCGACGGCTCCTTCGACTACACGTACTGGTCATCACGCTCTTGCACACCACGAAGCAGGGCTCCGGCGTTGTTGATTAGCAGGCTTGTGAGCTGGGTTGATGATCTTTGGTGCCGCGCTATTGGGGCCGGAGTATAGGCACGGGCTATCTGGAGAACGATCGAGTTGGTTACTGTTCGTCGTTGGTCTGGAGTTGCCCGTGCCTACCGTTTCAGTATTGCGTGTGTCGTCGGTTCCAGAGGTGTTCGACCGCTGGAGTCCTGGTGAGCGCAGCGAGCTCATCGGATCGGAGTTTCTCGATGTGTTGGCCTCGGTGCCAGACCCGAGGGGCCCACGCGGTCGGAGGTATTCGCTGATGGCTTTGTTGGCGATCGCGGTTCTGGCCACTGCCGCGGGGATGCGCGGCTATGCTGGTTTTGCCACATGGGCGGCCACCGCTCCCGATGATGTGTTGGCCCAATTAGGGGTCCGGTTCCGGAGGCCCAGTGAGAAGACCTTCCGCGCTGTTTTGTCTCGGCTAGACCCCGCCGACCTCAACGCCAGGATGGGCAGTTACTTCACTGCACACGTGGCCAGCAGCGACCCCAGTGGATTGGTGCCGATCGCGTTGGACGGCAAGATGCTGCGTGGTGCTTTACGCGCCAAAGCGACAGCCACGCATCTCGTGTCGGTGTTCGCCCACCGTGCCCGATTGGTGCTCGGTCAACTCGCTGTCGCCGAGAAAAGCAATGAAATTCCCTGCGTACGTGCCCTGCTCACGCTGCTGCCGGGTAGCTTGCGGTGGCTGGTCACCGTGGATGCGATGCATACCCAGGTCGTCACCGCGAAGTTGATCTGCGCCACCTTGAAGTCGCACTACCTGATGATCGTCAAGTCCAACCAAGCCAAAATACTTGCGCGTATCACCGCGCTGCCCTGGGCCGAGGTGCCCGCAGCCGCTACCGACGACTCCCGCGGCCACGGCCGTGTCGAGACCCGCACCCTGCAAATCATCACCGCTGCACGAGGAATCGGCTTCCCCTACGCAAAACAAATCATCCGGATCACTCGTGAACGCTTGATCACCGCCACCGACCAGCGCAGCGTGGAGGTGGTCTATGCCATCTGCAGCCTGCCGTTCGAGCACGCCCGCCCTACCGCGATCATGACCTGGATGCGTCAACACTGGGGAATCGAGAACAGCCTGCACTGGATACGCGACGTCACCTTCGACGAAGACCGTCAAAGGGCACATACCGGAAACGGCGCACAGGTCCTAGCAACGCTACGCAACACCGCGATCAATCTGCACCGCCTCAACGGCGCCGACAACATCGCCGAAGCCTGCCGGATCACCGCTTTGACCGCCAACCGCCGCCTAGACCTCCTCAATCCACAATTCCCCAGCTCACAAGCCTGCTAATCAACAACGCCGGAGCCCTGCACCACGAAGGCTACTGCCGAGCAAGCCACCAAGCACCAGAAGCCTTTCAGCGCGGGCGGCCGTACGGCGGCCACCGGAGCGGTAACACATTGTCTTCCAGCGGTTTATCGGCGGCCGGCAAACCGTTCATCAACCATTCTTGGCCCGCACGGCGCTGAATGAGATCGTCACCTCATCGGCAACCTGCAGCGATCCCATCAGCAGTGAGTAAGGCTTGACACCGTAGTCGGACTGGCGAACCACCGTTTCGGTGGACATGCGCCATGAATCGCCCAGATCATCTGTGTGCAAGTCGATTACGTGCTGATGCGACGTTCCGTGAATATGCAATGCCCCACTGAGCCGGTAACCATCCGCGGTCTTCTCGATGGCATCGGCGGAGAATTCGATGCGCGGAAACCGATCGGCGCGCAACGATTTCAGTGCATTGGACCGCACCAGGACCTTCTCCGGCCCGGAAAGCCCCTTGACTCCGCCCTCGCCGCGTAGCACCTCTAGCGAATCCACCTCGACAATGAGCTCTGCGGCGCTGGGCTCGTCAGCTACCCAATTCACCGTCGCTTGCCAGCGGGTCATCGCAATGGTCAGTCGATGGCCCATTTTCGCTGCCCGTCCCGCGACACCAGTGCCGATGAGTAGCTCGCCGTCGGAAGCGTCCAGGGTCCACACAGCCTCGCTCACAACACGACTGTATTCGCTTGGCCTGGCCCTTACATGGCCAGGACCGTGCGATAGCGCGTCCGGCCTTGCTCCATCGCCTCATAGCCATCGGCGGCCTGCGCGAGCGGTCGCTCTTCGATCCAGGCCCGCACACCGGACAAGACCGCGAAATGCATGGTGTCCTCCACGTCTTTAGCGGTACCGGATGGGTGACCCGTGACGCTGAGGCCGGGGTTGATCAGCTGGACCGGGCTGATCGGTAGCGGATCAGCCGTCACGCCGATGACGACCAGCTCGCCGCGGGGAAGAAGTCCGCCCACCGTTTCAGCCATAGCTGCCGAATTGCCAGCGGTCGCCAACACGACCGCGGCACCGCCGATCCGTCGCAATCCTTCCGCTACGTGACCCGTGGTGGAATCGATGTAATGGTGGGCTCCCAGCTGGCGTGCATCCTCGGCCTTGGCACTACCGCGAGCGATCGCCACAGTCTCAAAACCCATGGCACGACAGAACTGTAGCCCCAGATGGCCCAGACCTCCGACACCGAGCACCGCCACCCGATCGCCCGGCCGTGCCCGGGTGTGACGCAACGCGTTGTACGTCGTGACGCCGGCGCAACCCATTGGAGCCGCCTCGGCGTCGGAGAGCTCTGCCGGAATGCGAGCCAGCGCGGTGGCCGGCACCGTCACCGATTCCGCATAGCCACCGGGATACTGCCAGCCTGGAACCTTCATCTTGGAGCAGTGGATGAACATTCCCTTGCGGCAGGGATCGCAGTGGTTACAGTTTCCGCCGAACCAACCGACAGCGACGCGGTCGCCAACTGCGAAATCCTCAACCCCATTCCCGATTTCGGCTATTCTTCCGGCGATCTCGTGTCCAGGCGTCAGCGGCCAGCCCAGGCCTGGAAAGGCCCCGTGCACAAATGCCCGGTCGGTGCCGCAAATACCACACGCAGAAACTGATATACGCACCTCGCCATCAGCCGGCGGAGCAGTATCGACATCAACCAGCTGTAGGGGCCCGCCCGCCACACCAATTTGGACAGCTTTGTGGGTTGCCATCAGCTCGCCTCTACTATTCGTTTGTCAGTGCGCGACAGGACATTTCCCGGATGAATCGCTGTGGTAGTCGACCTGCCAGTGTTTGATTCCATTCAGCCAGCCCGACCGTAGCCGCTCTGGCCGGCTGATCGATTCCAGATCCGGCATCACATCGGCGATCGTATTGAACATCAGGTCGATCGTCATCCGGGCCAGATTAGCCCCGATGCAATAGTGCGCGCCGGTACCGCCAAAACCCACGTGTGGGTTGGGGTCGCGCAGGATGTTAAACGTATACGGGTCATCGAATACGTCTTCATCGAAATTGGCGGAGCGGTAGAACATCACCACCCGCTGGCCCTTTTTGATCCGCACCCCCGACAGTTCATAGTCTTCCAGGGCGGTGCGCTGGAACGAGGTCACCGGAGTCGCCCAGCGCACGATCTCGTCGGCGGTGGTGACAGGACGCTCCCGTTTGTACAGCTCCCACTGATCGGGGAAGTCGGTGAAGGCCATCATGCCCTGGGTGATGGAGTTGCGGGTGGTTTCGTTGCCGGCCACCGCCAGCAGGATGACGAAGAAGCCGAACTCGTCGTCGGAGAGCTTGTGGCCGTCAATGTCGGCCTCGACCAGCTTGGTGACCAGATCCTGGCCCGGATTCTTCGCCCGGTCGGCCGCCATCTGCATGCCGTACATGATGAGTTCGACGGAAGCGGTCAGAGCATCGTTGGTAGCGAACTCTGGATCTTGGTCTCCGACCATCTCGTTGGACCAGTGAAAAAGCTTCTTGCGGTCTTCCTGCGGTACGCCCATCAAGCCAGCGATGGCTTGCAGCGGCAGTTCGCAAGACACCTGCTCCACAAAGTCCCCCCGCCCCTCGGCCGCGGCTGCCTCGACGATGCGCCGAGCGCGCTCTCTGAGGTCGTCGCGCAGCCGCTCGACCGCCCTTGGGGTGAATGCGCGCGAGACGATCTTGCGCAGCCGGGTGTGTTGCGGTGCGTCCATATTGAGCAGCACGAACTTGCCGCGTTCGATCTGCTCATCAACCGTGCCGTCTTTATAGCGGGGGAGCGCGGTCTTTTGCAGGCTGGAAAAGACATCGCTGCGCAGCGAGATCTCCTTGACGTCCTTGTGCTTTGTCACCACCCAAAAACCGCCGTCGTCGAACCCACCGCAGCCCGTCGGCTGTTCGTTCCACCAGATGGGCGCGGATCGACGCATCTCGGCGAGTTCGGCTTCCGGTAACCGCTCCGCGTAGATGTCGGGGTCGGTGAAATCGAATCCGGGAGGCAGATTGGGGACCGACGTGGCGGTTGGCTCGGCAGCTGGCATAAGGCCACTCCTCGATGCGAATTCTGTTAGTCGTCGTCTATTGCCCATAATCCATTGCTCCACCGCGGTTGGGAAGAACTCCGACCAGATCCGCGAAGAGAAATTGCAACGCGTTCAGCCGCCAGGATTTCCTGACACGTCCGAGACCGAAACGAGTTCACGAGTCCCGACCGGCGTCGAAGAGACACCGCACGAACCCCCCACGGCGACGAGCGCACTTGCCCACCGCGGCCAGCGCCGACCGGCCCGACACGGCGGATATCGGCGCCGCAGTACACCGAAGGCACTGGTCAAATCCGTCTGGCAGGCCACCCGAGCCCCCGGCCTCGCCGCCGGTGACGGCGGATGGTCGCCGCCTTGTCCCACACCGTCGGCTTTGCTATCCAATCTTGTGGGCCAGGCCACAATCGTTATGCTTTGGGAAAGCTTGCCGGTGCCACGAAGGGGTGGAAGATGATTCGGGAACTGCTCGCCGCCGCGGCAATCATCGGGTGCCGCGATCGGTGTAGCACCTGTCGCCATGGCCGACCAGCCGCATTACGAGGGTGACGTGCCAGGGATGAACTACGACGCCTCATTGGGTGCGCCCTGCGACAACTACGAACGCTTTATCTTCGGACGCGGCACCAGCGGCCAAGCCGAGGCGTGCCATTTCCCGCCGCCCAACCAGTTCCCGGCCGCCACCACCGGCTACTGGGTAATCTCCTATCCTCTGTACGGGGTCCAGCAGACCGGAGCGTCGTGCCCGGGTCCGAATTCCGCCGCCCAGACCGAAGACGGCTTGCCGATGCTCTGTCGGGGTGCCCAGGGATGGCAGGCCGGATGGTTTACCGGAGCGGGCTTCTTTCCCCCCGAGTGATCCAGTGACCTGATCCGATGACGCCCGAGGCGCAGCAAGCCGAATCGCCGATCCCGCGGTGGTTACGGTTTGTCCTCGCGTCGGATCGGGCGGGCTCGGCGTGGTACATCGGGGCCGGATTCTTTTTCGCGCCAGTGTTGGTTTTGTTGTCAGGGCTCCGGCGTTGTTGATTAGCAGGCTTGTGAGCTGGGTTGATGATCTTTGGTGCCGCGCTATTGGGGCCGGAGTGTAGGCACGGGCTATCTGGAGAACGATCGAGTTGGTTACTGTTCGTCGTTGGTCTGGAGTTGCCCGTGCCTACCGTTTCAGTATTGCCTGTGTCGTCGGTTCCAGAGGTGTTCGACCGCTGGAGTCCTGGTGAGCGCAGCGAGCTCATCGGATCGGAGTTTCTCGATGTGTTGGCCTCGGTGCCAGACCCGAGGGACCCACGCGGTCGGAGGTATTCGCTGATGGCTTTGTTGGCGATCGCGGTTCTGGCCACTGCCGCGGGGATGCGCGGCTATGCTGGTTTTGCCACATGGGCGGCCACCGCTCCCGATGATGTGTTGGCCCAATTAGGGGTCCGGTTCCGGCGGCCCAGTGAGAAGACCTTCCGCGCTGTTTTGTCTCGGCTAGACCCCGCCGACCTCAACGCCAGGATAGGCAGTTACTTCACTGCACACGTGGCCAGCAGCGACCCCAGTGGATTGGTGCCGATCGCGTTGGACGGCAAGATGCTGCGTGGTGCTTTACGCGCCAAAGCGACAGCCACGCATCTCGTGTCGGTGTTCGCCCACCGTGCCCGATTGGTGCTCGGTCAACTCGCTGTCGCCGAGAAAAGCAATGAAATTCCCTGCGTACGTGCCCTGCTCACGCTGCTGCCGGGTAGCTTGCGGTGGCTGGTCACCGTGGATGCGATGCATACCCAGGTCGTCACCGCGAAGTTGATCTGCGCCACCTTGAAGTCGCACTACCTGATGATCGTCAAGCCCAACCAAGCCAAAATACTTGCGCGTATCACCGCGCTGCCCTGGGCCGAGGTGCCCACAGCCGCTACCGACGACTCCCGCGGCCACGGCCGTGTCGAGACCCGCACCCCGCAAATCATCACCGCTGCACGAGGAATCGGCTTCCCCTACGCAAAACAAATCATCCGGATCACTCGTGAACGCTTGATCACCGCCACCGACCAGCGCAGCGTGGAGGTGGTCTATGCCATCTGCAGCCTGCCCTTCGAGCACGCCCGCCCTACCGCGATCATGACCTGGATGCGTCAACACTGGGGAATCGAGAACAGCCTGCACTGGATACGCGACGTCACCTTCGACGAAGACCGTCAAAGGGCACATACCGGAAACGGCGCACAGGTCCTAGCAACGCTACGCAACACCGCGATCAATCTGCACCGCCTCAACGGCGCCGACAACATCGCCGAAGCCTGCCGGATCACCGCTTTGACCGCCAACCGCCGCCTAGACCTCCTCAATCCACAATTCCCCAGCTCACAAGCCTGCTAATCAACAACGCCGGAGCCCTGGTTTTGTTGTCCCCGTGGCCGGCGGCTACCGCGGTCCTGTGGTGGATCATCGGGCTCGCCGGGCTGTGGCTGGGTCTGCTTGGAATAGCGATGGCGGTTGGGCTGGCCCGGGTGTTGCGGTCCGGTGACGAGATCCCGGAACAATACTGGCGCACCCTGGTCGACTACTGACTCTGGCATGTTCGAGGCGAATTCGCCGGGACTACAGTCGTATCAAGCATCCACCAACGAAAAGGAGCCTCCGATGGCCATCAATCCCAAAGATGCAGTCAACGCGGCCAGGGACATCGCGACCAATGCCGTCGAGAAGGCCTCCGACATTGTCGAGAACGCCAGTGACATCATCCGCGGCGACGTCTCCGGGGGAGCCAGCGGCATTGTGCAGAACTCGATCGACATCGCGACCCACGCGGTCGACAAGGTCAAAGAGGTGCTCATCGGCAAGGACGACGACCTGGACTAGTCCCGGCTGGCAGTCACCGACACCAGGCTCGGCGGGCCGCGCGACTGCCGTCAGACGGCGGCGGCGTTGAGTTCGTCGAGCCTGTTGGTTGCCTCGAGATATTCCTGCACCCATCTCTCGATGACGGTGGCAGCCTTCTCGACCTTGGTGAACTGTCCGACCACCTGACCAACCGGATTGAACGCGACGTCCACGGTTTCGTTCGGGTACTTGTTGGTGGCCCGCACCGCCATGCCGGAGACCATGTACTGCAGTGGCATGCCTAGCGGCTTCGGGTTGTCCGCTTGCTCCCACGCCTCGGTCCAATCGTTGCGCAGCATCCGGGCCGGTTTTCCGGTGAACGAGCGGCTACGGACCGTGTCGCGGCTGGATGCCTTGGCGTATGCCGCTTGTTGCACTGGGGTGTTGGAGGCCTCCTCGACCATCAGCCACTGCGAACCCGTCCATGCCCCTTGGCATCCCAGCGCAAGGGCCGCGGCGATCTGCTGGCCACTGCCGATACCGCCGGCAGCCAGGACGGGGACCGGTGCCACTTCCTTGACGACTTGCGGCCACAAGACAATCGAGCCCACCTCACCGCAGTGCCCGCCGGCCTCGCCACCCTGGGCGATGATGATGTCGACGCCCGCGTTCGCGTGCTTGCGGGCCTGCGAGGGCGAGCCGCACAAGGCGGCAACCTTGCGGCCTCGCTCATGAATATGCGCGATCATCTCCGCCGGAGGGGTGCCGAGCGCATTGGCGATCATCGTCACCTTCGAGTGCTTGAGTGCCACTTCCACCTGGGGAGTGGCCGTCGCCTCGGTCCAGCCGAGCAACTGCAGACTGTCCTCGTCGGCGTCCTCAATTGGGACACCGTGATCAGCGAGGATCTTGCGGGCAAAGTCCAGATGCTGTTGCGGAACCATTGACCGCAACGTGTTGGCCAGTTCCTCCGCCGACAGGTGCGAGTCCATGCCCTCGTACTTGTTGGGGATGACGATGTCAACGCCGTAGGGGTGATCGCCGATGTGCTCGTCGATCCAGTTGAGCTCGATCTCTAGCTGTTCGGGGGTAAATCCAACCGCCCCCAGGACGCCGAAGCCCCCGGCCTTGCTGACCGCGACGACAACATCGCGGCAGTGCGTGAACGCGAAGATTGGAAACTCAATGCCAAGTTCGTCGCATATGGCGGTGTGCATGCCTGCTCCCCGGAAACTAACGGACGATGACGGAATTGGAACGTGTTCTAGTTTAGTACGCCCACCGGCGGCCTGACCAGCGGCCCAGGTTCAGGCCGGATTCGGGCCGGCAAACCGGCGCTGAGCACCGATGACCCGACCCGATTCGGCTACGACATGTCGTTGACCACCCACAGAATGAGGAACGCCAACATGCAGCCAAAGCAAAACAGGTGATCCCGCAGGATCGACCGTGCAACACGTGCCTGCGCGGACGGCGGGCCCGATCGCCTTCCGAGCCGAACCGCGTTGGGCAAGGTACGGGTGAGCGCCAAGACGATCGGGCCACCGGCAAGCGCCGCCGATAGCACCAGCAGCCAGCCGGCGTCGTGCCCCAGAGCCGCACGAAATCCTAAGGTGCCCAACAGGATCAACATCACCAGAGCAATCAGATGCCCCATCGGCCGCGATGTGGTGGTCGCGCGCCAGTAATAGCTCGAGATCGATTCCAGCACCGACTCGGGAAGTCGATCGGGGGAATTTCGCCGGAACACAACCTGACTGTCGAATATCAGGTCCATCCACAAGATCGCGAGCAGAAAGCCGCTACAAGCGGTGAGTACCGTCGCCACGATAGTTACCCGCCAGGCACACAATGCCGCCCATCATCGATCTGTCGCGCATCCCAATGTGCAGGCTACGCGGGCCGTCGGGTGCGCGCTAGAACTCATCGCGATCACCGCCGACCCACCCCGCAGTCATCCAATTATTAGTGTCGGCAGGACAACTGGACATACCGTCCTATATGGTATTGTCAGTTTCGGAGTTGGCTGCAGGGCGCACCGCGCTCCACCGCTTCCGGTCTGGTCGAAGGCAATCGGTGCGAGGAGAACGTGATGTCGTTTGTGGTGGCCTCCCCTGAATACGTGGCAGCGGCGGCGTCGGACTTGGCCGGCATCGGTTCTGCGCTCAGCACAGCCAATGCGGCGGCGGCGGCCCCGACGATCGAGGTCCTGGCCGCCGGCGCTGATGAGGTATCGGCTGCAATCGCGGCATTCTTTGGTGCGCACGCGCAGGCCTATCAGGCGTTGAGTGAGCAAGCCAGCGCGTTTCACCTGCAGTTTGTGCAGGCAATGACCGCCGGCGCGGGGGCTTATGCCGGCGCCGAGGCCGTAAATGCTTCGCCCCTGCAGGCGGCGCTCGACGTGCTGAATGCGCCTGCCCAGGCACTGTTCGGACGCCCGCTGATCGGCGACGGCGCTGGCGGGGCGCCCGGGCAATCCGGCGGCGACGGCGGACTCCTGTACGGAAACGGCGGCAACGGGGGCAACGGCGGAGTGGGCCAGGCCGGCGGCGCTGGCGGGGCCGCGGGGTTGATCGGTAACGGCGGTAGCGGTGGTATCGGCGGGCCTGGGACCACCGGTTTGGCTGGCGGGGCCGGCGGGTCCGGTGGGTGGCTGTTCGGAAACGGCGGCACCGGCGGGCGGGCTGTTGTTCGGCAACGGCGGGGCCGGGGGCGGTGCCCCGTGGGGCGGCGCGAACGGCGGGGCCGGGGGTGATGCTCGGCTGATCGGCAACGGCGGAGGCGGCGGCTACGAGGGCAGCCTGGGTGTCCTGAGCGGGGGGACTGCTGGCGCCGGCGGTAGCGGCGGTTGGTTCGTCGGCACTGGCGGTGACGGCGGCTCCGGGGGACCGTGATCGGAAACGGCGGCGATGGTGGCGCCAGCGGGGCAACGATTGGCTTTACTCCCGGCGCTGGCCCGGGAGGTGACGGCGGCAACGCTGTCGGGCTGATCGGCAACGGCGGCGCCGGCGGTGCCGGCGCGGCCGGCCTCTCTGGCGTAACGGGCGGGATCGGCGGCAACGGCGGCAGCGGCGGCCTGGGCGACTCGGGCGGGTCCGCCGGCGCGGCTGGTGCGGGCGGGTTGATCGGCAATCCGCTTGACGTGGTCAATGCTCCTACCGAGACGCTGCTGGGTCGCCCATTGATCGGGGACGGCGCCGACGGAGCGCCGGGTGAATCCGGTCAGGACGGCGGGCTGTTGTATGGCAACGGGGGCAACGGTCTATCCGGTCAGGCCGGGGGCGCCGGTGGCGCCGCGGGGCTGATTGGCAACGGTGGCAATGGCGGGATCGGCGGGCCCGGTACCACCGGAATGTCCGGCGGCGCGGGCGGTGCTGGCGGGTGGCTGATCGGCAATGGCGGCCATGGTGGGATCGGCGGGCTCGGCATCGGCATCGGGGATTCGGGGGGCGCGGGCGGCGCCGGCGGCGCCGGCGGCGCCGCGATTGGATTGTTCGGCAACGGCGGTACCGGTGGAACCGGGGGTTACAACCAAGCCTTCGGCGCGGTCAGCGGGGTTGGCGGCGCCGGGGGCGCTGGCGGCCAGTGGTACGGCAACGGCGGCGATGGTGGCACCTCCTGGGGCGGAGCCGCTGCCGGAGCCGGCGGTGACGCTGGCCTGATCGGCAACGGCGGCGACGGCGACTCCGCGGGTGTTCTTCGGCAGAACGGCATAGGCGGCCATGGCGGCGCCGGGGGATCGCTGTTCGGCGATGGCGGCGACGGCGGGTCCGCCGGCTTTCAAAGCACCGCCGGCGACGGCGGTAACGCCGGGCTGGTCGGCAACGGCGGCAATGGTGGCTGGGCGATCTACAACAGCTTCGCCGGCGATGGTGGTTCGGGGGGGGGGGACAGCCATCGGCAACGGTGGCGACGGCGGCGCCAACATTGTCAGCAGCGGGTTCATCCTCGGTGCGGGCGGTGGCGGCAACGGTGGCAATGCGGTGGGGCTGATCGGCAACGGCGGAGCCGGCGGCACCGGGGCGGACGGCTTTAGCACTGCCCTAGGAAGTGACGGCGGCAATGGCGGGACCGGGGCCTGGCTGCTCGGCAACGGCGGAGCAGGTGGGTCCGGTGGTTCCACCGCGGGTGTTCATCCTGCCGGCGACGGCGGCAATGGCGGAATGTCAGCGCTGATCGGCAATGGCGGCGCCGGCGGCAGCGCCGGGGTCAGCCCCACCGGTGTCTTCCCCAGCAACGGCGGCAGCGGCGGCAACACCCAGTTGATCGGCGACGGCGGCGACGGCGGCCGGGGGGATTCCGGCGGAACCGGTGGCGCCGGCGGCACAGGTGGATCTCTGGCCGGCCACGATGGGTCCGACGGAGACTGAGATGCCTGCCGCTTATTGATAGCGGTTGCCACCATCTGGATGACGCGCCTCGGTGCGCAAGAAATGGCGACTCTTGCTCAGGTACCGCAAGCAACGGTAGCGTTGTGCTGCTAATTACGACACGTCGAGTAGCGTAATTGCGGTCCGCCGAGAGAAAGGCCGAAATGCGAAGTCGTTACGCCGGCCTGCCGTTCGCCACGACCACAGCAGAGATCGCCGCCGCGCTCGAGGACGTAAGCATCCCGACGCTGTTGCTCTCCCTGGTGCACATCACCGGCGATGCCCGTTTCATCCGTGACTTCAAGCCCATGGGTCTATTTCTCAACGAAGTGCAGGGATTCATGTCGGAGGACGACAAGGCCCGAGCACGCACTGAGGCTCTGGCGGTGATCAGCGAGTATCGCGACCAGGGCTGCCCCGAGCCCAAGCCCCTGAGCGGTGAGCTCATCCGGGAAATGCTGGACTGGGCCGCGCGCGAGCACGTCCCCGATGACTACTTGCCTCTGCTCGCTGAAGAGATGGACCTCGAGGGGCTGGACCCACGCCGGCCAGTAGCCCTGCCTTCGGAGAGCGCGGCGGAGTTGCCGGTCATCGTGATCGGCTGCGGCGAATCGGGGATCCTGGCCGGAATTCGCCTCGAGCAAGCCAACATTGCGTTCACGATTGTGGAGAAGAACGCCGGACCGGGCGGAACGTGGTGGGAAAACCGCCAGGGCTCCGGCGTTGTTGATTAGCAGGCTTGTGAGCTGGGGAATTGTGGATTGAGGAGGTCTAGGCGGCGGTTGGCTGTCAAAGCGGTGATCCGGCAGGCTTCGGCGATGTTGTCGGCGCCGTTGAGGCGGTGCAGATTGATCGCGGTGTTGCGTAGCGTTGCTAGGACCTGTGCGCCGTTTCCGGTATGTGCCCTTTGACGGTCTTCGTCGAAGGTGACGTCGCGTATCCAGTGCAGGCTGTTCTCGATTCCCCAGTGTTGACGCATCCAGGTCATGATCGCGGTAGGGCGGGCGTGCTCGAACGGCAGGCTGCAGATGGCATAGACCACCTCCACGCTGCGCTGGTCGGTGGCGGTGATCAAGCGTTCACGAGTGATCCGGATGATTTGTTTTGCGTAGGGGAAGCCGATTCCTCGTGCAGCGGTGATGATTTGCGGGGTGCGGGTCTCGACACGGCCGTGGCCGCGGGAGTCGTCGGTAGCGGCTGCGGGCACCTCGGCCCAGGGCAGCGCGGTGATACGCGCAAATATTTTGGCTTGGTTGGACTTGACGATCATCAGGTAGTGCGACTTCAAGGTGGCGCAGATCAACTTCGCGGTGACGACCTGGGTATGCATCGCATCCACGGTGACCAGCCACCGCAAGCTACCCGGCAGCAGCGTGAGCAGGGCACGTACGCAGGGAATTTCATTGCTTTCCTCGGCGACAGCGAGTTGACCGAGCACCAATCGGGCACGGTGGGCGAACACCGACACGAGATGCGTGGCTGTCGCTTTGGCGCGTAAAGCACCACGCAGCATCTTGCCGTCCAACGCGATCGGCACCAATCCACTGGGGTCGCTGCTGGCCACGTGTGCAGTGAAGTAACTGCCCATCCTGGCGTTGAGGTCGGCGGGGTCTAGCCGAGACAAAACAGCGCGGAAGGTCTTCTCACTGGGCCGCCGGAACCGGACCCCTAATTGGGCCAACACATCATCGGGAGCGGTGGCCGCCCATGTGGCAAAACCAGCATAGCCGCGCATCCCCGCGGCAGTGGCCAGAACCGCGATCGCCAACAAAGCCATCAGCGAATACCTCCGACCGCGTGGGCCCCTCGGGTCTGGCACCGAGGCCAACACATCGAGAAACTCCGATCCGATGAGCTCGCTGCGCTCACCAGGACTCCAGCGGTCGAACACCTCTGGAACCGACGACACACGCAATACTGAAACGGTAGGCACGGGCAACTCCAGACCAACGACGAACAGTAACCAACTCGATCGTTCTCCAGATAGCCCGTGCCTACACTCCGGCCCCAATAGCGCGGCACCAAAGATCATCAACCCAGCTCACAAGCCTGCCAATCAACAACGCCGGAGCCCTGGGAAAACCGCTATCCCGGCGCGCGTGTTGATGTAGCCAACCATTTCTACTGCTACAGCTTTGAACCCAACAACGATTGGACGCATTTCTTCGCCGAACAGTGGGAGCTGCAGGACTATTTCGCAAAGGCGATCGACACGCACGATCTGGGTCGGCATATCCAGTGGAATACCGAAGCCCTGGGGGCCGAGTGGAACGATGACGACGGAGTCTGGACCGTTCGGCTGCGGTCGGCCGACGGCACCACGCGCACCCTCTCCGCGCGGGCGCTCATCACCGCCGTGGGTCAGCTGAACCGTCCCTATGTCCCGGAATTCGACGGTGCCGACACCTTTGCCGGGCCATCGTTTCACTCCGCAGCCTGGGACCGGTCGGTGGACCTGACCGGTAAGCGGGTCGCCCTGGTCGGCGCCGGCGCCAGCGGTTTCCAGATCGCACCGGCGATCGCCGAGGATGTGGCGCAGCTGTCCGTGTTTCAGCGCACGGCCCAATGGATGTTTCCCAACACCATGTATCACGACGAAGTCGGAGACGGCGTGCGCTGGGCGATGCGCCACCTGCCGTTCTACGGCAGGTGGTACCGATTCCTGCTGCTCTGGCCGGGAGCCGACAAGGGCCTCGACGCCGCCCGTACCGATCCGAACTACGCCGACCAGGACTATGCGGTCAGCGATATCAACGCCGCGGCGCGGATGATGTTCAGCCAGTGGATCAGCAGCCAAGTCGCCGACGGCGACGCGCTATTGAGCAAGGTGCTGCCCGACTATCCGGCTACCGGCAAGCGGACCCTGCAGGACAACGGTAGCTGGCTGGCCACGCTGCAGCGCGACAACGTGGACTTGGTGCGCACTCCGATTCGACGCATCACACCCACCGGCATCGTTACCGAAGACGGCGTGACGCACAGCGTTGACGTGATTGTCTACGCTACCGGCTTTCGGCACACCGATGTGCTGTGGCCGCTGCAGGTCATCGGCCGCAATGGAATCGACCTGCACCGCGTGTGGGGGAGACGGCCCTACGCCTACCTGGGGATCACGGTTCCGGGATTTCCCAATCTCTTTCTCATCTACGGGCCCGGCACGCATCTCGCTCACGGCGGCAGCCTGATCTTTCAATCGGAACTTCAAATGCGCTATATCAACCTGTGCCTGGAACGCTTGGTGGCCGATAGCATTGGTTCACTGGAACCGACTGACGAAGCGGCCGCGGGCTGGCACGAGCGGACGCAAGCCGAGATCAAGAAGATGGTGTGGTCGCACCCGGCCGTCAAGCATTCCTACTTCAAGAACGCCGACGGGGAAATTCATACGGTCAGCCCGTGGCGGCTCAACGAGTATTGGGCCGCGGTACGTCAGCCCGATTGGTCTAAGTTCGTTCTCCGACAAAGAAAGTGAGCACGCCGACATGCGCACCGTAGTCATCGACGGGCCGGGCAGTATCCGCGTCGACAACCGTCCCGACCCGGCACTGCCCGGATCTGACGGAGTCATAGTCGTCGTGAGCGCCGCGGGTATCTGCGGCTCCGACCTGCATTTCTACGAGGGCGAATACCCCCTGGCCGAGCCGGTGGCCCTGGGTCATGAGGCGGTTGGCACGGTGGTGGAGAAAGGACCCGACGTCCACACCGTCGAAGTGGGTGACCAGGTCATGGTGTCCTCGGTGGCCGGATGCGGCGCCTGCGCGGGTTGCGCCACCCGCGATCCGGCGATGTGTGTTTCCGGGCCACAGATCTTCGGATCCGGCGCGCTGGGCGGCGCGCAGGCCGACCTGCTCGCGGTCCCGGCCGCGGACTTCCAGGTGCTCAAGATTCCCGCTGCAATCACCACCGAGCAGGCGTTGCTGCTCACCGACAACCTCGCAACCGGCTGAGCGGCCGCACGCCGGGCCGATATCCCCTTTGGCGCAACGGTGGCAGTCATCGGCCTGGGCGCGGTGGGGCTGTGCGCGGTGCGCAGTGTCCTCGCCCAAGGCGCTGCGACCGTGTTCGCGGTGGATCGAGTGCAGGGGCGCTTGCAGCGGGCCGCCGAATGGCGAGCGACCGCCGTCGCTTCTCCGGCGGCCGAGGCCATTGTCGCAGCGACGAGTGGGCGCGGCGCCGATTCGGTGATTGATGCCGTGGGCACCGACGCATCAATGACCGACGCGCTCAACGCCGTTCGGGCCGGCGGCACCGTGTCCGTTGTCGGCGTTCACGATCTGCAGCCGTTTCCGCTTCCCGCCCTGACCTGCCTGCTGCGCGGCATCACATTGCGACTGACCATCGCACCCGTGCAGCGCACCTGGTCAGAATTGATTCCGTTGCTCGAGTCGGGACGCCTTGATGTGGACGGGATCTTCACCACTTCATTGCCACTGGACGAAGCTGCCAAGGGGTACTCGATTGCCGGTTCCCGGTCCGGCAATGACGTGAAGGTGCTGCTCAAGGTTTAGTAGCGACGATGTACTCGGAGTGCATGATGGCGTCGAGGCGCACATCCACCGCGGGGGGCGTCATTCCATAGCCGGCTTCCAACTCGAGCGTGTTGCGAACAGGTTCGACGACCCACCCGCGCGCCGCCAGCCATTGGGCCGGATTGGTCTTGTCGTCATACGTCAAGGCAGAGAAGTTCACGTCGCCAGACAGATTGACCCCGGGGTGCGTCTGCTCCAGGGCGACGAGCTGATCGTGATCCAACCGCGACCCCAGGGCCCCCGTGGCGATTCGGCTGCCCGGCGCACAAAGGTCATCGATCCGCGCGAATAGGGCATCTTGCGCGTCAGCGGTCAGATATGGCAACAGTCCTTCCACCGACCAGGCGCTGGGCTGACCCGGCTCGAACCCCGCTGCGTGCAGCGTCGCCGGCCAGTCGGTGCGCAGATCCGCCGCTACCTCGTTTCGTCGCGCTTTGGGCTCGACACCATGGCGCTGCAGCACCCGTGCTTTGAACTCGAGAACTTGTGGCAGGTCGATTTCGAATACCGTTGTTCCGGATGGCCATTCGAGCCGATAGGCCCGCGAGTCAAGACCGGCGGCGACGATCACCGCCTGTTTGGTTCCCGCGGCGGCGGCGGAGCGGAAAAAGTCATCGAAAAACCGGGTCTGGACTCCGTAGAGGCGGGGGAACGCGGTTTCGTCCACGGAGGTTGGCGGATGGGCGAGTTGGTCGTTCAAATACGCATCCCCGGACGCCGCGATGAAGTACTTCGCATACTCGTCGGGAGCCAGCGGTTGCGACCCGACCGTGTCCAGCGCGCGCCATCCCGCCACCAGCAATGCGGTGTAACCGACGCCGCTGACGATGTCCCACTGGTCATCGTCGGAACGACGAGATCCATATTCGGATGTAGTCATCGATACCTCCCGCTACGGCGCCAACCTACCGCCGCACGCGATCACAGTTCCAGCATGACGGTCACCGGACCGTCGTTGATGAGCTCAACCTGCATGTGGGCCCCGAAGACACCGGCTTCCACGTGGGCGCCCAGCGCCCGCAAGGCCTCAGCGAACGCGGCCACCAGCGGCTCGGCCACCGCCCTCGGCGCCGCAGCGTTCCACGATGGCCGCCGTCCCTTGACGGTATCGGCGTAGAGCGTGAACTGACTGACCACCAGAATCGGCGCGCCAAGGTCAGAAGCCGATTTCTCGTCGGTGAGAATACGCAAATACCAGAGCTTTTCGGCAAGCCGCCGGGCCTTGTCGCCGTCGTCACCGTGAGTCACACCGACGAAGGCCAGCAGTCCCTGGCCGGGCGGCCGGACGGCGCCGACCACGTCACCGTCGACCGTCACCGCTGCCGAGCACACCCGTTGCACCAGAACCCGTATGGGCCTCGATGCTGCCAGGTCGGGTCGCAGCGCCAAGGGGCCGGTCTGGGTAGGCGCATGTCGCTGTGAGCGTGCGGGTGCCACGTGTTGCGGTGGCGGAAATCCGATCGCTTGGTCTGGCGGTAGCGGCGGCACTGGTGGAAGCAACCGATCTCGCCAATTGCGGACGGCTGTTCTCCCACTGCGGGGCGTATCGTGCTGAGGGCCGGATTCTTGCTGCCGTGGCTGCGGTCCTGGCCGTCGCGGTGCCGAGTACGGCCGTGCCGACCGACAGCGGCTTGACATAGGAGAAAAGCGTGTCTGTGCTTGTCGCGTTTTCCGTTACCCCGATGGGCGTTGGTGAAGGCGTTGGCGAGATCGTGGCCGAAGCGGTTCGGGTGGTTCGCGATTCCGGGTTGCCCAACCAGACGGACTCGATGTTCACCGTGATCGAAGGCGATACCTGGGAAGAGGTCATGGCGGTGGTACAGCGCGCGGTGGAGGCCGTCGCGGCCCGCGCGCCGCGAGTCAGCACCGTGATCAAGGCGGACTGGCGCCGGGAAGCCAGTGACGCAATGACCGGCAAAGTCGCGTCGGTAGAGCGTTACCTAGCTCAGCCCGGCAGCGATCAGCCAGCACCTTAGGCCTGCACTGCAGCGACAAATGCTTTCTCGGCCGCATTTCCGTGCACGGCAAAAACCACCCGCTTTAGCGAACCCGGGTGGTGTCGCCGCACCGCTTCGACCATCAGCCGTGCCGCCCGTTCGAGCGGGAAGCCGCCGACGCCGATGCCAAATGCCACCAAGGCCAGCGAGCGGCAACCGAGCTCATCGGCCTTGCCCAAGGCAGAGCTGGCGGCCCGAGAGATGAGCTCGGACGAGGTAGGACCGCCCAGCTCCATTGTCGCCGCGTGGATCACGTAGCGCGCCGGCATCTCGCCGGCCGTGGTTTCGACCGCTTCTCCGAGCCCGATCGGCGCCTTTTCATTCGATTCACGCTGGATATCCGGCCCACCGGCGCGGGAGATGGCCGCTGCGACGCCACCGGCATGGCGAAGTTGGGTATTGGCGGCGTTGGTGATCGCGTCGAGTTCGAGCTTCGTGACGTCAGCCTGGACTACCTCTAGCTCGATCATGGGCCCATTGTCCGTCGCGCACCGCCGGAAACGCCATCAACCGGCCGGCTTCGGCCAGCCAGCCGCGACGACGCGGACCAAAGCGGAGGGACTGCCACGGCACGGCCTGGAGTCTGATGCCGGTCGAGGCGGCCGCTGAGATAACGTGACAGAACCGAGGAAGTTTGGCTGGCCCACCAGGAGGCACACCGATGGCTCGTCACTGCACACCCCTACCGGCGCGAATCGCATGAGTAGCGATACCGGTGAGCCCGGCGGCCAAGACGGCCAAGGCGGGGCGGGTGGCCGCGGTGGTGCCGGCGGCAGGGGCGGTGCCGGCGGTCCTGGAGGTCAAGGCGGCCGGGGCGGCGACGGCGGACCGGGCGGTGCACCTGGCATAGGTGGTCGGCCCGGCGAGGGTGGTCCGGGCGGCGCCGGCGGCGAACCGGGCCCCGGCGGAACCCCCGGTCAGCCCGGCCAGCCTGGTCAGCCGGGCCAACCGGGTCAACCTGGCGCCCCGGGCCACTAGATCACCTGCAGGCGCTGAGCGCCGAATGTGCGGCCCCGGCCGTCGCACCCCAGCTGGGCATTAATCGACTTGCCAAGAAGGCACTTTCGTCGCCGGATCGGCCGGTGCGTAGGCTGAGGCCGGTGAGCGCACGTGCGGGCATCGTGGTCACCGGAACTGAGGTTCTCACCGGCCGTGTCCAAGATCGCAACGGCCCGTGGATCGCCGACCAGCTGCTCGAGCTGGGTGTCGAGCTGGCCCACATCACCATCTGCGGCGACCGCCCTGCCGACATCGAAGCGCAGCTGCGATTCATGGCAGACCAGGACCTCGACCTGATCATCACCAGCGGTGGCCTAGGACCTACGGCCGATGACATGACCGTCGAGGTGGTCGCCCGTTTCTGTGGACGCGAGCTGATACTGGACGCGGAACTGGAAGACACGATCGCCAACATCCTCAAGAGGCTGATGGCGCGCAACCCGGGTTTCGACCCCGGCAACTTCGACTCGGTACTGGCCGCCAATCAGAAGCAAGCGATGATCCCGGTTGGTGCGCAAGTGATCAATCCGGTGGGTACCGCGCCTGGTCTGGTGGTGCCGGGAAAGCCGGCGGTCATGGTGCTTCCAGGACCCCCGCGCGAGCTTCAGCCCATGTGGCACAGTGCCATTCAGATGCCCGGGGCGCAGGAGGCGATCGCCGGCCGAACGACCTACCGGCAAGAGACAATACGGATGTTCGGACTGCCGGAGTCCGGGTTGGCCGAGACCTTGCGCAGTGCCGAGACGACCATCCCCGATTTTGGCGCGCTAGAGATCACGACATGCCTGCGGCGCGGAGAAATCGAGATGGTCACGCGGTACGAACCGGGCGCGGCAGACACCTATGCGCAAGTAGCGCGACTGCTGCGCGATCGCCATGGCGATCAAATCTACTCCGAAGACGGCTCGCAGGTGGACGATCTGGTGGCACGATTGCTTGCCGACCGGCGCATCGCGACCGCGGAATCGTGCACCGCTGGAGTCCTGGCCGCTCGGCTCACCGACCGCCCTGGCTCTTCGGCCTATGTCATGGGCGGTGTGGTGAGTTACTCCAATGAGGCCAAGGCCGAGTTGCTCGGCGTCGACCCAGCACTGATCGAGATGCACGGGGCAGTTTCAGAACCGGTGGCGCAGGCCATGGCGGCGGGGGCATTGCAGCGCTTCGGCGCCGACACCGCGGTCGCGATTACCGGAATCGCCGGTCCCGGTGGGGGAACCGAGCAAAAGCCGGTCGGGACAGTCTGTTTTTGCGTGTTGGTCGGCGACGGTCGCAACGTCACTCGAACGCTGCGGCTGCCCGGAAATCGGTCCGACATCCGCGAACGCTCAACGACCGTTGCCATGCACCTGTTGCGGCGTGCGTTGAGCGAATAACTCGGCCGACGATTCGCCGCCGGTCGATCGTGCGGCGACCGCTCCCGAGTCGGGCTAGCCGGAGCGCGCATTTCGCGATCCCGACGCTGTCTGCGTCATGTCTTCCCTGGTAAAAAGGCGGTCTCGGCAGTGCCGAAGTGGACACCGGTCGCGTCCTTGCCGATCAGCGCCAGCACCGCGACCACGGTCAACACCGGCACGATTGTCACGGCCAAGGCAAACGGATACCCGTGGGTTTCGGCCAGATGTTCCTGAATGGGCAGGTTCATCGCCGCCAGCAGGTTGCCGAGCTGATAGGTGACCCCGGGGTAGAGGCCGCGAATGGCGTCCGGCGACATCTCGGTCAAGTGCGCCGGGATCACGCCCCAGGCCCCCTGCACGCATAGCTGCATCAAGAAGGAACCCAGGCACAGCATCGCGGCGGTACGCGAATAAGCGAATATCGGCACGATCGGCAACGCCAATACCGCGCAGAACGCAATCGTGTATCGCCGGCCGAAGCGCTGTGAAAGGGTGCCGAACATCAGCCCGCCGATGATGGCGCCCGCGTTGTAGACGACCACGATCCAGCGGGCGGTAGCCGACGACAATCCGGCACCGTGGTCGGTGGTGGCGGTGAGGAAACTCGGGTAGACGTCCTGGGTACCGTGGCTCATCCAGTTGAAGGCGGTCATCAGCAACACCAGGTAGACGAACCGCCGGATGATCGCCGCGTTGCGCAGCACGTCTCGGACTCGGGTCTTGGTGAGCCTCATCCGGTCCTGCGCGGCCTCCCACACCTCGGATTCCTTCACCCGGTACCGAATGATCAGGCTGATCAACGCGGGGATGATGGACAACCCGAACAGCCAGCGCCAGGACAGACCCAGCCAGTTCATCACCACCAGGCTCGACACCGTGGCCAGCAGATAGCCGAACGCATAGCCCTCTTGCAGCAGCCCCGAGAAAAATCCGCGCCGACCGACGGGAACCTTCTCCATGGCAAGCGCCGCACCCAATCCCCACTCACCACCCATGCCGATGCCATAGAGCAGGCGCAAGATCACCAGCACCGTGAAGTTGGGGGCAAAGGCGCACAAGAACCCGACCACCGAGTACAAGGCCACGTCGACCATGAGCGGAACGCGCCTGCCGACCCGATCTGCCCACAGCCCGAAGATCAACGCACCCACCGGCCGCATGGCCAGCGTCGCGGTGGTCACGAACGCGACTTCGGTCTTGGTGTGATGAAAGGTTTTGGCGATGTCGGCGTAGACCAGCACCACGATGAAGTAGTCAAACGCGTCCATCGTCCAGCCCAAGAACGCCGCGATAAACGAATTCCGCTGGTCGACGTTCAGCCACGGTGTTTTCACGTTCTGCATCGTGGCGTACCGCACGCCGGACCGCGCACCTGGGGTGGCGGCCACTCGCGAGTAGCTTGGGCGTATATGCGAATCATCGATGCCGATGGACATGTCGCCGAAAACGCGTCGCTGACCGGCGAAGCGCTGCGTCGTTGGCCGGACCGGGTGCGACTCACTACGCGCGGTCGACCGCATCTGATGATCGAGGGCCGGCACTACCCGCAGGACAACGGTCCCGGGGCCGGGTGTCCGCCCCAACACGGCATCAGCAAAGCTCCCGGAATCAACTGTGCGACAGCCGATGGGGTACTCGCCGACGCCGATCGCGATCACCTGGACACGATGGTGCTCTATCCCAGCGTCGGGCTCTGCGTTCCCAGCCTGGAAGACCCGGCGTTCGCCGCCGGTTTCGCGCGCCTCTACAACGAGTGGATCGCGGACTTCTGTGCCCCGACAAACGGGCGACTACGCGGTGTCGGTGTCACTCCCATCGAACACGGGCAAGTGGCCATCGACATCATGAAAGAGGCCAACGAGCTGGGGCTGGTCGCAACGTTGGTCCCACCCGCGCTCAAGTCCCGCAACCTTGACCATGCCGACCTGGATCCGTTCTACGCCGCCGCCGTCGAGCAGGGGATGCCGCTGGGAATTCACGGCGCCCCCGGTATGCACCTGCCCAAAATCGGCGTGGACCGCTTCACCAACTACATCCAGGTGCACTGCATCAGCTTCCCTTTCGACCAGATGACGGCGATGACCGCGCTGGTCTCGGGCGGTGTCTTTGACCGTCATCCCCGATTGCGAGTTGCCTTTCTGGAGGCGGGCGTCGGCTGGGTCCCCTTCTTTGTCGACCGCCTGCACGAGCACTACGAGAAGCGCAGTGACTGGATCGACGGAGGCTGGCGCCGCGACCCGCACGACTACCTGCGCGCCGGCAACGTCTGGGTGACCTGCGAGCCCGACGAGCCAATCCTGCCTGGCGTGATTGACGTGCTGGGCGATGACTTCATCATGTTCGCCAGCGACTACCCGCATTGGGACGGCGAGTGGCCCGAGAGCACGAAGCAGCTGCGCACCAGGACCGACATCGGTGAACAGTCTCGGAACAAGATCGCTGGACTCAACGCCCAGCGCTTCTACGAGCTGAATTGAATGGCAGGATCGGCGCATGGGACCTTTTCTGCTACGCGCCGCCGTCACAGGATTTGCATTGTGGGTGGTCACGCTCTGCATCTCGGGGATCCGATTTGTCGGTGGCGACACGACGTTGGAGAAGATCGGGATCATCTTCGTTGTCGCGGTGATCTTCGGCCTCGTCAACGCCATCATCAAGCCCATCGTGCAATTTCTGTCAATCCCGCTCTACATCCTGACGCTGGGCCTCATTCACGTCGTCATCAACGCGTTCATGTTGTGGATCACCGCCCGGATCACCGAAGACACCACCAGGTGGGGCCTGCAGATCGACCACTTCTGGTGGACCGCCGTCTGGGCCGCCATCCTCTTGTCGATCGTGAGCTGGCTTCTGTCGTTGCTGACTCGTGATTTGCGCCGCGTAGCGCGCGGCTAGCCATTATTAGTTGGCCTTCGATTAGGTTGCTGAGGGCAGGTAGAACACGACCATAAATTGAAGTTCAGCCACCTACGTCGATCGATGTGACAAACTTGCCGGGCAAGAGCGCCCAAAATTACCGCACGCGACACCCTATGTTGTCAGCCACAGTTGCACATATGCTTACGAACACAGCTCGCTAACGCGCTCGGAGACAGTAGCTCTGCTGCGATTGCGAGGACCGATGGTTTGTCCTCGCGGATCCAGGTCGGCGCTACCTAACGGCACACTAGGACGGGATAGTGCGAAGAGTGAACACCGTCGCGATGGGGTCATCGCCTAGTTCATCGAGCACCCGGCTGAGTTCACCCGCCGGGGATCCGCATACCGGTCTACGGGCGGTCACCGAGTGCACCGGCTCGGCAGTGGTTGTTCACGTCGGAGGAGACGTTGACGCCAGCAATGAGGTGGTCTGGCAGCGGTTGGTGAATCGCAGCGCTGCCATCGCCATCGCGCCGGGTCCGTTCGTGATCGATATTCGTGACCTGGATTTCATTGGCTCATGTGCCTATGCGGTTTTGGCCCAAGAGTCGGTGCGGTGCCGTCGGCGCGGCGTGAATCTGCGATTGGTGAGCAACCAGCCCATCGTTGCCCGCACCATTGCCGCGTGTGGACTGCGCCGTCTGCTGCCGATGTATTCGTCGGTCGAAGCCGCGTTGTCGCCCGTTCCCAACGGGCACTGAGCGGGCCCTGCCCTTCAGCAATCGAGGCCGGCCAGCCGCGCAACATCAAGCGCGCAACCCCACGACAAAGTCACACCATCGCCCCCGTGACCGTAGTTGTGAATACACCGCGTCGCCCCAATCTGTTCGACTTCCACACGCACCGACGGCCGATCGGGCCGCAATCCGGTAATTGTTTCGATGACCGGCGCGTCGGCCAATCTGGGTTCGATCCGCCGGCAGTCTCGCAGGATACGGTCGGTCACCTGGGGATCCGCAGTGGTGTCCCAGCGATCAAGAATGCTGATGCCGCCGCACACCACCCGGTGCGGGTGAGGGAAGTAGCAGATCCATTCCGGGCCATCACCTAGCTGCATGAACAGTTGGTCCAAGCCGGGGTTGGCCAGCACAACATGCTGGCCAAATCGCGGCCGAAGGGTGTCATCGCCGGCCAACTCCCTGGCACCCAGACCAGAACAGTTGATCACGATCGGCGCGCTCTGAGCGGCTTCGGTCAGCGACCGCACCCGGGTGTATCTCAATTTCACAACCCGCCGCGGCAAGCCGCGTCGTCAAGTAATCAAGGTAGCGGGGCATATCGATCATCGGCAGGGTCGCTGCAGTGGCCGCGGGAAAGCCGTCCGGAACGTCGGTATCGGCGACCGGACGCAGGCCGGGAATCATGTCCTCCCCAGACGCCGTCACGTCCACCTCGGCTATCTCCCCAACACTGATAGCGGGCATCAGCTGCACACCGCTGGTCGGATCGTCGGCCAGCTCGCGAAACCGATGCAGTGACTGCTCGGCCCACTTTCGGGTCTTGACGACGGGTTCCACAAATCGCGGTCGCCACACCGCACCCGCCACCGCGGAGGTGGTTTGCCGTGGCAGCAGATCGGTCCACACCCGCACCGGCCAACCCGCTTCGGCCAGGCACAGGGCCGACGTCAGCCCGCTGACGCCGGCACCGATGACGACGACTTGTTGCGCATCACTTGCCGCGGTGCGACCGCTGCCCAAGATCGACCTCAATTAGGACGGGGGTACTTGCTGACCATTCGGAGCGAGCAGCCCGTTGAGTATCCCCAGATTCATCTGCAGCTGGCCCCCGGCGGCCGGGCCGGGAAGCTCGGCGGGCACATCGGCGTCAGGGGTGCTCTGCCAGGGTTGGCAGCCGCTCGTCTTGAACGCCTTGTCGGTCGGCTCGATTTGCACTACCTGAGGCTTCTTGGTCATCGCGTTGTCGATGAGGGCGCCATCGGGGTTGCTCATGCGCTTCCAATAACAGGTCCCGTCGCCGACCGGCCCCGCCGACGTATAGGTACCGGGAACGATGTCGGTGCCCACGGCATACGTGCCGTCGTGATCCATCGTCGTCTTCGGCGCGGGCGGCGCTGGTTGGGGATCGGCCGCGGCAACGCCCATCGACCCCGCCCAGCCCGCAAGCAGCAATCCCGCAGCGCCAAGGCGCGCCGCGTGGGATGCCATTACCTTCGAGCCCATAGCACTGCAGCCTACCGGGGTGAGCAGCGCATTTCGAACTGCTGGTATCTACGCCGCCAGACTCGGGTGCCCGCGTCCGCGGCGCGCGAGCATCCCGCACGCATATAGATAGCAGAATGCGGTGCCGACCATCAGTGACGGCGCGATCGTGGTGGCAACGTGCGGCGTACCTACCAGGACGTGCCCCGTCACCAATGCGGTCGCGGCCAGCATCGACGACCCCAGCCACGACAGCCAAAAGCCGCGTCTGGGAGTGCGCCCCAAGCGAAATAGCCGCTCCAGCACCAGCTCCAACATCAGGGTCGCGGCCATACTCAACAGCATCTGTGTCAAAGCCGCGCGCAGCGCCACCGCGGCGCCGCCCGCCTGATTGGCAAACGCCGCCCAGCTGCCATACAACACACCGGCACCTACCGCGAGTAGCACCTGGCGGGCGCCCTCGCGTGTCCAGCCGTTGCGAACTACTGCGACCATCGGAAGACGCGCAGCCTTACCTGGCGATACAACCCGCCGAAGATGTTGGCGGCATTGAGCGGTATCCAGACCAACAGAGCATCACCCTCGCAGAATCGCGGATTGATTCGGCTGTAGAACCTCACGTCCGGGTGATCGTCGAGCTTGCTCATGCGAGACGCGTCGCGCGGAATCCCGTCCGAGCGCACCACCCAGGAATCCGCGTTGGTCCGAACGTAGTGTCGGCCCTCGCCAATGCTCCGCACCAAGTTGTCGACCTCAGCCGGCGTCGCGCAGGTGCGACACGGATATACCCGCGGCATGGTCCGGGTGAACAGGCAGTAGGCAACCGGTGAGGAGGTGCGAGCGAGGTACCCTAAAGCGGTGCCCGGCTGGCGGAGTTTGAAGCGCAGCGCCTGACGCAGTCCGAAAAACATGGCGACCACGCCGCATCCGTTATACCCGGGCCGGAAGAAGCCACCGCCGGAAAACGCCGCCATCCGACTTTTCCCATGAGTGACGCATTGAACACCGTTAATGGCGAACCCGGCCAACTCGCCAAAAGTGCCGTAATAAAGCGCAAACGTGAGCTCGCCAGCGCTGAACAGGTGCTCTTCGAATTGTTCGCGCGTGTGCCCGTACATGGTCTCGCTGTAGACAGAATAAAGACGGTCCAGCAGCGCCGAACGTTGGTCGTAAGACAGCGATCTCGACGGAACTCGTTCACATCTCACGATCCGATGATTTCCGGCTTCGGCAGACTGCGGTAAAGACGGCGGCGGCGGCGGTGCAGGCGCCGATTCCGGTCGAAGTAGGGGAGACGTCGCCGCGGCGGACACCCGCGCAGACCCCTTGGAGCGAGTTGCTTTTAGCGTGAAAATGATGGCTCCTCTCTGGTCCTGCGTTCGGCGTGGCCTCGCGCAGCTGGCCACGTAGGCAATCCTGACATCGACCAGAGAAATGTGAGCACAAAATGGCGGAATTTTCGCACACGTTTAACAAATGAAGCTCATTTTGAATTCAAAACTACATTCTAGAATCTACATTTCATGATGCGATGAATTTTTGCTGCGGGGAGTTCGCATAAGCGCCGAACACGCATTCGCCCATATGGCACGTTAGCCTGCGGTGATGTAGCACGATATGGAGAGACGGAATTACCTCGCTGTAACCAGCAATCGCAGCGGCGAGTCATGGCACGCCCGCCCGAATAGCGCTAATAATTCACTTGACAGCACGTCAATTTTGTGATGTTTGACAGCCTCGGGGTCGACGAAGACATACGCCGCATAGCCGTCGACGAGTCGATGCTCACCGAGCAGGGTTTGCGATCTCATATCTGATAGTGGCCGAGGACGGCGGCATACCCCGAAGCGCATCGGATCCCGGTCGGCGGCCACGAACGGGAAGCCATGGCCCCCGCGCTGGCCGGCGGGAAGGGCTGCCAGCTGTTGCGCTCTGGGTCGTCGGTAGTTGTCGGTGGTGTGCTCTCACAGGGCCGGCGGCGAGACCCCGCTACCGCTAGTGGAGCCGACAACCTGCAGCGGCCAGGTAGCCGGCAAGACGGGCACGCCGGCACCACTGCCGAATTCACCACCACCGGTCGCCGACAAACCCGCGGGCCGCACCTTGGTGCCGGTGGCGGAGACCCCCGCGAAGCCCACCGTTCCTGCACCACGGCCGCCTGCCAGCTCCGACACCGGCCTCCCATCGGACGCTGCCTGCACCACGGAGGCCGATCCCACTCCGGGACGCACCGAACCTGACGCCCCGACTGGGCTGTGCCCCCGCGAGAATCACTGACGAGTATTTCGTGGGGTGCGTCCACCACAGCGCGATCGGAGTTGTCTCGTGCTGCCATCATCTGAAGGTCGCCAACGTGACGGGTGACCCCCAACGGCGTGCTGGTCGCCAACGGCACCCCAGCGCAGATGTGGCCGGTGGGAGCTAACGCCGCTCCCGAAAGCGGCGAGCCCGGTGCTGCGGTCACATCCATAGCTGCGCCGAATCCCTGAGTCGTGGAGACGCTGACCAACTGGCAACCGTCAAGATCAAGGCCGTCGAACGGGTCAAACTCGCATAGTTCCCCCGCAACGTCCAGCCCAAGAACGCCGTCGTTGAAGGAAGAGACGGAGAATTCGTCGCTGTCGGCGAAGCCGGACCAACTGGTGGCATTGCCAACCCCCTCGACGCCGGGATTGACCAACACCGGGGATGGGCAGGTCGGCGGCACCTCGAGTAGCGCCGCACTCGTGCAGGATTCATAAACGCCCATCACGCCGGCGGCCTGGATCCACATCCGCACATAGTCCGCCTCGTTCACAGCTATGGGAACCCCGTTTAGGCCAAAGAAATTCGTCGCGACCAGCACCCCGTGTACAGCATGATTTTCCTGCAATTCCGCCATCGTGGGCATCTCGGCTAAGGCATCGCCATATGCCGCCACCATCATCTGGAGCGCAGCACCAGCCCGCTGACAGACGATTGCGGCGTGGTCGAGCCACACCACGTAAGGGGTGTGCGCTGCTACATAATCATCGGCAGCACGGCCCTGCCAGAGGCGTATCGCTTCGCAAATTTGATGATCGACCTCTGCCGCTGTTGCCTCGAAAAGCGCACCCAGCGATAGCCACCCGGCGGCGGCCACCAGGATTCCTCCGGGCCCCGGTCCAGTGCTCGGCAACGACGAATGCACCTCAGGCGGCGAAGCCATCCAGAGCGGCGATGTCATGCCCGACTACCTCCGCAACAGCCAGGCTCACCGATCCGACCCAACCCCGCGACACCGTAATCGGCCAGCGCGGTAGCGGCCGTACCGGCGCTCGCCACCCCTGCACGAACCCGCAGGCTCACAACAATGCGCCTCCAATGCATCACGCACATCAAGGGCAGCCCCGCCATGGCCGATCCCTGGCGTAACACTCACACTTCAGAAATACTGGACTTGTCCTGCCCGCCTACGAATTTCGGTTGCCCTGGCCTGCCATGCCCCAAGGCGCCGTAGACCAGAAGCCGCGACTGGC
Organism: Mycobacterium pseudoshottsii JCM 15466; assembly: GCF_003584745.1. NCBI lineage: Bacteria > Bacillati > Actinomycetota > Actinomycetes > Mycobacteriales > Mycobacteriaceae > Mycobacterium > Mycobacterium pseudoshottsii. The sequence goes on from NZ_AP018410.1 coordinate 3,139,173, forward strand.
GCAACGCAGCGCCGTTGACAATACCGGACACCTTCACCGCCGCTAGGACAGCGGCGCCAAACCGGACCGCACCAGATCCAGGCTCGCGGCCACCAGTTCGCCGAGGTCTTCGGCACACCCGTAGCGGCCCCAATTTTCCACCGCCACCACAAGAGCCGCTGCAATCGTCGCGCCGGCGACCTCCGCAACAAGGTCGACATTGGCCACATCCGCATACCGGTCTCTGACGAACGCGGTCAGCACCTGCGCGAACGACGACTGCACCACCCGCAGATGGCTAGCGATCCGATCCGCGCTGGTCAACTCGCTTCGAGCGGTTGCGGCCTGGCGCACCACTTCCAGATCATGCGGAAAGGCGGCGACACTGGCCAAGACCGCATCAAAGAGCGGCTCGGACACCGGGCGTTGGGCAAGCGCCCGCGCGAGCCACTCCAGCTGGTTCTCATAGTCCTGGAACAGCACCGCTTCTTTGGTCGGAAAATGCCGGAAGAACGTCCGTTCGGTAACACCGGCCTCTCGTGCCAGCTCGGTCACCGTCACCTGAGCAAATCCCTTACGCGCAAAGCTCTTTAATGCAGCCCGCCGCAGCGCTTCGTGGGTGGATCGTCGACGCAGTTCGTGACGGTTGGTGGGCACGGTCATCTCGCGCCGATGCTATCTCAGCGGCGCAAAAGATGTCAGGGCTGACATCTTCAAAATATGTCAGTACTGACATAACCTGGGACGTGCGCATTGCCTACTCGGGAGGAAATAGCCGTGACGGACTATGACGCGATCGTGGTGGGAGCTGGGCACAACGGGTTGACCGCCGCCGCGGTTCTGCAACGCGCGGGACTTCGCACCCTATGCATGGAAGCCAACACATACGCCGGAGGAATGGCCGCAACGGTTGAACTGATCGACGGCTTCCACTTCGAGATCGCAGGATCGGTGCAATTTCCGACGGCCAGCCAAATCAGCAAAGAGCTTGGGCTGGACACCTTGCCCACCGTGGCACCCGAGGTGATGTCGACCAACATCGGCGAATCCGGCGAAGAGGCGATGATCTTCTATCGCGATCCGCTGCAACTGATCTCACACCTAGGCGAAAAGCACGGCTCGGCGACTGTCACCGGCATGGCCGAGCTGATCGGCTGGAGTCAGGGGCCGGCCCGGGCACTCGGCCGCTTCGAGGTGCGCACGCCGCCCCGGACCCTCGACGAGATGTATGCCTGCGCCACCAACCAGGCCGAGCGCAGGGCTATTCACGAAATGCTATTCGGCTCCGCGATGGACGTGATTGACCGATTCCTGCCGGACAAGGAAAAACATGCGGTGATGCGCGGAATGTTGGCGCTTCTGGCCGTCAATTCCACCTACCGTGGACCATTTACTCCTGGCAGTGCCGCCTGCCTGGCGTTTGCCCTTGCAGTGCCCGACGACAGCACCGCGATGATGACCAAGCTCAGGGGCGGCATCGGTGCCCTGACCGATCATCTGCGGGAGCGTTTCGCATCGGCCGGCGGCGAGATCCGATTCCGCTCGAAAGTAGTGGAGATCGTCGTTGACCGTGGGGCGGTGTCTGGTGTGCGACTGCCCGACGGCTCGGTGATCGGCACGCCGGTCGTGGTGTCCAACCTGGCACCGGACGTGACCCTAGCCAAGCTCGTCAGGCCGGAACACGTCCCGGCAGATCTGCTGGCACGGTTGGCCGGGCGCGACCATCGGGCCTCCTTCGTACAGATCCACTTCGCCCTCGACGCGCTACCCGAATTCGCACCACCCTATGAGCTGTTGAATGAGCCGGGAATGCAGCAGTCGGTCGGCATCTTCGGAACGCCCGAGGAACAGCAACAGCAATGGGAAACCTGCCGGCGAGGCATCGTGCCGGAGAATCCCTCGATGGGGATGCAGATTCCCTCGGTCCACGACAGCGGCCTCGCACCGCCGGGCAAGCACGCCGCCAGCGCTTATGCGTACGCGTTTCCGGTGGAGGTCGACCGCGACCAACATGGTCATCTGAAACGCATTATGGCCCAACGCGTTATCGACAAGATCACCCGATTCGCCCCCAACTTCAAAGACATTGTGATCCGCTACATCACGTTCGCGCCGTATCACATGCAAACAATGTTCGGGGCCCCCTCGGGTGACTTCTGCCACGGGTTGTTGCATCCGGATCTGATGGGGCCTAACCGCCCCGGCCCCAGGGGATTTCTCGACTTTCCGATTCCCATCGACGGCCTCTACCTCGGCGGCGCTGGATGCCATGGCGGCCCGGGCATCACCTTCATACCGGGCTACAACGCTGCCTATCAGGTGCTCGAGGATGTGGCCACACGGCAAACATCGGGATAGCACAACAGCATTGGCGACTGGCTATACGTGTACCGATGCGCGCCGAACGCTCATGGCACCAGCACAACCTTGCCGATGTTCTCCCGGGCCGCCAGAATGCGGTGCGCTTCAGGCGCTTCGGCGAACGGTATCGCCGCGTGAACGATCGGCGCAGCGGTACCTTGACCGAGCGCCTCACTCAGGGGCGCGATCCAAGGCTCGAGCGTGCCACGGTCGTCCCACAATCGCAGCATGTTGAGACCGATCACGGTTTTGGACTCCTCGAGCTGCTTCATCAGGTTGAAGCCGCGCAGCATCGATAGCGCATGTGGGGCCACCCGGCGCAGCGAGCGCTTCTCGCCCTCCTGCATGTTGGAAACCCCGTAGCCGACCAGCCTGCCTCCCGGCCGCAGCAGCTCATACGATCGGCGCAGGGAGGTGCCCCCGAGCGCGTCGAGCACGAGGTCATAGGAGTCCAGGCCCTTCCACCAGCCGTCCCGGCGGTAGTCGATGGCCCGATCGACTCCCAATTCGGCAAGCCGCTGATGCTTCCCAGGAGATGCGGTTCCGTGCACCTGAGCACCCGCCGCCTTGGCGAATTGAACAGCCGCGATGCCAACACCACCGGCCGCGGCGTGCACCAGCACACGCTCTCCGGCCCGCAACGACCCGTACCCGTGCAGAGCCGCCCACGCGGTTGCGTAGTTCACCGGGACCGCGGCCCCCTGTTCAAAGCTCAATCCTTCGGGGAGCACCACCGAGTCGGTCGCCGTGACGTTCACTATCTCGGAATAGCCGCCGAACCGTGTCCCAGCCAAAACTCTTTCGCCGATCCGGCTTTCGTCGACGCCGGCGCCCACCGCCTCGACAGTCCCGGCGACTTCGTAGCCAACCACCGCCGGAAGCTTCGGTGCATCCGGGTAGAGACCCACGCGGGCGAGGTGGTCAGCGAAGTTCACCCCCGCCGCGCGAACCGCGATCCGCAGCTGACCCGGGCCGGGCGGCGGCGGGTCGGGCCACTGCTGCACCTGCAGGACCGACGGGTCACCATGTTTCGTGATTACGACAGCACGCATTGTTCCTCCATATCAGGACTCATCGAACCGCAGCTTGCGGAATTACTCGCCGATGGCTGCTTTCTCGGCCCCATCGGCAGTCGCCGTGACGGCCGCCGCCAGGCGGGGGAGAACCACATCGCGCCAGCCAGGCCCCATGCGCAGGAACGCATCGGCCATACGCTTATCGTTGCGATCAAAGCCACTGTGCTCCAAGAACACCCGGGTGCCAGCGCCTTCGGGCTCCAAGGTCCAGGCGAGCGTCCAGGCGGCGGTGAAGGTGTAGACGAAGCGGCGCGGCGGGTCCACCTCGAGCACTTTGCACGGTTGCTTTCCAAAACCCGGCATGTCGAGTTCGAACTGGTGCCCAACCACCGCGGCCACCTCGCCCTCGGCCCACCAGCGCCGCAGCAGATCGGGTTCGGTCAGCAGCCGCCACACTTTCTCCGGGGGCGCAGCCACGAACTGGTCCACGCAAATCGTCGGGCTCACTGCTGCTCCTCGGCCGCTTCGGCAAGTGCGTACAACTTTTCTCGCCAGAGCTTCTCGAATGGATGCAGCCACTCACCCAGCTCGGCCAGCGGTTCGGCGGTCAGCCGGTAGATGCGCCGGCGCCCCTGCGCCTCGTCACTGACCAGCCCGGCTTCGCGCAGCACCTTGAGGTGTTCTGCGATGGCAGGGCGACTCAGCTCGAACCGGTCGCTGAGTTCACCTGCCGATAGCGGCTGCCCGGTCAGAATCTCAAGTAGCTTGCGCCGCACCGGACTAGCCAGCGCGACGAAGATGCGGTCGCAAATGCGTTCCGGGGTACACACCCGACGAATATATGTCGGAGATTTCCGACATGTCAACTTTTTCCGACATAATGCTCGGCTAGTTCGCGTAGGGGTCCGCCTTATCCGCCACGATGACCTCGTCACCCGCCGCGGCGTCGGCCGGCAGCAACGGAGCAATGGCGTACCTGACTCGTAGTTCGTCGAGTTCGGCATCCACGACCGACCAGAAGTCCCAATTCGGCGCCAGCACATCGGCGGTCATCGAATCCCCGCGCTGCCAGCTGACCAAGAACTTGACCGGGTCCAGCGCTCCTCGGCGCGCGCCGATACCGTTGACCTCGTGGCCCACGTGCCACTCGAAGATCACCGGCAAGATATGCGCGCGCAGCGCATCGCGGCGGTGCATTGCACCGGTGAAGGTACTCACCAGCAGTTCACCCTGAATCGAGGTGCTGTAACCGGACAGCACATGTAGACCGTCATGAGGAACAGCAAACAATCCCGTGAACGCTTCCGTTTCACCGGGAAATCCGAAACCGTGCCGCCGGAAGTGAGCCCAAAACTGGTGCCCGAAAGTTCCTTTGGGCAATCCTTCCAAGGCCAGGAACCGAGCGGCCAGCCTCTTGTCCTCATCGGTCTGCGCCCGGTAGGGCATCATCTCGGTGAGCGTGTCGTCTGGGCTTGCCCAGCCGGGGAAGGTCGACCTGTTGCGTCGCGTCATGTCCGCCATCGCCCAGGCGAGATGCCCACGAGCCACCTGGAGCACGTCTCGCACCCAGCCCGCCCGAACATGCGTCGTGTGGGCGTACTCGACCACCTTGCGCAGCCGCCCAGGATCGATCCGGCCATCGGAGAGCGAGGCGCAGGCGATCAGCGCCGCGGCGTGTTCGGCCAGATCACGATCCGGCCCCACCGCGCGAGCCAGTTCCTGCGGCTCGATGCGCCCCAATCCACTCGGCTCTATCTCCACGGCGGGGCGAAACAACAACCGGCCCGCGGCGACGACGACTCCCTCGCCGCGGCCGGAGCGGGGATCGGCGGGATCGATGGTCTGCTGGGTGACACAATGCGCGGCCGCCAGGATCGCCCGGGCCTGCTCGGCACTCGCGTCCTCGAACACTTTTCCGTCATAACACAGCCGTACTCCGCCGCGCATCGCCCGTAGTAAGTTGGCGCCCGGCGCTGCAATCGTCGACTCCCAGCCAGACCGACCGGCAAGACGCATGCCGCAATCGGCCCGCGCACGCCCGCGACGGCCTACGTTGCTAGCTGTGAACTACGACTGGGAACAGCTGCCCGGCAGCGTCTATCGCTGTCGGCTGCCGTTCTGCGACGTCACAGTCGGTTTGGTGATCGGCCGCGACGACGCACTGCTCGTCGACTCCGGTTCAACGCTGCGCGAAGCGGCCGCAATTCAGGCCGACATCCGGCAACTCACCGACCGCCGTGTGGCACACATCGCGTTGACACACAAGCATTTCGACCACGTGCTGGGCTCCTCGGCTTTTGTCGGCGCCGAAATATGCTGCGCGCCCGAAGTCGCCGAATACCTCTCCTCGGCTGGCCACCAGCTGCGCGAGGACGCGCTGCACCACGGCGCCGATGCTGGGGAGATCGATACCGCAATCGCAGCCTTGCGACCGCCTCGGCACCCGATCTTGGACGCCGACCTCCACCTCGGCGACCGCCGCGTGCGGATCACCCATCTCGGCCGTGGCCACACCAGCTCAGACCTGGTGGTCGTGGCGACCGCGCCGGCTGCTCAGACCGGACCGGTCGTCGTCTTCACCGGTGACCTTGTCGAGGAGTCCGCCGACCCCGCCATCGACGCCGATTCTGACGTCGCGGCATGGCCCGCAACACTCGAGCGTCTACTGGCGATCGGCGGACCCGACGCCATTTACGTCCCCGGTCACGGCAGCGTCGTTGACGCCGACTTCATCCGCGGGCAGCGAGATTGGCTGAAGCAGCGGGCGCACCCCGGCCTGCGCTGAGCGCAGCTAGGGAGTAGCGCATGCGGCAATGAGCGCATCCGGATCGGTGACACTGATCCACAAGGAGCGCACCCGCACCGACATGAACACCGCCTTGGCTTGCGCCGGCGGCTCGATCGTCAGTGCCACCAGGCCCTTTCCGGACCCGTTGACCAACCACCGGCCGCCAGAATAGTGGACCCCCGCCGCGAACACCCTGGCATTGGTGAGCGCGGCACTCTTGATCGACGTTACGGGAATGTCGGCGGCGAACGCCCAACCCATCCGCACGTGCAGGTTGCCTGCCTCGACCCGAACCGCGCAGCTTTTGGGTCCCAGGCCCAGCGGCACCGAAAGGGGCAGGAACCACCGTTCGAACCGCAATTGCGTTTTCACAGAAAAACGATACCGGCGCCGCCCGCCCGGCTGCGAGCGATTTCAGAGACTCGCTTAGCCGATGATTTTGTCGCGTGCTACGGAGATACACTCGGTCCGTTGAGGTAACCGGGCGCACAAAGGAGCGCAAGCCCATGGCTATCGCCGAAACGGACACTGAGGTCCGCACACCGTTCGAGCAAGAAGTCGCCGACACACAGCGATACTTCGACAGTTCCCGTTTTGCCGGGATTGTTCGCCTCTATACGGCGCGACAAGTCGTAGAGCAGCGCGGCACGATTCCGAACGACTACACCGTCGCACGAACCGCCGCGGGCGCCTTCTACCAGCGCCTACGCGAGCTCTACGCCGAGAAGAAGAGCGTAACCACCTTCGGCCCGTACTCGCCGGGCCAGGCCGTGAGCATGAAGCGCATGGGCATCGAGGCGATCTACCTAGGCGGATGGGCGACCTCGGCCAAGGGTTCCACGACCGAGGATCCCGGACCCGACCTGGCCAGCTACCCGCTGAGTCAGGTGCCCGACGATGCGGCGGTACTGGTACGCGCCCTGCTTACCGCCGACCGTAATCAGGAGTACCTGCGCCTGCAGATGACCGACCAGCAGCGCGTCACCACCACGGCCTACGATTTTCGGCCCTTCATCATCGCCGACGCCGACACCGGCCACGGCGGTGATCCACACGTGCGCAACCTCATCCGCCGCTTCGTCGAGGTTGGAGTGCCTGGCTACCACATCGAGGACCAGCGCCCGGGCACCAAGAAGTGCGGCCACCAAGGCGGCAAGGTTCTGGTGCCGTCCGACGAACAGATCAAGCGTCTCAACGCCGCTCGTTTCCAGCTCGACGTGATGCGAGTCCCGGGCATCATCGTCGCGCGCACCGATGCCGAAGCAGCCAATCTGATCGACAGCCGCGCCGACGAACGCGACCAGCCTTTCCTGCTGGGCGCCACCAAACTCGATATCCCCTCCTACAAGTCCTGCTTCCTGGCCATGCTCCGGCGCTTCTACGAACTGGACGTCAAGGAACTCAACGGTCACCTGCTCTACGCTCTCGCCGATGCCGAGTACGCCGCCGCCAACGGCTGGCTCGAGCGTTCCGGCATCATGGGCCTGATCTCCGACGCCGTTAACTCCTGGCGCGAAGACGGGATGCAGACCATCGACGACCTTTTCGACCAAGTCGAATCCCGGTTCGTGGCCGCGTGGGAGGACGACGCCGGCCTGATGACCTATGCAGAGGCCGTGGCCGAGGTGCTCGCGTTCGGTCAAAGCGAAGGCGATCCGGTGCCGATGAGCCCCGAAGAATGGCGGACTTTCGCCGCGCGCGCATCGCTTTATGCGGCTCGGCAAAAGGCGAAGGAAATGGGCGTCGACCCCGGCTGGGACTGCGAGTTGGCAAAAACGCCAGAAGGCTACTACCAAATCCGGGGCGGCATACCGTATGCAATCGCCAAGTCGCTTGCGGCGGCACCATTTGCCGACATCCTCTGGATGGAGACCAAGACGGCCGACCTCGCCGACGCGCGGCAGTTCGCCGAGGCGATCCATGCCGAGTTCCCGGACCAGATGTTGGCCTACAACCTCTCGCCGTCGTTCAACTGGGATACCACCGGCATGACCGACGAGGAGATGAAGCGCTTCCCCGAAGAGCTGGGCAAGATGGGCTTCGTCTTCAACTTCATCACCTACGGTGGGCATCAGATCGATGGTGTTGCCTCCGAAGAATTCGCAACGGCGTTGCGACAGGACGGCATGCTGGCGCTGGCTCGGCTGCAGCGCAAGATGCGCCTCGTCGAGTCCCCTTATCGCACACCACAGACCCTGGTCGGCGGCCCGCGCAGCGATGCTGCGCTGCAAGCCTCGTCCGGACGCACGGCGACTACCAAGGCGATGGGCAAGGGCTCCACACAGCACCAACATCTCGTGCAGACCGAGGTGCCCAAGAAGCTGCTGGAGGAGTGGCTGGCGCTGTGGAGCGATCACTACCAGCTGGGCGAAAAGCTGCGCGTTCAGCTGCGGCCTCGCCGCGCCGGCTCCGACGTGCTGGAACTGGGAATCTACGGCAACGACGACGAACAGTTGGCCAACGTCGTGTTCGATCCCATCAAGGACCGCCACGGCCGCAGCATTCTCACCGTGCGTGACCAGAACACGTTCGCTCACAAGCTTCGCCAGAAGCGGCTGATGACCTTGATCCACCTCTGGCTGGTCCACCGGTTCAAGGCTGACGCGGTCTACTACGTCACGCCTACCGAAGACAACCAGTATCAGACCTCAAAGATGAAGTCGCATGGGATCTTCAGCGAGGTCAACCAGGACGTGGGCGAGATCATTGTCGCGGAGGTCAACCGCCCGCGCATCGAGGAGTTGCTGACGGCGGACCGGGTGGCGCTGCGACAGTTGATCACCAAGGGCGACTAGGCGTACATCTGCCGCTCGGGAGTTCACCCAGCGAGGTTCCAGTCAACCGGATGGCACGATGGATTGACCGTGCCATCCGGCAGGAGCTACGACGGCTACGGGGTGACGCTCTGGAAGAACAAGCCCGACAGGCTGCCGCCGACATTGGCGAAGCCCGACACCAGACTGGTCATCGCTAACGGCAACGTGCCGGTGTTGGCGAAGCCCGAAACACCGGTGCCCAGGTTGGAGAAGCCCGAGAACACGCTGCCGTAGTTTTGGTAGCCCGAGCCACCAATCAGTCCGGTGGCGTTTGTGTTGAACCAGCCCGACAGCCCTGATCCGTTGTTGCCAAACCCAGAACTGCCGCCCGCTCCGGCATTGAAGAAGCCCGATGACGGCGCAGTGCTCGAGTTGAGGAAACCTGAACCGGCGGGGATCGAAACTTGCGCCAACGTACCGGCCGGCACGTGAATGCTCGGGATGGCGAGCGCAGGCGTGGTGAAAGACGCCAGGCCTATCGGCGGGATGGTGAGTTCCCCTGTTGTCGTGGGCGGAATGTTGATCTGCGGGAGGGTGAACCCACCAACCGCAATCGGATCGATGGTGAACGGCTCAGTCGTAATCTGCGGAGTACTGATCTGCGGAAGCGTGAACCCACCAACCGCAATCGGATCGATGGTGAACGGCTCAGTCGTAATCTGCGGAGTACTGATCTGCGGAAGCGTGAAGCCATCAAGCGCAATGGGATCGATGCTCAACGGGGGAGTCGTGAACTCGGGAGTGGTAATCGCCGGCAATGTGAAATCGGCGAGGTGAATGGGCGGAACGTTGATACCCGGGATGGTGAAGTTGGGCAGGCTGAAGCCGGAGATAGAGATTGGACTGATGGTGAATCCGCTGAGGCCAATGGGCCCGAGTGTAAGCGTTCCGGTCTCGAGATAGACCCCCTCCATCCCATAAAAATTACCAATGGCCGGATACTGGCCCGCGATACCTGTTTGCAAAGCAATTATGTTGTTGGGAATGAGCGCTTTGAAATCGAGATGGAAGCCCGGAATTGTGACAACGGGCCCAGCTATTGTGGGCGTTACTATCGTAGGCGTGGTAAACGAACCCGTAGTGATGTTGTTGACGAATATCGACTGAGTGGTGATCCCCGGCAGATCAAAACTACCAATTGCGGTACCCGCAGGTATCGATATCGATGGAATTGTCAACGATGGGATCGCCAATCCCGGCAAGTTAAACGCACCCACCGTAATATTCGCCGGCGTCGTCGCCGCCGGAATCGTCAACGGCGGCAGCGTCAACCCCGGCAGATCAAACGCACCCACCGTGATATTCGCCGGCGTCGTAATGGCAGGTAGCGACATCGAGGGCAGTGTTAGGGCAGGCAGATTGAAGCCCGGAACCGTGATCCCCGGAACGTCAAGAGGCGGCAACGTTAGCTCGGGCAGTCCGATTCCGAAGTACAGGCGGCCCTGACCGACGCCGCGGAAAAAGATGCCGTTATTCATGTCTCCCGTGTTGAACAGGCCGTTGTTCATGTCTCCCGAGTTGAGAATTCCGGTGTTGATGCTGCCGGAATTCAACCAACCAGTGTTCGCGCCCCCGATGTTAAATGAACCCGTGTTGGACGAGCCTGGATTGAAACCCCCCATGTTGTAGCTGCCGGTGTTCAAGATTCCCGTATTTCCATCACCCACGTTCAGGACACCGGTGTTAAATGAACCGGCATTGAAGAGGCTGGTACTGCCATTGCCCGAGTTGAATATTCCCGTGCCGAAGTTACCGGTATTGCCAATCCCAAAATTGCCGCTACCAGAATTGAAGAAACCGATGTTTCCATCGCCCGAGTTGAACAGACCGACGTTGCCGGTGCCGGAATTCAGTAGGCCGATGCCGACCTGATTATTTTCGTTGAGCCCGATACCGATGTTGTTGTTGCCATTATTGCCAAACCCGAAATTTCCACTTCCAATATTGGAGAATCCATTATTGAAGTTTCCCAGATTTCCGAATCCAAAATTATTGCTCCCGAGGTTCGAGGCTCCGATATTTGAACTACCAAAGTTTCCCGATCCAAAGTTGCCGCTCAGGGCTCCGGCGTTGTTGATTAGCAGGCTTGTGAGCTGGGTTGATGATCTTTGGTGCCGCGCTATTGGGGCCGGAGTGTAGGCACGGGCTATCTGGAGAACGATCGAGTTGGTTACTGTTCGTCGTTGGTCTGGAGTTGCCCGTGCCTACCGTTTCAGTATTGCCTGTGTCGTCGGTTCCAGAGGTGTTCGACCGCTGGAGTCCTGGTGAGCGCAGCGAGCTCATCGGATCGGAGTTTCTCGATGTGTTGGCCTCGGTGCCAGACCCGAGGGACCCACGCGGTCGGAGGTATTCGCTGATGGCTTTGTTGGCGATCGCGGTTCTGGCCACTGCCGCGGGGATGCGCGGCTATGCTGGTTTTGCCACATGGGCGGCCACCGCCCCCGATGATGTGTTGGCCCAATTAGGGGTCCGGTTCCGGCGGCCCAGTGAGAAGACCTTCCGCGCTGTTTTGTCTCGGCTAGACCCCGCCGACCTCAACGCCAGGATGGGCAGTTACTTCACTGCACACGTGGCCAGCAGCGACCCCAGTGGATTGGTGCCGATCGCGTTGGACGGCAAGATGCTGCGTGGTGCTTTACGCGCCAAAGCGACAGCCACGCATCTCGTGTCGGTGTTCGCCCACCGTGCCCGATTGGTGCTCGGTCAACTCGCTGTCGCCGAGAAAAGCAATGAAATTCCCTGCGTACGCGCCCTGCTCACGCTGCTGCCGGGTAGCTTGCGGTGGCTGGTCACCGTGGATGCGATGCATACCCAGGTCGTCACCGCGAAGTTGATCTGCGCCACCTTGAAGTCGCACTACCTGATGATCGTCAAGTCCAACCAAGCCAAAATACTTGCGCGTATCACCGCGCTGCCCTGGGCCGAGGTGCCCACAGCCGCTACCGACGACTCCCGCGGCCACGGCCGTGTCGAGACCCGCACCCCGCAAATCATCACCGCTGCACGAGGAATCGGCTTCCCCTACGCAAAACAAATCATCCGGATCACTCGTGAACGCTTGATCACCGCCACCGACCAGCGCAGCGTGGAGGTGGTCTATGCCATCTGCAGCCTGCCGTTCGAGCACGCCCGCCCTACCGCGATCATGACCTGGATGCGTCAACACTGGGGAATCGAGAACAGCCTGCACTGGATACGCGACGTCACCTTCGACGAAGACCGTCAAAGGGCACATACCGGAAACGGCGCACAGGTCCTAGCAACGCTACGCAACACCGCGATCAATCTGCACCGCCTCAACGGCGCCGACAACATCGCCGAAGCCTGCCGGATCACCGCTTTGACCGCCAACCGCCGCCTAGACCTCCTCAATCCACAATTCCCCAGCTCACAAGCCTGCTAATCAACAACGCCGGAGCCCTGACCTCGTAGCGGACAAACTACGCGCATAACCGGTAGAGACTTTGACATATTTATCATAACGAGATCATGTTGTTATCTGATCGTGATTCCATATCCGGGCTATTGCCAAATTTCTTTACACGGGCCGTTCAGGACAGATCCAGCGGTCTCGATGTCAAGCCCGAATCAGGCGTTGACCTCCCGAAGTGGGGGGAGGTGCAAGGGAATTCGGTAGCGGATCCAAGCCGCTTTCGCGCGGAACTTCCTCGCCGAGTATGCGTTAAATTCAGCTGCCGCAAATCCGCAATTTGCGCCATCAGCGTCCGGAAAATCTCAACAATGCAGAACAATGCAGCTAGGCTCGTCCGGCGACAGCGCAACTAACGGCGAATCACCCCATGGTCGCCATGGCAGCAAACCGCGGACCCGGTCCACAGACGTGATTGCAGGCGTCTCGGTGCTCAGACCCAGTGCGGCCACAGCCCCCAGCGACGCCGCGCAGACTTCTACGATGGCGCCGATAACGGGCAACTGCGGCGGCGGGAGGCGGTATGACGGAAGCTGGCTTGGTGCCAACGGGCATGCGACGACCGCAGCGACCGTCAGGATGCTTCGTTTCCATCCACAGCCGATCGGGTATGGGAACGAATGGTTGCAGCAAGGCCCGACCAAACAAGGCCCGACCAACAGTGGCGACGAGAGCGGAGAGTGACATGAGATCCCAAGCCAGGACGACATTCGCAGTTTTTGGCGGCGGCGCCATGCTTGTTCTGGCGGTGGCCTGCGGTGGCGGCGAAAACAAGGCGCCAAGTAGCACAACGCCGACCACGACACCCACAACAACAGTCCCATCCAGCCCATCCAACTCACCTACGACAGAGTCGTCACCGGCGCCGGGCGGTCCGTCCGGCACTGGAGGCCCAGAGGGCGGGGGCGGCGGCGTGCCCGGTGGTCCCACCGGCAGCGGCGGTCCGGGTGGGGGAGGCGGCAGCATCCCGGGTGGGCCCACCGGCGGCGGTGGACCAGGCGGTGGCGGCGGCACCATTCCCGGCGTGGGTGGGGGCGGCGGCGGGCCGGGCGGTGGCGGCGGCTGCATCGGCAACATCTGCGGCAGCTACCCGTGATCGCGAGACGTCACTGAGACTTTCTTGAACTTTGCGGCGACGTTCGCCCCGGCCATGGTGGCCCAGGCGCGTTAGTTGATGCGTTCCGGCGACGGTCGGTCCGCGTTATGGTTCGGTCAAGGCCGATCGCAAGGGAGCCTCGACATGGCCAAGCTCAGGTTCGGATATTTCATCGCCCCGTTCCACCGTGCCGGCACCAATCCAACGCTGGCCCTGCAACGCGATCTGGAGTTCGTCGAACATCTGGATGCCCTCGGGTTTGATGAGGCCTGGATCGGGGAACATCACTCGGCCGGCAGCGAGATCATCAGTTCACCGGAGGTCTTCATCGCCGCCGCCGCCGAACGGACCAAGCGGATCCGCCTTGGCACGGGGGTCATATCGCTGGCCTATCACAACCCGCTCTGGGTCGCTGACCGGCTGATGCTGCTCGATCATCTCACTCACGGTCGGGTGATCGGAGGCATGGGACCAGGTTCACTGCCCACCGATTCAGCGATGATCGGGCTTACCCCCACCGACACCCGCGAGCTGCTGGAAACCAACCTCGACATCGTCGTCCGGCTGTTGGCTGGGCAAACCGTGACCGCCAAGACCGCAACACATCAACTGTTCGACGCGAGATTACAGCTTGCGCCCTTCTCGGAAGGGGGGATCCCACTGGCGGTCGCCGCCGTCGCGTCGCCGACCGGTGCGCGGCTGGCCGGCAGGCATGGCATCGGCCTGCTGTCGATCGGAGCGACGCTGACGATCGAGGGCTTCGATGCGCTGGCCTATCACTGGGGCATCGTCGAAGAGCGCGCCGCGGCGTTCGGCACCCACGCCGACCGCAAGAACTGGACCCTGGTCGGGCCGTTTCACATCGCCGAGACCGATGCGCAAGCCCGTGCCGACGTGAAATTCGGCATCGAGCCTTGGTTCCGATATTTCCAAAAAGTTGCCGCGTTCCCCCAGATGACCATGCCTGGAGAACAACTTGACGAGATGATCGACATCATCAACGAGAACGGCGCCGGTGTGATCGGTACCCCGGAGCGGGCGCGGGCACAGGTCCAGCGACTGTGGGATCAATCTGGCGGATTCGGCTGCATGCTGCAGATGGGCCACGAATGGGCAAATCCCGCGGCGACCAGACGTTCCGCCGAGCTGTTCGCCGCCGAAGTGATGCCGCACTTTCAGGGACAAGCCCAGCCCACCCTCGACGCTGCCGTGCGTGCCGGCGAAGTGCGGGAAGGTCTGGCCCAGACGCAGCTGCAGGCCATCGACCACATGACCAAGAAATATCAGCAAGAACTCGACGGCAAGTAGCCGCTGGGGCCGAAAGCCGTTGCAGCTGAAGCTCAGCACTCACCGATTAGGGCAAGCGCTAGCCGGTGCTGGAGGCCTCCCGCTCGGCCGCCTTGACGAGTCGACCTGCAAAGAACTTGACCGCGTTGCCCAACGCCGCACGCATCACCGGCCCCGTTCCGCGAACTCCCTCGGAAAAAGAGCCGCTCCAGCGGATGTCGGTGCCGCCGGATGCGTTCGGGGTGAAGACCACTTCGCCGTGATAGTCCTTGGCCGGAGTCGAAGACCCAACCATCTTGTAAACGTGGCGGCGGTCCTGCTCGTACTCGACGGTCTCCTCCTGCACGAGCATGGGCCACATGCCTACCTTGCGAATCGCCCCGACACCGCCCGGTGCCGGGTCACCTTGCCGCGCCCAGCTCGACTGCATGACGATTGGCTTGGCCCAGTTAGCCCAGTTGGCGCCGTCCGTCGCGAGCCGGAACAGCGTCGCGGCAGGCGCGCTACTGGTCTTGGTGACTTCGAAGGAGAACTTGCGACCCGACATACCCACTCCCGATCTCACGAATGCCTGCAACGGTGCTGCCGCGTACCCTACCGGCACGCCCGACGCTGATCCGTCCGGCCCAACGCCGACCAGGCAAAATGGCCCCCTTGCCCAAATCTCGAGGGCATACTCAGCTTGTGTCGAACGTCGAAGCCCCCGCTGTTCCGCCCCCGCCGTCACAAGCCGACGTCGACGCGGCGTTGCGGATCATCAAGCCGCTGCGAAAACTGATCAAGCCCAAGGTATATGGCATCGAGAATGTGCCAACCGAGCATGCGTTGCTCGTCGGCAACCACAACACACTCGGCATGGTCGATGCCCCGTTGCTCGCCGCGGAGCTGTGGGAGCGGGGCCGGCTGGTCCGCTCCCTCGGAGATCACGCGACTTCAGAATTCCGGGGTGGCGCGAGGCCCTGATGCGGATGGGCGTCGTCGAAGGAACCAGAGAGATCACCTCGGAGCTGATGCAGCGCGGCGAGCTGATCATGGTGTTCCCCGGTGGCGGCCGGGAGGTCAACAAGCGCAAGAACGAGCGCTACAAGTTGGCGTGGAAGAACCGACTGGGGTTCGCACGCTTAGCGATCCAACACGCATATCCCATCGTGCCGTTCGCTTCGGTCGGGGCTGAGCACGGCATCGACATCGTGCTCGATACAGATTCACCGCTGATGGCACCGACCCAGTTCCTGGCCGACAAGCTGCTCGGCATGCGCGAAGGGCCGCCTCTGGTCCGCGGCGTCGGGCTGACTCCGGTGCCCCGGCCCGAGCGGCAGTACTACTGGTTCGGCGAGCCGATCGACACCACGGAGTTCGCCGGCCGGGAAGCCGACGATAGCGCCGCGCGCAAGGTGCGCGAGCGTGCGGCGGCTGCGATCGAGGAGGGTATCGAGCTGATGCTCGCCGAACGCGAACGCGATCCGAATCGCTCGGTGGTCCGCCGATTGTTGCGGTCGGACGCCTGATAAATACGCGAGTCGCACCCGAAAATTCGGCGCTGTGATTGAACCCGCGAGCCGGCCGCTGGCCGCCTGGCCGTCCGTCGATGACGCTGGCTGAGTCGTGGCGCCGCCGACCTCCACTCGCTAGCGCATTCAATCGCTGGCGCAGCCGGGGGAGAGATTCCTGGTTGTGCGACTCGCTTATCCGCTGGACCGTCCGATCCGACGAGGTTTACGGGCAGCACGCGGGCGTGTGCGAGTCTTTATGTGGTGAAGGGGATTCGACAACGGTGATCGCGCGTGATGAGGCTGAGGCTCAGGCGTCGTCTGCACCCGACCAGGTGGGCTTGGTTCGGTGGAATCCGGTTTCCTCGACGCATCGGCGCGGATGGCGAAGCAAGTGGGCACCACTTCTGGTGATTGCGGTGATGCTCGGCGCCTGCGGCGGCCCGCCCCCCGCCGTCACCCCGCCGCCTACTACGGACAATTCCGATCTCAAGACCCGCAGCCAGCGGGTGCTCGACGGCGCCGTCAATCCCGATGAACCGGGCTGCTCGGCCGCAGTAGGCGTTGAGGGCGTTGTCATGTGGACCGGTGTCCTCGGGATTGCGGACCTGGCTACCAACAAGAAGGTCACCAAGGACACCGTGTTCGACATCGGCTCGGTTTCCAAGCAGTTCACCGCCACCGCGGTGCTGCTCCTGGTCAACGAGGGCAGGCTGACGCTCGATGACCCGTTGGCCCACTATGTTCCCGACCTTCCGGACTGGTCGTCCGCCGTCACCGTCGCGCAACTGATGCACCACACCAGCGGCATCCCCGACTACACCGGCTTGCTCGAGGCCCAGGGGTACCAAATGAGTGACCGGACAACCCAAGCTCAAGCCTTGGCCGCGATACAAGGGGCACCTGAGCTGGAATTCAAGCCCGGTACCCGCTTCGGGTACTCGAACTCCAACTATCTGCTGCTCGCCGAGATCGTGCGGCTGGTCTCCGGCAAATCGCTACCTGACTTCCTGAGCATCGAGATATTCCGCCCGCTGGATCTGGCCATGGTCGTGGATCCGATCTCGGCAGATCCCGATGAGGCGGTCTCCTACGGCGAGGGCGACACCGGCAACCCACCGCAGTTCCCGGTGCTCCACTCAGGTTGGGAGCAGGTCGGCGATGGCGCTATCCAGACCACGCCCAGCCAACTCGTGCTCTGGGCCGACAACTACCGAACCGGCAAAGTGGGCGGCCAGAAGCTGCTTGACGAGCAACTTGCCGGTGCCGTGGAAACCGAACCCGGCAGCGGCGACCGGTATGGCGCCGGCATCTTCTCCCGTGCCAACGGCACCCTCGACCACGACGGCAGCTGGGCCGGATTTGTCACTGAATTCCGGATCAGCAGCGACCGGCGTACTTCGGTGGCCGTCAGCTGCAACACGGAAGGACAAGATCCCGAAAGCCTGGCCGATGCAATCGGACGCCTGTGGATGTAGCCGCAGGCACCCCAGGTTGACGGCCGCTCGAGCACCGGATTCGGGTGTCAAACCCGGCCAACGACGACCAAAACGTCATTCCGATGTAACAGAGCCAGAGCGGGCTGCAATCATTCACGATGGCGCAACCTTCTGTCCTCACCACCGATGATGGCCTACCGTCCGGCGTAGCGGGTGCCTGCGACTCCCGGTTCTCCGGGGTTGTGCGTGCCTTCGCGGGGTTGTACCCGGGACGCAAGTTCGGCGGCGGGGCGCTATCGGTTTACATCGAGGGCCGTCAAGTGGTCGACGTCTGGACGGGCTGGGCCGACCGCAACGGCGAAGTCCCTTGGACTGGTGACACCGGAGCAATGGTGTTCTCGGCCACCAAGGGCCTGGCCGCCACCGTGATTCACCGCCTGGTGGATCGCGGGCTGCTGGATTACGACGCCCCCGTGGCCGACTACTGGCCGGAGTTCGGTGTCAAGGGCAAGTCGGCAATCACCGTCAGCGACCTGCTGCGGCATCGATCCGGGCTATCGCACCTCAAAGGTGTCGGTAAGAAGGAAATACTGGATCACCTCCGGATGGAGGAGAAGCTGGCGGCGGCACCGCTGGATCGCACGCACGGCAAGATGGCGTACCACGCAGTGACCTACGGTTGGCTGCTGTCCGGTCTGGCCCGCGCGGTGACCGGCAAAGGTATGCGTGACCTGTTCCGTGAAGAACTCGCCCGCCCGCTCGACACGGATGGTCTCCATCTAGGCCGCCCGCCGGCCGATGCGCCGACCACCGCGGCACAGACGCTGCTACCACAATCCAAGATCCCCACGCCACTACTGGACTTCATCGCGCCAAAAGTCGCCGGACTGTCCTTTTCTGGTCTACTTGGCGCCGTCTACTTCCCGGGAATTCTGTCGATGTTGCAGGACGACATGCCATTTCTGGACGGCGAGATCCCAGCGGTCAACGGCGTGGTGACGGCGCGCGCCCTGGCCAAGACGTATGCGGCGCTGGCCAATGACGGTGTCATCGACGGCATGCAACTATTGTCGTCGGACGCGGTAAGCGGACTGACCGGCAAGGCCGAGCTGTGGCCAGATCTCAATCTTGGTCTTCCCTTTACCTACCACCAGGGCTACCAATCCTCTCCCGTCCCAGGACTGCTGGGGGGATACGGCCACATCGGTCTGGGCGGAACCATCGGATGGGCAGACCCCGAGAGCGGCAGCGCCTTCGGCTACGTACACAACCGGCTGCTGACCTTGCTGCTCTTTGACATCGGTTCGTTCGCCGGGCTGGCGCCGCTGTTGAGCAGTGCTGTCTCGACCGCCCGGCGGGAGGGCCCGCTAGAGGTACCGCACTTCGGTGCTTCCTACCGCGAGACTGGTCAGCAACCGCTGGCGGCCGGAGAAACCAGCTGAAACCAGCCGGTCGGTGTGGCTCAGAAGGTCGCCCGGGCCAAGAATCGTCTCAGTGCCTCGGCCGAGCCGTCGACATCAACCCGATCTGGGCGACGACGCCCCCACAGCAGCAGAACCAGATCCGACGCGGTGGCACTGACCGTGGCATCGGCCACGGTCTCGATCGGCGTGGCATGGCAATGCCCATCCCCGACTCGGACCGTCCATTGGGTATCGGTATCGCAGGCGCGTAACGAGATTGTCTGAAACGGCCCGGCCAAATCCTTCGACATCGCCGGCAACACATCATCGATGAACTCTGACACGCCATCGGCGGCTAAGTTTGATTCGATCGGTTCCTCGGGCGCTACCGCAGTTACGGCGTCCCAACAGTGCACCGCGGTTTCGTGCGCAACTCGGCGCCGGATAAATCCCACGTCTTGTCGACGTCCCCAAGTCCATGCCGGTACGGCGGGATCGATACCTGCGAACGTGTCACTGGTCTCGGCCACACCGTCGCGAAACCAGTCCACCAGGTTCGGCGGCCGCGCAGGCTCCTGGTAGGTCTCCGGTCCAGTAATGGCTCCGACAGCCACCTGCCGCCAAAACGTGTGCACGACACCGACATGCCAGATCAGGTCTGCGATGGTCCATCCGGCGCAGCTCGGCACCGGACGATCCAGGCCCGCCTCCGACACGGCGACAATCCGATCGCCGTCGCGCCGCAGCGCGGCCAGGTAGTCGACCCCCATGCCTGGCGATGGTACCGCCAGCCCTCGCCACGGCAGCACCGGGAAGCCCGCTCCCAGAATCAGGCCGCAGCCGCTAGCTCCGTGTTGGGGATGGACATATCCGATCACGGTCTACTGACATGACAAACAGTGCATCGCGCTCTTGCGCGGGTCGATTGGCCGCGGTCACCGGGGTTGGCACCGGGCCCCGGCGGACTTGCTAGGCGATGGCTGATTCGTGTTGCTGTGCACCCGGCCAGTTACACCGCCCGGCCTCACCCGCCATACCCTCGATCGGGCAGCACCTCCATACCCAGAACGAGGGCGGCGGCCTCGTCCAGGGATAGGCGTCTGCCCTCGTTGGTGGCGGTGCGATAGTCGGCTTCGGAAAGTTGCTTGCGGACTTGGCGTTCGCATTGTTCGTGGAATGGCCCCACGTGTGCCGAGACGGCGCCGCCGGCGCCGGCAGCGCGGCTCACGGCGGCTGCGGCGGCCATCAAAACCGCGGCGCGCCGCGGATCGTTTCTGGCCGCGGCAATCCAGGAACCCGTCTCCAGAAATGTCGCGCAGGTGAAGGTGTCGTTGATCGTCCGCGACAGTTGCAGGCCTTCCCGGTTAGCGTGCTCAGCCAGGTCCAGTTGCCCCAGCGCCAGGCGACTAGCCGCCAGGCCCGCCAAGAGGTAGGTCCGCAAGACGATGTCCTGGCCGTGGGCTTTGGACAGGGCGAGGCCCTGCTCGGCGTGGGCCACCGCGGTGTGGGCGTCATTGGCGGCGGCCGACGTCCATATCATCACTATGAGGGCATAGATTTGCACCCGGAATTCGTCGGCGCTGGCCAGCGACTGCTCGGCCAAGCTCCGCGCCAGGTCTAGCTCGCCGCGCAGCAGGGCGAGCGCTCCTTCGTTGGCGTTGAAGTAGGCGAGGGAGTTGTGGTCGGTCACGGTGGTGAGCAGTTCACGAGCTTCTGCCTGTCGAGCGGCCATGGTGGGCATATCGACCTGCAAAAAGGCTAGTTCGGCCGCTGCGACGATCGCCTGCAGTCGCGCCGCGTTGGGTTCGGCGGGGGCGGCGTCGAGGGCCTTTTCGATCCATCGGCGCCCTTGCTGGAGCATCCCGATAGCGGTCCAGGGATCGCGTAGGTTGGTGGCCATTTCCACGGCATCGGCGGGTGCAACGGTCAGCGCAACCTGCAGCGCTTCTTGCAGGTTGGGCATCTCCCGTCGCAGGCGGTGAAGCCAGTCGAGTTGATGTTCGCCAAACCATTCCTCGCAGGCTTTCTCGGCGAGCTGGCGGTACCAATCAAGGTGGCTGCGGTGCAGCTCGGCTTGCTCTTGCACGCTGAGCTTGGCGTATCCAAATTCACGCAGCGTTGCCAGCTGCCGAAAACGCAGCACGTCTTGGGCCGCGGTGCGGATGAGGATCGATTTGTCCTCGAGGGCACACAACGCCTCGAGTAGCTCATCGTCGGACATCTCTGGCGCGCAGATCCGTTGAACGGCGTTTGGCTCAAAGCCACCGGCGAACACCGACAACCGTGCCCACAGTTGTTGCTCGGCCGGGGTACAACGCTCATAACTCCAACTGATGCACCAGTTCAACGTGCGCTGGCGAGCCGGCGCCCCGCGCTTGCCATGGGTCAAGAGCCCCGCCCGGTCCGAAACCCGCGCGGCGATCTGTTCGACGGCCATCGTCCGCAACAACGGAGCGGCCAGTTCGATGGCCAATGGCAGCCCGTCAAGCTGAGCACAGATGTGCGCGACGGCCGCAGCATTGCGCTCGGTGAGCTTGAAACTGCGCTGGCTGGCACGGGCATGTTTGACAAACAACGCCACGGCATCGCAGCGGGCCAAATCCTGCAGACCAGGCAGGTGACTGGTATCGGGAACCGACAGCGGAGGAACCGGCAGCACCACTTCGGTATCGATGTCAAAGAACTCTCGGCTGGTCGCCAGAATCTTCAGCCTCGGGCAGCGTGCCAGCAGTGTCTGGATGAACGGGACCGCCGCGTCAATGATGTGTTCACAGTTGTCGAGCACCAGCAGTGCCTCACGGTCAGCCAGAGTTTCGACCATCACCTCCAACAGCGGCCTGGCGGTCTGATCGCGAATGCCCAGCGCCGCGGCCGCCGCCGCAACCAACAGCTCACCATTGCTCAGGTCGCCCAGCTCGATCAACCACACGCCATCGCGAAATTCCCCGACACATTCGTGGGCGGCCCACACCGACAAGGTCGACTTACCGATTCCACCGATCCCGGTCAACGTCACCAATCGCGAATTCAAGATCAACTCTTTGAGTTCGGCAAGTTCGGCCTCACGACCGACAAACCCAACAAGCGGTGGCGGCAGATTCCCCTGTGCCGGCGCTCTGACTCCGTCAAGCAACAAAGCGGTAATCATGTGGGTGAATTCGCGACGAGCGACCCGCCCAAGCTGGACAGACCACCCTGCGCCAGAGACGAGGCTGAAAAACGCTTCGGTCAGCCAGTCTGCGGTCACGTCGGTGCGGAACTCTCCGGCGCGTTGGCCGCGCAGAAAAATCTCCTCGATCTCGGAGTTGATTTCACGCCACTCGGCAACCGACTTCCGGGTCTCAAAGCTTTGACCTTGCACGTAGCGCAGCGTCAGGTAGCCCGCCACCGGCTCGCAAGCCGCAACCAGTATCCGCAGCGCATCAGTAGGTGAATATTCCTGCCAGTGAGAGGTTTTCAGCGCATCACGCATCTGCTCGATGGCCGCGTGATCCAGCGCCTCGAGCAATGCGGTACGTCCGTCGAAGTGGCGGTACAGCGTTGAGTGGCTGACCCCCGCGGCAGCGCCGATCTCATCCAGGGTGGCGTTGGGCCGCGTGCTGAGAAAGTCAGCTGCGGCGCGCAGCAGACGCTCGGTTTCCATTCAGACTCTCACTTGGTCTCTACTTCGTCTATGGCATTCGGTGCTACTGGTCATACAGAGCACCCTTCCGCGCCTGCTCACCGGTTGCCACCCGGCCTGGACCACGCGCGGGAGTGAAACCGTGTATCCGCCTGGTAAGGCGGGTGCTTTTTGAAGACCTCAGTCTAGATTCCAGGCTTGCCTCTCGCGGCGAGTCTGGGTGACTTCGCCGCGCCGCGCGCGTGCACAGCCACCTACACAGGTCCAACACGCACCGTCTGAATCCGCTCCCACCAGCTAAACTGGGCCAGACCATGTCGGTGCCAGCTCTGCCATCTCCAGTTGCTGCTCAGCCCAGCCGGGCCCGCAGGCGCAACTGGCCGCGCGTGCTACTTGCCGCACCAGCGCTGATGGCGGCAACCGCATGGCTCCCACCCACCCCCGACGTCACGGCCGGTCCAACCGCGACCAACTCCGCCAAGGTCGACACACAAACCAACCCCACTGAGCCACAACACAGTTGGACTTCCCAGGCCGCGCAAGAAGAACGAGGATGCAGCAGCGGGCGCGGCGTATGGTGGCGCTGCGGGCGAGATTGAGCCCCGCACCAACCACCATCGCCCGACGCTAGAACTCAACAATCAGTACCCACACCAGGGCGGCTGCCACCAACAACAGCGCCGTCAGAATCGCCGCGCGCACAATCGCGGACTGCCGGTGGAACCAGTCACGCAGCTGGGCGAACCGCCAATCGGTCCAGGCATACGCGCGCGCGGCCCAATCGGACTCGATCGCCAGGACACGGAACGCGACCAGGACCGCGGGAATGCCCAGCTCCGGCAGCAGCACCATGAGAGGTACGGATGCGATCAGCAGCGCCGCACCGAAGACGGCGAGCAGTACGCGAAGCACCATCGGCTTGGCCCGCGCTCGGTCTCGGTAGGCGAGCACGCGCGCGAATGCCGCATCGCGAGTCGTGGCCGCGGGGTTGCAGTCGCCTGAGTCCACAGATACCCCTGCCTCGAGCCGATCGACGGGCCCGCTAGGCACGGACTTTAGTGGACCGATAGGCCAGCCAAGGGGTGATCGGTGCGTCGCCGGGGTGGCCGAGGCCACAAGGTGCTTGCGGTGCCAGACCTGCGCGGTTGCTTAGACTGCGGTTATGAATGACGGTTCCCGGCAGGACTCCGCGGCTCCAAAAGGCCTGCTAGAGATCGAGGACTGCCTGGATGCCGGCGGCAACATCGAGCTGCCGCCGGGCACCACGCTGATCTCTCTCATTGAACGCAACATTGCCAATGTCGGCGACTCGGTGGCGTATCGCTACCTGGACCACAATCGGACGGCGCAGGGGCACGCCCTGGAGGTCACCTGGTCAGAATTCGGCGTCCGGTTGCAGGCCATCGGTGCCCATGTGCAGAAGTTCGCCGGCGACGGTGATCGGGTTGCGATTCTCGCGCCGCAGGGCATTGACTACGTCGCCGGGTTCTATGCGGCGATCAAGGCGGGCACGATCGCGGTACCGCTGTTCGCACCCGAACTCCCCGGCCACGCTGAACGTCTCGATACCGCGCTGCGCGACTCGGAACCGACGGTCGTGCTCACCACCGGCGCGGCAAAGCCTGCCATCGAGGAGTTTCTGGCGAACCTTTCCCACCTACGCAGGCCGCACATCATCACCATCGATGATGTGCCGGATTCGGCGGGGGAGTCTTTCGTTCCGGTCGAGCTCGACATCGATGCCGTTTCGCACCTGCAGTACACGTCCGGATCGACACGTCCACCGGTCGGTGTGGAGATCACCCACCGTGCCGTGGGCACCAACCTGGTGCAGATGATCCTGTCCATCGATCTGCTGAACCGCAACACGCATGGCGTCAGCTGGTTGCCGCTGTACCACGACATGGGTTTGTCCATGATTGGCTTTCCCGCGGTGTACGGCGGGCACTCCACGCTCATGTCGCCAACCGCGTTTGTCCGCAGACCGCAACGATGGATCCATGCCTTGTCGGCTGGATCGCGCACCGGACGCGTGGTCACCGCGGCGCCAAACTTCGCCTACGAATGGGCGGCCCAGCGTGGTCTACTCA
This sequence comes from Mycobacterium pseudoshottsii JCM 15466, assembly GCF_003584745.1. Classification (NCBI taxonomy): domain Bacteria; kingdom Bacillati; phylum Actinomycetota; class Actinomycetes; order Mycobacteriales; family Mycobacteriaceae; genus Mycobacterium; species Mycobacterium pseudoshottsii. The sequence goes on from NZ_AP018410.1 coordinate 3,163,990, forward strand.
CACCCGGCGACGACGTCGATCTGAGCAATGTCGTACTGATCATCGGTTCGGAGCCGGTCAGCATCGATGCCGTCACGACGTTCAACAAGGCGTTCGCGCCCTACGGGCTACCGCGCACAGCGTTCAAACCCTCCTACGGGATCGCAGAGGCGACGCTGCTGGTGGCAACCATCGACCATGCCGCTGAGCCCACGGTCGTCTACCTCGACCGCGAACAGCTGGGCGCCGGTCACGCCGTACGCGTGGCCGCCGAGGCACCCAACGCGGTGCTTCAGGTGTCCTGCGGCCGCGTCGCCCGCAGCTTGTGGGCCGTGATCGTCGATCCCGATACCGGCACCGAATTGCGTGACGGCGAAGTCGGCGAAATCTGGCTGCAAGGCAACAACGTCGGTCGCGGTTACTGGGGACGGCCCGAAGACACCGAGCGGGTGTTTGGCGCCAAGCTGCATTCGCAGCTCGACGAAGCTAGCCACGCCGCCGGCGCCGCGCTCGACGGCGCCTGGCTAAGAACCGGTGACCTGGGCGTCTACCTCGACGGCGAACTGTATGTCACCGGCCGAATCGCCGATCTGATCGTCATCGATGGACACAACCACTATCCCCAGGACATCGAGGCCACCGTTGCCGAGGCCTCACCCATGGTCCGGCGGGGATATGTGACAGCGTTCGCGGCACCCGCCAACGAATTGCCTACGGCCCAAGATTCGGATAGCCACAACACCAGCCCACAGCTGGTCGTCATCGCCGAACGGGCGGCCGGAACCAGCCGCGACGATCCACAGCCCGCGATCCAAGCCATCCGCGCCGCGGTGGCAAACCGCCATGGATTGGCGGTGGCCGAAGTGCGTTTCCTTCCCGCCGGCGCCATTCCGCGCACGACCAGCGGCAAGTTGGCTCGGCGGGCATGCCGCGGCCAATACCTCGGCGGGGTATTGGGAGTGCACTAGCACTCACCACGAGCCAAGCGAGCCGCTGCGCCGCTGATCGGCGAGGATTTCGCTGATGACATGGCGGGCACTGCCGGCCAGCTGAGGGTTGGTGGTCTGGTAGTAGGGAAGGGCAACGAGGGCGATCGACAAAGCCCGACCGCAACCGCGTGCCCAGGTTTCCGCGTCTACCCGCAGCATGGTGCGGAACTGCTCGCGCGCCGGCGCGGACAGCAGATTCCACGCGGGGATGAGGTCGACACTGGGGTCGCCCACGCCCATCAAGCCGAAATCGATCACCCCCGCCAACCGGCCGTCGACGGTCAGGATGTTGAACGGGGACAGGTCGCCGTGGAACCACGTCGGCGGCCCCGCGTACCCGGGGATGCGCAGCGCTCGTTCCCACGCGACGGTAACGGCATGGACGTCGAGGCGTCCGTCCAGCATCGCCAACGCGCCGCGGACCTGCTCATCCTGCTCGGCCAAGGGCTTTCCCCGCGCCGCGTCCGGCCCGCCTGCGGGGTCGATGCGGCGCAGGGCGCCGATGAAGTCGGCCAGGTCCCGAGCAAGTCCGATGGGTTCGACAAGCTGGCCGACCTTCGGATTCTCACCGATGACCCAACGGCAGATCGACCACGGCCAAGCGAACCCCTGCGCCGCGGCACCCAGCCCCACTGGGACCGGGCTGGCAACGGGCAGCTGCGGGGCGATTCGACCGAGCCAGCGCTGCTCGGTTCGCAGGCTCGCCACCGCCCAGTGGATCCGCGGAAGCCGAACCGCCATGTCGGTTCCGAGCCGGTACATGGCGTTGTCTGTGCCGGCCGAGTCGATCGGTGTCAGTGGCAGGTCCGGCCAGTGCGGGAATTGGGTGGACACCAGCCGCCGGACCAGCGATGCGTCGATGCCCCCTCGTCGGCGTGCATCTTGGCGGCGGGAGCTCTCAGCCGCTTCTCGAACCTGATACTGCCGTCGGGTAGATCCCCGGCCGCGCTCCAGCCCAGTTTGCGGTAAAAGCCGGCGGCACGACTCGAGCCGTCGGTAGTCAGCCAGATCGCCGCGTGCCGTTCAAACAGCGTTGCTTCCACGCGCCGCATCAACGCGCTTCCCACACCGCGACCCTGAAACTGCGGTCGAACAAAGCAGGCGAACACGCTGCCGGCGGTCGCATCGGCCATCGTGAAACCCGCGGTGACCCCGTCGACATCTGCGACCCACAGGCACGGCGAGGCGCGCATGGCCTCTCGCACCGATTCTTTGGTGATGCCGAGTTCGGCGAGTTGCTCGAGCGACAGATGGTTCTCGGTGACACTGGTGCGGATCTCGAACACCGCGTCGATATCGGCCTCGCCGGCGATCCTGGCCCAACCCCCCCTGCTGAGGGTGCGCTCGTAGCGGTCGAAGACGTTTCCGTCCGGTTCGCGGATCCGGCTGGTGCGGCCAAAGCCAGCCCGCAGCGCGACCCGCGCCGAAGCCGAGTTCTCCGGCTCCACCTTGACCACCGCAACGGTGGCATCCAGCTGTGCCGCATAGCGGCACACCAGGTCGACCGCGCGGGTGGCCAGGCCGCGCCCGCGCCAGGCCGGGTAGAGGCCGTAGGCGACGTTGACCTCGCCGAAGGCCAGTCCCTCACCGGCAAATCGCAGTTCGACCGTCCCCGCCGGAACCTGCTGCGGCCCCACTCGGATCGCGAAGGCCCGCAGTGGTCCGCCGGTAGCCCATTGGTCACGGCAGTGTTCGAAGTACGCCGCCGCGCTGTGCTGGGTCACCACCCCGCCGCTGAGCCAGCGCGCTGTCAGCTCGTCTTGGCCGGCGACGTGCGCACTCACCTCATCGGGACGAAACGGCGAGAGCGTGACCGTGCCATCCGATAGCGGTGGGTCGACCATTCAGCGATTGTTGCCACCGACGTGTGCCGGGGCAACCGAATATTCCGGGGGCCGCAACGCATCTCGCACCAGCAGCGATATCACGGCCGAATGTCCGTGTACTGCAGGGTGTAGCCGTCGCTGGAAAACGTGAAGCCTTGTGCGCTCGTTTCACTTGCACAGGAGACACCGACGGATTCCTGAAAGTTGCACCGGAAACCGGCCGCATCGAGGACTTCGTTGAAGGGCAGAACCTTCGCCGGCTCAACAGCCGCAAAGGATTGTGCCTTGCTCAGCACGGCGAAGTGCGCCTCACCGGTCTCCCCGACCACGATCGCATTCGGCGCGTCGGTAGTCCCATCGGAGTTGGTCACCGTGTCTGGCGCACCGTGGATCCCGATCGCCGAACCACTGGCAGACTGACAACCGGCCTGGACATGGGGCAGGATCGCGCAACGCCAGCGACCGCTGGGCGACTCGAAGTAGTAGCCCGCGCGAGCGCTGCCGGTGTCCAAGAAGTAGTCGGCCGCGTTCGCCAGCTGCAGATTATTACTGGGAGTCGGCAGTGTGGACGTAGAAATCGTGGTGCCGGTTGGCGCCGGAGAGCTCTCTCCGGTGGTAACGCCCGGCCCATCGCCACACCCCGCCGTGCTCGCCAACAACAGAATTGCTGCCCATCTCCCGACGCCGGTACCGCTGATTCGCATACGGCCATGGTGGCATTACCGCGCCCAAGGCGGCCCCGGCTGGTCGAGCCGACGGTGCTGAACTTCGCACCGGCATGCGGTCGTGCGCTTTCACAGACTCGTCGCCTGCCCCATGATCAGCGGCGGTGGCGCCCCGGCGTGCGGATCGGCGCTGGCCTTGTAGAACGCCGGCAATGCGCCGGCCGCGGCGACGTATTCGGCATCAAGTTTCACCCGATACCACTGGATACCCATCGATGCAGAGATCTGCGGGTCGGCGCTTCCGACGTTGACGATCTCGGTGACCCGCACGCACCCCACACGTTGGTCCATGCGTAATGAGAACTGCGCCAGCCCGTCTCGGTCGTGATCCGGCGATGTTGCGCCATAGATCGCACGCATCGGCCGGCCCAGGTACCCCCAAGCCGCGCCGTAGTCGCGGTCGTTGACCGCGTTGAAGTAGTCCACGATCACCCGCTCGCCTTCATCAACGGGCCTGGTGACAGGCCTGCCGCCGGCGCATCCGACCTCTGCCGATGGCCGCCCGCACAGCGGGTAGCCGGCTCCGAACAGTGCCGTCACCGCGACCAATGCCGCACCGGCCGCGAGCCTGCCTCGCTTCCGTGAAGGGCCCACGGCAACCACGATAGGGCCGTGGTGCGAGCGGGCAGGCCCCAGGGCTCCGGCGTTGTTGATTAGCAGGCTTGTGAGCTGGGTTGATGATCTTTGGTGCCGCGCTATTGGGGCCGGAGTATAGGCACGGGCTATCTGGAGAACGATCGAGTTGGTTACTGTTCGTCGTTGGTCTGGAGTTGCCCGTGCCTACCGTTTCAGTATTGCGTGTGTCGTCGGTTCCAGAGGTGTTCGACCGCTGGAGTCCTGGTGAGCGCAGCGAGCTCATCGGATCGGAGTTTCTCGATGTGTTGGCCTCGGTGCCAGACCCGAGGGGCCCACGCGGTCGGAGGTATTCGCTGATGGCTTTGTTGGCGATCGCGGTTCTGGCCACTGCCGCGGGGATGCGCGGCTATGCTGGTTTTGCCACATGGGCGGCCACCGCTCCCGATGATGTGTTGGCCCAATTAGGGGTCCGGTTCCGGAGGCCCAGTGAGAAGACCTTCCGCGCTGTTTTGTCTCGGCTAGACCCCGCCGACCTCAACGCCAGGATGGGCAGTTACTTCACTGCACACGTGGCCAGCAGCGACCCCAGTGGATTGGTGCCGATCGCGTTGGACGGCAAGATGCTGCGTGGTGCTTTACGCGCCAAAGCGACAGCCACGCATCTCGTGTCGGTGTTCGCCCACCGTGCCCGATTGGTGCTCGGTCAACTCGCTGTCGCCGAGAAAAGCAATGAAATTCCCTGCGTACGTGCCCTGCTCACGCTGCTGCCGGGTAGCTTGCGGTGGCTGGTCACCGTGGATGCGATGCATACCCAGGTCGTCACCGCGAAGTTGATCTGCGCCACCTTGAAGTCGCACTACCTGATGATCGTCAAGTCCAACCAAGCCAAAATACTTGCGCGTATCACCGCGCTGCCCTGGGCCGAGGTGCCCGCAGCCGCTACCGACGACTCCCGCGGCCACGGCCGTGTCGAGACCCGCACCCTGCAAATCATCACCGCTGCACGAGGAATCGGCTTCCCCTACGCAAAACAAATCATCCGGATCACTCGTGAACGCTTGATCACCGCCACCGACCAGCGCAGCGTGGAGGTGGTCTATGCCATCTGCAGCCTGCCGTTCGAGCACGCCCGCCCTACCGCGATCATGACCTGGATGCGTCAACACTGGGGAATCGAGAACAGCCTGCACTGGATACGCGACGTCACCTTCGACGAAGACCGTCAAAGGGCACATACCGGAAACGGCGCACAGGTCCTAGCAACGCTACGCAACACCGCGATCAATCTGCACCGCCTCAACGGCGCCGACAACATCGCCGAAGCCTGCCGGATCACCGCTTTGACCGCCAACCGCCGCCTAGACCTCCTCAATCCACAATCCCCCAGCTCACAAGCCTGCTAATCAACAACGCCGGAGCCCTGGGGCAGGCCCGCACCGTGCCGGTCAAACAGCAACCGTTCTAGGGACCCCAAATCATGAGATCTTCCATTCCATTGTTCATCGCAACAATGGTCGGAGCCGGACCGGTGACATCGAAGTAGATCTTCCCGGTCGATGATGCACCCTGTGGGATGGTGGCCCCGCTAATGGTGTTCGGGCCCGACGCTTGCCACAGGACTCGGTAGTTGACCCCGTCCGCGGTGCGAGCGTTGAACTGAGAAATCGCCGGAGTGACCGGGCCGCTGATTGCATTAACGGTGGCAGTGGCTTCCCAGACCTGGCCGGCTACCGGGTAGCCGGGGATCACGTCTGAGCTGGATTTGAGATCGCTGACTGTCCAGCCGAGCACAACTTGACCAACGGAGTCGGTCATCTTCAACTCACTGCCGAATTTGCCGGTGATCGGATATGCGGCGAATGCGATTGGTGCAGTGATGGTCGCGATGGTCGCAATTGCCACGACGGCCACCGCCGTCTTTATCATCGTGGTGAGCTTCATTGGTCCTCCTCCACTATTTTTTGGAGCGATCACGCCGTTCAAACTTCCCGGCATGACTAACTCTAGGTCTTAAATGGCGTATTGCTCCCCACAATTTGGCAGCAAACACCACAGCCCACCTGGCCCAAGTACCTCGCCGATACGGCGGACAGACGCCGAAGAATCTGTAATGTGGCCGTCGAGAAGACCTCTGGCAGACAACAATCCGGGCACGGGAATCAGGAGCACGAATGGTCGACTTGCCGCGCAACGAGCAACCGTTCGGCGGAGTTATCAACCCGGTGGGGGCCGACTCCACCCCGGTCACCCCGTCGATCGACTATCCACCCGACGGGGCTCCCAACGTCGTTGTGGTGTTGCTCGACGACGTTGGGTTCGGCGCCCCTCCGACCTTCGGCGGACCAGTGCCTACCCCAACCCTGGACCGCATCGCCCAAGCCGGCTTGCGCTACAACCAATTCCACACCACCGCACTTTGCTCGCCCACCCGCGCCGCGTTGCTGACCGGCCGCAATCACCACAGCGCGCATATGGGGACGATCTGCGAGATCGCCTACGGGTTCCCCGGCTACGACAGTGTGCTGCCGCAGAGCACCGCCACCATCGCACAGATCCTGCGCATGAACGGATACAACACCGCACTGTTCGGCAAAGCGCATTTCACTCCCACCTGGGAGATTGGCCCGGCGGGCCCCTTCGACCGGTGGCCCACTGGCCTGGGATTCGAACGCTTCTACGGTTTCCTGGGCGGCGACACGTCACAGTACGAGCCCGCGTTATTTGACCAAACCACGCCGGTTGAGCCATACGTCGGGCGCGACGACTACCACCTCACCGAGGATCTTGCCGACAAGGCGATCGAGTGGATTCAGCGGCAACAGACATCCGCGCCGGACAAGCCGTTCCTGCTCTACTTGGCACCCGGCGCAACGCACAGTCCCCACCACGTCTGGCCAGAATGGTCGGACCGGTTCGCCGGACAGTTCGACGAGGGCTGGGACGCGCTGCGCGAGCAGACGTATGCCCGCCAGCTCGAGAGGGGAATCATTCCCCCCGGGACCCAACTAACACCACGACCCGAACAAATTCCGGCCTGGGCGGACTACGACGATCGGTACAAGCCGGTGGCGCGTCGCCTGATGGAGGTTTATGCCGGTTTTCTGGCCCATACCGATGCCCAGATAGGCCGTGTCGTCGATGCGATCGACGACCTGGGGCAGTGGGAAAACACCTTGTTCATCTACATCTGCGGCGACAACGGCGCCTCGGCCGAAGGAACGGTGCACGGCGCCTGGAGCTCTCCTTCGTTTCAAAACGGGTTGCCCGAGGACCCCGAATGGCTGCTGGCCCACTTGGCCGATTTCGGCACGGTGCGCTGCGAGAACCACTACAACGTCGGCTGGGCCTGGGCGCTGGACTCACCGTTTCAGTGGATGAAACAGGTGGCATCCCATTTCGGCGGAACTCGCAACGGGATGGCCGTCTCCTGGCCCCGCGGGATTACCTGCGCGGGGGAGCAGCGCAGCCAGTTTCACCACGTCATCGACGTCGTTCCGACGATCTTGGAGGCCGCCGGAATCGAGATGCCCGAGCGCGTCAACGGTATCGAGCAGAAGCCGATCGAAGGTGTGAGCATGCGCTACTCCTTCGACGAGGCCGATGCCCACAGCCGACGCCGGACCCAGTATTTCGAGATCTTCGGCAATCGCGCCATCTATCACGAAGGTTGGATCGCGTCCTGTTTCCATGGCCGGCTGCCGTGGGTCCGCACCCAGCGAACCAACCCCTTCGGCGACTCCGAGCGCTGGGAGCTCTATCACCTCGCCGACGACTTCAGCCAGGGGGTAGATCTCGCCGAGCAATACCCGGACAAGCTCGCCGAGCTGCAGGCCGTGTTCGACACCGAAGCGCGCAAGTACGACGTCTACCCGCTCAGCGACGCGAGGCTGGCCCGCGCGCTGCCCGCTAACCGGCCGAACCTGCACCTCGGCTACTTATTACCCCAGCCATGTGCGGATCCCCGAGACCTCGACGCTGCCCTACACCAGCACCTCATTCGAACTGCGGGCGCAGCTGCAGATCCCACGCGGCGGCGCCCAGGGGGTGGTCATCTGCATCGGTGGGTCAATGGGCGGGTGGAGCCTGTATCTGCAAGACGGCATCCCCACGTTCGCCTACAACTACTTGGGCCACGAACTCACCACGGTCGCCGCCACCGATCCGCTTCCCGAGGGCCAGATAACCCTGGCGCTTTCGTTCGACTACGACGGCGGGGGACTGGGGAAGGGCGCGTTGGTCACCTTGCTCGTCGACGGCACCACGGTGGCCAGCGGACGCGTTGAGCAGACGGTTCCGTTCCGATTTTCAATGAGCGGAGAAACCCTCGATGTTGGACTCGACACCGGCTCACCCTTCGCGCCCTACGAGCACAGTTTCCCGTTCACCGGCCGTATCCACCGGATCGATGCCAGTGTGAGCCCGCGTCCGGCCGACCTTGCCGCCGCCCTTTCCGACATCGAGATGCGCGCGGCACTGGGCTCCCAATAGATCGCGCTGGTCGGTGGCCTACACCGCACCCGTCGGTGATCAGCGGCAACGCACCCACCGCGTTGCCGTGCTGCCTGAAGCGCTCGCATCGTTAGTGGCTCAAGTTTCACAACCGAACCTGGACACCGGCGCCAGGTTTGGCCCCATCGGCGCGCGAGTCGGCAACATGGCTTCCTACGTGCTTTTCGTGTTGCTTGCCCTGAGTACAAATCTGCTCGTGGTAGCCATGGCCGCACTGTTCCCTGATCAGTCGCGCGCCCTGCTGGACCGGATCCAGCGCTGGCTGCAGGACAACGACAGACCGATCATGATCGTGGTGGGATTGGGGTTTGGGATCTGGTTCGGATTCAAGGCCCTGCACGGCCTCGGGGTGATCTAGATCCCGCAGCCCAGCGATGCGCCAACGGACGGCCAGTCACGATGGTGAGGTGACCGCGCGTCGGCGCGTCCACAACGTATAGAGCATCCCCAACACCGCGGTGAGCAAACCGTAGAGCGCCACGGCGGCGTGCTCGTCAGCGTTGGGAAAATTGGCCGACGCGATCGCCAACGCGGTCGCGGGATGGCGGCAGCTGCTGGCGAACGCCAACACCGTCGACGATTCCCGGTCGGGGCCGCCCAAGAGATGACCAATGGCGAAGGTGCCAGCGATGAATGCCAACATGGCCACCAAGGTCGATTCACCGATGAGCTTCCACATCTCGGGCGCAGCTGAGATCAGCAGCGCAATCATTGCGATCGGCAGCACCCACTTCTGCGCGCGCTGGATGGGCGGCGCGATGCGGGTTGCCGCATCCGGCCAGCGCGCTCTGATCGCCATCCCGGCGCCCAGCGGGACCAGCACAGATATGGCCATCAGCTCTCCGATGGCCCCGGGTCTGGAGACGAGTTGGCGCCCGAAGATGTCATCGAGCAACATCGCGGCCACAGTTAGCACGGGAACGACGAGGACGGCGAGGATGATGACCAGACCCAGGGCGTACTGAACGTGCCCGCCCGCTTTTTCTCCGCGACGCGGCAACAACGGGGGCAGCGGTGATAACGACAGTGTGACAAGCGCAATCGCAATTTGTGGACGCAGCTCCAGCAAGCGAACGAGCAGTATTGCTAGCACGGGTGCAACGATCAGCACGGCCAACACCGAACGGGCCAGCAGACCCGGGCGTCTCAGCACACAAAGCACGTCGGAAAAGTGTGCTGTCAACCCGTAGCCGAGGATCACCACGAACAGGCTCAACTGAAAGGCGATCTTCGCCGCTTCGACCATCGTCACCGCGCCAGCTTGCCACGACCGGCAGATCGGTGAGACCTGAATGCGTTGCCGGCTAAAGCAATAGCGAGCCTATGGGTGCCAAAGCCGGACCGTAACCAGGTAGAACACCACGGCCCAGGCCCCGTTGACCAGCACCACCAACAGCATTCCGCCGACGTCGGTACGCGGCTGACGAGCGCTGGCCTTCGGCCTGAGCCACCACCCGATGATCGGCATGCTGTAGTAGGGCATGGTGATGTAGCTCATCACAAAGCTCGACAACAGGTTGCCCACCAGCATCCCCAACCACAGTGGCATGCGCAGCGGACTGAGCAGCATCGTCAACAACACCACGGTGGGGTAGAGCCCTAACCACACCGCCACCGAAGTCTTGAAATCCGAAGGTGGCGGGGCTGTCTCGTCACCGAGTACGAACCAGCTGCCGAATGACTGATCGATCTTGCGCATCTTGTAGTCCCGGAAGTGCGGGTGGTGCATGAGCTGCTTGCGCGCCTCCGACGTCAGCCAGGCATCCAGATGCTCGGCGGTGTCGAATCGATAGCAGATTGTCCACTCGTCTTGGATGCCAGCGACCGGGCGGAACATCTCGGCACCGCGAAAGCCCGCGAACTTGCTTTCGGCTGCCACGATGTCCTTCTGCCAAGCCAGGAACTCATCCACCCGTTCTTCGGGAACCCGGTGCGACACAACGACGGTCATCAGCGAGTCATCAGCCTCGGTACTGCGTGCGATCACCTGACAGCTGGCTGGTCCCGCAAAAATCCCCGCCGCCTCACTGACCATGGGCTGGCGGCTGGAACTGTCCAACCAACTTTTCGCGTTTGGAGCCGAATCGAAGCGATAGACGGCAATCCACTCGGACTGCGCCCCGCCGGGTGGCCGCAGCTCGGAGCCGAGGTAGCCCGGATAGTGCGAAAGCCCCTTGTGAAGCTTCTGCTGCCAAGCGACGTAGTCGTCTTCGCGACCGGAATGTATTGCCTGACCGATCATCACGGTCACCGCGTTGTCACGTGGCTCGACCGCACGGTAGGACCCCGACCGGTCGCCGCCGGGCGCCTTCTGTCCCATCAACAGCTGCCTTCGTTCGCGCTACGGCCCCGGACATCGCCTGGGGTTGAGTCGGAATATCGCAACTCGTGGTTGTGCCCGCCTGCCCGGCCGGCGCCAACCGATACACCGCCCAGCCGAATCGCCATGGCCACGGACCGCTCAGGTGTCATCGTTTGTTCCCGTCAACAACTGTTCCCACCAACAACAATCGGTTCAGGCCGGTGAACTTCGGCTCAACCCTAGCGCGATGGCACCACGCCGACCGGAAAACAATCCGAAATTGGAATCCAAATTGGTACGGCCGAACCAATTGTGCACCGCTGGTGCATGTTCGAGCTGGTCGTGTCAACTTTACGTAGACCCCTCCCATGTCAATCATTCTGCTCACGCTGATGTTAGAGTGTCGCGTGCCCAAACTCGTGATCGACCGCGTATCTATAGCAACCGTTGACCCCAAGGCCGCCGAGTTCTCCGAAGGCCACATCATCGTCGAGGACGATCTGATCGTCGCGGTTGGCGATGGACCCGCGCCCGAGGTCCCCGGCGCAACTGTCATCGATGGACGCGGTTGCCTGGCAACTCCCGGATTGGTCAACACCCACGAGCACCTCTATCAGTGGATCACCCGTGGTTACACCCAGAAGGGGACCTTGTTTCAGTGGCTGACCGAGATGTATCCGGTGTGGGGACGCCTGGACGCTGAGCTGGAGTTCGCTGCCGCCAGCGCGGGGCTGGCCGGGCTCGCCCTGACCGGTTGCACCACGACCATGGATCATCACTATGTCTTCCCGCATGCCGGGGGAGACATGCTGGGCGCGGAGATCGCCGCAGCAAAGCGCATCGGCGTCCGCTTTCATCCGACCCGCGGCTCGATGGACCTCGGCGTCGCATCGGGGGGACTCCCGCCGGAGCACACCGTCGAAGACATCGACACGATCCTGACCACCTGCCAAGACGCCGTACGCGAGCACCACGACCCCACGAAGGGCTCGATGGTGCAGATCTCCCTTGCTCCCTGCTCACCGTTTTCGGTCACCGGTGAATTGATGAAGCAGTCCGCGCTGCTGGCCCGCGACCTTGGGGTGCGGCTGCACACTCATCTTTCGGAGACCGTCGAAGAAGACGAGTTTTGTCTCGCCCAATTCGGTTCCCGGCCAGTTGATTACGTGGAATCGCTGGGCTGGCTGGGAAGTGACGTCTGGATGGCGCACTGCGTGCACCTGTCCAAGGGCGACATCGCCAAGCTCGCCGCTACCGGAACCGGGGTAGCCCACTGCCCGACCTCCAATGGCCGCTTTGGCGCGGGGATCGCCCCGATCCCCGAACTGCTGGCCGCCGATGTCGCGGTCGGATTGGGCGTGGACGGCGCCGGCGCCGAACACCGTGGGCTGGCCAACGAAATGCGCCAGGCCGCGCTGGCGGCCAGATTCCGACTGGGCCCGCAGGCGCTCGACGCGCGCGAGGCCTTGTGGATGGCGACCGTTGGCGGCGCCCGGTGCCTGGGCCGCGACCAAGACCTCGGGTCCCTCGAGGTCGGCAAGCTGGCCGACATCGCACTCTGGCAGCTGGACGGGCTCGGCCATTCCGATGTCGAAGACCCGGTATGGGCGCTGATCTATGGTCCGCCTGCGCCGTTGCGGCTACTCCTGGTGGGTGGAAACACCGTCGTCGAAGACGGCGAGTTGCGCACCGCCGACACCGAGACCTTGGCAACAGACGCCAAGAACGCCGCGGTGACTCTGCGGGAACGCGGCTAGGCCTGGCCGGCGCCGGCCACTGAGCCCCTCGGCGGACCTGCCAGTAGCCCTCAGATCCCTTTTGACGCAAATCCATTGGGAGCTGTGGGATCCGGGGGATCCGGCTAGCCGCAGCCCGTGCCCGTCGCCGAATGAGGAACGCCGCCAATGCCGAGTTAGGGCCGCTTGGTGCTCAGTCGGCGACGGACGGCGCAGGACCCAGCTCGGCAGCGGGTTGGCACCCCAAGTCATAGGGGTCATCGTCGGGTACTTCCCGACATGTTGGCCGACTCGGCGGGGGGGCGTGTTCGTTGCGTTCGCGGGGGCCGCAGCGCTCCCGCTCCGGCGCGGGCCGGCTGGCTCTCGGCATTTCGCTGACTCGTCCATGGTCGTCTCACCCATCTGGCCCGCGGCTTTTTCGGAACCGATGCCGGCGCCCGTCACGGTTGGGCACCGGCTGTGATCGCCGACTCGACGGTCTCAGCACTGAGTTCCTTGGTGCAGAAGAACCAGTCTTCGCATTCAACGCCGTCGACCTGACCTTCCATGCGCTCTTTCGCCGTGCCGCACGAGCCCGCGGGGGGCACGATCACCGGGTCACCCGGGCGCCAGTCCGCCGGTGTCGCGACGTCGTAGTGATCGGCAGTCTGCAGGGCCTTGATCACGCGAAGGAGCTCGTCGAAATTGCGGCCGAGGCTGAGCGGGTAGTAGATGATGGCCCGGATCGTGCCGGTGGGATCGATGACAAACACCGCTCGTACGGCCTTGGTCGAGTCCTCACCAGGCATGATCATCCCGTACTTGCCGGCGATCTCCATCGAGACGTCCTCGATGAGCGGGAAGTTGACCTGCACATCGTGCATGTCGCGAAAACTGATCTTGTCCTTGATCGTTCGCAGCCATGCGATGTGGCTATAGAGCCCGTCCACGGACAGTCCGACCAACTCGGTGTTGTAGGACGCGAACTGCTGCTGCATCGACGCGAACGTGATGAACTCGCTTGTGCATACGGGGGTGAAGTCGGCCGGATGAGAGAAGAAGATGACCCACTTGCCCGCATAGTCGGCCGGAAAATTGATGGGCCCCTGTGTGGTGACAGCGGTGAACTCCGGAGCCGGATCGCCGATTCGTGGCATGACTGCGGCTGGGGCCGGGGTGTCGGGGATGGTCATCGTGATGATCCTTTCGCGTATCTCAGCCCGTTCAACAAATACCCATAGGGGTATATTCCGGGCCGTCCGAGTTTCCACACATCGGGGTTGTTGATGGCCGGCGCCGCAGCGCGGGGTGACCGCCGACAACCACGATGGGACCAGGCACGATGCCGATAGTGCTAGTAGGGTGCGGGAGTGCCCGAATACCAGCCGACCAAAGACTCGGTCGCCACCCATCGTGTGCCCGACTGGTTTGAGAACGCGAAGTTTGGCATCTTCATCCACTGGGGTCTTTATTCGGTGCCGGGGTGGGCCCCACTCGAGGCCGACACCCAAGAGTTGATGGCCACCAGGGGGCTGGCGTACTGGCTCAAGCACAACCCCTATGCCGAGTGGTACCAGAACACCATCGGAATCCCCGGCAGCCCGTCGCAGCAGTACCACCTCAAGACCTACGGCTCCAACTTCACCTACGACGACTTCAAGCCGATGTTCAACAAGGCGGTCAAGCAGTTCGATCCCGACTCCTGGGCCGATTTCTTTGTCCGGGCCAACGCCCGCTACGTGGTGCTCACCACCAAGCACCACGGCGGATTCACCATGTGGCCCAGCCGGCATCCCTACCCGCACAAGGACTCCTGGCATGCCGGCCGCGATCTGGTCGGAGACCTGACCAGCGCGGTCCACGACCGGGGCATGAAGATGGGCCTTTATTACTCGGGTGGCTACGACTGGACGTTCAACCCGACCGTCATCACCGACCTACCGGGGATGGCATCCTCGCTCGTACAGACCGACGAGTATGCGCAGTACGCCGACAATCACATCCGCGAGCTCATCAACCGGTACCAGCCGTCTGTGCTGTGGAACGACATCGGCTACCCACCCAAGTCGAACCTGGCCGAGTTGTTCGCGCATTACTACAACCAGGTGCCCGACGGTGTCATCAACGACCGGTGGGCGCAGTTGCAGCTCCCCAGGGTCCCCGGAATGGAGCCACTGGTCATGGGCGGGCTCGGTCTGGCCAACGCATTGTGGCGGTTGCTGCCCGACCGGGTTCGGGTCTTGGACTTCCCGATCAACTTCCACTACGACTTCCGCACCCCGGAGTACGCCCAGTACGACGAGATCAAACCGTACAAGTGGGAATCGACCCGCGGTGTGGGCAACTCGTTCGGAAACAACCGCCAAGAGGGTCCCGACCAGATGTTGACCCTCACCGACCTCGCCCGCGGCTTCGCCGACCTGGTGAGCAAGAACGGAAACCTGCTCCTGGGTATCGGGCCCTACCCGGACGGCACCATCCCCGAGTTGCAGGCCAAGCTGCTCGCCGATTTCGGCGCGTGGCTCGACGTGACCGGCGACGCCTACTTCAACACCCGCCCGTGGGCAACCGCGCAAGCCACCGCTACAGATGGAACCCCGCTGCGCTTCACCCAAAAAGAGGACGCCGTGTATGTGACGTTCCTGCAGGCCCCCGGCGAACCCCGGGTCGGGTTGCGTGGACTCACCGGCACTTCGGATACCAAGGTCGAGCTACTCGGCGGTGGCACCCTCGAACATGAATGTGCCGACGACCGGATCAACGTGACGTTCCCCGACCGATTGGACGTCTGGCCTGCCTACGCCCTCAAGATCACTCCGAAACCCCATCTGCAAGCTTGATCCCGGCTTCGCCCAATCCGGTGACTTTGGCCTCTAACCAGCCAGCACCGGGGTAGCCGATCATGACGGCATGACAGTTCGCGGCCGACTGTCGCCTAGGAGCCTAGGAGCCCTCATGATCGATTTCTCTTTGGACACCGAACATTCCATTCTCCACGTACGGCCCGAAACGGCGCTGGACAAGGAAGATTTCGTCAAGCTCGCTGAAGTGGTGGATCCTCATATCGAAGCGACCGGCGATCTTGCCGGGCTGATTCTCAACGCCCCGTCCTTCCCCGGCTGGGACAGTTTCGGAGCGATGGTCAATCACTTCCGCTTCATTCGGGACCATCAGAAGCACGTGAAGAAAATCGCCGTCGTTACCGACTCCCACCTCGGGGATGTCGCCGAGCATCTGACATCGCATTTCGTGTCGGCTGAGGTGCGCCACTTTCCCGCCGGCCAAGTCGAACAAGCACAACAGTGGATCCTGGGTGGATCCTAGACGGATTGATGCTCGTAATACCCTGCGCTGCAACGTTGATCGCCGCGTTGCGGGTTCGGGGTCGCTGGATGGGACCGACCCTGCCACGATGGTGAAATGACTGTCGTACCGGGCCCCCCAGAATCGGATTCCAGCCACTGCGACCCCCTTGCCGGATACCCGGTGACGCCACCGCCATTGCCGCGCCCCGTCACCTTCGACCAGCGCTGGAGTGACCTGACCTTCGTCCACTGGCCCGTGCTGCCGGACAGCGTCGCGCACATGTACCCGCCCGGCACTCGTCCCGACATCTTCGCCGACGGTCTGACATATCTGGGCTTTGTTCCGTTCGCGATGACCAGCACCAAGATCGGCACCGCGCTCCCGCTCCCATATTTCGGCAGGTTTCTGGAGACCAACATCCGGCTCTACTCGATCGATGACTCCGGGCGCCACGGCGTGTTGTTCCGTTCCTTGGAAACGGCCCGGCTGGCCGTTGTGCCCGTCACCCGGATTGGGATGGGCATTCCTTACACCTGGGCGAAAATGCAGATGACATGGTCGGGCCAGCGCCTGAGCTATGCAAGCGTGCGGCGCTGGCCCCACCGCGGCCTGCGCAGCCTGCTGACGATCCGCGTGGGCGACGCGGTTGAACCGACTCCGCTGGAGACTTGGCTCACCGCGCGCTGGGGAGCGCACACCCGCCATGGGGGACGGACGTGGTGGATGCCCAACGAGCACGGATCGTGGCCGTTGCACTCGGCCCAGATCCTCGAACTCGACGATGAGCTCACCGCGGCCAGCGGGGTGCGGCCGGCCGGCAAACACCTGCGTGCCCTGTTCTCTCCCGGAGTACGAACCTTATTCGGGCGCCCGTGCGTGGTTCGTTGAATGCGTGGTTCATTGCAAAGCGAGCCGAGCGGCATCCGGATTCGGGGTCAGGGGCAGGTGTACCCACCGTCGATCACGATGTCCGAGCCGGTCATATAGCTGGAAGCCGCACTGGCTAGGTAGAGGTAGAGGCCGGTGAGTTCTTCGGGCCGGCCCATTCGTCCCAGCGGAATCTTTGGCTCCCATAGGTCGTGGTAGTCCGCCAATGGCTCAACGAGCTCGGTGCGGATGTAGCCCGGGCTGACGCTGTTCACCCGGATCTGGTGCGGAGCCAACTCCACGGCCATGGCTTTGGTCAGATGAACAACCGCCGCCTTGGACGTGCAGTAGTGGCTGACCTGCTGAGGAATGTTGATGATGTGTCCGGACATCGACGCGGTCGTGATGATCGTTCCGCCAAGGCCCTGATCGACCATCGCCCGGGCTGCCGCTTGTGCGGTGAGAAAGACACCGGTCACGTTCGTATCCTGAATGCGCTGGAACTCTTCGAGTGGCATGTCCAGCATCGCCTGCACCGAGACGATGCCGGCGTTGCAGACGGCGATGTCGATCCCACCCAGCTCGCCGGTCATCTGGTCGAGCATGCCCCTGACCTGGTCAGGCTGGGTGACATCACAGCGGATAGGCAGCGCCTTGCCGCCGACCCCAGCTATCTCGTCGGCAACCACCTGCAGCGCATCGGAATGCCTTGCCGCAACGGCGACTTGGGCCCCGGCCTCGGCATAGGCCAGCGCCACCTTCTTTCCGATGCCGGTGGACGCCCCGGTGATCAGGGCGCGCTTGCCGCTCAAGTCGAACAGATCCAACACGCTCATTCGCCAGTCCCTTCAGACGGTGACCTCCAACCGAAACACGTTCTAGTGTGTCCGGTATGGGCAGGTTCACCAAGGCCGAGATAGAACAAGCCGTCAGGCACTACACCACCGTCGTCGAGGGGTGCTCAGCCTCCGGCGACTGGCGACCGTTCGCAGACTTGTTCACCGAGGATGTCGTCTACACCGAACACCACTATGGGGTCTTCCATGGCCGCGAGGCGGTGCGCGAGTGGATCGTTGCGGTCATGGCGCCTTTCCCGCATATGCGCTTTCCCTCGGATTGGACCGCCTACGACCAAGACAACGATGCTGTTGTCCTGATGATCAAGAACAGCCTTGACTACCCGACCGATCCAAACGGTGAGCCGTTCTGGTTCCCGAACTGGACTCGACTCGTCTACGCCGGCGACGGCCTGTTCTGCAGCGAGGAAGACATCTATAACCCCGACCGGGATGCGCCACGGGTGATAGCTGCCTGGCTGCTGGCCGGCGGCCAGCTCGCCTCCGACCAGATCCTGCAGCCCGGGCCCTAGGTTGCCGCAACCCGGCTGGGCCGACGCGCACATGCACCACGTCCAGTGGACCCGATCCGGGGTACGCCTGATTCGCCGGATCGCTCGCGCCGGTGACCTCAATTGGCTATTTCTGCCCGGTGGCCCGGGAATCGGCTCCGAGAGCCTGCACGAACTGGTCGACACGGTCGATGTCCCCGGCACCTGCTGGCTGGTCGATCTTCCCGGCGATGGCTCCAACGTCAATGCGCCGGGTGCCTCCGAGGATCCCTATCGTCTGTGGCCGCGGGTTGTCGCGGAAGCGGCCCGACAAGTCCCGCATCCCGTGTTTGTCGGGCATTCCACCGGGGGCGAGTACCTGCTGTCGACGCCCGCGCTGGATGCAGTGCTCGAGGGGCTGGTATTGATCAGCACCGCTCCTGATGCCTCGTGGATGCCGGCCTTCGAGGAGATGACCCGCAACAATTGGCTGCCGGGCGTCGAGCAGGCGATGGCCCGCTACCAATCCGATCAAACACCGGAGAATCTTCGCGCCGTTACCGTCGAGTCGGCGCCCTGGAACTTCGCTGAACATAGCGTCGCCAGGGGCGCGCGGATGCTGGCCCGGCTGCCTTACAACACGGGTGCGACGCAATGGTCGGACGCGAACTTCGATCGCAGCTACCGGTTGGCCTGGTGGCCGACCAGACTACCGACGCTCATCGTCAGCGGCGCGGCCGATCGCATCGTTACGCAGTCGCTGTGGCAAACCGAGCGCTTCCAGGCACACAACGTGATCCGGCGCGTCATCGCCGAGGCCGGGCACTTCCCCTGGATCGAACAGCCGGTCGCGGTGCGCGATGCGTTCACCGAGGTCGCAGAGCGGATCATCGGCGCGCGAGCGACGGGGTCGGACCGTCGGGACTGACCTGCCCGGGGACTTCATGGCAGTAGGGGGTCACTCTGGTGAGGTGACGGTGTAGACAAGACGGGCGAACTGCCCATGAGCAGCGGCGGAAACCAGGCGGAGCCGATCGGCCCCGATGCATCGCGGGAGTAGCGGCGCTCCGCCGGCCAAGGCTACGGGCGCAACGGACAACCTGATCTCATCCAGGGCGCCGGCATCGAGAAACTGGCCGGCAAGGTCTCCGCCACCGACCACCCAGATGTCTCCGGCGCCCGCGGCCTCTTCTATCGTCGGCAGCACATCGAGGACTGAGCCGGATACGAACCGCACATCTGCGCCGGCGGGGACGGGCAGCTCACGTGTAGTGAAGACGAATGTTGGTTTGTCGCCATAGAACTGCTGCCACTTCTCGGGGTGGTCGAGAATGCTCTCCGTCTCAATGACCCACTGGTAGGTTGTCGAGCCCTCCACCATGACTGTCGCTTCGGTCGGAACCAGTCCGCTTTCGGGCAGTCCGCCTTGGTCGACCGCGAACAGCCAAGCCAGCGAATTGTTTTCGTCGGCGATCCAGCCGTTGAGAGTCGTCGCGGTGTCGAACACAATCTGTCCCATAGACCAGACCATACGGCCGCACCCCAACATCGGTGCGGGGCCGCTGTCCGTGGTGGATTCATCCACACCCAAGGGTGACCCGCCTACCATTCGGAGCATGACAACCAGGCCCGCCGGGCCTGACCATACCGGTCGACACGATGCCCCATCGTTGTCGATCCCGCTGCGCGAGCGACGATATCACTGGTTCTTCGTCGTCGCATTCACAACGTTCGCATGTACATCGTTGGTGATCGATACCGCCAACATGGTTGGCCGCCCGAATCCGCATTCGCACAACCCGGCAGCACGGCTCCTCTACGCTCAGATAGGCGGTGCCGATCCGCTGATGATGGCCAACCCTCGTTTTGTGCAACTGTCCGTCGGGTTTGTTTCGGCGCTGCTGTTCGGCGGGTTCTACCTCGTGCTCAGCTATACATTCATACGGGGCCGCGAATGGATCCGGCTGCCAGCAATTTTCGGCGCCGGCATGGTCGTCAGGGCAACCGGGCTGTACCTTACCGTCTTACTCCTCGGTGATGCACCGCTGTTTTGTCCCAGCTATCCCCAGCCGGAGGCGTGAAGGTGGAAATGGCGTCGCTGGAGCAATGGCGACCGCGCGAAGACGGGCCGGGTCCGCTACGGCGTCGAGTCAACCGGCTGGCGCTTGCGCCGTCGCGCCCGAGCCGCCGCCAGCGCCTGCTGCCACGCCAACATGGTGGCGGCCTTCAAGTTGACCGGCGTGGCGCTATCTTTCGACAACAGCGCCGTCGCGGCAACCTTCGTGCTCGCCGATGCCTTCGACATGTGACCGGAATCGAACGGCGGCTGAGGATCGTATTCGAGGGCCAGCTGGATCGCTTTCGCCCGGCTCTCGCCACCGATTTGCCCGGCCAGCCACAGCCCCAAGTCCAGTCCCGCGGACACGCCAGCACTCGTAATGATGTTGTCCTGCTGAACGATTCGCTTGTCAGCGACCGGAATCGCGCCAAACGCCTTCAGCGCCGGGATGGTCAGCCAGTGTGAAGTCGCGCGCCGGTCTTTGAGCAAGCCGGCCGCGGCCAGGATTACCGAGCCCGAACACACCGAAGTAGTCCAGCTGGCGCTCCGATGGGCTTGGCGCAGCCAGTCGAGTAGCTTCTCATCGCGCGCATGCACGGGAGTAGCCGGGCCACCCGGAACCACGACCACATCAGGCGCAGGAGTTTCAGCCAGCGAATGCGTGGCGCCGAGCACCAGCACCCCCGAGTCGGCGGTGATCGGTCCGGGATCATGCCAGACAAAACGCACCTCGGCGTGGGGGAGATTGCGCAATACCTCGTACGGGCCAATCATGTCCAGAGCGGTAAAACCCGGGTAAGCAACGAAAGCGAACTGGGGCATCGGTATTCTCCCTTCCGGTCAGGCGAAGGCCTTGCGGTATTGGTCTGGTGAGATGCCAACCCTGCGAATGAAGTTGCGCCGCATCGTCTCAGCGGTACCGAACCCGCAGCGGGCCGCGATTGCCACGACGGTGTCCTCGGTCTCTTCCAACTGTCGTCGCGCGGCCTCCGTGCGGACGCGTTCGACATACTGGCCCGGCGCCTCGCCAACTTCACCAGTGAATACCCGCGTGAAATGGCGGGGACTCATCGCCGCCCGATGGGCCAGCTCTTCAATGCTGTGCGGGCCACCCGGTTGGGCCTCGATCGCCTCCTGCACGTCCCGGATCGAAGGCCGCTTGGCCCGTGGCATCCACACCGGTGCCGCGAACTGCGTCTGGCCGCCGGGGCGACGCAGATACAACACCAGCCAGCGGGCAACCGTCTGGGCGATCTCGGTGCCGTGATCGCCCTCGACCAAGGCGAGCGCGAGGTCAATACCCGCCGTCACTCCCGCGGCAGTCCACACCTTCGGGGAGCTGCGGATGAAGATCGGGTCAGGATCGACGTCGACGGCGGGAAACTCACGAGCCAGTCGGTCGGCGAAGGCCCAATGTGTGGTGGCCCGACAACCGTCGAGCAGCCCCGCTTCGGCGGCCAAAAATGTGCCGGTACACACGGTGACAACGCGCCGTGCAGTACCCGCAGCGGCTTTGACCCAGTCCATCAGCGCCACGTTGTCGCGTGCGGCATCGACGCCACCGCCACCGGGGAGCACAACGGTGTCTACCGGCGCACTCGGGTTTGGCAGCCGCGTGGTCATGAATTCCAAGCCGATTCCGGTGGCCACCGGACGCTCGTCGATCGATGCGAGCGCCACGTCGTAACCGCCCTCGCTCAGCAGGGATGAACCCGCAAACACCTCGAACGGTCCCACCACGTCGAGCGGTTGGACCCCGGGGAAACCGACGATAACCACCTTGCGGGCCATGGGCTCAATGCTGCTCAGGTTCCGCTATGTCGTCTAGGTCGGGTACCCCACAAATTAGGCCAGGCCGTCAGCTGCCGGCGTGTCCCCGCCGCACCGGCAGCCGAGTAATGAGTCCAGGGGAGCACATGTCAGTGCATTGGTAGGCGCCGGAGTTGATCGATTCATAGGATGTGCAGCGCGATGAGGACGGCGGCGCTGGAGACCACCGAACCGATCAGGAAGGCGATGATGGTGAATCCCATTACCTGACGGACATTGAGTTTCGCGATTGCCAGCAATGGTAGCAGCCAGAACGGCTGAATCATGTTGGCAACCGCCTCGCCGATTGCCACCGACATTGAGATCAGTCCGAGGTAGGCCGGCGAATGTTGGCCCAGCACGAGCGCCGAGTCGACCGCGACTGGCCCCTGCACCGCCCAGTGTCCACCGCCGGAGGGCACAAACAGCGAGATGATGATCGAGCCGACGAAGGTCAGGAAAGGGAGGGTGTACTGGTTCGCGCCGCTGACCAGCACCTCGGCGAGCACCGTCTGCAGCGGCTTGCCCGAACCCGCGGGTGCTTGCGAGGGCAGATAACCCAGAAGCCCGATGATCCCACCGTACAGCGGATACTGCAGCAGCAGCGGGCCCGACACTCTGGCCGCGCCGGAAAACGCCCGGATGAAGCGAATTGGCGTGCGATGTAGCAACGCTCCCGTCACGGTGAACAGCATGATCATCGACGAGATGTTCAGCGCAAAACCACTTAGCCAGAAGTATGTTAGTCCCGCGACAAAGACGATCACGTTGAGAATCCACAGGTTTTCCAACCAGTCAGCAAACGTCCGGTGGCCTGTGGCGGGGCCCGATGGCGTTTCCTCGTCCGCGAAGACCGCGGGGTCCGGCTCGAGGCGACGCGCCGGCTCCATGCGCCGGATCGCGATGGCCAGCAGCACCAGTACCGCCGCCGCGGCCACCCAGCTGTAGGGCTGGAAGATCGTCAGCCGCAGCGGCACGTTGATTCCGGTCATCTTGTGAATCACATTGATTGGGCTCTTGGAGTCGGTGTTCGCCAGCGCGATCGACGACGACAGGCCCTGGGGCCAGACGATAAAGCCCATGAATGAGGCTGCGATGAGGTAGCCGAAATGCACGCCCTCGAGTCGCTTCGCCACCTGGCGAGCGACCAGGGCGCCCGCCACCAGACCGAGCCCCCAATTCAGCAGCGACAATGCGGCACTCAGGCTAAAACACAGCAGAGCGCCTTGAATCTGGTTCGTTAGCTTACTGGCGACGAATACGATCGCCCGCTTCAGCGGTGGCGCTTCGGCGAGCGTGTAACCAGTCACCAGGATCAGCACCATCTGGAACGCGAAGGTAAAGATGTTCTGCGATCCCCAGACACCGTCGTACCAGGCGTTGAGGACGCCGCTCGGCGTTGCGCCCCGGACCAGTAGCGCGACCAACGCAACCACGATGACGGTAAGCAGGACCGCGAACAGGTACGGATCTGGCATGAAGCGTTCGACGTAGCGCACGCACAGCGCCGTGAGGTGCTGCATCAAGCTGCGCCGCTTGGCCTTTCGATCCTGCCGTGTCGTCATTGGCCCGCCTTCGCTAAGTCGACCCGCCGCATCAATCCGCGCTTGTTGATTGTGCTGGCCCGACCCCGAAACCGTAAACAGGATCTCGGCGGCCGCTACATCTCGACCGCGGCGCAAGCTCGGCAGCGAGAAGGCCGAGCGGCGCGCGACCGGCGTGATGCCGGCACCGCCAGCCGGAATCCCTCGTTCCAACGCCATTACTTGCTAAGGGTGAACCCCAGGGCTCCGGCGTTGTTGATTAGCAGGCTGGTGAGCTGGGGAATTGTGGATTGAGGAGGTCTAGGCGGCGGTTGGCTGTCAAAGCGGTGATCCGGCAGGCTTCGGCGATGTTGTCGGCGCCGTTGAGGCGGTGCAGATTGATCGCGGTGTTGCGTAGCGTTGCTAGGACCTGTGCGCCGTTTCCGGTATGTGCCCTTTGACGGTCTTCGTCGAAGGTGACGTCGCGTATCCAGTGCAGGCTGTTCTCGATTCCCCAGTGTTGACGCATCCAGGTCATGATCGCGGTAGGGCGGGCGTGCTCGAACGGCAGGCTGCAGATGGCATAGACCACCTCCACGCTGCGCTGGTCGGTGGCGGTGATCAAGCGTTCACGAGTGATCCGGATGATTTGTTTTGCGTAGGGGAAGCCGATTCCTCGTGCAGCGGTGATGATTTGCGGGGTGCGGGTCTCGACACGGCCGTGGCCGCGGGAGTCGTCGGTAGCGGCTGTGGGCACCTCGGCCCAGGGCAGCGCGGTGATACGCGCAAGTATTTTGGCTTGGTTGGACTTGACGATCATCAGGTAGTGCGACTTCAAGGTGGCGCAGATCAACTTCGCGGTGACGACCTGGGTATGCATCGCATCCACGGTGACCAGCCACCGCAAGCTACCCGGCAGCAGCGTGAGCAGGGCACGTACGCAGGGAATTTCATTGCTTTTCTCGGCGACAGCGAGTTGACCGAGCACCAATCGGGCACGGTGGGCGAACACCGACACGAGATGCGTGGCTGTCGCTTTGGCGCGTAAAGCACCACGCAGCATCTTGCCGTCCAACGCGATCGGCACCAATCCACTGGGGTCGCTGCTGGCCACGTGTGCAGTGAAGTAACTGCCCATCCTGGCGTTGAGGTCGGCGGGGTCTAGCCGAGACAAAACAGCGCGGAAGGTCTTCTCACTGGGCCGCCGGAACCGGACCCCTAATTGGGCCAACACATCATCGGGAGCGGTGGCCGCCCATGTGGCAAAACCAGCATAGCCGCGCATCCCCGCGGCAGTGGCCAGAACCGCGATCGCCAACAAAGCCATCAGCGAATACCTCCGACCGCGTGGGCCCCTCGGGTCTGGCACCGAGGCCAACACATCGAGAAACTCCGATCCGATGAGCTCGCTGCGCTCACCAGGACTCCAGCGGTCGAACACCTCTGGAACCGACGACACAGGCAATACTGAAACGGTAGGCACGGGCAACTCCAGACCAACGACGAACAGTAACCAACTCGATCGTTCTCCAGATAGCCCGTGCCTACACTCCGGCCCCAATAGCGCGGCACCAAAGATCATCAACCCAGCTCACAAGCCTGCTAATCAACAACGCCGGAGCCCTGGGGTGAACCCGATACCAGAATGGCAAATTAGAATTGCGCTCGAATTTGCGGCCGCATTTCGCCAATGCAGACATCATGATGAATATCGTGTATGGTTTGCATACCACATTGTCTTGCGTCGTTGGCGAAGGGCGGCTGTCACTCAGCCGCATAGGCCGAATAGGTCACATATGCCACATTGACCACATCGAGCAAGCGATAGCAGTACAGCCACTTAACGTAAGGAGTACAACGTGACGATATTGCAGGAAACCGCCCAATCAGCCGTCAGCAAGGTGATCATCGAGGCGTTGGAGTCGGCGACCGCTACGTCGGTCATTTCGGCCCTCGCCGAAGGACGAAACACGGCTTCCAAGAACACTTTCCGCCCGAGCATCATCACACTTGAGACCATCGACGGACAAGAGATCCGAGTCAGCACGCTGACCAGCAAGTCCGCTACAGCGGCAGAGTTGGTCTCGGCGGGCACGACCATCGATGTCACACCCACCGGCACCTACGTCCTGGCCTGCGGCAAGACATTGGTGATTGAAAATGGCCGCCTGGTAGGTGGTACCGCCGCGGCTGGAGATATCCCCGATTGGGCCGTGTTCTACCTCCTGCCGGTTGATCGGCAGCGATGCCAATAGGGGAAGAAGTGTCAGTCTTCGGACTGGGAGTGCCGCTATGCAATGGGTAATTAAGACCAGCAAGCTCTGCAATCTAAGTTGCAAATACTGTTACGAGTGGGAGCACCTATCCAGGGCTCCGGCGTTGTTGATTAGCAGGCTTGTGAGCTGGGTTGATGATCTTTGGTGCCGCGCTATTGGGGCCGGAGTGTAGGCACGGGCTATCTGGAGAACGATCGAGTTGGTTACTGTTCGTCGTTGGTCTGGAGTTGCCCGTGCCTACCGTTTCAGTATTGCCTGTGTCGTCGGTTCCAGAGGTGTTCGACCGCTGGAGTCCTGGTGAGCGCAGCGAGCTCATCGGATCGGAGTTTCTCGATGTGTTGGCCTCGGTGCCAGACCCGAGGGGCCCACGCGGTCGGAGGTATTCGCTGATGGCTTTGTTGGCGATCGCGGTTCTGGCCACTGCCGCGGGGATGCGCGGCTATGCTGGTTTTGCCACATGGGCGGCCACCGCTCCCGATGATGTGTTGGCCCAATTAGGGGTCCGGTTCCGGCGGCCCAGTGAGAAGACCTTCCGCGCTGTTTTGTCTCGGCTAGACCCCGCCGACCTCAACGCCAGGATAGGCAGTTACTTCACTGCACACGTGGCCAGCAGCGACCCCAGTGGATTGGTGCCGATCGCGTTGGACGGCAAGATGCTGCGTGGTGCTTTACGCGCCAAAGCGACAGCCACGCATCTCGTGTCGGTGTTCGCCCACCGTGCCCGATTGGTGCTCGGTCAACTCGCTGTCGCCGAGAAAAGCAATGAAATTCCCTGCGTACGCGCCCTGCTCACGCTGCTGCCGGGTAGCTTGCGGTGGCTGGTCACCGTGGATGCGATGCATACCCAGGTCGTCACCGCGAAGTTGATCTGCGCCACCTTGAAGTCGCACTACCTGATGATCGTCAAGCCCAACCAAGCCAAAATACTTGCGCGTATCACCGCGCTGCCCTGGGCCGAGGTGCCCACAGCCGCTACCGACGACTCCCGCGGCCACGGCCGTGTCGAGACCCGCACCCCGCAAATCATCACCGCTGCACGAGGAATCGGCTTCCCCTACGCAAAACAAATCATCCGGATCACTCGTGAACGCTTGATCACCGCCACCGACCAGCGCAGCGTGGAGGTGGTCTATGCCATCTGCAGCCTGCCGTTCGAGCACGCCCGCCCTACCGCGATCATGACCTGGATGCGTCAACACTGGGGAATCGAGAACAGCCTGCACTGGATACGCGACGTCACCTTCGACGAAGACCGTCAAAGGGCACATACCGGAAACGGCGCACAGGTCCTAGCAACGCTACGCAACACCGCGATCAATCTGCACCGCCTCAACGGCGCCGACAACATCGCCGAAGCCTGCCGGATCACCGCTTTGACCGCCAACCGCCGCCTAGACCTCCTCAATCCACAATTCCCCAGCTCACCAGCCTGCTAATCAACAACGCCGGAGCCCTGGGCACCTATCGGACCCGACAAGGATGTCGGAGTCGGTCTGGCGGGACGCTTTAGTCGCCATCCGGGACTACGCCGATCTGACGACCCGGCGCTGCGGCTACGACATCCCCGTGGACATCATTTGGCACGGGGGCGAGCCCACACTGTTGCCGCGTGAATACTTTGAACGAGTGTTCGCATTGCAGAGAGAGGTTTTCCCCAGCGACTGGCTACAAAGCCGCCGGGTCAGAAATGTCCTGCAAACGAACCTGTATTCCGTTCGCGACGAGCACCTCGACGTCTTCGAAGAACATGACGTTGAACTGGGTATCTCGGTAGATTTCGCCGAAGGCGTGCGGTTGACGGCGGGAGGCAAGCGGACAGAGGCGGCGGTACGTTCGAACATCCGCCGTCTGCAGGACCGGGGCTTACCCTTCAGCATCATCACGGTGTTGGCTGGGCACACCGTCAGCCAGATTCAGCGCGTATTCGAGGAGATCAGCCAGCTCCAGAAGCCGACACGACTGCTCCCACTGTTCAGCGGTCCCGCGGCGCGTCCGATGAACGGCGTCACCGTCGACAAGTCCGACATCCTCGACGCGTTGATGGTGTTCTTCGACCTGCGGGTCTCGGCCGGTATGACCCCGCGGGTCGATCCTCTTGATCAGTATCTGCGCACCGTGATCCTCAAGCGCATGGGCTTGGAGCGCCCGAGCCAAGACCGTGCGCTGTTGGGTAACGACGTCCTCGTCATCGACCGTGACGGCAGACTCAGCTGCGATGCCTACCGTGAGCATGGGGACCTCGGCAATATCACCGAGACGACCATCGAGGACATCGTGGATGGCGCCACCTACGGCTACCTTGTCGCGGAAGAGACAGCACTGAAGGATTCGGTCTGCACGCAGTGCCCGTTCCTCGGCGCCTGCGACACCAGCCCGATCGCACGCAATTTCGACAGCCACATCCTGCAAGACTGCCCGATCGATCGATATATCTTGCCGCGCATCGAGGCCCACCTCGAGGATCGGGGCTTCTTCGACGAACAGTTCAGCGCCATGGTCCATGAGGTCACAGCGACCCATGTGGTCGAGGCGTTCGGAGCGCGGGTTTCGTATTCATGCTGAAGGTGTCCTTTGGGCACCAACAGCGGCGGGTCAGCCCGGTCTGGACCTGATCGTGGGTCGCTTTGACGGTCTTGGCAGACTGTGCCCATGGCACAGATAACCCTGCGTGGAAATGCGATCAACACTGTCGGCGAACTGCCCGCCGTCGGATCTCCTGCCCCGGCATTCGCCCTTACCGGTGATGACCTGGGAACGGTGAGCAGCGACCAGTTCCGCGGCAAGGCCGTCGTGCTGAATATCTTCCCGTCCATCGATACACCGGTGTGCGCAACCAGTGTTCGGACCTTCAACGAGCGTGCCGCCGCCAGCGGAGTGAACGTGCTCTGCGTGTCGAAAGACCTGCCGTTTGCGCAGAAGCGATTCTGTGGGGCGGAGGGGATCGAGAACGTGACAAACGCCTCGGCGTTCCGCGACGGCTTCGGTGAGGCCTACGGCGTCACCATCACCGACGGCCCGATGGCCGGACTCCTTGCCCGGGCCATCGTGGTCATCGGCGCCGACGGCAAAGTTTCCTACACCGAACTGGTGCCGGAAATCGCGCAAGAGCCCGACTACGAAGCGGCGCTGGCAGCAGTCGGCACCTAGATCGGCACCGTCGCTCACCGGCTAGAGGCCGACACGATCGGCCAACAGCGACCGGTGATGCGCACTGCTGCCGAACAAGGCTTCGGTCGTCTTGGCCCGGCGGAAATACAGATGCAGGTCGTGTTCCCAGGTGAAGGCGATCCCGCCGTGAACCTGGATAGCCGAGCCCGCACACAATACGTAGGTGTCCGCGGCCTGCGCCTTCGCCAGCGGGGCGGTGGCGTGCAGTTCGTCCCCGCCTGCCGCGCACAGCTGCGCAAACATCACCGCAGCGCGGGTGGCATCAATCTCGATCATCATGTCGGCGCAGCGGTGCTTGACGGCCTGAAACGAGCCGATCGGCCGATCGAATTGCTTGCGACTGCAGGCGTATTCGATCGCCAGATCCAGGCATGCCTCGGCACCACCGAGCATCTCAGCGGCCAGCAGCACCCGGGCCACGTCCAGTAGTCGGGCTACCTCGTCGGCTGAGCTCGCGGCCAAGGCTTCCGCCGGGGCCCGAACCAGTCGCAGCTTGGCGACCGGACGGGTGATGTCGAACGAGGGGAGTCCGACGACGGCGACCCCTGGGGCAGCGGCGTCCACCACGTAGAGGATCACCGCACCGTCGGATTCGGCCGGGACGACGAACAGGTCCGCGACATGGCCATGCAACACCGGGGCGCACTCGCCGGTGAGTACCGGGCGACCGTCGCGCCGGCCGGCTCGCACCGAGGTCACGGATAGGTCGGGTCCGGCCGCCGCCAGCGCCCCGATCCGATCGCCGGAGAGCAGACCGCTGAGCAGGCCCTTGCGCTGCTCGCTATCACCCATGCGCAGTATCGCCTCGATCGCGAGGATCGTTGCGGCGAAGGGAACCGGGGTCAGTGCCCGGCCGAGTTCACCGAATGCGATCGCGGTCTCCACCAGCGTGCCGCCCGCTCCGCCGTACTCCGGCGGGGCGTGTAGCGCGGGCAGTTCCAGTTCGGCGCAAAGCCGGTGCCACAGTTTTTTGTCATGGCCACCCACGGCGGCAACCTGACGTACCCGCGCCGGTGGGGCCTGATCGCGAAGAAAGCCCCGCAACGACTCGCGGAAGTCGTCCTGCTCGGTGCTATAGCGGAAATCCATGTCAGTGCACGGCTTCTCGGCGTGGTTCCTTGGGGAGCCCGAGCAATTGCTCGCCGATCACATTGCGCTGGATCTGCGAACTGCCGGCATAGATCGTCGCGGCGCGCGCGTATAACAACTCGTCCATCCAGCAGGCAGGGGAGTTGGCGGTACCGGCCTGCGGAACAACGCGCGCCTCACCATTGCCCGGGCCGCTGGGGCAGAGCGCGTCCAACCCGAGGATTTCCACGGCAAGCTCGGTATAGCGCTGGAAGTATTCACTCCAGATGACCTTGCTGATCGCCGCTTCAGCGCCTGGCAACACCCCGTTCAGTGCCCAGGTAAGGCTGCGGTAGCCGCGGTAGCGCATGATCTGGGTGCGGGAATAACACCACGCCAGCCGGTCTCGGATGCGCGGGTCGCTGTCCAGGCCCCGCGCTCGGGCCAGATCGCACAACCGCGACAGGTCACGGGCGAAGTCGATCGCCCCCGTGGTCGCCTGCGCGCCGCGTTCGAAACCCAGCAGGCTCATGGCGGCCGTCCAGCCGCTGCCGACTTCGCCCACTACATTGGCAACGCCGGTTCAGGCGTCGGCGAAGAAGACCTCATTGAACAGGGAATGTCCGGCGGCATTGACGATCGGCCGAACTACCACGGCGGGCTGGTCCATCGGCACCAACAACAACGACAGCCCCTGGTGCTTGGGCGCAACGGGATCCGTTCGCGCCAAGACAAAGATCCAATTGGCGGTGGATCCGGCCGATGTCCAGATTTTCTGACCGTTAATCACCCACTGGTCACCATCGAGTACGGCTCGGGTCCGCACGGAGGCCAGATCCGAGCCGGCCTCGGGCTCAGAGAAACCCTGACACCAGCGATCGTCGCCGGTGAGGATGCGCGGCAGGAAATGCCGCTTCTGCGCTTCGGTTCCCAGGGCGATCAACGTGTTGCCCAGCAGATCGACCCCGAACAGATCGTTCTCCTCGCGCTCGGGTGCTCCCGCGCGGGCGAACTCTTCGGCGAGCACCACCTGCTCGACGGGGGAGTAACCGCCCCCGCCGTACTCCTTGGGCCAGGACACCGCGATCAACCCGGCCGCCACCAGGAGTTGGCGCCACCTCGCAGCGAAGGCCTTGCGGTCCTGCACCGCCAGAGCGCCAGGCCCCGACCAGCCGCACGGCAGGTGCTCGTCCAAGAACGCGCGGACCCGCTCGCGAAACTCTTCCGCCTCGGGCGGGTAAGCGACGTCCACGTGCGGCGCTCCCTTGCTCAGGGCCGCCGCTTGGTCGCGGGCAGAATCTCCAGAGCGGCCCGCCAGTCGTCGAGTCCATACTCGACGGTGCCGTAGCACAGCTTTCCGCCGGTGACCTCGGCCCAGTGGGCATGATTGAGCTGATGGATCTTGAAGCACCCGTCCAGCGCCGTGGTGAAACCCATGGCGTCCACGGTCTGGTTCACCGATTCCTTGATGAGCAGCGCAGCCATCGTCGGTAGCTTGGCGATGCGGCGCGCAAATTCGATCGCGCTATCGGCTAGATCCTCGCCCGGAAATACCTTGCTCACCATGCCCAACGCGTGGGCTTCGTCCGCGCCGATCGAGTCGCCGGTAAGCAAGAACTCCTTGGCCTTGCGCGGGCCGAACTCCCACGGGTGGCCGAAGTACTCGACTCCACACATGCCGAGACGGGTGCCCACGATATCGGCGAATACGGTGTCATCGGCAGCGACGATCAAGTCACAGCACCAGGCCAACATCAAACCCGCCGACAGCACCGTCCCGTGCACCTGGGCGACGGTGATCTTGCGCAGATTGCGCCACCTCTTCGTGTTCTCGAAGTAGTAGTGCCACTCCTGGCGGTTGCGTGACTCCACCCCGCCATAGGTGCCGCCATTGCACTGATAGGTGGGGTGCTGGTCGGGCCCCGGGGCGCGTTCCCGGACATCATCGGCCGAGCCCAGGTCGTGCCCGGCGGAAAAGGCGGGCCCCTCGCCGCGCAGGATGACCACCCGGACGGTGTCGTCAGCTTCGGCAAGTTCGAAGGCGGCACCCAACTCCACCAGCATTCCGCGCGTTTGCGCGTTGCGCTGTTTCGGACGATTCAGGGTGATCGTCGCGATACGGCCGTCGTCGATCGTTTCGTACCGGACGTATGTGAAGTCCGGCGCCGCACGCTTCCCGTTGGACCAGCGATCGACTGGACTGACACCGGCGACGTTCATGGCGGCTCCTTACTGCTCACTGGGCGCTGAACGGGTGATCTGTGCGAGGTTACGCGGCTACGGACCAGTATGTCCATAGCTAATACGGCCTATCAGGGGATCCATGACACATAAACTCGCATGCAAATTGGGTCTTGTGCGCAGTCAAGTATCTTGCTAGTACTGTGGTATACCTACAGAAGACGCGATCACGGCGCCACACATCAGGGCCGGGGACAGACCAGAAGGGTTAATGATGGAGATCGGAATATTCCTCATGCCGGCCCATCCGCCGGAACGCACTCTCTACGACGCCACCCAGTGGGACCTCGACATCATCGAACTGGCCGACCAACTCGGCTACGTCGAAGCCTGGGTCGGCGAACACTTCACCGTGCCGTGGGAGCCGATCTGCGCCCCGGATCTACTGTTGGCCCAGGCGCTGCTGCGTACCAAGCAGATCAAGCTCGCACCCGGCGCGCACCTGCTGCCCTATCATCACCCGGTCGAACTTGCCCATCGCGTAGCGTATTTCGATCACCTGGCACAGGGCCGCTTCATGCTGGGCGTCGGAGCCAGCGGTATCCCAGGAGACTGGGCACTCTATGACGTGGACGGCAAGAATGGCGAGCATCGCGAGATGACCCGCGAAGCCCTCGAAATCATGTTGCGGATCTGGACCGAAGACCAACCCTGGGAACATCGCGGAAAGTACTGGAACGCCAACGGTATTGCGCCGATGTTCGAAGGTCTGATGAGGCGCCACATCAAGCCCTACCAAAAACCCCACCCACCGATCGGAGTAACCGGGTTCAGCGCCGGCTCGGAAACCCTCAAACTGGCCGGCGAGCGGGGCCACCTTCCGATGAGCCTGGACCTGAACACCGAGTATGTCGCGACCCACTGGGATGCGGTCCTCGAAGGCGCCGCCCGCAGCGGCCGGACGTCCGACCGCCGCGACTGGCGACTCGTGCGTGAGGTGTTGGTGGCGGAGACCGATGAGCAAGCATTCCGGTACGCCGTCGACGGGACCATGGGGCGAGCCATGCGCGAGTACGTCCTGCCGACCTTCCGAATGTTCGGCATGACCAAGTTCTACAAGCACAACCCCTCGGTGCCCGACGACGACGTGACCCCGGAGTACCTCGCCGAAAACACCTTCGTGGTCGGCTCGGTGGACACCGTGGTCGACAAACTCGAAGCCACCTACGACCAGGTCGGCGGATTCGGTCACCTGTTGGTTCTCGGATTCGACTACCGGGAGAACCCGGGGCCATGGAAAGAGTCACTACGGCTGCTCGCCGAGGAAGTCATGCCCCGGCTCGATGCTCGCATCGCCAAGAAGCCGGGGGGACCCCACAAACCTCCAAAGCCCGAAGCCGCGATCGTCTAGCGAACCAAAGGCGAGAAGGGCACCGCCATGACAGTTCGGCACGTTACCGTCGGCTACTCGGACGGAACGCACAAGACCATGCCGGTGCGGCCCGACCAGTCGATACTGGAGGCCGCCGAAGAACACGGTGTCGCCATCGTCAACGAATGCCAAAGCGGAATCTGCGGCACCTGCGTGGCCACCTGCACCGCCGGCCGGTACGACATGGGACGTACCGAGGGCCTCTCCGATGTGGAGCGAGCGGCCCGAAAGATCCTCACCTGCCAGACCTTTGCCGAGTCCGATTGCGAGATCGAACTGCAGTACCCCGTCGACGACAACGCGGCGTTGCTGGTAAGCGGCGACGGCGTGGTGACCGGTGTTGACATGGTGTCACCGGGCACCGCCGTCCTGCGTGTCGATGTCTCGGCCATGGCCGGCACGATCGGATATCGAGCGGGCCAGTTCGCCCAGCTGCAGGTTCCCGGTAGCGACCAGTGGCGCAACTACTCTTATGCGCATCCGGCCGACGGAGGTGGTGAGCTCGAGTTCATTATCCGATTGTTGCCCGACGGCGCGATGTCGAACTATCTGCGGGACCACGCCAAACAGGGTGATCGAATTGCGTTGCGGGGCAGCAAGGGAAACTTCTATCTTCGCCCGATTGTACGGCCGGTGGTGCTGGTCGCCGGCGGTACCGGCCTGTCAGCAATCCTGGCCATGGCCCAGAGTCTGCCGGCCGATCCCGGCCAACCGGTAAGTCTGCTCTATGGAGTGACCTCGGCCGAAGATCTGTGCAAGCTCGACGAACTCGAACAGCTCGAGCACCGTGTTGCGGGCTTGCAGGTGCACGTCACCGTGGCGCGCCGCGACGACGACTGGTCCGGGCGCACCGGGCTGGTCACCGACTTGCTCGACGAGGCGATGCTGGCCGGCGGCGACGCCGACGTGTACCTGTGCGGCCCCGCTGCGATGGTCGAGGCTACCCGCACCTGGTTGTCGGCCAATGGCTTTCACCGAGCTGGGCTCTACCACGAAAAGTTCGTGGCCAGCGGGGCGGCGCGCCGCCGCACGCCGGCGCGCCTGGACTACTCGGCCCTGGATCTCGCCGCGGTGCGGCGCAGCGGTCGCGGTATCGCTGTGGTCATCGGCGGCAGCATCGCGGGCATCACCGCGGCCAAGGTCTGCAGCGACACCTTTGACCGCGTCATCGTGCTCGAGAAGGACGACCCCCACCGCCGCCGCGAGGGCAGACCGGGCGCTGCGCAGGGCTGGCACCTGCACCACCTCCTCACCGCCGGGCAGATCGAACTCGAACGTTTCTTCCCCGGCATCGTCGACGACATGGTGCGCGAGGGCGCATTCAAGGTCGACATGGCAGCCCAGTACCGGATTCGGCTGGGCGGAACCTGGAAGAAACCCGGTACGAGCGACATCGAGATCGTGTGCGCCGGGCGGCCGCTGCTGGAATGGTGCGTGCGCCGTCGACTCGACGACGAACCGCGCATCGACTTCCGCTACGAGTCAGAGGTCACCGACCTGGTGTTCGATCGCGCCACCAACGCCGTCATCGGGGTTGCCGTCCCGGGTGACGGCGGCGAACCGGAGGTGATTCCCGCGGAGTTCGTCCTGGATGCCTCGGGAAAGAACACCCACGTGCCGGAGTTC
Organism: Mycobacterium pseudoshottsii JCM 15466; assembly: GCF_003584745.1. Classification (NCBI taxonomy): domain Bacteria; kingdom Bacillati; phylum Actinomycetota; class Actinomycetes; order Mycobacteriales; family Mycobacteriaceae; genus Mycobacterium; species Mycobacterium pseudoshottsii. The sequence goes on from NZ_AP018410.1 coordinate 3,199,253, forward strand.
TTGGAGCGCATCGGCATTGGAGCCCCCGAGGTCGAGCAGGACATCATCAACTGCTTCTACTCCACCATGCAACACCAGGTGCCGCCGGAGCGGCAGTGGCAAGACAAGGTGATGGTGATCTGTTATGCGTACCGGCCCTACGAAGACACCTACGCCGCGCAGTACTACACCGACAGCTCCCGGACCATCCTGCCCACCTCACTGGTGGCCTACAACTGCTACTCGCCGCCACGCACCGTCCGAGAATTTCGCGAGTTCGCCGATCTGATGCCGTCACCGGTCATCGGAGAGAACATCGACGGACTTCAGCCGGCCTCGCCGATCTACAACTTCCGATATCCCAACATGCTGCGGCTGCACTACGAAAAGAAGCGCAACCTGCCGCGCGCTCTGTTGGCGGTGGGCGACGCCTACACCAGTGCGGACCCCGTTTCCGGGCTGGGCATGAGTCTGGCGCTCAAGGAAGTTCGGGAGATGCAGTTGCTGCTGTCCAAATACGGTCCCACGCACCGGGAGCTACCGCGCAAGTACTACCGAACGATCGCCAAGATGGCCGACACCGCCTGGTTCGTGATCCGCGAGCAGAACCTGCGCTTCAACTGGCTCAAGGACGTCGACAAGAAACGCCCGTTCTATTTCGGTGCGCTCACCTGGTACATGGATCGGCTGTTGGAGCTGGTGCACGACGACCTCGACGCCTACCGCGAGTTTCTGGCCGTCGTCCACCTGGTCAAACCGCCGCTGGCGCTCATGAAGCCCGGAATCGCCAGCCGCGTCATCGGTAAATGGGCGCGAACCAGGCTGTCCGGCCAGAAGACGTTGATCGCCCGCAACTACGAAAACCACACCGCACCTGCCGAACCCGCGGACCAGCTGGTGACCGTGGGTGATCTGAGATAAGGAAGGCGACCATGGCGCAGGCTCATCGGATCTTGAACTGCCGGGGCACCCGCATCCATGCCGTCGAAGACGGCGAAGGACCGCTGGTGATACTGCTGCACGGGTTTCCAGAGTCCTAGTACTCGTGGCGCCATCAGATTCCGGCGCTGGCCGCCGCGGGTTACCGGGTGGTGGCCGTCGATCAGCGTGGCTATGGCAGATCGTCGAAGTACCGGGTGCAAAAGGCCTACCGCATCAAAGAATTAGTCGGTGACGTGCTTGGTGTCGTCGATGCCTATGGTGCGGACAAGGCATTCGTTATCGGTCACGACTGGGGCGCGCCGGTCGCTTGGACCTTCGCCTGGTTATATCCGCAAAGATGCGCCGGGGTGGTGGGGATCAGCGTTCCATTCGCCGGGCGTGGTGTGATCGGCTTGCCGGGCAGCCCCTTTGGCGAGCATCGGCCCAATGACTACCACCTCGAGCTGGCGGGCGAAGGCCGGGTTTGGTATCAGGACTACTTCTCCGCTCAGGATGGCATCATCGCCGAGATCGAGGAAGATGTGCGGACCTGGCTACTCGGGCTGACCTACACGGTGTCCGGCGACGGCATGATCGCGGCCACCAAGGCGGCCGCCGATGCGGGTGTCGATCTGGCATCCATGGATCCGATCGACGTTATCCGGGCCGGCCCCTTGTGCATGGCCGATGGGGCGCGGCTCAAGGACGCGTTCGTCTACCCGGAGACGATGCCCGCTTGGTTCACCGATGCCGATCTTGACTTCTACACTGGCGAGTTCGAACGCTCCGGCTTCGGTGGACCGCTGAGTTTCTATCACAACATCGACAACGACTGGCACGACCTCGCCGACCAGGAAGGCAAGCCGCTGTCTGCGCCCGCGCTGTTCATCGGTGGTCAATACGATGTCGGCACCACCTGGGGAGCCGAGGCCATAGCGCGGGCACACGAGGTCATGTCCGACTACCGCGGCACCCACATGGTGGCCGACGTCGGGCACTGGATTCAGCAGGAAGCGCCCGATGAGACCAACCGGCTGCTACTCGAATTCCTTGGGGGGCTGCGGCAGTGAGTTGCACCTTCGACATGATTCCGCAGACCGTCGACCCTCTCGACGGCGCCGCGTTGCGCTACGCCTTCGGCTGCTTCCCCTCCGGTGTGATTGCTGTCTGTGCGATGGTCGGCGATGCCCCGGTCGGGATGGCGGCGAGCTCGTTCACTTCCGTTTCGATCGACCCGCCGCTGGTGTCGATCTGCGTGCAGAACACTTCCACGACGTGGCCGAAGTTGCGCAACCGTCCGCGCCTCGGCGTCAGCGTTCTTGCCGAGGGCCACGACGAGGCATGTATCAGCCTCTCGCGCAAGGAAGGTGACCGATTCGCCGGGGTGTTCCACAGCGAGCTGCCCGGCGGGGGCGTGGTCGTTCTCGGAGCCAGCGCCTGGCTGGAGTGCCGGCTGCACTCCGAGGTCCCGGCGGGGGATCACACCATCGCATTGCTCGAAATCTGCTCGCTGGGAGCCGATCCCGAGACACCGCCACTGGTTTTTCATGGCAGCCGGTTCCGCCGGTTGGCCGCTCACCCTGCAACGGAGCCTGGATGAAAACCACCGATGTCCGGGTGCGCCGGGCGATCACCGCGATAGCGGCGGGACGCCCCGTCGTTGTCACCCACGATCACGCCGCCCAGGGATATCTGGTCTTCGCGGCCGAGGCCGCGACCTCGTCTCTGGCCGCTTTCACCGTCCGGCACACGGCGGGATATGTCCGCGTCGCGCTGCCGGGCGCCGAGTGTGCGCGGTTGAACCTACCGCCGATGTGCCATCACAACCCGACACATCGGGTATCGGTCGATGTGCGAGCAACCGGCACCGGCATCTCGGCGCGCGACCGTGCCCGCACCATCGCGGCTCTCGCGTCGGCGGGCTCGCAAGCTGCGGATTTTCTCCGGCCCGGGCACGTGGCCCCACTACTGGCCGAGCCGCACGGGGTGCTCACCAAGTGCGAGCCCGCCGAAGCCGCCGTAGACCTTGCCCTCCTAGCCGGACACCGGCCGGCCGCCGCATTGTGTGAGATTGTCTCTCGCCGTAATCCCACTCTGATGGCGCACGGCGCCGAGTTGGTCGAATTCGCCGTGGAACACGGATTGGCCGTCGTGTCCATCGCCGAACTCCTGGCTTATCGCCAACGGACCGAACCGCAGGTCATCCGGCTGACCGAGACGACCCTACCCACGTGGGCCGGCAAATTCCCGCGTCATCGGTTTTCGTGATCTGGGGCCAGCCAACCCCGGAGGCGAGCATTTGGCGGTGATCATCGGTGCCCCCGACTCCGGCGTGCCCGTGGCACTGCACGTCCACATCGAGTGTCTGACCGGCGACGTCTTCGGGTCGACCGGGTGCCGATGCGGCGGGGAACTCAACGGCGCACTCAGCGCAATGTCAGCCCAGGGCAGCGGCGTGGTCCTATACCTGCGGCCCCCGGGACCGCCGCGCGCATGCGGCCTGTTCGCCTCTGACGAGGAGACCCCCGCTGACTTCATGTCCGAGACCGTGACCTGGATGCTGCGCGATCTTGGGGTGTATGCGATCAAACTCTCCGACGACATGCCAGGATTTGGCCTTGTGATGTTCGGAGCCATTCGCGAGGCTGGTGCGGCCGCCGGGCCTGCAGACACGCCACTCGCGGCCGCGGGCTAGCCCGTGAGGTACCCGGACCTGGCCGGCAAAGCCACGATCGTGACCGGGGCCGGGGCCGGGATCGGCCTCGCGATCGCCGAGCGGCTGGCCGCCGAAGGCGCCGCGGTACTCTGCGCGGACATCGACGGCGCTTCGGCCGAGCAAGCAGCGGCAAAAATCGGCTCCGGCGCAGTCGGGTATCAGGTCGATGTCAGTGCCGAGGAACAGGTCGCCGGCATGGTCGAAGCCTGCGTCACATCGTTCGGCGGGCTCGACAAGCTCGTCGCCAATGCCGGAGTCGTTCATCTGGCCCCGATCCTCGACACCGCGGTCGAGGACTTTGATCGGGTCATCGGCATCAACCTGCGTGGAGCCTGGTTGTGCACCAAGCATGCGGCACCCAAGATGGTCGAGCGCGGCGGGGGAGCGATCGTCAACATGTCGTCACTGGCGGGCCATATCGGGGTGGGCGGAACCGCGGCGTACGGCATGTCGAAGGCCGGGATCAGCCACCTCAGCCGAGTCACTGCCGCCGAACTGCGCTCGGCCAATGTGCGCTCCAATGCGTTGTTGCCCGCGTTCGTGGATACCCCCATGCAACAGAGTGCGATGGCGATGTTCGACGAGGTCCTAGGAACGGGGGGCGCGAACACCATGATTGCCAGGCTGCAGGGCCGCATGGCCAGACCCGAGGAGATGGCTAGCATCGTGGCGTTCCTGCTGTCCGACGATTCGTCGATGATTACCGGAACAACCCAGATCGCGGACGGCGGAACCATCGCCGCACTGTGGTGAGCGTCGCTCGCCCAGCACTCACACGGTCACTGTTGCGGTTTCGCCGACGTCTCGCGCTGGGTTCTCGGCCGTTGTCGCCGTGGCCACTTTGGTCTTCCGGCTACGCAGCAAATACGTCGCCGCAAAGACCGCACACGCCGCCGCCGGAAGAAGCAGCGCATATCCGCCAAGCCAGGTTCCGATCAGCAGGCCGGCGGCGCCACCCACCAAGAAGAGCACCAAGGTCAGCGCAAGGACTGCGGCCTTCCAGCTCTCGATTCCTTCCCGACGGGCGCGGCCAAGCATCAAGCCGAGATCGGTCACCGTGCCGGTGAAGTGGGTGGTGCGAACCGCCATCCCGCGGAAGCTTGACGTCAGGCCGTTCTGCATTCCAAGGGCCGCCGCGATAAACAGGGCCTGCACGACGGGTTCCTCGACGCCCAGCGCCTGAATGCCCGCCTTGACCTGAGTTTCCTCCACACCGAGCGAGGCGAGCATCAGCAATATCGCCTCCACGGTCAGCACGATGGCGTGGTGCGACCCCCGGGGATGCTGGTTATTGCCGAGAATCGCTCCGGCCGTGATCGCGCCAATCCAAAACCCCATCAAGATCGCGGCCAGGATGTGACCCTCATACAGCCAGGGATTGGCTGTGTTCATGCCAAGCTGGGTTGTCACTCCCGTGAGGTTGCCGACCGGGAAGGCCAGCAGCAGCAGGCCAACCGCATTGACAAAGCCTGCGATGAAGGCCAGTGAGCCACTGTAGCTGAGCAGGACCCTCTTGGAGGAGAGGTGGCCGTCGTGTCCCGTGGCCAACGACTGCGGTCGTGTGCCGGGGTGGGGTTTCATGAGGCTTCGCTTTCCGGGCTGGAGCATCATCGGACTACTACGAAGGTAATATGACGAAATCATCTTCGCCAATAGTTCTTCGTATGAGTTTGGCCAGAGCGCCCACACCGATGACGCGCCGCCAACCCGGGATCGCCGACTTCAGCCTTGGCGCCGAGCGGGCCGCGAGACGGCGCGGGCGCGCCAGGGTGATCGTGACAGCAAAGTCGCGCAATCTTTCGTCTATTTGAATTAGCGAAGTAATTTACATGAAAGCTCGGTGTAGCAACATCGAAATTGTGAGCGCTGCCAGGGCCGGGAAGCAAAGCCGACCGCGCAATAGCGACTCCGAACGCGGATGGACATTCCTGACCAACCACGGACATGTACTGCTGTGCGTATCAGTCAGTGAACATTTGACCGCTCGTGAACTCTCGATGCGAATCGGCATCACCGAGCGGTCAGTACAGACGATCCTGGCGGACTTGACCGATGAGGGTTACCTGATCAAGTCCAAGGACGGCAGACGCAATGTCTACACCCTCAATCCCAAGGGCAGACTGCGCCACCCCCTGGAAGCCAGCCACACCGTGGGCGAGCTCATAGAAGCGTTGTCATAGTTCGTTTGCACCTCCACCGCTCGGCCAGGGCTCCGGCGTTGTTGATTAGCAGGCTTGTGAGCTGGGGGATTGTGGATTGAGGAGGTCTAGGCGGCGGTTGGCGGTCAAAGCGGTGATCCGGCAGGCTTCGGCGATGTTGTCGGCGCCGTTGAGGCGGTGCAGATTGATCGCGGTGTTGCGTAGCGTTGCTAGGGCCTGTGCGCCGTTTCCGGTATGTGCCCTTTGACGGTCTTCGTCGAAGGTGACGTCGCGTATCCAGTGCAGGCTGTTCTCGATTCCCCAGTGTTGACGCATCCAGGTCATGATCGCGGTAGGGCGGGCGTGCTCGAACGGCAGGCTGCAGATGGCATAGACCACCTCCACGCTGCGCTGGTCGGTGGCGGTGATCAAGCGTTCACGAGTGATCCGGATGATTTGTTTTGCGTAGGGGAAGCCGATTCCTCGTGCAGCGGTGATGATTTGCAGGGTGCGGGTCTCGACACGGCCGTGGCCGCGGGAGTCGTCGGTAGCGGCTGTGGGCACCTCGGCCCAGGGCAGCGCGGTGATACGCGCAAGTATTTTGGCTTGGTTGGGCTTGACGATCATCAGGTAGTGCGACTTCAAGGTGGCGCAGATCAACTTCGCGGTGACGACCTGGGTATGCATCGCATCCACGGTGACCAGCCACCGCAAGCTACCCGGCAGCAGCGTGAGCAGGGCACGTACGCAGGGAATTTCATTGCTTTTCTCGGCGACAGCGAGTTGACCGAGCACCAATCGGGCACGGTGGGCGAACACCGACACGAGATGCGTGGCTGTCGCTTTGGCGCGTAAAGCACCACGCAGCATCTTGCCGTCCAACGCGATCGGCACCAATCCACTGGGGTCGCTGCTGGCCACGTGTGCAGTGAAGTAACTGCCCATCCTGGCGTTGAGGTCGGCGGGGTCTAGCCGAGACAAAACAGCGCGGAAGGTCTTCTCACTGGGCCGCCGGAACCGGACCCCTAATTGGGCCAACACATCATCGGGAGCGGTGGCCGCCCATGTGGCAAAACCAGCATAGCCGCGCATCCCCGCGGCAGTGGCCAGAACCGCGATCGCCAACAAAGCCATCAGCGAATACCTCCGACCGCGTGGGTCCCTCGGGTCTGGCACCGAGGCCAACACATCGAGAAACTCCGATCCGATGAGCTCGCTGCGCTCACCAGGACTCCAGCGGTCGAACACCTCTGGAACCGACGACACACGCAATACTGAAACGGTAGGCACGGGCAACTCCAGACCAACGACGAACAGTAACCAACTCGATCGTTCTCCAGATAGCCCGTGCCTACACTCCGGCCCCAATAGCGCGGCACCAAAGATCATCAACCCAGCTCACAAGCCTGCTAATCAACAACGCCGGAGCCCTGACCGCTCGGCCAACGTTACCGCCGCGCGCCTACAGGTCACTGTAATTCCTTGTGCCACTGTGGCTTCAGAGGTCACAACAAGGCAGTTCTCGGTGTGAGTCTGGAGCGCCTGTGCGAGTTGACTTTTGGCGTGTTCACCACCTCACGGTCGAGTCGCTGGCCCCCAAGCAACCAGCGCGGGATGTCCTGTCAATACCCGAAACGGTGCCTGATTCCGGTTGACAGGTTCCGCGGGCCGCTGTGGTGACTGGGCTAACATTGCCACCCGACCGCGGGTGTGAGAAGTTCGTGACAGAGCCTTGATCAAGGCTTCCGGACGATGGGTGCCGTACCCGGTGTGCGACAAGACGGCCCGGGGAGAAACGCCGCGTCGTGGATCGTGCTGGTCATGTCTGGTGTTCTAGAAGCTGTGTGGGCAACGGCCCTTGGCAGGTCCGAAGGGTTCAGCAAGCCTGCGCCGAGCGTGGTGTTTCTGGTGGCCTTCATCGTCAGCATGGCCGGGTTGGCCTACGCCATGCGGGACCTGTCGGTCGGGACCGCATACGCCGTCTGGGTGGGCATTGGGGCAGTTCTCACCGTGGTCTACGCGATGGCCACCGGGGATGAGCCGGCGTCGCTTCTCAAGGTGGCGTTCTTGGCAATGATCATTGGAAGCGTGATCGGCCTCAAGCTCGCACACTGATTCCGTTCGAGCCTGACCGGGGTCTGCTCGCCATTCACCCAACGCGACGTCTGGCCCCGGCGGGCGGCTCCCTCTGGAATCATCTGGCCCGTTCGTGTTCTCGTTGCTACCGCGCGGCCAGGGCGATCGGCAGGCACGAAATGCACCAGGGCACCGAGCTGTACCCGCCGACCGAATTGTTCGTGAGACCGTGTGGATCCCACCTGTGCACTTGGATCGCGAAGGACCCCAACCCAATCCAAAACATCACCCGAAGAGAATCCGATCCGATGAGGGTCGCGACACTCCCGTTCCACCGCGCAAACAGTGCGCTACCAAGTTCGAAGTCAGGACCGGCTGGTCAGGATTGATAGTGCGATCTCGGTGATTTCGTCTGCCACCGCGGCGTAGCGCGTGAGATGCCAGGTACGCGCCACATCCTCGATAAAGCTGATGGCCGCCGCGACCAAAAGTCGCGCTTCGACCGAACTGGTCTGTGGAACCAGCTCGCCGATGAGATCAATCCAGAGGGTGTCACGGTCGGCTTGATTCCGAAGATATCCGTCCCGCACGTCGCCGGAGGCGTGGTTCAGCTCGGTCACGCACACCGCAACCAGATCCGGTGCGTCCAAGCTGATCCGGACGTGTCCCTCGATCAGCCCGCGTAGCCGCTGCGCCGCTTGCCGATTCGCGCGTAAGGCGCGGATGCACTCCAGGCTTCGCCACTCATCAAGGCGGCGGATGAGCGCGTCCAGGATCGCCTGCTTGGACGAGAACGAGCGATACAACCCGGGTCCCGCGATTCCGGCGCCCTTGCCGATTTCACTGGTGCTAACGGCCGGATAGCCCTGCGCACGGAATAGCCGTGCACCCGTGGCCAACAGGGTTTCATAGCGGGAGAACAGCACGTCCTGCCCGTCGCGCCCGCCAGCGGCCGTTCCAAGTGGCTCCAGCTCGCACACCGGGGGCGTCCTGGCAGCGGCCATACACGCCTGGTACAGGCGCTCTTTGAGCTCCTCGGCGGGAAGCGTCAGACTATGTCTACCGAGGCTGGTCAGCGTGCTGGACACCGCCCATGCCCGCAACTCCGAGTGCGCCGGGCTCAGACCGGGCACCTCCAGCAAGACGCTTTCGCGCATGCCGGCGACGATCGCGTTGATGCGGCGCCGGACCTCGATACGGTCGGCGTCATTAAGATAGCGCGCCTCGCGCTGCGACAGCACCGTCAAGGACCGCGACGCAACAGCCGCGGCGATCAGGTCCGGAAGATCAACACTCAACGGGCGAGGTGTCGGCTCTTGCTCGCCCTCGGTGAGTCGGCGCGCACTTTGGTACTGATCCTGACCGGTCCGGATGGCTTCGGCGAGCAACGCTTGCTTGTTGTCGTAGTGGCGATAGAGCGCACGCGCGGTGACTCCCGCCGCCTCGGCGATGTCCTCCAACTTGACCGAATGAAAGCCACGGTCGATGAAGAGCCCAACGGCCTGCTCCAGAATTTGCTGCTTTCGATCCTTCGGCCGGCGCCTAACGGGCGCGACGACGGAGTCCATCGACTCGAACTCCCTTCTTGCGCATCGGGGTTACAAATCCTGCCAGAAGCACCGCCTAGGGCTTCGTCCCGCGCCGGGTCAGGACAAACTTGTTGTCAGCTCGCCTGGCATCGATCATGTGGATAGCTCCTCCGGTCGTGGCCGCAGCACCCCGGTCGCGACAGATAACATCGGATTATCAAGATACATCATCCGATACTAAAACGACATTACATGGATGTTTAACGTCCACGCCTTGGCTAATATTGCGTATCGGTTATAGACATGCCGGCTATCCATGGGACTGCGCGGCCCACTTGCACCGGTGTCGGCCAAGAGCTGCCAATCCGCGCTTTCCCCCCTTCGGGGCACCAAGACTTCTCCTTTGGGGGCTGACCACGGCCTCGACCCGGTGATTGCATTGCGTGAGCACCATCCACGCACCATCCAGGCAGCATCCGGTGCCATCGAGCACCGCACATCGCGCAGGAGCAGGACCAATCATGGGCTTCTTCAAGGATTGCAGCGAGATCGACAAGTACATCGGCGGGGTCTTTCGTGATGCCGGCGACCACCCACAGTCGGGGCCGAAATTCCGCGCCGCCAACATCGTCATGCGGGTGGTCTACACAAATCCCGACTGCGAACTCACCGTCGCACTGCGCGACGATTTCCGAGTCGTCTGCGGCCCGAGCAATCTCACACCCGACGTCACGATGACCATGCCCGCCGATGTCGCCGACCAATTCTGGCGCGGTAACTACAATCTCACCATTGGCCTGGCCAAGGGCCAGGTCAAGGCCAAGGGGCCGATCGGAAAGATCCTGCGGCTGATCCCGTTGACCAAACCGCTGTTCGGCAGCTACCGCGAAAAGATCGCCGAGAAAGATCGCGAACAGTCCCGAGGTGGCCTGACCCGATGACGACGGTGGCTGTTCCGCATCATGCGATGTTGATCGGCGGCGAGTCGGTGGACTCCGATCGGCGGCTGTCGCTGGTCGACCCCGGCGACGAGAGCCCGGTCGCCACGGTGGCCTGCGGTGATGCATCGCACGTCGATGCCGCCGTGGCGGCCGCAAAAGCCAGCTTCGAGGACGGTAGCTGGTCGCGGGCCACGCCACAGGAGCGCGCCGCCGTGATGCGCCGCATCGTCGCCGCGGCCGACCAGGTCACCGATGAGCTGATCGAGCTGGAGATGGCGTGCAACGGCGCGACCATCCGGCTGGCCACTGGATTCCATATCGGTCACGCACTAAGTCATTTCAGCTATTTTGCAGACCTTGCCGAGAGCTACGCCTACCAGCGTCCGGCACCGATCGAGACCTTCCCGGTGCTCAGTCAAAGTGTCGTGCACCGCGAGCCGATCGGGGTGGTCGGCGCGATCACGCCATGGAACTTTCCGCTACTACTGACCCTGTGGAAGGTCGGACCTGCGATTGTGGCGGGAAACAGCGTGGTGGTCAAACCCGACGAGCACACACCGCTGTCGATACTCGAGTTCGCCCGTATCGCCGAACGCAGCGGACTACCGCCCGGAGTGATCAACGTAGTCCCCGGCGAGGGGCCCGAGGCCGGCGCCAGACTGGCCTCGCATCCCGACGTGGGCAAGATTGCGTTCACCGGCTCCACCGCGGTCGGACGCGAGATCATGCGGCTGGCATCCGGCACCGTCAAACAGGTGACCCTCGAACTCGGCGGTAAGGGCCCGACGATCGTCCTCGACGACGCCGATCTCGAGATGGCCGTCGAAGGTGTGCTCTACGGATGCTTCGCCTATTCGGGTCAGGTCTGCGAGTCCGGCACCCGCGCACTGGTCCCCACGACGCTCTACCAGGAATTCGTCGATCGGCTGGTCAAGCGCGCCGCCACCATCGTGGTAGGCCCGACCAGGGACTGGGACACCGACCTGGGGCCGGTCATCGACGCCGCACAACGCACTCGCATCCTGAACTACATCCGTGGTGCGCAGACCGACGGAGCGACCGTGGCGCTCGGGGGAGAGGCACTGACGGGCGGAATGTTCGACAAGGGGTTCTGGGTGGCGCCGACGATCCTGACCGGCGTGCACAACGACATGGCGATCGCCCGGGAGGAAGTCTTCGGCCCGGTATTGGTGGTCATCGGCTACGACGGGGACGAACAGGCCATCGCGATCGCCAACGACAGTGACTACGGACTGGCCGCCAGCATCTGGACGTCCGACAACGCCAGGGGACTGGCGATGGCCGAACGCATCCAATCCGGCAGCGTGTGGATCAACGATGCCCACCAGATCAACTGTCGTCTCCCGTTCGGCGGTTACAAGCAGAGCGGCGTCGGTCGCGAACTGGGCCCCGATGCGCTCGATGCTTACACGGAGGTCAAGACGATCCATCTGGACCTGTCCGGCGGACGCGAAGCAAAACCCTACGACGTCCTACTCGGCTACCCCGAAACCGGTTGACGTCAAACAACTTCGGGAACGCTGGCCAACCGGACGTACGCCGAGGCCGCCTCGGCCCGATTCGTCGCATGCAGCTTCCGCAGCACCCTTTTGACATGAGATTTCACCGTGCCGGCCGAGATCACCAGTTCGTCGGCGATCTGCTGATTGGTGCGGCCGGCCGCCATCAGCCGCAGCACCTCCACTTCCCGGCGGGTCAGCATGGCCATCACTCGCGTCTGCACCTCGGCCAACGACCTTGCCGCGGGGCTACGTTCGACCGGCTCGATCTTGCGCAGGTCCAGATCGGCATCCTGCAGAGCGCGCGCCGCCTCGTCCGCGGACGCAAGCGCACTGCGCACCTCGGCGTGCTGGCGCCGCATGCGCTCCAGCAGAACCGTTCGCTCATAGGCATATCCGAAGCCTTCGGCGAACGCCCACACCGTGTCTCGGTCGATCTCGTCGACTATGCGCCCGGAGTACAACCGATCGGCGTGCAGGAAACCGATCACTTTGCCGGTCGGCATCACCGGGGCCGCCACATAGGAATGCGTCAGCGAAAAGTCCACGATCGGTCGATTCACCCGCGGATCATTGCGGGCATCGCGCACGATCGCGGGCGCGTGCCGGCGAATCATCTGGGTTTCGATCAGCATGTGATCCAACAGCGGTGCTACCGATTGCGCGAAGGCGACCATCTTCTCCGCACCTTCACGGTCTTCCCCAAAGTAGGCCGATTCCATCACCATTCGGCCTTCGTGCACTCGAAACAGCACACCACGATCGAACCCGCACGACTCCACCAGTTCACGCGGCGCCCGGTCGACAATCATCGCGACGTCGTCCACGGCGCGCAGCTTGCTCAAGGCCTCCTGCACCTGCAACAGCGCCAGCGTGCGGCGTGCGGCACCGTCCTCGATCATCTCCCGTTCCAGCGAGGACAAATCCAACAGCGTTTCGAGGGCGTTGACCGCATGCACGTCACCGAGGGACTCCAGGGCGTGGCGCACCGCGGCGGCGTTGACGTCGATGGCCTCGGCAACCACCGCCATGGGGTCATCGGTGGGATCGACGTTGCAATCGCCGAACGCTTCCCGATAGTGACGAGTGGCATCGCTTTCCCGTATCGGACGCGACGCCCAGCCGGGGTGCTCGTCGTCGGCCAACGTGGGGAATGCGGGGGGATCGGGCATATCGACCACATCGATCACCCCTCCCACTGTCCTCTCCGGGATGGCCCGTCGCGGCGAAAAGCCCAAACTCCCCTCCTACGGGGGCAAGAGTCCTCCCCAACGGGGGATCGACCTGCCACCGGGGTTGTCAGAGGCTGGATGACATGTCAACAGAGACCGTTTCAGGGACGGTGCCAGCCGTCGAACTTCTGACTACCCCGCAAGGCATCGCCAATCCCTATCCGCTCTATGACGAACTCAGAGGGCTCTCGCCCGTTGCGGGGTATCGGGACTGGCCCCTGGAACCGTCCCGGGCGCCGACGAACCGGTTACCGCCTGGGCGCTGTTCCGCTACGACCAGGTCTTTGCCGCGGCGCGCGACGCGGCAACCTTCTCGTCCCGCGATCCCTTGCAGGAGGCGTCGTCGGCGCCGAGCCTGATGCTGGTCAACACCGATCCGCCCAAGCACGAAGTCGAACGCAAACTGGTCAGCCAGGCGTTTTCGCCGCGCCGGGTCAAGCGACTGGAGGGGTGGCTCAATGACCTGATCCCGCAGCTGCTCAACGATCTCGAAAAGGATTCTCGGGATGGGGCCGAAGACGGCTCACCGGACGGGGTCGTAGAAGTCATGGGCTTCGCCACCGAGATTCCCACCCGGGCGATGGTGCGACTGCTGGGCCTGCCCGATGGCGACCACGTGCGGTTCCGGCGGTGGGCCAACGCCTTCATGCTGTCCTCGTCGCTCACCCCCGAAGAACGCATGGCGAGCAACCAGGAGATGGTGGGCACCTTCGCCACCCGGCTCGCCGAACACACCGCCCGGCTGGCCGAACGCGAAGCCAGCGATGGCGTTGAGGATGCCGAAGACCTCATCTCGGCGCTGTTGCGCGCCGAGGTCGACGGGCAGCGGCTCACCCCCGAAGAGATCGTCCGGTTCTGTGTGACGCTGGTGGTAGCCGGCAGCGAAACAACGACATCCCTGATCGGAAATCTGCTGCACGCGCTGGCCCGAGAGCCCGAGGTGCAGGCACGCGTCCGCGCCGATCGGACCTTGCTGAACATTTTCGTTGAGGAGACGCTTCGGCTCGACGGGCCGCCACAGCGCCTGTTCCGCATCGCCACGCGCGACGTCGAGGTCGGCGACAAGCTGATCCGCAAGGGGGAGTGGGTCGCGTTGTTCTTCGGCTCGGCCAACCGCGACCCCGCCGTGTTCCCCGACCCGGGACGATTGGACATCGACCGGCCGAACATTCGCCAGCAGCTCTCGCTGGGGCATGGCCTGCACTTCTGCCTCGGTGCCTCACTGGCCCGACTGGAGGTGCTCGCCGTCCTCAACGCCGTGCTGGATCGCTATCAGAAGATCGCGCTGACCGACGACCCCGGCACCAAGCAGACGGCCAGCCTGCTGACCCACGCATTTGTCCGGCTACCCCTGCACCTGTCATGACGGTCACCACCGAGTCACGGGAGTCGCGCAACATCGAGGCAACCAAGGCCATCTATGCCGCGGTGCCGGCCGGCGACCTGGATACCGCGCTGCACCACCTCGACCCCGACGTGCGCATCACCTACTACGGGACCGAAAAGATCCCCTACGCGGGCGATTACCGCGGCATCGACGAGGCGATGACATTCTTCGCCAAGGTTGGCCAGGCGATCGAGATCGTCGAGATGGAGCCGTGGAAGTTCATCGCGCAAGGTGACGATCTCGCGACCTGGGGCCGGCAGCGGTTCCGGCGGCTGGCCACCGGACACGAATGGGAATCGGAGTTCGCGCACATCATCACGTTGCGCGACGGTCGCTGGTTGCACTTCCGGGACTTCATGAATTCCGCCCTCACCCTGCAGGCCTTCTCATGAGGGTCGCCGCCGACCGGGAGATCTGCATGGCGACCGGCATGTGCGTAATGACGGCCGACGCCTTCTTCGATCAGGACGCCGACGGCATCGTGGTACTGGCCGCCCATGAGGTGCCCGCCGACGAAGAACGCCGGGTGCGCAATGCGGTCAAACTGTGCCCGTCGGGGGCGCTCGAGCTGATGTCGGGCTGAGGGGATGTGGCCCGGCGCCGCATTCGACGGCGAAGTCAGCACCGGCCCAGAGCGCGCGAACGCCGCGGACATCCGCCACACTCGATCTCCCTCAAGCGCGCCTATCATTAGGGTACTATCAAGATACATCATTAGCCATAACTGGCATCTTGCTTCGATATTTACAGATACCGAGGCTTCAATAGCGCGTATTGTCTATGGACATGTGCAGCTTGCGCCGCGTACCCTCACCGATGTCACCCGTCCAACTCGACCTGTCCGGATGGTCAGCGTGAGCAACCCCACCCGAGGCCTCGGCATCAATGCCACATGGTGCGCGACACCATGGTGACTCTGACCGATCGGGCGGCCAGCCCGGTAGCAGATCCGGTAGCCGACCCGGTCGCACGTCCGCTGGCCGGATCGGTCACCAAGCCGGTCCGAGCGCTCGGCGACTTCTTCGCCATGACGCTCGACACGTTCGTGTCGATGTTCCGGCCGCCGTTCGCATGGCGTGAATATCTACTCCAATGCTGGTTCGTGGCGCGGGTATCCACGCTGCCCGGGGTTTTGATGACAATCCCGTGGGCGGTGATCTCGGGGTTCCTCTTCAACGTGCTGCTCACCGATATCGGCGCCGCGGACTTCTCCGGCACCGGCTGCGCGATCTTCACCGTGGACCAGAGCGCTCCCATCGTCACCGTCCTGGTGGTCGCGGGCGCGGGCGCCACCGCAATGTGCGCCGATCTGGGTGCGCGGACCATCCGCGAGGAACTCGATGCGCTACGGGTGATGGGAATCAACCCGATCCAGGCTCTGGTGGTTCCCCGAGTGCTGGCCGCCACCACCGTCTCCCTGGCGCTGAGTTCGCTGGTGATCGCGACGGGACTCATCGGGGCATTCTTGTGTTCGGTGTTCCTCATGCATGTTTCGGCAGGTGCGTGGGTCACCGGACTCACCACACTCACTCACACGGTCGACGTCGTCATCTCGATGATCAAGGCGACCCTTTTCGGGCTGATGGCCGGGCTGATCGCCTGCTACAAGGGCATATCGGTGGGCGGCGGTCCGGCGGGCGTCGGCAGAGCGGTCAACGAGACCGTGGTCTTCGCGTTCGTGGTGCTGTTCGTCATCAACATCGTCGTGACCGCCGTCGGCATCCCGTTCATGGTGTCGTGAGGTGAAACCATGACAGTCAGCGCTTCGAGAAGCTCCCGCCATCGCCTGCGACGCACGGCGAAAAGCCTGGTGCGCGAGTGGAATCGGCTGGGTTCACAGATGCGGTTCTATGTCACCACGCTGACCGGGATCCCCGATGCGGTCATGCACTATCGCAGCGAGCTGCTGCGGGTGATCGCGCAGATGGGTTTTGGCGCGGGGACGCTCGCGGTGATCGGCGGGACGGTCGTCATCGTCGGGTTCTTGGCGATGACGACCGGCGCAATCGTGGCGGTGCAGGGCTACAACCAGTTTGCGTCGGTGGGTGTGGAAGCACTGACGGGCTTTGCGTCGGCCTTCTTCAATACTCGCGAAATTCAGCCGGGCACCGTCATGGTCGCGCTGGCCGCAACCGTCGGCGCCGGCGCCACCACGCAGCTGGGTGCGATGCGGATCAACGAAGAGATCGACGCGCTCGAGGTGATCGGTATCCGCAGCGTCAGCTACTTGGCCAGCACCCGGGTGCTGGCCGGAGTGGTGGTGGCCATCCCGTTGTTCTGCGTCGGACTCATCACCGCATATCTGGCCGCGCGGGCTGGCACCACCGCCATCTACGGCCAGGGGTCCGGTGTGTACGACCATTACTTCAATACGTTCCTGCGCCCCACCGACGTGCTCTGGTCGTCCTTCGAAGTCGTCGTGGTGGCACTCATGATCATGTTGGTCTGCACCTACTACGGGTACAATGCGCACGGCGGGCCGGCCGGGGTCGGCGAGGCCGTCGGCCGGGCCGTACGCGCGTCAATGGTCGTCGCCTCGATAGCAATCGTCATCATGACGCTGGCCATCTACGGCCAGTCACCCAACTTCCACCTGGCGAGCTAGTGGCATGGGTCGCGGGCCGGGAAAACACCGTCTGCACGATGCTTGGTGGACCGTGATCCTGTTCGCGGCGATCGTCGCGGCCATCCTCGTGACGACCGTGTCCTTCACCGGCACCTTGCGACCGTATGTTGCGGTCACCCTGACTTCGGAACGATCCGGGCTGGTGATGGACGCCGGCGCCAAGGTCATGTTGCGTGGGGTGCAGGTCGGCCGGGTCCGTCAGATCGACAGCAACCATGGCGCCAGTCTCGAACTGGAAATCGACCCCGACCAGATCCGTTACATCCCTGCCAATGTGGAGGCGCAGATCAGCGCCACCACCGCGTTCGGCGCGAAGTTCGTCGACCTGGTGATACCGCCGACCCCGAGTCGCGCTCGGCTGGCTGCCGGGGCGGTATTGCATTCCAAGAACCTCAGCACCGAGATCAACACCGTTTTCGAGAACGTCGTCGACCTGCTCAACATGATCGATCCGCTGAAGCTCAACGCCGTGCTGAGCGCGGTGGCCGAAGGCGTTCGCGGACAGGGGGAACGCATCGGTCAGGCAACCACCGATCTGAACCAGGTGTTGCAGGGACTCAATGCACGTCGGGACACGCTGCGCCAGAACTGGCGGTCGCTGCGAGATTTCAGCAACACCTATGACGCGGCCGCGCGCGACATCTTGACGATCCTCGATGCGGCCAGCACCACCAGCACCACCGTGGTGGACCACGCGAGGTCGCTGGATTCCCTGCTGCTCAACGTGATCGGCTTGGCCGACACCGGGACCAATCTGCTCGCCAACAACCGAGAGAACCTGACCACATCGATCAATATCCTCGAGCCGACCACGAATCTGCTACTCAAGTACAACCCCGAATACACCTGCTTGCTACAGGGCACCAAGTGGTACCTCGACAATGGCGGCTATGCGGCCTGGGGTGGCGCCGACGGCCGCACCCTGCAGCTCGATGTCGCACTGCTGCTGGGCAATGACCCCTATGTCTTTCCCGACAACCTGCCGCTCGTCGCCGCAAAAGGCGGCCCCGGCGGAGCGCCGGGCTGCGGATCATTGCCAGATGCGACCAAGAACTTCCCAGTGCGTCAGCTCGTCACCGACACCGGTTGGGGAACCGGACTCGACATCCGGCCCAACCCCGGAATCGGGCATCCTTGCTGGGCCGACTACTTGCCCGTGACCCGCGCTGTGCCCCAGCCTCCTTCGGTGCGCCCCTGCCTGCCGGGGCCGGCGATCGGCCCCAACCCCGGGGGGCCGCCGTATGAGGCCGCGCTGTACGGCCCTGGCGGGGTGCCGCTATGGCCGGGGGTCCCGCCGGCTCCCACTGAGCCCGCATCGATACCCGAACCCCCTGCACCCCAGCAGGAGACGGGGCCTCCATCACCATGACAGACCCATGACGGCACCAGGGCGGCGCCGGTGCGTGCCGGTCAAGACAAGCGGGGGAGTAGCAATGCGGGAAGACCTCAGAGGCGTCGTGATCCGCCTCGGCGTGTTCCTGACGGTCTGCGCGCTAACCGCCTTTCTGCTGGTCGCTGTCTTCGGTCAGGTGCGCTTCGGCGACGGCAACACCTACTACGCCGAGTTCAGCAATGTCTCCAACCTCAGAGAAGGCAAGCTGGTCCGCATCGCAGGGGTTGAGGTCGGCAAGGTCGAGAAGATCTCCATCAATCCCGATGCGACCGTGAAAGTCGAGTTCACCGCCGACAATTCGGTCACCCTCACCCAGGGGACCCAGGCGGTGATCCGCTACGACAATCTCTTCGGCGACCGCTATCTGGCACTCGAGGAAGGAGCCGGCGGGCTCACGATCCTCAAGCCCGGTCAGACAATTCCGTTGGCCAACACCAAACCGGCACTGGATCTCGACGCCTTGATCGGCGGCTTCCGGCCACTGTTTCGCGCCCTGGACCCCCACCAGGTCAATGCGCTGAGCGACCAACTGCTGCAAGCATTTCAGGGCCAGGGCCCCACCATCGGAACTTTTCTGGACCAGGCTGCGGCCGTGACCAACACATTGGCCGATCGGGATCAGCTGATCGGTCAGGTGGTCACCAATCTCAACGTGGTGCTTGGTTCGCTGGGGGGTCAAAGCGACCGGCTGGACAAGGCCGTGGCGTCGCTGTCGCAGCTGATTGCGGGGCTCTCCGAACGCCGAACCGACATATCCAACGCGGTGGCATACACCAACGCCGCGGCCGGATCGGTCGCCGACTTGCTCTCGCAGGCCCGCGCACCGTTTTCGAAGGCGCTGCACGAGACCGACCGGGTCGCGACCATCGCGCTGGCCGATCATGACTACCTCGACAATCTGCTCAACACGTTGCCGGGCAGATACCAGGCGCTGGTACGGCAGGGCATGTACGGCGACTTCTTCGCCTTCTACCTGTGTGACGTCGTGCTGAAGGTCAACGGCAAAGGTGGGCAGCCGGTGTACATCAAGGTCGCCGGTCAGGCCACAGGTCGGTGCACACCGAAATGAAGTCATTCGCTGAACGCAACCTGTTGCTGGTCGGCACCGTGGGCATCCTTACCGCCGCTGGCGTCGTGGGGGGTGCCCTGCAATATCAGAAGCTCCCGTTCTTCGACCAGGGCACCAGCGTCTGCGCATACTTCGCCGATGTGGGTGGGTTGCGGACCGGCAACACGGTGGAGGTCTCCGGCTATCCCGTCGGGAAGGTGTCCAGCATCGAGCTCGACGAGCCCGGCGCCCGGGTCACGTTCAAGGTCGACAAGAACATCCGCCTCGGTGAGCGCACCGAGGCGGCTATCAAGACCAAAGGCCTGCTGGGTAGCAAGTTCGTCGAGGTGATGCCGCGTGGAGAGGGCCATCTCACCGGCCCGATCCCCGTCGAGCGGACCATGTCGCCCTACCAGCTGCCCGACGCGCTGGGCGACCTGGCCAGCACCATCAGCGGATTGAACACCGGTCAGCTGTCCGAATCACTGGACACCCTGGCGCAGACCTTTGCCGACACCCCGGCCGATTTCCGCAACGCGGTACAGGGAGTGGCCCGCCTCGCACGAACACTCAACCAGCGTGACGTGCAACTGCGCAGCCTGCTGGACAACGCGGCCAGAGCCACTGGCGTGCTGGCCAACCGCACCGATCAGATCGCGGGCCTGGTACGCGACACCAATG
The DNA here is from genome assembly GCF_003584745.1 of Mycobacterium pseudoshottsii JCM 15466. Classification (NCBI taxonomy): domain Bacteria; kingdom Bacillati; phylum Actinomycetota; class Actinomycetes; order Mycobacteriales; family Mycobacteriaceae; genus Mycobacterium; species Mycobacterium pseudoshottsii. The sequence continues at coordinate 3,219,440 of NZ_AP018410.1, forward strand.
CACTGCTGGTGCAGCTTCGGACCCAAAGTGCGGCCCTGGACCAGATCTGGGCGAACATCTCCGCGGTAGCACGGCAATTGAAGGGCTTCATCGCCGACAACCGCCAGGAGCTACGGCCGGCGCTGGACAAACTCAACGGGGTGCTCGACATTGTCGAGAGTCGCAAAGAGCGCCTGCAGCAAGCGATTCCGTTGATCAACACCTACGTCATGTCACTCGGCGAATCGGTGTCCTCGGGCCCCTTCTTCAAGGCCTACGTGGTCAACCTGCTACCGGGCCAGTTCGTGCAACCGTTCATCGGCGCCGCATTCTCCGATCTGGGGCTGGACCCGGCCACCTTGCTGCCCTCGCAGCTGACCGATCCGCCCACTGGGCAACCCGGCATCCCGCCGTTGCCGATGGCCTACCCGCGCACCGGTCAGGGCGGCGAGCCGCGGTTGACGCTGCCGGACGCGATTACCGGCAACCCCGGCGATCCGCGCTACCCATACCGGGAGCCACCGCCGGCTCCACCGCCCGGGGGGCCACCACCGGGGCCGCCCGCGGTCGCACCGCCGGGCTTGGCGTCCACCCCGGGACCGGTCCAGGTGCCGGGCCCGCAGCCGGGTGGTGCGTCATGACCACGAGGTTGCGGCGGACCCGCTCGGTGCTGGCAACCACACTCATCCTGGTGTTGGTCGCCGGAGTGATCGCGGCAATGCGCACCGCCGGGGACGCGACCCGAACGCTCGTGGTCGCCTACTTCGACAACAGCAACGGGGTGTTCGCCGGTGACGACGTCCTCATCCGGGGCGTGCCAGTAGGCAAGATAGTCAAGATCGAGCCGCAGCCGCTGCGGTCCAAGATCTCGTTCTGGTTCGACCGCAAGTACAAGGTTCCCGCCGACGCCAAGGCGGCGATCCTGTCGCCACAATTGGTGACGGGTCGGGCGATCCAGCTCACCCCGCCCTACTCAGGTGGACCCACCATGGCCAGCGGCGCGATCATCTCGCAGCAGCGCACCGCGGTGCCGGTGGAGTGGGATGACCTACGCAACCAGCTACAACGACTGACCGAGTTGCTCAAGCCCACCGAGCCGGGCGGCGTCAGCACGTTGGGTGCCCTCATCAATACCGCCGCGGACAATCTACGTGGCCAGGGATCCACCATTCGTGACGCGATTGTCGAACTTTCACAGACGGTTTCGACTCTCAGCGATCACCGGAATGACATCTTCTCCACCGTACGAAACCTGTCCACGCTGGTGTCTGCACTGCACGACAGTGCCGACCTGCTCGAGCAACTCAACCACAACCTCGCCGCGGTTTCCTCGCTGCTGGCCACAGATCCGAACAAGGTCGGTCAGGCCGTGAAAGACATCAACGCGGTGGTCGCCGATGTGCAGAGCTTCGCCGCCGAGAACCGGGAGGCGGTCGGCACCGCCTCAGACAAGCTGGCGTCGATCAGCAACGCGCTGGTGGCCAGCCTCGACGACATCAAGCAGACCCTGCACATCGGGCCCACGGTGCTGCAGAACTTCAACAACATCTTCGAACCGGCCAACGGGGCGCTCACCGGCGCGCTGGCCGCCAACGACTTCGCCAACCCAATCTCGTTTCTGTGCGGTGCAATTCAGTCCGCCTCCCGCTTGGGCGGCGAACAGGCAGCCAAACTCTGCGTGCAATATCTGGCTCCGATCCTGAAGAACCGCCAATACAACTTTCCCCCGCTCGGGGAGAACCTGTTCGTCGGCGCCCAGGCCCGGCCCAACGAAGTCACCTACAGCGAAGACTGGATGAGACCGGACTACGTTCCGCCGCAGCCGGATATGCCGCCTGCGGAACCACCAGCAGATGTGACTGTGGAACCCGACCCCGCCGCCGGGCTACGCGGCATGATGGTCCCGCCGGGAGGTGGCTGATGCGCGTCCGCCACCGGCGCCGGGTGGCGCCGCGTCTGGCCACAGTCCTGGTGACGATGGTTACCTTGGCCGCAGTATCCGGCTGCGGCTGGCGCGGTCTGAATTCGCTACCACTGCCGGGCACCGAGGGCAACAGGCCGGGTTCGTTTGTCATCCAGGCGCAGATGCCGGACGTCAACAACATCCAGCCGAACTCGAGGGTGCGGGTTGCCGACGTGACGGTCGGCCATGTGGCAAGAATCGAGCGCCAGGGCTGGCACGCGCTGGTGACGATCCGGCTGGATGCCGGCGTCGCGCTGCCGGCCAACGCGACCGCCCGGATCGGGACCACCAGCCTGCTCGGCTCTTATCACATCGAGCTGGCTGCCCCGAAACATGATGCACCGCAAGGCAGGCTGCGCGAGGGATCGCTGATTCCGCTGTCCCGCGGCGGAGTCTACCCGAGCACCGAGCAGACCCTGGCGGCGCTGTCGCTGGTGCTCAACGGGGGCGGGTTGGGCCAAGTCCAAGACATCACCGAGGCATTGAGCACCGCATTCCGCGGGCGCGAGCACGATGTGCGCAGCCTGATCGCACAGCTGGATAGCTTCACCGCGACCCTCGACGACCAATCCGATGACATCATCGAAGCCACTGAGAGCTTGAACCGGTTGGTGGGAAAGTTCGCCGAACAGCAGCCCGTCCTGGATCGGGCGCTGGCCACCATTCCGGACGCCCTAGCCGTGCTCAATGACGAGCGGGACAAGCTCGTTACGGCAGCCGACCAGCTCAGCAAGTTCAGCGCCCTAACCGCCGACTCGGTGAACAAGACCAAGGCCAACCTGGTCAGCGAACTGCGGCAGCTCGGACCGGTTTTGGAATCGTTGGCCAACGCCGGACCCAGCATGACCCGGTCGCTATCACTGCTGGCGACCTTTCCCTTTCCGAACGAAACGTTCCAGAACTTCCAGCGTGGTGATTACGCCAACTTGACGGCGATCGTCGACCTCACGCTGAGTCGAATAGACCAAGGGCTACTGACCGGCACCCGCTGGGAATGCCACCTCACCGAACTCGAACTGCAGTGGGGACGCACCATCGGTCAGTTCCCGAGCCCGTGCACCGCCGGATACCGCGGAACCCCAGGCAATCCACTCACCGTGCCGTACCACTGGGACCAGGGGCCCTAGATGCATCTAGAGCGCCGCGTCATGATTCAGCTGACCATCTTCGCCGTCATCGCGCTGAGCGTACTGGCGATCACGTTCCTGCACTTCGCCAAACTGCCGGCCATGCTCTTCGGCGTCGGCCGCTACACGGTGACAATGGAGCTGACGAAGTCCGGTGGGCTGTACACCCCCGGCAATGTCACCTATCGCGGCTCCGAAGTGGGCCGGGTGGAGTCGGTGCAGCTGACCGACACCGGGGTCGTGGCCGTCCTATCGCTGAAGTCGGGCATCGACATTCCGTCCGACCTCAAAGCCGAAGTGCATAGCCAAACCGCCATCGGCGAAACCTATGTCGAGTTATTGCCCCGCAACGCCACCTCGCCCCCGCTCAAGGACGGCGACGTGATCAGACTGGTCAACACCTCGGTTCCGCCCGACATCAACACCCTGCTCAGCGCGGCCAACACCGCCCTGGGAGCCATCCCGCACGAGAACCTGCAAACCGTCATCAATGAGTCGTACACAGCCGTCGGCGGCCTCGGTCCCGAACTCTCCCGTCTGATCACGGGCACCTCCAACCTGGCGATCGACGCGCGCAAGAACCTCGACCCGCTGATCGCACTGATCGACCAGACCCCGCCGGTGCTGGATTCACAAACCCATAGCTCGGATGCGATAGCCGGATGGGCGTCGCACCTGGCCGCGGTCACCACCGAACTGCAGACCCACGACCAAGCCGTCGCCGCAACCATCGACAATGGCGGCCCAGCATTGGACGAGGTGAACTCACTGCTCGAACGGGTGCAACCCACCTTGCCGATCCTGCTTGCCAACCTCGTCAGCGTCGGCCAGGTCGCGCTGGCCTACCAGAACGACATCGAGCAGCTGCTGGTGGTGTTCCCGATGGCCATCAGCGCCGAACAAGCCGGAATCCTGGCCAACGTCAACACCAAACAGGCCTACCACGGCCAGTATCTGAGCTTTAACCTCAACCTCAACCTGCCACCGCCGTGCTCCACCGGATTCCTGCCAGCCCAGCAGCAGCGAGTCCCCACCTTCGAGGACTACCCGAACCGTCCGGCCGGCGACCTGTACTGCCGGGTGCCGCAGGATTCGCCGCTCAATGTGCGTGGGGCGCGCAATATCCCGTGCGAAACCGTTCCCGGCAAGCGTGCACCAACGGTGAAGTTGTGCGAGAGCAACGAACAGTACGTGCCGCTCAATGACGGCTACAACTGGAAGGGCGACCCCAACTCCACCCTTTCCGGCCAAGACATCCCACAACTCCCACCCGGCCCGCCGCCGCCTGCCGCCGCTGGGCCCGGGGAGGCTCCTCCGCCGCCCATCGCCGCCGCCGAGTACGACCCGGCCACCGGCACCTACACGGGACCGGACGGCCGCCAGTACACCCGGTCCGACCTGGCCCAAACCGCTCCGAAAGACCAGACATGGCAATCGATGCTGTTGCCACCACCGGTGCCCTGAAGCCAAGGGTGCACACGATCACCCCGATAGAACGGAGGGCCTCATGAGCGTGGTGACCAGTCCCGGACCGCCCCCAGACGAAGCACTCGAACACCGATGCGCGGACTCCGCCGCCGAGAAACACCGGTCCGCGCCGCTGCGCGCCACGCTCTTCGGCCTGGCCGTGGTTGTTGCATTGGCAGCGCCACTGGGGTGGTTTGGATTTCGCGTTCATCTAGCCGGTCAGGCGCAAGCCCGACAAGGCCAAGCTCTGCGAGTCGCCAGGCAGGTTGCGCTGAACCTGACGACCATCGACTGGCAACATGGCGATTCCGACGTGCACCGCATTCTGGACAGCGCGACGGGGGAGTTCTACAACGATTTCGCCGAACGCTCAAAGCCTTTCATCGAGGTCCTGCGGCAGGCCAAGGCCACCACGGTGGGCACCGTAACCGAGGCCGGACTGGAGTCGGAGACAGCCGACACGGCCCAGGCGCTGGTGGCGGTTTCGGTGCAGACCTCAAATGGCGGTGAACCCGACCCGATGCCGCGAATATGGCGGATACGCATCACCCTCGAGAGGGTCGACGACGGATTCAAAGCCGCCAAGGTCGGATTCGTACCGTGACCGCCGTCAGCCGGCCCGGCGCGGGCGAGTGCGGCGACACCGACACCGCGGGCAGCGGCGAACCACCGGCGGTGGTGCGGCGTCGACTTCGCTGGTGGCCGGTGATCGCCTACGGCCTGCTGCCCGCCCTGGCGCTCCTGCTGGCAGGCGGAACCGGGTTTGCGAAGTGGCAGGATTGCGCCGTTCGCGATGCGGCACAGGCACGTGCGGAATCCGTCCAGGCCGCCACCGCGGGGACCATCGCGCTGCTGTCCTACCGGCCTGACACCGTGCGCAGTGACCTCGAGGCCGCACGAGCCAAATTGACCGGCGCATTCCTGAGCGACTACACATCGCTGACCCGCGATGTGGTCATCCCGGGGGCCAAACAGAAGGATATTTCGGCGGTGGCCATCGTGCCAGCCGGGGCCTCGGTGTCGCAACCGGCGAGCACGCGATCGTTCTGCTGTTTGTGAACCAGACCATCATCGTGAGCCAGGACCCGCCCACCAGCACCGCATCCAGCGTTCGGGTCACCCTCGACAAGGTCGACGGGCGGTGGCTGATTTCGCGATTTGACCCGGTGTGAGTCGGCCAGACACGAGGGGGCGGACCGGTCACGAAGGGCCAGTATGGGAAGGAAGACGACAATGCGACACCGATACCTGATTCTGTCCGCATCGGTCGCCATGGTGTCCGGCGCTGCGCTGGGCATGCCCGCAGCGCGCGCCGACAACAAGCGCCTCAATGACGGAGTGGTCGCCAATGTCTACACCGTCCAGCATCAAGCCGGCTGCACCAATGACGTGAGAATCAACCCGCAGCTGCAGCTGGCCGCGCAATGGCACACCCTCGATGTGTTGAACAACCGCGACCTCGGTGGCGGCATTGGTTCTGACGGATCCGCACCTTCCGACCGCGCCAGCGCCGCCGGCTTCCACGGCCAAGTCGCCGAAACCGTGGCCATCAATCCTGCCCTGGCGATCAGCGGCGTGGAGTTGCTCAACCAGTGGTATTACAACCCGGCGTATTTCGCGATCATGTCGGATTGCGCCAACACCGAAATCGGGGTGTGGTCAGAGAACAGCCCGGATCGCACGGTCGTGGTGGCTATGTACGGACAGCTCGACCGCCCGGTGGCGACACCACCGGTTACAGCGCCAATCGAGCCGCCGCCACCGGTGGCTTTGCCCGAGAACGTTCCGATCGACCCCAGCCCTGACTACGATGCCAGCGACGAGATCGAATACGGGATCAATTGGCTTCCCTGGATTCTGCGCGGCGTCTACCCGCCGCCCGCCATGCCACCCGAATAGGCTAGGGGTGCAACACCTTCAGAAGTTGACTCGCACTTCTGCCCACGGCTGCCGTACCGGCGCCAACGTTGGGTCTCGAGTTACTCCGCCGGTGGCCGGTAGTTCGCCGCCGAGTTCCGCAGCTGCCAGACTTGCTCGGGGCAAAGGAGATTGACCGCGTAGGACACCAGGTAGTTGGCCGCGAACTCGTCGTTAGGGGTCACATCATTCTTTACGTCACCCATCACCTGGGCGTAACTTTGACCGCCACTGACCTTGCCGCAGATCCCGTGTCCGTAGCCGATCGCGTCATTGTTCGGAAAATCGTAGTGGCGCCGCACCATCACGTTGTAGACGTATTCCACTTCTGGAGCCGGCGCGGCATATGCTCGCGTGGCCATACCCATGGGGATCGTGCCCAGGGCAACTGTGGCGGCTGCCAAGGCAATCGGCCAACTGCGATGCGCCATGGCTGCCATCCTATCCAGCAACGACCGGCGGATAAACAGGATCTAGCAGGCCAATTTGGCGCTGACCACCCGGGCCGCTGGCGAACGCGGCCTCAGCGCTCGCCCCCATGCTTGGCACCACGCGGATCGATGAGGTCACGAAAACGTTCCGCCCGATAGGTTGATGCACCCAGGTTTGTGACCCGCTCGACCAATAGCTTGTCCGACGTCACCACCCGAACGTCGCGCGGTTGCGGTTCCGCTGCGACCCGGCGCACGATCTCGTCGTCAGCCGAGTTGGCCGCCGCCTTGGGCGCATGCGCTACCTCGAGAACCGACGAGCAGATCGGCGTTGACGGAGGCCGCTCGAATATCACGGTGACGTCCTTTCCGCCGGCTCCGTCCTGCTCCGATGCCCAACGCTCGAGTCTGTGCACAAGCGCGACCATCGCGCCGTGGCGGTCCTTCCACCATCCGTCCGGCCGCGAGCCGATTACGTTCATGCCGTCGATGATCCAATGCACACTTCACCGTACGACGACGAGCGTGGGACGCGTCCGCCGAATCCTCGCCTAGCGATCTCGCGGCGGCGCCGAGCCCGTTACCCCCATCTGCGTTTGCGGAACTTCCTGTTGATCTCGTTGCGGAATCGCTCAACATGCTGCTCGGTGGCCGCCGCTTCCATCGCACCGAGGGCATTGACGACCTCGAGGTGGGACAGGATCAGCAGGCCGTTCAACTGCTTGAGCCGTTCTGGGGTCGCCAGCGACTCTTCATCGTCGACGTAGATGAGCAAGAAGTCACGAAGCGCCTGGCTGCCGGTCATCCGCACCGGGACTTTCATGTTCCGCAGGACTGTGGCCATGTCGGGGTCGGTCACAACAGCCTCTCTTTCGCTTCCGGGACTAGCACGTCACAGCGCAAGCGTAGGAGACCGGCGCCCCGAAGTGTCTGTGGGCCAGCGCAGCATTCTCGACGGCTTGGCGACGGTCTTGAACCCACCACCGCAGCGCACAACAGTGCGCCGGCCCCGCGCTGGTTGCCGAAGGCCCGCTACATCAAGCGTTCGACCGGGTGAGAGCCGCTCGCGTCCTCTCGCTGGCCCACGTCCGCCAGCCCGTTTTGTTCGCCCGCAGCCGCGGAGTCCTTACGTTCTTCCTCATCGGCGGGCCCGGTGGCTGATACCAGCCCTGGCTTGGATGCGCCGCCTGCCGACGAGCCCGCGCCCATCCCGCTTCCCATCGGCGCGGCACCACTCATCGCCGATGATCCCGCGTTGGCGGCCGCGGCCGCCATCGGCGAGGACTGCGACCCAATCAGTTGGGACACCAGCGGCTGGGCCGCGGGTCCCGCTTCGGTGGCAAACGCGCCGGCGCGCAGGCCCGCACCAGTCGCAAAACCAGAGCTGCCCGCGGCAGCGGGGTTCGACATTGCCGCGCCACGGAAGGTCAACGCGTCCGCGGCAACATCATCGGCGTCACCGTACATGCGCGCGATGTCGCTGAGCGCCGTGCCGGTCCTCATCAACTCTTCTTGAGCCGCCACATTGGACGCCAACATCGTGGCCGCCTCCTGAGCAAAGGCCAGGACGGCCTGCGCCGAGACTTCTTCAGCTCCCGCCGGGATCAAACCGGTCAGCACAGTCATCGCTGCCGTGGTACCAGCACTGATGCCCTGGGTACCGATGTCGACCAGCTGAGAGCCAATGTCGCCTGCGGCCGGGTCGTGTGACATGGGATCCATTTGCACGCTCCTGTGTAATTGTGCGCTGCACGAATCGTTCGCGCCCTTGCAGTCCAACGACCAACTGATCCGTCGCGCGACTGTCGCCGCACACACCGTCCCAGCTTTGCTGGACGATTGCTCAATTCTACGACGGACTGGACCACTAGCCAGCAGGTTTTCTGGATCAGGACGATTACCAGGGCCAACACCTGAGAACATGCAGGAAATTCACTGCGCCAAGTGTGACCGCTCCCGCAATTACGGGCGAATTGTCGTGTAAATCACCGCCGAGTGCCCGCCCTCGCCAACGAGGACGATCGGCGCCGCCGGCACCGGCGAGTTCGCGGGTGAGCGCAACGCACAGAACCAGGAAGCCACTGCTTACTCCGACTATCCACTCACAGGCGCTGCGGGTGTGCGACCGAACCATATGTGGTGGCCCAAGACCCCACCAAGAACCTCGCAACCTGCAAGTTTCTCTCCCATATCAAATGCCGGCTTCGCGTGGTAGAGACGATGGCGGTCATTCCGCCCGGCCCGGGACGAAATCGTCGCACCGGCCTTGCGCTCGTCCGGCTTTGCGGACGTCGCGCGGACGGTACCGGCTGCCGACCAGCGTGCGGCCAGCTCAATGGCCGTTGCACGCATCGCCCGCGGGTGCCCCGAATCCGACCAGCTCGCCGTCGGCAATGGCCCAGGGCTCCGGCGTTGTTGATTAGCAGGCTTGTGAGCTGGGGAATTGTGGATTGAGGAGGTCTAGGCGGCGGTTGGCGGTCAAAGCGGTGATCCGGCAGGCTTCGGCGATGTTGTCGGCGCCGTTGAGGCGGTGCAGATTGATCGCGGTGTTGCGTAGCGTTGCTAGGACCTGTGCGCCGTTTCCGGTATGTGCCCTTTGACGGTCTTCGTCGAAGGTGACGTCGCGTATCCAGTGCAGGCTGTTCTCGATTCCCCAGTGTTGACGCATCCAGGTCATGATCGCGGTAGGGCGGGCGTGCTCGAACGGCAGGCTGCAGATGGCATAGACCACCTCCACGCTGCGCTGGTCGGTGCAGGGCTCCGGCGTTGTTGATTAGCAGGCTTGTGAGCTGGGGGATTGTGGATTGAGGAGGTCTAGGCGGCGGTTGGCGGTCAAAGCGGTGATCCGGCAGGCTTCGGCGATGTTGTCGGCGCCGTTGAGGCGGTGCAGATTGATCGCGGTGTTGCGTAGCGCTGCTAGGACCTGTGCGCCGTTTCCGGTATGTGCCCTTTGACGGTCTTCGTCGAAGGTGACGTCGCGTATCCAGTGCAGGCTGTTCTCGATTCCCCAGTGTTGACGCATCCAGGCCATGATCGCGGTAGGGCGGGCGTGCTCGAACGGCAGGCTTCAGATGGCATAGACCACCTCCACGCTGCGCTGGTCGGTGGCGGTGATCAAGCGTTCACGAGTGATCCGGATGATTTGTTTTGCGTAGGGGAAGCCGATTCCTCGTGCAGCGGCGATGATTTGCAGGGTGCGGGTCTCGACACGGCCGTGGCCGCGGGAGTCGTCGGTAGCGGCTGCGGGCACCTCGGCCCAGGGCAGCGCGGTGATACGCGCAAATATTTTGGCTTGGTTGGACTTGACGATCATCAGGTAGTGCGACTTCAAGGTGGCGCAGATCAACTTCGCGGTGACGACCTGGGTATGCATCGCATCCACGGTGACCAGCCACCGCAAGCTACCCGGCAGCAGCGTGAGCAGGGCACGTACGCAGGGAATTTCATTGCTTTTCTCGGCGACAGCGAGTTGACCGAGCACCAATCGGGCACGGTGGGCGAACACCGACACGAGATGCGTGGCTGTCGCTTTGGCGCGTAAAGCACCACGCAGCATCTTGCCGTCCAACGCGATCGGCACCAATCCACTGGGGTCGCTGCTGGCCACGTGTGCAGTGAAGTAACTGCCCATCCTGGCGTTGAGGTCGGCGGGGTCTAGCCGAGACAAAACAGCGCGGAAGGTCTTCTCACTGGGCCGCCGGAACCGGACCCCTAATTGGGCCAACACATCATCGGGAGCGGTGGCCGCCCATGTGGCAAAACCAGCATAGCCGCGCATCCCCGCGGCAGTGGCCAGAACCGCGATCGCCAACAAAGCCATCAGCGAATACCTCCGACCGCGTGGGCCCCTCGGGTCTGGCACCGAGGCCAACACATCGAGAAACTCCGATCCGATGAACTCGCTGCGCTCACCAGGACTCCAGCGGTCGAACACCTCTGGAACCGACGACACACGCAATACTGAAACGGTAGGCACGGGCAACTCCAGACCAACGACGAACAGTAACCAACTCGATCGTTCTCCAGATAGCCCGTGCCTACACTCCGGCCCCAATAGCGCGGCACCAAAGATCATCAACCCAGCTCACAAGCCTGCTAATCAACAACGCCGGAACCCTGGGCAATGGCCCATTCACCCGCTTTCCGATAACGGGTTCCCGGCCTTTTCCGGTAATCGGAACCGGCCACGACTGGGTTCACTTCACCGGCACCCGCGGAATCCTCCGGGAAAATCAACGGGCGCAAATAGTCGTGGCGATCACGGACACAATTCGACGGCCCACCGAGGTGTTTGGTCGTTGATCCCGACAGGTTCTTGCCCGGGCGATCTGCCGGTGCCGTAGCGCAGCCCGACAGTCACGCCACCGGTTGCGAGCATCGCCGGTCAGATTCGCAAGCGAGGCAAACCGACTGTTCAGAGCGGTGCTACGGGGTGACAAGACAGCCCCCAGGAGAACCCCTCCTGTCGTGTACATTCACTCCGTTCCGATGGGGTCGGCGACCAAGAGCGCGTAATCCAGGACGCGGCCGCCGTGTCGCGCACGGACGAAGATCCAAAGGCGTCCAAAGACACGCCGGCCCGGCGATCGGTTGGATCTCCGACGGTTCGACAAGTGCCCACAACCCGGCCGGCGTCGGCCGGGGTGAGCGATAGGGGTGCCGGGACGATGGGGCTCACCGGCATTGCCGACGGGGCGGATCTCGCCCATCCCGGCGGGTTGGTCGCGGTGGCCGCCAACCACGATGGCGATCCAAATATGCCGATGCTTCCGGCGAGCCGGGCCGCACCTCCCGCCTGACGCGCTAACGGTGCGTATCGCTACCGCCACGCCAACCGGGACACGCCTTTGCGTCCCGAATTCCCCTCGCCGGAGACGCGCCGCAGCAAATGCGACCCGAAGGAACGCTACCGTACTGTATATTAGCCTTCTGCCGAGGATGCCCGATGGGCAACGAGTCGGGACAGCAAGTTTTCGATGGCGTAGCAGCTGAGCCACAGAGGGGGATTGCGAAGTGACGTTGCGGTTGGGGCTTGCCGTCCTCTTGGAGACGACGGCTCGATGTGGATCGGGGGCAGCCAGATGTCGGTGACAGCGCTTTATGCGATGGCCTTGCCGCCGGAGTTGCACCGATTGCAACTGGAAAGCGGTGTGGGCCCTAGCCCGATGCTCGCCGCCGCCGGGGCCTACACCGCGTTGAGCGCAGAACACGCCGCCGCGGCCACGGAACTGACCGCCCTCTTGGCCCAGGTGCAGGCCGACACCTGGCAGGGCCCAAGCGCAGGGCGGTATCAAGCCGCGCACCTGCCGTATGTGGCGTGGCTGGAAAAGACCAGCGCCGACTGCGCGCAAACAGCCGTCGCATACGAAAGTGCCGTTGCGGCCTATGAACTCACCTTGGCCACCACGCCCACCTCGGCCGAGCTGATCGCCAACCGCACTCTTCGCGGCGTACTGATCGCGACAAACTTCTTCGGGATCAACACAATCCCGATCGCCGTCAATGAGGCCTGGTATGCCGCGCAGTGGATCCGGACCGCGCTCGCGATGATCGCTTACGGCGCGGCCTGTGACGCGGCGGTGCTCTCGGCACCACCCAACACCCCCGCACCGATGCTGCTGGCCCCCGGCGCCGGCGAAGCCGCCGCCGCAGTCGGCGGCGCCGAAGCGGCGGCCGTCGGCACGCTGGGGGGCATACTCACCGTCTTGCTCACCGCGCTGTTCAACATCGTTTGGCGCATTATCGAGGCGATTATCAGCATCGTTATTGCAGCGTTTTCCTTAAGCCTTTCTGGAATCATACTTGCAATCCAGGTAGCGCTATTCGCCATTTACGTCGAAGTGTTCATCGCTTTCTTCAGCTTTATTGGTTTTATCATCGCAAATCCGTGGCTCGTGCCGGCCGCAGGGCTCCGGCGTTGTTGATTAGCAGGCTTGTGAGCTGGGTTGATGATCTTTGGTGCCGCGCTATTGGGGCCGGAGTGTAGGCACGGGCTATCTGGAGAACGATCGAGTTGGTTACTGTTCGTCGTTGGTCTGGAGTTGCCCGTGCCTACCGTTTCAGTATTGCGTGTGTCGTCGGTTCCAGAGGTGTTCGACCGCTGGAGTCCTGGTGAGCGCAGCGAGTTCATCGGATCGGAGTTTCTCGATGTGTTGGCCTCGGTGCCAGACCCGAGGGGCCCACGCGGTCGGAGGTATTCGCTGATGGCTTTGTTGGCGATCGCGGTTCTGGCCACTGCCGCGGGGATGCGCGGCTATGCTGGTTTTGCCACATGGGCGGCCACCGCTCCCGATGATGTGTTGGCCCAATTAGGGGTCCGGTTCCGGCGGCCCAGTGAGAAGACCTTCCGCGCTGTTTTGTCTCGGCTAGACCCCGCCGACCTCAACGCCAGGATGGGCAGTTACTTCACTGCACACGTGGCCAGCAGCGACCCCAGTGGATTGGTGCCGATCGCGTTGGACGGCAAGATGCTGCGTGGTGCTTTACGCGCCAAAGCGACAGCCACGCATCTCGTGTCGGTGTTCGCCCACCGTGCCCGATTGGTGCTCGGTCAACTCGCTGTCGCCGAGAAAAGCAATGAAATTCCCTGCGTACGTGCCCTGCTCACGCTGCTGCCGGGTAGCTTGCGGTGGCTGGTCACCGTGGATGCGATGCATACCCAGGTCGTCACCGCGAAGTTGATCTGCGCCACCTTGAAGTCGCACTACCTGATGATCGTCAAGTCCAACCAAGCCAAAATATTTGCGCGTATCACCGCGCTGCCCTGGGCCGAGGTGCCCGCAGCCGCTACCGACGACTCCCGCGGCCACGGCCGTGTCGAGACCCGCACCCTGCAAATCATCACCGCTGCACGAGGAATCGGCTTCCCCTACGCAAAACAAATCATCCGGATCACTCGTGAACGCTTGATCACCGCCACCGACCAGCGCAGCGTGGAGGTGGTCTATGCCATCTGCAGCCTGCCGTTCGAGCACGCCCGCCCTACCGCGATCATGGCCTGGATGCGTCAACACTGGGGAATCGAGAACAGCCTGCACTGGATACGCGACGTCACCTTCGACGAAGACCGTCAAAGGGCACATACCGGAAACGGCGCACAGGTCCTAGCAACGCTACGCAACACCGCGATCAATCTGCACCGCCTCAACGGCGCCGACAACATCGCCGAAGCCTGCCGGATCACCGCTTTGACCGCCAACCGCCGCCTAGACCTCCTCAATCCACAATCCCCCAGCTCACAAGCCTGCTAATCAACAACGCCGGAGCCCTGGTGCCGGCCGGCCTGCTGGCACTATTCGCCCTTCCTCCGGCGCTGGCGCCCGAAGTGGCGACCGCCATCGCCGTCCCGGTCAGCGTGCCACTTGGTGTTGATCGGGTGGTTCATGACGCGCGGCTGGCGGAGGAGGCCAAGAAGGCATCCGATGGCGAACCGGCCCGGCGGTCGGTCGCATCTTCACTGGTCCGGGAAGTGCATGCACTGTCGCCGGCCGCCGTAGAGGTGAGCGACAGGGGAGCGGAGTCGATGGGATTTTCCGGGACCGCCGGCCAGGAAACACTCCCGCGACCTGGCGGGTTGATCACCCTGGCTGGCGATCAGTGCGATGGCGATCCACGTGTGCCGATGCTGCCGGCCACCTGGGCACCACATCCTGTGTGACCCGCTAAGGGCGGGTGTCCACGGGGGTACCGAACCAAAGCAATCAGAATCCGCGCGCGACGAGATCAACCACCGACAATAAAGGTCTAGTGGGCCGCGAGGATTCGTTTATCGGCCGCACCACATTTCCCAATCACCATTTCCCAACCACCGGGGGGCTACGGCCGCGACGGACCGGGCGCGCTGGTTGCTGGTGACGGGCCAGGGCCGCGTCCGCCTTCACCGCCCATCATGGGGCACTTGTTCATCATCGGGCCCGGAGCGCTCTGACCTGTGGAGCCGGTGTCCTGATCGCCGCCACCGCCGTAACCGGTGGACCACGCCACGAAGAATCCGGAGAAGAAAACCACGGCGACGATGAACACGATGCCGGCAACGATGCCCACCCAAGCCGCGGCTTGAACAACGCGGCTGGGTCGATCAGGTTGTTCAGTCGCGCCTGATGCGGGTTGCGACGGATCGCTCATCTCTTCGATGATGTCGCGCCGATAGCCGCACCGGTAGGGACCATCGACCCTTAACGCCCGCCGGCCGCGGCGCCTTGCGTCGGCCGCCCGTGCGGGCCCTAGCATCACCCTCATGCGCGACTCGAAAATACTGATCACCGGCGTGACCGGACAGGTCGCCAGTCCCGTTGCCCGGGCCCTGGCGGGAGCTAACGAGGTCTGGGGCATCGCGCGCTTTACCGATGCCACCGCGCGGGCGGACCTCGAGCAAGTGGGCATTCGCTGTCAAGCGGTCAACCTGGCCGCTGGTGACTTCACCGAAATTCCCTCCGACTTCGATTACGTCCTCAACTTTGCGGTGGCCAAGAGCGGCAACTGGGACAAGGACCTGGCAGCAAACGCCGAATCGGTCGGACTGCTGATGGCGCATTGCCGCGCCGCGAAGGCCTTTCTGCACTGCTCATCCGCGGCCGTGTACGACCCGCCCGACAATGAACTGCGCACCGAAAACGCCGCTCTCGGCGACAACCACAAGTTCCTGTTCCCCACCTATTCGATATCCAAGATTGCCGGCGAGGTGGTCGTTCGGTCGATGGCGCGCGTTCTCGAACTACCCGCCACCATCGCGCGCCTCAACGTCCCCTACGGCGACAACGGTGGGTGGCCGTTCTTCCACATGGAGATGATGCTGGCCGGAATTCCAATCCCGGTTCCGCCGGGCGGGCCGGCACGCTACAACCCGATTCACGAAGACGACATCATCGCGACCATCCCGAAGCTGTTCGCGGCGGCGTCGGTTCCGGCGACCACGGTCAACTGGGCCGGCGACCAGATCGTCAGCCTGCAGGACTGGTGCGGCTACCTAGGGACACTGATCGGCAAAGAGCCCGTTTTCCAGGAGAGCGACAGCGCATTGCGCCCAAATCCGGTTGACGTCACCCGGATGCACGAGCTCATCGGCAACACCGCCGTCGACTGGCACGACGGAATGCGGCGGCTGGTAGCCAAGTTCCATCCGGAGGCACCCGGGCTGTGAACCGCGTGCGGCAGCAATAGTGCCCGCCGCCGGAGCCACCCCGGGGCCACCGAAGATCGCGGTCGAAGGGTGCCGCTGTGTCGGTCGGCTTGACCCCCGTGCTGCCGCGATAGTGTTACACCGGCAACCCCGGTGGTGATGCGAAGGCCGCGCAGACCGGCCCGCGGGGAGGAGCACGGATGGGATCGGTGGCCGCAGAGCCCGTCGCTTCACCCGGCCGGCCCTGGCCGCGGGTGGTGGGTGCCCTCGCCCTAGCCGTCCTCGGTGCCTGCGGCGTGATGCTGCTGGCGGTGCCATCGCTGTCGGACACCACGGATTTGGCATCGCACAGCGATTGGGTCCTGGCGACCGCCTTACCAACCAGCACAGACTTCCCGCCAGATTGGGGATATTCACTGACCGGACGGTTGCAGCGTGCCGCTGCCAGCGATCCGGCGACGCTGAGTGTCCAGCCCGATGCGGGGCCCGCGGCGACCTACGAACCGGACATGTGTGGCGCGATACCCAAGATCCTCAATCACTCGGGGGATAGTTTGGCTGCCTACGTCCAAGTCGACCGATACGCCCAACTGTTTGTGCAGGATGCCCCCGCATCCGATTTCGCGGCGACCGGAGAGGGACGGGAGCACGGGCCCAACGCCCGTTTCGCGCTCTGGGTCAACTCGGACGCGGCGGAGCAGGTTGGGAATTACCAGCACTGGCTGGACCGCTGCGGCTCCTATCGGGTCACCAACTACTACGTCGACGGCCAGGTCAAAGACCGTCGCACCGTTAGCACCCAGATCCAGTCCCATGCAGCACGTGATGCCGACGCCGCCGTCACTGTCACCAGGACGTTCGCCACGATCGGCAGTCGCGACCCCGCATCGACCTACCAGGTCAGCTACTACGCGGTGCGGGGTGTGCTGCTGGAATGCACCATCTACATGGAGGGCGCCGAGCGGGATCTGGTGCAGCGGCTCGCCGACCAGACGCTGCGAAACTTACGGGCGTCATGACCAACTTGTCACGCCGGAGACCATGGGCGATCGCGGCGGCGCTGGGTGCGCTTGCGGTCGTGGGGGTGGTGATCACCGCCCCAGTTGTGGACCGGGCCTGGCCCGGTAATCGGGGCTCCGGGCCCGAGGCACTGGCCCCGGGACTGGCCGGTCTGAGCGACCAGAAACTGGCCGAGCTGCTGCCCACGCAGGCAGAGTTTCCGCCTTCGTGGACGGTCAGTGACATCAAGGAGCTCTCCGGTACCTTCGGCTATTTCCGATATCAGTTGTACGACGAGGGCCTCGGCTTTGATCCCGTCGAATGTTTCGCGGTGGTGGGCGTGGCTTCTACCGGGGCCTTCGATGCCGCTGAGGTGTTCGACCACGACCCCACCGATCCAGCGGAGGTCGCCGACCGCAGAGACATCCGCGTCATGGTGGGCCGGGAGTTCGACCCGTCGGGATTCGACAAATTCATGGCCCTGGTGTCGCGTTGCCCGCGGTTCAGCAGCGCCGCTGCCGGTTCCTATGCGGTCAACATTCTGCAGAACACCCACCCCGCCGGGGCACCCCAGCGCTTCCGGTATTCGGTCACCACCACGATCCCCGGCGAGCCCACCGGCACGACGCGGACCGACTACTACTCCTACGCCCGCACATCGGGGTTGATCCTGACCGGTATGGCCAGTACTGGCCACCAACAACCTTTCGACTCGATCTTCGAGGCCACACTGCAACGAATCACAAACCGTTGACTCGCCGAATCCCTCGGCGTGCGGCACCCCCCGAAAATCAGCGCCCCCGAAATGGGGAAGCGTTCCGGACGGGCGTGAACCCGGTCCGAAACGATTCGCCCAACCCGGCTGTCAGAGATCCGGGTCAGAGTCCTTGAAGTAGCGGGCCAAGAACCCGGCTGCGGCGATGGTGGCCACGGAGCCGACGACTGCCCACAGCACGAACTGGAAGGCCACCGCCCCCATGAACCAACCAAACGTCATCGACACGTAGAGCAGCCATACCAACCGGAAGAAGGACCACGCCGCCAAGACTCCACAGCTGATTCCGATCGCCAGGCTTCGTTGCCGATCGACCCGGCTGATCTTCTCCTCGATGCTGGCGGGGACGATGTTCATCTGCGCTATTCCTTCCGTGGGGCGCCGCCTCGGTGGCGTCGTCGTTGGCACAAGTACAGATCGACGGGGTAGCTACCGATCCCAACAACGTCGGCCCGCGAGGGCATCGCCCCAGGCCAGGGGAGCGGGGCGGGGCTGCCCAGCAGCGCAGGTTCGGCGCTAGGCCAGGAATGCATCCGCCGCGGTGATGACGTCTCCCGCGGCCAGATCGCTCTTGGTGAGCTTCTTGAACAGCAGGCCGACGTTGTCCCCGGCTTTCGCCGTGTCCAGCTTCTTGCGGAATGCCTCGATGGCGTCGACTCGCACGCCTGAACCATCGTTGATTCGTACCTCGTCGCCGACCCGCAACTCGCCGTGTTCCACGCGCCCGGTAGCCACGATGCCCCGCCCCCGGATGAAGAACACGTCCTGAACAGTCATGCGAAACATGTGCGGCACGCTACCCGCCCGACGCCATCGACGGGTGTCGGCTGGCCGCCGTACGCTGACCCGCATGGGTTGGCTGCAGCGAGTGCGCAGAGCCAGCGTCGGACAACGGGTGACGCGCGCGGACAAGGCCGCGGCTCATAACGCGGCCGCCGAACTCAGCGCACTCACCACCGAGCGCGAGCGACTGCTGCGCGAGGGGCTGGAAGGCGTAGCAACCATCGTCAGCATTCGGCGCAATGTCGCGAGCACGACGTTGGGTTCTTGGCACGAGCTCGAATTGGACGTGACACTGCCGCAGCAGGACCCATACCGCGCCATTCGGCGCATCGCGCTCGAACTGTCGAGCGCTCCACACCTCAGGGTTGGTCTGGACCTACCGGTCCGGGTTGACCCCACGGACCATTCCAAGGTCCTGATCGTCGCGCCGCTTTAGGCTCCCGAAGATACTCAGGTTCCCGGCGCGGTCACCAGACGCGTACCCAATCGACCAGCATCTGTGCCGGATAGCTGCCCGGTCTGGGATCCCCGCCGCCGGATCCGGCAACCGCGAGGTTGAGGACGGGGAACACGGTGTAGCCGGGATCGTTGAACGGCCAGTCGGGTAGCGAATGCGCCGCGACGGTGAAGTAGGGCTGCGCCCCCTCGGCGTAGTCCTGCCAGAACCGCATACCGGTCTCGTCCCATTGGCATCGCCAGGTGTGCCACCCGCTGTCCAACGCGACGTTGCGGGTCTTCCACTCCGAACCGTTTGCTTTCGCGTGGACAGTGGTGGCCGACGGCCAGCTCCCGTTGCCGTACCACTCGATGATGTCGATTTCGCCGCGATCCTGGTTACCCAGCCACCAGGCCGGCCAGCAGCCGGCGGTCAGACAGTCGAATTTGATACGGGCTTCCCAGGTATGGCCGATGCCGCCCCGCCACGGACTTTGGATCTTGCCGGCGTAGTAGGTGCCGCCGTCCTTCGCGGCTCGGATGACCAGATTCGACTTACCGTCCAGGAAGACGTTCTGCCGGTCGTCGCGGTACTGGCCGACGTTCTCGGGCCGTTCCCAGTACGTCGGGTCCTTCATCTCCTCGCGGGCTCGCGCCACCGTCCACTTCGACGAGTCGGGGGCAGAGCCGGCCGGACCATCGAATTCGTCGTGAAACAGGTAGGGGCCCGATTGGCCATTGGGCGCCGGCGCCAGAGGCATGTCCCGTCGAGACGAGTCGGCGCTGGCCGCCGGGACGGGCAGTGCCGCCCCGAGCACACCAAATCCGGTCATCAGCATCATCCGACGACGGTCCATCTCGGGCATAAGCCAGCGACGATAGCAGCCCGGCACCTGCTGCGCTAAAGCACGAACGGCGTCAACCGCTCAGCCGACTACTCGGAGGTCCGCACGACGAGCTTGCCCACGTTGGTGCCGTCGAAGAGCATGTTGATCGCCGTGGGCAATTGTTCGAAGCCGGTCACCACCGTTTCCAGCGGCGTGAGCTTGCCCTGCGCGATCAGACCGGCGATCTCCGCGGTCGCCTCGGCCGCGCGGCCCAGGTGATCAAGAATGATGAAGCCCTGCAGTGTGGCGCGTTGGACCAGCAGGTTTCCGAACGCTCGCGGTCCGGGTGGCGGATCGGCGGAGTTGTATCCCGAAATCAGGCCGCACAGCGCTACCCGCGCGCGGACGTTGAGCCGCGCGAAGATCGCGTCCATGATGTCGCCACCGACGTTCTCGAAGTCGACGTCGATGCCGTTGGGTGTCGCGGCGACAAGCTGAGCTGCCCAGTCGTCGGCCCGATGGTCGACGGCCGCGTCGAAACCGAGCTGCTCAGTGAGCAAAGCGCACTTTTGCGGCCCACCGGCGATCCCGACTACCCGCGCACCATCCGCCTTGGCGAGCTGGCCCGCCACCGAACCGACGGCGCCGGCCGCGGCGGATACGACGACTGTTTCGCCGGGCCGTGGTTTGGCGATCTCGCGCATCCCGATCCATGCCGTGAGCCCGGTCATCCCGAGTGCGCCGAGGTAGGCGCTGGGGGAGACGCCGTCGGCGACCTCGACCGGAAAGAGCGGCGTCGTGTCCGAGACCACCGCGTAGTCCTGCCAACCGACCAGACCTTGCACGGTCAAACCCACCGGATAATTCGGATTCCTCGACTCGACAACCTCGCCGAGCCCGGCCGCGCGCATGACCTCGCCAATGCCAACCGGGGCAGATACGACGGCATGTCGTTGATCCAGCCGCGGTTGGTCGGATCCAGGGATATCCAGGTGACGCGTACCAGCGCCTCGCCATCGCCGATTTCGGGGATCGGGGCTTCGCTGAGCTCGAAAGTATTCGGACCGATGCGCCCAGTGGGACGTTCGCGAAGAAGGAATCGGCGGTTTCGATCGGGCATGAGCGCACGCTACCCCAGACCGATAGTGCGACATCGCGATCGGCACCATTCCGATTGGGGCGGTGGGTGGTTTCGTCTGCCGGTGCTATAACGCATACATGGCAGGCTTGGATTCCGGCGAAGGGCAAGTGATTACCCACGTCTCCGATACGGCCCGATGGACGGCCCTATATCGGGCCACCGAATCGGCGCGTCCGGATGCATTGTTCAGCGACCCCCTCGCCAATCGGCTTGCCGGAGAGCATGGCCGCGCTATCGTCGCCACAGTTCCGCGCACCACCCGTAACGGTTGGTGGCTCGTCGCGCGGACGAAAATCATTGACGACGCCATTGCCCGCGCGATCGCCAACGGTTGTGACCGGGTTTTGAACTTGGCTGCCGGCCTGGATACCCGGCCGTACCGGCTGGATCTGCCCGCCGAATTGACCTGGATCGAAGCGGATCTACCGCTGCTGTTGGCGGAAAAAACACAGCTGCTCAGCGGCGAAACCCCGCGATGCCAGCTGACCCGCAGCGCCGTGGATCTAGCCGATCCAGCCGCTCGCGATGCCTTCTTCACCGAGGCACTGGCCGGTGCCGCCAAGGCACTTGTCCTGACCGAGGGCCTGCTGATGTACCTCGACGAACCGGATGTGATTGCCCTCTCTGAGGCGATACGACAACCCCAAGTGGGTTGGTGGATGCTTGATTTAGCCGGCCCTGCCCTCAAGAAAATGATGAACAAGAAGATGGCCGGCATGCTGCAGAACGCGCCGTTCAAGTTTGCACCCGACAACGGTTTGGCCTTCTTTGAAGGACTGGGTTGGCACGTAGCAGAGGCGGAATCCCTGTTTACGGCCGCGCAGCGGTTCCGCCGCCTGCCGATATCAATGCGCTCACTCGGGTGGCTTCCGCAGCCGAATCCGCGCCATCCGGGCCGCAGGCCCTGGAGCGCGGTTACGCTCCTTACTCAATGAGTACCTGAGAGACTCGTTGAGTTCGGAGAACTGTCAATTAACGCCTGCGTGCATTTCGCAGTGATCCGCCGCTGCCCGGCCCGAACCGTTACCCGACCCTAAACAAGCAGGTCATTCGGGTTTTCCAGAGAATTTCGGGCGCTCGCCCAGGCCCCGGCGGTTTGACGGAACCGTCAGGAATGCGTGGAATTCACGGCTAATTCTTACATTAAGACACGGTTTGATCACAGGTTTGCTGTCAATCCTTAACGGACAGGTGTTCGCGGCGTATGTACCGAACTCGGGTTGAACGAGAGGAGTTGACGAGCAGTGACGAATGTGCCAGAGGCGGAGGTCATTTATCTGCAGTCACATCCGATGTGGCTTGCAGCTCGGCAGCGCGAAAATCAGCGCCGTGAAGAGATGCGCCGACACCCCGCCTACCTGGGCCGTCAGCGTGCTGCCGCGATGGGAGTCGACGTCAGCAGCATGGGTAGCGCCGCCCTGGCATGGCCCAGCGCGGATTCGCCGGCCTGACCTCTCGCGCCCCTCTTCGGCGCGGTCTGGGAATTCCTTTACTGCGAAATCGCGGTGGCACGGCGTCCGTATTCTGATACGGACTACCGAGGAGTTCGCGTCATGTCTCAGACACCGGCCACCACCCCAGGGCTCCGGCGTTGTTGATTAGCAGGCTTGTGAGCTGGGGAATTGTGGATTGAGGAGGTCTAGGCGGCGGTTGGCGGTCAAAGCGGTGATCCGGCAGGCTTCGGCGATGTTGTCGGCGCCGTTGAGGCGGTGCAGATTGATCGCGGTGTTGCGTAGCGCTGCTAGGACCTGTGCGCCGTTTCCGGTATGTGCCCTTTGACGGTCTTCGTCGAAGGTGACGTCGCGTATCCAGTGCAGGCTGTTCTCGATTCCCCAGTGTTGACGCATCCAGGTCATGATCGCGGTAGGGCGGGCGTGCTCGAACGGCAGGCTGCAGATGGCATAGACCACCTCCACGCTGCGCTGGTCGGTGGCGGTGATCAAGCGTTCACGAGTGATCCGGATGATTTGTTTTGCGTAGGGGAAGCCGATTCCTCGTGCAGCGGCGATGATTTGCAGGGTGCGGGTCTCGACACGGCCGTGGCCGCGGGAGTCGTCGGTAGCGGCTGCGGGCACCTCGGCCCAGGGCAGCGCGGTGATACGCGCAAATATTTTGGCTTGGTTGGACTTGACGATCATCAGGTAGTGCGACTTCAAGGTGGCGCAGATCAACTTCGCGGTGACGACCTGGGTATGCATCGCATCCACGGTGACCAGCCACCGCAAGCTACCCGGCAGCAGCGTGAGCAGGGCACGTACGCAGGGAATTTCATTGCTTTTCTCGGCGACAGCGAGTTGACCGAGCACCAATCGGGCACGGTGGGCGAACACCGACACGAGATGCGTGGCTGTCGCTTTGGCGCGTAAAGCACCACGCAGCATCTTGCCGTCCAACGCGATCGGCACCAATCCACTGGGGTCGCTGCTGGCCACGTGTGCAGTGAAGTAACTGCCCATCCTGGCGTTGAGGTCGGCGGGGTCTAGCCGAGACAAAACAGCGCGGAAGGTCTTCTCACTGGGCCGCCGGAACCGGACCCCTAATTGGGCCAACACATCATCGGGAGCGGTGGCCGCCCATGCGGCAAAACCAGCATAGCCGCGCATCCCCGCGGCAGTGGCCAGAACCGCGATCGCCAACAAAGCCACCAGCGAATACCTCCGACCGCGTGGGCCCCTCGGGTCTGGCACCGAGGCCAACACATCGAGAAACTCCGATCCGATGAGCTCGCTGCGCTCACCAGGACTCCAGCAGTCGAACACCTCTGGAACCGACGACACAGGCAATACTGAAACGGTAGGCACGGGCAACTCCAGACCAACGACGAACAGTAACCAACTCGATCGTTCTCCAGATAGCCCGTGCCTACACTCCGGCCCCAATAGCGCGGCACCAAAGATCATCAACCCAGCTCACAAGCCTGCTAATCAACAACGCCGGAGCCCTGGCCACCACCCGCACCACTCTTGGCGGTATCAGCTCCAGGGCGTGGGAGCATCCGGCCGACCGAACCGCTTTATCGGCACTGCGCCATCTCAAAGGCTTCGACCAGATCCTGAAACTGCTCTCCGGAATGCTGCGGGAGCGCCAACACCGGCTGCTGTATCTGGCCAGCGCGGCACGAGTCGGCCCACGCCAGTTCGCAGACCTCGACGCACTGCTCGATGAATGCGTGGATGTCCTGGACGCGCCGACCAAACCCGAGGTCTACGTCACGCAGTCGCCGGTGGTGAATGCTTACACCATCGGGATGGACGCCCCGTTCATCGTGATCACCTCCGGGCTCTACGACCTGATGACCCATGACGAGCTGCGCTTTGTCGTGGGTCACGAGCTCGGTCACGCGCTATCGGGTCACGCCACCTACCGCACGATGCTGATGCACCTGATGCGGCTGGCGGGTTCCCTGGGCTTTCTCCCGATCGGCGGCTGGGCGTTACGCGCGATCGTGGCGGCGCTGCTGGAATGGCAACGCAAGTCCGAGCTGTCCGGGGACCGGGCGGGACTGCTCTGCTGCCAGGACTTGGACACCGCGATTCGGGTGGAGATGAAGCTGGCCGGCGGAAGCCGGTTGGACAAGCTGGACTCCGAAGCGTTCTTGGCCCAGGCCGCGGAGTACGAGCGATCTGGGGACATGCGCGACGGGCTGCTCAAGCTGCTCAACCTCGAACTTCAGACCCACCCGTTCTCGGTGCTGCGGGTCGCCGAATTGACCAAGTGGGTGGACGCCGGCGGCTATGGAAAGGTGATGTCGGGCAGTTATCCGCTGCGCGTCGACGATGGCCAATCCTCGATCGCCGATGACCTCGGCGAGGCCGCCCGCCACTACAAGGACGGGTTCGACCAGTCCGACGACCCGCTGATCAAGGGCATACGCGACGGTCTGGGCGGCATCGTGGACGGCGTGGGCCGGGCCGCCACCAGCGCGGCCGATTCGTTGGGCCGCAAGATCAACGAGTGGCGGCACAACCCGAAATAGCGGATCCGGCTACCCGGTTTGGACGGATCCGACTTCGGTGGGTTCGCTGACCCAGGCGGCGAAGACCGGCACACCGGCCCACGGATCGCGTCGCCGCCCGCCACCTACCACTGCCACCACCGCATAGGGATGACCGAAGCGCAGCGTCGCTGACCGCGACGGCAGCCGCGAAACCATCGCGCCACGCACAGCGATCGCGGTGACGGCCGCGGCCTCGAAGCCATACCGGCCGTAGCGGGCCACCGCGGACTGCCGGGCCCGCGTATCCGCAGTCCCCTTCAGCGCCACCGCCAGGGCTTGCCCGGCCGCACCGAAACCCAACGCCGGATCAGCGGTGAGGTCGTGATCCGACGACACCTGCCAAGCCGGCATCACCACCCGCACGTCGTCCTCGCGGCCACGGGCCCCCTCGGTGATCGTCCAGAATTCGCCGTCGCCGAGCGGCAGGTCGCAGAGCTCACGGCGACGCACCCGGGAGCCGGTCACTTCCCGGCAGGCGATGTCGTGCGCCGCCGCCAACACGGCCTGAAACGATGCACCTCGACTCGCGATAACCGAGGTGACGTGCAATTCGCCGGTACCGACCGCGGTATGCACGCCGACAGTTCCCACACCCTCAGCATCGGCGAGGTAGGCGCTGTGCCCGGCGACCGTGAGCGCATCGCAAACCTGTTTGCTCCAGGGCGAGCGCAGCTGGCCGGCATCGGTGACGCCGAAGGGCCGCAACCAGCTGATCCGCGTGGCCAGCGCGCTGGCCAACACGGCCGCCATGCCCGACAAGTCGGCGGGGAAGCGCTCGATCATGCCATCGGTGTGGTTGCGTGCCCACGTGTCGGCTTGGGCCTGGCTGGGGATCGGCCCGATCTCCACTTCGGAGGGCATGCGGCCTGACCACAACCCCGCCAAGTCCGCTGGGCCCCACAGGGCCAACGCCGCGTTGATCACCTCGGGTGGCGCGACCATCAGGTCCTCCAGCGCCCGGCGCGCATGCTTAGCGTCAGTACCGAGGGCCTCTTCGAGCTGCTCGCGAGCGGCACCTCGGGCGATCGGCGCCACCAGCGCCAGGAGCAACCACGCACCCAGCGGTGACGCGACCGAGTGCAGACCCGCATGCACCCGACAGAAGCGGCGGGCATAGCGCGTGATCAGCGGCCCGACGTCCATGCCGCAGCGGGACTAGAGCTTGCCTGCGACGAAGTCGGCGGCCTCGTTGACCATGCCGTCCTGGATGTAGGCACTGGCGAGGTGCTGTGGCCAGTTCTGCTTCCACGTATTGGGGTCAGCGGGGCTGCAGACCGGGTCGGAGCCATGGCACAACTCGATGGTTCTGTCGTTGTAGAGCGGACTGAAGTTCGTGATGGGCCCCACCCACTGGCTGCCGTTGCCGAACAGCGCGACCGCGGCGATGTGCTGATCGGTGCCCGGCGGCAGCGGATCCTCGAATCCGAACGCCGACATCGGCACCGCAAGCACCACGTCGGTGACCGCCGCGCCGAGAGAATATCCGCCTAGCACCAGTCGGGTGTCCGGGCAGCTGTTGACCATGTACTGGATGTGCCCGCTCATGTCGTTGGCACCGATGTCGACCTCGGTGTCGGCCGGATACTTCACGGCGTAGGACCCCATGCTTCTGCCGCCGACCTTGGAGCTCAGCGAGCTGATGAACGCGTTGCCCAGCACCCCGGGCCCCGGCGACTCGAATCTGCCCCGGGCGAAGACAACCTCCACCTGAGGGCAGGGCTCCGGCGTTGTTGATTAGCAGGCTTGTGAGCTGGGGAATTGTGGATTGAGGAGGTCTAGGCGGCGGTTGGCGGTCAAAGCGGTGATCCGGCAGGCTTCGGCGATGTTGTCGGCGCCGTTGAGGCGGTGCAGATTGATCGCGGTGTTGCGTAGCGTTGCTAGGACCTGTGCGCCGTTTCCGGTATGTGCCCTTTGACGGTCTTCGTCGAAGGTGACGTCGCGTATCCAGTGCAGGCTGTTCTCGATTCCCCAGTGTTGACGCATCCAGGTCATGATCGCGGTAGGGCGGGCGTGCTCGAACGGCAGGCTGCAGATGGCATAGACCACCTCCACGCTGCGCTGGTCGGTGGCGGTGATCAAGCGTTCACGAGTGATCCGGATGATTTGTTTTGCGTAGGGGAAGCCGATTCCTCGTGCAGCGGTGATGATTTGCGGGGTGCGGGTCTCGACACGGCCGTGGCCGCGGGAGTCGTCGGTAGCGGCTGTGGGCACCTCGGCCCAGGGCAGCGCGGTGATACGCGCAAGTATTTTGGCTTGGTTGGACTTGACGATCATCAGGTAGTGCGACTTCAAGGTGGCGCAGATCAACTTCGCGGTGACGACCTGGGTATGCATCGCATCCACGGTGACCAGCCACCGCAAGCTACCCGGCAGCAGCGTGAGCAGGGCACGTACGCAGGGAATTTCATTGCTTTTCTCGGCGACAGCGAGTTGACCGAGCACCAATCGGGCACGGTGGGCGAACACCGACACGAGATGCGTGGCTGTCGCTTTGACGCGTAAAGCACCACGCAGCATCTTGCCGTCCAACGCGATCGGCACCAATCCACTGGGGTCGCTGCTGGCCACGTGTGCAGTGAAGTAACTGCCCATCCTGGCGTTGAGGTCGGCGGGGTCTAGCCCAGGGCTCCGGCGTTGTTGATTAGCAGGCTTGTGAGCTGGGGGATTGTGGATTGAGGAGGTCTAGGCGGCGGTTGGCGGTCAAAGCGGTGATCCGGCAGGCTTCGGCGATGTTGTCGGCGCCGTTGAGGCGGTGCAGATTGATCGCGGTGTTGCGTAGCGTTGCTAGGACCTGTGCGCCGTTTCCGGTATGTGCCCTTTGACGGTCTTCGTCGAAGGTGACGTCGCGTATCCAGTGCAGGCTGTTCTCGATTCCCCAGTGTTGACGCATCCAGGTCATGATCGCGGTAGGGCGGGCGTGCTCGAACGGCAGGCTGCAGATGGCATAGACCACCTCCACGCTGCGCTGGTCGGTGGCGGTGATCAAGCGTTCACGAGTGATCCGGATGATTTGTTTTGCGTAGGGGAAGCCGATTCCTCGTGCAGCGGTGATGATTTGCGGGGTGCGGGTCTCGACACGGCCGTGGCCGCGGGAGTCGTCGGTAGCGGCTGTGGGCACCTCGGCCCAGGGCAGCGCGGTGATACGCGCAAATATTTTGGCTTGGTTGGACTTGACGATCATCAGGTAGTGCGACTTCAAGGTGGCGCAGATCAACTTCGCGGTGACGACCTGGGTATGCATCGCATCCACGGTGACCAGCCACCGCAAGCTACCCGGCAGCAGCGTGAGCAGGGCACGTACGCAGGGAATTTCATTGCTTTTCTCGGCGACAGCGAGTTGACCGAGCACCAATCGGGCACGGTGGGCGAACACCGACACGAGATGCGTGGCTGTCGCTTTGGCGCGTAAAGCACCACGCAGCATCTTGCCGTCCAACGCGATCGGCACCAATCCACTGGGGTCGCTGCTGGCCACGTGTGCAGTGAAGTAACTGCCCATCCTGGCGTTGAGGTCGGCGGGGTCTAGCCCAGGGCTCCGGCGTTGTTGATTAGCAGGCTTGTGAGCTGGGGGATTGTGGATTGAGGAGGTCTAGGCGGCGGTTGGCGGTCAAAGCGGTGATCCGGCAGGCTTCGGCGATGTTGTCGGCGCCGTTGAGGCGGTGCAGATTGATCGCGGTGTTGCGTAGCGTTGCTAGGACCTGTGCGCCGTTTCCGGTATGTGCCCTTTGACGGTCTTCGTCGAAGGTGACGTCGCGTATCCAGTGCAGGCTGTTCTCGATTCCCCAGTGTTGACGCATCCAGGTCATGATCGCGGTAGGGCGGGCGTGCTCGAACGGCAGGCTGCAGATGGCATAGACCACCTCCACGCTGCGCTGGTCGGTGGCGGTGATCAAGCGTTCACGAGTGATCCGGATGATTTGTTTTGCGTAGGGGAAGCCGATTCCTCGTGCAGCGGTGATGATTTGCGGGGTGCGGGTCTCGACACGGCCGTGGCCGCGGGAGTCGTCGGTAGCGGCTGTGGGCACCTCGGCCCAGGGCAGCGCGGTGATACGCGCAAATATTTTGGCTTGGTTGGACTTGACGATCATCAGGTAGTGCGACTTCAAGGTGGCGCAGATCAACTTCGCGGTGACGACCTGGGTATGCATCGCATCCACGGTGACCAGCCACCGCAAGCTACCCGGCAGCAGCGTGAGCAGGGCACGTACGCAGGGAATTTCATTGCTTTTCTCGGCGACAGCGAGTTGACCGAGCACCAATCGGGCACGGTGGGCGAACACCGACACGAGATGCGTGGCTGTCGCTTTGGCGCGTAAAGCACCACGCAGCATCTTGCCGTCCAACGCGATCGGCACCAATCCACTGGGGTCGCTGCTGGCCACGTGTGCAGTGAAGTAACTGCCCATCCTGGCGTTGAGGTCGGCGGGGTCTAGCCGAGACAAAACAGCGCGGAAGGTCTTCTCACTGGGCCGCCGGAACCGGACCCCTAATTGGGCCAACACATCATCGGGAGCGGTGGCCGCCCATGTGGCAAAACCAGCATAGCCGCGCATCCCCGCGGCAGTGGCCAGAACCGCGATCGCCAACAAAGCCATCAGCGAATACCTCCGACCGCGTGGGTCCCTCGGGTCTGGCACCGAGGCCAACACATCGAGAAACTCCGATCCGATGAGCTCGCTGCGCTCACCAGGACTCCAGCGGTCGAACACCTCTGGAACCGACGACACAGGCAATACTGAAACGGTAGGCACGGGCAACTCCAGACCAACGACGAACAGTAACCAACTCGATCGTTCTCCAGATAGCCCGTGCCTACACTCCGGCCCCAATAGCGCGGCACCAAAGATCATCAACCCAGCTCACAAGCCTGCTAATCAACAACGCCGGAGCCCTGGGGTCTAGCCGAGACAAAACAGCGCGGAAGGTCTTCTCACTGGGCCGCCGGAACCGGACCCCTAATTGGGCCAACACATCATCGGGAGCGGTGGCCGCCCATGTGGCAAAACCAGCATAGCCGCGCATCCCCGCGGCAGTGGCCAGAACCGCGATCGCCAACAAAGCCATCAGCGAATACCTCCGACCGCGTGGGTCCCTCGGGTCTGGCACCGAGGCCAACACATCGAGAAACTCCGATCCGATGAGCTCGCTGCGCTCACCAGGACTCCAGCGGTCGAACACCTCTGGAACCGACGACACACGCAATACTGAAACGGTAGGCACGGGCAACTCCAGACCAACGACGAACAGTAACCAACTCGATCGTTCTCCAGATAGCCCGTGCCTACACTCCGGCCCCAATAGCGCGGCACCAAAGATCATCAACCCAGCTCACAAGCCTGCTAATCAACAACGCCGGAGCCCTGCACCTGAGGGCAGTTCGCCGCATCGGTTGACGGCGCCGCACCGGGCGTTCCCGGCGGCAGCACCGCTGCGGCGATCGTTAGGGCCGCGGCTACCGCGACCGCCCCAACTCCAAATTGG
This sequence comes from Mycobacterium pseudoshottsii JCM 15466, assembly GCF_003584745.1. Classification (NCBI taxonomy): domain Bacteria; kingdom Bacillati; phylum Actinomycetota; class Actinomycetes; order Mycobacteriales; family Mycobacteriaceae; genus Mycobacterium; species Mycobacterium pseudoshottsii. The sequence continues at coordinate 3,249,880 of NZ_AP018410.1, forward strand.
ACCGACCTACGGGCAAACAAAGCGCGCACAGGAAGATGTTAACCACTTCGGCACCTGTTGGCAGGCTTTGAAGAATTGGCCCCCACGCCATGCACCGCACTGCACTTTGATACTCAATGACCGCGCCGCACACACACCGCAACGGCCTAAATAGCGCCGCATGCGGATATCGGTCGAGTTCCACCTGAGCTTCGAATACTCCGCACTGCAGCAGTTGCGGCAGGCCGCGGATCGCCCTGGCTTCGAAGGGATTTGGGACTGGGACCACTCTTGTGGGCCGGCGGAACTCGCCGAGCCGACGTTCGAGGGCTGGACGACGCCGGCCGCCATGGCAGCTGTTACCCAACGGACGAGGATCGACCCTCTGGTAACCGGTGTGATCTTTGGCCATCCGGCGATCCTGGCGAAAATGGCAGTGACCGTCGACCACATCTGCGTCGGTCGACTGCACGTCGGCATCGGCGCCGGGTGGCACGAGGCACCCGGCAGTCGAGAACCAGGTTGACCGCCAACTTGCCCTGTTACCCGAGTTCAGCAGGCTTGGCTGCGAACACATGGTCCTGGCGTTCCGGCAGCCACCATCGCTAGGCCTGCTCGAACGGTGCGCCGCCCTCGGTTGACCAGCATGGCCTTCGGGCGCGGATGACGCATCAGCGGTTGGCCGGTCGGTAGCCTCACCAAGCATGACCGACATCGTCGTCGTCCGGGTCAAGCCGGGTAGTCGCAAAGGCCCCCTGGTCGAGACGGGTTCCGATGCCGAGCTAACCATCTACGTACGCGAGCGGGCGGTCGACGGTAAGGCCAACGAAGCCGCAGCCCGGTTGCTCGCCGCCCACCTTCAACTGCCGAGAAGCCGAGTTGAATTGGTGGCGGGGGCCACGTCGCGGTTGAAGCGCTTCCGCGTCGAGCGCTGATCGCCTTCGGGGGTCCGCCCACGCCGGGGACCACCGCGTTCACATGGTGGCCAAGGCGTATCTGCCCCGTGATCTCGCCGCGACGGCGGACAACGATGCTCAGTTCATGCCAGCGCTTGCCGTCACCTCAGTGCTGATCATGGCGGCACTTTGCATCGGCTACCTATGCGGCCGCCGGGCCGGCTCAACCCGCTCGGGCCGGATCAGGCGCAGGCGCAGGACGGCACTGGCTGGCATGGCGTTCACGGTCATTGCGCTGGTTGTTGTCCGCCGCGCCCGGCGCAGCTTGCGGCGCCGACGCAATTCCATTTCCATACAGGTAGCGAAACATGTTGCCCCGCTGGGGTTTTGGGAAGCGCCGACGCGCGCCCTCAAACAACTGCGCGGCTGCTAGCCCGCCCGAGCGCTCGACGCCGGCGCTTGGGCACCAATCCCGGGATGTGACACCCGCCCTAGCGCGACCTCAATTCAGCGGGATTGGTTATCCCCGTACGGCAGAACACACGTCAGGCCTACCTCCATTACCCGTCGACATAGGATGTTCCTATGGGGCGGTACGTTGAAAATCTGGGCGTCAGAATCTGGACGCAGAGTTTTGGGAGCCGTGCCGACAGGGCAATCCTTCTCATATCCGGCGCGATGGCTCCAGCTATCTTCTGGAACAGCAACTTCTGCGAGCGTCTCGCCGATCTAGGATATTTTGTCTTACGCTTCGACAGCCGTGACATCGGTGATTCAACGCATTTCCCCCCGGCAAGAGATGTCGACGCTGATCCGCCATACACCATCGATGAAATGGTTGACGATGTTCGAGCCATACTAGCCGACCATGATCTGAATACCGTTGTACTCATCGGACATTCACTCGGCAGCACCGTGGCTCAACTGTTCGCGGTCAAATACCCGGAACGGGTCGAGAAGCTGTTCTTGATGTCATCGCCGATAATCGCCACGGGTAACAACATATACGCCGAGACGGATAGCGAGACGCTCGCCGCCATGTGGCAAGTGCTGATGTCCAACAAGATGTACCCAGATTACAAACGTGGCAAAGAAGAATTTTTCAAAGTCTGGCGATACCTCAACGGCAGCTTTGAATTGGACACCGACTTAGCCGATGAATACACCAAGCGCCTCTATGAAACGGAAGTCATCGAGCCAGCATATAATCACACCAAGGTTCAGGTGGGCATCGACGACACCTGGACCGAGCTAAGCGAACTCGAAATCCCGATACACTTCATTTACGGCGAAAAGGACCAGTTGGCGTCGAACGTCGGGAATATACAGATCCTGGCCAACTCCCTGCCGAACGCTCATCTGACCGTTCTCAAAGGTGCCGGCCACATGTACTTCCATAGACGCATATGGCAGCAAATACTGTCGGTCCTCACCGAGGCCCTGGCCTAATACCGTTCGGCCCCGTCCCGTATCACCTGCCCTTTCGTTGCGACGACCAGGTGATATCGCGCGGCGACACCGGCAGTATCGATTGCGTTGCAAAACCACTCGGGGGTGTGATAACCGCATCGGTAATTTCACCTGCACCCGACAACCTCCGGCCATCTCGGTAATATCAGCCCGGCAGAGTTCAAACTCTGAAGGTTCACCAAGAGGGTCTCCTTACTCGCGTGGCCGCTCGAACGGCGGTGACAGATCAGGCTCGCGAGCTCCGGCCGGAGGCCACTCGACACGCACGTTCGTCACGGTCGTTCGCGTTAGCCGCGAAGCGACGTCGGTGACCAGGACGTGCCTAGAAGGGAGTGTGATGGCGTTGCCCGACCTGCCCGATAGCGATCCGGGTCGCCCGAATGTGGTTGCCGAGGCTTGGCGAAGTATCAAACCCTCGGTCTTCGTTCCGGCGTCATTGGTGATCGTGACCATGATCGTTGTTTCAGTCGTCTACGCGCAGACCGCCGCCAATGCATTCGTGAAGCTCAACGCCGCAATCACCGCTGGGGTCGGGTGGTGGTACATCCTGGTCGCCACGGCTTTTGTCGTGTTCGCGCTCTACTGCGGTATCTCGCAGATCGGCACCATCCGGCTCGGCAGCGACGACGAGGTACCCGAGTACGGCTTTTGGGCATGGCTGGCGATGCTGTTCAGCGCGGGTATGGGCATCGGTTTGGTGTTCTACGGTGTGGCCGAGCCGCTCAGCCACTACGCCCATCCACCTCAGTCCCGCGGCGTGCCCGCACTCACCGATGCGGCGGCCAACCAGGCGATGGCACTGACCCTGTTCCACTGGGGTCTGCACGCGTGGGCGATCTACGTGGTGGTTGGCCTCGGCATGGCCTACATGACCTATCGGCGGGGACGCCCCTTGTCGGTGCGGTGGCTGCTGGAGCCGGTCTTGGGGCGGCGCCGAGTCGAAGGCGTGCTGGGACACGCGGTCGATGTCGTTGCCATCGTGGGAACACTGTTCGGTGTCGCCACATCACTGGGCTTTGGCATCACCCAGATTGCCTCCGGCCTGGAGTATCTCGGCTGGATCAAGACGAACAACTGGTGGATCATCGCCATGATCGGCGCGATCACCGCCGCCGCGACGGCATCGGTGGTCAGCGGTGTCAGCAAGGGTTTGAAGTGGCTGTCAAACATCAACATGGCATTGGCGGCCCTATTGGCCCTGTTCGTGCTGTTACTCGGACCGACACTTTTCTTGCTGCAGTCGTGGGTGCAGAACTTGGGCGGCTACGCTCAGTCCCTGCCACAGTTCATGCTGCGCACCGCGCCGTTCTCGCACGACAGCTGGCTCGGCAACTGGACCATTTTCTACTGGGGCTGGTGGATCAGCTGGGCGCCGTTTGTCGGGATGTTCATCGCGCGGATATCGCGCGGGCGCACGATCCGAGAGTTCATTGGGGCGGTGCTGCTGGTACCCACCGTGATTGCCTCGCTGTGGTTCACCATCTTTGGTGACGCCGCGCTGTTGCGCCAGCGAAACGACGGCGACATGCTGGTCAACGGCGCCGTGGACACCAACACGTCGCTGTTCCGATTGCTCGGCGATCTGCCCATCGGCGTCATCACCAGCGTTCTTGCGGTGCTAGTGATCGTGTTCTTCTTCATCACGTCGTCGGACTCGGGTTCGCTCGTGATCGACATCTTGTCCGCGGGTGGCGAGCTGGATCCGCCCAAGCTGACCCGGGTGTACTGGGCGGTGCTCGAGGGGACCGCCGCCGCGATATTGCTGCTGGTTGGCGGCTCCGGGTCGCTGACCGCGTTGCAGACCGCTTCCATTGCCACCGCCCTGCCGTTCTCCATCGTCATGGTGGTGGCGTGTTACGCCATGCTAAAAGCGTTCCGCTTCGATCTACTCACCACGCCCAGGCTGCTGCATGTCACCGTGCCCGACGTGGTATCGGACGGCAACCGGCAGCGCCGCGACATCTCCGCGACCCTGGCCGGGCTTATCGCGGTTCGCGACGTCGATAGCGGTACCTGCAGCGTGCACCCCGACACCGGCGCGCTAACCGTCATAACTCCACCAGATCCGTTGGGCGGGCACATGTTTGACACCAGCGAGCAAGACGGCCAAAGAAATCCAACATCGTCGGCGTAGGCCGCGAAGCCAACCGGCCGACGCCGCCCCTCGCAGTGGCCCCCGCGAGCTATTGGTTCACGGGGGTCACTACGAGTCAGCAATCGATACCGGACTACTCGAGATCGAACCGGTCGTTGTTCATGACCTTGGCCCACGCCGCGGCGAAGTCCTCAGCGAACTTCTGCTTGGCGTCGCTTTGGGCATAGACCTCGGCCAGTGCGCGCAGCACCGAGTTCGAACCGAACACCAGATCGTTGGCGGTGGCCGTCCACTTGAGCTGCCCCGAGGAGCGGTCGCACCCTTCGTAGACGTTCTCCGCCGCGTCCGAGGCCTTCCACTCCGTGCCCATATCGAGCAGGTTCACGAAGAAATCATTGGACAGCACGCCCGGCTTGTCGGTGAACACGCCATGCTTGGAGCCGCCGTGATTGGCGCCCAGCGCACGCAACCCACCAACCAGCACCGTCATCTCCGGAGCCGTCACCCCGAGCCGATACGCCCGTTCGATCAGCAGGTGCTCCAGCGGAGCCTTCTCACCGACCCGGACATAGTTGCGGAATCCGTCCGCGCGCGGTTCGAGCACCGCGAACGACTCCACGTCGGTGTTCTCCTGCGATGCGTCGGTGCGCCCGGGGGAGAACGGCACCGAGACCTCGTGACCGCCATCCTTGGCCGCCTTCTCGACCGCTGCCGAGCCAGCCAACACGATCAGGTCGGCAAGCGAAATCTTCTTGCCGCCGGCCGCCGAGCTGTTGAAGTCCTGCTGGATTCCCTCCAGCACAGACAGCACCTGGTCGAGGTCTGCGGGCTCGTTGGATTCCCAGCTCTTCTGCGGTTCCAGACGCAACCGCCCTCCATTGGCACCGCCGCGCTTGTCGGTGCGCCGGAAGCTGCTCGCCGCCGACCATGCCGTCTTGACCAGCTGCGCAACCGTCAGGCCGGACGCGAGCACCTTGCTCTTCAGCGCCGCAACGTCCTTGGCGTCAACCAGCTCGTGGTCAACGTCGGGCACCGGGTCTTGCCAGAGCTGCGGCTCGGCAACCCAGGGTCCGAGGTAGCGGCTGACCGGTCCCATGTCCCGGTGCAACAGCTTGTACCAGGCCTTGGCGAACGCCTCGGTCAGCTCCTCCGGATGTTCCAGCCAGCGCTGGGTGATCCGCCGATAGATCGGGTCCTCGCGCATCGATATGTCGGTGACCAGCATCGTCGGGGCGCGCCCCGGCCCGCCGAACGGATCGGGGATCGTGCCTGCGCCGGCACCATCCTTGGCCGTGAACTGCCACGCGCCGGCCGGACTCTTGGTGAGCTCCCACTCGTAGCCGTAGAGCAGCTCCAGGAATCCGTTACCCCACTGGGTGGGGGTCGGGGTCCAGACCACTTCGAGACCGCTGGTGATCGCGTCCTTGCCCTTGCCGCTACCAAACGAGCTCTTCCAGCCAAACCCCTGCTGTTCGATCGGGGCGGCCTCCGGCTCGGGACCGACCAGGTCGGCGTCGCCGGCACCGTGGGTCTTGCCGAAGCTGTGGCCGCCGACGATCAGTGCGGCGGTCTCCTCGTCGTTCATCGCCATGCGGGCGAAGGTTTCCCGAATGTCGTGCGCGGCGGCAACCGGATCGGGCTTGCCCTCGGGCCCCTCGGGGTTGACGTAGATCAAACCCATGGTGGTCGCGCCGTAGGGTTGGGCGAGGTCGCGCTTGCCCGAGTAGCGCTTATCGGTGCCCAGCCAGACGTCCTCTTCGCCCCACATGACCTCTTCGGGCTGCCAGACGTCCTCACGACCGAACCCAAAGCCGAAGGTCTTGAATCCCATCGAATCCAAGGCACAGTTCCCGGCGAAGATAATCAGGTCCGCCCAGGAGATCTTGCTGCCGTACTTCTGCTTGACCGGCCACAGCAGTCGGCGTGCCTTGTCCAGGCTGACGTTGTCCGGCCAGCTGTTGAGCGGAGCGAATCGCTGCATGCCCTGGCCACCGCCGCCGCGACCATCTTGGATGCGGTAGGTACCGGCGGCGTGCCAGCTCATCCGGATGAACAGGCCACCGTAGTGGCCATAGTCCGCGGGCCACCAGTCCTGCGAGGTGGTCATCACCGACATGACGTCGGCCTTGAGCGCATCGACGTCGAGCTTGGCGAACTCTTTCGGGTAGTCGAAATCAGCACCGAGCGGGCTGGCCTGAGACGGGTGCGGGTGCAGCATCGACACGTCGATCTGGTTGGGCCACCAGTCCCGGTTGGTCATCGGCGCGTGATCCTGCGGGGTGGGGGAGGAGATTGCGGGGCTTTCGCTTTCGCTATTGCTCTGGGTCGAGGTGTCGGGTTGAGGTGGGCGGCTATCGGATGACACAGCATTCCTTCCAGGGGTGGGTGAATCGGGCTGCGATCACGGCTGTGACCGGGGCATTGCGGTTGAACAATCGGGGCACATGCCCCAAAAAATGACTTCGGCCTCGTCGACAACGAAGCCATCCAGCACATTGCTGTCGTCCGAGGGGGCCAGACACGGAGCCTCACCGACGGCACAATCGATGTCGGCAATCGCTCCGCAGGATCGGCAGACGACATGGTGGTGGTTATCGCCGACGCGGGATTCATAGCGGGCGACCGATCCCGACGGCTGGATGCGACGGACCAGGCCCACCGAGGTAAGTGCGCCGAGCACGTCATATACGGCCTGCCGGGACACGTCGGGCAGGATTTCGCGAACCGCCGAGTAGATCGTTTCGGTGTCGGCGTGTGGGTGATCGCCCACGGCCTCGAGCACAGCAAGCCTCGGCCGGGTGACGCGCAGATCGGCCATACGCAGCTTCTCTGTGTAGTCCGCCGTTGACCCCACTTCGCCACTATGACTCGCTATCTTGAATCGGTCAAGAGTTTCCGCTCGCCATCAACGCACAATTGGGCCGGCGCGCTCAGCCCCTTGCTCCGACACCTTCGGGCCCGCATCACATCGCGCCCTGCGACGGTCGCGCCCGCGGCCGTTTGCCAGTTGAAAACGATTGCACAACAAGCACACTCAGACACCGGTGCCGCCACGCGGTCGCGCGCCGGCAGGGTTGACGACAACACCGTCAAGCCACTCCGAACACCGGCCATCTATCAGGTAGATTGATATCAGACACCCTGATATAGCTGGGGCCGCAATGTTCAGAGATGGGATCTGAAATGTCCAATCCGAAGCCACCGGCTTGGCTCAAGCCGATGAACAAAGCCATGGTGACCCTGCAGAAGATCGGCGTCGTCGCGGGCCCGGTACGGGTACTCACCGTGACCGGCCGCAAGACGGGGCTGCCGCGCAGCACCCCGGCAACCCCGTTCGTACTCGATGACTGCGTGTATGTGGTCGGCGGATATCCAGGTGCGGACTGGGTGCGCAACGCTCGCGCGGCCGGCAGCGGAACCGTTACCCGGGGACGCAAGAAGCAACAGGTGGTCTTCACCGAACTCACCGCAGCCCAGGCGGTTCCCGTGCTGGCCGCGTTTCCGCACAAAGTTCCTCGGGGCGTCGGCTTCTTCAAGCGCTCCGGCTTGGTGCGGCAAGGAACGGCCGAAGAGTTTGCCGCACTGGCCGGGCAGTGCGCCGTCTTCCGGCTCGACCCCACCGCGCAGAACTAGCCCGATCCACGAGCCTCGTCGCCGCCACCGTGGTGCCGGCTTCGGGCGATGTCGACCAAGATCCGCCCGGAAGTCCGCGCAGCGAGTCTCGCTTCCCGTACGAAATATTCTGGACTGATTAACCTTTCGATCCAGTTCGACTGCCCCGGCAAATGCACCCGAACGGAATGCGGTCGCCGCGGCACGACACCGAGGGAACCGGAATTTGGTACCATCGCGCGGTGCACAAGCCGGCTGCACCGAGTAGCCGCATCGGAGCGCAATCGGTGTCCCGGCGCGACGTCCTCAAGGTCTGCAAGTTTGCCTTGGCACCGGCTTTGTTCGGCCTCGGGACACTCGCCGAAAGCGTCGACGCACCCCGGGCCGGCGCCACCAGCGTGAGGTTGATCGACTTTGCCAAGCAGCGCATCTCACCAGAGCTGATCAAGTCGGCAAGCTATGACGGCGTCGTGAACTACGTATCCGAATCGCGCCCGGGAGCGAACTTCCAAGCAAAACCCATCACCCGCGAATACGCCGACGAATTGCGAGCGGCGGACCTGCACATCGTCAGCAACTACCAGTACGGCAAGCCCGGTGGCTCAGCGCCGTCGGATTTCACCCGCGGCCGTTCCGGTGGTGTGCAAGACGCCCAGACTGCCCTACGCCTGCACAGCGCGGCAGGGGGCACAGCGTCGGCCCCGATCTTCTTCAGTGTCGATGAAGACATCGACCCGCACACCTGGGACACCGCTGCCGTGGAGTGGTTCCGGGGAATCAACTCGGTACTCGGCGTCGAGCGCACCGGTATCTATGGACATTCCCGGGCCTGCGCGTGGGCGGTCAGAGACGGGGTGATCGGAAGCTCGACCACGCCGGAGCATCGGTGGGCATGGCAGACCAGGTCCTGGTCGCATGGTCAGCGCGAGCCCGCCGCGGTGCTGTATCAAGAGGTCGTCAACAGTCCCACACACCCAAGTCCGCTGTTAGGCGAGATACGTGTGGACGTGAACGAGGTCCTCGCCGCCGACTTCGGGCAGTGGGATCTGGCGCGGTGATCGGCTAGCGGAACCTGCGGGGTGGCCGTGGGTTCATTCGGTGCTGCGTTCCACGGGACGATTGGGATCCGAACACCACTCCGACCATGAACCCGGGTACAGCGCCGCGTCGCCGCCCGCGGCGACCAAGGCCGCCACGGTGACTGCGGCGGTGATGCCCGAGCCGCAGTAGGCGCCCATGGCGCCGTCCCGATCAATGCCACATCCGGACAGGAGTTCGTCGAGCGCGCCGGTGTCCACAAACGTTCCGTCCGCGGTCAGGACGGCGCCGCTGGGAAGGTTCTTCGCGCCGGGAATGTGGCCGCCGACCGGGTCGATCGGCTCGACATCACCACGGAAGCGCTCGGGCGCGCGGGCATCGAGCAGTGTCGTGACTCCTGCGCCAACTTGGCTCGCCGTCAATGTCGGACGGCTTCCGACGTACAAATCCTCATGCAGCACAGACACATTGCCGGCGCGGGGGTGAACGGCTCCCGTCTGCAAGTGCCCACCGGCGCGGCGCCACGCGCCCAGACCTCCATCCAGGATGCGCACATTCGCTACCCCTGCCGTGGTCAACAGCCACCATGCTCGGGCCGAACCGGTCCGGTTCCAGTCGTCGTAGACCACGACCAATTCGTCCTGCTGCACTCCCCATCGGCGCGCGGCGATCTCGAGATTGCGCCCCGACGGTAGCGGGTGCCGGCCGCGCCCGGCGACGGTGTGGTCGCTGAGTTCCGCCTCGAGCGACACATACACCGCTCCCGGTAGGTGGCCGCGCAGGTAGGACGGGTGCCCGTCGGGTTCGCCGAGCTGCCATCGCACGTCCAATATCGTCACCGGCAAGCCGGCCCGGATGTGGTCGGTCAACTCAGCCACAGAGATCAGCACCTGCCCTCTAGCCTGCACCTGTCCACCTCTTCTTCAGGAGTCTTCTGCGAGCTGGCGACACGCACCGATGAGCCTACGGATACCTCCCGAGTACCCGTCGCCGGTGCGACGAACGCACCGCGACGGCCTTTCCCGGCCCCGCGACCAGTGGCTAGGGGCCAGCAGTGTCGCCGGGGCCGTAGGCCAAGGCGATCTCGCGTGAGCCCAGCCAGCCCGAGTAGGTCGGTCGGGACGGCCATCCGGCGGGCGAATCCTGCCATTGCTCCTGGCGCCCCCACGGCAGCAGGTCGATCAGCCCAAACATGTAGCTGAGTTGCTCGGCGCCTCGACCGGTCGTATGCCAAGTGCGGTAGACGGTGTCACCATCACGCAGTAACACATTGACCGCAAAGCCTCCGCCGGCCGGCGCATCCAGGTCAGCGGCGAACGAGCTCTCCGAGGACGAATACCACGGCATCCTGTTGCCCACCTTGTGCTTGTAGGCGAGCGCGTCGTTGATCGGCCCGGTCGTGACGATCACAAAACGCGCGTCATAGTGAGCCAGGAACTCCAGCCGGGTGAACTGCGACGTGAAGCCGGTACACCCGCCGCACTGCCACTCGGCGCCATCGGTCCACATGTGGTGGTAGACGATCAGCTGCGCGCGGCCATCGAACACATCGACCAGCCGGACCGGCCCGTCCGCACCGATCAGCGTGTAGTCGGCCAGCCGCACCATCGGCAACTGGCGCCGCTGCGCGGCAATCGCATCCAGTTCGCGAGTGGCAGCCTTCTCGCGCTCGCGCAGCTCGCCGAGCGCGGCGCGCCAGGTCAGGTGATCAAGGCTTGCTGGCAGGGCCTTTGCCATGGAATCCGCCTTTGAGGTCGATGTTTGGTGATCACTTGTTATGACCGCCGCGGCGGCCGGAAGTCATCGCGCCAGGGCCGTCGATGCCCCTACGGTGGCCTTTCACCGCGCGGTTCTGACGGATAAGTGCAGGCCAGCACCGCATCGGAGGTGGCAGTGTTTGCCGTTCTCGGCTGGCGGGAAACCCTGCAGGGGTTGGGGGACGGGAAATCTTGGGGGGCCGGTGGGCCCGGAAAGGCACACAACCATGGCTCAACGGCTGGTACCGCATTTCGACGACGTCCAGGCGCATTACGACCTATCCGACGATTTCTTCCGGCTATTTCTGGACCCCACCCAGACCTACAGCTGCGCCTACTTCGAGCGCGACGACATGACACTGGAAGAGGCACAGATCGCCAAGATCGACCTGGCGCTGGGCAAACTGGGCTTGGAGCCCGGCATGACACTGCTCGATATCGGCTGCGGCTGGGGCGCCACCATGCGCCGCGCGATCGAGAAACACGACGTCAACGTCGTCGGCCTCACCCTGTCCAACAACCAGGCCGCCCACGTGCAGAAATCGTTCGACCAGCTGGACACCGCACGCACCCGGCGGGTGCTGCTGAAGGGCTGGGAGCAGTTCGACGAGCCCGTCGACCGCATCGTCTCGATCGGCGCGTTCGAACACTTCGGTCACGACCGCTACGACGACTTCTTTGCGATGGCGCATCGGGTCTTACCGCGCGGCGGGGTGATGCTGCTGCACACGATCACCGGCTTAACCCGAGAGCAGATCAGCGATCGGGGAATACCGATCTCGATTGACATGATCCGATTCGTCAAATTCATTGTGACCGAGATCTTCCCGGGCGGCCGGTTGCCGTCGATCGACATGGTGCAGCAGCACGCGGGCAGGGCGGGCTTCACGCTGACCCGTCGCCAGTCGCTGCAGCCGCACTATGCCAGAACCCTGGCTCTGTGGGCCCAAGCCCTGTACGCCTACCGGGACGAGGCCATCGAGATTCAATCCGAAGAAGTCTATGAGCGCTACCTGAAATACCTGACCGGCTGCGCAGATGCCTTCCGCCGCGGTCACATTGACGTCAATCAGTTCACCCTGCAGAACTAGCCCGCGATCGGCGTTCCGGGCGCTGCATCTTCTCGAGGTCGGCGCGCCATCGCAGCTTGGACTACAACGACACGGTCAACGAACGGCCACAATTCATCACGATTTGCACACCGCACTGGCATCGCCTGACCACGGGTGCGACGGTGTTGCGGTGAGTGTTGACGTCGGCCGTTTCGAGCACGGCTCCCGCACCCAGTGGATGGACGCCCCGCCCCGGCGGTGTAAGCGTGGCCACTGGCTGCTTCCGGGGCACATGATCGTTGCGGTCATCCGATGCTCGTGTGGTCGGCACACCTGCTGGGAATGCGAATGCGGCGCTACCACGTATCGACCGGCGCTGACCCACTCTTGCACCATTGTCCGGGACGTGCATGCACCGCTAGATCCTTCTCAACTGGTCAGCTGAGGCAGTCTCCGAACCCGCACCGCGGCGCCGACGCCAGTAGCTTGCTAGGGATTAGTCGAACCGAGCGTTTGCGACTGCGGCGTTTGGTCTATATATAACGCATACCCCGAATTGAGGAAGGGCGACAATGCGGCTCATTGTGCCAACCACCGTAGCGACCGCAGCGCTGCTGTTCACCGGATGCTCTGCCTCCGAGATCGTCAACACCGGCGGTGACACCAAGTGCAAGGACTTCACCACGCAAGACGAGAAGAAACAGAGCGAAGAAGTCGGCAAGATGCTCAAGGACAAGAGCGGCAAAGACCCGACGAACCTCGAGATCTCGGCCACTCGTCTGTCCGCAATGACTTACTGCCAAGCGTTGGGCAAGCCCGACACCAAGATCTCCGAAGCGCCACACGGCTAGCACCATCTTCGCCGGACGCCTGTCCAGGACGGGACGTATTGGCTATCACCCAGCAACCTGCGGGACCACGGTGTCACCAGAATTGGCGTGACGCTAGATTTTGGTGATGAGCAGCGACATCCCCAGTGCGGTGCAGCGAATCTTCGCGCTGGCCGACCAGGTGCCTGGATTCATGCCGGCCGATGAGGGGGAGGCCCTGTTCAACGCCGCGCTGCGGTACTTCAATGGCGGGCTCGGTGTGGAAATCGGGACCTACTGCGGCAAGTCCACCCTGTTGCTCGGCGCCGCGGCGCAACAATGCTCCAGCGTCCTCTACACCGTCGACCATCATCACGGCTCTGAGGAACACCAGCCCGGTTCGGAATACCACGACGATTCACTGGTCGATGAGATCACTGGACTGTTCGACACCCTTCCAACCTTCCGGCGCACGCTGGACTCTTCCGGCCTGGACGACCATGTGGTGACCGTCGTGGGCAAATCGCCGATCGTGGCCCGGGGGTGGCGATCACCGCTGCAGTTGCTGTTCATCGATGGAGGTCACACCGAGGCTGCCGCCGCGCAGGACTTCGAGGGCTGGGCCAGATGGGTGAGCCCAGGGGGAGCGCTCATCATCCACGATGTGTTCCCCAACCCCGCAGACGGCGGCAGGGCGCCGTACCACATCTACCGCCGTCCCATCGATTCCAGTCAATTTCAGGAGATTTCGGCGACCGGGTCACTACGGCTTCTCGAGCGCACTAGCGGGGGCCCCGGCGACCAGATCGAGGTTAGCGGCCGGGCCTGCTGACGACGCACTCGCAATCGAAGTCGGTTTGCAGGCCCGTGGGCAGCGCATGCCCACGGAAGATGCCGGCACCCCGAGTGGTATTCGATAGCGCATCCGCGGCGAGGATCATCGCCGCAGCGGTCCAGGTGGTGCGTTCCTCGGGCCAACGCTTCCCGTCTGCGAAGACCAATCCCGTCCAGTAGGACCCGTCGTCTTCGCGCAGGTGCTGCATCGCCGCGAACTGTTCATGCGCCGCGGCGCGGTGACCGATGGCGTCGAGCGCCAGCACCAATTCGCATGTTTCGGCTCCCGTCACCCACGGCCGGTCGTCGACGCAGCGAATACCGAGGCCGCCGACAACAAAGTCATTCCAGCGGTGGTCAATTCTGGCGGCCGCTGCCGGCCCGCGTAGCGCACCGCCGAGGATGGAGTAGTACCAGTCCATCGAGTAGCGCTCCTTTTCAGCGAACGCCTCCGGGTGCGCGACGATGGCGTGGCCAAGCCGACCGAGCGCCAGTTCCCACTCCGGCTGGGGCTCCCCGACAAAATCCGCCAGCGCCAGCGCACACCTCATGGCGTGAAAGATGCTGGCGCACCCGGTCATCAGGGCCTCCGTCAGTGGCCCGGACTCACTTCGAGCCCAACATATTTCGCCATTACCCACCTGCAGGTCGATGACGAAGTCGATCGCCTTGCGCACCACCGGCCACATCGTGACGGCGAATGACTTGTCGCCGGTCACGAGCACATGGTGCCAGATTCCGGTCGCGATGTAGGCACAGAAGTTACTGTCACTGTTTTCATCTTCGACAGTGCCCGTGCGGATTTGAATCGGCCATGACCCGTCGGCCCGCTGCGCGCGGCGACTCCAGTCGAATGCGGCGCGCGCCTGCTCGAGAAGTCCGGCAGCGGTGAGCGCCATCGCACACTCCACATGATCCCACGGGTCGGTGTGGCCACCCACAAACCACGGGATGGCGCCCGAGGGTTCTTGTGCGGAAGCAATGGATTGGGCCGTCTGCCGACATTGATCGCGAGTCAGGGCACCCGGCACCGCCGGCGGACTAGGCCGATGCAACTGAATGTCCCAAATCTGCTGGGCTTTGCGCCGATTCCCGCTTGTCGAAATACATCGCGACACTCTTACCCACCAGCGGATTGAGAACCGACTCGGCCATCCGCGCTACCCTGGGCCGCCGCATCAGATCCCACACCAGCAGCTTGTGATACGCGGCCACCAAGGGGTGGTCCGCATTCGACACACCGACAGCGCATTTCAGCCACCAGAATGGCGAGTGCAGCGCATGGGCGTGATGGGCGTGGGTCAAGGCCATTGGGTGGCGAGTGATCTTTTCGCGCAACTCGCTGGCCCGGTAGACCCGCACGTGGCCACCTTCGTTGCTGTGGTACTCGTCCGAGAGCAGCCAGCACACTCGCTCGGGAAGCCATCGCGGCACGCTAACCGCAAGGGTGCCACCGACTTTGAGCACCCTGACCAGTTCAGCGATTGCTGCGTCGTCTTGTGGCACATGCTCCAGAATCTCGGACGCGATGACGCAGTCGAATGTTTCGTCCGGATACGGCAACGCAAGCGCGTCACCGAGAACCACTTTCGCCGATGCCGCGGCCGGCGCCTCACCCGTCTGCGCCATTGCAGCCAACATGGTGTCCACCGCACGCAGTTCTGCCGCATCCCGGTCGAAGGCGACGACATCGGCACCGCGTCGGTACGCTTCGAACGCGTGCCGGCCAGCACCGCAGCCCACGTCGATGACCGTGGCGCCAGGACCGATACCTAGGCGGTCGAAATCAACTGTCAGCATTGAGCATTGCTTTCAGGTGCGGTCGTTGTTCGCTCGATCGCAGCGGCATAGACTCGCACGGTTTGCGCGGCCACCGCTTCCCAGCTGAACACACCGAGGGCCCGCTGCCGCCCGGCTTCGCCGAGGCTGCGACGCTTGTCCGGAGAATCGAGAAGCTCGCCCAGCGCGTGGGTCAGCGCGCCGACATCGGCGGCCGGAACCAGCTGCGCGCAGGCACCGTCAGTGCCCAACACTTCGGGCAATGCTCCTACCCGGCTGGCGACTATCGGAGTTCCGCTCGCCATCGCTTCTACCGCGGGAAGCGAAAATCCCTCGTAGAGAGAAGGAATGCAGGCGACCTCAGCCGAAGCGAACAAGGCCGCTAGCTGCGCATCCGAGAGCCCGTTGCTGATGTGAACGATGTCGGAGACCCCCAGTTCGGCGATGAGTTTTTCGGTGGGGCCATTGGGTTCCACCTTCGCCACCAGCCGTAACTCAATCTCGCGGTTCACCCGTAGCTTGGCGACTGCGTGAAGCAGTGTGCTGACCCCTTTGAGGGGCGTATCGGCACTTGCGATCGCCATGACGCGGCCCGGTTTCCGTGGGCCGACTCCGGGCTCGAACAATTCGGTGTCGACGCCGAGTGGCACCACATTTAGCTGATCGGGCGAAACTCCGAAATCAGTGACGATGTCCGCGGCCGATGACGAGGAGACGGTCAGCAGGTGCGGCAGCTGGCGCGCCACCTGCTTCTGCATGGCAGAGAATCCATACCAGCGGTGCACCAACGGTTTTCGCCACCATCGCGCGGCCGCGAGATCAAGCACTCTGTCCCGCGTGATGGGGTGGTGGACGGTGGCCACCACCGGTAGCCCCATGGCGGCGATGCGCAGCAGGCCGGTTCCCAGGCTCTGATTGTCGTGCACGAGGTCGAAGTCGCCAATGCGATCGGCCAGCAGTCGGGCGACGCGCAGCGAGAAGGTTCGCGGCTCGGGAAAGCCCGCTGTCCACATGGTGAAGAGTTCCAGCAGGTCTATTGAATCGCGGATCTCGCTCGGATGCGGGACCCGAAACGGATCCGGCTCGCGGTAGAGATCAAGACTTGGCACTTCGGTCAGCCGCACCCGCGGATCAAGCAGCTCCGGATAGGGCTGCCCGGAAAAAACTTCGACGTCATGGCCGAGGTCCACCAACCCGCGGCTGAGATGACGCACATAGACACCCTGTCCGCCACAATGAGTCTTACTGCGATAGGACAACAGGGCAATTCGCATACTTAACTCTTCTCCACTGGTGAGCGGCCAGGGAAGCGCGCCAAGCCCAGGGCGGTCAACGAAGCCTCGGACGCCGCGACAGCAAACTGGACATTTGTCCAGACTATAGTTCGATGAACTAATCGACGCAACGCGTGCAGACGCTGGCTCATGCCCGCCGGCCGCTACTGCGGGCTTCGCGAACCCAGCTGTGCCTCGGGCCGCAAGTCGTCGAACAGGTGGTCACCACCGGCGGCCGCGGCCAGCTCGCTGCCCAGCGCCCGTGCGTGCTTGAAGAGGTTGTGCCCGGCGATGAAGAAGATCCCGTCGCACTGCCAGACCCCCACGCCGTCGGAACCCCACGGTAGCTCGGTGACCCAGCAATGCCGGATGTCGACGGGAGCGGGATCAAGCCCCGGCAAAGCGCGCTCAACGTAGGCATTGGCCCGCTCGCCTAGCCGGGCAAGCGCTGCGGGCGCCAGCAGGCCACCGCCGGGAGCGTCAACGTATTCGTTGAGTCCGACGGCGTAGCGCCGGTTGCCAGCCTCCGCGGCCGCATAGATGCCGGTCTCACCGAAACCGGTGGCACCGTCCTGCAGGCACGCCAGCCCAGGTGGCGGCTCGCCGCGAACGCGATAGGTGAGACGCACGTGGGCACCCTCGCGCACGGGCAGCGCTAGACCGACACCGCGAGCCAGCGCAGCGGTCCCGCGCCCGGCGCACACGACCAGGCGGCCATGCTCGGCAACCGCGCCGCCGGTGCGAACTTCGACCGTGCCGGCGGAGGTGGTGCGGACCAGCAGGACCTCGTCGGTGACCAACCGGTCAGCCAGCGCGGCCGTGAGTGCCGAGATCGCCCGCGTGGTGCGAATCGCCCCACCGCGCTCGTCGAGCACCGCGACGCCGTCGAAGTCCGCGTAGATCGGTAGCCGACGGTGCAGTTCGTCGGTGCCGATCCGCCGCGCAGGGCAGTCGCCGACAGCCTCGAGCACACCCAACCGACGCTCGGCCACCGGGCCAATAGCCACTACTCCATCACTGCAGAGCAGTTCCACACCCAGGCGCCGCCCCCATTCGTCCCAGATCAGCCGGCTCCTTTTGGCGAGGGCAACCATGCGGGCATCGTCGTGGGCATGCCGAAAGATGCGCGACTCACCGCCTGATTGCCCGTGACCGGGCACCCCACGCTCGTAGACGGTCACCGAGATGCCGCCCAGGGACAGGGCGTAGGCGGTAGCCAGACCGACGATCCCGGCCCCGACAACCCCAACATCGGTGCAACGCACACTCCCAATCAACCACGACTGTCGATGTTTGTCAGTCGGGCGACACCCGCCTCACCCAGGTGCCGACGACCTGGCAACGAATACGGCTGGCACTGAAAAAACTTTCAGTGCCCGCGTTTTCGCCTCCGACGGCAGTCCGGCACGCTGCGCGCGAGGCCAATTGGTCACTCGTAGTACCGGGCTTCGACCACATTGCCGTCCGGGTCTGCGAAGTAATATCCCTGCGGCGCCCATCCCCGGGCGCCATAGCTGCGGTTAAGCCGCGCACTGGTGTCCACACCGGCCGCCTGCAAGCGCTGATCGAGCGCGTCGTATTCGGCTTTCGTCATAGCCAGGCAGACGTGGTTGACCCGATGGCCGGCGCTGCCCGGGCCTCCGGTGAGGGTTTCGGTGTCGGCAACGCTATCCGGCGGCAGCAGGTCGATGATGGAGTCGGCAGAAACCCGCACACTCGGAAACGGTGCGTCTCCAGCCTCGAACTCGCTGACCCGTACCGGCGCAAGCCCCACTACTTGGGTGTAGAAATCCACGGAGGCACGGGGATCTGTCGTCCACAAAACGATGTGGTCCAGCCGCATCACCCTTGTCTACCCGGTCTATACCGCGATGACAAAGCACCGCGGATCCAGGCCATTCGGAAAGCGCACCGGACCCCGGGGTTGACCGACCTGTCGTGTTTCAAGGACGTGTCATGTTCCTGGGAGGGCGGCCGTTAGCCGACTTGGTAGTGGCCGAGCAACCTAGGATGCCGTCACCGACGCCGCCAACACGCTGGCGTTCGCTAGACCGATCGGAGTGACACGAGATGGATTTCGCACTACTACCGCCAGAGATCAACTCTGCCCGGATGTATGCCGGTCCCGGGTCCGGGCCGATGCTGGCCGCCGCGGCGGCGTGGGACGGGTTGGCGGCCGAATTGCATTCGACAGCAAGCTCGTATCAGTTGGTGGTCGCGGGGTTGACTACCGACCCTTGGGTCGGTCCGTCATCAGTGTCGATGGCTGCTGCCGCCGCCTCGTACGTGGCATGGACCAGAATCACTGCCACCCAAGCCGAACAGGCGGCCAGTCAGGCCGCGGCGGCAGTGGCCGCCTATGAGGCAGCGTTCGCGGAGACGGTGCCACCGCCAGAGGTGGCGGCCAACCGCGCTCTGCTGATGATGTTGGTGGCAACCAACCTCTTCGGTCAGAACACCCCGGCAATCGCCAGTACCGAGGCGCAGTACGCCGAAATGTGGGCCCAGGATTCCGCGGCGATGTATGGCTACGCCGGCTCGTCGGCGTCCGCGACGCAGTTGACGCCTTTCGACTCACCGCCGTCGGACACCGCTCCCAGTGGGCTAGCGACGCAAGCGGCGGCAGTCGCCCAAGTCGCCGAGACGTCGGCGGGCAACGTGCAGTCCACCGTGGCGCGCACGCCGCAGGCGTTGGCCGCCGTCCCCAATACGCTCAACAGCCTGGCCGCACCGGCGGCGCTCCCAACGCTGACGCCGCTGGAGCTGCTGGATCTGTTGTCTGACCTCAGCGGGCTGTTCATCGACCCGGAAATTGGCGCAGCGGGACTTGGTGTCGACTCATTTGTCGGGATCACGGCCCTGCCTTACGACATCGTCGGCTATCTGATCGGTGTACACACCGACGACATCGTCAGTGGGTGGGCTGGGCTCGAGACCTGGCCGGGGCTGGCTTCGGTGCCACCAACCCCATTCCCGGCAGCGATCACCAACCTGGGCGGGTCGGCGATATCGGCGGGTTTGGGTGAGGCGAATTCCATCAGTGGGCTCTCGGTACCGTCAGCCTGGACCGTGTCGGCGCCGGCAATACGCACGCTTGCCCTGGAATTGCCCGGCACCAGCGTCGCGGCCGCCGCCGAAGCCTCCAGCGGCGGCCTATTGGGACAGATGGCATTGGCCAGTGTCGCGGGCCGGGCGATCGCCGGCACCGGCGGCCTGGGACGGCGAGACCGGCCCGGCGGCGCTACCACCCGTGATCAGGCAGCGCCGCAGACCGGTGCGCCAACCGGGCCGATCACCAGCATTGCCGCTGAGCTACGTGAGCTGGCGGCCCTGCGCGATTCGGGAATCCTCACCGAGGAGGAGTTCACCGAGCAGAAGCAACGCCTGTTGCCACACTGATCCCGGCAAGCCGAAAGCCGGTGTTGATCGCTGCGCCGAAACCTCTTGCAGCCCAGCATGATTGCAGGTCGCAGCGGCCGAGAACGAACCGCAGGAAGTTCGGGTAAATGGCCGGCATTTCCCCGCGCCGAAATATGCAATTTTCGAGCGCCCGCCGCGTTCTGGACCAGCAATAGAACAATGCAGTGGCGAAATATATCCCAGGTTAACCCTGGAAATTTGGATAAGTATTAATGGGCAATATTTTTGGATCTAGCGCGGCTAAGCCGGCGGGCTTAATCTGTTTCACGTACTGTGCACACTCGCTGACTCCACATCGGATCTTTATCCCAGAAAGAAAGGACGGGCATGACATGTCTGCACGTCACTGGCTAGCCGCCTGCACTGCCCCTGTCGCGGTTGGTGCCGCGCTAGTATTCGGCACCGCTGTCGCCACGGCCGACGCGACCGATGACGCGTTCCTCGCCCAGATGCACAAGCTGGGATTTACCTGGCCAGCGGGCGACGATTCCGACATCGTCTCCATGGGTCACCAGATCTGCGCTGACCGCATGAGCGGCAAGACGCCGGACGCGATAGCCCAGGACATTCACACGACCTTGGGCGAAAAAGGCATTACGTTCGCGGACGTGACATCCATGGTTAGCGCCGCGGAATCAACGTATTGCTCGGATTAGCAAATTGCGGCCACCGCCAACTGTGGCCGTAAGATACAAATAACCTAGTTATCCTTTTTCCTGGCACGCCCCGGCTCCCTCGAGGCGCGCAACCGCTCACTGAGTCGTGCAATTTATTCGGTGATCGCTGCGAAATCCACCCACAAGTGGCGGGGCCCGCGAAATATCTGATTGTGCCGATACGGAGGCGGGTCGACCACCAGCTTGGGGGACTGCACCCGCCGCAGGAAGATCTCCAAGGCGAGGTTGACCTCCAACCGAGCTAGCGGGCCACCCATGCACGTGTGGATCCCGCTGCCCCAACCGAAATGCTCGTTGTCCTCGCGCAGCGGGTCGAACCGATTCGGTTTGTCGAATCGCCGCGGATCCCGGTTGGCCGCGGCGTAAATCAGATGCACCGCCGAACCCGCGGGAATCACCGTTCCGCCGATCTCGATTTCATCGGTGGCGCTGCGGCTGGGGAAGAACTGCACCGCCGACTGCAGTCGCTGCACCTCTTCGATGGTGCGCGGAATCAACTCCGGGCGCTGGCGCACCAGATCCCACGAGCCGGGGTTTCGCAGCAGCGTCATCACACAGTTGGTGATGGTGTTGACCGTCGAGTCATGGCCGGCGACCAGCAACAGCAGGGCGTTGGCGGTTGTCTCTGGCACCGACATCGGACCATCGGGTCCGTCGTCGTGCAGGAGCTTGGACAACAAGCCCTCGCCGGGGGTCTTTGCATAGCTGCGCACCAGGTCGCCCAAATAGTCCGTCAATGCCGCGGTGCTGACCCGGCCTTTCTCGGCCAGCACCTGTCCCTCCTCGGTGTCCCCCTCGGGGCCGAGGTCGGCGCCCGCCATGAAATCGAAGATCCAGGCGTGGAATTTCGGCTCGTCCTCGATCGGCACGCCGAGGATTTTGCAGATCACGGCGACGGGTATGGGGTACGCAAAGTCCTCGACGACGTCTAGGCGGGTGCTACCGCGCGCGCTGGCCTGGCCCAGGAGGTCGTTGGCCAGCCGCACCACGAACGGCTCCATGCTTGGAATCAGATCGGGGGAGTGGGGCGGGGCGAAATGACGCATCACCTGCCGGCGGGCCCGGTCATGATCGGGCGGGTCGGAGACGATGATGCTGGCATCTTGTCCGTAGGCCTGCACGTGTTCGCTGCCCGGTTCGGGCTGGGGGGCTTCACCACCGAAACCCGAAGGGCTTCGGGTGATGTCGGAGCTGATCCGCGGGTCATGAGCCAGGGCGAGCAGTTCGCGGTAGCCCGTGACGACATAGGTCTTCTCGGCAACCTTGGCCACCGGCGTCTTGCGCAACTCGTCGAAATAGGGATAGGGGTTGGGGCGGTTCTCGAACTTCATCGCCTCGGCCCAAGCGGTTTCGGCATTCATCGCCATCTCCTCACATCCTCATGTCACCAGTTGCGCAGCAAGTCAGCCTCGGCGGGGCCGGAATTCGGCACCCCGCGAGGTCGGATCGTGTCCGGTCAGCACCACATCGGGCATTGCGGTCGGTTCGCGTGGGTCCGGGAACCGGGCCGGCATCGGCTCGCAACTGACGGGGCAGTCATAGCCCGGCGGGGGCGGCGGGAAGGGGGGCAGACTGCTCGATCAGGCTCGCGTAGTAGGGCAGCCACTTGCCGTGATCGAACGTGACCGCGCCGACGATGCGGCCGCGGTAGCCGTATGCGGCCGCGAAGCGACGTTGTTCGATCGATCCCTGGGTGAATACGATCTCGTCGCCGAATGAGCACACGCCGACACTCTTGACGTTGACGCCGAACTGCCCCGACCAGAAAGAGGGCAGCGGCAGGTGCGGGCGCCGACCCATTTCCAGGCTGATCATGTTGTTGGCTGCCACCTCGGCACCGAAAACAGCGTTGTCCCAATGCTCTTGAGACATGAATTCGTACTCGTAGAGCACATGCGGGGCCCGCGCTACGTCTCCGGCGACGAAGATGTTGTCGGTCACCACTCCGTTGATGTCGAATGCGCGGCAGCCCGCATCGCAGGCCCCCCCAGAACCCGCTTGCCAGTTGCGCGCCTTCGAGCCATTCGACGTTGCGGATCGAGCCCAGCGAGGCGACCACCACGTCCACGTCGAGCACGGTTCCATCGGAAAGGCGGGCCGCCCGGACGTGTCCTTCCGCGTCGCCCTCGAGGCCTTCTACGGCCACGCCGGTCCGCAGGTCGACTCCGGCTTCCAACTGCATCTTTGCCGCGATATCGCCGATCACGCCGCCAAGCGCACCGACCAGTGGCGCCTTGCCACGCTCGGCCACCGTCACCGGGAGATCGAGATCCCGGCACACCGAAGCGATCTCCGACCCGACAAAACCCGAGCCGACGATGAGCACCCGGCGTGGCCGCCGTTTCAAGGCCGCGGCCAGCTTCTCGGCGTCATCGCAAGTGCGCACCGTGAACAGACCCTCGAGCGCAGCCTCCCGCGGGTTGAACCAGGGGCGCGCCCGGGTTCCGGTAGCGATCAGCAACCGGTCGTACTCCACCCGTTCACCGTTGGCCAACAGCACCTGGCGGGTGGACCGGTCCAGACCCACCGCCGCCACGCCCAACCGCCACTGCGCGTCAACCGGACGCAGCCGGGGCAGCTTCGTGTGGTGTGCCGGCACCCAACCCTTGAGCACCTGCTTGGACAGCGGAGGCCGGTCGTAGGGTTCGTATTGCTCGTCTCCGATGATAGTGAGATGCCCCGCAAAACCCCTGTCCCGCAATGCTTCCGCAGCGCGCAGGCCAGCCAGCGAAGCGCCCACGATGACCACGCGTCCCTGGGCTTTGAAGGTGTCGACGAGTTGGCCGACCAACGACCCCGGGTTCATTTGGTGTCCCGATCTGCCGGCGGGTCCACCTCGAGGATGATCGCCTGCACCGGACACGACGCCGCCGCACGTAACACCCGCTGCCGCTGGGAGTCGTCGGGGTTGGGGTCATATGCCAGCGCTTCCTCGCCGACCAGCTTGAATACCTCGGGCGCCAGCGGGACGCACTGGGCGTAGCCCTGGCACTTGTTGAGATCGACCACCAATCGCATATCCCGACCCGTCGTCTCCGCCGCCTGGTGCCCTCGCGCGCAGAGACTACTGCGTCGCGGCCAACAAGCGCAGAAATAATCGCGATCGGTCCGCTTTACCTCGCACAAGCGGGTGGCCGGAGCGAGTCGATCGCGGCCCCAGACCGGTGCGGGAAGGCGAATCGCGGTGTGACCTGTGCGTAAAACCGGGGTGGGGAAGCGGGTATCTGGATAGTCTTACTCGCAACAACATCAAGGGTTGATGCGGAGGGGAGCGGCGTGTCGCTTCTGGTGGTGGCGCCCGAGTGGCTGACATCAGCGGCTGCAGAATTGCAGAGCATCGAATCGGCGCTGAACGCGGCGAATGCGGCAGCCGCCGTTCCGGCCACGGGCCTGGCCGCCGCAGCGGCCGACGAGGTATCGACCGCGGTCGCGACGTTGTTTGCCGGATTCGGCCAGGAATACCAGGCGATCAGCACGCAGCTCAGCGCATTTCAACAGCAGTTTGCCCTGACCCTGAACTCATCGGCCGGGTCATACGCGGCCGCCGAGGCCCAGTCCGTGTCGGTACTGGACACGCTGGGACGCGACGTGTTCGGGGCAATCAATGCGCCCACCGAAGCGTTGCTCGGGCGTCCCCTGATCGGCAACGGAGCGAATGGGACCGCCACCAGCCCCAACGGGGAAGCCGGCGGGCTGCTCTTCGGCAACGGCGGCATTGGCTACTCCCAGACTGGGTCGGGGATAGTCGGCGGGGCCGGTGGTTCGGCCGGGCTGATCGGCAACGGTGGCGCTGGGGGCACCGGCGGTGCCGGCGCGACCGGTGGTGCCGGCGGCAACGGCGGATGGCTCTTCGGTAGCGGTGGAATCGGCGGGACGGGTGGCGCCAACGCCGGGGGCACCGGTGGGACAGGTGGACTCGGCGGCTCGGCGGGCCTGTTCGGTGGGGGCGGCAACGGCGGCGCCGGCGGCCTCGGCATCAGCGGGGATCTCGGAACGGGCGGTGCGGGCGGCACCGGTGGCTTCTTGCTGGGTGACTACGGGGTCAGCGGTGCGGGCGGTGACGGTCGTACCGTGCCGCTGGAGGTTGTCAACGTCACTGAACCGGTGGTCAACGTCAACGTCAACGGCGGACACAGCACCCCGGTTCTGATTGACACCGGATCCGCCGGACTGGTGATGCAAGTCAAGGATGTCGGCGGCCCACTGGGGCTACTGCGCATGGGGCTACCCAGCGGAATCAGCATGAGCGCCTACAGCGGGGGACTGACCTACCTATTCGCCACGTACCCCACCACGGTGGATTTCGGCAATGGAATCGTCACCTCGACCACCGGTGTCGACGTTGTCCTGTTCTCCATCCCGACGTCGCCGTACGCCTTGACGACTTGGCTCAACGCCTTGTGGAGCAATCCGTTGACCACCCCATTCGACGCATACTTCCAGTCCGCCGGTGTCGACGGCGTGCTCGGGGTCGGCCCCAACGCGGTGGGCCCGGGCCCCAGCATCCCGACTCAGGCGCTGGGCGGAGGCCTGGGTCAGGGGTTGCTCATCGACATGCAGGGCGGCGAGCTCGTGTTCGGCCCCAACCCGCTGACACCCAATTTCTCGGTGAGCGGAGCGCCGATATCCACCCTGTGGGTGTCGGTCAATGGCGGCGCGCCGGTCGCGGTTCCCTCGATCATCGATTCCGGCGGCGTGATGGGAACCATCCCATCCTCGGTGATCGGCTGCTCGACCCTGCCCGCCAACACCAACATCACCGTCTATACCGACTCCACGATGACCAACGAGGTCTACCACTACAGCACGAACGACTACCAGCCGACGGTGATTTCGTCGGGCCTGATGAACACCGGGTTCCTGCCCTTCTGGATGCAGCCGGTGTATATCGACTACAGCCCGGCCGGTACCGGGACGACGGTCTTCAACAACCCGTAGTGGCCTCAGACGATCAACGCGGCCCCGTGCCGCGGCGGCAAGTTCAGTTGAGCTTGCCGGCCGCGAATGAGGCCGCTTGGTCGGTCATCCCGGCCTGAATGTAGGAGACGTGCGCCATGATGTTGCCGCCGCCGGTACAGATCGGGTCATCGGCGGCACACAAGTTGATCGTCTTGGCGCCATAGAGCGGGTTGATCGTCGGCAGCGGTTGACCGCCCCACAACATGCTCGAGAATCCACTCGACGGCTCACCGAACAGGGCGACCGCCGCGACGTTATCGGCCACCGTCGACGGCATCGCGGTGCTGGCCAGATCGATTACCGTCGCCCCCTGCGAGTACCCGCCGAGCACGATCTTGGTGTTCGGGCAGTTGGCGACGGTGCCCTGGATGTGCGCGCTGGCATCGTCGGAACCGAGCGACGCGCTGGTGTGGTAGTCGTCGTTGGCCGGGTAGTTGACCGCGTACACGTCCACTGAGCGCCCGCCGACCTGCGAGGTCAGCGAATCGACGAAAGCCTGCCCGATGTTGCCGAGACCGGGTTCCTGGTGGGTGCCCCGGGCGAAAACCACCGCGACGTCGGAGCACGGGTCGGCAGTGGCGGACGGACTGTAGATGGGTGCGCTCAGCACTCCCAAAGCCACCACCGCGGCACCAAGGATGCGAGCAAAACTGCGTGCGATCATTCCCAAATGCTTACATATCGGCGGCGGGGGTGCCGGTGGGGTCGGAGCTTCCGCACGTCAGGGCCCTAACTGCCGGTGCTGATGCCAGCGCCGTCAATGCGTTGTCAGCGCAGTCCGATGGCGGCCAGGCCCCGTTGGCCGGGGACCACGGCCGCGTCGGTGATCAGGTGGAAGTGTTCCAGGCCGGGGATATGGGTGTGGACTGCGGTGACCCCGTTGGAGCTGGTGTGTAGGTGCCGGAAGTAGGCAGTGAAGCCGCGCGAGTGCAACATCTGCAGCAACTGCTGTAGGTGCTCGTCTGGGGTGGACGCCACGAGGGTGTCGATAAATCCCGTCGCGGACATGGAGGTGGCGAACCTGCTGAGATCGAGCGCCATGGCGGCCTGTAACCCCGGATAGTCAGCCAGTTGACTTATCGCCAGCACACGTTTGGCGGCCTGGCCGGCTCCGGCCCGCTCTTGTTCGAGCTGGACTTGAACCAGCTCGGTTAGGGCCCGATAGACCGAATAGTGCCGCGACAGCGAGGCTCCGCTGCCCAGCAAATACCGGCCTCGGGAACCGGGGGAGTACGCCAAGGTGCTGGGTACTCCCAAGTCGGTGGTGATGTCGATGAGCCAGACCTGGCGGCCGATTCGGTTTTGAACCCGGCGCAGCAGCTCCAGCAGCTCGTTCGGCAAAGTTTCGGTTGCCAGCGCGACCGGCGCATCGGGTTCCTCGGCAAGAAACGTTTTGGCCAGAAACAACGACAATGCGTCGCGCTCGATGGCCTCGTTTATCGCGTGCACGGTGGCTTCGGTGCGGCTCGTGCCGATCGCCGAACCGTTGTTGGACGAATAGCGCGCCACCGCTGTGTAGTCCGCGGTGTCGCCCACCTCGGCACGCCGTTCGGCGGTGGCCGCCTCCGCCCACCATGGATTGGACAGGAACTGCGGTATGGCCAAAGTGTCGCTGCCGTCGATGGTTTGATATCGCCGGCAGGCGATGTGGTTGTCGGGCTGGTCGGCGAGGATGGCCGCGTACGCTTCGCCGGATAGCGCCGAGTGCGCGATTTGCCCGCAGGGCAGTAACTCGATATTGAACGGGGTCAAGCTCTCTCGATGGATCAGGTAGTGCTCGAGCGCTTCGTAGAGGGCACCGACGCGCGCTTCGGCGACTTGGCCCTTGCCGAACCCGATGCCCTGCCGGGCTTGGCTATTGGTGTCGAACAACTCGCAGTGCCACGCGGTGGGGTCACCCCCGTAGTAGCGGAACTGCGCCGTCAGGCCTAGCTCTTCGAGCAAACCCATCCCGTGGGCCTCGGACTCGGTAAGCGGTAGCTGTCGCTCACCGTGCTGGTGTCGGACGTTGGCCGCGCTAGCTGCGATGGTCAACACTTGTCTTGCCCCAATGCATCGTGTTCACAGGAGATCTCCGACCTCCGAAGGGAGGCGCCTTTCCGGGCCCAGGTGTGCGAGCCCCTGAAATTCCGCCTGGAAAGGCGCGGTACGCGCTTTGAAACTTAGGTGCACAGCAACTTCAGCACGGCCTGCTCAGCCGGCGTCAGCTTCGCCTCCGCGTCATCTACGGGCCGGAGCCAAGGCGATCGGGTTGGCCGAACTTTCATCCTCATCATCAATCTCCCTTCGGTGTATACCATACCCCCCTAGGGTAGGGGTAGGGCCTGCCACTTATCCGGGTCAACCTCCACGGGAGGTGAAGTTTGTTGTCAATTACCTGTGTGGATACCCGTGCACAGCGGAGCGCTCGTCGCATCGAGCAACTTTACTCCACCGATGCGCAATTCGCCGCCGCCCGGCCCAGTACGACGGTCGGTATCGCAATCAGCAAGTCCGGGTTGGGATTACGACAGATCATTCAAACGGTGATGGACGGATACCCGCAACGTCCGGCACTTGGGCAGCGGGCGACGCGCGTTGTTACCGATCCGAATACCGGGCGTAGCTCGGCGCAGCTGTTGGCGGAGTTCGAGACCATCACCTACCGGGAGTTGTGGAACCGCACCAATGCATTGACCAACGCATTCGCCGCCGAGGCACTTGCGGATCGCGGTCAGCGGGTCTGTGTGCTGGGATTCGCGAGCATCGACTACGCCACCATCGACTTGGCGCTGACGTTGCTCGGCGCGGTATCGGTTCCGTTGCCGACGAATGCGGCCCGCGCCCAGCTGTGCCATATCGTCTCCGAGACCCAGCCCAGCCTGATCGCCTCGAGTACCGAAAACCTGCCCGATGCAATCT
Organism: Mycobacterium pseudoshottsii JCM 15466; assembly: GCF_003584745.1. Taxonomy (NCBI): domain Bacteria; kingdom Bacillati; phylum Actinomycetota; class Actinomycetes; order Mycobacteriales; family Mycobacteriaceae; genus Mycobacterium; species Mycobacterium pseudoshottsii. Next base: position 3,278,432 of record NZ_AP018410.1, read on the forward strand.
CTTTAGTGCTGTCGCACGGCGCACCACACCGGGTGGTGGTGTTCGACTACCGCCCCGAACTCGACGCACACCGCGAAGCCCTCGAAGCCGCTCGCGCGCGCCTGGCCGCCATCCCGGTGACCGTCGAAAAGCTCACCGCCATCATCGCGCGCGGTCGAACGGTGCGGCCGGCCGAGGCCGATTGCGGCGCCCAGTCCGCTGATGCACCGGCGCTTTTGATCTATACCTCCGGAAGCACCGGGGCACCCAAGGGCGTCGTCTACACCCGCAACCGGGTGGCGGACTTCTGGCGTACCTCGAAAGCCGAGGTCGAACCGACCGAACAACGAACCGCTCCTTCGATCACCCTCAACTTCATGCCGATGAGCCACGCGAACGGCCGCCAGGTGCTCTACGGGACGCTGTCCAACGGCGGCACCGCGTATTTCACGGCCCGCAGCGACCTCTCGACGCTCTTCGATGATCTCGCGTTGGTCCGGCCCACCGAATTGGGCTTTCCACCGCGCATTTGGGACATGCTGTTGGAGAGGTTTGGGCGCGAAGTCGACCGTCGGCTCGGGGACGGCACAGCCGAGGGCGCCGACCCGGGCGCGCTGAAGGCTCGCGTGGCGGCCGACCTACGCCAGGTGCTGCTCGGCGGACGGTATGCGCTGGCGATGATGGGCTCCGCGCCAATCTCCGAGCAGATGAAAGCATCCGTCGAATCCCTGCTCGATCTGGACGTCATGGAGGGCTATGGCTCCACGGAAGCCGGAACGGTCATCATCAACAACGAGGTTCAGCGTCCCCAGGTGATCGACTACAAGCTGGTCGACGTTGCGGAACTGGGCTATTTCCTTACCGACCGGCCATATCCGCGAGGCGAACTGCTGGTCAAAACGCGGACACTGTTTTCCGGCTACTACCGGGACCCCGAAGACGGCGCCCAGGTCTTCGACCCGGACGGCTTCTACCGGACCGGTGACATCATGGCCCAAGTCGGCCCCGATCGGCTCGCCTACCTCGACCGGCGCAACAACGTGCTGAAGCTGTCGCAGGGGGAGTTCGTCGCGGTCTCGCGACTAGAAGCAATATTTGCCAATAGCCCGTTGGTCCGGCAGATCTTCGTCTATGCCAACGGTGCTCGCGCCTACCCACTGGCGGTAGTCGTGCCCACCGAGGACGCACAGTCGCGCCACGGTCGCGCCGAACTCAAGGCCGAGCTCCATACATCGCTGCACCGCGTTGCCATGTCGGCCGGTCTGGCACCCTACGAGATCCCACGCGACTTCATTGTCGAGACAACCCCCTTCACACCGCAGAACGGCCTGCTCACCGCAATCCACAAGCTGGCCCGGCCGCACCTCACGCAGCGCTATGGCGCACGTCTGGAGCTGCTGTACGCCGAGCTGGCCGACAGCCAGACCCGCCGGCTGCACCGATTGCGCCAAACCGGTGGGCGGCTGCCGGCGCTCGAGACCATCAGGCGTGCCGCCGGGGCGCTGTTGGGCACGGCGACCACCGAGCCGCGGCCCGAGGCCCACTTCAAAGATCTGGGCGGGGATTCGGTATCGGCGGTGACGTTCTCCAACCTGCTATACGACATCTACGGTTTCGATGTTCCGGTCGGTGTGATCCTCGGCCCGGCAACCGATTTGCGGGCGCCGGCCAGCCACGTCGAGAGCCGGCGCGGTGCCGGATGGTCGGGGCCCAGCTTCGCGTCGGTGCACGCGCCGCGGGCGACCTCGGTACACGCCGGCGACCTGAAACTGGCCAAGTTCCTGGACACCAAGACGCTCGCAGCTGCCACGAGCCTGCCCGCTGCCGATGCCCGGGCGCGGACGGTACTACTCACCGGCGCAACCGGATTCCTGGGACGCTACCTGGTGCTGGAATGGCTGCGCCGGTTGCGGGCCGTCGGCGGCAAGCTGATCTGTCTGGTGCGAGCCGCGTCCGACGAACAAGCCCGGGTTCGGCTGGATACGGCCTTCGATAGCGGCGATCCGCGGCTGCCCGAGCACTTTCGGCAGCTCGCTGTCGACCGCCTGGAGGTCATCGCCGGCGATAAGAGCGAACCAGGTCTCGGTCTGGACGGCCCAACCTGGCAGCGACTGGCCGACACGGTCGACCTGATCGTCGACCCCGCCACGCTGGTCAACCACGTGCTGTCGTACCGGCAGCTGTTCGCCTCCAACGTGGCGGGCACCGCCGAGTTGCTCCGCCTCGCACTCACCACCAAACGCAAGCCCTATGCCTACGTCTCGACCGTCAGCGTGGCCAACCAGATCGAACCGTCCGCATTCACCGAAGACGCCGACATCCGGGAGATCAGCCGCACCCGAACCATCGATGACAGCTATGCCAACGGCTACACCACCAGCAAGTGGGCCAGCGAGGTGTTGTTACGTGAGGCTCACGATCTGTGCGGACTGCCGGTCACGGTCTTTCGTTGCGACATGATCCTGGCGGACACCAGCTACGCCGGCCAGCTCAACCTCGCCGATACCTTCACCCGGCTGATGCTCAGTGTGGCGGCCACCGGGATCGCGCCCGCCTCGTTCTACCGGCTGGGCCCCGACGGCAAACGCCAGCCCGCCCACTTCGACGGATTGCCCGTCGAATTCATCGCCGAGGCGGTGGCCACCCTGGGGGCGCGGCGCCACGACGGGTTCCAAGTCCACCATGTGGCGAATCCGCACCACGACGGCGTTGGGTTGGACGAGTACGTCGACTGGCTAGTCGATGCCGGTTGCCCCATCCGGCGCATTCCCGACTATGGCGAGTGGCTGAGTCGATTCGAGACGGCGCTGCACGCGCTGCCGGATCGCAAGCGTCGTCATTCACTGCTTCCGCTGCTGCAGAACTATCGAGAACCCGCCGAGCCGATCCGGGGCGGCATCGCGCCCGCACCACGGTTTCGCGGTGCGGTACGGCAGGCGAAAATCGGCCGCGACAACGACATTCCCCATGTCGGCCCGGCGATCATCGCCAAGTACGCCAGCGAACCTGCAGCTTCTCGGCCTGGCTTGAGCGGCGAGCGCCGGGGCGAACCGGCAAATGGCGCCGTGCTCAGCGCCACTTGATGCCGCAGCCGATCGACGGCCGCTGATCGGGCTGCACCGCACGCCCCGCCAAGATGGCATCGACGGCGGCCCGGATGTCGGCGGCCGTCACCGGCAGGTCGTTGCGTGGGCGTGAGTCATCGAGTTGGCCACGGTAGACGAGTCGGCGCTCGCCATCGAACACGAAGGTGTCGGGTGTGCAGGCCGCGGAGAAGGCGCGGGCGACGTCCTGGCTTTCGTCGTAGAGGTAGGGAAACGTCCACCCGTGCCGGCGAGCCTCGGCGGCCATCTGGTCCGGCCCGTCCTGGGGGTAGGTGACCGCGTCGTTGCTGGAGATGCCGACCATCGGCACACCCTGATCCGCCAGATCACGACCGAGCTGCGCGAGCCCGGCGGCGACGTGCTGGACATAGGGGCAGTGGTTGCAGATGAAGGTGACGACAAGCGCAGGACCGGTCAGCTCCTCGAGACTGACCGTGGCTCCGGTGGCCGGGTTGGGCAGTGAGAAGTGCGGTGCGGGGGTGCCCAGGGCAAGCATGGTGGATTCGATAGCCATGTCCGCCAGCGTAGGGCCAAGGGCGTAGCGCGCCACAGGGTTGCCGCGCCGCGGGTTCACGGATCCGATGCCCGGCGGATGGTCGCAATTCGGGTCCGGCGACCGGTTCCTACCGGAACGCTCGATTGCCGTATCTGTCCAGCGAAACGATCTCTGCGACGGGCCGGCGCGTGGTGGGCCCGTACTTACCGATCGGCCATCCAAGCGGCACCACCGCGCATGGCGTCACGTTCCACGGAAGGCCCAACGCACGCCGCGCCAGCACCGTGCTCCACAGCGGCACGGTGATCAGCCCCGCGCCCAGTCCCGCCGCACGCGCGGCCAGTAAGAGGTTCTGCACGGCGGGATAGATGGAACCGTAGGCGCTGCTGGTCGATATCCGCGGCCAGGGCGCGATGACGCCCCTGAGGCAGGCCACCACGACAACCGGGATTTCTTCGAAGTGGTCCGCCTGCCATTGCACGGCCTTCTGCAGCCGCAGCATCTTCTCGTCGCCTCGGCGCGCGATGGAACGCCGGTAGATCGGGCCGAACAGTTGCATGGCGCGGCGATTGAGGCGGCCCAGTTTGGCGACCACCTCGCGGTCCTTGACGACGATGAACTCCCAATTCTGCGCGTTGGAACCGGTCGGCGCCTTCATGGCCAGCTCCAGTAGATGCAGTACCAGCGAGTTGTCTACCGGGTCGCTCTTGAGCCGTCGAATCGACCGTTGTGTGCGCATCGCGTCTTCCAGCGGCATGGTCAAAGGCTCTGCCTGCGTCATAACCCCGATTCCAGCACAACCAAGCCCCGGTAGCCGAGCATGCCGGAGCGATTGGGTGCGGTCTCGACGCCGCGCCCAATAATGATTAGGCTCCTAACTATGTCCGGGACGCGCAAGGTTCCTCAGCTGCCGCAGCCGATCGAGACCACCAGGCAAGAGACGCTGAAATGGGTCGCCGCGTCCGCACCCGGACTCGCCGTCGACGACGCGGAACTGGGCACCGCGTTGTTTGCCGGTTCGGTTCGGCTGGTGCGGACCGTCGAAAGCCACCTGCAGCGGTACGGCCTGTCGTCCGGCCGGTTCGCGGTGCTCATCACATTGGGCGCGGCGCCAGAGGGCCGCCATACGCCCTCGGCGATCGCCGAACGCATCGCCGTACGACGACCCACCGTGACCGGGATCGTGAACGGATTGGAAAGCGCCGGACTGGTGCGCAGGAGCGCCGATCCGACAAGCCGGCGCAATCAGCTGGTGGAACTGACCGAGCGGGGGCGCCGGCTCGTCGCAGAAATCGCGCCCGACCATTTTGGGCGGTTAGCCGCGGCGATGGGGGAGTTCACGCCGGCCGAACGGGACACTCTGCGCGCCGCGATGGGCCTGCTGGACCGATTCGGTGAAGTCCTGCTCGACGAAAGGGATGCATGATGCTCGCGCTGCTCTACGTTCTGGCCCTGGTCGCACTCGTCGTCAGCACCGGCGCGTTCTATCTGACGCTCATCCCGGCTTTTCCCGCCCCCTGGGTCTACTACCACTACCGGGTGCGTAAGCCTGCGGTGTGGACTTTGTTCGCCGTGGGCGTTCTCGTCGTCGGGTGGGCGGCCCTTCGGCAGGGGACGTTTCCACTCGCCGCGCTGTGGCCTCTGCTGCTATTGGCGCTGGCAACGGTGTTCACCTACCGCCTGCACCAGGAGGTGGTGTTCCCCGCGGTGGACTTCCCGCCGATGGCACCGGATGCGCTGCGGCTGCCCCTGCACGACGACATGCAACTGGCCCTGATCGAGTACCAGGGAGTCAGCAAGGCGTACCCGCTCGACTATGTGATCCACCACCACATCGTCAACGACCGCTTCGGCGAGGCCACCGTTTCGCTGACGTACTGCGCCATGTGTCGCAGCATCATTCCGTTCGACGTCACCGACATCGGACCGCTGTTCGTCGGCTCCTTCAAGAACGCCAACATGATCGTCGCGGACCGGCGCACCAAGACGTTCTTCCAACAGGGCACCTTCAGCTCGATCGTCGGCCCGCTGCATCCGCACACGCTGAACATGATTTCGTTTCAGATCCTTTCCTGGGCCGATGTGAAACAGCTCGAGCCGCTCCCACAGGTTGTCGACGTCACCGAGAAGGATCTGCGGCCGTTCGAGCTGCCCATCCACGGAGTGTGGCGGCGGATCCTCGCCAGCCAGGCCACACCGGGATTGCGGCGCGAGGACCGCGATCAGTCGATGCCAGCCCGCACCCGGGTCGTCGGCGTTCTGGAGTCCGCAGGCCGCCCGAGCCCGGTCTATGTCAAGGACAAGCTGCTCGAGCATGGCGTGGTGAAGGACCCGGAGACGGGCTGCTACCTAGTCGCGGTGCACGGTGCCGTCAACGGTTTCCGGGCCCGCGTCGATGGACACGACGTCGCTCTGAGCCTCGGTGCGGACCTGCTGCTGCACGACAAGACCAGCGCAACAACCTGGGACCTCACCGGACACCGTGTTCGCGGTCGGCTCAATGCGAACCTCACGCCCATCGCGGTCTCCGACGAGTACTGGTTTTCCTGGAAGTACGTTCACCCCGATACCCGGGTGATCGACGTCTGAGCGCTCCGCGCGGGGCCCGCCGCACGGAGAACCCCACCCCGGCGGTCGAGATTGGGCCGTCCGTCGATGTCGCACCGGACCTGCCCGCGGGCCAATGACAGACCACGGGCCGCGGCAGCCACCCGGCTAGGCTTTCGAATATGCCGCTGAACGAAGGTGACATTTTCGCCGGATACGTCATTCAGCGGCTGCTCGGCACCGGCGGCATGGGTGAGGTCTACCTCGCCCAGCATCCCCGTCTGCCCCGTCTGGACGCCCTCAAGATCCTGTCCCTCGACGCCACCGACGACGACGAGTTCCGCGCCAGATTCACCCGTGAAGCCGAGCTCGCGGCCACACTGTGGCATCCGCACATCGTCGGCGTGCATGACCGCGGCGAGTTCGACGGCCGGCTGTGGATCTCGATGGACTATGTGGACGGTACCGACGCCCGCCACCTGGTGGAACAGCGCTACCGGTCCGGAATGCCGCTGGAAGACGTCATCGAGATCGTGACCGCGGTGGCCGAAGCGCTGGACTTTGCGCATGAGCGTCGCCTGCTGCACCGAGACGTCAAACCGGCGAATATCCTGGTCACAGAGCCATCCGAGAGCGCCCGGCGCCGGGTACTGCTGACCGATTTCGGTATCGCCCGCGAAATCGATGACAAGCACCGTCTGACCGAGGCCCAAATCGCCATCGGCACCGTGGCCTACGCAGCACCCGAACAGCTTACCGGTAAGCCGCTTGACGGTCGCGCCGACCAATACGCGCTGGCGGCGACGGCCTTCCACCTGCTGGCCGGTGTGCCACCCTTCGATCACTCGAATCGCGCCGTGGTGGTCGGCCAACACCTCAACATGCCTCCGCCCCGGATCTCCAAGCACCACCCCAAACTCGCGCACCTTGATGCCGCGTTCGCCAAGGCGCTGGCCAAGGATCCCGATGATCGGTATCCCCGGTGCATCGATTTCGCCAAGGCTCTTGCCGCGGGGCCCGGCAGCATCGCCGAGCACCAGGCCCGCCGCGGCGCCACATCCACCGAGCCGTTCGACGTCAACGCGGAGATGTCGGCCGAAGCGTTAGAACCCGCACGTCCGTCCGGCACGGCCCCGTCGGCGCAAGCTCAGCCACACCCGTCAGAGGCAGGCGTGTCCACCGCTTCACTCGGTGCTGCCGACCAGCCCGGTGCCGGCAAGGCGCGTCACACCAAGCGGCTGGAGCGCATGACGGTGGACGGCACCGCCGTCTCGGTCCAGAAGCGACCGGCCGGACCCGAGCAGGATGAAGAAGTCTGGTTGTTCTGCGTGCAGCGCTACGAGTCGACCGGCGAACCACACACCGTCATTCCGGTCGAATTGCGCGGCACGTCAATCACCGGGCAACTCGCCAACGGCGACGCGGTCGGGGTCAGCGGAATCTGGGATGGCAGCACGCTGTTCGCCGATGCGGTCGTCAACTACACCGCCGCAAATCGGGGCCGACGGCGATCGTCGGCATTGAAGGTCGAGGGGGGCCTGAAAGAGGACGAGGCCAGCGCACCGGCCAGACCCCCCGGTTCGAAGTCACGCAAAGGCCGGGCCTTCGCAATCGTCGCGGCGCTGCTGGCGCTCGCGGCGATTGCGGTGGCCGCTGTCTTAACCCACGGGTTCGGGTTGTGGTCGACCAGCGAACCGGGCCCGGTGGTGAAAGCGCAGCAGGCCACCGTGTTCTCTCCGGGTGGTACACCCGATCATCCCGGGCAGGCCGGCCTCGCCATCGACGGCGACCCGAACTCGGCGTGGCCAACCGACACCTATGTCGATGCGACCCCGTTCCCCGCCTTCAAGCAGGGGGTGGGTCTGATACTGCGGCTTGCCAAGCCGACCGCGCTGAGCGAGGTGACCATCGACGTGCCCAGCACCGGGACCGAAGTGCAGATCCGTGCGGCCGGCAGCGCGACTCCGGCCAGCCTGTCCGACACCACTGCGCTGACGCCCAACGTGGCACTTCATCCGGGGCACAACCGCATCCGGGTGGACAGCACGACGAAAACGGCCAATGTGCTGGTGTGGATCAGCAAGCTGGGCACAACCAAGGGGGAGAGCCGTACCGCGATCTCCGACATCACGCTGCGCGCACGCTAATCCAGCACTCTCGCCCATGGCGGACCCGCCATGGCTATCTCGCCGATGAGCGCCCGCCGGCAGGACGGTTGAGAGCTGACCGGCGCTACTCGGCCTCGTCCGCCGGGCGCAGCACCGACGACAGTTGCAGTCTTCAGGTTGGTTTCAGATCGCCTCTGTATCAACACACATATGACAGGATTCGCGCACTTCACCGCAACGACTGCCCTAGTAATCGCCGGCTTCAGGGTAGTCGGTTCGGGTATGGCCACCGCTACCCAAGCCGGGGCAGCCATCGCCCAAGACAGCCCGAAAATTGAACTGTCCGGTCTTGCGGAGTTCGGTCCCCAAGGACCCAACCCGCGCGACCCCGGCCCAGGTTGGCCAGGCGGTCCGGGCGGACCCGGCGGACCCGGCGGACCCGGCGGACCCGGCGGACCCGGCGGACCCGGCATGGGCGAGCTTGGGCCCGGTGGCCCCGGCGGCCCCGGCGGACCGGGTGGACCGGGTGGCCCCCCTGATCCAGCCGGACCGGGCGGACCCGGCGGTCCCGGTATTGGCGGATTCGGTCCCGGCGGACCGGGCGGGCCCCCTGATCCAGCCGGACCGGGCGGACCCGGCGGCCCGGGCGGACCCGACGGACCGCCCCCCGCTGGTCCCGCTGTCAACGGTCACGGGCTTGGCGGGCAGTCGCAGTCCCCAACCGCGGTGTAGGCGGTCCAACAACGAACGGATCCGTCGCGCACCGGAGCGGGCCGGGATCGTCGGCATGCCACCTGCAAAAATTCGTCCTCGTCTCGGGGCAAAACCCGCGTAGGCTCCACGATGTCAAGGACACATCGCAGGTCAGGGGCGCAGCATGGATGTCGACATCGAGAGCAACGCCGAAGATGCCCGTCGGCTACGCGAATTCTCCGCTTTCGACGCCTTCTCCGATGCTGAGCTGGAGCGTGTCGTGGAGGCGGCACAGCGCATTTCGCAGTCCGTGCCGTGGCCTTTGATCCGCGAACAGACTCCATCAGATGCCTGCTACATCCTGCTCAGAGGGGAGGCCGGCGTTTACGTCGGCCGGGACCGCATCGCCGTACTAAGGCCCGGCGAAGTGATCGGTGAATCTGCGCTTCGCCGTGGGAAACTGCGGTCTGCGACAGTAACGACAACCGGCCCGGCCGAGGTATTGCGAATCGGCCGCGACGATCTCGCCCGCCTGCTTGATGAGATTCCCGCACTGCGCGAGACCATGGAGGCCACCACCGCTCGGCATGTGCCGGTAGCCCAGCCGCCGAAGCCAAAACCCGAACGCTCACCGCTGAATGCCTCGGCGCCGACGGAAGTGGTCGAACGTTTCGAGCAGGCAGCCGCCGCTGCCGGGGTGAGCGTCGGGGCCGCGCTCGAGGATGCGCTCACCCAGTGGATCGACCGGAACCAGTAGGCGTAGGCGGTCATCGACCCAGGTCTGCGGGCTAGTCCGGCGAGGGCGCCGGGTCGCCATCCCAGGTGCTCGGCATCGCAGGTGTTCGCGGGCCGTCGTCGTACCCGTCACCGGCCAACTTGATCAACCCGGCTGCGGTGCGGTCGCCGGATTTGCCGGCGACACCGGAGAACCCGAAAGTCCCCGCACTACCTGCCAAGCCGGACGCGGTGGTGATTCGCTCGCTGCCCGTCATCGAGTCGGGAGCCGTCTCCGATTCCAAATCCATGTACTCAAAGCCGCGGCCGAGCTGGCCGACCTTCGTGCGCCGGCGGCGCTGCGAGCGAGCCGGCTCCGATGGGGCCGGCGCGACGACCGGCACCTCGGCACCATCGGGCCGCGGGGCCTTCTTGCGGGCGCTGGCACGTGCGGCGCTCTTGGCATCCGCGCCCAGGCCACCCACCATGTAGCCGAAATTCTCCATCCCCACTCCCAGACCAGCACCGCTTACCGGCGGTGGTGCGGTCGACGGCGGTGGCGGCGGAGCCTGCGTGAGGGTAAGGGTGCTCGCGTCCCCGGGTGCTGGCGCCGGGGGAGTGGGCGGGACGTTGGGGGTTAGCGCGACCGGCGGAGCGGCGGGCGCGGCGACCGGTAGCGCCGGTGGCGGCACGGCGACCAGCGCCGCCAACCCCTTGGCACCAAGCGGCACCAGCACCGCGCCGGCCGCCAACGGCACCAGCGGAGCGGCCAACATCGGTGCCAGGGCCGCGAGAAGCACAGCGGTCTGCTCCAGCAGGGTCTTCAGCAGCGCGATCGTATCGGTGATGATCGTGCCAATGGCTTCCACGCTGGTGAACAAGATGGTGAGGCCAATGGTCATGGGATTGCCCGACGCGAACGCGGCGGCAAGGTCGGCACCGATGAATGCGAACGTTTGTGACAGGAGGGTGACATACGTAGCAAAGTCCATCGGGTAGCCGAGGGCGAAGGCGATGTTGAGCGGGCTGAGGTAGGTGAGCGGATTGCCGAGGGTGAGCAGATACGGGTCAAATCCGGAGAACAGCGCCTGCAGGAAGGGGATGTTCGCCAGCCAATCGACGAACGCTTGATCAGCTTGTTGTAGAGGTCGACATACCCGATGTCCTTGAGCCATTGCAGAAACTGGCTTTGCCGGTCGGGAGGTAGCTCCGCTGCCTGTGCGGCGGCAGCCGCCGGCGCGGCGGCGTTCATGATCGGCGGGGCCGGGGCGGGCTGCGGCGCGGCAGCCACCGCCGTGGCCGAGACGTCCTGGTAGCCGCCCATGACCGCGGCGGCCTGAATCCACATCCGCACGTAATCCGCTTCGTTGACCGCGATTGGGATGGTGTTGATGCCGAAAAAATTTGTGACTACCAGCCCCGTATGGATCGTGTGGTTGGCCCCCAGCTCCGCCAATGTCGGCATCGCCGCCAGGGCGGCGGTGTAGGCGGCGGCAGCGGTTTGCTGCTGACCGGCCATTGCAGCGCTGTTGGCGCTGGCCTATATCAGCCACATCAGATATGGCACGTGGGCCGCCACGTAGATTTCGGCGGTCAGACCGTCCCACGCTCCGGCCTGTACGGCGGCTAGCAGAGCGGCAAGTTCCTCCGCCGCCTCGGCGTAGGTGATGCTCAGCGAAGTCCACTCGCCCGCGGCCACTAGCAACGAACCGGGGCCCGGGCCGCTGCTCAACAGGGCCGAATGCACCTCTGGCGGCGCCGCCATCCAGATCGGCGCGGTCATCGATCACCACCAGCGAACCGATGCTCACCGATGTGAGGCGCGGCCGACATCCTGACGGTGTGGGCACGTGGGGCCATCAATAGTCCTCCGGTACGACGGGATGCCCGCGCCTGGTGAACCGTGTTAGCCGCTAGAGCCGATGAATGGCGCCGTCTGCCCGGCACCGTGTCTGCATACCTACGACCATCCGCCCAATCCACGAGGCGACGCGCGCCGAACACAACGTGCCCGGCGCAACTGGCAGGTCTTCGGACTCGCAGGCCCGCACCGACGATGGTGCTCCTACTAACCGTCGCTTCCCAGTCCCAGGCTGTGGGGCCAGTGCCGATGACGGTGTTCGTTCCTGCATACCGCTGCGGGACAGTCCCGGATTCCCACCGGGTTCCCTCTCACGACGAAGCTGCGAAAGCCTCCGCCGCTTGATGCCGACAACACTCAGAATGCCGCCAGCAAACCAGCTGCGCGGCTTAGATTACTCGACGCGCACGCTTTGGGCCCAACGCTCACACCTAAATCACAGCGGGAAGCCAGGCGGATAGGCGACGCTGTTGCGGATTGAGATCCAAATGTAGGTGGGGTGCCCCCCAGGGCTCCGGCGTTGTTGATTGGCAGGCTTGTGAGCTGGGTTGATGATCTTTGGTGCCGCGCTATTGGGGCCGGAGTGTAGGCACGGGCTATCTGGAGAACGATCGAGTTGGTTACTGTTCGTCGTTGGTCTGGAGTTGCCCGTGCCTACCGTTTCAGTATTGCGTGTGTCGTCGGTTCCAGAGGTGTTCGACCGCTGGAGTCCTGGTGAGCGCAGCGAGCTCATCGGATCGGAGTTTCTCGATGTGTTGGCCTCGGTGCCAGACCCGAGGGGCCCACGCGGTCGGAGGTATTCGCTGGTGGCTTTGTTGGCGATCGCGGTTCTGGCCACTGCCGCGGGGATGCGCGGCTATGCTGGTTTTGCCACATGGGCGGCCACCGCTCCCGATGATGTGTTGGCCCAATTAGGGGTCCGGTTCCGGCGGCCCAGTGAGAAGACCTTCCGCGCTGTTTTGTCTCGGCTAGACCCCGCCGACCTCAACGCCAGGATGGGCAGTTACTTCACTGCACACGCGGCTAGCAGCGACCCCAGTGGATTGGTGCCGATCGCGTTGGACGGCAAGATGCTGCGTGGTGCTTTACGCGCCAAAGCGACAGCCACGCATCTCGTGTCGGTGTTCGCCCACCGTGCCCGATTGGTGCTCGGTCAACTCGCTGTCGCCGAGAAAAGCAATGAAATTCCCTGCGTACGCGCCCTGCTCACGCTGCTGCCGGGTAGCTTGCGGTGGCTGGTCACCGTGGATGCGATGCATACCCAGGTTGTCACCGCGAAGTTGATCTGCGCCACCTTGAAGTCGCACTACCTGATGATCGTCAAGTCCAACCAAGCCAAAATATTTGCGCGTATCACCGCGCTGCCCTGGGCCGAGGTGCCCGCAGCCGCTACCGACGACTCCCGCGGCCACGGCCGTGTCGAGACCCGCACCCTGCAAATCATCGCCGCTGCACGAGGAATCGGCTTCCCCTACGCAAAACAAATCATCCGGATCACTCGTGAACGCTTGATCACCGCCACCGACCAGCGCAGCGTGGAGGTGGTCTATGCCATTTGCGGCCTGCCGTTCGAGCACGCCCGCCCTACCGCGATCATGACCTGGATGCGTCAACACTGGGGAATCGAGAACAGCCTGCACTGGATACGCGACGTCACCTTCGACGAAGACCGTCAAAGGGCACATACCGGAAACGGCGCACAGGTCCTAGCAACGCTACGCAACACCGCGATCAATCTGCACCGCCTCAACGGCGCCGACAACATCGCCGAAGCCTGCCGGATCACCGCTTTGACCGCCAACCGCCGCCTAGACCTCCTCAATCCACAATTCCCCAGCTCACAAGCCTGCTAATCATCAACGCCGGAGCCCTGGGGTGCCCCCCTCGGCGGCAGCATCAAATCCGTTCGAGGGGGAGCGGCTGGAACAGCCATGTTGGCGACGAGTTTGCTGAGGTTGGGTCACAACTGCCGTGACCGGGCTTCATATTCGCCGCCGCCGCGCTGGCATCGGTGATAATGGCCGAAGTGTGGACGTCCAATGATGCTGATGCTCGACCGGCCCAGAGGTGGCTGTTCGCGAGGTCACGGATGCGAGGCTCCCTAGGCCCGGTAGCCGCGTGAACGCCTACCTGCATCAGCGATTCCCCGAGCTGCGCACCACCCTCGAGCGCGTCACCCTCGGCGACGGTCCCACACCCGTGCGCCCCCTGTCCCATCTGATCAGCGCTTGCCCGTCGATCTGGATCAAAGACGACGGCGCCTACGGCAACGGGGGCTGGGGCGGCAACAAAGTCCGCAAACTGGAATGGCTGCTGCCCGAAGTAAGGCGCCAACGGCGAAGCACGATCCTGACCTTCGGTGGGCTGGGCACCAACTGGGGACTCGCGGCCACGCTCTACGCCGCCGAGCTGGGCATTCACACCGCTCTGGCACTCATCGACCAGCCGGTAGACGAGCATGTCGAAGCCCAGCTCGACCGCCTTCGGGCATCCGGTGCCGACATCTATCTGACGCGCTCCAAGGCACGAACGGTGGCCGCCGCCCCGTACCTATACCTGCGCCACCGACGTCCCTACCTGCTACCGGCCGGCGGGTCCTCACCCCTGGGAGTCATCGGCTATGTCGAGGCAGCATTCGAACTCGCCGCGCAGCTTAGAGACGGTGCGCTGCCGACGCCATCGTCGATCGTCACCGCGGTCGGGTCTGGGGGTACGGTGGCCGGCCTGCACCTGGGCCTCACGCTCGCCGGCCTGACCGATATTCAGGTGATCGGCGTCGTTGTCAACGACAAGCTCCGACTCGACCATCGATCGATCACATCGCTGGCTCGACGGGCCGCACGTCTGCTGCAAGATCGCGGCGCCAAGCTACCGTCCATCGACCTGCCTGCCGAACGGCTGACCCTGCTGCGCGACTGGCTGGGGCCCGGTTACGGCCACCCGACCAGCCAGGGGACTCTGGCACTGAAACTCGCGCGCGAATCCGAGCATCTCGATCTCGAACCCGTCTACACGGCCAAAGCGATGGCCGCCCTGCTCGACCTGACCACCAGCGGCCGGCTGCCAGTGGGACCGACGCTCTACCTGCACACCAACGGGCCGCGGTAGCGCGCACCGGGGTGCCGTGTTGCACCCCGGTGCCGCCCGCACTGCTACGCCAAGGTGGGTGCCCCTTACCCGCCCTCGCCATCACGGATCTGCACGTGGTGATGTGCTGTGTGCTGTGCCCTATCACCGGTGCGCAATGCTGGGCTGCGATGTCAAGGAGGGAATCGAACCCTCTGCGCTGCCCTCCGCGCGCCAGCAGAGACCGGACTTTGCCCGCCGATCTTGGGCTTGTGCACGCCTCCGCGACAACTACCTGCTCCACCTCGGCCCGCTAATCCAGCAGCTCGACCTCCCAGTTGGACTGTTGGATCCGAACATCGAGCTCACGAAGTTCGCGGGCGAGCTCGTCGGCCTGGGCGCGCAGTTCGGCAACGGGCAGGGCCGGCAGCATCTTGAGCTCGGACCGCAGTTGGCGCGAGTAGGTGGGCTGGTTGCTACCGGCGGCCGCGTCCGCGGCGGCGGTGAGCACGTAGTGACGCAGACGCAGGGCGTCTCGGCGGGCCAGCGCGTCGGTCAGCGTGCCGTCCGCGCCGATCGCCGTGGCGGCGTTGGTGCGGTTGATGCGCCGGATCAGCGTCTCGTACTCATCCAGCGTCTCGCCGGCTTCGGCGAGCAGAGCCGCGGCATCCTCGGCCGGTTCCTCGCCTTCTTGATAGCGGGCGTTGCCCACGATGCGCGTGCGCAGCTGCTCGACCCGCCGCGCCGCGTTCGCGCGCAGCGATAACGCCTCTGCCAGCTTCACAATCCCTGCTCCTCAGTTCGTCACCCCAAGCGCCGGCTCTCGCCAAGGCCCGGCTGCAAGCCCTTAGCATGATGGCTCCAAATCAGGTAGCTGGCAACGTATTTTCGGTGCCCGGTCAGATCCGCGGACCGCGCTATCGAGGGGCAACGCGGCACCGCCTATCCTGACCGGAGTGGCCGATCTGTCCGTTGCGCAGCTGCGCAGCCGTCTCGACGGTCTGAGCACCCGTGACGCCGTGCGTCTGGGCAGGCGCTTGAAGGGGGCTTCGCGGCGCCAAGCCGGAGAGGCTGCAGCAGCTGACCGAGCAGATCGCTGTCCAGATTTCTGCGGCCGAGGCGCTGATTGCGACGCGACAAGCCGCCGTTCCGACGATCACCTACCCCGACCTGCCGGTCAGCGAGCGTCGCCAGGAGATCGCCGAGGCGATACGGGCGAACCAGGTGGTCGTCGTCGCGGGGGAGACCGGGTCGGGCAAGACCACCCAGCTACCGAAAATCTGCCTGGACATCGGCCGCGGGGTCCGCGGGACGATCGGACACACCCAACCTCGGCGGCTAGCCGCCCGCACGGTCGCGCAACGCATCGCCGACGAGCTGCAAACCCCGCTGGGCGACGCGGTCGGATACGCCGTCCGGTTCACCGACCAGGTCAGCGAGCGCACCCTGGTCAAGTTGATGACCGACGGGATTCTGCTCGCCGAGATCCAGCGCGATCGACGCTTGCTGCGCTACGACACGCTGATTCTGGATGAGGCCCACGAGCGCAGCCTCAACATCGATTTCTTGCTCGGATACCTGCGCGAGCTGCTGCCGCGCCGCCCGGACCTGAAGCTGATCGTGACGTCGGCGACGATCGAGCCGCAACGCTTCGCCGCCCACTTCGGTGGGGCGCCGATCATCGAGGTGTCCGGACGGACCTACCCGGTCGCGATTCGGTACCGGCCGTTGGAGGTTCCCGTTTCGACGGGGTCCCCGGAAGACTCCAGCGACCCGGACGACCCGGACCACGAAATCGTCCGCACCGAGACCCGCGACGAGGTGGAGGCGATCGTCGACGCGGTCCACGAACTGCAAAACGAAGCCCCCGGAGACGTCCTGGTTTTCCTGTCCGGGGAGCGTGAGATCCGCGATACGGCCGAGGCACTCAGCGGCCTCGAACACACCGAGGTGCTTCCGCTGTATGCCCGGCTGCCGACCGCCGAGCAGCAGAAGGTGTTCGCGCCGCACACCGGGCGCCGCGTCGTGCTGGCAACCAACGTGGCCGAGACATCGCTGACCGTGCCGGGCATCCGCTACGTCGTCGACCCGGGCAATGCCCGCATCTCGCGCTACAGCCGCCGCCTCAAGGTGCAACGGCTACCGATCGAACCGATCTCCCAGGCGTCCGCCGCGCAGCGGGCCGGCCGATGTGGTCGGGTTGCCCCCGGCATCTGCATCCGCCTCTACTCCGAGGACGACTTCGCCGCCCGACCGCAATACACCGACCCGGAGATACTGCGGACCAACCTGGCCGCGGTGATCCTGCAGATGGCGGCGCTGCAGCTGGGCGAGATCGAGAACTTCGGATTTCTCGACCCGCCGGATCGGCGCAGCGTTCGCGACGGCGTACAGCTGTTGCAGGAACTCGGCGCCTTCGACCCAACCGGCGCGATCACCGATCTCGGCCGTCGCTTGGCGAGGCTGCCGGTTGACCCCAGGCTGGGCCGGATGATTCTGCAGGCCGGGGTGGAGGGGTGTCTGCGTGAGGTCCTGGTCCTAGCCGCGGCGCTGACGATCCCTGATCCGCGGGAAAGACCAACCGACCGCGAAGAGGCAGCCCGCCAAAAGCATGCCCGATTCGCCGACGAGGACTCGGACTTCATGTCCTACCTCAACCTCTGGAGGTACCTCGGCGAGCAGCGAAGGGCTCTGTCACGCAGCGCTTTCCGGCGGATGTGCCGCAACGAGTTCCTGCACTACCTGCGCATCCGGGAGTGGCAGGACTTGGTCGGACAGCTGCGCAGCATCTGTCGCGACCTCGGCCTAGCCGAGTCAGGACCGCAATCGGATGATCCGGCCGAGCCCGCCCGGGTGCACGCGGCGCTGCTGGCCGGGCTGCTCTCGCATGTTGGGATGCGCCGTGAAGACGGCCGGGAGTATCTGGGTGCGCGCAACTCGAGGTTCGTTCTGGCGCCCGGATCGGTGCTCACCAAGCGACCGCCACGCTGGGTCGTGGTGGCCGAGCTGGTCGAGACCAGTCGCCTCTACGGGCGCATCGCCGCCCGCATCCAGCCGGAAGTGGTCGAGCGAGTTGCGGGGGAGTTGGCCCAACGCAGCTACAGCGAACCGCACTGGGACGCCAAGCGCGGCGAGGTGATGGCCTACGAACGGGTGACGCTGTACGGTTTGCCGCTGGCCGCGCGCCGACGCGTGGGGTACTCGCGGGTCGAGCCCACGGTGGCACGGCAGCTGTTCATCCGCCATGCGCTCGTGGAGGGCGACTGGCAGACCCGTCATCACTTCTTTGCCGACAACGCGCGGTTGCGCACGCAACTCGAAGAACTGGAGGAGCGGGCCCGCCGACGCGGCCTGCTGGTCGATGACGATGACGTCTATGAGCTCTACGACGCCCGCAGCCCCGCCGAGGTCGTCTCCGCACGGCACTTCGACACGTGGTGGAAAAAGCAGCGCCACCAGACGCCGGATCTGCTCACCTTTACCCGAAATGAGCTGCTGCGCAGCGATGATCCTGCCGACACCGATCGGCCGGACGCCTGGCAGACCGACGACGCGGCACTGCCCCTGACCTACCGGTTCGAGCCCGGCGCCGCCGATCACGGCGTCACGGTGCACGTGCCGGTCGACGTGCTTGCCCGCTTGGGGGACGACCAGTTCGCCTGGCAGGTGCCGGCGTTTCGCGAAGAACTGGTCACCGAGCTCATCCGCTCACTCCCGAAAGACTTGCGCCGCAACTTCGTTCCGGCCCCCGATGCCGTCCGGGCGGTGTTGGCCGGGATCGACCCGGCCAAAGAGCCGCTAATGCAGGCGTTGCAGCGCGAACTACGGCGTCGCAGCGGCGTCTTGGTACCCATCGATGCCTTCGACCTGACCAAGCTGCCACCGCACCTGCGGGTGAATTTCGCCGTGGAATCCGCCGATGGCACCGAGGTCGCCCGCGGCAAGGACCTCAAGGCGCTGCACGCCGAGCTGGCGGCCCCCGCCCAGCGGGCGGTCGCCGACGCGGTTGCCGGCGATCTGGAACGAAAAGGGTTGCGCGCCTGGCCCGATGACGTGGACGAACTGGCGCGCGTCGTCGAGCGCAGCGTCGGCGGGCGGGCCGTGCGAGGGTTCCCGGGGTTCGTCGATCAAGGCTCGCACGTGGACTTGCGGGTGTTCGCGACATCAGCCGAACGTGACCATGCGATGGCACCCGGCACCCGGCGGCTGGTGCGGCTCGGTGTGGCCGCACCGCTGAAAGCCGTCGAACGCCAGCTGGACCCACGCACCCGCCTGCTGCTCGGGACCAACCCGGATGGTTCGCTGACCGCGCTGCTCGACGACTGCGCCGACGCGGCGACCGACGCACTGACACCGGGGCCGGTATGGACGCGGGCCGAGTTCGTCGCCTTGTGCGCCGACGTGGCGAAAGCGCTGGTCCCGATGACCATCGACATCGTGGGGCGCGTCGCGAAGGTGCTCGCCGCCGCGCAGGAGGTGCAGCTCGCCTTGCCCGCGAAGCCACCGTCGGCGCAGACCGACGCGATCGCCGATATCCGCGCCCAGCTGGACCGGTTGGTTCCACCGGGCTTCGTGGCCGCAACCGGGCGGGCACATCTCGGCGACCTCGCCCGCTACCTGATCGCGATCCGTCGACGCCTTGACCGGTTGCCGCATGCCGTTGCGGCCGACCGGGACCGGATGGAGTGGGTACAAGCCGTTGTGGAGGCCTACGACGAACTTGTGCACGCGCTGCCGCTGGCACGGGCCAGCGCCGCCGACGTCCGCGACATCGGCCGCCAAATCGAGGAGTTGCGGGTGAGCCTGTGGGCCCAGCAGCTCGGCACCCCGCGTCCGGTCAGTGAACAGCGGATCTACCGGGCGATCGACGCCGTGCACCACAGCGACACGGAGCGCTGAGTTCGCGCCGGAATCCGAAGCGAAAGTGGCCCGCATCACAATAGGCTGTTGCTGACCCGAGCTCGTCGAAACCAGCCGGGAACCCCCCGGCTGGTTGTGAGCTTTATGGAGGTTCGACATGACCGCGCTGACGGCGGTTCCGGAAATCGTGGTACACGCGGCCACCGAGCTAAGGGACATAGGTTCTTCGGTCAACACCGCCAACGCCATGGCGACGACGCAGACCACAACCATCGTCGCCGCGGCCCAAGACGAAGTATCAGCGGCGATCGCGGCGCTGTTTTCTGTTCACGGTCAGACCTATCAGCAGTTGAGCGCGCAGGCGATAACTTTTCACGAGCAGTTTGTGCGGGCGCTGAGCAGCGCCGGAGGCGCCTACGCAGCTGCGGAGGCCGCCAACACCGGACCGCTTCAGCAGCTGCTGGAGGCGATCAATTCGCCGGTACAAGCGTTGACCGGGCGGCCGCTGATCGGCAATGGCGCCAACGGTGCGCCGGGCACCGGCGCCAATGGTGGCGATGGCGGCTGGCTGCTCGGCGATGGCGGCGCCGGCGGGTCGGGCGCCACCGGCCAAGTGGGAGGTAACGGCGGGGCGGCCGGGCTGCTGGGATCGGGAGGTGCGGGCGGGGCCGGGGGCGGGGGCGGCTCCACGGTCGGTAACGGTGGTGCCGGAGGGGTTGGGGGGACCGGGGGCTGGTTGTCGGGTAGTGGCGGAGTCGGCGGGGCAGGTGGGGCGACCAGCGACGTTGGCGCGGTCGGCGGGGCCGGCGGGGCCGGGGTCTGCTGGGTGCCGGCGGAACCGGCGGGGCAGGCGGAGCGGGCCGTCTCGGGAGTGGCGCGACCGGTGGGGCCGGAGGAGCCGGGGGAGCCGGGGGCCGTGGGCCGGACTGGTCGGTGCGGGCGGAGGCGATGGCGGCATCGGCGGGATGGGACAACACAATGGCGGAGCCGGCGGGACGGGTGGCAGCGCTGGGGTGCTCGGTGGCCCAGGCGGGGCCGGCGGCACCGGCGGATACGGCGGTGTGACAGGCGGCGGCGGTGGTTCCGGCGGTGACGCCGGCGGGATGTTCGGCGTGCGGGGGCTATTCGGCACCGGTGGGGCGGGCGGGACCGGAGGATTCGGCAGTACATCCGGGGCGGCCGGGGGACCGGGGGGACCGGCGGTGACGGTGGGTTGTTCTTCTCCAGCGGCGGGGCCGGCGGGGAAGGCGGTGCCGGCGCGACCGCCGGCCCGGGTGGGGGCGGCGGGGCCGGCGGATTGCTGTTCTCCGACGGCGGCGTCGGCGGAGTCGGTGGCTCCAGCACCGGCGGTGTTGGGGGCCAGGGGGGAACGGGAGGCCGGGCGGGCCTGCTGATCGGCAACGCAGGCGCCGGTGGCGCGGGTGGCGAAGGTACGGCGGCTGGAGGCGACGGCGGTAACCGCGGCAACGGAGTGCTGATCGGTAACGGTGGCAACGCCGGTACCGGCGGAGCGGGTCCGAGCAACGGTGGCAATGGTGTCGGCGGTACCGGTGGTGTGCTGCTGGGAGCCGACGGATTCGACGCCCCGGCGAGCAGCTCACCGCTGCACAGTTTGCAGCAACAAGCGCTGACCGCGGTCAATGCCCCCATTCAGGCGGCCACCGGGCGCCCGCTGATCGGCAATGGAGCCCCGGGGGCTACCGGCAGCGGCGCGAGTGGGTCGCCCGGGGGTTGGTTGCTTGGTGACGGCGGGGCCGGCGGCTCCGGAGCTGCCGGCTCGGGTATCGCCGGTGGTGACGGCGGGGCAGCCGGGCTCATCGGTACCGGCGGCACCGGCGGCGCCGGCGCTGGCTCGGCCTCCGATGACGGCGGCGGCGGCGGCTCCGGTGGGGCGGGCGGGTGGCTATCCGGTGCCGGCGGGGTCGGCGGGGTCGGCGGGGTCGACGGGGTCGGCGGATTCTCACTGACCGGCGGTACCGGCGGGAGCGGCGGTGCCGGCGGGGCCGGCGGGCTGTTGGGTGCGGCCGGGCTGGACGGTGCCGGCGGGGCTGGCGTCAACGGAGACGGTGGTGGCGGCGGGAGCGGCGGGGCCGGCGGGCTGTTGGGTGCGGCCGGGCTGGACGGTGCCGGCGGGGCTGGCGTCAACGGAGACGGTGGTGGCGGCGGGAGCGGCGGGGCCGGCGGCCTACTGGGTGGGCTGGTCGGCGCCGGTGGCGGCGACGGCGGGGCGGGGGAGCCAGCGAGTCGGCAAACGGTGGCGCCGGCGGGGCCGGGGGCGATGCCGGAGCGTTCGGCGGGCCCGGCGGTGCGGGCGGGAGCGGCGGATTTGGCGATGTGGCTGGGGGGATTGGTGGCACCGGCGGCAATGCCGGGATGCTGTTCGGCAGCGGCGGGGCCGGCGGTGACGGTGGATTTGGCCTGGGTGTCGTGGGTGGGCACGGCGGGGACGGCGGCAACGCCGGCCTGTTGTTCTCCAGTGCGGGATCTGGAGGATTTGGCGGTTCCAGCACGAAAACCGCTGGTGACGGCGGGATGGGCGGGGCAGCCGGGTGGCTGGGCTTCGGTGGGGCCGGTGGAGCCGGCGGGTTCGGTGGCGTGGTCGGTGCAGGCGACGGGGGCTCGGGCGGCAACGGCGGTGCCGGCGGTCAATTGTTGGGAATCGGCGGGGCCGGCGGGGCCGGCGGACAGTCGCTATCGAGCGGCGTTGGAGGCGACGGCGGCACTGGCGGCAACGCCGTGCTGATCGGCGACGGCGGCAACGGCGGCAACGTTGGAACCGGCACCCCCGGCGCCGGTGGGTCAGGTGGGGTCCTGCTGGGCGACGAAGGGCTCAACGGCTCGCCCTAGTCGAGGCAACCAAACGACGGGGACCGCCAACTCAGGTCGCACGGCCCGCAGGCCGCGAATCAGTTCGAGGCGCTGAGGACCTTGATCGCGAAGACCAGTGTGTCGCCCGGACGGATGCCAGCGCTGGGCTGGCCGTCGGCGTAACCATCGGCGGAGGTCATTGCGACGGCAACCGTGGAGCCGACTTTTTGTCCCGCGATGGCCTTTTGGAAGCCCGGCACCACCCCATTGAGCGGGAAGACGACCGGGGCGCCCCGTTCGTAGCTGCTGTCGAAGACCGACCCGTCGCGCCCATTGACGCCCATGTAGCAGACGGAAACCCTCGCCGTACCCGGGACCACGGGGCCGTCGCCGGCTTGCAGCGTGTGCACCTGGGTTTGATTCACGCTGAACGGGGTCGACACCTTCACGACTGGAGCCGCCGTCTCGGTGGATCCGGTGACGGCAACGCTGCCGGTGGCCCCGTTGAGCGTCCACTCCGGCGTCGTGCCACTGGACGGCGCCGCGGTTGGACACGAAGCGGCGGCGGTTGCCGTTCCCGATGCGGCGAGCGGAACCCCGATTGCCGCGACGCAGGCGGCAAGTACAGCGGAGGAATAAACCCGGAAGGACTTCACGGCGCTCAGGCTACAGCCACTGGTCACCGCCCCAATTGGTAGCCCTGCCGTAGCCGACCAGGCGAAGCGGCGGCGCCACGCGGCGCATTGAGCTGTGCCCTTTGGAACCGCTCAGAAATGGCTGGGATTAGCGGGGTTCATCGGGCTCATCGGATTTGCCGGGTTCATCGGATTTGCCGGATTTGCCGGGTTCATCGGGTTTACCGGATCCATCGGGCTCGCGGGGTTGAGAGGACTGTTCGGCCCGCTTTACGCGCCAAAGCGACAGCCACGCATCTCGTGTCGGTGTTCGCCCACCGTGCCCGATTGGTGCTCGGTCAACTCGCTGTCGCCGAGAAAAGCAATGAAATTCCCTGCGTACGTGCCCTGCTCGCGCTGCTGCCGGGTAGCTTGCGGTGGCTGGTCACCGTGGATGCGATGCATACCCAGGTCGTCACCGCGAAGTTGATCTGCGCCACCTTGAAGTCGCACTACCTGATGATCGTCAAGTCCAACCAAGCCAAAATACTTGCGCGTATCACCGCGCTGCCCTGGGCCGAGGTGCCCACAGCCGCTACCGACGACTCCCGCGGCCACGGCCGTGTCGAGACCCGCACCCTGCAAATCATCACCGCTGCACGAGGAATCGGCTTCCCCTACGCAAAACAAATCATCCGGATCACTCGTGAACGCTTGATCACCGCCACCGACCAGCGCAGCGTGGAGGTGGTCTATGCCATCTGCAGCCTGCCGTTCGAGCACGCCCGCCCTACCGCGATCATGACCTGGATGCGTCAACACTGGGGAATCGAGAACAGCCTGCACTGGATACGCGACGTCACCTTCGACGAAGACCGTCAAAGGGCACATACCGGAAACGGCGCACAGGTCCTAGCAACGCTACGCAACACCGCGATCAATCTGCACCGCCTCAACGGCGCCGACAACATCGCCGAAGCCTGCCGGATCACCGCTTTGACCGCCAACCGCCGCCTAGACCTCCTCAATCCACAATTCCCCAGCTCACAAGCCTGCTAATCAACAACGCCGGAGCCCTGGGCCCATACGGGCCGAGGTTGCATAGGGCATCCGCATTCGCCATGCAATCCGCAGGGTCAAACGGGTTGACCGGGTCCGCGCCGGCGGGGGCGGCAGCAATGAGGGCAGATGCGGCGCAAAAAGCGCCTATTGCCAATACTTTTCCAAAGCCACGGCGGGCACCAGAAAACGTCGTCAACCTCATCGAAATAATCCTTCTTTCTCTAGCGCCATCAATGGTACCGAGGAAATCGATGCATATCGCACGGCGATCTTCCATGCCGTAAGTCCCGCCGGCGCCTGACCGACCCGAGACCCGGGGACCGGTCCGGTGTCACAGGTAGGGAACCCGTTTCACTAGCCTCTGGGGCATGAAGGCCATGGCGCAGCGAACGTGGAATCCGGCAAAACCGCTAGAACTCATCGAGCTACCCACGCCCGAACCGAAAGCCGGCGAAGTCCGGGTACAGGTCCAGGCGATCGGGGTCAACCCGGTCGACTGGAAGATGCGCAGCTCGGGCCCCCTGCGGCTGGCGGCACGCCTGATCGGACCAAAGCCACCGGTGGTGGTGGGGGTGGACTTCGCCGGAGTGGTCGAGGCGGTCGGTCCGGGCGTGACGCGCGCCGCCCCGGGAGACTGGGTGGTGGGCGGCACCAACTTCTCCCGTGGTCAGCGGGGTTCATACGCCGACACCGTGCTGGTGCGCGAGGACCAGCTCTGCCGCGTCCCGGACACGGTCGACATCGCAGTGGCCGCCGCCTTGCCCGTGGGCGGTGTCACCGCCTGGATGGCGGTCGTGGAGCTGGGCCGAATCCGGCAAGTGCCGCCCGCCGACCGGCGCGTGCTGGTGCTGGGTGCCTCCGGGGGCGTGGGCCAGCTGACCGTGCAGATCGCCAAGCTGCAGGAGGCCTTCGTGGTCGGCGTGTGCTCGACAAAAAACGTCGAGATGGTCAAGGACCTAGGGGCCGACCTCGTTCTGGACTACAACCAGGGCGACGCACTGGCGCAGGCCAAGCCGCATGCCCCATTTCACGTCGTGATCGACTGCGTGGGCAGCTACTCCGGCGCCGGGTGTCGGGCACTGCTGTCTTCGCGCGGTCGCCACATCATGGTGGCCGGTGACGAGCCCAGCTCCGCCGTGCAAGTGGTGGTGCCCCCGTTCAAATCCAAGGCAATCCTGGGCAGACCCAACGGCGCGCGGCTGGAACCGCTGGTGAATGCTGTGGCCGCCGGCAAGCTGCGGGTGAGCATCGCCCAGAAGCTCCCACTCACCAGCGCCGAGGAGGCCCACCGGCTCAGCCAGACCAGCCGCATGACCGGGAAACTGATCCTCGAACCCTGAGATCGTCTGCCGGGCGCTTTGACTGTGCCGACGGTCAGTTGCGCGACAGTGCGGGGCCAATGCGGGGCACCCCGGGGCCCGACGAGTGCGGCGATGCCAACATCT
The DNA here is from genome assembly GCF_003584745.1 of Mycobacterium pseudoshottsii JCM 15466. Classification (NCBI taxonomy): domain Bacteria; kingdom Bacillati; phylum Actinomycetota; class Actinomycetes; order Mycobacteriales; family Mycobacteriaceae; genus Mycobacterium; species Mycobacterium pseudoshottsii. The sequence goes on from NZ_AP018410.1 coordinate 3,303,789, forward strand.
CATGACGGTTTCGGTTGCGCAAAGGTACTGCAGCCCACCCGCGACGCAACGGCCAATATCGCTTTGGTGTCTCTAGCGTTGGCTGTCATGGCCAGACTGGACAGCTTCGTGAAGCGCTGGCGTACAGCGCTTCACGTCACTCTGTTGGCGTTGATGGTCGCCATCCCCGGACTCGCCATTAGCCCCGAGGCTCACGCAGCCGCGGCCACGGCAACGTTGACGGTGGAACATACGTGGCAGACCGGCTTCATCGCGCGCTTCGCGATCACCAATGCGAGCCTGGTACCGATGAGCGACTGGCGGCTTGAATTCGACTTGCCGGCGGGAGAATCCATCTCGCACGCGTGGAATAGCACCGTCGCGCAATCCGGCACGCACTATGTTGTGAGCCCCGCGAACTGGAATCGCGTCATTGCACCTGGCGGTTCAGCTACCGGTGGATTCCGAGGAGTGTTGCTCGGCACGTACTCGCCACCGACCAATTGCATGCTCAACCGACAATATCGTTGCTCCTAGGAGCACTCCGAGGTCCAGAAGTCATCAGCCCTCGCGATGCGCCGGTGCAGCATCGGCGCTGGATGTGCCATGTCCTGCCTGGGCGTCCGACAGGAGTCGCCAAGTTGAGCTCGATGATCGGCTGTGCAGAATTCCGGCAACCTATAGGCTAACTACCGCGCGCGATGTCTGGCCATAGCGCGAACGTGACGGAGGGATGTAGCGCAGGTGAGTCAGGCACTCGGCGGAGGCACGCAGTGGTAGCCGTGTCGGCGCTGGTGCTTTCCGGCAAGGGCGGAACAGCGAAAACGCTTTGGCAGATAATGCTGGCAGGGGAAGCGTCGCGAGCCGGGATCTCGACCTTGCTGGTCGACGCAGACCCAGAGCGGAATCTGTCTAATCACTTTGGGGTGTCGCAGCATTCAACCGGCTTGGGTTCCGTCCTAGAAGATGCCGGAATCGACTTTTGAGGCAAGCCCGACCAGGGCGCCAAGCGGATACCCGAAGAGATTATTGAAACCGCATGGCCCTCGGTGGATTTGGTGCCCGCCGGCGCTTCGTTAGGCCGCGTCGCGGGCATAGGCGTATCGGACACCGGGTTGTTGCGACGCATCTTTACAGTTGCGGGGATATTCGACCGCTATGAACTTCTGCTGATCGACACCGGCGGTCGCACCGGCTCTTTGGAAGCGCTGGCAATGCATCTAGGTGATGTGGCATACGCGCCGATCACCCCAACCCTCGATGCGGTACGGAAGGCCAAGGAGGCGCGGAACAGGGTGGAAAGTGTCCAACGAACACATCCACTCAGATGGTGCGGTGTTGTCTTGTCCGCCTTCGACAGTCGGATCGGCATCGAGCGGTCGATCCGGGAAAAGGCGTACCGCGAGTTTGGCGACGAAGTCCGCGCCGAGGTGCCGAGGCGTGCCGTCATAAATGAGGCTTTCCAAGGCGGCACGCGGCTCGGTGATTGCCACGACACCATCGCGACCAATCTCGCGCGAGTCTTCCAAGGCTTCCTGGAACGCGACCTGTTGGGTCGACCCGCTAGTACGCCCCCGAACGTGCAGCCCTGACGAATCGGTGGTTGGCGCAATAACACCGGTGAGGCTCTTGGGGTCTGTATGTCGCACGCGATGATGCCGAGCTCAGCGAACGCCAGCAGCGGCTATCGCGCATCGCCATTCCGATGCCCTTGATGGAGGTTCCACTGTCCGCAGTCCGGTGCCAGAACGTCGTTGACGTCGACTTCGAATCCGCCGACCCGCGGGCCAGGACTGGACTTGGTGCTCACGACGCGCTGGTAGAGAACGGCGGCCGGGTAGATCCGATGGCCGGACCAGGCTCGAGTTTGCCAGGCCCACCGGCGGCCGGGCGTGCCCGAAGATCCGATAACACCATCGGCCGCGGCCCACTGACACACATCGATTCCTCCGTAAACCCCGGTACGTTGAACCCCAAGAACCGAGTTGATTCCGCGAAACCATTGCAGCGCAACACGGTTCCAGGTATCGCGATTGATGTCCTCATCGACCGTGAAGAAGACCGGCGCACCTTGGCCGCCGCCCGCGGCGGTGTGCAGCTGCCAGGCGGTGCGCGCATCCGCGACGCCGCCGGCATAGCCCCGCGTGAAGTCCGACGGCGCTGACCCACCCGGTTTGCCGTATTGGTAGTTACTGACTATCACCAAGCCCGCGGCCGTCAGTGAATCAGCGTAGCGCCGGGTAATCGGCTTAGCGCCAAACGATGAGCCGGGACGCGGCAGCGAAACGTAGTTGACCACACCGCTGTAGCCGGCAGCTCGGATCTGCTGCGCCGGAATCTGATGCGCGGCGAAGTCGATCAGTCGAGGGGGAGCGGCGGCGGCCGCGGTGGGCATGCCGCAGGCCGCCGATGCGGCACCGAGCCCGGCCAACGCAGTCGTGTAGCGCAGCGCGTCGCGCCGGGAAATCGCTCGCGATCGAACAGCGCTGGGCGGCAGGGGCAAATTGTGCATCGCGCGATGTTAACGATGTGACTGCTGTTGCCGATAGACCTGCGCCAGCCGAAACGCGGGTGCGTTCCCAAATGGATACCAAGCGGTGACCGTTCGGCAATGGCCACGCCGAATGAGAACGCCTCGGCGTGTCGTTGGTGGGGCCGTCGACGTACGCTTCAGGTGGCGGCTACTGGTAACCCGCCATCTTCGGTTCTCTGCATAGTCATTCGGCCCAAGTGTCCGAACAGTCTCGAGTGTGCGTCCAAAGTGTGTCCAACGCCCGCGACTCCGAGCTGCCAAGTAATGCTTGGGCGTGGCGGTTGGGGACCACTCGGTATTGACCGACTCATCCCAGGATCGCCCGCGCTGCGCGCTCTGCGACCAGCATGACTGGCGCGTTGGTGTTCCCGGAAGTGATGGTGGGCATCGCCGATGCATCGGCCACTCGAAGACCGGCGACGCGGTACACGCGACAGTCGGTGTCGAGCACCGTGGCGGCCGACCTCGGCCTACCGCGTGCGTCAAAGGCTCCCATCGCGCAGGTGCCCACCGGATGAAAGATAGTTGTGCCGAGTTCGCGGGCCGCCTTCTGCAGGTCTTCGTCGCTCACCAGTTGCGGGCCGGGAAGCAACTCTTCTGGGCAGTAGCGAGCCAGCGACGGTGCCGCCATGATCTGCCGGGTCATCCGGAGGCCGCGCACGGCTAGTTGACGATCCTGGTCGGTGGACAGGTAATTGCAGAGGATCTTTGGCTTGGTCAGCGGATCTCCACTGGTTATGCGCACGTGGCCACGCGAGCTGGGTCGCAGATTGCACACCGAGGGAGTGATCGCTCCGAAACGGTGCAGGGGTTCGCCGAATTTCGGCAACGACAAGGGCTGCACATGCCACTCCAAATCGGGACTGGCCAGCGCGGGGTCGCTTCTGGCGAAGGCGCCCAGCGTGGAGGGCGGCATGGTCAAGGGCCCCGATCGCAGCAGTAGGTACTGAAGTCCCATGCCTGCCCGGCTGATCCAATTCCGGTACAGCGTGTTGACGGTCCGGGCGCCCCGGACCCGGTAGATCGTTCGCAGCTGCAGGTGGTCCTGGAGGTTTTCACCCACTCCCGGCAGGTCGACGGCCACCGGCACTTGATGCTCGGCAAGCAGCCCGGCCGGGCCCAGACCCGAGGCCTGCATCAGCTGCGGCGACCCGATCGCTCCGGCGCTCAGGATCACCTCTCGACGGGCTTGGACGTCGACGATTTGGCCATCTTTGAGCAGCCGCACGCCGGTGGCGCGGTGCTGAGCTGTGGTCCAGGCACCGCGACGCTGATCGTCGTGAACCCGGTTGTCCACCAGTAGCTTTAAGGCCTGGGTCTGGGTGTAGATGGTGAGATTAGGCCGGTGGGCGACGGGATGCAGGAAAGCATCGGCCATCGACCAGCGCAGGCCACGCCGTTGGTTGACATGAAAGTACGCACTACCGGCGTTGTCTCCCCGGTTGAACTCGTCGATCGGAGCAATGCCCACCTGGGCAGCGGCGGCCTGCCAGGCGTCGAGGATCTTCCAATGCACCCTTGGCCGCTCAACGCGAATCTCGCCACCGGCGCCGTGCCAGTCGTCGGCTCCGCCGAAGTAGTTTTCCAACTTCTTGTAGATCGCCAGTGTCTCGCCGGAGCTGTCCGGGCCGCCCCAAAGCCATCGCTGGTCGCCGGTGGCCTGCGCCCATAGGTCGTAATCGCTGGCCTGTCCGCGCATGTGGATCATGGCGTTGATCGATGAGCAGCCGCCGATCACGCGGCCCCGTGCGTAGTGAATGCTGCGGCCGGCCAGACCCGGGTCAGCCTCGGTCGTGAAGCACCAGTCGGTGCGGGGGTTGGCAATTGTGTACAGGTAGCCCACCGGCACCTTGATTCAGAACCAGTTGTCCTTGCCGCCGGCCTCGATCAAGAGCACACGGTGATCAGGGTTGGCGCTGAGCCGGTTGGCGAGCAGGCAGCCCGCACTGCCTGCTCCTACGATGATGAAGTCGAATTCGGCGACCGGGCTCATTGCGGCATCGGTCCTCCATCTCATGCGTGTTCTGGTGTCACGCGAAGACAGCCCTATCCGCCGAGAGCGGGGTACGGCTGTCCGGTATCCGTCTTGTCAACCGGCAACTGCAGAATGCCATCTTCAGAGACATGGTCGTAGCGCGACTGTCTCAACGGTGTCCTCGTCTCCGTTGCAGCGGACGTGACCGATCGGAGTTCGCGGCCCTCAATGGCCCCCAGGTAGAGCCGAATGGATTCATCGTTGCCGCGGCCGGGGAGAGAAACCGCTCATGTGGCCCCCAACGATCGTCTTACAAAATGTCGTACACTGTTGCGATGGCTAACACCATCACCTTCAGGCCCGACGAAGACACAACGAAGGCGCTGGAGGTCTTGACCAAAGATGGAACTTCGATGAGATGCGCCGCGTTGATGCGGCACTGCGCATCGTCCTCGATCTATGAGTATCCGGCAGCCTCTCTATAGCCAATGGATGCGAGGCCTTTTGGCCGACGCGGCGGGTGACGGCCGCTCACCACCGGTATGGCGGGCGAAAAGTCCTGCAACACAGCCGAAACGACGGGAGGAGCGGTGGTGAGAAACAGGTCAGGCGTTGATTCATCTGATGCAATATGCAGTGGTTAACTTGACATAATGTCGCTTATCGGCACATTGGGTGGCATATATAGGGATCGCCACACACGTCTTGGTGACCGTCGCTTGTTGACACAGCCAGGTCTCCGACGTCGCCTGCCAACACCGCCACGACGACATCGACGGCGATGTGCTCGCCCGACCTTCCCCGCGCCATGCGTACACGTTTTCGTCACGTGACAATAGCCAACGAGCGCATCTCCACAAACTATCGAGGCGATCATCGCGACGAGTCATCCCGAACGGACCGGCCGCGGATCCACACAACACACGGGACCGACCCGATTGCATGACCCCGCTTTGACCATCCGCGGATCTACCCCCCGTGCGTACCCCCACCACCCAAAGAGCCCGCACCCGAGCCCCAGATCGAGGCCTAGCGCAGCACAGTTACGTCACGTGACGTAATGGCAATCGATGGGCGAGATCCCCGAGCTCAATGGCCAGACGCGTCGAGTACGAAGATCGGCTTATGCCCGGCCTGCTTTGAGGTGAGCACCTCCGGCATCTCGTCCCATCCGTAGATCCCGGAGGTGACCAATTGGGGATGCAGCACATTCGCGGCAACCGCGTCGAGTGTCGGCGTCATGCTGGGCCGAGCGTGACCTTTGCCGTTGTGAAAATGGACTCCACGCATATATAGCTGCAGCATCGGCAACGCGACATCCTGGAAGTAGATGCCCACACTGTTGACATGTCCTTCCGGCACCACCGACCGCAGCGCCATCTTGAGCCGTTCGGGATCGGCAGAGGCATCCACCGCAAGATCGAAGTTTTTCTCCCGCTTGCCGTTGATGTCGGCGACTTCGGCTCCAAGTTGCTCAGCGACCGCCATCCGCACCGGGTCGTCGTCGTAGTAGACCGTGTGCGCACCAGCACAGTGCACCGCGGCGTCAACGCAGTAGAGCCCGATCGAACCCGTACCCCCGAAGACCGCCACCCGCGGGTCACTCGGGCTCGTCGTGGAGAGCTTTCCCGCCGAGCGGCGAGCCCACGGGGTGAACCTGTGGGGTGCCGCCGGGGCGATCGCGGCCGGTCTCGGCCCACCCATTGGGGGCGCGCTCGTCGAGGCGCTGAACTGGCGCTGGGTCTTCTTGGTGAATCTGCCGCTGGGCATCGTGGCAGTGCTGGCCGCGCGCCGGGCGCTGGTGGAGAGCCGGGCTTGCGGGCGTCGACGGGTGCCCGACGTTCGGAGCGCGGCGATGCTGGCCACTGCGCTGGGACTGCTGACCCTGGGCTTGATCAAGGGCCCGGACTGGGGCTGGTCCAGCCTGCCCGCAATCGGGTCCTTGGTGGCCGCGGCGCTGGCGATGATCGGATTTGTCGTGAGCTCGCGAAACCACCCGACGCCGCTGGTGGAGCCGGCGCTGTTGCGCATCCGCTCGTTCGTGGCCGGCAGCGCACTCACCGCCATCGCGAGCGCCGGCTTCTACGCCTATCTGCTTACCCATGTCCTGTTCCTGAGTTACGTGTGGGGTTACACGCTGCTACAGGCCGGCCTGGCGGTGTGTCCGGCCGCGATCATCGCGGCCGTCACCGCGGGGCTGCTGGGCCGGGTTGCCGACCGGCACGGCTACCGCGTCATCATCGGCGTCGGCGCGCTGATCTGGGCCGGCAGCCTGCTGTGGTACCTGACCTGCGTCGGGACCACCCCCAACTTCCTCGGCGAATGGCTTCCCGGCCAGATATTGCAGGGCATCGGTGTGGGCGCCGCGTTCCCGCTGTTGGGCAGCGCCGCCCTGGCCGGGCTGGCCTCGGGCAGCAGCTATGCCACCGCTTCGGCGGTGACCGGAACCATCCGCCAGGTCGGGGCCGTAATCGGCGTCGCGCTGCTGGTGATTCTGGTGGGTACACCGGCGCCTGGTGCGGCTGAAGAGTCTCTGCGCCGCGGCTGGACGATGGCGGCGATCTGCTTCGTCGCCGTCGCGCTCGGCGCGGTTTGGCTGGGCCGCATCCGCCCTGCCCCCGCAGAGGCCGTCACGCCCGAATCCGTACCGCCGGCGCAGACGCCCCTACCGCAGCCGAGCGTGGCCCCGGTTGTGTCGACTTCCCCCGATATCAACGTGCTGCAGGCCGTGCCCGACCTGCATCGCCACGCCGAACACGTTGAGCTGCAAGCGGGTTCGTACCTGTTCCGGGCCGGCGACGTATCGGACTCGCTCTACGTGGTGCGCAGCGGGCGCCTGCAGGTGATCGACGAACACGGCTTGGTGGCCGAACTGGGTCGCGGCCAGCTGGTGGGCGAAGTCGGGGTGCTGCGCGACGCGCCCCGCAGCGCGTCGGTCCTGGCGGTGCGCGACTCGTCCCTGCTGCGCGTGCCCAAGTCCGAATTCGCCAAGATCGCCGACGCGCGGCTGCTCGGTGTGTTGGCCTCGGTACTGGCCAATCGTCAGGTGCCGACATCGCGCACGGCTAGCCGGCCGCCGGCACGAGAGGTCGTCGTCGCGGTCATCGGTGTCGACGCCGGCGCGCCCGCGACGGTGGTGGCCACCGAACTGTGCGCCGCCCTGTCCCAGCGGCTGCGGGCGGTGGCCCCCGGCCGGGTCAACGCCGACGGGCTGGAGCGTGCCGAGCGGTCCGCCGACCGGGTGGTGTTGCAGGCGACGGTCGGTGACGGACCGTGGCTGGACTTCTGCGTGCGCGTCGCCGATCGGGTGGTGCTGGTGGCCCGGGACTTCTTGGCGCCTCCTCGGCGACTAACGGCCAAAGCACCGGGCGTCGACCTGGTCCTCACCGGCCCCTCGGCGGCTCCCGTGTACCGGCGGGAGTGGGAGGAGTTGATCACCCCGCGGTCGGTGCATACGGTTCACCCCGCAACGATTGCCGACGACCTGCGCCCTCTGGCCGCGCGCATCGCCGGCCGTTCGGTCGGGCTGGTCCTTGGCGGCGGCGGTGCGTTGGCGTGTGCCCACCTAGGCGTGTTGGAGGAGCTGGAGGCGGCCGGGATCACCGTCGACCGCTACGCCGGCACCAGTATGGGCGCGCTCATGGCGGCGCTGGCCGCCGACGGCGTGGACGCGGCCGGAGTGGACGCCTACATCTACGAGTACTTCGTGCGCAAGAACCACAGCGACTTCACCCTCCCGAGTAAGGGATTCCTGCGGGGGAAGCGCACCGAGGTCGCCCTGCGCAGTGCCTTCGGGGACCGGCTGGTCGAGGAGTTGCCGAAGCAGTTCCGCTGCGTCAGTGTCGATCTACTGGCCCGCCAGTCGGTCGTGCACCGCAGCGGTCTACTCACCGACGTGATCAGCTGCTCGATGCGGCTGCCGGTGATGTACCCGCCGATGGCCCATGCGGGGTCCCTGCACGTCGACGGCGGCATCCTCGACAACGTGCCCGTGACCGCGCTCGCCGGGCCGGAAGGCCCGGTGATTGCGGTGAACGTGGCCGGCGGCAATCGGGACAGCGCTCCAGACAGTCGGCATGGTAAGCGGCTACAGGTGCCAGGGATCACCGATACCCTGTTGCGCGCGTTGACGATTGGCAGCGCGATGACCTCCTCCGAGGTACTAGCGCACGCCGACGTGGTGATTCAGCCCAATCCCAGCGGCATTGGGTTTCTCGAGTTCCACCAGATCGACCGCGCCCGTGAGGCGGGACGGATGGCTGCTCGCCAAGCGCTGCCGCAGATCATGAAGCTGGTGTTCCCGTGAACCGACAGGCCGCCAACAAATCCCCCCTGCCTGACGCACCAGGACGCCAGCGGGGTTGGGCGTGAACCACCCACCGCCGGTGGCACCGCCAGCAAACTGAGTGGTCCCCCGTTTTCGACGCCCGCCCAATCTTTTGAATGCTGCGCAGAAACTTGCCGCACCGTCAGAGATCGGCGTTTATCCTGGTGACCATCATGTTTTACCCCACGGTGGTGTCCTACGGGCTACGCGAGACTGCGCGCAGGCGCTGGGCGACGAGATAGTGCGGCGATGACGCAGATCTTCGGCGGCTACCCGCGGATGAGAGGCGTCACACGGCAGTTGCTCGGGCGCACCGTCGGGGAGGCGCCGACGGTTGGATCCGATCGGCCCAGCGGTAGGCCCGGAAGCCCCGTCACCGCGGGAGCACCCTCGTGACTCACGGCATGGTGCTCGGGAGGTTCCTGCCACCCCATGCCGGACACGTCTATCTCGGCGAGTTCGCAAGCCGATGGGTGGATGATCTGACCATCGTGATCTCGGTACAGGACGAAGACCCGATTTCGGGTACCCAACGATTTGCCTGGATGCGTGAGCTGTTTCCCTTCGACCACGTGGTTACCGTTGCCGTGGAAAACCCACAGCATCCGCCGGAGCATCCGTCGTACTGGGACATCTGGAAGCAGCGCCTCGAGCGGGTACTCCCCCGGCGCCCCGACTTCGTCTTTGCTTCCGAGCCTTACGGCGAGGACCTCGCCAAGGTTCTCGGAGCGCGTTTCGTGGCGGTCGATCAAGCCCGCAACATCGTTCCGGTGAGCGGAACGCGCATCAGAGCGGACCCGCTTGCCTACTGGCGCTACATCCCACGGTGCGTGCGGCCTGCCTTCGCGAAGCGCATCAGCATCATCGGCCCCGCATCCACCGGTAAGACCACCCTCGCACGAGCCCTCGCAGAAAGGCTCGGAACGACGTGGGTGCCGGAGTGGGCAAGGACACCGCGGGGGCTCAATCCCGACTCGCTAGAGGATTGGACCGAGATCGTTCGCGGACAAATCGCGTCGGAAGAGGCGCTGGCCCGCAATGCCGATCGCATCCTGATTTGCGACACCGGCCCCCTCGCGACCACCGTATGGGCCGAGTTCCTGCTTGGGCACAGCCCGCGCGAACTCGACTGTTGTGCCCGGCGTCCTTACGATCTCACGCTGCTCACCAAACCCGATCTGCCCTGCAACGCAAACCAGAGGGGTGGCCGGCCCGGCGATCGCGGCGAGTTCTTCGCGCGCTGCCAACACGCCCTGAAGACGGCCAGACGCCCGTTCGTGGTGGTCAATGGCGACTGGGACGAAAGGACGTCGACGGCTCTGCGCGCCATCGAAGAGCTCACTCCTGCGGTCCGCGTGAAGGACAGCGGTGTGGACCGCGCGGAACGCCAAGTTGGGGCGTCGCGCTCCCCGTGACAAATTCCATCACCCCCAGTCGGCGCCAACGGCCGGCTCTAGCTCCAGCGGCGGACGCGTCCCCGACCCCAACTTCCGGCGTGGCCCAAGGGTTCCGGATCCTATGGTGATGCGCCGCGCGGGCACCCCGCGCCGACCGAGATCACCGGACACTCATCCGGACAACCGAGACCAACACAGCTATCCGGACCGGGCTGGACGCCGGACTGTGGCGGATTGCCGGCGTGTGCGTTCTGGGCTCGATCATGACCATGGTGGACACCAGCGTCGTCACCGTCGCACAGCGCACATTCGTCGACACCTTCGGTTCGACCCAGGCCGTCGTTGCCTGGACGATCACCGGCTACACGCTTGCGTTGGCTGCTGTGGTCCCCCTGGCAGGCTGGGCGGCCGACCGATTCGGTACCAAACGAATGTTCATGGGTTCGATATTGGTGTTCACCCTGAGCTCACTTCTGTGCGCGATTGCGCCAAACATCGCCCTGCTGATCGCTTCTCGAGTGGTGCAGGGTCTCGGTGGCGGCATGCTGGCGCCGCTGGCCCTGACCATCGTCAACCGCGAGGCGGGCCCCAAACGGGTTGGCCGTGTGATGGCCGTGCTGGGGATTCCGGGTGTGCTCGCTCCGGCTTTTGGTCCCGCCTTGGGCGGCTGGCTCATCGACAGCTATAGCTGGCAGTGGATCTTCTGGGTCAACTTGCCGGTCGGGGTGGTCGCGGTGGGTCTGGCCGCGGTCGTGTTCCCTCGAGATACGCCCGCACCGTCGGAAACCTTCGACGTCGTCGGGATGCTGCTGCTGTCGCCGGGCCTGCCGGCGTTTTTGTACGGGATGTCGGAAATCCCCATCTATGGCACCGTGGCCGATCGCCACGTGTGGGTACCGGCGGGAATCGGTATCGCCTTGATAGTCGGGTTTGTGTTTCATGCCCTCTACCGCGCGGACAAGCCCCTCATCGATCTGCGCCTGCTCACCAACCGCGCGCTCACCTTGGCCAACGTGGCGATGTTTCTCTACATCGTCTCGACTTTCGGCGCCGGGGTGCTCTTTCCCAGCTACTTCCAACAGCTGCTCGACCACACCCCGCTGCAAGCCGGGATGAGCTTGCTGCCCCGCGGAATCGGCGCCGCGCTGGCAGTGCCGTTGGCGGGAGCGTTGGTGGACAGACGCGGTGCTCGCGGGGTACTCGTCATCGGCGTCACGCTGATTGCCACCGGTATGGGCGTCTTCGCCTTCGGGGTCGCCACCCAGCGCGACTACCTTCCGATGCTGTTGATCGGTCTGACGATCCTGGGCATGGGCATGGGCTGCACCAGGATGCCGCTTGTCGCGGTGGCAATGCAGAGCCTGGCCCCCAACCAGATCGCGAGGGGTTCAACGCTGATCAAAGTCAATCAGCAGATGGCAGCCGCGGTAGGCACCGCGCTAATGTCGGTGATCCTGACCAGCCAGCTCAACAATGGCGAAAATGCCTCCGGCGCCAGCAAGGCCGAGATCTTGCGTGAGCACCGACCCGGCGTCCCCCTTGACCAGCCCGTGTTGCACGAACTTTCGCGCGCGTACAGCGTGGTGTTTGTGGTGGCAGTCGTCCTGGCGGTGTTGGCCTTCATACCGTTGGCTTTCTTGCCGAAATGGTCGGCGCTGACCGCACTGAGCCAAACGTCGTCGCTCGAGCGCACGCCCGAACCCGACGCTGCACCCCATGGCCGGCAGTCGCCACCAGAAGACACCCGGCCCGGCGCCGGCCGCAACAGCTCATCGAACGACCTGACGCCGTTCGGGCCGGATGGCTGAATCATGCAGCGCACTGGGTACCCGGTGTCGGAAGCTCGTGGTTGGCTGGTTGCATGCGAAGAATCGAAGTCGGTGACGTTCTCGCCGCGCATCAACTCAGCGACATCCATGACCAGACGGTGCCAGTGCCCGACCCGGATCACCTGGTACATCTACAGTTCCGCCGCTTCGCCGGCTGCCCGATCTGCAACCTTCATCTCCGGTCGATCAGCGGACGACACGATGAGATCGTCGCCGCCGGAATCCGAGAGGTCGCGGTGTTTCACTCCAGCGCTTCGGCGATGCGTGAGTATCAGGCGGAACTGCCCTTCGCGACGATCGCCGACCCCGCCAAAGAGCTCTACCGCGAGTTCGGTGTCGAGTCCTCGCCGAAAGCCGTGCTAAGCCCACGGGCCTGGATGGCCGCGAGCCGGGGAATGAAGGGCCAATCGTGGCGCGGCGCCGCGGGGATCGGTGAGGGACACTTGGGACTTCCGGCCGACTTCCTCATCGGTTCAGACGGCCGGGTGCTGGCCACCAAATATGGAAACCACGCCGACGATCAGTGGTCGGTAGACGAACTATTGGACCTGGCCGCCTCCTCCCGCTGAGGCGGCTGGTCACGAGAGGTGCGATCGTGATCGATGAGCCACACCGGCCCCTGAGCCGCCGTCGCCTCTTCGGAATCGCGATGCCCGTAACCGGTGCGATCGCCCTGTCGGCTTGCACCGGTTCACCGCGCAAGCCAGCCGACGCGGGCGCATCCTCATCCGAGCAGGTGACCGTCACCGCTCCCGAAGACCTGATGCGCGAGCACGGGGTCCTCAAACGAATCTTGCTGATCTACCGAGAAGGGATCCACCGCCTGCAAGTTGGCGATCCGGCTCCCACACAAGAACTCAACGCCAGCGCTCAGATAATCCGAGCGTTCGTCGAGAACTATCACGAAGCCCTCGAAGAACGATATGTCTTTCCCATGCTGGAGCAGGCCGGAAAATTCACCGACACCACTTCCGTACTGCGCACCCAGCACCAACGAGGCCGGGGAGTCACCGACCGGATTCTCGCCGCTACCGCCGCAGCGGGTAGCGCGCCCGGCCAGCCAGGGCGAGACGCCCTGGTCCGGGATATGACGGCGTTCATCCGAATGTACGAGCCGCACGAGGCACGCGAAGACACCGTCATCTTTCCGGCGTTGCGGGACGTGATGCCGGCCGGAGAGTTCCGCGACCTGGCCGAGGGTTCGAAGACGAGGAGCACCGGCAGTTCGGCCAGGCCGGTTTTCAAGGGGTGGTCGACCAGGTCGCCGATGTCGAGAAAGCCCTCGGCATCTACGAGCTGGGCCAATTCACGGCCAGCTAGCCCCGCCTGCGCAACGCCTGCCGCCCTGCACCGAAATCGCCCTCTCCGAACTGACGAAATGCATTGCTAGGCAACATTTCCCGTTCAATCACACCATTTGCACCGAATAGTTTTCCAATGCCATACATACTGTTTGGCATTGGCAGGCATCCAACGAGCGGCTAGCGACGGCACCTAACTAGACGGGGGCCGAGCGAGGCCCCGAGTTGTGGCCTGAACTAGAACGCAAACCGGTTGAGCACGTCGAAGTTTCGCACCGGTGTGGCATAGACCAGCCGCCATAGCAGTCGTATCGGCGCCGAGGGTATGCGTGCACAAAGCGCCCCAACATGGGTCTGCTCGAGGAAGCGCAGCCGCGGGTTCCATTGCTGGAGGTCCCGCACGTCACTGATACCCCACTTGGTGATGCCCTTGGTAAAGGCCTTGGACAGCCGCGGCCCCAACGGCGACGTTGTGTCAAAGGCAAGCTCCCCGGCACCAAACCGATCCGTCACACGCTGCAGCAACATCCGGACCTCCGGCTCGGTGAGATACATGAGCAGGCCCTCTGCGACCAGCAGCGTTGGGCGATCGGTGGGTATCTCGTCCAGCCACGCCTCATCGGTCACCGACGACCCGATCATCCGGTAGCCGACGCAGTCGTCGTAGAGCTTGCGCCGCAACGCGATCACATCCGGTTGATCGACGTCGTACCATTGCGCGCTCTGTGGCGGGTGCAGCCGGAAGGCTCGGGTATCCATGCCGCACCCCAGGTGCAGAACCACGGCGTTGCGATGGCGCCCCAGAAAGTCCGTACACCAGTCATCGAACTGCTTGGCCCGCATGGTGACCATGTATTGGCTGGTTGCGGGCCACATGGTGCGGTCCATGCGGCCCCAGTCGTATTCGATGCGCTGCACCGCCTCCGCTGCCGCCGTGTCGCCCAGAATTGGCGCCGGCGAGCGGCTCTCGCATGCCCGCAAGTACAGCGTGCAGAGATTTGTCCACTCCACCGACCCCCACCGCACATCGCTGAAGTCGACCTTGTGCGTCTCGGTCATTGCTGCCTCCGTTTGCCCGATTACGACTGCCGCTACGAACGCCGCCTTACCCCGAATTGTGCAATGCCACTCGAGTATCAGAATCCTCCCCACCAGGGTGACCTCCACGATGCCACCGATACGAACTACCCGACAGGCCTGGGCCTGCGATCAAGGCCCCGTTTCGCATTGATAGGCGCCGATTGTTGAACCATTCGAGATCAGTCTTGGACGGTCACTCGCCGGCGCTGCGACGATCCGAGGTATGGCAAAGGCATCGACCCAAGCCGGTTGCCGCTACCGGAGAGGAACCTTCAATGACCACGACGTCCGACCGCCTCACCACCCACGCCATCTCCCTGTGGGATGGCGAAATCGTTGAGGAAAGCGACCTGGGTTCGATCCGCCGAGTCACCGCTGACACCTTCCCGATCCTGCGAGGCATGTCGATCAAGCGAGTGCTGATCAACCCGGGCGCGATGCGTACCCCCCACTGGCATGCCAACGCCAACGAGCTGACCTACTGCGTGTCCGGAACCTCACTGGTGTCAGTGCTCGACAGCGGAAGCCAGTTCTCGTCATTCACCGTCAGCGCCGGCGAGATGTTCCACATCGACTCGGGGTCGCTGCACCACATCGAGAACATCGGCGAGGACGTCGCCGAGTTCATCATCGCCTTCCGCCACGAACGCCCCGAAGACTTCGGCTTGGGCGCTGCGTTTGGCGCGATGACCGATGCCGTGCTGGGCAACACCTACGACCTGGACGCCGCCGCGTTCGGCACGATCCGTCGTCGCGCCTCCCACCGAGCGCTGGCGGCCCGATCCGGCCCTGCGGTGGCCCCCGGCACTGCCTGGTACAACGACCCGCACAAGTTTGCGGTGGAGGCTCAGCAACCGCCCATCAGCGTCGCGGTCGGTTCGGCGCGGCTCGCGCGGGTGCAGTACTGGCCGGCGTTGAAGGACTTGTCGATGTACTCACTGCGGATCAAGGAGGATGGCATGCGCGAACCGCATTGGCACCCCGTCACGGCCGAAATGGGTTATGTACAAAAGGGTTCGGCCCGGATGACAGTCATGGACCCCGATGGCACCCTGGACACTTGGCACCTGAACGCGGGAGACGTCTACTTCATCCCGCGCGCCTATCCGCACCACATCGAGGTGATCGACTGCGACGAGTGGCACTTCACCATCTTTTTCGACCAACCCACACCCGGCGACATCGGCTACCGCGCTTCGGTGAGCGCCTACTCGCGCGAGGTGCTGGCCGCCACCTTCAACACCCACATCGACGACCTGCCGGACTTCCCGTTCACCCGGACTGACCCCCTGGTCGTCAATCGCATCAATCCCGTCGACCGGCACCTGGTAGGTGAGTGACCGCAAGCCGGCCGAAACCGGACAGCTGCGAATGTGAACGCGGGCCCCGACCAGGTAACGACGAAAGTCCCTAGTGGAGCTGGCAAGGTGCTGCGATCGTTTCTGCCATGCCAATGGGTCGATGATGACCGGGCAGGAGGTAGACATGTCATTTCTCACCGTGCTGCCGGACATGGTGGCCACGTCCGCGGAAAATCTGGTGGATGTTTGTTCGACGCTGGGGGTGGCGAACGCGGCGGCCGCGGTCCCCACGACGGGGATAGCAGCCGCAGCCTCCGATGAGGTATCCACCGCCATTGCAACGCTATTCGGCTCCTACGCTCAGGAGTACCAAACCCTCAGCGCCCGGGCGGCAGCATTTCATGACGAGTTCGTGAGCGTGTTGAAAGGCAGCGGGGCCGCATACCTAAGCGCCGAAGTCGCCAACGCCGAGCAGAATCTGATCAAGACGGTGAACGCGCCCGCTCGAGCATTGCTCGGGCACCCGTTGATCCCCACCGATGGTTCCGCAACCGCTGGCCCCGGCACTGGCGTCATCGGGACCGCAGGCCTGCGAACCGTCGATGCCGTAGCGACTGCGGTGCGTAGCGGCGCGAACGCCACACTTGGCCGGGTCACTGCGGCCGAGTCCGTGGTTGCCGCCTCGGCCACCCGGGTCGCCAGCGCGGCCACGCTCCTTCCCGGGCACGTCGCGGCCAGCGTGGAATCCGTTTCCGCATCGTTGCCTGCCTCGCTCGCGTCGCTGTCGCTGCTCGGCTCCACCGCGGCACCGGCGGCACAGGCGACGGTGGACATTGCCGCCCCGTACCAGGAACTGATCGAGAACACGGCCGCCAACCTGCAAAGCCTGGGCAGCACGTGGGCCGCCAATCCGGCGCCCTTCTTGAGTCAGATCCTCGCCAACCAGCTGGGTTACGGGCAAACGATCGCCACGTCGCTGCAGAACGCAGCCCAGGACCTCGGTGCCGTGCTGTATGACCCGTCGGCGCTGAATCGGGCGTTGGCTGACCTATCCCCGATCTCGGCCATTGGGGGACAGATCCAGCAAAACCTCATCAATCTCGGTGGCACAGCACTCACCGACGTGGCACCCGCGGTGGCGTTCGTGGCAGCAGGTCCCGCGCTCAGCACACTGCAGGGGTTCGGAATTAGCTTGAACGCCTTCACCACCGCGGTGCAGAGCGGGGACATTGCGGGGGCATTGGGCGCCCTCGTCGATGCTCCTGCTGTCTTGGCCAACGGCTTCCTCAATGGTGGGGTGACGCTGCCGTTGTTGCTGCCGATCGGTCTGGGATTCGTGGTCCTCGATGTCCCGTTCGACGGGATTCTCGTTGCTCCACATGCCACCACAGCGACCGTGACCTGGTTCCTGCCGTATTTTCAGGAGGTTGTCTCGGGTCCCACCGTTGGCGGCATCGTTAGCACGCTATTGACCTCTGTGCCACAAGAATTAGCGACGGCGATCACTCCCGCCTAGCCGTCCAAGCTGCCGCCCTTCACCGACATCTGTCGGCACGGGGTAGCCGCGGTTGTCACGGTTGCTCCCGATGATCGGGTGCGGGCAACGGTTTCCACGCCGATGACACCGACGCGCTCCAACGTGGGGCGCGGTGCTGCAGGAACGCCTCGACTCCCTCGCGTGCATCGGCACTGCCCATGACCCGCCGATGCAGTTGTGTCTCCAGCTCGGCGACCTGACGCGGTGTGTAGCCGTTGATCAGGGTGTCCCACAGCAGCCGCTTGCTCAGCGCGACCGACATCGGTGCGGTGTTGGCCGCGATGTCGCGCGCCACGGCCATTGCGTGTCCGAGCACGTGCGGACCCGGCAGTGTTCGGGTGGCGATTCCCATGGCCAATGCCTCCGCGCCGTCGAACGTGCGCCCGGTCAACAGGATGTCCGCTGCCGCCGCACTGCCCACCAGATGCGGCAGGGTCCAATGCGACATGCAGTCGGCAATGACTCCGCGACGGACCTGCACGACCGCGTATTTGGCGAACTCCGCCATGATCCGGATGTCGGCTTGCAAGGCGATGGTCAGACCGATCCCGATGGCGTGGCCGTTGACTGCGGCGATGACGGGCGTGCGCAACTCGAATGCCGCGGGATCTATCGGTGCTGCGGTAAACCCGCCGCCACCGTCGGGCGCGTCAAAAGGATTTGTGTCCCCGGAGAAATCGGCGCCGGCGCAAAACGCATCACCGGCTCCGGTGACCACGATCGCGCGCACCGCATCATCGTCATCGCACTGCCGGTAGGCCGAGCTGAGCGACAGTCCCATCTCGGCGGTGTAGGCGTTGCGGCGCTGCGGACGGTTCAGGGTCAATATCGCGATGCCGTCGGTGACGCTCACGGTGAGATCGGTCATGTCGAGGTACCGATCGCCGGTGACCACCGCCGATCCATCGCCGCACGAACTTCGCCGGCGAGTGCATCGAGCTGAGCGCTCACGCTGGCATCGAAGCCCTGTTCGGCGATGGCCTGCTGAACGCGGACGAGCCGGCCGGCGACGGCACGTCGATGCACCGGCAGCCGCGCCGTCCAGGCTAGTTCGCGAAGCAGCGACAGCAGTCTGGCCAGCACCACCG
Organism: Mycobacterium pseudoshottsii JCM 15466; assembly: GCF_003584745.1. Taxonomy (NCBI): domain Bacteria; kingdom Bacillati; phylum Actinomycetota; class Actinomycetes; order Mycobacteriales; family Mycobacteriaceae; genus Mycobacterium; species Mycobacterium pseudoshottsii. Next base: position 3,322,136 of record NZ_AP018410.1, read on the forward strand.
GATCTCTGGAGCCATACTGCTGCACCTGCGTGCACACGACATCAAGTAGCGCGGCCAGGTCCGGCGCGGCGACGACTACCCGGGGCGCCCCGTCGTCGTCGCGCAGCACCCGATAGCCCAGCCGGTAGTTGACGAGGTCACACAAAACGGCCGCACAAGAACTCAAGCCGTGCACCGCGGTGGTCGGGTCGTTGATGCCCGGGGAAAGTGCCCGGATCACGACATCGGTGAGCTGTCGCAGCCCGTAGCTGATGTCTTGGGTGCTGGTGCGCTCCATACCGGTGCGCATCGCAGCGCAGACGCGTTTGCGCAGCGACGCCAGTCTTTCCGCATCAAGCGGACACGACGGATCCGCCGACCAGCAGAATGCGGCCGGCACGCCCGCGATCAGCGAAGATCCGACTTGACGGTCGAGCCAGACGACGGCGTCGGCGTCCACCGCTGCGGCCAGGACGGCGCGCTCATCGACTTCCACCAGGAAACCCGACGCTTGGGTCACGATCATCGAATGCGCCGTCGGAGGTGATGGAATGCGGTCGTCGGGCTCGTCGTCATCGAGCGGATCCAGCACGCGGTGGGCGGTCGCGGTCGCCTCAGCCGAGACGTGGCCGAGCATCATCTCGATCCGGATCTGACGCACCAGATGGCCCAGAAACAAGACCAGGGCCAGCACACTCACCATGGCCAACAGATAGGACAGCGTTACCGCGATCTGGGGAACGAACTCGGCGCCTTCACCGCGCTTGTTGCGGACGCTGCGCAGGACCGTCAGCGCATAGGCGAACGTGGCGAGGAACACCGCCAGCGTGCGCTGAACGAAATGATCGGCGGCGAAGGTGCGGAGCAGTCTGGGCGTGTACTGACTGCTGGCCAGCTGCAGGGTGATCAGGGTCAACGAGAACGTCAACGACGTCACCGTCACCAACGAGGTCGCGATCGCGCTCAGCAGTTCCCGCGCCGCATCGGCGCCACCACCGAATATGTAGCTGGTCAGCGCGGGCGGCATGTGCGGATCGACGGCGCTGTCGACTTCGGGTAGCGCCAGCCCAACCGCGATCGCCATCACTACGCCCAGTGCCGGCGTTGGCCACAATCGGCTGCGCAGGCCTTCGGCGATCGCGACTCGACGCTGGGTGAGAGCCTGCAGAAAGCCCCGCAGGCCCGAATTCCGCTCACCCCCGCGCCACACCCGGCTACCCGCCGCCCGAGCCTGATCGATAGGTGCGTTCTCGGGTGTTCGGGTCCGTCATGGGGCCTCCTCAAACATGCAGCCCAACCAGTCATACACCCGGAGGTGCTCCGCAGACACCCCTGCGGGCTCCCGCGCGTCGCTTGCCGCGGCCCATCCACGGTCGGTCCAGTGGCGCGCGGGCTTAGACTCCATTCGGCGCGGCGGTAGCAAAGGAGCGCTTCGCCAGGGCGACGGTGGGTCGCGTACCGTCAGCGGCTTCAGTGTCGCCCCATACCGATGCGCGAAGGAGAGCATGTGCAGGCGCCAGCAAAAGCCATTGAAGCCGATTACCTCGTGGTGGGAGCCGGTGCAATGGGAATGGCGTTCACCGACACGCTCATCACCGAATCCGATGCGCGGGTGGTTATCGTCGACCGCGCGCATGCGCCGGGTGGGCACTGGACCACGGCTTACCCCTTCGTACGGCTGCATCAACCGTCGGCGTACTACGGCGTCAACTCACGGCCATTGGGCAACAACACCATTGACGCCGTCGGCTGGAACCAGGGGCTGAACGAACTCGCACCCGTCGGCGAGATCTGCGCCTACTTCGACGCCGTCATGCAGCAGCAGTTTCTTCCCACCGGCCGGGTCGAGTACTTCCCGATGAGCGAATACCTCGGTGATGGCCGGTTCCGGACCCTGGGTGGAGCAGAACACCAGGTCACCGTCAGCCGTCGCATCGTCGATGCCACCTACCTGCGTGCCGTCGTGCCGTCCATGCGGCCGACGCCTTACCCGGTGGCGCCCGGGATCGACTGCATTGCGCCCAACGATCTGCCCAAGTTCACCGGAAAAGATCGGTACGTGATCGTCGGCGCGGGCAAGACCGCCATGGATGTCTGCCTTTGGTTGCTACGCAATAGCGTCGATCCCGGCCAGCTGACCTGGATCAAGCCCCGAGACGCGTGGCTGATCGACCGCGCCACGCTGCAGCCCGGGCCGACATTCATCAAGCAGTTCCGCGATAGTTACGGCATCACTCTCGAGGCAATCGGTAGAGCAACATCGATCCGGGATCTGTTTGACCGGCTCGAAAAGGCCGGAACATTGCTTCGGCTCGACCCTGCGGTACGGCCAACCATGTATCGGTGCGCGACGGTGTCACAGCCCGAATTCGACCAACTGCGCCGCATCGAGGACGTGGTGAGGATGGGCCACGTCCAGCGCATCGACTCCACCGAGATCGTGCTCGACGGCGGATCGGTCCCCTGCTCAGCGTCGGGCCTCTATGTCGACTGCACCGCCGACGGCGCACCGCAGCGCCCGGCCAAACCCGTCTTCGACGGCGATCACCTCACCCTGCAGGCGGTACGCGGATGCCAGCAGGTATTCAGTGCCGCCTTTACCGCGCACGTTGAACTCGCCTACGACGGGGACGAGGTGAAAAACCAGGGCTCCGGCGTTGTTGATTAGCAGGCTTGTGAGCTGGGGAATTGTGGATTGAGGAGGTCTAGGCGGCGGTTGGCGGTCAAAGCGGTGATCCGGCAGGCTTCGGCGATGTTGTCGGCGCCGTTGAGGCGGTGCAGATTGATCGCGGTGTTGCGTAGCGTTGCTAGGACCTGTGCGCCGTTTCCGGTATGTGCCCTTTGACGGTCTTCGTCGAAGGTGACGTCGCGTATCCAGTGCAGGCTGTTCTCGATTCCCCAGTGTTGACGCATCCAGGTCATGATCGCGGTAGGGCGGGCGTGCTCGAAGGGCAGGCTGCAGATGGCATAGACCACCTCCACGCTGCGCTGGTCGGTGGCGGTGATCAAGCGTTCACGAGTGATCCGGATGATTTGTTTTGCGTAGGGGAAGCCGATTCCTCGTGCAGCGGTGATGATTTGCAGGGTGCGGGTCTCGACACGGCCGTGGCCGCGGGAGTCGTCGGTAGCGGCTGTGGGCACCTCGGCCCAGGGCAGCGCGGTGATACGCGCAAGTATTTTGGCTTGGTTGGACTTGACGATCATCAGGTAGTGCGACTTCAAGGTGGCGCAGATCAACTTCGCGGTGACGACCTGGGTATGCATCGCATCCACGGTGACCAGCCACCGCAAGCTACCCGGCAGCAGCGTGAGCAGGGCACGTACGCAGGGAATTTCATTGCTTTTCTCGGCGACAGCGAGTTGACCGAGCACCAATCGGGCACGGTGGGCGAACACCGACACGAGATGCGTGGCTGTCGCTTTGGCGCGTAAAGCACCACGCAGCATCTTGCCGTCCAACGCGATCGGCACCAATCCACTGGGGTCGCTGCTGGCCACGTGTGCAGTGAAGTAACTGCCCATCCTGGCGTTGAGGTCGGCGGGGTCTAGCCGAGACAAAACAGCGCGGAAGGTCTTCTCACTGGGCCGCCGGAACCGGACCCCTAATTGGGCCAACACATCATCGGGAGCGGTGGCCGCCCATGTGGCAAAACCAGCATAGCCGCGCATCCCCGCGGCAGTGGCCAGAACCGCGATCGCCAACAAAGCCATCAGCGAATACCTCCGACCGCGTGGGCCCCTCGGGTCTGGCACCGAGGCCAACACATCGAGAAACTCCGATCCGATGAGCTCGCTGCGCTCACCAGGACTCCAGCGGTCGAACACCTCTGGAACCGACGACACAGGCAATACTGAAACGGTAGGCACGGGCAACTCCAGACCAACGACGAACAGTAACCAACTCGATCGTTCTCCAGATAGCCCGTGCCTACACTCCGGCCCCAATAGCGCGGCACCAAAGATCATCAACCCAGCTCACAAGCCTGCTAATCAACAACGCCGGAGCCCTGGGTGAAAAACGAGCTCTGTACCCCGATTCCACATCCGGATTCCGATCTGGACTGGATGCGGCTGACACACTCCGACCTTCGAAACTTTCAGCGCTGGCTCGACGATGTCGAGCTCACCGACTGGCTGAGTTCGGCGCGGTTGAACCTGCTAGCCGACTTGCTCCCGCCCCTGTAGCACAAGCCGAGGGTGCGCGACCGGGTGGTATCGATGTTCCGATCGAAGTTGAACATCGCCAGCGAGCAGCTGGAGAAGCTGCTCAGCGATCATGGTCACGACGGCGCAAGTCAACAACAGTGAGGACAGGACGTGCCGGACAACACTGACGCCCAAGCGCCGTTGGTCGCCCTCCCCCAGGGCTCCGGCGTTGTTGATTAGCAGGCTTGTGAGCTGGGGAATTGTGGATTGAGGAGGTCTAGGCGGCGGTTGGCGGTCAAAGCGGTGATCCGGCAGGCTTCGGCGATGTTGTCGGCGCCGTTGAGGCGGTGCAGATTGATCGCGGTGTTGCGTAGCGTTGCTAGGACCTGTGCGCCGTTTCCGGTATGTGCCCTTTGACGGTCTTCGTCGAAGGTGACGTCGCGTATCCAGTGCAGGCTGTTCTCGATTCCCCAGTGTTGACGCATCCAGGTCATGATCGCGGTAGGGCGGGCGTGCTCGAACGGCAGGCTGCAGATGGCATAGACCACCTCCACGCTGCGCTGGTCGGTGGCGGTGATCAAGCGTTCACGAGTGATCCGGATGATTTGTTTTGCGTAGGGGAAGCCGATTCCTCGTGCAGCGGTGATGATTTGCAGGGTGCGGGTCTCGACACGGCCGTGGCCGCGGGAGTCGTCGGTAGCGGCTGTGGGCACCTCGGCCCAGGGCAGCGCGGTGATACGCGCAAGTATTTTGGCTTGGTTGGACTTGACGATCATCAGGTAGTGCGACTTCAAGGTGGCGCAGATCAACTTCGCGGTGACGACCTGGGTATGCATCGCATCCACGGTGACCAGCCACCGCAAGCTACCCGGCAGCAGCGTGAGCAGGGCACGTACGCAGGGAATTTCATTGCTTTTCTCGGCGACAGCGAGTTGACCGAGCACCAATCGGGCACGGTGGGCGAACACCGACACGAGATGCGTGGCTGTCGCTTTGGCGCGTAAAGCACCACGCAGCATCTTGCCGTCCAACGCGATCGGCACCAATCCACTGGGGTCGCTGCTGGCCACGTGTGCAGTGAAGTAACTGCCCATCCTGGCGTTGAGGTCGGCGGGGTCTAGCCGAGACAAAACAGCGCGGAAGGTCTTCTCACTGGGCCGCCGGAACCGGACCCCTAATTGGGCCAACACATCATCGGGAGCGGTGGCCGCCCATGCGGCAAAACCAGCATAGCCGCGCATCCCCGCGGCAGTGGCCAGAACCGCGATCGCCAACAAAGCCACCAGCGAATACCTCCGACCGCGTGGGCCCCTCGGGTCTGGCACCGAGGCCAACACATCGAGAAACTCCGATCCGATGAGCTCGCTGCGCTCACCAGGACTCCAGCAGTCGAACACCTCTGGAACCGACGACACACGCAATACTGAAACGGTAGGCACGGGCAACTCCAGACCAACGACGAACAGTAACCAACTCGATCGTTCTCCAGATAGCCCGTGCCTACACTCCGGCCCCAATAGCGCGGCACCAAAGATCATCAACCCAGCTCACAAGCCTGCTAATCAACAACGCCGGAGCCCTGCGCCCTCCCCGGTGCTGGATACGTATACCGAACAAGCTGGCGACTGGCCACCACCGATATCGACGAACACATGCGGCTACGCCTCGATGGTGTCGCGCGCTACATCCAAGAAGTCGGCGCCGAGCATCTCGCCGATGCCGAATTGGCCGAGGTCCACCCCCATTGGATCGTCCTGCGCACCGTGATCGACGTTATCGAGCCGATCGAGCTACCCAGCGAGATCACCTTCCGCCGTTGGTGCGCAGCCCTTTCCACCAGATGGTGCAACATGCGCGTTCAGTTGGAGGGCTCGCACGGTGGACGGATCGAAACCGAAGGCTTCTGGCTGTGCGTCAACAAGGACACCTTGACTCCGTCACGACTCACCGATGCTTTCCTGACCCGCTTCGGCAGCACCACCGACGACCACCGGCTCAAGTGGCGGCCTTGGCTCACCGAGCCGATCACGGCCGGTGTGGACACACCTTTTCCGTTGCGTCGCACAGATATTGATCCGTTTGAGCATGTCAACAACACCATCTACTGGCACGGCATACACGAGATACTCAGCCAACAGACGACCTTGACGGCCCCCTACCGCGCCGTGCTCGAGTACCGCAGCCCGATCAAGTTTGGCGAAACGGTCACCATCCGCTCCGAGCAACGCGACGGGGTGACACACCTCCAGTTCACCGTCGGTGACGACGTTCGCGCGGCGGCCCTGTTGCGCAAGCTTTAGCGCGGTTATCTCCCGTGCCCGATCCCCAGCGGCGATCGGCCGCTCTGGACCGAAACGCCGATCGAGATCGTCCACCCGGATACTTGTGGACCCCCCAAATATCCTTGCGCTAATTCTATTGATGAATTCTAGTTCTAAATTCCAATTGTGAATTCTAGTTACGCATTCTAGTCATGAATCCAGTATTGGTTGCACGGTGTCGCGAGCTTTGGTAATTTGACACCGACGGCGTCAGAAAAATTGTCCGATTTGCAGACGGCAGAATTTGCATGAGTCTTCAGCCGCAACAGTCTTCGCAGGTAGTGCCAACGTAGCGTTAAGGTTTCGATGTTTGAAGCATTGAAACCAATGGCATCTACGCCAAAATAACGGCAATTGACCGCATAGTCGACTTTTATAAAAGCACGAGCCATAGGATTTGCCAGTGCCCCATAATAATTCTGGCGTTCTGCCGCCAGGGCCACCACTTTCTCGGTCACTACAAGCCGCATTGATGTTGCTGCGCGGGCCGCAATTTCTGGCCGCCTGCCGGCGCCGGTACGGCGACGTATTCACACTGCGGATCGCGAGGATGGGCACGCAGGTATACCTGGCCGATCCTGGCGACATCAAGACGGTGTTTACCGGCGATACCCACATCTTCCACGCGGGCGACGCGAATGCGCTGTTGAGCGGCTTGATCGGGGACAGCTCGTTGATGGTGCTGGATGAAGAAGCGCATCGATGCCGGCGACGCACCATGCTGGCCCCCTTCCACCGCGACGCCGTTGCCCGCCAAGCCGGGCTGATGGCTGAGATCGCCGCGGACAATGTCGCTGGGTGGCCGGCGGGAAGAACGTTCCCGGTCACCGTGAGGATGTCTGAGATCACTTTGGAAGTGATCCTGCGGACGGTAATCGGCGCCACCGACCCGGCTCGCCTCGCGGCGCTGCGCACGGCCGTGCCGCGGCTGCTGAGCATGGGCCCTTGGGGCACCTTGGCGCTCGCCAATCCGAAGCTTCTCAGCCGCCGTCCGTGGCGAGGGCTGCGAAAGCGAATTGCCGATGTGGATAACCTCCTGTACGCGGAGATCACCGACCGTCGCAACGACGCTGAACTAGGCAAACGCGCCGATGTGCTGGCGATGCTGATCCGCACTGAAGGCAACGACAATGCAATGACGGACCGCGAACTACGTGACCAACTCGTCACGTTGCTAGTGGCCGGGTATGACACCAGCGCGACAGGCTTGGCCTGGGCGCTAGAGCGCCTGACCCGCCACCCAACGATCTTGACGAGGGCGGTGGCGGCGGCCCACGCCAGCGCGGCAGGCGATGCCGCCGGCGACGAATACCTCGACGCGGTAGTAAAGGAAACGTTGCGGATCCGCCCGCTGGCATTCGCGGTGGGCCGGGTGCTTGCAGCGCCCGTCGAGGTGGCCGGCTACCAGCTACCGGCTGGGGCATGGGCGCTGCCAGGAATCGGGCTGGTGCATGCCAGCGCCGCGCTCTATCCCGATCCCGACCGATTCGACCCAGATCGGATGATAGGCGTATCTCCGGGGCCGACCACCTGGCTACCGTTCGGAGGCGGCGCTCGCCGCTGCCTCGGGGCCACCTTCGCCCTCGTCGAAATGAGAGTTGTCTTACGTGAGGTCCTGCGGCGGGCCGAATTGATAACCACAACGGCGGCCGATGAGACGCCGACGCTAAAGTACGTCACCTTGATACCAAGCCGCGGCGCGCGCATCAGCGTCCGGACAATCAAGAACATCCCGCCGGCGTCGCCGGTGGGAGCGGAAAAGCCGGCAACAACTCCGGGGTGCCCCGCCACGGAGAATGTTGGCGCTACCCGGCCGGCGTTTTAGCCGGAGACGTCCTGCGCACTAATCATTCGCGCTTGATTCCGGTGGTATCTAGGTCGCCGCTGTCCAAGCACGATGAAAGATGCGGATCAAAAGATCTGGGGGGGACGGATATCAAGGACGAGCAGCCCATTCGACCATAGCGACAGCGCAGGGTGCGGATCGCGCATGTTCGGAGTCCGGACGAACGTCGGCATCGGACGGCCGCATCCACGAGTCGGGGTAAATGGGTCCGGGCCGCCGTTCTGCCTCTCGACAGTGCCGCACCATTGTCTCGCGGTGTGAATTACATTACGATCCGATCGTAATGGAGTCAACGGCATGGACTGACCAGCCCGAACCTCGAGTTCGATCGCAGGGACGACCGAGGGATGCCCGCATCGATGCCGCGGTGTTGCGTGCGACGACCGAGCTCCTCGAGGAGATCGGGTATGCCCGGCTCACCATTCCCCTGGTCGCGGCGCGGGCCGGCGCCACTCCCCCGGCCGTCTACCGCCGGTTCCCCACCAAGATCGAGTTGGTATACGAGGCGGTCTTTCCCAACCCGACCAGTACCGAGCTGCCGTTGACCGATGGACTCGAATCGGGCATCCGCGCACTACTGCGTGCCGCCATCGATCTGTTCAGCAGACCGGCGGTGCATTCCGCGTTGTCCGGGCTGATGGCCGAATTGCCCTCCGAGCCCGGCCTTTCGGCCCGGCTACTCAGCCGGCTACAGAGCAGCAGCTACGGTCAACTGCAGCGCTTCCTCGACCACGCCGCGGCCAGCGGGCAAGCCCCCCCCGACGTCGACGCCCGGATCTTGCTGGACATGATCGGCGGAACCGTGATGATGGCCCTGGCAAACGAACGCGATCTCGATGCCGCTTGGATGGACCACACCACCACACTGCTGTTGGGCGGGCTGGCCCGGTGAGCGAGTCAACGCGGCGCGCCATGCAGATGATCGCGTCCTGGCCGCCACGAATGGACCTCAAGGACGTCGCCGCTTGGGCACAGCGGGTGGAGCGGCTGGGCTTCGACGTGATCCATGTTCCGGAAACCATTCATGACGCGTTCACCGTGGCAACGCTGGCGCTGACTCATACCCAGCGAATCATCGTCCGCACCAGCATGATCGTGGCCTTTCCGCGCAGTCCGATGCTTACCGCCTACGCCGCATGGGATCTGGCGAAGTATTCCGATGGCCGCTTTGAGCTCGGGATCGCCTCGCAGGTGCGCGGCAACATCGTCGGCCGATTCTCCACCGAGTGGTCGGACCCGGTGTCGCGCCTGGGCGACTACGTGAATTCGCTACGCGCGATTTTCGATTCGTTCCAGACCGGCGCGCCCCTGCATCACAGCGGACCGCACTACCGATTCGAGCGGCTGCAGCCCTACTTCAACCCGGGCCCGATAGCTCATCGGGCGCCGCGGATCTGGACCGGTGGGGTGAACCGGCGCATGTGCAACCTGGCCGGCGAGTTGTCGGACGGCTTCGTGTGTCACCCCACCAACTCACACCCGCGCGTGCTGCGGGCGAGCACGCTTCCCGCTCTGGCGCAGGGGGCCGCGACCGCCCAGCGAGCCGACGGCGGTCCCGCCGTGGTGACCAATCCCCAGCCCATGATGGCCGCGACCCACGATGGCGTCGAACGCCTCCGCGAGCCCCGTCGCGCCGAGTTGGCGTTCCTGTACAGCACCCCCGCGTATCGCCGACAGCTGGAGTACTTCGGCCTCGAAGATGTCGGGCTGGCCCTCTCCGAGATGGCCCATCGGGCGGACTGGACGGATCTCGCCGGCCACCTCACCGACGAAGTAATGGATCTCGTTGTGCCCCAGGGCAGCTACCCGGAGATCCCCCATATCCTGGCCGAGTGGTATTCGGGCGTGTGCTCGGGGATCAGCTTGTCGGTTCCGGGCGATGCCGAGGACGACGCCAGCCTCGCTGAGCTCGTCGGACGGTGCAAGCACATCGAGCCCGCGGCCGCACTGGCGCCACCGGAGGTGGACGAATCGGCGGAATCCCGACCAATATGAACCTAGGTTCGGCAACGCAACGAAGCGACGAGGAGAGGCTATGGCTGGGCGGTTGACCGGAAAGGTCGCATTGGTCAGTGGCGGCGCACGCGGCATGGGCGCATCGCATGTTCGGGCGCTGGTGGCCGAAGGCGCTCACGTGGTCCTCGGCGACATCCTCGACGACGAGGGCAGGGCCGTCGCCGCCGAACTGGGCGACGCGGCCCGCTACGTCCACCTCGACGTCACCCAGCCCGAGCAGTGGACGGCCGCGGTGGACACCGCGGTCAACGAGTTCGGTGGACTGCATGTTCTGGTCAACAACGCCGGCATCCTGAACATCGGGACCATCGAGGACTATGCGCTGTCGGAATGGCAGCGCATAGTCCTCGACATCAACGTCACCGGTGTCTTTTTGGGGATCCGCGCCGCGGTCAAGCCCATGAAGGAGGCCGGCCGCGGATCGATCATCAACATCTCATCGATCGAAGGGCTGGCCGGCACCATCGCCAGCCACGGCTACACGGTCAGCAAGTTCGCTGTGCGCGGGCTGACGAAATCCACCGCACTCGAGTTGGGGCCCAGCGGCATTCGAGTGAACTCGATCCACCCCGGGCTGGTCAAGACGCCAATGACCGAGTGGGTCCCCGAGGACCTGTTCCAGACCGCACTGGGCCGTGCCGCCGAACCCATGGAAGTCTCCAATCTGGTCGTCTACCTGGCCAGCGACGAGTCGCGTTACTCGACTGGCGCGGAATTCGTGGTCGACGGCGGCACCGTGGCCGGCCTCGCGCACAAGGACTTCAGTGCCGTCGATGTCGCGGCTCAGCCGGAGTGGGTGACGTAATCGGCAAGCGAAGGGGCGACCGAGCCCGCCAGGTCGATCATCAGGCAACGCCAACCGAAACGCGGCCCAACACAGGCGCCAAGAAACCGGTGCGCGACCTTGCGGTGGACTACTACCGCGTCTCCGGTGTGGTGCTCATCGTCGCAGGGCATTGGCTGGCCGTATCCGTCACCTATCACGATGGGCGGTTCGGTCGGCAGAACCCACTGGTGGAGTTGCCCTGGACGCAGTGGCTGACCTGGCCATTCCAGGCGGTGCCGGTGTTTTTTCTGGTCGCCGGCTATGCCGGTGCGGTGTCGTGGCGACACCATTACGACGGCGACCGTGCCTCGCGCGAGGCTTGGGTGCGGCATCGGCTGGCCCGAGTGCTCGGCCCCACGGCGGTGTATGTCGGGCTGATCTCGGCAATAGTGGTCGCGCTGCGCGGTTTCGGCGTGCCCGGCTCGGTGCTGGATTATGCGGGTTGGGCGGTGGCGATGCACCTGTGGTTTCTCGCCGTCTATGTGGTGCTCGCGGCCCTCACCCCCATTGCCATTGCCGCACATGATCGCTGGGGCTTGGTCGTACCGCTGGCACTGGCGGCGGCCGTGGTGGCGGTAGACGCGGTTTCCCTGGGGGGCCATCTCCCCCAGCTGGGCTGGCTGAACTACTTGTTCTGCTGGGGCATGCTCTACCAGCTCGGAATCGCTTGGCAAACGGGGCTGTTGACGGGCAGCCGACCCGCGGTGCTAGCTGCCGTGTCAGCGATTGCGCTGACCCTGTTGATTTGGATCGGCCACTATCCGATCAGCATGATCGGCGTTCCCGGCCAAGCCGTACAGAACACCACACCGCCCACGGCTGCCATGCTGGCGTTCGGATGCCTGCAAGCCGGAGTCGCGGTGATGGCCGCGCCTGCGCTCAATCGCGCACTGCGATCCGGACGGGTTCATCGGGTGCTGTCGTTCGCCAACAACAACGTGATGGCGCTCTATCTGTGGCACATGGTGCCGGTCGTGATCGTGGCCGTCGTCGCCTATCCGGCTGGGCTGTTGCCGCAACCGGAGCTCGGAACAACGGCTTGGTGGTTGGCCCGCCTGGAGTGGGAGGTGGTGCTGATGCTGGTCACCGCGGTCGAGATGGTGATGCTGTGGTGGCTTCGGCGCCTCTTCGAGGCTCCGCTGCCCACGGTCGGTGTGGCGCTGCCGGCGCGGTGGGCCGAGTCGGTCATGCTGACCGGCGCCGCCATGTCAGCGTACTTCCTGTGGTTCATCGCCACCGAGGGCTTCGCACCGTCCGGCAGATTTCCATGGGTAGCCGCGATCGTTTTCGCCTTCGGGTTGGCGCTAGTGGCCTGCCGCCCGGCTAGGGCCGAGTGAACTCCCCCACACCGCGACGCCAACACCTGACGGGCGAGGGCCGGCCGCGCACCGAAAAGGACCGGCCGTGCCGGAAACCCGCGACGGCAACCACAGTCACTGATTCGCCCGCCAACCCCACGGCGCACCGATAGCATCCAAGGGCAGGGGGAACGAGGCAAACCAATGTCCAGGTTCGGCAAACATCCCGGGATTGTGGTCGGCGTCGACGGTTCGCCCGGTTCCAAGATCGCGATCCGCTGGGCTGCGCGCGACGCCGAGTTGCGCAACGTTGCACTGACTTTGGCTCATGTGCTGCCCACCACCGCGGGGACCCGGCTGAGTTCCTCGTTAGCTCCGCAACACACCGGCAAACTGCGAGAACGCGGCCAACAACTGCTCGACGAGGCCCTGCAGATCGCCAACGAAAGCTGTCAGCGCGGCCCGAACCAGATCAACCTGGAAATGCCCAGCGGGACGGCGGTGTCTGCGTTGGTCGACATGTCCAAAAACGCCGACTTGCTGGTGGTCGGATACCTCGGTACCGGCACCCTGCGGGGACGCCACCTGGGCTCGGTGAGCGCCGGCCTCATCTATCACTCGCACTGTCCCGTGGTCGTCATCCACGATGACGTCGACTTGAATCCCGACAGGGAGCGGTCCACGGTACTGGTCGGCATCGATGGCTCCCCGACTTCGGAACTGGCGATCGCGCTCGCATTCGACGAGGCCTCACGTCGCAAGGTCGATCTGACCGTGGTGCACACGTGGCAACCGCCGAATGTGTTTGATCCGATCGTCGGCTTTCCCGGTCCGGGCTGGCGGACGCTGCGTTCCCGAGAGGACCAGATCGTGGCCGAGCGACTGGCCGGCTGGACCGAGAGGTACCCCGACGTCGCCGTTCACCGCATCATCGCGCGCAACAACGCCGCACCTGAGCTTGTCGACAGCTCGACGGAAGCCCAGCTGGTGGTGATCGGCAGCCATGGCAGCGGCGGATTTGCCGCAATGCTGTTCGGTTCGGTCAGCGCCGCGGTGGTGCTACTGACCCATGTTCCGGTCATGATTGCGCGACGATCGCCGCCGACGCCCGGCTAACTCTGCCCGTAAAGCGCTGTGCGACAGCGACTCTGACGAGAACCAAGCCACCGGCCAGGCGGCCGGCAAGCCATTCGGGTTGCGCTGGTCATATGGGTAGCCTACCCTAACTTCCAGCGACAGAAAGGCTGGTTGCACGCCCATGCTGCCCATCGATCCACACGCCGATGCCTCCCGACGGGCTTGGCTACCGTGCCCACGCTGCCCGTGGGGCCGCGACACATACCAGGACTGCCGTAGCGGCCGCAACTGCGGCACCCATTGGCAATATCTACTGAGCAATCGCGCGACCGAGTTGCACCTGCAGTGCCCGAGTTGTGCGGCCCTGTGGTCGACGGATACGCGAAATCGTCCGCGGACCCACGCCGTCGGCCAACACTAGGGCTACCTGCGCGAAAAGCGGCAAACACGCCGCCCCAGGGCGGTCATCACGCGGCCGAGTCGGGTTGATCCCAGCCGTCCAGGTCCGGCAGTGGGCGTCGACAGATGGCGCGAGCCTGCTCGGCATCGAGTCCGAATAAGCGCAATAGGTCTTCGGTCACCGCGTCGGCGGCCGCACAGCCGTCCCGTTGCGGGTCGGCCCGCAACAAGGTGCCCAGGCCCAGCAGCGCCCCGCCGGCCATGGCCAGCGCTAGTTCCGGGTCCTCTACCCGAAACCGACCCGCATCGGAAGCGGCCTTGATGTCACGCAGGGCCCGAGGAGCCAGTCCCCGGTCCGAGGACAGCAGGGCCGCGCCATTGGCCAACAGGATCTCGCTCTCTTGCGGGCGGCGCCGGAAGAGTCTGCCAGTCAGCCGAAAACTGGCAGCAAACGTTTCGGCGGGGTCTTCGATCGACGCGGTACACCGGTCCAGCAGCGCCCCGTGTGCGTCCAGCACATCGGCGACAGCGGCCTCGAACAACTGCTCCTTGCTATCGAAGTGGTTGTAGAACGAGCCCATGCCGACGTCGGCAGCTTGGGTGATTTCCAGCACCGGCACATTGAGTTTGCCTTCGGCGATCAATCGTTGCGCAGCCCTGAGAAGGGCCGTGCGGGTGCGCCGCTTACGCCGCTCCGAGCGGTTCGCCTGGGCGGGCGCGCCCCGATCCGATGTCGTCACCAAAGCAGTATGCATCACTTGTGATGATTTCGTCAGAAATGTTGACCGAGTGGCGCCTCGTATGTGACGATTTCGTCAGTTAGTGACCAAGGAAGTGGCGGTGGACGCGATGGTCGACATCGGCGGTGACCTGAAGAAGGGCGTACATCAGGACATGCACAGCGAACAGGGCGCCCGGCCTGACGAACACCCCGGCAGGTCCGGTAATCCGATCATCAAAGTTGTCGACCTGGCGTGGCTCGAGTTCGAGAAGCCGGATCTGGTTCGTACCGAGGCGTTCGCGCGCGCCTTCGGCCTACAGGCCGCATGGCGCAGCCCCGACGAGCTTCGGTTGCGTGGCACCGATGCGGGCGCGGCCTGTGTGATCGTGCGCCGTGCGCCACGGACCCGATTCGCCGGCGTGGCCTACCGGGCCTGCGATGAGGTCGACGTCCTGCGTCTTGCCGATAAATGTGGGGCAACCGCACGACCGCTGCCGGAGACCATCGGCGGGCTTACGGTCGATCTGGTCGACCCCAGTGGAATGGCGGTACGCGTGGTTGCGGGCATGGATGAACTGCCCACGCTTCCAACGCAGCAACCAAGCGTTCTGAATTTCGGACATGATCTGTCACGCGCCAACCTTCCCCAGCGCCCCCCGCGGGTACCCGCCCGGATACAGCGGCTAGGCCATGTGGTGGTGCAGTCCACCAGGTACGCCGAAGCGCTGAACTGGTACCTGGACCACTTGGGGATGATCGTCAGCGACTTCCAGTTCTTCCCCGGTCAGCGCGACCGCGGCCCCACCATGAGCTTCATCCGCTGCGATCGCGGCTCGACACCGGCAGATCACCACACCTTGGCGATGGCACTGGGTCCGGCCAACCGCTACCTGCACTCGGCCTATCAGGTAAGTGACCTCGACGCCCTCGCCGCCGGTGGCGAATACCTCAAGGAGCGCGGCTACTTTCGCTCGTGGGGCATCGGCAGACATATTCAAGGCAGTCAGATCTTCGACTACTGGCGCGATCCCGACGGCTTCCTTGTCGAACACTTCACCGATGGCGACATGTTCGACAACAGCCTCGAACCCGGCTGGGCCCCGTTGACCGCTTCAGGCATGGCCCAGTGGGGGCCGCCGGCGACCAAAGACTTTCTCGGAACCGGCCCGAAATCCGCTCGCCACGAGCTAGTTTCGATGATCACCGCATTGCGGGCAACCAATGAGTTCGACTTCAACCGCCTCATCGGCCTACTGAAAGTTCCCTCCCTATGACCATATCCGTACTGCACACCGCCGACGGCTGGTGGGTAAAGACCGCGAGTGGAGCCGCGCAGGTGGCCACCGCCGCGGTTACCACCGCCGAGTTGCTTACCGACCGGGCCGCGATCGACCTGGCTGCAAACAGCGGCGACCGTACACCCATCGACGGCCTCCAGCTGATCTCACCGGTGACCCGACCCTGCCGGGTCGTGGCTCAGATGACCAATTTCGAATCGCACGTCAAGGATGCGGGGATGGACCCGACCGCGGTTCCGTTGACCTTCTTCCGCAAAGCGTCGGCATCGATCACCGGCCCGTTTGACGACATCGTCAAGCCCGCACACGTCCAACTCCTCGACTATGAGGTGGAGATAGGGCTGGTGATCGGTCGGGCAATTCCCTTGGGAACCAATCTCTCCGATGCGAATCTGGCCGACTTCATCGCCGGCTTGGTCGTCGCCAACGATGTGTCGGCACGCGACATTCAGCTTCCGCAGACACAATTCTATGAAGCCAAGTCCTACCCGACCTTCACACCAATCGGACCGCAGCTTGTGTTGCTCGACGCCGACGAACTCCGGCGCTTCGGCGAGCTGCGACTGCGACTGCGACTGCGACTGCGACTGCGACTGCGACTGCGACTGCGACTGCGACTGCGACTGCGACTGAATGGTGACGAGCGACAGAACAGCCTTGTCGAGGGCGACATGCTGTACCGGCCCCTGCAGGCCCTGCAATCACTCAACCAGTTTCAGGAACTCGCGCCCAGCGACTTGGTGCTCACCGGCACGCCGGTGGGCACCGCACTCAGCGCGCCGCCCAAGCCGGTCGAGATCATCGGAAACCTGTTGCCGCCGGCCCTCAAATGGAAAGCGTTCTTCAAGCGTCAGGCCAGCAACCCGAAATACGTTCAAGACGGTGACATCGTCGAAGCCTCGGTGCGCACCGACGATGGTCTCATCGACCTCGGAACCCAACACACCGCTGTGCGATACGCGTGAGTGACAAGCCATTCCAGACGATCCGGCAGGTACCTGTCGTCATCGTCGGCGCCGGGCCAACCGGCATCACCGCCGCGACCTTACTGGCCCAATACGGCGTCGAATCCATGGTTCTGGAACGTTGGACCGACGTGTACCCACAGCCCCGGGCCGTACACCTCGACGACGAAATCTACCGGGTGATCGCTCGTCTGGGCATCGCCGACGAATTTGCGGCAATCTCTCGGCCGACGCAGGGTTTGCGGCTGCTCGACAACCGATTCAACGTGCTCACCGAATTCCATCGCAACCCCGCACGCAGCCTCCATGGCTTCCCGCAAGCCAACATGTTCGACCAGCCGGAGTTGGAGACCTTGCTGCGGGCAAACCTCAAGCGCTACGCACACGCGCAATTGCGTGGCGGCGCGGAGGTCATCGAGATCTGCGATACCAACGAACTGCTGCGCGTTACGTTTACCGATCGATCCGACGGCAGGGTCCACCATGTCGACGCCGAATACGTACTGGGCTGCGACGGCGCCAACAGCATGGTCCGCAGCCACATCGGATCCACGATGGCGGATCTGAACTTCCAGCAACGCTGGCTGGTCGTGGATGTGGCCACCGAGTGCGACCTGGCGCAGTGGGACGGCGTGTACCAAGTGTGCGATCCGTTTCGCGCCGCCACCTACATGCGCATCGGGCAATCTCGCTATCGGTGGGAGTTTCAGCTACGCCCGGGTGAACGTACCGAGGATTTCAACTCGATAAGCGCGTTGCGTCCGCTGATCGCACCGTGGACTACCGACATCGCGGAGGGAGACCTCACCCTGTTGCGCGTCGCCGAATACACGTTCCGCGCTCAAATCGCCGACCAGTGGCGCCGCGGCAAAATCTTCATCCTGGGGGACGCAGCGCACCTCACTCCCCCGTTCATCGGCCAGGGCATCGGAGCCGGACTGCGCGACGCGATGAACCTCAGTTGGAAGATTGCCGCCGTCCGATGCGGCACTCTGACCGCAGATGCCCTTGACACCTACCAGCAGGAACGCAAACCGCACACCCGCCAGCTGATCCGACTGGCGCTGGCCATCGGTCAGTTCATGACCGGCGGCGGCCGGTTGGGCAACGTTGTTCGCCGCGCCCTACTACCCCGAGTCCGTTTCGTTCCCGGCCTGCGCGACAAGATCAGCGACTCGACCACGCCCGCACTGCATGCTTCGGCGTTGGTGCACAAGACACATCGGCTCGGCCGATCACGACAGCTCGCCGGCTCGCTATGCCCTAATCCACTACTGCCCGAAGGCCAACGACTCGACGCTGTGATCGGGACGCGGTTTGCCGTCATCACCTCGACGTCACTGGGCGAGGCCCAGAAACTGCTCTTGCGCCGGCGCGATGTGTTGGTGGTGGTCACCCCGCCCGCGAGTAGCCTTGCCGATTGGCTGCGCCGCGGCGGAGTCAAGGCGGTGCTGGTGCGGCCGGACCGGACGGTGATGCGGGCAGCACGTGACACGGTCGCCCCGTGCTCATGGGCCGACCGGGCGCTGCAAGCCAGTTAGTGCCGATGTCCACCGCCGGACCCGCGCTGTTAGGCACGAGCCGCGGCTGACCTAGCCTGGTCGGATGAATGCGCCCAACGAGTTTTTGCTGTGGCCGTGTCGTGGGCAGGCTGAATGGCCTGCGCTGGTGCAAATCTGGCGCGGCGCGGTCGAGGCGACTCACCACTTCTTGACCGCCGACGATATCGACTTCTACGAGACGAAGCTGGCCAATGAGTACCTGGGACTGGTTGCGCTGACGGTCGCGGTCGCCGAGAATTTACCGGTGGGGTTCTCCGGAATCGCCGACGGGAAGTTGGAAATGCTGTTTATTGATCAGCAGTTTCGCGGACGCGGCGCCGGTTCTGCCTTGCTGCGCGCTGCGTTGGCCGCAATTCCGGACCTGTTGGTCGATGTGAACGAGCAGAATCCGCAAGCCGTCGGCTTCTATCATCGCCACGGTTTCGTGACGTTCGGGCGCTCGGAAACCGATGGCGACGGGCGGCCGTTTCCGCTCCTGCATCTGCGGCGCGGGTCGGCTCCACCGCGCCCCAGCTGACCGCGGCCCAACCAGCCGCGGGTGACTGCCTGGGCCGCTCGAGGTGACTCAGGCCACACGTTTGAGCCTGATGCCTTCTGGAAACCCCTCTTCGTGCAGGGGAATTCCGGATCCAGACGTGAAGAAGACGCGCTAGTGCTCCGGACTCTGCTGGCTGAGCGCACCGATCGAACTGCGCGGTAGCCGTTTGACAACAAGCATCAAGGAGGAATCCATGGCGGACAAGAGTGGCCCCCAAGAAGCTGTCGAGGGCGTCGTTGAAGGCGCCAAGGGCAAGGCAAAGGAAGTCTTTGGAGCCGTGACCGGTCGCGATGACGTCAAGCGCGAGGGTCAGGCCCAGCAGGACAAGGCCGACGCTCAGCGTGACGCGGCCAAGAAGGAAGCCGAGGCAGAAGCTGCTCGCCGCGGCGCCGACGTCGCCGAAGAGCGCCAGAAGGCCAATCAGTAGTCAGCACCCTCCGATGGGCTCAGTCCGAATGGCGGACTGGGCCCATCGGCTTGCAAACGGGTCACGGTACCGGCCCCACAGCGCGCGAGTCTAGGTAATGGACTGCAGCTAAACGGTTTTCGACCGCATTGCGCGGACCTGTCAAGAAGTGTCGCCGCCCTCACCGTTCTCGGCGGACCGCCCATGGTTCATCAATCTCACGGCCGCCCTCGCGGCATCGCGCAGGGAGCGATTGCTGGCCAGCAGGTCGCAATTCGCCGCAGCCAGAGCGGCATTGTCGTCTTCGAGGTTGAGAATGCGTGAGATTCCGGCCAGATTGATGCCGGCCTCGATGAGGACGCTGACGCGCTGCAGCCGGACCAGATCATCGGCACTGTAACGGCGGGTACCACCTTCGCTACGCGCGGGGGTCACCAGCCCATGGCGCTCATACAGACGAAGCGACTGCACCGCGATACCCGAAAGCTCCGCCGTCACCGAGATGCCGTACACGCCGACATCGGGGGCCGGCCCTCCGGCGTGGCCGAGACGATCGGCCATGGCCACCTCCTCGACTACCCCTCGCGCAGAAAACCTGTCTATCACACTTGCGCTGTGCTACCGATAGTGTTATACATTTATCTATGTCGTCTGACATAGATAAATTGGACTACCAATTACAGGATTGGAGTGAGAGGTGGCCGCAATGTTGATGCGTACCGACCCGTTCCGCGACCTGGACCGCTTCGCCCAGCAAGTGCTTGGCACGTCGGCCCGACCAGCGGTAATGCCGATGGACGCGTGGCGAGAGGGTGACAAATTCGTCGTCGAGTTCGATCTGCCGGGCATAGACGCCGACTCCCTGGACATCGACATCGAACGCAATGTGGTGACCGTTCGCGCCGAACGGCCGGCCGTGGACCCGAATCGAGAGATGCTGGCCAGCGAACGACCCCGTGGAGTATTCAGCCGCCAGCTAGTACTTGGCGAGAACCTCGACACCGCCAGGATCGCGGCCTCCTACACGGAAGGTGTGCTGAAGCTGCAGATCCCGGTGGCCGAAAAGGCCAAGCCGCGTAAGATTTCGATCACCAGAGGTGCTGGCGACAAAACCATCAGCGAAAACGATGCGCATCCTGAGGTGATAGAAGCCTGATCCACTACTGGGCGAAGCGCGGCCGTCCCGCCGGACGCTAAACCTTGCCGGAGTTGACAACAGCCGCGCTTCGCCCAGACACATCCGCAGTTGGACGCCACACAACAGCAGCGCTTAGTCGCCAAATTACTTGCACGCTTTGGGTTTTAGCTGATGACACGGGGCTGTCGGCGTATCGCTTGGCGGCAAGCATCTGGAAGGTATCCGCGAGTACCTGGCCCGCTTCCCTCAATCGGGGGACATCTCTTTCACCCCCATTCATGACTGATCAGCCGACAGACAACGGCGCGCCGCGGCGGCACCATGACAGTGGAGCAGTGACCAAGTCGCGCGCTCTTGGCTGACACCCCCGCAAGCAAGAGGGTTCCAACGTGAACATCGTGACCATCGCCGCCTGCCAGATGATTCGGGCGGTGGGATAAGCGCCATGCCATCGGCACCCCACCAGGGGCGCTACCAGATGCCGCCGTTGCGGCCCAGCGCCTGGCAAATGACAAATGACAAATGACGGCGTCGCGTACGGGGCGGCGTCCTACCACCCGAATTCGGGCTACCCGCATTCGGGCCGGCGCCCGATGAATTCACCGGCGTGGTACGACAACAACCCAGACCTGGCCGTCGAATGCGCCGTCCAGCAGTTACTCGACGCACTGGGCGTGGACGACGGAGAGCACACCGCCGGGACGCCCGCGCGCGTCGCACGAGCGTGGCGAGAGATGTTGTGGGGATATCACGAGGTACCGGAGGACCAGCTCGCTACCGACTTTCCCGCTCCCGATGACCCGGGACTGATCGTCATGCACGGCATTTCGTTCTCCTCCACCTGCGCACACCATCTCTTGCCGTTCACCGGCACCGCCACGATCGCCTACCGCCCGCATCCGGGCCAGCGCATCGTCGGCTTGTCCAAACTGGCCCGGCTGGTGGACGGTTACGCCGCACGGCTGCAGGTACAAGAGCGCATCGGACAGCAAGCGGTGGACGGAATAATGCGCAGGCTCAACCCCTCCGGAGCCATGTGCATCATCACCGCCAGACACGATTGCATGCGACTGCGCGGGGTACGCGATCCGGCCGCCGAAGCGACTACCGAAGCGCGAAAAGGTATTTGGTCAGATCATGAAATGGCGTTGATTCATCGCCTGCACGGCGGAGCCCGCTGAAATCGGCGCCGTCATCGGATGTAGCGAAACCGAATCACGATGACCGCGCCACTATCACCGGCATCCGCACGGCATGCACGACCGCGTTGCTCACCGAGCCGAGCAGCACACCGGTGATGCCGCCACGGCCGTGACTGCCGACAACCACCAGTTGAACGGTTTGCGACATTTCGACCAGCTGATGAGCGGGTTTGTCGCATACGACCACCCGCCGGACGGTCACATCGGGATAGCGTTCCTCCCAGCCTGCCAGCCGCTCAGCGAGGCTCAGCCGGGCTTCGGCTTCCATCGTCGACCAGTTCAGGCCCGGTAGTTCGACCACATCCTGGTCACTCCACGCGTGCACCGCGATCAGCTCGACGCCGCGGCGTGATGCCTCATCGAACGCGACCGCGGTAGCCAGCTCCGAAGCCGGGGAGCCGTCGATCCCCACCAGGACCGGCGCATGCAGCGGATCCGGGATCATCGGATCTTCGTCGCGAATGACCGCCACTGGACAGCTGGCACGTCGCACCAGGCTCGAGCTGACCGAACCCAGTAGCACCCGGGCCAGCGCTCCGTGCCCAGAGCTGCCCACGACCATCAGTTCTGCCTCGGCGGACATCTCGACCATGGTCGGTACCGGCAAGGAGAAGACGATCTCACTTTTGATGGTGAGCTCGCGGTCCCCCGCCACCGACTCCTCGGCGATCTTGACCGCACCGGCAATGACCTTGCGCCCCTCGTCTTCCTGCCACACGGCCCAGGTATCGGGATAAGGCATCGGCGGCCACGTCGCCACATCGGTGTTGACCACGTGGACCACGGTCAGTAGCAGATTCCGCATCGCCGCGTCCCGGGCTGCCCAGCAAACGGCGGCATTCGATGCCGGTGAACCGTCGACTCCAACGACAACGCCGAGACGCTTTCCGAGTGTGGACATGTCCGTGCTCCTCCGATTACAAGCCGCTTGGCGGCATGGCAGCGATCAAAGGTGTGTCGACACCGATGCGCCCCACTGTATCCGCACCGCCCGGCGAGCCGAGCGGTGCGTCGCGGCCCGGCAGGATCTCGCGGAAAAAAGCCGCATTGTCGGCGAGGTGTTGTCGCTGCTCGTCCGGAAGGTCCTCTTCCCAGTAGATCGCGCCCACCCGGCAGGTCGTCTTGCAGGCACCACAATCAACGCACTCATCGGGGTTGATGTACATCGTGCGAGCGCCCTCATAGAT
The DNA here is from genome assembly GCF_003584745.1 of Mycobacterium pseudoshottsii JCM 15466. Classification (NCBI taxonomy): domain Bacteria; kingdom Bacillati; phylum Actinomycetota; class Actinomycetes; order Mycobacteriales; family Mycobacteriaceae; genus Mycobacterium; species Mycobacterium pseudoshottsii. The sequence continues at coordinate 3,345,061 of NZ_AP018410.1, forward strand.
GCAATCAACAGGGCATTCCTGAGTACACGACTTTTCGGCGACGTCCACGCATTCTCGGTCGATCACATAGGTCATGGCCACAAGTTACTAAACGCCTGGCGATACCCGCGTCTATCGAAAGGCCTGACGAGCAGGGACCAAAGACCTTTGTCGGGCGGCTGCCACTAGGCGGGACGAACGACGATCACCGGAACTTTCGCCGAGTGGGCCACCGTCGAGCTGACCGAACCCAGGAGCATGCCGGGGAACCCTCCGCGGCCCCGATTTCCCACGATCACCAACTGTGCGTGCTGAGCTTCCTCGAGCAGCCAATGCGCGGGCTTGTCGCAGACCAACGAACGCTTGACGTGCACATCGGGGTACTGCTCCTGCCAGCCCGCCAGGCGCTCAGCCAGGATCTCCTCTCCTTGACTCTCACGCTCGCGCCAATCCATACCGAGGATGGGAAACACGCCAACGTCGCTCCATGCATGCAGGGCTACCAAGTCCACGCCCCGGCGGGACGCCTCTTCGAACGCCATAGCGGTGGCGGCTTCCGCGGCCGGTGATCCATCGATACCCACGACCACGGCCGCGCCTGGGTCCGGAGCCGCGCCGCTATCGGAGTGAACCACCGCGACCGGACAATGGGCATGGTGAAGCAGCGCCGAGCAGACCGAGCCCAACAGCATGCGGCCCAGTGCGCCCATCCCCTGGCTGCCCACTACCACCATCGAGGCCTGCGTTGAGGCTTCGATAAGCGCGGCCACCACATTGGAATAGACGACCTCTGTGCGCACGTCTGGCGACTCCGAATCACCCAGCGCCTCCGAGAGGACCTTACGGGCCCGCTCCATCACGCTGTTGGCTTCGTCCCGCTGCCAATCAGGCATTTCCGCATACAGCTGGCCAACAGGCCAACCGACGACCACGGGGGCCACCCCGTGCATCAAGGTGATGGGTGTGCGATGAAGACCCGCCTCGCGGGCGGCCCAGGCTACCGCGGCATCCGACTGCGCGGAGCCGTCAACAGCGACCAAGATTCCATCTTTCTTTGCACCACTCGACATTCCATACTCCTCGCGTCGGGCCCAGGTACCTGGCGAGCGATAGGCCAACCGGGATCCCGGCACCAGATCGCCCTGGTTTGAGTCCCGACCTGACCGTATACGACAGACCGCGTTGAGCAGCAGAGTCCATGGACCCCACATCGCCGCCCAGGCTGACCCGCGAACACCTCACTGCTCGCTGGCGCGAAACGCGTTGATCGCGTTGATGACCCCCGCGATCTGCTCGTTGCTGAGCTTCTCCCCGTCGAAGGCGACGTTGAGCAGGATCTTCAGATCGAGCATTTGTTGCAGGTAGACCAGACACGGAGGACAGTCCTGCAGGTGTTTTTCCACGATCGCTCCCCACTGCTGCGGATCCGCATCAACCAGGTCATCAACGAGGTGGACGAACTCGACGCAGTCAATCGCAGGAACTGTGTTGTCGTAGACGGTCATCGTTGGTAGCGCTTCTCCAGTTCGGCGCGAAGGTTTCCTCGCCCCCGGTAAAGCAAAGCGCGTTGCGCTTCGGCGGACAGCTCAAGAGTATGGGCTGCCTCCTCGGCAGATATCCCTAACAGATCGCGCAGGATGACCAGTCGTCGCTGGCGTGGTGGCAGCGCATCCAGCGCCGCCCTTACGAAACCGACGGTTTCCTCCGCCACAGTTTGATCTTCTGGGATGAACCGCCTCGACGGCGGCACGCTCCAGTGCCCGGCATCCGGATGGCCGGCGGGATGCATGCGCCCAGAGAGCGGATCGATTTCTTCGGTGGCCAGCACCTCGTGCGCACGGATCCGTGAGTCGCGGCGCCGGTACCGCGATGCGGTGTTCTTAACGATGCCGAATAGCCAGGTTGCCACCGACGATCGCCCCTCGAAGGAGTCCGAAGACTGGATGACCTGCACCCACGCTTCCTGTACCGCTTCTTCGGCTATCGTCGGCGAACTCACCATGGTGCGAGCGAAATTCACCATCTGCCTGTGGTAGTCCCGAACCAAGCTGGCCAGCGGGATGCCGCCGACCATGTGCCCGGATGTGGGCTCGGGGGGTACCGCGGTCGGGGTCATCGTTGACCCACACGGTCACTCAACGGCATCTATCCAGTTCCCAGCGCAGCTGGGCCTCAGATGGCGACTGCACCGGAAGGAAGGCAGCCTCACGGTAGCGGCGGTTCGTCGGCGTCCTACTCGCATAGCCTTTGCCTCCGGCCACTCGTATCTCCAGGTCAGCACTAGCACAGGCGATCTTCGCGGAACTGAGTCGCAGCGAGAGCAACTCGCGCCGGCCCGCAGGCCGCTGTGTGCCGACCGACGCGGCCGCACCGGACAACGTGGACTCGGCCAGGGCAAGCCGTTCCGCGATGAGGTCGAGATCGGGAGCATAGACCGAGTTCACCCCGGCCAGAGCGATCCTGCTCTGCGCCAATGCGGTTCTGGCCAGGCCGATGCACATGGCCGACTGCAGCACCAAGAATGTCGGGCGGACCGCGTCGAGGAATCCCCCGCAGTCGGTGGACAGAACTTGTTCCGACGCGACGTACACATCCTGAAGTTCCAGCTGCGACGACGCCGTGCTGCCCATCGCCAACAGCTCGAAGTGATCCCCGACGGCAACGCCTGGGGTGGCCAACGGCAGAGCCACGATCAGCTTCTCGCCTCGCTCGGTGCGTGCCGCCGTCACCAACACAGAGTCCTGGTAGAGGTTGCTGGCCCACCGGATCGACCCACTGAGCTGGTAGCCGCCCGTGACCGGTCTGGCGGTCAGCTCCAGGTCGCCACAACCGGCCGCCTCTTTGAATGCTGCTGCCATGCCGCTAATCCCCAGTGCAGCGCCGGCTAGCAGGGGGCCGACGACGGCGAGGCTGTATTCCGTTGCGGCGGTGAGCAGGTACTCAACAGCCATGCGACTGGCCCAGACACTAAATCCGGTGCTCATACACTCCCCCGAGATGACGGAGATCGCCTCCGCCATCTGGGGCAGGCACCCGTCGGAGTTACCCGGTGCGCCCAGCCCGAGCACTCCGACAGCGCCAAGGCCCGGAAAGCTCCGACGTGCGGTTCCGTCCCCGCGGTCCAACGCACTGGCATGAGCGCGAATTTCAGCTAGCAGCTCCGAATGCAGCAAATCAGTCGCGGCATCCACGGTTGCGGTCACAGCGGGACCTCCTGTTCAGTGCTGTTGCAGGGGTAGCCGAGAAAAAACCTGCCGCGAAAGATCACCCGATCACCGAGGGGCCCGCGACGATGCTCGACCCGTACGGAGCCGGGGTGGAATAGTTCCGCGGCCGGGCACGACCTGCTCGCGTTATGGCTCATGACGAACCGCCTAGCCGATCTTCAGTGTCGAGTAGACAGTTGCCGGCCGGCGGAAGGTATTCACCACGGGCGACCACGCGATCGCGTTGTCGTGGATCTCGTTGAGCGTCGCTTCGTCGGCATCGCCGGCGAGGCTGACTTTGCACCGTACCGCAGTGAAACCAAGGAGCTTGTCGGCCGGGGTGTCACCTACGCCCCACACGGCGGAGATGTCGATGTCGGCTTCCATCTCGACCTCGATTTTGGTCAAGGCGACGCCACGGTGGGTCGCGTTGGCCAGCCGGCCCACCGAGATACATGACCCCAAGGCGGCCAGCGTGGTCTCGGAGGGGTTTGGTGCCGAGTCATAGCCGAGCAGCGACGGCGGTTCGCCGACGAGCACCGGCGCCAGGTCCCGCACGTAGGTCATGTTGCGAAAGCCGGCTTCACACACTGTCTTGGCCTTGAGCGTCTTCTTACCCGCGCTGGGGTCCGCCTTGGCGCCACAGGACAGCCGGTCGAGCCCCTCGGCGTCGATCGCAAGCACGTCGGTCATTCGGATTCTCCTTCTCGCAAGGCGAATATTTCTGGGTTGCAGCCGTTTAGTGCTTGGCGAGAAGCGAAACGTGACGAAAATGCACTGTGATCTACGTATCCGAACCGCCGATCACATCCCTGAAACATTCCAGACGTTGTCCTGTTCGATGTCGGGCATTGCACCGAGACAGCGCCGTCAAGGCGAGAGAAGCTCTGTTCACCAACAGTTTTGGGAGGGCGTCTCACAACGCAAGTAACCCAAAGGCCAAGCTGAGCCGGTCCCGACAGCACCATCCACAGCGCGCTGGCCGCGAAACCACCGCGCTGGTGATCGATGCTGCCGACCGTCCGGCAATCACTAACTGCTAGAGCATATTCCGACGTACGTGCCGGCCTAGGCCGGCGAACTTTACCGACGAGCGCACTAGGCGCCCCATTTAGCCGCTTCGGCTTGGTCACGAGCGCTCATGGCCAGGGTATTGGATTCATGGGTGCTTGCCATCGACTGATAGGCGCGCACCAAGTCCTCCATGGCCTGATTCCACTGGGTCTGCCAACCCTGGTAGGTCACACCGGTATCGCCCTGCCAGGCATTGGACAGCGCGGCCTGCTCGGCGGCGATATCAGCACCCAGGCCGTGCAGCGAGCCGGCATAGCCCGACATGTCGCCGGCATGAGCCGGCATCGCCGGGTAGTTGTACATGATCTGTGACATATGGATCCTTTCCTCGAGGCAACGTGTTGGGAAACTCAGAAGCCGGGATAGCTCGATGCGGCGGCATCGGTAGCCACATACGTGCCCGCGGCATCCCCGAGGTTTGCCTGCGCCACGTCCAGCAGGGTGTTGACTTTTCCGGCGGCCTCCACAAAGCGGGCATGCGCGGCCTGAAAGGCCGTCGCGGACTCGCCGATGTGGAAGGCCTGCGCCGACAGCGCCGATTGCTCCGCCTGACCGATGGTGTGACGCATCAGCCCGACTTTGCTGGCAAACGCCGACTGCGAGGCCACCAACTGGCCGATGTGGGCATCCAACAGACTCATAAATGTCCTTTCTATCGATATGTTTCGGCGTACTACCTATGACAACGCCAGCTCCACCATCCTGTTCTCGCCCACCGGGGCGAAACAGTTTGTTTGCCAGAGACTGGGCAACAGCGGACTGGCTGCACCGCGCCCGTATTCATCACCGCCGAAGAGCGCCAGCCCGGCCGGTTGCACCACCGCCTTGCTGACAGTAGTTCCGGCAAAGCCCGACGTGCCCGCGTGCTGGCTGCCGGTCTCGAGCGGCATCGGCTCTACGCCGGAAGTGTCGTGTACCGATGAAGGCCGCGCAGCCTGGCCCACCCCCGACACCTCATCCGGCCCGCGCAGCACATCACGGTAAGACCCTTGATCCCCAACGGAAATCGGCACGTCTCCGAGATGCTGGGTGATTGCCAGCGGCAAACTGGCCGACAACGAAGCCCCGGCTCCCACCGCCAGCGAGATGGTGGCCGGCGCCACAGCACCGGCCGCGGCGGCCTGAACCATGGACAGGAGACCGACCGCTAGGGAGGGGTTTTCGTTGAGCAGAGCACCGAACTGCGGCAGAAACTGGTACTGCCAATAGTGGACGTAGTACGCAGCACCGATGTGATGGGCATCAACGGTAACGCAATCCACACCGATGCTCGATTGATCGAACATGGATCCGAAAGCGGTTGAGTAGGAGGCGTCCGAGAGCACGGATGCCGTGTCGATGAAGCTTCCGAATCCGGCGTGTCCCGAGTCGTCGTTGTCAGCAAGCATGTCCAAGTGGCTGACCGCGACGGCTGGCGCGTCGATACCGGGATTCACCAGCACCGGCGCCGGAGCCGCTGGCGGCACTGCCGCCAACGCAGCGGTCGAGCAGGCCTGATACACGCCCATCACGCTAGCGGCCTGAATCCACATCCGCACATAGTCGGCTTCGTTTAGAGCGATGGGAGCCACGTTGACGCCAAAGAAGTTCATTGCGACCAACACCTCGTGCACGGTGTGGTTTTCGGCCAACTCCGTCAACGTTGGCATCTCGGCCAACGCGCCGCTGTATGCCGCTGCGGCGGCCTCAAGAGCTGCGGCAGCTTCGGCACACACCAGGGCCGCCTCGGCCAGCCATGCCTTATACCGAATGTTTTCGGCTACATAGCTTTCCGCGCCTGCGCCTTCCCATTGCCAGCTGACTTCACCAAGCACAAAGCTGATGTCAACCGCCGCCAGCGCGAACTTCTCGCCGAGGCCCGCCCAGGCGGCCGCGGCCGCCTGCAGCGGTCCGAGCCCGGGGCCGCTGCTCAGCAACGCTGAATGCACTTCAGGCGGAGCAGCCATCCAAATGGGCGACGTCATCTCGAGTAGCTCACATGAACAACCCATAGGTCAACGCTGCAGCGGCGTCACCACTGGCATAGCTCAGACCCGATTCACCCACACCAACACCGGAACGGCCTAGTTCCTCAATGCCTTCCGTAGTGACGGCGACATGCTCGACACCGTGCGCGCTGAACCCGATCGCCGCCTCCAGCGACACCGGATCAGCCGCCGGCGGTACCACCGCAGTAATCAGCGGCGCCAATGCAGCATTGGCAGCTGCCAGCCGAGCGGTCAACGCCTCCACGGCCGCGCTGATCGCGACCAGACCTTCAGGAACTACCCGCAATACCACTACCTTCCCCCTTCTGACTCATCAACGAAATTCGATTGCTTTCCACCGCGTCTCGCACGGAATGCGAGCCCAAGAAACTGAACTTCAATAGACCTACAGCACAGTGCATTCCATACATTCCGCCGTCGTGACTCCGCCGAGAGCAACAATGCGCCGCCCGGCGGCCTCGCCTGCACCATCCACTCCTCGCATTCCTCGGCCCGTAGCGAGGCATCAGCCCGTCGTAGCCAGTTCAGCCGTGCCCGTGGTGCCGCCACAGCGACACCACGACCGGTCATCGTCAGGACAGCGCCGTGACGGCGGATGCCCACGCCACCTACGGTGCCGCAACACGGCGACCGTCTCTTGACATTCCAAGACATTGTTTTGACTTTTCAGGACTTCGGCGTGTTGCGTACCCCACAGGCCACGCCCACGTGAGAGTCGCGTTACGCCTGGTTACCAGGTCGCCGGCAGCATCGGCTCCCGCAAGCCGCCCTCAAACTCGCTGCCGCCCAACATCATCAACCCCGCCGGGCGCACAGTAGACCCTTTGGCGGAGGTGCCGGCAAAATTCGACATGTCGGCACCCCGCTCAGAAGCCACCGCCGAAGCCGGGTTGCTTGCCGGCACCGCCGATCCAGCCGAGGCCAGTCCCGCCGCCGGCGCCGGCGCGGTTGACTCCGCCAACGACGGCGCCATCCCCCCGCGCGCGCCCACGAACACCACCTGGTCCTGGCCGGCATCGCCCAACTCACCCCTGCGCGACTGGTCCGCCAGGTACGCGGGAATGCCAATCGGCAATGCCGTCGCCAATGAGACCGGCACCCCCGTCGACAACCCGATCACAGCGCCGTTGAGGAGCAATGGCGCGGCGATCGTAAGAAGCGGGGGCCCGAATAGCAGCCCCAGGAACCCCACGAAGATCGAGAACATGAGCCCCAGAATCGTGAAGACAAACGCCTCCACAAGGATCAGAAAAGGCAGGACAAAGGCCAAGATGATCGTGTAGGCGACGATGGCATACAGGATCTCGAGCAATATCAGAATGATCTGAACCAGGATCCACAGGATGGACGGGCCGTCGGCCGGCGCGGCGGGCAGAGCGGCCGCAGAAACACCCTCCGCCGCACCGGCTTTGAGCACCACCGGGGCCGGCACGCCGCGCGGCGCGGCAGCCAGCGCCGCAGTCGAGCCCGCCTGATAGACACTCATCACCGTGGCCGCCTGGACCCACATCCGCGCATAGTCGGCCTCATTAAGCGCAATCGGAATGGTGTTGATCCCGAAGAAGTTCGTCCCAAGCAACACCGCGTGAGCGGCATGGTTGATGGCCAGCTCCGCCAAGGTAGGCATCGCCGCCAGTGCCGCAACATATTCCGCAGCAACCACCTCTTGCTCAGCAGCCATCACCGCATAGTCGGCACTGGCCTTGGTCAGCCACGCCGCATAAGGCAGATGAGCCGCCACATAGCTGGCCGCGCTCGGCCCCTGCCACGCCTGAGCCTGCACCCCGCCAAGAACACCAGCAAGGTCCTCGGCCACCGACGCATACTCAACACTCAACGACGCCCACGCGGCCGCAGCGTTCTGCAACAGCCCCGGTCCCGGCCCGCACTCAACAAAGCCGAATGCACCTTAGGCGGTACAGCCATCCAAAAAGCCGCCGTCATGCACTCACTCCTTCAGGCACAGCGAACAAATATGCGGTCACACGCCTTTAGTGCTTGGCGCGCAGCCACACGTGACGCCATTGGGCAGCGATTTACACGATCGACATGAACGTCATATGCCCGAAATGTCAGTGAGGCGCATTGTGAGCCGAGGACAAATGAGATGTTCTCCAACGGTTTTGGGCACTTGTGGCGCGCGCCACAAATTGTGAGCCGGATCAGCGCGGCCTGGACGACCAAGTGCGACTAGGTGACGTTCGGCAATAATCGGCGGCCCATTACGGCCAGCGCACGGGCCGTCGTGAATGGTATCGGGCAGGCTGGCAGCGGACGCCCCCCGAGCAGCCGGCAGCGGGATGCTAGATATTGCCCAGACACGTTGTTGACGCCGCGGTATTGCCCTCGCGGGTGCGTTGACCGTCCCCAGAATCAGGGAGACACATCACCCGACACAACGTGTCAGTTGGCCACGCCCACCAACGCCGACCCCCACGTCGCCGGCAGCATCGGCTCCCGCGATCCGCCCTCAAACTCGCTGCCGCCAAACGCGGTCAGGCCCGCTGGCTGCCCAACGGACCCTTTGGTGGAGGTGCCGGCAAAGCTCGACATGTCGGCACCCCGCTCAGAAGCCACCGTTGAGACCGAGTTGCTCGCCGGCACCGCCGATCCAGCCGAGGCCAGTCCCGCTGCCGGCGCCGGTGCGGTTGACGCAGTCAGCAATGGCGCCATCCCCGCGCGCGCGCCCACGAACACCACGTGCTCCTGGTCGGTGTCGTTCAACTCGTCCCTGCGCGACTGGTCGGCCAGGTACGCGGGAATGCCAATCGGCAGTGCCGTCGCCAACTACACCGGCACCCCAGCCGTCAACCCGATCAAGGAGAACCAGTCAACAGGAATGGCGACGAGACCAACAGAATCGGAGTGCCCAAGATAACCGCCACGACCGACAGGACAAACGCCCCTACGACGACGATAATCGGCAAGATGATGCTCAAGATGATCGTGTAGGCGACGATCGCATACAGGATCTCGAGCAATACCAGAATGATCTGGATCAAAATCACAATGATGATCGGCAATTCCGCCGCCGCGGCGGGCAGAGCGGCCGCAGAAACACCCTCCGCCGCACCGGCTTTGAGCACCACCGGGGCCGGCACGCCGCGCGGCGCGGCAGCCAGCGCCGCAGTCGAGCCCGCCTCATAAACACTCATCACCGTGGCCGCCTGGACCCACATCCGCGCATAGTCGGCCTCATTAAGCGCAATCGGAATGGTGTTGATCCCGAAGAAGTTCGTCCCAAGCAACACCGCGTGAGCGGCATGGTTGATGGCCAGCTCCGCCAAGGTAGGCATCGCCGCCAGTGCCGCAACATATTCCGCAGCCGCCGCCTCATGCTCAGCAGCCATCACCGCATAGTCGGCACTGGCCTTGGTCAGCCACGCCGCATAAGGCAGATGAGCCGCCACATAGCTGGCCGCGCTCGGCCCCTGCCACGCCTGAGCCTGCACCCCGCCAAGAACACCAGCGAGCTCCTCGGCCACCGACGCGTACTCAGCACTCAACGACGCCCACGCGGCCGCAGCGTTCTGCAACAGCCCCGGTCCCGGCCCCGTACTCAACGAAGCCGCATGCACCTCAGGCGGTGCAGCCATCCAAATAGCCGCCGTCATGCGCGCACACCCGCGCCGGGCGCCACATCACGCACCCGCCTCACGTGGAAAGACTCGACTAAAAGCAAGCCGGTCATGCACTCACTCCTTCCGGCACGGCGGACAAATATGCGGCCACAGGCATCTGGCGCATGGCGCGCAGCCATACGTGACGCCACTCCGCAGTGATCTACACCATAGACACGAGCATCACCACGCCCGACAGCGCAGGGGTGTGTTGGATGTTGGCGGCTGCGCATGCCTGCGCCCACGAGCAGCAACGCACCCCCCAGCCCGATCTCGCCGTCGATAGCTGCTTAGGTTTGCTAATCGCTTCCCTAAAGACTGTGGCGCAGAACACAATGCCGGTGGAATCCGCTGCGGGCGGATCTAGCGGGAGCCAGCGTGCGAGATCGCCGGCGTCGCGCTGCGGTTTTGCCATCGTGCGTGACGGACCGTCACCGGCCGGATGCTGGGCCAGACCCAACGGCTCGAGCACGAATGCGCAGCCTGCCCTCGCACCGGAGCGCGAAATGAAATCACGGCGATCATTTTTCCCGCGGCGTGCCATCAATGCGCGAGCTGCCAGAGGATGGCCAGCTCGTGCCACCAGCTCCGCGGCACGCACCCGGTCCGTCCTCGGCGTGACGGACAATGGCGCCGCGGTGGGCGGTGGTCACACGCCAGGCGCGGTCACGAAGTCGATGAGTTCTTCCACCCGACCGATCAACGCCGGTTCCAGATCGTTCCAGTCCCGCACCTTGGAGCGGATGCGCTGCCAGGCGCGGGCGATGTCCGCCTGATCGGCATGCGGCCAGCCGAGCGCCTCACAGATGCCGTGCTTCCACTCGATGTGTCGCGGCACATTCGGCCACTGCTTCAGACCGAGCCGCTGCGGCTTCACGGCTTGCCAGATATCGACATAGGGATGACCAACGACCAGGGTGTCGCAACCACCCGGTCCCTGGCGTACCGCCTCGGCTATCCGTGCCTCTTTCGAGCCGGCCACCAGGTGGTCCACCAGAACACCCAGCCGACAGTCCGGACCGGGTCTGAAGTCGGCAACGATTTGGACCAGGTCGTCAACGCCGCCGAGATACTCGACGACGACGCCTTCGATGCGCAAGTCTTCGCCCCAAACCTGGGATATCAGTTCGGAATCGTGGCGGCCCTCGACATAGATCCGGCTCGCGCGGGCAACTCGGGCACGCGTCCCCACGACCGCGACGGAGCCCGATCGCGTCCGGCCCGGACCGGACGGAGCGGGCCGCTTCGGCGCGGTGAGAATCACCGGGCGACCGTCAATCAGATAGCCCGGGCCGAGTGGAAATCCGCGGGTCTTGCCGTGCCGGTCTTCGAGATCGATGCGGCCGTATTCGACGCGGACCACCGCCCCCACGTAGCCCGACTGTGCGTCCTCGACCACCATGCCGAGCTCCACCGGGTGCTCAACGGATCGGGGTTTGCGGCGCGCTCCCGCGGCCAGCACATCGGTTCCATAGCGATCCACCACGCGGCAATAGTAGGAAACCGGACGGGCGATCGTCGCTGCGGCGCGCCGGTTAGACCTCGAAAATCACTGCGCTGGAAACATTTTGCACGATGTCGGACAGCTGATGACGGGCGCGCAAGCTAGCTCCTGGAAAAACGGGATCCGCGCCGGTGGCCGCTGGTCCGGGCACAACCGGTTTGAGGCAGCGCACCCGCAGTCGCCTACCCCTACCCGTTCTGCCCGGCCGAGCCGATCAGTCCTCCCCTGCCACCGGAGCCGCCGGACGCCGGCGGGACACCGGCTCCGCCGTTGCCGCCCGTACCGATCAGGAGCGCGGCATTGCCACCGTTGCCGCCGGCACCGCCGGTGCCCGCACTGCCGCCGGTTCCGCCGGCCCCGCCGTCGCCACCGTCACCGCCGTTGCCGAATAACAGTCCGCTTGACCCGCCCTGGCCGCCGACACCACCGTCACCACCGTCGAAGCCGGTTCCACCGACGCCGCCGTCCCCGGCGTTGCCGCCGGCGCCACCGTTGCCGAACAGCAGGCCGCCGCTACCGCCGATGCCGCCGTCGCTGCCGGCACCCCCGGATTCCTGAAGGACGTTGCCGAAGCCGGTCCCACCGGTGGCCCCGTTCCCACCAGCCCCGCCGTTACCGATCAGCATCGCGGCTCCGCCCTGGCCCGCCACGCCTTCGAAGCCGCTGGTTCCGCCGCTGCCGGCATTGCCACCGTTGCCATAGAGCAGCCCGCCTTGACCACCGGAACCGCCTGTTTCGCCAAACTGAACGCTGAGGCTACCGGCCCCTACGTCGCCGGCGTTGCCACCGTCGCCGCCGTGACCGATCAACCCCACGCCATCGACGCCGATCGGTCCGAGCGTTATGTTGCCAACCCAGCCGCCCTCGCCGCCAAGGCCGCCGAAGCCCGCGAAACCGTTGGCGCCGGCGTCGCCGCCCTGACCTCCATTACCACCAGCGCCACCATTGCCCAATACCAAACCACCCGCACCGCCATCCCCCGCGAAGCCGCCATTGCCGCCGCTACCGCCGAAGATGCTTGCACCCCCTAGCGTGGACCCGGCGGCTCCCTTTCCGCCGCTACCGCCGGCTCCGCCGTTGCCGATGACCCCCGCGTCGCCGCCCCCACTGGCGAGTCCGGCACTGCCACCGGTGGCACCGTTCATGACACCGGTTTGGGTTTCGTCGCTGCCGCCACCGCTGCCACTGTCCCCGCCATTTCCGGCGTTACCGATCAGCCAGCCACCGTGGGCACCGGAGCCGCCATTGCCGCCAGCGCCTCCGACACCGCCCAAATCCGAGCTTGTTGTGGCGCCGGTCGCTTGTCCACCCACGCCGCCGAGGCCCCCGCTACCGCCGTTACCGAACAAGAGCCCGGCGTGACCGCCCGAACCCCCGGCACCGCCGGCGCCGCCGCCCAGGCCCGCAGCGACCGATCCCGATGCCGTGGCGTTGCCCCCGGCACCGCCGATGCCACCGTCTCCACCGTGGCCATAGATCCATCCACCGGCGCCGCCGTTGCCGCCGGCACCGCCCGCGCTGCCGGCTTGACCGCTCGCGCCGTCGGCACCGGTGCCGCCCAGGCCGCCGTTGCCACCGCGGCCCCACAGCCCGGCCGAACCGCCGCTAACGCCATTCTGGCCGACCCCTCCGGACCCGCCGTTGCCCCCGTTGCCGATGAGCCAGCCGCCATCGCCGCCGTTTTCGCCGGTCCCCGCCGCCCCGTCGGCGCCATTGCCAATCAGTGGACGCCCGGTCAGCGCCACCGCGGGGGAATTGATCAGGTCGAGCACAGCTTGCTCGACCGTCTGCAACGGTGACGCGTTGGCCGCCTCAGCGGCGGCATATTGCGCGGCCCCACCACCCATCAGCTTGACGAACTGCTCGTGCAATGCCAGCGTCTGAGCGCCGAGCGTCTGATATGCGTTCCCGTGCGCTTCGAACAACGCCGCAATGCCCGCCGAAACTTCGTCGGTGCCCGCCGGCAGTAGCCCCGTTATCGGAGCCAACGCGGCCGCATTGGCCTGGCTGATCGTCGAACCAATAGTTGCCAGATCGTTGGCCGCCATCTCAACTACCGCGGGCACCACGGTGACCTGCAAGATCGACACCTCCCAGTGACTCTTCGCCGCCGGTCGCGACAAAGTGATCCACGACACACTCGGAATTGGTGCAAATGGTACGTTCGTCCGAGGCAAGTTGGGCGGCATTGACCAAAATCACTCCGCCGATATCCGCTGAGCCCTCTTGGCCAAGCGCGCCGGGGCAAGACGCTAGGGCGAGGGCGCGGCAGGACTCCCGCACTCAGTCAGGTAGTCGGCGTAATTCCAACTCTGCAAAAACTTGCGGCCCGCCTGTAATCCGCGCCGGTAGAGCGCATCCCGTTGTTCGGACGTGATGTCGAAGTCGATCGGGCTCACGCCGTCAGCCGGTACGAAGATGGTGCGTTGCACGGTACATGGATCGTCAATGTAGGCGTTGTCCTGATTGCTCACCAGCGTCTCAATCGCGGCGATTCCCAGTGACACTGGACCGTGCACCGGACGGGTGAGAGGAATTCCCGGGCGCGCCGACAGCCGGATTCCGAAGGTCGGCCACCGCGGTTCGCCGTCGGCACGATCGAACAGTGCCACCGGAAAATTGGACAGCAAACCACCGTCAACCCAGGTAGCTCCGCGCACCCGAACGGGTTCGAAGACGAAGGGGATGGCCGAGGAGGCGTGCACCGCCCGCGCCACCGAAAATTCGTCCGGGTCAAGGCCATAGGAGTCCAGATCCCACGGGATGCGGACCAGCCGGCGCCGGGACAGATCACTGGCGGTGACCACCAGCGACCAGGCGAACTGCTCGGGCTGCTCGCCGGTGCGCAGATCGCCAAAAGTGTGCACGCCAAGATCGGCGAGTAAGCCGGCGAGCAGCTGTTCGAGGTACGCGCCTCGATAGACCCCGTCGGACACCAGCAGCGAGAGCCCGCCACCGATCAACGGGATATGCCCGATCAGGTTACGGTCAAGGAACTTCCGGTAATCGAGGGTGCGCATGATCTCCGCGAGCCGCGACAGCGGTTCACCGGCGGTCTGCAAAGCGGCGACCATCGCAGCGACAATGGCACCCGCACTGCTGCCCGCGACACGCGGAAACTCGTAACCAGCCTCGGCCAAGGCATCCACCGCACCGACCAACCCGATGCCGCGGACCCCGCCTCCTTCGCACACCAGATCGACACGCGCTGCGCTCACTGGCGCCAGGGTAGCACGATCGAGTCGATTTGCCGGTAGGCGGCGCGCCGGACGACGGAGGGTTCCGGCGCCGGGGCATGAACCCGATCGGAACGCTGCGGCTCAAGCGATACGGCGGCCGTCGACGGTGAAGAAGTGCAATTGCGCCGGTTGTGGATACAGCCGCACCCGACTACCCCGCTCGGGCGGGTTGCTGCCATCCGCTCTAGCCACAACGGATTGGTCGATCATCGTGCCGCCGTTGCTGATCCGACCGTAAAGGTAGGCGTCGGCGCCGAGCTCTTCGACCACGTCAATTTCCATTTCGACTCCGAGGTTGCCCACTTCGAAGTGCTCGGGCCGGACTCCGACAACGACCTCGGGTGCCGGCACGGTCACCTCCCTGGGTAGCTGAATCAACCAATCCCCCAGCAACACTGAGGAATCGACGATCGGCAGGATGAACATGTTCATGGCCGGCGATCCGATGAATCCGGCGACAAACACATTGTCGGGCCGGCGGTAGAGTTCACGCGGGGCCGCGCATTGTTGTAGTACGCCGTCGCACAGCACCGCAACACGATCGCCCATGGTCATGGCCTCTACCTGATCGTGGGTCACGTAGACGGTGGTGGTACCCAACTGCCGTTGCAGTCCGGCGATCTGGTTGCGGGTTTGCACCCGCAGCTTGGCATCAAGATTCGATAGCGGCTCGTCCATCAGGAACACCTGGGGGCGGCGCACGATAGCGCGCCCCATCGTTACTCGCTGGCGCTGGCCGCCCGAGAGGTCTTTGGGCTTGCGATCGAGATAAGCCTCGAGATCGAGCAGTTTGGCTGCCTGAAGGACCCGGTCGCGGATCTCAGCCTTGGGGGTCTTGGCGACCTTCAGTGCAAATCCCATGTTTTGTGCCACGGTCATGTGCGGGTACAGGGCATAGTTCTGGAACACCATCGCCACGTCGCGACTCTTCGGATCGACATTGGTGACGTCGCGTTCAGCGATCCGGATCCGCCCTGCATCTACCTTTTCCAATCCGGCCAGCATCCGCAGCGACGTCGTCTTGCCGCAGCCGGACGGACCGACCAGCACCACGAATTCGCCGTCGTCGACCACGAGATCAAGGCTGTCGACGGCCGGACGGTCCGCACCCGGGTATCGACGTGTTGCCCCCTCGAAACTCACCGAAGCCATCCGGGTCACCCGCCCAGTCCAGTCACGGCGATACCACGGATGAAGGCGCGCTGCGCGACGGCGTAGACGGCCACCAGTGGCAACAGAATCAGCATCGATGTTGCCATCAGTACCGGCCACCGAGCCACGTACTCTCCCTGCATCCGCACCAGACCGAGGGTTAACGTGGCGATGCTGTCGCGCTGGACCATCAACAGGGGCCATAGGAAGTCGTTCCACACATTGACCCAGGTGAGCACACCGAGCACCATCACCGCTGGCCGCGCGTGCGGCAGCAGGATTCGCCAGTAGATCTGCCACGGCGAGCAACCATCGAGAGTCGCGGCCTCCTCCAAGTCGCTGGGCAGCGTCCGGAAGAACTGGCGCATCAGATAGGTCCCGAACGCGCTACCAAACAGTCCCGGCACGATCATCGCCCAGGGCGTGTCCACCAAGCCCACCGTTCGCATCAGGATGAACTGCGGAATCACCGTCACGGTGAGCGGCACCATCAAAGTGCCCAGGTAGAGGACGAAAAGTGTGTCGCGGCCTCGAAACTCGAGTCGCGCAAACGCATATCCGGCCAGTGAGCAGAAGAAGATCTGCCCGGCGGTGACGCAACCGGCATAGAGCACGGTGTTGAAGAACATTCGCCAGAAGGGCATCAAGGTGAATACCTCAGCGTAGTTGGACCACTGTGGGTCCGACGGCAACAATCTCGGTTCGCTGACCTCACCGCCCTTCCTCAGTGAGCCGGACAGGGCCCACAGAATCGGAAACAGAGCACACCAGGCGATCGCGATCAGCGCCGCATAGAGGGCGACAGCACGCACAATGTTGCGCTGCACCACCCGGTCAGCTGAGCCCACTGGACGCCTCCCACGACCGTCGCCGGGTGATCCGGAGCTGCAGCACGGTCAACACCAGCAAGATGGCAAAGATCACCCAGGCCAGCGCGGACGCATATCCGAACTCCAGGAACGAAAAGGCGTGCTGAAAGAGCATGATGCCCAGCACATAGGTTCCCGTTTCCGGTCCGCCGTTGGGACCGGTGAGGACGTAGACGAGGTCGAACGCCTGGAAGGCGTGAATGATCGAGATGACAACGACGAACGACATTGCGCCACGAATCAGCGGGACCGTGATGGACACAAACTGCCTGATCTCGCCCGCGCCATCGATTTTGGCGGCCTCGTAAACGGTCTCGGGGACGCCCTGCATCGCGGCCAGCAAGACGACGGTGGCGAACGGGACACTTCGCCACACGCTGACCAGACACAGCGAGACCATGGCCCATCTGGGCTCGATCAACCACGGGACGGGACCGACTCCGATCCAGCCGAGGATGATGTTGAGTAGCCCGTTGTTGGTATCGAAGACGAACTGCCACACGACCGCCATCACCACGGACGAGATGGCCAACGGCAGGAAGACGATTGTCCGAAAGACACCGATTCCGGGCACTTTTCGGTTCAGCACAGCAGCCACCACGAGGCTGATCAGAACGGTCGGCACGACGGTTCCAGCGGTGTAGACCACCGAGTTCCGCAGGGCGATCAGAAACAACGGGTCAGACGTGAACAGCTTGGCAAAGTTCTGCAAACCGACAAAGGTGGGGGCGCGGAACAGATCCCAGTTCTGAAAGCTCATGTAGAGCGAGAATCCCAGCGGGAACAACAGGAACACCGCAACGGCGGCGAGATTTGGAGCCACGAACATGCGGCCGGCCCACGAGCGGCGTTGCCAGCGGCGCGACCGGCCCGTTTCGGCGCCAGGTTCTGGCGTGCTGCGCGTGTCGATGGACGTCATGGGCTGCGCAGCACTTCGTCAAGGGCCCGCGACATGCCGATCAACGATGTCGCGGGCCGAGATCCGCGCAGAACCGGGCCGAAGTTGCGATCCATCAAGGCGTGGACCTTCGGCCACGCCGGTGTGATCGGTAGCCCCTGTGAGTGGCCCGGCCCCGCGGTGAGCACAGCCAGATTGTCAACCCTGCGGTGGGCTTTGGCGAACCCGGCCGAGTTGAGCGCGGACCCCAGCACAGGGACGAACAGATCGGTCTCGCCGATCAACGCCTGCCCGGCCGGACCGGTGGCGAACTTGACGAACTCCCAGGCTTGTTCTTTGCGTGCACTGCTGGCCGCAATCGCCAGACCGGTGGCGCCGATGTTGGAGCACGCAGCGCGCCCGTTGGGACCCAACGGCAACGCGGTGACGTCGAACTCCAACCCGTCGGCGCGGTCGAAGGTCTGGTATCGCCAATGGCCGCCCAGTGCCATCGCCGCCTTGCCCAACGAGAAGAGGTCGGTGGTGGCTATCGACTGCAGCTCCGATGCGGTGGGGGCCACCTGGTGCTTGGCGGACAGGTCCGCGTAGAACTGCACGGCCTGGATGAAGGCGTCGTCGTCAAAATTGAGGTGGGTCGGATTCATCCGCGGAGTCGACCGCGGTACGCCGTTGTTCAACGCGAACAGCCCGGCCGAAAGCGGCGGCACAAACGTGTCGACAAATCCCCACTGTGTGACCCGGCCCGCGCCGTCGCGCTTGGTGAGCGCGCGGGCCGTGTCCAGAAACTCGGCGAAGCTCCAGGGCTGGTCCCAGCTGGTCGGCGGAGGTGGCACACCGCCGTCCGCGAAGAGCCCTCTGTTGTAGAACAGGAAGTTTCCCGACCACTGCTCGGGAAACGCGTACTGGCCCCCGTTGTAGGCGAAGGTGTCATACAGTGCCCCGATGCTGTCCGCGGCCAGCTCGTCGGCGAACTTCTGGTCCCGCGCCAGCATGGTGTTCAGATCCAGGAACACGCCTCGATCGGCCAGTTCGGCGTAACTCAATTCCCACGCCATCAATACATCTGGACACTTGCCGCCGGCACAAAACGTCGATATCTGCTGCAAGGCCCCCGGACCTGACAACAACGTCCGCACCTTGATGTCGGGATGACTGCGCCCGAACGCCTCGACAACCCGGATCCGGGCGTCCGCTTCCTCAGGATTCGCCGCGAAAAAGAACGTCAGGGCGTCATCGTCGGAAGCGCAACCGGCCGCCACCGGTGCCAGGGCCGCCGCGGTGAGTAGTCCAGCACCCCGCAGCAGCTCCCGGCGCCGCAGCGGCTTGTCGAACATTTCGCTCCCGATGGTGGCCCCGGCTCCAACGCCGACGGTATCTAGGTCCTTAGTACCCGCGTTGCGCCGGATTGGCCGCGATCAGCTCGGGAAGTAGCGGACTCGGTGGATTTCATTGCCTCGCCAGGGCAACTCGGCGAACATGATGCCCCGCCCGTGATCAGTGACAACTGACACCGTGACGGTGGACCCGGATCCGATCATCTTCGACCAGGTGGCCCGACGAAGCTGCTCGATGAGTTCAGCCAGCTCCAGCACATCGTCGTCGCCCAAAGTTATTGTGGCCGTGTCCGAGAGGGTCCGCGTTGCGGCCTGGCTGTCGCCACGAACGACGGCGTCGAGGAAGGTCGACACCAGCGCTTGGTGACGCGCACCCGACCGCCGGAATCCGGTCATGAAACCCGCGGTCCCGCGCAACCCCTGATTGCCCAGTAAACCCCGGGAGAGCATGAGTGCGGGCTTGGCTACCTGCGCTCCCCCGCGCAGGAACTGCAGCATCATCGCCGGCAGGTCCCAATACGCCCGCAGCACGGCGATCTTCCATTCGTCGCTGGCCTTTCGCAGGTCGTAGCGAAGAAAGGCGGGGACGAACATCGTGACGCCCGCAGCCATTGCCACCTCGAGTTCGAAATCGCGCAGTACCACCGTGCCGCAGACGATGTCGAGGTCCCGGTGGAACTTGATGTCTCGTGGACCGATGAACGTGTCGAAGAACCGGCCGATCTGTTCATGCCCCACGTGTGGCATCGACCCCACTGGGTCTTCGACGCGGCCGTCGCTGGTGAACAGACTCACCCAGCCGGCGCGATCGTGGGCCGCGGCGGCCCGTGGCGACCGCTCGACGGCGGCCAGGAGATCGTCGCGCTTGGGTAGGGCCATTACCGGCTCCCGACCAACGCGACCCCGGCGGTGCGCATCCCGGCCAGCGCCACCTCGGTTGTCTCGGCCGAAATGCCCGCGGTCAGGTCCAGCAGCACCCGGGTAGCGAAGCCGGCCCGAGCCGCGCCTTCGGCGGTCTGACGCACGCAGTGGTCGGTGGCAACACCAACCACGTCGACCGCATCGATACTTCGCTGTCGCAGCCAGTCCTCCGGCGTCGTGCCGTGGTGATCCACACCCTCGAATCCGCTGTAGGCAGCGCAGTAGGCGCCCTTTCGGAACACCGCCTCAATCGGGGCGACGTCCAGATCCGGACAGAACTGGGCGCCGGTACTGCCGGCACGACAGTGCGGCGGCCATGACGACGAGTAATCCGGGCAATCCGAGAAGTGAGCACCAGGATCGATGTGAAAGTCCTGGGTGGCCACCACGCGGTCATATCCGGGGCTACCAGCCAGATAGTCGTTGATCGCGCGTGCCACGAGGTCAGCGTTTTGCACTGGCAGCGCGCCGCCGGCGCAGAAATCGTTCTGCAGATCGACGATGATCAACGCTCGCACAGCGTCCACCATATCGCCAGCGGGACGTGGTCACCGTGCGGCGGGACAAACCGGCCGTGGGTTTGTTCGCCGGCACAGCGGGTAATACGAGAATCATGTTGATCCGCAGAATCGCACGACCCATGCTGTCGGCGGCGTTCATCGGCCAGGGCGTCGAGTCGCTGCTGAACCCCAAGCCGGCGGCGCAGGCCGCCGCACCCGCGGTGGCGGGTTTGCGCACCCTGCCGGAACCGATGGGCAGCCGCGTCCCGGCGGATCCCGAAACCGTCGCCCAGATCAACGCCGCCGTTCAGATCGGCGGTGGCCTGCTCCTGGCCACGGGCCGGTTGCCGCGCCTGGCCTCCGCTGCGCTGGCCTTGACGGTGGTACCGGGAAACCTTGGCGCCCACTTGTTTTGGAACGAGCCAGACCCGGACCGCAAAGCCCAGAAGCGACGGGAATTCCTCACTGACGTAAGCCTGCTCGGCGGACTGATCATCGCGTCCGCCGACACCGCGGGCAAGCCGTCATTGGCCTGGCGGGGCCGGCGGGCCGCCGAGAAGTTGTCCGGCGCGGTGTCTTCGGCTCTGCCGGGATCCGACGACATGCGGCTGGAGTCCGAGTTGGGCGACAAGATCGTGCATGGCATACAGGCGGGAGCCGAGCGCGGCCGCGAGCTGGCCAGCACCGCAGCGGAGAAGAGCGCCCCCTATGCGGAAGCCGCGCTGGAACGCGGCAGGGAGCTGGCAAGCACCGCAGCGGAGAAAGGTGCCCCGCTGGCCGAGGCGGCACGCAGGCGGGGCGAGCGCCTAGCCCACAGCGCCCGCGTTCGCGGGGCTGAACTTGCCGAGACCGCACGCCACCAAGGCACCCAGCTCGCCGACACCGCGCGTGCGCGGGTCGAGGCCCCGGTTAGGGGCCGTCGGCACTAGCCACTAGCCAGGAACGCCTCGACGATCGAATCGACATCGCCGCCCACACCGTCGATGTCCACGGTTACACCTCGCTCGTCGTCACCGAGCGGCTCCAATGTGTCCAGTTGGGAGCGCAGCAGGGTGGCCGGCATGAAGTGATCCGACCTGGCGGCCAAACGGCGGCCGATCAGTTCTGCGGAGCCGCTCAGATGGAGAAACTCAACCTGCGGACAGTTCTCCCGCAACGCGTCGCGGTACCGGCGCGCCAGCGCCGAACAGCTGATCACGCCCCCGCCGGGATGGTCGGCCAACCACCGCCCGACCCGCCGCAACCAGGGGCGGCGATCATCGTCGTCAAGGGGCTTGCCGGCGGCCATCTTCGTGACGTTGGCCTGCGAATGCAGCGTGTCAGCCTCCGTGAACGGCACCCCCAAACGCTGTGCCAGCGCCGCCCCTACCGTCGACTTGCCTGCCCCGCAAACACCCATCACCACGATCGGTGACGGTTTCGGCGACCGGTGGACGCTCACACCTGGTTGCGGTTCCATTCCATCCATCCGACGCCGCTGCGACCATCCGTGGTGGCCACAGCGACCCACGCGCGCGGGAAATGGCTCACGCGCCCGTCGGAGGCACTCAGGCGTACCGGCGCGTGGGCACGTACGTCGACTTTCGCCGTGATATCACCCGGTTTCAGACTCAACGTCGTGTTCTGCGGTAAGCCGTTGCCGCCGAACGCTTCCCGAAAGTTCACGGCCTGCAGCTCGGTGAGGTTCCCGCCGGAATCCTGAACGTAGCCAACGCTGAAGGCGGGAGTGCCCGGCAGCTGGATGTTCACCCCGTGCAGGTGGGTTCCGTCGTCGAGATGCAGCGCACTCCACATCCAGTCCATGCTCCACCAGTCGCGCACACCCCAGGAATGGTCACGCTGTCCGGGGACCGCATCGACGCGATAGTGCGTCCCGTCGACGGTCACGGTACCCGCTACCGTGCAAGGGATCTCGTAACGCGACGTCAGCCGGTATTGGTAGGGGACTCCGTTGGTTGTCCAGACCAGGTTCATCGTTACCTCGACCGGATCCCCGGGCTCCCCGCGCAGCAACGCTGACGGGTCCTCGTATGCCTGGCTTCGCGCCCGCAACTCCACCGCATAGGTCTGCAGCGGTGCCGTGGCATGGTGGCGCAGCTCAATATCACCGGTTCGCACCGCCCACGGGTCATCGGGTAGCGCGACCTCGATGTCGGCAACCGCCACGGTCGCCATGTCGGGCCCGCACAGCAACGCGTGTACCCACGCCTTCTGCTGGTTCGCTATTCGGCCGAGACGAAACCAGCCGCCCAAACCCTGTGCGGCATCGACGAAATCGGCGTACCAGCTTTCACTCCAGAGCGGCTCATCGGTGGGCTCGTGCGCCATTTCGTCTTGCTCACCCGGGCACAACGGTTCCGGCGGTGCCGCATCCGGCAGCGTGGCCAGGGCGTCGGTGTCCAGAACGTGTTCGCAGTGGCGGTGCAGCATCGTCATTAACAGCCGATCGCCCCGGTCGGTCCGTTCCACCAGCATCGATGACACGATCGCCATCATCACGCCGAAAAAGCTCTGCCGCCGTACCTCGTCGGCGACTTGCTCGAGCGTGATCGGCGCTTCCGGGCCCAACGCATCGTGATAGGTCCGCAGCAGGTCGTCGTAGTGCGCGCGCCGCTCATTCGGTTGCAGGGCACAGCCCAGGAAGTAGGCCAGATCTGTCAGAGCCGGGCCCCAAGATACGGTCTGCCAGTCCACCACTGTCAACGGCCGCTCGGCACCGGCGGCACCGAAAAGCAGGTTGTCCAAACGGTAGTCACCGTGCACCAAGCCCTGGATTGCGCCTCGGGAGGACTCCTGAGCCAGGTAGCCGTCGAACGCCGCCACCAACCGTTCACACACCATGCGACTGCGTGGGTCGATCTGCTCGCCGTAGCGGTCGAGGAACCCCGCGTACAGCCCGCTGACCATGGCTTGGTTCAGCGGCGAATCACGGTTGAGCCATGGCGCTTCGGCCAGTGCCGCGTCACCGAGCAGCGGACCGTGCAGCCGCCCCAGCTGACTGACCGCGAGCTGTGCCTGTGCGACCGTGGCACCGGCAATATCGTCGCCGACCAGCGCTGGCCCCGCATCACCGAGCAACAGGTCGAATGCGCCCGTTTGGGCGTCGACGGCGGCGTGATAGCACGGCGCTATCGGCCCACCCAGACGCGGCACCACTTCGGCGTAGAAGCGAACTTCGCGTTCGTAGAGCCCCAGCGCCTGGCCGGTCTGGCGGCTCATCGGATCGGTGGCCGCGACCTTGAGCACCACCGACGACGGACCGCCGGGCATCGCGTAGGTGAGCTGGACGCGGTAGCACTCGCTCATCTGGCCGGTGCCGATCCGCTCGACGGTGAATTCGGTGACGTCCCCGGCGCCGATCTTTTCGGTCAGCCACGACGCGGTGAGGTCGCCGGGTTCTTCGATGATGCCCGCGTTCTGGTCGCCCTCGTCGTTCATGACGTTCACCGCGCCAGCGAGAAGCCGTCCCACGCCAGCCTGCGGTGCTGGTGCGGATCGATCTCGACGCGACTCTTGCGGTCGATCACCATGACAGCACGGCGGGTGTGCGTGTAAGCCGGCCAGTCCTCGCCGGGCGTACCGGTCTGGCTGAACGAGCGCCAGCGCCGGATCACCTCGTCGCTGACCCGCAACGCGTGTCTGCGGTCGGCGGCGGCGGTCAGAAGCGCGCCGAACCTGGTTCGATAGATGTCGAAGACGGCGAACAACTCGGTCGCATGCGTGGCCCCGAACCCGGACCAGCGCAATGTCCGTGGCGCGTAGTCATAGCGATAGAGGTACGTGGGAGCGTGCGCTCCTTGGGCTTCGGCGATCTGCCAGGCCGCGGCGTTGAATGCGAAATCACCGCCCAGCTGTATGCAGGCAGCGGACTCCGGATAGTTCGGGTAGGCCGCGGTGATGCGTTCACGGGTAGCCGGTTCGGTGTCGGCGAGCAACTCGTCGATCATCGCCTTGTTGGTCGGCAGCATTTTGAGGAACCGGGTGAACAGGCGGCCCTCGTCGGCGTTGGTGCCGACGATGAGCGGCACTTTGTGTGATTGCCCGGCGCGCATGGCCTCGACGGGGTCCAGCGGCAGGCAGTCATCACCGAAGGTTGGGCCGATTGGGAAGGCGCCCAAGCGTTTCTGCATGCCCTGATCGATCAGCCGGTGCTGGGTTTGCACCAGTTGAGCCGCGGTTGCCCGCATCAGCGCGCTGGCGGCGTCGTGCTTGCGCGCACCGAGCAGTCGGGCAAAGCGTGTCGCGAATTCGGCCGCGATTTCCCGCGGACGCACCATACCGGCGGCCGGACTCTCCGAGATCGCGCGGGCGAAAAGACCTTTGGCCGCCGGAACCGCCAGCAGCGTGGCGGTGATATGCGCGCCCGCGCTTTCCCCGAAGATGGTGACGTTGTCCGGATCACCACCGAACTCCGCGATGTTGTCCTGGATCCACTGCAATGCCATCACCAGGTCGCGCAGGTACAGGTTGCCGTCGATGGCGATGTCCGGTGTCGACAGCGAAGACAGATCCAGACACCCGAGCGCGCCCAGCCGATAGTTGACCGAAACATAGACGCAGCCTCGCCTCGCCAGTGCCGCGCCGTCATATATCGGAGTCGCCGAGCTGCCCAGGATGTAGCCCCCACCGTGGATGAAGACCATGACCGGCAGCGGTCGATGCGTGGGGGCTTCGGGTGCGACGACGTTGAGGGTCAGGCAGTCTTCGCTCATCGGCTGGTATTTGCCCAGGCCGAGCATGGTGTAGCGGCGCTGCTGAGGCGAGCAGTGAGTGAACCCATGACAGTGGCGGACACCCGACCAGGGCTGCGGGGGCCGCGGCGCGCGGAACCGGAGCGGGCCGATCGGAGCCCGCGCGTAGGGGATGGACCGCCAGCGGTGCACGCCGTCGCGAGTGAAGCCTTCAACGACGCCGGTGGCCGTGCGGGCGCGGACGGTGCGCTCATGCATAACCCGACGTTAGCGGACCCGAAACGCACACGGCGTGCGTACCACTTGAAATCCCCTCAGGGCGGCTAGCCTGACGGGATGCGAATCGCCGCGCTAGTCGCAGTACCGTTGCTGGTTGCCGGGTGCGCACATGACGTCGACAGCGACTCGGGTCGTTCGCAGACCAGCACCCCGGCGACGCCGAGCAGTAGCGTTTCTTCCTCGACAAGCAAACTTCCCACAGCCTCGAAGGTGCCGTCGGCCGGGGCGCCGATCTCCGAGGTCATTGCCTGGATAGAGGCTGGTCACGCCGCTGATCCGGCGCGCTATCACAGTGTGACGCGAGAGGATGTCACCACCGAGCTCGGCGACGATATCGCATTCAGCGCCCAAGGCGGCAAAGTGTCCTGCCTGACCGACACCAAGCACACCGGTGACGCGATGGCCTGCCTGGTCAGCCTGACCAACCCGTCTCCCCCACCCCCCACCGCCTACGGCGAATGGAAGGGCGGCTGGGTCGATTTTGACGGCACCAACTTGCGGGTCGGGGCCTCCCGAGGCGACCCGGGACCGTTCACCAACGGCAACGGGCCCGAGTTGGCCAACGGCGACTCGCTGTCGTTCGGCGACTACCGTTGCCGAGCCGATCAGGCCGGCGTTTTTTGCGTCAACTACGCCCATCAGTCCGCCATTGGGCTCAGCAGCGCCGGCGTCGAGCCGTTCGGCTGCCTGCGGTCGGTACCGCCGCCCGACGGTGTGGGCGCCGCGTTCAGCTGCTGAGGCGTGCCCGTCGGCTGCTATGCCTCGGTGATATCCAGTGCAATGGGAAGGCAGCCCCCCCTTTGGCGGGCCACGCGGTGGGGCCGATGACTTGCCCGACTGTGGCGGGTTTGTAGAGATGTCAACAGATTTCACCTCGCGGTCTGGCCCGCATCGGCCAGCTACGGTTGACGTCGTCAGCTACTTTGCGCAGTCCGGGTGCCGGGGCGTGATTATCGAGGATGCTTCACCGGCGGCGGGCAGGCAGCCGCTCAGGTACTCGACTTCGGCTGCCGCCGGTGGATGAACTACTGACGCACCCGCCATGGCCATGACACCATCACGCCCGTCATGGGCGTTACATTCCACAAGCTGGCGCCGTTGGTCGGCACCCGCACCCGGGGCAGGCTGGTGGGCATCCTCGGATTTCCGCTGCTAAGGATGGCGGTTCGCTCACCGCTGCCAATCTCGCCTTGCGCAACACGTCCGGCGCCGCTGACCTGGAAGCAAAGTGTTGCGCCAGACATTGAAATCTGGAAGCATCCGGCGGCGGTGCGGCAGGGGCATGATCCGCAGTTGGAGCGCGCCGCAACCGTCGCCATGGAAGCCCTCACCAAGAACCCAGCGCCCGCGCCTGCAGAGCCCGTCTATCCCAACTACGCGAAGTAGATCATGATCGAATACGACTCGCACAAATGGCTGGACCACTTTTTTGACATCCGCGGCTCGCTGGTCCGGGAGATCAGCGGTCGCGTCTCCCTATGCGTCGCGTGGTCGGCGGCGGTTGTCACCTTTCACAACTATGTCGCGCCGGTCGGCATGCCGTTCCAGCTGCACACCCTGATGGGCCTCGCTCTCGGTCTCCTTCTGGTTTTCCGCACCAACTCCAGCTACGACCGTTTCTGGGAGGGGCGCAAGCTATGGGGAGGCATCGTGAATGAAACACGCAACCTCGTCCGGAGCGCCAGCGTATACATCACCGGAGATCCCGCGCTGGTGGCCCGACTTACCCGATGGACAGCCGTCTTTCCCTGGGCGGCCATGCACAGCCTGCGCGGTACCAAAGGCCTCGGGCCACAAATCGCCGAACTTCCGCCCGCCGAGGCGCAGGAGGTGAT
Organism: Mycobacterium pseudoshottsii JCM 15466; assembly: GCF_003584745.1. Classification (NCBI taxonomy): domain Bacteria; kingdom Bacillati; phylum Actinomycetota; class Actinomycetes; order Mycobacteriales; family Mycobacteriaceae; genus Mycobacterium; species Mycobacterium pseudoshottsii. The sequence continues at coordinate 3,372,150 of NZ_AP018410.1, forward strand.
CGACGCCCAGCATCCGCCTCTCGCTGTCGCCGGCAACATGTCCGATTGCCTCCGGGAGGCGCGCGAGCGGGGCCTGATCTCCGACATCATGCTCACCTCGATGGACCAGAACATTCAGCTCCTGGTCGACTACCTCGGCGGCTGCGAACGAATTCGCAAGACGCCGATGCCCTTCGCCTACGCCGTGCACCTGCGCCGGGCGCTTGTACTCTATTGCTTCACCCTCCCCTTCGCCATGGTCGAGACCTTCGGCTGGACGACCATTGTCGACGTCCTCATCATCGCCTACACATTCTTCGGCATCGAGGAAATCGCCGTCGAGATCGAAAGCCCCTTCGCGAATGACGCGAACGACCTCCCGCTCGAGGACATCTGCGAAACCATCCACAAGAACGTCTACGCCCAGGCGGGCATCTAGCAGCTCGCGTGCCCGAGGGGCTTCAACGCATGGCCCGCCGGGCCCGCTGGCAGGTCAACAACGAGCGCATCCGCCAGCTCGGGCGCGAGGAGGGGCTACGGGTTAGCGCCCGGGTGATTTCTGTGGCTACTAACTCGCCGACTAGGCCAAATCAGCGGGATCGCTCTGCGTAACCGATGAATCGCCTTCGGCCGCCAGCTCGAGCACTTGGATCTCCCCGGTGGTGCCGTCGACCTCGATGAGCGCGCCCGGCGGCAAGAACCGGGTGGCGCCCTGGGCGTCCACCACACAGGGGAACCCGAACTCGCGGGCCACCACAGCCGCATGCGACATGGGGCCACCCAGTTCGGTGACGACGGCCGCCGCGTAGCAGAAGGCAGCCGTGTAGCCGACGTCGGTGACCTCGGCGACCAGAATTTCGCCCGGCTCTAGTTCATCGATGGTCTCCGGACGCACGATCCGCACCCGGCCACGCACCCGCCCGCCGCAGACGCCGACTCCGCGCAAGGTGCCCCCGGCCGTTAGCGCCGCCGCCGAGGCGGTCGACGGCTCCCACTTCCCACTGAACACCGTGGGTGGGACGACGGCGGTCAGCCTGCGTTGTTCTGCGCGGCGCCGGGCCACCAACTCGGCCACGTCCGCGGGCAGTGCGTCGAGTTCGTCGACCAAGAGGTAGAAGACATCGTCGGAGGCGTGCAGCACGCCGGCTTCGGCCAGCCGGCGCCCATGCTCGCGCAGCAGGGCGCGCAGCACCCAGATCGCGCGAACCATCTTGTCTCGGCGCGCTTCCCGGTCACGCAGTTGGCGTGCGGCCAGCACCGCGATCGGCTTGGCCTGCAATGGTATCGACGGCTGCGGCGGTTGCGGCACCGAGGAGGTGCTCAATGTCTTGGCCACCATGCCGACCAACAATTCCGGGTTGTCGGCGTAGCTGGTCGACATCATCTCGACTTCCGCCGGCCCACGGTGCCCAATCAGCGAAAGCTCTTGGCGCACTGCATCGTAGAAGTGCGGCGCCGCCACCGCCAGCTTGCCGAGGCGGTCCCCGGGTTCGGACAGCAGCCGAATCACGGCTTCGTCGTGGCGCGCCGCGTCCACCAGGCGCTGTACCGCTTCCACCGAACGGGCGCTGACCAGTTCGGGCCCCGCGGCCGGGGCGGTGTCGCGGCCGCTCACGGCGCGCAACAGCACGTTGAATGCGGCACAGAGCATGAAGGAACCCGAAGCCAGCACCCAGCCGTGCACCACGTGGTCGCGGGCCAGCAGAATCAGGCTCAGCAGGCGCCGATCGTCAAGCGTGGTGACATCGCCCCCGGCAAGCTGCTCCAGGCGGTCGACATCGGCGATGAAATCGTTGGTGTCCAAGGCCGAACCGGCGCTCAGGCCGACCAGGTTGACGCCGAATACGCCGATATTGCGAACGGTGCGCAGTTGCCGGCGCACGAAGCTGGATTCTGCCGGTGGGCGTTCCTCGCCGAAAATGGGCAGCGAGCCCATGCTCGGGCCGAAGAACCCGCTGTTGCTGACGATCATCGCCGGCTTGGCGAATGGCACTGTCTCGGCCATGAAGTGCGCCGATGTGATGGCCCCGTAAAGCCGATGGGCGAACACCGCGACGGTGCGCATTGCGATCTCGCGCTGAATCACTCCACCTGGCCGCAACCGTTCGGCAATACCGACGCCGCCCGCACGCAGGCCACGCACGGTGACCGATGCCGATGAAGGCGAGAACGGACCGGGCAACGCTTCGGACAGATTGGTGGCCAGAAACGTCGGGAAACGCGGATCGATAGGTGTGTCGAACTCCCCGTTGACACCTTCCGGGCCTGCCAGCCGGGGAACCACACCGTCTTGCGCGGGAGCGTCAACGGCGGGCAGGTCCTGGATGTTGGCGAGTCGCCAGGGCAGCGATACCACCCGTCTGCCCAACGAGACTCGGCCACGCACGGCCAGCGCGAAGTCCTCGACAGACTCCTCGGCGGTGAAGGCCGGCTGGAACTTCCATTCATCGTGCAACCGCGCGGTGTCCATCACGGGAACGCCTTGCACCAATTGGAATTCGGCGACCGACCCAATACGGCGAAGCGCCGCGCCGACCGGCAGGATGGGGCGTCGCAGTGCCGTGGCGATCTCGCGCAACGTGGGTAGCCCCGGGGCGGCGAGATTGACCGGACCGGTGCCCGCACCGACGTCCGATACCGCGCGCGTCAGCAGCCGAAGTACGTCGTCGAGGTGCACCACCTGCAGTACGTCATCTGCCGAACCGTCGGGGAACGCCGGCAGAGCAAACAACCGGCGCACCCAGTTGTCGATGTTGCGCCCTACGATGAGCGCCGAACGCACGGCAACCCATTGCGCGCCGGACTCCTGCAGCATCTGCTCGACGCCCGCCTTGTGCCGCCCCTCGGCCGAAGCTGGCGCCACCGCACCGTGTTCGGTGGCCGGCATCGGCAGACCCGGCCGGTAGACGTGGGGGGAGCTGGGGGACACGATGCGGCCGGTACCGCAGGCTGCCATCGCATCCAAGACGTTGCGGGTTCCGTCGATGTTGATCTGCTGGCTGATCCGGCCGTCCGGACCCGGGTTCCGGGCCCATGCGCAGTGGGCGACCACGTCCGCGCCCGTGATTGCGCGCCGGACCGCGGCCGCGTCGCGGATATCGCCGGCAACGAAGTCGGCCTGACTCGGCCAGCTGTCGGGCCGCCGGCGCGACATCCCGACGACTTCGTGGCCCTGGCTGAGCAATCGGGAGGCCAGGCCACGGCCCAGCACCCTACCGGCCCCGGTGACCGCGACCCTCACTGAGTTTCCTCGCTAGTGAGCACCGCTCCTCCTCATTGCTTTACTCTGCACCCCTGCGGGTGCGGCTCATGTCTACTCGTCGTCGTTCATGAACGCCGCGTTGACCAGGGCGTCGAGGTCCATGTCCGCTAGATCTTCCTCGCTGGTCTCCGCGGTCACCGCGGCCTGCCCATTGCCGCCGGTCTCATTTGCCAACGCGAGCAACAGTTCCAGCACCCCGGCTTGGCGCAGGCGCTTGACCGGAATCGAGGCGACCACCCGCTGCAGTTCGGCTTCCCCGGGTGCCTCGGCCGTGGTGTCGCTTTGCGGCGACGCGCCGACCAGTTCCCGGTGCATGTAACCGGCCAACGCGGCGGAGTTGGGGTAGTCGAAGATGAGCGTGGGCGAAAGCGCCAGCCCCGTCGCCGACTTGAGTCGGTTGCGCATCTCGACCGCGGTCAGCGAATCGAAGCCAAGTTCCTGGAAGGCACGGTCCGGGTCGATCGCGTCCGGGCTGGAGTTGCCCAGCACTGTCGCGATGTGGGAGCGCACCAAGTTCAGCAAGATGGCGTGCTGCTCATCTTCGGGCAGTCCTTCGAGGCGTTGCAGCAGAGCCGATTTCGACTTCGCCGCGGCCAGGGAATCATCGACCTGACGTCGAGTGGGCGCGTTGATCAGATCAACGAACATCGGCGGCAGGGTCCCGCCGTCGAACTTCACCCGCAATGCGGCAAAGTCGATGTGGGCGGGCAACATGAATGGTTCGCCGAGGACCATTGCGGTGTCGAGCAATCCGAGCGCTTCATCGGAGGACATGGCCACGATGCCGTCTCGGACGAACCGCTTGAAGTCGACCGCTGCCAATCCGCCGGTCATGTTGCTGGCCTGATCCCACAGACCCCACCCCAGCGAAATCGCCGGCAGGCCGTGCGCTTGCCGGTGTACGGCCAGCCCATCCAGGAACGAGTTGGCGGCCGCGTAGTTGCCCTGGCCCGACGAACCCACCAGGCCGGCCATCGACGAAAACATCACAAACGCGGACAAATCCATGTCGCGGGTGAGCTCATGCAGGTTCCACGCCGCATCCACCTTTGCCCGCAGCACCATTTCCATGCGCTCGGGCGTCAGCGAGGTGACCACCGCGTCATCCAGCGCCCCAGCGGTGTGAATCACGGCGGACAGCGGGTGCTGCACCGGAATATCGGCAATCAGCTTAGCCAGCGCCGCCCGGTCGGCGGCGTCACAGGCGACCACCTGGACTTGGGCGCCAAAGGCGCTCAACTCCTCGGCCAGCTCTGCGGCCCCCGGAGCGTCCGGACCACGCCGACTGACCAGGACCAACTGACGCACCCCGTGGTGAGCCACCACATGGCGGGCCAGCGCCGAGCCGGCCATCCCGGTGCCACCGGTGATGAGTACCGTGCCTGCCGCCCACGCGTCGGGCATGGTCAACACGACCTTGCCGACATGGCGGGCCTGGCTCAGGTAGCGCAAGGCCGCCGGCGCGCGCCGCACGTCAAAAGTCGTCACCGGAAGAGGCCGCAGCACATCCTCGCTGAACAGCGCGGCGAGCTCGGCGAGGATCTGCGCGATGTGATCCGGCCCCGCCTCGAAGAGGTCGAAGGCCCGGTATCGCACACCGGTGTGCTGCTGGGCGACCACCGCGGCCTCGCGGATGTCGGTCTTGCCCATCTCCAAGAAGACACCGCCGGGGGCAACCAGCCGTAGCGACGCGTCGACGAATTCGCCCGCCAACGAGTCGAGCACCACGTCCATGCCGCGCCCGCCGGTGGCCGCCCGGAACTTGTCCTCGAATTCCAGGCTGCGTGAGTCACCGATGTGGTCCTCGTCAAAGCCCATGGCCCGCAACGTGTCCCACTTGCCCTTGCTGGCCGTGGCGAATACCTCGAGACCCCAGTGCCGGGCCAGCTGCACGGCCGCCATGCCGACGCCACCGGTGGCCGCGTGCACCAGGATCCGCTGTCCGGGCTGCACCGAGGCCAAGTCCCGCAGCGCGTAGAAGGCGGTGGCGAACACGACCGAGGTGGTGGCGGCCGCGGTGTCAGACCAACCCGCGGGGATCTTGACCAGCAGTCGGTGGTCGGTAATGGCGATTGTCCCGGTGCCCTCCGGGAACAGACCCACGACCCGGTCGCCCACCGCGAAACGCCCGTCTGGCGAGGCGGTTTCGACGACGACGCCGGCGCCTTCCACGCCCATCGCCGCGTCCGGGTCGGGGTAGAGACCCAGCGCGATCATGACGTCGCGGAAGTTTGCGGCCATCGCCGACAAGGCGACCCGAACGTGCCCCGGTTGCAGCGCGGCATCAGCATCGGGAATCGTTTCCAGGCGCAGGTTTTCGAACGTGCCCGCGGTGCTCATACCCAAGCGCCACGGGCCATCACCCGGTGGCACCAGCAGGCCGGCAACCGCGCGGCTGCCGTGTACCCGCGCGGTGTACACCTCGCCGTTGCGCCACAGCACCTGCGGCTCGCCGGCGGCCAACACCGCCGCTACAGCATGTTCGTCAAGTTGCGCATCGGTGTCGACCAACACGATTCGACCGGGGTGCTCGGTCTGTGCCGAGCGCACCAATCCCCATACCGCCGAGCCTGCCAGATCGGTGACATCCTCGTCCGGCAGCGCCACCGCGCCGCGCGTGGTGATGACCAATTGCCCTACCCCATCACGGGACAGCCAGGATCGCAGCACCTCGAGCACGGCGGCGGTGGCCGCATACACACCCGCCACCACCTCACCGGCCTGAGGCACGGACTCGAACACCACCGAGGCCCCGGGGTCGTCATCGCCTTCGGACTCCACTGCGCCCCAGATACGTACCGGCACAGGCTGCAATTCGGCCGAGGGCTGCGCCGTCCAATCCACCCCGAACAGGCGATCGGGTCCGGCCCCTGATACCGCAGCCCGCAGCTGCTGATCGGTCACTGGCCTTGCCAGCATCGACGCAACCGAGAGCACCGGTAGTCCTAGCCCATCGGACAATTCGATCGAGACCGCGGATGGCCCCGCGGGCGCAATGCGCGCCCGAACCGCCGAGGCTCCCGCGGCATGCAGCGTCACGCCCTGCCAGGCGAACGGAACCAGGACCGAACCCTCGGGGACCCCGAAATCGTCGGCGCCATCGGAAGCCAGTATCACGGCGTGCAACGCGGCGTCCAGCATCACCGGATGAATACCGAAGCCGGACACCGATACCCCGGCGTCGGCGGGCAAGGCAACCTCGGCGAACACTTCGTCGCCGCGACGCCACATCGCATTCAGGCCACGGAACGCCGGGCCGTAGCCGTACCCGCGTTCGGCCAACTGCTGGTATCCGTCGGCGTTTTCCACCTCGACGGCGCCGACCGGCGGCCACGTCGACAGATCGGTGGCCGGCTCCGGCGAACCAGAACCCAGCGAGCCCTCGGCGTGCAGTACCCAGTCCGAGCCGGCGTCGCCACGCGAGTACACCGACACCGCGCGGGCACCGGAGTCATCGGGGCTACCGACTACCACCTGTACCGCGACCGAGCCCCCGGACGGCAGTACCAGCGGTGCGGCCAGCGTCAGTTCGTCGACCACTCGACAGCCCACCTCGTCGCCGGCGCGAATGGCCAGCTCGACGAAGCCGGCACCCGGGAACATCACCACACCGCCGACGGCGTGGTCGGCCAGCCAGCCCTGCGCCGCAAGCGACAAGCGGCCGGTGAGCACCACTCCGCCCGATGCGGGGAGCTCCACCACCGCGCCCAGCAGTGCGTGTTCGCCGGCCTGCAGCCCCAAGCCGGCCGCGTCGGCGGCAACTGCATCCCCCGAGAGCCAGAACCGTCGCCGCTCGAAGGCATAGGTCGGCAACTCCACAAAGCGGGACTGCCCCACCACGGCTCGCCAGTCTACGGCGGTGCCGGCGACAAATACCCCTGCCACGGCGCTCACCAGGCTCACCGGCTCCGGTCGGTCCTTGCGCAGCGCGGAGGCCGTGGCCACCGGGTTGGTCACCGCAGCATCGGAGAACACCTCTTCGATCGATGCGGTAAGACCGCTGCTGGGGCCCACTTCCAGGAATCGGGCGGCACCGGCTGACTGCGCGAAGCGGATGCTGTCGGCGAATCGCACCGCATCCCGGACGTGACGCTTCCAGTAGGCCGCCGAGCCGAAGTCCTCTCCGGCCAGCTGCCCGGTCAGGTTGGAAATGATCCCGATGGTGGGCGCATTGACCGTGAGTTCACCGGCCACCGTTGCGAATTCGTCGATCATCGGATCCATCAGCGGCGAGTGGAAGGCATGCGAGACGGCTAGCCGGTGCACCCTGCGGCCGTCGGCTCGAAGCTGCTCGGCCACGGCGCTCACCGCGTCCTGGGCGCCCGAAATCACCACCGACGCCGGTCCGTTGATGGCCGCGATGCTGACCTGGGCACCGAGTAGGGGCAGCACTTCCTGTTCGGTTGCCTGCACGGCAATCATCGCGCCACCGTCGGGCAGCGCCTGCATGAGCCGGCCGCGCGCGGCTACCAGCACCGCCGCATTCTCCAGCGACAAGACACCGGCGACGTGGGCGGCCGACAATTCACCGACCGAGTGCCCCATCACGAAATCGGGTCGCACACCCCAGGACTCCAGCAGCCGGTACAACGCGACTTCCACGGCGAACAGCGCCGGCTGGGCGAACTCCGTTGTGTTGAGCAGATTTTCGTCGTGGCCCCAGATGACCTCACGCAGTGGGCGCAACAGATGGCGGTCCAGCTCACCGACAACGGTGTTGAACGCCTCGGCGAAGACCGGGTATCCGGCGTGCAGTCCCATGCCCATTCCCAGCAGCTGGGAGCCTTGGCCGGGGAAGACGAACACCGTCTTACCCGCGGCACCAGCCACACCCCGAATCACCGAAGCCCCACCGAACTCGTCACCGGCCAACTCATCCAGCCCGGCCAGCAACCCATCCCGATCAGCCCCCAGCACCACCGCACGATGCTCAAAGGTCGACCGACCCGCCAACGACCACCCCACATCAGCAACATCAAGCTCATCGTGAGACCGCACATGCGCCGCCAACCGCGCCGCCTGCGCCCCCAACGCCGAACCCGACTTCGCCGACACCACCCACGGCACCACCGGCACCGCACCACCAGAGGACCCACCAACCTCAACCCGAGGAGCAGCCTCCACAATCACATGCGCATTAGTGCCACTGATCCCAAACGACGACACCCCCGCACGCCGAACCCGATCCCCCGCCGACTCAGCCGGCCACGGCTGCGCCTCGGTCAACAACTCCACCGCACCCGCCGACCAATCCACATGCGGAGACGGCACATCCACATGCAACGTCGCAGGCAACACCTCATGGCGCATCGCCTGCACCATCTTGATCACACCCGCAACCCCCGCCGCGGCCTGAGTATGACCCATATTCGATTTGATCGACCCCAACCACAACGCTTTTCCAGCCGCCCCAGCCGACCCACGATCCTGCCCATAGGTCGCCAACAACGCCTGCGCCTCAATCGGATCACCCAACGTGGTCCCAGTCCCATGACCCTCGACCACATCAACCTCAGCCGCACTCAACCCCGCATTGGCCAACGCCGCACGCACCACCCGCTGCTGCGACGGACCATTGGGAGACGTCAACCCATTGGAGGCCCCATCCTGATTCACCGCCGAACCACGCACCAACGCCAACACCGGATGCCCCAACCGCTGCGCATCCGAAAGCCGCTCCACCACCAACATGCCGCCGCCCTCGGAGAACCCGGTGCCGTCGGCCGCGCCCGCGAAGGCTTTGCAGCGTCCATCCGCTGACAATCCACGCCAACGACTGAATTCAACGAAGATGTCTGGGGTGGCATTGATGGTGACGCCGCCGGCCAGCGCCAGATCACACTCACCGGACCGCAGCGACTGCACCGCCATATGCAACGCCACCAACGACGACGAACACGCCGTATCCACCGACACCGCCGGGCCCTCCAACCCCAGCACATAAGCCACCCGACCCGAAGCCACGCTGGAGAGCTGCCCGGTCAGACGGAAGCCTTCGACGGGTTCGGCAGCGAACATGCCGTAGCCCTGCGTCATCACCCCGGCGAACACACCGGTGGCGCTGCCACGCAAACCGCCCGGCTCAATCCCGGCGCGCTCCAAGGCTTCCCAAGACAGCTCCAGGAACATCCGCTGTTGCGGGTCCATCGCCAGCGCCTCACTGGGCCCAACACCGAAGAAGGCGGGTTCGAAATCACCGACTCGGTCTACGAAACCGCCGGTGCGGGTGTAGCAAGCGCCGGGCACGTCAGGATCCGGGTTGAACAGGCCGGCCAGATCCCAGCCTCGGTCGGCCGGGAAGTCAGACAGCACGTCGCGACGGGCCATCAGCATGTCCCACAGGTCGTCCGGCGACTCGATGCCACCGGGGTAGCGGCATGACATGCCGACGATCGCGATCGGATCGTCACCGGTGACGCGTACGGCCGGGGTGTGCTTGACCTCTTGCGGGGCACCAGCGAGTTCGGCACGAATGTAGTTGGCCAAACCGTTGGGGGTTGGGTAGTCGAAGATCAACGTTGGCGAAAGCGAAAGTCCGGTAACCGTTTTGATCCGGTTACGCATTTCGACGGCGGTCAGCGAGTCAAAGCCCAGCTCCTGGAACGCCTTGTCCGGGTCGATGGCCTCGGGCGTGATGGTGCCCAGCACGGTGGCGATGTGCGACCGCACCAAGTCCAGCACCACGGCGTGCTGCTCGGGCTCCGGCAGTCCGTGCAGGCGATGTGCCAGAGCGGATTTCGATTTCGCCGCGGCCAATGCGTCGTCGACCTGACGCCGGGTCGGAGCGCTGACCAGATCACTGAACATCGGCGGTACCGCCACCGCGTGAGCGCGCAGTGCGGCCAGATCTATCCGGGCCGGAGCCAGGAACGCCTGGTTGACGATGAGGGCGGTGTCGAACAGTTCCATTGCCTCATCGGAGGACAGCGCCAAGACACCCTCACGACCCAGCCGGGCCCGGTCGGCGGCATCCATTCCACCGGTCATGTCGCTGGCCTGATCCCACAGGCCCCAGCCCAGCGAAATGGCCGGCAAGCCGTGCGCCCGTCGGTGTGCGGCCAGGCCGTCGACGAACGTGTTGGCCGCCGCATAGTTGGCCTGGCCCGAGGATCCGACCACGCCGGCCATTGACGAAAACATCACGAACGCAGAAAGATCCAGATCACGAGTCAACTCGTGCAGGTTCCACGCGGCATCGACTTTGGCCCGCAGCACCGTGTCGACACGTTCGGGGGTCAGCGAGGAAATCACCGCGTCATCAAGCACACCACCGGCGTGGACCACGGCGGACAGCGGCCGCTGAGCGGGAATTTCGGCGATCACCTTGGCCAGCGCCGGACGGTCGGCCGCGTCACAGGCCACCGCCTCGACCTGTGCTCCGGCAGCGCTCAACTCGGCTACCAGCTCGGTAGCCCCCGGTGCGGCGGGGCCCCGCCGGCTGATGAGCACCAGATGGGCCACGCCGTGGTGGGCCACCAGGTGCCGCGCGAGCGCCGAACCCGCCATGCCGGTTCCACCGGTGATAAATACCGTTCCGCCACCAAGCGCACCACCTTGGTCGGCAGGCATGGTCATCACGACCTTGCCGACATGGCGGGCCTGGCTCAGGTAGCGCAACGCCGCCGGCGCGCGCCGCACGTCGAAGGCCGTGACCGGCAGTGGCCGCAGCACGCCGGCGTCAAACAGCCCGGCCAGGTCGAGCATGTACTGGTGCATGCGCGGGCGGCCGGGTTCGAACAGGTCGAATGCGCGATAGCGCACACCCGGATATTCCTGGGCGATGACGCCGGGGTCGCGGATGTCGGTCTTGCCCATCTCCAGGAACACCCCGCCAGGGCCCAGCAGGCGCAACGAAGCATCCACGAATTCGCCGGCCAGCGAGTCCAGCACCACATCGACGCCACGGCCACCGGTGACCTCGCGGAATTTCTCCTCGAATTCCAGGCTGCGCGAATCCGAGATGTGGTCTTCGTCAAAGCCCATGGCCCGCAAGATGTCCCATTTGCCCTTGCTGGCGGTGGCGTACACCTCCAGACCCAGGTTCCGGGCCAACTGCACGGCCGCCATGCCCACCCCGCCGGTGGCGGCGTGGACCAGTACCCGTTGGCCTGGCTGGACATTGGCCAGGTGCACGAACGCGTAGTAAGCGGTGGTGAAAACGGCTGAGATTGCGGCCGCTTCGGCGTAGGACCAGTCGGCGGGCTTGGGCAGCAACAGCCTGACGTCGCCGGCCACCAACGTGCCGCTGCCGTCCGGGAAGAATCCGTATACCGCATCGCCGACCGCGAATTCGGTTACTTCCGGGCCGATTTCGACGACAAAGCCGGCACCTTCGCCGCCGATCAAGGCGTCGTGGGTGAACATGCCCAGCGTGATCATGATGTCGCGGAAGTTGGCGGCGATGGCGCGCATGGCCACCCGCACCTGGCCCGGGCCCAGCGGCGCGCCGGCGTTGGGAACCGGCTCCAGCTGCAGATTCTCGAAGGTGCCCGCGCTGCTCAGCCCCAACCGCCACGGCCCGTCGACAGGCGGCACCAGGATGCCGTCTGCGGCGCGGCTGGCGTGCACCCGCGCCGTGTAGTGCTGCCCGTTGCGCAGCACTACTTGTGGCTCACCGACCGCCAGGGCCGTCGCTACCGCCGCAGCGTCGACCGCAGCGTCGGAATCAACCAGGACCAGCCGGCCTGGGTTCTCGGTCTGCGCCGAGCGCACCAATCCCCATACCGCCGCGCCGGCCAGATCGGTGACGTCCTCGCCGGCCAGCGCCATGGCGCCCCGGGTGGCCACCACCAGCACGCCCGAATCATGTTCGGTCAGCCACGACTGCACAGCCGCCAGCGCCTGATGGGTGCGCTGATAGGTCCCGCTGAGCGGATCGCCGTCAGCCGCAACGGATTCAAAGAGTTCATAGGCGGGTGCCGCATCGGTGGCGGCAACCGTCATCGGCGTCCAGACCACCTCGAACAGCCGGTCTGGACCGGATGCGGACACCACGGCGCGCATCTGCTGCTCGCTTACCGGGCGGGCCACCATCGCCTTGACCGAAAGCACCGGCAGACCAAGGTCGTCGGCGAGTTCCACCGAGACCGACGAGGGGCCAACCGGCGCGATCCGTACCCGCACCGACGCGGCCCCCGCCGCGTGCAGAGACACGCCCTGCCAGGAGAACGGCAACACCAGGTCCGCGTCGGGATTGGCGATCACCGCGGTGTGCAGCGCGGCATCCAGCAGCGCCGGGTGCACGCCGAAACCGCTGGTAGATCCGGCCGCCTCGGGCAACCGGGCTTCGGCGAACAGCTCCTCGCCACGCGCCCACATCGCAGTCAGTCTACGGAACGCGGGCCCATACCCGTACCCACGTGCATCCAGCCGCTCGTACCCGTCAGCCACGTCGACCGCGATGGCTCCAGCGGGAGGCCAGGCCGACAGGTCGGCCGCGGGCTGGGCGGAGTCGGCGCCCAGGGTTCCCTCGGCGTGGCAGACCCACACCGAGCCGGCGTCGGTGTCGGTGTCGGTGCGGGAGTAGATCGACACGCTGCGCTCCGCCGAATCGGCGGCGGCACCGACGACCACCTGTACCGCAACCGAACCCGATGCCGGGAGTACCAGCGGCGTGCGCAGTGTGAGTTCGTTGACCACCGAGCAGCCGACTTCGTCGCCGGCCCGGATTGCCAGCTCGACAAACCCGGTGCCGGGAAACACCACTACCCCCGACACCGCGTGATCGGCCAGCCAGCCGTGCGCGCCGAGCGCCAAGCGGCCGGTCAACACGACACCGCCCGATTCCGGAAGCTCCACGACAGCGCCCAGCAGCGCATGCCCGCCGGCGCTCAACCCCAGTCCGGATGCGTCGACGCTGACGCCCTCTCCGGAGAGCCAAAAGCGCCGCTTCTCAAAGGCATACGTGGGAAGCTCGACCAGGCCGGCACCGTCGAGCGGGCCGCGCCAGTCCACATTCACGCCGGCAACGAAGGCCGCGGCGGCCGACGCCAGGAATCGCTGCAGCCCACCGTCTTCCCGACCCAAGGTGGGCACGACGATGGGGTCGGCACCGGAATCGGCCGCGCAGTTGCGATAGGTGTCCTCGATACCGGCGATCAGCGCGGGGTGCGGGCTGGATTCGATGAAGGTGCGGTATCCGTGGCCACACGCGCTGCGCACGGCCTGGTCGAACTGCACCGTCTGCCGGATGTTGCGGTACCAGTACTCGGCATCCAACTCTGCTGTGTCCAAACGACTTCCGGTCACCGACGAGAAGAACGCGGTCCGCGACGAAAGCGGCTCGATCCCAGCCAGAACTTCGGTCAGCTGGCCTTCGATCGCCTCCACCTCGACCGAGTGCGACGCATAGTCCACATCGATGCGACGGGTACGCAGCTCCCGGTCCGCGCACTGCGCGATCAGCTCCTCGAGCGCTGCCACCTCGCCGGAGACCACTACGGCAGAAGGGCCGTTGATGGCGGCGATGCTGACCCGATCGCCAAAGGGCTCCAACAACTCCCGCGCCTGTTGCTCGCCACAGGCCACCGACACCATGCCGCCCGGTCCGGCCAGTCCGACAAGCAGCTTGCTGCGCAGGGTGACCACCTTGGCGGCATCGCGCAACGACAGCGCACCGGCCACATATGCGGCAGCGATCTCGCCCTGAGAGTGCCCGATGACGGCATCCGGGCGCACCCCGACCGACTTCCACAGTTCGGCCAGCGACACCATCACCGCAAACAGTACCGGCTGCACGACGTCGACCCGGTCAAGCCCGGGTGCCCCCGCAGCGCCGCGGAGCACGTCGAGCAGCGACCAGTCGACGAATTCCGCGAAGGCCTGACCGCATGACTCGATGTGGCGCGCGAATACCGGTGCGGTGTCGAGCAATTCGATACCCATGCCGATCCACTGGGAGCCTTGGCCGGGGAAGACGAACACCGTCTTACCCGCGGCACCAGCCACACCCCGAATCACCGAAGCCCCACCGAACTCGTCACCGGCCAACTCATCCAGCCCGGCCAGCAACCCATCCCGATCAGCCCCCAGCACCACCGCACGATGCTCAAAGGTCGACCGACCCGCCAACGACCACCCCACATCAGCAACATCAAGCTCATCGTGAGACCGCACATGCGCCGCCAACCGCGCCGCCTGCGCCCCCAACGCCGAACCCGACTTCGCCGACACCACCCACGGCACCACCGGCACCGCACCACCAGAGGACCCACCAACCTCAACCCGAGGAGCAGCCTCCACAATCACATGCGCATTAGTGCCACTGATCCCAAACGACGACACCCCCGCACGCCGAACCCGATCCCCCGCCGACTCAGCCGGCCACGGCTGCGCCTCGGTCAACAACTCCACCGCACCCGCCGACCAATCCACATGCGGAGACGGCACATCCACATGCAACGTCGCAGGCAACACCTCATGGCGCATCGCCTGCACCATCTTGATCACACCCGCAACCCCCGCCGCGGCCTGAGTATGACCCATATTCGATTTGATCGACCCCAACCACAACGCTTTTCCAGCCGCCCCAGCCGACCCACGATCCTGCCCATAGGTCGCCAACAACGCCTGCGCCTCAATCGGATCACCCAACGTGGTCCCAGTCCCATGACCCTCGACCACATCAACCTCAGCCGCACTCAACCCCGCATTGGCCAACGCCGCACGCACCACCCGCTGCTGCGACGGACCATTGGGAGACGTCAACCCATTGGAGGCCCCATCCTGATTCACCGCCGAACCACGCACCAACGCCAACACCGGATGCCCCAACCGCTGCGCATCCGAAAGCCGCTCCACCACCAACATGCCGCCGCCCTCGGACCAGCCGACCCCGTCGGCCGCGCCCGCATAGGCTTTGCTGCGCCCGTCCGGCGCCAGCCCACGATGCCGGCTGAACTCCACGAAGACGGTCGGGGTGGCATTGACGGTGGCACCGCCGGCCAGCGCCAGATCACACTCACCGGACCGCAGCGACTGCACCGCCATATGCAACGCCACCAACGACGACGAACACGCCGTATCCACCGACACCGCCGGGCCCTCCAACCCCAGCACATAAGCCACCCGACCCGAAGCCACGCTGGAGGTCATGCCCGTCAGGCGGTAGCCCTCGATCTCCTCGGCGAACATGCCGTAGCCCTGGACGATCAGTCCGGCGAACACACCGGTGGCGCTGCCGCGCAAGCCGGTCGGATCGATGCCGGAGCGCTCCAGTGCCTCCCAGGACAGCTCCAGCAGCATCCGGTGCTGCGGGTCCATCGCCAGCGCCTCGCTGGGGGCGATACCGAAAAAGCCGGGATCGAAGTCGGCCACGCCGTCGACGAAGCCGCCGGTGCTCGCGTAGGACTTGTGCGGCGTGTCCGGATCCGGGTCGAATAGGTCGGCCAGATCCCAGCCTCGGTCGGCGGGAAAGTCCGACATCACGTCGCGGCCCTCGGCCACCATCTGCCACAGGCCTTCGGGGGAATCCACCCCGCCCGGGAAACAGCATGACATTCCGACGATCGCGATCGGCTCACTCGACCGCTCCAGCAGCGCACGATTGGTGCGCTTGAGGCGCTCAACCTGGACCAGCGCTTTGCGCAACGCTTCGGTCGCATGCTGAAGTTGATCAACCATTACTGACCTCGCCTAACCCTCATCTAGCAATTGGTCGTCGACCGCCGGCCCTCGCCGGATCACGGAAGTTGCTGCACGAAGCGATGTCGCTGCATTTTCGACCACCGTCGTGCTGCGTTCCGACCGAAGAATGTCGCTGGTGAGTATCGCCAACTCCGGCAAGATTTCAAAACGTCCAATACTCCCAGCTATTTGCGAAACGGGCGGGCGCCAATGCGGCCGGATAACCCGTGGGCTGGATTTCCGTTGCACTGTGGTCCCGTATACCCCTGCGTACACCAGGCCCGCCGTCCATGGCGCGACTTTACCCGGCGCGCCGAGGCCAAACGGTCAGACACCCACTCGGCGCCAGCCGTCGGCGGCCCTGGCGGCCCGCAGCAGCTCGTCGCACAACTCACGCAGCTCGTCGACGCCGGCTCCCTCGTCAAGCGCGGTGGCGACGTCCTCGGCTGCGCATCGCACCTGGTAAACGCGATCCGACAGGTCGGCCGCCTCGTCCGCCGACAACACCACAGCATCGGCCGGCAGCGCCAATGCGGCCCCCGCATCGCCCCGGGTCATCATGGCCCGTTGCTCGTAGGCCCGCTGCCGGCATGACTGCCGGCAGTACTGACGACGACGGCCCATACCCGCGTCGGTGACGTCACGGCCGCACCAGCGGCATGGTTGAGGGCGAGGACGACGACTCACGCCTGCCGACTTTAGTCGGCCTCGCTCGACGCACTCAGTATCATTAATGGTCGCGTCGTGCGCCCGGGAACTATGTAGCCGGTCGCGACGTTTGGCAATCGGAAAGAATCACCAGTACGGAGCCCACCAGCTCGATGATCCGGAGGAGTAGCGGCGATGGCTGATCGTGTCCTTAGAGGCAGTCGATTGGGGGCCGTAAGTTACGAAACCGACCGCAACCACGACCTCGCCCCGCGTCAGATTGCTCGATACCGCACCGAGAACGGCGAAGAGTTCCAGGTGCCGTTCGCCGACGATGCCGAGATTCCCGGCACCTGGCTGTGCAAGAACGGCATGGAAGGCACCCTGATCGAGGGTGATCTGCCGGAGCCGAAGAAGGTCAAGCCGCCGCGCACGCACTGGGACATGCTGCTCGAGCGTCGCTCGGTCGAAGAACTCGAAGAGCTGCTCAAGGAACGTCTTGACCTGATCCGGTCGCGTCGCCGCGGCTGATGCCGCGGCCGGACCGCCGGCTAGCTGTGGTCGTGGGTGTGGGCGCGGTCGCCCCCACCCTCAGAACCCGCGAACCTGCCCTTGACGCCCCACCGGGCGACTTTGAACAGCGCCTCGCGGATGTTGGACCCGCTCATCTTCGATACGCCGATCTCGCGTTCGGTGAAGGTAATGGGAACCTCGGCGACGACGAAGCCGCTGTTCACGCTGCGCCAGGTCATCTCGATCTGGAAGCAGTAGCCCTTGGAGTCGACGCTGGCGAGGTCGATCTTCTCCAGCACCTCACGGCGGTAAGCCCGGTAGCCGGCGGTGATGTCGTGCACCCCAATACCGAGCGCGAGCCGCGAATAGGTGTTGGCCGTCTTGGACAAGGCCAGGCGCCGCCACGGCCAGTTTCGTACCGTGCCCCCGGGGACATAGCGCGAACCGATGGACAGGTCCGCACCGGCGTCGACGGCGTCCAGCAGGCGGTGTAGCTGTTCGGGCGCGTGGCTGCCGTCGGCGTCCATCTCGACCAGCACCGAGTACCCCCGGCTCAAGCCCCAGGCGAACCCTTCCAGGTAGGCAGCACCCAGGCCGTTCTTGGCCGTGCGATGCAGGACATGAATGCGATCGGGATCGGCGGCGACCAGCTCGTCGGCAAGCCGCCCGGTGCCGTCGGGGCTGTTGTCATCGACGATCAGCACGTGTACGTGCGGGCACGCGTCGACCACCCGCCGATGGATCAGGGGCAGGTTCTCCCGCTCGTTGTAGGTGGGAATGATCACCAGGGTGCGCTCGCTGGGACGAGGTCCCGGGCTCTGGGGCGCAGGTTGGCCGGTGGTCATGTAGCTCCTTATATGTCGCCCGAAATCAGGTTGAGTGGTGGCCGCCCGCCTCAGGCGGGGTGCCGGTTGCTGTCTGCAGGTCGTCCTCGGATTCGTTCCGGGACGCCGCGCCCGAGTCGTCAGCTTCGTCCTGGGGCGCATCGGACTGATCAGCTTCGCCCGCGGGCCCGGACCGCCGACGCGTCGGACGCGGGAACCACCCATTGTGCCGCATCGCGACCAGAATCAGCACGCCAGCCGCCCCCACCATCAGCCATTGCAGGATCGGAGCCCAGCGTGTTGCCGGGGTGAGTCTGGTCTTGAGACGGACCTGTATGTCCAGATACGCGGGCTCGAAGAAATCGGCCCGAACCAGCTCGCGGCCGTCTGGCGCTATCACCGCGCTGATTCCGGTGGTGCCGGCGACCACCACATATCGGTCGTGTTCGACGGCCCTCACCTTCGCAAAGGCCAGCTGCTGCTCGCTCATCGTCTTGTTGAACGTGGCGTTGTTGCTGGGCACGGCCAGCAGTTGGGCCCCGTTTCGGACGGCCTTTCGCGGAGCCCTGTCAAAGATCACTTCCCAACAGGTCGACACGCCCACCGGTACGCCTGCGATGTTCACCACATCCGAACCCGGCCGGGGTACGAAGTGCCCGGCCCGGTCGGCATACCCGGAAAGATGCCGGAACAGCCACGGCATGGGCAGATATTCGCCGAATGGCTGCACGATTTCCTTGTCGTGGCGGTCGCCCGGTCCGGTGGTGGGATTCCAGACCAGCACGGTGTTGGTGTACTCCGCGTTCTCCAGGTTCTTCTGGCTGCTGCCCGGAGCGTCGAGCACCGTACCGACCAGGATCGGCGCTCCGATCGCCACGGCGGCCTTCGAGATCTGCTGCGCAGCGTCGGGGTTGATCAGTGGATCGATGTCCGAAGAGTCCTCCGGCCAGATGACGAACTGCGGCTGCGGAGCTAGGCCGGCTCGGACGTCCTCGGCCAGCTCGAGTGTCTCGCGGACGTGGTTGTCCAGGACCGCGCGACGCTGCGCATTGAAGTCCAGACCCAGCCGGGGCACGTTGCCCTGCACCACCGCGACGGTGATGGTGGGTTCTCCGCCGGATCCCGCACCGGCGTGGCGCACCTGCGGCCACACAATGACCGCGGCGAACAACACCAGACAGACGGTGATACCCGGCAGCAGGACCGCGGGGGGCTTGGCCGGCTCAACCGGCTGGGCCGCCTCGGGGTCGGCCTGCGGAGCGGCCGGGCTGCCGGTGCGCCACCACTTCTCGATCTCCAGGGCGATAGCGGCAAAGCTGGAGCCCACCAGCACTACCCCGGTGGACAACAGCGGCACACCGCCGAGCTGCGCCAACGGCAGCAGCGGCCCGTCAACCTGGCCGAACGCCACCGATCCCCAGGGGAAACCGCCGAACGGAACGATCGACTTCAGCCATTCTTGTGCGCCCCACAGCACCGCGAACCAGATCGGCCAGCCCGGCAATCGGCGCACCACGACCGCCGACAGGCCGAACAAACCCGGGAACAGCGCCGAGGTGGTGGCCAGCACCAGCCAGGGCACCGGCCCCACCAACGTCCCGATCCACGGCAACAGCGGCACGAAACAGGCCAACCCGAACACGAATCCATAGCCCAGCCCGCCCACAGGGGTGCTGGCTGGGTGCATCAGCACCCAGGTCAGCAGCGCCACCGAGACGATGGCAGCCCACCACCAGTTGGTGGGCGGGAAGCTGGCATACATCAGGAATCCGGCGACAAGCGACACCACCAACCGCACCAGCCGCGGGCGAGTTGCGGCCCACAGGCCGGGCAGTCGAGCCGCCGCTCCGGCGCCAAATGCCACCAGCCCCTGGCGCGCGGCAGTTCCGAGCCGAACGGCAGCGCTCGGCCCGGCGCTCACCTGCGTGGTCTCGGCCTCGGTCTCGGAATCCTGCGCCTCGTCCTGCGCCTCGTCCTGCTCGTCGGCGAGATCATCGGCGATCGCGGCGTCATCGCCCGGGTCAGCGGTATCCGCGTCGGGCTCTCGTTCATCGCCAAGCGGACCTGTTTGGTCAACGCCGGGCTCAGGTTGCACAACCTCCGGATTGTCCTCTTGAGCATCCACAGGCAGCCTTTCGCGACCGAGCCAGTCCCTAGCCATAAATGACCGCACCTCGATGCACGGTTTGACGACACCGCGGCAGCGGATCCGCCGGATCCAGCCGCGGCAGCGCGGGCACGCGCGACCGCGGGTCGGTAGACCAACGCTGGACGGCATCGCGGGGTGCGCTGACGGTCAGAGCGCCGGCGTCCCACACGGCATACGAAGCGGGCGCCCCGGGAACCAGGGTTCCGGTCTTTCCGTCCCGCACGCCCGCGGCCCGCCAGCCGCCGCGCGTTGCTGCCGCGAACGCCGCCCGCGCTGACACCGCGCTGCCCGCGGTGTGGTGGTTGACCGCCGCACGCACGCTCGCCCAGGGGTCAAACCCGGTGACGGGTGCGTCGGAACCAAACGCGAGGGGCACGCCTTGGGATGCTAACAGCGCAAGCGGATTGAGCAGGCGCGCTCGCTTCGGACCAAGGCGCCGGGCGTACATGCCCTCAGCGCCTCCCCACAGCGCGTCAAAGTTTGGCTGCACGCTGGCGATGATGCCCCACGCGCCCAGCTTCGCCGCCTGTTCAGCGGTGACCATCTCGGCGTGTTCCAGGCGGTGGCCGCAACGAGCCACGGCGACCACCCCGAGGTCGGCCACGACCCGCTCGAACGCGTCGACCACTGTCGCGACGGCGGCATCACCGATGACGTGAAATCCCGCGGTGACTTCCGCCTCGGTGCAGGCTCGCGCGTGTGCTTCCACCGCTGGCCCGCCCAGGTGGCAGGTTCCGACGCAGCCGGGCTGATCGGCATAGGGCTCATGCAGCCAGGCGGTACGCGACCCGAGCGCCCCGTCCACGAAGAGATCACCGGCCAGGCCGCGCGCGCCCGTTTCGGCCATCAGCGTGCGCGCCTGGGCGGCAGTGGTAACCGCCTCACCCCAGTAGCCGATCACCTCGACACCGTGCGGCAGGGCGGAGAGCTGCAGCCAGTCGTCGAGGCCACCGATTTCGGGGCCGCCGCACTCATGCACCGCGACGATGCCGGCGGCCGCC
The DNA here is from genome assembly GCF_003584745.1 of Mycobacterium pseudoshottsii JCM 15466. Classification (NCBI taxonomy): domain Bacteria; kingdom Bacillati; phylum Actinomycetota; class Actinomycetes; order Mycobacteriales; family Mycobacteriaceae; genus Mycobacterium; species Mycobacterium pseudoshottsii. The sequence goes on from NZ_AP018410.1 coordinate 3,393,150, forward strand.
AGCGACCCCAGCGCCGCGGTCCGCGCCTCGGCGAGCTGTGGTTGAGTCAGCAGATCGCGGGCGCGGGCGCGGACCAGGTGGTGGGCTTCGCCGGTCAGGGGCCCCTGCTCGGTGAACCCGGCGGCCTCCGACAGGTGCGGGACCAGCCGGCGCAGGCCCGAGGAGGCCAGCGCGGAATGGACGTCGACTCGAGCCAGGTATGCGGGCCGTTCACCGAGCACCGCGTCGAGTTGAGCGGTGCTGGGGGCGATGTGCTGCGGCCATGCCGACTCATCCCAGCCATGGCCCCACAGCGGCTGGCCCGGGTGCGCCGCGGCGTGGTCGGCAGCCAACTGCAGGCACCCCCCCAGTGAGCTCGCGGGCCGCAGGTCCAGCCCACTGATCGTCAGACCGGTCGCGGTCAGGTGGATGTGGCTGTCCACGAACCCCGGCGCAACCAATCCGCCGTCGAGATCCTCTACCTGCGCATCGGGGAACTGGTTGCGGCCGACGTCGTCGCTGCCCAGCCAGGCAACGGTATCGCCGCGCACCGCCATGGCGGTGGCGTCAGGATGCGTCGGGCTGTAAACCCGGCCGTTGACCAGCAGCTTGGTGGAAATCCGCGTCACACCGCAAAACTACGTGGGCGGGCCGGCCAGCTACCTGGCACCCGGCGCCGAGCGGTGGCGCGTCGAGGTACGCACGTTTCCGAAACTGTCGAAGCGAGTAAAGCCGTTGAATCGATCGAAACCATCGAAATCATCGAATTCGTCCAATTCGTCGACCTCGACCACCGCCTGCGGCAAGGTCGGCGGCTCACCATCGATGACGTCGATAACCTCGCCGTCGATGAAGTCGCGCTGCTCACGGGCGTTGCGGCGGTTGAACGCATCAGCCATGCTCGCCGCCGCGGCGCCGGTCAGCGGCACCCGTCGCAGCAAACCTCGCACAGCGATAGCGGTCAGGCCGGGACGGGCTGCGGCCCGGATCGGCGGGGCCAGCAGCAACAACCCGAACACGGTGGTGACCAGGCCGGGAACCAGCACGAGCCCGGTGGCCACAGCAACCAGCGCGCCGTCGCTGAGCACGCTTCGCGGTTCCTGCAGGCCGGAGCGCAACTGCCCGAGCTGACGGCTCAGCTGCCAGCCGCCCATTGGGGCCCAGAGCACCAACCCCAGGACGAAGCTGGCCAACAGCACCAGAACTGCCCAGGCGAACCCGATCGCTGCCGTAAGCCCAATCAGTGCCATGAGTTCGACAACGGCGTAGATGAGAATTAGCCAACCTACCATGTGACGCCAACGTATGGGAACTGCGCCCGAGTTCCGCGTACGGTCGCAACACGGCTGCAGTTAGATGACGCTATGACGACGATTGATATCGACACCCCCGCCGGACCAATCGACGCACTGCTGGGCGTTCCCACCGGAGAAGGTCCGTGGCCGGGGGTGGTCGTGGTCCACGACGCGATCGGTTATGCCCCCGACAACGAGGCGATTTCCGAGCGCATCGCCGCGGTAGGCTACCTCGCGCTGACTCCCAACATGTATGCGCGCGGCGGGCGCGCTCGTTGCATTACCCGCGTCTTCCGCGAGCTCTTGACCAAGCGGGGCCGCGCGCTCGATGACATCTTGGCCGCCCGCGACCACCTATTGGCCATGGCCGAATGCTCCGGCCAGGTCGGCATCGCGGGCTTCTGTATGGGCGGTCAATTCGCCTTGATCCTGTCACCCAGAGGCTTTGGCGCATCGGCACCGTTTTATGGCACCCCGCTGCCGCGCCACCTCAGCGAGACGCTCGACGGCGCGTGTCCGATCGTGGCGAGCTTTGGCAACCGCGACCCGCTGGGCCTGGGCGCACCCAGCCGGTTAGGCGAAGTGACCCAGGCCAAACAGATCCCCGCCGACATCAAGGGCTATCCGGGTGCCGGGCACAGCTTCGCCAACAAGCTTCCCCGACAACCGCTGCTGCGCATCACCGGCTTCGGCTACAACGAAGCCGCGACCGAAGACGCGTGGGGCCGGGTCTTCGCGTTCTTCGGCGAGCACCTGGCCGCCGGGACTTCGGGTAGCTGAGCACCGCCAGAGCGGTTGGCGTTCGGCCCGCGGACGTCGGTGCGAAATCGCCAGCGCGAGGTTGCATTACGGCAAACGCCGCGGCGTGTCGCTGCCCGAAAAGCCGGCAAATTGTCACACTGCCGGTATGTTTCGTCCCTCAACAGACGATCACCGCCAGCAAAGTGGCTGGTGCAGAGTGAGATCCGCACCCCGACCGCGATAGGCGACCCGACTGATGACGGTGGAGCTGCCCCCCAAACCGATGCTGACCGAAATTCCCGGCCGCAGCGCCGTGGGCGAGTCCGATGACCGGGCCACAACCGACCCAACCGACCCCAAGGGCAGGGCGGTTCCCTGGCGACCAAAGTTATTGCCGGTCGAGGACCGTCGCTCGATCATGGACACGCTGATGGTGACGCTGTCCGGCGGGGCGCTGTGGCGCTTCGCGGCCCTGATGGTCCTGTCCAGCATGGTCGCCTCGATCGGCCTGCTACAGAATTCCGCGGCCGTCGTCATCGGTGCGATGATGATCGCCCCCTTGATGGCCCCGATCATGGGGATAGCCGCCTGCCTGATCATGGGATGGGGACACCGGCTGCTGCGTGGACTGGCGCTGGTAGCGGTATCGGCCATGGTTGCCGTCGGGGTCGGATGGATCACCGCCACGTTGCTGCCCGCGACCGGCACCGGTCTGCCCAGCGAGGTTGTCGCCCGCTCCAGCCCGGACATCCGCGACCTTCTGGTCGCGATGGGTGCCGGCGCGGTCGGAGCGCTGGCCACGGTGCACAAGAAGATCTCTGCGGCCCTGCCGGGCGTCGCGGTCGCCGTCGCGGTCGTTCCCCCCGCTGGGCGCGGCCGGCGTCCTGCTCGGGCGCGGACAGCCACAGTTGGCCCGCGGTGCCGTCATCCTGTTTTCGACGAACCTCGTCGGCATCGTGGTGATGGCGGCGGTGGTCTTCCTGCTGAGCGGACTGGTCCCGCTCCGCAAGTTCCGCACCCACCGCCGCCAGATCGTCGCGTCGCTGGGTTTGGCGGCGGTCAGCGCCGTGGCGGTTGCCATGATCCTCACCCCGCGGTTCATCGCGCTTACCGGCCATGCCCGTGATCTCGAGATCGCCACCCAAACGCTGACCGACATGCTCAGTCCGGGCAGCGTGCTCAGCCACATCACCGCCACGGGCAGCACGGTCCGAGCCGACATCACCAGCCCCACCTCGCCCCCACCGGTGCAGACCGTGGCCGCCAGTCTCAGCCGGGCCCTGGGGCACCCGGTCACCGTGGAGTTGAGCTGGATTCCGGTGCGCGATCCCGAGCACAGTCGCCCGGACACACCCCAGGGCTCCGGCGTTGTTGATTAGCAGGCTTGTGAGCTGGGGAATTGTGGATTGAGGAGGTCTAGGCGGCGGTTGGCGGTCAAAGCGGTGATCCGGCAGGCTTCGGCGATGTTGTCGGCGCCGTTGAGGCGGTGCAGATTGATCGCGGTGTTGCGTAGCGTTGCTAGGACCTGTGCGCCGTTTCCGGTATGTGCCCTTTGACGGTCTTCGTCGAAGGTGACGTCGCGTATCCAGTGCAGGCTGTTCTCGATTCCCCAGTGTTGACGCATCCAGGTCATGATCGCGGTAGGGCGGGCGTGCTCGAACGGCAGGCTGCAGATGGCATAGACCACCTCCACGCTGCGCTGGTCGGTGGCGGTGATCAAGCGTTCACGAGTGATCCGGATGATTTGTTTTGCGTAGGGGAAGCCGATTCCTCGTGCAGCGGTGATGATTTGCGGGGTGCGGGTCTCGACACGGCCGTGGCCGCGGGAGTCGTCGGTAGCGGCTGTGGGCACCTCGGCCCAGGGCAGCGCGGTGATACGCGCAAGTATTTTGGCTTGGTTGGACTTGACGATCATCAGGTAGTGCGACTTCAAGGTGGCGCAGATCAACTTCGCGGTGACGACCTGGGTATGCATCGCATCCACGGTGACCAGCCACCGCAAGCTACCCGGCAGCAGCGTGAGCAGGGCGCGTACGCAGGGAATTTCATTGCTTTTCTCGGCGACAGCGAGTTGACCGAGCACCAATCGGGCACGGTGGGCGAACACCGACACGAGATGCGTGGCTGTCGCTTTGGCGCGTAAAGCACCACGCAGCATCTTGCCGTCCAACGCGATCGGCACCAATCCACTGGGGTCGCTGCTGGCCACGTGTGCAGTGAAGTAACTGCCCATCCTGGCGTTGAGGTCGGCGGGGTCTAGCCGAGACAAAACAGCGCGGAAGGTCTTCTCACTGGGCCGCCGGAACCGGACCCCTAATTGGGCCAACACATCATCGGGAGCGGTGGCCGCCCATGTGGCAAAACCAGCATAGCCGCGCATCCCCGCGGCAGTGGCCAGAACCGCGATCGCCAACAAAGCCATCAGCGAATACCTCCGACCGCGTGGGTCCCTCGGGTCTGGCACCGAGGCCAACACATCGAGAAACTCCGATCCGATGAGCTCGCTGCGCTCACCAGGACTCCAGCGGTCGAACACCTCTGGAACCGACGACACAGGCAATACTGAAACGGTAGGCACGGGCAACTCCAGACCAACGACGAACAGTAACCAACTCGATCGTTCTCCAGATAGCCCGTGCCTACACTCCGGCCCCAATAGCGCGGCACCAAAGATCATCAACCCAGCTCACAAGCCTGCTAATCAACAACGCCGGAGCCCTGGGACACACCCCAGCCACCGCTGAACGAACTGGGCCCGGTGATCCGAAGCTGGCTGGGTGCTCAGTCGTTGACCCTGCAAGGGCTCAGCTACGAGTCGGGGACGCTGGTGGTTTCCACCGCCGGGCCATTTCCACCGAAACGGGCCGAGGAGCTGACGTCGCTGATCGACTCGCGGTTCAACTACCGCATCCCGGTCAGCCTGGCCTGGACTCGCACCTCAGGCCCAGCCAAGTCCGATGGCACTCAGGCCGCGCTGGATACCGCGCGCACAACCGCGACCGCCTGGGCCGCCAAGAGACCGGACGTCGCGGTGTTGAGCACCAATGGCACCGCCAGCGCCATCACCATCACCCTGATCGGCCAAACCCAACCGGAAGTCGACTCGCTGGAAGCCGACCTGCAGACCGCCCTGCCGCAGTCCACCATCACCATCCAATGGATTTCCGGCGGCGTGCTGGTCGTCGCCACGCCCACCCCCGAACCCACGCCGGCTCCGGCACCAGAGCCCGAACCGACGCCCGCAAAGGTGTCCACCTCGACGCGCTGACCGAGACGGCCGGCGAGGACGGCTAGGACTCGTCCCGGTGACCACCGTGACCGCCGTGACCGCCGTGCCCCCCGGTTCGGTCGTTGTCCTCGGCGGCGTCGGAGTGGTCGGTCGACGCCGGCTCGAGCGCGACACTTCGCGATTGTTGGCCTCGGGTGTTGGTCGACTGCGCGTTCTTGGTCGGTTCCAGGCGCACCACTCGGCCGACGGCCCGACGTAGTCCGGGCGGACCCTCGATCCGCAACAAATGACCGATCCGTCCGGCGCGATACCGCAGTGGTGAGCCGACGAACTCACCCAGCACCACCCCACTGCCCAAGGCGAGCGCGGTCGCCGCCGCCGACAACAACTGGCTTTGCGCCTCATCGAAATGCGAGTCGGCAGCGAAGTAGAAGACAGCGCGGAAAACCGCCAGACCGGGCAGCATCGGCACGATGCCCGCTGTGGCGGTCACCAGCGCGAGGGCTTGACGGCGAATGGAGATCAGGGTCGCCAGAAAACCGACCCCGACCGCAGCGATCCCGGTGGCGATCACCTGACCGAAACCGGCGGTGCCAAGACCGATCAAGACCAGGTCGGCGAGTCCGGCCGCGAACCCGGCGGTGACGGCCGACCGCAGCGGCGCGTAACTCGCCACGGTCAGGCATGCCCCGGCCAGCATGGCTCCGAGCACCGTGAGCAGGATCGGCAGCGGCCCCTGCGGAACAACGAACCCGCCACTCCCATGGACACGCAGCTCGATCTCGACGCCCGCGGTCTTGGCGATCTGCAGGCCGGCAAGGATGCCGACGACGATTCCCGACGTCAGGAACAATGCCTCGCCGATCCGGGCAACCGCGGTGACCATATAGCCGGTTATCGCGTCCTGCATCGCACCGACCAGCGTCAATCCGGATAGCAGCATCACGATCCCGGTGGCCACCAGGGCCGCCAGCCCCTCACCGGTGAACAGATAGGCCGCCACCGCGACCAAGGTCGCGACGGCCGCTCCGGTCACCCGCTGGAAGAAGTACGGGGTCCCGATCCGGTTCAGCACCCGGCCCAGTCGATCGATCGTCGCGGCGGTCAGCGCGGCGATGGCGCAGGTCCGCCAGTTGGCTCCCAGCATCATGGCGATGCCGAGGGAAAAGCCCGCCCAGCAGACGGTCGCCAGCCAGCGCGGGTATGGATGCGGCCGTTGGGTCAACTCGTCCATGGCTTCGTGTGCCTCATCGACGGTGACCCCACCGGCGGTGATCTCCTGGACCAGCCGGTCCAGTTCGGCCAGCCGGGTGAAGTTGGTGGAGCGGGTCCGCACCGAGCGCACGATGGTGACCGGCGCACTCTCCGCGGTCGGCAGGGCCGACACGATGATCGTGGTGACCGTGATGTCGACGACGCAGTCGGTGATCTGATACGCCTGAGCCACGTCGTTGGCGGTGGCGACGACGTCGGCGGTACCCGAGCCGGAGGACAACATCACCTCGGCTAGTCGAATGGTGAGGTCCAAAACCTTGCGGACGTGCTGATCACCCATACCGCTCGAGGTCCGGCTGCGCTGTCCGGCGACGGGCACTGGGTCGCGCCGTCCGCGCAGCGCGATCCGCAGCCCGCGCCGCGAGCCGGCCACGCCATCCAATCGATCCTGCACCCCAGGCAGGATACTGATTTTTGAGGGTGAACCTCGGACCGCGAGCACAACCGCCACGACCGTCAGCGGAGCCAGCCCGCCCATGGTGGCCGTCGATAGCTCGAGTCCGCCGCGCTAGCGCAGGTCAAGACCCCGCATCGGGATGCCGCGAGCTCAATTTCCACGACAACACCTGCGCAAACGTGTGCGTATCACCTGGCCAGCGCGCTGACACGTAGCCGCCGTCGTCGACCACAAACGCCGGCCGCGAGTCGGTCGCGGTGTCACGCACCATGCCGGAAGTCTTGAGCCATCGGTGCGGGGCAGTGCGAGCAACATCACAGAAGTCGGTGGGATCTTCAAGCGCTCGGGTGACTTCCGCCTGCACCGACATGTATCCGCGGGCCTGGCCCGGCTCCTCGGTATAGGTGCGGTAGTAATCGGGATCCCAGCGGCGGGTGCGGCGGGTGAGCTGCCACGCCCGCCGCTCCAACGCCCAGGTCAGTGCGGTCGTCCGGCGCCCGTAGAGCACCGATCTGCCGGTAGCCGGATCGATGCTACGAGCGGCGAGCAAGACGCCATGACAGATCGCGGCCACGATCAGCCCACCCGCAAAGGCCTCTACCACCAGCCCCTGCAGTGTCTGGCTGTCGATGTAGCTGCGCATTCCGCGGGCCCGGTGCCCGCCCGGAAGCAGCAGTGCGTCGACCCCGGCCAGAGTGGCTTGTGCCCAGCTGAGGGGGTGCTGGAACTCGACCGACTGCCGCATCAGTGCATAGCAGCGGCGACCGTCTTTGTTGGCTCGAAGCATCCGACCGATGAGCGAGACGGAACCCAAGACGGGAAGCGCCGACCAGATGTCCAAACCTCGGCCGCTCACCATGATGTCGTCGGCGATCCCCGTAGCACCGCTTTCGGTGGCAAAAATGACCCGATGGCCGTCTTGGGTCAGCACGCGTCAGCTGACCGCAACCTCGGTGGGGTCGAAATCACGGTCCGGGATCGGAATCAGGACGGTGCCCATGCGGTCGGCCCTAGGCCACCCTGAGCTCGAGTCCGACGTTCTTGTCCATGCCGCCGCGCAGTTTGCTGAATAGGTTGAAGACCTTGCCCACGATGCCGTAGCGCTTGCCGATCGCGTCGTACACGGCCGCCGTTTGCGACTTGTCCAGGATGGCGGCGGTGCCTTCGACGGCCTCGCTCTTCGGACGACCGCGCATGTCGCAGATGGCCAGCGTGACACGCGGTGTGTTGCGGATGGCCAGCGTGACACGCGGTGTGTTGCGGATCCGCTTGACCTTCCACGACTTTCCCTCGGTGATCAACAGCAGGCGGTCACCGTGGTCACCGTCCAAAGCGGCCCAGACCGGCACCGGCTTGGGCCGGCCGTCCTTGGTGAAGGTGGTGAGCAGGATGTATTGCGCCTTGGCCAGGTCAGCGAACGTGGGTGTCACGCTGTCAACCTACCGCGGGCCGGTTCCCCTAGCTCGCGAGCAGACACAGAATCGCACTCGGAGGGCTATCCGAGTGCGATTCTGTGTCTGCTCGCGAGCTAGGGGGGGCTACCCCTCCAGATCACCCTCGGTTTCCAGCAGCGCCTGGCGCAGACCGTCGAGCGTCTCGGGCTGCGGCTGAGCCCACATCCCGCGCCCGGCCGCCTCCAGCAGTCGCTCGGCCATGCCGTGCAGCGCCCAGGGGTTGGACTCCGTCATGAACTTGCGGTTCTCCGGGTCCAGCACATAGCGCTCGGTGAGCTGCTCATACATCCAGTCGGCCATCACCCCGGCGGTCGCGTCGTAGCCGAACAGGTAATCGACCGTCGCCGCCATCTCGAAGGCGCCCTTGTAGCCATGCCGGCGCATGGCGGCCATCCAGCGGGGATTGACCACCCGCGCCCGGAACACCCGGGTGGTCTCCTCCGACAGTGTTCGGGTGCGGATCGCGTCGGGGCGAGTGTTGTCGCCGATGTAGGCGGCCGGCGCTTGGCCGGTCAGGGCACGCACGGTGGCCACCATGCCGCCGTGATACTGGAAGTAATCGTCGGAATCGGCGATGTCATGTTCTCGGGTGTCGGTGTTCTTGGCGGCCACGGCGATGCGCCGGTATTGGCGGTTCATGTCGTCGACCGCTTCGCGGCCCTCCAGGTCGCGTCCGTACGCGAATCCGCCCCAGGCGGTGTACACCTGCGCCAAGTCGGCGTCGTCGCGCCAGTTGCGGCTGTCGATCAGCTGCAACAGCCCGGCGCCATAGGTTCCCGGTTTGGAGCCGAAAATCCTTGTGGTGGCTCGCCGTTGGTCGCCGTGCTGAGCCAGGTCGGCCTGGGCGTGCGCGCGTACGTAATTGTCTTCGGCCGGCTCATCGAGTTCGGCCACCAGCCGCACGGCATCGTCGAGCATCGTCACCACGTGCGGGAACGCGTCGCGGAAGAACCCGGAGATCCGGACCGTCACGTCGATGCGCGGCCGGCCCAGCTCGGCCAGTGCAATGGGAGTCAGGTCCACCACGCGCCGGGACGCCTCATCCCACACCGGCCGAACGCCCAGCAGCGCGAGCACTTCGGCGATGTCGTCACCGGCGGTGCGCATCGCCGAAGTGCCCCACACCGACAGCCCCACCGACTGCGGCCACCGCCCGTGGTCATTGCGGTATCGAGTCAACAGTGAATCCGCTAGCGCCGCACCGGCTTCCCAGGCTAGCCGGGATGGTACGGCCTTGGGGTCCACCGAGTAGAAGTTACGTCCGGTCGGCAAGACGTTGACCAGACCGCGCAACGGCGACCCCGACGGACCCGCGGCAATGAAGTGTCCGTCCAGGGCACGTAGCACCTGGTCGATCTCGGCTTCCGTCCCGGCCAGCCGCGGCACCACTTCGGTAGCGGCGAACCGCAGCACCGCCGCCGCCTCGGGATTGTCGGTGATCTGTTCGACGGCAGCGCAATCCCAGTCCGCGGCCTGCAGCGCGGCCACCAGGCCACGGGCGGCCGCCTCGATCCGGTCCACTGCCGCACGCTCGTCCGTGCCGTCCTCGGCCAGGCCGAGTGCCTGGCGCAAACCGGGTAGCGCCTGCGCACCGGCGAACAGCTGGCGGGCCCGCAGAATGGCCAGCACTAGATCGAGTTCGGTCTCCCCCGTTGGCTTTTGCCCGAGGATGTGCAGGCCGTCGCGGATCTGGACATCCTTGATCTCGCAGAGCCAACCATCGACATGCAGCAGCATGTCATCGAAGCAGTCCTCTTCCGGGCGCTCGGTCAGCCCTAGGTCGTGGTCCATCTTGGCGGCCCGGATCAGCGTCCAGATCTGCTGACGGATGGCCGGCAGCTTGGCCGGGTCCAGCGCCGCGACGTTGGCGTGCTCATCGAGCAACTGCTCCAGCCGGGCGATGTCACCGTAGGTTTCGGCGCGGGCCATCGGCGGGATGAGGTGATCGACCAGAACCGCGTGTGCCCGCCGTTTTGCCTGGGTCCCCTCACCGGGGTCGTTGACCAGGAACGGATAGATCAACGGCAGATTGCCCAGCGCGGCATCGGATCCACACGCCGCCGACATGCCCAGCGTCTTGCCCGGCAACCATTCCAGATTGCCGTGCTTGCCCAGGTGCACCACCGCATGAGCCCCGAAGCCCGCATCCAGCCAGTGGTAGGCGGCCAGATAGTGATGACTCGGCGGCAGGTCCGGGTCGTGGTAGATCGCCACCGGGTTTTCCCCGAAGCCGCGTGGCGGCTGCACCATCAACACCAGGTTGCCCGACTGCATCGCGGCGATGACGATTTCGCCATCCGGATCATTGCTGCGGTCGACGAACAGCTCCCCCGGCGGCGGACCCCAATGCTGGGTCACCGCATCGGTCAGCCCGGATGGGAGCGTGGCAAACCAGCGCCGATAGTCCTTGGCGGATACCCGGATCGGGTTACCGGAAAGCTGACCTTCGGTGAGCCAGTCCGGATCCTGGCCGCCGCGCTCGATCAGCGCGTGGATCAGCGCGTCGCCATCGGCCGCTTCGACACCGGGCAGCTCGCCCACCTGGTACCCACGTTCGCCCATGGCCCGCAGCAGCGCCACCGCAGTGGCGGGGGTGTCCAAGCCGACCGCGTTGCCGATGCGCGCATGCTTGGTCGGGTAAGCCGAGAACACCAACGCCACCCGTTTGCCGGCGGGGTCAACGCCGCGCAGTCGCGCGTGCCGCAGCGCCAGGCCCGCGACCCGGTCGCAGCGCTCCGGATCGGCGACATAGGCGATCAGGCCGTCGTCGTCGATCTCCTTGAACGAGAACGGAACTGTGATGATGCGGCCGTCGAACTCCGGTACCGCGACCTGAGTCGCGACGTCGAGCGGGGACAGTCCGTCGTCGTTGGCGCACCATTGCGCCCGCGGGCTGGTCAGGCACAGCCCCTGAAGAATCGGAATATCCAGGGCCGCGAGGTGTTCCACGTTCCAGCTGTCGTCATCACCGCCGGCGGATGCGGTTGCCGGCTTGACCCCACCGGCGGCCAGCACGGTGACCACCATGGCATCGGCACTACCCAGCGTTGTCAGCAGTTCCGGCTCGGCGGTGCGCAACGAGGCGCAGTACGCCGGAAGCGCACGTCCGCCCGCGGCTTCGATCGCCGCGCACAACGCCTCCACATAGGCGGTGTTGCCGGCCAAGTGTTGCGCGCGGTAGTACAGCACGGCAATGGTGGGACCGGCGCTGCCGGCATCCGGTCGCCGCAGCACCCCCCAGGACGGGATGGCAACCGGCGGACCGAAACCAACGCCCGTCATCAGCACGGTGTCGCAAAGGAACGAGTGCAACTGGCGCAAGTTGTCCACGCCCCCCTGCGCCAGGTAGATGTGAGCCTGCAGCGCGATACCCGCCGGGACCGAGGAACGGTCCATCAACTCCGCGTCAGCGGCCTGCTCGCCGCTGACCATGACCGCGGGGACGCCGGCGGCCAACACGGCCTCGATGCCGTCCTCCCAGGCCCGGTAGCCGCCGAGAATCCGCACCACCACGATCGCGGCGTCGGTTAGCAGGTCCGCCAGCTCCAGATCGGACAGCCGCGCCGGGTTGGCCCACCGATAGGCCCTGCCGCTGGATCGGGCACAGATCAGGTCGGTATCCGACGTCGACAACAGCAGGATGGTCGGCTCAGCCACCAGTCATTCGTACCGCAGCGCCCTCATGGCGACGAATCGGCACGTAGGGTTCCCATATGAGCAGGGGTTTCGTCGTTACCTTCGCGGTCGGGCTGATCATCGCGCTATTCGGGTCGATCTGGGCGCTGCAGGGATTCGGAGTGCTCGGCGGCAGCCCGATGAGCAACACCACCACCTGGTCTGTCATCGGGCCGATCACTGCGCTGGTCGGCATAGTGATCGCGGTGATCAGTTGGCGCAGGATGTCGTCTAAATAGACCTCACTTGTCCACCACGGTGAAGGTCACCGTGTGCCAGCCGGTAGCGCCATCGGGAACCGGATCGGCCCGATCTTCGGTTTGCACCGCCCCGGTGTTGTCGATGGCCCGCACAGTAATGGTGTGAGTCCCGGGGCTTTTGGCCTGCCAAGGCAAACTCCACAACCGCCACGTCGCATTGGAATAACTCGCGCCCAGTTCAGCGCGCTGCCACCCGCCGTCCCCGATACGGACCTCCACGGCCCGCACGCCACGATTCTGCGCCCATGCGCGACACCGCCGAACACCACGGGCCCCACCGGCACCTTCTGACCTCTTTTCGGCACATCGATCCGCGACTCGGTCTTGATCGGCGCCCGCGCGGCCCAGCCCTGCCGCGTCCAGTACGCCTTGGCCCTGTCGAACCGGGTCAGCTCCAGCTCGACCACCCATTTGGTTGCCGACACGTAGCCGTAAAGTCCGGGCACCACCAGGCGGGCGGGGTAGCCATGCTCGACCGGCAGGGGCTGGCCGTTGAGGCCCAGCGCTAGCAGCGCTTCACGGCCGTCGGCGAGGGCCTGCACCGGAGTACCGGCGGTGAACCCGTCGATTGAAGTCGAGAGCACCATATCGGCGTCTTTGTGCACACCGGCGGCCGACAACAGATCCGCGACCCGGTATCCCGTCCAGATGCCCGTTGAAATGAGGTTTCCACCAACCGGATTGGATACGCAGGTCAGTGTGGCCACCGTTTCGACCACGTCGAATTGGGTGAGGTCGTCGAACGTGTAGCTGATTTCGCGGTCCACCATGCCGTGAATGCGCAGCCGCCAGTCACCGCGGCTGAGTTGCGGCACAACAAGTGCGGTGTCGATCCGGTAGAAGTCGGCGCTAGGTGTGATGAAGTCCAGGAGCGCAACACCTTTCGGTTGCACATCGGCCGGTATTGGCGGCGCCGTTGTTCCTGGCTGGGGAAGGGTGAATGCCTTGCGGTCGGCCGCCACCGAATGCGCCAGGCGCACGAGGACCGCACCCGTTACCCCGGTTACGACTCCGAATCCCAGCAAGCCCAACATGATCAACCTGCGCCGGCCGGCGTCCGACTGGTCGCCGCTGCCGTTCGGATCCTCTGCGTCGGGCCAGAACCGGCGCATCAGCACGCGCAGCAGCAGCACACCGCAGGCGGCGCCCGCGATGGTGGGAATCGTGTCCAGGAGGGTCCCACCCTGGCGCGACAGCACGGCGGCGCAGCCGAGAACACCCGCCGCGGCGATCACGGCGCTGCCGAGCGGGCGGCGCTGGGTCTCGAGGGTCCCGGCCAGCGCCGCCAATGTCGCGATCACTACGAGCACCACGATGGCTAGGAAGGGTTTGTCCAATGGACCGAGGGCCTGGATCACCCACTCTTTGATCGGCCCCGGGGTGATATCGATGACCGCAGAGCCGACCGCCGTGCGTGCGTCGGCGCGCGTCCCAAACGGGATGCTGACCACCTGGGCGACACCGAGCGCGACGGACGCAGCGGCAACCCCGGCAAGCATCCACTCGTTCGCCGAGGGCCCCGCCATCCCAGCGACTCTACTCGCGCCGCTCTCTGCCAGCGCAAAAGTTCCGCCGCACAAGCAAACCAGCGCATTCGGCACGGTTGCGTCGGCCACTGGCGGCGCCGGTGCGGATCCCTCCGTTGGTGTGGGTTCCTGGGGACAGTCGCCAAGTCGTACCGTGTAGCGATGACATCTTCGGTTGCCGGAAAAGTCGTCGCCATCACCGGTGGGGCTCGCGGAATCGGTCTGGCTATCGCCACGGCGCTACACGGCTTGGGCACCAAAGTCGCGATCGGCGACATCGATGAGTCCACGGCCAAATCATCCGGCGACCGGCTCGGGCTGCCGCTGGCCTGCGGATTGGATGTGACAAACCGGCAGTCGTTCACCGCTTTCCTCGACACCGTCGAGGACAAGTTGGGGCCACTGGATGTCCTGGTGAACAACGCCGGTTTGATCTCGGTGGGCAGCGCGGTCGATGAGCCTGACGATGCCACTCACCGCCTGTTCGACGTGAACGTCCACGGCGTCATCCTCGGCACCAAATTGGCCACGCAGCGGATGCTGCCCCGACGCCGCGGGCACGTCATCAACATCGGCTCGGTGGGCAGCATGCTGCCCACCGAAGGCATCGCAACCTACTGCGCCACCAAGCATGCCGTGCTCGGCTACACCGACGCGGTCCGAATGGAAACCCGCGGCAAGGGAGTCCATTTTTCGGTGATCATGCCGACGCTGACCAATACCGAAATGGTCGCCGGTGTCGGACATGCGAAGGGCTTCAAGAATGCCGAGCCGGAAGACGTCGCGCGGGCGGTCGTCGGCGTGATTGCGAAGCCGGAACCCCATGTGGCCGTGCCTCGTTCGCTGGGTGTGACGCTGTGGGCGCAGCGTCTGATGCCGTTGGGCCTGGCGGAGGCGCTTGGCCGCGCGCTGGGGTCCGGGCGCGTTTTCACCACCGATCTGCGACGCGACCAGCACGACGTCTACACCCGGCGGACCGGCATTTCGTGACCCCGGTGAACACTCGCGTCGACCTGGGGCCCGAGTCGCTGCTCTGGCGCTGGGCGGGCGACATGCGAATCGCTTTCGAGGGCGGTACGGCGGGTTTGATGCAGACGATGCATCCCGCGATCGGCCAAGGGCTCATCGACCACTCGAACTTTTTCGACGATCCGGTAGACCGGGTATTCCGTTCACTGCCCGGCATTCTCGGCACCATCTACGACGGACCCGATGCGGACGCGACCGGGATCAGGGTGCGCGACTTCCACCGCGACATCAAGGGCCAACTGCCCGACGGGCAGCGCTACCACACACTCAAACCCGAGACGTACTGGTGGGCACACGCCACCTTCCAGATGATGGTGCACCGGCTCGCCGAGCACTGGGATGTCCACCGGTTGACCGATCGCGAACGCGAACGCCTTTACCTCGAGGGCCGCGAATGGTACCGGCGATACGGCATGACCGACTCGGTGCTGCCCCCGACGTTGGCTGATTTCAACCGGGAATACGAGCGCTACTGCACCGAAGTGCTGCAGCCCAACGCTGCTTCGGATTTTCTGATCGAGTTCATCCAGCGCACGGCGATCCCCGACATGAGCACCTCGCCGGATTATCCGAGCACTCCGCTGCTGCGCCCGATCATGGACGCCCTGCTGCCCACGATGCCGGTTCGCACCGCGCTGGCAACGCCGATGCGCCTGGTCATCTTTGGCGGTCTGCCTCCGGTTGTGCGGGAGCGCTTCGGGATTGGGTGGTCCGGCGTCGACGAGGCAAGCTATCGCGCGTTGCGGACCACCATCAAACAGGGTTGGCGCACCGTGCCCGCGTCGCTGAAGTGGCACGACACCGCGCGCCGGAGCTGGCTTCGTGAGCTGGGCCGCATTCCACGCCGGTTCTAGCCGGGGGCAGCACAGCACCGTGCTTCGCGGGGACTGACCGCCCGCGACAACCGCTAGTTGCCGATCTGGGCTCGGTAGTTCCGATTTACCCGGTCCGCTCCCCCAGCACTCGAAAGTGGGTGATCGGCGCATCGATTTCCGCCATGGCCACAGCTGCGCACCCCTCCAAGTCGAAATGGTCACGTACCAGGGCCGCAACGGTGTGCGAGACCACCGCGGCGCCCGGCGGCGCCTGGCCGGACACCCGGGTAGCAACGTTGGCGGCCAGCCCGTAAACGTCGTCTCGAGTGATGTCGGAAGACACCAGCCCGCGATGCACCCCGGCTCGCACGGCGATCCCCACGCCGAATCGGCGTTGCGCGTAGTCGCTGAGCTTGCTGACCTCTCGGGTGATCTCCAAGCTCGCCCGCACGGCACGGTGCGCGTCGTTGTGCTGCCCCGCCCGATGCCCGAAAACCACCAGCAGCCCCTCGCCCTTCGGCGAGCCGATGTGGCCGCCAAACCGGTTCGCGATCTCCAGCACCAGGTCTCGATAGCGGCCCACCAACAGCCCGTAGCTACAGGGCTCCAGTCGGGTCGAAAGAATGGTGGCGTCGACCAGGTCGGCGAACACGATCGTCAAGCGCCGGATCTTGCCCCCGTCGCCCGGGGCCGCCGCCAGCACGCCCCGGGCCTCGATGTTTCCCTGTTCGACCGCCAGCACCTGCTGCGCGAGAGCATCAGCCACACCACGGTCGCCCCGGTTGAGGGCCAGCACGGCGCGGTCCAGCAGCTCGTCGAGCGACCCAGCGGCGCGGTTGGGTTGCTCGGGGCGCGGCTGACCCTCGCTCACGTCAATATCGTGTCACCTACCCGCATCGGCGTGAACCGAAGACGCGCACTGGTTCGACCCGTCGACCATCGAGATGCTCGGCTCATTGCTGGCCAACGGAACCGGTCGACTACTGCCGGTAATCACCGGACGCCCCGGCGACTGGCTTCCGCGGCAGTGGCCGGTCGAAGTGATCGAGTTGAAGCCGTTGACCCAGGAACAGACCGATACCCTGATCGACGCTCTGGATCCCGGCCTGTCCTCGGACGATCGCGCGGCGATAGCTGGCCGTTGCGACGGCGTGCCGTTCTACATCGAGCAGGTCGTCACCGGCCTGCGCACCAGCGGAGTTCCGGAGGGCCTCTACGAGCCCCTGCTGGCCCGGCTGCGCGCGAGCGCCAACGTCGTCCCGGTCGTGGAGGCCGCCGCGCTCATCGGCCGCCACCTGGATCGTGGCTTGTTGACCTCGGTGGTCGACCTGAGTGACGACGCGCTCGACGATGTCCTGGGCGAACTCGAGGATGCGCAGGTGTTCGAGCCGTGGGGTACCAACGGCTGGCGATTCCGCCACGAGTTGCTTCGCGAGGTAGCCGCGGAGTTGGCACCGCCCAGCGTCCGCCGCGAACTGCATTCCAAGGTGGCCAACGCCTTGATCGGCGGGGCGGGCGGCGAACCCGACTGGCAGCTGGTGGCCGCACACTACGAGCGGGCCGAGAACCACGGCGAGGCCGTATCGGCGTACCAGCGGGCATCCACCGCCGCCAGACGCCGCGGCGCCGTCGGCGAGGCCCGCGGCTACCTGACAAACGCACTCACGCAGATCGATCGACAGGGGGCCGAGCGCGCCCGCGATCTGCGGGAGATGGCGGTGCGGCTGGAACGGGGGTTTCTCGCCAGCGTTGCCGAGGGCCCGCTCAATCGCGCCACCGCGACCGACTTCGAGTGCTGCCTGCGGTTGGGCGGGGCCGAGGTCCGTGATGACGAGGTCTTCGAGACGTTGCTCGCCCTGGCCGGGTATTACTTCGCGGTGGGCGACCTGGCCCGCTCTACCGGAGTATTCGAGGCGTTACGCGCTGGCCTCACCGACGGGCGGGAGTTCTTCGGGTTGTTGATCAGGATCTGTCTCGGCATCGCAGCGTGGCTGCGCGGTGCGTTTGCCACCGCGGGCCCGCAGATACAGTGCGCCGTCGAGGAGTTGCTGGCCGCAGACCAGCACACAATCGAGGCCATGTGGTTCGCGCCGACAGATCCGCTGACCATGGCACACGGTGTGCTGGCTCTCGATCGGATCGCCCACGGCGATCTGCGCGCGGCACAGGCCCAGGTTGCTCAGGCCGCCCGGCGGGCCGACGGACTCAGCTTCCCGCACGGTCCCTTCAGCGTCGGCTTTGCGCGGTTCTTCGAGATTTGGGTGGACGTCTAAGCCCACCGGTTCGACCACGCCGCGGCGGCGGCCTCCGGCCTGATCGACCACGCCCAGCGGCACGGGTTCGAGGTGTGGGCACTGTGGGGTACGGCGCTGCGGGCCACGGTCGACGCGCTGGCATCGATTGGGTCGGATGACCCGGCCGTGATCGGCGCGAGCATCGCGCGCGCAACCGAACTGGTGCAGACCGTTCGCGCGGCCGGTTTAACGGTGTACGTCACCCTGTTCGAGGGTGCCCTCGGGCAGGCGCTGGCCGCCGCTGCTGCATCGCGAGCAGGCCCGCGCCCGCTTGGAAGAGGCGATCGCGTTGGGCCGTAGCACCGAAATGTGCTTCTACGAAGCCGAATTGTTGCGGCTGCGCGCACATACCCAGGACGACCCCGCCACCCGTAGTTCGGAGCTGGCCGCCGCCCTGGACCTTGCCCGCCGACAGGGCACCCCGCTCTACGAATTGCGCGCCGCACTTGATGATTTCGAACTACGCGGGGGGCCCGCCCGCCAGGCGCTCGTGGAAGCTTTCAACCGGATGCCCACCGATAGCCCGCTGCCCGAACTCGCGCGTGCTCGCCGCATGCTGGCCTGAGCCGCTGCGTGGGTCACCCCACTTTCGGGGCCGCACCCGGAGTCGGTTGATACGGCGCGCTTGCTGCGTCCCGTACCGTGAGCAGGTGACCCGTGCGCGTGATGCCGACGCCTGTCCGGGTGCGCTGCAAGTGCATCAGGCCGCCGACGGCGCTCTGGTGCGGGTTCGGTTGCCCGGCGGCCGGCTCACCGCCGACCAGTTGGCGGCGCTTGCCCGCGCCTCCAACGAGTTGGCATCGGCAACGCTGGAGCTGACCGCCCGCGGCAACCTGCAACTGCGCGCGATCACCGACGTGATGGCGGTGGCCGACGCCATTGCCAATGCCGGGCTGTTGCCGTCACCCACCCATGAGCGGGTCCGCAATATCGTGGCCTCGCCACTGTCTGGCCGCGTCGGCGGGCTGGCCGACCTGCAGTCGTGGGTCGGCGAGCTGGATGCCGCGATTTGCGCCGAACCCCTGCTGGCGCAATTGGGCGGCCGGTTCTGGTTCAGCATCGACGACGGGCGCGCCGATGTGTCCGGGCTGGGTGCCGATGTGGGTGTGCACGTGTTGGCAGACGGATGCGCGGTGCTGCTGGACGGGCGTGACACCGGTGTCCGGCTGGCCCCCGACGACGTGGTGCCAACCCTCACGGAGCTGGCCGTGAGATTCACCCAGATGCGCGGAAACTTCTGGCGGGTAAACGAATTGATCGATCCGAGCGTCCTGGTTCCCGGCGCCGCGCCGGGCTCGCGATTTCCGGCCGTCACCAAGGCTCCGGTGGGCTGGATACCGCAACGGGACGGCCGCGTCACGCTGGGCGCTGCGGTGCCGCTGGGGATTCTGCCCGCCCGCGTCGCGGAGTTCCTCGCCGCGATCGAGGCTCCGATAGCGATCACCCCGTGGCGATCGGTGCTGGTATTTGATCTCGATGAAGCCATCGCCGACACCGCACTGCGGGTGCTCGCACCGCTGGGGTTGGTGTTCGACGAGAACTCTCCCTGGCTCAACGTCAGCGCGTGCACCGGCAGCCCCGGCTGCGCCAGCTCGGCCGCCGATGTTCGGGCGGATGCGGCGCTGTCGGTGCGTACCGAAGCCGCAGCTTCCGGGGTGCACCGGCACTTCGTCGGCTGTGAGCGGGCGTGTGGGAGCCCGCTGGCGGGTGAGGTATTGGTAGCCACCGCGCAGGGCTACCGGCTGCTGCGAAAAGCCTGACGTCTTAGGGTGAGCGAGTGCTCGACTACATCCGTGACGCCGTGGAGATCTATCGACAGTCGTTCGCGACCATCCGCGCCGAGGCCGATCTGAGTCGGTTTCCCGCCGATATCGCACGGGTGGTGGTACGGCTGATCCATACCTGCGGACAGGTCGATGTCGCCGAGCACGTGGCCTACACCGCTGATGTGGTCACCCGGGCCGGGACCGCGCTACGCGATGGTGCCCCGGTGTTGTGTGATTCCTCGATGGTGGCGGCCGGGATAACCGTCGCACGGCTTCCCGCCGACAATCAGGTGGTGTCGCTGGTCGCCGATCCCAGGGCGGCCGGGCTGGCCGCGCGACGCGAGACGACCCGCTCGGCGGCCGGGGTGGAGCTGTGGGCGGATCGGCTGGCCGGCGCGGTGCTGGCGATCGGCAACGCACCCACCGCCCTGTTCCGGCTACTCGAGTTGATCGACGAGGGGGCGCCAGCACCAGCCGCGGTGCTGGGCGGTCCGGTGGGCTTCGTCGGCTCGGCCCAGTCCAAGCAGGAACTCATCGACAGACCGCGCGGCATGTCCTATCTGGTGGTAGGTGGCCGCCGCGGCGGTAGCGCCATGGCCGCGGCCGCCGTCAACGCGATTGCGAACGACAGCGAATGACCGATCGGGGCACACTGTGGGGTGTCGGGCTGGGGCCCGGTGATCCAGAGCTGGTGACGGTCAAGGCCGCCCGGGTGATCGGCGAGGCGGATGTGGTGGCTTACCACAGCGCCCGGCACGGCCGCAGCATTGCCCGCGGCATCGCGGAACGGTATCTGCGGCCCGGCCAGATCGAGGAGCATCTGATCTATCCGGTGACCACCGAAACCACCGATCATCCCGGCGGTTACGCCGGCGCGCTCGAGGACTTCTATGAGCAGGCCACCGAGCGCATTGCCGCGCACCTCGATGCCGGGCGCAACGTGGCGCTGCTCGCCGAGGGAGACCCGCTGTTCTACAGCTCATACATGCACCTGCACACCCGGTTGACCCAGCGGTTCGACGCCGTCATCGTGCCGGGGGTGACCTCGGTGAGCGCCGCCTCCGCGGCCATCGCCACCCCGCTGGTGGCCGGCGACGAGGTGCTGTCGGTGCTGCCCGGCACCCTGCCGGTTGCCGAGCTGACCCGTCGCCTCGCCGACGTCGACGCGGCCGTGGTGCTCAAGCTGGGACGTTCGTATCACAATGTCCGCGAAGCACTTTCGACTTCCGGCCAGCTCGATGACACGTTCTACGTGGAGCGAGCCAGCACGCCGGGGCAGCGCGTGTTGCCAGCCGCCGACGTCGACGAAGCCAGCGTGCCCTATTTTTCGCTGGCCATGCTGCCTGGCGGCCGTCGGAGCACGGTGGTCGCCGGCACCGTTGCCGTGGTCGGATTGGGCCCCGGCGACACGGACTGGATGACGCCACAGAGCCGCCGGGAGCTGGCACGGGCGACCGACCTGATCGGCTATGGCCCCTACCTGGACCGGATTTCGGTCCGTGACGGCCAGCGGCGTCATCCCAGCGACAACACCGACGAACCCGCCCGAGCCCGGCTGGCCTGCTCGCTGGCCGAGCAGGGGCGCGCGGTGGCGGTGGTGTCTTCTGGCGACCCGGGCGTGTTCGCAATGGCCACTGCCGTGCTCGAGGAGGCCAAACAGTGGCCCGGGGTGCCGGTTCGGGTCATTCCCGCGATGACGGCGGCCCAGGCCGTGGCCAGTCGGGTCGGCGCCCCGCTGGGACATGACTACGCGGTGATCTCGCTGTCGGACCGGCTCAAGCCGTGGGAGGTGATCGCGGCACGCCTTGGCGCTGCCGCCGCGGCGGACCTGGTGCTGGCGATCTACAACCCGGCGTCGAAGACTCGGACGTGGCAGGTCGGCGCGATGCGAGAGCTGCTGCTGCAACACCGGGACCCAGGCACTCCGGTGGTGATCGGCCGCAATGTGTCCGGACCCGATGAGGATGTCCGCGTGGTGCGCCTGGCCGACCTGAACCCAGCCGACGTCGACATGCGCTGCCTGCTGATCATCGGCTCGTCCCAAACCCAGTGGTATGCCGTTGATTCGACCGACCGGGTGTTCACGCCCCGCCACTACCCCTAGCCGGCTGGGCCGGTATTGAGCGCCACCGCAATGAAATCCAGCCGCCACAGCGACTTGAAGAGGTGGCGGCCGAACTCCTCGAGTTCGGCGATGCCGCCCCCGGGGCCCTCGCCGCTTTGCGCGACACCGGCCGCGATTTCTCCAATGGTGCGACGGCCGTCGACCTTGCGTAAGAAGGCCAGCTGCTCTGGCTTGGGCGTCATCTGGAAACCGGGCCAGATCATTTCGTTGCCCGACACCACACAGCGCGTCCGCAGCACCGGAACGTAGTCCAACGCGTCTGCGGCCGAAAAGTCAATCGTGTAAGACTCTTTGGGCCGATCCGGGTGACAGGCCATGAACAGATGGACGCCGTTCAATGTTTCCACGCGCTCCATCACCGACCACAGTTTCGGCTCCGGCAACGCGTTCACCGCCGCATAGAACTTGCTGTTGGGCACGAAGAAATCGTGCGGATAGTACGGTGTCTTCTGAAACCAACCCTGGAATACCAATCCGGCGTCCGCGACGAGGTCGACGCACTCCTCCACGGTGTAGCTGCGTTGGCGGCCGTGCAGAAAGGTATCGACCAAGGCGGCATCGGAGGTCAGGTCCCGAGCCTTTTTCAGATAGTTCTGAACCGGATGGTAGGGCGGCATCAGAGCGATGGCTTCCTTGACCATCGTCACCGAAACGTCGTCCTGGCCCAGACCCAGGTCGCGGAAAACCGAATCCAGCAGATCGACGCCGATGCGACCGTACTTGCCGTACAGCATCGCCGCGACCACGCCATCGGGGCGCAGGCAACCGGCCAGCGCCTTCATTCCGGTCAGCGGATCTGCCATGTGGTGCAGGACGCCGCTGGATACCACGAGATCGAAGTCACGCCCCAGCGTGTGCAGGTCTTCGATTGGCAGCAAATGCAACTCGAGGTTGGTCAGCCCGTACTTGTCTTTCAGATACTGCTGATGATCCAGTGAAGTCTGACTGACATCGACGGAGACGACCTTCGCCGATCGATTCGTGAACGCGAAAATCGCTGCCTGGTTGGTTCCGCAGCCGGCGATCAAGATATCGAGATCGGGCTGGTATGCCCGGTCCGGCCACAGAATCCGGTGGGAATACACCGGATCGAACCACTCCCAGTTGGCTGAGGTCCATGCCGGCAAATCCTCGATGGGATGCGGGTAGACCCACCGCTGGTACTGACGAGAGACGATGTCGGCACGCGGATCGTCGTTCACTTCGGCGCTGGCTCCTTCGGTTGTCGGGCCAGCTAACGAGCGCTCCCGTCAGCACCGCCCGTCTCCGGCGCCGGAGCAGCTGCTGGGACAGTGGCCGGATCGCCGTTAGAACGTTCAGGCGAACCACCGTATCCAGCCGGCTGGGAAGTCGCCACATCTGTGGGCTCGCCCAGCAGCAGGGAACGAACCAGCCGGCGCGGCTCGAAGGGGCCCAGCATGTAGCTGGCCGGGCGCGGCCGCACTCGCAGCGGCCACCAGAACCAGCGTCCGAGCAGCGCGGCCACCGATGGCGTCATCAGCGAGCGCACGATCAGGGTGTCGAACAACAGGCCGAGACCAATCGTGCTGCCGGCCTGGCCAATCGAGCGCAGGTCGCTGGCAACCATGGACAACATGGTGAAGGCGAACACCAGTCCGGCCGCGGTCACCACACCGCCCGTTTCACCCATCGAGCGAATGATGCCGGTCTTCAGTCCTGCGCCGATCTCTTCCTGGAAGCGCGAAACGAGCAGCAGGTTGTAGTCGGATCCGACCGCCAACAGAATGATCACCCCGAACACCGGCGCGATCCAGTTCAAGTCCAGGCCCAGGATGTGCTGCCAGACCAACACGGACAGCCCGAATGCGGCGCCCAACGACAGCAACACCGTTCCGACGATCACCAGTGAAGCCACCAAGGCCCGGGTGATGATCACCATGACCACGAAGATCAACGTCAGCGCCGCGATTCCCACGATCAGGATGTCGTACTTGGAACCGGTTTGGATGTCGTTGTAGATCGCCGCTGTCCCGGTGAGATAGAACTTGGCGTCGGCCAGCGGCGTCCCCTTCACCGCTTGGCGCGCGGCATTGAGTCCCGGCTTGACCGCCGCGATACCTTTCGGAGTTGCGGGGTCGGAGTCGTGGGTGATGATGAAGCGCGCGGCCTTACCGTCCGATGACAAGAACAGTTTCAGACCCCGCTGGAAGTCAGGGTTGTCGAACGCTTCCGGCGGCAGATAGAAGTAGTCGTCGGCCTTGGAAGCGTCAAACGCCTGGCCCATCGCGCTAGCGGTGTCGGTCATCCGCGACATCTGTGTGACAAGCCCCGAGAAGCTGCTGTGCAGGGTGAGCAGCGTGCCTCGCATGGAGGTTGCCACCGCGATCATCGACGGGAACTCGGCCTGCATCCGGGGCAGTATCGAGTCGACGTCGTTCATGTCGCCGATCAGCGCGTCCATGTTCTCGCTGAACTTGTAGACGCCGTCGATGGCGTCAAAGACCGATCGCGACGCCCAACAGACCGGGATGTTGAAGCAGTGCTGTTCCCAGTACAGGTAGCCGCGGAACGGTCGCGCGAAATCATCGAAATCGGCCAGATGATCCCGCATTTCGTTGAGCGTGACCCGCATTTCGCCCATGTCGCCGACCATCCGGTGCGTCGTGCCGCTCATCTGACCCAGCAGACCCTGCATGCGCTCCATCGAGGCGATCATGGCGCCCAGGTCGTCGCTCATCTTGAGCATGTCGGCCGTGCGCTCTTTCATGAACTTCAGATTCTGTTGTATCGGCAGCGCTTGCATGCTGACCTGGAACGGAATCGACGAGTGCTCGATGGGGCTGCCCAGGGGCCTGGTGATGCTTTGCACCCGCGCGATACCCGGTGCCCGGAACACCTCCTTAGCGATCCGGTCCAGCAGAATCATGTCCGAGGAATTACGCATGTCATGATCGCCCTCGATCATGAGGATGTCGGGGTTCAGTCTCGCCGCACTGAAATGCTGCTCCGCGGCGACGTACCCAACGTTGGACGGCAAGTTACGCGGGATGTAGTAGCGATCGTTTTAGCTGATCTTCATGCCCGGCACGACCATCATCCCGACCAGGGCAATCAGCAGTGACGCCACGAACACCGGCCCAGGCCAGCGGACGGTCGCGGTACCGATGCGCCGCCAGCCGCGGACCTTGATCATCCGTCGCGGATCGAGCAGGCCGAACCGGGTGGCCACCGCGACGATGGCCGGCGCCGCCGTCAGCGCACCGGCAATGACAACCAACAACCCCAACGCAGAGGGGATGCCCAGTGCCTTGAAGTAGGACAGCCGAGCCAAGTGCAGACAGAACGTTGCGCCGGCGATCGTCAGCCCCGAGCCCAAGATGACGTGATAGGTGCCGCGGAACATCGAATAGTAGGCCGTCTCGCGATCTTCACCGGCCTGGCGTGCCTCTTGGTAACGGCCGATGAGAAATATCGCGTAGTCGGTGCCCGCCGCGATTGCCAGCGATGACAACATGGCCACGACGAACGTCGAGAACCCCAGCAAATGGTGGTGCCCGAGCAGGGCGATGACTCCCCTGGCGGTGCCCATCTCGAAACCGACCATCGCCAACACCAGCAGCACCGTGCTGACCGAGCGATAGACGATGAACAGCATGATCATGATGACCACGCCGGTCACGCCCATCATCTTGAACATGCTCTTGTCGGCGGCCTCGTTCATGTCGGTGGTCAAAGCCCCCGGACCGGTGATGTAGACCCGCATTCCGTCAGGTGGCGGTGACCGGTCCACGATGGCGCGCACCGCGTCGACAGACTCGTTACCCAGGGTGCTGCCTTGGTTTCCCGCGATGTTCAGTTGCACGTAGGCGGCTTTGCCGTCGCCACTTTGAACACCCGCGGCCGTGATTCGGTCCGCCCACAGGTTGTGGACGTGCTGGACGTGTTCGGTGTCGGCCTCCAGCTTTTGCACCAGGCCGTCGTAGTAGCGGTGTGCGGCGTCGCCGAGTTCCTTGTCGCTCTCGAGAACGATCATCACGATGCTGTCCGAGTCGGACTCGTGGAACGTCTTGCCGATGCGCTTGGCGGCGATCATCGCGGGCGCATCTTGCGGCGACATCGTCACCGCGTTATCCCTTGCGACAAACTCGATTTGCGGCACGAAGACATTGACCGCGATGGTCAGCAACAGCCAGATCAGGATGATCGGTATCGCGAACGCGCGCACCATCCGCATGAATCGGGGGCGGTCGTTGCCGCTCTTGCCGCTCATGCTGCTTTCACCAAGCAGAAGGTCTGGGCGTGGTGTCCCTGCGCGGATTGCTCGTCCTTGACGTCACCGTTGACGGTGATGCGACAACCAATGCTGTCGCTGTTGCCCTGCGCCACAATGTTGGCGATGATCGCCGGGATTGTCGTCGTGATCGTGCGGGTCCAGGGCAGGGTGCTGAAATCCGCTTCCTCGGGCTCGGCGTTCTTGTTCAGATAACTCACGCTGCCGGCCGTACCACTTGGCCCAAAAACCTCGTAGGTCACTTGTTTTGGGTTGAACGGCACGATGGTCTCCACGCTGCTGCCGGTCGACGAGAAGATCTCGTCGGAGCCGAACACACCCCGAAGACGATCGACCGCTGTGCCCCCGATGGCGACCGCGATAACAACAACGATCGGCACCCACGCCCGCTTCAGAAAGGTGAACACTTACGTTTCCCTTCGCTCATGGCCCCTAGCCACCGAATTAGTCTGGCGCGCCCGCTGTCGCGTGGAATAGGGCCATTTGCCCCTGCGAGCGGTGGTCATCAGGCCCAAAGAACGCCCCGCCCTGACCACGTCAACACCACTTTCACCGCCCCACGCATGCCGGCACGACACGGGACGACCAGTTGCTGACATGCGCCAACTCACCCGTCCCCTCCTTCGCTCACGACATCCTCCCGACGACCATTTATACCATACCCCGTAGGGTATATAGGAAGGCTGGCGGAGCGAACCAAGACGATGCCGATACATGTGGCTAGCGCACGCCGCCGGCCAATTCAGGCAAATGCAGGCTCAGGCAGACCACTGTGCGAGAACGTCGGCCACGCACTTGGCCGCGTCGGCTACCAGCGGATCACACCAGGGGGCCTCGGGGCCGCCGCCGACTCGATCGGTCATGATCGCCACCACGTAGGGCGTGCCACCCGGTGACCACACCACCGCAACGTCATTGGCCCGTCCGTATTCGCCCGAGCCGGTCTTGTCGATCACCCGCCAGTCAGCCGGGAATCCGGCCCTGATTCGCTTGGCGCCGGTGGTGCTGCGCCCCAACCAGTCGATCAGCTTGTCGCGCTTCTCGGGGAGCAACGCGTCACCGAGAACCACCTGTTGATAGTCCATAGCGATGGCATGGGGGGGTGGTGGTGTCGCGCACGTCTCCGGGCGGATTGCGGTTCAGCTCTGGTTCCATCTGATCAAGCCGGCTTACCGAGTCACCCAGGCTCCGCAGGTACTCGTTGAAGGCCGCGATACCGCCGATGTCCTGGAGCAACAGATTGGCCGCGGTGCCGTCGCTGTAGCGAATCGTCGCATCGCACAGCCCGCCGATGCTCATCCCGGTCGCCAGATGCTGCTCGGTGATCGGCGACGTCGACCGGATATCGGCACTGTTGTAGGTGATCACCGTGCCGAGATGGGCAATCGAATACCGGTGCAGGACCGCGGCACCGAGCAACCCCTTGAACGTGGAGCAGAAGGCGAATCGTTCATCGCCGCGATGCTCGACCGCCGCCGTCGCGTCGGTTCCCGGCACGTACACCCCCAGTCGTGCCTCGTACTTCTGCTCGAGTTCAGCAAAGCGGCTTTCGAGGTCCGGGCTGGGCACCGCCATCGTCGAGGCCAAGTGTTGATCACTGGCCGCTTTGGCGCATGCCGAAAGCGGGACCAACGCAGCCATCGCCGCTAGCAACTGACGCCGGTTTACCGCCGACCGCGGGTTTGAGGGACGCATATCGCGAACGAGTGTCCCACGATCCCGGTTTCAGCGTGTCGCTTCCCCGGCGCTGCGGCGTGGGGCGGCCCCGCCGCGGCGCTCTACGACGGCCGGTCGTAGGGCGCCGCACCTGCCCGGTTAAGGTATTTGCCCATGACCACGTCACCGGACGACGAGGCCGTCACAGCATTGGCTCTGGCGGCCGCGGATGGTGACGCGCGGGCATTCGAAGCGTTCATCAAAGCCACCCAGCAAGACGTGTGGCGTTTTGTGGCCTACCTGTCGGACGCGGGCAGCGCCGACGATCTGACCCAGGAGACCTTCCTGCGCGCCATCGGCGCCATCCGGCGGTTCGGCGGGCGGTCCAGTGCTCGAACCTGGCTACTGGCGATCGCACGGCGGGTGGTGGCCGATCACATCCGCCACCTGCAAGCACGGCCGCGCGCCGCACACGGGGTGGACCCCGAGCTGCTCCTTGACCGTGGACGGCGCGCTCGCGGCTTCGAAGACCTGGTGGAAGTGACCACGATGATCGCCCAGCTGACCTCCGATCAGCGGGAGGCGCTGCTGTTGACCCAGCTGCTGGGCCTGTCCTACACCGACGCCGCCGCCGTGTGCGGCTGCCCGGTGGGGACCATCCGGTCCCGTGTCGCCCGGGCGCGCGACGCGCTGCTCGCCGACAACGAGCGCGACGATCTAACCGGCTGACGTAGCTAGCGCAGGCGCGCGACCCAAGCGGCGGCCTCCTCGACCGTGCCCACACTGCTCACGCCCGCCGGTAGCCGCGGTCGCGCCACCATCACCACCGGGACATCGAGTGCGCCAGCGGCATCCAGTTTGGCGCGGGTCATGGCGCCGCCGCTGTTCTTGGTGACCAGTGCGTCGATCCGGTGTTCGCGCAGCAGCCTCACCTCGTCGTCGTAGTGGTATGGCCCCCGGGAGAGCACCAGCTGGTGACGACGCGGCAACGAGGCGCCGTCAGGCGCGGTGACCGCGCGAATCAGAAACCATGCGTCGCTGTCGATGAAGGCCGCCGTGCCGGATCGGCCGGTGGTCAGAAATATCCGCGAGAACCGTTGTTGTGCTACCGATTCCGCCGCTTCGATGTCGGATCTCACCACCAGGGCCGCCCCCGGATCCCATGGTGGGCGAGCCAAGACGATGTGGGGTAAGGCCAGTTCGGCACAGACTTGGGCGGCGTGGGCGGTCATGGTCGCCGCGAACGGATGGGTGGCGTCCACCACGGCGTCGATGCGCTCGTCAACGAGCCAGCGTCGCAGCCCGTCGACACCGCCGAACCCGCCGATGCGCACCGGGCCAACCGGCAGCGCGGGGTCGGGCACCCGCCCGGCCAGCGAGCTGACCAGGTCGACCTGCGGATGTAGCCGGGCGGCCAGGGCGCGCCCCTCGCTGGTGCCGCCGAGCAGCAATAGCCGCGTCAATGCGCCCCCCGGCGGGCCACCGAGTACAGGTAGCTGTCGGTGAAGCCGTCGGCCGCCAGCACGTCGCCCACGACGATGACCGCGGTCTTGGTGATGTTGGCGTTGTGCATCTGTGCGGCGATGTCGGACAGCGTGCCGCGCAGCACGGCCTGTTGCGGCCAACTGGCGAAAGCGACTACCGCGGCGGGTGTTTCGGGTCGGTAGCCTCCGGCCAGCAGTTGCGGGATGATGGCATCGATCTGCGCGGCGGCCAGGTGTAGCACCAGCGTGGCGCCGGGCTTGGCCAGGGCAGCCAGGTCCTCCCCCGGCGGCATCGGCGTGGACAGGGTGGAAATCCTGGTCAACGTGACGGTCTGCGACACCCCGGGCACGGTGAACTCGCGCTTGAGTGCGGCCGCGGCAGCGGCGAACGCCGGTACGCCCGGAACGATTTCGTAGCCGATGCCCAGCGCGTCGAGTCGGCGGCACTGCTCGGCCAGCGCGCTGTACAGCGACGGGTCACCCGAGTGCAGCCGGGCCACGTCGTGGCCGGCGGCGTGAGCGGCGGCGAGTTCGGTGATGATCTGCTCGAGGGTGAGCGGACCGGTGTCGACGACTTTCGCCTCAACCGGACAGTAAGCGAGTAGGTCATCGGGCATGATCGAGCCTGTGTACAGGCACACCGGGCAGCTTTGGAGCAGCCGTTGACCGCGCAGCGTGATCAGATCCGCTGCCCCCGGCCCGGCGCCGATGAAATAGACCGTCATCGCTTGGTCACCGCCCATTGGGTGACCGGCATCTGCGGGCGCCAGCCGGTGAAGCCCCCCAGCGGCTCGCCCTGATAGTGCTGGAATCGTCGCAGCTGGCCGCCGAGGCGCGAGTGCGCGTGCACCAACGCGGCTTCCGACTCCGCGGTGACCACGTTGGCGACCAGGCGCCCGCCCGTGGGCAGATGGCCCAGGCAGCTGTCGAGCAAACCGGGCTGGGTCAGGCCACCGCCGAGGAAGATCGCCGATGGTTCGGCGGTGCCCTCGAACGCCAGCGGCGCTTCGCCGCGCGCATCGACGCTTACCCCGAAGGACACCGCGTTGGATTCGATGTTGGCCCGGCGCCGCTCGTCACGCTCGAAAGCCACCGCGGTGCAGCCCGGCCAGCTGCGGCACCACTGGACGGCGATGCTGCCCGAGCCCGAGCCGACGTCCCATAGTCGCTCACCCGGCCGCGGCGCCAGGGCCGCCACGGTCAGCGCGCGGATGCCGTGTTTGGTGATCTGGCCGTCGTGAGCGAAGGCGTCGTCGGGCGGCGCCAGTACCCGCGCCTCGGGCAGATAGCGGATGGCGATGACGTTGAGGTCGTCGACGTCGACGGGGGCCTCGGCGGCCCACTTTCTGGCGGTGCCGTGGCGGTGGCGCTCGACCGGACCGCCGAGCTGTTCGAGCACGCTGAATTCGGAGTCACCGCTGCCGTGCGCATGCAGGAGCGCCGCCAGCTGCGAGGGCGTGGCCTTGCTGTTGGACAAGATGATCGCCTGCCCGCCGCGGCGTAGCGCGGTGTGCGGCGGCGCGGTGACCAGGCTGATCACCTCGGTGTCATGCACGTTCCAGCCCATTCGGGCGCACGCGAGCGTCACCGCGGAAACGTGCGGCACGACCCTGACGTGTTCGGGGCCGAACAGCCGGATGAGGGTGCCGCCGATGCCGTGCATCAGTGGATCGCCGCTGGCGACAACGTGGATGTCGGGTCCATCGGCGGGCAGTTGTTGCAGCGCCGGCAGCATCGGCGACGGCCACTCACGACGACTGGCGGTGACCGTCTCATCGAGCAGGTCAAGCTGCCGTTTGGAGCCGTAAATTATTGTGGCTCTTTGCAGTTCGCAGCGCGACGCATCGGATAGCCCGGGTATGCCGTCGGCGCCGATACCGACCACGACAATCATCGCGGCATCTTTCGCCACAGGAATTGCGGCAGTAGCCGCAGCACGAAGAACATCGGCCGCAGTGCCCACGGAATCCAGACGGTGCGCCACCCTTTGGCCAGTGCCCGCGTGGTGGCGGCGGCCACCTGGCCCGGGGTGCTCGATAGGGGTGCGGGGGCCATGCCCTCGGTCATCCGCCCGATGACGAAACCGGGCCGCACGATCAGCAACCGCACCCCGGTGCCGTGCAGCGCGTCGGCCAATCCGCTGGCGAAGCCGTCCAGGCCGGCCTTGGCCGATCCGTAGACATAGTTGGCGCGACGTACCCGCGCCCCGGCCACCGAGGAGAACACCACCAGCGCCCCGCGGCCGGCGGTGCGCATCGCCGCCGCCAGGTGGGTGAGCAGACTGATCTGAGCGACGTAGTCGGTGTGCACAATGGCGATGGCATGCTCGGCGTCGCGCTCCGCACGGGCCTGGTCGCCCAGGATCCCGAAAGCCAGCACCGCGGTACCGATCGGCCCGTGATCGGCGACGATCGAGGCAACCAACGGGCCGTGGCCGGCCACGTCGTCGGCGTCGAACTCGCGGGTGTGCACCGCCGCCGCGCCGGCGGTCTTCAGGGCGGCGACCTGCACGTCAAGCTGGTCGCCGCCCCGCGCCGCCAGTATCACCGTCGCCCCCGGAGCCAGCCGACGCGCGAGTTCACTGCCGATCTCGCTGCGACCGCCGAAAATTACCACCGGACCTGCGCTCGTGTCGTCCACGGCTGCGATTATCGCCTGCGCTAGCGTGGGTAGCGATGGCCAAGACGACTACCCGGCTTACCAATGACGCGCTGGCGTTTCTCTCCGAGCGCCATTTGGCCATGTTGACCACGCTACGGGCCGACAACTCACCTCACGTGGTGGCGGTGGGGTTCACCTTCGATCCCCACACCCACATCGCACGCGTCATCACCACCGGCGGTTCCCAGAAGGCGGTCAACGCCGACCGGGGCGGGATCGCGGTGCTCAGCCAAGTGGATGGTGCGCGGTGGCTGTCACTGGAAGGCAATGCCCTGGTGAACAACGACCTCGACGCCGTGCGTGACGCGGAATTGCGTTACGCACAGCGCTATCGCACCCCCCGGCCCAACCCGCGACGGGTGGTCATCGAAGTCGAGATCCAGCGGGTGCTGGGGTCCTCGTCGCTACTTGACCGCGGCGACTAGCCCGCTCCCCCGGCGACGTCGTCATGACGCGGGGGTCACTCAGAAACCACCGGCGGCTGTCAGACGCAGTTCGTGAGCGGATCAGCCCGGATTTCGGAAACCAAGTTTCTGCCCCTGCGGCAAATGGACTTTCGTGATCGCCGAATTGGCGACTCGCATCGGTGTGCACGGGGGAAGGCTTCACTGGGAATGAATTACGTTATGCGGGCGCCTGAGATCAATTCATTGTTGATCTATTCCGGCGCGGGTTCGGGACCGATGTTGCAGGCGTCGGCGGCCTGGGCTGGGTTGTCCGATGAATTGGGCGCGGCGGCGCAGTCTTTCCGCTCATCGATCGCGAACCTGGTGTCGGCGGCGTGGCGGGGTCCGGCGTGGGCGCTGGCGGCGGCGGTTCCAACGTTGGCTTCTTCAACTCGGGTAGCGGTGGCTACAACTCCGGTTTCATGAACTCCGGCAAGTACGATTCCGGCGCCATCAACACCCGCACGGAGCAATCGGGATTCTTTGGCCGTTAGGGCCGCTGACCACCCTGCGCGCGTCAGGTTCCCGGCGAGAGGGTGTATCGCACCCACGCACCCCCGACCAAGCTGGACACGGCGTGCAACCGGGAGTTCTGATCACCGGATCGGGGCAGTGCAAAATCGGCCCCAGCGGCGGTGCAGGCCAACGGAGCACCCGCGAACGTGACGGCCCGTCGAGGTCACCGCCCATGTTCCCGCCGCGGTCACGCAGGCCGCGGGGTGCGCGTCGGTACACGGCGCCGACACCCAACGTCCGTCCCGGTCCTGCAAGGTGCACTCGCCGGCGCCGGCGCGAGGTTCATCTGGTGCCCAACTCCACAGCGACGCCTGGATCCGTCCGTCCTCTGGCAGCAGCTGGTCGAAGCCAAACAGATTGACGCCGCAGTCGATCATGGCTTTGGCTTTCGCCGGTGCGAGTGCTTCCGGATCCGTCGGCGGCCGGGTCGGTTTGACCAGGGCGGAGACCAAAGTGGAGTCCTCGTAGTAGCGGACCAGTCTGGAGGCGTAGGTGCCCGCGCCGTAGGTGGCGTCGCAAGCCGGGTAGGCCCGGTAGCCGGAGGTGGAGCCCTTCTCCACCTCGACACCGTCCCAGTTGAAAACATCCGACGCCCACCCGGATGCACACGAGCCGACCACCACAACCTGTGCACCAGATGCGCGAACGTCATTGCGCGACAGGTTAAGCGGCAGCCGCACGCAGCCGTCTGCGGCGCGCTGGGCCGGGTTGGGTCGGTAGATGAGGCTGCTGCCGTCCGGACGACGCAAGACACCGTCAAGGGTGCCAACCGCCGAGGCGTACGCGCGCGCGTCCTTCAACTCGTCTTCGAGGTAGAGCAGGATGACCTGATCGGAATGTGCCGGCGTGCCGAGCCAGTTGGCGATTTCGGGTAGCACGTTGCCAAAGGCCGGTTCGGTGGTGCAGCCCAGGTTGGCCTTGTCCGGTCCGAGCCCGTGACACACCGTCACCCCACGTCCGCCGACGAGGTCGAGCCGCCGGATGTAGTGCAGGTCCAACTCCAGCGCACGGACGTCGATATCGAGCTGCTGGGCCAGCGAAAGCTGTTGGTTCGAGTCGGCATGCGAGGGCGTGAAAGACTCGCTGAGGCTGTTGAACGAGTTGTGGGTGCCCAGCCACTGGGCCTGCCGTAGCGGCAACTCGTCCTGCAGCGCGTACTGGAACTGCGCCACGCGGTGGACCCAAGATTGCAGGTAGGCGTCCCGCGCAGCCTGAGTTACCTTGTGCGCCAATGGCAGAACACAGTGCGCGTCGGCTATGCCGACCCGGCGGCATTCAGCGCCGAACGCATCGGTGGCCTTGCCGAGCGCAACACACGGGACCGCGATGGGGCTGATGGCGTCGCACGGCGCGGTTGGCGAGGGCGGAGCCACCACCCCGGAGGTGTCGGCGGCCACCGGCGGGATGGTCGTCAACACCACCCCGAACACGCCGATGACGACGGCGCCCTTCATCCATCGGCTGCCGGGCATGCGCTACCTTGACACGCCAGCGCGCCGACATCGAGAGATGTTGTCGAAGTGTTGCAAGGACGGTTGGAAGGTGTAAGCGGAGTTCTGAGCCGACCTCGGTAGTCCCGGAACTGTCTTCTCCGCCTTGGGCGCCACCGTCCCGTCGTCTCAGCTCAGTGGCCCTACCTCAACCGAACCGGACTCATCGGTGCACACGCACGCCACCACAGCGGGCCAAGCGGTCACGTCGATACCGGGTTCAGCCGTCCACACCAGGGTGAAATCGTCCAGCGCCGCAGGCCAACCCGCGGCGGCGCCGCAGGCGTACTCGTCGAACCTTCACCCCAAAAACGCTGCGAGGCTTGACCTTCTCATGCATTCGCGCTCGTTGACGGCCAGCCGGGAGACGCCGGCAGGGTCGGAAACAACGACCGGTCATATTCCTCGCCGGGCACAAGGTCGGGGTGCGGGGGCGCCTTCGCGAGACAGGTGTCTCTGTCTTCGGCAGCACCCGGCCAGTCCGACCCCACTCCAGCTGCGACGAACCACCCACCCTGGCGGCTGGTGATCCTCCAACCGGCGAAAACATCGATCGACGGCGCGCGCGCCGGTCCCTGCTGGGCGGGCAGCGGCGCAACAGGCTTGACAGGAGCGGTCATGGTGATCCGCATCTTATCGATACCTGAATACGGTTCTGGCCCTACAACATGCGCGCGCCACCATCCTCCACGCAAATAGCTTTCACTGGCGACGCCGAACGTGTATTCGCAGACTATTACCGTCACGTCGCGGCCGGATGTCGTCACCGACAGAATGTGATCGCGCTGGGTGCCAACCCACCGAGGCTCCCGCGGGTCGTCGGTCTTGGGCCACAGAAACTGTGTGCTGATCGGATCGTGGATGGATTTGTTGGGATCAACCGACTGCGCAAAACCCGGATAAAGATACTTGTCATCACGGGTGATGGAGGCCAGCAGGAACGACTCGGTGTAGGCACGCACCACCACCGCGGGCCACGCGGTCACGTCGATACCGGGTTCGGCCGTCCACACCATAGTGAAATCGTCCAGCGCCGCAGGCCAGCCCGCCGGCGCCACCGCAGACGTACTGGCCGGACCCTCACCCGAGCGCCCACCCGAACCGCATCCGCCGACCAACAGCACAGCAACCGCCAAAAACGCTGCGATGGTTCGCAACTCGGGTCGGATTCGCATCACTTCCTGCCCTGATCGGGGTGCGGGACACCAACGATATCGTCGTAGCGGCTGACCAACGCCGCATCCGGGGACAAGCTCTCGCTGGGCGGCCTGGGTTCGAGCGACTGCGACAAAGCGGGACCAATGACGTTGCTGTATTGACCGGGGGTAACGCCTTGCGGCTCAAGTTCTTCCAGCGTCGCGATGCGCCCGTTGGGGTGGTCGTCGTAGACGATGTAACCGGGCGGCAACCCGGTGACGGTATGTCCCGTTCCGAGCATGGCGTTGAGGATCTCCTGGTCGGCCATGCCCAAAGACATGGGCTGTATCGGATTTTCGGTCGGCGCGGTCGGTGCTGGCCCGAGGATGCCATTTTCCAGGTTCTGGCCCAGGACGCCGATGGTAGGACCAGCGATGCGGCCGACCCCGGGGACAAAGCCACCAGCTGCGGTGAGACCTTGTAAGCCCGTTTCATATGCCGATTTCTTGGACTGGTATTCCGAGACATCCTGGTGATAGCCATTGTCCTCGTTGGCTTGAAACCCGTTGTGGGCCCCGACGTCGACCAGCGCCCGCAACGTCGCGGCGTCGTACAGATGCTGGTTGTAACCCGAATGCGTGGGATCAGCGGCAAAGGCGCCCTCGTGAAGCACGGCCTGCGCGTATGCCTGGCCGTTGAAGTACTGGGCCGCCTCGTTGTCGCTGCTCAGCACCGAGAAGACACCCTTGGCCACCGGCAGCGCACCAGACAGGGTTTTGCCGTCCAGCGGATCACCGAATCCCGGTAATCCCCCAGATGTCTCGGCGATGTTGTTGACGTAGGGCCCCAGCCCGTGGGCCATATCGCGGACCAGGTTCGGGTTCACCTGGCCAAGGGTGTGGTTCCCCGGAAGGTGCAGCAACTCCTGCTGGTTGTTGCCGATGTATGAACTGTAGGCGTGGGCGGTGTCGGCGGCGATCCCTTCCTGCGGACCTTGCACCACCGCAGGGTCTCCCGTCCAGGAAAACAGCGACCCAACACCTTGGCCGTTGTCCTTCCAGTAATGGTGGGTGATGTTTTCCAGGAACTTGTCGTGGTCGGCTCCGGTGATGGTGTCATGCACCACCTGGTGATCCGGCGAGACCGCCGAGAGGGCATTGGAGACCGCCGGGTCTAGAACGGGATCGCGTTCGACGTCTTGGCCTTGGCTGGCAGGGTCGGCATGCCAGATCGGCGTGTCCATCATGACCGATGCCTTGTGAATCATTGCGCGATCCAGCTCGGTATTCGTCTGAAAGCCCTTGTCCCCGTCCTTGACGATACCGGCGATGTCGTTCATTTGATGTGTGAAGAGTGCTCCCGGCGAATTCAACGCCTGCTGGACGCTTTCAGGCAATTGCGTAACACCACCTTTTACCGTGTCGGAACCCTGCTTGGCCCCGACGGTCAGCGGAGTCTTGGGGAAGCTCATATTCGGGTTGCTCATCAGCTGCCAAGAATCGGCGATCATGCCCCTTTGTGCGCCCAGGCGCTGCTCTGCGGCCGCGAGCGCCTCAACGGACATGCCGTGTTCTTGAGCTTGCAACTGGCTCAACACCGAGGCCTGCTCGGCGGTCAACGGAACCTTGCCCGCCAACTGATCGGGGGTGATAGAACCCAGTACAGCATTGACTCGTCCAGCCGCACCCTGGTCACCAGCGAGTGCATCATGGACGTCTTGTTCAGCTTGTTCAGCCGACTCCGGCTCGTGATTGTCGGCGCCCCAAATCCGAGCGGGGTCGAACCCGTCGACAGCCAGACTTTTCTCCGCGGTTCTCAGGAAATTTGAATACCCGTCGCGGATCGAATTCAGCTCAGCCAGGGCAGCCTGGGTGTCGCGAATCGCGTCGTCTTCGCACGCGTGCATGAAAGCATCCAGTGCTGCCTTGTCCTCAGCGGTGAGCTGGTGGTTTCTCTCAAGCATCACTGCCTGGCCGATCTCATCATCGAGTTGCCGCAGCTGACCCTCGAGTCCAGCGATCTTCCCACTCGAGGATCGCTGCACCTCGGCCAAAGCGGCGGCGATGTTTTCCAGATCCACCCCGATCTTGGGTAATTCCAGGGACTGGGCGCCCAGCGACTGGGCAACTCGCTGCACCTCAGCGGAGTCGTTGATCGGGTGCTCGCCGTTCTGCCGATTCCAGGCTTCCTCGAAGCGGCGCCGGGCCTGATCAAACGCGGCGTCCGCCTCCGCGGTGCACCGGCCGGCAGCATGAAACGCCCCCCCAGGTCCGAAATCTGCGCCGGGCGACCCGCTTGGAGGCTTTGATCTATCGCCCACGGATCACCACCGGCTTCGGCGATCAGCAGAGGGATACTTATGTAGCGAAGCTGCACTGCACCCTCCGGGGTTTTGGGTCATCCATATCGGCGAAAACGTACCGGCTCCTGCCTCGTAGCGCCGCTGATGACGACTCTTCGGCAGCCACCCGGGCCACCCGCGGTGGACATCCTACGGAGTCGACGCCGAAGGAGCCACGCGCGAATTCTGCCTTACGGCATGAGTTGTCGCCATTCACTCGATGCTCCTGCACTCCGGAGAAGGGACTGCGGAAGCATCGGCCCCCCTCGCGCACTCCTGGAGGTGTGGCAACCACATCTGTCCTCGACATCGTCGCCAGCCCAACAGCCACGAGAGTGGGAATCGGCCGCGACAGGAATGGCCTCACCCAGGCCACGACGACCACCCACTACCCGAACGGCAGGCCCCACCTCGCTCCGAGACATGGCCGGAAGGTGCCCTGTCGGCCGTTGCCGTCTTACTCGGCGTCCCTCTGGATTCACCGTCAGCGGAGCAACGCGCGGAATTCTCACGTGCGGCGCTAGAACCGGTATTCCCCCCGGTCTCAAACGGCGACAAAAGGGGCGCCACGGCCGCGTTGCCAGCACAATCAACCGATCCACGGGGGTAGCCACCATCGCAGCAATACATTCGTCCACGCTCTGGCCCGCCACGACATGGTCGGCACGGTCGGCGCCATGGGTCGCGTCCAGGCCGCCGGCGACAACGCCGCTATGGCGTCGTTTTTCAGCCTCCTGCGAAAGAACGTGCTCGGTCGCCGCCGCTGGGAAACCCGCGAGCACCTGCGCATCGCGATCGCTACCTGGACCGAAACGCACCTACGACCGCCGCCGTCGGCAAGTCGCTCTTGGCCGGTTGCCCCCGTCAGATTCGAAGCAATCATGATCAGTCGCGCCACCCAGGCCGCGTAGCCGAAACTGTCGCCTATCAGTGCGGCAGACCCACCCGCCGATATCTCCACACGGGCATGCGAGTTGCCCGATGCGCCTATCCAATCCACGATTGGACCGCAAGGTCAGCGCCAGCGACGGGAGGCTCATATCATGGCTGACGACATATCAGCTCGATTCTGGCTACCACCACCGCCGACGCATCCTCGCGAAGGTCATCAACGATGACCCATGCTCCACTCACGGCAACACATTTACGGCAACGAATAGCCTTGTGGCGTGACTACTAACCCCCCCACCCGCCGCGCAATGGGTACCGAACTATCCTCCCCAGCCGGTAGCAAGCCCGCGCACGTGGCCACTCGTCGCCCTGGCCATCATCGCCATAGTGGGTGTTGTGCTCGGGGCCGCAGCACTAGTTGTGGCACTCACGCGCCCAGGGAACGCAGGATCCGCCGCGGCCCCAACAACGACAGCCTCGCCGACATATACAGCTGAGGAGATCGCCGCAGCGCATCAGAAGTTGTGTGAGGTGTACAAGCTGGCTGCGCGTTCTGTGCAGATTGACACCAATGGCGGCGATCCAGCGCTCGCCCGCGTAACTGGTGTGAATGGCGCGGTGATGTTGGAGCAAGCACTGCGTACGGCCCCAGCGCTGGCTCCCGACGAGCGCGACGCCTCCTTTGCACTGGCCGAGGCCTACACCAATGCAAATGCCGTAGCGAGCTTTTCGACTGGACGTGGCGATCCTGCATGGCGGGCAGCGGCCGACGACGTCATCGCCAAGGATGCGGAAATGAGGGCGACCTGTGGTGGGGGCTGACCTACCACCCGGCAAGTGGTCTGCATGGCTGGTCGGCGCTTGGTGGCCCGCATTGCCAGACGCACCCGCGACCGGTGCTACTTACTGGCGCGGGGCGGGGGCAATCAAGCATAACGAGGCGCGCGATCTCCAGAACGAACGATCGCAATTAGCAGTAAATCAGGGCCGCACCGCCGACGACCTAATGGACCGTTACTGGCGGGGCGAACAACGTCTCACCGCTATCGGCGACCAGTGCGATACTAAGAGTGTCCAGAGCGGCCGTGTAGTCGATGCAGTCAACAACCTGCGTGATCGGCTGCGCGACATCGCTCATTCGGGCAATGATGAGACTGACCGAATTCTGTCCGGCAAAGGGCCAACAGAAGCAAAAGTTGCTGCGGTGAACGCCGTTATCGCTGAGAGAAACAGCGAAGCCGCCAACGCGGCAGCAACGACGATGTCCAACATCATAGACGCGACGCAGCGGGTACTCGATGCAACCATCGGCGGCAATGCGCGAACCTGGCTGAGTCAGCTTGGCGCGGACATCGACGGCCCACCACCGACACTCCCAATCACCCAAAACGACCTGGATTCCCCACCGCACACCCCGCCCGAATCATCAACGTTAGGTTTGGCTCTGCAGGACGCATCGGCCCCTAACGAGATTGCGCCAGAGCCACCGCCATCGTCAACTGTCGGCGGAGCCCTTGCGTCCCACGGTTCTTCGACTTCTGCTGTGGTAGCGCCTACGCCTTCACCAGGAGACACAACGTTTGGTGGAGCTATTCGGGGACTGCCAGGCGCACCAGCGTCGCCGACTGGCTTCACCCCCGCCCCCTCGCCCCTCCAGCCCGGTGCCCCCGCAGTCGGCGTCGGAGGCCCATCAATCCCCGGCGTCTCGACACCTGCAGCGTCTGCTCCCCCCTTATCGCCACAGTCCCTGGCTCAGTCTTTTACGAATGGAATGTCGACGGGCGCCCCGGCGGCAGCCGGTGCGAACTCCATATCTGCCGGCGCAATGACCGCGGCCACTGAGCCCCCGCCCCCGACGACCGCTCCTCCGGCGGCGCCGCTCATACCCCCCTCGACCGTCCCAGCCACTGGTGCGGGTTTCACCCATGTTCCAGACGCAGGCCTTGGTGCGGCCCCCACAAGCCCTCCGCCTGTGGCACCACCGACCAGCGACATGACCGGCGGCGTGACGACCGTAGCCCCGATGATGGCCGGCGGCCCTGTCACTGGATCGGTAGCACCGGCGGTCGGGGCGCCCGCGGGGCCGCTGCCCGCCTACGGCTCTGATCTGCGTCCACCGACCGTTGCGCCGCCAGCCGTCCCTTCAGCACCGACCGGCCCAGTGTCAGGCGCGCCGGTGGCCTCACCCTCATCGTCACCGTCCGCCGGTGGGTCGATGGTGTCACCGGTCGCAAAATCCGCCGCCCACGATGCCGCCCAGGCTCAAACTACGAGCGGGCCGACGTCGATGGCCGGCGCGACAGCCGCTGCCACCACCGGGGCGGTGACTGGCGACTCAGCGAAACGATCTGCCGAGCAGCAACGCTTGCGTCGCATCGTCGATGCGGTGGCCCGTCAAGAACCGGGACTATCGTGGGCCGCCGGACTACGCGACGACGGACGAACCACGCTGCTGGTCACCGACCTTGCTGGCGGCTGGATTCCACCCCATGTTCGGCTGCCCTCGCACGTGACCCTGCTGGAACCGGCCACGCGGCGCAGTGATATCGGCGCGGCCGACTTGCTGGGTGCGGTCACCATCTCGGCAGTGCACCAACCGCACGGCTACATTGGCGAGCCGGGAAGAGACGCGCCGAAACTGGCCGGGGACCGCGCGGCGCGGATCGCTCCCGAGATCGACGAACTCGGGCCAACGCTGGCCGAGCACGTGCGTCGCCGCGACGGCTTGCCCCGGGTTGCGCAGGTGGTGGCGGTGGCCGCCGCACGCAATTACGGGGTGCCGGACAACGAGGCGGAGTTGCTGCGCGACAGGGCCAGCGACATTCACCGTTCGGTTCTTGCGGCATACCCGCACCATGATTTGGCCGAGGCCACCGATTGGATGCTGCTGGCAGCCATTGACGCCCTGATCGACGGCAACCGCACGGCAGCGAACTATCACCTAGCCTGGGCAATGGCGGCGATGTCAATGAGGAGACCCACATGACCATCAACTCCGTTCCGGAAAGCTATGGCCACGCGACAGGCATGCCGGCGCCGATACCGCTGGCACCCGGACCTGTCCACCCTGGCGGAACGTCACCGGTTGATGCTGCGATGGCGGGATTTGGCATGGCCACCAACGCCGATCTGGGACCCGTAAACGGCGAGATCGCCGCCGATGATGCCGATCGCCGAGCCCACGCGGCCGATGCCGCGGCGAAGTTCCCGGCGAATGAGGCCGATGCCGCCCAACAGTTCCAAGGCGTGGGCGCCGACGGAATGGCCCAAATGATCCCGCAGATGGCATCGGGTATCGGCGGTGCGCTCAGCGGTGCGCTCGGCGGTGTGCTCGGCCCGCTGACGCAAATACCCCAGCAGGCGCTGCAGGCCGGGCAGGGCGCGCTGCAGCCGCTGATGGGCGCGCTTCAGCAATCCGCCGGCGTTGAGGGCTTGGAGGCCGCGGACGGGGCCAGGCTGGTCGACAGTCTTGAAAGCGAACCCGGTCTTGGCGGCGGCGGAGCTGGTGAGCTCGGCACAGGCGGCGGAGGCGGTGGCGGTGGCACCATCCCGACGGGCTATCTGGGCCCGCCGCCGGTGCCGACGTCATCGCCGCCCACTACTCCTGCCGGGGCGCCGACCAAGCCCGCATCAATGATGTCCACGAGTGGC
Organism: Mycobacterium pseudoshottsii JCM 15466; assembly: GCF_003584745.1. Taxonomy (NCBI): domain Bacteria; kingdom Bacillati; phylum Actinomycetota; class Actinomycetes; order Mycobacteriales; family Mycobacteriaceae; genus Mycobacterium; species Mycobacterium pseudoshottsii. The sequence continues at coordinate 3,435,535 of NZ_AP018410.1, forward strand.
ACACCGTCGAGCTCCACACCGATGGGGGCGACCGGCATGCCCATGATGCCGCCGGGTGCAATGGGTGCCGGCGGCACCGGGGGCAGCAAGGAAAAGCCGGCCGAAAAGCGGGTGACCGCCCCGGGCGTGCCCAATGGCCAGCCGGTCAAAGGCCGCTTGACGGTTCCGCCGAGCGTCCCGGTCAAATCCGTCGACGGCAAACCACCCGTGGTCACCCGATCGACGCGGCGAATCCTGCTCCCTGATCGCAACGAAATCGGACGCAATATCTCCGATGAGAAGACGGACGGCAACGAGTAACGACGCGGCGTCAGCGTTCGACCCGGTTTGCGCGCAGACCGATGCGTGAAGATCCGCGGAGCGCCACAACCAGCCACCGAACCAGTCCGGTGTGCCTCACACCCCGGCTGGTACTCGTTCCGCCGTCTTGCGCATCTCTTGTCGCAGCGACGTGAACTCCGAGATCGTCCTGGTCGCCACCGACGCCACCGGTCGCGCGTTGCCGCCGGTGGGTTCGGTTTTGGACACCATCACCACGCTGTCGATGTAGGGCTCGATGGTGGTGGCGTTCTGCACCGTCGCGACGATCACCAGCTGGAAGCCGAACTTGCGGAATGCGTGCAGCGCCTGCTGCGCGAATTGGGGGTCGGACTTCGAGAACGCCTCGTCGAGCATCAGCTGCGCGAAAACCGGCTTGTTGTTGTCACTTTCGGGGCTGGCCAGGTTGAAGCTCAGCGCGCCGGCGAGGCAGAACGCCATCAACTTCTCCTGCTCGCCACCGGAGTTGTCGCCGGCGTTGCTGTGCGTGCGGATCAGTTCCTCGGTGTCGACGTCCCATTCGGCGCAGTCGAACGTGAACCGGTTGCGCACGTCGAGCGCGTCGCGCGTCCACGCCTTGTCCTCCGGCGCCGTGGAGGCCAGCCGGTTGCGTAGTCGGAGGATCTCGGCGTACTGGTCGAGGATCGCCTGCTTGTCGCCCAGCCCGACCTCGGCGATGCGCCGCGAGATGGACCGCACGATCTGGGTCAGCTCATCCACCGCTACCAGGTGCCGCGGGGTCGCCCGCAACGTCAGCCTGGTGCCACGGTTGAACTCCACCGCCGCCAAACCCGTGTTGACGCGGTCGATCTGGCCGCTGATCCGTCGCGCCTCCTGCTCGGCGACACGGTGCAGCGTGAGGATCGCATCGGGCGCCTGCTCGGTGACCAGCCGCATCATCCGCTCGTAGGCTTCGGGAAGTTCGCGTTCGTCAATGTGGCGGCACAGCGCGACGTAATCGTGCACACGCTCGTCAAAATCGTCGGAGTCATTCGGAATCGCATCGGGAAACGACGTGTCGAACGTGTTCAGGATGCGGGCCAATTCGTCATAGGAACGACGGCGGCTTTCACGCAGTTGTTCACGTTCCTTCTTGATCGCGGCGAACAGCGCATCGCGGTGAGGTTCCGGGTCAAGCAGCTCTAGCGCGACGGGCAGCTGCGCGGCGTAGCGCTGCAGCAGCTCTGTCAACGGCTCGGACACGAACGCCGGGGACAGCCGCTCCTGGAGCTCCAGCAGCCGGGTGCGCCGCTCGTCGAGGCTGTCGCGGCGCGTCTGGATCGCGCCGCGGCGCGTCATCAGTTTCTGAATCTGCGACCAGCATTCGTCGGCGCGGGCGTTGAGCGCCGCGATGTCGGGATTGTCGGCCATCAGCAGTTCGTACTGCTCGCGCAGCCGCTCGGCATGCCCGTCGGCGGTCTCGGTGTCGATCTGACTCCACTGCGGGTATTGCTCGCAGATCGCCTTGCACGCCGCCGTCCGGTCGCGCCACTGCTGGCGCTGGGCGGCGATGTCGTCGGCGGTGCGGCGGGCCTTCTGATAGGCCTCCTCGGCGGCCGCCAGCTCGACGGTCAGCGCGTTGATCTTCGCGGTGACGTCGCCCTGGTAGAGGTACTCGGACAGCTTGACCGGTCGCCGGTCATCCTTGACGGCCAACCGGTCGGAGTCCTTGTACAGCCCCGTGTCGGTGACCGCGCGGCGGAACCGCGAGAATACGTCGGGAGTATCGACGCACACATGGTCGCCGGCTCCGGTGATGACGTCGACAGCTTCGGCGGCACAAAGATGCTTCGGATCGACGGGGAAAAGCTTGCCCGCCAACGTGTTCGGCTCGGGCTCAGCAGGTTCGGCGCCGAGGAACTTCGCCCGCACGTGGTGCAGCTGCAGTCGGCCCCGCATGTCGGTCTCGTTGACGAACCGCAGCACCTTCTCCCAATGCTGGTCGGGCACCAGTAGCCGCAAGCCCACCCCGCGCAGCACCTTCTCGACAGCGAGGCGCCAGCGGGTCTGGCCGGGCCTGAGATCCAGCAGTTCGGCGATGTAGGGCAGCTCGGCGGCGTCGACTTTGATTGCAGCGCAGATGTGGTCGCGCATCGCGAGCGCGAACTCCGGCAGCGCCGAACCGACGTGTTCGACGCGCTTGAGCTCCTTGGCGACATCGTCGCGGGCGATGCGGGCAGCCTTCTGCGCGTACTCGGCGTCGGTGGATGCCTCTCGGTTTCGTTCGACCTTGGCGAGCAGTTCGGTGGCCTGCGCGAGCAGTTCCTCGCGAAGGTTCCAGAACTCGTCTGCGGTGTCGGGTATTTCGATACCCTGGGCGGCCAGCATGTCCTCGTAGGTCGTTCGGCGGCGCTCCACCTGCTCGGCCTGGGTCTCGGCGGCGGTGACCTGCGATTGCAGCGGAGCGATGTTCGCGCTGGAACCGCTGATCTGCGCGTTGAGCGAATCCGCCTCGGCCTTGGCCAGATTGAGGCTGCGGGTAACGTCCTCGTATTCGTTTTCGAGCTGGTCGACGGTGCCGTCGAGCGTGGCGATCTGGGCGGGACATTGCGCAAGCCGGGCGTGGTCGGTGTAGGCGCGCACCATCGGCGCGTCGACGAGGTCGATGATGCCGAGGTCGGAGGACTCCGAGGCGTAGCGCTGCTGGATCTGTTCGATGTCGCCCAGGATCTTGCGTTTCTTCTGCGCAACGGCCAGCAGTTCGCGAGCCTCGACCAGGGGGTCGATCTGCTTGAGCGCCTCGGGCAGCCGGGCCAGGCTGTCGGGTTCGTCGAGCATGAATTCGCGGACGAATTGCTCTAGCCCACCAACGCTTTTCAGCGACTTGGCCTTACCGAGCAGCTGCTGGGCGGCGTCGGACGCGCGAATGCCGATCGCCGCGTAGAGCTGGGCGAGGTACTGCGATTCGACCTTGGTGGAAAACCGCCAGTCTTCTTTGAAGACTCCTGCGTCGAAACGGCCGGAGGCCCAGCGGTTGCAGACTTCCTCGATGTCGAGGTCACCGTCACCGAGTACGAAGCGGCTCGACGAGTCGTTGCGGGACTCGCCTGTCAGCCATTTGAGCACCAGGCCGGTGACGGTGCGGCCGGAGTCACTGGCGTAGGTGACGGCCACGGCCGACCAGGCGGTGCCGTCGCCGCGCAGATACATCACCCGGCTGGTGCCGCCGTCGCTGCGCTGGCCCCAGGCGCCGCGGACGTACTTGTCGACAGTGCGGCGCCCGGCGCTGGACCCGGCGGCGGTGTTGTCTCCGGACGCGTTGAAGTTGCGGCGGTTGAACGGCAGGAATCCCAGCGAAATCGCATCCAGCAGTGACGATTTGCCGCTGCCGGAGGCTCCGGCGATGAGTGCGCCGCCTACGCTGAACGGGATCGAGTGGTAGCCGTCGAACACGCCCCAGTTGATGACCTGCAGCCGAGACAGGTGGAACTGTTCAGTCACCTTCGGGTTCTTCTTCCTCTGCTGGCGCACCGCCGTTGAGCAGCTGCTCGAACTGCTGCTGCAGCTCGGTGATCACCGAGGCAGTCATCACGGCGGTGATGACGGGGCTGATCGTGTAGCTGTCCTCGTCGTCGCGGGTCTTGCGCAGGATCTCTAGGCCGGTCAGCCGGGCGATGGCGCCGTCGATGCGGCCGGCGAACGAGACCGCGTCGCGGTCGGTGTCGTTGAGCACCCCGGAGAATAGGCCGTGCATCTCCTCACGGCTGATCAGGACGGTCTGCCCACCGGAGGCACGCATCATCTGGGCCAGGTGCAGGGCAAGGATCGAGTCGTAGGTGCCGAGCGGCTCGCGGCGTAAAAGCTTGATTCCCCTCGCAGACTCGTAGCGGGCCTGTTCGACAAAAGCGACATCGGCGGCGTCGACGATGCGCAGCAGCAAGTCGAGTTCGGAGAGCCGGACGGCCAGGTCCTTGCGGTATTCGAGCACCCAACTGTAGACGTCGGCGTCGGCTTCGGCGCTGATGTAGCGGCGGGTAAGCAGGTGCTGCAGGGCCCAACAGGCCCGGTCGGGCAGTTCGGAGACATCGCCGTCGAAGCGCGGCCGGCGCTGAACCGGTGGGCGGGCATTCTGGTCGACCTGAGGGAGTGAGGAGAAGTCGATGTCGACTTCATCGTCTTGGAGGGTCACGTGCTGGCTCCGGCGATGGTGTTGATGGGCTCGGTAAATGTCAAACGAGGTACCGCGATTTCGAGGTCACGGCCGTCCAGGGAGCGGAAGCGGACGGCGGTCGACTCGGCGGTGTCGGGGTTGGGCTGTTTGAGGGCCCAGGACCACAGCACGATGACGTGGCCCAGGTAGGCGGTGTCGAGCATGGCGACGGCGTCGGGTAGCGCGACAGGCCCCGCGGTGATCGCGTGGTTGAGCATGTCGGACATCGCGGGCGCGTCGACCTGGGTGGTGAAGGCGGCGAAGCTGGTGAGGTCGACCTCGGTGTCGCCGGGTTTGGCGGGCTTGGGGTTGGACAGGTCGCCGATCCGGAAGCCGAGGGCACCGACGGAACTGATCGCGTGCCGCGCCAGCGGGACCTCGATGTCCAGGCGTGAGTCGGTGAACGACGACTTGAGCAGGGCGCGGGCTGCGGCGATGGCTTCGTTGAGTTGGCGGGCGACACCGCGGCTCTGTTCCATGGTGCCGAACGCGGTGAAGCGTTTGACGCGCTGGGCGCAGCGCTGCTGGATGCGCTCGACTTCGTCGATCTGATGGCCCACGAGCTCGAAGAAGCCGGCCATGACCTTGCGCAGGGCCGGGTCGAGGCTGGGCAGGGCTTCGGCGACGGCGGCGACGTCGGCCTCGAACTCGGCGCGTTGGTCGGGGTCGTTGATCATGCGCAGGAAGGCGCGGTGGGAGTCGCGGCCCTGGGAGTCCCATGCGGCCTGGTAGTCGCTGTACATCTGGCGTTGGCGGTCGCGGTACTCGGCGTTGGAATCGATGGGTTCATCGAGGGCGGAGGTAGCCCGCTCGATCATCGTGCCGTACTGGCCGATATCGGTGATCAGGCGTTCCATCTGCAGGGCGATCGCGCGGGCCTCGTCGTAGCAGTCGGTGACATCGGTTTGGGGACGCTGGCCAGCATCGAGCTGGTCAAGCTCCTCGTGGAGCGCGGCGATTTCGGCTTCGATGTGTTTGCGGATCCGGGCGGGGTCGTTATCCACTTTGACGGCCACTTGCTTGAGGCGCGCGGCGATGCCCGTAATCGAGCCGCCGGTGGCGATGGTGTCCTGGCGACGCAAGCCGCGGAGAAAGTCCAGCGCCCGGCGAGCGTCCTGGGTCAGATAGCAGACATTCTGGCCGTGGCGCTCGTCGACGATGCGGTGCAGCCAGCCCTGCGCGGCCCAGGACTTGATCAGGGCGAGCCCGGGCTGCGGATCGTTGACGTCTTCGAGGTCGCGCTCGAGCTGTACGACGAGCTCGGTCTCAGGCAGCGCCCCGTCGCTGAGGTGGCGCTCCATGAGCGTCGCGTAAAGGCTGAGGTTGGTGGTGGCGAGCAGGCGAATGGCGCGAGAGCCCTGCAAGTCGCGATTGAGATCGAGCAGCTCGGTCGCCGACAGTCCCGCGTTGTCGTCGTGCATCTGCGTCCTCGATCTGTAGTTGGTCGGACGCCTCAACATAGGGCAAGACGGCGACATCTCTGGTGTCGGCCCAGTCCGTGTCGGGCGGGATTTTCGTCACCGCGCATGTTTACCGACGTCAGCGGAATGTTCGCTCTCCCAAGGCTTGCGCCGACTCGGCGAACTTGTGGTGCTTCTGTGGATTGTGAGGCCTGTGGTGCTTTCGGGGTGTGCACGCCAGCGCACACCAAGCCCGGCGTTCGTCGGCACACCAGCTGAGCGTCACCGTGACGAACCTCCCGGCATGCCCGGCGGCGCGCGTTGATCGATGGCAACAGAGATGGACCCGTGTTGTTGGACGGCGGGTTAGGTGGCGCCGGCGCAGGCGTCGGGGGCCAGGAACGCAGCACGCTTTGCCTCGGCGCCAGGGCTCCGGCGTTGTTGATTAGCAGGCTTGTGAGCTGGGTTGATGATCTTTGGTGCCGCGCTATTGGGGCCGGAGTGTAGGCACGGGCTATCTGGAGAACGATCGAGTTGGTTACTGTTCGTCGTTGGTCTGGAGTTGCCCGTGCCTACCGTTTCAGTATTGCCTGGGTCTATGCCATCTGCAGCCTGCCGTTCGAGCACGCCCGCCCTACCGCGATCATGACCTGGATGCGTCAACACTGGGGAATCGAGAACAGCCTGCACTGGATACGCGACGTCACCTTCGACGAAGACCGTCAAAGGGCACATACCGGAAACGGCGCACAGGTCCTAGCAACGCTACGCAACACCGCGATCAATCTGCACCGCCTCAACGGCGCCGACAACATCGCCGAAGCCTGCCGGATCACCGCTTTGACCGCCAACCGCCGCCTAGACCTCCTCAATCCACAATTCCCCAGCTCACAAGCCTGCTAATCAACAACGCCGGAGCCCTGGCCTCGACGCCGATATCAAGGTAATTCGGTAGCTCATCGGCCACCCCGATGGCAACGACCTCCACCGCAAAATTCGCCAACAGCTACCAAAGTCAATGGCGCACATCATTTATCCCATATTCAACCCATCAGAAGGGCACGACCGAATGTCCACAGAGGCCCTTCTCGCGCCGCTATCGCAATGCGCTAAAATATCCTTTAAACGAATATCACGGCAAATGGGTTGTCGAAACCATCCTAATGTCAACGAATTGATCCGCTCATCACTTCAATCCGGGTCCGACCATGACCCGGAAGGCGCCACATCACACCGGCGTCCCCCTGTTGCTGCCAGGCCGCTGCAGGAGCAAGTCATCGTGTTCACGGCGACGGCAAGCCTCGATGAAGGCAATTGCCGCCGAGCTGTCGCGCAAGAAATTGTCGTATTGGTCTCGAGTAAGCTCGTAATACTCCTCGTAGTCAACGATCCCGTTGCTGACCGGTATCGATGCGTAGTACCGGCTCGAAGTGGATTCGATGCCAATCGAGTATCTGTCTTCTCGTGAAAAATATGTGTCATCAAACTTCATTCGATCTCATTTCTCCTCGAAGACATCCGTCACAGTGTAGTCACCCTGGGGGATTTTTCCGCCGTCCACAACCGCCTCTGAGGCGCCAGTGGGCAGGCGCCCTCCCGGAATCCATTGTTCGTTGGCACCCGCTTCATTACCGGAAGGAATCCGGAGGTTAAATTGCCGAGGATCCTCGATGTCGATCCTGACAATCTGGTTTGAGTCGAGAAATCCCTCGGGCAAGCCCAATTCTTCCTCCATAAGACGCAAGTCACCGCCCGTGCCCGCGATCATAACGTCGGCTTCGCTTTTTGGCATTACAAATGAGGTGCCGTCGCGTTGCGCGATCCCATATTTATCGAGATTGCTTTCCGGCATAAAGCGGGTCGCGCCGTCAGTGAATCTGTCAAGATGACCCTGAATATATTCGGGTGATAAGTACTCGGATGGGTCGGGGCGACTCCCCTTTGGCATCGCGATGATTTCGTCACGCTTCTCCGCGCTCAATCCGTGACCTGACACATCGTCCCCGTGGGCATCACCTCCATCTGCAGTCCCATGAGCCGTGCCGTCGCGCGGTGGTTCAGCGTGGCGAGCGCCGTGGGACGCGTCGCCCGGTCCATGTGGACCACCGCCGTGCGGGGGCAATCCGTGCGGATGTCCCCCGGACGGACCGGCGTCGCCAAGCCCGTGTGGAACACCGCCGTGCGGCGCTGATAGCTCAGCCGGGCGACCCGCGCCGGTCATCACGTGGGCCCCGGGCGCGGCCGGTATTGCGGCCGGTGCCGAATGCGCGCCAGCAGGTACCGGCCCAGCGGCAGCGCCGACGGGAACACCCGGCGCTCGTGCCGGTTCACCCACGTGCGGGGTGACCGGCGACACCCGCTCACCCGGCGTCACCGCCGTTGCTGCTGGATGAGATCCGGCCACTGGCGCCGATGCCGGGTCATGCGGGCCGAACGCAGGTTCGGACCTGCCAGGGACGACCGAACCGGGCGCCCCGGAAGGCGCCTCGAGGGCCGGCTTGCCGGGTGGCACCGATTCCACTGGACGCGGCGTCGGCTCGATCGGGGCACCTGCCGGCTTCGGGGGCGGCAGGGCCACCGGGCGACCGCCGACGGGGGGATCAGCCTTGGGTAGATCACCGCCCAGATTTGCCAGATCCTCGGTCAGACCACGACCGGTCTTGCCGATGTCGCCCAGTGTGCGGCCGGCGCCCGCGAGGTCACCAACCTCACCGGCCAGTCGACCACCCCGACCGGCTGCCGCAGCGGCATCGGCCGCCTCGCCACCAACCTCGGCTGCCCGCGCGGCTCCCGCAGCGCCCTTGGCACCCGCGCCGGCTCCCCCGGCTCCCGGAACAAATAGTGTCGCGACGTCGAACAGGTTTCCCCCGAAACCCAGTCCCGGCCGATCGCGGCGCCAATCCTCAAGGTGCAGAGGCCCTTTGACCATCTCTTTGTCCGCGGCGACTGCCTCCTCGGGGTTGAGCAAGTGGTTGATCAATCCCGTCTTGGTCATGGCTTTCCAGGTTTCCGCCGCCCCCTGCGGGTCGATCAGGAAACGTTGCGGGTTGAGCTGCTCGATGCCTTCCACCATCCCGACAGCGGCTTTGAAAACTCCTTCCTGCGTATTGGTGTAGGCGTCGAACACGGTCGCCAGTGGATTGCCGACATCTTGACCGAGGAACTGGGTGAGCTGACCGCGCACGTAGCGCTGCATTCCCACCACCAAGCCGTCGATGGCCTGCATCCCTTGCTGCATCAGCTGCTGTTGAGCGCGGGCCTGACGCCCCAGGTTGCTCAGCACGGCCCGGATGTCCTCGGCGATCTCTTTGATCTCGTCGAGCGCATCACCCTCGAAAATGGCCACCACCTGATTCCACAGCCCCGAGACGGACCCGAATCGATCCAACAGATCCCGGATCGCGTCCTGGGTGTCGGCCACCTCATCGGCGAAGTCGTCGAGTGCACCGGCCAGTTTCCGGCACTGTGCCCCCACGCCGGCCAGATCGGAGCCGATTGCCGATAGGACCTGCTGAATCTGTACGCCTTCGGGAATGTCTTGTCCGGCCACCACCGATTTCGGAGAGTTCAGTGCGCCCTGCACGCCGTTGAGGGCCGCCGCGAAGTCGCGCCAGTGCCCCGCGGCCGCGTGCAAGCCCGCGACATCCCCGTTGGGCCACAGGTCACCGACGAAGGCCTCGACCACCGACCACAACGCCGGAGCAAGCACCCCGGAACCTAGCGTCCCCGGCGCTCCGGGAGCCGTGAACTGCGCCGGTTCCGACGGCGCAGGCAAGACGCCGGCTCCCCCGCCCAGCGTCGAGGCCGCCTCGGCAGCCGAGTAGTTCGACGCGGAGAGCTGAATCTTGGCGCCGTTGTGGCGCAAAGCGTTGATCCCGGCCCCCGCCGCTTTCACCAACGACTCCGCCGCGTCCTGATAAGCCAGCCCGAACACCTCGCCGGCCGTATCCTGACCGGTGTTGGCCGAAAAGCCCGTGGTCAGCGAGCTCAATGCCGCCGCCAAGGCATCGCCCGCGGCGGTCACGGCACTGCCGGCACCCGACAGCGCCTCGGGATCAACCGACAACGGAGCCACGCCCGGATTTTTGCCCAAAGCGCCGCGTCGCGGTATTCACCCTGTTTTTGCGCGCTAAATCTAGCGACGACTGGTGGGGAGCACCAGCCACCAGTCCACAGCCCCTAGCAAGGGGTGCGCAGACAACGCGTGGCCGATGACGTCAACGCCAAGGACGCCACAATGAAGGCCCGCTGCGCCGGCGGCTAGCCGACCCATCACCGGCCGCGACGCGTCAGCTACGCGTCAACGTAATACTGTGCCGCCCAATAGGAACCGACACCGTCGTACCTACTGGCTGATCATCCAGCTTCACCTCCACCCCGGCGGGCAACGCGCCAAGCGTGATCTGTGCGGCGGTGTCGGTAGCCACCTGAATCGTCGATGACGGCAGCGAGGCCAACCCCGCGCGCTTGACGTCGACGGTCAGGCTGGCCACCCCGGTGAGCCGCAGGGTTAGATACGGCAGCTCGTCCACGGGCCCTCCCACCTGCCAATCCAGCTCGGTGTAGAGCCCGGGTGTGGGATCGAAATGCGGAACGAAACCGCGATGGCGCCGAATGCTGTGCATCGGGTCAGGTCGGGCATAGGAACGGGCATCGACCTCGGCGGTGGCCCCGCGGCGCGCCGTCACCGCGGGGTCGGCGGTCAGCTCCGACAACCACCACACCTGGTGCGGCCCGATCCCCAAATCGGCCCGCACCAACTGCGGATACCACGCAAAGGTGATGTGCCCCGGATCCGCTTGGCGCAGGCCGGTTCCCATGTGCGCGATCGGATCGTTGAACTTGTCCTGCAGGATCCAGGCGATGTGGTCTTCGAACGGATAGACTGTAAATCGGTGCCGGTAGCCGAGGCGGTCCAGCTCGAGCACCTGCTCGGCCACCGACGGGAACGGCACCAGCTCGTCGAGCAGGCCATGGGCGATCACAAGCGGCAGCCAGCGCGCGTTGCCCAGTAGCTCCCAGCTATCGCCCTCCCGGGCGCAGGGCGAGTCCAGGTTGAAATCGGCCGGGATGTCGACGTTGGGCACCAGGCGCACCCCACACGTCGGCGGCCCGGCCAGCACAACTGCCTGGGCAAACACCTCGGGATAGGTCAAGCCCAGCTTGTAAGCGCCGTAGCCGCCCATCGAATAGCCACAAACCACCGTGCGGTTGGGATCGGTCCCCAACTGCTCGGCCACCCGCGCCCAGACCTCCCACGCGTCGAGTTCACCGGCGCCGAAGTACCAAGTAGACGGACCACGCGCCAGCGGGGTGACCACCACCGAGCCTCGGGTTTCGCAAACCTCGTGCAGCAGGCGCGGATCGATCGAAGCGAACTGGTTTTGCCCCAGCGCAAGCGAATGCAGCAGCAAGGTAAGCGGCATCGCGCGGCCGGGAGCATAGGTTGAGGGCAAGCACACCGAGTACGGCTGCACCCGGCCCAGAAACTGCGGATCGGTGTCCAGAACGTTTCCCGCAGCCACACCCTGCCCGAGCTCCACCGAGGACACATACCAGCGCGTCGAGGGACCGGTGATCACCGGTTCGGGTGCGGTTTCTCGGCCTGCCAACTGGTCCCACGCCACGGCTACCGCGAATTCCGAAACGTCACCGCTGGTCAGCGCGGCGGCTTGGGCCTCGTCAGACCAGAAGTTCAGATGCGGCTGCTCCTGATTGTGGGTGCGAAACGCCACGTTGTAGACGTTGGGCTGGCCCGGCAGGGCACCCCGTTCGGCGGGCATGTCGGCGAACCCGTCCCCCGCCGAGTTGGCCAATCCGGCGGCCAGCCGAACGGTCCAAGTCCCTGACGGCTCCACTACCGACCGCGGCACCCGCGCCAGAAACGACCGTGCCGGCAGGTCGACGCTGTGTTCGACGGGAGTCTGCACGTGCGTGACCAGATCGATCAGCCGGGCGCTGCGCCCCGAGATCAGCAGCGCCATGTCGATGCCCTCCGAGCGCACACCGGCCCCAGCCGGCCAGTCCGCTGACGCGCTACGGCTGCGATCGGTGTCGAAGGTGAACAGCGCGATTGGCACGGTGGCGTCCTGCAGCGTGTTCCAGTCGACGCGCCACCAGGTGTGCGTCTCGGTGAGCCCGATCGCCACGCGAAAGATGTCGGCGCCGTTGCCGGCCGCGGGACCATCGGGATAGACGTAAGTGCCCCGCGGCGGCGCCTGGATCTTCAGATCGCCGACCGGCAGACCCGTCGCGCCATGATCGTCGTAGATGAAGTCGGTCCAAAACAGCGCCCCGCCGGCCAGGCGAGCGGCGCCACACGTACGCGGGAATTCCTCGCCGAACGGCCATCCCGCCGGTACCGGAAGCGTCGGCTCAGGCCGTCGCGCGGCCGGTGGCACCCCCTCGGGCATCCCGTCGACCACGATGAGTTCGGCCGGGGGTGTCGGCGAACGTTGCCCCACGGGCACCACGGCCTCGGCAACGCTACGCGCGATACGAAAAGGAAGCAGCGCTAGATCCACCAATGACACCCCGCCAACCTACTTGGCGCAGCCGACATCTGGACGCTAAGACACCGGCACCACCATCAGCTCGTGCGGCCGATTGTTGACCGATAACGCACCGTTTTCGGTAACCACCACAATGTCCTCGATGCGGGCTCCCCACCGGCCCGGAAAGTAGATGCCCGGCTCGACCGAGAACGCCATGCCCGCGACCAGCGGCAACTCGTTGCCGGCGACGATATAGGGCTCCTCATGCACACACAGCCCGATACCGTGTCCGGTGCGGTGCACAAAGTACTCGGCCAATCCGGCGTCGGCCAGCACGTCACGGGCGGCAGCGTCGACCTGTGCCGCCGTAACCCCCGGACGGACCGCATCAACGGCCGCACGCTGAGCCCGCTGCAGGGCCGAATACTGTTGTGCCACATCAGGACTAGGATCGCCGATGCTGTAGGTTCGGGTCGAGTCCGAGTAGTATCCGGGCTCGTATGTCCCCCCGATATCGACCACGACGATGTCGCCGACCTGCAACTTTCGGTCCGAATATCCGTGGTGCGGATCGGCGCCATGTGGACCGGATCCGACGATGACGAATGCCACTGCCGAATGCCCCTCGGCAACAATCGCTTCGGCAATGTCGGCGGCAACCTGCGCCTCGGTGCGGCCGGGCACCAGAAACGCCGGTACCCGGGCATGCACCCGATCAATGGCGGCTCCGGCCTTGGCCAGCGCGTCCACCTCGGCCGCCTCCTTGACCATCCGCAGCTGACGCGGCACATCGGTAGCCAATACCGGCAGCACCCCCAGCGCATCGGCCAGCGGCAACAAGTGCAGGGCCGGCATCGAATCGGTAACCGCGGTAGCTGCGGGCGCACCCCCCAACGCCTCGGCCACCAGCTGGTACGGGTCATCGCCGTCGACCCAATCGCGCACGCACACTCCCAAATCCGATGCGGCCGACTCCTTGAGCGACGCGAGCTCCAAGCGCGGCAAGACGATGGTCGGCACCCCAGAAGCGGGCAGCACCAGCGCGGTGAGCCGCTCGAACGTATCGGCGCGCGAGCCGATGAGATAGCGCAGGTCATAGCCCGGAGTGATGACCAGACCGGCAAGGCCGGCCTGCTCGGTCGCGGCCGCCGCCGCGGCCAAACGTCGCGCGTACACCGCGGTGTCGAATCGCCCAGAATCCATGCCAGCCAGGCTAATGCCCGGCGACTGGCGGATGCGCGGTTGCCCGGCTCCTCTTCACCCGCTGCGCGCCCACATCGTCGCCAGGGTGACCGCCCCCGCACCGGCGCTGGCAGGATAGCCCGCATGCCTGCACCCCTGCTGTTGCTGGATGGAGCCAGCATGTGGTTCCGCTCCTACTTCGGCGTTCCTTCGTCGATCACCGCTCCGGATGGCCGGCCGATCAACGCCGTCCGCGGATTCATCGACTCGATGGCGGTGGTGATCACCCAGCATCGGCCCAGCCGGCTGGCGGTCTGCCTGGACCTGGATTGGCGCCCGCAATTCCGGGTGGACCTCATCCCGTCCTACAAGGCGCACCGGGTCGCCGAGCCCGAGCCCGCCGGACAGCCCGACGTCGAGGAAGTGCCAGACGAGCTGACTCCGCAGGTCGACATGATCATGGAACTGCTTGACGCCTTCGGAATCCCGGTCGCGGGCGCAGCAGGTTTTGAAGCCGACGATGTGCTGGGAACGCTGGCAGCCCAGGAACAGCGGGACCCGGTGGTCGTGGTCAGCGGGGACCGCGACTTACTGCAGGTCGTGGCCGACGACCCGGTCCCGGTTCGGGTGCTCTACCTGGGCCGCGGGCTGCCCAAAGCCACGCTGTTCGGGCCCTCCGAGGTCGCCGAACGGTACGGGTTGCCCGCGGAGCGGGCCGGGGCGGCCTATGCCGAGCTGGCCTTGCTGCGCGGCGACCCCTCCGATGGCCTGCCCGGGGTGCCCGGGGTCGGTGAAAAGACCGCGGCTACCTTGCTGGCCCAGCACGGCTCACTGGATCGGATCGTGGCCGCCGCGCACGACCCCAAGTCCACGATGGCCAAGGGTGTGCGGACGAAACTGCTTGCGGCCTCGGCCTATATCGATGCCGCCCGCTCGGTAGTACGGGTGGCCACCGATGCGCCGGTCACCTTCACGACGCCCACCGACGCGCTGCCGCTGGTTGCCGCCGACCCTCAGCGCACCGCCGAGCTGGCTACCGAATATGGCGTCGGATCGTCGATCGCGCGACTACAGAAGGCTCTGGACGCGTTGCCTTCGTGACGCTTCCGACCGCTATTGCGGTCGGCCAACCTCGTAGGTGCCCTTGTTGTCCTGGAAAGTCACGGTCACGTGCTTAGATGCGCCGTCGATGCTGACGGTGCAATCGAAGGTGGCACCCTTCTTGACGGTGGGGTCGGTGCCGTCGTTGCACTTGACGTCTTTGACGTTCTTGGCGCCGTAGCCATTGGCCTCATCGGTCAGAACCTGCTGCACACCGGCATTGGCCTTGCTGACGTCGAGCTTGGTAGTCACGAAGAATCCCGGCACCCAGAACCCGAGCACCAGAATGACGACCACGAAGAGCAGCGCAATTCCGCCGACCACCCCGCCGATGAGCGCCATCGAGCGCTTGGATCCCTGACCCGACTGGTCGTACGGGCTGAATTGGCCCGGGTACTGACCCGGCTGACCGTATTGCCCCGGTTGCCCTGGCTGCCCCGGCTGGCCATATTGGCCGGGCTGGCCGTATTGACCGGGCTGGCCATATTGGCCGGGCTGGCCGAACTGTGGAGGCGCCCCGAACTGGGTGGGCTGGGAACCGAAGTCGGACTGCCCA
Organism: Mycobacterium pseudoshottsii JCM 15466; assembly: GCF_003584745.1. Taxonomy (NCBI): domain Bacteria; kingdom Bacillati; phylum Actinomycetota; class Actinomycetes; order Mycobacteriales; family Mycobacteriaceae; genus Mycobacterium; species Mycobacterium pseudoshottsii. The sequence continues at coordinate 3,450,736 of NZ_AP018410.1, forward strand.
TAGCCGGGTGCGGCCGGGTACTGCTGCGGATAAGCCGGCTCGACAGGTTGCTGGTACTGCTGGTAGTCAGCGGCCGGATACGACGGCGGTTGCCACGACCCTTCCTGGCCTGGCTGCTGCCAAGGCGATCCGGCAGCCATGGTCGGGTCTGAGGAATGGTCACCGCCCTGGCCGGGTGGTTGCCACGACTGTCTAGGATCTGGTCCCTGCGGTCCGCTCATTGTTTCTCCTCAGTTCGTTCGTCTGTCCTGGCCACGAACTGGCCCCAAGTGTCCTCTGGTGGTCCTGCGATCACATTTCCGGATCTAACCGTAGCTGCGGCCCAGCCTACCCGGCGTCAACTGCGACGACGCCGCGCCGGATGTCATTGATCGCGCGCTTTGCGGCGGCCCGCACTTCGGGGTCCGGGGCGGCGTTGCGCACCTGGTCAAGCAGGTCGAGCACCTGGCGGCACCAGCGCACGAAATCCCCCGCTGACAAGGGAGAACCGGGGCCCTCGATGTCCGCGGCGGCCAATGCCGCCGACAGGTCCCCGGTGCGCGCCCAGCGATAAACGACGTTAACAAAACCATCGTCGGGTTCGCGGCTTTGGCCGATCCGGTGCGCTTGTTCGTCGGCACGCAGCGCCACCGACAGCCGCGACGTCTGGATGAGCGCCTGACGCAACCGCGGCGTCGGCGCCTCGACCCCGGGACGGCCACCGCCACCGTCACTGCCGCGCGTTTCGTAGAGCACGCAGGACACCACCGCCGCCAGCTCCGGCGGCTTCAACCCCGCCCACGCGCCGGTGCGCAAGCACTCGGCCACCAACAGATCACTCTCGCTGTAGATCCGCGCCAACAAGCGGCCATCATCGGTGACCCGAGGATCATCGGCTGGGCCGTGGATGTACTCACGCTCGGTGAGCAGGCCGACGATCCGGTCGAACGTGCGAGCCAACGAATTGGTGGCGGCGGCGACCTTGTTCTCCAGCTGCGCGTTGTCCCGTTCGATGCGCAGGTAGCGCTCGGCTTGACGGATCCGGCTTTCGACTCCGGGCGCGTTGTGGCAGGGATGCCGGCGCAGTTTTTCGCGGAGCGACGCCAGATCGGGATCGTGCGGCGCTCGCGTCTTCTCGCGGCGGGCCGCTGGCGCCGTCATACCCGCGGCGGCCGACCGCAGTGCCGAGGCCAGATCGCGGCGGACCCGCGGCTGGCGATGTTCGACACGCTTGGGCAGTGTCATCGATCCGACCGGCGGCGACTCGCCGGTGTAGTCGGCCGACGAAATCCGCCCAGCCCACCGGTTTTCGGTCAGCACCAACGGCCTCGGGTCGGAGCTGTCGCGGGCGGATTCCAGCACCACTGCCAGCCCGCCACGGCGTCCGTGCGTGATGGTGATGATGTCTCCCTTGCGCAGCGCGGCCAGCGCTTCGCTGGCCTCCTGCCGACGCTGCAGCCGGGATGCACGGGCCTGGGATCGCTCCATCTCGGTCACCCGCGCACGCATCCGGGCATAGTCCAGGATCGGCGCGTCGGGCCCACCGAGCTCGGCGGCCAGCTCGTCGAGCATCTCCCTGCCCCGCTCAATGCCGCGGACCAGGCCCACCACGGATCGGTCGGCCTGGTACTGCGCGAACGATTGTTCCAACAGCCGATGCGCCTGCTCCGGGCCCATGTGCTGCACCAGGTTGATCGTCATGTTGTACGACGGGGCAAACGAACTGCGCAGCGGGAAGGTGCGGGTCGAGGCCAGCCCGGCCACCGCCGACGGATCGGCGTTTTCGTCGGTGGGATGCCAGAGCACGACGGCGTGGCCCTCGACATCGATACCGCGACGACCGGCGCGCCCGGTCAGCTGCGTGTACTCCCCCGGCGTCAGCGGGACGTGCTGCTCACCGTTGAACTTCACCAACCGTTCCAGCACCACGGTGCGCGCGGGCATATTGATGCCCAGCGCCAAGGTCTCGGTGGCGAAAACGGCTTTGACCAAGCCGGCGGTGAACAGTTCCTCAACGGTGTGCCGAAACGCCGGCAGCATCCCGGCATGGTGGGCGGCCAGGCCGCGCAGCAGCCCCTCGCGCCACTCGTAGTAGCCCAGTACCGCCAGGTCGTCGTCCTCAAGATCGCCGCACCGGTGATCGATCACCTCGGCGATTTGGGCGCGTTCCTCCTCGCTGGTCAACCGCAGCGGTGAACGCAGGCACTGCTGGACCGCCGCATCACAACCAGCCCGGGAGAATACGAAAGTGATCGCCGGCAACAAACCCGCCGAATCCAGGGTCGCGATGACGTCCGGACGTGGCGGCGGGCGGTAAAACCGCGGCCGGCCCCCTCTGCCGTATTCGCCGCGTCCAGACCGACGCGGCTCCCAGTCCGACATCCGATCCGCCTCGCGGCGATGCGCGATGTGACGCAACAGGTCCGGGTTGACGCGCGCCTGACGGCTCGAACCCGCCGGTTTGTCAGCCTGGTAGTCGAACAGGTCGAACAGGCGCTTGCCCACCAAAACGTGCTGCCACAGCGGTACCGGCCGATGCTCATCGACCACCACGGCCGTGTCGCCCCGAACGGTTTGGATCCAACCGCCGAACTCCTCGGCGTTGCTCACGGTCGCGGACAGGCTGACCACCCGCACCTCGTCGGGCAGATGCAGGATCACCTCCTCCCACACCGGGCCCCTCATCCGGTCGGCGAGAAAATGCACCTCGTCCATCACCACATAGGACAGCCCCGGTAGCGCGGGAGAATCCGCGTAAAGCATGTTGCGCAGCACCTCGGTGGTCATCACGACCACGGGCGCGTTTGCGTTGACCGCCAGATCACCGGTCAACAACCCGATCTTGTCGCGGCCGTAGCGCGCCGTCAGATCGGTGTGTTTCTGGTTGCTCAGCGCCTTGAGCGGCGTGGTGTAAAAGCACTTGCCTCCCGAAGCCAGCGCCAGGTGCACCGCGAATTCGCCGACCACCGTCTTTCCCGCGCCCGTCGGGGCACACACCAGCACGCCGTGCCCACCTTCCAGGGCAGCACAGGCGCGCCGTTGGAAGTCATCGAGCGCGAAGGGTAAGTCGGCGGTGAACCAGGCTAGCTCGACCAGCTCTGTCACGCGGCCGCCCGAGGGCGCGAGGGTGCGCAGTTGCACGGCCAGTGCGGCGTGTCGCTGTCGCGACACGCACGCTCGCGGCGAAGTGGCCTAGGTGATGTCGTCATGGGATCCGCCGGGGGCCGACGGCGTCGGTATCGGCTCGGGCTCCTCGATTGACGATGCTTCGTCATCGGCAAGCAACACCTCGCGCTTGGCTTTGCGCTTGTCGTGCAGCCGGGCGATCTGGATGGCGAACTCGAGCAGCACCGTCAGGGCCACGCCCAGTGCCGTCATCGAGAACGGATCCGACCCGGGCGTGAACACCGCCGCGAACACGAACATGGCAAAGATCAGACCGCGCCGCCAGGACTTGAGCCGCTGGTAGGTCAACAGACCAGCCATGTTGAGCATGACGATCAGCAGGGGGAATTCGAAGCTGACCCCGAACACCACCAGCAGATTGATCAAGAAGCCGAAATATCGGTCGCCAGACAGCGCCGTCACCTGCACGTCGCTACCGACGGTGAGCAGGAAGCTCAACGCTTTGGACAGCACCAGGTAGGCCAGCACGGCGCCGGCCACAAACAGCAGCGCCGCGGGGATGACGAACGCCACCGCGAACCGGCGTTCCTTCTGGTAGAGCCCAGGGGTGATGAACGCCCACAGCTCGTAGAACCAGATCGGGCACGCCAGCACAATCCCGGCCGCCATCCCGACCTTGAGCCGCAACATGAACTGGTCGAACGGCGCAGTGGCCAACAACCGGCACTGCCCGTCCGCGCTGATGTCCGCTCGCGCCGACTGCGGCAACGAGCAGTAAGGCTGACGCAGCCACTCGCCCAGACTTTCTAGTCCGAAGACCGAATGCGAGTACCAGATGTACCCGAAAATCGTCGTGAGCAGGATCGCGGCCAACGAGATCAGCAACCGGGTACGCAGCTCGGTCAGATGACCGACCAGCGACATCGTGCCGTCAGGATTGACGCGGCTACGCCGCATCCGAGGATTGAGTCGTTTGAAGAGAGCCCCGGCGCGTGCTGAGGCCCGGAAACCGTTCACCACGGTAGGTCAGTAAAGCTCAGGCAACCCGACGGTGCTGCCGGCCTAGGCAGGCCGCGCCTCGGTCTGGTCCTGACCTGTGGCCGCTGCAGGGTCGATCCGCTGCGACTGCACCGGCGTGGGGTTTGCCGTGTTGGTCTCGATAGCAGAGGGTTCCGCTTTGGTCTCGCTCTGCATTTCCCGCATCTCCGACTTGAAGATTCGCATCGACTTGCCCAACGAGCGCGCCGCATCGGGAAGCTTCTTGGCACCGAACAGCACGATCACCACAACAGCGAGGATCGCCCAATGCCACGGACTAAGACTGCCCACTTTGATTACCTCCAGACGTCAACCCCCGATGCTACCGCAGTAGGGGCTGCTCGCCCGGCTAGGCAAACAACACTCCGTGCCGCGCGCCGCGGGTACGGGCCGCACATCGACGGCTTGAATTCGGCCTTAGGCCAGCTCGGCGGCCTGATACGCGTTTAGGGCAGTCGCCGCGGCGGCCCGCACACGCTGCGCTAGCGACTCGGGCTCCAGCACTTGCACCGTCGACCCGAAGCCCAGCATCAGACGGGTCATCCAATCCTCAGAGGCGTAGGTCATGGCAACCTCGCAGGATCCATCGGCGAGCTGGCGCAGCTCCCGGATCGGGTAGTACTCGAACATCCACGACGCCGAGGGCGCCACCCGCAGCGTCGCCGACGGCAGTGCCGGGTCGCCGTCGAACAGCGACGTGTCGGGGGGCGCCTGCACCGCGGGCTCCGGCGGCATCGCGGGTTCACCGAGTTCGACGGCGTCCACGATCCGGTCGAAACGAAACAGTCTGACCCCTTCGGACTCGCGTGACCAGGCCTCCAGATAGCTGTGGCCGCCGATCAACAACACTCGGATGGGATCGACGGTCCGGGTGGTCAACGTGTCGTGCGATGCGGAGTAGTAGTCGATGGTCAACGCGCGCTTGTCGAGCACGGCGGAGCGCACCGCGGCAGCGGCGGGGCTCTCCAACGGAGCGGGCTCGTCGACCGCCGACAGGGTGCTGCTATGCCCGGCCGCGCCGGCCGCCGCCGCGATCTTGGCGATCGCGCTGCGCGCGGCCTGCGGGTCGACCACGCCTGGGATGTCCGCCAGCGCCCGCAGCGCCACGAGCAGGCCGGTGGCCTCCGGTGACGTGAGTTTGAGTGGACGGTCGATGCCGGCCGAGAACGTCACCTCGATGGTGTCGCCGGAGAACTCGAAATCGATCAGATCTCCAGGGAAATAGCCGGGCAGGCCACACATCCACAGCTGGTTGAGGTCCTCCTCCAGCTGTTTGGCCGACACGCCTAGCTCGGCGGCGGCCTCAACGCGGGTGATCCGCGGGTTGGCTTGGAAGTACGGCACCATGTTGAGCAGCCGCACCAGCCGAGTGGATACGGGACTCATCAGCGCCGCTCCTTCTCATCGCTTCGCCGCGCATCGTCGTCGGCGGGGTTCACGCAAGCGCCTCTTCGACCCCGGCCAGCGCCCGCAGCCGGGCCAGCACATCCTCGCGCAGCGCGGGCGGCTCGAGCACGATGGCGTCGGCACCGTGACCGGTGATGTCGCGGGCCAGCCGATCGCTGGATCCGATTTCGAGTTCTATGACTTCGCCGTCGCGGCCGGCCAGTCGCCGTGGCCCCATCGACCGTCCGGCACGCCGCAGTGCGGTGGCACGCCCGTCGGCGACCCATACCGTGGCCTGCATGCCGGTCGGTGACTCAGCGACGGTCCGGGCGACAATCTGTCGCAGATCCACGTCCTCGGGTACCTTCGATTCCCCGGGCGCACCGACCGGTGCGACGTCGGCGCCGATCCGCGACAGCCGGAACGTGCGGGTCGCTCCCCGGTCGCGGTCGTGGCCCACGAGATACCAGCGCCCCTTCTCGGTCACTACCCCCCAAGGCTCGACGGTGCGGGTGACGTAGGGCTCGTGGCGGGACGCCCGGTGCGGGAACCGCACCGCCTGACCGGAGTCAATGGCCGCCAACAAAATTCCGAGGACGTCCTCGGAGCCGCGCAAACCCGGCACCCCGGCCGGCGAGGCAATGGCCACCGGCGCGTCGGGATCGACGTCGACCCCGGCGGCCCGCAGCTTGAGCAGCGCGCCCTGGGTGGCGGTGATCAGCTCAGGGGACTCCCACAGTTGGGTGGCCACCGCGACAGCCGCCGTTTCATCGGGAGTCAACTCGACCGGCGGCAGCGCGTACGCGTCGCGGTTGATCCGGTAGCCCTCGGTGGGATCGGTACTCGATACCCTGCCAACCTCGAGCGGGATACCCAGGTCACGCAGCTCGTTCTTGTCGCGCTCGAACATCCGCGAAAACGCCTCAGCGGTCGGGCTGTCCGAATAGCCCGCCACGCTAGACCTGACCTTCTCAGCGGTGATGTAGCCACGAGTGGACAGCAAAGCGATGACCAGATTCACCATCCGCTCGACTTTGGAAGTCGCCATTTACACCAACCTAGATTTGCCCAGCTTCACCGATCACCCGCGCGCGGGCTCGGCTACATGCTCGCGATCAGCCGCTTGACCCGCTCGTCGACCGCCCGGAATGGGTCCTTGCAGAGCACCGTGCGCTGCGCCTGGTCATTGAGCTTGAGGTGCACCCAGTCGACGGTGAAATCACGACCGGCCGCCTGTGCGGCGCTGATGAACTCACCGCGCAGCCTGGCGCGGGTGGTTTGTGGTGGGTTGTCGACGGCGTCGGCGATTTCCTCGTCGGTGGTGACGCGTGTCGCCAGGCCCTTGCGCTGTAGCAGATCGAAGACGCCGCGCCCGCGCTTGATGTCGTGGTAGGCCAGATCGAGCTGGGCGATCTTGGGGTCCGACAGCTCCGTGTTGTAGCGGTCCTGGTAACGCTGGAACAGCTTGCGCTTGATCACCCAGTCGATCTCGGTGTCGACCTTCGCGAAATCCTGACTTTCGACGGCGTCAAGCTGGCGGCCCCACAGATCAACGACCTGCTCGACCTGTGCGTTGGGCTCCCGGGTTTGCAGATGCTCGACGGCGCGGGAGTAGTACTCCCGCTGAATGTCGAGCGCACTGGCCTGACGCCCGCCGGCCAGCCGAACCGGACGCCGACCGGTGACGTCGTGGCTGACTTCACGGATCGCACGGATGGGGTTGTCCAGCGAGAAGTCGCGGAACGGCACTCCCGCTTCGATCATCTCCAGCACCAGCGACGCGGTGCCCACCTTGAGCATGGTGGTCGTCTCGCACATGTTGGAGTCGCCGACGATCACGTGCAGACGCCGGTACTTCTCCGCGTCGGCGTGCGGCTCGTCGCGGGTGTTGATGATCGGACGTGAGCGGGTGGTCGCGCTCGAGACGCCCTCCCAGATATGTTCGGCGCGTTGGGACAGACAAAATGTTGCGGCCTTGGGGGTCTGCAACACTTTTCCCGCCCCACAGATCAGCTGACGAGTGACCAGGAACGGCAGCAACACGTCGGAGATCCGGGAAAACTCGCCGGCCCGCACGATCAGGTAGTTCTCGTGGCAACCGTAGGAGTTGCCGGCCGAGTCGGTGTTGTTCTTGAACAGGTAGATGTCGCCGCCGATGCCCTCGTCGGCCAACCGCTGCTCGGCGTCGACCAGCAGGTCTTCGAGCACCCATTCGCCAGCCCGGTCGTGGGTAACCAGCTGCACCAGGCTGTCGCATTCGGCGGTGGCGTATTCCGGATGGCTGCCCACGTCGAGGTAGAGACGCGCGCCATTGCGCAGGAATACGTTGGAGCTGCGCCCCCAGGACACCACCCTGCGGAACAGGTACCGGGCAACCTCGTCAGGGCTCAGCCGGCGATGACCGTGGAAGGTGCAGGTGACACCGAACTCTGTCTCGATGCCCATGATTCGTCGCTGCACGTAATCGAGCGTACTGGTTGTCGCAGCGGTGCGCAGCCGCACCGGCGGGGCGCTAATCAGACGAATCGGCGTCGGATTTTTTGCCCGTTTTCTTGCCCTCTTCGGACTCTATGGGCTCTTCTGACTCGGCAGATTCCTTGGAATCCCGCTCCTGCAGCAGTGTTTCGAGGGTCGAGCGAGTCAGCCGGCGAAACGCGCGCCGCGGCTTGTTGGCGTCCAGGATGGCGGCTTCGAGGCTGGCCACACCGAGTACGGGCTGGTCATTGCTGGAATTCTCCGCGCTACCGGCGCGTAGCGCCTCCACCGCGATATCCAGCGCGTCCGGCAAATCGGCGTTTTCGGTGTAGGTGTTCTTGAGCGCCGTCGTGATCGGCTCGGTGGTCCCGCCCATCACCACGAAATGCGGCTCATCGGCGATCGACCCGTCGTAGGTGATTCGGTAGAGCTCGGGCGCCTTCGTTTCCCCGTAGTGCGCCACCTCAGCGACGCATAGCTCGACCTCGTAGGGCTTGGCCTGCTCGGTGAAGATGGTGCCCAGCGTCTGTGCATACACGTTGGCCAACTGGCGTCCCGTGACGTCACGACGGTCGTAGGCATAACCGCGGGTGTCGGCGAACTGAATCCCGCCCCGGCGCAAGTTGTCGAATTCGTTGAACTTGCCGGCGGCCGCAAAACCCACCCGGTCGTAGAGTTCGCTGATCTTCTGCAGCGACCGCGACGGATTCTCGGCAACGAACAGCACACCGCCGGCGAAGGCCAGCGCCACCACGCTCTTGCCGCGCGCAATACCCTTTCGCGCGAGCTCGCTGCGCTCGCGCATCGCCTGTTCCGGCGAGATGAAGTAAGGGAAGCTCACTTCTCACCACCGTCAGGGCCGAAAGTGTCAGCGCGTGAACGACTTCCGATGACTTCACGAGCCAGTTCGGCGATGCGGACCTCGGGTACGTCAACCGCACCGTCGGCATTGATGGTGACCGCTGTCGGGTATATCCCGCGGACCAGATCCGGGCCGCCGGTGGCCGAATCGTCGTCGGCTGCGTCGTAGAGCGCTTCGACGGCCACCCGCAGCGCGGAATCGGCGTCGGTGACTTGCGCGTACAACTTCTTGATCGACGATTTGGCGAAGATCGATCCCGAACCCACCGCTTGGTAGCCCTCTTCCTCGATGTTCCAGCCGCCGGCAGCGTCGAACGAGACGATGCGACCAGCGGACCTCGGGTCAGACGCGTGGATGTCATAGCTTGCCAGCAGCGGCAGGGCCACTAATCCCTGCATTGCGGCCGCCAGGTTGCCACGCACCATGATGGCCAGCCGGTTGACCTTGCCGGCGAATGTCAGCGGCACGCCCTCGAGCTTTTCGTAGTGTTCGAGTTCCACGGCGTAAAGACGCGCGAACTCAACGGCGATCGCGGCGGTGCCGGCGATGCCGGTGGCGGTGTAGTCGTCGGTGATGTAGACCTTGCGCACATCGCGCCCGGCGATCATGTTGCCCTGCGTCGAACGCCGGTCCCCGGCGATCAGGACACCACCGGGATACTTCAAGGCGACGATGGTGGTGGCGTGCGGCAACTGGTCACCCACGGCACCCCCACCGTGTTTGATGCTCGCAGGTAATAACTCCGGCGCCTGGCGGCGGAGGAATTCAGCGAACGATGATAGGTCTACAGCGGATCCGGAAATGGTCGAATTTATGGACAGGCGATCAGGCAACGGCCAGGTCACTGGCCGCCCTTTTGGACGTACGCGCGAACGAAGTCCTCGGCATTCTCCTCAAGGACGTCGTCGATCTCGTCAAGCAGATCGTCGGTGTCTTGAGCTAACTTCTCGCGGCGCTCCTGGCCCGCGGCGGTGGTGCCGGTGACGTCTTCGTCATCGCCGCCACCACCGCCACGTTTGGTCTGTTCCTGAGCCATCGCCGCCTCCTGCTTCGTCATGGCCGATTAGATGCCGGGGGGTCGTGACTCACGCCCCCGCCGGTCTTTCCCTAACAGTACCGGCCAGCCCCGACGTTTCCCGGCTGAAGCCCCATTTGTCGGGCTATGCCGTCACCATCTCGCCTCACGCGCCTGCCCCATCAAGGGCCCTCAGCTGGTGAGTTGTTCCACCAGTTCGACCGCGCTGTCCACCGAATCCAGCAGCGCTCCGACATGGGCCTTGCTGCCGCGCAGCGGTTCGAGCGTGGGAATACGCACCAGCGAATCCCCACCCAGATCGAAGATCACTGAATCCCAGCTCGCCGCGGCGATGTCGGCGCCAAACCGGCGCAGGCATTCGCCGCGGAAGTACGCGCGGGTGTCGGTGGGCGGGTTCTCCACGGCCTCGAGCACCTGGTGTTCGCTGACCAACCGCTTCATCGATCCGCGCGCCACCAGCCGGTTGTAGAGCCCCTTGTCCAGCCGGACATCGGAATACTGCAGATCGACCAGGTGCAGGCGGGGCGCCGACCAGTTCAAGTTCTCCCGCTGCCGGAAACCTTCGAGCAATCGCAGTTTGGCCGGCCAGTCCAAGACCTCGGCACAATCCATCGGGTCACGCTCGAGCCGGTCGAGCACGTCTGCCCAGGTTTCCACGACGTGTGAAGCCCGGGGATCGGGGTCACGGCCATCGACCAGTTTCGCCACCCGTTCGAGGTAAATCCGTTGCAATGCAAGACCGGTCAGTTCACGGCCGTCGAGAAGCGCCACTGCCGTCCGCAGCGAGGGATCACGACTGATGGCGTGCACCGCGTGTACCGGGCGGGCCAGCGCCAAGTCGGTCAGGTCGATGCCGTGCGCCGGACCTTCCTCGATCAGGTCGAGCACCAGCGCAGTGGTGCCGAGCTTCAGGTAGGTCGACGTCTCAGACAGGTTGGCGTCGCCGATGATGACGTGCAGCCGGCGGTACCTATCGGCGTCGGCGTGCGGTTCGTCGCGGGTGTTGATGATGCCGCGCTTGAGCGTGGTCTCCAAGCCGACCTCGACCTCGATGTAGTCGGATCGCTGGGACAGCTGGAAGCCCGGCTCATCACCGGAGGGCCCGATGCCGACACGGCCGGAGCCCGTGACCACCTGCCGAGACACCAGAAAGGGCGTCAGACCGGCAATGATGGCCGAAAACGGGGTTTGCCGGCTCATCAGGTAGTTCTCGTGCGATCCGTAGGACGCGCCCTTGCCGTCGACGTTGTTCTTGTACAGCTGCAGCTTCGCGGCACCGGGGACGCTGGCGACATGGCGGGCCGCGGCCTCCATCACCCGCTCCCCGGCTTTGTCCCAGATCACCGCGTCGAGCGGATCGGTGCATTCGGGTGCGGAGTACTCGGGGTGTGCATGGTCGACGTACAGCCGCGCCCCGTTGGTCAGGATCATGTTTGCCGCGCCGACCTCGTCAGCATCCACCACCGGCGGTGGACCCGCGGAGCGGCTCAGGTCGAAACCCCGAGCGTCGCGCAGCGGTGATTCCACCTCGTAATCCCACCGGGTCCGTTTGGCGCGCTGGATGCCGGCGGCCGCGGCATAGGCCAGTACCGCCTGCGTCGAAGTGAGGATCGGGTTGGCTGTCGGGTCCGACGGCGACGAGATGCCGTACTCGACCTCCGTTCCGATAATCCGTTGCATGCCTAGAGCCTAGGCCCGCCGACCCAGAACATCTCAGCGGCCCGTGCCGCGGGCGAGGTGGGCGTCCCCAGGCTGGCATGCCGCGCTGGGACAGCAACCTCCGCAATTCGCGATACAAGTTGCCCGCACGCCTAGTGGTGCGGACCGCGCGGGGTTGATACGGTCTCGGCTGACCGTCGCATCGAGCCCCTCGGGGAATCTACGTTGACGTTAAAAATCTTGCAGCCGTTGCTATTTCCGATGAGTTTGCCAACTTCTCCTCGCACCGCCGGCACGGCTACCCGGGGCGGCCAACGGTGAGCCCGAACCCTTTTCAGCAAGGGCAGGACGTCACCGACCTGATTCCGGCCGGGCCGCTGCTCGACGGCGGGATTGCCTTCACATTCGCGATCTATTACCTGCCCATGCCTGCCGCAGACCCCTTCGACACCCTGGATGAACTGCTGGCGAACACATCCGCCGGATTTCACCAGGTGGAGTCCATCAACGGTGACGAGACGGAGCCGACGGTATGTGCCTTCGCCAACATCGATCCGCGAAACGACTATCCCCCGCCGGATCCGGAATTTGTTGAACTCTTCAACTACGGCGTCAGCCCGCAGCTGGCCGTCGCTCTACAGTCCACCCAGGCCGCGTTCATCCTCAACTTCAGCTGCCCGATTGAGCAGGCTTGGGATCGTCTTCGTGCCGCGCAGCAGCTGACGGGTAGCCTCACCGCCGCCACTGGCGGACTGATTTGGGATGCCGAGACTCGGCAGATATTCACGCCGGGCGCCTGGCAGGAAATCAGGGTCGATCGATGGACCAGACCAACCCCAGATGTTGACGACCATACGATCATTCACGCCTACGAGATCAATGGCCAGATGCGAGTCGTCACGCTGGGAATGGCGAAGTTTGGGCTGCCCGACGTAGTCGTGAACCAGGTGCCGCGGTCGGTATGCAGCAACGTCGGACAGCTCGTGAGCGCGTTCTGCCAGGCGATCGCTGATCGGCCCGTTGTCGATCGTTCCGGAGAATTCGATCTGGATTACCGGCGTTTGAGGCCCAACGCGACCGGGGCCGCGCCGCTCACCGTGAGAATGGGCGAGCACCACGACGGCGATCCGATGAACCGGCTACTCGAGATCACCTTCGACCGAGGACCGGGCCAGGACGCTGGGGCCCGTCGGCACGCGATTCTCTGCGCCGCGTTCGACTCCGGAGCTTCGATCGTTCCCGCTGCCCACAACGACGCATTGGCAGCCGCCAGCCGATCCGCGCGAGCCAAGCTGCCCGCGCTGCGCGCCGCGTTCAACGAAGGGCTGCCGCCCGGCGAATTTATGCAAGTCAAGGCCGCTTTTGAGGGCCCGGACGGCACCCGGGAGTACATGTGGGTGGACGTAGTTACGTGGAACGGCGACGAGATCACGGGACCGCTGGCCAACAAACCGTTCAACATCGCCGGTCTGCACCCCTCTGCACCCCGGGCAGGTGGTAGTGGTCGCGTAGTCCACCGTCTTTGATTACAAGCACAAACGCAGTGGCGGCACGATCGACGGGAATGAAACCGAAAGACACATCATCAGCACGTTGAACTAGCACAGCAGCAACGGTGGGCCGCCGCTAGGGTTGAGCCGGCATGAACCCTTCCCCGCACCGCGCTCCGGCACGCCGAGACCCGTCGAGTGCCGCGGCGGAAAGCTGGTTTCTGGAACGGGGCTTGCCCGCGGTGCTGACCAGGCGGGCCCGTTGGCGGCGGCTGTGGTCACGGTCTGCCCCGGTGCTGGCCGCGTACGCGACACTGCACTGTTGGACACTCCCGATTCTGCTGATCACCCACGGCGACGAGGTCGTCATCGATGGGCAACCGACACCCCGCGAATGGGTGCTGGTGACCCTGGTCGCGATCGCACCGGTCTTGATCACGTTCGTCGGCTGGCTGGTGTCGCGACTGTCCGACAGCCGGAAGCGTTCGGTGGCGGCGACCGTGGCGGTCAGCCTGGTGGCAATCGTCCTGATCGTTGAGACCTCGGTGTCTCATCTGCCGGACGCGGCCCTGGCCGCGGTGATGGTGCTGTTGCTCACCGGTAGCGGTATCGGATCGGTCACCGGGTGGTCGGTCCGAATGACGCTGTCGCACCTGGCGACGATCGGCGCCCTGGCGGTTCGAGCCTTGCCCGTCGTTCTGCTGACCACGTTGGTCTTCTTCAACAGCAACATCTGGCTGATGGCCTCCACAATCAGCGCGGAGCGGCTGGCCCTGGCCATCGCATTTTTGGTCGGTATCGCGAGCGTATTCGTCATCTCCACCACCGCGGAGCGAGTCAAACCCATGCTGCAGGCACCGACCGTGCAGCCCAAGAACTGCCAGGAACTGGCCGACACCCCGTTTGCGGCGATGCCGGATCCGCCGAGCAGCCGGCCGCTAACCCGAGCCGAGCGGGCCAATGTGGTCTTCGTGCTCACCGCCCACCAGTTGGTGCAGATCATGGTGGTGGCGATGCTGACCGCCACCATCTACGTCATCCTCGGGCTGATCGTGCTCAGCCCAGCCCTGCTCCAGGAATGGAGCCACAACGTGTCCAGCAACGCGACCGTGCTCGGGCTGACCGTGCCGGTGCCGGATTCGTTGATCCATCTCTGTCTGTTCATTGGCGCGTTGACCTTCATGTACATCAGCGCCCGCGCAGTTGGTGACGCCGCATACCGTGCAACATTCGTCGACCCGCTCATCGAGAACCTGCACATCACCTTGATCGCACGCGGCCGCTACCGCGCCAACATCGATGACACCGATGTTGACGCCAGTCCCGGCGGTGATTAACTTCACGCTGGTGTCCGTACCCGAGCAGGTAGAAGACTTATCCGGGAAACGCTACGGCGAGGTGCTTCTCGTCGAAATCGGTGAATCCGGTCCACAAGCCACCGTCTACAACAGCTTTCCGCTCAACGATTGCCCCGCGGAACTGTGGTCCGCGCTGGACGCGCAAGCCCTGGCCGCCGAAAACGGGGTGGCCGCAGCCCTGCTCAACGGGCCCCGCTACTGGCTGATGAACAGCATTGAGAAGGAGCCCCAGGGGCCGCCGGAGAGCAAGTCATTCGGCGGAATCGAAATGCTCAAGCAGGCAACCGTGCAGATGTCGTCGATGAGCCCCGCCCCCTACACCGTCAATCGGGTGAACCGTCACACGGTGTTTGTCTTCAACGCCGGCGCAGAGATCTACGAACTCATCGACCCGGGTGGACAACGCTGGGTGATGCAGACCTGGAGCCAGGTGGTGGACCCCAACCTTGCCCGCGCCGACCTACCCGGCCTGGCCGCACGACTGGACCTGCCGGAAGGATGGTCCTATGAGCCACGCGTGCTGGCCGAGACGCTGCGCGTCGACACCACCGACCGCCCCGCTCACGTGACGCAGGACGACCTGTCCAACAGCTACTCGCTCGAGGTCGACTGACCCTCTTCCAGGTAGCGCCCCTTACAGGTACTGGCCGAGGTTGGACTCGGTGTCGATCGCCCGGCTGGCACTCGACGACTTGCCGGTCACCAGGGTGCGGATGTAGACGATCCGCTCGCCCTTCTTGCCCGAGATCCGTGCCCAGTCATCGGGGTTGGTGGTGTTGGGCAGGTCCTCGTTCTCGGCGAACTCGTCGACGATCGAGTCGAGCAAATGCTGAATGCGCAGGCCTGGCTGGCCGGTCTCGAGCACCGACTTGATCGCATTCTTCTTGGCTCGGTCGACAACGTTCTGGATCATCGCCCCGGAGTTGAAGTCCTTGAAGTACATGACTTCCTTGTCACCGTTGGCGTAGGTGACCTCCAGGAACCGGTTGTCGTCGATCTCGGCGTACATCCGATCGACGACCTTTTCGATCATCGCCTTGATGCACGCCGGACGTTCGCCCTCGAACTCGGCAAGGTCGTCGGCGTGAACAGGCAGCGTCTCGGTGAGGTACTTCGAGTAGATGTCCTGTGCCGCTTCGGCGTCGGGCCGCTCGATCTTGATCTTCACGTCCAGTCGCCCTGGCCGCAGAATGGCCGGATCGATCATGTCCTCGCGGTTGGAAGCACCGATGACGATGACGTTCTCGAGTCCCTCCACCCCGTCGATCTCACTGAGTAGCTGCGGAACCACCGTGGTCTCGACATCGGAGGAAACCCCGGTGCCGCGAGTACGGAAGATCGAGTCCATCTCGTCGAAGAACACGATCACCGGTGTGCCCTCGGAGGCCTTCTCCCTGGCCCGCTGGAAGATCAGCCGGATGTGACGCTCGGTTTCACCGACGAACTTGTTCAGCAGCTCGGGGCCTTTGATGTTGAGGAAGTACGACTTCGCCTCGCGAGAGTCATCACCGCGGACCTCGGCCATCTTCTTGGCCAGCGAGTTCGCCACGGCCTTGGCGATCAGTGTCTTGCCGCAACCAGGCGGGCCGTAGAGCAGCACGCCTTTCGGCGGGCGCAGCGCGTACTCCCGGTACAACTCCTTGTGCAGGAACGGCAGCTCGACCGCGTCACGAATCTGTTCGATCTGGCGCGTCAGGCCACCAATGTCCTCGTAGCTGACGTCGGGCACCTCTTCGAGCACCAGATCCTCGACCTCGGCCTTGGGGATGCGCTCAAAGGCGTAGCCCGCCTTGGTGTCGACGAGAAGTGAGTCACCCGGACGCAGCTTGCGTGGCTTCGTGTCGTCGTTGAGCGCGTCGGGAAAACCATCCGGCAGGTCCTCGGCAACCAGCGGCTCAGCCAACCAGACGATGCGTTCCTCGTCCGCGTGGCCGACGACCAGCGCCCGATGACCATCAGCGAGCACCTCTCGCAAGGTGGAGATCTCGCCGACCGATTCGAACGTGCCGGCCTCTACGACGGTCAGGGCCTCATTGAGCCGAACCGTCTGGCCCTTCCGCAGCAACGAGATTTCGATGTTGGGCGAGCAGGTCAGGCGCATCTTGCGGCCGGAGGTGAACACGTCGACCGTGTCGTCGTCGTGCGTCGACAGCAGAACGCCATAACCGCTGGGCGGTTGACCCAACCGGTCGACCTCTTCGCGCAGCGCCAGCAACTGCTGCCGGGCTTCTTTAAGAGTTTCCATTAATTTGGAGTTGCGGGCGGCAAGCGAGTCGATGCGGGCTTCGAGCTGATGCACATCGCGGGCAGACCGCGCCGTGCCTTGCGGCCCAACTGCGCTCTCGAGTTGCTCACGCAGCACCGCGGCTTCACGCCGCAGCTGTTCTAATTCGGCAGCATCTTTGCTGGACAAGGGGGTGTCGTCGGGTGTCCCGAATGCTTCGGAACGCTCTGAATCAGCCATGTTGCGCTCCTTTCCCACACCAGGAATGGTGCAGCGGATACCCCAACGCTACCGGCGATCGCGGCTTCATGTGCGGAACCAAATGCCGTTGAAAAGTTACAAGTTGAAGTCCACTGGTAATCTCGGCTACCACTTGGGCCGACAGAAAGGAGCGCCGCGACGTGAAATCCCTAGCCACAGCCGCCGCGGTCCTGATGCCGATGGGCGCCGCGCCCGAGGGTGTGATTTGCACTCCATCTTCGCGAGTGTCGTCTTCGCGAACTTCCCTGAAACGCCGATAGCCGACCCCGCCGCTGGATGCACCGAAACCGCCGCTTGGCCATCACCGCCATCACCGCCATCACCGCCGTGGCGACGTTGGGGGTCGCGGGGTGTTCACCGTCACCGGACAACGCCGAGAGCTCGACGTCGGCCGTCGCACCCGCGCCACCGGCCGCACCCAGTGCCCTGCCGGTCCCACCGTCCGCTCCCCTGCCACCCCCCGAAGCCCTAGTCGATGCGCTGTCCCGGCTCGCCGATCCGAACATTCCGGGAGACAAGAAACTGGACCTGGTTGAGGGGTCAACCCCTGACACCGCTGCGGCCCTGGACCGGTTCACCACCGCCGCCCGAGATGGCGGGTACCTGCCGATGAACTTCGCTGCCAACGACCTCGCGTGGTCGGCGACCAATCCGTCCGATGTGGTGGCCACCGTCGTCGTCACCACCGCCCAACCGGAGAATCGCGAGTTCACGTTCCCGATGGAGTTCACGCCGATCCACGGCGGCTGGCAGCTATCCCAGCGAACCTCGGAGATGCTGTTGGCTCTCGGCAATTCCCGGGGATCCCAGACGGCTACGCCAGAGCCCAGTCCTGGCCCTGCCCCCAACCCGGAACCTGCCCCGGTCGAGCCGGCCCCCGAAGAAAGCCCACCAGCGACTGGGTCTGTCGCCCCGTCTTCGGGTCCTCCCGGCTGAGTCTGCGGATGTGGATCGGCTGGCTGGAGTTCGATGTGTTGCTGGGCGACGTGCGATCACTCAAACAAAAGCGGTCGGTGGTTCGCCCGGTTGTCGCCGAGCTCAGGCGCAAGTTCGCCGTGTCGGCCGCCGAGACCGGATCACTCGAGCTGCACCGACGGGCCGGAATTGGGGTGGCCGTGGTTTCCAGCGAGCGCAGCCATGCCGTTGATGTCCTCGACGCGGCCGAACGCCTGGTAGCCGCGCACCCCGAGTTCGAACTGTTGTCGGCGCACCGCGTCCTGCACCGCAGCGAGGACTGGCTCGGTTAGGCCTGTTCCCGGCTAGCCATCGCGCCCCTCGCGTTTGCGCCCCAGTGGCGCGGGGGCTACCGCACCCGGCGCCAGCCGGCGTGCGGCGACCAGAAACGCGGTGTGTCCGCGCATGGAATGCTGCGGCCGTACGGCCAGCCCGACAACGTTCCAGCCCCGCTGCAGGGTCTCCCACGATCTCGGCTCTGTCCAGCACTGCTGGGTCCGCACGGCCTCGACAACCTTGGACAGCTGGGTCACCGTGGCCACGTAGATCATCAACACGCCACCGGCGACCACCAGCCTGGAGACCGAGTCGAGCACCTCCCACGGCGCCAACATGTCCAGCACTACCCGGTCGATCGAGCCGTCGGGCAGCTCCGAGTCGGCGATATCGCTGATGATCAATTGCCAGTTTTCGGGCGCCTCGCCGTAGAAGTTGGTCACGTTGCGACGAGCATGCTCGGCATGATCGGCGCGCTGCTCATAGGAGATCACCTGCCCCTGCGGCCCGACCGCTCGCAGTAGTGACAGGGTGAGTGCCCCGGATCCGGCGCCCGCCTCGAGCACCCGGGCACCGGGAAAGATGTCGCCCTCATGCACGATCTGCGCGGCGTCCTTGGGGTAGATCACCTGGGGCCCGCGGGGCATCGACATCACATAGTCGACCAACAACGGGCGCAGCACCAGAAACAGCGCGCCATTGCTGGACTTGACCACGCTGCCTTGCTCCAGGCCGATGATCACGTCGTGCGCGATGCGGCCGCGATGGGTGTGGAACTCCGCGCCCGGAGTGAGGGTGATGGTGTAGTGACGCCCCTTGGCGTCGGTGAGCTGAACACGTTCGCCGACGTGAAACGGACCGGTCGCTGACACGTCGTCTAGGGTGCCAGCTGACGCGCCGTAGCCGGTGTCCGGGGTTGTCGGTGCCCAGTCATAGGCTGCGAATATGACGGACCAGCCGGGCTCCGTGGCGGGCGTGTATATCCGACCGGCGCTGTCGCCGTCACGGGCCGCCGATTTCAAACAGTGCCCACTGCTGTACCGGTTTCGGGCGATCGATCGATTGCCCGAGAAACCGTCAACGGCGCAGCTGCGAGGCTCTGTGGTACATGCCGCCCTCGAGCAGCTCTACGCTCTACCCGCGGTGCAACGCGGACCGGACACCGCCCGGTCACTGGTGGAATCCGCCTGGGAGCAGGTGATCGCCGGTGAGCTAGACCTGGCCGGAGAGCTGGCAGCCGACCAGCAAGCCCAATTGCTCGAGGATGCCCGTGCACTGTTGTCGGGCTACTACCGGCTGGAAGATCCGAGGCGATTCGACCCGCAGAGCTGCGAGCAGCGCGTCGAGGTGGAGCTGGCAGACGGCACGCTGTTGCGCGGCTATATCGACCGGATCGACGTCGCCGCTACCGGTGAGTTACGGGTGGTCGACTACAAGACGGGCAAGGCCCCGCCCGCCGCCCGGGCGCTGGCGGAGTTCAAAGCCATGTTCCAGATGAAGTTCTACGGAGTAGCGCTGTTTCGGTCGCGGGGCGTGTTGCCCTCCCGATTGCGGCTGATCTATCTGGCTGACGGGCAGGTGCTGGACTATTCGCCGGATCGTGACGAGCTGCTTCGCTTTGAGAAGACCCTGATGGCCATCTGGCGTGCCATCCAATCGGCGGGACAGTCGGGCGACTTCCGCCCCAATGCATCGCGGCTATGCAATTGGTGCCCGCACCAGCAGCACTGTCCGGCTTATGGCGGGACACCACCGCCGTATCCCGGGTGGCCGGATCGGCCGCCCGCCGAAGCGGTTTCGTGCTCCGCAATCGAGCCGACGGCATGAACGGTTGCTACTACCGCCGCCTGCCCGGGGCCGACGGCGATTACCAGATGTTCGACTCGACCGACTTCACCCGCAGCAATTGGGATCCCGACATTCAGCACGGATCTCCCCCGTTGGCGCTGCTGACCAAACTGATCGAAGAACTGTCGGCAGGATCGGGTTTGCGGATCGGCCGGCTCAGCCTGGACATCCTCGGGGCCATTCCGGTGGCTCCGGTCCGGGCCCGGGCTTGGGTGCAGCGCCCGGGGTCGCGGGTCGCCATGATGGTTGCGGAGATGGTGGCCGATCGCGTGCTGGCCCGGGTGACCGCGTGGCTACTGGCGGTCAGCGACACCACCGACGTCGCATCCGATCGGTATCCCCCGCTGGTGGAGGGACCGGCGCAACCCCGTCCAGCCGCTTTTGCCGGGGTCGGTGGCTACTTCGACGCACTCAGCTGGCGCCCGCAGGACACTGAAGGACAACCCGCCGCGGTGTCCTGGTTCAGGCCGACGGCTCACATCGTCGACACCGATCCGGCGTCACCGCTGCAACAGCTGGCCGCCGTGGTCGACTGCGCCAACGGCGTCGGCGCGATCCTGGATCCCAACCGGTTTCTCTTCATGAACACCGATACGGTCGTTCATCTGCACCGACTTCCGACCGGCACCGATTTCGCGTTGCGCGCTCGCGCCTCCGTCGGGCCAGATGGCCTGGGAGTGACGACGGCTGAGATTTTCGATACGACCGGATTTGTGGGGACGTCGGCGCAGACGCTGCTGGTGCGGCGCCGGTAGTCCGGCGGCGCAACG
Source organism: Mycobacterium pseudoshottsii JCM 15466 (assembly GCF_003584745.1). Classification (NCBI taxonomy): domain Bacteria; kingdom Bacillati; phylum Actinomycetota; class Actinomycetes; order Mycobacteriales; family Mycobacteriaceae; genus Mycobacterium; species Mycobacterium pseudoshottsii. Next base: position 3,471,478 of record NZ_AP018410.1, read on the forward strand.
TCGGCTCAAGCTTCTAATAGTTTCTTGAGTTGTTCGCCGTACATGCTGAGCGATTCGGCGGTCAGCATCTCATGGTGTGTGCAGTCGACGGAGTACGTTGTAATGTCGCCGGCAATATACTTTCGCCAATTTTGCAGTTGGGACGAATCACTCATTTGTCCACTTCGCCCAGCGAGAAATATGGTCATATCTCCGTCGAACACGTCGGCCTTGTGTTCCAGAAGATACGACTGGACCGCCTTGGCATTTCGGGCTGCGAAGTCAAAGATTCCAATGGGTAGAGCGGTAAAGTCCACCACTTCTCGCAGTTGGTTAATCAGCTGCTCCGCTTGCTCTCGAATAGCCGCGTGGTTAGGCCGCGAGCCGCCGTCCACGATCTGATCTTCTTCAACCCCAAGGCTTCTCAATGTGCTGCCGGGCAGTTGTGGCGGATCCAACAGGATCAACCGTTGCACCACACATCCGCGTCGGTGAAGTTCGATGGCAAGCTCGTGAGCCACGACGCCACCAAAAGACCAGCCGAGGAGGTTATAGGGTCCGGCCGGGTAGGCCGCTTGAAGCCTGTCCGCGTAGTTTGCCGCCATGCTGCGAATCGATTCGGGTTCAGCTTCGCCATTTTCCGCGATTTGGTTGATGCCGATTATCGGGCAGTCCAAATAATTTCCCAGAGCCCGATATGACCAGCTGAGCCCGAGGCCATCATGTATACAGCACAACGGAACACCCGCGTCCTCCTTCAGGATCTCGACAGGGACTACTTCCAGGGCTCCGGCGTTGTTGATTAGCAGGCTTGTGAGCTGGGGGATTGTGGATTGAGGAGGTCTAGGCGGCGGTTGGCGGTCAAAGCGGTGATCCGGCAGGCTTCGGCGATGTTGTCGGCGCCGTTGAGGCGGTGCAGATTGATCGCGGTGTTGCGTAGCGTTGCTAGGACCTGTGCGCCGTTTCCGGTATGTGCCCTTTGACGGTCTTCGTCGAAGGTGACGTCGCGTATCCAGTGCAGGCTGTTCTCGATTCCCCAGTGTTGACGCATCCAGGTCATGATCGCGGTAGGGCGGGCGTGCTCGAACGGCAGGCTGCAAATGGCATAGACCACCTCCACGCTGCGCTGGTCGGTGGCGGTGATCAAGCGTTCACGAGTGATCCGGATGATTTGTTTTGCGTAGGGGAAGCCGATTCCTCGTGCAGCGGCGATGATTTGCAGGGTGCGGGTCTCGACACGGCCGTGGCCGCGGGAGTCGTCGGTAGCGGCTGCGGGCACCTCGGCCCAGGGCAGCGCGGTGATACGCGCAAATATTTTGGCTTGGTTGGACTTGACGATCATCAGGTAGTGCGACTTCAAGGTGGCGCAGATCAACTTCGCGGTGACGACCTGGGTATGCATCGCATCCACGGTGACCAGCCACCGCAAGCTACCCGGCAGCAGCGTGAGCAGGGCACGTACGCAGGGAATTTCATTGCTTTTCTCGGCGACAGCGAGTTGACCGAGCACCAATCGGGCACGGTGGGCGAACACCGACACGAGATGCGTGGCTGTCGCTTTGGCGCGTAAAGCACCACGCAGCATCTTGCCGTCCAACGCGATCGGCACCAATCCACTGGGGTCGCGGCTGGCCACGTGTGCAGTGAAGTAACTGCCCATCCTGGCGTTGAGGTCGGCGGGGTCTAGCCGAGACAAAACAGCGCGGAAGGTCTTCTCACTGGGCCGCCGGAACCGGACCCCTAATTGGGCCAACACATCATCGGGAGCGGTGGCCGCCCATGTGGCAAAACCAGCATAGCCGCGCATCCCCGCGGCAGTGGCCAGAACCGCGATCGCCAACAAAGCCATCAGCGAATACCTCCGACCGCGTGGGCCCCTCGGGTCTGGCACCGAGGCCAACACATCGAGAAACTCCGATCCGATGAGCTCGCTGCGCTCACCAGGACTCCAGCGGTCGAACACCTCTGGAACCGACGACACACGCAATACTGAAACGGTAGGCACGGGCAACTCCAGACCAACGACGAACAGTAACCAACTCGATCGTTCTCCAGATAGCCCGTGCCTACACTCCGGCCCCAATAGCGCGGCACCAAAGATCATCAACCCAGCTCACAAGCCTGCTAATCAACAACGCCGGAGCCCTGGGACTACTTCCATTCCGTTGTCACTTGTGTGCAGTCGCTGACTCAAGATTCTCACTGAGGGCGCGTCGCGCAAGGTGCGCGCCGGAAGTTCAAGACCGAGGGCTTTGTTGACCTTGGCGATCACCCGCAGCGCAGAGAGTGAGTCTCCACCCAGTTCAGAAAACGAGTCCTCAACCCCCACCCGCTCCAACCCCAACACCTCGGCATAAATACCCGCCAAAATCTCCTGCACCGGACCCACCGGAGCCCGATAACGATCACCATCGCCATACTCCGGCGCCGGCAAAGCCCGCCTATCCAACTTCCCATTAACCGTCAACGGCAACCCCGCCACCACCACCACCGCGGCCGGCACCATATACCCCGGCAACCGCTGCCCCAACACCCCACGCACCACCACCGGATCCACCGCCCCCGTCACATACCCCACCAACCGCCGATCACCACCACGATCCTCACGAACAACCACCACCGCCTGACCCACCCCATCAACAGCACCCAACGCCGCCTGAACCTCACCCAACTCAATCCGATACCCACGAACCTTCACCTGATCATCAACACGCCCCCGATACTGCAACTGCCCATCCCGACCCCAACACACCAAATCCCCCGTCCGATACATCCGCTCACCAACACCCCCAAACGGACACGCCACAAACCGCGACCCCGTCAACGACCCCCGCCCCCAATACCCCACACCCACCCCAACACCAGCCACATACAACTCCCCCACCACACCCACCGGCACCGGCCGCAACCACCCATCCAGCACAAAAAAGCCCAGATGCCCCAACGGCACCCCAATCGGACTCACCGCACTCTCAACGTCAGCGCCAACAATCTCACGCACCGAGGCATGCACCGTCGTCTCAGTCGTGCCATACAAATTGATCAACCGCGCCAACCCCGAACGCCGCGCCAACCACACCCCCGCACACTGAGGCTCAAACGCCTCCCCCGCCAAAAGCACCGCCTCAACCCGCAACTCACGCCCCAAACCAGACCGGACCGTAACAGCACCCTGCAACGCATAAAACGCCGACGGCGTCTGACTCAACACACTGACCCGCTCAGCCACCAACAACGCGAGGAAATCCTCAGGCGAACCCACCACCTGCTCGGGCACCACCACCAACCGCCCACCACTTAACAACGCCCCCCAAATCTCACACACCGAAACATCAAAGGCATACGAATGCCACTGCGACCACACCCCCGCCACCGGCACACTCGAGGCCAACGACTCCACCAACGCGACCACATTGCGATGACTAACCGCCACACCCTTAGGAATGCCGGTGGTCCCGGAGGTATAGATCAGATACGCGATGTCATCAGCAGCCGGTGCCACCAAACCCGTACCCGCACAAGCCTCAACACCCGCATCAGCAACATCGACCACCACACAACCGCACCCATCCAACCCCGCACCCCACCCACCGGTAGTCACCACCGCCACCGGCCCAGCATCAGCAACCATGAACTGCACCCGCGCCGCCGGCAACCCCGGATCAATCGGCACATACGCCGCCCCCGTCTTTAACACCGCCAAAATCGCGGTCACCGCCTGAGCACAACGACCAAACACCAACGCCACCCGCTGCCCCGGACCCGCACCCAAACCCACCAAAAAACGCGCCAACCGATTCGAGGCCTCATCAAGCTCGCCATAAGTCAGGCTCTGACCCTCAAAACTGAGCGCCACCGCATCCCGACCACGGACAACCTGAGCATCAAACAACGCCGGAATCGACACCCCCACCGGCACCGACGCACCCAACACCGACCGATTACCCCACCCATCCAACCGAACACGCTCCACCGAATCCAACACATCCAACGACGAAACCCGCACCCCCACATCACCAGTCATCGCCACCAACACCCGACCCAACCGCTGCACGAGGTCGGCGACCCCAAGGCCCGTCTCGGGAGTGAGCACGCTGAGCGCGTCGCCCGTGGCCGCGATCATCAGCGTCAGCTGGTCCCTCGCAAATTCGGCGGTCACGGTCACCGGGAAATGCGTCGGACTGTGCGCAGCCACCCGGCGGAAGGTCGCCGCCCCGACGGGAACATCCTTGCCGACGGCCAAGCCACCGGTCGGGAAGTTTTCGAATACCAGCAACGTGTCGAACATCTCACCGACACCAGCCGCCTGACGCAGCCACGCATGACTGAAGTAGGCATATTCACGCACCAGTGCGGTATCTCGCCGCACCGCCGCGCACACGTCGGCGATGACTGCTTGCGGATCGAGTCGGACGCGCAACGGCACGGTGTTGATAAACAGACCGACCATTGACTGCACGCCGGCCAGCTCAGAAGGCCGCCCCGACACCGCAATCCCGAAAACCACATCGTCACGACCGGTCAGCGCCCCTAACACCAACGCCCACGCCACCTGCACCAGCGAATTCACGGTGACGCCACGACTGCGAGCACCATCAACCAGCCGAGCCGTCACTTCCGCACCCAGACATAACTCAATACGCTGGGGCTCCTCGGCCACCTGCCCACCCTGGCCACCGGCCAGCGCCCGCGACAACATGGTGGGCGCCGACAGCCCAGCCAGGTAGTCACGCCAAAACTGTTCACCCGACTGCGAATCCCAGCCGTCCAGCCAGCCGAGGTAGTCGCGAAATGGCCGCGGCGGCGCCGCAAGCACATCGATGGCCCCACCCGCCCGATACAAAGCGAAGAGCTCGTTGACAAACACCGCCAGCGACCAACCATCGATCACAATGTGATGGGCGGTGATGACGAATCGCCAACGCTCGTTTGGCAACTCGACAAGCAGAAACCGCATCGTCAGGCCACGTTCGAGATCGAATCCCGACCGTTGCTCATCGGCCTCCAGCGAGGCCACCTCTTCGGGCATCGCGACCACCTGCCGCCACGACAGATCCACGTCACTGGGCACAACCTGCACCGGATGCGGCAAGTCACCGTATATGAATCGGGCTCGCAGATTCGGATGGCGATACAACATCGCTGTAGCGCAGTTGCGAAGCAATACGGTGTCCAGCTGCCCGAGCACATCAAAGGTTGTCGCGATCGTGTACGGGTCATCGACCGGGGACTCGCTGAACATGGCCAGCGCGAACAGCCCCTGCTGCAGCGGAGTCAGCGCCATCACGTCCTCGACGCCGACCAGCCCACCGGCTGCCTGGTCTCTATCGCGCTGATCACCGGTTCTCGCCAGAATGTCGGATAGCTCGGCTAATTCGGCTGCCGACAAACCCGACATACCCATCGGCGGGCAAGACAGGCCCGCGTCTCGAAGATCAGCGATCGGAATGGTTTCTAGAGTATTTCGCAGTTCGTCGTCGGGATCAGCAGGTGACGGCCTCGATCCGCCATCTGTTGGGACACCATTGTTTTCGCCCAGTCGCTGGCTCAGATACCCCGCTAGTAGCTGGGGAGTGGGATAGTCGACGATCAAGGTGGGTGGCAACGCCAGCCCAGAGATGATCTTGAGTCTGTTGCGCAACTCCAGATCCGTCAGTGAGTCCAGTCCCAGGTCCCGGAACGTGTGCTCGGGGTCGACGTCGTCCCCGTTGGGGCGACCCAACACCGCGGCCGCCTGCTCACAGACCATCTCGATGAACGCAACTCTGTGGCGCTCCGGGGCCAGGTCGTTGAGGCGTTGGGCCAAAATCGATTTGGCGGCCATGGTGTCGTTGTCGACGCGGCGCCGCACTGGACGGCGAATCAGATCGTTGAACAGCGGCGGCAGCTGGGAACTGATGGTGGGGTTGGCCAACGCGGCCTCGTCGAGTCGGGAGGTCACCACGGTGGGGTGATCAAGAACTAGTGCGGCATCGAAGAGTTCGATGGCCTGCTCCGCCGAGATCGCCCGCATCCCGATACGGGTCATCCGGTCCACATCGCGACCACGCAAATGCGCGGTCATCGTGCTGGATTGTTCCCACAACCCCCATGCCAGCGAGATGCCGGCCAGCCCGGTAGCGTGCCGATGCGCTGCCAGCGCATCGAGGAATGCGTTGCCAGCGGCATAGTTGGCCTGTCCTGGGGCCCCCAGGGTCGCCGCGATCGACGAGCACAACACAAAAGCCGACAGCCCCAAATCACGGGTGGCCTCGTGCAGATTCCAAGCGCCATCCACCTTGGCCCGCAACACCGCATCCACCCGCTGCGGCGTCAGCGAAGTGATCAACGCGTCGTCGAGTGTCCCTGCGGCGTGTATCACCGCGCTCAGCGGCGGACACTGCTCGGGTAGCTGATTCATCAGCCGTGACACCGCGGCTGGATCTGCGACATCACAAGCGACCACCCGCACCGTGGCCCCCGCCGCGGTCAGTTCGTCGACCAACTTGCTGGCCCCCGCGGCCGCATCACCGCGCCGGCTCACCAACACCAGATGCCTCACCCCATGGCTGCTGACCAGATGGCGAGCCAAAGCCGCTGCGACCATCCCAGTCCCCCCGGTGATCAAAACCGTGCCCGCCGCCAGCGCATCGGGCAACAAGGTGGGCATGGTCAATATCACCTTGCCGATATGACGCGCCTGGCTGACAAACCGGTACGCGGCCGGAGTGCAGCGCACATCCCAGGTCTTGATCGGCAGCGGATGCAACGCCCGAGCCTGAAACAACTCCAGCAGCGCACCCAACATCGCCTGGATACGCGCGGGGCCAGACTCCAGCAAGTCAAACGCGCGATAGGTCACACGGGGATGGTTCTGGGCAATCGTGTGTGGGTCCCGGATATCAGTTTTGCCCATCTCGATAAAGCGTCCGCCACGGGCCAGCAACCGCAACGAGGCATCGATGAACTCCCCGGCCAGCGAGTTGAGCACCACGTCGACCCCGCGGCCGTCGGTGACCGCCAAGAACTTGTCTGCGAAGTCCACCGTGCGCGAATCACCGATGTGGTCATCGTCAAACCCCATGCGCCGCAGGATGTCCCACTTACCGCGGCTGGCCGTGACAAACACTTCCAGTCCCCAATGCCGGGCCAGCTGCACCGCGGCCATGCCCACCCCGCCGGTCGCGGCATGCACCAATACCGACTCCCCAGACCGCACACCCGCCAGATCCGACAACCCGTACCAAGCCGTCAAGAACGCCACCGGCACTCCTGCGGCTTGCGCCAACGACCACCCGCTCGGCAACTTGACCAGTAGGCGCTGATCGACGACGGCCTCAGGCCCGGCCACCCCTACCAGTCCCATCACCTGGTCACCAACACTCAACCTGCGCACGTGGTGGCCGACCTCGACCACCACGCCCGCGCCCTCCCCGCCCAGCGGCGGGGCCTGCCCGGGGTACATCCCCAACACCACGAGTACATCCCGGAAATTGACCCCCGCCGCGGCCACCGCCACCCGCACCTGCCCCGGCCCGAGCGGCGCCTGCGCCTGTGGGTTCGGCTCCATCACCACGCCGGCGAGTGTGCCTTCGCCGCCTGCGGCCAGCCGCCACTGCTGGTGGGTGGGGAGGACGAGGGTTTCCTCCACCGCGGCAAGACGCGCCGCGTGCACCCGTCCGGCACGCACCATGAGTTGGGGTTCTTTGGTGGCCAGCAACCCCGCCAGGTCGACCACGGCAGTATCGGTGTCGATCAGGACGATCCGGCCGGGGTGTTCGGTTTGTGCTGAACGGACCAAACCCCAGACGGCCGCTCCGGCCAGATCGGTGATGTCGTGTTCCGCCGATCCCACGGCGCCATGAGTCGCGATCACCAGCGTCGCCGACCGATCCCGGGCCAGCCAGCGCTGTAACACCTCGAGCGCGGCGTGGGTGGCGCGATAAGCCTGATCGAGCACCCTTCCGCCGGCCGGCTCGCAACGCCACAGCACCACATCGGCTTGACCGGCGGCGTGATCATCATCGGCCGCCACATAGTCCGCCCACTCCAACACCACCGGTCGATGACCACCGCTCGTGGACTCCACCGTGATCGGTGACCACGCCAGCTCCAACAACCCTTGATCGGTCTCGCGCGCTGCCGCGCTCAACGCGGCACGTAGTTCCGCGGTGCCGACCGGGCGCACTGCCAACGAGCCTGCCGATAGCACCGGGCCTCCCGCGCTATCGGCAAGCTCTATCGAGACCGTCCCAGAGGCGCTGGGAGTGATCCGCACCCGCAACCGCTCGGCACCACCCGCATACAAAGACACGCGCTGCCAGGAATACGGCAACACCGCTTCAGCGTTGCCGGCGCGCGACCCGCCGAAATCCAAGGCGCCATACAACCCCGCGTGCAGCGCCGCATCCAACAAAGCCGGATGAATCCCGAACCGGCCCGCTTGAGCGCTGACTTGCTCGGGAAGGGCGACTTCCGCGAACAGCTCCTGGTCGCGCCGCCACAACGCGGTGCACCCGCGAAACGCCTGACCATACTCAAAGCCACGCGCCGCGAGCTGCTCATATGCATCGGAGATTTCCACCCTCACGGCACCGACCGGAGGCCACTCCGACACCTCCGCCGGCGGCTGCACGACGTCAACGTCCAGCACACCCTGGGCATTGAGCAGCCACCCGGAATCGGGGCGATCGGCATGCGAATACACCGTCACCGAGCGGCTCCCGTCACCACCGTCGGGGGCGACCACCACCTGCACCTGTACCGGTACGTCGCGGCTCAACACCAACGGAGCAACCATCGTCAACTCCCGCACCAACGTGCAGCCCACCACGTCACCGGCACGGATCACCAACTCCAAAAACCCTGTGCCTGGGAACAACATCACCCCCAGCACCGCATGGTCGGCCAGCCAAGGTTGAGCGCTCAGCGATAGGCGTCCGGTGAGAATCACCTCCCCCGAATCGGGATGCTCGACTGCGGCGCACAACAAACCGTGCCCAGCCTCACCCAACCCCAAGCCCGCAGGATCGACCGATCCTGTTGGGGCCGGCGGCAACCAGAACCGCTGCCGCTGGAACGCATAGGTTGGCAGTTCCACCAACCGCGCACCCCAGCCGGCGTACACCGCCCGCCAGTCCATCCCCACCCCAGCAACATGGGCCTGGCCGGCAGACATCCAAAACCGCCCCAACCCGCCATCCAGTTCCACGGTACCCATCAACCCGCCGGTGACCGTCGAGAAGAACGACGTCGAACTCGGCCGCGGCTCGATGCCTGCCAATGCCTCCATCAAAGGCCCAGCGATCGCATCGACCTGAGCCGAATGCGACGCATAGTCGACCTCGATGCGGCGAGCCCGAACACCCTGGGTCTCAGCGAGGTCCATCAGCTCCAACACCGCATCGACCCGACCCGAGATCACCACCGCAGAAACTCCATTGATGGCGGCAAGGTCGAGCCGATCACCGAAGCCGGCCAGCAACTGCTCTGCCCGCGCCACCCCACAGGCCAGCGACGCCATCGCCCCGGCACCGGCCAAATCCACCAACAGCCGGCTACGCAGTGCCACCACCGCCGCGCCATCTCGCAGCGACAACGCCCCGGCCACACATGCCGCCGCGATCTCCCCCTGCGAATGACCGATCACCGCATCCGGTGTCACCCCCACCGAACGCCACAACTCGGCCAGTGACACCATGATCGCCCACGACAGCGGCTGCACCACATCGACTCGATCCAGCCCCGGCGCCCCCGCTACCCCGGCTACCCCGGCTACCCCGGCTACCCCGGCTACCCCGGCTACCCCGGCTACCCCGGCTACCCCGGCTACCCCGGCTACCACATCCAATAGCGACCACGAGACAAACTCCGCTAGCGCCTCATCGCAGCGGCGCATCCGCTCGGCGAACACCGGTGATTCGTCAAGTAACTGGCGGCCCATCCCGGTCCACTGGGCGCCTTGGCCGGGGAACACCAGCACCGTTTTGCCCACCGCGGCGGCCTGACCCACCACCACACCAGCACCCGGCTCACCGCGCGCCAGCCCGGTCAACCCAGCCAGCAACGCCTCCCGATCCCGACCAACGACCACCGCGCGATGCTCAAAGACGCAACGCTACGCCAGCGACAACCCCACATCAACGGGATCGAGGCCATCATCACCACCGACACGACCCAACAACCGACTCGCCTGAGCCACCAACGCCTGCCTCGACTGAGCCGACAACACCCACGGCACCACAGACGCCCGCACCACCGACTCGACCGAGCCCACACCCTGCCCGCAAACCCCTGACACACCGCCACTTTCGGCCACCTCAGGCAACGCCTGCTCAACAATGACATGCGCATTAGTGCCACTAATCCCAAACGAAGACACCCCAGCCCGACGCGGACGCCCCGGCACACCCGGCCACGACCTCGCCCGACTCAACACCTCAACCGCCCCCGCCGACCAACCCACCTGCCCCGAGGGCTCATCAACATGCAACGTCTCAGGCAGCAACCCATGACGCATCGCCTGCACCATCTTGATCACCCCGGCCACCCCCGCCGCCGCCTGAGCATGACCCATATTCGACTTGATCGAACCCACCCACAACGGCCGACCCGGCTCACGATCTTGCCCATAAACCGCCAACAACGCCTGAGCCTCAATCGGATCCCCCAACCTGGTACCCGTCCCATGAGCCTCAACCACATCCACATCCGCAGGCCCCAACCCCGCACCTGCCAACGCCGCCCGAATCACCCGCTGCTGCGCCGGCCCATTCGGAGCCGTCAACCCATGAGAAGCCCCATCCTGATTCACCGCAGACCCACGCACCACCCCCAACACCACACGACCCTGCCGACGCGCATCCGAGAGCCGCTGCAAGACAAGCACTCCCGCACCCTCACCCCACCCCACCCCACCCCATCCGCAGCCTCCGCAAACGCCTTACACCGCCCATCCGGAGCCAACCCCCGCTGCCGAGAAAACCCCACAAACACCGACGGCGTCGCCATCACCGTCACCCCACCAGCCAACGCCAGATCACACTCCCCCAACCGCAACGACTGCACAGCCTGATGCACCGCCACCAACGACGAAGAACACGCGGTATCCACCGACACCGCCGGCCCCTCCAACCCCAACACATACGCCACCCGCCCCGAAGCCACACTGGTGGCGGTGCCAGTCATGGCATATCCATCCGCGCTGTCTGAACCGCCATCCCCATAGGGCTGAGCCCAGGTGCCCACGAATACCCCGGTAGCGCTTCCCCGCAGCGCCTTTGGGTCAATCCCGGCGTCTTCCAATGCCTCCCACGACACCTCTAGCAAGACCCGCTGTTGGGGATCCATCGCCAGCGCCTCGCGCGGGGCGATCCCGAAGAACCCGGCATCAAAGCCGGCCGCATCCTCCAAGAACCCGCCCACCTGGCAATACGTCCTACCCAGTGCATCCGGATCCGGATCAAACAACCTCCCCGCATCCCAGCCCCGATCACCCGGAAAATCCGAAATCACATCCCGGGCCGACACCACCATGTCCCACAAGGAGTCCGCCGAATCCACCCCACCCGGAAACCGGCACCCGATACCGACGATGGCCACCGGGTCTGCCGGAAGCGCCACTGCGCCAGCGTCACTCGCCGCATGATGCCCCAACCGTTCTCGCACTCCACGCTGGTGACGTGTCTTTTCACCGAGGCTCAGGATCTGGACCAGATCTCCAACCGTGGGATGGTTGAAGATGTCTACGGGTTGCACGTCTTGGCCCAGCACCTGAGTTAGCCGCGACGCCAACTCGGTGACTCCGATCGAGTTGAGGCCCTGATCCCCCAGCGATCGATCGATATCCACACTGGCCGCGCCGATACCCAAGACCTCGGCCGCCTGCCCGCACACCACCGATAGCAGCTGCTCGGTCGTGGGCGCAGCGCCAACGGGTTCATCGTCTGTGCGGCGGTCCACCAGCAGCGCTTGGGCTTGCAGGGTGCCGTCGAGAAAGCGGGCGCGGCACCGCGAGCGCTGCACTTTGCCGCTGGTCGTCTTGCTCACGCTCCCCGGCGGCCCCAGCACTACCACCCCACAGCACAGCTGGTGGTCTTTCAACACCGCCGCCCGGATCGCTGCCACTACCCCTGCGAGCAGGTCGGGCGACCCGTCGGTGCGCACCTCGACCAGCACCGCCAGCGTCTCGCTGTTGCCGTCCGCTACGGCGAAAGCCGCGAACCCGCCCGGCCTGATCGCGGGGTGGCAATCTCGCAGGCTGTCCTCAATGTCTTGCGGATAGATGTTGCGCCCCGCCAGGATCAGCAGATCCTTGATTCGCCCACACACATACAGCTCACCGTCGTGCAGAACGCCCAAATCCCCCGTTCGCAGGTAGCCGCGGCCACCCTCGACCCCGGCTAACGCAGCCTGAAACGTGGCACGGCTTTTCGCTGACAATCCCCAGTAGCCGGCGGCTTTGCTCGGCGAGTCCGCCCAGATCTCCCCCACCTGTCCGTCGCCGAGTGGAACACATAGCTCGGGGTCCACGATGCGCACATCCACGTCATCGGTTGGCTGCCCGCAGCCCATCAGGACCTGGGCATCGGGAGCGTCGCTAGGAACCGCTAGCTGCCGCGTTTCCAGCTGGCAGCGATCCACCCGCAGGCTCGAGCGCCCGGACACGGTGATGCCGACGGTGTGTTCCGCAAGCCCGTAGCACGGACAGAAGGCTTCCCGGCGGATCCATGAGGCGGCAAAGGCTTCAAAGAAGCGGCGGGTAGTGTCCTCGCGCACCGGTTCCGCGGCACTCACTATCACCTGCAACGGGCTCAGATCCCAGCCAGCGCGCTGCTCGGCAGTGGTCTTGCGCATCGCCAACTCGAATCCGAAGTTGGGCGCGACAGTGACGGTGGCGCGAACTCGGTCCATGACCTCAAACCACAAGGCAGGGCGCTGGATAAAGCTCATCGGCGACATCATGGTGAGGTCGAAATTGCCGGCCAACGCGCTCAGAATGCCGCTGATGAGGCCGAAGTCGTGGTACGGCGGCACCCAGAAGACAGCCCGATGGCCCGGGCCGAGTCCGATGAAGCGGCGGTTGAACTCGGCCTGATGCACCACGTTGCCATGGGTGATGACCACACCCTTGGGGTCCGATGTTGAACCCGAGGTGTACTGCAGTAGGGCAGGCGTCTGCGGGCTGGGGGCCCACTCTGAGATCGCCTCACTCACGGCCCGCGGGGCGCTCTTTCCGCGCCCACTGGCCCCCCGCGATGTCACGTGCCAGGGAAGGGCATTCGGCCAGTCCTCATCGAAGGCGGTCCCCACCGGAGCGGCCACGTCTAGCTGCCGAGCGTCGGCATAGTGGTGGCTGGTCAGGACCGCTGTTGCGCCGCAGTCGAGTGCCACCCGCCGGAAGGCTTCGCCGGACTTTTGTGGGTTGATCGGGTCCGGGGGGAACACCGGCACCGCGATTACCCCGGCCGCCATGCACCCCAGCAATCCACACACGAAGTCCAGACCGGGCGGATACACCAAGACCGCCCGATCTCCGGGCGCCAAGCCGCAATCCTGCCGCACGAACTGGGCAACCTTATTCATTTCGGTCACCACACCGGCGCGACTCATCGATTCGGTGACCAGGCCTCGATCATTCACAAAAGAGAGGGCAGCGGCGTCTGGGATTTGCGTTCCCAGTTCCCGAACCCGGTCCAATATCAATGACATGATCGCCCCCTACAGTCAGGGCTCCGGCGTTGTTGATTAGCAGGCTTGTGAGCTGGGTTGATGATCTTTGGTGCCGCGCTATTGGGGCCGGAGTGTAGGCACGGGCTATCTGGAGAACGATCGAGTTGGTTACTGTTCGTCGTTGGTCTGGAGTTGCCCGTGCCTACCGTTTCAGTATTGCCTGTGTCGTCGGTTCCAGAGGTGTTCGACCGCTGGAGTCCTGGTGAGCGCAGCGAGCTCATCGGATCGGAGTTTCTCGATGTGTTGGCCTCGATGCCAGACCCGAGGGGCCCACGCGGTCGGAGGTATTCGCTGATGGCTTTGTTGGCGATCGCGGTTCTGGCCACTGCCGCGGGGATGCGCGGCTATGCTGGTTTTGCCACATGGGCGGCCACCGCTCCCGATGATGTGTTGGCCCAATTAGGGGTCCGGTTCCGGCGGCCCAGTGAGAAGACCTTCCGCGCTGTTTTGTCTCGGCTAGACCCCGCCGACCTCAACGCCAGGATAGGCAGTTACTTCACTGCACACGTGGCCAGCCGCGACCCCAGTGGATTGGTGCCGATCGCGTTGGACGGCAAGATGCTGCGTGGTGCTTTACGCGCCAAAGCGACAGCCACGCATCTCGTGTCGGTGTTCGCCCACCGTGCCCGATTGGTGCTCGGTCAACTCGCTGTCGCCGAGAAAAGCAATGAAATTCCCTGCGTACGCGCCCTGCTCACGCTGCTGCCGGGTAGCTTGCGGTGGCTGGTCACCGTGGATGCGATGCATACCCAGGTCGTCACCGCGAAGTTGATCTGCGCCACCTTGAAGTCGCACTACCTGATGATCGTCAAGCCCAACCAAGCCAAAATACTTGCGCGTATCACCGCGCTGCCCTGGGCCGAGGTGCCCACAGCCGCTACCGACGACTCCCGCGGCCACGGCCGTGTCGAGACCCGCACCCCGCAAATCATCACCGCTGCACGAGGAATCGGCTTCCCCTACGCAAAACAAATCATCCGGATCACTCGTGAACGCTTGATCACCGCCACCGACCAGCGCAGCGTGGAGGTGGTCTATGCCATCTGCAGCCTGCCGTTCGAGCACGCCCGCCCTACCGCGATCATGACCTGGATGCGTCAACACTGAGGAATCGAGAACAGCCTGCACTGGATACGCGACGTCACCTTCGACGAAGACCGTCAAAGGGCACATACCGGAAACGGCGCACAGGCCCTAGCAACGCTACGCAACACCGCGATCAATCTGCACCGCCTCAACGGCGCCGACAACATCGCCGAAGCCTGCCGGATCACCGCTTTGACCGCCAACCGCCGCCTAGACCTCCTCAATCCACAATTCCCCAGCTCACAAGCCTGCTAATCAACAACGCCGGAGCCCTGGGCCCGCACCGCGGGCCGCGGGTGGGTTTGGGTCGCCCGCGTGAGCCCGATGGCCGGGCTCCTCCTCGGCCCGCACCGCGGGCCGCATCGTCGCCCAGCCTAGAGTCGAGGCATGCAATCTTGGTCGTCTGCACCGGTTCCCATCGTGCCGGGGCGTGGGCCGGAACTCCGGCTCTACGACACCGCTGACCGGCAAGTGCGTCCGGTGGCGCCGGGAAACACGGCCACCATGTACGTCTGCGGGATCACGCCCTATGACGCGACGCATCTGGGCCACGCCGCGACTTATCTGGCGTTCGACTTGATCCATCGTCTGTGGCTGGATCTCGGCCATGAGGTGCGCTACGTGCAGAACGTCACCGACGTCGACGATCCGTTGTTCGAGCGAGCCGACCGTGACGGCGTCGACTGGCGTGACCTGGCCGCCCAGGAGGTAGCGCTCTTCCGCGAGGACATGGCGGCGCTGCGGGTCCTCTCGCCCCACGACTACGTCGGGGCTACCGAGGCGGTTGCCGAAATCATCGAGCTCGTTGAGAAACTGCTCGCTTCCGGCGCCGCCTATGTCCTGGACGGCGAACATCCCGACGTCTACTACCGCTCCGATGCCACACTGCAATTCGGCTACGAGTCCGGCTACGACCGCGACACCATGCTCGGCCTGTTCGAGCAGCGTGGCGGTGATCCGGGCAGACCAGGCAAGAACGATGCGCTCGACGCTCTGCTCTGGCGCGCGGCGAGACCCGGGGAGCCCAGTTGGCCGTCACCGTTCGGCCCCGGCCGGCCGGGCTGGCACATCGAATGCGCGGCCATTGCGCTCAGCCGCGTGGGCAGCGGTCTGGACGTTCAGGGCGGCGGCAGCGACCTGATCTTCCCGCACCACGAATTCACCGCCGCGCACGCCGAATGCGTCACGGGTGAGCGGCGATTCGCGCGGCACTACGTACACGCCGGCATGATTGGCTGGGACGGACACAAGATGTCCAAGAGCCGCGGCAACCTGGTGCTGGTATCGGGGTTGCGCGCCGAGGGAGTCAACCCGGCGGCGGTCCGGCTGGGGCTGCTGGCCGGGCACTACCGGGCCGACCGGTACTGGTCCCAGCAGGTGCTCGATGAGGCGGTCGGTCGATTGCAGCGCTGGCGCGCCGCGACGACATTGCCGGCCGGTCCAGACGCGGCGGCGGTTGTGGCCCGGGTGCGCCAGTATCTGGCCGACGATCTGAACACGCCCAAAGCGATTGCGGCACTCGATGGTTGGGCGACCGATGCGCTCGACTACGGAGGCCATGACGAGGTAGCGCCAAGGTTGGTGGCCAGCACCATCGATGCGTTGCTGGGGGTAGACCTGTAGCCCACGGTGGTACGTTTTCGGCCATGACATCGGTGCAGGACAAAGTCGTCTTCATCACGGGCGGTGCTCGCGGCATTGGGGCAGAGGTCGCCCGTCGCCTCCACAACATGGGCGCCAAACTGGTGCTGACGGATCTGAGCGAGGCCGAGCTGGCGACGATTGCGGCCGAACTCGGTGGAGACGACCGAGTGCTCACCGTGGTTGCCGACGTACGCGATCTGCCCGCCATGGGGGCGGCCGCCGATCAGGCCGTCGAGAAATTCGGCGGCATCGACATCGTGATGGCCAACGCCGGCATCGCCAGCTACGGTTCGGTGCTGCAGGTGGATCCGGAGGCGTTCAAGCGGGTGCTCGACGTCAACGTTATGGGTGTCTTTCACACCGTGCGTGCCACCTTGCCGGCGGTCATCGAACGCCGCGGCTACGTGCTGATCGTCTCTTCGCTGGCCGCCTACGCGGCATCTCCCGGGCTGGCGCCTTACAACGCGTCGAAGGCCGCGGTCGAGATCTTCGCCAACGCGCTTCGACTGGAAGTCGCAGACCGTGGCGTCAGCGTCGGGTCGGCGCACATGTCGTGGATCGACACCGCTTTGGTTCGTGACACCAAGGGCGACCTGCCCGCGTTTGCTGAGCTGCTGTCCAGGCTGCCCTGGCCATTGAACAAGACCACCTCGGTGAACAAGTGCGCGGCCGCCTTCATCAAGGGCATCGAAGGTCGCAAGACCCGTATCTACTGCCCGGATTGGGTGGGACTGTTCCGCTGGCTCAAGCCAGCGCTCTCCACGCCGCTGGGTGAACTGCCCGTCCGTAAGGCCACAGCCGAGCTACTGCCCAAGATGGACGCTGAGGTGGCGGCGCTCGGGCGCTCCACCAGTGCCTACAACCAGGGCTTGGAAAAGCCGTAGCCGCGGGCTGCGCAGAAGGAAGTCGGTGACGCCCTGAGGGTGGCTGTTTGCGGCGCCGGCATCGCGGGGCTGGCACTGGCGGAGCGGATGTCGGCGCTGGGTGCCGAGGTCGTGCTCGTGGAGCGCTCACCCGGTCCGCCGAATCAGGGCGCCATGATCGACCTGTTCGGAGCTGGATACGAGGCGGCCGATGCGATTGGCATCCTGGACGCGATTCGAGACGTCTCCTATCCCATCGGTGACACCGGCCTGGTCGATGAGCTGGGCCGACGTCGGGCCGGTCTGCCCTACGGGCGCATCGCCAAGGCACTCGAAGACAGGCTGTGCCGGATAACCCGAACCGATCTGCACAAGGTCCTCCTGGACAACCTTCCGACCAATGTCGACCTGCGGTTCGGTACCTCGGTGTCGGAGGTGACGCACGGCGACGATCGCGCGGTGGTGACCCTGGACGACGGTGCGCGCCTCGATGTCGATCTACTGGTCGGCGCCGACGGGATCCACTCCACGGTGCGGGCACTGGCGTTCGGCGCCGAAGCGCAATATCTGCGCTACCTGGGCTTTCATTTCGCGGCCTTCGTCTTCGACGCCTCTGACATGGACGACAAGGCCGGCGATCACGTCGTCATCACCGACACCGTCGACCGGCAACTGGGTCTCTACGCCCTGCGCAATGGCCAGACGGCGGTCTTTGCGGCCTATCGCGCTGCCGATCCCGAACCGCCTCCCGACGCCCGTGCGGCGCTACGGGACCGATTTGCGGGCATGGGCTGGCTGGTGCCCGAGGTGCTCGAGAGATGTCCGCCATCGGGGGACATCTACTTCGGGCAGGTTGCACAGGTCGAGATGCCGCGCTGGAGCACCAACCGTGTGGTCCTGGTCGGCGACGCGTGCTCGGCGGTCTCGCCGCTGACCGGGCCGGGTGCCTCGCTGGCGCTGGCCGGCGCATACGTGCTGTCCGAGCAGCTGCGCAGAACGTCATCGGTGGAGCGCGCGCTGGACTTCTACGAGCGGCTTTGGCGTCCGACGGTCGAGGAGAAGCAGGAAAGCGCGCGCGCGGTCTCCGGCTGGATGCTGTCGCCGTCGTCCTCACAGCTCTCGATTCGCCGCGCCGGGCTGCGCTTCACCTGGCGCCCGCTGATCAACCGATTCGTTGAGACAACTTTGGCCGGTGAGCCCACCGCCGTCATAGCCATGCTGCGCCAAGGGATGTCAGACTCCGACAGCCCGATTGCGTCCAACTAGGTTTGCCGCAGCGGCGCTGCCTGGGACAGACCGGCGAGAGCTCGGCGGGCTAGAGTCCAAAACCTGGCCGGCGGCGCCGCAGATAGCGCTCGAATTCGGCGGCCAGTGCGTCCCCGTCGATCTTGCCCAGCGCGTCGTTCATTTCGACCGCTTCATCGCCGTGCTTCTCCAGCGTCTGCACGTACTCGGCCAGCTCGTCGTCATCAGAGGTCATCTCGGTGATCTCTTGCTCCCACACCTCGGCTTGGGCGGGCAGGCTCGACAGCGGTACCTCGATGTCGAGCACGTCCTCGACGCGGCGTAACAGCGCCACCGTGGCCTTGGGGTTCGGCGGGTGCGATACGTAGTGCGGCACCGCCGCCCAGAACGTCACCGCCGGGATCCCGGCCGCCACACACGCGTACTGAAACACTCCCGCAATGCCGGTGGGGCCCTCGTAGCGCGTTTCTTCCAGACCGAAGACCCGCGCCGACTCGGCCGAGTAGGCCGCGCCCGATACCGGGACCGGGCGGGCATGCGGCGTATCGGCCAGCAAGGCCCCGAGGATCACGACGGTGTCGACGTTGAGTTTCTCGATGATCGCCAGCAGCTCCGCACAAAATGTGCGCCAGCGCATGTTGGGTTCCAACCCGCACATCAATACGACATCGCGGTCACTGTCGGGTGGGCGGCAGTGCGAGATCCGCATCGCTGGCCACTCCAGCTCCCGGGTAACCCCGTCGATCTGTCGGATGACCGGCCGATTCACCTGATAGTCGTAGTAGGCCTCGTCGTCGATCTCCACGATGGGAGTCGCGTTCCAGATGGCGGCAAGGTGTCCGACCGCGTCGCTGGCGGCGTCGCCCGCGTCGTTCCAGCCCTCAAACGCCGCCACAACCACGGTCTTGTGTAGTTCAGGCAGCTCTCGGCTGGCATCGGACGGGGTCATCTGGTCAGCCTAAGGCCTCGAGTGGGTTAGCTGAGCGCATGCCTCCTGACCGGCCGGATATCGCGGGCGCAATCGGTCGGTCGCTGTCAACGGCTGAGGGAATTGCATAGCGCCACTATGTTTGCTGTGTGTGACTGCCGCTGGCAGGCCCCCTTGCGACACTGATCTCCTCGTGCTGCAGCGAGATCCTCAACGAAACCCGCCCTGACGTGCTGGAAACCATCCACCGGAACTAATTCGAGTCCGGTGCCGACGCGGTAGAGACCAACACCTTCAGCTGCAACCTGTCCAACCTCGGCGACTACGACATCGCCGACGAGATCAGGGACCTCTCGGAGAAAGGCACGGCGAGGACAACTTCAAGCTCGGCTATCGAGGTGCCCGCTTCGCCTTCGGCTACGGCGCCTGCCCCGATCCGGAGGATCGCGCCAAGATGATGAAGCTGCTGGAGCCCGAACGCATCGGCGTGACCTTGTCCGAAGAACTGCAGTTGCACCCCGAGCAGTCGACGGACGCCTTTGTGCTGTACCACCATGATGCGAAGTACTTCAATGTCTAGCAGGGGTCGGCGTCGGTCCAGGTGCGTGGCAGCATGGGTAGCGTTGTGGTTTCGGCGAATCTGGTTTCCCTGCCCGCGGTGAGCCTATCCGGTTGTCCAGCAATTGTTTTGGAGATTTCTCGGGAAAATTCAGACGCATTCGCGCCGTGTTCGCTGACGGCGCTTGGCTCCGCTGCTGGTGGGTCCACTGTGGTCGGGTATCCGTCGGCGTCAAGGAATTCATAGCGGTACTGGCGTAGGCGTTTTGTGCCGTCCGGGCTCTGCGGGAGGCGGCTCGGGCCTGGTCGCCGGGCAGTCTGGCGGCCGGTGCCACGGCGTCGGCGGTGGCACCGGCAAGCGCTTTGCCGTTTGTCGTCGGAGTGTGGCCGCCGCCGTCGGGGCCGAGGACGGCGTAAAAGCTCTGGGCGGCAACGGGTCCAGCGGAGGAGGGGCCCGATGGTGCGGCGGCCGCGTGCGCAGTGGGAGTCGACCCGGCAACGGTAGCGCCGCTGCTAACGCCGGCAACGGCGACGCCGGTGGTCGCGGGTGAGATCTGATGGTTCGGGGGTGCGGACTGTGCAACGTCGGGCAGGGGCGGCGCCGTTTGTGGTGGGGTGCTGATGCCGGCAAGCCCGGCCAGCCCTACAGTCACGGCCGGTAGCCCGAGCGGACTGATTGCCGGGGTGAAAGGGCCGAAGTAGATCATCGGGTCTAGCACCGCGTATGCGACGAACTTGAAAACCGACCCGGACGCGAACGAGATGAATGAGTCCAGAACGTGGACAACGAATTTCTCCAACGGCCCCGAGAGCGTCTCGGCTGCCAGGTTGCGCAGGAAATTCAGGAAGCCCTGAAGCGCTTGGAGGATGATTTTCACGGGATCGGGCATGGAGCTAGTCGCGGCGGGGGCGGCATCGGCCGTCATGATCTGGGGTGCGGGCGAAGTCCGGGGCGTCGCCGTCACGCTATGTTGGCTGACAGCCTGATAGCCGGTCATGGTGATGGCGGCCTGGACCCACATCCGCATGTAGTCGGATTCGTTGAACGCGATCGGGATGGTGTTGATCCCGAAGAAGTTGGTGGCCACCAATGCGCCGTGCACCGCATGGTTGGTGGCCAGCTCGGCGAGGGTGGGCATGGCCGCCAAGGCCGAGGTGTATCCGGCGGCCGCGGATTCGTGGGCGGTGGCCGCTGCGTTGGCTACCGCGGCGGCCTGGGCCAGCCAGTCGAGAAACGGTTGGTGCGCCGCAACAAATCGCTCGGCCGTCGGCCCGTCCCAGGAACCGGCCCGCACGGCCGCGAGCAGCTGGGTGAGTTCGTCCGAAATGTCGGTGTATTGCGTGGCGAGGGCCCGCCATGCTGCCGCCGCGGACCACAGTGCGCTGGGGCCCGGGCCGGTGGAGAGCAGGGTCGAATGCACCTCAGGGGGAAGCGCGAACCAGATCGGGAAGGTCATGAGCCGCCTCCTCCATCACAGAATAAAGTTAGGCTAACCTATCCTAGGTTGGCCTAATGTGGCCAGGGGGGCTGGCGCGGGTTGGGGTGTGGTCGGCGTTGGCGCGCCCCGGTCGAGGGGGGGTCAGTTGGCTTGCCCGGTTTGGGCGGGGTCGCCGCGCGCCTCGGGTCGGGTTGGCTGAAGTCCCCTCTCCAAGGGGGCGCTGCCCGGGTATTCGACCGCGGTTGAATATTGCCGCTTGCGGAAATATTTGTGGGACATATTTGAAAGTTCTATGAGCGCCAGGGAAAGCTCTAAAAGTTGCCGATGGAAATGGTAGTCGTAGACGACCGTGTGAGTGGTTAGTTTGCCGAGTGCTCGACAAATGTTGCGCGATGAGTGGGTGACGTAGCGATGTGGTACTTATCGGTGGCCCGGACGAGTTGGCGGCGGCGGCAACGGAACTGCGCGGCGTCGGCTCGATTGTCAGCACGGTCAATGCGGCTGCCGCGGTTCCGACCACCGCGCTTTGGCCCGCCGCTGCCGATGAGGTCTCGGCCGCCATAGCGGCGCTGTTTTCCAGCCACGCCCAGCAATATCAATCGCTCAGCGTCCAGGTGGCGGCGTATCACGACCAATTCGTTCGAGCCCTCGCCGCCGGTGGTGCGTCTTATTCGCTCGCCGAGGCCGCCAGCGCGTCACCGCTGGAGCAGCTGCTTGACCTGATCAACCTGCCCAGCCAGACGCTGCTCGGCCGCCCGCTGATCGGTGACGGCGCTGACGGCACCGCATCGGCCCCCAACGGAGGTGCCGGGGGATTGCTCTACGGCAACGGGGGCAACGGCTACGACAACAGCGCAAGCGCCGGGGTTGCCGGCGGTGCCGGCGGATCTGCCGGATTGGTCGGTAACGGTGGCATCGGTGGTGCCGGTGGGGCACTCGCGGCGGGAGGCGCAGGCGGGACCGGCGGGCTGCTGTTCGGCAACGGCGGGTCCAGTGGGGCCGGTGGACTGGGTGCAGTGGGCGGCCAGGGGGGTGGCGCAGGGACGCTGTCACTGGTCGGAAGCGGTGGCGACGGTGGGCACGGCGGCGAGGGAACGCCAGGCGGATCCGGCGGCACCGGCGGCGGCGGCAGTGCGGGACTGTTCGGGCGCGGCGGTTTCGGCGGGAGCGGCGGGACGGGCGGCGATGGTGTCGTGGGTAGCCCGGCCGCGCTAGACGGCGGCGCCGGTGGGACCGGGGGATCGGGTGGCTGCGGCGGACTGTTCGCGGTGGGCGGCGATGGCGGCCACGGCGGGATCGGCGGCAACGGAGCTCGTGGCGCCGACGGGGTCGGCGATGGTGAGTCGGGCACCGCGGGCGGCAACGGCGGTGCAGGTGGTGCTGGTGGCGTGGGCGGCACCGGGATCTTGTCGGGTTCTGATGGCGTCGGCGGCGGTGGCGGTAACGGTGGTCGTGGCGGTGATGGTATTCGGGGTGCGGATGGGGTGCTCGACTGTGAGTCGGGTTACTTGGGCGGCAGCGGCGGGGCTGGCGGTGCCGGTGGTCCGGGTGGCGACGGCGGGGACGGCGGTCACGGCGCCTACGGCGACGGCAAAGCTGGTGGCGGCGGCGGGGCCGGTGGTCGCGGGGGCGACGGGGGTGACGGGGACACCGGTGGTGCTGCCGGCAACGGTGGCGACGGGGGCGAGGGCAGGAATGCTGTGGCCAATTCAGGGCGGGGAGGCGGGACCGGTGGAGCCGGCGGTGTCGGTGGGGACGGCGGCAACGGTACAAACGGCGTCGGGGGGCCGGCGGTCACGGCGGGATGGGCGGCAATGCCGGCAGCAGCGACGCCGCAAATGGTGCAGTCGGGAGCCGCGGCGGTGACGGCGGTGCCGGCGGTAAGGGCGGGCAGGGCACCACCGGTGGCGACGGCGGTAACGGTGGATCCGCCGGCAAAGGCGGGACAGGGGGTGCCGCAGCTCAGACCAACGACGCGGGTGATGGCGGTGACGGCGGCGCCGGAGGCGACGGTGGCATCGGCACGCTCGGGCCCGGCGGTGACGGCGGTGCCGGCGGTAATGACGGATCCGGCGGTGACGGCAATACCGAGCCCGTCGGCCACTCGCTCGGCGGCGGCGGTGGCGTCGGCGGCAACGGCGGACAAGGGGGTGCCGGCGGCCAGGGCATCACCGGCGGGGACGACACCGAAAACGCCGAGCCCAGCGCCGGCGGCGCCGGCGGCGAGGGCGGTATGGGCGGCGGCGGTGACGGAGTCGTCGGGACCGGCGGTATGGGCGGCGGCGGTGGTCAAGGCGGCGCAGGTGGCGATGCCATCGACAGCTTCGGCGGCATCGGCGGTAAGGGTGGCGGCGGTGCTGACGGCGGTGGCGGCGGCGCCAGCTCGACCAGCACTGGCGGCGCCCCAGGCGGCGTCGGCGGCGATGGTGACGACGGCGATCCCCCGACCGGCCAGACCGGCGGCGGCGGCGGTACCGGCGGTGGTGGCGGCGCGCCGGGTGTTGTCTGAGCAAGCCGGCGGCTGGGCTGCGGCAGCACCAGGTGGTCAAAGTGGCCGACGGTGGGCATGCCACTGATGGGGTAACTCGGCCGCCAGGTGAAACCGCCGTGACTTTGCCTGGTGAGGCATGAAACAATCGCTGGCCGTGAAGACCTTCGAGGATCTGTTCGCCGAACTCGGTGACCGCGCCCGCACGCGGCCGCCCGGCAGCGCCACGGTGGCGGCGCTGGATGCCGGGGTGCATACCTTGGGTAAGAAGGTTCTGGAGGAAGCCGGCGAAGTCTGGCTGGCCGCCGAGCATGAATCCAACGAGGCGCTGGCCGAGGAGATCAGCCAGTTGCTGTACTGGGCCCAGGTGTTGATGATTTCGCGCGGAGTGTCTCTCGACGAGGTGTACCGGAAGCTGTGAGCATGTTGCGGGTGGCGGTTCCCAACAAGGGCGCCCTGAGCGAACCGGCCACGGAGATTCTGGCGGAAGCCGGCTACCGGCGGCGCACCGATCCAAAAGACCTGACGGTCATCGACCCGGCGAATAACGTCGAGTTCTTCTTCCTGCGACCCAAAGACATCGCCATCTACGTCGGCTCGGGACAGCTCGACTTCGGGATCACCGGACGTGATCTGGTCCACGATTCCGATGCGCAGGTGCGCGAGCGCTTGGCGCTGGGATTCGGGTCGTCGAGTTTCCGCTACGCCGGCCCCGCCCAGCGAGATTGGACGATGGCCGATCTCGCTGGCAAGCGGATCGCCACCGCGTATCCGAATCTGGTCAGAAAGGATCTGGCCGCCAAGGGTATTGAAGCAACGGTGATCAGACTCGACGGGGCGGTGGAAATCTCCGTGCAGCTGGGTGTGGCCGATGCCATTGCCGATGTGGTGGGCTCGGGCCGCACCCTGCGGTTGCACAATCTCGTCGCATTCGGTGAGCCGCTGTGTGACTCGGAGGCGGTGCTGATCGAGGGGAACGGCCGCGACGGCGCCGCCCAGGTCGAGGCCCGCGATCAGCTGGTCGCCAGGGTGCAAGGCGTGGTCTTCGGCCAGCAATACCTGATGCTGGACTACGACTGCCCGCGCGCGGTGCTGGACAAGGCCACCTTGATCACCCCTGGCCTGGAGTCGCCGACCATCGCCCCACTCGCCGACCCGGAATGGGTTGCAGTGCGGGCATTGGTGCCGCGCCGCGATGTCAACGGCACCATGGACGAACTTGCCGCCATCGGGGCCAAAGCCATTCTGGCTTCCGATATCAGGTTCTGTCGGTTCTGAGCATGTGCTATGGGGCGTTGCTGTGTTAGCGTCCCGCTAGGGCCGATTGCCCGCTAGTTGCATGGGCATTCCCCTTCACGTCGCCAGGCTGTTCGTCTGTCCCAGGAGGGATCGTTGTGACGCACTTTGTTGTTCTGCTGCTGGCTCTGCTCATCGGCGTTGTCGCTGGCCTGAGGTCGATGACGGCTCCAGCCGTGGTCTCCTGGGCCGCGTTCTTGAGCTGGATCAATCTTCATGGAACATGGGCGTCCTGGGTGGGCAACCTCATCACGGTCGTCATCCTGTCGGTCCTCGCGGTTGGCGAGCTGGTCAACGACAAGCTCCCCAAGACCCCACCGCGCACCGCGCCACCGGTGTTCGCGGTTCGAATCATCTTGGGTGCCTTCGCCGGTGCAGTCATCGGCACGGCGTGGGGTTATCGGTGGGGCGGGCTCGGGGCAGGAATCATCGGCGCCGTCCTGGGCACCCTGGGTGGCTACCAGGCGTGCACCAAGTTGGTGGCCGCGCGCGGCGGCCACGATCTGCCCATCGCACTGCTGGAGGATTCGATCGCTGTCCTGGGTGGTTTTGCCATCGTTGCGACAGTGGCCGCCCTGTGACACAGCATTACGACGCGATAGTCGTCGGTGCAGGCCAGGCCGGCCCGCCATTAGTGGGTCGGCTGACCGCCGCGGGCGAGCGCGTTGCGATCGTGGAGCGCAAGCATGTCGGCGGTACCTGCGTGAACTCCGGGTGTATCCCGACCAAGACGCTGGTCGCCAGTGCGCACGCCGCGCAATTGGCCCGCCGTGGCGCCGAATACGGTGTCGGTACCGGCCCGGCCCCATCAGCGTGGACATGGCCAAAGTCAAGGCACGCAAAGACGGCATCATGCTCGCCGACCGTAAGGGTGTCGAGCATTGGCTGGACGGCATGAACGGCTGCACCGTGTTCCGCGGGCACGCCAGATTCGAGGATCCGCACACCCTGCGGGTCGGTGACGACCTGTTGAGTGCGGACCGGATATTCCTCAACGTCGGTGGCCGCGCGGTGGCTCCGAACATCCCGGGGCTTGCCGACATCGATTTCCTGACCAACGTGTCCATCCTCGAACTCGACACGCTGCCAGAGCATTTGGTCATCGTCGGCGGCAGCTATATCGCGCTGGAGTTCGCCCAGATGTACCGTCGTTTCGGTGCTCCGGTCACCGTCGTCGAGCGGGGACCGAGGCTGGCTTCCCGCGAGGACGAGGACGTCTCGGCCACCATCCGAGAGATCCTGGAGGCCGAAGGCGTCAACGTTGTCGTTGGTGCCGACGACGTGCGAATCACTAAGCGCGACAGTAGCGTTGGCGGCTTCGAGCTGACTCCCTGCGCGGGCGCGGCCCCCATTGCGGGCAGCCATCTATTGCTGGCGGTGGGGCGTCGGCCCAACACCGATGACCTGGGGCTGGAGGCCGCCGGGGTGCAGACCGACGCCCGCGGCTACATCGTGGTGGACGACCAGCTCAAGACCAGCGTCGACCACATCTGGGCGATGGGCGACTGCAACGGCAAGGGCGCCTTCACTCACACGTCGTACAACGATTTCGAGATCGTTGCGGCCAATCTGCTCGATGACGACCCACGCCGGGTCAGCGATCGCATCACCACCTACGCCCTCTACATCGACCCGCCGCTGGGGCGGGCCGGGATGAGTGTTGCTCAGGCCCAGGCGACCGGGCGCAAGCTGCTGGTCGGAAAGCGGCCGATGACCAGGGTCGGTAGGGCCGTGGAAAAGGGTGAGACGCAAGGCTTCATGAAGGTGGTCGTCGACGCGGACACCGACGAGATCCTGGGAGCGACGATCTTTGGCGTGGGCGGTGACGAAGCCATTCACGCGATCCTCGACGTGATGTCGGCCAAAGCGCCCTACACCACGTTGTCACGAACGATGCATATCCACCCCACGGTCAGCGAACTCGTTCCCGCGATGTTGCAGGAGATGGCGCCGCTGGTCTAGCGGCGATCATCAGCGCAGCGGGATGGGGCACAGCGGGTTTCACCCCGGGACATCGACCTCTCCTGGCGCAATCGTTGTTGGCTTTGCCGGTAGGAACGCTGCGGGAAAATACGCCAGCGCCCCCAGGACGGCCGCCACCGCGAACGTCAGCGTGTAGGCATGCGAAAGGTCATGCTGCAACTCGACCAAAAAATCGGGGCCAACCGCTCGCGCCGGTACCGCCGAGGGGGCAATCGGCACGACGTGGCGCTCGGCGTTCTCGCGCAACACCGCCATGTTGTTTGCTGTCGAGATGGTGTGGCTCCGGCAGAACTGGTTGGTCAGGATCATCGACATCAGTGCCGCACCTATCGAGCCGGATATCTGCTGATTGACGCTGATCAGCGCCGATCCGCGGGCGATCTGATGCGGGGCCAGGACTCGCATTACCGACGCGGCGAGCAGCAGTCCGGTGCAGCCCAAGCCCATACCGGCGACGGTCAGGCCGGCCAGCAGCGTGGGCAGATAATCTGCCTCGTTGGCGACTCCGAAGACGAATGTGCCCGTTCCGGTGGCAATCAGAGTGAGTCCGATCAGCACCACCTTGCGTGGACCGCGGCTGTCCATGAAGGCGCCGGTAAGCGGCATGGTCAGCATGGCTCCGAATCCGATAGGGACCATCATCAGCCCGGACCGCATTGGAGTCTGGTGTAGCAGTTGCTGAAAGTAGCTCGGCAGTAACAGGCTGGCATCCGCCGCCCCGGCGACGTACAACAGCAGCGCCAGGTTGGCCAGCCGGACCACTCGGTCGGTAAACAACCGCAGATCGATTAGCGGGTGATCCGTTCGATACCAGGCGTGCAGGGCGAACGCGGTAATCAACACCGCACCGCTGATCGCCGGTACCCACACGCGGTGATCGGTTACCGTGCCCGACCCTGGGATTGCTGATACTCCCAACAAGAGCATCGCGATGCCGGGCAACAGCAGTAGCACGCCGATGAAGTCGAAGCGTTCGGATGGTTTCGGTGGATCCTCCGGGACGAGGATCGCGACAAGGCCGAATGCCAACAGGCCGGCCGGCACGTTGATCAGAAAAATCCATTGCCAGCCGTACGAGTCGATCAGCCAACCACCCAGAATCGGTCCCAACATCGGGGCAGTCAGCATGGGAATGGCCCCTACCGCGAGCAGGCGGCCGAGCCGCCTTGGTCCCGCCTGGTGGGTCACGATGGCAAGGACCAGCGGCCCCAGCACGCCCCCACCGATACCCTGCACCACGCGAAATATGATCAGTAGCCCAATGTTCGGGGCGCTCGCACACAGCATTGAGCCGAGCGTGAACGTCGCAACCGCGCCCATGAACAGCCGTTTGGCGCCCAATCGGTCGGCCGCCCACCCTGTCATTGGCGTAGCGGTGGCCATTCCAAGCATGTAGCCGGCCACAGTCCAGGCGACAGTGGCCTGGGTGGAATGGAATGCCACGGTGAAGGTGCGTTGCGCGACGGTGACGATGCTGATGTCGAGGTTCGCCATGATCGCGGCTATCAGGCACACGCCCGCAATTCGGATGGTCGGCCAGTCGAGCCGGTCGGGATAGTTGTCTTGAGTCGGGCCCAGCTGCGTCGCAGTGGCGCGTGCATCGGCCCCGCAGGGCTCCATCGCGAGACACCTTGTACGGCACGGGTTGCTTTCGCAGCCCCGATCAGTTCGAAAATTGTTATTCATGCTCTGGTAAATTCACTGAGAGTTGTCTTATCCGCGAAAATACTTCTCAAAAGGCAACGATTTCCCACGCCCTGGCTGCATCGGGTTCGCGCGGTTCGCGCGTGAAATCGATGACGATCCGCCAGCCAGTCGACAGTATCAAAACGGCGTCAAAGACGCAGCCTAAATCCGAAGTGGCCCAAGGATCAATTAACCCGGTGATGAATTTCTCGCTGGGGTGACGGGTTCGTTGGAAAGGTAGAAATTCATCCTTTGTTTATTTATTCCTCGAGTGGAGATGCGGGCGAATTTGTCCGATAGTTGGTGATAGATTGTCGGCTTGGTCGACCGGGTTTTTCACGCCACTGTAGGGGCAGGGCTCCGGCGTTGTTGATTAGCAGGCTTGTGAGCTGGGGAATTGTGGATTGAGGAGGTCTAGGCGGCGGTTGGCGGTCAAAGCGGTGATCCGGCAGGCTTCGGCGATGTTGTCGGCGCCGTTGAGGCGGTGCAGATTGATCGCGGTGTTGCGTAGCGTTGCTAGGACCTGTGCGCCGTTTCCGGTATGTGCCCTTTGACGGTCTTCGTCGAAGGTGACGTCGCGTATCCAGTGCAGGCTGTTCTCGATTCCCCAGTGTTGACGCATCCAGGTCATGATCGCGGTAGGGCGGGCGTGCTCGAACGGCAGGCTGCAGATGGCATAGACCACCTCCACGCTGCGCTGGTCGGTGGCGGTGATCAAGCGTTCACGAGTGATCCGGATGATTTGTTTTGCGTAGGGGAAGCCGATTCCTCGTGCAGCGGTGATGATTTGCGGGGTGCGGGTCTCGACACGGCCGTGGCCGCGGGAGTCGTCGGTAGCGGCTGTGGGCACCTCGGCCCAGGGCAGCGCGGTGATACGCGCAAATATTTTGGCTTGGTTGGACTTGACGATCATCAGGTAGTGCGACTTCAAGGTGGCGCAGATCAACTTCGCGGTGACGACCTGGGTATGCATCGCATCCACGGTGACCAGCCACCGCAAGCTACCCGGCAGCAGCGTGAGCAGGGCACGTACGCAGGGAATTTCATTGCTTTTCTCGGCGACAGCGAGTTGACCGAGCACCAATCGGGCACGGTGGGCGAACACCGACACGAGATGCGTGGCTGTCGCTTTGGCGCGTAAAGCACCACGCAGCATCTTGCCGTCCAACGCGATCGGCACCAATCCACTGGGGTCGCTGCTGGCCACGTGTGCAGTGAAGTAACTGCCCATCCTGGCGTTGAGGTCGGCGGGGTCTAGCCGAGACAAAACAGCGCGGAAGGTCTTCTCACTGGGCCGCCGGAACCGGACCCCTAATTGGGCCAACACATCATCGGGAGCGGTGGCCGCCCATGTGGCAAAACCAGCATAGCCGCGCATCCCCGCGGCAGTGGCCAGAACCGCGATCGCCAACAAAGCCACCAGCGAATACCTCCGACCGCGTGGGCCCCTCGGGTCTGGCACCGAGGCCAACACATCGAGAAACTCCGATCCGATGAGCTCGCTGCGCTCACCAGGACTCCAGCGGTCGAACACCTCTGGAACCGACGACACACGCAATACTGAAACGGTAGGCACGGGCAACTCCAGACCAACGACGAACAGTAACCAACTCGATCGTTCTCCAGATAGCCCGTGCCTACACTCCGGCCCCAATAGCGCGGCACCAAAGATCATCAACCCAGCTCACAAGCCTGCTAATCAACAACGCCGGAGCCCTGGGTACCGTACGAACAGCTCCGGTTGGCGCCGGCGGCAAAGGCGGTGGCAGTGATGATGGATACGACAAATCAGGCAAACCCGGCCGAAGCCGACACCCGCGATGAAGTGGTGGTCAAATGTCCGGCCACCGGCGAGATCGTCGGAACCGTCCCAGTCACAACGGTCGATGGCGTTGCGGCGGCGGCGGCACGGCTACGGGCCGCACAACCCGAGTGGCAGCGATTGGGTGTGTCCGGCCGCGCGTGCTGGCTGGGCAGATGGCGCGACTGGATGCTCGACCACCGCGATGATCTGCTGACGCCGCTGCAGCTGGAAACGGGCAAGTCCTGGGGTGACGCGGGTATCGAGATCGCCACCGTGCAGGTCATCAACTACTGGATCGACAACGCCGCAGAGTTTTTGGCCGACCAGCCGGTGCGCCCATACGGCGCAGCCAACGCGGCCAAGAAGCTGACCATTGTCTACGAGCCTTATCCCCTGGTCGGCGTCATCACCCCGTGGAACGGTCCGTTGTCGGTACCGCTGCTCGACGTTCCCGCCGCCCTGTTGGCCGGATGCGCCGTGCTGTCCAAGCCCTCGGAATTCACACCATTGGCCTGGCAGCACGCGGTGGAGGGGTGGAAGCAGATCGGTGCACCGGACGTGCTCGACGTGGTCTTCGGTTTCGGAGAAACCGGTGCGGCCCTCGTCGACGTCGTTGATTACGTGATGTTCACCGGTTCGGTGGGCACCGGGCGCCGGATCGCCGTCGCCGCGGCCGAACGGTTGATCCCGTGCGGGCTGGAACTTGGCGGCAAAGACGCGATGATCGTCTGCGCGGACGCCGACATCGACAGGGCGGTCGACGGCGCGGTTTGGGGCGGATTCGCCTACACCGGCCAAGTCTGCATTTCGGTGGAACGGAGCTATGTCGAGGCCCCGGTATTTGACACGTTCGTGAGCAAATTGGTGGCCAGGACAGCGCAGCTGCGTCAGGGCATGGATGCCGGGCATGACTATTCGTGCGAAATAGGCTCGATGACTACCGCGCAACAACTCGAGATCGTGTCTCGACACGTCGACGACGCGGTCTGCAAGGGCGCGAAGGTTCTCATCGGCGGCAAAACGCGTGATCCCGGCGGGGAAGGGTTGTTCTACGAACCGACGGTGCTGGTCGATGTCGACCATGACATGGACTGCATGCGTGAGGAGACATTCGGCCCGACCTTGCCGGTGATGAAGGTGCGCGACGTTGCGGAGGCGATCGAGAAAGCCAACGATTGCCGATTCGGGTTGTCCGGCAGCGTCTGGACACGCGACAAAGCAAAGGCAATTGACATTGCCCGGCGCCTGAATACCGGCACCGTGAACATCAACAATGTGATCACCGGCATCTTTCAAATTGGGGTTCCGATGGCCGGCTGGAAGGAGTCGGGGTTGGGCACCCGCTCCGGCGGCGCCGAAGGCATCCGCAAGTACTGCCACCCCAAGAGCATCGTCGCTGAGCGGGTCGCGATGAAAAAGGAGTTGCTCTGGTACCCCTATAGCCGCAAGAAGGGCAGCTTCGCGGAGAAGGTGGTCAGAATGCTGTCGGCCAGAGACTGGCGGCGTCGACTAGGTCGGTAGGACGGGGCCGATCCAACCGGTAGCGGTTTTACCGCCACACCTGCCGGATGGCATCGAGCAGCACAGGCGCCAGCTCGGGGCGACACATCACGAAATCGGGCAGGTAGGGGTCCAGCTGGTTGTACCGAAGCGGCGACCCATCCAATCGGGATGCGTGCATGCCGGCGGCCATCACCACGCCGGCCGGCGCCGCCGAGTCCCATTCCCATTGGCCTCCGGCGTGCAGATAGGCATCGGCTTTGCCCTCGATGAGGGCCATCGCCTTGGCACCGGCCGAACCAATGGCGACTGGTTGGATGGCCAGCGTCCGACTGACATGATAGAGGATTGCCGGCGGACGGGTGGTGCTGACCGCCACCCGAATGACATCCGGCACCCCGACCGGTGCGGCGTCGGCGGTCACCGTGTCGCCGCGGAAAACGATGTTGCCGCGGGCCGGCAGTGACACGGCAGCATCGGTGATCTCGGGCCTGCCGTTGGCGCGACGCTGCCACAACGCGACATGAACCGCCCAGTCGTCCCGGCCACGCGTGGAGAACTCGCGGGTGCCGTCCAGCGGATCGATGATCCACACCCGATCAGACTTCAGCCGCACCAGGTCGTCGTGAGCTTCCTCACTGAGCACCGCGTCACCGGGCCGCTCCGCCCGTAGCCGCCGTAGCAGCAGGGAGTTCGCCTGGAAGTCACCGGCGTCACCAAGCGCCCATGGATGGTCGAAACCAACCTCTTCCCGCACGGCCAGCAGCAATTTCCCAGCGTCCACCGCGAGGTCGGCAGCCAGCTCCGCATCGGTCAGGTGGCGCGCGGGCGGGTGGCTCACCGCACAAGTATCGCCGAGTTGGCACGCGCGCTCATGCCGGACCAAACACGTCGCACCCACAACGGCGATCAGGAACGGTCAAACGCGCCGGATCGGACTCGCGACAACCTTCTAGAAGGCCGGCCACGGTATTGGGCGGTGGCGGTCCGGTCCAGGCATCACGGGATTGTCCAGCAACATCTCCGCCCGCCTGCCCAGAGCGACAATCTCGGCATGGGTGATCAAGCCCGCCAGCGTCTCGCCCAGCTTCCCACGCAGATCATCGATGAGCCCGGCAACCTTCTGCAGGGTCTGATCGTCGATCGGCTTGCCCGCCCAGCCCCACAGCACTGTCCGTAGCTTGTCCTGGACATGCATGCTCACGCCGTGGTCGACCCCGTACACCCGGTCGTCGACGCCACAGAGGATGTGCCCGCCTTTGCGGTCGGCATTGTTGATCAGGACGTCGAACACCGCCATCCGCCGCAACCGGACATCGTCGGCGTGCATCAGGATGACCTCGTCGCCGGAGTAGTCGTACGCGCGAAGGACCGGCAGGTAACCCGGTTGCGGCTTGCCGCAGGGAAACAGGTCGACCAGGTCGGGCCCGGGCCGGGGATCGGTGCCTACCGCGTCACCGGGTTGCTGTACCCGCAGCTGCAGCATCCCGGGCCCGGCGGGTCCGTCTCGAATCACGGTGTAGGGCACGATGTTCCAGCCCAACTGGGCCGAAACGTGATATGCGCTGAGTTCGCGGCCGGCCAGGGTGCCATCGGGAAAGTCCCATAGCGGCTGTTCACCCGAAACCGGCTTGTAGACGCAGTGCACGGTGTTGTCGCCGAGGGTGGATTCGCACAGGAAAGTGGCGTTGCTGGCCGAACGAATACGTCCGAGGACCGTCAGCTCGCCGTCCCGCACTACCTCGCGTTCGTCATTCCTCGGGGTCATCGCTGGACCCGAGCAACACGTCGCGCCGATAGCCATTGGTGCGCGCACAAATATGTCCCTCGGGGTCCAGCGGCTCGTCGCAGAGCGGACACGGCGGGCGCCCCGCCGAGATGACCCGGTTGGACCGGGTGGCGAACTGCCGCGCCGACTCCGGCGTCAGGAAGACCCGCACCGCGTCGGGACCCTCGTCGGTGTCATCGAGCACCACCGAAGCGTCGAACTCCGCGTCGGTGACCGCCAACAATTCGACGACCACGGTCTGGGCTTCCGAGTCCCAGCCCAACCCCATGGTCCCGACCCGAAATTCGGCGTCCACCGGCATGATCAGCGGATTTAGATCGTCAACCTCGGCGGGTTCCGGGGGAACCGGTGTGCCGAACCTGCGGTTGACCTCGAGCAACAACGCGCCGATGCGCTCGGCGAGGACCGCGACCTGCTGCTTCTCCAAGATCACCGACACGACTCGTTTGTCGTGCACCGCCTGGATGTAGAACGTGCGATTTCCGGGCTGACCAACAGTCCCGGCCACGAATCGGTCGGGTGTACGGAATACGTGAATTGCGCGGGCCATGGCACCTCCAAAATACCGTGCAGATGGCGTTGTCGTGGGATTCGCAGGGGGTCCGCACCGCTAAACCACAGCGGTGGGGACCGCTCCCCTAGTCGGTCGAGCCGCCGACCACCGCGTCTCCGGACGGCACGCCACCGACTGACTCAGTCTGAACCTTGTCGGGCTCTTCGTCTGGCTTGTCCGGCGCCGCCTTCGGGGGAAGGCCCGCGCGCAGTCCTGCGGACAGCCGCGCACCGGTGTGGTTGACATGCAGCACGAACGGCCGCAGCTGGGTGTAGCGGATCACGCTCGCCGATGCGGGGTCGGCGGTCACTCGCTGGAAGCTATCCAGGTGCATACCGTAGGCATCGGCCACCACCGCTTTGATGACGTCGCCATGGGTACACGCCAGCCAGAGCGCATCGCCCCCATACTTCTCGGCCAGCCGTCGATCGTGTTCGCGAACGGCGGCCACCGCCCGCGCCTGCACCTGCGCCAAACCCTCGCCGCCCGGGAACACCGCGGCACTGGGGTGCGCCTGGACCACTCGCCACAGCGGCTCGTTGACCAGCTCAGCGATCTTGCGGCCGGTCCAGTCCCCGTAGTCCACTTCGGCGAGTCGCTCTTCGACCAGCGGCTCCAGACACAGCGCATCGGCCAGCGGCTCGACGGTGGTGCGGCACCTCAGTAGCGGGGAGGACACCACCGCACGGACCGGCAGATCGCCGATCCGGTCGATCAGCCCCGAGGCCTGCTGGCGCCCTTTGTCGTCAAGGTCGACCCCCTCGGAACGACCGGCCAGAATGCCTGCGGTGTTCGAAGTGGACCGGCCGTGGCGCAACAGGATGACGGTCATGTCGCCGCGACCGTACCGGTAGCCAGCAGAATCAGCACTACCACGCCAACCGCCACCCGGTAGCCGACGAACCAATACATGCTGTGGCGCAGCAGAAACCGCAAGAACCATGACACCGCGGCGAGGCCGACCACAAAAGCGATGAGGGTGGCCACCAATAGCTGCGGACCGGTAGCGCTCATGCCCTCCGTCGCGGGGTGGAAGGCATCGGGCAGGGAGAACAACCCGGACGCGAACACCGCCGGTATGGCGAGCAGGAAGCCGAACCGGGCGGCCAACTCACGGTCTAGCCCTAGAAACAGGCCGGCGCTGATGGTCGAGCCGGACCGAGAAAACCCAGGAACCAGCGCCAGGGTCTGGGCAACCCCGACCACCAGGCCATCGCGCCAGGTGAGCTGTTCGACGTGACGGCTCTGGCGGCCCAGGTATTCGGCAAGCGCGATTACCCCAGAGAACACCACCAGCGCCGTGGCCACCACCCACAGGTTTCGCACGCCCGACCGAATCTCGTCCTTGAACAGCAGCCCCAACACACAGATTGGGATGGTTCCGATGATGACGTACCAGCCAAGGCGATAGTCCGCGTTGCGATGCGACTTAACCACCAGACCGTCGAACCAGGCCCGCAGGATGCGCACGATGTCGCGGGCGAAGTAGACCAGTACGGCGGCTTCGGTGCCCAGCTGGGTGACCGCAGTGAAAGAAGCACCGGCATCGTCGCTGAAGAAAACCCGCGACACCACTGCCAGGTGTCCCGATGAGGAAACCGGCAAGAATTCGGTCAGACCCTGCACGACAGCCAACGAGATGACTTGCCACCAGGACATCGCCGCAACTGCAGACACGACGACGACCGTACCTGGTGCGAGAGCCCGTTATGAGATGTGACTAGTGCGACGCAGGCAGGGCATGCGTGACAGAATCACGCACCGCCGCCGCCAGGCTGCGCTCGTCGGTGAGGTCGATATCGACCAAGCCGCGGACCGACCGTGCGACGACGTCTTCGGCCTGCGGAACCGGCCCGGTCAGACGGGGTCGGTAAATTTCGACAACGAGCGAGCGGTGTTCGATGCGGAAGGAGAAACTGTGGCCATCTCCGACTTGCCCGTACCCACTGGCGAAAATGCCCGTCAACATGTCTTCGATCGCAAACCCTTTGTCTGCGGTATGCCGGTCAGCAGCGACGGTCATGCCCAGACAATACCTCGTCAGAAATACTTTCCGTGGGCAACATGACGAGATTGGATGCGACAACGTTCCTTAAATTTTCGAGTCCATGGCCGACATTCAGAGGGTAGACGTTGCTGCGAAATCATAGAAAACCACTTCAGCGCTATTTTTACGCACCAGTCATTTTGCTGACCCTGCTGACCCTGTTGACGGGCTGTTCTTCGGGCCCGCCGCAATCGGCGCCGCCCACGATCGAGCCCGCGCGGCCGGCCGTGTCTCCGCCGATTTCTCAGCCTCCGGCAGGTGTGGTTCGGCCGCTGGGCGGGCATCCGCAGGCGGCGGTGTATGACGTCGACTCCGGCAGGTTGGCCGTTCTGAGCCCGGGTTCGGACGCATCGGCGCCGGCCAGCATCAGCGTGTTCGCTCAGGAGCAAACCCCAGCTCGACCAATCACACTTCCCGGGCCCGCAACCGGGTTGACCGGTGACGGCCACGGCAAGGCCTACGCGTCTGCCCGTGGCGGCTACTTCGTGGTGGACCTGCCCAGTGGGGGCGTATCGCAGGTCAACGTGGCCGATTCGGCAGACACCGAATTCACCGCGATCGCACGCCGGATGGACGGGAAGCTGGTTTTGGGCACCGCCGACGGCGCCCTGTACACCCTGGCCTCACCGCAAACCCCCGCCTCCGCCGGCACCGCCCAGGTCCTCAGCCTGATCAAGATCTTCGCCCGCGTCGATGCGGTCGTTACGCAAGGAAACACAGCCGTCGTGTTGGACCGCGGACAGACTTCGGTGACGACGATCGACGCCGACGGGCGCGCCGAACAGGCACTACGCGCCGGTGAGGGGGCGACCACCATGGCCGCCGACTC
Organism: Mycobacterium pseudoshottsii JCM 15466; assembly: GCF_003584745.1. NCBI lineage: Bacteria > Bacillati > Actinomycetota > Actinomycetes > Mycobacteriales > Mycobacteriaceae > Mycobacterium > Mycobacterium pseudoshottsii. Next base: position 3,508,905 of record NZ_AP018410.1, read on the forward strand.
GCTGGGGCGAGTGCTGGTCGCAGATACCCGTGGCGGCCAATTGCTGGTGTATGGCGTTGACCCGCTGATCCTGCGCCAGGCCTACCCGGTGCCACAGGACCCGTACGGGCTAGCGGGGTCGAATCAACTGGCCTGGGTGTCCCAGACCGCGGCGAACCTCGTTATTGGTTACGATCTCAGCACCGGAATACCCGTGGAAAAGGTGCGTTACCCAACCGTGCAGCAACCCAACTCGTTGGCCTTTGACGAAGCGTCAGGCACCTTATTCGTCGTGTCCGGGTCAGGCGCTGGGGTACAGGTCATCGAGCATGCGGCAGGTGTCCCTTGACCAGCAGTTCCGTGTCGCGGCGGGGCCAGTTGCCCGCCGGCTGGGCCACCGACATGTCGGACGAGTATGAGTGGGCGCCACTGCGCCTGCCGCCGGAAGTGACCAGGCTCAGCGCATCCACCCGGCTGTCCATCGAGGCCGAGTATCGCGGCTGGGAGCTGACCCTGGTGCGCCTCTACACCGACGGCAGCAGACGTGTGTTGTTGCGTCGCAAGAAGTCTCGTCTGGATAGCCCGATGCCCGACCAGTCGGAACTGTGACGGTGGCCAACCCGCACCAGGACGGGTCTCGAATGTACTGCTTGCTGCGTAGGCTGCTGTTCCTGCTGCCGCCCGAGCGGGTGCACAAGTTGGTTTTTGCCGTGCTGCGCGGTGCCACCGCGGCCACACCGGTACGGCGGATGTTGACGCGATGGCTGGGCCCGACCGACCCGGTGCTGGCTTCTACCGTGTTTGGGGTGCGATTTCCCGGCCCGCTCGGACTGGCCGCGGGGTTCGACAAGGACGGCACCGGACTGGACACCTGGGCCGCGATGGGCTTCGGCTATGCCGAAGTCGGCACGGTCACCGCGCACCCGCAGCCCGGTAACCCGGCCCCACGGCTGTTCCGGTTGCCCGAGGACCTAGCGCTGCTCAACCGGATGGGATTCAACAACCACGGCGCGGGCGCACTCGCAATCCGGCTGGCCCGCCACCATCCCGAAGTACCCGTCGGGGTCAACATCGGCAAGACCAAGACCACCCCGGCCGACCAGGCGGTTGACGATTACCGGGCCAGCGCCAGACTGGTCGGCCCGCTGGCGTCCTACCTGGTGGTCAACGTCAGCTCCCCGAACACACCGGGATTGCGGGATTTGCAGGCGGTGGAGTCACTACGGCCCATCCTGGCCGCCGTGCTGGCCGAAACGTCGACACCGGTACTGGTGAAGATTGCGCCCGACCTCTCCGATTCCGACGTCGACGAGGTCGCCGACTTGGCCGTCGAGCTTGGCCTGGCCGGCATCGTTGCGACCAACACCACCGTGTCGCGCGATGGGTTGCTGACCCCTGGCGTCGGCCAACTCGGCGCGGGCGGCATTTCCGGGCCGCCGGTGGCAGAGCGCTCACTCGAGGTGTTGCGCCGGCTCTATCAGCGCGTCGGCGATCGACTGACCCTGATCAGTGTGGGCGGCATCGAAACCGCCGAGGATGCCTGGGACCGAATTACCGCCGGTGCATCGTTGCTGCAGGGCTATACCGGCTTCATCTACGGCGGGGGCCTGTGGTCCAAGCACATTCACGACGGCATCGCCCGCCGGCTGCACCAGGGCGGTTTCGGCTCACTGCACGAAGCGGTCGGCTCCAACGCCGCCGAGCGGGGACGTCCGCCCAGTTAGGAGCGACAGGCTTACGCCGCCCCGTGACCCTCGTCGTCATCGTCGGCGCTGTCGCGGAGCAGTTTTTCCGGGTGGTGGTAGCTGTTGGTTCTTGGCTGTCCGTGGTCGAGGTGCGGCGGTGGGAGCCATTCGGTATCGCCGTGAGCGTTCTTGCGGGTGCGCCAGCCTTGCTCGAGCAATTTGTGATCCGGGCCGCAGGCCAGGGTGAGTTGGTTGATATCGGTGCGCCCGCTGATGGCCCATGCGGCGACATGATGCACCTCGCACTGATAGCCCGCCACGTCACAGCCCGGGCGGGTGCAACCGCGATCTTTGGCGTAAAGAACGATCCGCTGCCCCGGTGTGGCCAACCGTTTGGCGTGATAGAGCCCGATCGCCTCACCCCGATCAAACACCGCCAGATAGTGATGCGCGTGACGAGCCAACCGGATCACATCCGACATCGGCAGCAACGTGCCCCCACCGGTCAGCCCCCTGCCCGCGGCGGCCTCCAACTCCTTCAGCGTGGTCGACACGATGATCGACGCCGGCAACCCGTTATGCTGCCCCAGCTCTCCCGACGCCAACACCGCCCGCAACGCCGCATTGAACCCGTCATGTTGACGTTGACTCACACTGCGACTGTCACGATCAGCGGCGTCGCGCGACACCGGCCCATCCACCACCGCGGCCTCGTCCTCGGGGTTACACATCCCCGGTGCGGCCAGCTTGGCCCACACCGCCTCCAACCCAGCGCGCGCCTCCGGGGTCAGCCACCCGCTAATGCGCGACATCCCGTCCAACCCCTGCCTACCCAGGCTCAGACCACGCCGCCGCGCCCGGTCCTCATCGCTATGGCGACCATCAGGATTGAGGCAATCCATCAACCGCCCGGCCAACCTGGCCAACTGATCAGGACGAAACTGGGTAGCCAGCTTCGCCAGATGAGCCTCGGCCCTGTCCCGGGTCCCCACGTCGACGCCAGCAGGTAGCTGCCGAAAGAAGTCACGAATCACCCGGACGTGACCCTCCCCCACGACCCCCTGCCGCAAAGCCACGGCCGTGGCCGTCAACACCGGCCCCACCGGCTGACCGCTCAACGCGCGCCGCGGCCCCACCTCGGCAGCCTCAGCCACCCGGCGACCCGCCTCGCTGCGGGTGATCCGCAACCGACTGGCCACCACCGCCGCCAGTCGCCCACCCAACTCCGCCTCACCAGCCTGCTCATCAAGCTGGTTGAGCAACGCATACTGGGCCGCCGGCAACCGACGCGCCACCACCTCCAACCGCTCCAACACCCGCAACCGCTCCGGAGTGGTCAACGCCTCGAACGACACCTCAACCAACGCATCGACCGCACGACCGAGCCGGTCCAGCGTCGCGACCACCGACTCCCGATCCGAACATCCATTCGAATGCATGTTCGAATACTATCGGCGCACACCGACAGAACTGCCACACCGGCATTCATGCCGATCAGGCGGCCGGATCAAGGACGGCGTGGTCTACCCGACCCGAAACCGCCGTGCCCGCGCGGGCCGTGACGGCTATGTCTGTTCGTAGGTCCCGTGGATGACCGCGCGCGCGATTGCGTGCTGGAACAGGTTGAACCCCAGGAAAGCAGGGCTGGCGTCCTCGCTGAGTTCGAGCTTGTCGACGTCGACCGCATGCACCGCGACGTAGTAGCGGTGCACACCGTGCCCGGCTGGCGGCGCGGCGCCGATGTAGCGCCGCATGCCCGCGTCGTTGACCAGGGCGAGCGCACCCCCCGGTAGTTCGCGGCCGTCGCCGGCCCCGGCAGGCAATTCGGTGACGTCGGCGGGCAGGTTGGCCACCGCCCAATGCCAGAACCCGGACAGGGTGGGGGCATCGGGGTCATAGACGGTGACCGCGAAGCTGCGCGTCCCTTCGGGGAATCCCGACCAGCTCAGTTGCGGGCTGACATCCTCCCCGCCCGCTCCCATGATTCCGCTGACTTGTGGTGTGGCAAGCGGCTGCCCGTCGGTGATCGAAGCCGAGGTCAGGCTGAATGAAGGCAGTTTGGGTAGCGCGTCGTACGGGTCTGGCGATGTCATGGTCAGTCCTCTCCTGCGCTTTCCGACTAGCAGTGTGTCAGGAAGTGTGTCAGTACCTCGGTGCCGAACCTGAGCGCGTCGATGGGCACCCGCTCATCGACACCGTGGAACAGCGCGGCGAAATCCAGTTCCGGCGGCAACCGCAGCGGGCTGAAGCCAAAGCAGCGAATATCCAAGCGAGCGAAGGCTTTCGCATCGGTCCCACCGGACAGCATGTAGGGAACCGTTCGGCCGTCGGGATCGACCGACAGCACCGCGGCATTCATGGCATCGACAAGGTCCCCGTCAAAGCTGGTCTCATAAGACGCCAACTCGCTTATCCACTCCCGGCTCACATCGGGGCCGATCAGCTCGTCGACTTCGGCCTCGAATGCCGCCTGACGGCCTGGCAGGACGCGACAGTCCACCACCGCCTCCGCCGTCGCCGGGATGACGTTCGCCTTGTACCCGGCTTTGAGCATGGTCGGATTCGCGGTATCGCGCAGCACCGCCTTGAGCATGCGAGCGATCGGGCCGAGTTTGTCCAGAGTCCCTTCCAGGTCCGGTGAGTCGGGATCGAGTTCGAGCCCGGTCTCCTCGCTCACCGCGTGGAGAAACTGGGCGACGGTGTCGGTGATCACGAGCGGAAACTGGTGACGGCCCAGCCGGGCTACCGCCTCGGCGACCGTGGTGACTGCGTTGTGGTCGTGCACCATGGAGCCGTGGCCCGCCCTCCCCTGGGCCGTCAAGCGCATCCACAGGATTCCCTTTTCGGCGGTCTCGACCAGGTACAGCCGGCGTTCACCCCCGTCCCGGCGCGGGACGGTCAGGGAAAAGCCGCCAACCTCGCCGACCGCCTCGGTGACACCGTCGAATAGATCTGGGCGGTTATCGACGAGCCAGTGCGCACCGAAGTGGCCACCGTGCTCCTCGTCGGCGAGGAAGGCAAAAACCAGGTCGCGAGGTGGCACGATCCCGGCTCGGCGGAAGTGCCGGGCAACCACGATCATCATCCCGACCATGTCCTTCATGTCGACCGCGCCGCGGCCCCAGACATAACCGTCTTCGATCGCGCCGGAAAACGGGTGCACGCTCCAATCGGCGGCCTCGGCCGGCACCACGTCCAGATGGCCGTGGATCAGCAAGGCGCCCCGGGAGCTGTCCGCGCCCCGAAGGCGAGCGAACACGTTGCCCCGGCCCGGTGCACCGGACTCCACGTATTCGGTCTGGTACCCGACCTCTGCGAGTTGTTCGGCTACCCAGCGGGCGCACTCCGCCTCGCCCTTGGTGGTCTCAGGTTCGCCGGTGTTGGTGGTGTCGAACCGAATCAATCTGCTGACAACCTCGGCAACGTCATCGCGCGAGTCGGTTGAAGTCCCGGTCTCCCCATTCTTTTGGGTCACAGTCACCTTTCCTACCACCCTCGGCCCAGCCGCTGACGCCGCCCGCACATTCAGGTTGCCGCAACCCCACCAACGGGCCGACGTCCGGCCAAGTTGGGTCCAGCCGCACCCATCCGATAGCCTTAGCTGCCGACCGATGCGGTTGGTTTGTCCGAGTGGCGGAATGGCAGACGCGCTAGCTTGAGGTGCTAGTGCCCTACTAATGGGCGTGGGGGTTCAAGTCCCCCCTCGGACACATCCGACGACACGACTCAAGTCGGCCGTCGCCTTGACCCGCCCCAGGTAGGGGTCGTAGTCAAAGACGCAAACCTAGGCTTGCCTACACCTATGCGCGTTCCGCCCCGGTCGCGGCACCGAGCACGGCTGACAGCCCACCCAGTTCCTCGACTAATTCGCTGATCTGTGCGGCGGACATGACACGGGGCCGCTCCACTTGCTCAAGACGGGCCTTCAGCTCGTCACGCTCGGCGGTGCGGCGATGCAATGCGGCGGTCAAGTCCTCCACGGCCACGCCAGACTCCACGGCGGTAACCAAAGCAGCAACCTGGGCATTCGCCTCGCGAAGCTGGCGTTGCATGCCGGCGTAGCCAGTACCGGCTGCCGGGTCGACGTCCTGCCCGCGGCGAGGTCTTCCGGATTGGCCAAGGTGGCGATCCATTCATCAAGTCGCGCAGTCACCTCGTCTTCACGAACGATCAACTGACCAGCGAACACATTGGTACGAGCGTTAGCGTGAGACACAAGGACCTCCTACGGGTGCATGCAGACACATCCACCCCGTCAGGAGGCCCTCCCACTTTCAAGCAGCACGCCGTTAACAACCTCCCGGATCACGACAACTTGGAGACACGACGCTTCGGGCCTCCGCTTCCACGGCAGCGAACGGCTTTGTCCCACATCGAAGTAATCACCGATGAGGACCCCGCCATGCGGAGTGATCAGGTCGATGGCCCGCCGTTTCTGCCAGATTCGACTCGCCTCTGGGGCTTGAGCGTCCTCCGTGCTCACTCGGCCGTAGAAGGCGAACCTCCGACTCACGCCACTCCCCTCGCTGATCCAAGCATCCGGTCCCGTACAGCCAGTATGACCTGCATCAGCGCACGGTCGGCGTCCTGCGGAAGGCAATAGTTCTCGGGTACAACCATTTCAACACCTCCGTTCGACACGGCCGATGCGTCGATTCGACTGTCACAATCGGTGCTAGCACCCGCTGCTCGGGAATTGTCAGCCATCGCCGCCGTTGGGCGGATCTGTCTGTTGGCTGGGGCTTTGGCGACGGGCTTCCACCAGGCCTACGCGGCGGGTATGGATGCGTTGCAGGGCAGCGGCGTAAATGAGGGTGCGGTCGCCGGGGCTGGTGGGGCCGGCATGGTCAAACTCCCACGCCACCAGCTCATCGCCATCGGCAGAGCCGAAATCGAGCACAACGTCTCTCGCGTAGCCCGCAGCCGTTCACTAGAGCGGCCGGCCGGGACATCCGTGCGCCGACCCGCTCTGGGCGAGGCGTTCGGCGGTCAACGTACCGGAGAAGCCGGTGGCGCCGTATACGACAATGCCGAACTCGCGCTCAGCTGGGTTCATCGGGACGCCGCGAAATCCTTAGTGAAGCAGTACATCCGGTACGAGAGTTCCCCGCCTTCCAGGTAGCGGGACAGCTGCCTACCTACCGCGCGGTCCGCGAAACGCAGGAAGGCTGGCAGATTGCGATCGACCAGCACCCGTGACGTGTGTGAATCCTTCTCTATACCGCGCACCACCTCCGCATTGATTTCCCGTTGCGAGAGTTGCCGCAGCGGGCTGCCGGCCAGGTCAGCCTCCCATTCGGCGATCTCATTGCTAGGGCGCAGGTCGGTGTACAGGGGATATCCTCCCGGGCGCAGGACGCGCACTACCTCGGCGAGGAAACGACTAAAGTGCGGGTAGCAATGCGAGGCTTCGACATTGAGTACCACGTCGAAGGATTCGTCCTCGAAGGGCAGGTTTTCGGCGTCGCCCCGCACGAAATCCAAACCAGGGAGGTTGTGTCGTCGCTGGCACAGCTTGATGCCGGCCCGGTTCAAGTCCAGCCCCGTGTAGGAGGCCGGATGCAGGGTGCGCGTGAGGTAGGAGGCTCCGCCGCCGTGGCCGCAACTGACCTCCAAGACCCGTTTGCCGCTCAGCTCCACGTGGGTGGCCGTGCGGTGGTACATGTTGATGTGGTCTCGGTTGGGCTCGTCGGATACCTCCAACGTCAGGTCTATCGGCGGATCTTCCTCATAGGCCCAATTGAGGAATGCAATTTTGTCGGCACCGAGCCCGCGCGTCATCAACGGGTACCAGTACCGCCAAACTCTCTTGTAGATCGAGGTGCTTCCCAAGCGGGCGAGGAGGCGGTGGGCGGGACTGAAGGCCATAGGCAGAAAGTATGGCAGACACCAGACATGAAAACGCTCGAATACATCCCAAACCGGCCTGCGAGGCCGGAGGTGGTAAAAGCCGCCGATTCCGAAGCGCCGATCAAAGTCTCGATCGAATGCCGACGTGCGGAAATTGAGAACCACTCGGTTCTGCCGCGCCGGGTCGCCGCGGTAAGCGCTGTGACCGGACCCCATGAATTGGTCCACGGAGAACGAGAGTCGTTCATTGGTGTGTACAGGTGGCAGCGTAGTCGGCGGGGGCTTGGTATCCCAGGGCTGAGCGGCGGCGGTGTCGGTTCTAGTCGTGTTTCCAGTCGCTGATGACCACGCGGGCCTAGGGCAGGGACCAGAAGTTATTGATGTTGAGGCATTCGTCACGGATGCGGGAGTTGAATGATTCGACGTAGCCGTTTCGCCAGGGCTCACCGGGTGGGATGAAGTGCAGGCCGACATGTTCGTTGGCCCAGTCGGCCATTGCTGCACAGGCTAATTCGGGTCCGTTGTCGCATCAGAGTACGGCCGGGTAGGTGCCGCGCTGGGCGGCGATGCGGTCGAGTTCGTCGATGAGGTCATCGCCGGTGCTATGCCGCTTCCTCGTTGCCATGATCTTGTCGAACCTTCCTGCCCACAGCGTGGGCTGCTGCAAGGCTCTCATAAGCCATGGATCCCAATCGGGGTCAGGCCAGCTGTTTTCGACAGCGCGCGCCGGAAACCGCTGATGTCGCAGTAATTCCGGCATTCGCGCTTCAACATGCCTACAGAAATCAGCAATGGTCGTCCTGGGCGATGCCATGAGCAATGATCAGAACCTGTGCGTGCGAAGCGATGTCGTGTGTGTGAGTGAACTCGCGAGTAGGAGGTCGGTGGTGCCGGTCGCGTAGTTCTCGGTTGGTGTTCGTGACCGATCCCCGCTCTGACGTGCGTCGACTGGTCCTGCCTGGTGCGAAGCTCAGGGAAGGAACCTAAGGGCCTCCGTTTCCATCCGGAGGAGCGACCAGGAGGGGAGGGCCGGACGGGCGAACGTGAGTGCCCCCCTTGATGACACCTGGTTATTTGAAGCTCGGGCAGACGGGATGGGAAACCGGGTGGGAGGACCTGGCCAGCCCCGGCGCACCAATGCGCCAGGACTACCCGACATGAGCTTTGGTGAGGGGGCGTGAAAGTGGGCGCACCCTCCCGTGGATGATCTGAAAGTCCAGAAACTCTGATCAAGAACGACGTTGGCGCGCTGGTTGGGAAGTTACGCCCGTGCTCACCACAGATCACGATGCCGCGGAGGCCAACGACATGGCCGCCGATCATCGGTCGTTGCTCGATGAGATCGTCCGCGACGGTGCTCGGCCGATGCTGACCGCCGTACTGCAGGCCGAGGTCGCCGCCTACGCAGCCCGGTTCGCCGACCAACTCGACGAGACGGCCACCGCCTGGTGGTGCGCAACGGCTATCACCAGGAGCGCGAGGTGCTGACCGCGGCGGGCGCGGCCAAGGCGCACGCGCCGCGGGTCAACGATCGTCGTGTAGATGCGCAAGCCAAATATCCAGCCGCCCCGCGTCAGCGGAAGGGCGCGCTCACCAATATCCATCCGACCGGCGCGGACCCGATGACTTACGCTTCAACGGGCCGGTCCTGAGCTAACCGCTCGCGCAGACTCTTCGGCCGGATATCGGGCCAGTTCTGTTCCACGTAGTCCAGACACGCAGCGCGCGCTGCCTCACCGAAGACCACCCGCCAGCCCGCCGGCACCTCAGCGAAGACTGGCCACAGGCTGTGTTGTTCCTCGTCGTTAACCACGACGAAGAAGGTGCCGTTCTCGTCGTCGAATGGATTGACGCTCACGGTGCTTCCATCCCCCATTTCTCGCTACTTCAACTCGAAAATTGCGTTCAGACCAGCCAGCGCCGAGTGGCCGGTCCGGCTCGGCTGATGTGCGTGTCGTAGTTGGCGTTATGCAAGCTTCCGCAGCACATTGTATCCGTGTTCGGTACTTCACCGAGCTTTTTCCGGTAGTCCCTGACGACATGGACACCACTACGCGTTCGCACAGAGGGATCAATCGGGGTGCGGCGCACGTATGGGCCGATTATCGAACTAGCCAGTCCGCCATATGATTCGGCCTCCATTATCGGATCAGGCTTGCGGCCGCACCGGCCGTGCCCGAGCGGGTCGGGTCCGTACATTGATCGGCCACCAGAACCACCGGCCGAGCAGCGCCGCGATGGAGGGCACCATGAACGACCGCACGATCAGCGTGTCAAACAGCAGGCCGAGCCCGATGAACGTCCCGATCTGACCGATGGTGCGCAGATCACTGACCACCATCGAAGTCATCGTAAAGGCGAATACCAGACCTGCCGCCGTCACTACACTGCCTGCTCCACCCATCGCGCGGATGATCCCCGTCTTCAGCCCGGCCGGAATCTCCTCTTTGAACCTGGCCACCATCATCAGGTTGTAGTCCGCGCCGACCGCCAACAGGATGATGACAGCCATCGACATCACCATCCACTGCAGCGGCAGACCCACGATGTACTGCCACAGTAGAACCGAGAGTCCAACGGATGCGCCCAGCGATAGCAGCACCGTGCCCACGATCACCATCGCGGCGACCAGACTCCTCGTGATCAACAGCATGATCGCGAAAATCAGGCAGACCGTGGCGATCACCGCGATTACAAGATCGTATCGAGTACCTTCCGACAGGTCGTGGTAGACCGAGGCAGTTCCGCCCAGTGACACCTTGGCATTCTCCAGCGGGGTTCCCTTGAGCGCCTCGATCGCCGCCAATTTGATCGGATCCACCCGCGATATCCCTTCTGCCGACGCCGGATCACCGCGGTGCGAGATGATCATCCGCAACGACTTGCCGTCCGGCGAGATGAACAGATCCATCGCGCGCCGGAAGTCGGGATTGTCGAAGACCTCAGACGGCAGGTAGAAGGAGTCGTCGTTGCGCGCCGCGTCGAAAGCCTTACCCATTTCGGCTGCGCCGTGGCTCAATTTGTCCATCTGGCGGTACATGCCGGACATGGTGCTGTGCATCGTCAGCATCATCTGCTGCATGCTCTCCATGGTTGCGATCATGGGGGGGGGAACTGCGCGATCATCTCCGGTATCAGGGCGTTCAAGTCGGTCATACCCTTGATCATCCGATCCATCTGGTCGGTCATCGCGTCGATCCCGTCGACGGAATCGGACACCGACCGCAGAGCCCAGCACACCGGGATGTCGAAGCAGTGCGGCTCCCAGTGGAAGTAGTTGCGGATCGGTCGGAAGAAATCCTCGAAATCCGCCAAACTGTCCCGCGCGTCGCGAACGGCGGTCTGCATGTCATCCATGTCGACGACGAGACCGTCGCCCACTCCGGCCATTCGGGACATCGAAGCCTGCATCCGCTTCATGATCGCCACCGTGTTGCCCAACGACTCGGCCTGAGCTTTCATATCGTCGATGCGGTCAAACATCAACTTCATGTTCTGTTGTACACCGACGCCCTGCATACTCATCATGAAGGGTATCGAGGTGTGCTGGATCGGTGCACCATCCGGCCGGGTGATCGCCTGCACCCGCGCAACACCTGGCACGCGGAAAATGGCTTTGGCGAGCTTGTCGATCACCAAGAAGTCAGCCGGGTTGCGCAGGTCGTGGTCGGCCTCAACCAGCAGAACCTCAGGATTCATCCGGGCCGCCGAGAAGTGCTGCTCGGCGGCCGCATAGCCCGCATTGGCCTCGATGTCGCCGGGGATGTATCGGCGATCGTTGTAGCTGGGTTGGTAGAACGGCAGTGCTATCAGTCCGACCAGGGCCGCCGCCAGTGACGCGAGCAGAATCGGTGCGGGCCACCGCACCACCGCGGTTCCGATGCGACGCCAGAAGCGAATTCGTATGGCACGCTTGGGCTCCAGCAGGCCGAACCGACTGGCGACGGTGACCGCAGCCGGGCCCAGGGTCAACGCAACACTCAAGGCCACCAGCATGGCTACTGCGGTCGGCACGCCGAGGCTCTGCAAATACGGCATTCGGGTCAGGCTCATACACAACGCGGCGCCGGCGATCGTCAGCCCCGAAGCCAACACAACGTGCGCAGTGCCGTGCCACATCTCGTAGTACGCCGATTCGCGGTCGACCCCCGCGGCGCGCGCTTCCTGGTAGCGGCCGATCAAAAAGATCGCGTAGTCGGTCCCGGTCGCGATAGCCATGGCGACCACGAGGTTGACCGCAAACGTTGACAGCTCGACGACCCCGAGATAGCCGATCACGGCGGCGACACCGGTCGCCGCCGACAGCTGAATACCGACCACACCGAGCAGCACCAGAACGGTTGGGGCCGAACGGAAGAAGAACAACATCAGCACGATGATCACCGTGAACGTAGCAATCTTGATCGTTCTGACCGTGCGTTCAGCAGAGTGGATCAGGTCCGCCTGCAGTGCCGCCGGACCGGTGACATACACCTTCACACCGGGCGGCGGCGGGCGCGCATCCACAGCCGCCCACACCGCCCCGACCGACTCGTTGGCCAGTGTGTCGCCGATGTTCCCGGAGAGGTACAGCTGAAGGTAGGCGGCCTTGCCGTCCGGGCTCTGAGCGCTGCCTTCGGTCAGCGGATCACCCCAGAAGTCCTGGACATTTTGGACGTGGGCGGTATCGGCCCGCAGTCGCGTCACCAGGTCGTCGTCGTACTCGTGAGCATCGGCCCCCAGCGGTTGTCGACCCTCCAGGAGGATCAGCGCGACGCTGTCGGACCTGGACTCGCCGAACACCCGGCCCATCTCCTTTATCGCCTGCAGTGACGGGGCGCCGGCGGGATTCATCGACACCGAGTTATCGGCCGCGACTTGTTGAAGCGAAGGAACCAGGATGTTGATGAGGACGATGATCGCCAGCCAACCCAACATGATCGGGATCGCCAGGCGACGGATCCAGCGCGCCAGCAATGCGGGCTCGGTGCGCACCTCTCGCGACGATGGGCGAAACACCCGGGTGGTCACGCGGACTTCGCAATGCAATACACGTATGCACTCACGGCGCTGGAGGTCCGTTCATCCTTGACCTCGCCGTCAGACGAGATACGGCAGCCGAGGAAATCGCTGTTTCCCTGCGCGATGATGTTGGCCACCATCGACGGTGCGTCCGTTTCGACCTCAATCGACCAGGGCAGTGCGACGTCGTTGAGCTGCTGAGCTTCGCCGGCCGGGTCCATGTAGTTGATGTCGGCGATGGTGCCTGGTGCGCCGAAGATCTCGTATCGCACGCGCTTGGGGCCCGAGCTGCTGACGCTACCCGCGGGCGTGCTATCAGCGTAGGTCGGCAGCTGCTGCGAGCCGAACATCCCGCGAACCCGCGACACCGCGAAACCACCGACGGCAAACACCACCGCCAGCACCAGCGGCAACCACGCTCGTTTCAGAACGGTGACGATCTCAGTACACCCCCCAGGGCTCCTGCGTTGTTGATTAGCAGGCTTGTGAGCTGGGGAATTGTGGATTGAGGAGGTCTAGGCGGCGGTTGGCGGTCAAAGCGGTGATCCGGCAGGCTTCGGCGATGTTGTCGGCGCCGTTGAGGCGGTGCAGATTGATCGCGGTGTTGCGTAGCGTTGCTAGGACCTGTGCGCCGTTTCCGGTATGTGCCCTTTGACGGTCTTCGTCGAAGGTGACGTCGCGTATCCAGTGCAGGCTGTTCTCGATTCCCCAGTGTTGACGCATCCAGGTCATGATCGCGGTAGGGCGGGCGTGCTCGAACGGCAGGCTGCAGATGGCATAGACCACCTCCACGCTGCGCTGGTCGGTGGCGGTGATCAAGCGTTCACGAGTGATCCGGATGATTTGTTTTGCGTAGGGGAAGCCGATTCCTCGTGCAGCGGTGATGATTTGCAGGGTGCGGGTCTCGACACGGCCGTGGCCGCGGGAGTCGTCGGTAGCGGCTGCGGGCACCTCGGCCCAGGGCAGCGCGGTGATACGCGCAAATATTTTGGCTTGGTTGGACTTGACGATCATCAGGTAGTGCGACTTCAAGGTGGCGCAGATCAACTTCGCGGTGACGACCTGGGTATGCATCGCATCCACGGTGACCAGCCACCGCAAGCTACCCGGCAGCAGCGTGAGCAGGGCACGTACGCAGGGAATTTCATTGCTTTTCTCGGCGACAGCGAGTTGACCGAGCACCAATCGGGCACGGTGGGCGAACACCGACACGAGATGCGTGGCTGTCGCTTTGGCGCGTAAAGCACCACGCAGCATCTTGCCGTCCAACGCGATCGGCACCAATCCACTGGGGTCGCTGCTGGCCACGTGTGCAGTGAAGTAACTGCCCATCCTGGCGTTGAGGTCGGCGGGGTCTAGCCGAGACAAAACAGCGCGGAAGGTCTTCTCACTGGGCCGCCGGAACCGGACCCCTAATTGGGCCAACACATCATCGGGAGCGGTGGCCGCCCATGTGGCAAAACCAGCATAGCCGCGCATCCCCGCGGCAGTGGCCAGAACCGCGATCGCCAACAAAGCCACCAGCGAATACCTCCGACCGCGTGGGCCCCTCGGGTCTGGCACCGAGGCCAACACATCGAGAAACTCCGATCCGATGAGCTCGCTGCGCTCACCAGGACTCCAGCGGTCGAACACCTCTGGAACCGACGACACACGCAATACTGAAACGGTAGGCACGGGCAACTCCAGACCAACGACGAACAGTAACCAACTCGATCGTTCTCCAGATAGCCCGTGCCTACACTCCGGCCCCAATAGCGCGGCACCAAAGATCATCAACCCAGCTCACAAGCCTGCTAATCAACAACGCCGGAGCCCTGGGTATGTGCCCTTTGACGGTCTTCGTCGAAGGTGACGTCGCGTATCCAGTGCAGGCTGTTCTCGATTCCCCAGTGTTGACGCATCCAGGTCATGATCGCGGTAGGGCGGGCGTGCTCGAACGGCAGGCTGCAGATGGCATAGACCACCTCCACGCTGCGCTGGTCGGTGGCGGTGATCAAGCGTTCACGAGTGATCCGGATGATTTGTTTTGCGTAGGGGAAGCCGATTCCTCGTGCAGCGGTGATGATTTGCAGGGTGCGGGTCTCGACACGGCCGTGGCCGCGGGAGTCGTCGGTAGCGGCTGCGGGCACCTCGGCCCAGGGCAGCGCGGTGATACGCGCAAATATTTTGGCTTGGTTGGACTTGACGATCATCAGGTAGTGCGACTTCAAGGTGGCGCAGATCAACTTCGCGGTGACGACCTGGGTATGCATCGCATCCACGGTGACCAGCCACCGCAAGCTACCCGGCAGCAGCGTGAGCAGGGCGCGTACGCAGGGAATTTCATTGCTTTTCTCGGCGACAGCGAGTTGACCGAGCACCAATCGGGCACGGTGGGCGAACACCGACACGAGATGCGTGGCTGTCGCTTTGGCGCGTAAAGCACCACGCAGCATCTTGCCGTCCAACGCGATCGGCACCAATCCACTGGGGTCGCTGCTGGCCACGTGTGCAGTGAAGTAACTGCCCATCCTGGCGTTGAGGTCGGCGGGGTCTAGCCGAGACAAAACAGCGCGGAAGGTCTTCTCACTGGGCCGCCGGAACCGGACCCCTAATTGGGCCAACACATCATCGGGAGCGGTGGCCGCCCATGTGGCAAAACCAGCATAGCCGCGCATCCCCGCGGCAGTGGCCAGAACCGCAATCGCCAACAAAGCCACCAGCGAATACCTCCGACCGCGTGGGCCCCTCGGGTCTGGCACCGAGGCCAACACATCGAGAAACTCCGATCCGATGAGCTCGCTGCGCTCACCAGGACTCCAGCGGTCGAACACCTCTGGAACCGACGACACACGCAATACTGAAACGGTAGGCACGGGCAACTCCAGACCAACGACGAACAGTAACCAACTCGATCGTTCTCCAGATAGCCCGTGCCTACACTCCGGCCCCAATAGCGCGGCACCAAAGATCATCAACCCAGCTCACAAGCCTGCTAATCAACAACGCCGGAGCCCTGGGGCACATACCGGAAACGGCGCACAGGTCCTAGCAACGCTACGCAACACCGCGATCAATCTGCACCGCCTCAACGGCGCCGACAACATCGCCGAAGCCTGCCGGATCACCGCTTTGACCGCCAACCGCCGCCTAGACCTCCTCAATCCACAATTCCCCAGCTCACAAGCCTGCTAATCAACAACGCCGGAGCCCTGAGCGCCGGGGACGGGCTGCGCCGGATCGGACCTCAGTCCAACAATGCTGTTGACCGCGTCGACGTGCACCACCTTCGCCGAATGGCCACAACGCTCCTCTTCGCCAACGATGAGGTACGACATGATGATGACCAGATCGCCCGGCGCAATAAGATGTGCTGTCGCGCCATTTATTCCGACGACACCGGAACCCCCAGGACCCGCGATCGCGTAGGTGACCAGTCGCGCTCCGTTGGTGATGTCGAGGACGTGGACCTGTTCGCCTTCAACAATCCCGGATGCCGCCATGAGGTCGGCGTCGAGAGTGATCGATCCAACGTAGTTTAAGTCGGCCTGTGTGACGGTGGCGCGATGAATCTTCCCTCCAAGGACCGTCCGCTGCAATCTGACTCCTCAGTGAATTGACAATCGTTTCGGGCTCACCGGTCACGAATACGTTTGTTCCACAAATGCCGCCGCGACACCAAAATGTCTGTCGGCTCAGCGGCCACTACGTCGGTTAAATCCCCCTGTCCCCGCCCCAGGCCTGATCATCGCCGCATGGGACCGACGCCTGCACACCGGAGCCAAAGCCGCCAGGTGCCGAGTAGCCCCCGCCCAACTCGACCCCTAGCCCACCGCCCCGATATCGGAGTGAGTCAACCCCAGCACGGACGACGATCAGGTACCGATCCGCCAGGTCTCGACCCGTGTCGCAGTTCAGGTTCGCGACAACAGCATCAGCTTCTCGAGGTAGTCGGACAGGCTCAATCCGAGCCAATAAGCCGCGCTAGCCAACAAGATCGGGCTCGAGCCACGGCATGGCGCGCTATTCGGCGCTGTCGTCACGCTTAGCGTCGGCGGACACCGTCGATTCTTCCGCAGTATCGGAGCCCGCGTCTGTGCCCTCTGCGTGCTCTTGGCCCTCGGTGTCCTCGGAGCCCTCTTCGACGTCCTCGACATCTTCGGCGGCCGGTTCCGCCTCGGCGTCATCGTCAGGGTATTCGACGTAGTCGGCCTCGCCGTCGGCATCGGCTGGCTGTTCGGCCTCATCCTGGTCTTTGCTGGCCGCCTCACGTTGCTGACGCTCCCTGAGGGCGTCAACGATCAGCAAAACCACACCCAGTGCACTGGCGCCGATGCACACCCACGCCACCAGCTGATTGCTGGTGACCACCGCGAACACCAGCGCAACGAGCCCAATGAGGGCTAAAACGAGGGCAATGATCAGCATCGGTCATCCTCCGGCCGGCGGGCAGCGACTGCCAAAACCTACCAGGGTTTGCGCGCCAGCCGGCCAGCCCGGCCCGTGTCCCGGCTAGTTGTTGCCCCGGTTGAATTGCTCGAACCCGCCGGCGTCCGCGCTCGAATCGACCGGCGCGGCCGATCCGCGCTGACCGAGTTCCTCGAGCTGGGACTCCAGGTAGGTCTTGAGACGGGTCCGGTATTCGCGTTCGAATGTCCGCAGTTGCTCGAGGCGGCCTTCCAGCACGGTGCGCTGCTGGTTGATGGCGCCCATGATCTCGGAGTGCTTGCGCTCGGCATCGGCCTGCAGGGCGTCCGCCTTCTCCTGGGCCTGCCGCAACTGGCTCTCCGACCGGGCCTGCGCATCCGCGAGCATCCCATCGGCGCGCTGCCGGGCTTCGGTGACCGTTGTCTCGGCCGTGTGCCGGGCCTCGCTGAGGATTTGGTCGGCGTTGGCGCGGGCGTCGGACAGCATCTTGTCCGATTCGGCCTTAGCTGTGCTGGTGAGGCGGTCGGCGGTGTCTTGCGCCAGGCTCAGCACCCGGGCCGCCTTCATGGCCTGTTCCTCGTTGGTTGCCGCCGAGGCCACAGGCGCAGCGGGCTTTGCCGGCTCGGGCTCCGGCTCGTACACGGGCATGGCTTGGGTGGGCTGAGCGGTCACAGCAGCCCCGCCGCCAGCACCCGCGGCCAGCTCCTGGTCCAGCTCAGCGATCCGTTGACGCAGATCCGAATTCTCTTCGATCAGTCGAGTGAGCTCGTTCTCCACCAGGTCAAGGAAGGCGTCGACCTCATCTTCGTTGTACCCGCGCTTGCCGATAGGCGGCTTACTGAACGCCACATTGTGGACGTCGGCAGGTGTAAGCGGCATTGTTTGTCCCCTCAAGTTCCTGGACGGTCAAACGATCTGGATAGTGTAGAACGAACTGGCAGCAGTCGCTCAACTGCCGTCCATCCTGTCACACCAGACTCGGCGGTTGCCGATTGGACTAATAAATAAGGACCAATTTCAAACTCTCAGGCAAATAAATCACATTCCTTAGATTTGAAAATCATGCCGGCCAAACTTGTCGCCAAATCGTGGCCGAACCGTCTCTCAACTAAGTCCAAATGGCGGCGGGGCCACTCAGGCGGCGGCACCGAATGCCAGCTGCATCCCGATGAAGGCCACCAGCAGCAGCACCATGATGGAGAGATCGAAGCGCACCGCGCCGATGGTCAGTTGCGGGATCAGCCGGCGCAGCAGCTTCACCGGAGGATCGGTGATCGACATGATGATCTCGAGGATCACCACCGTGAAACCGGTGGGGCGCCAGTCACGACTGAACGAACGAATGAACTCGACGACAACCCGAGCGATGAGCAGCAGCCAGAAGATGAACAGCGCAAACCCGAGAATCTGGAAAAACAGCACCAACGAGAGCCTGACCTTACCGATTCGGATACGAGGACGCCGCCCGTGCGGTCGGCAAGCGCAAGCCTACCGACCAGCCCAACGGCACACATCGCATAGGTTCACCGCAGCCGGCCCCGACGAGCGGACAGCCCGTCAGGCCGAGCTGCGACCTGCCGGGCTGAACAGCAGCAGATTTGTCTATTGGTAAGCGTAGAAGCCGGTTTCGGCGATCCGACGACGCTCCTCCGGGGTTACGTCCACGTCTGCGGGCGAGAGCAGGAAGACCTTGGTGGCAACCTTGTCGAACGATCCGCGCAGCGCGAAGGCCAAACCGGCCGCGAAGTCGACCAGCCGCTTGGCGTCGGCGTTGTCCATCGACACCAAGTCCATGATCACCGGCGTGCCGTCGCGGAACCGCTCACCGATGGTGCGTGCCTCGCTGTAATCCTTGGGGCGCAGTGTGGTGATCTTCGACAACGGATGACCTTCCTCGAACATCATCGCCATCCGGCGCGGGTCCATCGCCAGCGAGCCGCGGGTGGGGTTGCGCAACCACGACCCGAAGCGCGGCCGGGCCATATCGGCCCGGTCGAACTCGCGCGGCTGGAATCGCGCTTCATCAGGGTATCCACCCCGATAGCCGCCCGGCGGTGGATAGTCGGCCGGCTCGCCTCGCAAATCGGCGCGCATACCGGCACGAGGATCGCGGCGCGGGTCTTCGAAATCGCGCCCTTCATAACGACCGTAATCATCCTCGACTCGAGGACGCGAATAGCCGCGGGAAGGCCCGCGGTCGTCGTAATACTCGTCGTCGTAATCCTCCATCGGAGCCATACCGAAGTAGGCCTTGACCTTGTGCAGAGTGCTCATCGCTGACCCCTTCTAGCCCTGGGATATTTGTTGTCTGTGATGAAGGTGTGACTACAGTGACTTTTCACGGTGACCGTAACCGCCGCGAACCCAATAGCGCGGTACCGACACGCACACACGTCGATCCATGTTTCACGGCGATCTCGAGGTCATCGGACATACCGGCGGAAAGTCGCACCGCCGTAGGGAACGACTCGAGCACTCGACTGTGTTCGGATTGCAGCCGCTCAAAGGCCTTTTCCTGGCCCCAATCGCGGGGCGGAACACCCATCAAACCGATCAGCTCGAGGCTCTGCGAATCGCTGACCTGGGCGCAGATCCGGTCCACCGCACCGGGGTCGGTCATGTCGACACCGCCGCGGGAGACGTCGCCGTCAAGGCTCACTTGGACATACACGCGCAACGGATTGCCGCGCCGACGATCGGCTATCGCCGTGGTTATCGCTCGGTCCAGCGCTGTCACCAGTTGGGGGGTGTCGATCGAGTGTGCGGTGTGTGCCCAGTTTGCTAGCGAACGCACCTTGTTCCGCTGAATCTGGCCCACCATGTGCCACTGAATCCCCCGCGATCCCGACCGCATGGGAGCGGAAAACATCCGGGCCAGCTCGGCGACCTTTGCCGAAGCCTCCTGGTCCCTCGACTCCCCCACGGCTCGGCAACCCAGTCGCGCCAAGATGGCAACATCGGTCGCCGGGAAGAACTTGGTAATCGGCAGCAGCTCGATTTCACTGACCTTGCGCCCCGCCGCCTCGGCGGCCGCGGCGAGTCGCGACCGCACCACCGCCAACGCGTGCGTCAGTTCTGACTGACGCTCCCCTTGCGCTGAAATGTCCACGACCATCGCGGTCATTCCATCCACACCAGCGACGCCAGCCGCCCCGTGGGCGCACCGCGTCGATGGCTGAAAAGGGTCGGGTCCGCCACCGTGCAACGGGGGTCGACATCGATGGACTTCACACCCAAGTCCCCCAGCTGGCGGGCAATTCCGGCGCGCAGGTCCAGCGCGGCCGTCCCGGCGGCACTGGTGGTCCGGCTGCCCGGCAACGCCGCCTCGACCTCGTCGGCCATCGCCGCGGGAACTTCGTAGTTGCGCCCGCTGGCCGCCGGACCCAGGAATGCCGAAATGTCACCGGGCTGCGCGCCCAGCGCCTGCATGGCCTCCACCGTGCGCGCCACGATGCCGCGCTGTGCGCCCACCCGGCCGGCATGGACGGCCGCGGTGACGCCCGCCCGCGCGTCGGCCATCAACACCGGCACGCAGTCGGCGGTCAGCACCGCCAACGCCAGGCCGGGAACCTTGGTCACCAACGCGTCGGTGTCATCGAAAGCGTTGTCGCGCGGCGCGTCGACCACCTCAACCCGGTCACCGTGGACCTGGTTCATCCACACCACTCGTTCGGTGGGCATACCGATGGTGGCGGCCAGCCGGGCTCGGTTGGCCGCCACGGAGGCCGGGTCATCACCGACGTGGTCACCGAGGTTGAAGGAGTCGAAAGGCGGCTTGGACACACCGCCCTTCCGAGTGGTAGTCACCCGGCGGATTCGAACGCTCACCCCACCAGTATCCGGATTCGACTGCCGACCAGGTTGCGGCGCGGTCCGGCCGCGGCCGGTTTGTCGCGTTCTGGCAAGCAAATTGAGACCCTCAACGGCGCATGAAGGGTGGCACATCGACGTCGTCGTCATCGCCGCCAATGCTCAACGTCGCACCATTGGTATGCAGCGGCACGCTGACCGCGTCGACCGGCTCGAACAACGTCGAGCTGAGCTTGCCCGCCTTGGCCGACTCGATCCGATGCGCGCCCCCGGTCTCCCCGGGTGCGGCGCCGGTCGCGCCCGCCACGGGCTTGCGGCCCGGTCCACTGGCGTCGAAGCCCGCTGCGATCACGGTCACCCGCACCTCGTCGCCCAGCGAATCGTCGATGACGGTTCCGAAGATGATGTTGGCGTCTGGGTGGGCGGCATCCTGTACCAATGACGCCGCCTCGTTGATCTCGAACAGGCCCAGGTCGCTGCCACCGGCAATCGACATCAGCACGCCCTGGGCGCCCTCCATCGACGCTTCCAACAGCGGCGAATTGATGGCAATTTCGGCGGCTTTGAGTGATCGACCATCGCCGCGGGCCGACCCGATGCCCATCAGTGCGGTACCGGCACCAGACATGATGCCCTTGACGTCGGCGAAGTCGACGTTGATCAGGCCTGGCGTGGTGATCAGGTCGGTGATGCCCTGCACACCGTTGAGCAGCACCTCGTCGGCGCTACGGAACGCGTCCATCAGGGATACGGCGGCGTCACCCATCTGCAGCAGCCGGTCATTGGGGATCACGATGAGGGTGTCGCAGCTTTCCCGCAAAGCCGCTATACCGTTCTCCGCCTGGTTGCTGCGGCGCTTGCCCTCGAAGGAGAACGGCCGGGTCACCACGCCTACGGTCAAAGCACCAAGCTTGCGCGCGATGCTGGCCACCACGGGCGCACCGCCGGTGCCGGTGCCACCACCTTCGCCGGCGGTGACGAACACCATGTCGGCGCCGCGTAGCAGCTCCTCGATTTCATCCTTGGCGTCTTCGGCGGCTCGGCGTCCGACCTCTGGGTCGGCACCGGCGCCGAGTCCCCGGGTCGAGTCACGGCCGACGTCGAGCTTGACATCGGCATCGCTCATCAACAACGCCTGCGCGTCGGTGTTGATCGCGATGAACTCCACGCCTTTGAGGCCCTGTTCGATCATGCGGTTGACAGCGTTGACGCCGCCACCACCGATACCAACGACCTTGATGACAGCCAAGTAGTTATGCGGGGGGGTCATCATTCGTCTTCCTCCCTGACGGGCTCAGTTCTCCTGCGGTGTGTCTGCTTGCAAAACCCTCAACCTCAACCATAGAGTTAGAGTTATGTCAAGTAGTTCCGCGTAACCAGAACCGTATGGGTACGACGGGAACTAGCCGTGCAGGCGCGCCGACGCGTCATGCGCATTTTTTTGTGCCCTACCGCTGAGCGCGGCGTCAGGTCGGGCGCCGAATGCGAATCGGGTCGGGCTCTCGCGGCGGGTTGCGGACTACTTCACGGTCGGCAGATCGGGGCTGGACACGTCGTAGGTCCGCCCTGGCTGCGTCAATAACGCCGCTAGCTTCTCCGCCTTCTCCTCGGCACGATCGGTGGCCCCCCAGATCACCACTCGCCCGTCGGCGAGCGTCAGAGTGATCGATGACACAGACGGAGCAGCGATCCGGCCCACTTGGCCGGCGACCTCGGGACGCAGCGCGGTCAATACCTCCAACGCAGCCAGCGTGGCGGGATCGGTCGGCCCCGGATCATCGACGTCGAGGTAGGGCAGCGCGGGTGGCGGCGGACCGGTCGCAAAATCCACCCCGTCGCGGTCGAACAGGTGCGGGCCGTCCGGGAAATCCTTCACCACCAGCGGCACCCGCTCCACAATGGTGATCCGGAGCGCCGATGGGTATTGGCGCTGCACCCGCGCACTGGCCACCCGACGGATCGTCGCTACTCGGTCGGCGACATCTTTGGTGTTGATCTGCAGTAACGGGGTCCCGGTCGGCACACTCGCCGCGCCGAGCACTTCCTCGCGGGTCACCGTGCCGACCCCCGTGACAACGACATCGCGAGCCGACATCGCCGGGGTGAAGTAGAGCACCAGCCCCAACCCCACACCCACCACCACCAAGGCCACGGTGGCCAGCAGCATTTTCAAGCCGCGAACGACGCCACGAGCGACCGGCTGAGGTTCCTTGGCGACGTGGCCGCGAGCGCGCCGCTTGGCGTCGCGCCGAGCCTCCTCGATCGCGATCGCGCGAGCCTCGGCGGCACGGCGTTCGGCGCGTTCACGACGGGCGCGACGGCGTGGTCCCTCGAATTCGTCCTGATCCTCGGCTTGGTCCGCGGCCTCCTGCGGCTCCTGAGAATCGATGGCGATCGGTACGGTGGCCGGTTCGCGCTCGTCGTCCAGGTCGTCGGCGACCACGTCGGTCGATCGGCCGTCGCTAGCTTCGGTCACTGCAACACTCCTGGCCGTCCGGGTTCACTGCGATCGGCTCGCATCCGCAGCGCGGCCACGATCTCCGGTCCGAGCAGGGTGACATCTCCGGCACCCATGGTGACAACGACGTCGCCCGGTCCCGCGGCCGCGGCCACCACCTCCGCCACCGCAGAAAAGTCACGCAGATAGCGGACCGGCACGGTGACATGCTCGGCGACACTGGCTCCGCTGATCCCAGTCAGCGGTTGCTCGCGCGCGGCGTAGACGTCGAGCACGAACACCTCATCAGCGGCATCCAGAGCGCTGCCGAACTCGGCGGCGAAAGCCTTTGTCCGGGAATATAGATGTGGCTGAAATACCACCAGTAGACGCCCGCTGCCACTTTGGCGAACCACCGAGCGGACCGCCTCCAGGGTCGCCCTGACCTCGGTCGGATGGTGCGCGTAGTCGTCGAAAACCCGCACCGATTCCGCCGTCCCGACCAGTTCGAATCGCCGACGCACCCCCTCGAAACCGGCCAGGCCGTCGAGCACCTCGCCGACCGGGGCGCCGACCTCGATCGCTGCCAGCAGCGCACCCAGGGCATTGAGCGCCATGTGCCGCCCGGGCACCGAAAGCCGCATCGAGCGTGGGTCTGCCTCGCCTGCCAGCTGGATCTGCGCAACCGCTCCGGTGCCCCGCTGTTCCCACGACACCAACGTCGCGGCCAACGCGGCCCCGGCATGTCCGGCCGATCCGTAGCGCAGCACCCGAATGCCCAGCTCGGCGGAGCGTTCGGCCAGCGCCGCCGAGCCCGGGTCATCGGCACAGACCACCAGCGCTCCGCCGGGGGCGAGTCGCTCCACGAAAGCGTCGAACACCCCGACATAAGCCTCGGTGCTGCCATAGAAGTCCAGGTGATCGGCCTCGATGTTGGTCACCACGGCGACGTGGGGGGTGTATTCCAACAGCGAGCCGTCACTTTCGTCGGCTTCGGCGACAAAGTAGTCGCCGCTGCCGTGGTGGGCGTTGGTGCCGGCCTCACCGAGTTCACCGCCCACCGCGAAGGAGGGGTCGCGGCCACAATGCTGCAACGCAACGATGACCATCGAGGTCGTGGTGGTCTTGCCGTGTGTGCCGGTCACCATCACGGTGGTGCGCCCGTCCATCAGCTTGGCCAACACAACCGGTCGCAGCATTACCGGTACGCCGCGGCGGCGGGCTTCGACCAGCTCCGGATTGGTCTTGGGGATGGCGGCGTGGGTGGTGATGACCGACGTAACACCACCCGGCAGCAAGTCCAGTGCGGACGCGTCGTGCCCGATCCGGATCAGCGCGCCGCGTGCCCGCAACGCGTGCACACCCCGCGATTCCTTGGCGTCAGAGCCCGACACCAAACCACCGCGGTCGAGCAGGATGCGGGCGATGCCCGACATCCCCGCTCCCCCGATGCCGACCATGTGCACCCGTTGCAGTTCGGGCGGCAATTGCTCGGCGGTCATCGTCGCCCTCCGACAGCTCGTCGCCGTGACGGAGCCAGACGCGCGATGTCCAATGCCGCCTGAGCCACCTGCGCCGCCGCGTCGCGGTGTCCGACCTGCGCGGCGGCCGCCGTCATCGCCGCCAGTCGCGGCGGGTCGGTGAGCAGGCCGGTCACTTCGCGAGCTACCAGCGCCGGCGTGAGATCGGCATCGGCAACCACCATGCCGCCGCCGGCGTTGACCACCGGGAGCGCATTGAGCCGCTGCTCGCCGTTGCCGATCGGCAGCGGAACGTAGATCGCCGGCAGTCCGACGGCCGATACCTCGGCTACCGTCATCGCACCGGAACGGCATATCACCAGGTCAGCAGCGGCGTAGGCGAGGTCCATCCGGTCCAGATAGGGCACCGCGACGTAAGGCGGGTCATCTTGGCCGGGGGTACGTGGCGCTAGGAGCTCTAGGACGTTTTTTGGCCCGTGCGCGTGCAGCACCGAAACATCCGACGCGGCCAGCTCGGCGGCAGCGGCAGAAACCGCCTTGTTGAGTGACACCGCGCCCTGCGATCCGCCGAACACCAGCAACACCCGGGCGTCGTCGGCGAAGCCGAAGTGAGCCCGCGCTTCCGCTCGCAGAGCCATGCGGTCAAGGGCGGTGATCGCTGCCCGGACCGGCACCCCGACTACCTCGGCACCCCGTAGCCCCGAATCCGGGACCGCCGAGAGCACCCGGTCCGCGGTCCGTAGACCGACCCGGTTGGCCAGCCCTGCCCTGGCGTTGGCTTCATGAATCACGACCGGGATCCGGCGCCGTAACCCGGGGATGCCGCGGGCGGCCAGGTAAGCGGGCAGCGCGACGTAGCCACCGAATCCGATGACGACGTCGGCATCGACCAAGTCGAGCACCGCCCTGGTCTCCCGGACGGCTCGCCACACCCGGGGAGGAAGCCGGGCCAGGTCGCCGCTGGGTTTGCGCGGCAGCGGCACTGGCGTAATCAGCTCGAGGTGATAACCGCGCGCGGGCACCAACCTGGTTTCCAGACCGCGCGATGTTCCCAAAGCGGTGATTCTGACATTCGGTTCCAGGACGCTGAGCGCATCGGCCACGGCCATCGCGGGCTCCACATGGCCCGCGGTGCCGCCACCGGCGAGCACAACCGACAACGCAGGACCGTGATTTACCCCGAGCCCGCCAGCCGGCTCCCTGACCGTGTCATTCACCCGTAACGCTGACCTTCCAATGCACGAACCCGCCCACTATGACGCTGACCGGCGTAGCGCTGCACAGCCCCCTGCTGCCCGGACCGAGCGCCCGACCGATCTGGTCTGCGGGGCAACGCTGGCCGCAGCGGCTCCTCGGCGAGCCGAGTCGCCGCCTTGGGAGCCTTCCGCGCCGCCGCCTGCTTGGCCGGTGGCCGGGCAGCTGGTGGCTGCACGCGCTTACGGTCGCGGAACACCTCGAGGCGGGTGGGCGCATACGGCTTGGGTAGCGGGAGCCGCAGCATCCGATTCACTCTATCGTCGCGGCCCGCCCGTAACGCGGCAACCGCCTCCGGCTCGTGTCGTGCCGCGTTGGCGATGATGCCGATCATCGCAAGGGTGGTGGCCGTCGATGTCCCGCCGGCCGAAATCAGCGGCAGCTGCAACCCGGTGACCGGCAACAGGCCGATCACGTAGCCGATGTTGATGAACGCCTGGCCCAACACCCACAGCGTCACGGTGGCGGTCAACAACCGCAGAAACGGATCGGCCGAGCGGCGTGCTATCCGCATTCCGGTATAGGCGAACAGCCCGAACAGGCCGAGCAGTCCCAGCGCTCCGACCAGGCCCAGCTCCTCGCCGATGATCGCGAAGATGAAGTCGTTGTGGGCGTTGGGCAGGTAGTTCCATTTGGCCACGCCCTGGCCCAGACCGTCACCGAAGATGCCGCCGTGGGCCAGCGCAAACTTCGCCTGCCGCGCCTGGTAGCCCGAGTCTTGGGGATCGTTGTCGGGGTCGAGCCAGGAGCGCACTCGGTCCGACCGATAACCCGCGGTCATCGCTAGCACCCCCGCCGAGACAACAACGGCCGCAAATGAGCTCATGAAAACGCGCAGCGGCAAGCCCGCGTACCAGAGCAGGCCCAGCAAGATGATGCCCATCGATACCGTCTGCCCGAGGTCGGGCTGAGCCACGATCAGGGCCAGCGCGATCACCGCTGCCGGGACCAGCGGAATCAGCATCTCGCGCAGGGATGCCCGCTCCATGCGGCGGGTCGCCAGCAGGTGCGCACCCCAGACGGCGAATGCCATCTTGGTCAGCTCAGAGGGCTGCATCGAGAAGCCGGCCACCACGAACCATCCCCGAGAGCCGTTGGCTTCCTTGCCGATTCCCGGGATCAGCACCAGCACCAACAGCACGATGGTGAAGGCAAAGCCGGAGAACGCGATGCGCCGCAAAAAGCTCACCGACATGCGCAGACCGACGTAGCAACCGACCAGGCCTACCCCCGTCCACAGGACCTGCTTGCCGAAGATCACCCATGCCGATCCGTCGTCGTCATAGGACCGCACCCCCGAGGCCGACAGCACCATGATCAGTCCGAGGGTGGTCAGCAATGCAGCAACGGCGATGATCAGGTGAAACGACGTCATAGGCCGACCCAGCCAGGCACCGAAACGGGTGCGCGGACCCCGCTCCTCGGAGTTGGTTTGCCCCTTCGCGGCCTTGTCGCTCGCGTCAGCGGCTACCGGCTGCTCGGCAGCGGAGTCAGCCGAATCCGCTACCTCCGGGTCCGTGTCGACCTGCAGGTCGGCATTCTCGGTATCGGTCTTGCCCCGGCGTAACAGCCGGGTCAGAGCGCTGGCCACTCCCGCCTACCGGACCGCGGCGCGCACGGCCGCCGCGAAGGCGTCGCCGCGATCGCCATAGCTGGTGAACTGGTCAAATGAGGCGCCGGCCGGTGCCAGCAGCACCGTGTCGCCGGACCTGGCCATATTGCGAGCCGCCGCCACCGCGGCACGCATCACGCGAGCGCCGAGGGAACCCCCAACATCGTCAACTTTTGTAACAGAAGCACCACACGCCTCACCCATATCAGCATCCTCGCTTGTCACAACCTGGACAACGGGGACATCGGGCGCGTGTCGTGATAACGCCTCGGCAACCTCTGCGCGATCTTGGCCGATGAGCACCGCCCCGACCAGCCGCGACGCCATCCGGGCCACCTCCGCGTCCACGGATGCGCCCTTGAGCAGTCCGCCAGCCACCCACACCACCCGTGGATAGGCCAGTACCGATGCCTCGGCAGCGTGCGGGTTGGTGGCCTTGGAGTCGTCGACGTAGGTGATGCCGTCAACGACCTCCACAACTTCGCTGCGGTGCCGGCCAACCTGAAACGAGGCGACCGCGTCGGCGATCGCATCGGCCGACACCCCGACCGCGCGAGCCAATGCGGCCGCGGCCAGGGTGTCGAGGACTCCCACCGGTCCCGGCACCGGGATAGAGGAGGCCGGCAACAGCACCAGATCGTCGGAGAAAGCCCGGTCGACGAGATGCCCGTCGCGCAGGCCCAACTCTCCGACCGCCGGCGTACCGATTCGGAAGCCGACGCGTACCGGAGCCGGCGCGGTGTCGCGCAGCGCGGCCGCGCGGCTGTCGTCGAGCCCTACCACCGCCACCCGACCGGTAAGCACCCGCGCCTTGGCTTCGGTGTAGGCCGCCATCGTGCCGTGCCAGTCGAGGTGATCTTCGGCGATGTTGAGGACCACGCCGGCCTCGGGCCGCAGCGATGGCGCCCAACGCAACTGGAAGCTCGACAACTCCACGGCCAACAGGTCCGCGGGCTCCTCGAGCACGTCCAGCACCGGGCTGCCGATGTTTCCGCACAGAACGCTGCGGTGTTGGCCGGCCACCAGCATGGCGTGCAGCATCGAGGTCGTAGTGGTCTTGCCGTTTGTCCCGGTCACCACCAGCCAGCGACGCGGCGGTCCGTAGCAGCCCGCGGCATCCAATCTCCAGGCCAGCTCCACATCGCCCCAGATGGGCACGCCGGCGGCCGCCGCCGCGGCCAGCACGGGCGTGCTCGGCTGGAAACCGGGACTGGTAACTACCAGGGCATATCTTGATTCCGGGCTGGGTTCGGGCTGCGCCAGCTGCTGCACGGCGACCGACGGGTCCACGGTGGCGACCCCGCTCTCGGCGAAGGGACGCAGCATCGCCGGATCGTCATCACACATCGTTGGTATCGCACCGAAGCGGGTCAGTGCGGCCAGCACCGCGCGGCCGGTCACCCGGGCGCCGGCGACCAGCACCGGTGCGCCCGGCACCAGCGGGTCCAGCATGTCAGGCACCGATCGCGGCCAGCCATTCACCGTAGAACAGGGCCACGCCCAGACCACAGGTGATGGCGGTGAGCAGCCAGAAACGAATGATCACCGTGGTTTCGGCCCACCCGGCCAGCTCGAAGTGATGGTGGAACGGCGCCATTCGGAATACTCGGCGCCCGGTGGTGCGGAAGGTCAGGATCTGCAGCACCACCGATGTGATTTCTGCGACGAACAGCGCCCCCAACACCACCGCCAGGATCTCGGTGCGGCTGGTTACCGAGAGTCCGGCGATGATGCCGCCCAGCGCGAGGGATCCGGTATCGCCCATGAAGATCTTGGCGGGAGCGGCATTCCACCACAGAAAGCCGATGCAGGCACCGGCGGTCGCGGCGGCAATGAGCGTCAGGTCCAGCGGATCACGCACGTTGTAGCAGCCCAGCCCGGGTGCCGTGACACAGGCGTTGTGGTCTTGCCAGAAGGTGATCAACACGTAGGCGCCGGTGACCATCGCCATGCACCCAGCAGCCAGCCCATCGAGCCCGTCGGTGAAGTTGACCGCATTCGACCAGGCGCTGACAACGAGCACACAGAACAGCACGAACAACGCCGGCGTCAAGGTGACGGTGGCGATCTCGCGCACATAGGACAGTTCGGCGCTGGCCGGCGCCAACCCGGCCGGATTGCGGAACTGCAACACCAGCACCGCGAACAGCACGGCGGAGGTGATCTGCCCCACCGTCTTGGCCGTCTTGTTCAGCCCCAGGTTGCGCGACCTGCGGAGTTTGATCATGTCGTCGAGGAATCCGACGCCGCCCAGCGATGTCGCCAGGCCCAGCACCAGCAGACCCGATGCGGTGATTCCTTCGCCGTCAAAAGCCAGGCCGGCGAGGTGGGTACCGAAGTAGCCCGCCCAGATGCCGGCCAGAATCGCGACTCCACCCATCGACGGTGTTCCGCGTTTGCTGTGGTGGCTCGGTGGGCCGTCCTCACGGATCTGGTGACCAAATCCCTGCTTGGTGAACAGCCGGATCAAGGCCGGTGTCAGCAGGATGGAAACCGCCACCGCGATGGCGACGGCGATCATGATCTGTCTCATGAGTGCGCACTCCCGCGGTCTTGACAGCCTGCGTCTGCGCAAGCCAGCGCGTCGGCCAGCTCACCCAGGCCGGCCGAGTTCGAGGCCTTGATCAGGACGACATCTCCGGGTTGGATCTCCGCGCGCAACAATGCCAGGGCAGCGTCGCGGTCCGGGACGCTGACCGCCTCCGTGCCCCACGAACCCTCCATGACCGCTCCGTGGTACATGGCGCTCATCGACCTCCCAGTTCCCACGACAACGAGTCGAGACACATCTAAGCGCACGGCGAGCCTGCCGATGTGATCGTGCTCGGTTATCGCGTCCGCGCCGAGCTCAGCCATCTCGCCCAGCACTGCCCAACTGCGCCGACTTTGAGGCCGGACACCAGGCTGACTCGCGGCGGTCGACTCCGCCTCACCGCGGGCGATCCACGCCAGCGCCTGCAGCCCGGCGCGCATGGAATCCGGGTTGGCGTTGTAAGCGTCATCGATCACCGTCACCCCGTCCGGCCGGGTGCTCACCTGCATCCGGTGCCGCGACACGGGCCCCGCCTCGGCGAGTGCGGCCGCCACCTGCGACACGCTCGCGCCGCATTCGAGGGCCACCGCGCCGGCGCACAACGCGTTGGAGACCTGGTGGTCCCCGTACACCCCGAGTCGTACCTGGGCCGCGGCGTCACCGGCGTGCATGGTGAACTGCGGCCGGGCCAGCCGATCCAGCGAGACCGGTCCCGCCCAGACATCACCGGGACCGGCCCAGCCGGCTCCGGTGGCGGTGGCTCTACCCACCCGAACCACCCGGGCGGCAGTCACCTCGGCCATGGCCGCCACAGCCGGGTCATCCGCGTTGAGGATGACCACCCCGGATGCCGGGACGGCTTGCGGCAGCTCAGATTTGGTTTGGGCAATGATCTCGCGTGAACCGAACTCCCCCAGGTGTGCGGTGCCGACGTTGAGCACCACCCCAATGGCCGGTGGTGCCACCCGTGCCAGCGCGGCGATATTGCCGGGATGGCGTGCCGACATCTCCAGAATCAGGTAGTCGGTGCTGCGGGTGGCACGCAGCACGGTCCAGGGATGCCCGAGTTCGTTGTTGAAGGACCCGGGTGGTGCGACGACCTCGCCCAAAGGTTTGAGCACCGCGGCCACCAGATCCTTGGTCGATGTCTTGCCCGACGACCCGGTGATCCCGATGATGGTCAGTCCGCCGGCCACCAGCTCCGCGGCCACCGCCTTGGCCAACTTGGCCAGGGCGGCCAGCACGGCCGCACCCGACCCGTCGGCGTCGTGCTCGAGCACCCCGGTCAACGCGTCGGCGGTCGAGTCCGGTTCGGGTGAAACCACGATCGCCGGGACCCCGACGGGGCGGGCGGCGAGCACGGCGACGGCACCGGCCGCGACCGCCGCCGCCGCGTGATCGTGTCCGTCGGCACGCGCGCCGGGCAGAGCCAGAAACAATCCGCCCGGGCCGACCGCCCGCGAATCGAACTCCACGGTCCCGGTGACCCGCCGTTGCTCAGCCTCTTGCGGCGAGATGTCGACCAGCGTCCCCCCGACAATCTCGGCGATCTCGGCGACGGTGTAGTCGATCATGTGCAGGACTCCAGCGCCTCTAAGGCTCGGGCCAGCTCCACCCGGTCGTCGAACGGACGCACTTCTGCGCCGCCACGCTGCCCGGTTTCATGCCCCTTACCCGCAATCAGCACCACGTCACCGGTGCGCGCCCAGTCGACCGCGTAGCCAATCGCCTCACCTCGGTCGGCAATCTCAACCACCTGCGCCGCCCCGCCGCTTTCGGCCGCCCCGGCCACAATCGTGCGTCGAATTGCCCCGGGATCCTCACCACGAGGATTGTCGTCGGTCACAACGACCAAATCGGCCAGCTCCGCGGCGATGCGCCCCATCGGTCCACGCTTGCCAGGGTCACGATCACCGCCTGCCCCGAAGACCACCGCCAGCCGGCGCTGCGGATTCCGCAGGGTGCTCAGCACCTCCCGCAGCGCGCCGGGTTTGTGCGCGTAGTCCACCAGCGCCAGGAAGTCCTGACCGCGGTCCACCTGTTCCAGGCGCCCAGGCACCCGGGTTTCCCGCAACCCTGGCGCAGCCTGCTCCGGCGAGACCCCGACAGCATCCAGAATCGCCAGCGCCAGTAGGCAATTGGACACGTTGTAGTGTCCGGGCAACCCAATGCGCACCCGATGCCCCACGCCGGCAGGATCGAGCGCGGTGAATTCTTGCCCTCCGGCCCCCACCGGGGCCACATCGGTTGCGCGCCAGTGCGCCGGCTGACCTGTGGCGCTGACGGTGATGGCGACACCGGCTCTATCGGCCATCGCACGACCGGCCTCGTCATCAATGCAGACGACCACGCTGTGGCCACGCAGCGCCGAGGCAGGATCGAACAGCAATGCCTTGGCTTCGAAGTAGTCAGCCATCGTGGGGTGAAAATCGAGATGATCGCGCGACAGATTGGTGAAGCCGCCGACCGCGAACCGGATGCCATCCACCCGGCCCAGGGTCAGCGCGTGACTGGACACCTCCATTACCACCGTGTCCACCCCGCGTTCGACCATCGCCGCCAGCATTGCCTGCAGGGCGGGCGCTTCGGGGGTGGTCAGGGTGCTGGGTATGTCGGCGCCATCGATGCGGATGCCGATGGTGCCGATCAGGCCGGCGACCCGCCCGGCGGCCCGTAAACCGGCCTCCACCAGATAGGTCGTGGTGGTCTTACCCGACGTTCCGGTGATACCGACAACGGTCAGCCGGTCGGACGGGTGTCCGTACACCAGCGCGGCGGCCTCACCCAGTACGCCGCGGGGCGCGGGATGGACGAGTACCGGCACGGTGCCGGGCACACAACCCAGCGCGGATATCGCCGTCACCCCGGCAGGGTCGGTGAGCACCGCGACGGCACCGCGCTCGATCGCGTCGGCGGCATGGCGTGCCCCGTGGGTGGCAGATCCTGCCAGCGCCGCGAACAGATCGCCTGGCTGCACCGCCTGAGCGCGCAGCGTCATGCCCGTGATCAGCGTGTCCGGGACGGCCGCGGCTCGATGTGGGCCATCGGCGAGCACCGCTCCGACTTGAACTGCCAGCTCAGCCAGCGGCACACCTGGGCCGGCGCTGGGGCGCAACACCGACTCCACCTCGCTCACCACCTCCGTCCGACGGCCGACACCGGGAGAAACCGGTCGGCCATGACACCCTACCCAGTCGCGCCCGGTAACGACGCGGTGCCGTACCCACCCGGCGCCGCGCCGGCTGCCCAACTCTGGGTTGACCCGCAGTGACAGCCCAGCTCACAGCGGACATCTGGCCCGCCGTTCCCGACCGCCGGAGCCCGAGCCTAGGTCAAGCACCGCGACGAACAGCTCGTGATCGGCCGCAACCCGGCGGGGCGGGGCCGACAATCGCGCTCACGCCGGTTCCTGGGCGCTACCTACTGAGGCGCACGACACCCCGATAAACAGCGGCTAGGCCACATGAAAGCCAACCAGCAGCAGACGGCGGCGGCGCAATCAGCACCGGCAAGCCGCCGACAGGCACATCAGCGCACGTCAGCCCTGGGCGCCGGGCGAGCCGAATAGTCGACCGCCTCGCCCGCCGAAACCGCCGGTCGCTGGCGGTAGGCCGAACCCGCCGGTTCCGCCGGCCCCGCCGTTACCGAGCCAATCGGCGTTGCCACCGTCGCCGCCGGCCCCGCCATCACCCATCATCCCGGCTGCTCCGCCGCCACCACCGTTGCCGCCGGCACCGCTAGCGCCGGTTCCGCCAGCCCCTCCGGACCCGCCATTGCCGTACAACGACCCGCCATTCCCGCCGGCACCGGCATGTGCACCGAGTCCGCCGGACCCGCCGGCGCCGCCGGACCCGCCGTTACCGATCCAATCGGCGCTGGCACCGTTGCCGCCCAGGCCACCAGCGCCAGTACCGTCCCCTCCGTTGCCGCCCGCCCCGCCGGCCCCGCCATCGCCGATCAACCCGGCTGCCCCGCCGCCGCCACCTTTTCCGCCGATGCCGCCGCCGCTGTAGATCTGGATGCCCCCGGTGCCGCCGACCCCACCGGCCCCGCCGTCGCCGGACAACAACCCGCCGTTTCCGCCGGCCCCGCCGTTTCCGCCGGTCCCGCCGTCCCCGATTACTGTTGCGGTACCGCCGAAGCCACCGTCGCCGCCGGCCCCGCCATTGCCCCACAGCCCGGCATTTCCCCCGTACCCTCCGGCAGCGCCGTTCGGCGTGGCCTGAGCCGTAACGAATTTATTATTTGCCCCGGCGTCGCCACCGCCGCCGCCATTGCCGAAAAGCAGCCCACCATGCCCGCCGTTACCACCGGCCCCCTCGAGTGCCCCCAGTCGAGAGAAATTCTGATCGTAATCATAGGTAGCGCCGCCGTTGCCGCCGGCTCCGCCGTCACCCCACAGCCCAGCGTTGCCACCCGCACCACCAACCCCGCCCGCTGTGTAGTCCCCAGCGGCGGCCCCGCCTAGCCCGCCGGCCCCACCGTTGCCGTAGAGCCATCCACCGTTGCCCCCGGCACCCCCAGCTCCTCCGGCCCAGCCACTGCCTCCAGCCCCGCCATTGCCGATCAACCCCGCCGCGCCCCCGTTACCACCTGCCTCAGCGGTGGCGCCGCTGGTGTAGCTGTAGCCGGCCCCACCATTGCCGTACAACAACCCCCCAGCCCCACCATTAGGGCTGGCCGCGGTTCCCGCCGCCCCATCACCGATCAGTGGGCGCCCCAACAACGCTTCCGCGGGCGCATTGACCACCCCCAACACACCCTGCTCAACACCCTGCAACGGCGATAGGTTGGCCACCTCCGCGGCCGCATACGCGCCCCCCGCATTGGTCAACGCCTGCAAAAACCGGGCATGAAACGCATTCGCCTGAGCGCTGAGCGTCTGATAAGCCTGTCCATGACCGGAAAACAACGCCGCCATCGCCACCAACACCTCATCAGCACCCGCTGCCAACACCCCGGCCGTCGGGGCCGCCACCGACATATTGGCCGCCTGCAGGCTCGACCCGATCACCCCAACATCCGACGCAGCCGCGGCCAGTGCCTCCTGAGTTACCGACACGAAAGACATCGCTAAATCCCCTCACGCAAGTCCGATGCCGGTTAGCGGGCGACCCGGATGGACAGGTCGACCGAGTTCTGACATCACGCAATTCCCGATTGCCAAAACTTTACATTCAATGCCGAATGTAAACCGCAGTTTCAGATATTTGACTGATTCCAGTGAGGCATGGCGGCCAGCATTCTCCCTAGCGGTCGCGACACGAGCCGGCGCACCTAGGCGTTGCGCTGGTTCAGTGGTGGGTCTCGGCAGCAGGTTCCTAGGTGGCCTGCAGCAGCAGGGGCGGCCCCGGGTCCGCGGACAGCGGCACGTTCTCGCGCTGCATCAGCCACGCAGCGATGTTGTGGAACAGCGGCGCCGACGAGTGACCGGCGGTTCCATCGGAGTTGCGTTCCGGGTTGTCCAGCATCAGGCCGATGACGTAGCGAGGATTGTCGACGGTGGCCAGTCCCGCGAAGGTGATCCAGTACACGTTGTCGAAATAGCAACCACATGCCGGGTTGATCTGCTGCGCGGTTCCGGTCTTGCCCGCCATCTGGTAGCCCGGCACCGCGGCGGCGGTTCCGGTGCCCTGCTGATAGCCCATCGGGTCGCGCTGGACGACCGCGCGCAGCATCTCGCGCACGGTTTGAGCGGTCTGCGCCGACACCACCCTGATGCCCTCGGGCCGTGGCTCTTCGGTACGCGTTCCGTCGGCGGCGATGGTCGCCTTGATGATCCGCGGCGGTATCCGCGCCCCGTCGTTGGCAATCGCCTGGTACATGCCGGCCATTTGCAGCAGTGTCATCGAAAGCCCTTGGCCGATCGGCAGGTTCGCGAACGTGCTGCCCGACCACTGGTCGAGCGGCGGCACCAGGCCGGCGCTTTCGCCGGGCAATCCGACACCGGTGCGCTGGCCCAGACCGAACTTGCCGACCATGTCGTAAAAACGTTCCGGGCCGACCCGCTGCGCGAGCATCAGGGTGCCCACGTTCGAAGACTTCCCGAACACCCCGGTCGTGGTGTAGGGCATGACACCGTGGCCCCAGGCGTCGTGCACGGTAACGCCGCCCATTTGGATCGTGCCGGGCACCTGTAGCACTTCGTCGGGGGTGCTCAGCCCGTACTCGATGACCGAGGCCGCGGCGATGATCTTGTTTACCGAACCCGGCTCAAAAGGCGATGACACCACCAGATTGCCGAGTTGGCGGTCGCCCTGGCGGCCGATGTCTTGAGACGGGTCGAAGGTGTTGTCGTTGGCCATGGCAAGGACTTCGCCGGTCTGGGCGTCCAGGACCACCGCCGAGGCGTTGCGGGCTCCGGACAAGTTCTTCGCCTGCTGCACCTGTTGCTGCACGTAGAACTGGATGTCGTTGTCCAGGGTCAGCTGGACGGTGGACCCGTGCACCGCTTTGTGCCGGTTGCGATAGCTGCCGGGGATGACGACGCCGTCCGATCCCCGGTCGTAGGTCACCGACCCGTCGGTGCCGGCCAGCACCGCGTCAAGCGAGTCCTCCAGGCCGAGCAAACCATGGCCGTCCCAGTCGATGCCGCCCACGATATTGGCCGCCAACGATCCACCCGGGTATTGGCGCAGATCCTGGCGCTCCGAACCGACTTCGGGATACTTGTCGGTGATCGCGCTGGCGATAACCGGATCGACGGCGCGTGCCAGGTACACGAACGACTCGTTGCTCTGCAGCTTCTTGAGCAGGGTGGGCGCATCGGGCTTGTTGTTCAGCTTGCCCGCAACGTCCTTCGCGATGTCCTTCAGCCGCTGCTGGGGGTCGGGCGCAGCCGGAGACTTCAGCTTGGCCTCCTCCAGCTGCTTGCGAATCCGCTTCGGCTGGAATGTCAGCGCACGTGCCTCGATGGTGAAGGCGAGCCGATCGTTGTGCCGGTCGACGATGGAGCCGCGCAACGCGGCTTCGACGTCGGTGACCTTCAGCTGACCAGCCGCCTGCGCACGCAGGTCCTCGGCATTTGATACCTGCAGAACGAACAGCTGGGTCGCCGCCACCAGCATCAGCACCAAGATCACCGCGTTTCCGGCTCGGTGCCGAAACACGAATGAAGCACCGCGGCTGGCAACTTCCACCGCCTGGCGGGTGCGCCGCTCCCGTGCCGACCGGCCGGGCGGGCCGACCTCAGTGCGCGCCGCCGGACGGGTCTTCTTGGCCTGTTTGGCTTGGGGCAGTCGCTTCGGTTCACGAACCTGCTTGGGCGAGCGGTCGGCCCGCGTCTTACCGGACGACCTGGGCTGGCGCGGTTCGTGGGCGCTATGCGCCTTGCCCGAGACCCGCCGTGACCGCGAGGACTGCGACGGACGAGCCTGCCGCGATTCGCCGCGGCTCACCGTGACACCCCTGGCGCCGCAGCAGCGGCTGGACCGGGCTGTATACCGCTAGCCGGAGCCGGAAGCGCTGGCACCGGCGCCGGTACCGCCGCCTGAGGAGCCACCGGAAGCCCGGCCGTCCCCGGCGCCGGCGCAGCCAGTGGGGTCTGCGGGGCCACGGGGACGACCGCGACGGGCGGCGCCGTGACCGCTGGCACCGGTACCGGCACCTCAGCGGGCACCTGAGCGGGCACTGGTGCGGGCAACACGACCGGAGCCGGGGGAACTTGGACCGCCCCGGCCGCCGGTCCTGGCAACTGGCCCGGCCCGGTGACCGGACCCGCAACGCCAGGCAACTGGCCGGGAAGCGGCACCGGCCCCGGCGCCCCGGGTACCTGCCCCGGAATCTCGATCGGGGGCTGGCCCGGTAGGTGGTTGGTGCCGGCGCCAAGGGTCGACGAACCGTCTGGAGTGCGCGGCAACAGTTGCGGTCCCGTTCTGGGCAGCAACGCCGGATCGTCGGGACCCGGCATCACCCGCACCGGAACCTCGGGCGGCAACGCGGCCGGCTTCGGAGGCGCCGGAGGACCTTCTTCGGACAGCTTGCTGTTCAGCGGTGGCGGGGGTACACCATCAGCCGGCTTCGGGGTACCCACCACCACCCAGTTTCCGTCCGGAGCCTGAACCAGATGGGCGGTGTCCCGGGTGGGGATCATGCCCTGTTTGCGGGCCGCTTCAGCCAACGCGGGCGCGGATTCCGCCTCGCGCACATCGCGTTCCAGCGATTCCTTCTGCTGCTGCAGCATCCGGGTTCGCTCCCGAGCATGGCTGAGCTGATACGAACGCTCGGCCGCGTCGGTGGACAGCCACAAGGTGAGCCCCAGCCCCACCCCGAGCGAGCCGATCACCAACACCACAAACGGAACCCTGCTGAGCAGTGCGTGGGGACGCAGGTCCATCGAGGCCAGCCGGACCGCCATCCGCTCCGTCAGCTTGGGCCGGACGACCTTGGGTGCCTTGGCTTTCCGAGCCTTGGCCCGCGCTTCGGCTTGCCCGGTGTTCTTCGGCCGCGCCGGGCGCTCCGCGGGCCGCGGCATGGGTGTGGTCTGCGGTCCCGACATCGGGATCCGCGCCTCCCGGTTGGGCGCCTTCTTCTTTCCGGCCCGACCACGGCGCGACGCGTCAGCCGGTGTGCGCCTGGTGGTACGGGCGACCGAACCGTCGCGTCCGCCGCCACGATCGCCGCTTTGGCGTTTTCCAGGCACCCGAGCCTCGCGCTTCGCCTTCATGACTCGCCCTTCCCGGTTCCTTGTCGCGGTAGTGCCTCGAGCTCAAGCCGTTGCAACGCCCGCAATCGCACGGGCGCGCTGCGCGGGTTGTGTTCCACCTCGGCCGCATCCGCGCGTTCGGCGCCGTGGGTCAACGAGCGGAATCGCGGCCCATGGCCGGGAAGTTCAACCGGAAGGTCCACCGGTGTGCGCGAGGCGACCGCGTCGGCGAACACCCGCTTGACGATCCGGTCCTCCAGAGATTGGTAGGCCATGACGACAATCCGCCCGCCAACAGCAAGCGCGTCCATTGCGGCGGGGACGGCACTACGCAAGGAGCCCAGCTCGTCGTTGACCGCAATTCGCAGCGCCTGGAACGTGCGCTTGGCCGGATGTCCGCCGGTACGCCGCGCCGCAGCCGGAATCGCCTCGTAG
Organism: Mycobacterium pseudoshottsii JCM 15466; assembly: GCF_003584745.1. Lineage (NCBI taxonomy): Bacteria > Bacillati > Actinomycetota > Actinomycetes > Mycobacteriales > Mycobacteriaceae > Mycobacterium > Mycobacterium pseudoshottsii. The sequence continues at coordinate 3,548,036 of NZ_AP018410.1, forward strand.
AGAAGAGCAACGAGTTCCGCGGTGGTGGTGAACGGCCTGTCGGCGCGCCTGCGGATGATGCGGGCCGCGATGCGGCGCGCGAACCGCTCCTCGCCGTAGCGGTGCAGGATATCGGCCAGTGCCGCCTCGTCGTAGGTATTGATGATGTCGGCCGCCGACAGCGCTGACTGCGGATTCATTCGCATGTCCAGCGGGGCGTCCTTGGAATAGGCGAAGCCTCGTTCGGCCTGGTCGAGCTGCATCGACGAGACGCCCAGGTCGAATAGCGCGCCGTCGATCGATTGCGCTGCGCCATAACCCAGTTCGGTCAACGCCGAGGCCAGACCGTCGTAGCGCGTGTGCACCAGCGTGACCCGGTCGGCGAAGCGCGCCAATCGAGTCCGGACGATCTCGAGGGCACTGGGATCACGGTCGAGCCCGATCAGTCGCAAACCCGGCAGCTCCGTCAAGAACCGCTCCGCGTGTCCACCCGCGCCGATAGTGGCGTCGACCAGAACCGCCTCCGACCCGTCCGCGTGGTGGCGAGTCAGCGCGGGCCTGAGCAGTTCGACGCAGCGTTGCGCCAGCACGGGCACATGGTGAAAGTCATTGAAGCCGGGTTCCGTCGGGCCGTCAGCCACCGCGACACCTCCCCTGGTTGGGGCCGGGCAATCCTCGCCTACCAGGCGCAATGCCCCTGCGCCGAGGTCCCTGTCCGAAGGCACGAACCTGGCGTTGGGGAAGTACGCCAGGGTCGGTTCGGGCAGAGACCACGGTGCACGGACATGCACCTCAGAAAATGTCGCCGAGTGCTTCATCGCTGGCCGCGGAGAAGTTCTCTTCATGGAGTTGCTGGTACTCGTGCCAGGCCTGCGCATCCCAGATTTCGAGATAGTCAACCGCTCCGATCACCACGCAGTCCTTGGTGAGGCCCGCATAGCGGCGGTGGTCGGCCGACAACGTGATGCGGCCCTGGCTGTCGGGATGCTGTTCATCGGTGCCGGCGGCGAGGTTACGCAGGAAGGCTCGCGCTTCGGGGTTGCTGCGCGGCGCCTTGCTGGCCCGGCGAGCCAATTGCTCGAACTCCGACCGGGGGTAGACAGCAAGGCTGTGATCTTGGCTCTTGGTGACCATCAACCCCCCTGCCAATGCGTCGCGAAACTTGGCCGGCAGCGTTAGCCGCCCCTTGTCATCGAGTTTGGGCGTGTAGGTGCCGAGAAACACTAGGCCACCTCCAGCCAGAGTCACTCTGCTCACCCAAACACTTCAGCCACCATACCCCACAATCCCCCACTTCGCCCCATTGCCAGGGTTTCGCGCCCATGTTTTTCCACTGATCTGCCACTTCGGGATGAAGCCCTACCGCCACCACCCCCCATGTAGAGGGTCTAAGGAGTGACAAAGCCGCATTTCAGAGGCATCCAGGCCGAGAATGGGCGCCAAGTGGGGCCAAGTGGGGCATATGCGACACGCCGATCGGTCACAGATGGGGATCGGTACGGACTATCCGCCGTAATTGCCCAGTTCGTGGGTGCGCACGGGGAAAAGGGCAAACCCGCACCGGGCAGCCCAGCGCACCGCGGCACAAAAAAGGGGCGGCCGTGGGCCGCCCCGCCTTGTTCAGATATTCGCCTACTCGTCGAAACGGCGGCGGAACCGATCCTCCATACGACTGGTGAACGAGCCGCCCGACCCCTTGCCGCGGCGCTGACGCGATGTGCCAGACGCCGGCCGGGAGTGATCCACCCGACCCGACAACCGCGGGCCAGAAATGGCGAACACCACGCCGCCAAACATGACGACGAAGCCGAACACACTCAAAATCGGGAAGCTTCCGATCATCGTGGCCTTGAACGCCACACCGGAGACCAGCATCGCCAGACCGATGACGAACAACGCCGCGCCCTGTAACCGCCGGCGCGCTGTCGGTGCACGGAAACCCCCGCCACGGACGCTCGAGGCGAATTTGGGGTCTTCGGCGTAGAGAGCGCTCTCGATCTGCTCGAGCATCCGCTGCTCATGATCGGAGAGTGGCATTCGTCCCTCCTTGCCGACAGCTGTCACGTAACTACCGATAGCAAATGCCCGTTGTGCGGGCAACTAACTCAGATGATACGAGCTGAATCCGTGCGGTACCACTGGTTCGCCGGCGATTCTATCCTGGCGTCATCAATGCGCACGAATGGGTGGGAGTACCGCTGCGATGCAACCCATCACAATTGCCCCGTCGACTCCGGGTCGATCACCATCCAACCGCTCGCTGAGCTACTGGCGCGTGGTCAGATACTGGTGCTGAAGCATCGCACCAAACAACCACGAGGAGGGCAGCCCGCGTTGACGATCTTCGTCATTGATCTGCCGCCGGACGAGATGGAGCGCCGCCTCAGGGAGGCCTTGACGGTCTACGTCGACGCGATGCGTTACCCCAGAGGCACCGAAAACCAGCGCGCTGCCATGTGGCTGGAACACGTCCGACGCAGCGGCTGGAAGGCGGTGGCCGCGGTTGACGTACCGCAAACACAGCCATCAACGCAGCTCCCCGACATCATTGGCGCCGATCCCAACCACGAGTTGCCGGCCGCAGATCTGGCCAACGCTCCGATGGTCGGGGTGGCCTACGGCTATCCCGGAGCACCCGGTCAATGGTGGCAACAGCAGGTCGTTTTGGGCCTGCAACGCCGCGGTTTTCCGATGCACGCGATCGCTCGGGTGATGAGCAGCTACTTCGAGCTAACGGAGTTGCATATCCATCCGAACGCCCAAGGCCGGGGCATCGGAGAGGCGCTCACCCGTCGGCTTCTGGCCGGCCGCGGCGAGGAGAGCGTCTTGCTCTCCACTCCGGAAAGCAATGGCGAGGACAATCGAGCGTGGCGGCTGTATCGGCGGCTGGGATTCACCGACATCCTCCGCGGCTATTACTTCGCCGGCGATCCGCGCGCATTCGCAATCCTGGGCCGCGCGCTTCCCCTGTAGGCCCCGGCGGCACCCGAACCGGCGGACAGGTTGCCGTACCAACCCACCGGGTCTGGCACGATGACCAGGTGCGTGCCAGCTCTCCGACACTTTCAGCCCCAGCTGCCCCAGCGTTGCGCGCCCGACGACGGCGGTTGCTGGCAATCGCAATGCTATTGATGCTGGTGCCGCTTGCCACCGGGTGCCTGCGGGTCCGAGCGTCGATCACCATCTCGCCCGAGGACCTGGTGTCCGGGGAGATCATCGCGGCGGCAAAACCGAAGAACAACAAGGACACCGGGCCCCAGCTGGACAGCGACAACGTCGCGTTCAGCCAGAAGGTCGCGGTCTCCAACTACGACAGCGACGGCTACGTGGGATCGCAGGCGGTGTTCTCCGATCTCACCTTCGCCGAACTGCCTCAGCTGGCCAACATGAATCCCGACGCCGCCGGAGTGAACCTGTCGCTGCGCCGCAACGGCAACATGGTGATTCTCGAGGGCCGCGTCGATCTGACGTCGGTGACCGATGCCGATGCCGAGGTCGAGCTGACCGTTGCGTTCCCTGGCACCGTGACGTCCACCAACGGCGATCGCATCGAGCCCGAAGTGGTGCAGTGGAAACTCAAGCCGGGTGTGGTCAGCACCATGAACGCTCAGGCGCGCTACACCGATCCCAACACCCGGTCCTTCACCGCGGCAGGCATCTGGCTCGCCATCGCGTCGTTCGCCGCCGCCGGGGTGGTGGCGGCGCTGGCTTGGGTCAGCCGGGACCGCTCCCCGCGATTCACAGCCCCCGGCGATCAGCCGCCAAGCTAAGCGCGCTCGACTCGACGCCGCCGGGGCCCGGTGCCGCCGAACGGGCTAGCCGTGTGTGTCGGGCGCCCAGTAGGCGAGCATTTCCGCGAAGGTCTGGAAAGCGGCCGGAGACACCCCGTAGGTCGCCTCGAAATGGATGCTGAGCGGGAAGCCCAGACCGACGACGCCGTCCATTATCCGCTTGTACAGGTCGACCATGAGCTGGCGCTTCTGAGCAGGTTCGCTCGCGGCCAGGCGCTTGACGAACTCCTGTTCCGCGGCCACCGCAGGGTTGCCGGGATCCTGGATCAGCCAGTTGATCAGGCCGACGCGGCTTTCGACTTTCGGGATGAAGCCAAACGAGAGCAGCAGCTCGGGCCGGTGGTCGGTGCTGTCGGCAAATTCGGTGAGGAACTTGACGATGGCGTCCGAATACAGCAGCTGGGTCATGCCGTAGGTGGCGCCCTGGTTGCACTTGAAATTGAGCCGGCCCTGTTCGCCGTCTCGGGTGGGAATCACGATCACACCGCGGTTGGGCAGCAAGTCACGATAAATCGACAACGCGTCGGTGGGTGCAACCCCGGAGCCTTCCCCGTCGTTCATGGTGCGCGGCACGCCGACAAAGACCACGCCCTCCATACCGGCGTCAGACAAATCCACCAGCCGGCGACGCAGGGCCGCTTCGTCGGTAAACGCGGTTACTTGCGTACACAAGCCGTTGATCCCCGGCATTTCGGGTTTGATGATCTGCCAGAAGTCGAGCACGTCGAGCTTCTGCTGCATCGGCACCGGCCGATCGTCGTCTTCGGCGATCATCCCGGGGATCATCACGTGCCGCAGACGGCCGTCCAGCCCGAAGTCCGCCGAGTACTGCACCACTTTGCGCGCATCTTCCAATGCCCGTTCCTTGCCGCCATCGACATTGGGCGGCACCAGCTCAAGCGCGATCGTGCGTAGGGTCACACAGCTCCCCTTTGTTTTGACGATTATTCTCTGCCCGTTGCCAGGCGGCGCCACACCGCGCACAGGGGATCCGGGTCGCGCGGAGCCGCAAAACCCAGGTCACTTCCAACAGCATAGGTGTGGGTTAGTCAGTTAGGCGAAGCAACTTGTGGGGTCAACCCGCGCCGCAACCCTAAAAGACCAACACCCGCCGCCTGCGCTGTGGCCTAATACACTGTCGGGCCAGAGACAAGCCGAGCAGAAAGGGGCGCCGCGCTGAGCGTCGACGCATCGGCAACCGAAGAGCTGGCCGGCGCCATCACCGACCAACTGCGACTGTACTTGCGTGATCGTCGCAGCCAGGCGGCCTACATCGGCGACGACTACGGCGCCTTGACCGCATGGCTGGAAGAGTTCGTGCTCTCCGGGGGCAAGCGGCTAAGGCCGATTTTCGCTTATCGGGGCTGGCAGGCCGTGACAACCGAAGATCCCGACCCGGATCTACTGTTGTTGTTTTCTGCGCTGGAGCTGCTACATGCCTGGGCGTTGATACATGACGACGTCATCGACGCCTCGTCAACGCGGCGCGGCCGGCCAACGGCCCACATACACTTCGCGGCGCTACACCGGGACCGGAACTGGCTCGGCCCAGCACAGCAATTCGGGATCTCGGCAGCGATCCTGATCGGCGATGTGGCACAGGCCTGGGCCGACGACATCATTTCGCGGGTTTCCCAGTCAAGCCTGTCACCCGACGCGCAACGGCGGGTCCAGCGCGTCTGGTCGGATATCCGCACCGAGGTGCTGGGCGGGCAATACCTTGACATCGTGGCCGAAGCCAGCGCGGCCGATTCCATTACGTCGGCAATGACTGTCGCAACCTTCAAAACCGCCTGCTACACGGTCTCGAGGCCGTTGCAGCTGGGGGCGGCCGCGGCCGCCGACCGGCCCGATGTCCAGGAGGCGTTCCACCAGTTCGGAACCGATCTCGGAGTCGCGTTTCAGCTGCGCGACGACGTGCTGGGGGTGTTCGGCGACCCGGCAGTGACGGGAAAGCCATCCGGCGACGACCTGAGGTCGGGAAAGCGCACGGTGTTGATCGCCGAGGCGGCCGCGCTGGCGGACAGGTCGGACCCGAAGGCCGCCAACTTGTTGCGGTCCGCGGTCGGCAGTGAGCTCACCGACTCGCAGGTGGGCGAGCTGCGCGAGGTGATCGTGCGGGTCGGGGCCCTTGCGGCCGCCGAGAACCGGATCGCCGGGCTCACCCGGCGCGCACTTGCCACACTCGAGTCCATACCCATCAATGCCAGCGCCAAAGCCGGCTTGTCCGCGCTGGCCCGGACGGCCACGGACCGGTCGGCCTGAACCAATGACAAGTCCAACACCCACTCCGGAAGCCCTCTCTGTGACAAAAATGTCTGTTAGGCAACGCCTTTCGCGGATTCGAGAGTTTGCGTCCTCCCCCCAGGCCGGGCCTGCGCGGCTGGGGCTGCTGGGTGCGGTGCTGATCACCGTCGGCGGGCTGGGAGCGGGCAGCATCCGCCAGCACGATCCACTGCTGGAATCCATCCACATGTCCTGGCTGCGCTTCGGTCACGGGCTGGTGCTGTCATCGATCGTTTTGTGGCTGGGCGTTGGTCTCATGCTGATCGCCTGGCTGCGATTGGGGCGAGGGGTCCTCGCCGGCCAAGCCAGCGAGTTCACCATTCGGGCCACCACGGCGTTCTGGTTGGCGCCCCTGTTGCTTTCGGTGCCCATCTTCAGCCGGGACACCTACTCCTACCTCGCCCAGGGGGCACTGCTCCGCGACGGCCTGGACCCCTACGCCGTCGGCCCGGTTGCCAACGCGAATTCGCTGCTCAACGACGTGAGTCCGATCTGGACGATCACGACCGCACCGTACGGTCCGGCATTCATCCTTGTGGCAAAGGTCGTCACCATGATCGTCGGCAACAACGTTGTCGCAGGAACCATGCTGCTGCGTTTGTGCATGCTGCCCGGGTTGGCCCTACTGATCTGGGCGACCCCGCGCCTGGCTCACCATCTCGGGGCCGACAGCCCAACCGCAATGTGGATCTGTGTTCTCAACCCATTGGTCCTGATTCATCTGATGGGCGGGGTGCACAACGAGATGCTGATGGTGGGCCTGATGGCCGCCGGTATCGCATTAACCCTGCAACGCCACCATGTTGCGGGTATCGCGCTGATCACGGTCGCCGTCGCGGTCAAGGCGACGGCCGGGCTGGCACTGCCCTTCCTGTTCTGGGTATGGATGCGCCATCTACACGAGCGCCGGGGGTATCGGCCGGCTCATGCCTTCCTGGTGGCCGCCGCCGCCTCGCTACTGGTTTTTCTTGCCGTGTTCTCGGTGTTGTCCGCGGTGGCCCGGGTGGGGCTCGGGTGGCTCACTGCGCTGGCCGGTTCGGTCAAGATCATCAACTGGCTGACCCTGCCGACCGGGGCGGCCAACCTGATCCATGCCCTGGGCAGGAACTTCTTCACGCTCGACTTCTACACCTTGCTGCACGTCACCCGACTCATCGGAATCGCGATCATCGCCGTATCGCTCCCGCTGCTGTGGTGGCGGTTCCGGCGCGACGACCGGGCCGCATTGACCGGCATCGCGTGGTCGATGCTCATCGTGGTGCTGTTCGTACCAGCCGCCCTGCCTTGGTATTACTCCTGGCCACTGGCCGTCGCGGCGCCGCTGGCGCAGTCCCGGCGATCGATGGCGGCCATCGCCGGGATTTCGACCTGGATCATGGTGATCTTTAAGCCCGACGGATCACACGGGATGTACTCCTGGCTGCACTTCTGGATCGCCACAGGCTGCGCACTGGCCGCGTGGTACGCGCTCTACCGCGCGCCCGACCTGCGCACCCGGCCTGGCGAGACACCGGCCGACGAGCCCGCGGCGCCCCTCGATATGGGCACCAAGGACCCTCAGTAGGGCTCAGCGAGCCTCAGACGGCCTGGATCGAGCCTTCTTAGTAGGCCATGGCCTGCGCGCGGCGGACGACTTCACGAGCCTGGTGAGCATGGAGCGCGTCGACGGGGCGCGCGTTGCTCACCGCGTCGCGTGAGCCGTCGCGTGTGACGGTCAACGACGGGTCCGGCGTAAACAACCACCGGATGATCTCGGTGTCGTGGTATCCGCCGTCATGCAGGATCGTCAACAACCCTGGCAAGCTCTTGACCACCTGACCTGAGCTGGTGAAAAAGACCTGCGGCACGACCACACCCCCCTCGCGCCGCACCGCGACAAGGTGGCCTTCGCGCAACTGCTGATGCACCTTGCTGACCGGAACGCCGAGAAGTTCGGCGACCCGAGACAGGTCATAGGTTGGTTCGTCGGGGTCCAGGACGTCGTCGCCGGCCGGAATACTGCCCACCGCGCCAGTGTAGAACCTGGCAAGCTGGCGGGTGTGCGCGTTGCGGCTACGTTGCGCCCTGCGATTCGCGGCGCAACCTAGGATGGCTCAGTGGCTCGAGCTGAATTCCCCGGCTCCTTCGCAGACCGTGTCGGCCCGCATCGGGGCCGAATTGAAGCCGGGATTGGGGACCAATTGGACGGCGCGCTGTTGGATGGCCGTTACCTGGTCGGGGCCAGGATCGCCAGCGGCGGAACCTCGACGGTCTACCGCGGCCTGGACGTTCGCCTCGATCGCCCGGTCGCACTGAAGGTGATGGACTCCCGCTATGCGGGCGATCAGCAATTCCTCACCCGCTTTCAGCTCGAGGCCCGCACGGTCGCCCGGCTGAAGAACCCCGGCTTGATCGCCGTCTACGACCAGGGCTTAGATGCGCGGCATCCATTTCTGGTGATGGAGCTCATCGAAGGCGGCACCCTGCGGGAGCTGCTGAGCGAACGTGGCCCGATGCCGCCCCATGCCGTCGCGGCGGTGCTGCGCCCGGTGCTTGGTGGACTGGCGACCGCGCACCGAGCCGGCTTGGTCCACCGCGACGTCAAGCCGGAGAACATCCTGATCTCCGATGACGGTGACGTGAAAATCGCGGACTTCGGGCTGGTCCGTGCCGTCGCAGCGGCTGGGATCACCTCCACCAGCGTCATTTTGGGCACCGCAGCCTATCTGTCCCCGGAGCAGGTCCGCGACGGCAACGCCGGCCCCCGTAGTGACGTCTACTCCGCCGGCATCCTCACCTACGAACTGCTCACCGGCGCTACGCCGTTCACCGGTGACACGGCGTTGTCCATCGCGTATCAACGACTCGATCATGACGTGCCGCCCGCCAGCGCTGTGATCACGGGCGTTCCAACACAGTTCGATGAATTTGTGGCGTGCGCTACCGCCCGTGACCCGAGTGAACGGTACGCCGACGCGATCGAGATGGCGGCCGATCTGGACGCAATCGTGGAGGAGCTGGCGCTGCCCGAATTCCGGGTGCCGGCACCGCGCAACTCGGCACAGCACCGGTCGGCGGCGCTGCAGCACAGCCGAGTCAACCAACACCGGCCCTTCGAGGCCTCCGAGCAAGTCTCGGCCTCTCCGCACGGCCGCCAGCCGACGCGCGAGCTCCCCCGAGAACCCGAGAATCACAACGAGCCCCCCGGCTCCGACTTCGATGACGAATCCGACGAGTATGAATACGAGCCGGTGTCAGGGCAGTTCGCCGGAATCTCCCTGAACGAATTTGCCTGGGCACGACAGCATGCCCGTCGCACCGTGCTGATCTGGGTAGCGGTGGTGCTGGCAATCACCGGGATGGTTGCGGCCGCGGCGTGGACGATCGGCAGCAACTTGAGCGGACTGCTGTAGTCGCGCAACACCACTGAGCGAGTTTCCTACGCCGGCGATCCGCTGACCACCCAGCACCGCCTGATCACCTATCGCGACCGATCACCAGTTGCGCCAAGCCGATCAGATCAGATCAGATCAGATCAGATCAGATCAGCCGAGCCTAGCTGGTCAGGCAACGCGGCAAGGGCGGCATCCATGAGTTCATCGGCATGCCGCCGAGCTGCCTTGCCCCCCCTGCGGCTTCGATCAGTTCACTCGCCCACGCCACATCATTGGCCGTCATCGGCTCCGTAGACCGATACAGCTCAGCCAGTTTGAGCGCCGCCGAGGAGCCGGACTCCAACGCCGCAATCACCGGCAGAGTCTTCTTGCGGCGGGCCAGATCGCTGCCGACCGGCTTGCCGGTGACAGATGGATCTCCCCAAATGCCGACGATGTCGTCGAGGATCTGAAAGGCCAGGCCCAGGTGGTAGCCTAACTACCGCATCGCCAATACCGTCAACGGATCCGCACCCGCGGTCAGCGCCCCCAGCTCACAGGCACACCCCATCAATCCCGCGGTCTTCCCGGCTGCCATCCGCAAGTACCCGTCGACCGTTACCCGCTTGGGCGTCTCGAAGTCACCATCATCGACCTGGCCGACACGCAAACCCAGAAACGACGACTCCAACGTCGCGATCGCGGTCATGGCAACCTCGGGCGCCAACATCTCGGCCAATACGCGACTACACAAGACGTGTAGCGCATCTCCGAACATGATCGCGCTGGTTTCTCCCCAGACCGTCCATACCGTCGCCCTGCCGCGGCGAGTGACATCGCGATCCATCACGTCGTCGTGAACCAGCGAGAAATTGTGCATCAACTCCACCGCCGCCGCCACCGGAGCCGCCGCACTCGCGTCACCGCAAGCGGCGGCTGCCCCGACCACCAAAGCGGCCCGCGTCGCCCGCCCTGACCAACCACCCGTCCCGGATCCGTTGACATCCCACCAGCCCAAGTGATACCCGGCCATGGTTGCCAACGGCTCAGCCAACCAGCCCACGGCTACCCGCATTACCGGATCGCACTCGCGCCGAGCCCGCGCCAGCAGTATCCGACCCGCATCCGGTGGCGCATCTGGAACATCGGCCATGCCGAGCGACATCGACCACCTCCTCACATCAGACTGCGCCGTACATCCGTTTGTGCTCGGAGATCGCTGTCAGCCGGAACGGGCGGGAGGTTTCCACCGGCAGGCTGTGGTGGTTGCCGTTGGTGGGCAGCGTGAGGTTGTGCAGTCTGCGATAGTGCTCATAGCTCAGCGGGATTCGCGTTTCCAGCGCTGCGCGGTGCTGATCGGTGCGTAGATGTTGCTGATATCCGGGAGTGACGGTTCCGGCGAATAGTTCGGCTACACAACCTGATCCGTAGCTCAGCATCGCTATCGGCTGATCTGAGAGGTCGTCCGCTTGATCCAGCAGCGCCGCGAGGGCCAGATACAACGATGCGGTGTAGCTGTTGCCGATCCGCCGGTTGTACTCGACGGTGTTGCCGACCGCCGCCTGGACCGCGGCGTCGCTGGCATCTTCACCGGCTTCTGCGGCCAGTTGTTTGTGTGCCTTGTACGCCATTTTCGTGAACGGTTGGTGGTAGCAGAAAGCCGCGAATTCGCCGAAGGGTCTACCGCCGCGTTCGGTGTAGTCTTTCCACGCGCCCGATGCCGCCTCCATATATGCGGTGACCGAGGCCTTTCCGTCGACCAACGCGGTGCTGCGATAGTTCGGTCTCCAGAAGTCCATGATGTCGGCGGTATAGATTCCGGTGGGCTCCTCCAGCCGCAGCAGCGCGGGGTCTGTCGAAACCAGCATCGCCGCGGCCGCTGCGCCCTGAGTGGGCTCGCCCGGGCTGTCGAGGTCGTAGCGGGCCACATCGGCTGCGATGACCAACACCTGCTGGGTCGGGTCGCGGTGTACGAGTGCCAGCGCGAGTTGCAGAGCACCCGTCGCCCCGTAGCAAGCTTGCTTGACTTCGAGTACGCGGGCGCTCGAGGGTAGGCCGAGCAGGGAGCTCACCCAGATTCCCGCCGATTTGGACTGATCGACGCCGGTCTCGGTACCGATGACTATTGTCCGGATCTTTTGGCTGCCATGCCGTTTGATGATCGGGTCGGCGGCCGCGGCGGCCAAAGTGACGATGTCCTCATCTGGTGCGACGATGCTCATCTGCTGTTGGCCCAGACCGATGAGGTATTTGTTCACGTCCACGCCGTGGTGTTCGGCCAGGGTTGCGTGGTCGAGTACGTAATGCGCAGTGGCTATTGATAGGTCGTGAATTCCGATCGAGACCATGATGGATGTTCCTTTCCGGTGTTGCGGTTTTGGGGTTGTCTGTTGTTAGGCCGTCGATGGTTTGCGTTCGTATGTGGTGTGCGCGCGCATGAGTTCGCCTGGGTTGGTTTGGGCGGCCATGAGTGACAGTTCGCCGCACAGCACGGTGGCCGCGCAGATTACGGCGAGCCGGCGTGCGTTGGCGCCGGGGGGCCGTTGTTCGCGGCATCCCAGCTGGGCGAGGTTGTCGGTGACGAAGTCCAGGTCTTTACCGTTGCCTACGGTGCCGGCGATCAGGTTGGGAATGGTGCAGGAGAAGTACAGATCGCCGTCGCGGTCCTCGGCGTGTGTTACACCTTGGGAGCCTGCGATGATGTTGGCGGCGTCTTGGCCGGTGGCGAGGTAGAAGGCCAGCAGCATGTTGGCGTAGTGCGCGTTGGCCGATCGGATGGTACCGGCTTGCAGGGTGCCGATGAGTTTCTTGCGGATGTTGAGCGCGGTGATCGCTGCCGCGCTGGTGTGCAGGTGCTGTTCGACGAGGTCGCGGGGAATCACGATCTCGGTGACCACGTTTTTTTCCGCGGCCTAGGATGCCGTTGATCGCGGTCGGCTTTTTGTCGCAGCACAATTGCCCGAGATCGATCCGTATTCCATCTGCGGATAGCGGGTCAGGATATGTGCGATCAGGTGATCGGCCGCTAGTGTGGCCATGTTGTGGCCGCTGGCGTCGCCGGTGCGGAACTCGAATCGAATGAACAGTAGGTTCGCGGTGATCTGCGGGTGCATCCCGATCAACTCGGCGAAGCGGCTTGTTTGTCCGACAACCGCTGCTAGCTCTGCGAATTCGGTCTGCAGTTGGCGCGCGGTGTTGTTTGCGACGGCGGCATCGGGGGCGATCAGCAGGATCGACCTGGTCATCTTCTCGTCGATCAGGGTTGTGACAATGCCGTTTTCGGTCAGACGGGACAGTTTGGCCCCGCGGCCAACGGACGGCCATACCGGTGATTCATAGGTGGCCAACGGTGCATGGGCGCTGAATTGCCCTTCGCTGCCCGAGATCTTGATGGGCCCCACCCAGCGTAGGGGGACACATGCACCGAGAGCTGCTCCTGTTGTGTGGTCATTTGTGGTTACCTCTTTCGGGCTGTTAGAAGGATGTTGTTGTTGGAAGAGCAATATCGGCGGCGTTCACCGTTGGTGGGGCTACGTCGACGTCGAGGGGGCGGATGCCCGCGTGCAGCCAGCTACGGCCAAGCCCGGCCACATCGACGGAGCTTCCTGCCAATGCAATCCCGCAGTCGCCACCTCCAGCACCGGAGGGTTTAGCGGCCGCGCCGCTGGTTTCTGCTGCGGCGCACAGCGCGTTGAGCCGCTCGGTAAAGATGCCCATTGCAGTAGCGCGGTCCAACTCGCACAGCAGATTCCGGAACTGACGCACATGCTCGCCGAGTCCCGCGCCAGCGGGCGCAGACCCGCAGCAGGAGGCCGTCGCAGGTGTCAGCAGGCCAATGGCGGCGTCGACACATTCTTCGGAAGACTCGCGGAACCGGCGCACAATCTCGTCGCGGGTTCGGTCGCCGGATGCCAGCCTGCCGATCTGGGCCGTGGTGGCCGCGGGAGCGCCCGTCCACCCGACGAGCAGACGTTCAGGCGGCGGCGCGACCGCGGCGATGACGTGGCCGGGCCATTCGGCGTGAACCGCCGAATGCAGGTCCGCGGCGGCGAGTTCGACGATGGCTTGGCGATCCGGGGAGCGGTAGGACAGCCAGCCGCCGAACACCGCCGCAGCCACGTCAACACCGGAGCCAGAGGTCGTCAGGCGCGCGGTCGCGATCAACGCAAGCCGGAATAAGGTCGTCCGGTCTACCGGGGCGCCCCATGCGGCGGTAACCGCATCGACAACCGCCACGGTGACAGCCCCACTGGAACCTAGGCCCAGCTTCACGCCACGCTCATGCAGCTGCGAGGTGATCGTCAGTCCGACGCCGCGGTCCGGGCAGTCCAGCCACTGGCGCGCGATGGCCACCGCGGATGCGATATGCGGCAGCTGCCGGGCCGCGACGGACCGGTCAGAATCCAAATCCACAGTGCCAGCTATCAGCTCGCTACTGACGGCGACCCCGCCACCGATGCCCAGATCCGCGGCCTGGACAGTGACATAGCGGTCCATCGCAGCGACCAGCGCGCCACAGCCAGGCTCGACGACCGCGAACTCGCCCAAAATGACCAGTTTGCCCGGTGCTTTTCGGATGCTGTTCACCGCGTGGCCTTCTCTACAAGAGCCACCCCGGGCCCCGGATGGGCCACCACCACCGTCTGGACCTGACTCAGCTCCTTCAGTGAGGCCGCGATAAGTGCCGCATCATCGCGCGAGCAGAGCACCTTCACGTTGGGACCGGCGTCCATCGTCAGGTAGGCCGCGATGCCGTCGCCGCGCATCGCGACGACCCGGTCGATTACCTGTAGCGAGGCCGCACTGATGTATCGAACAGCGGGCCGGGCGGCCAGCATGGTGGCGTGCATGCCCATCGCGTTGGCCTCGGCGATCGCACCGGCGCCGTGCAAGTCGCCGGCGGCAAGCGCGGCCTGCATCGCGTGCAGGTCATCACCGCTGGCGTCAGCCCAGGCTCGATACAGCGGAGAAGTCTTGACGGTCTGGCTCATTGCCGCCCGGCTCGAGATCTGCTTGGCCCCGGCCTCGACCGCAACGACCACCAGCGCTAGATCAAGCGCGACATCGATTGGCTCGGCATAGGATTGGGCATCACCGTCGGCTCCAATCGCGGCACCGGCGTGCCACACCGAGAACCCGCCGAACACCGAACGACTCGCCGAGCCTGAACCACGACGCGCTAGCCGGGACAGTTCCCGGACATCGGTGTCCAACCCGTAGGCCGCACACGCAGCGGCGGCCAGCGCGGCGAAGCCACTCGCCGATGAGGCCAACCCAGCTCCGGTGGGCCCCGCATTGTGGGTATCAACGATCGCCGGGGCCCGCGACTTCACCCGCACTCGGAGCAGATCCAAGAATTCGGTAACTCGGGTCGAAAAAGCCTCCGGCGCCGGCTTCCAGGCCATCATCACGATATCCGGACCAACTCCACCGCCGGTGGGCCCGACCTCGACGGTGGTCGTAGTCGGGAAGATATCCAGGGTCATCGACAGGCTCGAGGTCATCGGAAGCATGAACTCTTCGTCGCGCTTGCCCCAGTACTTGATCAGCGCGATGTTGGGATGAGCGACCGCGGTCGCCGCTGCTGTGCTCACGGCGCAACCTCGCGACCCGATGCGCTCGCGGTGAGCCGTCCGGCGAAGGAGTCGAGCGCGACAGCCCAGGTAGCCACCGCGCCGGCCTTGAGCATTGCCTCACCGATGACTTGCGCGTGGACCCAATCGCGGGCAAGTGCGAGCGCGCATCCGCCGCGACCGCTGCCAGTGAGTTTGGCGCCCATTGCGCCACTGGTGTTGGCCGCCTCGATGAGACCCTCCAGCCGCGGCGTTGACAGGTTCAGCCCGCGGAGCAGGTCGTGGTTGCGAGCCATCGCTGCCCCGAGTGCGGTGAGATCGCCTTGCTGCATGTCGATGGCCGCGCGACCGACCAGAGCATCGAGTTGCTCGACGAGCCAGTCCCGACGAGCCAAGCCGTCTCTGTCGGCAGTCAAGATTGCCGCGACCTCAGCGACGGAGTCTTTGGTCGCGCTGATCTCGCCGCTGTCAGCCACCACAAACACCCCTACCGGCGCCGGGCTCACCGGTCGGACAGCCCCCCGGTGGAACACAATGGGCCCGTCAGCGCCGGTAGCGGCCGCATCCACCCCACTGGGTGTGCCGTGCGCGGTTCGCCCCCTGGACTGAACCAGCTCATAAACCTGCGCCGCAGACGGCTCACACTCAAACAGGTCCGCAAGCGCCAGCACCACCGCTCGCACCACCGCCGCGCTCGACCCCAACCTACGCCCGCATGGCACGACGTGCGACACCTCGACAACCACGCCCGACGCGACTGCGGCTGGCACGTCGAACCGTTCAGCGAAGTCTGAGATCAGCGACGCCATGTCCAGACCCATCGACCCCACCGTTGGCTGCCGGACCGGGGTTGGTGCCGGGCCCCGGTGTGCGGTGGCCGTCTCGACCAATATTGGGATCGGAATGGCCAGTGCGGCCGCCCCATGCACCACCAGGTGCTCGCCTAGGACGATCGCTTTCCCGGTCGCCGTTCCCACACCCGATCTCGAACGTGCCTTCATCGCGGGATGACTCACTTGTTGCCCTATCGCTAGTAGATCTCTTGCGTGAACTGGGCGAAAGCGACTCGGGCGGCGCCTAATACGGTGAGGAACCAACCGGAGAAACTATCCGCTTCGAGCAGCTGGGCCAGTTCGGCCGCGGTCACCATGCGCACTTCCGAGACCTCGTCGGGGTCCGGTTGTGGCGGACCCGAGATTCGCCCCACGTACAGGTGGTTGAACTCATGCTCGACCAGACCCGTCTGCGCATCGGCGTGGCGATACGTCACCGTCCCTGCCGGTACGAGTTCGACGTCGAGCCCGAGCTCTTCGCGCACTCGGCGCTGCGCGGCCACCCGCGGGCTCTCCCCAGGAAACGGGTGTCCGCAACACGCGTTCGACAGGACTCCTGGCCAGTGATACTTGCCCACGGCACGGCGCTGCAGTGCCATTCGCCCGGAGTCATCAAATAGGAACACCGAGAACGCGCGATGTAGCAGCCCCGGCGCTTCATGCGCAGCGATCTTCTCCGCCACACCCTGCGTGACGCCACCGGCATCAACCAACTCCAACATGATCTCCGGCATTTCAAGCAGTCCTTTCAGCGTGGTCCGGCAAATCCCCGGAAGCAGTTCCCCATCACCGCATCGTCGCGGCCTACCAAATCGTCAACCGCTACTGAACTGTTGGCCGCTTACCCGACAACCAAGAAGTGCAGCAAGGGGGCCTCTCGGGCCGTTCTGATTTCATTTCGGCTCGGTGTAAGAAGTCACCGGTCGCGGGCAATGACCAATTGCGTCAACGCAATCAGATCTTCTGATCGCGCGGAGTCAGGTAGTGCCGCCAGCGCGGCACCGATGCATTCATCGGCCTGCCGCTCGGCGGCCTTGCGGCCCCCCGCGGTCTCCACCAAGTCGATCGCCTGCCGCACTTCATCGGCTGACATCGGCTCTTCAGCCCCATAAAGCTGCGCCAAGCTAGCCGCCGCCTCCGTACCAGAGCCCAAGGCGGCGACCACCGGAAAAGTCTTCTTGCGGCGGGCCAGATCACTACCGACCGGCTTACCGGTGACATTCGGATCTCCCCAGAGACCCATCACATCATCGACGATCTGGAACGCCAAGCCCAGTTGGAAACCGAACTGATGCATCGCCGTCACCGTGGCAGGATCCGCATTCGCGGCCAACGCCCCCAACGCACAGGCACAACCCATCAATCCCGCCGTCTTGCCGGCCGCCATTTCCAGATAGCCATCAACGCTCACCGACTCGCGTGTCTCAAAGTCACAATCTTCGAACTGGCCATCGCACAAAATCACACACGAGGATTCCAACCTCATAACGGCGTTCGCCGCAACCTCAGGCTCCAACATCTCAACCAACACACGGCCGGCCAACGCGTGCAACGCATCTCCGAGAACAATCGCATTGGTCTCACCCCACACCGCCCATACCGTCGCCCTACCCCGGCGAGTGGCATCGCGATCCATCACGTCGTCATGAACCAACGAGAAGTTGTGCATCAACTCCACCGCCGCCGCCACAGGAGCTGCGGCACGCGCATCACCACACGCCGACGCCGCCCCAAACGCCAACGCCGCCCGAATCGACTTGCCAGACGAACCATCTACCGGCACCCCATTGACGTCCCACCAGCCGAGGTGATATCCGGCCATCTTGGCCAACGGCTCACTCAACCACCCCACTGCTGTCCGCAAGACCGGATCGCACTGTTGCCGAGCATTTTTCAGCAGCGCCCGAGCTGCGTTCGGGGTCGCATTGGCAACATTGACCATGCCCAACGACATCGACCAACTCCTCACATCAGAAGAAACCTGTCCGCGAACCACAAGCGGTGACGGGCAGTGTCCGGTACCGGCCTCAACAACTTCTCAATGAGCTGACCTGCGGCGCTCGTTGGGCCGCAGAAGCATGTCGATCCGGTAGGGATCAACCGAATATCCAAGTGCGATCTGGATTTAACGTGTACGTAATAGATGTCTGGGTGAGTCGCTTGAGACCGACGCGCGGCGCCGCTCGCCTCCCCCGGGACGCATGCCAGCCGCCCCAGATGCGGCCATCGCGGCCGCGGGGCGGAACCCGCAGGCAAGTGCGTTTTGGTACCCATATTCAGGATGCGACGCGGGCGGCGATGAGAGTGCGAGACTTCGTGAAGATGTCGCTCTTGCAGGGACTTAACTCCGCTCTGCCGCTCGCCCGGCCCCGATCACACACGCCCGACGGGCTCTCCATTCACATCACACCTTGCGACGCCGAAACATCAAGCTGCCCAGCTTGATCACACTCCTTTCGCGGCGAGACACTCCGCCACGGTTCAAGATCCGTTGAGAATCCATTGAGGACGAGCCTGTTCAATCAGCGGCGGAAATTCCCAGTAGCGCAACGGAAATGGACTCCAAGTGAACGTTATTGACTTCCCCCAGGTCGACTTGGGTACCGAGGCGACAATCAGCCCCGATGTCGACAAAGCAGGGGAACACCTGAAGACATGGTCTCGTGCCACAGGCATCGTCCTCGACGGCCCCAACGGTGACGCCTTCGATGCACTCGCGCAGCATCGCCTGGCGGCATGGACCTATCCGGCGGCAACCGGTGCGCAGCTTGATCTGATGGCGGACTGGATCGGTTGGCTCTTTGCCTTCGACGACGTTTTCGATGAATCGATAGACGGCTGCGATCAGGACTTTGCCATTGCGACGGCGGCGGCCACCAACACCGTCTACACCGGGCTGCCCTCAGCACCCCCGAGCCCAGTAGTCAGGCCCTATGTGGTGGCGTTGGAGGATCTTTGGGAGCGGACTACCCAGGGCATGCCGGCGTACTGGTGCAGACGACTGGCCAACGACATGGTCGATTACGTCAACTCCTACCGAAGCCATGCCCTGATCAACGCATCACGCATTGCGCTCGACGAACAGTCATATCGAGCCCACCGGCTGATCTCCAGCGCAGTATTCATCACGCTCGACCTCGGCGAAGCCGCCGCTAGACGTGCCCTATCGGAGTCGCTGTTGGTGCACCCATACATACGGGCCGCTCGCGAAGCCGCCAACAACATCGTGTCCTGGAGCAACGACCTCTACTCCGCGCCCAAAGAGCTCAGTCTGGGCGACCTGTGCAACTACGTCGCCGTCCTGCAGTCTCAGGATGATCTCACGACTGCGCAAGCAGCCGACCGGGTCAGTCAGTACCTGCACGAGGAGATCGCGCGCTTCGATCAAACCAAACAGCTCATCCACACCCGCCTCATCCCACGCTTGCCAACCGAAGATCAACAAGGCGTGATCTCCATGCTGGATACCTGCAGCAACTGGATAACCGGCAACGTGGCGTGGTCATTGGAGACCGCACGCTACGCATCGCGCGCCATCGACATGGAGCGCGAAAAGGAAGTATTCGGGGACTTGCGAACCTAGGACTCGCATCAGCGCCCAGGGGCTGCGGCGAACATCAGCACACGACAAGGCGCGGCCGTGAGCGAAAAGAAACTGGCGACCGTTGGTTCAGCCAGGTAGTTCACGGCCGGCGTCTTGGCCGCGGTCGTCAGCAGGACAACACCAAAATCCAAGACCGCCACTTCAACTCGACCACAACTGCATCCACGGTGACCGGGCCAGCGCCATCCACACGCTGTCAACGGTCACCCATTCGACACTGATCTCGCAATAACTTCCACAACAATTTCCTGGAGGAGATCATGGAGCACCGTCCCGAATGCTGCTGTGGTTGCGCGCTCGCGCAAATGCCCTCTCCCCCAGAGGAATCTGTGCCCTTACCGCCCACAGTGGGCATACTAGGCACCGCCGCATTCGTACCGCCGCGCGTCGTCACCAACAACCAGGCAGGTGCCAGCGCCGGCATCGACGATGCCTGGATATTCGCCCGAACTGCGATCCGGACCCGACGCTGGGCCGACCCGGAGCAGGCCACCTCGGATCTGGCCGTCCAGGCCGCCGAACAGGCCCTCGCCAACACCGCAATCAACGCCGGGCAGCTCGGAGCGATCATCGTCTCGACCTCCACACCCGACCAACCCCAGCCACCCACGGCCGCCTTTGTCCAAAATGCGCTGCACGCCAACAGCGCATACGCCTTCGACACCAATGCGGTGTGTAGCGGGTTCCTGTTCGCCATCAACACCGCACACGCGCTGGCCCAACGTGACAGCATCCACGTGCTGGTCATCGGAGCAGACGTCTACTCACGCATCCTTGACCCCACCGACCGAAAAACGGTCTGCCTGTTCGGCGACGGCGCCGGTGCTGTGGTGGTCGGACCCGCCACAGCCAGCTCGAGGCACCTGCGCATCGTCGACACCGAACTGCACACCTTCACCCAGCACATCAACCTGATCGGGGTGCCCGGCGGCGGCAGCCGCCAGCCCCTGACCACGGCCACTCTCGACGCGGGACAGCACTACTTCCACATGGACGGTCGAGGCGTCCGCGACTTCGTCACCACCACGGTCCCGGAGCAAGTCCGCAAATTCTTGGCGCGACACCACCTCGCTGTGGAGGACATCGACCACGTGGTGATGCACCAAGCCAATGGACGCATGCTCGATGAGATCTACTCGCTACTGGACCTGCGTAACGCCACATGCCACCAAACCATCGACCGATTCGGCAACACCGGTTCGGCATCGATCCCCATCACCCTGCACCACGCGTACCCCGAGCTGCACGGCAATATCCTGTGCATCGGTTTCGGTGGGGGAATGGCCGCCGGTATCACGCTGCTGGCCGCGGCGTCGGGCAGCGCGGGTGATGTGGGCGCTCACAAGTAGCACGCGCTGCGCCACCACCGGACCGCCCCCGACCGGGGCGACGATCCGGGAGCGTCGCAATCCTGCCCGCGCCTGGTCACGAACAGGCGCGGGCCGGACCCGGGTAACCGACCCCAGCGCCGCGGGCTGACCGTCCGAAATTCGGACGGTCAGCAGCGGTCATCCCATCGGAAAGCCCACCGCCAACGGCGGTTAGTCGCGCAGCATTTCGGCGACCAGGAAGGCCAGTTCCAGTGATTGTTGGGTGTTCAGTCGTGGGTCGCAGGCGGTCTCGTAGCGCCCGGATAGGTCGGAGTGGGAGATGTCTTGCGCGCCGCCCAGGCATTCGGTGACGTTCTCGCCGGTGATCTCGACGTGGATACCACCCGGGTGGGTTCCCAGGCCGCGATGGACCTCGAAGAATCCCTGTACCTCATCGACGATGCGGTCAAAGTGGCGGGTTTTGTAGCCGGTGGATGACTCGTGGGTGTTGCCGTGCATCGGATCGCACTGCCAGATCACCTGGTGACCGGCGGCCTGGACCTTCTCCACGATCGGCGGCAGCAGATCACGGACCTTGTTGTTCCCCAACCGACTCACCAGCGTCAGCCGGCCCGCCTTGTTATGCGGATCCAGCCGCTCGACATACTCGACAGCCAGCTCCGGAGTCATCGTCGGGCCGATCTTGACCCCGATCGGATTGGCGATCACCTCCGCAAAAGCAACGTGGGCGCCATCGAGTTGACGGGTCCGCTCACCGATCCACACGGTATGGGCGGACAAGTCATACAACTGCGGCTCACCGTTTTCCCCCTCACCCAACCGCAACATCGCCCGCTCATAATCGAGCACCAAAGCCTCATGACTGGCGTAGATCTCAGCGGTCTGCAGATTACGGTCGGCCACCCCACAGGCACTCATAAACCGCAGGCCCCGATCGATCTCGTTGGCCAGCGCCTCATAGCGCGCCCCCGCCGGCGAGGTCCGCACAAACTCGCGGTTCCAATCATGAACCAAATGCAGCGACGCCAACCCCGACGACGTCAACGCCCGCACCAAGTTCATCGCCGCACTGGCATTGGCGTAGGCACGCACCAGCCGCGACGGATCATGCTCGCGGGCAGCAGCATCGGGCGGAAAACCATTGATCATGTCACCGCGGTAGGACTTCAACCCCAACGCATCAGTATCGGCCGAGCGCGGCTTGGCGTACTGCCCCGCAATCCGAGCAACCTTGACCACCGGCATGCTCGAGCCATAGGTCAGCACCACCGCCATCTGCAACAGCGTGCGCACATTGCCCCTGATATGCGGCTCGGTGTTATCGGTAAACGTCTCCGCGCAATCCCCACCCTGCAGCAAAAACGCCTCACCACAAGCGACCTGCGCCAGCTGCTCCTGCAACCGGATGATCTCCGAAGGCACCGTCACCGGCGGCACACTCTCGAGCACCTTACGCATCGCCGTCGCCTGATCGACCGGCCAGCTGGGCTGCTGAGCAGCTGGCTTAGCCAACGCAGCATCCAACCGTGCCCGCAACTCATCAGACAACGGCGGCAACGACGGCAGCTGGTCAATCGGAATATCGACGGTCCAGTTCATCGGTACATGGTAACTGGGCATTGTTGCGGGCTGATGGGCCGAACGTTGCTAGCGGTCGGTGATGATCAAAAACCTTCGCAATTGATCACGGGCATCGACCAGCGCGTCGTGGGCATCTCGGGACCGCGGGGGTAGCCGCGGGCTGCCGCGATCCTCCCACAGCTGCCGCAATTCCCGGGTGAAACGCGGTATCGCCTTCGGCAGGCCCGGCATCGGACCCCACAACTGACACAGCGCGACATGATCGTAGGCCCCGACCCAGGCCCATAGTTCGATCTGCTCGCCGCTGTCCACACCGAGGAACTCCTCCAGGTCCAGGCGGATCTGGCGGCGCGAACGCCACACCTGCGAGGCGGGTGACGGCAGTTTGGTCAGAACATGGGCACGAACCCAACTTCCAGCCCGTTCCGGATCGAATTCCGTGGAAACGGCGTAGTACTCACGGCCGTCCTCGGCGACCACGCCGATCGAGACCAGTTCGATGGTGCGGCCATCCTCGATGAACTCGGTGTCATAGAAGTACCGCATCGCCGCAGCCTATACGGAGGTCAATATCGGCTCGGTGCCCTCGGGTGGCGGCGCGGGGTGAACGTCGCGATCCAACTGCGCCTCGACGGCGCGCTCGTCGGGCAGCCGAGGGGTGCCGGCGATCGCACACTGCAACCAGAGCTTGGCCCGCACCACCGGGCGGCGCAAGGTGCGCTCGCGCTGCAACGCTCGCCGCATCTTGTCCGGTTTCGCGGTATAGCGCCACCGGGCCCAAGGGGCATGCGGCCGCGACAGCCGGATTGCACCGATGACCAGCAACACCACGATGAACATGCCGAGCAACCCGGTCCACACCTTGCCCTTGATCAGCACCACCGTTGCCAGCGGCAGCGTGAGCACCAATCCGCCGACCACCACCGCACGCGGGAGCACCGAATCGCTACCGGACCAGATCGTCGGGAAGAACATCAGGGGATGCAAACCCAGGGTCAGCAGACCCGCCACCGCTACCGCCGCAAAAACCGCGTCCACCGAGGTACGGCCGTCTTCCTCCCAATAGACGTCGGACAGATGCAGGATCAACGCATACTCGTCGAGCACCAGTGCCGCGCCGATCCCAAAAAAAAGTTGCCGCCACGCTGAGTTCGGGCTCGCGTCCGTTGACAGCCAGCGTCACCAAGGTCAGCCCCGAGATCATCACCAGCACCACCCCGAATGTCACATGGTGGACATGCACCGACCCGAGGTGCACATTGCGGGGCTGCCACCACCTGGGCAGCGGGCCATCGTCTGGGCGCCCGCGGATGACGCGCACGAAGGTGCGGGTCACAAAAAACGTCAGGATGAAGGCAACCAGGCAGCACAAAAGCGGCAATCGGCCGCGGTCGACAATGTCATGCTGCAGCCAATAGAACACCACAAAAAAGTTACGCCCACCGACGAATGCAGGTCGGCAGCCTCGCTGCAGCGGTGTCCGGCCGTCCGGTAACGATTAGGCTGTCGGGGAAATGAGTACATTGAGGTCGCCCGACGTGGGCAGTCGACTCGGGCGGGTCTCGGTTTGGTACCTGCTGTGGCTGGTAGCGGCCGCGGCACTGGGATGCGTGGTCTGGCGGTTGTTCGGGCACATCCCATACCGCATCGACATCGACATCTATCAGATGGGCGGTCAGGCCTGGTTGGACGGGCGCCCGCTCTACAGCGGCGACGTGAAGTTCCACACACCAATCGGACTGGACCTGCCGTTCACCTACCCTCCGCTGTCGGCGGTGGTGTTCAGCCCGTTTGCCTGGTTACACATGCCGGCGGCCAGTGTGGCGATCACATTCTTGACGTTGGTGGTGCTGAGCGCGTCGACGGTGGTGGTGCTTACCGCTCTGGATGTGTGGCCCAACTCGGAGCAGCTGCCCGGACCCGCGTGGCTGCGCCGGTTGTGGTTGGCGGTCATCATCGTGGCCCCGGCCTCGCTCTGGCTGGAGCCGATCAGTTCCAACTTCGCTTTTGGCCAGATCAATGCCGTGCTGATGACCTTGGTGATACTCGACTGCTTCCCGCGTCGCACACCGCGGCCCCGGGGGCTGTTGCTCGGCTTGGGGATCGCCCTGAAGCTGACTCCGGCCGTGTTCCTGCTCTACTTCCTGCTGCGCCGCGACAACCGGGCGGCGCTGACGGCGGTGGCGTCTTTCGTGGTCGCCACGCTGGCCGGTTTCGCGCTGGCCTGGCACGACTCATGGGAGTACTGGACCGACACCTTGCTGCACACCGACCGGATCGGTTCCGCGGCGCTCAACACCGACCAGAACATTGCGGGCGCACTCGCCCGCCTACCGATCGGCGAGCATGCGAGCCACCTGCTGTGGGTGTTGCTGTCTTTAGGGGTACTCGCGGTGACCGTCTGGGCGATGCGGCGGGTCCTGCGGGCCGAAGAGCCAAGCCTTGCGGTGATCTGTGTCGCCTTGTTCGGCCTGGTGGTTTCCCCAGTGTCGTGGTCGCATCATTGGGTTTGGATGTTGCCGGCGGTGGTCGTGACCGGGGTGCTGGCCTGGCGGCGGCGCAACGTCGCGCTGGCGGTGGTCACCATTGCCGGATTGGCGCTGATGCGCTGGTCACCGATCGATTTGCTGCCCAAACACCGCGAGGCCACCGCGGCCTGGTGGCGTCAGCTGGCCGGCATGTCCTACGTGTGGTGGGCGTTGGCCGTGATCGTCGTGGCCGGACTGACGGTCACCACCCGGATGACAATGCAGCGTCCGGCGGAGCCGGACCGAACCCCGGCCCCGGCCGCGCGCTGATTATCCGGCGGCGGTTTCGGGAATCCGTACCGCGTCGCCGGACCCGTCGTCATCCCCCTTGCCGCCGTTCTTGATGCTGGCGGCGTAGATGTCGACGTACTCCTGGCCCGAGAGCCCCATCAGCTCGTACATCACCTCGTCGGTGACGGCCCGCTCGATGAAGTGGTTGCCGGCCAGACCCTCGAACCGCGAGAAATCCATCGGCTTACCGAAACGAACGATGACGCGGCCGAAGCGCAACATCTTGCGTCCCGGCGGGTTGACGACATTGGTGCCGATCATCGCCACCGGGATGACCGGAACTCCGGTGTGCAGCGCCAGCCGAGCCAGGCCCGTCTTGCCTTTGTAGAGGCGACCGTCGGGCGAGCGGGTGCCTTCTGGGTACATGCCCAGCAGCTTGCCCTGGCGCAGCAGTCCTGCGGCGGTTTCGAGTGCGGCCTGTGCCGCGTCGGAATTGGTGCGGTCGATCGGCACCTGCCCGGAGACGCTGTAGAACCAGCGGTTGATCCAGCCTTTCACGCCGGTACCGGTGAAGTATTCGGCCTTCGCCAGGAAGGTGATCCGACGACGCACGACCAATGGCAGGTAGAAACTGTCGGCCACAGCGAGGTGATTACTGGCGAGAATAGCCGGCCCGGAGCTCGGGATGTGTTCCAGCCCTTCGACTTTCGGCCGCCCCAGCAGGGTGAAGAGCCAGCCCATGAAGATGTACTTGAATAGGTAGTACCACATGGCCCTCCCTCTCACCCGCATCGGAATGATGTCTGCGCCAACTGTACCCATCGGCGATAGGTACGACCACCTCCGTAGGTTGGTCGCTTACTCTTGCAGAGTAATCGGGATCGCCTGGTAGCGCGTCTTCGCATCGGCGTTCGCCGACCCGTTTTCGGGGGCGCTCTCACTGCTGAGGCCCCCGCCGGGCGGACCATCCGGCGGCGGTTTCGCCGATCGGTCGATGTCGTCGACTATGGCGCGAATCACGTTGAGCAACGCCACACTGTGTTCGGCGATAACCGTCGTCAACGGGTGCTGCTCACCATTGACCAGCGCAGCGAGCGCACACAGCGGGCACCACACCTGTTGGCACTTGCCGGTCGCTCCGCCCGATGCCATGGCGGCCGCGGCGCGCAGTGCAGGATCTACGCCATCGAGGATCGCCTGGGCGAGTTTGCGCAGTTCAGGACCAACTTCGGTATGGGGCCCAGTCACGTCGGCCACACCTCCGGATCTGGTCGAAATCGAACGGTCAGCTCACCGCCAGACAGGCGCGCGTCCAGCACGATGCACCTCCGCAATACGGAGGCCAACCGCACCCTGCGCCGCATGCCGCCGGCACTGATGATCAGGTCGTCATCAGCTCGGCCCAGTGTCAACGAACCGGGATCGAGCTGGGGCAACGCTAGCCGCAGACGATATACCGACCCAAGGCCGGACCCGGACTCGAGGTCAACAATCGGACGCAGCGGCCCCGGCGGCGCGCTTCCGCGGCGCCGGCGGGCGCCATCAAGCAGCCCACCGAGGGCCTTGGGTCCGATCGGCTCGCCGGCCGCATGCGCAACCAGCACCAGCGCCACATCGCCAATGGTGGCGTCGAGTTCCTCGAGAACGGCACGCTGCTCGGAGATGCGTTCGGCATACCAGTAGAAGGCGGGGTGGTCGGGCAGACTGCGGTACTCGTATGCCTCGTCCCGCACCAGAACCTGATTGACGAGTAATTCCTCGACGCGGACGCCCATCAGGGCCAACGATCCCAGCGTGCGCGTCGCCTCCGCTGCGACCACCCGCTCAGGAGTCAGCACCAGATGCGCGCCGACCAGAGAACCATCCGTCAGCAAAGTGCTGAGTCGATCGACGCTGGCACTGGTTCGCTCCAGCAGCTCCACCAGCGCGGCCGAGCGGCCATCTTCGATAGCGAGACTGAGCCGGCGATGCCGCGGCCACGCGCGCTCGACGTACAGGGAGAAGGTGGCGGGGAGGGTCAACATCCGCAGGGCGTCCGCGGTCGAGGCGCAGTCGACCACGATGCGGTCCCAACGTCCACTGGCCGCGAGCTCACCGACCGCGTGCAGACCGAGCACTTCCTGGACTCCGGGCAGCGCGGAGAGCTCCTCGGGAGCAATGCTGCCCAACTCCGAATCCGGAAATCGCCCATTGAGGGCATCGACAACGTCTCGCCAGCGGTCTTCGAGCAACGCCAGGGTGTCCAGCGCTAGGGCGTCCAAGAACCCCCCGCCGGTGTCGACCTGACCGGTCTCGAGATCAGCAAAAACACGAACCGGCTCGCCGGAGCCCGTCGGCGCAACCGCAATGCCCAGCACATCACCCAGCGAGTGCGCCTGATCGGTGGATACCACCAACACCCGCTGACCAGCAGTGGCGTCACAAACCGCGGTGGCGGCCGCCAAAGTGGATTTTCCTACCCCGCCTTTGCCTACGAAGAGACTGATCTGAGCCGGGGTGGGCGCAACAGGATCACTCAGCCCTCAACTCGTTTCTTCAGATCTTTCAGGGCTCCGTCGATCAGCCTGCGCTCAGCCTTGCGCTTGAGCATTCCGATCATCGGAATGGCCAGATCAACCGACAACTCGTAGGTAACGTCAGTACCAGAGCCTTTGGGCGCCAAGTGATACGAACCTTCAAGGGCCTTCAGCAGCGAGCTGGACTGCAGGGTCCAGCTAAGCGATTGACGGTCTGCCGGCCACTCATAGGCCATGATCAGGGTGTCCTTGAAGATGGTGGCGTCCATCAACATCCGGGCCAACATCGGATAGCCGTCGTCATCGGCCTCGAGGATTTCGACTTCCTTGTACTCGGAGATCCATTCGGGGTAGGCCTCGATGTCAGCGATCGCTTTCATCACCTCACCCGGCTCCGCATCGATGTAAATCGTCTGCGTCGTCTTGTCCGCCACCTGACCACCTTTCTCTGCCCCCGCACTCGATGTTTTTTCCCGGGGACACGGCCTTCCGGCAGAAACGGTACTCCCCGAAGCGCTACCTTGACCCGGCTAAATTACCGGAGAAACTCCGATCGGGCGTGTCTGCTCCAACGTCGTTTTCACCTCGAACGCCATCTTCTTGCCCGCCACCCGGCGCTGATGCGTCATTTTCGCCAGCTTCATCCGGGCCAACTCCCAAGCCGTCACTCCAGTGGGTTCAGCATGCAGGAAATAGTGCAGCACGACCCCGTCCAACGACGGCTCGAGCCAGATCTCCATCGTGCCGGTCAAGGCCCCGGTAACCGCCCACCTGATTCCCTTGTCGGCGCGGTCCTCGGTGACTTGCAGCCACAGATCGGGCCACCACCGGCTCCAGCTTGATCGATCCGCGACCGCGGCTCCGACCCGTGCGCCATCCGCGGCGATATACGTCTCATCCGCGATCTGGATGCTGTTCATGGCCACAGCTTCACACACCCACCTGAGGGGGGCTGGCACCACCCCGCAGGTGCGGAACCCGCGCGCGGGCAATCGCAGTGAGAATCCGAACCAGGTGCCAACCAGGCGCCTCCATGCTGCGCGAATGCTGCGATTAGGCTGTGAGCAGGCAGTCCGCCCGCAAAATGGCAATCAACGCCACAACAGGTGTAGCGAGGTCGAAACGAAGTGCGTCAGTACAGTGTCCCCGCCCGTTTTTCCGTCGACGAGCGCGACAACGTCGCGGCCATAGTTTTCGAGCACGAGCGCGATGATCCCGACCACATCATCTATCAGCGCCAGATCGACGATATCTGGACCGATATCACCTGCGCCGAGGCGGCCCGGCACATTCGTTCTGCAGCATTGGGTTTGATCGCACTCGGAGTCCAGGCCGGTGACCGGGTGTCCATTTTCTCGGCCACTTGCTACGAGTGGGCGATCCTGGATCTGGCGATCCTGGCGGTGGGCGCTGTCACCGTGCCCATCTACGAGACATCGTCTGCCGAGCAGGTGCGCTGGGTGCTGCAGAATTCAGAAGCCGTGCTGGCGTTCGCTGAGACTGACGCGCATGCCGCAATGATCGCAGAGCTGACCGGTGACCTGCCCGCCCTGCGCCGCGTCCTGGTTATCAACGGTTCGGGTCCCAAGGCGCTCGAGCAGCTCGCCGAGGAGGGCGGGTCGGTTGACCGGGCAGAGCTGACGGCGCGACTCGATGCGCTGCGCTCCTCGGATCCGGCAACCCTGATCTACACCTCGGGCACCACCGGGCGGCCGAAGGGCTGCCAACTCACCCACTCCAACCTGCTTCACGAGATTCGCGGCACGCAGGAGTGCCTACCCACGCTGCTGACCCCCGGGCAACGGCTGCTGGTCTTCTTGCCACTGGCCCACGTGCTGGCCCGGGCGCTTACCTTGTCGGCCTTCGCCAGCAAGGTGACCGTCGGATTCACCAGCGACATCAAGAATCTGCTGCCACTGTTTGCGGTGTTCAAACCCACCGTTGTGGTTTCGGTACCGCGGGTTTTCGAGAAGGTCTACAACACCGCGGAACAGAATGCCTCCAACGACGGCAAGGGGGCGATCTTCAAGCTCGCCGCGCAGACGGCGGTCGATTGGAGTCGAGCCTGGGATGACGGCCGCCCGGGGTTGCTGTTGCGCGCCAAGCATGCGCTGTTCGACCGGCTCGTGTACCACAAGCTGCGCGCGGCGCTTGGCGGCGACTGCCACGCGGCGGTCTCCGGTGGGGCACCGTTGGGCGCACGACTTGGTCACTTCTATCGCGGGGTCGGCCTAACCATCTACGAGGGCTACGGACTGACCGAGACCAGCGCGGCCGTCACGGTCAACCAGATTGACGCTCTCAAAATCGGGACGGTCGGAAAACTGGTGCCCGGCAACAGTTTGCGAATCGCCGACGACGGCGAGTTATTGGTACGCGGCGGCGTGGTGTTCAGCGGCTACTGGCGCAACGAACAGGCCACCGACGAGGCATTCACCGACGGCTGGTTCCGGACCGGCGACCTCGGCGCAATTGACGACGACGGCTTCCTGAGCATCACCGGCCGCAAGAAGGAGCTCATCGTCACCGCGGGCGGTAAGAACGTCGCCCCCGCGGTGCTAGAGGATCAGCTACGGGCGCACCCGCTGATCAGCCAGGCGATGGTGGTCGGGGACGCCAAGCCGTTCATCGGCGCACTGATCACCATCGATCCCGAGGCGTTCGGCGGTTGGAAGCAACGCAACAGCAAGGCCGACCATGCGGCGGTGCGCGACCTGGCCGAGGACCCCGACCTGGTTGCGGAGGTGGATGCGGCCGTCAAGGAGGCCAACTTGGCGGTGTCCCACGCCGAATCGATCCGCAAATTCCGAATTCTGCACGTCGATTTCACCGAGGACACCGGCGAGTTGACGCCAACGATGAAGGTCAAGCGCAACGTGGTCGCCGAAAAGTTCTCCGTCGAGATCGAGGCGATCTACACCAAGGATTAGTCCAACGCGCCGCCGGCGGCTCCGCCGGCGGCGCGCATGAGCGGATCGCCCGACTCCTCCTCCGGCCTCACCGGCCGGCATCGTCGCCGCGCACCACCCCAATCGCCCGACTCCTCCTCCGGCCTCACCGGCCGGCATCGTCGCCGCGCACCACCCCAATCGCCCGACTCCTCCTCCGGCCTCACCGGCCGGCATCGTCGCCGCGCAGAAGCTCGGCGAGGCGGGCCGCCAACGTGTCCCAGCGCCACTGAGACGTCACCCACTGCCGGCCGGCGTCACCCATCCGGGCCGCCCGGTCGCGATCGGCCAACACCTCGATGACCGCGCCGGCGACCTTGTCCACCGAGTTGCCGTCGACCACCAGCCCGGTCTTGTTGTACTGCACCGTTTCCGGCGCTCCACCAGATTCACCCGCAATGACCGGCACGCCGCTGGCGGACGCCTCGAGAAAGACGATGCCCAAGCCCTCAACGTCCATACCAGAGCCCCGAGTGCGGCACGGCATCGCGAACACGTCGGCCATCGCGTGATGGGTCGGCAGCTCCTCGCCCGGCACGCCGCCGATGAACGTCACATGCTCATCCACCTCGCAGTCCCGCGCCAGCTTGCGCAACGTCTCCAGATAGGGGCCGCCTCCGACGATTACCAGCGCCGCCCCGTCGACCCTCCGGCGGATCGCGGGTAGCGCCTTGATCAGGGTGTCCTGGCCCTTGCGCGGCACCAGCCGCGACACACACACCACGGTGGGCCGCTCCCCCAGCTGGTAGCGCTTGCGAAGTTCGGCGCGGGCGGCCGGGTCCGGCCGAAACCGGTCGGTGTCGACTCCGGGCGGCAAGTATTCCGATGAAGCCGCGGGCCCGAAGGCCGGCGCGAATCGCGAGCGCGTGTAGCGACTGACGAAGGTCACAATGTCAGTGGTGTCCCCGATTCGACGCAGTACCGACCGCGCGACGGGAAGCATCGACCAACCCACCTCGTGACCATGCGTGCTGGCCAGCACCCGGGTCGCACCAGCCTGCCTCGCACGCGGCGCCAGCAGAGCCAACGGTGCGGCCGCACCGAACCACACGGTATCGATGTCGTGCTGGGCGATCAGCCGGCGCATCCGGCTGTCGACTGTCGGAACGGGCAGCATCAGCGTGCTGGGATGGCGTACCACCCGATAGCCCGCGGCCCGGGCCACGTCGTCATACCCCTGCGCACCCTTCCATTGCGGTGCATAGACCGTTATGGAATGCGACCCGGCCTCAACGAGGCGACCGACGAACTCGCTCAGATATGACTGGATGCCGCCGCGACGGGGCGGAAAGTCGTTAGTTACCAGCAGGACCCGACTCACCAGGGCCAATCTAGCCTGGCCACGATGTGGACTATCCAGCGGTCTTTGCCACGCGTTGGATCGTGCTCGAATCAGGACGAGACGCTCATCCATTGCTGCCAGCCGGCGAGCAGCCCGACAGCATCCGTGCCGAGCACCTCGAGCGCGGCTCGCGGCAAGTCCGAATGCCCTGGACCGCAGGCGGCCAGGTAGAGGTCGCGCAACTTGGTGGTGCCATAGGTGTCGGCCACAAATCGGGTAAACCACCATGCTCGGTCATACGCTCGCGAGCGCGCCGGCCCGGGAATGTCGAGGTCGTCGTCTGACGGCAGAGCTGCGGGTGGGGCCTCAGCCGGCTGGGAAGTGGTCGGCCGCGCGACGAAATCGGCCACCCCCTCGGTCAACCACCGCGGCGCGTCAAGTGCCGTGTCAACGCGGGCCGCGTAGTGAAAAAGCTCGTGGGTCAGCACTATTCGCAGCGCCGTGGCGCTCATCTTGACCGCGCCTGGTGCGAACACAATTCGTTGGCCAGCCACCGCCCGGCTGCCAGGATCGAAGCGCTCGGCCCAGTCACCGCCGCGATGTCAGCCCATTGGGACGCCGTACCGCCGCCCGCCGCCGTTCGGAATTGTTCGTCTGAACCGGCGGCCACCACCGAGATTTCGCGGGCCCAGTCGGTGCCCCAGAAGGCCACCACCGCATTGACCGCGCCGCGGATGTCCGCCCCGACGCGCGACAACAGTAGGTCGGAGTTCGCGCCGCCGAGGTTGATCAGCCGCACGGTCCGATCTCCGATGACAACCGTCGGCGGGCCAGGATCCTCAGCAGACGCTAGTGACCGCTGTGGCGCACTATCCGGATGACGCGTTACGGCGGCAGCCGTTACCAACTCGATGACAAATATGCACGCCAGCGCAATCGAAAACCATCGGGATCGATGCCGCAGCACCGTGGCAGAGCCGTCAGTAGCGGCGCGCGTCGTAGATCGGTCCCGAGGAATTCATCGGCACCACCCGCACCGGTACA
Organism: Mycobacterium pseudoshottsii JCM 15466; assembly: GCF_003584745.1. Lineage (NCBI taxonomy): Bacteria > Bacillati > Actinomycetota > Actinomycetes > Mycobacteriales > Mycobacteriaceae > Mycobacterium > Mycobacterium pseudoshottsii. The sequence continues at coordinate 3,580,916 of NZ_AP018410.1, forward strand.
CCGTAGGTGGACGAATGGACCATCAGTCCGTCACCGATGTAGATGCCGGCATGTGACGCGTCGGAGTAGAAGGTCAGGACGTCGCCTGGCTGCAGGTCCGACAGCGATACCGGTTGACCTCCATGGGCCAGCGCCTGGCTGGAGTGAGGTAGCGCGATGCCGGCTTGCTGGAAGGCCCACATGACCAACCCGGAGCAGTCGAACCCACCTGGAGCGGCACCGCCCCACGCGTAGGGCGTCCCAACTTGGGTTAGCGCCGCCTGCACCACGGCCGCGCGGTCGCCGCCGGCACCGTCTGGCGGCGTGAACGGCATCGCGGACACTCCACCGGGCGGCGGGGCCTCACCCGGCACCGGTGCGCCCGCTGGCGGCGGTCCACCTGGCGGTGTGCCCTCCGGCGCCGGCCCGGGGGCACCTGGCAATCCGGCGGGAACCTGTCCTGGATCGGCGAGCGCGGTGCGCTGGTCCGGAGTCAATGCCAGGTACTGCGACTTGACGACCGCGATCTGGACCTGCAGCTGGCTCTGCTTGTGCTGCAGATTTGCCCGCACGGCCGCAGCTTGTTCGGCGGCGGACTTGGCATCGGCGGCCGACTTCTCGGAGGCCTGCTCAGCCTTGGCGGCCTGCTCCCTGGCGGTCCGGAAACCCGACATCTGGGTGGCCATCTGGTGCGCCATCACGCGCTGCATCGACAGGCCGTCGATCAGCAGCTGCGGGGACGGAGCCGTCAGAATCGTGTCCATACCGTTGGCGCGACCACCCATGTAAGCGGCCGCGGCGACCTTGTTGACCGCGGTCTGGAACGAGGCCAGCTGCCCCTTGGCGGCGTCCAGCGCGGCCTGGTCGTCAGTGAGCTTGTTTTCAGCGGCCTGCTGAGCCGCCAGCTTCGCGCCCAAGTCGAGCTCTGCGCTGTGCATCGCTTCGGTGGTTTGTTCCGCCTGCCGAGATAGCTCGTTTAGCTTTGCCAGCGCGTCCTCAGCCTGGTCCGCCATCGCACCCGCGGCGACGAAGCCGGACAACGCGGTGAAGCTCGCTAACGAACCGATGGCGGACCGCCGGATAACGCGCGCAGTCAATTGCCTACAGTCGAGCCTCAAGATTTTGCTTCCTTAAACTGCCATCTGCGATGTGCCGTCGAGCCGGTTTAGGTCTCAAATAGGTTACGAAATGATATCGGCGTTTGTCCAAACGGGAGAGTTAAGAAAATAGCAAGATTTCTGTAGTTTTCATGTGGGAGCGCGTCTTTGCGCGATCACCACCATACATAACTTCTACGCGACGCCAGTCGCTCGGTTACGGCGGATTGGGACCAGCCGTAACCTTGGCGCCAGCCCGGCATCCGCGAGGGCTTCCAGCGCCACGCGTTCGTCGTACATCAACTCGTCGGGGACCCCGAGCAAGACGCTGACTACACAGTCGCGGCACGCGGGCCCGCGGACCGCGCAGTCATCACAATCAATCACCACCGGATCGCCCGGTTCGGCCCCCGCACCGCTTTTGCTGTCGGTTCCGCTGGTGTGTGCCATTTGGGGTCGGTCCTCTCGGTAGTGTCTTGCGCTCACTGTCAACTGAGCCGAACGCTAACCGGCGCCACCGACAGATCTGGTCCTGCCGAGATCCGGCAGCACTCCCTGACAGCCGGTGCGAGTGTCTGCGCGCGCCGCGTGGGAACCGGCGAATGTCGGTGCGAGTGCCTAACGTCACGGCCATGGGTGCGACGGGTGGAACTCAGCTGAGTCTCACCGGGCTCGATCCGGCCGCCTTTGCGGACATCGCCTTACCGGGCACCGACCTCACTGACCCGGCGGCCGCCCAGGCAGACGACGTGTCGCTGCGCGAAACCACCTTCGTGGTCGTGGACCTGGAGACCACCGGCGGACGAGCGACGGGCACTGAAGCATCGCCGCCGGACGCCATCACCGAGATCGGGGCCGTCAAGGTACGTGGTGGCGTGATCCTGGGCGAATTCGCGACCCTGGTCGACCCGCAACGCAGCATCCCACCCCAGATCGTGCGATTGACCGGAATCACCACGGCCATGCTGTGTGATGCCCCGACGATCGACCCCGTCTTGCCGATGTTCTTCGAGTTCGTCGGCAACTCGGTCCTGGTCGCCCACAACGCCGGGTTCGATATCGGGTTCCTGCGGGCGGCCGCAGGGCGCTGCGACATCGCGCGGCCGGGATCGAAGGTGGTGTGCACGGTCCGGCTGGCTCGCCGAGTGCTCAGCCGCGAAGAAGCACCCAGCGTGCGGTTGGCCGCTTTGGCGCGCTTGTTTTCCGTCGCCACCCAACCCACACACCGCGCCCTCGACGACGCGCGCGCCACTGTCGAGGTGTTGCATGCCCTGATTGAGCGGGTGGGCAACCAGGGCGTGCATTCCTACGCCGAGCTGCGTGCATACCTACCGGGCGTGACGCCGGCACAGCGTCGCAAGCGAGTGCTCGCCGACCGGCTGCCGCACCGCCCGGGGATCTATCTGTTCCGAGGGCCATCGGGCGAAGTCCTCTATGTGGGCACCGCCGTCGACTTGCGCCGCCGGGTCAGTCAGTACTTCAACGGCGCCGATTCTCGGGGCCGGATGAAGGAGATGGTCGCCCTGGCCGGCGCCGTCGACCATGTCGAGCGCGCACATGCCCTCGAGGCCGGAGTCCGTGAACTGCGGATGCTTGCCGCGCATGCACCGCCGTACAACCGTCGATCGAGGTTCCCGCACCGTTGGTGGTGGGTGACGCTCACCGACGAGGCGTTTCCCCGCCTATCGGTAGTTCGTGCTCCCCGGCATGACCGCGTTGTCGGCCCGTTTCGGTCGCGCACCGACGCGACAGAAACGGCGGCCCTGCTGGCGCGCTTCACCGGTGTCAGAACCTGCACCAAGCGGCTGGCCCGCTCGGCACTGCATGGTCCGGCTTGCCCAGAGTTGGAGGTGTCGGCCTGCCCCGCCGCGCGCAACGTCACCGCCGAGGGGTACGCCGACGCGGCCAAGCGTGCGGCCGACTTGATCGAGGGAGTGGATAACACCGCACTGACCGCGGCCGTGCACCAAGTCAGCGACCTGGCCGAGCGGCACCGCTATGAGAGCGCGGCACGGCTGCGCGACCACATCGCCACAGCTGTCGAAGTGCTCTGGCGTGGCCAACGACTGCGCGCGCTGGTAGCCCTGCCCGAGCTGGTCGCGGCCGCTCCCGATGGCTGCGGCGGCTACCAGTTCGCGGTGATCCGCCACGGCCAGCTCGCCGCCGCCGGTAATTCCCGACGTGGGACACCGCCGATGCCGGTGGTCGACGCCCTCCACGCCGGAGCGCAAACGATCTTGCCGGCACCGGCGCCACTCGGCGGCGCGCTGGTAGAAGAGACCGCGCTGATTGCCCGCTGGCTGGCGACCCCGGGAGTGCGGATCGTGCGAGTCACCGGCGCTGAGCACACCGCCGACCGTGCGGAGTCCGCCGGCTGGACTTCGCCGCTGAGATCAGCCGGACCGTGGGCGGCATGGGCGGCTGCGGCGCGTTCGGCGCGGCTGGCCGCAGAGCAGGTTAGCCAAGGAAATCCGCGTGGTCGCCCGGATGGCGGCCGGCAATCAGACGTGCTGGCTGAACCGCACCCATCGCGCGAGCAATTGCTCGGCCGCACCGCTGTCGATAGCCACCGCGGCGCGTTGCAGCCCGTCCTGCCAGGCGGGCAGCCATTCAGCGCGGCTGGATAGCCCGGCATGAGCAACGATCGCACCAGCCGCATTGAGCACCACCGCGTCCCGGACAGGCCCGGCTGCACCGCCCAAGACAGCGCGCGCCTCGGCCGCGTTGGCCTGCGGGTCTCCGCCGAGTAGCTGGCTCAGTTCAGCACGCGCGAACCCGAAATCTCCCGGGTCGAAAGTCAACTTGTCGACCGTTCCCGCCTGGACACGCCAGATCGTGCTCGTCGTAGTCGTAGTCAGCTCGTCGAGCCCGTCGTCGCCATGCACCACCAGCACACTGGACCCACGCGTGGCGAACACACCGGCCATGATCTCGGCGAGATCGGCGAAAGCACAGCCAATCAATCCGGCCCGCGGCCGCGCCGGATTAGTCAGCGGGCCAAGGAGATTGAACACGGTGGGCACCCCGATTTCACGGCGAACCACCGATGCTTGCCGATAGGACGGATGAAACTGCGGCGCGAAACAGAACCCGATCCCGATCTCGTTGAGGCTGCGCGCGACCTGATCGGGCCCCAGGTCTATGCGCACCCCAAGGGCCTCCAGGGTGTCCGCGCCGCCGGCCAACGACGAGGCGGCTCGGTTGCCATGCTTGACCACCGGCACACCCGCGGCGGCGACCACGATGGACGCCATAGTGGACAGGTTCACCGTGTTGACCCCGTCGCCACCGGTGCCGACGATGTCGACGGTGTCGTCGCGGATCAAGTCGGCCGGCATCGGACGCGCGTAGGCGAGCATCACGTCGGCCAGCTCGCCGACCTCGCCCGCGGTGGGAACCTTCATCTTCATGGCGACGGCGAAAGCGGCGACCTGGGCGGGCCGCGCGTTGCCGCTCATGATCTGCTCCATGGCCCAGCCCGCCTGACCCGGCTCCAAATGCTTGCCCTCCGTTAGCCGGCCGAGCAGCTGCGGCCACGAGGACGTCGGTATGGGTGCGGCCGCCGAGTGGTCGGCCGCGGATGAAGCTTCGGATGACAGCACCACGCGCCCGATAGTCCCATGCGTCCGACTACCTCCTATCGCCCGCCCACCGGTTGGCCGCGACCGGCGCAAACGCAGCGCCGACGCGACTCTCGGAAGCGAATTTCAGCCCCGGGTAGAGTTCGACAACTACAAAGCGTCATACTTGCGGATGTGACGAGTGCTGTAGGGACCTCGGGTACTGCCATCACGTCGCGCGTGCATTCGCTGAACCGACCCAACATGGTCAGTGTCGGCACCATAGTGTGGCTTTCCAGCGAGCTGATGTTCTTTGCTGGGTTGTTCGCTATGTACTTCACCGCGCGCTCGCAAGCCGGCGGGAAGTGGCCGCCACCGCCCACGGAGCTGAATCTCTATCAGGCCGTGCCGGTGACGTTGGTGCTAATCGCGTCGTCGTTCACCTGCCAGATGGGGGTGTTCGCGGCCGAGCGCGGCGACGTGTTTGGGCTACGCCGCTGGTATGTGATCACCTTCCTGATGGGTCTGTTCTTTGTCCTGGGCCAGGGCTACGAGTACTACCACCTGGTGACTCATGGGACGACCATCCCCGGCAGCGCCTACGGAAGCGTGTTCTATCTGGCCACTGGCTTCCACGGGCTACACGTCACGGGCGGTCTGATCGCGTTCATATTCCTGCTGGTGCGGACCGGGATGAGTAAGTTCACCCCGGCCCAGGCAACCGCCAGCATCGTCGTCTCCTACTACTGGCACTTCGTCGACATCGTGTGGATCGCGCTGTTCACCGTTATCTATTTCATTCGATAACAGCTGGCAGCCCCCAAACAGGCACGATCAGGAAACGAACAGGAGAGCTCAGTTGAAGAAACTGGGATTCACCCGATCCGGTGGCAGTGAGCCGGTTGCCCGGCGACTCGTCGGGGCGCTGCGCGGCCCGCGTAGTCACCGATCAGAACAGCGAACTAGTCGCGCACGACGGCGTCTTCATCGCCGGTTATCGGGTGGGCTGCTGCTGTTGATAGCCCTGACCATCGCTGGCGGCGTGGCGGCCGTACTCACACCCGCCCCGCAGGTAGCCGTCGCCGACGAGTCTTCCGCCGCACTGCTTCGCACCGGCAAGCAGTTGTTCGACACCTCATGTGTGTCTTGCCACGGCGCCAACCTGCAAGGCGTGCCCGACCACGGCCCCAGCTTGATCGGAGTCGGCGAGGCCGCCGTCTACTTCCAGGTATCGACGGGCCGGATGCCAGCCATGCGCGGCGAAGCGCAGGCACAGCGCAAAGAGCCGATTTTCGATGAGGCACAAACCGACGCTCTTGGCGCGTTCGTGCAAGCCAACGGCGGTGGCCCCACCGTGGTGCGCAACCCCGACGGCAGCCTCGCGATGAAGTCGCTGCGCGGAGATGATCTGGGCCGCGGCGGTGATCTGTTCCGCCTCAACTGCACCTCCTGCCACAACTTCACGGGCAAGGGCGGGGCGCTGTCCTCCGGCAAGTTCGCGCCGGATCTGGGGCCCGCCAACGAGCAGCAGATCCTCACCGCGATGCTGACGGGTCCGCAGAACATGCCGAAGTTCTCCGACCGTCAGCTGTCATTCGACGCGAAGAAGGACATCATCGCCTACGTTCGCAACGCCGCCGAGGAGCGGCAGCCCGGCGGCTACGGACTCGGTGGATTCGGTCCCGCACCTGAGGGCATGGCGATATGGATCATCGGTATGGTCGCCGCCATTGGGCTGGCACTGTGGATTGGGGCGCGATCATGAGCGACGGCTCAACGGAAACCGGCGTCTCGCGCGAGCCCGACGAGGCCGCGCTGGCCGAAATGTCCCAGCAAGAACTGCTGGAGCTGGGCGGCAGCATCGACGGCGTGCGCATCGCCCACAAGGAACCTCGCTGGCCGGTAGAGGGCACCAAGGCGGAGAAGCGCGCGGAGCGCGGCGTGGCCCTCTGGCTTTTGCTGGGTGGGTTCTTCGGCCTGGCGCTGCTGCTGGTCTTCCTCTTCTGGCCGTGGGAGTACAAGCCGAGCGGAGACAAGGGCAACCTGCTCTACTCCCTTGCCACCCCGCTGTACGGGTTGACCTTCGGGATGTCCGTACTGGCGATCGCGATCGGCGCGGTGCTTTTCCAGAAACGCTTTATCCCCGAAGAGATCACCATCCAAGATCGCCATGACGGCGCCTCCCGCGAGGTAGACCGCAAGACGGTGGTGGCCAACCTCGCCGACGCCTTCGAAGCCTCCACGATCGGACGGCGCAAGATGGTCGGCGCGTCGTTGGGCGTGGGTCTGGGCGCGTTCGGGCTCGGCACCTTGGTTGCGTTTGCCGGCGGCCTCATCAAGAACCCGTGGAAGCCGGTGGTCCCCACCGCTGACGGCAAGAAGGCCGTGCTGTGGACCTCGGGCTGGACCCCGCGTTTCCACGGCGAGACGATCTATCTGGCGCGAGCCACCGGACTCGGTGACGGGCCTCCGTACACCAAGGTGCGCCCCGAGGACTTGGACGCCGGCGGGATGGAGACGGTGTTTCCCTGGCGGGAGTCCGACGGCGACGGCACCACCGTCGAATCCCACGAAAAGCTGCAACGGATCTCAATGGGCGTCCGCAACCCCGTGATGCTGATTCGGATCAAGCCCACCGACATGCACCGCGTGGTGAAGCGCCAAGGCCAAGAAAGCTTCAACTTCGGAGAACTCTTCGCCTTCACCAAGGTCTGCTCTCACCTGGGCTGCCCGTCTTCGCTGTATGAGCAGCAGTCCTACCGAATTCTGTGCCCGTGTCACCAATCCCAGTTCGACGCGCTGCATTTCGCCAAGCCGATATTCGGCCCGGCCGCGCGTGCGCTGGCACAGTTGCCTATCACAATCGACACCGAGGGATATTTGGTCGCCAACGGCGACTTCATCGACCCCGTTGGACCGGCATTCTGGGAGCGCACAACATCATGAGCCCGAAACTCAGTCCGCCGAAGATCGGTGATGTCCTAGCCCGCCAGGCCGAGGACATTGATACGCGCTACCACCCCGCTGCAGCGCTGCGCAGACAGTTCAACAAAGTCTTCCCGACGCACTGGTCGTTCCTGCTCGGCGAGGTCGCGCTGTACAGCTTCATCGTGCTGCTGATCACCGGCGTGTACCTGACGCTGTTCTTCGATCCGTCCATGATGGACGTCACCTACAACGGCGTCTACCAGCCGTTGCGCGGCGTGGAGATGTCGAAGGCCTACGCGTCGACACTCGACATCTCCTTCGAGGTGCGTGGCGGCTTGTTCGTCCGCCAGGTACACCACTGGGCGGCACTGATGTTCGCCGCGGCGATCATGGTGCACTTGGCACGTATTTTCTTCACGGGCGCATTCCGGCGGCCACGTGAGGCCAACTGGATCATCGGTTCGTTGCTGCTGATCCTGGCCATGTTCGAGGGATACTTCGGCTACTCACTGCCTGACGACTTGCTCTCCGGCATCGGTTTGCGGGCCGCGCTCTCCTCGATCACGCTGGGGATGCCGGTGATCGGCACCTGGCTGCACTGGGCGTTGTTCGGCGGCGATTTCCCCTGCGGTGGTGTGGGCGACGACTGCACCGCGGCGGGCTACATCATCCCGCGCATGTACCCCCTGCACATCCTGTTGCTGCCGGGAATCATCCTGGCGCTGATCGGGATGCACATGGCCTTGGTGTGGTTCCAGAAGCACACCCAGTTCCCCGGCCCGGGCCGCACCGAGCACAACGTCGTCGGTGTCCGAGTGATGCCCGTGTTCGCGGTCAAGTCTGGTGCGTTCTTCGCGGCCATCACCGGTGTGCTGGGTTTGATGGGCGGTCTGCTGCAGATCAACCCGATCTGGAATCTGGGCCCCTACAAGCCGGCCCACGTCTCGGCAGGGTCGCAGCCCGACTTCTACATGATGTGGACCGAAGGCCTGGCCCGTATCTGGCCGCCATGGGAGTTCTACTTCTGGCACCACACCATTCCGGCACCGGTGTGGGTCGCTCTGATCATGGGTCTCATTTTCATGCTCCTGATCGTCTACCCCTTCCTGGAGAAGCGGTTTACCGGCGACTACGCGCACCACAACCTGCTGCAGCGGCCGCGTGACGCTCCGGTTCGTACCGCAGTCGGAGCGATGGCGATCTCGTTCTACATGCTGCTCACGCTGGCGGCGATGAACGACATCATCGCGCTGAAGTTCCACATCTCGTTGAACGCAACGACGTGGATCGGACGTATCGGCATGGTGATTCTTCCGCCGTTCGTCTACTTCATCAGCTACCGGTGGTCCATCGGACTGCAGCGCAGCGACCGTGCGGTGCTCGAGCACGGTATTGAGACCGGCATCATCAAGCGACTGCCGCACGGTGCCTACATCGAACTGCACCAGCCGCTCGGTCCGGTCGACGAGCATGGTCATCCGCTTCCGCTGGACTACCAGGGCGCTCCATTGCCCAAGCGAATGAACAAGCTGGGCTCGGCGGGATCGCCGGGTAGCGGTAGCTTCCTGACCGCCGATCCGGCATCGGAGGACGCGGCACTGCGCGAGGCGGGTCACGCCGCCGAACACCGTGCTCTGACAGCGTTGCGCGAATACCAGGACAGCCTCAACGAGACGTCCAACGGCGAGGGCGATCACTAGCCTCGACGGGTAGCAACCACTGGCCAGGCCCGGTCCCCCAAGCGGAGTCACCTCGACCCGCTTTCGGGAGCCGGCCTATTGGCGTCTTTGGGCCCTGCTACTTGGTTCTATGGCGTCGCGCTAGGTGGCCGTTGGGGCGGCGCCAAGTGGGTTTCCCAATAAACCCACAGAACCGATTGAACCCAATGACCCCATCATGGCCACCGGCACTCGCTGGCCCGGACCGCGAGTAGGCCATCCGCCAACCATCGCTCGTCCGTGGGGAATTCGTGCCCTCAGCCGGTCCCCGACTGCGCTACACCAGCACCGGTCGAGATAGCCAACACCTCTCCCCTCCCCCACCCGGCATCCGAGGCATCTCAGGCGTCTGAACCACGACAGCCATAGGGACGAACGCCGGGGAAGTCGCCGGCTGGTGCCTGACCGAGACCTATCCGGCCGAGATCTATTTGACCGAGACGCGACGCAACTGGCGCACGTAGAACCACTCGATCGCCGGCATTCCTGCGGTCACGATCCCAGCCAGCCCGTAGGCGACCCAGGACGCACCGTCGTGACCGACCGCCATCAGATTGGTCGCTGCGCCAACGGCAATCAAAGCAATCCCTATCGTCCCGACCAGGGCCACGGTGCCACGCAACCAAACGCGGTCCACCGCCTCGCTAGACCACTCCGTGCCCTCCGGGCGCCCATTTGCGTGATCCCGACGCGCGCTACGGTCGGCGGCTCGCATCGTGGCGTTGGCCGTCCGCAACGGCTGCCCGCCCGTTCTACGCAATGGCACCGAGGTCACCAGCGGTCCAGTCTCGGCCATCCGTCGCGCCCGCAACAGCATCGGGACCGCCCCGACGATGATCAATGCCGAGACTACGATGACCGCGTACAACACCCAACTGCTGTGCGAGTCCTTCGATATCTTCTGTACGCCCCGGCCAAGATCGGCCAACGCGACCACGGCGGCCACACCTACGCCCACCAGCGCCAGCCAGACCGCCGCACACGCCCCGATGAGAATTCGGTCGACGACTTCGGGAGCGACAACGCCTTCCGGTCCACGCCGGTACGCGGAGTATTTACCGAGCATCAGCAGCTCGTCTGCGGTCCGTCGTTGCTGTTGGACGACAGCACCGTCCCGTCACTGGTGGTGATCGAGCAGTTGAGCCTGCTCACCCGGAACAGGCTGGAGGCCTCCACAGAGCCCACATCGGACTGCGAAATCGGAGTGACGGTCATCGACCAGGGGATATACACGTTGTGCTGGGTCCTTCGCCGGCCTGAAGCGTCCACATAAGTCACCGAAATGATGTCACCGGGTGCCTTGGTACCGGTCACCGAATAGGTAACTTGCCGCGGCCCCGCAGGAGTCGTCGTGGTGGGGGGCGGCGCAGCCGCCGGTGTCGTCGGAGTAGTAGCCGCCGGTGGCGGCGCCGCAGAGGTCTCCGGAGGCGGAGGCGGCGGGGGTGGAGGTGTCACCGTCACTGTCTGCGTCTCCGTCGCTGTCGGAATCTCGGTACTAGGCGGTGGCGGCGGAGGAGGCGGAGGGGGCGGCGGCTTGGTCGTCGTGATTTCGTCCTGTACCGGCGGTACCGATGACGTGGTTGCGGGATTGGCGAGCTTCGTGGAATCGGTGCGCGTCACCAGCAGCGACACCGATGCCACCAGCGCTATGGCGGCCATTATCGCCGCCACCCCAACCACCCAGGGCCAGCGTGGCGTGCTTGGCTCATCCTCTTCGTCGAGCGAGTCGTCGTAGCCGTCATAGTCGTAAAGACTGAGATCTGCCGGCAGGTAGGCCCCGCTGATGAATTGCTCGGACTCCGGCGCCGAATAGGCCCGTGAATACGCTTCCGATTCCTGCGCGGAGTCTACCGGCTCAATCTGGCCGCTCTCGCTGACGGGTTCGAGTTCGCCGCCTGCAAGAGCGTCGTCTGGCTCATCGTCGGTGTCGCCAAAGGGTTCCAGTTCAGCGCTGGAATCGCCAGCTGGGTCGGGTTCGTCAGGTTCCCATCCCGGCGGATTCGGCCCGCTCATGTTTGCCTACCCTGTCCAAACTGACTCACCAAAGCGCGGTGCTCCGCAGCTGCATCTGTGCACGCCCGCTCGGTGCATTCTCACTGTGCATCAAAACCCTACCCAACCGGGTAGCTCACAGAAGTCTTGGCTAACTGGCCACTGATCAACTGATGCTCTGATTGTGACCTTCCCGGCTCGAGTCAGTGCTTCTCAGGACCCACGTAGTACTCGAAGACCAGACCGGCCGCCGATCCCAGGATGAACACCACGCCGGCGACGATCAGCCACGGAAGCCACAATGCGATGCCGGTTGCGGCCACCGAACCGGACAAAGCCACCATGATCGGCCACCAGCTGTGCGGGCTGAAGAAACCCAATTCCCCTGCCCCATCGCTGATTTCAGCGCCCTCGTAGTCCTCAGGCCGGGTATCGAGCCGGCGAGCCACGAAGCGGAAGAAGGTGGCCACGATCAAGGCCATTCCACCGGTCAGCGCCAGCGCCGTGGTGCCGGCCCACTCGACCCCACCGGTAGCGAATATGGAGGTCACGACACCGTACAGCACCGCCGTGACGACGAAGAACGCGGCAACGAACTCAAACAGCCTGGCTTCAATGTGCATTGAGTGTCCTAACCTACGGGCATCGGGGCCTGTTGGCCGCGCCGGGTCTCGAACGGGTGGGTGGTAATCGCCAGCGGTGGCTGGTTGATCGCCTGCAGCGCCTCGGCATTGGTCTTTCCGGCAATACGCTGCTGCAAGTAGGCCTTGAAATCGTTAGCGGCCACAACGCGGACTTCGAAATTCATCATCGAGTGGTAGGTGCCACACATTTCGGCGCAGTGCCCGACGAACGCTCCGGTCTTGGTGATCTGCTCGACCTGGAACCTGTTGACCGAATTATTGGCGGCCGGGTTGGGCATCACGTCGCGCTTGAACAGGAATTCCGGCACCCAGAAAGCGTGGATCACGTCGGCCGAGTTGAGCTGGAATTCGATCCGCTTGCCGGCGGGCAACACCAGAACCGGAATCTCGGACGTGGTTCCCAGCGTTTCGACCTTGTCGAAGTTCAGGTAGGTGCGGTCCTCGGTGTTACGTCCGGCCACCGGCCCGACCAGTTCCTCGCCGTGCTCGTCCTTGCCTTCCGGCTTGGATTCCATGGCACGATTACGCGCCTCATCGGCACCGTCGTAGGTCAGGGTGTGGTCGTGGAAGTCGACCTTTTGGTAGCCGAACTTCCAGTTCCACTGGAACGCCGTGACGTCGACAACAACCTCGGGGTCACCGTTGTGGTGCAGCATCTTTTCCTGCACCACAACGGTGAAGTAGAACAGCACCGAGATGATGAGGAACGGCGTGACCGTGAGAACCAGCTCCAGCGGCATGTTGTAGCCGAACTGGCGCGGGAAGTCGGTGTCGGTCTTCTTCTTCCGGTGGAAGGTGGCCGACCAGAAGATCAGGCCCCACACAATGACACCGACCACCAGGGAGGCGATCACCGCGCCGACCCACAGCTCCCGGTTGACGTGTGCCTCCGGTGTGATGCCCTCAGGCCAGCCCAGGGCCAGCGCTTCAGACCAGCTGCAACCGCTCAGGGTGACGGCCAGCAAACCCAGCGCGCCGGCCAGCCCCGCTAGCCGAGCGATCCGCCGCGCGGCACCGCTGCGACCAACGGAATTGCTCTGAGAATTGCACGGCGACAAGCTTTGCGAACGACCTGGCTCGCGAGGTGTCACGTTGCGCCTCCTGTATCACAAGCTGGGCCGACCGGTGCTGGACGCCGCGTCTGGCGGAATTCGTCGGCTCACTCGGATTCGAATACTACGCAGCGTAGACCACGCCGCTCGCGCGGGCGACGATGCGGGCCAAAACTCGTCCGGCGCGCTGTGCTCCAACCGGGTCGAAACCTGTGTTTGCCACGGTGGACGCGCATGGGCGCGGCGAGTGGCCGACGCCACCGGCCCCGGCGCGCGGCACCGGTGGCCGAGCGAGGACTCCACGCGAGACCGCCCGCGTGGGTGCGCGTCGGGCACCGTGAATGGGCGGCAACCATCCGGGCCCGCCACCCGCAGATGGCGACCCGCCGGGCTCGACCCCCACAAGCTTCGCCAATTGCGGCATACTGGGGCGCCGTGTGTGGACTGCTGGCCTTCGTTGCGGCCCCGGCCGGCGCTGCCGAGACGCAAGGCACCGATACTCAACTCGCCCAGGCCGACCAAGCCGCGCTGGCCGCGCGAGCCGACAGCGCAATCGCGGGCGCGTCGCACCTGATGCGCCACCGCGGCCCCGACGAGCCCGGCACCTGGGCAGACCCCGATGCCGACGGTTCGGTGGTCTTCGGATTCAACCGGTTGTCCATCATCGACATCGAGCATTCGCACCAACCGCTGCGATGGGGGCCACCCGAAGCTCCTGACCGCTATGTCTTGGTGTTCAACGGCGAGATCTACAACTACCTCGAACTACGCGAGGAACTGCGTGCCGAGCACGGCGCCACCTTCGCCACCGATGGTGATGGTGAGGCCATCGTCGCCGGTTACCACCACTGGGGTGCCGACGTGCTGCGGCGACTCCGCGGCATGTTCGCCTTCGCGCTGTGGGACACGGTCACCCGCGAACTGTTCTGTGCCCGCGATCCGTTCGGCATCAAACCGCTGTTCATGGCGACCGGACCGGGCGGCACCGCGCTGGCTAGTGAGAAGAAGTGTCTACTGGGCCTGGTCGACTTGGTGGGATTCGACACTGAAATCGACCACCGGGCGCTACAGCACTACACAGTCCTGCAGTACGTCCCCGAACCCGAGACACTGCATCGCGGAGTCCGACGGCTCGAATCGGGCTGCTACGCGCGCATCCGGCCCGGGTGCAACCCCGTAGTCACCCGTTACTTTGTGCCGCGGTTTGCCGCCACACCGATCACCAGCGCCACCGAGCGGGCGCGCTACGACGAGATCACCGCGGTGCTAGAGGACTCGGTGGCCAAACACATGCGCGCCGACGTCACTGTCGGTTCGTTTCTGTCAGGCGGGATCGACTCCACGGCCATCGCGGCGCTGGCCATCCGGCACAATCCGCGGCTGATCACCTTTACCACCGGCTTCGAACGCGAGGGTTTTTCCGAGCTCGACGTGGCGGTGGCCTCGGCCGAAGCCATCGGCGCCCGCCACATCGCCAAGGTGGTCAGCGCGGAGGAATTTGTGGCCGCATTGCCCGAAATTGTCTGGTATCTCGACGAGCCGGTCGCCGACCCGGCGCTGGTACCACTGTTCTTCGTAGCCCGCGAGGCCCGCAAGCACGTCAAGGTGGTGCTCTCCGGGGAGGGCGCCGACGAGCTGTTTGGCGGATACACGATCTACCGCGAGCCGCTCTCGCTGAAACCCTTCGACTATCTACCCCGACCGCTGCGACGGTCGATGGGTAAGGTCTCCAAACCCCTGCCCGAGGGTATGCGCGGAAAAAGCCTGCTCCATCGCGGCTCGCTGACGCTCGAGGAGCGCTACTACGGCAACGCCCGAAGCTTCTCCGACGCCCAACTGCAAGACGTGCTGCCCGGATTCCGGCCGCAGTGGACACACACCGATGTGACCGCTGCGGTCTACGCCGGGTCAGCGGGCTGGGACCCGGTAGCCAGAATGCAGCACATCGATCTGTTCACTTGGCTACGCGGCGACATTCTGGTGAAGGCCGACAAGATGACGATGGCCAATTCGCTCGAACTGCGGGTGCCATTCCTGGATCCCGAGGTGTTCGCCGTCGCCGCCCGATTGCCGCTGCAGGCCAAAATCACCCGCACCACCACCAAGTACGCGCTACGGCGCGCATTGGAGCCGATTGTCCCGGCACATGTGCTGCACCGACCCAAGCTCGGGTTCCCAGTCCCGATCCGGCACTGGTTGCGCGCCGGCGAACTGTTGGAGTGGGCCTATGCGATGGTGGCCACGTCGCAGGCGGGTCACCTGATCGACCTGGCAGCGGTCAACCGGATGCTCGACGAGCACCGCACCGGCGCCAGCGATCACAGCCGCCGGCTGTGGACCCTGCTGATCTTCATGCTGTGGCACGCGATCTTCATCGAGCGCAGCATCACACCACAGATCAGCGAGCCCCAGTATCCGGTCGAGCTCTAGCTCCTCGCGGCGCTAAGCCAGGACAGCAGTGATCTCGTTGGCGGCGTCGTCACCGTAGGCCTCGGCCAGCCGGGCGGTCGCGACCTGGCGGTCCCACTGCCATTCCTGGGTGCCGGTGGATTCCAGCACCAGAACGGCCACCAGCGAACCCAACTGCGCGGCGCGCTCCAGGTTCAAACCCGCGCTGCGGCCGGTCAAGAAGCCCGCGCGGAACGCGTCACCGACGCCGGTGGGGTCGGTCTGGCTGGTTTCGGGGACGACGCCAACGTGAATGCTGGTGCCGTCGGGCTCCACCAGATCCACGCCCTTGGGGCCCAGTGTCGTCACTCGCAAGCCGATCTGGGCCATCACGTCGGCCTCGGACCAGCCGGTCTTGGACAACAGCAGGTCCCACTCGTAGTCGTTGGTGAACAAATAGGTGGCACCGTTGATGAGCCGTTTGATCTCATCGCCCGACAGCCGTGCCAGCTGCTGCGAGGGGTCGGCGGCGAATGCCAGTCCTAGCTGGCGGCATTCCTCGGTGTGCAAGAACATCGCCTCGGGGTCGTTGGCGCCAACAATCACCAGCTCCGGGGTACCGACGGCCGATACCACGTCGGCGAGCTTGATGTTGCGCGCCTCAGACATGGCGCCCGGGTAGAACGACGCGATCTGCGCCATGTCGACATCGGTGGTGCAGGTAAATCGGGCCGTGTGCGCGGTCTGCGAGATCGGCACATGGTCGCAGTTGACGCCGTGGGCTTTGAGCCAATCGCGATAATCGGCGAAGTCGGCGCCTGCGGCGCCGACCAGCGCCACGTCACCTCCGAGCACACCGATGGCAAAAGCCATATTTCCGGCCACCCCGCCGCGGTGCACGACAAGGTCGTCGACGAGGAAGCTGAGTGACACCTTGTGCAGATGCTCGGGCAGCAGCTGTTCGGAAAAATGGCCTGGGAACCGCATCAGATGGTCGGTCGCAATCGAACCGGTTACCGCAATCGTCACAAAATCTCCGTCCTATTCACGCGAGGTCGTCTAGCCTCTCACAATTATCGGCGTCGGGACCCGCCCCGTCGCGTCGAAAGCCGTCGGCAAGTATTGCGCTAGCCTGCCTAGGGAGCTCATCGGCTTTGCCGGAATCCCGCGCTCGCGGCAGCCCCGCCTGTCGTCCCGTCCACCACCGTAGGAGAACCACGATGGCCGGTCCGCACCCGTCGAACCCCGCCGTCAGCACGGAGGGACCGATGCCATACCCGGAGAACGGGCCCAACGAGCCCCTTGAGTACCCCCATGACCTGGGCGGCGCCGAACCGGCATTCGGTGTTCCGCCAGCCGATGGCCCGCCGCGACTGCCGGTTAGCTACCCAGGCCTGCCCCCGGCGCCGGGCGGATACCGGAATCGACGTCCCAAACGGCTGCTGATCGGCACGTTGCTGGCGCTGGCGCTGGTGGGTGCGCTCACCGCGACGATTGTCTACGGGGTTCGCACCAACGGGACCAACAGCAGCGGCACGTTGTCCGAAGGCGCAGCCAAGACCGCGATTCAGGGCTACCTGAACGCCCTCGAACACCGCGACGTTGATGTCATCGTCCGTAACGCCTTGTGCGGGATCTACAACGGGGTCAAGGACAAGCGCTCCGATCAGGCGCTGGCCAAACTCAGCAGTGACGCCTTTCGCAAGCAGTTCTCCCAGGCCGACGTGACGTCGATCGACAAGATCGTCTATTGGTCGCAGTATCAGGCACAGGTGCTGTTCACGATGCAGGTGACGCCGGCCACCGGTGGCCCGCCCAAGGGCCAGGTACAAGGCATCGCACAGCTGCTCTTTCAGCGTGGCCAGATCATGGTGTGCTCGTACGTGCTGCGCACTGCCGGGCAGTACTGACCGGGCCGCAGCGGCGGCCCGGTCAGGTGCGACTAGCTGCTCAGTTAAAGGAATCCCCGCAGGCGCAGGACCCGGTGGCGTTGGGGTTGTCGATGGTGAAGCCCTGCTTCTCGATGGTGTCCACGAAGTCGATCAACGCACCTTCGACGTAGGGCGCGCTCATCCGGTCCACCGTCAAGGTCACGCCACCGAACTCCGCGGTCAGGTCGCCGTCGAGGGCCCGATCATCGAAGAAAAGGTTGTAGCGCAAGCCCGCGCACCCGCCCGGCTGCACCGCGATCCGCAGCGACAGGTCGTCACGTCCCTCCTGGTCGAGCAGGGATTTTGCCTTGGCGGCGGCAGCCTCGGTCAGGATTACGCCGTGGGTCTTTGCGTCCGACTCGTTCTGCACGGTCATTGCTTCTCCTACATGCTTCGTCGTTGGGTGGGCCCGCCCGGCTGAAATCCAACCGGGGTCTGCCACAGGGGGAAGCCCAGTCCTATTAACGGTACCCCGCAGGTCCCCGATTCCCGAGTCGTGCGGCAACCTCAGATGACAAACCCATCAGCTGGTTCGCCGCGTCAGCCAGTGCCAGGCGTACCGAACCCGCATAGTCGGCGATGGACAACGCGGACATGATCCCGGCCAGGCGGATCGTGGATTTGTCCAGGTCCACCTGTCCCGCCAGCACGATCACCGGAATGCCCAGCGGCCGCGCCGCGGCAGCAATCTCACCGACCACCTTTCCGTGCAGCGATTGTTCGTCAAACCGCCCCTCCCCGGTGACGATGAGCTCGGCGTCGGCGAGGTCGTCGGCAAGATGCGTTAGCTCAGCGATGATCGCGGCTCCGGACTCGCATCGACCCCGCAGTGCAAGTAGCCCCGCCCCGATTCCTCCGGCGGCCCCGGCCCCTGGCTCGGCACTGACCGCGCGTCCGGCCGCCGCGTCCAGCTCAACCGCCCATGCCGCCAGGCGCCCCTCCAGCACGCTGATGGTGGCCGCGTCAGCACCCTTCTGCGGCGAGAACACCCTTGCCGAACCCCACGGGCCCAACAGCGGGTACTCGGCGTCAGAGGCGGCAATCAGCTCTATTCCGACCAGCCGATCACGGGCCGCATCCAGGCCGCCGAGCTCGGTAATCATGCCGTGGCCACCGTCGGTGCACGCGCTGCCGCCCAACCCCACCACGATGCGCCGCGCTCCCGCGGCCAGCGCCGCATCAATGAGCTGGCCCACTCCGCGGCTGTGGGCCGCCAACGCGGTTTCGGGCGACGGCGGACCACCCAGCAACGAGAGACCACAGGCTTGGGCGCATTCCAGGTAGGCGGTCGCCGAAGATCGCTCAAACACCCACTCCGCACTGACCGCGGTGTCCAGTGGCCCGGACACCTGCAGCTTCCGGACGCCACCCAGCCGGCTGCGCAGCACATCGATGAACCCCGGACCACCGTCGGATTGTGGGGCCACGATAAAGGAGTCATTGGGTCGTGAGCGGGTCCAGCCGGTGGCAATGACCGCCGCGGCTTCAACAGCCGACAGGCTTTCGCCATAGCAGTCCGGGGCCACCAGGACCCGCATCGCGGGCAGCTGGATCCGGCCGGGCCCGAGGCCATCGGCGGCAGCATCCGAGGCGAGGGAGCCGTTCATCACAAGCAAGAGTAGGGCCAACCGCTACACCGGCGCTGGGTAACACCGGCACAATTCCGGGGACTGGGCTCTCGCGAAGTAACCTGTCGGTTGTGAAGCTGCTGGGCCGCAAGAAAGACCATGACGAAGGCGCCGACATTTCGGTCGCATCCGACCACGCCGACGAGTCGGCGGCGAACTCCGGGGATACCTCATCATCGGCAACTTCTCGCGGACCGAAGACGACCGGCCCCAAGGGCCGGCCCACACCGAAACGCAACGACGCCACGCGATCCAAGAAGGGCCCGGTCGTTCCGGCGCCTATGACCAGCGCAGAGGCGCGGGCCCGGCGTAAGAAGCTGGCCCGGCCCAAACTCAGTCGCGAGGAGCGCAAGGCGGAAAAGGCGGCCGGCCGGGCCCGGATGGCCGAACGCCGGGAGCGCATGATGGCCGGCGACGAGGCATACCTGTTGCCCCGCGATCAAGGGCCGGTACGCCGGTACGTCCGCGATGTGGTGGATGCCCGGCGCAACCTGCTCGGTCTGTTCATGCCGTCTGCGCTGGCGCTGCTCTTCGCCATGTTCGCCGTCCCGCAGCTGCAGCTTTACATGTCGCCGGCAATGCTGGTGCTGATGGCGCTGATGACCATTGACGGCATCATTTTGGCCCGCAAAGTCAGCAACCTGGTCGACGTCAAGTTCCCGAACAACACCGAAGGCCGTTGGAAGCTGGGCCTGTACGCGGCCGGCCGCGCGTCTCAAATGCGCAGGATGCGGGCGCCCCGGCCCAAGGTCGAGCGCGGCGCCAGTGTCGATTAGTACTCACCGGAAAGCTGTTTGACCACTCATGCGCACACTGGTTCTCGGTGGGATCAGGTCGGGCAAGTCCCGCTGGGCAGAGGAGACCATTGCGGACTCGCTTACGCCCGAACAGCCGGTCCGTTATCTGGCCTCCGGACCGGCCACCGACTCCGACTCAGCCGCATCGCAGGACTGGGATCAGCGCGTCGCCAGGCACCGCGATCGCCGGCCCGGACACTGGTCAACGGTCGAAACTGACGACATCACGACCCAATTGCGGCAAGTGCCGGACACGCCCACTCTCGTCGACGATCTCGGTACGTGGTTGACCAGCGCCATGGACAGCCACCGCGCCTGGGAGGGCGGCTCCCCACCGGCCGCCCTGCAAGACACCATCGACGACATGCTGGCCGCCGTCGGCGAATTCGGATCGACGCTGGTCCTGGTCAGCCCGGAAGTGGGGCTGACCGTGGTGCCGGCGACCGCATCCGGGCGCCGGTTCGCCGACGAGTTGGGCACCCTCAACCAGCGAATGGCGGCACTGTGTGACCGCGTGGTGCTGGTGGTGGCCGGCCAAGCCGTCCCGATCAAACCGTCGCGCGCATGATCGGGTTCGCACCGATCTCAGCACCCGACGCCCTCGCCGAGGCGGCAGCGCGGGCTCGCCAGGACGCGCTGACCAAGCCGCGGGGTGCGCTGGGGCGGCTCGAGGACCTGTCTGCGTGGGTCGCCTCGTGCCAGGGCCAGTGCCCGCCGCGGCAGTTCCAGCGCGCCCGCGTGGTGGTATTCGCCGGTGACCACGGTGTCACCCGGTCCGGGGTGTCGGCCTATCCCCCGGATGTCACCGCCCAGATGGTCGCCAATATCGACGGTGGCGGAGCCGCCATCAACGCGCTTGCCGACGTCGCGGGCGCCACGGTACGGGTGGTGGATCTGGCTGTCGACGCGGAAGCGCTCTCGGAGCAGATCGGCGCCCACAAGGTGCGGCGCGGCAGTGGTGATATCGCCACCGAGGACGCATTGACCGACGACCAGACCGCCGCCGCGATCGCGGCCGGTCAGCAGATCGCCGATGCCGAGGTCGACGCTGGCGCCGACCTGCTGATCGCCGGTGACATGGGAATCGGTAACACCACCCCGGCCGCGGTCCTGGTGGCGGCGCTGACCAACACCGAGCCGGTTGCCGTGGTCGGCTTCGGAACCGGAGTCGACGATGCGACCTGGTCACGCAAGACCGCAGCGGTACGCGATGCGCTGTTTCGGTCCGCGCGAGTGTTGCCTGACCCCGTCGCGTTGCTGCGCTGCTGCGGCGGCGCGGACCTGGCCGCCATGGCGGGCTTCTGCGCGCAGGCCGCGGTCCGGCGTACCCCGCTGCTGCTCGACGGCATGGCAGTCACCGCGGCAGCGCTGGTCGCCGAACGCCTGGCCCCCGGCGCCCGGCAATGGTGGCAAGCCGGCCACCGCTCCACCGAACCCGGCCATCAGCTGGCACTGACGGCGCTGGCGCTGGACCCAGTGGTGGATCTGCGAATGCGGTTGGGCGAAGGCACCGGCGCCACCGTTGCCCTACCGGTGCTGCGCGCCGCCGTGGCAGCGCTGTCATCGATGGCGACCTTCGCCGAAGCCGGGGTGTCCACGGCGTGCGACGACGCCGGCGCCACCGAGCCACCTGAATCGTGATTCGTTCGCTGGCAACAGCTCTCTCCTTTGGCACGGTCATACCCGTCCCTGCCTCGGTCGCCGCACCGATGGGGCGCGGGGCGATGACGGCACTGCCGGTTGTCGGCGTCGTGCTGGGCGGACTTGCCGCCGGCGTCACGTGGTCCGCATCGCTGGTGTTCGGCCCGGTCAGCCCGCTGCCCGGACTGCTCGCGGTGGCGGTGCTACTGCTGGCCACCCGCGGTCTGCACATCGACGCCGTCGCCGACACGGCTGACGGGCTCGGCTGCTACGGGCCACCACAACGGGCCTTGGCCGTCATGCGCGACGGTTCGACCGGACCGTTCGGGGTGGCCGCGGTCGTGTTGGTCATTGCCGTGCAGGGGTCGGCGTTTTCGACACTGAGCGCGGCAGGCAGCCGCGGAATCGCGGGCATCGCCGTGGCGGTCTTTGCCGGCCGGGTCACCGCGGTACTGGGCTGCCGGCGGTCGGTACCGGCGGCCGCGGGCAGTAGCTTGGGCTCTCGGGTCGCCGGCACCCAGCCCATATCGGTGCTGGTGGCGTGGCTTGCTGTGCTGCTGTTCGCTTCGCTGGCCGCGGCTCCGCGGCCATGGCAGGGCCCTGCCGCGGTGGTGGCCGCGGTCTGCGCCGGCACCCTGCTGATCAGGCATTGTGTCCGACGGTTCGGCGGCATCACCGGCGACGTGCTGGGTTGCGCGATTGAGCTAGCCACCACGGTGACTGCCGTGGTGTTGGCGGCTCTGGTACGTTTGTAGAAGCTGAAAACGCTAGATTGGTGCCAAGTTGGGTTGGTCAGATTCCGACCAACCAGCATTTTTTGAGCCGGTCCGCAGGACTAATGGAGATTCCTCCGATCGGTGGACACGGGATTGCACCGGCAATATCTGATTAATGTCCGATTAGTGGACCCTATTTTGGATCACGCGGACGTAAAGCCTCTTGACATGACCGCATCACGGCTGGTCGGCTCGAACCCCAGAACCCCGTTCGGACGACTGGTAACCCAGGGTAGCTTCTACTCGGCGGGGATGCAGATGGGCAGCGGCGCCGTGGTTCTGCCGGTCATTTGTGCGCATCAGGGACTTACTTGGGTGGCCGGGCTGTTGTTTCCGGCATTCAGCATCGGCGCGATTCTGGGCAACTCGGTCTCCCCGTTGATTTTGCAGCGCTTCGGCCAGTACCGGCACTTGCTGATGGCCGCGATATCGGCGAGTGCCGCAACCCTGATCCTGGCCAACGCCGCAGTTCCCTGGACCGGCGCGCTGGTCGCCGCGGTTTTCTTCGTGACCGCGACCGCCAGCGGTGTCGTCGCCGGGGTTTCCGGTGTCGCCTACACCGACATGATCTCCAACAAGTTGTCCGTGTTGCGCCGCGGCGAGCTACTGCTCACCCAAGGGGCCTTCGGATCGCTGTTGGCCACCGGCGTCACGTTGGTGATTGTGCCGAGACTGGCCCACGGTGACGAGATGGCGCGCTACCACGATCTGCTCTGGCTGGGTGCCGCGAGCATGATTGTCGCCGGCGTTGCGGCGCTGTTCGTCGGTCCGATGCGGTCAGCGTCCAGCGCACCCACCGTCCGGTTGCCGCTGCGCGATATCTACCGTCAGGGCTTCGAGATCGCCCGCCGCGAGCCATGGTTCCGTCGGTATGCGACCACCTATCTGTTGTTCGCTCCCATCAGCCTGGGTACCACGTTCTTCAGCCTGCGCGCCGCCCAGTCGAGCGGCAGCCTGCACGTCCTGGTGATCCTTTCGAGCATCGCGTTGGTTATCGGTTCGCTGCTGTGGCGAGCGGTGAACCGCCGGTTCGGCGTGCGCGGCATGCTGTTGGGTAGCTCACTGTTCAGCATCGCCGCCGCGTTGGTGTGCATCGTCGCCGAGCTGTGCGGCCAGTGGACCCAGATGTGGGCATACGGCACGGCGTTCCTCCTGGCGACCGTCGCTGCCCAAACCGTGGTCGCGGCCTCCATTTCGTGGATCAGCATGTTTGCTCCCGAACAACACCGCGCGACGCTGATCTGCTTTGGAGCGACCTTGGCCGCGGTGGTGTCCACGCTGCTGGGAGCCGTACTGGGTGAACTCGCGCAGCGGCACGCAACCATCGGCCCAGTCCTCGTCTCGCTGACCTTGGCCATCATCGCCGCCGTCGCCAGCCTGCGCGCCCCGGGACTAAGCCAAACGATCGAAGCGCAGAGTCAGCTCGTCGAGAAGGCCCCGATGCGCCGGCTGAGTCGGGCCAGGCGGGGTGCACACCGCTTGGTCACCGGCACCGCTCCGGGGCTGGGTCTGGCACTGACCCGCCACACGGCGGCAGACCGCCGCGGCCGGTACCCAAGCCTGCGCCGGGCACATCGCCGGCCCGCGCCATCCCCGATCCGGCCGGGCTGCCACGCCAGCGCGCACCGGCCCGAGCCCGGCAACCTCGCAACAGTTCTAACTTAGCCGCGACATCCAGCCGTGGGTGTCGGCAAAAGTACCCCGCTGGATCCCGGTCAACGTGTCACGCAACGCCATCGTCACCTCGCCAGGTTGACCGTCGGCGATGGTGAACTCGCCGTCGCCGTACTTCACCCGCGAGACCGGGGTGATCACGGCTGCGGTACCGCACGCGAAAACCTCGGTGATCTCGCCTGCCGCCGCCTTCTTCTGCCACTCGGCGATGTCGATCTTGCGCTCCTCCACCGCGAATCCGGCGTCAAGCGCCAACTGCAGCAACGAATCCCGGGTGATGCCGGGCAGCAGCGAGCCGGATAGCTCTGGGGTTACCAGTCTGGCCGACCCCCCCTTGCCGAGCACGAAGAAGATGTTCATCCCACCCATCTCCTCGACGTAGCGCCGTTCCACGGAATCCAGCCACACCACCTGGTCGCAACCGTTCTCGGTGGCTTCGGCCTGAGCCAGCAGCGACGCGGCGTAGTTGCCGCCGAACTTGGCGGCGCCGGTTCCTCCGGGGCAAGCACGCACGTAGTCGGTCGACACCCAGACACTGACCGGATTGATACCGCCCTTGAAGTACGCGCCGGCCGGCGAGGCGATCAACAGGTACCGGTACTGCTTGGCCGGGCGCACCCCGAGTCCCGGCTCGGTGGCGATGATGAATGGCCGCAGGTAGAGCGCCTCCTCGCCACCGGCCGGCGACACCCAGACGTTATCGACGGCGATGAGTTGGGTCAGCGATTCGATGAACAGCTCTTCGGGCAGCTCGGGAATCGCCATCCGCCGGGCCGAGGAGCGCAAGCGCGCCGCATTGGCCCAGGCCCGAAACGACACAATCGAGCCGTCCGCCCAGCGATAGGCCTTGAGACCTTCGAAAACTTCCTGCGCGTAGTGCAACACGATCGCCGACGGGTCCAACTCGATCGGGCCGTAGCCGATGACCCGCGGATTGTGCCAGCCCACACCCTCGTCGAAATCGATCGACACCATGTGGTCGGTGTGATAGCGGCCGAAGCCGGGGTCAGCCAGAATTGATACGCGCTCAGCCTCGGTGGCCGGAGTTGTCGCGCGCGTCACGGTGAACTGTTGGGACCCCCTGGTCATGGCCACGATTGTATATCGCTGTGCCAACTGGTTTTTGCCACGTGATTGGGCGCCCTACCGCGTCTTGGCCTCGACGAAGGGCGGACGCGCCACTTCGCACTCGACGGCACGGCCTCGCACGTCGACGGTGATTTGCTGGCCGTCTTCCACACCCGCGTCGGTGTCAATCAGCGCAAGCGCGATACCGATCTGCAAGGTTGGCGAGAATGTCCCCGATGTGGTGACCCCGACCGGGGTGGAGCCGTTGAGCACCGTCAGGCCCGGACGCAACACACCGCGGCCGACCATACGCAACCCCCGGAGCAAGCGGCGCGGGCCGGCCGCTTTCTCCGCCAACAACGCTTCCCGGCCAAAGAACGCGTCCTTCTTCCAGCCGATCGCCCACCCACATCGGGCCTGCAACGGCGAAATGTCGAGCGACAGTTCATGCCCGTGCAGGGGGTAGCCCATTTCGGTGCGCAGCGTGTCGCGCGCGCCCAGGCCGGCCGGCTCGCCGCCCACTTCGGAAACGGCGGCCGCCAGGGCGTCGAAGACCACGCCGGCGGACTCCCACGGCGGTAGCAGCTCATAGCCGTGCTCGCCGGTGTACCCGGTGCGGCAGACCCGAACCGATACCCCGTTGTACGACGAGTCGGCATAGCCCATGTAATCCATCTCAGTGGGCAGGCCGAGCGCGGCCAGCACCTCGGTCGAACGCGGCCCCTGCACCGCCAGCACCGCGTAGGAGCGATGCAGGTCGGTGATGGTCAAACCGCTCGGCGCCGCCGCCTGCAAGGCTGCGACCACCGCGGCGGTGTTGGCGGCGTTGGGCACCAGGAAGATTTCGTCGTCGGCAACGTAGTAGGCGATCAAGTCGTCAATCACGCCACCGGATTCGTTGCAGCACAAGGTGTATTGCGCCTTGCCCGGCCCGATGCGGCGTAGATCGTTGGTAAGCGCGGAGTTGACGAACTCCGCCGCACCCGGCCCGCGAACCAGTGCCTTACCGAGGTGGCTGACGTCGAACAAGCCGGCGGCGTTGCGGGTGGCATTGTGCTCGCTGACCGTCCCGGCGTAGGACACCGGCATCAGCCAGCCGCCGAATTCGACGAAGCTTGCGCCCAGCGCGCGGTGGCGGTCTTCCAACGGTCCCTGCATCAACTCTGGCGCGTCACTCACGGCGTCTCACCCTAATCGGTCCGGCTGCTGGCACACTTGGGCAGGTGTCCGGTTCTCCCGACCCCCTCGACTTCGAGGCGCTCGAAGCTGCCGGAATCGCTAACCCCCGGGAGCGGGCCGATCTGATCAAGTACCTCGATGACCTTGGCTTCACCCTCGAGGAAATGGCCGAGGCCGAACGGCGGGGACGGCTATTCGGCCTCGCCGGCGATGTCCTGCAATGGCCAGGCCCCCCGATCTACACCCTGACGGCCGCCGGCGAGCAACTCGGGCTATCTGCCGACGACATCGCTCACATCTGGGCCCTGCTAGGTCTCACCGTCGCCGGTCCCGACGTACCCACCCTGAGCCAGGCCGACGTCGATGCGCTGGCAACCTGGCTCGCCGTGAAATCGGTGGTGGGTGAGGACGGCGCGTTCGGGCTGTTGCGGGTGCTCGGCGCGGCCATGGCCCGGCTGGCCTAGGCCGAATCGACGATGATCCGCGCGGGGACACCGGACATCCAAATGACGTACACCAATGACGAACTGGCCACGGCGCAGGCCTACCGCGCGGTCGCCGAGTTTGTCCCCCGCATCGGCACCCTGACCGACATCGTGCACCGCCATCACCTGACCAGCGCCCGGACTCACTTCGAAGGCGTCACTCGTGATGCATCGGCCAGCGTGGTGTGCGGCATCGGTTTTGCCGATCTGTCGAGCTTCACGGTATTGACCCAAACGCTGACGCCGACGGAGCTACAGGGCCTGCTCAACGAGTTTGGCGCGGCCGTAGCCGACGTGGTGCACGCCGACGGGGGCCGGGTGGTGAAGTTCATCGGTGACGCGGTGATGTGGGTTAGTTCGACACCACAACGGCTCGCGCAGGCGGCGGTCGACCTGGTCCACCACCCCAGAGCACGCGAAGAAGGATTGCAGGTGCGGGCCGGACTTGCCTACGGCACCGCACTGGCCATCAACGGGGACTACTTCGGCACGCCGGTCAACTTGGCCGCGCGTCTGGTGGCGGCCGCGGCGCCGGGACAAGTCCTCGCCGATGCGGCGTTGCATGACCAACTGCCGGATTGGCCCACGATCCCCCAGGGCCCATTGACGCTCAAGGGATTTGACGACCCGGTGAATGCATTCGAACTGCAAGGCAGCGCCGATCGACCAGACGGTGGGCAAGCAGGCCCGCGCTGCGGCGACTAGGGTGATTGCCCGTGACCGCCGAATCGGGTGACCAAATCCCCACCGTCCATGTCGCCACCTCGTTGCCGAAGCGTGGTGTGAGTTCATCCGTGCTGATCGTGCCGGTCGTCTCGACCGGCGACGATGAGCAGTCCGGCGAGCGGCCAGGCGCCGTCGTCGCCTCCGCGGAGCCATTCCTGAGCGCGGATGCGATCGCCGAGATCGAGGCGGGCCTGCGGGCCCTGGACGCTACCGGCGCCAGTGACCAGGTGCACCGGCTCGTGGTGTCGTCGCTTCCGGTGAGCAGCGTGCTGACGGTGGGCCTGGGCAAACCCCGCTATGAGTGGACACCGGACGCGGTGCGTCGTGCCGCCGGCGCTGCCGCGCGTGCGCTCGGCACTGCGAAGGCAGTGGTGACCACGTTGGCGGACTTGCCCGGCGACGGTGTCTGCGCCGCGGCCGTCGAGGGTCTGATCCTGGGCAGCTATCGGTTCAGCGCCTTCCGTAGCGCCAAGACGGCACCCAAAGATGCCGGGCTGCACAAGATCACCGTGCTGACGACGGCCAAAGACGCCCGGAAGCACTGCGCGCACGGTGCAGCCGTGGCAACCGCCGTCGCCACCGCCCGCGACCTGGTGAACACGCCGCCCAGCCACCTCTATCCCGCCGAGTTGGCGCGACGGGCCAAAGTTCTGGGCGAGTCGGTCGGACTCGAAGTCCAAGTGCTCGACGAGAAGGCACTGCAAAAAGCCGGATACGGCGGGCTGGTCGGTGTCGGTCAGGGCTCGTCCCGCCCGCCGCGGCTGGTGCGGTTGACCCACCGGGGATCGCGGCTGGCCAAGAACCCCAGACGGGCCAAGAAGGTCGCCCTGGTCGGCAAGGGAGTGACCTTTGATACCGGCGGGATCTCGATCAAGCCGGCCGCGTCGATGCATTACATGACCTCGGACATGGGTGGCGCGGCCGCGGTGATCGCGACCGTCGCGCTGGCGGCCCAGCTGGAGTTGCCGATCGACGTGATCGCCACGGTGCCGATCGCCGAAAACATGCCTTCGGCCACGGCACAGCGGCCCGGCGACGTGCTGACGCAGTACGGCGGAACCACGGTCGAGGTGCTCAACACCGACGCGGAGGGCCGGCTGATCCTGGCCGATGCCATCGTTCGGGCGTGTGAGGACAACCCGGACTATCTGATCGAGACCTCGACGTTGACCGGAGCCCAGACCGTGGCCTTGGGTGCGCGTATCCCCGGAGTCATGGGCAGCGACGAGTTCCGCGACCGGGTCGCGGCGATCTCCCAACAGGTGGGTGAGAACGGTTGGCCCATGCCGCTGCCGGACGAACTCAAGGACGACCTGAAATCCACGGTGGCCGACCTGGCCAATGTCAGTGGGCAGCGCTTTGCCGGCATGTTGGTCGCTGGGGTGTTCTTGCGGGAGTTCGTCGCCGATGCGGTGGACTGGGCACATATCGATGTGGCCGGCCCGGCGTACAACACCGGTAGCGCCTGGGGCTACACGCCCAAGGGAGCCACCGGCGTGCCGACCCGCACCATGTTCGCGGTGCTCGAGGACATCGCGGCTAACGGCTGAACCCGCAGCGCGAAGATCGCGAAACTCCTGCCACCGCAAATACCGCCGGTTTAGCCAAGGAGCACAGCGGTTAGTCCGGTCACCGACGGCGATACTGCGGCCCATGGCCGGACTGTGACTGTGCGACGGTTGATCATCGCCGTAGCCGCCGTGCTCTTGGTGGCTGGCGCGATTGGGCTGTTGGTGCCGGTGACGGCATCCAAGGGCGACGGCGGCTCCGTGTCTTGCGGCAGCGGCCTGGTGGCTGACCTGTCCGCAGCGGGGACGCAAACAACAGCAATGGCGCCAACATACCGATCCCCAACCAGGTCATCCCGCACACCGACGTCGTCGCGCAATGTCAGTCGGCGGTGTCCAGCAGGGGCATGTGGGCGATACCGCTGGCGGTCATCGGGGCCGGCGGAATAGCCGGCGCGGTGCTCGCGCGGCGGTCCGAAGGTGCAGCGGCGAGCGTCTGACGCGTCAGATGACCCGCATGCGTGCGGTGCTTCGCAGCGCCGGGGGCAGCACTCGGGAGATGCCGTAGAGCGCGTAGGCCTCCGGAGCTACCGGCCGGATCGGCTTGTTCTTCTTGACGGCGGACACAATCGCTTTGGCGACCTTGTCCGGCCCATAGCTGCGTAGCGCAAACATCTTGTCGATCTGTCCACGCCGGCCGTCCAGTTGGTCGCCGCCTTTGCCGGGCGGCGCGTCGAAGCGGGTGGTGTTGACGATATTGGTGTTGATGACGCCGGGACAGATGGTGGTCAGGCCGACATCGGCCGCATCGAGTTCGGCACGCAGACAGTCCGAGAACATGAACGTCGCCGCCTTTGAGGTGCAGTAGGCGCTCAATGACTGCAGCGGGGCGTATGCGGCCATCGACGACACATTGACGATGTGGCCTCCGGTACCGCGCTCAACCAGACGCTGACCAAAGGCTCGGCAGCCGTTGACCACACCACCCAGGTTGACGTCGAGCACCCGGTCGAACTGCTCTGCGGGAGTGTCCAAGAACCTCCCCGCCTGGCCGACGCCGGCGTTGTTGACGACGATATCGGGCAGCCCGTGCGTGGCGCTGACCTGATCCGCGAACGCCTCGACCGCCTCGGTGTCGGATACATCGAGCACATAGGGGTGGGCAACACCACCGCGCGCGGCGATTTCGGCGGCGGTGTCCTTCACGGTGGCCTCGTCGATGTCGCTGAGCACAACTTCGGCGCCCTCGCGCGCGAACGCGAGGGCGGTTTCCCGGCCAATTCCGCTGCCCGCCCCGGTGACCGCCACCAGGGTGTCACCGAAGTACTTGCGGGGACGGCCAACCTGGGCCCGCAGCAGAGCGCGGCTCGGCGGCTTGCCGTCAACCAGGTCGGCGAAGTCGTGCACCGCTGCCGCCATCACCTGCGGATGCGACATCGGCGAAAAATGACCTGCTTTGATGTCGCGGCGCCACAACCGCGGCACCCAGCGCGCGGTTTCGTCGTACCCGTAGGGCCGCACGTAGGGGTCCTTGGTGTTGACGATGAGTTGCACCGGCACGTCGATGACCGGCACGCCGCGTGTGCGCGACTGCCGAGAAAAGGCCCGAAAGTAGTTAGCCGGATAGGTCTTCACCGAGTTGGCGGCATCGCTGGCCAAGTTGTCGGAATGGTGAATCTGGTCGAGGGGAAGGTTGTCGACCATGTTGCGCCGAACCGAGGCACGCGACAGCGTCGCCCGCAACACCAGCGGGGCCAACACCGGCACCGAGAACAGCGCCATGTAGCTCAACCGCAGCGCCTGGGTGAGTGCGCGAGCAAAGGTTTTTGGCCGCCACGGCTGGCGCAGACCGCCGAATATGTAGTTGACCAGCTGGTCCTGGCTCGGGCCGGACACCGACGTGAACGACGCGACCCGATCGGCCGCGCCGGAGCGGGTCAAGTAGTCCCAAATCGCCACCGAACCCCAGTCGTGACCCAGTACGTGTACCGGCTGGCCGGGGCTGAGCGCTTCGATGACGGCGGCGAAGTCGTCGGCCAAACACGCTGTGGTGTAGGCAGAAACGGCCTTGGGGGCCGACGACAGGCCGACACCGCGATTGTCATAGCGCAGAATCCGGAACCGTTCGGCCAAACGCGGAACGACCCCGTCCCACAACACGTGAGAGTCGGGAAAACCGTGCACGAGCACCACCGTCGGGCCGTCGGGGTTGCCCTCTTCATAGACAGCGATCCGCACGCCACCAGCGCTGTCGACGAACTGCTGGGGTGCTTGTTTTGTTGCCGGCATCGGACCTCCGCCCACCTGCGACTTGTTATGCCAATCAGTCGCCACACCGTAGCAAGCGCCATACACAAGCCCCGCGGGCCAAGCGCCACGCCCTGGGTGCGAGCCGACCAAGCGACAGTGACAGGATAGGTTTCGAGATCAACTTGGGTTCCGTACCTGGTGCACGACTGTGTGGTAAGCCAGAGGTCGGCCTATGCCTACCGACGACCGATCTAGGAGTCAAAAACGATGGCCTTCTCAGTCCAGATGCCGGCACTCGGTGAGAGCGTCACCGAGGGAACCGTCACCCGGTGGCTCAAGCAGGAGGGCGACACCGTCGAGATCGACGAGCCACTGGTTGAGGTTTCTACCGACAAGGTCGACACCGAAATTCCCTCGCCGGCCGCCGGCGTGCTGACCAAGATCGTCGCCAAGGAGGACGACACGGTCGAGGTCGGCGGTGAGCTCGCCATCATCGGCGATGCGGCCGAGAGTGGCGGCGGCGATGCGCCGTCCCAACCGGAGCCCGAGGCCGAGCCCGCCGCGGCGGCTCAGCCCGAACCGGAGGCCGAGCCCGAGCCGCAACCCGAAGCCAAACCCCAATCCGGAGGCTCGTCGGCTGCTGGTGGCGACGCGACCCCGGTGCTAATGCCCGAACTGGGCGAGTCGGTGGCGGAGGGCACCGTAACTCGCTGGCTGAAGAAGGTCGGGGATTCGGTTCAGGTCGATGAAGCGCTGGTGGAGGTGTCTACCGACAAGGTGGACACCGAGATCCCGTCACCGGTGGCCGGCGTCCTGCTCAGCATCACCGCCGAGGAGGACGACGTCGTCCAGGTCGGCGGCGAGTTGGCACGGATCGGCTCCGGATCTGCGGCCGCCGCACCGCCCGAGTCCAAGCCGGCCCCCGCCCCCGAGGCGGCCCCCGAAACCAAGGCCGCTCCTGAGCCCAAGGCCGCGCCCGAGCCCAAGGCGGCTCCCGAGCCCAAGGCGGCTCCCGAGCCCAAGGCAGCTCCCGAGCCCAAGCCTGCGCCCGCGGCAACGCCGCAGCCCGCGGCCGCCCCGGCACCAAGTGCGGGCGACGGCACCCCCTACGTGACTCCCCTGGTCCGAAAACTGGCCGAGGAGAACAACATCGACCTCGACTCGGTGACCGGCACCGGTGTCGGCGATCGCATCCGCAAGCAAGACGTATTGGCCGCTGCCGAGAAGAAGAAAGAGCGACTAGAGGCCAAGCCAGCGGCTGCTCAGGCTTCGGCTCCCGCCTCGCCTTCGAAGGCGGCAGCCCCGGCTGCGGCCGCGGCGCTGGCACACCTGCGGGGCACCAAGCAGAAGGCCAGCCGGATTCGGCAGATCACCGCGATCAAGACCCGCGAATCCCTGCAGGCAACCGCGCAGCTCACTCAGACCCATGAGGTCGACATGACCAGGATCGTGGCGCTGCGGGCCCGGGCCAAGGGGTCCTTTGCCGAGCGGGAGGGTGTGAACCTGACCTTCTTGCCGTTCATCGCCCGTGCCGTGATCGACGCCCTCAAGATCCACCCGAACATC
Source organism: Mycobacterium pseudoshottsii JCM 15466 (assembly GCF_003584745.1). Classification (NCBI taxonomy): domain Bacteria; kingdom Bacillati; phylum Actinomycetota; class Actinomycetes; order Mycobacteriales; family Mycobacteriaceae; genus Mycobacterium; species Mycobacterium pseudoshottsii. The sequence continues at coordinate 3,613,503 of NZ_AP018410.1, forward strand.
AACGCCAGCTACAACGAGGAAACCAAGGAGATCACCTACTACGACGCCGAGCACCTCGGGTTCGCCGTCGACACCGACCAGGGCCTGCTCTCCCCCGTGATCCACAACGCCGGCGATCTGTCGTTGGCCGGGCTGGCACGGGCGATCGCCGACATCGCCGCCCGCGCTCGATCGGGCAACCTCAAGCCCGACGAGTTGTCCGGCGGCACCTTTACCATCACCAACATCGGCAGCCAGGGCGCCTTGTTCGATACCCCGATTCTAGTGCCGCCGCAGGCCGCCATGTTGGGTACCGGGGCGATCGTGAAACGACCGCGAGTGGTCGTCGACGACACCGGCAACGAATCGATCGGCGTCCGCTCCGTGTGCTACCACCCGCTGACCTACGATCACCGCCTGGTCGATGGTGCTGATGCGGGACGTTTCCTCACCACCATCAAGCACCGCCTCGAAGAGGGAGCTTTCGAGGCCGACCTGGGGCTCTGAGAGCGTGGGCAAAGCCGTTGTCGCCATAGCGGGTTCGTCTGGATTGATCGGCTCGGCGTTGGCAGCGGCACTACGCGCGGCCGATCACCGCGTGCTTCGGATCGTGCGCCGAACTCCGGCCAATTCCGAAGAGCTGCACTGGAACCCCGAAAGCGGCGAGTTCGATCCCGACGCACTCACCGATGTCGACGTCGTCATCAACCTGTGTGGCGTCGGCATCGGCCGCCGCCGCTGGTCAGGCGCCTTCAAACAGAGCCTGCGCGATAGCCGGATCACACCCACCGAAGTGCTCTCCAGCGCCGTCGCCGACGCCGGCGTGCCCACCTTGATCAACGCCAGCGCGGTGGGCTACTACGGGGACACCCGCGACCGGGTGGTCGACGAAAACGACCCAGCCGGAATGGGATTTCTCGCCCAGCTGTGCGTGGACTGGGAAGCCGCCACGCTACCCGCCCAATACGCCGGCACCCGGGTCGTATTGGCGCGCACCGGCCTGGTGCTGGCCCCGACGGGAGGCACCCTACGCCCGTTGCGCCCGGCGTTCTCAGTGGGACTCGGCGCCCGGCTGGGCAACGGCCGCCAGTACATGGCATGGATCAGCCTCGAAGACGAGGTGCGCGCGCTGCTGTTCGCCATCTCCAACCCGACGTTGTCAGGCCCGGTCAACATGGCTGGGCCCGCGCCGGTAACCAATGCCGAATTCACCACCGCCTTCGGACGCGCGTTAAACCGCCCAACCCCGTTGATGCTGCCCGGTTTCGCGGCGCGCGCCGCCCTCGGCGAGTTCGCCGACGAAGGCCTGCTGATAGGCCAACGCGCCATCCCCACCGCACTCGAGCAAGCCGGTTTCCAGTTTCACCACAACACAATTGGTGAAGCGTTGAGTTACGCCACAGCACGCCGCGACCAGATCTAGCACAACTCCGGACACCGCGAGCATGCTCGGCGGAACCCGCCACCAGGGCGGGCCAGGCGCCAAGTCGCCCCACCGACTACTGCGCAAACGGACCGATCGGCCCCTGCGCGTCATGCCGAAGACACACAACCAGCTCAACAGCAGGGCTAAAGGGAAGTGCGGCGGATATAGGCGCGAATGGCGATAGGGGCCAATAGTGCGGTCAGAACTATCGAATAGATCAGCGTGGACAATGCCGGATGATGCAGTGGCAATTGCGCGCTTGGCGGCGCCATTGGCTCATCGATGGTGAGCTTGCGCAATGCCAGCGCCAAGGATGAGAGCGGATTCCATTCGGCAATCACGCGCAGCGCGTGCGGCATAGGCTGTGTTGGCACAAAGCAGCCCGATATGGAAATAATTGGCAGCGTTATCAAGAACACCGCAGCACCAACTACCTCCACAGTCCTGACCATCAAGCCAACCACCATGCCCAGCCACATAAACCCGACACCGAAAACTAGTACCAGCACGAAAGCCAGCACAGCATCGGCCAGGCTGCCGTGCATCCGCCACCCAATGAGCATGCCACTAATACCGATCAGAATGTATACGATCGCCGCGTAGAGCAGCGAGACCAGGCCGCGCGCGATCAACGGCGCGGAATTAGATATTGGAAGCGAACGGAATCTGATAAAGACGTCATTTTCGACATCCGCAGAGATCGCCGCCCCCACAAGTATTATTGTCGCTACTATCGCCTGCGCCTGGATACCCGGCAGGGCTCCGGCGTTGTTGATTAGCAGGCTTGTGAGCTGGGTTGATGATCTTTGGTGCCGCGCTATTGGGGCCGGAGTGTAGGCACGGGCTATCTGGAGAACGATCGAGTTGGTTACTGTTCGTCGTTGGTCTGGAGTTGCCCGTGCCTACCGTTTCAGTATTGCGTGTGTCGTCGGTTCCAGAGGTGTTCGACCGCTGGAGTCCTGGTGAGCGCAGCGAGCTCATCGGATCGGAGTTTCTCGATGTGTTGGCCTCGGTGCCAGACCCGAGGGGCCCACGCGGTCGGAGGTATTCGCTGGTGGCTTTGTTGGCGATCGCGGTTCTGGCCACTGCCGCGGGGATGCGCGGCTATGCTGGTTTTGCCACATGGGCGGCCACCGCTCCCGATGATGTGTTGGCCCAATTAGGGGTCCGGTTCCGGCGGCCCAGTGAGAAGACCTTCCGCGCTGTTTTGTCTCGGCTAGACCCCGCCGACCTCAACGCCAGGATGGGCAGTTACTTCACTGCACACGTGGCTAGCAGCGACCCCAGTGGATTGGTGCCGATCGCGTTGGACGGCAAGATGCTGCGTGGTGCTTTACGCGCCAAAGCGACAGCCACGCATCTCGTGTCGGTGTTCGCCCACCGTGCCCGATTGGTGCTCGGTCAACTCGCTGTCGCCGAGAAAAGCAATGAAATTCCCTGCGTACGTGCCCTGCTCACGCTGCTGCCGGGTAGCTTGCGGTGGCTGGTCACCGTGGATGCGATGCATACCCAGGTTGTCACCGCGAAGTTGATCTGCGCCACCTTGAAGTCGCACTACCTGATGATCGTCAAGTCCAACCAAGCCAAAATATTTGCGCGTATCACCGCGCTGCCCTGGGCCGAGGTGCCCGCAGCCGCTACCGACGACTCCCGCGGCCACGGCCGTGTCGAGACCCGCACCCTGCAAATCATCACCGCTGCACGAGGAATCGGCTTCCCCTACGCAAAACAAATCATCCGGATCACTCGTGAACGCTTGATCACCGCCACCGACCAGCGCAGCGTGGAGGTGGTCTATGCCATCTGCAGCCTGCCGTTCGAGCACGCCCGCCCTACCGCGATCATGACCTGGATGCGTCAACACTGGGGAATCGAGAACAGCCTGCACTGGATACGCGACGTCACCTTCGACGAAGACCGTCAAAGGGCACATACCGGAAACGGCGCACAGGTCCTAGCAACGCTACGCAACACCGCGATCAATCTGCACCGCCTCAACGGCGCCGACAACATCGCCGAAGCCTGCCGGATCACCGCTTTGACCGCCAACCGCCGCCTAGACCTCCTCAATCCACAATTCCCCAGCTCACAAGCCTGCTAATCAACAACGCCGGAGCCCTGTCCTCCACCCCAACCACACCCCCACCTACACCAACCACCTCAAAAACTTCCTCCACTGACACACACAAATCACCCAAGAAGAGTTCAGCGGAGCCGGTCTGCCCCGGCAAGCTTGCCGAGCCACCGGCCGCCCCTCACTACCGACGCATCCGGACGTGATGCCCACGCGCCGTTGTGCGCATACACCTGGCGGCACCAGCCGCGACAGCTGCCGTTACATCAGTGCGCGCGCGCCTTCCCGACGCAGCTTGCCCGACGTCGTCTTCGGCAAGCTACCCGGAGCCAGCAACCGCACCTCACGCGGCGCATGACCGACGTGACTGCTGACGCGCGCTGCGATCGCTCGTCGCAGTTGGGTCAGCTCAGATTCGTCGAACCGATCGTAGACTTCGGCCAGTACCGCGAAACCTTCGCGATCGGTGTCCAGCCGCAGGGCCGCTACGCATCCTTTGCGTACGCCCTCGACACTTGCGGCGGCACGTTCGATGTCGTGGGGATAGAGATTTCGGCCAGCCAGCACGATCATGTCCTTGGCACGACCGCAGACATAAAGCCGTCCCAGCTCATCGAGATAGCCGAGATCTCCCGTATCAAACCAGCCCGCGTCGTCGACCAACGGTATGGTGCCGTCCACGGTGACGTAGCGCTTACCGATCGAGGGACTGCAGAGTTCGATGACGCCTACCTTTCTGGCGTCTTGCAGCTGCCCATCTCTGGTGATGCGGATTTGCATGTCGGGAATGGGCAGCCCAACGCAAACCACAGGTTGCGCGCCCTGGGCATCTGCGGCGACAGGTTTTGCGAAATGATCTTCCGAAAGACGCTGCCGGGAAACGTAATCCACGACGGCCGGCGCGCCGAATGCACCAGCCGAAACCGTTAGCGCGGCTTCCGCTAGCCCATAGAATGGCGTTGGCACGCCCGAACCCATACCGAACCGCGCCCCCACGGTCGCCAAGTTCTCCAGATCACGGTGATCGATCGGCTCAGCTCCGTTGACCGCCACGCGAAGGGCCGACAGATTGATCGATTCTGGGTCGGCCCGTTCGAGCACGCGCGCCAACACCGAATACGCGAAGTTGGGCCCGGCGGTGACATTGGCCCGGAACTTGCTCAGCATCTCGGCCCAGACGATGGGTCTGCGCAGGAACTCGTCAGTTCGGATCACCACCACCGTGTTTCCCGTTTTCATCGGTATGCAGATGAACCCGACCATCCCCATGTCGTGACACAGCGGTAGCCAGCTGGCCATCACCGTATCGACGGTGATACCGACTGCCTGACATGACGCGTCGATGTTCGCGACAAGATTGCCGTGGCTGATTTCCACCGCCTTCGGGATCCCGGTCGATCCCGAGGTGAGTTGGCGCATCGCGATGTCGTTGTCGTTGGTATCCACAACAGCGGCTGGACCCGTGCCACGCAAGGAGCCCACAGCGCAGACAAGGAGTCCCTCCGCGGCCAGAGCATCCGCGGCCATCTCAAACGGATCACCCACGACCACCAGCGCGGCACCTAGCATCCGGCATGCACGTACGGTATCGGCGATCCACACCGCGAGATCACTCCGCGGAGTCGGCTGCTGCAGCATTGTCAGTGCGGCACCACGAAGCCACAGTGCCTGAGCCAGCGGCGCCACATCGCAGGCCTCCGCCGCCAGCACCGCGACGGTGTCGCCACAACCAATCCCCCTGGCTGCCAAACTGTTTGACATGCCATGGGCCTGTTCCTCAACCGCACGCAAAGTTATCTCTCGGGGAGCATCGACCGAACCGACATAAAGAGCGTTCGGGGAAGACTCGGCAGCGGCACCAATTTCACGGACCAACCTACTACTCAAGACAAAAACTCCTTTACTCGGCAAACGTTATCGACACAGGCCGCATCGCCACATAACGCGCGATTCCCCACCCCACCGCTTACCCGGCGGATCCGATCGGTGGACGCAACACCGGCCAGCCCAATCTAACGAGCAACAGAAACACCACTACACTCCCGAAAGCGACACCACCATTCAGAACCCGACACTCACACACCCGCAATCGCAACAAACCATACGAGCGCAACTTCACTCTCCCGCGACAAAACCCAGCACGGCTTGCCCGCACAACAACTTTCCCAAATATTCACTCTTAGTAACGGCCCTGAACCTCGGAGTAGCCACGATTTCTTCAGCGGGCCTAGGATGCGTCCACGCACCTCGCGATCTGTGTCAAAATTCGCCGGATATCAGATGCGCAGCCATCGCACGGATCGTCGGATAGTCTCAGACGATGGTCGCATCTGCCTCGATACCGTGCTCACGCTGAAGATCAGCACATAAAGACAGACTCATAGCCGAGTCAATTCCACATTCAGGCAACGGAAGATCAACGTCAACCGAGCCCGGAGACATGTTGAGGTACAGGCCGACTTTTCCAATCAACCAATCTGCGAGCTGCCGCTCGTCCAATTCACCACTGTCGATATTAGACAATCCCGCCCCAATCATCGTTGCCGAGGCGACCATTCCGATAGCACTGGCCGCGGACAAGCCACCAACGCCCAGCGTCGCACCGACAAATCCAACACAACTCAAATCTTCGATCGATTGCCGCGCTACGCTTGCGTGGCAATCGACGCGTCCTCCATCATCAAGCCCGGCTTCCACGCCATCGCTTAATCCGACAATTTCCGGCAACTAATGAATACGTTGCCACAACGCTAATCAGACAACTCGATTATCCGGTGTCTACTATGGCAGTGCATTCAGGAGTTTTATGATACTACGGATTCGCCAAAGAATCCTCGTTACCAAACTTCCAAGCCGCCCGCCGATGGGATCAAAGCGTATCCGTTTCTGCCGGTGTCCGGCCCCGGGCCAGCGACGATGTCAGCCCGACTCATCGGCCACCCGTAGCGGATGCTGACCACCGAGATTGCTGGCCTCAAAACCGAAATCACCGAACACATCACGATGCTCGCTCCCGTCGCTGCGCGTGACCTGACTGGCGACACTGCCCGAGGCGGAGATCGTCGACGAGACAACTCCTCATCGGCTTCGGTCCAAGGACAGCACCGCCTGCCAAAGGGAGCTTTCGAGGCCAACCTGGGGCTCCGAGAGCGTGGGCAAAGCCGTTGCCGCCATTACGGGTTCGTCCGGCTTGATCGGCTCGGCGTTGGCAGCGGCACTACGCGTGGCCGATCACCGCGTGCTTCGGATCGTCCACCGAGCACCAGCCAATTCCGAAGAGCTGCACTGGAGCCCCGAGAGCGGCGAGTTCGATCGTGACGCACTCGCCGATGTCGACGTCGTCATCAGTTCCACCACAACATAATTGGTGAAGCGTTGAGCCACGCCACAGCCCACCGCGACCAGATCTAGCACAACTCCGAACACCGCGAGCACGCTCGGCGGAACCCACCAACAGGGCGGGCTACCGCCAAGCCGCCCAATCAACTACGCCAACACCCGCGGAAAATCGATCTCGGTGCCCGCAACGTTGTTGAAGTAGTTGGTCAACACGTTAAGCGCCACATGACCGAGGACCTCGGCGATCTCGGCGTCGCTGACTCCAGCATGACGCACCGCGGCAAGCTCGGACTCATCGATCCGGCCGCGCTGCTCATTGACCGCCACGGCGAACGCGAGAATGGCCGCCACCTTTGGGTCGTCCGCGTCGCCCTTGCGTGCTGCCGCCGCCTGCTCGGCGCCCAGACCCGCCAGTCTCTGTCCGGTGTAGGTATGCGCCGACAAGCAGTACGAGCAGGTATTGGACTGGGCGATGGCAATTGCCAGGCGCTCACGGGTGGACCTGGGCAAAGTGCCGCCATCGAGGCTTCCGGCAAGCCCGAGATAGCCATGCAGAAGTGCGGGGCTATTGGCCATCGCGCGAGTCAGATTGGGGACCGAACCCAACGCTTGCTTCACCGCCGCAAGCGCTGTCGCCTGTTCGGGTGTTGCGTCGGCCTCAGTCACGAGGGGCAGAGTGCTCACTATTCCTCCATAGGTGTCGATTTGTTTCCGGCCCGCCGCCGCAAGCACGACGGGTACTGCTTGGACACCGACAACCCCTGCGGCGTTACACCGCAGGCGCAAGGTTCTGTCGGCGGAGTGAGGATTCGACACCAGTGACGGTACCCAAACGAACCATCGTCGATGATCGATGGGCAACCGAAAGCGATCTGATCGCTGCTTTGCAGGCCGGCGACGGGCAATCGTTTCGCGCCCTGGTCGAAACACTTCACGCACCGCTGGTCAGGCTGGCCAGCATCTATGTATCGCGGGCGACAGCCGAGGACGCGGTCCAGAACGCGTGGGTCTCGGCGGTGCGCTCCATCGGCAAGTTCGAAGGTCGGGCCAGCATTCGAACCTGGATGTTCCGGGTCGTGCTCAACCAGGTGCACACGCTGGCCCGTAAGGAAGCCAATACGGTGCCCTTCGCGAACGCCGGACCCGAGGTCGACCCACGTCCATCCGTCGATCCCGAGCGGCTGATCGATCCCGAACTAGGACCCAACCATTGGCGTGATGTGCCGGTCCGATGGGACCTACTGCCCGAGCAGAGACTGTTGTCGGCAGAGGTTCGCTCCGTGGTAGTCGAAGCGCTGCAGAAGCTGCCCGGCGCTCAACGCGAGGTGGTAGCGATGCGCGATCTCGAGGGGTGGTCGAGCGAGGAAACCTTTGAGGCATTGGGCATTTCAGCGGTCAATCAGCGGGTCCTGCTGCACCGTGGCCGCACCGCCCTGCGCGCAATACTGGAGGAGTATTTCCATGACCACTGATGGCGACTTCATCTCCAACGAACTACGTATTACCTGCTCGGACGCGGTGGCTCTGGTGACCGACTATCTCGAGGATGCGCTCGACGAGTCTGACCTGGACCGGTTCGAACAGCACACCAGAGGGTGCCAGGCGTGCCGCGTCTATGTGGACCAGATCCGGCGCACTATCCGAATCGCCGCAACCACGCGAGATGAGTCGGTAGAGGTGCGGCCGGCCAACTTCGACGCGTTGCTGGCCGAGTTCGACCGCCTCGGTCGGGATTCAACGTTGTAGCGTGGCCCCCGCTGTGCGGTGACCGGGTTCGCGGATCTCGCCGACTGCCACGGTCACCCCGCGATTGTGGTCCCGGCCGTCAACTGACGGTGAAACGTCGTTCAATCCAGCCGCCTCGGTGCGGGGGATCCAGCCTGGGCGGGATTTGTCCGGACCACCGAGGGGCGGACCGTTCGCCATCTCCAAAGTGCGCTGGCATCGGTGAGCGGTTCGCCGGCCGGGCGATCACGCCGCAGCGCCGAGCATCCACTGATGGATGTGCTCCAGAACGGAGTTCTAATCACGCTATGGTCCAACGGCTTTGACTGCTGCGACCGGCAGCGCCGCGGCGCGCGGCCGACCCAGATGGAGTTGGTCCGCACCCGCCCGCCGGGGGCCTCACTTCCCGGTGGACCACGGGGCATCATCGTTGCGGTGCGCCAAAAATTTAATTGGTTGACGACGGCCCTGCAACGCCCCAAATCGTGTAATCTTCGCTCTCGGTACGCATCCCTGTGGCCAGCTAAATGAACAAACGGAGACGCGCGTGGCATCCTCGATTTTCCACGAGATGAAAAAGGAAGGGCCGCTCTACGCGCTCTTTCTGAACTGCACCCTGAAAAAGGGCCCGGAAGTATCGAATACCGAAGCATTGTGCAATCTGCTTATCGACCGGCTCAAGGCCCACGAGCCCGACATCGAGACCGAGATAGTCCGAGTCGTCGACTACGACGTCAAGCCGGGAGTCGGCAATGACGAGGGGGACGGCGACGAGTGGCCGCTGATCCTGGAAAAGGTCAAGCGTGCCAACATCATCGTGCCCGCCATGCCGATCTGGATGGGTGTGCGATCGTCGGTCATGCAGCGAGTGATCGAGCGCCTCGACGGCACCACGAAGACGGTGATGTGCGAAAAAACCGGGCAGTTCCCGCTCTACGGGTCGGTGGCCGGCATCGTGGTGACGGGCAATGAGGACGGCAGCCACGATTGTGTGGCCAACACTTTCGGTAACCTGCTGCACTTCGGGGCGACGGTGCCACCCAACACCGATCTGTATTGGGTCGGTGACGCAGGTCCGGGCGCGAGCTATATCGAGGCCGGCGGCGAGCTGTCGCCCTATGTGCGCCGCAATGCCGAGCTGACCGCCACCAATCTGCTTCTCGCGGCAAAGCTGTTGCGGGAGAACCCATATTCCGTCAACATCGCGCAGCTGAACGCACAGATGATGGAACGCAACAAGGTCAAGATAGCTGCGATGAAGCTTGCGATCGACTACATGCGTGCGAACATGCCGGACTGATCTTCTATCCCTGGGAGATAAGGGAATTTGCCATGCAGCCGTCCGGAGATCCGGTTCCAAGCGTCGGCGAGGCCGAGGCGACGGGTGAAATTGCCGAGCTCTACGCGGACATCCGCGAGACGCTTGGAATGTCATTCGTCAATCTGATCTGGCGCAACATCGCGTCCATTCCGGGTGGGTTGCGCTGAACCTGGGAAACGATGAAACCGCTCTACACCAACGGCGCGGTGTACGGGCAGGCGGACGCCTTGCGCGAGGCGCAGGATCTGCCGACAGTCCCCCGGTTCAGCCGGGCCGCCCTGCGGTCGGTGGGCATCAACGCTGAGGGTGAGTCGGCGATCCGTGCCGCGCTGATCGGCTACGACCGCGGCAATCCGCTCAACATCGTTTCCTTTTCGGCCATCATGGCGCGATTGGACGGACAAGGCCAACCGGCCGCTCCCCCGGCCCAGCAACCGCCGCGGCACGGCGCCGGCACGCCCGCCCCGACGAGGTTGAATTTCGATCAGATGCCCTCACACGTGGCCGAGATGGTGCGCACGGTCAACTTGATCGGCGCCCGCGGCAAGGCCAAAGACGTGCAGGTCAGCCTGCCGCGAAACCTGGCGCACTGGCCAGGCTTCTTGGTGCTCTACTACGCCGCGTTGCGCCCGCTGCACGATGACGGGTCACTGCTGACGGCGATCGACGCGGTGCTCGCCGACGGCCGACGCCGGGGGGTCACGGTCAGTGGTGCACTCGGGCCGACCGAGCCGCCTGACCCCGAAATCGCGGCAGCAGTGAAGGATTCGCTGGAAAACCTGGTCCCCAACGCGATGGGGCGGATGATTCCGGTGGTGAGCCTATTGCTGAACATGATGCCCACCGAATAGCCGCTTTCGAATAGAAGGGTAGGACGAAGTCATGCAGCTGACCGAACTGGTGGATGGCCTCGGGGTCGCCGACGTCGTCGACGCCATGATGATGACCTATGCGCATCGCGCCCACATCATCGAACTTGACAGCCCAGACCCGGACCGAGTGCTCGTCGGCCCCGCGGTCACCATTTCCTTTCTGCCGGTACGCAAGGACCTGATGGACCCGGAGAAGCACAGCCTCGGTCCGGCGATCTACCGTGCCGTCGCCAAACATGACCCTGCCGGCGCCGTGCTGGTGATGGCATCCAACGGCTACCACCAGACTTCACTCGGCGGCGGCACCAAGCTCAGTCGGGTCGAAAACCTCGGCATGGCAGGCATTCTCGCTGACGGCATGCTGCGTGATTTCGAGGAGCTGAGCACCTACAACTTCGCGACCTACTGTCACGGGGAAACGGCGCGCGGGGGCGGTAACGAGATCCAGCCCTACCTGGCCGACGTTCCGGTAGCGATCGGCGGCGTCACCGTGGTTCCCGGCGATGTGATCTTCGCCAAGGGTTCGACGGCCGTGGTGATCCCCGGCGATCAGGCCGAGGCAATCCTGACCAAGACACACAACATCATGAAGAAGATGGACCAGGTCAAGGAAAGCCTGAAATCCGAAGATCCCGAGACGGTGCTGCGTCAGGGCAGCGGTGAACTCTGATGGCGCCGTCGAACACCAGCGAACAGATCGTCGCGGCGCTTGCGGCCGAGGGCGTGGAGTACGTGTTCGGGATCCCGGGCGATGAGAACCTGCATTTCATGGAGGCGCTGCGCAACGACGGGCGGATCAAGTTCATCCTGTTCCGCCACGAGCAGGCGGCGGGCTTTGCGGCCGCCGCCTATGGGCGCCTCACCGGCAAGCTGGCTGTCGCGATGTCAACACTTGGCGCGGGCGCGATGAACCTGACCACCCCGGTGGCCCACGCCTATCTGACGGCCATGCCCATGCTCGTCATCACCGGCCAAAAGGCGGCGCGCGACAACCGCATGGGGCAGTATCAAATTGTCGACGTCGTCGATGTGATGCGGCCCATCACCAAGTTCGCCGCCAAGATCCCGTCCGGACCAATGGCCGGATCGTTGCTGCGCCAGGCGATGATGTCGGCGCTGGGTGAGCGTCAGGGGCCCGCGCACCTGGAACTTCCCGACGACGTGGCCAGAGAAACCGAACTCGGGCCACTGGTCCCATGCTGGCACGGCGACATTCCGGTAGCCACGCAGGACAGCATTGAGACCGCGGCCCGGTTGATCCGTGACGCCCGCCGGCCGCTGATCATGGTCGGCGGCGGCACCCGCGCCAATCGGCCCGCGGTGGCGGCGGCGGTGCGCGCGCTCATCGAGAAGACCCAGATCCCCTTCGTGGCAACCATGATGGGCAAGGGCGTCGCCAACGAGGACGATCCACGCTATCTCAGTTGTTCGATCATGCCGGGTGACTATCCCAACTGCGCCATCACGACGGCGGATGTCATTCTCAACGTTGGTCACGACGTCCTGGAGAAGCCGACCTTCTTCATGCAACCCTACGACGGGCGCACGGTCATCCACCTCAATCCGTTCGCCGCCCAGGGCGACAACAGCTACTTCCCACAGGCGCAGGTCGTCGGCGACATGGCAGACGCGCTGCACCGGCTGACCGAGCAACTCTGCCCCAATCCGGCGTGGGACCACGTTGGCTTCCACCGACTCGCAAAGGCGATGCAGGACAGCATCAAACGCGCCTCGACCGACACGTCTTTCCCGGCCAAACAGGGGTACCTGATCGCCACGCTGCGTGACTTCATGGCCGACGATGACATTCTGTCGCTCGACAACGGCATCCACATGATGTGGGCGACCCGCAACTTCAACGCGCGCCAGCCCAACACGATGCTGATCGACCATGCGCTGGGGTCCATGGGCATCAGCCTGCCCGCCGCGATCGCCGCCAAGCTGGTTCATCCCGATCGCAAGGTGGTGGTGGTGACCGGTGACGGCGGATTCGCCATGAACAGTCAAGACCTGGAAACGGCGGTTCGCCTCGGGCTGGATCTGATCATCGTCGTGTTCAACGACAATGGTCTGGGCATGATCGCCCTCAAGCAGATGTCCGATGGCTTCGGCAGGTACGGGGTGGACTTCACCAATCCGGATTTTGTCGGCTTCGCCCACAGTTACGGGGCGACGGGTCACCGGTTGGATGATCCAGCCCGGTTCCGCGAGGTGCTCGATCAGGCCGCCGCGGCCGGCGGTGTCCACATCATCGATGCGCCGGTGGACCCACAGCAGAACATGGCGCTGATGATGGAGATGCGTTCGGTGGACTGCGAAAAGCTGCTGGCCGGCAGCCAACGATAGCGGGCAGCCACGCCGGCGTGCTGGCTAGCTGTCGGCAGCCGCGTCGAGTTGGCCCCCAGCGGCGGTGGTCTCCGGTGACACCGTCGGCTGCCGCCAGGGCCATCGACCCGTCATCTCGACGGTGAGCGAGATGCTCAGAAAGGTCCTGATCGCCACGACACCGGCTAGCGCGGCAACGCTTTCCCCGTTGGGAGTCACCAGGATCGTGTTGATGATGTCGCCGGCCACCAGCAGCTCCAGGCCGATCAGGATGGATCGCCCGAGATTTTGCCGGAACTCCCGATAGGCGCGGTCCGGCCTGCGCGGCAGGTGGGCGACGAAGAGCCCCGATGAGACCACCGCGCCCAGCATGATCACCGCGACGCCCATGCCGTCGATGGCCATGCCTATCCGACTGACAGTTTCGATGAAGCTCATTACACGCAGGGTATCGCTGTAGCCCGGTGTTGTGACAGCACATCAACTACCCACGCGGTCCGCCGAATTCCTGCCGCGCCGAATCACGTTCGGCACCTGACGGAATCGCCGATCAGAACATGTGACGTCTTGGTGCGCGACGCAATCCGGGGCCCAGGGCGGTCCGGGGTATGTTCACCGGCCGGTGATGCGCCTCGCTCACCTGGGACCGGGGGTGCCGACGCCCACCGTCGCAACACGGTGCACCGCCATCGTCGGCCCGTCCCGGCCGAGGCGCCACGCACATGCCGGCGGCCTGCATCATCTGAAAGTAGCTGCCGCGCCGGGCCACCAGCTGTCGGTGAGTCCCCTGTTCGACGACCCGCCCTGCCTCCATGACGAGGATCGCGTCGGCGTCGCGGATCGTCGACAGACGGTGGGCGATAACGAAACAGGTTCGGCCACGCCGAAGTTCGATCATCGCTTGCTGAATCAGGGCCTCGGTGCCCGGGTCGACCGAACTGGTGGCCTCGTCGAGGATGAGAAATTGCGGACCCGCCAGAAATGCCCGAGCGATGGTGATCAGCTGCTTTTCGCCGGCGCTGAGGTTGCCGCCGTCCTCGCTCACCCAGGTGTCGTAGCCGTCACGCATGCCACAGACGAACTCGTCCAGATGTGCCGCCTTGGCCGCCGCGATGATCTCCTCGCGGCTGGCTTCGGGACGTCCGTAGCCGATGTTTTCGGCGATGGTGCCGGCCAGCAGCCAGGTGTCCTGCAGGACCATGCCGATCCGAGAGCGCAGCGAATCGCGGTCGACGGTGCCGATGTCCACTCCATCGATCAGGATCCGTCCGGAGTCCACCTCGTGGAACCGCATCAACAGATTCACCAGCGTGCTCTTGCCCGCCCCGGTGGGCCCAACGATCGCGACCGTCTTGCCCGCCTCGGCCACCAGGGACAGATCCTCGAGCACCGGCCTGCCCGGCTGGTAGCCAAAGTTGACCTGGTCGAATTCGACCCGGCCACCCCCAGCACCGACTGCGGGCAACTCGAGGCCCGGGTCGTCTTGCTGTTCAGGCGCATCGAGCAGCTCGAAAACCCTTTCCGCGGAAGCAAACCCGGCCTGCAACACGTCGTACCTGGTCGCGACGTCGGTCACCGGCTGGTTGAACTGGCGCACGTACTGGATGAATGCCTCGATGGTGCCGAGGCTGAGGCTGCCCGACGTCACCTACAGTGCGCCCACCACCGCCACCACCAGGTAGCCCAGATTGCCGACGAACGTGGTGGCCGGAGAGATCAGCCCCGAGATGAACTGCGCACCCGAGCTGGTGCGGTAGACATCGTCGTTGATCTGCGCAAATTGTTCGCGCACGGGTGTCTGATGGCCGAAAGCCTGGACCACGGCAAGCCCGCTGTAGATCTCTTCGACCGCCGCGTTGAGCCGACCGATATCGGCGGCCCGGGCCACCCGTAGTTGCTTGGAGCGCTGCAGGAGGAAGCGACTCGCCAGCACCGATATCGGCACGGTGACCATCGTGAGCACCGCCAGGAGCGGGGAAATGGTCACCATCATCACCAGTACCGCCAGCACGGTCAGCACCGTGGTGGGCAGCGCGCTCGCGGTCTGCTTCAGAGCCATCTGAACGGTATCGATGTCGTTGGTGACCCGGCTGAGCAGCTCGCCGTGCCGGTGCGCGTCGACATAGGACAGTGGGAGCCGGTGCAGCTTCTCCTCGAGCTCGGTGCGCAGGCGCTCCATCATTTTCTGGATTGCGATCTTCAGCAGCTGGGCTTGGACCGAGACCAGCAATGCGGAAACGCAGAACAGGGCCGCGGCCACCAGCAGGGTGTGGGCGATGGCGGTGAAGTCGATACCCACGCCCGGCACCACGTCCATCGTGGACAACAGGTGCGCGACGGTGCCGTCGCCCCGCGCGTATGCCGCCGACACCGCCTGCTCCTTGGTCGTGCCGGCGGGCAGCTGACGACCCATCATCCCGGCGAACAGCAGATCGGTGGCGTGCCCGAGCAGCCGTGGCGCAATCACATCGATCGCGGCGCCCGCGATGGCCAGCACGACGACGGCGGCCATCAGGCCCCGACTGGCCAGCAGCCGTTTGCACAGAAGTGCGGCGGTCCCGGCGCGCCGTGCCGGTACGGCGGCACACCCCCGCCGGAACCGGGGCCAATGTTGGTGGCCGATCACTGTCACGTCCCTCCCCAGCTCGATGACCGAATTCGCTTATCGCCGCCACCAGCGTCGAACGTGTCCCTTGTCGGCTTCTGCATGCATTCTTGAGACGCCGGGTTTCGCGTGGCAGATCCCCTTGGACCGGCTCGACACCGGTTCAGGCCGGTTCAAGACGGTTCAGGGACGTGTCCGGGTTATGCCGGGGCCTGGGCCGCGACGAACTCGGCGTAGCGCGGGCAATCGGCCAGCAGCGACTCGTGGGCGTCCATTGGGGCGCGTGAGCCGGTGGCCGAGCCGCCGTGCAGGAAAATCACCTGGTCCGCTTCGGCCGCCGCGTCAACTCGCTGCGACACCGTGATGACCGCCGCGTCGGGGCAACTGGCGCGCAGTGCGGCCCACACATCGCGCTGAGTGCGCACATCCAGCGCCGAGAAGGCATCGTCGAGCAGATACACCGAGGGCCGGCGGATGACGGCGCGGGCGATGGCCAGCCGCTGTCGCTGGCCACCGGAGAGATTGACACCGCCCTGCGCAACCGGCATCTGCAGGCCGTCGGGGTGGGCGGCCACGAATCCGTCGGCGGCCGCGATGCGTAACGCCTCCCACATCTCGGCGTTCGTGGCGTCGGGCTTGCCGTAGCGCAGATTGTCGGCAACCGACCCGGCGAACAAGTATCCGCCCTGAGGGACCACCGCGATCGAGCGCAGCTGTTCGGGATCGCAGTCGCGCACGTCGACTCCGTTCACCCGTACCGATCCACCGGTAACGTCATAGAGCCCGGTGAGCAGTGAGATCATCGTCGACTTGCCCGAACCGGTGGCGCCGACAATCGCCGTCACACTGCCCGGCGCGGCGGTGAACGACACGTCACGCAGCACGGCCCGGTCCGCGTCGGGATAGCCGAAACTCACGTTGTGCAATCCGATGACGGCATCATTGCGGGCGGGCGCGCCCCCACCATGGTCGGCTCGGGCCGGTGTCGAGGCCAGGCCGGCGTCGGTCGATAGCACCTCATTGATCCGCTCAAAACTGGCGGCCGCCGCCGGCATGTTGGCCAGTATTTTCGACAGCATCGACGCCGCGGCCAAGATCTGCATCGCATACAGCATGAAAGCGAGTAGCTGCCCCACCCGCATCTGGCCGGCGTCGATGGCCGTCGCGCCGAACCAGACCAGCGCAACGCTGGACAAGCTGATCACCAGGGTGGCAACCGGCGCCAGCAGGGCCTGCCACCGATCGGCGGCCAGCGCGGTCCGCGAGTAGCTGGCGCTGACTTGGCCGAACCGGCCCCGTTCGAACCCGTCGCGAGCGCAGGCGCGGACCACCCGGATGCCCGAAAGCTGTTCGCGTACAACCTGGTTCATTCGATCGAAGAGTTTCTGCAGGCCGCGCTCGTGGGCGATCAGGTGCGACATGATCCATGAGGTGAGCGCCGCCAACACCGGAACCGCCACCAACAGCACCCAGGACAGGGCGGCGTCTTCGTGCGCCGCCATCACGACCCCGCCGATGCCGGTTATCACGGTTGCGATCAGCGTCGTGATGTACTGCTGCAGCGTCGACTCGATCGTTTGTACGTCGGTGGTGGTGCGCGTCAGCAGCGAGGAGGCTCCGAACCTGGACACCTCGAGCATCGACCAACCGGTCACCCGGTCAAACAGCTCCCGGCGCAGGGCACGCCCGAACCCCATGCTGACCAGCGAGCCGAGGTAGACCGCGGCCACCGAGCAGAGCAGCTGAATTCCGCCGGCGGCCAGCATCACCGCCCCCAGCCTGATGATTGTGGCGGTGTCCCCCTGGGCGATGCCGCGGTCGATGATCCTGGCGTCGACGGCCGGCAAGTACAACGCCGCCAGGGTGCCGACCAGCTGCACCGCGGTGACCGCCGCCAAAAGGCGGGGATTACCAGCGACGCACCGCCGCACCAGCCTCAGCGCGGTGGTCGCGGTAGAACTGCGCCGCGCGGCGTGGCTGACCAGGCGCCGCAGCGCCGTATCGCTGGCTGGCACGCCCGGTCCGGGTTGGGCAGCGATCACTGCGGCGTCCTTCCGATGCATCCAGTGGTGCGGTCAACCACAGCGTCAGCGGCGCGCCCTGGCGGATTCTGAAAGGATTCTCAAGACGGTCGACAGCCAGGGCCGGGACCTGGCACACCACGCCCGCGGGTGACCGGCTGCTACGGGTAACGTCGCATCTGTGACCGGGTCAATCCGCTCCAGCACGGCTGGAATCGACGTGCGCCAACTTGGCAGCGTCGATTACCAGACCGCCTGGCAGATGCAACGCGACCTGGCCGACGCCCGCGTCGCCGGCGGCCCCGACACGTTGCTGCTGCTGCAACACCCCGCGGTCTACACCGCCGGACGACGGACCGAGCCGCACGAACGGCCCGGCCCCGTCTTTGCGGGCGCTGCCGGGGACGAGGCGATAGATGTCGTAGACACAGACCGCGGCGGAAAGATCACCTGGCATGGCCCAGGCCAGCTGGTCGGCTATCCGATCATCGGTTTGGCCCAGCCACTCGACGTGGTCAATTACGTTCGGCGCCTCGAAGAATCGCTGATCAAGGCGTGTCTCGACTTGGGTTTGGAGACCAGACGGGTCGAGGGCAGGTCCGGGGTGTGGATACCGGCCGGATCCGGGCGCCCGGAGCGCAAGATCGCCGCCATCGGTGTCCGGGTGTCACGGGCGACAACGCTGCACGGCTTCGCGCTGAACTGCGATTGCGACTTGGCCGCGTTCACCGCGATCGTGCCGTGTGGCATCTCCGATGCCGGGGTGACCTCGCTGTCGGCCGAGCTTGGCCGCACCGTTGGCGTCGAGGAGGTCCGCGGCGCGGTCGCCGACGCCGTCTGCAATGCGTTGGACGGAGCCCTGCCGGTCCGCGACCACCCGGGCGCCCGCGTAGCATCATCAACGTGAATGTCGCTCCGGAGCCCGGTGCCGCCGGCGCTGCGGCTCCGCAGGGCCGCAAGCTGCTGCGCCTGGAAGTGCGCAACGCGCAGACCCCTATCGAACGCAAACCCCCGTGGATCCGCACCCGCGCCCGCATGGGGCCCGAATACACCGAGCTGAAAAACCTGGTTCGGCGCGAGGGCCTGCACACGGTGTGTGAAGAGGCCGGCTGCCCGAACATCTTCGAATGCTGGGAAGACCGGGAAGCCACGTTTTTGATCGGCGGGGACCAGTGCACCCGACGTTGTGACTTCTGCCAGATCGACACCGGAAAACCGGCCCCGCTGGATCGCGACGAGCCGCGCCGCGTCGCCGAGAGTGTGCACACCATGGGCTTGCGCTACGCCACCGTCACCGGCGTGGCGCGCGACGACCTGCCCGACGGCGGCGCCTGGCTCTACGCGGAGACCGTGCGCGCCATCAAGGAGCTCAACCCGTCCACCGGCGTCGAGCTGCTGATCCCGGACTTCAACGGCAAAGCTGATCAGCTTGGCGAAGTCTTCGAGGCCCGCCCGGAGGTATTGGCGCACAACGTCGAAACCGTGCCACGGGTTTTCAAACGGATCCGGCCCGCCTTCACCTATCAGCGCAGCCTGGACGTGCTTACCGCGGCCCGCCAGTTCGGCCTGGTGACCAAGAGCAACCTCATTCTTGGTATGGGGGAAACCCCTGAGGAGGTGCGCACCGCGCTGGTCGATCTGCATGATGCCGGCTGCGACATCATCACCATCACCCAATATCTGCGCCCGTCGCCGCGCCACCACCCGGTCGAGCGCTGGGTACGGCCCGAGGAGTTCGTCGAGTTCGCCCAGTACGCCGAGGGGCTGGGCTTCGCCGGGGTGTTGGCCGGTCCGCTGGTGCGCTCGTCCTACCGGGCGGGCCGGCTCTACGAGCAGGCCCGGTCCCGCAACACCTCGGGAGCCTCGAACTCAGGCTAGCCAGTGCCTACGTATTCTTGACAACTATGGCCAGATCCCGAAATTCCGCTGAAAACAAGGCCGCCAAGGCCGAGGCAAAGGCGGCCCGTAAGGCCGCCGCCCGGGAACGCCGCACCCAGCTTTGGCAGGCGTTCAACCTGCAGCGCAAGGAAGACAAGCGACTGCTGCCCTACATCATCGGGGCTTTCGTCCTGATCGTGGGCATCTCGGTGGCGGTCGGGGTGTGGGCCGGCGGGCTCACCATGATCACGATGATCCCGTTCGGCTTGCTGCTGGGCGGTCTGGTGGCGTTCATCATTTTCGGCCGCCGCGCTCAACGGGCGGTCTACAGCAAAGCTGAAGGCCAGACCGGTGCGGCCGCCTGGGCGTTGGAGAACCTGCGCGGCAAGTGGCGCGTGAGCCCCGGGGTCGCCGCGACCGGCCACTTTGACGCCGTACATCGGGTGCTGGGCCGGCCCGGCGTGATTCTGGTCGGCGAGGGATCCGCGGCCCGGGTCAAACCGCTGCTGGCACAGGAGAAGAAGCGCACCGCTCGCCTGGTCGGCGAGGTACCGATCTACGACATCATCGTGGGCAACGGCGACGGCGAAATTCCGTTGGCCAAGTTGGAACGCCACCTCACCCGCCTTCCGGCCAACATCACGGTCAAGCAGCTGGACTCGCTGGAGTCGCGACTGGCCGCGCTGGGGTCACGGGCCGGCGCCGGCGCGCTGCCGAAGGGGCCGTTGCCCAACGCCGGCAAGATGCGCGGTGTCCAGCGCTCGGTGCGCCGCAGGTAGCTGCGCACACGCTCTGCCCGGGCCAGACCGCCACGGACCGGGGCGCGGTCTCAGCGCCGCACCACCGCCGTGGCCGTCAGCCGGTCGTGGATCCCGCGCCCATCGGCATCGGTGAACAGCGGCGGGACCACCAGGGCGATCAGCAGTCCGCGTCCGGCCAGACGGCCGACCCCGACGGGCATCCGCCCATCCAGCCTCACCACCGCCAGACCGAGCATCAACTGGCCTGGCGTGAATCCGAACAGGCGTACCGCCAATACACCCATCAACAGCCAGATCACCAGGACCACCGTCGACAACATCGCCTGGGGCCAGGCACCGACTCCCACGCCCAGCAGGGCCAGACCGTAGGCCAGCAGCCAGTCGACGCACAGCGCCGCCAGCCGGCGCCCCGTTCCAGCAAGCGATCCCGGCCCGGTTCTCGGGAACCCGAGCGTCTTACCCGGATAGCTGGTGGACGATTCTGTGGTCATCGGCCCGGTCCGCTCGCATGGTTGTGCTTCCCAGCGAGCCGGCCGACGGCTGGCGGGGATATTGTCATCGACAGACCAGTTACGATCTTGCGGGCCATGGCTTCACAATAGGACTCGGCCAGAAGCCGGGGGCTGTTGCCGGGGCTGATGGTCGCGTAACGTCCGCGCAACACGGGGTTGACTGGCGGGCAACAACACCTCCATAGCGTCGGCCGCGAATCACCTAAGCAAAGGAGCACTCAGTGACGGATAAGACGCCCGACGACGTCTTCAAACTCGCCAAAGACGACGGCGTCGAGTTTGTCGATGTGCGGTTCTGCGATCTGCCCGGTGTCATGCAGCACTTCACGATTCCGATCTCCTTCTTCGATGAGGCCGTTTTCGAGGAGGGCCTGGCCTTCGACGGCTCCTCGATCCGCGGATTCCAGTCGATCCACGAGTCCGACATGCTCCTGCTCCCGGACCCCGATACCGCGATCATCGACCAGTTCCGCGAAGCCAAGACGCTGAACCTGAACTTCTTTGTGCATGACCCGTTCACCCTTGAGCCCTACTCCCGCGACCCGCGCAACGTCGCCCGCAAGGCCGAGAACTACCTGATCAGCACCGGCATCGCCGACACCGCCTACTTCGGCGCCGAGGCCGAGTTCTACATTTTCGACTCGGTGGCCTTCGACTCGCGCACCAACGGGTCGTTCTACGAGGTGGACGCCATCTCCGGGTGGTGGAACACCGGCGCAGCCAACGAAGCCGACGGCGGCCCCAACCTCGGCTACAAGGTCCGCCCCAAGGGCGGGTACTTCCCGGTGGCGCCGGTCGACCACTACGTCGACCTGCGCGACAAGATGCTGACCAACCTGATCAACGCCGGCTTCAGCCTGGAAAAGGGTCACCACGAGGTGGGCACCGGCGGGCAGGCCGAGATCAACTACAAGTTCAACACGCTGCTGCACGCCGCGGACGACATGCAGCTCTACAAGTACATCGTCAAGCAGACCGCATGGCAGGCCGGCAAGACCGTGACCTTCATGCCCAAGCCGCTCTTCGGTGACAACGGATCGGGTATGCACACCCACCAGTCGCTGTGGAAGGACGGCACCCCGATGATGTACGACGAGACCGGGTACGCCGGCCTGTCGGACACGGCTCGCCACTACATCGGTGGCCTGTTGCACCACGCGCCTTCGCTGCTGGCCTTCACCAACCCCACGGTGAACTCCTACAAGCGGCTGGTGCCCGGCTACGAGGCCCCGATCAACCTGGTCTACAGCCAGCGCAACCGCTCGGCCTGTGTGCGTATCCCGATCACCGGCAGCAACCCGAAGGCCAAGCGCCTCGAGTTCCGCTGCCCCGACTCGTCGGGCAACCCGTACCTGGCGTTCGCGGCGATGTTGATGGCCGGCCTGGACGGCATCAAGAACAAGATCGAGCCGCAGGCGCCGGTCGACAAGGACCTCTACGAGCTGCCGCCGGAGGAAGCCGCAAACATCCCGCAGGCCCCGACCCAGCTGGCTGCGGTGATCGACCGGCTCGAGGCTGACCACGAATACCTCACGGAGGGTGGCGTATTCACCCCCGACCTGATCGAGACGTGGATCAGCTTCAAGCGCGAGAACGAGATCGAGCCGGTCAACCTGCGGCCGCACCCGTACGAGTTCGCGCTCTACTACGACTGCTAGAGACGTCTAGCGCGCTTCCAAGTCGTGTAACACACACCGGGTACAGCAACCCGCTTGGCGGCCCTCACCGGTCGCCAAGCGGGTTGTCTGTTTTTCGCGCCGGAGTCGCGCGGTGCCACCCTCGCGAGACGTGCGTCGCAAGGGCCGGCGACAGCCGGCAATCGCGCTTGCGGATCCACGCCATCGATTAGGCTCTGCTCAGCACGGCTCGTCGACTCTGGCTTGCTGAATTCTGACTGTTCCTAACCGAACCGGGGGGGCACATGTCGTATGTCATTGCGGCACCAGAAGAGTTTGCCTCGGCGGCAAGGAATTTGGCGAATATCGGCGTGACGATCAACGCCGCCAACGCCAATGCGATCCTCGCGACCACCGAAGTCATCCAGCCCGGCGCCGATGCGGTGTCGGCTGCGATCACCGCACTGATCAATTCGCACGGCTTGGGATATCAGTCGATCAGCCAGCAGACGACGGCGTTTCATGACCGGTTTGTGCAGACCGTCAACGCGGCTGCGGCCAGCTACACAACTACCGATCTCACCGCTGCGTCCCTGCTCAAGAGCATGCCTGCCGCAGTCAACGCACCCGCGCAGGCGTTGTTTGGGCGGCCGCTGATCGGCAACGGCAGCAATGGCGCTCCAGGAACCGGGGCACCCGGCGGCGACGGCGGAATATTGTTCGGCAGCGGCGGAGCCGGTGGGTCCGGCGCTGGCGGTCAAGACGGTGGAGCCGGTGGGCGGGCCGGGCTCTTCGGCAACGGTGGCGCCGGCGGTCCGGGCGGCTCCGGTGGCCTCAACGGGGGTGCCGGTGGTGCCGGCGGGGTCGGCGGGTTGTTGTTCGGGGCCGGCGGTGCCGGCGGGGCGGGTGGATCGGGGACCTCCGGTATCGGTGGTTTGGGCGGGGACGGCGGTAGCGCCGGTGCCCTGTCGATTTCCGCCGGCGGGGCCGGTGGCAATGGCGGAACCGGGTTGTCCGGTTTCGGCGGTGCAGGTGGTGCCGGCGGAAACGCCGGACTCTACGGGCACGGTGGTGGCGGCGGAGCCGGCGGTACTGGCACCGGCATGGGCGTGGACAACGACGGTATCGGTGGGGCCGGCGGGGCCGGCGGGGCCGGCGGCTGGCTGATCGGCACCGGCGGAACCGGCGGCACCGGCGGATTCGGCGATGGCCCCCTGGGCGGGCAAGGCGGTGACGGCGGCAACGCCGGACTGTTCGGTGTCGGCGGCGACGGCGGTCTGGGCGGCACCGGCTTCTTTGGGGTCGGCGGGGCCGGTGGCGCCGCCGGCAACGCGGGCCTGATCTCCGGAACCGGCGGCGTCGGGGGCCAGGGCGGTGTGGGCGGGTTCGGCGAAGGCGGGGCCGGCGGCGACGGCGGCGGGGCCGGGCTGATCGGCAATGGTGGCAGCGGCGGCACCGGTGGCAACGCCGTCGGGAACTCTGGGGTCGGTGGCCACGGCGGCGCCGGTGGCCAGGGCGGCAGGCTCTACGGCAACGGCGGGGTCGGGGGTAACGGCGGGTTCAGTGGCCCCATCACCGCCGGCGGGGCCGGTGGCACCGGCGGGACCGGGGGCTCCGCCGAACTGCTCGGTGACGGTGGAGCGGGCGGCGCTGGCGGGGCCAGCGGGTTCGCCAGCGGCGGTACCGGCGGCATCGGCGGTACCGGCGGGTTGCTCTTCGGCGCGGCCGGTGACAGCGGCAACGGCGGGTTCGGCGCTGGTGGACGAGGCGGCTCCGGCGGGGCCGGCGGCGACGCCTGGCTGTTCGGCAGCGGCGGCTCCGGCGGCGGCGGGGCCGGCGCCATCAACGACGGCGGCTCCGGTGGGGCCGGCGGCAACGGCGGGCGTCTGTTCGGAGATGCCGGAGCCGGTGGCAGCGGCGGGGCCGACGGAACCAGCTTTCTCGATACCGTAATCGTTAGCAGCAACGGCGGGGCCGGCGGCAATGGCGGCAGCGCCGGGCTGGTCGGCAATGGCGGGGCCGGCGGCGACGGTGGCCAGGGCGGGCTAATCGTCAGCGCCGACGGCAACAACGGCGGGGCCGGCGGCGACGGTGGCGGCGCCGGGTTGCTGCTGGGGGCCGGCGGCGCGGGGGGCCAGGGCGGCCTGGGCGGCAACACCGGCGACGGTGGCAATGGCGGCAACGGCGGCAACGCGGCTTTGATCGGTGACGGCGGAAGCGGTGGCGCCGGCGGCGGCGACGCCCGGCTGGTCGGCAGTGGTGGGAACGGCGGCAACGGCGGATTCAGCGCGACGCCGGCCGCCGGCGGCACGGGTGGCGCCGGCGGCGCGGTGTTCGGCTCGGATGGGGTGGCTGGGCTGCCCTGACCGGCGACCGACCCAAAAAGCCGGATTGGCCGTCCGCGCCAGGGCTAGCCGTCGAGCGAAAGGTCCTTGCGGAATCGCGCCATGCCGTCGATCTTCGCGTCCAACCCGGCGTCCGGCCCGGTGTAGAACATCCACGGCATGGTGATGATCCCGGTGATGCCGGCATCCTCGGCACGCTGGTAGTCGGCGGGGGTGAAGGCATCGGTCAGCGGCGTCAGGATGGTGAAATCATCTACCGGCAAGCCGTTTTCGGCACGCAGTTCGCGTAACCTGCCCACCGCCTCGATGGCCCGTTCGGTCTTGATCAAGTCTCCGATCCAGCCGTCGTAGCGGGCGGCGCGGCGCAATGCGATGTCGCTGAGCCCCCCGACGTAGATCGGAATGGGCGGCGGAGTTGGCTGCATCTCCAGGCGCGGAGTTTGGTAGAACCGACCCTCGAATTCCGTCCAGCCCGGTTCCCACAGCCGCTTCATCAGGGCGAGCATTTCGTCGGTACGTTTGCCGCGGGCCGCGAACTGCTCCCCCATCAGAGCGAATTCCTCGGCGCACCAGCCGACGCCGACGCCCAGCTCGACCCGTCCCGACGCCAGAAGTGCGGCAGTGCCAATGGCTTTCGCCGCCGAATAGGGGTTGCGCATCGCGGGAATGTACACGGTGGTGACGAACTTCAGCCGCCGCGTCACCTGCGCAAGCGCACCCACGAGGACCCAGGGGTCGGGCCAGTCGGTGAACGGCTGCCATCGCCGCTGCCCGTCCTTGGTATAGGGGTAGGGGGTCTGCAAGGTCTCCAGGTTGACCACGTGGTCCGGGATCCCGATGCCGTCATAGCCCAGCTCGTCGGCGGCCTTGGCGATCTCGATGATCTCCGGGGTGTTGAGGAAGGCGCTGCTGACGTAGAACTTCACGGGACCTCCCGCGCCCAAGCCGGTTTGATGAAGACCCCCTCGGCCTGCGCCGTGACTCCCTCGGCGTCGGACAGAAATCCGCGCGCAAAGGCTTTGACCCCTTCGGTCCGGTCCACCCAGGCTTCGCAGCGCAGCGGCCCCAGTGGGGTGCCGCGCAGGTATTTCACCGTGATGGTGCCGGTGAACAGGGGCTGGGTCCGTCCCTGGCTGGCCGCCTCGCCAAGCAGATGATCCAGCACCAGTGCGCACACCCCGCCGTGCACCAGGCCGGGCGGACCCTCGTAGGCCGCGCCCAGCACGAACTCGGCCCAGCACCGGCCGTCTGCGGCGTCGGGATCGTGATGGACAACCACCGGCGGTGCTATCGGATTGCACTGGCCGATTACCGCATTTGCCAGCGGAATCGGGCGCGCGTCACCGCGGTAGCTGACCTCGCAGGGCCGGCTCTGCTCGCGGCGCAGCGATTGTGTCACCGCCTCGATCACGGCCCTCGCTTGCAGGATCCCCTCTTCGTCTGCCCGGGTTTGGATGGTGGCGTCGATGAGATCGCGCACGGCCTCGGCCAGGGGTGCGTAGGTCGCCTCGACCCGATCCAGCTCAGCGTCGTCGCTCGAGCCCTCGAACGCGGCGCCCAACCCGGACCAGCCCCTAACTTCCGAACACCTTGCGCACGACGGCTTTCGCGCGCCGGGTTACCCGCAGATAGTTGTCCAGGAACTCGCCACCGTCGTCGTTGTGCCAGCCGGCGGCCACCGCCACCGCGTTGAGCTGACGTCCCGGTCCCGGCAGCTGGTCGGTGGGCTTGCCACGCACCAGCACCAAGGCGTTGCGCGCCCGGGTCGCAGTCAACCAAGCCTGCCGCAGCAGCTTCACCTCGTCCTCGGCGACCAGTTTCGCCTCGGCTATCGCATCCAGTGATTCCAGCGTCGAGGTGTTGTGCAAGGCCTCGATCTCGTGCGCGTTTTGCAGTTGCAGCAGCTGCACGGTCCATTCGATGTCGACCAGCCCGCCGCGGCCCAGCTTGGTGTGCGTATTGGGGTCGGCGCCGCGCGGCAGCCGTTCGGACTCGACCCGCGCCTTGATGCGGCGGATTTCATGCACCGCCTCGGCGGAGACGCCGTCGGGCGGATAGCGGGTGTGGTCTACCAGCAGCAAGAACCGCTGGCCCAGCTCCGCATCGCCGGCGACCGCGTGCGCGCGCAGTAACGCCTGAATCTCCCAGGCCTGCGCCCACTGTGCGTAGTAGGCCTCATAGGACGCCAACGTGCGAACCAGTGGACCGTTGCGGCCTTCCGGCCGAAGGTTGGCATCCACCTCCAGCGGTGGATCGACGCTGGGGGTGCCCAGTTTTGCTCGAACCTGCTCGGCCACCGCGGTGGACCATTTCACCGCCTGCGCATCGGTCACACCGCTGGCCGGTTCACAGACGTACATGACATCGGCATCTGATCCGTAGCTCAGTTCGGAGCCGCCCAGTCTGCCCATGCCGATGACCGCGATGCGGGCCAGGGGCCGTCCCCCCTCGGGGGTGTTGGCCCGGATCATCGCCTCCAGCGCGGATTGCAGGACCGCCACCCACACCGAGGTCAGCGCACGGCACACCTCGGCGACTTCGAGCAGGCCCAGCAGGTCCGCGGAACCGATGCGGGCGAGCTCGCGGCGTCGTAGCGTGCGGGCGGCGGCGATGGCGCGCAACGGATCGGAGTATCGGCCCGCCGAGGCGATCAGTGCCCGGGCAACCGCCGCGGGCTCCGTCTCGAGCAGCTTGGGTCCGGTCCGGCCGTCACCGTAGTTCTGAATCACCTCGGGTGCGCGCATCAAAAGATCTGGCACGAAAGCCGAGGTGCCCAGCACGTGCATCAGCCGCCTACCCACGGTCGGCTTGTCGCGCAGGGTCGACAGATACCAGCTTTGCGGGGCCAGCGCCTCGCTGAGCCGGCGGTAGGCCAACAGCCCGCCGTCGGGGTCTGGGGCATAGGACAGCCAGTCCAACAGCCTGGGCAACAGCACCGACTGCACGCGCGCGCGCCGGCCGCTGTGATTGACCAGCGCCGCCATATGCTTCAACGCGGTCTGCGGGCCCTCGTAGCCCAGCGCCGCCAGCTGGCGCTCAGCCGCCTCCGACGTCATGCCCCGCCCGGCGATTTCCAGCCCGGCCGGGGCAATCGACTCCAGCAGCGGCTGATAGAAGAGCTTCGCGTGCAGCCGCGACACTCGCACGTTCTGATGCTTGAGTTCCTCGCGCAGCATCCCGGCCGCGTCGTGACGGCCGTCGGGCCGGATGTGAGCCGCCCGCGCCAGCCAGCGCACCGCCTCTTCGTCGTCGAATTCGGGGAGCAGGTGGGTGCGTTTGAGTCGCTGCAGCTGCAGGCGATGCTCGAGCAGGCGCAGGAATTCGTAGGAGGCGATCATGTTCGCCGCGTCCTCGCGCCCGATGTAGCCGCCTTCGCCGAGCGCCGACAGCGCGTCCACGGTAGAGGCGACATGCAGCGACTCGTCGCTGCGGCCATGCACGAGCTGCAGCAGTTGCGCGACGAATTCCACGTCGCGCAGCCCGCCGGTCCCCAGCTTGAGCTCGCGCCCGCGGATATCGGCGGGCACCAGCTGTTCCACCCGGCGGCGCATGGCCTGCACCTCGGCCACGAAGTCGTCACGTTCACAGGCGGTCCACACCATCGGCATCAGCGCGGCCAGGTAGCGCTGGCCCAGTTCCGCGTCGCCGACCGCCGCCCGGGCTTTCAGCAGTGCCTGGAACTCCCAGGTCTTGGCCCAACGCTGGTAGTAGGCGATGTGCGATTCGACGGTGCGGACCAACTCGCCGCTGCGGCCCTCCGGGCGCAGTCCGGCATCCACTTCGAAGAACGTCGATGACGCCACCCGCATCATCTCGCCGGCGACGCGGATGCTGATCGGGTCGGCGCGCTCGGCCACAAAGATGACGTCGACATCGCTGACGTAATTCAGTTCGCGGGCGCCGCATTTGCCCATCGCGATGACCGCCAGTCGCGGTGGTGTGCGGTCGCGGCACACCGTCTTTTCGGCCAGCCGCAAAGCCGCCGCCAGCGCGGCGTCGGCGATATCGGCCAGGTGCGCGGCCACCACGGTGAACGGCAGCACCGGTTCGTCTTCGACCGTCGCCGCCAGGTCCAGCCCGGCCAGCACCAGAACGTGGTCACGGTGCAGGGCGCGCAATCGATGTACGGCCGAGGCCGGCGCCGCGGCCACCTCCTCGGCCAGATCCACGAACGACTCGAGCAGCGCCGCGTGTGATGGCAGTGCGACCTTGCCCCTGAGCAACTTCCACGACTGCGGATTGGCGACCAGGTGGTCCCCCAGCGACAGCGAGGAACCCAGCACGGCGAACAGTCGCCCGCGCAGGCTGCGTTCGTTGAGCAGCGCCGCGTTCAGCTCGTCCCATCCGGTGTCGGGGTTCTCGGCGAGCCGTACCAAGACCTTCAGGGCAGCGTCGGCGTCCGGTGCGCGTGATAACGACCAGAGCAGATCCACATGCGCCTGGTCATCGTGTTCGGTCCAACCCAGCTCCGCCAGGCGCGCCCCGGCCAGAGCATCCACCAATCCCAGACGGCCGACGCTGGGCAGCTTTGGTCGCTGCGTCGCGGGCTTCGTCACGTTCATGACGGTAGCGCAAGCCGACCACTGATCGGACCGTCTGGTCCATCAGATTGATTTCACCGCGCCCCGCGGCTACAGCGACAGGTATGTGCTCAGTTCGTATGGGGTGACGTGACTGCGGTAGGTGGCCCATTCACGACGCTTGTTGCGCAGGAAGAAGTCAAAAACATGCTCCCCCAATGCCTCCGCGACCAGCTCGGAGGATTCCATCGCGCGCAGCGCGCTGTCCAGGCTCGTCGGCAGCTCGCGGTAGCCCATGGTGCGGCGCTCTTCGGGCGTCAGGTCCCACACGTTGTCCTCGGCCTGCGGGCCTAGCACGTAGCCCTTCTCCACCCCGCGCAGCCCGGCGGCCAGCAGCACGGCGAACGCGAGATACGGATTGCACGCGGAGTCGGGGCTGCGCACCTCGATCCGCCGCGACGAGGTCTTGTGCGGCGTGTACATCGGCACGCGCACCAGCGCGGAGCGGTTGGCCGCCCCCCAGGAGGCGGCGGTCGGCGCTTCACCGCCCAGGATGAGCCGCTTGTAGGAGTTGACCCATTGGTTGGTCACCGCGCTGATCTCAGAGGCGTGCTCGAGGATCCCGGCGATGAACGACTTGCCCACCTCCGACAGCTGCAGCGGATCGTCGGGGCTGTGGAACGCGTTGACGTCACCCTCGAACAGGCTCATGTGGGTGTGCATCGCCGAACCGGCGTGCTGGCCAAACGGCTTGGGCATGAACGTGGCGCGCACGCCCTCTTCCAGCGCCACTTCCTTGATGACGTAGCGGAAGGTCATCACGTTGTCGGCCATCGAGAGCGCGTCAGCGAACCGCAGATCGATTTCCTGCTGGCCCGGCGCGCCTTCGTGATGGCTGAATTCCACCGAGATTCCCATGAACTCCAGGGCGTCGATCGCGTGCCGGCGGAACTTCGACGCCGATACATGCACCGCCTGGTCGAAATAGCCGGCGTTGTCGATCGGCACCGGTTCCGTCCCGTCCTCGGGGCCGGGGTTGAGCAAGAAGAATTCGATCTCGGGATGTACGTAGCAGGAGAAGCCGAGTTCGTTGGCCTTGGTCAGCTGACGCCGCAGCACGTGGCGCGGATCGGCCCACGACGGCGAGCCGTCCGGCATGGTGATGTCGCAGAAGATCCGAGCCGAATGGTGATGGCCGGCGTCGGTGACCCAGGGCAGCACCTGGAAGGTGGACGGATCCGGGTGCGCCACTGTGTCGGATTCCGAGACCCGGGCAAAGCCCTCGATCGACGATCCGTCGAAGCCGATGCCTTCCTCAAAGGCGCCTTCGAGTTCGGCAGGTGCGATCGCAACCGACTTGAGAAAACCAAGCACGTCGGTGAACCAAAGCCGGACGAAGCGGATGTCACGCTCTTCCAGTGTGCGGAGGACGAATTCCTTCTGCCGATCCATGACTCGAACAGTATGCAAGATGTGTTAAATGCGTGTTACCGATGCCCGGCCAGGCACGTTGCGGAGTGCCCGGGCGAGCGCGCGACCGGCTAGGACCCGCAGCGCAAATTGGCCGGCGGCGGCGTCAAGTTGAGCAAATACCGCACCACCGCGCCGTCAACACAGTCGTTGCCGTCGAATACGGCGGTGTGCTGAGTCCCGTCGTAAGTGATCAGCGGAGCACCCAACTGCCGGGCCAGGTCAACGCCGGCCTGATATGGCGTGGCCGGGTCATGGGTGGTGGACACCACGACAGCCTTGCCCGGCGCCGCGGGCGAGGCCGCATGTGGCACCGACGTCGCCGGCACCGGCCACAACGCACACAGATCACGCGGGGCCAACCCGGTGAACTGCCCGTAACTGAGGAAGGGAGCGGCCTGACGGAACTGTTGGTCGGCCGAGACCCACGAAGCGGCATCCGTCGGTGTCGGCGCGTCCACGCAGCGGATCGCGTTGAACGCGTCCTGGCCGTTGTTGTAGCGCCCCGCGCGGTCACGGCCGTCGTAGTCGTCGGCCAGCAACAGCAGGTCACCGGCGTCGGTACCCCGCTGCAGGCCGAGCAAACCGCTGGTCAGATACTTCCAGCGCTGCGGCGCATAGAGCGCATTGATCGTGCCCGTGGTGGCGTCGGCGTAGCTGAGGCCGCGCGGGTCTGAGGTCTTTGCCGGCTGGCTGACCAGTGGATAGACCAGAGCGTGGTACCGGTTGACCCATTGGGCCGGGTCGGTGCCCAGCGGGCACGCCGGTGAGCGAGCACAGTCGGCGGCGTAGTCATTGAAGGCGGTCTGGAATCCCGCCAACTGTTTGGCGTTTTCGTCGATCGGCCCGGCCATCGGATCGATGGCGCCGTCGAGCACCATCGCCCGGACGTGGGAACCGAACCGTTCGAGGTAGGCGGTGCCTAACTCGGTACCGTAGCTGTAGCCCAGGTAGTTGAGCTGATCGTCGCCCAGCGCCCGGCGGATCATGTCCATGTCGCGTGCGGTGGCCGCGGTGCCGACGTTGGCCAAGAAGCCCAGGCCCATCCGGTCAGCACAGTGTTGGGCCAACTCTCGGTACACCTGCTCGATGTGAGCCACGCCGGCCTGGCTGTAGTCCACCATCGGGTCACGCCGGAACACGTCGAATTCGGCGTCAGTGCGACACCGCAGCGCGGGAGTGGAGTGGCCCACTCCCCTAGGGTCGAATCCCACCAGGTCGAAATGGCGGGCGATCTCGGTGCCCCTCAGCTCGGGTGCCATACCGGCGACCATGTCGACCGCGGACGCTCCGGGCCCGCCGGGGTTGATCAGCAGCGCACCGATTCGCTGGCCCGTCGCGGGAACCCGGATCACGGCCAGTTTGGCCTGTGCCCCACCGGGTTTGTCGTAGTCGATCGGGACCCCTACGGTGGTGCACCGTGCGGTTGGAATCTCACTGACGTTATCGATGAACGGCCCACAGGAGCCCCAGTTCTGCTGCGGCGCTGCTATAGGTATGCCCGGGCTCTGGGTCTGACCGACATCGGGTTCCGGTATCGCGCCCGCCACAGCCAGCGTGGTCGGCAACGCGCCGCAGAGCACCAGCCCAAAAGACAGCAGCGCCGAGCTCAGCGTTCTCAGGCGCAACATGGCGGACATCGTCTCACCCACGGATACCCGTGGCGCCGCGAAATGGTTACGCCTTGGTCTCGTATCTCACTACGTCGGACTACCCGCCAGTTCTGAAGTGTCGGTCTCGATTTCGTGACGACCGACGTGGGCCTCGGCCCGAAGACGTTTCACCATGTGCGGGTAGTGCAGCTCGAACGCCGGTCGCTCCGAACGAATTCGGGGCAGCTCGGTGAAATTGTGCCGAGGCGGAGGGCAACTGGTGGCCCATTCCAGCGAGTTGCCGTGTCCCCACGGATCGTCGAGCAGCACCGGTTCGCCAAAGCGCCAGCTCTTGAACACATTCCATACAAACGGCAGCACCGAGACACCGAGGGTGAATGCTCCGATCGTGGAGATGACGTTGAGCGTCTGGAAGCCGTCGGTGGGCAGGTAGTCCGCATACCGACGCGGCATCCCCGAATTGCCCAGCCAGTGCTGGACCAAGAAGGTGGCGTGGAACCCGAGGAAGGTCAGCCAGAAGTGAAACTTGGCCAGCCGCTCGTCGAGCAGGCGCCCGGTCATCTTGGGGAACCAGAAATAGATGCCCGCATAGGTGGCGAACACGATGGTGCCGAACAGCGCGTAATGGAAATGGGCAACCACGAAATAGGTGTCGCTGACGTGAAAGTCCAGCGGCGGGCTGGCCAGCAACACGCCGGTCAGCCCGCCGGCCAGGAAGGTGACCAGGAATCCCAGCGAGAACAGCATCGGTGATTCGAACGTCAGCTGACCCCGCCACATGGTGCCGATCCAGTTGAAGAATTTCAGACCGGTCGGCACCGCGATCAGAAACGTCATGAACGAAAAGAAGGGCAGCAGCACGGCCCCGGTGGCGAACATGTGGTGGGCCCAAACCGCCACGGGCAGTGCCGCAATCGACAGTGTCGCGTAGACCAGCGTCGTATAACCGAAGATCGGCTTGCGACTGAACACCGGGATCACCTCGGACACGATCCCGAAGAACGGCAGTGCGATGACATACACCTCGGGGTGCCCGAAGAACCAGAACAGGTGCTGAAACAGAATGACCCCACCGTTGGCGGGGTCGTAGATGTGGGCGCCGAGGTGACGGTCGGCGGCCAAACCGAACAGCGCCGCGGTCAACAGCGGGAAGATCATCAGCACAAGCAAGCTCGTGACCATGATGTTCCAGGTGAAGATCGGCATCCGGAACATCGTCATTCCCGGAGCACGCAGGCACACCACGGTGGTCAGCATGTTGACTCCCCCGAGGATGGTGCCCAGTCCACCGACCGCCAGGCCCAGAATCCAAAGGTCCGGCCCCACACCGGGACTGTGAGCGGCGTTGGACAGTGGCGTGTAAGCGGTCCACCCGAAGTCGGCGGCGCCTCCGGGCACGATGAATCCGCTCAAGGCGATCAACGCGCCAAAGACAAAGAGCCAGAACGACAATGCGTTGAGCCGCGGGAAGGCTACGTCGGGTGCGCCGATCTGCAAGGGCAGAACCAGATTGGCGAATCCGAACACCACCGGGGTCGCGTAGAACAGCAGCTGGCGGTGCCGTGCATGGTGAACAGCTGGTTGTACTGCTCGTTGGACAGGAACTGTAGCCCCGGTGTGGCGAGCTCCGCGCGCATCAGCAACGCCATCAAGCCGCCGATGAAGAAGAAGATGAAGCAGGCGACCATGTACATGATGCCGATCATCTTGTGGTCGGTGGTGGTGATGATCTTGTAGATCAGGCTGCCTTTGGGCCCCATTCGCGGCGGAAATGGCCGGCGGGCTTCGAGATCGTGGGCAGGCGGCGCTTCGGTGGTCATTGATCAGCTCCAAAGGCAACGGTGACCGAATAGCTTTGGACAAGCCGCCCAAGTATTCCGGGCCGGCGCTGCACCGCCCTAGGGCCAATAGTCCCTAACCGCGGCGTCCGGCGCGGAGCTGGTTACCCGGTGTTATCGCACGCCTAGCACTTCGCGCCGCGCGGTGGCGTGGTGCCGCCGATCAGATAAGCCGTGACGTAGTCGTCGATGCAGCTGTCGCCCTGGAACACCACCGTGTGCTGGGTTCCGGCGAAAGTGAGCAACGAACCATGCAGCTGGTTCGCCAGATCCACCCCGGCCTTGTACGGCGTGGCCGGGTCGTGGGTGGTGGACACGATCACGGTCGGCACCAAGCCCGGCACCGACACCGCGTGGGGCTTGCTGGTCGGAGGGACCGGCCAGAACGCGCAGGTGCCAAGGGGGGCGTGGCCAGTGAACTTCCCGTAGCTCATGAACGGCGCGATCTCGCGCGAGCGGCGGTCTTCGTCCACGATCTTGGCGCGATCGGTGATGGGTGGCTGGTCAACACAGTTGATCGCCACACGCGCGTCGGTGGCGTTGGTGTAGTGGCCGTGCGAGTCGCGACGCATGTACATGTCGGCCAGGGCCAGCAGGGTGTCACCACGATCCTCGGTCAGCTCGGTGAGACCGTCGGTCAGGTGCTGCCACAGGTTGGGCGAATACAGCGCCATGATGGAGCCCACGATGGCGTCGCTGTAGCTGAGCCCGCGCGGGTCCTTGGTCCGAGCCGGCCTGCTCACCTGCAGGTTGTTCGGGTCGACGAGCTTGTCGACCAGGCTGTGGTAGACGGCGACGGCCTTGGCCGGGTCGGTGCCCAATGGGCAGCTGTCGTTCTCGGCGCAGTCGGCGGCATAGTCGTTGAACGCTTCCTGAAACCCCTTGGCCTGCCGCAGGTCCGCCTCTATGGGATCGGCATTCGGGTCGACCGCACCGTCGAGGATCATCGCCCGCAACCGGTGCGGGTAGGCCTCGGCATACGCCGAACCGATCCGGGTGCCGTAGGAGTAGCCGAGGTAGGTCAGCTTGTCATCGCCGAGCGCCGCGCGGATGGCATCGAGGTCCCGTGCCACGTTGACCGTGCCGACGTTTTCCAGGAAGTTCTTGCCCATCTTGCCGACACAGCGGGCAACGAACTGCTTGGTTTCCTCCTCCATCCGCGCGACGCCGGCCTCGCTGTAGTCGACCTGCGGCTCCGCGCGCAATCGGTCGTTGTCCGCGTCGGAGTTGCACCACAACGCGGGACGCGAGGACGCCACTCCGCGTGGGTCGAATCCAACCAGGTCGAAGCGCTCGTGGACGCGCTTGGGCAACGTCTGGAAGACGCCGAGCGCTGCCTCGATGCCGGATTCACCGGGCCCGCCGGGGTTGATCACCAAGGAACCGATTTTGTCGCCCGTGGCCGGAAAGCGAATCAACGCCAGCGCCGCGACATCGCCGCGGGGTTGGCGGTAGTCGACCGGCACGGCGAGTTTGCCGCACAGCGCTCCGCCGGGAATCTTCACGTTCGGATTGGAGCTGCGGCACGGTGACCACTGGATCGGCTGGCCGAGCTTCGGCTCGGCCATGCGGGCGTGCCCGCCAACGACGCGGATGCAGCCGGTCAGGACGAGCGCCACGCTGGCGATCGCGGTCCATATCAGCAGCATTCGCGCGAGCTTGTCGCGGCGAGACAGGAACATGGCAACCTATGGTGCCAGAGAACACGGTAAATGCTGGTTAACCACCGTCACCGCGCCCGTCATCCGGTCTCGGCCAGCAGTTCTTCCATTACGGTGGCGAATTCGTCGGCCATTTGCCACAAATCCGGAAGCAGCTCCGGGCAGGCCACCAGCCCGACGTCGAGTTTGCCGTTCAGCGACATCACCGTGACGTTGAGGCCCGAACCGTGGAAGATGGGCCCCAGCGGGTACATCGCCTTGACCTCACATCCCAGCATGTACAGGGGCAGCTGCGGGCCCGGCACATTGGAGACCACCAGGTTGTGCACGGGCAGGCTTTCGGTCAGCCGGCTGCTTGCATAGACACGCATGGCGGCGCCGAAGACCGCCGGCGCGGCAAATTGCGACCAGTCCTGAAGCAGCGTGGCGCCGATCGCCGAACTGTGGCCCTTGGCAACCGTATTGCCGTGCGCGATGGCGTTCAGCCGCTCGGCCGGATCGGCGATCTCGGTGTGCAGGCTGGAAAACATCGCCGATACCTGGTTACGGCCGGGACGGTCGGACTTGCCGTGCACCGACACCGGCACCGGCACCACCAACGACGACGTGGGCAGTGCGTCCCGGTCCGCCAGGTAATTGCGCAGCACGCCGGAGACCAGCCCCATCACCACGTCGTTGACCTTGACGCCGAAGTGATTCTTCAGCGCCTTGATGTCCTCGAGATCCAGCTCCGCGTAGGCAACGGCGCGCCGGCCGCTGACGCGGGCGTTGAACACCGTGCGCGGCGCGGTGAATGGACGCGCCATGGTCAGGCCTTCGCGCGCCCGCAGCAGGGTGGACACCACCGAGGACACCGTTTCGGGCACCACATTGGCCAGCTGCAACGGCCGGGTGGCGAACCTGAGCAGGCCCCCGGCGGCGATCTGCCAATCGGTGGCACCGCCGACCCCGTCGACCGGATCCGGGGCGGGAGCGTCGGCTTCGGTGGTGCACAGCTGCGACATCAGGTTGGCACCGGTCACGCCGTCGACCGCGGCATGGTGCACCTTGGTCAGGACCGCCAGGCGCCCGTCGTGGTGGCAGTCGGTGCCTGCCACTCCTTCGATCACCCACATCTCCCAGAGCGGGCGGCTGCGGTCCAACGGCAGTGAGGCGATGTGACCGCAGATTTGGGAGAGCTCGGCCCGGCCCCCCGGTGGGGGCAGGCCGATACGGTGCAGATGCCGATGCAGCTGGAAGTCCTCGTCGTCCACCCATACCGGGTGATCGAGGTTCAGTGCGCTGTTGGCCAGCTTTTCGCGGAATTCCGGCATCGCCTTGATCCGCAGTGCCAACGCGTCCTGCAGCCGGTCGAACGTGTAGCCGCCGGGCATCGTCGACGTGTCCAGCTCCATGATCGAGCAGACGTGCATCGGCTGATTCGAGGTTTCCAGGTACAAGAAGCTGGCGTCGAGGCCACTAAGCCGCTGCATTCCGCCAATGGGTAGGCCGTGCGCGGGCTCACAGTGCATCCGTGCGTAAGAAATGGCAGACTAGCCAGGTCAGATGAACCCGGGGACCCGGATATCAGCTTGTGCTGAGGGCCACGAGGATCTACCCGACCAACAGCTAGGGGCAATGATGTCTGAGCAGATCTCTGAGCAGTCTGAGCAAAATGTCTATGGCGCGTGCCCGCCGGTGCCCGCCGGTGAGTCGTCGCCTTCCGCGGCCAGCGCGCCGCGGACCAAGGTGCGAACCCACCACCTGCAGAAATGGAAAGCCGAAGGCCACAAGTGGGCCATGCTCACGGTCTATGACTACTCGACCGCGCGGGCCTTCGACGACGCAGGCATCCCGGTTCTATTGGTCGGCGACTCCGCCGCCAACGTCGTGTACGGCTACGACACCACGGTGCCGATCTCGATTGATGAGCTGATTCCCCTCGTGCGCGGTGTGGTGCGCGGCGCCCCGCACGCGTTGGTCGTCGCCGACCTGCCGTTCGGCAGCTACGAGTCCGGACCTTCGGCCGCGCTGGCGGCGGCCACCCGATTCATGAAGGAAGCCGGTGCCCATGCCGTCAAGCTCGAGGGCGGCGAGCGGGTGGCCGAGCAGATCGCGTGCCTGACCGCGGCGGGCATCCCGGTGATGGCCCACATCGGCTTCACCCCACAGAGCGTAAACACCTTGGGCGGGTTCCGGGTGCAGGGCCGCGGTGACGCCGCGGAACAAACGATCGCCGACGCGATCGCCGTCGCCGAAGCCGGGGCATTCTCGGTGGTGATGGAAATGGTGCCCGCGGAATTGGCCACCCAGATCACCGGCAAGCTCACCATCCCGACCATCGGAATCGGCGCCGGCCCGAGCTGCGACGGCCAGGTCCTGGTTTGGCAGGACATGGCCGGCCTCAGCAGCGGCAAGGCCCCCCGATTCGTCAAGCGCTACGCGGATGTCGGCGGCGAATTACGCCGCGCCGCGGTGCAATACGCGCAAGACGTGGCCGGTGGCGTATTTCCCGCCGAGGAGCACTGCTTCTGATTCTCCCCTACTGCTGACACCGATCCCGAAAGTCGGTCAGCGGCTGGCGAATGCCCTGTAGCTCGGCGTGTACGCCGGGGTTGGCGTCCATGTACTGCTGCAGTTGGTCACGGATGTCGTCGCGAGGCTGACCTCGCAGACCGGTGAAGTAGTCGTTGACCTCGGGATGGCTGAACAGGTACACCGAAGTCGCTGCGGCAACCCCGGCAGACACCCCGGCCAGGTCCGCCGCCGTGCAGTTCGGCGGTGCCGGTGCGGGAACGGGAGCGGGATCATCCGGATCTGCCCCGGCGACCGCGGACGCGAAGCCGGCTGCGCCCAGGAACATCGCGCCGGCAACGATCCCACCGGCGACCAGGCGCGATCTGGCAGCACCGAACAACACCATGAACGACTCCTTCATCAAGTAACCGAAGGCCGCCGGGACGGCCCGCATCGCACACGATAGGTGCTTTCGGGCCGGCGCAGGAACCGAATGGTGTGTGGCGTCGGCAACCGAACCTTGAGGCTCACGCGTCACCTCGGTGTGGCACTCTATGATGCCTATCCACGATTTCATGTCCGCGGATCTGTGGCCTGACCGGAGGCGAAAATGCCTGTAAAGGCGCCGAAGACGGCGCGTCACTTGGAGGTCGAGCGCAAGTTCGACGTCGTCGAGTCGACGGTATCGCCCTCGTTCGAAGGCATTGCGGCGGTGGCTCGTGTGGAAAGGAAGCCGGTCCAGGCGCTGGATGCGGTGTATTTCGACACCGCAGACCAGGACCTCGCGAGCAATCGGATCACCCTGCGGCGGCGCACCGGTGGCTCCGACGCCGGCTGGCATCTCAAGCTGCCGGCCGGTGGTGACGCCCGCACCGAGCTGCATGCGCCGATCACGGAGCCGGACACATCCGGGTCCTTGGGGGCGCCGACCCAACACCGCGTTCCGGCGGAGCTGCTCGATGTGGTGTTGGCGATCGTGCGTGATCGCCCGCTGCAGCCGGTCGCGCGCATCAGCACACAGCGCGCGAGCCAGTTCTTATACGGCGTTGACGGAGCACCGCTCGCGGAGTTCTGCGATGACCACGTCACCGCCTGGTCGGCTGGTGCCGGTCCGGATGCCGAACCGGCGCAACAACAGTGGCGCGAGTGGGAGCTGGAGCTTTCGGACCCGAGCCAGAGCGTCAGTCGCGAACTGCTGGACCGGCTGAGCAACCGGCTGCTTGACACCGGAGCGGCACCGGCTGGGCACGGCTCCAAGCTGGCTCGGGTGCTGGGTTCGACCTCGCCGTGGGCGGGCCGGCCCGAACCGGCGGATCCGGTGCACCGCGCGGTGGCCCGCTACGTTGCGGAGCTGCTGGTGTGGGATCGCGCCGTGCGCGCCGACGTCGACGATTCCGTCCATCAGATGCGGGTAACCACGCGCAAGATTCGCAGCCTGCTCGCGGATTCGCAGGATTCGTTCGGATTGGCCGACAAGGCGTGGGTTCTCGACGAGCTGCGCGAACTCGCCGCCGTGCTGGGGGTGGCCCGTGATGCCGAGGTGCTTGGCCAGCGCTACCAGCATGCCCTGGAGAGGCTAGACCCGACGCTGGTGCGCGGACCCGTCTACGAGCGTCTGGTCGACGGGGCCCGGCACCGCTACCACGCCGGGCTGCGGCGGTCGCTGGTGGCCATGCGGTCCAAGCGCTACTTCCGCCTGCTCGATGCCCTCGACGCCATCGCGGCCGCGTATCCGGCCGACACCGCCGCCGCGGGGGCTGAGCCGGCCCCACCCCCGAGTATCGAGGCGGCCTACCGACGGGTCCGCAAGGCCGCCAAACTCGCCAAGGCGGCCGCCAAGGCGCCAAGTTCGCCGGCCGAGTCTGCCGCCGTGGACGCGGGTGCCCACCTCGGCCCCAACGAGGCGCTGCACCGAATCCGCAAGCGCGCCAAGAGGCTGCGCTACACCGCCGCGGCCACCGGAGCCGTCCAGGTCTCCAGCCAGGCCAAGGCCATCCAGACGCTGCTCGGCGATCACCAGGACAGCGTGGTCAGCCGAGAGCACCTGCTCCACGAGACCGATGCGGCGCACGCCGCGGGCCAGGACACCTTTACCTACGGTCTGCTGTATCAGCGGGAGAGCGATCTGGCCGAGGGTTGCCGGCAGCGGCTCGACGCCGCCCTGCACCGGCTCGACAAGTCGGTACGCAAGACCCGACGCTGAGCGCGGGTGGGCAAGTCAAACGCCATCCCACGCGCAGCATCAGGGCTCCGACGAACAAAGCGAAGGCCAGTAGTGCGAGCAGGCCCAACACGTTGGTCATCAGGCGGGCACAGCTGGCCGCGTCACGGTGAAGCTGCCGGGTGTGGCACCGCCACGGATCAGCGCCAGCTCGCGCGCGGCTGTCGCAGAGTCGGCCGACAATCCCGGCGTCTCGATCACGTCGGCGGTGGCTGCCCAGCGGGCGCTGGAGCTGCCGGCACCGATGGGCATCGCGACCGGCGAAGCCGGGCTGCGCGATGGGGATTACGTCGGTGCGGTACTGAATCGTGCGGCACGGGTTCTGAATCCGCGGCCAGCACCACCGCAACCATCACCGCGACGGCGCAACATCACCCACCGAAGCCAGAACCTCCGCCGGCCCAGCCCCCGTGTTCCCGCAGACCGATCTTGATGAGCCTGGCTCATGGCGGGCGGCCGCGTTCATGCGCGATCATCCAACGAAAGGAATTTGCGATCGGTTAGCATGACGGCATCACACGAGGTAGACGTCCGCAGGGCAGGTCATGGTGCGGAAGCCAAGTCGGGGGTGTTCCGTGAAAGCCATTCATTTCATCTCCGGTCTGCCGCGTTCGGGTTCGACGTTGCTGGCCGCGTTGCTGCGGCAAAACCCGCGGTTCCAGGCCGGAATGTCGGGTCCGCTGGCCGGCCTGTTCGGCGCCCTGCTCGACTAAATGAGTGGGCGCAACGAGTTTTCGGTGTTCATCGATGACGCCAAGCGCGAGCGCATCCTGCGCGGGTTGTTCAACGACTTCTATGCGGACTGCACCGCCGAGGTGATCTTTGACACCAACCGCGGCTGGTGTGCGTGGATGCCCGCGATTGCGCGGCTGTTTCCCGATGCGAAAGTGATTGCCTGCGTGCGTGAACTGCAGTGGGTGGTGGACAGCATCGAGCGGTTGATTCAACACAACGTCTTTAGCCCGTCGTCGATTTTCAACTACAGCGCCGGCGGCACGGTGTTTAGCCGCGCCACAAGTGTGGTGGCGCCCGACGGCATGGTCGGCGGTCCCTACGATGCCCTGCGGCAGGCGTGCTACGGCGCGCAACGAGATCGACTTCTGTTGCTGCAGTACGAAACCCTGAGCACCGACCCGGCCAAGGCGATGCAGGCCATCTACGCGTTTCTGGGTGAGCCGGTGTTCGAGCACGATTTCGGCCATGTCGAGTACGACGTCACCGAGTTCGACGAGCGCGCCGGGACACCGGGGTTGCACACCGTGCGCCCCACGGTCACGGCCGAACCGCGCGACACGTTGCTACCGCCGGATCTGTTCAACCGCTTCACCCACGACGCCTTCTGGCGCGACCCGGAGAGGATTCCGGCCGGGCTGACGGTCGTGTGAGGTTTGCTCTCTCCCAGCCATCTCGACCAGGCCGTGGTGGCGTTTCGATCAGCGGCGAACTGTCACGGCACATTCGCGCCGGGCGTACCGAAAAGGTCCACTCCCATCCAGTCGGGGGGAGCTGTGAGGTCGGCGGCCCCGCCGTTGCCGCCGGTGTTGCCCAGGCCGGTGCCGCTACCGCCGTTGCCGCCAGTGCCGGTGCGGGTGTCGATGGTGCCGCCGGTGTTTGCGGTGAAGGTGGATCCCCCGCCGTTGCCGCCGATGCCGTCGGTGATGCCGTCACCGCCGGCCCCGCCGTTGGTGGCGCTGCTAGTGACGGTGCCGCCCCCGATGGCCGTGATTCGGGCGATGTTTCCGGCGCCGCCGATGCCGCCGGTGGAGCCGGCCCCGCCGACCCCGCCGGTGGCGGCGCCAGTGGCGACGGAGCTGCCCGCCCCGTTGGCAAACAGGGTGGCGCTGCCTCCTAAGCCGCCGCGGCCGCCGGTGCCCGCGCCACCGCCGCCGCCGGTGGCCGTGCCGTCAGTGACGGTGGCGCCGCTATAACCTCTGATCGAGGCGTAGTTTCCGCTGCCGCCGTAGCCGCCGGCGGTGCCCGCGCCCCCGGCGCCGCCGATGGAGATGCCGCTGGCGGAGCTGCCCGCGCCGTAAGCCCGGAGGAAGGCGTTGCCGCCGCCTCCGCCGTGGCCGCCGGTGGTGCCCGCACCCCCGTAGCCGCCGCTGACCGTGCCCGTGGCGGTGCCGCCGTTAGAAGCACTGACCTGGGCGTAGCCGCCAACGCCGCCGAGGCCGCCGGTGGTGCCCACGCCCCCATAGCCTCCGATGGCGCTGCCGCTGGCGGAGCTGCCGGCACCGTTGGCAAATAGGGCGCCGCTACCGCCGCCGCCGCCGCTGCCGCCGGTGGTGCCCGCACCCCCGACGCCGCCGGTCGCCGTGCCGCCGGTGATGGTGCCGCCCCCGCTGGTGCTGATGGTGGCGTCGCCTCCGCGGCCGCCGCTGGCGTGGTTGGTGCCGCCGGCCCCACCGGCCCCGCCGTGACCACCCATGCCGGGCGCCGCGGTGGCTGAA
Organism: Mycobacterium pseudoshottsii JCM 15466; assembly: GCF_003584745.1. NCBI lineage: Bacteria > Bacillati > Actinomycetota > Actinomycetes > Mycobacteriales > Mycobacteriaceae > Mycobacterium > Mycobacterium pseudoshottsii. Next base: position 3,656,571 of record NZ_AP018410.1, read on the forward strand.
CCGGCCGCACCCAGCCCGCCGACACCGCCGGCCCCGCCGCCGCCGAAAATCAGCCCACCGGCACCACCGTTGCCTCCGGTCCCGCCGACCGCGCCGCTGCCCGCATAGGCGGTCCCGCCGGATCCACCGTGACCGCCGGAGCCGAACAGGAACGCCGACCCACCGGCCCCGCCCGCGCCACCGGCCGGGCTGGTGGCCGTACCCGGCGTGCCCGATCCGCCATCGCCGCCATCGCCCCACAACCATCCACCGGGCCCACCGGCCTGCCCGGTGCCCGGCGCCCCATCGGTACCCGGCCCAACCAACGGGCGCCCGGTGAACTGCAGGAACGGCGCATTGATGGCGTCTTGCACCCCCACGGCCGCAGCGGCTGCCGCTTGCAGCGGCGACGCGCTGGTGGCCTCGGTGGCCGCATACAAGAACCCAGGGCTCCGGCGTTGTTGATTAGCAGGCTTGTGAGCTGGGTTGATGATCTTTGGTGCCGCGCTATTGGGGCCGGAGTGTAGGCACGGGCTATCTGGAGAACGATCGAGTTGGTTACTGTTCGTCGTTGGTCTGGAGTTGCCCGTGCCTACCGTTTCAGTATTGCGTGTGTCGTCGGTTCCAGAGGTGTTCGACCGCTGGAGTCCTGGTGAGCGCAGCGAGCTCATCGGATCGGAGTTTCTCGATGTGTTGGCCTCGGTGCCAGACCCGAGGGGCCCACGCGGTCGGAGGTATTCGCTGATGGCTTTGTTGGCGATCGCGGTTCTGGCCACTGCCGCGGGGATGCGCGGCTATGCTGGTTTTGCCACATGGGCGGCCACCGCTCCCGATGATGTGTTGGCCCAATTAGGGGTCCGGTTCCGGCGGCCCAGTGAGAAGACCTTCCGCGCTGTTTTGTCTCGGCTAGACCCCGCCGACCTCAACGCCAGGATGGGCAGTTACTTCACTGCACACGTGGCCAGCAGCGACCCCAGTGGATTGGTGCCGATCGCGTTGGACGGCAAGATGCTGCGTGGTGCTTTACGCGCCAAAGCGACAGCCACGCATCTCGTGTCGGTGTTCGCCCACCGTGCCCGATTGGTGCTCGGTCAACTCGCTGTCGCCGAGAAAAGCAATGAAATTCCCTGCGTACGCGCCCTGCTCACGCTGCTGCCGGGTAGCTTGCGGTGGCTGGTCACCGTGGATGCGATGCATACCCAGGTCGTCACCGCGAAGTTGATCTGCGCCACCTTGAAGTCGCACTACCTGATGATCGTCAAGTCCAACCAAGCCAAAATACTTGCGCGTATCACCGCGCTGCCCTGGGCCGAGGTGCCCACAGCCGCTACCGACGACTCCCGCGGCCACGGCCGTGTCGAGACCCGCACCCTGCAAATCATCACCGCTGCACGAGGAATCGGCTTCCCCTACGCAAAACAAATCATCCGGATCACTCGTGAACGCTTGATCACCGCCACCGACCAGCGCAGCGTGGAGGTAGTCTATGCCATCTGCAGCCTGCCGTTCGAGCACGCCCGCCCTACCGCGATCATGACCTGGATGCGTCAACACTGGGGAATCGAGAACAGCCTGCACTGGATACGCGACGTCACCTTCGACGAAGACCGTCAAAGGGCACATACCGGAAACGGCGCACAGGTCCTAGCAACGCTACGCAACACCGCGATCAATCTGCACCGCCTCAACGGCGCCGACAACATCGCCGAAGCCTGCCGGATCACCGCTTTGACCGCCAACCGCCGCCTAGACCTCCTCAATCCACAATTCCCCAGCTCACAAGCCTGCTAATCAACAACGCCGGAGCCCTGTACAAGAACCCACCGCCATTCAGCGCCTGCACGAACTGGTCATGAAACAGCGACGCCTGCGCGCCCAGCGCCTGAAACTGCTGGGCGTAACCACCAAACAACTTTGCGACCGCCGCCGACACTTCATCCTCAGCCGCCGCCGCAATCGATGTCGTCAAGCCCGCCGACGCCGCATGCGCCTCCCTGATCGACGACCCCAGGCTGCTCAAGCTGGAAGACGCTGCAGCTAACTCCTCGGGTGCGGCATAAACAAAAGCTGACACTCGTCAATCCCCATCACGACCGGGCGGCCCAAGTCCGAAGGAAACAATTTTCGGCCTTCTCCGACTTTTCCGAGACGCTACGCCCGCCCATTCCGATGATCGCAGCAAATCCACGGTCCGGTGACAGAAGCCCCATGCTCTTAAGGACCTAAGTCACTAACTCGTGAGGCTAATTAACCAACGGCAAACCAGCGAAAGGCAACCCACCGAAGCTTGCCCCCCAAGGCACCGGCGCCCGTCGTCGCCGCCGACCTTCTTGGCGACCAGCGGTGCACATCGCCGGATCAGCAAACTCCGTCCCACAGTCCCGCCTACAGCCGCCTGCGGCCCGATTCCGACAACCGGACGCGGGACGCAATTCATTCGGTACTCGGATCTGCTGCGGACGGAGGCGGCTCCGGCTAGCTGAATATGCAGGTCGTAAACGTAAGGCGGACGAGTTGGCCTGTAAGCCGGATTCTGTTCCACACCGCCGCGGCTGAACCAGCGGCGGCGCGGCGGCGACCATCCATCTGGGCACACCGTTGCCGGGTACCTCGAGCGGCCTACCCGCAGACTCGGGCGAGCAGCCCTCAAACGCCTGCGCGGCCGCACCTACGGTACGGCCTTCTTGACCTTGCTTCGGGTGGGGTTTGCCTAGCCACCCCGGTCACCCGGGGTGCTGGTGCGCTCTTACCGCACCGTTTCACCCTTACCACCGCGAGGGTGGCGGTCTGTTTTCTGTGGCACTTTCCCGCGAGTCACCTCGGATTGCTGTTAGCAATCACCCAGCTCTGTGAAGTCCGGACTTTCCTCGATTCGGCGCTGAACTCGTGACAACACGAGCCCAACCCGAGCCGCGGCCGCCCAGCCAACTCGTCCGCGGAACATACGCTACCCGCTACGCAAAATCGCGGCCAACAGACGCCGTCGAACCCAGCCGCCTGGCCCGATCGTTGACGGCGGCGCTGCTACAGGTAGCCGGTCTGGTTGACCAGCCGCACCGACGACGCGCCGTCGGCATAGAACTCGGCGATGCTCAGCGACGCCAGATCAAGATGCAGCCGGTAGAGGACCTCGGAGCCGACATCGAGCGCGAGTCGCAGCAACATCTTGATGGGCGTGACGTGTGAGACCACCAGCACGGTCGTGCCTTCATACCGGGAGATCATCCGGTCGCGTCCGCGCCGAACCCGCCGCAGCACTTCATCGAAGCTCTCACCGCCCGGCGGCGTGATGCTGGTGTCGTTGAGCCAACGATGGTGCAGGTCGGGGTCGCGGTTGGCGGCCTCCGCGAAAGTCATGCCTTCCCAGTCCCCGAAGTCCGTTTCGACCAGGTCTTCGTCCACCGTCACGTCCAGTCCGAGGGCTCGGGCCGCCGTCGTCGCCGTATCGTAGGCACGCTGCAAAGGCGAGGACACCACCGCAGCAATTCCGCCGCGGTGCGCGATGTAGCGGGCGGCCAAACCGGCTTGGCGCCAACCGACTTCGTTGAGCGCCGGGTTGCCGCGCCCGGAATAGCGGCGTTGCACCGACAGCTCGGTCTGACCATGTCGCAGCAGCAGCAGCCTGGTGGCCGTATCGCGTCTACCGGTCCATCCGGGAGCTGCCGGGGTTTGGACAGGCGCCGTGTTGGCGGGGTCGGCGACGGCGGCCACCGCCACGGTACCGGGTTCGCCACGCCGATTGGTGCGAACCGCGGCGTCCATCGCTTCGTTGGCCAGCCGGTCGGCATGCGCATTGCGGGCCCGCGGAATCCACGCGTAGCTGATCCGGCGGAATTGCCCTGCCAGCTCGCGCGCCTGCCCGTGCAGTTCCACCAGGTCCGGGTGCTTGACCTTCCAGCGCCCGCACATCTGCTCGACCACCAGTTTGGAATCCATCAGGACCGACACTTCGGTGGCACCCAGCTTGACGGCGTCGTCCAAACCGGCTATCAGACCGCGGTATTCAGCGACGTTGTTGGTGGCGCGGCCGATCGCCTGTTTGCTCTCCGCCAACACGGTCGAACGGTCCGCGGTCCACACCACTGCGCCGTATCCGGCCGGCCCCGGGTTACCACGCGATCCACCATCAGCTTCGATGATGACTTTCACAGCTCGGGTCCCTTGATCCGTAAGAGGATCGCGGCGCATTCCGGACACCGAACCACCTCGTCCTCGGCGGCCGCCGAGATACGAGCCAATTCGCTGCGGCCGATCTCAATACGGCAGGCACCGCAACGGTGGCCCTGCAACTGCCCCGCGCCTGGCCCGCCGCCGGCCCGCCGCCGTTCGTAGAGCGCGGCAAGATCGGGATTCAACGATGCGGCCAGCGTGTCGCGTCGCGATGAATGTTCTTGACGGGATTGGTCGAGTTCGGCCAGGGCGGCATCGACGGACTGCTGGGCAGCGGTCAGTTCGGCTTGCAGGACTTCGAGCGCCGCAATCTCGGTGTTCTGTTGCGCCTGCAACTCCTCGCGGCGCTCCATCACCTCCAACAGCGAATCTTCCAGACTGGCCTGGCGGCGTTCCAGGGTCTCCAGCTCGTGCTGCAGGTCAGCCAATTGCTTGGCATCCACAGCCCCCGAGGTGAGCAATGACCGGTCCCGGTCTTCACGCTTACGTACCGCGTCGATCTCGTCTTCTAGGCGTGAAACCTGGGCGTCCAAGTCCTCCAACGCGATTCGCACCGCAGCGAGTCGGTCACTGACCGCCTCGTGCTGAACCCGAACCTGCTCGAAAGCGGACCCCTCGGGCAGATGGGTGGACCGATGGGCGATCCGTGACAGCTCAGTATCGAGCTTCGCCAACTCCAATAGCGAACGCTGCTGTGCCGCTTCGGCCTTCATGTCTGATCTCCCGGTCCTATTCTCAGCTGTCGTTCTCGCGGCTTGCTGCAACGTTCCACGGGTCGGTACGCAACGGGCATACCCGCACCGGCAGCGCCTCACCGAAATGGGACCGCAGTACCTCGGCCGCCTGGCCGCACCAAGGGAACTCGCTTGCCCAATGCGCGACGTCGATCAACGCGACCGCGGAGGCGCGGCGATGTTCGTCGGCAGGATGGTGGCGCAGATCTGCGGTGAGGTAGGCCTGGACGTCCGCCGCGGCCGCCGCGCCCAGTAGTGAATCGCCGGCGCCACCGCACACCGCCACCCGCGTCACCAGCATCTCGGGGTCCCCCGCCGCGCGCACTCCCCAGGACGTCTGCGGTAGCACGGCGCCGACGCGAGAGACGAAGTCGCGCAAGGTTTGCGGCCGGTCCAGCGTGCCGATGCGCCCCAACCCGACGTCGGCCGGTGGTGTCACCAGCGCAAGAATGTCGAATGCCGGCTCTTCGTACGGGTGCGCGGCTCGCATGGCCGACAGCACGGCGGCACGGGCGCGCGCGGGTGCGATGACCTCGACCCGGTCCTCGGTGACTCGTTCGACGGTGCCGACGCTGCCGATCGCCGGTGACGCGCCGTCCAGCGGGAGGAACTGCCCGATGCCCGTAACGCTCCAGCTGCAATGCGAGTAGTCACCGATATGTCCGGCGCCAGCGTCAAAGATCGCCGCCTGCACGGGTTCTGTGTGCTCGCGCGGCACGTAGATAACCCACTTGTCCAGCTCGGCCACGCTTGGCGACCGGGCGAGCACGGATTCGACGGTCAGTCCCAGCGCTTGGGCCAGCGCGTCGGACATCCCCGGCGATGCCGAGTCGGCGTTGGTGTGCGCGGTGAACAGCGAGCGACCCGTCCGGATCAAACGGTGGATTAGCGCACCCTTGGCGGTATTGGCGGCCACCGTATCGACCCCGCGCAACAGCAACGGGTGATGGGCCAGCAGCAACCCGCGCTCCGGAACCTCATCGACAACCGCCGGTGTGGCGTCCACCGCGACCGTCACCGATTCCACCGGCTCCCCGGGATCTCCACACACCAGGCCGACCGAGTCCCAGGACTCGGCAAGACGCGGCGGATATGCGCCGTCGAGCACTTCGATAACGTCAGCGAGCCGAACGCTCATCGTCGCCTCCCGCTGCGGCCGGCCTGCCTGACTTCGGCGATGGCATCGACCAGCTGCGGCCATTCGGGCCGCACCGCCGCGCGCAGATACCCGTCGTCCAAGCCGACGAAGGTGTCGCAGCGGCGGATCGCGATTCCGCGCTGATGCAGCCGTTTGCGGAGCTCATCGGCATCGGGGACGCTGAACAAGACAAACGGTGCGCAGCCATCGACCACGCTGGCACCAACCGAACCGAGGCCGCTGACCATCTCGGCCCGCGCTGCCAGCAGCAGTCGAGCATCGGCGGCGGCCTCGGCCACCGCTTCGGGCGTGCAGCAGGCCGCGATGGCCGTCAACGGCAGGGTGCCCACCGGCCAGTGGGCCCGCATCCGGGTCAGCCGGTCCAGCAGGTCCGGCGTGCCAAGGGCGTACCCCACCCGCAGACCCGCCAGTGACCACGTCTTGGTCAGGCTGCGCAGCACCAGCACGTCGGGCAGGCAGTCGCCGGCCAGCGACTGCGGCTCGCCGGGAACAGCGTCCGCGAACGCCTCGTCGACCACCAGGATCCGGCCCGGCCTGCGCAATGCCAGCAGCTGCTCGCGACTGTGCAACACCGAGGTCGGGTTGGTCGGATTGCCGACGACGACCAGGTCGGCATCGTCGGGGACCGCGGCTTCATCCAGGCGGAACGGCGGCGCCAGCACCACATGGTGCACCGGGATCCCCGCGGCGCTCAGGGCCGCGGCCGGCTCGGTGAATGACGGCGCGATGATTGCTGCCCGAACCGGACGCAGGTTACTCAACAGGGCAAAACCCTCGGCGGCCCCGGCCAGCGGCAGCACCTCCGCGCGGGTTCGGCGGTGACGCAGCGCCGCCGCATCCTGCGCGCGCTGGGTGTCCTCGATGCTGGGATAGCGTGCCAGCGTGGTCAGCCGCTGCGCCAGCAGTTCGACCAGCCAGTGCGGCGGGTGCGGGTGGCGGACATTCACGGCGAAATCCAGCATGCCGGGCGTGGCGGCCTGATCCCCGTGATAACGCGCCGCCGCCAGCGGGCTCGTGTCCAGACTCGCCACCTAGAAAACACTAGTGCGCCGGTGACAGAACCAGGCATCCGGAGCACTACGCCCCTGCCTGGCACACGGCTACCCGCGCGGCCGCGAGTCCCGGGCACCGGCCGGGTCCGACCAAACTCGGCTGCTCAAGCCGGTCTCGCCAGCTCCTGCCGACCCCGCCGACCGCCGCATCAACGACAATGGAGTGGTGACAGGTTCGATTGCAGCCGATTCACCGGCTGACCCCGGCGCCACACCGCAGGACACCCGGTGCCCGGAGAGGACGCCGCAGCTGGTGATCTTCGATCTCGACGGCACCTTGACCGACTCGGCCCACGGGATTGTGGCCAGCTTCCGCCACGCACTCAACCACATCGGTGCCGCCGTTCCCGACGGCGACCTGGTCGCCCAGATCGTCGGCCCGCCGATGGACGACACCTTTCACGCCATGGAGCTCGGCGACCGCGTCGAGGACGCGATCGCCGCCTTCCGGGCCGAATACGGTGCCCGTGGTTGGGCGATGAACACCCTGTTCGACGGGATCGCGCCGTTGCTGGCCGACCTGCGTGCCGCCGGGGTTCGGCTGGCGGTGGCCACCTGCAAGCTGGAGCCAACGGCGCGGCGGGTACTCGCCCATTTCGGGCTCGACGCGCATTTCGAGGTGATCGCCGGCGCGACCGGCGACGGCGCACGCCGCAGCAAGACCGAGGTGCTCGCCCACGCGCTGGCCCAGCTGCACCCGCTGCCCGAACGGGTGCTCATGGTCGGTGACCGCAGCCACGATGTGGAGGGCGCGGCCGCCCATGGCATCGACACGGTCGTGGTTGGCTGGGGTTACGGAAAGGCCGACTTCGCCGCCGGTACCCACAGCGGCGCCGCCCTGCATGCCGGCACGGTCGACGAATTGCGGGAGGCGTTAGGTGTCTGACTCAACGCTGCACGTCACTTTCGTGTGTACCGGCAACATCTGTCGCTCGCCGATGGCCGAGAAGATGTTCGCCCACCAGCTGCGGGAACGCGGGCTGGGCGAGGCGGTGCGGGTGACCAGCGCCGGCACCGGCAACTGGCACGTCGGCAATCGGGCCGACGAACGGGCAAGGCAGGTGCTGCACTCCCACGGCTACCCCACCGATCACTGCGCCGCCCAGGTCGGCACGGACCACCTGGAGGCGGATCTGGTCATCGCGCTGGGGCGCAACCACGCCCGGCAGTTGCGTCAGCTCGGCGTGGAGGAGAGCAGGCTGCGGATGTTGCGTTCGTTTGACCCACAGTCGGGGGCCTACGTTCTCGATGTCGAGGACCCCTACTACGGGGGCCATGACGACTTCGAGGAGGTCCTCGTCGTCATCGAGGCCGCCCTGCCCGGTTTGCACGATTGGGTGGACGAACAGTTGGCGCAGGACGGCAAGGTGTGATGCGACGCCTGGCGTTTCTGCTGCGGCCCGGGTGGATAGCGCTGGCCCTGGTGGTCATCGCGTTCACCTACCTGTGCTTCACGGTGCTCGCGCCGTGGCAGCTGGGAAAGAACACCAAGACGTCGCGGGAGAACCGCCAGATCAACCATGCCCTGAGTTCGCCGGCGGTTCCGGTCAAAACATTACTGCCACAGCAAGATTCGTCAGCTCCCGAGGCGCAGTGGCGCAGCGTGACGGCGACCGGACACTATCTGTCCGATGTGCAGGTGCTGGCCCGGCTGCGGGTGGTCGACGGAGACCAGGCGTTTGAGGTACTGACCCCGTTCGCCGTCGACGGCGGACCCACCGTCCTCGTCGACCGCGGGTACGTCCGCCCCGAACCGGGCTCGCACGTGCCGCCTATCCCCCGCGCCCCGGACCAGACCCTGACCATCACGGCACGGCTGCGCGACTTCGAGCCCACCATGGCGGGCAAGGAGCCGTTCTCCCGAGACGGCTTCGAGCAGGTGTACTCGATCAACGCCAAGCAGATCTCCACGTTGACCGGAGTGCCGTTGGCCGGCTCCTATCTGCAGTTGGTCGAAAACCAACCAGGCGGGCTCGGTCTGATCGGCTTGCCGCATCTGGATTCCGGACCGTTCTTGTCATACGGCATCCAGTGGATCGCCTTCGGCATTCTGGCGCCAATCGGACTCGGCTACTTCGCCTACGCCGAACTGCGGGCCCGCCGGCGCGAAACACGCGCCCGCGAGGATGCGCCGCCCGCGGACACACCGATGACCATCGAGCAAAAGCTCGCCGACCGCTACGGCCGCCGGCGGTAGACAAAGAGCCCGGCGCCCACTGCCGCGGCGGCCTGCACGGCCCGCGACAACGTCACGGCGCGGCGCAGGTCATCGACCGTGGGTTGACCGCCGTCCCCGAGGGTGGGGCGAATCTGCAGCTCAAAGTGGTACCGGGTGGGCCCGCCCAGACGCACCCGGAGCGCCCCGGCAAAAGCGGCCTCGACCACCCCGGCGTTGGGGCTGGGGTGCCGCGCCGCGTCGCGCCGCCAGGCCCGCACCGCGCCCAGCGCTGACCCACCGACCAGCGGCGCGCACAGCACCACCAGCCCCGCGGTCACGCGGGCCCCGAAGTAGTTGGCCAGATCATCCAGCCGCGCTGCGGCCCAACCGAATCGCAGGTAGCGCGGCGAGCGGTAGCCGATCATCGCATCCAGGGTGTTGACGGCGCGATATACCAGTACCGCCGGCACGCCGCCGACCGCCGCCCACAGCAGCGGCGCCACCTGCGCGTCGGAAGTGTTCTCGGCAACCGATTCCAGGGCCGCGCGGGTCAAATCCGGCACGTCCAGCTGGGCCGGATCGCGACCACACAGCGACGGCAGCAACCGCCGGGCGGCATCGAGGTCGCCGCGGTCCAACAGCTCGGCCATTTCCCGGCCAGTGCGCACCAGCGAGGTTCCGCCCAGCGATACCCAGGTCGCCATCGCCGTCGCCGCGACCGACCACGGCCTGCCGGCCGGGCGCCCCAAGACCGCACCCAGCAGGCCCACCCCGCCAACCAGCACGCCAACGTACACCGCGCCGGCGGCCCTGGTATCGCGATAGCTGGCCCGCTCCAACCCCGCGGCCAGCCGCCCGAACACCGCGACCGGATGACCTCGCTGTGGGTCGCCCAGCACCAGGTCGGCCAGATAGCCCACCAGGACACCGACCGTCCGGGCCTGCCGTGCCGACGCAACCACTCAGGCAGCGTCTCACATGGCCGTCCGGTGGCCACCGGGCCCGCGCGTTCGGCTAGTCCATGACGGCACCCCCCGGCGCGTGGTCTACTCATCCTCATGGGTCAGGAATCCCGATGAAGCGTCCCGCGACCCGGGTCGCCGACCTGTTGAACCCGGCCGCGCTGTTGCTGCCCGCCGCCAACGTGATCATGCAGCTGTCGTTGCCCGGCGTCGGGTATGGCGTGCTGGAGAGTCCGGTGGACAGCGGCAACGTCTACAAGCATCCGTTCAAGCGCGCCCGCACCACCGGCACCTACCTGGCGGTTGCCACCATCGGGTCGGAGTCCGACCGCGCGTTGATCCGCGCTGCGGTGGACTCGGTACACCGGCAAGTCCGGTCCACCTCGTCGAGTCCGGTGTCCTATAACGCCTTCGATCCCAAATTGCAGCTGTGGGTGGCCGCCTGCTTGTACCGCTACTTCGTCGAGCAACACGAATTCCTGCACGGACCGCTCGATGACGGCGCCGCCGACTCGGTCTACCTCGACGCCAAACGGCTGGGCACCACCCTTCAAGTGCCGGAGCGCATGTGGCCGCCGGACCGGATCGCCTTCGACGAGTACTGGAAGCGCTCACTCGATGAGCTGCACATCGACCCACCGGTGCGCGAACACCTCCGAGGGGTGGCTTCGATGGCGTTTCTGCCGTGGCCGCTGCGGGCGCTGGCGGGGCCGTTCAACCTGTTCGCGACGACGGGGTTCTTGGCGCCGGAGTTTCGCGCGATGATGCGGTTGGACTGGTCGCAATCCCAGCAGAGCCGATTCGAGTGGCTGTTGGCCGCCCTACGGCTGGCCGACCGGCTCATCCCCCATCGGGCGTGGATCTTGATCTATCAGCTTTACCTGTGGGATATGCGGTTTCGCGCCCGCCGCGGGTGGCGCGTCGTCTAGATCGAGGCCGACCGGCGGTGCTAGCCGAGCGGCACACCGCGTGCGGCCCAGCTGAAACTGCGCATCTGCGGCAACCTGGCCCCAAGCTGGTCGGCGACCCGCCGGCCGATGTCGTCCGCGTCGGCCACCGACATGGCGGGGTCCACCCAGCCCTCGACCTCCACGCGTAGCGTGCGTCCGGTCCAGCGGGCCCGCGCGTGCGCGTGAACGACTCCCGGTATGGCGGCGGCGACCGCTTCGGCGGTGTCCACCACGCCCGGGTCTACCCCATCGAGCAGGCGATGCCCGATCTCGGAGCTCACCTCCCAACCCACATGGCAGATGAATCCCGTCACCGCAAGCCCGGCAACCCCGTCGGCCCATCCCCACCCCATCGCGACACCACACAATCCCAGCAGCGCGCCCGCCGAGGACAGCGCGTCCAGCCAGGAATGCTTCGCATCGGCGATCATCGTTGATGACTGAATCCGGCGCCCGACAACGAGCTTGTAACGGGCCACCAGCTGATTGCCGACAATGCCAACCGCCGCGGCGGCGATCCCCCAGCCCACATGCTGGGTTGAGCCGTGCCGCAACAACTTGCCGACGCTTTCGGTCCCGGCAACCGCGGCGCTGGCCCAGATCACCAGCGCCACACCAATCCCGGCGAGATCCTCGGCCCGCTCCAAACCGTACGGGTAGCGCTCGCTCGCCGACTTGCGCGAGCTCCGAAACCCAACGAACACAACCAGACTCGTGGAGACATCGGACAGGTTGTGCAGTGCGTCGCCGAGCAAGGCCACCGAGCCGGACACCAGGGCTATCGCCAGTTCGATCAGACCTGTCAACCCCAGCCCGGCCGCGCTGACGGCGACCGCACGATTGGCCCGCCGGCGTTCGGCTTGGTCGTCGACGGCCTGGGCCAAGGGCCAAGGGCCAAGGGCCAAGGGCCAAGGGCCAAGGGCCAAGGGCCAAGGGCCAAGGGCCAAGGGCCAAGGGCCAAGGGCCAAGGGCCAAGGGCCAAGGGCCAAGGGCCAAGGGCCAAGGGCCAAGGGAAAGCTTGCGGCCGGATCCCGCTGACCGTCAACCAGATGCATGTCCCCTAGCCTGCCACGCCCCCGGTGCAACCTGCCCGGCTAGCGCACAACTTTTTCACGCAGCCGGCCCGGTTGTGCCGCGGTCGCGTCAGCGCACCGTGGCGAAGAACGCACGGACGTCTCCGACGAACAATTCCGGCTGTTCGAACGCGGCGAAGTGACCACCGCGCGGCATCGTCGTCCAGTGGGTGATGTTGTAGTTCGGTTCACACCAGGCGCGCGGTGCACGCAGCACCTCCTTGGGAAACGACGCCACACCGGTGGGCAGTTCGACCCGCTCGGTCTGCCCCCAGACCTTGAAACTCTCCCAGTAGAAGCGGGCCGACGACGCCGCGGCGGCGTTTACCCAATACATCATGACGTTGTCCAGTAGCTCGTCGCGGGTGAGGATGTTCTCCGGGTTTCCCGCGCAGTCCATCCATGCCCAGAACTTCTCCACGATCCAAGCCAGTTGTCCCACCGGGGAATCGGTCAGGCCGTAGCCCACGGTCTGGGGTCGGGTGGACTGTTGTTTGAAGTAGCCGGTTCCCCATTTCCGGTGGTACGCCAACGCTGCCAGCACCTCTTGTTCTGCCGCGGTCGGGTTGGTCAGCGCTGTACGCGTGGGCATGGCGATCGGCATATTGAGATGAATGGCCACACAGCGCCCGCCGTTTCGGCCGATCTGGGTGGTGACCGCGGCGCCCCAGTCGCCGCCCTGGGCGCCGTATCGCTGATAGCCCAGGTTCTGCATCAGCGTTTCCCAGGCCCGCGCGATCCTGTCCACTCCCCAGCCTGTGCTGCTCGGCTTGCCGGAAAATCCGTATCCGGGAAGGGACGGGCAGACGACGTGGAAGGCGTCTTCGGCGCGCCCGCCATGGGCGGTGGGGTTGGCCAGCGGCTCGATCACCTTGTGGAACTCCACCACCGAGCCGGGCCAGCCATGGGTGATCAGCAGCGGAAACGCGTCCTCGTGCGGGGAGCGTTGATGGATGAAATGCAGATCCAGGCCATCGATTTCGGTGATGAACTGGTCGAAGCGGTTCAGCGCGGCCTCGCGCGCCCGCCAGTCGTACTCGTTGGCCCAGTAGGCGGCCAAGTCCCGCGTGTAGCTCAGCGGGATGCCCTGGCTCCAATCGTCGGCACACTCGGCCTCCGGCCAACGGGTGCGCGCCAGACGGGCTTTCAGGTCATCGATAACGTCTTCGGGAACATCGATGCGAAACGGCCTCACCCGTTCATCATGCCGCCTGGCCGGGCGGCCTATTTCTGATTTGCTTCCTTGATCAGGGTGCTGATCTGTTCTAGCAGTTCACGCATATCGGCGCGCATCGCATCGACCGCGGCGTACAAGTCTGCCTTGGTCGCCGGCTGCTGGTCTGACGAGAGCGGCCGCACAGGCGGCGCCGTCTTTCCCGCCGACGCGCTGTCGCTCTGAGTCCCAGGTCGCTCATCCACGCCCCAGAGACTGCCACAACCGGCTCGCCAGCGACAACGAAACCCACCCCGAGTGTGCTGTCAGTCACCGTATTGCCTTGTCACGGGGACCATCGGAGGCATTGGGGTCCGTTGCGCGGTGCTGGCGCCGGCGCTCAGATGAGACGTTCGGCCCGTGCCCACTCGTGGACGCGGGCCATCCCCTCCTCGATCGAAACCCGCGGTTGGTAGCCCAGCATCTTCTGGGCCTTCTCGATCGAATAGGCGCCGGGCCGATTGACCAGCCACATCGTTCCGGCCGACAGATCGGTTTTCTGGCCCAAACGGCGCAGCAGCGAGCCGAGGAGTTCGGCGGCCGGTGCGGCCACCCGGATCGGCAGCGTGTGGATCGTGCCGTCACTCATGCTCGCCATCCGGCCGAAGAAATCGGCGCACCGCACACCTTTGCCGTCGGTGATGTTGAAAATCTGGCCCACCGCGTCATCGGATGACACGGCGAGCACCATGCCGTCGACGAAGTTGTCGATGTACACCGGGGAGAAGATGCCGTTTCCGCCGTTGGGCAGCGGAAAGCCGGTCCTCTTGCGCATCTCGGCGATCGGCGAACGGACCCACACCGAGCCGGGACCCCAGACATCGCCAGGCCGGATCACGGTGACATCAATCTCGCCGGCGCCGTGCGCGGCCAGCACGACCGCCTCGGAGTTCACCTTGGTGTCGGTGTAGACGTCGCCGTTGACATGCACGGGATAGGTCTCATCCGCACCGTCGGGGAACTCGAAGCCGTAGGCCGCCACCGAGGAAAAGTGCACGAACCGGCGGACCCCGGCGTCGATCGCCGCGCGCAGCACCCGGCTGGTGCCCAGGACGTTGACGTGCCAGGCCTGTTTCAGCGGGAACGCCGCCCCCAGCAGCGCGGCGGTGTGGATCACGGTGTCCGCCCCCTCCAGCCCCGTCGGCCCCGCCGCCCAGGTCTCGGGACGCGTGATGTCACCTGCGACCACGTCCCCTGCCGGATCGGCCGCCAGATCGACACCGCGTACCACGGCGCCGAGGGCGCGGAACCGGGCCGCCATGGCGCGGCCGATGAAGCCGTTGGCTCCGGTGATGAAGATCGTGCGACCGGACAGCGAGGGCGCGGGACGGTCGAATTCGTGTTCGCTCATTGCGATTCCATTCGTTGTGGGTGTGGTCGTCTCAAACCAGCATGCTCACCGAATTCACCGGTGTCTTGACAGCAAAGGACATGACTTTGACCGCAACGGACGATCAGCGGGTGGACTGCAGCGTGATCGGCGATGCGGTCCGTTGCCACTGCGCCCTCAGCGACGCCTGGCTCGCACCGAACCACCGTTGACACGACCGGGAGAGCACGCTTTGCTCCGCATAACCCAGTTGCCGGGCCAGATGCGTGAGCGTCATGTCGCTGTCGCGCAAGTAGCGTTCGGTCACCTCCCGCCGAACGTCGTCGACAACCGCGTTGAAGTTCGTCCCCTCGGCGGCGAGTCGGCGCCGTAATGCCTTGGGGTGCAGCCGAAACTGGTCGGCAATCACCGGAACCGTCGCCGCGCCGGTCGGCAACAGCTGGCGGATCAGTTCTCGAATCGAGGAGGCCATTGTCGGCCGTTGCCGGTCGATGACGGTGTCGAGATATTCGAGCACGACACGATGCGCCAGCTCGTCTCTGACCAGGGGGCGCTGCAGGTCCTCGCTCGGCAACCGGAATCCGCCCCTGTGCGACCCGAAGCGAGGTGTGCACGCGAAGTAGCGCAGGTAGTCTTCCCGCGGGGTCAGCGCCGGGTGCGGAAGGTCGACCACGGTGGGCGCATACCCAGCACCCAGCAGAAAGCGCAGCACCCGCAACATGACTCCCAGCGACAACTCGGTGGTCTGTGGGTGCGCCGGCGGGTGCGCGATCAGGATCTTGAACTCCAGGAATGAGGCTTCACCGCCGGGCTCGCGGCTCATCGTCGCGGCGATCGCGGGGCTGTAGGCGGCGAGGTAGTGCTCGAAAGTGTCGAGTGCCTCGGCAACCGATTTCGAGGTCCGCGCCGCCACCCCGACCGGCCCCAGGATCTCGATGCCTTGGCGTTCGGCCAGCCGACGGCCGAAGTCAGGTGTTTTCGTCACTGCCGCAGCGGATTCGACCGCGTGGATCAGCGCCAGATAGGTGATAAATGCGTCGAATCGGCCGACATCGGACCGCTTCACGCCAGCGCGGGCGAGCAGCGCCTCGGGATCCGCCCCGAGTTCGCTCACCAGCGCCGGATAACCGGTCAACGCGGTGCCACGGATCACCGACACGTCCTTTACAGTCAAGCATCCGTTCCCCGCCGTCAAGGCCCGATGGCCCCAGCGGATCGACCGCGAAATCGACTACGCGGTTATCCGGGCACCGGTCCGCTCGGCCCGGCGGGCCAGCCCGCGGACCAGAATGCGCAGCATCCTGGTGGTGATCAACGTCGAGCCGGGCAGCTGGGAACGGTACTGCGCCTCCCAGGTGATCGTGCAGCCTCCGGAGGAGTCCGGCTCGACGGTGACGAACGCGTGGTAGCGGTTCAGACCGGGCGCCCCCTTGGCGCGGTATTCGAAGCGGTAAGGCGCCTCGGCGGCGACCACCCGCTCGACCACCGACATCCCGGCCGGGCCGCCGCTGAGCCGCCGGACCAGGCCGACACCGTCGGTATCGCCGGTGCTGAGCACCTCGGAGCGCTGGAACGGAGTCCACTGGGCCATGGGCTCGTGGTCGGCCAACACCGTCCACACCTGTTCGGGCGACGCCGCACAGCGGGCGACCGCGCGGGCCCGGGTAACGGGTGGTTCTTTTTCGGTGAAGCCGAGTTCGATCAGGTTGAACGGGTCGGCGCGGTGCCGATGCCCCTTGCTCCCATGAAACAGCAGCTCGATCGAGAAGCCCATCGGATCATTGACATAGCTGGCATGCCACCAGCGGTCCAGCAGGGTGGACTTGGTGCTGTTCGGGTGTATCCCGTGGTGCTGCCCCTTGGCGACGAGCGCGTCGAGGCTCGCCCGGTCCTGAGGTCCCAGCGCGACGTTGAGGATGCCGATGTCGCTGATGTGGTAGCCGGCCGGCCATGGCTTGCCGACCGGGTCGAGGTACTGCACCACCTCGAGCAGGCTGTCACCGGCGCGCACCACGAAGGATTCGCGATCTGCCCCGGCCAAGCCCCACAGCTGCTCGTGCTCGGGGTAGTGCAGCCGGTAGTCGACTTCGGGCAGCCCCATCACGTCCACCCAGGTTCGCCGCGCCTCGGCCAGGTCCGGCACCGACAGGGTGGCGAAGCGGGCGACCGCCGGCGATCCGGTGGGGCGCGCCGCCATGCCGGCAACCACAGGGTCCGCCTCCAGGATCTCCAGCAGGGTTCCATCGGGATCCTTGACACAGACCCGGCGAGAACCGGGCTCCCCCATGGGCTCGGTGAGCGGGGGCACGCGGCGGCGAGTGAGATTCCCCAGCGTCGCGTCGAAGTCGGTGACGTGGAAGCCGAGCATCGTGTAGCCGATGTCGCACGGGCGCCAGTCCTGCGGAATCGGACGCGGGTGCGGCTTGGAAAACTCGAACAGCTCCAGCTGGAAGCCGGGTTTGCCGTCCAGCAGCCACCAGCACACGCTGGTGGCGCCCGGCACGCCCTGGACGTCCTCGGAGCCCAGCGCCGGGATGAACATGTGGGTACCGCCGGCCTCGGTGAGGCCGAAGATGTCGCGGTACCAGCGCTGGGAGTGCTGGATGTCGCGAACGCTGAGCGCGATCTGGACAAGGGGAAGGGTGGTGGTCATCTCGGGGTCCTCAGGCTAATGACTTGGCGGCGGCGATGATCCGTTCCGCGTTGGGCAGGACGGCGTACTCCAGGTGTGGCGCGAATGGGATGGTCTGCTCGACCGCCACCCGCGCGTAACGGGCGCTGGTCCCGGCTTCCAGCAGCAGCGCGGCGACCTCGCCGGTGAGCCCGCCGCGAACGTAGTCCTCGTCGGCGACGACCACCCGGCCGGTCCGGCTCACGTGCTCGACGATGGCCTCCTTGTCCAGTGGGGCCAGGGTGCGCAGGTCCAGCACGGTGGCCTCGATGCCGTCGGCGGACAGTCGCTCGGCCGCCTCGAGGCAGCGATGCACGCCGACGCCCACCGACACCAGCGTCAGGTCTGACCCGTCGCGTCGAATTGCCGCCTGGCCGAACGGAATCGGCTCGACCCGGTCGGGCACCTCGCCGCGGACACCGGCTGCGGGCTGCACGTCGGTCAGGTCGACCGTGGACCGCTGGTCACCACCGAGGTAGTCCAGGATCTGCTGATCGAGCAGCTTGGGGGTGAGGAAAACGGTGAACTCGTCGCTGCGCACGGCCGACAGCATCAGGCCCGCCGCGTCGGCCGGCGTGGAGGGCACGACGACCTCGGTCGACGGGTAGGACGCCAGGGTGCCCCACAGCGTCTGCTCGTGCTCGCCGCCGTCGGCGTACCAGCCGCCGACCCCGGCCCGTAGCACCATGGGCACGTTCCAGCGGCCACCGGAGAAGTCCTTGAACTTCGAGCCCGCGTTGATGATCGCGGACCAGCCGACGGTGCCGAAGTCGATCATGTACAGCTCGACGACCGGACGCAGCCCTGCCATCGCCGCACCGACTCCGGCGTACATGAACGCCTGTTCGGAGATCGGGGTGTCGCGCACCCGGTCGGGTCCGAATCGACTCAGCAGCACCCGGCGCAGGATCTGGACGTCTTCGCCCCAGGTGAGCACCCGCGGATCGGCGGCCATCGCCTGCCCGAGTGCGTGGTCGACGGCCTCGTCGTAGCGCATGATGGTCATCGGTCTGCTCCTGTCTTGATGCCGAAGCCGGCCCGCTTGCCGACGCGGGCGCGTGCTTCGGTCATGGCGGCGAGCACCTCGGCTCGCTCCTGGGCTTCGATGGCGGTTGCGGCGTCCGCGCTGATCAAGGACCGGCCCCGGCGGACGGGATCCTTGCCGGCAGTGCGGCCCACGTCGTAGGCGAACCGCGCGGCGCGCTTGCCGATGCCGGCCATGGCGCGCAGTTTGTCTGTGCGCGAACCGCTTTCGGTGGCGGTCAGCCCGGAACGCAGCTCCGGCACCCAGACCGACAGCTGCTTGCGGGGGGCACGCAGCAGGCCGACCAGCGGATCGCCTTCGAAGTGGCCGCCGGGCCGGTGGCAGGTGACGTAGAGGAAGCCGGATCCGTTGCCGGAGCGGGCACGCTCGATGAGCCGCCCCGCCGCTGCATGCACGTCGGCGACCTTGTGTCCGGCGGCGCTGGCGACCTCGAGTCCAAAGCCGCGTGCTCGGCTGATCGGGTCGGCACCGGTCTGGTCCTTGGAGTAGGTCGTGATGCCCCATTTGTTGTCTTTGCAGACGAACACCACGGGCAGGTTCCACGCCACGGCCATGTTGTAGGCCACCATCAGCATTCCCTGGCTCATCGCGGCCTCCCCGTGGAAGGCGATCGCGACGCTGCCCGGGTGCAGCCGGGTGTGCGCGATCGCATGTCCGACAGCCAGCGGGCCGGCGGCACCGACGATGCCGTCAGCTCCGGCGCGCAGATCGGGGTCGAAGATGTGCATGTGCCCCGCCATGCCGCTGGCGATGCCCTGGCCGGAGCCCAGCACTTCGAGCATCAGGGCCTGCAGGTCGATGCCCCGACCCACCAACGGCGCGGTGTTGCGGTGGTCCAACGCCAGGGTGTCGAATTCGAATAGCTGGGTGAGGATGCCGGCGACGATGCCCTCTTCGCCGATGGCGGAGTGGTATTCGCCGGGAACCAGCCCCTCCTGCCACGCCTCGACCAGGGCCTCTTCGGCCAGACGCATCCGCACCATCATCCGGTAGACGCGGGCGGCGTCGATGGGGCTCATTCTGCGCGTTCCTTTCTTTCGTGTCTTTCGTGGAATCCGTTGGTGCCTAGGCTCGGATCTCAAATGAGGCCCTCATGGCGGGCCCATTCTTTGGATCGGGCCATCCCCTCGTGATAGGAGACGACCGGCTTGAATCCCAAGCGGTCACGGGCCTTGTCGTTGGAGACGACATAGCGGCGGTTGAGCATGTGCAGCAGGGCCGGGCCGAGTTCGCTGCTCATACCGAGTCGACGCTGGATGCGGCCGATGGCTCCCAGAGCCGGTGCACCGATCCGGATCGGCACCGAGCGGACCTTTGCGCCGGTCCAGGACGCGACCTCGCCGAAGTACTCCTGGCAGCTAACCGCCAGCTCCTCGCCGAGGTTGAAAACCTCCCCGGCGATGCCCTCGGTGGCCAGGACCAGCACCATGGCGTCGACGAAGTTGTCGATGTAGATCACGTCGAACACGCCGGAGCCCCGTTCCGGCAAAATCAGCTGGTTGGCCTTGGCCATCGCGATCGGCTCGCGGATCCACACCGAGCCGGGGCCGTAGACGTCGGCGGGACGCACGACCACCATCTCCATGCCGCGGTTGGCGTTGGCGAGCGCGACCAACTCGGAGTTGGTCTTGGTGTCGACGTAAGTGCTCAGGCCGGCGGTCACCCTGGTCGGGTAATCCTCGGTCACGTGGTCGGGAAAATCCCACCCGTACGCGGCGATCGAGCTCAGGTGCACGAACCGGCGCACCCCCGCGTCGACCGCAGCGTCGATGACCTTCTTGGTCCCGAGCACGTTGACGTCCCAAGCGGTTTCGACCGCAACCACGGTGCTCACCAACGCCGCCAGGTGCACGACCGCGTCGACGCCGTCCAGTGCCGATGCCCAAGCGGCCGGGTCGGCAGTGCTGCCGGCGATGATTCCGTTGGCGGGATCTGCGACCAGGTCGACGCCGGTCACCCTCGCGCCGAGCTGGCGTAGCCGGGCCGCGAGGTTTGCGCCGATGAAGCCGTTGGCTCCGGTGATGAAGATCTTGCGCTGGGCGAAAAACGGTGCGGGACGCGCAGATTGGTCGGTGCTCACGATGGGTTTCCATTCGCTGTGGACGTTGTTGTTAGCCCTTAGCCTGCCCGTCCGGGCCGTCGATGTATTGACAGCAAGGGACACCTACTTGACCCGAGGGGACGCACATGCGATCGAGGCACCTGCCACCCAGCGATGAGGCGCCGAGCACGGCCATCGAAAACCCGCGGATCACCACCGGCACCACGGCGATGCCCGGCGGCCGCAAACACCCCACCCCTAGGCCAGGCGTGCGGGTTCCGCCGCGGGCTTCCGATCGCCGAACGTCCCTTACGGTCAAGCGTTTGTCCCTTACCGTCAAGACATCAGGGAGCGCCGCAGGCACGGTTGGAGTCGACAGCCCCGCCATATCCCGAAAGGACCCCACCATGACCCTGGCGACCGCACCCGCACCGGCGACCACCGCAACTGGCGCCCCGTTGCCCCTGGTGGCCCTGCCGCAGGGCGAACTGCTGACCGTCAACGAACACGACGTACCCCTGTTGCACGACGCCCTCGGCCCCGGCGTGCACTTCAAACCCCTGCGCCTGGACATCGAGAACGGCGAATGGCTGGTACTGGCCACCTTCGAACCCGGCGCCACCGTGCCGCTGCACTACCACACCGGCACCGCCGAGGTCTACACGCTCTCCGGCTGCTGGCACTACCTCGAGTACCCCGACCAGCTGCAAACCGCCGGCTCCTACCTCTACGAGCCGGGCTCGTCGGTGCACACCTTCGTCACCCCCACCACCAACACCGAAGACACCGTCTTCCTGGTCCGCGTGCAAGGCGCCAACATCAACTTCACCGACGACGGCCAGTTCGACTCCATCCTCGACGCCGCCCTGATCGCCCACGTGACCCAACTGAAGGCCGAAGAGCAAAACCTCGGACCGATCAACTACATCGGCGGCGGCGCCGCCGGCCACACCACCAAGGAGGCCTGACACCCAGCAGTTCTCCCGCCAGACCCGAACCGTAGATCCCGGCGCGGCCGAGCCACTCGAGCCGCGCCGGGATTCACCGTGGGCGGTCCGGCCACGATCACCGCTCGGTGCTCACGTTACGAATTCGAGCAATCTCAATGCAGATCAGGACAATTCACGCCGGGCCTGTCCGCACGACCCTAGCGGCGTGCCAAACAGGTTTAACCACATAGCATCTGCATATCCGATGCACATGATCACCGGCCGGCAGTGCACGAAATGGTCATCCACCAGGCGCGTCACCACACGCAATCAGCAAGTAAGCAAAGAACTTTGGCCATAACCGCGACGCGGTATATCGCCTGAAGTTACGGTGACGGTGCCCGGCTCATGGTGGTCGTCGAAGCGCACACCGGATTGTGATGATCTTCTGGAGGTTTCGAATGTCGTTGGTGATCGCAGTACCCGAACTGGTGGAGGCTGCGGCAACCGAGCTGGCCGGAATCGGCTCGGCACTGGGTCAGGCCACCGCGGGCGCGGCAGCCCCAACCGTGAACATCCTGGCCGCCGCAGAGGACGAGGTGTCGGCGGCGATCGCGGCGGTGTTCTCCGGGCATGCCCAGGCCTACCAGGCCGCCAGTGCCCAAGCCCAGGTTTTTCAACGGCAATTCGCACGGGCCCTGGCCGCCGGGGCGACCTCGTATGCAGGCGCCGAGTCCGCCGCCGCAGCGGCGTTGGCCAACCCGGCCCAAGTGGTGCCCCAGGATCTGCTAGGGGCGATCAACGCACCCGTGCTGGCGCTTACCGGGCGCCCGTTGATCGGCAACGGCGCACCGGGCACCGGGGCCGCCGGCGCCCCGGGCGGCTGGCTGCTCGGCGACGGTGGTGCGGGCGGCTCGGGTGCGCCCGGTAAGGCCGGCGGGGCCGGTGGGGCGGCCGGGTTGTGGGGCTCCGGCGGCGCCGGCGGGGCCGGCGGCAGTACCAGCAGCGGAGTTGCTGGGGCCGGGGGTGCGGGCGGGGCCGGCGGCTGGCTGCTGGGCACCGGTGGCGCCGGCGGAGCCGGCGGATTCAGCGGGATTTTAGCCCCCGGAACGGGTGGGGTCGGGGGGCCGGCGGGACCGGCGGACTTCTGGGGGGCGGGGGGTCGGCGGCGCCGGCGGGACGACACATTCAGTTTCCACCGGGGGTGCCGGTGGGGCCGGTGGAGCGGGTGGATTGTTGTCCGGGCTGGTCGGTGCCGGTGGCGGCCATGGCGGCACCGGCGGGTCTGGCGGCGGCGCCGGAGGCGCAGGTGGGGCCGGTGGTCATGCCGGGTTGCTGGGCGGGCCGGGCGGGGCCGGCGGCGACGGCGGAACCAACGCCCTTGGCACCGGGGGCGCGGGTGGGCCCGGTGGTGCTGGCGGGTGGTTGTTCGGCAGCGGGGGCGCCGGCGGCGACGGCGGGTCCGGCTCCATAGGGGGTGCGGGTGGGGCTGGCGGCGATGCGGGGCTGCTGTTCTCCAACGGCGGTACCGGCGGCACCGGCGGATTCAGCAGGTCCGGTCCCGGAGCTGACGGCGGGACCGGCGGTACCGGCGGTACCGGCGGCTGGCTGGGTAACGGCGGCACCGGCGGCACCGGCGGCACCGGCGGCACCGGCGGAAGCAGCATGGTCGGTCGCGGAGGTGACGGTGGCGACGGCAGCACCGCCGGGCTGCTGATCGGCAACGGCGGCGCCGGCGGCACCGGCGCACAAGGCGCCACCGGCGGCGGTGCCGGCGGGACCGGTGGTAACGCGGTGCTGATCGGCAACGGCGGCAACGGCGGCATGGGTGGTACCGGCGCCACCGTCGGCGCCACCGGCGCGGGCGGCATGAGCGGACTGCTACTGGGCTTGGACGGCTACAACGCCCCCACCAGCACCTCACCCATCCACGTCGCCCAGCAGCAGGCACTGGCCGCGATCAACACACCCGCCCAAGCACTGACCGGACGCCCCCTGATCGGCAACGGCACCCCCGGCGCCACCGGCAGCGGCGCCGACGGCACGCCCGGCGGATGGCTGCTCGGTGACGGCGGAGCCGGCGGCTCCGGCCTGGCCGGCGGGGACGGCGGGGCTGGTGGGGCCGCCGGGCTCTGGGGCACCGGCGGCACCGGAGGTGATGGCGGAGCCGGTGGAGCCGGTGGCTGGTTCTCCGGTGACGGCGGTGCCGGCGGTATCGGCGGCCACAGCACCGCAATTGGGGCCGCGGGCGGGGCCGGTGGGACAGGTGGTGCCGGCGGGCTGTTCGGGGCCGGAGGGAACGGCGGCGCCGGCGGTGTCGGCACTTACCTAGGTTCTGCGTTCGGCGGGGCCGGCGGCACAGGCGGGAGCGGTGGGCTGTTGTCCGGGCTGGTCGGCGCCGGCGGGGGCCACGGCGGCGCCGGCGGAATGACAATAGGTAATTCTGAGGCTGGTGGTGCCGGTGGGGCCGGTGGCGATGCCGGGCTGCTCGGCGGGCCGGGTGGGGCCGGCGGCACCGGCGGGCCTGGCCCTTATAGCCAAGCTCACGGCGGAGCGGGTGGGGCCGGTGGGAATGCCGGATTGCTGTTCGGCAGCGGCGGCATCGGCGGCACGGGCGGATTTGGGAGCGCCAGCGCCGGGGACGGAGGTCACGGTGGAAGCGCCGGGCTGCTGCTCTCGGGCGCCGGAGCCGGTGGCGCCGGCGGGTTCGGCGTGAGCGGCCCCGGCGGTGCCGGCGGGCGTGGCGGTGACGCCGGCTGGCTAGGCGATGGCGGCGCCGGGGGCACCGGCGGAATTGCCCAGCGCGATGACGGCGGCGCCGGCGGGGCGGGCGGCGCCGCCGGACAGCTGTCGGGTGGCGGCGGCGCCGGCGGCCAAGGCGGCCAAGGCAACGTCGGCGGCACCGGCACAGGCACCGGCGGTGACGGCGGGGCCGGCGGCGACGCCGTGCTGATCGGCAACGGCGGCAACGGCGGCAACGGCGGCACCGATGACACCGGCGCACCCGCCGGCAGCCCCGGCGCCGGCGGCACCGGCGGAATTCTGCTCGGCGCAGACGGAAACGACGGGCTGGGCTAGCAACCCCAATCTCGATCGGCGCGCGAACCCACGCTGATCAGGCTGCCGGGCGGATGTGCCCCGGATCACCGATATGTCCCTTGCTGTCAAGCACTTGTCCCCTGGCGTCAAGATTTGGGGTCTCCTGGCGGGCACAGTTGGAGTCATCAAGCCCAACACTCCCGAAAGGCTCCACCATGACCCTCATGACCGCCCCCGCTCCGGCTGCCACCGCCACCGGCGCACCGCTGCCGCTGGTAGCTCTGCCCCAGGGTGAGCTGCTCACCGTCAACGCCAACGACATTCCGCTGGTTCGGGATGCCCTCGGTGACGGCGTGCACTTCAAGCCGCTGCGCCTGGACATCGAGAACGGCGAGTGGGTGGTGCTGGCGACGTTCGCGCCCGGTGCGCGGATCCAGCTGCACTACCACACCGGCACCGTCGACGCCTGGACCATCAGCGGCTCCTGGCACTACATGGAATACGCCGACCAGCCGCAGACCGCCGGCTCCTACCTGTTCGAGCCCGGCTCCTCGGTGCACACGCTCGCCTGCCCGGCAACCAACACCGAAGACACCGTGGTCCTGTTCCGGGTCAGCGGCGCCAACGTCAACTTCACCGACGACGGCCAGTTCCACTCCATCCTGGACGCGGCCCTGATTGCGCACTTGACCGGTCAACTCGCCGAGGCGCAGGGGCTCGGTCCGATCACCTACATCGGTGGCGGCGCCGCCGGCATCACCGCGGGTGGTGCGTGATGCGTGCGGTTTTGATGCAGGACTCCCAGCTGCAGGTCGCCGAGGTGCCCGAGCCGGTGCCCGACCCCGGCGAGGTGCTGGTCGATGTGCTGGCCTGTGGCATCTGCGGATCGGACCCGCACTGCGCGGCCCACGGCCCGGAATTCAACGCGGCCACCCAGGCCGCGGGTGGATTCGACATGATGGATCTCAGCCGTCCGGTGGTATTCGGACACGAGTTCGTAGGCCGCATTGCGGCCTACGGACCCGACACCGACCAACGCATCCCGGTCGGCCGCCGCGTGGTCTCGGCACCGTTTCTGCTCCGCGAGCAGAAGGTGACCCTGGGCTTCGCCGGCCCTGAGGCACCCGGCGGCTACAGCGAGCGCATGCTGCTGTCCGAACCACTGCTGATCGAGGTGCCCGATCACGTGCCGACCGAGGTCGCCGCACTGACCGAACCACTGGCGGTGGCCTACCGCACGGTGGCCCGCGTCGACACCACCACCGACGACGTCGCCCTGGTGGTCGGGCGCGGACCGATCGGGCTCGCCGTCATCGCGGTGCTCAAGATGAAAGGCGTCGGCCCCATCGTCGCGTCGGACTTCTCTCCCGAAAGGCGGTCCCTGGCAGCACAACTCGGTGCCGACGTGGTCCTCGACCCGAACGAGAACTCCCCGTTCGAGGCCTTCATGGCGGCCGCAGTCACCGACGACCCGGCACGAATGGCACCCGCGCACACCGTGTTCGGACAGTTGCCGCTTCGTCCCACCGTCGCGTTCGAATGCGTCGGCGTCCCCGGCCTGATCCAGCAGCTCATCGCCGGTGTCCCGCCCGGCACCCGGATCGGCGTGGCGGGCATCAACATGAGCTCGGATCACTTCGAGCCCGCCCAATGCATCGCCAAGGAACTCGACATCTGCTTCTCGCTGTACTACACGCTCGACGAGTTCGCGCAGACCTTCGCACACCTGGCCGTCGGCGATTTCGACGTGGCCCCGCTGCTGACCGGGACCGTCGCGTTAGAAGGCGTCGCCGACGCCTTCGAGCGGCTCCGGAACAACCCGCACGACGCGAAGATCCTGCTCGACCCGACGCGCTGAACACCCCGTCCCCTCTCCCGAGAAAGCTCCGACAAAATGCGCGCCCTCACCAGTCTCGACAGCATGTTTCTTGCCGCCGAAGATGGTCGAACCGTCACCAATGTGTCCAGCCTGGCGGTCATGGACCGCACCGATGAGTCCGGTAAGGAACTCACCCGGGCGGACATCGCCGAACTGTTGGCCGACCGCCTGCACCTACTGCCCCCGCTGCGCTGGCGGCTGGCCACCGTTCCGCTCGATCTGGGCCACCCGTGGTGGGTGGAAGGCGAGGTGGACCTCGACTTCCACGTCCGCGAGACGGCGGTGGTGGCCCCGGGCAACCGGGCCGCACTCGAGACGTTGGTCGCTCGGCTGTCGGCCCATCCGATGGACCGCTCCCGCCCGCTGTGGGAGGTGTATCTGATCCAGGGTCTGCAAGACGACAAGGTCGCACTGCTGACCAAGCTGCACCATGCCGCGGTGGACGGGATGTCGGGCGGGGAGGTGCTCAACGTAATGTTCGACACCACGCCGCAGGGGCGGGTGCTGCCACCGGCCCCGCGGTACCGACCTGAGAAAGAGCCCGGCCAACTCGGGATGTTGGCGCGCACCATCGTGGGCATGCCACGCCGCCAATGGCAGTCCGCGGGCGCGGCTCGGCGCACGCTGACCCATTTGGATCAGATCGCAACCCTGCGCTCGATACCCGGCGTGGCGGCGGTGGGGAGCGCGATGCGACGAGCCCAAGCACCCATCCGCAGGGGGCCATCGGCACCCAGCCCCGCGACGGTGACCGCGCCCAGACTGGGTTTCAACGGCAAGATCTCCCCGCATCGGCGGGTGGCGCTGACCAGCTTGCCGCTCGAGGACGTCAAGGAGATCAAGACCCACTTCGAGGCGACGGTCAACGATGTCGTCGTCACCCTGTGCGCCGGTGCCCTGCGCCGCTGGCTCGCCGATCGCGGTGAACTTCCCGAACAGCCGCTGGTGGCGGCGATCCCGGTGTCGGTTCGCGCCGAAGCCGAGTTCGGAACGTATGGCAACAAGGTGGGCACCATGCTGGCGGCATTGCCGACCGACGTGACCGATCCGGCGATTCGCCTGCAGCGGTGCCGCAAGGAGCTGCGTGCGGCCAAACGCCGCAATGAGGCGGTGCCGGCCTCGTTGATGCGCGATGCCAATGATCTGGTCCCGCCGGTGCTGTTCGGGCCGGCGATGCACGCGATGACGGCCGTCGCGGCCAGCGACGCGCTCTCTCCGGTCGCCAACCTCGTCATCTCCAATGTGCCGGGCCCCCGGTCGCCGCTCTACTGCGCGGGCCGACGGGTTTGCGAGCACTACCCGGTGTCCACGATCAGCGACAGCCTAGGCCTGAACGTCACGGTCTTCAGCTACACCGATCGTTTGGAAATCGGCTTGGTGGGTGACCGCTATCTGGTCAAGGACCTGGACCGCCTCGCCGATGCGTTCGGCGCGGAACTCGCTGTGCTCGAGCAGAGCGTGCGCAAGCCCCGAGGAGGCCGCAAATGAGACGGCTCAGCAGCGTTGATGCCCAATTCTTCGCGATGGAGGACGGCCGCAACCATTCTCACGTCTGTCAGCTCACCATCGTCGAGGCCACCACCACGGATGGCCTGCGACTGGACGGGCAGCGGATCCGCGGCCTGTTGGCCCAGCGCATCGACCTGATGCCGCCGTTGCGCTGGCGGGTGCGTGAGGTCCCGTTCGGCATCGACTATCCCGTGCTGGTGCAGGACGACACATTCGATCTGGATTCGCATCTCTGGGAAAGCGCGCTCCCCGCACCCGGGGATGACGAACAACTCGGCCGGGCCGTCGCCGATATCGCGTCGAGGCCGCTGGATCGGGCTCGACCGCTGTGGGAACTCCACGTGATCCACGGCCTGGCCGGCGACCGCGTCGCGCTGGTGACCAAGTTGCACCACAGCGTGATCGACGGGGTCTCGGGCATGGAGTTGCTGGGCGCGCTGCTGGACACCGTTCCCTTCCCGGACGCCGGGCCGGAGCTCGAAAAACCCCCGACCGGCACCGCGATCGGCGACGCACCCAGTGACGCCGGGCTGCTGGCGCGCGCGCTCGCCTCGTTGCCCGTTCAGCCCGCGCGAATGGTGCGGGGTCTGCCGCCCATGCTGCGCCATATCGATCAACTCCCCACCATGCGCCACCTGCCCGGTGCCGCCGTGATCGCCAAAGTCGCCGACCGCGCCGAACGGCTCGCCACCCGCAACAAAGACGGTCGCAATCTGCAGCACCCTCGGGCCGCTGCCCCGAAAGTCTCCTTCGGCGGCAGGATTTCGGCACAACGGCGATTCGCATTCGGGTCGTTGCCGCTAGACCAGATCAAGGCCGCCAAGTTCGCCGTGCCCGGCGCAACCGTCAACGATGTCGTGGTCGCCGTGTGCGCCGGGGCCTTACGGCGACGCATGATCGCTCGGGGCGACGACGTAGCGACTCCCCTGGTTGCCATGGTGCCGGTGTCGGTGCGCACCGGCGAGCGACAGTACGGCAACCAGATCTCCTCGATGATCGTGCCGATTCCCACCGACCAGGCCGATGCCCGCGCCCGACTGATCTCCGCCCACCAGGTCATGCGGGCGGCCAAGGAACGGCACCGCGCCATCCCCGCCAAGCTGCTCACCGAGGCGAACCACACCGTTCCCCCGGCGCTGCTGACCCGGGCCGCCCGGGTGATCTCGATGACCACCGGCTCGGGTTGGATAAGGCCGCCATTCAACGTGACGATCTCGAACATCCCGGGATCGCCGGACCCGCTGTACTGCGCGGGAGCCCGGGTGGTGTCCCAACACCCGGTGAACGTCCTGCTCGACGGGATGGGCCTGAGCATCACCCTGCTCAGCTACCAGGACCGGCTTGACTTCGGGCTCACCGCCGATCGCGAATTGCTGCCCGACGTCTGGCACCTCGCCGACGAACTGGCGGCCGAACTGAGTGCCCTGGCCGCCGAGGTTGGCGCGCCGAGGAATCCGGTGGCCGATGGTGCACCCACGGGTACGACGGGCCGGCCAACGGCCAAACCCGGTGCGATCCCCCGCTGAACGAACTTGGTGGGCGCGGACGGTATCGAACCGCCGACCGCTGGTGTGTAAAACCAGAGCTCTACCACTGAGCTACGCGCCCTATGCACGCCGCAGGCTACACGCCCGAGACGTCAACACCCAAAAATCTTGGCCCGCTCAGGCCTGTAATGCCGCCAACGCATCCGTCCACAGCCGCTGATCGCGGGCCTCACCGGGCTGCTTCATCTCGGCGAACCGAATGATCCCCGCCCGGTCGACCACGAAAGTCCCGCGGTTGGAGATGCCGGCTGTGTCGTTGAACACACCGTAGGCCTGGCTGACCGCGCCGTGCGGCCAGAAATCCGACAGCACCGGGAAGGTGAATCCGCTTTGGGTGGCCCAGATCTTGTGGGTGGGTGGTGGCCCCACCGAAATCGCGACCGCCGCGGTGTCGTCGTTCTCGAACTGCGGCAGATGGTCACGTATCTGGTCCAACTCGCCCTGACAGATCCCGGTGAAGGCCAGCGGGAAGAACACCAGCAGCACGTTCTTGGCGCCGCGGTAGTCGCTGAGCGTGACCGGCTGCTGATTCTGGTCGCGCAGCGTGAAGTCCGGAGCGGTGGCTCCGACTTCAAGCATCAGCGCTTCCCGGCCCGCGACTTGGGCTGGACCAGCCGACTGGCAGCCCAGTTACCCAGGTTGACCGACGACGTCGGCATCAGCCCCGCGGTGGGGGCCGCCTCCGCGATGTCGGCCGGCAGCACGTGGCCGGGCTGGCCGGTCTTGGGTGTCAGCACCCAGATCACGCCATCCTCGGCAAGCGGGCTGATTGCGTCCATCAGAGTGTCGACCAGATCCCCGTCGCTGTCTCGCCACCACAGCAGCACGACGTCGACCACCTCATCGGTGTCTTCATCGAGCATTTCGCTGCCGCAGGCTTCCTCGACGGCAGCGCGGATCTCATCGTCGGTATCTTCGTCCCAGCCCCACTCCTGGACGACTTGGTCTCGTTGGATGTCCAGTTTGCGAGCGTAGCTCGGGGCGTGATCCGCCGCGACCACCGTGGAACCTCCCTTTTCCTTCACACAAAGTGCGATTCGCACTATCGTCGCACAAACATGATCGAACCAATACGGCTACCTCAGTAGGAAGCCATGCAAAGCTTCAAAGCCTTGGTCTTAGTGCCGTTGAGCTGATCGACTCTTCTGTTGAACTCCCCCGTCGGCGCATGCGTGCCGATCGCGTTGGCCACCGAACGCGCCGCGTCCGTGTAGGCGTTGAACGCGTCGCGCATATCCGGTGACAGCGCCTCGTTGAGTGCGCTGGAAACCGAAGAAGCGCTGTTGTTGAGCGCTTCGATGGCCGGGCCTTCGGTCGGGCCGGTGCTGCGTCCGGCATTGAACGCGCCGACGAACTCGTTCACCTTGTCGATGGCTTCCTTGCTGGTGGTGGCGAGGGTTTCGCACGAGGTGCGAATCGCCTTGGTGGTCAGCGACTGTTGCCGCTGGGACTCGCGCACGCTCGAAGTCGCCGCGGAGGCCGAAATCGACAGCGATACCGATGAGCGGTAGGCCGGAGCCACCTTGGTGTCCGGGGTGGCCGTGCCGTCGGTGACGCTGGTGCATCCCACGATGCCCATCAGCAGCACCGCGATGCAACCGAGTGCCTGGGCACCTCGCCGGGCGCGCGAACCAGAGAAAGCCCCCCCGTGCCGGCGAGGAACGGCACGCCATCCGATGAGCACGGCTAGTGACGTTACCGGGTCGGGGCTCGGACTGGCTTCAACGCATCCAATTCGTTGTCACAGCGGCCATCGGAGCCATCTCACGGCATCGACCGGACGGCGGCTATCTACTCGAAACGTCGGTGCGGCACGATAGGAAGACGATCACCCCACCCGATAGCCCGCCGACTACAGGAGCGGAAGTTTGACCACCGAGTTCGTCCGCCACGATCTTGCCAAAACCTCAAGCAGCGCAAGCGAACCCGACCGCGTTCGGGTCATTCGCGAAGGCGTGGCGTCCTACCTGCCCGATATTGACCCCGAGGAAACTTCGGAATGGCTGGAGTCATTCGACGCACTCTTGGAGCACTCCGGACCGGCGCGGGCGCGCTATTTGATGCTGCGACTGCTCGAGCGGGCGGGCGAACAACGCGTCGCCATCCCGTCATTGACCTCAACGGATTACGTCAACACCATCCCCACCGAGTTGGAGCCATGGTTTCCCGGCGATGAGGATGTCGAGCGCCGCTACCGGACCTGGATCAGGTGGAACGCGGCAATCATGGTGCACCGCGCACAACGCCCGGGCGTCGGCGTCGGTGGCCACATCTCGACCTACGCTTCGTCCGCGGCCCTCTACGAGGTCGGCTTCAACCACTTCTTCCGCGGCAAATCGCATCCCGGCGGCGGAGACCAGGTGTTCATCCAGGGCCATGCCTCCCCCGGCATTTATGCCCGCGCGTTCCTGGAGGGACGACTCAGCGCGGATCAGCTTGACGGCTTCCGGCAGGAGCACAGCCACCCCGGTGGCGGGTTGCCTTCCTACCCGCACCCACGGCTGATGCCCGACTTCTGGGAATTCCCGACCGTGTCGATGGGCCTGGGTCCGCTCAACGCCATCTACCAGGCGCGGTTCAACCACTACCTGCACGACCGCGGCATCAAGGACACCTCCGATCAGCACGTGTGGTGCTTCCTGGGTGACGGCGAGATGGACGAGCCGGAAAGCCGCGGACTGGCCCACATGGGCGCGCTGGAAGGCCTGGACAACCTGAGCTTCGTGATCAACTGCAATCTGCAACGCCTGGACGGCCCGGTCCGCGGCAACGGCAAGATCATCCAGGAGCTGGAGTCCTTCTTCCGCGGCGCGGGCTGGAACGTGATCAAGGTGGTCTGGGGCCGCGAATGGGATGCGCTGCTGCACGCCGACCGCGACGGCGCGCTGGTGAACCTGATGAACAGCACCCCCGACGGCGACTACCAGACCTACAAGGCCAACGACGGCGCCTACGTGCGCGACCACTTCTTTGGCCGCGACCCCCGGACCAAGGCCCTGGTGGCCAACATGAGCGACCAGGAGATCTGGAACCTCAAGCGTGGCGGCCACGACTACCGCAAGGTCTATGCCGCCTACCGCGCCGCCGTCGACCACAAGGGTCAGCCGACGGTGATCCTGGCCAAGACCATCAAGGGCTATTCGCTTGGCGCGCACTTCCAGGGCCGCAATGCCACGCACCAGATGAAAAAGCTTGCCCTCGCCGACCTCAAGCGGTTCCGGGATTCGATGCGCATCCCGGTCAGCGATGCCCAGCTCGACGAGGACCCCTACCTGCCGCCCTACTACCACCCGGGCTCGGACGCCCCGGAGATCCGGTACATGCTTGACCGGCGCCGCACCCTGGGCGGGTTCCTGCCCGAGCGCCCGACCAAGGCCAAGACCCTGACCCTGCCCGGCCCCGACGCCTACAAGGTGCTCAAGAAGGGGTCCGGACAACAAGAGGTCGCCACCACCATGACCCTGGTCCGTACCTTCAAAGAACTGTTGCGCGACAAGAACATTGGGAATCGGATCGTCCCGATCATTCCCGACGAGGCCCGCACCTTCGGGATGGACTCCTGGTTCCCGTCGCTCAAGATCTACAACCGCAATGGGCAGCTGTACACCGCCGTCGACGCGGAACTGATGCTGGCGTACAAGGAAAGCCACGTCGGCCAGATCCTGCACGAGGGCATCAACGAAGCCGGGTCGGTGGGCTCCTTCACCGCGGCCGGCACCTCGTATGCGACCCACAACGAGCCGATGATCCCGATCTACATCTTCTATTCGATGTTCGGGTTCCAGCGCACCGGCGACAGCTTTTGGGCCGCCGCCGACCAGATGGCACGCGGGTTCGTGCTGGGTGCGACCGCTGGACGCACCACGCTGACCGGTGAGGGTCTGCAACATGCCGATGGCCACTCGCTGCTGCTGGCCGCGACCAATCCGGCGGTGGTCTCCTACGACCCGGCGTTTGCCTACGAGCTCGCCTACATCATCGAAAATGGCCTGTCTCGGATGTTCGGGGAGAACCCGGAGAACATCTACTTCTACATCACCGTTTACAACGAGCCGTATGTGCAGCCGGCCGAGCCGGAGAACTTCGATCCCGAGGGCGTGCTGCGCGGCATGTACCGCTACCGCGCGGCGACCAAACAGTGCGCGCACAAGGCTCAGCTGCTGGCCTCCGGGGTGTCGATGCCCGACGCGCTGAAGGCGGCGCAGATGCTGGCCGACGAGTGGGACGTCGCGACTGACGTGTGGTCGGTGACCAGTTGGAGCGAGCTGAACCGCGACGGGGTGTCCGTCGAACGTCACCGGCTGCGTCACCCCGGTGAACCCGCCGGTGTCGCCTACGTGACGACGGCGCTGGAAGGCACCAGCGGCCCGGTGGTCGCGGTATCGGACTGGATGCGCGCGGTGCCCGAGCAGATCCGGCCCTGGGTGCCCGGGACCTACGTCACCCTGGGCACCGACGGGTTCGGTTTCTCCGACACCCGGCCCGCCGCCCGCCGCTACTTCAACACCGATGCCGAGTCACAGGTGGTCGCCGTGCTCGAGGCGCTGGCCCGCGACGGTGAGATCGATGAGTCGGTGGCCGTCACCGCCGCCCGTCAGTACCGGATCGATGATGTGCAGGCCGCGCCGAAGCAGACCTCGGATTCCGGCGTCGCATAACCCCCGGCCGTTCGTCGCCGTGCGTCACGCCAGTGTGACGCACGGCGGCGACCGCCACGCTGGCGTGACGATCGACGCCCGGCTCGCAAAACTTTTAGCAGGTTCTTCTAGAAATCAGGCGTAGCTTTTAGGCGTGAACGACAACCAGTTTTCCGCGATCGCGCGACTTGGGTCTGCAAGATCGCCGCTGGAACTCCTGGAAACCGTGCCCGATTCCCTGCTGCGGCGGTTGAAGCAGTACTCCGGCCGGCTGGCCACCGAGGCGGTCTCGGCCATGCAGGAGCGGCTGCCGTTCTTCGCTGACCTGGAAGCCTCCCAGCGCGCCAGCGTGGCACTGGTGGTGCAGACGGCAGTAGTGAACTTCGCCGAGTGGATGCAGAATCCGCGCAGCGACGTCAGCTACACAGCGCAGGCGTTCGAACTGGTACCCCAGGACCTGACCCGACGCATCGCGCTGCGCCACACCGTGGACATGGTGCGCGTCACCATGGAGTTCTTCGAGGAAGTGGTGCCGCTGCTGGCTCGATCCGAAGAGCAGCTGACCGCCCTGACGGTGGGCATCCTGAAATACAGCCGGGATCTGGCCTTCACCGCCGCCTCGGCCTATGCCGACGCCGCCGAAGCGCGCGGCACCTGGGACAGCCGGATGGAGGCCAGCGTGGTCGACGCGGTGGTACGCGGCGACACGGGTCCCGAACTACTGTCGCGGGCGGCGGCACTGAACTGGGACACGACCGCTCCGGCGACGGTGGTCGTGGGCACGCCGGCATCGGCGCGCGACGGCTCCGACGGCAGCGAACGGGCCATCCAGGACGTCCGGGACGCCGCCGCCCAGCACGGCCGAGCGGCGCTGACCGACGTGCACGGCACCTGGTTGGTGGCGATCGTGTCCGGCCACCTGTCCCCCACCGACAAGGTCTTTAAAGACCTATTGGAGGCCTTTTCCGACGGGCCCGTGGTGATCGGCCCCACCGCCCCCATGCTGACGGCGGCCTATCACAGCGCCAGCGAGGCAATTTCCGGCATGAATGCGGTGGCCGGCTGGCGCGGAGCCCCGCGCCCCGTGCCGGCCCGGGAATTGCTGCCCGAACGAGCCCTGATGGGTGACGCGTCGGCCATCGTGGCGCTGCACACCGACGTGATGCGACCGCTGGCCGATGCCGGTCCAACGCTGATCGAGACACTGGACGCTTACTTAGATTGTGGCGGTGCTATTGAGGCTTGTGCCAGGAAGTTGTTCGTTCATCCAAACACCATCCGCTACCGACTCAAGCGGATCACCGATTTCACCGGGCGTGATCCGACTCAGCCACGCGATGCCTATGTCCTTCGAGTGGCCGCGACGGTGGGCCAACTGAACTACCCAACGCCGCCGTCGGGCGCCGCCAACAACACCATCACGCCGGTTCCACTCCCGGTCAGAAGGGGTACGGAAGGGCCATAAAGACCCGACCTGAGCCAATAGTGACCTAGAGCACAAGTCGCGGGGCGATCTCAAACATGTAGCTTACCGAGCTGTTTTGTAGGGTCCCCACAAAAACCTAAGACGAGGTTCATAATCTGTTACACCGCGCAAAACCGTCTTCACAGTGTTCTCTTAGACACGTGATTGCGTTGCTTGCGCCCGGACAGGGCTCCCAGACCCAGGGAATGCTGTCGCCGTGGCTGGAACTGCCAGGCGCGGCGGACCAGATCGCCTCCTGGTCGCAGGCCAGCGGCCTGGACCTCGCCCGCTTGGGCACCACCGCGACGACGGAGGAGATCGCCGACACCGCGGTTGCTCAGCCCTTGATCGTTGCGGCCACCCTGCTGGCCCACCAAGAGCTGATCAGGCGGGGCTTGCTCAACGACCAAGAAGTGATCGTGGCCGGGCACTCGGTCGGCGAAATCGCGGCCTACGCGATCGCCGGCGTGATGGCCGCCAACGATGCTGTCTCGCTTGCCGCCACCCGCGGCGCGGAGATGGCCAAGGCGTGCGCCACCGAGCCGACCGGCATGTCCGCCCTGCTGAGCGGCACCGAGGACGAGGTGCTGAGCCGCCTCGAACAACTCGACTTGGTCCCCGCCAACCGCAACGCCGCCGGCCAGATCGTTGCCGCCGGTCGCCTGACCGCGTTGGAGAAGCTCGCCGAGGACCCACCAGCGAGGGCCCGAGTACGCGCCCTGGGGGTCGCCGGAGCGTTCCACACCCAGTTCATGGCTCCCGCGCTCGAGGGGTACGCCGCGGCGGCCGAGGCCATCGCCACCGCTGAGCCCACCGCGACGCTGCTGTCCAACCGCGACGGCAAGCCGGTCACATCTGCGGCTGCGGCGATGCAGCCTCTGGTCTCGCAGCTCACTCAGCCGGTCCGATGGGACCTGTGTACCGCGACCATCCGCGAGCACAGTGTCACGGCGATCGTGGAGTTCCCCCCCGCGGGCACCCTCACCGGCATCGCCAAACGCGAACTTCGGGGGGTTCCGACGCACGCCGTCAAGTCACCCGCAGATCTGGACGAATTGGCAAACCTCTAGCCACCGGTTACGTCCAGAACCAAAGCACGTCAATTCGATTTACACACAACATATTACGAAGGGAAACAAGTCGTGGCCGTCAGTCAGGAAGAAATCATCGCCGGTATCGCCGAGATCATCGAAGAGGTCACCGGTATCGATCCGTCGGAAGTTACCCCGGAGAAGTCGTTCGTCGACGACCTGGACATCGACTCGCTGTCGATGGTTGAGATCGCCGTGCAGACCGAGGACAAGTACGGCGTGAAGATCCCCGACGAGGACCTCGCCGGTCTGCGTACCGTCGGTGACGTCGTCTCCTACATCCAGAAGCTCGAGGAAGAGAACCCCGAGGCTGCCGAGGCCCTGCGTGCCAAGCTCGAGACCGAGAACCCCGAGGCTGCCGCCAACGTCAAGGCGAGGCTGGAAGCAGAGAGCAAGTGACCAAGCCTTCCACTGCTAATGGCGGTTACCCCAGCGTTGTGGTAACCGCCGTCACAGCGACGACGTCGATCTCGCCGGACATCGAAAGCACGTGGAAGGGCCTGTTGGCCGGCGAGAGCGGCATCCACGTCCTTGATGACGAATACCTCACCAAGTGGGAGCTGCCGGTCAAGATCGGTGGGCACCTCAAGGATCCGGTGGACAACCACATGGGCCGGCTGGACATGCGACGGATGTCGTATGTCCAGCGCATGGCCAAGTTCCTGAGCGGGCAACTCTGGGAGTCCGCCGGCAGCCCCGAGGTCGATCCGGACCGGTTTACCGTCCTGGTTGGTACCGGTCTGGGTGGCGCCGAGCGCATCGTTGAGAGCTACGACCTGATGAACGAGGGCGGGCCCCGTAAGGTGTCCCCGCTGGCCGTTCAGATGATCATGCCCAACGGTGCCGCGGCGGTCGTTGGTCTGCAGCTGGGCGCCCGCGCCGGGGTGATCACTCCGGTGTCGGCGTGTTCGTCGGGTTCGGAGGCCATCGCCCACGCATGGCGTCAGATCGTCATGGGTGATGCCGACGTCGCCGTCTGCGGTGGCGTCGAAGGCCCCATCGAGGCGCTGCCCATCGCGGCGTTCTCCATGATGCGGGCCATGTCCACCCGCAACGACGAACCCGAGCGCGCCTCGCGGCCGTTCGATAAGGACCGTGATGGTTTCGTGTTCGGCGAGGCCGGTGCGCTCCTGCTCATCGAGACCGAGGAGCACGCCAAGGCCCGTGGCGCCAAGCCGCTGGCCCGGCTGATGGGTGCAGGTATCACCTCCGACGCGTTCCACATGGTGGCTCCTGCCGCCGACGGTGTGCGTGCCGGCCGGGCGATGCAGCGGTCCATGGAGTTGGCCGGTTTGTCCCCCAAGGACATCGACCACGTCAACGCGCATGGAACGGCGACACCGATCGGTGATTCCGCCGAAGCCAACGCCATCCGGGTGGCGGGGTGCGAGAACGCGGCGATCTACGCGCCGAAGTCGGCACTGGGTCACTCCATTGGCGCGGTCGGCGCGCTCGAGTCGGCGCTCACCGTGCTGTCGCTGCGTGACGGAGTCATCCCACCCACCTTGAACTACGAGACACCCGATCCCGAGATCGATCTAGATGTTGTGGCAGGCGAACCGCGTTACGGCGAATTCCAGTACGCCATCAACAACTCGTTCGGCTTCGGCGGCCACAACGTGGCGCTCGCTTTCGGGCGCTACTAAGCACGGTGTCCGGCAACGAAGCAGGCCCCTAACGGCCCGAAGAGGAGCCGGACAGATACGGAAGGAATCTTCGCAACACCCATGACAGAGCTGGTTACCGGGAAAGCGTTCCCGCATGTAGTCGTCACCGGCATTGCCATGACTACTGCACTCGCAACCGACGCTGAAACCACGTGGAAGCTGTTGTTGGACAGCCAAAGCGGGATTCGCACGCTCGACGACCCGTTCGTTGAGGAGTTCAACCTGCCGGTTCGCATCGGCGGGCACCTGCTCGAAGAGTTCGACCACCAACTCACCCGGGTCGAACTGCGTCGGACGGCTTACCTGCAAAGAATGTCCACCGTCATCGGCCGCCGAGTTTGGGAGAACGCCGGATCACCCGAGGTCGACACCAACCGTTTGGCGGTATCGATCGGCACCGGGTTGGGCTCAGCTGAGGAGCTCGTCTTCGGGTACGACGAAATGCGGGTGCGTGGGTTTCGCGCGATCTCCCCATTGGCCGTGCAGAAATACATGCCCAACGGAGCCGCGGCGGCCGTCGGTCTCGAACGCCACGCCAAAGCGGGTGTGATGACACCGGTGTCGGCGTGTGCGTCCGGTTCCGAGGCCATCGCCCGCGCCTGGCAACAAGTCGTGCTCGGTGAGGCCGACATCGCCATCTGCGGTGGTGTGGAAACCCGGATCGAGGCGGTGCCGATCGCCGGATTCGCCAACATGCGGATCGTGATGTCCACCAACAACGACGACCCCGCCGGTGCCTGTCGGCCATTCGACAAGGACCGCGACGGCTTCGTGTTCGGCGAGGGCGGCGCCTTGATGGTGATCGAGACCGAGGAGCATGCGAAGGCTCGCGGCGCCAACATCCTGGCCCGCATCATGGGCGCCAGCATCACCTCGGATGGCTTCCACATGGTCGCGCCGGACCCCAACGGGGAACGCGCCGGACATGCGATCACCCGGGCCGTCCAGCTCGCGGGCCTGCAGCCCAGCGACATCGATCATGTCAATGCCCACGCGACCGGCACCCAGGTCGGTGACGTCGCCGAAGGCAGGGCCATCAACAACGCCCTCGGCTCCCACAAGCCGGCGGTGTACGCGCCCAAGTCCGCTCTGGGCCACTCGGTTGGTGCAGTCGGTGCGGTGGAATCGATCTTGACCGTCCTCGCGTTGCGGGACCAGGTCGTTCCGCCGACACTGAACCTTGTCAACCTCGATCCAGAAATCGACCTAGACGTGGTAGCGGGTAAGCCGCGGCCTGGCAATTACAGGTACGCGGTCAACAACTCGTTCGGATTCGGCGGACACAACGTGGCAATCACGTTTGGGCGGTATTAACACCCAAGCAACACCCGTTAACTACAGGAGACCTGCGATGACAATCATGGCCCCCGAGGCGGTTGGCGAGTCGCTCGACCCCCGCGACCCGCTGTTGCGACTGAGCAACTTCTTCGACGACGGCACCGTGGTGCTTTTGCACGAGCGTGACCGGTCCGGAGTGCTGGCCGCATCGGGCACCGTGAA
This sequence comes from Mycobacterium pseudoshottsii JCM 15466, assembly GCF_003584745.1. Lineage (NCBI taxonomy): Bacteria > Bacillati > Actinomycetota > Actinomycetes > Mycobacteriales > Mycobacteriaceae > Mycobacterium > Mycobacterium pseudoshottsii. The sequence continues at coordinate 3,696,371 of NZ_AP018410.1, forward strand.
CGGTGTGCGCACCATTGCTTTCTGCACCGACGGCACCGTAATGGGTGGCGCGATGGGTGTCGAAGGCTGCGCGCACATCGTCAACGCCTATGACACGGCGATCGACGAGCAGAGCCCGATTGTGGGTATCTGGCACTCGGGCGGCGCCCGTCTGGCCGAGGGCGTGCGGGCACTGCACGCGGTCGGTCAGGTATTCGAAGCCATGATCCGCGCGTCGGGCTATGTCCCGCAGGTTTCGGTGGTCGTGGGCTTCGCCGCCGGCGGCGCCGCCTACGGGCCGGCGCTGACCGACGTCGTCGTCATGGCACCGGAAAGCCGGGTGTTCGTCACCGGGCCCGACGTGGTGCGCAGTGTTACCGGCGAGGACGTCGACATGGCCTCGCTGGGCGGCCCGGAGACCCACCACAAGAAGTCCGGGGTGTGCCACATCGTCGCTGACGACGAGCTCGACGCCTACGAGCGGGGCCGCCGCCTGGTCGGCTTGTTCTGCCAGCAGGGGCATTTCGACCGCAGCAAGGCAGAGGCCGGCGACACCGACATCCACGCGCTGCTGCCCGAGTCGGCTCGGCGGGCCTACGACGTGCATCCGATCGTGACCGCGATCCTTGATGCGGACACGCCTTTCGACGAGTTCCAGGCCAACTGGGCGCCGTCGATGGTGGTCGGCCTGGGACGGCTGTCCGGCCGCACCGTCGGGGTATTGGCCAACAATCCGCTGCGACTGGGCGGCTGCCTGAACTCCGAAAGCGCCGAGAAGGCAGCACGTTTCGTGCGCCTGTGCGACGCGTTCGGCATCCCGCTGGTGGTGGTTGTGGATGTTCCGGGTTATCTGCCCGGCGTCGACCAGGAGTGGGGCGGCGTGGTGCGCCGCGGCGCCAAACTGCTGCACGCCTTCGGCGAGTGCACCGTTCCGCGTGTCACGCTGGTCACCCGGAAGACCTACGGCGGGGCCTACATCGCCATGAACTCGCGTTCGCTCAACGCGACCAAGGTGTTCGCTTGGCCGGACGCCGAGGTGGCGGTGATGGGCGCCAAGGCCGCGGTCGGCATCCTGCACAAGAAGAAGCTGGCCGCTGCGGCCGAGCACGAGCGTGAGGCTCTGCACGACGAGCTGGCCGCCGAGCACGAGCGGATCGCCGGTGGTGTGGATAGCGCCGTCGACATCGGTGTGGTCGACGAGAAGATCGACCCCGCGCACACTCGCAGCAGGCTCACCGAGGCGCTGGCGCAGGCACCCGCACGCCGCGGTCGCCACAAGAACATCCCGCTCTGATTTCTCCCGCGAGCAGGCGCGGTTATCCCCAGCCTGACTGGCCAAGCCGAGGCCCTGCTCGCATCCTCGGTCAGTGCCCACAGATGCCCAGGCGCTGTTGCAGAAATCCGGCGGGTTCGCCACGACCGCGCAGCTGTTGACGGTCATGACCCGCCAACAGCTCGATGTTCGGGTCAGAAACGGCAGCCTGGTGCGGGTATGGCATGGCGTCTACGCGGCCGAGGAACCGAATCTGTTGGGCCGCTTGACCGCACTCGACGTATTCATGGGCCGGCCGGTCGTGGCGTGCATGGGTACGGCAGCCACTTTGTACGGGTTCGACACCGAGTGCAGCTCCGCCGTCCACGTACTGGACCCCGGCGTCCGGATGCGCCCCACGATCGGCCTGATGGTTCATCAACGCATTGGCGCGCGGTTGCAGCGGGTGGCCGGGCGGCTGGCGACCGCCCCGGCATGGACGGCCGTCGAGGTCGCCAGAGCGCTGCGCCGTCCGCGAGCACTGGCAACACTTGATGCCGCGCTGCGGTCAATGCAGTGCACTCGCGATCAAATCGAATCCGCGGTTGCCGAGCAGCACGGCCGGCGCGGGATCGTTGCGGTACGCGAACTCCTGCCACTTGCCGACCCACGCGCGGAGTCGGCCATGGAAAGTGAGACCCGGCTGGTCATGATTGATGGCGGGTTGGCGCGTCCGGAGCTGCAGTATCTAATCCACGGTTCCGATGGCGAGCTGTGGCGAGTGGACTTCGCCTGGCCCGACCTGCGCCTGGCCGCCGAATACGACAGCATCGACTGGCACGCCGGACGAGTGGAAATGCTGCGGGACAAGACCCGCTGGGCCAAGATCCAAGACCTCGGGTGGACGATCATCCCGATTGTCGTCGATGACGTCAGACGCGAGCGCGGCCGTCTCGTGCAGAGAATCGGCAACCACCTCGATCGCCTGCGCGCAGCCAGCTGACGGCCCCGCCCTCCCCCCGCGAGCAGACCCCCGCCAGAAAATCCTCGGCGATGCCGACCACGCGCTGCCGATCATGGGGCACCAACCCAATGCGGGTCCGGCGATCGAGAATGTCCTCGGCGTCCAGTGCGCCCTCGTGGGTGACCGCGTACTCGAACTCGGCCCTGGTCACGTCGATGCCTTCGGCGACCGGGTCGGTAGGCCGCTCACATGTTGCGGTCACGACGACGTTGGCCGCCTCCGCTCCGAAGCGCGCGACCAGAGACTCGGGCAGGCCACCCGGACCGGCGGCCGGCCCGGGGGTGGCCGGCGCCCCGATCAGCGGCAGGTCTCGCGTTCGGCACTGGTTGGCCTGCAACTGCCGCAAGCTGATGGCGCGATTGAGCACATCCTCTGCCATGTAACGGTATTCGGTCAGCTTGCCACCGACCACGCTGATCACACCCGATGGCGACTCGATGACCGCGTGGTCGCGCGAGACGTCAGCGGTGCGACCTTCGCCGGTGTCGATCAGCGGTCGCAGACCGGCGTAGGCTCCGATGACGTCAGAAGTCTGCAACGCGGTGCCCAGCGCGGTGTTGACCGTATCGAGCAGGAACATGATTTCTTCCGAAGAAGGTTCTGGCACATCGGGAATCGGACCTGGGGCGTCTTCGTCGGTAAGCCCGAGATAGACGCGGCCCAACTGCTCGGGCATGGCGAACACGAACCGGTTGAGTTCACCTGGAATCGGAATAGTCAGCGCCGCAGTCGGATTGCCGAAGGCGTTCGCATCGAACACAAGATGGGTGCCGCGGCTCGGACGCAGCTTCAGCGCGGGGTCGATCTGGCCACCCCACACTCCAGCGGCGTTGATCACCGCGCGCGCAGACACGTCGAACGACTCTCCGCTACGTTGGTCGGTCAACCGAGCCGACGTGCCGGTGGCCTCGGACGCCCCAACATATGTCAGGATGCGCGCACCGTGCTGGGCCGCGGTGCGCGCGACCGCGGTAACCAGCCGGGCATCATCGATCAATTGCCCGTCGTAGGCGAGAAGGCCGCCGGCCAACCCGTCACGCCGCACGGTCGGCGCCAGCTCCACCACACGCTGCGCTGAAACTCGCCGCGACCGGGGCAATGTCGAGGATGGCGTGCCCGCAAGCATCCGCAACGCGTCACCGGCCAGGAACCCAGTCCGCACCAGGGCACGCTTGAGATGATCCATCGACGGCAGCAACGGGACCAGTTGCGGCATCGCGTGAACAAGATGCGGGGCATTGCGCGTCATCAGAATTCCGCGCTCGATGGCGCTGCGGCGGGCGATGCCGACGTTCCCGCTCGCCAGATACCGCAGCCCGCCGTGCACCAGTTTCGAGCTCCACCGGCTGGTGCCGAAGGCCAGGTCATGCTTTTCTACCAGGGCCACTTGCAGGCCCCGCGACGCGGCATCCAAGGCGATACCGACACCGGTGATGCCGCCGCCGATGACGAGGACGTCCAGCGCTTCGCCGTCAGCGAGTGCGGTGAGTTCGGTGCTGCGGCGAGCGGCGTTGAGTGCGGTCGAGTCAGGCATTAGGCCAGGTATCCGTTCAGTGAGTAGGTGAGTTCTGCGGCCAGGGCCTCGGAGTCGAGGATCGGATCGATGATGTCCACCGACTGGATGGTCGACTGGGTGATCAGCAAGACCATGGCCGCAAGTTTGCGGGGATCGCCGGCGCGGACGCTGCCCGTTCCTTGGGCGACTTGCAGCCGCGCCGCAAGTCCTTCGAGCAGGAAGTGCTGGCTGGCGCCGAGACGCTCGGTGATGTACACCCGGGCCAGGTCCGAGTGCATGAGTGCCTTGACTAATTCGTCGCCCCGGAGCCGATCGGCCACGGCGACCACTTGCCGTACCACGGTCTGTCGGTCATGGCCGTCGAGGGACACCGCGCGCACCACGTCGGTGACATGGCTGGTCAGCAGCGCCGAAATGATCGACCGCGTATCCGGCCAGCGGCGGTACACGGTGGGGCGGCTCACGCCCGCACGCCGCGCGATCTCGGCGAGGGTCACGCGGTCGACACCGTAGTCGCGAACGCAGCTCGCGGCCGCCTGAAGTATGCGGTCCCCAATATCTTCGGGAGCATTACTCATTGACAACATGTGTAATATTGTAACGCATGACGCATCCTGAGGAACTCCTTCCACCGATGAAATGGAACGCGTGGGGAGATCCCGCCGCAGCCAAGCCGCTCTCCGACGGCATCCGGGCCCTCCTGAAGCAGGTTGTGGGCCTTGAGGATTCAGGCGAAGCCGAACTCGGCGCCGACCAGGTCAAGCTGCGCCCGTGCGCGTTGTCGCAAAGCGATCAGGATGCGCTGGCCAAGATTGTCGGGCCCGAATACATGCGCACCGCCGACCGCGACCGGCTGCTGCGCGCTGGCGGCAAGTCCACCCCCGACATGCTGCGACGGAAGGACACCGGCATCCAGGATGCGCCAGACGCGGTCCTGCTGCCCGGCGACGACCAGGCCGTTGCCGAGATCCTGCGGTACTGCTCGGATCAGGGCATTGCGATCGTCCCGTTCGGGGGCGGCACCAACGTGACCGGTGCGCTGGACCCCAACCGCGGCCAGTTCAGCGCCGTGATCTCGCTGGACCTACGCCGGTTCAACGAACTGCACTCCCTCGACGAAGTCTCGGGCATCGCCGAACTGGGCGCCGGCGTCACCGGCCCGGACGCCGAACGGCTGCTCGGCGAGCGCGGCTTCTCTCTCGGGCACTTCCCGCAGAGCTTCGAATACGCAACCATCGGCGGCTTCGCGGCGACCCGGTCCTCAGGCCAGGACTCGGCCGGGTATGGCCGCTTCAACGACATGATCATCGGATTGCGCATGATCACTCCGGCAGGCGTGCTGGATCTTGGTCGGGTGGCCGCCTCCGCCGCCGGTCCGGACCTGCGTCAGCTGGCGATCGGCTCGGAAGGTGTTTTCGGTGTCATCACCAAGGTGCGGCTGCGGGTGCACCCGGTGCCCGAAACCACCCGATATGAGGCGTGGTCGTTTCCGGACTTCAGCACCGGGGTCGCAGCCCTGCGCGCGATCACCCAGACCGGCACCGGCCCGACCGTGGTGCGCCTTTCCGATGAGGCCGAAACCGGGATCAACCTGGCCACCCACGAGTCGATCGGCGAAAACCAGGTAACCGGCGGATGTCTGGGGCTGACCCTGTTCGAGGGCACCAAGGAACACACCGAAAGCAGGCACGCCGAGACCCGCGCGTCGCTGGAGGCCCATGGCGGCAAGTCGCTGGGTGAAGGCCCGGCCCAGAGCTGGGAGCATGGCCGGTTCAGCGCTCCCTACCTGCGCGATTCATTGCTGGCCGCCGGTGCGCTCTGCGAAACCCTCGAGACGGCCACCGACTGGTCCAACATTGCCGCGGTCAAAGCCGCGGTTACCGAGGCACTCACCACATCGTTGGCGGAGTCGGGCACCCCGGCGCTGGTGATGTGCCACGTCTCGCACGTCTACCCCACCGGTGCATCGCTGTACTTCACCGTCGTCGCCGGGCAGCGGGGTAATCCGATCGAGCAATGGATGGCCGCCAAGAAGGCCGCATCCGATGCGATGATGGCCACCGGCGCAACCATCACGCACCACCACGCCGTCGGCGCCGACCACCGGCCCTGGATGCGCGACGAGGTGGGCGACCTGGGTGTGCAGCTGTTGCGCGCGGTCAAGGCCACCCTGGACCCGGCTGGGATCCTCAACCCCGGCAAGCTGATTCCGTGACCCCCGAGAACCCGGTCAACCCGTTGGCAGGGCAACTACGTCAGCGCAGCATCAGCAAGGTGACCGCCCTGACCAATCCGCTGTCCGGACATGGTGCCGCGGTCCAGGCCGCCCAGCACGCGATCGCCCGGCTGCATCATCGTGGCGTCGAGGTCATCGAGATCGTTGGTGAAAACGCCGAGGATGCGCGCTACCTGCTGGCCGCGGCGGTCGAGAAGGGCACCGATGCGGTCGTCGTGACCGGCGGCGACGGCGTCATCTCCAACGCGTTGCAGGTGCTGGCCGAAACCGATGTCCCGCTGGGCATCATCCCGGCCGGCACCGGCAACGATCACGCACGTGAATTCGAGATTCCCACAAAGGATGCCGAAGCCGCCGCGGACATCGTGGTGGACGGCTGGACCGAAACCATCGACCTGGGCCGGATTCAGGCCGGCAGCGGCAAAGACAAGTGCGACAAATGGTTTGGCACCCTGGCCGCAACCGGTTTCGATTCGCTGGTAACCGACCGGGCCAACCGGATGACCTGGCCACACGGACGACTGCGGTACTACATCGCGATGCTGGTCGAACTGTCGCAGCTGCGGCCATTGCCATTCCGGCTCGTGCTCGACGGCACCGAGGAGATCGAAACCGACCTCACGCTGGCGACCTTCGGCAACACCCGCAGCTACGGCGGCGGGATGCTGATGTGCCCCAACGCCGACCGTACCGACGGTCTGCTGGACATCACCATGGTGCGATCCGGCCCGCGCAGCAGATTCCTGCGGCTGTTCCCGACGGTGGTCAAGGGCACTCATGTGGAGCTCGACGAAGTGACCACCGCACGAGCCAAGTCCATCGACGTTGAATGTCCTGGCATCAACGTGTATGCCGACGGTGACTACGCGTGCCCATTGCCGGCCAATATCTCCGCGGTTGCGGGCGCACTGCAGATATTGCGGCCCAACGACCGATAATCATTTGCAGCGCTGCCGGGTCGCCGATGCCAATTCTCGGGCGACCTGTCGACGCCCCTTCCTGTAACACCTAATGCACCGAATACGACATCTTTCTCAGAGCCGCTCACCTGGGAGGAAAGATGTCGAGGCCTCACCAAACCGGACTTGGAGCCGCGGCAGCGGCTTGGTTTTGCGTCTCGTTGTGTTTCGCGCCGCCGGCTTACGCGGGTGAAGTTGCGGCATGGAATGGGGATTACATTCTGACGCTCGCCGCCAATGCGAAGACCGGCACCAGCAGGGCTCCGGCGTTGTTGATTAGCAGGCTTGTGAACTGGGGAATTGTGGATTGAGGAGGTCTAGGCGGCGGTTGGCGGTCAAAGCGGTGATCCGGCAGGCTTCGGCGATGTTGTCGGCGCCGTTGAGGCGGTGCAGATTGATCGCGGTGTTGCGTAGCGTTGCTAGGACCTGTGCGCCGTTTCCGGTATGTGCCCTTTGACGGTCTTCGTCGAAGGTGACGTCGCGTATCCAGTGCAGGCTGTTCTCGATTCCCCAGTGTTGACGCATCCAGGTCATGATCGCGGTAGGGCGGGCGTGCTCGAACGGCAGGCTGCAGATGGCATAGACCACCTCCACGCTGCGCTGGTCGGTGGCGGTGATCAAGCGTTCACGAGTGATCCGGATGATTTGTTTTGCGTAGGGGAAGCCGATTCCTCGTGCAGCGGTGATGATTTGCAGGGTGCGGGTCTCGACACGGCCGTGGCCGCGGGAGTCGTCGGTAGCGGCTGTGGGCACCTCGGCCCAGGGCAGCGCGGTGATACGCGCAAATATTTTGGCTTGGTTGGACTTGACGATCATCAGGTAGTGCGACTTCAAGGTGGCGCAGATCAACTTCGCGGTGACGACCTGGGTATGCATCGCATCCACGGTGACCAGCCACCGCAAGCTACCCGGCAGCAGCGTGAGCAGGGCACGTACGCAGGGAATTTCATTGCTTTTCTCGGCGACAGCGAGTTGACCGAGCACCAATCGGGCACGGTGGGCGAACACCGACACGAGATGCGTGGCTGTCGCTTTGGCGCGTAAAGCACCACGCAGCATCTTGCCGTCCAACGCGATCGGCACCAATCCACTGGGGTCGCTGCTGGCCACGTGTGCAGTGAAGTAACTGCCCATCCTGGCGTTGAGGTCGGCGGGGTCTAGCCGAGACAAAACAGCGCGGAAGGTCTTCTCACTGGGCCGCCGGAACCGGACCCCTAATTGGGCCAACACATCATCGGGAGCGGTGGCCGCCCATGTGGCAAAACCAGCATAGCCGCGCATCCCCGCGGCAGTGGCCAGAACCGCGATCGCCAACAAAGCCATCAGCGAATACCTCCGACCGCGTGGGTCCCTCGGGTCTGGCACCGAGGCCAACACATCGAGAAACTCCGATCCGATGAGCTCGCTGCGCTCACCAGGACTCCAGCGGTCGAACACCTCTGGAACCGACGACACAGGCAATACTGAAACGGTAGGCACGGGCAACTCCAGACCAACGACGAACAGTAACCAACTCGATCGTTCTCCAGATAGCCCGTGCCTACACTCCGGCCCCAATAGCGCGGCACCAAAGATCATCAACCCAGCTCACAAGCCTGCTAATCAACAACGCCGGAGCCCTGCCGGCACCAGCATCGCGGCCAGCCAACCCGAGTTTGCCCACCGGACCAGCGTCTCCATTAGCTCCAGCTGCTCGGCGGGCGTCTGCACTGCGACGGTGAATAACCCTCCCCCGCCCAAAAATGAATCCATGCCGCAATCAATCGAATTCACCTGGAACGGGTCCCAATGGGTACGCGAGATGACCTGGAATTGGGATTGTCTACTGCCGGACGGCACCATTGAGTACAACCCGGCCAAATCCATCTCGGTGTACACGCCCGGCGACTACGGAATTCTCACCGGCGTCTTTCACACCAACATCTACAGCGGCGCGTGCAAAGGCAACGTCGATATGCCGTTGTCGGCCAAACCGGTCGCGGTGCCGGTCAGCTAGCCGGACTAGCCGACGCCGCGGCTGAGCCAGGTCACCTCACCGGTGTCGCCACCGTCGCGGTAATCCTCCAGCGCCTCGTCCCACGCCGTTCCGAGCACCGAGTCCAATTCGGCAGCAAGGGTGTCCGCCCCCTGCGCCATCAGGGTCCGAAGCCGCATCTCACCCACCATGGTGTCGCCGTTGGCGCTCATCGCCCCGCTCCACAAGCCGAGCTGCGGAGTGTGGCAGAACCGCTGCCCGTCCACGCCGGGGCTGGGATCCTCGGTGACCTCAAACCGCAGCACCGACCACGAGCGCAACGCGTTGGCCAGCCGGCCGCCGGTGCCCACCGGCCCGACCCAGTTGGTGACGGCACGCAACTGGCCAGGCATCGCCGGCTGCGGCGTCCAGACCAGGTTCGCCTTGGCATGCAGGGTCGACGACAGTGCCCACTCGACATGCGGGCACACCGCCGCTGGAGAGGCGTGGACGTACACCACGCCGCTCGTCACGTCGGCGAACTGATTCGATGCACGCATCTCTTACTCCTTCGGTTCCACGAGGGACGTCTTCCCCAACGACCTGGTGAACCCGATAGGCGGGATGCCTGCGACGAAACTTCTGCGATTTTTGATGTCTTGCGTGTCTATTGTGCCCTGTGAGACCCCTGTTGCGCTAGTGTGCAGTTCGCATTAGGCATATTCGGCTAGTACGGAGTCCGAAAGCGCTGGCCAGGGCTCTCGCGCCCAGTCCCCGAAATCACGGTCGGTAAGGACCACCAGCGCCAGGTCGGCTTCGGGATCCACCCAGATGAAGCCGCCCGCCTGCCCGAAATGGCCGTAGGTTCGCGGCGAGTTGCGGATACCGGTCCAGTGCGGCGACTTGGCGCTCTTGATCTCAAATCCCAGCCCCCAGTCGTTGGGGCGCTGCACACCAAATCCGGGCAACACACCGTCCAGACCGGGAAACTGCACGGCGATCGCCTCGGCGTGCATCGGCGGGGAGACCGTCGACGGACGCAACAGGTCGCCCGCGAACAGCGCCAGGTCGCCAACCGTCGAGGTGGCCCCGAACCCGGCCGCGGCCGCGCCGCCTTCCAGCTTGCTCGTCGACATGCCCAGCGGCTCGAACACCGCCTCGGCCAGATAGCTACTGAACTCGATTCCGGATTCCTGCGCCACGGCTTCGGCCAGCGCGGTGAAGCCGTAGTTGGAATACATGCGGCGGGTCCCGGGCCGGGCGAGCACCTGATTGGTGTGCATTGACAGGCCCGAGGTGTGCGCCAGGAGGTGGCGAATGGTGGAGTCGGGCGGGCCCGCCGGGGTGTCGAGGTCGACGACGCCTTCCTCGATCGCGATCTGCGCGGCGCGCGCCGCCATCGGTTTGGTCACCGAGGCCAACGCGAAGACCTTCTCGACATTGCCGTGCGTCGCCAATACACCGGTAGGGCCGATCACCGCTGCGGCGGCGGCCGGTACCGGCCAATCATCAAGAGCGTCCAGAGCAGCCATCGTGGCGGTTCGTCACTTCCTGGCGATGTAGTAGTTGTTCAGCGGGTCCGACTCGATCTCGGCCACCGTCACGTCCTCGAATCCGGCGTCGGCCAGCATCTTGGTGGCCAGCTGGCTGCCCCACACCGTCCCCAAGCCGACGCCGTCCAGCGCCAGCGACACGGTCATGCAGTGCATCATCGAAATTGTGTACAGGTAGGTGCTCATCGGGTTGCCGACGTTGTCTTCGAGTCGGCTCGACGCCTTGACGTCGACCATCAGCAGCACGCCGCCGGGCCGCAGCGCGCGGTAGATGTTCTCCAGCACGCGCGCCGGCTGCGCCTGATCGTGAATGGTATCGAAGGCGGTGATGACGTCGTAGACCCCGACATCGTCCAGGGTGGTCAGATCCCGAGATTGAAAGGTTGCGTTGGACAGGCCGCGACGCTGCGCCTCCTGGGAGGCAGCCGCGATGGCTGGCTCGGAGAAGTCGATGCCGGTGAACCGGCTTTTCGGAAATGCCTGCGCCAACAGGTTGACCGCGTGACCGCTACCGCAACCGAAATCGGCCACCTCCGCGCCGGCCTGCAAGCGTTCGGGAAGGCCCTCGACCAGCGGCACAATCACGTCGACCAGCGCACTGTCGAATACCTCGCCGCTCATCTCGGCCATCAGCGTGTGAAAGCGCGGGTATTGGGTGTAGTGCACACCGCCCCCTTCCCGGAAGCAGGCGATCACCTTCTGTTCGACCTCTCCGAGCAGTGAGATGAATTGCGTCACGCGGGCCAGGTTGTTCGGGCCGGCGGCCCGCGTCAGCATGGCCGCGCGATGTTCGGGCAGCGAATATGTGGCCGTCTCGGCGTCGTACTCGATCACCTGCCCGGCCGTCATCCCGCCCAGCCATTCCCGCACATAGCGCTCGTCGAGGCCCACCGCCTCGGCGATTTGGGCGCTAGTGGACGGCGGCAATTGAGAAATGACATCCAGCAGCCCGGTCTGATGTCCGACACTGAGCAAGATCGTCAAACCGGCGCTGTCGATGGCCGCGACAATTCTGCCGCCGAATTCCTCCGTGGTTTCGGTTCCGCCGTCGATTGCCGTCATGCTCAGCGACGCTACACCGGCATCGCCGCCCGTCGGGCCGGCTATCGAGACCAAAGCTCAACGCAATATGGGCGCCGCGAGCGCAGGCGCGGCGCAACCGCCGCGAATGCCGAACAGTAGGTTAGAGGCCATGAGTCAGACAGTGCGCGGCGTAATTTCCCGGAAAAAGGGCGAACCCGTTGAATTGGTGGACATCGTCGTCCCGGATCCCGGGCCCGGCGAAGCCGTCGTCGATATCAGCGCTTGCGGCGTTTGTCACACCGATCTGACCTACCGCGAGGGCGGCATCAACGACGAGTACCCGTTCCTGTTGGGCCACGAGGCCGCGGGCACGGTCGAAGCGGTTGGGCCCGGGGTAACCAACGTGGAGCCAGGCGATTTCGTGATCCTGAACTGGCGTGCGGTGTGCGGCCAGTGCCGGGCCTGCAAACGGGGCCGGCCGAGCTACTGTTTCGACACGTTCAACGCCGAGCAGAAGATGACACTGACCGACGGCACCGAACTCACCCCGGCACTGGGCATCGGGGCATTCGCCGACAAGACGCTGGTGCACTCCGGCCAATGCACCAAGGTTGATCCCGCGGCCGACCCCGCCGTGGCGGGCCTGTTGGGTTGCGGGGTGATGGCCGGACTGGGCGCCGCGGTCAACACCGGTGGCGTCACCCGCGATGACACCGTCGCGGTGATCGGTTGTGGCGGCGTGGGTGATGCCGCCATCGCCGGTGCGGCGCTGGTCGGAGCCAAGAAGATCATCGCCGTCGACACCGACAACACCAAACTGGAGTGGGCGCGCGCCTTCGGCGCCACCCACACCGTCAACGCCCGCGAACTCGACGTCGTCGAAACGATCCAGGACCTCACCGGCGGCTTTGGGGTCGACGTGGTGATCGACGCGGTCGGCCGGCCCGAAACCTGGAAGCAGGCGTTCTACGCTCGCGATCTGGCCGGAACCGTTGTCCTGGTGGGGGTTCCCACCCCCGACATGCGGCTGGACATGCCGCTGGTGGACTTCTTCTCCCGCGGTGGCGCGTTGAAGTCGTCCTGGTACGGCGATTGCCTACCCGAGCGCGACTTCCCCACCCTGATCGACCTCTACCTGCAGGGCCGGCTTCCGCTGGACAAGTTCGTTTCCGAGCAGATCGGTCTGGGCGGTATCGAGGAGGCATTCGAGAAGATGCACGCCGGCAAGGTGCTGCGCTCGGTGGTGGTGTTGTAGTGGTTCACATCGACCGGGTGGTGACCCACGGAACCTTCGAACTCGACGGCGGCAGTTGGGAAGTCGACAACAACATCTGGCTGGTCGGCGACGACTCCGATGTGGTGGTCTTCGACGCCGCCCATCAGGCGGCTCCGATCATCGAGGCGGTCGCCGGCCGCAATGTGGTTGCGGTGGTATGCACCCACGGCCACAACGACCACGTGACGGTGGCTCCCGAACTCGGCGCGGCACTCGACGCTCCGGTGCTGCTCCACCCCGGCGATGAGATGCTGTGGCGGATGACCCATCCGGACAAGGACTTTCGCGCTGTCTCTGACGTTGAGACGCTGCGGGTCGGCGGTACCGAGCTACGCGCACTGCACACTCCGGGCCACTCCCCGGGATCGGTGTGCTGGTACGCCCCGGAGCTGGATGTGGTGTTCAGCGGGGACACGCTGTTTTGCGGCGGACCCGGCGCGACGGGACGCTCGTTTTCCGACTTCCCGACCATCCTGCAGTCGATATCCGAACGGCTGGGCAAGCTGCCCGGCGACACCGTCGTGCATACCGGCCATGGCGACAGCACCACCATCGGCGACGAAATCGTGCACTACGAAGAATGGGTGGCCCGCGGCCACTAGGGCGCAACAGGTCAAACGCTCACCGAAATCGGCAAGCAAGCCACGCGCCCGCGCGACGCCGGCTATCTGCCGTCGAGGATCCGGCGTTTCTCGCTCTGGAATTCCTCCTCGGTCAGCGCCCCCGAATCGCGCAACGCCGCCAGCGTCTTGAGCCGCTCCAGCCTGATCCCGTCGTCGCTGGGCTCGTAGGCCGTCCTGGGCGGATCGCTGGGGTGGGAAGCCAGGACGGGTGCTTCGGCAAAGTAGGGGCTGGCCGGCGACGCCGATGCGGCCGGGCGGCTGCGGCTCAACCACACCACCGAAAGCACCAAGTCGATCAGCCCGACGCCGAACATGGCGACGAAAACCCACACCAACCAGCCATACGAACTCTGGTGCCCGAACGCCAGCCGGGGGTTGATGTATCCGCCGACCTCACCGTCGGTCGTGACGCGGTAGGTGGCCTCGACGGGAACGCGGACCATCCATACCCGTACGTGGGCGTCGTTGTTGACCGTCGTTGTGCTGCCGATACTTTCGGTTACCTCCGGTTGCGGTACACCGTCGGGCGGACTGATCGAGATCCCCAACGGCGGCACCGGCAGGCCAACGCCGTTGGTGCCGCCGATGACCAGCGTGTGCAGGCTGACGGTGACATCTCCGGCCGGCAAATGCACGCTGCCCGAACCGGGGATCGCCACCTCGCCGTACGCGTCGTACTTGTCCAGGAAGAACGCGTTGAGCACCAGGGTGACGATGAAGCCGGCCACCGACACCACCAACGTGAGGATGGCGACGGTCAGCGAAAACTTGGCGACCCGTCTGCTAGTCATGCACGCAGTGTGTCACGCATTCGATAGCGGCGAAGCCCAGCTGAGCCGGCGTATCCCGCCAGCACCACCAGGGCCGTCACCGGCACCCAATCCCCCAGTCGTCGATACAGCGTGTCGCGCGAACCCAGCTCGATGCTGTCCACCGTCACGCCCGCGAAGTCCGACGGGCACCACGCCAGCCGGCGTCCCCGGGCGTCGAAGGCCGAACTGTCACCGGACAACCCGGCGTGCACCGCGGGTCGCCCCACTTCGACGGCACGCACCGCGGGTTGGCTGGCCAACTGCGGCTGCGCCCAACTCCCTTGAAACGACGAGGTGGAACTCTGGAATGCCAACAACTCGGCGCCCAGCAGCGCTTCGCGTCGGGCCAGATCGGAAAACGTCGTCTCGTAGCTGATCAGCGGTCCGATGGCCAGCGGTCCGGCATGCAGCACCACCGGGCCGGTTCCCCGCCGCCGGTCCTCCGCGGCGGCCTTGGTGCCCTGGGTGATCCAGCCAACCAACCGCCGCAGCGGAACGTATTCACCAAACGGCACCAAGCGGGTCTTGCGGTAGCTGCCCGCCACGCCGTGCTCACCGAGCAGCACCGACGACTTGTAGATGCCCCCGCCCGGTGCCCGCGCATCGACATTGACCAGCAGATCCGCGCCAACCCGCGCGGACAGGTCCGCCAGCCGGGCCAGGTCGCCGGGATGGTCGGCCAGGTCGTGGCCGACGCTGCTTTCCCCCCAGACCACCAGGTCCGGCCGTTGACCCACCAAGCCGGCGGTCAGTTCTTCACCGGCCGCCTGGCGGGCCGTCGAGTCGGCGATGGGGCCCGGCTGCACCAGCGCCACCCGAATCGCCGGACCCGCAGCGGGAGCTGGGCCAACGAGGTACCACAGCGGTCCGAGGCCCACCCCCGCCACCGCGCAGCCCAGCAGCACCAGCCGGGGCAGCCCTCGGCCCACGATGCCGGCCACGATGGCGGTATTGACGGCCATCACCAGAAAGCTGGTCAGCCACACCCCGCCCACCGATGCCGACGCCAGCGTGTAGGGCTGGTTCCATTGCGACGCACCCAGCGGAGCCCACGGACCGCCCAATGGCGGCCAGGACCGCGCCGCTTCTGCCACCACCCAGGCGCTCGGTACGACGGCCAGTGCCCCAGCCGCGCGGGCGGCGGAAAGCGGTGCCGACAGCAGGCGGTGCGCAACCCAACCCCACGGCAACCACAACGCGCCCATTCCGAGAGCCAACAACGCCAGCAGCGGGCCGATGCTGGCGGCCAACCAGTACTGGTTGGCCAGCACGAAGCCGGCAACACCGCAACCGGCCCGCACCGCACCATCGCCGGACGTCGCCGCTGCCCGCACCAGCAGCAGCAGCGGCACCAGCGCGAACCAGGCCAACCACCACCACGATGGCGCCGGGAAAGCGAGCGCGGGTAGCGTGCCGAGGGCCAATGCTGCCGTCCACCCGAAAGCACGCCGCCGGAGCGCTCTCGGGTGCGGGACCATGGGCTAAAGCATGCCGCTCCGACTCGCGGATAGCGGGGAAAAGCGCACACTGGACAGCAACACCGGAAAGGGAGTGATACGCATGGCCAGCGATCTCATCGCCACCGTGCCCGATCTGTCCGGAAAACTCGCGATAGTCACCGGAGCCAATAGCGGGTTGGGTTTTGGGCTGGCCCGGCGGCTGTCGGCGGCGGGCGCCGATGTGGTGATGGCAATCCGTAACCGCGCCAAGGGCGAGGCGGCGATCGAGGAGATCCGCAGTGCCGTGCCCGATGCCAAGTTGAGTATCAAAGCGCTCGATCTGTCCTCGCTGGCGTCGGTAGCCGCATTGGGTGACCAGCTCAACTCCGAGGGCCGCCCGATCGACATCCTGATCAACAACGCCGGCGTCATGACTCCGCCCGAACGTGATACCACCGCCGACGGCTTCGAATTGCAGTTCGGCAGTAACCATCTCGGACACTTCGCGCTGACCGCGCACGTGCTGCCGCTGCTGCGCGCGGCGCAAGGCGCGCGGGTGGTATCGCTGAGCAGCCTGGCGGCCCGGCGTGGCCGTATCCACTTTGACGACCTGCAGTTCGAGAAGTCATACGCTGCGATGACGGCATACGGTCAATCCAAGCTGGCGGTGCTGATGTTCGCGCGCGAGCTGGACCGTCGCAGCCGGGCGGCGGGTTGGGGCGTGATGTCCAACGCGGCGCACCCAGGACTGACCAAGACCAACCTGCAGATCAGCGGGCCTTCGCATGGGCGGGAGAAGCCGGCACTGATGCAGCGGTTCTACACCACCTCATGGCGTTTCGCTCCGTTCCTTTGGCAAGAAATCGAAGACGGGATCCTGCCGGCGCTCTACGCCGCCGTTACACCGCAGGCCGAGGGCGGTGCTTTCTACGGCCCGCGGGGCTTCTATGAGGCGGCCGGTGGCGGTGTGAGGGCGGCCAAGGTGCCCGCTCGTGCTGGCAATGACGCTGACTGCCAACGCCTTTGGGAGGTTTCCGAACGTCTCACGGGTGTCGGTTACCCCACGTCGAGCTGACATGCCACGGGAGATCAGGCTGCCGGAGTCAAGTGTGGTGGTCCGGCCGGCGCCAATGGAAAGTGCGACCTACAGCCAGTCGTCAAGACTACAGGCCGCGGGCTTGTCGCCGGCCATCACGCTGTTCGAAAAGGCCGCCCAAACCGTGCCGCTGCCCGATGCACCGCAACCGGTCGTCATCGCCGACTATGGGGTGGCCACCGGCCACAATTCACTCAAGCCCATGATGGCCGCGATCAACGCACTTCGCCGGCGCATCCGCGAAGATCGCGCAATCATGGTGGCGCACACCGAGGTACCGGACAACGATTTCACTGCCTTGTTCCGCACCTTGGCCGATGACCCGGACAGCTACCTGCACCATGACTCGGCGAGCTTCGCATCGGCAGTCGGCAGGTCGTTTTATACCCAGATCCTGCCCAGCAATACGGTGAGCCTGGGCTGGAGTTCATGGGCGATCCAATGGCTTAGCCGAATCCCCGCGGGGGCGCCGGAACTCACCGATCACGCGCAAGTCGCCTACAGCAAAGACGAGCGAGCGCGCGCGGCATACGCGCACCAGGCCGCCACGGATTGGCAAGACTTTCTTGCCTTCCGGCGGCGGGAGCTGTGTCCGGGCGGGCGATTGGTGGTGCTGACAATGGCGCTCGACGAACACGGCCACTTCGGCTATCGACCGATGAACGACGCGCTTGTGGCGGCGCTCAACGATCAGGTGCGCGACGGGCTGCTGCGCCCAGAAGAGCTGCGACGCATGGCGATACCTGTGGTCGCCCGGGCCGAAAAGGACCTGCGCGCTCCGTTTGCGCCGCGCGGCTGGTTCGAGGGTCTGACCATCGAGCAGCTCGACGTGTTCAACGCCGAGGACCGGTTCTGGGCCGCCTTCCAATCAGACGGCGACGCAGAGGCTTTCGGAGCGCAGTGGGCCGGCTTCGCCCGGGCGGCATTGTTCCCCACGCTCGCGGCCGCGTTGGACTGCGGGACCGGCGACCCTCGCGCAACCGCGTTCATCGAGCAGCTGGAGGCTTCCGTCGCCGACCGGCTGGCAAGCCAGCCCGAGCCGATGCGGATTCCGCTGGCATCGCTGGTGCTTGCCAAGCGCGCCTGATCGCGGTAGCGCGCGTTTCGACCCGGCACCGGGATGGGTAACCGGAGCAGAGGGTCGGTCACAACCGCAACTAACTGCGCAGGGAGCAAGAGCCATGACTGCAGCCCAAGATCAGCCGGCTGACCAACATGAGGAGCCGGATCGTTGCGACAACATCGAGCCGGACCAAGGCGCCCAAGACAAGGCCGCCGAGATGATGACTGCCTATGAGGACCGGCCGACGCTGGTGTTACCCGGTTCCGGCAAGACCATCACCGGGACCGCGGTCAACGACTGGCTCGACGAAATCGGCGACCCCAAAGCCGCCGGTGACCGGAACGCCCCAGCGGCGAAGGCCAAAGACGTCGCCACAGCAGGCAAGGCCGACGGGACCGGCGAGTGGAGCGCCGAAGAAAACTACGCCCAAGACAAGGCCTACAACGAGCGCGTCCTCAAGGATGCCGCCAGCTGAACGCCGCGGGGCGGTCGCTCACCTCATTGACCGTTTGCCGCCTGGGGCGCAATTACTTGCGGCGCAATGACCTGCGGCGCGATGACTTGGCCGAACCCGGGAACTCCCGGCACCTGAGGCACCTGAGGTATCTGCGGCACCTGCGGCACCTGCGGGAAACCGATTCCCGGGATCTGCGGGATGGGCGGAATCTGGGGAATGGGCGGGATCGGGGGCGGCGTGGGCAGTTGCTGTGTCGCCGGCGCCTGCGTGGTGGGCGGCGCCTCGGTGGTGACCGGCGGCTGGGTGGTTGCCGGCGGCGCCTCGGTGGTGGCCGGAGGCTGGGTGGTGACCGGGGCTTGTGTGGTTGAGGGCGGCGGTGCCTCGGTCGACGGCGGCGGGGGCGCCTGCTGTGTCGGCGGCGGCGCCGGCTCCTGGGAGGCAGGTGGCTGAGTGGACGGCGCGGGCGCGGAAGTTCCGGCATCGGTCACCGGTGGCACGGCTGCGGGGGCCGAGGTGGGCGGGGACGTGGTCGCTTCGGGCGAGCGAGTCGCCGGCTGTTCTCCGGAGCTCAGCGCGATCGCGACCGCGGCGCCGACGAGCAGCACCGCAACCACCGTTGCGACGATGATTACTCCGGGCAGGCGGTACCACGGGATCACCACGGACTTGGGCGCCGGCTCCGCCCGGGCATTCTCTTCAAAGGTCAGCTGGGGCCGCGCGGAGGTGTAGCCGGAAGCCCCCGAATAATCGTCGCCGACCACCGGCATCGCCCGGGATTGGTCGTCGGCTTCCGACCATGCCAAAGCGGGCTGCAACGCCGACACCGGCGCGTCGGCCGCCGCGACCGCCCCGACGTCTGGGTCCAGCGGCGCCATCGCGGTCTGGGTCATCGGTGCCGCTGAGGTCAACACCGTCGCACTGGAATCACCCGGTCCCCGGGCAGCCCGCAGCGCCCCGCCGGTCGCGGCTGTCAGCTGCGGGCGGGGTGCGGTAATCACCGGTACGCCGAAGCGCCCCGACAGCGTTGTGGTGACCGACGGGATATTGGCGCCACCACCGACGGTGACGATGGCGACCGGGTCCGCGGCGGGGACGCCGGCGCGCTGCAGCGTGTGTTCGACAACGCGGGCAAATCCATCGAGCGAATCGCGGATCGTCTCGTCCAACTCGTTCCTGGTGAGCCGAACCTCTCCGCTTACCCCGGGCAACGCGTCAGACAGCGTGGCCACCGTGCTGAGGGAGAGCTGCTCCTTGGCCTGGCGGCACTCGGCGCGCAACCGGTTCAATGAGCCGATCGCCGAGGTCCCCGACGGATCGAAAGAACCCGTCGCCGGCATCTCGGACATGACGTAGGTCAACAGCGACTGATCGATCAGATCGCCGGAGAAATCCGGGTGCCGCACCGTTGCACCCAGGGGCTGATATTCGCCGGAGGCGTCGGCCAGCGTGATGCTGGTACCGCTGCCACCGAAATCGCAGACCGCGACGACGCCGCGGGCCGGGATGCCAGGGTTGGCACGCGCGGCGAACAACGCCGCCGCGGCGTCCGGGATCAGCAGCAGAGGCTGCCCCGCCGGCGACCATTCCGGAACCCGGCCCAATGCGGCGCCCAATGCGTCTACCGCGCTCGTGGTCCAGTGAGCGGGATAGGCGACTGCGGTACTGGCGGGCAGGGTGTGACCGCCGGTGGCCGTATATGCCAACGCCCGCAACGCATCGGCCACCAATGCCTCGCTGCGATGCACCGACCCGTCGGCCGCGACGATGCCGATCTGGTCCCCGACGCGGTCCACGAAGTCGCTGATCACCAAACCGGACTGATCCAGCCTCGGGTTCTCCGACGGCAGTCCGATCTCGGGTGGACGCTGTCGGTACAGCGTCAGTACGGGCTTTCGCAGGATGGCGCTATCGGCGGTTACCGCCGCCAGATTGGTGGCACCGATCGATAGACCCAGCGCGGGCCGTGCTCCCTCTGCCATCTAGTAAGTCCCCATGTCCGGCGGCACGCCACCCGCCTAACTCAAATTCTGTCGATAGAACCTATAGCCAATCTCTGCGCCAGCTATGCGCCAGCTGTATAAGCACTTCAACGCCAAGCAATCGACGCAGGTCAACGGATTGTGCCCGCGCCTGGAATCAGCGGCAGGTCGAGCGCGGTGACCCAGCCCGGCGGCAAGTCGTTGACGGCAGGCACCGCATTGAGCGCCCGCATGCCGGTCGCCAGACACCCGGCGGTGGCTGGATCTCGCCCGGAACCGTCGGTGAACCGGAACGCGGTCTCCTGGAAGATGCTGGGAGTTCCTTCGATATCCACCCGATAGACGTCGTCGTCGTGGCCGGAGGGCCAGTCCGGCGCGGCATCGTGGCCGATGCGGTTGACGTGTTCCAGTTGGATGCGGGTTTCGCCCTGATAGACCCCATTGATGGTGAACCGCACCGCGGCCACGTGGCCCGCTTTGATGAGGCCCTTGGCCGACTTGCGCTCGGTGGGGGTCACCCACTTTTCCCAGGTGGTAGTGATCTCATCGAGCATGATCCCGGCGGCATGAGCGATCATCGGCACGGTGGCGCCCCACGCGAAGATCAGCACGTCGCGGTTTTCCAGCATCGGGCTGAATTCGGGCTCGCGGCCGATGCCCATCTCTTTTTCGTAATCGCCCTCGTAGTTCGTGTAGTCCAGCAGTTCGGAGGCCCGCACACGCCGGACCTCCGAACACAAACCCATCAGGGTCATGGGAAACAAGTCGTTGGCGAATCCCGGGTCGATGCCGGTGGTGAAGCACGACGACTCCCCCAACGTGCAAGCCTCGGTGATGGGCTGAATCCACTGCGGCGGGTTCAGGTGCATCGTCGGCCAGATCCACGGCGTCATTGCGGTCGAGCAGACGTCGATGCCGGCCCGCAGGAAGCGCGTGATGAGTGAGATGTTGTCCTGCGCGTGCATCGCCGTCGGGCCGTAATGCACCAGCGCGTCGGGCCGCAGCGCGATCAGCGCGTCGACATCGTCGGTGGCGCTGATTCCCACCGGCTCGGAAAGTCCGCAGATTTCGCCGACGTCGCGCCCCACCTTGTCAGGATTGCTGACACCAACACCCACCAGCTCAAACAATGGATGCTTGACGATTTCGGGAATCACCATCCTGCCCACGAAGCCGGTGCCCCAGACGACCACTCGTTTCCCGCCACTTTGCGACATAAACGGCCACCTCCCTGACTACGTCACACTAAGCGCGATCGGGGGCGACATCTAGCATCAGGGCTCACATTTGGGTCTTCAACGAGTCCGCTCGCTGTTCTCGGGCACCAAACGCACTCGTGCCGGCGGGGCGGGAGCCCAACAAACCACTTACATGCCGTCCTACCTGATGACACTATGGAAAACCATGACCAGTCGATTGGCAGCCAGACCCATGCGCCGTCTCAGCGGACCGGCGATTCTGCTCGCTATCGGTGTCGGCGTCGCAGCCACCTGCGGCGTGGCGAACGCCGACCCGTTTCAGCAGGTCCGCTATGAAGTGAGCGGCCCGGGCGTCGCCGAGTTCGTCTCGTACCAAACCGCCAAGGGCCAGCAGCGAGCGACCAACATCAACCTGCCCTGGTCGTCGGAGTTCACCGCCTTCGGCGGGCAGGTTTTCGTGCTCAGCGCCCAAGGGCAGGGCAGCATTACCTGCAGGATTCTGGTTGACGGCAGCGTGGTGACCGAGCAGACCGGGACCGGAACGCCCGGACACACCGTGTGCACACACTGACCCACCGCATGCGGTGGCTCCGCACCGCCACGTTGTCGCCGCCAGCGGTTTAAGCTCGCCAGTGTCACCCCTTCAACGACGAAGCGGAGACGTAGGAGAAGCACGATGGACCTCAGCACGAACCTCAACACCGGCCTGCTGCCTCGGGTTAACGGGACACCGCCACCGGAAGTCCCACTGGCCGACATCGAACTTGGTTCGCTGGAGTTCTGGGGACGCGATGACGACTTCCGCGACGGCGCTTTCGCGACCTTGCGCCGCGAAGCCCCCATCTCCTTCTGGCCCCCGATCGAACTCGCCGGACTCACTGCGGGCAAGGGGCACTGGGCGCTGACCAAGCACGACGATATCCACTTCGCCAGTCGGCATCCGGAAATCTTTCATTCCAGTCCCAACATCGTGATCCACGATCAGACACCGGAGCTGGCCGAATACTTCGGCTCGATGATCGTGCTCGACGATCCGCGCCACCAGCGCCTGCGCTCGATTGTCAGCAGGGCGTTCACCCCGAAGGTGGTCGCCCGCATCGAAGCCTCGGTGCGGGAGCGGGCCCACCGGTTGGTCGCAGCCATGATCGAGAACCATCCCGACGGGCAAGCCGACCTGGTCAGCGAGCTCGCCGACCCGCTGCCTTTGCAGATCATCTGCGACATGATGGGGATTCCCGAAGAAGACCACGAGCAAATTTTTCATTGGACGAACGTGATTCTCGGGTTCGGCGACCCCGACCTGACTACCGATTTCGATGAGTTCCTTCAAGTTTCGATGGCCATCGGCGGCTAGGCCACCGCGCTGGCCGATGATCGTCGGGTCAACCACCACGGCGATCTGACGACCAGCCTGGTGGAAGCCGAGGTCGACGGCGAGCGGTTGTCCTCGTCGGAGATCGCGATGTTCTTCATCCTGCTGGTGGTCGCCGGCAACGAAACCACCCGCAATGCGATCAGTCACGGAATGCTGGCGCTGTCGCGCTACCCCGACGAGCGTGCCAAGTGGTGGTCGGACTTCGACGGTTTGGCCGCGACCGCGGTCGAGGAGATCGTGCGATGGGCTTCGCCGGTGGTCTATATGCGCCGAACGTTGAGCCAGGACGTCGACCTTCGGGGCACCAAGATGGCGGCCGGCGACAAGGTCACCCTGTGGTACTGCTCGGCGAATCGCGATGAGGAGAAGTTCGCCGATCCCTGGACGTTCGATGTGACCCGCAACCCCAATCCGCAGGTCGGCTTCGGTGGTGGAGGTGCCCATTTCTGCCTGGGCGCAAACCTGGCCCGCCGTGAAATCAGAGTTGTATTCGACGAATTGCGCCGGCAAATGCCTGACGTCGTCGCGACCGAGGAGCCGGCACGGTTGCTGTCACAGTTCATTCATGGCATCAAACGGCTACCAGTCGCGTGGAGCCGTTGACTGCGAAGCCGTTTGCCGGTAGGCCTATTCAGCATGGCCGAGGTCGATGTATGCGTGGTGGGTGCGGGGTTCGCTGGCCTGACCGCCGCGCTTCGGCTGAAGCAGGCCGGTCACTCGGTGGCATTGCTGGAGGCTCGGGACCGGGTTGGCGGCCGAACCTTCACCGTGGTGCGTGAAGACGGGTCGTGGATCGACAAGGGCGGCGCGTGGATCGGCCCCACTCAGCACCGAATCTATGCGCTGATGAAGGAATTCGGAGTCGCGGCGTTCAAGCAGTACACCGACGGCGAAGCCATGATGGTTGTCGATGGCAAGCAGTACCGCTACCAGGGCACGATCCCGCGGACCCTGAGCCCGTTGGCCTCGATGAATCTGGGCACAGCCATGTTCGAAATCAGCCAGATGTGCAAGACGATTCCACTCGAGGCGCCCTGGGAAGCCAAGCGAGCCGCGAAATGGGACCGAATGACCCTGGCCCAGTGGCTGCGCAACAACGTCAAGTCCAAAGCAGCGCACGACCTCCTGGAAACGGCGATCGCCGGCTGCTACACCTCCGACGCCTCGGAGGTATCGATGCTGTTCGTGCTGTACCAGATGGCCTCGGGCGGTGGGCCCGGCTTCGTGCTGGGCAGCAAGGGCGCCGCACAAGACGCCCGGCCGATCGGTGGCATGGGCGCCGTTTATGGGCCGATGGCCGCCGAGCTGGGCGACGCGATCCACCTGTCCCAACCGGTCCGATCGATCACCCAGGATTCCGGCGGCGTGACCGTGCAAGCCGAGGGGCTAACCGTGCGGGCGAACCGAACGATCGTCGCGGTTCCGCTCGCGATCGCCAGCCAAATCGTTTATGAACCAATGCTTCCCACCGATCGGTCATTTCTGCACCAGCGGATGCCCAGCGGCGCGGTTGTCAAGATCTCCGCCGTCTACGACGAGCCGTTCTGGCGTGCCGATGGATTGTGTGGCCAAAGCGCCGCGCCGACATCGCTGGCTACGCTGACCATCGATGCCAGCCCCAATAGCGGGACACCGGGGGTGCTGTGCGTGGTGATCGAGGGGCCGGTCGCCCGGCAATACGAGCGCCTCGACGACGACGGTCGACGTCAGGCGGTGCTCGCCGCCCTGGTGGAACGCTTCGGCGCCAAGGCCGCGAAGCCGATCGACTACTTCGAGCAGAACTGGAGCCGTGAGCGCTACTCCGGCGGTGGGATGCTCAGCCATACTCCCCCGGGCGTACTCACCCAGTTCGGTCATGCGCTGCGCAGGCCGTGCGGCCGGATTCACTGGGCAGGCACCGAGACCTCGGCCAAGATGTGCGGCTGGATCGATGGCGCCATTCGCTCGGGCGAGCGCGCGGCCAGCGAAGTAATGGCGAACCAGACGATGACCATGGCCAGCGACTCATGACCTGGCGATCACCACTGAGCCGATTCGGCAAGCTCGTACACGAATAGCTCGCGCGGGTACACGCTGAGCCATTCTGGTGGCTGCCGAGCCTGCAGAACGCAGGATGCATTGTCGCCCAACCAATTTAGTGCCGATCGGTAGGAGCCTATGGTTGCCGGGCGAAATGGGCAGCGGTAGTAGCGGGCGAACACGTGGACATGGAGGAAAAGAATGCCTTTGCCCAGCCGTCCGTCCGGCATGTCTTCGAACACGATGATGCTGCGGCGCGCAACTCGGTAACACTGTTTGATCAGCGCCACCGGGTCATGGCTGTGATGCAGCACTTCACTGAGAACAACATGGTCAAATGACCTGTCCGGAAAAGGAATTGACGTGCCATTGAACTCGCGGAACGGAATCTCGGTACGACGAGCGTCCTTGACGTCTATGCCACTCGGGGATATCCCGTACATCTGCTGCAAGTACGCAGACAGATAACCCGTCCCGCACCCGACATCGAGAACGCTATCGCCCTTGCCGAGGTGGCCGCCAAGCGCGTGAGCCTGTTGCCGAAGTCGCTCTGCCGGCCGCAGCACCTCGCGCATGTGGTTAAGCTTTGCGCTCAACTTCTCGGAAAATGGCTGCACGGCCCTCATTTTGCCGTGACCATATCAGAGAATCGGCGTCTGGCGGCCGAACGGACACGACGTGCCCGATGACCACAGAACGCGAAGCGGCGATCCAAGTGGTCACGGCTGACGCAGCTCTCGATGCAGGTTCCGGTAGATCGTCTGGGCCGCGCGCAACTGGGGGTGCAGCCAGGACGGAAATCCTTCGATCGGCAGCGGCTGACGATTGCCTGGCGCGATGTCTGACCTCGCCCTCGCCTCGCGGAACAACACGTCATGCAGTTGCGGACAGCGCGTGTCGTAACCTGAGCGCACGATCGGGGGCGAGGCGCTGGGATCGCACGGGGACAACCCGAGGAACGCGGCGAGCGCGCCGAGCCGGGCAGGCGGATCGGCCTGCACCGCAGCGAAATCGACAAGCGCCACCCCCTGATCGCCGGCCGGGGTGTTGTCGTACAGATCCCACAGCGCAGACCAGGCGAAGTGGCGATCGTTGAATGGGCGCACCAGCGGTTCAGGCAGTGTGCTCAGAGCGCAGGGCGGGGTGCCCAGGTATGGCTAGAAGTCACCGACATCTCCCAGCCTGCGCTGTCGCGCCTCGTTGGCCCAGACTTCGCGTTGCAGGCTGGGCATGCCGAACAAGGCGCTCTTATGCCAATGGGCACGCAAACGGCCTTCATCGAATCCGCTGAAGTCGCGTTCCTCGCGCAGCCGTGCCAGGAAGTCCGCCCAGCAGGTCAGTGTGGCGGGCGGGCAGGTCGCCCGCCCCGCTGGGCTGAGCCACAGCCGGGGCCTGGCCTCGGAACCTCCCGACAACAGGTCCGCCAGCCCGAGTGTCATCAGGATCAGCGACTCCAAGGCCAGCGCCGGCTGGCGCACCAACACCAAAGTCTTGTCGATGATCGCGCGCCAAGCCCGCCACTCCCGATCGGGCCCGATATGTTGCGCGGTCTCCTTGATCAGCACGACAGCCGGCCGGGACGCCGGGCACGGACCAACCGCAGCAACCGCATCGGCGATCAGCCCAAAAGTCTCGACGACCCGAGCATCGGCCCGCAGATGGTACTGGCCCGCCGGCTCGGTCACCACCGCATCAACCTGACCGTGTCGCGCCAGGGCATTGGCAAGCGCCGTCGAACCGGTGCGCGGCGGCGACAGCAGCAGCACCAGCCGCAGCCGGCCGGTCGCCACACGTTGGAGTAGGTAGTCGTAGCTGGATAGTCCGGCGATATCCATCCTGACTACCGGGGGTGGTGTCGGCGAGTTGTGGGAAATCCCCGGCTGCAATCCATAGTCGATGGATACCATATAGGGGTATGCGGCACAAGCGCGACAGGACTGGACTCCGGAACAAGACGTCACCGGGCCGCCGATCAGTGACACGTCAACGGGCACAGGCGTTTCTGAGCTTGATGACGCTGGCGTGACCGGGCCCGCCCGGGTCGGCCAACAAAAGTATCTGGCCGGTCGATGAGCTCGGAGCCTATCGTCAAGCATGCCCATTTCCGCGTTTCCCGCTCCCGAGGTGCTGGCGGCCCGCCAGAAGCTGGTGCTCGACCATTTCCACGATGAGGTCCGTCAGGACTGGGACGACGTGCTGTCCACCTTTCCGCACCCGCGCTACGAGCTGATCCCGCAGATGACCGTCCACGACGGAGACCAGGCGGTGCGCGGCTACTACCACTACACCCGAACGGCGTTCCCGGACCAGGACCAGGACCAGGACCAGGACCAGGACCAGGACCAGGACCAGGACCAGGACCAGGACCAGGACCAGGACCAGGACCAGGACCAGGACCAGGACCACGAAATCATCGCTTTGCGACACAGTGCCGACGCGGTGATCGTCGAGTTCTGGCTGATGGGCACCCACCGCGGCTACCTCGGCAAGATTCCGCCCACCGGAAGCCGGTTCCGGGTCCGGATGACCGCCTATTTCGTTTTCGACGAGGCGGAAACCCTTGTCTGCGAACGCATCTATTTCGACACTCTGACCATGATCAAACAGTTGCTGGGCGGGCTGGCCATGCGGCGGCCGTCGAACTGGCTGCTGGCTGCGCGTTGTGTCCGGGGCCTGCTGTCCATGTCGTCGGGGGAACCGGACCGGGCACTGACCAACACCACCGAGCCGACGTTTGCGTGACTACGCTTCCCCGTGGCAGTGCGAATGCCTAGACTCCCCCGCTAGCCGATGCTTTTCAGGAGGCTGCCATGCGAGTAGCAGACCGACATGTGTTGGGCGCCCTGGCCGCAATACCATTGCTGTCCGGCTGCGCCACCACCACTCATCAAGCGGGGCAGGAATCCACGATCGCGCCGCCCACCAAAGCCGCAACAGCGGTCACCGCTACCGTCCCGGCGCAGCCCGCCTCCCCCGGCTCGAGCACACAGAAATGGATTGACCTGCAGGTCGGGGATTGCGTCGCCGACCTTCCCCCGGCAGACCTGAGCCGCATCTACGTCACCGTAACCGATTGCGCGACAACGCATCTAGCTCAGGTGTACTTACGCGCTCCGGTGGCCGTCGACTCCGCCGTCGCCGACGTCGCCAATCGGGAATGCGCGGCGGGGTTTGCGCCCTACACCGGCAAGGCCGTCGACGACAGCCCCTACGCGGTGACCTGGCTGATCGACTCACGGCAGGACAGAACGGGCGCAGACCCCACCCCCAGCACCGTCATCTGTCTGCTGCAGGCCGCCGACGGTCAGCCGCTGACCGGCTCCGCCCAGCGCCCAGGCTCATGAACCACCAACATGTAGACGCGGAAACCAAGGCGATACAGCAACCCGACAGGACCGTGCGATTCCTCGACGGCAGCGTGCGTGTCGTGATGGAACTGTTGGGCACGGTCGCCATCGGCCATGGCATCTACCAACCCGGCTGGAAGTCGTCGGTCCACGTCGGCCCGACAACTGGCAGGGCCTCGGCGCGGCACGTCGGGTACGTGCTGAGCGGGCACATGGCGGTGCGCAGCCACGACGGTCTGGAGATTCTGGTGGGACCCAACCAGGCATTTGCCGCCGAGCCTGGCCACGACGCGTGGGTGGTCGGCAACGAACCCTGCGTCGCGCTGGACTGGTCGCCGATCGACCCATCTGCCTTCAGCGTCGCGACACCAGATGACGAGCGGAATCGCTGACACCAACCCCACCCGCCCTGAGTCGGCCCGGCCACCCGCCCTCAGCTGCGGTTTGCGTATCGTCGCACCGAGCCGGTTGGCCTCAGCCCACACCGATCGCTGGCGTTTCGGCTGTGGGCGCCCGGACCGGGCACAACTCTGGCTAGACTCGGTCGACGTCGAAAACGCCTGTGCCCAATATGACTTGCGAGGTGCCTAGTGGCCGAAACCACCACACCCGACAGCGAAGAATGCGCCGAGACCGAACCCGACTACCGGTTCACTCTGGCCAACGAACGAACCTTCCTAGCCTGGCAGCGAACCGCGTTGGGGCTTCTTGCCGCGGCGGTCGCCCTGGTGCAACTCGTCCCCGAGCTGGCCGTCCACGGTGCACGCCATGTGCTGGGCGTGGTGCTCGCGACACTGGCGATTCTGACCAGCGGGATGGGGCTGCTGCGCTGGCAGCAGGCCGATCGCGCCATGCGCCGCGGCGAACCACTGCCCCACCACCCGACACCGGCATACCTGGCTGTAGGACTGGCGATCGTCGGCGTCGTCGCGCTCATCTTGGTGGTCGCCAAGGTGGTCACGGGTTGAGCCAGTCGTCGGAGACTGCCCAGGCGGCGGATCGCGGATTACAGGCCGAACGCACCACGCTGGCCTGGACCCGGACGTCGTTTGCGCTGCTGGTCAACGGCGTGTTGTTGACGACCAAGGACGTGCAGGCCCACCCCGGACTAGCGGGGCTGGTCCCGGCCGGCCTGGCCGCGCTGGCGGCGTCGTGCGGCTACATCATCGCCTACCAACGCCAGCGAACCCTGCGCCGGCGCCCACGACCGCAACGAATCACCGCTCGCCGTCAGGTCTACATCGTCGGGCTGGCGGTGCTGGTGCTGATGGTCGTGACCGCGTTCGCGCAGCTGCTGTAGGCCGCGCCAGGCCATCGCCGGGCTCAGTTGACGCGGTCGGAGTGCTGTTCGCGCAAGAGCGCCGCCAGTCGGCGTACTTCCGTGCGCAGCTCATCGATCTGCGCAGCGGTGGCGGCACGGTTCGCGGAATCAGTTTCAGCGACCCGCTGCACTATCCACAATGCGAGTGAGGCGGTAACGACACCGATCAGGCTAATGCCACCGATCATCAGCAATACGGCAATTACTCGGCCGGTGACTGTGATCGGGTACAAATCTCCGTAACCAACGGTTGTCACCGTAGTGATGGCCCACCACACGGCCTTTCCGAAAGACGTAATGGTGGCCCCCGGATGGCCACGTTCCTGGTTGAGGATGGCCAGTGAAGTGACGTAGATCAGCAGGGATACACCCCAGGGCTCCGGCGTTGTTGATTAGCAGGCTTGTGAGCTGGGTTGATGATCTTTGGTGCCGCGCTATTGGGGCCGGAGTGTAGGCACGGGCTATCTGGAGAACGATCGAGTTGGTTACTGTTCGTCGTTGGTCTGGAGTTGCCCGTGCCTACCGTTTCAGTATTGCCTGTGTCGTCGGTTCCAGAGGTGTTCGACCGCTGGAGTCCTGGTGAGCGCAGCGAGCTCATCGGATCGGAGTTTCTCGATGTGTTGGCCTCGGTGCCAGACCCGAGGGGCCCACGCGGTCGGAGGTATTCGCTGATGGCTTTGTTGGCGATCGCGGTTCTGGCCACTGCCGCGGGGATGCGCGGCTATGCTGGTTTTGCCACATGGGCGGCCACCGCTCCCGATGATGTGTTGGCCCAATTAGGGGTCCGGTTCCGGCGGCCCAGTGAGAAGACCTTCCGCGCTGTTTTGTCTCGGCTAGACCCCGCCGACCTCAACGCCAGGATGGGCAGTTACTTCACTGCACACGTGGCCAGCAGCGACCCCAGTGGATTGGTGCCGATCGCGTTGGACGGCAAGATGCTGCGTGGTGCTTTACGCGCCAAAGCGACAGCCACGCATCTCGTGTCGGTGTTCGCCCACCGTGCCCGATTGGTGCTCGGTCAACTCGCTGTCGCCGAGAAAAGCAATGAAATTCCCTGCGTACGTGCCCTGCTCACGCTGCTGCCGGGTAGCTTGCGGTGGCTGGTCACCGTGGATGCGATGCATACCCAGGTCGTCACCGCGAAGTTGATCTGCGCCACCTTGAAGTCGCACTACCTGATGATCGTCAAGTCCAACCAAGCCAAAATATTTGCGCGTATCACCGCGCTGCCCTGGGCCGAGGTGCCCGCAGCCGCTACCGACGACTCCCGCGGCCACGGCCGTGTCGAGACCCGCACCCTGCAAATCATCACCGCTGCACGAGGAATCGGCTTCCCCTACGCAAAACAAATCATCCGGATCACTCGTGAACGCTTGATCACCGCCACCGACCAGCGCAGCGTGGAGGTGGTCTATGCCATCTGCAGCCTGCCGTTCGAGCACGCCCGCCCTACCGCGATCATGACCTGGATGCGTCAACACTGAGGAATCGAGAACAGCCTGCACTGGATACGCGACGTCACCTTCGACGAAGACCGTCAAAGGGCACATACCGGAAACGGCGCACAGGCCCTAGCAACGCTACGCAACACCGCGATCAATCTGCACCGCCTCAACGGCGCCGACAACATCGCCGAAGCCTGCCGGATCACCGCTTTGACCGCCAACCGCCGCCTAGACCTCCTCAATCCACAATCCCCCAGCTCACAAGCCTGCTAATCAACAACGCCGGAGCCCTGGGATACACCCGAGATGGTGTAGAGCATGATGCGACCGCGAACGGCATTGCCCACCGCCTTCTGCAGCGCGCCGACCAGGACGAGCAACCTCAGCAAACGCAGTGGCCGCATCATGGGAAGCGCGACGATAAGCAGGTCGATTATGTGCCGGATAAACCAACGCCCACGGTGAGGCGCCAAACACAGGCGCGCGATGTAATCGAAGACGAAGAGGCTCCAGGCGACCCAAGTTGCCACCCCCAAGAAGGTCGCCTCTAAACCCTGCGGCTGATACAGCACTTCGATCGAGTACATGGCGAGGAATGCGATGGCTACCATGGCCAGTGGCCATTCGGTGCGCTGCTCCCATAGCTGGTCTTTAGTTTGCTCAGTCATAACGGCTGGGCCTCCGAGTCGATCATGGCGTTACGTATCCGTCTCAATTTCTGCCCGGCTTTAGGGTAGCGGGCTGGCCTTCCGCGCGGTAAAGGTGATAACGGGCTAGCCGAATTCGGTTCGCGTGAAACTTGTTTCGACTCCGCAGCGATCAGCAACCGAGTTGCCCGGCAAGATCGAGGAAGTCTGCGGCGTTGATGTCGAACTCATCGGCATAGATTGCATCGGCCGCACCACCGATACCGAATTCGAGCGGCCGCGCGACGAAGGCGGTGCGCAGACCCAGACGGGCCGCGGCGCGGAGGTCGTACTTATGGCTGGCCACCATCATGACCTCGGCAGGTTCACACCCGAGGTAGCCGACGGCCATCCGATAAGCGGCCGGATCGGGCTTGAACACCCCGGCCATCTCGGCCGCAAAGATCGCATCCCAGGGCAGAGCGGCCCGCTTCGAGATGTTGACGACCGCGCTGACGTCCGCATTGGACAGGGTGGCCAGCGTGAACTTCGTCTTCAGCCGAGTCAGGCCGGCCACCACGTCCGGCCAGGGACGCAGCCGCTGCCAGGCAAGGGTGAGCTCGTCACGCTCGGCGGCCGAGAGTCCGGTGACACCGCAACCGTCCAGCACCGCGTCAAGGACTTGTCGGTACACCGAGTAGACCGAAACCCACCCGCCGTGTCCGCCCGAGGAAGCATCCAACGCGCTGAAGTAACCGGCCCGCCAGCGCCGGACCAGCTCGGGCCAGTCCGCATCCGGGTGCCGTCCGGCGCTGATCCGCCGCGCCTCGTCACAGACGGTCGAATGAAAATCCGTCGCGGTCCCCTGCACGTCGAAGAGCAACGCCGTCACCATGAGGCTCATCATCCAACCTCGGCCACCCCAAGCTTGCCTGGGGTTTGCCTCTCGCCCGGTCTTGGCGAGCAGACACAGAATCGCACCGCGGGCTCCGCGCGGGTGCGATTCTGTGTCTGCTCGCGGTGCTAGCGGTTGGCGCGGGCTCTGCGCTCGGCGCCATCGCCGAAGTCGGCACCGAGCGCCCGGTAGGCGTGCGCGTACTTGCTGGTCAATCTGGCGCGGTCGGCGTCGCTGAGGTTTGCCATGCGTTCCGGGTCGGTGTTGTCGGCCAGGTCGGCGAGTTTGACCTCGCGAGCGATCGGGTGTTCGCGGATACGCCGGTAGTAGTCGTCGGGTGGGACGTGATCGCGTCGGGTGAGCCGCTCGACTGCATCGATCGCGCTGGCGGGGATGCCTTGCTCAGCGAGTTGGGCAGCCGTAATCCCCGAGTCCTCGATGACGTCGTGCAGCAAAGCCGCCACCGCGGCCTCGGCGTTGGCCGGATCGACATAGGCCGCAACCCGGCGCACATGCCCCAGGTAGGGCAGCCCGGCCTTATCGAGCTGGCCGGCGTGAGCCGCGGCGGCGATCGAGTCGGCAATTGCGATGTGGTCCACGTCTCCGCCCTCACCAGCGCCACCTAGTCCAATGCCGCAATCGCGGCCTTCAGTTTGGGCATTGTCTGCTCGAGCAGTTTGAGGCTCTTCCAGCCTTCCTCGGGTGACAGACCGCCCAGCAGCGGCTGAAACGCAAATCCCGACCGGTCGACCACGTCAGGCACTCTGGCCAGCAGATCATCCGGTGTCCAAGCCGCGAACAGACCCGCCTGGCGCAGCACGGCGGGATCGGTCAGCGACTTGAACGGCGAATTGGACGCATCGCCTTCCTGCTCAGCCCATTTGGCGTACTCGGTGATGACATGGATGGCATGGCGTTCGATTGCGGCCCAGCCACGCTCGGTGTCTTCGCATAGATGGATGCTGATCGGGATGAGCATCGGCCGAAAGTAAAGCCCCGGCTCACGACCGTGTTTGCGGCATTCTTCGAGATAAACATCCACCAGGTCGGGAACCATTGGCAGGAATCCGAGACCGAAGCGCGCGGCGCGACGGGCCGAGGCTTTGACGCCGCCGCCGACCAAGATGATCTCCTCGGGCTTCTGTATCGGCAGCGGGCGCACACACACCGGGCGGCCGTCGGCTTCGAACGTCTCGCCACGCAGCGCCCGGATGATCGTCTCGATACCCGAGTCCATGAGCTTGGCCCGATCGGCCAGCGACTTGCCGAACATCGCGAATTCCGATGCCACATAGCCGGCACCGAACGTCACGTTGATGCGCCCGCCCGACATCAGATCGGCGATGGCGATCTGTTCGGCGACCAGCACGGGATCGTGCAGCGGCAGCACCACCGCGCCGATAAGCAGGCGGGCATGCTTGGTCACCGCGGCCATCCCGCCCGCCATGCAGGGCTCCGGCGTTGTTGATTAGCGGGCTTGTGAGCTGGGGAATTGTGGATTGAGGAGGTCTAGGCGGCGGTTGGCGGTCAAAGCGGTGATCCGGCAGGCTTCGGCGATGTTGTCGGCGCCGTTGAGGCGGTGCAGATTGATCGCGGTGTTGCGTAGCGTTGCTAGGGCCTGTGCGCCGTTTCCGGTATGTGCCCTTTGACGGTCTTCGTCGAAGGTGACGTCGCGTATCCAGTGCAGGCTGTTCTCGATTCCTCAGTGTTGACGCATCCAGGTCATGATCGCGGTAGGGCGGGCGTGCTCGAACGGCAGGCTGCAAATGGCATAGACCACCTCCACGCTGCGCTGGTCGGTGGCGGTGATCAAGCGTTCACGAGTGATCCGGATGATTTGTTTTGCGTAGGGGAAGCCGATTCCTCGTGCAGCGGTGATGATTTGCGGGGTGCGGGTCTCGACACGGCCGTGGCCGCGGGAGTCGTCGGTAGCGGCTGTGGGCACCTCGGCCCAGGGCAGCGCGGTGATACGCGCAAATATTTTGGCTTGGTTGGACTTGACGATCATCAGGTAGTGCGACTTCAAGGTGGCGCAGATCAACTTCGCGGTGACGACCTGGGTATGCATCGCATCCACGGTGACCAGCCACCGCAAGCTACCCGGCAGCAGCGTGAGCAGGGCACGTACGCAGGGAATTTCATTGCTTTTCTCGGCGACAGCGAGTTGACCGAGCACCAATCGGGCACGGTGGGCGAACACCGACACGAGATGCGTGGCTGTCGCTTTGGCGCGTAAAGCACCACGCAGCATCTTGCCGTCCAACGCGATCGGCACCAATCCACTGGGGTCGCGGCTGGCCACGTGTGCAGTGAAGTAACTGCCCATCCTGGCGTTGAGGTCGGCGGGGTCTAGCCGAGACAAAACAGCGCGGAAGGTCTTCTCACTGGGCCGCCGGAACCGGACCCCTAATTGGGCCAACACATCATCGGGAGCGGTGGCCGCCCATGTGGCAAAACCAGCATAGCCGCGCATCCCCGCGGCAGTGGCCAGAACCGCGATCGCCAACAAAGCCATCAGCGAATACCTCCGACCGCGTGGGCCCCTCGGGTCTGGCACCGAGGCCAACACATCGAGAAACTCCGATCCGATGAGCTCGCTGCGCTCACCAGGACTCCAGCGGTCGAACACCTCTGGAACCGACGACACAGGCAATACTGAAACGGTAGGCACGGGCAACTCCAGACCAACGACGAACAGTAACCAACTCGATCGTTCTCCAGATAGCCCGTGCCTACACTCCGGCCCCAATAGCGCGGCACCAAAGATCATCAACCCAGCTCACAAGCCTGCTAATCAACAACGCCGGAGCCCTGTGGCCCGGCATCCACAGCTCATTGCGCAACCACTTGCAAACGGGTCAGCCGCTGGGGACAGAGGCGATCGCATGAGCGCGAAGTTCCGGGAGTTCATCCCGCCCGACGACGCACCGCGCTACGCCGGTCTGGACGCGGACGCAGAAACCTACGCCGACCACGTGGGCGAGATGCTGCGTCTGGGTTTGGGGGACAACAATCCCTTCGATCTCATCGTGGAGAGGTCCAATGCACCGTTTCAGGGGGTGAGTGCCGACGGGACGATCGAGCCGGGCCTGTTCGACCTTGCTGCCGAGGGCGCACCCATCGCCGACATGGTCAAGGCGGCGAACCACTTGCTATCCACGGTGACCCCCGCCGAACGCGCCAAGCTCGTTCATCCGCTGACCTCGGTGCTGCGGCGGCGCTGGCTCAACCCGGAGTTCTACTTGTTCCGCTACGGCCTGCGCCTCGACGAGGTCACCGCCGAAACCCGAACCGCCATCTTCGATTTCCTCAAGACCACGCTGAGCGAAGCCGGCTACACCATGGTGCGCAACTGCATGTACGTGAACGGGTTCCTCGGAACGATCATGGTGGCGCCGCTGATCATGAACGAATACAGCTACAACTTCACGCTGTTTGGCGAGCCGTCGTTGACCGAACCATGGGGCTGGCAGATGCACGGCCATCACTGCGTGCTGAACTGTCAGATCGTCGGCGAGCAGATGGTCATGACGCCGTGTTTCTGGGGAGCCGAACCCAATGAGGTCGACCGAGGTCCGCGCCGGGGCCTGACCCTTTTCACCGACGAGGAAAACCTCGCGGTGGCGCTGTTTGAGACGCTTCCCGCGCAGCTGCGTGAACGCGTCGTGCTCTATCCCAGCGCCTACGATCCCGCCGTGCCCCAAGGCAGGCTCAGTCCGTTCGACCATCTGCATCTGGGCGGGTTCAGCCAGGACAACAGGGTCATCCCCTATCAAGGAGCCCCGGCAGCGGACTTCGGCGCGGCCTCCCGCGACAAGCTCGTCGAGCTCATCGAGGTCTATCACCGACACCTGCCCGATGGTCCGAAGGCCGCACGGATGGCCGAGATCCAAAAGCAGCTCGACAGCACGTATTTCTGCTGGATCGGCGGTTCGGGCCCGGAAGATCCGTTCTACTACCGGATTCAAAACCCAGTAACCCTGATCGAATTCGATCATCACGCCGCGGTCTTTCTCAACAACCCCACCGCCATGCGGTTCCACATCCACACGCTGGTGCGCACACCCAACGGCAACGATTACGGCATGGCTCTGGTGCGGCAATACTGCGAGGCGCACCAGCGCTCGATGGCCGGGCTGGAGCTCAATCAATAGGCATATAGCCGACAACTCGTGGACTCCGCTGGCGACAGCTGCCCCGCTGAATCCGCCGCGGACCCCGCTCAGCGCAGGCTAGTTGGTAATTCCACCCAATTCCCGTGCCACCGCGTCGAATGCACGCAGCGTGTTCGCCTGTTGCTGCGGGTCGTCCTGAGAGGCCGGCCGGCTGGACAGCTTGGCGCCGACCACCTGCGCGGCGCGGTTGATGTAGATCAACTGGCCACACATGCCCACGCACAACGCGACGTTGCTGCCCGGGTAGGGAAACCACACTTGGTTGCGGTACATCCCGCCCGGCATTTTGGTGTCGTCGGGGCTGGCGGCAAATGCCTGACGCGAATCGGTACCGCCGTCGAGCGTGTCGGCGATCCACGCCGCCGGCACCACCTGCTGGCCGGTCAACGAGACACCGTCACGCAAGAACAGCGACCCGAACCGGATCATGTCGGTAAGACAGGCGTTGATGCCGCCGTCGAATATCCCGGTGCCGGCCGGGCCCGCCGTGTCTAGCGCGATGCTGGCGTCGCATTGGGCGCCGATGCGACTCCACAGCAGATGCGACATCAGTTCGGGCATCGGCTGGCCGCCGGCGACCTCGCAGATCCAGCCGAGTACATCGGTTTCACACGAGCGATATTCGAAGGGGCCGCCGTGGGCCGACTTCTGCCGCAAGGTGAGCAGGTAGTCGCGCAGTGTGGCGGGGACATCCGGATTGTGCTTGGGCGCCCACCCGATCACCTGCTCGCGCACGTGTATTTCGGCGGCCGGGTCGTCGTAGTTCTCCGAGAAGCCAACACCTGATCTCATGTCCAGCAGGTGGCGCACCGTCGCACCCGCATAGCCGCAGTTCACCAAGGCGGGAACGTATGTCGTGACCGGCGCGTCAACGTCGATCGCACCGGCCCCAGACAGCGCGCCGACCACCGCCGCCACCAACGATTTGCTCACCGAGAACAGCAGGTGCCGCGTCTGGGGCCGCAATCCACCGAGGTACTCCTCGGCCACCAGCGCACCGCGGTGAGCCACCGCCCACCCGTCGGTGACGGTGCCGGCCATCACCGCACCAACGGTGGTCGGCGCCCCCTCGGTGTTGGTCAACTCGATGTCGGCGACCGGAGCACCGGCCGCGGGCAGCGCCACGGCGGGGTTGGTCCCGCGCGAGATCAGCGCGGTCGGCATGAAGTCCTCGACATGCTGGAACGCCCAGTGCGAATACGGTGACGAGAGCCAATTGCCCAGCGAAAGACCGGCCGGGACGCCGCCGCTCACGCGCGTGCGACGAGCCGCGAGACGATCGGCGCGGCCGGCGTCAGGGGTGTCGAGGCAAAGTGCGCCTTGAGGCCCTTGACCCAGCGCTGGCAGCGCTCAGTGAGCTGGTAGTCGTCGGTCTGCAGATGCCCGCGGGTGACAAGCACACCGAGTTGGGCTCCCTCGCAACGTAAGTCGCCAGGTGCGGCGACCCGCATGTAGAACGCCTCGGACTCGTCGAGCAGCGTGGCCCAGTCGTTGCCCTGACGAGCGAAGGAGACGCTGCCATCGTGGTGCAGGCGCCACACCCCGGTGCGTGGGGTTGAGGTGAACAGCTCGAGCTCCGGCGAGGTCTCCGACATGATGAGCTGACCCCAGACCTCGTCCTCGCCGTAGCCGCGTTCCCAGCGCGTGTTGATCTCCTCGATGTCGAGCTCGTATTCCACGTCCATGTATTCGAGCAGGTGGAACAGGAACAGCGGCATATCGGCGTAGGCCTCGGTGGTCAGGTTCGTCATCGGGCTGGCCCCGCTCAGGCGTGGGTTCACCTCGCCGAGGTAGAGCTCGTTTGCGTCCAGATCGTGCAACAGGTCAACCTCGAAGTAGCCGCGGTAGCCCTCGCGGCTCAGGACATCGCCCAGCTTTCGAACCATCTCGCGCGCGGCGCGCGTCTGGGCGGGCGGCAGCACCTCACGCCAGACGTCATTGCCGCACCAGGCCCCTTTGGACGGAGTCAGCTCCGGGTAACCGACCAGACTCGTCATCGCGGGGCCGATCACGGTGCCGTGGCGGGTCACGGTCCCCTCGATACACACCTCGACATTGCGGATGCGCTTCATGACCTTGATTTCCGGCTGCTCCACCAGGTCAGCGGCGCACTGGTCCCAGTCACGCTCACCGCGCACGAAGAAGGTCGCACTGCCGGCGTTGCCATATGCGGCCTCGATGACCAGGTCATCTCCCAGCCCGGCGTCATGCGCCAGCGTCGATAGCTCCTCGTAGGAGCCGGACCGCCCGATCACGTGCGGCACGCTCGGCACGCCCGCCTCGTTGGCCAGGCGAGTCATGACGATCTTGGAGCCGAGCCGGTGGCGCAGCTCCGCCGGGGGATGAATGACCTCGAGCCCCGCCTGGCGCGCCAGGGCCTGGGTCTCTCCGTCCAGCATCACAAAGCAGGCCTTGCCGCCGGGCCCCCGGCGCGCGATGAACTCGAGCGTCTCGGGGTCACGCAGCAGGTGGTTGCACACATCCCCCATGCCGTCGAAATCCCTGCGGTCACGCCGCCGCGGCACGAACACGCGCGAATGCGCGCCCTCGAAGGAGTCAAAGTAGGTGAGGTAGAAGAAGTTTCGCACCCATCGGTCGATGCCTAGCAGGTTGAACGGCGTCGGCGAGATGAAGTAGAGCGGCAGCTTGTTGTTGTGGAAGAACGCGCGGACGTCCGAAAGACCGTTCAGCACACGGGGCGGCTTGGGCTCGGGATTACCTGCGGTCACGATCGCACCAGCCGCGGTGTCGTCGAGCCTTGAGCCC
This sequence comes from Mycobacterium pseudoshottsii JCM 15466, assembly GCF_003584745.1. Taxonomy (NCBI): domain Bacteria; kingdom Bacillati; phylum Actinomycetota; class Actinomycetes; order Mycobacteriales; family Mycobacteriaceae; genus Mycobacterium; species Mycobacterium pseudoshottsii. The sequence continues at coordinate 3,735,780 of NZ_AP018410.1, forward strand.
GGCGCGGGGGCGGCGGCGGTAGGGACGGTGCGGTCAGCGCGACGGCGGTGAATTCGCATACCTCCATTGGTCCAGTGTGGACCCGAAGGTGGTCGTATCGAAATGTGGGGTGCCTGAACGTCCGCCGAGCAACGGGTACATTCTCGTCTAACCAGTCCACCCGGCATCACTGGCAAATTCAAGATCTTCGATGCGATGAGGCCGATCGACCCTATCCCGGGCGCAAGATCGAGCATGATCCTCAGAGAGATAGTCGAAGGAGCGGACCAATGAGCAAAGGCGATCTCGCGGTGATTCGCCACCCCAGCGGAGTATCGGTGTCCACCCTGCCCCAGGCTTTTCAGCAGACCGCGGCCGTAGCCCCGGACTCGGTGGCCATCCGCACGGTCGGAAACCAAGCCGTCCTCACCTGGCGCCAGTACGCCGATCGGGTGCGAAGGATCGCTGCCGGGCTGGCCGCTCTCGGGGTCGAACGCGGCCACACGGTGGGGATCATGCTGCGCAACCGTCCGGAGTTCCACTTGGTCGACACCGCGGTCCTGCATCTGGGCGCGATCCCGTTCTCGATCTACAACACCTCGGCTCCCGACCAGATCAAGTACCTGTTCAGCAACGCTGAGAACAAGGTCGTCTTCACCGAGAAGGACTTTCTGCCGGCCATCAATGCGGCCGTCGCCGACCTTGCTCACGTGATCGTGATCGACGCCGACGCCGACGCCGACGCCGACGCCGGTATGAGCCTCGAACAGCTCGAATCCAGCGGGGCCAAAACCGATTTCAACTTCGATGCGACGTGGCAATCCGTCCGGCCCGATGACATCGCCACCCTCATCTACACCTCGGGTACCACCGGCCCGCCCAAGGGCGTCGAGCTCACCCACGCCAATGTGATCGCCGAGTTCTCCGCGATCGTCGAGCTGCTTGGCATGCAGCCGACAGATCGGATCACCTCCTACCTGCCGCATGCACACGTCGCCGACCGCGTGACCGCGCACTACGCCAACATGGTCTTCGGAGTGCAGGTAACCGATGTCGCCGACGTCAAAGCGATCGCCGAGGCGTTACCGGACGCCCGCCCCACGTTATGGCTGGGGGTGCCCCGAGTCTGGCACAAGATCCAAGCTGGGATCGAAACCAAGCTTGCCGAGGCCGGCGGAGCCAGGAAGCGGCTGGCCCTGTGGGCCATCGACACCGGCATCCGCGCTGCCCGTCAGACCTTGTCCGGCAAGTCCCTCTCCCCGGCACTGGCCATCAGCCACAAGATCGCCGACCGCCTCGTGTTGGCCAAGGTGCGCGAGGCGCTCGGCCTCGATCAACTGCGCTGGGGCGTCACCGGCGCCGCTGCCATGCCGGTCGAAACACTGGAATTCTTTTGGGGCCTAGGCATTCCCGTCTACGAAGTGTGGGGAGAATCGGAATGTGTGGGCGGCGCGACCTCCAATCGACGCGACGCCATCAAGCTCGGTTCGGTAGGTAAACCGCTGCGCGGCGTCGAGGTCAAGGTGGCCGGGGACGGCGAACTGCTGATCCGCGGACCGATCGTGATGCGCGGCTACCGGCACCAGCCAGAGAAGACCGCCGAGGCAATCGACGCCGACGGCTGGTTGTACACCGGCGACATCGGCACCATCGATGCCCAAGGATTCGTCACCATCGTCGACCGCAAGAAGGAGTTGCTCGTCAACGAATCCGGAAAGAATCTCTCCCCCAGCAACATCGAGAGGGCGATCCAGGCCGATTGCCCCTTGATCGACCAGGTGGTCGCGTTCGGTGACGCACGTCCCTACGTGACCGCACTCGTTGTCCTCGATCGTGACACCGCCGCGGCGCAGGCCGCCGCCTTGGGCATGGCCGATCCGTCGGCGGCCGCGTTCGCCCAGAGCCGCCAGGCACGCGAAATGCTTACCGCCGCGGTCCGCGAGGGAAACTCCAAGCTCTCCCGGGTGGAACAGATCAAGCGGTTCATCATCATCGGCACCGCGTGGGATCCGGGTGGAGACGAACTCACCCCGACGATGAAACTCAAACGCAAACCCATCGCGCAGAAGTATTCGACCGAGATCGACAAGCTCTACGCCGCAACGCCCGGCCCGGAGATCGTCGACCTATCCAAACCCGACTGACTCGCGCACTCACATGTCATCGCACTTGGTCGCAGCTTCTCGATGAAGCTGAGCAACCCACTGCGGCATCCTTTTTTCGTACCGCGCGTCGAAAAGCCCCGCGCGGAGGGCCGTTTCTACCTGCCCGATGGGCGCCGGCTTGGCTTCGCCGAGTTCGGTGACCCCGCGGGCGCGGTGGTGCTGTGGTTCCACGGCACGCCCGGCGCGCGACGCCAGTTCCCGCTGCTGGGCCGGCGTGCCGCCGAAGAATTTGGTTTGCGCGTAGTCGTCGTGGAGCGCCCCGGCTCGGGTCTCTCCGACTGTCACGCCTACACCGCGATGGCCGACTGGGCCACCGACATGACTGCGGTGGCCAACGCGCTGGGCGCCGAGCGGCTTGCTGTCGTCGGCCTGTCCGGCGGCGGCCCCTATGCCCTGACCTGCGGCGCGGTAGCACCCCTGGCGTCTCGCGTGGCCACCGTGGCGGTGTTGGGCGGAATAGTTCCGTCGGTCGGCCCCGACGCCACCGCCGACGCGGTCACCGATCTTGCCCGTCGCTTCACCCCCATCCTGTCGGAGTTGCGCCGCCCGCTGGCGGCGCTGGCCGCCGGACTGCTGCCCCTGGTCCCGGTCTCGCACTACCTCTATCGGGCTTATGCCAGCATCACTCCCGAGGGCGACCAGCAGGTCTTCGCCGACCCCGAATTGGAGGCAGTGTTCCTCGATGACATAGTCCTGGTCGTCAAGAGCCGCTGCCAGGCCATGATCGACGATTTGCGGCTGTTCGGACGGGACTGGGGCTTCCGGTTGCCCGACGTGACGGTGCCGGTGCGGTGGTGGCACGGCGATGCCGACCCGCTGGTACCGCTGGCCGCCGCCCGAGCGGCGATCGCGCGGCTGCCCAATGCCGAGCTCATCGCGCGCCCGGGCGAAAGCCACCTAGGCGGCTTCGCCGCCGCCGACGAGGTCCTCCAGTTTGTCCGCTCATCGCTTTGAGCTGCAACGACTTTGTCGACTCTGCCCCGCGGCTTTGATCCAGCCCACGTGGCGCGAGCGAAATCGCCGCCCACCGTGGTATTCGCATGTTCACGTGGGTTGGTGCCGCCGCAATTCACCCGTTGTTTGCATTCGGGCGCCATGCCCAGTCACTGAGATGGCCCCTTGCCGCGCCCGGTAGCGACAAATGCCTGCGAACTCTCACGCCGGCTGCATACACTGCCGAGAGATTATTAGGGTCCCCTTAGCAGATATGAGGTGTCCGGCGTGCCAACGAGGACCGATGACCCGCAGATCGTGGTGTCGTTCCAGGACGACAGCCTGCTGATTGGCGGTGATCCTGCCGCTGTCGAGTCCTATCTGTCGCGGTTACGTGCGATCGCCGGGCAGACCATGCGGGTCGCGGGAATCCACGGCGCCCCGCTGGCCCGCGCGGCGGGCAAGCTCGCCGGGGTGACCGCGGTGCTCACCAATTGCGACAAATACGTTCAGTTGCATCCCGACAGCCTGAGCGCGTTGCGGATCGGCAACCTCGTTCCCAGCTCGGCGGGCTTCTATTGGATGACGGCACCGGCTGAGGCCGGCCAGTTCCTGGCGCAGTTGCAGTGGCGGCCGGCGGGGCTCGGCCCGGAAGCCATGGTTTCGGCGCAGATGATCGCGGTGCAGATGGCGTTGAAGTCCGCGATTGCTCAGGTCGAAGACGCGGTCCGTCGGGTAGAAGACAAGGTCGAAGCGGTGCTCGAAGTCGCCAGAGCACAACGTGCCGGCGACGTTCTGGGTAACAGCCTGACCATTTCGCGGATGGTTGAGTCGCTGGAGAAGTACGGGTCGCTGCCCGATGCCTACTGGGATTCGGTGGCAGCTCTGGGCCCCGCGCTCAATGTCACAGCCGAACAACTGCGCAACCACGTCAGGCGCGCGCTGGCGTGTTTCGCTGACGACCTGCCCGTGCAGCAGCGCGCGGCAAAGCTGCGCAACGCCGTCAACGACAACCGGCTTGGTGATGCGTTGAGCCTGTTGGTGATCGCCGAGGAGTCGCTGCACAAGTGGCAGCGTCTGAGCCTTGCCCGAATCGAGTCGACGCAACCACAGCAGTTGCTACGAGCGATCGACGAAGCCCGCGAGCTCGTCGATCATCATCTGCGCGAGGATGTCCGCATCTATCAGGACGCCAAGGAGATTATGGACCGGTTCGCGAAGCTAGAGGCGATCGACGGCTTCCGTTTCCTGGCGGTGCGCGAGCTGGCCAAACAGCGCCTAGCCCTGCGCGACGAGCTCGACAGTTTCGCGAGAGCCCGCCACCAACAGGCCGCGATGTGGGAGGACTTCCACGTTCCGAGTGTGCTCGATGCGGCATTTGCCACCATCGAAGTCGCGGCGGGCACCACCAACCGGGCCCTGGTGGCCGTCGGTCGGGGGCTCGTCGGCCTGGGTGCGCAGCTGACCGAGCCGCTACGGGGCAACAGACGCGGCGAGCAGGGACCAGTCATACAGCGCGACAAAGACGCTGAATCCGCGATAGACGGCGCCGGTCTGCAGGAATCCGATCCGGCCTGCTGAGCAGGCGGCGCCGGTAGCCGACACCACTTTCTGTGGGACGAATGGCTCCCCGGAAATGGGCCTAAAGACCCGTTCGGCCGGTTTCGCCACGCGATAGCGTGATCGGTTTACGGCCAACAGAATCCGGTTGCCGGTGCCGGCTGAGCGGGAGCGTGCGGTGAGGCAGGACACGACAAGCACATCGCCCGTTCGGCGGGCCGCGATCCAGGTGCTGGCCGGGGCGGGGCTGCTGCTGGTTGTGCTCGAGGCGTTCTTGATCGTCTCCTTTCGGTTACGTCTGCGCCCAGCGATCAACGCAATCCGGCGCTTCAACAGGGCCGTGCTCAACCCGGCCATGTTGACGATGGCAGGGTCCGCACACTGGTATGCCTCGGTGATCCATCATCAGGGCCGCACAACGGGGCGGGCCTACGCGACGCCCGTCGTCGCGGAGCGTGTTGGTGACCAGTTCTACATCCCGCTCCCCTACGGCCGGACGGACTGGTGCGCCAATGTCATGGCGGCCGACGAGTGCACCGTCGAGCACAAGGGCCGGCGCTACCGCACCACAGCGCCGGCGGTCATCGGGTTCGCGGTCGCGGCCCCGTTCATCTCGGCGCGGTCGCGCCGAACGTTCCGCCTCTACAAGGTGCGTTCCTTTCTTCGCCTCGACATCACCGACAAGGCGTGAGCCACCGGGAAAGTTTCTCCAGTGTGGTCAGCCTGATCGCAAGCCTGCGAACATCTCGTTGTGGGCCTGTGGTCGGATTAGTGTGGGGTAAGGTGCCCTCGCCGGTGCCGCCGCGGTGCCGCGAGGGCAATGCAGTAATGCTGCGCTGAGCACTGGGGAACGCGATGAACCAGCAGGATTCGCCGAGTACTTGCTACCGCGCGGAGCCCGTTGACGCCCAGGCATTTACCGCGCACTTCGATCGCCTGTACACGCGACTGGCCCGCCCCTACGACCTCGCGGTCAAGCTGCTGCCCGTGTGGCGGCATTGGATCAGTGCAGCGCTCCCGCACATCCGCGGCCCGCGCGTCCTGGAGGTCTCTTTCGGCACTGGTTGGCTGCTCACCGGCTATGCGAACAACTTTGACACCTACGGGGTGGACCTCAATCGCCGCATGGTCGCAATGGCGCGGCGCAATCTGCGCCGCGCGGGTGTGAGCGCCGACTTGTCCCAGGCAAACGTCGAGGCACTGCCCTATCCGGACGGCCAGTTCGACACCGTCGTCAACACCATGTCCTTCAGTGGTTATCCCAACGGTGCACGGGCGATGACCCAACTGCATCGTGTGCTGCGCAGACAAGGCCGGCTGGTCTTGATCGACGTTGGCTATCCCCAAGACGGCAATCGCCTGGGCACTGCGCTGGCCGGTATGTGGCAACGGGCCGGTGACGTGATTCGTGACATGCCAACGCTGTTGGATGACTTCGGCTTCGAGGTCCAGCACGAGCAGATCGGCGGTTTCGGCAGCGTCCATCTCTACCTTGCGACAAAATTATGACGACGCCACCACTCACGTCATCGCCGGTCCGGACCAGCCACGTCGGTAGAGTTCGGCAGGTGAACTCGCCGTCGGTGCTAGAGGCGACACTGCCGGCCGCTTGCGCGCAGCTCCGCGACGAGCCGTCGGCGACATCAACGGGAAAGAACCGGTCGGGTATGGCAGCCCCGGCATGCGGCATCGAATCGCACACCGGCCCCGATCGTCGGATCCAAGCGCAAGGCGGGATATGGAATCAGAGCTGAGAGCGCGCTGTTGTGTCGCCGGCGGCGGGCCGGCTGGCATGATGCTGGGCTACCTGCTGGCCCGGGCCGGGGTCGACGTCATCGTGCTGGAAAAGCATGCAGACTTTCTGCGGGATTTCCGCGGCGACACCATCCACCCGTCAACTCTCGAGGTCATGAACGAGCTTGGGCTCTATGACCAGCTGTTGCAGCGGCCGCATCAGCCGACACCGACGCTGAACGCTCAATTCGGTAGCTTCCGAGCACTGGTCGCCGATTTCCGCCACTTGCCGGTTCGCGGAAAGTTCGTCGCGATGATGCCGCAGTGGGACTTCCTGGATTTCATCGCGAAAGAGGCACAACGCTTTTCGTCTTTCCGGCTGCTGATGCGGGCCGAAGTCACGAAACTGATCGAGGAGCCCAACCGCGTCACCGGCGTAGTCGTGAATACCCCCGACGGTGAGCAGAAGATCCACAGCGACCTCGTGATCGGCTGCGACGGACGGACCTCCACCGTGCGCGCCCAAGCGGGCTTGCAGGTGCTGAGCCTGGGTGCGCCGATGGATGTTCTGTGGTTCCGGATGTCGCGCCGGCCCGGCGACCCGGAGGAATCCATGGGGAATTTCGGTCGCGGCGCCATCCTGGTGTTGATCAACCGGGGCGACTACTGGCAATGCGGTTTCGTAATCGCCAAGGGGTCCATCGAACAAGCGCGTCGCCATGGGGTTGAGTTCTTTCGCGAAGAGATCGTGAAGATGGCGCCCTTCGTCAAGGACCGAGTCGCGGAAATCACCGACTTCGACGATCTGCGGCTGTTGACCGTCTCGGTCGACCGCCTCAAGCAATGGCATCGGCCGGGACTGCTCTGCATCGGCGACGCCGCCCACGCGATGTCACCGATCGGCGGAGTTGGGATCAACCTGGCCATCCAGGACGCGGTCGCGGCGGCCAATCTACTGATCTCGCCGTTACGTCGCGGCCAGGTGAGCGATGCCGATCTGCAGCGTGTGCAGGCACGGCGCGAGTTGCCGACCCGCGCTACCCAGGCGGTCCAGGTGTTTCTCCAAAAGAACGTTGTCACCGCGGTATTGGGTAGTTCGCAACAGTTCAAGGCGCCACTGCAAGTGCGACTGATCCGGCGGCTCCCGTTGCTCGCCCGCATTCCCGCCCGCCTGATCGGCATGGGAGTGCGCCCCGAGCATCCCGACCTGGCGGTGATTGACAAGCCAGGGCCGACATAGCGCATAGGGTGGGCAAGGAGGACAACCGTGGCGCTTTCCCTGAGCCAGGCCCGTTCGGTCTACGACAGGATCGGACGCATTCAGGACTGGCAGGCCTTCTATGAGGATGAGACGCTCGACCGGCTCGTGGCCAATGCAGCCCTGGCGACCGGTCCGCGGACCGGGTGCTGTCCACGTTTGTGTTCGACCTGCTCGATGAGGCGTATGCGAGGGCGGTGCTGGACGACTTGCGACGAATCCTGACTGCCGACGGCCTGTTGTGCGTGGCCAGTCTCTCCTACGGGGAGCGGCCGCTGGAACGGGTCGCCTGTCGCGCCTGGAACGGGCTGTGGCGCGTTGCGCCACAACTTGTCGGCGGATGCCGTCCGATCAGTGTGAGCGCGCTGCTAGACCCCGGATGGAAGCTGGCGCATCACTCGCACGTACACCGCTTCGGGCTCGTGATGGAGGTCGTGATCGCCAGCCCCAACGCTTCCCAGCCATGACCGCGTGCTTGCCCCCTGCGGTCAGCCCGCCGGCGCCAGTTCGCGCACCACGTCGAGCTTGAGGAACTCCGGCGCCTTGAGCACCCGGCGAAGCATGAACCGGATGAACGCCGGCATATCGGTCGCGTCCTCGTCGCGGAAGACCACGGGGTCGCCCAGCTGATAACGATGCCGCCTGGTCTCCAGTTCGCAGCCACCAGCGGCGAGGACATTCTTCACCCAGTCCGAGCTGGTGCCGTAGGTCAAAGCGATGACAAATCCGTTGCGCCGGTGAAAGGCCCACAGCGGGGTGCGGAACGTGCGGCCCGACTTGCGCCCGCGATGGACCACGACGGCCCACCCTGGGGCCCATGGGGCGACGTACTTGGTGAACCGATTGAGACTGATCTTGTTGGCCTTGGCGACCCAGCGTGGTGCCGGCATTTTGAAAAACTCCTCACTCGTGGAATTAATGCCATTACGCTAACGTTGGCCGCCCGAAAAGTCAACGACTGTAGAATTTCAGGACTATGCCCCCAATGGGACGACGTCGAGGTAACCCCGACACCCGCAACGCGATCGTCACGACCGCTCGGCGGCTGTTCGCCGAGTCGGGCTACGAACAGACCTCGGTCCGTGACATCGCCTCCGCGGCCGGGGTGGACCCGGCGCTGATCCGGCATTACTTCGGCAGCAAGGCCGAACTCTTCCGGTCCATCGTGGGATGGCCGTTCGAAGCTGATGCGATGAGTGCGCTCATTCTCAGCGGCGATCGTGACGAGCTCGGGGCGCGGCTCACCCGGGTGTTCTTGGAGGCTTGGGAGCGGCCGGAATCACGCGCCCCTTTGCTGGCGATCCTGCGCGGTGCGGCCACCCATGAAGAGTCCACCACCCTGGTCCGGCATTTCTTTCAGGACCAGATGTACCCGCAGTTGGCCCAACCGTTGCCAGGCCCCGATACCGAACTGCGGATCGACCTGGCCATGGCCCAGCTGCTGGGCATCGCCTACCTGCGCCACGTCCTTCGGCTGGAGCCCATTGCCTCCACGCCGCGGGAAGAGGTGGTTGCCCGGGTCACGCCCACCATCATCGCCCACCTCGAGCCATCGCGACTGGACAAAGCCGCGGACCGCTAGCTGCGAATGTGCGGCGGCGCGGCGCATCGAAATGCCTGCGACTGCGATTGCTGCCGCGTTATGGTCGGGCCAGTTGCTGGCCGCTTGCGGTGGGAGGCCTTGTTGGAGGGAACGTCGTTCGGGAAGTACCGGCTGCTCGAATTGCTGGGCCGCGGCGGTATGGGCGAGGTGTGGCGGGCCTATGACCCGGTCACCGACCGGGTTGTCGCAGTCAAGATCCTGCCTGCCGAGATCTCCGACGACGAGGTGTTTCAGCAGCGGTTCCGCCGCGAAGCACACGTGGCCGCGCGATTGACCAGCCCGCATCTGATCCCGATCCATACCTATGGGGAAATCGACGGACGGCTGTTCGTGGACATGCGGTTGATCGAGGGCCACGACCTGCAATCGGCGCTGAGCCGCGGACCGCTGCCCCCCGCCCGCGCCGTGCACATCATCGAGCAGGTTGCTAAGGCACTTCACGCCGCCCACCGGGACGGGCTACTGCACCGGGACGTCAAGCCGTCCAACATTTTGCTCGATGACGACGACTTCGCGTATCTGATCGATTTTGGAATCGCACGTGCGCCAGGAGAACTGGGCTTGACCGCGGCCGGCGATGTGATCGGCACCTGCCACTACATAGCCACGGAACGATTCAACCTGGCACAGATCGACGCCCGCGCCGACATCTACTCGCTAGCCTGCGTGCTCTACGAGTGTTTGACCGCGCAGCATCCGTTTCCCGGCAATACCGTGGACCAACAGATCAGCGGTCACCTCGAGGCTCCGCCGCCACGGCCGTCGCGCATCAAACCCGGGCTGCCCGCCGGCCTGGATACGGTCATCGCCAAGGGCATGGCCAAGAATCCCGCCGATCGCTACGAGACTGCGGTGGCGTTGGCGCGCGCCGCCCGCGAGGCGCTCACCGCGCCTCCATCGGGACCGCCGATGCGCCCTCGGACGCCGAACGCCGGCGTTGCCGACGGCCGCCCCGACGGTGTCGCCGGCCCGGGTCAACCGGATACCTCCACCGCAACAACCGTCCCGCGACGGCTGCGACATCCGTCGCCACGGCGCGAACCCACCGCCGGGCGGCCAGCCGAGCAGCCACGATCACCGTCACGGCCCTGGTGGCGCCGCAAGGCGGTCGCTATCTCGGCCGCTGCCCTGCTTGTCGTCGCGGCGACCGTTGCCGCCGTGATCACCGTGACCACGTTGCATTCGGGAGAGCAGCGATTCCACCAGGTGACGCTGCCATTCACCGGATTGCGTGACCCGCAGGGTTTGTCGGTGGATTATGGCGGCACGGTCTACGTCGGTGACACTCTGCACAATCGGATACTGGCGTTGTCCGCCGGCTCAACCACCCCGGCCGTGCTGCCTTTCGAAGGCCTCAGCTATCCGACCGGGGTGACCGCAGACAACAGCGGCACCGTGTATGTGAACGACGCCGGCAATCGGCGGGTCCTGGTGCTTCGCGCCGGAACATCAACCCAAATCACCCTTCCCTTCACGGATCTGGGCAATCCGACGGGTCTTACGGTGGACAGCAGCCGCACCGTCTATGTCACCGACACGGCCAAGAACCGAGTGGTAGCGCTTCCGGCCGGCTCCAACATGCAGACCCAACTGCCCTTTACCGGTCTTAATAGTCCGACCGGCCTGGTGGTCAACGGCAGCGGCACCGTCTACATGGCCGACGGCGGCAACAACCGAGTGCTCGCGCTGCCCGCAGGATCGAAAAGGCAAATAGCGCTGCCCTTTACCCGCCTCAACCAGCCCGGCGGCGTCACGCTCGACAACGAGGGCGCGGTGTATGTCACCGATAGCGGCAACAATCGGACGCTCAAACTGCCGGCGGGTTCCACGACGCAAATCGAGCTGCCCTTCACCGGACTCGATTTTCCGTGGGGTCTGGCTGTTGACAACATGGGCACCGTTTATGTCGGTAGCCGCAGCAGCCAGATAGTCGCGCTGCGCCAGAAGTAGCGGCCCGTTTCGCCGCGAGCAGACGCAGAATCGCACTTGCGCGTCCCCGCGCGTGCGATTCTGCGTCTGCTCGCGGTGCCGGCGGCCACCTCCTACAAGCCCAGCGCCAGGGCGGCCGCTGTGGCCACCTGTCCACGCAGGTCCGAAATCGGTGTGCTGCCCCGCAGATGAATTGCGTTCGACAGCAGAACCACATAGCTGTCGGAACCCGGGTCTATCCACAGCGAAGTTCCGGTGAAGCCGGTGCCACCGAAGCTGCCGATGGGAAAGACCACGCCCCGCGGCGCGGAATATGGCGTGTCGATATCCCAGCCGAACCCAAACAGGGTTTGTCCGCTGATCGCCGGATAGCGCGGAGCCAGCATCGGATCTGTTCAGTTCGGCCGGTGCGCAAGCGCTTCTCGCGCCGCGGCGTTCGCGGCGTCCAGTTGCGCCATGTGATGTCCGGGCTGCTGCGGGGTCGTCATCAACTCGCACGTCGCCTGCGTCAGTGGAAATGTGCTGGGGCGGCCCGCAAGACGATCGAGCAGGGCCTGCGCGAAGCTGCTGACATCGTGCGCCGTGGAGAACACCCCGGCGTGCCCGGCCACTCCCCCCATGCGGCGCGCTGTGGGGTCATGCACCGTGCCCCGAAGCAGCCGGTTGAAATTGGGGTTCCGGCTTGGATCGGCACCGCTCTCCTCATCGAGTGCGGTTGGCGCGATATGCGACAGCAGGGCGGTGTCCCAGGTACCCGCAGGGCAGGGCGCCCGCGGGCGCCCTGCCGGCGCGGGAGCCCACCCGATCGCGGCTCCTCTCACGCTGTGTGGACCGCAGGCTTTGGCCGCAGGAAGAAAGTCGCTGTCTTGCATGCCAATTGGGGCGAATACATGTTGCGCAACGTAGCCATCTTCGGCCTCACCAGCGATTTTCTCGAGCAGCGCGCCCAACAAAATGTAGTTGATGTCGGAGTATCGGAACTCCCGCCCTGGCGGCGACTGCAGCGGCGTGCTCAGCGCACGGTGAATGCCTTCCGCTCGGTCTGTGCCGTCCAGTCCCCATGCATCTTGCAAACCGACATCTACCGGTTCGCCGGAGGTCTGTGTCAGCAACATGCGGACCGTCACTTGAGCACGCTGTGGGTCGCTCGCGGGGTTGAAGCCGGGCAAATGGTTCTGCACCGGATCGTCGAACCCAACCTTGCCCTGTTCGTATAGCTGCATGATTGCCGTCGCCGTCGCGAGGCATTTTGTCAACGACGCGATGTCGAAGATCGTGTCTTCGGTCATCGGCTCCGCGGGTGCCGACACCCCATCGAGCCCCTGTCCACCTGCGAGTTTGCGGGAGCCATAGGCCTGGTGGAAGACAATCTTGCCGCCGTGGCCGACCACGACGACGGCTCCCGGTAGCCGCTCGGCCGCAATGGCGTCGTTGATCAGCCGAGAGACGGGTGCGAAGGCAGCCAGGCCAGCCGCATCCACGGCGGGCATGGCGGGCCTCGGTCCCTCCCTTACCGGTGCGGGTGCGGCCTGCGATGGCGCTGGGGGTGTCGGCTGGTGGGGCGCGCATGCCGCAACGAGGGTGAGCAAACTAGTTCCAACGGCGATGGCCTTGAGCACTTTTCGCGCAGGCGGCAGCCCGGCCGGACGTTCTGGGCGGGTCCGGCGAGAAGGCGAGCCGCTGTCGATGCTTACCTGCGTCAGCGTAGTGACTCCGAACCGATCATCGTGCCACCGCGCGATTGTTGCCCGCTGACCCCGGATATCGTCGGCTGCGTGTGATCATCGGGCGAGTGTGCAGGCAACGCAGATGGCTCATCACCGGCCGACGCTTTCGGGCAGCCTGTTGCCTTACTCGTTGAAATGATCGCGGCTGCCGTCCTGCTCGCGCAGTGCACCGTGGCGCCCGCACCCTTCGGTGCGAGTGTCTCCCCGGTGACTGCCGCCGACCTCGGCGCAACCTGGCACCCGGATTGGCCGATCGGACCGACGCGGTTACGCCGAATCGAGTTCAACCACTTCGGTTTTGACGCCGCGTTCCGTCGTCGCGAACTGATCGTGCACCAAGATCTGGGGGTGGAGGTCATCACGATCTTCGAGTGGCTCTACCGACTGCGCTTTCCCATCGAGAACATTCGCAGGGGCGACCACTATCCGTGGCCGCCGATGATCAGCTATCGACGCAGGACAATGCGTCAACCCTCAATTGCCGGGCCATCACGGGACCCGGCCAATCGTCTCCACACGCCTTCGGCAATCGCGCAAAGACCTACATCGACGCGGCGGGAGTATTCCAACCGAAGAACGAGCCGGCGTGTCCGGATCGCGGCCGCAGCGACGCCGGACTCCCACACAAGGGCGATCCGGCTGTGCCTGCCTTCGCCGATCACGGCTGGCGGTGGGGTGGTGCCTGGACAACTCCTATCGGCTACCAACACTTCGAGCGGCGATTCCAGCGAGACATCGTTGTCGGCGCACGGCTTCGGTGGTCGGCCTCGCGAGCGGACTCGTGCGCCGGCGGTGGCCAGCCCTTGATGTGTCTCATCACCTTTGCCCAAATCAGGAAACGCTAGAACCCAGACCGCTAGCATCAGGGGCGTTGACGATCGCCCCGGCTAACGGCGGGCGGTGTGGTGTGGTTTCCGGCCGGATGGGGTGATCGACTATGTCATTTGTGGTGACGGCACCGCAGCTGTTGGAGGCTGCGGCCCGCGCAGCTGGCCGGTATCGGTTCGAGTATCAGTACAGCCAGTGCTACCGCGGCGAGCCCGACCGCAATGCTGGTGGGCGCGTTGGGCGCCGATGAGATCTCGGCGGCTGTGGCGGTGATGTTTGGTAACCACGCGCAGGCCTATCAGGCGGTCAGCGCGCAGGCAGCGGCGTTTCATGACCGGTTTGTCCAAGCGTTGACCGCGAGCGCGGAGTCATATGCCGGGGCTGAAGCCGCAAGCACCTCGGTGTTGCAGACAGTGGGCCAGGACCTGGTCAACGTGGTCAATAGACCCACGCAGGCGTTATTGGGTCGCCCACTGATCGGCAACGGCTCCGATGCAACCTCGGGCAGCGGGGCCAACGGCGGCGCGGGGGGCATCTTGTACGGCAACGGCGGCGCGGGCGGGTCCGGAGCACCCGGTCACGCCGGCGGCCGTGGCGGTAACGCCGGGCTGATCGGCACCGGCGGGGCCGGCGGGTCCGGCGGAAGCTCGACAAGCGGAGCTGGTGGGGCCGGCGGGGCCAGTGGCAGCGGCGGATGGCTGTGGGGCGCCGGCGGGACCGGCGGCGACGGTGGCGCAGGCTCGACCGTCGCAGGCGCTGGCGGACACGGAGGCACCGCCGGCTTGATCGGCACCGGCGGCGGCGGTGGCGCCGGCGCGGCTGGCGGCACCGGGGGGCCGGCGGAGCGGGCGGGGCCGGCGGGTTGATGTGGGGCCACGGCGGGTCCGGCGGAGCGGGAGGCGATGGCGGGGCCGGCTCGGTCGGAGCGACCGGGGGTGCCGGCCAAGACGGCACCACCGGCGCGACGGGCGGCGCAGGTGGGACCGGCGGTGCGGGCGGCCGGGGTGGACTGGTGTACGGCGACGGCGGTCGCGGCGGCGATGGCGGCCTAGGCGGGACGGGCGGCACCGGCGGGGTCGGTGGTGATGGTGCGCTCGCCGACAGCGCCGGTGGTCGCGGCGGCGATGCCGGAAACGGTGGAGTCGGCGGGGTCGGCGGAGCCGGTGGTCGGGGCGGGTCCGGCGGCCACGGCGGAGTGTTCGGCGCATCTGGCGACCAGGGGGCTGGCGGGGCCGGCGGCAACGGCGGTGACGGCGGTGTAGCGGGCACCGGTGGGGCCGGCGGCGCTGGCGATGCCAGCCACCCCGATGGCGGAGTGGGCGGCGATGGCGGTGACCCCGGCGCCGGCGGGATCGGCGGCCACGGCTCCAGCACCGGCGCCAACGGCAGTTTCGGGTCCACACCTACCACCGCTGCCGGCAATGGCGGCAAAGGCGGCAACGGCTACACCCCCACCACACCCGGCGCTGACGGCGGCGCCGGCGGAACGGGTGGCAGCGGCGGCCTTTACGGCAACGGCGGCGATGGCGGGGCCGGCGGCAACGGGGCTACCGGCGCGCCCGGAGTCAACCCCACCCCCAACCCGGTGGCCAGCCACGCCGATCCCGGTGCGGCCGGCACCACCGACAACGGCGGCGACGGCAACGGCGGAACCGGCAGCAACGGCACCACCGCCGGGGAGCAAGGAGGCACCGGCGGCGACGGCTTCAACAGCGGGGTCATCGACGACAATCCCTTCGGCGGCAATGGCGGCAATGGCGGCAACGGTGGGACCGGCGGGCCGGGCACCCTCGGCGGCGACGGCGGTAGAGGCGGATTTGGTCCGCTGGTCGGCGGCTGGGGCGGCAACGGCGGCATCGGCGGGCACTCGAGTGGCTCCGGCGGCATTCTCGGCACCGCCGGCAACGGCGGCAACGGTGGCAACGGCGGTACCGGCGGCGGGGCCGGCGGCAACGGCGGCGATGGCGGCTAGCTCACCATCAACGACAACGCCAACGCCGGCACTGGCGGCAACGGTGGCAACGGCGGCACCGGGGCCATCGGCAGCATCGGCGGCAACGGCGGCGCCGGCGGCGCTGGTGGGACCGGCGGTCTGTATGGCAACGGCGGGACGGGCGGCAGCGGCGGCAGTGGCGGCACCGGGGCCACCGGCGGCAGCGGCGGCAACGGCGGCGACTCTTTCGACAATCCCAATGCGCCCGGCAATGGCGGCACCGGTGGCACCGGCGGCAACGGCGGCACCGGTGGGGCCGCGGGCGCGGGCGGCACCTATGGCCAGTCGGGCATGGTCGGTGCAGGGGGTGACGCCGGCTCCGGTGGCGACGGCGGTGGCGGCGGCGCCGGTGGCGACGGCGGCGACGGTGGCACCTCGTTCGACATGGATGACAATCCCGTTCCGCCCTCCGGCACCGCCGGCCAACCCGGCGCCACGGGCGCTACCGGCGCCAACGGCCAGTCCGGCCAGGCCGGACTGAACGGTGGCAGCGCCGGCACGAGCGGGCCCGCTATCCCTTGAGAGGCACGACCGCGTCAGCGCGGCGAGCCGAGCTCCACGTAACTGGTTGACACGCCGGACATGTCGGGGCCAGGCTGAATGAGTCGAATCTGTATCCCCGTGTCAGAGGGCGGAAAGATGTCGAGCTACCGCGTCGGCTTACTCGTACCCAGTTCGAACACGACAATGGAAGCCGAGGTTCCTGAAGTGCTGCGCGCCAACGGCAGCACAACCGGTGATCGTTTTACCTTCCATGCCAGTCGCATGCGGATGAAAAAGGTTGATCCACAAGAGCTTATGGCGATGAACGCCAGCGCGGAGCGCGCGACGACCGAGCTCGCCGACGCTGCCGTGGATGTGATGGCCTACGCCTGTCTGGTCGCCGTGATGGCCGCCGGACCCAACGCACACCGCACAATCGAAGAGCGCTTGACAAAGGTTGCCTCTCAATCCGGCGGGACCGTCGAGGTGATCTCCAGCGCCGGCGCTCTGGTCGAGGGCATCCGGGAACTGGGCGCCAAGAAGATCGCGATGGTTGCGCCCTACATGAAACCTCTTACGTCGCAGGTGGTCGACTACATCGAAGCCGAGGGCATCGAGGTAATGGATGTGATCAGCCTCGAGGTAGAGGACAACCGTGCGGTGGGATGCCTGGACCCGATGCGCCCGCCGCACATCGCCCTTCGGCTCGACACCCACGACGCCGACGCCGTCGTGTTGTCGGCATGCGTCCAAATGCCCTCCCTGGCAGCGATTCCCGCCGCTGAGGCGATGCTGGGCTTGCCGGTGATCTCGGCGGCAACCGCGACGTCGTGGAAGATACTGCGGTCCTTGGGTGTTGCGCCAGTCGCCGCCGATGCGGGCGCCCTGTTCGACGGCGGCGCGAGTGGGTGAACAACCTGCGCTCCGGGGCTGATCCCCGGGACCGCGGCGGCGGGTCGCCGCCGGAACCGGCGTCCCGTTCGTCTGCGCCGACTCGACTACGCCGGCAATACGATCCCGGCGGTCGGCCCGAGGAAGATCGCCTGGCCGCCGGGGGCGACGTAGCCACCGGTGGGTCCGTAGATGCCGTAGATCGGGTTTAGCGGGTCGGCACCGGCCCAGATGTCGTTGATCCACCCCGAGGACAACGTGTACACGGCCTGGGTGGCGCCGGGCGAGGAGAACCCGGTCAGCAGCTGGGCGGCGAAGTCGATGAGGGGATTTCCGCCCAGCATCGAGTCGACGTGTGAGCCGTTGACAATCTCGACCCCGGTGAACTGGCCTGGGTACAGATTGACCAGTTGATTCGTGGTGGCACCAAAAGCGTTCCATGGCTGCGGTGGTGCTGCCACCACATAGATGGGAACATTCGCCGCCTGCAGGTTGGCTACCGCAGCCCCGAAGGCCGAGGCATTCGACGCGACCCCGTCGAACATCACCACACCCTGTAGGTGGTTGGTGGCCGCCCCAAGGTTCGCGAGGTAGCTGCCGGCGGCGATCGAGGCCAGCCCACCGCCGGCGGAGTGCCCGGACAAGATGAAGTCCTGCGGCAGGGTGCCCAGGTAGCCGGCCTGGTTCGCGCTGATGTTCAGCGCCGTCTGACTGCCCAGGAACAGCGAGCCCACGCCCTGCTGCATCTGCGCACCGCCGATCCACATGCCGAACGGCAACGGAATCGAAGGCACGGTGGGAACCACCACGATGCTGTTGGTCTGCTGCGCCAGCTGCATGGCCAGCGGCTGGTAGAACCAGCCGATCGCCCCGAAGCCGTGCTGTAGGTAGATGACGCCGTTGGCGTTGACCGAACCGTCGGCCTGCGTCGGGAAGTACCAGTGTGCGGGGGCGGGGAAGTTGAATTGCGGAATCGTGATGCCCAGGAATTCCGACGGGCCGATCGGAATCTGCAGGAACGAGAACCCCGACTTGACCCCGGTCGCCCCGGTAGCCGGAGCGGCGAGCGCCTCGGCGGCGGCGTAGTTCACCGCCCCGCCCAGGCCTGCCTGGTTGGTGCCCGAGGTGAGCAGCGAGCTGGCCTCGGTGGCCCCGGTGCTCGCGGCCGCGACGGAACCGTTGCCGAACAGCGGACGCCCGATGAGCCGCTCAATGGGTGCGAAAACCCCGAGGCTCTCCGCCTCTTGCAGCAACGCCCGCAACGGCGACACGTTCGCGGCCTCGGCGGCCGCATAGGCGGCCCCGGCCTCGCTCAACGCGCGCTCAAACTGGGCCTGAAACCGCGTCGCTTGCGCACTCAGCGTCTGAAACTCGTCAGCGTAGCTGCCGAAAAGCCGCGCGATGGCCGTGGACACCTCGTCTGCCGCCGCGGAGATGATCCCCGTCGTCGAGGGCGCCGCCGCCGCGGCCGCCCCCTTGACCGCCGCCTCGATACCGGCCAGCTCCCCCGACGCTACGGAAAAAGCATCGGGCGCTGCGATCACGTATGTCGACATCGGCGGCTCCCATACCCGGTAGTCCGACAACCTCAGGACCGCTACAGAATGTTAGCCGGGTTGGCGGTCCGGGGTGGTCAGAACGATCGCAGACGCACGAACAGGCGTTCGGCGATTTCCCCGATCCTGTTCAGGGCGCGATTCGACGCTGCCACAGCAGGTTCGAAACGACTATCCGAGCGGCCCCGGCGCCGGGACTGCCGAACCGGCCGGTCTCACGCCTAGCCGCAGGGACTTACGGCTGGCACAGCAAGGGCCCTTAGGCCCTCGTCGACCGCGGTCGTCGCGAGGGAGCATCCGGGGTACGGACCCTTGAGCGCCCTGCCCCGATGGACGATCACACGGTGGCCCGGATCTCGGATGGGAGCTCGACGATGACCAAACCGATTCCGCCACTGGATCTTTCCTGGCTGCTGCTCGAGTCGCCGGCCGGCACCACACACGTCGGCGCGATGTTGCTGTTCAAGAAGCCGTTCGGCCGAGATCCCGTGGACGAGATCGTGGCCGCCTACCGAGGGTGCTCACCCACGCCGCCGTTCAACTATGTCCCGGAACTGCTGGTCCGGGGCGCGCCCCATTTCCGGGAGGTGGCGAACTGGGACCCGCACTACCACGTTGGGCACCTGGCGTTGCCGGCCGGCGCCGGCTACGACGATCTGCTGCGCCTGGTTGCCGATCTACACGAACCACAACTCGACCGGCACCGGCCGCTGTTTCGGTGTTGGGTGATCGATGGTGTGCCGGACGACATGTTCGCGATCTACACGAAGACGCACCATTCGATCATCGATGGCGAATCCGGCCTCAAGCGGCTCTACGAGGGACTGAGCACCTCCGACCGCGACACCATCCCCAAGCCCGCATTCGCACTCGATGCGCCCGTCCCCGAACCGCACCCGCCCACGCCGCTGGCCGAGAAGGTCGCTCACTCGATCCGCGGGGCGGTCACCGAGTTCACGGCGCTGAACCAGGTCGCTGTCGGCGCGGCGCGCAAGGTGCTTTCCGGTCTGCTGGGATCCCACCTCGAGGGCAGTCTGCCGTTCGTCGCGCAGCACGCCCCCACCAACGCACCGCTGGAAATCGGTCGACGGTTCGCAACACTGTCGCTGCCGCTTGCCGAGATGCGCGAAATCGGCCATCACTTCGGGGCCACCCTCAACGACGTCGCCGCCAGCGTCATCGACGGCGGACTGCACGCATACCTACGCGAGACCGAGCGCGAGTTCGCCCATCCTTTCATCGCGATGTGTCCGGTCTCGCTGCGCGCCGACGACGACACCACGATCGGAACACGGGTGTCGGCGATCTTCGTGCGGCTCGGCCAGCCGCGGGCGAGCATGCCAGAACGGATCGGGCAAGTAATGAACTCGGTGGCCACCGCCAAAAAAGAACTCGGCGCCATGTCGAAGGAAGCGGCCATGACCTACGCGGTCGGACTCGTCGCGCTCGCCGGCGTGGGCGCCTCCACCCATCTCGATCGCATCGCGCACCCGGCGTGCAACCTGGTCATCTCCAACGTCGCAGGCGCCTCAGACATCCGATACCTCAACGGAGCCCGACTCCTCGGCATCTACCCGGTCTCCGCGCTCGCCGCCGCCATTGGGCTCAACGCCACGCTGGCCTCCTACCACGACAATATGGACTTCGGGTTCATCGCCAACGCCGCGGCCATCGAGGATCCGACACGACTGGCAGACCTGACGTTGCGAGCCTACGAGGAGTTGCGCGACGCGGCGGAGACAGCCGCGGGGAGGTCACAGCGCGCTTCTCGGTGAGCGGGTGCTGTTGGCCACATCCGCACCGGGTCGACTTCGTGTTTCTCGGCGGCGCCTATACCGTGTTGCTCTACGATGCACGTCGCCCCACCTACGACATCGACATCACCCCGCTAATGCGATGGGGAATCTCCAAAAGAGTGTCGGAAGCATGCCTTATGGGCTACAAATTGGGCGGTACGCGGCACGTTAGAAGAGTCGGGTGATGTGCAGAACAGTTAGGTTGAGAGCGTAATCAATTGGACGCCAGGGAATTCGGTCGATATCGGTTGTTCGAGCTCATCGGACAGGGTGCTGCAGGCACGGTATATAAGGCGCACGACACCGTTATGGGACGCGACGTGGCGATCAAAATCTTGCCTGCCGATCGGGCCAACGAGCCGGGTTTTCGCGCGAGGTTCAGCCGGGAAGCTCTCATCGCGGCTCGGTTGACCGACCCGCACATCATCCCCGTCCACGACACCGGCGAAATTGACGGCCAGTTGTACCTGGTAATGCCGATCATCAACGGGGTTGACCTCGAGGTCGCGCTCCAGCGCGACGGTCCCATGACTCCGGCGCGAGCCGTTCGAATGGTCGAACAGATCGCAGCCGCTCTGGATGCCGCCCACGCCCATGGGCTGGTGCACCGGGATGTTAAACCATCCAACGCCTTGATGACCGATCAAGGATTCGTGTACCTGATCGATTTCGGCCTGGCCCAGGACGGTACCGGCGCCAAATTGACCGCCGAGAGCCGCACCGCCGGAACGTGGGCATACATGGCCCCCGAACGAATGATGAGCGACGTCATCGATGCCCGCGCCGACGTCTATTCGCTGACATGTTTGCTCTATGAATGCCTTACCGGCGAAATGCCATTCCCTGGTGACCGGGTAGCGCTGCAAATGACGGCGCATCTCGCCACGCCCCCGCCGAAGCCGAGTGAGCGCCGGTCCGCCGTGCCCGCGGGATTCGACGATGTCATTGCCCGTGGCATGGCGAAACAACCTGACGATCGCTACCCCAGCGCTGGTGAACTCGCGATGGCGGCAGCTGCCGCACTGGCGACGCCGCCGGGCGGGCAGACCACCACGGCCGGACACCACATCCAGGTTGCTACGCAGACCCCCAAGCTCGTCGACTCGCCATCGCCTAGAGACACCGCGCCCCTTGGACTCGAGGACATCCCGCGCGCCGGCATGGGGGCCGCGTCGTTCCCCTGGCCACCACCGCCGCAACCGGACCGACCGCCATACCTCGGATGGGAACCCTTCCAGCCGGTCGACGCGGGCGTCTTTTTCGGTCGGGACGCCGAGGTGGCGCGGGCGATGGACGCCCTGCGCGGAATGCGTGCGAGCGACGAGACCCTGTTCGTGGTGCTGGGCGCGTCCGGAGCCGGCAAGTCGTGTTTTCTGCGTGCGGGAATCGTGCCCCGGCTGCAAAGACAGGCAAGCAAGTATCTCGTCCTCGACATTGTCCGCCCCGAGCTCAAGGCGCTCACCGGCGCCTGCGGGCTGGCACAGGCGATCTGCACCACGCGGCAACGCCTCGGCCTGGCACAGCCGCCGCTGGGCGACATCAAGGAAGCGTGCGCGAGCGGCGACGTGGCCCGGCTGCGGACGTGGCTGCTGGAGTGCCGTAAGGCCGCCAACCGGCAACCGGCAACCGGGGCTACCGATGACACCCCGGTGACCCTGGTGTTGCCGCTGGATCGGGCCGAAGAGCTGTTCACCAGCGACGCCGGCGTGGAGGCCGCCGGGTTGTTGGCGCTCATCCGGGATCTGGCTCTCGGCACGAACGGCCAGGACAGGCTGCCATTGATTGTGGCAGCGACGATCCGCACCGACCGCTACGAGCTGATGCAGACCGCTCCACAGCTTGCCGGGCTGCAGACCAAGCAGTTCGACCTTCGGCCGATGGACGCAACCCAGTTCAACAGGGTGATCACCGGACCTTCGCAGCGTTCGACGGACGGCGGACGCCCGCTGTACCTCGACGAGGAACTGGTGCGCCACCTGCTCGCCGACGCCACCGGCGGCGCAGACACGCTGCCGCTGCTGTCACTGACGCTGGCATGGCTGTACCGCGACTACGGGTCGACGGGCCGGCTCACTCTCGAGCCTTACGCCAAGCGGGGCGGAATCGATGGCGTCGTGCAAGCCGAGATCCACGAGATTCTGTCCTCGGATCCCGACGAGCGGGCCCAGCAACTCAAATTGCTGCGCGCGGCGTTCATCCCGTGGCTGGCCACCATCAATCCCGACAACGACCAGCCGATGCGCCGCTTGGCACGCTGGGCCGACCTGCCCGATGACAGCCGCCCGCTGCTAGAGCGGTTCCTGGCCCGCCGGTTGCTGATCAAAGACCTACGCGACGGAGAGGTCATCGTCGAGGTCGCCTTGGAGAGTCTGCTGCGCCAATGGGGCGATCTCTCGGGCTGGCTGGCGGACGAGGTCGAAGACCTCAAGGCGGCCGACGCGCTGGAACGCAGCGCCGCCGAGTGGGAGAAAAAGCGGCGCGACGAAGCCTGGCTGCTGCGCGGATCCCAGCTGGCCGCAGCCGAAAACCTAGCCGCCAAAACCGGATTCCGCGAACGCCTCAACCAAACCCACGACTACCTGCTGGCCTCCCGGCACTGCGAAAACGAACGAGCCGAGCTCGAGAAGCAACGCCAGCGGGCCGAACTCGAGGCCGCCAAGAAACTCGCGGCCGCCGAAACCCAAGCGCGCGAGCAGGCTCAAGAGAGCGCCGCCGCCCTACGACAGCGGTCTCGCGTCCTGCGCGCGGTAATCGCCGCAACGTCCGTCATCGCCGTTATCGCCGTAGTAGGCGCCGCCACCGCGGTGATCATGTTCAACCGCGCCACCCGTCAAGCCCGCGACGCACTGGCCGCCCAACTCGATGCGCAGGCCTCGTTGGTGTTCTCCGGGACCATCGCGGAGAGCGATATTCGCGCGCTCGCCGCCACCCTGGCGGCACGACAGTTGCGTTCCAACCCAGCCGCCAGCCGCGGCGCGTTCTACACGGCCACCGCGGCGCTGAACACCACTCGCATCATCATCCCCACGCAAGCACCCGTTAACACCGTTGCGATAAGTCCCGACAGGCACACCCTGGCTTCCGGCGGCGAGAACGGCAACATCCAGCTGTGGAACCTCACCGACCCCGCACACCCAGGCCCCCTAGGCCCACCCCTGCAGGGCCACAGCGCCAGTGTCGCCGGCGTCGCGTTCAGCCCCGACGGACACACCCTGGCCTCCGGCAGCCACGACGGCACCATCCAGCTATGGAACCTCACCGACCCCGCACACCCAGGCCCCCTAGGCCCACCCCTGGAAGGCCACAGCGCCAGTGTCGCCGGCGTCGCGTTCAGCCCCGACGGACACACCCTGGCCTCCGGCAGCGACGACGGCACCATCCGACTGTGGAACCTCACCGACCCCGCACACCCGGGCCCCCTGGGCCCACCCCTGCAGGGCCACAGCGCCGGTGTAGCCAGCGTGGCGTTCGGTCCCGACGGAAACACCCTGGCCTCCGGCAGCGTCGACGACACGGTGCGACTATGGGACGTCACAGATCCAGCGCAGCCCGGTCCGTTGGGTCAACCTCTGACCGGCCACCACGGAACCGTATGGAGCATCGCGTTCGGGCCCGACGGACACACCCTGACCACCGGAAGCCACGACGGCACCATCCGGTTGTGGAACCTCAATACTGTGCTGCCCGTTCGGGGACATACCGGCCCCGTGCGCAGTGCGGTGTTCAGCCCTGACGTGCAGACGCTGGCCTCCGGCGGCGACGACGCCACCATCGCGCTATGGGATCTGACCAATCCAGGACACCCGCGACAGCTCGGCAAACCCCTGCGCGGCCACACTCGCACCGTGCAAAGCCTCGCCTTCAGCCCCGACGGACACACCCTGGCCTCCGGCAGCGACGACACCACCATCGCGCTATGGGATCTGACCAATCCAGGACACCCGCGACAGCTCGGCAAACCCCTGCGCGGCCACACTCGCACCGTGCAAAGCCTCGCCTTCAGCCCCGACGGACACACCCTGGCCTCCGGCAGCGACGACACCACCATCGCGCTATGGGATCTGACCGACCCAGCCCACGCGCGACAGCTCGGCAAACCCCTGTATGGCTATAGCAGCGCCGTGCTTGGCGTGGCCTTCAGCCCTGACGGCCGCTTGCTCGCTTCCGGCAGCGGCGACGACACCGTCGTGCTGTGGAACCTCACCGACCCGGCGCACCCGAGCCCGCTTGGGCACCCCCTGCACGGACATAGCGGATACGTGAATCGGGTGGCGTTCAGCCCCGACGGTCATACGCTAGCGTCGGGCAGTTCTGACCACACCGTGCAGCTCTGGGACCTCACCAATCTGACCCCTGCCGGGCTGGGCCAACCCCTGCGGGGGCACACCGACAGCGTCCTTGGTGTGGCGTTCAGCCCCGACGGTCATACGCTAGCGTCGGGCAGTTCTGACCACACCGTGCAGCTCTGGGACCTCACCAATCTGACCCCTGCCGGGCTGGGCCAACCCCTGCGGGGGCACACCGACAGCGTCCTTGGTGTGGCGTTCAGCCCCGACGGGCACACCTTGGTGTCCAGCAGCGCCGACGCTACGGTGCGGGTCTGGCCCACGCCGCTGGATGCCACCGTCACGGTTCTGTGTTCAAAACTCACATCCAACATCAGCCGCCATGATTGGCGCGAATGGATATCGCCCGATGTCGACTACATTGCCCTCTGCCCCAACTTGCCCGTCCCACGGTAGTCGTTCCACGAGTCCGAGAGGAATTCTCGCACTGGCAAGTCGAATTCGAGTCGCCAGTCGTTTAGCCGCATCGAGCTCGAGTTGGTGATCGTGTAGTCGGCGATGAAGCCTGTTCAACCTCGATCTCACCTGCAGCATTGCCGGCACCGAGGGCCGGATGGTCACAAAATGCCGAAAGACCGAAAAGACCACGTAAGGCATTGGGCGCCGGAGCTTCTCGTAGCGGCCAGTGCGATCATAGGAGCCAACACCATAGCCGAACAGGCGATGTCGGGGTTCAGCC
This sequence comes from Mycobacterium pseudoshottsii JCM 15466, assembly GCF_003584745.1. Classification (NCBI taxonomy): domain Bacteria; kingdom Bacillati; phylum Actinomycetota; class Actinomycetes; order Mycobacteriales; family Mycobacteriaceae; genus Mycobacterium; species Mycobacterium pseudoshottsii. The sequence continues at coordinate 3,761,240 of NZ_AP018410.1, forward strand.
CGCCGCGCTCCCCCGCTTGCCGCGGCTCTCCTTCACCAATCGCGCCACCCCATCCTCGATCCCGGCGGCCAGCACCTCGATATCCGGTGCGGTGTCGTAGTCGGCGGTGATCCCGAAGACGAAGTTGTCGCCGTAGCTGACCATCGCGACCCCGGTACGCAGGTTCAGCGCGATCGGTGGAATCGGCAACATCTCCAGCACGCGCCGACCCATCAGCTTCTGCTCGTCCCGCGGCCCGGGCACATTGGTCGCCAACGCCACCACCGCGCGTTGCGGCAACCGGCTCAGCAACCGTACCGCCCACGCCGAGAACGCAAATGGCGCGCTTTTCGCCGCGGCAACCAACGCGGTGCCGCCTTCACGCTGGCCGCTGGCTTTGGCTTCGACCAACCGACGGTGTACCAGCTCAAGCTGTTTGACCGGGTCTTCCTCATCGACGGGCAACAAGGGCAGCATCGCCGAGACCTGATTGTCAGTCATGTTGAAGTGGCTCATCCCGCGCACCGACACCGGTACCAGCGTGCGCAGCGAGGTGTGGCCGGGCTTTTCCCCCGCTCCAGCAGAATCGACCGGTAGCTGCTGGTGATCGCCGCCAACGCCACGTCATTGAGCGTCACGTCGAATGCTCGCGCAACCGTGTGCAGATCGGACAAGCGCACCCGCGCCACGCTGAAGCGCCGCAGCGTGGTGACAGGCCCGCTCAGTGACGTTTCCGGCGCGGGACTGAGCAGACTGCCGGTCAGTTCGGCGGCCCCTAACGCGACATGCTCGACAACGGAGACCGCACCCAGAGCGCCCCGCACAATCCCGGTCACCCAGTTCAGCGGGTTCAGACTGACCTTCACCGGAAGCCCCGGCCCGTGCGGAGCCGGCTCTTTGGCCGCACGAATCTCGGTGGCAAAGGACCCGCCACCGCCGCTTTCGTCACCGAACTTGGCCAACATCTGCGTTGTCGCGATGCCATCGGCGATGCAGTGATGCAATTTGGTCAGCACCGCCCACCGGTCATCGCTGAGCCCCTCGATGAGATAGCACTCCCAGAGCGGACGGTCCCGATCGAGCCGTCGCTCCATCACCGTCGCGATCATCTCGAAAAGTTCGGCGTCGCCGCCCGGTTGCGGCAGCGCAAGGTGGTGTACATGTCGGGAAACGTCGAAGTGCGGGTCCGCGACCCATTCGGGTGAACCGAGATCGAGCGGATGGGTCCGCAGGATCTGTTTGAAGCGCGGAATCGCCGACGCCCGCTCCGCGAAGGAGTCGACGAACTCCCCGAAAGCCCGAGCCGGCCCTTCCACAATCGACACACCGCCGATCGCCAGGCTCACATGCGGATCGCTGTCCTCAACCTCCAGGAAAGTCGCATCGAGGGGGGTTAGATGCTCCATCCCTTTACCATTCACCCCCACCTCAGTCCACGATCAGGGTCAGAAGTCCCTACCTTGAAGGCCAAACGAAAGCTGCACACCACCATGCCCGGGTCATATCGTTGCCACCATGGTGCCCGAGCAGTCCCCCGGTGATGTGCCCGAGGTAGCGGCGCCAGCACCCGAACCAGCACCCGAAGATGTCACGCCCCTGCCCGACCTGCTACACGGACGGCACCGCGCGGGGCCGGACCGCGAACGTCGCCCGGTGTACGTCGACCTGTTGCCGCCCTGCAACGCCGGTTGCCCGGCCGGCGAAAACATCCAGGCCTGGCTCGCCCACGCCCGCGTCGGCGAGCACGAGCGGGCCTGGCGTCAGCTGACCGCTGACAATCCGTTCGCCGCCATCCACGGCCGGGTGTGCTATTACCCATGCGAATCCGTCTGCAACAGAGCAGATCTCGATGCATCGGTGTCCATCCACGCGGTCGAGCGCTTTCTCGGCGACACCGCACGCGAGAAACAGTGGCGCTTCCAGCCCGCACCGCAGCCCACCGGCAAACGAGTGCTCGTTGTCGGCGCCGGCCCCAGTGGACTCTCGGCGGCCTATCACCTGGCCCGGCTTGGGCATCACGTCGAGGTTCGCGACGCCGGCGCCGAGCCGGGCGGAATGATGCGCTACGGCATCCCGAGCTACCGGCTCCCCCGCGATGTGCTGGACGCCGAAATCGAACGCATCGCCGCCCTGGGCGTGCAGCTCACAACCGGACACCGTGTCGAAGACCTCGCCGAAGAACGCGAGACCGGAAACTTCGACGCGGTGTTCGTCGCCGTCGGTGCCCACCTGGCCAAGCGGGTCAACATCCCCTCTCGTGACGCAAGATCGCTGATCGACGCCGTGTCATTCCTGCATCAGGTGGCCGCGGGCGAAAAGCCCGAACTCGGAAGCCACGTCGCGGTCTACGGCGGCGGCAACACCGCCATGGACGCCGCCCGCGTCGCGCGCCGGCTCGGCGCGCAGGACACCGTGATCATCTACCGGCGCACCGAAGCTCAGATGCCCGCGCACGAAGAGGAGCGCCAAGACGCGCAGCGCGAAGGGGTGCAGATCAACTGGCTGCGCACCATCACCGCGTTCGACGATCACGAAATCCGGGTCGAGCAAATGGAACTCGACGACACCGGGCACCCCCGGCCGACCGGGCGGTTTGAGACGCTGGCCGCCGACACGGTCATCATGGCACTGGGACAGGAAACCGAATCGGCGTTCATGCGCACATTGCCCGGGGTGGAATTCGACCGTGACGGCGGCGTGCGGGTCTCCCCGACGCTGATGACCGGCTGTCTCGGGGTGTTCGCCGGCGGCGACATGGTGCCCTGCGAACGCACCGTCACCGTCGGGGTCGGGCACGGCAAGAAGGCCGCCCACTACATCGACGCGTGGCTACGGGGAGACCCCACCCAACGCCCACCCAAGCATCCCGTCGCCGATTTCGACCGGCTGCACCTGTGGTATTTCGGCGACGCCCGCCGGCGCCAGCAACCCGAACTCTCCCCCGAGGACCGGATCAGCGGATTCGACGAAGTGATGGGCGGCCTGTCCGCGGAGGCAGCGACGTTCGAGGCCGGGCGCTGCCTGTCGTGCGGCAACTGCTTCGAGTGCGACGGTTGCTTGGGCGCCTGCCCGGAGGACGCGGTGATCAAGCTCGGGCGCGGCCACCGTTACCGCTTCGACTACGACCGCTGCACGGGTTGTGCGACCTGTTATGACCAATGCCCGGTGCACGCCATCGAGATGATTGCGGAGCCACGATGACGCGCACCACGGTGGATGGCAACGAAGCGACGGCATCGGTGGCCTACCGGCTCAACGAAGTCTGCTGTATCTACCCGATCACTCCCTCCTCCCCGATGGCCGAGCTCGCCGACGCCTGGTCAAACCAGAACCGGCCCAACATCTACGGCACGGTGCCGACGGTGGTGGAGATGCAAAGCGAAGGCGGGGCGGCCGGTGCGCTGCACGGCTCCCTGCAAGGCGGGGCGTTGACGACGACGTTCACCGCCTCCCAAGGCCTGCTGCTGATGATCCCCAACATGTACAAGATCGCCGGCGAACTGACCTCGGCGGTGATGCATGTCGCGGCTCGATCGATTGCGGCACAGGCACTTTCGATATTCGGCGATCATCAGGATGTCATGGCGGTGCGCCAGACCGGATTTGCGCTGCTGGCATCGGCCTCGGTGCAGGAGGCCCACGACCTGGCCCTGATCGCCCAGGCCGCCACCCTGCGCACCCGAGTACCGTTCGTGCATTTCTTCGACGGTTTCCGCACCTCCCATGAGCTCAACACCATCGAGGTGCTCACCGACGACGACTTGCGCGCGCTGGTCCCCCAGGAGTTGGTCCTGGCCCACCGCGACCGGGCGCTGTCGCCGGATCGGCCGTCCATCCGCGGCACCGCCCAGAATCCCGACACTTACTTCCAGGCCCGCGAAACGGTGAACCCGTTCTATGCCCGGGTACCCGAGGTGGTCGAGGGGCTGCTGCGCGAGCTCGGCGAGCGCACCGGGCGCCCGATGCACATCGTGGACTACACCGGTCACCCCGAGGCCGAGCGGGTGATGGTGCTGATGGGATCCGGCGGTCAGACCGCGGCCGAAACCGTGACCGCCCTCACCGAGCGCGGTGAGCGCGTCGGGGTGGCCCAAATCCGCCTCTACCGTCCATTTCCGGCCGAGGCCCTGCTGGCGGCCCTGCCCCCGACGGTCCGCGCGATCGCGGTCCTGGACCGCACCAAGGAACCCGGATCCCAAGGCGAGCCACTGTATTTGGATGTCACCGCCGCCCTGGCCGAGGCCTATAGCAGCGGGCAGAGATCATCGCTGCCGGTGGTCTGCGGGGGACGCTACGGCCTGTCGTCCAAGGAATTCACCCCCGGAATGGTCGCCGGTGTCTTCGCCGAGTTGGCCGGCCAGCGTCCGCGCACTCGCTTCACCGTGGGCATCGACGACGACGTCAGCGGCACCAGCATCAGCTACGATCCGGACTTCGACATCGAGACGCCGGCGACCACCAAAGCCGTGTTTTTCGGCATGGGTTCCGACGGCACGGTGGGCGCCAACAAGAACACCATCAAAATTCTCGGTGGCGAGGAAGATATTTACGCCCAAGGGTATTTCGTCTACGACTCCAAGAAATCCGGCTCACAAACCGTCTCGCATCTGCGGTTTGGCCCGCAACCGATTCGGGCGCCGTACCTGGTGCAACAGGCGAGCTTCGTCGGCTGCCACCACCAGCGGTTCCTGAACAAGGTGGACGTGCTGGGCCGGGCCGCCCACGGTGCCGCACTGTTACTCAACAGCGCGCGCCCACCCGAGCGGGTGTGGGACAGCCTGCCCGCCCCGGTGCAGCAACAGATCATCGACAAGCGCATCCGGCTCTACGTGGTCGACGCGGGCAAGATCGCGCGCGAGGTCGGTCTGGCCGGCCGGATCAACATCGTCCTGCAGACCTGTTTTTTCGCGATCGCCGGTGTGCTGCCGGTGGATCAGGCGATCGCCAAGATCAAGGCCAGCGTTGCCAAGACCTATGCCGCCCACGGCGCCGACGTGGTGGCCCGTGAAGTCAACGCCGTCGATCACGCGCTCGCCGGCCTGCACCCGGTCCAAGTGCCCGACACCGTCAGCTCCACCAGACAGTTGGAACCACCGGTTCCCCAACACGCCCCGGAGTTCGTGCGCACGGTTACCGCGGAGATGATCGCCGGGCGCGGAGATGAGCTGCCGGTCAGCGCACTACCGGCCGACGGCAGCTACCCCAGCGGCACCGCCGCCTACGAAAAGCGCAATATCTCGGATCTGGTTGCGGTGTGGGACCCCGACACCTGCATCCAGTGCGGCAACTGCTCGTTTGTCTGCCCGCACAGTGTCATTCGCACCACGCTCTACCCGCGCGACCGGCTCGATGCCGCACCGGCCACCTTCGCCTCGGCACCGCTGGACGCGGTCGGTCTCCCCGACACCCGCTACACCCTGCAGGTCTATGCCGAAGATTGCACCGGCTGCAATCTGTGCGTGGAGGCCTGCCCCGCTGTCGTTCCCGGCAAACCGGTGACCAAGGCGATCAATCTTGCCCCGCGCGAACCACTCGTCGCCGCCTCCCGCGAGAACATCGCGTTCTTCGAAACCCTGCCGGTGGCCAACCGATCCAGGGTGGACTTCGGGACGGTGCGCGGCACCCAGTTCCTGCAGCCGCTGTTCGAGTTTTCCGGCGCGTGTGCCGGCTGTGGGGAGACCCCCTACCTCAAACTGCTTTCCCAGTTGTTCGGTGACCGGCTAATGGTCGCCAATGCCACCGGCTGCTCGTCGATCTATGGCGGCAACCTACCCACCACACCGTGGGCGACCAACGCCGAGGGACGCGGTCCAGCATGGTCTAACTCACTGTTCGAAGACAACGCGGAGTTCGGCCTGGGTATGCGGCTGGCCGCCGACACCCACGTGCGCCAGGCCCGGCACCGGCTGACCGAACTGCGCGACGTGCTGGGCGCGGATCTGGTCGATGCCATCCTGGCCGCCCCGCAAGAGCGTGAGTCGGAGTTGCGCGCCCAGCGCGAAAGGGTCGCCGAATTGCGCGCCCGCCTCGATGAACTGGACGGTCTGGCGCCGGCGCAAGCCGACGAGCTGCGCAGCGTCATCGATCACTTGATCCGCCGCAGCGTCTGGATCGTCGGCGGCGACGGGTGGGCCTACGACATCGGCGCCGGCGGGCTGGACCACGTGCTGGCCAGCGGGCACAACGTCAACGTGCTGGTGCTCGACACCGAGGTGTATTCCAACACCGGCGGGCAGATGTCGAAGAGCACACCGCTGGGCGCGGTGGCCAAGTTCGCCGCCGGGGGCAAGACGGTTCCACGGAAAGACTTAGCGCTGCAGGCTATTTCGTATGGCAACGTCTACGTGGCGCGGGTCGCTATGGGCGCCGATCCGCAGCAGACCTTGCTGGCCTTCCGGGAGGCCGAGGCCTACGACGGCCCTTCGCTGGTGATCGCTTACAGCCACTGCATCGCGCACGGCTTCGAGCTGCGCTACGGCCTGGACCAACAGTACCGCGCGGTCGCCAGCGGGCACTGGCCACTGATTCGCTACAACCCGGTGCTGCGCTCCACCGGCCGCCCGCCATTCCTGCTGGATTCCCACCGTCCCCGGCTGGCGCTTGCTGACTATCGCGACCGCGAGCTACGCTTCCGCAGCCTGGCCAACTCTGACCCCGACGAGGCTGACCGCCTGCTCGTGCTGGCCGAAGAGTCAATCGACCAGCGCTGGGAAGTCTACGAAGACATGGCCTCTCGCGCGCCACAAGAGTTTCCGTCCGATTCCCGGAGGGAGAGCTAATGGACCTGTCGACTACCTACCTCGGACTCAGCCTGCGCAGTCCGCTGCTGGCCTCGGCATCGCCGCTGAGCCAGACGTTGCACGGCGTCCGTGCGCTCGCCGACGCCGGCGTCGGCGCGGTGGTCCTGTATTCGCTGTTCGAGGAACAACTGCGTCGCGAAGCCGAGCAGAACGAACTGATGGCCGCCCAGGGCAGCGAAAGCTCGCCCGAGTCGCTGAGCTACTTTCCTCCTGCCGTCGACGTGGCCAGCCAGGCCCAGCGATACCTGCGCCTGATCGAACGTGCGTCTGCATCGGTGGACATCCCGATCATCGGCAGCCTCAACGCGTCCACACCCGGCAACTGGGCGCGCTACGCCCATTCCATGCAAGAGGCCGGCGCGGCCGCGATTGAGCTCAACATCTACTACCTTCCCGGTGATACCGGCCTCAACGCCCATGCCGTCGAGCAGCGCCACCTCGAGGTGCTCGATGAGGTCAAAACCGCGACAACGGTTCCCGTCGCGGTCAAACTCAGCCCGTACTTCAGCGCCACCGCCGACATGGCACATCGCCTCGATGCTGCCGGCGCTGACGGACTGGTGCTGTTCAACCGGTTTCTGCAGCCTGACATCGACCCCGAGACCCTCAGCCTGGTTCGCGGTATCACGCTGTCCACCCCGGGAGACACGCGCCTGGGGCTGACCTGGATCTCGTTGCTGCACGGCCGGACGCGAGCCTCGCTGGCCGCGACCACCGGAGTAGAGCACGCCAGCGACGTCGCCAAGTATCTGCTCGCCGGGGCGGACGTCGTGCAAACCGCGTCAGCCCTGCTGCGCCACGGACCCGAGTATGCGGCCGTGTTGCTCCGGGAGTTGCAGGACTGGCTGAGCCGCAAAGGATTTCAGGATCTCAACCAGGTGCGCGGGCTGCTGGCGGCTCCGGACACCAAAGGGTCGGAGGCGCACGAGCGTGCGGACTACGTTTGGGCGCTGCGCAAGGCTAACAGCGGCTTCTACGACGCGTATTGACGCAGTAACTATATGGAGGATTGGGTCATGAGCAGCTTTTCCTACGTTCGCTTCTTCGAAGAGTTCGGCATCGAGGACGTGCCACTGGTGGGCGGCAAGAACGCTTCGCTGGGCGAGATGTTCCAGAAGCTGTCGCAGCAGGGTGTGCGCGTACCGCACGGATTTGCCACCACCGCCGATGCCTACAAGCACATGCTGGACCGGGCCGGCGCGTGGGACGCGCTGCACGCCGAGCTGGACGATCTGGACGCCGACGATGTCACCGCGCTGGCCCGCAAAGGCAAACGCGCCCGTGAAATCGTCTATGGCGCAGGGCTGCCCGAGGACCTGGCCAGCGAGATCGTGGCCGCCTACCGGATAATGCAGGAAGAGTACGGCGAGGACGTCAGCCTGGCGGTGCGCAGCTCGGCCACCGCCGAGGACCTGCCGACCGCCAGCTTCGCCGGCCAGCAGGAAACGTTTCTCAACATCAAGGGTGAGGAAAGCCTGCTCGATGCGTGCCGCCGCTGTTTCGCCAGCCTGTTCACCGACCGGGCCATCCACTATCGCGTCGATCAGGGCTTCGACCATTTCAAGGTGGCGCTGTCGATCGGCATCATGAAGATGGTCCGTTCCGACCTCGCCTCCTCGGGCGTGATGTTCACCCTCGACACCGAGTCCGGCTTCAATGACGTCGTGTTCGTGACGGGCGCCTACGGCCTGGGCGAGAACGTGGTACAGGGCGCGGTCGACCCCGACGAGTTCTACGTCCACAAGCCGACCTACCAGGCCGGTCACCGCGCCGTGCTGCGCCGGCTGATCGGCGACAAGGCGGTGAAGATGGTCTTTGTCGAGGGCGGAACCAAGCAGACGACGCGCAACATTCCGACGCCGAAGGCCGACCGTGCTCATTTCTGCATCACCGACGAGGACGTGCTCGAATTGGCGGGCTATGCGCTGGCAATCGAGCAGCACTACGGGCGACCGATGGATATCGAGTGGGCCAAGGACGGTTTGGACGGCAAGCTCTACATCGTCCAGGCCCGCCCGGAGACGGCCGCCTCGCAGCGCAGCATGACCACGGTGGAAACCTATGTGCTGGAAGGCTCCGGCGAACAGCGCGAGATACTGACCGAGGGCCGCTCGGTCGGCGAAAAGGTCGCCTCGGGCGTGGTCAAACGCATCGATGACCTCGAGCGGCTATCGGACTTCAAGCCCGGCCAGGTGCTGGTCGCCGACACCACAATGCCGGACTGGGAGCCGGTCATGAAGATCGCCGCCGCGATCGTCACCAACCGCGGTGGCCGCACCTGCCACGCCGCGATCATTACGCGCGAACTCGGTATCCCTGCGGTGGTCGGCGCCGGGGATGCCACCACCAATGTGCCGGACGGCCAACTTGTCACGGTGTCGTGTGTGGAGGGCGACACCGGGCGGGTGTACCGCGGGGAGGTGGGCTTCCACGTGGATCGCACCGAGGTGGCCGACCTGGCGAGGCCGCGCACCGAGGTCATGGTCAACCTCGGCAACCCCGACCTCGCGTTCAAGACCTCGTTCCTGCCCAACGATGGGGTGGGACTGGCCCGGATGGAATTTATTGTCGGCGAATACATCAAGGTCCACCCGCTGGCCCTGCTGCACCCCGACAAGGTGGACGACCCCGAGGCACGCCGCACCATCGAACGGCTCACCCGCGGCTATTCCGATGGTGCCGAGTTCTTTGTGCAGCGACTCTCCGAAGGCATCGGCACCATCGCGGCGGCGTTCTGGCCCAAACCCGTGGTGGTGCGGATGTCGGACTTCAAGAGCAACGAGTACGCCAGCCTGATCGGCGGCAGCGGCTTCGAGCCGACCGAGAGCAACCCGATGATCGGCTTTCGCGGCGCCTCGCGCTACGCCCACCCCGCCTACGCCGAGGGCTTCGCGCTGGAATGCCGTGCGATGCAGCGGGTCCGCGATCAGATGGGGCTCACCAACGTGGTCATCATGCTGCCATTCGTGCGCCGGGTCGCCGAAGCGGACCTGGTGCTCGAGACGATGGCCGAACACGGCCTCCGGCGGGGCGAGAACGGACTCAAGGTGTATGCGATGTGCGAGATCCCCAACAACGTCATCCTCATCGACCAGTTCGCCAAGCGCTTCGACGGCTTCTCGATCGGCTCCAATGACCTGACTCAGCTGACCCTGGGAGTCGACCGCGACAGCGAAATCGTGGGCTTCGACTACGACGAACGCGACGACGGCGTCAAGGAGATGATTCGCCTGGCGGTGGAGGGCTGCCGCCGCAACGGCATTCACTCCGGGTTGTGCGGCCAGGCGCCGTCGGACTATCCGGACATGGCCGAGTTCCTGGTCCGCGCCGGCATCGACTCGGTCAGCCTCAACCCCGACGTGGTGGTCAAGACCACCCGGCAGATCCTCGACCTCGAGCAGCAGGTGGTGCCACTGCAGTAGGCGCGAGCGCCTAATCGATGGTGCTGTGGGTGGGCATCTCGTCGCCGAAGTTGATCCCCATGTCGCGCGCGGTCAGGATCGAGTCGCAATCGAGCGGAACGACCTTCTGCCGATGAGTGGCGTCGGCAAGCGGTACGTAGTCCACCGTCGGCGGGTTCAGCGCCACCATGACGCCGTAGTGCCCCTCATCGAGAGCCCGCACGGCGGCGGCGCCGAAGCGCAGTCCCAGTAGCCGGTCGAACGAGGTAGGCGAGCCGCCCCGCAGCAGGTGACCCAATACCACCGTGCGTGCTTCGCGGCCGGTCATGCGTTCCAGCTCGGCGGCCACCTTGGCGCCGATGCCACCGAGGCGTTCGGCCTGCCCCACCGACTTGCCCAGGATGGTGACCTCGCCGCCGATCGGCTTGGCCCCCTCGGCGACGCAGACTATCGAGAATTTCGCGCCGCGCTGTTCGCGATCGGTGATCACAGCTGCCACCAGCTCCAGACTGAACGGGATCTCGGGGATGAGGATCGCGTGCACCCCCGAGGCCATGCCGGCGTTCAGGGCGATCCATCCCGCGTACCGGCCCATCACCTCCACCACGATGATCCGGCCATGGGAGGTCGCGGTGGTGAAGAGCCGGTCGATGCACTCGGAGGCGAAGTCGACCGCGCTGTCGAAGCCGAATGTGGACGTCGTCTTGTCCAGGTCATTGTCGATGGTCTTGGGTACGCCGACCAGCGGTAACCCCGACTGGTGCAGATGCTGGCCGATCGACATCGACCCGTCGCCGCCCACCAGGATCAGCGCATCGATCTGGTGCTGCGCGAATCGGCCCAGTAGCTCTTCGGTGCGGTCCACTTCGGCCCAGCTACCGTCGCTCTGCCGCACCGGGTAGGCGGTCGGGTTGCCCCGATTGGTCGTGCCGATGATCGTGCCGCCCTGGTGGATGATCCCGCGAACCCGGTCGCGGGTGAGCTCGATCAGGCCGCCCTCGGGATAGTCCTCGGGCAGCAACAGCCCATTGAGGCCGTCTCGGATCCCGACCACGTCCCAGCCGCGGTTTCGCGCGGCAAGAGTGGCCGCGTGGATCACCGCATTGAGTCCCGGCGCGTCCCCGCCACCGGTGCTGATCGCGACTCGCTTTATCGGGGAATTCACGACTCGCAAGTCTAGTGTGTGCCTCGAGCGCAGCCGTTCGCGCCGGTGAAGCGTGTTATGTGCCTATCCAATTCGCATGACAAGTCGGCGCTTCGTCAGGGATGTGGCGGTGCCGCCGCCAGCCAGCCGTCTGACAGCAGTTCGAGCAGCTGCCCGTGGGGATCACGGATCATCGCCGAATGCCTCGACACCGTGCGCTCGAGCACCGATCCGCCGAGAGCCTCCACGTTGTCCCGCACTGCGGCCAGATCAGATACCGAAAACGAGATATGAGTAAGCCCAACCTGATCCATGACACGCCTACCCCCGGCGGCAACGGAGCGTTGCGAGTAGTCGAGCAGCTCCAGCACCAGCCCATCACGAATCAGATAGGTCACATGCAGCCCGACCGGCCGTTCCAGCTGCAACAATTGGTCGGCGCCAGCGTCGGGCACGTCGGCTTCCCACCAGAATCCAAACCCCAACAACTCCTGGTAGAAGCGCCGGGACCGGCCCCGGTCAGTGACGCACAGTCCGACGTGGTTGAAAACCGTTCCGCTACTTCACATCACAAAACCTTCGCGCTCGCCGCCCGCCAGCACTGGCCGCTTCTCGATGAACTGTACCGCCGATACCGGCACTCACGCCGTTTCACCCCGACCCGGCGGCTATGTCAATTCGACCGACACTGCTTATAAAGTGAGTCGCTGTCCCGCTCACGGCAGAAATGTGAGGCCCTTCGATGATCGACATAACAGCGCGGTTAGTGGAAATCGTCGGCAACAACAATGTGCTCACCGGCGACGCGATTCCCGAAGACTATTCCCACGACGAAGAGCTGACTCAGGTGCCCCAGCGGCCGGCGTACGTCGTCAAGCCGGCCACCGCCGAGGAGGTTTCCCGGCTGCTGTCGGCGGCCTCCGAATACCGCGTCCCGGTGACAGCGCGCGGTTCGGGGTGTGGCCTGTCGGGTGCCGCGTGCCCCCGCGAGGGCGGATTGCTGATCTCCTTCGAACGAATGAATCAAGTCCTGGAGGTCGACACCGACAACCAGGTCGCCGTGGTCCAGCCCGGCGTCACATTGAGCCAGCTGGACGAGGCGACTCACGATCGCGGACTGGGCTACATGGTGCACCCCGGAGAACTGTCCTCCAGCGTCGGCGGGAACGTCGGAACGAACGCCGGCGGGATGAGAGCCGTCAAGTACAGGATAGCGCGCAATAACGTGCTCGGGCTGCAGGCGGTGCTGCCCACCGGCGAGATCATCCGCACCGGCGGCAAGATCGCCAAGGTCTCCACGGGCTACGACCTCACCCAGCTCATCGTCGGCTCCGAAGGCACCCTGGCCCTGGCCACCGAGGTGATCGTCAATCTGCACCCGCAGCTGACTCACAACGCCAGCGTGCTGGCCCCCTTCGCCGACTTCGATCAAATCATGGCGGCGGTGCCCAAGATCCTGGCGACCGGACTGGCGCCCTACATCCTGGAATACATCGACAACATGACCATGGCCGCGCTGGTTTACACCCAGAACCTCGAGCTGGGCATCCCAGATCAGGTTCGTGACAACTGCCAAGCGTATCTGCTTGTGGCCCTGGAAGACCGAACCGCCGATCGACTGCTCGAGGATGTCGAGGCCACTGGTGAGCTGCTGGCCGAACTGGGAGCGATGGATGCCTCCGTGCTCGAAGGCGCCTCGGCGCGCAAGCTGATCGAGGCGCGCGAGAAGGCGTTTTGGGCGGCCAAGGCCGCCGGCGCCGACGACCTCATCGCTACCGTCGTCCCGCGCGCGTCGATGCCGAAGTTCCTCAGCACCGCTAAAGGGCTGGCGTCCGCTGCCGGCGGTACCGCGATCGGTTGTGGGCATGCCGGAGACGGCAACGTGCACCTGGCCATCATTTGCAAAGACCCGGCAAAAAAGAAGCAACTGATGACCGACATCTTTGCGTTGGCCATGGAACTAGGTGGCGCCATCTCCGGCGAACACGGCGTTGGCCGCGCGAAAACCCCATACTTTCTCGAGCTCGAAGACCCGGCCAAGATCGCCTTGATGTCGCGGATCAAACAGAGCTTCGACCCGGCGGGGATCCTCAACCCCGACGTGTTGTTCACAACCATCCAGTCTTGAGCCGGATGCCACAGGGCACACACCTTGGGCACATCAGCGACGCACCATCGGAGGCCCGACGACTACACCGGCGCGGCCGCCAATACTCCCGCGGCTGAGGCATTAATTCGCGCCGCGAGCGATTCAACCATCTGCAGGTGGATGGCGTGTCGCTGGACAACTATTGCTTGGATGGCAGGGCTCCGGCGTTGTTGATTAGCAGGCTTGTGAGCTGGGGAATTGTGGATTGAGGAGGTCTAGGCGGCGGTTGGCGGTCAAAGCGGTGATCCGGCAGGCTTCGGCGATGTTGTCGGCGCCGTTGAGGCGGTGCAGATTGATCGCGGTGTTGCGTAGCGTTGCTAGGACCTGTGCGCCGTTTCCGGTATGTGCCCTTTGACGGTCTTCGTCGAAGGTGACGTCGCGTATCCAGTGCAGGCTGTTCTCGATTCCCCAGTGTTGACGCATCCAGGTCATGATCGCGGTAGGGCGGGCGTGCTCGAACGGCAGGCTGCAGATGGCATAGACCACCTCCACGCTGCGCTGGTCGGTGGCGGTGATCAAGCGTTCACGAGTGATCCGGATGATTTGTTTTGCGTAGGGGAAGCCGATTCCTCGTGCAGCGGTGATGATTTGCAGGGTGCGGGTCTCGACACGGCCGTGGCCGCGGGAGTCGTCGGTAGCGGCTGCGGGCACCTCGGCCCAGGGCAGCGCGGTGATACGCGCAAATATTTTGGCTTGGTTGGACTTGACGATCATCAGGTAGTGCGACTTCAAGGTGGCGCAGATCAACTTCGCGGTGACGACCTGGGTATGCATCGCATCCACGGTGACCAGCCACCGCAAGCTACCCGGCAGCAGCGTGAGCAGGGCACGTACGCAGGGAATTTCATTGCTTTTCTCGGCGACAGCGAGTTGACCGAGCACCAATCGGGCACGGTGGGCGAACACCGGCACGAGATGCGTGGCTGTCGCTTTGGCGCGTAAAGCACCACGCAGCATCTTGCCGTCCAACGCGATCGGCACCAATCCACTGGGGTCGCTGCTGGCCACGTGTGCAGTGAAGTAACTGCCCATCCTGGCGTTGAGGTCGGCGGGGTCTAGCCGAGACAAAACAGCGCGGAAGGTCTTCTCACTGGGCCGCCGGAACCGGACCCCTAATTGGGCCAACACATCATCGGGAGCGGTGGCCGCCCATGTGGCAAAACCAGCATAGCCGCGCATCCCCGCGGCAGTGGCCAGAACCGCGATCGCCAACAAAGCCACCAGCGAATACCTCCGACCGCGTGGGCCCCTCGGGTCTGGCACCGAGGCCAACACATCGAGAAACTCCGATCCGATGAACTCGCTGCGCTCACCAGGACTCCAGCGGTCGAACACCTCTGGAACCGACGACACAGGCAATACTGAAACGGTAGGCACGGGCAACTCCAGACCAACGACGAACAGTAACCAACTCGATCGTTCTCCAGATAGCCCGTGCCTACACTAGGGCTCCGGCGTTGTTGATTAGCAGGCTTGTGAGCTGGGGAATTGTGGATTGAGGAGGTCTAGGCGGCGGTTGGCGGTCAAAGCGGTGATCCGGCAGGCTTCGGCGATGTTGTCGGCGCCGTTGAGGCGGTGCAGATTGATCGCGGTGTTGCGTAGCGCTGCTAGGACCTGTGCGCCGTTTCCGGTATGTGCCCTTTGACGGTCTTCGTCGAAGGTGACGTCGCGTATCCAGTGCAGGCTGTTCTCGATTCCCCAGTGTTGACGCATCCAGGCCATGATCGCGGTAGGGCGGGCGTGCTCGAACGGCAGGCTGCAGATGGCATAGACCACCTCCACGCTGCGCTGGTCGGTGGCGGTGATCAAGCGTTCACGAGTGATCCGGATGATTTGTTTTGCGTAGGGGAAGCCGATTCCTCGTGCAGCGGTGATGATTTGCAGGGTGCGGGTCTCGACACGGCCGTGGCCGCGGGAGTCGTCGGTAGCGGCTGCGGGCACCTCGGCCCAGGGCAGCGCGGTGATACGCGCAAATATTTTGGCTTGGTTGGACTTGACGATCATCAGGTAGTGCGACTTCAAGGTGGCGCAGATCAACTTCGCGGTGACGACCTGGGTATGCATCGCATCCACGGTGACCAGCCACCGCAAGCTACCCGGCAGCAGCGTGAGCAGGGCGCGTACGCAGGGAATTTCATTGCTTTTCTCGGCGACAGCGAGTTGACCGAGCACCAATCGGGCACGGTGGGCGAACACCGACACGAGATGCGTGGCTGTCGCTTTGGCGCGTAAAGCACCACGCAGCATCTTGCCGTCCAACGCGATCGGCACCAATCCACTGGGGTCGCTGCTGGCCACGTGTGCAGTGAAGTAACTGCCCATCCTGGCGTTGAGGTCGGCGGGGTCTAGCCGAGACAAAACAGCGCGGAAGGTCTTCTCACTGGGCCGCCGGAACCGGACCCCTAATTGGGCCAACACATCATCGGGAGCGGTGGCCGCCCATGTGGCAAAACCAGCATAGCCGCGCATCCCCGCGGCAGTGGCCAGAACCGCGATCGCCAACAAAGCCATCAGCGAATACCTCCGACCGCGTGGGCCCCTCGGGTCTGGCACCGAGGCCAACACATCGAGAAACTCCGATCCGATGAGCTCGCTGCGCTCACCAGGACTCCAGCGGTCGAACACCTCTGGAACCGACGACACACGCAATACTGAAACGGTAGGCACGGGCAACTCCAGACCAACGACGAACAGTAACCAACTCGATCGTTCTCCAGATAGCCCGTGCCTACACTCCGGCCCCAATAGCGCGGCACCAAAGATCATCAACCCAGCTCACAAGCCTGCTAATCAACAACGCCGGAGCCCTGGTGCTTACACTCCGGCCCCAATAGCGCGGCACCAAAGATCATCAACCCAGCTCACAAGCCTGCTAATCAACAACGCCGGAGCCCTGGCTTGGATGGCCGCTTCGTTTTCCGGCCCCGCGGCCTCCAAGGCATGGATCTGAGCCTCGGCAGAAGCGACGCTGGCAGCAATCAGCAGCTGCATTGTCCTAACATCGGCAGCCACGGTTAGAAACCATCTCTGGATCGACTGTAGGAACGCAACCAGCGTCTCGCAGTGCGCAATAATCTCGGCGAGCCTGGCGGTGGCGGCGCTGGCCGCGGGGCCGGCCCAGGTCTCGAAAAGGTCTTGGCTCAGACCGTGCACCCCGGCCAACGTGCCGCCGACCCCCAAAATGCGAAAGCCGGTCTCGACCGAATATCCGCGAAGTTCCGTGGGCGCGAATCCAGGCCACCCACCGGGGTCGAGCATCAGTTCAGCGTATTCCCCAACCGGTCTGCCGATCGTCCTGACCATGGTTTAATCACCTCCGACGTTGGATTTACAGAAGCCGATTATTTACAGAAACGATTACTGGCGTCAATATCCGAATCTCTCGCGCCAACAAGAGTAAATCGTCCGTTTAATTCATCGCAATTCACCACGAGACAGATATTCTCCAAACGGTGAATTATTTGCACGCCCTCAACGGCTTCCGCCGTTGACAAATACCGTATCGGTTGCTAACACTATCGATGCACCCGGTCGAATTGACCGTGAATACCGCTGTAAAAGCACGTGTCGTAAGGAGCAACAATTCATGCATCCGATTAATCCGATTAACTTAGCGATGAGCGTTGCCCCTAGCGTCCTGATCACAGTTGCACCGGAGTTTGTCGAACGGGCAGGACACCTCGATCAAGAAGTGCTTCCGTGGGTGCCAACAAACGTGTGCAGTGATGCGGCATCGGCGTCATTTTTTCGGCAGTCCGCTGCCATGACAGAGGCGCTGGCCGCATTGGGACATGCTTGTTCCGCCCAGCTCCGGGCGTATGCGGAATTGCTGCGCGTGGCGGCCAACAGCTATGCCACCTCTGACCGCCGCGGGGCGAGTTCCCAGTCGCGCTAGCGCCTCGTGTCTGACGTCATTTGATGGTCCGTCGCCTCGAGGATCCGCCCCCGTCTGGCCGATCTCGGCCGAGCCGTCATGCTCGGGCCCGGGGCTCGTCGGCGAACCGTTGGGCAAACGGCCGCAACCACTCTGATGCCCACCGCACGACGAACCAGCAGTCACTCGCGGCGCCTCCATCGCCCACCATCGGGAGTTCGATCAAGCTGGGCGCGGGGTGCGCCCCGACCGTATGGCCTTTGTTCACTCGACGTTTACCGGGCGCTCGCTGCCGTGTCGTAACCTGCTGACGCTCGATCACCAGGTACGAGCCGGCGTGAGCCGCGACAGAGAGCACACAGGGACGGGCACTGGTGGCAAGCGGACTACAGGATCCCATAACGCCGACGCCGCAGTACGGGGGCTTGTTCGGCCAAGATCGCGCGTGGCACCTCTCGTTCGGCCTGCTGCTGGCCGGATCGTTCGTGCTGTTCTCGTTCTGGGCGTTCGACTACGCCGGCCCCGGCGCCAACAAGCTCATCTTGGTCCTGGCCACCGTTGTCGGCATGTTCATGGCCTTCAACGTCGGCGGCAATGACGTCGCCAACTCCTTTGGCACCAGCGTCGGTGCGGGCACGCTGAGCATGAAACAGGCGCTTCTGGTGGCAGCCATTTTTGAGGTCAGCGGCGCGGTGATTGCCGGGGCGATGTCACCGAGACAATTCGCAGCTGAATCGTCGACCTGTCCGGAGTGTCGGTCGCTCCCAACGACTTCATGAACATCATGCTGGCCGCGTTGCTGGCGGCAGCGCTGTGGCTGCTGTTTGCCAACCGGATGGGATACCCGGTGTCGAGCACACACTCGATCGTGGGCGGCATCGTCGGCGCCGCGGTCACGCTGGGCATCGTTGACGGAAAGGGCCTCTCCGCTCTCCAGATGGTCCAGTGGGACGAGATCGGCCAAATCGCAATCTCATGGGTGCTTTCACCGCTGCTGGGCGAACTGGTGTCCTACGCGCTCTACGGCGCGATCAAACGCCACATCCTGTTGTACAACGAGGAAGCCGAACGAAAGCTCCTGGAAATCAAGAAGGAACGCATCGCGCACCGCGAGCGTCACAAGGCGGCATTCGAGCGTCTCAGCGAAATCCAGCAGATCGCCTACACCGGTGCGATCGCACGCGACGCCGTCGCGGCCAACCGCAGGGATTTCGATCCCGACGAGCTGGAGTCCGACTACTACCGCGAACTCCACGAGATCGATACCAAGAGATCGTCGGTTGACGCATTCCGGGCGCTGCAGAACTGGGTCCCGCTGGTCGCCGCGGCCGGATCGATGATCATTTCCGCCATGCTGTTGTTCAAGGGCTTCAAGCACATGCACTTGGGCCTGACCACCATGAACAACTTCTTCATCATGGGGATGGTGGGTGCGGCGGTGTGAATGGCCACCTTCATTCTGGCTAAAACGCTTCGGGGTGAATCACTTTCGCGCTCGACCTATCTGATGTTCAGCTGGATGCAGGTATTCACCGCCTCCGGTTTCGCATTCAGCCACGGCAGCAATGACATCGCAAACGCCATCGGCCCATTCGCCGCAGTGCTGGATGTACTGCGCTCGGGTTCGATTGAAGGCAAGGCGGCGGTACCCGCCGCCGCCATGATCACGTTCGGGGTCGCGTTGTGCGCCGGGCTGTGGTTCATCGGACGGCGGGTCATCGCAACCGTGGGACACAATCTGACCACGATGCATCCGGCCTCGGGCTTTGCCGCCGAATTGTCGGCGGCGGGAGTGGTCATGGGCGCAACCGTGCTGGGTCTTCCGGTCTCCAGCACTCACATCCTGATCGGCGCCGTCCTCGGCGTCGGCATCGTCAACCGGGCCACCAACTGGGCACTGATGAAGCCAATCGCGTTGGCGTGGGCCATCACGCTGCCCTCGGCGGCTATCCTGAGCGCGGTCGGCCTGGTCACGCTGCGCGCGATTTTCTGACCGAGATTTCCCGAGCATGTGACATCTCGAGTCCGCGCATGGACTCCGCCCCGGAATCCGACCTCGGCTGTCTGAGATTGCCAAATCAGTTATCCCGCTTGCTATCTTCGGGCGGACACGGCGACCACGGGTGCCGGCCACGGGCACAACCCGTCAAACGTAATCACAACCAGTAGTTGTGATCTCACAACGTGTTGGCCTCTACCGGCGCCTACCGGGGCGGCGAAACATCGGGGTCATGACCCGCGGGGTCCGATGAAGCGCCTTTCGGGTATCTCCCGCTGACCAACATCACCGTCGATGTCGCAGGCCAGCCACATGTCCGCACACGAGGGGTCCGCCGGTTGGCCATCAACCGGCGGAGCGTGCGGTCCAGGCAGCCAATCCCGGTCAGCATTGTCGACAGAGGAGTAGGCCGCATGACGACAGCCCGTCCCGCCAAGACTCGCAACGAAGGCCAATGGGCATTGGGACAGCTTGATCCGCTCAATGACACCGAGCAGATCAAGCACGATGACGGCCCGCTGAACGTGCGCGACCGGATCCTCAACAAGTACGCCAAAGAAGGCTTCGACAGCATCGAGAAGACCGATCTGCGGCTGCGCTTCAAATGGATGGGTCTGTACACCCAGCGCGAGCAGGGTTACGACGGCAGCTGGACCGGCGACGAGAACATCGACAAGCTCGAAGCCAAGTACTTCATGATGCGGGTGCGCTCCGACGGCAAACCAATGTCGGCGCAGACAGTGCGCGTGCTGGGCCAGATTTCCAGCGAATTCGGCCGTGACACCGCCGACATCGGCGACCGGGAGAACGTGCAGTTCCACTGGCTGCGGATCGAGGACGTTCCCGAGATCTGGCGCCGGCTCGAATCCGTCGGCCTGTCCAGCATGGAGGCCTGCGGTGACTGCCCACGCGGCATTCACGGTTCACCACTGGCCGGCGACTCGCTCGATGAGGTGCTCGATCCCTCGCCGGCGAGCGACGAGATCATCCGGCGCTTCCTGGGCAACCCCGACTACGCGAACCTGCCCCGCAAGTACAAGAGCGCGATCTCGGGCCTGCAGGACGTCTCCCACGAGACCCACGACGTCGCGTTCGTCGGAGTCAATCACCCCGAGCACGGTCCCGGGATGGACTTGTGGGTCGGTGGCGGCCTTTCGACCAACCCGATGATGGCGCAACGCGTCGGCGTGTGGGTCCCGCTGGACGAGGTGCCCGACGTTTGGGAGGCGGTCACCCAGGTGTTCCGCGACTACGGCTACCGACGGCTGCGTGCCAAGGCCCGGATCAAGTTCTTGGTCAAGGACTGGGGCGTAGAAAAATTCCGTGAGGTCATGGAAACCGAGTACCTCAAGCGCAAGATGATCGACGGCCCGGCTCCCGAGCCGATCAAGCACCCGATCGACCACGTCGGAGTGCAGAAGATCAAAAACGGGCTCAACGCCGTCGGCGTCGCCACTATCGCGGGACGCGTCACGGGCACCACCCTGCAGGCGGTGGCCGACCTGATGGAGAAGGTCGGCTCCGACCGGGCCCGGTTCAGCCCCTTCCAGAAGCTGATCATCCTCGATGTGCCCGACGACAAGGTGGACGAACTGGTCACCGGTCTGGACAAGCTGGGCCTGCCGTCCAAGCCGTCCGGGTGGCGCAAGAACACAATGGCCTGCACCGGCATCGAGTTCTGCAAGCTGTCGTTCGCCGAAACCCGGGTCCGTGCCCAGTCTTTGGTGCCCGAGCTGGAAGAGCGCATGGCCGACGTCGAATCCAAGATCAACGTGCCGATCACCCTGCACATCAACGGCTGCCCCAACTCGTGCGCCCGCATCCAGGTCGCCGACATCGGGTTCAAGGGTCAGTGGATCGATGACGGTGAGGGCAACTCGGTCGAAGGATTCCAGGTCCACCTCGGTGGCGGCCTGGGCGAACAAAGCGGGTTCGGCCGCAAGCTGCGCCAGCACAAGGTGACCAGTGACGAGCTCGGCGACTACATCGACCAGGTGACCCGAAAGTTCCTGGATCAACGCGAGGAAGGCGAACGCTTTGCGAATTGGGCGCTGCGCGCCGACGAAGCCGACTTGCGCTGAGCGCTTCCCGACGAGCTGAGGACAACACGATGAGCGATCAGCCCAACGAGACGCAGCTGCGTGAGCTGGCCGCACGCGGTGCCGCGGAGATGGAGGGTGCCAGCGCGACCGATCTGCTGCGCTGGGCCGACGAACACTTTGGCGGGATCAACGGACCCCGCGGCTGGGCGACGTGTAATTACGTGGTTGCCTCCAATATGCAAGACGCCGTCTTGATCGACCTGGCATCGAAGGTGCGCCCGGGGTGCCGGTGATCTTCCTCGACACCGGCTATCACTTCGCCGAAACCATCGGTACCCGCGACGCAATCGAGGCCGTCTACGACATCAGAGTGCTCAACATCAGCCCCGAGCACACCGTGGCAGAACAGGACAAGCTGCTGGGCAAGGACCTCTTCGCGCGCGACCCCAACGAGTGTTGCCGACTGCGCAAGGTCGTCCCGCTGACCAATGCGCTGCGTGGGTATGCGGCGTGGATCACCGGCCTGCGCCGGGTGGAGTCCCCCACTCGCGCCAACGCCCCGGTGATCAGCTTTGATGAGGCCTTCAAGCTGGTCAAGATCAACCCATTGGTGGTGTGGACCGACCAGGATGTGCAGGACTACATCCAGAGCAACAACGTGCTGGTCAACCCGCTGGTCGACGAGGGCTACCCGTCGATCGGTTGTGCACCGTGCACCGCCAAACCGGCAGTCGGTGAGGACCCGCGCAGCGGGCGTTGGCGGGGCCGGACCAAGACCGAATGCGGGCTGCACGCCTCATGAGCACGCTCGTGCTCACCGCGCACGGCAGTAGAGACCCCCGGTCGGCGGACAACGCCCGGGCCGTCGCCGCTGCGCTACGCCGCATGCGGCCGAATCTCGATGTGCGGCTGGCCTTCCTGGAACTCTGTGCACCAAACTTCGTCGACGTACTCGCCGAACTGCCCGACAGCCAGCGGGCCGTGGTCACTCCTCTGCTACTGGCGAGCGCCTACCACGCCCGCACCGACATCCCGGAACAGATTGCGCGCTCCGGCGCGCTCGGTGTCCGCGAGGCCGCCGTGCTCGGCGAGGACGATCGGCTGGTGTCGGTGTTACGCGACCGCCTTGCCGAGCGCGGGGTTTCCCCGCGGGATCGCAACATCGGCGTGCTGGTGGTCGCGGTCGGTTCATCGCACGCCCCGGTGAACGCGCGCACGACACGGGTGGCGGCCAAGCTCGGTGCAGGCACCCGTTGGGCCGGCACCACAATGGCGTTCGCCAACGGCCCCAAGCCGTCGGTGGCCGACGCCGCCGCACAGTTGCGCGCCAGCGGTGCCCGCCGTCTCGTCATCGCCCCATGGTTTCTGGCACCGGGGCTCATCACCGACCGGGTGTGGAAGTACGCATGCGACAACGACATTGCGATGGCGCGTCCGATGGGCGCCCACCCGCTGGTAGCGCAAACCGTGCTCGAACGTTACGACCAGGCGCTGGCCGCCGGTGACGCCGCGGCCTGAACCTGTCCGCCGGGCGCCGGCTACTCACCGCCGGACGTGATGTGGCTCAGCAATTCTCGTATTGCCCCGGCGGGCGGAACACGCCCACCGACCCAGATGGCTCGAAGCTGGCGGCGCAGGTCCAGGCCAGGGATGCTGATGGCCCGTAACCGGCCGACCGCCAGGTCATCGGCGATGGCCAACCGGCTCATCGCCGCGGGCCCCGCACCGGCCAAGACCGCGGCGCGCATCGCCGCCGCCGACGAGAGTTCAAGAACCGGCGATGCTTGAACCATGTCCTCACCCAGCACCTGACGCAGCGCCACGGTCAGCGAATCGCGGATGCCAGAGCGGGGTTCGCGGGTAACCAGTGGCGTCTCGGCCAGCTCGCGGGCGGTCACCGGGCTGGGCCGCCGAGTCCACTTGTGCCCGGGCGGGACGACCACCACCAAGTCGTCGTGGCCCACCACACGACTGCCCAGTCCGGTCGGCGGACCGGGATTCTCGACGAATCCGAGATCGGCGGTGCCGTCACGAACCGCGGCGATCGCGTGGTCACTGTTGGTGGCGGTCAAGATCACTTGCGGGGCGGTGGTGCCGCGCCGCTTG
Organism: Mycobacterium pseudoshottsii JCM 15466; assembly: GCF_003584745.1. Classification (NCBI taxonomy): domain Bacteria; kingdom Bacillati; phylum Actinomycetota; class Actinomycetes; order Mycobacteriales; family Mycobacteriaceae; genus Mycobacterium; species Mycobacterium pseudoshottsii. The sequence goes on from NZ_AP018410.1 coordinate 3,784,734, forward strand.
GCCGCGTCCTGCAATGCCAGCAGCCAATGCGGCATCAGCTGTTCGCCAATCGTCTGGCTGGCCGCCACCCGGATCCGTTCGCGTCCCTCCTTACGCAGCGATCCAAGGCCCGCATCTATCTCCTGTGCCACTTCAAGCAGGCGGGCTGCCCATTCGGATACGATCAGGCCGGCTGGGGTAAGTTGTGAGCCGCGCGTCGTGCGGACGGCCAACGTCACGCCGGTGTGGGCCTCCATGGCCGCGAGCCGCTTGGACACCGCTTGTTGGGTCAGCCCAAGCTCGCGGGCGGCTGCCCCCAGGCTTCCGGTCTGGGCGATTGCCAGAAAGATTTCAAAAGAGGCAAGTTCGGGCATGCGGGGGCTGAGCGGCATGCTTGATCAAATCACAACCAATGCTTGTGACTCCACAACATCGACACCTCTACCCGGTCGCGTGGGGGATGACGAGCATGAGAGACATGACCCGTCTCTACCACGTAGCGATTGTGGGTTCCGGCCCGTCCGGGTTTTTTGCGACGGCGGCCCTGCTCAAAGCCGCCAATGCGTCGGATCAGATCGATGTCGCGGTCGACATGCTGGAGATGTTGCCGACGCCCTGGGGCCTGGTCCGTTCCGGTGTCGCGCCCGATCACCCCAAGATCAAATCGGTAAGCCAGCAGTTCGAGAAGACCGCGCAGGACCCCCGTTTTCGCTTTTTCGGCAACATCAAGGTGGGCGAGCATGTCGAAGCGGCCGACCTGGCCCTGCGCTACGACGCGGTGATCTACGCCGTCGGTGCGCAGTCTGACCGTGCACTCGACATTGCCGGCGAGCAGCTGCCGGGCAGTGTTGCCGCGGTTGATTTCGTCGGCTGGTACAACGCGCACCCGCACTTTGAGCAGATGGCACCGGATCTGTCCGGCGCCCGCGCCGTCGTCATAGGCAACGGCAACGTTGCCGTCGACGTCGCGCGCATCCTGGTGACCGATCCAGATGTACTGGCCGCCACCGACATCGCCGATCACGCGCTGGAATCGTTGCGCGCCCGCACGGTTGAGGAAGTGGTGATCATCGGTCGGCGCGGCCCCTTGCAGAGCGCGTTTACCACACTGGAGTTGCGTGAACTCGGCGAGCTCGACGGCGTCGACGTCGTAGTCGACCCAGCCCAGCTTGACGGCATCAGCGATGACGATGCGGCCGCGATAGGCAAAGTCGCCAAACAAAACCTCAAGGTGCTGCGCGATTACGCCAGTCGCCCGGCCCGACCGGGGCACCGTCGGATCGTGCTGCGTTTCTTGACGTCTCCCATCGAGATCAAGGGAGACGGCAAGGTGGAAAGCATCGTGGTCGGCAGAAATGACTTGGTGAGCGACGCCAGCGGACGAATGATGGCCAAGGACACCGGCGCACGTGAGGAACTGCCCGCCCAACTGGTGGTGCGCGCCGTCGGCTATCGCGGTATCCCCACCCCTGGCTTGCCGTTTGACACCAATAGCGCCACCATCCCCCACAGTGGCGGTCGAGTCGCGGGCAGCAGCAACGAATACGTCGTTGGCTGGATCAAGCGTGGACCGACCGGCGTAATCGGAACGAACAAGAAAGACTCCCAGGACACCGTCGACACCCTGCTCGAGGACCTGGCGCACCAACCCGCCACCCCGGCCGCCGACCAGAACCGCGGCGACGCGCTCGCCCAATGGTTGATCTCCTGCCAGCCGCAACTGATTGCCGCTGCGCACTGGGAGGCTATCGACAACTTTGAGCGCGAAGCCGGCCAGTCCCAGCAGCGTCCCCGCGTCAAGGTCGCGAGTCTGCCCGAACTGCTTCGCATTGGCCACGGCTGACATCTCCTGGAAGGAAACCGCTATGACATATGTTATTGCCGAACCCTGCGTCGACATCAAAGACAAGGCGTGCATCGAGGAATGCCCCGTCGACTGCATTTACGAAGGCGCCCGGATGCTCTACATCCACCCCGATGAGTGCGTCGACTGTGGTGCCTGCGAACCGGTGTGCCCGGTTGAGTCGATCTACTACGAAGACGATCTGCCCGCCGAATACGGCGGCTACACACAAATCAACGTCGACTTCTTCAGCGAGCTCGGCTCGCCCGGCGGCGCCGCGAAAGTCGGTCTCACCGAGAACGATCCGGACGCCGTCAAGAGCCTGGAAATCCGGGCGGAGGCCCAGTAACACCAACCCGGATCAAACCCACCAGGCCCTGCCCGGGCGGCGCGTATGACCCGCCCGGGCAGTTTTTCGTTCCGCCCGCGCCGAGAGCCGAGAATCACTGCCACACTGAGGGACAGGACGGCCCGGCTACTCCCGCAACAAGAATTCCAGAAACCAATTGCGTTCCGGCGCCGCCGTCTGCTTCTTCAGCGCCGAACCGAATAAGCCCTTAAGCGCCGAACCGGACATGTGCAGCAGCCCCAGCCCGGCGGCAAAGGCTGTGTTGGCACGCATTTCGGCCTCGTCGGCATCAAATCCGTAGTCGCAGAACGCCTGCTGCACGGCTCGCACCATCCGGCGGTCGGCCGAAAGGACCGCGGCCGCAACGGTCTTGTCGGACCGGGCCCACTCGCGCATGGCACGTTCGAGCTTCCACAGTCGAGGCCTAGCCAGCAGGGCCATCATCAGCGCCAACCGTTCCCGCGGCTCGACCTCACTCAGACCTTCGATTTCGTCGCGATCTTCGTCGCGGAACTGCGCCCACGCCTCAACGAGCGCGTGCCGGTAGCCTTCCATGTCGGCGAAATGCCAGTAGAAACTGCCCTTCGTTACGCCTAGGCGGGCGCAAAGCTGATCCAGCTTGAGCGAACTGAGTCCTTCCTCGGCCAATATTTCGAACCCAGCCTGCACCCAGTCGTCTACCCCAAGCCTGCGATTTCCCGACGTGCTACGCCCTGCCATGAATTCGAGCCTACGTACTGTTGGCACTGCTCTTGCTGTGAGGTGCCCAACAGGGCAAGCATCCCACCAGTCGGCCAGATGTGGGCCTCGAGTGATTTCGGCAGGCCAACGGCCCGGCCCCGCCGGCGCGTCATGGTCGCCGACAAGGTTGGCCCCGACCAAGTCGGCACCCGGCAAAGCGCCGGTTACCCGCTCGGTCCGGGCCGGCCAAATAGCAGCCCGCCGCTACCACCGGCGCCGGGGTCACCGGGGCCCCGGCTGATTGGACCAGTTCCACCACCACCGGCGACGGCGCCGGCACCACCATTCCCGATCAGCCCGGCGCTACCACCGTTTCCGCCATCTCCACCGCGGCCAGCCTCTGTTGTCCCATCCCCTCCGCTCCCCCCAGTGCCACCACCAGCACCGTTGCCGATCAGCCACCCCCCACGACCTCCGGCGCCACCGGTGCCCGCATCGCCCCCATCGGCGCCACTTCCACCAGTCCCGCCGGCCCCACCGGCGCCGCCGTCACCGAACAGCCCGGGCGCGCCGCCGTTTCCACCGAGTCCGCCAGCACCGCCGAATGCCTTCAAGCTGGCATCATCTCCGGCGTTGCCTGCGTCGCCCCCGGATCCGCCGCCACCCCAGAGCAGGCCCCCATTGCCCCCATCGCCACCAGATCCACCGAATCCCCCGAACTCGCCATTGCCGAGGTTGTTGGTGGCACCGCCGCCCCCGTGCCCGCCAAAACCGCCATCGCCGAACAACATGGCGGAACCGCCATTACCGCCATTCCCGCCGGCACCCCCAAAAGCCCCGACGGGATCAACCCCACCTCTTCCGCCATTGCCGCCGTGCCCACCCATCCCGCCGAATATCCCAGCCGCGCCGCCATTCCCGCCGGCACCCCCACTCACAAAGCTGGCGGGATTGGCACCCGCGGTACCGCCATCACCCCCTGCCCCTCCGTTGCCGTACAGCAGCCCGCCGTTGCCCCCCAACCCGCCGGCCCCGCCAGCCGAGCCGCTGGTTCCATCGACACCCGAGCCGCCATTACCGCCATTGCCGAAAAGTCCAGCGGCCCCGCCCGCACCACCGGCAAGGTGTGCGGCATCGCCGGCCGCACCGCTTCCTCCGTTGCCCCACAACAACCCGCCGTCACCGCCGCTACCCCCTGGGGCCGTCGCGTTGCTGCCATTGCCGATCAATGGCCGCCCCAGTAGTGATTGGGTGGGCGTGTTAATCACGTTGAGCACGCCTTGCTCCAGTTGCCGCAAAGGCGCAACGTTGGCCGCTTCAGCGGCCGCGTAGAGCTCCGCGCCTACGTTCAAAGACTGGATAAACTGCTGATGAAACATCGCGACCTGAGCACCTAGCCGTTGATACGCCTGGGCATGGCCGGCCAGCAACGCCGCGATCGCCGACGACACCTCATCGGCACCAGCCCCCAGCACACCGGTGGTGGGCGCCGCCGCCGTGTTCGCTTCGACCAGCACAGACCCGATTCGTTGTAGTTCCATTGCCGCCGACATCAGAGCCTGGGGCGCCACCGCGACAGATCGCATCGCAAATCCTCCAAGGGAATCGTTGTCCACTCATCCACTGCCCATCCCTCGGAGCCAAAGTTCCTCCTGCCGTGCGAATACCGGATAGGCGGACAGCGCGGTACGCACCGTACAATCTAGAATGTTACTGGGAAATGATGTCTGCGACCGGGCACTGCCCGGGCGATGTGCAAGTGACGCGCGAGCGCGATCATGGCTTGTGCCGTGCGCCGACTCGAGTCAACGCAGCTAGGCTGGCCATATCCACTCCCGTACCCTGCCGTGTTCAACGAAGTAGAGGCCAGATGCAGGACATCGACCAAACGGCCGCCTCGCCGCGCCCGAGCCGCGGCAACGCCAGTCCCCTGCAGCAGATGCTGGGCCCACTCACCCGTACCGGTGGGTTCTACGCCCGAACTTGGGGCACGTACCTGGATCGCCAGCCTGGCGAACTTCCGGTGGCAAGACCCACACTCGCACTGGCCGCCCAGGCATTCCGAGACGAGATCGTGCTGGCCGGCTTCGGCATGCTGCGGCCCACACCCACGACAACGACGCTGGAACAGACCGATCGCGAGGTGCTCGCGGCGCTGCAGATGTACCGCCAACACGGCTGGCTTGACCGGCCCGAAGCATTCTTCGCGGCTCCCCCGCCGCTCGCCGATGTCACCGTCAAACGCGTGCATAGCATGGGACGCACCTACCAGCGCATCTCGTTCGACAGCGAGTACCAGCCCCACCCCGGCGAACCGGGCCGCGAGCGATGGCTCAGCTACCCGGGAAACCGGCGGGTGTACGGCCTGATGCTGCAACACCGTCGGCCCCGTCCCTGGCTGATCTGCGTGCACGGCGCAGAGATGGGGCGTGCCGCGCTCGATCTGATGCTGTTTCACGCCTGGCACCTGTACTCGGATCTGGGTCTTAACGTCGTGTTGCCGGTGCTGCCGCTGCATGGCCCCCGGGCGCGGGGTCGGCCCAAGGGCGCCGCGTTCCCAAGTGAGAACGTGCTCGATGCAGTCCATGGCGCCGCCCAAGCCGTGTGGGACTTGCGGCGTCTGCTGTCCTGGATTCGCTCACAGCAGGCCGGCCCGATGATCGGGCTCAATGGGATTTCCCTCGGAGGTCTGCTCAGCGCGCTGGTCGCCAGCCTCGACGACGGGCTCACGTGCGCGATCCTGGGAGTGCCGGCCGTCGATGTGGTTGATCTGATTGGCGGTCATGCCGGAATCAGTGGGCATCGCCGGCTCCGTCAGACGATGAACACGGCCAAGCCCATCGGCCGGATGATCTCACCGTTGGCGCTGACTCCACGTACCCCGCAATCGGGCCGGTTCATCTACGCCGGTGTCGCCGACCGGTTGGTTCACCCTCGCGACCAGGTCGCCCGGCTCTGGGAGCACTGGGGCAAGCCCGAGATTCATTGGTATCAGGGCGGCCACACCGGCTTCTTTGGCTCCCAGCCGGTTCAACGGTTCGTCGACGCCGCGCTGGTTCAGTCGGGGTTGGTGGACCCGGCGCAGCTACGTCGCCGACGCTGACGCAGCCATTAGCCCAGAATCGGGAAGTGACGCTGGGACGCCGACGCGTCCAGCCCGCGCTGCATAACTTGACGCACCCGCGCGTCGACGTCTGAGGCATCGGGGTGATCGCCGAACTCGGTGACGATGTCGATCGGCGGCAACACCTCGGTGACGATCTTGGTGGGCAGCGGCACGTTGACCGGCGCCACGACGCTGAACCCGAACGGAATACCGAAAGTGACCGGCAGGATGTTGGTGCGAAACAGCTTGCGTTCCAGCCTGGTGAGCCGCAGCGCACGCGCGACGCGCCTGCCCCGGGTCAAGAACAACTGGCCTTCCTGCCCGCCGATGGACACCGCGGGAACGATCGGCACCTTTGCCTCGATAGCGGTGGCCGCGTAACCGGTCCGACCGCCGAAGTCAATGACGTTCTCGCGCAAGGTCGGTCGATACACGTCAAGGTCTCCGCCCGGAAAGACCAGCACTACCGCACCCGACGCCAACGCCGCGGCCGCGTTGGCCCGCGTCGCGCGGATCACCCCGGTGCGGTTGAAGAACTCCGCGGCGGGCCCGGCGAACAAGGTGTCAAAGCCAAGCGCGAACAACGGGCGCTCGTAGCCGTACTGGTCGTAGTAGCCGACGGCAAAAACCGACAGATCAAACGAAACCAGGCCACCGGAATGGTTCGACACCAGCAGGGACGCACCGGGCGGGATGTTGTCCAGGCCACGCACCTCGGAACGGAAATAGCGCTTGACAATCGGCCTGGTCAGGGCGATGACATGCGCGATGAGGGCGCGATCCCACTTGTCGATGTCGGTGGTATTGCTCCGGGTTTTGCTCATGTCATGCCTAGCTCACGGGTGCCGGCTTTGATGCTACGCCGCCCCAGGGGCACCGTAGCGCTGTGTTGCAGCGAAATCAGCGGCCCTCGGAATTCCAGGTGATGACAAGCGCCTCAACAGCTCTCGACCACATCACGCACCTGGCGGAGTTCCCAAAGCCCAGACCCGTAAGTACGTCTCGGCCCGGCCGGTCACCATTGCAACGCACGGGACGCGGCTGCGGATCCGCTCGTCATCGACTGACTTCCAGATCGATCGCCCTCGCCGATCACCCAGCCAGACCGATCGAGCTAGGGAAAGAGACTCTGCAGATCTCTGATGTTGCTTTGGAGAGTTCCGATGGCGACCAGGGCGACTACTCCACCCGAGATCGCGGTCAGTCCCACGTCGGCCGCGATGGGATATCCGAACGCATTGATGAGGTTGCCCTGCAGGAGTTGATCGACAAAGAGGGTGGCGTCATAAGTGGGCATCGTGATGACGAAGGCCGTGCCGATGTCTGCCAACGGAAGCAGAGTTGCGTAGTCGTCGGAGACAATCTTGGTCAGCGTGTTGACGACCTCTACCGGAGTGGGGGCCGCCGCGAGCGCGGCCATGAGGTCCGGCGCTTGCAGCATCGGCGGTGATGGCAGCGTGGCCGGCTGCGAGAACATTTGCTGAATATCGGCCGAGAAGTCGCTAATGCCCTGCTTCGTTCCCGCCACCAGCGCGTCGGCGATGACGTGTGGCGGCACATCGGGGAACAAGCCGAACGGCGTCGTAATGTCGGCGGGGCTCGTGGAATAACCGTAGGCGGGGTCGCCATAGCCGAGGTTGACGAGCACTTTCAGGTCCGGCTGGATCAAGTTCGCCAAGGGGTTCCCGATGACCGGGATCGCACGTAGCGGCTCCAGAAGTGGCAAGTTTTCCGTCGGAAGAATGCAGTAACTGGTGACGCCCGAGTAGCCTGGGGAGGTCGCCAATGGAATCGCATTATCGACCTGAGCTTGGGTGAGATCCAAATAAGTTGGATGCACATACACAATGTCCATGACCGCATTGAGATCGGAAATAAAATTTAGCGGATAACGCGGGAAGTCGGCAAAGCCATCGTATTCCAGCGTGTAATTCGCGGTCGGGTAAATAGTGTCCGACGGCGTTCCGCCGTAGAAGGTCAGCCCCAGGCTCGGGATCGACAGGTCCGGGAACCGGGCCAGCAATCCGCCGTTCGGGTTCATCTCGTTGCCCAACAGCACGAAGTTCAGCTGAGACGCGGTTGGCGCGGCCGGTCCCAGAGCCGCCAGTTTCTGCATTTCCAAAGAAGCGATCACCGCACTCTGCGAAACCCCGAACACCGTGACGGTATTACCGGGAATCGCAAGCTGCTCCATGATCGCGTTATCCAGAATGGTCAACCCCTCGCTTACCGAGGCGTCGAGAGTAAGACTCTTGGTACCGGTCAGCGGATACAGTTCCTCGGGCGTGTTCAGCCCCAACAGGGCATTGGCCGAACGCACGTAGAGTTCATTGGCGAGATTGATAAACCCTGGACCCGGTATCGGAATTCCGGTGCCCCCCATAACCAGCGTCGTAAGATTTGCCGGGAATGGCGGGATCGTGGCAGTGGGCGCCGCGGCCGATGTCACCGGGACGCCCAGCGCACCCGCAAGCGCTGCCGCCCCGGCCGCCTCCGCCTGCACATAGGCATTTCCGGCTTGAGCCAAGGCCTGCTGGAACTCGGTATGGAACGCCGCAACCTGACCGGCCATCGTCTGATAGGCCTGACCATGGGCCGCAAAGAAGCTGGCTATCGCGGCGGATACCTCGTCACCGGCAGCGGCCGCAACGCCCGAGATGGAGCCGGCGGCAAACTCGTTGGCCACCCCGATCGCCGACCCGATTTCCTCGACCTGCCCGGCAGCCGTCGCCATGACCTGCGGCTCCGCAACCAAGAACGCCACCGTTTGCACCCCTTCTCAGCGACCGACACTTGAGCAAAGCCCAACAACCCTGGGCAATCGATGCGGTGTAGATCACAGAGCCTAGGGCGGCCTCGCACCCGCTGTCCTGGATTTGGGAAACGTCTCGGGTGGTCAACGGCCGGGCACTTCGTGGCCGACATTGCATATAGTCACCAAGAAGACCGTGAAAACCGTTTCTTTCCAACTTTTTCCATCGTCGCGACGAGATTTCCGCCCGGCCGGGACGAGCATTGCGAGCCCCCGGAGGGTCGGCCACGGACAACGCCCGGCGACCGAGAGCCACCGTACTCGAAGGCATGTTCGCACCACCACCGAACGCGCGATGCGCTTCGTCGACGAACTCCGCGGACGTGGATATCGCGGGTGTCGCACCGAGCCACACCCCAACGCGCCGGCCGGTCCGCCCACAGTATTGCTACCGCTGCACCGAGAATCGCTCCCACGCGGACTGCCGGGTGACGCCAAGGGCTTCACCAACTCTCGACCACGTCACGCCACGGCGACGCAGCTCGGCGACCCAGGCCCGCAAATCCGCCTCGACCTGACCAGCTACCACCGCAATTCGCGGGATGTGACTGAGCATCTGCTGATCATCCATCGACTCCCACATCGGCAGCCGAACCTCATGCGGTCTGTCGCGATACGTGTCCATGATCGCCGCGGCGGTCGCCACGCACTCGTTGCAGATCTGCACCCCGGCCCCGGCCACCAGCATGTCGATCTCGGTGTCGGGCTTTGCGCAGAATGAACACCAGATCTGCGCAACCGGCGTTGGGTGAGCACTCAACACAACACTCCCACTCCGTCAGGAACTTCCTTACACGATACGTCGTCAGGTAGTGGGAAGCGCCTGACAAGATAGTGGGAAGCCGAACTAAGTATTGTGGGAACATGGGGCGCGCACAGATCATCCACATCATCCGCCAATTCGGAGCGTTGGGAGTAGCCGCAGTCACCGCGGTGTCCACGCTGAACGCGTATAAACCCTTGGCACGCAAGGGATTCCTGTCGATTTGGTCGTGGATGTTCGGCCTGGTCGTCACGGAGTTTCCGTTGCAGACTATGGCCAGTCAGGTCGGCGGGCTGTTGTTGACTGCCCAACGCCTCACTCGCCCGGTGCGGGCAATCTCGTGGCTGGTGGCAGGGATCTCGGCATTGGGGTTGTTGAACTTCAATCGGGCAGGCCACCGGGCCGACATCACGCTCAAGGACGCCCTCGACAGTGGCCTGGGGACCGATCGCCGTGCCGGCTCGGCCGGACTGTGGCACCGTCCGGCCGGTCCCGGCACCGCCAAGGCCCCGGGGCCACTGCGCATGTTGCGCATCTATCGCGACTACGCGCACGACTCCAACATCTCCTACGGCGAATACGGCAGCGCCAACCATCTCGACATCTGGCGGCGTCCCGACCTCGATCTCAGCGCCAAGGCGCCAGTGCTTTTTCAAATCCCCGGCGGCGCCTGGACGACAGGAAACAAGCGCGGGCAGGCCCATCCGTTGATGAGCCATCTCGCCGAGCTGGGCTGGGTCTGCGTGGCGATCAACTATCGGCACAGCCCGCGCAATACCTGGCCCGACCACATCATCGACGTCAAACGCGCCCTGGCCTGGGTCAAGGCGCACATCGCCGAATACGGGGGCGACCCCGACTTCATCGCCATCACCGGCGGTTCTGCCGGCGGCCATCTGTCATCGCTGGCCGCACTGACCCCCAACGACCCGCAGTTCCAGCCCGGCTTCGAGGAAGCCGACACCCGAGTACAGGCGGCCGTGCCGTTCTACGGCGTCTATGACTTCACCCGTTTCGACGACGCGATGCATCCGATGATGCCCGGGCTGCTGGTGCGATCGGTGGTCAAGCAGCGCCCATCGGCCAACCTGCAGCCATTCATCACAGCGTCGCCGGTCAATCATGTGAGCGCCGACGCACCCCCGTTTTTTGTGCTGCACGGCCGCAACGACTCACTGGTTCCGGTCGAGCAGGCCCGCGCGTTCGTCACCGCACTGCAAGGTGTCAGCACCCAGCCGGTGGCCTACGCCGAATTACCCTTCACCCAGCACGCATTCGACATCTTTGGCCCGCGCGCGGCGCATGCCGCCATTGCGGTTGAGCAGTTCCTGGCCGAGACCTACGTACGCCAACAACGATGACGGCTACATATCTGCGCTGGGTGGCCGAAGGCGCCGTCAAGCGACTGGTCGACGCATATCGGAGCACCGGCGCCGATCTGCCTTTCGGTGACCCGTTGCCATCACATGGGCGCGAAATGGAGGGCTGGTTCTGGCGCCTCACCGATCGCGCCTCTGGCCGCGTGGTTGTCGCCCTGTGCAGCGTGAACCAGCACCCGGACGGGGACTGGGCCACGGTCGCGGTGGCGCTGCACCCCGGTGATGTTGTGCGCAGCGTCGCCTTGGACGACGCCAACGCGGACTCATCCCCGTTCTCGGTACATGCCGGCGATGACGACACGGCCCGGGTGGTGGCCGGCACCGATCGACTCCGCATCGACATTGACGACGTTCATCTAGACCTACACTTCAGTGATCCGGTCGAATGGCCCAAGCCGTTCGGGGGCGGTGGACTGTTTTCTTCCATTCCGTTCCTCAACCAGTACTGGCATCCCTACCGCCTCGGCGGGAATGCCAGTGGCACAGTGGGGTTCAATGGCGAAACCTGGTCATTCGACTCGGCCCGGCTCTACTGCGAACGCAATTGGGGCACCGGCTTTCCCGAACACTGGTGGTGGGGTCAAGCGCACGATTTCGACAACGCCGACGCCTCGGTCGCATTCTCTGGGGGCCTTCTTCAGTTCGGTCCAATCCGCCAGGATGTCACCGGAGTGGTGGTGCGACTCGGCGACGAGGTGATTCGCGTGACGCCCCCCGCGGTAGTGCGTTCCCAGATCACCGACGGACACTGGCGGGTGCGCGCCTTCTCACTGCATTACCAGATCGAGCTGGAGGGCGAAGGCGCCGGCAGCGGTCCGCATACGCTGCCCGTGCCAGTGCCGGCCCAACGCCACAACGTCGACACCGACTTTGAGCACCTTGCCGGGCGACTCCATTGCGTCGTGCGCAAATTCGGCCGGGTGGTGTTCGACGGCACCTGCGGGCTGGCAGGTTTGGAGGTCGGCAGCCGCCCGAGCTAACAGCCGCACGCTGCGTGGCAAAACGGCTGGTGCAAAAGCGGATTCATTCACTCATTCGGCACCACGGAACAGCCACTGCGCGGCGGACGGGATGCCTGGCCAACGGCCATTTCGGCAGCTCCCGAAGCCAGTAATCCGATCGCGCCAACCACGAACCACTGGCAGCCGAAATCGCTAGGGTGGGCCACGTGAAACTACTCAGCCCGCTGGACCAGATGTTCGCACGGATGGAGGCGCCCCGCACCCCGATGCACATCGGGGCGTTTGCAATCTTCGACATGCCCAAGAATGCACCGCGGGGCTTCATCCGTGACCTCTATGAGGCGGTCTCACAGCTGGCATTTCTCCCCTTTCCGTTCGACAGCGTGATCGCCGGCGGCCCCTCCATGGCCTATTGGAAGCAGGTGCAGCCCGACCCGAGTTACCACGTCCGGATGTCCGCACTCCCCCAACCCGGAACCGCACGCGATCTTGGCGCCCTGGTGGAGCGACTGCACTCGACGCCACTGGACATGACCAAGCCGCTGTGGGAGCTGCACGTCATCGAGGGTCTGGAAGGCAAGCAGTTCGCCATCTATTTCAAGGCCCACCACTGCGCGGTCGACGGCATGGGCGGGGTCAACCTGATCAAGAGCTGGCTAACCACCGATCCCACCGCCCCCCGGGTTCGGGCAAGCCGGAACCGCTCGGCGATGATTACGATCTGGCCACCGTGTTCGCCGCCACCACGGCCAAGCGTGCGGTCGAGGGCGTTTCGGCGGTCAGCGAGCTGATCGGAAAGATCATCAGCATGGCACGCGGCGCCAACAGCTCGGTACCCCGGGCACACCGTTTAACACCCGGATCAACCGGCATCGCCGGCTGGCGGTCCAGGTGCTCAGCCTGCCCCGGCTCAAGGCGGTGTCCAGCGCGACCGGTACCACCATCAACGACGTGGTTTTGGCTTCGATCGGCGGTGCGTGCCGACACTAACTGCGGGATCAGAGCGCCTTGCCGAAGAGCAACCTCACGGTGTCAGCGCCGGTGGGCTTCGAACGTGACGCCGACACGGTCAATGCCGCGTCAGGTTTCGTCACCCAGCTAGGCACCTCGATCGAAGACCCGATCGAGCGGCTGACCACGATTTCGGCATCGACCAGCCGGGGCAAAGCCGAACTGCTGGCGTTGTCACCCAACGCCCTGCAGCACTACTCCGTGTTCGGCCTGCTGCCGATCGCGGTGGGACAAAAGAGCGGAGCGCTGGGCATCATCCCGCCCCTGTTCAACTTCACCGTCTCCAACGTGGTGCTGTCCAAGGAGCCGTTGTACCTTTCCGGCGCCAAGCTGGACGTCATCGTTCCCATGTCGTTCCTGTGCGATGGCTACGGCCTCAATGTGACGCTGGTCGGCTATACCGACAAGGTCGTGCTCGGATTCCTCGGTTGCCGCGACACCCTGCCGCATCTGCAACGACTGGCGCGCTACACCGGCGAGGCGTTCGACGAACTCGAGACCGCAACAACCACCGCCTAGCCGGATACCCGAAAGCTCCTGCCAGCGCGACATTGCCGTCCCCGACCTTGGATTGCCATATAGAACGGTATGGTGGACTCATGACGGCCGGCATTACCGACACATTTGTGCACAGCCTCGCACAGCGTGCACACGAGGCCGAAAAACTTCGGCGCTTGCCCGCGGCCACCGTCACCGAACTGACCGCGTCCGGGTTCCCCGACTTGCTCAAACCGGCCCGCTACGGCGGGCAGCAGGCCGAGTTCAGCGCAATTTTCGACCCGGTGCGCCGGATGGCGCACGGGTGTGCCTCAACTGCCTGGACCGCGGCGTTTTACGCCTTGCACAACTGGATGCTGGCCCTCTTCGACGAGCGGGCACAAAGTGAGGGCTTCACCACGACACCATTTCTTGCCCCGGCGCCGTTGGCGCCCACCGGCCGCGGCCTACCCGCCGACGGGGGCGTCCGGTTGAGCGGACGCTGGTCATGGGCAACCGGCGTGATGGACGGCAATTGGATCATCGTCGGCACGTTGTGCGGTTCCGACGATGCGATCTATCCCGCCCTGGCACTGTTGCCCGCCAACGACATTCGGATCATCGACGTGTGGCACACCGACGGGATGCGGGCCACCGGGTCCAACGACGTCGTCATCGAGGACGTCTTCGTACCCACCTACCGGCTGATCAAGGTCACTGATATCTACGCTGGCACCACGCCAGGCTCGAAGGTGCACGAAGCGCCGGCATACCGTTGGCCGTTGGTGCCCGCCCTCGCTCTGGTCGCTGCCATGCCCGCGCTGGGCGCGGCCGAGCACGTCGCGGACGTCTTCACCGCGCGGCTGGGCGAGCGGATCCTGGCCTACGAAGGCGCCAAACAACAGGACAAACCCGCCGCGCAAGTCCGAGTGGGCGAAGCCCGGGTCCGGCTGCGGGCATTGCACGGTCTGCTGGCCGACACCGTCGGGCGAATCGAAGACATCCTCGCGACCGGAGACCGGGTACCGCGTCCGGTCCGCGCCGATGCCCGCCTGGCGGCCGCCCACATCGTGCACGAATCACGTGCGGTGATCGGCGAGTTACTTGAAGCGTCGGGTGCCAGCGCACATTTCCTGAACAACCCTCTGCAGCGAGCCAAACGCGACGTTGACGTGATCAGCGGACACGTCGTCTTCGACTACGACGTCAGCCGAGAACTGGCCGGCGCCTTGGCGATCGGGCGCAAGATCTCCCCCGTCGCTATGGTGTGAGTGGCCTAGCGTCCGGCCAGGCGATCGACATCGATGACTTTGCCGCGGTTGATGCTGACCCAATCGCGCCCATCAAGGTACGGGCGCAGACTCTGCCCGATGAGCTCGGCATCGGCCGCCGACTTCGGCCGCTGCAGTTCGTAGACGTGCGGCAGCTCGGCCATCCCGCTGACCACATTCCACAGTTTCAGGGCGTCAGCGCCGGTCGGAGGGTCTACCAGCACCGGCCCAAACAAGCATTGCCCGTCCATGAAGAGCGTCGGCACGCCGTATCCATTGGCGTCGACCACTCGCTGATGCTCGGCACGGATCTCGTCGTGGGTGCTCGGATCATCAAGCGCTGCATCGACAACCGCCGCCTCCACGCCGATGTCACCAAGCAGGCGTCGCGCCACCGCGGGATCGTGTGGCTTACCACCGAGCACGTGCAATTCGTGCCCGATCGCCTCATACCACTGGTCCAGCAACGACATGTCCGATCGGCGCAGCAGTGCGCCGATCCGCATCAGCGACCAGCCGTAGGACCAGTCCCGCTCCCAGGGGTGCTTCTTGCCTTCTGCCCGGTTGATCTCTTCCAAGCTGAAGAACCGCCAATTGATGGTGATTCCCAACTGCGCCCGGACATCGCGAATCCAGACCGAAGTCTGGTAGGCGAACGGACACATCGGGTCAAAGTGGAAATCCACAACGGTGTTCATCACGCTTGACCTTTCCAGCGGGAAACTCGCGACCATGGGTCCTGCCACCGGTTGCGGTTCGCGACTCGACGCTGCTGCCCAGCTTAGCGAGGACACATTGGTGCGGGTAGGCGCGCACGCACCAACGCAGCGCCGCGGCGGCGACTACTTCACGGTCACCTTCGCGGTGAAGGTACACGTCGGAGTGTTGTCGCTGCCTACGAAACTGGCATAGCCGGTGGTGATCGTGGTTGTGCCGGGCTTGAGCGCCGTGAATGTCCACACTTCGGTTCCAGGCGCTCCGATCACGTCGGTATCCGGCCGGACATACCGATGACTGATCTGATTCAGCACGGTGGGATCTCCGATCGTCGCGTCTTCGGTCCAGCGGTAGGGCGTGGTGTAGTTGGATCCCAGGGTCACCAGGAGTGTGTCGCCGACCGAGAGCGTGATGTCACGCTCGATGCTGCTCTGCTTCAACACCTCATCCATCGAAACGTCGATGGTCTTGGTAGCCGGCGACCGACCGCGATGCGAGCAGCCGGTGCTGCCCATCACCACCGAGAGAATGAGCATCGCAACGGTCACCATGAGCTTGAAGTTCATCTACACCACCCTTCGATCCGGGTTCGCAGCTTAGTCCCCCGGTGCTCCCGGTGCGGCGAAAGCACGCTGCGTGCGCCGCCGCAGTGTTTGTATCGGCCGAGGCGGGCAACGGCGTGCTCCAAGATCAACCGCGGGACTATCAACGCCCGGAATCGATTTCGCCGCCAGTCAGGATCGGCCCACGATCCCACCCTTTGGCTCCGGCACAGACACCGGCACCTGGGCTAGCGGGGTTTCAGACATTGCTTGGTGTATTGCACTGGCCACAAACAACTTTCACAGCAAGGCGAAAACACCGCACACCAGCCGGCGCCGCCAATCGCACCCCGCGTTCTCACGATGGAGTTCGTGCTGGCCGGCAGCCGTTTCCCAGGGCGGCCAACTCCGGCGCGGCGGGCGCTACGTTTACCCGGACGCACGGCCCCTGCTCCGGTAGTTTCGATCCGTGTTTGGCATCATCCGGCCCTGCCGCCATCGGCTAGGCCGAGAACTCACGGCCGCCTGGCGCGCCCAGTTGTGCGGGCTATGCCTGGCGCTGCGTGACGACTACGGTCAGGCCGCACGGATCGCCACCAACTACGACGGGTTGGTGGTATCCGTACTGGTCGAAGCGCAGTCCATGACGCCTGCGACCCGGCGAACGGCCGGACCTTGCCCGTTGCGCGGGATGCGCCGGGCCGACGTCGCGACCGGCGAATGTGCGCGACTGGCCGCCGTGGTCTCGTTGGCGCTGGCCGCAGCGCGAGTGCGCGACCACATCGAGGACCGAGACGGCGTTGTTGGTGCGGCACCGATACGACCCACGGCGCGGCGCATCGCGCAGCGATGGGTCCGCCAGGGCACGGATGCCGGGAACGCGCTGGGCTTCGACACCAACGTGCTGGTCGCCGCGATGGACCGACAGGCCGATCTGGAGGCCAACGCCGTTGCGGGCAGCTCACTGTTACTGGTGACCGAGCCCACCGAGACGGCGGTCGCCGCGGCATTCGAGCACACCGCGGTGTTGGCGCAGCGCCCCGCCAACCAAGCTCCGCTGCGCGAGATCGGCCGCCTCTTCGGACGGATCGCACACCTGCTGGACGCCGTCGCCGACTACCACGACGACCTGGCGCGGGGAAAGTGGAATCCGCTGACCGCGACCGCAACATCCATCGCAGCGGTCCGCCCCCTTTGTGACGACGCGCTGCTGGGTATCGAACTCGCGCTGGCCGACGTGGACTTCACCGACGGAAGGCTGGCCCGGCGGCTGTTGACCCGGGAGGTGCGCCACAGCGTATCGCGCACGTTCAGCCAGCTCGGATACCCGGGGTACAAAGCGACGCCGCACGGTCGGCAGGAACCGATCAACTTCGGCGCCCAGCCGATGAGCGCCGGCCCCTACCCCGGACTACCAGGCGAGCCTGCACCCAACCCCGACCAAAGCCCCAAGCGGGGGTGCTGGAACACCTGCACCGAAGACCGCTGCTGTGACTGCACCTGTGATTGCTGCGAGGGCTGCTGCGACGACGACTGTTGCTGCGATTGCGGTGATTGCGGTGATTGCTGCGACTGCGGAGACTGTTGTGACTGCGGAGACTGCTGCGACTGCTCATAGCGCGACCACCCGCCAATCCGCCTGACCGCTGCGCCGACAGCGATCACCCGCCCGGCGCCTGAGCGAGCACCTGGTGCGTACGCGAGGATGGTCTGGTGTTTGAGCTTGTCGTCATCGTCGCGCTGGTGGCCACCGTGGTCATTGGCACCGTCCTGGGACGCCGCTATCGCGTAGGCCCCCCGGTGCTGCTCATTCTGCTGGGCGCGCTGCTGGGCCTGGTCCCTCGTTTCGGAGATGTCCAGATCGACGGCGAGATCGTCCTGCTGCTGTTCTTGCCCGCGATCCTGTACTGGGAGAGCCTGAACACCAGTTTCCGCGAACTTCGCTGGAATCTGCGCATCGTCATCATGTTCAGCATCGGCCTGGTGATCGCGACCGCGGTGGCCGTGTCGTGGACGGCGCGGGCGCTCGGCATGGAGTCCCACGCCGCCGCGGTCCTCGGTGCGGTGCTCTCCCCCACCGATGCCGCCGCCGTGGCCGGTCTGGCCAAACGACTGCCGCGCCGGGCCCTGACCGTGTTACGCGGCGAGAGCCTCATCAATGACGGGACCGCGCTAGTCCTGTTCGCCGTGACCGTCGCGGTCGCCGAGGGCTCCGCCCAGCTTGGACCGGCCGCCCTGGCCGGCCGGTTCGTGGTGTCCTACCTCGGTGGCATTGTTGCCGGGCTGCTGGTCGGCGGACTGGTGACAATGCTGCGCCGCAAAATCGATGCACCGCTCGAGGAGGGAGCCCTGAGCCTGCTGACGCCGTTCGCGGCGTTCTTGCTCGCCCAATCCATGCACTGCAGCGGTGTCGTCGCCGTGCTGATCTCGGCTTTGGTTCTCACCTACACGGGTCCGCGAGTGATCCGGGCGCGGTCGCGGATGCAGTCCTACGCCTTCTGGGACATCACCACCTTCCTCATCAACGGGTCTTTGTGGGTGTTCGTCGGCGTTCAGATCCCCGGTGCGATAGACCACATCTCCAATGTCGACGGCGGACTTCGGCGCGCCACGTTCATCGCACTCGCTGTCACCGGCGTGATCATCGCGACCCGAATCGTCTGGGTGGAGGTGACCACCGTGTTGGGGGTCGCGCTGGACCGCTTCCTGAAAAAGGACACCCGCCACGTCGGCTTTCGGCAGCGCTGCATCACCAGCTGGGCTGGATTCCGCGGTGCGGTGTCACTCGCCGCCGCGCTCGCGGTTCCCATGACCACCCACAGCGGCGCCCCGTTCCCGGATCGAAACCTCATCATTTTTGTCGTATCCGTCGTCATATTGGTGACCGTGCTGGTCCAGGGCAGCTCGCTGCCCGCGGTGGTCCGGTGGGCCCGAGTACCCGGGGACGTTGCGCACGCCGACGAAGTTCAACTGGCCCGAACCCGCAGCGCCGAAGCCGCCCTCGAGGTCCTGCCGGACGTCGCAAGCGAGCTCGGGGTGAGTCCGGACCTGTTGAAACGGCTGACCAAGGAATACGAGGAGCGCGCCACGATCATCCGGGAAAACGGCGACGATTCCGCGCCCAGCGACCTCGCCCAGCGCACCGATCTGGTCCGACGGGTGCGTCTTGGGGTGCTCGAACATCAACGCCACGCCATCACGGCGCTGCGCAACCAGAACCTCATCGATGACATCGTGTTGCGCGAAGTGCAAGCCGACATGGACTTGGAAGAGGTCCAGCTACTCGACCCCGTCGAACATGATTGACCGTAGATAATTTCCTGGCAGGCAATTTTGCCCGATGGGCAATTATCCACTATGCTCTTGCCGTGCCCGACGATCACCCGCCGACAGGTCTGCGCCAGCGCAAGAAGGCCGACACCAGACGGGCGCTCAGCGACGCAGCACTGGCACTGGCATTCGAACGCGGGCTCGATAACGTCACCCGCGAAGACATCGCCAATGTGGCCGGGGTGTCGCTACGCACCTTCAATAACTACTTCACAGGCAAATATGAGGCGCTGGCCTACCGGCAAACCGAACGCATGCGACGCAGCATCGCGGCGCTGCGAGAGCGCCCCGCCGGCGAACCGCTCTGGACCGCGATCGCGCACGCCGTACTGGAACCGCTGCAGGCCGACCTCCACGAAGCCACGGCGGACGAGGACCGACTCCCGAGCCGTGGTGAGCTTGCCGAAGTCCGAAAATTGCTCATGAACCCGCAAATTCGCGAAGGGGCCTCACGCGAGCTGTTGGAGGATTGGCGCGACGCAATCGCCGAACGCACCGGCACCGACCCCGAGAACGACATGTATCCAAGGTTGGTGGTAGCAGTGGTGCGCGCGGTCGGCGACGCGGCAATGGATACTTACGCGACGGCCGATCCACCAGTGGCCATCACGGAGTTGATCCGGGCGGGTTTCGCCTCCGTAGCCGCCGGAATGCCCGAACCCGCCAAACCGGGGGAACAACGTGGTTGACGTGGCGGCCGATGTCGTGATCTCCGGCGCCGGACCAAACGCGCTGATGCTGGCCTGCGAACTCGCGTTGGCCGGCATCCGGCCCGTGGTACTCGACAAGCTATCCGGACCCAGTGCCGAACCAAAGGCCAATGGTCTTGTTGGGCAGGTTGTCCGGATGCTGGACATGCGGGGCCTCTATCAGAGTTTCAGCGGCGATGACAGTCCACCACAACCGGCGCAGGGCTGGATGTTCGCCGCCATGCCGCTGAGCTTCCTGGGCCTCAACGACAATTCCCTCTACACAATGCTGATGCCACAGCCCAGACTGGTGCGACTGCTAGAACAGCGGGCTAGCGCTCTTGGTGTGGACCTACGTTGGGGAGATGAACTCACCGGGTTTCGCTGCGACTCGCAATCCGTTGTGGCGGAGGTGTCCTCACCACAGCGCAGCTACGAAATCAGCTCCCGGTACCTGATTGGCGCCGACGGAGGCCGCAGCCTGGTGCGAAAGACGCTGGGCATCGAGTTCCCCGGATGCACCTCAGCCACCGTCGGCAGGCTGGCGCATGTGCAGCTTCCCGACGAGTTCCGCACCGCGGACCGTGCTGTCGAGATTCCAGAATTCGGTCGGCTTCCATTCGGGCACAGCCGTTTCGACCGTGGTGGGGTGATCTTTGCCGAGTTTGAACCGGGCCGGTCCATGCTGGGGACCATCGAGTTCGGTCCCCCCGTCGAGGAGCGGCCGATGTCGTTGGCCGAACTGCGCGAAAGCGTGCAGCGGGTGCTCGGCGTCGACATCCCCCTGAAAAGACCCAAAGGCCCCGGCCCCCACGCCCTGCGCCGCATCAACGGACAGAACACTCGACACGCGGAGCGATATCGTCGCGGGCGGGTATTGCTGCTAGGCGACGCCGCTCACGTGCACAGCCCGATGGGCGGCCCCGGCCTGAACCTGGGTCTACAGGACACATTCAACCTGGGATGGAAACTTGCCGCCGAGCTCAACGGCTGGGCCCCGGATGGTTTGCTCGACACCTACGAGTCCGAACGTCACCCGGTGGGCGCTCGAGTCATGATGCATTCGCTGGCCCAGACCGCGCTGATGGCCCCCGGGCCCGAAGTCGGCGCCCTGCGAGAGCTATTTGGCGAGCTGCTCACCATTCCCGAAGTCACCAAACAGATGGGGGCGCTGCTGGCCGGGTCGGACCTCATCTACCCCGTCGGCGACGAGCACCCGCTGTCCGGGCGGCTGGTTCCCGTACTGACCACCGATGATGGACGACGTATCGATGAGCTGATGTGTGGTGCTCGTCCACTACTGATTGACCTCGCAGACGGTGACGCCGCGGCTGCGGCACAGGGCTGGGCCGATCGCGTCGAGATTGTGCACACCTCGATCGCCGATCGTCCGGCCGCCGCGATGCTGATCCGGCCCGACGGCTATGTCGCCTGGGCAGCAAACGCATTCGACACCGGGGCCCGAGGCAGCCTGCGGGACGCGTTGCAACGCTGGTTCGGCTCGCACCTGGGCGGCTGACCTCCGCCCGGCGACGCCGCTCGCCGAGACCGAGCCGCCAGGGACGACCCCGCCCATCCAAGAGGTTGTTAGCATCAATCGCGATGAGCGCCGCAGCCGCGAAGCTGTCCATTGCCACACCGGTGGTCACACTGCTACCCGGGGTCAGCGCCCCCTGGGAGAAGACCGCCTCGATCGAAGACCTGACCCAGATCGCCGAAACCGCAGACAAGTTGGGCTATTACCATCTGACCTGCAGTGAGCACATCGCGCTGCCAGCCGCGGAGAAACGGCGCCGCGGGACACGCTACTGGGATCCGCTGGCGACGTTGGGTTACCTCGCCGCCCGCACCCAGCGAATCCGGTTGGCTACCAACGTCCTGGTGCTCGGCTATCACCACCCGCTCGAGATCGCCAAGCGCTACGGCACCTTGGACACGGTCAGCAACGGTAGGCTCATCCTCGGCGTCGGCGTCGGTAGCCTCAAAGAAGAATTTGACCTCATCGGTGCGCCGTTTGAAAACCGGGGCGCGCGAGCCGACGACGCGTTGCGCGCGCTGCGCGCCGCATTGTCAGTACCCGAACCCAGATACCACGGCGAGTTCTATTCGTTTCGCGACATGGTGGTCGACCCGTGTGCCGTCCAGAAGCGCCTTCCCATCTGGGTGGGAAGGCGCACCCTGCGTTCGTTGCGGCGAGCCACCAGCCTCGCCGAAGGGTGGGTTCCCTTCGGAATAAGCTTGGGCGAAGTTCGGGACTGGCTGAGCCGCTTCGATATTGGATCAGGATTCGAAGTCGTGCTCAGTTCACCAGAGCCGTTGAACCCGATCGGCGACCCGGAAAGAACCCGGCACCTCCTCGCCGACCTCGCCGCGCACGGCGCCACCACCATCTGCGCCACGTTCGCGCACTCCTCGCGGCAGCAGTACCTGGATAACCTGCACGCACTGGCCGAGCTGGATTCACCGTGATCCGGACCGCCGCGGGGATATTCAGCCTGACCGCAGCCGCGCCGCCCGACGATGACGGCAACTATCTGCGCTGGCACCTGCTCGATCACATGCCCGAGCAATACCAGCTCCCCGGCATCGTGCACGGCCTGCGCTGGATCGCCGATGGAGACTACCTCAGCTCACGGCTGGCCGCTCGCGGACCGCTGGGCAAGATTTGCAACGCGGTGCACTACCTCGTCGGTGAACCCGTGCGGCAGACCTTCGACGACTTTGTGGCACTGGGGCGCACGCTGGCCGACACTGGCCGCTTCCCCGTCAAGCGACCGCTATTGCGGGTGAGCGGTGTGCGCTTGCTGCATCGGCACTCCGCACCGAGCGCGCTTATCTCTGCGGAGGTCGTGCCGTTTCGGCCACACCGCGGGATAGTGCTGATCGTCGAGGAACCTACTGGCACCCGCCCCGATACGTGGCTGCAATGGCTGCACGCCGAACACTACCCGGCGCTGCTGGCCAGCCCTGGCGTTGCGGGAGCTTGGACCTTCGGCTCGAGCACCGCGTGGAATCCGTTGCCACGCGGCTGGTATCCCGGCCCGCAATACATCACCGTCGTGTACCTCGACGGGGATCCGCTGACCGCAACCAACGCGCTGGCGCCGATCGCCGAAGAGCGCTGGCGATCAGGAGCGGTGCAACCGGTGTTCGCCGGACCGATGCGTACGATGGTCACCTGGGAAGTGTGGCCTCAATAGCCAAACGCAGCCCACGTGCCAGGCGGGTAGGGCGGGACTTTGCCGGCGAACACCGCGTCGGTCAAGGCGCAGAGCAGGTCAGAGACGGTTCCGGCATTTGCCAAGGTACTGATCGGGGCACCCGATTCAACGTGTGCCACCACCGCCTGCCAGAAATAGCCGAGACCTCCGTGCTCGTACCAGACAAACCAGTCGACGTCGCGGTGGCCGGCCCGAATCAATCGACGGAAGGGCAGAGCGGGGTCCTCGACCGAATCTGTGCTGTTGAACGGCTCTCCGACATCGGCGATAGGCGGAAGCATTTGCAGCAGAGCGGGTGGCAATTCCCTCATGCTGTGCACTTCCTGTACGGATGTTGTCAATGTGCACTGCGTGTTAGGTACCGCCTTGACCGCCGGGGCAGTGAGCAACGACAGCACGACGCAGCCCAGGGCCCAGGCCGCAAGAACTCGTCGTTTGTCGAACCACCGGGCCGCCACCTTGTTCGCCCACTTTCTGGTGCGCCACCAGGGCTTTCACCCAATTGGACTGTGACCAACGTCTCGCATCGAGCCCCGTGCAACGATGTTAAACGCTGCGGCGGTTCAGATTTCCGCGGGAGGCCAAAAGACGCGGGCGTCAAATCATGCCCATTTGTCAATTATGTGGACATGGACTCCAGTGATCGACAGAATGGGCCCGCCGTGTACACAGGTTTGACACAGCTCTGAACTATTCTGGTAATGGAGCTTTACGATAGGACTCAGATGAGCCCATGCGCAGAGACTCAGCTGAGCAGAGTACGACAACATCCCCCGTTTTACCCCGCCCCGTTTTCCAGCCGCTCCGTTGACAATAGCGACGTCAACGGAGAACTCCGAACCCCGTTCACAGTTGACAATGGCAACATACTGTTAGACGACCGCGCACACGTATTCCGTGAGCTGGTGCGCCGCCGACGGCGTTCCCACCAGCGGGACCGCCGATTCATCGGTCTCATTCATTTCACCCTCAGGGAAAATGCGATGAACGGGATGCCTGCGCGCTCAATACCCCCGACGCTTCACACAACGCCATACCCGCCAAACACGAGCCAGTAGACCCATCGGTCACCTGAATCGAAGTCGAACACCCCGCAATCCCGGCGCCGGTCACTGCACCCGGACTGATCACGTCCGGCGCCGACTCATCTGCAACCACCGGTGACACAGCCGTCACCAGGTCCATTCACGAGGCACGGAGCATTGGTCATGAGCTTTATGATGTTGCCGCCAGAGATCAACTCGACCCGCTTGTACACCGGCCCGGGCTCGGCCTCGCTCAGGGCCGCCTCGGCAAGCTGGAACAGCGTCTCGGTCGGATTGCATTCCGCCGCCGAGTCTTACCGGGCCATGATCGCAGACCTGACCAGCTTCCAATGGCTGGGTCCGTCTTCGGCCGCAATGGTCGCCTCAGTGCTGCCCTATGTTGGTTGGCTAGAGGCCACTGCCGTCCAGGCAGGACACTCGGCCATGCAGGCCTCGGCCGCGGCCGCGGCCTACGAGCAGGCGTTCGCGATGACGGTGCCGCCGCCGGCCATCGCCGTCAACCGCGCCGAACTCGCGGCACTGATTGCCACGAACTTCTTCGGCCAAAACACCGCGGCGATCGCGGCCAACGAAGCCGAATACGCCGAGATGTGGGCCACCGACGCCACCGCGATGACCAGCTACTCCTCCACCTCGGCCGCCGCAAGAGCGTTGACCCCCTTCACTTCCCCGCATCAGACCACCAACCCCGCCGGCCTGGGCGCTCAAAGCGCCGCAGTGGCCAACTCCACCGCCAATGTGGCCGCTGACAGCGGCAACTGGCTAGGAAATCTGATCGACGCCATAGGTGTTGCGCTCCTGCCGATCGCTCCCGAACTCTCAGCAATCCTGATACCGCTGGGAGAGCTGATCAACATGATCCCCTTCCCATCGTTTTTGGCCGACGACTTCACCATCCTCGACGGCCTGCTGGCGTTCTACGCGACGATCGGTTCGATGCAGGACATCCAGTCGATGGGCAGCGGAATCATCGGCACCGACGACACGCTGGGCCTCATCCCCCACGCCGCCGCCGACGCCCCCAACGCGCTCGCCGCACTCGGTGGTGAGCCGGCGCTGGGCGCCGAACTGGGCCCGATCGCAGCAGAGCTGACCAGTGGCAACAGAATTGGCCAAATGTCGGTCCCGCCCAGCTGGACCGAGCCGAAGGTCACCACCATCAAAGCGCTGCAGGCCACCCCGCTGACCACCCTGCCCACCGACGAGGTTCCCGCATCCGGCATCCCCGGAATGCCCGGAATGGCAATGACCGGAACAGGCCGCGGCGGCGTCACACCCCGATACGGAGTGCGACTGACCGTGATGCCCCGCCCATTCTCCGGCGGATAACCAGGCCGTAACCGGGCCCGTCCGGCAGTTCACCGCGCCGAGGGCCGCGTCCGAAACGGCAACTGCGCCATTGCGCTAGCGCAGGGCTTTGGCGACCGAGCAGTCGTGGTCCTGCAGGGTCTCTGCGGCAACCGGATCTTCGTCCGTTCCCTCGACTACCAGCAGTAGGAACCGATCCGGCGCCACGTTGGCGAGCGCGACCGAGGCGTTTTCCATCTTCTTGCCATCGGCGGCCACCTTATCGTGAATGTCGCGGAATAGGTTCTTGGACTTGAGGGTGTCGGTGTTCACCGCCAAGACGTGATAACTATTGCCACCCAAATCGACCGGGAGCTGCTTCCAGCGAACGTAGTCAGCTGCGTTGACCTCCTTCAAAGTGGCCAATGTCGCTGGTGACGAACACGATATGTGAATGTGCAGCTGATCTTGGCTGCGTGCATTCTTTGCATTGATCGTGAGCACCAGATGGGACTCCGGAAGCGCGTTGTTCAGCCGAGCAGTCACCGCGAATCGATCGGCCCAGGCCTCATAGAGGTACTTACCAGTCGACGGCTCCTGCAGGGCCTGATCCTCGATTCCACTGACCCGGGCCAGTGGTAGCAACAGGAACTGATATGGGTCACCGGCGGCCTTGTACAAGGCGATGCCGGAGCTTTCGTCCACCAGCGTGCAGGGGGCATAAGCACCCCTACGTTGATAGTCACGCTCGCACCGGTCGTGCACAATCTTCCAAAGTTGATCCCGGTCGGCCGGTGGCCGGGTAGCCGGCGTTACCGCTCCTCGCGCACCAGCCAAGGTCCCCACCACGGCCGCCACCAGAGCCACCACCAACACGCCGCGATGCGCGAGCCCGGCAATCGCTTTGGACAATTTCAGCCTGCAGGCTGAAACGGTTGGCCGAAGGGCATCCAGCCGCGTTCGTGCTGCGCTCTGCACAAAATCCGCCTCACTGTCCGCGCGATTCACTGTCCCTGAACGTTTTTCGCCCATCTAGATCATCTGTATAGCACGAGATCGTCGGGCCGAAGAGAGACGGGTTCGCCGTGATTCGATCTGGTCACCGCCGCTCCTGCGGGGTTACTAAAACCGTTCGACAACCAGTTGCGCGAACGCGTGATCGGTCGAACTCTGGCCGTCCGGGGTCTTGATGTCGGGGTCGTAGATCTCCAGCTTGATCCCATCGAGCTTGATGCCATTTTGATGGCCGAAGTAGTAGTTCGTCGTCTTGCCAGGGCTCCGGCGTTGTTGATTAGCAGGCTTGTGAGCTGGGGAATTGTGGATTGAGGAGGTCTAGGCGGCGGTTGGCGGTCAAAGCGGTGATCCGGCAGGCTTCGGCGATGTTGTCGGCGCCGTTGAGGCGGTGCAGATTGATCGCGGTGTTGCGTAGCGTTGCTAGGACCTGTGCGCCGTTTCCGGTATGTGCCCTTTGACGGTCTTCGTCGAAGGTGACGTCGCGTATCCAGTGCAGGCTGTTCTCGATTCCCCAGTGTTGACGCATCCAGGTCATGATCGCGGTAGGGCGGGCGTGCTCGAACGGCAGGCTGCAGATGGCATAGACCACCTCCACGCTGCGCTGGTCGGTGGCGGTGATCAAGCGTTCACGAGTGATCCGGATGATTTGTTTTGCGTAGGGGAAGCCGATTCCTCGTGCAGCGGTGATGATTTGCAGGGTGCGGGTCTCGACACGGCCGTGGCCGCGGGAGTCGTCGGTAGCGGCTGTGGGCACCTCGGCCCAGGGCAGCGCGGTGATACGCGCAAATATTTTGGCTTGGTTGGACTTGACGATCATCAGGTAGTGCGACTTCAAGGTGGCGCAGATCAACTTCGCGGTGACGACCTGGGTATGCATCGCATCCACGGTGACCAGCCACCGCAAGCTACCCGGCAGCAGCGTGAGCAGGGCACGTACGCAGGGAATTTCATTGCTTTTCTCGGCGACAGCGAGTCGACCGAGCACCAATCGGGCACGGTGGGCGAACACCGACACGAGATGCGTGGCTGTCGCTTTGGCGCGTAAAGCACCACGCAGCATCTTGCCGTCCAACGCGATCGGCACCAATCCACTGGGGTCGCTGCTGGCCACGTGTGCAGTGAAGTAACTGCCCATCCTGGCGTTGAGGTCGGCGGGGTCTAGCCGAGACAAAACAGCGCGGAAGGTCTTCTCACTGGGCCGCCGGAACCGGACCCCTAATTGGGCCAACACATCATCGGGAGCGGTGGCCGCCCATGCGGCAAAACCAGCATAGCCGCGCATCCCCGCGGCAGTGGCCAGAACCGCGATCGCCAACAAAGCCACCAGCGAATACCTCCGACCGCGTGGGCCCCTCGGGTCTGGCACCGAGGCCAACACATCGAGAAACTCCGATCCGATGAACTCGCTGCGCTCACCAGGACTCCAGCAGTCGAACACCTCTGGAACCGACGACACAGGCAATACTGAAACGGTAGGCACGGGCAACTCCAGACCAACGACGAACAGTAACCAACTCGATCGTTCTCCAGATAGCCCGTGCCTACACTCCGGCCCCAATAGCGCGGCACCAAAGATCATCAACCCAGCTCACAAGCCTGCTAATCAACAACGCCGGAGCCCTGGTCGTCTTGCGGACCGTGAGGATCCCGTTGATGATGCTCTTTTGGGCATACAGGGGGTCTTGCAGGGACCCGAGAATCTCGGCCTTCTTCTCGTCGGCATTCCAGAAGAACGCGTATCCGGGCGCTGAGTAGGTGGCAGCCTGCTGCTGTGGTGTCAGCTGAAACCCGAACAGGGTCAGCGACCAACCATCAATGCGGTAGGTACCCGGCTGTAACGTCAGCCGGCCATTCGACTTGTCATACTTGATGTAACCGTGCGCATCCATGTTCACGTCATTGAATACGCGGACATTCATACCCGGTTTCATCGGCATGTTGCTCAGGCCTCGTTCGGTGAACGCACCCCAAAGGCGTGGCTCCGGCGGCGCACCCACACAGCCCGTGAGGGCCAGCGCCAGCACGCCAACCAGTAGCAACAACCGGTACCCTATCGGGGGTTTCTGCTGGGCCCGGCGCTTCACAGCAACGGCCGACGTTCGATCGCGGCTGACACCTGCTCGGTCATCCAATAGCTAACCGCCATCGACCGGTCCCCACTCGGAAAGCCGATGCCTTCAAAAATGACTTCGCCAACCGCCGCCGGCAGGCTGACATTTTGCCGCCGGTGCCGCCAGGTCAACCGGTAGGAGGCTCCACTCCGTTGTATTCGCAGATCGAGATCACCGGTTAAATCACCGGCGGCATCGAAATATTGGGCCCGGTAATCGCCGGGAAAACCATTGGAAGTGTCGCCTCGCGCGCGGCCGACACCGATCGCACCGCCGGACTTCATCGCCGCCGTCGACAGATACCGTGCATTGATCACGCCGTCTTGCTCATTGCTAATGTGATATTCGCCAACGCCGATTACCCGGGTACTGATCATGTGCAGCATGGTAAGCCGGTGGCGGATGGCTTCGCCGAAGTAGCGGTTCTCAATGACTAAGCTCACGGAGTCCGGCGTCAACCAAGGAGGCATACCTGATGGCATACGAGCAACCACGACACCGGGCGCGCAGTCCGTTCTGGAAGTCGTTGGCTGTCTTCTGGTTAGCACTCTCTGTTGCCGCATGCTCATCGAGTATCACTGGCGCCGAAGGCGCTTCGACCAACGCCAACGGCACAGACAACGCGCTCGAGGGAGTAACGGTTCCCGACGCGTTCACACCGCTGACCATCGCGCCAATCAGCCGGCCGACGTTTCCGTTCCCCGGCACCGACGGCAAGTACCACCTGGCGTACGACGTGCAGATCACCAACGCCACCGGGGCTCCGGCGGCCCTCACCAGCGTCGATGTAGTCGACGCCCAGGACCCCAGCAAGGTACTCACCTCGTTCTCGGGTACCCAGTTGGTCGACCCCAAGTGCAGCTATGGAAACTGCAACCGGCTGCGACAGCTGACCGGAAGACCGTCAACCGATTTCACCATCCCGCCACAAGGATCACGTGCGCTGCTGCTTGACTTCACGTTCGACAAGTTGGCGCAGTTCCCCAAGGCGGTGATGCTGCGGCTGCATGGCGCCGGGGTGACTGCCCCGGGCTCAAGCGCCGAATCCGGCCCCTTGGACACCCTGGGTGCGCCGTTCGACATCTCGGCCGGCACGCCGCGGGTGATCAGTCCGCCGCTGCGCGGCAACAACTGGGTGGCGTTCAACGGCTGCTGTGAACCGGGTTGGGCCCATCGCGACTCCATCCTCCCGCTGAACATGAAGCTGAACAACAGCCAGCGCTTCGCCATCGACTGGATGAGAACAAACGACCAGGGCAACTTTTTCGCCGGCGACAAGACCAACAACGACAGCTATATCTCCTACGGCAGCAGCGTGTATGCGGTGGCCGACGGCACCGTGACCTCGACGCTCGATGACATGGAAGCCAACGTGCCGGGCATCCTGCCGGCATCGGATCCGGCATTGGCGGCGAAGATAACGGTGGACAACGTCGATGGTAACCACATTGTCCTCGACATCGGCGGTGGCGCGTATGCGATGTATGCCCACCTCATCAAAGGCTCGCTGCTGGTCAAACCGGGCGACAAGGTGAAAAAGGGCCAAGAGATCGCAAAGCTGGGCAATACCGGCAATTCGAACGCCCCACATCTGCACTTCCAGCTGATGGACGGCCCTTCGCTGCTGGAAGCCGATGCACTGCCCTACGTGCTGGACACCTTCAGCTACCAGGGACAGGTCAGCCCGGCGACCGTCTGGGATGCCGACAACTACCTCAGCGGCTCCTTCTTCGGACCTGACCGGCTCGCGGCCCCGGAGCCTCGCACCAAGCAGCTTCCGGTCTTGCTGGCAATCGTGAACTTCGGGTAAGCCGCCGCCGGGCACACCCGCGGTGGTTGGAATAGTGCACAGGAGAATGGTCTTGGACATCTTCGCCGAATGGCAAAGCGGTGCTTCGACATTACGCTGGCGTTCAACCACTGCCGCCAATGCCGATGCCGAGGTCACGGTGTTCACCCGCCGTTGTGGCACACCCGACGCGCCAGCCCTGGTCCTGGTTCACGGCTTCCCAACCTCCAGCATCGACTACTTCGCATTGGCGCGCGAACTGGGCTCGGAGTTCGACATCTATGTGCTGGACTTCCCGGGCTACGGGCTGTCCGACAAGCCGCGGCAACCTTACGTCTACTCGTTGTATGACGATGCCCGTCTGCTCGTTCACGCGATCAGACGGGTCTGGAAGCTCACCGAGTTCCGGATGCTCACCCACGACCGCGGCAGCAGCGTCGGCATGATCGCACTGGGAATGCTGGCCGCTGAGGATCCACCGGCGCTGCCCATCGACCTCATCATCACCAACGCCAACATCTACCTTCCGCTGTCGAACCTCACCGCATTCCAAACCGCGCTGCTCGACCCCGCGACGGCACGAGCCACCGCCGCCGCGACGACGCCCGAGCTACTCGCGGCCGGTCTCGGTGCGAGTACCTTCATGCCACGCAGGGCACTGGAAGATCCCGAGATCACCGCTTTGGCAAGGTGTTTTGCGCATAACGATGGAATCCAGGCACTACCAGACACAGTTCAGTATCTGCATGAACGTGCTGCAGGTGAAACCCATTGGCTTGAATCACTTTCCACGATAACCGTCAACACCACGCTGGTGTGGGGACTGCACGACACCGTCGCGCCGCTGCGTGTCCCCAACCATGTATGGCAGGCGTATCTGAAGAACCAACCCGGCCGAAGCCGCTACTGGGTGGTTCCCACCGCCGACCATTACCTGCAATGCGACGCCCCGGCGGAGCTAGCCGAGATCGTGCGTGTCACCGCCGCGGGCGGGGACGTTGCCCTGCAGACGCTCGGAGACCGGGCCGATGGCGCGGTTCTGGTCGATCAATGCGATGGTCCCGCTTAGCCGAAAGTGGGCCACAGGGCGTTGTTTCGGCACCGCCCGCGCCGCTGCGCTACTAACACCCTTGGGCCGCGTCAGGTCACGGCGAGGTGATGCGGGCAATAGTAGGTCGCCGAGATGACCGCAAAGTGCGCGGCAGCGTCCATGTCGAAGCCGGGGTTGCGCGCCGTCACTTCCTGAACTACGGCCAGACCGGATTCACCACGATCCAGGCACACGCACACCGCTCGGGCGGCATCGATTGCTTGGGCTGGGCTGGGATAGGTGATGCCGATCCGCTGCAAAGCGACCAGGAATCCGACATCATCGCCGGCGCGGGCAACACCGGCAACCCACACCGGCGCACCGAATACGACCGCGGCGCACACGCCCATTACCGCGATTAGCAATTTCATTGGCTCACACCGCCTTTGATCGGGGGCTGGCCGGCCTGAATCCCGCTGCACGATGCCTTGCCGGGCATTGGCGCATCGCAAAGGCCCGGCCAAGTCCGGCACCTGCAGCGAGATTGCAGCGAACTTCACTGCGATACCACCAAGGTTACCGATGCTCGACGCGGCCCGCAAAGATGCCGACCCGCCACTTGCGAGCGCTGGGAATAGATTCGGCAGACCGGCAGCCACCGAGACCGGGTGGGGGCTAATGCCGCACGGTTGACCCGTCCAGATTTTGCCGCGTATCCTCGAAAGGAAAATAGGCGGTGGCCTCGTCCAGACCCGGCGACTAAATGCCAACGGTCTTTGGGACTCGATGACTGCCGTTGGGCGGCTCGATCGCAGAGCTAGGAGGGCGGTCCATGAACGGCTCACCGGATTCTCAGATGCTGCGACAGCCGACTACGCGGTCCTTTCTAGCCCAACCGTTGCGCGTCGCGATCGCCGGCGATTGGCATTCCGACGCCAAGTA
Organism: Mycobacterium pseudoshottsii JCM 15466; assembly: GCF_003584745.1. Lineage (NCBI taxonomy): Bacteria > Bacillati > Actinomycetota > Actinomycetes > Mycobacteriales > Mycobacteriaceae > Mycobacterium > Mycobacterium pseudoshottsii. The sequence continues at coordinate 3,817,085 of NZ_AP018410.1, forward strand.
CGCCGTCGGCGCGATCGAGCACGCCGCCAAACGCGAAGCGACAGTGCTGATTCAGCTCGGCGATTTCGGCTATAACTTCACCGACGAGTATCTGGATTCGCTCGAAGAAGCTTTGGACCGGTGCGGGATGGTCTTGGGGTTCGTCGACGGCAACCACGAGAACTTCGAACGATTGCTTGGTTGGCCCATCGACCAGGACGGTCTGCGATACCTGCGTGGTCACCTCGCGCACCTGCCGCGGGGTTTTCGTTGGCTATGGGGCCAGACCCGGTGTCTGGCCCTCGGTGGCGCCTATTCGATCGACCGTTTCCTGCGCAAGCGGGGCCGCTCCTGGTGGGAGCAGGAGCTACTGACCATGCGCCAGGCGAATGCTGCGGCGGCCGCCGGAGAAGCCGATGCCATGTTTTGTCACGACTGCCCGGCCGGAATCACCGTTCCCAGCGCGGCGCGCGACCGGCGCGGGTTCCCGGAACTCGAGCTGCGTCGGTCCGAGCTGCATCGCGAGCGGCTGCGCTGCGTTGTCGACGCCGTCCGCCCGGGTCGGCTTTGGCACGGACACTTTCACCACCGTTATCAGGCGGTACTGCACGGGCAGGGTTATCGCACCGTGGTGGACTGCCTGAGCAAAAACGGGCATCCCATCGACAACAACATGGTGGTAGTCAACCTCGCCGCTCTGGGATCGCACCGGCTGAGTAGTCGCGGGACCGACGGGCCTTCGAATTCGGACTTGACCCACCGAGAGGCCGTCGGTTAACTAGCAGCGGCGATGGGGCTCGCCAGGAAGCTCGACTTCTGAACCGCCAGCCGGCTGATGGCACCTGCGAACAAAGGAGTCCCAGGTGGCATATCCAAACTCCCGCGCTTGTCCTGCGCCGCGCGTGGCCCGAATCGAGCTGCGCCGCAACGGTGGTCATCCCATAGGCACACACCGACCCGATGCCCACGAGGCGAACATCGGTTGCAGCGGCGGCGCTGCGGCATGAAAACTCCTAGGCAGCACGGCTTCAGGGGCCGGCATGGATGACGATTGCCTCAAGGTGAGCGCCTACTTGGGTGAGCGGCGCCGAACCGACGACGGCTTCCTGGCCGATGTGCTGCTCAGCCTCTACCAAGAACACAACATCGCGTCCAGCGTCGTGCTGCGCGGAGCCGGTGGATTCGGGACGGGACGCCACCTGCGGACCGACCAATCGCTGACCCTCTCCGAGGATCCGCCCGTGGTGATCATCGGTACCGACCGTAGGCCCAAAATCGAGGCATTACTCGACCCGGTGCTTGCCATCAAGCAACGAGGGCTGCTCACTCTCGAGCGCGCCCGCATGGTGCGCGGGGACCTGCCACCACTGGAATTGTCAGAGCAACTTCACGAAGCCGCCAAGTTGACCGTCTACGTTGGCCGCAAAGAACGCGCCTACGGTATGCCCGCCTATCTGGCCATCTGCGATCTGATGTACCGACGCCAACTGGCTGGTGCCTCGGTTTTCCTGGGTGTTGACGGCACCGCGCACGGGCGGCGGCAACGCGCCATGTTCTTCGGCCGTAACGCCGACGTCCCGATGATGATCATTGCCGTTGGCTCGGGCGATCGCATCCGTCGGGTACTGCCGGAGCTCGGTGGGCTATTGCGCCGTCCACTGATCACGCTCGAACGAGTTCGGGTTTGCAAGCGTGACGGTGAACTGCTGGGCCGTCCCCATGCCCTGCCCGCAGCCGACGAACACGGTCTGCCGCTGTGGCAGAAGCTGATGATCTACACCTCCGAATCGGCCCGGCACGACGGGGTTCCCATTCACCGGGCCATCGTGCGACGCCTATACCGGCGCCGGAGGCCCGACGGGGCTACCGTGCTGCGCGGCATCTGGGGCTTCAACGGCGAACATCAGCCCCACGGCGACAAGCTGTTCGCACTGGGCCGCCAAGTGCCGGTCGTCACCATCGTGATCGATACCCCGACCAACATCGCCGAATCATTCGAAGTGGTTGACGAATTGACCCGCGAACATGGATTGGTCACCAGTGAAATGGTGCCCGCCTTGGTATCTGACGACGGCGATGGCGGTCGGGGCGGACCGGTCATCGCCCGCTACGACTACTAGCCAGGTGGCACAGCCCAAGCCACGTCCGGTGAAGTCGGTACCGCACAGCCCGCTAACGTAATCGCCCATGAACCCCAACCCGCTCGAGCAACTGACACTCGAGCAACTACGCACCCGGACAAGCATGAAGTGGCGTGCGCACCCGGCCGATGTCTTGCCCTTATGGGTGGCGGAGATGGACGTGAACCTGGCACCCACGGTGGCCGCCGCGCTTCATCGAGCGGTCGACAACGGCGATACCGGATACCCCTACGGCACCGCATATGCCGAAGCCCTTGCCGAATTCGCTGCGCTGCGTTGGCAATGGCACGACCTGGAGGTCGGCCGGACGGCGATCGTTCCGGACGTGATGATGGGCATCGTTGAGATGCTGCGTCTGGTCACCGATCGCGGTGACACCGTGATCGTCAATTCACCGGTGTACGCCCCGTTCTACGCATTCGTGTCACACGACGGCCGAAGGGTGGTCGAAGCGCCGCTGGGCACTGATGGCCGGATCGACCTGGACGCGCTGGAAGAGGCCTTCGCTCACGCGCGCCGCGCAGGTGGCAACGTGGCTTACCTGTTGTGCAATCCCCACAATCCGACCGGTGCCGTGCACAGCTGCGACGAACTGCGCGGCGTCGCCGAACGCGCCCGTCGATATGACGTGCGGGTGGTGTCGGACGAGATTCATGCTCCCCTGGTCTTTTCCGGAGCACGTTTCACCCCGTACCTGACGGTGCCCGGCTCCGAGAATGCGCTGTCGCTGACATCGGCCACCAAGGCGTGGAATCTGGGTGGCGTCAAGGCGGCGTTGGCTGTTGCCGGTCCGGAGGCCGCCGCCGATCTACGCCGGATGCCGGAAGAGGTCAGCCACGGGCCGAGTCACCTGGGCATCATTGCGCACACCGAAGCGTTCCGAACCGGCGGCGACTGGCTTGACGCGCTGCTGGCCGGACTGGACGCAAACCGCACGTTGTTGAGCGATCTGGTGGACGCGCAGCTTCCCGGGGTGCGGCTGCGATGGCCGCAGGGCACCTACCTGGCCTGGCTGGACTGTCGAGACCTCGGAATTTCCGAGCAGGATGCGTCCGGTCTTGCGGTGGTGTCAGATCTATCCGGGCCGGCCAGCTGGTTCCTCGATCACGCCCGAGTGGCGTTGAGTTCGGGCCACGTGTTCGGAACCGGCGGAGACGGGCACGTGCGCATGAATTTCGCTACGTCCCAGGCCATTCTGACTGAGGCAGTGACGCGGATGGGCAAGGCGCTCGGCGAGCTGCGGTAGCCCTCAGCCTTGCCCCGCCGGCGCGACGCCGCTGCGCTGGTCCAACCCGGCAATGACCCACTTGGCCCATTCGATTTCCTGTTGGGCCCACCGCAACCCTTGCTCCAGCGCGGCCCGGGCAAAGAAGGAGTCGTCATCCTCAGCCCAGTCGTAGGCGTAGCGGATCCGTTCGTAGTGCGTCTTTTCCTGCTCGGACAAAGACAACAACGATTCCAGGTAGCTACGGGCCTGACTGGGATCTAGCTGGCCGAGCAGGAAGACCCGCAGCAGCGCGGCATTGCGGACCGGTGGGTCCTGCTGCGGCGAAGTCATCCATCGGTAGAGTTCGGTGCGTCCCGCGTCAGTGATCGCGTACTCCTTGCGCCCCCGTGGCCCCAGGTCCGAGGACTTGATTAGTCCGGCAGCAGCCAGCTTGTTAAGCTCACTGTAGAGCTGACTCTGCGTTGCTGGCCAGACGTTGTTCATCGACAGCTGAAACCGCTTTAGCAGGTCATATCCACTTCCCGGCTCCTGGGAGAGCAGCCCCAACGCCGCATGTCGCAGGCTCACCCAACCATACTAACCCTCCAGTTTTGACATGTCACCAATGCCATGCCAACATTGACATGTCACTTTTGACATGTCGATATTGGAATGTCGGAAACGTAAGGAGTACAGGTGATTCAAAGTGCCCGCCCGAGTGTGCCTGCCTTCTGCAGCGTCGACAACGACAAGCAGCCGGATCGGCCACCGGCCAAGGTCTTCAGCCCCGCACGCGCCCTCGATGGGTTCCTTCGCTCGCCGCTTGCGGGAATCGCCCCATGGGCACTGCTAGCAATCCTGTCCGGACCCGGGCGCTTCGAGCTGGCGGCGGCCGGCGCGTTGGGGCTCTCCGCGCTGGTGATGCTTGCCGGCCTCAGCCGTGGCGTCAGGGTTCACGCCCTCGAGGTCTTCGGCACCGCGTTCTTCGGCGCCATGTTGGTCGTCGGCCTGTTCGCGACCGACAACGCAATCCAGTGGCTCGAGTTGTGGTCCGGGGAGCTCACCAACGCCGCCCTAGCCTGTTTTGCCTGGCTCACCCTGCTGATCAGACGGCCATTCACGATGGCCTACGCCAAAGACACCACGCCACCGGAGCATTGGGACAGCCCCTTGTTCAAAAAGATCAACACGGTGATCACCATCGTGTGGGCGGGCGCCTTCACCTTTGCGGGAACCGTCGGCTTCATCGGCGACTACTTGTGGCATGACGGCACCAACTTCTCGACCGGGTGGATCCTTCAATTGGCGGCGATCTTCTTCGCGGCGGCGATTACCGACTTCTACCCGGACTACGCCGCCGCCAAGTTCGATTTGGCCAACGGCGAGCCGGCGCTGGTTCCCTCCGTCCTACAGACTGTCGGCTGGTTGCCGTCCTTCCTCACGGTCACCGGAATTGCGGGTCTGCTCACCAACTCGGTTGACTCCCTCGCCGCGATCGCGCTGATTGTGGCCGGCAATGTCGCATCCAGCATCCTGGCGAAAGTTCTTCCGAAGCAGACGAAATCGTAGCGACGCCACGAGCAAGTCTCAGCCGGTAGCAGCCAGCACGGCGGTAGCGAGCTCGGGGCGGCATACCACCAAATCGGGAAGCTTGGGGTCCGGCCGGTTGTAGGTCAATGCCGACCCGTCGATACGAGACGTATGCAGCCCAGCGGATCGGGCCACCGCCACCGGGGCGGCCGAGTCCCACTCGAACTGCCCGCCGGCATGGACATACACATCGGCCAAGCCCTGCACGACCGATGCCACCTTGGCCCCGGCAGAGCCCATTTCCACCAAGGTGCCATCCAACGCGTCGCGCACAGCCAGCGCGATGGCCGGTGGACGAGTCCGCGAAACCACGATGCGCGGCCTGTCGGGTGCCGCCGGGGGTGGCTCGACGTGTGGTGTCGCCAAGGTGATGCCCTGCGCCGGGAGCGCCACGGCCCCGGCGACGAGCTGGCCGGCCTGCCACAGCGCGACATGCACCGCCCAGTCGACGCGGCCGAGTTCGGAGAATTCGCGGGTGCCGTCGAGCGGATCAACGATCCAGACTCGCTCGCTGCGTAGCCGGACGGGGTCGTCGGCACCCTCCTCGGAGAGCACCGCGTCCCCGGGACGCTCGGCGGCCAGCTTGTCCATCAGAAAGTCATGAGATCGCTTGTCCCCCGCCGCCTTACGCTGGGCACCCTCGGCTGCGGCGAACTCCTCCCGCACTCCGAGCAGCAGGCGACCTGCCTCGGTGGCCAGCCACGCAGCCACAGCGTGGTCGTTCATCCAACACCCATTTCCGGCGATAGATTGGTAATTCTTACCCAAATTACATCACTGGCCAAGCAGGTAAATCTTCCTCCGCACCCCGAGGATCGAGCGTGAACTCAGAGTCCGAACTGGTCCTCGACGATGCCGAGCCAGATCTGCGCGCAATCGATGGCGACCTTCTCACTGATGAAGGCGTGCTGGGTTCCGGTGTACATGTCACGAAACGCCCGTTCGAGGCGGCTACCCTCGCGGATTGAACTCGTTCCGGCCACCAGATGTGCCCATTCGGCGCAGCTTCGAGCGGTATCGGTGGCGAAGACGGCCGCCGCGCGCATGTCCGAACGCAACGTAGGAGTCAGTTCCTGGCCGGCACCGACCGCGGCTTCGGCGGTGGTGAAGGCATCCAGGACCAGCAGGCGCGCCGCGCGCCATGCCGCGACGTGATGGGCCAGGCCCTTCTGGAAAGTGGGGCGACTGGCCAGAGCGGCCATGTCGCTCATCCGGTACTTCGTCGCCGCAAGTTCGGTGACATCGTCAAGCATGCTCTTGGCGACCCCCAGCGCCCACGAGGCCTGGCCGGCCGCGGTCACCGGCATCAGCCCCATCCGAGTGGCCGGCGAACTTCCCCGTCGCGGCTCCCGGGCGAATAGTCCAAAGGTGCGGCCCTGCGGCACGAACACGTCCTCGGCACTGTAGTCATAGGAACCGGCCCCTTTGAGCCCCTGCACAAACCAGCCGTCATTGAAGGTGATCTGCTCGCGCGGAACCACGGCCACCTGCATGTCCGGAACACCCTCACGGATCCAGCGCATTTCACCGTCATCCATCGGGAAGAAGCCCGCCGCGATGTACTGCGCATGACCGGTCCCCGAGCCGAAGCTCCACGATCCACTCAGTCGGTAGCCGCCGTCGACGGCGCTTCCCTGCCCGTTGGGGAAGAACTGGCCGCCCATCGTGACTCGGTTGTCGGCGGCGCTGAACACCTCAGCGAAGCCGTCGTCGGGGAGATACGTGGCGGCGGCGAACGTCGACGGCAGGTTCGCGATCCCAATCCAACCGAACGCCCCATCCTGCCAGGCCATTTCGATCCATGTCTCGATCATCTCGGCAAACGCGGGCTCGGTTCCTCCGGCCGCAGTCGGATTGAATGCCGACATCAGTCCGGTGGACCACATTTCGTTGACGATCTTGTCGGTGAGCGTGCGCCGGCGTTCGGACTCGCCGGCTTCGGCCCGCACCAGGTCCCGCATGGTGCGGGCCAGCGCGACAACCTGGCCACTCGTTGTCGATATCATCTGTTCTCTATCTGGGTTCAACCGGTGGATGCAACACCGGTTTGGTGGAGCAAGAGTAGCTGTTCATGGAATGCTTCGGCCGGTGTCTTCCAGCCGAGTGTCTTGCGTGGCCTGGTGTTGAGGGCGTGAGCGACGGCCTCGATTTCCTCGGCAGACCATCGCGGGAGGTCGGTGCGTTTGGGAAAGTATTGGCGCAGCATGCCGTTTGTGCTTTCATTCGTGCCGCGTTGCCGTGGTGACTGGGGGTCGGCGAAGAAGACAGGGATGCCGGTCTCGACTTTGAATTGGGCGTGCGCGGACATTTCCTTGCCGCGATCCCAGGTCAGCGACCGGACGAGCTGCTGCGGCAGGGTCGACATGGTGTTTGCCAGGGCGTCCTTCATCGTTATTGCGCCGTAGCCGGCCAGGGCCGGACCGTTCTTGACCGAGTGTTTGTGCCGGTGCCCTTCTTCGCGGGCCAAGTGGATCAACATGGTGAACCCGGTCGTACGCTCGACGACGGTGCCGATCGCCGAGAGCGTTCGAGCCCGATGGGAAGATCGCCTTCCTTAACTTGTTGGAAGGGTGTTTCGGGGCTGTCGTAGGGTCCTGATCACCCTCGGGTGGCAGGTATGGCTTAGATCGCCGCCTCTGGGGTGACGTGGGCCCAGGTCTTGCGTCGTGATCGTTCCCGAGGCGCGTGCAGTGCGTGTCCGGTGCGTAGGCACCAGACCAACTCCCATTTGAGCGCGCCCCGCCCCGGATGTAGAGCGATTGGTAGATCGCTTCGTGGCTGATACGCATGGACTTGTCCTCGGGGAAATCGACTTTGAGCCGGTTGGCAATCTGCTCTGGGCTCCACGCTAGCGACCACGGTCGGTCCTTGCGGTGGGGCTTGTTGCGGCCGGTGAATCGGGGCGGTTGCGGTCCGGCGATGGTGCCGCCGTCGGGGTGGCTAATCTGCCCTGAAAGGCGTTGCTGCACATAATCATGCAGCTGCGGATTGGCGGCCAATTTCGCGGTCTTGGGCCGACATGCGGCCATATCGGCCTTCCACAGCACGACCGAGGCCCGGAAACCGCTGCTCCCGTAGCGAACAGCGGCGCTGCGGCGCAGTTCCCGTGAGATCGTGGACGGGTCGCGCCGAATCGCCCGGACGATTGCTCAAACACGTTGCCCTGAACCCGCAGTAGCGCGACTTCCTCACACTCAGCGAAGGACAGGCAACGGGAACTTCACATCAAAGCGTTGTGGAACCAGCGTGCCCCGACCGCCGACGCCACGCCGGCGATCGCAGCTTCGGCCGGATCACCCGGTCTGCTGCCTGCTGACGACAAACCATTCAACACCTCCAACATCGAGGTGTTGCGACGACCACTCGAATCCGCCATCACCGCCTCAACCTCTGAGCGCAGCAGATTCCACTGTTCGTCGGTGAGGTCCCAGGGATACCGCGCTGTTCTGTCACGACATGGGCAACCCGCAACGGGGCAACTGGTTTGCCTGGACTCGACAAGGTAGACAGGCATTCACGGGGTTCCCAGCAGCAAGGGGATGTGGTGTCCATCTGCTACCGCGGGCTCCGTCTCATGCCATTGCGCGACGCCCGATCGTGATCACACCGATATGACCAGTCACTTTAGTCACACGAGTATGTGAACAGCCTCTAACCGCAGTCCCGCCTCCGGCCTGGGCCATTAGGGGTTAAGCCTGGAGATCAGGATGCGGTCCGGATCGTGCTCCTGAACAACGGACATCAGCTGGTCGGTGTCGTCGCCCCACCAGTCGTTCGGCGTGTCCAAGATGTCGGCATAGTTGACGTAACGCCCGCCCGTCAACACGCCGGCAAGGTCGTGCCGGATTTCTTGCAACAGGGCGTCGTGCCGGGCGGCGAGGCCCGCGTCAGCCGGCAACCGGTCACCCAGCCCCCAGTGATACACAAAGTCCTGCCCGCGGTGGAAAAAGGCGGTTTCCTGCGGCGTGAATGCGGCAACTGCACCGTTGATCGCCTCGATGCCCACTGCGCCGCCAGGCAGTTCGGGCGCGAATTGAAGTTCGTTGATCTGTCCGACGATGGCGGCCGCTTCGACTGCACCGAGTGCACCTCGGCCGATGTCGCTGGCTATTCGGTGTGGACGGAGGGTCGCGGGTGCCGGGTCGTGAAGAAAATCGTTCGAGACGAACACGGCATCGAAAAACGATTCTTCGCGGATCGATGCATGCAAGGCGGCAGGGTGCTCGAGCAGTGGCCGCATGAGCGAGCGGGCGTCGTCTTGGTTGCCGAGAAACTGGCCATCGATACGCACTCGGGGCGTGCCGGGAATCACGTCGGCAGGGCCGGCGCTTGCTTCGTCGGCATAACGGTCCGCACCTGTCGTTCGAATGCTGAGTTGCAGATCGAGTTCGCTCGGCGCCGTGTGCATCAATTGAGTGAACAGAAGAATCGCCTCGACTGCCGCGTCCCAACGCCAGCCGAGAGTCACACCTGTCACTTGCTGGATCGGTACGGTGTGAAACACCAGGTCCGTGACGATTCCTACACAACCAGCGCCGCCACGCAGCCCCCAGAACAGATTTGCGTTGGTCACATGAATCTGTCCACTGGCAGTGACAACCGTCGCCTCGGCCAAGAAGTCCGAGGTGAGGCCGAAGTGGCGAGTGCATTGGCCAAACCCGCCGCCAAGCACTAACCCGCCGACGCCCACGGTGGGACATTCGCCGATGGGCATCGCCCGCCCAGTTCCATCCAGCGCGCGCGCAATGTCGCCGACGGTCGCGCCCGTCATCGCGTGCAGGTATCCCGACGGGGCGTATCGGACCGCGCTCAATCCGCGCAGGTCAAGCAATACGCCGTCGTCACGGACAGGGAATCCATCAAAGCTGTGCCCACCCGACCTAATCGATAGCCGAATCCCCGCCGCATTCGCCCAGGCCATGATGGCGGCAACCTGGTTTCGATCAGCTGGACGCAACACGGCCGCTGGCGACCGGATGCGTCCGGCGCGCGAAAAAACTCTGCGCCCGGCCTCATAGAGCGGGGAGCCGGGAGCACCCACTCGCCCCGGGCACAGGTTCTCCAAGGTTCGAAAATCGCACGCCTCAAGAGCCATGCCAAACTCCATCATGTTCGGCGGGAAAGAGGTTGTCCCGAGTTCCGCAAAACTTCCGCGGCGGGCCGGTGTGAACCATCCCGGATTTCATGCGGTTTCATGCCCCCTCGGGATTCTGTGAGCCAGCCGGTCGACCGGTCACGAGTTGGGAATAGTAGCGGGCTTCGGCTTCGGCGGGCGGGATGCGTCCGAGGCGGTGCATGAGACCGTATGTGGTGACTGCTCGCCGAGTGGCGTACTTACTGGCCGGGGCCTCGCTCACGCAATCTCGTGGGCTACCGAGCGCGGTTCTGTGCTCGGCCCTTCCGACAGGTGTTAAGGAGGCCCCCGTGTTTTGCGAGCGTACAAGTGTTGGTTTGATGTGCACGCGTGTTCGGTTGTCGCGGCGACGATCGATGGGCGAAGCGCGGACGTGTTTTGGGCGCGGTTGACGCCGTCGCACGCGAAGGTCATCGAGTGAGTGGGCAAGCTGCCCGGCCCGTGCGCGGTGGTCTACGAGGCCGGTCCGACGGGTTTCGGGTTGGCGCGGGCGTTGTCGGCGGCGGGATTGCGATGCGAGGTCGCGGCGTCGTCGAACTTGTTTCGCCCGGCGAGTGATCGGGTGAAAACCGATGCGCGCGACGCGCTGAATTTGGCGCGGTTGTTGCGGCTGGACGAGGTTGTGCCGGTGTGGATTCCGAGTGCGGCCGAGGATGTTACCCAGGATCTGGTCCGCGCCCGAGAAGCCGCCAGAACGGACTTGATGCGGATCAGACATCGGTTGTCGAAATTGTTGGTGCGTCACGGGATCGTCAACTACGACGGCAAGGCGTGGACTGAACACCCCGACCGGTGGCTGCACCACCAGCGATTCGACGCCGCCCCCACGCAGTCGGCATTCGAGGATGCTTACGAGGCGGTGGTGCTGGCTACCGCGCGGCGTGCCGTCGCGTCCCATGCAGTGGTGTAAGTCGGGCTGGCGATTCGCATGAGGCTCTGCGAGTTTTAACCATGCCGTGAACGCGGCTGGGACCACAACGTGTTGGCCGGGTTGATCATCAGCGCGGCTGAGCAGAGCAAGGGCGGTTTCGGAGAGATAGCGTTCGGACACACCAAGATCGCCGACAAGAACATTCCGTGCAAGGGACTCTCGTCGCTGGATCTCTGATGCCGAAGTCGCCGAAATCCCCTACACCGCCTTCGCATCCACCAAAGACCGGATCACCGCACGCCTGGTCGTCCGTCGTGTCAAGGACGCCTGCCGCCCCGACGCGTTGTTCCCGGTCTGGCGGTATCACCCGTTCTTCACCAACACCGACCTACCCGTCGAGGCGGCCGACATCACCCACCGCCAACACGCGATCATCGAAACCGTGTTCGCCGGCCTAATCGACGGACCCATGGCGCACATCCCGTCAGGCCACTTCGCCGCGAACTCCACCTGGGTGCTCTGCGCGGCGATCTCTCCCAACCTGCTGCGCGCTACCGGCGTCCTGGCTGGGGACCGACACACGCGGGCACGCGGATCGACCCTGCGCCGCAAGATCGTCGACGTCCCGGCCCGGCTGCCCCGCCCACAACGCCGGCCGGTTCTGCACCTACCCACCCACTAGCCCTGGTCAAAGGCCTAGCTTGCGTTGCGGCACAGCACCATCAGATACAACCCCCAACGGGCGCAACAACCCGACCCCGCCGACAGGCCCGACCGCAGCGCACAGGAAAGGCTGGACAGGCCAGCGACTCCCTCGGGCCCCAGGGCTCCGGCGTTGTTGATTAGCAGGCTTGTGAGCTGGGTTGATGATCTTTGGTGCCGCGCTATTGGGGCCGGAGTGTAGGCACGGGCTATCTGGAGAACGATCGAGTTGGTTACTGTTCGTCGTTGGTCTGGAGTTGCCCGTGCCTACCGTTTCAGTATTGCCTGTGTCGTCGGTTCCAGAGGTGTTCGACCGCTGGAGTCCTGGTGAGCGCAGCGAGCTCATCGGATCGGAGTTTCTCGATGTGTTGGCCTCGGTGCCAGACCCGAGGGACCCACGCGGTCGGAGGTATTCGCTGATGGCTTTGTTGGCGATCGCGGTTCTGGCCACTGCCGCGGGGATGCGCGGCTATGCTGGTTTTGCCACATGGGCGGCCACCGCTCCCGATGATGTGTTGGCCCAATTAGGGGTCCGGTTCCGGCGGCCCAGTGAGAAGACCTTCCGCGCTGTTTTGTCTCGGCTAGACCCCGCCGACCTCAACGCCAGGATGGGCAGTTACTTCACTGCACACGTGGCCAGCAGCGACCCCAGTGGATTGGTGCCGATCGCGTTGGACGGCAAGATGCTGCGTGGTGCTTTACGCGCCAAAGCGACAGCCACGCATCTCGTGTCGGTGTTCGCCCACCGTGCCCGATTGGTGCTCGGTCAACTCGCTGTCGCCGAGAAAAGCAATGAAATTCCCTGCGTACGTGCCCTGCTCACGCTGCTGCCGGGTAGCTTGCGGTGGCTGGTCACCGTGGATGCGATGCATACCCAGGTCGTCACCGCGAAGTTGATCTGCGCCACCTTGAAGTCGCACTACCTGATGATCGTCAAGTCCAACCAAGCCAAAATATTTGCGCGTATCACCGCGCTGCCCTGGGCCGAGGTGCCCGCAGCCGCTACCGACGACTCCCGCGGCCACGGCCGTGTCGAGACCCGCACCCTGCAAATCATCACCGCTGCACGAGGAATCGGCTTCCCCTACGCAAAACAAATCATCCGGATCACTCGTGAACGCTTGATCACCGCCACCGACCAGCGCAGCGTGGAGGTGGTCTATGCCATCTGCAGCCTGCCGTTCGAGCACGCCCGCCCTACCGCGATCATGACCTGGATGCGTCAACACTGGGGAATCGAGAACAGCCTGCACTGGATACGCGACGTCACCTTCGACGAAGACCGTCAAAGGGCACATACCGGAAACGGCGCACAGGTCCTAGCAACGCTACGCAACACCGCGATCAATCTGCACCGCCTCAACGGCGCCGACAACATCGCCGAAGCCTGCCGGATCACCGCTTTGACCGCCAACCGCCGCCTAGACCTCCTCAATCCACAATCCCCCAGTTCACAAGCCTGCTAATCAACAACGCCGGAGCCCTGGACCCGGTGGCCGCTGCGCCGGGAGTTGTCCCGGGCCCCTCGGGGCCATTACCAGGCCCGCTTCCGGCGGGTGTAGCGTCGATACCGGTTATCGTGCCGTTGCCTGCTGGGCCGGAGCCGGATGGGGTACCCAGCAAATAGGGGAATGGCTCGGTCTGACACGCGGAAGGCGCATTCTGCACCCGGTTGGGTGTCTGGTGCGCCCGTGCGTCGTAGCGGTCGAAGACGCCGCCCTAGCCCGGATTTTTTGCGCGGGTCTGGTTTGATGCCACTTCGCCCTGAAAGGCGTTGCTGCACATAATGATGCAGTTGCGGATTGGCGGCCAATTTCGCGGTCTTGGGCCGACATGCGGCCATATCGGCCTTCCACAGCACGACCGAGGCCCGGGAACCGCAGCTTCCGTAGCGAACAGCGGCGCTGCGGCGCAGTTCCCGTGAGATCGTGGACGGGTCGCGCCGAATCGCCCGGACGATTGCTCAAACACCGTTGCCCTGAAGCGCGATTTCATCACACTCAGCGAAAGACAGGCAGCGGCCCGAGGGCTGGAACTTCACATCAAAGCGTTGTGGAACCAGCGTGCCCCGACCGCCGGACGCCACGCCCACAATGCCCGCGGCTTCTTCGGCGAGAAGCCCTTTAGCGATCTGTCCCCAGAAGGCCACCTCGACATGACGCCGATACTTCCGATGCCCCGGCGATCGCAGCTTCGGCCGGATCACCCGGTCTGCTGCCTGCTGACGACAAGCCATTCAACACCTCCAACATCGAGGTGTTGCGACGACCAGTCGAATCCGCCCTATCTCCCTATCTTACTGTGGGAGACCGAAGAGCCGAACCACCCCGTGATCGCGCCCGGCGGTGTAGCCGCCGTCGACGGCAATGGCCTGGCCTGTCACAAAAGAAGCGTCGGGTGAGAGCAAGAAGGCAGCCATGGCCGCGATCTCCTCCGGCTTTCCCAATCGTTGCAGCGCATGCTCGTTGGTGATCGACGCACGCGGGCCCTCCATTCCCGGCATGCCGAAGACCCCTTCGGCCAGGGGGGTGGCGATGAAGCCCGGGCAGATCGCGTTCGCCCGGATACCACTGGGCCCATAGTCGAGCGCAATGTTCTTGGTCAGCAACACAACACCGCCCTTGGCGGCGTTGTAAGAACTACCGCCGGCGGTGCCCTCCAGACCTTCGATGCTGGCCAGCGTCACGATTGAGCCGCGTTCGCCGTCCACCCGGGGTTGCTCGATCATCCTGGCCAACGCCGCCTTGGCTACCAGAAAAGTGCCGGTGAGATTGACCCCAATGACTCGGTCCCATTCAGCGCGCGCCAGCAGATGCACCGGGCCGCCACCGGCCACCCCAGCCGAATGCACCACCCCATCGAGGCGGTCGGGCACGGCGTCGAACACGCCGGCGACCGCGTCCTCGTCGGTGACGTCGGCGGTCACGAACGTGAATCGCGGACCGAGGTCGTGGGGCGGGGTTACGACGTCGGCACCGACAACTGCGCAGCCTTGTTCGAGCAAGCGGCCTACGGTGGCCAAGCCAATGCCCGAGGACGCACCGGTTACCACAAACGTGCGGGACGCCCGATGATCGAGCACCGGGCCGCCCTAACTTTCCAGTGCTGCCGCGCAGCCGTCCAGGACCGCGACGAAGCTCGACCTCAATATCGGGCGACTGACCACCTCCAAGAACCTGCCACCCGCACGCGCCGGGTGGGTATAGGTGGTCAGCCAGTCGACGTGGGTTCCACCGTCTGACGGCGTGAACGTCAGGGTGCCCCCCCTGATGAATCAACGGCGGGAAGGATCGCAAGATGAGATAGGAGTAGCTGCGTGGACGGTCGACGGCCGTGATCTGCTCCCGGAACCAGGCACCCAGCGCGGTCACCTCGCGCACCGCACCAGCGCCGGGCGGGGGTGAGTCTTTGGTGTAGCCGGCCTTGAGTACCAAGGGGGCCGCGGCCAACTTGGTCGGGTCGGCCAGCCAGTCGAAGACCTGCTCAACCGGCGCAGCGATGGTTCGCTCCAAGTGAATCTCGACCATGAGATCTCCTGTCTGGCCGAAGCCGCATCCCCCGCACATGCTAGACGCCACCGCGTCGCGCTGTCGCTGCCCCGCGCGGCGGCGCACCGTTTCGAAACGAGGGCCTGACATTGCCGAGGGCCACTCGGCGAGATCGGCACCGACCGTTGTTTGCCAGCGACTCGCGATGGGTTGATCGTCAGCCACCATCCACGCGAAATAGCTTGGCTTGGTTGGTTTTAAGCCTCGAATCGGCGATGGCCCGGCGGTCGTGCGCCGCGCATGGCATATACTGAGCCGGCGCACTTTGGCAGCAGACCGACTCACGCAGTTTGAACTGCCCGTTGCGCTCCGCCGCACCGTCTGGTTTGACGCTGTGCGGGCCCGGCGGGAGGCAACATGGTCGCAAACTGCTCGACGAACACCGGGTGGCCGCTATTGGAAGGAGCTGATTCATGGATGTGGCGAGGACCCCGGATGCCCGATTCCAGAATCTGGTCGGTTACCCGTTTGCGGCCCACTACGTCGATGTCGCGGCAACCGATACCCCACATTTGCGGATGCACTACATCGACGAGGGTCCTGCCGACGGGCCACCTATAGTACTGCTGCATGGGGAGCCCACGTGGAGCTACTTGTACCGCACCATGATCCCACCGCTTGCTGCCGGCGGATACCGTGTGCTCGCGCCCGATCTGATCGGCTTCGGCCGCTCCGACAAGCCCACTCGTATCGCGGACTACACATACCTGCGCCATGTCGAATGGGTGAAGTCCTGGTTTGAAGAATTGCGCCTGGCCGAGGCCACGCTTTTCGTCCAGGATTGGGGATCGCTGATCGGACTGCGCGTCGCCGCCGAACACGGTGACGCGATTGCGCGGCTGGTGGTGGCCAATGGGTTCCTTCCCACGGCACGCGGGCGCACCCCGACGGCGTTTCACATCTGGCGGGCCTTCGCGCGCTACTCTCCGGTGCTGCCCGCCGGTCGCCTTGTTGCGGCCGGGACGGTGCGCAAAGTTCCCCCCGCCGTGCGGGCCGGGTACGACGCCCCCTTCCCCGACAAGAGCTACCAGGCTGGCGCCCGCGCCTTCCCCCAGTTGGTGCCGATCTCACCCGATGATCCCGCGGTTGCGGCCAACCGTGCCGCATGGGACGCCCTTGGCCGCTGGGAGAAGCCTTTCCTGGCCATCTTCGGGGAGCGCGACCCACTCCTTGGACGAGCCGACCGTCCACTGATCAAGCACATTCCCGGTGCGGCGGGCCAGCCGCACGCCCGTATCAACGCCAACCATTTCATCCAGGAAGACAGCGGGCCAGAGCTGGCCGAGCGCATCATTTCCTGGCAGTAGGCCCGTTCAGGCAGCGCGACCTGGCGGGCGGCGGTAAAGCGCGGCGCCGGCCGTGACGCCGGCCCCGGCGGCCACAAACAGGATCTGGGCGCCCACCGGAACCCGCGCGATCTGCTGCTCGAACGCGGCGGGCAGCGCTGCGGTGTGCATGCGTCGATCGTTTGCAACCCCGATCAGCTCTGCCGCCACCCCGAGCCGAGCGCTCAACGCGGCGCGGAACCCGGGCCTGGGCGGGGCGGCAACAATCATGTCGACCGACGAAAGCGCCACGCAGTTCGCCGCCAGGCATTCGCGCACCGCATGTGCCGCGACAGCGGCAAACTCTTCATCCGCCTCGGCCGACTCCGCGAATCGCAGAACGTTGCGGGCGTCAGCGAAACCAACTGTTGCGCTGAATGATTCGTCTGCCTTCCCGTTGACGGCGTTAGCCCACTGCACCCGGCTCAGGCCGTAGGTGTCATCGCTCCAGCCGCATAGCAGCGCGGCCCCCGTGGCGGAGAAGGGAAAGTGCTCGCTCATTCCATGGCCTGGATCGGCATCGCTGGCGACGATGAGCGCCCGACTGATGCTGTGCGTCCGCAAGAATCCGTCAACGATCTGCAATGCGGTGAGCACCCCGCAGGCCCCGTTGGCGATATCGAAGGAGAACGTACCGTGAGCACCGGCGTGGGGGTCCTCCGGGTTGGCGCCGATGTCGTCCTGGATCAGTGCCGCCAATGCCGGCTCACCGAGGTTGCGGTCGCGGTAGATCCCCGCATTGACCACAAGATCCAACTCGTCGGGGTCGCATCCGGTGCCCTGTAGGCAGTCTTTGGCAGCTGCAACGGCTAGGTGAAGCGCACTGTGCCGGTTGCGCCAGCCCGAATGTGCAACGTCGACGCGGTCAATCACTGTGCCCATAGCGGCTCACCATCTTCTCATCCAGGGTCAGCAAGACGATCCCGATTTCCAGCCCCGAGGCCAGAGCGATCAAGGCAATTCGCTCCCCTGCCACGATGCGTCCGGCCGTGAGTTCCTCGATGAGGGCCACGGTGTGTGTTGTCGATGCCGTGTTGCCGTAGCGGTCCACGGTGATCACCGCGTCATGGCGGGGCTTGTCCCCAAAGGCTTCCGACATCTTGGCCATGCCTTTACGGATGGCACGTGCCGACGTCTGGTGGGTGATCACATGGTCGATGTCGTGAATTGAGATTCCGGCCGTCTCGAGGACCTCCTCGAGCAGCAACGGCGTATTGGCCATTGCGGCCTGGTGGATCGCGCGGGCATTGGTGAGCATCCGCGCGCCCGGGTCGTGTCCGCGCGGGTAGGCCAGGCACAGCCGGCTGTAGTCGGCGACGGTTGTGAATCCGGCCAGCGCGATTCCCGCGGAACCGACGGGAGCTCGCTCCAGCAGCAGCGCGGCGCCAGCGTCTCCCAGGGTCAACGAGGCCAACTCCTTGCTCATGATGTTGCGGATGTGGCGGGCGGCATTGTGGCTCAGTTGTGAGATGTATTCACCGCTGACGACCAGGCCGCGCTCTACCACCCCCTGCCGGATCCAGTTGTTCAAAATCGTTAACCCGGTGAGCATTCCGGCGCAGGCGTTGGACACGTCGAACGTCATCGCACGGTGTGCCCCAATGCCGCGGGCCACCGCACTGCTCATCGATGGCTCGAGCCATTGGGTGAGGCCACCGCGGAACTTGGTGATGCTGCAATTGATCACCACATCCAGCGACGCCGGATCCTGGCGTGCAGCGGCCAGCGCGTCCAGGGCGGCGGCGGTGGCCAGGCTGTAGGAATCCTCATCGCCCACCGAGACGCGGCGCTCGCGGATCCCGGTCAGCCGTTCCAGATCGATGTGGGTGCGATGGCGGGTGCTGGACATCAATTCGTCTGTGGTGAGGTGCGTTTCGGGTAGATGCCGACCAGCACCGGCGATCCGGGTGACATACGGTGCGCGCGGACCGTTCGGGGTCTCCATCACCAGCCAATGTCGCGTCATGCGTGAGACCTCCTTGCGGTAGCACCGGTCAGAGCCGGAACTCAAGGACGTCGTCGACTGGGCGACGGCCGGAGCGTTCCACGTGCTGATCATGTCTCGGCGACTTGCCGATTCGGATGAGCAATTGCGGAAGGCTTGTTGTCTGGACGATCTCGGCGATGATGTTGCGACTCATGGCCATCTCGGTCATGTGGGTCAGCGTGCAGGTCGCCAGGCCCGCCATCGTGCACTCGAGTAACACCGCCGACAACGACTCACCGCATCGAAGCACGTCACACAAGTCGTCGGAATCGGTAGAGAGCACCACGATCTTAGACTGATCATGCTCGATAGCGGAGCGACGTCGCCCCCCGCCGGCCGGGGGAAAGCTGCGCGCAACGTCGACTCGGGAAGCTTCCGACGTCGACAGCAGGGCACCTTCCGGCGCATGGTCGGCGTTCGAGCTGAATGGCGAAGTCCACCATCGTAGTTCGGACATATACGTGGTGTCGTTACGTCGCAAGTTCTCGGTGAACCGAGACGCCTCGGCCAGCGCCGCTCGGCCATCGTCCGCCACCACGTGCAGCAGCACGTCATACCGGACCGCGGCGTGACGCAGCACCGGCTCGATCGCCGCCCATTGGGTGACCGGGTCAAAAGGCAAACGGTCGGTGCGGCGTTGCCCGATGGCATCCGCCCGATGGCGCTGGGACGCGGTGACGGCCTGCATCGGGTGAAACCGCAGTGTCGCCAGATGATCTGGATTGCCCCGATCGGGCGTCCGTTCGGTGACACTCTCCCAGCCGGCAGCCGACGTCGCGACCCGCAGGTGGTCAAGGACAGCACCGCAACTCAATATCAGCTCCCGGCCCGCGTGGTCGGTGGCCGGCATCGAACGGGCTCGATCAGCCCACAGTTGCAGTGTGTCGGCTTCGGCGACCCACCGCCACGGTTGGCTGTTGTGTAGCGACGGAGCACGACTGGCAAGCGCCACTGATTCTCGAATCACGGTTTCGTCGGGCGCCGTCGCCGCCGTCATAGCCACCACCCTTGCGTCTGTGACGTCACAGCTAGAAACTTGCGCCGCAGGTTGGCCAGGGCCGTTGGTCCTTCACGGCAGGGACTTAGGCTCGCAGCCCCGCCTACTCGGGGTAGATCGCTCGGCACCAAGCGTCGTGGGCTTCGTTTAGGGAGAACTCAATTGGCCGGGAGGTATCCATCGGTAGGGCGGTATCCCAGCCGGCATGTTGAGCCGCCATGGTCGCGGCGATCTCCGCAGTTACCTCGGAATTGCCCGGCGCTCGGGTGATGATTCGGTCAGCGGCCATATCGACCGGCAGGGTGCACAGCAGTTCCACCAAGGCCGCATGAGTTTGGCCGCCAAGGTGGTGAGCCCGCGCGCGAGATTGCGGATCCCGCCAGGTCCCGTCCAGGATCACCGATCGCCCCTCTTGCAAACACCTGCGCGCCCGGCTCAGCACCAGATCGTAAACGACCGTGACGTTGTCGCGGGTGTACAGGCCTTCGTCCAGAACACCCGACTCGCCGTGAATGTCACCGCGGTCGCGCAGTTCCTTGCGCACATCGTCGGTTGAGATGACCTGTGCGCCAACCTGTTCGGCCAGAGCACGCGCCAACGTCGACTTTCCGGTACCTGGATTCCCGCCCACCAGCGCCAACCGAACTGCGCCGGTCTCCAGGTGCCGGGCGGCTAGCTCCAGGTGTCGGGCGGCATCCGCGGCGGCCTCTGGTTTGCCTTGCGACAGCCGGACACAGTCGGTCTTTGCGCGCACCACCGCGCGATAAGCGATGTAGAAGTCTCGTAGTGACGCCGGCGCCACATCCCCGGAGTGCGCGAGATAGCGATCCAGGAAGTACTCCCCCAGGTCCTTGCGCCCCAAGAACTCCAGGTCCATCGCCAGAAACGCGGCATCATCGACGCGATCGACATAACGAAGTCTGTCGTCGAACTCCAGGCAATCGAGCAGGGCGGGTCCGCCTTCGGCGCAGAAGATGTCATCGGCGAGCAGGTCCCCGTGACCGTCGACGATGCATCCCTGGGCAATGCGCTGGGCCAAGAGGGTCTCGCGGCCGGAGATGAATGCCGCGACCAGGTCTTCGATCCGCCCGATCGACTCGTCGGGGAACGACGTCCCCGCATAACGATGCAGTTCTGCCAGGTTGTCGCCGAAGCGTCGGCCGATCGCGGCCGGTTCGCCCGCGGGGTTGATTGTCGGACTGCGCTCGGCGCCCTCGTGAAAGCGGGCCAGCACTGTGGCGATGGTGTCCAACAACGCGCGCACCGATTCGTCGGATCCGCCGCTGCTGATCTGATACGCAAGCCGGTCGCTGTCGTGGTAGCGACGCATTACGACCAGCGGTTCGGCCGGCCCCCCGGTCGGGTCGGTGCAGTGCGCGACGCCGAGGTAACTGGTGGGGGCTAGTCGACTGTTCAGCTCGACCTCGCGGGCACAGGCCCGCTCCCGTTGCTCCGCGGTACGGAAGTCCAGGAAGTCGGTCAGCACCGGTTTCTTCGCCTTGTATGCACGTTCGCCGACCAGCACCACCACACCGGTATGTGTTTCGTGCACCTCGATATAGGCGGTGTTAGGGCTGTGGGTGGCATCCGGCGACTCGGCAGATTCGCTGTCGGTGCTGATGGCGGCCTCCGTGGCTCTCGGTTATCGGCGGGTATGGGCGGCCAGCCCGGTTGGTGCCGATCTCAGGCGGACCGGGCCACGATGACCGGCGTGTGAACCGCGTGCAGCACCGCGTTGCTGGTCGAACCGACCAGCATGCTGGTAAATCCGCCCCGGCCGTGGCTGCCCAGAACGACCAGCTGCGCGGTCTGTGCTTGGTCGATCAATTGTCGCGCCGGTCGATCACACACGACCACTCGATCCACCGTGACATCCGGATAGCGCTCCTGCCAGCCGGCCAGACGCTCGGCCAGAGTCTCCTCGGCCTCTCCCTTTACCGTCGACCAGTCCAACCCGGGCAGGTCAACCACTTCAAGATCACTCCAGGCGTGCACCGCTTTGAGTTCGACGCCCCGGCGCGACGCTTCGTCGAATGCGATCGCGGTCGCCAGCTCTGAGGCCGACGAGCCATCGATGCCCACCACCACGGGGGCCCGGTCACGGTCTTCGGGTTGGGGCGCCTCCGGATCTTCGTCTCGGATCACTGCCACCGGACAGTGCGCCCGGTGCACCACCCCGGAGCTAACGGAGCCGAGCAGGCCGCGAGCGACGGCCCCGCGGCCGTGGCTGCCGACCACCACCAAATCCGCTTCCTGCGACAGTTCGACGAACGTGGGAACCGGCGCCGACCATCTCAACTCGCTCTTGATCTGGGTGTCGCGACCCTGCTGCGTGACCTCTTGGGCGATCTTTCCCGCCTGTTCGAGAACCTGGCGGCCGTCTTCCTCCTGCCACGCTGACATGCTCGTCATCATGGGCATCTCGGGCCACATCGGCACCGCCTGGTTCACCATGTGAACCAAGGTCAGCGGAACATGACGCAATGTGGCGTCACGCGCCGCCCACGAAACCGCCGCAGACGAGGCAGCCGAGCCATCGACGCCAACAACAATGCCAAGGTGTTTCATCGGTGCAGACATTTGATCCTCCTCGGTCATCAAATACGTTATTCGCCAAACGGCCATCGGTCTTGAGGCTTTGGTCATCAGCCACGTGGTCATGAGGCCCGGGCTGACATTATCGGCACCACCCAGGCTGTGGCTTGCCGGCCGATCGAGGTCCAATGCCGACGTCGCGCAGATTCCGGTCGGCCGCGCGTTACCAAAGCCGCAAAACCGGGGTCAAACGGCCCTGCCCCGGCCTCAGGGCAGCTCAATAGCCTCTTGCCGTGAGCGGCCCACCGACGCCAGGGCAGGCCAGCGGTCCCGGATGGGAGGGTGCCATGAGCCATCCGCAAGCGCCTAGGTGCGTTGTTGTGGGCGTCGACGGTTCACAGGCCGCGATCAACGCCGCGCGCTGGGCCGTCCCCGAGGCCGCCAGCCGCGGCATTCCCCTACGCCTGGTCCATGCCGTTCCCGAGCGGGCGGCATCGACCAACGATGAGGCCGCCCTGGATGTCGAATACGCACAAGCGGCGTTGCACGCGGCTTCGGCTGCGCTGCATGCCATCGAAGTGCCAGTCGAGTTAGAAGTGGACATCGTGCGAGGATCGGCCGAGGCCGCGTTGGTCAGCGAATCACTTACTGCGGCAATGGTTTGCGTTGGATCGGTGGGAATCGGTCGAGTGGCGCGCAAGCTACTCGGTTCGACCGCCGAGGCGGTGACGCAGCGAGCGCATTGCCCAGCGGCCATCATCCGCACCGATCCTGACACCGAGTTGTCGGACACGTCCTGGATCGCTGTTGTCGTCGATGACTCGCCCGGAAACGATGCGGTGCTCGAGCACGGCTTCCGGGAGGCCCAGCTGCGCGGGGCGCCGATTCTGGCGATGGGAGTGTGGCGGTGGGGCCTGGGCGAGATTGCCTACGAGCAACTCCATCGCCGGCTTGACCGCTGGGTGTCCCGCTATCGAGATGTCCACGTCCAGCCCGCGGCCGCACGACACGGTGCGGCCGACTTCCTCGCCAAGACCGAGGAACCTATCCAGTTGGCCGTGGTCGGCAGCGATGATGCTGGCGATGTGGCACGAATGGTCGGCGCGGTGAGCCGGCGTCTTCCCCAGCGCAGCGGGCATTCGGTGCTGGTGGTCCGCCGCTGATCGCGCTGACCGAGCCCGAAGTCAGAGATCGCCGAATGGAACGGTCCAGCTGATCCGCGTTCCGCCCTCGGTGGGCGTGGTGATCCCGCAAGTGCCGCCGAGCTTTTCGGCCCGCGACCGCATGTTGGCGAGGCCGCTGCGCCGCGATACGTCGGGGGATATGCCGCAGCCATCGTCGACGACTTCGAGGCTGAACATGTCGCCGACACTGACGTCCAGCGTCACTCGCCCGGCGCCGGAATGGCGAACGGCGTTGCTGATGGCTTCGGTGGCCGCCGCCTCGGCGTGGTCGGCAAGCTCACCTTGAACGGCCGACATCGGCCCATGCATATGGATTGTGGTGACAACGTCACGGTGTTCGGTCAGGTCGGCAACCACCTGCTGAATCCGCTGCCGAAAGCCGCCGTCGCGACCCGACGGAGACTTCAGCTGGAAGATGGTGCTGCGAATTTCTTCGATGATCGTTTGCAGATCGTCGACGGTACGGTTGAGCCGGTCGATGACCTCCGGGGAGCGGGCCCTGGCCAGCGTTCCCTGCAGATCCATACCCGAGGCGAACAGCCGCTGGATGACGTGGTCGTGCAAGTCATGCGCAATGCGCTCGCGCTCGGCCAAGATGGTCAGCTGCCGCGCGTCCTCGCGGCCCGAAGCCAGCAGCAGTGCAATCGCCGCGTGGGTGGCGAACTGGCTCACCAGATCCAGGCAGCGGGCATCGAATGGCGGCTGATCCGCGCCCCGCGCGACGGCAATCACCCCGGCGATCTTTTCGTGGGCGCTCAGCGGCATCACGATGGCCGAGCGCTGCGCCACGTCGGTGAATGCCTCAATCGGGTAACTGAAAGCCTCACTGATCAATGGTTCGCCGGACCGAAAAACGTCGCCGCAGGTAGAGCCGCGCACCGGAACCTGCTGGCCGACAACCTCCTCGGCATGCAGCCCTACCGCGGCGGAGACCACCAGGGTGTCGATCTCGTCGGTGGCCAGGTCGGACTCGACGGGCACCAGAACGATGGCCTGTTCGGCATCGGTGAGCGTGCAGGCCCGCTGGGCGATCAATTGCAGGGGCTCGCGCCGCGACTCGGTGCTGGACATCAGCGCCGTGGTGATCTCGCGGCTGGCCTCCATCCACTTCACGGCCGTGCGCTCGCGCTCGAACACTTGGGCATTGTCGATAGCGACACCGGCCGCAAACGCCAACGCGCGGGCGGCGAACTCGTCGGACTCGGAGAACTTGCGGCCCGGATCGACATGGGTCAGATACAAGCTGCCGAACACGGTTCCCCGGATCGTGATCGGTACCGCGAGAAACGCTCGCATGGGCGGGTGGTGTTCGGGGAAGCCGCAGGCCGCCGGGTGCATGGTCAGGTCGTCCAGACGCAGCGCGGGTGTCTCGACCAGCGAAACGCCCAGCACCCCCTTGCCGACCGGCAGATGCCCGATGCGACGGGCCACGTCATCGTCCATTCCCGCGTGAATGAACCTGATCAGTGTCCCCTCGGGATCACGGACGGCCAAGGCACCGTAGGGGGCTGAGGTCAACTCCCTGGCGGCAAGGACGATCCGGCGCAGCGTTGCGTCGAGGTCGAGATCGGAGCCGATCTCGACGATCACCCGCAGCAACTGCTCCATCTGATCGCGAGCTGCCAGCAACTCGTCTAGCTGCGCGTGCATCCTGCTAACCAGCCCTGGCCGGCCCAGTCCAGCAAACGCTGGGCCGCTTTCGTCGCTGCCCACCCGACCCGGTACCTCCACCCATGCCTTTTCGGTACTACCGCAGGTGACGCTGCGTTCGCAGCGTCGGGAACCGATATTTAGCTTAATCCCATTGAAATTGAGCGACCACAACCTGGCCGCAAGCCGGGGAGAACTCCCCCAGTCTCAGCCGCGTCCGCGATTTCGTCGCGAGGGCCGTCAATCGCCCTGCACGGACCGTGTTCCCTGACCCAAACGGGAAGCGAACACCGCCGCCTGCGTTCGCCGCTCCATGCCCAGCTTGGCCAGTAGGCGCGACACGTAGTTCTTCACGGTTTTCTCGGCGAGGAACATCCGGGCGGCGATCTGCCGGTTCGTCAACCCCTCGCTGAGGTGTCCGAGCAGCGTTCGCTCCTGTTCGGTCAATCCGGACAGCGGATCCTTCTGCTCGGCCCCGCCACGCAGCTTCGCCATCAGTGCCGCGGCCGCGCGGTTGTCCAGCAGCGATTTGCCGGCACCGACGTCTTTGATGGCCCGCGCCAGCTCCATTCCCTTGATGTCTTTGACGACGTAGCCGCTGGCCCCCGCCAGAATCGCCTCGAGCATCGCCTCGTCGGAGGTGAACGACGTCAGCATCAGGCACCGCAATTCCGGCAGGTCCGAAAGCAGGTCGCGGCACAGTTCGATGCCGTTGCCGTCGGGCAGACGGACATCAAGCACGGCGACGTCGGGCTGCAATGCCGGGATTCGTGCCATCGCCTCGGAGACCGAGCCCGCCTCGCCGATGATTTCCAGATCTGGGTCGGACCCGAGCAGGTCGACAAGTCCGCGCCGAACGACTTCATGGTCGTCGACCAAAAAAACCTTAACCATGGCGAGAAACCCTAACCATTGCCAGTCCTTCCACATGACGGTGCGAACTGAGAATCATGGAGCCGTGGGTGACGATTTCCACACCCCATGATTCCCCACTTTCGCCGGCGATGGGTACTCGCGCCCGGCGGGGGTGGGCGCCGCGGCCGGTAGCATCCGGTGACGTATCGCGGCCGGCCCGCCGGCGCTGGCCCGCCAGCCAGGCTGTTTAATGCCGAACCAGCAGAACCGAGCAGTCGGGGTAGCCCAATATCGGATGACAGTTGGGGGTGGTCAGTCCCGGCAACTCATCGGCGTCGGCTTCGCCCACAACGGCCAGGTCGATGGCACTGCTGTGGTTTTCGACGGATCGTGCGCCGGTACCGGAGGCGACAACCTGGACCGGCACGTCCGGGTAGCGGCGCACCCAGCTGTCCAGCCGGCGATCGATTTGGCGAACGACCGCGTGGCGACGCCGCCCCTCCTCCATGGCCGCGTGCACAACTTCGTCATTGTCGGCGTCGTCGTTGAGGACGACAGCGATTACCCCCAGCTCCGTCGGGGATCCATCGGGATTGGTCCGGATGACCGCCACCGGGCAGTGTGCACCCCGGACCAACGCCGCCGCGGTCGGGCCCAGTAACCCGTCCGTCGCCGGTCCTCGCCTGGCGGTGCCGACACAGATCAGTGCCGTCTCCTGCGATTCATCGATCAAGACCTGCGCGGGCTCACCAGCACGAACAACGGTCTCGACCTCGATCGGATGGCCGTCGCTCTGGACGGCACCCTCCGCCTCGGCCAGTGCCCGCTCCGCGCGCTCGAGCTCCCAGTCGGGGGCATGCACCGATCCCGTCTGCTGGCTGGGGATGATATAGACGAGGCGAAGGGGCAGCTGCCGGCTGATCGCCTCGTCTACGGCCCACTTGGCAGCGTTGATCGCGGCCTGCGAGCCGTTGATGCCCGCCACCACCGACTTCGCGTCCAGGTGCTTCATGAAGGCTCCCAATTACTTCGATCCGCTCCATCCCAGCCTATTGCGCCTGCGTCCGTAATGTGAGGGCCGTTGGACCGCTGCCGCGGCAGTTCCTTGTTGGGGGGCCGACCACAGATCCGCGTTCGGGGGTTGCGGCAACCCCTAGGCGACCTCCACCGGTTCGGCGACGTGCTCGAACAGCCGCTCGACATCCGCACGCTCGCAGGCTTGCGTACCCGGCGTCAGCAGCATTGCCGCACCCGCCGCAATGCCCAACCGAACCGACTTGACCAGCGGCCATCCGCGAGCCAGACCGACCGTGGTCGCGGCAACCATGGCGTCGCCGGCCCCAACCCCGCTGCCGCCTCGCATCTCAACCGCTCGAAATCGATGCCGCGCCCGGCGAGTCGCAAGCAGTGCACCATCAGAGCCCAACGACACCACCACGACCTCTGCGCGACCCGTTTCGACGAGTTCGCTTGCCGCGGCCAATTGCTCGGCCTCGGTAACCAGCGGCCGACCGACGCACTCGCGCAGCTCCCGCACACTGGCCTTGAGGAGGTACACCCCCGCACGGATGTGGCTGAGCCCGCCGCCGGAGGTGTCCAGGATCAGACGTGCGCCCAGACCACGGCAAGCCTCGGCGACCCGCTGATAGAAGTCGGCCGGCACGCCCGGCGGCAGGCTGCCGCTGGCCACCACGAATTGCGCTGAGCGCGCGGCAAATCCAAATTCTTGCAGGCACTGGGCCTGCTCTTCGGGTGCCAGCACGGGTCCGGGAAGCACAAAACGATACTGCTCGCCGGTGCTGGATTCGTTGACGGTGAAGCTCTCCCGCGTCGATGCCGCTATCGGGATTTCGCCGAAGGCCACACCGGCTTCGCTGAGCAGTTTGCTGACGTGGGCGCCATGCGATCCGCCCACCGGAAACACCGCGAACACCGAGCCGCCGAGGACGTGCGCGATCCGCGCGACGTTGATGCCTCCCCCACCCGGGTCATAGCGAGTTTCGCTGCAACGCAGTTTCTCCGTCGGCCGCACCACGCCGACACAGGTGGTGATGTCCAGCGCCGGGTTCATGGTCAGCGTGACGATCTGTGGTCCGCGCACCGCCGGATCGGCCGGACTCGTCATCCGCGTTGGCTCCGCTGATCGCCGGGCGCTACAGGCCACTCGGGTAGGTTTCGGGCGTCTCCCCGGCGATCCACAAACTCGTGGTCTCGAGGGGCTCGAGGGCGCGGGTCTTGTCGATGTGGATCATGGCGTCGAACTGATCGGCGGGACGGACATGGAAGTAGTGGCTCTGCCGCTCGGTGGCCGGAAGATAGATCACCCCGATCGCCCGGCCCAATCGAACCCCGGACAAGGGGTCAGCGGCCTCCGGGCTGGTTGCCGCCGAAACCAGGAAGGCGTCCTTGCCGGTGTCGTGGAACAGTTCTTCCACACTTGCGTGCAGCGCCGGGCGCACCACTTTGCGTTCGGCGATGCCGCCCCACTCACTGGCGGCGGTGACCGTACCGGAGTAGGTACACAACCCGATCAGACGACTGTCATCGCCGTAGCGTTGACGGACCAGTTGCCCCAGCGTCAGTTGTCCGTCCGCCCACACTTCCGTGGCTCGCGCATCGCCGACATGAGAATTATGGGCCCACACCACTATCCGGGCGGGCGCCGCTTCGCGATGGCGATCCAGGTGCGCCTGCAGCGCCGCCAGCGTCTCGGCCATGTGCTGGTCGCGCAGGTTCCATGACGTGACACGGCCACTGAACATCGCCCGGTAATACACCTCGGCATTGCGCACCGTTTGTGCATTCTGTTGGGCGTAGAAGGCCTCGTCTTCGGCGATGAGTCCGTCTCTGCGCGCGTAGTCGAGCGCATTGCGCTGCGTGTCGACCAACTACTCGATCGCTTGGCGTTCACAGGAGGGGCCGGCACCGAATGCCGCCGCATACCCATACGCCTGGCCGTCATCGGCAGCCGTGTGGTCGAAGCACGCGTAGCGAGCCCGGGCCCGCGCCGCCGCCGCCGGATCAACCCTGTCCAAGAAGGCGACCACCTCCTGCATCGACCGATGCAGGCTATAGAGGTCTAGGCCGTAGAAACCGGCTTGACGCTGACCGTTTGACGCGCAGCGCTGATTGCGCTCCCGTAGCCAGTCGACGAAGTCACGAACCACGGTGTTGCGCCACATCCAGGCGGGAACCGCGCAACGCCTGCTCGGCACTCTGGTCCTCCCCCAGCCCGTGCACATATCGATTCACGCGATACGCGTCGGGCCAGTCCGCCTCGGCCGCCACGGCGCAGAAACCCTTCTGCTCGATCAGCCATTTCGTAATCTCGGCCCCGGCTTCGTAGAACTCGTGCGTGCCGTGCGAGCTCTCGCCGATCAAGACGATCCGGGCGTCACCGATGACGGCTTCCAGCGCTTCGCGCGGCGGTACCCCTCCGTGCGCGTCGATGGCCACATTTCTGATCACCTCGGCCGGCGTGGGTACCGCAGGTCTGAGCGCCGGGATCCCCGTCGTCGGGGTAGCCAGCAGGTTGCGAACCTCCTCGTCGGTGACCTGACGGAAGTCCCAGAAAGACTCCCCGACCGCGAGGAAGGGGGTCGGCATCGACGCGCACACCACGTCATCGACGAGGCCGGCGAACTCTCGGCAACTCGACTCGGGGGCGGCCGGCACCGCAATCACGATGTGCGCGGGCTCGGCATCGCGTATCGCCTGCACCGCCGCAAACATGCTGGCGCCGGTCGCCAAACCATCGTCGACCAAGACCACCGTCTTGCCGGCCACGTCCAGAGGTGGACGGCCCGCGCGGTAGGCGGCTTCGCGCCGGACCAGCTCCCGGGCTTCGCGCTCGGCGGTGTCGCGAAGTTGCTGCGGCGTGATCCGCAGGCCCCGCACGACGTCGTCGTTGACCACCACGCGGCCGCCACTGGCCAGAGCACCCACGGCAAACTCCTCGTGGCCGGGAGCGCCGAGCTTGCGCACGATGAAGGCGTCCAACGGTGCGTGCAGCGCGGCCGCGACCTCCCACGCGACGGGTATTCCGCCGCGCGCCAAACCCAGGACAATCACGTCTGGCCGGTCGCGGTAGGCGGTCAACAGATCTGCCAGCACCTGGCCGGCCTCGTGACGGTCCCGGAAGACCCGCCGCGGTGCGTTCCGATCGGCTCTCGCCGCGCTCGTCCTTGCGTACCCGCGGTCGTGTCAGTTGACGGACTGGACCCGTACCCGGCGCTCGGCCGGCTTCGCCTCCGCGACGGGAACCGAGACGGTGAGAATTCCCTTGTCGTAGGAGGCCTCAATGCCGTCTTCGGTGACGCCGGACGGTAGCGGCACGGTCCGGATGAACGAGCCGTAGCAGAATTCTGATCGCCCGTTGAACTCTTTCTTCTCACTGCGCTCGGCCTTGATGGTCAGCTGCCCGTCGAGCACCGTGATCTCAATGTCTTTTTCGGGGTCGACACCAGGGATTTCTGCGCGTAGTTCGTAGCGGTCGCCCTTCATCTCGTCCTCGAGCTTCATCAGCCGCGAATCAAAGGCAGGACGGAGCCCGGCGAAAGACGGGAAAGCCGCGAACAACTCGGAAAACTCCGGGAAAAGCGACCTTGCGGGGCGCTGAACGGAAAGGGTGCCCATGATTTCTCCTCGATCTCGAAATCACCGTGTTGACCACTGTCCATCCGACCACCAAATGCCGGCCGCCAATAGGGACGGAAGTCCCCGACTGGCGCGGCTTTCTGGGGATCGCCGCAATGGGTGGGCTCAGATCACACGGGCACCACGACCGACGGGGCAGCCGGCAACCTCGGCCGGTCGGCCGCAACAACCGGTTTAAGCGCCGCCACCACCCGCGGCGGGCGGCGCGGGAGGCGCCGGCTCGTCCAGCCACGGCTGTTCATCGACGGGAAGGTCGCCGGGCACGAAGTCACGACTGTGGTCGGCGCCATCGACATCCCGGTGAACATCATCGTGGCAGGTCGTCGGATCCCAGTTGAGCCCCCAAGTCGGATCGAAAGGCTGGCCCGGGCACCAGTAGTAGGTGGGGGCCGGCGTTGGCGATAAGCCCGAAGTCCGCCATAGCGAGCACGGCGGCGATGATGCCCGCGACAACCAGGACAGCCAGACGTATGAACCGATGCACAGCAGGAACCCTATTCAAGTTGCCTGGCAGTTGGCTGAAATTGGTCTGGGATGTCGGCGAATGTGCTAAGAGTCGGTGTCTGCCGGCGGACACCGCCCGACCCGAGCAGCCCCCGGTGATCACCGGCTAGCGCTCCGATGTTCGCAGTTCCACAGCTGGGCGCGGCACCGCACTGATGTAGGCCATGACACGGCCGAGAATGAGATCGTACGCATCGCCGTCCTCTGCGAGGCGGACCAGCCCCTCACGCCGCAAAAAGCCCTCAATGCGCCGATCTAACGGCCATTCGCGATACATCGTGTTGTCGGCATAGGGCGACCTCACGAATCGGCAGGCTATGGCATCGACATCAGAGTCTGTCAATAACGGCGGACCGCCCAGCGCAGAAACCACTTCCATTTCCTTACCTATGTACGCACGGCACTGGTTGAGTCACCAGGGTGACCCCATGATTCGGTGCCCTTCACGCACCGCATAGGGCCGTAAGTCACCTATGCGAGAAGCAAATCTGGTAATTCCACGGTAGCCGCCGGCCGGTACCCGCGAAAGAGCCCACCGGCAAATTGCAGCGGCCAAATAGCGCCACCTGCCCGAGCCACAACCTGGCGCTAGCGGCGGATCTCCAATACATCGCGCAGCGGCCGCCGCGGCGTCAACTCCGGGGCGGCACCCGTTGGCGCAATGCCGACCCGAACCAATACCTGTGGCTCGGCTTGACCACCGGTGAGTTCGCGAACGGTGGCACGGCCGGCGTCCATCTCCGTGAGGTGGGTGACCGGGCAAGTGGCCAGCCCCGCCAGGGTGCACTCCAACAGGACCGCTGATAGTGCCGCGCCGCAGTTGAGCGCATCCGCGCGGCTGTCGCCCGGCGTCGACAACACAACGATCGTGGCGTGGTCATGCCGGCCCGCAGAACTGCTCTCGCTACGCCAGTCGACCGGGAACGAACGGTTCACCGCTACTTCCCGGGCCGCTGTTCCAGACGCCAGGGCGCTCTGGGGTATCCCCTCAGACTCCCTGGAAGGTGCCGTCCACCAGGCCAATTCATGATGGTAGGCGTCGTCGTAGCGGCGCAGCGCCTCGGTGAGCCGAGACGCCTCCGCCAGCCGGGGCCGCGCGTCTTCGGCCAACACCGCCAGCGTGACCGTTTCGGTGTCCACCGAACTGCGCAGTACGGGCTCGAACGACTCCCAGTCGCCTGGCGCCCGGAATGGACGGCGGTCAGTCCGGCGCCGCGATATCGCCTCGGCCCGCTCACGCCGGGCCTGGGCAATGTCGTCGATCGCCGCGAAGTCGATCGAAGCCAGATGGTCAGGATTGTTGGGGTTGGGAAACAGGTCGACGTTGCTGTCCCAGCCGGCGGCGGCCATCGCGACCTGGAAGTGATCGAGCAGCGCGCCGCAGCTGATCACCGCTTCGCGGCCCGAATCATCGGCCGACGTCACCATCCGATGCGGGTCGAGAAACAAGTCGACGGCGCCGCTGGCAGCCACCCATCGCCAGGGCTGACTGTTGTGCAGCGATGGAGCGCGGCTTGCCAGCTCGACAGCCCTGGCAATCACCTCGGTGTCAACCATCGTCTCGGTCATCGCACTCACCTGCCTCCCATCTTCGACCATCGGGCATCAGAACATCCGACGCAAGGGCCTTTGGCCCCCGCCGCGACGACATAGGGCCCCGGGAGACTCGCCGGGCTCCCAGGAGCACCAACTCGCGTTCACCAGGTTGCCACTTGCGTGGCGGGACGGGCGACCGCTGACATAGATGACTTTCTTCTCTATTGCCGCACACCATCCCGGGAAAACGATGGAGGCGCGTCAGCAACCAAAGGAAACGGCCATGGCAAAAACCTGCCGCCGTGAGCATCCGGCACGAAAAGTCGCTGGCCCCCGCCGCTAGGACCACCCATGGACGTTATTCACAAGACTGCCCACGACTCTCGTGTCGCCCCCAACCTCTCCGACTACCAGCGGGCGCGGGCACAATTCCGGTGGACCGATGTGCCGGCATTGTGCGAAGGCATGGGAGACGACAAGTGCAACATCGCCTTCGCGGCGGTGGATCGGCACTGCGCTGGTCCGATCGCGACCCGTACCGCCCTGCGGTTTGTCACCGACCAAAGCCGGGAGGACCAGTCCCCCACTCAGGACGTCAGCTATGCGGAATTGGGCCGGCTGGTCCGGAAATTCACCGCGGTGCTACGCGGGCTCGGCGTCAACAAGGGTGACCGCGTGTTCACCATCATGGGCCGCATCCCCGAGCTGTACATAACGATGCTGGGCGCGCTGCGCAACGGCAGCGTGGTTTCGCCCCTGTTCTCGGCATTCGGCCCGGAGCCGATCGCCACCAGAGTGGAGATCGGGCAAGCCGATGTGCTGGTGACCACGGCGGCGATCTACCGGCGCAAGATCGCCAAGATCCGCGAACGACTCACGTCGGTGCGCCACATTTTGGTGGTGGACGCTCAGAGCTCGGGCGATCAGCTGCCCGGCACGCTCAGCCTCTGGGAGCTGATGGCAGCCGCGGACGACAACGCGCCGGCGGAACCCACCACCGCCGACGACCCGGCCCTGCTGCACTTCACCAGTGGCACCACCGGAACACCGAAGGGCGCCATACATGTGCACGGCGCGGTCACTATGCACTACATCACCGGCCTGTATGCACTCGACCTACACCCCGACGACATCTATTGGTGCACAGCAGATCCCGGCTGGGTCACCGGAACGTCCTACGGCATCATCAGTCCGCTATTGCACGGCGTGACGTCCATCGTCGACCAGGCCGAGTTCGACGCCGAGCGCTGGTACCGGATCCTGCAAGACCAGAATGTGTCGGTTTGGTACACCGCCCCGACCGGGATCCGGATGCTGATCAAAGCGGGCGCCGAATTGGCAGCACAGTATTGCTTCCCCCACTTGCGTTTCATCGCAAGCGTGGGCGAACCCCTGGATCCCGAAGCGGTGTGGTGGGGAAAGCGGGTGCTGGGCCTGCCGATTCACGACAACTGGTGGCAGACCGAGACTGGCGGCATCATGATCGCCAACACGCCGGCCTTCGACATCAAACCTGGCTCGATGGGCAGGCCGCTGCCCGGGGTGGACGCATATATCCTGCGCCACAACGACGATGGCACCACCTCGGTGATCGATGATCCCGACGAAGAAGGTGAGCTAGCCCTCGAGCCGGGCTGGCCCTCGATGTTCCGCGGCTATCTACACGCCGAGGACCGATATCGAAAGTGCTTCAGCGACGGGCTGTACCTCACCGGAGATCTGGCCAAGAAGGACGCCGATGGCTACTTCTGGTTCGTCGGCCGCAAGGATGACGTGATCAAATCCGCCGGCCACCTCATCGGCCCGTTCGAGGTGGAGAGCGTGCTGACCGATCATCCGGCGGTGGCCGAGGCGGCGGTCATCGGCAAGCCCGATCCGACCGTCGGCGCAATCATCAAAGCATTTGTGGTACTCAAGGACGGCTTTACCGCCGATGACGACCTGCGGCTGGAGCTGCTGGGGCACGCCCGCAAACACCTCGGAGCGGCCGTGGCGCCCAAAGAAATAGAGTTCGCCGACGCACTGCCCCACACCAGCAGCGGCAAGATCATGCGGCGGCTGCTCAAAGCCCGCGAACTCGGTCTCCCCGAGGGGGACACATCCACCGTCGTGGGATTTCCCGAACCCAAGCCCCAAGGAGTGCCACTGTGATGGATGCGAAGCTGGCGCGCGAGCTGCTGTCGGACATGGTGCGGGTGCGCCGGATGGAAGAGAAGTGCGCGGAACTCTACAGCGCAGCCAAGATCCGCGGATTTCTGCATCTCTACGTCGGAGAAGAGGCGGTAGCCGCCGGATCTCTGCGAGTGCTTGCCGAGGACGACGCGGTGGTGGCGACATATCGCGAGCACGCGCACGCGCTGCTGCGCGGTATTCCGATGACCTCGATCATGGCCGAGATGTTCGGCAAGCAGGAGGGCTGCTCGCGAGGTCGCGGCGGGTCGATGCATCTGTTCGACCAGGCCCGGCGATTCTACGGCGGCAACGCCATTGTCGCCGGAGGCCTGCCACTGGCGGTCGGCATCTCGCTCGCCGACTCCATGCTGAAGCGAAATCGGGTCACGGCATGCTACTTCGGTGATGGAGCCGTCGCCGAAGGCGCGTTTCACGAGTCACTGAACATGGCGGCACTGTGGAAGTTGCCGGTGCTGTTCCTATGCGAGAACAACCTGTACGCCATGGGCACCGCATTGCATCGAGCCCAGTCGCAGACCGACCTCACGGTCAAGGCGGCGTCGTACAACGTTGCGACGCTGGCGGTCGACGGGATGGACGTAGCGGCCTGCATGAGCGCTACCCAGCAGGGTGTCGACCACATCCGCAGCACCGGCGGACCGTTCTTCATCGAGTTCCGTACCTACCGATTCCGGGCCCATTCGATGTTCGACCCCGAGCTGTACCGGGACAAGGCGGAAGTGCAGCGATGGCGCGAGCGCGACCCGATCCGGCTGTTCACCGAACAGTGTCTGAACAGCGGCACGCTGACCGATGACGACGTGCGCGACATCGAAGGGTCGGCGGCCGACGAGATCGCTACGGCGGTTGCCTTCGCCGATGCCGGAACATGGGAGGAAGCATCGGATCTCGAACGCGACGTACTGACTCCGCCCGATAGCTGCGATGCGACCGCGGAATCGATCTGGGAGCCGGCGCGATGAAGACCACCTACCGAACCGCTGTCCACGATGGCTTGCACGACGCGTTGAGCAACGACCCGCGGGTGGTGCTGATGGGCGAGGACGTCGGCCGCTACGGGGGCACCTACGCCGCATCCAAGGGCTTGCTCGAGGAGTTCGGACCCGAGCGGGTGCGCGACACACCGCTGTCCGAGCTGGGCTTCGTCGGCATCGGAATCGGCGCGGCACTCAACGGGTTACGTCCCATCGTGGAAGTGATGACAGTCATTTCAGCCTGTTGGCCCTCGACCAGATCGTCAACACCGCGGCCGCCCTGCGACACATGTCCGGCGGGCAGTTCTCGGTACCGATCGTGGTGCGAATGGCGACCGGCGCCGGACGTCAGCTGGCGGCGCAGCACTCACACAGCCTGGAGCCCTGGTATGCCCACGTCCCGGGGATCAAGGTCCTCGCCCCCGCCACGGTCGAGGATGCCTACGGAATGCTCGCCCCCGCGCTGGCTGACCCGGATCCGGTGATCATCTTCGAGCACGTACAGCTGTACAACACCTCCGCCGATATCGATGTGCTCAAGCCGACCGACATCTGTAAGGCGGCGGTGCGCCGCAGCGGTACCGACGTCACCTTGATCGCCTACGGCGGCTGCCTGGCCAAGGCGCTGGACGCGGCAAACGAGTTGTCGCTGAACGGAATCGAGTGTGAGGTCGTCGATCTGCGGGTGTTGCGTCCATTGGATACCGACACGATCCTGGAGTCCGTCCGCAAGACGCATCGAGCGGTGGTGATCGACGAAGCTTGGCGCAGTGGAAGTTTGGCCGGCGAGATCTCCGCGCAAATCATGGAGGGCGCCTTCTATGACCTGGATGCACCGGTTTCGCGGGTGTGCAGTGTGGAGGTCCCCATCCCCTATGCCAAACACTTGGAGCAGGCGGCGCTGCCCCAACCCGACAAGATCATTGCCGCGGTCCAAGCGCTGTTCGGTGACCAGTCATGATCGAGTTCAAAATGCCCGCCCTGGGCTCCGACATGGACGAGGGCACGCTGAACGAATGGCTGGTCAAGCCGGGTGACAAGGTAAGCCGCGGACAGATCGTGGCGATCGTCGAGACGACCAAGGCCGCCGTGGAGATCGAGTGCTGGCAGGAGGGCACGGTCGATGAGCTGGTCGTCCCCGTCGGCGATACTGTCGAAGTCGGAACGGTACTGGCCACCCTGCTGGAGCCGGGAGCCAGTCCGCAGAAGTCGCCGCGCCAGCGACCCCGCAAGCGCGCCAAACCCGCCCCCACGGTAGCCGCATCGGCACCGGCGCCCGCCCACGGCGCCACCGCGGCGCCGCGCCACCGGCGCTGGGTCTCCCCCGCCGCCCGCCGGCTGGCCCAATCCCTGCATGTCGATCTCGACGCGGTCAGCGGCACCGGCCCCCAAGGGGCGGTCACGATCAGCGACGTCGAGCACGCCGCCGCCAGCGCCGTACCTGCCAAGCGGCCCGCGGCCACGGCTGCGAGCACGTCCGCCAAATCCATCGGGGCCAAATCCACGGCCCAGAACAAGATCGCCGAGCGTGCCGCGCAAATGCGCAAATCCATCGCCGCGGCGATGAGCCGGTCGAAGCGGGAGATCCCGCACTACTATCTCGCCGACGAAATCCTGATGGAGAAGTCACTGAACTGGCTGACCACCCGAAATGCGCAACGCTCAATCACCGAGCGGGTGCTGCCGGCCGTCTTGCTGCTCAAGGCCGTCGGACTGGCCGCCCAACGCTTCGGCGAGTTCAACGGCTTCTGGCGCGACGATGGGTTCCAGGCCGCCACCGGCGTGCATGTCGGGGTCGGGATATCACTTCGCGGGGGTGGGCTGGTCGCCCCGGCCATCCACGACGTCGCCGACAAGAAGCTCGACGAATTGATGGGTGACCTCACCGACCTCGTCGCGCGGGCACGCGCCGGTTCGCTGCGCAGTTCGGAGATGTCGGACCCGACCATCACGGTCACCAACCTTGGCGACCAGGGCGTCGACACCGTCTTCGGCGTGATCTACCCGCCGCAGGTGGCCATTGTCGGGTTCGGGAAACCGGCCCAACGAGTGTGCGTCATCGACGGCGGGATTCGCGTTGTCACCACCGTGGAGGGCACCCTCGCCGCAGACCACCGGGCCAGCGATGTACACCGTGGCGCCCTATTTCTGGCCGCGATCAACGAGCTGCTTCAGCAGCCCGACCTGCTAGAGAAGTGATGGGCACATGACGACACAACAAGACACCCGCGCCGTGGTCCTGTCGGTATTGACGACCATCGCGCCCGAGGTCGACGCCGATGACATCTGTGACGATGTGCTGCTGCGCGATCAGGTCGATCTTGACTCGATGGATTGGCTGAACTTTCTACTCGGTATCCACAAACGGATGCACGTGGACATCCCCGAATCCGACTACGCGACCCTGCGCACCCTCAACGATGTCGTGACCTACGTCGAGACACACGCGTCCAAAACCGCTTGAACGACATTGGTCCCTGCCCGGTAGGACCTTGGGCCGGCGATGCGCGCCGCCGACTTCAATAGCATCATGCTTGTGACCTACCAAAGGAGAGGGGTTGGCTGATGTCGGGAG
Organism: Mycobacterium pseudoshottsii JCM 15466; assembly: GCF_003584745.1. Classification (NCBI taxonomy): domain Bacteria; kingdom Bacillati; phylum Actinomycetota; class Actinomycetes; order Mycobacteriales; family Mycobacteriaceae; genus Mycobacterium; species Mycobacterium pseudoshottsii. The sequence continues at coordinate 3,855,228 of NZ_AP018410.1, forward strand.
CCGGTGATGGGATCACCATCCTGCCCGTGCACGAATGCTGGGACCTGATGAAAAGCGTCACGTTAGGACGGCTGGTTACCAGCGTCGACGGGCGGCCGCAGATCTTCCCGGTGAACTTCGTCGTCCAGCGCCGCACCGTGCTGTTCCGCACGGCCGAGGGCACCAAGTTGGTCAGCACGGCGATAAACCACAAAGTCCTGTTCGAAGTTGACGATCACACCTCCAGCGAGGGCTGGAGCGTCATCGTCGAGGGCAGGGCCCGTTCGATGCGCACCGACGAGGAGATCGCGGAGGCCGAGAGCGCTCACCTGTTGACGTGGACGGCAACGGAGAAAACCCACTATGTGCGGATTCTGCCGGACGCGGTGACAGGTCGGCGGTTCCAGTTCGGTCCACCGGGCCAGGAATAAACCAACCGCCAGCTGGCGCCGGCGCCGACTCGTGATCGCCGGCGCCAGCACGGCGAGTTTGTTAGATCTGGGTTAGATCTGCCCTGAAAACGACAGATTTCGGATACGGCTGACGTGCTCGCCTGTGAAGATGGGCCGCACGGGGCCGTACGTCGAACCGGGGGGGATGGCAGTGTCGCTGGTAGTCGCCGAACCCGACGCGTTGAGCAACGCAGCCGGGCATTTGGCGGGTATCGGCTCGAAGATCGAGGATGCGACGGCTGCCGGGGCCGGTCCCACAACTACCGTCGCCGCCGCGGCCTCTGATGATGTGTCGATCGCTATCTCGGAGTTCTTCGGTACCTACGGCAAGCAATTTCAGACGTTCAGTGCGCGGGCGGCAGCATTTCACGACGAATTTGTCAGCCTCTTGCGCGGCGGCGCGGCCGCATACCTCGACACCGAGTTCGCCAACGCCCGGCTGGGCCAGGCGAACCCGGCGAACTCGCCGGCTCCGGCGGCCGCGGCGCCCGGCGGCGCCTTCCTCGCCGAGTTGAGTGCGGGCAACACCGAGTTGGGCCCGATCACCGGTGCAATCTCGGTGGGAGAACTTCTCCCGGGCGCCCCGCCAGAGATTGGTGCCGCCATATCTGTTCTCGGCGGCGGCTCCCTGTTGCCCGGGCTGTTCGGGTTTGGCCCGTTCGCTCCGACAACCGGTTCGCCTGCCGTTGCCGAGGGGCCATGGCAAACCCTGTTCGCCAATACCTGCGCCAATCTGCAGACCATCTATAGCGACTGGGCTGCCCATCCGTTCCCGGCCGCGCAGCAGGTGATCGCAAACCAAGCCGAATACGCCCGGACGATAGGCGGCGGACTCGCGGCCGCCGCGCAAGACCTCCCCGCAACTGTGGCGAACCTGCCGGCGAACATCGGACTCGCCGTCGCCGACGCCGTGAATTTCCCGGCGGAGCTGCAGGGATACCTCGGCAAGCAAGTTGGCTACGGCCAGGTAGTTGTGGACGCGCTGCAGAACGCGGGCGCGGAGCTGCCGCAGACTTTGCCCAACTTTTTCGGCGACGTCGACAAGGCCAACCAAGCGGTGATGGCGGGCGACTACAACGACGCGGTGGACTACGTCCCGCGAGCCGCGGTGGATCTTTTCCTCAGCGGAGTCAACATCAACAACCTCTCGCAGATCACCGTCGAGGGCCCAGCGGGAGAGCTACTCCCGCTGATGTCACTGCCTGCGCAGATGCAGCAGGACCTGATCGACCTGCTTCCGCCGGGCGCCATTCTCACGCAAATGGTGCAGAACAGCTTCAACGCCACCAGCACGGTCGTCAACTCGATCGCCTTGGCCGCAATCGGCCCGCCGATCGCCACGCTCGATGGGTTTGCAACGGGCCTGACGGTGCTCCGGCGGAGCGGTGGCCACGGGAAACGGTGTGGGGGCTGTCGGCGCCTTGCTCGATATGCCCGCCTACGTGTTGGACGGTTTCCTCAACGGCGAAACCGTCGTGGAGCTAAGGGTGCCGGTGAGCGAGACGGTGACTATCCCGTTGACGCCCCTGACGCCTCCCATCGTCGTCGGCGCCAACACGCCGGTCCTGGTCCGGATGCCCTTCGGCGGAGTGCTGGCCCAGCCGCAACCGATCACCGCGACAATCGAACTTCCGGGCACGGGGAGTCCCGCCCCGCTCGACATCACGATCCCCGATATGCAAGTTGCGGGTGTCGTTCCTACCCTGCTGAACGTGATACCCCAACGCGTCGCCGAGGCGATTGCACCCGAGTAATGGGTCGGCGGCCATTCCCAATTCCGGTGCGTTCGGCCCGGCCGGTCCCATACCTGCCTCTCACGACGAATGTCTCTGCGAGAAAGGGACTTCGGACCCTCCCATACGGTGTGCGTCGATGCTCAGATAGCTCTAGCTCGTCGCTACGGACGCGGTGGTCGGCTCGGGCGCCAACCGAGTTAGCACCATGAGCGACACACCGCCCGGCACCTCACCGTCGGGGTCAGCTACGGAAGGAATCACCATGGGCCTCGCGTTATCGACAAGGTTGACGGCCCCGTTCGATGACGCGGTGGCACGCACCCGGGCGGCTCTGGCCGCCCAAGGGCTTGGGGTGCTCACCGAGATCGATGTCAAGGCGACGCTGTAAGCCAAACTCGGCGCGCAGATGGAGGACTATCTGATCCTCGGCGCCTGTGACCCGGACCTGGCGCACCGGGCCATCGAAGCCGACCACGAGATCGGGCTGCTGCTGCCCTGCAACGTCTTGGTTCGCGCCGACCCGGACCGCCCGGGCGACGTGCTGGTCGAGGCGGTGAATCCGGGCATGCTGCTCGCGGTGACGGGCGAGGCGGCGCTCATCTCGATCGCCGATGAGGCGACCCAGAAGCTAGTCGCCGCCATCGCCTTGCTGGCCGCCACCGAAGCGGCCGCGCCGGCCTGATCGACGTCCGCTACACTTCGGCGCGTGGCCGCGGGCGACCGATTTCATCGACGGCCAGGCCGACCACCACCGGAATGGCATCCAAGACCTGTGGCGTCAAACCAACGCCGTGGCCGATGTCGGCGACGTCGACGGTGATGATGACCAGCCGTTCGGGCACCCGGTCCAAGGCTTGTCCCAGTGCGTATGCCTTGGCTACGTCGGCCCGGTGCGAACTCACCCCGCTGGATCCGGCCGCCAGGTCGCCCAGGGCACAGCGACGCACCCGGCCCGGTGTTGCTGGCGTCGCGACCGCGGCATCGATCAGCACGGCCAGCCCGGCACCCGACCACGCTTCGAGCAGACTAATCGGATCCGCGAGGTCGGTCACCACACGAACGCCCGACAACGCCAGCTCCCGCAACGCCGTGGCGGCGGCCACCCCGACACCGTCGTCACGCCGGTAGCGATTGCCGAGCCCGATGACGACGACAGCTGCGTTCATCCACGCTCGAGGGTGAGTGTCAGGAAGTGTGTCGAGCACGAGATGCACGGATCATAGTTGCGGATCGCACGTTCACACATGGTGGTGAGCACCTCGTCGTCAAGAGCGAGGTTCTCCGAAACCACCCGGGCCAGGTCGGCCTCGATGGCCGCCTGATTCTGCGAGGTGGGCGGAACGATGGTGGCCGCCGACACCAATCCGGCATCGTCGATACGGTAGCGGTGGTAGAGCAGTCCCCGTGGCGCCTCGCTGACGCCATGGCCCACCCCGGCCCGAGCCGGCACCTCGACGAACGGTCGCGCCGGCCGCTGGTAGTTCTCGATGATCCGCAGCGCCTCTTCTATCGCGTACACCACTTCCACGGCACGAACGATGATGCTGCGGAATGGATTTCGGCACTGGGCGGAAAGTCCGGCCCGGGCGGCGGCCTGCGCGGCTATCGGGGTGAGTAACGACGAGTTCAGCGCGTAGCGGGCCAGCGGACCGGTCACATGGCAGCCGCCGTCCAATGTGGCATGCAGGGCGGTTGAATGGGGCACCTGCAGCTCCACGACGTGGTCGGTGAATTCGGCCACCGGAAAGACCGGTCCGGCACTGCGCGCGATGGTGCCGTTCTCGATCGGGTAGCGGTCGGGCGTAGTGAGCGCCAGGAACTCATGGTCGAACTCGAGGTCGGGGAACTCGAACCCGGCCACCCACTCCACGGCGGCCAGCGCGTCGTCCAGAGCGCGGCGCAACTGCTCAGCCATCGGCGCGAAGTCCGATCGAGTTGGGACGGAATAGAATCCGCCCAGCCGAACATTGATCGGGTGGATCGCCCGCCCGCCCACGAACTCCATCAGCTGGTTACCGGCCTTCTTCAGGCGTAACCCGCGCTCGACGATCTCACGTTCGTCTCGGGCGAAGGCGATCGCGTCGGGATAGCCCAGAAAGTCCGGTGCGTGTAACAAGCAGATGTGCAGGACGTGGCTGTGTATCCATTCGCCGCAGTACAGCAACCGGCGCAGCTCTATCAGGTCCGCGTCCAGCTCGACACCGCAGGCACCTTCGAGCGCATTGCAGGCACTGACCTGGTAGGCGACCGGACAGATGCCGCAGATCCGCGCGGTCAAGTCGGGCGGCTCGGTGTGCGCGCGGCCGCGCAGGAACGCTTCGAAAAACCTTGGCGGCTCGTAGATGTTGAGCTCGACTCGGTCCAGCTCGCCATCTTTGAGCGAAACGTAGAGCGCCCCTTCGCCTTCGACACGTGTCAACGTTCCGACGCTCAGCGTCCGGTTGTCAGGTGCCATCACTTGCTCCGCTCCGCGGCGAAACTGGTGACGTTGAAAGTCGAGAACACCCGGTCGACACCGCCTTCGGACATGCCGTCCCGGCGCAGCAGCGGGATCAAGGTCGCGGTCTGCGGTGCCGCCGATGGACCGAAGCAGCCATAGCAGCCGCGATGGTGCCTGGGACACAGCGCACCGCAGCCGGCGTGGGTGACCGGGCCCAGGCACGGGGTACCCTCGGCGACAATCACGCACGTCACGCCGCGCAGTTTGCACTCCGTGCACACCGTCTTGGCCGGCAGCCGCGGTTTACGCCCGATCAGCAGCGCCTCGAGAATATCGAGCAGCTGCCCTCGGTCAATGGGGCAGCCGTGCAGCTGGTAGTCGACTTTGACGTGCGCGGATATCGGCGTGGAAGTGGCCAGGGTGTCGATGTATTCGGGCTTGGCGTAGACGACCGAGGTGAACTCGGCGACGTCGGCGAAGTTGCGCAGCGCCTGCACTCCCCCGGCGGTCGCGCAGGCACCGATGGTGATCAGCAGCTTGGACTGGGCCCGAATCTCTTGGATACGTTGCTCGTCGTGATGGGTGGTGATCGACCCCTCGACCAGCGAAACGTCGTAGGGCCCGCCCACCATGGTGCTGGACGCCTCGGCGAATGTGGCGATCTGCACCTGATCGGCAAGCGTGAGCAGCTCGTCCTCGCAGTCCAACAGGGTCAACTGACAACCGTCGCAGGAGGCGAATTTCCACACAGCCAAAGTGGTTGGGCCCATCTAAAGCTCTTTCACTCGTAGCAGCGGTCCGGCGACGTCATAGCTGACGACGGGCCCGTCCCGGCACAACAGCAGCGGTCCCAGCTGGCAGTGACCGCACCACCCCACACCGCATTGCATGTTGCGCTCCAATGAGACCCGAATATCTTGGGCCGCTACCCCTTTTGCCAGCAGAGCTTCGGCCCCGAACCGCAACATCGGTTCGGGCCCGCACAGGAATGCGGTGGCGTGTTCGGGGTCCAGGGCAAGTCGGCGCAGCGGCTCGGTGACCAGACCGACCTCGCCGCGCCAGCCCTGAACCGGGACGTCGACGGTGACGTGCAGTTCGATATCGGGGTCCTGGGCCCACTTTTCCAGCTGGGCCGCGAACACGAAATCCGCCCGGGAGCGGGCGCCCACGATCAGCGTCAGCCTGCGGTAGCGAGAGCGCTGCGCCAGCGCGCCCAGGACCGCTGGACGCAAGGGGCACAACCCCACACCGCCGGCGACCATGACCAGATCACGGCCGGCCGCCTCATCAAGCCCCCAGGTCGTGCCGAATGGGCCCCGCACTCCCACGATGCTGCCCGGTGCGGCATCGTGCAGGGCACGGCTGACCGCCCCGACCGCGCGAATCGTGTGGGTGATCGACCCATCTGTGACGCTGGGATCGCCACTGATCGAGATTGCCGCCTCGCCCACCCCGAATGCGTAGAGCATCATGAATTCGCCCGGCTCCGGGCGCCGCAATGCCTCGCTGACCGGCTCCAGGTACAGCGTCGCCGAATCCGGGCTCTCCACAACGCGACTGCGCACCCGATACGGGACTGGCGCCATCGCTGATGGCGGCGCTGCGACTCCGGCCGCTGCGTCAGTCATCGTCGACCATCTTGTTCATCTCAGCGGTGATGTCGATGCCGGTGGGGCACCAGGCGATGCATCGCCCACAGCCCACACAGCCCGACATGCCGAACTGGTCGTGCCAGGTAGCCAACTTGTGGGTCAGCCAATGCCGGTAGCGTGACGCGCCGGATTGGCGCACGCTGCCGCCGCCGTGGACGTAGGTGAAGTCGAACTCGAAACATGACGCCCAATGCCGCCAGCGTTCGGCGTGTTCGCCGGTGAGATCGCTGACGTCTTCGGTGCTGGTGCAAAAGCAGGTGGGGCAGACCATCGTGCAGTTGCCACAGGTCAGGCAGCGACTGGCCACCTCCTCCCACTGCGGCGACTCCCGGGAGCGCAGCAGCAGGTCACGCAGATCGACCTCGGGCATCTGCCGTCCCATCCGGTCGGCGGCGGCCTCGACATCGGCGCGCGCCGACGCCACGTCGCCGCTGCTGGCTGACTGATGCGGCAGCGCGGCGAGCACGTCGGCGCCCTGTGGACTGCCGACGTCAACGACGTAACCGACTCCGTCGGAACCAACACGCTCGGTGAGCGCCAGGTCGTAGCCGGGTCCAACGCCGGGACCGGTGCCCATCGACGCGCAGAAGCACACTCCCCCGGGCTCGGCGCAGTTCACCGCTACCACAAAGATCTGGCGCCGGCGACCGACAAATGCGCTGTCGGGGTAGTCGGAACGACCCAACACCCCGCCCAACGTCGCGATCGCCGCCAGATCACAACCGCGCACGCCAAGGAATGCGTAACGCGGGGCCTCCGGCTCGGATTCGGCTGCGCCATCCCCGTCTCGAGTGCCGGCCCACATCCGCTGACGCGGCGGATGCAGGAACTGCTTCCAGGATTGCGGTCCCGCCGAGTGCCCGAAGGCCGCATCGTCATCGCGACGACGCAGCCGATAGTGCCCCGGAGCCACGTCAACACCCCAGCCGCGCGGAAGGTCGTCTGCGGACTCGAGTTCGGCAAGCACAATCGCGTTGTCACGCAAGGTCGGACCGACCACCCGATATTGCCGCCCCATCAGCACCTCGACGAGGCGACGCAGCCCGGCCATGTCCAACAACGCGGCGCCGGAATCTGTCCCGGGTCTGTTCATCGTCACACTCATCAGCCTATTTCACGACAGACGCCAAAGGGCACAACGCCTGAATTTCGGCCTGTGCCAGCCGAAGTGAAGCCCGCCAGCCATCTCATCAATATCGATTCGTCCTGCCGTCATCGTCTTGCAGACAACCGAGCTCACGGTCCCACTGTGCGTCACGCACTCGATCGAGCTGGGTACGGACCGCGGCCACCAGTGCTGCCAGCACGACGCACATGCTCAGCAGGATCACCATGGTCACGCCGACCGCGTCGACGGCGGCGTGCCAAGTCGGTGTCGGCGGCCGCACCAGATTGTCGTCTCGATCCACCCATACTTGGATACGCTGGCCCGCCTTGACCGGGCTGGTGCGTTGCAGCGAACCGGAGTGCTGCGCGGCCGCCCCGGGCCATCGCACTTGCACCACAACGGCTTCGGTGTTCGGGTTGCGCGTCGTGCCGGTCACTTCCGCTGTAACGGGGTGGCGCACCTGTGCCTGCTCGGCGTATTGATCAGCACGTGCGTTGAAGACGACCGCGCCCAACACCGCGGCGACCGGTATTGCGACTAGCGATGCCGCCAGCACGATCAGCACGACCAAGGCTTCGACGCGGTCGGCGCGCCGAAGCAGTGGGTTGCGGCCGGCGATGCGAGCGATCCACCAGTCCCGTGGGTCCAGTTTGAACGTCTCCATCACAGCTTTCCCCGTCCCCGCGGTGCGGCTCGCCCGAGGCCGCGTACGCCGCACCAGGGGGCTATTCGGTGCCGCATTGTTCGCGGTCAGACATCCACTCGACGATCTCGGCGAGTGGACGTCGCGGGGTCGACGGCAGTGGATCGGCGTTGATCGGGGCCCATCCCACCCGAAGCAGCATCTGCGGATAGTCATTGTTGCCGAACACATCGGTCCGAACGGACTCGCGTGTTTCGGCAATCTCGAGCGGTTCGGTGACCGGGCAACTGGCCAGACCCATCGCTGTCGCGGTGAGTAGCACGACGCTGGTGGCCTCGCCGGCGCGGAGCTGGGCGAGCCGGTCGTCGGTTCGAGTTCCCAACGCCAGCATCACCGCATTGTCATCGGCGGGCGCGGCATCGGCCGGCATCGCCAACGTTGAGCCGGCGAATAGCCGGCTGGGCAGCGGCGCCGCGGGATCGGAGACGGGCGTGTTGCGAGCCGGAACACCGGAGGCCGAGGCGTGCCGCCCGCTCCAGGCGTTGAGTTCGGCCAGATACTCGTCATCGGCGGCGTGGTCCCAGACAGACTTCGCCACAATCGCGTTCAACTTGTCCGTGGCGTCGACTTGCCGCAGCGATACCCCGCAGCGGGCGGCCCGCGCCGCCATCAGGGCAACATCGCTTACCGGAACCGGCCAGAAGCTGTAGTGGCGCCGATCGGTTCGGCGCCTCGGTATCGCTGCGGCCAGGGTGATGTTCAGCTGGTCGGGGGTGTGGCGGGACACCTCCAGCGCGGCAAGGTGAGTCGGATCGGCCGGGTTCGGCAGACGAGCCACCTTGGCATGCCAGCCGACCGCCGCCAGCGCAATGACGCAGTGATTCAAGGCGGCGCCGCAACTCGAGATGAGGTCTCGCCCCTCCGGGTCGGTGTTGGGCAGCTGCAGGCTCGTGTCGGCGTACAAATGCAGCGTCGTTGCCCCAACCTGCCAACGCCACGGCTGGGTGTTGTGCACCGAGGGCGCGCGCGAGGCGAGGGTGAGAACAGTTCGGACCGTGCCGGCATCCGGGAAATGCGCATTCATGATTGCTGCTCCTTCGGCAAGTCGTCCTCCTCAACGATTGCGCAATCACATCGGCCATACGAGGGCATGGCGTCCCTGCAGCGAGGGACTTTGTGCCATTGTCGAAGCGGCCAACGCGCCATCAGCACGGCAGCACAGCGCAAACGCGCTAAGAATCGTCCTGCGCGAGGGTATCACCGCGACGTCGATGCCTTCTTACAGCAGCGCACCCGCCGCGGGCGGCAACCAGCCCAGTGCGGCCATCGCCATGGCCAGCAGGGACAGGCCCATGCCAACGCTGGCGCTTTGTACCGCAATGCGCCGCGACCACCGAGCGATATCCATCGCGTCGGCCAACCGGTCGAGGCGGTCGGTGGTCAACACTATGTCGGCGGCCTCCGAAGACGCGGTGGCCCCACGTGCTCCCATCGCCACCCCAACCGTGGCCGCCGCCAGTGCAGGAGCATCGTTGACACCGTCGCCGACCATCACGGTCACTGCCCGTTGGGTTTCGGCGCGCACCGCGCTGAATTTGTCGGCCGGGCCCTGGTCGGCATAGACCTCGTCGAGGCCCAAAATGGCGGCCACCTCCCGAGTCGGCTCGGCTCGGTCGCCGGTGAGCAGGATCAGCCGGGTGAAGCCGGCCTGGCGTAACCGGTGCATGGTTCGTGGCGCCTGCCGACGCAACGGATCCCGCAGCAACACCGCGCCCTGGGGGTCGCCGTCCACACAGACCCACGCGATTGCCGCACCGCCGAGGCGGGCGCGGTTGACCGCGGCTCGCGCCCAAGGGCCGGTCGCCGTGTCGGCCGATAGCTTGCCGACCGTCAGGCGCCGCCCGTCGATGGTGGCACTGACACCGCGGCCCGGCTCCTCGACGACGTCTGCCGGCAGTGACAGCTGCAAACCGCGATTGAGCGCCTCGGTGACGATGGCTTCGGCAAGGACGTGCGGGGAAAGCTGGTCAACCGAGGCGGCCTGGCGCAGCAGCTCGGTCCCGCCGCTACCGGGTGCGCTCACCACGTCGACCACCGAGGGGCGCCCCACCGTCAACGTGCCGGTCTTGTCCATCATCAATGTCGTTGCGTGACCGAGGTTTTCCAGTGCGCCGCCACCGCGAATCACCACGCCCATGCGTGAGGCGCGGGACAGGCCGGAGACGATCGCGACCGGTGCTGCCAGCAGCAGCGGGCATGGCGTGGCGACCACCAGCACGGCAACGGCTCGCACCGCGGAGCCGCTGGCGAGCCATGACGCCGCGGCCAGCACCAGCGCCATCGGCAGAAACCAGGCCGCGTAACGGTCCGCCAACCGCACGATCGGCGCATTCTCGGCGCCGGCCTGCTGCGCCATCCGTACGATGCCCGCGTAGGTGCTCTCGTCCGCCGTCGCGCTCGCCCGAATCTCAAAGGCGCCGCCCGCATTGACCACACCACTGCGGACCGGTTCGCCGACACCACGTTCGACCTGCAGCGGCTCACCGGTCAGGGCCGACTCGTCCAGTACCGCCACCACATCGGCGATCCGGCCGTCCACCGGGACCACTTCACTCGGGCCCACGACCAGGATGTCGTTGACGACCACCTCCGCCAGCGGGATCTGGCTGACGTCGGATCCGGTGCGTCGCCGCGCAAACCGCGGCGCACGCTCCAGCAACAACCTCAGGTCCCGGGTGGCACGGCGTTGCGCGGCCGCGTCGAGCGCACGCCCGCCCGCCAGCATCACCGCAATCAAGGCACCGGCCAGGTATTCGTGGACCAGCAGGGTGCCGACCAGCGATAGGACCGCGATGATGTCCACGCCGACTTGACCCCGGCGCAACGCCAAAACGACCCAGGTCAGCGCCGGCACGACGGCCACCACGGTGGCCGTGATCCAGCAGCCGTCGGCCACCACCCGCGCACCGAAGAGCCAGGCGAGGCCACCGATGACCAACAAACCCACGGTGAGCACCACCAGGGTGGGTTCGATCAGCCAGCGCACCCGCAACATCCACCGGTGGGCCATCGTCGCAGTATCGCCAACCACCGGAAAATCCTATCGACACCAGCCATTTCTGAGTCCAGCACGCCGAGAGCCCAGGTGTGAGCAGATCGCCGTGCCAGCACAGTCGATCATTCCCGGACCGTGCTGGGCTAGGGCCGTAATACCCAGCCGGCCCGGGCCTTAGGACTTCGGGCGCGTGGCGCTGCGATACCTGTCAGTGGCTCAGCGGTGAGCCGACCCGATGCAAGGTGCCATCAGGATCGACGTAGGCGAACTCCCGCAATCCGTAGGGCGTGTCGTGCGGCGCATGAAAGTGGCCGCCGAGGTTTTCCACCGCTTGCCACTGCGTGTAGACCGAGTCGGCATCACCGACATAGAGGTAGACACTGGCAGAGGTGCTCAGCGGGTCATGGTCGGCCCACTCGGTGAGATGGATCGACACCTGCCCTCGGTCGACGAATCCGTACCGGTCGGGACCTTCGTAGGCTCGAGCGGCGAAGCCCAACGTGCGATACCGGGCCAGCGCCGCATCTAGACTCCGGACGGTCAAGATCGGCGCGATCGCAGTGAAGTCGATTTCAGCCACACCTCAGTGTGTCAGCTGCGTCCCGCACCGGATCTCGCCCCGGTTTTGCCTAATCGCGGCGACGGCCAAAAACCGGCGCGTAGAAGTACCAGAGTCCCGCGCGCGGGTGACCGTTGTGGTGTCACCATCGTTGGATGAGTGACGATCGAGTCCGGTACGCCCGCAATGGCGACGTGCACCTGGCGTACCGGGTGTTCGGGCAGTCCGGGCCGACGGTGATCTGGGTGCCGGGGTGGATGGTCAGCAACGTTGACACGATCGACGAACCAGGCAGTCCCTATGCGCCCGGCATCGAGCGCGCCTCCCAACAGGTCAGGCTGGTGGTGTGGGATAGACGTGGGACCGGCCTCTCGGACCCGGCGACGCATCTGCTCTCGCTGGACGAGCGCCTAGAAGATCTGCGTGCCATCGTCGATTCGGTGGGACTCGACCCAGCCGCACTCTGGGGTACCAGCGAGGGCGGCGCCGTGAGCATCTTGTTCGCCGCAACCTACCCGGACCGGGTGGGCTTGCTGAGCCTCTTCGGTACCGCCGCACGGTTTTCCCAAGATCTGCCGGACTTTCCCTGGGGATTCACCCCCGCTGAGGTGCAGTCGCAGCTCTGCGCGATCGAAGATGACTGGGGCCGAGGGGCATTGGCGGAACTGTTCTACGGTCAAGCGGCCGAGGTGCCCGGAATGCGAGAGCTATTCGGCAGGCTGCAACGGTCGGTGTCAAGCCCTTCGATGGCGAAACTGTGGCGGCAGGCCTTCATGGCGACCGACGCCCGTGCCGTGCTGGGTTCGATCCGCGTTCCCACATTGGTCCTGGCGCGCCCCGGTGATCAACTCGTACCCCTGGAATCCTCGGCGGCACTGGCGGCGGCAATTCCCAACGCTCAGTTTCGCCTCCTGCCGCCCGGTCCCCACACTCCGTTCGACATCATCGACGATCTGGCCCGGGAGGTGCTCGACTTCTTCACCGGGGAGTCGGGTGCGCCGGCCGACGAACGCGTGCTGAAGACCGTGCTGTTCACCGACATCGTGAGTTCCACCGAGAAGCTCAGCACCATGGGCGATACGGCATGGCGTCACCAGCTCAACGGCCATGACAGCGTGGTCGACAACCTACTGCTGCGCTACGGCGGCACCCGCGCCAAGCACACTGGCGACGGTGTTTTCGCGCTGTTTGATGCACCAACGAAGGCGGCTCGCTGCGCCCTGCAGCTGGTCCCGGCCCTTGCTGCCCTCAACATCGCGATCCGCGCCGGAATACATACGGGCGAGTGTGAGCGACGGGGCCAGGAGTGGAGCGGCATGGCGGTACACATCGGCGCCCGCATCGGCGCGCTGGCCGATGCCGGCGAAGTGTTCGCCAGCCGCACCGTGCGCGATCTGACCGCCGGCTCCGGCCTGACCTTCGAAAGCCTTGGCCCCCAGCAACTCAAGGGCCTCCCCGAACAGATCGAGATCTATCGGGTCAGTGCGGCCTGATACCGCTTCGACCGCGGCGCCGGCGGCACCCAGCTCAACGATCTCTCACCCGTCCCCGGCCGGCTGGCCAGTCCGGTTCAGGGATACCCGCGCGGGCCCCGTCGACCCGCTCAACCGGCGCCAATCCTCGTACAGGAGTTTGCATCCCAGCCACCCGAAGACGAGCGGGAAAACGAAGTACTGATATTGGGTCCACGCCAGCGCAAGCAGGGTATCGGCCACGCCGCCGGCCATGTTCTTGAAGCCCCCGAACACTTCGCTGAACGAGAAGATGAAGGTAGCCACCACCGGTTCTCCTGCTCCCAGGACTGGGATCAGGTACCGCATCGGCGAGCGTCTCTTGTTGAGCCGCCAAAACGCCAGCGCGCCGGCGATGTTGCCGAAGGCATAGATCTCCAGGGTGAAGAACGTCGGATTGTGATTGACCGTACGAAGGTCAACCGAACCAAATGAGGCCAGGTCCCACCAGTACATGTGCAGGACGTTCTCGCGCAGCCACGGGGTGTAGGCGACGATATCGCCCAGGGTGTGCAGGTCGTGGAAAACAAACGGCGAAAAGATCACCCAGGGGATCTCCCAGAGCAGGTTGGTTATCGCGTAGGAAACCATCCACAACACCAGGCACTCGTGAAACAGCGCCATCCGCGGCCGCTTGCGCGCCCCGGGGAGCAGCAGCGGGATGAACCAACCGTTGAGCCAGATGCTGATGCCGTAAAGAGACGTTTTGGTGCTGGTCGTGAAGTCCAGCACGCCCAGGTAGAACAGCGCCGCAAAGATCGCGGTTGCGCCCCAGAAGATCGCGGTCCACACCGCGAACGCCCGCCACGTCGAGGAGCTGACTCGGCGCTCTTCGCCAGCGCCGGGCAAAAAGCGGTCGGTGGTGGGACTGGCCAGTGCGGTCATCCGCATCGCCCGGCCCGTCTCGTCGACCCCGTCGTCTGCTCCCGGGCGACACCGACGCGTCCCCATTTGCCGCATTTCATGCCCTCACCACCGGCCCTTGCGTCTGTCGAAATATCGACATACCGTTCGATATTTTGACGGACACCGTAGACCCAGCCTCAGTTTCCAGTCAAGGCTCGTCCCCGCCCACCGAGCGGGTCATCGCGGTGCTGGAACTGCTCGGCCATAATTCGGCCAAGCAGTTCTCGCTGGCCGAAATCTGCCGCGGCCTCGGCATCAGCCGCGCCACCGGTCACGCCATCCTGACCACGCTGGCCGCGCGGGAGTGGGTGATCAGGGATCCCGAAACGTTTCGCTACAGCTGGGGGCCGGCCATCGCCGGATTGGACACGCCGACCACCGCACAGTTACACCGAGGCGATCTGCAAGAGCTGGCCGCCGCCACCGGCACCCAAGTGATGCTGGCCCGCCGGGAAGACGCCACGCTGGTTGTCATCGACACCGTCGGCGAGTGCCCGCGCGGACCGCGGATCTCGCGGGGTATGCGCACACCGTTCGTGGCTCCGATCGGACGAGACTATGTCGCCTGGTGGAGCCCGGATGCCCAGCAAGACTGGCTGCGGGCATTCGGGGCGCCAAACCCCCGGTTTCTGCAGCGAATGACATTAGTACTCAACCAGATTCAACGGCGCGGCTTCGTCGTCGAACGGCTCACCCGGCAGTACGTTCGGGTCTACACGGCGTTGCGCGCGCTCAGCGCCGACGGCGAGGTCGATGAGATCACCACCCAATTGGCCCGCGCTTATGCCGACCTGGCCATCATCGACGTCTTGGATGAGGAGCTGACCAGCGGCGCCACCCACAGTGTCGCCACGATCTCGGCGCCGATCCGCGGGCCCGACGGTTCGGCCACCATGACCGTGATGGCCACGGTATTTGCCAACCTCGACGGCGCCGGCATTCGCAAGCTCGGCGAAAGACTGCGCCGCAGCGCACACGCCATCGAGCAACGCAGCGCGCGCCCTAGCGCGTGACCTGGCACGCACCAGACGACGTCGTCGGTCCGCTAATTCGCCGATGCCCAGATGACGCCCAGATTCTGTCGTCGCCAATTGGCTGTTTTGGCCGCCGGCCGGAGTTTGCAGGCGACATAATCTCCCGAGGAGTGGTCCGACGAGTCGCGGCGCGGAGAGGGCAGTCATGTCAAAGGCATTCCGGTTGCCGGTCATCATCCTGGCCGGTTGCGCGGTCATCGCCGGATGCGCATCCGGGCGGCCCGCACCACCGGCAGCATCTGCTCCGAGTTCGTCGACATCGGCCGTCAACCCGGCCACCCCGATGACGACGCGCACCGGCGCGAGCCCAACCACCACCGCACCCTGCGTCGGACTGTCGATATGCCCGCCCCCACCACCGGACGCCGAGGGAAACCCGGCCTGCTTCTATTCCGACGGTTGGCAGCCCACTTCGTCCGGATCGGGTATCGAAGTGTGGTATTTCCATGAGCCGCAAGACATGTCGAAGTCCGGCAAGGTGACCGCGGTGGTGCGCAAGAAGGACGGCAGCAACGAGTCCCAAGAGGCCGTCATCGAAGCCGGCCAACAAGTGCATCGTTTGGAGTTTCCGACCGTCGACCAGTCCGCCGTCGACGAAGTGTTCCTCGACACCGGCAATAGCCGCTGCTTCGTCACCGGAGGAAGCAGTTGATCCGCGCACACCGGGCCACCAGATCGGCGGCATCGGTCATGCGCGATCCCCTTTGGGAGGTGGCGGGGGCGAACCGATGAGCGCCTGCATGGCCCGATGCGCGCGCAGGACGATCGCCGCCCGGTCCGCTCCGCTGCCGCGGTGCACGTGTGCGGCGTTGTCACCGGCGATGACAACCGGACCGTTGGCCAGGTTGTCCAGACCCTCACGGGCTACGTCGGCCGGATCGGAAACCAAGATTCCCGGCGCATCGAAGTTCAGCCCGGCCCGCTGCATCGCCGGCGTGCGGGTCACCCCCAGCACGAGTTCAAGCACATCCACGCCGGCTTCGCGCAGCTCTAGCCAGAGGCTTTCGGCGAACAGCCGGCTGAACGCCTTGGCACCGGCGTATGCCGACTGCCGCATCGCTCCGTAGGTGGCCGCCGTCGAACCGACCAGCAAGATGCCGCCGCGGCGGCGCGCCCGCATCGGCCGCCCGAAGTGGTGCACGAGTTCGAGCATCCGCGTCACGTTGAGGTCGATCACCCGACCCAGTTCGGTTAGCTCGGCATCGAGGAACTGTTCCCGGCAGGTGTTGGCGCCCGCGTTGTAGATCAACAAGCCGACCTCGAGGTCGGCCGTCTCGGAGCAGATCAGCGCAACCGCCTCGGGATCAACGAGATCCACGGCAATCGTGCGCACGTGCACGCCGGTCTCCCGGCAGCGTCGCACCGTATCGGCCAGCGGCCCGGATGCGCGCGCGATCAGCACCAGATTCAGCCCGCCGCCAGCCAGCTGCCGGGCGAACTCGGCGCCTACCCCCTCCGAACCGCCGGCGATCACCACCCACGGACCGTATTTGGTCATGTCGGTCATGGTTGAACAGCGTGGCACTGGCAGCGCCCGCCCGGTCCACGTGGGGGACCAACTCCTTACAGTTGCCCTCATGAACACCGCCTTGGACATCACCACCAACGGACCGATCCGGACCTGGACGATCAACCTGCCCGATGTGGGCAACGCGATCACCGGAAGGGACTTCATCGCGGCATTCGAGGCCGCGGTCGACGACGCGAACATCGACACCAGCGTCCGCGCGGTCATTCTCACCGGGGCCGGCAAGATCTTTTCGGGGGGCGGCAACGTCAAGGAAATGGCCAACCGCGACGGGATGTTCGGCTTGGACGCGCTCGAACAGCGGCAGGCTTACACCGACGGAATCCAGCGCATTCCGCGCGCACTGGCCCGTCTCGAAGTCCCGCTCATCGGTGCGATCAACGGCGCGGCCATCGGCGCGGGCTGCGACCTGGCGATGATGTGTGACATCCGGATCGCATCGCAGCGAGCCTCGTTCGCGGAGAGCTTCGTCGCGCTCGGCATCATCCCCGGCGACGGCGGCACCTGGTTTCTGCAGCGTGCGATCGGCTACGAGCGCGCCGCGGAGATGACGCTGACCGGCGACCGCATCGATGCCGCAACGGCTCTCGAATGGGGCATGGTCAGCCGGGTGGTGCCCCACGACGATCTGCTGCCGCAGGCACAGGAGCTGGCCGAGCGGATCGTCAAGAACCCCGCGCACGCGTTGCGCATGGCCAAGCGACTGCTGCAAGAGTCCCGGGTCGGCTCGCTCGAGTCGACGCTGGGGATGGCCGCCGCCATGCAACCACTTGCCCATCGCGACCCCGAACACCAACAACGCATTGCGAAGTGGCGGACGCGCTGATGGCGCTGCCCCGGTTGGCGCCACCCGCGGGGGCCCTCGATTCCCCCCGGGCCGATGTCCTGCGCGGCGAGGTCCGCGCATTTCTTGCCGAGCAGTCCGCCGCCGGCGGGTTCACCCCCTCGGTTGATGCCTGGCTGTCGGCGTGGGATGAGGACTTCACCGCCGCGCTCGCCGACCGCGGCTGGTTGGGCATGACCGTGCCCGTCGAGTACGGCGGACACGGGCGCACGTTCCTGGAACGATTCGTCGTCACCGAAGAACTGCTGGCCGCCGGTGCACCCGTGGCCGCCCATTGGATAGCCGACCGTCAAATCGTGCCGTCACTGCTCAAGTACGGGACCGAACTGCAGAAGTCGCACTTCCTGCCTCGGATTGTGCGCGGTGAGTGCTTTTTCGGCATCGGCATGAGCGAGCCCGATTCCGGTTCCGATCTGGCCAGCGTGCGGACCCGGGCGGTACGCGGCGAGGGCGGTTGGCTGTTGTCGGGCACAAAGGTATGGACCTCGGGGGCACACCGCGCCCACGCGTTCATCGTGCTCGCGCGCACCGCGCCGGTGGACCCCGACCACAGGCATGCCGGGCTAAGTCAATTCATCGTCGACCTACGCGGGCCGGGGGTCCAGACCCGGCCGATCATCTCCATGAATGGCGCCCACCACTTCAACGAGGTGATCCTCGACAACGCCCATGTACCCGACGAGATGGTGTTCGGGGCAATCAGCAACGGCTGGACGCAGGTGACATCGGAACTCAGCTTCGAGCGCAGTGGACCAGAGCGCTTCCTGTCCACCTTCGTATTGCTGGCTGCTACCGCCGAAAGCATGGCCGAGCAACGCTTTACCCGCGACCAGCAGCTCGGGCGACTGGTGGCGCGCATCGCCGGCCTGCACCAGATGTCCGCCGCGGTGGCTGGCGCACTTGAGCGCAACGATCCCGCCGACCTACCTGCGGCGGTGGTCAAGGTGCTGGGCAGCAGCACCGAGGGCGACATAGCCGAACTCGCCGA
Source organism: Mycobacterium pseudoshottsii JCM 15466 (assembly GCF_003584745.1). Taxonomy (NCBI): domain Bacteria; kingdom Bacillati; phylum Actinomycetota; class Actinomycetes; order Mycobacteriales; family Mycobacteriaceae; genus Mycobacterium; species Mycobacterium pseudoshottsii. The sequence continues at coordinate 3,873,663 of NZ_AP018410.1, forward strand.
CCTGGCCGACTCGACCGACCTGGCCGACTCGGGCGCCCCGCACCGCCCGCGCGATCCCGAGTTCGCCGCCCTGGTCACCGCGGCGCTGGACCAGCGGCCGGGCTTCACCCTGCGTGGTGGAACCAACGAAGTGCTGCGCGGTGTCATCGCGCGGGGATTGGGACTGCGATGAGCGCCACCGTGCACACCGTCGACCCCGCCCTGGTGAACATGATGGAGGCGGTCTTCGCCCAGTACCGCACGTCGCATCCCCCCACCGAGGCAAGCCGGCGCGATCCGGCGCTGTGGCAGCGACTCGAGCAGCTTGGCCTGGCCCGTCTCACCGGTGCGGAAGACAGCGGCGGCAGCGGGGCCAGCTGGTATGAGGCGGCCGAGTTGCTAGCTGCAGCGGTACGCAACGCGGTGCGAATTCCGTTGGCCGAACATGATCTGTTGGCTTGCTGGTTGCTCGATGCCCATGACATGGGCGCCGACGCCGCGGTAAGAACGGTGTGTCTACTCGACGCCGATGGGGTCACTACCGAGGTTCCATGGGCCTCTCACGCCGACCGCATCGTGGTGATCAGGCAATCGGCTGGCGAATACCGCCTTGCCGACGTCGATGCGCAGACACTCACTATCACTCCCGGCGCCAACATGATCGGCGAACCGCGTAACACGGTCCGTGCCGACCATCTCGACCTTCGGGGTGTGCCCACCACCGGAGCCGTGGTTTCAACGCTGAAGTTCAAGTCGGCACTGGTGCGGGCGATCCAGGTCTGCGCGGCGCTGGACCAGATTCTGCATCTGTCGGTTGAGCACGTGAGCTCACGCGTCCAGTTCGGCCGTCCGCTGGCCAAGTTCCAGGCGGTACAGAATCTAATCGCCGACATCGCCGCCGAGACCGCGCTGGCCAGGGCAGCGACCGAGGCCGCACTCACCAAGGCCGTCACCAGTCAATGGTCGGCGCAGAACTTGGACTTTCTTGTCGCGGTTGCCCGCTCGTGCGTGGGCCACGCCGTCTCGGTCGTGGTGCGCAACGCCCACCAGGTGCATGGCGCCATCGGCACCACCGAAGAGCACCGGCTGCACGAATTCACGCGCGCGGCATTGGCTTGGCGTTCGGAGTTCGGCTCGGTCCACTATTGGGACGAGCAGGTGACCAAGGCCGCACTGCACGCGGGCGGCTCCGGGTTGTGGGGTCTGATTACCGGGTAGCCGGGCCGGAGCGCTACCGCACCACAACGGTGCTCGGTGTTCGCGGTGCACCCAAGATGTGCCGGTGAGACGGCGGGTGGTGTCCGCCCTCGTCGGTGATGCCGTAGCGCTCGGCAAGCTCAGCGCCGATCACGGTTTGTCCGCTCAGCTCGCCCAGAGCGGGATCCCGATACAGTGCATCGATCAAATAGCCGGTGAATTCTGGGGTTTCGGCGTGCTCAGCGGTCTTGGCGAGCGTGCGCTGACCGTCTGGGTGTTGCCCGAATGCGCCTCGCAGCTTCTCGGTCAGCAGGATGCCCATCCAGATCGACACCGTTGCGACGCCGGTGTCATGAAAGTCCACCGCCATGTCGGCGGCCATCTTGTCGATACCGGCCTTCTGCGCCCCGTACGCCGGGCCGTGCATGTAACACACCGACCCCGGTGACGAGGTGAAGGCGATCAGGCCGCGGCCGCCGGCCACCAGAAGCGGTGCGGCATAACAGGATGCGACATAAGAGGACCGCAGACCGACATCGAGTACGTCGGCCAGCGCAAGCGGCTTCTCCCAGAACGGCTTGGGGTCGACCAAGTCATCGGAGATCGCCGCGGCATTGTTGACCAGCAGATCAAGGCGGCCCGATTCCTGCTGCACCCGCTCAAACAGCGCGGCGGTGGCCGTGTCATCGCGATGGTCGACCCGGACCGCGACTCCCCCGGGCGGCGCGTCGGCGACGCTGCGGCTCGTCGCATACACCCGCCAGCCCCGCGCGGCCAGAGCCGCCGCGATACCACGCCCGGCCCCACGGCTCGCCCCGGTCACCACCGCAACCAACGCCTCGTCACTCATCACGGTCCCGAATCTTCACTGAATCACGCACTGGAACAACATTTTTCAGTCTAGGACTGACCCGCATCCAGCACCCCGGCCGGAGCGGATGCGCCCCGGGCAATGACGACCGGTATCGAGGTAGCCGCGTCGGTGCGCAGGATCGTGTGCACGATGTTGACCAAGTCCTCGACCGGCATCAACTTGCCTGGCATGCAGCCACGCGCCAGCCAAAGCGGATAGGCCTTCATAGCTAGCTCTCTATCCCAGCCGATGTTCATGCCGGTCTGAGCATCGCCCTCGCCGCCGGCGCACTCTCCGACGATGACGCAGGTGAACCCGATTTCCGGGTGTTCGGCTCGCCACGCCTCCACGAGTCGTTCCAGTGCCGCCTTGCTGACGCCGTAGGCACCCAGGCCAGGCCATGGGGGCGCGTGGCTGCCCGCGTCCGAGGAGAGATAGACCGGCCTTGCCCGCGGCGGCCCTCAGTTGCGGCAACGCCGCCGCCGTCGCGAGCGACGCGCCTATGACGTTAGTGTCAAAGACCCGCCGCCAGGTGTCGGCGTCGGTTTCGGCCAGCCGAACGAGGGGGCTGATGGCGGGGGCGTAGACGAGGTTGTCGATCCCCCCAAGCGCGTCGGCCGCCGCGGCGAGCGCCGATCGGCACGACGCTTCATCGGTAACGTCGCATTCGACGGCGACGGTCCCCGGCCCCGCTTCCTTGGCGGCGGCCCCCGTTCGCTCGCGCCGCCGGGCCAGAAGTGCGACATGATCGCCACGCCGCGCAAGTCCAACACCAATGCAGCGCCCCAGCCCGCTCGAGGCTCCGATCACCACGGTCTTTGACATAACCCGCCTTCACCAGCCGATGTCACTCCCCCCGGCGCCATGGCCTGGAAGGATGCCAGCGCGATTCCCTTCGATCCACGGCGCGCAAGGTCGCATCGACGCTGCGCGAAGAGCCCCGCGCAAGCCACAGCGTATCGACCGTACCCGGACCGCGTAAGGCGTTCGGTGGCCCGAAGATCGCCGACGTCTACTCGGTGACCGCTTGCAGCACCACGCTGCTGCGCGCGTCAACGACGATCGTGGCCGCCGCCGGCAGAGCCCCGGCCGAAGTCGCTGTTGCGGCAGCGGTAGCGACCACAACCCGCCAACCGCTGCCGAACTCCACCGGCGGGAGGGTGAAGTCGATGGGCTCGAAGTGAGCGTTGAAACACAGGATGAACGAGTCATCGAGGACTCGGTGGCCACGCATGTCCCGGTCGGCGATGCCCTGACCATTGAGGAAAACGGCGATCGACTTGGCGAAACCGACCCCCCAGTCCTCGTCAGCCATCTCTGATCCATCCGCGGCGAACCAAGCGATGTCGGGCAGCCCCGCTTCGCCACGGCGACCGACCGGCTTTCCGTTGAAGAAGCGCCGCCTACGGAATAGCGGGTGGTTGGCACGTAGTGCGGACACCGCATGGGTGAACTCCAGCAGGCCGGTATCGACGTCGGACCAGTCGATCTAGGTGAGCACGCTGTCCTGGCAGTATCCGTTGTTGTTCCCGTATTGGGTACGCCCGAGCTCGTCACCGTGCGAAATCATCGGGACACCCTGCGACAGCATCAGAGTAGCGATGAGGTTGCGCTGCTGACGGGCCCGCAGCGCATTGATCGCGGGGTCATCGGTGGGCCCTTCCACACCGCAGTTCCACGAGCGGTTATGGCCCTCGCCGTCGTCGTTGTCCTCCCCGTTGGCCTCGTTGTGTTTGTCGTTGTAGGACACCAGGTCGCGCAGTGTGAACCCGTCATGGGCGGTGACGAAGTTGATCGAAGCAACCGGCCTTCGCCCGGTGTGCTCGTAGAGGTCGGCCGATCCGGACAATCGGTAGGCGAACTCATCGAGCGTGGCCGGCTCACCGCGCCAGAAGTCCCGAACGGTGTCGCGGTACTTGCCGTTCCACTCCGTCCACTGCGGCGGAAAGTTGCCCACCTGATAGCCGCCGGGGCCCACATCCCACGGCTCGGCGATGAGCTTGACCTGGCTGACGGTTGGATCCTGTTGCACGAGTTCGAAAAACGTCGCCAACCGATCGACCTCATAGAACTCGCGCGCCAGGGTAGCCGCCAGATCGAACCGGAAGCCATCAACATGCATCTCGGTGACCCAGTAGCGCAACGAATCCATGATCAGCTGCAGCGAGTGCGGATGGCTGACATTGAAGCTGTTGCCGGTTCCGGTGTGATCCACGTAGTAACGCATGTCATCATCGACCAGCCGGTAGTAGGCGGCGTTGTCGATACCACGCATAGAGAGCGTGGGCCCCAGATGGTTGCCCTCGGCGGTGTGGTTGTAGACGACATCGAGGATCACCTCGATGTTCGCCTCGTGCAGGGCGCGCACCATCGCCTTGAACTCCTGAACCTGGCCCCCTGGCAGCATGGCGCTGGAATATTTCGGGTCGGGCGCAAAGAACGAGATCGTGTTGTCGCCCCAGTAATTCGAGAGATTCTTGTCGGCCAACGTCGAGTCGTTGGCGAAACGGTGTACCGGCATCAGCTCGATCGCGGTGACACCGATGCTTTTGAGGTGGTCGATGATTGCCGGGTGCGCCACCGCGGCATAGGTGCCACGTAGCTGTTCGGGTATGTCCGGATGGGTCTGTGTCAGGCCTTTCACGTGTGCTTCGTAGATGACCGTGTCGGCGTAGTGGTGGTCGGGGGGCCGATCGTTTGCCCAGTCGAAATAGGGATTGATCACCACCGCTTTGGGCATGCTGGCCGCGGAGTCCTCGTCATTGCGGCTCTCGGGGTCACCGAAGGTATAGCCGAACAGCGACTGGTTCCAGGCGAATGTGCCTTCGATCGCCTTCGAATAAGGGTCCAGCAGCAGCTTGTTCGGATTGCACCGGTGCCCGGCGCGGGGATCGTGGGGACCGTGGATGCGGTATCCGTAACGCTGGCCGGGGTCGATGGCCGGCACATACGCGTGCCAGACGAACCCGTCAACCTCAGGCAGTTCGACCCGGCTCTCCGTGTCGTCCGCATCGAACAGACACAGCTCGATCCGCTCAGCGACTTCGCTGAAGATCGCGAAATTCGTACCCATACCGTCATACGTCGCGCCCAGCGGGTAGGCCCGGCCCGGCCAGACCTCACCGGTGGGTGTGGGAGCAACGGCGGTGCCAGCCATGGCGAACTTGATACCCGATCGGCGTCGCGGTCAAACGGCGCGACGGCCCGGTGGGCACCGCACGATCAGGCAGTTTGAACAAATCTAGAAATTTATCTATTGATTGCACAAATCCTCTGATATGTTCAAAACATGCCAGCGGTCGCCCCTCCGGCGCGCTGGCCGCACTACCTGGATCAGGGCAGTGACCACACTGAGAAAGGATCGTCATGACGTCCGTGGCGCAACCAAAGTCGGAAAATCCGGTCCAGCAATGGCGAGACCGGAAGCGATACCTGTGGCTGGTGGGATTGGTGCTGCCGACGGCATTGCCGGCAAGCCTCGCGCTGGCATGGGTGTTCGGCAAGCTCGGCTGGACCGCCGTCACTCCGGTGTTGTGGTGGATCGGACCGTTCCTGCTCTACCTGCTGCTACCGGCCCTGGATGTGTTCTTCGGCCCAGACGGCGAGAACCCTCCTGACGAAGTGATGGAGCGCCTGGAGAACGACAAGTACTACCGCTACTGCACCTACGCCTTCATTCCGCTGCAGATGGTCAGCCTCGTCTTGGCCTGCTACCTGTGGTCGGCCGACAACTTGAGCTGGCTGGGACTGGGCGCAGGACTGGGCCTGATCTCCAAGATCGGTCTCACCATGACCATCGGAGTCGTCGGCGGGGTGGGCATCAACACCGCCCACGAATTGGGACACAAACGCGAGAACCTGGAGCGGTGGCTGTCCAAGATCACCCTCGCCCAGACCCTGTATGGCCACTTCTACATCGAGCACAACCGCGGCCACCACGTCCGCGTCTCCACCCCGGAGGACCCGGCCAGCGCACGGTTCGGTGAAAGCTTCTGGATGTTCCTCCCGCGCAGCATGTTCGGCTCGCTCAAGTCCGCATGGGAGCTGGAAAAGAGCCGCATGCAACGCATCAACAAGCCCACCCTGAGCATGCGCAACGATGTGCTCAACGCCTGGATCATGTCGGTGGTTCTGTTCGGCGCGCTGACCGCCGTGTTCGGCTGGCAGGTGCTGCCATTCCTGATCATTCAGGGACTGTTCGGCGCATCACTGTTGGAGTCGGTCAACTACCTCGAACACTATGGGCTGCTGCGGCAGCGCACCGCTTCGGGGCGCTACGAACGCTGCGCACCCGTGCACAGCTGGAACTCCGACCACATCGTCACCAACATCTTCCTGTACCACCTGCAGCGGCACAGCGACCACCACGCCAATCCCCTACGCCGCTACCAGACGCTGCGCAGCATGGACGGCGCCCCCAACCTGCCCAGCGGCTATGCCACGTTGATCACGCTGACCTACTTCCCGCCGCTGTGGCGGAAGCTGATGGACCACCGCGTCATTGAGCACTACGACGGCGACATCACCAAGGTCAACATCGATCCGCGCAAGCGCGACAAGATCCTCGCCACCTACGGTGTCCGGTGATGGCCGCTTACCACTGCCCGGTGTGCGACTACGTCTACGATGAAGCTGTCGGTGCCCCGCGCGAGGGGTATCCGGCGGGCACCAGCTGGGCCGATGTCGATGAAACTTGGAACTGCCCAGACTGCGGCGTCCGGGAGAAGATCGACTTCCAGCTACAGGAGGCCTGACATGTCAACCGATTTCAAGCTGTATCGCTGCGTGCAGTGCGGGTTTGAGTATGACGAGGCACAAGGTTGGCCCGAAGACGGCATAGCCCCGGGAACACGTTGGGACGACATTCCCGACGACTGGAGCTGCCCGGACTGCGGCGCCGCAAAGTCGGACTTCGAGATGATCGAAGTCAGCCGGACCTAGCACCATCAGCCCACCGGATATGGCCATGCGGACATGTATGGCCATATCCCCAGATAGCAACCTTCAGTAGCCATTTCGGTTGTCACAACCGGCCCGCGAGGACCTACCGGAGTTAATTCGGGCGGGACCGACGTCGTCGACATTCTCGCAAATGCACGGGCGGCGCCTACCCAAAACAACATTGTGGACCGAAAGTCGAAGGCACTATCAATGCGCACTAATCTCAGCTACATGGTCGACCCCGAGCATCGAACCCGCAATCCGTATCGCAGCACCGCTGCGAATCTGATGCATAACGGGGTTCTCGACGCGATGCACGGGTTGCTGCTGGTCAAGAAATGGTCGTCGATCACCATGGCCGATGTGGCTTCCGCCGCAGGCATCAGCAGGGGCACCCTCTACAACGAATTCCAGTCGCGCCGGGGCCTGGCGCGCCACTACGCCCTGCGCCTGACCGACAGCATCGTCACCGGAATGCAAACGGCGATCAGCGAAAACCACGGCAACGGCTACAGCGCTATGCAGACCGTGTTCAGTGATTTCTTCCACCGCGTCGCCAACGACCCCCTAGCCCAGGTGCTGCGAACTGAAGACGCACCCAACGACATTCTGCGTTTGATCACCGTCGAGAGTCAGTTCCTGGTCGATCATGCCACCGAACAGCTGTCCCAGACCTTCCAGCACAGCTGGGTAAACGCCAACGAATACGACGCGGCGGTGATGGGCCAGGCGGTGGTACGGGCTGCCCTGAGCTACCTCGCCCTGCCCCCGAGTGATGCCGATGAGGCGGCCAAAGGGATGGCGCACCTGCTCGCGCCCTACATCGACTCAGTCAATAGGGCGCGCTGACGGCACTCGCCGTCGCCGCGAGCGTGCGTGTCTGCACGAAGACACGCCGTGCTGACCGGCATTCTGCGCACCCTCACCGCCCAGACGCAGGGAGACCGCTCAATACCGTGTGAACCATGAAACACCTCGAGGTCGACGGAATCGGAAATGTCAGCCGGATCGGGCTGGGCACCTGGCAGTTCGGCTCACGCGAGTGGGGTTATGGGGACCGGTACGCCTCCGGCGCCGCCCGCGACATCGTCGCGCGCGCTCGTGCGCTGGGAGTCACCCTGTTCGACACCTCCGAGGTCTACGGACTGGGCAAGAGTGAGCGGATTCTCGGCGAGGCACTCGGCGACGAGCGCGCCGAAGTGGTCGTAGCCAGCAAGATCATGCCCGTGGCGCCGTTTCCGGCGGTGGTCAAGCAGCGCGAACGGGCCAGTGCCCGCAGGTTGCAGCTCGACCGCATCCCGCTATATCAGATCCACCAGCCCAACCCGGTGGTCCCCGATTCGGTGATCATGCCGGGCATGCGCGAGCTCCTCGACACCGGCAGGATCGGAGCGGCCGGCGTCTCCAACTACTCGTTGGCGCGCTGGAAGAAAGCGGACGCCGCACTCGGGCGCCCCGTCGTCAGCAACCAGGTGCATTTCTCGCTGGCGCATCCCGGTCCGCTCGATGACCTGGTTCCCTTCGCCGAACGGGAGAACCGCATCATCATCGCCTACAGCCCACTGGCGCAGGGGCTGCTGGGCGGCAAATACGGTGTGGACAACCGGCCGGCCGGTGTTCGGGCCGTCAACCCACTGTTCGGCACGGAGAACCTGCGCCGGATCGAGCCGCTGCTGCAGACGCTTCGCGCCGTCGCCACTGACGTCGACGCAAAGCCCGCCCAGGTGGCGCTGGCATGGTTGATCAGCCTGCCCGGCGTGGTCGCCATCCCGGGAGCGTCCAGCGTGGAGCAACTCGAGTTCAATGTTGCCGCAGCCGACATCGAACTCAGCGCGGACGCGCGTGCCGCACTAACCGAGGCGGCCAGGGCTTTTCACCCCGTGTCGGCCCGGCGATTCCTCACCGACACGGTCCGCGAGAAGCTGGGCCGGCGTTAGTTACAGCGTTCGCGTCAGACGATCCGCCAACAGCTCGGCGAACCGGGCCGGATCGTCTGGCGCACCGCCTTCGGCAAGAAGCGCTGTGCCGTAGAGCAGCTCCGCGGTTTCACTGACCGCCTCCTTCTTGGCATCGTCGTCAGCGCTCGCCTGCGCCTGGCGCAGACCGATCACCAGCGGATGGGCGGGGTTGAGTTCCAGCGTTCGCTTGCCGACCGGAACGTCTTGCCCGGTGGCCCGGTAGATGCGGGCAAGCGCGGGAGTGATGCCGAACGTGTCGGTGATCAGGCAAGCCGGCGACTCGGTCAGGCGGGTGGACAACCGCACTTCCTTGACCTGTTCGCCCAACGTCTCCTTGAGCCAGCCCAGCAGGTCGGCGAACTCCTTCTGCTGCTCTTCGCGCTCGGCCTCGCTCCCTTCGCCGTCGGAGTCCAGGTCTACCCCGCCCTTGGCGACCGACTGCAGCGGCTTTCCATCGAACTCGTTGACCACTCCCACCCATACTTCGTCGACCGGTTCGGTGAGCAGCAGCACCTCATAGCCCTTGGCCCGGAAGGCCTCCAGGTGCGGCGACTTGAGGATCTGCTGTCGCGAATCCCCGGTCGCGAAGAAGATCTGCGTCTGGCCTTCCTTCATGCGCTCCACGTAGCCGGCCAGGGTGGTGGGTTCCTCTTCGCTGTGGGTCGAGGCGAAGGAGGAGATCTCCAACAGCGTCTCGCGGTTGTCGAAGTCGGCCAGCAGCCCTTCCTTGACGACCTTGCCGAACTGGGTCCAGAAGGTGCGGTAGTCCTCGGGCCGCTCGGACTGCAGATCCTTGATGGTGGACAGGACCTTCTTGGTCAGCCGTCGGCGAATCGCCTTGATCTGGCGATCCTGCTGCAGAATTTCGCGAGACACGTTCAGTGACATGTCCTGTGCGTCGACGACACCCTTGACAAAGCGCAGGTACTCGGGCATCAGCTGGTCGCAGTCGCCCATGATGAATACGCGCTTGACATACAGCTGAATACCGAAGACCGCATCCCGATTGAACAGGTCATGCTGGGCGTGCGAGGGAATGAAGAGCAGCGCCTGGTACTCGAAGGTACCTTCGGCCTTCATGGCGATGACCTCCATCGGGTCATCCCAGGCATGCGCGATGTGCTTGTAGAACTCGTTGTACTCGTCGGCGGAGACCTCGTCCTTGGGCCTGGCCCACAACGCCTTCATCGAGTTGAGCGTCTCGGTTTCGAGGACCACGGTCTCCTCGCCGGGCTCCTCACCCTCTTCGTGAGGGGCCGGGACGCGCTTCTCCACCTCCATGCGGATCGGCCAGGCGATGAAGTCTGAGTACTTCTTGATCAGATGCCGTAGCCTCCAATCCGCCGTGTAGTCATACAGCTCGTCCTCGGCGTCTTCGGGCTTGAGGTGCAATGTGACCGAGGTCCCCTGCGGAGCACCCTCGACGGATTCGATCGTGTAGGTGCCCTCTCCGCTGGACTCCCACTTGGTGGCCTCGCTCTCCCCGGCCTTGCGGGTGAGCAGTTCGACCTTGTCGGCGACCATGAACGATGAGTAGAACCCGATGCCGAATTGGCCGATCAGCTCCTCGGAGGCTGCGTCGTTCTTGGCCTCCCGCAGCTGCGCGCGCAGCTCGGCGGTGCCCGACTTGGCCAGGGTGCCGATCAGGTCCACGACCTCCGCCCGGGTCATTCCGATGCCGTTGTCGCGCACCGTCAGTGTCCGCGCGCCCTTGTCGGCCTCGGTCTCGATGTGCAGGTCCGAGGTGTCGACTTCGAGGTCCTTGTTCCGGAAGGCCTCAATTCGCAGCTTGTCCAGCGCATCGGAGGCGTTGGAGATCAGCTCCCGCAGAAATGAGTCCTTGTTGGAGTAGACCGAGTGGATCATCAGATCCAGCAGCTGCCGGGCCTCCGCCTGAAACTCCAGCTGCTCGACACGCGCGTTCATGAGATTCCTTCCGACGACATGGCGTCTCCATTTTAGCGAGATGGTTGAAAACACACGTCACGGGGGTCACCGAGCGAGGCCGCTGAGGTCGGTGCAGCCCCTGCGCCCAGCCGAACACTTTGCGGCAATGTTCGAGGTAGAACCGCCTTCGGTGTGGCATTCTGCGTTAGTGGCCGCTGATCTGGGGGGGTCCACCTTCGGGGATCGTGACGTTCCTGTTCACCGATGTTGAGGGCTCCACCCGCCGGTGGGAGTCCGACCCCGATCGGATGCGGGCCGCCCTCGCGGCCCATGATGCGGTGCTCACACGGACGATCCAGACGCACCGGGGCTGGTTGTTCAAGCACACGGGCGACGGCGTCTGCGCCGCGTTCCCGTCGCCGAGATCCGCCGTCGATGCCGCCGTCGATGCACAGCGAGCACTCGAGTTGCCGGTGCGGATGGGGCTGGCGACCGGCGAAGCCGAGCCGCATGACGCGGACTACTTCGGTGCGGTGCTCAATCGCGCCGCGCGGGTGATGGCGACCGGCCACGGTGGCCAGATCCTGCTGACCGACTCGACAGCAAATCTGATCAGCGGAGTGGACTTGCTAGATCTCGGGTCACGCCGGTTGCGGGATCTGCCTGCCCCGGTGCGGGTGTTCCAGGTTCGGGCACCGGGCCTGCGCACCGATTTCCCCGCCTTGCGGGCACCGGATACAAGTCCTGGCAACCTGCGGCCCGCGCTGACCAGCTTCGTCGCTCGTGCGGCGGAGATCGGCCAGGTACAGACGGCGTTGCAGGTCCATCGGTTGGTGACGTTGACCGGGGTCGGTGGTGTCGGCAAGACTCGGCTGGCGCTGGAGGTCGCAACACGTGTTGCTGATGAATTCCCGGATGGCGTTTGGCTTTTCGAACTGGCCGCCGTTTCCGATCCGGCCGCGGTGCCCGACGCGGTGGCCGCCGTGCTGGGGATTACCCAACAAGCGGGAAAGACCGTAACCCAGAGCGTGGCCACGGCGCTGGAAGGACGGGTCCGGCTCTTGGTGTTCGACAATTGCGAGCACGTGCGTGACGCGGCGGCCGACCTGATCGAAGCCATCCTCGCCGGTTCGACGACCGTGCGGATCCTGGCGACCAGTCGCGAGCGGCTGGAGGTGCCTGACGAGCAGCTGTGGTCGGTGCCGTCGCTGGATGTCGGTGGCGGCGTGGTGTCCGCTGCCGGCACCCTCTTCGTCGAACGCGCCCAAAGTGTTGCCCCCGGCTTCGCACCGACCGATGCCCAGGATGCGGCCGCGATCGCCGAAATCTGCCGGCGTCTTGACGGAATCCCGCTGGCCATCGAGCTGGCCGCCTCCCGCATGGCGTCGATGACCCCGATCGAGGTGCGTGATCGGCTCGATCACCGCTTCCGCTTGCTGGTCGGATCTCGGCGCGGCCTGGGACGTCACCAAACGCTGCGTCACGCCGTTGCGTGGTCTTACGACCATCTCAGCGACGCGGAAAAGGTTCTGCTAGAGCGTTGCTCGGTGTTCGCCGGTGGTTTCGATCTGCAAAGCGCCTGCGCGGTAGCCGGATCCGCCGATACTCACGACGACTACGAGGTGCTGGACTTGCTGGATGCGTTGGTGGGCAAGTCCCTGCTCATCGTCGACCGGCTTTCGGGGCGATCACGGTTTTCGATGCTGGAGACCATCCGCGAGTTCGCCGAGGAGCAACTGGTCACCCGCGGGCAGGCACTGGCCGCTCGAACGGCGCATGCCCGCCACTTCGCCCAGCGGTTGCCCGACGTGGCGGCGGTGTGGGACAGCCCCCGGCAACCTGAGGCCTACACGTGGCTCACCGCCGAACTCGCCAATCTGCGCCTGGCCTTTCGCTGGACCGCCGACAACAATGACCTCGACGATGCCGCGAGCATCGCCACCTGGGTGGGATTTCTCGGCTTTTTTGTGAACAGATTTGAGCCGCTGACGTGGGTCGAGGAAGCGATCGAACGAGCGGTCGATCATCCCAAGCTCGCGTTCCTGCACGTGCTGGCATCACAGTGCTATACGACGGGGCGCGTCCAAGAAGCCATCCGCTACGCCGATGAGGCCGCCCGGTTGCTGGCCACCGACCGCTACGAGGTGCCGTTCGGCATCGAGGGGTGGCCATCCGGTGCGTATACCAGCAGCGGGCACCCTGAACAGTCGGTCGAGTTGTGCCGCACCCAGCTCGCGCTCGGTCACGACACGCACACACTCACCCTGGGATGTCTGGTGCTGGCCTTGACGATCAAGGGTCAATGCGACGAAGCCGAGCAGCTGGCCGATGCGCTGATCGAGTCCGCCGAAGCCACCCGCAACCCCGCGGCGCTGTGTTACGCCCTACTTGCCTATGGATTCACCTTCCGCGACACCAACCCCGCCAGCGCCCTTGCCGCCATGCGCCGTGGTTTGCGGATCGCCCAGGACACCGGTAACCGCAACAGCGAGACGCACCTAGCCGCCGTATTGTGCCGCGTCGAGGCCAAATATGGTGATCCATTGTCCGCGCTCGACCACTTCACATTGGCGATTCATAATCACCACGAGGCCGGAAACACCACCCTGATCAGCACACCGCTGGCCGTACTGGCAGCGTTCTTCGATCGGCTGGGCCGCTACGAGGCGGCTGCCACCATCGCCGGTTTCGCATTTCACCCCATTACCGAGGCGTCGTTCCCGGAGCTCAGAACAACCATCTCGCACCTGCGCGATGCACTTGGAGACCACGCCTATGAATCGTTCTCCCAGAGCGGTGCCGCCATGACCACCGCCGCCATGGCGACCTATGCGTATCACCAAATCGACCACGCCAGAACGGAACTCCAAGCACGGTGAGTGGGGCGCCCAGGCAAAGAAGGTCGGCTATGACAGGTCTTTGGCGACTGCATAGAGGCTGGGATCATGAGCACAGATGATCAGCAGCCCCGGATTTTGGCGGCGCTGCAGCTCGGCTAGACGCGCCTGATTGTCACGCAGTTGCCTGCGGTCAAAGGAGAATAGCTCTTCCTGGCTTCGCAGAACGAACGGCACTTTGGACTGTCCGTCCAATGTTCCGACGTGATAGAAGGCGTCGCCGCAATGCAGGATCCAACGGTCGCCAGCGTCGACGGCAACCGCGGCATGGCCACGGATGTGACCGGGCATCGGCACCAGGACCACACCGTCAGCAATGGTGTCAAGGGTTTTGGCCGCGGCGAATCCACGCCAGGATTCGCCGTCGTGACCATGCTCCACCAGTTTGGGGCCGTGCGCCCATTGCACGCTTCGATACCGCACGCGCTCACGAAACGATGGGGCGTGGATGGCGCCGCGCGCCTCGGCGGAGGTGACGTGGACCTGAGCGTCCGGGAAGTCGGCCAGCCCGCCGATGTGGTCGAAGTCGAAGTGGGTCAGCACGATATGGCGAACGTCGGACGGCCGGTAGCCAAGGCGCTCGATCTGGTGCACCGCAGTTTCGTTCTGCAGCAAGGCAGGCCGAAGGAAGTGACGAAACGCGCCCAGCCGGCGCGGATCAAGACAGTCTTGTACCCCAAAGCCGGTGTCGACCAGGACCAGCCCGTTGCCGGCCTCGACGAGCAGGACGTGGCACAACAGTGCTGCGCCGGGTGAATTCATGGTGCCGCAGTTGAGGTGGTGGACCTTCACCGGCGGGCTCCTTCCGATTCCGGTATGACACCGATGCAGCTACAAGAACTCGGCCTAGTTAACAAGGGCCGGACCGGGGCCGGCACGCCAACACGGCGGACCGTTTTGCCCGTAGGATTCGCAGCTATGCGTCGACGCCACGGGCAGACCGAGGGGCAACGCCCGTGAAAGCATCGGCGCCATCGCGACGGATTGTCGCGGTGCTGCTGTGTGTGGTTCCGCTGAATCAGATTCCGATGGACGCCTACACCCCCGCGCTGCCACAGATGGAAACCAGTATTGGCACCACCGCTACTGCCCTGCAGTCCACGGTGACGGTGTTCATGATCGGCATGGCCTTGAGCTACCTTGCCGTGGGCATCATGTCAGATTCCTGGGGACGCAAGCCGGTGCTCATGGGCTGCGCGGCCGCGCTGACGGTGACCAGCCTCGCCTGCGCGGCGGCCAACAACGTTGCCATGTTGCTGGTGCTGCGGTTCCTGCAGGGCGGTGCGTGTAGTGCCTTCATCGTTATCGCAATCGCCATTGCCGCAGACTGTTTCGAAGGTGCACGCCTGAGATCGGTCAACGGCTTGCTGGGTGCTGCCTGGTCAGCGGCACCGATTCTGGCCCCGGCAGTGGGCGGGTTCATTGTCGAGTACGCTTCGTGGCACTACGTTTTCGTCTTGATAGCGGCGTTGAGCGTCGTGGTGGGATTGGCGGTCGCCTGGGCGCTACCGGAAACCCTGGATCAAGAGTCCCGGACCCGATTTGAACTCGGCCAGACGTGGCAGGTTCTGACCGTGACCGCGCGCAACCGCGTGTTCCTGGCGTTGGCAGCGATTTTCGGGTTATTGGCCGGTCCGCAGCTCTCATTCGGTGTGGCCGCACCGTTTTTGTATCAGGACGAGATGGGCTTGTCGCCCTCAGCCTATGGTCTGATCGCGCTGGTCGTCGGTGTTGCGGTGTTGCTCGGCAGCTTTTCGACCGGCATGCTGGCCACTCGCATGGCCTTTCGCCGATTGGCATTTGCCGACTGGACGCTCTACATGGTCGGGGCGGCGCTGCTATTGGGGTCGGCCCCCGTGGTTGGTGTCAATCCCTGGGCGATCACGCTGGCGGTATCGCTGGCGGTCGCGAGGTGCGGCGCGTTGGTCCCTCAGGCGCAGGCCGCAGCACTCGGGGCGTTCAGTCGCAACCTCGGTTTGGTCAGCGGACTGTTCGGCACCCTGACGTACCTGATCATCGCCGCGATCATGACCATCGTCGGAGTCAGTCCGGAACGCACCCAGGCTCCGCTGGGATGGCTCTATGTGCTTTGTGGCGCACTGGTATTCGCCGCACTCGCCTGGGTGACGCCACGAGTCCAGGGCGAAAAACCCACGCCGGGCTAGCTCACCCGCCGACGGCCCAGCGTGTTAGTCGCGGACGCATTCGATGACGATCGCGGGCGGATAGTTGAGGTAGTCATCCCAAAAGTCGCCCTCGTCTTCGCCCTGAGGTGCCGCCGCCAGTTCGGGCACGTGCACCACGAAATCGTGAAAGCCGGCCTGCCGCAGCGCGGCTTCATACGCCGCAATCGGCAGGTAGTAGTTTTCGATCACCAGCGGTGCGCCATCGACAAACGCCGTCAACTCGATGGGCGCGCCCTCGAACGCGGCATCGGCCAGCTTGATCTGGAATCCATACTTGCGGTAGTCGGGCACTCGTCCGAATGTGTAAAGGCCCGGGTTGGTGGTGAGGGTGACAAACCGGCCACCCGGCCGAACCCGGCAAGCCACCCCGCGACACATCCTGGCTAGCTCGTCGCGGTCTCGGGCGTACACCAGCAGATAGGCCGAGATCGCGAGGTCGAAATCCTGTTGTGCCACTTCCTGGCTGGCGTCGGCAACGAAATACTCGATACCTAGTGGCTCGTGTGCCTCCTGCCCGCGGGCCAGCCCGATCATTTTCTCGGAGATATCGAAACCCACAACGCGCGCGGCGCCGGCCCGCCGCATCACGCGGGTGTAGTCCCCGGCACCGCAGGCGATGTCAACCACCTTCTCGCCCGTGACGGCGCCAATGTGTTTCAGAAATGAGTAGGCCTCGATCCTGGTCCGCACCGGGATCGCCTTCGTCTTCTTGTACTGTTCAGCGATTTCGCCCTGGTTGTAGTCAGTGACCATCCTGTCCCCTCTTCCTGTCCTCTGTGTTCGTCCTCTTTCCTCACCCGGGTTGCTGTCCAGCCTATGTTCTGAGCTGGTCAGCGGTTGGAACCCAACGCTGACCGGTCGCCCCCATATTTCTGCGATTCCCGAGACCGACACCAGCGCAGCGGCGAAAGTGGTCACGTGACGGATCGCGCACCGACGGTGGTGGACGCCCACGTTCACCAATGGGACCCGTTTGCCACTCCCCGGGCAGTGTCCGGCGTTGCGAAGATCGTGCGCCGCGCGCCGGCGGTGCTTCCAGCGCTGCTGCGGCTTTTTCCACGCGCCTCGCGCGAGTTCATCGGTGACCCGCGCTACCTGCTGGATCGCTACCTACCGGTCGACTACCTCCAAGACAGCTCCCCCGTCGGCGTCGACGCCGTCGTGCACGTGGAAGCCGGGTGGCGGACCAAAGACCCACTGGGCAGCGTGGACGAGACGCAGTGGGTCAGCGCCCTGCCATTCGGCATTGCCGGAGCACCGGTCCTCGGCGCGATCGTGGTGCATGCCGACCCGTCGGCGCCACGTATCGCTGAACTGCTGGACGCACACCTGCAGGCGAGCGCGTTGGTGCGCGGGGTGCGCTGCATCGGCGCGCACAGCGACGACCGCGGCGTCATGAATTGGACGCCCAACGCCCATCTGTACTCGAGCGCGGATTTTCGGCGCGGCTTCACCGCGGTGGCCGAGCGCGGGCTCAGCTTTGACATGTGGGTCTACGGCCACCAATTACCCGACGCGATCACGCTCGCGCGGGAATATCCCGACACCACCTTCATCCTCGATCACTACGCCACTCCGGTGGGCGCATACGGTCCGTCCGGCAAACACACCGGCACTAGCTCCGCGGACCGCCGCGCCATCCTCGGGCGGTGGCGCGACGACATCTCATCGCTGGCCGAACTGCCCAACGTGGTCGCCAAGCACAGCGGCTTCGGGATGCCGGTGTTGGGCGCCGGAGCACGCAGCCACGACGAACTGCGCGAGGCGGCTGCGCCGCTGATCAGCCACTTGCAGGCGGCCTTCGGACCTCAACGCACCTTCTGGTCCTCGAACTTCCCCATCGACAAGCCCAACGTGGCTTTGCCCCAGACCATTTCGATCCTGCGCGAGGTGCTCGGTGACCAGTTCGACCAGACTCGGATACTGCGCGACAACGCCAGCCGCGTGTACCGGCTGACCTCGAACTGACCTCAGCGAAGCGTCTTGCGTAAGACCCGTCAGATGTCGGTGGTGGTGTATCTGATCTTGACTGGAGGCGCGGCCAGCAACGGCGGCAGCTCTGTTATCCGTCCGGGGCCGGCACGAAAGCTGCGGTAGGCCTCATCGTGCTCGACGGTGTCCCAAAGCTCGTAGATCAGCCAGTGCGCTTCGTCGTCCTCGTCGACAAGCACGTCGGTGCCGAGGTTTCCGTCGAAGGCCCGGGTATCTTGCAGCGCTCGCCCCAGGACATCGCGTGCCGCACCCACAGCCTCGGGCTTGATTCTGAGTTCGAGTGTCACGGTGACTGGCATGGCGGTCTCCTTGTCAGATTTGGTCGTCGGATTTGGTCGAATCGTCTTGGCCAGCGGGCAGATTAGCAGTACCCCGCCACCGGCGTTACCAGGGCATTCCCCCGGTGAACCTACCGAGGTCAAGCCGAGTCTGTCACCACCGCCGCCGGGTCGCCAGCATCAGCATCATCCACAACGCGGCCAGAAACCCCACCGCGACGACGGCAAACGTCACCCATCCGAGCAGCATCGCGGCAGGTCCCGGTGATCTGGTGATCGCCAGCGGGATGCACGCGGTTGGTGGGTGAACGCGGCCCACGGGCGCCGCCACGATCACCACCGCGGCGATGGTCGACGCGAGCAGCCCGGACATGGAGGTGAGCATGCCGATCAACGTGATGGGGACCGTGATCGCCAACCCGGTGGCATAGCAGCTGGCGATGACGTGCGGTCTGCGCCGGTAACGGTTCGGTGAGTGCAGGACGATAGCGGTTGTGCTCGCCATCGCCGAGATCGCGAAAGGTTCGCCCAGGCGCAGCAACAATAGTGCGCTGGGAAGCAGCACCAGCGCACCCGCAACCATCCGTTCGGCCACCGCGATGGCCGGTCTTCTCGGGTTCGTGGCGCCGGTGCGGGCAGCGCCGGTACTGCCGGCGCTGCCATCAACGTCCTGCCAATACGGCCACCATCGAACTCGAGCCATCCTGGCTATCCTCTCTCGCGGATTGACTCCTTGCAGCGTTCGGGAGCAGGCTCGGTGGCAGCCTGGACCGTCGCCACGTGGGCGTAGCCGCCGGGGCGGCCCCAAACGGTCGCTCACCCGGGCCGACAAATCCAGAATCCGTTGACGACGGGAGCACGCGCATGAGGTCCGCTGTGGTGACGACCCCGGGCCACACCGACGTCATCGAGGCACCCGACCCGCAGGTCGGGCCCAAAGACGTGTTGGTCAAGATCCGCGCCTGCGGAATCTGCGGCACCGATTCGTTCTACATCTCGATCGGTGGCCTACCGCCCCATCGAGGCCGGATGCCGCTCGGGCACGAACCCGCCGGCGAGGTGGTCGCGGTCGGCTCGCGGGTATCTGGCCTAGCCGTCGGTGACCACGTCGTCATCAATCCGATGGCCGCCCCCAACGGCATCATCGGCAACAGCGGAGCCAGTGGCGCGCTGGCGGACTATCTCCTCATCGAGGAGGCGGTGCGCGGGGTAAGCCTGGAGGTCATTCCCGAGCACATACCGTTCGAAGTGGCCGCGCTCAACGAGCCGATGGCGGTGGCCCGCCATGCTGTAAACCAATGCAAGCCAAAGCCTTCTGACAAGATCCTGATCTACGGTGCCGGCCCAATCGGTCTGGGCGCGGTGCTGGCGTTCAAGTCGGTCGGCGCCGCGCACGTCGCGGTCGCTGATCTCATCCCGTCCCGCCTGGACAAGGCGCTCCAAGTGGGTGCCGACGCGGTCATCAATTCCGCCGAGGAAGATCTCACCCAACGGCTCATCGATCTGCACGGTCCTGGGCAGGCACTGTTCCCCGGCAAGGCGGGCACCGACATCTACCTGGACGCCGCCGGCGCGCCCGCGGCCGTCAACAGCGCGCTGACCAACGCGAAAAAGGGGGCCACCATCGGCATCGTGGCCGTCCACAAGAAGCCGGTCGAGGTCGATCTGGTCACCGTGATGAGCCACGAGATCACCCTGGTGGGATCGATCGGCTACCCCACCGAAATCTTCGACGTCACCAAAGACATCGTCGCCGATTGGCAGAGATATGCATTGATCGTCGACCGCACCATCGCATTCGACAACGTGCAGGATGCCCTTGCCGCCGCCACCGCACCGGGAACGGCCGACAAGATCGTTGTGACTTTCCCCTAGACCGCCACCCGTTGCGCCGACCCCTGACTGCTATCCCTCGTGGGCAGCCGATCAGGACAGCTGATAGCCGTCGCGTGAGATCGAGAAACCTCCGCCGTCGCCGATATCGCGGCAGGTCACCCCCGACGTCTCACTTTCACACTGCAGCGATCCCTTGGTGATCTTGTCGCCGTAGGCCAGCGCCGGCCCGCCGCCCAGCGCGGTGTCACCGGCACAGACAAATCGAGCGGGCTGACCGGCGGTGAGCACGATGCCCTGCCCATAATTCATCATCGACTCGCAGTCGGCGGGCTTCGGCGGCGGCGACCAGGTGCGGTCACGGACATCGCAGCGCACCGACGAAGAGTCGATCATGCAGCCGATGTTGCCGCTGGGCGACGTGAAGCCGACGATGTCGGCGTGAGCCGTTGCCGGGGCGAGCACGCCGGCCGCGAACGCACCGACAACTGTAACGAGCAGGCGTTTCGGGTGGTGAGTCATTGCTTGGACCCTACTCGTCGGTTGTCGCTGCAAGGCGGGCAAAATGCATCCGTTGCCGGCCGGGACATCCGGCCAACGCCTGCCCCACCCGATACGGCCACCAACCTCGCAGCACAAGCGATTCACCTCGCGACGACATCGCTGCGCAATGGCCAACTCGCCAAGACGTCCAAACATTCAGTTGTTCAACAGGTTTAGCGGATCGACCGGTGATTGATGAGCCCGCGCGCACCGGGCTCGGGGTCTCGGATCGCACGGGTAACCGCAAGGCCACGCCCGCGGGCCGCCGTCTCGGGGGATTGTCTCGGGGGATTATTGTGCGGGTCCCGCCTGCTCTATGACGGCGCAATCGTGGCCGAACGCTACGCGGCCGTCGGAGAATTCCTCGACACCAACCCGTCCGGCGCCGATCCGACGGTGGCCGCCATCATCACCGCGGCGCGCTCCACCACCGGGGCCGCCTTCGCCGCGGACCTACACGCGCTCGCCTATGCGCGCGGTGCTGCGGCCGAACTTCTGGGCCGCTTCGACGCACTGTTGCTACCCACCACCACCGAGCACCCGAGTTTGGACGCCGTTGCGGCCGATCCGGCCGGGATCAATCGGCGGATGGGTACCTTCACCAACTTCTGCAACTTGCTGGACTTGGCCGCGATCGCCATCCCCGCCGCACCACTGCCGGACGCGAGGCCGTTCGGTGTCATGCTCATCGCCGCGGCCTTCGGCGACCAGGTCGCCATCGACATTGCGGCCCGCCTCAGCGGGGTCAGCACCCCGTTGCTGGTCAATCATGGGGTTGAGCTGGCCGTCTTCGGGGCTCATCTGCGCGGACAGCCACTGCACCCCCAACTACAAGAGCTGGGCGCCCGCTATTGCGGGCCGATCACCACCAGCGACGCCTACCGCCTGACCGTCCTGGACACCACGCCCGCCAAACCCGCGCTCGTGCGCACCGATCCCGGCGCCGGCGCCGGCATCCGCGGCGAGCTCTAGCGAATCTCGGAAGCCGGCCTGGGGCGCTTCCTGGCCGCGCTACCACCACCCATGGCGCTGACCGCGATCGAACTCGAAAACGGCAGCGAGGTGGTCGGTTTCACGGCCACCCAGGACGCAACCAGCGACGCGACCGACATCACCGCCTACCGCGGCTGGCTGGCCTATCTGGCCGCGCAACGCTAGAACCGTCGCGACCGAAACGCGGTCAGCTCTTGGTGCCGACGGTGATCAGATCAGGCACCAGCCGCGTCCAGACCGGCCGACGGACGCGGTGCTGATCGCTGATCGTGAACCCCGCGCCTTCGAACAGTGCCCGCATCTCGGCCGGCGACGGGCTGTGCTGGGGTTTCCATTTGCTGGCCGCTGGGAGCTGCAGCAGGGGCTGGCGCGCGCTCAGGGACGAGACGGCCACCAGGCCGCCGGGGGCCAAGACTCGATGAAACTCCCGCAGCGCCGCCGGCTGATCGAAGAAATGAAATGCGGTGGTGGTAACCACGGCATCGAGTGCGCCGTCATCGAACGGCAGTTGCTCCGCCGGGCCGCGCAGCCACCGCACCCGATCGGATTTGGCCCGGGCCTGGTCGAGCATCCCGTGCGACATGTCTACACCGTAGATTTCGTCAGGGTGCAGTTCGCGCTCGATCCGAGCACTGAGAATGCCAGTGCCGCAAGCAATATCAGCAATCCTGCGAGATTTGTGGGCGCGCAGCTGGGCGAGAACCTCGTCATGGGGCGGGCGATATACCCATTGCTGCAGGATTGCCAAGTCGTAGGCCGGGGCCAACAAACTCCAGATCCCCGTGACGGCGTCGTTGAAGCCCCGGCGCGGCACCGTCGTCATGCGGTCAGGACCGAACTGTAGTAGATCGTGTCTGCCATGGTCACCGAGTCATTGTTATGCGGGATCGGCGCGGCACCGTTGTCGGCCAACAGCTGACTCATCTGGGTGCCGACCGACTGCCAGCCCAGGTTTTGCAGATACAACTCCACATCCGCTCGGTCACCCTCATAGCCGAGATCACCGAACTCCAGCTCAAACCCGTGCTCACGCCATCTGGCGGTGGCCTTGCGCATCAGTTCCCGCGCCTTTTCGGCGTCTTGCTGCGGCCTGTTCGGGATCGCCTCGCAGGCCAGCCGGCTGCCCGTGGCGCTGAGCGCGGTGATGTTGTCCAGCAGTCGGTCCTGAGCTTCCGGAGGGAGATAGCCGAAGAGGCCCTCGGCAATCCACGCGGTAGGGCGACCGGCGTCAAAACCCGCTTCCGTCAAGGCCTTCGGCCAGTCTTGACGCAGATCCACGGCCACCGTGCGCAAGTCGGCTCGCGGTACTGCGCCCAGCCCCGCCAACGTGGTGGTCTTGAACGCGATCACCTCCGGCTGGTCTATCTCGAAAACCGTCATCCCGGCCGGCCAATCCAATCGGTAGGCGCGCGCGTCCAGGCCCGACGCCAGGATCACCGCCTGACGGACGCCGGCGCGGGTCGCATCCTGAAAGAACGCGTCGAAGAAGCGAGTCCGCACGGCCATCGCATCTGGCATCTGCGCTAGCTGCCAACCAGACTCCGTATCGTCGACGTCGGCTACCACCAGATTGCCGGTGACCCAGCGCGTGAAGAAGTCCACGCCGACTGCACGAACCAGCGGTTCGGCGAACCTGTCCGCAATCAAGGGGTTGTCGGCATTGGTGGCGATCGCCCGCGCCGCCGCCACCATCGTGGCCGTCGCCCCCACACTGGTGGCCAAGTCCCAGCTGTCGTTGTCTGTGCGTGGCATGCGCCCTCCGATATCGAAGCCGAAAATACTTAGTCAGTATAACCACTATCCCGGTGCGCGCTGAACCGGCGTAAAATTGATGTCTCAATGGCAGTAACCGAAAGCGTCGCGCGATGCCGAACCTCGACACGAACACCCAGAATCGGACCAACTTGTTACGGGCGGCGCTCATCGCCGTCGGCTTGATCTTCACCTTCGCCGTCTACCCCCTCACCATCATCTGGCCATCCGGCTGGAGTTGGGGTCACGGGTCATCGCATTACCTGACGATGATCATCGGCATCTACACCACACTTGGAGTCTTCCTTCTGATCGCGGCACGAGATCCGCTGGCCCACCGCAGCCTGATCTGGTTCACGGTGGTATCGAGCGTCGTTCACGCCGCGATCATGGCCGCGCAGGCGATCGGCGACCCACACGAGCGCGGCCACCTGGCCGGTGATGTGCCCGCTCTGGTGATCGTCGCCGTTGTCCTGGGTCTGTTGATGCGGGGCGCCGAAACCCCGCGACGAGTCCAGACACCCGGGTAGGCCCATCTAGGGCCCGCTCGGGCCAACTACGATCGGCGGCGAATCCTTGCCAGCCAGATATCCGAAAGGCCCAACGCCGGTGGCCCGTTCATATGATTTTGCTCAAGTCGACGTGTTCTCTGCGACGCCATATATGGGTAACCCGGTCGCGGTCGTTCTCGACGCGGCCGGGCTGGACGACGAAACGATGCAGCGCGTCGCCCGCTGGACGAACCTCTCGGAGACGACTTTCGTGCTGCCGCCCGAAGACCCGAACGCCCACTACAAGTTGCGGATCTTTACTCCTGGTGGGGAGCTTGCTTTCGCCGGTCACCCCACCCTCGGCTCGGCGCATGCCTGGCTCGAGCACCGCGAAAGCCCAGGCTGTGCGGATCACATCGTGCAGGAGTGTGGCGCAGGCCTGGTGCAACTGCGTCGCCATCACGGCATGCTGTCGTTCGCCGCCCCACCCATGCGACGCACGGGCGATCTGGACGAGGCCTATCTGACGCAGATCGTCGCCGCATTCGGCATTGCTCGCGACCAGGTGCTGGCCCACCAATGGGTTGACAACGGTCCCGGATGGGCGGTCGTGCAACTGGCCACCGCCCAAGAGGTGCTCGACCTTGAACCTGACTTCTCACAGATGTCCGCTGCCATGGTGGGGGCGATCGGCGCCTACCCGTCGGGTTCCGAACACGCGTTTGAGTTGCGCACCTTCGCTCCCGGGGTCGGGGTCGCCGAAGATCCGGTGTGCGGCAGCATGAACGCCGGCGTCGCCCAGTGGCTGACCAGCACGGGCACCGCGCCGCTGAGCTACACAGTCTCCCAAGGGGCGCGTCTGGCCAGAGCCGGAGAAATATCGATAACCACCGATCCAGACGGTGTCGTTTGGGTCAGCGGGGCGACGAGCACCTGCTTCAAAGGCACCGCCCTGTTCTAGCAACGCCACACCGCTACCCGTCGTAGCCCGTCGAAGAGGGGCTCGCACCGACCGTGGACCAGGTCATCGGGTCCGGCCCCTGGCCGACGCGCAACCCGGCAGCGCGCAAGAGAGGACGCGGGAAAAAACGGAAAAAGTGAGGGATCGAAAGCCGTAGCCTCTGTGGTCCCTCAAAAAAGCCGCATGAAAGCGGGGTCCGCGCCCTCCCCATGATCGAACCGCATGCCGGCAATCACCGCAAGTTGCGCACCTGCACGAGCGAAACCAGGCCCATCTGGTGCCGCAGCGTCCTGGGCGGAAGCAGCCGAAAGCCGTGCACACCCGGCCGGCCCGTGGCGACCTGGACGATCTTGCGCGCGATGCGGAAATCCACGTCCTTGAGCACTCCCCGATCCGTTGTCGTCTCGAGCAGTGCCGATAGGCCGGAAACCGCAAAGGGATTCGTGACATCGAGCATCACGTTGGTGGCCTCGACGAGCTGGCGCGCCCGTTCCTCGGCCGGCATTCCCGACAGGGCCGATCCGGTCGCGTCCAGGCGCGTCGTGATCCGACCGGCGAGGCGACGCAGCCGATGAGGCGCCAGCGCCATCGTCTCGGCATGGGTGACGGACATCCCGAGACAGTCGATCCGGTTGCGGCCGCGGTAGGCCGGATCGGAGGCGCACGGTTGGCCGGTCGCGCTCAGGGTGGTGCGAAGCTCTTTGGCGAGCTTGCGTTTGACGCCCAACTCGTCAAGCAACGCATCGATTCGCGCATCCGCCTCGTGCAGCGCCGCGAGGTCAGGATGAGCGATGAGGAAGTCATCGTTGTACCGCGCGTAAAAGATGCCTTCGATACCGACGATCGCCCGGTCCATGGGTATGACCGCCAGATTGCCCAGCACCGGAACAAGCGGTGTTCCCATCGCGACGCCGTAGCGCCGGGTGAACTGGACCCCGCTCTCATCGCGCACGATGGGGCGGGCCAGCGCGGTGATGAGGTCCCAGGTGTGAACTCCGATGCGGCCCTTCGAACTACCGAGGGTCGCGATCTCGCGCAGCGTTGGCCACAGCGCCGCGTCCGGACCGACCGGCAGATTGTCGCCGTAGTGTTCGAAATCTGACTGCAAGACATACAGCGGCGGGCCTTTGTCGCCCACCCGGTGGCGGTGAGCTCGCACATAGCCGGCAAGAGCACGCACCGCCGCAACATTCGTCAGGCCAGGCAGATAGGAGTAGACGCCGGGCAGGCCGTAGCAGCGCGCATTATGCGAAAGCAGCTGAAACAGAGCCGAACCCACGACGTGATCGCTGAACGCGGGCGTGTGGGCGGCGCGGACTTTCCCTTTGGTCTCGAGCATCCAGAGGTCGACCGGCTGCGGTCGGTATCGGCCGCTGCCGACACCGCGGGCTATCGCCCGCGACAGCGTGCGCCGCTGGCTTGCGGTGCCAAAGTAGGTGACGCCGCCGGCCGCCTCACCGAAGGCCAACCCGCGCCGGCGCTTCTTGGAGAAGATCCGCAGAATAGCGTCTTCGTAGGTCTTCGGATCCGCCAGTCGTCGCTCGATGTCAACGGGTTCAACCATGGCGGCCCAGCCCCGTCTCCATGGTGCCCCAGCTGAACCGCCAGGCCTTCATGGTTTGCAGCCAGCGCCTGAACACCGCGGGTTCGGGGTCGGGAGGCAGCAGCATGAGCCGACGCAGCCTGCCATCGTGATACAGCGGCGTGAGCAGGCGATCAGCCAAGGGAACCACGATGGAGCCGCCCTCGAGGCTCGCTATTGCCGCGGGCAACGCCGCGGTCAACACACCGTGGTCGAGATTGCGCATGTCTCGTGCCCCCGCGAACGTGTCGAGGTCGAAAACGATGCCGTCCGGAAAGAGCACATGAAACTCGGCGCACAGCGTTTCAACATCACCCGACTGCGATGTCACATCGTCCATTGGCAGGATCCATTTTTCGGCGATCAGACGGTCGAGGGCAGCCGCTCCGGTAGTCATCGGCATGCCCAACGAGTTGCCGCGGTTGGCAGCGCCCCCGGTGATCGCCTGGAGCGCCAGGTGGGGCTGCTGTGCGGTATCGCCGTTCGCGGTTCGCTGGTAGTAGACAAGAATCGTTGCCGACCGAAACGCGAAATGCCCTTTACCGCTGAATGTTTGCCGCATCAGCGCCACCGCGGCCGATCTCTGCTTGGCCGCGATCGAGTCCGGGATGGTGATGCTGCCGACCAGGACTGGCCCCTGCTCACGGGCGAGCGCACGCATCCAGTCCCCCAGCATCAGCAGCGTGGGCGGCGCAGGTGGGCGGCGGTCTCGATAATGCTGCAGGTCGATCAGCACGACGAGTTGGGCGATCAGCGCGGCGGTGATCTGAATCAGGTCAGAGGCGGGGTTGCGGTCCATCCATACCAGCCACAACAAGCCGGCCAGCAACACGATGGTCAAGAGGTGGGTGCCGAAGCGGCCTTCGGCGAACAGCCGGATCTGGTACATCCCGATCAAACTGCGCACGACAAAAAGCGGAAGCAACGCAAACAGGAAGCTCAGCGGAATGTCGTGCAGGACATAGGTCCCGAGCACGGCGGCAAGCGACCAGAAGAACAGGGCGATGAGCGGCGTCATCATCAGGAGCCGGTGGAAGAAGAAGAGCCGAAATTCCCTGAGCGCCGGGATACTGCGCAGTCGGACGAAGTCGAAATAGAAAAGCCCCGCGCCCTCGAAGGCGCCGCAAAACAACGGCAGCACCAAATAGAAGAACTGGAACACATCGACGTGCCGCCACGCCGCTACACCGGCGGTGAGATCAAACGATCGCGTGCTTGTCCCATACACGCCGACAATGGCAAGCACGATGATCGCGTCCATGCGCAACACAAGTCCCGACAGCGTTGTCTGCAGACCAAGCCAGGGCGGGATCTTGGGCAGCAGCCGCCAGAATGCGTACCAGGGTGCCCCCAGCTTCGGCCACAGCCCGGTCAGCCGATAGACCTCGAGGGTGAAGTGCACGGTGCCCCAAATGCCGATGGCGTTGGACGCGACGATCGCAATGATGATCGCGGCGGTGGGATACCAGTAGAGGCCGGCGGTGAGGATTCCCAGCTGCACGAAGGTGGGAGCGAGCATCAGCCATCTGGGCCGGTAGATGCGCCGGGTGGCATAGATCCCGGAATGGATCACTCGGACCGGAAAGCCGAGCGCCAGTTCCAGGACCACCAGAAGTGCATAGAGGTGCGCAATCGAGTCGTCGCCGGATGGGCGCAACAACGTCAGTGCAGCACCGGCACCGATCATCAAGACCACGGCGACAATCACCGAAAGTACCAACCAAGAGCCAATTTCGCGTTCGGCCGCGTCCCGGTCCCCGGCCCGGAAGAAACCCCTCAGCCGCTCTCGCATGACTTCGAGCAGCCCCCACCAGCCGCCACCGGCGATCAGGCTGCCGATTCGCAGCACCATGACGGTAAACACGGCCAGCCCGCCGAGGCTGGAGAGCAGCAGCAGGAATTCGATGACGTGAACGGCGAATCGGCTGGTGTCGAGCAGGAACGCGGACCGCAGCCGGTAACGGAAGTAGGCGAAGATCCGGCCGGTGAGCAGGCTCGTGTAGAGAGAAACCAAGCGGCCTTCCCGGCGCGCTCTGCGCTGGAACCAGCGATCGATCTCGTTCACGAGACGCGTTTCCGGCGCCGCAAGCTCGTCGGCTGCGGCAAACACATGTGATCTTTGGCGGGCGATCCACCAACGTTGACACACGGACGTGAAAAGCTGTACTGCGTTACTGGTTTGGGCGAGTGCGGGAATCTCCCGCTCAACACCGCTGAGAAGAGTGGACCATGCAACTGCGGCGAGGCGACAAGGCTGTACTTTCGATATCGGCCGGTCTCGCGGCGATTGTCGTCGCGGCTGTCGCCTTCGGCCTGCTCGTGGTGGACCGCTCGCCGCCACCCTCCAAACAACCCGGCAACAGCAGCTCGAGCCTGCTCGTGATGACCTGGGGCCCCAGCCTGTGCCGGGTCGAGCGCAACAACTCCGGATGCAGATCCGGTCACGTCGAGAAGTTGGGGCGGACATTGATCCTGCACGGGCTCTGGCCCCAACCCCCAACCGAACAGTTCTGCGACGTGCCAACAGCGGACGAAGGTCGGGCTCGTGACCATCTACGCGATACCGACATCGCGTCGCTGGATCTGCCGCAGGACGTGCAATCGAAGTTGCAGTCGATGATGTCGGACATCAAGGCCATGGTGCCGCACGAGTGGTATGCGCATGGCAGCTGTTCCGGCGTCACACCGGCGGTCTACTTCAGCGCTGCCGTGACACTCGCCGACCAGCTCGGCAGGATCCTCGATCCGGTGTTCGAGAAGGCGCAGGGCCGGCAACTGTCGCTCGGCACGATACGCGAGCGCATCGATGCCGAACTGGGCGACGGGGCGGGCGAGCGCGTCAGTCTCACCTGCCGGGATGTCGACAAGAAAGAGATCGTCGTCTACGAGGTGCAACTGTCGCTTCCTCCCGTCGCCGAACTTGGCGCCACCCAGAGCACCCTGTCACTGCAAGACTTGCTCTTCAAAGGCCCAACGATATCCGCCCAATGCCGGCGTGGACGTGTGCCGTGAGGATTTGCTCAAGTTTTGCAAACTCCACCGCTGCATAAACCCAACGCCGTCGGTGGCGGTCGTTTCGCGGGTACCATCCCACCTCGCATCTGCACCCCGGTCAACCGCATACGGACTTCGATCCCGTGTCACCGGCCCGGGCATCAACCCGACCCGGCAAGCTGGTGACCGGCCGGTGAATGCCCGGCCCGAGCGCCGCGATGAACCTGAATCCGAAACCAGCGGGCCATCATCCATGCGATAGATACGCCCACGGAAATGGATGCGCGCCGGCCGGACGACGAATCCGTCCTACCTACAGCACGTCGACTTGCCGGTCGGGCCCCGACGGATCGACTGCCGCACCGCAACCAGGGAACATCACACCGATACCCTCCCGGGGTAGGGTCTTATCCTTCGGCGCCCGAGCTGATTAGCATTCCCGCTGTGGGTACGCCGGGCATCAGACATTTTGCCCGCCCAATCGCTGGACCGTGGTTTGGCGACCGGCCGGGCACCAGCTCATGCACCAATCCGAAATTCAAGAAGTAGGAGAAAGCATGCATATTGCGCTAGTACGAGCGGCGGCGGTCGCGGTGCTCCTGTCCCCCGGCTTCCTCGCCGTCGGCTGCGGTTCGGACTCGACGAAGTCCGGACCAACCACGCCGACCCAGTCGACGGCCAGCGGGGCATCTTCGACAACCACGGCCCAGGCCAGCGGCGGTGAATGCCCCGCGGCGACCGCGGTCAACGTCAGCTCGACAAACGGCGGCTACCCGGATGGGATCAATTGGTCCACCGTCTACGCGGCGGCAGATCGCCCGCTGGCCGGCCTGGGGGGTGACGGCAGGGCCATCGTGGTGTACATCGGCACCACCAAGCGTCCGCTGGCGGATCTCAAGGATCGCAAGATTGAACTGGCGGCCGATGAGGCGTTCCTCAAGCTGGAGTTCACCAACGGCGCGCAGAATGCCGGGGAAGGCGACTATACGACCTCCAGCGACCGCAAAGACCCCAACACGTTCGATCTCTCGATCCGGGTGACCGGACGGACGACGGTGCAGATGTCGCAGGCAAAGGGCAAGGCCCAGCTGGTCACCGACGGTAACCGGGTCTGCGGCAACTTCGACATCGCGGACAAGTGGACGTCGGCGTCTGGCACCTTCGCAGCCGAGGTGGCAACCTAGCCCCACCAGCCGGTTCATCGGCGTG
The DNA here is from genome assembly GCF_003584745.1 of Mycobacterium pseudoshottsii JCM 15466. Taxonomy (NCBI): domain Bacteria; kingdom Bacillati; phylum Actinomycetota; class Actinomycetes; order Mycobacteriales; family Mycobacteriaceae; genus Mycobacterium; species Mycobacterium pseudoshottsii. The sequence continues at coordinate 3,904,189 of NZ_AP018410.1, forward strand.
CGCGTGGTGCGGCAGGATGGATATCACCATGACCGACACCGCGACCGATCCTGCGCCCCCAACTGCCAGCCGGGGGCGTCACCTGGTGCGGCTCGCGCTGTTCGCCGGTTTCCTGCTCGGGATGTTCTATCTGGTTGCCGTGGCCCGTGTCATCGACATCGCGGGGATCCGTAGCGCGATCACGGCGGCGGGCCCCCTGGCGCCGCTGGCGTATGTCGTGATGTCGACCGTCCTCGGCGCGATGTTCGTCCCGGGTCCGATCCTGGCGGCCGGCAGCGGCGTGCTGTTCGGCCCGGTACTGGGCACATTCGTGACCCTGGGCGCGACGGTGGGTACCGCGGTGGTCGCCAGCCTGCTCGGCCGGCGCGCGGGCCGGGACAGCGCCCGTGTCCTGCTGGGCACCGACCGCGCCAATCGTCTCGATGCACGGATCGAACGTCAGGGGCTGTGGGCGGTGGTTGGCCAGCGCTTCATCCCCGGCATCTCGGACGCACTGGCCTCCTACACCTTCGGGGCCTTTGGGGTACCGCTGTGGCAGATGATCGTCGGGTCGCTCATCGGATCTGCGCCGCGCGCGTTCGTCTACACCGCGCTGGGTGCCACCATCATGAACCTGTCGTCCTGGCTGGCGTACGCGGCCATCACCCTCTGGTGCGTGACCGCGATCGTCGGGGCAGTCACCGCGCGGCGCGAGTACCGCAAGTGGCGTGAGCGCGCGAGCGACCCGGCGCCGGCCGAGTCGGCCTAGGTTCATCCGCGTCGACGACGACACCATCGGGTGACGGCTGGGCGGCGCTGCCGTACGGTCGCCAGCGACCCGTGAATCTTGTTTGGAAGGTGAGCGCACGCGATGCCGGAGCAGTCTCAGTTCCCATCCGCGGCTAGTGTCGCCGTGAGTCTGGCGTGGGTGGGCGGTGCGCTGGTCGGCGCTTACCTGCTCGGCGTGCTGTTGTCGTGGATATTGAAACGCATCGGCCGGCGCAGCGAACTGCTGGGCGATATCGCGCCGCTTACCCACAAGCCGCTTCGGGTCACATTGATGGTGATTGCCGCGATTGTCGCGGTACACGGTTCCGTGCACGGTGCCGTGGCCTCACACGGCTGGGTTGACCACACCCTGGTGCTGCTGTTGATCGCCGCCATCACCTGGCTGGTGGCCAGCCTGGTGCTCGTCGCGGAGCGGCGCGCGATCAATCAGTTCGGTGGCGGTGACGCGACGATGACCGATGCCGATCTGCACCGCAGACGGATCCGGACCCAGGTGACGACGCTGCGCAGGCTGGCGGTGGCCGCCGTGGTGCTGTTGGGTCTGGCGGCGGCCCTGATGACCTTCCCCGCCTTCGCCGCGCTCGGCACCGCCCTGTTGGCCTCCGCGGGCGTGCTGTCGGTGGTGGCCGGTCTTGCCGCGCAGACCTCGCTCGGTGCGGTCTTCGCCGGTATCCAGATAGCGTTCTCCGACGCCATCCGCGTCGGCGATGTCGTTGTGCTCGAGGATAAATGGGGCCGCATCGAGGAGATCACGCTGACCTATGTGGTGGTAAACCTCTGGGACCAGCGACGGCTGGTCTTGCCCACCACTTACTTCACCACGACACCATTTGAGAACTGGACGCGCAATGCCACCGAACTGCTGGGCACCGTCGAACTCGACGTCGACTTCGCGGTTGGGCTGCAGGCGATGCGCGCCGAACTACAGCGCCAGCTGGCCGGCAGCGAACTTTGGGACCAGCGCGTTGGCGCGTTGCAGGTGACCGACGCCGTCGGCGGCCACGTGCGGGTGCGGATACTGGTCAGTGCGCCCAATGCCGGCGCCCTGTGGGACCTGCGCTGCGCGGTCCGCGAAGGCATGGTCGACTGGTTGCAGCGCAACCAACCCGCAGCCCTACCGCGCTGGCGCGTTGCGCATTCCGACACCCGTTGCGCCGGACAGCCCGCATGCCGTGATGCCGGAAACGGCGCAAATGAGCAGGACCCTGGCTAGTCGACTGCGCGATCGGGTGTTCCGTGGTCGCGTGTGTGGCCCGGACACCGGCCCCTTGTGCCGCGACATCGGAGGCCAAGCTGGCACCGACGAGTTGGCGCTACGACTCCGTCTCCAAGTCTGCGTCGGTGCCGTGGCCGACTCCGGAGGCACGCGAAAAGATCTTGCGGCGCAACACCCAAACGACCGCCAGCACCAGCACGCCTAGTACCGGGATCCACGGCAGCAGAAATCCAATAGTCAACACCAGGCCATCGACAGTCGCGATCAATGACTGCCATCCGCGTTCGAGGGCTCCGAGGAAACCACCGGGCGCCACCGTCGACTTGGACGAGAGAGTGACATTGATTGTTGCATAGGAGATTTCGTCACCGAGTGTGGTGCGCTGGGCACGCAGCGAGTCCAGCTCGGCCTGACGCTCGGTCAGCGACGACTCCGCGGCGAGTAGGTCGGCAACACTGCCGGCCCGGCCCATCAGCTCGCGCAGGCGATTCACCGATGTTTGCAGAGCCTCGATGCGGGCGTCGAGGTCGACGCGTTGGGACGTGACGTCGGTGCGGCCGATCGACATCGATTCCACTTCACCGAGATTCTTCGCGTCGGCCAGAACGCCGTCGAGCTTGTCGGCGGGGATGCGCACGACGAGGCTGACCGTGGGCGAGGAGGCCCCGGAGCGTTCCGAGCGCGAGTCGACCCTGCCGCCGGCGTCGGAGACCGCGGCGGCGAGCTGGTCGGCGGCTTGGGCGGGCGCTGCGACGACCATCTGCAGCGATCCGTTGGTGATGATGTCCCGTTTGTAGGTTCCGTCCGCCGGGGTCCTTGGTGGCGGCGGCGCTTCCGGCAACGCGACCGTGTTCTCGGTGCCGCCGAGGCTGCCCTTGGTCTCCGGAATCCCGATTGAATCCGCGATTTCGGGAGGCTTGCCGCCCACTATGCCGGTGCTTTGATCACGCGTCGCGGTGGACAAGCCGTCACCGCTAAGCGACCAGATCCAGCCGGTGCCAACCAGCAGCGCACTGACCAGCGCCACCGCAACTACGTTGCGTAGCTTGACCGTTCGCGCTTTCGATCGCTTGGCTTCCGAGTCGCCGCGGGCGGATCCTTCCGCCCGCCGGGTCGATACCGCATTCTGCGACGCGCCCCTGACTCGCGGCGGGTCGTGGGGGGCCGGCACCGCGACGGGCTGGATCACCCGGTGGTGCAGGGCGCCCTCGGCTACCACGCGGCCGTCCCGAAGTTCACTGGCGACATAGGCGGTGAACCTGCACAAGACACCGAAGCGCAGCGACGTGTCGACGATCCGCGTCGCCACGTCGTCTCGGGTATCCGCTGGCGCCGCGGCGTAGCCGTCCTCGAGGTCGCGCAGGTGGGCCCGCGCCCATTGCGCCGTCACGGCTGGGACCGCGCAGCGCTCCGCGGCCACGGTGATCGACCAGTCCGCGCCCGCCTCGGTGGCGCCGCGCACGGTCAGCGAACCGGGCGCACTCCCCCGATACCGTCCGGACACCACCAGCGGCACCCCGGGCAACAGGTCGGGCAACCGAGCCGGGCTCATGGTGTCCTCGATAGCCGTGAACCCCGCGGCACGTACTTCCAGCCCGGTCGCCAGCGGCGTCCGGGCGCAGCGCTGGATGACGCCGGGCAGGGCCTCGTCGAGGCGGTCCTCGTTGTCCACCAGCACGCAGCGTCCCCCACCGACACCGGCCAGGCGGCGCAGGAATCCGGCGTTGACAGCCTCATCGACACCGATCGTGTGCAGCCGTACCCGCCCCAGATCGCCGGACAGCTCTTGCAGTAGCTGGTCCTCGTTGCCGACCTGCCCGTCGGAGATCAGGATGAGCACCGCATCATCGGTGTCGGCCACCTGCTCCCGGCCCAACAGGGCCAGCGCCCGCCGCAACGGCGCGAGCATTTCGGTGTCGCCGCGCGCTTCGACGCGAGCGAGGTGCTCGACCGCGCGATAGCGATGCCGGTCACTGGCCTCGGTCAACCCCGCGGGCAGACCGACCGGATACTCGATGCCGTCATCGAAGGTCAGCACCGCGAACCGGTCGTCGCTGGTGAGCGCGTCCACGATGCGGGATGCGGCGCGGCGGGCGGCGGTCATCTTCCACCCGGCCATGCTGCGGGAGCGGTCCAGCACCAGCACCAGGTGCCGTGGGCGCGGTGTTGCGGCACCGGCCGGCGGCAGCACCGTCAGCTGGTAGGTGCCCTCGTCGCCCTCGGCATCGGGAACCAGCACCAGCGAGCTGGCGAGTTCCTGGGCGTCGCAGTCCAGCCGCAAGACGAAATCCCGGTTGGCCGGTGCACCGGGTGTCACCTGTATGCGCCCGTCGGCACCGGTCACCGCGGGCATGTTTGATCGCACCTGCGACAGGTTGAAACCGGCGGGGTCGATCCCGACGTCGGTGGTCACCGGAACCGAGTGCGCAAATCCTGCCACCAGCATCGGCGGGGTGATCCGAGATGCGTCGGGGACCGCGTCAGTGTCGTCGGCGTAGCCGTCGCCGACAGCAATATCGGCCAGCGGTTCACCCGGGATGTAGCGGGGTGCGACCACCAATGGGAAGCGGAATGTCGCCTCACCATCCTCGTAGGTCAGCGGGTTGATGATGGCGAGCGCGACGGTGACCCGTTGACCGGGCACGATATTGCCGACCCGGATGGTGAACACGTCCGGCCGGTCCTCCTCGAGGATCCGGGCCGATCGTCCCGATGCGATGGCCTCGTCATACGCGCGGCGAGCAGCCTCACGCTCGCGCAACTCGGCTTCAACATCGCGCCCGTCGACGCTCACCCGCATGCGGGTGACCGCCGCACGATCTGGCAGCGGGAACACATAGCTGGCTTCCAGGGCTACGTCGAAAGCGTTGACGAAGTCTTGCCTCAGCTCGACTCGGCTGGTGAGTCCGGTGATATCGACCCCAACATCGACGCGTTCGAGTGGCAGGCTGCCCCGGTCGGTGCTCAGCGCGCCCGGGCCAGGCTGGCCGTCGGCGGCGACGGGGCCGGTCGTATCGGCCTCAGTCGTCGGCGTGATGCGCACGGTCATGATGGGCTCCGTTCATCTCATCCTGGGATAGCAGGCCCGACAGCAAGCCGCGGTCGGCCAACAGTTGCAGCAATGGCCGGGCGGCCGCACGGATCGCGTGCAGGTCGTCGTCACCGGGGCGGCCTTGGCCCTCGGCGGGCAGCAACAGCGTCACCCCGCCAGGCAGGCTTACCGCCGCAAGCGACGTGACAGTGTCAGCACCGCCACCGTCGGTCGCCGGTTCGACGGTGACCGGCCGATCGGCCCAGAAGCGGCTGCGGCGGCTCGGGTGGACCTCGGCCGATGCCCGCGCCGCGGCCGTGACCAGTTCGTCGGGAACGGCGGCCACCCTGCTCAACGTTTCGTTGGTCGCTCCGGCGAGCTCGGCTTGAATGTCGGCCAACGAACGGCCCTCAGCCTGGCGACGTTTGACCCCAATGACCTGCAGCAGGTGCCGCGGGCCATACAACGCGGTGCGCCCCTGCATGACCGGCCGGTCGACGAGCCCGGTAGTCGTGTACCACCGCACCGAGCGTCGATCGGGAAGCTAGCGAACCCGGCCGTTGGGCGCTCCCGGGTAGGCGGGATCGGCCAGCCCGGCAGCAACCCGTCGCACCAGCTCGTCCAGCGTCCACGACGCCCGCTCGGCCATCCGTCGATACTGACACTGTCACTATTACACTGTCAACGTCTGGGTGTCTCCGACCTTGAAGCACTGCGACGACGGCCCACTCGATCCGGGCGGATCCGGACGGATCTTCGGGCCTGGCCAGTCGGCGCCCACCGGCCCAGGCGGAACGGCTCACGAGCACGATTCGGTAATCCCACCGCCAACGGCTCGCGTCTCACCCAGAATAGGGAGTCGTGAACGGTGCTGCTCCCCTAGGCGGGCGACAGGGTTGATGGCGGAAAGATCGTGTTGAGTTTCGGCGCCCTCGGGCCATTGGAGATGACGATCGATGGCGTAGCCGTGCCGTTGGGCACCCCCAAGCAACGGGCGGTGCTGGCCGCGTTGCTGATCAATCGCAACCGCCCCGTCGCAATCGATGCGTTGATCGAGGCGGCGTGGGAACAGGGGGCTCCGGCGGGGGCACGAGAAACGCTGTATGCGTATGTGTCAAAGCTGCGTCGCCTGATGGCCGGCGCCGGCATCGAGACCCGGGAACTGCTGGCAAACATGCCGCCGGGATATCGACTCACGGTTGCTGACGGCGACTACGACCTCGGCCGTTTCGTGACCGAAAAGAACGCCGGGGTACGGGCCGCCGCGGCTTCGGGCTTTGAACAGGCTAGCGACCACTTCTCGGCCGCGCTTGCCCAGTGGCGCGGTCCCGTGCTCGACGACCTACGCGACTTCACCTTCGTCGACGCCTTCGCCACCGGACTGGCCGAGGAAAAACTGGTCACACAAATCGCTCGCGCGGAAGTTGAAATTGCTTGCGGCCGCGCCCAGTCGGTAATTGGCGAGCTGGAAGGACTCACCACCGACCACCCCTACCGGGAACCGCTTTGGGTGCAGCTGATCACCGCTTACTATCTGGCCGAACGCCAATCCGATGCGCTGGATGCCTATCGTCGACTGCGGGACAGGCTGGCAGACGGCCTCGGTGTCGACCCCGCTCCTACGGTGCGCGCGCTATATGGACGAATCCTGCGTCAGCGGCCACTCGACGTCTGCAAGACCGCCCAGTCGAACGCCGATGAAACCATCAGCACCCTGTCGGTCCACATGCCGGCCATTCCGGACGCCACCCACGGCCCCTCGCTACGCGACGCGAACGAACGTCGGTATCCGTTGGTCGCGACCACCACCCGGATCGGGCGCAGCCCGGACAATGACATCGTTCTTTCCGGTGGCAAGGTCAGCCGTCACCACGCCGCGATCGTTGACACCGGGTCCAGCTTCGTCATCGTGGATTTGCGGTCACTGAACGGCGTTTCCGTTTCTGGTCGGCGTGTTCATACCAGCACCGCGCTAACCGAAGGTGACCGGATTCGCATTGCCGAACACCAGTTGATGTTCGAAACCGCCTCCGGAGCCGACAGGGTGTCCTAGGCCGCAACGGCGATGAGCGTGATGCGCCGAGCATCGTCGATCGTCGAGATAGCCCAGCACGGCTGTGCCCAGCCGCATCTATCTGTCGAAGTGCAGGGGGCCGATCCCAGGGCTCCGGCGTTGTTGATTAGCAGGCTTGTGAGCTGGGTTGATGATCTTTGGTGCCGCGCTATTGGGGCCGGAGTGTAGGCACGGGCTATCTGGAGAACGATCGAGTTGGTTACTGTTCGTCGTTGGTCTGGAGTTGCCCGTGCCTACCGTTTCAGTATTGCGTGTGTCGTCGGTTCCAGAGGTGTTCGACCGCTGGAGTCCTGGTGAGCGCAGCGAGCTCATCGGATCGGAGTTTCTCGATGTGTTGGCCTCGGTGCCAGACCCGAGGGGCCCACGCGGTCGGAGGTATTCGCTGATGGCTTTGTTGGCGATTGCGGTTCTGGCCACTGCCGCGGGGATGCGCGGCTATGCTGGTTTTGCCACATGGGCGGCCACCGCTCCCGATGATGTGTTGGCCCAATTAGGGGTCCGGTTCCGGCGGCCCAGTGAGAAGACCTTCCGCGCTGTTTTGTCTCGGCTAGACCCCGCCGACCTCAACGCCAGGATGGGCAGTTACTTCACTGCACACGTGGCCAGCAGCGACCCCAGTGGATTGGTGCCGATCGCGTTGGACGGCAAGATGCTGCGTGGTGCTTTACGCGCCAAAGCGACAGCCACGCATCTCGTGTCGGTGTTCGCCCACCGTGCCCGATTGGTGCTCGGTCAACTCGCTGTCGCCGAGAAAAGCAATGAAATTCCCTGCGTACGCGCCCTGCTCACGCTGCTGCCGGGTAGCTTGCGGTGGCTGGTCACCGTGGATGCGATGCATACCCAGGTCGTCACCGCGAAGTTGATCTGCGCCACCTTGAAGTCGCACTACCTGATGATCGTCAAGTCCAACCAAGCCAAAATACTTGCGCGTATCACCGCGCTGCCCTGGGCCGAGGTGCCCACAGCCGCTACCGACGACTCCCGCGGCCACGGCCGTGTCGAGACCCGCACCCTGCAAATCATCACCGCTGCACGAGGAATCGGCTTCCCCTACGCAAAACAAATCATCCGGATCACTCGTGAACGCTTGATCACCGCCACCGACCAGCGCAGCGTGGAGGTGGTCTATGCCATCTGCAGCCTGCCGTTCGAGCACGCCCGCCCTACCGCGATCATGACCTGGATGCGTCAACACTGGGGAATCGAGAACAGCCTGCACTGGATACGCGACGTCACCTTCGACGAAGACCGTCAAAGGGCACATACCGGAAACGGCGCACAGGTCCTAGCAACGCTACGCAACACCGCGATCAATCTGCACCGCCTCAACGGCGCCGACAACATCGCCGAAGCCTGCCGGATCACCGCTTTGACCGCCAACCGCCGCCTAGACCTCCTCAATCCACAATTCCCCAGCTCACAAGCCTGCTAATCAACAACGCCGGAGCCCTGGGGCCGATCCCAACCAGGTTGTCGCCGTTGAGGAAAGCCCCAAGGTTGTGGTTACCAGTGTTGAAGAAACCCTCGTTGAAGGTCCCATGGTTAGCCAGACCCAACAACCCCAACCCCGGCAACGGCAGACTAGAGTTGTTGCTACCCACATTGAAAGCACCAACATTGTTGAGGCCGTCGTTGCCGATACCCAACCCACCGAACTGAGTCAGCGGATCAGTAGGGGTGAAATGCGGGCCGACGTTCCCGATACCGATATTGACCGAACCGTTGTTGAAGGCGCCGATGTTGTCCAGACCGTTGTTGGCGATGCCGAGCCCCCCGAACAGGGTAATCGGATCAGTAGGAGTGAAGTCCGGACTGATGTTGCTGATACCGAAGTTCAGCGTGCCGTTGTTGAAGAACCCGACATTGCCCTGACCAACATTGCCATAGCCATAATTCGGCCACTCCGACGCCGCCCCTGGTAGCCCGGCCAGGTCTGCACTGTTGAAGCGCAGGGGGCCGATCCCAACCAGGTTGTCGCCGTTGAGGAAAGCCCCAAGGTTGTGGTTACCAGTGTTGAAGAAACCCTGGTTGAAGGTCCCGTGGTTAGCCAGACCCAACAACCCCAATCCCGGCAACGGCAGACCAGAGTTGTTGCTACCCACATTGAAAGCACCAACATTGTTGAGGCCGTCGTTGCCGATACCCAACCCACCGAACTGAGTCAGCGGATCAGTAGGAGTGAAATGCGGGCTAACGTTCCCGATACCGATATTGACCGAACCATCGTTGAACGCACCAACATTGAACAGACCATTGTTCGCGACCCCCGCCCCACCAAACAACGTGATCGGATCAGTAGGAGTGAAGTCCGGACTGACATTGCTGATACCGAAGTTCAGCGTGCCGTTGTTGAAGAACGCGAAATTACCCTGACCAACATTGCCGTAGCCATAGTTCGGCCACTCCGACGCCGCGGGCGAGATCAGCTGGGCAGCAGCGGCGGCCGCTCCGCTGTGGTATCCCACCATCGCGGCCACGTCCTGTGCCCACATCTCCTCATAGATTCCCTCGGTGGCCGCGATCGCCGGCGCGTTCTGCCCGAACAGGTTCGACAGCACCAGGGACACAAAGTTGGAACGGTTGACCGCTATCAGCTCCGGGTGCACGGTGGCTGCCACCGCCGATTCAAACGCACCCACCACCGCTTCGGCCTGTGCCGATGCACTCGACGCGTGGGTTGCAGCGGTGTTCAACCACCCCGCATACGGCGCTGCCGCGGCAAGCATCGCTTTGGACGCCGGCCCCTGCCAGGCCTGGGCGGCTAATTCCGCGGTCGTCGAGGAAAACGATTGCGCTGCCGCATCGAGCTCAGAAGCCAAGGCATTCCAGGCAGCGGAGGCCTCCTACATGGGAGCCGAGCCTGCGCCGGCTAACATCAACGCCGAATTGATCTCCGGCGGTAACGCGAAAAAACTCATCGCCCATTATCCCTTCCCACAAACCCGCCCCCGGGCAAATGTCCGAAAAGTCCTACAGCGGAACAGACGGTACAGCGGCAGGCCCGACCGAGGTTGCGCAACGAGAAAAAAAGGAAGAATTGAGACCTTCCGCCTGCCGACATGGCCCAAATAGATTCATCCCACCAGTACTGAACAGGCAAAAGGCGCTAACCACACACCAGCCGCATCTCACCCATGAGAAAATCCGAGCCCTCCTGCACGCCTCCGACCACGTACTTGAACCGGGTTGCCTGGACTCCTACGCGGGCGGCGAGAGCAATGATCAGAGCGTTCTGGATGAATTTCTGTGGGCGGGCGCGAAAGTGGGCATGTGTTCGCGTGGGTGATCTGACCGTCGAAGTGGTGTTGCGCGAGGCGCTGCCCGCGGCCGGGGGCGATGGAGGTCAAAAGCACCGCGGGGCATCGACCGCCCTATCACCCCTGATTCGGTTGAGCGGCAGCGGCCTTCCCCGCCCATCCCGCCCGTGCCAGCTCGCTAGCCGCGACTTACGGCCGGCGTCGCAGGGATGGCTGTCGGCCCCCTGGCGCGGCGCTACCACCGGCCGCGGCGGCAATTGCTGCGGTCCGGATGATTTCGGGGGACGATGGTGCCCAACGAGTGGGTCCGTAAAGTGCACCCGGCGTACTTGCCGAGGCCAGAGCGGACACACAACAAGCTCCGAAAAAGCAAGTCGTTACGGTTGGGGTAATTGATACAGCCGGTGCACGAGTGCGAAAGTCGAGTGCGCTGGTTGCTGGGACTAGTGTTGGCGCAGGAGGTCCGATGACGGGTACCGATGCCGGTGGGCACCCATCTGACCCAGCCGTGACCGAGAACGAGTCCTATGAGGTACTGCGTCGTCTGCAAGGGCCACACCGCAATTCCACGAGTTCGACCGGTGGGGTAGGCGAATTTTCCGAAATCACCATCACAAATGCGGTGCCGGAATTGGCTGACCTGGGGTTTGTCGACGCGTATGAGGTGGGACGAGGCGGGTATGGGGTGGTGTATCGCTGCCTGCAGGCCGAGTTGGGCCGGGTGGTGGCGGTCAAGACGTTGACCGCCGATGTGGACGAGTGGGGGCCGCGGTTTCTGCGGGAGGAGCAGGCCATGGCCCGACTGACCGCGCGTCCCAATATTGTGCCGGTGCTGCAGGTGGGGCAAACCGCCAGCGGTCTGCCGTTCTTGGTGATGCCGTTTTGTGGGCGCGGGTCTGTGCAGCAACGGATCGAGCGCTATGGGGTGTTGGCGGTCGAGGAGGTGCTGCGGATCGGGGTGAAGATCGCGGCGGCCTTGGAGTCGGCGCATCGGGTGGGCGTGGTGCACCGCGACGTCAAGCCCGCCAACGTGTTGCTCACTGATTACGGTGAGCCCGCGCTATGCGACTTCGGCATCGCGCGGATGGAGGCGGGATTTGAGACCGGGCCCGGGATGTTCGTCGGGTCACCCGCAGGGCTCCGGCGTTGTTGATTAGCAGGCTTGTGAGCTGGGGAATTGTGGATTGAGGAGGTCTAGGCGGCGGTTGGCGGTCAAAGCGGTGATCCGGCAGGCTTCGGCGATGTTGTCGGCGCCGTTGAGGCGGTGCAGATTGATCGCGGTGTTGCGTAGCGTTGCTAGGACCTGTGCGCCGTTTCCGGTATGTGCCCTTTGACGGTCTTCGTCGAAGGTGACGTCGCGTATCCAGTGCAGGCTGTTCTCGATTCCCCAGTGTTGACGCATCCAGGTCATGATCGCGGTAGGGCGGGCGTGCTCGAAGGGCAGGCTGCAGATGGCATAGACCACCTCCACGCTGCGCTGGTCGGTGGCGGTGATCAAGCGTTCACGAGTGATCCGGATGATTTGTTTTGCGTAGGGGAAGCCGATTCCTCGTGCAGCGGTGATGATTTGCGGGGTGCGGGTCTCGACACGGCCGTGGCCGCGGGAGTCGTCGGTAGCGGCTGTGGGCACCTCGGCCCAGGGCAGCGCGGTGATACGCGCAAGTATTTTGGCTTGGTTGGACTTGACGATCATCAGGTAGTGCGACTTCAAGGTGGCGCAGATCAACTTCGCGGTGACGACCTGGGTATGCATCGCATCCACGGTGACCAGCCACCGCAAGCTACCCGGCAGCAGCGTGAGCAGGGCACGTACGCAGGGAATTTCATTGCTTTTCTCGGCGACAGCGAGTTGACCGAGCACCAATCGGGCACGGTGGGCGAACACCGACACGAGATGCGTGGCTGTCGCTTTGGCGCGTAAAGCACCACGCAGCATCTTGCCGTCCAACGCGATCGGCACCAATCCACTGGGGTCGCGGCTGGCCACGTGTGCAGTGAAGTAACTGCCCATCCTGGCGTTGAGGTCGGCGGGGTCTAGCCGAGACAAAACAGCGCGGAAGGTCTTCTCACTGGGCCGCCGGAACCGGACCCCTAATTGGGCCAACACATCATCGGGAGCGGTGGCCGCCCATGTGGCAAAACCAGCATAGCCGCGCATCCCCGCGGCAGTGGCCAGAACCGCGATCGCCAACAAAGCCATCAGCGAATACCTCCGACCGCGTGGGTCCCTCGGGTCTGGCACCGAGGCCAACACATCGAGAAACTCCGATCCGATGAGCTCGCTGCGCTCACCAGGACTCCAGCGGTCGAACACCTCTGGAACCGACGACACACGCAATACTGAAACGGTAGGCACGGGCAACTCCAGACCAACGACGAACAGTAACCAACTCGATCGTTCTCCAGATAGCCCGTGCCTACACTCCGGCCCCAATAGCGCGGCACCAAAGATCATCAACCCAGCTCACAAGCCTGCTAATCAACAACGCCGGAGCCCTGGGGTCACCCGCCTATACCGCTCCGGAGTTGTTGGCTGGTGAATCGCCTAACGCCGCGTCGGATGTGTATGCGCTTGGAGCCAGCCTGTTTGCCGGATTGACGGGCGATGCGGCGTTCGAACGGCGCAATGGTGAGCAGGTGGTGGCGCAATTCCTGCGGATCGCCAATGAGTCGATCCCGGATTTGCGTGACAACAATATTCCCACCCAGGTGGCGGACGTGGTCAATGCGGCGATGGCCCGCGAGCCCGGGGATCGCCCTTCGGCGCTCAAGCTGGGTGAAATGATCCAGCAGGCCCAAGCCGATCTTGGGCTGGCTGTTGATGCGATGGCGCTGCCGGAAGCCAACGGTGAGGAGGGAATTCGGTCGGCGCGCCGGATACCGACGGGGGCGCGTTCCGGGGCGGAGCGCTACGGACCGGGCCGGGTGCCGGTTCTGCCGGCCGGGCTGGTGGGACGCCGCGACGAGCTGGCGCAGTTGCGAAAGTCGTTGTACAGCTCGCGGCTGGTGACGGTGACGGGCATGGGTGGAGTCGGAAAAACCACGCTCGCGATCGCCGCGGCCGGCCAGTTGCGCGCCGAGTTCTCCGATCAGGTGTGGCTCGTCGAGCTCTCCGAGCTACGCGACGGCGACATGCTAGCTGAGGTCGCCATCGCCGCCCTGGGGGTCTGCGATCAAACGGGCGCGCCGCCAACCGACGTGCTTGTCGAATTTCTTGGCCACGGCATGACTCTGCTGGTGATCGACAACTGTGAACAGATCATCGACGCGGTAGCCAAACAGGTCGACAACTTGCTGCACCACTGCCCGCAGCTACACATTCTGGCTACCAGCCGTGAAGTCCTCGATATCGATGGGGAATCTGTCCTACCGTTGATGCCACTCGCGGTGCCCGAAACCGATGCCGACTCCACGCTGGGCAGTCTGGCCCGCTATGACGCGGTGGAGTTGTTCGTTGCTCGCGCCCGGGCCGGGGTCCCCGAGTTCCGCCTGACCCACGCCAATGCGGCGGCGGTGGCCCGCGTCTGCGCGCGCCTGGACGGCTTGCCGCTGGCGATTGAGCTGGCGGCAGCCCGGCTACGGGCATTGTCGATCGAGCAGATCGCCGACGGTCTGGCGGACCGCTACCGCCTACTCAGCCGTGGCCACCGCGGTGCGCCCACCCGGCAACAAAACCTCGTCAGCTGTGTGGCGTGGAGCCATGACCTGTGTACCCCCACCGAACAACACCTGTGGGCAATACTGTCGGTCTTCGCCGGCAGTTTCGATCTGCCCGCCGCCCGGCATGTGAGCGCCGGCAGTTTGCTCGACGAGCAGTGTCTGGATGTGATGTGCACGCTTGTCGACAAGTCCATCCTGATCCGCACCGAGCACGATGGCCAAGTTCGGTTCCGATTGCTCGACACCCTGCGCGACTACGGCCGCACCCACCTCAGCGCTGCCGAACACCACCAACTGCGCCACCGCCAAGCCGACTACTACCACCGTCTGGCGACGCAAGCGTACAGCGATTGGTTTGGACCTCAACAAATCGAATGGTTGAGTCGTCTCACCGCAGAAACGCCTAACCTGCGCGAAGCGCTGCAATTCTGCATCACCCATGAACCTGCCACCGCGCTGGAATTGGCCGCAAATTTGCGCGAGATCTGGATTCCGCGCGGAATGTTCAGCGAAGGGTACCGCTGGCTGGATCTCGCGCTGACTGCGTTACCACCCCTACCCAGCCCCGAACGCATCCGAGCGTTGGCTCACATTTCGGAGTTCGCAAATTTTCGCGGCAATTTGCCGAGAGCGACGGAGCTAGTCGCGCAGGCACGCCAACTTTACGAATCGCTGGCCGATCGACGAGTAATTGCCGTGCTCGAATGCACCGACGGCCATATGGCGATGATCAACGGTGATTTCGAACGCGCGCGAGACTGTCTCCGACGTGCTGCGTCGGCAACCGACGACCTGCAATCCAAGGGCTGCGCGATGTTGCTCATGGGTTGGGACTCTCTCTTTTGGGGCGATGTTGAGAATGCGTCAGACTGGTTCGAGAAGGCCCTTGCCGTGTCCGAATCCCACGGCGAATCGTTGCAACGATCATATGTGTTGGTATGCACCGGAATTAGTTCATGGCGCCGAGGCGAGTTCGAACGCGCCGAGCAACAGCTCCAGCAGGGTATCCAAATTTGTCGAGCACTCAATGATCGGTGGATGGCCGCGCAGTATTTTGAGGCACTGGCGTGGTGCGCCGGATCCAATGAGGACTTCCGGCGTGCCGTCGTGTTGATGGCGGCGGCCAATGTGCTGAGCCCGGCTACTGGATTTCCGCTGATGGCACTTTTCTCCGGACTTCACGACGAGTGTGAACAGCGCTCCCGCGCCGGGCTCGACGACGCGGAATATCAGGCGGCTTGGAACCAAGGCAGCGCGCTGAGCTTTCAACAGGCCGTCATGGTCGCCATGGGCGAATGATGAGAACTACCTTTTGCGGGCCTACGTGGCCTGTCCCCTAGACGGCTCACCCGGATAAGCGGCGCGCCGTAACCCCAGCGGCCCTTTGCGCCCTGCGGTTCAACAGTGACGCCCAAGATCACCGGCGGCTGGTTGGAAATCCCACAACCTGGGGAAATGCCCGACTATTCAAACACCGCACGCGAGAAATTGCACCGCTTAACGCGGGTTGCCCCGGTGATCATCGGCGATTGACGCCGACCGACCGGGCGACGGTAAGGATTTGTAAAGGTCGGAACCCGATAGTGCTGACATGCGAACCCAACACGGTTCCAGGCAGCCGGATCCACAGGTGCCAGGTCGGCGACGTCAACCTGCCCCGCTACGGCTCGCCCCCATCCGCGTCGCGGCAACTCGAGTTTCATTCACTCACGCCAGCCGCCGGACAGCGGAAACACGTCAGCGCAATGACGCATGCCGACGTGCACACCACAACACAACCGCTACTACCGCCGCGGCAAATCTGCGCGCAACAAACGATGGCGTTTGCCCGTGCAAGTGACGCGGTCAAGAAGCGCTTCCCAGAAAGGAAGAAGCCGTGATAGACAAAGCCCCGTTCCCAGGGCTCCGGCGTTGTTGATTAGCAGGCTTGTGAGCTGGGTTGATGATCTTTGGTGCCGCGCTATTGGGGCCGGAGTGTAGGCACGGGCTATCTGGAGAACGATCGAGTTGGTTACTGTTCGTCGTTGGTCTGGAGTTGCCCGTGCCTACCGTTTCAGTATTGCGTGTGTCGTCGGTTCCAGAGGTGTTCGACCGCTGGAGTCCTGGTGAGCGCAGCGAGTTCATCGGATCGGAGTTTCTCGATGTGTTGGCCTCGGTGCCAGACCCGAGGGGCCCACGCGGTCGGAGGTATTCGCTGATGGCTTTGTTGGCGATCGCGGTTCTGGCCACTGCCGCGGGGATGCGCGGCTATGCTGGTTTTGCCACATGGGCGGCCACCGCTCCCGATGATGTGTTGGCCCAATTAGGGGTCCGGTTCCGGCGGCCCAGTGAGAAGACCTTCCGCGCTGTTTTGTCTCGGCTAGACCCCGCCGACCTCAACGCCAGGATGGGCAGTTACTTCACTGCACACGTGGCCAGCAGCGACCCCAGTGGATTGGTGCCGATCGCGTTGGACGGCAAGATGCTGCGTGGTGCTTTACGCGCCAAAGCGACAGCCACGCATCTCGTGTCGGTGTTCGCCCACCGTGCCCGATTGGTGCTCGGTCAACTCGCTGTCGCCGAGAAAAGCAATGAAATTCCCTGCGTACGTGCCCTGCTCACGCTGCTGCCGGGTAGCTTGCGGTGGCTGGTCACCGTGGATGCGATGCATACCCAGGTCGTCACCGCGAAGTTGATCTGCGCCACCTTGAAGTCGCACTACCTGATGATCGTCAAGTCCAACCAAGCCAAAATATTTGCGCGTATCACCGCGCTGCCCTGGGCCGAGGTGCCCGCAGCCGCTACCGACGACTCCCGCGGCCACGGCCGTGTCGAGACCCGCACCCTGCAAATCATCACCGCTGCACGAGGAATCGGCTTCCCCTACGCAAAACAAATCATCCGGATCACTCGTGAACGCTTGATCACCGCCACCGACCAGCGCAGCGTGGAGGTGGTCTATGCCATTTGCAGCCTGCCGTTCGAGCACGCCCGCCCTACCGCGATCATGACCTGGATGCGTCAACACTGGGGAATCGAGAACAGCCTGCACTGGATACGCGACGTCACCTTCGACGAAGACCGTCAAAGGGCACATACCGGAAACGGCGCACAGGTCCTAGCAACGCTACGCAACACCGCGATCAATCTGCACCGCCTCAACGGCGCCGACAACATCGCCGAAGCCTGCCGGATCACCGCTTTGACCGCCAACCGCCGCCTAGACCTCCTCAATCCACAATTCCCCAGCTCACAAGCCTGCTAATCAACAACGCCGGAGCCCTGGCCCCGTTCCGAGGCGCACGTACCGTTCTTCACAACACCACGACGGCGAGCATGCAGCCGACAACCACGCACCCGGCCCAAGCCAGAAGGCTTCGTAGTTCTGGGGAACTGCTTGGCGCGCGAGATGTATCGGCCCACAACAAGCCACGCAACGTCGACAACACCAGGGGTGGTAACGCGCCCGCCAACGAGCGGCGCCGCCGGCCCGGTCGCCCCCGTGGCAACAGCTCCGACACTCGGCAGCGCATTCTCGCCAGTGCTCGCGAACTGTTTGCGAGCAACGGTATCGACCGAACATCGATACGGGCGGTGGCCGCGGCGGCAGATGTCGATGCGGCGCTCGTGCATCACTACTTCGGCACCAAGCAGCAGCTGTTCGCCGCCGCGATCCACCTTCCCATCGACCCAAAGCTCGTGCTGAAACGCATGCAGAACACCCCAACCGCTGAACTCGGATTCGCGCTGCCGTCCATGCTGCTGCCGATGTGGGATTCCGAACTCGGCACGGGGTTGATCGCCTCGCTGCGCTCCCTGTTCGGCGGCGGCGATGTGGACTTGGCACGCTCATTCCTGCAAGAAGTCGTCACCGCCGAGATGGCGTCGCTGGTCGACAATCCAGCGGGAACGGGCATGATCCGTGCCCAGCTAGTCGCGTCGCAATTGCTGGGCGTCGTCATGGCTCGCTACATCTTGCAGATCGAGCCGTTCGCCTCGATGCCGGCAGAGGACATCGCGCGAGCCATCGCGCCGAACCTGCAGCGTTACCTCACTGGGGAAATCTAGGTCCCGCGCCCATCGTTGATCGGGCGTGCTCGCCGTCGTCATCGGCAGCGCGGGCCTGGTCGACAAGTGGCGCCGGGAGACAGTCTTGGTGCGGTGGGCCGGTCGAGGCGGCGGAATCGTCGAGTAGATTCCCGTGTTCGGTGCCGGCCCGCCGCAATCGGCGCTACCGGCTTCGCTGTTTATCCGGTTTACCCGCGCCATGCGATCCGGCACCCGTGCCGGCCCGGGGTTCTTGGGTTCCGGGCCAGCACGCCCCGGTCGGTGTCTCACGTTCGCAACCGTTGCGGACACATCGTTGACACCGGCGTAACAAGTTTGGCATCGATGCTTCCTATGGTGAGGCGGTCCGCCTTCCGCGGTGCAGGACGTCGCGGACCCCCTTACTGGTAGGAGCTCAGTTGAGCGGAAACGCAGTTCGCCTGCAGGCGATCAACAACGTCGAGGCATATGTCCCCCCAGCCGTCAGTTTCGTCGCGGGCGAGGCCCCGGGCGAGATCTTCGGCTCCAACGTCTTCACCAAAGCGGAGATGCAGGCACGGCTGCCAAAAGCGGTGTTCAAGTCGGTCCTCGCCACCATCGACAAAGGCGCCAGGCTCGACCCTGCGGTCGCCGACGCGGTCGCGGTGGCGATGAAGGACTGGGCGCTGGAGAAGGGCGCCACCCACTACGCTCACGTCTTCTACCCGATGACGGGGTTGACCGCCGAAAAGCACGACAGCTTCTTGGAACCCACCGCCGACGGACAGACGATGGCCGAGTTCGCGGGCAAGACGCTGATCCAGGGTGAGCCCGACGCGTCGAGTTTCCCGTCCGGCGGGTTGCGCAGCACGTTCGAGGCGCGCGGCTACACCGGCTGGGACGTCACCAGCCCGGCCTATGTTCTGGAAAACCCGAACGGCAACACCCTGTGCATTCCCACGATTTTCGTCTCGATGACCGGGGATGCCCTCGACTACAAGACGCCGCTGCTGCGCAGCCAGCAGGCCATGGGCATCCATGCCGAGCGCATTCTGAAACTGTTCGGCCACAAGGAACTCAACAAGGTCGTCTCGTTCTGCGGTCCAGAACAGGAGTACTTCCTGGTCGACAGGCACTTCTTCGTGGCGCGGCCCGACCTGGTCAACGCCGGTCGCACCGTCTTCGGCGCCAAGCCACCCAAGGGCCAGGAGTTCGACGACCACTACTTCGACGCAGTCCCCGAGCGGGTACTGGGCTTCATGATGGACACCGAGCGGGAGCTGTTCAAACTGGGCATTCCCGCCAAGACCCGCCACAACGAGGTCGCCCCGGGCCAGTTCGAGGTGGCGCCGATGTTCGAACGGGCCAACATCGCTTCTGACCACCAGCAGCTGCTGATGACGGTCTTCAAGACGCTGGCCAAAAAGCACGGCATGGAATGCCTGTTCCACGAGAAGCCATTCGCGGGGGTCAACGGTTCGGGTAAGCACGTCAACTTCTCGGTCGGCAATGCCGAGCTCGGCTCACTGCTGGTTCCCGGCGATACGCCACACGAAAATGCGCAGTTCCTGGTGTTCTGCGCCGCGGTGATCCGTGCCGTGCACAAATATGCTGGGCTGCTTCGGGTTTCAGTTGCATCGGCCACCAACGACCACCGGTTGGGGGCCAACGAGGCGCCACCGGCGATCATCTCGATCTTCCTTGGTGAGCAGCTTGCCGATGTGTTCGAGCAGATCGCCAAAGGTGCGGCCACTTCGTCAAAGGGCAAGGGCACCATGATTATTGGGGTCGACACCCTGCCGCCGCTACCCACCGATCCCGGCGACCGCAACCGCACCAGCCCATTTGCGTTCACCGGCAACCGGTTCGAATTCCGCGCACCCGGCTCGGGCCAGACGGTTGCGGTACCGATGACCATCCTCAACACGATCATGGCCGACTCGTTCGACTACATGGCCACGGTCTTGGAGAAGGCCGTCGAGGACGGGGAGGACTTCGACGCCGCGGTGCAGAAGCTGCTCACCGAGATCATCACCGAACACGGTGCGGTGGTGTTCAACGGTGACGGCTATTCGGAGAACTGGCAGGTCGAGGCGGCCGAACGAGGCTTGCCGAACCTCAAGACCACGCTGGACGCCATTCCCGAGTTGATCAAGCCGGAGTCGATCGACCTTTTCCACAAGTACGACGTCTTCAATGAACGAGAGCTGCACAGCCGCTACGAGGTCCGTTTGGAGCAGTACGCGCTGACCATCGCGGTCGAGGCGAGGCTGACGTTGGAGATGGGGACGACGGTTATCCTGCCGGCGGCGATGCGCTACCAGACCGAACTCGCCCAGAACGTCGCCGCTCTAAAGGCCGCTGGCGTTGAACCGAGCATGGTCGCGCTGGAAGCGATTTCGGCTCCGCTGTCGGATCTGTCCGCGGCACTGGCGTCACTGAAGATGGCGTTGTCCGAGCACTCGGCGGATTCGGCGCTCAGCGAGGCCAAGCATGCCCAGGAGGCGCTGCTGCCCGCGATGGACGCGGTGCGCTGCGCCGCTGACACGTTGGAAAGCGTTGTGGCCAATGACTTGTGGCCGCTTCCCACCTACCAGGAGATGCTCTACATCCTGTGATGAGCCCGTCGGGCGTGGGGGTCGGCCGCGTCAGCGGACACTGGTGATTCAGCCCCCACGCCCGGCGCTCTGCGCTAGCACCGGGGCCGCTGCTGCGCACCCGGTTGCTCATCGAGGCCGGCCGCCATCCCCACGCGACCGGATGCCACGTCAATATTTGAGCGATTTCACCGGTCTCTTGATCCCGTGATAGGCACCAGCCCTGCCGCGCCCGACCGACGCCGGTGCACGGCAATCACCCGCGGCACTACGCAGCTAGATGCGACACCTACTGGTGTCCGGGCGGGCGTAGACCCAGAGCGCGCAACAGGTCGTCAGGCTCCCACCGCGGGCTGCTCACCGCGTCACCGGAGTCGCGCAACCGTCCGCTCTGGGCCCGAAGCCCCGAGCGCTTCTTTGAATGCCGGCGCAATCCACGAAGGCTCGTCAGCGGAAGGAACAAGGTCGGCCCGTCGCGCTCAACCCCGGTCCGCCGCGCCGGACCGCCTTGGTTCGCCGAACTGTCCGAGTGGGCCGGGTTGACCGGCTGCAGCGGGTTGGTTGCATGCACCAGTTGAGCTTTAGTCGACATCGTCAAGGAAGGTTCGGCCGTCGCGGAGGCCGCTGTCGGCAGCGCCGATGTTGCCGTCGGCGCCAACAGTTCGCCCACACCGCCGACGGCTCCAGGGGCACCGCTGCCCACGGCCCCCAACGGCCCGCCTGCCAAGGCGGCCGTGCCATATCCATCCAATGACCTGCCAAGGCCGGAGCCGAGCCCGACGCCATGACCAGGACTGTGGCCGCTGGCCGAGCTGGTCGCACCGGCACCGTGGTCACCACCGGTGCTGGCAACACCTTGGCCCGCCGAACCACCGCCGCCTGCTCCGCTCGAGCTGGCGGCCGCGTCGGTACCGCCGGCCGAGTTAGCCGCCCCGCCGGCCCTGGCCGCGCCGCCGTCGCTGACGTGCGAGCTAGCCATGCCGTCTCCGCTACCACCTCCGGCACCGCCGTGTTGTACGCCGGTGCCCACCGACGCAGCATCTCCGTTGCCGGCCGCAGGTCCGGAGTGCACCGTGGCCTGGGCGGGACTGCCTCCGGTTCCGGCCGCGGCCGTAGCGCCGGCGGGTCCGACCGGTGCGGCGTTAGCGGTGGGTTGACCGACATCGCCAAATCCGCCGGCACCGCCATGCAGACCGCCGCCGATGGCGCCGTTTCCCGTTCCGGGTCCCCCGGCCTGCCCCTCTGCCGGCGCGGTGAACACGCCGATCGCCTTCTCCAACGGCGAGGCGTTGGTGGCCTCGGTGGAGCCGTACGCTTGCGCGCTCGTTTGCAGGATCTCGACAAACCGGTCGTGAAACTCCGCTGCTTTGGCACTGAGAACCTGGTAGTTGTAGGCGTGCGCGCCGAACAACGACGCGATTCCTGCCGAGACGATGTCGCCGCCCGCGGGCTGCACGGCCGCCGTCGGGGCCGCGGCAGCCGCACTGGCTTGGCGCATCGTCGAAGCGATCGCGGCCAAATCCCCGGCCGTGGCGGCCAGCAGGTTCGGCGAAGTGGTCACGTGCGGCATGAACGTACTCCAACTCCAACTACCAAAACCCGACAGTCATCGGATCGCGACTTCACAAAAACTATCAGCTATCAGCCGAAATGTTAGCCCGATCCGGGAAGACAGCTCAGGATTCACGCACCCTGAGGCTCCGCTCGCGAACTCGCCGGCGCCCCAGCATAGCGGCAGGCGCCAACTGCGTGCCGGTGCACGGCCATCAAGAGTGCGTGCCGCTGCCGCCAAGAGGACTGTCACCGAACATGTTTGGTTCGAAATGCTCTTGTGACCGACGGCGCTCATCGATACCCAATCTCATCCGTAGCAAATCGTTTTGGAGAAGACACGGTTACGACGTCCCCGCCGCGCATCGGTTCGGCAACTAAATCGGCCGCTCGTCTAGGAAAGATCTCCGGACGGCGATACAGTTCCGCCGCACCGTTCGTTCGCGGAGATACCTTCTGAGCGCGATCATGAGAAGAGTTGTCGTTGAGAAAGTTTGATCGAATCAACATCGCTGTGGTTGCCAGTGCCGGGTTGTGCGGGGCCGCCTTTGCGTTCAGCCCCAGCGCGGCGGCGACGCCGTTACGAACGGGCGACCCCAGTTGTGTGGAACAGATGGCGGGGGTTGGAGCACCCGCGGCGGGTGCGGCGCCAGTGATGGCGCCGATCCTGCCCGGCCCCCCGGTAGCGGGGGCGGTGCCCGTCGCGGGCGGCCCATTGCTGCCGGTGCCCGCCGCCGGCCCGGTACCGATCCCGGCACCGGTGCCCGCGGGCGCCCCGGTACCACTGCCAGCCGGCGCGCCAGTACCAGTACCAGTACCAGTGCCGGTGGCGGTTGGCGCTCCGGTGCCGGTAGCGGCTCCGGGACCGGCCGCCGCGCCACTACTGCTTCAGGCCGGGGGCAAAGGCGAGCCCACCGCCATCGACCCGGCGCTGACGGCTGACCCAGTCGTCCTACCTGGTCCCCCGCCGGCACCGGCCCCTGCCCCACCGGCACCCACGGTGGTCACTGGCGCGACGTTAGCCGGGGCCACCCAACCGGTTGCGCCCTGCTGCAACCCCTGATCAGTTGCTGGGCGGTGCTGGCTCTTCGGGCTGGCCCGGCAGTCCCTCAACAGCGCGGGTGGGGATGGGATCGGCCGACTTGATTGTGCGGGCGGGGATGGGATCGGCCGACTTGACTTGCGAGGGAACCCCTTCCTTCACAATCACCGGGTCGCCGACGTTGACCGTGTTGAAGTACCATTCGGCGTCGGCGGGGCTCAGGCTGATGCAGCCATGGCTGATGTTCTCCACCCCCATTGCTTGTGTCGCCCACGGAGCGGAATGCACATACAGGCCGCGGCCGGTGATGCGAACGGCGTAGTCCACCGTGAGCCGATAACCGTCAGGAGCATCCACGGGTATTCCGACGCTGCTCGAATCCATGATCACCGAACGATCTTTCGAAAAGACGGTGTAGGTGCCGACCGGCGTCGGATACTCCGATCTACCCATCGAGGCGGGAAGCACCCCATCTTCACCCCAATGGGGACGGTGGTGCGGGGCGGGTAACCGAGGCGGCGGTTCCGCGTCGACCCCATCGATAGTCACGGTGAAGGTGTGATTTGCGATGTCGGCAACACCGAGGACCTCCGGACCCGTCTTGAACTGCGAGGATACGCCGCCCGCCGAGAGGGCCACGGTGCTGTGCGCCGGCCAGAATTGATCGGGAACCCACTGCACAACGTTGTTGTCGAGCCACTGGTACCTACCGGTCATCGCGGGCGCCGACTTCACCGCGATGGCGCGCTCGGCCGCATGCCGGTCGGCGACCGGCCCGCTGAACGTCACCACCACGGGGTGCGCAACACCCACCACCTCGCCCCGCGTGGGTCGAAGTGATGCAATCGATAAATAGCCCTGCGACCGGTTGATCCCCGCCAGACGTACGTCACCTGGCCCTGCGACCACTGCCGCAGCGATCCCGATCACCACTAGAACAGACCTAACAACTGCCCGCATCGCGTTTATCACCCTTTGAGATGACCAAATTGTCATTGTTGTTTCGACGATGTTAGGGGCGACATGGCAGACGGTGCGTAAGTACGCGTGACCTGAATGGTCAAGGCTTCGAAAAGATTTGGTCACAGGCGGCCGATGTGACAAATGGTCTCACCGAAACTCATCACGATGAATTGAGCTGAAGCAACGCCGCACGACCGCGCAATCGCGGGCCCGGAGCCAACCAACAAATCGCCTCGCCTCGCGACCCAGCGCGGCTTCGCCGCCGAGTTGTTCGGCGGGCCGGCGGCTCGGCAAATTGACGTTCCCGACGCCCGCCGGGTGGCGCGAGCGTGTAGAACGTCATTGTGCGCCATGTGCAAGACACCGTGTCCACCCCCGACGACAGCTGTCCGGTGAGCCTGTTCGTACCTGATACCTGCGAACCGGTGCCGGGCGTCGTCATGTATCCCGATGTCGGCGGATTCCGGCCGACCTTTCAGGAGATGGCGGCGACCCTGGCCGGTTTCGGCTATGCGGTGTTGCTACCCGACATGTACTACCGCCATCGTGGCTACGCCCCATTCTCGTTGCCGTCGGCATTCACCGATCCAGGCGAGCGGGCACGGATGATGGCATTGGGAGACAGTTTGATCCCCGACATGATGGCCAGTGATGCCGATGCCTACTTCGACTACCTGAGTACGCGAGCAGAGGTGCGCGACAACAGCTTTGGTGTATGCGGATACTGCAGAGGCGGACGGGTCTCAATGATCGTCGCCGGACGATGTCCGGATCGTGTCGCGGCAGTCGCGTCATTCCACGGAAGTCAATTGGCTGCCGACAGTCCCAACAGTCCGCACCTGCTGGCCAGCCGGATGCGCGCGAAAGTGTATGTCGCCGCGGCAGACAACGATGCACTGTTCCCTCCGCAGCAGGCCGCAACCCTGCGCAGGGCCCTGACCGCGGCCGGAGTGGACCACACGATCGAAACCTATGCCGCCGAACACGGATTCGCCGTTGCGGACAACCCCGGCTACGACGCCGATGCGGCCCGCCGCCACTGGGATGCGTTGCGCGACTTCTTCGGTTCGACGCTAGGTGCCCAACCGGGCAACACCGGTTGAATTAGACCTAAGACGCCTAAGACGCCCCGCTGGTGTCCTTGGTCAAGTGCTGGCCGGTCTGCGGATTGACCGCGGTTTCGCCCGCCGGCAAGTTCGACAGGTCTGCCGCAATCACCGTCTGCATGTCTCCCGAGTCGGGCAGGGCCAGATGCGCGGGCGGGGACACGGCCGGCTCGAGGAGCAGATCGGCACTGTGGCGCCGCAGCGTACGGCCGCGGAAGAAGCCGGGCGAGATCGCCCACCAGATCAACATCACCACCACGCCGAGCAGCATGGACCCCACCCCGACCACCGCCACCGCGCCGAACCCGAAGATCGTGACATTGTGGCCGTTCTCGACGAGCCAGTCCCGCTTCGCGTACTCGATCAGGCCGAAGATGAAGACCACCGTCAACACCACCCCGCCGGTCAGCAGCACGACGCCGCGCTTGACGAAGTTGCGCAGCGACTTGGTCAGCGTCGCACGGTAATAGTGCGCGCAGGCATATCCGGTGAGCCCGTAGTAGAACGCGATCACCAACCCAACCGAACCGATCAGTGCGCTCAGCAGGTTGCGGCTGACCAGCGTGAACAGCACATAGAACAAGATCGACACCGCTCCCATCGCGATCGTCGACACGGTGGGCGTGAGGTAGCGAGGGTGGATTTTGGCGAACGACGCGGGCAGTGCCTTGTACACCGCCATCGACAGCGTGGTGCGCGCCGTGGGCAGGATTGTGGTCTGCGTCGAGGCCGACGCGGAGGTCAGGATCGACGCCGAGAGCAACAGCAGCCCGATCTTGCCGAGGACGCCGTCGCCGAACAAGGCCGGCCCGACCGCGGCGAAGACATCGTTGGAATTGTCCGGATTTCCCAGTCCGATGCCGTCGACGCCGACACCGGCGGAGGCGATACTCGCCACCGTGACCACCGCATAGGTGGCCAGCAGCAGAAACGTTGAGATCACCGCCGCACGCCCGGGGGTGCGGCCGGGGTCATCGGTCTCCTCGTTACATGCCACCGCGGTGTCAAAGCCCCAGTAGATGAAGATGGTGATGAGCAACGCCGGCGCCATTTGGGTGCCAAAGTCCAAACCGCTGGGCCACAACCAGGACAACGAGGGCCGCAACGAGCCCACATCGCCATGATTGGTGTAGACCCTGGCCAGCGCGACGGCCGCCAGAGCGACCAGCACAACGAGTTCCACCGATAGCAACACGTACTGCATCCGCGCAGAGACGTCGGTGCCTCGATAGCAGATGTAGGTCATCACCACGATCCAGGCGACGCCCGCGACCGTGGACCACAACGTGCTGTGCGCCAGGTTGCTCGCCGACTGCCAGCCAAGCTCGCCGACGAACGTAAAGGAATACGCACCGGCGATTTGCGCCAAGTTGGCCATCACGATCACGTCGGCGGCGATGATGCCCCAGCCCCCGAGCCACCCGGTAACCGGCCCGAAGGCCCGCGATGCCCAGGTGAAGGTCGTCCCGCAATCGGGTTCGGCCTTGTTGAGCTCCTGGTAGGCGACGGCGATCATGTACATCGGAATGAACGAGAGCAGCACGATCGCCGGCGCCTTGACGCCGCAAAGCAACTCGCCGCGGCTTGCCACGATGAGTCCCGACGTCGCCGCCAGACTGTAGGCGGGTGCCGTGGAGGCCGTACCGATAACAACACTGGATAGCAGCCCCACGGCGCCACCTTTGAGACCCTTGCCTTCCACCGCGACGCTCGTGGCCTCACCCTGGCTCACACAATCTCCTTCGATCGGTTGATGACTGGTCTTCTTGTCAGCGTCAAGGTGCCCCGCTATCGAGGATGTGGCAACTCGAAACCGGATCTGGGCGCGTCACCATGCCGACCGGCGAGTCGCCGGCGGTCGCGGCTTGGCGATCAACTCCTGGCAGGTACCTCCTGAAGGCCCCACGGCGCCCCGTAGGCACTCAGCAGCTCGAGGAAGGGCACCGCGTCGAACGCTTCCGGACCCAGCACTCCCCTGCCGCTCCAGGTGCCACTGGCCAACAGTTCCAGCGCCACAACGGGGTTGATCGCGGTTTGCCAGACCACACACTGGTGTCCGTACTCGTTCATCGACCATTGGTTGTCGACGACGTGATACAGATAGGTCGAGCGCGGGTTGCCGTCCTTGCCAGTTCCGGTCACCCACAACCCCGCGCATGTCTTGCCGTGCATCTTCGGCCCCAGCGTGGCGGGATCGGGCAGGCAGGCGGCGACCACATCGCGCGGGCTGACTTGCGCGCCGCCGACGGTGATCTTCTCGGTGCGATCCAGCCCCAGCTTGCGCAGCGTCTTGAGCACTTCGATGAACTCGGTACCCAGACCGTATTTGAAGGTGGCGCGCTTGGCTTTGACCCAGCGGGGCATCAGCAGCACTTCCTCGTGCTCCACGTTGACGCATTCCACCGGTCCGATCCCGTCTGGGAAGTCGAAAACCTCTGGTTCGCTGAAGGGTTCGGTAACAAACCAGCCACGATCGTGCTCCCAGATCACCGGCGGGTTCAGGCATTCTTCGATGGTGGTCCAGATCGAGAACGACGGCGCAAAGTCATACCCGTCCACGGTCAGGTTCGCGCCGTCGCGGGTCCCCAGTTCGTCGATGTCGGTGAATAGGTGATCGGCGGCGTAGCGGGCAAACACATCGGAAAGCCCCGGCTCGACTCCCATTCCCACCAGCGCGAGCCGATCCGCGGCCCGCCATTGGTCGTCGGCGGCGAACTGCTCGTCACCGAGCTTGACCCCGGTCAGCTGGTAGGGCTGTTCGGGATGGCGCTCAGACAGGCTCATCGCCATGTCCAGGTAGTCGGCCCCGGCGGCCAGCGCCCCTTCGAAGATCGGCATCACGAATCGCGGGTCGACCGCATTGACTACGTGGGTGATCTGATGACGGCGCACCGCGGCGGCTACCGCGTCCGCAGATCCGGCATCAAGAGCGGCTGAGCAGAACCGCGCATCGGCCACCGCCTGCGCGGCACGGCTGGCCCGCGCCTCGTCGTAGTCACAGACCACCACATGTTCGAAGAAGCTGCGGCGCGCGGCAATCGCGCAGAATGCCGAGCCCACGCCGCCAGCGCCGACCAACAAGATGCGCATCGGTGTCGTCGTCACTGTGAAACCACCGCCACTGAGTATGTAACTGGCGCTTCGACATTAGCCACGCTGTATCCAGACCTTTCTGACCAGCCCGCGGTATCGGGCAGATTCGGCATGCTCGGCGTTCACCGGGCACGTGGGATGCATTGCTTAGATCGGTTCTGCGGCATCACATCCGCGCTTGCCCACCCGCGGCGGGCACGATTCATCAATCCCCACTCTCCGTGTCGAGCTGAATCGGGCTGGTCGGATCGCCCCGGTCCGGTAAACCGTCGGGCGATCTCAAGAACTAGATTCGCGTGGAAAAGATTGTTCGATGCCAAGGCTTTTCAGCGACACCAGTGATGTCGCTCATGACATGTTTGATGGTGAGGTATTCCTCGAACGAGTACTCGGACATGTCTTTTCCGAACCCGGACGCTGCCACGCCGCCGTGCGGCATCTCGCTGACGATCGGAATGTGGTCATTGATCCACACGCAGCCCGCCGAGATCTCTCGCGAGGCCCGTTGCGCCCGGTAGACATCGCGGGTCCATGCCGATGCGGCCAACCCGTAGTCGGTGTCGTTTGCCTGTCGCAGCGCGTCGTCGTCGCCGTCGTGCGCACGCACCGTGAGTACCGGGCCGAAGATCTCTTCGCGGTAGGCCTGTGACTGTTCGCCGACGTCGGCCAGCAGCGTCGGCAGATAAAAGGCACCGGCCAAATCCGGAATCCGGCCACCCACCACGATGCGGGCTCCCTGCGCCGGAGCCTTGGCCAAGATGTCGGCCACCCGGTCACGATGGGCGAGCGAGATGAGCGGCCCGATGTCGGTGTCGGGGTCCATGGGGTCGCCGATCACGACCGTCGACATCACGTCGGCCACCCCGGCCACGAAGTCGTGGTACAGCTCGCGCGCGACAATGGCACGGGTCGCCGCTGCGCAGTCCTGCCCCGAGTTGATCAGCGCGCCGGCCACCGCTCCTTGTATCGCGGCATCCAGGTCAGCGTCGTCGAACACGACAAACGGGGCCTTGCCTCCGAGCTCGAGCTGGGTGCGGCGGCCGTGCGTGGCAGCGGCGGCCATCACCTTGCGCCCCACCGCGGTGGACCCGGTGAAGGTGACCAGGTCGACGCCGGGGTGAGCGGCCAGTGCCGCCCCCACGTCGGCGCCCAGTCCCGTCACGACGTTCAGCACGCCATCGGGCAGACTGGCCTCGGCGGCCAGCCGCGCCAGGGTCAGCGTGGTGAGCGGGGTGAGTTCGCTCGGCTTGATGACGACGGTGCACCCGGCCGCCAACGCCGGCATCACCTTCCACACCGCCATCTGCAGCGGGTAATTCCACGGCGTGATGGTGGCCACCACGCCGATCGCCTCACGGCGGATGCTCGAGGTGTGATCGGCGGAGTATTCGGCGGTGGCCTGACCCGGCAAACGCCGCGCGGCGCCGGCGAAGAACCGGATGTTGTCGACGCTGCCGGGCACGTCAAATTCCTCGGCCAGCCGTAGTGGCTTGCCGGTCTGGCACACCTCTTCGGCGATCAGTTCGGGTGCGCGCTGCTCGAGTAAGTCCGCAAGCTTGGCCAGCACGGCGGAGCGTTCGGCCGGCGTCACGCCGGCCCATTGGGGCAGGTCACGTCGCGCCGCTACGACAGCGCGGTCGACGTCGGCCGGTGTGGCCAGGGCCAGCTCGGCGATGGTTTCCTGAGTCGCGGGGTTGATTACCGCATGTTGGCGCCCGCCCGTGCTGTGAGCTGCACCGTTAATCCAACTTCCGGCCACCGACACAGTCGTTGTCATGGCGATAAGATATCTGACCACGTGCGGTTCCGCTACGCATTTCGCACTTTTTATCGGATTTCGCATCGATTTCAGTGGTTAAGCTATACATATTCCACTGATTTCGTGCATACTGTCTGCCATGACTAGTTCTGGCGCACCGGTTGGCAATCAACCGGAACAGCTGCGCCCGACTGGCCTGGGCGCGGCCACGCAGCTCGATGACCTCTCCAAGGCGATCATCAAGGAGCTGCAGGAAGACGGTCGGCGTTCCTACTCGGCGATCGCCAAGACGGTCGGGCTCTCGGAGGCCGCGGTCCGCCAGCGCGTGCAGCGATTGATCGAGACCGAAGTAATGCAGATCGTGGCCGTCACCGACCCGATCCAACTCGGATTCGCCCGCCAGGCGCTGATCGGCATCCGCGCCACCGGCGACACCACCAAACTCGCGCAGCAATTGGCGGCTATTCCCGCGATCGACTATGTCGTACTGACCGCGGGAACATTCGATGTGATCGCCGAACTGGTCTGCAAAGACGACGGCGATCTGCTCGATCTGCTGAATC
Source organism: Mycobacterium pseudoshottsii JCM 15466 (assembly GCF_003584745.1). Lineage (NCBI taxonomy): Bacteria > Bacillati > Actinomycetota > Actinomycetes > Mycobacteriales > Mycobacteriaceae > Mycobacterium > Mycobacterium pseudoshottsii. The sequence continues at coordinate 3,934,874 of NZ_AP018410.1, forward strand.
TGGAAATCAGAGCGCTGCCCGGAGTTCTCTCGACCGAGACACTCGTTTACCTGAAACTCGTTAAACAGCAATACAATTGGGGAGTCAAATGACTGAACTGTCCGCCAAGGCCAACCGCCACCTGTGGGGGCATTTCGCCCGTCACGGCGCCGGGATCACGCCGCCCATCATCACCCGCGGTGAGGGCGTCACAATCTGGGACGACCGCGGCAACAGCTACCTCGATGGACTGTCGGGGCTGTTCGTCGTGCAGGCCGGCCACGGCCGCACCGAACTCGCGGAGGCCGCCGCCAAGCAAGCCGAAACGCTGGCCTTCTTCCCGCTGTGGTCCTACGCCACCCCGACCGCGATAGAGCTCGCCGAGCGCGTCGCGCACTATGCACCCGGCGATCTCAATCGGGTGTTTTTCACCACCGGCGGCGGCGAGGCCGTCGAGTCCGCGTGGAAACTGGCCAAGCAGTACTTCAAGGAAACCGGCAAACCCGGTAAGTACAAGGCAATTTCGCGATCCACCGCGTACCACGGCACACCGCATGGCGCGCTGGCCATCACCGGGTTGCCGGCGTTCAAGGCGCCGTTCGAGCCGCTCACCCCCGGCGGCGTGCGGATTCCGAACACCAACTTCTACCGCGCCCCCGCACCGTATGCAGACGACTCGAAGGAGTTCGGCCTGTGGGCGGCCAACCGAATCGCCGAGGCGATTGAGTTCGAGGGGCCCGACACGGTCGCGGCCGTCTTCCTCGAGCCGGTGCAGAACGCGGGCGGTTGCTTCCCGCCGCCGCCCGGGTACTTCGAACGGGTCCGCGAAATCTGCGACGAGTACGACGTGCTGCTGGTCTCCGACGAGGTGATCTGCGCCTTCGGTCGCATCGGATCGATGTTCGCGTGCAACGACTTTGGCTATGTCCCCGACATCATCACCTGCGCCAAGGGCATGACCTCCGGGTACTCGCCGATCGGCGCGATGGTCGCCAGCGACCGACTGTTCGAGCCGTTCAACGACGGCAAGACGACGTTTGCGCATGGCTACACGTTCGGTGGGCACCCGGTGTCCTCCGCGGTGGCGCTGGCCAACCTGGACATCTTCGAGCGGGAAGGCCTCAACGACCACGTCAAGCAGAACGCGCCCGCGTTCCGCACCACGCTGGAGAAGCTGCTCGACCTGCCGATCGTCGGCGATGTCCGCGGCGAGGGATTCTTCTACGGCATCGAGCTGGTCAAGGACAAGGACACCAAGGCGACCTTCAGCGATGAGGAAAGTGAGCGGCTGCTGCGCGGCTTCCTGTCCTCCGCACTGCTGGAAGCCGGGCTTTACTGCCGCGCCGACGACCGTGGGGACCCAGTGGTGCAGCTGGCTCCGCCGCTGATCAGTGGCCAGCAGGAGTTCGACAAGATGGAGCAGATCCTGCGCGGGGTGCTCAGCGAGGCCTGGAGCCGACTCTAAGTCGGCCCCCGCGAGCAGACGCAAAATCGCACTGAGCCGCGGACCGCGGCGCGATTTTGCGTCTGCTCGCGCAAGAGGCTCGCGCAAGAAACTGGGCCCTCCCGGGACCTCTACTGGTGGTATTGAGCCACCAGGGCAGCGTATTCGTCGAGCAGCCGCAGGGACTCCTCCCGCGGGCAGGTGGGCAGCAGCAGCGCCAGCTGGCCAAAGCCCAGGTCTTGGGCGGCGCGCCAATAGTCGGGCTTGTTCGGTGTTCCGAACATCGCCAGCGGGACTTCGTGACCGGCGGCGCTGCGTAGTTGGTCCACCCGTTGGGTGAGCTGGTGCACCGGAAGCGGGTTGGAGATCCAGCCAGCGTCATGGCGAACGACGCGTTTCACCGTGGCATCGGAGTTACCGCCGATGTAGATTGGCGGATGAGGCTGCCGCACCGGCTTGGGCCGGCTGTAGGACGGGGGAAAGTCCACGTACTTGCCGTGATATTCGGCCGGTTCGTCGGTCCAAAGCGCCTTGATGGCCTCGATGCGTTCGTCCAGCAACGCACCGCGCGTCTTTGGGTCGGTGCCGTGGTCGCGTAGTTCTTCGATGTTCCAGCCGGCGCCCACCCCGAAGACGAATCGGCCACCCGAAATAAAATCGATGCTTGCGGCTTCCTTGGCCGTGGTGATCGGGTCACGCTGGATGAGCAACGCAATCCCGGTGAACAGTTCGATCTTGGACGTCACCGCCGCGGCGGCGGCCAGTGTGACGAACGGGTCAAGGGTGCGGTAATAAACCCCTGGCAGCTCGCCGCCGCCCGGATACGGTGTTTCGCGGCTGGCCGGGATGTGGGTGTGCTCCGCGATCACCAGCGACGAAAACCCGCGCTCTTCGATCGCACGCGCCAGTGACACCGGATCGATGCTGTCGTCGTTGACGAAGGTGGAGATCCCGAACTTCATCGCACTACCCCTATCTGTCTGCGTCGCGTCACCGATGAGACATTGCGCGCCGACCAATTATTCCGTGGGCAGCGAAACGGCTGCGACAGGGGCAGATTCACTGCCTACCCCGATGGTCGCGAGGTGTGCTGAGCGATCAGCTGTTGCAACATCGGCACGGTCCGGTCCAGTGGGTCGGTGGAGCGTGCGGCCAGGCAGAGAATCACGGCACCCTCGACCGCGGCCACGACGGTGGTGGCCAGCGATTCGGCCGTGTCGTCCCCCACGCCCTGGGCCCGGAAGCGTCCGGCAAGCACCGTCTGCCAAGCGCCGAATACCTCACCGGCTGCATCCGCGGCCGACGGCGACTCCGTGCGCCCGAGCGCGGCGGCCACGATCGGGCATCCGGCCGCGTAGTCGCTGGCGCGCAGGGTCTGCTTCCACGAGTCCGCGAACGCCACCAACGGCTGATCGCCGCCGGCGGCGATGCTGGCCAGAGTGGAATCCATGAGCCGGCCCGCCGTCCGGGTAGCCTCGGTCATCAGCTCTGACTTGCCGCCGGGAAAGTTCACGTAGACCGACCGGCGCGCGGTGCCGCTGTGTTCGAGTAGGTCGGCTAGGCCGGTCCCCGCAACCCCGTTACGGCGCAGCAGCTCGATGGCGCTTTCGATCAGACGCTCACGCGCGGTCATCGTCTCGCCCTTCCTCGGGTCCGCTGGTCGCTAACACACCCATCGGTTGCAGTATACCGATTGGTCTACTAATGTCAGGTAGACCCATCGGTATAAACCAGGGAGAGGACCCCGATGACATCCACACCGCCCGTCGCACTGATCACCGGAGTGTCCTCTGGCATCGGCGCGGCCATTGCAGTGCGACTGGCCAGCGCGGGATTCCGCGTGGTCGGCACCTCGCGCGCACCGCAGCGCTTGGCTCCGATTCCCGGTGTCGAGACCTTGGCGCTGGACGTCACCGACGACACCGCGGTTCGCTCGGTGGTGTCGGAAGTCATCGACAGAACCGGACACATCGACGTGCTGGTCAACAACGCCGGCCTGGGAATCGCCGGGGCCGCCGAAGAGAGCTCGATCGACCAGGCCTGTTCCTTGTTCGACACCAACTTCTTCGGCCTCATCCGCCTCACCAATGAGGTGCTGCCACACATGCGCCGACGCGGCAGCGGGCGAATCATCAACATCAGCTCGGTGCTCGGCTTCCTCCCCGCGCCGTATGCGGCCCTCTACGCCGCGTCAAAGCATGCCGTGGAGGGTTACACCGAATCGCTGGATCACGAACTTCGCGAGTACGGCGTACGCGCGCTGCTGGTCGAACCCAGTTACACCCGAACAGATTTCGAGTCGAACATGTGGGAGGCCGACACACCGCAGGCGGCCTACGCCGACAATCGCGCCGCCGTGCGCGCAGTGGTGGCAAACAAGATTCGCAACGCCGAGTTGCCCGCCGTTGTGGCTGACGCCACGTACGCCGCGGCCACCGACAAACGGATCAAGCTGCGCTACCCCGCCGGTCGCCACGCCCGACAACTCGCGTTGCTCAAGCGCATCGCACCGGCCGCCGTGCTCGATAACGGCATCCGCAAGCAAACCGGACTGAATTCGCCGCGACCGACACCGGTTCTGGCCGAGCGCTGACGGATCACTCAAAGACTCAAAGGGGTCGCCATGACAAACGTCAAAGACGACAAGACGCTCCGCAAGTTCCGCAGGGAGCGTGCGCTCGGACGCTACTTACTCAACCCCGCCGTGAAGGGGATGGGCAAGCTGGGACTGCGAACCGCGCTGGCCACCGAGCTGGAGACGATCGGGCGCAAGAACGGCCAGGCCCGCCGCGTTCCGGTGTCCGCGCAATTCGATGCCAACGGCGCGTGGATCATCTGTCAGCACGGCACCCGCTCGGGCTGGGGACGCAACATCGTCGACAACCCGAATATCCGGATTCGCCAGGGGACTCGGTGGCCTACGGGCGTGGCGGCATTGCGGCCCGACGACGACGTCGTCGCGCGAGGGCGCAAGTTCGGCAGACTGGGAGCAACCGTGGTCAAGGCACTGGAAACCACACCGGTTTCGGTGCGGATCGACTTCACCGACTAGTCGTAGATGACGGCACGTCCCTGCCGCTGCAGCTGGGCCAAACGGTCCCGCATGGCCTGCAACTGTGCGGGGGAATGCCCCGCCCAGTCGGTGAGTTCACCAATGATTCTCACCGGCTCTCGGGTGCGGTAGGAGCGAGTCGGGTTTCCGGGAAGCTTTTTGTCCGTCACGTTCGGGTCGTCCTCTAGCGCACCGACCGGTTCCACGACGTAAGACCCTCACCCGTCGCCAGCTCGGCTCCCCACACCGCCGCATCCAGCGTTTGGGTGACATAGACGTGGTTCGACAGCCGCTCCGCGCCGTAGTTCGACCGGCGCCCCGGCACCAACAGGTCCCCCACCGACAGCTCTGCTTTGGTGCCATGCAGGAGCGCACCCGACTCGTGGACCTCGAAGGGTTTGGGTGCAGCGGGCACACTAATCCCCGTCAGCGGGAACGGCGTTGGGAGTCACGAGGAACTTCTCGCCGGTCGCTCGTTTGACGTATTCGTGGAACGCCTCGGGTTTGAGCATGCCGGCCAGCGAAACCTCGCGAGTGTAGTGACTGGCGAACGTCGTGCTGAGCTCCGCGGCCACCCGAGCTCGCAGCCGAACAAAAGCCTCAGCCCCCGCGCTCTGCAAGAACGTGGTGAGCAACCATCCGCCGACGCCCAAGGCCATCCCGAAGTCCCGCTTGAGCACCGTGGGACTGGTGTCGAGGGAGCCGTAGATGTACACCTGCTTGTGCACGCTCGATCCGTAGCGTGAGTACTCGGCCGCGGTCGCGTTGGCCGCCTGCTCCATGCCGCTGAGGATCTGGCCGGCCAGCGTCCCACCGCCGGTCGCGTCGAAGGCGAGCGTGGCCGATGTCGCCTTGAGAGCCTCGACGAGGTCCGTCGAGAACGACGGCGAAGTGGAGTTGCAGACGTACTCGGCGCCAAGCGATCTCAGCAGCTCCTCTTGCTCGGGCTTACGCACGATGTTGATCAGCGGTATCCCGTCTTTGAGGCAGAGCTTGACCAGCATCTGGCCGAGGTTCGACGCCGCTGCGGTGTGCACAAGGGCCGAATGCCCTTCGCGGCGCATGGTTTCGGTCATTCCCAGTGCCGTCATTGGGTTGACGAACGACGATGCCCCATCTCTGGCCGTGGCCCCGTCCGGCAGAACCAGACATGCGGAAGCGTCGATCGCCCGGTATTGCGAATACATCGCGCCGCCCGCGATGGCCACCTTCTTGCCGATGAGGGCTTGGGCCGCTTCGGACGAGCCCGCGGCCACCACGGTGCCGGCTCCCTCATTGCCCACCGGCAGCGATTGGTCCAGTCGCGCCGAAAGGGCTCCCAAAGTGGCTTTTCCGATCGGGGCGGTGACGATGGGGCGCTGCGCCGTGCCGGTGACCGTCGCGGTAGCCATGTCGGCGCTGGCGACCAGAAGGCCCAGATCCGACGGGTTGATCGGCGAGGCTTCCACCCGCACCAGTACCTCATTGGCGCCGGGAACCGGAACCGCAACCTCGTGCAACGAGAGTTCGAGCGTGCCCTCAGATGTCACCACTGAACGCAGCTCGAGGGCGATCTCAGGAAGGTCTTGGGTCATAGTGGTGCCTCGCTCCTGTGTCGGACGGATGCTCAGAGCATATGAACTCACCGCGGCGCCAATTATCTTCCCGGGCCACAAACCTCATGCTAGACAGGCTTGCATGAGCACCCTTGCCGAGCAGACCCGTTGGATGGACGCAACCGATCAAGCGGCGCTGGTCGCGGCCGGCGAGGCATCCCCTAGCGAGCTGCTGGAGGCCGCGATCGAGCGCATCGAGCGCATCAACCCGGCATTGAACGCGGTGGTGATCCGCTGGTTCGACCACGCTCGCGAGACGGCCAGCGCCGATCTCCCCGGCGGCCCGTTTCGCGGTGTGCCATTCCTGATCAAAGACCTCTATGCGCTCTACGCCGGACAGCCCATCAGCAACGGCAACCTCGCGTTCAAGCAAGCGCATGTCATCGCGGACGCCGACACCACGCTGGTCGGCCGGTACCGCGCCGCGGGGCTGGTGATAGCCGGGCGCACGAACAGCCCCGAACTCGGCAGCCTGCCGACCACCGAACCGGTCGCCTGGGGCCCAACCCGAAACCCATGGGACACCAGCCGCACACCCGGTGGATCCAGCGGCGGTTCGGCGGCGGCCGTCGCCTCGGGCATTCTGCCGTTCGCCCACGCCAGCGACGGCGGCGGATCGATCCGCATTCCGGCGTCATGCTGCGGCCTGGTCGGGCTCAAACCCAGTCAGGGCCGCATCACGCTCGGCCCGCTCCGAGAGGAGAGCGGCATGTCGGTCGAGCACTGCCTCAGCCGCACCGTTCGTGACACCGCCGCGTTGCTCGATGCGACGCGCGGACCGGGCGTCGGCGACACGGTGATCGCGCCACCGCCGATACGGCCCTACACCGAGGAACTCGGTGCGGACCCCGGTCGGCTGCGCATCGGCATCCTCGACCACCACCCCCGCGGTGGGCCGGTCGACGCGGAAGTCACTCATGCGACCCAGGCGGCCGGCCGGCTGCTCGAGTCGCTAGGTCACCACGTGGAGGTGGCATGGCCGGCGGCGTTGGAGGACGCCTCATTCGACTCGACGTTCGGCGCGCTGTGGAGCACCAATATGGGCCTGGCGCAGCGCCGCTTCGAGGAGCAACTCGGCCGTCCCTTGGGCGAGGATGAATTCGAGCTGGTGAACCGGGCCCAGGCCGACTTCGCCAAGCACTTCACTTCCGTCGACTACGCGCTGGCGCTGTCGGCGATCGCTGCGTTCCGCAGGGCGATCCAGTCCTGGTGGCACGACGGCTGGGATCTGCTGCTCACACCGACGGTTGCCTCGTTGCCGGTCAAGCTCGGCACCATCGTGAGCACCCCCGAGCACCCGATGGCGGCGATGCAGCGCGCGGGCGAATTCGTACCGTTCACTCCCCCGTTCAACACCAGCGGTCAGCCGGCCATCAGTCTCCCGCTGGAGTGGACACCCGATGGGTTGCCCCTCGGAGTGCAGCTGGTCGCCGCCTACGGTCGCGAAGACGTGCTGCTGCGCATCGCCAGCCAGCTCGAGCAGGCAAAGCCCTGGGCGCAGCGCACACCCGACATCTGAGCGCACAGCCCGCAAGCGGACAGTTTTGCGCGGTGTCGGAAATCAGCAGGGACCGCTGGGGATCCCGCGGGTGGGTGAGGTCTCCTGACTGGGCATCACCTGAGGGAACGGCACCCGATATGGGGGCACCGTCTTGGTAAACACCGTCACGGTGTCAGGAACGCATTGCACCTGTTGCGGAACGGCTTTCAACGCGGGGTGATCGAGATTCGGTGGTGATGCGTTGGGCGGGACGGCGAAGTTGAATGTCGAGGTCATGTCGCCGGTCACCCCCCGTCGCCAGGTGGTCAGGTTGGGAACCGGCACACCGAACCGTTGCTCGAGCAACCGCAGCTGCGAGGTGTGGTCGAAGATGTCATGCACCATCAGCGGGCCACGGCTGTAGGGAGAGATCACGAAGCAGGGCACGCGATAGCCCAGGCCGATCGGCCCGCGGATGCCACCGGACCCGGTGACCGCGTTGATGTCGGGCACGGTAATCCACTCTCCGGGCGTGCCCTCCGGCGCAGTTGTCGGTGTGACGTGGTCAAAGAAGCCGCCGTTTTCGTCGAAACTGACGATCAGCGCCGTCTTTTCCCACACCGCGGGATTGGACAGCAAGATGCGCAGGATATTGACGATCGCGGTGCCGCCGACGGCAGGCGCCACCGGCACTCCGGGATGCTCGGACACCTGGAACCCGGGCAACACCCACGAAACCTGGGGCAGCCGGTTGGATGCGACGTCGGCGACGAAGTCCAAAGGATAGGTCGGGGCGATGCCGTAGCGGGCCATGTTCGAGCGGGGATCCCGGGCCTGAACGAAGTCGTTGAGCATGCCGTCGTAGCCGATGACGGTGTTGTTGAGCGCGCCCAGCAACTTGTTTTGGTACACCTTCCAACTGATTCCGGCATCGCTGAGGTTGTCGGGCATGGTGCGCCAACTGAAACGGCCCTGCGGCTGGATGTTGGGGTCCACCAGCAGCGGGCCGCCCTGTTCGCCGTTGGGATCGATCCAGGCGCTCATCCAGTACAGCCGGTTGGGCGAGGTTCCACCGATCAGGGAACAGTGGTAGCCATCGCAGATGGTGAAGGTATCGGCGAGCAGGTAGTGGATCGGTTGGTCTTGGCGGGTGTAGTAACCCATTGTCACCGGGACGTTGCCTTGCAGCGTCTGGGCTTGGGCCTGCGCGCCCAGCCAATTGTCGTTGGCACCGTTGTTGAACGCCCGGTGCATGTCGATCCATTGGTGGCCGGGGTCGTTGACACATGCGCCGTTGAGCAGCGGGCCCCTGGTGGTATCGAACCGGTAGGGAATTGTCACGCCGGCGGGGTCAATTGATTGGGTCTGAGGATTCCAGCCCTTTTGCTGGAATGCTGATGAGGGCGTGTCGAATCCGTTGATGCCCGACAGCGAGCCGAAGTAGTGGTCGAAAGACCGATTCTCCTGGAGCATGAACACAAAGTGCTCAATGTCGGTCAAATGCCCAGAGCACGGACCGGCGCCGTAGGCCTTTTCGATCACTGGACCCGCCAAGGACATCATTGCGCCGGCGCTGCTAGCGGCGGCGAGTTTGGCCATGAACTCTCGCCGCGACATGCCATCGACAGGGTGTTTGCTCACCAACATACCTTTCCTGCTGGACGCTGCGGTTCACGGTATATTTGCGGTGGTGATTGGCCACAAAGGTCATCCGGTGTGTCGTGTCCGGATTTTGACGTCGTTCGCCAGCCGCGGTACATCGTTTCCCCATTCGGGGTGCCTTTTGGGAGTTGCCGGCAAATATTGACGCCGGCTATCTGCGTCGCCCTGCGCGTGTGACCGGCAGTGTGCCCGCGGACTTGCCGATGTGGGCGTGGAGGCGTCGTGACGGTGATTTGTCGCGGTGCCGAACCGGATCTTTGGCGCGTGCGGATTCGGCTTGCGCTCACCGCGCCTCGGGTGTCACCGACTCGGCACGGGCATTCGTCGCGATGCCCTCGAGCGCCCATCCCTTCGCAGCCGGACTGTCTTGGGACACTGCAACTTCGGCACCAGAATCAAGGCACGCCCGGCCTGGGGCATCCTTGACGGGGGCGGACCCGACCCGCGGCGAAATCGGCCGCATTCTCTGTGGTGACGCGCGCGCCGAACACCCCATCAGCGTGAACATGGCGGCGCCGCGGGCCAGCGGTCGGCCGAGCACCCGCGTTATCGCGCATCTGTCGCCGTTGGATGTCGCCCCATGGCGTCCACAGCAGGAGCGGGACTTTCCCTGGCAAAAAACTGGGACTTCCAGATGACCATTGACATGCGCCCCGGCCGAATGTTACAATAATGTTAGCCGAAAGCATCTTGCCGTCCAACGCGATCGGCACCAATCCACTGGGGTCGCTGCTGGCCACGTGTGCAGTGAAGTAACTGCCCATCCTGGCGTTGAGGTCGGCGGGGTCTAGCCGAGACAAAACAGCGCGGAAGGTCTTCTCACTGGGCCGCCGGAACCGGACCCCTAATTGGGCCAACACATCATCGGGAGCGGTGGCCGCCCATGTGGCAAAACCAGCATAGCCGCGCATCCCCGCGGCAGTGGCCAGAACCGCGATCGCCAACAAAGCCATCAGCGAATACCTCCGACCGCGTGGGTCCCTCGGGTCTGGCACCGAGGCCAACACATCGAGAAACTCCGATCCGATGAGCTCGCTGCGCTCACCAGGACTCCAGCGGTCGAACACCTCTGGAACCGGCGACACACGCAATACTGAAACGGTAGGCACGGGCAACTCCAGACCAACGACGAACAGTAACCAACTCGATCGTTCTCCAGATAGCCCGTGCCTACACTCCGGCCCCAATAGCGCGGCACCAAAGATCATCAACCCAGCTCACAAGCCTGCTAATCAACAACGCCGGAGCCCTGGCCATCGCCCGAACCCGCCGGTGACAAGGAGTTCCCGAGACCACCAAAGCCCGAGACCACCAAAGATCGGGCGCGGGCAACACAGTATTGCCCGTAACGCCGAAAAGGCGTGGCGGTCACGCTAGATTCTGGTGCTGCGGACAATTCAATGGTGAAGGGCCGGGTGGCATTAGATGTCGTATGTGATTGTGGCGCCGGAGATGCTGGAGGCGGCAGCGTCGGATTTGGCGAATATCGGTTCGGCCATCGGCGTGGCCAATGCGGCGGCGGCCCTTCCGACAACGGCGGTGCTGGCCGCGGCCGCCGATGAGGTGTCGGCGGCCATCGCGGCGGTGTTCGGCGAACACGGTCAGGCCTATCAGGCCTTCAGCGCACAAGCGACGGCATTCCATGCCGACTTTGTTGAAGCCCTCACCACAGGGGTCGGCTCGTATGCCGCCGCCGAAGCCACCAATGCCGGGCAGGCGCTGCTGGGTGCGGTGAACGCGCCCGCCCAGGCGCTGCTAGGGCGCCCGCTGATCGGCAACGGCATCGATGGAACAGCGACGAACCCGAACGGCGGGGACGGCGGGCTGCTCTACGGCAACGGCGGCAACGGATACAGCCAAACCGATGGCGGGCTAGCGGGCGGAAAAGGCGGAAACGCCGGGCTGATTGGCAATGGCGGCGCCGGCGGGAACGGCGGCGATTACCTTGTCGGCGGCGGAGGGGCCGGCGGCAACGGAGGGGTGCTGTACGGCAACGGCGGTACAGGCGGGGCCGGCGGCAGTGGGACAACGAGTTACGGCGCCGCCGGGGTTGGCGGCAACGCGCTGCTGTTCGGCAACGGTGGTACCGGCGGAAGCGGACTTGGTGGCGGCGGCAACGGCGGGAATGCCGTGTTCGGCAACGGCGGTGCGGGCGGCGCCGGGGTAGCCGGCATCGGTGGTAACGGCGGAAACACCTTCATCGGCACCGGCGGTGCTGGCGGGGCCGGCGGCGGGACCATTCTCGGCGGCGGCTCCCACGCCGGTGGGGACGGCGGCAGCGTCGGGCTGTGGGGCTCCGGCGGGGTCGGCGGGGCCGGCACGACCCCGGATGCGGATAGCGGCTACGCCGGAGGTGATGGCGGCAACGGCGGCAACGGCGGGCTGCTCTACGGCGACGGCGGTGCGGGCGGGGCCGGCGGCCTCGGGTCGGATTACAGCTCGGTCCTTTACAACGCGGGTAACGGCGGCAATGGAGGCGTGGGCGGTAACGCCAGCCTCTTCGGTAACGGCGGTGCCGGCGGTGCCGGTGGCGCCGGCGGAACCGGCAGCAGCCTGTCCTACGGAGGCCATGGCGGCAACGGCGGTAACGGCGGCACCGACGGCCTGCTGTTCGGCAAGGGCGGCGCCGGCGGGGACGGTGGCGCCGGCGGAGGAACGACCTTCAGCGGCACCGGCGGTTCCGGCGGCACCGGCGGCACCGGCGGCACCGGAGGCAGCAGCTTCATCGGAAGCGGTGGCACCGGCGGAGCCGGCGGAGCCGGCGGGACAGCTACCGGCTCCGGCGCCAGTGGTGCCGGCGGTGCTGGCGGTAGCGGCGGCTACAACGGCTTCATCGGTGCCGGTGGGACGGGCGGCGCCGGCGGCGACGGCGGGGGCGGCAACCAGGGGGCTGCCAGTGGAGACGGTGGGAGCGGCGGTACCGCCGCCGGCCTGTTCGGTGCCGGCGGCACCGGCGGTACCGGCGGTACCGGCGGTACCGGCGGCACCGGCGGCACCACCACCGCCAATGGCGGAACGGGTGGAGCCGCCGGGGTCGGTGGAAGCGGCGGCGACGCCAGTAGCCTCATCGCTCTTGGTGGCACCGGCGGCGTCGGCGGCGTCGGCGGCGCGACGATCGGCGCGGACGGCGGCAACGGTGGCAACGCCACCGGCCTGCTCAACTTTGGCGGTAGCGGTGGGGCCGGCGGCGCCGGTGGGGCCGGCGGCATGGGCGGCACACCCGGTGGCCAGCCGGGCGCAGCCGCCGTGTCTGCTCTGCTTCCCGGCGGCCTGGCCAGCAGCACTGCCGCTGTCGGCGGCGCCTACCAAGACCTGTTCACCAATACGATCACCAACCTGCAAAGCCTCGGCGCTACCTGGGCCGCCAACCCGGCGCCGTTCCTGGGCCAGATAGTCAGCAACCAATTCGGCTATGGCCAGCTGATCTTCGCGGCGCTCGGCAATGCCACCAGGGACTTCACCCTCGGGCTGGCCGGCCTACCGCCGACCTTCCAAACGGCCTTCCAAGCCGTGTTGGCAGGCGATTTCAGCGGCGCGGCCAGCGACATGGCGGAGGGCCTGTCCAAGCTCGTCGCCACCGGTGTCGACACCAGCGATCTGTCCAACATCAAGCTGCTCGGCCCAGTGGGAGACCTGCTGCCAATCCTGCGTATTCCAGGCGACACCGCATTCAACGTCGCCAACGTGATCCGGACACCCACGGACACAACCGTTTCGGTGGAGTTCACGAGTTATGTTCCGCCCGCGATTACCGGCACCTTCGGGCTGCCAGTGGCGCTGACCCTAGATGCGGCGGGTTCGGCGGTGACCACCGCGAACGCGGTCGGCACCAGCGTGACAGCGCTGACCAACGCCGTGCAGGCCGGTGACTGGCCGGCGGCGATCGGCGCACTCGTCGATGCTCCCGCCGTCGTTGCCAACGGCTTTCTCAACGGGCAAGGCACGATGACCGTGCCGTTGTCGGTACCAATCGTGGATTCGGCGGTCATCAATTTCCCTGTCAACGGGATTCTGGTTCCCCCCCACGACTACACCGCGACGGTGGTGATTGCCGGGTTCTCCTATGACGTGCCAATCATGGGCACGCCCATCGGTGGCATCGTGCCGGGACTGCTGACCTATGCGCCCCAACAGTTCGCGAACGCGATCGGCGCTGCCGGGTAGGCGTTTTGCGGGGCACGCTGGCGGGAGGCGACGGTGCCGCGGCCTCGACGCGGCGTGCACATCACGACCGTCGGGTGCGCCTGCGCGATCCTGCGGCGATCGTGGCCGCATACGCGAAATGCCCTTGCGTCCTACACTCCTGACATGGACATCCTGCGAGCTGCGACCGAGGACATTCGGTTAACCGCCCGCCGATGGCATACCCAGTCCGCCGCACTCGGCGTCGACCCACCACGATCGGCCGGGTTGCCATGTCAGTCCTCTGCAGCGGCGGTGAACGCAGCGCATGCTGCCATCACGATCGCCGCTGCGCTGACGGGGCGGGTGCAGGCAAGTGCAACCAAAGTGGCACAGGCCAACACCGGCTATCGCGCGAATGAGGCCAAGTCAGCGGCGCAAATCGCCGCAGTAGCGGACCGGGCAAGAGACTGCTGACGAATGGCGGCCGCAATCGGATCACTACCTACCTTGTCGAACCTGATGGCCTGACCGACGGAGCATCTGACCGAAGCTGCCGCTTCCTGGACGGCAGCCGGCTATCGTTGGTAAGAGGTGTTCAACCAGATCTGGCGAGACAGTCTGTCAGTCGACTGGAAGGGCATCGGAGCTGACGCGCTGCACACCCGAACCCACGCCGATCACACCAAAGTCAGCGGCTTGGTCGACCAGTTGCACGAGGCGGCCCGCATCGCTCGCGTCGGTGCCTCCGATTTGTACGCGGCCCGGTCGCGGGTTCGGTACGCGGTTGAAGATGCCCGTGACGCCGGATTCGTTGTTGGCGAAGACTTATCGGTCACCGACTACTCAACGGGCGGCTCCCTCGTCGAGCGAGCAACTCGTCAAGCCCAAGCCCAAGCACTCGCCGCTGACATCCGCCAGCGCGCAGGGCTACTGATCAGCCTTGATGGGCAACTCGCCGGCAAAGTGACTACCGCGATGGCTGGTATCGGCAACGTCTTCCCGGCGGATAACCCGACAACTACGACCACGCCTCCGCCTCCCCCGCCGGCAAGATGCGACCCCGAAGACGTTGCAGAGCTCATGCAGAAGGTAGACGAGTGGAACCAGAGAGACGCGCAACTTACCGATGAAATCAATGCATACAACCGCGAAAAGCGGGACTTCAATCTGAACGATCCTGAGGAGCGCAGGAAGGCAGCAGACTACATCCGACGCGGGCAGGAACTGCAGGCGAAGAAAGACAAACTCTTGGATGACCAAAGAGACCTGATTCGGGAGGTGACGGAGTGCGGAGCGAAAATCGTAGACAGCCACATAGAGTGGCCAAACGGATCAACGAGTCCGACTCCGAGCCCGACGCCGCCGCCAACCCCAACTCCGACCCGGTGACTGCCCCGATGCGAATGCCGCGAATCACTCGGCGGCCAGGAAGGGCATATACAGCGGTATCAGTGGTCCTAGCGGCGGCCGCAGTTTTCAGCACTGCCATCGGGTGCGGCCCGGCAGCGACCGACAAGGCTTCGGGCACAACATCACCGAGCGCCAAAGCCACCGACTCATTCGCCCCAGCCCCGCCGGTGATCAACGCGCCGATTTTGACGTCCGCCCCCGCGGCTCGGCTGCAACCAGGATCTCCGATCATGGTTGGCGAGGGAACCGCGACCATGGTGTGCAAGGCCGGCTTTCTCATCGACTACCCCGACCCGAACCGTGCTGATCAGCGACTGCCCGGCTTCATCACCGCCGCGCAATGTTCTCGAGGCGCTACACATGCACCGGTGTCGGTAATGCGGGCCCAGGACGCAAGCCAACCACCTAGCCGAATCCAGGTCGGCGAGATCACTTACGCCGCTCCCGGCACGGAGCAACCAGCAGTCACCAACGAGCCCTGGACAATCCCGACGTCTCCGCTGGCAGTGTTCGGCTCTGGCCGACAAGACTGGGCACTTCCCGTGGACGCCGAGATCAATAACCAAACAGCTACGGGCGCAACGGTTCAGGAGTTGGTACCAGCCAGGCTAAGCAGGGCGTCTGCAACGTGGAGCAATGTCGACGGAGACATCGTGACCGGCCGCGTGCTCGACCCAGTCGAAACGCCAGAATTGAAGAACCTTCCGACTGGTATCGCCCGGGTGGTCCTGGCCGCAGATGATGCAAACAAGCCCATCGAACAGTGGGTACTCGGCTCTCCGGTCACCGTTGATATTGACAACGCGATCTACAACCTAGGCGTGATAGTCGGTGTAGACGAGACCAGACACTGGGTCGTGGTTGACCTCATCAATCCGCTTCTCACTCAACTAGATGCGCGCCTGATCACCACTGCCTAGCGTCCAACCTTCTCGCAGAATGTGGTAGGCGTGACTCTTCAGAGTGTGTTGCGTTCTAAACAGCTTGCTTCGGAATGTTGCCCACTTCACCGAGCGACAACCGGAGGGCCCTAATTGCACCGACCGAGATCACCAGCATCGACTTGATATCTGGTACTCGCATTTGAAGCGTTCTGCGCGATCCCCACTCGTTTGGCCGCTTGACGTGTGACAACGTTTTCGCAGTACCAATGGAGAATCGTCGAGGCTGCCCGACCTGTCGAAGCCGAGTTGTCCTCGCCCGTAGACAGTGAAGTGATATGAGCCATCGTCGGCAATGTCGATACTCAGACCATCATTCGTCCGAAGTCCTAGCTGTATCGGACTGACATCTAGCTGCGCCGATAGTCGATTAGTGTCGAATTGCAGTTGGTCACGTTTATCACCCAAAAAGCGGTCTGCATTCGTCAACTATGTCGCTGTCTACCAATTCCCTGGGTTCGCCTTGACGCCGTCCGGGCCAAGAATCATGTATTAGAGCGCGCCAGGCGGTGGGCCTGACGTCGAGAACGAGTGGGCGCAATCCGCTCACCGCGGGTGCCCACCCCAAGACAGTCGAGTTCTTCAACACCGCTACGCATTGAGACGATCCCAAGGTCCTATTCGCTGGAATCTCGCTCAACCAGAAGCCGAATTGCTCGCTGTCGCCGCTGGCGAGCTGCCGCCCAGAACGGACCTGAGCAACTACTTCATGCGATCGGTGATCGCATCAACTACAGCATTCGCTGTCTGCTCAGACTGCGGAAGACCCAACACCGCCACATCAATCAGTACCGAAGATTGCAGGCGATACATCACATTCCATAGATCCGACTTGAGAGCCACGGTCGAGGGATTCGGCTGAGCGATTGTGAAATCGTAGTGTTTAGCCTGCATATCGGAACATGCTGTCAGCGCCGGAACAAGTCGATCGAACGCGTCGCGCGCCGCACCATCATCCGGATAGATGCCGATCCCCTGTGTGACAACGGCAGCCATATGAGGTTGCCCCGGCCCGGTGTTGATTGTTCCGTTGTATGTCACCGACCGAAACTGTGCCCAGCCGCTGCCGAACGCAACGTTCTGGTCGAAGACCGCCCGGCATGGCCCCGGAGCGTCCGAGTCTGTGTGGCGCGGTGAGCGCACGTCTGATCCCTGCTCTGACGTGAGGCCATCGAAGCTAGCGATACGGCGCACGTCATCGATGCCGACGATCAAGGAGTCGGTAGTCACGCCCGGCGCGGCTTCGGCACTTGTGTTGACACATGCGGACATCGCGGCGACACAACAGCCGATGACCGCCGAGTTGCCCACCGCAGACACCACCGAACGAATCGCGGACAGGCACCCACCCGCAGATCGCCGTCGCCAAAGGAATTGCGAATTCATCGGATTGAAGATCGCAGAGCTCCTATCCCAGGTCAAACTGATCTTCACAGCCCGAAGCGACTGGCGGCTCGCGCGCCGGAACGCTGGCGAGTCCATGGGGTCGCATGGCACAACATGCGGGCAGTTCCGCTGGCGCGCAGAACGACGATAGCCCCGGATTGGCGGCATCGGCAGCCACCGTCTCACCGGTTGCACACTTGGCAGCGCCCCATAGAAGGGTCGCGGCTTCTGGTAGCTACTCCGGCGGTGCCTCGTTGAGGGTGTCACTGTCGGCGGTGACGCCCGCGGTGACATCGAGCCGCATGGCTTCCAGTTCCGAGTCCGCCACCAGATCTTCAATGCAGGCTTGCGAAGCGCCGAGGTAGGTGCTGTCAAAGTCGATTTCGGTGGCTAGGCACCAGGTGTGGTCACCTGGCCAGCACAGGTTGGCGGAGAGGTGCCACGAGTAGCCGCTGTCGGTGCTCAAAGACTGGGTGAGTGCGGCGAGGGGGCCGTGAGCAAGATGGTAGTCGCGGTTGGGAAGCGCGAAGGTCGGTCTGTCATGAAAGGCCTGGTGGAGTTCGCCGCGGCCGGCCCACACCGCAAACCAGCAGTGGTCAGCGCTGGTGGTGTGGTGCGACAGAACGCGGGTGAGCGAGGCGGCGGTGCCGGGAGTCAGCGCTCCTACCGCTGGTGCTTCGTCGAAGAGACCGGGTTGGCTATCGGAGTACCCCGAGGCATATCGAGACCGGTAGCCGATCAATCGGGTGAACTGCATCTGCGGATGGACGATTTTTCGGTTAGCTCGGGCGATCTGAGCCCAGCTCACGGCGTCACCGTGGTTGTCGGCGGGGTGGAACACCCGAGCGTAGGCGGCGAAGGTGTCCGGGACTACCGACCCGACGTTCTCAGCAAAGCTGCGCACGCTTTCGGTCAACCACCGCGCCGGGCCGAGATCATCGACAACCTCCAAACCACCCACGGCAACCACGTCATCTACCGTAAAGCGCCCGGTACAAGATCGCACGTGCTTCGTTTCAAGAAATTCGAGAGTGATCCGATCCCTCTCGCAGAATGTCGTAGGCGTGTCTCTTCAGGTTGTGGTCGTCAGGCTCTCGCCAGTGTCGGTGTAACTGGGTGCACCGGGAAAGCCCGACGTGCAATGGGCCTTTCTTGATCGGCACCTCATAGACCAGGACTCCACCTTGACTTCTTACCGGACGAGAATGCGAAATTGGGTCCCTGAACCCGTTCGGGTCGATCAGCCAAGTTGTCCAGTGCTGATCGCGTGTCCCCGGTGAATCAGTGGGACCGACGATCGGGGACCTCCCACGCCAGTCGAGACTGGCTGCAGTGCGGCGCAATCCGTCAGCTGCGAACCGGCGGCAGCCGAGACGGTCAGCCGTTCCCGTCCGGTTCGCCGATCGCCCGGCCGAGATCACTGATCTTCGTCAGGCCGTAGTGCGCCGCGGTCGCGGCGGTCACGACGATGCCGTTCTTGTTCTGGGCCGGCGCCGGCTGCAGAGCGACCAGCCCCGTTCCCTGTAGCGCCTGGGCGAGCACGGCATGGGCTTGGGGCGGATCCGAGATCGAGCCCCGGCTACCGTCCAGGTACGCGAGGAGGCTGCCCACGTACTCGGGGACCAGGCCGACCGTGCCGTCGCGAAGCAGCGGAAAGTACGTGTCGCGGTTGCCGATCCCGAGGTGCCGCTCGACCAGGAAGCCGGCGCCCGCCAGCGCATGGGCGTAAAGCTCGGCCACGGTGACGCTCTCGGCGAAGTTGGCCGAGCCGACGACAATGGCCGGTTGGTTTCTGCGCGGTGTGCGCGGAGTCAGGCCGTGACGCCGCTTGGTGAGGAATTCCGCCGCCACCGCCGCGGCAGAAGCCCCGAGAAGGACGCGGCGATTGAGCTCGGCGAGGCGCTCGGTTGTGAGTTCCGCGCTCAGGGCGTCGATGCTTGCGGCGAGGTGCTCGCCGTGCGCCGCCCGCAACTCGTCGCGCAGGATCGGCGTGACACTCTCGGCTGGCTGGGCATGGCGGTCATCCTCGAGCAGAACGAAGTCGCCGGCCAGCAGACGTGGATCGGTGGTGAAGAGCACGCCGACCTGAATCTCTCCGGCTTCGAGCGCGTCGACGGTGCGCGGCCCCGCCCGCATCGGTGACGCGAAATTCCTTGAAGGTCAGCCCGTATCGCGCGCGCAGCAGCGGCAGACAAAGCGGTTCGGTTGGACACTCGGGACCGGAGCCGAACACCAAATTCTTGGCCGGGATCACATCCGGCTCCACGCTTTACGGGTCAAGCTTGTCGCTTTCGAAGACCAGGAAGCTCGCCCCCTGCGGGTCTTGCAGCAAGCTGAAGACGCCCTTCGGCTGTTCGGTCGGCTCCGCGAGAACCGCGCCGCCGGCGGCGACCGCGGCAGCGCCAGTCTCCGCGATGTCGGTCACCACGAAGTAGGGCAGCCAACGCGACGGCACACCGGCGTCCGCCGCTGTCAGAGCGCGCATCCCGCCGTTGTCGCGCCCTGCCACACGAATCACCCAGTAGGGCACGGGCATGCCGTCGAGAAAATCGATGCGCCAACCGAATAGCTGCGAG
The DNA here is from genome assembly GCF_003584745.1 of Mycobacterium pseudoshottsii JCM 15466. NCBI lineage: Bacteria > Bacillati > Actinomycetota > Actinomycetes > Mycobacteriales > Mycobacteriaceae > Mycobacterium > Mycobacterium pseudoshottsii. The sequence goes on from NZ_AP018410.1 coordinate 3,954,524, forward strand.
TAAAAGGCGATCGCGGCATCGACATCCGGGGTGGCCAGCTCATTCCAGGTCAGGCATCCAGGCTCGTTCACGCAAGTCGCGCCGAAGGATCGACCGGGCTGACAGAGGTGGATGACGGACCCGTGCGGATCGCGCACGACCACCATCTTTCCTCGGTCTCCGAGATCCAGTGGCCCGGCGAGGATGACACCTCCCAATGCACGGGCGCGGGCGGCCGCTGCGTCGACGTCGGCGACCGAGATGTGCGAGTTCCAGCGCGTCTGATCACCGGCGGGGTCGGCCACAGGCAGGGCATAGAGCCCGGCGACCTCCTGGCGGTCTCGGCACAACACCGTGTACGCGCGCCCGTCTGCCGTGCGCCGCTCCTCCGGCGTCCAGCCAAAGAGCTGGCCATAGAACATTGTGGCCGCCTCCGGCTCGGTCGTGGCAAGGTCGACCCAGCTGAACGTCCCGTCCGCGTACCCGGTCCGCGCTCCCATGAGGGGCAGCCTATCGAAGCACCGGCCACCTGCGGGCCCGTCTAGCTGCAGACGTCAACGACAGACTTGCGCCGCTCGTACGCGTTCGACGAGAGCGATGCCGCCGCTGATCCAACCTTCTGGTGTCCGCGCCGGAACAAGCCGATCGAGCGTGTCGCGCGCCGCACCCTCATCCGGACAGATGCCGATCCGCTATGTGGCGACGGCAGCCATATGAGGTTGTCCTGAGCCGGTGGTGGTTATTCCCGTGTGACGCGGTGAGCGCACATCTGTCCCGGGCTCGTCGAAGCTCGCGACGCGACGCAAGTCATCGACGCCGACACAACAGCCGATGACGGCCGAGCCGCTCACCGCCTCACCACCGCGCGAGCGGTCACTTGCTGGAAACGGCGGACAAGGGATCCGCAAGACACCTGAGTTACCTGCCCGACTTGAAGAACAAGGCGGCCTAGACCCACCAATCGCTGTCCACCGCCGAATACAAGGAGATGAACCGAACCGCTTTCCATCAGGTCGAGGCGGCCAAAGCGATTGTGGCCTCAGCAGGCCCGAACCTTGACATCCGACAAACGCGGTTCCCAGATCGGCGGCCCCTGTGCCACTTCGGGTTACACCATTGGCACAGCGCATGCGCAACGGGGGCGGCGCGAATTCGCCCAACACGTAGTTGCAAGAGCAGAGCTGGCAGGTGCGCGGTCCGCAAGCGCGCTGCGCAGGCAGGAGTTGCCGCCATCGACGTGCGCGGAGACTGTGTCACCGTGTCGGGAGAACTGCAGGGCAGTGTGATCGTCGAGCGGCGTGGAAATCCTCAGACGTACGGAGAGCTCGTGGACTACCTTCGCTCTGCAATAAGGGTGTTGCAGTCTATGGTCGGCGACCCGGCACTCTGGCGTTGGCGAGGTAACCAAGAAGGCGGCCATACATCCGATCCTCGAAACCGAAGCGGTACGGGACACCCTCTTCGAGGCTCTTGCATCTCTCCTCGATGATGCGCTCCGCAAGGTCCGCACTGAGATCAAGCACCGGTATGCGCTGTTCGCCAATGTTGAGAAGCCGAAATATTGGGGCCGCGACGAAGTCCGAGCCAGACGTCGCTGGCCGTCGAGCCGGACTAGATGCACGGCTTCCAGCGGCCGCACCTGCCGAGGAGCCGGCTTCGCTGGCCTATACACACCAAAGCCCGAACGGTGAGCAGTGCTGACACCGATATTGTACGACACCAACGTTAGGGTTGGGGCTGCTGATTCGAAGCCCTGACGCCACAGCGGCCCGGTACGACGGCCGAGCCCCCGTCGGTGATCATGTAGAAATGCTCCAGGCCTGGCACGTGAGTGTGCACGGAGGCTACGCCGTCGCTCGACGTGTGAACCTCGTTGAGGTAGGCGCTATAGCGATGTTGGGCGAGTTTGGCCGCCAGCTGGCTTAGGTGCTCAGATGGCGATGACGGGGCGCTGGTACCGACATATGGGGGTACCGCCCGAAGATACTGTCGGAGTTGTTAATTCGAACGCTGCGCACGCCTGCAGGCTCGGATAGTCGACGAGCAACTCGATAGCGCGCAGACGATCTGCGTCGTCAGCGTGCGTCAACTCGGCTTCGGCCAGTTCGGTTAGCGCGCGATAAACGCTGTGATGCCGAGACAGCGAAGCCCCGGAACCGCGCCGCGAGCCGCCCGCCCGGCGCGGTGGCGTACGCAAGCGTGACGGGTACGTCTAGGTCGGTAGTGATGTCGACCAGCCACACTTCACGCGAATCCACTGTTCAACAGCATTTTTCGGTAGCCGACATGCCACGAGCCTAGGGCGTGGTAACGCGGTCTGCGACCGCCACACCCACACAGCGCAATACCCCGGGCCTGGTGCTTGAATTCGCTGCCGGCCGTCGTCGCCGCGCGGTCACAGGTTGCGTTGGCGGCGGCTAGTCGTGGGTGTGTGTTCCCAGGTGGGTTGGTGTGTGATTGGGATTACTTGTGGTGCAGGGGCTGCGGGCGGGTAGGCATGAATCAGCTATGAGCGCCGAGGGTTTTCACCGAATCACGATTGACAGGCCGATACCGGATCGGTAGCTTCCCTCCAGGTCGGTCGCCGCGGTCGAAAAACCAGCGTGTTGGCTGCGAATACGCCGAAGATCGTTTGTCTGTCAGTGTTTCTCAGGTTTCTAGGAGGCGTTGAGTGTTGTATGGGTTGTTGCCGCCGGAGGTGAACTCGACGCGGATGCATACCGGCGCGGGAGTGGCCCCGATGCTGGCCGCTGGTGCAGCCTGGGAAGGGCTAGCTGCAGAACTGAGCACCGCAGCGACCTCATTCGGGTCAGTAACGACAGATTTAGCCGGCGGCCCATGGCAAGGACCCGCGTCGGTAGCCATGACCACAGCCGCAGCTCCCTATATTGCGTGGTTGACCGACGCCGCCGGGCACGCCCACACCGCAGCAACACACGCCATCAGCGCAGCCAACGTTTTCGAAACCGCACTGGCGACCACGGTGCACCCCGCAGTAGTCACCGCCAACCGGAGCCTGCTCGCCACCCTGGTCGCCACCAACCTGCTAGGACAAAACAGCCCCACGATCGCAGCCACCGAAGCCGCCTATGAACAGATGTGGGCTCAAGACGTCGCAGCAATGACCGCCTACGACAGCGGAGCCCGATCGCTGATCACCGCGTTGAAATCGGAAGAGAAAACACCCCCACCCGGCGATGTCACACTGCCCGAACCAATCCCAACAGCCACACCCAAACAACCCGCTGGTGGTGGGCTGATGTCAGGCCTGGTATCACAACTGGCCAAGTCCGCCATGCCACTAGCCATGGGTTTAGCCCCTGTAGCACTGTCAGCGAGCATGTCAGCGCTCGGGCCAGCCATGTCAGCAGCTGCTGATGGCGCCGGCCCACTGGCCACTGCCGGTGCCGGTGTTGCCGGTAGCCAGGCGGGGGCGGTATCTGCAGCCATGGGCCAAGCTCATTCCGTGCGGGCGTTGTCGGTGCCACCAACTTGGGGGGTATCACCGACCACCAGCGGGGCCAGTAACGCAGTCATGGCTGCGACGCCATCAACGTCGAGCGGTGTTAGTGCTGTTGGTGCGCCAGCCGGTCGCCTGGGGGCACCGATGCCGATGGGCATGCCGATGGGCGCTGCCGGTGCCGCAGCCGCTGGCAGCAGCAGCGGCGGTAGTGGTGGCGGGGTTGCGGTGACCTCATCACGACCCAGCATCATCCCCCGCATCGTCTAGAGAAAAGCTGGGTTTGTTGTGTGTGGGTAGGTGATCGCCGAATTAGACAATCAAAGAATCGGATAGATCCGGGAAATTATGGTGTCTATTATTAATGGAGTTAGGTAATGGTTGAGCGTTTTATGACTGACCCGCACGCAATGCGGGACATGGCAGGCCGGTTCGCAAACCACGCACAAGTAGTCGAAGACGAAGCCCGCAAGATGTGGGCATCCACCCAAAACATTGCCGGTGCCGGGTGGAGTGGTCTGGCATCGACGACCTCGATGGACAGCATGGCGCAGATGAATACCGGGTTCCGCAACATCGTGAACATGCTCCACGGAGTCCGTGACGGCCTGGTCCGTGACGCGAACCACTACGAACAACAAGAACAAACCTCGCAGAAGATCCTGGGCAGCGACACATAAATACCGCGCAACCGCCGGGCCCCGGGGGGTCAGGGCTCCGGCGTTGTTGATTAGCAGGCTTGTGAGCTGGGTTGATGATCTTTGGTGCCGCGCTATTGGGGCCGGAGTGTAGGCACGGGCTATCTGGAGAACGATCGAGTTGGTTACTGTTCGTCGTTGGTCTGGAGTTGCCCGTGCCTACCGTTTCAGTATTGCGTGTGTCGTCGGTTCCAGAGGTGTTCGACTGCTGGAGTCCTGGTGAGCGCAGCGAGCTCATCGGATCGGAGTTTCTCGATGTGTTGGCCTCGGTGCCAGACCCGAGGGACCCACGCGGTCGGAGGTATTCGCTGATGGCTTTGTTGGCGATCGCGGTTCTGGCCACTGCCGCGGGGATGCGCGGCTATGCTGGTTTTGCCACATGGGCGGCCACCGTTCCCGATGATGTGTTGGCCCAATTAGGGGTCCGGTTCCGGCGGCCCAGTGAGAAGACCTTCCGCGCTGTTTTGTCTCGGCTAGACCCCGCCGACCTCAACGCCAGGATGGGCAGTTACTTCACTGCACACGTGGCCAGCAGCGACCCCAGTGGATTGGTGCCGATCGCGTTGGACGGCAAGATGCTGCGTGGTGCTTTACGCGCCAAAGCGACAGCCACGCATCTCGTGTCGGTGTTCGCCCACCGTGCCCGATTGGTGCTCGGTCAACTCGCTGTCGCCGAGAAAAGCAATGAAATTCCCTGCGTACGTGCCCTGCTCACGCTGCTGCCGGGTAGCTTGCGGTGGCTGGTCACCGTGGATGCGATGCATACCCAGGTCGTCACCGCGAAGTTGATCTGCGCCACCTTGAAGTCGCACTACCTGATGATCGTCAAGTCCAACCAAGCCAAAATATTTGCGCGTATCACCGCGCTGCCCTGGGCCGAGGTGCCCACAGCCGCTACCGACGACTCCCGCGGCCACGGCCGTGTCGAGACCCGCACCCTGCAAATCATCACCGCTGCACGAGGAATCGGCTTCCCCTACGCAAAACAAATCATCCGGATCACTCGTGAACGCTTGATCACCGCCACCGACCAGCGCAGCGTGGAGGTGGTCTATGCCATCTGCAGCCTGCCGTTCGAGCACGCCCGCCCTACCGCGATCATGACCTGGATGCGTCAACACTGGGGAATCGAGAACAGCCTGCACTGGATACGCGACGTCACCTTCGACGAAGACCGTCAAAGGGCACATACCGGAAACGGCGCACAGGTCCTAGCAACGCTACGCAACACCGCGATCAATCTGCACCGCCTCAACGGCGCCGACAACATCGCCGAAGCCTGCCGGATCACCGCTTTGACCGCCAACCGCCGCCTAGACCTCCTCAATCCACAATCCCCCAGCTCACAAGCCTGCTAATCAACAACGCCGGAGCCCTGCCCGGGGGGTGAACCCGGGGTTTATTCATCACTGTTTCCCCGCAGGGCTTCATACACCCACCACGATTGTGTTCAGTAATTAGGGAAAAGGGTTTCCATGACAATTAGTTACCAGTTCGGCCAAGTCGACGCTCACGGCGCAGTCATCCGAGCCCAAGCCGCAGCACTTGAAGCCCGCCACCAAGTGATCGTCAGCGATGTCCTACGCGCCGGCGACTTCTGGGGCGGCGCCGGATCAACAGCCTGCCAAGAATTCATCACCCAACTCGGCCGCAACTTCCAAATGATCTACGAACAAGCCAACACCCACGGCGCCAAAGTCCAAGCCGCGGGAAACAACATGGCCACCACCGACACATCAATCGGATCCAGCTGGGCCTAACCCCCCGGAACCGCACCACCGCAGGGTGTGAACCGCCACCCACCCGGCGCCCACACCACACCCGTCGGTGCGTGCCCCCACCCGCCACCCGGCCCAGTCACAGATGCAGTAACTAGTAGTCAAAACCCAAGAAACCCAAGGCAGTACCCGGCTCAGACGCGAACCCACAACGCCGCGAGCCCACCTTCGACGAGTAACCCATCAAATACCGAGTTCATAGTTTGGGGAGTGTTGTTGTGCCCGTAGACGTTGTCCCACAAGAGGTAATCCTCGCTGCTGGCGATCTAGCCGGTATCGGCTCCACCATCAGTGCAGCCAACAACGCAGCCGCCCCATCCACCACCGTGCTCGCACCCGCCGCCGCTGATGAGGTATCAGCCCAACTCGCAGCGGTATTCGGTGACTACGCCCGGCAATTCCAAGCCCTCAGCGCTCGAGCAGAACAGTTCCACGACCAATTCGTGCATACCCTACGCGCAGCCGGCTACACCTACGAAGACGCGGAATACACCAATGTCTCGCAATGGATCTCGGGAGAGTTCTCCAAACTAGTACAATTCATCCTCAACCTGGTCAACGCGCCCTCGGAATTACTGTTCGGTCGGATGATGATCGGCAACGGCGCAGACGCCACCGAAGCCGGAACCGCCGGCCAAGCCGGCGGCTGGCTAATCGGCAACGGCGGCAACGGCGCCGCCGGAGCAATCGAACAACACGGCGCCGGCGCCGTCGGGGGCGCCGGCGGCGCCGCCGGACTATTCGGCAACGGCGGCAACGGCGGCTGGTCCGGACACGGTGGTGCCGGCGGCCGTGGTGGATGGCTCATCGGCAACGGAGGCGCCGGCGGCAACGGCGGACTATCCGGCAACGGGGCCGCCGGCGGTACCGGCGGATGGCTAGCCGGTAATGGTGGCAACGGCGGTACCGGTGTACTCGGCGGCAACGGCGGAGACGCGCGAGGACTGTTCGGACACGGCGGCAGCGCCGGCAGCGCCAACGACTATCGCCTATTCGACATAGGTGGCAATGGCGGCCACGGTGGCCGGCTCTACGGCAACGGCGGCGACGGCGGCGGCGCCGGCGACACCGGCCTCTTCGGACACGGCGGCAACGGCGGCAACGCCCGAGGACTGTTCGGAAACGGCGGCGACGGCGGCGACGGCGGCACCAGCGGCTGGTTCGGCAACGGCGGCAACGGCGGCGACGGCGGCACCAGCGGCTGGTTCGGTAGCGGCGGCAACGGTGGCAACGGCGGCGACGGCGGAACCACCGGCATCGCCCGCGGCGACAACGGCGGCGACGGCGGCAACGGCGGCAACGGCGGCTGGTTCGGCACCGCCGGCAACGGCGACTTCAATGGTTCTGGCGGCCACGGCGGTACCGGTGGGTTGGTCACTGGTTCCGACGGTGCCGATGGCACCGAAAGCTTCGACGGCGGCAACGGTGGTTCGGGCGGCTTCGCGACCATCGGTGCTGGCGGTGCCGGAGACACCGGCGGTTCGGGCGGCTCTACCGGTGGTGACGACGGCCCAGACGGCTGGGCATTTGCCGGTGCTGGCGGTGCCGGTGAAGACGGCGGTTTCGTAGCGGTATCGACGGGGACGGCGGCACCGGAGGTTATGTGAATGTCGGATCTGGCGGTGATAGTGGTGCCGGCGAAGCCGGCACCATCGGCTGCCGCAACCGCCCAGTTCGCGGAATCGTCGGCATCCCAGCCGATCTGTGCAAACTGCCATCTTCACGCCGCAACGCAATCAAACCTCGATACGAAGAACTCGTCGCCTACTTTCAACTCGCACATGATCATGAACCAACAACATCCGAACAATTTTCCCTTTAGCAGCGTGCGGCTTTCGACACCCGCGAAGCTAGACCAGAACCAAGCTCGCCAGGCCAACAACGCGCCCACTGGCGCAATCACGCCACCACATACCTCGGCGGACAAGCCAAGCTGGACGCAATGCTGGCAGACACACTCACAGCACGCGAACGGCCCGGGGTGGAGATCACACCGGATTGGATCCAGTCACAAGCCGCCGCTGTAATCGAAACTATCTCCAAGTCACGCTCGGCCTGGGAACGAAACCACGTGTTCGCCGAAGCTCAAAGAAGTGCGCGCACAGAAGGAGCAGCCCTCGATCCTCGGGTCGCGGTCGCCATCACCGACACCGCACTCCAAGAGCCCCAAAGCATTCCGCGTCCGAGATCAGCGCATAAAAGCCGTTGAACGCTTTTACTCAGCGAAAATGTTCGACCTGTCCAAAGACCCGTACGTGCTTGCCCAACAGAGTATCTGGCTCTCCCGCTAGAACGACTGCTCGAAGAGCCAGTGTGCGCAGCAATTTACCGGCAAAGCCCCATATTCGTTTCCGTCGCATTCGACGCGAGGTGGGATCTCTTCGCCGGCTCGGGCCGCGATTTTGAGCAGTCTGGAAGTGGCAGGCGATGGCCGATCGGCGCATGGAAGGCGACGCCGACAATGGACTGTTGACACCGAACGCGTACGACCGCAGCAGCCCCTCAACTACGCTAACCGGCAACTGGCTGGCCGAGAGGACCTCGCGATGCGTTTCAATCCACCACCCAACTGGCCGCCGCCACAGGACGGCTGGGTTCCTAGCCCCGGTTGGACCCCCGATCCCTCCTGGCCTCCGCCCCCGTCGGGGTGGCAGCTGTGGATCGACGACGAAACACTCCCGGCAGGCCCCACAGGGGGTGTAGCTGCACCGCCTCCGGGCCGTCTAGGTCCTCCGGGTCGGCGTAAGTTTGTCGTCGGCCTCGCGGCGGTCGCGGCTGTCATTGTCGCAGTCGGCGTAGCGGCACTGATCCTTGTGCCGCAAACGGCCGCCGATCCGCCGAAGTCCGACGAAGACCAGATTCGCGAGGTCCTAAGCGGAGTCGTCGAGGCGTACAACAATGCCGACTTCAACAAGTATGTGAGCTATTTCTGCCCGTCGGAACGGTCGGGTCTCGGCGACGCGTCGCAACTCCGGCAAAATCGCTCCGATACCGGTCGCCTCAGTTTCGACGACATCTCCATCGACGTCACCGGCGACACCGCGAAGGTCACGGCGACAGCGACGGTGGAGAACGAGGACGAGCCAGATACCCAGACAGTGGACTTCGTGAAGGAGGACGGGCGTTGGATGATGCTGCTGTTCGAGGACAAGTGCTCAGCCTGACTACGCCGGGGACGTAGCCGTCCCCGGAGACTGCCGGTAAAGCCACATATTCGATTCCGGCGTATTTGGTCGTGCCGGGCGGTGGAAATGGACTATAGCTGAGCCCGCCCGCATAGCGCGTTCCAGTTGGGAGGTGTCTTTGGTGTTCGGCCGACACGAACGGCAAGTAGAGGAGCTGAACGCCGACACCGGCTCGGATCGACGCTGCAATCCGTTCGATGCGCGCGGCCCACGGCGCAACGATGGCCCGCCAGGCGAAGACAATTCTGCGTGGCGGATTGCAGCTGACGGTAATGGCCAACACGTTGGGCGCCAACCCGGTCCGCGATGTTCAGCCGATCAGGCTCAAGCGACGACCAACTGGCGCGACGGCGCTCAGCGCCGACGATCTGCACGACCTGCTGGTGCGGCTGCGGGCCGACGACTACTGCCAACGAAACGATCTTGTTGACCCGATCACCGTGCTAATCGCCACCGGGCTTCGCCGATCCGAGCTGCTGGCGTTGCGGTGGACCGACTTCGACGAGTCGAAACAGACGATCGCGGCCACCGGAAATGTGGTGCGCGTATTGCCTGGGTTGTTGGGGTCGCGAAGGGTGCCTGCTGTCGATGGAACGACTGCGGTCATTTCGCCAATGCATGGGTAGCAGTGGCGGAAAGTGCGCGACCAACTCGGCGTGCCCGGCGTTACCACCCACTCGTTCCGCAAGACTGTCACGACGTTGATCGACGAGGAAGGCCTATCCGCTCGCGTAGGCGCCGACCACCTCGGACACTCCAAAGTGTCGATGACGCAGGATCGATACACGTCTCGCGGGCGCGTGCACACCGAGGTCGCCGCCCTGTTGGACCGCGCCATGAAGTACGAATAACGGTCGGATCAGATAATTAGGTGGGCTAACTACCACCTCTGACGTGGGGCGGGCGGGGCTCGAACCCGCGACCAACGGATTATGAGTCCGCGGCTCTAACCAACTGAGCTACCGCCCCTGGCGCTATCTAGCTACGGACATGATTTCCGATCTCGTGGTTTCGGCTTCCGGATACCCCGGCGCTTCCGATCGCTTGCCTACGACGCCCGCTGTGCAGCCAGGCGGTGGCTGTGCAAGCGCCTGAGACGATCAAGCGTCTTGACCACTCTCGGGCGCCCTAGAAGCCTCTGCACAATTTTGACATTAGTGCTCACGCCGGTCGCCATCGGCACCCTGGGCAGTCGCGGCCCGTGCGGCGCCGCCCCCGCAACCCCAGCGCTTCGCCGAAGGAGCGCTCCAGGCTAGGTCTTGACTCCCTCGACCAGCGCGCTCTTATCGCCGGCGAAGGTGAAGCAAAGGGTTGTCGCAATGCGGACTATTAGCACCTAACCGGCGTGCCCCGGCATAGATCGAAATGCCCATCCGCGACGCACCCAGCCAAACGGACGGCGCAACACGCAACAGCCAGGAAAGCCAAAACAACAAGCACCTAGCCCACCAAATCCACCCGCGTGGCACATATTATTCGAAACCAAAACACCCCTGTCAAGAACTTTCGTAAATTGAGAAACTCTCCACCTGCGCTCTCCCGAAAATGCTCCTCACGCCAACGCCGCGACCTGCACGAATACCCGCGTGGAGACAAATGCACTTCTCACCAACAAGGCGAATGAAACACCGCGCAATACAATGAGCCAGCACTAGCAGAACCGATCATCAACGCGCTAACCAGGAGAACGGCGCGGCCGCCTCACTAGTCCCATTTCTGACACTTGACCCGCCGCCGGTAAGACCGCATAATCTTGCGAAACTCAACGACTAGACAGAAACCAAGCTGAGGAGAACTCCGGCATGGATCGATCAATTCTCCGACGCGACGAATTCAAATATCTTCATTTCACCGAGGCCCAGCAGTCCGGCCTTGTTCACCTTGCGCGCCGCATTCATGCACAGAGCTACGTCGCATCCCAATTTGTCACGGCGGACGCACTGGTGGACGGAGCCTTGCCTGCAGAGCTCGATCATGCACGCGGCCAGCACGTCACCTATTCCATTGCCTACCTGGCAGACTCGCAGATCGAGGAAGAGTCACTCGGGTCCTCGGACCCTACCGGTCACGCGATCGCGACATGGCGGATTCGAGATATTGCCCCCGATGACGACTTCACCTCCCTTCCGGCGTACACCTCGACGGCCGGCGCCCTATCATCAGACGGACTCGATTTCCTGCGCTCAGTAGATGGCGATCCGAGATCGATACTGCGAGAAATCGGCGCCCTTGCAAAAACACCGATGTGCCCGGCCGGTGCGGTACTCGAAATCATTCGGGACGCGCTCCACCGTGCGCTTGCCCGTGACGTCGACGAGGTCTGGTTCTTTAGCATCGTCCAATCGACGTATGAGACATTCGTAAAGCACCTTGGATGCCTAACGGTCCGGCCGATCGGCAATGCGGTCCGCTTACGAAAATCCGGGGTGCGGTCTCATGTGCGGCTTGTACCGGTGATTGTCGAGCCGCGCCGATTCCTCGAGCGCCTCTACCGGTGCGCAACCACTCCGGCGAACCCCCGCGCAAGAACGCAGCTGGCGAGCTTTGAGTTCTTTGCAGAAGGGCTGCCCGAAGACTACGTCAGCAAATAGATAGTCGCCGCATCGGTAAACCAGGAAGAAGTGGTGTCCTCGAACGCAAGATGTCTCGCATGAATCGTGTGGGTTCGTTTGGCTGAATGCATAGATCATCGACGGCCACCAAGGCCGACCAAGTCAGCATGACGGATCACAAACGCAGCGCAGCGCATCCGACTGCGCTCGGGAATCTGCGGTCCGGGGACAACATCCAGCACGCGATCGGCGGCTGCCCGCCGACCGGGGCGCACCGTTGGACAGGTCGGCACCACCATCGCGTTGGGCCTGCTGTTCGACACCCTGATTGTGCGCTCGTTCATGACGCCAGCGATCGCCGCGCTGCTTGGTCGCTGGTTCTGGTGGCCCCAAACTCCACCGCGGAAGCGGCTTGCGCTGAAACCATGAACACCCCAGTCGGCCAGGCCGCACACCCCGTCATTTCCCCTCAGGGTGAGACTGATTTCCCCAGTGGAGAAGAATTTGCCCAGGTCAAACGGCCCCGCTGAGACAGCCAAAGCTATGGCGCGGCCGGCGCGCTGCTCAAGTCAGTCCATCTGCTTGACAGTGCGCACCGCCATTTGAAAGATGATGGTGGACAGCATGATTCGATAGGCTCTGTTGCCGGTGCAGTCGCGTCGGCCAGTGGTTTGTCGCATCGGGGTCGACTTCGCCCGGCACGCCGGCCAACCGCTCGAACGCTTCGTCGAATCCACAACTTCCATAACGACTGCCGGGGGCGACTCGTATGAACAACGACACCGTCACTGCCGCAGACGTTATGCACGCACTCTCGCTGGCTCGCGAGGTGCTAAACAGGCAGCCCGAGCTGGCCAAAGGCCAACCTTTCACCTGGACTGCGGGGCGCCCGTGCCTGTCCATCCACGCGGCCATCGTCTTCACCAGTCCCAACCCGCGGGTCCGCGATGCCGTGAGCGAAGCGACTCTGCGGGCACTGCAGGGCCAGTTCCGGGGTCGCCGTATCGAAGATTTCAACGACCACCAGCACACCACCGTCAGCGACGCGCAAACGCTGCTACAGCGGGCGAAAGCCAATGCCCTGGCGGTGGCTGCCGTTGACACCGAACCGATTTGGATTCCCGCCCGGTCATCGGCGACCCCACCGCACCGCACCCCTTGGCACCGCCCCACCCACCTGTCCGATGTGCCGTGGAATTCGCCGGACTGCGAGTGGAAGGATCGTCGCTCCGGATGAGGCGACCTCGCCACGACAGACGCAAAACCCCCGGCTCAACGGTCCGCGGGAAACCGTGCCCCACGGCCGATGAGCCCCGTCGACGGGACAACGCAGCAAGATCACCGTGACGTTCGCCCCGGCAGGCTGCGCATGGCTTCGCGCGCAACGGAGCGCTTCCACTCCGGATGGTCCGCCGAAACAGCGCGCAGGGTACGATAGGACTTCCAGAAATCACGCGGGGACGGAACCGACGGCAGCCGCGCCAACTCCCAGTGGATGCCATTGATCGGATCGTCGAAGAACACCGCGTAGTAGCCGGGTGTGTAGATGGGATATTCCCTGGGCGGGTCGGTGACGGGGATTGCCCGCGGGAGCAGAAAGTCTCGATGGAAGCGATCGATTTCCGCCCGGCTTCTGGCCCACAGCGCGATGTGGTTGATGCCGACCTTCTGGTCCCGATGCCGTAGCTGCCCGCCACCGTCGGCAGGCTGAATGCCAATGTAGCTGTGCGGCAACGGGAACCGAGCCATGTAGTACGTCGACCGATATTCGATGTCGAGGGTCCAGAAGCTCATGTAGCCCAGCCAGCCGAACATCGCGTCATAGAAGGCGATCGACTTGTCGTAGTCCAGAACATTGAATTCCACGTGGTGAACACCGCGCCAGCGCATCGCGCCTCCCTACCTCACCGGGCCAGACCGCGTGAGCACCACCGCGCCCCAGACCCGTGCACCCGACAACTATCACCGTAGGCGTCGGGTAAGGCCACCGCTTCGGTGGACTTCTCCGCTGCCCAACGACCGCGCCGGATATAGCATTTCGGCTGGTGACAGCGGTGGGTCCGAGCACGGGGCACCGCGCGCCCTCGGCGCCGGGCCCGGCACCGGTTGAGAGGAGGGGCGATGGCCGACGTCCTGCCACCCGGGCTGAGCACCGCACAAGCCCGCGAACAGCTCGCCCACGATGGCGCCAACCGGCTGCCGGCCGCCAAACGGCCCTCGGTGGGCCGGCGCCTGATCGGGGAGCTGACACATTTCTTCGCCTTGTTGCTGTGGGCCGCGGCGGTGCTCGCTTTCTTCGCCGATCTCCCCGAATTGAGCATCGCGATCGTTGCCGTGATCGTGCTCAATGGCGTCTTCGCCCTGATCCAGCAGGCCCGCGCCGATCGGGCCGCCGACCGGCTTCAACAGATGCTGCCGACGCGGATCACGGTCTGGCGTGATGGCCGCCGGCAGGTGATCGACGCCGAGGATGTGGTGGTCGACGACATCGCGCTGCTGGAAAGCGGCGACCGTGTGCCGGCCGACGCCGTGGTGCTCACCGAGAACCGGTTGCTTGTCGACTCCTCGATGCTCACCGGTGAAAGCGAGGCCAGCGGCGTGGCCAGCGGTGAACCGCTGTTCGCGGGCACGTTCGTGGTCGAGGGTGACACGTGCGCACGGGTCACCGCGATCGGCCAGCACACCCGCCTGGCCGGGATTGCCCGGCTGACGACCTCGACCACCAAACCCGACACCCCGCTGACCCGCGGCCTGCGCGGCGTAGTGCGCCTGACCGCGGCGATCGCGGTCAGCGTCGGCGCGATCTTCCTGCTCGTCTCGGTGCTGGTGGGCAACCCGACCCAACAGGCCTTCGTGTTCGCCATCGGTGTCACGGTGGCCCTGGTCCCCGAGGCGCTGCTGCCCACCGTCACCCTGTCGCTGGCCTGGGGATCCGAACAGATAGCCAAACGTCAGATCCTGGTCCGCAACCTCGAGGCCGTCGAGACGCTGGGCTCGACGACGTTCATCTGCACCGACAAGACCGGCACCCTGACCCGCAACCAGATGACCGTCGTGCAGGCCTGGACCCCGGCGGGCGCGCTGGGCGTCGAGGGCGCCGGCTATGGTCCAACGACGCAGCTGGCGTGGTCGTCTCCCGGCGCAGCGGATCCGGTGCGCGAACTGGCCGTGGCGGCCCAGCGCTGTTCCACCGGGTACGCCGAAGAGGTCGACGGACGGTGGCGCGCCCACGGGGATCCGATGGAAGCGGCGTTGGACACCTTGGCCCGCCGGGTGGGCATCGACACCGTCAACGACCGTCGCACCAGCTCCGTGGCGCTGCGCTTGCCCTTCGATCCCCGACTGCGCCGCTGGCCGTGGTCGCGGCGGACCAGATTCTGGTCAAGGGAGCACCCGACAGCGTGCTCCCGCACTGCGGCGACAACCCGGCAGCCCGGCAAGAGGTGGAGACGTTCACCGGCCGGGGGCTGCGGGTGCTCGCCGTCGCGGCGGCCCCACGCGACGGCCGTACCCCCCGCAACCTCGAAGAGTGCGACCGGGGGCTGCGGCTGCTGGGCTTGGTGGCGTTGGAAGATCCCCCGCGAGAGGGCATCGGCGACTCGCTGCGGGCCTGTCGGGGGGCCGGCGTGAAGGTGGCGATGGTCACCGGCGATCATCCGGCCACGGCCACGGCCATCGCCAACGAGGTGGGTCTGCGCTCCCCCGACGCGCCGGTGCTGTCGGGGACGGACTTGCCCACCGACGAACAACACCTGGCGGCGCTGCTCGACCACGACGGCATCGTCATCGCCCGGGTCTCCCCGGAGGACAAACTGCGCATCGCCCGGGCCCTTCGTTCCAGGGGCCACGTGGTGGCGATGACCGGGGACGGGGTCAACGACGCCCCCGCGCTGCATGAAGCCGACATCGGCGTGGCCATGGGCGAATCCGGCACCGACGTCGCCCGCGAGGCCGCCGACCTGGTGTTGCTCGACGACTCCTTCGCCGGCATCGTGGCCGGCATTGAGCAGGGCCGCGCCACCTTCGTCAATATCCGGCGATTTCTGACCTACCACCTGACCGACAATGTCGCCGAACTCGCGCCGTTTCTGGTCTGGGCGCTGTCCGGCGGCCTGTTTCCGCTGGCTCTGGGCGTGCTGCAGATTCTGGCGCTCGACCTGGGCACCGACACTTTGTCCGCGGTTGCGCTGGGTGCCGAGCCGCCCGCCAAGCACCTGCTCGACGGACCGCCGGTGCATGGCCGGCTGATGAATCGCACCGTGTTGCGCCGGGCCTTCGGGCTGCTGGGGCCCCTCGAAGCCGTCCTCACCCTCACGGCTTTCCTGGTGTCGCTGATGGCGCTGGGCTGGCGCGTTGGTGATCCGTTTCCCACCGGCGCGCACCTGGCCGCGGCATCGGGCGCGGCGTTCATGACGGTGGTCCTGGCTCAGACGGCGAACGTCTTCGCCTGCCGGTCCTCCTCGCGCTGGCCTGGATCGCTCGGTTGGTTCACCAACCGGCTCTTGGTGCCGGCGGTGCTCATCGAGCTGGCCTTCTCGCTCATCGTGATGTGGGTGCCACCCGTGGCGAGGCTGCTCGGCCAGTGGAACCCGCCGCTGTGGGGCTGGGCCGTCGCGCTGGCCTCCATGCCGATCCTGCTCGCCGTCGACGCATTGGATAAGCGGGTACGGTCACGGCGGCGGCGGGCCGGAATACCGCCAAACGGTCTATCCCGCTATAGGTTTGGGCTGACCGCATCGGGGCCGTCCGCGGCGTCGGCTGCTGCGATCAATGCCCGCGCCAACCCGCGAGCCCGGTGTGCCGTGAGGGGCTGGTCAGGTAGCAGCCCGCCGACCGCTACTCGGGACACGACGCGCCCGTCCGCGTACTGCATGCCGCGGATGCACACGGTGATGTCGTGAGTTTCGTGCGGGCTTTCGACCGTCCATCTGCGGCCGTCGAAGAGACGAATCCCGCCTTCCCCGGTGGCGACCCCCTTCGGGCTCGCGGGACGCTCAACATCAGGATGACCGGCCATGGTCACTTTGCTCCCTTGCCATGTCCTGCATAGCGCCCCAAACCTACGTCGACTCGGCGCCATGACACAAGCGAACATTCCAGTGCTACAACATAATCCACACACATACGGCAGGCGAATGAGAGCTGGCGAGAAGGTGAACGGCACCGCCCGCGGGCCGCACCGCGATGGCGCTAGTACAGGTAGACGATGGCGCCGTCACCGCCGCTGCACGTCACCAGCGGCCCGTTGGCGGTGCAGGTCATCGAGTAGGACTGACCGGTCACCGGGCTGACCACCTCCACCTGTCGAGGTGCGGCACCGGCGGGGGCGCCGGCTCCGTAGGCGAGCCGAACCTGCTCGGCGAAGGGACAGGAGGTCGCCGGCGTTCCCGCGGCCGACTGGGCGAATCCGCCCGCGGGCCCGGACACGTTCGGGCAGGCTTGGGCGCCTTCCGGCAACGTCACGGGCGTGGTCGACGTCGTGGTGGTTGTCGTGGTCGTGGTCGTGGTGGCGCTCGAATCCAGGGTCCAGGGTGGACAATGTTGGGTCTTGAAGGCCGCATCGCTCGGCCTGATCTGGACCACTTGGGGACCGGTACCGGCGCCGTTGGCGATGACCTCGTCGAGGGTTCCGCCGACCCCCCTCAGCCGTTCCCAATAGCAGGAGTCGCCACCCGCCGAGCGATAGGTGCCGGCCTTGATGTCCACTCCCACCCGAAAGGTGCCGTCCCCCGGAATGCCGCTGGCCGGACCCGCGGAGGTGGTCGTCGGCGGAATCGACACCGTCGTGCCCGGATAGATCGGGGGTAGCCGTGATTCTTCGTTGCCCCCGGTGGGCAACCTCGGTGCCGCCGACCTTCCGCCGGATCCAAAACAGCCCGCCAGCCCGCACGCCGACGCCACCCCCACGAAGATGGCGACAACCGCCTTCGCCGCGATGACCCGTCGCCCGCGGCCGCTAGCCACACCCGTCAACTGAACACCGTCTGACCATCCGCACCGATGCGATAACGCTCGGTGCCCCGTTCGACCCTGGGCGCATCGGCACCCAGCGACACAGCGATCTTGTTGCTGGTATTACGCATGATGTCAAGAGTCAGCTCGATGGCCTCCGCCTCGGAGAACCGGGAGCGCACCTCGGCGGCATCGTCGACGGCGAGGTGCGCAGGGGTCCAAATTAACGTATCGGTATACCTCAGCGCTGCTTTTGCGCGGTCATCGAGCACAACAGAATGCTCGAAACCCTCGATCTCGCCATAAAGCGGCTCGGAACCACCCGCGTCCAGCGCGGTGCTCTCCCGCAGTGATTTACACAGCCGACAGTTGTGCTGGGCCGCACCGCGCAGCCGCACCAGCTCGGAGATCACCGGGTCCAGGGCGCGCATCCGGGCCACTGCGGGCAGAAATTCGTTGAACACCACCTGGGACGGATCGGTGCTGTGATCCCACTCGATGGGCGCCCCCACCCAGCCCAGATAGTCCCGGCCCACCCCCAGTGCTTGCAGCCCGGCCCGCACCCGCGGCACGAAGTCGGCGATGAAGATCGATGCGACGGCACCCAATGTGGAGTCGCCCAGCTGCTTGAACAATCGAGACCGTTGTTCGGCGCTGATCGAAGAAACGTCCGCGCTGAATTGTTCGGCGAACTCCGCGACAACGGCCTCGGCTGCTGACTGGGGTTCGGCAACGACGACCTCCGCGGGCAACGCGGGCAGCCCGAGCGTGCGCGCACAGACCTGCCGAACCAGCCCCGCGATACGACCGTCGCCCGGGGACACCACAACCAGTCGGGCCAGCACATCACCGACTGGAGCCGCAGCCGCCATCCATCACACGCTAGAGCGCGCCATCACCCACAGCAATCACTTACTGCGCCTGACTGACCGACGACATGTGAAAGTCCGGAATCCGCAGTGACGGCATCGCCGTGCGGGTAGCCCAGTCGGACCATTCCCGCGGCAGCGTCACCTCGCTGACCCCGGCTTCGGTGGCCCGTCGAAGCAGGTCAAGCGGGCTTTCGTTGAAACGGAAGTTGTTGACCGCCGCGGTCACCTCGCCGTCTTCGACCAGGTACACGCCGTCTCGGGTCAGCCCGGTGAGCAGCAGTGTGGTGGGGTCGACCTCGCGAATGTACCACAGCGTGGTCAGCAACAGGCCGCGTTCGGTGCTCGCGATCATGTCGGCCAGATCGTTAGAGCCACCCGTCATCAGCAGGTTGTCGGCCGCAACGGCCACCGGAGCGTCGAACTTGGCGGCCGTGGCTCGTGGATAGGCCAGCGCGTTGATCGCCCCGTTGCGGACCCAGTCCACCTGATCGATGGCCATACCGTTGTCGAACACCGAGACCGTCTCGGTGGAGTTGCTCACCGCGACGAACGGGGCACACGCCAACCCCGGCGCCATCGGATCGGAGAACAGGGTCAGCGGCAGGTCGGTGAGCCGCTCCCCCACTCGCGTGCCGCCGCCCGGCGCGGACAGCGCGGTACGGCCCTCCTGTGCGCCGCGGCCGGCCATGGACCACGCCAGATAGAGCATCATGTCGGCCACCGTGGACGGCGGCATGATCGTCTCGTAGCGCCCCGCGGGTAGCTCGACCCGGCGCTGGGCCCAGCCCAGTCTGATCGACAGCTGCTCGAGCAGCAGGTCGGTGGGCACGTTGACGAAGTTGGGTGTCCCGACGCCCGCCCATGCGCTGGCATCGCCGTGTTTGAGGTTGATCTCCACCGCTCCGGCCGGCTGGGTATAGCGCCGCCGCAGGCCCGTCGATGACGCCAGAAATGTCGTCGAAACGCTGTGGTGGGCGTAGCCGTACAGCCGGTCGGCGCCCCGGAACTCCCGGCTGAGCGAGGCGGCGACGTCGGCGAACACTTCGGGACCGGTGCCGGCTACCGGCGCATCCCAGTCCACCGGCACCCCGGCATCGGCCAGCAACGGTGCGACATCGCCGGCCTCGGGGGCCGAACACGCCGCGTCCTGCGATGCCGCCACCAGACCGGGCAGCGCCGACGGGTCTACCTCGCCGGATACCACCGCGCCGACGAAGGCGCTATCGCCCTGGCGCACAATCGAAATCACCGTGATGTGCCGCTGGGTCGACAGGCCGTTGGTGGTCATCGAATTGTTCGCCCAGCGCAGCGTGGCCTCGGTTTTGTCGACGACGAGCACCATGGTCTCGTCGGCGCGGCCACGCTGTGCCGCCTCGTCCAACACGATGTTGACGACGTGCTGCGCAGTGATCATCGTCCGCCCTCGGTACGGGTGTTGAGTATGTTGACGCCACGGAACAGGGCCGACGGACAGCCGTGACTGACCGGGGCAACCTGACCGGGCTGGGCCTTGCCGCAGTTGATCGCACCGCCCAGCCGCCAGGTCGACGGGCCGCCCACCGCCTCCATGGAATTCCAGAATTCGGTGGTAGTGGCCTGATAGGCGATATCGCGTAGCTGACCGTCCAGGCGGCCATCCCGGATGCGGAAGAACCGCTGGCCGGTGAACTGGAAGTTGTAGCGCTGCATGTCAATCGACCAGGACTTGTCTCCGACGATGTAAATCCCGTCTTCGACGCGGCCGATCAGATCGGCCGTGCTCAGGTCCTCGGCTCCGGGTTGCAGTGACACATTGGCCATCCGCTGGATCGGGACGTGATGTGGCGAGTCGGCGTAGGAGCAGCCGTTGGAGCGCGGCTGGCCCAGCCGCGGGGCGAACACCCGGTCCAGTTGGTATCCGACGAACACCCCGTCGCGCACCAGATCCCAACTCTGTGACGCCACCCCTTCGTCGTCGTAACCGATGCTGGCCAAGCCGAATTCGACGGTGCGATCGGCGGTCACGTTCATGACCGGTGAACCGTAGCGCATGCTCCCGAGCTTGTCCGGGGTGGCGAACGAGGTGCCGGCATAGGCGGCTTCGTAACCGATGGCCCGATCGTATTCGGTGGCGTGGCCAATGGATTCGTGGATCGTCAACCACAGATTGGTTGGGTCGATCACCAGATCCGTGGGTCCCGCAGTCACGCTGGGCGCCTTGGTCTTCTCGGCCAACAGCGACGGCAGCTCGGCCAGCTCGTCGGTCCAGTTCCAGATCTCGTCGCCGGCGACCACTTCCCAACCGCGCGCCGTCGGTGGCGCCAGGGTGCGCATGGAATCGAAAATGCCCGCCCCGGAGTCGACGGTCACCGCCTCGAGCGACGGGTGCAACCGCACCCGCTGCTGTGTGATCGACGACCCGTAGGTGTCGGCATAAAAGGTCTGTTCCTTGACCGCGTTGAGGCTCGCCGATGCGTGATCGACACCGTCAGCGCTCAACAATCGCCCCGAGTAGTCCTCCAGCACCGCGATCTTCTCGCTGGCCGGCAAGCTGAACGGGTCGATCTGATAGTTGGAGACCCATACGGCGTCGGTGTACACCGGTTCGGGTGCGAGTTCGACCCGCTCGGTGTTCAGCGCCGCCAGCGTGGTGGCCACTCGCACCGCCCGCCGTGCCGTGTCGGCCGCGGCCGACGCCGACAATTCGGCGTGCGAGGCGAATCCCCAGGTGCCGTTGACGATCACCCGGACCGCGAAGCCAAGCTCACGACTGAGGATCGCGGTCTCTAGCTCCCCGTCGCGCAGGTGGATGATTTCGGTGCCGATGCGCTGAATACGCAGGTCGGCGTAGCTGGCCCCAGCCGCGGTGGCCGCCGAGAGCGCAGCGTCGGCCAGTGCAAGGCGCGGCAGGTCCAGCAATTCGGCATCGATTCCCCGGTTCGGTGTCACGACTCCACCGTAACGATCACGCTTTAATACTCCCATGCGCGCCACGCCACGCCGAACCACCGCGTTGGCCTATGCCCTGCTGGCACCCAGCCTGTTCGGGGTTCTCGCCTTCCTGTTGCTGCCCATCCTGGTGGTGATCTGGCTGAGTCTGTACCGCTGGGACCTGCTGGGACCGCTGCGCTACGTCGGGCTGGCCAACTGGCATTCGGTGCTGCGCGACGGCGACTTCGGTAACTCGTTGGTGGTCACCGCCATCTTCGTGGCAATCGTGGTGCCAGCCCAGACGGTGTTGGGCTTGCTCGCGGCGATGATGCTGACCCGCCGGCTGCCGGGCACCAACTTTTTCCGCACCCTCTATGTGTTGCCCTGGATCTGTGCGCCGCTGGCGATCGCGGTGATGTGGCGCTGGATTCTGGCGCCCACCGACGGCGCCATCAGCACCTTGCTCGGGCGCCGCATCGAATGGCTCACCGATCCCGACCTCGCCCTACCGGTGGTTGCCGCGGTGGTCATCTGGACCAACGTCGGCTACGTCTCGCTGTCCTTCCTCGCGGGCCTGCTGGCCATCCCGGACGATATCCACGCGGCGGCACGCACCGACGGCGCCAATGCCTGGCAGCGGTTCTGGCGCATCACGCTGCCGATGCTGCGCCCGACCACGTTCTTCGTCTTGGTCACCGGAATCGTGAGCGCCGCACAAATTTTCGATATCGTCTACGCGCTCACCGGCGGAGGCCCGGAGGGCAGCACCGAGCTGGTGGCGCACCAAATCTATGCCGAGGCATTTGGTTCGGCGGCCATCGGACGGGCGTCGGTGATGGCCGTGGTGCTGTTCGTCATTCTCATCGGCGTCACCTTTGTTCAGCACATGTATTTTCGGCGGCGGATCAGCTATGACCTCACTTAGCCGCCGCCTGTCCCGCCGAGTGCCCACCAGGGTGATCTACGCCGGGCTGGTGCTCGGCGCGCTGATCACGCTGCTGCCCTTTGCGCTGGGACTGCTCACCTCGTTCACCTCCGCACATCAATTCGCCACGGGTACGCCGCTACAGTTACCCCACCCACCGACGTTGGCCAATTACGCCGACTTGGGCGGTGCCGGGTTCGGCCGGGCGGCGCTGGTGACCGCCCTGATGACGACGGTGATCCTGCTGGGCCAGATGACCTTTTCGGTGTTGGCCGCCTACGCCTTCGCCCGGTTGGAGTTTCCCGGACGCGATGGGTTGTTCTGGGTCTACATCGCGACCCTGATGGTGCCGGCGACGGTCACCGTGGTGCCGCTGTATCTGATGATGGCCCAGCTGGGTTTGCGCAACACCTTCTGGGCCTTGGTGCTGCCCTTCCTGTTCGGGTCGCCGTACGCGATCTTCTTGCTGCGTGAGCATTTCCGCATCATCCCCAACGACATGATCAACGCCGCACGCCTGGACGGAGCCAACACCCTGGATGTCCTGGTACACGTGGTGATTCCGTCCAGCCGCCCGGTCCTGGCCGCCATGACGCTGATCACGGTGGTCTCGCAATGGAACAACTTCATGTGGCCGTTGGTGATCACCAGCGGCCACAAGTGGCGGGTGCTCACGGTGGCCACGGCTGATCTGCAGTCCCGGTTCAACGCCCAGTGGACGCTGGTGATGGCGGCGACGACGGTTGCGATCGTTCCGCTGATCGTGCTGTTCGTCGCCGCGCAGCGCCACATCGTCTCGTCAATCGTGGTGTCGGGGCTCAAGTGAGTCGGCCCCGCTTTTCCACCCTGGTCGCTGTGGCAGTCACGCTCATCGCGGCATTGTTGGGCGTCACCGCGGTGGCGCTGGACCGCATCGACGCACCCCCCGGCGGCAAGATCGTGGTCACGGTCCGGCTGTGGGCGGCGCCGATCGCCGCGGCATATCAACAGTCCTTTGCGGCGTTCAGCCGCACCCATCCCAATATCGAAGTGCACACGAATCTGGTCTCCTTTTCGACCTATTTCGATACGCTGCGCACCGATGTGGCCGGCGGCAGCGCTGACGACATCTTCTGGCTGTCCAACGCCTACCTGGCCGCCTACGCCGATAGCGGCCGGTTGATGAAGATTGACACGGCCGTCGATCCCGGCGAGTGGGAGCCGGCGGTGGTCGACCAGTTCACCCGCAACGGTGTGTTGTGGGGAGTGCCGCAGCTGACCGACGCCGGGATTGCGGTGTTCTACAACGCGGATCTCCTGGCCGCGGCGGGCGTGGATCCGGCCGAGCTGGACGGCCTGCGGTGGAGTCCCGGTCCCGACGACACGCTGCGTGCACTGCTGGCCAGGCTCACCGTCGACGCCGACGGGCATGTTGGCGGCACCCCGGGTTTCGACCCCGGGCGAGTCCGCCAGTGGGGATACAACGCCGCTAACGACCCGCAGGCCATCTACCTCAACTACATCGGCTCGGCCGGCGGCGTGTTCATGCGCGACAACGAGTTTGCCTTCGACAATCCACCCGCCATCGATGCGTTCCGCTATCTCGTCGGCCTGATCAACAACGATCACGTCGCGCCGCCCGCCTCAGACACCAACGACAACGGTGACTTTTCCCGCAACCAATTCCTGGCCGGCCGGATGGCGCTGTTCCAGTCCGGCACCTACAGTCTGGCTCCGGTGGCCCGCGATGCCACCTTCCGCTGGGGGGTGGCGATGCTGCCGATCGGCCCCGCGGGCCGGGTCAGCGTCACCAACGGTATTGCCGCTGCCGGAAATTCCGCGTCCCAGCATCCAGACGCCGTGCGTCAGGTGCTGGCCTGGATGGGGAGCAGCGCCGGCAACGAGTATCTGGGCCGCGACGGTGTTGCCATTCCCGCGGTGCGGTCCGCCCAGCCCTCCTACTTCGCCTTCTGGGAAGCCAAGGGCGTCAACGTTGAACCGTTTTTCGCGGTGCTGTCCGGGTCACGCATTCCCGCACCGGGGGGCGCGGGGTTCGCCGCCGGCAACGATGCGCTCAAGCCCTATTTCGATGAGATGTTCCTCGGCCGTGGCCAAGTCGCGACAATTCTGCGCGAGGCGCAGGCGGCGGCCAACGCCGCCGCACGGCGGTAGTTGGAACAAACCGACGCGGCCGGTCTGAGACTAGCCGGGTAACACCAGCACCGGCACCGGACTGTGCCGAATGATCTTGCCGCTGTTGGAACCCAGGAAAACTCTGGCGATGTCGCCGCGCGGTGAGGTGCCCACCGCCAGGATCTCGCCGTCTTCCCAGTCCGCCGCATCCAGCGCATGCTGCCAACCGTTGCCCGTGATCACCTCGAGCACAGCGTCTTCCTCGACGATGCCGTCCTTCTGCAGCATTTCCAGCATTCCGCGCGCTTGCTCGGCCCAAGCCTCCAATACCAATGCCTCCGCATGCAGCCCCACCTCGGGCGGATACATGGTTCGGCCGCGGACCGCAAAGGTGATGACCCGCAGCGGAACCCCGTACTGCCTGGCCAGCTCGGCGCAGCGACGCACCACCTCGACCGAGTCGGTGGTCGCGGCGTAACCGCAGGTGATCCTGGTCAGCCGGTCGGTGCGGGAGTGGTACTGCCGGGGACTGATGGCCACCAGCACCGGCGAGGAATGCAACACCCAGTCGGCGGTCGAGCCGATCAGCACCCGGGCCCTTCGCCCGTTCGGAAAGGAACCCAGGATCAGCATCTGGGCATCGAGTTCCTCGACCACCTCGATCAATCCACCCGACACCGACCGGTGCTCACGATGGCAGTAACTGACCTCGATCCCGGTTGCCACGGTGCGCAGATACCGGTGCGCCTCCTTCTCCGAGTCTTCGGCGACCTGCTCGGCCCACTCCGAATAGTCGCCCTTGGCTAGCGGGGGCGTCAGCCACGGCTTGGTCAGGATGGTCGCCACCGTCAGCGAGGTGTCCAATGTCCGCGCGGCCCGAACGGCTAGATGCAACGCCGAGGGACCCACCCGGCCGGCCAGATAGCCGACGACGACGGTCACCGTTCCTCCCCGGTCGGATTGTCATGCAACGCGGGGGCATTGAGCCTACTGTGGTGCCGCCCCCAGAACAGGTAGAAAATTAGCGCGATCCCGACCCAACCGCCAAACGCGATCCAGGTGTACCAATGCAGGCTGTACAGCAGGTAGCCGCAGGCCAGTATCGAAAGGATCGGGGTCACGGGATAGCCCGGTACCCAAAAGCCGCGCGGCAGGGCCGGCTCGCGCACCCGCAGGATGATCACACCGACCGATACCACGATGAAAGCTGTCAGCGTGCCGATGGACACCATGTCGGCGAGCCGGTTCAGCGGCACCAGCGCCGCCAGCACTGCCGCCGCGATGGCCACGACCACCGTGTTGCTCACCGGAGTCTGGAAGCGCGGATGCACGGCCGCGAACCGGGCCGGAAGCAGACCATCGCGGCCCATCGCGAACAGAATGCGCGTCTGGCCATACATCGTGACCAATGTGACGGTGAAAATCGAGATCACCGCACCCATCGCCAAAACGGTGCTGGCCCATGCGCTGTGCGTGACGTTGTCGAGAATCGTCGCCAGCCCGGCCTCCTCCTGGCCGGCGAACATCTGCCACGGCTGGGTTCCCAACGCGGCGAACGCAACCAGCACATAGACCCCGGTGACCACGAACAGCGCGGCGATCAGCGCGCGTGGCACGCTCTGCTGCGGATTCCGCACCTCCTCACCGGCGGTAGACACCGCGTCGAGGCCGATGAACGAGAAGAAGATGGTGCCCGCGGCAGCGCCGACACCGGCAACACCGAAGGGAGCGAAGTCCTTCAAGTGGTTGGTGTCGTAGGCGGTGAGCGCAAGGATCACGAACATGCCCAGCACGCCGAGTTTGATCAACACCATGATCGCGTTGACCTTGGCCGATTCGCTGACTCCCCGAATCAACAGCAATGCGCAGAGTCCGATCAGGATGATCGCCGGCAGGTTGAGATAGCCGGCCGCTTCACCCGGCCGCTCATCCCAGGGCGCCTCGGACAACGCTTGGGGTAATTGGAATCCGAACACGTTGTGTAACAGCTTGTTTACATAGCCGCTCCAGCCCACCGCGACGGCGGCGGTGGCCACGCCGTATTCCAGCAGCAGGCATGACGCCACCCCCATGGCGACCGCCTCCCCCAGGGTGGCATACGCATACGAGTACGACGAACCGGAAACGGGCACCACCGATGCCAGTTCGGCATAGCAGATGGCGGCAAGACCGGCCGCGACACCAGCGATGATGAACGAGACGATGACGGCGGGCCCCGCTTCCGGCACCGCCTCCGCCAGCACGAAGAAGATTCCGGTACCCACCGTCGAGCCGACTCCGAACATGGTCAGCTCGAAGGTGCCGAAACTCCGTTTTAGGCTGCCTGCCGCACCTTCTGCGACAGGGGCGCCGCCCACCGGGCGGCGCCGCAGCATCTGTTCTCTTAGCCTGATCGAAGTGGCCGGCAACTGCGCCTCCTGTTGCGGGGTCAGGCTGATTATGAGCCTGCTTCCCGCAATACCGCAGCGAACTGCCGAACAGCCCAGTCGATTTCCTGGGCAGTAATCACCAGCGGCGGCGCAAACCGCAGCGTGGAGCCGTGGGTATCCTTGACCAACACACCGCGATCGGCGAGGCGTAAACTGATCTCCTTGCCGGTGGCCAACGCCGGGTCGACGTCGACACCGGCCCACAGGCCAAGGTCCCGCACCTCGAGCACACCCTCACCGATCAGCGCACCCAGCCGCGCGTGCAACCGGGCCCCCAGCTCGGCCGAACGGGATTGGAATTCACCGCGCTCCAGCATCGAGACCACCGTGGTACCGATCGCCGCGGCCAACGGGTTGCCGCCGAATGTCGAGCCGTGTTCGCCGGGATTGAGCACCCCGAGGACATCACGGTCGGCGACCACCGCCGACAGCGGAACCACCCCACCGCCAAGCGCCTTGCCCAGCAAGAACACATCGGGCACCACATCCCAATAGTCACAAGCGAAGGTGTAACCCGTGCGGCCCAGTCCGGACTGGATTTCGTCGGCGATCATCAGCACGTTGTGCTCCGAGCACAGCGCACGAACGTCGGGCAGATAGTCATCCGGTGGAACGACGATGCCCGCCTCCCCTTGGATCGGCTCGAGCAGCACCGCAACGGTGTTCTCATCGATCGCCCGCGCCAGTGCGGTGGAATCGCCGAACGGCACCGAACGAAAACCCGGCGTGAACGGCCCGAATCCACCACGGGCAACGGGATCGGACGAGAAACTCACAATGCTGATGGTGCGCCCATGAAAATTGTTGTCCGCCACGACGATGTTGGCCTGGCCCTCGGGAACGCCTTTGACGTCGGCTCCCCATTTGCGGGCAACCTTCAGGCCGCTCTCCACGGCCTCGGCACCCGAGTTCATCGGCAACACCATGTCTTTGCCGCACAGCTCGGACAGCGCCGCGCAGAACGGCCCGAGGCGGTCGGAGTGAAAGGCGCGACTCACCAGCGTCACGGTGTCGAGTTGGGCATGCGCCGTTGCGATGATCTCGGGATTGCAGTGCCCGAAATTGACCGCGGAGTACGCAGACAGACAATCCAGGTAACGCCGGCCCTCGACATCGGTGATCCAGGCACCCTCGGCACTGGCCGCCACCACCGGCAACGGCGAGTAATTGTGCGCGGCATGCTTTTCGACCAACGCAATCGCGTCGCCGGTTTCATCGACCTCCACCGAAACCGGAGCGTCGAGAATCGTCATGGATGTACCTCCAATGTGCAGCACTTCACGGAACCGCCGCCCTTGAGCAGCTCGGACAAATCGACGCCGATCGGCTCGAAACCGGCCTCACTAAGCTGCAGCGCAAAACCTGTCGCCGCAGCGGGTATTACGACGTTGCACCCATCCGACACGGCATTGAGACCGAAGGCGTAGGCGTCTGCACTGCTCACCAGGATCGCGTCGGGAAACAGCGCCTGCAGCTGGTCGCGTGCCGCCGCACTGAAGGCCGGCGGGTAATACGCGATGGTGTGGTCGTCCAGAACAGCCAGCACCGTATCCAGGTGATAGAAACGAGGATCGACGAGCTCGAGCGAGATCACCGGCATGCGCAGTGCGGCCGCGATTTCGGCGTGCGAGCGCGGATCGGTGCGAAAGCCATATCCCGCCAACACCATTTCGCCGACCCGCAGCAGGTCCCCCTGACCTTCGTTGACATGCCGAGTCGACACCGGCCGATATCCCATGGCCGACATCCAGCGGGCGTAGGCCTTGGACTCACCGGCCCGCTCGGCGAACCGGAACTTGGCGACGATTGCGATGTCGTTTCCGATGAACCCGCCGTTGGCGGCGTACACCATGCCCGGCAGCCCGGGCTCGGGCTCGACCAACTCCACCTGGTGGCCCAGCCCCAGATAGGTCTGGCGCAGTTGCTCCCACTCTGCGAGCGCGACCCCCGCGTCAACCGGCGTCGTGGTGTCCATCCACGGGTTGATCGCATATTCGACCGCGAAAAACGATGGGGGGGTCATGGCATAGCGCCGCGGGCTGGCCGCCCGGGTGCGCTTGCTGGACTCTTGCCGTGCCGGCGCGCCCGCCGGTGTGCCCGCCGCAGCGACATAGTAATCCGTCATGAAACAAAGATATTTGCCCTTTCTTGCACAATCAAACGATGATCATTGCGCGTCGACCATCAATATGTTGCGCTAGATTCCCATGTATAGCGATCTGTTGCGCGCCGAGACGAGAGGGGTGACATGGATCACCTGGACGACACCGACGACCGCATTCTGGTCGAGCTGACCGACCATGCCCGGGCCACTTTCGCCGAGATCGGACAGAAGGTGAATCTGTCCGCACCGGCGGTGAAACGCCGGGTCGACCGGATGATCGACAACGGCGTGATCAAGGGCTTCACCACCATCGTCGATCGCAACGCGCTCGGCTGGCATACCGAGGCTTATGTCCAGGTGTTCTGCCACGGCAGGATTGCGCCCGATCAGCTGCAGGCGGCGTGGATAGATATCCACGAGGTGGTCAGCGCGGCCACCGTGACCGGCACGTCGGATGCCATCCTGCACGTACTGGCCCGCGACATGGGCCACCTCGAGACCGCGCTCGAACGCATCAGATCGAGTGCCGACATCGAACGCAGCGAAAGCGTCGTCGTGCTGTCGAACCTGATCGACCGGATGAGGCCCCAGCCCTAAGCGGCGTGCAGCATCGTCTCGATGACCACTGCGGCACCGCTGGTTGCGGCCGTGATCGCCAGTGTCACCCAGTCCCCCAGTTTCGGCCGCGTGGGGTTCGCCGACAGCTGACCGGTGCCACCGCGCGCGGTGATCGCGTCGCCCATCTCGTCCGCCCGGCGCAACGTCACGGTGATCGCCGCCGCCAGCAGGTCGATCACTTCCATCCCGCGCCGCTGCCGGCGCGCCTTGCGCGTCACCGGCATCGGTCTGGGCCTCAGCCGGCGGGCAGCGTAGAGCACCTGAAATTCGTCGATGAGCATCGGAAAAGCGCGCAGCGCCAGCGCCAGAACCACCGCCCATTCGTCAACCGGGATCCGCAGCAGCCGCAGGGGCCGGCCCAAAGTCGCGACCGCGGGCCCGATTTCGGCGACATTGGTGGTCCAGGAAACCATCGCCCCCAACGCGAGCAGCACGATCGACAGCGCGGTGATCCGCAAGAAATTCAACGCTCCGCCCAGACCGAGCTCGACACCGCCCACCGAGACCATCGGATCACCGCCGGCCAACGCAGCCGTCAGCCCACCAAACGCGAGGACGACAAAAAGCCAGCGCGGCATCGATGGCACCGCACCGCGAGGAATGTGCGCGATCCAGGCCGCCACCAGCACCAGCGCCGCCATCAACCCGATGGTGACCCATCCCGGATAAAACGTCAGCAGCACCGAGATCGCGAAAACCACCAGCAGCTTGGCGCCGGCCCACAGGTCGTGGATGGCAGACCCGCGCGGCACCGGCACCAGCAATACCACCGGTCGCGCGGCGCGCCGGGAGCCACGTTCTGGGGTAGCCGAGGCGCTCGGCGACGAAACAGTCATGGCTTGCCCCCTGCCCCTGTTCGGCCCCCAAGTCCTCCGGCGGCGGTCGTCGAGACCGGTTCCATGACACCGTTGTTCAGATGCAACGTCCGCGGGCAAAGCTCGTCCATGCCGGCGAAGTCGTGCGAAATAACCACCACCGTCAGACCCTGTTCCCGGCGCAGGTCTTCCAGCAGGCGCAGCAATCCACGCTGGCTGGTGGCGTCCAGCCCGGCCAGCGGCTCATCAAGGATCAACGCCCGCGGCGAGCACGCCAGAAGTCCGGCCAGCACCACACGGCGCATCTGCCCGCCACTGAGCTGATCAATGCTGCGCTTGGCCAGTGTGGGATCGAGCCCAACCACGCTCAGCGCCGCGGCCACCCGGTCCTCGTCGCGGGCCGAGAAGCCGGCCGCCGAAGCGACTTCCAGATCGACCCGGCTACGCATCAGCTGCAGGCGCGCCGCCTGGAACGACAACGCGACCGCACCCACCTGCTCGTGGGTGGGCCGACCATCCAGCAGGCAGGCGCCGGTGGTGGGGACGGCCAGCCCGGCCATCACCCAAGCCAGCGTCGACTTGCCAGAGCCGTTACCGCCATGGATCAGCACGCCGTCGCCCTGCTCCACCACAAAGTTGAGATCGCGCAGCGCGGTCTTGGCCCACGGGGTGCCGATGTTGTACTCGTGGCCGACGCCGATGAGTTCGAGCGCCGGCCGCTGCACTCCGACGCTCACCGCCACAGCCGGCGCGGGCACCGGCGCGGTCTCGACCATCTCGGCGTTATCCGGCGATTCGCTCAAGTCGACCGTGCGGTCGGCGGAGTCGGCCTCGTTGTTGTAGTGCGTGATGTGCACCAGGGCGGTGCGGTGCCGTTTCGTCAGACCGGACAGCACCCGCAGCAGCGCTTCGCGGCCTTGCTGGTCGACCATGGTGGTGACCTCATCGGCGATCAGCATCGCCGGCTCCCTGGCCAGCGCCGCCGCCAATGCCAGTCGCTGCAGTTCACCGCCGGACAGATTGCCGGTCTCGCGTTCCGCGAGCCCCTCTAGGCCCACCTCCGCAAGTTGCTGGTCGACATCGATCTTGGTGCCCGGCGGCAGACCCCACACCACGTCGTCGGCCACCCGGGTACCCAGCACCTGACTTTCCGGATGCTGCAGTACCACCGCCGTGCCGCCGAGCTTGCCCAGACCCACCGCGCCCGGCCGCTCCACAGTGCCCGAGGTCGGCTCCCGCCCCGCCAGGATCAGCATCAGCGTGGTCTTCCCGGAACCATTGGCCCCGGTGATCGCGATGTGTTCGCCGACGCGAACGTCGAGGCTGACCTCACGCAGCGCATCTTGTCCGGCACCGGGATAGCGGAAGCGCACCTTGTCCAGCCGCACCGGGACCGGCTCGATCGAGGTCGCTTCGCCGTCCACGGGTGCGTCCAACTTGTGCACATCGGGGATTCCGCGCATCCGCTCCAGCAGGCGCGACAGCGCCCACCACCCGATCAGCGAGACCACCATGATCGCGACGGTGAAGTAGCCGAGCAGCACCCACGGCCAATAATGCAGACCCTCGGCGAAGTGGCGCTTCAGATCCTCGGCGGCGCCCTCCATGCCCATCCGCGCCATGAACGAGGAGAGCCCCTCCACGTTGGCGGTCATCACCTTGAAAATCAGGTGCCGCAACCGCGTCAGCGCCGCCAACATGCCAACCATGGCCGAGCCGAACGCCAATCCGGCGATCAGGGACGAGACGATCACCGTCGGTGTGCCGCGCCCCTTGCGTTTCACGATTCCGGTCAGGCCACCGATGTAGGCGCTGTGCACCACCCCCATGAATCCGCCCAGTCCGGCGATCAGAAAAGCGATCAACCCCGCGGCGACCGTGGCCGCAACCAGCACCCGCAAGCGGTAGCGGTAGGCCAGCAATCCGGTGGGGACGGTGCCCAGCAACGCCAGTCCGGCGGCAAACGGAACGACGACAGAAATGATCGCGGTCACCGCGCATAGCGCGGCCATCACCGAGGCCTGCGCCAATTCGCCCGGCCGGAGCGGCCCGCCTCGGTGGGGCGGCGCAAGCGGGGCTGACGCGGTCATTTCATCGATTCTGCCAGCCTCGGGCCGGCGGGGCGCCGCAGCACACCGCCATACGCTGGTTTGATGTGATGGGCCCCACGATTAGCGGCACTTAGCAAAGCTATGAAACGATAGGAACATGACCTCATCAGCCACAGCCAACCAAGCCCAGGTTGCGCACGGCCTTGGAGCAGATCTGCTGGCCGTCGTCGCGCGGCTGAATCGGCTGGCAACGCAGCGCATCCAGATGCCGCTGCCCTCCGCTCAGGCACGGCTGCTCGCGACCATCGAGGCCCAGGGCGAAGCCCGCATCGGCGACCTGGCCGCTGTCGACCACTGCTCGCAGCCCACGATGACCACTCAGGTGCGTCGGCTCGAAGACGCCGGAATGGTGACCCGAACCGTCGACCCGGGCGACGCCCGCGCCGTCCGGATTCGTATTACGCCAGAGGGAATGCGCACATTGAGCGCGGTGCGAACCGACCGGGCCGCCGCTATCGAACCGCAGCTGGCCCGGCTCGAGCCGTCGGACCGCCAGGTGCTCGCGGATGCGGTCGAGGTGCTGCGCCGCCTGCTGGACAATGCGGCCGCCACGCCAGGCCGCAACACCCTCTGACCGACGCGGTGCATCCTGGATGGATAGACCCGTCCAGCGGGTACACACTTAGTTCCAGACCGGTTGGCCGGGGAGCTGGACGCGATCGGTGACGGAAGGTGGCGGGCATGCGGACCGAGGCATCTTGATACCGAACGGTTTCCCTCTGACCGTGTGGCTCGGATCGATGCGCTACGTCTTTGCTCCGGGCCGCGACGCATTGGTGGGTTACGGGAACAAGTTCGATATCCGCCTGGATGGCCCGGCACCCTTTGACACCTTTGACCGGCCAACCCCGGAACTGGCACTGCGATTCGCCGGCAATCGTTGGGTGGCCATCGATCAAAGCCGCAACGGCATGTTCGTTGACGGAGCGCGGTTGGCGACCGTCGACATCCGTGACGGCCTCACGATCACCGTCGGCGATCCCCACCATGGAACGCCGCTGCGCTTCCAGGTCACCGCTGCCGCCGGAGCGCGATCGCTACCTGCCGATCCGCCACGAGGCCCGGGGCATCCGCCGCCGCGTCCCGCCCGGGCCGAGCCCGCCCCGCCGCAGCCCGTCCCCCGGGCAAACCGACGGAGTCGGTCACCCAGCAACTTCCCACCGCATCGGCGACCCAACGAATCGCCACGCCACCGCCGGCACCGTCGACGTTCGAGCGGGCGACCCGGCCAATCCGGTTGGCACCCCTGGGCGCACCCGCGGCCCCTCCCCCGATGCCACCGCACCCACCAGCACCGCCATCACCACCGCGTCCGCCATCACAGTCCTCTCCGACGCCGCCGACCCCCGAGTTACCCGCGGCGTCGGCACCAGCTGCGTCCGAGGGCGAGGAACAGCCCAAGAGCCGGGGCCTGGTGGAGCGGATGATCGACGCCACCCGCAAGCTGCTGCCCGGCCGTGCCGAAACCGACTCCGCCTCCGCCTCCGCCTCCGACTCCGACTCCGGTTCCAGCACCGGCACCGGCACCGGCGAGTTGCCGTCGACCAACCGATTGCCGCTCAAGCCCGGCGCACGCACGATCGGCGCGGCGGCATATCAATTGGGGCTCACCGTCGACGGGCACGAGCTGATCTCGGACGTCTCATTCACGACGCGCCCAGGCTCGTTGATCGCCGTGGTCGGCCCGTCGCGAGCCCGCAACTCCAGCCTGGCCGGGCTACTGGCCCGCACCCGACCGCTCAGCGACGGTGTCCTGACCGTCGATGGTCACGACGTCGCGGCCGAACCGGAATCGATGCGGTCGCGCATTGGGGTGGTAACGCGGGACAACCGGGTACACCCGCGGCTGACCGTCGAACAGGCACTGAGTTATGCCGCCAGGATGCGGCTGCCACCAGACACCTCGGCCGACAATCGCCGGCGCGTGGTGAACCAGGTTCTCGACGAAGTCGAGTTGACCGCGCAACGCGCCACCCGGGTGGCCAAACTGACACCCGACGAGCGACGGTGCGCGGCGATAGCAATCGAACTCATCACCCGACCGTCGTTGCTGGTGGTCGACGAACCGAGCGCCGGGCTGAACCCGGCGCAGGAGATGCATGTGCTGGCCATGCTGCGCCGCCAGGCCGATCTCGGGTGCGTCGTCGTGGTCGCATCCATGCCGCTGGCCCACCTGAACATGTGTGACCAGGTGCTGCTGCTTACCCCGGCCGGGACCTTGGCGTTCGCCGGGCCTCCCGTCCAGATCGAATCGACGATGGGCACCGCCAGCTGGCCGGACATCTTCGCGCGGGTCAGTGCCGATCCGCAGGCCGCGCATCAATCGTTTCAGAACCGGCTACGCGCGTCGGTGTCACCGACACCACCGTCGGTGCTCGAACCCGAACGGCGCCCCGCCGAACTCACCTTCGGCGCGCAAGTCCGCCTGATACTTCGCCGCCAGGTGCGGGTTTTCCTCGCCAGCCGGCTGTACTTCGTTTTCCTGGCGCTGCTGCCATTTGCGTTGGGTGCCCTGACGTTACTGATTCCCGGCGATTCCGGCTTGGATAGACCGCCCCCGGGCAGCGGCAACCCCCACGAAGCCGTCGAGATCCTGGCGGCCCTCAACTTCGCCGCGGTGCTCATGGGCACCGCCCTGACCGTTCGCGATCTGGTCAGCGAGCGCCAGATTTTCCGCCGTGAACAGGCCGTTGGGCTATCAGCTTCGGCCTACCTGATCGGGAAGATCATCATGTTCGGCCTGGTCGCGGCCGTTCAGGCCGCGATCCTCACCGCCATCGTTCTGCTCATCAAAGGCCAGCCGGTGCACGGCGCGGCGCTGCTCCCCAACCCCGGTGTCGAGATCTATGCCAGCGTGGCGGCCACGACCATCGTGTCCGCCATCATCGGGCTGACGCTCTCGACGTTGGGCAGCTCGCTGCGCGAGGTCTTGCCGCTGGTGGTACCGGTGATCCTGGCGTCCTTACTATTTGCCGGCGGCCTGGTGCCGCTGGTGGGAACCTGGGGATTCGACCAGATCGCGTGGTTTGTCCCCGCCCACTGGGGATTTGCGGCGACCGCATCCACGGTTGATCTGCACCGCGTCGACGTGCTTGCCACCCACAATGAAGTGTGGGCGCACTATGCGGGCTGGTGGGCCTTCGACATCGGCATGCTGGTCACCTTCGGTGTCGTGGCAGCCGGACTTGCCCGCTACCGGCTACGGGCTCCCGGCGTCCCGGCAGATCACGGCATCGCCCACAGCAGGAGTTGAGTGACCTTGGCGGGTGAGAAGTCGTTGTCACTCACCAGCACCACCGATTGACGGCCGTCCGCCAATTTCGGTCCCAGCGTGATTCCTTCGATGTTGTTCAGCGGTGACAATGCCGCGGCCGCCGCCGTGCCGGCCAGGGCGGGCAGGTCGGCGGCCAGCGTCTTGCGCATCGGGGTCAACGGCGTCCCGTGAGTCGTTGGCATCGACAGCACGTCCGTCGCGGCACCGATCTCGGCGCGGAAGATGCGGATGACCGGAGGCACCGTCGCCGTTCGTTCCACCACCAAGAACGTCGTATCCGACAGGGCGACCAGATCTGAGACGCCGTTGCGGACCGCGGGCGATGCAGCCGGCTCCATGGGGTAGGCGTACTGGGCGCTGGGCGCGGCCGTCTCCACGTCGAATTTGGTGAAACGCGTCAGCACTTGGCGGCCGGTGTTGGCCGGCGGCTCGTCCTGCAAACCCGGTTCTTCCATCGCGGCGTACAGCGACCGACCGTCGGGTGTCAGCGCCAGACCCTCGAGCGCCTGATTGTTGCGCGGCCCGGTGCGTTGGGCGGACACCGCCAGATTCGGCGGCAAGGTGAACTGTCCCAGATATCGGCCGTCCAGATCCGCTATCCGGATCCACGGGTCCAACAGCCCCGATTGCCGATCGGTGAGTCGCTCACCTTCGGAGCTCCAATACAGTCGCCGCCGGGCGGTGTCCACGGCGATGCCTTCCAGATCAGGGGAAATCACCGGTGGCGTGCTGCTGCGATTCAGCGGCCCGAACGGCTTACCGTCGCGGTCCAGCAAGGAATACGCACCGGTGACGGTGATGTCGCTGACGCCGATGTCCGACAGCGCCAGCCGCATTGTGAAGAACCGGCCGGGTCCCCGGTCGGAACGATCATCGCTGATCACGTAGTAGACCTGACGGTCGGCGTCGTAACTGATGCCCGAGAGTCCGCCGATCACGGCGCCATCGACGCTGGCTCCGAACGGGATCTGCGCCTGGCCGAGATAGCTCAGCAACGCAGCTGGGGTGCGCACCCCGCCCCGCTGATGTGTCGGGGCGCAACCGAAGACCGCGGGGCACAACACGCACCCCACTAGCAAGCAGGCCAGCAGCCGGCCGAGAAACGGTTTCACATCACCGAAGCGATAAGCAGCCCAACCAGATAGGTCGCGGCGACCGCGACCGAGCCGAATAGCAATTGCCGAAAAGCGCTCCACCAAATCGCTTTACGGGTGAACCTCGCGGTCACACCACCGGCGATCAACAGGCCGGCTCCACCGAAAATCAACCCAGCCGACAACGAGCCGAATCCCAGCAAGTAGGGAATCAACGGCATGACCGCACCGATGGCGAACATCGCGAAAGACGAGATCGCGGCCGCCGATGCGGATGGCTTCTCGGCCGGGTGCACACCGATTTCTCCGACCATATGGAAGTTGACCGCCCGGTTCTCGTCGCGATGGATCTCGTCGGTGGCGGTCTGGGCGGTCTTTTCGGTCATCCCCATGTCCACCAACATCGCGACCAGCTCGGCCCGTTCTGCTTGCGGACGGGCACGCAACGCGCGACGTTCCACATGCACCTCGGAGTCGATCTGTTCGTTGGCCGTGGTCACCGAGGTGAATTCCCCCAGTGCCATGGAGAACGCGCCCGCCAACAATCCGGCGATGCCACTGACGATCGTGGCGTGAACGCTCTCGGCCGCCGCGACACCGGCGATCAGGCTGGTATTGCTGACCAGACCATCCATCGCGCCGAAAGCCGCGGCTCGCAACCAGCCTCCGCTCACATCGGAGTGCGCGTGCCCAACGTCGAGAGCCGATTCGGGGTTGTGATTGGAATCGGTTGGTTCTGGGGTCGACATCGCAATATCTAAACCCACCTCAGCCTCCGCTGATCGGTCAGGATGGGCCCCCGACGGCCTCCGATGGGCCAAACCCGAGACGCTGGTGTCTCACACACCCCGGTTTAGCGAGCTACGGTTCGGGTATGGCGCCGGACATGACCAACACAGCCAAACATCTGCGCGACGCCCTCGACGGCCGGTTCCGCGACGTGAAAAACGAGATGCGGCAGCAACTGACCCTGGAGATATTCCGGCCGCACTACACACCGAACACCGTCATCGCGCGCGCCAAGGTTGCCGAACAGATGAAATTCATGGCCGGGGCGGGAGCGGCCGAGGACAGCTTCCGCAAAGAACATGGCGGCACCGGCAATGTGGGTGCGGCCATCACCATGATCGAGATGCTGGCGATGTCGGACCTGTCGCTGATGGTCAAGGCGGGCGTCCAATGGGGACTGTTCGGCGGCGCGGTCGAAAATCTGGGCACCGAGCGCCACCACGAACAGTACGTCCCAAAGATCATTGACCTGCAGCTGCGCGGCTGCTTCGCGATGACCGAGACCGGACACGGCAGCGATGTCCAGTCACTGGAAACCACGGCGACCTACGACGCCGATACCGAGGAGTTCATCATCGACTCCCCGACCCCTACCGCCCGCAAGGACTACATCGGCGGCGCGGCCGAAACCGCAACCATAGCAGCGGTTTTCGCGCAGCTGATCACTCAGATCGACGGCGAACAAGCCAATCACGGGGTGCACTGTTTCTTGGTTCCGATCCGCGACGAGGACGGCAACGATCTGCCAGGTGTGACGACCTCGGACTGCCACTACAAGGGTGGGCTGCCGGGCGTCGACAACGGCCGCATCACCTTTGATCACGTTCGGATTCCCCGGGTGAACCTGCTGAACAGGTACGGCGACGTGGCCACCGACGGCACCTACAGCTCGCCGATCGACAATCCCAACCGCAGGTTCTTCACCATGATCGGCACGCTGATCCGTGGCCGGGTCACCGTTGGCGGCAGCGCGGCCGCGGCCGCTCGGGTTGCGCTGGACATTGCCACCCGATATGCGTTGCAGCGCAGGCAGTTCAGTGCACCCGATGACGACGACACCGAAGTGCTGATCATGGACTACCTGATGCACCAGCGCAGGCTGTTCCCGCTGATCGCGCGTTCGTATGCGCTGCAGTTCGCACAGAACGAACTGGTGTCGAAATGTCATGACCTGCAGACAACGGACTCCCCCGACGCCGAAGAGCAGCGCGAACTGGAGGCTCGCGCCGCCGGCCTGAAGGCCGCCAACACCTGGCACGCCAGCCGTGCCATTCAGGAAGCGCGCGAAGCGTGCGGCGGCGCCGGCTACATGGCCGAGAATCGGCTGATCGCGTTGCGGGCCGACACCGACGTGTTCACCACGTTCGAAGGCGACAACCACGTGCTGACCCAACTGGTCGCCAAGGAGCTGCTCACCGCGTACGCCGACGACATCCGCAGTATGAGCCCGGTCGAGTGGGTGCGTTTCGCGGCCAACGCGGTCGGCGACCGGGTGATGAAGCGCACCGCGGCCGAAGCGATCATGCAGCGCATCGTCGACGCCCGCCAGGACAACGAAGAAGAAGGCAGCCTGTTCAACCGCGGCACCCAAGTCAAGATGTTCGAAGATCGCGAAGACTATCTGTTGTCCTCGGTGGCTCGGCGGCTGCAGAACAAATCCAACGAAATGTCGGCGTTTGATGCCTTCAACGCGGTCCAGGACCACGTGCTCCATGCCGCGCAGGCCCATATCGACCGGGTGGTTCTCGAGGCTTTCGTCGCCGGCATCGAGTCATGCACCGACAAGCAGGCCCGCGAGCTATTGGGGGTCGTCTGCGACTTGTACGCGTTGTCGGTAATCGAGGAAGACAAGGCGTGGTACATCGAGCACCGGTACCTCTCGACCGAACGCGCCAAGGCAGTCACCCGGGGCATCAACGATCGATGCCGGGTGCTGCGCCCGCACGCCAGGACGCTGGTGGACGGTTTCGGCATCCCGAAGCCCCTGCGTTACGCCGAGATGCTGCATCCCGAGAATCTTCCTGACTGAGATCGGACCGCTCAGCGTCCGGCCATTTGGTCGTTGACCAGCGGGCTACTCAGGCGACGAACGTGACTTCTGGCTCCATCGGATCGTTGGGCTCCATGTCCTTGCCGTGGAGCTTGAGCAGATACTCGTAGTTGGAGGGCAACGTTTCAACCAGATGCCGCTGCTTTTGCTTCACATCGAGGAACAGCGCATCCGCTTCGTGGATAGCCTCCGACTGGTAGTTGATCGCCGGCAGTGTGTGACCAGGCAGCACCCCCAGGGCTCCGGCGTTGTTGATTAGCAGGCTTGTGAGCTGGGTTGATGATCTTTGGTGCCGCGCTATTGGGGCCGGAGTGTAGGCACGGGCTATCTGGAGAACGATCGAGTTGGTTACTGTTCGTCGTTGGTCTGGAGTTGCCCGTGCCTACCGTTTCAGTATTGCCTGTGTCGTCGGTTCCAGAGGTGTTCGACCGCTGGAGTCCTGGTGAGCGCAGCGAGCTCATCGGATCGGAGTTTCTCGATGTGTTGGCCTCGGTGCCAGACCCGAGGGGCCCACGCGGTCGGAGGTATTCGCTGATGGCTTTGTTGGCGATCGCGGTTCTGGCCACTGCCGCGGGGATGCGCGGCTATGCTGGTTTTGCCACATGGGCGGCCACCGCTCCCGATGATGTGTTGGCCCAATTAGGGGTCCGGTTCCGGCGGCCCAGTGAGAAGACCTTCCGCGCTGTTTTGTCTCGGCTAGACCCCGCCGACCTCAACGCCAGGATGGGCAGTTACTTCACTGCACACGTGGCCAGCAGCGACCCCAGTGGATTGGTGCCGATCGCGTTGGACGGCAAGATGCTGCGTGGTGCTTTACGCGCCAAAGCGACAGCCACGCATCTCGTGTCGGTGTTCGCCCACCGTGCCCGATTGGTGCTCGGTCAACTCGCTGTCGCCGAGAAAAGCAATGAAATTCCCTGCGTACGCGCCCTGCTCACGCTGCTGCCGGGTAGCTTGCGGTGGCTGGTCACCGTGGATGCGATGCATACCCAGGTCGTCACCGCGAAGTTGATCTGCGCCACCTTGAAGTCGCACTACCTGATGATCGTCAAGTCCAACCAAGCCAAAATACTTGCGCGTATCACCGCGCTGCCCTGGGCCGAGGTGCCCACAGCCGCTACCGACGACTCCCGCGGCCACGGCCGTGTCGAGACCCGCACCCTGCAAATCATCACCGCTGCACGAGGAATCGGCTTCCCCTACGCAAAACAAATCATCCGGATCACTCGTGAACGCTTGATCACCGCCACCGACCAGCGCAGCGTGGAGGTAGTCTATGCCATCTGCAGCCTGCCGTTCGAGCACGCCCGCCCTACCGCGATCATGACCTGGATGCGTCAACACTGGGGAATCGAGAACAGCCTGCACTGGATACGCGACGTCACCTTCGACGAAGACCGTCAAAGGGCACATACCGGAAACGGCGCACAGGTCCTAGCAACGCTACGCAACACCGCGATCAATCTGCACCGCCTCAACGGCGCCGACAACATCGCCGAAGCCTGCCGGATCACCGCTTTGACCGCCAACCGCCGCCTAGACCTCCTCAATCCACAATTCCCCAGCTCACAAGCCTGCTAATCAACAACGCCGGAGCCCTGGCAGCACCCCCAGACCGGCGAAAATGCAGTAGTAGCTGCCGTTGGTCCAGAAGTTCTCGAACTCCGCGTCGAAGTTCGAGTAGTACGACGACTCCGTGGCAATTGGCGGATTGACCGGCACGCCCGCCTTGTACATCGCAACCTTCTCCTTGATGGAATCGGTCAACGTGAGTTCCTTGTTGGCGCGCCAGAATTCGGTATCGGTGCGAGGCGAGAAGTAGAAGTGAGCCTGCGGGAAATCGCGGGTCTCGTCGAATAGGGTATCGATCTTTCGGTTGAACCGATCGATGAGCACCGGGTCAAAGCGGCGGTCCGGGAAGTGCTTGGCCAACTGGTATAGGGCCGCGTAGATCAAAAAGATTCCGGTCGACTCCAACGGCTCCAGGAAGCACGAGGAGAGGCCGACGCTCACCACGTTCTTCACCCACGACCGGCGGTTGCGTCCCACCCGGAACCGAATCTTGTTCAGCGGCGTGTCTTCCGGGTCGAATTGCCACAAGTTGCAGAAGTCGCGAATGGCCTCGTCTTGTGATGCGAATTGACTGGAGTACACATATCCCGACCCGAACCGACCGAGCAACGGCGTGCGCCACGTCCAGCCGGACTTCATTGCGATCGCCGAGGTGTAGGGCTCAATACCGTTGGCCGCATCGTCATGCCGGATCGGTGTGGCGACCGCACTGTCACACAGCAGGTGGTCGTTCATATCGATGAACGGCTCGTTCATCGCTTCATTGATCAGCAATCCGCGAAAGCCCGAGCAGTCGACAAACAGATCTCCATCGAGTCGGCGACCTTCCTCGGTTCGAAGCGCGGTGATGTACCCGTTGCTGTCCTTTTCAGCCAAGGTCATCTTTTCCTGCACGTGCACGACACCAAGGTTCTTGGTGGCGAAGCGTCGCAAGAAGTCCGCTACCAGCGCCGCGTCGAAGTGCCAGGCGTAGTAGGTGGCCTGAGTCCCCTCCAGGTACCGAGGCGCCTTCATGGCGTCCATGATCGCGGGCTCACGGAAGCACGCATAGTCGAAAGGCTCGGAGGTTCCACCCTTTAGCTGATTGCGGGCCCAAAAGTGCGACAGTGGAATGTGCTGCGGGGACGGCAGCAATCCGAACGGGTGGTAGAAGTGGTCCGGCCTCCCCCGCCAGTGACGGGCAACAGGTGATCCCTCACCCGGGGTGCGCCAGTTGATGAACTTGACCGCGGTCTTGAAGCTGGCGTTGCACTCGCGCATCCACTCGTCCTCGGGGATGCCGAGGAAGTCAAACACCACCCGCTGCAAATTCGGGACGGTGGCCTCGCCGACGCCGATACGCGGAACGGAGGGCGCCTCTAGGACGGTGATTTCTACATTGCCCTGCAGCGCCTTCCCAAGATATGCAGCCGTCATCCATCCCGCGGTGCCACCGCCGAGAACTACGACCTTCTTGATCAGGTTGTCATCCACAGACTTCAATTCCTTTCCGATTGGTCGGCCGATCGCATAGGTGCGGTCTGGTCCGGGTGCTCTGACGTTGCTGGCGTGTCGCTCCAGCCAGTGCGGGTAACGACGCAGTCCCGAGCCCGATCACGGGGCGGCAGCGATACGGCTGCTGTGGGAAGGACCGACTTCCACACTTTGGCGGCGCCGCTGGACGCCGCGAAACATCCACTGATCTTGGCCTTTTCGTCTCCCGGCCAGACGTCCAAGCCGGCTAGCTGGCCGTCCGGACTCGAGACAGCCCGCGGCAAGGCACACCCCGGGGGGAAGCAAGGGCCGTGCCGCGGGCCGAGTCCAGGACGTGGGTGGCACTACGGTCGAGCCGTGCGACCGCCGACTCAGCCATCCCAGCCGGTACATGTAGCTTATCTATGTTATTAACCATCGGCCGCACTTCAGGGATAGAGGCCGACAAGATGGCGAATCGATGATAACC
The DNA here is from genome assembly GCF_003584745.1 of Mycobacterium pseudoshottsii JCM 15466. Taxonomy (NCBI): domain Bacteria; kingdom Bacillati; phylum Actinomycetota; class Actinomycetes; order Mycobacteriales; family Mycobacteriaceae; genus Mycobacterium; species Mycobacterium pseudoshottsii. The sequence continues at coordinate 3,997,745 of NZ_AP018410.1, forward strand.
CGCTCTTGGCATGGCGAACTTTCACTGTGGGCCCAGTAGACGCCGCCCAACAGTAGGACCGCATCTCCGGTAAAGTCAACCAATTAAATAGTATTTTTGTTTACCAGTTGCTAACGTGTCTATTCATGTCTAACACAGCCGCCGACCGGCCGGCGCCAACCGAATCGAGAGCACGCGGATGACGGCTACCGTCCAGGACGAGACAGCGGACGACGGCGCCAAGCAGCCTGGAGGCAAACATCAAGCGGGCGCGGATTCGCTCACCCCGCCAAGTGCAGATTGCACCTTGGGCAGAGGCCGCGCTGACGCTCGACAGTTCGGCATTGCGCGCACCACAGCCGACGGCGACCGGGTCGACCTGCCGAGCCTGGTCGCGGAAGCCGAACAGATGGGCGGCATAACACCAGGTCAAGCGGCTCTTCTGGTCGTGCACCACGCGGCTCTGCAAGCAGTACTCCGATACGGAAGCCGAAATTTACAGTCACGTCACATCGACGATATGCGCTCCGGAAATTTGGTATGCGCGCTCGCTATCACTGAGCCCGATGTGTCGGGGTCCAATCTGCGCGGCCTCACCAGCAAAGCAGTCAGAGATGGCGACGATTGGGTGATGTCCGGGGCGAAGTCCGCCATCACCGGAGCACCGTTGGCCGCATTCTTCGTCACTCTGATCCCGTTCATCGTTGAAGGTGGCGTGGCGTTGACGGCCGTGTTGGTGCCATCCGACAGTCCGGGAGTCACCATCCAGCCTCCCGAGGACATGTATGGATTATGGTCCGTGCCGATCTCTGGCGTTCGCTACGAAGACGTGCGCATACAGAGCTGGCAAATTCTTGGCAAAGTCGGCAGCGGGGTGGACGTCATCGGTGACAGTTTGCTAGTTGGACGAATCTGCGCGGGTGCGATCAGCCTTGGCGTGCTGAAACGCGGCGCTCAATTGATGTACCGCTTCGCGTCACGCCGGCAGGTGAGCACCGGCCGCCTTGCCGACGACCCGGTGTTCCAGCGCCGGATCTCTCGCATCACGGCCGAAATTGCCGCCGTGGAGGCCCTACTCTCCACCATCACAACGGAATTCGAGGTACCCCAGGAAATAGCTCTAGCGCTGAAGGTGGCCTCCTCGGAGTTCGCCCACCGCGCCACCGACGATGCGATGCAAACGCTCGGATGGAGAGGCTACATGGAGGCCAGCGGCGTGGCCGAACTGATGCGCGATGTCCGCTTCCTGCGGATCGGCGAGGGGCCCTCTGAGGCCCTGTTGACCGAGTTGGGCAGCCGGTTGGCCGCGCACGACGACACCATCTACGACTGGATCGCCGACCGTGATCCCTCATCGGATGCAACTAGTCGGCTACGCGAGACGGTCAGCGAGCTCACCGCAGAAAGCTCGACTGGCCTCTTCTGCGACCTTGGCTGGTTTGGCGTGTGGGCGATCCTGGATGCGGTCGTACCGCGGGGATCCGCGGCCAGCGCCCTCATTGAGAACGCTTGGCATCTGGCCCGTGTCAGCGTCGCGGCGCGACCGGCAACGGGTAGCGATTTTCTGCAGTCAATACCAAACTTTGCCGACTCGGTCGGTACGCTCGACGAGTTTCTGTCCTGCCACGCAACGGAAATCGATCCGACGCTGCACCCCACACGGGGCAAAGCCAGCCAAGGCGAGCCACTCGTCGGACCCGAAGCTCCAGGTTGGCAAGAGACCGTGCACGACCTGGTCTACGCCCAAATCGCGCGAACCCCTGATGCAATCGCCCTACGAGACGCCAGCGGGCACAGGATCACCTACGCCGAACTCGGAGAGCACGCGGACGCGCTCGCCAACCGCCTTCGCGCGCAGGGAGTGCGAAACGGCGATGTCGTCGGGGTCTTCCTCAGCCGCGACGCTCGGATGGCCATCGCCGCAATCGCCGTTTTGCGGGTCGGCGCGGTATTGCTCATGCTCAACCCTGCCCACCCAACTCGCCGAGTGCGCGACATGATCGCTGACGCGGACGTCGGCTGCATCGTTGCGGACGAGCAGACCCGCGCGCTGCTTCCAGCGAATGCGCCAGAGTTGATCATCGCCGATGGCAGCGGTGAGCCCGGTCCGGTGATTTCGCGATCGGACCCACGTGGACCGCCCACGGCGAAATTCCGTTCGCCGACTTGCTGGAACGCTTTGGCACGCGGCTGCAAAAGTCAGCGTCGCTGACTGAGGTGTCCTTCGTGCCCGAAATCGCCCTCGCCCGCGGTCCACGGTTCGACCGGGCGCAAACCACTCCCGTGCCACATGATCCCAAGCGCGCCCTGTTCAAGCTCGGACTGGTCCTGCAGTCCGACGACAAGGATCTGTATCTGACCTTCGATTTCAGCACCGCGCTGTGGGCCCCCCGGACCATCGAGCGGATGGCCCAACACCTGGTCACCCTTCTCACCCGCGGGTTGGCTGAGCCGGACGTCCCATTGAGAAGCTTCGCCATGCTGACCGATCATGAAATCGAAGAGTTGCGTTCTGTCGACGGGCGTCGCGATATCCCCCATCGGCACCGAACATTGCACCTGGGCTTCGAAGCCCAGGTGGACGCGGCTCCGAAGGCAGAGGCCGTTCGGTCCAACGGGAGCGGCCTGACCTACGCGGAGCTCGACGCGGCGGCCAATCAGCTGGCCAGGTTATTGATGTCCAACGGGGTAGTCCGCGGGGACAAGGTGGCGCTCTTGCTCGAGCGAACCCATCTCATCCCGATCGCTGTGTTGGCCATCGTCAAGACCGGTGCGGCCTATGTCCCAATCGATGCCAGCTGGCCGGCAAGCCGGGCGGAGCTAGTACTTGCGGACTCGGCTCCCTCAGCCATTCTGACCGAATCCTCGTTGCGGCACGTGGTGGCCGGATACGACACCACGATCCTCGAATTGGACTCGATGGAGATCTCCGATCAACCCACGCAACGGGTCCAGGTCGAGGTCGACTCCGAAGACGTCGCCTACGTCATCTATACGTCGGGGTCCACTGGCCGCCCCAAGGGTGTCGAGGTAACCCATCACAACGTGATGCGTCTGTTCAGTGCGACCGAGGAACTATTCACCTTCACCAACAAAGACCGTTGGTCGATGTTTCACTCCATCGCGTTCGACTTCTCGGTCTGGGAACTCTGGGGGGCATTGCTTCACGGCGGGTGCGTGGTGGTGGTTCCTTATCTGGTGACCCGAAACCCGGTCGCATTCCGCGAGTTGCTCACCGCCGAGCGGATCACCGTCCTCAACCAAACGCCCTCAGCATTTCGGATTTTGCGCGACGCGGACGCCAACACCAACGCCGGACTCTTCTTGCGCTACGTGATCTTCGGCGGGGAGAACCTGAGTTTTGCTGATCTGCTCCCCTGGATCGATGCGCACGGCGACGCACGCCCCGAACTGATCAACATGTACGGCATCACCGAGACAACGGTGCATGTGACGTTACGCCGGGTGCGTCGCGAAGATGTCCTCGGCGCCAACGGTTCCAACATCGGCCGCCCGCTGCCGGACCTGGAATGCCTGCTAACCGACCCGGCGGGCAATCTGGTCCCCTACGGAGTGCGGGGAGAGATCTGCGTTGGCGGTCACGGGTTGGCCAATGGGTACCTGGGCCAGCCGGAGTTGACTAGCCAGCGTTTCATTCCACACCCGTTTCGCGGCGGGGAGCGCCCCTACCGATCCGGTGATGCCGGGCGACGCTTGCCCAATGGCGATATCGAGTACCTGGGCCGTCTCGACAACCAGGTCCAGCTCCGGGGTTTTCGCATCGAACTCGGCGATGTGGAAGCCGCGCTCCTCGCGCTCGACGGAGTATCGGCCTGCCATGCGATGGTGCGCTCCGATGGAGGCGAATCCCGTTTGGTGGCCTACGTTGTCACTCACTCCGGCGAACAACCGGAAATCGGGCCGACCCGCCGGAGCCTGGCAGCGCGCCTACCTGACTACATGTTGCCGGCAGCCATTGTCGCCGTGGAGTCGCTGCCGCTCACCGTGAACGGCAAGATCGACCAGAAGGCGTTGCCGGAGCCAAAGGGGGCTTCCACACGGGCGGCCAGCGACGGTGCTGCGCAAACCACCGCCACTGCGGTACGCACCTCGACGAAAGATCGTGACGGCGCCGTGCTCGATCAGATCCGGCACCTCTTCGCTCAGGCTCTGGACCTGGACTCCGTTGCTTCATCGGACAACTTCTTCGAGATTGGTGGCGACTCGATGCGCGCGGTGCGGGTCTCGGTCAAGGCCAAAGAACTCGGCCTCGCGGTATCGGTGCAAGATCTGTTCCAGTATCAAACGCCGGAGGAGCTCGCTGCTGGGCTGACGTCTGCCGAGTCAGCCGAGAACGACACTTCAGGCGTTGAATCCTGGTCAACGGCAATGCTGTTGGAGTCGGATTTCAGGGCGGAGGGCGACCGACCCGCAACCGCGACAGACGCCTATCCATTGGCAGCCTTGCAGGCGGGGATGCTCTTTCACAGTAGGGTCGACGGGCCCAGTGTCTATCACGATGTGTTCAGCTACCTGGTTCGGGCGCAGTGGGACGAGACCGCCTTCCGCGCCGCCCTGGACGAGATCACGGCCAGACACCCGATTCTGCGCACGACCTTCGAGCTCGCCGCATACTCGCAGCCACTGCAGATAGTGCACGAATCGGTGGCAACACCACTCACAGTCGTTGATCTGTCCGGTCTTTCGGAATCCGATCAAGAGGCTGCACTATCGCGGTGGATGGACAACGAGGCCCACTCACCCATCGAATGGCAGAGCTGCAACCCATTTGGGGTGGTAATCCATCTGCGTGATGGCAACCGCTTCGAACTTGGGCTGACTTTCCACCACGCACTGCTGGACGGCTGGAGCGTGGCGGAACTGCAACGCGACCTCCTGAGCAGCTACGACACCTTTCGGAGACATGGAGCGGCGCCGTTCCGAGCGCCGCTGCGGACCAGCTTCCGCGACTTTGTCGCACTCGAGCGTCAAGCGGAGCGCAGTGCCTCGAAAGTGTTCTGGCGCAAACAGCTTCAAGGGCTCGAAACCGCGCATTTTACCGGGGAGCGATCCGGCTCCAGCCGCCTCGAGACCACATGGTGGGAGTTTCCGCGTGATATCGAGGCGCGCCTGTCAGAGGTGGCCCGCAATCGCCGCGTACCGCTGAAGAGCACGCTGCTCGCCGCACACATGGTGGTCAACGCCCGACTCGCCGCTACCGACGATGTGGTCAGCGGCTTGGTCGTCAACGGCCGGCCGGAAACCGACGACTCCGCCCACGTACTCGGCATGTTCCTCAACACGGTCCCGCTGCGGATGCGATTGACCTCGACCGACTACATCGGGCTCATTGATGAGGCCTTCGCCGCAGAACGTGCTGTGCTGCCGCATCGTCGAGTCCCGTTGCGGACAATTCAGCGCGACATCGGAATCGGCGAACTCTTCCAGACGGCGTTCAATTTCGTCAGCCTGGACCAAACCCGGGACACGGCGGATCCCCCCGCGGAGCGGTCCGTGACCATACGGCGAAAACTGATCGAACACACCAACCTTCCCCTGGTCACCGTGTTCGTGAAAGAGAACGACACGCTTGGCATCGGAATCGAATTCGATCCGCGCATCCTGCAAACCGAACAAGTCAGCGCGATCCTCGATGCCTACCGTGATGCGGTTGCTGCCGTCGCGAACGGAGGGTCGGCACCGTTGCCCAGGTTCGGGACGGAAGCTGCGCTGAATCTTCTCCATCGCACTCGCCGTATCGCTGCACACATATCCGACGATGCGCGCTCCCGGGTTCGCGAGGATCTAAGGCGAATTTGGGAAGACGTGTTGGACCGGTCCGTGGACACCACCGACAGCGTGGGAGATAGCGGTGGCGACTCCATTCACGCACTGGTACTCAGCGAGCGGATCGCAAAGGCATTCGCCTGTGATCCCCCACTCGTGCAACTCCTTCAGGGCGCCACGGTGGAGCAACTTGCCGCACTACTGACCGACTAACCAGGAAGACGAGTCCACGATGTCTGTTGACGCACCAGACACCGCGGCCGAACAGGGCCCGGAGATCCTTACACCGGACGTGTTCCGCGAGTTCATGAGCAGCTATCCCAGCGGCGTAACCATTGTCACCACCTACGACCACGATGGCGCTCCTCGCGGATTCACCTGCTCCTCGATGTGCAGCGTGACCATGGAGCCTCCGACCTTGCTGCTGTGCGTGAACACCCGCAGTACCACCCTGGATGCGGTTCAAGACTGCACACGCTTCGCCGTGAATCTGTTGCACAGCGGCGGCGAGTCCGCCGCCCGCGTCTTTTCCTCCGTTCAAGAGGACCGCTTCAGCAAGGTTCGCTGGCGAGCGAGCACCACAGGCGGACTGCCCATTCTGTACGAAGACGCCCACGCCATCGCTGAATGTCGGCTCACGGCCACCCGCAACGTGGGAACCCACACAGTTCTATTCGGCGAGATCGACGCCATCATTCTGGATCACCAACCGCTCCACTACCGCGCAGACATGAACCCGCTGCTGTATTGCCGGCGGCAGTTCACCGCGTTCCCGACCCAGCAGCCGTAGGCCCGATCCCACCAGCCAGCTCTTCGCAACAGAAAAGCGAAGGCGTCGCCCAACACGAGAAAAGGGGGAAGCACGTGCGCGCCGACGAACTCTTGGAATTCTTTCTACAGTTCGGGCTGCTGCTGCTCGCCGCCACGATTCTTGGCAGAGTGGCCATTCGGCTGGGAATGCCCGCAATCGCTGGTGATTTGTTCGCCGGGGTGCTGCTCGGACCATCGGTACTCGGTCAGATTGCACCAGGATTATCCAGTTGGCTGCTGCCCGAGCAAGTCAGCGAACGGTTGGGTCTTGACGCGGTCGGCACCTTCGGAGTGCTACTGCTGATGGGCCTTACCGGGATGCAAGTTGACTTGAATCTGCTGAAATCCAACCGGCTTGCCATCACCAAAATCAGCGCGGCTTGTCTACTCGTCCCGGTCGTGTTTGGCCTCGGTATCGGGTTTCTGATGCCGAGCGTGCTGACCGGCGGCTCCAACCGCCTCGTCTTCGCGCTGTTCCTCGCCGTTGCGCTCTCGGTCAGCGCGATCGCGGTGATTGTCAAGACGCTCTCCGACCTTGGCTTGATGCACCGCGATATCGCTCAACTCATTCTGGCTACGGCGGTCATCGACAACGTAATAGATTGGGTATTGCTATCCGTCGTCTGCGCGATGGCACTCGCCCATCTATCCGTAGGCACCGTGCTGCTGACCGTCTTCTTGATCATTTCGGTCGTGGCGGCAACGATTATCGGCCGCAAAATAGTCGAAGTCTTGGTCAACAGTCGCCAGCAACCAGCAGCGGCAGAACATTCCGCTGGCCCACGGCCCATCCTGGCCTACGCAGTCGAGCTGGTAATGCTGGCGGCCGCCGCAACTCACGCCCTCAAACTGGAACCAGTCCTGGGGGCGTTTGCCGCAGGAATCGTGTTGGCAGCGTTGCCGCCGGACCGCCGCAGCGGCCTTGATTCGCTACATCCCGTTGTCAACAATGTTCTCGCTCCGCTGTATTTCGCCACCGCCGGGCTGCAGGCCGACCTCACGGGGCTAGCGGACAGGACCACGCTCGCCGCGGCGCTCGTGGTACTTGCCGCCGCGGTGGCTAGCAAGTTCCTCGGAGCCTACATCGGCGCCAAGAGCAGCGGGCGTAGTGGCGCCGAGGCCGTCGCGCTCGGTGCAGGACTAAACGCGCGAGGCGTTATTCAGATCATCATCGCCGATACCCAGGGCTCCGGCGTTGTTGATTAGCAGGCTTGTGAGCTGGGTTGATGATCTTTGGTGCCGCGCTATTGGGGCCGGAGTGTAGGCACGGGCTATCTGGAGAACGATCGAGTTGGTTACTGTTCGTCGTTGGTCTGGAGTTGCCCGTGCCTACCGTTTCAGTATTGCCTGTGTCGTCGGTTCCAGAGGTGTTCGACCGCTGGAGTCCTGGTGAGCGCAGCGAGCTCATCGGATCGGAGTTTCTCGATGTGTTGGCCTCGGTGCCAGACCCGAGGGGCCCACGCGGTCGGAGGTATTCGCTGATGGCTTTGTTGGCGATCGCGGTTCTGGCCACTGCCGCGGGGATGCGCGGCTATGCTGGTTTTGCCACATGGGCGGCCACCGCTCCCGATGATGTGTTGGCCCAATTAGGGGTCCGGTTCCGGCGGCCCAGTGAGAAGACCTTCCGCGCTGTTTTGTCTCGGCTAGACCCCGCCGACCTCAACGCCAGGATGGGCAGTTACTTCACTGCACACGTGGCCAGCAGCGACCCCAGTGGATTGGTGCCGATCGCGTTGGACGGCAAGATGCTGCGTGGTGCTTTACGCGCCAAAGCGACAGCCACGCATCTCGTGTCGGTGTTCGCCCACCGTGCCCGATTGGTGCTCGGTCAACTCGCTGTCGCCGAGAAAAGCAATGAAATTCCCTGCGTACGCGCCCTGCTCACGCTGCTGCCGGGTAGCTTGCGGTGGCTGGTCACCGTGGATGCGATGCATACCCAGGTCGTCACCGCGAAGTTGATCTGCGCCACCTTGAAGTCGCACTACCTGATGATCGTCAAGTCCAACCAAGCCAAAATACTTGCGCGTATCACCGCGCTGCCCTGGGCCGAGGTGCCCACAGCCGCTACCGACGACTCCCGCGGCCACGGCCGTGTCGAGACCCGCACCCTGCAAATCATCACCGCTGCACGAGGAATCGGCTTCCCCTACGCAAAACAAATCATCCGGATCACTCGTGAACGCTTGATCACCGCCACCGACCAGCGCAGCGTGGAGGTAGTCTATGCCATCTGCAGCCTGCCGTTCGAGCACGCCCGCCCTACCGCGATCATGACCTGGATGCGTCAACACTGGGGAATCGAGAACAGCCTGCACTGGATACGCGACGTCACCTTCGACGAAGACCGTCAAAGGGCACATACCGGAAACGGCGCACAGGTCCTAGCAACGCTACGCAACACCGCGATCAATCTGCACCGCCTCAACGGCGCCGACAACATCGCCGAAGCCTGCCGGATCACCGCTTTGACCGCCAACCGCCGCCTAGACCTCCTCAATCCACAATTCCCCAGCTCACAAGCCTGCTAATCAACAACGCCGGAGCCCTGCGCCGATACCGCATACGACCTGGGAATATTCAACGACAGTTTCTATACGATTGTTCTACTCACCGCCATCGCAACATCCGTAATGGCCGCACCGATCCTTCGAATTGCCGCGGCACGAATTGCGATCGATCCGGACGATGAAATTCGCCGACAGGACGCCCTCCCAGAAGCCCATTAGTCGACCTCTCAACAGTTCCGTTAGAGAAATCCAGCGGAATATCAGCACCGCCAGCAGAGTAAGGAGCAACTGACCATGCACGCCGATCGCCAGGAATTGACCCGGGAAAAATACAACAATATTGCAACACAATATGCCGCCGGTATGATAAACATGGCGCTCTACCATGATTTGTGCCAGAAGCCGGTCATCATCGACGCCCTCACCGAAGCTGCCGGCAAGAGCCTGCTCGACCTGGCCTGTGGCGACGGGTTCTACACGAGGCAGTTTCGCACTCTTGTCAAAGCGGGACCCGTCAGCGGCTCCGACCTGTCAGCTGAGCTCATCAGCCTCGCAATGAGTCAGGAGAACCAGAAGCCGCTGGGGATCGACTACCGGGTCGACAATATCTTGAATCTGCAGGAATCGCGGACCTTCAATACCGTGACAGCGATTCATCTTCTTCACTACATGCCGGATCCGGTGAGGCTGGAAACCGCAATGCGCAACGTTTATCGGTTGCTCGAGCCAGGCGGCCGTTTCGTCTCCTTCAGCTTCAATCCCGATTTCCGAATCGAACTCCATGACAAGAAGGACTCGGAGGAGAAGTTCGGCTACTACGTCTCCAAGGCCGAGGAAAAAACGGCGGGTTGGTTCATTTTCATCCAGCCCGAGTCGAGGGCCTGGTGTTCGAAGTGTACCGGTGGCATAAATCCTGCATCGAGGATATCGCATCGGTGGTCGGGTTCACCGATATTGAGTGGCGGTCTCCATTCGTAGCGAAAGCCGGGCTAGATGAATTTGGTGCCGACTTCTTCGAGAACCACTTCAATAATCCACAAGGAAAGTTGCTGATCCTCACCCGCTAGGTCGGACCCGGCCAGCTTGGCGACCGGCACCAGTGGGCAGGCCCTTGTTTGGGCGTCAGGGTTTCTTCGGCCTGCCGGGTTCCGACGCCAGCTGGCCGGGGCGATCGCCGCTCTTGCACTCGAAACCCCATAACGCGCGGGCCGATCGAGCCGCAATGGGCGTTGCGCAGCGCGACCTGGCCAGCGAACGTGCCGAGGCGGTCAACCGGGCGCCCACGATCGATGCCCCGTGCCGCCCGCCAGCACTCCGGTTGACGGTCAGCCGCATCCGCGCGTCGGTGCGAGCCCTAGGAGCCAAGCAGCTCCGCCGCCGCGGGTGCCGGCTGCGGTGCGATAGCCGGCGGCAGAGCCTGAATGCCAACCACCGGGCGGCGCACGTAGACCTTCCACGTCAACGCGGCCGCGCCGGCGTAGAACACCATGAAGAGCCAGAACGCATCGGTCGTCGTGCCCGTAGCGACGAAGGACTCGCGCAATGCAAGGTTGATCCCGACCCCGCCGAGAGCGCCAAGCGCCGAGACGAACCCGATCACCACCCCGGAGATGACGCGCGGCCGGTCGCGGTGATCGAGCCCTCCGGCACTCGGGCCATGATCCAACGAGCGCCCACATGCCGCGAAGATCGTCGGAATCATCTTGTACACGGACCCGTTGCCCAAGCCGGCCAAGACGAACAGAGCGATGAAGCAGACGAAGTAGCCGGTCATGGTGGCTCCGCGCATCGGGCCACTGTGCCGACCTTCCAGGCTGCTTGCGCTGATCAACAGCCCGGCAACGACTGTCATCGCAACGAATACCACAAGGGTGATCCGGCTCCCGCCCAGCCGGTCGGCCAGTCTGCCACCGTAGATGCGGGCCACCGCGGCAAGCAGCGGACCGAGGAACGCCAGTTCGGCCGCGTGCAGGGTGGCCTGGGCAGCGTGTTCGCCAATCGCCATGAAGTTGGTCTGCAAGACCTGCCCGAAGGCGAACGAGAACCCGATGAACGAGCCGAAGGTGCCGAGGTAGAGCAGCGACAGCAGGTAAGTGTCGCGGTTGGCCAGGACCGTGGTGACGATCGGGCGCATATGGCGGGCCTTAACCCGGTGCTGCGCAACGTTGTTCATGGACAGCGCCACTCCGATTGCGGCGATCGCAAGGAACACCCAATACAGCGCGCAGATCAGGTACGGCTTGCCTTCGCCGGCAACCGCGATAATCAGCAGACCCATCAACTGGATCGCCGGAACGCCGAGATTTCCTATGCCGCCGGCAATTCCGAGCGCTGATCCTTTGAGTCGGTGGGGGTAGAAGGCGTTGGCGTTGCTCATCGAGGCCGCGAAGTTGCCACCGCCCAGCCCGCTTAGCGCCGCGCACACCAGATACGGCCAGAGCGGCAGGCCCGGGTGCAGCAAGAGCACCATGGTGCCAACGACCGGAAGCAACAGCACGGCCGCCGAGAAGGTGGCCCAGTTTCGGCCGCCGAAAACCGTGGTGGCAACCGAATAGGGGATCCGCAGGCCAGCCCCAACCAGTGTCGCGACCATGTCGAGCAGAAACTTGTCGCCGGCAGAAAAGCCATAGACATTCTCGGGCATGAACAACACCAGCACCGGCCACAGCGTCCACACCGAGTAGCCCAGGTGCACGGTCACCACCGACCAGAGCAGGTTGCGCCGTGCGATGCGCTTGTTGCCGGCCTCCCAGGCCACCAGATCCTCAGCGTCCCAATGGGAGATGTGACGGGAGCCACCCCAGCGCCTGGTTACAGCATTCGAGCGGCCGGGACTGCTCTGCGACTCTTCGCGTTGCAGCAGCATCTGCTGTTCCATCACCCTCCTTAGACCCGCCTCCTGAGAAGCGACAACGATTTCCCAGCGTGCCAAAACTCGGGCCGCCAGGCACCTCGTAGGCAGCCTGAAACTGCTGGGGAACTGCTGTAAAACTGCTGTAGAGAGGGCAAATCCAGTGATGTCGAGCACACCACTGGCGGGTTTGGGGGTGCTTCACAGCGAGTAGTTGCTGAGGCGAGACGAAAACGACTGCTTAGCGCGGCTATTGGTGTGGTATCGGACCGAGCGCTTTGAGCTTGCCGTCCGGCCCGACCTGGAATCGCACGGTGCCGCTACCGGTCGGACAGCACTGCGGATCGCTACCCACCCGCCACTGGTACTGGACCGTCACGGTGTCCTGACCAGAGGGCAGCACCCTTATATAGGGCTTCGGGTTTCGAGTTGGTGAACCCAACGCGGTGTTGTGGTCGAAGAACAGCAGCTGTTGCGGAGTCGACTCGGAGGCAATGGTGGGGATTATCTGCACCCAGTACAAGCGGCAGTTCTTGGTGTGTCCCCGCGCGATTTCGACCCAAGTCGAGTTCGGCACCCCGACGGGAACCGCGGCAATGGCTTGACGCACCGTCTGGGAGCTCGGCCCATCGGAGTTCTTGCAGGTATCCGGCGCGGTAGTCGGCCGTGGCGCAGACTTGTGGCCGCAGCCGGGGGCACCCAAACCCAGGACCAGCCCCAGGATCATCAGAATCACGCGTAGGTGACGGTGCACTTCGCGAGCTTAGCGAAGTCTGTGAACCCGTTGGACAACGTCTGTAGACCCCGAAATACCGAGGTCAGGATCACGGCGTGGGAAGGCGCGTCTCGCGAGCTTGACGCAAACTGTGAATGTCCCCCGGATTTCGTCAAAACCCCAGCTCAGGCGAATAATGATGGTGTCTTCGGCGGTAGCCTGGCGACAGATAGCCGGGTCGACGAAGACCTTGGGGATGACCGGAATCGGCTCAACTGCGTAACCAAGGTTTTGGTGCCGTTTCCAACAACGCACCGGCAGGCCCGGCCCGCTGCGAGGAAACCGTAAAACGGCCGAAACCTTCGACATCCCGCGCTGAAACATCCTTATCGCAAGATTTCAGCGCATAACCCCTTGTGCAGCAGGGAAGAAAGGATGCGGCGTGGCCAGGGAACTCATGGCGCCCAACAAGGACGCCGTGAAAACCGTGTGTGCGTACTGTGGCGTCGGCTGCGGGATAGTGCTGCAAACTACGACCGACCCGCAGACGGGAAAGCGTCGCGTCGCCAAGTCAACTGGGGACAAGTCGCATCCGGCCAACCTCGGCCGGTTGTGCACCAAGGGAACGACCACCGCGGACCTGCTTGCCGCGCCCGGCCGGATGGAATCGGCGCACCTGCGGGCCCACCGAGCGGGGCACCTGGAATCCATCCCGATCGACGATGCCATCACCCAGTGCGCCATGCGGTTACGCGCCATCATCGATGAGCACGGGCCGGACGCCGTCGGCGTCTATGTGTCAGGACAAATGTCGATCGAGGCCCAGTACCTGGCCAACAAGCTGACCAAAGGGTTCATCGGCACCAGCCAGATCGAATCCAACTCTCGGCTCTGCATGGCGGGTGCGAGCTCGGGCTACAAGCTGTCGTTGGGAGCGGATGGTCCGCCGGGCTCGTATCAGGACTTCGACCACGCCGACGTGTTTCTGGTAATCGGCGCCAACATGGCCGATTGCCACCCGATTTTGTTCCTGCGGATGATGGAACGCGTCAAGTCCGGCGCCAAGCTGATCGTCGTCGACCCACGGCGCACGGCGACCGCCGACAAAGCCGATCTGTTCCTACAGATCGCGCCGGGCACCGACCTCGCACTACTGAACGGCCTGCTGCACCTCATCGTTGAGAACGAACAAACCGATCCGCAGTTCATCTCCGAGTTCACCGAGGGATGGGAGGTGATGCCGAGTTTCCTCGAGCAGTTCACCCCCGGCCGGGTAAGCGAGATCCCCGGCATTCCCAGCGAGGACATCCGCACCGCGGCACGCTGGATCGGTACGGCGGCGAACTGGATGAGCTGCTGGACAATGGGACTCAATCAGAGCACTCATGGAACTTGGAACACCAACGCGCTGTGCAACTTACATCTGGCTACGGGCGCGATCTGCAGGCCGGGTAGCGGCCCCTTCTCCCTCACCGGCCAGCCCAATGCCATGGGCGGACGCGAAATGGGCTACATGGGGCCGGGTCTGCCCGGACAACGCTCGGTGTTGTCGGCGCCGGACCGGGAGTTCGTCGAGGAGCAATGGGGTCTACCCGGTGGGGCGCTGCGCACCGATGTCAGCGGCGGCGTCATCGACATGTTCTCCCGCATGGCCGACGGCGAGATCAAGGCGTGCTGGATCATCTGCAGCAATCCCGTTGCCACGGTAGCCAATCGCAAAACCGTCCTGGCCGGCTTGGAGAAAGCCGAATTGGTGATCAGCCAGGACGCGTTCTTTGAAACCGAGACCAACGAGTACGCGAACGTCTTGCTGCCGGCCGCATTATGGACCGAATCCGACGGCGTGATGGTCAACTGCGAACGCAACATGTCCTTGTTCCCGAAGGCCGTTGATCCGGTCGGTGACGCGCTACCGGACTGGCAGATCATCGCCCGGATCGCTTGCGAGATGGGTTTTTCGGAGTCGTTCAGCTATAGCTCCGCCGCTGAGGTATTCGAGGAGATCAAGCGCTTCTCCAATCCGGCAACCGGATACGACCTGCGCGGTATCAGCCACGACAGATTGCGCGAAACCCCGCTGCAGTGGCCGTGTCCGCCGGACGGCGCGAGCAACCGAAGCCCGATCCGCTACCTCAACGACGGTGTCAGCCAGCTGCAATTCGTTCGCGCCGATGGCACCGTCCCGCGGCTGGCGTTCCCCACCGCAACGGGGCGTGCGGTGTTCTTCGCCCGCCCGCACCTGGTGCCCGATGAGATGCCCGACGGCGACTACCCATTCCTACTCAATACCGGGCGCCTAGCCCACCAGTGGCACACGCTGACCAAGACCGGCAAGATCGCCAAGCTCAACAAGCTCAACCCCGGCCCGTTCGTTGAGGTCCATCCCGACGACGCCGCCGATATGCAGATCTGCGAAGGCGACCACATCGAGATCGCGTCCCGCCGCGGCCGCGCCGTGTTGCCGGTGGTGATCACGGACCGCGTCCGGCCCGGCAACTGCTTTGTCCCGTTCCACTGGAATGACGCATTCGGTGAATATCTCTCCATCAACGCCGTAACCAACGACGCGGTAGACCCGATATCGCGCCAACCGGAATACAACGCCTGTGCGGTCACCCTGACCAAGGTCGCCAGGCCGCAGCTGCAACCAGAACCCGGCGAACCCGCCGACGCCTGCGCGGATGCGACAGCACCCAAGCTGCTCGCCGATACAGCCCAATTCAGCGTGACGCAGGTCGACGCTCTTGCCGAGCTATTGGGCGTCGCAAACGAACCCACCCCGCAGTTCGGTCCGTTCGCCCGCTCCTACCTGGCGGGCCTGATAGCCGGGCTGCGTTCAGAAACCGGTCGACGCATGGCCGGGGTGCCGACCCTGCCCATCAGTTCTCCCTTCGATACCGGCACCCGGCTGTGGCTCGACGGCCTACTCGCGGGCATGTTCGCACGAGCCGAGACACCCCCCGCCTTGCCGTTCCCCCAAACGCCCGGTGCCGCTGCCCAATCGGACAACGCCGCCGAAGCTGCCGTCGAGCAACCCCCGATCGTGGTGTTGTGGGCGTCGCAAACCGGCACCGCCGAAGAACTCGCCGCCAGCGTCGCCGCACAACTGAGCGCCGCCGAGCTGCCGGTTGTACTGCATGGCATGGACGAATTCGCGGTGGCCGATCTGGTGTCCACCCAACGGTTGCTGCTTGTCACCAGCACCACCGGGGACGGGGAACCGCCGGACAACGGTGCCGCCTTCTGGCGCGAGCTCTGCACCGCAACGGCCCCGAGCCTGGCCGGCACGCGCTATTCGGTTCTCGCGTTGGGCGACTCCAACTACGCCGACTTCTGTGGCCATGGGCGCGCCCTGGACCACCGGCTGGCCGAGCTGGGTGCCTCCCGCATTACCGACCGCGTCGACTGCGAGCCCGACTATGAAGAGTCCGCCGCCAGGTGGCTGCAGGAGGTACTCGACGGGCTGCGCCGCACGGCCCCGCCGGTCATCACCGCCGAGCCTGTTCGAGCAGCCAGCATCGCCAGCCGCCCCCTGGGCTACACGAAGAAGCGCCCATTGTTGACCAGCGTGATGCGCAACACCACACTCAGCAGGCCGCGCTCGGCCAAAGACGTTCGACAACTGGTATTTCGGGTTCCCGAACAAACGGTCAGCTACGAGGCCGGGGACGCTCTTGGGGTGTGGCCACGCAATGCCCATCAGCTTGTCGACGAGTGGCTGGGTGTGACCCGGTTGGACGGCCACACCGAAGTCGAGGTCGCCGGCCACGGGACGATGTCGTTGCGCGCCGCCCTGACAGACCCGTTCGAAATCGCACACCTGAGCCCGGACCTGCTGCGATTCGTGGCGCAACGGACGCTGGACTCCAACACCGCGAACCAACTTGCCGAGCTGATGCGCCCGGAGAACAAAGCCGCCCTTGCCGATTGGACCTGGGGCCGTCAGTCGGTCGACCTGCTCGCCCAGTCACCGGTCCGCGCCTCAGTCGACGAGTGGATGAGTGTACTCAAACCCATTCAGCCCCGGTTATATTCGATTTCGTCCAGCCCCAAAGAGCACCCCGGTGAGGTTCATCTGACAGTCTCGCCGGTGCGCTACAACTTTCAGGGCGTCCCTCGGCGTGGAGTGTGCTCGACCTATCTGGCCGACCGCAGCCCCAGCGATCAAATTGCGATCTATGTGCGCAAATCCAGCAATTTCCGGCCTCCAAGCGATCCCCGCACACCGATGATCATGATCGGGCCGGGAACCGGGATCGCGCCGTTCCGGGGATTCCTGCAGGAACGACGCGCCCTCGGCCACACCGGGCCAAATTGGCTGTTCTTCGGCGAGCAGCATGCCGCGACCGACTTCTACTACCGCGATGAGATACAGGCCATGCATCGCGACGGACTGCTGACCAACCTGGACCTGGCGTTCTCCCGGGATCAGCGAGACAAGGTCTACGTGCAGCACCTGATGCAGCAGCGCGGAGCACAGCTGTGGCAGTGGCTACAGGACGGGGCGCAGGTATACGTCTGTGGCACCGCCGACCCGATGGCCAAAGACGTTGACCGCATGCTCTGCCAGATCGTGGCCGAGCACGGCGGCCTGGACCCAGAGTCTGCAACTGCTTTTGTCCACGCGCTGAGCGCGGACAAGCGCTACCACCGCGACGTCTACTGAGCCTGGCGATCGAATCCGGCCAGCGGTCGCAGTGGATTGCTCGCGACAGTGAGCCGGCCCTGCTTGGACACTTCCCCGCTCGAGCGTTGCTCTACCCGGCCACTGACCTTCTGGCACACGTACTCGCTGGATCCAACAAAAACGTGACGTAACCAATACTGACTAGGCAAACGTGATCTCGGTATCAGCCCGGGCCGTGTTGGGCTGCTCGGTCGCGGCAACCAAGCGAATATCGGCAGGTGACCAATAGCATTGGACTGCTGATGCTTCCACCGGAGCTGCGCGATCTGTGATGGCCGAAAGGCGCGATATCCCAGTGCCCGGTTGGCTACCGAAAACTCCACCCCAGCCGCTGGCTTCCAGGCCTAACGCTGCGGCAGCCAGGCCATTCATATCCCCTTATGGGGTAACATCTTCGGTAACGCAATCGGCATTCACATGGTGTTTTGGTCACGACTGAAGCCCCGCCGCAGAGCCGTTTCTCCCGTTCGGGCGTTGTTGCCTCTATCGCGAGACCTACAAACAGGCCCGAATTCCCAATACAGGAGGTCATATTTGGACCCGGAACGGCCCGGACCGGCGAGCACCGATCCCAGCCCTGCCAGACTGGCCGGCGAGTCGACCGCGTCTCCCCGACGCCTGCCGATCATGATGGTCCGGAAATTCACCGACGACCTCGCCGCATCGCTGCGGTGTGGATCCAGTGCCAGGCCAGTGCTATTCGGCTTCATGATGATCTCGAACCTGGCCGGCGTTGCTTTGGTTCTGGTCCTGGTCATCGTGGCGATCCCGACCCCAGACATGTTCGCACCAGAGGTTCTGTGGATCACCGAGGGGGTCCTGCCCGTCTACGTTGTCATGGCAATGACCTTCGGCTGGGTGTGGCTCATCAAGCGGGTCCTCGCCGGATTGCGATGGGAGAACGACAATCAGCCGTTGACGGCAAAGGACCAATGCAACGCTTTCCTCGCCCCCTGGCGCCTAGCCCTGGTTCCCGTGGTCTCGTGGACGATCGGTTCGGCACTGTTCGCCGTCCTTTACGGACGCGTCAGTTACGAGTACGTCCCCAAGATCATTCGCGGCACCAGCCTAAGTGGCATCGCACTGTCGGCTACCTGTTACTTCTTCGCCGAGCTGATGCTGCGGCCGGCGGCCACCATCGCGCTTGGCGGCGGGCAGCCCACACGGCGTCTTGCCCCCAGCGTGATGGGACGCGCCACGACGTCGTGGGTGTTGGGCTCGGGTGTTCCACTGGTGGGGATCATCCTCGCTGTCGCGTTCGCGATGTCGCAACAACACCTGACCAGGAACGATCTTGGGCTCGTGCTGTTGTTGCTGGCGCCGGCCGCGCTCGTCTCGGGCGTGCTGTGCAACATGATCGCGGCCTGGCTGACTGCGACGTCAGTGCGCGATCTACATTCAGCCCTCAAGCGTGTGGAATCTGGTGACCTTGATTGTCAGCTCGATGTCTTCGACGGGACCGAGCTCGGCGAACTGCAGCGCGGCTTCAACGCAATGGTTGAGGGGCTGCGCCAGCGTGAACGGATCCGGGACCTGTTCGGCCGTCATGTCGGGCGTGACGTCGCCGCTGCCGCCGAGGACCAGAGTTTCGAACTTGGCGGCGAAGAGCGCTGCGTTGCGGTTCTTTTCGTGGACATCATCGGATCTACCCGTTTGGTGACCGCCCGCCCTCCCGCCGAGGTTGTGCGGCTATTCAATCAAATGTTTGCCGTCATCATCGACGAGGTGAGCCGACGCAACGGACTGATCAACAAGTTCCAGGGCGACGGAACTCTGGCTATCTTCGGCGCCCCGATCCGGGCGCTTTCACCAGAAACCGACGCGCTGGGCGCCGTCCGCGCGATCGCTCATCGACTCGCCAACGAGGTACCCGAGTGCCAGGCCGCGATTGGAGTGGCCGCGGGAGCTGTCCTGGCGGGCAATGTAGGAGCATTCGAACGGTTCGAATACACCGTCATCAGTGAACCGGTCAACATCGCGGCGCGATTGTGCGAACTGGCGAAATCGGATCCACACCGCGTCCTGAGTTCGGCTGAGACAGTGCAGGCAAGCGCCCCCGACGAGAGCCAGCACTGGACATTGGGCGGGCACACGGTGCTGCGGGACCTCGACCGGCTTACGCAACTGGCCAGCCCCAACGACTGCCCCACCGGCCCCCGTGACACACATGTGGTCGAGTCGTTGCCGGCGCAGATCCGCACATCCGGATTTCCGTCCAACATGGTTCGGTGATCGGACTGGGAGCAGCCGCGGTTCCCCACTGAGATCATGCGCACGCTACTTGTGCCGCATGCGGGTCCAGCAGGGTCATGTCGGCCAACCAAACCCGTGAGTTGCGGTTGGCATCAAGTGCGGCAGCTCCAAAATCCGCGAGACACATGCCCTGCGGGCAACCGAGATGGTCGTGCCCCAGACCTCGCCGGCCCTCGCCACGCCCCATCGCGCGCATCAACCGGCCCACCGTGCGTCGGATCACCAGAGCTGACTTCTATTTCATTGTCCCGCTTAGCGTTCCCGCGCTACCTCGAGGGACCCAACTCAACCTGCGCGGTGAACTAATAGCGCTGTGGCTAAACGTGTTTCGACAATTCTCAGGATTATCGATACAAGTCCGCCAAGGCTGGCGCATCAGCGGCCGGCGAAGATCGGCCACATTTTGTTGCGCCACAGCAGAGGGTGAGCAGTCATCACCTTTACAAATGCCCCACTCATACCTTACCGAAAGGTACTGTCCACCTCCTTTACAGCCACGCGTTTGAGCCGTCGAAATGCCCTCTCTGTCAAGACGTCTCACCGAACAGTCGATTTCGGAAGGCCCGGCAACCATTTGCTACGCTCGGCCGCAAATGCGGATTTGCCTTCCCAGCGGCCAGCAGCCCTAGCCGCGGCTGTTCGCGACCAGGGGCAGCCTCAAGGCCTCAAAGCTGTCAGGTATTGACGATCGGAGGAGCAGTGGTTCCTAGGGATGCGCGCCCGGTGGGCGCGGCGTCGTTGAGTGCTCTGTTGTTGGCGAGGCAGGGCAAGCTGGCCTCGCCGCCTGCTTGGGCAGATCCGTTGTCGTCAGCTTTGGCGGAACCGCGCACCCAGGGCAACGCACCCGCCCCGGACCGAGGAGCTATGACTTCAGGAGCCCCCTCGTGACGGCGTCTGTATGGATGGCTTCGCCGCCGGAAGTGCATTCGGCCTTGCTGAGCGCGGGCCCGGGCCCCGGCCCACTGTATGAGGCCGCAACGGCATGGACGGCACTTTCTGCCGAACACGCCTCGGTGGCAGAGGAGCTCACCACCTTGCTGGGTGGAGCGGCCGCTACGTGGGAGGGGCCGAGCGCGCAGAGCTATGTCGATGCGCACGCGCCGTACCTAGCCTGGCTGACCACCACCAGCGCCGGCTACGCGGCGACGGCGGCCGAGCACGAGGTGGCGGCCGGGGCCTACACCAGCGCGCTGGCAACGATGCCGACACTGGCGGAGCTAGCCGTCAACCACACCACCCACACGGCGCTGGTCGCGACCAATTTCTTTGGGCTCAACACCATCCCCATCACGCTCAACGAAGCCGACTACGCACGGATGTGGATCCAAGCGGCCACCACCATGAGCGCCTATCAAGTCGTCTCGGGCACGACACTGGCCTCGATGCCCCACACCACACCAGCCCCGCCGGTACTCAAGGCCGAAATCGGTACCCTCGCCGGCCAGGGCTCCGGCGTTGTTGATTAGCAGGCTTGTGAGCTGGGGAATTGTGGATTGAGGAGGTCTAGGCGGCGGTTGGCGGTCAAAGCGGTGATCCGGCAGGCTTCGGCGATGTTGTCGGCGCCGTTGAGGCGGTGCAGATTGATCGCGGTGTTGCGTAGCGTTGCTAGGACCTGTGCGCCGTTTCCGGTATGTGCCCTTTGACGGTCTTCGTCGAAGGTGACGTCGCGTATCCAGTGCAGGCTGTTCTCGATTCCCCAGTGTTGACGCATCCAGGTCATGATCGCGGTAGGGCGGGCGTGCTCGAACGGCAGGCTGCAAATGGCATAGACCACCTCCACGCTGCGCTGGTCGGTGGCGGTGATCAAGCGTTCACGAGTGATCCGGATGATTTGTTTTGCGTAGGGGAAGCCGATTCCTCGTGCAGCGGTGATGATTTGCGGGGTGCGGGTCTCGACACGGCCGTGGCCGCGGGAGTCGTCGGTAGCGGCTGTGGGCACCTCGGCCCAGGGCAGCGCGGTGATACGCGCAAATATTTTGGCTTGGTTGGACTTGACGATCATCAGGTAGTGCGACTTCAAGGTGGCGCAGATCAACTTCGCGGTGACGACCTGGGTATGCATCGCATCCACGGTGACCAGCCACCGCAAGCTACCCGGCAGCAGCGTGAGCAGGGCACGTACGCAGGGAATTTCATTGCTTTCCTCGGCGACAGCGAGTTGACCGAGCACCAATCGGGCACGGTGGGCGAACACCGACACGAGATGCGTGGCTGTCGCTTTGGCGCGTAAAGCACCACGCAGCATCTTGCCGTCCAACGCGATCGGCACCAATCCACTGGGGTCGCTGCTGGCCACGTGTGCAGTGAAGTAACTGCCCATCCTGGCGTTGAGGTCGGCGGGGTCTAGCCGAGACAAAACAGCGCGGAAGGTCTTCTCACTGGGCCGCCGGAACCGGACCCCTAATTGGGCCAACACATCATCGGGAGCGGTGGCCGCCCATGTGGCAAAACCAGCATAGCCGCGCATCCCCGCGGCAGTGGCCAGAACCGCGATCGCCAACAAAGCCATCAGCGAATACCTCCGACCGCGTGGGCCCCTCGGGTCTGGCACCGAGGCCAACACATCGAGAAACTCCGATCCGATGAGCTCGCTGCGCTCACCAGGACTCCAGCGGTCGAACACCTCTGGAACCGACGACACAGGCAATACTGAAACGGTAGGCACGGGCAACTCCAGACCAACGACGAACAGTAACCAACTCGATCGTTCTCCAGATAGCCCGTGCCTACACTCCGGCCCCAATAGCGCGGCACCAAAGATCATCAACCCAGCTCACAAGCCTGCTAATCAACAACGCCGGAGCCCTGCCTCGCCGGCGCCCTCTCGGACGCCCTCGTCCCAGCACCGCTATTCCTATGGGAAACCATCCTGGCGATTATTGCGTTTATCGCGAAACTTGCCGAGTTCATATATCTTTTCGTATCGGAACTGATTGCCCTCCTGATAGCGGGAGAGCTGTTACAGGCTCTCATGTTCGTGATTGGGACGGTGGCATTTGTCGTTTGGGCCCTGGCGACAGTCGTCATCGAGAACATCATCCCGATCATGATCGCGCTGCTCGCGGCGGCGATCGCTCCAGTGCCGCTGGCTTTGGCCGTGGCGGCTAGTTCTCCGTTCGCAGTTGCAACGGCATGCGCGTTGACCGGTACCGAGCGGGGTTTGTCGGCTGCCTTCGATATCGATATTGCCCAGAATCTTCCGTTTCTGCTCAGCCTTTACGCACAGCCTGCGAGCGTGGGCGTGCCGCCCGCCGACGCCGGACTAGCGACTGCGAGCGCCAAGCCTGTGGCCGCACACACCGGAGCAAAGCCGCTGTGGGACAGTTCTTCTGCGGTAGCGTCGGCCGGCGATGGGCCGCCAAGCGTAGCGCCGGAAGCCAGGCTGGTGGCGGCCAGCACGCTCGCTCATCCAAACACAACGGCTACGGCGGTAGCTTGCCAGCAAGATTCAACAGCACCGGGCTTTGCCGGAACCCTGTCCGCGAAGTCACACGCTTCCCCCGCGGGGGTAACGGTGCTAGAGAGCAACGATTTCAGCGACAGCCCGCGATTGCCAATGTTGCCGAACAGTTGGGACACCGACTGGACCAACGCGACAAGCGGTGAGCCGGTACCCGCCTGACCGATACCTGCCACTCAGACACCCTCGCGGCGCAGATGAGGAGCACATTATCTGAGAAGCACCACGGCTCAAAGGAACTCGACTTCTTGTGGTCCTTGTTCTGCAGGGCGTTGGGACATAGCACTTCTGGTGTACGGCAGGTAGCAGCGGAGTCCAGCGACGTGGTCAACGACGCCGGATTGGCGAAGCTTGGCTACATCGTGCAGGTTTGGCCAGCTCTTGGTGCCGGAACGTAGCGCAGCTGGCGGGGCGTGCGGCCCAGAAGTACCCCAGCGGCGTCGGGCCGGCCGACGTCCCGACTTTCCCTCGACGATTCAAAGACCGACGGCGTCCGCCTCGCGCTCGGCATCGCCGAGCATGCCTGCCCCGCCTCGGGGGAACCACCGCCAGCCCGCCAGAAACACGAAGCCTAGTGATGCCGTGGCGATGAAGAACGCCACGCGTATGCCTTCGATGAAGTCTTCCTCCGCGATCGCCACGGGATCGCGGTGCACGATTTCCCGCCGCGGCACGATCCCACCGACGTGGGCGCGCGGGTTGGCACTGTCGATGATGACTTCGGCAATGGTGTGTCGCTGGACCGGATCGGGCACCGCAGGTTCCAGGTGAGGTTCGAGCGTGGCCGACAGCCAGGCGGCCAATACCGATCCCAACACGGCGAAGCCGATCGTCGAGCCGATCGCCCGCTGTGCACTCATGATGCCCGACGCCATGCCAGCGCGTTCCGGGGGAACCGCGGTCATGGCGACGGTGGTGATCGGTGTCAGACACAGCGCCACGCCGGTGCCACAAAATCCAAGGCCGACCAGTACCAGGGCCCAGCTCCGGTGCTCGCTGGCGATCAGCGTAAGCAGCCCCAGCATCAACAGACCGAGCCCGATGAGGATGAGCACGCGCGCGCCGACCCGCGCAACCAGGCTTCCCACCAGTGGCGAAACGACGGCGACGCCGGCGCTGAACGGGAGGATCATCAGGCCGGTCGCCCCCGGGGTGTAGCCCCGAACGTTCTGCAGGAACTGCGTGGTGAGCAGCAGCATCCCATAGACCGCGAAGAACACCGTGCAAATAGTCCCGATGGAAAGCGCATAAGAGCTGTCACGAAACAACGTCAGATCCATCATTGGATCCGCTGACCTTCCCTCGAGCCAAAGGAAAAGGGCGCAGCCAACTACGGCGGTCATGAGCAGAGCAGGGCTCCGGCGTTGTTGATTAGCAGGCTTGTGAGCTGGGGGATTGTGGATTGAGGAGGTCTAGGCGGCGGTTGGCGGTCAAAGCGGTGATCCGGCAGGCTTCGGCGATGTTGTCGGCGCCGTTGAGGCGGTGCAGATTGATCGCGGTGTTGCGTAGCGTTGCTAGGACCTGTGCGCCGTTTCCGGTATGTGCCCTTTGACGGTCTTCGTCGAAGGTGACGTCGCGTATCCAGTGCAGGCTGTTCTCGATTCCCCAGTGTTGACGCATCCAGGTCATGATCGCGGTAGGGCGGGCGTGCTCGAACGGCAGGCTGCAGATGGCATAGACCACCTCCACGCTGCGCTGGTCGGTGGCGGTGATCAAGCGTTCACGAGTGATCCGGATGATTTGTTTTGCGTAGGGGAAGCCGATTCCTCGTGCAGCGGTGATGATTTGCAGGGTGCGGGTCTCGACACGGCCGTGGCCGCGGGAGTCGTCGGTAGCGGCTGCGGGCACCTCGGCCCAGGGCAGCGCGGTGATACGCGCAAATATTTTGGCTTGGTTGGGCTTGACGATCATCAGGTAGTGCGACTTCAAGGTGGCGCAGATCAACTTCGCGGTGACGACCTGGGTATGCATCGCATCCACGGTGACCAGCCACCGCAAGCTACCCGGCAGCAGCGTGAGCAGGGCGCGTACGCAGGGAATTTCATTGCTTTTCTCGGCGACAGCGAGTTGACCGAGCACCAATCGGGCACGGTGGGCGAACACCGACACGAGATGCGTGGCTGTCGCTTTGGCGCGTAAAGCACCACGCAGCATCTTGCCGTCCAACGCGATCGGCACCAATCCACTGGGGTCGCTGCTGGCCACGTGTGCAGTGAAGTAACTGCCTATCCTGGCGTTGAGGTCGGCGGGGTCTAGCCGAGACAAAACAGCGCGGAAGGTCTTCTCACTGGGCCGCCGGAACCGGACCCCTAATTGGGCCAACACATCATCGGGAGCGGTGGCCGCCCATGTGGCAAAACCAGCATAGCCGCGCATCCCCGCGGCAGTGGCCAGAACCGCAATCGCCAACAAAGCCATCAGCGAATACCTCCGACCGCGTGGGTCCCTCGGGTCTGGCACCGAGGCCAACACATCGAGAAACTCCGATCCGATGAGCTCGCTGCGCTCACCAGGACTCCAGCGGTCGAACACCTCTGGAACCGACGACACAGGCAATACTGAAACGGTAGGCACGGGCAACTCCAGACCAACGACGAACAGTAACCAACTCGATCGTTCTCCAGATAGCCCGTGCCTACACTCCGGCCCCAATAGCGCGGCACCAAAGATCATCAACCCAGCTCACAAGCCTGCTAATCAACAACGCCGGAGCCCTGATGAGCAGAGTAAGGATCAGCGGCGATGTCCAGCCGATCTGGGGGCCCTCAATTACGGCATAAACAAAGGCTCCCACGGTGACGATGAACAGCGCCTGACCAGACAGATCCAACCGGCCGGCCCGGGCGTTGCGCGACTCCGCCACAAATCCGACGGTGAGCAGAATGACGAACACCCCCATGGGCACGTTCACGTAGAAGATGCTCCGCCACCCCCACGTATCCACCAGCAGACCGCCCAGCGTCGGGCCAGTAGCGGTGCCCACGCTGGCGACCGCGGTCCAGATCCCGATCGCTCGCGCTTTCTCCTTCGGGTTGGGAAATGCGGCGCTCACCAGTGCCAGTGAAGTGACGCTGACCGTTGCCGCACCGAAACCCTGAACCCCCCGCGCAGCGGTGAGCATCGCGATCGAGGGCGCCAAACCGCAGGCGATCGATCCCAGCGTGAACAAGACGATACCCATCAGGTACCAGCGACGGCGGCCGTAGCGGTCGGCAAGCGTGGCGGCCGACATGATGAAGACCGCCATGCCGAGGCTGTATGCCGCCACCACCCATTGCAGGCCGTCCTCCCCCACTCCAAAGGTATTTTGGATGTCCGGTAGCGCCACATTCACGATGAACGCGTCAAGGAAGATCATGAATAGGCCAAGCCCGGTGGCAAAGATGGTGAGGAGCTGAGTGCGGTTCATACCGGCCCCGTTCATCAGGCATTGGGAGCGCGTCCCGATTGCGTGAATTTCGGCAACGATCTGCGGTGAACTGTAAGCTTCGATAACCGTCGGTGTCCGCGAATTTGTAACTTGGCGTGAATAAATATGTGCCGGCAGCTTCCTTATGCCCGATTGCGGCGAGAGATCATTCACCATGGTCCCGGCCGGGCTCCCCAAACCCACCCGTAGCGTGCGCCCAGGGCGCGGCTTGGCCAGCGCGGCGTCCGGGCCGACAACGCCGAAAACGCCTCAGCGACAGCGGTATGCGATACCGGAAGCCCGACCAGTCCGCCGGGAAACAGCCGGCAGAAACGCGCAGGCGCCGATCATCTTCCCGGGGCCGCCGCGGGGCGTTACCGTGGCTTAACTCGTCAAGTCACGGATGGAGGCTATCGATGAGCGATGCCCGGGTGCCTCGGTTTCCGGATGCGTTGTCCACACCAAGTCTCAATCGCGGCGTCGGCTTTACCCACGAGCAACGTCGAGCACTGGGCCTGACCGGCCGACTGCCCGCCGCCGTGCTCACCCTGGACCAACAGTCCGAACGCGTATGGCATCAGCTGCAAAGCCTGGCCACTGACCTGGGCCGCAATCTGCTCCTGGAGCAGCTGCACTATCGCCACGAACTGCTGTACTACAAAGTGCTGACCGAGCACCTGGTCGAGCTCATGCCGGTGGTGTACACGCCCACCGTCGGAGAGGCCATCCAACGCTTCTCGGATGAATACCGTAGTCAACGGGGATTGTTTCTGAGCATCGATGAGCCCGATGAGATCGCTGCTGCCTTCGAAACGTTCGGTCTGGGTCCCGACGACGTCGACCTGATCGTCTGCACCGACGCCGAAGCCATCCTTGGCATCGGAGACTGGGGCGTCGGGGGCATCCAGATCGCGGTGGGCAAGTTGGCCCTGTACACCGCGGGCGGCGGCATCGACCCTCGCCGCAGTCTGGCGGTGTCACTCGATGTCGGTACCGACAACGAACAGCTGTTGCAGGACCCGTTCTATCTGGGTAATCGCCATGCCCGGCGCCGCGGCGAGGAATACGACCAGTTCATCAAGCGCTACATCGAGATCGCCCACCGGCTGTTCCCCCGCGCGATGCTGCACTTCGAGGACTTCGGGCCGACCAACGCGCGGATGATCCTGCGGACATACGGTGCGGACTACTGCGTGTTCAACGATGACGTACAGGGCACCGGCGCGGTGGTGGTGGCGGCCATTGACGGCGGATCCCATGTCACCGGAGTCCCGGTGCGCGACAACACGGTGATTGTCTTCGGCGCCGGTACCGCCGGGGTTGGAGTCGCCGACCAGATCCGTGACGCGATGGTCGCCGATGGCGCCACCGTCGAGCAGGCAACGTCGCAGATCTGGGCCGTCGATAAACAAGGCCTGTTGTTCGACGACATGGCTGACCTGCGCGAGTTCCAGGTGCCCTACGCCAAGAACCGGGCCCGGCTAGGCGTCGGCGCCTCGGATCGGGTGGGCCTGGTCGACGCGATCAAGCTCGCCGCACCGACCGTCCTGCTCGGATCCTCGACCGTCTCCGGCGCATTCAACCAAGAGGTGGTCGAGGCGATGATGCAATCGTGCGATCGCCCGATGATCTTTCCGCTGTCCAATCCGACCTCGCGGATGGAGGCCATGTCCGCCGACGTGCTGGCGTGGTCGGGAGGAAAGGCGTTGGTTACCACCGGCACCCCGGTCGCACCCGTCGAATACCACGACATCGCCTACACGATCGGCCAGGCCAACAACGTGCTGGTGTTCCCCGGCATAGGGCTGGGCGTGATCGTGGCCGGGGCCCGGTTGTTGACCCAGGGCATGCTGCGAGCGGCAGCGAAAGCCCCTGCGCACCAGGCGAGTCCGACAACGACCGGGGATTCCCTGCTGCCGGATGTCCAGAACCTGCGGGGGATTTCGAGAACGGTCGCGGCGGCCGTGTACCAAGCAGCCGTCGCAGACAACGTGGCCACCAGAATCCATGCTGACGTAGGTCAGGCCATTCGCGAAACCATGTGGCTGCCCGAATACGACTAGTGTCGGCGATCGCGCTACCGCTCCAGACCCGCCCCGCAGCCGTGAACCGGCACGAGCCAGCAGCCAAGCCCACTCGACGCGCATGCCGGGCCCTGCCGTCCGAACAGGCGGAATACCCGCATGCCTTATAGTAGAGCCATGCAACAGGCCGCACAGCTGAGCTTTGTCCTCACGCGCTGCCCCGCCGTGGACTGTTGTTGTTGCTGTTGATTCCTGACGCGTTCTGACCGTCCAGTAATCGTCGCCTCTGTCGCCTCATGGATTGTGACGCAAGCTGACCAAAGTCTTCAGGAAGACCAACCCCGCTATGACTGTGTTATCCGTACCCAACCGCAAAGCCCGGGCGGACCGGACACCGCGCTACCACCATCTGATCAGCCCGGCCGCCGCGCGAGTGGCGGTAAAGCCGGGCAACGGCGTTGTCCGGCAGGACATCTCAGCGTTTCCCGCCGTTAACCCGCGCACTTGTACCGGCCCGGACGTCGGCGAACTCGACCAGCCCACCACCGCTTCCGGCTCCGCTTTCTCGGACCAACCACGGGCGCCAATCCCCCTGAGCCTCAGCGGCACTGGCCGCGTCGGGCGCCCCGGTACCGAGGCGGCCGCCGGCGCCACGCACCGACTCCCAGTTTGGCCAACGACTCCTGCTCCCACCACAACCGAGTTCGACCGCATCCGGGTGGCCGCCGCGGGCGGCGCCGACACCGACGGAGACTGCCAATGACCATCGCAGAAAACATCACCCAGCTGATTGGGGGTACGCCGCTGGTCCGGCTGCGGCGGGTCACCGACGGCGCAGCGGCCGATGTCGTCGCCAAACTGGAATCGTTCAATCCAGCCGGAAGCATCAAAGACCGCATCGGGGTCGCGATGATCGATGCGGCCGAGAAAGCCGGTCTGATCAAACCCGACACCATCATCCTCGAACCGACCAGCGGCAACACCGGCATCGCGCTGGCCATGGTGTCCGCCGCACGCGGCTACAAGTGCGTGCTGACGATGCCGGACACGATGAGCATCGAGCGGCGCATGCTGTTGCGCGCCTACGGCGCCGAGCTCGTCCTCACCCCCGGCGCGGAGGGCATGGCGGGCGCCATCGCCAAAGCCGAGGAGCTGGCCAAGACCGACGACCGATACTTCATCCCCCAGCAATTCGAAAATCCGGCGAATCCGGCGGTCCACGCCGTCACGACCGCAGAAGAAGTGTGGCGCGACACCGACGGCAAGGTCGACATCTTCGTATCCGGAGTCGGGACGGGCGGCACAATCACCGGAGTTGCCCAGGTCATCAAGCAGCGCAGGCCTTCGGCCCAGTTTGTTGCCGTGGAACCGGCGGCGTCCCCGGCGCTGTCCGGTGGACAGAAGGGACCGCACCCGATCCAGGGCATCGGTGCGGGATTCGTGCCCCCGGTGCTCGACCTCGCCCTGGTCGACGAGGTGATAACCGTCGGCAACGACGATGCCCTCGAGCTGGCCCGACGGATGGCAACCGAAGAAGGACTGCTGGTCGGCATCTCGTCGGGCGCGGCCGTGTGGGCGGCGCGCGAGCTAGCCCACCGGCCGGAGAACGCCGGGAAACTCATCGTCGTCGTCCTACCCGACTTTGGCGAGCGATATCTGAGCACGGTGTTGTTCGCGGATCTGAGCGAGTGACCATGCTGACCCAGATACGACGCGACATCCAGGCCGCCAGACAGCGTGATCCGGCCCGGCCCACCACGCTGGAGGTCATCTTCTGCTACCCGGGCGTGCACGCGGTGTGGGGACACCGGATCAGCCACTGGTTGTGGCGTCGTAACGCCCGTCTGGTGGCGCGCGCGCTGGGCGAGATCAATCGCATCCTGACCGGTGTCGATATCCACCCCGGGGCCGTACTCGGTGGCGGGCTGTTCATCGATCACGCGACCGGGGTTGTCATCGGTGAGACCGCAGAGGTGGGCGACGACGTCACGCTGTACCACGGTGTCACCCTCGGCGGCACCGGCACCGACGTCGGCAAACGCCATCCCACTCTCGGCGACCGGGTGATCATCGGCGCGGGCGCCAAGATCCTGGGCCCGATCAAGATCGGCGACGACAGCCGCGTCGGCGCCAACTCCGTCGTCGTCAAAGAAGTCCCGTCGAGTGCGGTGGTGGTGGGGGTGCCCGGACAGGTCATCAGCCGCCAGGGGCCGTCTGGAGACGACGACTCGCTACTACCCGATCTGGTGGGGGTCAGCCTGCAGTCGCTGCTGACCAGGGTGGCCAGGTTGGAGGCGCAGGTCGACGACCGCCCGCCCAACGCGCGGGTGATCCGGCCGCCGGAGGCCGGGGTGTGGCACGGCGAAGACTTCTCGATCTGAGGATTGGCCGATGAGCACCACTTTGATAGCCGCCTCCGCGATCGTCGCGGCCCTGACCGGGGCATCGGCGATCGGGCTGACGGTCAATCGCCGCGCGGGAGTGTTGCGTGAAACCGGCCCCTCGACCGACCGCGCGCACCAGGACACCTCGGATCTTGGCCTATCTGAAACCAGGCCCACCGTCATGCACTTCAGCGCCAATTGGTGTGGCCCCTGCGCCGCGGTGCGCCGCGTGGTCGATCAGGTATGCGAGGAGCTACCCGATGTGGCACACGTGGAGGTCGACATCGACGCGAATCCGGTCGCGGCGAAACGGCTGTCTGTGCTCTCCTTACCCACTACCTTCATCTTCGACACCGACGGGCGGCAGCGATACCGCACCGCGGGTGTCCCGAAGGTAGCTGACCTGCGGGCAACGCTGAT
The DNA here is from genome assembly GCF_003584745.1 of Mycobacterium pseudoshottsii JCM 15466. NCBI lineage: Bacteria > Bacillati > Actinomycetota > Actinomycetes > Mycobacteriales > Mycobacteriaceae > Mycobacterium > Mycobacterium pseudoshottsii. Next base: position 4,029,031 of record NZ_AP018410.1, read on the forward strand.
CCCCTTGCTCACCTAACCGCCACCGCCGGACAGGAGCGGCCAGATGCCCAGCCATCCAAGTCAAGTGGATGTACGAGGCCCGCGATTTGCCGCGTGGATCACCACGATGGTCCTGATCCTCACCCTGGTCGTCTCCATCTCCAGCACCCGGGCCGCAGCGGTGATCCTGGGCGTCCAGACCATGGTCTTCGCCGTCACCGCGCTGCGGGGTCCACGCCGCAGCCCCTATGGATTCCTGTTCGCCAAACTCGCCGCTGCGCGACTTGGACCGGCGCGGGAACTCGAGCCGGTGCCGCCACTGCGGTTCGCCCAATTGGTCGGACTGGTTTTCGCCGCCGCCGGCGTCGTCGGCTTTGCCCTCGGGGTACCGCTGTGGGGCGTCGTCGCGACCTCGTTGGCGTTGTTCGCGGCCTTCCTCAACGCGGCATTCGGTATCTGCCTGGGCTGCCAGCTCTACCCACTGGTCGCCCGCCTTCGCCGGGCACCCATTGCCTGAGCGGTAATTATCGCAGCGGGTTAACGGGTAGCGGCGATGTCCGCGGAATGCCGGTCAATCGATCAAGCGACCCGTCTAACTATCTTGGCTCCCCCGGGAGGACTCGAACCTCCAACCCTTCGGTTAACAGCCGAATGCTCTGCCAATTGAGCTACAGGGGACTAACCGGTCCATGCGAACGGTGGCGCAGATCGCGGGACGACTCTAGCGTACTGGTAGACCTGCGCCCAACTATCAGAGGGACCAGATACCCACCCGATCGTCGTTTTTTCGGCGCCGCGCACCCGGCTGGAGGGATCGGGCGAGCGCACCGCCGTGCCCGTGAGGCAGGATAGAAGCAACCGCACCGTTAGTCGGAGGGACAGCATTGATCGGGTATGTCGCCCTGCTGGGACTGGGTTACGTGTTGGGCGCGAAGGCCGGGCGCCGCCGTTACGAGCAGATCGCCGGCACCTATCGCGCGCTTACCGGCAGCCCCGCCGCCAAAACGGTGATCGACGCCGGACGCCGCAAGATCGCCAACCGCGTCTCCCCCGATTCCGGGTTCGTCACGTTGACCGAGATCGACACGCAAACGGTCGTCGTTGAACGCCAACCCAAGGCCGCACCCTGACCTGACGCCCCGTCTCACGCGGTGAGGTCATCGCCGCTGGCCTGTTCCAACAGGCTGCGTCGATAGGCCTCCATAGCGACCAGGTCGCCAAACAGCGCGTGATACTCGTCGCCTTGTTCAATCGGTGACATCCGCTGGAGCTTGGATTTCACCTCGGCGATCTGCCGGCCCATCCAGACCTCCTGCAGCCGGGCCAGGACACCACCGATGTAGCGGGGCAGTTTCTCCTCATCAACCTGGATCGTCTCTACCGTCAATTCACTGATCAGCCCTGAGGTCAACGGTGAAGTGGTCTGTTGGCGCACCATGTCCATCCATTGCGCCCCGGTGACCCCGGTCGCCGTGCCGCCCGCCGCGTCAATGGCTGCTCGCACCGCGGCGTACCCGGGGTGGGTGAAACTCTCGACGGTCAGGGTGTCGAAGACCGGCCCGGCCAGCGCCGGGTACTGCAGCGCCGATTTGAGCGCCTCACGCTGCGGCCACAGCGTCGGATCACGCGGGTCGGGGCGAGCGGCGGCCGGCTCGGCAGAGCCCGTGTCAGTGGACTCGTGAGCGACGCGACGAGGTGTCTTGGTCGCGGCACCACCCCGGTTCGGTCTGGTGGCGTTCTTCGCTTCGCCACGCACCCGGTCGATGACTTGAGCCACATCGTCCCAACCGACCCAACCGGCCAACTGCCGGGCGTACTCGTCGCGCAGCGTGGGGTCTTTGATCTGACCCACCATCGGTACGCAGCGGCGTAACGCGCCCACCCGGCCCTCGGCGCTCTCCAGGTCCGACTCGGCGAGGGCGGTGCGGATCGCGAACTCGAACAACGGGGTCCGTCGGGCCACCAAGTCACGCAGGGCGGTATCGCCCGAGGCCAACCGCAGGTCACAAGGGTCCATCCCGTCCGGGGCGACCGCGACAAAGGACTGACCGGCCAAATTCTGTTCACCGTCGAAGGCCTTGAGCGCGGCGGCACGGCCCGCTTCGTCACCGTCGAAGACATAGATCAGCTCGCCCCGAAAGAAGCTGTCGTCCATCATCAGCCGGCGCAGCATCGCCAAGTGCTCGTCGCCGAACGCGGTGCCGCAGGATGCCACAGCCGTGGTGACACCGGCCAGATGCATGGCCATCACGTCGGTGTAGCCCTCGACCACCACGGCCTGATGCCCCCTGGCGATATCGCGCTTGGCCAGGTCGATTCCGAACAGCACCGAGGACTTCTTGTACAACAGCGTCTCGGGGGTGTTGACGTACTTGGCGTCCATCGGGTCGTCATCGAACAACCTCCGCGCCCCGAACCCGATCACCTCACCGGCCGAGGAGCGGATGGGCCACAGCAGGCGCCGGTGAAACCGGTCGATCGGGCCACGTCGCCCCTGCCGGGACAACCCGGCCGCCTCCAGTTCCTTGAACTCAAAGCCCTTGCGCTGCAAATGCTTTGTCAAAGAGTCCCACCCCGACGACGCAAAGCCGCAGCCGAAGTGGTGGGCGGCCGCAGCGTCAAAACTGCGCTCGGTCAGGTACTTACGGGCCAGTGCCGCCTCGGGGGACTCGAGGGCCTCGGCGTAAAACGCCGCGGCGGCCGCATTGGCGGCAATCAGCCTGCTGCGGCTGCCGCGATCACGCTGCACACTGGTGGCCGCGCCGGTGTAGCTGATCGTGTGACCGATCCGGTCGGCGAGCAGTTCCACCGCCTCGACGAAGCTGACGTGTTCGATCTTCTGCACGAACGCGTACACGTCGCCGCCCTCACCGCAGCCGAAGCAATGGAAGTGGCCGTGATTGGGTCGCACATGAAACGACGGCGACTTTTCGTTGTGAAACGGGCACAGACCCTTGAGTGAGTCGGCGCCGGCGCGTCGGAGCTGGACGTAGTCGCCGACGACATCCTCGATGCGGGCGCCTTCGCGGATGGCGGCGATGTCACGATCAGAAATCCGCGACCGGCCTCCCGAACCGGGACGACCCGCATCTCTAGTACCCGCCGGACCCGACATCGGCTCAGTCTAAAGCGTGCACAGCTACGCCATCAGGCCGCTTACCCGACCCTCCCATCGCCCAGCTGCGCGGCGTCGATACGTTCCAAGCGGCCCTCGGTGTAGGAGGCGATCTGATCGACGACGACCCGCATCCGAGCGCCGTCGTCCCCGGCGGCATTGAATGCCGCGGCAAAGATCGGATCGAGCGTGCGCGGCGCCCCCGCATACAGCAGCTGCGCCACCCGGTGGATTCGTTCGCGTTGCCGGGCCTGAGTCTCGAGATGCCGCGGATCGGACATGATGAACTGCAGCGCCAGTATTTTCAGCACCGCGACCTCGGCTCGCACCAACTCGGGCACGTGCAGATCCGCCTGGTAACGCACCAGCGGCCCCGGCCCGGCCGCGGCCCGGGTAGTCGCGATCGCGGCGGACGCGAACCGGCCCACCAGCTCGCTGGTCAACTGCTTCAGCGCGACCGAGGCCGCTAACATCGCGTCGTACTTGCCTACCGCCGCGACGACGGGAAGCCCCGACAGCCGACCGGCAGCCTCCATCAATTCGTCGGCACTGACCCGCGAGAATTCGCTCTCCCCCAGCTTGGCCAGCGCCGCCGCCTCGTCATGGTCGGCAAGCACCCGCAGATCGATGCGTTCGGAGACGACACCGTCCTCGACGTCGTGCACCGAATAGGCGACATCATCGGCCCAGTCCATCACCTGGGCTTCCAGGCACGGCCGGCGCTGCGGCGCCCCCTGCCGAACCCAAAGCGCTGGTTGCAGATCTTGGTCGTAGAAACCGAACTTGCGCCGCGCGCGGCCACGTGGCCAGGGATATTTGGTGACCGCGTCCAGTGCTGCCCGGGTCAGGTTCAGACCCACGCTAAGGCCGTGTTCATCAAGAACTTTCGGCTCGAGGCTGGTCAGAATGCGGAAGTTTTGCGCGTTTCCCTCAAAGCCACCGCATCCGGTGGCGACTTCGTCCAGCGCCCGTTCACCGTTGTGCCCGTAGGGCGGGTGCCCGATGTCGTGGGCCAGACCCGCCAATTCGACCAGGTCCAAGTCGCAGCCCAGGCCGATCGCCATGCCCCGCCCGATCTGGGCCACTTCCAGTGAGTGGGTCAACCGGGTGCGGGGCGTATCGCCTTCGCGCGGTCCGACGACCTGGGTCTTGTCGGCAAGCCTGCGCAGCGCAGCACAGTGCAACACTCGAGCGCGGTCGCGGGCGAAGTCGGTGCGATGTTGACCTTCGGTGCCCGGCAGACCCGCGGTCTTGGGCGCTTCGACCACGCGCCTTTGGCGGTCGAAGTCGCCATACGGCTCCTGTTGCTTTGTGCTCACCGCCCCACAGTCTGCCAGGCAGATCGCCGCCGGGACCCACGGCCGGCGCTCGCGCCGACACTGTTTGCCTCCGGCGGCGAATCGCCCGGACATGCAAAGCCTTGCTTCGATGAGACTGTGTGCTCGCCAGGCTAAATTAGGCTATGCGCATCCCCCGCCTACTTGGCGTGATCTTGATGATCTTCACCACCGGGCTGCTGTTGGCGCCGCCTTCCGGCGCACAACCGCCATTCCGGCTGGCGAGCTATGTCACCGACAACGCTGACGCGCTCACCAGTTCGGGTCGCGCGAAGGTGACAACCGCCGTCAACCAGCTCTACACCGAGCTACATGTGCGGCTCTGGGTGGTCTACGTCGACGATTTCTCCGGGCAGAGCGCCACGAACTGGGCGCAGCGCACCATGCAAACCAGCGAGCTGGGTGACTACGACGCGATACTGGCCGTGGCCACCGTCGCCCGCTCCTACGCGTTCCTGGTGCCGTCCACCGTGGACGGGATCACCTCCAGCCAGGTCGAAAGTCTGCGCCGCAACAAGATCGAGCCCAAACTGCGCGACGGCGACTGGGCCGGCGCTGCCGTCGCCGCGGCGGACGGACTCAACAAATCGCCACGCCCGTCCGGCGGAATACCGCTGCTCGTCGTCCTGAGCGTCCTCGCCGTAGCCGTCGCGATCTTCTGGATTGTGATGCGCTACCGCGCAAGCCGGCGGCGCACCAACGCACTGGCTGCGGCACGGTGGGTCGACCCCACCGATGCCCGGGCTCTCGCCGCGGTGCCGTTGGACGTCCTCGACGAACTGTCCCGGTCAATGGTGGTCGATGTCGACAACGCCGTGCGCACCAGTTCCAATGAGCTCGCCGTGGCGATCGACGAGTTCGGCGAACAACGGACCGCGCCGTTTTCCCAGGCGGTACGCAACGCCAAAGCTGCGCTATCCCAAGCGTTTAGCGTGCGTCAGCAGCTTGACGACAGCACCCCCGAGACACCCGCGCAGCGGCGTGACCTACTAACCCGGGTGATCGTTTCGGCCGCCAACGCCGACCGCGAACTGGAGTCCCAGACCGAAGCCTTCGAAAAGCTGCGTGACTTGGTGATCAACGCACCGGCCCGGCTGGACCTGCTCACCCAGCAATACATCGAACTCACCACCCGCATTGCCCCGACCGAACAGCGACTGGTCGAGCTGCACGACGAGTTCGGGGCCACCGCGCTGAGTTCGATCTCCGCCAATGTCACCTCCGCCCACGAACTGCTGGCTTTCGCCGATAGCAACATCAGCTCGGCACGTGAGTTGTCCGCAAAGGCAGTCAGCGGCCAACAGACGGGTTTGGTGGATGCGGTACGTGCCGCCGAGTCCGCGCTCGGTCAGGCTCGTTCGCTGCTCGACGCGGTGGACAGCGCGGCCGGCGACATCAGACATGCGGTTGCCACCATGCCGTCGGTGCTGGCTGACATTCAGGCGGGCATCCAGCACGCCAACGAGCAATTGCAGAAGTCACCGGCCAACAAATCGGCCTACGCAGCAGAGCTGATCGCGGCCCGCGATGCGGCCGCTCGGGCCGTCGATAACGCTCGCGTCACCGGCGCCGCGGATCCACTGAGTGCATTTGCCCAGCTCACCACGGCAGACGCCGATCTCGATCGACTCCTGGCCGCCATCGCCCAGGAGCAGGCAAACGCCGAACACCTCAGACGTTCACTTGAACAGGCACTGTTCACGGCCGAGTCGCGGATACGCGCGGTCTCGGACTACATCGATACCCGTCGCGGCAGTATCGGGCCGGAAGCCAGGACCCGGCTGGCCGAGGCCGGACGTCGACTCGACGCCGCACAGAGCTACCGATCGACCAATCCGACCGAAGCGATCGCCCAGGCCAACGCGGCCTCGACGCTGGCCGCGAACGCGCAGTCGCTGGCCAATTCCGACGTGCAGGCCGCCCAGCGCGCCTACACGCGCCAGGGCGGCAGCAATACCGGCGCAGTCCTTGGCGGCATCATCATCGGCGACCTCCTCAGCGGAGGCATGCGCGGTGGTTTCGGCGGGTGGAGCCCCACCTCGTTCGGCGGCTCCTCGGGCTCGTCCGGCGACTCATCCGGCGGCGGCTTCCTGGGCGGCGGCGGGCGGTTCTAGCGCCCACGCCCCCAGCCAACGCAACCGTCTCGACCGTCTCGGCGTGTTGCGGACAACGGGAACAATTAGGCACAGGGAACATCAGGCACAAAAATGCGCACGTCCACGTGCGGGCACCGGGTACCCGTACATGGACGTGCACATTTTCGGTAGGGCGGGCGCACCGGCCAGCGGTGCGCCGCCGCGAACCGAAACTTCTCCAGACCTATCAGGCCCAGCTGGAACCGACGGCGCTGTCCGTTTGCGCCATGTTGTTGCCGGCGGCCTGAACCTTCTGGCCGTGCGAGTTGGCCTGCTCGTAGATCACCTGGAAGTTGCGACCCAACTGGGTGATGAACTCCTGGCAAGCCACCGAACCGGCGCCACCCCAGAAGTCGCCGGCGGCCAGCACATCGCGAACGATGGCCTGGTGCTCGGCCTCCAACGAAGCGGCCTGTGCGCGGATGAGGGCGCCGTGGGCGTCGACATCGCCGAACTGGTAGTTAATTGTCATTGAACCTGTTCTCCTTAGCTTGTAAAAGTGTTTGGCTGCAACAGCTTTCGCTGCGGTGGACGTTAGCCGCGGAGGACCTGCTGCGAGGCCTGCTCTTGCTGCTCGTAGTTGTTCGCGTCGCGAACGAGACCGTCACGCACGCCGTGCAGCATGTTGACGATGTTGCGGAAAGCGGTGTTCATCTGACCCATGGTGTCCAGCGAGGTTGCCGAAGCCATACCGCTCCAGCCCGCGCCGGCGATGTTCTGCGAGGACGCCCACATCTTGCGGGCCTCGTCCTCAACCGTCTGGGCGTGCATTTCGAAACGGCCCGCCATGTCCCGCATAGCGTGCGGGTCGGTCATAAAGCGTGTTGCCATCTTGCCTGTCTCCTAATTCTCTCGACTCAGTTACCTGGGATTACTCATGCAGATTGATTGTTGGTATTGCCAACTGCGGGATCCCCAAGCCGCCAATCAATCGTGAAGGAATGACTGTCTTCCCCCTCTCTCTCAACCGGCCGCCGGCGAATTCGGTATCACGCTGCTGGTACGGGGCATCTCGAAATGAGGTTCGGCATTTGCTGCCTCCCACTCCCTCCATTCCGCCCACTCGTCCCACTCGTCGGTACCGGCAGCTGCCGCATCCACGTTTTCTTCGACCACGGCCTCGGCGCCCTCTTCAGGCTCCGGCGCCCAATGGTCGTAGTCATCCGGCGGAACGGCCGTACCCCAGCTGAGCGGAACCGACAAGCCGCAGAGCAGCCCCGACTCACCCCGTTTAGCCGCCACAGCATCAGGTGGCAAGGGCGGACCAAGAGGCAATAGCACGCTGTCCCCTTCCAGTGCCGATCTCAAGACCCCAACTCTCAATGGCGAAACACAAACCACCAAGCACCCGCATCGTAAGCCAATATCGCGGGCCATATGCCCCGATTGATCGAATTTTCTGGGGGCCCAGACGGACGCCGCTCGATGTGCAACTTGCACAGCGAACGGCTCACGACGGTCTGGCCGGCGCCGGCTCGACCTGCGCCTCGACCAGCGCCGCGTGGGCCCCATGCCGCTCGGCTGCGATGGCGGTGGGCTTCCTTTGGCATAGGCAAATATTCAGCGACTAACAGATGCCGCTGGGGACGCCACGCACCGGTCCGGACTCCTGCGTGGGCGTCGTCTGGGGATAAGGCACCCGATACGGAAGCCCTTCGTTAAGAAATCCCAACACCGCATTCGGTACGCAGTTGATCAGCTTCGGCAGTTGTTTGGCCGGATGGTCGAGGTTGGGCTGCGAGGGGTTGGGCGGGACAGCGAAATTGAATGCAGAAGTCATGTCCCCGGTCACGCTGGCCCGCCATGGGGTCAGGTTGGGAACCGGCACCCCGAATCGCTTGCCGATCAGCTGCAGCTGCGAGGTGTGGTCGAACCGCTCGTGAGCCAGCAGCCCGCCGCGGCTGTAGGGAGAAATGACAAAGCAAGGCACTCGATAGCCCAGCCCAATCGGCCCGCGGATACCGCCGGACCCGTCGACCGTGTTGATGTCGACCGTTGGGGGGATCCATTCACCGGGCGTACCCTCCGGCGGCGTCGGCGGCGTCACATGGTCGAAAAAGCCGCCGTGTTCGTCGTAGGCAATGATCAGCGCGGTCTTCTCCCACACGGCCGGGTTTCGCAGCAAGGCCCGGATCAGGTTGACGATGGTGACCGCACCGACCGCGACCGGGAACGAGGGATGCTCGGACTCGACGGTCAGGGGGACGACCCACGACACCTGCGGCAACCGGTTGTTCATGATGTCGAGCACAAAGTCGGCGGGATAACGCGGTGCAATGCCGTAGCGGGCCAGATCCGACCGCGGGTCTCCCGCCTGCTTGAAGATGCCCACATATCCGTTGCGGCTCAGCGATGTGTCGTTGAGCCCGCCGAGTAACTTGCTGTTGTAGACCTTCCAGCTGACACCGGCATCGCTGAGATTCTCTGGCATCAGACGCCAGCTGAATGTCAACTTCGGCTGAATAGTCGGCTCGACGATTTGAGGGCCGCCTTTGTCACCGTCAGGATTGACGGTTCCACTGATCCAGTACAGCCGATTGGGCATTGTCCCGCCCAACAGCGACGAGTGGTACTGGTCGCATATCGTGAAGGTGTCGGCGAGCAGGTAATGGATGGGCATGTCCGGGCGTGCGTAATAACCCATTACCACCGGTGTATTGGCTTGCGACCGCGTCCTGGCCTGCGCGGCCAACCAGCCGTCGTTGCCGCCCCCATTCCAAGACAGGTGGGCGGCGATCCACTGGTGATCGGGATCGTTGACGCACTCGCCAACTCCGTTGGGCCCCCGGGTCGTATCGATGCGGTAGGGCACCGTGGTACCGGCCGGATCGACCGATTGCGTCCGCGGGTCCCAACCCTTCTGCTGAAACAACGACGTTGGGGTGTCGAACCCGTCCACACTCGAGAGCGAGCCGAAATAGTGGTCAAAAGACCGGTTTTCCTGAAGACACAACACGATGTGCTCAATATCGGTCAGATGTCCGGAGCACGGACCGGCCGCATAAGCCTTTTCAATCACCGGAGCGGCCCAGTCTGTCAGGGCTCCGGCGTTGTTGATTAGCAGGCTTGTGAGCTGGGGAATTGTGGATTGAGGAGGTCTAGGCGGCGGTTGGCGGTCAAAGCGGTGATCCGGCAGGCTTCGGCGATGTTGTCGGCGCCGTTGAGGCGGTGCAGATTGATCGCGGTGTTGCGTAGCGTTGCTAGGACCTGTGCGCCGTTTCCGGTATGTGCCCTTTGACGGTCTTCGTCGAAGGTGACGTCGCGTATCCAGTGCAGGCTGTTCTCGATTCCCCAGTGTTGACGCATCCAGGTCATGATCGCGGTAGGGCGGGCGTGCTCGAACGGCAGGCTGCAGATGGCATAGACCACCTCCACGCTGCGCTGGTCGGTGGCGGTGATCAAGCGTTCACGAGTGATCCGGATGATTTGTTTTGCGTAGGGGAAGCCGATTCCTCGTGCAGCGGTGATGATTTGCGGGGTGCGGGTCTCGACACGGCCGTGGCCGCGGGAGTCGTCGGTAGCGGCTGTGGGCACCTCGGCCCAGGGCAGCGCGGTGATACGCGCAAATATTTTGGCTTGGTTGGACTTGACGATCATCAGGTAGTGCGACTTCAAGGTGGCGCAGATCAACTTCGCGGTGACGACCTGGGTATGCATCGCATCCACGGTGACCAGCCACCGCAAGCTACCCGGCAGCAGCGTGAGCAGGGCACGTACGCAGGGAATTTCATTGCTTTTCTCGGCGACAGCGAGTTGACCGAGCACCAATCGGGCACGGTGGGCGAACACCGACACGAGATGCGTGGCTGCCGCTTTGGCGCGTAAAGCACCACGCAGCATCTTGCCGTCCAACGCGATCGGCACCAATCCACTGGGGTCGCTGCTGGCCACGTGTGCAGTGAAGTAACTGCCCATCCTGGCGTTGAGGTCGGCGGGGTCTAGCCGAGACAAAACAGCGCGGAAGGTCTTCTCACTGGGCCGCCGGAACCGGACCCCTAATTGGGCCAACACATCATCGGGAGCGGTGGCCGCCCATGTGGCAAAACCAGCATAGCCGCGCATCCCCGCGGCAGTGGCCAGAACCGCGATCGCCAACAAAGCCACCAGCGAATACCTCCGACCGCGTGGGTCCCTCGGGTCTGGCACCGAGGCCAACACATCGAGAAACTCCGATCCGATGAGCTCGCTGCGCTCACCAGGACTCCAGCAGTCGAACACCTCTGGAACCGACGACACACGCAATACTGAAACGGTAGGCACGGGCAACTCCAGACCAACGACGAACAGTAACCAACTCGATCGTTCTCCAGATAGCCCGTGCCTACACTCCGGCCCCAATAGCGCGGCACCAAAGATCATCAACCCAGCTCACAAGCCTGCTAATCAACAACGCCGGAGCCCTGCCCAGTCTGTGAGAAAAGCGCCAACCCCGGTGGCCTTAGCCATAAATTCTCGACGTGACATTCCGGCGAACGCGTCTCGGCTCACCATGCGCACTCCTTGGCGTGTCGTGGGTCACCTTATGTTGAGGACGCCCAGAGGCGACAAATGCCGACCGGCGTGTGATCCGGGGATTGTTGCCATGTCCAATAGCGCGCGTATGCGTGAACCGGGCCCAACCGTTGTATGGCGCCGCAATCTTGCGCGCGTGTTATCCCCGCCGCCGCTGTGGAAATGACGGGTTCTCGCGAATCGCCCCTGCCGCATAAGCATTTTCAGACATCGGACCGACCGATGACGCGACTGCGCCGGTAGCGGCTAATTTCATTGTCCGCCAATCGAATCCACAGAACTTCGCCGGATCACGCCGACCAGGGCGAACCCGCAGCGCACCATCAGGACGCGCCGGGTGTCGTCGGTACCGCGATCCCCTCAGTGCGCTCTGGTCACACACACAATCCGCTGGGAATCCCACGCACCGGGGTGCTTTCCTGGCCGGGCATCGACTGAGGATAGGGCACTCGATATGGGATGGCAGGGCAAGTTCCATCCGAGGTTCCCAGCACCACGTTCGGGATACATTGCGGGAGTTTTGGCACCGCCGCCAGAAGCGGGTGACTCAAATTGGGCCGCGACGGATTTGGCGGGGTTGCGAAGTTGAACGTTGAGGTCATGTCGCCGACCACGCCATCTCGCCACGCGGTCAGGTTGGGCACTGGCACGTCGAATCGTTTGCTGATCAACTTCAGCTGCGAGGTGTGATCGAAGATGTCATGGACCATCAAGCCCCCGCGGCTGAACGGCGACACAACAATGCAGGGCACTCGGAAGCCCAGCCCCAGCGGTCCGCGGATTCCTCCCGACCCCGGGACTGAATTGATGTCCGGCACCGTTACCCATTCCCCGGGCGTCCCGGGGGGCGCAGTCGGCGGGGTCACGTGATCGAAAAAGCCACCATTCTCGTCATAACTGATGATCAGGGCCGTCTTCTCCCACACCGCGGGATTGGACAGCAGGATCCGCAGCGCCGTCACCATGGCCACAGCGCCCAGCGCGACCGGAAGTGCGGGATGTTCGGACTGCAGGAAGTTCGGCACCAACCAAGAAACCTTCGGCAGTCTGTTGGCCTTGACATCGGCGGCGAAGTCCACCGGGTAGCCCGGCGCGATGCCGTACCTGGCCAGGTTCGACCGCGGATCACCGGACTGCTTGAAAGCCTGGACCAGGCCATTGTTGCTGATCGGGGTATTGATGAAGCGCCCCGCGTCTTTGTTCTGGTACACCTTCCAACTCACGCCGGCGTCCTCGAGGTTCTCCGGCATGATGCGCCAGCTGTATTGATGCAGCGGCAGAAAGCCGGGTTCTACGAGCTGAGGCCCTCCGTTGGTGCCAGCCGGGTCATTCCAGGCGCTCATCCAGTACAGCCTGTTGGGCAAAGTGCCGGTCAACAGCGAGCAGTGGTAGCCGTCGCAGATTGTGAACGTATCTGCCAGCAAATGGTGGATCGGTATGTCTTGGCGCGTGTAGTAGCCCATTGTCATCGGGACGTACGGCCCCGTGCGGGTATTCGCCTGAGCGGGCAACCAGTTGTCGTTGGCGCCGCCGTTCCACGAGAGATGCATTGCGGTCCATTGGTGCTCCGGGTCGTTGACACACTCGCCGTCCAAGAAAGGGCCGCGGGTGGTGTCGAGCCGGAACGGAATGGTGGTCCCTACTGGGTCCAGCGCCTGCGTCCTGGGATTCCAACCTTTTTGCTGAAACGTCGGCGATGGGTCGCTGAAACCCCGAATGCTGGAGAGGGTGCCAAAGTAATGGTCAAATGACCGGTTCTCCTGCATCAACAGCACGATGTGCTCGATGTCAGTCAGCTGACCTGAGCAGGGCCCGGCCCCATATGCCTTTTCGATGACCGGCCCCGCATAGTCCATCAGCAATGCCGCGGCACCAGCGCCCGTCATCTTGGCGATGAACTCCCGGCGCGACATTCCTCGGAACGGGTTGCCGCTCACCTAATCTGCCTCCCTGAAAACACTCCAGATCACGGTATAGTTACGGAGGCGATCAACAGCGGCACGCCGACCGGCGTGTCGTTCTGGGTTTTGGTTACCGACAACAATATTCGCCGTTCGCTTCGGCAGCACAATGCGGCGGGTTTTGACAGATTTCGGGCAACTCACGGGTCGCCTGAATTGCATTCAAATGCCGCCAAAACCACCGCCGGGGTCGCGCCGTCGATCATCGGCAACCAGCTACCAACAACCACAAGGCCCGGCGATCCTTCGAAGGATGACGGAGTTGATCCCCCGAGCGCAGGCCGGCGGGCCACGGTGGCATCGGCGCCCGCGGGCCGTTCGGCGCAGCGATAGCCACTAACTGCGGAACGATATTTTTTAAAAGGCGTCACGACAAAAATTTATCTAGTCTCACATTCCTAATCGATCCCTCATAGAGCCATTTCTCGACCCACCCCGGCCCCACCAACACAGCGTTTCCCCTGTTCAGGGGTCTCTCATCCACATGAGTATCGACAAAATAGAGCAACTAGGATCTTATTCTCAAGCCAGAAAAGATTCGCGGCTCGAGTAATCCGGTCGTGATCGGAAAATCAATCATCGATAAGGGTTTCGTAACCAGGGCTCCGGCGTTGTTGATTAGCAGGCTTGTGAGCTGGGTTGATGATCTTTGGTGCCGCGCTATTGGGGCCGGAGTGTAGGCACGGGCTATCTGGAGAACGATCGAGTTGGTTACTGTTCGTCGTTGGTCTGGAGTTGCCCGTGCCTACCGTTTCAGTATTGCCTGTGTCGTCGGTTCCAGAGGTGTTCGACCGCTGGAGTCCTGGTGAGCGCAGCGAGCTCATCGGATCGGAGTTTCTCGATGTGTTGGCCTCGGTGCCAGACCCGAGGGACCCACGCGGTCGGAGGTATTCGCTGATGGCTTTGTTGGCGATCGCGGTTCTGGCCACTGCCGCGGGGATGCGCGGCTATGCTGGTTTTGCCACATGGGCGGCCACCGCTCCCGATGATGTGTTGGCCCAATTAGGGGTCCGGTTCCGGCGGCCCAGTGAGAAGACCTTCCGCGCTGTTTTGTCTCGGCTAGACCCCGCCGACCTCAACGCCAGGATGGGCAGTTACTTCACTGCACACGTGGCCAGCCGCGACCCCAGTGGATTGGTGCCGATCGCGTTGGACGGCAAGATGCTGCGTGGTGCTTTACGCGCCAAAGCGACAGCCACGCATCTCGTGTCGGTGTTCGCCCACCGTGCCCGATTGGTGCTCGGTCAACTCGCTGTCGCCGAGAAAAGCAATGAAATTCCCTGCGTACGTGCCCTGCTCACGCTGCTGCCGGGTAGCTTGCGGTGGCTGGTCACCGTGGATGCGATGCATACCCAGGTCGTCACCGCGAAGTTGATCTGCGCCACCTTGAAGTCGCACTACCTGATGATCGTCAAGCCCAACCAAGCCAAAATACTTGCGCGTATCACCGCGCTGCCCTGGGCCGAGGTGCCCACAGCCGCTACCGACGACTCCCGCGGCCACGGCCGTGTCGAGACCCGCACCCCGCAAATCATCACCGCTGCACGAGGAATCGGCTTCCCCTACGCAAAACAAATCATCCGGATCACTCGTGAACGCTTGATCACCGCCACCGACCAGCGCAGCGTGGAGGTGGTCTATGCCATCTGCAGCCTGCCGTTCGAGCACGCCCGCCCTACCGCGATCATGACCTGGATGCGTCAACACTGGGGAATCGAGAACAGCCTGCACTGGATACGCGACGTCACCTTCGACGAAGACCGTCAAAGGGCACATACCGGAAACGGCGCACAGGTCCTAGCAACGCTACGCAACACCGCGATCAATCTGCACCGCCTCAACGGCGCCGACAACATCGCCGAAGCCTGCCGGATCACCGCTTTGACCGCCAACCGCCGCCTAGACCTCCTCAATCCACAATTCCCCAGCTCACAAGCCTGCTAATCAACAACGCCGGAGCCCTGGGCACCCACCGGGCCGCGCGTCAGGTCACGATCCCGGGGTGACAGCCGGCCCGACGTGCCATCGAGGGGCGATGGCAGATAGAACACCCAACCGGGTGCCGAGACTCCCGCCGCGGGTGCGCCGGCAAGCACACCAAACCGGCGACAGCACCGACCGACCCGACGTCTAGCAGCCCTTCAGACGCGGCGCCAGGTAGTCGGCGACCTTGGCGATCCCGATCCGCTCCTGGGTCATGGCATCACGCTCACGCACGGTGACGGCGTCGTCCTCGAGGGAGTCGAAATCCACCGTCACACAGAACGGGGTGCCGATCTCGTCTTGGCGCCGGTAGCGTCGCCCAATGGCACCGGCATCGTCGAAATCGATGTTCCAGTACTTGCGCAGCTCGGCGGCCAAATCCCGCGCCTTGGGGCTCAGGTCGGCGTGCCGTGACAACGGCAGCACCGCTGCCTTGACCGGCGCCAGCCTCGGGTCCAGCCGCAGCACGGTTCTCTTGTCGACCCCGCCCTTGGCGTTCGGAGCTTCGTCCTCGGTGTAGGCGTCGATCAGGAATGCCATGAACGAACGGGTCAGCCCCGCTGCCGGCTCGATGACGTAGGGCGTGTAGCGAACGTCTTCGACCTGGTCGTAGAACGACAGTTCGGTACCGGAATGCTTGGAGTGGGTGGACAAGTCGAAGTCGGTCCGGTTGGCGACACCCTCCAGCTCTCCCCATGGATTGCCGACGAAGCCGAACTTGTATTCGATGTCGACAGTGCGGTCGGAGTAGTGCGACAACTTCTCCTTGGGGTGTTCGAATAGCCGCAGGTTCTCGGCATCAATGCCGAGGTCGACGTACCACTGCAATCTGGTGTCGATCCAGTACTGATGCCATTCCTTGGCCGTGGACGGCTCGACGAAGAACTCCATCTCCATCTGTTCGAACTCGCGGGTGCGGAAGATGAAGTTGCCCGGGGTGATCTCGTTGCGGAAGCTCTTGCCGATCTGACCGATGCCAAACGGCGGCTTCTTACGCGACGTGGTCAGCACGTTGGCGAAGTTGACGAAGATGCCCTGCGCCGTTTCCGGACGCAAGTAATGCAACCCCTCCTCGGTTTCGATGGGGCCGAGGTAGGTCTTGAGCATCATGTTGAATTCGCGTGGTTCGGTCCACTGGCCGGGCTCGCCGGTTTCGGGATCGCGAATGTCAGCGAGCCCGTTCGGCGGCGGCTGACCGTGTTTTGCCTCGTAGGCCTCGATGAGATGGTCGGCCCGGTATCGCTTGTGGGTGATCAGCGACTCCACCAGTGGATCGTGGAAGACCTCAACGTGGCCCGATGCCACCCAGACCTCGCGCGGCAGGATGATCGACGAGTCGAGTCCGACCACGTCGTCGCGGCCGGTAACCACCGACCGCCACCATTGCCGTTTGATGTTCTCCTTGAGTTCGACCCCCAGCGGACCGTAGTCCCACGCAGACTTCGTACCGCCGTAGATCTCGCCGGACGGATAGACCAAGCCTCGCCGTTTTGCCAGGTTCACCACGGTGTCAATGACAGACGCCACGGGGCAACCCACTCCCTTCCCGATTGGGCAAACTCGTGCGCCGGTAAGCCACCGCGCACAAAACCTCAGCCATGGTAGCGATCGGCACGGCGGTCTTTGACATGCATCATCATGCATGTGACAGTGGAAGTCAGCCGCACGCCGCTTCGGCGGCAGTCCGGCCCGGTCCGATTATGTGCTCTCCTCGAGGCGGTGACTCAATACATGGCGACGTCGCCCTCACCTTCGACGGCCGCCCACGACGACTTCGTTTCCCGTCACGAGCACGATGTTGGCGACTTCGCCGAGCATCCCGCGTTTCCCGCACCGCCGCCGCGAGAAATCCTCGAGGGCGCCGGCGAGCTACTGCGCGCTCTGGCCGCACCCGTGCGAATCGCCATCGTGCTGCAGCTGCGTGAAGCCCAGCGCTGCGTTCACGAACTGGTTGATGCATTGGGCGTACCACAGCCACTGGTCAGCCAACATTTGAAGATCCTCAAGGCCGCCGGCGTGGTGACCGGCGAACGGTCCGGCCGCGAGGTGCTCTATCGGCTTGTCGATCAGCACCTGGCGCACATCGTCGTGGATGCGGTCGCCCACGCCGGTGAGGATTCGGCATGACCGGCACAAGCGTGCGTTCAACCCGGCAGCGAGCGGCGATTTCGACATTGCTCGAAACAGTCGATGACTTCCGTTCCGCCCAAGAACTGCACGACGAACTGCGCCGTCGCGGCGAGAACATTGGCCTGACCACCGTCTATCGGACCCTGCAATCGATGGCATCCGCTGGAACGGTCGACGCGCTGCGCACCGACACCGGTGAATCGGTCTACCGGCGGTGCTCGCAGCACCATCACCACCATCTGGTGTGCCGCAGCTGCGGGTCCACCATCGAGGTGGCCGACCATGAAGTCGAGACCTGGGCTGCCAACGTGGCCGCCCGGCACGGCTTCTCCGACGTCAGCCACACCATCGAGATCTTCGGCACCTGCTCAGATTGCCGCCGGCCCGGGGCCGCGGCGCTGCGCTAGGAAGTCAGCTTGCCGCGGATCTGGCCCCCACTGTCTAGGACCAGCAGAATCAGGGTTCGCAGCGCGTTGTCGGTCAGGCCGGCGCCGGGGAAGTTGTAGCGCAGCATCACGTCCACGGTCTTCGGGAGCGTCTTCGCCGAACCCTTCCCGGCGTTGCGCTGCACGGCCTTGTCGGCGACCTTCTCAACCGTGGTGACGGCGCCGAAGTTGGTGTCGCGCGCCTGGTTGGCCAGTAGATCGCTGATCTTCTTGGTCAGCGGCAGATCCCAGGCCAATATCTGAGTCAGCGATACCAAATCAAGATCCTCGGCGATGTTGACCACTCGCAGCGAGGCGAACGTACCGTCGTGGCGCACCGTCAGCGCGCCGTCGGGTTCCTCCTCGACGGGGAGAACGTCGCGAAGTATCGATGCCAGCCGATCCTGCAGGGAGGGCACTAGGCGCTCCCGAACCGTCGATTGCGGGAGGCATATTCCTCGCACGCCGCCCACAGGTCGCGCCGATCGTAGTCGGGCCACAACTTGTCTTGGAAGATGTACTCGGCGTATGCCGATTGCCAGAGCATGAAATTGCTGGAGCGCTGCTCCCCCGAGGTCCGCAGAAAGAGGTCGACGTCGGGGATGTCGGGTCGCTGCATGTGACGGGCGATGGTGGACTCGGTGATCCGCTCCGGGTTCAATCTGCCCGCGGCGACTTCGCGGGCGATGTCTCGAGTAGCTTCGGCGATTTCGGTGCGGCCACCGTAGTTGACGCAATAGTTGATGGTGATGACGTCGTTGTTGTTGGTCATTGCTTCGGCTACCGCCAGTTCGTTGATGACGCTGCGCCACAGCCGCGGCCGCGAACCCACCCAGCGGATCCGAACACCCATTTGATTGAGGACGTCGCGGCGTCGCCGTACGACGTCGCGATTGAAGCCCATCAGGAAGCGGACTTCCTCGGCGGAGCGCTTCCAGTTCTCGGTGGAAAAGGCGTAGAGGCTTAGCCACTTGATCCCAAGTTCGACCGCACCGCAGGCGATGTCGATCACCACCGCCTCGCCCATCTTGTGCCCCTCGGTGCGGCGCAGCCCACGTTCGGTGGCCCACCGCCCATTGCCGTCCATCACGATGGCGACGTGGTTGGGTAACCGGTCGGCCGGAATCCGTGGCGCGGCCGTTTTGGAGATGTGCTGCGGCGGCCGGCGCGGACCGCCGTCGGGCGACGGCGGCAGCTCCGGGAAAACGACCGGCCAACTCGACGTATCGGGAAAGGTCGGATAGTCGTCCGGCGCCTGAGGCAGCTGTGGGAAGTCGGCGGATTTCAGTCGCCGGGCGCTCTTAGCCACATTCACTATCCTGCCCGATCAACGCAGCGCGACGTTCGGCAACCGATCGGTCAGCCTGGTAGAACCGCTCCACCAGCGGCAACGTCTTGAGCTGGCGTTCCAGATGCCATTGCAGGTGCGCGGCCACCAACCCGCTGACGTAGCTGCGGTGTGATTGCGGCGCCCCCTGGGCGGCCTCCCAGTCGCCGTCATGCAGCGCGGACATCAGGTCCAGCACGCCCAGCGGCGGTGTCGTCGAGCCAGCCGGACGGCAATGCGGGCAGACGCTGCCCCCGGCCGCGATGTGAAAGGCCCGATGTGGACCGGGCGTGGCGCAGCGGGCACATTCGGTCAGCGCCGGCGCCCAGCCTGCGATGCCCATGGCACGCAGCAGGTAGGCATCCAACAGCAGATCGCGAGGCCGGCTGCCGTCAGCCACCGCCCGCAACACACCCACCGTCAGGCGGTGCAGGGCCGGGGCGGGCGCACGCTCCTCCCCGGCGAGGCGTTCGGCGGTTTCCAGCATCGCGCAGCCGCAGGTGTACCTGCCGTAGTCGTTGACGATGTCGGCGGCAAAGGCGTCGATGGATACGACCTGGGTGACGATGTCGAGGTTGCGACCGGGGTGCAATTGCGCATCGATGTGCGCGAACGGCTCGAGTCTGGAACCGAATTTGCTGCGGGTACGCCGCACACCTTTGGCCACCGCTCGCACCAGCCCGTGGTCGCGGGTCAACAGGGTGACGATCCGGTCGGCTTCACCGAGCTTGTGCTGGCGCAGCACAACAGCCCGGTCTCGATACAGCCGCATCATAATAGTTTCGCACCCCACCGCGACATCGCCGGTATCCGCGCCGATAGTCTCGTACCCCGTGGTTGGCGCTTCTGGGTTCGCTTCCGGGGCCGTTTCCGGGTCCGGCGGCCCGCGCCTGCCTACCCTCACCGACCTGCTCTACCAACTGGCCTCCGGTTCGGTGACCTCCGTTGAGCTGACGCGCAGGTCCCTGCGCGAGATCGAGGTGAGCCAGTCCACCCTGAACGCGTTTCGGGTGGTGCTTACCGAGTCCGCGCTGGCCGATGCCGCGGCCGCGGACCGGCGGCGGGCCGCCGGGGATGCCGCGCCGCTGCTGGGCATCCCGATCGCGGTCAAGGACGACGTCGACGTTGCCGGTGTGCCGACCGCGTTCGGCACCCAGGGATACGTCCGGCCAGCCGCCCACGACAGTGAGGTTGTTCGCCGTCTGAAGGCGGCCGGCGCGGTGATCATCGGCAAGACCAATACCTGCGAATTAGGCCAGTGGCCATTCACCAGTGGTCCCGGATTCGGGCACACCCGCAACCCGTGGGCACGGCGGCACACACCGGGCGGCTCATCGGGTGGTAGTGCGGCGGCGGTGGCCGCGGGCCTGGTCACTGCTGCGATCGGCTCTGACGGCGCCGGAAGCATCCGCGTTCCCGCAGCCTGGACCCACTTGGTGGGCATCAAGCCGCAACGCGGTCGCATCTCGACCTGGCCGTGGCCCGAGACGTTCAACGGCATCACGGTCAACGGCGTGCTGGCCAGAACGGTTGCCGACGCCGCCCTGGTACTGGACGCGGCGTCGGGCAACGTCGAGGGTGATCTGCACAAGCCGGCACCTTTGACGGCATCCGACTACGTCGGTATAGCACCCGGGCCATTGAAGATCGCAATGTCAACCCGGTTCCCTTACACGGGTTTTCGAGCAAAGCTGCATCCGGAGATCCTGGCTTCGACGCGGCGAGTGGGCGAACAGCTCCAACTGCTCGGCCACACCGTGGAGCGGGGCAACCCCGACTACGGCCTGCGGCTGTCGTGGGACTTTCTCGCCCGCTCCACCGCAGGTCTGTGGGAATGGGCGGAGTGCCTGGGCAACGGTGTCACGCTGGACCCCCGCACGGTGACCAATATGCGCGCGGGGCACGCGCTTTCGCAGGCCATTTTGCGCAACGCGCGCCACCACGAAGCGGCCGCCCAACGGCGGGTGGGATCGATCTTCGACATCGTCGATGTGGTTTTGGCACCGACGACCGCACAGCCACCGCCGCTGGCCCGCGCGTTCGACGATATGGGCGGGTTGGCCACCGATCGCGCCATCATTGCCGCATGCCCGTTGACCTGGCCGTGGAATCTGCTGGGCTGGCCCTCGATCAACGTGCCCGCGGGGTTCACCGTCGACGGTCTGCCGATCGGGGTTCAGTTGATGGGACCGGCCGAGAGCGAAGGCCTGCTCATCTCGCTGGCCGCCGAGTTGGAAGCGGTCAGCGGCTGGGCGACCAAGCAACCGAAGGTGTGGTGGAACACCGGGACCAGCACTCCCCCAATCCACAGTGTCCGGCCGCCGCGGCGCTAGAAACCAAGTCGGCCCAGCTGTTTGGGATCGCGCTGCCAGTTCTTGGCGACCTTGACGCGCAAGTCGAGGTAGATCTTTGTGCCTAGCAACTTCTCGATCTGACTTCGCGCCGCGGTGCCCACTTCACGCAACCGGGCACCGCCTTTGCCGATGATGATCCCCTTTTGGCTGTCCCGCTCGACATACAGCACGGCGTGGACGTCGATCAGGTCTTCCCGCCCTTCCCGCGGACTGACCTCGTCGATCACCACCGCCAGCGAATGCGGCAATTCGTCGTGCACGCCCTCGAGAGCCGCCTCACGAATCAGCTCGGCCATCAAAACCTCTTCGGGCTCATCGGTCAGCTCGCCGTCGGGGTAGTAGGCCGGCCCCTGCGGCAATGTGCGGGCAAGCACGTCGATCAACACCTCGACCTGGGCGCCGGTCACCGCCGATACCGGAACGATCTCCGCGGAGTTTGTCACCAATTCGCTGACCGCGACCAGCTGCGCGGCCACTTGGTCCTTGGGCACTTTGTCGATCTTGGTGACGATGACAACCAACTTCACCTTGGGCGCGGTGGCAGCGATCTGCTCGATGATCCAGCGGTCGCCCGGGCCGATCGATTCGTCAGCCGGGATGCACAGCCCAATCACGTCGACCTCGGAGTACGTGTCGCGCACCAAGTCGTTGAGCCGCTTGCCCAGCAGAGTCCGCGGCCGGTGCAGCCCCGGGGTGTCGACCAGGATGATCTGAAAGCTCTCTCGATGGACAATCCCGCGAATCGTATGCCGAGTGGTCTGCGGCCGCATCGAGGTAATCGCCACTTTGGTGCCAACCAGGGCATTGGTCAGCGTCGACTTGCCGGTGTTCGGTCGGCCGACCAAACACACGAAGCCGGAATGGAATTCAGACGTCATAACAGGGTTCCCCAGAACTATCGGTCATCATCAAGGCAATCGGCGACAACTCGGGTGGCGCCGTGAGTGTCGACAGGCCCACGGGCACAGCCACATAGGTGCGGTCGTCGACATCGCGCAGGGCGGCACCGCTGTCGGCCTCGGCGCGCGCCAGCGTCACCAGCGTGACGTCTTGCGCATCCAGCGGCTCAGCCATCGGCACCGGTTTCCGCGGCGCCATCGCCCGCGCCGTCGGTCTCTTCGGTTTCCATCGGACTTACCAACACGGTGCCGATCCTTACCCGGCCCCGGTGGTCGGGGCCGCCCTCGGCACGCAGGCGCAGGCCGTGGAATATCACCTCAGCGCCTGGCAGGGGAACCCGACCCAGCTCCAGAGCCAGCAGGCCACCTACGGTGTCGACATCGAGATCGCCGTCGAACTCGATCCCGTACAACTCCCCCACATCCTCGATCGGCAGTCGCGCCGATACGCGAAATCGTTTGTCGCCCAGAGCCTCTACGGGCGCCGTCTCAGCTTCGTCGTACTCGTCGGCGATCTCACCGACGATCTCCTCGAGCACGTCTTCGATGCTCACCAATCCCGCTATGGCCCCGTATTCGTCGACCAGCAGCGCCATGTGATTGCGGTCATGCTGCATTTCGCGCAACAAGGCATCCAGCGGTTTGGAGTCCGGCACGAACACCGCGGGACGCATGAGGTCTGATACGTCAATCTTGCGCCCCTGGTCGGGCGCGCAAAATGTCTGCCGCACAAGGTCTTTGAGATACACCACGCCAAGAATGTCATCAACGTTCTCGCCGACCACCGGAATACGGGAGTGTCCGCTTCGTACCGCCAGGGTCATCGCCTGGCTGGGCGACTTGTCACCTTCGATCCACACCATCTCGGTGCGCGGCACCATCACCTCCCGCGCCGGGGTGTCACCAAGCTCGAAGACCGATTCGATCATCCGGCGCTCGTCTGCGGCAACCACACCGCGCTGCTGCGCTAGGTCGACGACTTCGCGCAACTCAACCTCGGATGCAAACGGCCCATTACGGAAACCCCGGCCCGGGGTCAGCGCGTTGCCCAAGAGCACCAGAAGCCGGCTGATCGGCATCAGCAACCACGAAATCACCTGCAACGGAACAGCGGTACCCAGCGAGATGGAATACGCATTCTGGCGCCCCAACGTGCGCGGACCCACCCCGATGACGACGAAGCTGGTCACCACCATGATGGCCGCCGCGAGGAACAATCCCCCGTTCATGCTGAGGTTGTGCCGGAAGAACACCACCAGAAGCGCGGTCGCGGTGATCTCACACACGATGCGCAGCAACACGACCAGGTTGATGTAGCGCGGTCGATCTTCCATCACCTTGGACAGGGCCACCGCACCGGGGCGTGCCTCCCGCACCAGTTCCTGCACCCGGGCCAGTGACACCGTGCTGATAGCGGCATCAATGGCGGCGAACAATCCGCCCAGACCGACCAATGCGATCGCACCGAGCAGCTGAGGCAGACCTTTCACGGCTCGTCGAAATATCTTGACTTGTCCAGCAGGCGGCGATCCCGTTCGTCCTGACGGTCCTGCTGGTAGGCCTGCACCTGCTCGGCCACCCACTCTTCGAGCAACCGATCCTGCAGGGCGAACATCTCCTTCTCCTCGTCTGGCTCACCGTGGTCGTAGCCGAGTAGATGCAGCACGCCGTGGATCGTCAGCAGCGCCAGCTCATGGCCCAGGCTGTGACCGGCCGCGGCCGCCTGTTCGGCGGCAAACTCCGGGCACAGCACGATATCGCCGAGCATCGCCGGGCCGGGCTCGGGGGCATCGGGGCGGCCGCCGGGCTCCAGCTCGTCCATGGGAAAGCTCATCACGTCTGTCGGCCCGGGAAGATCCATCCAGCGCATATGCAAGTCGGCCATCGCGGCGGTATCCAGCAGCACCATCGACAGCTCGGCGCCCGGATTTACGTCCATCTTGCCGATCACGAATCGTGCCACGCTGACGAGTTCTGTCTCGGAGACGTCGATGCCCGACTCGTTGGATACCTCGATGCTCATAAGATGCTCACCGCACCATCATCGACGATTGCGGGTGCCCGACGCCCGCCGAGCCGCCCGGTTCATCCCCGAGCCCGGCTCCTCGTATCGCGCATACGCGTCGACGATCTCCGAGACCAGGCGATGGCGCACCACATCCGCGCTGGTCAGTTCGGCGATGTGAATGTCGTCGATATCGTCGAGGATGTCGACCGCCGCGCGCAGCCCAGACCTGGCGCCGCCCGGAAGGTCAACCTGGGTGACATCCCCGGTGACGACGACTTTGGATCCGAAACCCAGGCGGGTCAGGAACATCTTCATCTGCTCCGCAGTGGTGTTCTGCGCCTCGTCGAGGACGATGAAGGCGTCGTTCAAGGTCCTACCGCGCATATACGCCAGCGGCGCCACCTCGATGACGCCCGCCGACATCAGCTTCGCGATCAGCTCGGGATCCATCATGTCGTACAAAGCGTCATACAGCGGCCGCAGGTACGGGTCGATCTTTTCGCTCAGCGTGCCCGGCAGGAAGCCAAGGCGCTCACCGGCTTCCACGGCGGGACGGGTCAGGATGATGCGGTTGACCTGCTTGGTCTGCAGCGCATGGACCGCCTTGGCCATGGCCAGGTAGGTCTTTCCGGTGCCGGCCGGGCCGATCCCGAAGACGATGGTGTTGGCGTCGATGGCGTCGACATACCGCTTCTGGTTGAGCGTCTTGGGCCGGATCGTCTTTCCCCGGCGGGACAGAATGTCGAGAGTCAGCACCTCGGCCGGCGACTCGTTGCCGGCACCGACCAGCATCGCCACGCTGTGGCGCACCACCTCGGGAGTCAACGGCTGCCCATTGGCGACGATCGCCACCAGCTCGGAGACGGCCCGCTCGGCGATGGCGACGTCGGCAGGCTCGCCCGCCAGGGTGACCGTGTTGCCGCGCACGTGCAGGCTGGCGGTCAAGGTGCGTTCGAGTGCCCTCAAATTCTCGTCGGCCGAGCCGAGCAAGCCCACAACCAGGTCGGGCGGAACGTCGATGCTGCTGCGTACCTGAGGGTCGGCCGGTCGGGCTCCAACTGCGTCAGCAGCGCGGGTCTCGCGGGGCGTCACGTGGCTTCCGATGCCTGCTTTCTGGCCTATCGAAGTGGAGGGTGGGCGGGTGTGCTGAATTCACAGTCTAGCGCCGGTCGCGACGGCGTTCGAATGATTCGATGCCCGCCAGCAGGATGTCCAGTGCCCGTTCGAAGTCAGCCGCCGGTGTGGACCGTTGGCTGGCTTGCGCCAACGCGGCGATGTGCGGATGCCCGGCGCCGGCCAGACCGCCGATCCGCGCCGCGACGGCCACCTGCTCCTTTTCCCGTCCGGTTCCGGCCAGCGGGCCGGCCAACTCCGCCTGCGCACTGCCCATGACCAATCCGAGCACCCCCCGAAAACTCGCCAACAGATCTGCATCGCCCACCCCGCTGCGCCCGAGCGCGGCGATCAACCGGTCCGCGACCATATAGCTGGACGCCGATACGGTACGGCGGGTCAGCACCAGCGGGATGGCGTTGGGATGCTGGCGCATCGTCTCCCACATCGCTGTTGCGATCGCGTGTACGTCAGCGCGCCAATCATCGGTGGGTGCGGGGACTTTGACGTCTGCGACTACCGCGTCTGCCACCAGCGCTTCGAGTTCGCGCCGATCCCTGACGTAGTTGTACAGCGTCATCGGACCAGTGCCCAGAGCCGCGGCCAGCGAGCGCATGCTCAGCCCGCTGAGCCCGTCTTGGTCGACGATGGCCAGTGCCGCACTGGCGATGTCGGAAACCGTGAAGCGTGCTCGCACGTCGCCCTCCCAAACCGTTGACAGGTACATCGTACGTAAGGTAAACACGTACAACGTACGTATGGAGGTCGCGCCATGGTTTCAACGTTGGGCACCGCCTTTGAATCGCGGGGCACCCGCTGTGCGGCTTGGTTCACCCGCCCCGCGGGGCCGGGCCCGTATCCGCTGGTCGTGCTCGCCCACGGGTTGGGCGCCAACCACACCATGGCCCTGGCCCGATATGAGCGGCACTTCGCCGCCGCCGGCATCGCCACTCTCGCGTTTGACTACCGGAATCTCGGCGCATCCGGTGGCACGCCGCGACAACGACTCAGCCTGCGTCGGCACCGCCAAGACATCGCCGCGGCGCTGGAGTTCGCCCGCTCGCTGCCCGACGTCGACGCGAGTCGCGTAGCGCTATGGGGCACCAGCCTCGGCGCGATGCATGTGCTGCTGATCGCGGCCCGCCGCCGGGACCTTTGCGCGGTCGTCGTGCAATGCCCCATCGTGGACGGCCCGGCAACGCCGCGCCGGCTAGGGCTGGCGGCGACGCTGCGGGCCGGGCCGGCAATTGTCGAAGATGCCCTGCGCTGCGCCGCCGGCCTGCGGCGGCGATACATCCCCATAGTCGGACCGCCGGGCAGTCTGGCGGCGGTGACGGCGGCCGGCGCCCTGCAGGGCTGGCGCTCCACCGTCGACCCGGGAGGGTCCTTCGATAACCGCATCGCCGCGTCAAATCTCCTCGGCATCGGCGTCACCAGCACCAAACGGGCGGCCCGCCAGATCAGCGCGCCGCTACTGGTGTGCGTTTCCCGCCGGGAGACACTGATGGATCCGCGTCATGCCGAGGTCGTGGCCGGGCGGGCGCCGCGCGGCATCGCGCGCCACTACGACGGTGACCATTTCGAGATTTATGATCGACCCCTTGTCGACAGCTTGCTTGCCGACCAGACCGCCTTCTTACGGGAGCATCTCCATGTCGAAGACACGTAACATTCTGCACAACAACGATATTCGATTCGTCGAATTCGCCTCCGGCCTGTCGGCGGCCGAGTGGGGCACCCCAAGCCTGTGCGGCGAATGGAGCAACCACGACGTACTTGCCCACCTGGTGATCGGATATCGGGCCTCATTGCGCATGTTGGCGGCCGACCTGGTCAGCCAGCGCGGTTCATTCGACCGCGCCAACGCCGCGCTCGCCATCGACCTAGCACGGCGACACAATCCGGATGAGTTGATCGCCGAATTCGCCGAGCTCGCGGTCCACCCACGCGGGATCGGACAGGTATTCCCTCGGCGACTCTTTCTGGGCGATCACGTGATTCACGAACTTGACATCGCGTTTGCGTTGGACCGAACCCCCACCGTCGGCATCGACGCCCTGGTCGCCGTGCTGAATACCCAAGTGCGGGTTCCGAACCCGTTCGTACCGGTGGCGCAACGGGCACGCGGACTGAGTCTGCGCGCTCACGATGTCGATTGGACCAGCGGCGAAGGCGATTGGGCGGTGACAGGCGGCGCCGCCCAGTTGGCTTCGGCACTGGCCGGTCGCCCATGGGCACTCGATCAGCTCAGCGGCAAGGGCGTCGACACGCTGCGAACACGAATGCTACTGCACTAGCGCAGCATTGGCCGCCAGAGGATCACAGGCTCGCAGCACTATCCCAGCGCTCGGTGAGCACGCCGAGCGCCCCCAGCGCCACCGCCGCTGCGGTCGACGTCCGCAGCACCGTCGGGCCCAGCCGAACCGAAACCGCTCCGGCGCCTGCTAATGCGTCCATCTCCTCGGGCGCAATTCCGCCTTCGGGACCGACCACGAGAACCAACGATTTGGCTTGTGCCACAGCAGTATCGACGAGCTGATCGGTTGCCGATTCATGCAATGCCAATACCATCGCACCCGCTTGCGCCTCAGCGGTGATTCGCCGTATCAGCGCCGCCGTGGATAGCACCCCCTCGACAGGTGGGATGTGCGCGCAGCGGGACTGCCGGGCCGCGGAGCGCACGGCCGAGCGCCAGCGGCGCAGCCCCTTGTCGGCCCGGGCTCCTCCCCAGTTGGCCACGCAACGTGCGGCTTGCCAGGCCAGGAATGCGTCCGCACCGGCCTCGGTCGCCAATTCGACCGCCAATTCCGAACGTTCGGATTTGGGCAATGCCTGCACCACGGTGACCGCCGGACGCACCGGAGCCACGCTCCAGCGCTGCAGCACCCGTGCCGTCAACCCGTCCCGCGCTGCGTGCTCGACCACGCAGCGGGCCAGTTCGCCGGCGCCGTCCCCGAGGACCAGCTGCTCACCGGGACGGATCCGTCGCACCGTGGCCGCGTGAAAGCCTTCGTCGCCGTCCAGTGCGGCCAGCTCTCCCGCCTCCGGCACTGTGTCGACATAGAACAGCGTTGCCACCATCTCCGGGCCCCGGCGACCTGAATCCGCGTCAGCGCCCGGAGAAGGTTTCGCGAAGCTTGCTGAACAACCCGCCGCCGGCGGCATGCGACGAGCGAACCTCGGCGACGTCACGGCCACGGCGGTTCTTCAGCTCACGCAACAGTTCGGTGTCGCGGTGGTCCAGCCTGACCGGAACCATTACGTCGACGTGCACATGCAAATCGCCGCGCGCACTGGACCGCAGGTGCGGCATTCCGTGGCCGCGCAGCGTGATCACCGCGGCCGGTTGGGTGCCGGGCGGGATCACAATCTCGCTGGGCCCGTCCAGGATCGCGTCCAACGTCACGGTGACCCCAAGCGCCGCATCGACCATCGGCACCGAAACCGTGCAGTGCAAGTCGTCACCTTCGCGCACGAAGATGTCGTGGGCCTGCTCATGAACCTCGACGTACAGGTCGCCCGACGGGCCTCCCCCGGGCCCGACCTCCCCCTGGGCGGCGAGCCGGACGCGCATGCCGTCGCCGACACCGGCAGGAATCTTGACGCTGATCTCGCGGCGGGCCCGCACCCGGCCGTCACCCATGCACTGGTGGCACGGGTCGGGAATGACCACCCCGACGCCGCGACAGGTGGGACATGGCCGCGACGTCAGCATTTGGCCGAGCAGCGAACGCTGGACGGTCTGTACTTCCCCGCGGCCGCCGCAGGTGTCACACGGAATCGGCGCGGAGTCGCCGTTGGTGCCCTTGCCCTGGCAGCGATCACAGAGCACCGCGGTATCGACGGTCACCTGCTTGGTGACACCGGTCGCGCACTCCTCGAGATCCAGCCGCATCCGCAGCAGCGAATCCGAGCCCGGACGAACCCGACCAATCGGACCTCGCGATGCCGAGCCGCCACCGAAGAACGCCTCGAACACATCGCCCAGCCCGCCGAAGCCGGAAAAGCCGTTGGCCGCCGCGCCGGCACCTTCCAGCGGGTCACCGCCCAGATCGACGATCCGGCGTTTCTCCGGATCGCTAAGCACCTCGTAGGCGACGCTGATCTCCTTGAACTTGGCCTGCGCCGCCTCATCGGGGTTGACATCGGGATGCAGTTCGCGCGCCAACTTGCGATAGGCGCGTTTGATTTCTGCATCACTAGCGCCCTTGCTCACGCCGAGCAGGCCGTAGTAGTCGCGTGCCACGGTTGACTCTTTCCTATGCGAGGTCTTATGCCGCTGCTACGCGGCTGTCCACAAATTCTGTAGCGAGTGCGCGGTCATCGAGCACCCAGCACTTCGCCGATATACAGGGCAACCGCGGCAACACTGACGATAGTTCCCGGATAGTCCATGCGGGTGGGCCCCAGCACACCCATCCCGCCGTACACCGTGTCATTGCTGCCATAGGCGGTGGACACCATCGAGGTGCCGACGATCTGCTCGGCCTCGGTTTCGTGGCCGATTCGCACCGTCACCTTGCCGGCTTCCTGCTGTGCCGCCAGTAGCCGCAGCACCACAACCTGCTCTTCGAGGGCCTCGAGGATGGAGCGCAGCGACCCCCCGAAGTCCGCGGCGTTGCGGGTCAGGTTCGCGGTGCCGCCCATCAGCAACCGCTCCTCGGTGTGTTCCACCAGCGACTCCAGCAAGACCGTCGCCGACCGGCCCACCGCGTCGCCCAAGCCGCCGGCGCCGCTGAGTTGCCCGGCGAGGTCGGCGACCGCAACCGATGCCGCCGCCAGTTTCTTGCCCTCCAGCGCCTGCCCCAGCAGCTCGCGCAGTTGCGATAGTTGGTGGTCATCGATGACGTCGCCGAGCTCGACGATGCGCTGATCCACCCGCCCGGAGTCGGTGATGACCACCATCAGCAGCCGGGCCGGGGTCAGCGCGATCACTTCCAGATGGCGAACCTTTGAGGTCGACAGGGTCGGGTACTGCACGACGGCAACCTGGCGGGTCAGCTGCGCCAGCAGCCGTACCGCACGGCGCAGCACATCATCGAGGTCGACCCCGGATTCCAGAAAGCCCTGGATGGCCCGCCGTTCGACCATCGACAGGGGCTTGACATCGTCGAGGCGGTCCACGAACTCGCGGTAGCCCTTCTCGGTGGGCACCCGGCCCGAGCTGGTGTGTGGCTGGGCGATGTAGCCCTCCGCCTCCAGCACTGCCATGTCGTTGCGTATGGTGGCGCTCGAGACACCGAGGTTGTGCCGCTCGACCAGCGATTTCGAACCGATCGGCTCGTGGGTGGCAACGAAGTCGGCGACGATGGCCCGCAGCACCTCGAAGCGGCGCTCGTCAGCAGTTCCCATCGACTTCTCACCTCCTTGCAGCTAGCCGGCCGCGTTCATTTTACGGTCTCACCAGTGGCTGACCGCCGACCCGCACAATCGCCGGGCGGCCGATGGCCTACCGCGCCCTGCAGTGCAGATCTGTGCGTCGTTGCGAACCTCCGGTGCGGCGCAGGCCAGATCGGAGTTTCGCAACCAGTCCATGGAGACTTCAATTCCATCGGACTTGTTGCGACTAGCCTATTGCGCATGATCCTGTCCGGCATAAACAACGCGTCAGGGACGATCCGCCCATGATTTTCAAGGGCGTGCGGGAAGGCAAGCCATATCCCGAACATGGACTGTCGTATCGGGATTGGTCCCAGATTCCGCCACAGCAGATACGGCTCGACGAATTGGTCACAACCACCACCGTGCTCGCGTTGGATCGCTTGCTGTCCGAGAACTCGACGTTCTATGGCGACTTATTCCCTCATGCGGTGCGGTGGCGGGGCGTCATCTACCTCGAGGACGGCTTACATCGAGCGGTCCGCGCGGCGCTGCGTAACCGCACCGTGCTGCACGCGCGGGTGTTCGAC
Organism: Mycobacterium pseudoshottsii JCM 15466; assembly: GCF_003584745.1. Lineage (NCBI taxonomy): Bacteria > Bacillati > Actinomycetota > Actinomycetes > Mycobacteriales > Mycobacteriaceae > Mycobacterium > Mycobacterium pseudoshottsii. The sequence continues at coordinate 4,060,218 of NZ_AP018410.1, forward strand.
ATGGACATACCGCCGGGCGGTCTGAGGTAGCCACGCCGGCAGCGGGGCTCAGGTCGGTTTGGTCACATTTTCGTGCCCCCGGGGGTCATACCCAATAACGACCACCGACCCGTTAGGAGCCGCCATGTCCCGCCTTGTGGGGGTCAGCGACCACGACGCCGGCATAGCCGCCAAGATCGCGTTCTTCTTCACCAAGCGCAAGCTGGCAAGAATGGCCGGGCTCGCGACGGCCGACATGCTCGAACCGCTGCGGATGTATGCCCACATCCCCAGATTGCTCAACGCCTACGGCAGGCTGGAACAAGCCGAATCGAAACTGGATGTGCTCACTGCGCGGCACCGGGCCTTGTCCGAATTGAAGGCCGCGACCACGGTCGGCTGCCAATATTGCATCGACCTGGGTTCACAGATTGCCCGGGAGTTGGGAATCAGCGACCAGGAGCTCCTGGCGTTGGCCAACTACCGCGATGCTTCCTGCTTCTCCGAGGTCGACCGGTTGATCCTGGACTACGCCGCCGCGATAAGTCGCACTCCCGTCGCCGTGAGCGACGAACTGTTCGCGGCTCTGCGCGCCCACTTCGACGCGGCTGCGCTGGTCGGGCTTACCCACATCATCACGCTGGGCAACCTGCGCGCCCGGTTCAACATCGCCCTGGGCATCGGGTCCTCGGGCTTCTCGTCCGACCGGGTCTGCGCGCTGCCCGAGGGCGCCGGGCCACCATGACCGATCCGGCATTGCTCGCGCGCTTCCAAGCGGCCAGGCCGCGGCTGGGTGCGCTGGCCTACCGGATGCTGGGCTCACTTGCCGACGCCGAGGACGTCGTTCAAGAGGCCTGGCTGCGGCTCAACGCCACCACAGACCGCCCCCAGGGCGCCCAGGAGCTAGTCAATCTCGATGCATGGCTGACCACCGTGGTGGCACGACTATGCCTGAACCTATTGCGGGATCGTCGCGGCCGGGGCCGAGAAGAGCTGGTCGGTCAGCTGCCGGATCCGATCGTGGATGGCGTCGCAGCGTTCGACCCCGAACACCACGCGATGCTGGCCGATGCGGTGGGCCTGGCCTTTTTGTCGTGCTGGACACGCTGGCCCCGGCCGAGCGGTTGGCTTTCGTGCTGCATGACGTCTTCGCGGTCCCGTTTGACCAGATCGCACCCATCCTCGAGCGCACACCCGAGGCGACGCGCAAACTGGCCAGCCGGGCACGGCGCCGGATCGAGCGCGCGGAACCGTTTCCCGACCGGCGACCTCTGCGCACAGCGTGAAGTCGTCGACGCGTTCTTTGCGGCCGGGCGCAGCGGCAACTTCGAGCGCCTGGTTTCGGTGCTACATCCGGACGTGGTGTTGCGCGGCGACTTCGGACCCAACACCCCGCGATTTCGAGCCCAGGGCGCGGCCACCGTGGCCAAGCTGGCCCGCAGCTACGCGGGCCCGGAGCGCACGGTGCTCAACGCCCTGGTCAACGGGGCCGCCGGCGCCGTCATCTCGATCTCCGAGCAGGCATCGGCGGTGATGGGATTTCTGGTGCGCAACGGACGCATCGCAGCGATCGACGTGCTGGCCGATCCGCAGCGAATCGCCACACTCGATATCAGCGGTCTGAGCGGGCCGGGCGGATAGCCAGTGCTGCGCCTGCGCTATCCGCCCGTGCGGCAGATCAGTGGCCCGCGGCCTGCAACAGCTGCATCGCCGAGCTGCGTGACAGCACCCAGCTGCCTTGGTTGACGAACGTCACATTCTGGGTGATCGGCGCGGTGAACTTGGGTCCGCTGACGGACACGTCGGCGGTCTCGGCGCCGGCGGCAGCCGGTGCAATGTTGGCCACGGTGAACGACAACGGCAGGTCCCCGTTCTTCGCCGCCTTCTTCAACTCGTGGTCGGCAAGGCGCGCCTCGGTCCCGCCAATGCCGCCCTCGACCAGACCGCTCTTGCTGGTGAACGAAACGTTGGGGTCAACGAGGCTGTTGAGCAAGCCGGTCAGCTCGGCGGCCGCCGGAACGTCGGTGGCCGGGGCCGGTGCCGGGTCCTGCGGCAGTGGCGCACCGAAGACGACTGGCTGCACCTGGTAGGAGGCCCCGGCGGCAGAAGTGACGACGGTCACCCCCGTGACCGCGGCTCCGATCGCGGCCGCCGCTGCCATACCCATGGTGATCGATTTCAGGGTCATGCTCTCCCCCTTGACTCATATGTTCTGCGCATGTCGCGACTGTGGTCTCGTCTGTATTTCCCCGGTTCCGCCGCTTCCAAACTAACCGCGAATACCAGGGCTAGGGTGTGGCACACCTGTGTGCCGGCTATGAGAGTCGCCCACCCGGACGAGAGGTCGGGTCGCCAGGATATCGGTATGACCGCCGAATTCGTTAATGCCGACCATCGCCGGTCCATGTTGAGGCGTCTTCATGGTGAATCGCAAAAGGTTTCATCGACACGCGGCCTGTGTCGATGAAGTACTAGCTTTCGGCGAGCACCTCTTCATCGGTCAAAGCCGCGACGTCAAGATAGTGGCGGGCAATCACCGATAGCCGTTCCGGCGTACCGCGTGCAGCCTCCCGGTCTTGTAGGCGCTGCGCCAGGGCACCCACCGTTCTGGCCGCGAATAGGTCCGCGACCAGAACGTGATCGATGTCCAGCCAGTCGCGGATCCGCGCGATCACGGCGGTGGCAAGCACCGAATCACCGCCCAGAGCAAAGAAATCGTCGTGCACGCCAATCGAGGCCTGATCGAGCACCTCGGCCACGATCTCGGCAAGCGCGGCCTCCACGTCGTTGCGTGGAGCCCGGTCTTCGGTTATGCAGGCTTCGGGTTCCAGCAATGCGGTCACCGCTCGGCGGTCCAGCTTGCCGTTCGCGGTCAGCGGGAATCTTTCGAAAAATACCGTGCGGGTGGGCACCATGTAGCTCGGCAACAGATCCGCCAGTACGGCGGTGATATCGCCGACCGTATTGGGATCCGCCGCGACGGCGGCAACCAACTTGGGTGCGCTCGCACCGACTACGGCCGCAACGGCGTGACGCACTCCGGAAACGGCACGTAGCGCGTTCTCCACCTCGCCGAGCTCGACGCGGTATCCACGAATCTGCACCTGATGGTCGGCACGCCCCAGGAACTCGATGGTGCCATCGGGCCAATACCTGGCCATGTCACCGGTCTTGTACCAGCGGATCCCCTGGTGCTCTACGAAACGCTCCGCGGTGCGCTGCGGATCATTGCGGTATCGCGCAGCGACATTCGCGCCGCCGACCCACAACTCGCCGGCTACCCAGTCCAGGCAATCGCGGCCCGACGGCGACACAATGCGACAACGTACGTTGCGCAGCGGACGCCCGAACGGCACGGTCGCCCAGTGCGCTGGTGGTTCGCCCACCACCTCACAGATGGTGTTGTGGATCGCGGTCTCTGTCGCACCGCCCAGACCGGAGAACCGGCATCCCGGAACCTGCCTGGCTAGCCTGCGGGCCAAGTCAGCGCCCACCCAGTCGCCACCGAGCGTGACGGCCCGCAAGGAGTTGCCCAGCCGATCACCACCGAGATCCAAGATCATGTCGAGCATGCTCGGCACACAGTTGAGGATTGACACGCGGTGGTGCACCAGCAATTCCACCCAGGTGGTCGGCGCCGATTTTTGCTCTGCGTCAACCGCGACCAGTGAGCCGCCGACCGCGAACATGCCGAAGATGTCATACACCGACGCATCGAACTCGAGCGCGGACAGCGCCAACACGCGATCGGCGCTGCCAACGCCGAACCACTCGTTGACGGCGTCAATCGTGTTCATCGCCGCGCTGTGCGGTACGTCGACTCCCTTGGGCAGGCCCGTGGAGCCGGAAGTGAAAATCACGTAGGCGATCTCGCCGATATCGGGAAAGACCGGCTCCGGCCATGGCTTCGGATGATCGCGTGCCGTATCGATGGATACGCACGGGATTGCGTCGCCCATCCTCGCGCCCTCGACGGTCAGCGCCGCGACAACGTCGGCGGTCTGAAGAATCTTGGCGCGCCGCGCCTCCGGCTGGTCGAAGCCGATCGGAACATATGTACCCCCGGCGGCAAGAACTCCGAGCACAGCCGGGATCTGAGCACGCCCCTTCGGCAATTGCACGGCGACCGCGTCGCCCGGTCGCACCCCGCACTCGTGCAGCGTTGCGGCGACGGCAAGCGACTGCCTGCGCAATTCTCGGTAGCTCCAGACACCCCCGTCATCGCCCACATCCCACACCACCGCCGGCGCGTCCGGATTGGCCGCGGCATGCTCGAAAAATCCTTGATGCAAGCATTTTTCGCCGGCTGGTCCATCGGTTGCATTGGTCGCTGCACGGGTCGCGGCCTGCGCGGCGGGCAACTGCACCGGGGCGGAGGCGTCCCAGCCAGCGTCGCCGTCGGCCAACCGCTTGACCGCATCGGTAAACCGGTTGAACATCGTGTCGATCAGTCCCGGCGGGAATGCTGACTCGCGGGCATCCCAGTTGACCAGCAACCCGCCACGTAACTCGGTGACCTGAGCATCCAGCAGGACTTGGGGCCCCTGCGAAATGATCCAGACCGGGTCTCCGAAGGTCTCGATCACTTCATCGGCAAACAACTCACCGAGATCGAGAGCGCTGGTAAACACCACCGGCGCCAGCACCGGTTCGCCGCGGTACCTCCCTAGATCGCGCAGCACTTCCAGACCGGAATAGGCAGCGTGTGAACCGCTTTCGTACATCCTGCGTTGAATGTCTCGAGCTCGTTGGACAACCGAAACGTCTTCGGTGACGTCGACCTCGAGCATGATCGACGAGGTGAAGTCGCCAACCACTCGATCGATGTCCGGGTGCACCGATTCGCGTTGAAACAAAGGCACATTCAGCAGAAACTTACCTTGCTCCGACCAACCGCCGATGGTGTCGGCGAAGACCGCGGCCAACGCCATGGCCGGCGTGACCCCGCGCGCATGCGCCCCGGCCATCAGCTGCTGCTTGGCTTCCGGCGCCAGCCAGTGCTCGTAGCGCTCGGTCCGATGCGGCGCCCCGGGTTCTCGCACGGCCACGGTCGGCAGTTGCGGCGCGCCGGCCATCTCCGGCAACCGCCGCTGCCACCATTGCCTGTCCCGCTCGCGCGCCGCCCTGTCCGGTTCGTATTCGGTGCGATAACGCCGGTAACTGAAGCCGGGAGACTGCAGCGTCGCGCCCCGGTACAGCTGCGCCAGGTCCGACACCAACACCCGATAGCTCATCGCGTCACCGGCCAGCATGTCGACGTCCAGATGAAGGCGACTGCGGTCGCCATCCCACAGCGTGAGCGTGAAGTCGATGACCTGACCGTCTTCAATTGCCAGGCGCTGGTGCCCGTTACGCTCACGCATCTGCAGCAGTGCGGACTCAACCTCGTCCGCACTCTGCCCCCGAAGGTCGACCAGGGCGAACACCGGCCTACCCGGGCTGGGCATCGTCTGCTGCGTCCCGTCGGCGAGAAATCGGGTACGCAGCATCGGATGCACCGCAACCAGGTCGGACACGGCACGTTCCAGCCGCTCGGGATCGATTCCGGTTCCGTCGAATTCAACGTAGAGATGGGCGGCAACGCCGCCGAGCTCTTGTTCGTCAGCGCGACCGATCCAGTAGGCGTGCTGCATCGTTGCCAACGGGAACGGGGCTTGTGGTGCCTCCGGTTCCAACAACAACTCGGGGCGGTCGGCCGGTGCAGTTACCGCACATCCGAGCTGGTCGGCGTTGAGCAGTTCGTGCCAGGACTGCACCGTCGCGGTGGCGGCGAGTTGCGCAAAGGTGATGTCGGCTCCGCGCTTGCGCCAGCGTCCGGCCATCGACATCATGCGGATCGAGTTCAGGCCTAGCTGAATGAGATCGTCGTCGTCGGCGACATCTGCCGCGGGACAATCCAGTTGGGCCGCGATCGCGGCCCTGATCTCGTCCCGGCTAATCCACTCCGTGCTGAGCGGCTCCATCCCAGTCCTTTCCGACCAGTCTATTGACTCGGCGCCTAGTCCAACCCGGCCGCGAGCGCGGCAATGCCGCGCTGCCACAGGCCGGTCAGGTGGTCGATGTCGGAGCGTTCGAACACCGCGTCACTCCAGCGCCAGTTGCCGATCAGTTGGGTGCCCTCGGCTGTCACGCCGACAAACACACTGAGGTTCAACGCAAAACGCAGGGGCAGATCCGGCTCCGGATCAATCGGAAGCGCGTCGAGGTAGGGCCCGGTCAGCAGCGACCACGGTTGATCGGCGACGCCGCCGAGGTCCAGGCGCCCCAGATAGCTGAACTGGATCTGCGGATCGACCGCGTCCACCAGTTCGGCAACGCCGTCCACGTACCGAAGCAAGCCGTAGTCCAAACCGTCGTTCGGGATCGCTTCGAGGTGGCTGACGACGGAATGGACCAGGTCCTGGGCGGCCACCGGATCCCGCTCGGCCTGCTCGATATCCACCGCCGCCGCGCCCGCGCCGAGGCGCACCGGGAATGCGTTGGTGAACCAGCCGACGGTGTTGGTGGTGTCGGTATCGAGTACGGCATCAGCGCGCCCGTGGCCCTCCAACGCGACCAGGACCCCCGCCGCCGGATCCTGAGCACGGACCCGACGCCAGCTTGCCACCGCCATCGCTGTTGCGGCCAGCAATAGTTCGCGCACGCCTTGGTCGCGTCTGACCGCGCCCAGCACCCTCTCCGTGACATCGACCGGAATGGCTGCCCGCGTGAGTTGCAGCGTGGACCAGGTATCGCGAGTCGGGTCCGGGTAGCGCAGGCCCAACGCCGGATCGGGTTCGCGCACCAGGGCCGCCCAGTAGTCGCGCTGGTCCTGTACTTGCGGCGCCGAAGCCCGGTGCCACATCAGCTCGCACCACCGGCGGTAGGAGGTGAACTCCGGCAATATCTTCGGTGGCGTGCCCGCCTGCAGCGAGCGCCACGCCGCGGCGAGGTCGCCCAGCATGATGTGCCAGGACACCACATCCACGGCCAGGTGATGAGCGGTGAGCAGCAACATATTCGCCGGGTCAGCCCGATGTTCGGTGCCGCGGAACCAGATGGCGCGCACCATCGCACCGGCGGATGGGTCGATCTGGTCGGTCACGACCCGCGCGGCGTGCGCGACGGCCGAGGCCAGTTCGTCATCGGAGCCTTCGGGCAACCTGATACGGGTCAGCACGTCTTCGGCACGCACCGCCGCGGGCTCGCGAGTGACCAGCCGCGGCCCCTCTGGGGTTTCGGTCAAAATTGACCGCAAGGTGTCGTGTCCATCGAGCAGCAGCTGCAGCATCAGTTCGATGGACGAGCGGTCGATGCCCGAGGGTAGCCGCAGCAACACGGTGTGGGTGAATCGGCGGTAGTTGCCGTATTCATAGAGCCAGGACACCATCGGCAGCGGCAGCACCGCACCGTAGTCGGCGTCGGCCGGGGCGTCCTGCGAGTCCACCGCGGCATCGATTGCGGCACCGAGTTCGCGAATCGTCGTAGCGGTCAACACCATCCGCGGGTCCACTCGAAGTCCCTGCCGTCTCGCCTGGTGGGCCAACGAGATTGCCACGATGCTGTCCATACCGAACAGGAACAGATCATCATCGATGTGCGGAACAGCGTTGAGCTGCTCTTCGAACAGTTCGCACAACACGCGTTCGGTGTCAGTCGACGCCGATACCGCTGTGCCCCCGGAGACACTCGTCAATGCGTCTTCGGCCAGCCGATCCAATGCGTGACCATCCAGCTTGCCGTTGGCATTCACCGGCAGCCGCGGAAGCGTCACGATACGCGCTGGAACCATGTAGGACGGCAGGCGCTCGGTGAGACCGGCGCGCAGCTTGATCAGGTCCTCGTGCATATTGTCCTGCCACACAACGAAACCGACCAGGCTGGTGCGGTCCTGCTGACGCAGGACCGAAACCGCCGCGTCATGCACGCCGGGCTGGCCGCGCAGTGCCGCCTCGATCTCGCCGACCTCGACGCGATAGCCGCGGATCTTGACCTGGGTGTCGGCGCGGCCCACGTAGGCGTAGCCACCATGGGACAACCGGCGCACCAAGTCCCCGGTCCGATACATGCGCTGACCCGGACGCAGCAGGTCGGCCACGAAGCGAGCAGCCGTCATCCCAGGTCTGCCAACATAGCCCCGGGCCAGCTGCGCCCCCGACAGGTAGAGCTCCCCCACCACGCCGTCGGGCACCATCCGCAGCGCCGAATCGAAGACGTAACCGAAAGTCCCCGCGTTGGCAGTACCGATCGTCGGTTTCCGATAGTCCTTGACCGCGGCGACCACCGCCTCAACCGTCATCTCGGTCGGCCCGTAGCAGTTGTAGACCGCCATCTGCGATAGCCCACGAAGCTGATCCCACAGCCCGGTGTTGATCGCCTCGCCGCCCAGGGCAAGAACCGAGAGGTTGTGATCCAACAACCCGGCGGCACTTAGCTGGACGAACATTGACGGGGTGGTGTCGATCATGTCGATCTGACCGATCGCGATGCCTTCCACCAGGCGATCCGCGTCGCGCATCTCATCGGCGTCGAACAGATGGATCTCATGCCCGTCGAGCAGGCCGACCATGGGCTGCCACGAGGCGTCAAAACTCAGCGACCAGGCGTGAGCGATGCGCAACGGCCGGCCCAGGCGGGCGCGGGCTGCCCGGTATACGCGCTCGGCGTGGTCAGCGAAATAGCTCAACACCGCGGCGTTGGTACCGACGACACCCTTGGGTTCACCGGTTGATCCGGAGGTGAAGATGACATAGGCGGACTGTTCCGGTCGACGGTCGACGGTGGGCGCGGCAGCGCTGCGCCGCGAAATACTGTCCACCGCGGCGGGATCATCGAGCGCCAAGGTCGGCACGGCGTTGCCGACCAGCTGCGAATAGTCGGCTTCGGTGATGGCTAACGCTGGGCTAGCCTGACGCACAATAGATTCGACGCGCGCACTGGGAAGGGTGACGTCTACGGGTAGATAGGCCCCACCGGCGGCCAGCACCCCCAGAATCGCGACGATGGATCGCTCCGAGCGCGGCAACACCAGCGCCACAACCGTTTCCGGGCCGACTCCGTGCTCGGCTAGCTCCCCCGCCAGCCGGCAGGCCCGCGCGTGCAGTTCGGCATAGGTATGGCGCACACCACCCGCGGCAGTCAGGGCGACGGCATCCGGTGTGGTTTGCACCTGACGCTCGAACATTTCCCACACCGTCGTATCGAAGGTGGGCGCCGACCTCGCGGCAAGGAGGCCATGTGCCTTCAGCTCAGCCGCGGTCCGAATGTCCAGGTCGTCGGGAGTGCCGTCGCCGATATCGGGAAGTTGACGCAGCACGGTCAGCATTCGCTCGCCAATTTCGGCGGCCGGAAGATACGGCAGCGCCTCGGCTATGGCCTCGATCAGCACCAGCAACTCGTCCTCGCGCAGGTGCGAGACCACGGTCAGCGGGTAGTGCGTCAGGCTTTCCATCTCCACGGGAAGGAACTGGGCGCCGTCGGGTGTGGTGGCCGGGCGGATGGCGTCGTCGATCGGCGCATTCTCGAACACGAACAGGGAGTCGAAGAGGGGGCCGCGGCCATGTTCGCGTTGGATTTCCGACAAGCTCAGGTAACTGACGTCGCGCATCGCCGATGACTGGCGCTGCACCTGAGTGCATTGCGCCACCACAGCTTCCGTACCACTCACGTAGTGGACGACCGGTACGGCGTTGATGAACAGCCCGACCATGGTCTCCACCCCGGGCAGCTGGTCAGGACGGCCGGAGACAACGGTGCCGAACACGACATCACGACGGTCCGTCAGCCTGCTCAGCACGACTGCCCAGGCGAAAAGCACCGCGGTGTTCAGCGTGAGGCCATGGCGCCCCGCCCACTGTCGCAGGCGCGCAGTGTCGGCCGCCGGCAACAACAGTTCCGTTTTCCCCGGCTTGCTCTGCCCCGCCGTGGCCTCATAAGCCACCATGAGCGGTTCGGACACCCCGCGCAGATAGTCCATCCAGCCGGCGAGCGCGGCCGACCTGTCCTGTTTGGCGAGCCAGACGATGTAGTCGCGGTAGGGGCGCGCGGCCGGAAGCGCGTCGGCCGCTCCCCCCGCTCGGTACACCGCGAGCAGTTCGGTGAAGAACACCGCAAGTGACCAACCGTCCACCAGGATGTGGTGAGCGGTGAAGATCATCCGGCGCTTGGTCTCGCCAGGAACGCTGAGCACCACCACCCGCAGTGCCGGTCCACGGCTGAGATCAAACGGACGGCGTCGCTCCGAGCGTGCGATGGAGTCAAATTCCGCCGGTGTCGCCACCCGCTCGGACCACGGCAGCGCGGCATGGACGGGCACAATCTGCACCGGCTTGGGCACATCACGATCCCAGAAGGCGGCGCGCAGATTGGGATGGCGGTCCAGCATGGCTTGCGCGCTGCGACGGAGCAATTCGAGGTCAACCGGTCCGTCGATATCGACCACGAACTGCATGCTGTAGAGGTCGACGCCGTCCTCGGCCAGCTGGTGTAACGCGAACAGCCCCTCCTGCAGCGGGCTGAGGGCAAGGACGTCCTCGATCTGTGGGGCAGCCGCGGTCACGATGCGCTTCCCTGCTGCAGCCAGGATGCGCTCAGCTTGGCCAATGCATCGGGAGCCAAGCCGGATGCGCTCATCGGCGTATATTCCTGCGCCGGTGGCGGATCCGCCTCGACCACGGGCTCGCCGTTGGCCGCGTCGACGGCGGCGGCCAGCTCAGCGATGGTCATGTGCTCAAACACCATGGCCGGGGGAAACGGCAGCCCCAGCGCACCGGCTTGAGCCGACCATTTGATGGCGATGATGCTGTCGCCGCCCAACGCGAAGTAGTTCTCGTCGCGATCGATGCCGGTGATCTCGAGCAACTCCTCCAGCATGGCGGTCAGCCGCCGCTCGGTTTCCGCGGATCCAGCGGCGACCGGCTGCGACGCCGCGGGACCGGCCGGCAGCGGTGGGGCCAGCAGCTTTGCCAAGTCAGCGCTGGGCAGCAGCTGCACCGCCGACAGTGGGAGGTCCGGTGTTGTTGCGAACGCAGCGAGTGCGGCGTCCAATGCATCGGCGATCAGCGCAACCGTCACGGGTTCGTAGAGGTCGGCGTTGGCGATGACCTGCACGTCGAGTTCTCCACTCAGTGTCACGCTCATCCCAATGGCCAGAAAGAGCAGGGCGACTTCGAAGTTCACCGGAAGTGGCACAACCGTGGTTTCGCCCCTTCCGGTGAGATCGCGCGGGACCAGCGCCCAGTCCTCGCCCCGGAAGTTGAGCATGTTCTGGAACAACGGATTGCGCGACAGCGCGCGTGGTGGGTTGAGAACCTCCACCAACCGCTCGATGGGAAGCTCCTGGTGTGCCAACGCATCGAGCACCGTGTCGCGACTGCCGACGAGTATGGAGCGCAGCGTCGGATCACCGGATAGGTCGGTGCGCAGCACCACGACGTTGGCGAACAGACCGACCAGCTGCGCGGTGGCCGGTTCCACCCGGGCGGCCACCGGGCTGCCCAGCGCGATGTCGGTGCCGCCGCCGAGCTTGTGCAGGACGACGGCCAGAGCGGCCTGATAGAGCATGAACTCGGTCGCGCCGTTGCGCTCGGCGAGTTGGGTAAGTGCAGAACGACGGGCCGCCGGGACACTGAACTGCACTACCTCGCCGCGCTTGCCGAGCACACGTGGACGCGCGCGGTCAGTTGCCACCGAAATCTCGTCCGGCAGTCCGGCCAACGCATCGCGCCAGTAGTCGAGTTCGGTCTGTCCCCAGTTGGACTCGAACGTGTTTCGTTGCCACACCGCGTAGTCCGCAAACTGGATGGGCAGGATGTCCCACTGCGGCGCGTTGTGTTGCAGTCGGGCCCGGTAGGCAACGATCAGGTCGTCGAAAACAATCTCGAGCGACGCGTGATCGCTGACGATGTGGTGCACGATCAACAACAGCACGTGCGTATCCGGCCCCAGCACCAACAGGTTGGCTTGCAGCAACGGCCCGGACTCCGGGGTGAACACATGCCGGCGTAGCTGAGTCGATACGTCGTCGAACTCGTCCTGGTCGATCGCACGGACCGCTAGCTGCACCGTCCGGCTCGGGTGCACGATCTGATACGGAACGCCTTCGTGCTCATCGAAGTTGGTGCGCAACGCCTCATGGCGGGCCACCACATCGTTGAGTGCCGCGGCGAGTGCGACCGAGTCCAGTGGACCTTCGAAGCGAAGCGCGAGAGGCATGTTGAACTCTTCGCGGGCGCCCTCGATCCGGTGCTGAAACCAGGCGGCGAGCTGGGAGTGGGACAGTGGAAGCCACTGTGGCCTGGCCGATTTGACGAATCCGGGGCGGGCCCGTTTCGGATCCAACGGCATGTCGTCGGCGGCCAAGTTATCAAGGTCGAGTTCGAAATCGTTGCGGAACCGTTCCACCAGGCGGGCCGCCAGCCCGGCCGGAGTCGGAGCGTCGAAGATGGTGCGCACAGTCAGGTCCACGCCGAACTCGGCCCGAATCTGGGCAACGAGTCGAGCCGCCAGCAGCGAATGGCCGCCCAGCCCGAAGAAGGAGTCTTCGGCGCCGACCCGCTGCCGGCCGAACAGCTGGGCGAAGATCGAGCATATCCACCGCTCGGTGGCCGTCTCTGGCTCGCGGTAGCGTCGGGTCGCGATCGGAGTTGGCGCGGGCAATGCCCGCCTGTCGAGTTTGCCGCTCACCGTCATCGGGATCTCTGGGATCACCGCGAACGCGCCGGGCACCATGTACTCCGGCACTGCCGCTGCGGTGTGCGCCCGGATCTCCTCGAGGTCGACCTGGGCCGCCGCCGGCACCAGGTACGCGGCAAGCATGGGTCCGGCCTCGGTTTCTTCCGCGACGACGAGGCAGTGCCGTACCGCTGGATGCGTGGTGATCACGGATTCGACCTCGCCAAGTTCGATGCGGAAGCCGCGGATCTTGACTTGCTCGTCGGCGCGGCCGACGAATTCCAGCTCACCGCAATGGTTGCGGCGAACCAGATCGCCCGTTCGGTACAGCCGCATGCCGGGATTGAACGGGTCGGCGATGAAGCGTTGCGCGGTCAGAGTTGGCCGTCCCAGATATCCACGCGCCAACTGACTGCCGCCCAGATACAGCTCACCGATCACCTGGTCCGGTACCGGATGGAGTTGCTCGTCAAGCACGTATGCGTAGACGTTGCGGTTTGGCACACCAATCGGCACCACTCGGGCACCATGCGAGCCCGTGACCACCATGTGTGTGGAACAGACCACCGCCTCGGTCGGCCCGTAGTGATTGCGCAACTCCGCGTCGAAGTAGCCGGCGAATCTGTCCGCCACCTCACCGGGAAGCGCTTCTCCGCCGACCGGAACGTGGCGCAACTGCCGCCACTGCTGGACCTGGGGCAGCAGTAGCAGGGTGCTCAGCATGGAAGGCACCAGGTGTAACACCGTGACGCCGCGGCGGCTGATCAGATCCGCGACATAGCTGATGTCGCCGAAGGCATCCGGCTTGGGCACGATCAGCTGTGCCCCAAGGAATAACGTGACGAAGATATCCGCCAGCGAAGCATCGAAGCTGACCGACGAGAACTGCAGCCACCGGTCTTCGGCCGTCATGGTCCACTCGGCGACGAAACCCTGCACATGTTCGGCGATCGCGTGATGCGACACCGCCACCCCTTTGGGCCGGCCGGTGGAGCCGGATGTGTAGATCACATAGGCCAAATGCCCAGGGCGCAAGGGCCTTAGCCGGTCGCCATCAGAGAGTGGCAGATCCGAGTTATCGGCCGCGGCCCGCTCGGCAACGTCGAGTTCGGGCCGCCCGATGACCGTCTGCGGACGAGCGTCGGTGATGAGGTAGTCGATGCGCTCGTCGGGGTAGGCGGGATCGATCGGCAAGTAGGCCGCACCGGCCTTGAGCACCGCCAGCATTGCGACGATGAACTCGATCGAGTTGGCCATCCGCAGCCCGATGATGTCCTCAGGCCCGAAGCCTTGGCCGATAAACCGGCGCGCCAAACGATTCGCGCGCCGGTGTAGTTCGCTGTAGGTCAGTTCGGCCTCGTCGGAAACCAATGCCAGCGCTGTGGCCGTCCCGGCTGCCGACGCGGTCGCTTCCAGCAGCTTGACCATCGTGGTGGCAGGCATTTCAACAAGCTCGCCATGCGACTGGGCCAGCACGCTATCGCGTTCGCCAGCGCCGAGGATGTCCAGGCTGGACAGCGGCCGCTCGGGCTCGGCCAGCGCTTTGTCCACCAGCTGTAGGTAATGGGCCAGCATCTGGTCGACCAGCACAGAGCTCAGCTGTTGCTGATACTCGAATTCGACCGAGACATCATCGGGGTCGAGCGCGATCGTCAACGAGAGCGGAAGATGCGCGGCTACCGCACCGAGGCCGAGTTGGCGCACCACGACGCCGTCCAACGCAAGGCCACCGGCGCTCTTGCGCATGTTGAAACCGAGTCGGACCAGCAGGTCCATCCCGTCGCGTCCCATTCGCTCCGGGTTTGCTTCGCGTACCACCCGGTCGATGCCCACCGATTGGTGGGCGAAGCCGGCCAGACAGGTTTCCCGTACCTCGTTGACGAATGAGGTGAAGGTGTCCTGCGACCGTGTCGTGATCCGCAGCAGCAACGTGTTGCCGAAATATCCGAGGGCACCCGCGGCGGCACCACTGCGTTCGGTGACCGGGACCGAGACCAGAAAATCCGATGCTCCGGTGTAGCGGCGCACCAGCACGCCGTATGCCGCGAGCAACACCATGAACGGTGACGCGGAGCACTTCCTGGCGAATTCCTCGACCCTGCTGAACAGGCCGGCGGGCAGCGGCCGAACTCGACGCTGCGCCCGCCTGCAGGGATTCGCACCGGACACACCGGGAAGCTCCGGCGGTTCCGGCAGCGGACGCAATGTCTCCGCCCAGTAGCCGACGTCGGCCACGCTAGGAGCCGCAGAGTTTTGCAGCACCTCAACGCTGAGGAACTGTGCTGCCGGGTCGTTGATCGGCAGATCGTTGTAGGCGGCGCTGAGCTCGCCGAAGAAGACCTCCCAGGAATCGTCGTCCCAACAGATGTGATGCACGACCAGAAGCAACACCAATTCGTCCGCGCGGGTACGTATCACGGTGATCCGCAGCGGCAACTCGTTGGTCAAGTCGAAGGGACGGCCGAACTCGTCGGCCGCCAGACTCTCGATCTGCTGCTCATGTCCGGCCTCGGGCAGCCGGGTCAGATCCTCACGTCGCCAGCCGACCTCAACGTCGTCGGAAAATACCTGGTATGGCTCCCCTTCGGTGTCCACCCCGTAGGTGGTGCGCAAAATCGCATGGCGCGCAACCACATCGTTGACGGCGGTATGCAAGCGGTCCTCGTCCACCAGGCCAGTCAGCCGGTACGCGACGCAGATGTTCAACGTGACGTCATCGGGGTCCATCGTCTGCAGGAACCACATGCGGCGCTGGCCGTCCGACAGACGATAACGTTCTCCCGGGCAGATACATGGCTGGTCGCTCGACTGCTCCGCCGCCAATCCGCTCTCGGCGATCCGCCGGCGCAACAGTTCCCGGCGGCGATCCTGCAAAGTCCTGACATCATCTGCCATGGTTAGCCTCACTCCTCACCGTCGCTGCGCCGGACCAATCAGAACCTGCGGGCCCCGGCTTCCCAGGTCTGAAATCAAGCGACACGACGCGCATCAAACCAACCCCTCCAACTCGCCAACGCCCGCGCGCTGTCCGGGGGCAAGCCCCTGCATGCCGAACAGCCTTCGCCAAACCAGGCTTATGTTAGCCTTCGCTAAGTTGAATGGCTGTTGCGGCCCGTCGCGGCTATCACGGCAAGACAGAGACCGGATCGATCCTGCGCCCCAGGCGCTGATGGCGGGCCATCCGGGCCAGATGGTCGGGAGGTACCTAGTGAACGCGCTTGACCTGCAACAATGTCGCGCCGCGCTGGATCATGAGGCCTTCTCGGGCGAGTTCTCGCTGCGGCGGCTGGACCCCGAGGGCGACCTCGATTTGATGCATTCCTGGATGAACGATCCCGAAGTGGCGCGCTTCTGGCGCAAGCCGTGGCCACGGCCCCAGATCGCCTCGTATCTGTTCGACCAACACTGCAGCGCGCATTCCGTCCCTTATCTCGGCCTGCTAGACGGCGCCCCGATCAGCTATTGGGAGCTCTACCGTGCCGATCTGGATCCGCTCGCCCGCCACTACGCCGCGCGCGAGCACGATGCCGGCCTGCACAGTTTGCTAGGTCCCGCCGAATGCCGGGGACGGCGCCTCGCCGCGGATCTGCTGCGCATCGTCTCGACGTGGCAGCTGGATGCGGATCCGAGCGCAGACCGTGTCATCGCCGAGCCCGACGTCAACAACACCCGAATGATCCGGGCGCTCGAACGTGCCGGGTTCGAGCGCACCGCCGACCTTGATCTACCGGACAAGCGGGCCGCGCTGATGATCCGTGACCGGCAACGCCGATGAGCCCAACCGCGGCGGCACCGAAACCGGCGGTCGGCGAGCTGGAACCGGTGCGCACAACAACGAGAACTTGTCGCAACGAGCGAAGTGGTCGAGTGAGAGGTAGTGCTGCATGGCGCGCAAACTAGGGTGGGGCAGGCAATTCCACGAACCGGATGCCCCCGAAAGCCTTCCGCTGCTCGTCTTTCCGCATGCCGGGGCGGGCGCGTCGGCATATCGCGAGTTCTCGAAGGTCCTCAGCGAGACGTTCAACGTCATTGTCTTTCAGTACCCGGGGCGCCAAGATCGGGCCGCTGAACCCTCGTGCGCCGCCATTTCCGAGATTGCTGCCGGCGCGTTCAGCGAGTTCGCGGCATCGGAGCACAATCGCGGACTCCCGATCATCACATTCGGTCACAGCATGGGGGCGCTGGTCGCGTTCGAGTTCGTCCGCCTGGCCGAAGCCAACGGTATCGATGTGCGGCACCTCAACGTCTCCGCCGCGGTGGCCCCCTGCAACGCGGCGGCCAAGCCGGCACATCCCAGCGACGACGAAGAAATCCTCAACCATCTGGGCGCGCTCGAGGGCACCGATACGGACGTGTTCAGCAACCGCGAACTCATGAGGCTGGCACTTCCCGTGATCAAGGCCGACTACCACGCTTTTGACACATACTCGTGCGCCGAGGACATCAAGGTGGCGACGCCGATTCACGCCATGGGCGGCGACCAGGACCCTTACATCACACTGGGCGATCTCTACGGGTGGGGCAAGCACACCGATACCGCCAAGGTCACCATGTTCGACGGGGGACACTTCTACTTGCGGTCACACATCGACGCCGTCGCGGCGTTGCTGGCCTCGAGCGCACAGTGCGGGCAGCAAGCATGAGCACCAACGGATCCGCCGGAGCAGCCGACCCGATCGTCATCTCCGGAATGGCCGTCGAGGCACCCGGCGGAATCGACAGCCCGGCTTCTTTGTGGGCAGCGCTTGCCGAATCCAGGGAACTACTGAGTCCCTTTCCCCGCGACCGCGGCTGGCCCGTCGATGATCTGTTGTCGGTATCCGACATGGAAGGTTGGGGGCAGGTTTGCGATTCCGGCGGATTCCTGGATGGAGCAACCACATTCGACCCTGGCTTCTTCGGTATCAGCGCCCGCGAGGCCATCGTGTTGCATCCCCAGCAACGGGTTGCGATGCGAGTCGCGTGGAAGGCACTGGAGAATTCCGGAATCAACCCCGGCTCGACTGCCGGGGCAGAGAGCGGCTGTTTCGTCGGCATGTCGCCAATGGAGTACGGACCACGGGCATCGGTAGCCGATGCCTACAGCGGTCATCGGATCGCCTCGCTGGGCCAACTGGGGGGCGCCGCCCGAATTTCGCACAGTCTTGGCCTGATCGGTCCTTCGATCAGTGTCGACACGGCGTGCGCCTCGTCATTGTCCGCACTGCACCTGGCCGCCACGGCGGTGCGGGAGGACGAGTGCGAATGGGCGCTTGCCGGCGCCGTGTGCGTGATGGGTTCGCCCGGAGCGTTTTACGAGTTCGCGAGACTCAATGCCCTTTCCGAGGACGGGCATTGCCGCGCCTATTCCGATAACGCCACCGGCACCGTGTGGGGGGAAGGCGCGGGAATGGTTCTCGTCGAGCGGGAATCACGAGCACGGCGAGAGGGCCGGCGAATCTACGGACGTATCGCGGCCATCCGCACCAACCACAACGGTAAAGGCAAGCCAATCTTGGTTCCCCGGGTACGAGCGCAAGAGCAGGTTATTCGCAAGACGCTGGAGGTGGCGGGAATTGATCCGGTCGAGGTCGGAATGATCGAAGGACACGGCACTGCAACGCCTGCCGGCGACCCAGTCGAATTGATCGCGCTGTTCAAGACCTACGGCGCTGCGGGGTCGGAAGCCCTGCTCGGGTCGATCAAGTCCAATGCCGGACACTCGCAGGCGGCATCCGGAATCCTGGCGTTGATCAAGCTGCTGCTGGCCGGCCAACACGGTCAGATTCCGCCAACCCTTTTCGCGGACAACCCAACCAAAACGGTGGACTGGGATCTGACCGGCCTGCGGCTGGCGACGAAACTACATGAGTGGGAGCCCAAACACGGTGTTCGCTACGGTGCCGTGTCTTCGTTCGGTGCGGGCGGCGCCAATGCCCATGCCATCATTTCGATGCCGGCTACCGGAGTCGGACAGTGAGCGCGGCCGCCTACCGCCTGCCGGACGGCACCATTCCCGTCCTGCTCTCGGCGGACACGCCCGAGCTACTGGACAGCGAGGCCACAGCGCTGCGTGACCATGTCGCAGCTCATCCCGACCTCACCCCCGGCCCGATCTCCGCCATGCTGTTTCGGACGCGGGCCGCTCGCCGGCACCGGGCCCTGGCCATGGTCAGGACGCGTGCGGAGTTGATCGACGCCCTGCAGGCGATGATCGACCGATACGAGCATCCCGCCCTGATTCGTACCGACCCGGCGGCCATCCGCCGTCGCATCGGCTATGTCTTTCCCGGGCAGGGAGGCCAGCGCCCCGGTATGGGACAGCTCTTTTACGAATCGGTGCCCGCGTTTCGCGCCGAGGTAGATCGCTGCGCCCAGGCGTTCGAAGCACAATCCTGCGGGTCACCGCGAAACTATCTGCTCGACAAGAATTTTCAGGATGATGGCAGCGCCGGCATCGTCCAGCCGGCGCTGTTCACCCAGATGGCCGCACTGGCGGCGATGTGGCGATCATTCGGCATTGCGCCCAACGTCACCATCGGGCACAGCCAAGGGGAAGTCGCCGCGGCTTACGTTTCCGGCACGATTACCCTCGAGGACGCCGTGCGCGTCATCGGTATCCGCGCCCACGCCGCCGACGAGTTCGCTGCTGCTGACTACGCCATGGCCATCGTCGCCGCCGACCGGGAAACGTGCGAGGACCTACTCGCCCGATGCTCCGGCTGGGCGCAGCTCTCCGTGGTCAATTCCCCACGCATGGTAGGTATTTCGGGTGAACGGGAAACGGTTCAGGGCATCGTGGACACCTTGACCGAGGGCGGCACCTTCGCCCGGGTTATCCGGGTCCGCTATCCCGCACACACCAGCTTGATCCACGACGGTGCCGACAAACTTCGTGCAGCCATCCAAGACCAACTGCAGCACCCAAGTTTTGTCGACACCGACATCGACTGCCTCGGTGCCACTCTCGGCGCGCCCATCACGTCGGAGCTCCCTGTCGGTGACTATTGGTTTTGGAACCTGCGCAACATCGTTCGGTTCGACAAGGCAATCGCCGCCGCCGTGCAACGTGACGTCGAAACGTTCGTCGAACTGGCCGAGCATCCGACGCTGCAGTTGGCGATTCACGAGAATCTGGCCGCCCTGCGCGACGAAGCCGATGACCGCCCCGCCATGGTGGTAGGAACCTCCGAACGCACCGCCACCGATCTGGGCGAATTCACCCGCAATCTGGCCCAGCTGGCCGTGCATGACCTGAACTACCCATGGGAGTGTCTGCGCGCCGAGCCGGACGGCGCCCAGGCCTTACCGTTGCTCGACTTTCCCAACACCCGAATGAACGAGATCCGGTTGTGGCTGCCCTATGACGAGGTGCTGCCCCGTCGTCAGCCGCCGTCGGTATCAGTTGCTCCCGCAGCACCGTCGGTCCCCGACGCGACCGCGGACACCACACCGGCGCGTCTGCTGGTCGAAGAATGGGTGCGGCTCTCGCAGCGCTCGCTTACGCCGCCACGGGTCGTCGGGATTGTTGACCCCACCGGAGCCTGCGCCCAGCTCGCCACCGCGATGACTGCCGCGGCCCACCAGGCCGGGGCCACGGCTCGGGTGGTCAATGGCGAAAATGACGGCACCGGAGCGGATGTCAACACGCTGGTCATTCTGCTTCCGGAAACACCGAAACTGGATGGCCGCGCCGCCGCCGCCGAGGTCGGAGGATTCTTTTCGAACCGGGCGTGGTGGCCCGGAGTCGACACCGGGGTCACCGACTGCTGGCTGGTGACGGTGGGCGGTGAGGCGGCGACCGCCGCGGATGGGCCGCCAGATCCGGTGCACGCGGCGGCAAGCGCGGGCTTTCGCAGCATCGGCGCCGAACACCCGGGCGTGGGATTCCGCCACCTGGATCTGCCGGCCGGAGCGACGGCCCAAGACTGGGCGCATCCCATTGTGGCGGCGCTGCACACAGCCAACGAACCGGAGCTGGCATATCGCGACGGCGCTTTCTATGCCAAACGGATCGTGGCGGGCGAGGGCGCGGTGGTGCACGGTGCGGGCGCGTGTCCAGAACACGTGCTCATCATCGGCGGGACCGGCAACCTCGGGCTCGAATTCTGCGACCACTTCGCCCACCGCGGCGCACGGAGAATCACTCTGGTGAGCAGATCAGGCGAGTCTGCTGCGGTGGCGGAGCGCCTGGCGCAGCTCCGCTCGGCGACAGCCGCCCAGATCGCTGTCACCCGATGCGACGTGGGTGACCCCGCTGCGGTATCGCGGTTGGCAGCGCAGCACCGGTCCACACCGGCGGATCTGATCATCCATGCCGCCGTGGCTTATGCGTCGGTGGAGTTCTCCGACATCACCACCGATGACGCCGACAATGCGCTCTACGCCAAGGTTGTCGGCATTGGGCAGGTCCTGGACGCTTTCCCCAGGACTGATGGCTGTCGCATCGTTTTGTGCTCTTCGGCACGGGCCACCATCGGTGGTCGCGGACAGGTCATGTACGCCGCGGCCAACCGAATGCTGGACGCGATGGCCCACCGGCTGCGGGCCGAGGGGCTGGACTGCGTCTCCGTGCAGTGGGGCCAGTGGACCGTGCATTTCGATCTCGATGCCTCGAGCATGGCGCAGTTGGCCGCCATCGGTGTGATCCCGATGCCGCCCGCCGAGGCGATCGCGTTGGGAATGCAGCGGCTCGGCCGCAATGCCATCGTCGCGGCATTCAACTTCGATCGCGCCCGCCCGGTACTGGAAACCTTTGGCTACGGCCCGCTGGTATCAGAGCTGCTCTCGCCCGTCAGCGAGACCGCTGCGCCGGCCGAGCCGGCGGACCTACCGGGACGACTCAGCAACCTGCTGGCCGCAGCGATTGGCGCGGAGCGCGCCGAGCGGATCGACACGTCGGTGCCCATGGTCGCGCTCGGACTGGATTCGTTGCAGGCGCTGGAGCTACGCCGGCGCGTCAAGGCCGAGTTTGATCACGAGCTAGAGGTCTCGGATCTGCTCGGCGGGGCGTCGATCGCCGACGTGCTTGCCCAGCTCGGTTCGCGGTGAACGGTTAGTTGCCGGCCATCGCGTCGCGCAGGCTCTTGGGCCGGATGTCGGCCCAGTGCTGCTCGACGTAGGACAGGCAATCGGCGCGCGTGTCCGCGCCGAACGCTACCCGCCAGCCGGCGGGCACATCGGCGAATGTCGGCCACAGGCTGTGCTGTTCCTCGTCATTGATCAGCACATAAAACATGGCGTCTTCGTCATCAAACGGATTGGTGCTCATCGCTTCTCCCCTTTGACCGATTGGTCCCAACCGGTGCGGGCGCTAGGCCGAGTTCGGCACTGAGGATGCGGTCGGACAGCAGACCCAGACAACTCAGATTCGGAAATCCCGGACCTTCGTTGAGGCCGGCCAGATTCGGCAGGAACATTTTCGGGGCAACGCCGGACACAGCCAGATCGGCACCGATGGATTCCTCGAGCCACTGACAGGTCAGCGGCGCCTGCAGCCCCAGCTCCAGCAAGTCCACCGCATCCTGACTCAGCAACGATAGAAACCACAACGGGTCGGCGCCGGAACCGTCGATGACGAGGTCGAAGTCATGCAAGGTCTCGCGGGGTTCACCGCAGCAGTAGGTGGACAGCGTGAGCCAGATTCGGTTGTCGCGGTTGACCGCACGAGCAACCCGCCCGCGCATATGCCGGATTCGCTCGTCGGTGAGCAGGGATTCCTGTACGCGCGCCGAGAACACCCCACGGTCGGTGCGAGCGATGCAGTCGCGCCGTTCCGACAGGGCCAGATTGCGCCACCCGGCGGGATCGGAGAACAGAGAGTTTTCGAAGAAGCCCTCACCGCGGGTGAACAGGGTCGCCTGCGGCGAGAAGGCCGTGATCGCCGAAACCCGATGATGAAACAGCTCATTGAGGATTGATGCGGCGGTCTCGCCACCGCCGATGACCGCGACGCGTTCGGCAACAATCCGCTCATGTTGTGCCGCGCGGTGCCAGAACTGGGCAATCGACAGCACCCGCGGATCGTGGGCAAGGATCGATCTTTCCGGCTGGCCAGGCCCGGTGAACATCACCATGTCTGCGGTCAGACTCGAGTCGGCCGTATGCACCACCCAGCGAGATTCGTCGACCGACAGCTGAACTACCTCGCCACCAACGACTTCCAGACCAGCCCGGTCGGCAACCCAGCGCAAGTACTGCGCCCACGTGTCGTGGGCCGGCGACGGCCTGCCCCGGTCCACCCAGCCGACAAATTGGTCGGTGTCGACCAGAAAAGACTGCCAGCTAAACCGAATCATCCGCTCGTCGATTTCGGCGTTGCGGCCCGGCCACAGCGCCGACCGATAGGGGAAACCGACGTCCTTTTCGGGGCTGGTACCCAGCCGCTGCCGGCCGTCGGTCCAGCCGCCGCCGGCTCGCCAGTTCGCGGCCACCCCGGTTGACTCGATGGCAACCAGGTCAGGAACCTCGACGCCCATCTCGCGTAGCACCGCCGCCTTCGCCGCCACCGCCGCCGCCTTCGCGCCGGCCCCGACAATCGCGAGCGTGGCGCTCATGCGGCGCCCAGCAATCGCACATGGCCGCGGGAGCACGTTGGGTAATAGCGCTGCCATTTCCAGTTCGCCAGCATCCCGGCGAGGGTGGCGCCGCCCACCAGCCACCTCCCATCCTTAGCCCAGGCTGTCCTAACTTCGAGTACGCTACCCTATGGTCCGAGGGGTGGGAAACGCACGCCCCAAGGGGAGTCGCCGAGTGCCTGTTACATCCGCCCAGCCGCCTCGACCGGGGCCGGTGGCCGGGTTCATTCCGTACCCACCCGAACGAGTGGCCAGCTACCGCGCCGCCGGTTATTGGACCGGTCGCAGCATCGGCTCGCTGTTGCGGCAAGCGGCCGCACGCTGGCCTGACCGAGTGGGTGTGGTCGACGCCGGCGCCAGCCATACGTTCTGCGAACTGGACAAACTGGCCGATCGAGCCGCCGCGGGCTTCGTTTCGCTGGGCATCGCACCGGGCGACCGGGTGCTGCTGCAGTTACCCAATTCGTGCCGGTTCGCGGTCGCCTTGTTCGGCCTGTTGCGCGCCGGAGCCATCCCGGTGATGTGCCTGACCGGACACCGGCTGGCAGAACTGCACCACTTCGCCGAGGTCAGCGGTGCGGTGGGTTTGATCGTCGCGCAGCACGCCGGCGGCTTCGACTACCGGTCGATGGCCGAGCGGTTGGTCGCCGCTCACCCCCAGTTGCGCCACGTCATCATCGACGGCGAGTCCGGGCCCTTTCTGCCGTGGTCGTCGCTGTCCGAAGGCGCCACACCCGACATCGATGTCGACACCACATCGCCCGCCTTGTTACTCGTCTCAGGTGGCACCACCGGCACTCCGAAACTGATCCCCCGAACACACGACGACTACGTCTACAACGCCACCGCGAGTGCGCAGTTGTGCCGGCTGACCGCTGACGACGTGTACCTCGTGTCGCTGCCGGCGGCGCACAACTTCCCGTTGGCATGTCCGGGCATACTCGGCTCGATGGCCGTCGGCGCCACCATCGTTTTCAGCACCGACCCCAGCCCGGAGGCCGCCTTCACCTTGATCGAGCGCCACGGCGTCACCGTCACGGCGCTGGTACCCGCGCTGGCCAAACTGTGGACCCAGGCCTGTGATTGGGAGCCGGTAACCCCGAAGTCTTTGCGGCTATTGCAAGTTGGTGGCTCCAGATTGGAGCCCGAGGATGCTCGCCAGGCACGAGAGGCATTGACCCCGGGGCTGCAACAGGTCTTCGGGATGGCCGAAGGACTGCTGAACTTCACCCGCCTCGAAGATCCGCCGAACCTCCTCGAGCACACCCAGGGCCGGCCCCTGTGCTCCGCTGACGAATTGCGCATTGTCGACGGCGCGGGCGCGCCGGTGGCTCCCGGCGCAGAGGGCGAGCTACTGGTGCGCGGTCCCTACACCATCAACGGCTACTTCTGCGCCGACCGAGACAACGAGCGCTGCTTCGATCCAGCCGGCTTCTATCGCAGCGGCGACTTGGTCCGACTCCGCGACGACGGCTACCTGCAGGTCACCGGGCGCGTCAAAGACATCATCTGCCGCTGCGGTGAGACCATCTCGGCCCAGGACCTCGAAGAACAGTTGCTCAGCCACCCGGCGATCCGCTCGGCCGCGGCGGTGCCACTGCCGGACCCGGATATGGGCGAGCTGATCTGCGCTGCAATTGTTTTCGCGGGGCCACCGCAGACGCCGCAGACCTTGTCGGGACTCAATGACTATCTCGAGCAGCGTGGCGTGGCCGCACATATCCGCATCGATCGGCTGGTCGCGATGCCGTCGCTGCCGACCACACCGGTGGGAAAGATCGACAAGAAGGCGATCGCGAGCCAGATCCTGACAACCACGGAGACCTGAGCAGGGCAATCACGTCCGCCACGCCGCCATGCGGGTCCGCCGAGCCGACATAGCCGACCGACAAAAAGTGACATTGACTAATGTCACCATTTGGTATTGACTGCATTTTATGACGGACGTCGTTCCGGTCCGCGGGTCATTGCGGTCCCGCACCGCGGTAGCGGTGAGCTCGATAATGATGCCGCCCATCACCGCGGCAATACCGCCGGAGCGCGCCTGGGGAATCTGGATGACGCGCCAGGTCATCGCGCGGCTGATGGGCACGCTCGGCCCATCACTGTCGGGCACCCACGTGAAACCGGTGAACTCTGTTCTGCCAGACGGGCGCCGGGTCGTCGGCGAATGGGTCCACGGGCCGCACCTGCCGACCGGGCCCGCACCGAATCGCAGCGGCGCAATCTATTTCGTGCACGGCAGCGGCTACACCATGTGTTCACCCCGGACGCACCGGCGCCTGACGGCTTGGCTGTCCTCACTCACCGGGCTACCGGTGTTCAGCGTCGACTACCGATTGGCGCCACGACACCGCTTCCCCACCGCCGCCGACGACGTGCGGGCCGGGTGGGACTGGCTGCCGGGCGCATGCGGCTTGTCGCCGGAACGCATGGTCGTGGTGGCCGATTCGGCGGGCGGTCACCTATCGGTTGATTTGCTCTTGCAGCCCGACGTCGCCGCCCGGCCGCCGGCCTCACTGGTGCTGTTCTCACCGCTGATCGACCTGACCTTCGGGCTCTCGGCCGCACGCGAACGGACGAAGCCCGATCCCGCCGTCCAAGCGGCCACCGCGGCGCGCGTGGTCGGCCTCTACCACGCCGGGATCGATCCCACCCATCACCGCCTCAGCCTCGACGTCGCGGGCGGATCGCCACTTCCCA
Source organism: Mycobacterium pseudoshottsii JCM 15466 (assembly GCF_003584745.1). Taxonomy (NCBI): domain Bacteria; kingdom Bacillati; phylum Actinomycetota; class Actinomycetes; order Mycobacteriales; family Mycobacteriaceae; genus Mycobacterium; species Mycobacterium pseudoshottsii. The sequence continues at coordinate 4,086,107 of NZ_AP018410.1, forward strand.
GCACGCTGATCCAGGCCGGCGCGGCCGAGATGCTGGAGGCGGATGCGCGTCAGCTGGCCGCCGACATTCGCACTGCCGGTGGCCGCTGCGAACTGCAGGTCTGGCCCGATCAGATGCACGTATTCCAGGCACTGCCGCGGATGACTCCGGAGGCCGCCAAAGCCATGGCCTACGCCTCCGCGTTCATCGCAGGCTCATTGCAGGACAACGCTACTGCCGAGGCGGTCTGACATGTTGGGTCCCTTGGACAAGCTGCTGGGCAAGTCCCGAAAGACCAGCCACGATGCCCTGGCGGTGGTCACCGGAGCGGGCAGCGGAATCGGCGCCGCATTCGCGCTCGAACTCGGTCGCCGCGGTAGCGCGGTAGTTTGCAGCGACATCGACGAAGTGGCCGCCCAGAACACGGTCGCAGCGCTGACCGAGGCGGGCGCCAGAGCCATCTCGATCGGCTGCGACGTCTCACGCATCGAAGACGTGACGGCGCTGGCCGAACGCTCACAAGCCTGGTTCGATGGACCGCCGACATTGGTGATCAACAACGCCGGCGTCGGTGCTGGCGGCGCGGGTATCGGCGAAATCCCCCTTGATGATTGGTTATGGACCCTGGGCATCAATCTCTGGGGCCCGATCCATGGCTGCCATGTTTTCACCCCCATCCTGCGGGAGGCCGGACGGGCGGTCGGCCCGCGGGGCATCATCAACGTCGCCTCGGCCGCCGCATTCGGCGCGGCTCCGGGCATGGCCGCCTATAACGTCAGCAAGGCTGGGGTGCTCTCACTATCGGAAACCCTGGCCGCCGAACTATCCGGCACCGGCATCAATGTCACCGTGCTGTGCCCGACCTTCGTCAAGACCAACATCGTCGAGTCCGGTCGGATCAGCGAGCAGTCCAGCGAGGTCGTCACCAAACTCATTCGCTGGACCGGATTTTCGCCCGACAAGGTGGCACGCATCTGTCTGGACGCCAACGACCGCGGCGATCTGTACTGCATGCCCCAGCTGAACGCCAAGATCGGGTGGAACATCAAGCGGATGGCGCCCGGCACATACACCAGGGCGGCCGGTCTGATTTTGCGGGCGACGATGCGCTAAGAGCCCGTTTCACCAACGGAAGGAGCTTCTGGTGACGATCGACATGGAAGCTATGCTCGCCAAGATCAAGGATCGTCAGTGGGCGCTCGCCGACATCGACTGGGAAGCACCGGGCGCCGATACCATTCGGCCCGAATTCCGGCCCAAGCTCAAGGCATTCATGGCGGACCTGTGCTGGATCGAGAACATCGGGGCGCGCGGCTTCGCCGCGCTGGCCAAGAAAGCCCCCGACCCGACAATCGCGGAAATCTACCGGTATTTTCACGCCGAAGAACAGCGCCACGCCAACGCCGAGCTAGCCCTGATGAAGCGCTGGGGCATGCTCGACGAGGGCGAACTTCCCAAACCCAACGTCAACATCCGGTTGGCTATCGAATGGCTGGACACCTACTCGGATGGCATGCCGCTGTCCGTGCTGGGCACCGTGATTCCGATGCTCGAAGTGGCGCTCGACGGGGCGCTGTTGAAGTTCCTCCTCGATAGCGTCGAAGATCCGGTGTGCCACCAGGTGTTCGAGAAGATCAACAACGACGAATCCCGGCACATCGCCGTGGATTTCGAGGTGCTCGACATGATCGGGCACGCCACGGCGCGCCGGCTGGCGATCGAGTTCGTCGGCAATATCGCCTCGCCGGGACTGATCATCGGCGCACTCATCTACATACCGCTGCTCAACCGGGTGCGCAATGAGATGGCCGGCATGGGCATGGAACCGGAGCGGTTGTACAACGCGGTCAAGCGCTTCAGGCAACTCGGCGAGCGCAGCGCGAAAACACCACGGGTTCCGGCGTACCGCGTCCTCAAGCGCCATGCCGCCATGGTGGTCAACCCGAGCCACCCCTATCACCTACTGGCCAACTCCATGGTGTGGCTGTCGGACTACTACCCCAAGCCCTTGTTGAAGCCGATACCCAGCTGGTTCAAAGAACTCACCTATCGGCCAGCGGCGTGACCATGGCGCCCGATCACGCCTACGCGACGCTGATTGTGGGAGCGGGCCTCACCGGACTGGGTGCGGCAATCCGACTCGCCGAGGCCGGTTTGAGCAACCCCGATGAGGTGGTGATTCTGGAGCGCGGCGACCGGATCGGCGGAACCTGGCGCGACACCACCTATCCGGGCGCCAGCTGCGACATACCCTCACTGCTGTACTCGTTCTCGTTCGTCCGCAACCCCAAGTGGTCACGCACCTACTCCCCCGCCGCGGAGATCTACCGGCACATCGAGGCCATGGTGAACCGGTTCGGTATCGGTGATCGCATCCGGTTCGGCCAACGAGTCACTGGCCTCACATTCAACCAAGACACCGGCATCTGGACCGCGACAACGCAGGCGGGCGAAAGGTTTCGGGCCCGGACCGTCATCCTGGCTTCCGGTCCGCTCTCCGATGTCAGCTTCCCCGACATCCGGGGCCTGGATCGCTATGAAGGTCACAAGATCCACAGCGCGCGCTGGGACCACGACTACGACTTCAGCGGCAAGCGAGTCGCCGTTGTCGGCACCGGAGCCAGCGCCGTGCAAATCGTCCCGGAACTGGTGAATCAGGCCGGCTTCGTCAAGGTCTTCCAGCGCACCCCCTGTTGGGTCTTGCCACGGCTCGACGTCGCCACGCCACCCGCCGTGCAGGCCTTGTTCACCAAAGTCCCCGCTGCTCAACAACTCGCGCGACAAGCCCTGTTCTGGGGCCACGAGGCCACCGCGGGCGCGTTGGTGTGGAACACTCCGCTGACGTCGCTGGTGGCGTTACTGGGCCAGGCCCATCTTCGCGGTCAGGTCAAAGACCGGTGGTTACGCCGCCAACTGACGCCGGACTTCCGCCCGGGCTGCAAGCGCATGCTGGTTTCCAGCGACTACTATCCCGCGCTGCAACGCCCGAACTGCAAACTCATCGACTGGCCGATCGCGACGCTGAGCCCGGTTGGCATCCGGACCAGCGATGGTCTAGAGCATCACCTGGACTGCATCATGTTCGCGACCGGCTACGACGTCCATCTGACGGGACCTCCCTTCCCGGTCACCGGCATCGGCGGCCGGTCGCTGGCCGATGAATGGGCCCACGGCGCACAGGCTTACAAGAGCATCAACGCACACGGATATCCCAATCTGTTCTTCATGACCGGACCGAACTCCGGGCCCGGGCACAATTCGTTGCTGGTGTACATCGAAGGCCAACTCGACTACGCGGTGCGCGCCATCACCACGATCCTCGACGAACGCCTGCGCTATCTCGATGTGCGTGCAGACGTCCAGCGCCGCTACAACGAGCGAATCCAGCGTCGGCTTGCCAAGACGACGTGGATGTCGGGTTGCCGCAGTTGGTATCTCACCAAAGAGGGGTTCAACGGGTCGATGTTTCCCGGGTTTGCCACCGAGTACCTTTGCCAAATGCGGGATTTCCGCTACGGCCACTACCATGCGGTCGCCCAAGACGCCGGCAGCCTGGTGACCTCGACGGCATGATCCCCAACGGTGACATGACCAACGACCGATCGGCGCGACCCGACCCCGGCACCATAGCCAGCGTGCTGCACAACGTGCGGCGCACGCCGAAACGTGTCCGGCGCCAATCGCGGGAGCTTGGCGAGTTCATCGAAGCCGCTGTGACACAACTTTTCGATGCGGCCGTCCGGCACTCCAATGGTGGCGCGGCCTCAGGTGAATACCGGATCGACGAACTGGCCAGACTGGCCGGCACCACCACCCGCAACATTCGGGTGTACCGAGACCGCGGCCTGCTGCCCCCGCCGCTGCGGGTCGGCCGAATCGCGTTGTTCAACGACACCCATCTGATCCGGCTTCGGCTCATCACGTCCATGCTCGACCGGGGGTACAACATCGCACATGTTCGAGAGATGCTTAGCGCCTGGGAGGAAGGCAGAAACCTCGGCGACGTCCTGGGCTTGGAGACGGCCATCGTCGGCAGCTGGACCACCGAGAAACCGCAAGCCATGCCACTTGCCCAGGCTCAGCGGCGCGTCGACGATCCACTGGCATTCGAACGGCTGGTGGCGCTGCGACTGATCCGCATCGACGGCACCCAGGCGATCATTGCCCGCCCCAAACTCATTGACGCATTCAACGAGGTACGGGGCTATGGCATCAGCATGGACAAACTCATCGACCTGCACGAGCAGATCCTTCCCAAGGTCGACGAGATCAGCGACCTGCTGGTGCGAGCCGGCGCCGAGCATGTTGTGGATCGGATCAAGCCGGGCGAGCCGCTGCCCGGTGACGCCGAGATCGCCGAGCTGATCACCATGCTGATCCGGTTCCGGACCCAAGCCGTCGCATCGATCACCGCGACGCTGGCGTCCTCGATCGAATCAACCATCGAGTCACTGGTCAGCCGCCTACTCTCGGACTACATCGAGCAATCCTCGGAGGCCCAACCCGCCCTGCGGCGCCAGCAGGCACCGTGAGCCACCGATGCCGGGCCAACCGGCTCGGTGATCACATTCTGCTGAGGGTAAGCGTCCCTTCGGTTTTGAGCACCCGACTGGCGGTGATCTTCTCTGCCCTGCGCTCCTCGCGCTCGAGGTAGCGCTGCTTGGACTCGTCGAACTTGTCGCCGGCTTGTTCGAGCTCCTTGATCAGCACACCGAGATCGTCGCGCATCCACGCGGCCTCGCCCGTGAAGTCCTCCCGCTCGAAAATCCGCCACTTCTTCAGCACCGGCATCACCACCTCGTTGAGGTGGATCCGCGGGTCGTAGATGCCGCCGACGGCGATGATCACGGCCTTGCGACGGAACTCCGGGACGGTGAACCCGGGCATCTTGAAGTTGCGCAATATCCGGTGCACAGACTTCATCGCCTGGTTCGGTGCGATGTCCAGCCCGGCCGCGCTGACGTCACGGTAGAAGATCATGTGCAAGTTCTCGTCGTGCGACACCCTGGCCATCAACTGCTCGGCGATCGGGTCGTTGCTGGCTTTACCGGTGTTGCGGTGCGAGACGCGGGTGGCCAACTCCTGAAACGACACGTACATGACCGAGTCGAACACACTTTCCGCAAACAGATCACCCTGTTGGTTCTGGCCCGGGCTGAAGCCTCTTGTGATTTGCTCCAGGCGCAGCTTCTCCAGCTCTACGGGGTCGACAGCACGTGTCACCACCAGATAGTCACGCAGCGCGGTGCTGTGTCGGTTCTCCTCGGCGGTCCACCGGTTGACCCACTGTCCCCATGGACCGTCCATGCTGAAGTTCATCGCGATCTCGCGGTGATACGACGGTAAGTTGTCCTCGGTCAACAGATTCTGCACCATCGCCACTTGAGCGACGTCGGTGAGCTGGCTCTGCCCGGGCTCCCAATCCTGGCCGTCGAGGGCGTAGTAGTTCTTGCCATCGGACCAGGGAACGTAGTCGTGCGGATTCCATTCTTTGAACATCGAGATGTGCCGGTTGAGCAGATTCTCCACCACGGGCTGAAGCTCGTGGAGTAGCTGCAGGTTGGTCATTTCCTTGGACACGTTGGTCTCCCAGCTATGTGTTCCGTCCAGTTACGGGCAATATATCTGTAAACCGCGGTTACATTCAAGTCAGGCGCGCCGGGCGGGACCGACCAATCCGAGATCGCCGTCGTAGCGGGGATAGAGCAACTGGCCGCGGCCAGTAGCCGAGTCGGTGAAAAACAGCAGCTGAAGCCCGTGTTCGCGGGCGCGGCACAGGGCCTCCTCCTCGGTGAGGGCCAGCGTCGGGCGAGAATTCACGATCAGGGGTACCGGCGGCGCCGAATTGCTCGGCGACCAAGCCCATCCCGGCGGATATACGTGCCGCTGCCGAGCCAGCCGCAGCCCCGAGGGGCCGGCCCGGTAGACCACCGCGTCCTCGCCCGTTTCTGCGTCGGTGAACACGTGCGCGTCGTAGTCCATCGCATCCATCACGGCCACCGCCGCCAGGGGCGTCGAGCACTGCAGCGAGACCGGCTTGCGACGCGCGATGGCCGCATCAGGCCGCACGAACAGCCGACGACGCGTCAGATCGGGCCAGGGCCGGGGACGCCACTGGTCATGCATCCGCACGATATGACGGTCCAGCCCGAGCAATGCCGGCGTCAGATCATCGATGCCGGGCGTAACGGCAAGCACCCGAGCCGGAAGTTCCCCCACCCGCAGGTTCACCTGCACCACCATCGGGCCACGGCCACAAGCTCCCGTCTTGAGACGCACCCGGGCCCCTCCGACGATCTCGCGGTGCACCAGAATTTGACCCACCGCGCGCGCCACCTGCTCACCATGAGCAGCCGACACCGACGCACTGGAAAGCACGGTCACATCAGGGAACTCCCGCACCGACCACGGCCTGGGTGCATACACGGCGCACCGACCCCGCTTTCTCGACATGTGTTGCTGCCGCTGAAAGGGAAGCCTGGCTGGCCAGATGCCTACTCGGCTAGGGCCGAAAGTCCTTGCGCACGGTGTGCGATTGATCACCGTTTGGTCAACGGCGTCCACTCACCCGGCGTACGGCAGACGTCCTCGTGCCCTACCGCAGTGTGAGCGCGCGGCGGCACTTACCGCCGGCGTTGCGAAAGCCTCGAAGGCTACTGACGCTCAACCAGATACGGCGCCAACGTGGAGAGCTTCTCGCAGGTCTCCTCGAATTCGCGCTCGGGCTGGGATGCCTCGATGATGCCGGCACCCGCCCGCAACCAGGTGCGCCCGTCACGCTCGTAGGCGGCGCGCAGTGTCAGGGCGGCATCGAGCCCACCATCGGCCGACAACATGACGACCGCCCCCGAATACAGTCCGCGCGGACCTTCGTCGAGACGCAAGATCGCGTCGACACCGTCGGCCTTGGGGATGCCCGATGCCGTCACGGCGGGAAAAAGCGCCTCCAACGCATTCATCCGATCGCTGGCCGCATCCAGGCGGGCGCTGATCGTCGAACCGAGGTGCTGCACGCTACCGCGCTCGCGCACCGACATGAAATCGATCACCGCTGCGGTTCCGGGCTCGGCCACCTCGGTGATCTCGTGCAACGACGTGCGCACCGAAATAGCATGCTCGACAATCTCTTTGGCATTGCTCTCCAGGTCCCCACGGGCCAGCCGATCATGGGCGGCACCCCGGCCCAGCGCGCGCGTGCCGGCCAACGGCTCGGTGACCACCACACCGCTGGGCGAAACCGCGGTGACGAGTTCCGGGCTAAAGCCGAGGGCGCGAATTCCACCAAGCCGCAGCAAGAATGACCGTACGGGTGTGTTGCGCTCACGGCCCCGCCGATACGTCGACGGAAAATCGAGCCGGAACGGCACCTCTACGCAACGGGACAGGATTACCTTGTGGTACGCACCGGACGCGATCTCACGAACCGCTGCCGCCACGCGGTCGCGATAGCCCGACGGATCGGCGCTCAGATCGATGGTTCGAGATCGCGGCACCGTGGGCAGCCCGTCGCGCAGCAGCCGCAGCACCGCCTCGCGCTCGTGCGGCTCCGCGCCGAACAGGCTTACGTCATCGCGGGTCACCACGATGCGGGTGCGCGGCCAGAAGACCCGAGCCAGCGGGGTGCCCGGGGCCAGGCGCGCCTGCAGACCGTAGCGGTACAGCCCGAATTCGAAAGCCACCCAGCCGAAGACCTGATCGGTCTCCAACAACAATCTGTCGATGGCCTCGCCCAGGACCTCCCCAGGTCGCCCCGACCACTGCTGGCGCTGAGTCACACCGTCGCGGATAACCCGGACCTCGTCGCTGTCCAACTCCACCATCGCCTGCACACCCGACGCCAGGACCCACTGGCCGTCACGCTCGTAGAGCAGGTATTGGGTACCTTCGGGTCTCACCGCCTCGCACAGCACGACGGCCAACTCGGCCGCAAGGTCGGCCGGACCGATATCGGCCGGCATCGGGATCGACGGTTCAGCGGTACTGACAGCACTCGCTTCGACACTAACCTCCACCACAGTAGGTAAATGTAGCCTAACCTACGTAAATTCGCGCTATCCGCTCCCGTAAGACGCGGCTACCGGCCAAGACTCAGCGGGAATCAATGGCGGGACCCATGCGCGCCGGACCCCCCGGCCGGTGGCGCCAACGCATCCCACCTCAACCCCGAGTCACGCCAGCTCACCCGCCGCCACCAGCCCATCACGCTCGCCTCGCCGACCTCTGGCTTGCACAACGACCACAGATCGCCAACCATTTACCTGATCGACACACCGTGAGATGCTGCTGAGCGGGCAGTTCTCTTACCATCACTGTCTAGCCAGCTAGCCAGTCGCAGAGATGCCCGCCGGCGCTCACCCACCCCCGCCCAAGACCGCCTGCCGCAAGCATCAAGGAGGACCAGCACATGTTCGTAATCCGGCTTGCCGACGGAGAAGAAGTCACCGGCGAATGCGATGAGCTCACCATCAACCACGACACCGGCGTTTTGACGGCCTGCAAGGTCGACGGCTTCGAGGAAACGACGACTCACTACTCGCCATACGCCTGGCGGTCGGTGACGTACCGAAAGCGCGACATCGGCGTCAGGCCGTCGCTGGTTTCTTCGGCGCGTTGAACGCCGCAACGCCCGTCTCACAGTGGATTGCCAGATAACTCACACTAAACTGGCGGCCAGCTGACTTTTACGGCATGTTGCCAGCACAATTGCCATCGCCGACTGTTACATGGCTGTTTCGGCCGCTGCCGTGTCGGCCAAAACGGCCCAAATCCAGCTACTTTAATACTTTAATAGGCGTACCAAGTGGCGATTTGGCAGCCGCCTCGCTAAATTCTCAGCGTTGTCTGGGGTGTGTTCCCGGTTGCTCCGCTGGCGGTGGGTGCTTCCTGGATCGCGGCACGATGGGAGGCGTCAATGCTGCACGAGTTCTGGGAGAACTTCACCCATAACCTGTTCAAACCGCTCTTGTTGTTTTTCTATTTCGGGTTTTTGATTCCGATCCTGAAGGTGCGGTTCGAGTTCCCGTATGTGATCTATCAGGGCCTCACCATGTACCTGCTGCTGGCGATCGGCTGGCACGGCGGTGAGGAACTCGCCAAGATCAAACCGTCCAGCATCGGCAGCATCGTCGGCTTCATGGGTGTGGGCTTCGTCCTGAATTTCCTGATCGGCGGTCTGGCCTACCTGCTGCTGAGCCGGATGAGCCGAATGCGGCGAGTCGACCGAGCTACCGTCGCCGGCTATTACGGGTCGGACTCGGCGGGGACCTTTGCCACCTGCGTGGCCGTCCTCACCAGCGTGGGCATCGCCTTCAACGCCTACATGCCGGTCATGTTGGCCGTCATGGAGATCCCCGGCTGCCTGGTGGCCCTGTATCTGGTGGCGCGGCTGCGGCACCGCGGGATGGACGAGGCCGGATACATGCCCGACGAACCGGGCTACACGCCCCCGGCCAAGGTCTCGGTCGGACCGGGTACCGCCGCACGGCCCGCGCGCGGCGAGAGCCTGGAAAGCACACATGACCGCGAAATCGAGCAGGAGCTGGAGTTTTCGCTGGAAAAGCGGGAGCACACGGACCAGGACGAACCCGCCAAGGGCAGCGGCCAGCCGTCGCTGTTCTCCCGGGAGCTCTTCCAGGAGGTCTTCCTCAACCCCGGGCTGGCTCTGCTGCTCGGGGGCATCATCATCGGCCTGATCAGTGGCCTGCAAGGCGAGAAGGTCGTCCACGACGACGACACCTTCTTCGTTACCGCGTTCCAGGGTGTGCTGGCCCTGTTCCTGCTCGAGATGGGCATGACAGCGTCGCGCAAGTTGAAGGACCTCAAGACGGCCGGGCGCGGGTTCATCTTCTTCGGCCTACTGGCCCCAAACCTTTTTGCCACCATCGGCATCATCGTGGCGCACAGCTACGCCTACCTCACCAACAGCGACTTCAAGCCGGGCACCTACGTGTTGTTCGCGGTGTTGTGCGGTGCGGCGTCCTACATCGCGGTGCCGGCCGTGCAGCGACTGGCGATACCCGAAGCAAGCCCGACGCTGCCGCTGGCCGCATCGCTGGGTTTGACCTTCTCCTACAACGTGACGATCGGGATCCCGCTCTACATCGAGATCGCCCGCATGGTCGGGATCTGGTTTCACACCACGGGCTGAGCCGCCCGAAGCTACCCGAGCAGCGTGCGCACCACGGCGTCGGCCAGCAGCCGTCCCCGATCGGTGAGCACCACGCTGTCGCCCTCGGCGGTCAGCAGCCCGTCGGCCACCGCGGCCTGAGCTCGCTCACGCTCGCCGGCATCGAGATGCGCCAGCGGCAACCCTTGCCGCAGCCGTAGCCCCAGCATCACCTCTTCGGTGTGCAAGGCGTCCTCTTCGAGCCGCTCGAGGCCGGCCACCGGCAGCGAAGAACCCGCCAGTATCTCCGCATAAGTGTTGGGGTGCTTGACATTCCACCAGCGGGTCGCGCCGACGTACCCGTGTGCGCCGGGGCCCGCACCCCACCATTGACCCCCATTCCAGTAGCCGAGGTTGTGCCGGCATTCACCGCCCGGCCGGGCCCAGTTGGACACCTCGTACCACGCCAACCCGGCCGCGGTCAGCCGCGCGTCGGCCAATTCGTAACGATGTGCCAGCACGTCGTTGTCGACGGGGGGCAACTCGCCTTGCCGCACTCGCCGCGCCATCGCGGTTCCGTCCTCAACGACCAGGGCGTAGGCCGAAACGTGGTCGACACCGGCTTCGATAGCGGCGTCTACCGAGCGCAGCAGGTCGTCGTCGGTCTCCCCGGGGGTTCCGTAGATCAGATCGAGGTTGACGTGTTCGAAACCCGCGGCAAAGGCCTCGCGCGCCGCCGCCGAAGCCCGGCCGGGCGAATGCACCCGGTCCAAGGTGGCGAGCACACGGGGCGCTACCGACTGCATGCCCAGCGATACCCGCGTGTAGCCGGCCGAGCGGATGGCGTCGAAGAATTCCGGCCAGGTGGACTCGGGATTGGCCTCGGTGGTGATCTCGACGTCGGGCGCGAGCACAAAATGGTCGCGCACCATGTCCAGCAGCGTCGTCAGGCGCTGACCGCCCAGCAGCGAGGGTGTCCCACCGCCGACAAACACCGTGTTCACTGTCGGCGCGTTCAGCCGTGCCGCGGCCAGCTCCAGTTCGCTGCGTAGCGCCAGCAGCCACGCGTCGGGGTTGACGCCGCCCAGCTCAGCCGGTGTATAGGTGTTGAAGTCGCAATACCCGCAGCGGGTCACGCAGAACGGGACATGCAGGTACAGCCCAAACGGCCGTCCGGGGCTGGGCAACAGGGCGGGCAGGTCGACCGGTGCCTCGCGAACAGTCATGCCAAATCTTCGCACGCCGGCCGAGACCCGGACGCCGGTGTGCACGCCGGCGGTCAACGAGGGGCCCCCACCCCGGGAAGTGGGCCCGTCTGCCGCGGGGCCTGGATGTTCTCAGCCGCTTCGCGGCTTCGTCTATCCAAGCCCCCAGTCTCGCTCGGTAGTTTTGGTCACTGTGAGACAAAATCAGCCCTGTTCGCGCGACGACCGCGGTCCGTGGCAGAATGTCACGGTGCCCGCCAATTCGAACCCGCACATCGCGCTGGTTATGCGTCGGCACATCGACCTCAAGCGTGTCTGCAGCTGTTGCTGTCTTCCTTGATGTCGTAGACCCGGCCCCTTTATACCTTTAGCTGGCCATCGGATCTGCGCACCCCGTCAGACTCGATGGTTTTGTGCACGCCCAGGTTGGCATTTCTCGCGAAGGAGAACAGAACCAATGACCACGGCACGTCCCGCCAAGCCCCGCAGTGAGGGCCAGTGGGCGCTGGGAAATCGCGAGCCGCTCAACGCCAACGAGGAACTCAAGAAGGCGGGCAACCTACTCGATGTGCGCGAACGCATCGAGAACATCTACGCCAAGGCCGGATTCGACAGCATCGACAAGAGTGATCTGCGGGGGCTCTTCCGCTGGTGGGGTCTTTACACCCAGCGCGAACAGGGCTACGACGGTTCCTGGACGGGCGACGAGAACATCGACAAACTCGAAGCCAAATACTTCATGCTGCGGGTGCGCTGCGACGGCGGTGCCCTTTCGACGGCCGCATTGCGTACTTTGGGCGCCATTTCTACCGAATTCGCCAGAGACACCGCCGACATCTCCGACCGGGAGAACCTGCAGTACCACTGGATCGAGGTCGAGAAAGTACCCGAGATCTGGCGGCGGCTCGACGAAGTCGGGCTGCACACCACCGAGGCGTGCGGGGACTGCCCCCGCGTCGTGCTGGGCTCGCCACTGGCCGGCGAGTCACTCGACGAGGTGCTGGACCCGACTTGGGCGATCGACGAAATCGTGCGCCGCTACATCGGCAAGCCTGACTTCGCCGACCTGCCACGTAAGTACAAGACCGCGATCTCGGGCCTGCAGGACGTTGTGCACGAGGTCAACGATGTCGCGTTCATCGGCGTCAACCACCCCGAGCACGGGCCGGGACTGGATCTGTGGGTAGGCGGCGGTCTTTCCACCAACCCGATGCTTGCCAAACGGGTCGGGGCCTGGGTGCCGCTGGAAGAAGTGCCCGAAGTGTGGGCAGCGGTCACCTCGGTATTCCGCGACTACGGCTACCGGCGCCTACGGTCCAAGGCGCGGCTGAAGTTCCTGATCAAGGACTGGGGCATCGAGAAATTCCGGGAAGTTCTCGAAACCGAGTACCTCAAGCGGCCGTTGATCGACGGTCCTGCCCCCGAACCCGCCAAGCATCCGATCGACCACGTCGGCGTGCAACGGCTCAAGAACGGGCACAACGCGGTGGGGGTTTCCCCTATCGCCGGTCGGGTATCGGGCACCATCTTGACGGCGGTGGCTGAGCTGGCCGAGCGGGCCGGGTCGGACCGGATCCGGTTCACGCCCTACCAGAAGTTGGTCATCCTCGACATTCCCGACGACAAGCTCGATGAGACCATCGCCGGCCTGCAGGCGCTGGGTCTGCGCGCGCAGCCATCGCATTGGCGCCGGAATCTCATGGCCTGCAGTGGCATTGAGTTCTGCAAGCTATCGTTCGCCGAAACCCGGGTCCGGGCACAGTCTTTGGTCCCCGAACTCGAAGAGCGGCTGGACGATCTCAACTCCACGCTTGATGTCCCAGTCACCGTCAACATCAACGGATGCCCGAACTCCTGTGCACGAATTCAAGTCGCTGACATCGGGTTCAAGGGCCAGATGGTCGACGATGGCGCCGGCGGCCAGGTCGAGGGTTTCCAGGTACATCTGGGCGGCAGCCTGGGCCTGGACAGTGGCTTCGGCCGCAAACTGCGTCAACACAAGGTCACCAGCGACGAGCTGGGTGACTACATCGATCGGGTGGTGCGCAACTTCGTCAAGAACCGCGCCGCCGGTGAACGCTTTGCTCAGTGGGCAATTCGGGCCGAGGAGGACGACCTGCGATGATCGAAACAAGCAACCTGACAGAAGCCGAGCTGCGCGAGCTGGCGGCACGCGGTGCGGCCGAACTCGAAGGGGCCAGTGCCACCGAACTGCTGCAGTGGACCGATGAGACCTTCGGCGGTGCCAATCGTGCCGCCGGTGTCGCTGGTGTCCAGACGGCTAACTACGTGGTGGCCTCCAACATGCAGGACGCCGTGTTGATCGACCTGGCGTCCAAGGTCCGCCCGGGCGTACCGGTGCTGTTTCTGGACACCGGATACCACTTCGCGGAAACCATCGGTTCCCGCGATGCGGTCGAATCCGTCTACGACGTCCAGGTGCTCACCATCACTCCCGAGCACACCGTTGCCGAGCAGGACAAGCTGCTGGGCCAAGACCTGTTCGCCCGCGATCCCGGCGAGTGCTGCCGGCTGCGCAAGGTGGTCCCGTTGCGTCAGGCCCTGAGCAACTTTTCCGCCTGGGTGACCGGACTGCGCCGGGTCGAGGCACCAACGCGAGCCAATGCACCCGTGATCAGCTTCGATGAGGCCTTCAAGCTGGTGAAGATCAACCCGCTGGCGGCCTGGTCTGATGACGAAGTCCAGGACTACATCGTGGCCAACAATGTTCTGGTCAATCCGCTTGTCGACGAGGGCTATCCGTCGATCGGCTGTGCCCCGTGCACGGTCAAGCCGGCCGCCGGCGCCGACCCGCGCAGCGGGCGCTGGCAGGGGCTGGCCAAGACCGAATGCGGGTTGCACGCTTCGTGACGGCGCTGGTACTCACGGCGCACGGCAGCAGGGATCCCCGGTCTTCGGCGAACGCACGAGCGGTGGCGGCCCGAGTCGCGCGCATGCGGCCCGATCTCGATGTGCGGTTGGCGTTTTGCGAGCTGAACTCGCCAGGCCTGGTCGAGGTGCTCAACGGATGTTCCGGTGATGCTGTGGTCACACCCCTACTGCTGGCCAACGGTACCACGCGGGCATCGACATTCCCGCGCAAATCGCAAGCTGCCGGGAGAGTTTGCGGGTGCGCCAGGCCAACGTGCTCGGAACCGACGACCGGCTGGTGTCGGTGCTGCGGCAACGCGTGACGGCGTTGGGAGTTTCCCGATTCGACGACGGCCTCGGCGTACTCGTCGTGGCGATCGGCTCGTCAAACGCCGCGGTCAACTCCCATACCGCCCAGGTCGGGCCGAAACTGGCCGAGGGAACCCGCTGGGCCGCGGTAGCGACCGCGTTCGCCACCCACCCGCCGGCCGCCCTGGCCGAAGCCGTCAGCCGGCCGCGTCGGCGCGGTGCCCACCGGGTGGTCGTTGCACCGTGGTTCTTGGCCCATGGCAGACTGCCGGACCGGGTGCAGCGCTTTGCGGCCGATACTGGGCTCGCCATGGCCGCACCCCTGGGTGCGCACCGTTTGGTGGCCGAGACAGTACTAGATCGCTTCGCGCAGGCAACCGCTGGTCGCGTCGCGGCGTAACGGAGTTTCGTTCAATGACTTTTGTCAAGCGTTGTGGTGCAGTGCTGGCCGTAGCGGCCCTTGCGCTGGCCGGATGTGGCACTACCCACGTGGGGGCGCCGAACTCGGCGGGCCCGTGCGAGATCGTGCCCAACGGCACCCCGGCGCCGAAAACCTCGGTCGCCGCCGCGGCCCCGTCATCGAGAAACGTGGCGACCAACCCGGAGATCGCCACCGGCTATCGCACGGACATGACCCCGGTGCATACCGCGCACTATTCGGTGTCGGCCGCCAATCCACTGGCCACTCAGGCCGCCTGCCGAGTGCTGCGCGACGGTGGCACCGCCGCCGACGCTGTGGTGGCAGCCCAGGCGGTGCTGGGCCTGGTCGAACCCCAGTCCTCGGGCATCGGCGGCGGCGGGGTGCTGCTGTACTACGACGCCAGAACGCGGTCGGTGCAGGCCTATGATGGCCGCGAGGTCGCCCCGGCGGCGGCCACCGAGAACTACATGCGCTGGATCAGCGATGCCGACCACAGCGCGCCCAGGCCCGATCCGCGTGCCTCAGGACGATCGATCGGAGTGCCGGGCATCCTGCGAATGCTCGAGATGGTGCACAACGAGCACGGCACCACACCGTGGCGTGACCTCTTCAGTCCCGCGGTGGCATTGGCCGACAATGGTTTCGACATCAGCCCGCGGATGGCCGCGGCCATCTCCGACTCGGCGCCGCAATTGGGCGCCGACCCACAAGCGCGCGGGTATTTCCTCACCCCCGACGGCACCCCCAAGGCCGTTGGCACCCGGCTGACCAATCCCGCCTACGCAAAGGCGTTGTCCGAGATCGCATCGGCCGGCGCGAGCGTCTTCTATACCGGCGATATTGCTCACGACATCATGGCCGCCGCCGGCGACACCTCCGGTGGCCGCACGCCCAGCCTGATCACCCTTGAAGATCTGTCCGCCTATCCCGCCAAGAAGCGCGAACCGCTGTGCACGACCTACCGTGGCCGGCAGATCTGTGGGATGCCGACGCCGTCATCGGGTGGCGTCGCGGTGGCCGCCACTTTGGGAATCCTCGAGCACTTCCCCATGAGTGAGTACCGGCCCGACAATCTCGACCCCAACGGTGGTCGCCCGAGTGTGATGGGCGTGCACCTGGTCGCCGAGGCCGAGCGGCTGGCGTACGCCGACCGCGATAAATACGTGGCCGACGCGGATTTCGTCCCACCGCCCGGTGGGTCGCTGAGCGCCCTGGTCGACCCCGCGTATCTGGCCGGGCGCGCGGCGCTGATCTCGCCCCAGCACAGCATGGGAACCGCCAAGCCCGGCGACTTCGGCTTGCCGACCACCATCGCCGCGCCGGTTCCCGAACACGGCACCAGCCACGTCAGCGTCGTTGACTCATACGGAAACGCGGCCGCTTTGACCACAACGGTGGAATCGGCGTTCGGTTCCTTTCACATGGTCGACGGTTTCCTGCTCAACAACCAGCTCAGCGATTTCAACGCGCAGCCATACGACTCCGATGGTGCACCGGTGGCCAACCGCATCCAGCCCGGGAAGCGGCCGCGAAGTTCGATGGCACCCACCTTCGTCTTCGATGGCGCACCAGCAGAACACAGCTCGCTGTATGCGGTGGTGGGCTCCCCCGGCGGGTCAACGATCGTCCAGTTCGTTGTGAAAACCCTTGTGGCGATGCTCGATTGGGGGCTGGATCCGCAGCAGGCGGTGTCAGCGGTCGATTTCGGCGCGGCAAACACGCCACGAACCAATGTCGGCGGCGAGCACCCCGACATCAACACCGCCGACAACGGCGCCCACGATCCGCTGGTGGAAGGCCTGCGCGCGCTGGGCCATCAGGTCAACCTGGCTGACCAGTCCAGCGGGCTATCGGCGATCACCCGCAGCAAGTCGGGGTGGACCGGTGGCGCCGACCCGCGCCGCGAAGGTGTGGTGATGGGCGACACCAGCTAGCCCCCCGCGCGCGGCACCTGCCGTGGTCGGCCCGCCGGGGCCAGGTGGGGATTGCTGCGGATGGCGGCACTAGCGGATATGGTCGAGCCCCATGTCTGGTGCACTGGGCAGTACACGCGAGATCACCACCCGCGGGATCATCCTGGGTGGGCTGATCACGCTGGTGTTCACCGCGGCGAATGTCTATCTCGGCCTCAAGGTCGGGCTGACGTTTGCCACTTCCATCCCGGCCGCGGTGATCTCGATGGGAGTCCTGAGGTTTTTCGCGAACCACTCGATCGTGGAAAACAACATCGTGCAAACCATCGCGTCGGCCGCAGGCACCCTGTCGGCGATCATCTTCGTGCTACCGGCACTGATCATGATCGGCTGGTGGAGCGGGTTCCCGTACTGGACGACGGTGGCCGTATGCGGATTCGGTGGCCTGCTGGGTGTCATGTACTCGATCCCACTGCGCCGCGCGCTGGTCACCGGTTCCGATCTGCCCTACCCCGAAGGCGTCGCGGGGGCAGAGGTTTTGAAGATCGGCGCATCGGCACGGGGGCGGAGGAAAACCGGAGGGGACTTTCGGTCATCGCGCTGGGCGCGGTGACCGCGGCCGGATACTCGCTGTTGGCCGCGCTCAAGGTGATCAGCAACTCGCTGGCGGTGACCTTCCGGTTGGGTTCGGGCGCGACGATGGCGGGTGCGAGCCTGTCGCTGGCGCTGGTCGGCGTGGGCCATCTCGTCGGGCTGGGCGTCGGTATCGCGATGATTGTGGGTGTGCTCATCAGCTACGGTGTGCTGCTGCCGATGCGCACCGCCGGTCAGCTGCCCCAGGATGGGGCGTTGGCCGATTTCGTCTCCAGGACCTTCTCGTCGGACGTGCGTTTCATCGGGGCGGGAGCCATTGCGGTGGCGGCGGTTTGGACGTTCCTGAAAATCGCCGGCCCCATCATGGCCGGTATCGCCGAGGCCGCGGTCTCCGCGCGCACCCGTCGCCGGGGCGAGGCCGTCGACCTGCACGAGCGCGACATCCCGATCCAGCTGGTCGGGCTGGTGGTGCTGGTCTCGCTGATCCCGATTGGGTTGCTGCTCGGCGACTTCACCGACCACACGCCGATCGCTGGGCGGGCCGGCAGCATCATCGCCGTCAGCTTGCTGCTGATCGTGACCATCGGTCTGGTGGTCGCATCGGTGTGTGGGTATATGGCCGGCCTGATCGGCTCGTCGAACAGTCCGATCTCCGGGGTCGGCATCCTGGTGGTGCTGCTGGCCGCGCTGCTGATCAAGTGGACCTATGGTCCGGCCAGCGATGCCCAGACCCCAGCTTTGGTGGCGTACGCCGTCTTTACCGCCGCGGTGATTTTTGGTGTGGCGACCATTTCCAACGACAATCTGCAAGACCTCAAGACCGGTCAGCTGGTGGGAGCGACCCCCTGGAAGCAGCAGGTGGCCCTGGTGATCGGGGTAACGATCGGCGCGGCGGTGATAGCTCCTGTTTTGCAGTTGATGCAAAGCGCGTTCGGCTTTCAAGGAGCCCCCGGCGCTACCGGAAATGCGCTGGCCGCTCCGCAGGCGGCACTGATCTCGGCACTGGCGAAGGGGGTCTTCGGCGGATCGCTGAACTGGTCGCTGGTGGGATTGGGCGCGCTGATCGGCATCGTGGTAGTCGTGGTCGATGAAGTACTGACCAGGACCACCGCGACACTTCGGCTCCCCCCGCTCGCGGTGGGTATGGGCATGTACCTGCCGATCTCGCTGACGCTGGTTATCCCGGTCGGCGCGGTGCTCGGCCGGATCTATGACTCGTGGGCGCAGCGATCCGGTGATGAGGATGAAAGCAAGAGACGCATGGGCGTCATGCTCGCCACCGGCCTGATCGTGGGCGAAAGTCTTTTCGGCGTGGCCTTCGCCGGCATCGTCGTGGGGACTGGCACCGAGGACCCCCTGGCCATCCTGGGCGACGGATTCACGCATTGGGCCGAGCTGTTGGGTCTGTTTGTCTTTGCCGCCATGATCGCGCTGCTCTACCGGTACGTCCGGGCGGCGGCGTTGTATCGCCCCACAACGCCTGGCCAGGAGCCTGAACCGCTATCCGGCCGGGCCGGATAGGACGCCCGTCACAGCTACGGGGTGACCGTTACTGTCCCCCCACACCGATCTGCGCTGCCCTGGGAGTGCTGCCGGCACCGTCGTCCGGAACGGCCGGGGCAGCTCCGGCGATCGGGGGCACCCGGGTGGCGCGCACATAGACGGTGTCGCCTTCCTGCAGAGCCAGCGCCTCGGCGTCACCCCGGGTGATCTGGGCGGTGAAGGCTCCGCCGGTGGCCGCGCTGGTCAGCTCCACCCGCACCTCGAAGCCCAGCACCACGATCCGGTCCACGACGGCGCGCGTGACACCGGTGGATTCCCCCGTGCCGTCGGCCGCCGCGACGGCCATTTCGGGGGTGCGGCCGACCCGAATGTCGTGCGGGCGCACCAGCGCACCGTTGAGCGCGGAAACCGCACCCAGGAAGGACATCACGAACGCATTCGCGGGGGCGTCGTACACCTCGGTGGGGGAACCAACCTGTTCGATCCGGCCCGAGTTGAGCACGGCGATCCGATCCGCCACATCCAGCGCTTCGGCCTGATCATGGGTGACCAGGACGGTGGTCACGTGCACCTCATCATGGAGTCGGCGCAGCCAGGCCCGCAGATCCTCCCGGACCTTGGCGTCCAACGCACCGAAAGGCTCGTCGAGGAGCAGCACTTCCGGGTCGACGGCCAGCGCGCGGGCCAGCGCCATCCGCTGCCGCTGACCACCGGAGAGCTGATTGGGGTAGCGGCCGTGAAATCCGCTCAATCCCACCACTTCTAGCAGATTGTCGACTTTGTCTCTGATCTCGGCTTTGGGCCGCTTGCGGATCTTCAAGCCGTAGGCCACATTGTCGCGAACGGTGAGGTGCTTGAAGGCGGCGTAGTGCTGGAACACGAAGCCGATGCCGCGTCGCTGGGGCGGCACCCGGGTCACATCGCGTCCATTGATCGTGATGTTGCCGCTGTCGGGCTGATCGAGCCCGGCGATGGTACGCAGCAGCGTCGACTTGCCCGAACCGCTGGGCCCCAGCAAGGCGGTCAGCGAACCGGCCGGCACCACGAAGTCCACGCGGTCCAGCGCGACGAAGTCCCCGTATTGCTTGAAGGCGTCCCGCACGACAATGGCGTGACCACCGGTTCCCGGTCCAGTCAATGAAGTCTCCTTCTTCATGCCCGGCTGGTCGTTCGAGACCGGCGCACGTCAAGTGCCACCTGGACGATCAAGACCACCACCGCGACAGCCATCAGCAGCGTCGACAGCGCATAGGCCCCGTACCCGGCCCCGCGGTGGTAGCGGTCCGAGACCAGCAACGTCAGCGTTTGCGATGTCCCTGGGAGATTGGACGACACCATCAGGACCGCACCGTATTCGCCCAGGGTACGGGCGACAGTCAGCACAATTCCGTAGGTCAGGCCCCACCGGATCGATGGCAGCGTGATGCGCCAGAACGTCTGCCACCAGCCAGAACCCAAGGTTGCGGCGGCCTGCTCTTGGTCGGTGCCCAATTCGTGCAACACGGGTTCGACCTCGCGTACGACGAACGGCAGGGTGACGAAGATGCTGGCGAGGACCATCCCGGGCAGGCCGAAGATGATTCGGATCCCGAGGTCTCGTTCGACGAAGCCCAGGGCACCCGCCGATCCCCACAACAAGATCAACGCGGTGCCCACGATGACGGGCGAGACCGCGAAGGGCAGGTCGATGATCGCCTGCAACACGCCCTTGCCCCGGAACCGGTTGCGGGCCAGCAGCAATGCGGTCGGAATGCCGAAAATCACGTTCAGCGGCACCACGATGGCCACCAACAACAGCGACAGATGCAGCGCCGAAATCGCCGCCGGGGTGCTGATCCAGTCATAGAACTGGCCCAAGCCGGGTTCGAAGGTGCGCCACAAGATCACCCCCATCGGAACCACCAGCAGCGCAAAGACATACGTGAGCGCGATGGCCCGGAGCAGGTAGCGAACCAGCGGGGACGAAGTCATGGGGCCAACTCCTCCCGCTTGGCCGCGCGCGCACCGAGGACCCGCAGCACCAGCAGTACCGCGAATGAGATCGACAGCAGGACAATGGAGATCGCCGCGGCCCCGGTGCGGTCATCGTTTTCGATCAAGGTGCGAATCCACTGCGAGGACACCTCGGTCTCACCCGGGACTGCGCCGCCGATCAACACCACCGACCCGAACTCGCCGATGGCACGGGAGAACGCCAGGCCCGCACCGGACAACAACGCCGGCATCAGCGACGGAAAGATGACGGAGGTAAAGACCTTCCAACCGGTGGCACCCAGCGATGCCGCCGCTTCCTCGGTCTCGCGGTCGAGTTCCAGCAACACCGGTTGAACGGCACGCACCACAAACGGCAGGGTGACAAATGCCAGCGCCACCCCCACGCCCCACACGGTGTGCTGCAGGTGCAGCCCCAGCGGGCTGTTATGCCCGTAGAGCGCCAGCATGACCAGGCTGGCGACAATGGTGGGCAGGGCAAACGGCAGATCGATGACGGCATCGACGAGTCGCTTACCCACGAACTCGTCCCGGATCAGCACCCAGGCGATCAACAGGCCGAACACCGTGTTGAGCAACGTGACGCCGGCGGAGACGGTCAACGTCACCCGCAACGACTCCAGCGCCGCGCGCGAGGAGACCGACAACCAAAATGCGTGCCAGCCGCCGTCGGCGGCCTGCCAGGCAATGGCCGCCAACGGCAGCAGCACGATGACCGAAAGCCACACCATCGACACACCAACCTGCAGCGCCGTGGCGCCCCTACGGCCCGAGCGGCCGAGTCCGGATATCCATTGCGGACCGCCGTCGGCGCGCTGACCGGGATCCGGCGCCACCGCCGGCGGATCGGACTGCCCGGAATGTGCTGTCACCGTCATCCGGTGGCCTGCATGTAGATATTGGTGATGCTGCCGGTGCCCTTGTCGAATAGCTGCGGATCCACCGTGTCCCAACCGCCCAGGTCAGCGATCGTCCACAGTTTCTCCGGCAGGGGAAACTGATCGCGAAACTCGGCGACCACGGCGGGGTCGACCGGCCGGAATCCGGCCTGCGCCCAGAGCCGTTGCGCCTCGACGGTGTACTGGAAGTTCTTGAATGCCGTCGCCGTGGCCAGATGTGCGGTGGTGGTCACCACCGCCAGGGGGTTTTCGATCTGGAAGGACTGCGGCGGGGTGACGTGTTGAACGCGCTTGCCTTGCCGCTCGGTGGCGATCGCCTCGTTCTCGTAGCTGATCAAGACGTCGCCGCTGCCCTGGACGAAGACATCGGTGGCTTCGCGGCCCGAGCCGGGGCGTAGTTTGACGTGCTCGCGCACCAACCTGCTGACGAAGTCGATCCCGGCCTGGCTGTTTCTGCCGCCCTCGCTCTTGACCGCGTAGGGGGCGAGCAGGTTCCATTTGGCCGACCCCGAGCTCAACGGGCTGGGGGTGATGACCTCCACGCCGGGCCGCAACAGATCGTCCCAATCCCTGATGTTCTTGGGATTGCCCTCCCGCACGGCCAGCGTGACCACCGACTCGAACGGAATGCCCCTGGTGGCGTCGGCGTCCCAGTCCTTGGCGACCTTGCCGGCCCTGACCAGTCGAGCGATGTCCGGTTCGACCGAGAAATTCACCAGATCGGCCGGTTTGCCGTCGGCGACACCGCGAGATTGGTCGGCAGAGGCACCGTAGGAGGTAATCACCTGCACGTCCTTGCCTTCCTCGGAGGCGTTGAAGGCCGGGATCACCGTGCTCCAGCCGGGCTCCGGGGCCGAGTAGGCCACCAGCGTGATGCTGGTGTGCGCGTCGGTGGGTCCACCACCACCCGCGATGTCGCTAGGACCTCCCTGACACGCCGAGGCCAGGACGGCGATCAGCGCGAAGATGACCCCGAACGTGCCGGGCCGCCGCGAGCGCGCCGCGCCCATGAACGTCTGCGGCATTGGTGGCCTTCCAGTGCGGGATTTGTGGACAACGTTTCCCGTGACTGCGGAAGGAGCGATCGGCTAGCAACTGAGGCATTGACGAACTCCGCACCAGACCGCGCACGGGTTTGGCGTCAGCGACAACAGCGCACGTCAGCAGTGGCGCAGATCACCACGGCTTCACTCACGCAGGCCACTGCAAACCCCAAGCACCCCAAAGCACTGGCCACTGCGTGCATGCCGCGAAGCCTAACAGAATCCGCCGGGGACAGACCGCGTCCGCATCTCAGTGCGTGAGCAACCACATGGCGACCACCAACACCAGCAGGGCGACGAGAACCAACGTGACGTGCGACCGTGGCATCGCTTACCCCGACGCTTCGTCGCTATGGCGGACGCGTTGCATCAGCTCGATACCCATGCCCAGCAGGGCATCCAATATTGCCGCCGAGATAAGGGCCACACCCAGCACCACCGGCATCACCGTGAGCGCCTGCAGTGCGAACGGAAGCCCGGAGAGCCACAGCTCAACACAGTCCCACCAATTCAGGATGCCGCTCACCGGACTCACCCTATGCGGCGCGGCAGCCGAAACCAATGCGCCTGATCGGCCGGATGATCTGCCTAAGATCGCCCAGTGCCTCAGCCATCGGAAACGACAAGCGTTCTGGTAGCCGGCGGCGGACCGGCAGGCATGATGCTGGGCTTGTTGCTGGCCCGGGCCGGCGTTGACGTCACCGTGATGGAAAAGCACGCGGACTTCCTGCGCGACTTCCGCGGTGACACGGTGCACGCCAGCACCCTGCGTCTGCTTGACGAACTCGGTCTTGGATCCCAATTCGCTCAGATCCCGCATCGCCTGATCGACACCATCAGCATGAAGGTGCAGGGCCAACCGGTCGACCTCGACCTCAAACACCTGCCCGGCGCCCACCAGCACATCGCCTTGGTGCCCCAGTGGGATTTCCTCGAGTTGCTGGCCGCCGCGGCTGAGGCTGAACCCACCTTCCGATTGCTGCGCAGCACCGAGGTGACCGGGGTGCTGTGGGGTGACGGACCCGACCCGGGCCGCGTCGTCGGTGTCACCTACCGCGCGCAATCCGGTGAAACAAAACACATGCACGCCGATCTGACCGTGGCCTGCGATGGCCGGGGCTCCACGGTGCGCTCGGCCTTGGGCATGGCGACCCGCAGCTTCGGCGCACCGATGGACGTCTGGTGGTTCCGACTACCACGTCGGCCCGATGATCCGACCGGTCTGGCCGGCATCTTCAACTCAGGTCACGGCGGAATTGCCATCGACCGCGGCGACTACTACCAGATCGCCTACATCATTCCCAAGGGCAGCGATTCCCAATTGCGCGCGCAGGGTATTGAGGCACTGCACCGGGCGCTGGCGGACTTGATGCCCTGGCTCGCCGACCGCGTCGACGCACTGAAGTCTTTCGATGACGTGAAACTGCTTGATGTACAACTCAATCGGCTGCGGCGCTGGTACTGCGACGGCGCGTTGTGCATCGGCGATGCGGCGCACGCGATGTCCCCGGTCGGCGGCGTCGGGATCAACCTGGCCCTGGCCGACGCGGTGGCCACCGCCCGGATGCTGGCGCCGTCGTTGCGCGTCGGGCGGGTGTCCACCGGCCAGCTGGCGCGGGTGCAGGCACGCCGGTGGGCCCCGGACGGCCTTTCTGCAGGGCATCCAGCGGGCCATCCACGCCGCCATCGTCGCGGTGGCGGTAACCGGCGGGCCGCCGCAACCGCCGCCGGTGGTGCGCCTGGTGAGCCGTTCGGTGCCAGTGCGGCGGATCATGGGCTATCTGGTGGCGATCGGCCCACTGCCCGAACACGCCCCAAAGTACGCGAGGCGGGCACGGTAGACCCGACACCTCGGCGCCGCGCGGAGCGCAGTGGTGGACGCAGGGCAGGTCGACAGTCGATGATGGTGGGATGGTTTTGCACGCCGAACACGCAGACGAGGACGTCGAGCTCACCGTCGAGCCGACGGAGGCCCCGCACGCCGCGCCGGCTACCCAGATTCCCGCGTTGGACGGGGCCCCCGCGGCGTCGGTCGAACTCAGCCAGCACGGCATCTCCCCGTCCAGCGCATCGCTGCGCAATCCGTTTCCGCCGATTGCCGACTACGCGTTCCTGTCCGATTGGGAAACGACGTGCTTGATCTCTCCGGCCGGCTCGGTGGAGTGGATGTGTGTGCCCCGGCCGGACTCCCCCAGCGTGTTCGGCGCGATTTTGGATCGCAGCGCCGGTCATTTCCGGCTGGGCCCCTACGGGGTTTCGGTGCCGTCGGCGCGGCGCTACCTTCCCGGCAGCCTGATCATGGAGACCACGTGGCAGACCCACACCGGGTGGCTGATCGTGCGCGACGCGTTGGTGATGGGGCCCTGGCACGACATCGAAAGGCGCTCGCGGACTCATCGGCGTACGCCGATGGATTGGGACGCCGAACACATCTTGCTGCGCACCGTGCGCTGCGTCAGCGGAACCGTCGAGCTGATGATGAGCTGCGAACCGGCGTTCGACTACCACCGTCTCGGGGCCACCTGGGAGTACTCGGCCAACGCCTACGGTGAGGCCATCGCCCGGGCCAGCAAGCAACCCGATGCTCACCCGACGCTGCGGCTGACCACCAACCTGCGGATCGGGCTGGAGGGCCGGGAGGCGCGGGCGCGCACCCGGATGAAAGAGGGCGACGACGTGTTCGTCGCGTTGAGCTGGACCAAGCACCCGGCGCCACAGACCTACCAAGAGGCCGCCCAGAAGATGTGGCAAACCACCGAATGCTGGCGGCAGTGGATCAACATCGGCAACTTTCCCGACCACCCGTGGCGGGCATACCTGCAGCGCAGCGCGCTCACACTCAAGGGGTTGACCTACTCGCCCACCGGCGCACTGCTGGCGGCCAGCACCACCTCGCTTCCGGAAACACCGCGCGGCGAACGTAACTGGGACTACCGATACGCCTGGGTTCGCGACTCGACCTTCGCGCTGTGGGGGCTCTACACCCTCGGTCTGGACCGCGAGGCCGACGACTTCTTCGCCTTCATCGCCGATGTATCCGGCGCCAACCACAACGAGCGCCACCCGTTGCAGGTGATGTACGGCGTGGGCGGCGAGCGCAGCCTGGTTGAAGAAGAGCTCAACCATCTGTCCGGCTACGACCATGCGCGACCGGTCCGGATCGGCAACGGCGCCTACAACCAGGACCAGCACGATATCTGGGGCTCGATTCTGGATTCGTTCTATCTGCACGCCAAGTCGCGTGAACAAGTCCCGGAAACATTGTGGCCGGTGCTGAAGCGACAAGTGGAAGAGGCGATCACGCACTGGCGCGAGCCCGACCGCGGAATCTGGGAAGTGCGGGGGGAGCCGCAGCACTTCACCTCGTCAAAGGTGATGTGCTGGGTGGCGCTGGACCGCGGGGCCAAACTCGCCGAGCGCCAGGGCGAGAAAAGCTATGCCCAGCAGTGGCACCAGATCGCCGACGAGATCAAGGCGGACATTCTCGAGCACGGGGTGGACTCGCGCGGGGTGTTCACCCAGCGCTACGGCGACGACGCGCTGGACGCCTCGCTGCTGCTGGTGGTGCTGACTCGCTTCTTGCCCCCGGATGACCCGCGCGTGCGCAATACCGTCCTGGCGATCGCCAACGAGCTCACCGAGGAGGGCCTGGTGCTGCGGTACCGGGTCGAGGAGACCGACGACGGACTCTCCGGCGAGGAGGGTACCTTCACCATCTGCTCGTTCTGGCTGGTCTCGGCGCTGGTTGAGATCGGCGAAGTGGCCCAGGCCAAGCGGCTCTGCGAGCGGCTGCTGTCCTACGCCAGCCCGTTGCATCTGTACGCCGAAGAGATCGAGCCACGCACCGGGCGGCATCTGGGCAACTTCCCGCAGGCGTTCACCCACCTGGCGCTGATCAACGCGGTGGTCCACGTGATCCGCGCCGAGGAAGAGGCCGACAGTTCCGGGATGTTCCAGCCGGCCAACGCGCCGATGTAGCCCCCGTCGATTCGGGGTCAGCTCATATTGCTGACTCTTTCCATCATGGCGTGGGCGATCTCGATAGCGCTGGTATTGATGTCGGCGGACCCCTTGTCTGCGGGTCCTCGCACACTGAAAAACGCGATCTCGACTTCGACCAGGCAATTCCCCCGCAGGCCAATGGCACGCGCCTCCGGTCTGGCCGCTTTGAGCTGTGAACCGGATATTCGGGTGCCAATCGAAACGGTCGCCGCCAGCACGGAGTTGGTGATGCGCACGTCGGTGATCTTGTCCGCGAAGGCAACCTTGCCGCTATCGATGGTCACCATCGCGCCGTCGCAGCTGTCCCATTGCTGGGTGAAGCTCTCGAACAGTTCGGCGGCCTCGTCGGGCCCCGACAGCGCGACCACGCCCTCCGCCACGCTGATCACCTTCGCCGGTCCCGCGGAGTTCCACCAGGTCTCCCGCGCCACGTTCTCCACGCTGCCGGATCGACGCGCCGACTGATAGGCGCTCTTGGCCAGCATGGTCGTGATGCCCAGGCAGTCGACCCGCGACACCCGACCGAAGGCTTCCTGCAACCTCTCCGGGCCACCGAAGCGCGGTGGCAATTCTGACTTGGCCGTGAAGTCCTGGCCGAGAATATTTGCCAGTGCGGCGCTGTCCAACAGCACGTCCTTGATCGCTTCTCCGGTGACCAGCTGGGGGGCAAGCCCCGCCGCGGGGAGCGCGGTGCCCGCAACGACAGACGTGCAGCCCGAAGCCAGACTGATGACCAACAGGCAGGCCAAGACCAATCGAGTTCTCATCAGTTCGTGCTCGATACCTTGCGCAGCATCACCTTGACGAGTTCGATCGCCCTGGTCCCGGGTTGCGAGTGCGGCCTGAGCGCCACCTTGGCATCGGCGAGGACGTCGCCCTGGACGCCGACGGCCCGTTCGACCGGGGACTGCGGAGTGTGGTGGTTGTCCCAGCTGATGATGGTCGCCGAAAGTATCGGCCCGTCGGTTCGGACTTCGGTCACTTTCGAATACAACTCTGTATCGCTCCTGTCATGGGTGTACATCGTGACGGTGCGGCCCTCGCATTGTCGCCATTGCTGCGTGAAAGACGCGAATAGTCGTTGCGCGTCGTCTGAGGACGCCAACTTGATCGCGGCCACCGTTGCACTAGACGTCACCACACCGGAGTCGTAATTCCAATAATCCTGCAGTGCCGCCGCGCGGACCGGCGCCACCTCGTAGCTGATCCGCATCGCCGGCGCTATCGCCCCCAGACATTCGATGGGCGCGGCGGCAGAATTGTCGCGAATCCCGTTGGGCAACACGCCGATATCACCCACCATCGGCGGGCTGTGGGGCGGCAGATCGTTGCCGACCGCGGCCTTGACCTCCTCGCCATCCGGCAATACTTGCTCGGGGGTAAGCGCATTCGCACCCGGCTGGCCGGCGTGGGTGGACACTCCCGCAACGGTGTTCGTGCAGCCGGTTCCCAGCAGGCCGATACCCAGCAGGGCAACGGCTCCCGCCCAGCCGGCTCGCCCCACCGTCACGGCTACTTCTTGCCCTTATCCCCCGCGGCGTCGGTGGACAGTGCCGCGACAAACGCCTCCTGCGGCACCTCGACCCGGCCGATGGTCTTCATCCGCTTCTTGCCCTCTTTCTGCTTTTCCAGCAGCTTGCGTTTGCGGGTGATGTCACCGCCGTAGCACTTCGACAACACATCCTTGCGGATCGCGCGGATGTTCTCGCGCGCGATGATCTTGGAACCGATGGCCGCCTGCACCGGCACCTCGAACTGCTGACGCGGAATCAGCTCCTTGAGCTTGGTGGTCATCTTGTTGCCGTAGGCGAACGCCGAATCCTTGTGGACGATAGCGCTGAACGCATCGACGGCCTCGCTTTGCAGCAGGATGTCGACCTTGACCAGTTGGGCTTCCTGCTCGCCGGACTCCTCGTAATCGAGACTGGCGTAGCCACGGGTCCGCGATTTGAGCGAGTCGAAGAAGTCAAAGATGATCTCCCCCAACGGCATTGTGTATCGCAGTTCCACCCGTTCGGGCGACAAATAGTCCATGCCCCCCAGCTCGCCGCGCCGCGACTGGCACAGCTCCATGATGGTGCCGATGAATTCGCTGGGCGCGATGATGGTGGTCTTCACCACCGGCTCGTAGACGGTGCGGATCTTGCCCTCGGGCCAGTCCGACGGGTTGGTCACCTGCATTTCGGTGCCGTCGTCCTTGATGACGCGGTACACGACGTTGGGCGAGGTCGAGATCAGGTCGAGGTCGAACTCGCGCTCCAGACGTTCCCGACTGATCTCCATGTGCAGCAGGCCCAGGAAGCCGCACCGGAATCCGAAACCCAGCGCCACCGACGTTTCGGGCTCATAGGTCAGGGCCGCGTCGTTGAGCTGCAGCTTGTCCAGGGCGTCCCGCAGGTTCGGATAGTCCGATCCGTCAACGGGATACAGTCCCGAATACACCATCGGCTTGGGTTCGCGGTAGCCGGTCAGTGCCTCGGTGGCACCTTTTCGGGCGGTCGTGACGGTGTCGCCGACCTTGGACTGCCGCACGTCCTTGACCCCGGTGATCAGATAACCCACCTCGCCGACACCAAGGCCGTCGCTGGCCTTGGGTTCGGGTGAGACGATGCCGACCTCGAGCAGTTCGTGGGTGGCGCCGGTGGACATCATGGCGATGCGCTCGCGGGGGGTGATCTTGCCGTCGACGACGCGGACGTAGGTGACCACACCGCGGTAGATGTCATAGACGGAGTCGAAGATCATTGCGCGAGTGGGTGCGTCGGCATCGCCCTGCGGTGGCGGCACCTCGCGCACCACGTGGTCGAGCAGGTCTGCGACGCCTTCCCCGGTTTTGCCGGAAACCCGCAGCACGTCGCCGGGCTCGCAGCCGATGATGTGAGCAATCTCGCCCGCGTAGCGGTCCGGGTCGGCGGCCGGCAGGTCGATCTTGTTCAGCACCGGAATGATGTGCAGGTCGCGGTCCAGTGCCAGGTAGAGGTTGGCCAGCGTCTGGGCCTCGATGCCCTGGGCGGCGTCAACCAGCAGCACCGCGCCCTCGCAGGCCTCCAGCGCACGTGACACCTCGTAGGTGAAGTCGACGTGTCCTGGCGTGTCGATGAGATGCAGGACGTACTCGGTTCCATCGAGCTGCCAGGGCAGCCGCACATTCTGCGCCTTGATGGTGATCCCGCGTTCGCGTTCGATATCCATCCGGTCCAGGTACTGGGCCCGCATCGAGCGCTCGTCAACGACCCCGGTCAACTGCAGCATTCGGTCCGCCAGCGTCGACTTTCCGTGGTCGATGTGAGCGATGATGCAGAAGTTCCGAATCTGCGCCGGCGGGGTGAAGGTTTTGTCGGCGAAACTGCTGATGGGACTCTCCTGAAGCGGGGGTTTGCGGGTTTCCAGCCTATCTGTGCAGCGCCGCCCGGACCTACTTGAGGCCAATCGCGCTCGGCGGATCGCGTCTATGCTGCGAATATGACGTCTGCCGGGAAGTCCCAGTGGAAGACGTTCCAGCGCTTCGCGGAGAACCTCGTGTTCAACGAGGCGCCCAAGGTTGTCCATCGTCTGCAGAACACCCAGGAAACGCTGCGGACCATTCAGCAAGCCGTCAAAATCACCGCCAACATCGTGGCGATGGGGCTGCCGCCGCCACCGGCCGAGATCACCGCGGGCCGGCCGGTGACCGACACCAGCTCCCCGACCGCTGCGCGGGCGCGCAAGCTCACCTACTCCCCCGACCTCGATGGCCGAGCCGACCCGGGCGAAATCGTGTGGACCTGGGTGGTTTACGAAGACGATCCCACCCAGGGCCAAGACCGGCCGGTGCTCGTCGTAGGCCGTGAGCGCAACGTGTTGCTGGCATTGATGTTGTCCAGCCAGGAGCAGTACTCGGCCGATCCGGACTGGGTCGCAATCGGCACCGGCGACTGGGACTTCGAGGGCCAGCAAGGCTGGGTGCGGCTGGACCGGGTGCTCGATGTACCCGAGGAGAGCATCCGCCGCCAGGGTGCGATCCTGCAGCGCGACGTGTTCGACGTGGTGGCGGCGCGGCTGCGTGCCGAGTACAGCTGGCGCTAGCGACGAATGCGGCTATTGGCCGCCGCGGCACCGGGCAGTGATCACCCCTGGGTGATGTAGGACTGCAGCTGCTCCTGCTCGGCCTCGAGTTCTCCCATCCGCGACTTCACCACGTCGCCGATGCTGACGATGCCGATCAGCTTCTGGCCGTCGAGCACCGGCACGTGCCGCACCCGGTTCTGCGTCATCAGCACACTGATGCTGTCGACCGTGTCGGACTTTGTGCAGGTGGCGACGGCACTGGTCATGATTTTGGAGACCGGGCGAGTCAGCACGCTGGCGCCGTGCGTGTGTAGCTGGCGCACGACATCGCGCTCCGACACGATGCCGACCACACCTTCCACTCCGACCACCACCATCGCGCCGATGTTCTGCTCAGCCAAACCGGCAAGCAATTCCCGGACCGTCGCATCGGGGTTGATGGTCGTCACCGCTGCCCCCTTGTTCCGCAAGACGTCCGCGATCCGCATTGAGGCCTCCCGCAGCTTGTGACCCGACTCACACCCAGGCTACGACTAACTCGTGCGGCAGGAAAGCCAACACCCCAACCGGGCACAAACAGCCAAGTATCGATCCGGTCACCTGCACCTGGGCGCTTCCCGAGCCCCCTGACCGATAGAACCAATCCTGATACCCGCCAGCCGGATCGACCGGTTGAGCGATGACGCACCGACCCGGCTTGCAAGGATGGGCTCATGATTGAGATCACGTTGCTCGGAACGGGAAGTCCCATCCCCGACCCGGATCGTGCGGGGCCATCGACCCTGGTGCGAGCCGGCGGACAGGTCTTCCTGGTCGATTGTGGCCGCGGGGTGCTGCAGCGCGCGGCGGCCGTCGGGGTGGGTGCGGCCGGCTTGTCGGCAGTGCTGCTCACCCACCTGCACAGCGACCACATTGCCGAACTCGGCGACGTGCTCATCACCAGCTGGGTCACCAACTTCGCGGCCGATCCCGCGCCCCTTCAGGTCATCGGGCCGCCCGGCACCGCGGAAACTGTCGAGGCAATGCTCAAAGCGTTCGGCCGCGACATCGGTTACCGGATCGCCCATCACGCCGACCTGAACGCTCCGCCGCCCATCGAGGTTCACGAATACACCGACGGGACGGTCTGGGACCGCGATGGTGTAGCGATCCGAGTGGCACCCACCGATCACCGCCCGGTGGCGCCGACGATCGGGTTCCGCGTCGAGTTCGACGGCGCGTCGGCGGTGCTGGCCGGGGACACCGTGCCCTGTCCCAGCCTGGACGAATTGGCCGCCGGCGCCGGTGCGTTGGTGCACACCGTGATCCGCAAGGACATCATCACGAACTTCCCCCAACAGCGAGTCAAGGACATCTGCGACTACCACTCCTCGGTACAGGAGGCGGCCGCGACCGCCGCCCGCGCGGGGGTGGGCACGCTGGTCATGACGCACTACGTGCCAGCCATCATCGCGGGTCAGGAAGACCAGTGGCGGGCGTTGGCCGCGACCGAGTTCGGCGGGCGCATCGAACTGGGCAACGACCTGCATCGCGTCGAGGTGCACGCCCGCTAGCGGTCCTCCGGGCACGCCCCACTGACTGTTCACCGCCGACACGAATTGCCCTTTTGTCGGCGCGGTGCGGGTTTCGTGGAAACGCAAATCCGCCTGCTCACGCTGCGTAACATCCATATCGCCTGGTAATTGGTCAATGGTCGTGAAGTGGTGGTGGTCGTGATGTCGTTTGCGGTCGTAGCGCCAGAGCTAATGCGGGTGGCCGCTTCGGATCTGGCCAATATCGGCTCCACGCTCAGCGCCGCCAACGCGGTCGCGGCGGCCCAAACGACCGCGGTGCAGGCGGCCGCGGCCGACGAAGTGTCTACCGCGATCGCGGCCCTGTTCGGCTGGCACGCGCAGACGTACCAGTCACTGAGCGCGCAGGCGACGTCATTTCATGACCAGTTTGTTCAGACCCTGGCGTCGAGCGGGACCTCGTATTGGTCCGCGGAAGCCACCAATGTCGAGCAGACGCTGCTCAACGCGATCAACGCACCCACCGAGGCCCTGTTCGGACGCCCGCTGCTCGGCGACGGCGCCGACGGGCAAACCGTCAACGGGGTGGGACAGGCCGGCGGCGACGGGGGCTTCCTGTGGGGCAACGGCGGCAACGGCGGCGACAGCACCAGTGCCGGTGTGGCCGGCGGCGCCGGCGGTAGTGCCGGGCTCTTCGGCAATGGCGGCGCTGGCGGCACCGGCGCGGATGCTGATGTGAGCGCGACCAACGGTGGCGCCGGCGGGGCGGGCGGCAACGCCGGACTGATATTCGGCTTCGGCGGAGCCGGCGGCACCGGCGGCAGCGGCATCAATTCCTTCGCCTCGTTCGGCGGCAACGGCGGCGCGGGTGGTAACAGCTACCTGTTAGGGGCCGCCGGCGCAGGCGGCAACGGCGGGGTGGGCCTGGGGACGTCCGGATTCGGCGGCACCGGCGGGGACTGCGGCCAGGGCGGGCTGTTCGGAAACGGCGCCGCGGGCGGGCTGGGCGGTCAGAGCACCGACGGTGACGGCGGCAGTGGTGGCAGCGGCGGTCGAGCCGGAATCCTCTATGGCGACGGCGGCGACGGCGGCGACGGCGGTGCCGGCCGGTTCAGTTCAGGGTCCGGCGGCGCCGCCGGCACCGCCATCCTTGCCGGCAACGGCGGTAGCGGCGGCAACGGCGGTAGCGGCGGTAGCGGCGGTAGCGGCGGCAACGGCGCTAGCAGCACGGCTACCAGCGGCGACGGTTTCGGTGGGATCGGCGGCACCGGCGGCATGTTCTTCGGCAACGGCGGCGACGGCGGCAACGGCGGCGACGGGTTCGACGTCGCCAACGGGGGCGGCTGGGGCAGCAGCGGCGGCTCGGCCCTGCTCTTCGGCGACGGTGGTGCCGGCGGCAACGGCGGCGCCGGCGGCGGCCAGGGCGCAAACGGCGGCCTCGGCGGCCTGGTGATCGGCAACGGCGGCAACGGCGGCATCGGCGGCATCGGCGGCGATTCCGGTAACCCCGCCGGCGGTCAAGGTGGCAACGGCGGCGGCGCCTACCTGATTGGCAATGGCGGCTGGGGAGGCGTCGCCGGCGGCAGCGGTGGCGACGGCGGGTGGCTGCTCGGCAACGGCGGTAACGGCGCCGAGGGCGGCACCAGCTCAGCAACCGGTGGGGCCGGCGGCAATGGCGGTAACGCTCGGTTCATCGGCAACGGCGGCGACGGCGCTCACGGAGGTGACGGTACCCCCGACGGTGCCAGCGGTACCGGCGGCAGCGGCGGCATCCTGTTCGGACAGAACGGCAGCGATGGCGGATAGCCCACAGCGTCGGGCGGACGCGGGCGAAATGTGCCCGGACTGCTGATCGCATCGCGATACGATCCGCACCTGGCCCAGTGGTCCTGACCCTCAGAGGTGCGCCATGGCATATGTGATCGCCGACCTGGAGGCAATGGCCGCGGCGGCCGCCGATTTGGCCGGGGTGAATTCGGCAATCGCGGCAGCCAACGGGATTGCCGCGATCCCGACGACCGCCGTGCAGGCCTGCGCCGGCGATCAGGTGTCAGCGGCCGTCGCGGCGTTGTTCGCCGCGCATGCCCAGGGCTATCAGAGCATCAGCACACAGATGTCGGCAATGCATGACCAGCTCGTGCAGACCCTGTCCGCCAGCAGCGCGTCCTACGCCGGGGCCGAGGCCTCCAACGCCGCACAAGCATTGCTCGATCTGATCAACGCTCCTACCCAAGCGCTGCTGGGGCGCCCGCTGATCGGTAACGGCGCCGACGGCGCGACCGTCGGCGGAATCGGGACGCCCGGCGGGGCGGGCGGGCTGTTGTACGGCAACGGCGGCCGGGGCGGTGACAGCACCCTTGCCGGTGTCTCGGGAGGCGGCGGTGGCGACGCCGGGCTGATCGGTAACGGCGGCGCCGGTGGCACCGGCGGCAACGGCGGCAGTGGCGGGCTCGGCGGCAATGCCTGGCTGCTCGGCAGCGGCGGTACCGGCGGCACCGGGGGTGCCGGTGTCTCATCCGGATTCGGGGGTACCGGCGGAAACGGCGGCCTGGGCGGGCTGCTCTACGGCAGCGGCGGTGCGGGTGGCACGGGTGGTGCCGGTGCCGCGGGCGCCGTGTTGGGCGGCATGGGCGGGCTGGGCGGTGACGCGCGGCTGTTCGGCACCGGCGGCGCCGGCGGGACTGGCGGCGACAACAGCCTGGGCCTGACCGGTCAGGGCGGCCAGGGCGGCGACGGCGGCTACGGCGGTGCGCTGTTCGGTTCCGGAGGTTCCGGCGGGGGCGGCGGCACCGGGAGTTCCGCTGGCGGCGACGGCGGCGCGGGCGGCGCCAGCGGCTACGGAATCGGCAACGGCGGTGCCGGCGGTGCGGCCGGCGACGGTGGTGGTGCGGGCAGCCTCGGCACCGGCGGGAATGGCGGATCGGGCGGACGCGCCGCGTTGCTCTACGGCGTCGGTGGTGACGGCGGGGCCGGCGGCGCCGGCGGCGACGTCGTCGGCAGCGCTGGCGGCAGCGGCGGGCTCGGGGGCGCCGCCGGGTTGGTCGACGTCGGCGGCGACGGCGGAGCCGGTGGGGCGGGCGGCGGCGCCGGGGGTGACGGCGGCGCCGGCGCTTATCTGATCGGCGACGGGGGTGATGGCGGGGCCGGCGGGGACGGCAACGCGGGCAGCCTCGCGGGCGGCACCGGCGGCAATGGCGGTGACGCCAAGTTCATCGGTAACGGCGGCAACGGCGGTGACGGTGGGGTCGGCTTCGGCGGCGGCGCCAACGGCTCCGGTGGTACCGGCGGCGCCGCGGGGCTGCTTGGCAGCCCCGGCAGCGACGGCACCACCGTTTAAGGCCCTAGGCCAGCCGGGTGATCTCCACGTCCACGTCGAGGTCGGTGACGCCAAGCCCGGAGTAGATGCCTTTCAGCGGAGGTACGTCGCTGTAATCGCGGCCGGCGCCCACGCTGATGTACTGCTCGCTGATCTCGGTGTCGTTGGTCGGGTCGTAGTGCCACCAACCGCCGGTCCACGCCTGGATCCAGGCGTGACTGCGTCCGGCCACCGACTTCCCCACCACCGCGTTGCGCTTGGGATGCAGATAACCGGACACATAGCGCGCAGGAATTCCCATGCCCCGCAACACAATCAGCGACAAGTGCGCAAAGTCCTGGCAGACGCCTTTGCCCTGTTCCAGGGCATCGAGCCCGGAGGAGTGCACACCGGTGGTGCCGGGCAGGT
The DNA here is from genome assembly GCF_003584745.1 of Mycobacterium pseudoshottsii JCM 15466. Lineage (NCBI taxonomy): Bacteria > Bacillati > Actinomycetota > Actinomycetes > Mycobacteriales > Mycobacteriaceae > Mycobacterium > Mycobacterium pseudoshottsii. Next base: position 4,122,225 of record NZ_AP018410.1, read on the forward strand.
AGTCCAATTCGCTGCGCGCCCAACGGGCCGCCGCGACGACCGCCTCCACCGGGTCGTGATACTTCCTGATCCGGCGTCCCACGGCGGCGACACGTTTGCTTGTCGGGGTGTACGAGGTGGGGCGCAGCACCTCGTCGAAACGATCGATGACGGCCATCGACTCGAGTTCTTCCCAGGTGACCTTCGCCTCCGGCGGCTCCGGACGCTCGGTCTCGACGACCGAGGAGGACGTGACCGTCAGCTCGGTGTGCGGGGCGTGCAGGTCGAACGCCGTCACCGCGGTACCCCAATAGTCGACGTAGCGGTAGGACCGGGTAGCCGGAATGGTTTCGACCCGGTTGAGGATCACGCTCTGCCGGGAGTTGGACCGCGGCGTCAGTCGCGCCTCGTTAAACGACGCCGTGACCGGCGCCTCGTATGCGTACCCGGTGCTGTGCACCACCCGCATCCGCCACATCAGGATTCTCCCTTCCTGACGACCATCTGGCCGCGGGGGCCGGCATCGGTCCAGGCTACCCATGGGGTTACGTGGAAATACTGCAGTGTCAACGCTTCTCCGACGTCACGACAGGTTCGTTGCAGACCTGACAAGCGGCTGTCCAGGGACTCCAGCAAGACCCCGGGCTGGACGAACTCGAGTTTGCTGCGCGCTTGCCCAAGCAGCCGCTGCGCTTCGGTGGTCGCCCCGATGCGGCTCTGCGGATTATGCAGCAGCTCATCGAGGTTGTGTTCGGCCATGCGCAGCGAGTAGTAGACCGAGCGCGGGAACAGCCGGTCCAGCATCATGAACTCGACCACCCGGGCCGCGTCCAACACCCCGTGATAGGTGCGCAGATAGGTGTCATGGGCACCCACCGAACGCAGCAACGTGACCCAGGCCGGCGATGACGCGCTGTCCCCTACCCGGGACAGCAACAGGCGCACCGTCATGTCGACCCGTTCGATGGCGCGGCCCAGCAACATGAACCGGTATCCGTCGTCGCGCGACAGAGTGGAGTCGGCCAGCCCGGCGAACATGGCCGCACGCCCTTCGACGAATGACAGAAATTCATGCGGCCCAAGTCGTTTGGCTGCTCGCTCACGTTCCGGGAGAGCGTGGTAGGTGGTGTTCAGGCACTCCCAGGTCTCGATGGACGTCACTTCGCGAGCCGACTTGGCGTTTTCCCGCGCCGCTGAGATCGCCTCGACGATCGAACAGCCGCCCGAAGCGTTGGTGCTGAAGGCCACCAGGTCGGTCAACGACCAGACATCCAGCTCGTGATCGGGAGGGTCGATGCCGAGCACCCGCAACAGCAGCCGCGAGGCATGGTCGGGGTCGATGCTGGAATCCTCGAGCAGCTGGTGTATCGCGACATCGAGAATTCGGGCGGTGTCGTCGGCGCGCTCTACGTAGCGACCGATCCAGTACAGCGCTTCGGCGTTGCGGGCAAGCATCACTTCTTCGCTTTCTGCTGCTGTTGTTGCTGGTGCTGACCTTCTTGCGGCTGATTTTGCTGCGGCTGCTGCTGGTTGGGCCGCGTATCGTCGGGACTCTGCTCGGGCACGGTCCGCGGCAACGACCGCAGCACTTGGGCGCCGCCCAGCTCACGGCCGGTAGCCAAGGAGCGCGGCGCCAGCACCCAGGTGTCCTTCGACCCGCCGCCCTGACTGGAATTGACCACCCGTGACCCCTCGACCTGGGCCACCCGGGTCAACCCACCCGGCAGCACCCACACGTCGTTGCCGTCATTGACCGCAAACGGCCTCAGGTCGACGTAGCGCGGCGCCAGCGAGTCCTCGATGCGTGTCGGCACGGTCGACAGTTCCATCATCGGCTGCGCGATCCAGCTACGCGGATCGTCACGAATCTTCTTGCCGACCGCGGCCAGCTCCTTGTCCGACGCGTCCGGGCCGAACACGATGCCGTAGCCCCCGGATCCCTCGACCGGCTTGAGCACCAGTTCCTTGAGCCGGTCCAGCACTTCTTCGCGTTCCTCGTCCAGCCAGCACCGATAGGTGTCCACATTGGCCAGCAACGGCTTTTCGCGCAGGTAGTACTCGATCATGGTGGGCACGTAGGTGTAGACTAGCTTGTCGTCACCGACACCGTTTCCGATCGAGCTCGAGATGACCACATTGCCCGCGCGGGCGGCATTGACCAGACCGGCCACTCCCAGCACCGAGTCGGCGCGGAATTGCAGCGGGTCCAGGAAGGCGTCGTCGATGCGCCGGTAGATGACGTCGACCTGGCACTCCCCCTCGGTGGTGCGCATGTACACCTGATTGTCGCGACAGAACAGGTCGCGGCCTTCGACCAACTCGACGCCCATCTGCCGGGCCAGCAGCGAATGTTCGAAATAGGCCGAGTTGTAGACACCTGGGGTCAGCACCACCACGGTGGGGTCGGCCTCGTTGGTGGCCGCCGAGTTGCGGAGCGCCCGCAGCAGGTGCGAAGGGTAGTCGTCGACCGCACGGACCCGATGGGTGGCGAACAGGTTCGGGAAGACCCGCGCCATGGTGCGCCGGTTCTCGATGACGTAGGACACCCCCGACGGCGAGCGCAGGTTGTCCTCGAGGACCCGGAAGTCACCGCGCTCGTCGCGGATCAGGTCGATGCCGGCGACGTGGATGCGCACACCGTTGGGCGGAATGATCCCCACGGCCTCCCGGTGGAAGTGCTCGCAGGAGGTGATCAGCCGCCGCGGAATGACGCCGTCACGCAGGATCTCCTGGTCGCCATAGATGTCGTCCAGGTACATCTCGAGGGCCTTGACGCGTTGGATGATGCCGCGTTCCAACCGGGACCATTCGGCCGCCGAGATCACCCGGGGCACCAGGTCAAGCGGGAACGGCCGCTCCTGGCCCGACAGCGAAAACGTGATGCCCTGGTCTAGGAATGCGCGGTCCAACGCATCGGCGCGGGCCTTGAGCTCCGACGCATCCGACGGCGCAAGCTCGGCGTAGATGCCCTTGTAGGGGCCGCGAACGTTGCCCTGGGCGTCGAACATTTCGTCAAAGGCTTGGGAATACACATCCGACGAGTTGTAGCCGCCGAATATGCGTTCCGGACGCGCTTGTGACCGCCGCCTACTTGCTTGCATCGGTTCAGTAAGACTCACCTGGTTCATGGTGCCTCAATTCGACAATCCGCCGAGCTAACGGCTCCTCTTTTGGGTGAAAACGTAACCGACTGATAACCTGAGCACTCGCTGTCGGGTGTCAAGGTCACCCGAGCAACCACCGAGCAGACTTTAAGGAACTAACGCGTGGCCAACATCAAGTCGCAGCAAAAGCGCAACCGCACCAACGAGCGCGCCCGACTGCGCAACAAGTCGGTGAAGTCGTCGCTGCGTACGGCGGTCCGGTCGTTCCGCGACGCTGCTCACTCGGGCGACAAGGAAAAGGCCGCCGAGCTGCTGGTTTCGACCAACCGCAAGTTGGACAAGGCGGCCAGCAAGGGCGTCATTCACAAGAACCAGGCCGCCAACAAGAAGTCGGCACTGGCGCGCGCCCTCAACAAGCTGGGCTGACCCGTCAAACCTGAAAACCGGGCCTGGTCCAGGCCCGGTTCAAGCGTGTCTCAGGCCTGGTTCACATCTGGTCAGGCCCGGTCGGCGACCAACTCAGCCACCGTTCTGACCGCGGATTCCAGCGCGTAGTCAGCGTCGGCCGCGGCTCCCTTGACGTCGGCGTTGAGTTGCGCGACCAACTGCATCGCCGTTGCGACCTTGTCGCGCGACCAGCGCCGCGCTTGCTTCTGGGCCTTTTGCACCCGCCACGGCGGCATGCCCAGCTGGCTTGCCATGCGGTACGGGTCTCCAGACAACGGCCCCACCCGACCGATCGTGTGTATGGCTTCGGCCAGGGCATCGGCCAGGACCACCAGCGGTTCTCCGCGCATCATCGCCCAGCGCAGCGCCTCGGTGGCGCCGGCCACGTCGCCGGCCACCGCCTTGTCGGCGATATCAAAACCTTTCACCTCGGCCTTGCCGCTGTGATAGCGACGGACCGCGACGGCATCAACGTCACCGCCGGTGTCGGCAACCAGCTGTGAACAGGCCGAGGCCAGTTCGCGGATATCGGATCCGACGGCATCGAGCAGGGCCGTCACAGTGTCCTCGCCGACCTTGACGCGCAGCGCGCGGAACTCGCCACGGACAAAGTCGACACGCTCGCTAGCCTTGCTGATCCGCGCACACGGGTGCACCTGCGCACCCAGCGACTTCAGCTCACCGGCGAGCGCCTTGGCCCGCCCACCGCCGGAATGCACCACCACCAGCACCGTGCCCGGTGGAATGTCGGCGGCGGTCGAGGCGATCAACGCGACCGCGTCTTTGCCGGCCTCGGCAGCGGCCTCCAAAACGACTATCCGCTCCTCGGCGAACAGCGAGGGGCTCAGCAGTTCGGCCAGCTCGTAGGTGCTGACGTCGCCCGCGCGCATTCGGTTGACCGGCACGTCGTCGGTGCCCGCGGCCTGGCGTGCCCGCTCACGCGCTGCCCGCACGATGTCGCCCACCGCCCGCTCGACCAACAGTTCCTCATCACCCAGGACCAAGTGCAACGGCGAAATCTCGCTCACCCCCTGATGGTGTCACGAGGGGCCGACCAGGCCCGCCACCGACCACGCCAGCCCACTGCCGAGGGTGGCCAGCAGAGCTGAAATCATCGCGAGCCGAATCCACCGAAATCGCCACAGCGCCACCACCAACACGGTGACTCCCCCCACAATCAGCACCCCGGCAAGCCCCGCCGGGACGGCCACGGTCGCCCCTGGCACATCGGCGGCCCACCGCGCCACATGCAACACCCACCACACCTGCGGCCCGGTGAAGCGGATCAGCAGCTGCGCGCCGGCCGGCCACGGGATGACCAGCACGGCCGCCGCACTGCCCAGCACGGTGATCGGCGCGATCACGGCGGCTACCGCGAGGTTGGCAACCACTGCGACCACACTGAACCGGCCGGAGATCGCGGCGACCAGCGGTGCCGTCACCACCTGTGCCGCGGTCGCGACGGCGAGCCCGTCCGCCAGCACTTTGGGCCAGCCCCGCGCCACCAGGCCGTCCGACCACCCCGGAGCGACGACGACCAGGGCCGCGGTAGCCACCACCGACAACGCGAAACCCATGTCAACGGCCAGGTGCGGCGCCGCAACCAGCAACACGAGCACGGTGGTCGACAGTGCCGGAATCGCCTGCCGTCGACGCGACGACAACATCGCGGCCAGCGCGATGGATGCCATCAGCGCCGCCCGCAACACACTTGCCGTCGGCTGCACCACGACCACAAACGCCACCAGCGCGATCCCGGCCAGTGCCACCGCGGCCCGCGGTCCGACCCAACGCGCCGAGAACAGCACCGCACCGCAGACGATGGTGACGTTGGCTCCCGACACCGCCGTCAGATGGGTCATCCCCGCTGACCGGAACGCGCGGCCGGTCTCGGTGCTGACCGTCGAGGTATCACCGAGGACCAAGGCGGGCAGCATCGCGGCCTGGTCGGCGGGCAGAACGCGCCGTGCCGCCGCGGCAAACCGGCCGCGCACCTGGTGAGCGGCCCGCTGCAACGCACCGGCACGACCAGCCTTGACCGCACCCGCCGAGTTGAGCACCGCGACCGTGAGATCGTGGCGGGCGGGACCGCTGATGCGGGCCGTGAAGCGCACCGGCCGCCCGACCATCAGCTCTCCCATCTCCTCGAACTCGGAGGCACGCGCGAACACCACGACACGACCGGAGATCTCGTCATCACGCAGCCGCTGGATCGTCGCCCGAAACATCAATCGGTCAGACCCCAGCGACAAGGCACTTTCACTGGGTGTGACGGTCACCGCGGCTGAGGTTCCGAACGCGGCGCTGATCGGATGGCGCGCCAGAGCCTCGGTCCGCAGCGCGATCGCCATTCCAAAGCCCGCGCCCACCACCCCGACCGTGACCAGGCCGGCGCTGACTACGCACGGCCACCGCCTCGACCGCGGCCGGCGATCGTTGATCCACCACAACACCTCGGCCCCGAGCGCGAGCAGCAGGCACCCGGATGCGCACGCGCGACCGACCGGCCAGACGATTCCCGCCGCGGTCACGATCCAGCTGGTCAGCGCACCCGGAACCAGACGCACATCCAGTCGCTCCGCGACGTCGCGGCCGGCGCCGGCCATCCCGCTATGCACCGGCGTCAGACGCGAACCAGGGACCGCAGCTTCTGCAGTCGCGCCGGACCGATGCCGTCAACTTCAGCAAGCTGGTCCACGCTGGTGAACTTGCCGTTGGCCGCTCGCCACGACACGATCGCAGCGGCGGTGACCGGCCCCACCCCGGGCAGCGAATCCAGTTGTTCCACCGTCGCGGTGTTGAGGTCGAGGACCTCGGCCGGATTGGGGCCCGGGCTCCTCGTGCCCGACGTCGCCGCGGGCGCTGGGCTTGGTGTGGCGGCGCCGATCGAGCTGCCGAATCTTTTGGGCTGCCCCGCGACGGGTGCGAGCCCCACCACAATCTGTTCGCCATCGGCCAGCTGACGGGCCATGTTGAGGCCGATGGTGTCCGCACCGGCCAGCGCGCCGCCGGCGGCCTGCAACGCATCGGCTACCCGGGCGCCCGGTGCCAGCGTGAACAGTCCCGGCGTATGGACCAGGCCAACGACACTGACCACCACCGGCCGATCCGGGCCGGCAGCCGCGGCGGGACTTGCCGAGGATCCAGGGCTGGCTCCCGAGCTCCCCGAAACATGTTCCACCGCGGGTAGTTTCGCCGACATCACCGGCGCAGGGCGATCGTGCAGCAACGTGAAAGCGGTGACCAGCACCGCAAGCGCGGCGACTACGGCCAACGCGATGGCACCGGCACGCCCGGGGTCGGCGCGCACCCTGCTCAACAAGCCGCTGCCATCCCCTGCCTCCGGCAGCCAGCGCGGGAGCAGCGAGTTCGGGTCGTCATCGCGATCGTCGTGCGGATCCGCACCGGATTCGGCGGCACCGGACTCGGCGTGCAATCGGAGGTCGGGGGCGGTGGTGAGCCGTCGCTGCAGTCGCTCGGCGGGAAGCTCTGTTCGCATGGGCCGACGGTAAATGCGCCGACCGCCACACCAACTCGAAGCGACGGCGCCAAGCCTGGTGCTTGTGGATGAACCCGACACTGTGCATCGGGCAGGTGCAGCAGGACCGGTCCAACACCGGTGTCGAGGCACCCGATTAACAGGTGAGCCCGCGATGCGCCTAACGTGCAAGGCAGGACTGCCGGTTTCCGGCACGCGCAGTCCCTGCGCGGGAAGCAAACCCAACGGTGGTCACCTGAAACAGGAGGCTGCCGATGAAGCTGGCTCTCACCCCCGACGAAGCCGCCTTCCGCGACGAGCTTCGCACCTTCTACACCACCCGGATACCCGAAGACCTGCGCGAGCTGGTGCGCCAGGGCCAGTCGCCGAGCCGCGATGAGATCGTCACGTGCCACAAGATCCTCAACGATCACGGGCTGGCGGTGCCGAACTGGCCGGTGGAATGGGGCGGTAAGGACTGGACACCGACTCAGCACCAGATCTGGGCCGACGAGATGCAGCTGGCCAGCGTCCCGGAGCCGTTGAACTTCAACACCAAGATGGTCGGTCCGGTGATCGCCGAATTCGGATCCCAGGAGATCAAGCAGCGCTTCCTGCCGCCGACGGCCAGCCTCGACATCTGGTGGTGTCAAGGCTTCTCCGAACCTGAAGCCGGTTCGGATCTCGCATCACTGCGCACCACCGCCGTGCGCGATGGCGACAGCTACGTCGTCAATGGCCAGAAGACATGGACGACGCTGGGCCAGTATGCCGACTGGATTTTCTGCCTGGTGCGCACCGACCCCCAGGCGCCCAAGCGGCAAGCCGGCATTTCGTTTCTGCTCATCGACATGGCCACCCCCGGCATCACGCTGCGGCCGATCAAGACCATCGACGGTGGTCACGAAGTCAACGAGGTGTTTTTCTCCGACGTTCGAGTACCGGCCGATCAACTCGTTGGCCAGGAGAACCAGGGCTGGACCTACGCGAAGTTCCTGCTGGGCAACGAGCGCACCGGGATCGCCGGGGTGGGCCGCACCAAGGTGCGCCTCGCCGAGGTGAAAAAGCACGCTGCCAACAACGGCCTGCTCGACGATCCGCTGTTCGCGGCGCGCCTTGCTGAAGCCGAAAACGAGCTGCTGGCATTGGAACTCACCCAGGCTCGGGTGGTTACCGACTCGGCAGACGGTAAGCCCAACCCGGCGTCGTCGGTACTCAAGTTGCGCGGCAGCCAATTGCAGCAAGTCGCCACCGAATTGCTCGTCGAGGTAGCCGGGCCCGACGCGCTACCGGTGGGCGGTGCACAGGCGGCAGGGATCGCGTCACCGCAGTGGGCCCAGAGCAGCGCCCCGCGCTACCTGAACTACCGCAAGACATCGATTTACGGCGGCAGCAACGAAGTGCAGCGCAACATCATCGCGTCCACCATCTTGGGATTGTGAGGCAGTCATGGACTTTCAGTACAGCGACGAGCAAACGCTGCTCCGCGACACCACCCGTGATCTGTTGTCTCGCAGCTATGACGCGGAGAGCCGCAACAAGATCATCGACACCGATCTCGGCTGGAGCCGCGACGTTTGGAGTCAACTGGCCGACACCGGGATCTTGGGGCTCGGATTCGAGCCGGCCGAGGCCGGCCAGATCGAGATCATGCTGGTGATGACCGAAGTCGGTCGCCGGCTGGCCCCGGAACCCATCGTGCACGCCGCGCTGGCACCCGGCGCGATCATCGCCGAGTTGGGCAACGACGCACAGCTGCAGCTACTCGACGAAGTCGCCGCCGGAGGGCGACTGCTGGCGTTCGCACACCTGGAACCGGGCCAGCGCAGCCCGGCGGCCACCGTGTCGACTCGTGCTGTGCGGCAAGGTGATTCATGGCTCCTGAGCGGAACGAAAAATCCGGTCCTGGCTGGTGACTGCGCCGACACACTGGTGGTCAGCGCAGCTTTGCCCGATGGTGGGGTCGGGTTGTTCCTGGTGGATGCCGGCCCCGAGGGCGGTGGGGTCGACAAGCACCCGTACCCGACGTTCGACAGTCAGCGCGGTGCGCAGATCGACCTGGACCAGGCGCCCGCGGCACCGCTGGGCGACGCCGTCGACGCGTCAGCCGCCATTCGCAACGCCATCATCCGGATCCAGTCGGCGATGTGCGCCGAAGCGGTCGGTGCGATGGAAGAAGCCCTTCGCCTGACCACCGATTACCTCAAGACGCGCAAGCAGTTCGGCGTCACACTGAACAAGTTCCAGGCGCTCACCCAGCGTGCGGCCGACATGTACGTGTCGCTGGAGCTGGCCCGCAGCATGAACTTCTACGCCGCAATGTCCATTGCCGACGGCAACCTCGACCCGCTCATCGCCTCCCGGTCCAAGCTTCAGATTGGCCGGTCGGGCCGCCACATCGCGCAAGAGTCGATCCAGCTGCACGGCGGCATCGGGGTGACCGCGGAGTATCCGGTGGGCCACTACGCGGCCCGGCTCACCGCGATCGACCACACCCTGGGTTCCACCCAGGATCAGCTTCGGGTTCTCATCGATCACATCGCCGACTACGACCTGGTCAGGCTCTAACTCCGGGCCGCCGATCGCCTGCCCGCCGCGCCCAGCCCGGCGGCGATCCGCGGAACCGTTTGACCGGCACCCGATCGGGGCGCCCGGCGCGCCAACACCCGCCCGTGGTCACAACCATTGGTTGTAACCACTCAAAGAAGTGCCCTCTGCCCACGCGCGGCTGCCGCCGAAATACTAGAAATGTCGGCGCGTCAACGTGCGCCGGCAAGACGAAACAAACCGACAAACGTATGCGAACAAGCCTCAAGAGGAGACATGACTCACTACACGTGGACCGTCATCGGAGCCGGACCCGCAGGGATCGCCAGTGTTGGCAGACTGCTCGACCACGGCGTGCGGCCCAATGAAATCGCTTGGATAGATCCGCAGTTCGCGGCAGGAGACCTGGGCGAAAAGTGGGGTGCCGTCCCGAGTAACACCCAAGTATCGCTGTTCCTGGACTACTTCAACGCCTCACCCGCGTTCGGCTTCGCCGCGGCACCGCATTTCGACCTGCACGACATCGACCCCCAGCACACCTGCCAACTAGGCGTAGTCGCCGGGCCGCTGCGTTGGGTCACCGAGCACCTGCGGGCCAAGGTGGCAGCATTTCAAAGCACCGCAACCGAGCTCTCACTGCGCAACCAACACTGGCAGATCACCACACTCGACGGTGAAATCTCTTCCAAGAACGTGATTCTGGCGGTTGGCTCGACACCCAAGAAGCTGACCTACCCCGAGCTGAAAGAGATACCGGTCGAAGTTGCCCTCAACCCTGAGAAGCTGGCGCAGCAACAACTGGACGGGGCAACCGTTGCCGTATTCGGCTCGTCCCACTCGACGATGATCGCATTGCCGAACCTGCTCGAGCATCCCGTGCACAAGGTGATCAACTTCTACCGCAGCCCGCACAGATACGCTGTCCCCTTCCAGGATTGGACCCTCTTCGACGACACCGGCCTCAAAGGCGACGCGGCTCGGTGGGCGCGGGAGAACATCGACGGACGGCATCCCGAACGGCTGCACAGGTGTTTGGTCGACAGCCCGGAATTCGCCAGACTGCTTCGCGAATGCGACCAGGCCGTCTACACCGTCGGGTTCGAACGCAGGCACCTTCCCCTGACCCCGCAGTGGGGACCGCTGGAGCACGACGGCGCCAACGGGATTCTCGCGCCCGGGCTGTTCGGGATCGGCATTGCATTCCCCGAGTACCGGACCGATCCGCTGGGATTCGGCGAGCACCGGGTGGGAATGGCCAAGTTCATGCAACGCCTCAACAGTGTCCTGCCGCTGTGGCTGCAGTACGGCGGATCGCCGGCCCAGGCGGCGGCTCTTTGCCCGGACGGCGTCGGGCTGCTCGCGGGCGCAACCGCCTAGGGAGCCAGCGCACACGGCTAACTCCAGCTGGGGTCAGCCCGCGGCGAGGCCGTCTCCCGCCCCGCACCCGGATGCCGCTATGACGACCGGGCGCGGGGCGGGCCGGCAGCACCAAAGGACCCCAGACGTTGCCGCTGGCGGGGCCCGTGCACAACCCCAACGGTCCGCGTCCGGTGGGTGGCAGCGGCGATGCCGCGCGGCCACCGGGCAGCGCGGCGGAACCTAGAACTCGAAAGCCGTCTCGGCGGGGACCTCGCTGGAAAACGCCGCATCGAGCCGGGCAATCACGCCAACATCTTTGGCCTGCAACCGGTTGGCCGCGGCCAGTGTGGACGCGCGGTGGGCACCCAGGTAGAGACTGCCCAGCACGTCGCGATCCATCTCGACATCCGCCGGTGCGTCGGTCGGGGTGCAGGCCGCGCGTCCGTCACGGATCTGCAGCACGAACCGGCCACCACCGGTGATGGCGATCACCGTGGTGAGGTCGCCGAAATAGGCGCGGGCCTCGAGGGCGGGCACAACGTCCATGATGCGCAGCCACAGGCCGTCTTGCCGCCAGGTCGTGCGAGCCAGTCGGGTGTTGGTGAGCAGGAACGGCATCGGCTCAGCCGGATGGCTGACGATGCTGACCCGCTCCATCGAGTCCAGCCCGAGCAGTGTTCGCCACAGGGCTGCCCGCGCTTCCGGGGTCACAGCGCGCAGCTCGTCGACGCGGGTCAGCTTGGGGTCGGATCTGTCCGCCCGGTAGAGCGCGTAGCCGTCGGCATGCAGCAGCGCAAACGATTCGCGCTCGCCCCCGGGCGAGGCTTTGCATTCGGCCATCAGCTGGTCCCAGAACACCGGCGGGCGCACTAGGCCGCCTGGTACGCGTTGGCGCCAGCGCTCGTAGATCGCTTCGAACTCAGCGCGATGGCGCGCGGGGCTGACCAACCTGACCGGCCCTCCGTCGGGCACCCCGGCATGCAGTCGGGCGAAGCGTCTGTCGACGGTCAGCTCCTGCAGAATCGTCGCCGGGCCGTAGCCGAATCGGCCGTAGATGCCGCCCTCGCTGGCATGGAGCGCAGCCACGGCATACCCGGAATCGGCCATCCGCCGGTCCAGTTCACCGCACATCGCGCGCAGCAGCCCGCGCCGGCGGTGCGTTGGCGCGACGGCGACAAAGCTCATGCCGGCGGTGGAAAGCACGTTGCCGCCGGGCACCGTCAGCTGCAGATCAATGAACAGCGCCATCCCGACGACATCACGGCCGTGACGGGCCACCACCGCCCCATCGGCAGGTATCAGCCCCCGCCAGGCGTCGGCCGACTCCGCACCGATGAAATCAGTGAAACTTGCCGCGGCCAAAAGGTACATCCCGGCCCAGTCGTCCTCGGCCGGAGTGGTCAACGTCACCGATGCGGGCAGTACTGCAGTCACGGGCTCCGACTCTGGCACACGGCGGCGCCGGCCCGCATCCCATTTACCGGCTCCGCCCGGGAGGCAGTCCGAGCCCACCAAAGCTCGGTGAACATAATGGGTCCAATCGCAACGGCAAAGGAGCCTTCGATGAGCACAGAACGCCCGCTTCGGGTTATCCAGTGGACCACCGGAAATATCGGGCGGCGGTCGCTGCACGCCATCATCGGGCGACCCGACCTGGAACTGGTGGGGGTGTACGCACACGGCCCGGACAAGGTTGGTGTCGACGCCGCCGAGCTGGCGGGCTGGCCGGACCCCACCGGGGTGCGGGCGACCAGCGACATCGGCGCGCTGCTCGCGCTGGGCGCCGACGCGTGTTGCTATAACCCGTTGTGGCCCAACATCGATGAGCTGGTGGGATTGCTCGAGTCGGGCGTGAATGTGTGCACCAGCGCCGCCTGGATCACCGGGGGCAAGCAGACACCGCGGGACCGGGAACGCATCCTGGCCGCCTGCGAACGCGGCGGCGCGACGATCTTCGGCAGCGGCGCACATCCGGGGATGACCAACATGGTCGGCATGGTGCTCAGCGGCTCGTGCGAGCGAGTCGACGAAATCCGGATCACCGAATCCGTCGACTGCTCGACCTACGAATCGGCGGCCACCCAGACGGCGATGGGGTTCTCCCAGCATCCCGACACCCCCGGCCTGGCCGAGAGCGTGCGGGCCGAAAGCGAGGTCTTCGCCGAATCGGCGGCGATGATGGCCGACGCGATCGGCGCAACGTTGGACAAGATGACCTTCGACGTCACCTTCACCGCGGCCACCGCGGACACCGATTTGGGGTTCATGAAGATCCCCGCGGGCACTGTCGGCAGCGTATACGGCTACCACCGCGGCTGGGTCGGTGATCGCAACGTCGTCAGCGTCGGATTCAACTGGACGATGGGCAATCATGTGGTTCCGCCCAAGCCACTCGAGCACGGACATGTCATCCAGGTGTTCGGGTTGCCCAACATGCGCACGGTGCTGCACTGTCTGCCGCCGAAGGACTGGACGGAGCCCGGTTTCATGGGCCTGGGCATGATCTACACCGCGATGCCGGTCACCAATGCGGTTCCGGCGGTGGTGGCCGCCAAACCGGGGATCGTGACGCTTGCCGATCTGCCGCCGATCACCGGGCGGGCGGCCCTCTGACAATGGCTGCCTACGCCAGGGCCCTGCTCAGTGTCATTGCCATCAGCATCACTTTGGAGGTCTTGTGGACCGGCGGGATCTCCCGCCCACCCAGGGCTCCGGCGTTGTTGATTAGCAGGCTTGTGAGCTGGGGAATTGTGGATTGAGGAGGTCTAGGCGGCGGTTGGCGGTCAAAGCGGTGATCCGGCAGGCTTCGGCGATGTTGTCGGCGCCGTTGAGGCGGTGCAGATTGATCGCGGTGTTGCGTAGCGTTGCTAGGACCTGTGCGCCGTTTCCGGTATGTGCCCTTTGACGGTCTTCGTCGAAGGTGACGTCGCGTATCCAGTGCAGGCTGTTCTCGATTCCCCAGTGTTGACGCATCCAGGTCATGATCGCGGTAGGGCGGGCGTGCTCGAACGGCAGGCTGCAGATGGCATAGACCACCTCCACGCTGCGCTGGTCGGTGGCGGTGATCAAGCGTTCACGAGTGATCCGGATGATTTGTTTTGCGTAGGGGAAGCCGATTCCTCGTGCAGCGGTGATGATTTGCGGGGTGCGGGTCTCGACACGGCCGTGGCCGCGGGAGTCGTCGGTAGCGGCTGTGGGCACCTCGGCCCAGGGCAGCGCGGTGATACGCGCAAGTATTTTGGCTTGGTTGGACTTGACGATCATCAGGTAGTGCGACTTCAAGGTGGCGCAGATCAACTTCGCGGTGACGACCTGGGTATGCATCGCATCCACGGTGACCAGCCACCGCAAGCTACCCGGCAGCAGCGTGAGCAGGGCACGTACGCAGGGAATTTCATTGCTTTTCTCGGCGACAGCGAGTTGACCGAGCACCAATCGGGCACGGTGGGCGAACACCGACACGAGATGCGTGGCTGTCGCTTTGGCGCGTAAAGCACCACGCAGCATCTTGCCGTCCAACGCGATCGGCACCAATCCACTGGGGTCGCTGCTGGCCACGTGTGCAGTGAAGTAACTGCCCATCCTGGCGTTGAGGTCGGCGGGGTCTAGCCGAGACAAAACAGCGCGGAAGGTCTTCTCACTGGGCCGCCGGAACCGGACCCCTAATTGGGCCAACACATCATCGGGAGCGGTGGCCGCCCATGTGGCAAAACCAGCATAGCCGCGCATCCCCGCGGCAGTGGCCAGAACCGCGATCGCCAACAAAGCCACCAGCGAATACCTCCGACCGCGTGGGCCCCTCGGGTCTGGCACCGAGGCCAACACATCGAGAAACTCCGATCCGATGAGCTCGCTGCGCTCACCAGGACTCCAGCGGTCGAACACCTCTGGAACCGACGACACAGGCAATACTGAAACGGTAGGCACGGGCAACTCCAGACCAACGACGAACAGTAACCAACTCGATCGTTCTCCAGATAGCCCGTGCCTACACTCCGGCCCCAATAGCGCGGCACCAAAGATCATCAACCCAGCTCACAAGCCTGCTAATCAACAACGCCGGAGCCCTGCCCGCCCACCCACGGTCCTCTACCACCTGTGGCATATCGGACTGATGCTCTTCGTCCTGGCGGTGCGGCTCGCATATCAGCGACAGCTTTCGCCAGAAGTGGCGAAGTATTCCCTGGTTTTGATCGTGGGGATGGCATTCGCCACGGTCGGAGATGTGGTCAATAGCGCGATCTCCGGCATCGAGCCGATCAGCCGCAAACTGTCGGCCGCGGTGATTCTTTTCGGCATCGCCTACGGCCTATATGCCATTGTGCTGTACAAGTTTGCCGCGCCCAGGCTGCGCTCGTACGGCGGCTTCGCATATCGGGCTCGCTGGCTTATCGTCGCCGTGGTTGCGGCGGCCAACACGGCGACTTGGGTCCTGCACATCCGGAACTCGGTGCAGGGCCATCACTTCCTCGAGGTGGGCAGCTTCCTCTTCAATCTGATCATCTACACGGCGCTGATCAGTTTCAGCATCTGGTATTTCTGGGCCGACCGATTCAGCTTGCTGGCGCTATCGGTACTGATTGGCGGATTGCTCATCCCCGTCTCAGACCTGTACCTATTTTTCACCTGGCTGCCCTCGGGCCAGGACTCGAATGTTCCTGGGTTCGACCTGTATGCGCTGAACTGGATTCTTTACTTTGGCGGGCAGGTGCTGTTTGCGTTCCTGCCGGTGGCGCAGGACAGCGATTCGCGCCCGCAGCGCACGTGACTCGAACGGCTGAACAACACTGCCGAGAGCGGTCCCCCGGCGAAAGTCAGATCAATAACTGCCGATGAGCGGCGCCTCGATGCGTCGATCAAGCAAGTTTAAAAGCGCCCATTGTGGCGGTCGGCCATGCCGATCCGAAGCGATCACCCCCGCCCGCCGGCGCCTGCCCCCCCCGGAGGAACGAAGTCGTGCACTAAGAGTTAGACTGCTTAGCCAAGCAAATATTTTCTTGCCTACGCCGGAAGCTTGCTTGCCCAGCAGGCCACGGCGAGCTGCATCGGCGAGCGGAGGGGCGGTCGGGTGCCTACGATTCCTGTTACCAGCGTGCTCAAACGAGCGTGGATCCCCTTGCTGATGGTGGTGGTACTGGCCATCTCGGGCTTGGTGGTGTCACGCCTGCACAAGATATTCGGTTCTGAGGACCTAAACGCCAACGCCGGCGCCGGGATCGACATCGTGCAGTTCAACCCCAAGGTCGTCATCTATGAAATCTCCGGCCCCGCCGGATCCACCGCCAACATCAACTTTTGGGACGCCGACGCCAACACACACCAGGTAAACGCGGCCCCCCTGCCGTGGTCGTTCACTATCTCGACGACGCTGCCCTCGGTGAGCGCAAACATTATGGCTCAAGGCGACGGTAGTCAGATCGGCTGCCGTATCACCGTGGATGGTGTGGTGCGGGAAGAGAAGTCGGCCGCCGGGGTCAATCCGCAGACCTTTTGCTTAGTGAAATCGGCATGAGCGAGTCCAACAGCGGCGCCAGTATCAGCACCGAGGACACCGGCCCGATCGAAATCGGCGCGGCCACCGGCGGCGCACCCAACCGCGAGCGCGGCCACCGCCCGGTCATTCCGCACACCATCCGGATCCTTGCCGTGCCGATCATCCTGGGCTGGGTGCTGCTGACGGTCCTGGTCAACGTGGTCGTCCCGTCGCTCGAGGTGGTCAGCGAACAACATTCCGCGCCGATGACCCCGATGGACGCGCCGTCGATGAAGGCGATGATGCGGCTGGGACACAACTTCCGGGAATTCGACTCCAACAGCACGGTCATGATCGTCCTGGAGGGCCAGCACAAGCTCGGCGATGATGCGCACCAGTACTACGACAGCCTAATTCGCCAGCTGCGCCAGGACCCCGAACACATACAGCACATCCAGGATTTCTGGGGCGACCGGCTGACCGCCGCGGGGGCCCAAAGCGCCGATGGAAAAAGCGCCTACGTGATGGTGAACCTGGCCGGAAACCAGGGCACGACCCTGGCCAATGAATCGGTCGAAGCCGTGCGTGACGTCATCAACCGGACGCACGAACCCGCCGGGGTCAAGGCATATGTCACCGGGCCCGCCGCGCTCAGCGACGACATGAACCTGATCGGCAACGCCAGCTTGGCCAAGATCACGATGTTCACCCTGGGCGCCATCGCGGTGATGTTGCTGCTGGTCTACCGCTCCATCGTCACCACCGTGATCCAGCTGTTCATGACCGGAATCGCGTTGGCCTCCTCGCGGGGAGTGGTGGCGGTATTGGGCTACCACAACGTATTCGGACTCACCACGTTTGCCGCGAACATTCTGACGATGCTGGCGATCGCCGCCGGGACCGACTACGGGATCTTTCTGGTCGGCCGCTACCAAGAGGCGCGCCAAGCGGGCGAGGACCGAGAAGACGCCTACTACACAACCTTTCGTGGGGTGGCCCCGGTGGTCTTGGGATCCGGCCTGACCATCGCCGGTGCCACCTACTGCCTGAGTTTCGCGCGGCTGCCCTGGTTCAACACGATGGGCGCACCCGTGGCAATCGGGATGTTGGTCGTCGTGTTGGCCGGGCTGACACTGGGTCCCGCAGTGGTATTCGTGGGCAGCCGATTCCACCTATTCGAATCCAAGCGGGCCGCCAATAGAGGCCGGCTGTGGCGGCGGGTCGGCACCGCGGTGGTACGTTGGCCCGCACCGATTCTGGCGCTGAGCGGCGCGATCGTTCTGGTCGGCATGGTCGCCCTGCCCGGTTTCAAGACCAGCTACAACGACCGCTACTACCTACCGGCCTCAGCGCCGTCCAATCTCGGCGAGGCCGCTGCCGACCGGCACTTTTCGCACGCCCGGATGAACCCCGACATGTTGATGGTCGAGGCCGAACACGACATGCGAAACCCGGCGGACATGCTTGTCCTGGACAAAGTGGCCAAGAACGTCATCCGCACCGTGGGCATCGCCATGATCCAGGACATCACCAGGCCGCTGGGTATCCCGATCCAGCACAGCTCCATACCGTTTCAGAACAGCATGCAAAGCCAGACGATGATGCAGAACATGACCTTCCTGAAAGAGCGGATGGCCGACATGACCAAGATGGCCGACGAGATGCAGGCCCTGATCGACACCACAGAACGCATGTACGCCGTCATGCGCGAGCTCGACACCACCACGACCGACATGGCGCGCGTCACCGCCGAAACCTCGACCATCACCGACGAGCTGCGAGACCACCTCGCCGAGTTCGATGACTTCTGGCGACCGATGCGGTCCTACTTCTACTGGGAAAAACACTGTTTCGACGTTCCGATCTGCTGGTCGTTCAGATCGCTGTTCGACTCTCTGGACGGGATCGACAAGCTTTCCGAGAAGTTCTCCGAACTCACCGAAGACATACAGCACACGGCCGGTCTCACGTCACAGATGCCGACTTTGATTCCGCCGATGATCGCCACCATGAAGACGACCAAAGCGCTGACGCTGACCATGCAGTCCACGTTCTCGGCGATGCTCGACCAGATGGACGAACTCAGCAACACCGCTATCGTCATGGGCCAGAGTTTCGACGCTTCCAAGAACGATGACTTCTTTTACCTGCCCCCGGAAGCCTTCGACAACCCGGACTTCCAGACGGGGCTTCGGATGTTCTTGTCTCCGGACGGAAAATCGGCCCGGTTTTTCATTACCCACCAGGGCGATCCGATGACCCCGGAGGGGATTTCGCGGGTCGACGCGGAACGCACAGCGGCGCAGGAGGGCCTGAAGCAATCGTCGCTCTCGGATGCCAAGGTCTATCTGGGCGGAACCGCCGCCACCTTCAAAGACATGGCCGACGGCGAAAAGTACGACCTGATGATCGCGGTGGTATCTGCGCTGACACTGATCTTCTTGATCATGTTGCTGCTCACCCGAAGCGTAGTCGCCGCCCTGGTGATCGTCGGCACCGCAGCCAGCTCGATCGCCGCGTCATTCGGTCTGTCCGTGCTCATTTGGCAGGATTTGTTCGGCATCAAGATCCACTGGATCGTGGCCGCGCTGTCGGTCATCATCCTGCTGGCCGTCGGTTCGGACTACAACCTGTTGCTGGTCTCGCGGTTCCGCGAAGAAATCCACGCCGGACTCAAGACCGGGATCATCCGGTCCATGGCCGGAACCGGTGGGGTGGTGACCGCCGCAGGTCTGGTTTTCGCCTTCACCATGGCGTCCATGCTGGGCAGCGATCTGCGGGTGCTCGGACAGTTCGGGTCCACGGTGTGCATCGGCCTACTGCTGGACACGCTGATCGTGCGCACCCTGCTGATGCCATCGATCGCGACGTTGCTGGGCCGCTGGTTCTGGTGGCCGCAGGTTGTGCACCCGCGCGGCGACAATGCCCGGCCCAGGGTCGCGGCGCCAACCCACTGAAAACCGCGCCCTGTCCGAACAACTCGGTGTTTGGGCTACCCCCGCAGCGAAGCAGCGCCGACTTGCACGCAAACCGCGACCGCTTCGGCGCCGACGTGCAACGCCAGCACCGGCCCCAGTGGGGTCACCAGCGCCGGCTCACATGCCGGAAGGCGGCGGCCCAGTTCCACCGCGACGCTGTTGGCGCCCTCCACATTGGCGACATGATGCACGGCCAAGAGCGCCGGTTCGCGCCCGACCACTTCACATACTCGGTCGACCAGCGCCGCCATTGCATGCTTGACGGTGCGAACCCGTTGGGCTAGCACGAGTTTTCCGTCCTCAACCCGCAACAGCGGCTTGAGGGCCAAGGCGGTGCCCAGCCATGCCTTGGCGCCGCCGATTCGTCCGCTGCGGCGCAAGTTGTCCAGCCGGTGGACGACGACGAACGCGTGCGTCCGGCTCACGGTGGCATCGGCAGCGCGCCCAACGGATTCGAGATCTTCTCCGGCCGCAGCGGCCCGTGCCGCCGCGAGCGCGACGAACCCGGTTCCCATCGCGGCCGACTTCGAGTCGATGACGCGCACCTCGGGCCCCAGATCCGCCGCGGCCAGTTTGGCGGCGCGGTAGGTTCCCGACAGTCCCGCCGAAATATGCACCGCCACTACCCCATCACCGGCACTATCGGCCAGCGCTGCGCGATAGGCGGCACGCAGCTCGGCCGGGGTGGCCGCGGCAGTGGTGGCATGACACTTGTGAATATCGTCGGGGACCTCATCCACACCGTCACGCAGGTCGACGCCGTCGAGCAGGATATGCAGCGGGACCTCGCGTATCGCCCACCGTTCTCGGATATCGGCGGGCAGGCGCGCCGATGTATCCGTGACCACCACAACGGCCATGGTTTAGCTGCGCGGCTTCTCGCTGGGCACCCCGGCTTCGGCCAGCGCCTTGAGCATCAGCTCCGCGACCCCCTGGTGAGCCTCGAAGTTCCAGTGGATTCCGTCCGGGTTGCCGCACCCGCTCATGATCTCTTCGGCAACTGCGGCTTTGAGATCTACCAGCGGGACATCGTGGCGCTGCGCCCATCGTGTTATCGCGGACACGGTGCCGGGGCGGCCGTGATGCGCCTTGCCGTAGGTCTCGGCGATGTGCACTGACGGTAGGGACGCCACAACGGGAATGCCCGGGCGGTTGAAATCGATTGCGCTACGCGTCTGTTCGAGGTATTCAGCGCTCAGATCCGCCGGCAGGGCCGAGCGAGCCACCGGTGACAGCCGTGGCTGCACCCAGGCGTACCCATCGCGCACCCACCGTCGCAACCACGGTGGACGCACATAGCGAATGAGCTCGCGCAGCGCCGTCGGCAACACCGAGGGCAGTGAGTCCATCCCGCTGGTGGCAAAGATCACCGCGCCGGCTCGGGGTAGCGCCGCCCACGACCGCGGATCCTGGGTGGCCGCCCACCAGACGTCGCGGCATGTCCAGCCGATCCGCCCGATCAGTTCCAGATCCCACCCCAGTTGTGCTGCAACGATATTCGGCCAGATGCGGGGATCGTCGGCGGGCAGTCCGCCGGTCGGACCGTAGTAGGACAGCGAGTCGGCGAAAACCAGCAGCAGGGGCCGTTGGCTGGGGCTTGCCCCGCGCTCAGAGGACATCGTTGGCGACCTGCGCCGAAGCGTTCCACACGTCCAGACGCCACCGGATCGCGTCGAAATCGCTGCCGGCAGCGTCGGAATGGCCGGACAGCTGCACCCAGCTGGCGTTGCCCATGCCCCCCAACGCGGGCCAATTGGAAACCGGCAGCCTCAGCAGCGCGGCCGACAACGCGGCGATCAGACCGCCATGTGCGACGAGCACCACCGGGCGGTCCGCCTGGGTGGGGCCACCCCATTCCGGCTCGGCGGAGACCAGCTCGGTGACCAACGGCACGCTGCGCGCGGCCACGTCGATTCTGCTTTCCCCGCCGTGCGGAGCCCACTCGGCATTTTCGCGCCATGCCAGCCGGGCGCCTGGCGCCTCGGCGTCAATCTGGGTGTGGGTCAATCCCTGCCAATCACCGAAGTGGGTCTCACGCAGCCGGGGGTCCACCCGCACCTGCTGGCCGGTGCGCTCCCCCAGCCTGGTTGCGGTGTCGTACGCGCGCCGCAGATCCGACGAGACGATCAGCAGCGGCTGCAGTTTGCCCAGCACCTCTGCGGCGGCCACGGCCTGGGCGCGGCCCAGGTCGCTTAGATCGGTGTCCAGTTGCCCCTGCATCCGGCTACCCAGGTTGTAGTCGGTCTGCCCATGCCGCAGCATCACCAGCCGGCGCACGGTCATGGCGCCTCCGCCGGGTCATCGGAGCCCTCCGCCAAGTCCACCGCCACCACCGGGCAGTCGGCCCACAACCGGTCGAGTGCGTAAAAACTGCGGTCATCCTGATGCTGGACGTGGACCACGATGTCGCGATAGTCCAACAACGTCCAGCGGCCCTCGCGGGCCCCCTCGCGGCGCGCCAACTTATAGCCGGCTCGGCGCATCTTCTCCTCGACCTCGTCGACGATGGCGTTGACCTGGCGCTCGTTGGACGCCGAAGCAATCACGAAGCAGTCGGTGATGACCAGCTGGCCGGACACGTCGATGACCAGCACGTCGTCGGCCAGTTTGGCCGACGCGGCGCCGGCAGCCACCGTCGCCATGTCGATGGCTTCCTGAGTAGCGCTCATGTGTTGTTCCCCGCGGGCAGAATGGTCGTGGTGTCCAGGGTCTCCCCGCCCCCCGAGTCCGGTGGCGTGCGGTAGAGCCTGCGCTTTGAGACATACTGCACGACGCCGTCGGGCATCAGGTACCACAGGGGGCGACCATGCGCGGCGCGCCGACGGCAATCCGTCGATGAGATCGCCAGCGCCGGGATCTCCACCAGGGACAAGGCGTCCTCGGCGAGCCCGTCCAGCGCGGCGGTGACATGGTCGTGGCGCAGTTCGTAGCCCGGCCGACTCACTCCGACAAACCGCGCCGACTCAAACATCTGCTCCCAGCCCTGCCAGGACATGATCGAGGCCAGGGCGTCGGCGCCGGTGATGAAGTACAGCTCCGCAGCCGGGTTGAGGGCATGCAGATCCCGCAGCGTGTCCTTGGTGTAGGTAGGACCGCCCCGGTCGATGTCGACCCGGCTGACCGAAAAGCGGGGGTTGGAAGCCGTCGCGATGACCGTCATCAGATAGCGGTCTTCGGCAGGCGAAACACGCCGTCCCTTCTGCCACGGCTGTCCGCTGGGCACGAACACGACCTCGTCGAGTTCGTAGCGGTCGGCTACCTCACTGGCGGCGACCAGGTGACCGTAATGGATGGGATCGAAAGTCCCACCCATGACACCTAGCCTGCGACGGTGCTTTTGCACGGTTTGCCAGCTTACTTGAGCGCACGGCGCCGCTCAGATCGTGCGGGAACCGGCCCGGACGGAGCAAACGACAGGCACTGGGCCGCTGGTCCGCCTGGCCCAGCCCGGACCTGCGGGAGCCGCTTCGCGTTTTGCGAATCATGAGCCTTTGAGCAATGGCGCCGCATCGAGCCGCCCGGTCAGGTAAAAGGGGTCTGTGGAAAACATGCCGCTGGGCTCCGTGGACTCCCAGCAGTCGCTGAAAAATTCGATGACCCGGCGGTTTTATAGCCGATCGGAGGTCACCGGCAAGATCACGCTGCCGGCGGTGCCGGCCATGATCGACGAGTACGTGAAGATGTGCGATGGCATGTTCGCCGATGTGGGACGAAAGTTCTCCGAGGAGGAGCTTGCCCATCTGCGTTCGGTGCTCGAAGGCCAGTTGGCTCAGGCCTACTCGGCCTCGCCCCGTTCCAGCATCATCATCTCGTTCAACGCGCCCGTCGGCCCCACGCTGAACTACGAGGTCAATGCGCGCTGGTGGACCGTGGAGGCCGCCTACGAAAACTGGATCGACACCCGCAAGGCCCCGCTGTTCGGTACCGAACCCGACGCTCGGGTGTGGGCGCTGGCTAACGAGGCGGCCGATCCCAGCACGCATCGGGTGCTCGAGATCGGTGCGGGGACCGGGCGCAATGCCCTTGCCCTGGCGCGACGGGGGCATCCGGTCGACGTCGTGGAACTGACGCCGAAATTCGCCGAGATGATCCGGGCCGACGCCGAGAAGGAGGGCCTCGACGTACGCGTCATCGTGCGCGACGTCTTCACGACCATTGCGGACCTGCGGCGCGATTATCAGCTGATCGTGCTCTCGGAGGTGGTGTCGGACTTTCGGACCACCCAGCAGTTGCGCGAGCTCTTCGAACTAGCCGCGCAATGCCTTGCTCCCGGTGCGCGCTTGGTCTTCAACGCCTTCCTGGCCTGCGGCGGCTACACGCCGGACCAGGCGGCGCGCGAGTTCGGCCAACAGGCCTACACGACCATTTTCACCCGGCACGAGCTATCGGTTGCGGCGGCCGGACTACCCGTCGAACTCATCGCCGACGACTCCGTGTACGACTACGAGAAGGCGCATCTGCCGGCCGACGCCTGGCCTCCCACCAGCTGGTACGCCGACTGGGTCAGCGGCCTCGACGTGTTTCCGGTGGCCCGCGAGATGAGCCCGATCGAGCTGCGCTGGCTGGTCTTTCGCAAGACGCACTGAAGTGCCCCGGTCACACCGGCAGTAGTTCGTCGATCACGGTGGCCAGCTGCTTTGCCGATCTGCATTCGTGCATCGCGATGACCTCCTGATAGCGCGGCACCGCCGAGTCTCCGCTGCCCCACAGGTGTTGGGGCTCGGGGTTGAGCCAGTGCGCGTGCCTACTCGCGGTCACCATGTCGGCCAGCACGTCGGTGGCCGGATTCCGGTAGTTGGTGCGACCGTCACCGAGCACCAGAAGCGAGCTGCGGGGGGACAGCACGTTGGGGAAACCCTGCATGAAAGAGACAAACGCGTTGCCGTAGTCGGAATGGCCGTCTCGGCTGTAAACCCCGGCCTCCCTGGTGATCCGCTGGATCGCCACAGCCAAGTCAGCATCCGGCCCGAACATGTGCGTCACTTCGTCGGTGGTGTCGATGAACGCAAAGACCCGCACCCGCGAAAACTGTTGGCGTAGCGCATGTACCAACAGCAACGTGAAGTGACTGAACCCCGCCACCGAACCGGAGACGTCGCACAGCACAACCAGTTCCGGGCGCGCCGGGCGCGGCTTGCGCAACACCACGTCGATCGGCACCCCACCGGTGGACATCGATTTGCGCAGCGTCTTGCGCAGATCGATGGAACCCGCCCGAGCGCGGCGCCGCCGAGCCGCCAACCGGGTCGCCAGCGTGCGCGCCAGTGGGGCAACCACCCGGCGCATCTGACGCAGTTGCTCACCGGAGGCTCGCAGGAACTCGACATTTTCGGAAAGCTGCGGAATGCCGTACATCTGGACGTGGTCACGCCCGAGCTGCTCGGCGGTGCGCCGCTTGGTCTCCGCGTCGACCATCTTGCGGAGCTGAGAAACCCTCTGCGCTGCAATCGCTTTAGCGATCTGCTCTTGGGTGGGGGTGAGCTCGTCACCATAGGGGGCAAGCAGGCCGGCCAACAGCTTGCCCTCGAGTTCGTCCAGCGCCATCGCCTTGAGCGCCTGATACGACGAGAACGACGGCCCCCGGCTGGAGTTGTACTTGCCGTAGGTCTCCACGATCAGCGCGATCATCCCCACCAGCCGCTGGTCCATGTCGGCCAGATCCGGGTTGTCGGTGAGCAAATCCAGCAGCATCTGCCGCATCGCCTCGACGTCGTCAGGCGGCAAGCCCTCGGACTGCCCGGCTTGCTCCTCGGTGATGACCGCCCGCGCGCCCAGGGCGGCCGGGAACCACAGGTCGAACATGGCGTCGTAGGTGTCGCGGTGGTCGGGCCGGCGCAGCACCGCGCAAGCGATGCCCTCGCGTAGCACCTCACGATCCTCGAACCCAAGGGCCGCCATCACTCGGCCGGCGTCCACCGTCTCCGAGGGGCCCACCGAAATTCCGCTGCCGCGAAGCGCTTCCACGAAACCAACCAGATGGCCGGGCAACCCGTGCGGGGCGAGCGGGTAGCTAGGTCGGATACGGCGAGTGGCCATCAGCGCAATCCCCTCAGTTCAACCGGAGTTCCCCGGTTGCACGTTGCTGATCGGACTGATGTTTGAGCACCACACCGAGGGTGGCAGCAACGACCGCATCGTCGATGGTGTCCAGCCCCAGCGCCAGCACGGTGCGGCCCCAGTCGATGGTCTCGGCAATCGACGGCAGCTTCTTGAGCTGCATCCCGCGCAGGACCCCGATGATGCGCACCAGCTCCTCCGCGATGTGCTCGGGCAGCTCGGGAACCCGCGACAACAGAATGCGGCGTTCCATTTCGGGAGTCGGGAAGTCGATGTGCAGGAATAGGCAGCGCCGCTTGAGCGCCTCGGACAGCTCTCGGGTGGCGTTGGAGGTCAGCAGCACGAACGGCGCCCGGGTTGCGGTCAGCGTGCCCAGCTCGGGGACGGTGACCGCAAAGTCGGACAGCACCTCCAGCAGCAGGCCTTCAATCTCGATGTCGGCCTTGTCGGTTTCATCGATCAGCAGCACCGTCGGTTCGGTGCGCCGAATAGCGGTCAGCAGCGGGCGCTGCAGCAAGAATTCCTCGCTGAAGACGTCATCCTTTGTCGCCTCCCAGTCACCCGAGCCGGACTGGATGCGCAGGATCTGTTTGGCGTGGTTCCACTCGTACAACGCGCGGGCCTCGTCCACGCCCTCGTAGCACTGCAGCCGGACCAGCCCGGAGCCGGTGGCTTGCGCGACGGCGCGGGCCAGTTCGGTCTTGCCCACCCCGGCGGGGCCTTCTACCAGCAGCGGCTTGCCGAGCCGGTCGGCGAGAAAGACCGCGGTCGCGGTGGCGGTGTCCGGCAGATAGCCGGTCTGCGCCAACCTGCGTGAGACATCGGCGATGTCGGCGAACAGCGGTACGGACCGTGCTGGCACGCTCACAATGGTTCTCCTTACAGGTCCTAACGGGGGCCGTCAGGCCGGACGCGTGTGACCCTCACCCCACACGATCCACTTGGTCGAGGTCAGTTCCGGCAGGCCCATCGGACCGCGGGCGTGCAGCTTCTGAGTCGAGATACCGATCTCGGCGCCGAAGCCGAACTGCTCACCGTCGGTGAAGGCCGTCGATGCGTTGACCATCACCGCAGCGGCATCAATCCGCTCGGTAAACCGTTGGGCCGCAGCAAGGTTAGTGGTCACGATGGCCTCGGTGTGACCGGTGCCGTACTCGTTGATGTGGGCGATGGCACCGTCCACACCGTCCGCCACCGCCACCGCGATCTCCATCGCCAGGTATTCACGACGCAGGTCCTGCTCATCCGCATCGAGATGCACGGTGACACCGGCGTCCTGCAGAGCGCCAATCAGCCGGGGCATGGCATGCTCGGCGATCGCCGCGTCGACCAACAGCGTCTCGGCCGCGTTACAGACGCTGGGTCGGCGGGTCTTGGAGTTGAGCAGGATTCGTTCGGCGACGTCGAGGTCGGCGGCTTCATGCACGTAGACATGGCAGTTGCCGACGCCGGTCTCGATGGTGGGAACCTGCGCATCACGCACCACCGCGTCGATCAGACCCGCACCGCCACGCGGAATCGCCACGTCGACCAGGCCGCGGGCCTGGATGAGATGGGTGACCGTGGACCGGTCGGCGCTGGAGAGCAGCTGGACCGCGTCGGCGGGCAGCTGCTCGCTGTCGAGGGCCGACCGCAACACATTGACCAGGGCTTCGTTGGACCGCGCCGCCGACGAACTGCCGCGCAGCAATGCCGCGTTACCCGACTTGAGGGTGAGTCCGAAAGCATCCACGGTGACGTTCGAACGCCCCTCGTAGATCATGCCGACCACCCCGAGCGGGACACGCTGCTGGCGCAGCTGCAGACCGTTGGGCAAGGTGTAGCCGCGCAGCACTTCGCCAACCGGGTCGGGCAGGCCCGCGACCTGACGCAGGCCCGCGGCGATCCCATCGACCCGTTGCGGGTTGAGGGCCAGCCGGTCGAGCATCGCGGCGGGGGTATCGGCAGCCCGTGCCGCGTCGAGGTCTTCGGCGTTGGCCGACAGAATCCGGTCGACGTGGGCCAATATCGCATCGGCGGCCGCATGCAGCGCGCGGTCTTTGACCCCGGTCGGCACCACGGCCAACAGTCGAGCGGCGACCCGCGCCCGGCGCGCGGCGTCATGCACCTCTTGGCGCAAGTCCGGCTCGCGCTGCTGGGCCGCTGCACTCCTGGGTGCTGCTTGCAGAGTCATTACCCCAGGGTAACGGGCGTTAGCCGGACGAGTAAGACGGCCCGTTCGGGTGGCCGCCCGGCCGCGCGGGGCCGGCCGGGCGGCTCGGGGGGCTAATTGAGGCCGCCCACCCGTCGCACCTTGCTTTGCCGCTCCTCGAGGATGTGACCAAAATCCTGCAGCAGCAGTGGTTCACGCATCACCAGATGTTCGAGGTGCTCGCGGTCGACCTCGAGCGCGGTGACCTCGTCGAGCGCATGTGCGCCGGCCAGGTTGGGTTGGCGGGTCAACGCCGTGAGCCCCAGGAATCCGCCTTCATGCAACGTGGTGACCGGCACGACCGACCCGTCTTCGGCCGTCGCGGTCAGCCGCACGCGTCCGGTGATCAAGAACGTCATCCCAGCCGGCACCTGTCCGGCGTACTCCATGGTGTCGCCGGCCGCGAACCGAATGATCCTGGCGCTGGACAACAACGCCTGCTGGTCGGTATCGCTGAGCCTCATCACCGGTGCCACCACCGTCTTGAGCGCGGGCTGGACGCGTTCGGTGGTCGAGAAATCGTCATCGGCCTCGTTGAGGTGCAGCCCCTCCCGCCGCGCGGCGTACCAAATCCAGCGCAGAAATGTTGCGCGCGCGGCACTCTCCTCGGCCGGCGACCGCAGCCCGATGGTGGTGCAGTATTCGGTGCCGCCGACCGGCTCGGTGGTAACTAGGAACCCGCCGTCGAGCTGCGGCAGCGCGGCGGCAACCCGGGACAGCAGCGCGCACACCCGATCCGGGGGCGTCCGCGTCGGAAAACTTGGTCGGTATCGCCAACTGGTAGGCGCCGGCCGGGCGGCTCAGGTTGGTGAACGGTGTGCTGGCCAGTACCGAGTTCGGGGTGATTCGCAGTCCGCTGCCGGTCTCGATGTGCACTGCACGCCAGTTCACCTCGACGATTCGTCCCCGCGTGGTGGTCGTATCGAGCCAGGCGTCGATCTGGAACGGTTGCTCGAACAGCATGAACAGGCCGGAGACGATCTGGCTGACGGAGTTCTGCAACATCAGACCGATGACGACCGATGTCACCCCCAGCGCGGTGAACAGGCCGCCGATTCGAACGCCCCAGACGAACGAGAGGATCACCGCCAGTCCGGCGCCGATCAGTACGAACCGTGCGACGTCGACGAAGATGACCGGTAGCCGTCGGCGCCACGAACCCTGCGGGGCCCCGGAGAAGACCGCGGCATTGAGCCCGGACAACAGCAGGACCAAGACCAGGAAGCCGAATACGGTGGCCAGCAGCCGCACCGCGGTGTCGTGGGCCGGCACTCCCGTCGCATTGACCAGCAGCAGCAACAGCGCGCCCAGCGGCAGCACATAGTTGCGCAGCAGGCCGACTTGGCGGGCCAGCGCGCTTTGCCTGCGGCGCAACAGCCGCTGGACTTCGGTGAGAATCACGACCAGCACGGGCAGAGCCGCCGCGATTCCGACGGCCCAGTAGAACCAAGCCGAGCCGAACACGCTCATCGCCGCTCCGACACTTGCCAGATCTGCTGCTGTGATCCCCGGACCGAGATGGCGCCGGCCGGTGTGAACGTCCATATTTCGCGCATCGCGTCGTGCACCCGGGCGCTGACGTAGATGCCCGGATCCGACAGGTGGCCGAGCATTCGGTAGGCCATCTGCACCGCGCCGCCCCACATGTCGTAGGCCAGGTTCGATCGGCCCACCAGACCACTGACGACTCTGCCGGTGGTGACCCCGACCCGCACTCGCAGCGGATGCTGTGACTGGTTGGCGAACCTGTTCACGATGAGCTCGATCTCGAGGGCAAACTCGATGCCCCGGTGCACGTTGTCCAGTCGCGGCGTGGTGGCGCCGCAGGCGGCGAGGTAGCCATTGTGAAATGTGCGAATCGGTTCCACGCCCAGGGATTGGGCCGCCGAATCGAACTGTCGGAACAGCTCGTCGACGATACCGACCAATTCGTCACCAGAGAGCCCGTCGGAGATCTCTTCGAGCCCGATGAGCTCGGCGAAGATGACCGTGACATCCTGATGCTCTTCGGCGATGACCTCGCCGCCCGCTCGGTAGCGCTGCACCACCGGTTCTGGCATCAGTGCGAGCAGCAGCTGCTCGTTTTGGCTGCGCTGCTCGGTGAGCAGCTGATCCTTGACTTTCAAATTGCTGCTCATCTCGTTGAAAGCCGCAGTGAGATCACCAAGTTCGTCGCGCGACTTGACCGGCACGGTGACCTCGTAGTCGCCGGAGCGGATCTTCTCGGTGCCCGCCTCCAGCCGACGGATCGGGCGCACCAGCAGCTTGACCAGCACCATGGACACCACGCAGATGAATAGGGTGATGCCCGCGACCGCCAACACCACCGTCCGGCCGAACGACGACAATC
The DNA here is from genome assembly GCF_003584745.1 of Mycobacterium pseudoshottsii JCM 15466. Taxonomy (NCBI): domain Bacteria; kingdom Bacillati; phylum Actinomycetota; class Actinomycetes; order Mycobacteriales; family Mycobacteriaceae; genus Mycobacterium; species Mycobacterium pseudoshottsii. The sequence continues at coordinate 4,152,188 of NZ_AP018410.1, forward strand.
GCTCGTAGGCATCCCAGTCGTCTCGAGTCGCCAGAATCGCCCACCGCAGATCGGAATTGGGCACGTCCAGTGGGGCGTAGGCCTCCAACTCTCGATTGCCCAGATAGTCGGTGTCCTTGGTGATGCCGGACTGTCCACGCAGGGCAGCGCGCAAGCCCGCGCTGGGCACCGGTTGGACCAGCACCGTGGTCCCCAACCGGATCGCCTTGTTCACGACGTCTTCTCGGGTACCGCCGGCCAGCGCCTCGCGGCGGTATTCGTCCGGGCTTTCCAGGAAAAGCCGTGAGTCCGAACGCATCAGGTTGTCCGAGCCCGCCAGATACGTTTCGGTCGATCGACCCATGCCAACGGCTTCCCACTTCTCGTTGGCGTTCATGATCTGGTTCAAGTTGGTGGGCGGCAACGCCAGGGCCATCACTCCCTGCAGCTTGCCGTCCACCCCGACCGGCGACACCAGCCACGCGGTGGGGGCGTCAACTTCGGGCTGATAGCGCTGGAAGTCTGTGATCCACACGAAGTCGATCTCATTGGACGCCAGCGCCTTTTGATACGCGGTACGCAGGTTGGTCTCGCGATACGGGCCGGTAAAGAGGTTGGTCCCCAGATCGGGTCCCTTGTTGACCGAGTAGACGACGTTGCCTTGCAGGTCGAGCAGCAACGCGTCGCGGTACTGGAATCGGGTGACGATGCCGCGGAAAAAGTCGTTGAAACGGGCGTTGGCCGCCGACCATGCGCTGCCATCACCGGCGTTGTTGAAGCGCATCGACTCACTCGACGAACTGAACGGTGCGGTGTAGTACGCCTGCAGGTACGTCTGCGCGGGCGATGCCGGCAGCACCGCCTCGAGATCGAGTTCGTGTCCGGTCGCCTGGTCGATCGGCTTGATCAGCTCGTTGACGTAGTAGTCGACGATCGCCTGCTGCTGGACCGGGTCGACGGTCGCGTTGGCCAATTGCGCGAAGCCGTCGGTGAACGCCGCGATGGCTTCGTTGGCGCTCATCCCGTTGCTGTACACCATCACCGACTTGGTCAACTCGGAGAAGAGTGCCTCGACCTGCCGCTTCTGGGCCTCCCGCAGCTGGAGTAGTCGCTCAACGGCAACGCGCTGCAACGCGTTGCGGCCGCTGACGTAGCCGATGACCCCGACCACCGCGACCGAAAGGATGCTGCAGACCAGCAGCGTCACCAACAACTTGGCCTGAATGCCGACCCGGAGAAATCGCAGCAACCGACGACCTCGACTGTCGGTTCTGCCGGTCTGACCGGACGCGGCTGCTGTGACGGGTTCCGTTGGCTGCCCCGATGTCACCCGGCTTCCTTTCGCCTATGGCCGCGGGACCGGCAGATCCCGCAGCAGACTAACGCGGAAACGCAGACAAAACGGCGTTTGCGCGAAACACGCGATCGCGCATGAGCCAGCAGTTGATCTCAAGTCTCGCCGGCCGATGGGCCCACGTCGCGACCGCGGCTGCTGTCAAGCGACCCGTTCGCGCTGGGTTACTTGCCGCACCTTCATCTGCCGCTCGTCGATCAGTCGCCCCAGCTCCTGCAACAGCGCCGGCTTGCTCATCACGATGCGCTCGAGATACTCGCGATCGATGTCGAGCACGGTCACCTCTTCCAGCGCCACCGCACCGCCCGGGTTGGGTTGCCGAGTCAACGCGGTCACCCCCAGGAAGGCGCCCTTACCGAGGGTGCCGACCGCGACGGCGGGACCGTCCGCCGGCGTCACCATCAGACGGACGCTGCCGGCGATGATGAAGGACATGCCTTTGGGCACAACGCCGGCTTGCTGGACGGTTTCATCGGTGCCGTAGCGCACCACCTTGGCGTATGGGGCCAGCGACTGCTGATCGAGCAGACTGAGCTTGAGTTCCGGGCTCACCGCGCGCAACGCGTCCTGGACTCGTTGGGGGGTCGAGTAGCTGTCACCGGCCCCGTCCAGCGCAAGCCCCTCGCGACGGGCGGCGTACCAGACCCACCGCAAAAACGTATCTTGGGCAGCACCGTCTTCGGCGGGAGACTTGATCCGGACGGTGGTGCGGTACTCGGCGCCGCCCAGGGCAACCGTGGCCGGCATCACCCCGCTCTTGAGATTGGGCAATGCGCTGGCGACCCTGGTCAGCATCGCGCATACCTTGTCCGGCGCATCGTCCGCCGCGAATTTGGTTGTGATGCTGCACTTGTGCGAACCACCCGGGCGACTGAGGTTGGTGAAAGCCGTCGTCGCCAGCACCGAGTTTGGGGTGATTCGCAGCCCGGTTCCGGTTTCGATGTGTACGGCACGCCAGTTGACCTCCACCACTCGCCCTCGCGCAGTGGGCGTGTCCAACCAGTCGTCGATCCGGAATGGCTGCTCGAACAGCATGAACAAGCCCGACACGATCTGGCCGACGGAGTTCTGCAGCATCAGGCCGATCACGACCGACGTCACGCCCAAGGCGGTGAAGATGCCTCCGACCCGAACCCCCCAGACGTAGGACAGGATCATCGCCAGCCCGATACCGATCAGCGCGAACCGGGCCACATCGAGAAAGATGGTGGGCAACCGCTTGCGCCAACTGTCCTGCGGCGCGCTGGCAAATACCGTCGCGTTGAGCGCAGAGAGCAGCAACACCAGCACCAGGAAGCCGAACACCGTGGTCAGGATTCGTACCGTGCCTTCTCCTGCCGGCACTTGTGAGGCTTTGACCAGGAACAGCAGCAACGCGCCGAGCGGGAGCAGGAAGTTGCGTAGCAGGGTGACCTGACGGGCCACGTGGCTGTTCCTGCGGGCCAGCGAATTGTGCAGCTCGGTGAGCAGGATCAGGCCAACCGGCACTCCGATCGCGATGCCGATGGCCCAGTGGAACCACGAGGCGCCCAGGACGTTCATGACTGCTCCGACATCCGGTAGATCTGCTCTTGCACACCGCCGACCGAGATGGTCCCTGCCGGTGCGAACTGCCGCTCGTCTCGCATCGCCTCATACACCTGCGAGGTGACGTAGATACCGGGTTGCGTTGACCCACTATGCATTTGGTAAGCGGTGCTTACCGCCGCACCCCACATGTCGTAGACAACGCTGGTTCGACCGACCAGCCCGCTGATGACGTTGCCGGTGTTGATTCCGGCCCGCAGCCGTAGTTGGTGGCCGCTTTGGTGGTTGAACCGCTCGATGATGCGCTGCATCTCCAGCGCGAATGCGACCGTGCGGGCGACGTTGTCCAAACGTGGCGTGGTGACCCCGCAGCTGGCCAGATAGCCGTTATGTAGCGTGCGGATCCGTTCCACCCCAAGGGATTCAGCCGCCGAGTCGAACTGGCGGAACAGGTCATCGACGATGGCGACCAACTCGTTGCCCGACAGCGATCGGGAGACCTCGTCCAAGCCCAGGATGTCAGCGAAGATCACGGTGACGTCCTGGTGTTCCTGGGCAATGGTCTGCTCGCCCTCGCGATACCGCTGCACCACCGGCTCGGGCATCATCGACAGCAGCAGCCGATCGTTTTCCCGGCGCTGCTCGTTGAGCAGATCCTCCTTGATATTCAGGCTTCGGCTCATCTCATTGAAAGCGGCGGTCAGATCGCCGATCTCGTCACGCGACTTCACCGGAATCGCGGCGTCGTAGTCACCGCCGCTGATCTTCTCGGTGCCCGCCTCCAGGCGTCTGATCGGCCGCACCATCAGTCGGGCGATCAACATCGAGAAGACACAGATGATCACGATCATCGCCACGGTCACCAATACCAGCGCCTTGCTGAATGCGGCCGCGGCGGCGAATGCCGCAGAATCGTCGTTGGTCGCCAGGATCGACCAATGCAGATCCGAGTTGGGAATATTCAGCGGCGCAAAGGCTTCCAGCTCGCGGTTACCCGTATAGTCGACCGCGCTGACCGTTCCGGTCTGGCCCCGCTGCGCCTCACGCAGACCCGCGGTCGCCACCGGATGCAGCAACACCGTGCTCCCGAGTTGGATCGCCCGGTTCACCACCTCCGGTGAGGTCCCGGCCGCCACCGCCTGGCGGCGATATTCTTCGGGATCCTGCAGGAACAACCTCGAATCCGATCGCATGAGGTTGTCCGGCCCGGCAAGATAGGTCTCGGTCCCGGTACCCATCCCGGCCGCTTGCCAGTTCTTGTCGGCGGTCATCATCTTGTTGATCTTGGCGATGGGCAGCGGTAGCGCCAGCACACACCTTCGGTTCTGCCGCCCTGCAGCACCGGGGACACCAGCCAGGCCGTCGGCGCGTCCAGCTGTGGTTGATACGGCTCGAAATCGGTGATCCAGGTGAAGTCGACGGCGTTGGCGCCCAGCGCCCTGAGATAAGCATCACGCAGGTTGGATTCGCGATACGGCCCGGTCAGTATGTTGGTGCCGCGATCGGGGTCCTTGCTCAAGCTGTAGACGATGTTGCCACGGGTATCAAGCAGAACCGCATCGTCGTAATCGAATCGGGTGACGATCTCGCGAAAGTAGCCGTTGAATTCCGCGTTGGCGGCCGACCACGCGCTGCCATCGCCGGCGTCGTCCAGCCGCATCGAATCCTGATCGGACGTGAACGGCGCGGTGTAGTACGCCTGCAGGTATTTCTGCGCCGGCGATGTCGGCAGCAGCGCTTCGAGGTCGAGTTTGGTTCCAGTCAGGTGTTCGACCGGTTTGATGAGCTGGTCGTTGTAGTAGTTGACGAGCGACTCTTGCTGCGCCGGGCTTATCGTCGCGTCCGCCAGTTGGTCGAATCCGGCGGTGAACTGCGCGACCGCGTCTATCACGGTCAGCCCGCGGGCGTAGATGACCAGCGAATTGGTCAGGTCGGAGAACAGCGTCTCCACCGCACGCAGCTGCGATTCGCGTAGCTGGGTCAGACGTCCGTACGCGGCAGCGCTGAGCGAACTACGGCCGGCGTGAAAACCGACCGCCACGATCGCGGCCACCGAAACGATGCTCGACAGCAGCAACAGCACCATGAGCTTGGACTGGATGCTCACCCGGAAGCGCGGCCGGCGGCGGCGCTTGCCCTTCGCACCATCGTGAGCCGGGGCACCCTCCACCACCGGCTCCGGATCTTTCGCCTCGGCCGCCGTCAAAAGACTTCCTTTCTGTAATTTGCCGCCCAACCGCTCTACGATGCACCGATTGCGCGCCAGACGAGCGCCGACACGCAGCGCGGGCCCGGTTTGCCGTGTTTGTTGTGCGACCGCCTGGTGACAACCGCGTCACCTTCGCCGTCGTTGCCGCGGCCGCTACCCGCCTGCCGGGCAGGGCTCCGGCGTTGTTGATTAGCAGGCTTGTGAGCTGGGGAATTGTGGATTGAGAAGGTCTAGGCGGCGGTTGGCGGTCAAAGCGGTGATCCGGCAGGCTTCGGCGATGTTGTCGGCGCCGTTGAGGCGGTGCAGATTGATCGCGGTGTTGCGTAGCGTTGCTAGGACCTGTGCGCCGTTTCCGGTATGTGCCCTTTGACGGTCTTCGTCGAAGGTGACGTCGCGTATCCAGTGCAGGCTGTTCTCGATTCCCCAGTGTTGACGCATCCAGGTCATGATCGCGGTAGGGCGGGCGTGCTCGAACGGCAGGCTGCAGATGGCATAGACTACCTCCACGCTGCGCTGGTCGGTGGCGGTGATCAAGCGTTCACGAGTGATCCGGATGATTTGTTTTGCGTAGGGGAAGCCGATTCCTCGTGCAGCGGTGATGATTTGCAGGGTGCGGGTCTCGACACGGCCGTGGCCGCGGGAGTCGTCGGTAGCGGCTGTGGGCACCTCGGCCCAGGGCAGCGCGGTGATACGCGCAAATATTTTGGCTTGGTTGGACTTGACGATCATCAGGTAGTGCGACTTCAAGGTGGCGCAGATCAACTTCGCGGTGACGACCTGGGTATGCATCGCATCCACGGTGACCAGCCACCGCAAGCTACCCGGCAGCAGCGTGAGCAGGGCACGTACGCAGGGAATTTCATTGCTTTTCTCGGCGACAGCGAGTTGACCGAGCACCAATCGGGCACGGTGGGCGAACACCGACACGAGATGCGTGGCTGTCGCTTTGGCGCGTAAAGCACCACGCAGCATCTTGCCGTCCAACGCGATCGGCACCAATCCACTGGGGTCGCTGCTGGCCACGTGTGCAGTGAAGTAACTGCCCATCCTGGCGTTGAGGTCGGCGGGGTCTAGCCGAGACAAAACAGCGCGGAAGGTCTTCTCACTGGGCCGCCGGAACCGGACCCCTAATTGGGCCAACACATCATCGGGAGCGGTGGCCGCCCATGTGGCAAAACCAGCATAGCCGCGCATCCCCGCGGCAGTGGCCAGAACCGCGATCGCCAACAAAGCCATCAGCGAATACCTCCGACCGCGTGGGCCCCTCGGGTCTGGCACCGAGGCCAACACATCGAGAAACTCCGATCCGATGAGCTCGCTGCGCTCACCAGGACTCCAGCGGTCGAACACCTCTGGAACCGACGACACAGGCAATACTGAAACGGTAGGCACGGGCAACTCCAGACCAACGACGAACAGTAACCAACTCGATCGTTCTCCAGATAGCCCGTGCCTACACTCCGGCCCCAATAGCGCGGCACCAAAGATCATCAACCCAGCTCACAAGCCTGCTAATCAACAACGCCGGAGCCCTGGCCTGCCGGGGTGCACCAATTCACCGACGCGACAATTATGGGCGGAACGAAAATTCGTTCAATACTGAATTATCAATTCGCTCGATAATGAATTAATAGAATGTTTAAAGGGCCTCAATTAGACCGGCCATTAACGTAACGTGTCTTCCGCCCGGACCAATTCCCCACGGCACCTAAGGCGGATAGCAAGCGATGGCCGACTCCTGTGGTTCCAACGATCAAGGTCGCGATGTCGCCAAGCCGGGACACCGGTTGACCAGTGCGCCGCCAGTCACCGCACGACGTTGCCGAAATCTTCATCCAGGTAACCCTTTTGACCGGAAGCCTGCCCTGGGATCGCGAGCCGTCGAACAACGCCGACGGGGCGGTGATCACGGTTGCCCGCCATCGGCCCATCCCGCCTCAATTGCTTGGCCCGCTGGGGCTGGCGCGAAAGGCCCGACAGTCGATCCAGCCCTTACCGCACACGCAATAGCCGGCGGCGCTGCCCGAATCGGTTGACCTCGGCGCGAAACCCCTCCGTCATTGTCCGAGGCTAGCTAAAGGAGCAATTTGATGTCGTACGTTTTGGTTACGCCCGAGATGGTAGCCACTGCGGCCGCGGATGCGGCTGCGATCGGCTCGACGGTCAGCGCGGCCAATGCCGCCGCGGCGATCCCGACCACCGCGATAGCCACTGCCGCCGCCGATGACGTGTCTGCGGCCATCGCGGCGCTGTTCAACGCCCACGCCGAGCAGTACCAGGCCCTCAGTGTTCGCGTGGCCGAATTTCATGAGTCCTTCACCCGCGCCCTGACCGCCGGCAGCACCGCCTACGCCACAGCCGAAGCCGCCAACGCCGGGCCCCTGCAGCCGCTGCTCGACCTGATCAATGCGCCGACCCAGGCACTGCTGGCACGCCCGCTGATCGGCGACGGTACCAACGGGGCACCGGGCACCGGGCACCGGGCAAGCCGGCGGCAACGGCGGCCTGCTTGTCGGCAACGGCGGCGCCGGCAGGTCCGGAGCGTCCGGTCAACGCGGCGGGGCCGGCGGGGCCGGCGGGCTTCTGCTCGGCAACGGCGGGGCCGGTGGTGCCGGTGGGGTCGGCGCGCTCGGCCAGGCCGGCGGCACCGGCGGCAATGGCGGCGCCGGCGGTCTGTTGTTCGGCCAGGGCGGGGCCGGTGGTGCCGGTGGGGTCGGCGCGCTCGGCCAGGGCGGCGGCACCGGCGGCAATGGCGGGGCCGGCGGTCTGTTGTTCGGCAATGGCGGTGTCGGAGGGGGCGGTGGGGCCGGGGGTGTCGGTGGAGTCGGCTCGGCGGGCGGTACCGGCGGGACCGGCGGGACCGGCGGGACCGGCGGCGCCAATGGGCTGTTCGGGGCGGCCGGTTCCGGTGGCAGCGGCGGGGCCGGCGGCGATGGCGCTCCCGGTGACAGCGGTACCGCCGGTGGGACCGGCGGGACCGGATCGGCCGGCGGTGCCGGCGGGACCGGCGGGGTCGGCGGGGCCAATCAGTTCTTCGGCCACGCCGGGGACGGTGGCCATGGCGGTACCGGTGGTGCCGGCGGCACGGGTGGGGCCGGTGGCTCGGGTGTCGGATCAGGCCTGGCCGGCGGTACCGGCGGGGACGGTGGCGTGGGCGGCGCCGCGGGCCGCGGTGGCGCGGCGGGTGCCGGTGGTCCACTGGTTACCCCAGGGCATGCGGGCAACACCGGCACCGGCGGCACCGGCGGCACCGGCGGAAACGGCGATCTCCACACCGACGGCGGCAACGACGGCAACGGCGGAAGCGGCGGCGCTGGCATCGCCGGTGTCGGCGGTGGCAACGGCGGCACCGGGGGCGGCATCGTGACCGGGATCAATGGCGGTGCCGGCGGGGCAGGTGGTGACGGCGGCGATAGCGGCAACGGCGGCAACGCAACCGGCGGCGGCGACGGCGGCAACGGCGGGACGGCCGGCACAGGCGGCGCCGGTGGTTTGGGTGGCGGTGGATTCCGGGTCGGACATGGTGGTGGTGGCGGCAACGGCGGCAATGGCGGCGTCGGCGGCACCGCAACCGCGGGCGGCGACGCCGGTAGCGGCGGCACCGGCGGCGTCGGTGGCGACGGTGGCACCGGCGGTCGGGGCGGCAGCGGCGGTGCTGGCGGTATCGCAACGGGCGGCGGCAGCGCCGGCAGCGGCGGCGTGGGCGGCGGGGGCGGCCACGGCACCGACGGCTCCGCCGGTGTGGCCGGTCATGGCGGTGGTGCCGGTGGCGCCGGCGGCGATGCCGGCGACGGCGGCAAAGGTGGTGACGCTCTCGACGGCGGCACCGCCGGCACCGGTGGTGCCGGCGGCAACGCCGGTAACGGGGGCGGCGCCGGTTCCGGCGGCAAAGGCACCTTCGACGGCGGCGCGGGCGGTGCCGGAGGCGACGGCGGCAAGGCCGGCAACGGAGGCGCTGGCGGCATCGACAGCAACGGTCAGGTCGCCGACGGCGGCAACGGCGGTGACGGCGGCAACGGCGGTGACGGCGGCAACGGCGGTGACGGCGGCAACGGCGGTGACGGCGGCAACGGCGGTGACGGCGGCAACGGCGGTGACGGCGGCAACGGCGGTGACGGCGGTGACGGCGGTGACGGCGGTGACGGCGGTGACGGCGGTGACGGCGGTGACGGCGGTGACGGCGGCAACGGCGGTGACGGCGGCAACGGCGGTGACGGCGGCAACGGCGGTGACGGCGGCAACGGCGGTGACGGCGGTGACGGCGGTGACGGCGGTGACGGCGGTGACGGCGGTGACGGCGGTGACGGCGGCAACGGCGGTGACGGTTCACCCGTCGGTGCCGGCGGTACGGGCGGTATCGGCACCGCTGGTGGTGCGGGGGGCGGAGGCGGCGCGGTGTCCGGCCGCCCCGGCCAGAACGGCAGCGAGGGCCAGCCTGGGTGAACCCCGCACGTCGAGGCGGCCGTTCTTCCGGTCGCGGAAACCCTTAGGGGCCCAACGGTGTTCGCGGATTGATGGAACTAGCAGACGTGGCCGCTACGGCCGGTCTGTCTGGCTAGTCGCGCGGCACGGTGGTTTCGATCTCGTCGAGCCAGACTCGCGCCGACATGTCCGAGGGAGCCCGCCAATCGCCGCGCGGAGACAGCGCACCTCCGTGGGACACCTTGGGACCATTGGGCAGTGCCGACCGCTTGAACTGGCTGAACGAATAGAAGCGCTGGGCGAAGACCATCAGCCAGTGCCGGATCTCGGATAGTGAGTACGACGGCCTCTTGTCGTCGGGGAAACCGGGTGGCCAGTTGCCACGTTGCGAGTCGCTCCACGCGCGCCAGGCCAGAAAGGCAATCTTCGAGGGGCGAAATCCGTACCGCAGCACATGAAACAGCGAGAAGTCCTGCAACGCGAAGGGGCCCATCTTGGACTCGCTGCTCTGCAATTCTTCTTCCTCGCCGGTGGGCACCAGTTCGGGAGTGATCTCGGTGTCCAGCACCGACTGCAATACCTCGTCCACATGCTCGTCGAACTGACCCGATGAGATGACCCAGCGCATCAGGTGCTGAATCAATGTCTTGGGGACGCCGGCGGTGACGTTGTAGTGCGACATCTGGTCGCCGACACCATATGTCGACCACCCCAGCCCGAGTTCGGACAGGTCGCCGGTGCCGAGCACGATTCCGCCGCGATGGTTTGCGATGCGGAATAGATAGTCGGTGCGCAGCCCGGCCTGAACGTTCTCGAAAGTGACGTCGTAGACCTTCTCCCCGCTGGAGAACGGGTGCCCGATGGTGTCGAGCATCAACCGGGCCGTCTCGGTGATGTCGATTTCCTCGAAGCTGACCCCCAGCGCCTTGGCCAGCTTGATCGCGTTGTTCTTGGTGCGATCACCGGTGGCGAATCCGGGCAGGGTGAACGCCAGAATGTCGCTGCGCGGGCGGCCTTCGCGGTCCATGGCGCGAGCGGCGACGATCAGCGCGTGGGTGGAGTCGAGCCCGCCGGAGACCCCGATGACCACCTTCGGATAGTTGAGCGCCCGCAGCCGCTGTTCGAGGCCGGACACCTGGATGTTGTAGGCCTCGTAGCAATCCTGTTGCAGCCGTTGCGGATCAGCTGGGACGAAGGGGAAGCGTTCGAGCTCGCGCCGCAACCCGATGTCTCCGGCCGGTGGATCCAGCCGGAACACGACGGGCCGAAATGAGTCCGCCAATGACCGGTGATGGCGGCGGTTGTCGTCAAAGGTGCCCATCCGCAGCCGCTCCGATCGGAGCAACTCGGTGTCCACGTCGGCCACGCAGCGGCGTTCTCCGCGGGGAAACCGCTCGGATTCGGCCAGTAGCACCCCGTTTTCCCAAATCATGGTCTGGCCGTCCCAGGCCAGGTCCGTCGTCGACTCGCCCTCCCCCGCCGCGGCATAGACATAGGCGGCCAGACACCGTGCCGACGCCGAGCGGGCCAGCAGCGCACGGTCCTCGGCGCGCCCGATGGTGATCGGGCTCCCGGACAGGTTGGCAAGTATCGTCGCGCCCGCCAACGCTGCCTCAGCACTGGGCGGTATGGGGACGAACATGTCCTCACAGATCTCGACGTGCAGCACGAAGCCGGGCAGGTCGGAGGCGGCGAAGAGTAAGTCGGGGCCGAACGGCACGTCCGCGCCGCAGACCCGAATGGTGCCCCGCTCGTCGTCTCCGGCCGCGACCTGACGGCGTTCGTAGAACTCGCGATAGGTGGGCAGATAGGACTTCGGCACCACCCCCAGCACGGCTCCGCGATGAATGACGACGGCGGTGTTGTAGATGCGATGCTGATACCGCAGTGGCGCGCCGATCACCAAAACGGGCAACAGATTGGCCGACGCCGTCACCACATCGAGCAGCGCGTCCTGCACGGCGTCGAGAAGAGCGTCCTGCAACAGGATGTCCTCGATCGAGTAGCCCGACAGCGTCAGCTCAGGAAACACCGCCAGCGCGACACCGTCGTCGTGGCACTGGCGGGCCAACCCCAGTACCGACGCGGCATTGGCCGCCGGGTCACCAAGCGTGGTGTGGTGGGTGCACGCGGCAACGCGCACAAAGCCCTGGCCGTATGCGTTGTAGAAGTCCATCGTCGTTCCATTATCGGCTTCCCACCGCCGAAGACCGAAACGACGGGCGGAAACCGATCAACGAGCCTTGTCTAGGGGTCCGGGTGGGCGCCTAGATCGCAGGCAAGATGTCCCGCTCGGTGCGTTGTCGCGGCGCCCATGCCCCACCCGCCCCTGGGCCTGAACGGCTTCGGTCTGCTCACCGAGTTCGGCGACACTGCCGCCCATCGCGTCGGCGCCGCTACCGGGTCGGATACCCGCCTCACGAAACCGCTCGATTGTCCGACGGCCGATTGGCAGGCAAGCTGATTCGTGCCTACTCTCGAGGCTGTGGAATCCCCGGAACTCGTCGCGGCGCTGACCGGTCACCGGATAGCCGTGCTCACCGGCGCCGGGATTTCCACCGATTCCAGCATACCGGACTATCGCGGACCCGATTCGCCGCCGAGCAATCCAATGACAATCCGCCAGTTCACGTCGGACCCGGTTTTCCGGCAGCGGTACTGGGCGCGCAATCATGTTGGCTGGCGGCACATGGATGACACCGCACCCAATGCCGGCCATCGCGCGCTGGCCGCGCTCGAACGTGCCGGCGTGGTGACCGGAGTGATCACCCAGAACGTCGATCTGCTGCACACCAAGGCGGGCAGCAAGAATGTGGTCAACCTGCACGGCACCTATGCGCAGGTGACGTGCCTGGGCTGTGGTCACACGATCAGCCGCTCGACGCTGGCCGCCGAACTCGAGTCGCTCAACCCGGGATTCATCGAGCGCGCCGAAGCCGTCGGCGGCCTGGCCGTGGCTCCCGACGCGGACGCTGTTATCGCCGATACCGAATCGTTTCGCTACATCGACTGCCGCTGCTGCGGTGGGATGCTCAAGCCCGATATCGTCTACTTCGGCGAAAGTGTCCCCAAAGAACGTGTGGATCAAGCATTTTCACTGGTCGATCAGTCCGACGCGCTGCTCGTGGCCGGTTCGTCACTGACCGTGTTCTCGGGCTACCGGTTTCTACGTCACGCCGCGGCACGGGGCATTCCGGTCGCGATCATCAACCGGGGCCACACCCGCGGAGACGATCTGGCCGACGTCAAAGTCGACGGCGGTTGTTCTGAACTGCTGGTCTTGCTGGCTTCCGAACTAGCCGCAGCGGTTTACGTGGAACCGATAACCGTTTGCTAGCAGTGTCTTTGATCGCCAGCTTGACCAGCGGATGCCCCTGCGCAAAGGCCGATGATCCGCTTGGACCGATGCCATGTCCCGCACCGTCAGAAGGTGCAGGGCATGCTGCGGATGGCGTGTACGAAGTTGCCGGGCACGTAGACCGGATCACCGGCTTGGATATCGGGAAGTTGCACAAGTAGCTCGCCGAAGATGGCACGCAGTTGCGCGCGGGCCAGATGCGCGCCGAGACAAAAGTGCACTCCACCGCCACCGAAGCCCACGTGGGGATTTGGACTGCGGCTCAGATCGAGGCGTTCGGGATGACAGAACGCATCCTCGTCCCAGTTTCCGGAGGCATAGAACATCACCACCTTCTCCCCCGCACGAATCAGTTGTCCGCCCAGCTCGAAATCCGCTGCCGCAGTAAGGCGAAATGTCATCACCGGCGTAGCCCACCGAACGAGTTCCTCGACCGCTGTACCAATGCGAGTGTCGAAATCGACTAGCAGCCAAGCCTTCTCGCCGGGAAAGTCGGTAAGCGCCTTCAGGCCATGACTGATGGTCTGGCGGGTGGTGTCATTACCGGCCACCGCAAGCAGCACAAAAAACGCCGCCACATCCGCATCGGCGAGCCTATCGCCGTCCACCTCGGCGTTGACCAGAGCGCTGAACAGGTCATCGCCGGGCCGGTCCCGCCGCTCGGCGGCCAAAGAGGCGGCGACCTGATGCAGATACATCTGATTTTCGAAGAGCACGGCCAGCGGTTCTCGACCATTCAGGTAGCGGGGGTCCGCCCAGGAGACCAGCGCATCGGCGGCATGTGCCACCCGCTCACGGTCGGCTTCGGGAATTCCCACCATGTCCGACAGGGTGCGGATGGGCAGTTCCTTGGCGCAGTGCTCGACGAAATCGACACCGCCGCCGGCCATCCGGAGCTCTTCGACAATGCCCTTGGCGTTGATCTTGATCGAGTCCTCGATGCGACGGACTTGCCTGGGCGTGAATGCCGCGCTGACCAACTTGCGCAGCTTGGTGTGTCGCGGTGGGTCCATCGCCAGAAATGACTGTGACGCTTCCAGCAGTTCGGCGGGGACATTCTCGAACAGCACGCCATTGCCGGACAAGAACACCTCGTTGGTGCGGCTGACCGCAACGATGTCAGCGCGCCGGGTGACCGCCCAGAACCCCGGGTCGCTGGGATCCTGGATGAGCGCGTCTTCGACCGGAGGGTGCCAGCTCACCGGGCGTTCGGCCCGCAACACCGAAAATGAGCTCTCCCGCTGCGCCGCACTCGATGCCCAGAACGCACGCGATGACAGATCGATCGTGTCGTAGGGCCGCACGCTCGCCGAAATTGCCGTCATCGCCGCTCTCCTTCATCAACTATGACCCCGGTCACAGACCGACGATGCTATGTCTAGACACTATGTCTAGTCAATATGTCGAGCGGTTGGCTATGCTCGTCCGAAGACCAGGAGGTGCCCGGGCAAACATGGCGTCCATCACCCGAAATGCGCAGGCCAACCGCCGGCAGCGGCGCGAGCAGATGGAATACCGCCTGCTAGAGGCCACCGAGCGACTGATGAACAATGGCGCCAGCTTCACCGAGCTCAGCGTCGATCGGTTGGCGACCGAGGCTGGCATTTCGCGCGCCAGCTTCTACATCTACTTCGATGACAAGGGCCACCTGCTGCGCCATCTGGCCGGTCAGGTGTTCGACGACCTGGCCACCGGCGCGCAGCATTGGTGGGACGTGGCCTGGCGCCACGATCCGGACGACGTCAGAGCCGCGATGTGCGCCATCATCGCCCGCTATCGCCGTCATCAACCGATCCTCATCGCCCTCAACGAGATGGCCGGCTATGACCCCCAGACAGCACAAACATATCGGGACATCCTGACCGCCATCTCCGCGCGATTAGCCCGGGTCATCGAGGACGGCCAGGCCGATAGCTCAATCCGCCCCGAACTATCCGCGACCACCACGGCCAACGCGCTCACATGGATGGTCGAGCGAACCTGTCATCAGAACCTACCGAGCAGACCGCCCGAATTCGACGCCGAACTGGCCGATACGCTCTCTGAAATCGTATGGGGTGCCCTGTATCTCACGTCAACGTCGCTGCGATGACGCACCGGGATTGGCCTACCACGACCTCGGCAGGCAGGTCGCTGATCTGAGCGAAGGCATTCCGGTGCGATTAGTGTGCGCCGGTTCCGCCGGATCCGCCTGCGCCGCCGAGGCCGCCGTCGACCAGCGCCGGCCCGGTCGGCCCGCCGCCGGTCACGCCACCATGGCCTGCTCCGCCAATCCCGACAAGTTCGGTATCGACGAACCGGTCACCGCCAGCGCCGCCCGTGCCACCGGTGCCGCCGGTGCCGCCGCTGCTGCCGCCGAACGGAGGGACGGGCGGGGATCCGTCACCGCCGTTGCCACCTTGGCCGCCCTTGCCGCCCTGGCCGCCCTGGCCGCCCTGGCCGCCCTGGCCGCCCTGGCCGCCCTGGCCGCCCTGGCCGCCAGGAGCATCCCAGCCGTCACCACCGTCACCGCCGTTGCCGCCTACCCCGCCGTTGCCGGCACCACCAATACCCTGGGCATCAACTCCGCTACCACCCTGGCCGCCAGTGCCGCCGCCGCCACCTATGCCCCCGAAGCCCATACCGCCGTCACCGCCGGCGCCACCGGTACCCACGCTGGAGTAGCCACCTCTGCCACCGGTTCCTCCCGAGCCACCAAAGGCCCCGTTGCCGCCGTCGCCGCCGGCGCCGCCGGTACCGGGTGCGTTGAAACCAGTGGCATTTCCGCCGATGCCACCGTTTCCGCCTGAGCCGCCGTTGCCGAAAGTGCCGAGCTCGCCGGCCGCGCCCGTACTTGATCCGTCCCCACTCAGGCCGCCTTGACCGCCAAGCCCGCCCGGGCCCCCACCTCCGCCGTCACCGCCCTTGCCGCCATTCTGTGGCGGACCAGAGATGCTCCCGTCAGCTCCTTTACCACCATTGTCTCCCCAGGCCCCGAGGCCGCCGGTACCCCCCTGTCCGCCGTCGCCGCCGGCCCCGGTGGCACCGTCAGTGAACCCCGCGGCGTGAGCCTGACCACCGACGCCGCCGGTACCACCGGCACCTCCGACACCACCAAAGCCGCCGTAGCCGCCATAGCCGCCGTTAGCGCCGCTGCCAGAAGCCATGTCTGCTCCATGCGCACCATCGCCACCGGTACCGCCCATGCCACCGGTACCGCCGGACCCGCCGAGGCCACCGTTGCCGCCTTTGGCACCGCCGTCGCCACCGGCCCCGCCGA
The DNA here is from genome assembly GCF_003584745.1 of Mycobacterium pseudoshottsii JCM 15466. Classification (NCBI taxonomy): domain Bacteria; kingdom Bacillati; phylum Actinomycetota; class Actinomycetes; order Mycobacteriales; family Mycobacteriaceae; genus Mycobacterium; species Mycobacterium pseudoshottsii. The sequence goes on from NZ_AP018410.1 coordinate 4,168,296, forward strand.
CACCACCGGTCGCGCCAGCCCCGCCCCTATCGCCGTCCGCGGACAATGTGGCACCGCTGTCCCCGACGGTGCCCTTCCCGCCGGTTCCACCATCACCGCCGTTTCCGCCATTGCCGTAGAGTCCGCCGTCGCCACCGGCCCCGCCGGCACCACCTTTGACGCCGATAGCGCCACTGCCGCCGTCTCCGCCGTCACCGCCGTTACCACCGGTGGTTACGCCGGACCCGGCTTTGCCGTTTCCGCCAGATGTGGGACCGGCGCCGGCCTGGCCACCGGCCCCGGCGTTACCGGAGTCACCCCCATGTCCGCCGTCACCACCACGCTCACCGGAGCCCGCTACCGCGTTGGCGCCGTCACCGCCGTCCCGCCGATTCCGGCGGTCCCACCGTCCCCGCCAGCACCACCAACGCCCTGCGTTCCATCGGAGTAACCCGCGGCTTGGGCCTGACCGCCCTGTCCACCGGCACCGCCAGCTCCGCCGGTCCCACCATTTCCGCCCTTACCGCCGGACCCGCCATCGATATCGGCCCCGGTGATCCCGTTCGCACCATTTCTGCCGGTACCGCCGGTACCCCCGGTACCCCCGTCTCCACCGCTACCGCCATCACCGCCGTGACCGGCCAACGCGCCCCCGCTGCCACCGGCACCGCCCTGACCGCCAGTGCCGCCAGTTCCTCCGGTTCCGCCCGCGCTACCTGCCACAGGGCCGGTGGAGCCGACCTGGCCCTTGCCGCCGTTCCCGCCGTCACCACCGTCGCCGCCATTGCCGTAGAGCCCGCCGTCACCACCGGACCCGCCGGCACCGCCGTTCACGCCGGTAGCGCCGTCGCCGCCGTTGCCGCCGGCCTTCCCGGAGCCAACGTCCGCGTTTGCGCCGTGGCCGCCGTTGCCGGCGTTCCCGCCGGTCCCGCCCACGCCGCCCGCGCCGCCGACGCCCTGGGTGCCGTCCGCGAATCCCGCGGCCTGAGCCTGGCCGCCTAGGCCGCCGACACCACCGGTCCCGCCGGTACCACCGTCACCGCCGTTGCCGCCGTTGCCGCCGTTGCCGCCGTCACCACCGTTTGCGGAGGAGAAAATGCCAGAGGTACCGGTACCACCGCTACCACCGGTGCCGCCGGTACCACCGACACCACCGGTACCACCGTCACCGCCGTGGCCGGCCAAGGCACCACCCTTGCCCCCGGCGCCACCGTCACCACCGGTCAACCCGGTGTGGCCATCACCACCGTTGCCGCCTCCGATGGTGGTGCTGCCGTTGAAGCCGATGCCCCCGGTGCCCCCGGTGCCTCCGGTGCCTCCGGTGCCTCCGGTGCCATACAACCCGCCGTCACCGCCGACCCCGCCGGCACCACCTTTCACACCTTGAAAACCGCTGCCGCCGCTGCCGCCGTCACCGCCGTTACCGCCGGTGGTCGGGCTGAACCCATCCGCGCCGTGGGCCCCGTCAGTGGAGCCGGCTCCGCCGGTGCCACCGGCGCCACCGGCACCGTTGTCGCCACCATGCCCACCGTTACCCCCGGCCGCACCCGAGAACGCCGCCGCGTCGGCACCCTTACCACCGTCACCAGCGACACCGCCGGATCCGCCCTCACCACCGGCCCCGCCGACACCCTCGGTGCCGTCGGCGAATCCCGCGGCCTGAGCCTTACCGCCGGCACCACCGTCACCACCGGCCCCGCCGACACCACCCTTGCCCCCACTGCCACCGTCACCGCCATGAAGGTTGCCCCCGGTCACACCCTCAGCGCCGGTAGCACCAAGCCCGCCCGCACCACCGGTCGCGCCGACACCACCGACCCCACCGGCGCCACCGTGACCGCCCAGGGCACCACCCATGCCACCGACCCCGCCCATGCCGCCAGCCCCGCCATCACCGCCGTTCTCCCCGGATGCGCCAGCCGCGGTGGCATCCGCCCCCTGGCCACCGACTACGCCATCACCGCCGTCCCCACCGGCGCCGCCATTGCCATACAACCCGCCATCACCGCCGGCACCACCGGCACCCCCGGCAGACGCGGCTGGACCGGAGGCGCCGTTTCCACCGTCACCGCCGTTGCCGCCGGTGATGGGGCTGAACCCATCCGCCCCGGTGGCACCGACGGTGGAGCCGGCTCCGCCGGTACCACCGGCGCCACCGGCACCGTTATCGCCACCATGCCCACCGTTACCCCCGGCCGCACCCGAGAACGCCGCCGCGTCGGCACCCTTACCACCGTCACCAGCGACACCGCCGGATCCGCCCTCACCACCGGCCCCGCCGACACCCTCGGTGCCGTCGGCGAATCCCGCGACCTGAGCCTTACCGCCGGCGCCACCGTCACCACCGGCCCCGCCGACACCACCCTTGCCCCCACTGCCACCGTCACCGCCATGAAGGTTGCCCCCGGTCACACCCTCAGCGCCGGTAGCACCAAGCCCGCCGGACCCGCCGGCCGCGCCGACACCACCGGACCCGCCTGCGCCACCGTGACCGCCCAGGGCACCACCCATGCCACCGGCCCCGCCCATGCCGCCGTTCTCGCCTGATCCGCCAGCCGCGGTGGCATCCGCCCCCCGCCACCGGCCACACCATCACCGCCGTCCCCACCGGCGCCGCCATTGCCATACAACCCGCCATCACCGCCGGCACCACCCGCCCCACCGGCAACCCCGGCAGACGCGGCTGGACCGGAGGCACCGTTTCCACCGCCACCGCCGTTACCACCAGTGATGGGACTGAACCCATCCGCCCCGTGGGCACCGACGGTGGAGCCGGCTCCGCCGGTGCCACCGGCGCCACCGTCACCCTGCCCGCCCAGGAACCGCAAAAAGCCGCCCTGCCCGCCAGAACCGCCCGCCCCGCCGGCACCACCAACGCCGCCACTGCCGCCATTGCCGCCGTTGCTCCCGGGCGCGATCCCGGCAGCCCCGGCCCCGCCCGCGCCACCGGCGCCACCAACACCTCCGAGGCCACCCGCCCCGCCGGAGCCGATCAGCCAACCACCGAGCCCGCCGGCACCACCGTTGCCGGCACTGCCGCCCTCACCACCCGCCTCACCAACACCGCCTGCCAGACCGACAGCACCGTCGCCACCCGCGCCGCCGTGACCGCCCAACCCCCACAGCCCGACAGCAGAGCCACCGGCGCCCCCGTCACCGCCGCTACCGGCGACCGCGCCGGTTCCGCCGGCCCCGCCAGCGCCACCGCTACCGAACAGCCGTCCGCCATCGCCGCCACCGCCACCGGCCCCACCATCGCCAGAGTCCGAATTGACTCCGCCGATACCGCCAGCCCAGCCCCGACCCCACAACCCGCCATGACCGCCATCGCCACCGGCCCCAGCACTACCGGAGCCGGAACTGTCACCACCGGCACCGCCGGTGCCGCCGATGCCGAATAAACCGCCGTTTCCGCCGGACCCGCCGGCACCCCCGTTTAGACCAAGCCCCTGTCCCCCGGCACCACCGGACCCGCCAGCACCCAGCAACCAGGCCCGCCCGCCGGCACCTCCAACACCCCCGTTGACCGGGCCCGCACCGCCAACTCCCCCGGTTCCACCGTTGCCGTACAGCCATCCGCCGGCGCCGCCGCCCCCACCGACACCGCCGGTACCGGAAGCCCCGGCCTGCCCCCGGCCCCACCGGCACCGCCATGGCCGAGCAACCCCGCCGACCCGCCGGCGCCACCGGATTGACAGACCGCGCCGGAGCCGCCGGCGCCGCCGTTACCCCACAGAATTCCGCCAGCCCCACCGGCTTGCCCGGTCCCCGCCACCCCATCGGCGCCATTGCCGATCAGCGGCCGCCCAAACCAGTTCTGGCTGGGTGCATTCACCAAACCCAGCACGTCTTGCTCCACGGCCTGCAACCACGAGACGCTGGCCGACTCGCTAGCCGCGTAGCTGTTGCTCCCCGCGGTCAACAGCGCGACAAAGCGCTCATTGAGGGCCGAGATCCGGGTGCTAATGGCCTGATATTCCTGGGCATGGGTGCCGAACAAGGCCGCGATCGCGACCGACACCTCATCGGCACCGGCGGCCAGCACCGTCGTCGTGGCGCCCGCCGCCGCTGCGTTGACCGCATCGATCGACGAACCAATGCGCGCCAAATCCGAAGCCGCCGTCGCCACTACCTCGGGCGCCACGCTCACGAATGACATCAAGACCTCCGTCATCTCCGACGAGGCCCCACGATAGCCGGACAGACCGAGCACCGCCGGTGCAGCGAAATCACCATAGAAAGTTGAAAACCTCACGGCCCCAAGCCCTCACACAAAAATCTCAGCGCAAGGCCTCTACCTGTGGACATAGGCCGATCACTCGGCGATAGTCGTCTCATCACTAAGAAGATTGGTCACAACGGCTCGGCGTCGCTTCCGAAGCGGAACCAACGATTCCCGCCGATTCGGCGAGCGAGCGGAGCGGCCATCGCCCGGGTTGAGTCGCTCGCAACGGACTTGCCGCTGGCGATCTGGCCGGAACCCGAATCCCGCGCCTTTCAAAGCCCTTGACGCCGAAACACCGTCGACATCAGCAACGGCCCGTCACGGAACCACTGGGGCGGTCGTCGAGCCTCCCGGCTCGGCGGCCGGCGCCACCTCGCTCACACCGCGACAAGGTCGTCGGCGTGGACCGCGGGCCGGCGCAGCTCACCGGGTAACTCTGAGGTGGACCGGCCCATCATGGCGGCCAACTCCGTCGCGTCATAGGCAACCACACCGCGGGCCACCATCGTCGCGTCGGGCCCACACAGATCAACGACATCGCCGCCAAAGAACTTGCCCGCCACTGCCGTGATGCCCGCCGGCAGCAACGAGCGCCGATGCCCGACGACGGCCCGCACAGCACCTTCGTCGAGGGTCAGCGATCCGGCGGACTCGGCCGCATAGCGTACCCAGAATCGGCGGGCCGACATGCGTTCGGACCGCGCGGCGAAGACGGTGCCCACCGACGCATCGGTGAGTGCGGCCGCCGCATCCGCCGCAGGAGCGAGCAACACCGGAACTCCGGCATCCGCGGCCAGCAGCGCCGACGACATTTTCGACGCCATGCCGCCGGTGCCCAGGTGGCTGCCTTGTCCGGCGACTACTCCATCGAGGTCGGCCGGACCGGACACCTCGGGAATGAATCTGGCGTTCTGGAATTTTCGTGGATCGGCATCGTAGAGGCCGTCGATGTCGGACAGCAGCACCAAGGCGTCCGCACCTACTAGGTGCGCTACCAGCGCCGAAAGCCGATCGTTGTCGCCGAAGCGAATCTCGTTGGTAGCAACCGTATCGTTCTCGTTGACGATTCCCACCGCATGCAGTGCCCGCAGCCGGTCCAGTGTGCGCTGGGCATTGGTGTGCTGCACCCGCATCGCAATGTCGTGTGCCGTCAACAACACCTGCCCTACCGTGCGGCCGTAGCGGGCGAAGGCGGCACTCCACGAGTTCACCAACGCCACCTGACCGACGCTGGCCGCCGCCTGCTTTGTCGCCAGGTCCTTTGGCCGACGTGATAGTCCGAGCGGTTCGATGCCGGCAGCGATCGCCCCCGAAGACACGATGACGACGTCGGTACCGGCCTTCATCCGCGACTCGATCGCGTCGGCCAGTTCAGCCAGCCTGCCGGCGTCGAACACCCCCGATGGCGTGGTCAGTGCCGTCGTCCCAACCTTGACCACGACACTGCGGGCGGTGCGAATGGCTTCGCGGTGCGGGCTGCCCATCAATCGTCATCGCGTTCACGACGTTGGCGGCGGGCAGCCTTGCGCTCGGCCGCACCGACGCGGTCGCTGCGTTCCAGCCGCACATCGGTACCCCGACCGGACATTGCGACGTGACCACCCGCGGGCGTTTGCGGCTCCCAGTCGAAAGTCATCTCACCGATGGTGACCGCGCACCCCGGCTTTGCCCCCAACCGCAGCAGCTCCTCCTCGACCCCCAGCCGCGCCAGGCGGTCGGCCAGGTAGCCGACGGCCTCGTCGTTGTCGAAGTTGGTCTGGCCGATCCAACGCTCGGGTCGAGCGCCGGTCACCACGAAGCCCCCGTGTCCGTCCGCCTGCACGTCGAAGCCGCTGTCATCGACCGGAACCGGGCGGATCACCGGCCGTCGCGGCGCGGCTTGCGGCCGAGCCGCGTTGTACTCCGAGACCATCTGCCACAGCCCGAAGATCAACGGCTGCAAGTTTTCCCGGGTGACCGTGGATACGAGAAATACCGGCCAGCCGCGTTGCGCGAGCTCGTCCTCAACGAACTCGGCAAGCTCGCGGGCCTCGGGCACATCGATCTTGTTGAGCACCACCGCACGTGGCCGCTCGGCCAGGTCGTCGAGCACCGCATCGCCCTGCAGCGTGGGTTGGTAGGCCGCCAATTCGGCCTCCAGCGCGTCGATGTCGGAAATAGGGTCCCGGCCCGGTTCAGCGGTGGCGCAGTCCACGACATGTACCAGCACCGCGCAGCGCTCGATGTGCCGCAGAAAGTCCAGCCCCAGCCCCCGGCCCTGTGAGGCGCCCGGAATCAGACCGGGAACGTCGGCGACGGTGAATGAGTGACCACCGGCAGCGACCACGCCGAGGTTGGGAACCAGGGTGGTGAAGGGATAGTCGGCGATCTTGGGCTTGGCCGCCGAGATGACCGACACCAGCGAGGATTTTCCGGCGGAGGGGAATCCAACCAGCCCCACATCGGCGACGGTCTTGAGTTCTAGGGTGAGGTCACGGGCCTGTCCCGGCTCACCAAGCAGGGCAAAGCCTGGCGCCTTGCGCGCCCGCGACGCCAGCGCTGCGTTGCCCAGCCCGCCGCGACCACCCGCGGCGGCTTCAAAGCGGGTGCCGGCTCCCACCAGGTCGGCAAGCAGCCGGCCGTTGTCGTCGAGTACGACGGTGCCGTCGGGAACTTTGACTTCCAAGTCTGCACCGGCAGCGCCGTCCCGGTTGCTGCCCATGCCCTGTTTGCCTGACGCCGCGGTGACGTGCGGGCGGAAATGGAAGTCGAGCAGGGTATGCACTTGTGGATCTACCACAAAGACGACGCTGCCGCCGCGCCCGCCGTTACCGCCGTCGGGACCACCGAGCGGCTTGAATTTCTCACGATGAACCGAGGCGCAGCCATTACCACCGGAACCCGCTCGGGTGTGAATGACGACCCGATCGACGAACCGAGGCATCGGGCTTCCTTACATATCCTTTCCCGGACGAAATCTACGTTTTGCAGACTTTGTGCGAGAACTCAGCTGCAAAACGTCGATCTCGACCTGGAGGCGGACGCGACTAGGCGTCCTGTGTGGCCGGCTCCACGATGTTGATTGTCTTGCGTCCACGCTTGATGCCGAACTCGACCGCACCGGCCGCCTTGGCGAACAACGTGTCATCACCGCCGCGTCCGACATTCACACCGGGGTGGAACTTGGTACCGCGCTGGCGAACCAGGATTTCGCCGGCCTTGACGACCTGGCCGCCGAACCGCTTGACCCCCAGCCGCTGTGCGGCGGAATCACGACCGTTGCGCGAGCTGGACGCGCCCTTTTTGTGTGCCATGTGTCTGGTCTCCGCTACTACTTGATGCCAGTGACTTTAAGGACCGTCAACTGCTGACGGTGACCCTGCCGCTTGTGGTAGCCGGTCTTGTTCTTGAACTTGTGGATCCGGATCTTGGGGCCCTTGACGTGCTCCAGCACCTCGCCGGTCACCGCGACCTTGGCAAGGGCGTCGGCATCGGAGGTGACGGCGGCACCGTCAACGACCAGGGCGACCGGCAGCGATACCTTCGCACCGGGCTCAGATTCGAGCTTCTCGACCTTGACCACGTCTCCCACGGCAACCTTGTACTGTTTGCCGCCGGTCTTGACGATTGCGTAGGTCGCCATCGTGGGTGCACCTCTACTCGTTGTTGTGCTTGCTTCTCGTGGGCACGCGCAAAGACTGCTTACGCGTGCTGGTCTGGTTTGGGGACTTCATCTGTCCCGCTGTCACCGGCCGAGACGTCAACGCTCGGCAAACGCCTGATGACAACTTTCCGAGGGTACGTGACCAGCGGCTACAGGGTCAAACTGGCTCCTGGCGTCCAGCGGGTTGGTGCGTTGAACCTGTCACCAGCCCTCCCATAGCCCTATCACCAGGTCTTTCACTCGCCCTGTCATCAGCCCAGATGGATGGGCGGACCGCCCGCGCCGGCCGCACGCCGCCGGCGCGGGCGCTCGGCAATCGTGGTGACCTCGAGGGCTGCGGGACGGCCAGCAGCCGGCTCTGTGAGTTCGCTCTCACCATCCTCGTCGTCGCTATCCGAATCGTCGTCATCCAGCTCGTCATCCAGGTCGTCGTCGTCTTCGTCGAGGTCGTCGTCGTCGTCGAGATCGTCCTCGTCGAGGTCGTCGTCGAGTTCGTCGTCGTCTTCGGTGTCTTCGTCCCCGTCGACGTCCTCGTCGGTGTCTTCGTCCTCATCGGCGTCAACGTCGGTGTCGTTGGTCTCGTCGGTGTCGTCGTCCTCGTCCGAGTCGTCCGAGTCGTCATCAAAATCGTCGGTCTCGTCGGTCTCGTCGGTCTCGTCGGACCCGTCGGTCTCTTCGGACTCTTCGGTCTCGCCGAGATCAAGGGCCACCTGAACCGCGGTTTGGTCGTCGACCGCGGCGGTCAACTCCTCGCCGGACTCCTCGACTTCCCCGTCACCGTGCTCGGCCTCCGATGACGAACTCGCGGCCATGGCTTTGAACATCGGGTGTTCGCCCGGGGCGTGGGTGGGAACCTTGGCCACGGCCTCCTTCTCGCTGGGCTCTTCGGCGCGGTTCTTCTTCGATCGGCGGTTCCGCCGACCACCCGAGTCAGCTTTACGTCCAGTCGTCGGCGCCGAATCCACCGGGTCGGCATGCAGCAGAATCCCACGGCCGCTGCAGTGCGGACAGGAGGTTGAGAAGGCTTCGATCAGCCCGGTCCCCAACCGCTTGCGAGTCAGTTGGACCAGACCCAGCGAAGTCACTTCCGACACCTGGTGACGGGTCCGGTCGCGGGCCAACGCCTCGGTCAGCCGGCGCAGCACCAGGTCACGGTTGGACTCCAGCACCATATCGATGAAGTCGATCACCACGATGCCACCGATGTCGCGCAGCCGCAGCTGGCGCACGATCTCCTCGGCGGCCTCCAGGTTGTTCTTGGTCACCGTCTGCTCGAGGTTTCCGCCGGAACCGGTGAACTTGCCGGTATTGACGTCGACCACCGTCATCGCTTCGGTCCGGTCGATCACCAGAGTGCCGCCCGAGGGCAGCCACACCTTGCGATCCATTGCCTTGGCCAGTTGCTCGTCGATGCGATGCACCGCAAAGACATCCGGCCCGACCTGCCCCTCCGACCCGACGGCCGGTTCGTACTTGCTCAGCTTGGAAACCAAATCAGGGGCAACAGAGCTCACGTACTCGTTGATGGTGTCCCACGCGTCGTCCCCGGATACGACCAGCCCGGCGAAGTCTTCGTTGAACAGATCCCGGATGACCTTGACCAGCACGTCGGGCTCTTCGTAGAGCGCTACCGCGGCGCCCGCGGCCTTCTGTTTGATCTCGACGGCCTTGGCCTCGATCTGGTTCCAGCGCTCCTGCAGCCGGGTGACGTCCGCACGGATGTCGTCCTCTTTGACACCCTCGGACGCGGTTCGAATGATCACGCCGGCGTCGGAGGGCACCACCTCACGCAGGATTTCCTTGAGCCGCTGACGTTCGGTGTCGGGCAGCTTGCGGCTGATCCCGGTCGATGACGCACCCGGCACGTACACCAGATAGCGGCCCGCCAGCGATACCTGTGTCGTCAGTCGGGCACCCTTGTGGCCGACCGGGTCCTTGCTGACCTGCACAACGATGTAGTCGCCTGGCTTGAGAGCCTGTTCGATCTTGCGGTCGGCCCCGCCGAGGCCCGCCGCGTCCCAGTTGACTTCACCGGCGTAGAGCACGCCGTTGCGGCCACGACCGATATACACGAATGCCGCCTCCATCGAAGGCAGCACGTTCTGCACGATCCCCAGGTAGATGTTGCCCACCGGGGAGGCAGAAGCAGCCGAGGTCACAAAGTGCTCAACGACGATGCCGTCTTCAAGCACCGCGATCTGGGTGTAACGCGAGCCCGGGTGGGGCGGCTCGGTGCGAACCCGGTCGCGCACCACCATCACCCGCTCGACCGCCTCGCGACGAGCCAAGAACTCGGCCTCACTCAACACCGGTGGGCGGCGCCGTCCGGCGTCACGCCCGTCGCGGCGGCGCTGCCGCTTGGCTTCCAGCCGTGTCGAGCCGTCTATGCCCTTGACCTCGTTGCCACCGGAATCGTCACCGCTATCCGAGTTGCCCGACTTGCCGCCGGAGCGGGGGGCACGCTCGTGTACGACCGTGTTGGGCGGGTCATCCGGGGCCGGACCCTCGTCGCCGTCATCACCAGCACCCGACTTGCGGCGCCGGCGCCGGCGCCGACGCCGGCTGGCGCCGTCGGCCGAACCGTTGTCGTCGTCGCCGTTGTCCGACTCTTCGGAGTCAGCGCCGTCTTGCGCCTCGCTGTCGTCCGATGACGTGGAGTTGCCCCCCGTCTTCTGCGGGGAATCGTCACCATCGTCGCCGGGTTGGTCCTGACCGTCGTTTGCGCCCTGCTCGCCGCGCCCGCGGCCGCGCCCGCGCCGACCCCGGCGGCGGCGCCGGTTGGCCGGCCGGTCGGCCTGCTCTTCGTCATCGTCACCTTCGTCGCCCGACTCGTCATCGGCATCGTCGCCAGCGACGGGCTCCGAAATCGGCTGGGGTGCGACAAACAGCGGCATGTAGTGCGGCCGCTCCACCCAGGTCTCGACGACCTGCACCGTCTCCTGGGTTTCCAGCATCAGGCGCGATTCGGGCTCGGCGGGTTCGCCGGGCGCATCGGGCACCTCAGCGGCCACGGCGTCAGGAGCTTGCTGGCCCTCCTCGGCCTGGCCCTCCTCGGCAGGTTGCTCGGCCAGCAGGTCGCGCACCCGGACCGCATCGACGCGGTCCACACTGGAATGGGCGCTGCGAATCCGCCCATCGAGCGCACTCAACGCATCCAGCACCCGACGGCTACTGGTTCCCAGCGTTCGCGCCAGTGAGTGAACTCTCAGGCGGTCCGGCAGGTCCTCACGCTGTGTCGGCTCGTTTTCCGGGTCTGAAGATGGGGCACCGTCTACCACGTATTCTCCTCAAGCCCCCGGGCGCGTCTAATCGACGCGGCCACGCGAGGGCTTCACTGTGTGCCCGGGTCACTTCTCCCGGGCTTGTGATGGTCTCGCTCCGAGCAGCTCCGAACGAACCCACTCGGCGCCGTACTGAATGACGGCTTGACACGCCGCGCCGCATCACGGGAACGCGATCGTCGCGCTTGTCGAAGTCTTCATCCGGGTGTCCGACGCTGGTACAGCGACGTTCACCCGAAGTCAGTATCCCATACCACCGGAGCGAGTCACCCTCGCCTGAGCAACCCGGTCCAAAACCAGCCCGCAAGCCCCGCGTCGCGGAGCTAGGCGCTGGGAAACCAGAGTGCGATCTCGCGCTGCGCGGATTCGGCCGAATCCGAGCCGTGCACCAAGTTGAACTGGGTTTCCAGGCCGAAGTCACCCCGGATGGTGCCCGGCGTGGCCTTCTCGACCGGATCGGTACCACCGGCGAGTTGGCGAAACGCCGCGATGGCTCGCGGTCCCTCCACGATCGCCGCTACCACCGGCGCCGAGGTGATGAACTCCAGCAACGAGCCGAAGAACGGCTTGCCCTCATGTTCGGCGTAGTGCTGGCTGGCCAGCTCCTCGGTCACGTTCCTGAGCTCTAGCGCCGCGATAGCGAGGCCTTTGCGCTCGATGCGGCTGATGATCTCGCCCACCAGTTGGCGCTGCACACCGTCTGGCTTGATCAGTACGAGGGTCCGTTCGGTCACGGGGGCTAACAGTAGATGGCCCGATTCTGCGGCCTAAACCTGGATGCCCCTAGGCCGGTCAGATCAGCGCGACGGCGGAGGCCCCTGGCGCTCTCGACGCCTGACCTCGGCACGGAAGTACGCCATCATGGCCCATACCGCGCCGAACACCACACCCAAAAACCCGACGGCCGGGTACACGAAAACGCCGGCGATAGGCACCAGCTGAATGCCCAGGTTCGCCCAGATCGCCCACGGCCTGCGCTGCACGCTGGCCAGCAACACCAGCGTCACGGCAAGCCCAATGAGGTAACCCAGCGACGCCGGAGTCAGCCCGCCGCCGACCGCACCCACCACCGGGATGGCCAACAGCACCACGATCGCCTCGAGGATAAGTGTCGCTGCCATCACCGAGCCGAAGCTCTTCCATGGGTCTGACTGTGGTGCCGGATCCCCGTGATTTGCCGGCTCTTGCGGCTGCCCGGTCATTGCGGATCACGACCGAACAAGGCGCGGGCGGCCCCGGCAGTGACCACCGAACCGGTAATGACGATCCCGGTTCCCGACAGTGAGCCCCCCTGCGCTTCCCAGTCGATCGCGGATTCATCGACCAGCGCGGTTGCCGCGTCGACGGCATCACGCAGGTTCTCTGCGGTGATCACCCGGTCGGGGCCGAAGTATTGCTCCGCCGCCAGGGCCAGTGACGCGACATCCAACGCCCGTGGCGAACCATTGTGGGTCACCACGATGGAGTCGAATGCGGGTTCGAGTGCGGCCAGAATGCCATTCACGTCCTTGTCTGCCATCACGGCGACCACCCCAACCAGGCTGCGGAAGTCGAACTCTGCGACCAGCGACTGCGCCAGCGCCGCCGCCCCGGCCGGATTGTGGGCGGCATCGATAAAGACCGTCGGTGAGCTGCGCAGGCGCTCCAACCTGCCGGGGCTGGTGACCGCGGCGAAACCAGCACGCACCGCGTCGACATCGAGCTGACGCTGGGCGCCGGCACCGAAGAACGCCTCCACTGCCGCCAGCGCCACCACCGCGTTATGCGCTTGATGTTCACCGTGCAGCGGCAGGTAGATGTCGGAGTAGACCCCACCGAGGCCCTGCAACTGAAGCAGCTGCCCGCCTACCGCCACCTGGCGGCCCAGCACGGCGAACTCGGAGTCCTCTCGCGCGACGGCGGCGTCGGCGCGAACCGCCTGGGCCAGCAGCACCTCCATGGCCTCAGGGAGCTGACGCCCGATGACAGCGACCGTGTCAGGGGAACCGTCGGCGGCTTTGTGGATGATGCCGGCCTTTTCACCGGCGATAGACGCGATGTCATCACCGAGGTAGTCGACGTGATCAATGCTGATCGGGGTGATCACCGCGACCGGCGCGTTGATCACGTTGGTGGCATCCCACCGTCCTCCCAGACCGACCTCGACCACCGCGACATCGACCGGCGCGTCCGCGAACGCGGCGAACGCCATCGCGGTGAGCACCTCGAATTTGCTCATTGCCGCCCCGCCTGCGGCCTGCGACTGTTGGTCGATCATTTGCACGAACGGCTCGATCTCGCGGTAGGTCTGGACGTATTGAGCCGGGGTGATCGGCTTTCCATCGATCGATATCCGTTCCACCGCCGACTGCAGATGTGGGCTGGTGGTCCTGCCGGTGCGTTGATGCAGCGCGGTGATTAGCGCGTCAACCATGCGCGCCACCGACGTCTTGCCGTTGGTGCCCCCGATGTGGATCGACGGGTAGCTCAGCTGTGGTGAACCAAGCAGGTCCATCAGCGCACTGATCCGCGTCAGGCTCGGCTCGATGCGGGTTTCCGGCCAGCGCTGGTCCAGCAGGTGCTCGACCTGCAGCAGAGACGCGAGTTCGTCCGGGGTCGGTTCGGCGTCACTCCCTTGAGCTAACCCTGTCCAGTCAGGTGGATCGAAACTCATTGCAGCGCTGCCAACCTGGTCGTGATCCGGTCGCTTTCCTCCTGCGCCAAACGTTGGCGATCGCGGATCTTGCCGACGACGGCCTCGGGCGCCTTGGCCAGGAAATCGGCGTTTGCCAATTTGGCCGCGGTCGATACCAATTCCTTTTCGGCTGCGGCCAAGTCCTTTTCGAGACGCCGCCGCTCGGCAGCCACGTCGATGGTGCCCGAGGTATCGAGCTCGACAACAACCGTGTGGTTCATGCTCGGGCCGAGCCGAACCTCCAGCGAGACCGACGGCGCAAAGCCTTCACCCGGCGCGGTAAGCCACGCCAGTGAGGTGACGGCAGCAACCTGAGCACCCAAATCGGATTCCTCGACACCGATCAGCCGAGCGGGCACCTTTTGCCGGTCGGCCAGCCCTTGGTCACTGCGGAAACGCCGGATCTCGGTGACCAGATTCTGCATATCACTGATCCGCTGCGCGGCAACCGGATCCAGGGTGATTCCGGAGGGCTGCGGCCAGTCGGCGATCACCAGCGATTCCTGCCCGGTCAGCGCCTGCCACAACGCCTCGGTGATGAACGGGATGACGGGGTGCAACAACCGCAACAGTGTGTCCAGCCCCGCCGCCAGCACCGCGGTGGTAGCCGAAAGGCCCTCGGCGAGCTGGGTTTTGGCCAGCTCGACGTACCAGTCGCAGAATTCGTCCCACGCGAAGTGGTAGAGCGCCTCGCAGGCCCGGCTGAATTCGTAACTGTCGAAGGCCGAATCAACTTCGGCCCTAACCTCTTCGAGCCGCCCCAGGATCCAGCGGTCGGCATCGGTCAGCTCCCCCAGCGGGGGCAGCGGGGCCAGCGCGGCACCGTTGAGCAGCGCGTAACGGGTCGCGTTGAACAACTTGGTACCGAAGTTTCGTGACGCCCGGACCGCGTCCTCGCCCACTGCCAGGTCACTGTCGGGGCTCGCACCACGGGCCAGAGTGAAGCGCAATGCGTCGGCACCGAACGTGTCGATCCAATCCAGTGGGTCGATGACGTTGCCTTTGGACTTACTCATCTTCCGGCCGAACTCGTCGCGGATCAGGCCATGCAGAAAAACGTCGGTGAACGGCACCTGGGCGCCACGGCGGCCGTCCAGGGTGATCACCTCGTCTCCGCCGACGAAGGTGCCGAACATCATCATCCTGGCCACCCAGAAGAACAAGATGTCATATCCGGTGACCAAAATACTTGTGGGATAGAACTTTTCCAGCTCTGGAGTCAGTTCGGGCCAGCCCAGTGTGGAAAACGGCCACAGCGCCGAGGAGAACCAGGTGTCCAGGACATCGGAGTCCTGTTCCCACCCCTGCGGCGGCGTCTCGTCCGGACCGACGCACACCTTCTCCCCGTCGGGGCCGTACCAAATCGGAATGCGGTGACCCCACCACAATTGTCTCGAGATGCACCAGTCGTGCATGTCGTCGACCCAGGCGAACCAGCGTGGCTCCAGGCTTGCGGGGTGGATCACGGTGTCCCCATTGCGCACCGCATCACCCGCGGCCTTGGCCAGCGACTCCACCCGCACCCACCACTGCAACGAAAGCCGTGGCTCGATTGGCTCTCCACTGCGATCGGAATGCCCGACGCTGTGCAAGTAGGGACGTTTCTCCTCGACGACGCGCCCCTGGGCCGCGAGCGCCTCACGCACCGCGACCCGGGCTTCGAATCGGTCCATGCCGTCGAATTGCGTTCCGGTGTCCACGATCCGGCCCTTGGTATCCAGAATCGAAGGCATGGGCAATTGGTGGCGCATTCCGATCTCGAAGTCGTTCGGGTCGTGTGCCGGGGTGACTTTGACCGCACCCGTGCCGAATTCGGGATCCACGTGCCCATCGGCGACGATGATCAGCTGCCGGTCCACGAATGGGTGCGCCAAGGTGGTGCCGACCAGGTGGCGGTAGCGCTCATCGTCCGGGTGGACGGCGATCGCGGTATCGCCCAACATTGTTTCGACCCGGGTGGTGGCCACCACGATGTGGGGTTGGGAGTCCTCTAGTGAGCCGTACCGGAACGACACCAGCTCACCCTCCACCTCGAGGTAGTTCACCTCGAGGTCGGATATCGCCGTCTGCAGCACCGGCGACCAGTTGACCAACCGCTCGGCCTGATAGATCAGCCCGGCATCGTAGAGCCGCTTGAAGATCGTTCGCACCGCCCGCGACAGGCCCTCGTCCATGGTGAACCGGTCACGGCTCCAGTCCACCCCGTCACCGAGCCGGCGCATCTGGCCGCCGATCGCGCCGCCCGACTCGCGCTTCCAGTCCCAGACCTTGTCGACGAACAGCTCGCGACCGAAGTCTTCCTTGGTCTTACCGTCGGCCGCGAGCTGCTTTTCCACTACGGTCTGGGTCGCGATGCCGGCATGGTCCATTCCCGGCTGCCACAGCACCTCATAGCCCTGCATCCGCTTGCGGCGGGTCAGGGCATCCATCATGGTGTGTTCCAGCGCATGGCCCATGTGCAGGCTGCCGGTCACGTTGGGCGGCGGCAACACAATCGAGTACGGCGGTTTCGAGCTGGTCGGATCGGCGACGAAGTAGCCGGCATCCGCCCACTTCTGATAGATGTCGCCTTCCATCGCAGCTGGATCCCACGACTTGGGCAGCTGGTCGGCGGCAGAATCGGCGCTGGCGGTCACCGGTCAATTCTAGGAATAGCGCTCGGGCGGCCTGTAGGCACCCAAAACCTCAGGTGCACGCCGTTTAGCCGCGATCAGGGAATCGTGAGCACCTCGCCGGGGTGGATCAAGTCGGGATTGGCCACACCGCTGGCCTCGGCAATCACCTGATACTTGCTGCCGTCGCCGTAGAAGCGCTCCGCGATGGCCCACAGGGTGTCACCGGAGACCACGGTGTAGGTCCGCGGCGCGGGCTCGGCAGCAGGCTCCGGTGGCGCCGGTTCGGCGACCGCTGCCGCGACGGCCTCCGGGGTGGTGTCGACGCGCTGAGCCGTATCCGAGGCAGTGGCTTCGGCCGCGGCGGTGGGCTCGGGCGGCGGCGGGGCGTCGGTCTCGGTATGCGTCGACCAGGCCGGTCCGTCAGCGGCATAGAGCACCAGATTGCGATCGTCTTGCAGCACCAGCCGGACGTTCTTCTTGCCTTTGGTGTCGGTGTGCCAGACCGGTTTGTCCGCCGTGTACACCACAAAGTTGCCGTCGCGCTGCACCTCGGCGCGCACCACCTGCTGGCCGTTGGTGGCGCTCGCCCACAGCGGGGTGCCGCGGGAGGCCAACACGAGATTGCCGTCGTCTTGCAAGGTCAGGGTGTAAGCCCCGTTCTTGGAAACCAGTGACTCCCCCGGCACCAGCTGCTGTCCTTCGGTCAGTGTGTCCGACATTGGCAATACCCCTCTCGTTACTTATCTTGAATCGGCTCGCGGTGGTCGAGCGAAACGGCAGCTACGCCGGCCGCCGACTGGCGCTACTTCTTACCGCCCAGTGGGCCGCCCAGAATGTCACCCAGGGCGCCGCCTTTGCCTCCCAGCACACTGCCGAGAATGCTCCCCAGGGACTTGTCAACGGATCCGCCCCCGAGGATGCTGCCCAGCACCTCGCCTAGCCCTCCGCGGGAGGCTGACTCGGAGTTCTGCTGCGATCCTTCCCCCGAGCCTAGCTGATTTCCGATGTAGGCCAACACAATCGGGAGCACGATCGGCAACAGCTGCTTGAGCAGATCGCGGTTGCCGGCGCCGCCCTTGGCCAACGCCGATGCGACTTGCTCGGCGTCGTTGCCACCGAAAAGTGTCGCAATCGTCTGATGTCCGTCGCCCCGGTCCGCCGCATCAAGGTTGTGATCCAGACCCCCGCCGGCGTCGAGCAGGCCCCGGGCCGCCTGACGGTTGGCGGCAGATTCGATCCTGCTGGCATGGTCGGGATCTTGCGAAGTCTGGTGCAGACCGCTGACCAGCACCGGCACCGGCACGTGAACCGCGCTGTCAACCTCGCCCTGGTCGACGCCTAGCCGACTGGCGATTTCCGAGGTAGGTATCCGAGCGTAAAGATCGTCGAGACCGGCCATCGATGCCACCTCTTTTGCGGCTCATTGGGTGCGCTGTGAACTTCTGTGGACCACTTTCGACACTAGACCGCCGCGCTCTTCACCGAAAGCCGTTGCGGCAGACCAGTTCAAGTTAACCGTTCGGTAGCCAGCGCGACACCCGCGGCCGGTAAGCGCGCTAGCAACGCGTCACCCATCGCGGCCGCCGGGGTGAGCACGCCATGCAGGCCCGAAAGCTGGTCACGATCGAAGGCCAGTGCCAGACCGCACTCCCCCAGCAACACCGACGTCGCTTTGTACCCGGGATCACCGTCCTGCCCCATCCGTGCCACGTACCTATCACCCGAGGTCGTCGTGGTGTAGGTCTCGATGCGGTAGTAGCCGCGCTCCCGAGTTGCGGCGCTGGGGCCGGTGCCGGGTTTGGGAGCGATGCGCTCCACCAACCGTTGTGGCAGCAACCGGAAGTAGCGGCTGCCCAAGCCCGTCATCGCGTTGCCAACACCGCTGATCATGGCCGAGGCCACTGGCGCCACCGCCGACGAGCCCAGGCTCATGTGTTCGGTGTACTGGAACCGCTTGCCGTACGCCCAATCCAGCAGCGCGTTGCTGCGCCGCACGATGCGGGTGTTGGTGGGCGCCATCATGAATCCTGCCGTCCACAGCCCGGTCAGTTCTGGAGCGATTCGTCCACCACGACGCCAGGGCAGATCGGGCTGCGGTCCAAGTTCCGGCTCGGCGGCGCGGTCGGTGCTCAGCGTGTAGGGGTCGGTGAACTGGCGACGCAGATCGGGGTCGGCGGAGACGGCACGCAAAATTTTCAGCATCGACGCGACCGTGCCGCCCGATACCCCGCCGGCGAACGAACGGACGACGAAGTCGGTGCGACCCAGCTCACCGGCACCGTCGTCGCGGACGGCACGGTAGAGGGCGTACACGGTGAGGTCCGATGGAATCGAATCGAAGCCACAGGCGTGCACGATCCGGGCCCCGGTGTCGGCGACCTGTTTGTGATACAGGTCGATGCTTTCGCGCACGAACGGCGGCTCGCCGGTCAGATCGGCATAGTCGGTGCCGGCAGCCGCGCACGCGGCCACCAGGGGCAGGCCATAGCGCATGTACGGCCCAACCGTGGTGACGACCACCCGGGTGCGGGCGGCCATCTCCTTGAGTGTCGCCGGTGCGCCGGCGTCGGCGCTGACCACGGGCCAGGACTGTGCGGCCTCTCCCAGCGTCTGACGGACCGCCAACAATCGGTCGGTCGACCGGCCGGCCAGCGCGATTCGCGCGTCGCCGCCGGCCCGGGCCAGGTATTGCGCGGTCAGCTTGCCGACGAAGCCGGTCGCTCCGTAGAGGATGATGTCGAATTCACGCGGCGTCTCGCTCACCGACCCGACGCTACCGCGCGGTCAGGGGTTAGTGAGCAGACGAGGGCCAGTGGCGCCCGGATTCACACCTGATAGGGCCGGGCTGGACCCGGTAAGACCCCAAACAAGGTGAGAGTGCCGGGCCCGAAGGCCCGACACTCTCATCAAAAGTCCAGCGTGGCGTCGGCTAGCCGCGTCGGCCGCAGACCGGCCACGCGCCGATGCCCTGGCTGCGCAGCACGTTCTCGGCCACTCGGATCTGCTCTTCACGGCTCGCACCGGCGGCCGATCCCGCGCCGCCGTTGGCCCGCCAGGTGCTCGCGGTGAACTGCAGGCCACCGGAGTAGCCGTTGCCGGTGTTGATGCCCCAGTTACCGCCGGATTCGCACTGTGCGATGGCGTCCCAGTTCACGGTGTAGACCTTGGGAGCGGGCGGCGGGGCAACGTCCGACGCCGGCGGCTCGAAAGCGACTGGTTCCGGAGCTGGCGGAACATCCTCAGGGGCCGGCGGCGCGAAGGCGTCCGGGGCCGGCGGTGCATCCTCCGGAGCGGGACCGTCCGGCATGTCGACCGGCGCGATCATGGCCTCGGGGGCCGGCGGTGCGTCCTGCGGGGCCGGCGGTGCCTCCTCCGGAGCGGGGGCCTCCGGCATGTCGACCGGCGCGATCATGGCGTCCGGCGCCGGCGGCGGCAGGTCCGGGTCGGCATCGGCCAGCGCGGGGGCCGGCGGTGCGTCCTGCGGGGCGGGCGGCTCAAAGGCACCCGGGGCCGCAGGCAGGTTGGGGTCAAAGCCCGTCGTGTCGGCACCGACCGCATTCGGGTCCAGGCCGTCGTCGGCGTTGGCGGTGGCGGCGGTGGGCACAGTCACGAGCGTCCCTGTGATCGCCGCGACGATGAGCGTCTTGCGGACGTTCTTCAAGATTGTTCCTTTCGCGGTGCGCGCGCCAAAGCCAGCCAGCCCACGAGACGTGGGTTGGTTGCGATGTCCAGTTAGGAATTGCTGCTTTGAGACGTGCCGTCTCGTTTCGGCACGACAGCGGAGGGCCTGATCTGCCCGGCGGGCCTTGCCCGACCGCAGCGGCGGCTATACGAAACTCGTGCCGCCCGCAGCTCCGCTCACACGCGGGTCCGTGGATTCAATTTTGTTCATTACTGTTGCCCGGTTTTTTGGGCTACGGGGACCGTACGATAACGATTTGGATTCGCCATCTCCGCCACGCCGATATTTCAGTTCTATAACGCGCGAATCACGGCCGGATACCAGAAATGTTCCCGCTGGTCAGGCGCAAGTTTGTGGCAATACACGAGCATTGCCGGTTTGAGCGCCTTCGTGAGCCGAATCACGCACATTTTGTGAGCTGAGACACGAGTTTGCCCATCAACAACTCGGCCGGCGCACTAGGCACCCACAGCGCGGCCGCCGTGACCCAGGTCATAACCACGGACAAAGGCGAGTTGGACCACATTCAGCTGCAGTTCGTAGAAGTCTGCTGTCAAACAACTGAACATCAAGTGTCACAGTGTCGTTCACCGCGATGGACGAGCAGTGGCGGCTGACGGAGCAAAGAGTCACCGCAGGGACGAATATCGCTGCAGGACAGAGCTTTTACCTCCGCCACACCGAGACGACCCTAACTCCACGAAGCAAACCCCAGGCTGCGCGACAAGAGCCGGGCAGGCCCCCGCATCGGCACGAAGATTGCGATGTTTTCGAATTTGCTGCAATACGGTCGCCAGCTCCCACCCAGGGCAGCGCCGGACCAATAGGAAGGCTCCCCGGCTAAAACGGAATCGACCGTAGGTACTAAATACCCTGTACGGCAACGCAATACGTTCTAGCGGCGCCGGTAGCCGCTCCGACCAGGGCTCCGGCGTTGTTGATTAGCAGGCTTGTGAGCTGGGGAATTGTGGATTGAGGAGGTCTAGGCGGCGGTTGGCGGTCAAAGCGGTGATCCGGCAGGCTTCGGCGATGTTGTCGGCGCCGTTGAGGCGGTGCAGATTGATCGCGGTGTTGCGTAGCGTTGCTAGGACCTGTGCGCCGTTTCCGGTATGTGCCCTTTGACGGTCTTCGTCGAAGGTGACGTCGCGTATCCAGTGCAGGCTGTTCTCGATTCCCCAGTGTTGACGCATCCAGGTCATGATCGCGGTAGGGCGGGCGTGCTCGAACGGCAGGCTGCAGATGGCATAGACCACCTCCACGCTGCGCTGGTCGGTGGCGGTGATCAAGCGTTCACGAGTGATCCGGATGATTTGTTTTGCGTAGGGGAAGCCGATTCCTCGTGCAGCGGTGATGATTTGCGGGGTGCGGGTCTCGACACGGCCGTGGCCGCGGGAGTCGTCGGTAGCGGCTGTGGGCACCTCGGCCCAGGGCAGCGCGGTGATACGCGCAAGTATTTTGGCTTGGTTGGACTTGACGATCATCAGGTAGTGCGACTTCAAGGTGGCGCAGATCAACTTCGCGGTGACGACCTGGGTATGCATCGCATCCACGGTGACCAGCCACCGCAAGCTACCCGGCAGCAGCGTGAGCAGGGCACGTACGCAGGGAATTTCATTGCTTTTCTCGGCGACAGCGAGTTGACCGAGCACCAATCGGGCACGGTGGGCGAACACCGACACGAGATGCGTGGCTGTCGCTTTGGCGCGTAAAGCACCACGCAGCATCTTGCCGTCCAACGCGATCGGCACCAATCCACTGGGGTCGCTGCTGGCCACGTGTGCAGTGAAGTAACTGCCCATCCTGGCGTTGAGGTCGGCGGGGTCTAGCCGAGACAAAACAGCGCGGAAGGTCTTCTCACTGGGCCTCCGGAACCGGACCCCTAATTGGGCCAACACATCATCGGGAGCGGTGGCCGCCCATGTGGCAAAACCAGCATAGCCGCGCATCCCCGCGGCAGTGGCCAGAACCGCGATCGCCAACAAAGCCATCAGCGAATACCTCCGACCGCGCGGGTCCCTCGGGTCTGGCACCGAGGCCAACACATCGAGAAACTCCGATCCGATGAGCTCGCTGCGCTCACCAGGACTCCAGCGGTCGAACACCTCTGGAACCGACGACACAGGCAATACTGAAACGGTAGGCACGGGCAACTCCAGACCAACGACGAACAGTAACCAACTCGATCGTTCTCCAGATAGCCCGTGCCTATACTCCGGCCCCAATAGCGCGGCACCAAAGATCATCAACCCAGCTCACAAGCCTGCTAATCAACAACGCCGGAGCCCTGCCGCTCCGACCGTTCAAGATCCGGGGGAAACCAATAACGGGATAGGCCGCGACAAATAACGATGCGAATCGACGAACACTAAAGAAGAGAAATATTCGGAGACCCATTCCAAATCGAACGGAAATGAAATCAGCGAGACAAATCTAGAAAAGCAGTCATAACCACCGGTGCACGCAGGCCACCCAGCGACCGATACGGCAAGGGTCAGTGTCCGGGCCGCACCGGTGCGGGCAGGTCCGCGGCAGTGTTGACATTGGCCAACGGCGCAGAGTCCGACATCACGATCCGTTGCGTATCCGAACGGTCGGCCAGAGCGCTCATCTTGCGCTCGCCCGAGGCGACGAGCGCGTCGACCCGCTCGGCGAGATCGGTCCGGTATATCGCCGCCAGATAGTGGCTGCGGCCGTCCCACGGCAGCACCACCTCGGCGTCGGTCTCAATAGCGCTGCGCACCAGATCATCGATCAGATCCACCGTCAGCCCGGGCATGTCGACGGCACACACAAAGGCAAACCGAGCGCCGGCCTCCGCGGCCGCACGCAGGCCACGTCCGGTCGCCGGCAGCGGTCCCAACCCGCGCAATTCGTCGCGCAGCACAGGAACCTGCAGGGGCGGTAGTGGCTGCCCCTGGGCCGCCATCACAAAGACGGGCTCGCAGCGTTGCCCGACAATGCCGAGCACGTGCTCGGCCATTGTCGTGCTGCCACCGGGCAGCACCAGTGTGGCTTTGTCACGTCCCATTCGCCGGGATTCTCCCCCGGCTAGGACGACCCCTGCCAACGACACGGCGTCCGACTCGCGTCCGGCCATTTCAGGAAACGGTCCAGGTGTCGCGGCCACGCAGCAGCGACTGCAGCGCCGCCGAATCCGAAGGCGTCGACTCCCGAGCGGCACTGATCTGGGAGCGAGCCGCGTCGTCGTAGGCCGGTCTGCTGATGCTTCGGAAGATACCCAACACCGTGTGTTCGAGGTTTTGATCGGACAGCCGCGACAGTGCGAAGGCGTAGGCCGCGTCATCGGCGTGGGCATCATGCACCACGATCTCGTCGACGGCGACGTCGGCGGTCTTGGCCACGTCGAGGCCGAAGCCGGATCGCACCACGCAGTATTCCCCGTTGGCGCCGAACACGATTGGTTCGCCGTGGTGGACGTTGATGACCCGCTCTTCGGAACCCTCCTTGCGCAGCGCGTCGAAGGAGCCGTCGTTGAAAATCGGGCAATCCTGTAGGATCTCGACCAACGCAGCGCCACGATGCTCGGTGGCGGCGCGCAGCACTTCAGAAAGCCCCGCACGATCGGAGTCCAGCGCGCGGCCGACGAACGTGGCCTCGGCCCCCAACGCCAATGACACCGGGTTGAACGGGGTGTCCAGCGAACCCATCGGCGTCGACTTGGTCACCTTGCCGACCTCCGACGTCGGCGAGTACTGGCCCTTGGTCAGCCCGTAGATCCGATTATTGAACAGCAGGATCGTGATGTTGGCATTGCGCCGCAGCGCGTGGATCAAGTGGTTGCCCCCGATCGAAAGGGCATCGCCGTCACCGGTGACCACCCAAACCGAGAGGTCTTCGCGGGCCAGCGCGAGACCGGTCGCAATTGCCGGAGCGCGCCCGTGGATCGAGTGGAAGCCATAGGTCTCGAGGTAGTACGGGAAGCGGCTAGAGCAGCCGATCCCGCTGATGAACACGATGTTCTCGCGACGCAACCCCAGCTCCGGCAGGAAATTGCGGATGGTGTTGAGAATGACGTAGTCGCCACAGCCGGGGCACCAGCGGACCTCCTGGTCGCTGGTGAAATCTTTGCCCTTCTGTGGCTGGTCGGTGGTGGGCACTCCGGTGTTCTTGGACAAAACAGGCGTTACACCCAGGTTTGTGCCAGCCAGATTGCCGATCACGCTAGTCATGAGCGCCGCTCCTCCTCATCGCCTCGCTCTGCGTCGTCGCGGCACGGGTCATGCGCCTACTCCCGCTTCAACCGTGGCCGCCGACAACTTGGCGACCATCATCTTGTCTTGCTCGAGTTCGCCCAGTCTGCCGGCCAGCGCGGCCCGGATGAAGCGCCCCACCTCGTCGGCCAGGAACGAGACACCCTTGACCTTGGTGACTGACTGCACGTCGACCAAATACTTCCCACGCAGCACCAACGCCAGCTGACCCAGGTTCATTTCCGGAGCCACCACCTGCGGGTAACGTCGCAACACCTCGCCCAGATTCGCCGGGAAGGGGTTGAGGTAGCGCAGATGAGCATGCGCCACTTTGGTCCCACGCCGCCTCGCCCGCCGGCACGCTTCGCCGATGGGCCCGTAGGAACTGCCCCACCCGATGATCAGCAGCTCGGCATCACCGGTCGGATCGTCGACTTCGAGATCGGGAACACTGATCCCCTCGATCTTGGCCTGCCGCAACCGCACCATCAGGTCGTGGTTGGTCGGCTCATACGAGATGGCGCCCGTTCCATTGGCCGCCTCTAGTCCGCCGATACGGTGTTCCAGTCCGGGAGTGCCGGGCACGGCAAACTGGCGCGCCAGGGTTTCCGGGTCGCGGGCGTAGGGCTGGAAGGGCTCGTCGGGCTTGGCGAAGGTGTGCTTGATCGGCGCCAGATCGGCGACGTTCGGGATGCGCCATGGTTCCGATCCGTTGGCGATCGCACCGTCGGACAACAGGATCACCGGCGTGTGATACGACACCGCAATCCGCACCGCCTCGAGAGCGGTCTCAAAGCAGTCGGCAGGCGACCGCGGCGCCAGCACCGCCAATGGCGACTCACCGTTGCGGCCGTATAGGGCCTGCAGCAGGTCAGCCTGCTCGGTCTTGGTGGGCAGACCGGTCGACGGCCCTCCCCGCTGCACATCGATGACGATCAGCGGCAGCTCGGTCATCACGCCGAGCCCGAGCGCCTCCGACTTGAGTGAAATGCCGGGTCCCGATGTGCTGGTGACGCCCAACGCGCCCCCATAAGCGGCGCCAAGTGCGGCACAGATGCCACCGATCTCATCTTCGGCCTGGAAGGTGGTCACGTTGAAGTTCTTGTGCTTGGACAGCTCGTGCAGGATGTCCGACGCCGGCGTGATGGGATAGCTGCCCAGCGCCACGGGGAGGCCGGCCAGCTGCCCGGCCGCGACGATGCCGTAAGCCAGCGCGGTGTTCCCGGAGATCTGCCGGTAGTCGCCGGGCGGAAGCTTCGCCGGGGGTACTTCGTAGGTGGTGCCGAAAGCCTCGGTGGTTTCGCCGAAATTCCAGCCCGCCTTCAGGGCCAACACATTGGCTTCAGCGATCTCGGGCTTGCGGGCGAACTTCTCCCTGATGAACGTCTCGCTGGTCTGTATCGGCCGCCCATACATCCAGGACACCAGGCCCAGCGCGAACATGTTCTTGGCCCGCTGCCCGTCCTTCTTCGATGCGCCGATCGCTTCGACGGCTCCCAGCGTCAGCGTGGTCATCGGGACGGAGTGGACGACGTATTCCTCGAGCTCGTCAGACTCCAGCGGGTTCGTTACGTACCCCACCTTGGTCAGATTGCGCTTGGTGAACTCGTCCGAGTTGGCGATCACCATCCCGCCCAGCGGCAGGTCGCCGATATTGGCCTTCAGCGCGGCCGGATTCATCGCCACCAGCACGTCGGGCCGGTCACCGGCGGTCAGGATGTCGTAGTCGGCAATCTGAATCTGAAAAGACGAAACCCCGGGAAGCGTGCCTGCGGGGGCCCGGATCTCGGCGGGGTAGTTCGGCTGGGTCGCCAAGTCATTGCCGAAAAGCGCGGCCTCCGACGTGAATCGGTCGCCGGTCAGCTGCATGCCGTCGCCGGAGTCCCCGGCGAAACGGATAACCACATTCTCCAGGCGCTGCCGGTCAGGCCCGCCATGGGTCGCCGCGGTATGAGACTCTGGTCCGGCTTCGCTGCCGTTCGGATCCACGTCTCCGCCCTTCCGTCTAACTGGGGACAGGCACTCCGCGCCAAATCTCTAGATTACGCGTCGTCGGAGTGGCTCCCCGCCCTCACGATTTTGTGTCACTGGCAGTACCGATTATGGCACTTACATAAGGAGTGTATGGCAACCTCATGTCACCTCCCTAAGGGGACAATGACGCCGAAATGTCCCGTGTACAGGGGACATACATCGCAAACCCGACGTCAGAGGGGGCGATAACGGCGGCCGAAGAAAAGTGTGGTATTGGTCACTTCTTCCGCCCCGGCCGCGCCGAGCGTGGCGCACGACGTCAGCCCGCCGCGCACAGCCACCGCAACTCAACGCCCGGCAAGTCTTGCCGATGCCGTTTCCGGCATCGCAAGCAAGTACAAGATGAAGCCCGCGCCAGCGATCGCACCAAGGGACATAAAGGCCACGTTGTAGCCCGCAGTGACGACCACCCAGCCGGAAGCAAAGTTGGACAACGCCGCGCCGACCCCCACCGCCGTGGTGATGGCGCCAAGGCTGATGTTGAAGTGACCCGTTCCGTGGGTGAGGTCCTGGACGATAAGCGGAAACAGCGCTCCGAAGATGCCGGCGCCAATGCCGTCGAGCAACTGGACCCCAACCAGCCAGTACGAGTTGTCCGACAGCGTGTAGAGAAAGCCACGAGCGGTCAAGACGGCGAACGCCACCAGAAAGATCGGCTTTCGTCCCCAGGCATCGGCCCTGCTTCCGGTCACGTACGCCACGGGCACCATCACCACCTGGGCCGCCACGATGCACCACGACATCAACGCCGTGCCCTCGTCCCTGTTGTGCAGGGCCAGCACCTGGCCAACCAGCGGCAGCATGGCCGCGTTGGCGAAGTGGAAAGCGACAACGGCCGCCGCGAAGATCATCAATGTGCGGTTGTGCAGCAGCACCCCAAAGCCTGATGGCTGAGCATGCGGTTCCCCGGGCGCGTGATCCATACCGCGGGCGAGGTCATGATCGATCGCATCATGCGGAATACGCAGGGTTGCCACGACGCTCATCGCCGCCATGGTGGCAAGCACCCAGAACACCACCACCGGCCCGAAGAAGAAGGCCAACCCACCGGTGATGGCGGCGGCCGTGGCGTTGCCAGCGTGATTGAAGGATTCATTGCGCCCGATCCGCCTGGCGAACAGCTGCGGGCCGACGATGCCCAGCGTGATTGCAGCCAGCACCGGAGCAAAGACCGAGCTGGCGATCCCGGTGAGCACCTGCAGCAACGAGATGGAGCGGAGTTCGGGAAACAGAGGCATCGCCAGCGCACTCGCGGTGACCGCCAAGGCGCCGGTGATGACCAACGCCCGCTTGGCCTTCGTCCGGTCCACGAACGCGCCCATCGGTGTCTGCGCCACGATGGCCGCGATGCCGCCGACAGCCATCACAAACCTGATCGAGGCTTGGTCCCAGTTGTTGGTCACCAACAGGTACACCGACAGGTACGGACCCAAGCCATCGCGGACGTCAGCCAGCGAGAAGTTCACCAGGTCCAGCGCATGGACCACTCGCCGCGGCAGCGCATCGTAGGCCGCCATCGAATCAGCGAAGCCGGCGTCACTCGACTCGGTCGATGACGCCGGCTTGCGACCGGAAGCGCCCGGCATCAGCGCCGGTTAAGCACTCTTGTCGCGGCGCTCACTACGTGACGGCTTGCGAGGCACGATCGTCGGCAACACGTTGTCTTGCACGGTCTCCTTGGTGACCACCACTTTGGCGACGTCGTCACGGCTCGGGATGTCATACATCACCGGCAGCAAGAC
Organism: Mycobacterium pseudoshottsii JCM 15466; assembly: GCF_003584745.1. Taxonomy (NCBI): domain Bacteria; kingdom Bacillati; phylum Actinomycetota; class Actinomycetes; order Mycobacteriales; family Mycobacteriaceae; genus Mycobacterium; species Mycobacterium pseudoshottsii. The sequence goes on from NZ_AP018410.1 coordinate 4,196,382, forward strand.
TTCTTCCATGATGGCCCGCAGCCCGCGAGCGCCGGTGCCGCGGTGGATCGCCTGGTCGGCGATCGCTTCCAGCGCGTCATCGGTGAACTCCAGCTCCACACCATCCATTTCGAAGAGCCGGGTGTACTGCTTGACCAGTGCGTTCTTCGGTTCGGACAAGATCTTGACCAAGGACTCTTTGTCCAGGTTGGTGACGGAGGCAACGACCGGGAGCCGACCGATGAATTCGGGGATCAACCCGAACTTGATCAAGTCCTCGGGCATCACTTCGGCGAAGTGGTCGGTGGTGTCGATCTCGGCCTTGGAGCGCACTTCGGCGCCGAAGCCCAGACCGCGCTTGCCGACCCGCTCGTAAATGATCTTCTCCAGCCCGGCGAATGCACCCGCGACAATGAACAGCACGTTCGTGGTGTCGATCTGGATGAATTCCTGGTGCGGATGCTTGCGGCCGCCCTGCGGGGGCACCGAAGCCTGGGTGCCCTCCAGAATCTTCAACAGGGCCTGCTGAACACCCTCACCGGAGACATCGCGCGTGATGGAGGGATTCTCGCTCTTGCGAGCGATCTTGTCGACCTCGTCGATGTAGATGATGCCGGTCTCGGCGCGCTTCACGTCATAGTCGGCGGCCTGAATGAGTTTGAGCAAGATGTTCTCGACGTCTTCACCCACATAACCCGCCTCGGTCAGCGCGGTGGCGTCGGCGATCGCGAACGGCACGTTCAGCATTTTGGCCAGGGTCTGGGCTAGGTAGGTCTTACCGCATCCGGTAGGCCCGAGCATCAAGATGTTGGACTTGGTCAGCTCCACGGCCTCGCACCTGGAATCGCGAGACTTCTCGCCGGCCTGGATCCGCTTGTAGTGGTTGTAGACCGCGACGGCGAGCGTGCGCTTCGCGGTGTCTTGGCCGATGACGTAGCCCTCGAGGAATTCCCGGATCTCGACCGGCTTGGGCAGTTCGTCGAGTTTCACATCGTCGGCGTCAGCGAGTTCCTCTTCGATGATCTCGTTGCACAGATCGATGCACTCATCACAGATGTACACACCGGGGCCAGCTATGAGCTTCTTGACCTGTTTCTGACTCTTTCCGCAGAACGAGCACTTCAGCAGGTCGCCGCCGTCTCCTATGCGCGCCATTTTGGTGAGGGCCTACTTCCTGTTCGCCGTTCGTCTTGCCGTGCCGCGTGTACCCCCCGACGCTACCCGCTTGCTCCGGCCCACCGCGACCGTTAACACCGAATAGCGTCCTTGGTATTCACTGGGTTATTCGTGCCTTTCGTCTGAATGCAACATATAGCCCAACGGCTCCCACTACTCGCCGAGACGCGCTGTACGTTTCTCTGGCGTGTCGTGGTCGTTACGCCACCGAGGCCCGTCAGCTGGCGAAACTCATGGCTACCAAGCCCCCAGGCGACAACCCTACAGCGACGTTGCGCGGTTGGCTGATGTTTCTGCACTGATCGAGGTCGGCGGCTCGCGTCGGCGCCCAGTCCCGCCGGCGCCCACGGTTGAGCCCTGGTCCCCCGTCACCGAGCCGGCGTTGGAAAAGCTGCGTAAAACGCAGTTGCTACTACGTCAGTTTCCCTAGTGTTGAGCATTGTGAGAGCGATGCTCGGCAACGCATGGTTTGGCAGCGCCGGCCGCCGACCGGCCTCGTGGTCCGCCCTGGGGTCCCGGCCTGCTCCCCGATCCGCGGGCCCGTCAAAGCCGTCAAACCTAGCCGACGAACTTCTAGCCGCATTCCCTGTCCACGCGAAAGGTCAAGGCGGGCTATGAGCAACCCAGGCGAAATCGGCGAACCCCCAACCACGTCAGGCAGCGCTGAGGTACCCGCCACTGCCCCCGCCACTGACAATGTCGTCATGACCCGACGCCAGCGGCTGACCGTGGCGGCAACGGGGCTGGGCATCTTCATGGTGTTCGTGGACGTCAATATCGTCAACGTCGCATTGCCCAGTATCCAAAGGGTGTTTCACACCGGCGAGCAAGGTCTTCAGTGGGCAGTCGCCGGATACAGCCTGGGGATGGCGGCCATGTTGATGAGCTGCGCCTTGCTGGGCGACCGCTACGGCCGCAGGCGCGGATTCTTTGTCGGACTGGCCCTGTTCGTCGCAAGTTCGGTGGTTTGCGTGCTCCCGATCAATCTCGGCATGTTCACCGCGGCCCGAGTGATCCAGGGCCTGGGCGCATCGTTCATATCGGTGTTGTCACTTGCCCTGCTCAGCCACGCCTTTCCCGATCAGCGCATGAAGGCGCGGGCCATCGCGGACTGGATGGCCATTGGGATGGTCGGCGCCGCGTCGGCACCGGCGCTGGGCGGACTGATGGTGGAGACCCTTGGCTGGCGCAGCGTGTTCGCGGTCAACGTGCCGCTCGGCGCGATCGTGTTGGTGCTGACCCTGATCGGTGTCGACGAGTCCAGGGATCCTGACCCGACCGAGCTGGATTGGGTGGGACAGCTGACCTTCGTGCCCGGGATCGCGGTGCTGGCGTACACGATCATCGAGGCACCTCGGTTTCAGCAGCGGTCGGTCATCGTGCTGACCTCACTGCTGTTGATCATCGTCGCGTTGTTGTGGACTTTCATCCGGCATGAACGGCGCGCCCCGTTTCCGTTGATCGATCTCCAGTTGTTCACCGAGCCGGTGTACCGGTCTGTGCTGATCGTCTATTTCGTGGTGATGTCCTGCTTCTTTGGGACGCTGATGGTGATCACGCAGTTCTTCCAGAATGTGCGCGACCTGTCGCCGCTGCACGCGGGCCTGATGATGTTGCCGGTGGCCGCGGGATTTGGGATGGCGAGCCTGCTGGCGGGCGCGGCGGTCAACAAATGGGGCCCGCGGCTGCCGGTGGTGACGTGTCTGGCTGCCATGGTCACCGGGCTGGTGCTGTTCGTCACCGCGATGGGCCATGTGCCCGCGCTCGCCCTGATGGGACTGACCGTCTTCGGCGCGGGGGCCGGCGGCAGCGTCACACCGCTGCTACACCTTGGTATGACCAAGGTTGATGATCACCGCGCCGGCATGGCCGCCGGCCTGCTCAACCTGCAAAGGTCCATGGGCGGAATTTTTGGTGTCGCCTTCTTGGGCTCGATTCTGGCCGCATGGTTTGGGCGCCACACTGCCGGACAGCATGGAAGATGACCTGCCCGATCCCGTCGTGCGCTCGATCGTTGTCAACACCATCGTGGACAGCGCCAATCCGCATGCGCACGCGGCCTTCATCGGGCCGCGACACCGCATCACGTCGGCGCAGGAAACCAATATCGTCAGCGCCGCCGATTCGGACTTCATGCAGGGCATCCGAATCGCGCTGGGATGCGCCTCGGTGTTACTGGCGGCCGCGTTCGTCCTGGGCTTGCGGCGCTTTGCCCGCCCCGACTGTGACGAGAGCCCCGACCCCGACGAGAGCCAACTCGCCGGGTCAGACCTCGACTAAGACAGCCGAGCGCGGTCGTACTGACCGTCGCCCGTCAACGAAATTCCGGCCGTGCCTCAGGCGTTCTGGGCCGAGAGCTTGCGGTACTCCAGAACCGTGTCGATGATCCCGTAGTCCTTTGCCTCTTCGGCGGTCAGGATCTTGTCCCGGTCGGTGTCCTTGCGAATCACCGAGGGATCCTTGCCGGTGTGGCGGGCCAGCGTGGACTCCATCAGGGTGCGCATCCGCTCGATCTCGGCGGCCTGGATCTCCAGGTCGGAGAACTGTCCCTGGATGACGCCCGACAACGACGGCTGGTGGATCAGCACTCGCGCATTGGGCAGCGCCATGCGCTTGCCCGGGGTTCCCGCGGCCAGCAACACGGCCGCGGCCGAAGCGGCCTGTCCCAGACATACCGTCTGGATGTCCGCCCGCACGTACTGCATGGTGTCGTAGATCGCCATCAGCGAGGTGAACCCGCCGCCCGGCGAGTTGATGTACATGGTGATGTCACGGTCGGGGTCCAGCGACTCCAGCACCAGCAGCTGCGCCATGATGTCGTTCGCCGACGCGTCGTCGACCTGGACGCCGAGGAAGATGATGCGTTCCTCGAACAGCTTGTTGTACGGGTTGGATTCCTTGACCCCGAAGCTGGAGTGCTCGATGAACGACGGCAGGATGTACCGCGCCTGGGGCTGGACCTGAGGATTCACTGTGCTTCTCCGTTGACGTGGGCGGCGCGGGTGATGATGTGATCGACGAAACCGTATTCCAGAGCTTCGGGGGCGGTGAACCAGCGGTCGCGATCCGAATCCGCCTCGATACGCTCGATCGACTGGCCGGTGAATTCGGCGTTGAGCCGGAACATCTCCTTCTTGATGACGGCGAACTGCTCGGCCTGAATCGCGATGTCGGCCGCACTACCGGTCACCCCACCCAGCGGCTGGTGCATCAGGATGCGGGCGTGTGGCAACGCGTAACGCTTGCCCTTGGTGCCCGCCGCCAACAGGAACTCGCCCATCGAGGCGGCCATGCCCATCGCATACGTGGCGATGTCGCAGGGGGCCAGCACCATGGTGTCGTAGATCGCCATGCCGGCGCTGATCGATCCACCCGGCGAGTTGATGTAGAGGTTGATGTCCTTGCTGGCGTCTTCGGCGGCGAGCAACAGAATCTGCGCGCACAGCCGGTTGGCGACTTCATCGTTCACCTCCGACCCCAGGAAGATGATGCGCTCGGAGAGCAAGCGCTCATAGACCGAGTCCGTGAGATTGAGACCCTGCGAGTTCGAACGCATGTCAGTCACGACTGGGTTACCTGCTTTCTCGAGTTCTTCTGTGTCCGACCCTAACCAACCGCACCCACTGTGTGGCGCCCACGCACCCCCTGAAGTCGGCGCGTTCGCTCACAGCGTCATGCCATGTGGCCTTAGCCGGCCCCCTGGGCCGCGTCGGCGCTGTCCGCGTCGGCGCTGTCCGCGTCGGCGGGCTCTGCTGAGTTTTCTGTATCCCCATCGGCGTCCACGCCGGCGTCTCCGTCGGCGTCGTCGTCCAACAAGTCCGTTACGTCGTTCTCCGGCGGCTTGCCGAAGAACTCACTGGTGTCGATCGTGTTGCCGTCGGTGTCGGTCACCGTCGCGGCCTGGGCCACGGCCTTGACCGCCAACTCGCGCCGAACGTCGGCGAACATCGACGGAAGCTGGTTGTTTTCCTGCAGGTAGGCAAACAGCTGTTGCGGTTCGATGCCGTACTGGCGCGACGTGAGGACCAGGCGTTCGGTCAGGTCTTCCTGACCGACCTGGACCTTGAGGTCATCGGCCAGGGCGTCCAGCAACAATTGCCGCTTGACGTCCTTCTCCGAGGCGGTCCTGGCCTCAGCGTCGAACGCGTCACGCGAAGATCCTTGCTCAACGAGCAGTTCGTTGAACCTGGCCTCGTCGTTGTTGATGCCGCTGAGTGCGCTGTGCAGCACACCCTCGTACTGCGCCTGCACATACGACTCCGGCGTCGGCACGTCGACCCGCTCGAGCAGGGCGTCGATGGTGGCGTTGCGAATCTGCTCCGCCTGGCCGACCCGCTTGGCTTGCAGCACCTGCTCGCGAAGGCTTGCGCGCAGCTCGTCGATGGTGTCGAACTCACTGGCCAACTGCGCAAACTCGTCGTCGGGTTCGGGCAGTTCGCGCTCCTTGACCGACTTGACCGTGACGGTGACCTCGGCATCGCGCCCGGCGTGATCTCCGGCCGCCAGCTTGGCGGTGAATACCCGCGACTCGTCCACCGACAATCCGACCACCGCATCGTCGAGACCCGCGATAAGCCGGCCGGAGCCGACCTCGTGGGACAACCCTTCGGCGGCGGCGTTAGGCACGTCCTCGCCGTCGACAGCCGCCGACAAGTCGATCGAGATGAAGTCCCCCGTGGCCACCGGGCGCTCCACTCCGGTCAGCGTGCCGAACCGGGCACGCAACGACTCCAACTCGGCGTTGACCTCGTCGTCGGTGGCCTCGATCGCATCCACCGAAACCGACAGCCCGGTCAGGTCCGGCAGCGCAATTTCCGGTCGAACGTCCACCTCAGCGGTAAAGGCCAGGTCCTGGCCATACTCCTTTTGAGTCACCTCGATGTCCGGTCGGCCCAGCGGCTGGATCTCGGACTCTGCCAACGCCTGGCCGTACCGGCTGGGCACGGCATCGTTGACGATCTGGTCCAACATCGCTTCCCGGCCAAAGCGAGCCTCGAGAAGCTTGACCGGCGCCCTCCCCGGCCGGAAGCCGGGCAGCCGCACCTGTTTGGCCAGCTCTTTGTAGGCCCGCTGGAAATCAGGCTCGAGTTCGGCGAAGGGCACCTCCACCTTGATGCGAACCCGGGTGGGGCTCAACTGCTCGACACTGCTCTTCACGGATCTGCTCCTTGGTGGTTGTTCGTGGCGGTGAGTTGGTCGGGGTGACAGGATTTGAACCTGCGGCCTTCCGCTCCCAAAGCGGATGCGCTACCAAGCTGCGCTACACCCCGGACTGACCTCGCGATCCTACGGCCCGGCGGCGGCGGGCCTGCAAGGACCTCCAGGGTCCGACAGGGTCCTCGAGGAAGTCGCGCCGCGTCCCAAGCGGTCACATGACTGCGTCGATTAGATTTGATCTCAGCCACCACGTAGAGTTTCGCTCGACTTGCTACATGCGGGCGTAGCTCAATGGTAGAGCCCTAGTCTTCCAAACTAGCTACGCGGGTTCGATTCCCGTCGCCCGCTCCAAGCACGGCCTATGCACCACAGAAAGGCGCCATGAGCGACGTCGATATTTACGGCTCATGTGCGCGGAAGTTCCAAAGAGTGCGTGCTGCCTTTGAACGGAACTTCACCCAGTGCATGGAGGTCGGAGCAGCCGTCGCGGTGTGGGTGGACGGTGATCTGGTCGTCAATCTCTGGGGCGGTTCCGCGGACGCCGCCGGTACCCGGCCGTGGCGGCAAGACACCCTGACCACCGTGTTGTCCGGCAGCAAGGCGCTCACGGCCACCTGTGTCCACCAGCTCGCCGACCGCGGTGAACTGGACTTACACGCTCCGGTCGCCCGCTATTGGCCCGAATTCGGGCAGGCGGGCAAGGAAGCCATCACCGTGGCCATGGTGCTCAGCCACCGCTCCGGTGTGATCGGCCCCAACGCGCGAATGAGCTGGCAACAAGTCACCGACTGGGATTTCGTGTGCGAGCAATTGGCCTTGGCCGAGCCGCGGTGGGAGCCGGGTAGCGCCCAGGGCTACCACATGACCACGTTCGGTTTCATCCTCGGCGAGGTATTCCGCCGGATCACCGGGCGCACGGTCGGGCAGTATCTGCGCACCGAGATCGCCGAACCGATCGGCGCCGACGTCCACATCGGCCTGTCCCCCTTCGACCAGAGCCGCTGCGCCGAGCGGGTCAACAAGCCGCACGCCCGAGACCTGCTGGCCGATGTGCAAGCCCCCAGCGACCCCACCAGCCTCGACGACCACCCCAAGGCGGGGCTGTCGATTGCGATGGGGTTTGCCCCCGATGACGAACTTGGCTCCAACGACCTGCACCTGTGGCGCCAGCTGGAGTTCCCCGGCACCAACGCGCAGGTCTCCGCGCTGGGATTGGCAACGTTCTACAACGCACTGGCGCAGGAGAAACTGCTGAGCCGCGAGCACATGGATCTGGTCCGGGTCTCGCAGGGCGGCTTCGACACCGACCTGGTGCTCGGGCCGCGGGTCGCCGATCACGGCTGGGGCTTGGGGTACATGCTCAACCAGCGCGCCGTAAACGGTCCCAACCAGAAAATCTTCGGCCATGGCGGCCTGGGCGGGTCGTTCGGTTTCGTCGACCTCGAACACCGGATCGGCTATGCGTACGTGATGAACCGCTTCGACGCCAGCAAGGCCAACGCCGACCCGCGCAGCGTCGCGTTGAGCAACGAGGTCTACGCGGCACTTGACGTTGCCGCGGACTAGCTCGCCGCGGCCAACCCGAACGAGCGCACCCTGCCGAACCGATGTCGGCAGGGTGCGGCCATCCGGCTAGGCGTCGTCAGGGATCAGTGCGGACCACCCGGCCCGCCCAGCCCCTCTCCCGGCCCCCCGGGACCACCCGGCCCGTCCGGTCCCTGCTGCCCAGGTGCGGGCTCTCCCGGCCCTTCCGGACCTGCGTGACCGGGCTGGGGGTTGGGTCCTGGCCCACGCCAGTTGTCGTGACAGTGACCCATGTCCCAGTTTTGCCCCCAGCCGGGATCCCAAAAGTCGCCCGGGCACCACTGCGTGGGGGCGCCGGGCTGCGCCGCAGCCTCGGATGCGACGCCTACTCCGGCCAGTCCCAGACCGAGGACCATTGCCAAGCCTGTTGCAGCTAAACGTGGGTAAGTTTTCATAGGCACCAGACTTACCCGGCCAACCTGTAGCCAATCTGAAGAATCGTGCCCAACCTGGGGCCGACAACCGAAGTGCCAGAACGCAAGTCAGGTGACGTCACGTTGCGCACATAGATAGTGATCAAGATCACGCCTGACAGGAGGGGCACCAAAAGACGTTGCGGCCCTCGAGTACGGCCGTACCGACCGTGGCCCCACACACCCGGCATGGATCTCCCGCGCGCCGGTACACGTAGGTGCGAGGCCGTCCCGCCGCGTACGACGGTGCCCCGTGGTCATGTTCGGGACGAACCACAACGATCTTGCCGCCGCGCAAACCGACTTTCATCAGTGCCACCAGATCGGTCCAGGCCGCGCTGAACTCCGCTTCGGTGATCCGCTGACCGCTGCGGTACGGGTCGATGCGGTGCCGAAACAACAACTCGCTGCGATAGACGTTGCCGACCCCCGCCATCACCTTCTGGTCCATCAGAAGTGCACCGATCGGCCTGCGCGACTTGGCGATCCGAGCCCACGCCCACGACGGGTCGGCATCCTTACGCAAGGGGTCAGGTCCCAGCCGGGCGAGCACATCGGCAACCTGGGCGTCGTCGATCACCTCACATACGGTGGGCCCGCGCAGGTCGGTGCCGTATTCGGCACCAACCATCCGCATCCGCACCTGCCCGACCGGGTCGGGAAGAAGCTCACCGGCAGAACGTACCCATTCGGTGAAAGCCCCGTAGAGACCGAGGTGCACGTGCACCACCGGACCGCCGGCATAGTGATGGAACAGATGCTTGCCCCATGCGCTGGCGGCGCGCAACACTCGGCCATCTACCGCGCCGGCCGAGTCAGCGAATTTGCCTTGCGGACTCGATACCACCACCGGCGCACCGGCGAACCGGCGCTGATGCAACCGCGCCAACCGGTGCAACGTATGCCCTTCGGGCACAGGTGCTCTCAGTCCTGAGCGCCGGGCACCGGCGGCGCTTGGTGGGTCCGCTCGTACTCGGACAAGATGTCGATTCGACGTTGATGCCGCTCGGCTTTGGACCACGGTGTGGACAGGAAGGCGTCGACGATAGCCAGCGCCTCGGCAACGGTGTGCATCCGACCGCCGATGCCGATGAGCTGCGCGTTGTTGTGCTCGCGCGCCAACGATGCGGTTTGCTCGCTCCAGGCCAGAGCGCAGCGGGCACCGGGGACCTTGTTGGCGGCAATCTGCTCACCATTGCCCGATCCGCCCAGCACGATGCCCAGGCTGCCCGGGTCTGCCACGGTGCGTTGCGCGGCGGCGATGCAAAACGCCGGGTAGTCGTCCTCGGCGTCATAGGTGAATGCACCGCAGTCGATCGGCTCGTGCCCAGTTGCTTTCAGGTGCTCGATGATCTGCTGTTTGAGCTCCAGGCCGGCGTGGTCGGCCCCCAGGTAGACGCGCATGCCCGACATCCTTCCCTGGCGGAAGTCAGCTATGCAAAGCGCGGCGTGTCGCGCCACGTTGGGCGAACCGGCGGGCTCGGCCCGCTCAAGACTCGGCGACGCCCGTCGGCGGCGCGTCGTCCCGATCGATCATGGTCCACTCGTCAAACGGATCGCGACCGTGCAGTACCGCGTCGACCTTTGCCCGGTCAATCGTCTTGGTCCACCAGCCCACCAGGATTGTCGCGACCGCGTTGCCGGAAAAGTTCGTCAGCGAACGGGCCTCCTTCATGAAGGTGTCTGTCCCCGCGACCAGCGCGACACCACCGAGGAGCTCGGGACGATAGGCCTGCAAGCCGCTGGCCAACGCGGCCAGACCCGCACCACTCACGCCGGCGGCGCCCTTGGAGGCAAAGATCATGAACACCAGCAGCGAGATCTGCTCGCCCCACGCCAACGGCCGTCCGAGTGCGTCGGCGATGAACAGCGACGCCATGGTCAGATACAGCGCGGTGCCATCGAGGTTGAACGAATACCCGACGGGCACCACCACCCCGACGGTCGCGGGTTCGACGCCCAGGTGCTTCATCTTGGCGACAAGTCGCGGCAACACCGCCTCTGACGACGACGTGGCAAAGATCAGCAGATACTCCCGGGCCAGGTAGCGAACCAGCCGGAAGATCGACACCCCAGAAACCACGTAGAGCAACACGCCCAGCACACCGAACACGAACGCCGCACACGTCAGGTAGAAGCCAACCAACAGGATCAGCAGGTTGGCCACGGCACCCCAACCGGTGGCCCCGATGATGCTGGCGATCCAGCCGAATGCGCCGATGGGCGCCAGCCACAGCAGCATGCCAAGCACCTTGAAAACCAGCTTCTGCAGGTACTCGACGCTACGCAGGATGGGCTCACCCGCAGCGCCCATGCCCTGGACCGCGAAGCCGACCAACAGCGCCACAAACAGTGCCTGCAGCACGTTGCCATTCGTCAGACCCGACAACAACGAGGTGGGGATGACCTGATCGAGCAGGCCGTGCATCCAGCCCGACGGCGGCGCCGCGTCGGCCACCTCGACGCCGCTGCCCATTGACTCGACGGACAGATGCAGACCGCGAACCGTCCCAATCAGGTTGCCGACGAAAAGGCCGATCCCCAGCGCCGCCGTTGACATCACCAAGAAGTAGAGGAACGCCAGTCCCCCGACCTTGCCGAGCAGCGCGGCCCGGTTCAGCGAACCGATGCCCAACACGATGGTGCAGAAGATCACCGGCGCAACCATCATGGTGATCAGGTTGACGAATGTCGTCCCGAGGACCGCGACGTGTGGGCCGATCGACGGCACAGCCAGCCCGGCGATCACCCCGAGGATCACCGCGCCGATGACCGCGAAATACAGCCAGCGGGTGCGGTCGGGACGCTTCTTGCTCGCCCGTGGATCGGTAGCTGGGGGCTGATCCAGCGGGGTAGTTATCGACGACTACCTAGCAGGCCGCACAGTCATAATTCCGCACATCCGATCGGCCGGGAATCGACACTGGCCGGATTATAGATGCGCCTCACCGGCGATGTTCAGCACTTGGCCAAGCGGTTACGCACCCGCGTTCAGTCGAATTCGGGCGGCTCGGTGCGGGTCCGCTTGAGCTCGAAGAAGTGCGGGTAGGCGGCGAAAGTCACCGAGGCGTCCCATAGCTTGCCGGCTTGTTCGCCCCGCGGAATCCTGGACAGCACCGGCCCAAAAAAGGCGACACCGTTTACGTGGATGGTCGGGGTGCCGACGTCATCGCCCACCGCGTCCATCCCGGCATGGTGGCTCTTGCGCAGCGCATCGTCATAGGCGTCGCTGGTGGCGGCCGCAGCCAGATCGGCGGGCAGACCAGCGTCGGCCAGCGACAGCTTGATCACCTCATCGAGGTCTTTGTTGCCCTCGTTGTGAATCCGGGTGCCCATCGCGGTGTAGAGCGAGGCCAGCGCACCGGCACCGTGCGCCTGCTCCGCCGCAATCGCTACCCGCACCGGTCCCCACGCCTTGGCCATGGCTTCGCGATATTGCTCGGGCAGACCTTCACGATTCTCGTTCAGGATGGCAAGGCTCATCACCCGGAAGTTCACTTCGATGTCGCGAACCTTCTCCACCTCGAGGATCCAGCGCGAGGTGATCCAACACCACGGACACAGCGGGTCGAACCAGAAGTCGGCAATAGATTTTTCGGCGGCCTGATCGGGCATGGCGTGCGGTCCTCTCGTCGGTGGTCAATTCAGCGCAACCGGGGCCACCCGCTGATTGTTCCCGGATCGCCCCACCGAGGGAGATGCATTTTCTCCCCGGTCAGCCGGCCTGGCCGGAGTGGCCCGAGTTGCCGGTCGCACCGGTCGCACCGTTGGCACCGGCCGCAGCACCCCCACCCTCACCGAACCCACCGGCGCCGCCCAAACCACCGGCCCCGCCGCTTCCGCCACCGCCGGCGGCACCGCCGAGCCCCGAACCACCGGAGTGACCGATCAGCCCGCCCGCGCCACCGGCGCCGCCATTTCCGCCGTTGCCGCCATCACCGCCGGCACCGCCATCACCGCCATCACCGCCATCACCGCCATCACCGCCATCACCGCCGACACCACCCTGCCCGGTGTGGAACGGGCCACCGCCGAACGCGCCGTCGCCAGCGGCTCCGCCGGCACCACCCCCGCCACCGACAGCGCCGGTTCCGCCGATACCGCCGCCACCACCGGCACCACCGATGCCGCCATCTCCGAACAGCAGTCCACCCTGACCGCCGACACCACCATTGCCGCCGTCGCCGGCAAGGCCGGCAGCAACGCCATCACCGCCGCGTCCGCCCATACCGCCGTTGCCGCCGGTCGCGGATTGCCCGGGAAAGACATTCGCGTTCACATCCGCGCTGCCCCCCGCGCCACCGATGCCACCCGCCGCGCCCGGCCCGCCGGCCCCGCCGGCCCCGCCGTGGGCACTGCCGGTGCCGAGCACGGTACCGGCGGAACCACCCGCTCCGCCGGCTCCGCCGATGGCTCCGGCGCCGCCGGCGCCACCAGCACCACCAGTGGCAACCGCCCCGGTCCCTGCGGTGGCGTCGCCGCCGGCACCGCCGCCGCCGCCCATCGCGCCGGAACCCCCGTCACCGCCGCCGCCACCAGCACCACCGGTGACATTGGGGGTACCCGTTGGTGATTGGGCCCAGGCGGCGCCGCCACGGCCACCCACGCCGCCGATCTCCCCGGCGGTAGTTCCGTCGGCGCCGGCGTGGCCGCCAGCAGCGGTGCCATCGATGACGTCATGACCCTGCTGGCCACTATCGGCGTAGCTGAATGGGGCGTCAGCCGGGACAGGATTGACGCCATCGGCCCCGGCCCCGCCTGCCCCGCCGATTCCGCCGTTGCCGCCGTGACCCCACAGCCCCGCACTGCCGCCGGCACCGCCGTTGCCACCTAGGCCCGCGGTGACACCAACGCCCCCCCGCGCCGCCGTTGCCGCCATTGCCGAACAGCATCCCGCCCGCGCCACCGGTACCCCCTGCCGCACCGAACCCACCCGTGCCGCCGTTACCGCCATCACCGATGAGCCCGGCGCTACCGCCATTGCCGCCGGCCTGGCCGGCCACGCCGCCGGCCGCCCCGTCACCACCGCTACCGATGAGCCACCCACCATTTCCGCCGTTGGCGCCCGGGGTCGTCGCATCGGCGCCATTGCCGAACAATGGCCGCCCGGTAAGTGTCTGAACTGGAGAGGTCACCAGATTCGCGGCCTGCTGCAGCGAAGTGTTGGCCGCCTCAACTGCGGAATAGCCGCCCGCACCCGCAGTCAACGCCCGCACAATCTGGTCGTGAAGTGCCGCCGTGTGGGCACCGAAGGTCTGATAGGCCTCAGCCTGCGCCTCGAAGCACGCGGCTACGGCCGCCGAGATCTCATCGCCCCCCGCGGCAAGCACCGCCCTCGTCGTAGCCGCCGCGGCACCATTGGCCGCGCCGATCGTCGAACCGATATTCGCCAAATCCGCTGCCGTCGCCGCCACCATCTCCGGGTCCACCACCACAAAGGACATCGCTCAGTCTCCTATCAGCCACGGCACCGCTAGCACTTACCGACCATCAAAATTCGAGAGCATTGGCACCACACCCTAGCCGAGTCGGCACTACAATTTCTCGCAAATGCGTTATGGGGGAACGTAATTCACCGGTGGATGATTATCGCGGGCAGGCGAATCGGGTTGGCCCCGCTTGCCCAGGGCACCACTGACCACGGCACCGGCCAGCCTTACCACGATCTTGCAGCGGGGCTGTCGTGTGCAGTGCCAGCGCAGCCGATATCTTGGACGCCGTGGCTCTTCCAAACCTCACCCGGGATCAAGCTGTCGAACGCGCCGCCCTGATCACGGTCGACAGTTACCAGGTCAACCTCGATGTGACCGGCGAGCGCACGTTCCGCTCGACCACCACCGTGATGTTCGACGCGCTGCCCGGCGCCGATACGGTGATCGACATCGCCGCCGAGGGCGTCCGCAGCGCCAGCCTCAACGGCCAAGAGCTGGATGTCTCTGGTTACGACGAATCCACCGGAATCCCCCTGCGCGGGCTGTCGCATCGCAATGTCGTCATCGTCGATGCCGACTGCAGGTACTCCAACACCGGCGAAGGCCTGCATCGTTTCGTCGACCCGGTTGACGGCGAGGCCTACCTGTACTCGCAGTTCGAGACCGCCGATGCCAAGCGCATGTTCGCCTGCTTCGATCAGCCCGATCTGAAGGCCACTTTCGAGATCCGGGTGACCGCGCCTCAACACTGGAAGGTGATATCCAACGCCGCCGCGGTCGAGGTCTCACAGAGCCAGTCGGCCGCCGTGCACAGCTTCGGGGTCACCCCCCGGATGAGCACCTATCTGGTGGCACTGATCGCTGGACCGTACGCAGTCTGGAACGACACCTACAGCGACGAACACGGCGACATTCCCCTGGGCATCTACTGCCGCGCGTCGCTGGCGCAGTACATGGACGCCGAGCGGTTGTTCACCCAAACCAAGCAGGGATTTGGCTTCTACCACAAGCACTTTGGCATTCCCTACGCGTTCGGCAAGTACGACCAGTTGTTCGTCCCGGAGTTCAATGCCGGTGCCATGGAGAACGCCGGCGCGGTGACTTTCCTCGAGGACTACGTGTTCCGCAGCAAGGTCACCCGGGCCTCCTACGAGCGGCGCGCCGAGACGGTGCTGCATGAGATGGCGCACATGTGGTTCGGCGACCTGGTCACCATGACCTGGTGGGACGACTTGTGGCTCAACGAATCCTTCGCGACTTTCGCTTCGGTGCTGTGCCAAAGCGAGGCCACGGAATTCACCGAGGCCTGGACAACCTTCGCCACGGTCGAGAAATCCTGGGCTTACCGGCAAGACCAGCTGCCCTCGACCCATCCGATCGCCGCGGACATTCCCGACCTGGCGGCGGTGGAGGTGAACTTCGATGGGATCACCTACGCCAAAGGCGCTTCGGTGCTCAAGCAGCTCGTCGCCTATGTCGGACTCGAGCACTTCCTGGCCGGGCTGCGGGACTACTTCCGTGCCCACGCATTCGGCAATGCGACATTCAGCGATCTGATCACCGCACTGGAAAAGGCATCCGGGCGCGACTTGTCCAATTGGGGTCAGCAGTGGCTCAAGACCACCGGTCTCAACACGCTGCGCCCGGACTTCGACGTCGATGCCGACGGCCGGTTTACCCGGTTTGTGGTGCAGCAAAGTGGCGCGGCGCCCGGTGCGGGCGAGACCCGGGTGCATCGGCTGGCGGTGGGCGTCTACGACGACGATGTCGCCGGCGGGTCGGGAAAGTTGGTGCGAGTCCATCGAGAAGAACTCGACGTCGCCGGGACGGAGTCGGAAGTCCCTGCCCTGGTTGGTGTGCCTCGCGGGAAACTCATCCTGGTCAACGATGACGACCTGACCTATTGCTCGCTGCGGCTCGACGGTGACTCGCTGCAAACGGCGTTGGGGCGCATCGCCGACATCGCCGAACCGTTGCCGCGCAGCCTGGTTTGGTCCGCGGCCTGGGAGATGACACGCGAGGCCGAGCTGCGTGCGCGTGACTTCGTGTCGCTGGTGTCAGGCGGCATTCACGCCGAGACGGAAGTCGGCGTGGCACAGCGACTGCTGCTGCAAGCCCAGACGGCGCTGGGTTCCTACGCCGAACCGGGTTGGGCCAGCGAAACGGGTTGGCCGCAGTTCGCCGATCGGCTGGTGGAATTGGCCCGCGCGGCCGATGCCGGGTCCGATCATCAGCTGGCCTTCATCAACGCGCTGTGCACGTCGGTGCTCTCGCCCCGCCATGTGGAGACGCTGGCGGCGCTGCTGGACAATGACCCGGCCGAGTTGGGATTGGCCGGCCTGGAAGTCGATACGGACCTGCGCTGGCGCATCGTCACCGCGCTGGCGACCGCCGGCGTCATCGACAGCGATGGACCGGAGTCACCCCGCATCGACGCCGAGGAAAAGCGCGACCCGACCGCCACCGGCAAGCGCAGCAGTGCGCACGCCCGTGCGGCGCGGCCGCAGTTCCCGGTCAAAGACCGCGCGTTCACCACGGTGGTCGAGGATGACACGCTGGCCAACGCCACCGGCCGAGCCATCATCGCGGGAATCGGCGCCCCCGGACAAGGTGAGCTGCTCAAGCCCTTCACCGCCCGCTATTTCGAGGTGATTCTCGGGGTATGGGAGCGCCGATCGAGCGAGGTCGCCCAATCGGCGGTAATCGGCTTGTACCCCTACTGGGACATCACCGAGGAAGGCGTTGCCGCCGCCGACCGTTTCCTGGCCGACCCCGAGCTAGCACCCGCGCTGCGGCGGCTGGTGTCCGAGGGCCAGGCCGCGGTCAAGCGGTCGTTGCGAGCCCGACGGTTCGACGCCGCGCTCTAGCGCGGCCGTGTGCCCTCGCGAGGGTGCGCAACCGTACGCCGACACGCCGTGTTGGGCGTACAGCTGCGCACCCTCGCGGGCAGACGCGCGGCGACTAGGCCGGGGTGATTCCCGAGCTGAGCACGCGGATGGCGCTGACCAGACCATCGATCAGGTTGCCCTGCTCGAACGCCGACGTGGCGGCGGCAACTCCCAACGGAGCCGCCGACTCGGCGCCGCGCCCCCGCAGGTTCGCGCCATAGACAACCTCGACGGCGCATTGGTCGGGTGAGACCGCAACCAGCACCGCGTCGTTGGGTGTCGGCACCTTGGCCAAGATCGCGCGCGCACGAGCGGCGGTGTCACTACCCAAATCGCCGAGGTACACCGCGAAACGCGCGTTGGACGCACGCGAGGCGTACTTCAGGGCGTCATCGACGGCCACGAGGTCGTCGATCGGGAACGGGTAGTGCACGGACAATTCCCCGGGTTCGGTCACCCTGGATATCCGTCCGCTGCTGGTGAATACCGAACCCCGCGGCAGGTCGGTGGGCTCGATCGTCGCTACGTCACCATGTGCCACTGGCGCCACCTCCAACTGAGAATTCCGAGGAACCATGCCCGCCGTGTCCGTGGGCGTCTCCGACAGCCTCATCGGTGGCGGCCCACAGGATCGGGGGATGCGTCCATTTCTCCGACAGTTCGTAGGTGGCCGGGTGCGGTCCCTTGCGGGTCAAGAAGATCGCTCCCAGGACAACCACCAAGAACAACGGTATTCCGACGAAAAAGAGATGAATCTCCATAACGCTCACGCCCCAAACCGTATCCCACCGAGGGTTCACCCGGCGCAGTTAGGACACGAATTTGATCACCGCGACAGTGTCGGCCAGTCGCGATGACAACGCTAGGCAGCGCCCTCGCCGAGGTATCGGGCCCAGGATGGGTCCAATTCCTTGATCGTCGAGAGCAGTCGCCAGTGCTGACCGGTCGGCGGCAGCGGCGTTCGGCGCAGTGACCAGCCAAGTTCGGTGAGCAGCTTGTCACCCTTGCGGTGATTGCACGCTGAGCAGCACGCGACGCAGTTCTCCCACGAATGCTCACCCCCGCGACTGCGCGGCACGACGTGGTCGACGGTGTCGGCTTTCGCCCCGCAGTAGGCACAGCAGAAACGGTCACGGTGCATCAGCGCGGCACGGGTCATCGGAACCCGGGCACGGTAGGGCACCCGGACGTAGGTCCGCAGTTGGATTACCGAAGGAACCACGATGGTTTGGGTCGCCGAGTGGATGACCGGCCCTGCCGGGTCGTCGTGCACCACGTCAGCCTTGCCACAGATCACCATGACGATCGCGCGGCGCATCGGCAAGGCGGTGAGCGGTTCGTAGGTGGAGTTCAGAAGCAGCACCCGCCGGCGGCTCCAGATCGACGCGGTCTCGTGGCGGTTGGGCGGATGGGTATCGACACTGTGCAGACATGACGCGGTCCCAGTCATGCTGGCCGCGGCGCCGTGGTTGCGGTGGCCGCGGCGCTTCTTGCCCTGCGCCATAGATCCTCCGGGCAACAGTCCACCACGATTTGCCGCCGATCGCACGCCTTTTGCCACGTCGACGCCGTGTCACTTGGGTGAACAACAGGGTCTAACGGGTCGCCCGCAACAGCCAGCCAAGACAAATGGCCCACAATGGAAGGGATGGATCAGATGACCGAGCCCTTCTACGACGCTGTCGGGGGGGCCAAGACCTTCGAAACAATCGTGTCCCGCTTCTACGAGTTGGTCGCCGAGGACGAGATATTGCGCCCGCTGTATCCCGAAGAGGACCTATCGGGCGCGGAAGAACGCCTGCGGATGTTCCTCGAGCAGTATTGGGGCGGCCCGCGCACCTATTCTGAGCAGCGCGGACACCCCAGGCTGAGGATGCGGCACATGCCTTTCCGAATCACGCCGATCGAGCGCGACGCCTGGCTGCGGTGCATGCACACGGCCGTCGCTGCCGTCGATTCGCAGACCCTGGACGACGATCATCGTCGCGAGTTGCTCGACTACCTGGAAATGGCCGCCCACTCACTGGTCAACTCACCATTTTGATGGCGGCCGACGGCGACAAAGCGAAGCCGTGGTGGTCCACCGCGGTTTTCTACCAGGTCTATCCCCGATCGTTCGCGGACAGCAGCGGCGACGGTGTTGGTGACTTGGACGGGGTCGCGGCCCGGCTCGATCACCTGGCCCACCTCGGTGTCGACGGGATCTGGCTGAACCCCGTCACGGTGTCGCCGATGGCAGACCATGGCTATGACGTCTCCGATCCCCGCGACGTCGACCCACTGTTCGGCAGCATGGCCGCACTCGAGCGGCTCATCGCGGCGGCGCACCGGCGCGGCATCAAGATCATCATGGACGTGGTGCCCAACCACACCAGTTCGGCGCATCCCTGGTTTCAGGCCGCGCTTGCCGCAGGACCAGGCAGCATCGACCGAGATCGGTACTTCTTCCGCGACGGGCGCGGCCCCGGCGGCGTGCGGCCGCCCAACAACTGGGAGTCAGTCTTCGGCGGACCGGCGTGGACCCGGGTGACCGATCCGAACGGCACGCCCGGCCAGTGGTATCTGCATCTGTTTGATACCGAACAACCAGATCTGAACTGGGACAACCCCGACGTCTTCGACGACTTCGAGAAAACGCTGCGCTTCTGGCTGGAACGCGGGGTGGACGGCTTCCGTATCGACGTTGCGCACGGCATGGCCAAACCACCCGGGCTTCCGGACACATCGGACGTCGCAGAGGTATTGCGCCACACCGACCACGATCCGCGCTTCAACCACCCGAATGTGCACGCGATTCACCGCGACATCCGGACGGTCATCGATGAGTACCCGGCCGCGGTGACCGTCGGCGAGGTGTGGGTACACGACAACGCTCGCTGGGCGCAGTATCTGCGACCCGATGAGCTGCATTTGGGTTTCAATTTCCGGCTGGCGCGAACCGACTTCGATGCGGCCGAGATTCACGCCGCGGTGCAGAACTCGCTGCAGGCCGCCGCGATGGCGAACGCCGCCCCCACCTGGACACTGGCCAATCACGATGTGGGCCGGGAGGTCACCCGCTACGGCGGCGGGACCACGGGGCTGCACCGGGCCCGGGCCATGGCGATGCTCATGCTCGCCCTGCCGGGCGCCGTGTTCCTCTACAACGGGGAGGAACTCGGGCTGCCGGATGTGGACCTGCCCGACGAGGTGTTGCAGGACCCGACCTGGGAACGTTCCGGACGTACCGAACGCGGCCGTGACCGGTGCCGGGTTCCGATGCCGTGGTCGGGTACGACTCCCCCGTTCGGGTTCTCCAGCTGCGCTGACACCTGGTTGCCGATGCCGCCCGAATGGGCGGCGCTGACCGTCGAAAAGCAGCTTGAGGATGCCGGTTCGACGTTGGCGTTTTTCCGGCGTGCGCTCGAATTACGCAGGAAGCGTAGGGAATTCGACGGAAACGAAATCCGGTGGCTGAGCGCCCCACGCGGCGCGCTGATATTTCGCCGCCCGGCTGGGTTGGTGTGCGCGCTCAACGCCGGCGACCGCCCGCTGACGCTCCCGGACGGCGAGCTGCTGCTGGCCAGCGCGCCACTAGTCGACGGCGCGTTGGCGCCCGATGCGGCGGCCTGGCTGGTGTAACGACGCGGCGGCCAAGCCCCGTTGGCTCCGAACAGCCAGGCGCCGTTGCCGCCGCTACGCCAGCATCATGGAACGCTCCCGGTCCCGCCGGTGCCGAACCGGATCGGCCGACAGCGAATCCGAACTTGCCTCCAACACGCCGGTCGACTTGGCGCAGCAAAGCATCGCCGGCGTATACCGTTCCTCCCACAAACGCACAGGGAAGGTAGGCAGTGAGCAAGAGCCCCGTCGATGCGATGTCGCGTCGCGAGTTTTTGGCCAAGGCCGCCGCCGCCAGCGGGGCCGGTGCCTTCATGTCCTTGGCCGGCCCGGTCATCCGAAAAGGCCTACGCAGCGGGGCCATGTTCGGGTCACCTGAGCGACATCGAGCACATCGTGTTGTTCATGCAGGAGAACCGGTCGTTCGACCACTACTTCGGCAAGCTTTCGGGCACCAACGGATTCGACAGCGGCTCACCGCTGTTCGCCCAGAAAGGCTGGAACCCCCAAACACAGTCCAACGATCCGGCCGGAACCACGATCCCCTACCGCTTCGACACCACGCGAGGCCCGCTCGTTGCCGGTGAGTGTGTCAACGACCCAGGACACGACTGGATCGCCATGCACAACGCCTGGAACAACGGCGGCAACGACAACTGGCTGCCGGCCCAAGCCGCGGTCAGTGCGCTGCAGGGCAACACCCCGGTGACGATGGGCTATTACCAGCGCGAAGACATCCCGATCCACTACCTGCTGGCCGATACGTTCACGATTTGCGACGGCTACTTTTGCTCGCTCATCGGAGGAACGTCGCCAAACCGGCTCTATTGGATGAGCGGCACTATCGATCCCGATGGCGCCAACGGGGGGCCGCTGCTGGTAGACCCCAACATCCAACCCCAGGGGCGGTTCAGTTGGCGCACCATGCCCGACAATCTCGAGGATGCCGGGGTCAGCTGGAAGATCTACCAGAACAAGCTGCTGGGGGCGCTGAACAATACGGTCATCGGCTATGACGGGATGCTCAATGATTTCAAGCAGGCCCAGAATCCGCGGACGAATCTAGCCCGTTACGGCATCGCGCCGACCTACCCCAGAGACTTCGTCTCCGATGTCCGCAACAACCGGCTGCCCAAGGTCTCCTGGGTGCTGCCGGGGTTCCTGTTGTCCGAGCACCCGGCGTTCCCGATGAATGTGGGCGCTGTGGCGATTGTGGACGTGCTGCGGATCCTGCTTTCCAATCCGGCGGTGTGGGAAAAGACGGCGCTCATCGTCAGCTACGACGAAAACGGCGGATTCTTCGACCATGTCACGCCGACCACGGCTCCCCCGGGAACTCCCGGCGAGTGGATCACCGTGCCCAACATCGACGCGGTCACCGGCTCCGGTGGCATACGTGGACCGATCGGTTTGGGTTATCGCGTGCCATGCTTTGTCATCTCGCCCTACAGCCGGGGCCCGCTGATGGTCCACGACACGTTCGACCACACCTCTCAACTGAAGTTGATCGAGACGCGGTTTGGCGTTCCGGTCCCCAACATCAGCGCCTGGCGCAACGGCCTGGTCGGTGACATGACCTCGACGTTCAACTTCGCGGTCCCGCCGAATTCATCGCGCCCCAACCTCAGCCACCCCGCGATCAACGCCGTCCAGAAGCTGCCCCAGTGCGTGCCCAACTATGTCCTGGGCACCGTGACGAAGACGGCGGTCCCCTACCGGGTGCCGTTCCCGCAGGTGATGCCCACGCAGGAGACCCAGCCAGCGCGCGGGATTCCCAGCGGCCTCTGCTAGGCCCGCGCAGCCACCCAGACGGACGGCTCAGACGCGGTCGTCGAGTTCGGTAACGGGGTCATAGCCGGGCAGGCCAAGTTCGCGACGCATCAGTTCGGCGGTGCGTTCGGCGAACATCGAGATGGTCAGAAACGGGTTCACCCCGATGGCTCGCGGGATGACCGACGCGTCACACACGTAGAGCCCGTCGTAGGTGCCGCCATCGGGGTGATACACGTGCCCGGCGTGGTCGACTACGCCGGCGTCGACGTTGTCGGCGGTGGCACACCCACCCATCTGATGGGCGGTGATCAGGTGCTTGCCGAGGAAGCGCTTGTCCCATCGCGGATTCTTGATGTACGTCCCGCCAATCGCCTCGACAGCGGGTTTCATGATCGCGTCGACGTCGCGGTAGACCGCTTCGGTCGGGGCCCCCGGCCAGTCGACCTTGACGGTGCCGTTCTTGCGTAGCACCAGTTCGCCGTCGGAGTTGTCGTGCACCATGATCAGGAATCCGAGCGAGTGGTTCATCGCGCCGTCGGTGTTGAAGGTGACGTCACGACGCCAGCGGTCAAGTTTGGTCGGCCGCAGGTCGCGATAGCTGGCCGCGGCCAGCCCCATCAGCCCCAAGCGGAAGCTGTCGACGAGCGCGCGGGGCAGCGACAAGTCCTCCACGGTGAACCGCTTACGCACGTCGGATTGGTCGGCGCCGAAACGCATCACCGCGGTGATGCTCGGCCCGCAAGTCAGCTCGGATCGCGGCGGCCCATCGGTGGTCGCCCAGGTTTGGGTATCGGTGCGCATGTCGGTGTTGTAGGCGATCGCGAAGTTATCGCCGTTGCCGCTGAAGTTCTTACCCAGCCGCCCAGACAGTTTCAGCCCGGCATCTCTCGAGCGCATCAGGATTCCGTTGCTGCCCAGCGCGCCGGCACAGACCACGACGTGACGGGCGGTGATGACGACATCGCCGTCTTGGCCCTTGCGCGAGCCTTGACCTTTGCGCCCGGTGCGCCCAGCGATCACCCGCCAGCGGCCGTCGTCGGCGGCTTCGATGCGCTCCGCTTCGATGCCGCAAAACATCTGGGCGCCATGGTGTGCGGCCATCGGCAGATAGTTGGTCATCAGGGTGTTCTTCGAACCGGTGTTGTCACCGGTGCCATCGCCACCGTGGTTGGGGCAGCGCCGCCGCTGTACGCCGTATCTGGTCACGCGGTCTTCGGCGCTGACCGTGATGTCCAGGATCTGCAGCTGGGCACCCGCGTTCTTGGCGATCTGGGTGAACGCTTCGACGCGACGCAGCGGCACGTTCTCCGCATAGGGCACGGCGCCGAGCATGCGGCGGGCTCGGCCGAAGTATTCGTCCAGGCCGCCAACACCCTCACGCTGCTGTTCCACCAACGCGCGGAACTCCCGCGGCCATGACGCCAGGAACACTTCCCGATCGGGGACGATCGCCACATTGAAGTTGATCAACGAGGTGCCGCCAAGTCCGCTGGCGTGGATCACGTCGATGGTCTTGAAGCGTTCGATCTCGATGAGGCCCAAGGGATTCGAGCGCGAGCGAAGTTCGCCAAGCGCGGCCTTCTCGGTTTCGGGGAAGGTTCCGGTGGGGTGCTCGGCGCCCCGTTCCAGCACCGCGATGTCGAGTTTGCCGCCCGCTGCCGCGTTGGCGGTTGCCAGCCGCGCCGCGGTGATCGCGCCTCCATAGCCGGAGCCGAGGATCACAACGTCGTACTCGCTACGCAACGCATCGGTGTTGCAAGCCAGAACTGCAGCGGTGTCGGCCATGACAAAAACCTAGCGTCAATTTCACCCCAGCAAAACGGGTCCTCCGCTGCGGCCGCCGACCGGATCGGGAACCGGTGGTCCGCTCAACCCGGTTGGTCCGCTGCTTCGTGACCGGTATCGGTCGATCCCGAGAAGCCCAGCATGAACAACCCGGCGGCCACGCCGCACAATGCCACGCACGCGGGCAGCAGCATCGACTGCGACATCGCGACCGAGAAGGGCTCACGCAGCAACCCGGGAAGTCGCACCGCTGTGCCGTCGCTGCCGCGCAGCGCAGGCGAGTTCCCTGGCGACGGCGGCATCTCGGCGGCGATCCGCGCTGTCATGAACGCCGCCATGCCTGAGGCGCCAAGCACGGCCCCCACCTGCCGAGCCGCTGTGTACACGCCGGCGCCCGTACCCGCCAACTGTGCCGGCAGGTCTCGCGAGCCAATGGCGGCCAGCGGCGCCCACACAAAGGGAATGGCCACGCCGAGCGCCGTGATGGGCAGCACCAGCCGCCAGATCGGCGTGCTCAAAGACATCTCGATCGATAGCCAGGTGAGCGCGACCGCCAGCATCGTGAACGCTGAACTAACCACCAGCTTCGGGTGATACCTGTCGACGATCTTGCCGACCAGGGGCGACACCACCCCACTCATGACCACCATCGGGGCAATCAATGCCGCCGAGCGGATCGGCGACAACCCCACGGCCGACTGCACGAAGAACATCGCCGGCACCATCATCGCTGTCGTCGCAAACGCGACGGCCGCCACCCCGATGCTGGACAGACTGAAGTTGCGGTCGCTGAAGATCTTCAACGGGACCAGCGGGTCACCGCGATTGACCGACTGCCAATAGACGAACACCGCGATGACCCCGACGCCGCCGATCAGCATCATCGAGGTCCACGGCGCCCACCCCGCGTGCTGACCCTCTTGCAGCGCGAACACCACGAGAAAGACACCCAGCGCCGACAGTGCGGCCCCAAGCAGATCCAGCTGCGGGCGGTGTACCGGCAAGACCGGGAGCAGCAGGGCTGCCAGCACCAGCCCGGCGAGGCCGATAGGGACGTTGATGAAAAAGATCCACTGCCAGCCCAGCGCCTGGACCAACACACCACCGGCCAACGGTCCCACCAAAGTTACGACGCCACCGGCGGCTGTCCAGATGGCCAACGCCACACCACGGCGCTGCGGCTCGAATATCCGGCTGATGATCGACAACGTCTGCGGAAATAGCAGCGAGGCGCCCAGGCCCTGCACCGCACGGGCCGTGATCAGCATCCCGATGCTGCCAGACAACCCACACCACAACGATGCCGCCGTGAACACCGCAAGGCCGATGACATAGATGTTCTTGGGACCGAATCGATCACCAAGGCGCCCGGCCACCAGCAACGGCGCCGCGTACGTCAGTAGGTAGGCACTAGTCACCCAAATCACCAGGTAGTAACTGGTGTGCTGGTCGGCCATGATGCTCGGGTTGGCGATCATCACCACCGTGGAGTCCAGGACGATCATGAAGTAGCCGACCAACATCGCCCACAGCGCAGGCCACGGGTTCAATGATCGCGCCCGACGGGTGCCCCGAGCTATCCGCCTGGCGCGTCCGGCGACGAGGCTGGCCCCGATCATGCGTCCGCGCCGCTCCGAACCCCCTTGCGCCACTCTGCTAACGGCCGGCGCCGGCTGCGAACTGACGGGCTCGGTGCGGTGCAGAACCGCAACAAGATGGCCGGCGACTCACCCGTGTCGGCGTCGGCCAGTTCGGCGAACTCCAGCTGCAGTCGCTGTAGCTGGGCACCGTAGCTCGAAGACAGGCCATGCAGCTCTTGATCGTTGTGAGCGTAGAGAAACAGCGGCGTTGTCGGTCCTACCGCCAGCCCCTCCTGCTGTGCGCGGATCCACACGGCTTGAGAGGCCGATCCGCCACGTGCGTAATCGGCCAACGACCGGCCTTGCACGTACACCAGGGCCAGCGCCGAACTCGAAGAGAGCCGGGCGAAGCCGTCGAACCCTAAGGCCACTCCCCCATCCCACCGCGCGAGTTGGGCCGTGACCTCAGGGCGGCAGATCTGCTCGAGCATCATCAACCTGAACGCATCCAGCTCCAGACTGCGAACGTCGATGCCGCTGTTCGCGGCCGGGTCAGTTGGCCAGTGCAGCTCAGCAACCAATTCGGCATGCAGCTCCGGAGTGAGATAGCGGATGCGGTCACTGGCTCCGATAATCCTTGCCGCCCTGTCGATGTCGTCACGACTGCGCAAGACCTGCAGCCGCGCGCCCTCGCCGCGAGCGGCAAGTTCCAGCATCTCCACCGTCTCATCGGAGATCGGAGTGGGCGTCCCATCGTACCGATTCGTCTGGCGCGCCAGCATCGGTTCGTAAAGTCGCGCCAGATCCGGGTCATCTCCGCTGCCCAGTCTTACCGTCGCGGTCAACGGAGACCGTTCGCTGACCGCACCGATCTCGACCGGCCCGAGAACGCCATGGGCAGCGGCCGCGACCCGCGCGTTGAACACCGCCGCGCCGATTCCTACCGCGCTGCAGCGCAAACCGATGTCCAACAAAGACGTGTGCTCGGGCGCGAGCTCGATGACAACACAGTCCCGATCGGCTCGGATGCGCCACGGTTGGGCGTTGCCGACCGACGGTGCACGATTGGCGGCCGCGGCGACCACGTCAACGACGTCGCCCAGCTGCGCGGCTTCGGCCAGTGGGTCGGCGTCGGCATAAGACTGCGCGGCGCAAGCCGGCCCGGCCGTCTGCCGGTCGGTGGCGTGGGCGGCGGGATCGTCGATACGGCTGAGCATCTCTTCGACGTCCATACGGATGCGGCCCGATGAAAGCGGCTGTTGTAAGCCAATTTTGCGAACGGCCTCAGCAACGCTGGCCGCCCCGAGTTGGACCTCGCTGGCCAGCTGTGGCCAGCCGGACAGCGTCGAACCAACTTCGATGAACGCCGCGGCCTCTCGCGCCGTCACCTTCTCGGGAGAGGTAATGCGATAAAGGTGTGGAATCTTGTCCCAGTCCGACAATCCGCTCAGGGCTGCGGCGTCGATGTCGCCGAGCAGGCCGTGCAGGATCGGCCGCGTCGGTTCCAGGTCGTATCGCTCGACGTCTAACAGACCGCGATAATCAGTGGCCATGATGACCGGTATCCGCCGTGCGCGCGCAGCCTCACGGACCATG
Source organism: Mycobacterium pseudoshottsii JCM 15466 (assembly GCF_003584745.1). Lineage (NCBI taxonomy): Bacteria > Bacillati > Actinomycetota > Actinomycetes > Mycobacteriales > Mycobacteriaceae > Mycobacterium > Mycobacterium pseudoshottsii. Next base: position 4,223,345 of record NZ_AP018410.1, read on the forward strand.
ACTTTCGTGTCCAGCGAGTCGCATTCCTCGACCACGATGTGCAGCCCGTCAAGAAAAGCGTCGATCGTATCTGCGGTGATGCCGGCCGTGACGACGGACACCTTCAGGTAGGGATCCAACTCAGCTATCCGGCGCGCGGCAGCGGTCGCTTTGTTCACGCCGAGGTCGAGCACCGACAAAGGGACCCGATTGAAATTGGACAGCTCCAGGTGATCAAAGTCGGCGAGCCGCAGCTCACCGCAGAGCCCTTCGGCCGCGAGGGTGTACGCGAGGGTGTGTCCGACGCTCAAGCCGACTACCCCGATACGCAACTCGGCGAGCTGATCTTGTTCCTCCTCGGTGATCAGATGCCGGTTTCGGTCTAGCCGGACAGCGCGAAACGCGTGTGGCCCCAACACACCGACGACCGTTCGTCGCCACGGGTAATGAACCCACCGGTGCCGCTCGGCAATGAGGTCGGCGTTACGGCCAGGGCGGATTCCGCGAATAATTTGCGCCTGCTCGTCAGTCCGGTCCAAGAAGTTAATCGATGGATCTGCGCGCAGGCATTCCAACCGATGAGAATCCGCGGGAACGTCCGGATTAAGAATCTGCGCCCCAGCATCGTCCCCATCGCCGCTCGCCCACATGCCAGCGATACTTTCACCCACCGAAGCGCTTCACAAGGATTTTGGGGACGCAATAGCCGTCTTCGATCCCGGCCAACAGGATCCTCATTAATTGCCACAACAGGCCCGCCGAAAAACCAAATTAGGCTCGCCGAATTCACTCGGTTCAGCGCAGCCCCCAACCGATCAACCCGCGGGTCCAACCGTCCGGACCAGAATTAAAGCACTTGCCCATCAACGGTATCCGCAGTATCAAGACCCAGTTCAACTTCGCCACTATCCAACCGATTGCGCACCGTTCAACAGAGCGGAAAGACCATTGCGAGCGGCAAATACTCGCGCTAGCCGAAGTTGGCCACACGCGGACCGAAAGAATCGTAGAGTTGCCACTCGAAACCCCACAACTGGACTATCAGGAATTAAGACAATCGTTATGGGTCGGTAATAAAAAGAAAAATGGCATTATCCACCCGGTGGGGAAATCCGCTTTGCCGGTCACCGACCGCTTCCGGGCAAGCCGCGAGCCCGACTATCACCTCAACATCAAAGGCGGATGCCCGCGGCGCCGGTACACCGATCCGAATCGCGCATCCAGCCGCAACCACGTCGGCATTACCCGCACCCGAACCATCTCATCGGCATCAATCGCTTCTGCCGACTGCGGCAGGAAACCCATTGCCGTCAAGGCGAATACGCAGCGCATCGGCAGACCGACGGCGGCGTCATCGGAGCTGACCTGGATGACCTCTTGGTCCATCAGTGAGACCGGTGGACCGTGAGAGCTGCTGTGTTCCTTGACAAGTCGTGCACCACTCTGCGCCAGGTCCAGCACAACGCGCGCCGGCAGGTCTTCGAGGTGGACGAATCCGGACTCCGGCGGCAGCGCGCCCCGCCACGCCGAGTCCATCGGGTAGCCCGGATCCAGGTAGCCGGAACTGTCCGTCGCAGCAAGTCCGCGGGCCAGCGCGTCGGCGCCCACCGTTAAGTCATTGGGGCGCACTTTACCGACCACCACCCGGCTGGCCAGCACATCGAAACTGGTTGCCACCCAAGCCGTCAGCAATCCGGCGGATCGTGCCCGCAGTCGGATGATCGCGGCCGGGTCAAGCCGGATCGCATGCTCGACGAATGTGGACAGATCCGAACGATGAGCTGGGTCCGTCAACCACAGCCCGCGCTCGTCTGTCCCCGTCATTCCCGCAGCCACCGCTGCAGGTACTCCCGATGCTGTGCCGACAACCGCACCAGCCGCTGCTCTTCGATGTGCACCGCAGCGAGCTGCGATTCCGCGATGACGGCCGGCTTGGACTCCGGGGCCGCGCCGATCGAGCGGACTTCGTAGCCCAGCGTGAAGTCGACCGCCCGAAGCCGCTTCGTCCACATCGTCACCTGCAAAGGCGAATCCGCAAGCCGCAGCTGATCCTTGTAGGTGACCCGGACATCGGCGATCAGCAGGCCGATGGTGGTGATATCGGCGCCGAACGGCTCCCGGAGGAATGGGACCCGAGCCTCTTCGAGGATGGTGACCATGGTGGCGTGGTTGACGTGCTGGTACATGTCAATGTCCGGCCAGCGCACCGGCACCGCAGCGACGTACCCGACGGTCATCCCGAGATCCCTCGTCCGCTGGTGCGGGTCATTCGGCGGACCTGGCGGGCGGCCACCGACAACGTCGCGAGATCCTTTTGGCCGCTATCCCGAATCTCGTTGAGTGTCCGGCGTGCCCGGTCCACCCGGGAGGCGCTGAGCTGCTCCCATTCCAGGATCTTCTGCTCACTGCTCTCATCGGGCTCACCCACGGCGATCACGTCGAAGCACAACGACCGCAGCGCACCGTAGATGTCGTCGCGAATCGCCAAGCGGGCCAATGAATGCCAGCGATCCTTTCGCGGCAGCTCGGAGACGGCGGTGAGCAAACCGTCCGCACCCAGCCGATCCACCAGGGCAAAGTAGGTATCGGCGACTTCGGCCGCGTCGATATCGGCGATGTCGGCGATGTCGATGATGTCGAGCAGGCTGTAGCGATACAGGCCGACCGCAACGCGGTACGCCAGGTCCTCGGGTGCGCCCTGGGCGATGAACTCCTCGGAGGTCTTCTCGACGATGGCCTTATCGTCGCCGCGCAACCACTCCGACATCCGCGGGGTCAACGCTTTGACCTTCGCGGCGAACCGGTTGATCTCGGCACCGACGGCGAGCGGCTGAGGGCGGTAGTTGAGCAGCCAGCGACTGGCACGGTCGATGAGCCGGCGGGTATCCAACGTCAACCGGTCGGACAGCGCCACCGGTAGCTCCTCCGCACGGATACGGCGCCAGATGTGACTCACGCCGAAGATGGCGTCGGTGGCCATGTAGGTGCGCACCGCGTCGATCGGTGAGACACCGACGTCTTCGGTGATCCGAAAGGCGTAGGTGATGCCGGCGGTGTCCACCAGGTCGTTGATCACCATGGTGGTGACGATCTCGCGACGTAGCTGGTGCGAGCGGATCTCGGGAGCGAACCTCTCGCGCAAGGGCTTCGGGAAATAGGAGGGCAACCTCGAGGCGAACACATCCTGATCGGGCAGCTCGGTGGTCAGCATCGTCTCTTTGAGCGCCAGCTTGACGTGCGCCATCAGGGTTGCCAACTCGGGCGAGGTGAGCCCGATGCCCGCTTCCGAACGTCGCGCAATCTCCTTTTCGGAGGGCAGCGCCTCCAATTCCCGGCTGACTCCGCGCTCGGCCACCAAGTACCTGATCTGGTCGGCGTGCACCGGCAGCAAGCTGACCGGGTTAGCGCGGCTGGTACCCATCAAGTCGTTCTGATCGGAATTGTCGGTGAGCACCAGCTGTGCCACCTCGTCGGTCATCGACTCGAGCAGTTGTTTGCGTTCGTCTGTTCTTACCTTGCCGGCGCTGACCAGCGAGTCGATCAGAATCTTGATGTTTACTTCGTGGTCGGAGCAGTCCACACCGGCGGAGTTGTCCAGCGCGTCGGTGTTGATCCGCCCGCCGGACAGATCGAATTCGACGCGACCCAGTGCCGTGACCCCGAGGTTGCCGCCTTCACCAATGACCTTGGCGCGCACCTGGTTCGCGTTGACCCGCACGGGATTGTTGGCACGGTCACCGACATCGGCATCCGACTCCGACTCAGCCTTGATATAGGTCCCTATGCCGCCGTTGAACAGCAGATCCACTGGGGCCTGCAGAATCGCCCGGATCAAGTTGGGCGGGGTCATCTCGGTGACGTCGCCGCCAATGCCAAGGGCATTGCGAACCTGGTCACTGACCGGGATGGACTTCTGCTCGCGGCTGTACACCCCCCCGCCCTCGCTGATCAATGACTTGCTGTAGTCATCCCAGCTGGATCGGGGCAGATCGAACATTCGCTGCCGTTCCTGCCACGAGGCAGCGGCATCCGGATTCGGGTCGAGGAAGACGTGGCGGTGATCGAAGGCAGCGATCAGCCTGATGTGCTTGCTCAACAGCATCCCATTGCCAAAGACGTCGCCGCTCATGTCGCCGACGCCCACGACGGTGAAGTCCTCGGTCTGGGTGTCGATCCCCATCTCTCGGAAGTGCCGCTTGACGGCTTCCCAGGCGCCCTTGGCGGCGATCCCCATGGCCTTGTGGTCGTAGCCCACCGACCCACCGGACGCGAACGCGTCACCCAACCAGAATCCGTAGGAGTTAGCGACCTCGTTGGCGATGTCGGAGAACGTGGCGGTGCCCTTGTCCGCGGCCACCACCAGATAGGCGTCGTCGCCGTCGCGCCGCAGCACCTCCGGCGGCGGGCTGACCACTCCGGTCGTGTGGTCGACGTTGTCGGTGACGTCGAGCAGCCCGGAGATGAACAGCTGATAGCAGGCAACGCCTTCGGCGCGAGTGGCCTCGCGGTCGGTGGCCGCGTCGCCGGTGCTCAACGGCGGCCGCTTGACGACGAATCCGCCTTTGGCTCCGACCGGCACGATGACGGCGTTCTTCACCGCCTGCGCCTTGACCAGACCGAGGATCTCGGTGCGGAAATCGTCGCGCCGGTCCGACCAGCGCAGCCCGCCTCGCGCTACCGGGCCGAACCTCAAATGCACGCCTTCGACCCGGGGTGAATAAACGAAGATCTCGTACTTGGGCCGCGGCAGCGGGAGCTCGTCGATCAGCTGGGCATCCAACTTGACTGACAAGACATCGCGGCTGCGGGCCGAACCTTCGCGTGAGACAAAGTAATTGGTCCGTAGGGTGGCCTGAACCAGCGACGCGAACGCCCGCAGAATCCGGTCGGTATCCAGACTCACCAGTGCGTCGATGTCAGCGGCAACGGCAGCAGCAGCGGCTTGCGCGTCAGGACTTACCGGTGAGCCCGCCGGCCGTGGATCGAACAGGGCCTCGAACAATAGGACCAGTGACCGCGCGGTGGAGGGGTGCTCGTTGAGAACTGATTCGATGTAGGACTGGCTGTAGGGGAAGCCCGCTTGCCGCAGGTATCTCGAATAGGCACGCAGCAGGACCACCTGTTGCCACGTCAGCCCCGCCCGCATGACCAACTCGTTGAACCGGTCGATCTCGATCCTGCCCTGCCAGATCGCGGTGACCGCATCGGCGAATCGCTGTGCCGCCGCGGCCCGCTCGGCGGGAACCGTCGCCTTCGGGATGGTGGGATGCGGTGAGATCTTGAACTGATAGATCCAGACCGGCAACCCGTCCGGGCGGGTGACCGTGAACGGCCGCTCCTCGAGCACCACCACACCCATGCTCTGCAGCATCGGCAACAGCTGACTTAGCGAGGCAGTACAGCCCCCCAGGAACCAGGTGAGCTGGGCGACACCGTCCGCGGTGCGATCGGAGAAGACCAATTTGACCGAGTCATCAGCTAGCTCGTTGATGATCGCGATGTGGTCGATGGCGTCGGCCGGGGCGACCGCCTGCTTGTAGGCCTCCGGAAAGGCAGCCGCGTAATGCTCGGCGTCGGCGTGCCGCACCGAAGCATCGGAGGCAGCGCCGATCAGGCGGTCGGCCCAGGTGCGCGCGGCCTCGCTCAACAGCGCCTGAATCCGGCTTCGGTTGGCCTCCGAAACATCGATCGAACCCGTCGCCACGTCTTCGGGCAACCGAACCATGAAATGCATGAGCGCCCAGGGTGATTCACTGACTCTGGCAGTGAACTCCAGCCGGGTGCCGCCGAACTCGCGGACCAGGATGTCGTCGATCTGCAGCCGCACGGCCGTCGTGTAGCGATCGCGCGGCAAGTAGACCAAACACGAGACAAAGAACTGCAGCCGATCGACCCGCAGGAACAGCAGCGCTCGTCGCTGGGAGCCCAGATCCACCACCGCTTTGGCCATCGCCAGTAACTGTTCGGAGCTCAAGGTAAACAGCTCGGGACGAGGGACGGTCTGGATGACGTCCAGCAGAAGCTGGCCCGGGTGGCTCGGGTCGTTGCCGGCCAACTCCAGCGCGTCACGGACCCGATGCGAGATCGCCGGGATCTCCAAAACGTCGGCGTTCATGGCCGCCACTGTGAACAATCCAACAAAGCGATGCTCGACGTTATTGCCGTCGCCGAGGCTCTCGCGTATCGCGATCGCGTACGGGTAAGCGCCGTAGCGCAGGTAACTGCCGACCCGCGCCTGCGCCAGGACCAGCAACTTGGTTTCGTCGGTAAGCCGGGGCCGCGTGCCGGTCCGCGCACGCAGCACGCCCAGGCCAGTCGAGCCGTCGCCGAGGACCATCCCGTCGTCCACCTCGCAGGGCTGATAGCCAAGCAAGAGGAAGTTTCCATTCCCCAGCCAACGCAGCAACGCCGCCACCTCTTGGTGGTCCGGAGCCGCATAGTGGCCTTCGCGATCGCTGTCGACTGCGACCGCCAATTCGCTGAGGGTGGCAATCATTGCCGGCGCATCCTTGGCGACACGCTGAACATCAGCCAAGACCTTGGGCAGCAACTGTTCGACTTCGGCGAGGGCTTTGGCCTCGACCGTCGGCGAGAGTTGGACGTGTATCCAAGCCTCACCGACGTAGGGCGAGGCGTCCCGGGACTTCGGCTCGACGCGCTGCAGCTCACCGGTGGGGCCGCGGTGCACCTCGAAGACCGGGGTCATGATGGTGGTGTAGCCAACACCAAGCCGGTGCAGGAGCACCGTCACGGAATCCATCAGCATGCTGCCGTGCTCGGTGACCACTTGCAGCGCCGGCCCGAACCAGACCGGGTCGTCCGCCGGATACACGGCGACGCGACTCTCACCCATGGGGCGGTGCTGCCCGAGCCGATAGTGCGCACTCAGCATCGCCGGCGTCACCACGGAGGCAGCGGCTTCGGCGGCTCGTTGTGAAGCCTGCGAATCCTCCTCCCCCCGACGCTGGTAGCTGTCCAGGTAGGCCTGCGAGATCCAGTCAGGAATGTCGGCGGGTTGGGTGAACGCCGTCCACGCCCCGACATCCTGCTTGGCCCCGGGATCGATCATCATGCCGACTGCTCCAAACTCACGACTGAAACCAGCGCTCTACTTGATCGGCCCCACTCCTCACCGGCCATAGGGGCCGCATCGTTGCGGGGCACCACTTGACTGCCCCACTCCTCAGCAGCCATAGCGGCCGCATCGTCGCGGGGCACCACTTGACTGCCCCACTCCTCAGCAGCCATAGCGGCCGCATCGTCGCGGGGCCTTCGCAGAGCTGACACTAGTCGCGCGTCAACCTTCTATGAGTAACCCGGTGCGGCCGCGCAGCCTCGACGCCAAGCCGCTCAACCTTATTTTCTTCGTAGGCTCCGAAGTTCCCCTCGAACCAGAACCACTTGGCCTCGCTGTCAGCGTCGCCTTCCCACGCCAGGATGTGCGTGCACGTGCGGTCGAGGAACCAGCGGTCGTGCGAGATCACCACGGCACAGCCCGGGAAGTTGACCAGCGCGTTCTCCAGCGAACTCAGTGTCTCGACATCCAGGTCGTTGGTCGGTTCGTCCAGCAGGATCAAGTTGCCGCCCTGCTTGAGCGTCAGCGCAAGGTTGAGCCTGTTGCGCTCGCCGCCCGACAACACACGCGCGGGTTTCTGCTGGTCTGGTCCCTTGAACCCAAAGGCCGACACGTAGGCGCGCGAGGGCACTTCAGACTGGCCCACTTCGATGTAGTCGAGCCCGTCCGAGACGACTTCCCACACGGTCTTCTTCGGATCAATGCCAGCGCGAGTCTGATCGACGTAGCTCAACTTGACCGTTTCGCCGACCTTGACCGTGCCGCTGTCCGGCTCCTCGAGCCCCACAATGGTTTTGAACAGGGTGGTCTTGCCCACTCCGTTGGGGCCGATAACGCCGACGATGCCGTTGCGGGGCAAGGTGAAGGACAGGTCCTTGATCAGGGTGCGCCCGCCGAAGCCCTTGTCGAGGTGTTCGACCTCGACCACCACGGAGCCCAACCGGGGTCCGACCGGTATCTGGATCTCCTCGAAGTCAAGCTTGCGAGTCTTCTCCGCCTCGGCGACCATCTCCTCGTAGCGCTGCAGACGCGCCTTGCTCTTGGCTTGGCGCGCCTTTGCCCCCGACCGAACCCAGGCCAGCTCTTCCTGCAGCCGCTTTTGCAGCTTCGCGTCCTTTCGGCCCTGCACCGCCAGCCGATCGGCCTTCTTCTCGAGATAGGTCGAGTAGTTACCTTCGTACGGGTAGGCGCGGCCGCGATCCAATTCCAGGATCCATTCGGCGACATTGTCGAGGAAGTAGCGGTCGTGGGTGACCGCCAGTACCGCACCGGCATAGCTGGCAAGGTGCTGTTCGAGCCACTGCACGCTTTCCGCGTCGAGGTGGTTGGTCGGCTCGTCGAGCAGCAGCAGATCCGGTTTCGACAGCAGCAGCTTGCACAGCGCAACCCGCCGGCGTTCACCACCGGATAAGTTGGCCACCGGCTCCTCGGGCGGCGGGCAGCGCAGCGCGTCCATGGCCTGCTCCAGCTGCGAGTCGATGTCCCACGCGTCGGCGTGGTCCAAATCCTCCTGCAGCCGGCCCATTTCTTCCATCAGCTCGTCGCTGTAGTCGGTGGCCATCAACTCGGCGACCTCGTTGAATCGGTCGAGCTTCACCTTGATGTCGCCCAGACCCTCTTCGACGTTGCCCCGAACCGTCTTTTCCTCGTTCAGCGGCGGCTCCTGCAAGAGGATGCCGACCGTGGCCCCGGTAGCCAAGAACGCGTCGCCGTTGTTCGGCTTGTCCAAACCGGCCATGATCCGCAAGACGCTCGATTTTCCGGCCCCGTTAGGGCCGACGACACCGATCTTGGCGCCCGGGTAGAAGCTCAACGTGACGTCGTCGAGGATCACCTTGTCGCCGTGCGCCTTGCGGACCTTCTTCATCGCGTAGATGAACTCAGCCATGCCGCGGTATTGCCTTTCTAGTCTTTGGAGTTACCCCGCCGACCATCCTAGGCACCACCGCGCAGCGCTAAGCCGACAGTGGCAGTGCATTGCGATCGGCGGCGTCCGCACCCGCCGCAACGTCCGCAGTGTCAGCAACGTCGCGGGCGCTGTGGTCGTCGTTGTCGGCGACGTCCTCGCATCGCGTTGTGGCCGCGGCCGCCGCTGCCTTTTCCGGGCTCGGACCCGTGTACCCGGGCTTCTCGATACGCACAATGACGCGCGAGAGATCTGGACCGACGGAGGTTGCCCGCAGCTCGAGCGAGGAGCGGCGGTTGCCATCGCGGTCCTCGTACTCGCTGGTGTAGACGTGGCCCACGACAATCACCGGTGCACCTTTGCCCAATGCCGCCCCCACCCCGGTAACCAGCCTGCCCCAGCAGTTCACGGTGATGAACAGCGAGTTGCCCGGCTCCCAGCCGCCGTCTGCGGTCCGCCGGCGCGAATTGCTGGCGACCCGGAACTTGATGAACTCCTGATCGCCGACCTTCCGGCGCTGCGGGTCATTGACGATGTGACCGACCACGGTAAGAGGCGTTTCAAACATCTGCGCGATTCCCTTCGCTGGGTTGCTGTCGTTGGCTGTTTCGTGCCGCCCGCGGGTGGATCCGCGCGGTGCTGGCTGTCATTCACCTGCACCGCACCGACAGCCGCCCGAGGCGGGCGCGGTCCGTCCAACCCGCCTGTGGGCAAAGACGTGACTGTGGATCGAAGTCCCGAGCGTGGGGCCACGACCGCAGACCTGAAACCAACTGTCACCAGAATCTGAAAACCACCCGTCTCAGCAGGTCAACGGCGATAGCATCCAAAGGTCGTCGCATTTGCCAGCCACGGCGACCGGACAGCAAATGGAGGCTGCCACGGTGAACGCAAAGTTGAAGGGCCAGAGGATGGGCGTACGGGTGGCCTGGGTGGTCGGCACGCTGGTGGCGGCCGCTTATGCGCTGCTGGCGGTGGGCTGCTCATCGGATCTGAAAGGAACACCGGCCCCGGAGGGCGACGGCATGCCCGAAGGATGCTCAGGTCAGCTGGTACACGTCCCGGCCCCGACGTTTGTGGCACCCACACACATCGGTCTCTGAATCGGCTTCTGACCGCTCAGGGACCACGGCCTTGCTCAACAACGCGGCCGGGTGGGGTCTCACGATGCTAGGTGAGCAATGGAACGCGCCGTCCCGATATTTCTGACCGGGTTCATGGTGCTGGTGGGGCTGGACTTCCTCAGCTACCGGCTCGGCAAACAGCGCAACCGGTCACGCCCCAGCGTGTCCGCTCGCGATACCGCAGCCAACCTGTCGGTCTACGCCTTGGCCCGACTGACTCGATCGGTAGGCAGCGTCACCGCAGTACCGCTAGTCCTGATCGCCAGTTCGCTGACGCCGATCCACCTGCCGACCTCCCAGTGGTGGACCTGGGCGTGCGCACTGGTGCTGACCGACCTGGCCTACTACGGCAGGCACCGCATGACCCATCGGATTCGAGTGTTCTGGGCCGCGCATCATGTGCATCATTCGAGTCAGTACCTCAACCTGTCCACGGGGATGCGCACCCCCTGGCTGGTCCCCGGTTGGTTGTTCATATCAGCGGTCGTCTACGTGCCGCTGGCGCTGATCGGCTTCCCCGTCTGGATGATCTTCGCTTGCCACGCAATCGTGCTCTTCTATCAGTTCCCGATCCACACCGAGCGCATCAACCGACTGCCCAGACCGATCGAGTATCTGTTCAACACGCCTTCTCACCATCGTGTGCACCACGGCGCGAACAATCCGTACCTCAACAAGAACTACGGCGGCATTCTGATCGTGTGGGACCGACTGTTCGGTAGCTACGCCGAGGAAGACGAGCCGGTTCAGTACGGGTTGCAGCAGAACATCGCTACCCATAACCCGATCAAACTCAACTACCACGAATTCGCCGCAATGCTTAGCGACGTTGGGCGGGCAAAGACGCGGCGTGGCCGGGTCGGGTATCTGCTGCGCCCGCCCGGCTGGAGCGAAGTAGCCGAGACGCCTGCGCCCCGCTCACATGACAGCGATGATCACGCGGTTCCCGTCGATGGCCAGCACTGGGCGGCGGCAGGCAACGGCTAGCTGTTGCGGCGCCGGGCGGCGCCACTGGCGGCGTCGATCGCCGCACCGTCGCGGCGACTACTGAGCCTGTTGCTCGAGTCGCTCCTGACGGGCCTTGAGCTCACGAGCCACGAACCGGTTTCGCGCGATCTTCCCGACGTAGTCGAAATCACGCAGGATATTGCGCAATTCGGCCAGGAACGCGCTCCGACGCTCGGTCAGGTCTGGCGCGGGCTCGATCAGGTGCTGGTCGTCGACCACCTGACGTGCGGTTGCGAAGAGCAGTGTTGACACCGGCTCGCTGCTGCGGACCCGCGCCTGGGCCACGTATTGGCGCCCGAGGCCCAGCGCCAAGTCCGTCAGGTCCTTCTGTTTGATGTTCGCCGGAGCATCGCGCAGCACGTCGGCAACGATTGCGTAGGCCTCGAAGAACACCCGCAGCATGGCGTCCGAAATCAGCGGTCGCTTTGCATAAAGGATTGCGTCGATCTGATCGCCCCCGGCGGCGACCTGGCTTTCCCAGTCCTGGTGCCACGCCATCTCTTCGGCGATGTTGGCGCGAAATGCCGCCGAGTCGGCGAAGTAGAAGTCGAATTTCAGCAGATCCCGCAACCGCATCACCTGGTCCCAGAAGGCGGCCATGCGATCGCCTTCGGCGTGGCGGGCATGGGCCAGCGCAAGCTCCACGATCGAGGTTTCCAGGAAGGCGTGGATCACCGAATTCCGGTAGAAGGCCGCGGCGAGTTCGTCCTCGGGAGCGATGTACCAGACCGGTTCGCGGCCGCTGTCCACCCGGGTGACCGGGTGCGCGTTGGACAGGGCGTCCACGGCCGCCCGGACCCCCTCGCGCGAACGCAGCCGCAGCGCACTGGTCGACATCGGTGTCTGCTTGCGTTCGAGATAGTCAAGCGAATCCTGCAACGTGTGGTGCAACTGGCCAAGGGTTAGTGCGGTACCACGTGCGGTGAGCAGCAATGCACACACCAAACCGGTCGCGGTCATCGGCGTCGCTCGCAGAATCCGCCACGCGACCTCGAAGGACATCTTCTGCAGCGCAAGCCTTTTGGCCGCCAGATCATGGGTTATCGGACCATGCGGAACACCGAGGTACTGCCGCATGGAGACCGCTTCCGGGAAGCGCACATAGATCTTTCCGTAGTTGCGCTCGCCCTGTGCCTTGATGAAGTTGTAGAGCCAGCTGAAGCCCTCGGGTGTCTTCTCGGCGCCGCGCGCGTAGGCGGCGTATTCAGCGATCTCGTGCAGCTGGTCGAAACAGATCGAAACCCCTTGCAGCAGGATGTCGTCACTGCGCCCGTCGAGGTAGGCATCGGCGACATAGCTCATCAGGCCGAGCTTGGGTGGCAACATCTTTCCGGTGCGCGAGCGGGTGCCTTCGATGGACCAACTCAGGTTGAACCGCTTCTCGACGACATAGCCGACGTATTCCTTGAGCACGTACTTGTACAGCGGGTCGCCGGCGATATTGCGCCGGATGAAGATCATCCCCGCGCGCCGCATGAGCGGCCCCATCACGCCGAACGACAGGTTGACGCCGCCGAACATGTGCACCGGCGGCAGCCGGTTGTCCTGCATCGCCACCGGTACCACCGCCCCGTCGATGTAGGACCGGTGGGAGAACAGCAAGACAGCTGGATGGGCTTCCAGCGCGGTGCGCATGGCCGCGACCTGATATTCGTCGTAGTCGAATTCGGGATCGAATCCGCGGCTGATCAGCCTGCCCAGGACGGAAAAAACATCGACCGATGCCTGACTCCAGCCGGTGGCGAGTTCGTCGAGCATCTTGCCGGCTTCCTCGACAGTGGCGCCGGGGATCTTTTCCAGGCCGGCACGAAATCGTGCGGACGCCAACATCTCTGGCTTCACCAGCCGCGGCGATTTGTATTGCGGCCCAAGGATCCGGTACTCGGCGCGGGCCAGCGCCAGGATCGCCCGGCGGGCAACGAAATGGGCAAAGTCGTGTTGGTCCTCGCCAACGGTGTTGTCACACCACTGCTTGCGCAGCTCCGACACCGTGGCCGACTCCCCTGCCATCACCCTGGCACGCTGCGGGTCCGAACGCAGGATGCGGCGCTGCTGGCGGGGGTTGGGATGGCATGGATCGCGGCCCGGAAGAAGCCCGGCAACCTTTGCCAACCGGCTGCGATCCGCCGGCGGCTGCCAGAACACCTGGACCGGCACGATGGACCGATCTGCGCCGGCTTCGGAACCGGACTCGAGTTGCTCAACCAGCGCGGTCAGCGCGGCCGTCGGGGCATTTCGCGGCGGCAGCTTCAGGACGTCGAACTTTGCCCCTGGTGTGCGGGCCCGCTGCTCGCCCAGCCAATCCATGATCAGCTGCATTTCGACCGGCGAGCCCATCGAGGCCAGCACCAGCGTGTCTTCAGAGGTAAGGACTGCGCTGGTATCAGCGACCGGTTTGGTCACGGCCGTCCTTTGGGCCTAGAGCTCGATGACTCGGCCGCGTCGCTTCGGCCTGCGCCGAGTTGTTGCGCGTCGCCATCATGGGCAATGGGTTCGGGTGCGATCTCGGTCGGGTTCGACGCCTCGCCCACCGGCTTGGGTGCGGACAGCTCGGTGTCGGTGGCGGGCGTCGCAGCCTTTGCAGCCGCGCTCTCGGGCACCTTCTTCGCAGGCGCCTTCTTGGCGGGTGCTTTCTTTGCCGTCGCCTTCTTGGCAGGTGCCTTCTTGGCCGGCGCCTTCTTCGCAGGTGCCTTCTTGGCCGGCGCCTTCTTCGCAGGTGCCTTCTTGGCCGGTGTCTCCTTCTTGGCGGCAGCCTTCTTCGCGGGTGCTTTCTCGGCCGGTGTCTCCTTCGCGGACGCCTTGGCAAGCTGCGCCTTGGCTTTCTTGGCCGCTTTTTCCTCGGCGTAGAGATTGACCTCGGGCAGTTCGTCGACCGGCCAGTCCTTGAGTGTGTCCAGATAGAGCTGGCGCACCTCGGCGATGCGGTCCGGAAGGGTGTCCAGCGTCCAGTCATCGACCGGGATCGGCGGAAACACTGCTATGTCGACGGTTCCCGGATTGATCGTGGTGGAGTTGCGGGAGGCGACGATCTCCGCATTGCGGATCACAATCGGCACGATCGGGATGCCGGCCGCCATAGCGATGCGGAACGGCCCTTTCTTGAAGGGACCAACCTCGGTGGTGTCCAACCGGGTGCCTTCGGGGGCGATCACGATGGATAGCCCGTTCTTTGCGCGTTCCTCCACGGTATGCAGCGTCTCGACGGCTGAGGCCGGGTCATCGCGGTCAATGAACACACCGTCGAGGACCTTGCCCAGCGTGCCCATGATCGGGTCGTTCTGCAGCTCTTTTTTGCCCACCCCAACCCAGTTGTCCCGGACCAGGGCACCAGCAATCACCGGGTCGACCTGGTTGCGGTGGTTGAAGATGAAGACGGCTGGACGCTGCGCGGTCAGATTCTCCTTGCCGACGACATTGAGGTGCACACCGCTGGTCGCAAGCAACAGCTGGGAGAAGTTCGAGGTAAAGAAATTCACCCCACGGCGGCGATTACCCGTCAGCAGGCCGATTCCCACTGCCCCGGCAGCAACCGGGAACATGGTGCTGAAACCGGCAAGCGTTCGTATCTGCCGGCGCAGGCCCACCCCCCCGCGGCTGTTGAACTTCAGGATGGGCCAGCCACGGCGTTTGGCCACCGCGGCCATCTTGCCTTCCGGGTTGGTCGGCCGCGGATTACCGACCAGGTACATCAGTGCGACGTCTTCGTCGCCGTCGGCGTAGAAGTAGCTGTCTTTGAGGTCGATGTCGTGCTCGGCCGCAAAACGCTGCACGGCTGCGGCTTTGCCGGGACCCCATAGGATCGGCTTCACCACGCCACCGGTGAGCAGCCCGTCCTCATTGGTCTCGAACTTGTTGGTGAGCATGTTCACGATGCCCAGGAAGCGGGCCACCGGATTGACCTGAATGGTCAGGGCCGACGAGCTGAGCACGACGGTATGACCGCGCGCCACGTGCGCCCGGACCAGCTCGCGCATCTCCGGATAGATCCGCGACTCGATGCGCTGGGCAAACAGCCGCTCGCCGATCTCCTCCAAGTCGACGAGCTGGCGTCCGCGCAACGCCGAGGAGGCCGTGTTGATGAGCTGTTCGAACTCGATTCGTCCCAACGTGTGGTTCAGGCCCGCCTGAACCATGCTGAGCAGCTCCCCCACCCCTATGTCGCGGCGCCGCAGCCGCTCCTGGGTGAGGATGACGGCCGTGAAACCAGCCACCAGTGTGCCGTCGAGGTCGAAAAACGCGCCAACCTTTGGCCCCGCGGGGCTGGCCATGATCTCGGCGACGGAGCCGGGTAACCGTAGGTCCCCCGCCGCCTTGTCCTGCTCGCGCCCGTCACCTGGTTCTTCGGCGGCGCTCATGAATTGGACACCGATCGAGACTCCGATCCAGAGACAGTGGTGAAAGAGGCAGGAATCGAGCGCGGTGCGGGATCGCCGGCGAGCGCCAGGATCTCGTCGAAGCCCTCGACCAGGCAGCGGGCGAACAACTCGTCATGTCGGACCGAGGCCCGGTCGTAGCGCACGGTGATGGTGGCCCATCCGCCCCGGGAAATCAGCACCACCATCATCGCCACTCCCGGCAAGGGGCCAATCCCGTACTGGCGCAATATCTTTGCTCCAGCGACGAAGGTGTCCCCGGGGTAGACCGGCACGTTGCTGGCCTGCACGTCCGAGCCGATCACCGAACTGCTGATCCTCTCTAACACCGCCGTGGGTAGGACACTGAGCACTGGCGCCATGGACCCGACGACGTTCATCGCGGGCTCGTCGCGGCGCTGCGTCATCTGGGCTCGGATCTTTTTCATCCGCGCCACCGGATCGGCGGTGCCCACTGGCGCTGCCAGGTTGACGCCGGTGAACCGGTTGCCGCCGGCGCCGTCCGCATCGGCCCGCAGATTGACTGGGACCGCCATGGGCAGCGTGCTGATCGGCATCCCGAGGGCCTCGTAGTAGTGCCGCAGCGCGCCACACAGGCCCGCAAGATATGCGTCGTTGATCGAGCCGCCACCGGCCTTTGCGGCCTTGTGTAGCTCGGAGAGCCGAATGTCGATCGCCTCGGTGCGCGTGGTCAGGCTACGCCGGCGCAACAGCGGTGAGGGCTCAGCCGCGCGGTTCATCACCCGCACGCTCGACAGCGCATAGCCGACAATCCCCGAGACGGTGGCGGCCGGATCCAGCACCGCGCGTCCGGCCACCGAGACCGCCCCGGCTATCGCTCCCGCCACGCCGCCAACGAGGGCGATGGGCAGGTGGCCGATGCCCTCACGCATCAAGTCATTGGGCGACAAGTCCTGGGGAATCGGTAGCGGCGGTGTGGGTCTGGGCGCCGGATCCCGTTCCAGGTCATAGATCTGGGCGAACATCTCCACACCGCCGACGCCGTCGGTGACCGCATGGCTGACATGCAGCAGAGTCGCGGCCTTGCCGTCGGCCAAACCCTCGACCAGGGTGGCCGTCCATAGCGGGCGCGAGATATCCAGTGGCGATTGCAGGATCGCCTCGGCCAAATCGAAGACGTCGCGTAGCGTGCCGGGCTCAGACACACGCACCCGGCGCACATGGAAGTCCAGGTTGAAGTCCGGATCCACCACCCAGCGCGGCGCCGCGGTCGGCAGCGTGGGAACAACCACCTTCTGTCGCAGCCGCAACACGCGTCGCGAGGCATTCTCAAACCGGGTCCGGAACCGCTCCCAGTCCGGCGTGGTATCGAGAAGCTCTAGGGCCATGATCCCCGAACGCGTCCGCGGATTCGCCTCGCCCCGATGCATCAAATAATCGACGGGCCCCAGCTCATCGGACAACCCAACCGCCTCAGCCATGATCACGACCCACTCGGCCAACTCGACGCGCCATCCTCGTCACCGCCAATCAAGCCTCCTGCTCAGTCCCCGCCAACCAAAGTGCCAACACAACGCTAGTCCGGTTGACGCGGCGGTGAAAGTGAGGATCCGCTCAGCACGGCATGCGCCGCGGACAAGCCCGCAAGACGACGTGGCTGGCAATCGAGTCGGTAACTCGGCGGTTCTCGCGTTCTGGCCGGCGCCTGCCGATTCAGCTGGCCGAATTCGCTGAGAACGCCAACGAACCCAGTACCGAGCTGGTCCAACGCCCGTAGACGACCCCCAGGAAGTCGGAGACCGCACTGGCGGCCAGCCGGGAGCGGACGGTTGGGGTGATGTCGAACGCGTGATGTGCGTTGGCGAGCTCGGCATAGGCCACGGTGTCGGCTCCGGCGCCCCGCAACGCTGCGCAGAACGCCCGCGCCTGCCCGCTTGGGACAAGCTCATCGCGCTCACCGTGCAGCACGAAGAAGGGCGGCGCCTCCCGGTGCACGTAAGAAATCGGGGAAGCAGCGGTGAACGGCTCCGGGTCGTCGGCGTAGCGGCTCTTCATCACGAAGTGCTCCAGGAACGGCAGCATCAATTCATGCATGTTGTCGAAGTCGGTGAAGTCGTAAACGCCGTAATAGGGCGCGACCGCCTGAACCGTCGTGTCGGCGTGTTCGAAGCCAGGCTGAAAAGCCGGGTCGCACGGAGTCAGCGCCGCCAGGGAGGCCAGGTGCGCACCGGCTGAGCCGCCGGTCAGGGCGATGAAATCGGGGTTGCCGCCGTAGGCGGCGATGTTCTCCCGGACCCAGGCAATCGCCCTCTTGACGTCCACCACGTGTGCGGGGAACTTGCAGCGCGGACTCTTGCTGTAGTTGATGGAGACGCAAATCCAGCCCAGCTCCACCATTCGGCTCATCAGCGTGTAGGCCTGCGGACGCTTCCCGTTGACGCTCCACGCTCCCCCAGGCACCTGGATCAGCACCGGGGCCCGGCCTCCCGGCGCCAAGTCGGGGCGGCGCCAGACATCGAGCAGATGTTCACGACCACCCGGCCCGTAGGAGATGTCGGAGGTCTGCGCCGCGTAGCGGCGGCGGGGTCCCGACGGCAGCAGGCCGCCGCACGTCGCACACGCCGAGCCATCGCCGGAGGGGTGTGACACCAGGTCACGGAATTCCGATCCGAAGGACTCCTCGAGTGCCGCGGTGAGGGTCAGATCGGCCCGCTGGGCCGCCCACGCGGTGCCGTACCGGCCGATGGCCGGCGGAGAGACACGGGACAACGCGTACCCGGTCAGCACGTGCGGCGGAAATTCCGCGGACACCCAACCGGCTACCCAGCCGAGGGCAAACGGAGAACCCCGAAGCAACAGAGCTCCGGAACGGACAGCGTCGCGCGCGTCGGCCGCAAGCTGCGCTCCTTGGCGCAACGCTTCGGCACCTGCCCGCGAGCACCGCGAAGTCACACTGGCCATGCACATAACAAAGCCCACCCCTCGACGTCAGGCACACGCGTCGTTGCGGTAAACGGCCGATTACTAGCCGGTGTTGTACGTGTGTCGAGGCTCACACAATAACCGATTTCTGGCCCAGGCGAAGAATTTTGGGGCGCGTCGCGTCACCCAATCTGATCTTGAATCCGGCTTGGATAGACTGACCTGCGCATTGCCTCCGTAGCTCAGGTGGATAGAGCAAGGGCCTTCTAATCCCTAGGTCGCACGTTCGAGTCGTGCCGGGGGCACCAACCAAGGTGTGTGACGTCGGCTGATGCTCGACGTTTTACCTTCGGTCGATGCCTGACGGTGGCTTCGGGCCAGTGCCCTCGCGGCCGGCGATTGGGCGGGGCAACGGACCCCCGGCCGCCACCTGCGCCTCCTGGCGTCTCCGTGCAACACCGGACGCGTGAGCGCGATCGGTGGCCAGACCTGGTTTCCGCAGCGTTTCGCGGATGAGCATCGCACAATTTGGGCGCTCCGTTTCGGCCGCGATGTGCCAGCATCAAAACGTGAACGCACGCCAATTCACTCGTTTGCCGGGTGTCGGGCTCGCGACAATCTGCGCGGCCCTGCTGAGTGCCCCCCTGATCATTGCCTCCGCGTCGGCCGCCGCCTGCCCCGATGCCGAAGTGACGTTCGCCCGCGGGACCGCCGAGCCACCCGGCGTCGGTGGGGTCGGACAGGCATTCATCGATTCCCTACGCTCCCAGCTTGGCGGCCGGTCCCTCGGGGTGTATGCCGTCAACTACCCCGCCACCGAAGATTGGCCCCCGTCCGCATCCGCGGGCGCCACCGATGCCAGCACTCACGTTGAGTCCATGGCGGCCAGCTGCCCCAATACCAAGCTGGTGCTCGGCGGATATTCCCAAGGCGCGATGGTGATAGACCTGATCACGATCGCTCGAGCCCCCGTTGCCGGCTTCATCCCCCAAACGCTATCGGCGGAGGTGGCTGATCACGTCGCCGCGGTCGCCGTCTTCGGGAATCCGACCGACAGATATCTTGGCGGGCCAATAAGCGAGATCAGCCCCTGGTATGGCCATAAAGCGATTGACTTGTGTGCGCCCAACGATCCGATTTGCACCCCCGGCGCCCTTGCGCTGCCTTCTCACGATGAGATGTTCTCCGCGGCACACCTGTCGTATGCGCAGTCCGGGATGCCCAGTCAGGCAGCGACTTTCGTGGTGAGCCAGCTCTAGCGCGCGAGTCGGGGGATCACTTGCCGGTGGGATCGGCACACCCGGCTAGATCATGGTGGCCACAGCGAACTCGGCGCCGACGCCGGCCAGGCGTGGCCGTGGAGCACACCGGAAAGCCAACGAGTACTCGGCTAACAATGCCGATTAAAGCAGCCGATCTCCGGCCCTCGAGGCAAAGTCAACTCCTCGGCGCAACCCGTCACCAAAAACGCGTACAAACTGATGAATACCGCTCCGAGCAGCCATTTAAGCAGCATTCGCAGGTTGCCTGTCGTCATCTTGACCTCATTGTTCAGCAATCCATTATCAGTGTCTTTTTCTGCGCTTTCGTGCTTACAGCAAACGACAGTTGCTACCGCCACCGCCCGGCACTTGGACCCGGTCAGCGTATACCAAGAGGAATGAAATAGGGCAGAATCCGACTTTTCTAATAATCTAATAACGGCCGCAACCAATGCATATCGGCGCGCCCGGATCGGCCCGAATTTAATGACGCGATCTAGAATTCAGCTCCAAAATAAAAACGCGATTGCCAATTGCCGGCGAAGCCAACGCCGGCGCCCACGAGCGCGGGGTGAGCGCGTCCGGCCCGGTCGGGTCGATGACTACCGCACGTTCGAGTTGTGTCGAGGGTCGTCGACCGCTCGGTGCGATCACGGCGCGCCGGGCGGGAGGAAGGGCAAGGCCGGCGCGCAACCGTGCCGAGCCAGGGCGAGCAGTGCATCGACGTCAAGGTGACGTTCGACCAGATCGCCGAGCAGGTCCAGGCGGCGCTCGCGTGCCGCCGAGAACGAAGTGCCCGACCCAGTGAGCCCGAGCGTCTCGCGCAGGAAGGCCTCGCGCAGGGCATCCCCTTCGAGCGAACCGTGCCACATCGTCCCGAATACTTGTCCGTCACGCGCGCCGCCGAGGAACTGCTGAGCGGCGTCACCGGCGGTAATCCTGCCGTGATGTATCTCATAGCCCGAAGCGGTCACTCCGAGTCCCTGCCCGCGCGGCAAGCGCAGCACCTTCTCGGCGCCGAACGTGGTCTCCACGTCGAGCAAGCCCAAACCGTCGGCCTCGGCTACCGGCCCTTCCACACCGTCTGGGTCGCGAATCACCCGCCCCAGCATCTGGAACCCGCCGCAGATGCCGAGCAGCGGCTTGCCCGCCGCCACATGCGCCATCAGCGCACGGTCCAGGCCCCTCGCTCGTAGCCACGCCAGATCGGCGATCGTTGCACGGGTACCCGGGACCACGATCAGGTCGGCATCGCCCAGCCCTCGGGGGTCGGAAGCAAACACGACATCCAGGTCGGGTTCCAGACCCAGTGCGTCGACATCGGTGAAGTTGCTGATCCGTGGGAGGCGCACGACGGCCACCCGATGGGCCCCCGCGCTCGCCGCGCGCCGGCCGGTCAGGTCGAGGGCGTCCTCTGAGTCCAGCCAGAGGTCAGCGTGCCACGGCAGCGTGCCGAACACCTGTCTGCCCGTGACCCGCTCGAGGTCACGCAGACCTGGTGCCAGCAAGTCGAGGTCGCCACGGAACTTGTTGACGACAAACCCCGCGACCAGCGCCTGGTCCTCGGCAGACAGCAGCGCGATGGTTCCGAAGAATGCCGCGAACACCCCTCCGCGGTCGATGTCGCCGACAACGATGGTCGGCAGTTCCGCGTGACGGGCAAGCCCCATGTTGACGTAGTCGCCCGCACGGAGGTTGATTTCGGCTGGGCTGCCGGCACCTTCGGCGACGACGACGTCGTAGAGGGCCGCCAGGTCGTCGAAGGCTCGGTGCGCCGTATCGGCGAGAACCTGCCGGCCCTCGAACCAGTTGGACGACGCCAGTTCGCCCCAGGATCTGCCCATCAACACCACGTGGCTGCGGTGGTCACTCCCCGGCTTGAGCAAGACCGGATTCATGGCCGCCTCAGGTGTCGCGTTGGCCGCGAGCGCCTGCACCCATTGCGCGCGACCGATCTCCACACCCGCGCCACCCGGGCCTTGGCAGACCATCGAGTTGTTGGACATGTTCTGGGCCTTGAAGGGCGCCACCCTGACGCCGCGTCGGGCGAACGCACGACAAAGACCGGCGGTTAGGGTGCTCTTACCGGCGTCGCTGGTCGTACCGGCCACCAGCAAACCCGGCATCAGCCGTGCCTCGGTAGGTAGAGATCTATTGCCCAGCCCGCCTTCGCCTCGTGTTCGGGAAATCGTGGATCATCGACATTCGAAATCTGTTGCGATGCTGCTCCTTTAGGCGCTGACCGACACGGTGTCCGTATCCACACTAGAGCCTCGGCGGCGCCGCCATCAGGCGCCGGAGGGGATCTGGGGCCGGACCGGCTGGGCGTCCACCTTCCCGGGTCGGCGCCGGGAGCGCGGCGATGCCGGCAGCAATCGCCATGACGATAGCCGGGTTGATCGAAATAGATTGCGATCGTTGATCTTTGGTCGGCAGCCCGGCCACCGGTAACCATCCGGGGCGGCTCGTGGAGGTGCAGCGCCGGAGGTCGGCAACCCAGCCAGTGCCGAGTAAGACCGGCGCGGCAAATGGACTCGAGGGCTACCTCACCCAGCATCGACGCGAGACCAGCCACCGGAAGCCAGGGGCCATCCGAAGTGAATCCGTCAACGATCAGCCGACTCTGAACTCACGCGTCAGCACCAATTGGATGCCGCAGATCACCAGGGCTCCGGCGTTGTTGATTAGCAGGCTTGTGAGCTGGGTTGATGATCTTTGGTGCCGCGCTATTGGGGCCGGAGTGTAGGCACGGGCTATCTGGAGAACGATCGAGTTGGTTACTGTTCGTCGTTGGTCTGGAGTTGCCCGTGCCTACCGTTTCAGTATTGCCTGTGTCGCCGGTTCCAGAGGTGTTCGACCGCTGGAGTCCTGGTGAGCGCAGCGAGCTCATCGGATCGGAGTTTCTCGATGTGTTGGCCTCGGTGCCAGACCCGAGGGACCCACGCGGTCGGAGGTATTCGCTGATGGCTTTGTTGGCGATCGCGGTTCTGGCCACTGCCGCGGGGATGCGCGGCTATGCTGGTTTTGCCACATGGGCGGCCACCGCTCCCGATGATGTGTTGGCCCAATTAGGGGTCCGGTTCCGGCGGCCCAGTGAGAAGACCTTCCGCGCTGTTTTGTCTCGGCTAGACCCCGCCGACCTCAACGCCAGGATGGGCAGTTACTTCACTGCACACGTGGCCAGCAGCGACCCCAGTGGATTGGTGCCGATCGCGTTGGACGGCAAGATGCTGCGTGGTGCTTTACGCGCCAAAGCGACAGCCACGCATCTCGTGTCGGTGTTCGCCCACCGTGCCCGATTGGTGCTCGGTCAACTCGCTGTCGCCGAGAAAAGCAATGAAATTCCCTGCGTACGTGCCCTGCTCACGCTGCTGCCGGGTAGCTTGCGGTGGCTGGTCACCGTGGATGCGATGCATACCCAGGTCGTCACCGCGAAGTTGATCTGCGCCACCTTGAAGTCGCACTACCTGATGATCGTCAAGTCCAACCAAGCCAAAATACTTGCGCGTATCACCGCGCTGCCCTGGGCCGAGGTGCCCACAGCCGCTACCGACGACTCCCGCGGCCACGGCCGTGTCGAGACCCGCACCCTGCAAATCATCACCGCTGCACGAGGAATCGGCTTCCCCTACGCAAAACAAATCATCCGGATCACTCGTGAACGCTTGATCACCGCCACCGACCAGCGCAGCGTGGAGGTGGTCTATGCCATCTGCAGCCTGCCGTTCGAGCACGCCCGCCCTACCGCGATCATGACCTGGATGCGTCAACACTGGGGAATCGAGAACAGCCTGCACTGGATACGCGACGTCACCTTCGACGAAGACCGTCAAAGGGCACATACCGGAAACGGCGCACAGGTCCTAGCAACGCTACGCAACACCGCGATCAATCTGCACCGCCTCAACGGCGCCGACAACATCGCCGAAGCCTGCCGGATCACCGCTTTGACCGCCAACCGCCGCCTAGACCTCCTCAATCCACAATTCCCCAGCTCACAAGCCTGCTAATCAACAACGCCGGAGCCCTGCACAGATCACCCGGCCAACCCAAGCCGACTTCGCCGATCGGCCGCGTCGGTAAGTGGCAATTATAGACATTCCCGAAGCCGGCGTTTCGGTGCTAGTTTTTGACCGGTACCTATCGGACAAGATTTTCGTTGGGAAGGTCGTGCACTTATGTATGCTGGGTCGCCGCGGCCCATCCGCAAGCTTTAACCAATGCTCGGAATCGGGCTGCATTCGTTCAACATTCCTGACGGAGTCAAAATGATGCTCAAGCTCAGTCGCCTTGGCGCTGCGATATTGGGTGGTGTCGCGGCGTTGATGTTTTCTACCGCGGTCGCCACCGCTGATCCGCCCGACCCACACCAGCCGGACATGACCAAGGGCTACTGCCCTGGCGGTCGATGGAGTTGGGGCGAATTGGCCGTGTGTGACGGCGAGAAATACCCGGACGGGTCGTTCTGGCACCAGTGGATGAGGACCTACATGACCGGCCCGCAGTTCTACTACGACTGCGTCGGTGGCGACGAACCACTCCCCGGCCCGCCGCCCCCCGGTGGCTGCGACGGAGCTATTCCACCCGCGGATGCTCCGCCGCCCGCGGATGCTCCCCCACCCGCAAACTGATCGCGACGACCAGCCAGTTCACCTTGCTTTCTGCAAGGTGAACTGGTTGACGTCGATGTAGCCCTCCTGGAACAGCTTGGAGCAGCCGGTGAGGTACCTCAGATAGCGCTCATAGACCTCGTCGGACTGAATCTTGATGGCCTCGTCCTTACGAACTTCCAAGGCCTCAGCCCACAGGTCGAGGGTTTTCGCATAATGCAGCTGCAACGAGTGGCGCCGAGTCAGGGTGAAACCGGGCTTGACCGACTGCTCCTCCACCATCTCGATGGTGGGCGGATGGCCGCCGGGGAAGATCTCGGTTTGGATGAACTTGAGGAAGCGGGCCAGCCACAGGGTGAGCGGCAGACCGTTCTCGACCATCTGCGACATCGTCAGCCCCGTGATCGTGTGCAGCAGCATCACCCCGTCGCTGGGCAGGATGTTGTGGGCCAGGGTGAAGAAGTCGTCGTAACGGTCGTGACCGAAGTGCTCGAACGCGCCGATCGAGACGATGCGGTCGACGGGCTCATCGAACTGCTCCCAGCCCTCCAGCAGCACCCGCCGGGTGCGTGCGGTGTCCAGCTGGTCGAACGATTTCTGCACGTGGGCGGCCTGGTTCTTGGACAGGGTCAGGCCGACGACGTTGACGTCGTATTTCTCGATCGCGCGGCGCATGGTGGCGCCCCAGCCGCAGCCGATATCGAGCAGTGTCATGCCGGGCTCCAAGCCCAGCTTGCCCAGCGCCAGGTCGATCTTGGCGATCTGCGCCTCTTCCAGCGTCATGTCATCGCGCTCGAAGTAGGCGCAGCTGTAGGTCAGGGTGGGATCCAGAAACAGCCGGAAGAAATCGTCGGATAGGTCGTAATGCGCCTGTACGTCATCGAAACGCGGCGCTAGATGTTTGGCCATGAAACAGGAGTCCTTTCGGCCCGAAGACTGCCATTGCGTGCTGATGCGAAGCGCGACAATGCGCTCCTCAAGCCATGCTGGACACGAGCAATCCGCGACGGCGCGATACCACTACATGGCTTTGTCAGGAACCCACGTTACGGGCTCGTGAATCGGCAAGCCAAAAGCCCAGGCCATGGGGCTGGGCGGGTGTCGCAACGATGTTGGCGTGCGGTTTCGCGCCGGTACTAGGCTCCGGCTGCCGCCAGTGCGATCAACAGGGCACCGGAGGACAGAAGTGAGAAGAAAATCACCGGCCGCCGCCCGGGTGGATTGGCCCTACAGGTCCAACAGCGCGGTCTCCGGCGCCTCGATCAGACCGCGCAATTCACAGATGAACCGGGCGACTTGGGCGCCATCGGCGACGCGGTGGTCGAACACGCAGGTCAATGACATCGTCGGCCGCACAACAACCTCGTCACCGCGGACCACCGGCCGCGGCTTGATTGACCCCATGCCCAGGATGGCGGCTTCGGGATGGTTGATCACCGGCACTCCGTCATCGACGCCCAGCGCCCCGTAGTTCGACACGGTGAACGTCGATCCGCGCAGCTGCCCGGGTGCAAGGGTGCCTTCGCGCGCACCGGTGATCAGCTCTGCCGCGCGGCAAACCAATTCACGCGTGGTCATGCGATGGGCATCGGCGATCACCGGCACCAACAGTCCGCGCTCGGTAGCTACACCGAAACCCAAGTGCACTCCCGGGTGCAGATGAACCTGCGGTCCTCCTGGCGAATCGACCCATGTCGAGTTGAGTAGCTCGTTGTTCTTCAGAGCGATAACCAACATTCGCAGCGCCAACGCGAACGGCGTCGCCGGCGGCACCGCCGCCCGGAACTGTTCGCTGAGCCTGAGCAGTTCGGTGCAGTCAACCTCGACGCTAGCTTTCGAAGCCGGGATTTCTTGGCGGGACAGGCTCATTTTCTCCGCCATGTGTGCCTGCACACCACGGACTTCCCGAACCCGCGCTGACGCTCCGGCGCCCTTCGCGGCGGCCAGTACATCGGCCCGGGTGATCACCGTGCTACCCCGCTGCAGCGAAGCGAGGTCAACCATGAGTTCCTTGGCCAGCTTGCGCACCGGCGGGGCCGCGCGCGGCCGGCCTGGGCGCCTGCTGGTGTCGATGGCCGCGTCGGCGCCGTAGCCCACCAGCGTCGGGACCGCGATCTCACCGTTGGTCGGGGCCGACAACTCCGGTGCCGTGTCGATGCGCACAAGTGCTGCGCCCACTTTGATGACATCGCCTTCGGCGCCACCGAGTTCAACGATGCGACCGGCGTAGGAGCTCGGGATCTCGACTTCGGCCTTGGCGGTCTCCACCGAACACAACACCTGATTGAGTTCGACATCATCACCAACCGCGACGGCCCAGCACGTCACGGTGACTTCCTCGAGGCCCTCACCAAGGTCGGGCACCTGGAAGCACTTCAGCCGGTCGCCGGTGCTCATGGCTGCCCCAGCACCCGTTCGACACAATCCAGCAGCCGGTCGGGCCCGGGCAGCCACAGCCGCTCCAATCGTGCCGGCGGATACGGAGTGTCAAATCCGCAGGCGCGCAATACCGGAGCCTCCAGTTCGTAGAACAACTCCTCCTGTATCCGGGCGGCCAGCCCGGCGCCGTAGCCCAGGCTGCGCGGCCCCTCGTGCAGCACCACACACCGTCCGGTCCGGCGGATCGAGGCGGCGATGGTTTCGAAGTCCAAGGGGATCAGCGACCTGAGGTCGATGACTTCTAGACTCCAACCCTGTTGGTGTGCAGCGTCTTCAGCGGCCGACAGCGCGGTCGAGACCAGGTTTCCGCAGGTGATGACGGTCACGTCGGCCCCGGCCCGGCGAATCATCGCTTGACCGATCGCAGGTTCCGGCCGGCTGGTGTCGACGGGTCCGCGAACCTGGTACCGGCGCTTGGGCTCCAGATACATGACGGGATCTGGGCAGGCGATGGCGTGGCGCAACAGCCAGTAGGCATCGCCGGGGGTTGAGGGAACCACCACCTTCAAGCCCGCCGTGTGCGCCCAGTAGGACTCGGTGGAGTCCGAATGATGTTCCGCGGCGCCGATGCCGCCGAACGACGGGATCCGAACGGTTACCGCCATATTGACCTCGCCGCGGGTGCGGGTCCGGTACTTGGCCAGGTGACTGAACACTTGATCGAATGCCGGGTAGGAAAAGCCGTCGAACTGGATCTCGGGCACCGGCACGAAGCCGCGCAGCGCCAGCCCCACCGCGATGCCGATCAAAGCCGACTCGGCTAACGGGGTGTCAAAGCATCTGTGCTCACCAAAGGTTTCGGCCAATCCCTCAGTCACCCGGAAGACGCCGCCCGCAATCCCAACATCCTCGCCGAAGACCAGCACGCGATCGTCAGCCGCCATCGCGTCATGCAAGGCCTGGTTGAGCGCTTGCACCATGGTCAATGACTGCATGGTGCCCACCACCGGCGCGGCCGGAGCCGGGCCGGGACGGGCTGGCGGATCGGCGATCTGTGTCATGAACGGCTCCTCAGTCGATCCGGTCCAGTTCGGCCCGCAGCTGTTGGCGTTGAGTTTGCAGCCCGGGGGTGATCTCGGCGAATACGGTGGTGAACACGTCGTCGACGTCGAAGTCGGACGCGCCGAATACCGCTTCACGCAGTTCGGCGCGCAGCCGACCGGACCGTGCGGCAACGCGTTCTTCCAGACGCTGCGACCACAGCCCCTGGCCCTGCAAGTAGGAGCGGTAACGCGAGATCGGATCCAGCGCCAGCCAGTGATCCACCTCCTCCTGGCTTCGATATCGGCCCGGATCATCGGCCGTCGTGTGAGCGCCGACTCGGTAGGTCACCGCCTCGATCAGGGTTGGCCCGTCGCCGCGTCTGGCCCGGGCAGCGGCCTCGGCCGTCACGGCATAGCAGGCCAACACGTCATTGCCGTCCACTCGAATGCCTGGCATCCCATATCCAATTGCCTTGTGCGCAATCGAGGGTGCGGCCGTCTGCTTGGACACCGGAACTGAGATCGCCCACTGGTTGTTCTGCACGTAGAACACGCACCCGGCATCGAACACGGCCGCGAAGTTCAGCGCCTCGTGTACGTCTCCCTCACTGGTGGCGCCGTCGCCCAAAAACGCGACCGTCACCGAGTCCTCGGCCAAGCGCTGTGCGGCCATTGCCGCGCCGACGGCGTGTAGGGCCTGGGTACCTATCGGAACCGAGATCGGGGCACAGCATTTCTTGGTGAACTCCAGCCCGCCATGCCAGGTTCCGCGCCACGCCGCTCCGACGTGCCCCGGCGGAATGCCGCGCACCAGATAGGCGCCCAATTCGTGATATTGCGGGAACAACCAGTCCGTCTTGCGCAGACACGCTGTCGCGCCGACCTGCGCGGCCTCTTGACCACGGCAGGACGCGAACAGCGCCAATTCCCCCTGCCGCTTCAGATTGATGAACTCGGCGTCGAGCTCCCGGGTGACCACCATCATCTCGTAGAGCCAGCACAGCGTCTCTTCGGGAAGATCACGGCTGTAGCGGTGTTCGTCGGTGGGCTCGCCATCGGCGTTGACCAGCTGAACCGGCTCCAGGCCGACAGTCATCGGGATCCGAGGTCGATCTGCCATGCCGCCTCCTCAGCTCGAAGCCAAGGTCACGCCGTCAGACGATGCCGTCCTGCCGATCGTCGATCACCGACCAACCGCGTTGCATCCTTTGCCAGCGTCAGCGGCGCGGCACCCACAGCAAAACCCGAGCGGGAACCGCCGCGAGCCCAGAGCACATCGCCAGAGCCCCGATAGGCTCTGCTCGCCGCGACACCGACGCGCCATCCATTATGCCCTCGAACACGAAGACGCCGCGGCGATTGCGAGATCCGCGCAGCCGTGTCGCCCCAGCGGCGATCGCCGAGTATCACTGGGCGGGCCGCCGCACCGTCGAACGCGATTGGGGTGAAATCAGCAACCGTCACGCGGGGACGGATTCCCCGGCCCGCCGCAGCAGCATTTCCGCGTGCCTGAGCACCGGGGAGTCGACCATCTGCCCTTCGAACGCGAACACGCCCCGCTCGGTGCGTGCTACGACGAGCACGCGCCGCGCCCAGGCCAGCTTCTCTTCGTCGGGGCGATACGCCTTGCGCACCACCTCGACCTGGCTGGGGTGGATGCACACCGTAACGTCGAAACCCAACGTTGCCGCATCGATCGCCTCGGCGTGCAGACCGTCGACATCGCCGATGTCCAGATGCACCGCGTCCAGCGCCAGCCGGCCAAACGCTGACGCCGCGAGCAGAATCGTCGAGCGCACGTGACGCGCCACATCGCGATAGGTGCCATCGCCGCGCCGGCTGGAGCTGCCGCCCAGGGTTGCGATCAGATCCTCGGCGCCCCACATCATGCCAACGGTGTTGTCGGCGGCCGCGATCTCCGCGGCGAAAAGCGCACCGCGCGCGGTCTCCACCAGCGCAATGACGTCGCGGGGCGCAAGTAGCGCCAACTGTGCGACCGACTCCGCCTTGGGCAGCATCACCGTCGTATAGGCAGTACCCGCCAAGGCCGCCAAGTCGCGGGCTTGTTCATCGGTATCGCCCGCGTTGATGCGCACGATGGTTCGCTCCGGATCCAGCGGGGTGTCCAGCAGCGCCTGGCGCGCGGCAGGTTTCTGCGCTTCGGCCACACCGTCCTCGAGGTCGAGGATCACCACGTCGGCGGCGGCTGCTGCCTTCGCGAAGCGTTCCGGGCGGTCCGCCGGGCAGAACAACCAGGCCGGACCAGCGGTACGCAGCTTCATTTCGCCTCCTCACTGGGCCTCTTCTGCACGAGCGTGGTCCGCACCGCCCGAGCAACGACATCGCCGTGCTGGTTGCGGCCGGCGTGTTCGAGGGTGACGATGCCTTCTCCGGGACGGCTTTTCGACTCACGCTTGCCGGCACAGACCGTCTCGGCGTACAGGGTGTCGCCATGAAAGACCGGCTTGGGGAAAGACACCTCAGAGAAGCCGAGATTGGCCACAATGGTGCCCAGCGTCAGCTGGGCGACCGACAACCCCACCAGCGTTGACAGAGTGAACATCGAGTTCACCAGCCGCTCACCCCGGAAACCCGGCTGCTCGGCGGCCCAGGCCGCGTCCAGATGCAGCGACTGGGTGTTCATCGTCAGCGTGGTGAACAAGACGTTGTCCGCCTCGGTGACCGTACGGCCGGGCCGGTGCAGATATGTCGTACCGATCTCGAACTCTTCAAACCACAAGCCGCGCTGCACCACCGACTTGCCGGCGGGCTCCCGTTCGCTCACGACAGGCCCAGTGAACGGGCGATGAGCATCAACTGCACCTCGGTGGTGCCCTCGCCGATCTCAAGGATCTTGCTGTCGCGATAGTGACGGGCCACCGGGTACTCGTTCATGAAGCCGTAGCCGCCGTGGACCTGGGTCGCGTCGCGGGCATTGTCCATCGCAGCCTCCGAGGAGATCATCTTGGCGATCGCCGCCTCCTTCTTGAAGGGCTTGCCCGCCAACATCTTTGCGGCAGCCTCGTAGTACGCGGTGCGGGCCACGTGTGCCCGTGCTTCCATGCGCGCGATCTTGAAGCTGATCGCCTGATAGGAACCGATCGGCTGACCGAAGGACTGACGCTCCTTGGCATACTTGACGCTTTCGTCGACACAGCCCTGAGCGACACCTGTCGCCAACGCGGCGATCGCGATTCGGCCCTCGTCGAGGATGGATAGGAAATTCGCGTAGCCCTTGCCACGGATTCCAAGCAGATTCTCTTCCGGCACGCGCGCGTCATCGAAGCTCAGCGGGTGGGTGTCCGACGCGTTCCAGCCGACCTTGTTGTAGACCGGTTCCACGATGAGTCCCGGCGTGCCGCTGGGCACGATGATCGTCGAGATCTCCTTCTTGCCATCGGCGATGCTCCCCGTGACGGCGGTGATGGTGACCAATGAGGTGATGTCGGTGCCTGAGTTGGTGATGAACTGCTTACTGCCGTTGACGACCCATTCGCCGCCGTCGAGGCGTGCGGTGGTGCGGGTGCTGCCGGCGTCCGAGCCCGCGCCAGGTTCGGTGAGCCCGAAACCGGCCAGCGCACGCCCGGCCAGCAGATCCGGCAACCACTTGCTCTTCTGTTCCTCGTTGCCGAACCGGTAGATCGGCATGGCGCCCAGACCCACACCCGCTTCCAGGGTGATCGCCACCGACTGGTCAACCTTGCCGAGCTCCTCGAGCGCCAGGGCTAGCGCGAAGTAGTCCCCGCCCATTCCCCCGTATTCTTCGGGGAACGGCAGGCCGAACAACCCCATCTCGCCCATCTTGGCCACGACTTCGTAGGGAAAGCTATGTTCCTCATCGTGTTTGGCCGATACCGGCGCAACCACCGACCGCGCGAAGTCGGCCACCGTGTCGCGCAGATCCTGATATTCCTTGGGTAATGTTCCTGCGGAGATCGCTGTCGTCATGATCTTTCAATCCTTGCTCTCGGCTGAATCCTTGCTCTGGGCTTGTTCGGTGTCGGGGATCAACCGAGCCAACACCTGCTCGACCTTGACCTGATCGCCGACGGCCACAAGCACCTCCACTCGGCCTGAAATCGGCGCGACCAGTGGGTGTTCCATCTTCATTGCCTCGATGATCACCACCACGTCGCCCTCGGACACCGCGGTGCCGGACTCGGCCTGCACCGCGATCACATTGCCGGGCATCGGGCTGACGACTTCGGCGGGGCGCTCCCCCGCCGCACGGTGGATCTTGTGCTCCTCGGCCTCGCGAATGTGCCAGGTCCCGCGTACGTCGGCGATCCACAGGTGCCGCTCCGCCTCCGCCCATCAGTAGTCGCGACGCAGGCCATCCACCGTCACGCTCATCACACCGGGCGCGAGCTGCACACTCGCTAAAAGCATCTCGCCATCGCCGACCTGGACGTGGGCCCCCTCCGGCAGACCGAACACCGATACCGTCTCGGTCCGCAACGGGGTCTGCATCGCGGTGCGCACCGGTGCCGTTACCCCACCGACACGCCACCCACTGGGCGCGGCCCACAGACTGCCGGCGGCGCGGCGCGATAGCGCTTGTTGGACATACAGGCCGGCAGCGGCGAACACATCATCGGGTGCCGCCAACGGCACGAAATCGGCCAGGCGTTCGTCCAGCAACGCGGTGTCGAGGTCTCCCGCCCGCACCCGCTCGTCAGCCAGCAGAAAACGCAGGAACTCAACATTGGTCTGCACACCCAGGATCGCGGTGTGGGCCAGCGCCCGGTCGAGCCGCTCCAACGCCTGCTCACGGTTGGCTCCGTGCGCTATCACCTTGGAGAGCATCGGGTCGTAGTCGCTGCCCACCACGGTGTCGGCCAGCAGCGACGAGTCCACCCGGATACCTGTGCCGCTCGGTTCGGCCACCTACAGCACCCGGCCACCGGTGGGCAGGAATCCCCGTGCGGGGTCCTCCGCGTACACCCGTGCCTCGATCGCGTGCCCATTTAGGTCGATGTCGTCTTGGGCAAACCCGAGCTTTTCACCGGCGGCCACCCGCAGCTGCCACTCGACCAGGTCTAGCCCGGTCACCGCCTCGGTGACCGGATGTTCCACCTGCAGTCGGGTGTTCATCTCCATGAAGAAGAACTCATCCGGGCGATCGCCCGACACGATGAATTCCACGGTGCCGGCTCCGACGTAGTCGACGCTGCGGGCGGTGTTACACGCCGCGGCTCCGATCCGCGCCCGGGTTGGGGCGTCCAGCAGTGGCGACGGCGCCTCCTCGATGACTTTCTGGTGGCGCCGTTGCAGGCTGCACTCGCGCTCGCCGAGGTGCACCACGTTGCCGTGCGTGTCGGCAAGCACCTGCACCTCGATGTGCCTGGGACGCAACACGAACCGCTCCAGAAACAGGGTGTCGTCACCGAACGCGGATGCCGCTTCCCGCCGCGCGCTGACCAGCGCCTCACGCAGCCGCGCCGGCTCCTCCACCATGCGCATGCCCTTGCCACCGCCACCGGCCGAGGGCTTGACCAGCACCGGGTATCCGACCTCGTCGGCTGCGGCGATCAGGTCATCGTCGGCCAGTCCGGGTCGCGCGATGCCCGGCACCACCGGAACGTCGAAGGCGCTGACCGCGTTCTTGGCGGCGATCTTGTCGCCCATCACCTCGATCGCGCCCGCGGGTGGCCCCAGGAAGACCACCCCGGCGCGATCACAAGCCGCGGCGAATTCGGCGTTCTCGGAAAGAAACCCGTAGCCCGGGTGGATCGCCTGGGCCCCGGTGCGTACCGCCGCATCGATCACCTTGCCGATGTCGAGGTAACTCTCCCGCGCCGCGGCGGGACCCAGCCGCACCGCGGTGTCGGCCTCGATCACGTGCCGGGCCCGGGCGTCGGCGTCGCTGTACACGGCAACCGAGCGGATCCCCAGCCGCCGCAAGGTGCGGATCACTCGCACCGCGATCTCGCCGCGGTTGGCCACTAAGACGGTGTCAAACATGAGTCACATCCGGAAGACGCCGTAGGAGACCGATTCCACGGGTGCGTGAGCACACACCGACAGAGCAAGTCCGACAACGGTTCTCGTGTCGGCCGGGTCGATGATGCCGTCATCCCACAGGCGTGCGGTCGAATAATAAGGATTGCCCTGGTTCTCGTACTGTTCCCGGATGGGCGCCTTGAACTGATCTTCCTCGTCGGACGACCAAGGCTTGCCGGACGCGGAAAGTTGCTCGCCACGCACGGTGGCCAGCACCGAGGCGGCCTGCTCACCGCCCATCACCGAAATCCGCGCGTTCGGCCACATCCACATGAAGCGCGGCGAGTACGCCCGCCCACACATCGAATAGTTACCCGCCCCATAGGATCCGCCGATCACCACGGTCAGCTTCGGCACCCGGGCGCAGGCCACGGCGGTGACCATCTTTGCGCCGTGTTTGGCGATGCCCCCCGCTTCATAGTCACGGCCGACCATGAAGCCCGCGATATTCTGCAGGAACAGCAGGGGGGGGGTCTTGCGTTTGTCGCACAGCTCGATGAAGTGCGCTCCCTTGACCGCAGATTCGCTGAACAGGACGCCATTGTTGGCAATGATGCCGACCGGATGTCCGTGGATGCGCGCGAACCCCGTCACCAGCGACTTGCCGTAATTGGCTTTGAACTCGCTGAATTCGCCGCCGTCGATCAGCCGCACGATGACGTCGTGCACGTCGTAGGGCACCCGCGGATCCGGGGGCACGACGTCATAGAGCTCGGTCTGAGCGTGCTTGGGTTCAACGGATGGGCCGATCTCCCATTGCGCGGGTTCCAGTGGGCCGAAGGTGGCCGCGATCGCACGCACGATCCGCAGCGCGTCTTCGTCATCGTCATCGTCATCGTCATCGTCGGCCAGATGATCGGTGACACCGGATACCCGCGAGTGCAGGTCGCCGCCGCCGAGTTCCTCGGCCGTGACGATCTCGCCGGTGGCCGCCTTGACCAGAGGTGGGCCGCCCAGAAAGATCGTGCCCTGCTCGCGGACAATGACGGCTTCGTCGCTCATCGCCGGCACGTAGGCGCCGCCGGCCGTGCACGAACCAAGTACCGCGGCCACTTGCGGAATCCCCTTGGCGCTCATGGTCGCCTGGTTGTATAAGATCCGTCCGAAGTGTTCGCGGTCCGGGAAGACCTCATCCTGGTGGGGCAGGAATGCCCCGCCGGAGTCGACCAGGTAGATGCACGGCAGCAGGTTCTGCAGTGCGACTTCCTGAGCACGCAGGTGCTTTTTCACCGTCATCGGGTAGTAGGTGCCGCCCTTGACCGTCGCGTCGTTGGCGACGATGACGCACTCCCGCCCGGAGACCCGGCCGATCCCGGTAATGATCCCCGCGCCCGGAGATTCGTCGCCGTACATGCCGTTCGCCGCCAGCGCGGCCAACTCCAGAAAAGGGCTGCCCGGGTCCAGCAAGCGGTACACCCGCTCGCGCGGCAACAGCTTGCCGCGACCGACATGGCGTTCGCGGGCACGTTCATTGCCCCCCAGGGCCGCAGCCGCAAGCTTGGTGTTCAATTCGGCGACCAGCCGGCGATGCTCGTCGGCAAATGATGGCGCGGCGATGGTTGTCACCGGGCGACCAGATCATCGAGGACAAGGGGCGGTTGGGTTTTCGCGACGACTTCCTCCGCCGAGACATCCGGTGCGGTCTCGATCAGGTGCAGGCCGTCGTGGCAAACGTCGATGACCGCGAGTTCGGTCACGATCCGGTTGACGCAACCCACCCCGGTCCGCGGCAACGTACATCTCTCCAGGATCTTCGGGCTGCCGTCCTTGGCGGCGTGCTCCATCATCACGATCACCTTGCGCGCGCCGTGCACCAAGTCCATCGCGCCGCCCATTCCTTTGACCATCTTGCCCGGGATCATCCAGTTGGCCAGATCGCCACTGACCGAAACCTGCATGGCCCCAAGCACCGCGACGTCCAAGTGGCCGCCCCGGATGATTCCGAACGAGGTGGACGAGCCGAAGAACGCCGCACCGGGCAGCGTGGTCACCGTCTCTTTGCCCGCATTGATCAGATCGGCGTCGAGTTCCTCGCGAATGGGATAGGGGCCGACACCCAGGATTCCGTTCTCCGAGTGCAGGACAACGGTGACGCCCTCGGGAATGTGGTTGGGGATTAGCGTGGGCATTCCGATACCGAGGTTGATGTACTGCCCGTCCTCGAATTCGGTGGCCACCCGTGCGGCCATGCCGTCTCTGCTCCAGCTCATCTGGCGCCGCTCCTCCTCATCGCTTCGCTCTGCATCGTCGCCAGCGGGTTCACGGCCGCACCGTCTCTTTCTCGATCCGCTTGATGGGATTGGGCACATGCACCACCCGCTGCACGAACACGCCCGGGGTGTGGACTGTGGCCGGGTCGATCTCGCCGGGCTCGACAAGATGCTCGACCTCAGCAATCGTGATCCGGCCCGCCGGAGCGCACTCGGGGTTGAAGTTCGCCGCAGAGTAGCGATACAGAAGATTGCCGTGCCGGTCCCCCTTCCACGCATGAACCAGCGCGAAGTCGGTGCGGATCCCGCGCTCGAGAACGTAAGTAGCGCCATCGAATTCACGAGTCTCCTTGGGAGGCGACACCACCGCGACCGCGCCCGAGGCGTCGTAGCGCCAGGGCAGGCCGCCGTCGGCTATCTGGGTACCAACACCGGCCGGTGTGTAGAAACCTGGGATGCCCATACCACCGGCGCGCAACCGCTCCGCCAACGTGCCCTGCGGGGTCAGTTCCACCTCGAGTTCGCCGGAAAGGAACTGACGCGCGAACTCCTTGTTCTCCCCCACATAGGAGGAAACGGTTCGGCGAATTCTCTTGTGCTGCAATAACACGCCCAGCCCGACGCCGTCGACACCGCAATTGTTCGACACCGTCTCGAGGTCAGTGACACCACTATCTACCAGCGCCGCGATCAACGCTTCCGGAATGCCGCACAGGCCGAATCCCCCGACCGCCAGCGACGCCCCATCGGTTATGTCTGCCACCGCCTCCGCGACGGTGGCCACTACCTTGTCCATCGCCGCAGAGTCTCCTCGCTATCGGCTCGGGCTGAGATTTTTTCAGTTAATCTTGATTAACCGAAGCTTGACAATACCACTGCCCCGCCCAGCACGTAAAGAGAGCGCGTACCCGCACGCTCAGTGCTGCCCACGGAGGTACTCGATCGCCTGTTGGCGCATTTCAACTTTGCGAACCTTGCCGGTCACAGTCATCGGGAACTCGTCGACGAGCCGCAAATATCGCGGGATCTTGAATTTGGCGATTTGGCCGGCGCAGTATTCGCGCAATAGGCCGGTGGTCAACTCTGGCGCCCCGCCACGCAGGTTAACCACCGCCATCAGCTCCTCGCCCATCCGCTCGTCGGGCACCCCAACAACGTGGGCGTCGACGATATCGGAATGAGAGTGGAGGAATTCCTCGATCTCACGCGGCGAAATGTTCTCCCCGCCTCGCACCACGATGTCCTTGATCCGGCCCGTGATCTGCACGTATCCGCATTCGTCCATCAGCGCCAGATCGCCGGTGTGCATCCAGCCCTCGGGGTCGATCACCTCCGCGGTCCGCTCCGGAGCCTTCCAGTACCCAGGCATCACCGAGTAGCCCCGGGTACAGAACTCACCGGCGGTGCCGCGGGGCACGACCCGACCGGTCGCCGGGTCGACCACCTTGATCTCCAGGTGCGGACCCACCCCAGGGCTCCGGCGTTGTTGATTAGCAGGCTTGTGAGCTGGGGAATTGTGGATTGAGGAGGTCTAGGCGGCGGTTGGCGGTCAAAGCGGTGATCCGGCAGGCTTCGGCGATGTTGTCGGCGCCGTTGAGGCGGTGCAGATTGATCGCGGTGTTGCGTAGCGTTGCTAGGACCTGTGCGCCGTTTCCGGTATGTGCCCTTTGACGGTCTTCGTCGAAGGTGACGTCGCGTATCCAGTGCAGGCTGTTCTCGATTCCCCAGTGTTGACGCATCCAGGTCATGATCGCGGTAGGGCGGGCGTGCTCGAACGGCAGGCTGCAGATGGCATAGACCACCTCCACGCTGCGCTGGTCGGTGGCGGTGATCAAGCGTTCACGAGTGATCCGGATGATTTGTTTTGCGTAGGGGAAGCCGATTCCTCGTGCAGCGGTGATGATTTGCAGGGTGCGGGTCTCGACACGGCCGTGGCCGCGGGAGTCGTCGGTAGCGGCTGCGGGCACCTCGGCCCAGGGCAGCGCGGTGATACGCGCAAATATTTTGGCTTGGTTGGACTTGACGATCATCAGGTAGTGCGACTTCAAGGTGGCGCAGATCAACTTCGCGGTGACGACCTGGGTATGCATCGCATCCACGGTGACCAGCCACCGCAAGCTACCCGGCAGCAGCGTGAGCAGGGCACGTACGCAGGGAATTTCATTGCTTTTCTCGGCGACAGCGAGTTGACCGAGCACCAATCGGGCACGGTGGGCGAACACCGACACGAGATGCGTGGCTGTCGCTTTGGCGCGTAAAGCACCACGCAGCATCTTGCCGTCCAACGCGATCGGCACCAATCCACTGGGGTCGCTGCTGGCCACGTGTGCAGTGAAGTAACTGCCCATCCTGGCGTTGAGGTCGGCGGGGTCTAGCCGAGACAAAACAGCGCGGAAGGTCTTCTCACTGGGCCGCCGGAACCGGACCCCTAATTGGGCCAACACATCATCGGGAGCGGTGGCCGCCCATGTGGCAAAACCAGCATAGCCGCGCATCCCCGCGGCAGTGGCCAGAACCGCGATCGCCAACAAAGCCATCAGCGAATACCTCCGACCGCGTGGGTCCCTCGGGTCTGGCACCGAGGCCAACACATCGAGAAACTCCGATCCGATGAGCTCGCTGCGCTCACCAGGACTCCAGCGGTCGAACACCTCTGGAACCGGCGACACAGGCAATACTGAAACGGTAGGCACGGGCAACTCCAGACCAACGACGAACAGTAACCAACTCGATCGTTCTCCAGATAGCCCGTGCCTACACTCCGGCCCCAATAGCGCGGCACCAAAGATCATCAACCCAGCTCACAAGCCTGCTAATCAACAACGCCGGAGCCCTGGGACCCACCCGCCCCACCGTCGTGACGCGTCGCTGAAGGGAATCGTTGCTGCGAGTCTGGGTCGCCACCGGCGATGTCTCGGTCATGCCGTAACAGATGGAGATCCCGGCCATGTGCATCTGGTCGATCACTTTGCGCATCACCTCGACCGGGCAGGTCGAGCCCGCCATGATGCCGGTACGCAGGCTGCTCAGGTCATAAGTCGCGAAGTCCGCCAGTCCGAGCTCGGCGATGAACATCGTCGGGACGCCGTACAGGCTGGTGCACCGTTCGTCCTGCACGGCCCGCAAAGTCGCGGCCGGGTCGAACCCAGGTGCCGGAATCACCATGCAGGCGCCGTGGCTGGTAGCCGCCAGATTGCCCATCACCATGCCAAAGCAGTGGTAGAACGGCACCGGGATACAGATGCGATCCTCGGCGGTGTATTCGATCAGTTCACCCACCAAATAGCCGTTGTTGAGGATATTTCGATGGCTCAGCGTGACACCTTTGGGAAAGCCCGTTGTGCCAGAGGTGTATTGGATGTTGATGGGATCGTCGGCGCTGAGTGTGGTGGCAATCTCCTGCAGCGCAACCAAATCGGCACCGGATCCGGCCAGCTTCGCCCAGCCATCGCCGTCTAAGAACACGACATCGTGCAGTTCGGGACACCCCGGCGCTACCTCCGCGAGGATCGCCGCGTAGTCCGACCCCTTGAAACCCGAAGCGGCGATCACCATCGCGACGCCGGATTGGCGCAATGCATACTCCAACTCGCGCGCCTGGTAGGCAGGATTGATCGTGACCAGGATGGCTCCGATTTCAGCGGTCGCGTATTGGACCAGCACCCACTCCCAGCGGTTTGGCGCCCAGATCCCGACCCGATCGCCACGGCCGATCCCCGCCCTCACCAAGCCCGTCGCCAATTGGCGCACGTCGGTTAGAAGCTGGGCGTAGCTCCACCGACGGCCCGAACGGACATCGACGAGGGCGTCGCGGCTTTCACACTGGGACGCGGTAGCGGCGAGATTTGCGCCGATGGTCATCTCGAGTAGGGCGGGCGCGATGGGACCACGGTCATAGGAGAGCTGATTTTGGTCTGCGGCAGCGGTGGCTGCCACGGCCCCTCCGTCTATTTGCATCACGCGGAGTTAATATCTACTAACTCGTGTTACGTTAGTGACGATTAACCGAAGTGTCCAGGACGAGTTGGACGGAGGCCGTCATGGCAGCGTCCGCCCCGGATGAGCAGACCGCGACCCCGAATCGTCGCAGCCAGCAAAAGTCCGATCGGCGTTTGCAGCTGTTATCGGCGGCCGAGCGACTGTTCGCCGAGCGCGGCTTTCTGGCCGTACGACTCGAAGACATCGGCGCCGCGGCCGGCATCAGCGGTCCTGCGATCTACCGGCACTTCCCCAACAAAGAGTCACTACTGGTCGAGTTGCTAGTCGGAATCAGCTCCCGGCTTCTCGCCGGTGCCCGTCAGGTGACCACCAACAGCAATGACGCTGCCGCCGCTCTGGACGGTTTGATCGATTTCCATCTCGACTTCGCCTTGGGCGAACCGGACCTCATCCGGATCCAGGACCGCGACCTCGGGCACCTGCCCGCGGCGGCCGAACGCCAGGTGCGCAAAGCCCAGCGGCAGTACGTGGAGATCTGGGTGGGCGTGCTGCGCCAACTGGATCCCGGCCTGGCCGAAGCCGACGCCCGGCTGATGGCGCATGCCGCGTTCGGCTTGCTCAATTCCACGCCACACAGCATGAAATCAGCCGATACCAAGTCGGCGTGTGCACCCCATTCCCGCGCCGTGATGCGGGCGATGACCGTCGCCGCGCTAACGGTCGACGTGGGAGCCTAACGCCGGCCGCGCCGCGCAGCCACAATCGCCTTCACATCACGGGCCGCGCTGAGCGCGCGCTCGGCATCGGCACCTAAGCTCTTGGCGGAGTCGTGGTGAGCTAGGGAGACAATGCCGCAGCGCGCGCTCGCGGACATGGCGAGCGGGGCGGACCGGGGCAACCGGGTACAAAACCGGTCTGGCATCACGGCCACGTAAATCTTGGGTACCCTTCAATCCATGAGGTGGGGATGAACGATCCGCGTCGACCCCTGCGGTATGGCCCCCCGCAACCGGGGCCCGGGCCAGGCTGGCCGCAGGGTCCGGTAAACACGCCGCCCGCCGATCCGGCCTACGCCGACCAGGCGCCCTATGCGCCGACATACGGCGGTCACGTTCCGCAATGGGCTCCGGGTTCTTACGACGAGGCCAACCCCACTCAGCAATTGCCGCCACAGTATTGGCAACAGAACCCGGGTCAGCCGGGCGAGGTGCTGCGCGACGGACCGCCACCGCCGGAAGGCCCGAAGACACCGCGCTGGCTGTGGATCGCGGCTGGCGCGGCGGTGGTCCTGGTCATCGGTTTGGTCATCGCGCTGGTGATCGCGAACATCTCAGTCAAGAACCAGACCGCCCTCGAGCCGCTGCCACCGATCGCTGGGCCAAGCTCGACAATCGCGCCCCCCACGACGCGAACCTCACCCACGCCCAGCAGCAGCCCGGCGCCCACAACGACCAGCGGTTCGGCGACACCGACCACGACGCCTACCGCCGGTGCGATGCAGACCGTCGTGTACACCGTCACCGGCGAAGGCCGCGCGATCAGCGTCACCTACATGGACACCGGGGACGTCATACAGACCGAATTCAATGTCGCGCTGCCCTGGAGCAAAGAGGTGAGCCTGTCGCGGTCGGCGAACCATCCGGCGAGCGTCACCATCGTCAACATCGGCCACAACGTGACCTGCTCGGTGACGGTGAGCGGTGTTCAGGTCCGCCAGCGCACCGGGGTCGGCTTGACCATCTGCGACGCCTCGGGCTAGGTCGTCTCGGTCACGACGACACCGCCGTGCCGCGGAACACGCACCACCAGCATTCCCACCAGTCCCACCGCCAGCACCAGACAGATGCCGCCCAGTCCGGCTCGGACCGCGCTGAAGATGTCGACAAAGATTGAAAACAGCCACGGCCCGAGGAACGCCACGGCGCGGCCTGTCATCGTGTACAAGCCGAAGGCCACCCCCTCCTTGCCGTGCGGTGCCATGCGCAGCAACAGAGCGCGCGCCGACGACTGCGACGGTCCGATGAACAGACACAGCAGCAGCCCGCACACCCAAAAAGCCGTCGCTCCCGACAGCACCATCAGAACGATCGCACTGATCAAGATCGAGGCCAGGGATGCGACGATGACCGGCTTGGATCCGACCCGATGGTCAACAAACCCACCGACCACCGCCGCGACCGCGGCCACCACGCTTGCGGCCACACCAAACAGCAGTACATCGGCTTGAGTCAGCCCGTAGACGTTGACGCCCAGTACCGCCCCGAAGGCGAACATCGCCGCCAGGCCGTCCCGGAAGATCGCGCTGGCGATCAGAAAGTAGACCAGATTGCG
The DNA here is from genome assembly GCF_003584745.1 of Mycobacterium pseudoshottsii JCM 15466. Taxonomy (NCBI): domain Bacteria; kingdom Bacillati; phylum Actinomycetota; class Actinomycetes; order Mycobacteriales; family Mycobacteriaceae; genus Mycobacterium; species Mycobacterium pseudoshottsii. The sequence goes on from NZ_AP018410.1 coordinate 4,265,470, forward strand.
GTCGCGACGCCATTCCGAACTGATGTCGGCCCACAGCTTTCGGTAGGCACCGAGCATTCTCGTCGCCGGCTGCGGCACCGTGCCGACATCGGGGAGTCGGTGGGCTACCAGCAGCAGCGGCGAGGCCAGCACGGCTAACCAAGCCGCCGCGAGCAGCATCGCGACCCGGATGTTGAAGCCGTCATGCGCCGGCAACTGCAGCAAGCCGCGGTGAGCGCCGCTGCCCGCCACGAAGCCCAGATAGATCAATATCAGCAACACAACGCTGCCGACGTATCCCGATGCCCAGCCGAAACCCGAGATCCGGCTGGCGGTCGTCGGCGGGGAGAGCTGACGCAGCATCGAGTTGTACGGAACGCTCGCCAGGTCACTGCATGCCGCGGTCGCGGCCAGCAATGCCAACCCGGCCCACAGGTATCCGGGACTGTCATGGATCAAAAACATCGCGCAGGTCAGCGCCACCGTGACGCTGGTCAGTACGCCCAGGGCCACCCGGCGGCGGTGCGGGGATTCCACCCATACGCCGACCAGCGGAGCCAGCAACGCGATGGTCAGGCCAGCGGCGGCCGCGGCTCGACCCAGCCAACTGGCCGGGTCACTGCCTCCGGGCATCCCCTCTCCCACCATGCTGGTCAGGTAGACGGAAAACACAAAGGTCGTCACGATCGCGTTCAAACCGGTCGACCCGCAGTCCCACAGCGCCCATGCCACCACCCGGGATCGCACAAACGTTCCGGTGGCCGGGTTGGTCATGCCCGGCACTCTATCTCGCGATTGGCCGCGACCTGCTGCGTCGGCTCCGCTGCGCTTGTGGTCGTTGTGAAAAGGCCACTGTCTACGATTGGCTCATGCCGATACCTGCGCCCAGTCCCGACGCACGTGCCGTTGTCACCGGAGCTTCGCAAAACATCGGCGAAGCGCTGGCCACCGAGTTGGCCGCGCGGGGGCACAACCTGATCGTCACCGCGCGCCGCGAATCGCTGCTGAACGAGCTCGCCGCCCGGCTGACCGACAAGTACCGCGTCACCGTCGAAGTCCGGCCGGCAGATCTCGCCGACCCACAGGAACGCACCAAGCTGACCGACGAACTCGCCGCGCGACCCATCTCGATCCTGTGCGCCAACGCCGGCACCGCGACGTTCGGTCCGGTCGCATCGCTGGACCCGGCGGGCGAAAAGGCGCAGGTGCAGCTCAATGCCGTCGCCGTGCACGACCTCACCTTGGCGGTGCTGCCGGGCATGATCGAGCGCAGGGCCGGCGGGATCTTGATTTCCGGTTCGGCGGCCGGCAACTCGCCGATCCCCTACAACGCGACCTATGCCGCCACCAAAGCCTTCGCAAACACCTTCAGCGAATCGCTGCGCGGTGAGCTGCGCGGCTCCGGAGTGCACGTCACCTTGCTTGCCCCGGGGCCGGTACGCACCGACCTGCCCGACGCCAGCGAAGCCTCGCTGGTCGAACGGCTGGTACCCGATTTCTTGTGGATCTCCACCGAACACACCGCCCAGGTTTCATTGGACGCCTTGGCCCGCAACAAGATGCGCGTCGTTCCCGGCCTGACCTCGAAGGCCATGTCGGTGGCCAGTCAGTACGCTCCCCGGGCCATCGTGGCACCCATCGTGGGCGGCTTCTACAAAAAGCTCGGGGGCGGCTAGGCGTTACTTGCGCCGACGCCGCCCGGTACCGAAGATGCTGCGGGTGAACTCTCGTGCGGCGGTGTTGATCGCGCTCTTCACGGTGGGATTCTTGAGCACTTCTTCCCACAACGGAGGTCCCTGCGGCTCGACGGGCGTCGGCATCGGCGGTAAGTCGAAGTCCTGCGGCCAGGGCAGCGGGTCGTATTTTCCTCGTGGGGGCTGAGGCGCCGTCGCGGGTGGCTCCGCCGCCTCGGTCGCCGGCGCGTACTTGGCGCTCAACATCTCGTGGGCCGATTCCCGGTCGATGGTCTGGCCGTAGACGGCCTGCAGTGGGCTGGCCTGGGCCACAGCGCGGATCGCCTCGGAGCCGATAGCACCCGTCAGCGACCGCGGCGCGCGCATCCGGGTCCACGCCACCGGCGTCGGCACCCCCTTTTCGGAGAGCACCGTGACGACGGCCTCGCCGATTCCCAGCGAGGTCAGCGCGGACTCCAGGTCATAGACATCGGTTTTCGGGTAGGTGCGTACGGTCTTGGTCAGTGCCTTGTGATCGTCGGGGGTGAATGCCCGCAACGCGTGCTGAATCCGGGCGCCGAGCTGGGACAGCACATCCTTGGGCAGGTCGGTCGGCAATTGGGTGCAAAAGAACACCCCTACGCCCTTGGAGCGAATCAGCTTGACGGTTTGCTCGACCTGCTCCAGGAAAGCTTTGGAGGCATCGCTGAACAGCAAGTGCGCCTCGTCGAAGAAGAACACCAGCTTCGGCTTGTCCAGATCCCCCACCTCGGGCAGATAGGTGAACAGGTCGGCCAGCACCCACATCAGGAAGGTGGAGAACAACACCGGGCGCAGCGACTGACTCCCCAGCTCGAGCAGGGAGATGATGCCCCGGCCCTGGCCGTCGACACGAAGCAGGTCATCGGGTCTGAGTTCCGGCTCGCCGAAGAAGCTGTCGGCGCCTTCGGCCTCCAGGTTGACCAACGCCCGAAGAATGACGCCGGCCGTCGTAGGAGATACCGCGCCAAGAGATTTCAGCTCGGCCTTGCCCTCATCACTAATCAGATGCGTGATGACCGCACGCAGGTCTTTGAGGTCCAGCAGCGGAAGTTCCCGCTGATCGGCCCAGTGAAAGATCAGTCCAAGCGTCGATTCCTGGGTGGCGTTAAGTCCCAACACCTTTGCCAGCAGGATCGGGCCGAAGCTGGAAATGGTGGCGCGCACCGGAACGCCCACCCCGCCGGCACCCAGCGACAGAAACTCCACCGGAAATGCGGTGGGCGTCCACGCATCCCCGGTCTCTTCGGCCCGCGCCGCCAGCTTGTCATCGGTCTGCCCGGCTCGAGACAGGCCGGACAGGTCTCCCTTCACGTCGGCCATCAGCACGGACACCCCAGCCGCGCTGAGTTGCTCGGCGATCAGCTGCAGCGTCTTGGTTTTTCCGGTACCGGTGGCCCCAGCTACCAGACCGTGCCGGTTGACAGTGGCCAGCGGAATGCGAATCTGTGCAGCTGGGTCCGCCTAGCCATCGATCACGACGCTGCCCAGCTGAAGCGCTTGACCGTCCACGTCGTAGCCGGCTGCGATCCGCTGCGCCGGCCCCACCTGCCCGTCGGGCCCATCGGTACTCATCGTTGCCGCGCCCCCTTTTCCCAGTGGTTCCGGCGTGCAGTTGGGGAAAGCATCACACTACTTTGCCGGGGGCAGGCGGGGTGCGAGCCGGGCGTGGGCCTTAGTCTGAGCGCTGTGCGTGAGGAATTGGTATGGATCGACTGTGAAATGACCGGACTGGATCTTGGGTCGGACAAGTTGATCGAGATCGCCGCACTGGTCACCGATGCCGACCTAAACATCCTGGGAGACGGCGTGGACGTAGTGATCCACGCCGACGACGCCGCGTTGTCCTCGATGGTCGACGTGGTCGCCGACATGCACTCGCGCTCCGGGCTGACCGAAGAGGTGCGGGCATCCACGGTCGACATGGCCACCGCCGAGGCGATGGTGCTCGACTACATCGGTGAACATGTGAAGCAACCCAAGACGGCGCCCCTGGCCGGGAACTCGATCGCCACCGACCGCTCGTTCATCGCCCGCGACATGCCGGCGCTGGACGCATTTCTGCACTACCGGATGATCGATGTCAGCTCCATCAAGGAACTGTGCCGGCGCTGGTATCCGCGTATCTACTTCGGACAACCGCCCAAAGGGCTGGCGCACCGGGCACTGGCCGACATTCACGAATCCATCCGGGAGCTGCAGTATTACCGGCGTACCGCATTCGTGCCCCAGCCCGGGCCCACTACCAGCGAAATCACCGCGGTGGTCGCCGATCTTCAGGGCGCGGACGACGCACCGGAGGCAACCGATTCGGCCCAGGAGCGTCCGAGCGGTTAGTATCGACGTCGCCGTTGGTTAGCCCCGGTCGGGGCGGGCGACGGCCATGGTGAGTGTAGTTCAGTTGGTAGAGCACCAGGTTGTGATCCTGGGGGTCGCGGGTTCGAGTCCCGTCACTCACCCCACTGGTCAGAGGGCGTTTCCCGCCCTCTGACCTTTTGCTTTGGATGGCCCTCGGGACGCCCTCATGACGCCGTTGGAGACCCGGAGCTGGTTTGGGTGTCTGCGCGCATCTCGTGGATTCGTTGCGATCTGGCCAAGATCAGGCCGCTGACCAGCAGCACCCACGCGGGAAACATCAGCGTCACCCACATGCTGACGTCACTGACGGTCAACAGGGCCGCGGCGGCCGCGTAACTGATTCCGGCCAGCCAGCGCGGCATCAAGCCGGTCCGCAGCCAGATCGTCGCCAGCGAGATCATGAACACCGCCGCCATCCGCAGCGCGTAGGTCTTGCTGGCAGTCAGCACCACCGCCTTGCCAAACCTGACCACCTCGGCATGCGCGGCCGGGTCGACGACATTGGCATTGCTGGCCACCAGCCCGGCCGACGCCGCCGTCATGACGAAGATCATCACCAAGAACAGCAAGCCGCTGCCCAGAAACACCGTCGCGAAAAACCGGTCCTCATAGCGGCCGAAGCCATCACGCACCACCCCGATGAACCACAAGAAGCTGATCCCCGCGAACGGCATCAGCATGGCAGCGGTCGCGATCCCGCCGTGCTCGTTGTTGAGCCAGCCCGCGGTATCCCCCTCACCCTCAGGCATTCTGGTGCGAATCAGGATGATGACGGCACCGAACAGCAGTGCAAAGACCACTCCAGCCAGCGCCGCGGCTCGGGGGGTCGTCAACGGGTGCAGTGATGCCTGCGGTGGTGGATGCACGGCCTCATCCTTTCAAAGCTGCACGCACTGGCGCGGGGGTTTGAGCCGCTCCCGCTTGGACGCACCCAAATATCGTGGCGCACCACGAAGTTGGGCTCCGCTTCGCGACTCGACGGGAGATGCCTGATCGCATTACCGGAATCCGGCGAGCGCGATCCGCAGCGCCTGGCCCATCTGGACGTGAAATATCGGGCTGGACGGCGGATCCGTGCTCAGCCAGCGATCGAATACGAATTTCACTGTGGCCAGGCTCGTGTGGACCAGCAATGCCGGTCGAATGTCGGTGCGCGCGTCGACTCCCATTCGGGAAGCGACGTGCTCGATGAAGCGGTGCTGGTCGTCTTCGCTCACCAAAGCCGACTTGCTCAACAAGTAGGGAGCGGTCGCGATCGCCCGGCGCCAGGTATCCAGTTTGAGATCACCGGCGTCCCTGGCGTAGCTGACGAACAACGCGATCAAGGCCTCGACCGCGGATTCATCCGCGGGCCAGCTGCGGTAGGAGCTGACGATCTCGGTGATGGCCTGCCGGACCGGATCGACCAGCAGTCCCTCCTTGGTGGGGGCGTGCCGAAAGTAGGTGCTGATGGAGACTCCAGCCGCCGCGGCAATGTCTTCGGTCGTCACCGCGTCGAATCCACGCTCGGCAAAGAGTCGGTGGGCGGTCTGCTGAATCAGCGAAAACAACTCGGCGCGCCGACGGTCTCGCAGCGAACCAATGTTTGCTGAATTCATACCATCACCCTCGGACGCCATCCCGGAACAGCAAGGCGATTATGCCTTCCGCGCTGATGGTAGATCATCGCGGATGAACGTTTCTACACTATTGAAAGTGCCTATCGACTAGGCCTGCGTGTTACCGCATACCGTACTGAGCTGCAGAGTCGCGGAACCCGAGCGCGCCACCCCAGGCAAGACTCGCTCCATGGCGCCCGATAACTTCTGCTGGACGATGTAGGACAAAAGCGGTGGGGAGGGCGCCAATGGAGTCGGGCGCTAGCACGCGATGAGGCGCGGCCCGGGTTTGCTCACGACGCCGTTGGTTGCACCGCGATGACCACCCAACCCGAGCCCGCACTGCTCGGTTCACGCAATGACGACGGCGTTGCCGCCATCGGTGACTGGGCCGCCGGCTACGTTAGGCGCCACCCACTAGCCGCACTCACCACCGTCGGTGAACAGTTCGTCCTCGGGGTGCGCACCATCCAGTACTTCTTCGTCGATCTGGTCACCGGCCGCTTCCAGTGGCAAGAGTTCGTCCGCCAAGGCGCCTTCATGGCAGGGACCGCGGTGCTGCCGACGATCCTGGTTTCGCTGCCGATCAGCGTCACGTTGTCGATTCAGTTCGCGCTGCTCGCCGGCCAGGTCGGGGCCACCTCACTGGCCGGAGCCGCCAGCGGCCTGGCGGTCATCCGGCAAGGAGCCTCGCTGGTGGCGACCGTCCTGATGGCGTCGGCTGTCGGATCGGCCATCACCGCCGACCTAGGTTCGCGAACGATGCGCGAAGAGACCGACGCTATGGAAGTGATGGGCGTATCGGTGATCCGGCGCCTGGTGGTGCCGCGCTTTGCCGCCGCGATCATGATCGGTGTCGCGCTGACCGGTGTCGTGTGCTTCGTCGGCTATTTCGCCAGCTACATGTTCAACGTGTACTTCCAGAACGGGGCACCGGGCAGCTTCGTGGCAACGTTCGCGTCTTTCGCGACGACCGACGACATGTTTCTGGCGCTGTTCAAGGCCGTCATCTTCGGCGCCATCGTGGCGGTCGTATCGGCCCAGAAGGGCCTGTCCACCAAGGGCGGGCCGACGGGCGTGGCGAACTCGGTGAACGCGGCGGTCGTCGAGTCGATCCTGGTGCTGATGATCGTCAACGTCTCGATCAGCTAGTTGCACGTCATGCTGGCTCCCCGGACGGGGCTGTGACATGACGGTTTCCGCCTACCGGCCGCTAGCGCCCATCACCGAGCAGGTGGTTCGGCTCTACCGCAGGACCACCAAGCCGATCATTCGGCTGGGCCACATGCTGGTCTTCTTCTTCCGGGTACTGGCCGGAGTGCCGATCGCGGTGCGCCAATACCGCGGCGAGTTTCTGCGGCTGTTGTCCAACATCACCTGGGGCAACGGCTCGATTGTGGTGGGGGGCGGTACCGCCGGGGTGGCGGTGGTGCTCGGCATGACCGTTGGCGCGCTGCTGGGCATCGAGGGTTACAACTTCCTCGATCTGCTTGGCCTGGGCCCCGCAACCGGCTTGATCTCATCGTTGGTCAACACCCGCGAGTTGGCTCCCCTGATGGCGTCACTGGCGTTTGCGATGCAAGCCGGCTGCCGGTTCACCGCACAGCTGGGTTCGGTGCGCATCGCCGAAGAGATCGACGCGAGGGAATCGATTGCGATCCGCCCGATCCCGTTCTTGGTGACGACTCGCCTGGTTGCCTCGATCGTCGCGATGATCCCGCTCTATGCCGCTTGTCTGGCCATCGGCTACCTGACCACCCAAGTGGTGGTAGGCATCAGCAGCGGTGGCTCCACCGGCTCCTATTTGCACTACTTCTCGCTGATGCTGGCCGGTCAGGACATCTTCTATTCGTTGCTCAAGACCGTCATCTTCGTGTGGATCGCTTCCACTATCCAGTGCTACTACGGCTTCTACGCCAGCGGCGGCCCCGAGGGGGTCGGTGTTGCCGCGCGACATGGCATGCGGGCCAGCATCACCGTCGTGATCATGGTGAACATGCTGATCACCATGGCACTGTGGGGCGTCGACTCCGGGGCACGGTTCGGCGGCTAGGTAGATGGTCAGGTTGATGACAGATGCCCAATTCCATTGAGTCAGACGGGCGTGGCCCGTCGGATCGCCAGCTGATCGGCATCGGACTGGTGGTTGTGCTGCTGGCGGCGGTGCTGACCATTGCGCTGCTGGTCAAATCGACCGGCCGGCTCAACGACTACGTGCGCGTAACCGCGGACCTGCGCAACGTGGGCGACGGCCTGCCCAAGAGATCTGACGTCAAGTACCACGGCGTGCTGGTCGGCATGGTGGACGGCGTGGCTCCGGCGGCCAACGGGCGGCCCAACTACGTCCACATCAATCTCAAACCCGAATACGCCGCATCGATTCCGGCGGCGGTAACCGCTCGCGTCGTTCCCAGTAGCGTTTTCGCCGTGTCGTCCGTGCAGCTGATCGACGCACCCGCACCGCGTGGTCGCCAACCTGCCATCCGGGCCGGGACGCACATCCCCGAAGACAGCCGGCTACCCACGGTACTTTTTCAAACCACCGTCAGTAAGCTGCGCGATCTGCTCGCTGCGGCCGGACGCGGTCGTGAGGATAACTCGCTGGGAATCCTCGCTGCGATCGCGGCCGCCACCGACCATCGCCGTGCGCCCTTACTCAGCGGTGGAGCTCAGCTCAATCGCCTTCTCGATCAACTCAATTCGATCGTCGCCACCGATTCGGAACCCTCAACGGTCGCCGCGCTCATCGACGCGACCCGCGGATTGCAGGCCAGCGCACCCGAACTCGTCGAGGCGTTGCACCAGGCCGTGGAGCCGATGAAGACGTTCGCCGAGACCCGTGCACAGCTCGCCGCCCTGCTCGCCGGCGCCGACCACACCATCGGGACCGCGCAGCAATCGTTGGGCAACCACATCGATCAGCTGATCCAGATCACCACCGACTTCACTCCGGTGCTGGGCGTGCTGGCGCAGCAGTCCGACAATTTTCTGCCCGCGGTCATCAAACTGGACAACCTGGCCACCAAGTTCATGGACGAAGTCTGGATGCCCGAGAACAACACCGGAAACATGCGGGTGAACCTGTCGTTCACGCCCAGCCACTCATACACGCGCGCGGACTGCCCGCGCTACGGCGAACTCAAGGGGCCCAGCTGCTTCACGGCGCCGCTGGTTCCGGTTCGGCCCGACCTACCGGAAGTGCTGCTGCCGCAGAACTATCAACCACCCAAAGATCTGGCACCGCCACCGGGGACCGCTGTCGGTCCAGACGGCAACCTGGTGGCCCTCGGCCCGCCGCTGATCAACCCGAGCCCCAATCTGACCGATCCCAATCCACCGTTGCCCGCATGGTTGACTCCATCACCGCGGGTGCCGGGGACCGGGGACCGGGGACCGGGGACCCTGACGATGCGCCACCCGCGCCACCCGCGCCACCAGGGGCCGCTGCGCCGTCGGCATTCGGCGGCAACGTCGGTCCCGTCGGCAGCCGCCAGGAGCGCGACGCACTCGCCCTGATCACTGGCCGGCCCGCCACCGTCGCCACCGAATTGCTGCTGGGACCACTCGCCCGTGGGACGGTTGTGTCGCTACGTAATTCGGGTGCGGGTGGGGAGCCACGATGAAGTTTCGCGGTCCGCTCATCGGGCTTTCCCTATTCATGGTCGTTGCGGTGGCACTCACCTGGATGGTCTATGTCAGCCTGCGACGTGAAGTCGCCGGAAAGACCGTGGCGTATGCGGCGGTGTTCACCGACGTGTACGGGCTGCGTGAAGGCGACGACGTCCGCATGGCCGGCGTTCGGGTCGGCCGGGTCGAAAAGATCGACCTTGAAGGGAAACTGGCGAAGGTGCGGTTCGTTGTACAAAACGAGCAACGACTCTTCGGCAACACGGTCGCCTCGGTGACCTACCAGAACATCGTCGGGCAACGTTACCTCGGGCTGTCGTTGGGCAAGAAGGGCAGTCCGGATCAGCTCGCGCCGAGCAGTGTCATCCCCGTGCAGCGCACCGAACCATCCTTCGACGTCACGGCGCTGCTCAACGGTTACGAGCCGCTGTTCAGCCTGTTGAACCCACGTGACGCCGACAACCTCACCAAGGGCATCATCGAGTCGCTGCAGGGCGACACCGCCTCGCTGGCCACATTGGTCAGCCAGACATCCACGCTCACCGAGACATTCGCCGGCCGCGACCAGGCGCTTGGCGATGTGATCACCAACCTGAACAAGGTGATCTACAACCTGGCTCAGCAGAACGACAACCTCGACGGCGTGATCACCGATACCCGGGAGGTGGTGTCTACCCTCGACCAGCGCCGTCCAGAGCTGGTTTCCTCAATCGGCTCCCTGGCCCGGGTACTAGAGCGACTATCCGCCTCCGCCAACGACGTATACCCGCAACTGCGTGAGTTCATCGACCGCCAGCCCGGCGCCACCCGCCATATTCTCAGCGTCGAGCCCCAGGTGGCATTCTTCGGCGACAACATTCCGCTGCTGTTGAAAGGACTAACCCGCGTAGGCAACCGGGGCGCCTACGGCAACGCATACGTATGCGACATCAACGCCTTCGGATTCTTCCCCGGCCTCAACGACGTCATGCCGATCATCGTCAACGCTGCGACCCCGGGGAACCAAGCCCGGCACACGCCGCGATGCCGGAGCATGGCTGATGGCTGATTCATCGCTGCGCCACAGGCTTTCCGCGTTGCAGAGGCGCCCGCTGGAGAGCTACAACAAGACCTGGCTGGGGTTTGCCGCCGTCGCGGTGGTCGCGGTGGTGATCGCGGCCATGCTGGTGGTGCATCTGGCCGGAGCCGGATATCGGCGCTACACGGCGGAGTTTCTGCAGGCGGCTGCGCTGCGAGCCGGTAACCCGATCGCCATCGCGGGCATCCCGGTCGGCACCGTCACCAGCATGAAGCTCGTCGGTGATCACGTCGAGGCGGGTCTGCGGATCCGCGATGACGTGGTGCTGGGCAAGGACTCCACGGCCACCATCAGAGTCACCACCATTCTCGGATCCCGCTATCTGGCCATCGAGCCCGACGGCGCGGCGTCGCTTCCCGACCACACCTTCGACTTGGCACACACCGCGGTTCCCTACGATCTGCAGGCCGCGTTGAAAGACGCGACAACAACTTTCGAGCAGGTCGACTCGGACCGATTCGCGCAGTCGCTTACCGTGCTGGGCAGGCAGCTCGACAAGCTACCGCCGGTGGTGCCGCAGGCGGTGGCCAACATCGACTCGCTGTCCTCGATCATCGCCACCCGCCGCGATCAATTGGGCCAGCTGCTCGAGAGCACCGAGCAGGTCACCAATACCTTGCGTCGGCAGCTTTCCACCATCGGCGGCCTGGTCAACCAGGGACAGGACCTGATGGGCCAGTTCGTCGCGCGGCGCGCCGTCTTCCACGCGATGATGCGATCCCTCGACGGCTTCGTCGGCACCTTGCGCCAGATCATCGGCGACCGCCCGGGCGTGGATGCGCTGCTGAAAGACATGCGTGAGTTCACCGGTCTGTTGGCACAACACGACGACCTGTTGAGCAATCTGCTGCAGATCAGCCCGATCTTCTTCCGCGAGGCGACCAACATCACCGGCGATGGCAACGCCGTCAACTTCAACGCACCCAATGGCCTGCTGCTGGTGGATTCATGGATGTGTGCGATCAGCGGCCGCGCCGAGCAGTTCGGGATGATTCCCTATTTCAAGGACTGCAAATGACAACCAGCAAGGTCAAGATCCTCGCCGTCGTCGCCGCCGTGCTGGCGGTGGTCGCGCTGGCCGGTGCCGGGTGGTGGCGGATGGGTGCCGATGATGACCCGATGACCGTGACAGCCCAGTTCGACAGCGCCTCGGGGCTGTATGAGGGCAACGTGGTGGCTGTCTTGGGTATGCCGGTCGGCCAGGTCACCAAGATCAGGCCCAAAGGCGGCTACGTCGAAGTCGAATTCACCATCGATCGCAAGGTCAAGATTCCCGCCGACGCCCAAGCCGTCACGGTGTCGACCTCCATCCTCACCGACCGGCAGATCGAACTCACGCCGCCCTATCGGGGTGGCCCGGTGCTGCAAAGCCACGACACCATCGGCTTGACCCGCACCAAAACTCCCGTCGAATTCAGTCGGGTGCTCAGCGTTCTCGACAAGGTGACCAAGTCGCTGCAAGGCGATGGTCACGGCAGTGGTCCCGTCGCCGATGTGCTGAGCGGGGGTACCGAGATCGTCGACGGGAACGGCGCCAAGATCAAGGGAGCCCTTGACGCCCTGTCGCGGGCGCTCCGGCTCAGCAGCGACGGCGGCGCCCAGACCCGCGAACAGATCACGACGATCATCAGAAACGTCAGCTCCTTGTTCGACGCCGCAGCAGCCAACGACGCAAAGCTCCGGGAGTTTGCCTCGACGATCCATCAGGTCAGCCAGATTCTGGCCGACGAGGATATCGGCGGCGGCAACACCGGCAAGCGGCTCGATCAACTGGTGCAGCGTGCCGGTGACCTGCTCGATGCCAACCGCGAGGCGATCCGACAGACCGTTCTCAACGGCAACACCACATTGCAGACGGTCAGCGACCAGCAGCGGGATCTCGCGGAAATACTTGATCTCGCGCCGCTGGTGGCCGACAACGGGTACAACGCCATCGACCGGGCCAACGGTGCCGTTCGAGCTCACTTCCTCACCGACAGAATGATATTCGACAGCCAGCTGACCAAAGAGGTCTGCAACATGATGGGCTTGAGGCAGCTGGGATGCAGCACTGGGACCCTGCAGGATTTCGGGCCCGACTTCGGCCTGACCTTCGTGCTGGACGGCATGGCCACCATGGGGCAGAAGTGATGAGCGGGTTCGGGAAAGCCGCCGCCGCGATCGCGGTGACCACGCTGCTCAGCTCCGGATGTGCCGCTAACGGCCTTGATAGCCTTCCCCTTCCGGCTCCGACACTGGGCTCCGGGGGTTACACGCTGACCGCAGTGTTCGCCGACGCGCTCAACCTGCCGATGAACGCGAAGGTCAAGCTCGCCGGCGCCGACGTCGGACAGGTCGAGTCAATGGTCGCGCGCAACTACACGGCGGTGACGAGGCTGCGCATTACCGATGACGTTCGGCTGCCTCGGGGCAGCACGGCGGAGTTGCGGACCGCCACCCCGCTCGGTGATGTGTTCGTGGCGTTGCGCCCACCCGCGGGAGCCGGTACCGAGGCGGCGATGTTGAAGGACGGCGACACCATCGGGTTGGATTCCACGACGGCGGCCGCAACCGTGGAATCGGTGCTGAGCTCTGCGGCAATCCTGGTCAACGGCGGAGCAATACGCAATTTCACCAACATGATCAACGGCTTCGGCAACGCCACGGGCGACCAGGGCCAGGCATTCGGAAATCTCATTCACAAGTCCAACCGGCTGCTGGCCACGCTGGACTCGCGGTCTGAGCAGATCTCGACTGGCCTGAGCGAATTAGCCAGCCTGGCGGAACAACTCGATGCCAAGAACCAGGCCGTCACCGAGTTGATGGCCGCCGCCGAGCCTGCCGCCGACGCCCTGGCCGCCAACACCGGGGAGCTGTCCAACCTGGTCGTCCAGGTCGGCGACACCACCCGCCTGCTGGCCAGGTTCCCAGCATTGGGCGGAACCGACACCAGCGGCCGCAGCATGATCCGAGACCTCAACACGATTGCCGGGGCCGCCAACGACATCGCGGTCAGCCCCGACACCAGCTGGCTGGCCTTGAACCGGATGATCCCGCCGATGGTTAAATCCACTGCTCGGGGCGCACTTTCGGTGCGCGCCAGCGTGGACCGGCTGGTGCTCGGATCGATACCCGACATCGGCTTCCCCGGCTACGTCGGATTGCACGGACCGCACCGCTACAACTGGAACCAGTTCATCGGCTCGTTGAAGTACACGCTGTGGCGGCTGCAGGAACGAGTGGTCGGGCGAGGACCGGGTTCGCCGCAGCTGCCGGTGATGCCCGACCCGGAGGTTCCGGGCGAAATCCAGATCGCTCCTCCCCTGTCCCCCAACCGCCGGGACCCCCACCGTGATCACGCCGATCGCCAATGCCGTTGTCCGCGTGGTGCGGGCGGGACATCGTCAGCAGACGTGGCTGTCGGTGGCGGGGCTGGTTCTCACCCTCGTCGTCGCGGCCGCCTACTTGCTGGTCGGCGCGTTGCGGCTGACGCCGTTCGCCTCGAGCTACCGGGTTACCGTCTCGCTACCGGAATCCGGTGGCCTACTGCCCAATCAGGACGTCGCACTGCGTGGTGTGCGGATCGGACGAATCGAGTCGCTGCACCTCACCGAATCGGGTGTCGATGCCATCGCCAGCATCACATCGCAGGTAAAGATTCCGGCGTCCAGCACCGTTCATGTGTCGGCGCTGTCTCCGGCTGGTGAGCAGTTCCTCGATTTCGAACCCGAATCCGACACCGGGCCCTATCTAAGCGAGGGCGCAGTGATCGGAGTTAATCAGGCGAGGGTCCCGGTCAGCCTCGCGCAGTTGCTCGGTGATGCCAACGGATTGCTCGCGCAGATCGACCCGCACCAGGTCGAGCTGATCAAGAAGGAACTGAGCCTGAGCCAGGCGGGGTCGAAAAAGCTTGCCGCCATTGTTGATGGCGGCACGTTCCTGCTGTCGACGCTCGATTCGGTGTTGCCCGAAACCACCAGCATTATCAGGACCAGCCGGGTGGTGCTGAACCTGATAGCCGACAAGAATGCCGGGCTGGCCGCGACCGCCGTGACACTGGATCGGACCCTGGCCGGCGTGGCCAGAATGCAAGGCGGGTATCGGAGCCTCACCGAGCGGACACCGCACACCCTGGCGGCCATCGACCACTTGTTCGCCGATAACTCCGACACGATGGTGCAGTTACTGGGCAGCATGGCTACCGCCGCGCAGCTGCTCTACCTGCGGGTACCGGCGCTCAACGCGCTGTTCCCCGACTATCGAGGATCGGTGCTGGACGCTCTGGCAAGCGCTTTCCACGACCACGGCGTCTGGGCGACGGCCGAACTCTATCCGCGCTACACCTGCGACTACGGCACCCCGTCGTATCTGCCTTCGGCGGCCGACTATCCCGAACCGTTCATGTACACCTACTGCCGCGACGACGACCCCGCGGTCTCGATTCGAGGAGCCAAGAACGCGCCGCGCCCGGGCGGTGACGATACTGCCGGACCACCGCCCGGGGCAGATCTGGGCCGGCGAACCGATCCAACGCCGCGGGGCCGCTTCACCATTCCCACCCCCTACGGGGGGCCGGTGCTGCCGATCGAACCGCCTCACTGAGCACGACACCACGTCCAACGCAAGGAGATGATTGTGGTCGCTACCACGGAGAAAGACGACGAAACCCAGTCCGAGGAACCCGCTGCCTCGTCGGAGGACAACCAAGACACCGAAGACACCTCACAGACCCCAGACATCGAAGTCGACTCGGTTGAGCACGCCGAGGCCGAGTCGGCGGACGACGACGAGGACAACACGCTGCTGGCGGACAAGCGCGAAAAGGCGGCGCGCCCAAACCGCTCCTGGGCGCGGTATCTACGGCGCGGCGCAATGCCGCTGTTGCTCGCTGGTGCACTGGCGCTTTCGGCATTCCTGGGCTGGCAGCAATGGCAGCAGCGCCAGGTGAAGCTGGCGGGCCAGCAGGCTCAACAAGCCGCCATCGCCTACGCCCAAGTGCTGACCAGCATTGATTCCAACAACGTCGACCAGAACTTCCGTCAAGTGCTCGACGGGGCGACCGGCGAGTTCAAGGACATGTATACGCAGTCCAGCGTTCAGCTGCGTCAGTTGCTGATCGACAACAAGGCCAGTGCCCATGGCGTCGTGGTGGATTCCGCAGTTGCCTCCGAAACCGTGAACAAGGTCGTCGTGCTGGTCTTTGTCGACCTAACCGTGACCAACATGGCGGTACCGGACCCGCGCATCGATCGCAGCCGGATCAAGATGACCATGGAAAAGGTCGACGGACGCTGGCTGGCCAGCAAAGTCCAGCTGCTCTAAACCGTTCGGAGCCAACCCATGCCGATCACACGATTGCTCACGACACTGACGCTGGTCGTAGCGGCAGCAACCTCGGGGTTCGTCAGCCCGCCAACGGCGCGGGCATCAGCTTCGTCGTTCTGCGGGAGCTCGGTGGCGACTGGGACGGCCAGTACTGCCATACCTCGGTGGTCTCCGAACGCAAAGCGGTCCGCGATATCAAAGTGGCGGTGCCCGCTGACCTCATCGACGATGCGACGGCAGGTCCGGTGGTCCGCGACTATCTGCGCACCCTGGTCACCAACTGGAAATCTGTGGGCGCACAGATGGTCGCGGACAGCTTCGGCGAGGAGAACTACCAGGTGTTCCGGCACGGCAGCATGCTCAGCGCCGTGTTCCACGAGGATTACCACGCCGACGGCCCCAAGCCCAACAACGCCTATCGCACGTTCACCTTCGACACGGGGGGCGGGAGGCGAGTGCAGCTGGCGGACCTGACGACCTCGAATCCGCTTACCGCAATTCCCCCGCTGGGCCAGCCCTACATCCAGGCCGCACTCGATGCGGCCGCGCCACCGCACGACCCGGGAACCTACCCATTCGTCGCCGACCGGTGGACACCCGACAAGGTCTATTCCGGCGGCTACCGGGCTTGGGCACTAACCCCAGACGAGTTGGTTCTCTACCTGCCCGACTACCCGGTGGGTCATGACGAGCCGATCGACTTCACGCCCGGGGCCGCACAATGGTCCATGGACGGAGGAGCCGTCGTAGCGCACATCCCGCTCTCGGCGCTGGGTCCCGTACTGCGCGGCTGAGTTACGCGTTGGCGTTGCCGGCGCGCCACTGCTCCCAGGGAATGTTCCAGTCGCCAAGCCCCTCAGTGCCGGGCAGCGTGCCTCCCACGGTGTTGACGACCTCGACGATGTCGCCGGTCTTGATGTGGTCATAGAACCACTCCGCGTTGCTGGGGCTCACATTCAGACACCCGTGGCTGGTGTTCGTGTGGCCCTGGGCACCGACCGACCACGGCGCGGAGTGCACATAGACACCGCTATAGGACAGCTGCGTGGCCCAATTGACATCGGTGCGGTACCCATTGGGTGAGTTGACCGGCACGCCGTAGGTCGAAGAGTCCATGATGATGTGCTTGAACCGCGCGCCCACGATGTAGATGCCGTTGGCGGTCGGGGTGCTGTCCTTGCCCATCGAGGTCGGCATGGTCTTGACCACCTCGCCGTTGACCAGGATGGTCAGCATCTTCGTGTTGTCGTCGGCGGTCGCAATCACCTCGTCGCCGATGGTGAAGTGCGTCTTGACGTTGTCCTCGCCGAACATGCCCTCACCCAGATCGACACCGTAGGTGTTCACCGCGACATCAACGCTGGTCCCCGACTTCCAGAAGTGCTCTGGGCGCCAACGCACCTCGCGGTTGTTGAGCCAGTAGAAGGCGCCCTCGACGGCCGGTTTGGTGGTGATCTTGATGGCCTTCTCGGCAGCCAGGCGGTTGGCGATGTTCTCGTCGAACCGGATCGCGACCGGCTCACCGACGCCGACAACCTCACCGTCGGCGGGACTCACGTACGGCATCGTCAGATGGGCCGGCGAACTGGTCTGGAACGTCATCTGGCGGGTCGCGGCACCGCCCAGGCCAAGCGCCTTGGCGTTGAGCGTATAGCGCCGGTTGTATCCGAGCGGCTCGTCAGTCGACCAGTGCAGTCCGTCGGAGCTGAGTTTCCCGCTGATGGACTTGCCGCTCTCGTTGACCATGGTGACCGCGGCCAACACACCGTCGGAGACGCTCACGGTGACCGGTGCGTCCACGGTGACCCCGACGGCCCCGTCGGTCACCGATGCGGTGAGCTTGGGCACCAACAGGTCGGCAAACGGGGTGCCCTTGTTCTCGATCACCTTGGTCGCGGTGGGGGTAGCACTGCTGCCGCCGCAGGCGACGGCCAGCACAGCAACCGGGATCAGGATCGCAGCCAGCCACGATCGACGTCTGCTCAAAGGCGCCATCAAGTGACCTTCCAGATACTCACGCTTACTTTGGTCACCGCTGACCTCGGATTGTTACTAGCATTGTACTGCCTCATCACCGCCAGCTCGGCGAATGAGGCTCCGTTCCTGCGGTCCAGTATCGCACTGCACCCCGTGTGATCCGGAGATTTCCCTCTGCGCCGGGATGCCTGTTATTGTCGCAACGCGGTCTTGCCAGACCGATGCGCCGTTAGCTCAGTTGGTAGAGCAGCTGACTCTTAATCAGCGGGTCCGGGGTTCGAAACCCTGACGGCGCACTTCACGAAATGCCCCTTGTGGGAGCCACGATGCGGCGAGCGGCCTCTACGGCCGCTGCCCGTCGCCCCTCGATAACCGCGCGATCAGTAGCGACGGCATCGGGATGAGGCGACTGCGCCCAGGCCAGACCCACCCCAAACAACAGGACGAGCAAGTCCATCGGATACCAGTGCGGGTCGACGTGGCCGGCGGCTTGGGCCGCTTCGATCACACCGACGTCGCGCGCCTGGACCGATTCCACGCCCTCGACCTGCGGCGGGTCCAGGACCAAACCCTCTAGATTGGCCCAGGTAATCATGCGCAGGTGCTCGGGCCTGCGGCAGGCCAGGTCGTAGATGTCGCCGACGAACTCGGGGACCGCGTCGGGACGCAGCGTCACCGCGGCAAAGAACTCCTCCATGTCGGCGGCGACAACGCTGCGAAATAGCGCCTCCTTGTCCTGGAAGTGCGCGTAGAGCCGCTCCTTGCTCGCCTCGGCGGTCCGCGCGATGCGGTCGATCCGGGCACCGGCCAGGCCGTATTGCGCGAACTCGGACCGAGCGGCGGTCAGGATCGTCTCGCGAAGTTCAGCCGTGGTTCGCACAGCATGATCATAGCCATACGAACTAGTTCGTTTGATAGCGTGGTAGTCCGAGCACGAATCCGAGCGGAGGAAGCCATGGGCGGACGCATCGATACCGAGGCAATAATGAGCCCGCCGCGCCGAGTGGAGTTCCTGCGCGGTGCGCTAGACCGGACCCAAGACGGGATTGCGCCGCTTATCGACCTGTTTCGGCCCCATGTAACCGGCCTGGAAACACTGCCCGCCAACGGACGATTCTTGTTGGTGGGCAACCACACTCAGTTTGTCGGCGGTGAGGTGCTGCTGGTTCCGCACTTCGTTCGTCGGGCAATCGGCAGCCGAGTGCGTCCACTGGCCGATCGCCGGTTCGGGCGGCGCCGCGGCATTGGTTACGACCTGATGACCGCCTACGGCGGCGTCGTCGGCGCGCCCGAAAGCGCACGAGAACTGATGCGGCACAACGAAACCATTCTGGTATTCCCCGGCGGAGGCCGCGAGATCGCGAAATTCAAGGGCGAGGAATACCACTTGAATTGGAATGGGCGCAACGGATTCGCCCGCATCGCGGCCGAAAACGACTATCCGATCGTTCCGGTCGGACTGGCCGGCGGTGACGATGTCTACAAGAGCATGATCACCCGCGACAGCGCGCTCGGCCGGCTCAGCCAGGCCGTCAGCGTGAAGCTGACCGGCCGCTCCGACATGGCGATGCCGTTGATGCGCGGGATGGGACCAACCCTGATCCCCCGCCCCCAGCGGATGTACCTGCGTTTTGGCGAGCCGATCGACACGACGCAGCCGGATGGGAGAGCGGCCCAGGAGTGGGTCGAGTCGGTGAAGAAAAGCACTCAGCACGCTCTGGAAACAATCCTGGCCGAGTTGCTGAGCATTCGCGCAGGCGACCCGTTCCGCGCGCTCAACCCGTTGTCCTGGGCGAGCGCGGCCAAAGCCGAAGCGACCAGCAGCGCGAGCCAAAATTAGGGTGCCGCCGCAACTTTGGCAGCGCCCAGCCCATACCCGCCAGGCCTGGCCGACGCGCGCTGTCCAGGGGCTATCAAGACGCCTTCGGTGGGCCGATCGGATCTGTTCGAACCCCCGCCTTTGGCGGTAGTTTTCTTCTGACACCGAAGTTGTGATCGGCGCCCCCAGACCAGGTTTGTCGAAGGAGCTGTAATGGGGTTCATCCAGCCAAACCTGCCCGTCGTCGACATGGCCGAGTGGAGCAAGGGCACCCGCGCGCAGCGGATCGTTCCGATGGCCCGCCACATTGCAGAAAACGGCTTCGGCACCCCGCTGGTGATGCCCGTGATGTATGGCATCAAGATCGTGCTCTACATCCTGGGCGCGTACTGTTCGCCTTGTCCACAAGCGGTGTCGAGGGCTTCAGCAACGTCGGCGCGTGGTGGACGGAACCGATCGTGTTCGAGAAGGCCGTGCTCTACACGATGCTGTTCGAGGTGGTAGGTCTGGGCTGCTGCTTCGGCCCGATGGCCGGGCGCTACTTCCCGCCGATGGGTTCGATCCTGTACTGGCTGCGGCCCGGAACCATCCGCCTGCCCCCCTGGCCCAACCGGGTGCCACTGACCAAGGGCACCAACAGAACTCTGTTCGAGGTTTTGCTCTACGGCGCCCTACTCGCGCTGCTCGTCGTCGCGTTGGTGTCCGACGGCACCGGGCCAATTCCTGAGCTCAACACCATGATCGGCGTGCTTCCGCGGTGGCAGCCGGTCGCCATCCTCTCGGTGCTCGCGGTCCTCGGCCTGCGCGACAAGATCACCTTCCTGGCCGCGCGCGGTGAGGTGTATGCGCCACTGACACTGGTGTTCCTGTTCTCCGGCAGCGACATCGTCGTCGGAGCAAAGCTGGTCTTCATCGTCATCTGGCTGGGCGCAGCGACCTCGAAGCTCAACAAACACTTCCCGTTCGTGATCTCGACGATGCTGGCCAATAATCCGTTCATCCCCTCCGGGTTCCTCAAGAGGTCGTTGTTCAAGCGATACCCGGATGATCTACGGCCCAGCACGTTATCGGACTTCATCGCACATTTCTCGACCGCGGTGGAAGGGCTGGTACCGCTGGCGCTGTTCTTCTGCCACGGTGGCTGGCCGACGACCATTGCCGCGTTCGTGATGGTCATGTTCCACCTCAACATCCTGCTGGCCTTCCCGATGGGGGTGCCGCTGGAGTGGAACGTCTTCATGATTTTCGGGGTGCTGTGGCTGTTCGTCGCCCACGCACACCTCGGGCTCGCCGATTTGACCGGCCCGTGGCCCGTCGTCCTGTGCGCCCTGATCGCCGCCGTTGTCGTCATCGGAAATCTCTACCCGCGCATGGTCTCCTTCCTGCCCGGCATGCGTTACTACGCCGGCAACTGGGACACCACCCAGTGGTGCGTCAAGCCGTCGGCCGACGAAAAGATCCGAGTCGGTGCTCGCGCACTCGGCCCGATGTATCACCTGCAACTCGAGCGGCTCTACAACAGCAAAGAGCAGGCCCTGGTGCCGATACACCTGGCCTTCGCGTTTCGGGGGATGAACACCCATGGCCGCGCGCTCTACACGCTGGTGCATCGCGCACTGGCCGGGTACGACGAGGACGACTACAACGTGTGCGAGGGCGCGCAACTTTGCGCCATGGTGCTCGGATGGAACTTCGGCGACGGGCATCTACATAACGAGTGCCTCATCGAGGCCCTACAGCAGCGGTGCGGATTCGAGCCGGGTGAGGTTCGGGTGGTGATTCTCGACTCGCAGCCCATCCAAATCCAGCGCCAGCAGTACCGGCTCGTCGACGCCGCCACTGGCGAGTTCGAGCACGGTTACGTCGATGTGGCTGACATGGCCGAGGCCCAGCCCTGGGTCGATGACCTGCCGATACACGTCGAAAGCGGCACCGCGGCCGGAATGACCTGAGGGCACTGCGGTGGTACCCAATCGCGTCGAGCGTGCCCCCAGGGCGTCGAGTGTGCGCTCAGGGTGGCGATCCGGCGGTTTCCACGCCCTGGACGCACATCCGAAGCCGTCTCAGCGGTTCCTGATCTTGCGGATCACCACGACCACGACGACAGACCCGATCCCGACCAACGTCACGGTCACGGCCGGTTTGGTGACGAACTCGATCACTTTGGCCTTCACGTCGTCGGCCAGGCGGCGGGGGTTGGCACGCTCAACCAGCGAGTCGACGGTGGTCGCCAGCTGGTCGCGGGCGACGTCGATGTCCTGCTTGATGGTGTCGGGATCGCGGTCCGCCACGTGTCTGTCCTCCAAGTCTCCCGCTATCCGGCCTATACACCTGCCCGCACTACCCTAGATCAGCCGGTGCGAGTCCTAACGCTCCGGTGAACAGAAAGGGACCTACGTTGAGCGAGACCACACGCCTGGCGCCAGGCGACAAAGCGCCTGCATTCAGCCTGCCCGACGCCAACGGCAACAAGGTGTCACTGTCCGACTACAAGGGACGCCAAGTGGTGGTGTACTTCTACCCGGCCGCTTCGACCCCCGGATGCACCAAACAGGCCTGCGATTTCCGCGACAACCTGAGCGAGTTGAACGAGGCCGGCCTCGACGTGGTCGGGATCTCGCCCGACAAGCCGGAGAAGCTGGCCAAGTTCCGCGATGCCGAGGGGCTCACGTTCCCGCTGCTATCCGATCCGGACCGCAAGGTGTTGGCCGCCTACGGCGCCTACGGCGAGAAGATGCTGTACGGCAAGACCGTCACCGGCGTGATCCGTTCCACGTTCGTGGTCGACGAAAACGGCAAGATCGCCGTCGCCCAGTACAACGTGAAGGCGACCGGGCACGTCGCCAAACTCCGCCGCGACCTACAGGTGTGATCAGGCCAGGTTGGCCAGCAGCAGCGCCTCGGCCACCGCGGCTCGCTCCAGCACCCCCAGATGCAGGCTCTCGTTGACGCTGTGCGCCTGCGTCCCGGGATCCTCCACCCCCGTGACGAGGATCTTCGCGTCAGGAAACGCCTCGGCGAACTCGGCGATGAACGGGATCGACCCACCCATACCCATGTCGATCGGGTCGGCACCCCACGCCTGGCGGAACGCCGTGCGTGCGGCGTCATAGACCGGACCGCTCGCGTCGATCGCGTAAGGCTGACCGATGTCGCCGCGCTCGACGCTTACCCGGGCCCCCCAGGGCGCATGCTTACGCAGGTGAGCTTCCACGGCATCGAGGTGCGCCGCGGCGTCCCCGCCGGGTGCGATCCGAATGCTGATCTTGGCGCGAGCCCGCGGAATCAACGTATTCGATGCTGCCGCAATGGAAGTGGTGTCGATACCGATCACGGTGATCGCCGGCTGCGCCCACAGCCGCTGGGGCACCGAACCTGACCCGATCTCGGTGACACCGTCGAGCAGACCCGAGTCCGCACGCACCCGCTCGGGCGGATAGTCAACGGCGGCGGCCGTGCTCTCGTGCAATCCGGCCACCGCTACGTTGCCGTCGTCATCATGCAGGCTGGCCAGCAGCCGCACCAACACACTGAGCGCGTCGGGAACCACACCACCCCACAAACCGGAGTGCAGCCCGTGGTCGAGGGTGGCGACTTCCACGACACAGTCAGCCATGCCACGCAGCGACACCGTCAGCGCCGGCACATCGGTGCTCCAATTGTCCGAATCCGCGATGACGATCACGTCGGCCACCAGCACGTCGCGGTGAGCGGCCAGCAATCGGCCCAACGACGGCGAACCGGACTCCTCCTCGCCCTCGACGAAGACGGTCACACCCACCGGCGGTTTGCCATCGTGCGCCCGAAAGGCCGCCAAATGCGTTGCGATTCCCGCCTTGTCATCGGCCGTGCCACGCCCGTAAAGACGACCGTCGCGTTCGGTCGGCTCGAACGGGGCCGAGGCCCACTGATCGGGGTCTCCCTCGGGTTGGACATCGTGGTGGGCATACAGCAGCACGGTCGGCGCGCCCGGCGGTGCCGGATGCTGCGCGATGACCGCCGGGGCACCGCCTTCGCTGACGATCTGGACGTCATCAAAACCTGCCTGTGCCAACAAATCAGCTACCGCTTGAGCACTGCGATGGACCTCGGCGCGTCGCCCCGGGTCGGCCCATACGGATTCGATCCGGACCAGCTTCTCGAGGTCCTGCCGCACCGACGGCAGCACCTCGCGCACACGCTCAACAAGATCAGTCATGACACTGAGGCTAACCAACGGGCTGGCTATGCTGAGCGCGTAATGGCGACACGCGGTCCCGACCCGACGGCGCCGCTCTGGCGGGCGGCGCAGCTATTCTGGCTGCTGAGCTGCGGCTACGCACTCGGCTTCCACATCGCGATCAACTCAAACCTGCAGCGGCCGCTGCTGGGCTGGGCGCTGTTCGCGGTGCTGATCGGCTGGAGCGCAGCCTGCGCGGTCGCCTACCTGCGCGGCTTCGGCCGGCGGCCGGCCTGGGTGATCACCCAGGGCTCCGGCGTTGTTGATTAGCAGGCTTGTGAGCTGGGTTGATGATCTTTGGTGCCGCGCTATTGGGGCCGGAGTGTAGGCACGGGCTATCTGGAGAACGATCGAGTTGGTTACTGTTCGTCGTTGGTCTGGAGTTGCCCGTGCCTACCGTTTCAGTATTGCCTGTGTCGTCGGTTCCAGAGGTGTTCGACCGCTGGAGTCCTGGTGAGCGCAGCGAGCTCATCGGATCGGAGTTTCTCGATGTGTTGGCCTCGGTGCCAGACCCGAGGGACCCACGCGGTCGGAGGTATTCGCTGATGGCTTTGTTGGCGATCGCGGTTCTGGCCACTGCCGCGGGGATGCGCGGCTATGCTGGTTTTGCCACATGGGCGGCCACCGCTCCCGATGATGTGTTGGCCCAATTAGGGGTCCGGTTCCGGCGGCCCAGTGAGAAGACCTTCCGCGCTGTTTTGTCTCGGCTAGACCCCGCCGACCTCAACGCCAGGATGGGCAGTTACTTCACTGCACACGTGGCCAGCAGCGACCCCAGTGGATTGGTGCCGATCGCGTTGGACGGCAAGATGCTGCGTGGTGCTTTACGCGCCAAAGCGACAGCCACGCATCTCGTGTCGGTGTTCGCCCACCGTGCCCGATTGGTGCTCGGTCAACTCGCTGTCGCCGAGAAAAGCAATGAAATTCCCTGCGTACGTGCCCTGCTCACGCTGCTGCCGGGTAGCTTGCGGTGGCTGGTCACCGTGGATGCGATGCATACCCAGGTCGTCACCGCGAAGTTGATCTGCGCCACCTTGAAGTCGCACTACCTGATGATCGTCAAGTCCAACCAAGCCAAAATACTTGCGCGTATCACCGCGCTGCCCTGGGCCGAGGTGCCCACAGCCGCTACCGACGACTCCCGCGGCCACGGCCGTGTCGAGACCCGCACCCCGCAAATCATCACCGCTGCACGAGGAATCGGCTTCCCCTACGCAAAACAAATCATCCGGATCACTCGTGAACGCTTGATCACCGCCACCGACCAGCGCAGCGTGGAGGTGGTCTATGCCATCTGCAGCCTGCCGTTCGAGCACGCCCGCCCTACCGCGATCATGACCTGGATGCGTCAACACTGGGGAATCGAGAACAGCCTGCACTGGATACGCGACGTCACCTTCGACGAAGACCGTCAAAGGGCACATACCGGAAACGGCGCACAGGTCCTAGCAACGCTACGCAACACCGCGATCAATCTGCACCGCCTCAACGGCGCCGACAACATCGCCGAAGCCTGCCGGATCACCGCTTTGACCGCCAACCGCCGCCTAGACCTCCTCAATCCACAATTCCCCAGCTCACAAGCCTGCTAATCAACAACGCCGGAGCCCTGGGTGATCACCGAGATCGCCGTCGTCGTCGTGCTGATGCTGTCCACCAAGATGGTGGCCTCGGCACAGTGGGCCCTGGACAACCAGACCTGGCCGACCACGCTTTGGGCCAGCAACGCCACCATCTCGGCGGCGCTGCAGTTCGGCCCGGCCGGCGGCATGTTGACCGGCATTGCGGTGACAGCCGCCAACGAGGCCGTCAAGGGCTACGTCAACGTCAACCTTGGGCGCAGCGCGACCATCGTGATCGAACTGGCGGTCGGCCTGGCGGTCGGCATGGCCGCCCGCACCGCCCGGCGCGCCCACGCCGATCTGCAACGAGCGGCTCAGCTGTCGGCCGCCTTGCAGGAGCGGGAGCGGCTCTCCCGGCAGGTCCACGACGGCGTCATCCAGGTGCTGGCGCTGGTCTCTCGGCGCGGGCACGAAATCGGTGGCCCCACATCCGAGTTAGCCGAACTCGCCAGCGAGCAGGAACGCGCGCTGCGCCGATGGATAATCTCCACTGACACCGATCGTGACGGCAACACCCGCAGCGTCGACCTGTGCGCCCTGTTGCGGCGCAGGGCGTCCGACCGGGTATCGATGAGCTTGCCGGGAACTCCGGTGACACTGACGCGGGAGGTCGCCACCGAGCTGGATGCGGCGGTGGGCAACGCCCTCGACAACGTGCGCCTGCATGCCGGGCCGAGCGCCCGCGCATTCGTGCTGCTCGAAGATCTCGGCGACTCGGTCACCGTCAGCGTCCGCGACGACGGCGTGGGCATTGCCCCGGGGCGACTCGACGAGGCCGCCGGCCAGGGGCATCTGGGTATCTCGAAGTCGATTGTGGGACGGCTGGCGGCCCTGGGTGGCACCGCAGAACTGAGCACGGACCAGGGCGAGGGCACCGAATGGGAGCTGCGGGTGCCACGCCGGGAAGGATCGTCATGAGTGAGCACGAATCGCCGACGGTGATGGTCGTCGACGACCATCCGATCTGGCGTGACGCGGTTGCCCGCGATCTCTCCGATGACGGCTTCGCAGTGGTCGCCACCGCCGACGGGGTGGCGACGGCGCAACGGCGGGCCGCAATCGTCAAGCCCGACGTGGTGGTGATGGACATGCGGCTGGCCGACGGCGATGGTGTGCAGGCAACCACGGAGGTGCTCAAGGTCTCGCCCGCGACCCGCGTGCTGGTGCTGTCGGCCTCCGACGAACGCGAGGACGTCCTGGAAGCCGTCAAGGCGGGGGCAACCGGATACCTGGTCAAGAGTGCGTCGAAGGCCGAACTCGCCGATGCGGTGCGCGCCACCGCGGCGGGGCGAGCCGTCTTCACCCCAAGCCTGGCTGGGCTGGTCTTGGGCGAGTATCGGCGTATCGCGCAAACCGCGGACTCGAGCCAGGATCGGCCCAGCCTGACCGAACGGGAGACCGAGATACTGCGCTACGTCGCAAAAGGACTGTCCGCCAAGCAGATTGCTGAAAAGCTCTCGTTGAGCCACCGGACGGTGGAAAACCACGTCCAGGCGACGTTCCGCAAGCTGCAGGTCGCCAACCGGGTGGAGCTGACCCGCTACGCCATTGAGCACGGGCTGGACAAGTAGCCGCCCAGTTTGCGTAGTCCTACTCATCCATGCCGGGGCCAAGAACGGCAGAGTAATCGACATGACCGAATCGCAGCACGCTGTCATCAGTCGACTCTCCGCGGAATTCGACTCATTGGCTCGTCAGATGGCCCGCGTTTCCGGCGAACTCAGCCAGCTTGACCGCCTGATCTCCGATTCGGTCGGCGCGCCCCAACCCGCTGCGGCCGCGCCGCCGCAACCACAACCGCAGCCTGTGGCTCCGTACTGGTACCCCTACTGGCAGCAGTGGGCGCCCGTGGCGCCAGCACCCGCCGCGGCGCCGCCACGCCAGGACGCTCCCCCACCTACCGCGCGCCCGGCCCCCAAGGCCCACCGGCCCCGGCACCGGCCGCGGCCCCACCGGTCTCCGCACCGCGGCGCCCCGCCGAGAGCACCGAATCCGGCTGGATCGGCAAGCTGCTAGCGGTCGCGGGAGTGGCGGTGACGTTGACCGGCGTGGCGCTGCTGCTGGTCCTCGCCGCGCAAGCCGGGCTGCTGCGACCCGAGATCCGGGTCGCCGGTGGCACGGCGTTGTCAGTCGCGCTCGTCGGCGTGGCCGTCCGGCTGCGCGGCCGCCCCGGTGGACGCATCGGCGCGATCGCGTTGGCCGCCACCGGTATCGCAACCGCCTACCTGGACGTCATCGCGGCGACCACCATCTACCAGTGGGTGCCGGCGCCCGCCGGGCTGGTGCCGGCCGCGCTGGTCGGTGGGGCGGGACTTGCGCTGGCCCGCCGCTGGGATTCCGAGCACCTGGGGCTACTGGTGCTGGTGCCGTTGATCGGGCTGGCGCCCGTGCTCACCAGAGGTGCCGATCTCTTGCTGGTGAGCTTCATGCTGGCGCTGTCGGCCGCAGCGTTACCGGTGCAACTGGGCAAGGATTGGGTCTGGCTGCACGCCGCGCGCGTCGCGGCACCCACCGTGCCCCTGTTGATCGCCCTGGTGGCGGCCGACAAGCACGACAACACCTGGCTGCTGGGCGCAGCCTGCGGTGTCGCGGCGATCCTTGCCATCGTGAGCGGCCTGATCGTGTTGCCGGGCGGCAAGAACGCCGCCGCCCTGGCCGTGCTCACGGTGGTCGGGACCCTGCCCGTCTTGGCCGCCGCCGTCGCGGTCGATCGCGTGTTTGCCGCGCTGCTGGCCGGCACCCTGGCCGCGGCACTGTTGGCAATCGTTCTGGTAGGCAGTGAACTTCCCACCATCTTCAACCGGGTCTTGGCGGCATGGTCGGCAATCTCGGCGCTGGTCGCCGTTACCGTTGCCTTCGACGGCCACGTCGAGGGGCCGATCCTGCTCGCCCTTGCCATCGTCGTCGCGATCGCAGGTCGCCACGACCGCATGGCGCTCTGGGCCGCAGCGGGTTTCGGCATCGTCGGCCTCGGCCTGTACTACAGCTATGCGCCGCTGCATGCGCTGTTGACAGCGACGGTGATGCCGACCCCGATCGCGGTGTCCACCTTGGCCGCCAGCCTGCTCAGCATCGCATTTGTCGTTGCGATGAGCAGGGCGTGTGCCGGCATCGGAGGCCAGAATCGCGACATCCGCCGGATCCTGGCCGCCGTCGGCGGGGTGCTGGTGATCTATGCCGTCACCGCGTTTACGGTCACCGCCGGTGTCCTGATCGCCGGCACCGAGGCGGGCTTCCTGGCCGGCCACATGGCGGCCACCATCTGCTGGATCGCCGTAGCGGCGCCGCTGTTCGTCTACGCACTGCGAGTCGCAGACCGGGAACGCCGCACCGCCCCGATCAGCGCCGGCCTGGCGCTCACCGGGGCCGCCACCGCCAAGCTGTTCCTGTTCGATCTCGCCACGCTCGACGGCATCTTCCGGGTCGCGGCGTTCATCGTGGTCGGCCTGGTGCTGCTGGCGATGGGAACCGGATACGCGCGCAGCCTCGCGCGCTAGCACCCTGGCGAGCAGACGCGAAATCGCACGGGATCGGAGATTCCGATGCGATTTCGCGTCTGCTCGCCGGAGATCAACTGGTCTCGAGAATGGCCACGGCGGCCGCCGTATCCCCCTCGTGGGTCAACGACACATGGATCGTCACATCGGCCAGGTGCTTGGCGATCTCCCCGGTGAGACGCGCCCGCGGCCGTCCCCACATGTCGGTGACCACCTCGATGTCGCGGTGGATGT
Organism: Mycobacterium pseudoshottsii JCM 15466; assembly: GCF_003584745.1. Classification (NCBI taxonomy): domain Bacteria; kingdom Bacillati; phylum Actinomycetota; class Actinomycetes; order Mycobacteriales; family Mycobacteriaceae; genus Mycobacterium; species Mycobacterium pseudoshottsii. The sequence goes on from NZ_AP018410.1 coordinate 4,294,494, forward strand.
CTTCGGGCAGCACCGGCCGCTGCGCGAACCGTGATCCAGACCAGGCCTTGATCACCGCTTCCTTGGCGGCCCAACGGGCCGCCAAGTGCCGCGCCGCCGACGAACTCTTATCGGAGGCGTCGCGGCGCTCACCGGGGGTGAAGGTCGCAGCGAACGCCGTTCCCGGCTGATCGACCTGCTCGGCGAAATCAGGAATGGAGACGAGGTCGATCCCGACGCCGACGATGCCCATGGATCGCCACGTTAATCGATGACCAATCTCATCCGATGTAGGCCTCGCCGTCGCCGAGCCGAGCGGCCGGATTCAGCAGCATCGCTGCCTCTTGCGGCTTCTCGGCCGTGTCGTGGTCGAAACGGCGGTCCGGAGGCCGCTGATACATCGGCTCTCCACCGGCCATGGCCGACGCCAGCCTCCGCTGACCGGCCAGCAGCCGCGTATCGGCACGCCGCTGGTAGTCCGCGCGCTGCTCAGGAGCCAGCGAGGCGATGAACGCCTGTGGGTGCACCAACGCGACCAGACCGGACACGTGGCCGAACCCGAGGCTGGTCAGCATGCCGGCTTTGAGCGGGAACTTCCCGCCCAGCCGCAACGCGTCACGCACCCACACGAAGTGCGCTGCCCCGGCCAGTTCATCGTCCACACAGTCCAGACTCCGGTTGGGCGGAATGACACCGTCACGCAGAATCTGGCACAGCCCCATCATCTGGAAGACCGCCGCGCCACCCTTGGCGTGACCGGTCATGCTCTTTTGCGACACCACGAACAGTGGCGCACCCTCGGATCGGCCAAGTGAGTCGGCGAGCCGCTCGTGCAATTCCGTCTCGTTGGGATCGTTGGCCAGCGTCGACGTGTCGTGCTTGGAGATGATGGCGATGTCATCGGCACCCACGCCCAACTTGGCCAGCGCCCGCGCCAGCGCGGAGTCCCGGCCGCCGCGTCCGGCGCCCAATGCGCCCAGCCCCGGAGCCGGAATCGAGGTGTGCACACCGTCTCCGAAGGACTGTGCGAAGGCCACCACCGCGAGCACGGGCAGGCCCATCTTCAGAGCCAGGTCGCCACGGGCCAGCAGAATCGTGCCACCGCCCTGGGCTTCCACGAAGCCCAGCCGGCGCCGGTCATTGGGCCGGGAGAACTTCGAGTCGGCGATTCCGCGGCCGCGCATCATGGCGGTGTCGGCGGTGGCCGCCATGTCACCGAAGCCGATGATGCCTTCCAAGGTGAGGTCGTCGATACCGCCGGCCACCACCATCTCGGCCTTGCCCAAGCGGATCTTGTCGACGCCCTCCTCGACCGACACCGCGGCCGTCGCGCATGCGGCGACCGGTTGGATCATCGAGCCGTAGCTACCGATGTAGGACTGAACCACGTGCGCAGCGACGATATTCGGCAGAATTTCCTGGAATATGTCGTTCGGCTTGTTCCGGCCCAACAGGTTTCCGTGGTACATCGTCTGCATCGACGTGCCGCCACCCATCCCGGTGCCCATGGTGTTTGCGACCAAACTCGGGTGCACATAACGCATTACCTCGGTCGGGCTGAACCCGGCGCTCAGGAACGCGTCGACGGTGGCCACGATGTTCCAAACCGCTACGCGGTCAATCGAACTGGCCATGTCCTGACTGATGCCCCACACCGTCGGATCGAAGCCCGTCGGGAGCTGGGCGCCAACCACCCGCGACAGTGTCGTCTTGCGCGGCACTCGAATCTCGGTGCCGGCCTTACGGATGACCTGCCAGTCACCCGAATCGGGCACCGGCCGGATGACGGTGTGCTCGGGATCGAAGTCTGCGAAGGCACGCGCGTCGGCCTCCGAGGACACCACGAAGGAGAAGTCCTTGTCCAGGAACACCGACACCAGCAACGGCGACGAGTGGTCGGAGTCGATCGTGCCGTCGTCGACGAACTCCCGAATGCCGACGCGCTCCACCACCACATCGTGATAACGCTCGACCAACTCGGCTTCGTCGACCAGCTCACCGGTTCCGGTGTCATACCAGCCCGGTTGCGGGTCGTCTTCCCACCGGACCAGCCCGGTGGTCCAGGCCAACTCCAGCACACCGGCGGCGGAGAGCTCGTTCTCGACCTCCATCTCGAAACGCGTCCGTGAGGAGCCGTATGGACCGAGCTCGGCACCGCCGACGATCACCACCAGGTCGGACGGGTCCACGTCGAGGTCGTCCCAGTGCGGTGGCGGCGCCGGCGTGTATCCACGCGGCGGTGACGGCAGCGCGGGAATTGCCCCCTCAGTTGACTCTTCGTCATCTGCGGTCGCCTCGGTCGACATCTCCTCACGCGCCTTGGCGGCTAGTTTGGCCATGTCGAGGTTGGCCTCCGCCAGCCCACCCGTGAGGTCCGCTTTGATCGGGGTACTGGCCGCCGCGACCTTGGACTCCACATCGCACAGGCCGAGCAGCATCGCCGCCATCTCGTCAGTGGAGTAGGTGGTGACGCCGGCCTCTTCGACAGCGCTGACGATGGCGTCGTTGTGACCCATCAGGCCGGTGCCGCGAGTCCATCCGATCAGCGCGTGCGCCAGGCTGACCCGGGCCGCCCACGAGGACTCGGCGTGCCAACGACTCACCACCGCGTCCAGCGCCGACTTGGCTTCGCCGTAGGCGCCGTCACCACCGAACATGCCGCGGTTGGGCGAGCCGGGCAACACCACGTGCAGTCGCGAGGCGATGTCGCGCTCGGCGCCGATCGTCGAGAGCCCGCCGATCAGCCGCTGCACTGCCCACAGCAGCACCTTCATCTCCATCTCGGAGCGCGAGCCGGCCTCCGACAGGTCGCCGACCACGCGCGGCGCCGCGAACGGGAACAGCAACGTCGGCGTCTGCGCGTCCTTGATGTGAATCGACTGCGGCCCAAGGCTTTCGGTTTGCTCGCTGCCGACCCATTCGACCAGGGCGTCGATGTCGGAGTAGGAGGCCATGTTGGCCGCCACCACCCACAGCGCCGCACCGTAGCGGGCATGGTCTCGGTACAGCGTGCGGTAGAACGCCAGCCGCTCGTCGTCGAGTTTGGACGTGGTGGCAATGACGGTGGCACCGCCATCGAGCAGTCGTGCCACCACCGATGCCGCGATCGAACCCTTCGAAGCGCCGGTCACCACCGCCACTTCGCTGCTGTCCGGACCCGGGTCCGGGTTCTCCGCACCGGCGGCGATTCGGCCGTACAGCGACGCGTGGATCTGCCGCCCCGCCGCCAGCGACTTGCCCTGCCACCAGGTGGCTTGGGTCGCGACGACTTGGCCGGCTCCCTCGAAGCGTTGCGATAGCCGCGCCCAGTCGGCGTCAATGTCACCTTCGTCGGTTAGCCACAGTTTGACCAGGTCTTCGCGGGCGCTGGCCCAGCGGTCGTCGAACACGACTGCTTTCTTCCCGTCGAACACCGGCGCCACCAAACGCGGCCAGTCCGAGCCCAATTCAGCGGTGACCAGTTCGATGAGGTCTGCGTCGGTCGCGGCCGGCAGCGCGGTGGCCGGGGCGTCGAGACCCAACTGGCCCAACACCAGACGAGCAGCCGAGGCGAGCACGCCGTCGCGACCGGTGATCTGATCGGTGAATTCGGCGAGCGCCGCCGCGTCGACGGTAGCGCCACCGCCACCGCCGGCCGACGGCAGCGCCACGGCGACACCACGGCGGGCGGCAACCGATGCAACCGCGGCGTCGACCACCTTGTCGACGGAAGCCGCATCGGCCAACGCGCCCTCGTGCAGGTTGCCCAGGGCGCCGCCGCGAACGCTGCTGCCCTCGCGGGTGCCTAGCGCCACCTCGACGGTGACGTGTTTTGCCCAGCCATCGCCAAGCTCCCAGGTCTTCTTGACCCGCTCCGCGATGGCACCCGGGCGCTTGCCCGAGGGTCCCAGCACCGTGCGAAGTTGATCGTTGATCGCATCCGAAAGCACTGGGCCGTAAGGCTTGTAGGTCCGTGCCAGCTTGGTGACCTGCGAGCGCAGCCCGGCCAGGTCGGCCTCGGCCGCGCCGTCGATGGCACCCAGATTCAATTCGGAGCCCAGATCCACCAGCAGCTGGTTACGCCGCGACGACGCGCCGTCGGTGATGGACTCGATGGAGTCCAGCTGCTCGATCTGGTCCAGGCGCATCTTGGCGGACAGCGCGATCAGCGCCAGAGTGGCATCGGCGGCGTCAAACCCGATGTCGTCGGGCCGCGGGCCACCCGAAGGTGCGGCCGCGTCGCCCGCCTCCGCCGCGGGCTCCTCTGCCTCGGGCTCCGGCTCCGGTTCGGGGTCGGTGTCGGTGGCGAACAGCACCGCGGCATCGCGCTCGGCATTGAGCACTTCCACTGTGCTGTGGGCGTATTCGGGCAGCTTGAGCGTGTTGGTAGCCAGACCCGCCACGGTCGGCGAGGTCTTCACGCCGATCTCGACGAACCTCTCCACGCCGAGCCCGCCGGCGGCCTCCTCGATGAAGAGCAGATCCTGGGTCTCAATCCAGCGCACCGGACTGGCGAACTGCCATGCCAGCAGCTCGATGAAGACGGTGCGCGCCAGCTCGCGCGGGCGCTCCCGAATCCAGGTGTCGTAGTCGGCCAGGATCTCGTCGAGCGGCTCGGCCGGCACCAGATCCCGGATCTCCTGGATAAAGTCACGGTCCAGGTTGAACAGCCGCGGCACCAGGTTGGGGATGTAGCGCCCGATGATCAGGTCCGGATCGGCGTCGCGCGGCATCACGCGGTCCAGCGAACGGCGGAACTCCGCGACACCAACCCGCAGCACCCGCGAGTGGAACGGAACGTCGATGCCGGGCACCAGGATGAACGAGCGTCGTCCGCCGCTGAGTTCACGGCGCCGCTCCACTTCAGCCTCCAGCGCCTCTAGCCCGCGCACCGTGCCCGCGATCGCGTATTGCGACCCGCGCAGGTTGAAGTTCACGATCTCCAGGAACTCACCGGTGCTCTCGGCGATCCCGGCGACGAAGGCCGGAACGTCGTTGTCATCGAGGTCGATCTGCGACGGCCGGATGGCCGCCAGCCGGTAGTTGGACCGCCCCAGCTCGTCACGAGGCACGATGTCGTGCATCTTCGAGCCGCGGTGGAACACCATCTCCAACAGGGCTTCTAGTTCGTAGATACCCGTCACGCAGGCCAGTGCGGTGTACTCACCCACCGAGTGTCCACAGGCGATCGCGCCCTCGACAAAGGCACCCTGCTCACGCATTTCGGCCACCTGCGCGGCCGCCACGGTGGCCATCGCAACCTGGGTGAACTGCGTCAGGTACAACACCCCGTCGGGGTGGTGGTAGTGCACACCGCTGGCGATGAGGCTGGTCGGATTGTCCCGAACCACGTGCAGCACCGAGAAACCCAGCGTGTCGCGGGTGAACCTGTCCGCGATGTCCCACACCTTGCGGGCCGCCTTGGAGCGTGCTCGGACCTCCATGCCCATGCCTTTTTGCTGAATACCCTGACCCGGGAAGGCATAGACAGTCTTGGGCGCGGCCAGTCGTGCGGACGCCGACATGACCAGATCCGAACCGATGCGCGCTGACACTTCCAGAACCTCTGCGCCCTGGTCGATTCCAACGCGCTCGACACGGAAGTCCACATCGTCACCGGGGCGCACCATGCCCAGGAAACGCGCGGTCCACCCGACCAGGCGGGCCGGCGGGCGAGCTTTCCCGTCGGTGGCGGTCACGGTGTGCTGCGCGGCGGCCGACAACCACATGCCGTGCACGATGGGCGATTCCAGGCCGGCCAGCAACGCCGCGGAACGATCGGTGTGGACGGGATTGTGGTCGCCGGACACCACCGCAAACGGACGCATATCCACGGGCGCCGTGAGGGTGACGTCGCGGCGACGACGCCGCGGGGTGTCGGTGGCGTTCTCCGATACCGTGCCACCGGCCCGAACCGGGTCGCTGAGTTCAGCGGTTCCGGTACGGCCCAGGATCGCGAACCGCTCTTCGAGAGTGGCGATCGTCGCACCGTCGGGCCCGGCAACTGTCACCGAGACCGGCACCACACGACCCATGTCGGTGTCGGTGGCATTGGAAGCCGTTGCCGTAACGGTCAATTGGGCAGGAATCTTGGGCAAATCGCCGACCACGCGAGCCGCATGGTCGAGGTGGACCAGGCTGAGCAGCCCCTCCACCACCGGCACACCGCTGTCGGTCACCGCGGAACCGATCGCTGCGAAAACCGCCGGCCAGCACTGCCCGACCAGTGCGTCCGGAACGGTTGTGAGGCTAGGTGCCAGCGACTCACCGAAAGTGGCCGTGACCCCGGTGTGGTCGGCCACCTTCTCGGGGTCCCAGTCGACGGTCACCGTCGCCGTTCCATCGGTTACCGAGGGCAATGACTCCGGCCCGTCCACACCGGCCGCGATCGCCAGCACCGAGCGCATCGCGGTGGTGGCGTCGTCGGTGGAGACCACCGGGATGCCGCCGTCAACGGTGTTGGCGGGCAGGGTGAACCGGATGTCGATCCAGGTGGCCGAAACCGGCACACTCAATACCACGTCGCTGCCCTGGACTTGCAGCCGAGCGCCAGTGGACGTGTGCGTGGCGCGGGGACTTTCGGGTCCGTCGTGGACCTGCCACTCGCTCGGGTCGGCGATCCGGTGGACCGGATTCGTCGCGGTACGCCCGGCCCACAACACGTCCGGGGCATCCAGCACAACGGCGAGCGGCCCGGTCACATCGGGACGGCCCAACCGGCGCGATGTGACCGCTTTCGCGTCACCGTCGCTACCAAGCACCTCATCGATGGCGGCCCGCTCGAAGCGGTCCAGCAGCTCACCGACCGGCTCGTCCATCCGGGTGATACCGGCGACCGCCGCGGGGCCGGGAATGATACACACCTGGTCAGCGTCGTAGCGGGCGTCATGGGCCTGCCACAGCGAGTCACTGCGCCACCAGCGCCGAACGTCCTTGTCGATGACGGGCACAAAGTTGACCGGCTTGCCAAGGGTCTTGCACAGCGTCACAAAGAACGGCACGTCCGCCGGGTGCAGCTGGACGGTCTCGGCGTCCGGGTAACGGGCCAGCAGCGCGGCGATGGTCTGCGTCGGATTCTCCAGCAGCGCCGGATCGGCGAATGCGGTCTCGATGGGACCGAAATCCTGTGGGTGCAAACGCGCTTCGGCGCGCTGCAGCATCTGCTGGAACCGGTCTCGCCAGGTGTCGGCCAGCCACGGGCTGCCCGGCGCGGCGGTGTCGGCAGTCGAATTGCCTTCGCCGATAGCCAGTTCGACGTAGCGCTGCAGCCACTGCAGATATGTCATGTCGGCGATGTCGCCGAAGTAAGGCTTGGCGGTCTTGGCCATCGCGGCGATGATCTCGTCGCGACGCTCGGCGACCGCATCCGCGTCTCCGGCCACCTCGTCGAGCAGCTGCCCGCAACGCGACGCGCTGTTGTCGATCTCGTGGATGTCCGCACCGAGCTGGCTACGGCTGGAAGCCATGCCGCCCTGAGCTTTTCCGGCGCCGATCCACTCACCGGCGCCCTGGGTTTCGACCAGCATCTTCTTGACCGACGGCGAGGTGGTGGCCTCCAGTGCGGCCATGGCGGCGGTGCCGACCAGGATCCCGTCGATCGGCATCAGCGGGAAGCCATAGGCCTGCGCCCAGCGCCCGGACAGGTACTCGGCCGCGCGCTCCGGGGTACCGATGCCACCGCCGACGCAGACGGTGATGTTGGCGCGCGACCGCAACTCCGAATAGGTCGCCAACAACAGGTCGTCGAGGTCTTCCCAGGAATGGTGGCCACCGGCGCGCCCACCTTCGACGTGCATGATCACCGGCTTGGTGGGCACCTCGGCGGCAATGCGGATCACCGAGCGGATCTGCTCGATGGTGCCGGGCTTGAACACCACGTGGCTGATTCCGATGTCGTTGAGTTCGTCGATCAGCTCGACGGCTTCTTCGAGGTCCGGGATGCCCGCGCTGATCACCACACCATCGATTGCCGCGCCGGACTGGCGCGCCTTTTGCACCAGCCGCTTGCCACCGAGCTGGAGCTTCCACAGGTAGGGATCGAGGAACAATGCATTGAACTGATAGGTGCGCCCCGGCTCGAGCAGACCGGACATCTCGTTGATGCGGTCGGCGAAGATCTCCTCGGTGACCTGCCCGCCGCCGGCCAGCTCGGCCCAGTGCCCAGCGTTGGCCGCCGCGGCGACGATCTTGGCGTCCACGGTGGTGGGCGTCATACCCGCGAGCAGGATCGGCGACCGACCGGTCAGCCGAGTGAACTTCGTCGAGAGCTTCACCCTGCCGTCGGGGAGACGAACAGCGGTCGGGGCATAACTCGACCAGGCCCTGGCAACCTCGGGCGTGGCTCCGACGGTGAAGAGGTTGCGCTGGCCGCCGCGCGTTGCCGCGGGCACGATGCCGATGCCCAAGCCCCGGATCACCGGCGCGGTCAGCCGGGTCAGGATGTCACCGGGCCCCAGGTCCAGGATCCAGCGTGCGCCGGCCTCGTGGACCCGGTTGATGTCACTGACCCAGTCCACCGTGTCAACCAGGATCGCCTCGGCCAGCTGGCGGGCCAGGGCGACGTCGAGGCCAACCTTTTCGGCCCAGCCGCCCACAATGTCAATTCCGTCCGCCAGCCGCGGAGTGTGGAAGCCCACCTCGACCTTTACCGGATCGAACACGGGCGCGAAGACATCGCCGCCGCGGACCTTGCTCTTGCGCTCGGCTTCTTCTTTCTCCGATATCTGGCGGCAATACAGCTCGAAGCGAGACAACTGCTCGGGGGTGCCGGTGATGACGACCGAACGCCGACCGTTGCGGATGGACAGCACGGGCGGAAGCACGGTGCGCACGTCCTGGGCGAAGTCCTCCAGCAGCTGCTGGATGCGCTCGGGGTCGGCGTTGGTGACCGAAACCATCGGCGGGCGATCGCCGAGGACGGATATCCCACGTCGCCGCGCCACCAGCGTTCCCGCCGCACCGATCAGCTGAGCCAGGGCCAACAGCTCCACGTCGCGCGCCCCACCGGCGTTGAGTGCCTCCACCGCCAGCACGCCCTGCGAGTGCCCCACCGACACCACCGGAGGGGTCGCAATCAGGTCCATACCCTGGCGTGCCAAGGCGCGGACGGCTGCGACCTGGGTAAGCAGCACGCCCGGCAACGACACCGCCGACGATGTCAGGTGCTTGTCGGACGGGACTGGATCCTCAGCGGCCAACGCACGTACCCACTGCAGCGGCTCGAAGCCGATCGGGCGGACCACAACCAGTTCCTTGGACACCGGCTCGAGCAGCAGCTCGACCTCGCCCACCAGGGCGGCCAGTTCTGATTCGATTCCGGCCGCCGAAACCAGTTCCTCGAGAGTCTCGAGCCACGCGCTGCCCTGTCCCCCGAATGCCACCGCGAACGGCTCACCCGCGGTCAGACGATCGACCAGAGCATGGGTGCTGTGCGGGCCAGTCTCGTCGCGGTCAGCTGACACCCGGTCGTGCTCGTGGATCGTCACGTTCAACATCTCCTGTTTGTGCGTCTGTATATCTCAGCTCGTTCGGCCGCCCGGACTCCCTGCGGGGGTTGCTCGATTCCGCGTCGAATCGCAGCCGAAAAATCCTGTGACCGGTGTGTTGTCGGCGGGCCGGCCCATGGATCGGGCGGCGCGACGGACTGCATCGGCCATATAAGAGTGTCATAAGGATCCGTCCACTCTTTTGACGCCAATAAGTTACTGGCGAGTTCTACGCACGGGTAACCGTGTCATGGGTAACACCGCGTTTAACCGACGGCACAGGCATGCCGAACAAACGTCCTGCATGCAGGTGGTTACGCCTGAGTAGCTATAACTGCGCTGATCAAGGCAGTATTGTTACCAAATCGTTATGTTAAAAGTTAGCGCCAAGGCCACCGTGCGACATCGTCTCAGCCGTTTCAGCGCGTGGGCATCGGCGCGGACGGCGCTGCCCAGCGAGCGAACAAGTGTTTGCTGGAGTGATGGCCACCCAAGGGGTGGCTAGGCCGAAGGTCAGGCCCACTGCCCAAACTGGGGCTTGAGGATCTCGTTGATGTCCACGCCGACTCCGCCAACTTTGCGCTTGTCGATCTCGACCTGGTGCAAATTGGCGGCCGGGTGCGTGTATCCCTTCGGCGAGCCCCAGTTGTGCTGCCAGAAGTAGGAGCCCAGGCCGTCGCGCACCGCCCAGTCGATCGTCTTCGAGTTGGCGTACACACCGGTGCGCTGATGGCCGATCACCGACTCCCAGGCCCGCAGATACGGAACTATCTGGTTCTTGTACTGCTCATAAGACGGGTTGTCGTCGACTGAGGCATAGATGGGGGCACTTGGCGGGCCGCCGGCCGCCGTGTGCAGCTCCACGCCCCGCCTGGCGTGCTGTACGCCCGCGGCAGCGCCACCCAGCCAGTCCGAGGTGCTCCCCTTCCCGTACTGATAACAGGAGACGACCTTGAGCCCATTACCGACCAGATCGCGCGCCTCACCGATTTGGATCGGCTTACCGAGCATCCAGGCTCCGCCGGGCCGACGGTCGGAGACATACCGGATCGACCCGACCGCGCCGGCCGCCCTGATCTGACTGGCCGGAATGACGCCCGCGGCATAGTCCAGCAGGGTGCCCAGCGACGCCGCCGACACCGGCGCAGCGCGCAACGACGCGGCAGCAGCCCCCAGGCCTACCAGCCCGGGCGTCGCCGCCGCGAATTTGAGCACCTGACGCCGCGAAACCGACACATGCCCCAGATTACTTCACAAGTAACACGTGACACATTGGCCACAACCATCACATCTGCATCACATCGCCGCATCCTCGCCATCGCGAGCCCGCGGGGCCGATTCACACCAGCGCGCCCGACCGCACCAGCACCGGCGCCGCCGGGCATCGTTGGCACGGATTCGCTTTCACTATAAAGTTAGTAAAGTTACTGCTACGGCTGCAGCTGGCTCGGTTGGCTCGACTGCAACGGGGGATCTGATGGATCGCGATCAGCTCATCGACCTCACCCGACGGGCGTTGAAACTCGCCCGAGACAAGACCACCGACCTCGCCCCGCATCAGCACGCCGTCGACGCGCGCGAGTACACGTCACTGGACAGACACGAGCGCGACCGAGCCATGGTGCTCGACAGCCCGCAGCTGGTCGGCTACTCATCCGAACTACCCGGTCCCGACACCTACTGCACCAAGACGATCATGGGCCGATCCATCCTGTTGACCCAGGCTGCCGATCGGGCGGTCCGGGCCTTCGACAACGTCTGCCTGCATCGACAGTCCCGGGTGGCGACGGGTTGCGGTACCGCACTGCGGTTTACCTGTCCCTATCACGGGTGGACCTATGACAATGGCGGACGCCTAGTCGGGCTGCCGGGCCGTGAAGGGTTCCCCGGGATCGCGGTGGGGTCCGACGGACTGACCGAACTTCCGGCCACCGAGTTCGCCGGGTTCCTCTGGGTGTCATTACATCCCGCCGCGAGGCTGGACGTCCCCGCACATCTGGGCCCCCTCGCCGGCGAGCTCCAGTCGTGGGGCATCGGCCGGTGGTCTCCATTGGGCGAGAAGGTGCTCGGTTCGCCCATCAACTGGAAACTTGCCGCCGATACCTTCGCGGAGAACTATCACTTCGCCACGGTGCATCGGCGGACCTTCGCCACCATTGCGCGCAGCAACTGCACCGTCTTCGACTCGTACGGACCGCACCACCGATTGATCTTCCCGCTCAACACAATCCTGGAACTGGAGAACGTCCCCGAGGGCCAGTGGGACCCGTTCCACCACATGGTGGTGATCTACGCCCTGTTCCCCAACGTCGTACTGTCGGTCACCATCGCCAACGGCGAGCTGTTCCGCATTTATCCGGGCGACCGGCCTGGCAGCTCTATTACGGTGCACCAGAACTCGACTCCGTTGGACCTCTCCGACGAATCCGTCGCCACCGGCGCTCAGGCCGTCTTCGATTACGCGCACGCAACCGTGCGCGATGAGGACTATCGGCTGGCCGAAACGCTGCAGACCAACCTCGAATCCGGTGCCCGGCAACGATTGGTGTTTGGGCGAAACGAGCCCGGGCTACAGCATCGCCACATCACCTGGGCACAGGCCCTCGAGACACCCGGCTGAGCCGCAGCCGTCCCCAGTACCGCGCGGGCCGCCATGACTGGCTTCCCCTGGCAGCCCGGAGCCGCTTTTTCGCTATGTTAGCATGAATAGCGAAGTTACCGTCGCCTGCCCCGAGGTGGTGCCCCGATGACGGCCGATTCCACGCACCGTTCGTTTGACGAGCTGTTCATCGGTGGACGCTGGCGCAAACCCACCATCGCGGAGCCGATCACCGTGATTTCCCCACACTCGGAGGAGGCGATTGGGCGGGCCCCGGCGGCTGGCCCCGACGAAGTCGAGGCGGCCGTGGCCGCCGCCCGGCGCGCCTTCGACTACGGTCCGTGGCCACGGCTGGATCCGGGTGAGCGGATACGCAAAGTCGAAGAGTTGGCCGCGATCTACGCGAGCCACCTCGATGACATGGCTGACCTGATCACCGCGGAAATGGGCTCGCCGCACAGTTTCAGCAGGCTGGGCAAAGCGGCCGGAGCAGCGGGCCTGATGCAGCTGGCACTGGCGGCGGGCCGCAACTTCCCCTGGGTGGAGCGGCGCCAGGGAATACGCGGACAGGCGCACCTGCGTCGGGCCCCGGTCGGGGTAGTCGGGGCGATTGTGCCGTGGAACGTGCCGCAATTCCTCATCATGCCCAAGCTGATCCCCGCACTGATCGCCGGTTGCACCGTGATCATCAAGCCGGCTCCCGAAACCCCCTTGGACGCTTTGTGGTTAGCCGAGATGATCGAACAGATCAAGCTACCCGAGGGCGTCGTATCGGTGCTTCCCGGCGGACCGACGGTCGGCGAGGCGCTGGTTCGCCATCCCGGGGTCGACAAGATCGCGTTCACCGGGTCCAGCGCCACGGGCCGTCGGATCGCCGCCCTGTGCGGCGAAGGACTCAAACGGGTGAGCTTGGAGCTGGGCGGAAAATCCGCGGCGATAATCCTCGACGACGCCGACGTCGGCAAGACCGTCGCCGGGTTGAAAACAGCAGGATTGATGAACAACGGGCAGGCCTGCGTTGCTCAGACCCGCATCCTGGTGAGCGAACGCCGTCACGACGAAGTCGTCGACGCCCTGGCCGACATGATGTCGGCGCTGCAGGTCGGCGATCCCGCCGATGAGAAGACCGACGTCGGGCCCCTGGTCGCGCAGCGACAACAACGTCGGGTTCGTGACTACATTCGCTCCGGTCAGCAGGAAGGCGCACGCATCGTGCTCGGCGGCCAGGACAACCCACAGGACCGCGGCTGGTATGTGCGGCCCACCCTGTTCACCGACGCCACCAACGACATGCGCATCGCCCGGGAGGAGATATTCGGACCGGTCCTGACTGTCCTGACCTACCGGGATGAACAGGACGCGATCCGGATCGCCAACGACAGCGACTACGGCCTGGCCGGTTCGGTGTGGACCGCCGATACCGCGCACGGACTCGAAATCGCCGCGGCGGTGCGTACCGGCACCTATGGCATCAACATGTACACGCTGGACATCAGCGCACCATTCGGCGGGTTCAAGCAGTCGGGCATCGGGCGTGAGTTCGGACCCGAGGGGCTTGCCGAATACGTCGAGCTGCAGACGGTGCTGTGTAGCGGAAAAATGCCACCACTCAAGGGCTTTGAGGAACCTGCAGGGTGATCTCGACGGGACAGCACAGCGCGCCGTGCTGGTTTTGGACCTCGATCTGGATCTCTAGGAGGTACTGCGGCGGGTCAACGCTGGTGTCACGCCGTTTGGCCATCACCCTTGCGCGGCCCACCATCGTGTCACCGGCATAGATCGACCCGGTCAATCGCATCCGGCGACGTATTACTCGGCTGGCCGGCCCCGCCCAGTCCGTCGCGATCCGGTCGGCGAATCCGGCCAGGTGCATGGTGTTGACGAAAATCGTCGGGCTGCCCTGATCCCGGGCATAGCCCGGATCGAAGTGGCCGGGAAAGTAGTCCCATGTCGCCCCGGCGTTCTCCACCACACGCTGGTAGCTGATCTCATCAACGACCTCGGGCAGGTCGAACGGAACGCTGATCTCGTCCCAATGCAGCTCCGAACTTGTCATGACGATGGCCCGGGGGTGAAGCGAAACAAGGTATTCCGCGACCTGGCGACCACCACGGCGTCCTGGCGCCGGTAAGTCTCCAGGGTTTCGACGAAATGACCGACGCCAAGCCGCGTTCGCTTCTCCGGAGAAACCGACACCAGCTCCTCGACTACGCAGAGACGGTCCCCCTCCACGATGGGCTGCAGAAACTCGACATCGTTTGCCGCGTTGATAAATGCGGTTCCCGGCAACGGCACTCGCAGCGCCAACGACCCTGCCGAGTCCCGCTCCGCGGGCTGCCAGGGCGGAGTTGTCAGCCAGCCCATCAGCAGTGCCGGCGGAGCCAGCAGGCCTCCCCAGTGCGCCCGCGCATAGTCCTCATCCCAGTACGAGCGGTTACCGTCGTGAACGAGGGCGGCGAACAGCTGGATACGCGCTCCGCTGACCGCGGTGGCCGCGGTTCGTGGCGGGCTCGCAGTGCCGACCATCTGCAGTGCGTCCTGGTAGGTGCCGAAGGCCAGTCGGTACCCCACCTAGCTACCGGGAGCCACGCCGTCTACATGACCAACGGTGACGGCTGGGCACCGAATCCCACTCGAGCACACGGGAAGTGAAGTACCAGCCACCGCGCTCGTAGACCAATTTATCCCGGAAGATCCCGGTTGCCCGCAGGTTCGTGTCACCATGCAAAGCCGCGAAAAGCACAGCAACACAGCGCTGAACCGCGTTGACCCCGCCCACCTGAACCTCGTGGTCGAGACTGACCAGGCGTTGACCATCACCACCATCGAAGGCGGCCCGCAGGTCGGTGAATGACTCGCCATCACGCGTGTAGCTGGCCCCGGAATGACGGAAAGTAGCGATCCAGCCGTCACGGTCGCCATCGGAGTAGGCGCGGTTGTGCCGGGCGGTCAGATCCAGGATGGCAGCACGGCCCGTCGCGGCCTGCAGCAGTTGCTGTTCCTGATAGGACATGGTCATCTTGCTCTCCAGCCGCACTCGCGGGAAACAACAGCTCCAACTGACGTAACAGTAACCCAAATCACTGGCCGCGGCAGTGGCCGCAGCGACCCGACGGAATGCCGCTCCCCCGCCAGAGGTAAGACTCAGCAACACCGTGGCAGGCCGCGCTACACCAGGCGGCATGACAAGCCCGGCAAAGCCCCGGTTCACCCCGCCCGGCCCGAGCGTAAATCCGAGTCCACAACCATCCATCATCAGATCCGGGCGCCCGGGATTCGCCTAGCCGGTCACCATCTATTCACATTCCAGGCATGACCATCGCCAAACGCGCGAGCGTATAGCAGTCAAATTATTTGACACGGTGAATGAGACATAAGCAGTGCACAGTGCACAGTGCACAGTCTTGTTTCACAAACAGTGCACTATGCACAATGCACAACCGACAATTAACAACGTGTTCACAAGCGGGACTCCGGGGCTGAACAACCAGACCGTTGATGCTAAAAACGTTGTTGCAGTGGATAACGAAGTCACACCGGCCGAGGGACTACGCCAGCCCCTGAGGCGCGCCGCCGCACGTTGTCCGCCCCCTCTGGGAAATAATCGCAATCCCTTGCCAGCGGGTTGTTGCATGGAATAGATTCGCATATCAGCGACACTCATATTCTGAACGCCATTTCGCAGTCAGTTCTGGATCGACATATTCGTCCCAAGACCGACATATCCGTCTCAAGATTTGAAGGGGTGACATTTTGGCCTATCCTGAAACCAATACTGCAACGGACTACCCATTCACTCAGCCGGACGCGTTGTCGGCGCCTCGGGATCTCGGCAAACTCCGGCAGCGGTGCCCGGTCGCCGACGTGCGGTTTCCCAGCGGCGACCCGGCGGTTGTCGTCACCCGCTACGACGATGCCAAGCGAGTGCTGGACGACCCTCGAGTCAGCCGCAACATGTACCGCGCGGACGCCGCCAGGCTGTCGACCACCCAGCTCAACATGCTCGAGCTGGAGTTCGTCTCGACGCTGGTTGACCCGCCCAATCACACCCGGATCCGCCGGCTGTTCGCCAAGGCACTGCGCCGGGGGCGAATCGAAGAGTTGCGGCCGAGGATCGTCACGATCGTCGATGAGCTCCTGGACGCAATGCTGGCCGGGCCGATGCCCGCCGACGCCGTCGATGCCCTCGCCCGCCCACTGCCGCGGCAGATCATCGGCGAGATGTTCGGCTTTCCACCGGGCGAGGGCGACCGCGCCCAATACTGGGCGGAGCGGCTGTTCAGCCTCTCGCTCCACACGGCCGAGGAAATGGCCGCCGGCCAGCAGGAGTTCGCGGCGTTCATCTGCGAGCTGGCCGAGAAACGGCGGGCCGAGCCGACGGGCGACTTCTTCAGCGATCTAGTCGCGGTGTCCGACGTCGACGACGGGCAGCTCAGTCACCTCGAACTGGTCTACCTCGCACAGGCCCTCTTCGCCGCCGGCATCGACTCCACCTGGGTGATGATCTCCCGGATGATCGGTCTACTGCTGCACAAGGGTTGCTATGGCCGGGTGGTTGCCGATCCCAAACTGATCGAGCCGACGGTCGAGGAGGTGTTGCGCTACCTGCCGCCGTCCAACCTCGGTGCTCTCCGTTATGCAGTCGAGGACATCGAACTCGACGACGCGGTGATCCCGAAGGGAACGACGATTGCGGTCAGTACTACTGCGGCCAACCGCGACCCCCGTTTCTTCGACGACCCAGACGAGTTCCTGGTCGACCGGTCGGAGAATCGGCATGTCAGTTTCGGCCACGGCCGGTTTCTGTGTCCGGGGGCCTGGCTGGCTCGTTGCGAGATGCAGTCGCTGCTTCGCGGTCTGGTCACCCGGGTGCCGACACTCGAACTCGCGGCGGATGTAAACGACTTGAAGGTTCGTACCGGGATGATGAACGAGGGCATGCTGTCGCTGCCAGTGCGTTGGTGACACCCTGACGACGACCGAGAGGCTGCCATGATGCGCCCGAGAGCCACCGTCGCCGCGGCCACGCCGACCACCGATCTCGCGGCCGGCAGGGCGCTGATCACCCCGAGGCGGCGCAACTTCATCTTCGTGGCGCTCGTGTTGGGAATACTGCTCTCGTCCCTGGATCAGACCATCGTCGCCATCGCGTTGCCAACCATCGTTGCCGACCTGGGAGAGGCGGGGCGCCAATCGTGGGTGGTCACCAGCTACCTGCTGGCCTCTACGATCGCCACCGCGCTGGTCGGCAAGCTCGGCGATATGTTCGGACGCAAGAGGGTATTTCAAGTCCGTGCTGCTCTTTGTGGCGGGGTCGGTGTCGTGTGGGCTGACGCAGTCGATGACCATGCTGGTCGCATCCCGTGCCTTACAGGGCGTCGGCGGAGGCGCCATCACCGTCACCGCTATCGCCCTGATCGGTGAGGTGGTGCCACTTCGAGATCGGGGTCGGTATCAGGGGATCCTCGGCGCGGTAATCGGTATCGCGACGATCGGCGGCCCGTTGCTCGGGGGCTACTTCACCGACTGCCTGAGCTGGCGGTGGGCATTCTGGATCAACCTCCCGGTTTCGGCGGTGGTGATCTGCGTAGCGACGGCGGCGATCCCGGCGCTGGCGGCGACAACCCGACCCGTAATCGACTATGCCGGAATCATGTTCATTGGCTTGAGCCTCGCCGCCTTGACCCTGGCTACCAGTTTGGGCGGGTCGGTCTACGCGTGGGGATCGGCGCCCATCATTGGTCTGTTCACGGCTGCCGGCGTGACTCTAGCCGTGTTCGTCTGGGTGGAAACCACCGCCGCGCAGCCCATTCTGCCAATTCGCCTGTTCGCCGCGCCGGTATTCAGCGTGTGCTGCGTGCTGGGGTTCGTCGTGGGGTTCGCGATGCTGGGCGCACTGATCTTCGTGCCAACATTCATGCAGTACGTCAACGGCGTTTCGGCAACCGCCTCGGGACTGCGCATCCTGCCGATGGCGATCGGCATGTTGATCACGTCCATCGGTAGCGGCAGCATGGTGGGGCGCACCGGCCGCTACAAGATCTTTCCAGTCCTGGGCACGGCGCTGATGACACTCGCGTTTCTTTTGATGTCTCGCATGGACGAATCGACCACTGCGGCAGTGCATTCGGTCTACCTGCTGATCCTAGGGTCCGCCATCGGGATGTCCTCGCAGGTGCTGGTAATCATCGTGCAGAACACGTCGGAGTTCGAAGACCTGGGCGTTGCGACCTCTGGCGTTAGCCTGTTCCGAACCATCGGCGGCTCGTTCGGGGCCGCCATCTTCGGTTCCTTGTTCGTCAACTTCCTCAACTCGCGGCTGGCTTCGGCGCTGACGGCCACCGGCGCGGCCACCGAAGTGGCTAGTTCCCCCGAAGCGCTGCACCGACAATCCCCTGCCGTGGAGGCGCCGATCGTGCACGCCTACGCCGGATCACTAGCCCAGGTATTCCTTTGCGCGGCACCGGTCGCCGCCATTGGTTTCGTCTTGGCCTTATTCATGCGCGAAGTCCCGTTGCGCGATATCCACAACAGGGACCACGACGCACGCGTGCCGCCCGGCGATGGGTCGGGTCAGCAGAACAAGCTCGAGGGCGACTTGGACACCGGCGAATCCGTAGGCGCGCCGGGCAAGGAGCCGGATTTCGGTGTTGATCCCGCCATGGGGCCGGTTCGATAGTCCCGGCCCACCGTCACCTGCATGCCTTGGTGGCGCTTGTCGATACTACTGCGCGGCACAC
The DNA here is from genome assembly GCF_003584745.1 of Mycobacterium pseudoshottsii JCM 15466. Lineage (NCBI taxonomy): Bacteria > Bacillati > Actinomycetota > Actinomycetes > Mycobacteriales > Mycobacteriaceae > Mycobacterium > Mycobacterium pseudoshottsii. The sequence continues at coordinate 4,313,276 of NZ_AP018410.1, forward strand.
CAACTCATCGGCCGAGGATGTAGCCATTTTGTCGCGATCCCAGGCCCTGGGTTCAATCCCCTAGCGCATGCGTGCCGTGCAGAAGGCGGGCAGCCCAGCCGGCGCCAGAACACCACCAGGTTATCGTCACGATGTACTGCCTGAGGCATTTCTTCTCGCGGTCCGGGGGGCCGATGTGAAACCCGTCCGGGTGCGGGGCAATGTGCAACCCGAAGCCGCTGTGCTGACGTAGGTACCCCGCGCTCATCGCGTTGGGGTAGCCGGGCCGACAGACAATCTCACCGACCATGCCGGTAGGCAGTCCGGTGCCGTCGTCGTCGACGATCCGGACGTCGAAGTTCGGATTCGGCCGTGCCGCACACCGGTCGCGCACCGCCGGGACCGTGAAGCGATCGACTCCGAGATCAGACGGACCGAAGGGCCCGCTCAGCTGCCGATCAGGCTTTCGACGCGGCCGAATCGGGCAGGCCGTCGGCGGTGTATCCGAAATCGGCGGGCGAGGTTTGCGCCCCCGGGTAGAAGCGGTGCGCCCAGCGACGAAGGGCGGCATAGTCGCGCGCCTCTTCGGGAGCCAGGTTCGGCTTCTCCAGGTATTTCATGTTCTCCCAGGTGAAGAAGTCTTGTTTGATGACTTCCTGCTGCAGCGCCAGGAACCTTGCGGCGCGACCGGTCGGTACGTCGCCGGCGTCGCCGGGTTCGCGGATGGAAGCCTGGGTGTAGAAGTAGTCGGTGTAGTCCTCGTCGACCGGTGTCTGTCCGGTGACTTGAACGGTGGCCACCAATTCGCTTGGAAAGCGCACAATGCCGAGGCCCAGTGAATAGTTGTCGTAGACGATCTTCGCATCAACCGGGCCATTCGGGGTCAGCCATGTCTTGGTCCGTCCGCCGCCGAAGTTCGCATTGACTGTCGCGTGCAGGTGATAGCCGGAGACCTCGAACGAGGCCGTGTTGGCGGGACTGGCCGCCTTGTGCACGTATTGAACGTGGTAGGGGTCCGCGGCGTTCTCGATGATCATCTGCGGATGCACCTTGACCCGGTTGAGCATCCGGGTATGTGGGTGCAACGGGTAGTACTCATTTGTTTCCAGCTCGGGCAGCACTGGCGGCTGCCAGTAGGGCGGCCGGCCGTGGCGCTCCTGCCAGACCAGGATAAAGCCGTACCACTGGATGCTCGGGTAGCTGCGGATTCGTACGTTCTTCTTGCAGCCGATCTTGCTGTAGGGAATCAGCGCGTTGGTGCCGTCACCGCGCCACTGCCACCCGTGCCATGGGCAGACGATGTGTTCACCCTCGACGGTGCCGCCGACGCCCAGGTTCGCGCCTAGGTGCTGACAGTAGGCGTCCAGCGCATGCACCCGTCCCGACGCGGTGCGGAACAACACCAGCTCTTCACCAAAATAGTGCACTCGCTTGACTTCGCCGGCACCCAGCTCGGATGAGAACGCCACGATGAACCACCCCGTCGGGAACCGGTACGGCGACAGCGCGATGCCGGAGGGACCGAATTCTTGTTCGGAGAGTTCTTCGGCCGAGTTTGAGGCCGAGTTCGAGGTGGAAGGCGCCACAAGGCCTCCGTTTCCCAGGCGGCCAAGCGGCAACCGAGCCGCGCTCATGCTTCGTGGTCCGACGACCATGCCTATTTTTACTATTTTAGGCACCACACGTCAACGCGGGAGCGGACCGGGCAAGGCCGCTGTCCGAACAGGGTAGGCCCCGGCGCCGCGCGGCGCGGCGGAGTCATTCACTCTCGCGCGTCCGGCTCTCGGTTCTCTACCACTGTGCAGCAATCCGTTTCGGAATCGGCTCAGCGCCACCTTGCCGGCCTACAGCCCCCGATGGCGCCCCCTTCTTTGGCAACCGCCCAAGAGGCACCGCAGTTGCAGACGTTGGTACCGTCAGCGCTTTTCGACTCCCGCTGAGCGGCAGCGACATGTGTCTGATGTGGCCGAGTTTGAAGGTACGGGCGGCAAAGTCTGCACCTGCCCTACGGGGGCGCGAGGGCGATGAGATCAATCCATGCCGGGTTTCGCGTATCGAGTGCCGCCAAGCCCCCCCAGGGTGCGGAGTCATCCAACTCTGCGCTTCACCCAGCTCGGAGCACCTTCAATGACTGCGATGCGGCCGCTCCGGGCGCACGGTAGTTCGGACGTCAGTCGATGAGCCGCAGTGCGGCTTTCGGGCATTGGTCGACGGCAGCGTGCACATCGATCTGACGATCCGCAGGCACCGGGCCATCGGCGATCTGCACCACGTCAGCATCTCCGAGCGCAAAGATGTCCGGGGCGAGCGATTCACAGAATCCATTCGCCTCACACAAGGTCTCGTCAACGATCACTCGCATCGGCTACTCCTTTGCCATCAGACGCCCTTGGGGCGGGTCCCGATTACCTCACCGGCCCTGAGTCGCTCCAGTTCGTGCTCGTTCAGCCCGCACCGATCCCGCAGGATCTCCTTGGTGTGCTGGCCCAATGTTGGCGGCGGGCGCCGTAACCATTCGCTCTGGCCGGCCAGCCGGGCGAACGGCGGCGTGGGATAGAGCATCGGGCCGGTGCGTGGGTGGAGCAGCCCCTCGAAGAACCCGCGGCCGCGCAGTTGCGGGTTTTCGGTCACCGACGAAGGCGACACGACGGGCGCGGCTGGAATACCGGCTGCGGCCAATAATTCCACTGTCGAGTCCCGCGGCTGGATGGCAAACCATTCCCGCAACATGCCGTCGACTTCGTCGGCACGATCTCGCCGCCCGGCCGCGGTAGATAAGCCCGCATCGCACCACGGCGGATCATCCATCAGGTCAACCAGTGCCCGCCATTGCCGGTCGTCGCACACGCTGACCGCGATCCAATGATCGTCGTCACCGGCACAGCGATAAATGTTCTGCAACGCCCCGCCTAGGCCACGATTACCCCTTCGGCCCAGGGTAGTCCCGAACATCTCGAACTCGATGGGCTGAACTGCGGTGGTGTTCAGTACCGCTTCGACCATCGGCAGTTCGACCTGTTGACCCAACCCGGTTCGGTCGGCAAAGCTCAGCGCGGCAAGCACTGCAAAAGCGGCATGGACACCGGCCAGCGGGTCGCAGGCTCCCCGCGGCGTTACCGGTGGCGCGTCGGACAATCCGGTCAACCAGGTCAGGCCCCCGATCTGTTCCATGGTGGGAGCGAACCCGACCCGTTCGCGCCACGGGCCGTCCAGTCCGAACGCCGGCATCCTGGCGACAACAAGTTTGGGATTGGCCTGCAGCAGCACGTCGGCGCTGAGACCAAAGTGGTCCATTACCCGCGGCGAGAAGTTCTCGATAACCAGATCGGCATCGGCGATCAACCTCAGGAACAGACCGCGACCTTCAACCGAGCCCAAATCCAGTGTTACCGAACGCTTGTTGGTGTTCATTGCATGGAACACCCAGCCGTATTCCCACCAGTCATCCACGTCGGTGCGCATGCCCCCCGAATAGCGAATGCCATCCGGACGCTGAATCGACTCGATCTTGACGACGTCGGCTCCGAACGCCGCCAGCAGGTGGGTGGCGGCGCGGCCGGCCCAGAAAGCGGTGAGATCGATGACGCGAACCCCCTCCAGCGGCAGGCCTTGGTCTACCGGCTTGGGCTTGGATTCGGCCGCGGACCAGCGGGGCTCGTCGTCGACGTCCGCACCGGGCGCAGCGGTGCGTCCAACCGGCGCCGGGGCGCAGCGCGACATCAACCACGGCGGGCGAGGCTGGTGAAAGCCCGCGGGATTTTCCACGAAGACCCCACGCGCGGTGATGTGGTCCATGTTGCGGATGGTGGCACCGTTGCCCAACGCCGCGATGGGTAGCCGGAAGAGCTGTCCCAGTTCGACGATCTCCTCGACGGTTCGTTCGGCCATCCAGGGACCGATCGATTCTCGGATCAGGTCCCGGTATTCCCATCGGCCGATCTGGAAGCGCAACTGCGGAATATCTTCCAGTTCGGGGCATTCCACCATCGCGTAGAAGTCGAGCCACTGCTGACCGGTGACCATGGTGATGCCGACGTAACCGTCTTTGACGGGCACGATGGAGGGGACCTCGAGGGTGCGTCGAACCGACGGAACCTGCAGCAGCTGCGAATGCAGCCATTCGCTGCTCTGCATCAGCGCCATCGCCTCGAGCATCGACAAGTCAAGGTGCTCCCCCGGACCGCCACGTTCGACACGGCGACTTATAGCCAGCGCACCGAATGCGGCGAACGCGCCGCCCATGTACTCGCCCAGGTCTCCGCCGATCGAGATGGGCGGTCCAGCCGGATCACCGCGAAAGCCAGGCGAGCCCGCCCACGCCTGCAGGGTGAACTCGCTAGCGGCACGCTCAGCGAACGGACCGGCCCAGCCGAAGTCGGAGATCGTGACGATGATGGCCTGCGGCGAGTCAGCAAGCAATTGCACCGGATCGATGCCCAGCCCCCCGGCCTGCGAGCGCCCGGCGGTGACGATCAGAACGTCTGCTGCGGCCAGCTCGGCGCGGTAGCGCTGCGAATCCGGCGCCAGGGTCAGGCTCTGCTTGCCGGCGTTGAGATAGCAGTACAACGGTGCGGCTGGCGCACCTTCTGGCACCGGAGCACAGCTCGCCGAGTAGGTCCTTAGCGGATCACCTTGTGGCGGTTCAATTTTGCGCACATGGGCGCCCGCATCAACCAACAGCTTGCCACAATAGCTACCGGCCATGCGGTCACTGATCTCGAGTACGTGCAACTTGTCCAGCGGGGTTGGTCGGCCCTCAGACCCATGACTCACGCTGCCGAGCATAGTTCTATCTATGCCATCACTGCTAAGATAGCTAAGCAAATCGAGTTCGCGGAGCCAGCGGCCGTGCGCTCCCCCTGTTGCCTAGCGCGAGGACCGGATGACCGCCTTGGGTATTGGCCCTGACCCCCGACGCAGACTGTCAGCACCGAGAATTGCCGAAATAGTAGCCGACGAGTTGCGCCGGCAGATCATCGACGGCGAGCTTGCCGACGGCGACCTGCTGCCACGCCAGGAAGTGCTGGTCGAACAGTTCAACGTCAGTCTGGTTTCCCTGCGAGAAGCGCTGCGGATCTTGGAAACCGAGGGATTGGTTTCGGTTCGGCGGGGCAATCGTGGCGGCGCGGTCGTGCACGCACCGGCCAAGACCAGCGCCGCTTACATGCTTGGGCTGCTCCTGCAGAGCGAGTCCGTGGCCGTGAGCGACCTCGGCGCGGCGTTGCAGGAACTCGAACCTGCCTGTGCCGCACTGGCGGCGCAGCGGCCCGACCGGGCCGACACGCTGGTGCCCGAACTCAAACGGGTCAACGAAGCCATGTCTGAGCACCTCGACGACGGCGCGATGTTCACCGAGATCGGCCGGCAGTTCCACGACCTCATCGTGCGCGGCTGCGGCAACCACACCATCATCGCGGTGGTCGGCAGCCTGGAGACGCTGTGGACCAGTCACGAACAGCAATGGGCGGACGAGAGCGCGGCCCGCGGCACCTACCCGTCACTGGCCAAACGCCGCGCGGTACTCAATACGCACATCAAGCTCACCGAGACGATCGCCGAAGGCGACGTGGACCGAGCCCGACGCATCGCCGGCCGGCACCTGGCCGACACCCAGACCTACGTCCTGTCGGGTCGCGCCGAACAACGCATCTACGCGCTTTCGCCCCAGGCATTGTCTCGCCCGCGTGATATGCGCCGTCCCTGAAATCCTGACGCCCTGCGAAGCCGCGTTGGCTACCGGTACCGAACCAACTCGTCCACGCTGCGGCAATCACGGCTTCAGGACTGGTGACCAAGCCCGCTCCTATCGCAACTGCGGTTGATGCGCCACGACGAACAGCGCCGACCGACCCCAAAAATGTCTGACCCTGCCTGGCCACCACCCAAACACCATCGGGATGGCCAGGCATTACCAAGAGATCTACAGGAAACTCCCAGGGGCAGGGAAGCCACCCACACTTCTGCCAAACTGCGCGCCGCCGGCACCGACCACCCGCGCCACAACGGCACGATCGAGTGGTTGCGAAGCACATCAAGATCTGCCCAGATAGGACAACATCGGCCTCTTTGATTCCCTTGCCGCGGAGTGCATCTCGGAATCCGTCGCGGTGTCGCGGACACTCGAGGCTGGATTTGCCCCGCGACCATGATCGGCTTGCCATGACCGAGCCGGTCGGAGCGGGGAGCACGCGCCCCAGCTGACAATGCCTCGCGCGCGAAGCCGAGAAAAGTTTTCGATGGGTTCACTTTTTGTCCTACATGTCGCATCATTGACGAAACCGACAATTAATAGAAACAATTAACAACCATAGAAACAGTGTTAGCAGTTCATAGTTCTTCCGTGAGTTGACCGGCTCCCCCCTCCCAGTCGCTCGGAGCGCAGCCATGACCGAACTAGTTGCCGCCGCCGCAGTACCCCCCGCCGTCAGGCTGCCCCCGGAGTTCCGAATGCCGAAGGCGCTGCAGGCCATTACCTACGTTGCACTACGCCGTTGGCTGCTGTTGCGATTGGCGCGCCGCTACGGAAAAGTCTTCTCGGTCAACTTGCCGCTCTATGGCCATATCGTGGTCGTCGGTGACTCCCTACTCGCTAAGCAAGTCCTAGCCACCAGCCCGGAGGAGCTGGGCAACATCGAGCCCAATCTCGGCCGGCTGTTCGGCCCGGGGTTGATTTTCTCCCTGGACGGTGAGGAGCATCGGCAGCGCCGGCGTCTACTGATGCCGCTGTTCCATGGCAACCTCATGAAGTCGTACGAGTCCATCATCGAAGACGAGACGCTTCGTGAAGTCGCCAATTGGCCCGAGGGCCAGTCGTTTCCCGCCATGCCCGCGATGGCTCAAATCACACTAGGTGGCATCTTGCGCGCCCTCTTCGGGCCCGAATGCGCCGAACTCGATGAACTACGGCGACTCGTTCCGCCATGGGTCACTCTCGGCTTGCGGATCGCATTGCTGCCCAGGCCTAGACGAGACTACGGCCGCTACAGTCCGTGGGCAAGGCTGGCGGAAATGCGCCACCAGTGCGAGATCGTCATCGAGAAACTGGTTGAAGCGGCTCGGACCGGGCCCAATCTAGCCGAACGAACCGACGTGCTCGCGCTGATGCTGCGCAGCTGCTACGACGATGGTTCGGCCATGTCGCACAACGATATTGTCGATGAACTGTTGACAATGATGGCCGCAGGGTATGAAACCACTGCAGCTACGCTCACCTGGGCGTTCGAGCGGTTGGGCCGGCACCCCGATGTGCTGGCGGCCCTGGTTGAGGAGGCCGACCGGGGCGGTCGCGCCCTCCGGCAGGCGACGATCCTGGAAGTCCAGCGGACCAGGCCGGCGGTCGATCGAGTAGTTCGACGCTTCTGCTCGCCCTATTACCGGCTCGGTCAATGGGTTCTGCCCCAAGGGTATTCGGTCCACCTTCATATCGAACAAGTTCAATCCGATCCCGAGGTCTTTCCCGACCCGGAGCGCTTCGATCCGCATCGCCACATGGGGGGCAAGCCATCGTCGCTCGGATGGATCCCATTCGGTGGCGGGACTCGCCGCTGCATCGGGGCTGCCTTAGCCAATCTGGAGATCGACGTGGTGCTACGCACGGTATTGCAACACTTCACCATCGAACCCAATGCGGCACCTGACGAGCGCTGGCACAACCGCGGGATTGCATTTACGCCGAAGGACGGTGGGCAGATTGTCGTACACCGACGCCACTAGACCGCAGGCGACATCCGCTTGCTCTCAACAAGTTCCGAACCCTGCGGATCACCCCTAGACAGCTGCGGCCAAGAGAGGCGATTACTGCGATGGTTCAGTTATCCAACGCCGTGCGGCGCGCCAGATCAACAACATCGGCCCTCCTCGGAAGCCCGGCAGACTCGCAGAAACCCTGGTATGCCCTCTGGGCATTGATGGTCGGCTGGTTCATGATCGGCTTCGACATCACCGTCGTCATGGTCGCCAACCCGAGCATCAAGGTTAGCCTCGACGCCGATTACAGCAAAGTGATCTGGGTAACCAGCGCATACTTGCTGGCGAGCACGGTGCCGCTACTAACGACCGGCCGGCTCGGTGATCGGTTCGGCCCCAGGGCTCCGGCGTTGTTGATTAGCAGGCTTGTGAGCTGGGGAATTGTGGATTGAGGAGGTCTAGGCGGCGGTTGGCGGTCAAAGCGGTGATCCGGCAGGCTTCGGCGATGTTGTCGGCGCCGTTGAGGCGGTGCAGATTGATCGCTGTGTTGCGTAGCGTTGCTAGGACCTGTGCGCCGTTTCCGGTATGTGCCCTTTGACGGTCTTCGTCGAAGGTGACGTCGCGTATCCAGTGCAGGCTGTTCTCGATTCCCCAGTGTTGACGCATCCAGGTCATGATCGCGGTAGGGCGGGCGTGCTCGAACGGCAGGCTGCAAATGGCATAGACCACCTCCACGCTGCGCTGGTCGGTGGCGGTGATCAAGCGTTCACGAGTGATCCGAATGATTTGTTTTGCGTAGGGGAAGCCGATTCCTCGTGCAGCGGTGATGATTTGCAGGGTGCGGGTCTCGACACGGCCGTGGCCGCGGGAGTCGTCGGTAGCGGCTGCGGGCACCTCGGCCCAGGGCAGCGCGGTGATACGCGCAAATATTTTGGCTTGGTTGGACTTGACGATCATCAGGTAGTGCGACTTCAAGGTGGCGCAGATCAACTTCGCGGTGACGACCTGGGTATGCATCGCATCCACGGTGACCAGCCACCGCAAGCTACCCGGCAGCAGCGTGAGCAGGGCACGTACGCAGGGAATTTCATTGCTTTTCTCGGCGACAGCGAGTCGACCGAGCACCAATCGGGCACGGTGGGCGAACACCGACACGAGATGCGTGGCTGTCGCTTTGGCGCGTAAAGCACCACGCAGCATCTTGCCGTCCAACGCGATCGGCACCAATCCACTGGGGTCGCTGCTAGCCACGTGTGCAGTGAAGTAACTGCCCATCCTGGCGTTGAGGTCGGCGGGGTCTAGCCGAGACAAAACAGCGCGGAAGGTCTTCTCACTGGGCCGCCGGAACCGGACCCCTAATTGGGCCAACACATCATCGGGAGCGGTGGCCGCCCATGTGGCAAAACCAGCATAGCCGCGCATCCCCGCGGCAGTGGCCAGAACCGCGATCGCCAACAAAGCCACCAGCGAATACCTCCGACCGCGTGGGCCCCTCAGGTCTGGCACCGAGGCCAACACATCGAGAAACTCCGATCCGATGAACTCGCTGCGCTCACCAGGACTCCAGCAGTCGAACACCTCTGGAACCGACGACACACGCAATACTGAAACGGTAGGCACGGGCAACTCCAGACCAACGACGAACAGTAACCAACTCGATCGTTCTCCAGATAGCCCGCGCCTACACTCCGGCCCCAATAGCGCGGCACCAAAGATCATCAACCCAGCTCACAAGCCTGCTAATCAACAACGCCGGAGCCCTGGGTATGGATTGGGACCGCATCGATCAGCTCAAGCGATCCGGTGCCATTTCATAACCGGCTACCATCGCAGCCTGTTCACGTTCGGTGCGGGTAACTCGGTTTGCCGAGCCCCAGGACGTGCTGGGCGATCATGTTGCGGAACACCTCGAGCGTGCCGCCGTAAATGCCGACCAGTGGGGCGCAACGGTAGACGTATTCGGCGCCGCCGTCATCGACCGCACCATCGGTCCCGAACGGTAGTGCGGCGGCGCTGCCGAGAATGTCCATCAGATCCGGTGAAATGTCGCGCATCGTCTGGGCAATCGCGACCCGGCCAAAAATGCTCGGGGCGGACAATGCGGCCTCCATCCGGGCGACACTGCGCCCCAACCGATACGCCACCGAAGTGTCGTCGATGGGGCGGCGTCCATCGGGGTCTGGCCGCATCACGCAGCTTGCGGCCCGGTCGACCGCTTCGGCCATGGACCCGGCCTGGTGCATCATGATCGAGGTGTCCTGCAGCCCATCGGGAGCCGCCGCAACCGCGCCGTGCTCGACGTTGAGCGGCTCACGCAGAACCGTCCATCCGCCATTCACCGCACCGAGCCGATATTTGTCGTCTATCCGGACGTCGCTGTAGTAGACGATATTGGTTCGGTCACCGTCGACGGTCCGGATACCCTGAATCTCGATGCCGGCAGAGTCCAGCGGAACCAGAAACATCGTGAGAATCTTATGTTTTCGCGCCTGCGGGTCAGTATTGGTGATCAGGAATACGTACTGGCAGTTGTGCGCTCCAGTGGTGAACATTTTCGATCCGTTGATCAGCCAGCTGTCTCCGTCGCGCAGCGCCCGGGTCTTGCAGGTCGCGACGTCCGAGCCGCCCTCGGGCTCGGTGTACCCCAGACACATGCGGACGTGGCCGCTGAAGACACCGGGGAGCACCTCTTCGACAAGCTCGGGCGAACCGAACTTCGCGACCGAGCGCGCCACCATGGCGGTGGTCCCCCAAGTCACCCACGGCACGTGGGCACGCCGCTTTTCCAGCTCCCAGATGCGCCGCCGCACCCGGCTGAAGCCGCCGTCGGCCTCTGGTTTCCACTCCGCTGCCAAGTAGCCTGCGGCGCCCAACGCCAGATGCAGACCTTCATGGAAGTTGTCGCCGGTCTCACGATCGTGCCGGCGAACCTCCTCGGTGACATGGGTGGCCAGGAAGCTACGCGCCGTTTCCCGAAACTCGCGGTCCGCGTCTGAAATCTGCACTCGGGAGAAATCCATCGCCCACTCCTGTCCTAGACTCCCGCGGTCTGTTCCGAACTCTCGCGGCCGGCCACGATCTCGGCGATTCGGCGGGCGGTGACGCCCGGATCACCACCGGCCAGTGCCCATCCCCTGGCCCGTACCAGATATGCGGTCGCAGCGGCCTCCGCCGAAACACCCAGGCCGCCTTGGATGTGCACCGCCATGGTGGCCGCCTTCGCGGCCTCTTCGGCCATGAAGACGAACGCCGAGAGCCCCAACTCCGGCCGCGCTTCGGGTTCGTTGTCCAAGAACCAGGCCGCGCGCCGAGCCAGGTTGCGGCCCCCTGCACCGTGATGGCCATATTCGCCAGAGGATGTGAGATGGCCTGCAATGTCGATATCGGCACTCCCAGCGTGTAGCGGGTCTTGGCGAACTCTGCCGCAATCTCCATCGTCGCCTCGACCAATCCCACCAGGGCGGCGGCGCTCAATAGTCGCCATTCATCCAGCACACGTTGGTAATTGGCGAGGGCATCGGGCCCCTGCGCGAGTACCCTGCGCAGATCGGCTGTTCCGGGATCTATCCATGCCATGGGCAATCGGCCGATGTTGTCGACCCGCGCCGGCCGACTGCTGAAGGAGAGCAGCACAATCGCGTCGCCGTCGCGAACGACGATGTGGTCGGCTATCGAGCCCGTCGGGATCAGCCGGGTGCCGTACCCGCTGTCGATGCGGGCGTCGAGTCCGGCAACCCGTTTGCCTTCGGTCACGGCCGCGGTCTCGGCATCCGGCGTCCCAAAGCGGGCTAGCAGTCGGGCCGCGCAGACATGGTCAATCCATGGCACCGGGGCCAGTGCACGACCGATCTCCTCGGCGACCAAGGCGGGGTCGACCAGGGTCGCACCGTCACCGCCCGCGGACTCGGGGACCGCCATCGTGGTAGCGCCCATCGCGCACAGCCGCTCCCATAGGTTCTTGTCGAACCCGGAAGGCTCTGCGGCACGCACGGTTTCAATCGGACAATGGGTCGCAAGAAACTGCCGGTAGGCCGATTGCAGCGCCAAGTGGTCCTCGGACAAGCTGTAGTCCAACCTGCGCAGTTCGAAACGGTTCATCGCCCACTCTCCTCCCCGAAGAAAAATTCTTGCGCGTTGTTGTAGAGGTAGTTGGCCAACACGTCGGCGGGCAGATCGAGCGCGCGCGCCTCGGGCACCACCCTGCGCATCCGCAGCACCGGCCAGTCGGAGGCGAAGATCACCTTGTTCTTGCCTCGCGTCCGCATGTAGTGCAGCAGGCTCTCCGGCAGCCGCTTGGGCGACCAAGCCGACGTCATCAGCCGCAAGTTGGAGTACTTGAGCAGCAGCCGGATTGCCACGTCCCACCAAGGATCGGCACCGTGGATCATGCACAGCCGAAGCTCAGGGAATCGCACGCACACCCGGTCAAGATGCATGGGATGCTGCACCTCGCCCGGGATGGGCGGCCCGGGGATCCCGGTGTTGATGCACAGCGCTAGCTCGAGTTCCGCGCACTTGGCGTAGAGCGGGTAGTGGACGGCGTCGCTGGGCGGGTATTGTCCTTCGCCCCAAAAGCTAGGCCCCACCGCGGCATAGGCGACTGGTAGTTCCCCAACGATCGCGGTGAGTTCCCGTAGCGGCCGCACCGGGCGCAGCAGATTGATGCCTCCCATAGCCAGGGCAAAGCGGTCGGGCTTGGCTTGAACAAACTTGCGTGCGGTGATCGAGGGACTGGCCAACGAGTCCATCAGGATCGCTCGTTGTACCCCTTGTTCGTCCATCACGTCGAGGAGCTGGGCCAGATCAACCGGCGAGAACATCGAGTCGGGGCCCTTGAAGTAGTCGTCGCGGACCTTCAGCATCCAGTTCGGCTGCGCCTCGGCTTCACCGAAGTGCACGTTCACCAGGCAGTCGATCGCCCTGTCAGTCATGCGGATCCCCCCACCGGAAGCTGCTGGGCCGCGGCTTGTTTGGCCCAGCGATAGTTCGGCTTGCCATTGCCAAGACGCTGAATGTGCGACACGAAGATGAAGGCCTTGGGCGCTTTGAAGTGGGCCAGCTTCGCAGTGCACAGGGCATAGAGCGCCCGCTCGTCGCCGGCCAGATCCACCCCGGGGCGCGCCGCGACGAGCTCGACCACTTCCTGCCCCCACCGCTGGCTGGCGCGCCCAACGACCAACGCATCCGCGATGTCGGGATGCCCACGCAGGACTTCCTCGACCTCTTCGACGAAGACCTTCTCACCACCGGTATTGACCACCAACGAATCCCGCCCCAAAAGTCGGATGGTGCCATCGTTCTCGATGGCGGCCCGGCCCCCGGGAATCACGACGCGATGACCCTCGATCTCGGGGAACGTCCGTCGGGTGGCCTCTGGATCGTTGAAGTACCCGAGCGGGATCCGGCCCATCCGGGCCGCCCAACCAATCTCAGCCGTACCGGGCTGCAGGAATCTGCTGCGATCAGCCGACGCGACCGCTCCGCCGAACCTCATCGCGAACGTCTCACTCGCCATGCCATTGCGGCTGTGGCCGAACGCCATATTGCCGGTTTCCGATGATCCATAGCCTTCGATGATCGTGACGTGCGGCAGCCGCTCCATCAGTGCGCGTTTGTACTTGGGGTTTGTTGCCGCGCCACCGGTTCCGATCGCCTGCAGGGCAGATAAGTCATAGGGGTGAGCGCTCAGCTCCGCGACCAGTGGGCCGGCGTAGGCATCGCCCACCATCGTGACCATGCCAACCTTTTCGCGTTCGGCGGTTGCCCACACCGACCGGACATCGAGCTTGGCGCGGTCGTCATACAGCACCACCGGAAACCCGCTGAGGAAACCCGAAAACGCGGTCCACAGGCCCGCCGCGTGCATCAGCGGCGAAACCGCGAACCAAGGTGAGCCACCGAGACGCACCTTCTGATGGATCTCGTCGACGTTGGCGTGATCGGCACCGACCATCGAGGCGACGTACATGTCGCCCTGTCGCCATAGGACTCCCTTGGGCCGACCCGTCGTGCCGCCGGTACACATCATGATCAGATCGTCGGGTGATCCAGTCGGCCGGTAGTTGGGTGCACCGGCGGTCACCACCTCATCCAGTGAGAGCGCACCGGGAAGTTCTGCGGCGCCGCTCCCGTCGTCGATGGACACCAGGAGGTCGGCCCCCGCTGCCGGCAGCAGATCAGCGAACCGCGCTCCCAGCGCGCGATGGTAGATGATGCCCCGTGGCCGGACATAGTCCAGCAACTCCGCGATCTCGCGCGGCGAGTAGTGGTGGTTGACGTTGACCGGGACCACGCGTGCCTTCAAGCAACCAATCACCATGTCGGGGTAGAGGTCGTTGTGCATGATCAGCGCAACCCGATCCTGACCGCATTCCCACCGCTGCAGTGTCTCTCGTGCGCGGTGCGCCCCGAACCCCTGTTTGTTGAGGTAGCTTGCCAACCGGCTGGTTCGTTGCGCCGCCTCGGCGAAGCTGGTGCGGCGGGGGCCGCACACGGTCATCGGGCGATCCGGAACGACCTCGGCGATAGCGTCCAGCACGGCGCCGATCGTCCATTCGGTCACGGCCACAACTCCGGAAAACCTAGGCGACCGACGCCACCGTGACACCGAGGAAGTCCAAGGCGTTGTCACGCATGATCTTTTGCACCTCTGCCCGGCTGAATCCGGTTAGCTCTTCGGTGAACGCCAGCGGCGACTCCAGCCCTTCACCGTGTGGCCAGTCCGAGCCGAACAGGATGCGGTCGACCCCGATCCTGTCGGCCAGCACCGTGAGATCTTCCTCGTAGTAGGGCGATATCCAGACATGCTCGCGCAACGCATCGACGGGGTCGTTGGGGAACGAGCGCGGGTGCTGATTGGCTAGTTTCTTCAGACGCTTGGCCAGCCTGTGCACCCATTCGGAGCCGTTCTCGATGCTGGCCACCCGCAGCGTGGGATGACGATCGAAGACCCCGTGGACGATCAACGACGCCATGGTGTCGTGGATGGCGCGGTCGTCGACGAGGATCTTGTCCAGCGGGTCGGGCGGAGCCGCGAAGGGCTCGAAGGTTTCCTTGCCTCCCCACATTCCGGCAATCTCAAGATAGCCACTGTCGCCCAAGTGAAACGCCACCGGAACGTTGGCCTCGGCCAACCGAGCCCAGACCCGGTCGTGCGACCTGTGACCGAGCGACCGGTTCCTGGGGACACCCGGTACCGGTGCCGGACGCACGTGCACCATCCGGGCGCCTCGCTCGAGCACGAATTCGACTTCCTGGAGCGCCTTCTCGGGGTCGGCCAGCGAGATCATGGGTGCCGCGATGATGCGATGGTCCGGCCGGTCGAAACCCCAATCCTCGTCCAGCCACAGATTGAACGCATGCAGCGATGCCGCGGTGGCCTCGATGTCCGCCTTGAGCGCCTCCTCGACTCCGCAGCCGAAGGTCGGGAACATGAAGATCGTCTCGATGCCCTGGCTTTCGACGACGACGACGCGTGCATCCCGGTTCCGGTATTCGGGACGAAGTTCCAGCTTCTCGACCTTCATCAGCGATGCCGGGTCTACGCCGTCGGGTATCTCGCCGCGGAACAGCAGGTCCAGGCAGCCCGGAACGATGATCGGGTCAAATGTCGGGTTGGGGATGAAGCGGTTGACCCGGTCGCCGATTATCACCTGAGTGTGCCGGCCGTCGGTAACCATTTGCACACCGCGTCTGCGGAACTTCTTGTCTAGATGCCGGGTGAACGCGTCCAGGGGCTCGTAGTAGTGGTTGTCGACGTCGATCGCCTTGTAACCCCTTGTAACCCAAGCTGTCCATGATCGTCCTTCCCGCAACGCCGAATCGCTCAGCGTTCCGATGAGGTCAGCGACGGAAACTGCGGTGGCCGCTTCTCCAGGAAGCTGACAATTCCCTCGATGACATCCGGCCTCGGCATCGCTTCACGCAGCAGCACTTCGGCGTGTGAGGTGGCTTCCACGACATCGCGGGTGGCGTCGCCGTAGACCTGGCGCTTGATCACCGCCATCGAAGATGGCGAACAGTAACGGGCGATGTCTTCGGCGTACTCGAGGGCGCGTGGCATCAACTGTTCGGGGGTGACGACTTCCTTGACCAACCCGAGCTGGGCGGCCTCCTCGGCCAGAAAGGTCCGACCGCTCAACAACAGATCGAGCGCGACCGCCCAGCTGGTCAGACGCGGCAAAATCCAGGAGATACCGAACTCTGCGATCAGGCCGCGCCGCGCGAACACCGCCGCGAACTTTGCCCCGGCCGCGGCGAATCGGACATCACACATCAGCGCCTGGGTCAGGCCGATGCCCACACATGGTCCGTTGATCGCGGCGATCACCGGCTTGCGCAGCATGGTCACGAAATGGGGTGGGCGTTCACCAACCAGATCGGCCAGGTTCGCGTCCTTCGCCTTCGCCATAGTCTTGTCGTACCCCGCCGCCGCATCCGCCGACCCAAGATAGGCGCCCGCGCAAAAGCCACGGCCCCGCCCGGTCAGCACGATGACCCTGATACCCGGATCCGCCTCAGCGCGATCGATCGCCGTGTAGAACCCGGCGGCAAGGTCGGGCCCCCAGGCGTTGAGGCGATCGGCCCGATTGAACGTGATGATCGCGACGCCGCCCGGCGTCGCTTCGTAGAGCACTGCGCCTTGCGCATCAGCAGCGCTCATCCGCATCTCCTCACCGCTGCCGGCCGACCGCGACCCCTATATGCATACTGTATACCTATCGGTACCGCATTCTACAACCGCCGCCGCAGGTCACCGGCCTGCAGCGGAACAGCGAATTGTGCCGCACCGGAGGACAACTTATGGCCACCATGCCGATGAACCCGATCCCCCGGCGCCCACGGTCTCGGCGGGCCCGGCCAGACCATCGACTTTGCCCCCTGGACACCTCAGTACAGCGAACCCACACGTGCGCCAGGGGTGTGACCGACTGACGCGCCGACCCAATCCATCGACGTTTGGGGCCACCGCCAGACCCCCACCCCACGTCTTGCCGAACTCATCGGGGTCAAAATCCGCCCCGCCTAGCCCACGGCAACATCACCAAAATCCCGAGTTCACGGCTACTTTTCCGGATCCCTTACGCCACGTCGACCATTGCCATGGTCAATTCTGTTGCACGTAAATAGATTCCATCCGAGGACTCGCCCCGCACAAAAGCTCAGCGCTAGCGCGCGGACCCCGGCACACGCCACGGTGGCGGCTAATACGGATTGGTCGCGGGCCGGGCCGCGGACCGTTCCAGCACGCCCGGATCGTCCCACGCCCCTTCCGGCCGCAACAACAGATAGGGGTCGCCCGCCAGCGTGATGGCGTCGGACCTCGGCCGTTTCTCGCACATCATTTCCAAATATTCATGATCGGAGAAAACAAGTTTGGCCCCTTTCCGCATGGGCTTGAACCCGAACTTCTCCCAAAAGTGCACAAGCCGCACCTGAGCATGGCCGTAGATTGCGGTGAAGCCCTTGCGGGTCGCCACATCAAACGACAACTCAATCATCGTGTTCACGACGTCAGAATTGCGGTACTGCGGGAGCACGCAAACACGTTCAAACTTTGCGAACTCCGCGAACCAGCGTACGCGCATCGTCCCGGCCGGTCGGCCTTCGACAAAACCCAGAATATGAGTGGCACAGAAATCGTTGCCATCAAATTCTTCCTCGTAAGGACATTCTTGCTCCGACATGAACACGGCGGAACGAATCGCAAAAGCTTCTGCCAGGCGATCATGGGTGACAACCACGGAGGCGGACAAGTTCACGGCAATACAGCTCGCACCGAGTTGGACACTCCCACCGCACGCTCGGGACGCTCTACCCGGTAGAGCTGGCCTGCGGATACGCCACCCTGCCCCTGGGCCAGAAAGCCGTAGCCCTGAGCCGCGTTCACGCCGTCCGTCGTTGCGGCGGTCGTGAACATCGGCGCACTCAGGGTTTCCGCACCCGCGGCATTGACGAAAAGCCACGTCACGATGCGCGAAATCCCGCGCACCGTCAGCAACATGACCCAGACGTAAAGTGCTGCGGGCTGGGTTCCCGACCCAACGATCAGGCCTAGATCGGGATCACGTCCATCAAATGCGCCAGATTCCAGGCGCTCAAGGCCGGTCTGATTCAAGTGAAGGAAGGCGTATGAGCCGATCAGTTCTGCATCGGCGCGCGTGTCATCACTCGAGCGATAGACGGCCCAAATGCTGTCAGCGTTCTTATTGAAAACACTTTCGAGCACTTCAAAACTCGCGACGTCGCCCACCTCACGCTTGATCAACGCATATAGCTCGGGGAGCTCTTCTCGCGTCGCACGGCGAACCCAAATCGTGCCGATATCGGGGACCGAGCAGCACGGTTCTTCTACGCCCTGCTCCGGTGCATGGTCCAGCAACTTGCCCAGGTTCTTCTCCATCTCGGGGTGCCCTCTCGCAGATCCTGACAGCCTGGCCTGTGTACCAATGCATCTGGACGCAACCCCGATCCGCGGATCAGGAAACGTGCGTCGCCCATTGGCGGGTATAAGGGCAGAGTAGCCGAACTACGGCGAGTCGCCCACCGAAGAATTTGCCGCGGTCGCGGTTGTCAACCTGTTCCGGTCGCCGACGACCACGCGGTCCAGGGCCAACGACCAGATGCTGTCACGCGCTGAGGCATTCGTCACGGATGCGCTGCCGCGACGGCCTCACATCGCCGTTGCGCCGGCGCCCGCCACCGGCGATAAGACTCAACCAATATCGATGAGCTTCCCGCTGCATCGTTGCGGCACAAGAAATTCGGCCCTATCATCCCCGCGCAACACCGCGGGAAGGCGTCTCATTGGAGGCGACGCGGCCCTGCTGGGCGATAGTACATTCACCGGTGACCACGCGCTCGTTGCGTACAATGAGACTGCTGGCGCGCCCTACCAGCGACCGGATCGGGCCGTACTCGAGCCCACCGTCCCGGTGCCGCGGGGTCGGTAGCTGAGCGGGCAACCTTGCACTCGGGTCAGACTGGGTTGTCGACAGCCAAACCCACAATCCCCCGACTAGATCGGCACCGCCTTCGCCGCAGCGGTCGTTTGGTTACCTCCGGCACAGCGCACTGCGCCACCGCGCCCGCACTCGATCGTGTTCACCCGCGCGCCGCTGGATACCAAAGTGCCTACGATAGGCATTACAGTAATAAAGGTAAGGCCGCCCGAATCAGTGCGGAGACGCTCCCACCTGGCATTACCGCATAGCTGTCGCCCTCAGCGATCGGCCCGCCCCCGGTAAGGTTGACGGTCAGGCTTGGCGACGACACGTCATCGTATACACAGGTCGGAGTGCAACTGCCGGTAGGTTCGTCCGGTGGTCGGCTTGGGATCGCACACGCAGGAGATTGATGGAGGTGCCGGTAGTGGCAAAGCGGGCAGCCGCCGACAAACGTCAACGACGCGAACGCGGTTCGATCAATCCCGATGACATCATCAGCGGCGCGTTCGAGCTTGCCGAGCAGGTATCGATCGACAACCTGAGCATGCCAATGCTGGGCAAACATCTTGGGGTCGGCGTTACCAGCATCTACTGGTACTTCCGCAAGAAGGACGACCTGCTCAATGCGATGACCGACCGCGCCTTGAGCAAGTACGTGTTCGCCACTCCCTACGTGGAGGCCAGCGACTGGCGCGAGACGTTACGCAACCACGCCCGTCTGATGCGTAAGACCTTCATGGGCAACCCAATACTGTGCGATCTGATTCTGATCAGGTCAGCCCTGAGTCCCAAGACCGCCCGACTGGGCGCGCAAGAGATGGAGCGGGCAATCGCGAATCTGGTGGAGGCGGGGCTATCCCCCGAGGACGCCTTCGACACCTATGCCGCGGTCTCGATACACGTGCGCGGATCAGTGGTGCTGCACCGGCTTTACGAGAAGACCCAGTCGGCCGACAGCGGCCCGCGGGCAATCGAAGACGCCATGAACATCGACCCGCTGACCACACCGCTGCTTGCGCAAGTCAGCGGAAAGGGACACCGGATCGCGACCCCCGATGAGGCCAACTTCGAATACGGCCTTGATTGCATTCTCGACCACGCCGGCAGGTTGATCGACGAACGGGCCAAAGCCGCCAAGTCGGCCCCGTCGCGGCCGCGCAAGGCGGCCAAGCCACCAGCGCCGCGAACCCGGGCAAAGGCTACGACGCGTTAGACCTTTCGGATATCAGGACTCGGGCTCGGGCACGTGAAAGTGCTCGTCACGCAGCCGGAATGCCTCCTTCGTTCCGTGCTCGGCCCGCGTTTTGACGAAATTGAACTCCCCCGGCGCGAACTGCAAGTTGGTGCCGAAGGCGTGGAAGAGATAGCTGGCGACTTCCTCACCCGCGTATGCCTGCGTCTGCTCAACCAGCCGAAAGGCCTCTTTGGCGATGACGATGCCGTCGGCGGGCATCTTTGCCGCCTTCTCTGCCCAATACCGGGCTCGGGCCGCCACGGCGCCGCAATCGCAGGTGTCGGTGAAGATTCCAAGATGTTCGACGTCACCCGCTTCAATAATGTCACCGGTGAGCAGTACCCGGCGGGCCAACACCGGCCCCAGCCGGTGAAAGAACATGTGCAGACTGCCCAGCGCAGGCCCCAGGAATCGCGTTGCCGGCATACCGATTCGGGCGTTGCGCGCGATCACTGAGATGTCGGTCATCAGGGCCATCTCGAAACCTCCCCCCAGCGCATGGCCCGCGATCTCACCCACCGTGACCTTCGGAAAGCCCATGAGGTTGTGGTAGAAGCTGAATGACCTGCGGTCCACGGTAAGTCGGCGACGTTGGCTAGGGCGCCGCTGGGTTGGCGGATCCGCGGCCGGGGCGTCAGCCTCGCCGTACCACCCGTAGGCGTTGTTCATGTCAGCGCCGGCGCTAAAGACCCCGCCGGTGCCACGCAAGATGACGACGATGAGATCGTCATCCGCGGCAACGCGGTCCAGGTAGCCGACAATGGCATCACGCATCGCCGCGTCATATGCATTGCGCCTCGTGGGGTTGTTCAGCGTGATGGTCGCGATTCTCGTACCCGGTTCCGCCTCGAACTGCATACGGTCATCCGGGCCGTCTGCGGCGGTCATGAGCCAGACACCTTTCGCCGTCGCCCGAATTGATACGTCGCCAACTCTTCCGGTCGCGATGCCAATGTCTGGACTTCGCCGGTGCAGAGCAGTTGTTCATCGACCATCAGCCACGCCTTCGAGGAGATGCCTTGGTCCGTCACCGATCTCGTGATGTCGAACCGCAGGTGGGTCAGTATTGGTGTAGGTCTGCGGAAGGTCAGTGCCAGGGAGCGGGTCTTGCCGGAAAGCCCACTGACGCAGTTGTGATGCTGGATGACGCAGTCGAAGAAGACACCAAGAAATCCGCCGTGCACCAGACCCGGCGGGCCCTCGTAGACCAACGGGAAATTGACCCCGCCGGCCGCGCGCTCGGGATCGAGTTGATCGAACTTGTATTCGGGAAAACACGGGTTGTAGGCGCCGATGTCAGTCGCGTGATTGAGGTAGACGCGGTTGCCGTCCGCATCCGGACCGATGCGCGCGGCATTGTCCGGGGCGGCCGCGGCCAGCTCACGTTCCCACTCGCAGCACTGCGCGAGCATGGCATCAACCGTGGGATGTGGGTGTTCCATCGCCAGCAACAGCGAGGTGAGGCGACGGATGACACCCGCGGCGGCGACGGTCTGGGCCAGCGGCGACTCGCCGAACCTGGCATCACCGGCAGCCGCCCGAGGTTCGCCTTGGGCCATGCGTCCCTCTTTCACCGGGATGTTCCGTCAGCAATGTTTCCTTGCTGACTTATACAGTGTAGCAATCGTATTGCCTACTGTATGGATAACGATATGGCGGAGAAAGGCCGGATTCGACGGTGAGTCTCGAGGCCGACTCGGCCGGGCCCGAGGGGTCGGTGACATCGCGCCGCGATGGCACCCTGCTGCGAATCACGCTCGATCGACCTTCACGGCGTAATTCGTTGACTCAGAACATGATCGAGATGTTGCTCGATACGCTGGGCGGCGCCGCCACTGACGACTCGCTGCGTGCGATTCTGATCCGGGGTGCCGGTGCCGATTTCTGCGCCGGCGCCGATTGGGTCGCGGCCAGCACCGGCACCCAACGCCCTCGCACCGGCGACCTGCTAAGGCGAATTCCGCACGCCGCGCACCGCGTCATCGAACTCCTGCACACCATCCACCTCCCGGTCGTGTGCGGTGTCCAAGGGTGGGCCGCCGGGCTGGGCGCCAACCTGGCGCTCGCCGCCGACTTCACCGTGGCCACCAGTGATGCCACGTTCTGGGAACCTTTCGTAGTCCGCGGGTTCAGCCCGGACTCGGGATCTACCTGGCTGCTGCCGCGCCTGGTTGGCTTGGCCCGGGCCCGGGCCCGGCGGATGCTGCTGCTTGGCGAGCAGGTGACCGCGCCCGAGGCAGCCGACTGGGGCTTGATCCACCAAGTCGTCGATGCGACGGACCTCGACAGCGCGGTCGACGAGCTGCTCACCCGACTGGCTCGCGGGCCGACTGTTGCGATCGGGCTTGCCAAGCAGGCCCTGAACCACGGCCAGCACGCAACCCTGACCGAGTCGATGACACATGAACTGTTCAACCTCGAACTAACTTGTCGGACCTCCGATTTCAAAGAAGGCTTGACCGCATTCCGGCAACATCGCACGCCGAAATTCGAGGGACGATGACCATGCCTGGCGACGCGTTCGACACCATCGGCTACGAGCTCGACGGACACACCGCCACCATCACGCTCAACCGACCTCACGCCCTCAACGCGCTGAGTCCGCACATGATCACCGAGTTGCGAGCCGCCTACGCCGAAGCCGAAGGTGACGACCGGGTGTGGCTGACCATCGTCACCGGCACGGGTCGCGCCTTCTGCACCGGGGCGGACGTGAAGGCCATTCCAGGCGACGGCAAGGTGATCTACGAGCGGCCCTACCTGGCAACCTACGAACAG
Source organism: Mycobacterium pseudoshottsii JCM 15466 (assembly GCF_003584745.1). Taxonomy (NCBI): domain Bacteria; kingdom Bacillati; phylum Actinomycetota; class Actinomycetes; order Mycobacteriales; family Mycobacteriaceae; genus Mycobacterium; species Mycobacterium pseudoshottsii. The sequence goes on from NZ_AP018410.1 coordinate 4,335,899, forward strand.
TGGGAGGCGCCCCAAGAAGGTACGCCGCCATTTCGCAGCATGGCCAAACCCGTACTGACCGCAGTAAACGGCATCTGCTGCGGCGCCGGACTGGACTGGGTCACTACATCGGACATCGTCATCGCGTCGGAGACGGCAACGTTCTTCGACCCACACGTCAGCATCGGCCTGGTGGCCGGGCGTGAGCTGGTAAGGCTGGCCCGAGTGCTACCGCGATCGGTCGCGCTCAGGATGGCGCTGGTCGGCAAGCACGAGCGGATGGATGCAAGGCGCGCCTTCGACCTCGGCTTGATCAGCGAGGTGGTCGAGCACGACCGGCTGCTCGAGCGGGCACACGAGATCGCCGACATGGTCAACCGCAATGCCCCGCTGGCCGTCCGGGGTACTCGCCTGGCCATCCTCAAAGGGATCGACCTGCCGCTACCCGAAGCCGAGATGCTCGCCGAGGCATTCCGCGAGCGGGTACTGCGGACCCGGGATGCGCTCGAAGGCCCCAGAGCCTTCGCGGAGAAGCGAGACCCGGATTGGCAATGCCAGTGACACCGCAGCGATCCGAGAAACCGGACTTCACAACCATCCTGGTCGACGTCAACACCACCGACCACGTCGCCACCATCACGTTGCATCGGCCCGACCAACTCAACGCGTTCAACCGCACCATGTGCGAAGAGATGGCAGCGGCCTGGCACCTGATCAAACACGACGAATCGGTGCACGCGGTGGTATTGCGGGCGGCCGGCAGCCGCGCGTTCAGTGCGGGTCTCGACATCAAGACTCCGTACGGACAACCCAAAAATATCTGGAACCATGAGGATCCCGGCGAGTTCCTGAGCCCGAAATGGCAGAAGATGTGGAAGCCCGTGGTGTGCGCCGTTCAGGGCATGTGCACCGCGGGCGCGTTCTACTTCATCAATGAGTCCGACGTCGTCATCTGCTCCACAGGGGCAACATTCTTCGACTCGCACGTCTCGGCCGGTCTGGTCTGCGCGCTGGAGCCGATTGGCTTGATGCGGCGGATCGGCCTGGGCGAAACGCTGCGAATCGCCCTGATGGGCAACGACGAACGGGTCGGCGCCGAAACCGCACTACGGATCGGTCTGGTATCCGAAGTGGTCGCGCCACAGCGGTTGTGGGAGCGGGCACACGAGATCGCGGCGACGATCGCCGCCAAGCCGCCCTCCGCGACGCAGGGCACCGTGAAAGCGATCTGGGAGTCGCTGGACAAGCCCTACCGCGCCGCGGTGGAGCAGGGGCTGATCTACACCCGACTGGGCAACCCACTGGGCAGGGCCGAACTGGCCGACCTACCGCCCCGTCCTGACGGCAGCGAACCGAAGACTCGTTGATGTCGAATCACCCCCTGAGTCAACGCATCGCCGTCACCCTGGACCTGCAACCAGACGCCCGCGCTGTCGAGTACGACCGCGCCTGGCTGTCCTTGGGACAACTCGGCGCTGCGCCCCGGCGAGTGGCCGCACTCGCCGCCAAACAACCGAGCCCTGAAATCGGAATACTGTTGCGTAATCGTCCCGCACAGATGGCCGCGTTCCTCGGCGTCCTACTCGCCGGTGCCACCGTGGTCACCATCAACCCGTCACGCGGCGACGAACGCACCAGAGCCGACATCGCCGCTTTGGAGCTGCCGCTGATCGCCGGATCGGACGAGGACCTTGGGCTCCTGGTGACCAATACGACGGACAGCGCCACCGTGTCCCTATCGGATCTGTTCGACCACCCCGGCGAACCCGGCGACCACACCACCCGCGGCGCCGGTGCGGACGTCGCGGTGCGAATGTTGACCAGCGGCACAACCGGTCCGCCCAACCGGGTCGACCTGAGCTACGACATGCTCGCCCGCAGCGTCATGGGCCCAGCCCCGGATCGCGACCCGGCGCCCACCGAACCCCGACGCGGAGTTGCCATCGTGAACTCACCGCTGGTGCATATCGGCGGTGTCTACCGAGTGCTGCAGTGCATCGCGCAAGCCCGCCCCTTTGTGCTGCTGGACCGATTCGAGCTGAACGCCTGGGCCGCGGCGGTACGCAAACATCGGCCCCGCACCGTATCGCTGGTGCCTGCCGCGTTGCGGACGGTGCTGCACTCCGACCTCACCCGCGCCGACCTCGCCAGCGTCCGCACCGTCACCTGCGGCACCGCCCCCCTGGCCCCCGACGATGCCGATGCGTTCACCGAGAAGTACGGCATTCTCGTGCTGACTTCTTATGCGGCAACCGAGTTCGGCGGCGGCGTGGCCGGCTGGACCCTCGCAGATCACTCGCGATATTGGCACACCAAACGCGGTAGCGTCGGCCGGGCCAACCCGGGTGCGCAACTTCGGATCGTCGATACCGAGGGCGCCCCGGTCGAGCGGGCTAGCCTGGGCCTACTCGAGGTCAAGCCAGCCCAGTTGGGCGTTTCGGCCCCGTGGGTGCGTACCACCGATGTCGCCCGAATCGACGCGGATGGCTTTGTCTGGATTGTCGGGCGAGCCGATCAGGCGATCATTCGTGGAGGTTTCAAGGTGCTGCCCGACGATGTGCGAGCGGCGTTGGAGAGCCATCCGGCGGTGGCAGCTGCCGCGGTAGTGGGCCGATCCGACCAGCGCCTCGGTCAAACTCCGGTTGCCATGGTCGAACTGCGCGGTTCCGCCGACATCGGCGGTGCCGAGCTGGTGGAGTATCTGCGAACGCGGTTGTCCGGCTACGAGATCCCAACCCAGATTTCGATCGTCGCCGAAATTCCGAGAACAGCGTCGGGCAAGCCTGACCTCGGCGCAATCCGGCATTACTTTGGTGCCGCCGGTTCCCGCGCGGATCATGGCGGCTGACTCCCCGACGGTCGCGCAGATCCTGCGCCGCCAAGCCCGTTGTCGCCCAGATCACCCGTTCTTGGTGTGCGATAGCGACCGGATCAGCTATGCCCAGGCCGATCTGCGTTCGGCGGAGCTGGCCCGCGGGCTGATCGCCCTGGGCATCGGCAAGGCAGCACATGTCGGGTTGCTCTACCCGAACGGCTCCGACTTCGTCATCGGGATGCTCGCCGCGGCTCGAATCGGCGCGGTGGTCATCCCGATTTCCACCTTCGTCACGCCCCGGGAGCTGCACGAGCAGCTGGTCGACAGCGACACCCAGATCCTATTGAGCGCCGATACATTCCGCTCCCACGACTACGCGGGCCGATTGAGGCAACTACTTGGCGACACCGGCTTCGACGGAGAAGATCGGCTATTCTCCAGGGCAATCCCGCAGTTGCGGACGGCCTGGGTCAGCTATCGTCGCGGGGCACCACGACGAACCCGCAGTATCGAGTGCGTCTACCGCCTCAGCCAGACCATCGACCCCACAATGCTGCGCGCACTGGAAGATGACGTCGACGGCTCTGATGTACTGGCGATCGTGTACACGTCGGGCACCACCAGTGCCCCCAAGGGAGTCGTGCACACCCACAGCGCGCTGTTGAGACATCAGCAGAATCTCAACGTCATTCGCGGACTGGGCACCGACGACAAGTTGTTCTGCAACTCGCCATTCTGCTGGATCGGCGGGTTCGCCTTTGGGCTGCTGGCCACACTGCTCGCCGGATCGATACTGGTGTGTTCCAACGCCGACGCCGCTACCACCCTTGACCTGCTCGAGCGGGAAAAGCCGACCATGACAAACGGTTTCGCTTCCACAGTCGCACGGCTAGCCAACCATCCTAGCTTTGGTAGACGGGACCTTTCATCGATGCGCCGCGGCAATCTGTATCCGATCATGGCACCCGAAGCCAGACCGGTAGATCCCGAACTGCGGCACAACATGCTGGGGATGACCGAAGCCGGCAGCATCGTGCTGATCAGCGCCGACGAGTCAGACCAGCCCGAATCCCGGCGCGGGTCGTTCGGTAAACCCGCACCCGGGTTCGACACCATCATCATCGAGCCCGGCACCGGGGAAGTCGTCAACGTCGGCCAGGTTGGCGAACTGTGCATTCGTGGGCCCTTCGTCATGCAGGGCTACTACAAACGTAGCCGCGAGGAATGCTTCGATGCCGACGGCTGGTTCCATACCGGCGACTTGGTACGGGCCGACCAAGACGGATACATGTACTTCACCGGCCGTCTGAGCTCGCTGATCAAAACCGCGGGCGCAAACGTGTCGCCGGCCGAGGTCGAAAGGGCGATCGCCAAGCTGGGCATGGTGGCTCATGTCGTGAGCATCCCCGATCCCCAGCGCGAACAGGTGGTGGCCGCCGTGCTCGTCGTTGCAGACGGTGTCGGAGCGCTTGACGAGCTGGCGCTGCGCGAACGACTCGAGACGGAGTTGTCCGCCTACAAGATTCCGACCCGCCTCGCCACCTTGACCCCCAGCGAGATCCCGCTGCTGTCCAGCGGCAAGGTCGATACGCACCAACTGAAGAAGTGCTTCGATGCCTGACACCATCGACCACCTGGTGCGGTCGCAGGCCGCCCGGCACGGCGCCAAGCCCATGGTGATCGATCAGGCAAGTGGACTAAGCTACCGCGAACTTGATTCTTCCACATCGGATTTGGCTGCGGCATTCATCCAAGCGGGTGCCGGCATGGGCACTCGCGTTGGCCTGATCATGCCCAACGGTGTGCGCTGGGTACAGATCGCGATAGCGCTGACCCGCATCGGTGCGGTGCTGGTTCCGTTGAGCACTTTGTTGCGCCCCCGCGAGTTGGCATCGCAACTTCGTTCGGCCGCGGTGCAGTTCCTGATCAGCGTGCCGGAGTTCCGTGGCCACCGATACCTCGACGCGGTCGAGTCGGTACCTAGAGCCGAACTTCCAGCGTTGCAACGGGTTTGGGCGGACGACCAAGTCAGCTCTTCCAATGCCGGTGCCCGGGCACTCCGGATGGTCGAGCCGATCGCCGAAACAGTCACCGCGGCGGACACCCTGGTGATCATGTTCACCTCGGGCAGCACCGGAGCCCCCAAAGGGGTCCTGCATTCCCATGGAAGCGCTTTGGGCGCGGTGCGATCGGGCCTGACCGCGCGCCGCATCACCTCGGCACCCGGCTGTATCTGCCGATGCCGTTCTTCTGGGTGGGCGGGTTTGGTGGCGGAATCCTCTCTGCGCTGCTCGCGGGAGCCACCCTGGTGACCGAGGCGCGGCCGTTCCCCGAGAACACCTTGCGCCTGCTGGAGGCAGAGCGCGTCACGATGTTTCGTGGGTGGCCTGATCAGGCCGAGGCGCTCGCGCGGCACCCAAGCAGTGTCGACGTTGACCTTTCGGCTCTGCAGCCCGGCAGGCTACAGGCACTGCTACCACCCGAACGACGTGCCCAGCCCGGGGCACGGGCGAGGTTGTTCGGCATGACAGAAGCATTCGGACCGTATTGCGGCTACCGCGCCGACACCGATATGCCGCCCACCGCGTGGGGCAGCTGCGGCTAGCCTTTTCCCGGAATGGAAATCCGCATCGTGGACCCCGAGACCGGCACCCGAGTCCCCGCGGAAACGATAGGCCAGATCCAGATCCGGGGGCCGCACACGCTACGCGGCCTCTGCCGGCGCAGCCGCGAAGAGGTCTTCACGGCTGATGGTTACTACTGCAGCGCCGATCTCGGCCACCTCGACGCGAACGGCTACCTGTTCTACCACGGCAGGTCCGACGACATGTTCAAGGTCAGCGGTGCCACTGTCTACCCCGTGGAGGTCGAAACCGCCTTGCGGACAATCGACGGCGTCTCCAACGCCTTCGTCACCAACGTGGCTGGCGCCCAGGGCCAACGGCTGGCTGCAGCGGCGGTGTGCAGCACCCCGGCACTCACCTCCGAGGACCTCAGAACGTCGGCGGGCCAGGTGCTGAGCGCCTTCAAGGTTCCGACGGTGTGGCTGCTCTTGGCCGACGACGCTGATATTCCACGCGGCCCAACCGGCAAGGTCGATCTCCAGCGGCTGCGCGACATGCTGGCCAACACCGCATGACGCCTGCGAGCTCCGGCCGACATCTAGGATCCCGGAAATGACGTCGGTCGATGTTGCCGTCGACATCGTGATCGACCGGGACGCACCGTAGTCGCCGAGCACTGCTGCAGTCCGGACAACGCCACCCAGTGGTATGCGAACATCAAAGCTGTGCGGTGGCAGATGCCAAAGCCACTCGAGTTGGACCCGGCCCACCGATTCGTGATGCGCACGGCCAGGGGCCCGTTGCCGATGCAGACCACTTACGCCTGGACGGACGAGGCGATCTACGCAGGCGCAAAACGATTCTCCAACATTGACCGCAGCTCGGGTGGGGCTATCCGACCCGCATCCAGAGTTTGCAGTTCATCGTTTGAAAGGCCGCGACCGTTGGCGGGATCACCACCGACATCGGCCCCATGGAGGTATTGGTGTCGATGATGTCATCGGTGCTCGCCGCGGGTGTGCTGGGAGTCGACCACGAGCAGGTCGAAAGCTCCGATACCCGTCCGAAGACCAAGATGAGCGGATTGGCCGACCCCTCGGTGCGGTAGGTGCCCGGCAGCATGTCGGTGCCGACGAGAAATACCCCATTCCCGGGTATCTGATCACCTGGATCGGCAACGGTCGGTGCGGCGAACACGCAGGCTGTCATACAGGCAACAATTCCGGCGGTTGCGCCGGACAAGGACGCTAGGGCCATGGTGTTCCTCTCCCGGTAGCGTTGCCCGCCCTATACGCAGCGTATTCCCCGACGCACTCGGGCAACAACAGATCGCACCAAACTGGGTGCGGATATTCGACCGGACCCAGCAAACACCACACCGGGGCAGCAACCGGCAGGCCTGGCGCGCGAAGGGTGACCCTCCCGTCCGGCCCACGGGGCCGAGCCAGCACCGGGCGCTAGCCCCCTCGGGCCCGCTCGGCCGCGGACCCGGACGGCGCCGACTCCGCAACCACTCCCCGGGCGATGAGATGGTCGATCAACGGAACTGCGCTGGAGGCGAGGTGTTCTGACATCGCGGTTCGGGCAGCCTTGTCATCGTGTTTCTTCAGCGCCACCAACACCCGCCGATGGTCTTTGACCGCCCGGGCGGGCCAGTGCTCGATGCCGGGGAACACCGATTCGGGTTGGTAGCGGGTGATCTGTGACATCAGTTGGGAGAGCCGCGGAGAATCCGCAGCAAGATTGATGGCGCGGTGGAACTCGTGGTTCAACCGGACCGTCCGCTCGTCGTCGTCAGCGGCGTAGGCTTCCTCAAGCTGCGCTTGTATCTGCTGCAGTTCAGCTAGCTGCGCGGCGCCGATGTTGATCGCGGCCCGCGCCGCCAGCTCGCCGCCAACGTGAGCCTGCACATATGCGACATCGGCAAGGTCGCGCTTGGTCAGCGGCAACACCACGAAGCCGCGATGCGGCTGTTGGGCAACCAGGCCTTCGGCGCGAAGTGCGAACAGCGCCTCACGCACCGGTGTGACACTGATCCTCAACTCGGCCGCTAACTGGTCCAGCCGTATGTATTTGCCCGCGGCGTAGTTGCCTTCGTATATCCTCTTGCGGACGTATCGCGCAACGTCGTCGGAAAGTTGTGGCCGCGCCGCGAATTCCGGATCAGTCATCGCCCTACTAGCCCTACTCTCGGTACTCGTGCAGTAGCCGCTTGCTGATGATGGACTTCTGAATTTCGCTGGTGCCCTCGCCGATGAGCAGGAATGGTGCATCACGCATCAGCCGCTCGATCTCGTACTCCTTTGAGTATCCGTAGCCGCCGTGGATGCGGAAGCTCTGCTGGGTGACTTCCGAACAATATTCGCTGGCAAGATATTTAGCCATTCCAGCCGCGACGTCATTGCGCTCACCGGAGTCCTTCAGCCGCGCCGCGTGGACCATCATCAGGTGTGCCGCCTCGACCTTGGTCGCCATCTCGGCCAACTGGAATGAAATGGCCTGGTGCTCGGCGATCGGCTTGCCGAAGGTGTGGCGTTGTTGCGCGTAGCGAACCGCCAGCTCGAAGGCGCGCAGGCCAACCCCGCAGGCTCGCGCCGATACGTTCACCCGACCGACCTCGATTCCGTCCATCATCTGAAAGAAACCCTGTCCCGGGGTGCCACCGAGGATGTCGTCAGCGGTTGCCCGATAGCCATCGAATATGAGTTCGGTGGTATCGATGCCTTTGTAGCCCAGCTTGTCGATTTTTCCCGGAATTGTCAGGCCCGGCAACACTTCCCCGAACCCGGTTGGCTTCTCGACCAGAAATGCGGTCAGGTTGCGGTGCGGCTGGGCAGCGCCTTCGTCGGTTCGCACCAGCACCGCTACCAATGTCGAACTGCCACCGTTGGTCAGCCACATCTTCTGCCCGTCAATGGTGTAGTTGCCGTCCGCGCCACGCGTGGCCCGGGTGCGGATCGCGGCAACATCGGAGCCCAGTTCGGGCTCTGACATCGAGAACGCACCGCGGGACTCCCCGGTGGCCATCCGCGGCAGAAAGCGTTGCCGCTGCTCCTCGGTGCCATGCTGGCGCAGCATGTAGGCCACGATGAAGTGGGTGTTGAGCACACCTGACACGCTCATCCAGCCACGGGCCAGCTCCTCCACGCACAACGCGTAGGTCAGCAGCGACTCGCCCAGCCCGCCGTACTGCTCCGGAATCATCAGGCCGAAAAGGCCGATGGAACGCATCTGCTCGACAATCTCGTGCGGATAGGCATCCTTGCGTTCCAGCTCGGACGCGTTGGGAATCACTTCCTTGTCGACGAATTGCCTTACCGTCGCGACAATCTCGGCCTGTAGTTCGGTTAGGCCCAGTGTCTGAGCGAGTTTGGCCACGCGTACTCCCTATCTTGCTGGCCGTCTGGACCGCCGATCGTCTTGGCGCTGGCCAAACGGGCGATATCTGCCGTCGTCAAACCCAGGTACTCGGTCAACACGTCGGCGGTGTGTTCTCCGAGCGCCGGGGCGGGCGCACCTGCGGGGTGACACCCGTCGAAAGCGGTCGGCAGGCCCGGAGCAAGGTAGTCCCCCACACCGGGCTGGCTCAGTTGAGAAAACAACGGGTTGGCAGTCACTTTCGGATCGGCTGCCACCTCCGCGAAAGTTCGGTACCGCTCGAAGAGCACAGTCGTGGCTGACAATGCCGCGCCGATCTGCTCGGCCGTGTGATCGGCGAACCAGGCGGCGAACAGACCATTGAGCACGCTGCGGTATCGGTATCGATCGCCTTCGGCATCGAAGTCCACCCCCAGCGCCTCGGCCAGCGCCGTTACCGCCGGACCGGTGCCGGTCACGTCGACCAGATCGCGAAAGTGCCGACGGGTCAGCGTGATGACCATGAACGATGTCCCGTCGCGGCTGGCGAAGTCCTGGCCGTACTGGCCGTAGATGGAGTTACCCAGCCGCTCACGCTGGGTACCGTTGACCTGCGGCTCGGTCAGCAGGCCCAGGTTCCCCGCCGTGGCCAGCGCCACGTCCTCCAACGCCAAACTGATCTGCGCTCCCGCCCCGGTCTGGTCGCGGCGGCGCAGCGCGGCAACCACGGCGAGCGCGGCGTAGAGCCCACAACTAACGTCCCACGCGGGCAGCACATGGTTGATCGGGCCGGCATGGTCGGCCGGACCGGTGACGAGCGGGAATCCGGTCGCCGCGTTGACGGTGTAGTCCACCCCGGTACCGCCGTCTCGCCGTCCCAGCAACTGCAGATGGATGACGTCAGAACGCGTGGCGGCCAATACTTCGTGGCTGAGCCAGGGCAGGCTGGCATTGGTCACCACGACTCCGTCGCCTTCCAGGACGAGGCGCTGGACCAGCCGCTGTCCTGCTGCCGAGCGCAGATCGATGGTGGCCGAACGCTTGCCCTTGTTCAGCCCGGTCCAGTAGATCGATGTGCCGCTGGCCGCCAGGGGCCAGCGGCGGATATCGGAGGCACCGCCGATCGGGTCGACGCGGATAACCTGCGCACCCAGCTGGCTCAGCGTTATGCCGCACAGCGGCGCCGCGACGAAGCTGGATACCTCTACAACGCTAATGCCGCTCAGCGGCAAGTCCGGCCCAGGCATGGCTACCCGACCCGCTCGAAGATCGCCGCCAGGCCCTGGCCGCCACCGATACACATCGTCTCCAGCCCGTAGCGCGCCTGACGGCGAGTGAGTTCACGAGCCAGGGTGGCCAGCATTCTGGCACCGGTCGCGCCCACCGGGTGGCCCAGCGAAATACCCGAACCGTGCACGTTGGTTCGGTCGCGGTCGGCGGCGCCGAAGTTCCATTCCCGCATCACCGCGAGCGCTTGGGCGGCAAACGCCTCGTTGAGTTCGATCAGATCGATGTCGGCCAAGCGCAGAGCCGCCTTGGCGAGCGCGGCCTCGGTGGCTGGTACCGGACCGATGCCCATGACGTCGGGCGCCACCCCGGCCAGGCCCCAGGACACCAAACGCACCAAAGGTCTCAGCCCGTACTCGTCGGCCTTCTCCGGTGTGGTCACCACGCACATCGATGCGGCGTCGTTTTGCCCGCTGGCATTGCCCGCCGTCACCGTCGCTTCGGGATCATCTTGGTGCAGAACGGGTTTGAGCCCGCTCAGGGCCTCCACCGAGGTGTCGGCGCGTGGATGTTCGTCGGTGTCGATCATTTCCTCGCCTTGGCGGGTTCGCACCGGAACGGCAATGGTCTCCTCGGCGAAAATTCCATCCTTCTGGGCTGCGACCGCACGCTGATGCGATGTCACCGCCAGCTCGTCTTGCTCCAAACGCGAAATACCATACTGACGCCGTAGATTCTCGGCGGTCTCCAGCATCCCGCCCGGCACCGGGTAGTGTCTTCCACCCGCGGTGACGCGGCCGCGAGCCAGTCCGTCGTGCACGCGTATTCCGCCGCGGACACCGCCCCAGCGCATATCGGTGGAATAGAAAGTGACATTGCTCATGCTTTCGCAGCCTCCGGCAACGACGAGGTCGCTATCGCCGCTGCTGACTTGCTGGCAGGCCTGAATCACCGCTTGTAGCCCGGATCCGCAGCGCCGATCGACCTGCATACCGGGAACCGTCACCGGCAGGCCGGCATCCAGCGCCACCACCCGTCCGATGGCCGGGGCCTCGCTGCTGGGGTAGCAGTGCCCGAGGATCACATCCCCGACCGCAGCGGGCGCCAGGCCGGTGCGATCGAGCAGTCCGCGCAGCGCGACGACGCCCAGATCAACAGCGCTGTATGACTTGAACATTCCGCCGTAGCGACCGATCGGTGTGCGGACGGGTTCGCAGATGACAGCCTGGCGCATAGCGGCACTCATATGAACCGTCCTCCCGTCACGTCCAGCACGGTGCCGGTCATATACGAGGACAGATCGCAGGCCAAAAACAAGGCAACACTAGCGACTTCGCTGGGTTCGCCGGCTCGCCCCATCGGCACTTCAGCCAACTTCTGGTCCCAGATACGTTGCGGCATGGCTTCTGTCATCGCCGAGCGGATCAAGCCCGGAGCGATGGCATTGACCCGGACACCGACGTGGGCGAGTTCTTTGGCGGCCGCCTTGGTCATCCCGACGATCCCGGCTTTGGCGGCGGAGTAGTTGGTCTGGCCGACCATCCCCACCTTGCCCGACACCGACGACATATTGACGATTGCGCCGCGCTTGTTTTCACGCATGATGGCCGCGGCCAGCCGGATGCCGTTCCAGGTGCCCTTCAGGTGCACATCGATGACCTGATCGAACTGCTCCTCGGTCATTTTGCGCATCGTCGCGTCACGAGTGATGCCGGCGTTGTTGACCATGATGTCCAAGCCACCGAACCGTTCCAGCGCGGCCTGCAGCAGCGTCTCGACCTCGTCGGCCTTGGTCACGTCACACCGCACCGCCACCGCGACCTCCCCGCCGCCCAGCTGCTTGGCCGCGGCCTCAGTCGCCTCGAGGTTCACATCACCAAGGACTACCCGAGCACCCTCGGAAACGAACCGCTCCGCGATCGCCAAGCCCAAGCCCTGGGCCCCACCGGTAACTACCGCGATCTGACCGTTCAGCAACGACACCGACATCACACTTCCCTACGTCTTCTGGCCCTCGGAGGGCTCGGTCAGTCAAATATCATATTTCATATATGATCTTGCCGTGACAGCGGCGCCCAGGCGCCCACCCCAGAAGGAGCATCCGCCCATGACCGCCCCCCAGGTATCCGACGAGGACTTTGCGCAGATCCTGGCCCAGACCCGCCACTTCGTTCGCTCGGTTGTGCTGCCGCGTGAGCAGCAGATCCTCGACGAGGACCGGGTTCCCGAAGACCTACGTGACCAGGCCAAACAGATGGGACTGTTCGGATACGCGATACCGCCGCAGTGGGGCGGTCTTGGGCTGAATCTGGTGCAGGACGTCGAGCTGGCCATGGAATTGGGCTACACCTCACTGGCAGTGCGGTCGATGTTCGGCACCAACAACGGCATCGCCGGGCAAGTGCTAGTCGGGTTCGGCACCGATGAGCAGAAGGCGCGCTGGTTGGAGCCCATCGCGTCCGGCGACGTCGTCGCCTCTTTTGCCCTGACCGAACCGGGAGCCGGATCCAGCCCCGCCGGCCTGCGCACCAAAGCCGTTCGCGACGGCGATGATTGGCTGATTACGGGGCAAAAGCGTTTCATCACCAATGCGCCCGTCGCCGACCTGTTCGTGGTGTTCGCGCGCACTCGGCCCGCCAGCGACAAGAGCCCGGGCATCGCCGTGTTCCTGGTGCCCGCGCAGAGCGCCGGTGTCGAGGTGGGCGCCAAGGACGCCAAGATGGGCCAGGAAGGCGCGTGGACCGCTGACGTCAGCTTCACCGACGTCCGGGTTGACGGCGCCGCGCTGGTCGGCGGCAGCGAGGACATCGGCTATCGAGCCGCAATGACCTCGTTGGCCCGCGGCCGGGTACACATAGCCGCGATCGCGGTGGGCGCCGCACAACGTGCGCTCGACGAGTCCGTGGCGTACGCATCCACCGCAACCCAGGGCGGTGTGACGATCGGCAGCTTTCAACTGGTCCAGGCGATGCTCGCCGACCAGCAGACCGGCGTGCTGGCGGGCCGCGCATTGGTGCGCGACGCCGCACGGATGTGGGTCTCCGGAGCGGATCGGCGGATCGCGCCGTCCGCGGCGAAACTATTCTGCACCGAAATGGCCGGTAAGCCGGTAAGGTGGCCGATCTCGCGGTGCAGATTCACGGCGGCAGTGGATACATGCGCGGAGTTCCGGTCGAGCGCATCTACCGCGATGTCCGTCTGCTGCGGCTGTATGAGGGCACCAGCGAGATTCAGCAACTGATCATCGGGTCCAACCTGATCAAGGCCGCGAATCGATGACCTCAGCCGATCAGCTCTAGCGTCTCTAGATCCCGGATGGCCTGACAACCTCGCCCCAGCATGGTCAACACCATCTCGTCGCCACTCTCGGTGGCGGTGGCGAAAGCAAATCCGAGGGCCGAGATGAGGACCGTGTGCGGCATGCCCAGTCGGTAGTCGCGCCAGCATGTTTCCCAGTCATATCCGGTGACGCCGTAGCTCAACAGCTTTCGGTGGTAGTCATCGACCAGGCTTTCCTCGATGTCCGAACGCAGCTGGGAATTCAGGCTGGTTGCCGTGAAGTACCCAAGGTCTCGAGCCGGAAGGCCGATACCAAGGGTTTGCCAGTCGACCACGGCGACGCGGCGCAGGTCAGGGTCGAACAATAGATTGTCGAGCCGGTAGTCGCCGTGCAGCAGCGCAAACCGGTCCCGCTCGGCGAGCAACCACGGCGTCACCAGATTCATGGTCTCGGTGAAGGTTTCGCGGTCGGCGGCGCTGAGCCGATCACCGAGCTTGTCCAGGGTGATCTCCGCACTCATCCGCGCCACCTCACCAAGACCGTTGGCGAAAGGTTCATCCGGGAAAGGGAATGCGATCCCGGGCTGGTCCAGCCAAACCGGATCACACCAGCTAGGCCCGTGCAGCCCGGCCAGCGCAACGACGGCCAGCCGCGCCTCCCGTTCGCCGCAGCCCGTGAGCTGGTCGCCCTGCACCGCGGGCGCCTGATCCTCCAGCAGCAGCGCGAAATCCATTGCATCTTCTGTGATCTCGCAGTAAAAGCAGCGGGGGGTCGGAACCCGGACCCGATCGGCAACCGAAGAATAGAACGCACATTCGCTGCGATAACCGACGACGACTCGGTCCCGCACGGTGTCATCCTGAGCCGGCAATTTGATCACAAAGGTGTCCGGCAGACCCGCCGGATCCGGGTCATAGGTGACGGTCAGCCGATAGGTGGCTCCGGTCTGCCCGGTGCCGATCGGGACCACATCGACTCCCGATACCCCGACCGGTGTGCCGCGTTCGCCAAGGACCGCCGCCAGCCACGGCGGGGTTACGTCGGTGGGGTGGCGAGGGATGGAAACCAAGGCGGCCACCTAGCAACTGTAAGCCATACGGCATCAGTTTCGGCCGACCTGATCTAGCCGGTGCGGATCCGCCATTCGGCGGCATCGTGCTGCTGTCGCCAGAACTCATGGAAGCGCCCCTGGGCGGCGAGCAGCTCATCGATCGATCCGTCCTCGACCACTCGACCATCCTCGACGAAGAGCACGCGGTCGGCATGACGAATGCTCGCCAGTCGGTGGGCGACGATCACCCGGGTGCGTGATTGCGGATCGGCCGTGAGTGCATCGACCACCGCGACCTCGTTCTCGGTGTCCAGCGCGCTGGTTGCTTCGTCGACCAGCAGCATCGGGGCGTCCTTGAGCAGGGCGCGCGCGATGCTGACCCGTTGGCGCTCACCGCCCGACAGCGCGGAACCGGCTTCGCCCACAACGGTGTCAGCACCGTCCGGCAGCCTGTCGATCAGCTCGTCAACCCGCGCCAAGCGGATCGCCCGCCCCAATTGATCCTGGTCCGCACCCGGGTTTCCCGCCAGCACGTTCTCGCGGATCGAGCCATGAAACAGGTAGGGATGCTGGAACACCACGCTCGACAGCGTGCGACGGGTGTGCGCATCCAGCGTCGCGGCGTCGGCTCCGTCAATCAGGATGCGGCCTCCGGTCGGCTGGTGCAGACCCGCAATCAGCGCCAGGATCGTGCTCTTTCCCGATCCCGAGGGGCCCACGATCGCAGTCGTGGTACCCGGCTGCAAGCAAAAACTGACCCCGTCAAGCACCGGCTCGGTGGCGCCGTCGTAGCTGAATGCGACGTGGTCGAATTCGATCCGCGCCGCCGCAGGGCCGTCATCCAGCGTGGCGGTCCCGGCCGCCACGGCCGGCGCCGTCAACACCGACCGGATGCGATCGAGCATGGCGCGCACACTCTGCAGCGCGGGAGCGAGCTCGCTCACGGCGGTGAAGGGCTCCAGGTAACGGGCAATCACGACAATCAGGGCGATCGCCTCGGGAACCGTCAGCGTGCCGCCCACGGTCAGCGCCGCGGTCGCTCCGGCCAGCACGATGAGCGCCAGCTGGCTGGCGATGCTGAACAGCAGCTGGCCGGGAACCTGCATGGCGAACAACCGCATCAACGAGCCGTGCTGGCGCGCAAGCGCGGATCCGACCAGGCTGCGGGCAGGCTCGACACGACGCGCGGCACGTAGCGCCTGTTGGGTTCGGGCGAACTCGATGATGCGCTCAGTGAGCGCAATATTGGCTTCGTCGGCGACCTTGTCGGCACGTCGAGCAAATCGCCCCGACGCCCACAGCGCACCCAGCAGCAGGGGCACACCGGCAAGCGCGGCCAATCCCAGCTGCCAGGAAATGGGAAGCAGCGCCAGCCCGATGGCCAGTGGCAGCAGGACCGCCGAGACCAGCGGCGTCAGCAGGTAGACCACCAGTCCCACCAGTTCGGGCCCGCTGGCGGCGATCGCTTGGCGGGCGGTCGCCGTGTTGTCTGCGGCGAACCAGTCCAGTCGCACACCGGGCAGCCGGTCTGCCACACCGTGCTGGGAATGGTCGAGCACAGCGAAACCCAGCTCGAAACCGACGCGTGCGCCGATGGCATCGATCACCCACCCGGATACCGTCGCAGCGGTCAGCCAGCCCAGCCACACCAACGCCTGCTGTGGGGTGCTGCTGAACAGGGCACCAATGAGCGGAACCAGCAGCACCGTGCCGATCGCGCGGACCACAACCGAAAGCACCCCAACCGCGGCGCACAGGATCAACTTGCCGCGGCGGTCCGCCGGCACCAGCCCTATCCAGGTGCGGATCATCGTGCGCCCTCCTGGATCGCGGCCAGCTCCACCTGATTGCCACAACCGGTCTCCCACAACCGCCGGTAGCGCCCGTCGGCGGCGAGCAGTTCATCGTGGGTACCGCGCTCGGCGATCTGGCCACGATCGAGGACCACGATCTGGTCGGCTCCGGTGATGGTATGCAGTCGGTGCGCGATGACCAGCACGGTGCGATCCTTGGTCAGCCGATTAAGCGCCTGCTGCACCAGGTATTCCGATTCGGGATCCGCATACGCGGTGGCCTCGTCGAGGATGAGCACCGGTGTATCGGCCAGGATGGCGCGGGCGATGGTGAGACGCTGCCGTTCGCCGCCCGACAACGCGGCGCCGGCTCCCAGCACGGTGTCGTAGCCATCGCGCAACCGCAGCACGCGGTCATGGATCTGGGCCTGGCCGGCCGCGGCCTGGATCTGCGCGGCCGGTGCATCGGGAACGGCCAGCGCGATGTTCTCGGCAACAGTCCCGTGCACCAGCTGAGTCTCCTGCAGCACCAGCCCGACCCGCTCGTAGAGCTCATCGGCGCTCAGCGACCGAATATCTTGTCCCCCAACTCGTATCGAACCTTGCTCGACATCATGGAACCGAGCCAGCAGGGCGGCGAGGGTGGACTTGCCTGAGCCCGAAGGCCCGACGAGCGCGGTGACGGTGCCCGGACGCAGCTGCAGCGACACGTCCCGGATCACCGGCACTCCCGGCCGGTACCCGAAGCTGACCTTGTCGAACACCACCATCGCCGCCGAGTCGGCCTCGGCCAGCCCGGTGTGCTGTTCCAGTACCGGTTCATCGAGGGTGATTTGCAGCCGGCGAGCGGCCAGCACACCGGCGCTGATGCCGCCGATTCCGTAGGCGATGCCGAGTAGTCGGACACCGAACGTGGTGCCCAGCAATAAGAACGGCAGCAGATCTACCGGATCCATTCGGTGATTGATCACCAGCAGCGTGCCGGTGACGGCGATCAGCCACAGGAACGTCGAAGGCCGGGTCGCAAGGTCCATCATGGTCTTCTTGCCCACCAGCGGACGCTGCCAGGTGACCAGGAATTTGATGTACTCGTCGAGCTGGCGTTTGAAACTCGATGCCGCGGCGCCGCCAAAGACGCGAATCACCGGCTGGCCCTCCAGATAGGCCCCGGCCTCATCGTTCATCCGCTCGGCCCAGCGCTGCGAGGCAACCATGCGCGAGCCGGACTGGACCGCAAGCGATGACGTCATCACCAGATACATCAGCACCGGGATGAGCAGAGCCAGGGCAACCCGCCAGTCGACGATGAACAGGTAGACGAGCACCGCCACCGGGGCAACCACCGCGTTGACCGCGTCCGGAATCGCGTGCGTAACCAGATAGTGCAGCGACAGCGTGTCGTCCTGCACCAGTTGCTTGATGGAACCTGAACCGCGCCCGGTGAACCAACCCAACGGCAGCCCAGACATCTTGCCCAGCAGCCGCGCGCGCAACCCGCGAGCAAAGCGGGCGTCAACCACGTGCAGCCACAGCGTGAGGGCGGCACCAAGCAACGTGCCAAGGCCCAGCAGCGAAACGGCGGCCAGCCCAACGTGCCAGAGCCGGGATTCTTGGGCCCCCGACAACAATATTCGGGCCAACTCAACCAGCAGCACGAACGGGGCCAGCTGCACCAGGGTGGCCACCACCTGCAGCACCCCGGACAGAATCAGGGCGAAACGTAGCGGCGCGAGCAACCGGCCCGCGGCCTGGGCACGCCAACTGCCGCGCGGCGTGGCCGCCACCGGCGATTGGGCTACCGGCTCCGGGGTTTCGGCCTGCGCCAGCGCGACTTCGGGTTGGTCATCGAGGCAAGTCGAAGCACCGCCTGCGGCGGCGTCTGGCACGCCTTCACGGCAGGTGCCCATCTCGCGGCCGGCGGTCCAATACGCCTGGGCGTGCACCACGGACTTGGGGAATCCGAATGCGTCGCGCAGCCGCTTGCGAACGTGTTTGAGGGCGGTGGCCTCCGGCGTCGCCCACGCATACCAGTCCGACCAGTCCCTGGTCTCGATTGCTTCGGCCAACGATGTCTCGTCTCGGCGGCGAACCCAATGCACCCGCAATCGGGGATGTGCCGTGATGGGGATGCGCGTGTCGTTGTCGTCGTGTTGTTCGAGATACATCTCGATTGGTACGTCGTCGGGAACCGTTCCGATGATCCCGTTCATCCCCGGGATCGACGCCGAGTCTCCGATCAGCAAATAGCCGGCGGGTTGCTCCTTGGGTACGTCGAAGCGCGACGAGCTACCCATCAGCGACATCACTGCGATCGTGGCGCCGGGTTGCACGGTGCGGGCCCACTGCGATGCGGGGCCGGCCGGTTCGTGCAGCACCACGTCGACCGCGAAGCGGCCGGAAGCCGCATCGGCTTCGGAGAGGGTGTAAGCGCGCTGATACTCGGTGTTGGACCCCTTCGGGTCCGGGAACCAAAACCTCAGCCAGGCCGCGGGTTCGGCCTGAGCATCCTCGAAAAGCGTCGGCGAGACCATCCGGATCCGCAGGAAATGCGGTGCGATGTACACCGTTTCGACCACCGTTGCGGTGTGATCCCGAGCGCCGAAACCGCGCAACACTGCGCCTTGCAACCCGCGTGCCATCAGCGATCCTCTCTCGAGACGGTGCGCCCCACCGCGACTTTCCCGATCCGGCGACCCGGCGCAGTCTTCGCTACCGGCCCGCGGATCAACGCGGCCGACGACGGCCGCACCAACTCCGTAGGTACCCGACGATGGGCAACGGTCCGTTGCAGCACGATCACCTCACGTGTCCGGCCGGCGCCACGGACACCGGGATCGTCGCGTCGGCACCCGACCGCGATGGCCCGGGCGCGCGACCAACTCGAATGGTGTCGTCCATCGCGTTGAGCGGCGTTCCCCCGCCCATACGTGACGTCATGGTTTTCATCGAATGCGCACCTAGACCTAGGACCCCCACCGAATAAGGGTTGCCTTACTTTAAAGAATAAGGGTTACCTTACCTTAGAGCCCCACGTCTTCGCGCTCGTCGGCCCACCCCTGGTCCGGACGTACAGAAGGAGATAGAACGGCCCCGGCCAGACGCGACCGGCACCACCGGGCGTCAGCCCGGGAAACCACAACGGTGCGGGCGGAGGGACTCGAACCCTCAAGCTCTTTCGAGCACCGGCACCTAAAGCCGGCATGTTTGCCAATTTCATCACGCCCGCGCGCCTAGCGATATTACCCAGTCAGCCATCACACGAGACGTCAGCGGTACCGAACGCACCGTGACATCGGGTGCGGACTCGACCGTCGGGCCGTTGATCGCGACGGGCGGCATCAGCTCCCTACCGGGCCCGCGCGGTACCGTCAAGGGGTGTCCACCACCACCCCCCGCCGCCGCGCGCGCCGGCCCGCGCTGATCGCCCTGGTGATCATTGCGGCCAGCGGCTGCCTGGCGCTGGGCTGGTGGCAGTGGACCCGATTCGAGTCGACCTCGGGCAGCTTCCAAAATCTCGGCTACGCGCTGCAGTGGCCCATGTTCGCCTGGTTCTGCGTCTACGCCTACCGCAAGTTCGTGCGCTATGAGGAAACGCCCCCGCAGCCGCGCGACCCAGCAGCGGTAACGGAGATTCCCGCCGGACTGTTGCCGCAGCGAACCACGCCCGATCAGGCTGCGCCCGACGACCCCGCATTGCGCGAGTACAACGCCTACCTTGCCGCACTGGCCGAAGATGATGCCGAAAAGCAGAACAGGACTACCGCATGACCACACCCGAAACCCCCGAAGCACAGCAGACCACAACGACCTTTCCGGTCGAGAAGATCCGTAGCGCCCTCGTCGGCTATCGCATCATGGCGTGGACGACCGGGATCTGGCTGATCGCGCTGTGCTACGAGATCGTGGTGCGTTACGTCGTCAAGGTGGACAACCCGCCCACCTGGATCGGCGTAGTCCACGGCTGGGTGTACTTCGCTTACCTGCTGTTCACCGCAAACCTGGCGGTCAAGGTCCGGTGGCCGATCGGCAAGACGGTGGGTGTGCTGCTCTCCGGCACGATCCCGCTGTTGGGCATCATCGTCGAGCACTTTCAGACCAAGGACATCAAGACGCGCTTCGCCGTGTAAGCCCCCCGCGGCCCCCGGGTCAGGGTTGGGTTGTCACCAGGGCCCGCAGTGCGGGTAGCAACAGTGTCAACGCGCGCCCGCGATGGGAGACCGCGTCCTTTTCCGCCGGGCTCAGCTCGGCGGCGGTGCGGTTCGCGCCGTCGGCGATGAACACCGGGTCGTAACCGAACCCGCCGGCGCCGCGCGGCTCCTGCGCAACGGCACCGGGCCACTCGCCACGCACCACAACTTCGCCCGAGCCCGAGACCAGTGCGCACGCCGAGACGAACGCGGCGCCGCGGCGCTGCTCGGGTACGTCGCGCAACTGGGCCAGCAACAACGCCGTGTTGCCGGCGTCGTCCCCGTGGTTGCCAGACCACCGGGCGGAGAGCACGCCGGGCATCCCGTTGAGCGCGGCCACCGTCAAACCGGAGTCGTCGGCGACGCTGGGCAGACCGGTCGCAGAGAACGCTTCGCGCGCCTTGATCAGCGCATTTTCCTCGAATGTCGCGCCGGTTTCGGGCGCTTCATCAAACGGCGCGACGTCATTGAGGGACACCAGGGTCACCCCCGACAATCCGGCGGCATCGAGCACCCGGCGAAGTTCGGCCAGCTTCTTGGCGTTGCGACTGGCCACCAGCAGCTTGGTCACCACTCACTCCGAAACATGGTCATCTCCTCTGCAGAAACGATCTCGGCTCGCTCCCAGGGCTCCGGCGTTGTTGATTAGCAGGCTTGTGAGCTGGGTTGATGATCTTTGGTGCCGCGCTATTGGGGCCGGAGTGTAGGCACGGGCTATCTGGAGAACGATCGAGTTGGTTACTGTTCGTCGTTGGTCTGGAGTTGCCCGTGCCTACCGTTTCAGTATTGCCTGTGTCGTCGGTTCCAGAGGTGTTCGACCGCT
Source organism: Mycobacterium pseudoshottsii JCM 15466 (assembly GCF_003584745.1). Taxonomy (NCBI): domain Bacteria; kingdom Bacillati; phylum Actinomycetota; class Actinomycetes; order Mycobacteriales; family Mycobacteriaceae; genus Mycobacterium; species Mycobacterium pseudoshottsii. The sequence goes on from NZ_AP018410.1 coordinate 4,356,975, forward strand.
GGAGTCCTGGTGAGCGCAGCGAGCTCATCGGATCGGAGTTTCTCGATGTGTTGGCCTCGGTGCCAGACCCGAGGGACCCACGCGGTCGGAGGTATTCGCTGATGGCTTTGTTGGCGATCGCGGTTCTGGCCACTGCCGCGGGGATGCGCGGCTATGCTGGTTTTGCCACATGGGCGGCCACCGCTCCCGATGATGTGTTGGCCCAATTAGGGGTCCGGTTCCGGCGGCCCAGTGAGAAGACCTTCCGCGCTGTTTTGTCTCGGCTAGACCCCGCCGACCTCAACGCCAGGATGGGCAGTTACTTCACTGCACACGTGGCCAGCAGCGACCCCAGTGGATTGGTGCCGATCGCGTTGGACGGCAAGATGCTGCGTGGTGCTTTACGCGCCAAAGCGACAGCCACGCATCTCGTGTCGGTGTTCGCCCACCGTGCCCGATTGGTGCTCGGTCAACTCGCTGTCGCCGAGAAAAGCAATGAAATTCCCTGCGTACGCGCCCTGCTCACGCTGCTGCCGGGTAGCTTGCGGTGGCTGGTCACCGTGGATGCGATGCATACCCAGGTCGTCACCGCGAAGTTGATCTGCGCCACCTTGAAGTCGCACTACCTGATGATCGTCAAGTCCAACCAAGCCAAAATACTTGCGCGTATCACCGCGCTGCCCTGGGCCGAGGTGCCCACAGCCGCTACCGACGACTCCCGCGGCCACGGCCGTGTCGAGACCCGCACCCCGCAAATCATCACCGCTGCACGAGGAATCGGCTTCCCCTACGCAAAACAAATCATCCGGATCACTCGTGAACGCTTGATCACCGCCACCGACCAGCGCAGCGTGGAGGTGGTCTATGCCATCTGCAGCCTGCCCTTCGAGCACGCCCGCCCTACCGCGATCATGACCTGGATGCGTCAACACTGGGGAATCGAGAACAGCCTGCACTGGATACGCGACGTCACCTTCGACGAAGACCGTCAAAGGGCACATACCGGAAACGGCGCACAGGTCCTAGCAACGCTACGCAACACCGCGATCAATCTGCACCGCCTCAACGGCGCCGACAACATCGCCGAAGCCTGCCGGATCACCGCTTTGACCGCCAACCGCCGCCTAGACCTCCTCAATCCACAATTCCCCAGCTCACAAGCCTGCTAATCAACAACGCCGGAGCCCTGGGCTCGCTCCCGTCTCGCGGGTGCCGGCTGCAGACGCGGAGGGTCATCGCATCCGCAGCGTCTGTTGGGTGCTGCCCAGCGCTGGCCGAGCGCGCGGCCAGGGTCGCGAACCTACGCGCGACTTTCCAAGTTTATTGCTGGACTTTCCTGGTTGATTTCCGGTCGTGTCGCGATTCCCCTGACGTAAGGGACCTCGCAATCCTCACAACCCCAAATCAACTTGTGCATGTAGCAGCCCACGCAAAATCCGAGCGTGGCCTCCGACCAGGTCAGGACAAAACAGATCGCGACAACAACCGCCATCGCCACGGGCGAGGCCCCCAACAGCCGCATGGCAAGACACGTCGCCGCCAAGGCGGCACCGAGCAACCACGCAAAGCGTTTTGGCCGCGTCGGTTTCCACACCGGGCGAGTACCCATCGTCAACGCCGTGCCCAGAATTCCGGTTGGGCTCAACGGTGTTAGTCCCGTGGCCGCCGCGGCCAACATGTCAAAAAGCACGAACGGACCAACGATGATCACCGGATCGGTTTCCGGCCGCAGCAAAAGCAACGCGATGGTGATTGCCGAGATGATGTTCAGCAAACCCGCCCGCGCGCGCGTCGCGACTTCGTTGATGCGTGGTTCCGCATGTCCATGCGTCATCTGCCCCATTGCCCACCACGGGGTATTGAGAAAGGCATGCTCGAGTGGGACTCGCCGACTAACCATTAATTGATCCTAGAAACGTGACGGAACATTGGTTTTGGCAAAACTCAATTTGGCGTCGCGAGTTTACCATAACGGTATGGCACGGAACGCTGACCAGCCACTTTGAGTCAACTAAAGTCAGCGAAAGCCAAGGCGAGCCAGCGGCAGCGACGTGCCCACGGCCGACCAATTTCCACCCCGAATCCACGCGGATTCGATGGCCCGGGAGGCCAGGTTGGCAGGCTCAGCTTCCGAACGCTTTCGACGGCGGCGGCCCTTCGGGCAATACACCCGGGTACGGCAGCGCCAAGGCATCACGCTGGGCGGCAAACAACGTGTCGCATGCCCCCAGCGCCATGTCCAGCAGCTTGTCCAAGGTCGACCGCGGGAACGTCGCACCCTCACCGGTGCCCTGCACTTCAACCAGCGTCCCGGTGTCGGTGGCAACGACATTCATGTCGACCTCGGCGCGGGAGTCTTCCTCGTAAGGCAGGTCCACCCGAACCCGGCCATCGACCACACCCACGCTGACCGCAGCGATGGCGCAGGACAACGGCCTCGGATCCGACAGCTTGCCGGCCGCCGCCAAGTAGTTCACCGCGTCTGCCAGTGCCACGTAGGCACCGGTGATGGCCGCGGTACGGGTGCCGCCGTCCGCCTGCAACACGTCACAGTCGACAGCGATGGTGTTCTCCCCCAGCGCCGCCAAGTCGATGCATGCCCGCAGCGACCGGCCGACCAGCCGGCTGATCTCCTGGGTGCGTCCGCCGACCCGCCCTTTCACCGATTCCCGGTCTGAGCGGGTGTGGGTTGCCGACGGCAGCATCGCGTATTCCGCGGTGAGCCACCCCAGCCCGGACCCCTTACGCCAGCGCGGCACGCCTTCGGTGACGCTGGCCGTGCACATCACCTTGGTGCGACCGAATTCGATCAGTACCGAACCCGCGGGGTTTTCGGTGAACCCTCGGGTGATGACCACTGGGCGAAGCTCGTCGTCGCGGCGGCCGTCTTCTCGTTTGGACACGACGCCAACCCTAGCTCGACCGACAGAGACCAATCCGAAGGCGCCCGACACGCACGGGCGGCGCTGACGATCCGGGCCACCCGCGAGCCCGCCGCAGCAGTTCAGCCCAGGCTGACTTCGAAAGTCTCGTCGCACACCACCGCGTGCACGGGGCCATCAAATTCCGCTTTGGCCTCGCTGATCACGTCCTCACGCGACGTCCACGGCGGGATGTGGGTCAGCAACAGTTCGCGAACACCGGCGCGGGCCGCAGCTCTCCCGGCCTCAGTCCCGGACAGGTGCAAGTCCGGCGGGCGATCCGGCGAGTGCGTCCAGGACGCCTCGCACAAGAAAACGTCAACGCCGCGAGCCAGCTCGATGAGCTGATCACACATTCCGGTGTCACCGCTGTACGCCAGCGATGCGCCGGTGGAATCGGTGAAGCGCATGCCGTAGGACTCAGTGGGATGTGCGACCACCGTCGGCACCACTGTGACGCCGCCAAGGGTCACCGGTTCGCCGTCGACCCAATGGCGCACATCGAATATGTCCGAGCAATCGTCGATCTCTCCGCCGAAGGGTGATGAAGCCGCGCCCAAACGAGACCAGGTGTCACTCGGGCCGTATAGCAACGCCTTACCTTTGGGGCGCGACGGGTGGTAACGCCGCCACACGAACAACCCCGGCATATCGAGGCAATGATCGGCGTGCAGATGCGACAAAAGCACATGCACGGATGCGGGATCCAGATGCCGCTGCAGCGCGCCCACCACTCCCCCACCGAAGTCGATGACGATCGGTGGAGTGTCCGGAGCCCTCAGCAGATAACCCGACGCCGCCGAGTCCGGACCTACGACACTTCCGGAACATCCGAGCACCGTTATTCGCACGGACACTACTGTGCCATGCCCGTTACCTCGATGAGAAAAACATCGCCGCATTCGTTGATCAGAATCTTCCCGAGAATGCCGTTCTGCACTTTCAGCTTGCCAACGCGGCGGCGTTTCGCTGCGCGGCTACCGGTCGCGTCGGCGTGACGATGTGGGACCTGACGGCGCGGACCGCTCGCGGTCAAAGCCGAGGTCTATCGCCGCGAAATTCCCTAAGCGGGCTTCGCGTGCCAAGGTAATGTGGCCGCACGCACCGGAAGGTAGGGACACTGTGCCGATGGAGTGGCCACCATTGACCTCAACAATGTCGAGGCCCGTGCCCGACGGACCCTCCACGCCCGGGCACGCCGACGCGTGCCGCTCGGCGAGAAGAAGTAGCCGCCGTGGCTAAGGGGTCTGCCGAAACATCGGGCGACGAAGTATCCGGCAAGCCGCTGCCCGCGGACGAACCCGGGGACGAAGCGCAATCAAACCCGGCCGGCGCTGACTCCGACTCCGACTCCGATGCAGAGCCCGACACCGAACCCGACTCGGAATCGGATGGCGAGCCCGACGCGGACGCCCCGGCCGAAACCGAGGACGCCTCCCAGCCAGAGGACTCGCGGCCACGACGCCGCCGACCCCACCCCAAGTCCAGTTGGGCCGCCGTGTTGGCCTGGGTCGTGCTGCCGAGCCTCGCGCTGCTGCTGGCAATCACCGCAGGTGTCCTCCGCTGGCAGTACGACACGATGCGTTACGCCCAGATCGCCGGGGTCCAAGCGCTGCAGGCCGCCCGGGAGGGCACGGTGGCGATGTTGTCGTACAAGCCCGAGACAGTCGAAAAGGACCTGACCGCCGCCCAGGACCACCTCACCGGAACCTTCCGCGACTCCTACACCCAGCTGACCAAAGACGTGGTCATCCCCGGCGCCAAACAGCAACGGATTTCGGCGGTGGATCGGGTGCCCGCGGCCGCCACCGTATCGGCGGATTGGGGCCATGCCGTGGTGCTTGTCTTCGTGGATCAGACCACGGTCATCGGCGACGACCCACCCACCGATATGGCATCGACGGTGCGAGTGAAACTCGACAAGGTCGGCGACCGTTGGCTGATCTCCGAATTCCAACCCATTTGAGATCTACGAGTGCGCTAGCGCATTTGAATATCGCAAGAGCGTGACGGCTCTGCTGGTGGCCAATGTGGGCATTGTGAGCAATGAGTGATCCTCGCGATCGGCCCAGCAGCCGCCCCTGAGGTTGCCCGTCTGGGCCTCACCGCGTGCCCGCGCACCAATTTGACGGGGCCTCCGGTGACTGCCGGTATATCGGGCGAACCGAAACCATTCGAAGCCGCAATCGACGTCAGCAGCGCTCATTCATCGATGCGATCCCACGTTTGGTTTTAGGTAGCCACATCCAGGGCCGCTCGCACAATGCTGTCGGTGTCGATGCCGTGGTAGCGGTAGACGTCCTCGAGCGTCCCGGCCTGGCCGAATCCGGATACTCCCAACGCGGTCAAACGGACCTGCTGGATGTTGGTCAGGAAAGCAAGGGCGTGAGGGTGTCCGTCGAGGACGGTGACCATCGGTGTCGCACGGTCGGCGGGGAAGAGCTGATCCAGAATCCAGGTATCGGCGGATCTCCTGCCCTGACGCGCCTGCCACGCTTGAAACAGCAGGCCGGGGCTGGTGATGCAGAGCACGTCGGCCGGCACCCCGGCCCGATTGAGCCGGTCGGCCGCGGCAAGGGCCTCGGTGATCACCGCACCCATCGCCGCAATGGTCACTTTCGCGCCGTCTGGGCGCCGCAACGGATAGCCACCCGCAACCACCTGGCGGCGACGACGCTCGCGGGCGGCGGGGTCATCCGGTACGGCGGCCAGGGCCTGGTCCACAGGCCGAGTCGACAACCTCAGGTAGGCCGACGTTCCATCGGGTCTTCCGAGCCGGGCGAGGCTGGCCAGCAGGGTCCATTCGACATCGATCGCGAACGCTGGCTCATAGCTGATGCAGCCCGGTTGTTCGAGCCCGATTGATGGGGTCTTGATGGACTGGTGTGCACCGCCTTCGGCGGCCAGGCTGACCCCTGACGGAGTGCCGATGAGGATGGACTGGCCGCCCGCGTAGATCCCGAAAGACCATGGTTCGAGCGCCCTCTCGACGAATGGGTCGTAGAGCACCCCGATAGGGAAAAGCGTTTGTCCCCAACGACTCCACGTGGCGCCCAGTTCGCCGATCAGGCCAACCAGGTTCGTCTCTGCGATGCCGAGTTCCATATGTTGCCCGCTGGGACGTTCGTTCCAGTGCATCAGAGTCTGGGCATCATCGGCGAACCAGTTGTGTCGCTCGCTCGCCGACCACACCCCGACCTTGTTCACCCATCCAGCCAGGTTAGTCGTCGAGCTGACGTCAGGGCTGACCGTGACGACACGCTTCGCCGCGTCGGGTGCCTCGCGGATCAGGTCGAGCAGGACACGGCCGAGAGCGGCCTGGGTCGTTGCGGTGCCTTTGGGAGTACGACCGATGTCGCTCGGGACGGTTGGGGATTCGGCGGCCGGAATCGGGTCGCGCCGCAGCCGCTCTGCGGTCTCGGCGCAGAGCCGCCCCATCGGGCCCTCAGGCGCGAAGCGTTGCCAAGGGCTATTGGGGTTCATTCCCAGTCGTGCTGCCAGAGCGGCGTATTCGTCATGGCTGAGCAGGGCGGAATGGTTCTGTGGATGGCCCTCTGTGGGCAGGCCGAAACCCTTGATCGTGTAGGCGATGATGACCGTGGGTCGGGTGTCATCGATCTGTTGGTATGCCTCGATCAGGGCGGCCAGGTCGTGACCGCCCAAATTGCGGATCGCCGCCGTGAGCGTCGCGTCATCGATGTCGGCGATCAACGCGGCGATTTCGCCGGAAAGTGGACCGTCACCGGGGAGTCGCTGGCGGATCTGCTCGGCATCGCAGCGCAGCAGACGTTGGTATTCCGCGTTTTCCATCGCAACGATGCGCCGGCGCACCGCTTCCCCTCCGGGACGGCTGAACAGGGACCGGAGAAGTCGGCCAAAGTTGACTGTTATGACCTGCCAGCCTGCCGCGTCGAACATTGTCTCGAGTCGGTGCGCAGCGATGTTGGGCACCACTCGGTCCGAGGACTGGCGGTTGAGGTCGACGATCCAGACGACTTCGCCGAGTTCGGCGATCCCGGGATCCAGTATGGCCTCCCACACCGCACCCTCGTCGAGTTCGGCGTCGCCGACCAGAGAGTACTGCCGACCGTTGCCGCCGGCATCCAACTGGGCGTTGACGTAACGGCGCGCCACTGCCCCCCAGATCGGGGCGGTTGCCCCGATCCCGACTGACCCGGTCGAGTAGTCCACCGGATCCGGATCCTTGGACCGGCTCGGATAGGACTGCAGGCCACCGAACTCACGCAGCGTGGTCATGTGTTCTTCGTCCAGCGCGCCGAGCAGGTAATTGATGCTATGCAACACCGGTGAGGCGTGGGGCTTGACCGACACCCGATCCCCGGCCTGCAGTTGTTGAAGCCACAGTGAAGTCATGATGGTCACCATTGACGCGCTCGAGGCCTGATGGCCGCCGACCTTCAATCCCGAGCTATCCGACCGCACCCGGTTGGCGTGATGGACCATCGACGTCGACAGCCACAGCACCCGCTCGGCGATGGCCTCGAGTGTGTCGACACTGACGATTCCACGACTGGTATCGACTGAGGTGGTCGAGTTCATGGTGCCCCGCCTAGGAGATTGGCCTGTGCAGATGAATCAGCAAGTGCAACGGTCTCATATGATTTCGGCAAGTAGGTCGATAAAATCTGAGCAATATGCTCACATGGGATGTGTTACTTCGGCCTCAAGGAGGGCAATATGCCCAAGCGGGATCACCTCATCGATGACATCGATACGCAAATCCTGCACGCCCTGATCAAGGATCCGCGCGCGGCCGTAGTCGCGCTGGCGCACACTACGGGGTTGGCCCGCAACACGATTCACGCACGGTTGGCCAAGCTGGAAGCGGACGGCGTCCTTCAGTCTTTCGAGCGCCGCATCGATCCTGCCGCACTTGGCTATTCGCTGACCGCCTTCATCATGGTGACCGTCACGCAACGCAAACTGGGCGAGATCGGCAATGCACTCGAGGGTGTGCCCGAGGTTCTCGAAGTCCACGGGCTCAGCGGTGTCACCGACTTGCTGGTCCACATCGTCGCCCGCAACGCCGAGGACCTTTACCGCATCGCAGGTCAGATCCTTGACATCGACGGCGTCGAGAAGACCACAACGGGGCTGGTGATGAGGCGCCTGGTCGACTATCGGCTCAGCCCGTTGCTGGCTTCCGCCCAGTCGACCGGCAAGTGAACGTCGGCGACCAGAGCATCCGAAAGACAGGGCTCCGGCGTTGTTGATTAGCAGGCTTGTGAGCTGGGGAATTGTGGATTGAGGAGGTCTAGGCGGCGGTTGGCGGTCAAAGCGGTGATCCGGCAGGCTTCGGCGATGTTGTCGGCGCCGTTGAGGCGGTGCAGATTGATCGCGGTGTTGCGTAGCGTTGCTAGGACCTGTGCGCCGTTTCCGGTATGTGCCCTTTGACGGTCTTCGTCGAAGGTGACGTCGCGTATCCAGTGCAGGCTGTTCTCGATTCCTCAGTGTTGACGCATCCAGGTCATGATCGCGGTAGGGCGGGCGTGCTCGAACGGCAGGCTGCAGATGGCATAGACTACCTCCACGCTGCGCTGGTCGGTGGCGGTGATCAAGCGTTCACGAGTGATCCGGATGATTTGTTTTGCGTAGGGGAAGCCGATTCCTCGTGCAGCGGTGATGATTTGCGGGGTGCGGGTCTCGACACGGCCGTGGCCGCGGGAGTCGTCGGTAGCGGCTGTGGGCACCTCGGCCCAGGGCAGCGCGGTGATACGCGCAAGTATTTTGGCTTGGTTGGACTTGACGATCATCAGGTAGTGCGACTTCAAGGTGGCGCAGATCAACTTCGCGGTGACGACCTGGGTATGCATCGCATCCACGGTGACCAGCCACCGCAAGCTACCCGGCAGCAGCGTGAGCAGGGCACGTACGCAGGGAATTTCATTGCTTTTCTCGGCGACAGCGAGTTGACCGAGCACCAATCGGGCACGGTGGGCGAACACCGACACGAGATGCGTGGCTGTCGCTTTGGCGCGTAAAGCACCACGCAGCATCTTGCCGTCCAACGCGATCGGCACCAATCCACTGGGGTCGCTGCTGGCCACGTGTGCAGTGAAGTAACTGCCCATCCTGGCGTTGAGGTCGGCGGGGTCTAGCCGAGACAAAACAGCGCGGAAGGTCTTCTCACTGGGCCGCCGGAACCGGACCCCTAATTGGGCCAACACATCATCGGGAGCGGTGGCCGCCCATGTGGCAAAACCAGCATAGCCGCGCATCCCCGCGGCAGTGGCCAGAACCGCGATCGCCAACAAAGCCACCAGCGAATACCTCCGACCGCGTGGGTCCCTCGGGTCTGGCACCGAGGCCAACACATCGAGAAACTCCGATCCGATGAGCTCGCTGCGCTCACCAGGACTCCAGCGGTCGAACACCTCTGGAACCGGCGACACAGGCAATACTGAAACGGTAGGCACGGGCAACTCCAGACCAACGACGAACAGTAACCAACTCGATCGTTCTCCAGATAGCCCGTGCCTACACTCCGGCCCCAATAGCGCGGCACCAAAGATCATCAACCCAGCTCACAAGCCTGCTAATCAACAACGCCGGAGCCCTGGGGACCAACCGCTTTCAACTGGGTTTCCGGGTGCCGCCGGACCCAAACACCGATAACCCGGGAATTGTTTTGCCACACCGATCTAGCTGCGGGGACTGTGCATTTTCAGTTTGTTTCCTTTTACACTGCAGCATCATTGGCATCAGCTCTTACAGCGGCATCAATTGCCGGCCTTTGCTGAACCAAGCGCTTCCCGGCGACGATCGCGACCGCCTTCCGCGCGATATGTCAGGATGGTTGACATGGGTCAAGCCGAAGAAGCCCCGCTAGGGTTCCTGCTCTACCGGGCCGCAGCGGTGCTGCGGCCAGAGGTTTCTACCGCACTGAGCCCCCTGGGGCTGACGTTGCCGGAATTCGTCTGTCTACGCATACTCTCGGCGTCGCCCGGCCTGTCCAGCGCCGAGTTGGCCCGCCACACCAATGTCACACCGCAGGCGATGAACACGGTGCTGCGCAAATTGGAAGAGGTCGGCGCGGTATCGCGCCCAGCATCAGTGCCCTCCGGTCGCGCCCTGCCTGCCACCTTGACCGCACCCGGACGGGCCTTGTTGAAGCGCGCGGAGGTCGTCGTGCGCGGCGCCGATGACCGCATCCTGGCCAAGCTGACCCCAGCTGAGCAGCGTGAGTTCAAACGGATGCTGGAGATGCTGGGCACCGAATAGCGGGCACGTCTACATTCACCCGGGTACGTGGATGCGCGCGAAAGGCTGCGCTTCCTCCAATTCGTAGGCCAGCTCGAGCAGGCGGGCTTCGCGGCCGATGTCAGCCGTGAGCATCATGCCCACCGGCAACCCATCCGAGGATTGGGCCAGCGGTAGCGAAATCGCCGGGTCACCGGTGACGTTCTGCAGCGGAGTAAAGGTGACCCACTTGCGCAGCCGCTCGATGACCTGGTGGTAGTCAGTGGGCGAAAGGTAGCCGACCTGCGGCGGCGGGTCCGCGAGGGCAGGCGTGAGTACCACGTCATAGCGTTGGAAGAACCGCTCTGTGTGCCGCCGCAGCGTACGCAACCGGGCCACCGCCGTGGGTAAGCGGTGCACATTGCGGTTGGCGTGGCGAGCCAACCCGAGTGTCAAACTGTCCAACCGGTTGCGATCGAACGACTTACCGAAAGAATAGCGGCCGGTAAGCACCTGCGCGGTGGCCAAGAAGCCCCAGTACAAGATGAAGTCGTCGGGCAAAGACTCCGGTACCGGAACCTGTTCGACATATTCGACCCGGTGCCCAAGTTCCTCGAGAAGCCCGGCGGTCTTCAATGTCAGTTCCCGCATCTCGGTGCCGCATTCACCGTCGACCGAGCGAGTCACCACCGCGATCTTGAGCCGCTCGGTGCCGGGCCGGGTGACGTCCCCGATGGGTGGCAATCCACTCGGCCGCCAGCTGCGCTCGACCTCGCGGTAGATGGCAGCGGTGTCGCGCACCGACCGGGTCAGCACACCATTGGCGACGATGACCAGTGGCAGTCGGCGCAATTGCGAATTCAATGGCAGCCGACCGCGCGACGGCTTGAGCCCGACGAGGCCGTTACAGGATGCCGGAATTCGGATCGAACCCCCGCCGTCGTTGGCGTGCGCGATCGGCACCACGCCCGCGGCCACCAACGCCCCCGATCCCGACGAGGAGGCGCCCGCGGTGTGGCCGGTATTCCACGGATTACGGACCGGGCCCAACCGGGGATGCTCGGCCGCGGCGCAGAAGCCGAACTCCGACATCTGCGTCTTACCCAACGCGATCAATCCGGTAGACAGCAGTTCCCGGGCAATCTCACTGTCGGTACCGGCCCGACGGGGCACCCACGCGTCAGTGCCCCGCATCGTCGGCAGGCCACTGACGTCGACGTTGTCCTTGATATAACTCGGCACCCCGCCGAAGAAGCCGCGCCCCGACCCGCGCCCGTGCTGCTGAGCCGCGTCTCGCGCCCGGTCAAAATCGGCGTGCGCCACGCCGTTGAGCCGGGCGTTGACCGCTTCGGTCCGCGCGACGGCGGCCTCGACAACCTCGACCGCACCCAACTGGCCGGACCGGATGGCATCGGCTAGGCCGACAGCGTCAAGGTCACCGAGGACGTCGTCACCGAAAGCGTGGACACGGACCATACGGTCGACGGTAGCCCAAGCTAGGCCTGGCCCACCTCGAACCGGACGAACTGCGTGACCGTCACACCAGCGTCGTCGAGCAGAGCCTTGACGCTCTTCTTGCTGTCGGACACCGAGGGCTGTTCGAGCAGCACAGCGTCCTTGAAGAAGCCGTTGAGCCGGCCCTCGACGATCTTGGGCAGCGCCTGCTCGGGCTTGCCCTCTTCCTTTGCGGTCTCCTCGGCGATACGGCGCTCGCTGGCCACCAGGTCTTCGGGCACATCCTCGCGCGAGAGGTAGCGCGCCTTGAGCGCGGCGATCTGCAGTGCCACCGCATGCGCCGCTTCGGCACCGGCACCGGTGTACTCGACCAGCACCCCGACCGCCGGCGGCAGGTCGGCCGCCCGACGGTGCAGGTAGGTCTCGACCGTGCCGCCGAAGATCGCGACGCGACGCAGTTCCAGCTTCTCGCCGATCTTGGCCGAGAGCGCCCCGATGGCCTCCTCGACCGTCTGACCGCCGATGCTGGCCGCCTTGAGCGCGTCAACATCAGCGGCCTTCGACGCCACCGCCGCAGCGACGATGTCGTCGGCAAGCTTCTGGAACTCCGCATTCTTGGCGACGAAGTCCGTCTCGCAGTTCAGCTCGATGAGCGCGCCATCCTTGGCAGCAACCAGACCCTCGGCGGTCGCACGCTCGGCGCGCTTGCCGACGTCCTTGGCACCCTTGATCCGCAGCGCCTCGACGGCCTTGTCGAAGTCTCCGTCGCTTTCGGCGAGCGCGTTCTTACACGCGAGCATGCCAGCACCGGTCAGCTCCCGAAGTCGCTTGACATCGGCAGCGGTGAAGTTCGCCATTTCAGCCTTCCGTGGGGGTTGTTTCGGTTGCGACAGCGCCTTCGGCCGGGGCGGTGGCAGTGGCACCGGCAAGCAGCTCCTGCTCCCATTCGGCCAGCGGCTCCGCGGCCTCGACCACAGGCTTGCCATCACCGCGGCCCGCTCCGGCACGTGCCTGCAGGCCCTCGGCAACCGCGGAGGCAATCACCTTGGTCAGCAGCGCGGCCGAGCGGATCGCGTCGTCGTTGCCCGGGATCGGGTAGTCGACCTCGTCGGGGTCGCAGTTGGTGTCCAGGATCGCGATGACCGGGATACCCAGCTTGCGGGCCTCGCCGACGGCGATGTGCTCCTTGTTGGTGTCGACAACCCAGATCGCCGACGGCACCTTGGCCATGTCGCGAATACCACCGAGGCTGCGCTCGAGCTTGTTCTTCTCCCGGGTCAGGCCCAGGATCTCTTTCTTGGTGCGGCCCTCGAAGCCGCCGGTCTGCTCCATGGCCTCGAGCTCCTTGAGGCGCTGCAGCCGCTTGTGCACGGTGGAGAAGTTGGTGAGCATGCCACCCAGCCAGCGCTGGTTCACGTACGGCATGCCGACGCGGGTCGCTTCGGCGGCGACGGACTCCTGCGCCTGCTTCTTGGTGCCGACAAACAGCACGGTTCCACCGTGGGCGACGGTCTCTTTGACGAACTCGTACGCCTTGTCGATGAAGGTCAGCGTCTGCTGAAGGTCGATGATGTAGATGCCGTTGCGGTCGGTGAAAATGAACCGCTTCATCTTGGGATTCCAACGACGGGTCTGGTGCCCGAAGTGGGTGCCGCTGTCAAGCAGCTGCTTCATGGTTACAACAGCCATGCTGATGCCTTACTTGTGTCGGTTGTTCGCCCGGTATCGGCTGAAACCGGGGCCCTGGCGCCTGCCGCGATGCCGAACCCGCTCCGGAGACTCCGGCTACGGGACCGCTCGGCATGCTGTTGCGGATCCCTGAACTACCGGGCCGCGAAGCAGACGCGCGAAGTCAGCCCGCGGTTGCGAGCTGCGTCGAGAAGTTTACACCGAAGCCGGCGACGGTTTTTCCACAGCGGCCCCGTGGCGCATAGATCCGCGAATTTGGCTGGCAAGGACGCCGTCGGCGCATTGAACTGATCATGTGCGACGGGTGACGGTGGCTGCATCCTGGTTGGCATCCTGGCTTGCCGCCTGGTCGCTGCTGGGCGCGGCGGCGGCACATGCCGACGACACCCGGTTGCAGTGGCCGTTGCGGCCGCCGGCGGTCGTGTTGCGTGGTTTTGATGCACCCACACCGAATTGGCGCCCCGGGCATCGCGGCGTCGACTTGGCCGGGGTCCCCGGCGAGCCGATCTTTGCCGCCGGTGACGCGACCGTCGTGTATGCCGGAACCTTGGCGGATTGGCCGGTCGTTTCGCTGGCCCATCCAGGCGGCTTGCGCACCAGCTACCAGCCGGTGCGCCCGACGGTGCGAGCCGGCCAGCACGTGACGGCGGGATCAGCGGTAGGCACCCTGGTGGCTGGGCACCCGGGCTGCCCAGCCAAGGCGTGGCTGCATTGGGGCGCGATGTGGGGGCCGGCGTCGGACGCCCACTATGTCGATCCGCTCGGCCTGCTGAAATCCACCCCGATCCGGCTCAAGCCCGTGACGGGCTGAGCTCCCCGCCGGAGGGCCCGGCTAGGCCCGCGGATGGGCCTGATCGTGTACGGCGCGCAGTCGCGAGACCGCCACGTGGGTATAGAGCTGGGTGGTGGCCAAACTGGAATGCCCGAGCAACTCCTGGACCACCCTCAGGTCGGCTCCACCTTCAAGCAGATGGGTGGCCGCGCTGTGACGCAACCCGTGCGGCCCCATGTCGGGGGCCCCATCCACCGCGGCGACGGTTTGATGAACCACCGTGCGGGCTTGCCGCACATCGAGGCGCCGGCCCCGGGCGCCGAGCAGCAGCGCCGGACCGGACTCCGCCGTTGCCAGTGCCGGACGTCCGTCTGCCAGCCAGGCCTGAAGCGCTTCGGCAGCGGGCTGGCCAAACGGCGCGGTGCGCTGCTTGTTTCCCTTCCCGAGCACCCGCACCAGCCGATGGCCGGTGTCGACGTCGTCGATGTCAAGACCACACAGTTCGCTCACCCGGATCCCGGTGGCATACAGCAGTTCGACGATCAAGCGGTCCCGCAAGGCCAGCGGATCCCCTTGCTGCGCGCCGGACTTCGCCGCCGTCATGGCCGCCAGCGCTTGGTCCTGGCGCAGCACGGCGGGCAGGGTGCGGTGCGCCTTGGGCACCTGCAACCGCGCCGCGGGGTCGGTGGCCAACAGCCCGCGCCGCACCGCCCAGGCGGTGAAGGCCTTGACCGCAGAGGTGCGCCTGGCCAGCGTCGTTCGGGCCGCCCCGGCCCCCGCAGCGGTAGCCAGCCACGACCGCAGCACGGGCAGACTCAGTGCCCGCAGGTCAGCGCCGCGGCCGGCGAGGTAATCCAGCAGCGATCGCAGGTCGCCCAGATACGCGCGACGAGTGTGGGCCGAGCGGCCGCACTGCAGTGCGAGGTATTCGTCGAACTCCTCGAGAATCGCTTCGCTGTTGTCCGGCACTCCCCCACCGTCGCAGACAGCGCTGCGGGTTTCAGTTGACGCGCCGCAATGTGTCCGGGGTGAGATCTTTGCGCGTGGGATACCCGTCGACGGCCATGATCAGGTCGGCTTCGGCGAGCAGCATGCGCAGTACATGCACGACGCCGTCCACGCCGCCCAGCGCCAATCCGTAGGCGTAGGGCCGCCCGATGCCGACCGCCGTCGCGCCCATCGCCAGCGCCTTGATGATGTCGGCGCCACTGCGAATCCCCGAGTCGAAAAGCACCGGCAGCCCGTCGGCCGCCTCGACCACACCCGGCAGACAGTCCAGGGCCGGAAGACCGCCGTTGGCCTGGCGTCCGCCATGGGTGGAGCAGTAGATGCCATCCACGCTCCCGTCCTTGGCGCGCCGGGCGTCATCGGGATGGCAGATGCCCTTGACGATGAGTGGCAGATCGGTGAGTTCGCGCAGCCAGGCGAGATCGCTCCAGGTCAGCGGGTTTCCGAAGAGCTGGGCCCAGCGCAGCACGGTCCCCTGCGGGTCTTCCTCCGGGGGGCGGGGCAGGCCGGCGCGGAACACCGGGTCGCTGGTGTAGTTGCTCAGGCAGTGTCCGCGTAGTTGGGGAAAATTGGCGGTGCTCAGGTCACGCGGCCGCCAGCCGGGGATCCAGGTGTCGAGGGTGACCACGATGCCCTTGAAACCCGCGGATTCGGCGCGCTGCACCAGGCTGGCGGCCAGCTCGCGATCCTTCGGCGTGTACAGCTGAAAGAACCCGGGGGTGTCACCGAACTCGGCGGCCACGTCTTCCATGGGGTCGGCTGTCAGGGTGGAGACCACCATCGGGACTCCGGTACGGGCCGCCGCGCGCGCGGTGGCCAGATCGCCGTGGCCGTCCTGGGCGCACAGTCCGATGACGCCGATCGGTGCCAGGAAGATCGGTGAGGGCAGGGTCAGTCCGAACATCTCCACGGTCAGGTCGCGTTCCGCGGCACCGACAAACATGCGCGGCATCAGACCCCACCGGTCGAAGGCCTCACAGTTGGCGCGCTGGGTGCGCTCGTCGCCGGCCCCGCCGACCACGTATGACCACACCGACGGCGGCAGCGCCATCTGAGCCCTGGACTCCAGTTCGGCGAAGGCCATCGGCAGCCCTGGCACTACCCCGGATAGCCCCTGGAAGTAGATCTCGTACTGATAGTCGCCGAATGCCATGCGATGAGAATGCCAGCCGGCGGTCAGCTACCCGCTTCTGACTCCGCCAATTCCCTTTTCCAATGCCGGAACGTCTCCTCGGTGCGCCCGCGTCGCCAGTAACCAGAGATTGAGGACGCCCATTTCGCATCCACACCCCGCTCCTTGCGGATCTAGGGGCGCAAGTTGTGCATGACGGCCTGGGCCTCGCCGTGGATGAAGACGTGCACCTGACCGGGAAGCCACAGGGCGGTCTTGACGGCCTCGATCAGCGGCGCATGGTCGCCGGCACGATCCGCTGAAACCAGATCGGCGCGACCACCGCGGTAGACCCAGTTGATCTGGACCGACTCCGGCGCGCGCAATTCGATCTCGTCGTCGGGACCGGCAACCTCGATGAACGCTTTGCCGACAGCGTCGGCGGGCAGCGCCTCGAGCGCAGCGGCGATGGCCGGCAGCGCGGATTCATCGCCGGCCAGCAGATGCCAGTCGGCCTCCGGGTCGGGCTTGTAAGCGCCGTTAGGACCCATCAGGTAGACCGGCTCGCCAGGTTGCGCGGCCGCCGCCCACTGACCGGCTACCCCGTGTTCGCCATGCGCCACGACGTCGAGCACGATTTCGCGCGCCGCGGCGTCGACACGACGGACGGTCAGGGTCCGCACCGCGGGCTGCTTCTCGGGCGGAAGACTGGAAAAGCAATCCAGTGTCAACGGCCGAGGCAGTGCGGCCACGCCGACGTCATGCGCGACGAAAACCAGCTTGACGTAAGAGTCGGTGAATTCGCTGGGAACGAATGTGTCGAAGCCGCTGCCACCGACTCGCACCCGGACCATGTGGGGCGCGAGTTGTTGGGTACCCACGACTTCGAAGGTGTGTACAGGTCGACCCGCCACTACGCCTCCTGTCCAGATCCGACCCCAGTCGACTATACGAGCCGCGCCCGCACGCCCTCGGCCGCGGGCCGTGCGCGGCCGGCGCGCACCAGGCGCCACCGCCCGCCGTCACGCTCGGCCAGTCCGGCCACCTCGAGGATCGCCAACCGCCCCATCACCTGTTCGGCCACCAGCCCGGATGCGACAGCGATCTCGTCGACGCTCATCGCGCCGCGACCCGGCAATGCCTCATAGGCCTGACTTTCGGACTGGCTGAGTCCGTCCAGGACGGACGTGGGACGCGATTGTTCGAGGGACAATTCGCCGATCCGACCGACCAGTTCGACTATCTCATCGGCGCGGGTGATCAGCTGCGCCCCGTTGCGAAGCAGCACATGGCAGCCCGCCGAAGCCGATGATGTCGCCGGCCCGGGCACCGCGGCCACGATCCGCCCCAGCGCCCGAGCCCACGCGGCGGTGTTGGCGGCACCGCTACGCAGCCCCGCTTCGACCACGACCGCGGCGCCACCGAGAGCAGCCACCAACCGGTTGCGGGTGAGGAACCGATGCCGGGCCGGCCGCACACCCGGCGGGTATTCGGTGACCAGCAAGCCGTGCTGGCCGATCCGATGAAGCAGGGCCGAATGCCCGGTGGGGTACGGGATGTCGATCCCACCGGCCAGTACCGCCACCGTGGTGCCCTCGGCAATGAGCACTGCGCGATGGGCCGCTCCGTCGATTCCGTAGGCACCGCCGGAGATGACCGCAACGTCACGTTCGACCAGGCCGCCAGATCCGCGGCCATGTGCTCGCCATATGCCGTCGCGGCGCGGGTTCCCGCGAGAGCGGCGGCGCGCTGAACCACCTGGTCGAGGCGAGCGGGGCCCTGCACCCACAACGCCATCGGAGCTCCGCCGTTTCCCTTCGCCCGGATCGCCGAACCAGAAAAAGCCGTGAAGGCCACCACCGGCCACTCGTCGTCGTCGGGTGTGATCAAGCGCCCGCCACGGCGCGCGAGTTGCTCGAGATCCGCTGCGGCCCGATCGATTTCGCATCTGGCCCGGGTCAAGCGGGCAAGCTCGCCGTCAACCTGGCCGCGCCGGATCCGCTCGGCCGCCTCTACCGGGCCGACTCGTTGCACCAGGGCAGCCAATTCCGCGCACGGCGGCTCCGCCACGCGCGACAGGTAACCCCAGGCCCGCAAGGCACTATCGGACGCGCTCATCGGCAAGCTCCCGGCTGCCGAAAGCTCAGCGCGGTCGACACCTCGTCCAGGCCGGGTGCCGCCCGGCCGGCCAAGTCCGCCAGACTCCACGCGACTCGCAGAGTTCGATCGACACCGCGGATGCTGAGCAGCCCCCGATCCAGCGCCGTGCGCAACGGGACCATCGCTGAGTTGCCAAGCCGGAATTCCCGACGCAGCAGGGGGCCGCTGACTTCTGCATTGGCGCGAAAGCCGTGCGGCTGCCACCGCTGGGCGGCCGCGTTGCGGGCCTGGGCCACCCGGTCACGAACCTGCGAGGTCGACTCGCCCGCCACCGCCGAGAAGGCTCCGGCCCGCACCGGGTGCATCTGTACCCTCAGGTCCACCCGGTCCAGCAACGGCCCCGACAGTTTGCCGAGGTAACGTCCCTTCACCGCCGCCGCACAGATGCAGTCTTGCGGGTCCGCTGGAGCGCATGGACACGGGTTTGCGGCAAGCACCAGCTGAAATCGGGCCGGGTAACACGCCACTCCGTCGCGGCGGGCAAGGCGGATTTCTCCGTCCTCCAACGGAGTTCGCAACGCTTCCATGGCGCTGACGCTGATCTCGGCGCACTCGTCGAGAAACAACACCCCACGATGTGCCCGGCTGACGGCGCCAGGGCGGGCCATGCCCGTGCCGCCCCCCACCAGCGCGACGACGCTGGAACTGTGGTGCGGCGCCACGAACGGCGGCCGGGTGATCAGCGGGGTGTCCCCCGACAACAAACCAGCCACCGAGTGGATCGCGGTGACCTCCAGTGACTCGCCGCGCGACAGCGGCGGCAGTAAACCCGGAAGGCGTTGTGCCAGAATCGTTTTGCCTACCCCGGGAGGACCGGTCAGCATGAGATGGTGCGCACCGGCCGCCGCCACCTCGACCGCAAAACGCGCTTGGGACTGCCCGAGCACATCGGCCAAGTCGGCCGAAGTCCCCTCGCTGGTGGCCGCGGGCCCGCTGCGACTGTCCAAACCGGCAGCACCCGTCAGCCAGCCCTGCAGTTGTCCCAGGGTGCGCACACCCCAGACATCGATGCCATCCACCAGGCTGGCCTCGGCCAAGTTATCCGCCGGAACCACCACGGCCGGCCAGCCATCGCGCTTGGCGGCCAACACGGCCGGCAGCACGCCACGCACCGCGCGGACCCGGCCGTCCAGCGACAACTCCCCCAACAACAGCGTCTTTTCCAAACGCTGCCACGGCTTTTTTCGCTGCGCCGACAACACCGCGGCGGCCAGGGCAATGTCGTAGACCGAACCCATTTTCGGCAGGGTGGCCGGCGACAGTGCGAGCGTCAGCCGAGCCAATGGCCAGCTGTTGCCGCAGTTGGTGACCGCCGCGCGAACCCGGTCGCGGGATTCCTGCAGTGCCGCGTCGGGCAGACCCACCAGATGCACCCCCGGCAGCCCCGAGCTGATGTCGGCTTCGATTTCCACGATCTCGCCGTCCAGCCCGCACACCGCCACCGAGAACGCCCGCCCCAGCGCCATCAGCCCACGCCCATCAGATGCGTGATCTCGGGGTTGGCGCTGCGGCCGATGCGCACCCCGATGACATCGAGGCGCACGGCCGCCCAGCCGCGGTCCTGACCGGCCAGCCACAACCCGGCCAGGCGGCGCAGCCTGCGGACCTTGCCTTCGGTCACCGCCTGGGCCAGCCCGCCGTACCCGTCGCCGGTGCGCGTCTTGACCTCAACGAACACCACGGTGCGGGTGGCAGCTTCACAGGCGATCACATCGAGTTCGCCATAGCGGCACCGCCAGTTTCGGGTCAAGATCTGTAGCCCCTGACCGCTCAGATGCTCCACGGCCAGCTGCTCCCCCAGGGCTCCCAGTTGCATGCGAGTCAACGTCTTCATGCGCCCAAACCTGCACGCCGGCCCCGACACTGGCCGCCGGACCGAGGGCGTCAGGGAAGCAAAACCGCCCGATTATCAACAGTCGCGCACTCGTCCACAACGGGCCGACAGTGGATTCAGACGATGCGGTCCGGGCGCGTGTAGACGTTCATCGAGTCTTCCCGCAGAAACGCCACCAGCGTCATCCCGGATTCTTCGGCCAGCGAGACCGCCAGCGACGACGGGGCGGAGACCGCGGCCAGCACCGGGATCCCGGCCATCAGCGCCTTCTGCGTCAGCTCGAACGATGCGCGACCGCTGACCAGCAACACCGACCCCGCCAACGGAACCCGATCGTGCTCGATGGCCCAGCCGATGACCTTGTCTGCCGCGTTGTGCCGGCCGATATCTTCGCGGATCACGTGCATTGTGCCGTCCGCGCTGAACAACGCCGCGGCGTGCAGGCCGCCGGTGCTCGCGAAAACCTTTTGGCCACTACGGAGTTGGCCGGGCATCGCCTCGAGCGCACCGGCCGTGATGGTGGCCGGATCGTCGCCGGGCAAAAATCGGCTGATCAGCCGCACCGCGTCCAGCGACGCCTTGCCGCAGACTCCGCACGACGAGGTGGTGTAGAAGTTGCGGGTCACATCGAGGCCCGGCGGGCTTACCCCGGGCGCCAGCGTGATGTCCAAGACGTTGTAGGTGTTGGCGCCATCGGCACCGCGCCCGCCGCAATAGCGGACCGTCAGCACATCGTCACGGTGGGCGATCACCCCTTCGGTCAGCAGGAAACCGCGCGCGAGCTCAAAATCCGAGCCGGGGGTGCGCATGGTGACCGATATCGGCACACCGTTGACGCGGATCTCCAGCGGCTCCTCGACGGCCAGGGTTTCCGGTCGGGTGATCGCATCACCGGCGGCGAGGTGCTTGACCCGCCGACGCGCCGTTACGTAGCCCACTGACCGGCTTCGATTGGCCCCGCCGCCGAATCGCACCGGCAGGAGGCCACGGCATCGGCAGGGACCGCAGAACACCCGAACACGGCCTCAACGTACCTCGATTGCGAACCGCCTGTCGGATCGGCCGGCCGCCGTCATATCGCTGCAGCCAGCGCCGACAAGGTTTCAGCTGACGAGTGCGTCGGCGACCACCCGAGTTCGCGTTTCGCCTTGGCGGTGTCCATCACCACGGGTTGTCGCACCGCATGAAGCCATTCGAGCAGCGGGGGTACCAGCGGCAACCGGGAAATAGCCGCGGATGCGACCGAGGCGGCGGCCGCTGGGACCCGGACCGGACGGCCGCCCAGCGCCCTGGCCATGTCGGTGATCGTCACGACCCCGTCAGCGGCGATGTTGTAGGCCCCCGCGGGCACCGGTGCGGTCGCCGCCAACGCTATCGCGGCTGCCACGTCGTCGTGATGCACCAGCTGCACCGGGACACCCGGATCCGGCACGATCGGCTTCAGCATCGGCACCACCCGGCTCAGCGCGCGCACCGGCGCGGGCACCTGCCTGCACGGCATGGCCTCGGCCAACGAGTAGGCGTGCGGGCCCGCGACGATACACGGGCGCAGGACGAACACCTGCAGTAACGAGTCCTCGGTGATCTTGGCGAGCTGTGCCTCGCTTTGCGCCTTCTGCTCGGAGTAGTAGTGCTCCGGTGATCCGCGCGCGGGTACGTCCTCGGTGATGGCCGCCGGGTTGTCCGAGTGGTAGCCGTAGGCCGCCACCGACGACGTGTAGACCAGGCGGCGTGGCCGGCGCGCCGCGACGGTCGCTTCGAAGACGTTGCGGGCGCCCTGCAGATTGACCTGCGCGCTCTCGGCACGCGATCCGAGCTTGATGAACGCCAGGTGGACCACCACATCGGCCTGGGCGACCAACGCGTCGACCGCATCGCGATCCAGGATGTTGCCCCGCTGATAGGTGGTCTTGGACCAGCCGTAGATGGCCGGGTCAAACGGCCGGCGCGCCATACCGACGATCGACGCCACGGCCGGCTCCCGCTCCAGCGCGGTGACCGCCGAGATGCCGATATCTCCAGTCGGCCCGGTAACCGCGACAGCAACACCCACCTAGAATGGGTTTCCGCCAGCGACCGCGCCCAAACGCAGGACCAAAACCCGCAATGTGTGCGGGGCCTTGCGCGCGGCTATCCCGGTTGGTGTTGCTCGAGTTCGGGGAGACGAATGATGAAGCTGATCGCACCCACCGATTCCATGTTCTTGCTCGGCGAATCGCGCGAACACCCGATGCATGTGGGGGGCCTGCAGCTGTTCCAGCCGCCCGAGGATGCCGACGAGAACTTCGTCACCGAGGCATATGAAGCCATGCTCGGCTGCACCGACGTCCAGCCCATGTTCCGCAAGCATCCCGCGTTCTTGGGCGCGATGACCAACTTCGCGTGGACATTCGACGACGACGTGGAGCTCGACTATCACTTCCGCCGGTCCGCTCTCCCCCGGCCAGGCCGGGTACGGGAGCTCCTCGAGCTGACCTCTCGGCTGCACGGCAGCCTGCTCGACAGGCACCGGCCCCTCTGGGAAGCCCATCTGGTGGAGGGACTCAACGACGGGCGCTACGCGGTCTACATCAAGTTCCACCATTCCTTGCAGGATGGGGTTTCCGCGCAGAAGCTGATGCAGCGCGCATTCAGCACCGATCCGGATGACGATGAGATCCGGGTGCCGTGGGAACTAAAACCGCGGCGCCGCTCGAACCCGGGGCACAGATCCTCACCGCTTCGGCTACTCACCGAGACGGTTGGCGCCACAGCATCTCTGGCGCCCTCGGCGCTGTCACTGGCCCGCGCGGCGCTGCTCGAGCAGCAACTGACCCTGCCATTTCGAGCCCCGAAGACGATGTTCAATGTCCGGATCGGTGGAGCACGCCGGGTCGCCGCCCAGTCCTGGTCCCTCGATCGCATCAAGGCGGTGAAGAACGCGGCAGACGTCACCGTCAACGATGTCGTGCTGGCGATGTCGGCCGGCGCGCTGCGCGCCTACCTGATCGATCAACACGCGCTTCCCGACGCCCCACTGATCGCCATGGTTCCGGTGAGTCTGCGAAAGGAAGGCGATGCCGATCGCGGCGGCAACATGGTCGGCACCCTGCTGTGCAACCTCGCGACCAACCTCGACGACCCGATGAAACGCCTCCAGGTGATCAGCCAGTCGATGTCGGACAACAAGAAGGTGTTCGCTCAGCTTCCCCGCATCCAGCAGCTGGCGTTGTCGGGCTTACTGACCGGCGGTTTGGTGTTCGGACTGGTTCCCGGTTTCGTGGCCACCGCGCCGCCACCGTTCAACGTCGTCATATCGAATGTTCCCGGCGCGCCCAACCCGCTGTATTGGCGGGGCGCGCGGCTGGTCGGAAACTATCCACTCTCAATTGCCCTGGACGGCCAGGCGATGAACATTACAGTGACCAACAACGCCGACAATCTCGATTTCGGGCTCGTCGGTTGCCGGCGCAGCGTGCCTCGCCTGCAGCGCATGCTCGGGCACTTGGAGACATCGCTGAAAGAGTTGGAACGCGCTGTCGGAGTTTGAGGGCCCGGCCAGGCCCGATAATCTACGCCAGCGCACTGGGGGGCGACTCCCCCCTGCCACCCGAAGTGAGGGAACACGTGACGGCCACACCGAAGGACAGCAACCCGGACTCGGTACCGGGTGGGACGACCGCCGACCCGGCGACAGTCTTTGCGGCCCTCGCCGAGATCATCTATCAGGGCGCCCAACCCGCCGAGATGTACTCCGCGATCTGCATCGCCGCCACCCTGATCGTTCCGGGGTGTGACCATGCCAGCTTGCTGGTCCGCACCAATGACCGCTACATCACCGTCGGCGCCAGCGACCGGCTGGCCCAGCACGTCGACGAACTCGAGCGCAAAGCCGGCGACGGCCCGTGCATCGACGCCATCGAGGAAGAAACGCCGCAGATCGAAACGGACCTGACCACTCCGACGCAATGGCCGAAGTTTGCGGCCGCGCTTCTGGCCCAAACACCGGTACGCGCGCCATGGGATTCCGGCTGCTGGTCGACAAGCGCAAGGGCGCCGCACTCAACCTATTCAGCGAAACCCCCAACAGTTTCGATACCGAGTCCGCCGGCCGTGCGGCGGTGCTGGCATCGTTTGCGAGCGTGGCGGTCAACGCCATCGCACACGGCGAGGATGCCGCCAGCCTGCGCCGCGGGCTGCTCAGCAACCGCGAGATCGGAAAAGCCGTCGGCATGTTGATGTTGCTGAATGGGTTCACCGAGGAAGAGGCGTTCGACCTGCTCCGCCACCATTCCCAGAGCCTCAATATCAAGCTCGCCGATGTTGCCCGCACCGTCATCGAAAACCGTGGCCAGCTGCCCCCCGAAGCCCTCGAAACCGACGACACGGCCAACCCCACCGTCAGCGGCTAGGAGAACTATTCGGGCAGCCTCAGCTCGGGCTTCTCCACCTCTTCGATGTTGACGTCCTTGAAGGTGACCACCCGCACCTGCTTGACGAACCGAGCCGGCCGGTACATGTCCCATACCCAGGCATCGGCCAGTCGTAGCTCGAAATACACCTCGCCATCGGCGTTGCGCGGCACCATCTCCACGCTGTTAGCCAGGTAGAAGCGTCTCTCGGTTTCCACGACGTAGCTGAACTGGCCGACGATGTCCTTGTATTCGCGGTACAGCGAGAGCTCCATCTCGGTTTCGTACTTCTCGAGATCCTCTGCACTCATCTGCTCAGACGTCCTTCTCCCAACAATTTGCCAGATCTCCCGCTCGGGGCCCTGCAGGACTCCGCGCGCCACCGGCGGCGCCGATCGCCGCCCGGTCGGAAATCTTGCCCCATCTTTCCCTACCCGGTTCCGTCACGCTCTTGGGGAGGGTCCGCTTCGCGCTCGGCCGTCGCGGCGCCGTTGGACCGGGTGGCCACTCGGCGAACGTTGATGAACGACCGACGATGCTCGGGGCAGGGCCCTAGCTGGGTCAGCGCCAGGGTGTGTGCGCGGGTGCTGTAGCCCTTGTGCTCGGCGAATCCGTATCCGGGGTACTGGGTGTCCATCGCCACCATCAGCCGATCGCGGCTGACCTTTGCCAGCACGCTGGCCGCGGCAATGCAGGCGGCGGCCGCGTCGCCACCGATCACCGGCAGCGACGGCACCGACAGTCCCGGGACCCGAAAGCCGTCGCTGAGCACATAGCCGGGGCGCACCGACAGCCCGGCCACCGCCCGCCGCATGCCTTCGATGTTGGCCACGTGCACACCACGACGGTCGACCTCCACCGACGGAATGAACACCACGTGATAGGCCAGGGCATAGCGGCAGATCAACGGGAACAGCTTTTCCCGAGTCTTTTCGGTGAGTTTTTTCGAATCGTCGAGGGCGGCCAGGCTCTCGTAGCGATTCGGCCCGAGTGCGCAAGCGGCGACCACCAGCGGGCCCGCGCACGCACCTCGCCCCACCTCATCCACACCGGCTACCGGTCCCAGACCGCTGCGCTGCAGCGCGGACTCCAGAGTGCGCAGTCCGGAAGACTTGCGGATCACGGTTCGTGGCGGCCAGGTGGTGGCCACGGTTAATGGCCCGTTTGGGGGTTCACCGAACGCACCACGCCCCACCGCGACGGCGGCCACACGATGAACCGCGCCTTGCCGATGACGTTGGCCACCGGCACGGTGCCGGCCATGGCGTCCCCGGTGCACAGCATGGGGCAATGTGCCCGCGAATCCGCCGAGTGGGTCCGATTGTCGCCCATCACCCACAGCCGGCCCGCCGGGACGGTCACCGGCCCGAATTCGCTGCCCAGGCAGGGGTAGACGGATGGGTCAGCCAGCATGGTGGCCGGATCCAGATATGGCTCCTTGAGCGGCTTACCGTCGACGGTCAACCCGGTGTCGGAGCGGCATTGGACGGTCTGTCCGCCCACCGCGATGACGCGTTTGACCAAATCGTTCTCGTCCGGGGGCACGAAACCGATGAACGAGAGGGCGTTTTGCACCCAGCGCAGCGCGGTGTTGCTCGAACGTATCGACTTGTAGCCGACGTTCCACGACGGTGGCCCCTTGAAGACGATGACGTCACCGGGCTTGGGTGAAGTGAACCGGTAGGTGAGCTTGTCCACCATGATGCGGTCACCGACGCAGGTCGAACACCCGTGCAGGGTGGGCTCCATCGACTCCGACGGAATCAGGTATGGACGCGCCACAAACGTCAACATCACGTAGTAGATCACTATCGCGATGACGGCCAGGGTCGCGAATTCACGCAGGGTCGATTTCTTGGCCGGCTTCGACTCGTCCTCGTCGGCCGCCCTCGACTCCGCCCCAGGTTCTTCCTGAGCCGCCGCACCCGGGGCATCAGCACCTCGAGCAGCGAGCGGCGCCTCCGACTGACCTGCGTCGGGCTCGCGCTCAGATGGGGAGTCCGTGGTTTCGGTCACGTGATCAGCGTAGCCAGCGCGCGCCGTAGCCTTCGAGACTGGCGAGCCACTGGCGAGTTGAACCGCCCGTGGTGCCCAGGCAGGCCGGGATGGCCACCAAGGCCGCGCCGGTCAGCGCTTCTCCTTGATCTTGGCCTTCTTGCCGCGCAGTTCACGAAGGTAGTACAGCTTGGCGCGACGAACGTCACCACGCGTTACCACCTCGATGTGGTCGATGTTCGGCGAGTGCACCGGGAACGTCCGCTCGACGCCGACGCCGTAGCTTTCCTTGCGCACTGTGAACGTCTCGCGGATGCCCCCACCCTGCCGGCGAATCACCACACCCTTGAACACCTGGATACGCTCCTTGGCGCCCTCGATGACTTTGACGTGCACATTGATGGTGTCGCCCGGGCTGAAGGCCGGGATGTCGTCGCGCAGCGACGCCTGGTCGACGAAGTCCAGCCTGTTCATTGGAAAGACACTTCCTCCGGATCGCGGCTCGGCAGACCGCATACACGCAGGCACGCGGCACTTACCAAGCCAATGGATATGGGCTTTATGGGTGTATCTCGCAACAGGCGGAGCAAGCGGCCCGCCGACAACTGCTAAAGACAACTGGCCAATTGTGCCAGACGGTACGCATGCAGTGAAAATCACAGGAAATCCGGGCGGTTCACATCGTCCGCAAAGCGCCTGCAAGTGGTACATAAGACAGGTGCCAAACCGCGCAGGCCGAACCCTCAGCTTTGCGTGATTCCCGGGGCAGATGGCAGTGCGGCCGCCACACTTGCGCGTCTTCGCGTTACCGGAGAGTGCTGAAGGAGAAGCATGCGAGCACGGCCGCTGACGATGCTGACCGCCGCGGCGGCGGTGGCATTGGTGGTATCGCTGGTGCTCACCGGTTGCGAGGCAAAGGTGCAGGCCAAGGCGTATGGGACCGATGATCGCGAATCATCCCGGCAACAATCCCAGCCCCAGCAGCAACAGCTGATCGAACTGCTGCTGCGTGCCATCACGCCGCCCGAAGATCCGGCCGCGCTATTGCCCTCGGCCGGTCTGGTCGGGGTTCAAGAACGCATCCAGCGGGCAACCGAGGAAGCCGCCGCCAAGGGCGCCACCATCACGGTCGCGATCCTGGACCGCGCTACCCACCAGCTGGTCTCCAACGGCAAGACCTCGATCATCGCCACCGCCTCGGTGTCCAAGCTGTTCATCGCCGACGAGTTGTTATTGCGGGCGTCCCAGGGCAAGAACACCCTTTCTGCCCAGGATCGCCAGGCCCTCGAAAACATGCTGCGCTCATCGGATGACGGCGCCGCCGAGCAGTTCTGGGGCGAGCTCGGCGGCGATGCCATCGTCACCGAGATCGCGACCCGGTACGGATTGGCCGCCACCGCACCACCCAGCGACGGGCGCTGGTGGAACACCTTCAGTTCCGCACCTGACCTGATCCGCTACTACGAGATGTTGCTCGACGGGGAGGGTGGGCTGCCGTTGCAGAGTGCCGCCATCATCGTCAACGACCTGGCCCAGTCCACTCCGAACGGAATCGACGGCTACCCACAACGGTTTGGCATCCCCGACGGCCTCTACGCCGAACCGGTCGCGGTCAAGCAGGGGTGGATGTGCTGCATCGGCGCCGACTGGATGCATCTGTCGACCGGAATCATCGGCTCGGACCGCCGCTACATCATGGTGATCGAATCGCTGCAGGCCTCCGATGACGCCACCGCGCGCGAAACGATCACCCAAGCCGTCAAGACGATCTTTCCCGCCGGCCGGATCTGACCCGGTCCAGCGCGGGCCCTACGGCCCCGCAACGCCCCTCTTGCCGGCGAGCAGACGCGGAATCGCGCCAAACCGCTTCGCGATGTGCGATTCCGCGTCTGCTCGGCAGGGCTACTCCGGTGGCGCGAGGTCGGGCCGGCGCTCCCGGGTGCGCCGCAACGAGACCTCCCGGCGCCAAGTGGCGATGCGCGCGTGGTCACCGGAGAGCAGGATCTCGGGCACGTCGAGCCCCCGCCAGCTCGGTGGCCGGGTATAGCTGGGCCCCTCCAGCAACCGATCCAGTTCCGGCGAAAACGAATCCTCTTGGTGGGATGCGGGATTGCCCAGCACTCCGGTCAACAATCGCAGCACGGCCTCGATCATCACCACCGCCGCGGACTCCCCGCCGGGCAGGACATAGTCGCCGATCGAGACTTCCTCGACCCGCATGCGCCGGGCCGAGTCCTCGGCGACCCGCTGGTCTATCCCCTCATACCGGCCGCAGGCGAACACCAAGTGCTGCTCGGCACTCCACCGTTGCGCGGTGGCCTGGTCAAACAGCGAGCCGGCGGGCGTCGGGACAACCAGAAGCGTTTCAGCCGAACATATTTCGTCGAGCGCTTCCCCCCAGACCGGCGCCTTCATGACCATTCCGGGCCCGCCGCCGTAGGGCGAGTCGTCTACCGAGTGGTGCACGTCGTAGGTCCACCGGCGCAGGTCATGCACCTGTAGGTCGACGAGGCCCGACGCAATCGCCCTGCCCGGCAACGATTGCCGCAGCGGGTCCAGGTACGCCGGGAAAATCGTCACCACGTCGATTTTCATGACACCCCTAGGACCCCAGGTCCAGCAGCCCGTCGGGCGGGTCGATCTCGAGAATGCGATCGTCCAGCGACACCGACGTGACGATCGCGCCGACGAACGGCACCAACACCTCGCCGGAATCACATTTGACCGCCAGCAACTCGCCGGCACCGGTGTGCAGTACCTCGGCGACCACTCCGACGTCTTGGCCCGCCGTGGTCCGGACCCGAAGTCCCTCCAACTGGTGGTCGTAGTAGGTGTCGGGCTCCTCGATCGGCGGCAGGTCGGCGGAATCGATGACGAACAGACTGCCACGCAGCCCATCGGCCGTGTCCCGGTCGTTCACCCCGGCCAATCGCACCAGCAGCCGCGCACCGTGCTCACGCACGCCTTCGATCACATAATTGCGGCCGGTGCGGCCGTCTCGGGATCTCTTGGCGCGCAGGCTGGCGCCCGGCGTGAACCGGCGGTCCGGTTCGTCGGTTCGGATCTCGACGACAACCTCGCCGGTAATCCCGTGCGCTTTCACCACGCGCCCGATTACCAGCTCCATCGGTGCTCCATGAGCAAGGCTTCGCTACTGGTCGGTG
Source organism: Mycobacterium pseudoshottsii JCM 15466 (assembly GCF_003584745.1). Lineage (NCBI taxonomy): Bacteria > Bacillati > Actinomycetota > Actinomycetes > Mycobacteriales > Mycobacteriaceae > Mycobacterium > Mycobacterium pseudoshottsii. Next base: position 4,386,654 of record NZ_AP018410.1, read on the forward strand.
TCCACCACGTCAACGCGGATACCACGGCCGCCGATGCCGGCGACCAGTGTCCGCAGTGCCGTTGCGGTACGTCCCCCGCGCCCGATCACCTTGCCCAAGTCGTCGGGGTGGACGTGGACTTCGACGGTGCGTCCGCGACGGCTCGTCACCATGTCCACCCGCACATCGTCGGGGTTGTCCACGATTCCGCGGACCAGATGCTCGACAGCGTCGACCACGACAGTGCTCATAGCGGTCGTCAGCTCTCGGCCGATTCGGTCTGCTCACCCTCGGCGGAAGCTTCCACCTTCTCGGCCGCCGCATCGGCGTCGCCTTCGCCGCCCTTGGCCTTCTTGGCCGGCGACTTCTTCTTCGGCTTGGTGGCCTCGGTGGTGGGACCACCCTCGGCGGCAGCCAACGCGGCGTTGAACAGTTCGAGCTTGCTGGGCTTGGGCGGCTTGACCTTCAACCGGCCCTCGGCGCCGGGCAGGCCCTTGAACTTCTGCCAGTCACCGGTGATCTTGAGCAGCTTGAGAACGGGTTCGGTGGGCTGCGCCCCCACGGACAGCCAGTATTGGGCCCGCTCGGAGTTGATCTCGATCAGGCTCGGCTCTTCCTTGGGGTGGTAGCGGCCGATGACCTCGATCGAGCGACCATCACGCCGGGTGCGAGCGTCCGCCACCGCGATGCGGTACTGCGGGTTACGGATCTTGCCGAGCCGGGTGAGCTTGATCTTTACAGCCATGAAAGCGATTTCTCCTGTGTGTGCACGCTGCAATTCAGCGATCCGGGCGGGATGCCGGGAACCGGTTTTGCCTCGCGTGTTCGACCACCGGGCGGTATCGCAACGATGCACGGTCGCGCGGTGGACAGCCGCCCATTGTGCCAGAGCACCCTGCGATCCCGGAAATTCGCTCGATCCGCCAACGCACCGCTGGGGCGCGCCGGCGTCAGGGGCGTCGATCGAAGCACTTCGTTTCGGCGCGGCGGCTCATCCGCCAGCCCTCGGCGGTGCGCACGAACTCGTCGTCGTACCAGAGCCCGAGCAACATGGTGGTGGGCTTCTCGCCGGCGAACACCATCGGGTTGAAGCAGAAAGTGCGCGCGGTCGCGGTGTCGCCGGCGAGCCGAATCGATGGCAGACCCAGCATCTGCGCGTAGTTGGCGAAGTTGGGCAACACCTCGGCAAGCCACGCCTTGACGTGCGGGTACTGGCCGTCGATGCCGCCCATCGCGCGGTAGTCGATATAGGCGTCCGGGGTGAACACCTTGTCGAGGTCATCGAATCGGCGCAGGTCAATGGCGGTGGAGTAGTCCACGAGCAGCTGCTGGATCTCTAACCGGTCAGAAATTTCGGGCAGGCTCAACATGATTCGATTCAACACCGCCGATCCGTTCGAAAATAGGCGTCCCGAAGCCGCGGAAGTTACACTTTGCGCCCATGCGAAAGGTCATGGCCGTAGCCGCGGTGCTGCTCACGGCCGCCACCATCAGCGGTGCCACCGCATCGGCCGATACCGAAATGCAGCCGGCCGGATCGGTGCCAATCCCCGACGGTCCCGCACAGACCTGGATCGTCGCCGATCTGGACACCGGCCAGGTGCTTGCCGGGCGCGACCAGAATGTCACCCACCCGCCCGCGAGCACCATCAAGGTGCTCCTGGCTTTGGTGGCGCTCGACGAACTCAACCTGAACTCGACCGTCGTCGCAGACGAGGCCGACACGCACGTGGAGTGCAACTGCGTCGGCGTCAAAGCGGGTCACACCTACACCGCCCGTCAACTGCTCGACGGCCTGCTGCTGGTGTCGGGCAACGATGCCGCCAATACGCTGGCGCAGATGCTCGGCGGCCAGGACGCCGCGGTCGCCAAGATGAACGCCAAGGCCGCCGCGTTGGGCGCCATGAACACCCACGCGGCCACTCCCTCGGGATTGGACGGCCCCGGCGGGTCGGGATGGTCGACCGCTCATGACCTCGCGGTGATCTTCCGCACCGCGATGGCTAATCCGGTGTTCGCGCACATCACCGCGGAGCCGTCGGCGATGTTCCCCGGCGAGGATGGTGAGCACCCGATCGTCAACCAAGACGAGCTGTTACAGCGCTATCCGGGCGCGATCGGGGGCAAGACGGGCTACACCAACGCCGCCCGCAAGACCTTTGTCGGTGCGGCGGCCCGAAACGGCCGCCGGCTGGTGATTGCCATGATGTACGGGCTGGTCAAAGAGGGCGGGCCCACCTACTGGGACCAGGCCGGAAGTCTTTTCGACTGGGGATTCGCCCTCAACCCGCAGTCCGGCATCGGATCTCTGTAGCCGCCGGCGGGCTCGACCGCTAGGGAGCGGTATCCGGCACCGCGGCGCTCAGTAGCGCGGCGAGCACCGGGATTCGCTGCTCGTCGATGTCCGGCTGAGGCAACACCGCCCCCACGATCGCGGCTCCGTCGAACACGTTGGTCAACACCGCCACGATGGCCGGGAAGGTCTCCTCCGGGAAGCCCTCAGCGCCGGGCAGGGTGCGCGCGGCGTCGTAGATCTTGGCGCGATATTGCCCCAGCACGTGCTGCAGGGTTTCTTTGAGCTTGTCGTCGGTGCGCGCCGCGATCATGAGTTCATACAGCACCGCGTTGGTCGCCCCGGCGGTGATGTCGCGCAGTATTGCCAGCGCCGCTTCCAGCGCCGGCCGGTCCGCGGGTATTTCGGCGACTTGCTTGGTGAAGATGTCCAGTTGCCGGCGCAGCACCTCGTAGGCGGTCGCCGCCATGAAGTCGCCCATCGTCTCGAAGTGACGGAACAGAGCGCCCACCGACACGCCGGCACGCTTGGTGATGATGGCCGCCGACGCCCGGGCGTATCCAACCTCGACGATGGTGTCGATGCTGGCCTGCAGCAGCCGCGCGACGGTTTCTTCGCGGCGTTGCTGCTGGGTCCGGGCCATCTCAGGCGCTGACGCTAGCTGCCGTGTATCGCTGCCCCGCCCTCAGGTACCGGCCCGACCGCACCGTTTGACCATAGCCGTCCCGGAACTGGCCGGTGCCGAACACCACGGCACCGGCCACACCGGTGGCGATCACGGTCGCGTCGTTGCGATTGACCATGCGCGACAGGCCGCCATAGAACGGCACCTGCGCCTCGTGATAGCCGTCTACCGATTCGTCGCGGTGGGCCGGGTCGATCACCACGAAGTCCGCGCGGTCACCCTCGCGCAACGTGCCGGCATCGACGCCAAACCACTCGGCCAGTTCACCGGTCAGGCGATACACCGCCTGCCGCAGGGACAGGAACGGCTTTCCGGCCCGCTCGGCGTCCCAGGTTCGCTTGAGCAACCGCAAGGGGAAGTTGTAGAAGGCCATGTTGCGCAGGTGCGCGCCGGCGTCGGAGAAGCCCATGTGAACGCCGGGCTCGGCGGCCAGCTTGTTGAGCTGTTTGGGACGGTGGTTGGCGACGACGGTCGTCCAGCGCACGTTGCGTTCGCCGTTTTCGACGAGCACGTCGAGGAACGCATCGAGTGGATGCAGCCCGCGCTCGTCTGCGATGGCCCCGAAGCTCTTGCCGATCAACGACTCGTCGGGGCACTCGACGATCACTGCGTCGTGAAAGTCTTTGTTCCACAAGGACGGTCCGAGTTTGGTGCGGTCGAATTCACGCCGAAACTCGCGACGGTAGGACTCGTCGGCCAACAACTGGTTGCGCTGCACTTGTTCGCGAAGGTGCAACGCCGCGGTGCCGGCGCCGAACTCCTCGAAGACCGGCAGGTCGATTCCGTCGGAGTAGAGCTCGAACGGCACCGGCAGGTGCTGGAATCGGACGCTGGCGGCCAACAGCTTGTTCAGCAGCCGGGCACCCAATCCGAACGTGTGCACCGCCATCGGCATCGACTTGGAGTCGGCAGAGACCAGCAAGCTCATCCGAACTCCCTTGCGGCGGTTCAGGATCCGACTGCTGGCCAGGAAGAACAGCAGCGCCGAAGCGGGCTTGTCGACGTTGGGTGCGCTCTGCAGGATTCGCCCGCGCTTGCGCAAAACTTTGATCAGCCGGCGCCGTTCCCGCCACGTCGCGAAGGTCGACGGCAGCGCGCGCGACCGGAAGCGCTCACCGTCGAGCTTGTCGATCGCCGAGTCCATCCCGGACATGCCGAGCATCCCGGCATCTAGTGCCTCATCGAGCAGCGTGGCCATGCGCCCCAGCTCGGCTTCGCTGGGCCGCACGCTCGCGTCGGTGGCGCGTTCGAGCCCGAGGACGGTGGCTCGCAGGTCCGAATGACCAAGCAGTGAGCTCACATTCGGCCCAAGCGGCAGGGAGTCGATGGCCGTGATGTATTCGGCCGCGTTCGACCATGCGCGTTCGCTCTTGGCGGCGGACAAGGCACCCAAGACGAACTGGCGCGGCACCGCCTCGACCCGACTGAACAGGTCGGCGGCATCTTCGGCGCCCGCGTAGACCGTCGACAGGGAGCAGTTTCCGAGCAACACCGTGGTGACACCGTGGCGCACCGACTCGCGCAGCCCGGGATCGAGTAGCACCTCGGCGTCGTAGTGGGTGTGCACGTCGATGAAGCCGGGCATGACCCACTTCCCGGCCGCGTCGATGACCTGGGCGCATCCGGTCTCATCCAGCGGGCCTGCCGACACCGTCGCCACCATGCCGTCGCGGATTCCGAGCGTGCGGGTTTGCGGCGCGCTGCCGGTTCCGTCGAACCAGAGTCCGTCACGGATGATCACGTCGTAGGTCACAGTTCCTCCAGATTGCGGGTTGCAGACAATCTAACATAGATAGCGATCACTCGCAATCTTTTTTGGATTCGCGCTCCTCCCCCATTTGTGCTGGGCAGTTATCGATCAGCGGCCGGGGCCCGACGGCGCAGTGGTCGGGGTGACCGTTGGCGTCTCGGACGGGGACTCGGACGTGGCAGGCGCCTGAGGGGCTTTGGGGATCGTCACCGGGTTGGGCACCTTGATCCCAGGCGGAATATCGCCACTGCGGCTAGCCACCGCGGGGATCCGGATCACGGCCGATTGTTGGCCGCACTCATTGGTTTCCACGGTGACCACCAGAGCACCGACGAGGTCACCCGTGGATTGCGGGCGCAGCGTCAGCACCTGCACTGTGGTCTGGGTGTTCGCCTCGCCATTGGGCCCGATGCAGGCAAACCGCACCGTATCGGGCCGCGATCGCCACTGACCTTCGGAAAACTCCATGATGATGGGGGGAATCCCCTGCTTGGCCTGCCCATGACCGTAGCCGTCGAGCATGGCGGCAGCCGCGAGGCACCCCGTCGGTATGCACGAGGATTGGATGGCCCACCAGGTGGTCACATTGGGCGGCTGTGGGCTGGGTCTGCCGTTGTAGAGCTGCTTGGCGCGTTGAATTTCGATGCTGTAGGTGCCGTCCAGGGGCTCCGGGGTGGCGGCCTGGGGGCTGGTGGCCGACGTGCTGGGCGCGGGCGGTGAACTGGTTGCGGGGGCCGCTGCTGGAGGTGGGCTGCTGGTTATCTCACGCAGGCTCGGGATGGCGACGGCCAGCATGCCCACCGACAGGATCGCGACCACCGACCCGATGAGAATGCGCCGTAGCCTGCGCTTGCGCGGTTCACGGCCCGCCGCGGAGAATTCGTTGAGCCGCCGTGCCAGCGACGCTGCCACCGCCTGCAGCAGGGTGGCGGGCGGCTGGGGAGCCATCGGCATGGGTCCGGGGTGGACCGGGGGCTGCGGCGGTGCGACCGCCGGCCAGCCGTAGGCCGGGTAGTCAAGGACCTCGCGGTCCTGGCTCGCACCGGTGGCCCCGGCCTCCGGAGAGAGGTCCCAGGACGCGCCCACCTCCATGTCGTCCCGGCCGGCAGCGCCGAAACTGCCCCCGACCTCATCGCGCAGCGCATCCGCTAGCTCGTGGCAGGTCCGGAAGCGGCCGGCCGGCTCGGTTGCCAGCGCTCTGGCGAACAGCGCATCCAGCCGTGCCAGGTCGGGACGCAGGTCGCTGAGTTTGGGCGCCGCGGATGGGGAACCGCCACCCGGGGCCGCGCCGGTGAGCAGGATCATGGCGGTGGCCGCCAACGCATGCTGGTCGGAGCGCCCGTCGGCCTCGGCGCCGGTGAGTTGTTCGGGCGCCACAAATCCGGTCGCGTCGCCCGGCGCGCCGTGGGGAGCGGCTATGCCGAAGCCTTTCAACAGGATCCGGGGTTGGCCCTCCCCCGCATTCGTCATCACGATGTCGGCGGGTTTGACGTCGCCGTGGACGAGCCCGCGTTGATGGGCATAGTCGAGGGCGTCGGCAACCGGAGCCACGATCTCGAGTACCTCGCCGACCGGCAAGACCGCGGGAAACCGATCGCGCATCAGTTGCCCGACATCGATGCCCTCGATGTAGTCCATCGCGATCCACAGCCTGCCGTCCAGCTCACCGTGGGCGCGAACCTCCACGATGTGCGGGTGATAGAGCCTGGCCGCGATCGCGCTGTCGCGCTCGAATCGCCGGCGGAATGCGTCATCCGACGACCACGACTGCGGAAGGATCTCGAGCACCTGCCAGCCCGGAAAGCCGGGTTCGCTAACCAGATAGCTCTCACCGGTCGCGTCCGCGCGCAACCTGCGAACCACGGTGTAGCCGGCATAGACCGCACCGTTGTCCAACGCCATTTCGCGATAGTAGCCAGGCGCGAGTAGCCGCGCACGACCGCCGCTGAGCTAGCGGTGACCTAGTTGGTTGGGGCGATAGGTCCGGCCGCGCAGGATCACCAGATCCGGCCGGTTAAGTATTGCGGCACCCCGACGGGGGTCTTCGGAAAAGCACACCAGGTCCGCCGATGCCCCGTGCTCTACCGTGGGCCGGCCCAGCCAGCGCCGCGCCTCCCAGCACGCGGCACCCAGCGCCTCGGTGGCGCTCATTCCGATCTTCTTGAGGGCTTCGACCTCGTCGGCGATCCGCCCGTGTTGGATCGTGCCGCCCGCGTCGGTGCCGGCGTAGATCGCAATCCCCGCCTCGCGCGCCGCCGCGACCCGCGGGTAGGTGCTCGCATACAGGTCGCGCATGTGGGCGGCGTAGGTCGGATAGCGGACGGCGGAATCGGCGATGCCGGGAAAGTTCTCGACGTTGATCAGCGTGGGGACCAGAGCGGTCCCGTGGTCGCGCATGAGCGAAATCGTGTCGTCGGTCAGGCCGGTGCCGTGCTCGATGCAGTCAATCCCGGCGTTGATCAATCCGGGCAGCGCATCCTCTCCGAAAACGTGCGCGGTGACCCTGGCACCGTTGGCGTGTGCCGCGTCGATGGCGGCTTTGAGTACCTCGTCGGACCACAGCGGGGCGAGATCGCCGATTTGGCGGTCGATCCAGTCCCCGACCAGCTTGATCCAGCCGTCGCCGCGGCGGGCTTGGGCGGCCACCGCGGCGGGCAACTCGGATTCGTCTTCGAGTTCTGGCGCGAATCCCGGAATGTAGCGTTTCGGTCTGGCCAGATGGCGGCCCGCGCGGATGATTCGCGGCAGGTCTTCGCGGTCGTCGAGGGGGCGGGTGTCAGTGGGTGCCCCGCAATCGCGCAGCAGCAGCGCCCCCGCGTCGCGTTCGGCTTCGGCTTGGGCGATGGCCTGGTCAAGCTCGATGGCACCTTGGTGGCCCAGCCCAACGTGGCAATGCGCGTCGACCAGCCCGGGCAGAATCCAGCCGCCGTCGAAGACCGTGTCGGCGCCGCTGACCGGCTCCGTGCTGATGTGGCCGTCGACGATCCACAGCTCGACCGCAGTCTCGTCGGGCAGCCCCCGCCCCCGCACGTGCAGTCGCACGGCGGACTACTTCTTGCCCGGGAAATTCAGCTTGGACAGGTCGAAGTCGGCCAGGCCGGGCGGCAGCTCATCGAGCCCTTCGGGCATCTGCGACAGATCCGGGAATCCGGCCCGCATACCCGGCATACCCGGCATACCCGGCATACCCGGCATGCCCGGCATGCCGAAGGGGCTTTTCACCTTCGGCGGAGTCGGACCGCGGGCGCCCCCCTTCTTGCCCTTCTTGCCGGCCTTGCCTTTTGCACCCTTGCTTTTTCGGGTCGCGGACTTGCGCCCCATGCCGGGGATGCCCATGCCGCCGAGCATCGACGACATCATCTTGCGAGCTTCGAAGAAGCGGTCGACCAGCTGGTTGACCTCCGACACCGATACACCGGAGCCGTTGGCGATACGCAGCCGCCGCGACGCATTGATGATTTTGGGGTCGGCCCGTTCTTCGGGTGTCATACCGCGGATGATGGCCTGGATCCGATCCAGGTGCTTGTCGTCGACCTCGGCCAGCGCATCCTTCATCTGCGCACCACCGGGCAGCATGCCCAGCAGGTTGCCGATCGGGCCCATCTTGCGCACCGCGAGCATCTGCTCGAGGAAGTCTTCCAGGGTCAGTTCGCCGGCGCCGATCTTGGCGGCGGCTTGTTCGGCCTGCTCGGCGTCAAAGACCTGTTCGGCCTGTTCGATCAGGCTCAACACGTCGCCCATGCCCAGGATGCGACTGGCCATGCGGTCCGGGTGGAAGACGTCGAAGTCCTCGAGCTTCTCCCCGGTTGACGCGAAAAGGATCGGAACGCCGGTCACTTCGCGGACCGACAACGCGGCACCACCGCGGGCATCGCCGTCGAGCTTGGTCAGCGCCACCCCAGTGAAGCCGACCCCTTCCCCGAATGCCTGGGCGGTGGCCACGGCGTCCTGGCCAATCATCGCGTCCAGGACGAACAGCACCTCGTCGGGGTTGATGGCCTTGCGGATGGCCGAGGCCTGGGCCATCAACTCCTCGTCGATGCCCAACCGGCCGGCGGTGTCCACGATGACGACGTCGAAATGCTTGGCCTGGGCTTCGGCCAGCCCCGCCGCGGCGACGGCTACCGGGTCGCCGGGGCCGGATTCGGGCGAGGCGCCCGGATGCGGCGCGAATACCGGCACCCCGGCCCGCTGGCCGACCACCTGCAGCTGGTTCACTGCGGCCGGTCGCTGCAGGTCACACGCCACCAGCAGCGGCGTGTGGCCTTGGCCGCGAAGACGTGCGGCCAACTTGCCGGCCAGCGTCGTCTTGCCGGACCCCTGCAGACCGGCCAGCATCACCACGGTCGGCGGTGTCTTGGCGAAAACCAACTCGCGCGTCTGGCCGCCGAGGATGCCGACAAGCTCCTCGTTGACGATCTTGACAACCTGTTGCGCCGGGTTGAGGGCTCCGGATACCACGGCCCCACGGGCGCGTTCTTTGATCCGGTGGACAAAAGCCTGAACCACCGGCAACGAAACGTCGGCCTCGAGCAGGGCCAGCCGGATCTCACGGGCAGTGGCATCGATATCGGCGTCGGTGAGGCGGCCCTTGCCGCGCAGCCCCTGCAGGGCACCGGTCAACCGGTCGGACAGCGATTCAAACACGACCGCCAGCCTAATGCGTAATCATGGTGCGGCACCGTCGTGGCCCTTGGTCCGCTCGCCGGCGCGACAAATCCCGCCGTGCCACAGCGCGACCTCCCGCCGCGATTGAAAGCCCGCCGGAAGGGCTAACCAAGCCCCATGGTTGCGTTCCGAGTTATCGATCCGCACGGCGCGATCGTCGCGACGAAGAACTGCGACAGCGCCGAGGACGCACACACGTGGTTCACCGGCTCGGTTGCGGGCAGTTCCCGGCTGGGCTGGCGGTTGGAGGTCAACGACGGCGGCCAGTGGGCGTTCTTCGACGACACCGGCGGATTCACCGCGCCGGCAAGCCGCCACCGAGCGTCCGGGTAGCTCCCAGCACCGCACCGGCCGGTGTCGTGCACGTGCCGAAATGTGTTGTCATGCTAGATTTCACACTCGCCAAGTCGTCGACCGGCCGATGAAGACCGTCGTGAGCTGCGCCGCGAGGGCGCCGCGAGGGCACCGCGCGGCAGCGACGCCGCGGATCCGGGGCTTGGCAGTGGCTCGATTGGTGAACGCCAGGCGCGGCCGAACAGCTACGGGGGGAGCAAGGTCGATGCAGTCGGTAAGCCCCGCCGAACCCATCATCGAGGGCACTCGACCGCTGCGCAGCTGGCAGCGCAGGGCGCTGGTGAAGTACCTGGGCACCCAGCCGCGTGATTTCCTGGCGGTGGCCACCCCCGGGTCCGGCAAGACGGCATTCGCCCTGCGGATCGCGGCCGAAGCGCTTGGTCAGCGGGCCGCAGAGCAGATCACGGTGGTGGTGCCCACCGAGCATCTCAAGACCCAGTGGGCGCAGGCGGGCGCTCGGCTGGGCCTCTCGCTGGACCCGAAGTTCAGCAACTCCAACGCCCAGACTTCGGCCGAGTATCACGGCGTGGTGGTCACCTATGCCCAGGTCGCAGCGCATCCGACGCTGCACCGGGTGCGCACCGAGCAGCGCAAGACCCTGGTCATCTTCGATGAGATCCACCACGGCGGCGATGCCAAGACCTGGGGCGACGCGATCCGGGAGGCGTTCAGCGACGCGTCGCGCCGGCTCGCGCTGACCGGGACGCCCTTCCGCAGCGACGACTCCCCCATCCCGTTCGTCAACTATGAGCCCGACGGGGAAGGTGTGTTGCGCTCCCAGGCCGACCACACCTACGGCTACGCGGAGGCCCTTGCCGACGGCGTGGTCCGGCCGGTGGTGTTCCTCGCCTACTCCGGGCAGGCCCGCTGGCGCGATAGCGCGGGCGAAGAGCACGAGGCGCGACTGGGCGAGCCGCTGTCGGCCGAACAGACCGCACGGGCGTGGCGCACGGCGCTGGATCCGGCCGGCGAATGGATGCCCGCGGTGATCGCGGCCGCGGACCGGCGACTGCGTCAGTTGCGCGAGCACGTGCCCGATGCCGGGGGCATGATCATCGCCTCCGACCGCACCGCCGCCCGCGCCTACGCCGCGTTGCTGCAGAAGATGACCGGGGAAACACCCACGGTCGTGCTCTCCGACGACCCCGGATCATCGGAACGGATCACGGAATTCTCCAACAGCACCAGCCGCTGGCTGGTCGCGGTGCGCATGGTGTCCGAAGGCGTCGACGTGCCCCGCCTGTCCGTGGGGATCTACGCCACCAGCGCTTCGACACCGTTGTTCTTCGCGCAGGCCATCGGCAGATTCGTCCGGTCCCGCCGACCGGGCGAAACCGCGAGCATTTTCCTGCCCTCGGTGCCCAACCTGTTGCAGTTGGCCAGCGAACTCGAGGCCCAGCGCAACCACGTGCTGGGCAAACCGCATCGCGAATCCCTCGATGATCCGCTCGACGGCGATCCGGCCACCAAGACACAAGACGAGCAGGGCGATCTCGAGAAGGGCTTCACCTCGCTAGGAGCCGACGCCGAACTCGATCAGGTCATCTTCGACGGCTCCTCGTTCGGGACCGCCACCCCGGCGGGCAGCGACGAGGAAGCCGATTATCTGGGCATCCCCGGCCTGCTGGATGCCGATCAGATGCGCGCCTTGCTACACCGTCGCCAAGACGAACAACTGCAGAAGCGGGCCCAGCTGCAACAAGGGGTCACACAAGTCGGGACGCTGGCCGAGCCGGCCACCACCCACGGCCAGATCCGCGAGCTGCGCCGCGAGCTCAACACCCTCGTGTCGATAGCCCACCACCGGACCGGCAAGCCGCACGGATGGATCCACAACGAACTGCGGCGGCGCTGCGGTGGACCACCGATCGCCGCGGCAACCCGCGACCAGCTCAAGGCGCGCATTGACGCGGTGCGCCAACTCAACGCCGAACATGGGTGAGGCCGGCCGGCCCCCGGTTCGCACGGCTAGTCGCCGACGGGCTCGTCGAGCAGCACGTCCGCGGACCCACCCAGCACGGCCGAGAGCTGCTGCTCCATCGCGGCCCGTGCTTGGGGCTCCTCGAGCCCGGCCGAAACCGTCACGCAGAACACGTCTGCGGCGGTCGAACCGAACGTGTTCACCTTGGCCCAGACGATGTCTGCGCCCGCCCGTTCCAGCGCGCGCGTCAGCAGCGCGAGCAGTCCCGGCCGGTCCATCGAACGAACTTCGAGCACCAGCTGATCGGGGGCGGCGGAGTCGAGCCAAAGGATGCGCGGCGGCGCGGTCGAACGCGTGACCGGCACCCCCGCGACCACCTCGCCGGCTCGCTGGGACGCGTTGCTGGTGGCCTCGCTGTCCCGCTTTTCCACCATGGCGAGGGCGTCGATGTCGCCGCTGAGCGCGCCGACGAACTGCTGACGCAACAGGTCGGCGGCGGCCGGGGTGCCGAAAAGCGGGGACACCACGAATTGGGTGATCGCGACGCCCTCGTGGCTGTTCACCCACGCCGAATGCACACCCAGCGAATTCAGCGCCAACACCGCCGCCGCCTTGGACACCAACCCGGGCTTGTTCGGAGCGGCCATCACCACCTGGTACATGCGAGCACTCTCGCCGGGCGCGATCTCCACGTGCACTCCGTGGTCGGCCGACAGCGAAACATAGTGTGGTGCTTCGGGATCGGCACGCGGCAGCGGTTCGCCCGCCATCGCCAAGCGGCAGCGCGACACCAGGTCGTCGACCAGCGACGCCTTCCAGTCACTCCACACACCCGGACCGGTCGCCTTCGAGTCCGCTTCGGTCAGCGCACGCAGCACCTCGAGCAATTGCGGATCCCCGCCCAGGGCCTCCGACACCCGCGTGATGGTGCTGGGGTCATTCAGGTCGCTTCGGGTGGCCACGACCGGTAGCAACAAGTGGTGGCGGACCAGCTTGGACAGCAGATCGATGTCGGGGGCGGAAATGCCCAGCCGCTGGCCGATCGCCACGACCATCTCGGCGCCGAGCACGCTGTGATCGGCTCCCCTGCCCTTGCCGATGTCGTGCAACAGCGCGCCGAGCGCAAGCAGGTCGGGCCTGGCCACCTGCGTGGTGAGCGGCGCCGCCTGCACGGCGGTCTCGATCAGATGGCGATCCACCGTCCATTTGTGGGCCACGTCGCGCGGCGGCAGGTCTCGGATCGCACCCCACTCCGGCAACAGGCGCCCCCATAGCCCGGTGCGATCGAGCGCTTCGATGGTCACCACCGCGGTAGGACCGGCCAGCAGCACCACCAGCAGGTCGTCGAGGACCTCTCGGGGCCACGGCGTCGGCAATTCCGCAGCGCTGTCGGCCAACCGGCGCAGCGTGGCGGCACCGATCGGCAACCCGGCGTGGGCCGCCGCGGCGGCCACCCGCAGCACCAGACCGGCATCTTGTTCGGGTTGGGCATCGCGGGCCAGCACGATTTCGTTGGCACATTCGACCACGCCCTCGTCCAGCGGGCGCCGCTTGGGGCGCCGCCGCAGGGCTGAGATGCCGCGCCGGGGCAGGGCATTGCAGGCGGTCCGCAGCCCGCTTTCGGCGTGGTAGGCGATGGTGCGGCCAGCACTGGACAGCATCCGGGCCAGGTCGAACCGATCACCGAAATGCAGCGCCGCGCTGATGTCGTCGGCATGTTGAGCCAACAGCAGGTCGCGGCCACGGCCGGAGACCCGGTGCAACTCGGTACGCACATTGAGCAGGGTGAGGTATGCGGCATCCAGTGAACCCACCGGCATGTCGGGCGTGACCAGGCCGTGGCGATCGATGAGCTGGGCGATCGCCAGCGCGTCAAGCAACTGGACATCGCGCAGGCCACCGCGACCCGACTTCAGATCGGGCTCGGCGCGGTTGGCGACGCGCCCGCAGCGCAGCCAACGGTCGTGGGTCATGTCGACGAGTTCGTTCATCCGCGAACGGATTCCGCTGCGCCACTGGCGGCGTACGCCGTCGATCAAGCTCGCCGAGAGCTGTTGGTCCCCGACGATGTGGCGGGCTTCCAACATGCCCAGCGCGGCCGCCATGTCGGCACCGGCCACACCCAGGGCATCCGAGACGGTGCGCACACTGTGGTCCAGCCGAATGTTGGCGTCCCACAGTGGATACCACAGCGCATCGGCGACATCGCCCAGTTCCTCGACGGGTTTGCCGTCGTGCAACAGCACCAGATCCAGGTCCGAATACGGCAGCAGCTCGCGCCGGCCGAGCCCGCCGACCCCGACGATCGCATAACCGCTGTCATCGGCGATCCCGATCTGCGCGGCCTTGACGATCAGCCAGGACTCATGCAGATCCAGCCACGCCTGCCGCAACTCGGCCGGATCCATGTCGCGATGATCATCGGACAACAACTGGCGCCGCGCGGCAGCCAAATCGCTTGCCGCGCGGACACTCCCCGGCTCCATGACCTCCGAATCAGATAGCCCGGACGGGTCCGGCCGGTGCTGTCTCACGCCCGGCCGGCCTATCCGGATTCGTTGCGCAATGCGCGGCTATTCTCACAGCGCGTCAGGTCCGCGTTCACCCGTGCGTACTCGCACGATGGTGTCCACGGGGCTGACCCACACCTTGCCGTCGCCGATCTTTCCGGTGCGCGCGGCCCGGACGATGCTGTCCACGACCTTGTCCACGATGGAGTCGTCGACCACGACCTCGATTCGGACCTTGGGCACGAAGTCCACCGAATATTCGGCGCCCCGGTAGACCTCGGTGTGCCCCTTTTGCCGCCCATAGCCCTGGATCTCGCTGACCGTCATTCCCAAGACTCCAGCTTCTTCGAGGCTGGTCTTGACGTCGTCGAGGGTGAACGGCTTTACGATCGCTGTGATCAGCTTCATTTCGGCTCCGCCTCCACTTTCTCGCCTACTCGCTCCTCTAGGCCGTTACGCGAATCCGCGACGATGCCGGGACGAGGTAGAACCGAACCGCTAGCGACCGCGAAGTCGTAGCCGTTCTCGGCGTGCTCAGCCTCGTCGATGCCCGCGGACTCCTGCTCCGGACCCAGACGCAACCCGATGGTGTACTTCAGGATCAAAGCAAGGATGAACGTGATTACACCAGAATAGATGAGAACGCTAGAGGCTCCGACAGCTTGTCGTACCAGCTGATCGAAGCCGCCGCCGTAGAACAGGCCCTTGGAGACACCCTCGACTCCGTTGATGGCCGGGCTCTCCGGGGCGGCCATCAGGCCCACCAGCAAGGTGCCGGCCAGACCACCGATCAGGTGCACGCCGACCACGTCGAGCGAGTCGTCGAATCCAAGTCTGAACTTCAATCCGACCGCCAGCGCACACAGCACCCCGGCTACCGCGCCGACCACCAGCGCGCCCAGCACGTTGACCGAAGAGCACGACGGGGTGATGGCAACCAACCCGGCGACAATGCCCGAGGCGGCACCCAGCGTGGTCGCCTTGCCGTCCCGGATTCGCTCGGTGAGCAGCCAGGCGAGCATCGCCGCGGCCGTAGCGACGGTGGTGGCGACGAACGTCGTGGCCGCGGTGCCGTTGGAGCTGGTCGCCGAACCGGCGTTGAACCCGTACCAGCCGAACCACAGCAGCCCCGCCCCGAGCATCACGAACGGCAGGTTGTGCGGTCGGAACAGCGTCGTGGGCCAACCGCGGCGCTTGCCCAGCACCAGCGCCAGCACCAAGCCGGCCACACCGGCGTTGATGTGGACCGCGGTTCCCCCCGCGAAGTCGATCGCGTGCAGCTTGTTGGCGATCCAGCCGCCGGTGGCAGCGGTGACGCCGTCGAACGAGAAGACCCAGTGCGCGACCGGGAAGTAGACGAAGGTCGCCCACAGTCCGGCGAACAGCAACCAGGCGCCGAACTTGAGCCGGTCAGCCACCGCCCCCGAGATCAGTGCGACCGTGATGATGGCGAACATCAGCTGGAATGCCACAAACACCGTCATGGGCAGCGAACCGGCCAGCGGGATGTCCACCGCCGCGGTCTGCGTGGCGGGATCCGCGGGCGCCCCATTGCCCCCGATCAGCCCCTTCAACCCCAGGTATTCGGTCGGGTTTCCGGCGACGCCGCCCATGTCGTTGCCGAAAGCGACCGAGTAGCCGTAGAGCACCCACAGCACGGTCACAACGCCCATCGCGCTGATGCTCATCATGATCATGTTCAGCACGCTCTTGGCGCGCACCATGCCGCCATAGAAGAACGTCAGCCCCGGCGTCATCAGCAGCACGAGCGCGGAACTCGCCAGCATCCAGGCAGTGTCGCCGGTGTCGGGCACGCCCATTATCGGGAAGTCACTCACTCGTTATCACCTCCAGTCAGCGTTGGGAGGGCCCCAGATTTGTTGACTGGTGACCTGATCCAGAACCATGCGCAGTAGTTGTTGCAGCAATGGTGCCGACGTGTTTCATCAGGATTAACGTAAAACTTGCTGTGGAGTAGCTTTCAGCCGAGCAGGGCGTCGACAAACGCGGCGGGTTCGAACGGCGCCAGGTCGTCGGGGCCTTCGCCGAGCCCAACCAGCTTCACCGGCACGCCGAGTTCCTGTTGAACGCGAAAGACAATGCCGCCCTTGGCTGTTCCGTCCAGTTTTGTCAGCACCACCCCGGTGATGTCGACGACCTCGGCAAAGACCTTGGCCTGAGCCAGCCCGTTCTGCCCGATGGTGGCGTCGAGCACCAGCAACACCTCGTCGACGGCCGCGCGCCGAGTCACCACACGCTTCACTTTGCCCAGCTCATCCATCAGGCCGACCTTGGTGTGCAGCCGACCGGCGGTATCGATGAGGACGACGTCGGCGCCCGCGGCAACCCCCTTGTCGACGGCATCGAAGGCCACCGATGCCGGATCGGCTCCCTCGGCCCCGCTGACCACCTCCGCGCCCACCCGGGCCGCCCATGTCTGCAGCTGGACCGCCGCCGCCGCCCGGAAGGTGTCCGCCGCACCCAGCACCACTCGCCGGCCATCGGCCACCAGCACCCGCGCCAGCTTGCCGACCGTGGTGGTTTTGCCGGTTCCGTTCACGCCGACCACCAGCAGCACCGACGGATGGTCCGGATGCGGCAACGCGCGGATCGAACGATCCATGTCGGGTTGCAGCGCCTTGATCAGAACATCGCGCAGCACCGCCCGGGCGTCATCCTCGCTACGGACATTGCCGCTGGCCAGCCGGCTGCGCAACTGTGACACCACCGCCTCGGTGACAACCGGCCCGAGGTCGGCGACCAACAGGGTGTCTTCGACGTCCTGCCAGGAGTCCTCGTCCAGGTCACCGCCGCCGATCAGGCCCAGCACACTGCGCCCGAGCGCGTTCTGCGACTTGGCGAGGCGTCCGCGCAGGCGCTCCAAGCGGCCTTCCGGCGGCTCGATGACCTCGGCCTCGGCAACCTCGGGCGCTTCGGGCGCTTCGGGTGCTTCGGGCGCTTCAGGCACTTCGGGCGCTTGGGGGGTCTCAGGTGCGACCGGCGGCGCCACCGGTTCTGCGGCAACCGGGGCGGGGGTCTCGGGTTCGGGCTCGATTTCTGGTAGATGAACCTCGGAGATGGTGCGTTTCGGGGCGTCGCGCGGGATGGTCGCGTCGTCGCCGACCGCGGGCAGGCCGCTGGTGTCTATCCGATCGGCCGGTTCGGTGGTCGTTGGCGTCTGGCTGAAGGTGATGCCCGAGGACGCCGTGTAGCCGCCCGAACGGTCTTTGGACTCCACCTCCGGCCGGGCCGCCAGGCTGATCCGGCGCCTGCGGTAGCGCAACAGACCCACAACCAGCGCGACGATGACAAGCAATGCGGCAATGACCGCGATCGCGACCCACAGACCTTCCGACACGCTGACAATCCTTCCAGTGCTAGACGCGAGGCAGTTTCAGCCGAACGCTACGACGAGTTGGCAACCAGCCGATCGACCTGCTGACCGCGGATCCGCTGCGAGATCACCGCGGTGATGCCATCGCCCTGCATGGTGACCCCATAGAGCGCATCGGCGACTTCCATCGTCGGCTTCTGGTGCGTGATGATGATGAGCTGCGATCGGTCCCGCAGCATCTCGAACAGGCCGATCAACCGGCGCAGGTTCGTGTCATCGAGGGCCGCCTCCACCTCGTCCATGATGTAGAACGGCGACGGACGGGCCCGGAAGATCGCCACCAGCATCGCCACCGCGGTCAGCGCCTTCTCACCACCGGAGAGCAACGACAGCCGGGAGACCTTCTTGCCGGGCGGGCGGGCCTCCACCTCGATGCCGGTGGTGAGCATGTCCTCGGGCGCGGTGAGCCGCAACCGGCCCTCACCCCCCGGGAACAACGAACTGAAGACGATCTGGAACTCACGTTCCACGTCGACGAAGGCGTCGCTGAACACCTGCAGGATGCGGGCATCGACGTCGGCAACCACATCCAGCAAATCCTTGCGGGCCGCTTTGACGTCCTCGAGCTGGGTGGACAGGAAGTTGTAGCGCTCCTCTAGCGCAGCAAATTCTTCCAGGGCCAGCGGGTTGACCCTGCCCAGCTCCGTCAGTTCACGCTCGGCGCGTTTGGCGCGGCGCTGCTGGGTGGCGCGATCAAAAGGCATCGGGGCCGGCGCGACGACCTGCTCGCCACGTTCGCGGGCCTGTTCGAATTCGGCCATCTCCAGCTCGGTGGGCGGCAGCGCAACATCTGGGCCGTACTCGGCGACCAGATCTGAGGGCGCCATCCCGAACTGCTCGAGCACCATCTGTTCGACTTGCTCAATTCGCAACGCCGCCTGGGCATTTGCCACCTCGTCACGGTGCAGCGAATCAGTCAGTGTGGCCACTCGGGCGCTCAGCGAGCTGGTTTCTTCGCGAACCGCCGACATCGCCGCTGAACGCTGCTGCCGCTCGGCCGCCAACTCGTCACGAAGCTGCGATGCCGCGTCGACCACCCGGTTCAACCGCCACGCCAACAGCCGCCCGGATTCTGCGACGGCCGCGGCCACCGCCGCCGAGCGCAATCGAACCGCCCGCGCAAGCTCGGCGCGCACCCGGGCTTCGCGTTCCGCCGCGGCGGCCCGGCGCAGCGAGTCAGCCCGCCCGCGCAACGCGTTGGCACGCTCCTCGGCGGTCCGCACGGTGAGCCTGGCCTCCACTTCAATGGCGCGCGCGCTCTCGGCAGCCGCCGCTATCTCCTGGCGGTCGACCGGTTCGGCAGCCTGGACGTGCTGGGACTCTTGAGCGTTGCGCAGCCGGCTCTCCAGCTCGAGGACCTCTTCGAGGGTCTGCGTTCGCCCAACCTCTAATTCCTCACGCTGTCGCAGCAGCCTGGTCCACTCTTCCTCGGCCCCACGCGCATCCTGTCCGATGCGGCCCAGTTGCTCATACATCGCCGAAATGGCGGTGTCGGATTCGTTGAGCGCCGCCAAAGCCTGTTCGGCCGCATCCTGGCGGGCGGTCTGATCGGTCAACGCGCCCGAGAGCGCCGCACCGAGTTCCGCCACCCGCACCTCCGCGGCGGCCAGCTCGCTACGGGCCTTGTCGATCTCCGATGTGATCTCCAGCGTGCTGGGTTTGCGGTCCGAACCGCCGCTCACCCAGCCGGCACCCACCAGATCACCGTCGAGGGTGACCGCACGCAGTTGAGGTTGGGCCTGCACCAGATCCAGCGCTTCGGACAAGTCGTTGACCACGACAACGCCCGAGAGCATCGCCGTCATCGCTGGCCGTAACCGCGACGGCACCTCGATCAAATCCAGCGCCCACAGCGTCCCGGACGGCAGGCCACCGGCCGCCCGGTGGTCGTGGGCATCCGGCCAGTCACCCAGCACCAGCGCGGCGCGGCCGCCGTCGGCCTGCTTGAGCGCGGTGACCGCGCTGCGGGCTGCCCCGAAACTGTCGGCGGCCAGCGCCTCGGCCGCAGACCCGAGCACTGCGGCAACTGCCGCCTCGTAACCCGAACGCACCTTGACCAGCTGGGCAACCGATCCGAAAAGCCCCGCGTCGCTGTGATTGCGGGCCAGCCACGCCGCGCCGTCTTTGCGGTCCAGACCCACCGACAGCGCCTCGATGCGGGCCCGCAGCGACGCCACCTGCCGCTCGGCGTCACGTTCGGCGACCTGCAGTTCGGCGAGCCGCTGCTCAGCCAGCCGCAGTGCCGCCACCGTGCGTTCGTGCTGCTCGTCCAGACCGACCTCGCCCTGATCCAATTCGCCGACGCGGGCCTGCACGGTCTCGAACTCCGCGCGGGTCTGCTGGGCCCGGGCGGCGGCATGTTCGATGCGCTCGGAGAGCCGCGCAACGCTGTCGTCGATCGATTCGACGCGCGCCCGCATGGTTTCCACCTGTCCGGCCAGGCGCGCCAGCCCCTCACGGCGGTCGGCCTCGGCGCGGACCGCTGCCAGGTGCGCGCGGTCGGACTCGGCGGCACGATGCTCACGGTCGGCCAACTCCGCGCGCGCGGCATCCAGCCGGTCGCGGGCTTCGGCCAGCTCGACCAGCAGCTGTTGTTCGGCGATCGCGACCTGCTCGGCCTCTGCGTCCAACGCGTCCGGGTCGGTGTCGCTGTTGGTCACCGGCTCGACGTCGAGATGCTGAGCACGCTCGTTGGCGATGCGCACCGTGGTGCCCACTCGTTCGGCCAATGCCGACAACCCGAACCAGGTGTGCTGAACCGACTCCGCCCTGGACGTGAGCTCGGCCAGCGCCGCCTCGTGAGCGGCCAACTCTTCGGCCGCGACGGTCAGGCGGGCAGCGGCCTCGTCGTGCTCGCGACGCATCGTCGCCTCGGCTTCGAAAATGGCTTCGCGCTCGGCGCGCCTGCTCACCACATCGTCGGCGGCCAGCCGCAGCCTCGCATCGCGCAGATCGGCCTGAATGGTCTGGGCACGGCGGGCCACCTCGGCCTGTCGGCCCAACGGCTTGAGCTGGCGACGCAGTTCGGTGGTCAGGTCGGTGAGCCGGGCCAGGTTGGCCGACATCGCGTCGAGTTTGCGCAAGGCCTTTTCCTTGCGCTTGCGATGTTTGAGCACACCCGCGGCTTCTTCGATGAATGCGCGGCGGTCCTCCGGTCGCGACTGCAGGATCTCGTCCAGCTTGCCCTGACCGACGATCACATGCATCTCACGGCCGATGCCCGAGTCGCTCAGCAGTTCCTGGACATCCATCAACCGGCAACTGCTGCCGTTGATTTCGTACTCACTGGCGCCATCGCGGAACATGCGCCTGGTGATCGACACCTCGGTGTACTCGATCGGCAGGGCGTTGTCGGAATTGTCGATCGTGACCGTGACTTCGGCGCGCCCCAGCGGTGCCCGCGACGACGTACCGGCGAAAATGACGTCTTCCATCTTCCCGCCACGCAGGGTCTTGGCGCCCTGCTCCCCCATCACCCAGGCCAGGGCATCCACCACATTGGACTTGCCGGATCCGTTGGGCCCGACCACGGCCGTGATGCCCGGCTCGAAGCGCAGAGTCGTCGGCGCAGCGAAGGATTTGAAGCCCTTCAGCGTCAGACTCTTGAGGTACACGACCAGCCAGACTACCTAGCAGCGCATTCGCCCCACCCGGTCCCCCGCAAGCTGGCGGACCCGCGCACCCTCAGTCGCGGTGCGTCTCGCCGCCCGGGCTATCGCTCGCTGAACCCACTGATCGGTTCAACCCGTTGCGACCAGTCCGCGACGACCTTGTCCACCCGGCCGGGAGTGGTATCTCCCTCGAGCAGCCGCAGCAGCTGCACACCCGAGTCGCGCGGCCCCTGGGCGACCACCATCACCCGGCCGTCAGCGTGATTGGCGGCGTAACCGGTCAGGCCCAGCTCCAGCGCCCGGCAGCGGGTCCACCAGCGGAAACCGACCCCCTGGACGTGACCGTGCACCCATGCGGTCGGCCGCACATCCGGCTGTGACACGGGCGCGACATCGGCGACCTCGAAGTTGACCACGGTGCCCGACTTCAGCGTGCGGCCCACGGTGCAGACCAGGTCGATGGCCCGGTCGACGACCACGCGCACGCGCTCCTTCTCCTCTTCGGACAAACCCGACAGGTCCAGCTCCAGGGTCTCCTCCAGCAGCGGATAGCGTTCCTGATCGCGGTCGGCGGCACCGGAAACCCTGACCACGGCTTGGTAGTCGTCGCCGAGACGACGAGCCAGCGGCCGGTCACTGGACATGCCGCTGCACGCGGCAAGCGCAATCTTCATCAACTCGCCCGGGGTGAACACCCCATCGACGTCCTCCGAGCCGATGAGTACCTGCGCACCCCGCGAGCTGTGTCCGGTATAGCGGCGAGCACCGGTGCGTTCGACCCACAGTTGCGTCATGGCTTCTTTCTACTAAATTGCGGTGCCGCCTCCGGACACCACTACCGCCCCCGGACGGCGCCAGGTCACCCCCCACGAACTCAACTCTGGCTACCGGCGGGGCCGCGGCTGACATCTCGGGCAGTAGAACGACGAGCGGTTCATGAACTTTTCTCGACGCATCACCGCACCACAGCGCCGGCAGTGTTCTCCTTCGCGGCCGTAGGCGTCCAGCGATCGGTCGAAGTAACCCGACTGACCGTTGACGTTCACATACAGCGAATCAAACGAGGTACCGCCCTTGGCCAGCGCCTCACGCATCACATCGGCGGCCGCATCCAAGACCGCGCCCAGTTGCCGACGGGTCAGCGTGGCGGCCACCCGGACGCCATGCACCTTGGCCCGCCACAGCGCCTCATCCGCGTAGATGTTCCCGATTCCCGAGACCGCCTGCTGGTCGAGGAGTTGGCGTTTGATCTCAGAGTGCTTGCCCCGCAACACTTTAATGACGGAGTCAACGTCGAATAGCGGATCAAGCGGGTCACGCGCCAGGTGCGCGACCGGCGCCGGTACCACGCTGCCGTCGACGCTCACCAGGTCGGCAAGCTGCCACCCGCCGAAGGTCCGTTGGTCGGCGAAGCTCAGCACCGTCCCGTCATCGAGCACGGCGGAGATCCGCACGTGCTCGGCGCGTGGAACACCCCCCAGCAACATCTGCCCACTCATCCCCAGGTGCACCACCAGCGCGGCGTCCGGATCATCGCGCCCGGTCGTGGGCGCCCCAGCGTCCAGCGTCAACCACAGGTACTTGCCGCGCCGATCGGTTCCGCTGATGCGCGCGCCGAGCAGCCGCGCCGTCAGGTCGGCCGGCCCGGCTTCGTGGCGGCGCACCGCACGGGGGTGGTGGACCCGCACCGCGGTCATCGTCTTGCCCACCACGTGGTCCTGCAGGCCGCGCCGCACCACCTCGACTTCGGGCAGCTCGGGCATCTAGGCCGACGAATTGCCGGGCATGGCGCCGTCGAGGACTTCCAGACGTTCGAGTGCCTGGTAGGCGGCGGCCGCCGCCTTCTGCTCGGCTTCCTTCTTGGAACGCCCGACACCCGATCCGTATTCGGTGTTGTTCACCACGACCACCGCGGTGAACTCCTTGTGATGATCCGGACCGGTGGATGTCACCGCATAGGACGGGGCGCCCAGACTGCGCGAGGCGGTCAACTCCTGCAGGCTGGTCTTCCAATCCAATCCGGCGCCCAGCGTGGGTGCCGCGTCGAGCAGCGGACCGAAGATGCGCAGGATCGCCTCGCGCGCCACCTCCATGCCGTGGTGCACGTATATCGCGCCCAGCAGCGATTCCATGCCGTCGGCCAGGATGCTGGATTTATCGGCACCACCGGTGTTGGCCTCACCCCGCCCCAACAGCATGTGGGCACCCAGACCGTGGTCAGACAGGTGGCGCGCCACATCGGCCAGCGCCTGAGTGTTGACCACGCTGGCCCGCAGTTTGGCCAGGTCGCCTTCCGAGCGTTCCGGGTGCCGGTGGAAGAGTTCGTCGGTGATCGTCAGCCCGAGCACCGCGTCGCCCAGAAACTCCAGCCTCTCGTTGGTCGGCAACCCGCCGTTCTCATAGGCGTAGCTGCGATGCGTCAACGCCAGCGTGACAAGTTCCTCAGGCAGCTCGACGCCCACCGCGTCGAGCAGCGCTTGCCGTGACACGCTCACCGCCCACCCCGCCCCGTCGCCTCGGGGCCGTCGGGGGTGAACATGTCGGCCAGCTTGGACCACCTCGGATCGATTTGGTCATGGTGATGACCGGGCTCGGCATCCAAGGCGACACCGCACTGTGGGCACAGTCCCGAGCAATCGGGCCGGCACACCGGCGACAACGGCAGTTCCAGACCGACGGCGTCGATGATCGGTTGCTCGAGGTCGATCCTCTCGTCGACGACGCGGCTGACCTCGCCTTCCTCCGTGGTCGCCTCGGTGGTGCTGTCGGGATAGGCGAATAGCTCGGTCAGGTGCACCTGCACGCTGCCGGTGACGGGAGTAAGGCAGCGGGAGCACTCACCGACGGTGTCCGCGGCGACGGTCCCTGTCACCAGCACTCCCTCCGATACCGACTCCACCCGCAGGTCGAGCTCCACCGGCGCACCCTTGTCGATCGCGATCAGGTCCAGCCCGATGCGTGAGGGGCTGTCCACAGTGGTGTGCACGGTGACCATCGACCCGGGGCGGCGCCCGAGTCGTGCAATGTCGACCGTCAAGGGGCTACTTACATGTCCCGATTTTGTCTGGCTGCGCTGCCTTGCCATAGACGAAATCCTACGGCGCGAGCCCGCGATCTGGCGCCATCCGGTTTGCCCGGCCTCCCGGCGCCCGCTCGCGACTAGCGCGTGGCGTAGTCGTGCGTACCGGCCGCGGTGCGTAGCTGGTGGCGTCCCCGCCCGACAGAACGGAGCGTGCCGTTGAGCATTTCCTCGAACTCGGCGAGTTTGGTGTCCACATAGACATCGCATTCACCACGCAGCCGGTCGGACTCGGCGTGGGCGGTATCGACCAGCCGGGTGGCTTCCGCATTCGCCGCCTGGACCACCTCGTTCTGCGAAACCAGGCGCTGCTGTTCTTTGATGCCCTCCTGCACGGCGTTCTCGTAAGAGATGTTGCCGCTTTCGATGAGCCGATCGCATTCCGACTTGGCCCGACTCATGCTCGCTTCGTATTCGCGCTTGGCCGCGGCCGCGATACGAATGGCCTCCTCGCGTGCTTCCCCCACCATCCGTTCGCTGTGCTGGCGCGCCTCACCAACCATCCGATCGGCCTGAGCTTTCGCATCGGAGAGAATCCGGTCAGCCTCCGCACGGGCGTGGTTGAGCATCGATTCCGACTCGGTGGTCGCCGAGGACACCATCGAGTCGGCATGGGCCTTGGCCTCCTGCAGCATTGAGTCGCGCGCGTCGAGCACATCCTGGGCGTCGTCGAGTTCACCCGGAATCGCGTCTTTGATGTCGTCGAGCAGCTCGAGCACGTCGCCGCGGGGCACAACGCATCCGGCCGTCATCGGCACGCCGCGGGCTTCTTCGACGATTGCGCCCAATTCGTCGAGCGCTTCAAAGACTCGGTACACGACCATACCCTCCTGGTATCACTGGCACTGCTGTTGTTACCAGTGTGCCCGGTGTTATCCCTGTGACGATGGTTCGGCACCGGTGTGTCGGGTCTATTTCCAGATTTCAACGCAGCCTCGGCGACCCGCGATACGGCGGTTCCCGCAGCACACGGCCACGCCCAGCGGCCGGCCGGGCCGGCGGGCGTGGCCCCCGAAGCGGTCATCGCCGGGCCCGCGCGGCACCGCGCCAGTGAGTCGGCTAACCACCACGACGAGCAAGAACGCCGATACAAGCGGTTTGTAAACCAAGGTATGGTGACCCCGTGAACGGGCGCTCAAGCAACAGTAAAAGCGACGAAAAGCTAACTGCACCTACGCTATACATCTTCCCACATGCCGGTGGAACGGCGAAGGATTACGTTCCATTTGCTAAGGAGTTTTCCGGCGAAGTGAAGCGGGTAGCCGTCCAATACCCCGGCCAGCAGGACGGGTACGGCCTGCCACCACTGGAAAGCATCCCCGGCCTCGCCGAGGAAATCTTCGCGATCATGAAGCCAGCGGCTCGGATTGACACTCCGGTCGCGCTTTTCGGTCACAGCATGGGCGGAATGCTGGCCTTCGAAGTGGCACTGCGATTCGAAGCGGCGGGATATCGGGTACTTGCCCTGTTTCTGTCCGCCTGCTCGGCGCCGGGTCACATCAAGTACAAGCAACTCAAGGGCTACTCGGATAACGAGATGCTCGACCTCGTCGCCCGGGCAACTGGAACCGATCCAGAATTCTTCA
The DNA here is from genome assembly GCF_003584745.1 of Mycobacterium pseudoshottsii JCM 15466. Lineage (NCBI taxonomy): Bacteria > Bacillati > Actinomycetota > Actinomycetes > Mycobacteriales > Mycobacteriaceae > Mycobacterium > Mycobacterium pseudoshottsii. Next base: position 4,412,484 of record NZ_AP018410.1, read on the forward strand.
ACGATGAAGAATTTCGAGTGGGAGTCCTGCCGACATTGAGGGCAGTTCGAGCCATCGCCGGTTATAGCTGCCCACCGGAAAACAAATTATCGTGCCCAATCTACACATTTATCGGGAGCAAAGATTGGATTGCCACCCGAGAAGACATGGAACCGTGGCGCGAGCGCACCACCGGAGACTTTTCGCTCCGCGAGTTTCCCGGCGACCATTTTTACCTGAACAAAAATTTGCCAGAGCTGGTAAGTGACATAGAGATCGGAACGCTGCAGCAGTTTGACCAAATTTAGCTAGGGCGAAACCTGGGCCCGCGACGCCGGCTGACGGGCGGCTTACGCCGCTCCGGCATCCCGGTTCGCTGCACGCTGACGGGGCCGCCGGGCCGCCGCAAGCCCACCCAGTTTCGCCCCCGCATGCCACCTAGCCTGGGCCGATGTGCCATGGATCACCCGCGACGGAGGTTTCGCCGATGTTACCTTTGTCACAACTGGACGCCAGTCCCAAAACCGCTGGCATCCTGGTCCTAGCAGTCGAAACCTCATATCTCACGCAACTGGACATTGGTCACACATGCCTCAAATTTCACAGAACGTACGACCGCTTCCCCCGGGGGGCATGAAATTAGCGCTCAATGCTGATCAAAGCGCTGGGATACTAGATAGTGCGATCTGCGGGCGTCGCAAGCAGCGACCAGATTTTCCGAATACCGCCCGCACCTGTCTCCGAAGGCGCATACCCTACAGCTAGGGATTCGTTATTCGGGGAACTGGGTTTAGTCTAGGGCCGACTGCTGGTGCCACGCAGGCGTGCTTTGCCAGGTGCAAAACTGCGGCAGCAACAGAGCGGCCTGGTCAATGCGGACCAGCGCGGTTAGACAGCGCCGCGAAGTCTCGCTGTGCGATCGCAAGCGGGTTCACAGCTTCCGCAACACATAATTGAGCAGACAGCCGAATGGGAGTGTAGTGCGATGCCGGTGACCGACCGTTCCATCCCTTCTTTGCTGAAGAAGCAGGCCGACCAGCGGCCCAACGAGACTGCCTTTACTTTTCTGGACTACGACTTAGACCCCAACGGCTTTGCCAAGACGTTGACTTGGTCGCAGGTTCATGCGCGTGCCTGCGTCGTTGCTGACGAACTCACAATGTATGGCGTTCCGGGTGACCGAGTAGCACGAGTAGCAATTTTGGCGCCGCAGGGGCTGGAATACATTGTCGCGTTCCTCGGGGCACTACAGGCCGGATTTATCGGGGTCCCACTTTCCACACCGCAGTACGGCGTTCATGACGAACGTGTATCCGCGGTACTGCGGGATTCCCAACCGGTCGCCATTCTCACGACCTCGGCCGTGGTAGGCGACGTAACAAAATACGCCAGCTCACAAGACGGACAGCCCGCTCCGTCGGTCATCGAGGTCGACCTGCTCGACCTGGACACCCCGCACCCGCAGCAAGCTCTCCCACAGCCCGCCTCCGGGTCCGCGTATCTGCAGTACACGTCCGGGTCGACCCGCACCCCGGCTGGCGTCATCGTCTCGCACGAGAATGTCATCGCGAACGTGACGCAGAGCCTGTACGGGTACTTCGGCGGTCCCGACAAGTTCCCCGCGGACACCACCGTGGTCTCATGGCTGCCACTGTTTCACGACATGGGACTCATCCTCGGAATTTGCGCCCCGTTGGTGACCGGTTGCACCGCCGTCTTGTTGAGCCCGATGTCGTTCCTGCGCCGGCCGGCCCGTTGGATGCAGTTGCTGGCCAGCCATCCCAAATGCTTTTCCGCGGCGCCGAACTTTGCCTTCGAATTGGCGGTGCGCAGGACGACCGACGAGGACTTGGCCGGACTCGACCTGGGTGATGTGCTCGGGATCGTCAGCGGCAGTGAGCGCATTCACGTGGCAACGATCAAGCGGTTCACCGAGCGTTTCACTCCCTTCAACCTCAGCCCCGCTGCGGTGCGGCCGTCCTACGGCCTCGCCGAGGCAACCCTCTACGTGGCCGCACCGGAACCCGGCACCACCCCCAGGACGGTCCGGTTCGACTACGAGTCCCTGACCGCCGGCCACGCCAGGCCGTGCCGGGCTGACGGATCGGTCGGCACCGAACTCATCAGCTACGGCTCGCCCGACCCGTCGGCCGTGCGAATCGTCAACCCCGAGACCATGATCGAGAACCCATCGGGGACGGTCGGTGAGATCTGGGCGCATGGCGAGCACGTGGCCATGGGGTACTGGCAGAAGCCCGAGCAGAGCGACCGCACGTTCAACGCACGGATCGTCAATCCCGCGCCCGGAACACCTGAGGGGCCGTGGCTGCGCACCGGAGACTTGGGCGTCATGTCCAATGGCGAACTGTTCATCATGGGCCGGATCAAGGACCTCGTGATCGTGGACGGCCGCAACCACTACCCCGACGACATCGAAGCGACGATCCAGGAAATCACCGGCGGGCGCGTGGCGGCCATTGCCGTGCCGGACAACATCACCGAGCAACTGGTGGCGATCATCGAGCTGAAGCGACGGGGGGCTTCCGCGGAGGAAGCCATGGTCAAGCTCCGCTCGGTGAAGCGCGAGATCACTTCGGCGATCTCGAAGTCACACAGTCTGCGGGTGGCCGACGTCGTGCTGGTACCGCCCGGCTCGATCCCGATCACCACCAGCGGAAAGATCCGGCGTGCGGCCTGCGTCGAACGCTATCGCAGCGACGGATTCAATCGGCTGGACGTGACGGTATGACACCGAGCATCGGTGGAGAAGCCGACCTCCGCCACTGGCTCGTCGATTACCTGGTCACCAACATCGGCTGCCCACCCGATGAGGTCGACCCCAACCTTTCGCTGGCTGACCTCGGCGTGAGTTCCCGTGACGCCGTTGTGCTGTCGGGCGAGTTGACCGAGTTGCTGGGCAGGACCGTCTCCCCGATCGACTTCTGGGAACATCCGACCATCAATGACCTAGCCGCATACCTGACCGCGCCCGAGCCCAGCACGGGGGCCGAAGCCGCAGTGAGCCGCACCGTGCGCGGCTCACTCGAGGAGCCCATCGCCGTTGTCGGCATGGGGTGCCGGTTTCCGGGCGGGATATCCGGACCGGAAGCGTTGTGGCAGTTCCTCTGTGACCGCAAGTCCTCGATCGGTCGGGTTCCCGACGAACGGTGGGCGCAATTCGACGACGGATCGCCCGCGGTAAAAGCGCTGCTGGCCCGCACCACCCGGTGGGGCTCGTACCTGACCGACATCGATGCCTTCGACGCGGATTTCTTCGAGATCTCCGCCAGCGAGGCCGACAAGATGGACCCGCAGCAACGCCTGCTGCTGGAGGTGGCGTGGGAAGCGTTGGAGCACGCGGGAATTCCGCCGAGCTCGCTGCGCCGTTCGCAAACCGGGGTGTTCGCCGGCTCATGTCTGAGTGAATACGGCGCCATCGCTTCCACCGACCTCACTCAAGTCGATGGCTGGAGCAACACCGGCGGCGCGATGAGCATCATCGCCAACCGCCTCTCCTACTTCCTTGACCTGCGTGGCCCTTCGGTGGCAGTTGACACCGCTTGCTCGTCGTCGTTGGTGGCGATTCATCTCGCCTGCCAGAGCCTTCGCATGCAGGACTCGAACCTGGCGATCGCCGCCGGGGTGAATTTGCTGTTGTCTCCGGCGGTGTTTCGCGGATTCGATCAGGTCGGCGCATTGTCGCCAACCGGCAACTGCCGCGCCTTCGACGCGGCCGCCGACGGTTTCGTCCGTGGTGAAGGTGCCGGGGTGGTGGTGCTCAAGCGGTTGACCGATGCGCAGCAAGACGGCGATCGAGTGCTCGCAGTGATCTGCGGTTCGGCGATCAACCAGGACGGTCGCTCCAACGGTCTGATGGCTCCCAACCCGGCCGCGCAGCAGGCCGTGCTCCGTGCGGCCTACACGAACGCGGGGATGCAGCCCAGCGAGGTCGACTACGTCGAAGCGCACGGGACCGGAACATTGCTGGGCGACCCGATCGAGGCGCGCGCCCTGGGCTCGGTGCTGGGCCGCGGTCGTCCCGAGGAATCTCCGCTGCTCATCGGCGCCGTCAAGACCAACCTCGGCCACACCGAGGCAGCGGCCGGAATCGCCGGTTTCATCAAGGCGGTGCTGGCGGTGCAGCATGGCCGGATTCCGCCCAACCAGCGTTTCGAGAGCCCCAACCCACACATTGCCTTCGCCGACCTGCGGATGAAGGTCGTTGACGAACTGACTGATTGGCCGGACACGGGTCATCCGCGGCGGGCCGGCGTGTCGTCATTCGGATTCGGCGGCACCAACGCCCACGTGGTGATCGAGCAGGGTCAAGAAGCGGCTTCCTCGCCCGAGGCGGGCTTGACCCCTGCGCTGTCGACGCTGGTGGTGGCGGGTAAGACGCCGGCGCGGGTGGCTGCGACGGCCGGGATGCTGGCCGATTGGATGGAGGGCCCGGGCGCCGAGGTGGCGCTGGCCGATGTGGCCCACACGCTCAACCATCACCGTTCCCGGCAGGCCAGGTTCGGCACCGTGGTCGCCCGGGAACGCGCCCAAGCGGTGGCCGGACTACGCGCGCTGGCCGCCAACCAACACGCCCCCGGCGTGGTCAATCCAGCCGACGCCCCGCCCGAGCCGGGCACCGTGTTCGTCTACTCCGGCCGCGGATCGCAGTGGGCCGGAATGGGCCGCCAACTGCTGGCCGACGAACCCGCCTTCGCCGCAGCCGTCGCCGAACTGGAACCGGTATTCCTGGCCGAAGCCGGTTTCTCCCTGCACGACGTCCTGGCCAACGGAACAGAACTAGTCGGCATCGAACAGATCCAGCTAGGTCTGATCGGCATGCAGCTCACCCTCACCGAGCTGTGGCGTTCCTACGGAATCCAGCCCGACCTGGTCATCGGCCACTCCATGGGCGAGGTCGCCGCCGCCGTGGTCGCCGGAGCACTGACCCCCGCCGAAGGATTGCGGGTGACCGCCGTGCGCTCGCGGCTGATGGCCCCACTGTCCGGACAAGGCGGTATGGCCCTCCTGGAGCTCGACGCGTCCCAGACCGAGGCGCTGATCGCCGACTACCCACAGGTCACGCTGGGCATCTACAACTCGCCACGCCAGACCGTGATCTCCGGGCCCACCGACCAGATCGACGAGTTGATCACCGTCGTACGCGCCCGCGACCGTTTCGCCACCCGAGTCAACATCGAAGTGGCCCCGCACAACCCCGCCATGGACGCGCTGCAACCCCAGATGCGTTCGGAACTAGCGGATCTGGCGCCGCGGACCCCAACAATCCCGATCATCTCCACCACCTACGCGGACCTGGGCGCCGCCCGCGAATCCGGCCCGACCTTCGACGCCGAGCACTGGGCCATCAACATGCGCAACCCAGTGCACTTCCAACAAGCCATCACCGCAGCGGCAACCGACAAGCACAACTTCATCGAAATCAGCGCACACCCGCTGTTGACCCAAGCGATCCTGGAAACCCTGCACACCGTGCAGCCCGGAAGTAAATACACCAGCCTGGGGACCCTGCAACGCGACAGCGACGACACCATCGTCTTTCGCACCAACCTCAACACCGTGCGCACCGCCCCACCCCAAACCCCCACCCCCCGAACCACACCCCCAAATCCCCACCACACCCTGGCACCACACCCACCACTGGATCGACACCCCAGCAGTCGCCAGCCGATCGGCATCAACCCCGGACAAGGACGCCGCTGGGTCCAGCGAGCCCTCGGTGTCGGGCGACTCCGACGATGCGGTTGACTCCTGCCACTACCGGGTGGGCTGGCCCACCAAGCCGTTGGCTGATGCCAAGGCAAGCACCGAGACCGCAAGCGGTACCCGGTGGCTGGTGTTCGCGGACGCAGAGCTCGGTGCCGAGCTGGGCCTGGCCGCCGGCGCACAAACACGCGTCGACGTCATCGACCCGTCCGCGCTGACCGAGGAGAGCGAGCTGCTCGCGGCGCTTGCCGGCGTCGAGCATGTGGTCTACGCCCCACCCGCAGGAAAGTCCCTCGACGTCAACGCGGCCTACCAGCTCTTCCACCAGGTGCGCCGCCTGGTCACGGTGATGACCAAGGCGTCTTTGACGGCCAAACTGTTGCTCGTTACCCGCAACGCGCAGCCGATCGCCGAGGGCGATCGCGCCAACCCCGCGCACGGAGTGCTGTGGGGCCTGGGCCGCACCATCGCCCTGGAGCACCCCGAAATTTGGCGCGGCATTATCGATTTGGACGAATCGATGCCGGCCGAGCTGGCGGCGCCGAAGATACTGGGCGAAGTCACCGGCACCGATGGCGAAGACCAGGTCGTTTACCGGTGTGGCGGTCGCCACGTGCCCCGCTTGCAGCGCCGCACGGCGCCTGCCGTGGCGCCGGTGACGCTGGACCCCAACAGCAGTCAACTCGTCATCGGCGCGACTGGTAACATCGGCCCGTACTTGATCCGCCAGCTCGCGCAGATGGGCGCCAAGACCGTTGTCGCGGTGTCGCGCAATCCCGGACAGCGACTCCAAGAACTGGCTGAAAGTCTTGCCGCAGAAGGGACCAACCTCGTCATCGAAGCTGCTGATGCCACCGACGAAGCAGCGATGACAGCGCTGTTCGACCGGTTCGGTGCCGACTTGCCACCGCTGGAAGGCATCTATCTGGCGGCCTTTGCCGGCGGACCGGTCCTGCTCAACGAAATGACCGATGCCGACGTGCGCGCCATGTTTGCACCCAAACTCGACGCCGCGGCCCTGCTGCACCGGTTGTCGCTGAAGGTCCCGGCGCGCCACTTCGTCTTGTTCTCCTCCATCTCCGGCTTGATCGGCTCACGCTGGCTCGCCCACTACACCGCCACCAGCGGCTACCTCGACGCACTGGCCTACGCACGCCACGCCCTGGGGTTGCCGGCCACCACGGTCAACTGGGGCCTGTGGAAGTCCCTCGCGGACGCCGAGCACGACGCCAGCCAGGTCAGCGTGGGATCCGGACTACTGCCGATGCAGGACGAGGTCGCCATCGGCACACTGCCGCTGCTGATGAACCCAGCCGCCGGAGTGCATTCCGTTGTGGTCGAAGCGGATTGGCCGCTGCTGGCCGCCGCCTACCGAACCCGCGGGTCCCTGCACATCGTTGACGATCTGCTGCGCGATTTTGCGGAGGCTTCGACGATTCCGGCGCGAGATTGGTCGCACCTGTCGGCGCAGGAAGTGCGCACCGAGTTTGAAGCGGGGCTACGCAGGATAGTCGCCCGCGAGCTGCGGGTTTCGGAGTCAGATCTGGAAACCGACCGGCCGCTTGCCGAACTGGGGCTCAATTCCCTGATGGCGATGGCGATTCGGCGCGAGGCCGAGATGTTCGTGGGTATCGAGTTGTCGGCAACCATGCTGTTCAATCACCCGACTGTCGCATCACTTGCCAGCTATCTCGCTAACCGTGTTGCGCCACAAGATAATTCAAGTAACGACCAGATGGCCGAATTGTCCGCTTCAGCGGGAAGCACATTGGACAGCCTGTTCGACCGCATCGAGTCGTCTTCACTGCTCCCGGAGGGCCCTGGGTAATGCGATCTGTGTACAGCCGCATCTCGAGTATGACGGCTCAGCAGCGTGCTGCCCTGTCCGAGGAGTTCTCCCGGGCCTCACGCACCACCACGGCAGAGCCCGTGGCGGTCGTGGGTATCGGCTGCCGTTTTCCGGGGAACGTGACGGGCCCCGACAGCTTCTGGGACCTGTTGGTCGAAGGCGGCAACGCCATCTCGGGGATTCCCGCGGAGCGCTGGGACGCGGACGACTATTACCACCCCGACCCGTTGACGCCCGGGCACATGACCACCAAGTGGGGCGCCTTCGTAGCAGACATCGCCGGATTCGACGCCGAATTCTTCGGCATCACCCCGCGCGAAGCGGCGTCGATGGACCCGCAACAGCGGATGCTGCTCGAGGTCACCTGGGAAGCCCTCGAACATGCGGGCATTCCAACGGAATCCCTCGCCGGCACGCGAACCGCGGTCATGATGGGCGTCTACTTCAACGAGTACCAATCCATGTTGGCGTCCAGCCGCGAAAACGTGGACGCCTACACCGGAACCGGCAACTCGCACAGCATTACCGCCGGGCGGATCTCCTACCTGCTGGGGCTGCGTGGCCCGGCCGCGGCAATCGACACGGCCTGCTCGTCGTCCTTGTCGGCGATCCACCTGGCGTGCCAGAGCCTGCGCCTGCGCGAAACCGATCTGGCACTGGCGGGCGGGGTCAGCGCGACCCTGCGCCCGGAGACCCAGATCGCCATCTCAGCGTGGGGCCTGCTCTCACCGGAAGGCCGGTGCGCCACCTTCGATGCGGCCGCCGACGGGTTCGTACGTGGTGAAGGCGCCGGGGTTGTGGTGCTCAAGCGTCTTACCGACGCGCTACGTGACCAGAATCAGATACTGGCGGTGGTGCGCGGTTCCGCGGTCAACCAGGACGGGCGCTCCAACGGCATCACGGCACCGAACACGGCCGCCCAGTGCGATGTGATCGCCGACGCGTTGCGCTCGGCCGATGTCGCGCCGGAGAGTGTGCACTACGTGGAGACCCACGGCACCGGAACCCAACTCGGGGACCCGATCGAGTTCGAGGCGCTGGCGGCCACCTATGGCCTCATCAAAGGCCAGGATGGCGACTCGTGCGCACTGGGAGCCGTCAAGACCAACATCGGTCACCTCGAGGCCGCATCCGGCGTGGCCGGGTTCATCAAGGCGGTACTGGCCGTACAACACGGCCAAATCCCCCCGAACCTGCACTTCTCACAATGGAATCCGGCCATCGACGCGGCATCGACGCGGCTTTTCGTTCCGCTCGACAACATTGCTTGGCCGTCAGATTCGGGTCCACGACGGGCGGCGGTTTCCTCCTTCGGCCTGGGCGGGACGAATGCGCATGCAATCGTCGAGCAGGGTCCGGAACTGTCGCCAGCCGGCCGGCGCGGCACCGACGATGAGGTCACGACGCTGGTGGTGGCGGGTAAGACGCCGGCGCGGGTGGCTGCGACGGCCGGGATGCTGGCCGATTGGATGGAGGGCCCGGGCGCCGAGGTGGCGCTGGCCGATGTGGCCCACACGCTCAACCATCACCGTTCCCGGCAGGCCAGGTTCGGCACCGTGGTCGCCCGGGAACGCGCCCAAGCGGTGGCCGGACTACGCGCGCTGGCCGCCAACCAACACGCCCCCGGCGTGGTCAATCCAGCCGACGCCCCGCCCGAGCCGGGCACCGTGTTCGTCTACTCCGGCCGCGGATCGCAGTGGGCCGGAATGGGCCGCCAACTGCTGGCCGACGAACCCGCCTTCGCCGCAGCCGTCGCCGAACTGGAACCGGTATTCCTGGCCGAAGCCGGTTTCTCCCTGCACGACGTCCTGGCCAACGGAACAGAACTAGTCGGCATCGAACAGATCCAGCTAGGTCTGATCGGCATGCAGCTCACCCTCACCGAGCTGTGGCGTTCCTACGGAATCCAGCCCGACCTGGTCATCGGCCACTCCATGGGCGAGGTCGCCGCCGCCGTGGTCGCCGGAGCACTGACCCCCGCCGAAGGATTGCGGGTGACCGCCGTGCGCTCGCGGCTGATGGCCCCACTGTCCGGACAAGGCGGTATGGCCCTCCTGGAGCTCGACGCGTCCCAGACCGAGGCGCTGATCGCCGACTACCCACAGGTCACGCTGGGCATCTACAACTCGCCACGCCAGACCGTGATCTCCGGGCCCACCGACCAGATCGACGAGTTGATCACCGTCGTACGCGCCCGCGACCGTTTCGCCACCCGAGTCAACATCGAAGTGGCCCCGCACAACCCCGCCATGGACGCGCTGCAACCCCAGATGCGTTCGGAACTAGCGGATCTGGCGCCGCGGACCCCAACAATCCCGATCATCTCCACCACCTACGCGGACCTGGGCGCCGCCCGCGAATCCGGCCCGACCTTCGACGCCGAGCACTGGGCCATCAACATGCGCAACCCAGTGCACTTCCAACAAGCCATCACCGCAGCGGCAACCGACAAGCACAACTTCATCGAAATCAGCGCACACCCGCTGTTGACCCAAGCGATCCTGGAAACCCTGCACACCGTGCAGCCCGGAAGTAAATACACCAGCCTGGGGACCCTGCAACGCGACAGCGACGACACCATCGTCTTTCGCACCAACCTCAACACCGTGCGCACCGCCCCACCCCAAACCCCCCACCCCCCGAACCACACCCCCAAATCCCCACCACACCCTGGCACCACACCCACCACTGGATCGACAACGCGGCCTCGAGTTCACCCGCGCTGTCGCGGTCGGAGTCTCGAGACGGTACCGGGGCCGCGTTGGATACCCGCTGGTCACCGGAGAGCGGCAGCCTCCTCGACGAGTGGTCCCACAAGGTTGTGTGGGCGGCGCAGTCCTTGCCGGACACGCCGAGTGCGCAGACCGCGGTCCACGGCCGGTGGCTGGTGCTGGGCAATGCCGACCTGGCCGCCGAACTGGGCCGTGGCGCGGACGTGCTGGACAGCGATAGCGAGCCGGCCGCGTTGGCCCGGGCGCTCAGCGATGTCGACTACGTGCTCTACGCGCCGCCGGTCCCCGCCGACCTGCTCGATGTCGCAGAGGCCTACCAGCTGTTCCACCAGGCGCGCCGCCTCGCCACTGCGATGATCGCCAACGGCTCACCGGCCAAGTTGCTCATCGCCACCCGCAACGCCCAGCCGATCGCCGAAGGCGATCCCGCGAACCCCAGCCATGGCGTGCTGTGGGGCCTGGGCCGCACCATCACCCTCGAGCACCCCGAAATCTGGGGCGCAATAATCGATTTCGACAACTCGGTGCCGGCCCAGGTGGTCGCGCGCCAGGTGCTGGACGAAGCCGACGCCACCGACTCGGAGGACCAGGTGGTCTACCGGTCCGGGGTGCGCCACGTTCCCCGGTTGCGCAGACACTCCCTCGCCGCGCAACCGGTCGCGCTGGATGCCGGCGCTAGCCAATTGGTGATCGGCGCCACCGGTAACATCGGGCCGCACCTCATCAACCAGCTCGCCGAGATGGGCGCCAAGACCATCGTCGCCGTATCGCGCAATCCCGGTCAGCGGCTGCAGAAGTTGGCTGAAAGCCTTGCCGCAGAAGGGGTTAACCTCGTCATCGCGGCCGCTGATGCCACCGACGAAGCCGCGATGACCGCGTTGTTCGACCGGTTCGGTGCCGACTTGCCACCGCTGGAAGGCATCTATCTGGCCGCCTTCGCGGGCCAGCCCGTGCTGCTCACCGAGATGACAAACGACGACGTGACGGCCATGTTTGCGCCCAAACTCGACGCCGCGGCCCTGCTGCACCGGTTGTCGCTGAAGGTCCCGGTGCGTCACTTCGTCTTGTTCTCCTCCATCTCCGGCCTGATCGGCTCACGCTGGCTAGCCCACTACACCGCCACCAGCGGCTACCTCGACGCACTGGCCTACGCGCGCCGGGTGATGGGGTTGCCGGCCGCCACGGTCAACTGGGGCCTGTGGAAGTCCCTCGCCGACGCCGAGCACGATGCCAGCCAGGTCAGCCTCGGCTCCGGGTTGGTGCCCATGCAGGACGACGTCGCCATCGGCGCATTGCCGCTGGTGATGAGCCAAGCCGCCGGAGTGCATTCGGTAGTCGTGGCGGCGGATTGGCCGCTGCTGGCCGCCGCCTACCGAACCCGCGGGTCGCTGCGCATCGTCGATGATGTGCTGCCGGTCTCGGACGAGACGACGGTGCTGGAAAGCGAATTCCGTGTCGCCCTGCGCAACTGTGCACCGGAGCGTCGCCACGACATGCTGCACGACCAGGTGGCAATGCTTGCCGCCAACGTGATGGGTTTACATGCGGGCGAATCGCTGGATCCCTCCACGGGCTTCTTCCAGCTCGGGATGGACTCATTGATGAGCGTGACGCTGCAGCGGGCGCTGTCGGACAGCCTCGGCGAGTTCCTGCCACCGTCGGTGGTTTTCGACTACCCGACCGTTTACAGCCTTACCGACTATCTGGCGACTATCCTGCCCGAGCTGGAGACCGACGATGAGTCGACAGCCGATGTTTACGACGAACTGACCGAAGCCGAACTATTGGAACAGCTTTCGCAGAGGCTGCGAGGAACCTGATGACCGCGACACCGGACCGCAGAGCGGTCATAACCGATGCGCTGCGCAAGATCGATGACCTCAGCGCACGCCTGGAAATCGCCGAAAAGGCGGGCACCGAGCCAATCGCAGTGGTTGGCATGGGGTGCCGATTCCCTGGTGGAGTCGACAACCCGGTACAGTTTTGGGACTTGCTGCACGAAGGCCGCAGCGGCATCGTCCGGGTTCCCTCCCAGCGGTGGGACGCCGACGCCCTCTACACCGACGACCACACCCTTGCGGGAACGATCTGTAATCGCGAAGGCGGCTTCCTCTCGACATGGGAGCCGAGCGAATTCGATGCGGAGTTCTTCTCCATCCCGCCGCGCGAGGCGGCGGCGATGGACCCGCAACAACGGTTGTTCCTCGAAGTTGCCTGGGAAGCCCTGGAAAACGCGGGAATCCCGCCGCAGACCATTCGCGGCACCCAGACCGGGGTTTTCGTCGGCGTAACGGCCTATGACTACATGCTGATGATGTCGGGCGCCGTGCGAGCCGAAGAACTGGACGCCTACCTGCTCACCGGGAACTCGGCGAACTTCGCTGCCGGACGAACCGCCTATCTGCTCGGGGCCCGAGGTCCCGCCATGGTCCTGGACACGGCGTGCTCGTCGTCGTTGGTGGCCATCCACCTGGCCTGCCAAAGCCTGCGCTGGCGCGAAACCGACATGGCCTTGGTCGGCGGGACCAACCTGTTGCTCAGCCCCGGAACCAGCATCGCCTGCTCCCGGTGGGGCATGCTGTCGCCGGAGGGTCAATGCAAGACCTTCGACGCGGACGCCGACGGGTACGTACGCAGCGAAGGCGCTGGCGTGGTGGTGCTCAAGCGGTTGTCCGACGCGCAGCGCGACGGCAATCGGATCCTCGCCGTGGTGCGCGGTTCGGCGGTCAACCAGGACGGCGCCAGCAGTGGCGTGACGGTTCCCAACGGCCCGGCCCAGCAAGCGCTGCTGGCGCAGGCGCTCGATTCGGCCAAGTTGACGCCGGCCGACATCGACTACATCGAGGCGCACGGAACCGGCACTCCCCTCGGCGACCCGATCGAACTCGACTCGCTGAGTAAGGTTTTCGCCGATCGGGAGGGCCGCGAGCCGCTGGTGCTCGGCGCGGTCAAGACCAACCTCGGCCACCTGGAGGCCGCGGCCGGGATCGCCGGATTCATGAAGTCGGTGCTGGCCGTCGGACACGGCCGTATTCCACGCAACTTGAACTTCCGCCAGCTCACTCCCCACGCCAGTGAAGGCGTGTCGCGGCTGACCATTGCCACCGAGGAAATGGAATGGCCGGACACCGATCAACCGCGCCGGGCCGGCGTGTCGTCGTTCGGTGTCAGCGGGACCAATGCGCACGTGGTGATCGAGCAGGCCCCGGATCCGGCGCCGGTGCCGCGAGACGCTGCTCCGGCGGTGTCGACGCTGGTGGTGTCGGGTAAGACGGCGCAGCGGGTGGCCGCAACGGCCGCTGCGCTGGCCGATTGGATGGAAGGCCCCGGTAGCGAGGTGCCACTGAGCGATGTGGCCCACACGCTCAACCATCACCGCGCCCGCCAACCCAAATTTGCCACGGTGGCCGCCGTCGACCGCGAGCAAGCCATCACGGGGTTGCGTGCGCTGGCCGCCGGCGAGCCGGCCACCGGCGTAGTCGGCTGCCCCGAGAAGCCGCTCGGGCCCGGCACCGTGTTCGTGTACTCGGGTCGCGGGTCGCAGTGGGCCGGAATGGGCCGCCAACTTCTCGCCGACGAACCCGCATTCGCCGCGGCGATCGCCGAACTGGAACCGGTGTTCCTGGCCGAGGCCGGGTTTTCGCTCCACGACGTGATCGCCGACGGAAAAGAACTGGAAGGCATCGAACAGATCCAGCTGGGTCTGATCGGGATGCAGTTGGCGCTCACCGCGCTGTGGCGCCACTACGGAGTTACACCCGATCTGGTGATCGGCCATTCCATGGGTGAAGTGGCCGCCGCGGTGGTGGCCGGTGCCTTGACGCCGGCCGAGGGCCTGCGGGTGACCGCGACCCGGTCCCGGCTGATGGCACCGCTGTCGGGCCAGGGCACCATGGCGATGCTCGAACTGGACGCCACGGCTACCGAGGCACTGATCGCTGGCTACCCCGAGGTCACGTTGGCCATCTACGCCTCGCCACGCCAAACCGTCATCGCGGGCCCGCCCCAGATGATCGACGAACTCATCGAGCAGGTACGCGCGCAGAACCGCTTCGCCGGCCGGGTCAATATCGAAGTGGCCCCACACAACCCGGCGATGGATGCCCTGCAGCCCCTGATGCGGTCCGAGTTGGCCGACCTCACCCCACGGCCGCCCTCCATTCCGATCATCTCAACCACCTATGAGGATCTGGAAAGTCGCCCGGCCTTCGACGCCGAGCACTGGGCCACCAACATGCGCAACCCGGTGCGCTTCCAGCAGGCCATCACCCATGCCTTCAACGGTGCCGACACCGCCCACCACACCTTCATCGAGATCAGCGCACACCCGCTGTTGACACACGCCATCAGCGAGACGCTGGCCGCAAGCCAGGACAGCGCCCAAGGCGAAACCGATTCCGGTGCGAGTTATCTGAGCATCGGCACCCTGCAGCGCGATGCGCATGACACCCTGACGTTCCACACCAACTTCAACGCGACCCACACCACCCGCGGCCCCCAGACGCCGCACCCTGCCGAACCGCACCCGGTGCTACCCACCACCCCCTGGCAACACGGCCAGCACTGGATTTCCAGCACGACCGCGTCTCGCTATGCGACCGGATCCCACCCACTGCTCGGCATCGGTGTCACCGATCCCACCAATGGCACCCGGGTATGGGAATCCCAGCTAGGCCCGGATCTGCTGTGGCTCGGAGATCACGTCATCGACGACCTTTGCGTGCTGCCGGGGTCGGCCTACGCCGAGGTCGCGCTGGCAGCAGCGATGGACACCTTCAAAGACGCTGAAGGCGACCAGGGTTCGGCAGACCCAGCCGGCCCGGACGGTTCGGTAGCCTCAAACGCGCATCAGCCCTGGGTGATTCGTGAACTGAGCCTCCATCAACTGCTCCACGTCACCGACGGCACCAAACTTGTCACCACCCTCACCGGGGACGAGCACACCTGCCGGATCGAGATCAGCACCCAAAGCGGCGCCTCGGGGTGGGTCAAGCACGCCTCCGCGACACTCGCGCGCCACGACGCCTCCGATAGCGACGCACCGCGACCGGCGGTCGAGGAAGCGGGCGCCCCAACCGACGAACTCGACCCGGAGCAGCTCTATCAGCGGCTCCGCGGCGCCGGGCAACAGCACGGACCCGCGTTTCGCGGAATCGTCGGCCTCGCCGTCACCGAGTCGGGTGCCGCCCGTGCGGACGTCCGGCTCCCCTCTTCGGCCAGGATCGGTTACCGCGGCTTCGCGCTACACCCGGTGATGATGGATATCGCGGTGCAGACCCTCGGGGCCACCCGGATGGCCCTCGAACTCGCCGAACAGCAGGATTCTGGCCACACCCTGGTGCTGCCAATACGTTTCGCGGGTATCCACGTGTACGGCGACATCGCCGAGGGAGTCCGCGCGATCGGCTCGCTCGCCGCCACCGATCGCCCGGACCGCCTCGTGGGCCGAGTGACCCTGGTTGATCCCGATGGCCAGCCGCTGCTGGTCATCGACGAGGTAGAGATGGCGGTGCTGGGGTCCAGCGCCAGCCCGACCGAACTCACCAGCCGCCTGTTCACTCTGGAATGGGAGCCAAAACCCCTCGACCAAACCGCCGCCACACCCGGTGCCGTGTTGTTGATCGGTGACCTCGGCGCCGACGACCGGCTGTTGCCGGCCCTGCAGACGTCGCTGACCGGCAGCGCCGCCGAGCTGGACGTGGTGTCACCGGCCGACGCAGCCAAGCTGCGCGCGGCCATCACCCGAACCGATGCCCGGTGGCAGGACATCGTCGTGGTCTGTCCGCCACGAGCCGTCGATGAGGCCCTGCCGCAGGACGCTCAACTGGACCTGACCCAGCAGCGCACGCTGATGATCGCCGACGTGGCACAGACCGTGACGCGGATGGGGGCCCGGAACAGCCCACGACTGTGGATCGTCACCCGGGGCGCACAACAGCTGAGTCCGGCCGACGAGGTCACCCTGGCACAGACACAGCTTAGAGGAATCGCGCGCGTGCTCACCTTCGAGCACCCGGAACTCAAGACCACCCTCGTCGACATCGAGGGCGACGGCGAGGGCTCACTTGCCGCCCTGACCCAAGAGTTGCTGGCCGGCGCGGACGACGACGAAATCTCGCTTCGGGACGGACAACGCTTTGTCCACCGACTGGTGGCCGCACCGACGGTTGGCACCGGGGATCTCGAACTCGAATCTCGCCGCACCGTGGTAAATCTGGACGCCGGCGGGGCGGTACAGCTGCGGACCGATCAACCCGGACGGCTGGACTCGCTGACCGTGCATCAGGTGAAACGATGCCGGCCTCAAGGCGATCAGGTGGAGGTTCGTGTCGCCGCCGCCGGGCTCAACTTCAGCGATGTGCTCAAGGCGATGGGCGTCTACCCGGGACTCGACGGTGCGGCTCCGGTGATCGGCGGCGAGTGTGTCGGCTACGTGACTGCCATCGGCGACGACGTCGACTCACTCGAGATCGGGCAGCGCGTGATCGCCTTCGGCCCAGGCACATTCGGATCGCATCTGGGCACGATTGCCGATCTCGTCGTCCCGATCCCCGACACGTTGCCCGATAACGAGGCGGCCACCTTCGGCATCGCCTATCTCACCGCGTGGCACTCGTTGTGCGAGGTCGGGCGGCTGTCCCCCGGCGAACGCGTGCTGATCCACTCCGCCACCGGCGGGGTCGGAATGGCAGCGGTGTCGATCGCGAAGATGATCGGCGCGCGCATCTACACGACGGCCGGCTCGGATGCCAAACGCGAAATGCTGTCCAGCCTGGGCGTCGACTACGTCGGCGACTCGCGCACCGTCGACTTCGCCGACGAAATTCTGGAGCTCACAGACGGCTACGGTGTCGACATCGTTCTCAACTCGCTGGCCGGCGAGGCGATTCAGCGCGGCGTGCAGATACTGGCCCCTGGCGGCCGGTTTATCGAACTGGGCAAGAAGGACGTCCACGCCAACGCCAACCTGGGATTGGCCGCGTTGGCGAAGAGCGCGTCGTTCTCGGTGGTGGACCTTGACCTGAATCTGAAGCTGCAGCCGGCCAAGTACCGCGAACTTCTGCAGGAAATTCTCGAGCATGTGGCCGATGGCACGCTGGAAGTGCTTCCGGTCACCGAATTCGGTCTGCGCGATGCGGCCGACGGATTTCGGCTCATGGCCTCCGGCAAGCACACCGGCAAGATCGTCATCTCGATCCCCGATGGCGGCACTGTCGAGGCGATCGCCTCGCCCCCACCGGAGCCGTTGGTCAGCCCGGAGGGCGGCTACCTCATCGTGGGCGGCATGGGCGGTTTGGGTTTCGTGGTCGCGCGGTGGCTGGCCGAGCAGGGCGCGGGTTTGATTGTGCTGAACGGACGTTCGGAGCCCAGCGACGACGTTCGGGCGGCCATCGCGGATCTGAGCTCCGGTGGCACCCGGATCGAGGTCGTCACCGGCGACATCGCCGAGCCCGGCACCGCCGAACGGCTGGTGCAGACGGTGCAGAACAGCGGCTTCCGGCTGGCCGGAGTCCTGCACAGCGCGATGGTGCTCGACGACGAGATTGTCTTGAACATGTCGGAATCGGCCGCGCGGCGGGTGTTCACTCCGAAAGTCGCCGGTAGCTGGCGGCTGCACGAGGCCACCGCCGACCTCGACCTCGATTGGTGGCTGACCTTCTCGTCGGTGGCTTCGCTGCTTGGGGCGCCCGGTCAGGGTTCCTACGCCGCCGCGAACTCGTTCGTCGACGGCCTGGTCGCCTATCGCCGTTCGCTCGGACTGCCCGCCGTGGGAATCAACTGGGGCCCGTGGGCCGAAGTCGGCCGCGCCCAGTTCTTCGCCGATCTCGGTGTCTCGATGATCACCGTCGAGCAGGGACTGGCGGCAATGCAGCTGGTGCTATCGGCAGACCGGGCACGCACCGGTGTGTTCATTCTCGACGCCCGGCAGTGGTTCCAATCCTTCCCGGCCGCAGCGGGTTCGTCGCTGTTCTCGAAGCTGCAGGAGTCGACCACGCCGGAGCGCCGTGCTGGCGGCGCGATCCGTGCGGAATTGGATGCCTTGGAGGGTGCGGCCGCCGCCGAGCGTCCCGCCCGGCTCGCGGCCGCGATCGCCGGCGAGATCCGGGCGGTGCTGCGCTCAACCGAGCCGATCGACGTCGACCGGCCGATGGAGTCCCTCGGTCTGGACTCGCTGATGGCCCTCGAGTTGCGCAACAGGCTCGAAGCGAGCCTGGGCACCACGTTGCCGGCGGCTTTGGTCTGGGCATACCCGACCATCACCGATCTTGCCGGCGCGTTGTGCGAACGCCTTGGCTATGCGCAGCTAGCCGATGTCGAGCAGACGCCCGACGCGGAGGCGGCATTGTCGGACGAAGAAATGGAATTGCTGTCCGACCTCGTGGCAGCAAGCGAGCTGGAAACGGCAACGGGGAGCAGCGAGTAATGACAAGTCTTGCCGAACGCGCGGCACAGATGTCACCGAAGGCGCGCGAGGTCCTCGCGCGTGAACTTGTGCGGGCGGGAACGGCGTTCCCGACAGATATCGCCGAGCCGGTGGCAGTGGTTGGGATCGGTTGCCGGTTGCCGGGGAATGTCTCGGGGCCGGACAGCTTTTGGCAGCTGCTGGTAGACGGCAGGGACGCCGTCGACGAGGTGCCGGCCGATCGATGGGACGCGGACGCGTTCTATGACCCCGATCCGCGGGCACCGGGGCGGATGACGACGAAATGGGGCGGATTCATCGACGACGTCGCCGGGTTCGACGCCGACTTCTTCGGCATCACCCCGCGCGAGGCCGTGGCAATGGACCCCCAGCAGCGGGTGCTGCTCGAAGTTGCCTGGGAAGCCCTCGAGCATGCCGGCCTGCCACCGGATCCGCTGAGCGGCACCCGAACCGCGGCGGTGATGGGGTTGTCGGCGTGGGACTACACGATCGTGAACCTCGAGCGTCGCGCCGAGATCGACGCGTACATCAGCACCGGCAATCCGCACAGTGCCGCGGTGGGGCGGATTTCCTATCTGTTGGGACTGCGCGGCCCAGCCGTGGCCGTGGACACCGCGTGTTCGTCGTCTCTGGTGGCGCTGCACTTGGCTTGCCAGAGCCTGCGATTGCGCGAAAGCGACGTGGCGCTCGCGGGTGGGGTTCAGCTCATGCTGTCACCGTTCACCAGCATCGCGCTGTCCAAGTGGTCCGCCCTGTCACCGACCGGCCGGTGTAAAACCTTCGACGCCTTGGCCGACGGGTTCGTCCGCAGTGAAGGCTGCGGGGTCGTGGTGCTCAAGCGGTTGGTCGACGCCGTCCGCGATGGCGACCGCGTGCTGGCAGTGGTCCGGGGCTCGGCGATCAACCAAGACGGTCGATCCAACGGCATGACCGCGCCGAACGCGGCAGCGCAGCGTGATGTGATCGGCACGGCGTTGAAGCTGGCCGATGCGACCGCCGACAGCGTCAACTATGTCGAGACCCACGGCACTGGAACGGTGTTGGGCGATCCCATTGAATTCGAGGCGCTCGCGGCCACCTATGGCCTTGGCAAAGACAAGGGTGCGGACTCGTGCGCCCTGGGGTCGGTGAAGACCAACCTCGGTCACCTCGAGGCGGCCGCCGGGATTACCAGTTTCATCAAGGCGACGTTGGCGGTGGCGCACGGATACATTCCGCCCAATCTGCACTTTTCCCGCTGGAATCCGGCCATCGACGCATCGTCAACCCGGCTGTTCGTGCCCACGCAGGGCGCGCAATGGCCCGCCGGCCTGCGCAGGGCGGCCGTTTCCTCGTTCGGCCTGAGCGGGACGAATGCGCACGTGGTGCTCGAGCAGCCCCCGGCGCCCGAGCCGGCGGATCAGCCCCGTTCCGGGTTGTCGGCGTTGGTCGTCTCGGGCAAGACGCCGCAGCGGGTGGCCGCGATGGCGTCCGCCTTGGCCGACTGGGTGGACGGACCGGGGGCCCAGACGCCGCTGGCCGATGTGGCACACACGCTCAACCATCATCGGGCCCGCCATGGCAAGTTCGGCGCCGTGGTTGCGCGTGATCGAGCCGGCGCGGTCGAGGGGCTGCGGGCACTGGCCGCCGGCCAGCCTGGCCCCGGAGTCCTGGGCTGCCAGGACGTCCAAAACCAGCCGGGCACCGTGTTCGTGTACTCCGGACAGGGCTCGCAGTGGGTTGGCATGGGCAGGCAGTTGTTGGCCGACGAGCCGTCATTCGCCGCAGCCATCGCCGAGCTGGAGCCCGATTTCGTTGCCCAGGCCGGTTTTTCGCTGCAGCAGACCCTTACCGAGGGCCGCGAGGTGGTCGGCATCGACCGCATCCAGCCGGTGCTGGTGGGTATCCAACTGGCGCTGACCACACTGTGGCGCTCCCACGGCGTGACACCCGACGCGGTGGTGGGCCACTCGATGGGCGAGGTGTCCGCCGCCGTGGTAGCCGGGGCTTTGACACCGGCGGACGGGTTCAAAGTCATCGCCACCCGCTCGCGACTGATGGCGCGGCTGGCCGGCCAGGGCGCGATGGCCCTGTTGGAACTCGACTCCGATGCCGCCGAGGCTCTGATAGCCGACTATCCGCAGGTGACGCTGGCCGTGCACGCCTCGCCACACCAGTCGGTGGTGGCCGGCCCGCCCGAGTCGGTGGACGCCGTGATCGCCGCGGCGGCCGGCCAGAATCGGCTAGCCCGACGGATCGAGGTCGATGTCGCCTCGCATCACCCCATCATCGATCCGATCCTGCCCGACTTGCGAAGCGCGCTAGCGGATTTGACTCCCCAGCCGCCCGCCATCCCGATGATCACGACCACCTGCGAGCAGCCTCAGCCGGTGCTCGACGCCGACTACTGGGCGGCCAACCTGCGCAATCCGGTGCGGTTCCACCAGGCCATCACCACCGCCGGCGCGCAACATCACACCTTTGTCGAGATCAGCCCCCACCCGCTGCTGACGCATGCCATCACCGACACGTTGGCCGCAGCCGAGAGCCGAACCCGACTGATAACCGCCACCTTGCAACGCGACGGAGACGACGCCATCACCTTCCACACGAACCTGGCGGCGGTCGGCAAAAAGCCCGCCGACGCTGTCACTGGTCAACTCGCCGACATCCCGGTGACGCCCTGGCAACACACCCAATTCTGGGTCGAGGATCGGTCCGGGATATCTGAATTGGTGGCCGCCCACCCGTTGCTCGGCGTGCACATCGAGGTTCCCTCTGGCCACGACCACGTCTGGCAGGCCGACGTCGGAACCAAGGCTTGCCCCTGGCTCGGCGACCACAAGGTGTTCGGTCAGGCCATCATGCCGGCGGCGGGTTTCGCCGAGATCGCGTTGGCGGCGGCCAGCGAGGCTTTCGATCTGCCGGTCGATGCCCTCTCGATCAACCAGCTCGAGATCGAACAGATGCTCGATCTGGACGAGCACACTCAGGTCACAACGCAGTTGACTCGACGGGCCGACGACAAGACGCGCATCGAGATCTATTCCCGCTCCGCCAGCGGCTGGCGCCGGCATGCCGTGGCCAAGGCCGAAACGTCCACGCCGAGCGCGGCCCCGGTGCTGGAAGAACGCACGTCACGTCAGGACGAGACCGACATCAAACCGGCCGACCTGTACGCCCTGCTGCGCCAAGCCGGCCAGAACCATGGTCCGGCGTTTGCCGCCCTGACTCGCATTCTCCGACGGCCAGACGGATCCGTGGAAACCGAGATCACCCTTTCTGACGAGGCGCCCAGGCACCAGGGCTATCGCATCCACCCAGCAATGCTGGATGCGGCTCTGCAAAGTCTGGCGGCCGCCGTCCCCAACGACGAGTTCGCCGGGTCGGCCGAAGCCAGTTATCTGCCGGTGTCGTTCGAGACGTTGCGGGTGTACAGCAACCCCGGCCGGCATGCTCGCTGCCGGGCCCAGCTGACAAACCTCAACGACGGCGGCGCCGGGAAGCTGGGCCGAATCACCCTGACCGACGACGCGGGAAATGTGACCGTCGAGATCAACGACATCTACCTGCGTCGCGTCGAGCGCCGCAGTGTGCCGCTGCCGTTGGCGCAGAAGATCTTCGACACCGAGTGGGTGGAGAAATCCATCGCCGGCGCAGACCAACCCGATGCTCCCGGCAGTTGGCTGGTGCTCACCGACGCCAAGTCCAACGCCGACGAGTTCGTCGCGCGGTGGAGTTCGCCGCAACGCCGGGTGATCACCGCAGACCTAGGCGATGAAGCCGCCATGCTCGCCGCGTTCGCCGAAACCGCGGGCGATCCCGAGCGGCTTCCCGTCGGTGTCGTCGTTTTCGTTGGGGGCGCGGGGAACAACTCCGGCGCTGCCGACGACGGCCGCATCAGCTATGACGGCCTGATCCAGTCCCGCGATACCGTCTGGCAGATCTCGACGGTCGTTCGCGCGATCGTCGGCACCTGGCATGGGCGGGCACCGCGGCTGTGGTTGGTCACTGAAGGCGGCCTCGTGGTTCACGACGAGCCGGGCCGCCCCGCGATCGGTGCGTTGCAGGGTCTGGTGCGGGTGCTCGCCTACGAGCACCCCGAACTGCGCGCCACCCTCGTGGACCTGGACACGGGTGCGGATTCGGTAACGAGGTTGGCCGGCGAACTCAGTTCGCCGCGTGACGACCCGAACTACGACGACGTTGTCGCTTGGCGAGATGGGCGCCGATACGTCACCCAGCTGTGCCGCGCGATCCTCGACCCCGAACCGCAGCGCGACCCGGTCATTCGCCCGGGAGCGTCCTATATCGTCACCGGCGGTCTCGGTGGTCTCGGCTTGGTTGTCGCCCGATGGCTGGTGGACAGCGGCGCGGGCCGCGTGGTTTTCAACGGCCGCAGCGAACCCTCCGATGAGCAGCGCAAAGTTCTGGCCGAGCTGGAAAGCCGGGCAGAGGTGGTCGTGGTCTGCGGCGATTCGGCCACCGAAGGCGTGGCGGAAAGTCTGGTTGCCGCGGCCGAGGACCAGCAGCGCCAGCTGCGCGGCATCGTGCACGGAGCGGCGGTCATCGACGACAGCCTGCTGTTCTCGATGACCAAGGACAGCCTCGAACGAGTGTGGGCCCCCAAGGCCGCCGGCGCGCTGCGACTGCACGACGCAACCGCGACTCGCGAACTCGACTGGTGGCTGGGATTTTCCTCTACCGCTTCGCTGTTGGGCTCCCCCGGCCAGACCGCGTACGCGTGCGCGAGCGCGTGGCTGGACGGTCTGGTTGCGTGGCGCCGGGCGGCCGGTTTGCCGGCCGCCACCATCAACTGGGGCCCGTGGTCAGAGGTGGGTGTGGCCCAAGCGCTGGTCGGCACCCCGCTGGACCCGATCACTCCGGCCGAAGGCGTGGTGGCACTGGACGCCTTGCTCGCCGCCGACCGCGGCCGCACCGGCGTTGCGCGGCTGCGTTCGGACCGAGCGCTGATCGCCTTCCCCGAGATCCGCAACCTCGGTTACTTCACCCTGGTGGTCCAAGAACTCGACGCGGCCGGCGACGGCGGCGACTGGGCTGGTCCCGAGGCGCTCAAGGAAATGGACCCGGCCGAGGCACGTCAAGTTGTGACCGAGCGGTTGCACACGCGCATCGCCGCGGTGATGGGCTACGCTGACCGGTCGGCTGTCGATGCCTCCATGCCGTTGACGGAGCTGGGCCTGGACTCTCTGATGGCGGTGCGTATCCGAAACACCGCACGAGCGGACTTCGGTGTGGAGCCGCCGGTGACACTGATTTTGCAAGGCGCGTCGTTGCATGGCCTGACGGTCGACGTGATCCGCCAGCTCGACTTGGCCGGCGATGAGCAGACCCACGAACATGTCGACGTTGTTCGCGACCGGGCGCAGCAGCGCGCGGCAGCGCGACACGGAGCCGCGATGCGGCGGAAGCGAGGATAGAACCTGTGAGCACCATCCCCGACAACGCGATCGCGGTCGTCGGCATGGCCGGCAAATTCCCTGGCGCCAAGGATGTTTCGACCTTTTGGAGCAATCTGCGGCGGGGCAAGGAATCGATCGTCACGCTGTCCGAAGAGGAACTGCGCGAAGCCGGAGTCAGCGACAAGACGCTGGCCGACCCGTCCTATGTGCGTCGCGCTCCCCTGGTCGACGGGATCGACGAGTTTGACGCCGATTTCTTCGGGTTCCCACCGCTGGCGGCGCAGGTCCTGGACCCGCAACACCGGCTGTTCCTGCAGTGCGCGTGGCATGCACTCGAAGACGCGAACTGCGACCCCGCCAAGTTCGACGGCTCGATCGGCGTCTACGGAACCTCCTCTCCCAGTGGCTATCTGCTGCACAACCTGCTCTCGCACCGGGACCCGAACACGGTTTTGGCCGAAGGGCTCAACTTCGATCAGTTCAGCCTGTTCCTGCAGAACGACAAGGACTTCCTGGCAACGCGGATCTCGCACGCGTTCAACCTGCGTGGCCCCAGCATTGCCGTCCAAACCGCGTGCTCGTCGTCGCTGGTCGCGGTTCACCTGGCCTGCCTGAGCCTGCTGTCCGGCGAGTGTGACGTCGCACTGGCCGGCGGATCCTCGCTGTGCGTCCCCCACCACGTCGGTTACTTCACCTCGCCCGGATCGATGGTGTCGGCCGTGGGCCACTGCCGACCGTTCGATGTGCGATCGGATGGAACGGTCTTCGGCAGCGGCGTCGCGATGGTGGTCCTCAAGCCATTGCAGGCCGCCATCGACGCCGGGGATCGCATTCACGCCGTCATCCGCGGATCGGCGATCAACAATGACGGATCGGCGAAAATGGGTTACGCGGCACCTAACCCCGCCGCCCAGGCCGATGTCATCGCGGAAGCTCACGCGGTGTCGGGCATCGACGCGTCGACGGTGAGCTACGTCGAGTGCCACGGCACCGGCACCCCGCTCGGCGACCCCATCGAAATCCAAGGACTCCGAACGGCTTTCGAGGCATCTGAGACCACCCGTACGGGTCCTTGCGTGCTGGGTTCGGTCAAGTCGAACATCGGCCACCTGGAAGTTGCCGCCGGGATCGCGGGTCTCATCAAGACGATTCTGTGCCTGAAAAACCGGGCGATCCCCGCGACGCTGCACTACACCAGCCCGAACCCGGAACTGCGGCTCGAGCAGAGCCCATTCGTCGTACAGAACAAGTACGGCCCCTGGGAATGGGATGGGGTGCTGCGCGCCGGGGTGAGTTCGTTCGGCGTCGGCGGCACCAACGCGCACGTCGTGCTCGAGGAGGCACCGACGGTGCCTGCGCACGACGAGCCGGCCGGCCCCCAGGTGCTGCTGCTGTCGGCGCAAACCGCTGCGGCGCTTACGGAGTCGCGGACCACCCTGGCCGAGGTGTTGGAGCGGTCGGACAGCCCAGACCTCTCCGATGTGGCCTACACGCTGTCCCGGCGGCGCAAGCACAACGTCACGATGGCCGCCGTCGTCAGCGACCGTGAAGAAGCGGTAACGGCGCTGCGCGCGGCCGACAACGACAGCATATTCGTCGGCGAATCCGTAGCCGGCGTCGCCGATGCCACCGCAGCGGCAGCAGAACGGGTCGTCTTCCTGTTCCCCGGCCAGGGCGCCCAGCACGTCGGAATGGCCAAGGGGCTCTACGAGACCGAACCGGTCTTCGCCGAACACTTCGACGCCTGCGCCGCGGGATTCCGCGCGGAGATGGGTGTCGACCTCAATGCCGAGATCTTCAACGGAACCGCCACCGACTTGGAGCGCATCGACCGCTCACAACCGGCGCTGTTCACGGTGGAATACGCACTGGCCAAATTGGTCGACACCTATGGCGTGCGCGCCGGCGCGTATATCGGGTACAGCACCGGCGAATACATCGCGGCCACCCTGGCCGGGGTCTTCGATCTCGAGACGGCGATCAAGACGGTCTCGTTGCGGGCCCGCCTGATGCACGAGTCACCCCCCGGCGCCATGGTCGCCGTGGCTGTGGGCCCCGATGACATTGCGCAGTACCTCGGCGACGGGGTGGAGCTGTCCGCGGTCAACGATCCCGGCAACTGCGTGGTCGCCGGGCCCAAGGACGAGATCCGGGCATTCAGCCAACGCCTCAACGAGGCCGGGATACCGGTGCGCCGGGTCCGCGCGACCCACGCTTTCCATTCCAGCTCGATGGAACCGATGCTCGGAGGGTTCCAGGAGTTTCTGTCCCGCCAGCAGTTGCGCGCCCCGCAAACACCGTTGTTGAGCAACCTCACCGGAACGTGGCTGTCCGAGCAGCAGGTCACCGATCCGGCTACCTGGGCGCGTCAGATCAGTTCCACGGTCCGGTTCGCTGACGAACTCGACGTGGTGCTGTCCCAACCGAACCGGATCCTGGTTGAAATCGGGCCCGGTGGCAGCCTGACCGGTTCGGCGATCCGGCATCCGAAATGGTCGGATGGGCACCGCAGCGTCCGGCTCATGCGTCACCCGATCCAGAACCTGGATGACCGCGAAACTTTCCTGCGCGCGCTGGGTGAACTCTGGTCGGCCGGAGTTGACGTGGACTGGACGCCACGGCGTGCGGCTTCGCCGCGCATCGTCTCCCTGCCCGGTTATCCGTTTGCCCGCCAACGGCATTGGGTCGAGCCCAAGCACATGGCCTGGGCGCAGATTCCCACCGCGAGCAACGGCTCATCGGTTGGCGCAAAGCTCGGCTCGGGCGCCGACTCGGGCATCCGCGGCGGTGCGCAAACCGGGGAGTCGCAGACCGAAGACGTCTTGCAGCGGATCTGGTCGCAGTGCCTGGGTGTCGGCTCGGTCGATCGAAACGCCAACTTCTTCGACATGGGCGGCGATTCCCTGATGGCGATCAGCATCGCGATGAGCGCCGCCAACGAAGGTCTGACCATCACGCCGCAGGATCTGTATGAACATCCCACCCTTGCGTCGTTGACGGCCGCCATCGATGCCTCGTTCGCGTCCAGCGGGTTGGCCAAGCCCCCGGAGGCCGACGCAAATCCAGCAGTTCCGCCCAACATCGCGTACTTCCTCGACCGTGGGTTGCGCGACACCGGCCGCTGGCGGGTACCCCTGATCCTGCGACTGGATCCCCAAGTGGGCCCCGAGGACATTCGAGCGGTGCTCAGCGCGGTGACCAACCACCACGACGCGTTGCGCCTGCGCCTGGTCGAGAACGGCGGAGTGTGGGAGCAGCACATCGCAGCGCCTGCAGACTTCACCGAGCTTGCCACCCGGCAGCTTCCCGGTGACCTGGCCGCCGACGAGGCGGATGAGCACAGCGCGGTCTCCAACATCGTGGCCGAGCTGATTGCCGAGCAAGGTGATTCGAACGCGCCGCTGATCGCCGTGCATGTCACTGCACCCAATGGTGGTGCGCAATACCTCGGTTTGGCATTGCACGAAATGGTTGCCGACGACGCCTCGCGTCAGCTGCTGGGCGCAGACATCATCACCGCGTTCGCGCAGCGGCTCGGCGATCAAGAGATCAAGCTGGACCCGGTCACCACCGGGTGGCGGGATTGGTCGGTACGCTGCGCGGCGTTGGCGACCCACCCGGCGGCCCTCGACACCCGTTCGTACTGGATCGAGCAGTCGACCAAGGCCAACCTGTGGTTGACCGATGGCGATGCCGCCCAGCCACCCAGCGCCACCGATCTGACCAAGCTGCCCAGCGTGCTCAACGCCGAGCAGACATCCGAGCTCGACGATGCCCGGCGCCGGTTCCGGCGGTCGATTCAGACCATCTTGCTGGCCGCGCTCGGCCGAACGATCGCCCAAACCGTCGGTGACGGCGTGGTGGCCGTCGAGCTCGACGGCGAGGGCCGCTCGGTGCTGCGGCCGGATGTCGACGTGCGCAGGACCGTCGGCAGGTTTACCACCTACTACCCGGTTGCCCTGACGTGTGCCACCGGGCAAGGCGCGGCAGCGCTCAAGGGGCTCGACGCCGTTCACGACACCCTCAAGTCGGTTCCGCACTATGGGATCGGATACGGGCTGCTGCGGTACCTGTATGCCCCGACCGGACGGGTGCTGGGTGCGCAGCGCACACCCGACATCCACTTCCGGTACGCCGGCACGATTCCCGAGCTGCCCCCCGTGGGTGCTCCGGTACAGTTCGATTCCGACTTGGCAATGCCGGTGCGAGAGCCGCTCCCTGGGCTCGGCCACGCCGTCGAAATCCGGGCCTACCGGTCCGGCAGCTCGCTACATGTGGATTGGTGGTACGACACCCGGCGTATCACCGCGGAAACAGCAACGGCGCTGGCGCGGTCGTTCCCCACCGCACTCAGCGAACTGATCCAGGAGAGCATCGCGGCGGAGCAGGAAGAGCGCGACGAAGACGAAAAGGTTGGGGTAATCGAAGCCGGCGCTCTGGTGGACCTCTCGAGCCTGGATGCCGGCTGAGGAGGATTGGATGCGTAACAACGACTTGGCGGTAGAGGTTCGCGGGGTTCGCAAGGCCTTTGGCGACGTCGTGGCTCTCAACGACATCAGTTTCGAGGTTGGCCGCGGCGAGGTCATCGGTCTACTCGGCCCGAACGGGGCGGGCAAGACGACCATGGTGGACATCTTGTCCACCTTGACCCGCCCGGATACCGGCTCGGCCCACGTCGCCGGCTACGACGTCGTCGCCCAGCCGGCCGGAGTGCGGCGCTCGATCATGGTCACCGGGCAACAAGTGGCCGTCGACGACGGGCTGACCGGGGAGCAGAACCTGGTGTTGTTCGGCCGCCTCTACGGGCTGCGCAAGTCCCGTGCTCGCCAGCGGGCGCAGGAACTCCTCGATCAATTTGGCCTCACCTATGCCGGCAAGCGGCTGGTGCGCACCTACTCAGGCGGGATGCGTCGACGCATCGACATCGCGTGCGGACTGGTGGTCGAGCCGCAAGTGGCGTTCTTGGACGAGCCGACCACGGGGCTGGATCCCAGAAGCCGACAAGCCATTTGGGACCTGGTCACCAGTTTCAAGAAGCTTGGCATCGCCACCCTGCTGACCACGCAGTATCTCGAGGAGGCGGACGCGCTCAGCGACCGGATCATCCTGATCGATCACGGCAAGATCATTGCCGACGGTACTGCCAATGAGCTCAAGCACCGCGCCGGCGACACCTTCTGCGAGATTGTGCCGCGGCATCTGAAGGATCTGGACGCTACCGTCGCCGCCCTCGGCTCGCTGTTGCCCGAGCACAACAGGGCCATGGTGACCTCGGAATCGGACCGCATCACGATGCCGGCTCCCGATGGCACCCGCACCCTCATCGAAGCGGCCCGAAGGATCGCTGAGGCCAATATCGAGCTGGCCGACATCGCGCTGCGCCGGCCGTCTCTTGATGACGTATTCCTTTCCATGACAACCGATCCCAGCGAGGCCCACGCGCTGAGTCACGTGGCGTCGGGGGCCATGCTGTGAGCATCTCGGCGGTCGACCCAACCCCGGTCCCGACCTTCAAGGGGGCAGGCCCGAGCGCGGCGAAACCACGTCTGTCGACGCTGCAGCAATGGTGGGTGCTCGTTGGACGCTTCACCAAACCGCGCCTGCGCGACCCGGAGCTGATCACCATGGTCGGCGCGCCAGTGGTCTTCACGGTGGGCTTCTACATACCGTTCGCCATACCGTGGAATCACTATGTGGGTGGCGGCGCCTCCGGTGTCGCCAGCAGCTTGGGGCAATACATCGCCCCGCTGATCGTGCTGCAGTCCATTTCGTTCGCCGCCATCTCCTCGGCCTTTCGGGCGGCCACCGATTCCCTGCAGGGCATCAATCGACGGTTCAGGTATATGCCGATCGCCCCGTTGACACCGGTAGTCGCCCGCGTGACAGCCGCGATCTACCGCTGCTGCGTCGGTCTGACGGTGGCGCTGATCTGCGGATACGCGATCGGCTTCCACTTCAATCGCGGACCGCTCTACATCGTCGGCTACTGCCTTTTGGCGATCGCGATCGGGGCGGTGCTGTCATTCGGTGCCGACCTACTCGGCACCGGCACCAAGAACCCCGATGCCATGCTGCCGTTGCTGTCGTTGCCCATCTTGATCTTTGGGCTGTTGTCCGTTGGTCTCATGCCGCTCAAGCTGTTTCCGCATTGGATCCACCCGTTTGTTCGCAACCAACCGATAACGCAGTTCGTGGTGGCGCTGCGCGCGTTGGCCGGGGATACCACCAAGGCGGCCATACCGGTGACGTGGACGGTAATGACGCCGACCTTGGCGTGGCTAGCCGGCTTCGCCCTGTTCCTGGTGCCCGTGTCCATCATCGTTTTGTCCCGGCGGCCATGATCGGTATGACAAGTCAAGAAATCGCGTTTGCGCCCGCACAGTCCCAGCACACCGACCACTCTGCCCGGCTGGTCATTTGGCAGACTCTGGTGCAGACCCAGCGGATACTCACGCGCTGGTCGCGTGACTTCGTCACCCTCATCGAAGCGCTGGTCTTCCCGATTCTGTTCATGCTGGTGTTGAAGATCGTGCTCGGCAATCTGATCTATGCCGTAACCCACCATGATGCGATGTACAGCATCGTTCCGTTGATCGCACTCGGCGCCGCGATCACCGGATCGGCGTTCGTCGCGATCGACCTGATGCGAGAACGCACCAGCGGACTGCTGTCCCGACTGTGGGTGCTGCCCGTGCACCGGATGTCGGGTCTGATGGCCCGCATCCTGGCGGACGCGGTTCGGATTCTGTTCACCACTCTCGTGATGCTGGGCGTGGGGATCCTGATGGGCTTCGAGTTTCGCCAAGGTCTGATCGCGAGCCTCATGTGGCTGTGCGTTCCGGTGACGCTGGGCATCGCCTTCGCCGTCATGGTCACCACCGTGGCGCTCTATTCGTCGCAGGCAGTGATCGTCGAGGGGGTCGAGCTGACCCAGGCGATCGCGATCTTCTTCTCCACGGGCCTGATTCCGCTGGACCAATACCCACACTGGATTCAGCCGGTGGTGGCCCATCAGCCAGTAAGCTATGCGGTCTCGGCGATGCGCGGACTGTCGATGGGTGGCCCGGTCCTGTTACCGATGATCGGGGTGCTGTTGTGGACCGCGGGCGTCTGCGCGGTGTGCGCGGTTCCCCTGGCCGTCGGCTGGCGACGGGCCAGCACGCATTGATCCACCATGCAGTGAAGAACGGAGAGTCTTAACGTGTTCCCCGGAGCCGTAATCCGGAAGCTGGCGTTCAGCGAGGAAATATACGCCCGATACCAGGCTTTCACCTCGTTCACAGCGCATGTGCGAGGTCCGGTCGATATCGATGCGATGTCGGAGGCCTTCGACGCTCTCTTGCAGGCCCATCCGGTGTTCGCGGCCCATCTGGAGGAAGGTCCCGACGAGAACCACCACATCGTCGCCAATGACCTGCTGCACTCGGGGCTGGTGGTCATCGACGGCAGGCGGGCCGAAAACCCGCATGTGCAGCTCGATCAGCGCGACTCGCTGTTCAGGCTGCAGTTGACGCTCGGCGAGTCGGAGAACCTGGTCACCGCGTATGTCCATCACAGCCTGGCCGACGCTCACCACCTCGGCAGCCTGCTTGACGAGCTGTTGTCCCGCTACACCGACGTGGTCACTACCGGCGACCCCGGTCCGATAACGCCCGAGCCGGCGCCCCAACCAGCTGAAGACCTGCTGAAGCGCCGCGGTATCAAGCAATCAGCGCTGACCGGGTTCGAGCGTTTCTTGCCGCTCTTGTTCGCCTATGACCTTCCGCCCATCGCCGAGGAGATGCGCAAGTTCGAAGCGCCCGAGCCGGTTCCGGTCACCAGGTGCCGACTCACCAGCCAGGAGACCGCTGACCTGGTCTCGTTCAGCCGAGACAATGGGCTCAGCTTCAACGCGGTGCTGGCGGCCGCTATCCTGCTCGCCGAGTGGCGGTTGCGCGAGACGCCGCACGTCCCAATTCCCTACTGCTACGCCGTAGATCTGCGCTTCCTTTTGAGCCCTCCGGTAGGGGCGACCGAGAGCACCAACCCGGTGGGATTGGCAACCTATCTCGCCGAGATTGGTCCCGACACCGACATCACCGAGTTGGCAGCCGACATCGTCGCAACTTTCCGGGCTGACTTGTCCGACGGCATGATTCACCAATCGGCGCTTCGTTCCGGCCGGATCCTGGAGGGAACTCCCCCCGGACTGCCACCATTTGTCTTGTGCACGAACGTCAGTACGCTGCCGCCGATCCGCACACCGGAAGACGTGGAGCTGGTGGACTTCCACAGCAGGATCCACTGCGCGATGGATGTCCCCTTCGGCTTCTACGCCTGCTCGATTGCCACCGACCGGCTCTCGATCGAGCTGCACGGCAGCATCCCGGCGCCTCAGCTCTTGTTGGACGCCATCCGCGACATCCTGTGCTCTGTTCCCTCAGAGTACGGGTTGTTCATGGAATGACCTGCGCCTGCGCGCTTTTGTAGATCCGACCTTTTGTCGGATCGGACCCTTTTGTTGGATCGCACGTTGTGCAGATCGGCTATCGTTCGCCTTCGCCACCATCAAGCCTAGTTCGCTGCCATAAGGCACCGTTGCACTGCAGCGCCCCTCGCGGTCTCACGAAGAACGCTACAGTGCAACGGATCCGCCGTTATGACGCCGCGGGTTGGGCTTCTTCCTCGGCCAACGTGTCGGCCAGATGCTGCGACAAGGCACGCGCAGTGTTATGGCTGGCGATGACCTTGGGCGACAGCCGCACCCCGGTCTCGGTTTCGATGTGCGTCCGCATCTCGAGCATGCCCAGCGAGTCCAGGCCGTACTCGACGAACGGCCGGTCCGCGTCCACCGTGCGACGCAGGATCACACTGGCCTGCTCGGCTATCAGGCGCCGCAGCCGACCGGCCCACTCCTCTTGCGGCAGCAACTTCAGCTCCGCGAGGAATTTACTTGGGCCCCTCGTGTTTTGA
Source organism: Mycobacterium pseudoshottsii JCM 15466 (assembly GCF_003584745.1). NCBI lineage: Bacteria > Bacillati > Actinomycetota > Actinomycetes > Mycobacteriales > Mycobacteriaceae > Mycobacterium > Mycobacterium pseudoshottsii. The sequence continues at coordinate 4,445,547 of NZ_AP018410.1, forward strand.
CCGCTGGACTGGAACATCTCAGCCCACGGGCTGCGCCTGACGAGGTCTGCCAGCCATGGCGCACCGATGATCGGGATGTAGCCGGTATAGGTGCGGGCATGGCGCAGCATCTGCTCGAATGCGTACATACCCTCGTCGGGGGCGATCATGATCTCGCCACCTTCGGCCAAGAATGTGGCGCGGCCGACCTCACCCCACGCACCCCAGCCGATGGCGCAGACCGGTAGGCCCTGGGCACGGCGCCAGTGAGCGAACGCGTCGACCCAGCTGTTGGCCGCCGCGTAGGCACCCTGACCGGGCGAACCCATCAGGGCCGCACCCGAGGAGAACAGGCAGAACCAGTCGAGCGGCTGTCCGGTCGATGCGCGATGCAGGTTCCAGGATCCGTAAACCTTGGGCGACCAGTCCCGATCGATCAGTTCGTCGGTGATGTTGCTCAACGTGGCGTCCTCGACCACCGCGGCCGCGTGCAGCACACCCCGCAGCGGAAGCCCGGTGGCGGTCGCCGCACTGACCAGACGGTCAGCGGTCTCGGGCTCGGCAATATTGCCGCACTCCACCACGATGTCAGCCCCATTGGCCCGCAGCCGCTCGATAGCCTGCCGCGATTTGGGGTTGGGCTGTGAGCGGGCAGTCAGCACGATCCGGCCGCATCCCGCCGCGGCCATCTTCGAGGCGAAGAAGAGCCCCAGGCCACCCAGGCCGCCGGTGATGATGTAAGACCCGTCGCCGCGGAACACCTCAACCTGCTCCGGAGGTACCACTACCCCTCTGCGTCCACTTCGCGGCATGTCGAGCAGCAGTTTGCCGGTGTGTGCGGCGTTGCTCATTGTCCGGATAGCCTCGGCGGCTTCGGCCAATGGGTAGTGAGTGCACTCCGGTGCACTCAGCACACCTTCGGCGGTGAGGTTGTACACCGTGGAAAGCAACTCGCGGACCCGTTCGGGCTGGATGACCGACATCAGCCCGAGGTCCACGTAGTAGAACGTCAGGCCGCGCCGGAACGGGTACAGCCCCATTCGGGTGTTGCCGTACACGTCGGCCTTGCCGATCTCGACGAACCGTCCACCGAAGGCCAACAGTTCCAGGCCCGCGCATTGGGCGGCACCCGTCAGCGAGTTCAGCACGATATCGACGCCGTACCCGTTTGTGTCGCGCCGGATCTGATCCGCGAACTCGATGCTGCGCGAGTCGTAAACGTGCTCGATGCCCATGTCATTCAACAGTTGCCGACGTTCTGCGTTGCCGGCCGTTGCGAATATCTGTGCTCCTGCGGCGCGCGCGATCGCGATGGCCGCCTGCCCCACACCACCGGTTGCGGAGTGGATCAGCACCCGGTCGCCGGCCTTGATTCCGGCCAGGTCGTTGAGGCCGTACCACGCGGTGGCGTGGGCGGTGGAGGACGCGGCCGCATGCTCGTCGGACAGGCCCGCCGGCAGTGTGACAGCGAGGTTGGCGTCGCAGGTGAGGTAGCTCCGCCAGCATCCGTCCTTGGAGAAGCCGCCAACCCGGTCACCGACCTGATGATCCGTGACGCCCTCCCCGACCGCCGTCACCACGCCGACGAAGTCGGTGCCCGTCTCCGGCAGCCGTCCCTCCAAGCTGGGGTACCGGCCGAAGGCGATCAGGACATCGGCGAAGTTGATGCTGGACATGGTCACCGCGACCTCGATCTGACCGGGCCCCGGCGGAACGCGGTCACAGGCGGCGAGTTCCAGCGTCTGCAGGTCACCCGGCGTGCGGATCTGCAGACGCATGTTGTCACGCTCGTGGTCGACGATGGTGGTTTGCCGCTCGTCAGCGCTCAGTGGGCCGGGGAACAGGCGCGCCACGTACCACTCGCCACCGCGCCAGGCGGTCTCGTCTTCCTCGGATCCTCCCAACAGTTGCTGGGCGAGCTGTTCGGACTGCGTGCTTTCGTCAACGTCAACCTGGGTTGTCTGCAACAGCGGATGCTCACTGCCAATCACCCGCAACAGGCCACGCAGTCCGGCCTGCTCCAGGTTGATCTCGTCTTCTGGCCGAACTCGCTGAGCTTGCCTGGTCACCACGAACAGACGCGGAAGCTCACCTTCTAGCTCGGCCAGCTCCCGGGTGATCCGAACCAGGTGGCGCACCTGCTCACGACCCTGCAGCAGGCTCTGCTCATCCGCGTCGCCGCTACGTGGCCCACAGACGATCACTACACCCTTGTTGGTACGGGCCCGAAGCTGGGCGCCCAGCTTTTCGATGCCGCCGGCCAGATCGTCCTGTGCCGACCAGACCATGCTGGCGCACTCCGCGCCCTGGGATTTCAGCGCATCAGCCAACATCGTTGCCATCAAGTCCTCACCATCGGAGGCGCTGATGAGCAACCACGAGCCGGTCTCCTCGTCGAGGACCTCGGGCAGCTGTCGTTGTTGCCACTCGAGGGTGAGCAGACGCTCGCTGAGCACGCGGTCGCGTTCACCGCTTTCGGAGGTCCCGGTGCCCAGGCGTAGGCCACGCACGGCCAATAGCACGCAACCCTGCTCATCGAGCAGCTCCAGGTCGGCCTCGCCTCCATTGGCGTCGGCCTTGGTCACCCGCGTGTAGCAGTACTGGGCATTGCGGGTCGGCCCGTAGGCACGCAGGCTGCGCACCCCCAATGGCAACAGCAAGCCGCCACCGCCGGTGCTCTTGACGCCCGCGGCGACGGACTGGAAGCAGGCATCCAGCAGCGCCGGGTGCACGCCGTAGGCCCCCTGCTGGAACCGAATCGACGCGGGCAGCGCCACTTCGGCCAGCACCGTGCCGCCTTCTGTCTCCGCGGTGCGCGCGATGGCCAGACCGCTGAATGCGGGACCGTGCTGAATGCCACGTTCGACGAACGCTTCGCGCAACTCGGCTCCGTTGACCGAGACGGGATGGGCCGCCAACAGTGCTGCGATGTCGTAGGCCGGCGGCACGGATTCGTCGTCGCTGGCGCGCAACGCCGCGGTGGCGTGGCGGGTGGTCTCACCGTCAACGTGGGTCTGCACCACGAAGTTGGCGGCACCCGGCGAGTCCAGCGATGCGACGGCGTCGATCGGGGTCTCCTCGTCGAGCAACAGCATCTGCTCAAAGGCCAGGTCGCGGACCTCGAACGCTTCGCCGAATACCTCGCCAGCGGCCGCCAACGCCATCTCGCAGTAAGCCGCGCCGGGAAGGGCGGCCACGTTGCGCACCTGGTGATCGCTGAGCCACGACAAGGTGTCGGTGCCGACATCGGTCTGCCACACATGGCGCTCCGGCTGCTCGCTGAGCCGCACGTGTGCGCCGAGCAGCGGATGCACGGTGACCGAGCAGGCACCTTGCGCCTTGCTGTCTTGTCCTTCACCGTCGACGAAGAAGCGACGGTGCGTCCACGCCGGCAGCGGCGCATTCACCAACCGTCCGGCTGGATAGAGCACCGAGAAGTCCACGGCGGCGCCAGCGCTGTGCACATCGGTCAGCAGGCCGCGCAACCCGTGCGGCAGCGGCTGCTCCCGCCGCATACCGGCCAGGGCGGCCGCCGACATGTCGAGACTGCGGGCGTTCTGGTCGACGGCGTGGGTCAGCAGGGGGTGCGGCGAGAGCTCGGCGAAAACTCGGAAGCCGTCCTCCAGCGCGGCCTGCACCGCCGCAGCAAACTGCACGGTGTTGCGCAGGTTGTCCACCCAGTAGGCGGCGTCGCAGGTGGGCCGCTCACGCGGATCGAACAGAGTGGCCGAGTAGTACGGAACCTTGGGATCCGACGGAACGATATCCGCCAGCGCCGTGGCCAGATCTTCGAGGATTGGATCAACTTGAGGCGAGTGCGACGCCACGTCCACTGCAACCTCGCGCGCCATCACCTCCCGCTGCTCCCACCGCGCGACGAGATCACGCACCGTGTCGGTGGCACCGCCGACTACCGTGGACTGCGGCGAGGCCACCACCGCGACGGCGACGTCATCGATGCCGCGGGCCATGAGCTCCGAATTCACTTGCTTGGCAGGCAGTTCCACCGATGCCATCGCGCCGGCGCCGGAGATCCGCAGCATCAGCTTGGACCGGCGACTGATGACGCGTGCGCCGTCTTCCAGCGACAGCGAGCCGGCGACGACGGCCGCGGCCGCCTCACCCAGCGAGTGCCCGATGACGGCACCCGGGCGCACCCCGTAGGTCTTCTCCATGGTGGCGGCCAGCGCAACCTGCATGGCGTACAGGGTCGGCTGCACCTTGTCGATCCCGGTCACCTTCTCCGGCGCCGTCATCGCCTCGGTCACCGAAAAACCCGACTCGTGGGCGATGATCGGCTCTACCGCGGCAACGGTCGCAGCAAACACTGGTTCGTTGGCCAACAGGTCGGCTCCCATGGCGGCCCACTGCGACCCCTGCCCCGAGAACACCCATACGGGTCCCCGGTCGCCGCGTCCGACCGCGGCCTCATACATGAGGTCGCCCTCGGCGACCTCATGCAAACCCTCGACCAGTTCGGGCAGGCTGGCGGCGACTACCGCGGTGCGCACCGGCCGGTGCGCACGCCGGCGCGCCAGCGTGTAGGCCAGGTCAACAGCCTCGGTGGAGTCCGCGGAGTCCGCGCGACTACCCACCCACTCGGCGAGCTCGCGTGCGGTCTGGCGGAGCCCGTCGGCCGAGGTGGAGGACAAAACGAACAGCAATGGGCTGGCCATGCCGGGCTCCGCGGGGGCTTGATCCCTTGCCGGCGCTGGGGTGGGCGGTTCTTCGAGGATGGCGTGCACGTTGGTCCCCGACATCCCGAACGAGGACACCGCGATCCGCCTCGGCCCCTGATCCTCCGGCCATGGCGTGATCTCGTGGGGCACATAGAGCCCCGTCTCGATCTCCGCAAGCTCGTCGGGCAGTCGGGTGTGGTGCACCATCGGCGGCACCACCCCGTGTCCAAGCGACAGGGTCGCCTTGATCAGTCCCACCGTTCCCGCGGCGGACTCGCTGTGCCCAATGTTGGTCTTGACCGATCCCAGCATGCAGCGGCTGCCGCCGGAGCCGTACACCTGCGCCAGGCTCCGGTACTCGATCGGGTCACCGACCGGGGTGCCGGTGCCGTGCACCTCCACCGCTCCGACGCTGGCTGCGTCCACTCCCGCCGCCGCCAGGGCTTCGCGGTAGACGGCGACCTGCGCGGTCTCCGAGGGCATGAGCAACGTCTCGGAGCGACCGTCCTGATTGGCAGCCGTACCGCGTACCACCGCGAGGATCCGGTCTCCGTCGGCCAGCGCATCCGACAGTCGCTTGAGCACGACCACCGCGCAACCCTCGGAACGCACAAAGCCGTCCGCGTCAACGTCGAATGCGTGGCAGCGACCGGTCGGAGAGAGCATGCCCTGCGAGGACAACGAAACACTGCCGTTGGGCTCCAGCAGCAACGCACAGCCGCCGGCCAACGCGAGGTCGCTCTCCCCTTCGTGCAGGCTGCGGCAGGCCAGATGCACCGTGAGCAGACCGGAAGAGCATGCGGTGTCCACCGTCATCGCCGGACCGTGCAGGCCCAGCGTGTGGGCAATGCGCCCGGACGCCACACTGTTGATAAGGCCCGTCGACGCGTAGGGGCCCGCCAGGTCGCCCGCGAGGACGCTGCGCACCAGGTAGTCCTCGTGGGACAGCCCAACGAACACCCCCGTCGAGGAGCCCGACAACGACGCCGGATCGAGACCGGCGTGCTCGATCGCCTCCCACGCGGTCTCCAGCAACTGCCGGTGCTGCGGGTCGATCGAGGTCGCTTCTCGTTCGCTGACGCCAAAGAACTCGGCGTCGAAACCGGCGACGTCGTCGATGAACCCACCCCATCGCGATACCGTTCGACCCGGGACGCCCGGCTCGGGGTCGTAGTAGTCGTCAACGTCCCACCGGTCAGGCGGAATCTCGGAGACCAAGTCGTCACCGCGCAGCAAGGACTCCCAGAGTTTCTCGGGCGAGTCGACGCCTCCGGGCAGCCGGCATCCCATCCCGATAATCGCAACGGGCGTGGCAGGTTTTTGCATAAATCTATATTCCTTGTCTCAGCTCGACCGATCTCACACCGTTCAACCGGTGTGACACCGACGACACCACCGAATCATTCACAAGGGCAACGAAATGGCTACAGCGCCGGTTCCGAAGCCGCCAATCCAGGCCAAGCCGGATCTCGACACCGCTGGCGGGTCTCGCAAGCAAGCCTAGACGACTCAGGGCATGCCGGGGGCACGGCTTGTCCGAATGCCCGGCCTGTGACGGGTCCGACCGATTGAGCGGCAAGTGGCCTTGGCCACCACGGCGTATATCGAGGGTCCGGACCCGAAGAACCCCGAGATCGGACGGTCCGACCGGCCTGCTGTGAGAAGAATGACCTTCAGCTGTGAGATGAATCGATCCGGCCGGCCAATCTCGCGTCACCCGGTGGCACACGTGGGCGAGGCCCCGAACCAGGACGCAGGGCCCCCCGAAGCCCCGAAGCCGCGCGCGGACCCACCAGGACAGCCCTCAATCCCGCCGTCAATCTTGTTCTGCTCCAACGCATTCGCATGACGTTGCTGCGGAGTAGGCAGGGGGCCGGTGGGGCGGCTACTCCTTGACGAAGCAGTACATCCGGTAGGAGATATCACCGCTTTGCATCAGGCGGTCCGCTTTGCATCAGGCGGTATAGGGGGGTGCCCGTCGCACCGATGTAGTTGCGGCCGGCGGCGCGCAAAAAGATCGGCAGATGGCGCTTTACCAGTTCTCGCGACTTCGGCGTATTGATGTCGATGCCGCGAAGGACCTCCGCGTTGATCTCGCGGTGCAAAATTTGCTGTAGCCCGGCAGCGGCCAGGGCAGCCTCCCATTCAGCGATCTCAGTGCAGGGGCGGATATTCGCGTATGCGAAGTACCCTCCTGGGCGCAGCACCCGCTTCACCTCTTCGAGGAAAACTGGAAACCGCGGGTAGCAATGTGAGGCTTCCACGTTGAGCACCACATCAAAGGATTCGTCCTCGAAAGGCAGGTCCTCGGCATCGCCTTGCACGAAATCCAAACCGGGCAGGTGGTGCCGTTGTTGGCAGAACTTGATGCCGGCCGGGTTCAGGTCCAATGCCGTATACGAGGCGGGGCCCAGGGTGCGGGTGAGGTAGGAGGCTCCCCCGCCATGGCCGCAACTGACCTCCAGCACGCGCTTACCACTCAGATCAGCCTGGGTCGCCGTCCGGTGATACAGGTTGATGTGGCATCGGTCCGGCTCGTCGGTCGCCTCCAATGGCAGGTCCATCGGCGGATCTTCCTCGTAAGCCCAGTTGATGAACACAAGCTCATCGGCACCGAGCCCACGGGCCATAAGCGGATACCAGTATTTCCAAATTTTCTTGTAGACCCGGGTGTGTGCGACGCCGGCGACGACACGGTGGGTACGACTTAAGGCCACGGGGAAGCAGTATGGCAGAGAACCTGTCCAAGAACGGCAAGAATGGCAAGAACGACAACGGCGCGTCCAGGAAAATTCGGCGTACCCCGCCACCGCAGTGCGGTGGCGGCCGGGAATATGGACAACGCCATTTGCTGTGCCCCTCGATTAACCGGCCCCCACCGCCGGTAGTGACCCGACCCGCCCCCAAGAAATGGGGCCCATCGACGGCAATCATTTCCCCGCGCATCCGGGCGCACAAGAAATCAAGATCAACCGGGTGGCTCGACCTGCCCGGCGTTGCGTGAACGTCCACTAAGCCACCGTTAAGCCACCGTTTAAACCATCGTTGAACTCGCGAAATGCGGCTTTTAGGGCCCGGTGGGGTGCCCGCCGCCCGGATTCGTGGGCAGGCCGGGGCAACGTTGCATCCAGGCCGGTAACGTGATGCCCATGAGTGCGCGTTCCCTTCCCGCGGCGCTTCGTGCCTGCGCCCGCCTGCAGCCCAACGACCCAGCGTTCACCTTCATGAACTACGAACAGAACTGGGACGGTGCAGCGGAGACGCTGACGTGGTCGCAGCTGTATCGGCGGACTCTGAACGTGGCCCGAGAGCTGAGCAGTTGCGGGTCGGTCGGTGACCGTGCGGTGATCTTGGCTCCGCAGGGACTCGAGTACGTCGTCGCTTTCCTCGGCGCGCTACAGGCCGGACGGATCGCGGTTCCGCTTTCGGTTCCCCAGGGTGGCGCCAGCGATGAGCGCGCCACATCGGTGCTTCGTGACGCGTCCCCGGTCGCGATTCTCACCACATCGCCGGTGATCGACGATGTGACCCAGCATGTTTCGGCTCAGTCCGCCGGGCCGGCTCCCTCGATCATCGAACTCGACCGGCTGGACCTGGACGCTGCGGCTGGATCCGGCGCCGGGACGGAGAACTACCCGGCCACAGCGTATCTGCAATACACCTCCGGATCGACCCGGGAACCGGCCGGCGTCATGCTTTCCCATCAGAATCTGGTGACCAACTTCGAACAGCTGATGTCGGGTTACTTCGCCGACACCGATGGGATCGCGCCACCGGACTCGACGCTGGTGTCGTGGCTGCCCTTCTACCACGACATGGGTTTGGTTCTGGGTGTCTGCGCACCGATTCTGGGTGGGTATCAGGCAGTGCTCACCAGCCCGGTGTCGTTCCTGCAGCGTCCGGCGCGGTGGCTGCAGATGCTGGCAACCAGTTCGCACGCATTTTCGGCAGCACCGAACTTCGCCTTCGAACTTGCGGCCAAGAAGGTATCGGATGACGACATGGCCGGGCTCGATCTCGGCAACGTGCTGACCATCCTCAGCGGCAGCGAGCGGGTACAGCCGGCAACCCTGAAACGCTTCGCCGACCGCTTTGCCCGCTTCAACCTGCAGGAAAAGGTGCTCCGCCCCTCCTACGGCTTGGCGGAGGCAACGGTGTATGTGTCGACCAGCAGACCGGGTCAACCACCCGAACTCGTCGAGTTCGATGCGGAGAGTTTGTCCACCGGCCAGGCCAAGCAGTGCGAAAGCGGAGCCGGCACCCAGTTGGTCAGCTACGTCTTGCCGCGCTCACCGATCGTGCGGGTCGTCGACCCCGACACCTGCACCGAGTGCCCGGACGGGACCGTCGGCGAAATCTGGGTGTGCGGCGACAACGTCGCCATCGGCTACTGGAACAAGCCCGAAGAAAGCGAACGGACCTTCGGCGGCAAGCTGGCCTCTCCCTCTGAAGGCACCCCGGAGGGGCCGTGGCTGCGAACGGGAGACTCCGGTTTCATCACTGACGGCAAGATGTTCATCATCGGCCGAATCAAGGATCTGTTGATCGTCTACGGGCGCAACCACTCTCCCGACGACATCGAGGCGACGATCCAGGAGATCACCCGGAGCCGCTGCGCGGCGATATCGGTTCCCGGAGACCGCAGCACCGAGAAGCTGGTGGCCATCATCGAATACCGACGCCGCGGCGACTCGGACCAAGAGGCGATGGACATGCTGGTCGCCGTCAAGCGTGAAGTCACCTCGGCCCTGTCGAATTCGCACGGCCTCAGCGTCGCGGATCTGGTTCTGGTAGCGCCGGGTTCGATCCCGACCACCACTAGCGGCAAGGTCAGGCGGGCTGCGTGCGTCGAGCAGTATCGACAGCAGCAGTTCGCCCGCCTGGACGCCTAGCGTGTCAACCGACGGTACCCATAGGTCGTCGCGGCTGGTCAACTTCCTCATCGTCGCCGCCTGGATTGCGGTGGCGGTGATCGCGAATCTGGCTGTGGTGCTAGCGCCGGGAAAGTCCAGCGATGCCGGCTCGGCGCTGTTGTCGCCGGATTCCACGGCGTCTGCCGCCAGCAGCCGGATTGGGCAGGCCTTCCCGGGCACCGGCACCAACGCGGTCGCCTACCTGGTGGTGGATGGGCCCGACACCCTTGGGCCCGCCGATCAGAGCTACTACGACGCGGCGGTTAACGCGCTGCGCGCGGACAGCCGCCACATCGGTTCCGTCCTCGACTGGTGGTCAGATCCTCTGACGGTCCCGCTGGGAACCGGCTCCGATGGCCACTCGGCGATGGCGATGGTCTGGCTGGTGGGCCAGGCCGGGTCGACCCAGGCGCGGGAATCGCTGCAAGCCGCGCAATCGGTGGTGCACAATCTGCCGGCAAGTGCGGGGCTGCGTGCCCGCGTCGTAGGTCCGACCACGTCGAGCAGCGTGCCCGCGCACATGACGGTGTGGCAGGGCGCGGTGATCGTGCTCGCCACTGCGGTGATTGCCGTCCTATTACTGCTGTGGGCGCGCCGCTCGCTCGTGGCCGCCGCAGTCGTGCTGCTGACCGCCGGCCTCTCGCTCGCGGTGGCGTGGCCGCTGGCCGCCGCGCTGCGCGCTATCCCCGGACAGAACATCTCGGTCTTCACCGTGTTCTCCGCGACCCTGGCCGCGGTCCTGACAATCGGCGCGATCGCCGCTTCCACCATGCTGGTCGCACGGCCCGGACATGCCCCGGGTGCCACCGCGGCCCAGCCGCTGGGCCGATCGGCATCCCGCGACAACCTGGCCGCGTTGGCCATGCCCGCAGCGGGCGTCGCGATACTCACCGCCCCGCTACTGCTGGCCCGAACGCCCGCGCTCCACGGCGTCGGCGTCGCCGCGCTGGGTGTCGTTGTGGCACTCGCGGCTTCGCTGACGCTGTTGCCTGCCCTGATCGGGCTCACCGGGCCGTCACGGCTGTCCTCGTCACGACCCGTCGGCGCCCGCCGCACACTGCCCGTGTCGATACCGCGCACCGCCGTAGTCGCCGCCCTGGTGCTCGCGGTGTGTGCGGTACCGGTCATCGGGATGCAATGGGGCATCGGTGACGGCCCGGTGAACCCGGCCGCAGGCGGCACCAAGCGGGCGTTACCTTGGCAACCGCTGCCTGACGTGGTGATGCTGGAAGCCAAGCACGATCTGTCAGATCCAGCCGGGCTCATTGCCATCGACCAGGTCAGCCACCGGCTGATGGAGATTCCCGGCGTCCGCAGGGTGGAGTCGGCGGCATGGCCGGCCGGTGTGCCCTGGACCGACGCGTCGCTGACCGCCGCTGCCGGAAAACTCAGCGATGAGCTCGATCGCGGGGCCGGCTCCTTCATGCCGCAGGTGAGAGCGATCAAGACGTTGGGGTCGATCGTCGATCAGATGTCCGGCGCGGTCGACGAACTGGACCGCAGCGTCACCGCCGGTCTGGCCGGGGCGGCCCAAATCCAGCAGAACGTCGACCTGCTGATATCTGGCACCAAGAACATCAAAGGCGTGACCGTGGAGTTGTCCGGATATTTGGATCCGGTCCGCGGTTGGATGGGCGACGTCCCGAACTGTCCCGGCGACATGTTGTGTGTCGCCGCGGGCAAGGTGATCGATCCCGTCGACAGGGTGGTCGACGACGTGAAGTTGCTCACCGACGGGGCCGATCGCATCGCCGCGGTATCGCGCAAGACGGTGGGCGCGTTCTCCTCCGCGCCGCAGGTGGTCGCTCAGATGCAATCGGCACTGGCCCAGCTGCAGTCTTTTGTGCCCAACCTGGAAACGACCATCGAGAACACCCTCCCGCAGCTGGTGCAGGTGTCGGCGTTCTTGAAAAATCTCAGGCTCGATTTCGCCAACACCGGCCAGGGTGGCTTCTATCTATCCGGTAAGGCCCTCGCGGACCCGTCTTATCAGCAGGTCCGGCAGTCGATGTTTTCGGCGGACGGGACGGCCACCCGGCTACTCGTCTTCTCCGAGGGCAACCCCGGTCTGGACGCGTCGGCAAGGGCACAACAGCTCGAAGCCGCGGCCGGCAAGGCGATGAAGTACGGGAGCCTCGAGGACGCCGAGATCACCGTGAACGGGGCCGCCCAAGTGGCCACCGACGTCCGGGACTCCCTCACCCACGATGCCGTGCTGCTGGCCGCCATGATGCTGGCGGCGGTGGTTCTGGTCAGCATGTGGCGCGGAGCGCTCACCGCCGTTGTGATGGCAGTCGGGTTGCTCGCGGCCTACCTCGCCGCGCTGGGCATTTCGACGGCCCTCTGGCAATACCTGGCGGGGCGTGAGATCCCCGCGGCGGTGCCGTTGGTGTCCTTCGCCATCCTGGCGGCGTGCGGGCTTCCCTATCTGCTGGATCGCACCGCCACCCCGATCAGCACCGAAGCCCCGATCACCTCCGACGCACAACCCGCGGATACCGCGGCGCTGCGCAACGCCGGTGCGCCGCTGGCGGCCCTGACCGCGGTCTTCGGCCTGGGTTTGGTGCTGGTCTCAGCCGGGTCGTTGGGCGCGCTGAGTCAGATCGGCACCGTGGTGCTGTTCGGCGTCGCCGCGCTGACGGTGCTGGCACGGGTGTGCATTCCAGCCGCGATGCAAGATCGGGCTGACCGCACCACCGTCGCGACCGAACCGGTCGCCCAGCCCGACTAGCAATCGACTTGGCACCGGTCAACGGCCGGCCCGCCGCAATCAGTCGACGTTGACCGGTTCATTCCATTTGGACAACGTGACCTCGACGGCCCCGGAACCGAGGTCCACGTTGGCCCGAACGAGGCGGTGCGAACCGTCCTGGGCGATCCACACGGTCGCCGGTCGCGGACTGCGCGCGCCAGGATCCAAGATCTTGACGCTGTCCGTTGGCAGCGTTCCGGTGATCTTGCTGGTCTGAATTCCGTTGATGACCTCGTTGCCCTGCGACTGCAGGTTGTTAACACCGGAGAGCAACTTCGTCACCCCATTGATGGGGTCCAGCACGCGTGAGGCCGACAGGTCGGACACGGAGCCCAGATTGCTCCAGTCGTCGAACAGTTTGACCGAGATGTTGTCGTCCTTGATGCGGAACGGGACACCCGCCTCGCCGTTGTAGGTGCAGTCACCCTTGGCGGCAAGCGGTTTGGCCTGGACATTCACGTCGGCGCTACTGATCCCGAGCATGCTGTCGACTTTCCCGGTCGTGCGGATCGCCAGATGCGCGCTGGTCAAGGCCTTTGTCGCGTCGAGCGACTGCTCGATCTCGGCCATCAACGCCGGGTCGGCCGGTACCGTGGTCGAACTTTGAGCCTCGGGTTGCGTTTTGTCAGAAGAACATCCGGACAGCCACAACACCAGTCCAAGCGCTACCAGAAGGGCGGAAATAACCGCCGGTTTCCTATGGTTCATTCCCTACCACCTCGCTGATATTCGCTGTATTGGTCCAAGCCGCTTGCACCGCGGGCAGCACCGAACCCAGCGCAGGGTTCGGTCATGAGCGGGCCGACAGCAATACCGCTCACCGCTCTGGTGTCCGGCACTGTGCCCTCTGGCGGCCCTACGGCGCAGCACGATTGGCCGCGCGTCGTCCATCAAATTGGCCAACAAAACATTCGGCGCGTCTCGGTGGACCCGAACATCATGCGCTTGCTGGCGTACCCGATCGTAGCGTGCGTCGACGTGGCCTCGCGGCCGCGGCCAGCATCGGCTCATCGACCACCCTGATGCACATACCGGCCATACCGGTGAGTTAGCCAGCGCTTCAGTCCTTTCCAGCGATCCGTCGCGTCCCGCCAACTCACCGGCAACCGGCGCTCGTCCCTGCTACGCAGTTACCGAAACCATCTCGCCGTCGGATTCGGGCAGCTTTTCTTCTTCGGCTTGGGTCGCCTGGCTGTCCGGAATCTGCCGGCCGACATATTCGGCGATCGCAGTCGGTGTCGGATGGTCGAAGATCACCGTGGGTGGCAACGTCAGGCCCGTGGCGCTCTTGAGCCGGTTGCGCAGTTCTACCGCGGTCAGCGAGTCGAAGCCAAGGTCCTGGAATCCTGCCTCCGGATCGATGTCCTCGGGGGACGGCCGGCCCAGCACCGCGGCGGCCTGCAAACACACCAGGCCGACCAGGGCGTCTTGGCGTTCGCCTGCGCTCAGCCCATTGAGGCGCTCGGCCAGCGCCGACTTCGACTGGGCGGCATCACCGGTGTCCTCGATCTGGCGCCGCCGCGGCCGGCGCACCACCCCGGCGAACAACGGCGGCAAGCCGCCGGCCTGAGCCCGGGCCTCCAGGGCGGGCCGATCCAAGAGCGTAGCCACCATGAGGGGATGGTTGATCGCCAGCACCGCATCGAGCAGCCCTACCGCCTGCTCCGGGTTCATCGGAGCCAGCCCACTGCGGCTCATCCGGGCCAAGTCGCGGCTGCTCAGATGGGCAGCCATGCCGCCGGACTGCTCCCACAGCCCCCACGCCACCGATATCCCGGCCAACCCCGCGGCTTGCCGATGCGCCGCCAACCCGTCCAGGAACGAGTTTGCTGCCGAGTAGTTGCCCTGCCCCGGCGAGCCGACGGTCGCCGCGATCGAGGAACACAGCACGAACATCGACAAATCCAGATCCAAGGTGGCCTCGTGCAGATTCCAGGCCGCATCCACCTTGGCCCGCAATACGGTATCGATCCGCTCCGGTGTCAGTGAGCTGATCACCGCGTCGTCGAGCACACCGGCGGCGTGAATCACGCCACGCACCGGCGGGTACTCCCCCGACAACCGGGCCAACATCGCCTCCACCGCGCCGCGGTCCGCCACATCACAGGCCACCACCTGCACATTGGCGCCGGCCTCGGACAACTCGGCGGCCAGTTCGGCAGCCCCCTCGGCCCGATCGCCTCGCCTACTGGCCAACACCAGATGACGCACGCCGTAGGCGTCGAGCATGTGGCGGGCCAGCACCGCACCAACCGCCCCGGTGGCACCGGTGATCAGCACCGTTGCATCGGCGAGCCCGTCGGCCAGCGCCGACGGCATGGTCAGCACCACCTTGCCGATGTGGCGGGCCTGGCTCATGAACCGGAAGGCCGCCGGCGCGCAGCGCACGTCCCAGGTGGTGACCGGCAACCGATGCAGCACTGCGGTGTCGAACAGCTCCCGCACCTCGGCCAGCATCTCCTGCATGCGCACCGGGCCGGCCTCGGACAGGTCGAAAGCCCGGTACCACACGCCGGGGTAGTTGGCGGCGATCTTGTCGGCGTCGCGGATATCGGTCTTGCCCATCTCGAGGAAACGCCCGCCGCGTACCAGCAGTCGCAGCGAAGCATCCACGAAATCACCGGCCAGCGAGTCGAGCACCACATCGACCCCACGGCCGTCGGTGACCGCGAGGAACTTCTCCTCGAAGTCCAGCGTGCGGGAGTCGCCGATGTGGTCGTCGTCAAATCCCATGGCGCGCAGCGTGTCCCACTTGCCGCGGCTGGCGGTGACGAAGATCTCGACGCCCCAGTGGCGAGCCAGCTGCACCGCCGCCATGCCCACACCACCGGTTCCGGCATGGATCAACACCGATTCGCCGGGCTGTATCTTGGCCAGGTCCTGCAACCCGAACAGGGCCGTCAGGAACACCACCGGCACGGCGGCAGCCTGGGCGAACGACCACCCTTGTGGCATCCGGGTGATCAGCTGCTGGTCCACGACCGACAGCGGACCGGCACCACCAAGGAAACCCATCACCGAGTCACCGACGGCAACCCCGGATACCTGCGGACCGACCTCGAGGACCACCCCCGCGCCTTCTGCCCCCAGCGGCGGGGCCTCACCGGGATACATCCCCAATGCCGCCACCACGTCGCGGAAATTGACACCGACCGCACGCACCGCCACCCGGACCTGTCCGGCCGCCAAGGGCGCCTGGACCTCCGGACAAGGCTCGATCACCAGGTCCTCCAACGTTCCGCCGCCACCGGCGGCCAACCGCCACGCCGACTCATCCGCCGGCACCGCCAGCAGCGGCGCGGCCGGGGCCAGCCGAGCGGCGTGTGCCACGCCGGAGCGCACCACGAGTTGGGGTTCCCCAACTGCGACCAGCTCCGCCGCCTCCACCGCGGCGTCCGCGTCGACCAGCACGATCCGGCCGGGATTCTCGGCCTGCGCCGACCGCACGATTCCCCATACCGCAGCGCCGGCCAGGTCGCTGACGTTCTCGCCGGGCATCGCCACGGCGCCGTGGGTCAACACCACCAAGGTGCCCGCGCGGTCCCCGTCGAACCAGGACTGCAACACCTCCAGGGCGGCGTGGGTGGCCGCATACACCGACCCCGCCACATCCTCGCCTGCGGGGTTGGGCTCCCACACCACCACACCGGCATCGCCGGCCGCGCCACCGTCACCGCCGGCGCAGAAGTCCGCCCACGACACCACGGCGGGCTGAGCAGACCCGTTGGTGCCGCTCCCGCTCAGCGGTATCGGCGACCAGATCACGTCCAGTGGTCCCTGGTCGGGTGCGCCACCGCCGGCCGCCGCAACCGCGGCGCGCAGCTGGGCCGCCGACATCGCCCGGGTGACCAGCGCGCCCACCGTCAACACCGGCAGCCCCGCGGCATCGGCGATCTCCACCGAGATCGAATCCGGCCCGGACATGGTCAGGCGCGCCCGCACCCGGCCGGCACCGCCGGCGTGCAGCGACACGCCCCACCAGCAGAACGGCAGCTTTGTCTCATCGGAATCCGGGTTCTGCTCGGCGGTCAGCCCCAGCGCGTGCAGCACCGCGTCCAGTACCACCGGGTGCATTCC
Source organism: Mycobacterium pseudoshottsii JCM 15466 (assembly GCF_003584745.1). Classification (NCBI taxonomy): domain Bacteria; kingdom Bacillati; phylum Actinomycetota; class Actinomycetes; order Mycobacteriales; family Mycobacteriaceae; genus Mycobacterium; species Mycobacterium pseudoshottsii. Next base: position 4,461,947 of record NZ_AP018410.1, read on the forward strand.
CATCTTGTCGACGGCCACTCCGGAGGGAGCGACCACCTCGGCGAACAGCTCGGAATCGCGCCGCCAGACCCCCACCAGCCCCTGAAATCCCGGGCCGTAGGCATAGCCGCGGTCGGCCAGCTGCGCATAGCCATCGGAGATGTCGACGCTCTCGGCGCCCTCCGGCGGCCAGACCGACAGATCCGCACCGGAGCTTGCCGCCTCGACCCCCAACATGCCCTCGGCATTGAGCAGCCAGTCCTCGCTCTGATCACCGCGCGAATACACCGACAGCACCCGGTTCCCGGAGTCATCGGCGGCTCCCACGATCACCTGCACCTGCACGCCCATTCCGGGGTGCAGCACCAGCGGCGCGGCCAGCACCAACTCCTCGACGACGGCACAGCCGACCTCGTCACCGGCGCGGATGGCCAATTCCACAAAGCCCGCCCCGGGGAACAGCACGACTCCGCCGATCACGTGATCGGCCAGCCAAGGCTGATCGGCCAGCGCCAGCCGGCCGGTCAACACCACGCCACCGGAATCGGGACGCTCGACCACCGCACCCAACAGGGCATGCTCGGCACCGCCGAGACCCAGTCCGGTCGCGTCGGCGGGCCCATCGGCGCCCGGTACCTCCCAGAACCGCCGGCGCTGGAAGGCGTACGTCGGCAGGTCCACCCGGGTGGCACCCGAGCCGGCAAATACCGCCGGCCAATCCACCGACATCCCGGTGCTGAACAGCTGGCCGAACGCGGTGAGCACCGAGGCCACCTCGGGACGGTCCTTGCCCAGCATCGACACCACGACCGCCTCGGCGGGCGCCAGCGACTGCTCGATGGAGCCGGTCAATCCGCTACCGGGTCCGACCTCCACGAAATGGGTCACCCCGAGTGTGTGCAGCTGCCGCGCGCTGTCGGCGAAGCGCACCGCCCGCCGAACGTGCTCGACCCAATACTGCGCAGATCCGAAACCGCCATCGGCACTGGCCAATTCGCCCGTCACATTCGACACCAGCGCGATCTGTGGTTCCCGCGCCTCAACCTGGGCGGCGATCCGCGCGAACTCCTCGAGCATCGGCTCCATCAGGGGCGAATGGAACGCATGCGAGACCGCCAGCCGATGCACCCGCCAACCCTGCTGGGCGAACTGGTCGGAGATGGCGGTCACCGCGGCCTCGGCCCCGGAGATCACCACCGATTTGGGGGCGTTGATCGCGGCGATGCCCACACCGTCGGTCAGTGACGGCAACACCTCGTCTTCGGCGGCGGCCACCGCCACCATGGCTCCGCCGGCCGGCAGGGCCTGCATCAACCGGCCGCGCGCAACCACCAGCATGGCCGCATCGGCCAATGTCAGCACCCCGGCGACGTAGGCCGCGGACAGCTCTCCCACCGAGTGGCCCATCACGAAGTCGGGCTGCAGTCCCCAGCGTTGCAGCGCCGCGAACAACGCCACCTCCACCGCGAACAATGCCGGCTGAGCAAATTCGGTGCTATCCAGCAGCGCCGCATCGGATCCCCACATAACTTCACGCAGAGGGATTCTCAGATGGCGGTCCAGCTCGTCGGCCACCGCGTCAAATGCTTCAGCAAACACTGGAAGTTGGTCATGGAGTTCCCGGGCCATGCCGATGCGCTGCGAGCCCTGCCCGGGGAATACCACGGCGGTCTTGCCTACCGACCCCGCTTGCCCGGTCACCACGCCCGCGCCCGGCGCGCCGTCGGCCAGCGTCGCCAGACCGGTCAGCAATTGCTGGCGATCGGCGCCGACCACCACGGCCCGATGCTCGAACGCCGATCGGCCCGCCAACGAGAACCCGATGTCGACCGGGTTGGACTGCGGGTCGGCTTGGACATGGGCCAACAGTCGGCCGGCCTGCGCCGTCAGCGCCTCGGCCGATCGCGCCGAAATCACCCATGGCACCACCGGCAAACTCGGCTCGCCCTTGTTGGATTCGCTGTCCGGCACCGCTTCCGGTGCCGGAGCCTCTTCCAGGATCACGTGCGCGTTGGTGCCGCTGATCCCGAACGAGGACACACCGGCCCGGCGCGGGCGCCCGGCATCCGGCCAGTCCCGAGCCTCGGCCAGCACCGACACCGCGCCGCTTTCCCAATCCACTCGTTTGGAAGGCTCATCGACGTGCAGCGACGCCGGCATCAGGCCGTGCCGCATGGCCTGCACCATCTTGATCACCCCTGCCACACCCGCGGCGGCCTGAGTGTGACCCATGTTCGATTTGATCGAGCCCACCCACAGCGGCTGATCCGTCGGGCGTCCCTGCCCATAGGTGGCCAACAACGCCTCGGCTTCGATGGGATCACCCAATGTGGTTGCGGTCCCGTGGGCCTCGACCACGTCGACATCGGCGGAAGTCAGCCCACAATTTGCCAATGCCGCCTGGATCACGCGCTGCTGGGCGAGCCCATTGGGCGCGGTCAGGCCGTTGGACGCGCCGTCCTGATTGATCGCGCTGCCCCGCACCACCGCCAATACGTTGTGTCCGTTGCGTTGCGCATCGGATAGCCGCTCGAGCACCAGCACCCCGGCACCTTCGCCCCAGCCGGTCCCGTCGGCCGCCGCGGCAAATGCCTTGCATCGCCCATCTGCGGCCAACCCCCGCTGCCGACTGAACCCGACGAAGATCGACGGCAGCCCCATCACCGTCACACCACCGGCCAATGCCATGTCGCATTCCCCGGAACGCAACGAGGCCATCGCCCAATGGATCGCCACCAACGACGACGAGCACGCCGTATCCACCGACAGCGCCGGGCCTTCCAGCCCCAGCACGTAAGCGACCCGTCCCGAGGCCACACTCACCGGCGAGCCGGTCAGCCCGTACCCCTGCAACGCACCGACGTCCTTGCCGCCGTAGCTGGGCGCGAAAATTCCGGTGAAGACCCCCGTCGAGGACCCGCGCAACGACATCGGGTCGATCCCGGCATGCTCGAGCGCCTCCCAGGAGACCTCCAGCATGAGCCGCTGCTGGGGATCCATCGCCAGGACCTCACTTGGCGGGATGCCGAAGAACCCGGCATCGAAGTTGGTAGCGTTCTCGACAAACGCACCCCACCGCGTGTAGGTCTTGCCCTCGGCATCCGGATCCGGGTCAAACAACCCCTCGGTGTCCCACCCTCGGTCATTCGGGAACTCCGTTACGGCGTCGCGCCCCTGCGAAACCAGATCCCACAGCCCTTCCGGGCCATCCGCGCCGCCGGGAAACCGGCAGCCGATTCCTACCACCGCCACCGGCTCGGTTGCGCGTTGTTCGTATTCCCGCAGTCGCGCGCGTGCCTCGTCGAGCTCGACAGCGACCTTCTTCAGGTAGCGGAAGAGCTTGTCGTTCTGCTGGTCGGCGCTTTCACCGCTGGTGGTCATACTCAGTTGCTCCTGTTCATGATTCGCCAAATTCCGAATCGATCAGCTGGAAAATTTCGTCGGGGGTCGAGGCGGCGGCGATGCGCTGGCCCCAGTGCTCCTGCCCTTCGGTGATCGTGCCGAGCAGGGCACGCAACCGTTCGGCCACTCGCGGCTTCTCACCGTCGGCGATGGCCGCGGTCAGCTCTTCGACCTTGTTCAGCTGCGCTTCGATCAGCGGCAGCGCCCGCGCGCCGCTGCGCGCTGACTGCGGCGTCACCCGCCGGTCCGCGCCGGACAGTTCGGCCTCCAGGTACTGGGCCAGTCCCAATATCGAGCCGTAGTCCCACCCAACCGTCTCGGGCACGCGCAACCCGGTGGCCGCGGCCAATCGGTGGCAGAGTTCGACGGTCATCTGCGAGTCGAAGCCGAGCTCCGAGAAGGCGAGATCGCGATTGACCGAGCGCGGATCCGGCTCACCGAGCATCTTCGCGGTCTCCCCGCATACGGCGTCGAGTACCAGCCGGTGACGTTCCTGCTGCAGCGCGGCCAGCCGCTCTTTGAGGCTCACTTCGCGGGAGCCCGAAACCAGGGCAGACGCCGACTGATCATCGAGTTGGCCGGGCGCGTCGGACCGGTGCTCGGCCGAAGCGAGTTCCCAGATCGGCTTGGCCGGGGTCTGGCCACGCAGCGCGCTGCGCAACAACTTCCCGTTGGCGGTTCTGGGAAGTCGCTCAACAACGGCAAATCGGTGCGGCACCTTGAATGCAGACAGGCGGGTGAGCAATCGTCGGTGGATGTCGCGCATGACCGACCCGTCAATGCCCTCGGCGCTCGCCGGAACGAGAAATGCCTGCAGTGTCGATGCGCCGGTGGCTTCCTTGACTCCAACCACCGCGACCTCGGCGACAGCGTCCTCCTCGACGATCAGCCGCTCGATCTCGCGCGGATTGATATTGACCGCCCCGACGATTTCGGTGTCGTCCGCGCGGCAGGCGTAGGTGACCCATCCGTCGTCGTCGATGCAGACCCGGTCACGCGTGTCCAGCCAACCCTCATCTGTCAGCAGCGGCTCCGGCCAGTTCCAATAGCTCTCGGCAATCGACGGTCCGCGGACCCAGAGGTCACCCTCCACCCCGGGCCCGGCGGCCGCACCGTCCGGTGCCACGACGCGAATCTGGTAGGGCGGAAGAACCTTGCCCAGGCTCCCCGGGCGCCACTCGTCGACGGTATTGGATACGAACGTCTGCCCGACCTCGGTCGATCCGACCCCGTCCAGGATCGGGATACCGCCAAAGAATTCGGTGAGCCGCTCGGCCAGCCCCACCTCCACGGCCTCGCCCGCCGATACCACGCATCGCACCGAACGGAACGAATCCGCAGAACACGCGTCGACAACTCTGGCAAAGAAATTCGGCACACCGTAGAGCACCGAGGGCTCGAATCGGGCGCTCAGCGTCGCCGCGACTTCCGCGCCCACCGGTAGCGGATTGACCACCGCCGAACTGCCGGTGGCCAGCGGAAACCAGACCGAATTTCCCAGGCCATAGGCGAAATACATGCGCGCGCTGCTCAGCCCGATGTCGGCGGGAGTCAGCCGCAACGCATTGCGACACATGGCCTCGACAAACGCGAACACGTCGCAGTGCCGGTGAATCGCCGCCTTGGGCGGACCCGTTGTACCGGAGGTGTAGGTGGCATACGCGGCGGCGTCACCACCCAAGATCTCGTAGTCCGCCGGCCCGACCCGGGCCGCCTCGGAAAATAGATCCGCGGCATCCGCCACCGTCGACGGCGCAAATCGGTCACAAAGAGGACCGGAGGTGATTACCAGCGCCGCCTGCGTGTCCCGCTCCTGGAACGCGTGGTCGTCACGGTGCAGCTCCGGGTTTGCCAGAAACGCCAGGATCCCGCGTGCCAGGCATGCCAGCAAAACCTGCACCAGCTCCGGCGAATCCGGCATACACAGCAGGACACGATCCCCCCTGCAAAGGCCACGATTGGCTAGCACCGCGCCGAGCCGTGCGGCTCCATCATGGATCTGACCATGAGTCACCACATCCGGCGCGTAATAGGCAGGCTGGTCAGTCCATCCCGCTTCCGATGCCCGCTCGGCGAGCAGTCCCGCTACATTCTCATTCCGCATTATTGGATGACCGCCCTAGCCGATGCTGTTTCTGGCTTGCCGACTGAATTGGATCCATGGATACAAATTCTGCGACCTCTGGCATCGTCACCCCCATAAACCCACGGGGAACCGGCCATTAGGTACAAATCGATCTCCCACTCCTCGCACTGGTACCGACGGAACGTTGGTGACGAATAGGTTCTTCACGCGAATTATCTTCGAATACACTTCGGAGAAAATACTCGGTGATGATAATCACCGGCCGGCCTTCCGCGATCACACGGTACTGACGGCCGACAACTTTCGGCGGCAAGTTACGACGCCGATCGAGCGCGAGCCAGGCCGGTGACTCTCCCGCCCAGACCTTCGCCTCTTCCTTAAAGGTTTCAATACAGCTGGCGGCCATCACCTCGCCAATAGGACGATGCGTTTCCAGCAGGCTCGCCACGATTTCGGGAGGCAGCAAGTCGATGGCAATGAATGATTCTGCGGCGACGAACGGAATTCCCGACCTGCGGCCCTTCAGCACGATATCGCGCCGCAAGACGCGGCCGATCGAAGAATGGTCGCACCCATCCATTTCCGGCGCGGCATCCTGAATCTGCTGCTTGACTATCTCTACGACGATCTCGTCGTTGGCAAGCACGTTCAGAATCCGAGTGAGGGTGCCGTTCGTCGCTATCAGTATCCGAAGGTCGCGATTGAGCTTTCGGATATCTTCATCAGACAGATGACACTCGGTCATTTCTTGTTTCTCGGGTAAAGCCGCCAACATGCCGTCATGCGGACCGGTCCAAACGGGTGAATCCGTCGTTTCGGTAACGCTCCACACAGGATGAACGTCGAACTTTGCCGCTGGTCGTGACCGGAATCGAACCGGTCGCCACCAACACGACATCTGCGACCCGCACTCGGTGTGCCCGCGATATCGCGGAGCTGATCTCCCGCTTGACCGAGCGCAGCTTGTCGATGGCCTCCTCACCCGAGTGGCCCCAGCTGGCGAACTCCACGATGGTGACCAACTTCTCACCGTCGGCATCGGGCACCGCTATCGCCACCACCCGGCCACCGGTGATTTCCTGAATCGTCGACTCAATATCGTCGGGATAGTGATTGGATCCGTCCACGATCAGCAGATCCTTGATGCGGCCCGTGATGAACAACTCGCCTTCGAACATCACCCCGAGGTCTCCGGTTCGAAGCCACGGACCGATCGAGGTGCCCGGCGAGGGGTCGGTCAGCTTCGCATCGAACGTGCGCTCGGTGAGCTGGGGGTTACGCCAATAGCCCATGGCAACATTATCCCCCTGCACCCAAATTTCGCCGACCGTCCCCGCCGGACATTCCGTCCTGGCCTCGGGGTCGACGATCCGCACCTCAGATGTCCAGCTCGAACCGTAGCTGACCAGCTTGGCACCGTCGTCGGCTTCATTCGCGCACCGCTCGACCCGACCGACCGACAAGCTCTGGTAATCGAAGTTGACGCTTCTGGGCGGGCGTCCCGGTTCCGCAGTGGCCACGAACACCGTCGCCTCGGCGAGCCCGTAGGAGGGTCGGATCGCCGTGTCGCGCAGGTTGAAGGGGGCGAACCTGTCGATGAAGCGCTGCAGCGTCGCCGGATTCACGCGCTCCGCACCGCTACCGATCCCCCGGACGTGTCCGAGATCCAATCCGGCCATATCTTCGTCCGACGTGCGGCGGACCGCCAATTCGAAACCGAAGTTTGGCGCACAGGAAATCTGTCCACGAAATTTGCCCATCAATTGCATCCAGCGGGCCGGCCGCTGCAGGAATGCCATCGGATTCAGCAATACCGCGGTGTCTTGATTGATCATCGGCAGAATGATGCCGAGCATCAGCCCCATGTCGTGATAGAACGGCAGCCACGACACCGCGGTCGAGGGAACTTTCTCTGTCTCCCCAAGGTAATCGGACATCAACTGGACGCAGTTGGTGATGACGTTCTTGTGGGAGAGGACCACACCGGCGGGCGAACGGGTCGACCCCGACGTGTATTGCAAATACGCGGTGCTCGAATGGGCCGGCGGCGTGAGATCGAGCTCCCGCGCGGAATCCAAGTCCAGCAAGTCGACCGCCACCACAATGGGTGTGCCGCCCTGCCCGGCGCGTGCGTGTGGCGCATATTTGGTGACCTCGTCGATCACCGGCGAAGTCGTAAGAATGACGCTCGGCGTGGAATCCTGCAGCGCTGCCGAGATTCGTTCGTCGTGAATGCCGAACTGGGGCACTGGAAGGGGGACAGCGATAAGTCCGGCTTCTAGCACGCCCAGAAAGGCGATGATGTATTCAAGGCCTTGCGGAGCCAATACCGCGACCCGATCACCGCTGGCCCCGTAGCCGCGCAGCTCTTCGGCCACGATCTTGGCGCGCCGATAGATTTGCCACCAGGTGAGCGTTTCGGTGAACCCGTCCGGGTTCACGTCGTAGTCGATGAACTTGTAGGCCGCGCGATTGGGGTACTGGGTGGCCGCCTTGTGCAGCAGATCGGTAAGCGAGGACTCGCTCATCGCGAATCGCGTCATCATCCCATTGGACGTTGGTACTGCTTGGCCACCCGTTCCCGGTGCCAGTTGCGTCGTCACCTCGTCCCGGGCACGAAACGAAACGGCGTTGGTGTCCATGATCATCCTTGCTCTCGACGGAAGAGACTACGGGCGTTTCGCTGCTGTGTCAGTCGAAACCCGAATCAGCGGGACGGCGTGCCGCGCAAAGCCGCGCCGCAACTCGAAATCGATATGGCCGCACCGCCATAACAGCCCTCGCGCCACCGGCTCGCAGCAAGATTTAACATGGTCGTCACTCACGGCCATGGCTCTTGCTGGAACCCGTTTGGTGGACATGAGCTTTGAGGTTACTAAGGATCAGCGATAGGTGAGATGTTGGGACCGACGGTCCTGGGAAAATTTGGGCCATCCAATCACCCTTCCCAGGGCCCGGACGCCGGGTGCAATCTGAAGCATCGAGGGGTCTACGACAATCACCTCAGCAAATCATCTCTGGATAACCAACCAACAGCCGATTTTCATGAGAAGTGCTAAGTACGAGCACTGCTAAATAAGTTTGGCGCGCGCAACGTTTGGCGATACACGCCGCTGCGGTAACCACGCCCGGCGGTGATCGCCCCACTCCCCTAGCCCCGAGCAGGCCGTAACCAGTCGCGGCAAAACCGTTGCGACAAAGGCAATGTGGCATCTCGGGCACGCGGTGTCGCGCGGCGGTGCGCTGAGGCGTCGCCGCTAAATCGTTACCAGGCAACGGGTTGGGGCCAACTCGCCGCGCCCCCGAGGCCACCGATTCAGCGCTGCGGATCCATCCACCAAAGTGCCCGCAACGACTTCCGGCCGATCGCTGAGCGACCCGAATAGCTAACTTCAGCAATGGCTTTGATCGATCTGCGGCCGCAACGAGCCCAGGCTAGCCGCGAACCGGCTCCGAGCGGATTCGCCGGTGGCCGGTCACAGCTTCTTCAGCCCCCGCAACACCTTGGCGTGCGGCAGCACCGCAGTGACGGTCTTGCGCAGGCTCGGGTTGACCAGGCTGCCATTGATCACCAGCAGATACCTCAGACCGTGGTCACGCCACTCGGCGACCTGATCGATGACCTCGTCCGGCGTGCCGCTGGCCACCACTTCGCGGATCAGGCCGGGCGGAACCTTCGCGGTGTAGGAGAGGACCGTTTCCCTGTCCATCGTCTGGGGGATCAGATCCTGCACGCCGGTGAAGTCGGCTCCCATCGGGTGCTCGACACCGTGGCGCGCCCAGGCCTCCGCGGGCATTCCGAGCGCGTTCATTTTGACGATCACCGAGTCCAGTGCTTCATCCACGTCGTCGCGACTCCACCCGGTGACCACGCCGCGCACTGCCGAAGGGGTGATGGACATCGGGTCACGACCGGCATCGGATGCCGCGGCACGCACCGCTTCCAGCGCGCGGCTGTAGTCGGTGGGCCGGATGATGACGATGGGCACCCAGGCGTCCGCGTAGCGTCCAGTAGCCCTCAGCATCCGCGGACCGTGCGCCGCGACCCAGATTTCGGGCCACTTTCCCTTGTAGGGCGGCAGGTCGAACAGGGCATTGCGCAGTGGAAAGTACGGCGACTCACGCGTGACCAGCGCCCCGTTCGAATCCCACAGGGCACGAATCGTCGCGAGGCCCTCTTCGAACCGCGCAACGGGCTTGCTCCACTCCACCCCGTAGGGCTCGTTGCCCTCACGTTCTCCAACACCGATGCCAAGAATGGCTCGGCCTCTGGTCCGCAGATGCACAGTCGCCGCGGCTTGCGCGGTAACCGCTGGATTGCGACGGCCGACATCGGTCACGCACACACCGAGCCGCAAGCGGTTGATCCGGTTGCCCGCGGCGAGGTTTCCCAGCATCGTCCAAGGCTCGTAGTTGGCATCAACCTTGGGCACCAGCCGCGCCCCAAGACCGAGAAATTCGGGGGTCGCCACCGACCGTGGCACCAGCGCGTTGAGATGGTCACCGATCCAATACGAGTCGGCGCCCATCACTGCGCCGGCCATCATGCTCGACCGCGCGATCATGCTCGGTGGGAGGCGCGAGTGCACCGGAGCGTCGACAAAGCCGTAACGAGAACCGCTCGATTTCTTCAAAATCCGCCTACCTTGCCGTCCGTCGCGGTGTGACTGCGGCGAGGTTACCTGACGTTTCTGTGGACATCCCGCAGCCAACTGGCGGCCTGCGGATCGCCGGCCGGCCCTACCATCTCGCGCCGATGACGCGGCGACTGCGTTCCTACGCAATTGCATTCATCGCTGGTCGCCCGTAACTCAGCCTCCCCAGCCCGCTCGGGTAGTCTCGCCCGATGAGTTCAGCGCAACGCGAGTTCGACATCTTCTTATACGGCGCAACCGGCTTCTCCGGCATGCTGACCGGCCAACACCTTGCGCAACGTGACACGAACGCTCGGATCGCCCTGGCCGGCCGTTCGCCCCAACGGCTGCGGGCCGTGCGGGACAAGTTGGGCCCACTAGCCAGCGACTGGCCACTCGTCGTCGCCGACGCATCACAACCGGCGACGCTCGAGGAGATGGCCACCCGGGCACAGGTCATCCTCACCACCGTTGGCCCCTACACGCGCTATGGCCTGCCTCTGGTGGCGGCCTGCGCCAAGGCTGGCACCGACTACGCCGATCTGACCGGCGAATTGATGTTCTGCCGCAACAGCATCGACCTGTACCACAAACAGGCCGCTGACACCGGCGCCCGAATAGTGCTCGCGTGTGGATTCGATTCAATTCCATCGGATCTGAACGTCCACCACTTGTACCGCCGTGCCGCCGAAGACGGCACCGGAGAATTGGCCGAGACCAACCTGGTGCTCCGCTCGTTCTCCCAGCGTTGGGCCTCCGGCGGCTCGGTGGCAACCTATTCCGAAGCGATGCGCACCGCATCGAGCGATCCCGAGGCGTACCGGTTGGTCAACGACCCTTATACGCTGACCACCGACCGCAGTGCCGAACCCGATCTCGGTCCGCAGCCGGACTTTTCCATGCGGCGCGGACGCGACCTGGCTCCTGAGCTCGCGGGCTTCTGGACCGGCGCATTCGTACAGGGCCCATTCAACACTCGAATTGTCCGACGTAGCAATGCATTACAGGATTGGGCTTATGGCAAGCAATTCCGCTACTCGGAGACGATGAGTCTCGGTCGGTCGTTTGCGGCACCAATCGCCTCCGCTGCCGTCACGGGCGCTATCGCCGGCGGCATCGGTTTGGGCAACAAGTACTTCAGTCGCCTACCGCAACGTGCGTTAGAGCGGGTCACTCCGAAACCAGGCACCGGCCCGAGCCAAAAAAGCCGGGAACGCGGCCATTACCGCTGTGAGACGTACACCACCACGACCACCGGTGCCCGCTACCTGGCGACGTTCACACACAACGTCGACGCGTATGCCTCGACGGCCGTGCTGCTCGGCGAAAGCGGTCTGGCCCTGGCGCTGGACCGCGATCGGCTCTCCGAGTTGCGCGGTGTGCTGACCCCCGCCGCCGCCATGGGGGATGCACTGCTGGCGCGGCTGCCCCAGACCGGCGTCGTTGTGAGCGCGACCCGACTGCACTGACTCCTGGCGCCGCCGCTCAGGTCAGCGCCCGAGCGGCGGTCGCCGGCCGATCAGATCTTCGGGCTGATTCCGTCGGATGCGAGAAAGTCGTCGAAATACGTGGGCGGCTTCAGGTTGAGTAGGCGCTCGCGGTCGGCGACCAGATCCACGTAGTCGAGGGCCTCGATCTGGTCCGCCGTGTAGGACAACTGCGATTCCGCCGAGCCCTTACGCACGATCCCGACGCCGAAATCGCAATTGAGCACCGCGACCTGCAGATCCGCCCGAGTGCTGCGCAGATGAACGATCGCCTTCCAGACGTCGCCGCTCCACAACATCTGCCACCAGCGGTTCTCGGCACGAAAGTCTTCATAGGACGCCGCCGGATAGGCGATCGAAGGATGCGTGGGGTTGCAGTCGTGCAGGACGATGACCCCGTCGTCCTTGAGGTAGCGCAGGATGTTCTCGACATCACGCACTACCTGCTTGTAGGTGTGCAGCCCGTCGACCAAGGCCACATCGACACCGTTGTGCTCGAGATAGCCGGCATCATTGGCGAAAAAGGCGTCACTGGTCGTCTCGAAGTAATGGGTGACACGCGCCTTGGCCGAGGCCAGCTTGCGGGTCCGCGCCGACAGCTTGAACTCGGGGTCGATTGCCGTCTTCTCGTCGGCAGCTATTCGCCGGAACGCAAACCCATGGGAGACACCGATCTCGAGGTAAACAGGCGCCGCCCTACCGGCGAGCGCCCGTTGCACGGCCCTGACCCGGTTCATCCGACGATCCTTCCCGAAGTGGAACTGACCGTAGTTCCATGACTCTTCGGTGAGGCGCCACACCAGCGCCTTTGAAGTTTCGGTTGCTCCCATGAAGGGTTCCTTTCGCCGAGAGGAGAAACGTTAGCCGCAGTGCGGCATCGAACTAACGTTTGAATCGAGGATCTGTGGGGACCGAATCGTCCGATGCCGCCGATGAGCCGACCGCTGGTCCAAACCTACTAATTGACCTGATTGACAGGCGCTACCCCTGCTAGCCGGCCGCCGATTTCGCGACCGCACCCTCGGATACGCGCCGCAAAGCGCTCTCCACATGCTGAGGAAAGCGAGCCAATTCGCGTCCGAACACCTCGGCGAGCTCCTGAGCGGATTGCCGGTATCCAGGTCGGTCGAGCAGCTGGCGCACGGCCGCCGACACCGAGCGAGCCTTGAGCCGCTCGGTGCGCAGCAGCAAGCCCGCTCCGGCTGCCTCGATGGCCTGCATGTTGAGGTGCTGGTCCAGGTTGCTAGCGATCCCCAGCACCGGCACCCCAACCACCAGGGCCTGCTGCGTCGTGAGGCTGCCCCCGTTGCAAATCACCACGTCGGAGCGAGCCGCGGCCGCCTCGCCCGGCAGATAGTCCGCCACATAGGCATTGGCCGGGATATTGTCCAGGTCGCTACGGTCGGCGGTGGCAGCGATGACCGTCACCGGCAGATCGGCCAGGCCGTTCAACACCACCTGCAACAGATTCCGCCCCCCGGAGGTACCCAGGGTCGCGTAGACGATCGGCCGGTCCGCCGGCAGCGAATCCCACCAGTCCGGCGTCTCCCCCGACGGCGACCAGAGAACCGGGCCGAGATACTGGTGGTTGTCCGGCCGGTTGTAGGTCGGCTGCAGCTCGGGGATATCCGCGTACAGGGTTTGGTCGCCATCGGTGAAAATGCGGCACAGGTTCAAACCCAGGCTCGGCAATCCGTGCTTGCGCCGGACCCGATTCAGCGGCATGCACTGCAGAGCGAAGAACAACGGTCGCTCCAGCCGGTAGGCGCGCTTGACCAGCCGAACACCGAACAGGCGGCTCCAGAACACCTCGGGCAGCGGAAAACGACGGCGCGAGTAGGGACTCCAGTAGGCGTTGGCGATGGCGACGTAGGGAATGCCGGCCAGTCGGGCGCTGGCCGATAGCGAAATGCGAAGGTCACCGACGACCAGATCCGGCGCAACCTCGGCCAGCACCCTGCTGTCCTCCTCGACGTACTGGCGCAATGTCCGGGTCGTATAGAAACGGCCCTGCACCAGGTTGCCGAGAAATCGCTCGCTGGGGATGGTGTAGATCGGGTGATGGGGAAACGGGATCGGCCCCAGCAGCTTGTTGAACCGCGGGTCACACGCGAAATGCACCTCATAGCGGCTCGGGTCCAGCGACAGCGCGACGACGAACGGTCGCACGACGTGGGCCAGCGTCGTTGCCTCGGCGACAAACAGGACCCGCTGCCTCCTGACGGGCTGCGGTGCGTTTGTTGCGATGCTCATGACCGCGTCCCTTCACGACGTTTGTCGGCAAGTTGTCGGTAACCGTTGTTCGTTACGCCCCACCCAAACGCCGTAGCGTACCCCCTGGACGCCCGCGGTCTGGAAGATCGGGCCAAAATGGCGTGGGCGATGCCGATCCGGTCGACTCGTTCACCGCAGCGCCCGGTCGCGATCACATCCACCCGGGCGCCCGCGCTTCATTGCCCATCTCGAACATCGTGTTTCATTGTGTGCCAACGCTTTTGCGCAGCCGCCCGGAACTCTATCGCCAGCCAATGCGACGCTGCCGCCAACCGGTTCACCGACGGCCGGGACGCCCGGTCGCCAGCAAGCGGGAGGCGAACCCGCATGCGCCCCCCAAAACAGCCGCATATCCTGCGGATTCCGGACACGGCACCCCCTTGTGCCGATACCCCCATAGGGTATATGTTGCCGCAAGGGAGCGGGTCGGCCCAGAATGAAGACTTGCCGGATGGATGATGCGAAACGGAGGACCGGGTGGCGGGCACAGTATTGGGAGCGGTCGGCCATGCACTGGCCCTGACCGGATCGATGACCTGGGAAATCTTGTGGGCGCTGATCTTGGGCTTCACGTTGTCGGCGATGGTGCAGGCCGTGGTGCGCCGCTCGACGATCGTTGCTTTGATGGGCAACGACAAACCGCGCACGCTTGCGGTTGCCGCCGGACTGGGCGCCGCTTCGTCGTCCTGCTCCTACGCCGCGGTGGCGCTGGCACGATCGCTGTTTCGCAAGGGCGCGAACTTCACCGCAGCCATGGCGTTTGAGATAGGTTCCACCAACCTGGTCGTCGAGCTGGGCATCATCCTGACGTTGTTGATGGGCTGGCAGTTCACCGCCGCGGAGTTCGTCGGTGGCCCGCTGATGATCATCGTGTTGGCCGTGTTGTTCCGGCTGTTCGTACGCACCCGGCTCATCGACGCGGCCCGCGAGCAGGCCGAACGCGGGATCGCCGGCTCCATGGAAGGTCACGCCGCCATGGACATGTCGGTGGGCGGCGAGGACTCGTTTCTGCGCCGGCTGTTCTCCCGCCGCGCCTTCACCTCGGTGTCGCACGTGTTCGTGATGGAGTGGGCGGCAATTCTGCGCGACCTCGTTCTCGGTCTGGTGATCGCCGGCGCAATCGCGGCTTGGGTTCCCGAAACTTTCTGGCAGAACTTCTTTTTGGCGAATCATCCGAACTTGTCGGTGGTGTAGGGACCGCTCGTTGGCCCCGTCGTCGCGATCGTCTCTTTCGTCTGCTCGATCGGCAATGTGCCACTTGCCGCGGTGCTGTGGAACGGTGGCATCAGCTTCGGCGGTGTCATCGCCTTCATCTTCGCCGACCTGCTGATCCTGCCGATCTTGAACATCTACCGGAAGTACTACGGAACGAAGATGATGTTGACCCTGCTGGGCACCTTCTATGTCTCGATGGTCGTCGCTGGATACCTGATCGAACTCATCTTTGGCGCGGCGAACTTGATTCCTCGACAGCGCAGCGCCACGGTCCTGCACGCGGGCATTTCGTGGAACTACACCACCTGGCTCAACATCATCTTTCTCGGAATCGCGGCAGTGCTGGTGACTCGCTTCATCACCAGTGGCGGCATGCCGATGCTGCGCATGATGGGCGGCTCTCCCGAAGCCGAAGGCCACCAACACGGCCATCAGTGTCACTAGCCGAGGGCGCCGGCGGTATCCTTTCCGGCGGCAATGTCTCAGAATTTTCCACCGCCGCCTGGCGGTCCACCGCCGCCGGCCGATATCGGTCGGCTACTACTGCGTTGCCACGACCACCCTGGGATCATCGCCGCCGTCAGCACGTTCCTGACCCAGGCCGGCGCCAACATCATTTCCCTGGACCAGCACTCCACCGCCCCCGAGGGCGGAACATTCCTGCAGCGGGCGATCTTTCACCTACCCGGGCTCACCGCTGCCATCGACGAACTGCAGCGCGAGTTCGGCAGTGCCGTCGCCGACAAGTTCGACATCGACTACCGGTTCACTGAAGCGGCCAAACCCAAACGAGTCGCGATCATGGCTTCCAAGGAAGACCACTGCTTGTTAGATCTGCTGTGGCGCAACCGACGTGGCGAACTCGAGATGTCGGTTGCCATGGTGATCGCCAACCACCCTGATCTGGCCGACCATGTGCGCCCGTTCGGTGTGCCGTTCATCCACATCCCCGTGACTCGGGACACTCGCGCCGACGCCGAACAGCGTCAACTTCAGTTGTTAAGCGGCAACGTGGATCTGGTGATCCTGGCTCGCTACATGCAGATCCTCAGCCCCACGTTTCTCGACGCCATCGGTTGCCCGTTGATCAACATTCATCACTCGTTTCTTCCCGCCTTCACCGGCGCGTCTCCTTACAAACGCGCCCGGGAACGTGGCGTCAAGCTGATCGGCGCCACCGCACACTACGTGACCGAAGCTCTCGACGAGGGGCCGATCATCGAACAAGACGTCGTTCGGGTCGACCACAATGACACCGTGCACGACCTGGTGCGAGTCGGCGCCGACGTGGAGCGCGCCGTGCTGTCGCGTGCGGTGCTGTGGCACTGCCAGGACCGCGTCATCGTGCACCACAACCAGACCATCATCTTCTGACGCCGCGGCCGGCCGTCAACGCCGGCATACCCGCGACACCGATGCACCCCGGGGCACCAAGAATGTGCCAAGGTTTCGCCAAGCGCGCGCCATCAACCTTGCTTGGACGGCGACATTCGCCTCACCCGCACCCGATGACCGAACAGAAAGGCATCTATGATCGCTGCCCGAATCCGTGCCCTCGCCGGGATGTCGCTGTTGGCCTCGGCCATCGGCCTGGCCGCCTTCGCAGCGGCCGGAGCCGCCAGCGCGGCCCCCAGCCACCAGCCCGACTACGGCACCTACACCTGCTACGACACGGCGACGCAAACCTTCTACGGCTGCTTCGACCCACGCTAGTCGGGGCCGCATCGTCACTCGACACTGTGGACAGGTGAGCGGACCTAGTCGCCAACCGCGGCTAGGTCCGCTGCTATTTTGTCCGCTCCCGCAGGCGGCGGTTCACCGGTTCCGGCAGTAGTTCGGAGACGTCGCCGCCGAGCATCGCCACCTCTTTGGCCAGCGACGACGACACAAACGAATACCGCGGCGCCGTCGCGACGAAGAATGTGTCGACGCCAGCGATGTGTTTGTTCATCTGCGCCATCTGCAGCTCGTACTCGAAGTCGGTGCCGGTGCGCAACCCCTTGACGATGGCGTTCATCCCCTGGGCCTTGACGAAGTCGACCACCAAGCCTTGCCCGGCCTCGACCCGCAGGTTGGGCAGGTGAGCCGTCGACTCCTCGATCATCGCGATCCGCTCATCGAGGTCGAACATGCCCTTCTTGGCGGGATTGACCAGAATCGCCACCACCACCTCGTCGAACTGGGCGGCGGCGCGTTCGAAGACGTCGACGTGCCCCAACGTCACCGGGTCGAACGAACCCGGACATACCGCGCCCGTCATATGCGCCGCTTCTCCTCGTCGCTTCGGCCTGCCTGGTCGCCGGCGGTCATGACCGATGACGGTACACGCTGGCCTACGACCGGTCGGCCAGCTCCAAACGGGTGTCGCCGTAAACCCGCTCGGGCCACACCGACCAGCCGGCCGGCCAGGTCAACGCCGCACCGGTGGCCGGCCGCTCCACGACGGCCACCGTTGCCTGGTGCACCCACCCGTGGGAGTCCAAAGCCGCCAAGACGGCTTCGATCTCGGCGCAGGAGACATCGTAGGGCGGGTCGGCCAGGATCAGGTCGAACGGCGACGCGGTGCCACCCGCCAGGACCGCAGCGACCGCACCCCGGCGCAGTGTCGCGCCGGCGAGCCCCAGAGCCTCGATGTTGCGGGCCAGAACGGCCGCGGTGCGCTGATCGGACTCCACGAACAGCGCGGCGGCCGCGCCGCGCGAGAGTGCCTCCAGTCCGAGCGCTCCCGAACCGGCATACAGGTCCAGCACGGCCAGGCCGGTCATCGCGCGTCGCGCCGCAAGAATGTTGAACAGCGACTCGCGCACCCGATCGGTGGTGGGTCTGGTACCACGCTGCGGGACAACGAGGCGACGGCCGCCGGCGACGCCACCGATGATCCGGGTCAGCTCACCACCACCAGCAGGTCGCCGCCCTCCACCTGGGCGGTCGACGACACGGCAACCCGTTCGACGGTGCCATCGTTGGGCGCGGTGATCGGGGCCTCCATTTTCATCGCCTCGATGGTGGCGATGGTTTGCCCGGCGCTCACCCGATCCCCGACCGCGACGCCCACGCTGACCACGCCGGCGAACGGCGCGGCGATGTGTCCAGGATTGCCGCGGTCGGCCTTCTCGGCGGTCGGGACCGCACTGGCAATGCTGCGGTCACGCACCAGTACCGGCCGCAGCTGACCGTTCATGATGCACATGACGGTTCGCATTCCACGCTCGTCGGGTTCGGAGATGGCCTCCAGGCCGATCAACAGTTCCACCCCGCGCTCCAGCTTGACCCGGTGCTCCTCGCCCTGTCGCAGGCCGTAGAAGAACTGGTTGGCCGACATTTGGGACGTGTCGCCGTAGGCTTCGCGGTGCTCCTCGAACTCCTTTGTCGGCGCCGGGAACAGCAACCGGTTCAAGGTCGCCTGGCGTTTGGGTCCCGGCGCGGCCAGCGCGCTGTGGTCCTCGCCGGTGAGCTGACCAACGGGCTTCGCCGGTGCGCGCCCGGCCAGGGCCGCACTCCGCAATGGTTCCGGCCACCCCCCGACCGGGTCGCCCAGATCGCCACGCAAGAAGCCCAAGACCGAGTCCGGAATGTCGAATCGTGCGGGCTCGGCAGCGAATTCGTCCGCACTCACCCCGGCACCAACCAGCGCCAGGGCCAGATCGCCGACCACCTTCGAGGATGGGGTGACCTTGATCAAGCGGCCCAGCACCCGGTCGGCTCCGGCGTAGGCATCTTCGACCTCTTCGAACCGGTCCCCCAGCCCCAGCGCAATCGCCTGCTGGCGCAGGTTCGACAGCTGGCCGCCCGGAATCTCGTGGTGGTAGACCCGACCCGTCGGACCCGGCAACCCGGACTCGAAGGGCGCGTAGACCTTTCGCACCGCCTCCCAGTAAGGCTCGAGCGCGCAAACCGCCGCCAGTGACAGACCGGTGTCGTATTCGGTGTGCGCGGCGGCGCCAACGATCGAACTCAGCGCGGGCTGGCTGGTGGTACCGGCGAGCGGGGCGGCGGCGCCGTCGACGGCGTCGGCCCCCGCATGCCAGGCGGCGACATAGCTGGCGAGCTGGCCGCCCGGGGTGTCGTGGGTGTGCACATGCACCGGCAAATCGAAGCGACTGCGCAGTGCGGTGACCAGCTGGTGAGCCGCCGGGGCCCGCAACAGTCCGGCCATGTCCTTGATGGCCAGCACATGCGCGCCCGCCTCCACGATCTGCTCGGCCAGCCGCAGGTAGTAGTCCAGCGTGTAGAGCTGCTCGGCCGGGTCGCTCAGATCGCCAGTGTAGCACATCGCGACTTCGGCTATCGCAGAACCGGTTTCGCGCACCGCGTCGATCGCGGGCCGCATGGACTCCAGGTTGTTGAGCGCATCGAAGATCCGGAAGATGTCGATGCCGGTCGCGGTCGCTTCCTCGATGAAGGACGAGGTAACCACCTCGGGGTAGGGCGTGTACCCCACCGTGTTGCGGCCACGCAGCAGCATCTGCAGGCAGATGTTGGGCATCGCCGCGCGCAGCGTGGCCAGCCGCTCCCACGGGTCCTCTTTGAGGAAGCGCAGCGCCACGTCGTAGGTCGCACCACCCCAACACTCCACCGAGAGCAGCTGCGGCATGGTCCGCGCCAGATAGGGCGCCACCCGGCTCAATCCGCTGGTGCGCAGCCGAGTGGCCAGCAACGACTGGTGGGCGTCTCGGAAGGTCGTGTCGGTGACCCCCACCGCCGGCGATTCCCGGAGCCAGCGCGCGAAACCCTCCGGCCCCAATTCGACCAGGCGCTGCTTGGAGCCGGCCGGCGGCGGGGCATCCAGATCAACCTGGGGCAGCTTGTCGTTCGGGTAGACCTTGGACGGGCGGCTGCCGTGCGGCTTGTTGACCGTGACATCAGCCAGGTAGTTCAGAATCTTGGTGCCGCGGTCGGCCGAGGTGCGCGCGGTCAGCAGCTGGGGGCGTTCGTCGATGAACGCCGTCGTGATGCGCCCGGCTTGGAAGTCCGGGTCATCCAGAACCGCCTGCAAGAAGGGAATGTTGGTCGATACGCCGCGAATCCGGAACTCGGCGATCGCCCGGCGTGCCCGGTTCACCGCCGTCGAGAAATCCCGTCCCCGGCAGGTCAGCTTGACCAGCATGGAATCGAAGTGCGCGCTGATCTCCGCACCGAGGTTGGTGCTGCCGTCCAGGCGGATGCCCGCGCCGCCGGGGGCGCGCAGGGCGCTGATCCGCCCGGTGTCGGGCCGGAAACCGTTGGTCGGATCCTCGGTGGTGATCCGGCATTGCAGGGCGGCGCCGTGCGGCCGGACGGTTTCCTGTCGTAGACCCAGATCTTCGAGCGACTCCCCCGCGGCGATCCGCATCTGGCTGGAAACCAGGTCGACGTCGGTGATCTCCTCGGTTACGGTGTGCTCCACCTGAATCCGCGGATTCATCTCGATGAAGACGTATTCACCACTTTGGTCCAGCAGGAACTCGACGGTACCGGCGCAGGTGTAGCCAATGTGACGGGCGAAGGCGACCGCATCCGCGCAGATCTTGTCGCGCAGCTCACCGGGCAGGTTAGGCGCCGGCGCCAACTCGATGACCTTCTGGTAACGGCGCTGCACACTGCAGTCGCGCTCGTAGAGGTGAATCACGTTGCCTTGCGTGTCCGCCAGGATCTGCACCTCGATGTGACGGGGGTTCAACACCGCCTGTTCGAGATACACCGTCGGGTCACCGAATGCGGACTCGGCTTCGCGGCTGGCTGCCTCGATCGCTTCGGCCAGCGCGGAGATGTCGTTGACCCGGCGCATGCCACGGCCACCACCGCCGGCAACCGCCTTGACGAAGAGCGGAAAGCGCAGGCCGGTGGTCTCCGACTGCGCCGCAGCCACCAGCTCCTGCACCGAGGCCGACGGCGCCGACGACCTCAGCACGGGCAGCCCGGCCTCCCTGGCCGCGGTGACCGCGCGGGACTTGTTTCCGGT
The DNA here is from genome assembly GCF_003584745.1 of Mycobacterium pseudoshottsii JCM 15466. NCBI lineage: Bacteria > Bacillati > Actinomycetota > Actinomycetes > Mycobacteriales > Mycobacteriaceae > Mycobacterium > Mycobacterium pseudoshottsii. Next base: position 4,482,965 of record NZ_AP018410.1, read on the forward strand.
CAGCTGGAGCAGCTCGGCGCGGGGGCCGACGAAGGTGATGCCCGCCGCCGCACACGCCCCGGCCAGATCCGGGTTCTCCGACAGGAACCCATAGCCCGGGTAGATGGCATCCGCACCCGCACGGAGGGCGGTTTCGACGATCTCGTCCACCGACAGGTAGGCGCGCACCGGGTGCCCGACCTCGCCGATCTGGTAGGACTCGTCGGCCTTGGACCGGTGCAGTGAATTGCGGTCCTCGTACGCGTAGACGGCAACGGTGCCGACGCCCAATTCGTAGGCGGCGCGAAACGCGCGGATCGCGATCTCACCGCGGTTGGCCACCAGCACTTTTGAGATCATGATTGACCCCTTACTTCACCCGTCGCAACGCAAACTCGACACCTAGAGCAGTGTCGACCAATAGTTCCAGAAGCGAACCATGATCAGCAGAAACACTGCGGTGAGCCACAGCGTGGCAATCGACCACCGCCATTGGAAAAGCACCCGCACAGCAGCGCCGCTGGTGCTGTCCGGGTCCGGACGGAATGCTATCGAGCCAACCACGACTAACAAAGTCGCGGTGATGATCCAGACCACCATGCAGTACGGACACAGCGACCCGATGCGGTAGAGACTCTCGAAAATCAGCCAGTGCACGAACACCGTTCCGACCAGGACACCGATCGTCAGCCCCACCCAATACCAACGTGGCAGGGGTACTTTCGTCACCTCCAGCACGCCGGTGACCACCACCACGGTGAACGCCGCGATGCCGAACAGCTGGTTGGGAAAGCCCAGCAGCGAGGCCTGCGCGGTCGTCATCACCGAGCCGCACGACACGATGGGGTTGATGTTGCATGCGGGAACATAGCTGGGGTCGAGCAGGATCCTGACCTTCTCCACGGTCAGCGCTCCGGACGCAAGCAGGCCCGTCACACCGCAGATCAGCACCCACCATGCGCTGGCCATGGGCACGTGCACCTGGCGAACGGCGCCTGACGTCAGGTCGCTGGATCGCTCGGCGGAGTCAGCTGACACCACAATGGTCAGGATGTCGCGTTGGCTGCGACCGCGTCAATGCCCGAAATGGGGCCCACGATCTCTTTGATCTTGGCCACCAGCGCTTCCGGCGTCGACCATTCGTATTCCTCGCCATTGATCTTGACCGTCGGGGTGGCATGCACATTGGCTGCCACCGCCAACCCGTTGACCTTGTCGAGGTACTTGCCGCTGTTGATGCAGTCCGGCACCGTTCCCGCCGCACCCGCCTCACGCGCGATTTCGATCAACTTCGCGTTGTCGGGGAATGTCTTGCCGACCTCGGACGGCTGAATGTCCTTGCTGAACATCGCGGTGTGGAACCGCCGGAACGCATCGATGGACTCATCGGCGACGCAGTACGCCGTGGCGGCGGCTCGCGCCGAATAGTTCTGGTTGCGCGGGCTGGAGAGAATGTCGACCATCGTGTAATCGGCGGCGACCGCCCCGATGCCGACCAGCCTGGACACCGTCGGGCCGAACGCGCGCTCGAACATGCCGCACGCCGGACACAGGAAGTCCTCGTAGAAGGTCATCACGACCTTGGGGTCCTGGGTCCCCGGCTGGGTGACCAGCTTGCTCGACGTCACCCGGACCGAGTCGTCGGGACCGGCGGCACCGCCGCCCTTTTTCTGATGCGAGGTCACGATGTAGAAGACCAGGGCGACCGCGAAGAACACGACGAACGCGGTGCCACCGATCTGGATGAGCCGGCCGAACTTGCCGTCGGGCGAATTCAGGTCGATCCGCGGGGGACGCTTGTTTTTGTCGGCCACAGGTTTGCTGATCCTCACATGTATTGGTCGGCTGCGCTTCGCTTGCGGGCTCGTTCAGCCTCCGGTGGTCGGGCGCCTCTAGAGTACCGGCGGCCGGCCAGCCGCAGCTGAGACCCACGACGATATTGACCGATGGTGCCCGCAACGGTCCGCACCCACGGCGCGAAGCCACCCCACCGGCACCGCTCAAACCCGGGTCAGGTGTGCACGCAGCGCAGAAATCAGCTCGCTGGTTGCGGCGGCACAACCACCACCGAGCGGAAACAGATTGAGGAACCCGTGCGTCAGCGACCCCATGGCGCGCAGGTCAACCGGGGTGCCGGCGGCCCGCAGGGCGGTCGCGTAGTTCTCGCCTTCGTCACGCAACGGGTCGAAGCCTGCCACCGCGATCAGCGCCGGCGCCAGCCCGGCCAGTGATTCGGCTCGTAACGGCGATACCCGCGGGTCCGTGGGCTCAATGCCGGAGCCCTTCAGGTACTGGGAGTGAAACCAGTCGATGTCGCGTTTGGTCAGCAAGAACCCTCGGGCGAACAGGCTCGCGGAACGGGTCCGCCCGGCAAAGTCGGTTCGTGGGTAGATGAGCCACTGGAAAATCGGGGCCGGGCCTCCGCTGTCTCGGGCCAGCTGGCTCACCACGGCCGCCAGGTTGCCCCCCGCACTGTCGCCACCGACCGCAACCCGTCCCGGCAGAGCACCAAGCTCGGCGGCGTGCGCGTGCGCCCACTCAAAGGCCGCGAACGCATCGTCGATCGCGGCGGGGGCGCGATGCTCGGGCGACAGCCGGTAGTCGATCGCCAGGACATGGATGCCCGCATCGCGACAAGTCAGTCGGCAGACCGCGTCGTGGGTGTCGAGGTCGCCGAGTGCCCACCCGCCCCCGTGGTAGAAGACCAGCAACGGCGCGGCCGCATCGCCGGGCGGACGGTAATGCCTGGCGCTGATGTCGCCGGCAGGTCCGGGCAGGGTTAATTCCTCGACATCGACATGGATCTGCGGACCGGGAAATCCCAACATCGCCTCGCGCATGTGGGCGCGGGAAGCGGCCAGGTCGTCATCGATCACCAGCCCGTCCAGACCCACGACCCGCATGCCCGACAACATCAGCTGCAATGCGGGATCGAGGGTGTTTCCGTCGATGATGACCGAGCGACCCCGTGTGATCAGCCGTTTGGCGACATCGGGAACCCATGGGATGACCTTGGCGCCGACGACGGTGACGGTGTTCTGCACGCGACTCAGCCAGCTCATCGTCGCGTGCACCGTTTCGGGATGGAGGTCCGTCTCACCTGGCAGGCTATTTGTCATGGGCTACTCCCTAGAATCGCTAGACAAGCCTCGTCTTGCTGGACGACGATCATTCGGTAGCCGTCGTCGGGCTCGGCAACTGCTGGATCCCGACAACCCCCGAGGTAAACCGCAGTGAACGGGAAACCCGGCGCGCGGTCGGCGAGTCCGACGTGCCCTGCGACCAACTGTACGTGGTAGCCCTGTTGCCGAATCTGGACCACGGTTGCAGCCGCGGGCCGGATGCGCGGCAGCCATCCGACCATCTTCCACGCATCGGCGCTGGCCACCGCCGGACAAGTTCACCCGAAGCGCCCCCCGACACCGAGCGTCACAGGGCGCAACGCCGTCGCCGTCACCTGCGACGAAGCAGCGGCACGGGCGTTGATTAGGTGACATATACAACTCGGTAATATCGTGATCCCCTGAGTCGGTAAACCCCCAGACGGATTGCGAGCGACTTCCACCGTGTTCGACTTTGAACTGAGCGCCGATAAAATCACGGTGGCCTGGTCGCCAGAGGTTCGAACCCGACTTAGTCAAAATCCGCGAACGTTCAATTTTCACAGGTAGGCGAGATGATGCCGGGCGCCCCCAGCCCCTCTGCCCCATCGATAGCGCTCAATGACGAGAACACCATGCCGGTCCTCGGCATGGGCGTCGCTGGGTTGTCGGATGACGAGACCGAGCGCGCGGTGTCCGCGGCATTGGAAATCGGCTGCCGGCTCATCGACACCGCCGCCGCATACGGCAACGAGGCGGCAGTCGGGCGGGCCCTCGCCGCATCCGGCATTCCCCGGGCGGAGTTGTTCGTCACCACCAAAGTCGCCACCGCCGACCACGGCTTCACCGCGTCCCGCGAGGCCTGCAAGGCCAGCCTGGACCGGCTGGGCTTGGACTACGTCGACCTGTACCTGATTCACTGGCCGGCCCCGGCGGTGGGCAAGTACGTGGACGCGTTCGGCGGCCTCATCCAGGCCCGCGGTGAAGGCTTCACCCGCTCCATCGGGGTGTCCAACTTCACCGAGGAACACGTCTCCAACGTCATCGACCTGACCTTCGTCACCCCCGCGGTCAACCAAGTCGAGTTGCACCCGCTGCTCAACCAGGACGAGCTGCGCAAGGCAAATGCCCAGCACAACGTGGTGACGCAGTCCTACACCCCGCTGGCGCTCGGCCAGCTGGCCGACAACCCGACCGTGACCTCGATCGCGGGCGAGTACGGCAAGACGCCCACCCAGGTGCTGCTGCGCTGGAACCTGCAACTGGGCAATGCCGTCATCTTCGGTTCCTCCAATGCCGAGCACATCGCCACCAACCTGGACGTGTTCGAGTTCGAGCTGGCCTCCCAGCACATGGACGCCATCAACGGCCTCAACGACGGGACCCGCCTGCGTGAGGACCCGATGACCTTCGCCGGGGTGTAACCGGCTACCCGGTCGGGCAGGTCGCCGCGGCCTGGCGCAGGACGTCGCTCGACGCCCGATCGACCGGCAGCGCATATCCGCGCAGCACGGCGATGAATTGCATGGCGTATTGGCAGGCAAACGCGGCGTTGGGCGGCATCCACCCGGCCGGCGGGGAGTCCCCTTTGTCCTGATTGGCGTGCCCCTGCACGGCCAGCAAGTTGGCCGGATCGTTGGCGAACCGCAGCCGCCGCGCTGCCGGCCAGTCCGATGCGCCCATGTCCCACGCATACGACAGCGGGACGATGTGATCGATCTGCACCGATTGCCCCACTCTGGCGCCACGCTGGAAGACGACGATGGTGTTGGTATACGGGTCGTGCAGCGTGCCGGTGGCCACCGCATTCGGACACCGCTTGGTCACCACATAGGTCTTGTCGACGAGATCGCGGTCGAGGATGTCGTCACGAGTGTCACACCCGTTGTGGCCGCCGGGGGCGTCGTTGTTGTCGTCCCAGGCCGCGCCGAATGCGGCCCTGCGGTAGTCGTAGCGGTGCATTCGCCGCGGCAGCACGCCGATCCCGGCGAGCACGTCGGTCCCGGGTTGGACCGTCGGAACGCCGGCCCGCGCGGCGAACTCCTCTGCGTGCCTGGCCGTCGACGCCCGCACGCTCTGATAGGCGACCAGCACCGCAAGCAGCGCGGCCACCGACAGCCACAGCAGCATCTTTCGGTTCACGACGTTATGACTTGTCCAGGTAGTCGATGCGATCGGTGTTGGTGAAGCGCGCCGCCATCAGAGCCAACCCGGGATGTGGGCCACCGCCGCCAGTGCTCTGCTGATACGCCTGGTTGCAGAAGTCCCGGGCGGCCTCGATGAATACCCGATGCTCGGCCAGCGACAGCAAGCGTAGGGTGATCGCCTTGCCGGACTGGTTGCGGCCCAGCACGTCTCCTTCCCGGCGCTCCTTGAGGTCCAGCTCGGCAAGATCAAAGCCGTCCATGGTCTCAGCGACCGCGCGCAGCCGTCGCCCCGCCGGCGAGCCCGGCGAAACCCAGCTGGCCAGCAGACAAAGGCTGGGATGTTCGCCACGCCCGATGCGGCCGCGCAGCTGGTGCAGCTGGCTGATGCCGAAGCGGTCGGCGTCCATCACCAGCATCACCGTGGCATTGGGGACATCGACACCCACCTCGATGACCGTGGTGCACACCAGCACATCAACGTTGCCGGCGCGGAAGGCCGCCATCGCGGCTTCCTTCTCGTCGGCAGACAGGCGTCCGTGCATCAACGCCAATCGCAGCCCCGCCAGTTCGGCGGCCTGCAAACGGGAATAGAGCCCCACGGCGGTCGCCGACGGGCGGGCGCCGTTTTCGGCTTTGTCGCTCTCGTCGCTCTCGTCGATGCGCGGGGCCACCACGTAGGCCTGGCGACCCGCGGCAACCTCTTCGACGATGCGCTGCCAGGCCCGATCGAGCCAGGCGGGTTTGTCTTTCACAAAGATGACGTTGGTGGTGATCGGCTGACGCCCGCGCGGAAGCTCACGCAGGGTGGAGGTCTCCAGGTCGCCGTAGACGGTGAGCGCTACGGTGCGCGGTATCGGCGTGGCCGTCATCACCAGCAGATGCGGTGTGATGCCGGCGGGAGCCTTGGCCCGCAGTTGGTCTCGCTGCTCGACGCCGAAGCGGTGTTGTTCATCGACCACCACCATGCCGAGATTGTGGAATTCCACCGCGTCCTGCAGCAGCGCATGGGTACCGATGACGATGCCGACCTGACCGCTGGCGATTTCGGCCCGAACCTGCTTTTTTTGCCCCGCTGTCATCGAGCCGGTCAGCAGCGCCACCCGGGTGGCGTTGTCGGCGCCGCCCAGCTGGCCCCCCATCGCCAGCGGACCGAGAACATCGTTGATAGACAAAAGATGCTGTGCGGCAAGCACTTCCGTAGGAGCCAGCAGCGCACACTGGTAGCCCGCATCGACCATCTGCAGCATCGCCAGCACCGCCACGATCGTCTTGCCCGAGCCCACCTCGCCTTGCAGCAAGCGGTTCATCGGACGGGTCGCCGCCAGCCCGTCGGACAACTCGTCGAGCACTTCGCGCTGCCCCGCGGTGAGCTCGAAAGGCAACCGTGCCAACAGCTCGGCGGCCAGGCCGTCGGATCGGGCCGGGGCCGGCGGCCCCGACTCGGATAGCTCACCGTGCCGGCGGGCCACCAACGCCCACTGCAACCCGACGGCTTCGTCGAAGGTCAGCCGCCGGCGCGCTTGTTCGCGTTCGGACTCATCCTCGGCGAGGTGGATCGCGCGCAAGGCGTCGTCCTCGGAAATCAGGCCGTGCTCGGCGCGTAACGCCGCTGGCAGGGGCTCGTCCACCGGGTCGAGCACTTCGAGCACCTGGCGCACACACTTGAAGATGTCCCAGCTCTGCACCTTGGTGCTGGCCGGATAGATCGGGAAAAAGCGCCGCTCGAACTCCTCCATCGCCAGTTCGCCGCTGATGGCCTGGGAGGCGTCGGCGATGCTCTTCAATGATTTGGTGCCGTGATGCTGGCCGTCCGGCGAATCCAGGATCAGAAACGCCGGGTGCGTGAGCTGCATGACGCCCTTGAAGTACCCGACTTCGCCGGACAGCATCACCCGGGTGTTCTTGGTGAGGCCCTTTTTGATGTAGTCGGCGTTGAAGAAGGTGGCGGTCACCTTGTTGCGCCCCGACCCGAGGGTGATCCGCAGACACAACCGCCTCGGGGTCTTCTTCATCGGAAACGACTTGGTTTCGGTGATGACATCGACGATGGTGATGTGCTCCCCCACTTCGGGCTGCTCATCGTCGGTGCCGCGGCGTGCCCCGCCTTCGACATAGCTGCGCGGGTAGTGCCGCAAGAGGTCGTCGACAGTCCGGATGCCGAACTCCTCGTCGAGAGCCTCGGCCGCCTTGGCACCCAGAACGAAGTCGAGCCGATCGCTCAATGCCACCATGGCTACTCCACCCCGATCAGCAGCGCGTCACCGCGATGACCGGTGCGGTAGATCACCAGCTCGGTCCCCGGGTGATGGTCGTGCATGTGTTTTTCCAGGCTCTCAACCAGCCTGGCAATCCGTTCATCATCATCGATACCGGCGCCTATCAGCACCGTCACCAAGTCTCCTCCCGGCGCCAACAACAGATCGACCAACCCGATCGCCGCCGCGGCGACGTCATCGGCGACGATCAGCACCTCATCGCCGGCGATACCCAGACCATCGCCCGGTTTGCAGGTTCCAGCCCAGGTCAGTGCCGTCTCGGTGGCGATACGTACCGATCCGTGCCGGGCGGCCCCGGCGGCCCGGGCCATGATGTAGCCGTCGTCGACCGCCTGACTGGCCGGGTCGTGCACGGCCAGCGCGGCCAGGCCCTGCACCATCGACCCCGTCGGCACCGGGACCACGTCAACGCCCCAGCCGATGGCCGCCGTACAGCCGGCCACCAGTTCCTCGACGGCGGCGTAGCCGTTGGGCAACACCATGACCTGCGCGGCACCGGTGTCGACCACCGCGCGCACCAACTGGTGTGCGCTCAGGTCGGACGCGGGCGCCGCGGCCCCCGCGCCGGGACGCAACACACACGCACCTTCGGCGGCAAACAGTTCGGCGGCACCATCGCCGTCGACAATGGCCAGCACGGCGCGCTGGCGGGTCCAACCGCCGGCCGCCAGTGCAGTGGTCCCGGAACTGAGCGCCGAGATCACGATCTTGCTCAGCCGCCCCGCCGCCAGCCCGGCCTCGACGGCCGCGCCCGCGTCGTCGGTATGCACATGCACCGAATAGCTCTCCGATGGTGCGGCGGCAATTGCCACCGAATCCCCCAGCTCCGAGAGCCGATCGCGCAGCGTGTCGGCCGCCGCAGCATCGCAACCGGCCAGCAGGTACATCACCTCGAACTGCGGTACGGGTGCCGGCACCCCCGCCCCGAGCGCCGGCGAGCGCGGGGCCGGCTCGTAGACCGATCGCGCGGGAGTCTGACCGGTGATGGTCGAGCGCAGCGCGTCCAGCAGGACCAACAATCCTCGTCCGCCGGCATCGACAACACCCGCGTCGGCCAGCACGTCGAGCTGCTCGGGGGTCTTCTCCAGCGCAACCACCGCCGCGTCCCCCGCCGCGGCGACGGCGGCGGCCAACCCTTCGCCGGCGTCAGCACACTGCCGGACCGCGACCGCGGCGGCGCGCAGGACCGAGACGATGGTGCCCGGCACTTCCTCACCGCCCATCGACGTGATGACCAGCTCGACGCCGCGCCACAGGGCCGCGGCCAGCAGTGCCGCGTCGATTGCGGCCAACGGTTGACCGGCGGCGGCGCTATCGGTCACATCGGAAACACCGCGCAGGATCTGTGACAGGATCACCCCGGAATTGCCGCGTGCGCCGTTGAGGGCGCCGGCCGCCAACGCGGCCGCGACCTGGGCGACATCCCTGTGCTCGGGGTCTTCGGGGTGTTCGGGCCCCGCACCACCCGTCGAATCGACCTGAGCAAGCGCGGATCGCATAGTGAACAGCATGTTCGCGCCGGTATCGGAATCGGCGACCGGAAACACGTTCAGCCGGTTGATCTCGTCAAGGTGGGTGATCAGGTCGCTGACGCCGGTGTGCGCCCAGTCTCGCAGGGCCAAGGCATCCAGCGGGCGTTCAGTCGTGCCCAACCTGCCCCCACCTCCTCTGCCTAGCCCCGGTGGGCGCCAGCGTAGCTCCGGTGACGTTGCGGATAGTTTGCGTCGGTTCATGCGCGAGGGAACACCCCGGGCCACCGGGGACCCGGCCCATCGAGCCTAGCCAGGCGGTCCGACGAGACCGGCCCTGACGCCACCCTTAGCGGTGGCTCGTTTGGTGCTTGCCGGGGACGTCGGTATCCTAGGACGGCCTGGGTAGATCTAGGCTGTCCCGGCCGGGTCGCCGGAACCCAACAGACTTGAGGAGTGCAACAATGGCCGCTGTGTGCGATATCTGCGGGAAAGGCCCCGGCTTCGGCAAGTCGGTGTCGCACTCCCACCGCCGCACCAGTCGCCGGTGGGACCCCAACGTCCAGACCGTGCGCGCCGTGACCCGCCCTGGCGGCAACAAGAAGCGCCTCAACGTCTGCACCTCGTGCATCAAGGCCGGTAAGGTCAGCCGCGGCTGAACAGCCACCGGCGGGTTCGGCCCAGCCAGTAGCGGCGCCACCGAGTTCGTGGTTGCTCGCGCCTGTTCGCCCGTCTCGATAGAGCCGGGCGATTTGGCGTGTACGGGCCCGCCCAACTCCGGTCACCGCAAGCTCTTCTCGCGCCCGCTGGCCAGTCAATCGTCGAGAAAAACGACGTGTTCAGCAACATCGTCGCGACCAACGCGCAGCTGATTGCCGGCAAAGTCCGGGTCGGGATAGCCGATCGCCAGGCCACACAGGATGGTCAGGTGCGAAGGTATGCCCACCTGCTTGCGGACGATCTCGGGATAGCCGGCGATGGAGACCTGTACGCAGGTGCCCAGACCGCGCGCGGTCAGCGCCAGCATCAGGTTCTGCAGGAACATGCCGACACCCATGCTGTCGACCAGCCCCAGCTCCTGGTGCATCGATACGATGCCACCCAGCGGGGCCCGGAAGAACTCCCAGTTGCGCAGCACAGCGGTCTGTCGGGCCTGCGTGTCATCGCGAGCAATGCCCATCGCCCCGTAGACCTGTGCTCCCAGTGCGCTGCGTAGGTGGGTGAATGCCGGCGGCAATCGCGCAACATTGGGCGGCTCGGAGCGCGCCCTTTCCAGCATCGCCGCGACCAATCGGTCGCGTGCCGCACCGCTGGTAAACACGACATGCCAGGGCTGCACATTGGAGTTCGAGGGGGCACACATCGCAAGTTCGAGCGCTTCCTGCACCAACCGCCGCGGCACCGGGCGGGGCAGGAACATGCGCGTCGAACGCCGCAGACGGATGGTCTCATCCAAGTCGTACATGCCTCGATGGTCTCAGGCCGTAGCGCAATCCGCGTCGAGCCGGCCGCTGTCACTGTCCAACCGTGATGACGGTCTTGCCCGCTCGCCGAGCGGCACCCCGTCCGCTTTCGAACGCCTCGCGCCCCTTTGCCAGCGGAAAACTCTGCGCAATCTCGACATGCAGCCGCCCACTGCCGACCAGCTCGCCGAGCCTGTTGAGCTGATCGCGGTTGGGCGTCACGATGAAAAACACTGCAGTAACGCCATGTTCGTCGGCCTTGCCGGCGGGCGGCGGTGCCGAGAGGGTGACCAGCCGTCCGCCTGGGCGCAACACCGCGAAGGATCTGTCCAATGTGTCCCCGCCCACCGTGTCGATGACGACGTCGAAATCCGTGGCGGTCCGCTCGAATGCTTCGGCGCGGGTGTCGATTACCCGCTGGGCACCCAGGCGGCTGACCAGCTCGCCGGCATCGCTGCGAACGGTAGCGGTGACGTTGGCGCCGAGGATGGCCGCCAGTTGGACCACCAGGGCCCCGACTCCCCCGGCCCCTCCGTGCACCAATACCGCTTCGTCGGGCCGTACCGCCGCGTGATCGACAAGTGCCTGCAGCGCGGTCAACCCGGCCAGCGGCAGCGCCGCCGCCACGGTATGGCTGATCGTCGCAGGCTTGGCGGCCAGGTGTGCGGCGGGCACCGCGACGAAATCGGCTGCCGCACCGTCTCGATCGAAACCGATCAGCCCGTAGACCTCATCACCACAATGGAAATCTTCGGTACCCGATCCGATTTCATGGATCACTCCGGAGACTTCGCGTGACGGGATCACCGGTGTCCGGCTGACACCATCGCGGGTCCAGGTCTGGTCCCAGGTCAACTCGTCGAACGTGATGCCGGCAGCGCGCACGGCTACCACGACCTCGCCGGCCGCCGGCACCGGCACCGGTGCGCGCTCGACGGCCAGCGTTTCCGGGCCGCCGCGCCGGTGCGCACGCAACGCCCTCATGGCGCTCAGGGCAAGCGCCAGTCAATCGGGTCGGCTCCCCTGCCGGTAAGCAATTCGTTGGCCCGGCTGAACGGCCGTGAACCGAAGAAACCACGAGACGCCGATAGCGGCGATGGGTGTGGAGATTCGATCGAAGCACAATCGCCGTCGGCCAACATCGGCTTCAGGGTCGACGCGTCGCGCCCCCAGAGAATGGCAACCATCGGCTGCGACCGCGCGGCCAAAGCCCGGATGGCGCACTCGGTCAACGCTTCCCAGCCCTTGCCCCGATGTGACGCCGGGTTGCTGGGCCGAACCGTGAGCACCCTGTTCAACAGCATGACACCGCGCTGCGCCCACGGCGTCAAGTCGCCGCAGGCGGGCATCGGATAGCCCAGATCGTCCGCATACTCCTGGAAAATGTTGGACAGGCTGCGTGGGAGCGGGCGGACATCGGGGGCTACCGAAAAGCTCAGTCCCACCGCGTGTCCGGGTGTCGGGTAGGGATCTTGGCCAACGATCAGAATTCGCACCTGGTCGAAGGGAAAAGTAAACGCGCGCAAGACGTTCGGCCCCGCGGGCAGGTACTTACGGCCCGCCGCGAGTTCGGCCCGCAAGAACTGCCCCATCGCAGTTACCTGGTCGGCGACCGGCTCGAGAGCTTTCGCCCACCCCGGCTCGACCAGTTCATCGAGCGCCCGCGCGGTCACTGCACCCCCCGAGCCAGCAACACGACCGTATCGGCGCCCTCCCGGCGATCCTTGGCGATGTCCTGGTAATCCGGCGACTGCGCCCAGTCCCGAAATGCCGCTTCGTCAGGGAACGACATCAGCACCACTTTCTCGCGGTCCCACTGCCCCTCGACCACCGTCGGTGACTCGTCGGCAGCGAGCAGCGTTCCCGCGTAGCGGTCGAAGACCTGCATAAACGCTGCCTGGTACCGGTCATAGGCGGGCCGGTCGGTGAATCTCAATTGGGCGATCGCGTAGACGGTCACCGCGTCACCCTACTCAATTGCCGCGCTAGTCAAATGACTGCCAGCCGGCGTAGCCGCTCCACTGCTGGCCGTCGACCAGCACCCGGGCCGGCCCGTCCAACACCCGCCCGATCACCCGCCAGCCATCGGGCACCGCACCGGAAAAACACGCCACCAGCGCGTGGTCCTCACCCCCACCGAGCACCCACCCCCACGGATCGGCGCCCACCGCATCCGCGGCTGCGATCAGCGCGCGATGATCTTGGGCCAACGCCGCCGTGGCGACGTCGATGCCGACCGCAGCGGAATCGGCGATATGGCGCAGGTCGGCGACCAAGCCGTCGGAGACGTCGATCATCGCTTGAGCCCCGGCCACCGCGGCCGCCACACCCTGGCCGTAGGGCGGGTCGGGTACCAGATGGCGGCGGCGAAGTTCGTCAAACCCGGCAATCTCGTTGTGCCACAGCGCATATCCGGCCGCCGAACGGCCCAGTTCGCCAGCGACCGCAACCGACGAGCCCGGCTTGGCGCCGCCACGGGTGACCGGCGGGCGACCTTCGAGGTCACCCAGAACGGTGACCGACACCACCCATTGCGGACACCGGACCATATCGCCGCCGACGATTCCGGTGCCGATCCGCCCGGCCTCCTCCCACATGCCGTCGAGCAACGCAGTCACCTCGGCCACCGGCGTGTGGGCGGGTGCGCCCAAGCTCACCACGAACGCGGTAGGCCTGGCGCCCATCGCGGCGATGTCGGCGGCGTTCTGGGCGATCGCTTTTCGACCGACGTCGTGGGGACTCGACCAGTCCAGCCGGAAGTGGCGATCTTGGACCAGCATGTCGGTGGAAATCACCGTACGGCCGTCGGGGGCGGCCACCACCGCAGCATCATCGCCTGGCCCCAGCTCAACGACAGCGGGCTGGTTGCGCCCCTGCACCAACCGGTCGATCACGGCGAACTCCCCGAGCTCGCGCAGGGTCGGTGTCTGTCCCGACGTGTCCTGACCCACGCCACCTCCTTCGTGGTGTACCGGCCCGGACTCGCATACCCGCGAACCGAGAGCGGTCTGCGGTAATTTTGGGGTTCCTGCCCGCCCGGGCGGACCGCGTTAGTGTATGAGCCCTGACGACCCGAAACACCCGCGCGGGCCGGTTGCGGTTCCGGGGCGGACCGGGTGGGACAGGAGAGTCGAGTTGAACCGGAGGTATCCGACGCGGTGACAGGCGACACCCCGGCCAACCCCCAACCCGATCCCGATGGTCCGCCACGAGTCCTGATCATCGCCGCCGCACTGCTGGCCGTGGCCGCCCTCGGGACAATTCTGGTGATCGCGGCCAACCGCGAGGTACCGCGACAACCGGTCGCCGTCCCCTCGGTTCCGGCCCCGCAGGCGGCCAGTCCTGCGTGCCACGCGCTGCTGACCGCGTTGCCGCAGCGTCTCGGCGACTATCAGCGCGCGCCCATGGTGCAACCCGCACCGCAAGGCACCGGCGCCTGGAGCTCCGCGGCCGCCGATGAGCCGGTGATATTGCGCTGCGGGCTGGACCGCCCGGCCGACTTCGTGGTGGGGTCGCCGATTCAGGTCGTCGACCGGGTGCAGTGGTTTCGGGTCAGCGACCAAACCGAGGCCGCCGGCACCGCGACGGCGGGGAGCAGATCCACCTGGTACACCGTGGACCGTCCGGTCTACGTGGCGCTGACCTTGCCCGCGGGGTCGGGGCCCACCCCCATCCAGGAGTTGTCCGAGATCATCGACCGCGCCATTGCGCCGGTGCCGATCGACCCGGCCCCGGCGGGTTAGCGCAGGCCGATGCCCCGCGACAACGCGGTCTTCACCATGGTGGCCAGCAAGGTGGGATAGTCGACCCCGCTGGCCGCCCACATCCGCGGGTACATCGAGATCGTGGTGAACCCTGGCATCGTGTTGATCTCGTTGATCACCGGGCCGTCGTCGGTGAGGAAGAAGTCGACTCGGGCCAGGCCTTGGCAGTCGATGGCCTCGAAAGCGCGAATCGCCAGCTGGCGCACCGCGTCAGCGACGTCGTCTTCGACCTTGGCCGGCACGTCCAATTCGGCAGCGTCGTCGAGGTATTTGGTCTCAAAGTCATAGAATCCGTCTTCGCGTCCACGCACACCGGCCACCCGGATCTCTCCCAGGGTGCTGGCTTCCAATCTGCCGTCGGGGAACTCGAGCACGCCGCACTCCAGCTCGCGACCGTTGATCGCGGCCTCGACGATCACCTTCGGATCGTGTCGCCGGGCGGCGGCGATCGCGGCGGGCAGCTCATCGAAGCTCGAGACCCGGCTGACACCGATCGAGGAGCCGCCGCGCGCGGGTTTGACGTAAGCCGGCAACCCCAGCCGCTGCAGTTCCTCGCGGTCCAGCGATTGTCGCGATGGGCGCAGCACGGCATGCGGGCCGATCGGTAGCCCCGCCGCACTCCACAGTTTCTTGGTGAACTCCTTGTCCATACCGGCCGCGCTGGCCAGCACCCCGGCGCCAACATAGGGAACGCCGGCGAGTTCGAGTAGTCCCTGGATCGTTCCGTCCTCGCCGTACGGTCCATGCAGCACTGGAAACACCACGTCGACCGAGGCCAGCACCTCTCCGGCACCGGGCGGCAACGAGACCAATTGGCCGCCCCAGCGCGGATCTGCCGGCAAGGCCAGCTCGGTGCCGGACTGGGAGCTCACCTCGGGTAGCCGCCGGTCGGTGATTGCCAGCGCATCCGGGTTGCCGTCGGTGAGCACCCACGAGCCTTGCGGGGTGATCCCGATCGCGATCACCTCGAAGCGTCGCGGGTCAAGATTGCGCAGAATGCTGCCCGCAGACACGCATGAGATCGCATGCTCGTTGCTGCGTCCGCCGAACACGACGGCAACCCGGAGACGTTCGCCACGCCGGCTGCTGCCACTCACAACCTGGAGAGGCTACCGGGTGCTGAGCGACCAGGCCGGACTACCCGCACTAACCAGGGCAATCGGGCGGCGCCGACAGAGCGGGTCTGACCTATTCGGGTTTGGTACTACGCCCCAGCAACAACGCGATCGCGTCGTCTACCGACAGGCCCTTGTAGCAGACCCGGTGTACGGCGTCGGTGAGCGGCATTTCGACGTCGTAGCTGGACGCCAGCGCGAGCACCGATTCGCACGACGTCACCCCTTCCACGACGTGGCCTTCCTTGCTGTGCAGTGCCGATTGCAGGATCTCGCCGCGGCCCAGGCACTCGCCCAACGACCGGTTGCGGGAGCGCGACGACGTACAGGTCGCTACCAAGTCACCTACCCCGGCCAGCCCGGCCAGCGTCGCCCCCTTGGCGCCCAGGGCGATACCGAGCCGGATGATCTCCGCCAATCCGCGGGTGATGATGGTTGCCACGGTGTTTTCACCCAGGCCAACGCCCGCGGCCATACCGCACGCCAGCGCGATGACGTTTTTGCACGCTCCCCCGATCTCGGTGCCGACGACATCGGTGTTGGTATAGGGACGGAAGTAGCCGCTGTTGAGCGCACGCTGTAACGCGACGGCCCGGCCGGAGTCGCTGCAGGCCACGACGGTGGCAGCGGGCTGGCACTCGGCGATCTCGCTAGCCAGGTTGGGGCCCGAGATCACCGCGACCTGGGCCGGGTCTGCTCCGGTGACCGAGACGATCACCTGACTCATCCGCATCAGAGTGCCCAGCTCGATGCCCTTGGCCAGACTCACCAGGGTCGCGCCACGTGGAATCAGGGTTGTCCAGTGCTCGAGATTGGTCCGCATCGTCTGCGCGGGTACACCCAGCAGCACCGTATCCGCGCCGGCGAGCGCCTCTGCCGCGTCGGCGGTGGCCCGGATCCCCGGCGGCAGCAACGTACCGGGCAGGTAGTCGGGGTTGTATCGGCTGTCGTTGATCTGGTTGGCAACGTCGGCGCGCCGGGCCCACAGCTTGACCTCGCCCCCGGCATCGGCCAACACCTTGGCCAGGGCGGTGCCCCAGGCACCGGCTCCCATCACCGTGACGGTTCCCGTGCTGGCCATCCCCACACCCCTATTTGTCCCATTTGTCGTTTGCGACGGCACCGGTAGCCGCTACACAGTAGACCCCGGCAGGGGCCGCCGTCACGCTGTTGCGGCGGGGGTCACTGCGGCAGGCGCCAGCCCAGTGAAAGCGGGCGGCGGCGGGGTGGCAGCTGGGTAGCACCGAAACCAGCGCTGGCAGGATGGCCTTCATGAGCGGCATACGGGCCGACGGTACGGGTGATGTCGGCCTGATCATCGCCGTCAAGCGATTGGGTGCGGCCAAGACGAGATTGGCCCCGGTGTTCTCCGCGGCAGCCCGGGAAAGTGTGGCGCTGGCCATGCTGATGGACACTTTGACCGCCGCGGCGCGGGTAGGCGACCTGCGCTCGATCACCGTCATCACACCGGACGAATCCGCCGCGGCCGCGGCAACCGAGCTCGGCGCCGAGGTGTTGGCCGACCCGACTCGCCAAGGTGATCCCGACCCGCTGAACAACGCCATCCTCACCGCCGAACAGGTGGTATCCGGTTCCGTGCCAAATATTGTTGTGCTGCAAGGCGATCTGCCTGCGATGCAGACCCAGGAGCTCGCCGATGCGATCTGCGCCGCACGCGCTCACCAGCGCAGCTTCGTCGCCGATCGGCTCGGCACCGGCACCGCGGCCCTGTGCGCCTTCGGAAGCGCACTCGATCCCCAGTTCGGGCCGGATTCCAGCGCCCGACATCGCCGTTCCGGGGCCGTCGAGCTGACCGGCGCGTGGCCCGGCCTGCGTTGCGACGTCGACACTCCGGCGGACTTGGCGGCCGCCCGCAGCCTCGGGGTCGGACCGGCCACTGCACGAGTCGTCGCCCACCATCGCTAGCCCGCATGGCGGCTGTGCGGGGATGAACGGAACAAAAACAGCAAACGGATGTCGGTTCAGCGCTGGCAACGTCACCCGGTGATAGGCAATGATCGCTGGGTGACCGAAATCGAAACCGGCCCAGTCACAGAGGCACGGCCAGACACGAACGCACGGGAGCCAGGCGACAGGACCCCGGCGGCACCGCCGGCCGCGACGCCGGCCGCGACCACCGACCAGCTGCCCGAGGACCGCTACCTCAACCGCGAACTGAGCTGGCTGGAGTTCAACGCCCGGGTGCTCGCGCTCGCCGCCGACGACTCGATGCCGTTGCTCGAACGGGCAAAGTTCCTGGCCATCTTCGCGTCCAATCTCGACGAGTTCTACATGGTTCGGGTGGCCGGTCTCAAACGCCGCGACCAGATGGGATTGTCGGCTCTGTCCGCCGACGGCCTCACCCCACGGGAGCAGCTGGGCCGCATCGGCGAGCAGACGCAGCGCATCGCCAGCCGCCATGCGCGGGTGTTTCGCGATTCGGTGTTGCCCGCGCTCGGCGAGGAAGGCATCTACGTTGTCACCTGGGCCGACCTGGATCAGGCTGAGCGCGAGCAACTGTCGACCTATTTCCACGAGCAGGTATTTCCGGTACTGACTCCGCTGGCCGTCGACCCCGCGCACCCGTTCCCGTTTGTCAGCGGGTTGAGCCTGAACCTGGCGGTCACGGTGCGCCAACCCGAAGACGGTGGCCAGCACTTCGCCCGGGTAAAGGTGCCCGACAACGTCGATCGCTTCGTCGAACTGGGCGGCACAGATACCGACGGAGCCGAAGGGGCGGCCGTACACCGTTTCCTGCCCGTGGAGGAACTCATCGCGGCCTTTCTTCCGGTGCTCTTCCCCGGGATGGAAATCGTCGAGCATCACGCGTTTCGCATCACCCGCAACGCAGACTTCGAAGTCGAGGAGGATCGCGACGAAGACCTGCTGCAGGCGCTCGAGCGGGAATTGGCTCGCCGACGGTTCGGTTCGCCGGTGCGGCTAGAAGTTGCCGACGACATGACCGAAGGCATGCTGGAGTTGCTGCTGCGTGAGCTCGACGTGCATCCCGGCGATGTCATCGAGGTGCCGGGGCTGCTGGATCTCTCATCGCTGTGGCAGATCTACGGTTTGGACCGCCCCGCCCTCAAGGATCGGACCTTCGTTCCGGCCACCCATCCCGCCTTCGCCGAGCGCGAAACGCCCAAGAGCATCTTCGCGACGCTGCGCGAGGGTGACGTCTTGGTGCACCATCCCTACTATTCGTTTTCCACCAGCGTGCAGCGGTTCATCGAACAAGCCGCCGCAGACCCCAACGTGCTGGCGATCAAACAGACGCTGTATCGCACCTCCGGGGATTCGCCGATTGTTCGGGCGCTGATCGACGCGGCCGAGGCGGGCAAACAGGTAGTGGCGCTGGTCGAGATCAAGGCCCGCTTCGACGAGCAGGCCAACATCCGCTGGGCCCGCGCGCTGGAGCAGGCGGGCGTGCACGTGGCCTACGGCATCGTCGGGCTCAAAACGCACTGCAAGACAGCACTGGTCGTGCGTCGTGAGGGCCCGGTGATCCGGCGGTACTGCCACATCGGGACGGGAAACTACAACAGCAAGACCGCGCGCCTGTATGAGGATGTCGGCCTGCTGACCGCCGCGCCCGACATTGGCGCAGACCTCACCGACCTGTTCAATTCGTTGACCGGCTACTCGCGAAAGCTGTCCTATCGCAATCTGTTGGTGGCCCCGCACGGGATTCGTGCCGGCATCATTGAACGCGTCGAACGCGAGGTGGCCGCACACCTTGAACACGGCCCCCAGGCGGGAAAGGGCCACATCCGGCTCAAGATGAACGCCCTCGTCGACGAACAGGTCATCGACGCGCTCTACCGCGCTTCGCAAGTGGGGGTCCGGATCGAGGTCGTGGTGCGTGGCATCTGCGCGCTGCGCCCCGGGGCCGAGGGGTTCTCGGAAAACATCACCGCCCGCTCGATTCTCGGCCGATTCCTAGAACATTCGCGAATCCTGCATTTCCGCGCGATTGACGAGTTCTGGATTGGCAGCGCCGACATGATGCACCGCAATCTCGATCGGCGGGTGGAGGTGATGGCTCAGGTCAAGGACCCGCGGCTGACCGCGCAGTTGGACGACTTGTTCGAGTCCGCACTCGACCCTGCCACCCGCTGCTGGGAACTGGGGCCCGACGGTCAGTGGACCGCGTCGCCTCAGGAAGGCCGTACCGTTCGCGACCATCAGGTATCACTGATGGAGCGGCACCGCAGCCCCTAACACTGTGAAACTCCGGCGAGTTTTGTGCCACCTAACCGACCGCGCGCGGCCCAGGCCGAATTGACCTGCAGGAGTTAACTTGTCGATCCCCAGCTCGTCTGTCCGCCGACGCTCGGGAGACCGAATCGTATATGCCGCCGGTGCGGTGCTGTGGCGCCCGGGAAAGGCCAAGGGGGCAATCGAGATTGCATTGATCCACCGCCCTCGCTATGACGACTGGTCGCTGCCCAAGGGCAAAGTGGATCCCGGCGAGACCGCAGCGGTTGCGGCCGCGCGTGAGGTGTGCGAGGAGACGGGCCAGCACGCCCACCTCGGCAGGCGACTGATCATGGTGAGCTATCCCGTCGAGCAGGGCCTCAAGAAGGTCTACTACTGGGCCGCGCGCAGCCTCGGCGGGGAGTTCACCGCCGGAAACGAGGTCGACAAGCTGATCTGGTTACCGGTCGCCGACGCGATGACCAAGCTTGACTACGCACAGGATCGAAAGGTCTTGCGGCGGTTCGGCAAAAAGCCGGCGGATACCAAGACCGTCCTGGTGGTCCGGCACGGCAGCGCCGGCAGCAAGTCACGCTTCTCCGGAGATGACACCCAACGGCCACTCGACAAGAAGGGACGAGCCCAGGCCGAGGCACTCGTGCCACAGCTACTCGCTTTCGGTGCCGACACGGTGTACGCGGCCGACCGGCTGCGCTGCCATCAGACGGTGCAGCCGCTGGCCGAGGAATTGGGAGTGGTCATCCACAACGAGCGCACCCTCACCGAAGAGGCCTACGCCAAGAACGCCAAACGCGGCCGGCAACGGCTACTGCAGATCGCTACGCGCGATGGCACACCCGTGATCTGCTCACAGGGCAAGGTGATTCCGGACCTGATCGCTTGGTGGTGCGAACGCGACGGCGTCCGCTCCGACCGATCGCGCAACCACAAAGGCAGTACGTGGGTGCTGTCGCTTTCCGGCGGCCGCGTCATCGCCGCCGACCACATCGGCGGCGCGCTGGCCGCCAACGTGCGGGCCTAACGCACGAATACCCTTCGGGGGGCATCGCTGCCACCCGAAGGGTATTTGCGTGTGAGCTGACTTACTTGCGACCGCGCCGGGTGCTCGTCGCCTTCTTGGCGGGAGCCTTGGTGGCCGGCCTCTTTGCCGCAGCCTTCTTGGCGGGTGCCTTGGTCGCAGCCTTGCGGACTGGCGCCTTGGCGGCGGCCTTCTTCACTGTTGCCTTGGTCACCTTCTTGGTCGGAGCCTTGGTGGCCTTGGTCACGGCCTTCTTGGCGGGAGCCTTGGTCGCGGCCTTCTTGGCGGGAGCCTTGGTCGCGGCCTTCTTGGCGGGAGCCTTGGTCGCAGCCTTCTTGGCAGCGGTCTTGGTCGCGGCCTTCTTGGCGGGAGCCTTCTTTGCTGCCTTCTTGGCAGCGGCGCTCGCCATCACGCCACGCTTGACCGCCGGGCCCTCCGCCGGGAGACGCTGCGCGCCAGAGACAACCGCTTTGAATTGCGCGCCTGGGCGAAATGCCGGGACGGACGTCGGCTTGACCTTCACCGTCTCACCGGTACGCGGATTGCGGGCCACCCGGGCCGCACGGCGACGCTGTTCAAACACCCCAAATCCGGTAATCGTGACGCTGTCGCCCTTGTGCACGGCGCGCACAATGGTGTCGACAACATTCTCGACGGCCACGGTTGCCTGCCTACGGTCCGAGCCCAATTTCTGTGTGAGCACGTCAATGAGCTCTGCTTTGTTCATCCAACCCTCCGAAGCTAGCGGTCCTCGTTTATGGAACCGACTAGTGGACACGGTAAACCCTCACCTGCCTGATTTCCAAGAGCCACGCGCAATTTCAGGACCCGTCGAACGCAATTTCGGCAATCCGATTGCCGCCCTTGACCGGTGGAGTGACCCCAAAATGGGTGTTGCTTGCCCACACCACAGCGGCTCACGGAAGGGAAAATTCCCCGCCCCAAGAGCCTTCAGGAGGTAGGCAAAGTGCGCGGTTTCCACGCCGGATAAGCAGCCTCGTATGCCTCGATTTCATCGAGTTTACGCAGCGTAAGGGCTATATCGTCAAGACCTTCAAGGAGTCGCCACGCGGTGTGGTCGTCAATCCTGAACGGCAGCACCACTGTTCCGGCAATCACATTTCGATCTTGAAGATTGACAGTGATTTCCAAACCTGGACTCTGCTCGATGAGCTTCCAAAGAAGTTCAACGCCATCTTGGTCGACTTCGGCGGCCAACAGGCCCGCCTTGCCCGCGTTCCCGCGAAAAATATCGCCGAACCTCGAGGAGATGACCACCCGGAATCCGTAGTCCATGAGCGCCCAGACGGCATGCTCGCGGGAGGATCCGGTGCCGAAATCCGGCCCGGCCACCAACACCGAGCCCCGGTCAAAGGGGCTGAGGTTTAGCACGAATGACGGATCCGAGCGCCAGCTGGCGAACAACCCGTCCTCGAAACCGGTTCGCGTGACACGCTTCAGGAAAACCGCGGGAATGATCTGATCGGTGTCGACATTGGACCGGCGCAGCGGTACACCGATGCCGGTGTGGGTGTCAAAGGCTTCCATGACTCTTCCTCTGTTTGTTTGAGTTCAATTCAAATCGGCAGGCGCGGATAGGGTGCCGCGAACCGCGGTTGCGGCGGCCACCGCCGGCGAGACCAAATGTGTCCGCCCGCCCTTGCCCTGGCGCCCCTCGAAGTTGCGGTTGGACGTCGCCGCACAGCGCTCCCCCGGCGCGAGCTGATCGGGGTTCATCCCTAGGCACATAGAGCATCCCGCCTGCCGCCATTCGGCGCCCGCGACCGTGAAGACCTCACCCAGGCCCTCCTTCTCGGCCTGGGCACGCACCCGCATGGAGCCGGGAACGATGAGCATTCGCACCCCTGGGGCGACCTTGCGGCCACGCAGCACTTCGGCCACGACCCGCAGATCCTCGATCCGGCCGTTGGTGCACGACCCGACGAACACGGCATCGACCGCGATATCGCGCATGGCTTTTCCTGGCTCAAGGTCCATGTACGCCAATGCTTTCTCGGCGGCCTGGCGCTCGCCGTCATCGCCGATGAGCTCGGGATCGGGCACCGTGGCGCAAAGCGGCACGCCCTGGCCGGGATTGGTTCCCCACGTAACAAAGGGGCTCAGCTCGGCGGCGTCGAGATGGACCTCGGTGTCGAAGACGGCGCCAGGATCGGTCCGCAGTTGTTGCCAGTACCCAAGCGCGGCATCCCACTGGGCACCGGTTGGGGCGTGTGGCCGGTTTCGCAAGTACTCGTAAGTGGTCTCGTCCGGCGCCACCATCCCGGCTCGGGCGCCGGCCTCAATGCTCATGTTGCAGATCGTCATCCGGCCTTCCATGGACAGCGATTCAACCGCGCTGCCCTGGTATTCGATGACGTGCCCCTGCCCACCGCCGGTGCCGATCTTGGCGATCAGCGCAAGGATGATGTCCTTGGCCGACGCTCCTTCGGGTAGTTGCCCATCCACATTGACCGCCATCGTCTTGAACGGCCGCAACGGCAGCGTCTGTGTTGCGAGCACATGCTCGACTTCGGAAGTGCCGATGCCCATCGCCAAGGCACCGAACGCGCCATGGGTCGAAGTGTGGCTGTCACCACAGACGATGGTCATTCCCGGCTGAGTGAGGCCCAACTGAGGTCCCACGACGTGCACGATGCCCTGCTCGACATCACCCATGGGGTGCAGCCGGATGCCGAATTCCGCGCAATTACGCCGCAATGTCTCCACCTGGGTCCGAGACACCGGGTCGGCGATCGGCTTATCGATATCGACGGTCGGCACATTGTGATCCTCGGTGGCGATGGTCAGATCGGGCCGTCGCACCGGGCGGCCGGCCAGGCGCAGACCATCGAATGCCTGCGGGCTGGTGACCTCATGCACCAGATGCAGATCGATGTAGATCAGGTCGGGAGCCTCGTTCCGACCGGACACCACGACGTGGTCGTCCCAGACCTTCTCAGCCAGCGTGCGCGCCTCGCGCGTCTGCAGTGCCATCTCGAATTGCCTCGATTCGTGTATCCGCGGCTCGCGATCAATGAGGGTTCCATCTCATAATACGAGACGCTAGTATCTCCTTGTGAGACAGGATAGCGGCATCGGCGTCATCGACAAAGCGGTGGGTCTGTTGCGCGCCACCGCGGAATCACCCTGCGGTTTGGCCGAACTATGCGAACGGACCGGCCTGCCCAGAGCCACCGCATACCGGCTGGCGGCGGCCCTGGAGGTCCATCGCCTGCTGGGGCGGGACGAGGACGGACGCTGGGGCCTGGGCCCCGCGATCACCGAGCTCGCGGCCCATGTCGACGATCCCCTGCTGACCGCCGGCGCGACCGTGCTGCCCCGATTGCGCGAGACCACCGGCGAAAGCGTGCAGCTGTACCGCCGCGAAGGCACGTCACGGGTGTGCGTGGCGGCGCTGGAACCACCTGCGGGCCTTCGCGATACGGTTCCGGTCGGCGCCCGGCTACCGATGACGGCGGGCTCCGGAGCCAAGGTGCTACTGGCCCACAGCGACCCGGCCACCCAGCAGGCCGTCCTACCAACCGCCAAATTCACCGACCGGGTGCTGGCCGAAGTACGCCGCCGGGGTTGGGCGCAGAGCGTGGCCGAGCGCGAACCCGGAGTAGCAAGCGTCTCGGCGCCGGTGCGCGATGGCCGCGGTGTCGTCGTCGCCGCCATATCGGTATCCGGTCCGATCGACCGGATCGGTCGACGGCCCGGGGCGCGTTGGGCCGCCGACCTGTTGGCCGCGGCCGACGAACTCGCCCGCCGGCTCTAGCGCTACCCGTTTGGCCGGCGGCCCCAATCTTGTGTCACACCACCCGGTTCAGCCGCCCGCGCGTCGAGGCCTGGTGGCGATCGCCGCGCCCCTGCCTGCGGCAATCGATTCATTCCCGAAACGCCGCAGCCCCGGGCGCGCTAGGTTATTGTCGTTACCGTAATCCTGTCTGTAACCGGAACCACACGGCCGCGCTCGCCGACCGTTCGCACATTAGGTCAGGACCAATCAGATGCGCTCGATCCTCGTAGCGGCGATCCAGGATGCGGCGCCGTCTGCGCCGGAGTGCCGGCGCTGCAACGACGCTCGGGTGCGCACAATTTTGCCGAATCCGCGCTTTGGCGAAACGCGAGCGGCTTACCGGCCACGCTCACCTGACGCGGCACGGCTTGGGCGGTGAGCAATCCCCGACCGCCTCGGGCCGCAACCACCAAGCACTACCCGGCTCCACCGTCGGCAACCTGATCCGTTACCGCCGGGCACTAAGCCGCTGTCTCGTCGACATCCTCGTAGCTCGCAGAGCCAACCAATCATGGGGGAACCATGGATCTATTCGCCAAACTTGTCGCAGATCAGGATCCGCTGTTTCAACTTTCACGTGCCATCCACGGGATAGCGACATTTCCCAAGTTAGGCGGAGCCGCCGGCACGCGAATGACGTGGCGCGACGATGAATACATCATCTGGAACCTCAACAACTACCTTGGGCTGGCCGATCATCCCGAAGTCCGGGCGGCCGATGCCGAGTTCGCAGGCCGCTACGGACTGGCGACTCCCATGGGCTCGAGAATGATGTCCGGCGAAACCGACGATCTCGAGCTACTCGAGAGCGAACTGGCCGACTATGCGCAAAAGCCGGCAGCACTGGTCCTCAACTATGGCTATCAAGGCATGATCTCGCTGATTGACTCCCTGACCACCGAGGTGGACTGGATCGTGTCGGATGCGGAAAACCATGCCTGCATCATCGATGGGATTCGATTGCACCGTAAACGCGGTGAACGGACCCGAATGTTCGCCCACAACGACATTGACCAACTCGAGACACACCTGGCCGAAATCAACCGGGTGCGGGGCCCCGACTCCGGGGTGTTGGTGGTCACAGAGGGAGTCTTCGGAATGTCCGGCGATCAGGGCGCATTGCGCGAAATCGCGGCACTCAAGCAGCAGTACGACTTCCGGTTGCTCGTTGACGACGCACATGGATTCGGCGTTCTCGGCCCCAACGGCGGCGGCACCGGGGAACAACAGGGCGTCCAGGACGATATCGACCTCTATTTCGGCACCTTCACCAAGGCCGCCGCGGGCGCCGGAGCATTCGTCGCATCACAGGCCGATGTCATTTGGAAGCTTCGCTACACGATGCGGTCCCAGATCTTCTCCCGTGGCTTGCCCTGGCCGATCGTCGCGGGTAACCGGGTGCGTTTGGGGTTGCTGCGGCGTAGCGACGACCTGCGCCGACGAGCGCACGCGGTGGCCGGCAAACTTCAGGCCTCGCTGACCGAAGAAGGTCTCAACATCGGGAAAGCGAACTCTCTCATCACGCCGGTGTACCTGCCGATGGACCCGCTGTCGGCTCTCGCATTCTTGACCGAATTGCGCCATAAGCACGGAATATTCTGCTCAGCGGTGACCTATCCGGTGGTACCGCCCGGGATCGTTCAACTGCGCTTGATCTCAACCGCGGGCCACGACATCGCTGATGTCGAGCCGACGGTAAAAGCCATCGCGGCCGTCTACAAGGAATTGACCGGAAACCGGACCATCCCGCAGCTCGATAATGCGCCCACCTGAGCGATGTCGCCTTCGGGCACCGCGACCCGATGACGCCCTCTCGGCGGCGGACCCGCCCCAGCGCGTAGTTTCACCCGCTTTGTTCCCAGGATTCGGGCGCGAGCCGGTCCGATGAAATGCAAGAATTTACCCGCCTCGCGGCGCAATCACGGTGCCCTCATGGTCACGATGGGTTCGTCGCATAACGCGACGACCGGGCGATACCGAACGGGGGTTCAATGGTCAGCCTTTTTAGGCGGATGTGGGTGCCGATCGTGATGATCCTCGTCGCAATTGTCGGGGCATCGGTGGTAATGCGCTTGCATGGCGTCTTCGGCTCACATCGATATGTGCCGGATGCGGGCAACTCCGACGCCATTGTCGCGTTCAACCCGAAGTACGTTCGCTACGAGGTTTTTGGCCCTCCGGGAACGGTCGTCACGGTCAATTACCTCGATGCCCAGGCCGAACCACACGAAGTCGCCAACGCCGCGATCCCGTGGTCGTTGACCATCGTGACCACACTGACCTCGGTGGTTGCCCACCTCGTGGCGCAGGGCAACAGCGCGACCCTGAGCTGTCGCATCACCGTCAACGGCGTGGTCCGCGCCGAGCGCACGGCCGATGCCCACGATGCCGCGACTAGCTGCCTAGTGAAATCTGCGTGACGCCGGCACACAGCGCGGGGCGCCCCTTTATCGCCCGGACTATCCAAAAGTTTTCGCTACCGGTCATTTTGCTCTGGATCGCGCTCACCGTCGGCGCCAACCTGCTGGCACCACAACTAGAAGAGGTCGCCAAAGAGCATTCGGTGTCGTTGAGCCCCAGTGATGTTCCGTCACTGATCGCGATGCGGCGCATCGGCAAAGACTTTCAGCAGTTCGACTCCGACAACACCACGATGATCGTGCTGGAGAGCAATGCCAAACTCGGCGACGAAGCCCACCGCTACTACGACGCACTAATTGCCAAGCTGTCGCAGGACAAGACGAACATCCAACACATCGACAATTTCTGGGGCGACAGGCTCACGGCCGCGGGTTCGCAAAGCGTCGACGGCAAGGCCGCCTATGTGCAGCTGTACCTCACCGGTGGCCTGGGCAGTGCCAGAGCCAACGATTCCGTTGCCGCAGTTGCGCGGATCCTCGACGATGTGCCGCCGCCGCCCGGAATCAAGGCCTACCTGACCGGCCCCGGTGCACTCGGCGCCGATCAAGACACGTCCGGCAACAGCAGTCTGCAACGGTTGACCGCGGTCACGATTGCGGTGATCACCATCGTGCTGTTGATCGCCTATCGATCGATTACGGCCGTTGTGGTGATGCTGCTCACAGTCGGGATCGAGCTGCTTGCGGCACGCGGCGTGATCGCTGCGCTGGCCGCCAACGACCTGATTGGCCTATCGACCTTCGCCATCAATGTCTTGACGGCACTGACGATCGCGGCGTCGACGGACTACATCATCTTTCTGGTCGGCCGCTACCAAGAGGCCCGGATGGCCGGCCGGGACCGAGAGCTCGCGTACTACACCATGTTCCGCGGGACAAGTCACGTCGTCTTGGGATCCGGGCTGACCGTCGCCGGAGCGATGTACTGCCTGAACTTCACCAGGCTCCCCTACTTCCAAACCCTCGGGTCACCATGCTCGATCGGTCTGCTGGCGGTGATCCTGGCCTCATTGACCCTGGCGCCGGCAGTCATCGCCCTAACAACCAAATTCGGCGTATTCGAACCCAAACGCGCCACCACAACCCGGCGTTGGCGTCGCATCGGCACCATCGTGGTGCGCTGGCCGGGCCCGGTCCTGGTCGCCGCGGCACTGATCTCGCTGATCGGACTGCTCGCCCTGCCCAAGTACCAAACCAACTACAACGAGCGCCATTACATCCCGGCCGGCGCCCCCTCCAACATCGGCTACCGCGCATCGGACCGCCACTTCCCCCCGGCCCGCATGGAACCCGAAGTGCTGATGATCGAGGCGAACCACGATCTGCGCAATCCCACCGACATGATGCTGCTGGACCGGATCGCCAAAGGCGTGTTCCACCTTCCCGGCATCGCACGTGTCCAAGGCATCACCAGGCTACTGGGCTCACCGCTCGACCACAGCTCGATCCCGTTTCAGCTCAACATGCAAAACGCCATGACCATCGAGAACATGGGTTACCTCAAAGCCCGCGTCGCCGACATGTACACCATGATCGATGAGCTGCAACACATGATCGATATCGCGGCGCGCCAACAAGAACTGACCCAACAGCTCAACGACGCCAGCCACGACATGCTCACCCACAACAAGCAGATGCAGGCCAACACCGATCAACTGCGTGATCAGATCGCCGAATTCGACGACCTGTGGCGACCCATCAGAAGCTACTTCTACTGGGAACGCCACTGTTCGGACATCCCGATCTGTTGGTCACTGCGGTCCCTGTTCGACGCGATCGACGGCGTCGACAAGCTCAGCGAAGACGTCGGCACGCTCACCGACGACCTCGATCGCATCGACGAACTCCAACCCAAACTGCTCGCCCTGCTGTCCCCGATGATCGCCACCATGCAAACCGTGAAGAGCCTCACCCAAACCACGGCCAGCACCTTCTCGGCACTGATCACCCAAATGGACGACATGACCCGCAACGCCACCGCCATGGGGCAGGCCCTCGACGCCTCCAAGAACGACGACTCCTTCTATCTGCCGCCGGAAGCCTTCGACAATCCCGACTTTCAACGGGGTCTGACCCTGTTCCTATCCCCCGACGGCACCGCGGCCCGGTTCATCATCACCCACAAGGGCGATCCCGCCACCGCCGAGGGAATCGCCCACATCGACCCGATCCTGCTGGCCGCGAGCGAGGCGGTGAAAGGAGCCCCACTGGCAGCCGCCAACATCTACCTGGCCGGCACCGCGGCCACCTACAAGGACATCAGCGAGGGCAGCACCTATGACCTACTGATCGCGGTGGTGGCCACCCTGTGTCTGATCTTCGTGGTCATGCTGGCCATCACCAGAAGCGTTGTGGCCTCCGCGGTCATCGTCGGCACGGTGGCACTCTCGCTGGGCGCCGCCTTTGGACTCTCGGTCCTGTTGTGGCAGCACATCTTGCACATGCCGCTGCCCTGGCTGGTGCTGCCCATGGCCGTGATCGTCATGCTGGCCGTCGGATCGGACTACAACCTGCTGCTGGTCGCCCGATTCCAGGAAGAGATCGGCGCCGGCCTCAAGACCGGCATGATCCGAGCCATGGCCAGCACCGGCCGCGTCGTCACCATCGCCGGACTGGTGTTTGCCTTCACGATGGGCTTCATGCTCACCAGCGACCTGCGCGTGGTCGGCCAGGTCGGCACCACCATCATGATCGGACTGTTGTTCGACACCCTGGTTGTCCGCTCTTTCATGATGCCCGCCATCGCGGCCCTGCTCGGCCGCTGGTTCTGGTGGCCGCGCCGGGTACCCACGCACGCCGCTTCGCCGCCGGCCGTTACGGCCAGTCCCGGTGCGGCCGCGACGTCTGTGCTGGCTTGACGTCGAACGTGCCCGCCGCCGGCGGCTAACCCGACCGGTTCAGTATCCGGATGGCATCGCAGACCATCTCGGACACGATGTCAGCGGCGGGGCCAACTCTCGAGATCAGACCTACCGCCTCGCCAACCAGCACCGTGGCCATCTCGAAGTCCTCTGCCGCGACCGCGTTTTCGAAGGCGCCCAGCAGGTCCGGCAGTCGCCGTATCAGTTCGGATTCGTTGCCATGCCATGCCTGGATCAACGAGTTGCTGAGCAACCGAAGATCGTATTCCGCCGGCCAACCCCGCTGCCGCACAATGTCGTAGACGCGGGTACGGATGGTGTCGTCCCCGCTGGCCTCCACCGCCCGCTGGTGGGCTCGCGGCGATACCAGCGCCTCTGGGCAAGCCCAGAATCTGGTACCCACCAGGGCGCCGTCTGCGCCCAGCGCCAGCGCTGCTGCCAGCCCGCGGCCATCGGCGATCCCCCCGGCCGCCACGACCAGCGTTTCGGCCGAGCGTTGGGCAACCAGGTCCACCACGTCGGGAACCAGCGTGAAAGTGGAGCGCACACTCATTCCGTGTCCACCTGACTCGCTGCCCTGGGCCACGATGATGTCCGGACCGACTTCCAGCACACGCAGCGCCTGCTCGCGGGTATGTATTTGGCAGATCAGCGGAATGCCGGCATCGTGGATGGGGCCGGCGAAGTTGTGTGGATCACCGAACGACAACATGATCGCCGCCGGGTTCGCGGCCAGGATCAGGTCGAGCAGCTCGGGATTGCGGGCGAGGCTCCAGGTAATGAACCCACATCCGACCCGTTGCCCCTGCGCCTGCTCCAACTGGCGCTGCAGCCACTCGGCCTCGCCATAGCCTCCACCGATCAGGCCCAGGCCACCCGCGGCGGTCACCGCCGCAGCGAGCCGGCCCCCCGACGTCATTGCCATCGGTGCCAGCAGGATCGGGTGTTGGACTCCGAGGAATTCTGTGAGACGGGTATTCAGCGACACCGCTAGCCCCCTTCAGAGAATTGTTGAGCTGCTGTTTCGGCTTTCTACCATGGCCCGCGGCCGGGGCGGTCACCGAAGTTCGCGGCACCGCGGTCGCTGCTGGCAGGCCGTCCGCCGGTAGGGATTGAGCCCGTGCCTGCCACACTGACCGAATGGGAACAAAGCAGCGCGCAGACATCGTCATGTCCGAGGCTGAAATCGCCAACTTCGTCACCACCAGTCGCACCGGCACACTGGCCACGATCGGGCCGAACGGCCAGCCCCACCTGACCGCGATGTGGTACGCCGTGGTCGACGGTGAGATCTGGCTGGAGACCAAGGCCAAGTCACAAAAGGCCGTCAATCTCAAACGGGATCCGCGGGTGAGCTTCCTGCTCGAAGACGGCAATACCTATGACACGTTGCGCGGGGTTTCCTTCGAGGGTGTCGCCGAGATAATCGACGATCCCGAGGCGCTGCACCGGGTGGGGGTCAGCGTGTGGGAACGCTACACCGGGCCCTACACCGACGACGTGAAGCCCATGGTCGACCAGATGATGAACAAACGCGTCGGCGTTCGGATCCTCAGCCACCGAACCCGATCCTGGGACCACCGCAAGCTCGGGCTGCCGCCCATGCCGGTCGGAGGCAGCACCGCGCCGGCTGTGCTGGGTACCGGTCGGACCGACCGGTAACGCACTTGTTCTGTTGTAGCCCCGATGGGATTCGAACCCACGCTACCGCCGTGAGAGGGCGGCGTCCTAGGCCGCTAGACGACGGGGCCAGAACCAATCCGAGCAGTCAGCATAGCTCACCCGGATAAGCCCACCTAATCGCTTGCATTGGTGGGCTTTTGCTGGGGTACCAGGACTCGAACCTAGAATGGCTGAACCAGAATCAGCTGTGTTGCCAATTACACCATACCCCATTTTGGCCTAAAACAGCTGGTCAGAGCGGATCTGCGAGATTTACCCGCATCGCGACCCCACTACTGCCAACCATTGTCGGCCGACGTGCACACTACCAAAGACTCAGCCGGTATTGCGCATGGCGCCTTCGATTCTCGTCACACTAGGGCGAACCGACCTGATCGCGCGCCGATCGGAGCCTGCCCAAACTACGTTCGCGGCCGAGCAGTTCCAGTGATTCAAACAGCGGCGGACTAACCGTGGTGCCGGTGGCGGCAACCCGGATCGGGCCGAACGCCTTGCGCGGTTTGAGGGCCATACCCTCGATCAACGCGGTCTTGAGGGCCGCCTCGATGTCGGCAGTGGTCCAGTCGGCCGCACCGTCAAGCGCCGCGATAGCGGCGTCTAGCACTGGGCCGGCGTCGGGCCCCAGCTCCTTGGCCGCGGCTTTGGGGTCGATCGCGTACCGGTCGTCATTGAGGAACTTCAGCAATGCCCACGCATCCTCGAGTACCACGATGCGGGTCTGCACCAACTCCGCGGCGACGGCGAACGCCGCGTCGTCCAGCGCGAGCTGATGGCCGTGGGTATCCAGGTACGCGCGCAATCTGGCGGTGAAATCCGCGACGTCGAGCATCCGGATGTGCTCGGCATTGATCGCGTCAGCCTTCTTCTGATCGAAGCGCGCCGGGTTGGAATTCACGTCGGCCACATCGAACGCGGCCACCATCTCATCCAGGCTGAACAGATCGTGGTCATCGGCGATGGCCCAGCCGAGCAGCGCAAGGTAGTTGAGCAAGCCTTCGGGAATGAAGCCCCGGTCGCGGTGGGCAAACAGATTGGACTGCGGGTCCCGCTTGGAGAGCTTTTTGGTCCCCTCCCCCAATACCGTTGGCAAGTGCGCGAATTCCGGAACGCGCTCGGCAATCCCGATGCGCATCAGCGCCTGGTATAGCGCGATCTGGCGCGGCGTGGACGGCAGCAGGTCCTCGCCGCGCAGCACGTGGGTGATCTTCATTAGCGCGTCGTCGCAGGGGTTGACCAAGGTGTACAACGGATCTCCGGTTGCCCGGGTCAACGCGAAGTCGGGCACCGAGCCCGCCGCGAAGGTGGTCGGCCCACGCACCAGGTCATGCAAAGCCAGATCGGTGTCGGGCATCCGCAGCCGCACCACTGGCTTACGGCCTTCGGCCAGGTAGGCCGCGCGCTGGGAATCGGTCAGCTGACGGTCGAAGTTGTCGTAACCCAACTTGGGGTTGCGGCCGGCGGCGATGTGGCGGGCTTCGACCTCCTCGGGCGTCGAGAAGGCGTAATAGGCCTCACCCGCCGTCAACAGCTTGGCCACTACGTCGTGATAGATCTCGGTGCGCTGCGACTGCCGATAGGGCCCGTAGGGCCCGTCCACCTCGGGCCCCTCATCCCAGTCCAAGCCCAGCCAGCGCAACGCGTCGAGCAGGGCGAGATAGCTTTCCTCACTATCGCGTGCGGCGTCGGTGTCCTCGATGCGAAAAACAAAGGTGCCACCGGCGTGCCGGGCATAGGCCCAGTTGAACAGCGCGGTGCGAACCATTCCAACATGAGGGATACCGGTGGGCGACGGGCAGAATCGGACCCGGACGCTGGATGAAGTCACGACTTTCCTTTACGGACTACGGGGTTGGTCAGGGTGCAGATCCCCTCGATGGTGATGGAGACGGTGTCACCGTCTTCGATGGGACCGACCCCCGCGGGTGTTCCGGTGAGGATGAGATCACCGGGCAGCAATGTCATTACCGCCGAGATCCACTCCACGATGGCACCCACATCGTGGATCATCAGCGAGGTACGCGCGTGCTGCTTGACCGCACCATTGACTTCGGTGCGCAGTTCGAGGTCGGCAGGGTCGACATCGGTAACGATCCATGGCCCGACCGGACAGAATGTGTCATGGCCTTTGGCCCGGGTCCATTGCCCGTCGGATTTCTGCTGATCGCGGGCGGACACGTCATTGCCGATGGTGTAGCCGAGGATGTTGTCGACCGCCTGCGCGGCCGAGACGTCCTTACACGGCCGGCCGATCACAATCGCCAGTTCGCCTTCGAAGTGGACTGGTGATGCCTTGGCGGGCAACCGAATCGGCACGTTCGGACCGACGATCGCCGTGTTGGGCTTGAGGAATATCACCGGATCCGCCGGCGTCGGACCGGTTTGGCCGCCCATCTCCGCGATGTGATCGGTGTAGTTCTTGCCGACACAGACCACCTTGCTGGCAAGTATCGGGGCCAGCAGCCGCACATCGGCCAACGGCCACGAGCGGCCGGTGAAGTTCGGCGTCCCGAAAGGGTGCTCCGCGATCTCCCGGGCGGTCATCGCACCCGGATTGTCTAACTCGCCTTCGATGCTGGCGAAGGCGACCCCGTCAGGGCTGGCAATACGTCCAAGGCGCATTCGGATGAGCCTAGCGGGGCGACGATTCGGGCTGGCACGGCCCGATGAGAAGCCCCGCAATCCCACCCAGCGGGCCTGGGCGCGCTGCGCAGGGCTCCGGCGTTGTTGATTAGCAGGCTTGTGAGCTGGGTTGATGATCTTTGGTGCCGCGCTATTGGGGCCGGAGTGTAGGCACGGGCTATCTGGAGAACGATCGAGTTGGTTACTGTTCGTCGTTGGTCTGGAGTTGCCCGTGCCTACCGTTTCAGTATTGCGTGTGTCGTCGGTTCCAGAGGTGTTCGACCGCTGGAGTCCTGGTGAGCGCAGCGAGCTCATCGGATCGGAGTTTCTCGATGTGTTGGCCTCGGTGCCAGACTCGAGGGGCCCACGCGGTCGGAGGTATTCGCTGATGGCTTTGTTGGCGATCGCGGTTCTGGCCACTGCCGCGGGGATGCGCGGCTATGCTGGTTTTGCCACATGGGCGGCCACCGCTCCCGATGATGTGTTGGCCCAATTAGGGGTCCGGTTCCGGCGGCCCAGTGAGAAGACCTTCCGCGCTGTTTTGTCTCGGCTAGACCCCGCCGACCTCAACGCCAGGATGGGCAGTTACTTCACTGCACACGTGGCCAGCAGCGACCCCAGTGGATTGGTGCCGATCGCGTTGGACGGCAAGATGCTGCGTGGTGCTTTACGCGCCAAAGCGACAGCCACGCATCTCGTGTCGGTGTTCGCCCACCGTGCCCGATTGGTGCTCGGTCAACTCGCTGTCGCCGAGAAAAGCAATGAAATTCCCTGCGTACGCGCCCTGCTCACGCTGCTGCCGGGTAGCTTGCGGTGGCTGGTCACCGTGGATGCGATGCATACCCAGGTCGTCACCGCGAAGTTGATCTGCGCCACCTTGAAGTCGCACTACCTGATGATCGTCAAGTCCAACCAAGCCAAAATACTTGCGCGTATCACCGCGCTGCCCTGGGCCGAGGTGCCCACAGCCGCTACCGACGACTCCCGCGGCCACGGCCGTGTCGAGACCCGCACCCCGCAAATCATCACCGCTGCACGAGGAATCGGCTTCCCCTACGCAAAACAAATCATCCGGATCACTCGTGAACGCTTGATCACCGCCACCGACCAGCGCAGCGTGGAGGTGGTCTATGCCATCTGCAGCCTGCCGTTCGAGCACGCCCGCCCTACCGCGATCATGACCTGGATGCGTCAACACTGGGGAATCGAGAACAGCCTGCACTGGATACGCGACGTCACCTTCGACGAAGACCGTCAAAGGGCACATACCGGAAACGGCGCACAGGTCCTAGCAGCGCTACGCAACACCGCGATCAATCTGCACCGCCTCAACGGCGCCGACAACATCGCCGAAGCCTGCCGGATCACCGCTTTGACCGCCAACCGCCGCCTAGACCTCCTCAATCCACAATTCCCCAGCTCACAAGCCTGCTAATCAACAACGCCGGAGCCCTGGCGCGCTGCGGCCCGGCGATCTTACTGGAAAGCGATTCGATGGCGCCCTGCGCCGAGTCCGCCGATCCCGCTGCGCCACCCGACAGCGCAGAGGTGTGCAAGCATTAGCTAGTGCCTGATGAGTCGAGCGCCACACAGGAACTGAGTCTTTCCGCGCGGTGGTGGATTGTGATCGTCTCGCTGATCGTCACAGCAAGCTCATTTCTATTCATCAACGGTGTCGCCTTCCTGATCCCCCGGTTGGAAAACGCGCGCGACACCCCGCTGGCCGAGGCGGGTCTGCTGGCGTCCATGCCCAGCTGGGGCATGGTGGTAACGCTGGTCGCCTGGGGCTATGTGTTGGACCACGTCGGCGAGCAGATCGTGATGACCGTGGGCTCGGCGCTCACCGCGATCGCCGCCTATGCCGCGGCATCGGTGGATTCGCTGTTGTTGATGGGCATCTATCTGTTCCTCGGCGGCATGGCGGCCGCCAGCTGTAACAGCGCCGGCGGCCGGTTGGTGTCCGGCTGGTTTCCGCCCCATCAACGTGGGTTGGCGATGGGTATCCGTCAGACGGCGCAACCCCTGGGAATCGCCCTAGGTGCGCTGGTGATCCCCGAGCTGGCCGAACACAGCATTCACAACGCGTTGATGTTTCCCGCTGCCTTTTGCACGATCGCCGCGGTAGCCAGCCTGGTCGGCGTGGTCGACCCGCCCCGCAAGTCCCGCAAGGTGGCCAGCAAGGAAGAACTTGCCAGCCCGTATCGGGGTTCGGCGGTGTTGTGGCGAATTCATGCGTCCTCGGCGCTGCTGATGATGCCCCAGACCGTGACCGTCACGTTCATGCTGGTTTGGCTGATGAATCATCACGGCTGGCCGGTTGCCACTGCCGGAATCCTGGTGACCGTCTCGCAGCTGCTGGGCGCGCTGGGCCGCATCGCGGTAGGCCGCTGGTCCGACCGCGTGGGTTCGCGGATGCGACCGGTGCGCGTCATCGCGATCGCGTCGGCTGCCGCCCTGTTCCTGCTCGCGCTCGTCGACGACGAGGGCTCCCGGTATGACGTCCTACTGATGATCACGATCACGGTGATCGCAGTGCTCGACAATGGGCTGCAGGCAACCGCGATCACGGAATACGCCGGGCCGTACTGGAGCGGACGCGCATTGGGCGTTCAAAACACCACTCAGCGCCTGATGGCGGCCGCCGGGCCTCCCATCTTCGGTGCGCTGATCACCACGGCTGCCTACCCACTGGCCTGGGGACTGTGCGGGTTGTTCCCGCTGGCAGCGATACCGCTGGTTCCCACCCGGCTACGTCCGCCCGGGTTGGAGCCTAGAGAGCGGCCGCAATCCGCTCGCCGACTGCGGCGGTGGCAAGCCGTTCGTTCCCGCGAGTTGCCAAGTAACCCTCGACCGCCCGATCCACCCGGCTAGCCGCGTCGTCCAGGCCCAGGTGGGCAAGCAGCAGCGACACCGACATGATGGCCGCGGTCGGATCGGCGATGCCCTGACCGGCGATATCGGGCGCACTTCCGTGCACCGGCTCGAACATCGACGGGTTGGTCCGGGTCGCATCGATGTTTCCGCTGGCGGCCAGGCCGATTCCACCGCACACGGCCGCCGCCAGGTCGGTGATGATGTCGCCGAACAAGTTGTCGGTGACGATCACGTCAAAGCGGCCGGGATCGGTAACCATGTGGATGGTCGCCGCATCGACGTGCTGGTAGGCCAACTCGACATCGGGATACTCTTCGCCGATCTCCTGCACGGTCCGCCACCACAGCGAGCCCGCAAAGGTCAGCACGTTGTTCTTGTGCACCAGGGTCAGGTGCTTGCGCCGCCGCATGGCTCGTTCGAAGGCGTCCCGCACCACTCTGCGCACCCCGAACGCGGTGTTCACGCTGACCTCGGTGGCAACCTCATTGGCCGTGCCGACCCGGATCGCGCCGCCGTTTCCGGTGTAAGGGCCTTCCGTTCCCTCACGCACCACCACGAAGTCGATCTCGGGATTGCCCGGCTCCAACGCCAACGGGCTCTTCACTCCCGGATACAGCCGACCCGGACGAAGATTGATGTGGTGGTCCAGCTCGAATCGAAGCCGTAGTAGCAGACCCCGCTCGAGCACGCCGCTGGGCACCGACGGGTCACCGATCGCGCCCAACAAGATGGCATCGTGCTCGCGTAACTCCGCGATCACCGAATCCGGCAATATCTCGCCGGTGGCATGAAAACGCCGTGCACCCAGGTCATAGTTCGTCTTCTCGACACCCGGCTGGACCACGTCGAGGATCTTGACCGCTTGGGCCACCACCTCGGGACCGATCCCGTCACCGGCAACGATCGCTAATTTCATCGGTATCGCTCTCCTGCCCCCACGTCGTTTCGCTGCACGCCGTCACCGCCGCGGCTCACGAGAGATCGACAACTTCAAGCCTGTTGGCGCCCACCGCGGCGGCGATGGCCGAACGCACGTCCTCAGGCACATCCTGGTCCAGGCGCAGCAGAACGGTGGCGCCCGGGCCCTCCACGTCCTCGGAGAGCTGCGCGGCATGGATGTTCACCCCGGCCGCACCCAGCAGCGTGCCGATCTTGCCCAAAGCCCCCGGCTGGTCGACGTAGTTGACGATCAGGTTGGCCCCCTCGGCCCGCAGGTCGAAGTGCCGGCCGTTGATCTGAACGATCTTGTGGGTCAACTGCGCGCCGTACAACGTGCCCGAGACGCTCACCACCGAGCCGTCCGCCCCGACGACACGCACGTCGACGACGCTGCGGTGGTTGGGGCTCTCGGAGGCCTTGCTGATCTCGACGGAAACACCGCGTTCGGCGGCCAGCGCCGGCGCATTGACGAAGGTCACCGGGTCTTCGACGACCGCCGAGAACAGACCGCGCAGTGCCGACAGCTTGAGCACCTCGACGTCTTCAGACGCCAGCTCGCCACGGGCCTGAACCGACAGCGACACCGGTGGTTCATCGGACAGCGCGGCGGCCAGTACCCCGAGTTTGCAGGCCAGATCCAGCCACGGGGCCACCTCCTCGTTGACCGCACCACCGGCGATGTTCACCGCGTCGGGAACGAACTCACCGGCCAGCGCCAGCTTCACGCTGGCGGCGACGTCGGTTCCGGCCCGGTCCTGGGCCTCGGCGGTGGAGGCCCCCAAATGCGGTGTGACCACGACCTGCGGTAGCTCGAACAGCGGGCTGTCGGTGCACGGTTCGGTGGCGAACACGTCGAGCCCGGCCCCACGGACGTGGCCGCTGGTGATGGCCTCCGCCAGCGCTGACTCGTCGATCAGTCCGCCGCGTGCGGCGTTGACGATGATGACGCCGGGCTTGGTCTTGGCCAGCGCCTCCTTGCCGAGCAGGCCGGCCGTCTCGGGCGTCTTGGGCAGGTGCACCGAGATGAAGTCGGCACGGGCCAGCAGGTCGTCCAGGGGCAGCAGCTCAATGCCCAGCTGAGCCGCGCGCGCGGGCGACACGTAGGGGTCGTAGGCGACCACATGGGCACCGAACGCCTCGACCCGCTGTGCGACCAACTGCCCGATCCGGCCCAGACCCACCACCCCGACGGTCTTGCCGAAGATCTCCGCACCGGAAAACGATGACCGCTTCCAGGTGTGCTCGCGCAATGAGGCGTCGGCGGCCGGGATCTGGCGAGCGGCGGCCAGCAGCAGCGCCATCGCATGCTCGGCGGCGCTGTGAATGTTGGAGGTGGGAGCGTTGACCACCAGCACACCGCGCGTGGTAGCCGCATCCACGTCGACGTTATCCAGCCCCACGCCGGCGCGCGCGACGATCTTGAGTTTGGTCGCCGCGGCAAGTACCTCGGCGTCGACCGTGGTGGCCGAACGCACCAACAACGCGTCGGCCTCGGGCACCGCGGCCAGCAGCTTTTCCCGGTCAGGACCGTCCACCCAGCGCACCTCGACCTGGTCTCCCAGGGCAGCGACTGTTGATTGAGCAAGTTTGTCGGCTATTAACACAACAGGGAGGTTCACGCGGCCAGCGTAGTCGGCTGTAATCATGGGGTGGACGTCACCGTCGTCGGCAGCGGGCCCAACGGGTTGACCGCAGCGGTGATCTGTGCTCGTGCAGGTCTAAGAGTGCAGGTCATAGAGGTCCAACAGACCTTCGGTGGCGGCTCCCGCACGGCAGCTGACTTCGAATTTCCCGGAGTCCTGCACGACGTGTGCTCAGCGGTGCACCCACTGGCGCTGGCGTCGCCGTTTTTTGTCGAGTTCGATCTGGCCGCCCGGGGCGTGCGGCTGGCCGTGCCGCACATCTCCTATGCCAACCCGCTGCCGGACCGCCCAGCGGCGATCGCCTACCGCGATCTGCGGCAAACCTGCGCCGAACTCGAGCATGGCCCATCCTGGGAGCGCTTGCTGGGCCCGCTCGTAGAGAACTGCGACGCCGCGGTCGATTTGCTACTCGGCGACAAGCGGTCGGTACCCACCGCGCTGCGCCCCGCCATGCATCTGGGTCTACGCGTGCTGGCGCAGGGCACCCCAGCATGGCGCGGACTCGCTGGCGAAGATGCCCGCGCATTGTTCACCGGCGTTGCTGCCCACGCTATTTCGCCGCTGCCTTCGCTGGTGTCGGCCGGCGCGGGGCTGATGCTGGCCACCCTGGCCCATAGGGTCGGCTGGCCCATCCCGATCGGCGGCAGCCAGGTGATTGCCGACGCGCTGATCGCCGATCTGCGCGCGCACGGCGGCGAGCTGACCGCCGGGATCGAGGTGACCGAACCGCCCCAGGGCGTCGCCGTCTTCGACACCGCACCCACGGCATTGCTGCAAGTGTATCGGGACACGATCCCCAACCGGTACGCGACCGCATTGCGCCGGTACCGATTTGGATCCGGGGTAGCCAAGGTCGACTTCGTGCTCAACGGCGACATCCCGTGGTCGGATGACCGGATCGCGACGGCCCCGACATTTCACCTCGGCGGTACCCGCGAACAGATGGCGCACGCCGAAGCAGAAATCGCCGCCGGGCGCCACGCCGATTGGCCGATGGTGCTGGCGTCCTCGCCCCACACGTCCGATCCCGGCCGCGTCGACGACGGCGGCCACCGGCCATTTTGGACCTACGCCCATGTGCCGGCGGGGTCTTCCGTCGATGCCACCGAGGCGGTGTGTCGTGTCGTCGAACGGTTCGCGCCCGGCTTCCGTGACGTCGTGGTGGCGGCTCGCAGCGTGCCCGCGGCCGCGATGGCCGCGCACAACGCCAACTACGTGGGCGGCGACATCGCAGTGGGGGCAAACTCCGTCTGGCGAGCGATGGCTGGCCCCACCCCGCGGCTAAATCCTTGGCGCACGCCGATTCCGAAGGTGTACCTGTGTTCGGCCGCAACCCCACCCGGCGCCGGGGTCCATGGCATGGCCGGCTACTACTGTGCGCGCACGCTCTTGCGTCGCGAGTTTGGGATTGCCGAAATGCCTAAGCTATCGCTATGACAAAACTCGCGGTCATTTACTACTCGGCCACCGGCCACGGGACAACGATGGCGCGGCACGTCGCCGCCGCGGCCGAGTCCGCCGGCGCCGAGGTACGGGTGCGACACGTCGCCGAAACCCGCGACCCCGATTCATTCGCCCACAATCCCGCGTGGTCAGCCAACTACGAAGCGACCAAAGACCTTCCGGCTGCCACCGGAGACGACATCGTGTGGGCCGACGCGGTCATTTTCGGTTCACCCACCCGTTTCGGATCGGTCGCGGCACAGCTGCGCGAGTTCCTCGACTCACTCGGCGGGCTGTGGGCCGAAGGCAAGCTGGCCGACAAGATTTACGCGGCCTACACCTCAACCAACACCGCCCACGGCGGTCAAGAGACCACCCTGCTCACGTTGTATGTCACGCTGATGCATTTCGGGGGCATCATCGTGGCGCCGGGGTACACCGACGCGCTCAAGTTCGTCGACGGCAATCCCTACGGAGCGAGCCTGGTGGCCACCCACGACAACATCAACGACATCGACGAGCCGACCGCCAACGCTTTGGACCACCTGGCGCGCCGCGTGGTGCACACCGCCGATCGGCTCGCCTCCGGCTAAGCCCGATCGCCGAGCGTCACGCCAGGGTGACGGTCGACGCCGAGCGCCACGCTGGTGTGACGCTCGGCGCCGTGAGCCGCAAAGGGCTAGGCCGTCTCGGTGATCGGGCGGTCCACCCAGCTCATCAGGTCGCGCAGCTTCTTACCGGTGACCTCGATCGGGTGCTCGGCGTTCTCCTTGCGCAGCGCCTCGAGTTGCTTGTTGCCGCCCTCGACGTTGGCGACCAGCTTCTTGACGAAGTCGCCGCTCTGGATGTCGCGCAAGATGGCGCACATCCGCTCCTTGGTGCCCGCGTCGATCACGCGCGGACCGGACAGGTAGCCACCGAACTCCGCGGTGTCCGACACCGAGTAGTTCATCCGGGCGATGCCGCCCTCGTACATCAGGTCGACGATCAGCTTGAGCTCGTGCAGCACCTCGAAGTAGGCCATCTCCGGCGGGTAGCCCGCCTCGACCATCACGTCGAAACCGGTCTTCACCAGTTCCTCTGTGCCACCGCACAACACGGCCTGTTCGCCGAACAGGTCGGTCTCGGTCTCGTCTTTGAAGGTGGTCTTGATGACGCCGGCCCGAGTGCCGCCGATCGCCTTGGCATAGGACAACGCCAGCGCCTCACCCTTGCCGGTCGGGTCCTGGTCGACCGCGATCAGACACGGCACGCCCTTGCCGTCGACGAACTGACGGCGCACCAGGTGGCCGGGCCCCTTCGGGGCCACCATGGCCACGGTGACGTCGGCCGGCGGCTTGATCAGGCCGAAGTGGACGTTGAGGCCGTGACCGAAGAACAAGGCGTCACCGGGCTTGAGGTTGGGCTCGATGTCGTTGGCAAAGATCTCGGCCTGGGCGGTGTCGGGTGCCAGCACCATGATGACGTCGGCCCACTCGGCCACCTTGGCCGGCGTATCGACCTCGATGCCCTGCTCCTCGACCTTGGCCCGCGACTTCGAGCCCTCTTTGAGCCCGACCCGCACCTGGACACCCGAGTCGCGCAGACTCAGCGAGTGCGCATGTCCCTGGCTGCCGTAGCCGATCACACCGACCTTGCGGCCCTGGATGATCGAAAGGTCGGCGTCATCGTCGTAGAACATCTCCAATGCCTGGGATGACACGTCTGCCACGTGAATATCTCCTTCTTACTTGTCTTTTCGAAACGTACGAATTTACTTGGCGGCGGTGCCGATGCCGCGCGGACCGCGGGACAACGCCACCATTCCGGACTGGGCGATTTCGCGGATGCCGAACGGCTCCAGTACTCGAAGCAACGCTTCCAGCTTGCCGCGGTCGCCAGTGGCCTCGATGGTCAGCGATTCCGGCGATACGTCAATGATCTTGCCACGGAACAGATTTACCGCTTCAATCACCTGAC
The DNA here is from genome assembly GCF_003584745.1 of Mycobacterium pseudoshottsii JCM 15466. Taxonomy (NCBI): domain Bacteria; kingdom Bacillati; phylum Actinomycetota; class Actinomycetes; order Mycobacteriales; family Mycobacteriaceae; genus Mycobacterium; species Mycobacterium pseudoshottsii. The sequence goes on from NZ_AP018410.1 coordinate 4,525,755, forward strand.
TGCGGGTGCCCGCATCCGCCCGAACCTTGATCAGCGCCAGTTCCCGGGCCACCGAGTGGTCGTCATCCTGCTCGATGATCTTGATGACGTTGATCAACTTGTTGAGCTGCTTGGTGATCTGCTCGAGCGGAGTCGCCTCGGCGGAGACCACGATGGTCATCCGCGACATGTCCTTCTGCTCGGTAGCACCCACAGCCAACGACTCGATGTTGAAACCACGCCGCGAGAACAGCGCCGCGACGCGCGCCAACACACCGGGCTTGTCTTCGACCAGCACCGACAAGGTGTGAGTCTTCGTGCTCATCAGGCGTGCCCTTCGCTCTCGTCGTCGAACAGCGGGCGGATGCCGCGGGCCGCCTGGATCTCGTCGTTGCTGGTTCCGGCGGCAACCATCGGCCAGACCTGCGCATCGGCACCGACGATGAAGTCGATGACCACTGGCCGGTCACTGATCTCCCTGGCCTGGTTGATCACGTCGGCGACATCTTCTTCTCGCTCGCAACGCAATCCCACACAGCCCAGGGCCTCGGCCAGCTTGACGAAGTCTGGGATGCGGTGTGAGTGGGTGGCGAGGTCGGTTTGTGAGTAGCGCTCCTCGTAGAACAGATTCTGCCACTGCCGCACCATGCCCAGGTTGCCGTTGTTGATCAGTGCGACCTTGATCGGGATGCCCTCGATCGCGCAGGTGGCCAGTTCCTGATTGGTCATCTGGAAGCATCCGTCGCCGTCGATCGCCCAGACCTCGGTGTCGGGCAGCGCGATCTTGGCACCCATGGCCGCCGGGATGGCGAAGCCCATCGTGCCCAGCCCGCCGGAGTTGAGCCAGGTGCGCGGCTTCTCGTACTTGATGAACTGTGCCGCCCACATCTGGTGCTGCCCGACTCCGGCGACATAGATGGCGTCGGGGCCGGCGATCTCGCCCAGCTTCTCGATCACGTATTCCGGGCCCAGGCTGCCGTCACTTTGAGGTCCGTAGCTCAGCGGATACGTCGCCCGCACACCCTCCAGGTACGCCAGCCATTCGGACATCTCGATGTTGCCCGGAATGTCGTAGTGGCGCAGCATCGCGATCAGCTCGGTGATAACGGCCTGAACGTCACCCACGATCGGAACATCGGCGTTGCGGTTCTTGCCGATCTCGGCAGGGTCGATGTCGGCGTGGATCACCTTGGCCTCGGGGGCGAAGGAGTCGAGCTTTCCGGTGACCCGGTCGTCGAAGCGGGTGCCCAGGGCGATCAGCAGGTCGCTGCGCTGCAGGGCCGCCACCGCGGCCACCGTGCCGTGCATGCCCGGCATGCCCATGTTCTGGCGGTGGCTGTCAGGAAACGCGCCACGCGCCATCAGGGTGGTGACCACCGGAATGCCGGTCAGTTCGGCCAACTCGGCCAGCTGCTCGGTCGCCTCGCCACGAATGACGCCGCCGCCCACGTACAGCACGGGCTTGCGCGCGGCCCCGATCAGCTTGGCGGCCTCACGGATCTGCCGGTTGTGCGGCTTGGTGTTCGGCTTGTAACCCGGCAGATCCATCTGCGGCGGCCAGCTGAACGTGCACTGGGCCTGCAACACGTCCTTGGGGATGTCGACCAGCACGGCGCCGGGGCGCCCCGAGGCCGCGATGTGGAAGGCCTCGGCCAGCACCCGAGGGATGTCGTCACCGGTGCGAACCAAGAAGTTGTGCTTGGTGATCGGCATCGTGATGCCAGAGATGTCGGCTTCCTGGAAGGCGTCGGTGCCGATCAACCCGCGGCCAACCTGACCGGTGATGGCGACCACCGGGATCGAGTCCATCTGGGCGTCGGCCAGCGGAGTCACCAGGTTCGTCGCGCCCGGGCCCGAGGTCGCCATGCACACCCCGACCTTGCCGGTGGCATGCGCGTAGCCGCTGGCCGCGTGACCGGCGCCCTGTTCGTGACGGACCAGCACGTGACGTAGCTTCTGCGAGTCGAACAGCGGGTCATACACCGGCAGGACGGCACCGCCGGGAATCCCGAAGATGATCTCGACGTCGAGTTCTTCCAGCGACCGGATGACCGACTGGGCGCCGGTAAGCTGCTCCGGTGCAACATGTTTCGAGTGAACCGGCGAAGAGTTCACGCCAGCTGCCACGCCGCGCGGCTGCGGCTCTGATGTCGGGGAGTGTCGCTTGGTCGGTGCGCTCACTGTCCTTCTAGTCCTTTGTCCCGCTTCGCTGTCGAAGTCTCGTTGGTTAGGCAACAAAAAACCCCCGTCAGCTCACCTGCTGCACGAGGGTTGCGCGTTGGTGCTCGATTGACCTAGTCAGGCAACAACGCGCCGACCAAGTACTACAAGCTTTCCGGGGGTTCCGGCGGTATCCATAGCGTCTGACGGTAGCCTTCGCACAGCTCAACCGTCAAATCCGAGGCCTCGAGCTGGTGCTCACCGTCGGCTTCGGCGCCGGTCCGCACCGGCGCCACCGCCCCGACATGGCCAGACGGACCCGATTGCGCGGCGATGGAATGATACGAGGGTGACTACTCAAACGGCGGTGGTGATCAGGGTGTCGCCCATTGCGCACCTTGCGGTTGGCTTTGCGACGCTGGGTCTGCTGATACCGGTGCTGGCCTGGCCGCCAAGCGCTCCGCTGCTCCTTCTCCCGGTGCTGGTTTCGGCGCTGATCATCCGGCTGCGGACGGTCGCCGACGAGAACGGGGTGACCGCGCGGACATTGCTGGGCAGTACCACCGTGGCCTGGGATGACATCGAAGGTTTGCGGTTTAACCGCGATTCCTGGGCGCGGGCCCAACTCAGAAATGGCGGTGAACTGCGGTTGCCCGCGGTCACCTTCGCGACTCTGCCGCAGCTGACCGAAGCCAGCTCAGGGCGCGTCCCCAATCCGTACCGGTGAGACCGGGCTCAGGCGACTGGATTCACCCCGTTGAGCAACACCCATATCGCGATACCGGCGGCGATGCCCGTTAGCAGGGCGACGAAGGACCCGATGAACGGCCGGTGCGCCCAGCCGCGGCCCGCGTCGAGGCCATAGCGGCCGGGACCGCTCAGGATGACGGCGACGGCCATCACAACCAGGGTGATCTGGTACTCATGGCCGTCGGGCAGGAAGTAGGAGAACTGTGAATGCGGCCGCGCCGAAACGTTGGCGAGCGTGCCGTTGATCAGGAAGGCCAGTGCGCCCGCCCCGGCCAGCGGCGTGAACAGGCCCAGAACCAGCAGCACTCCCACGACGATCTCGCCGCCGGCGCCTACGTAGGCCAGGATGTCGGCATGCTGAAAGCCCACATCTGAGAGCGAGTTCTTGAACGCGGTCACCCCGGAGCCGCCCCACCAGCCGAACAACTTCTGCAATCCATGCGCGATCAGCACCGCCCCCAGCCCAACCCGCAGGATCAGAAGGCCGAAGTTTTGGGTCCCGCGCCGGCTGGCGGCGCGTATCCGCTCGTCGTCCTCGTCCATGTCCAGAGCTGCGGGCGTCGCCGGGATGTGGCGCGCGCCCGGCTGGGGCTGGACGTAGGGCAACGGTTCCTGCGCGTCCATCAGGTTGTATCCCGAAGGCACAGCTCCGGAGTTGGTCGGGTCGTATGGCGGGATGACGGTGGTGGTTCCGGCGCTGCCAAAGTCACTCGAGTACTTCGCAGGGGTCAAGTCGTCTTCGGGGTCGACCAGGCTCGCCGTGACGGGGCGTCCCGGGATCGGTCCAGGGGAATCGTCCGGTCGTTGCCAACGTGAGTCATTCGAACTGGTCACTCGTGCCAGGGTAAGGGCAACTAGACCTGAATTGGGGATTTGAGCGGCGCTTTCGCCTGTTAAATCCGCACTTCGTACCAGACGGGTCCGCCGGTACCCTCAAATCGGCCCTCAGCCGAGGGACCGCGGTCATCCAAACCAGTGCGGTGGGCCTGCGAGCACAACCGCCTCGACGACGCACGGTGGCGGCCGGTGGCGGCGCCGCAGACAATGTCCGTAGCCTGTCGGTCATGCGGATACGGCGGTCGATTCGGTACGCGCTCGCTGCGTTGTGCGCGGTGACGTTGGTATCGAGCGGCTGCGCGCGGTTCAACGACGCCCAATCCCAGCCGTTCACCACCAACCCCGAACTGCGGCCTCAGCCGAGTTCGACGCCTCCTCCCCCGCCGCCGCTGCCTCCGACACCATTCCCCAAGGAATGCCCGGCCCCCGGAGTGATGCAGGGCTGCCTGGACAGCACCAGCGGCTTGATCATGGGCTTGGACAGCAAGTCCGCACTGGTGGCCGAGCGCACCACCGGCGCCGTCAAGGAGGTGTCGGTCAGCGCAGAACCGAAGGTGAAGGTGGTCATCCCGGTCGACCCGGCCGGCGATGGCGGCTTGATGGATATCGTGCTCTCGCCGACCTATTCGCAGGACCGGTTGATGTACGCCTACATCAGCACGCCCACCGATAACCGGGTGATCCGCATCGCCGACGGCGATGTCCCCAAGGACATCCTGACCGGTATCCCCAAGGGCCCCACCGGCAATACCGGCGCGTTGATCTTCACCAGCCCCACCACGCTGGTCGTCATGACCGGAGACGCGGGTAGCCCAGAGATGGCCGCCGATCCCAATTCGCTGGCGGGCAAGGTGCTGCGGATCGAGCAGCCCACCACGATCGGGCAAGCCCCGCCCACCACGGCGCTGGCCGGCGTCGGCTCGGGGGGCGGCATGTGCATCGACCCCGTCGACGGCTCGCTCTACATCGCCGATCGCACGCCGACCGCGGATCGGTTGCAGCGCATTACCAAGAACTCAGAGGTTTCCACGGTGTGGACCTGGCCGGACAAACCCGGCGTGGCCGGGTGCGCGGCGATGGACGGGACCGTGCTGGTCAACCTGATTGAAACCAAGCTGACGGTGGCGGTCCGGCTCGCGGCGTCGACCGGGGCGGTCACCGGTGAGCCGGATGTGGTGCGCAAAGACACGCACGCACATGCCTGGGCATTGCGCATGTCACCGGACGGCAACGTCTGGGGCGCCACGGTCAACAGGACCGCCGGCGATGCCGAGAAGCTTGATGACGTGGTGTTTCCGCTGTTCCCGCAGGGCGGCGGATTCCCCCGCAACAACGACGACAAGACCTGACGATCGGGCCCCTACTAGGGCGCGACTAGGGATAGTCGAGGGTGAATCGCACGCCGTATCGGCGCGTCACCTCAGCGGGTTTGTGGAACCGGGTCGGCTCCTCCTGGCCGGGTTCGAAGTCCTCAATATCGAGGTCGGACAGGTAGAGCAGTTCTTCCGGGGCATCGGGAGCCCAGACAGCAATCGGCTCCAGCAGGTAGGCCACGTGGTCGCCAACGTCGCTGCGGCTCAAGATCTTGCCGACGAACCACGCGGCCGCATCGTCGAGAATCGGCATGCCGTAGGGACCGGCGCGCCACGAGCAACGTTCGAATTTGTCAGCCTCCTCGCCCGCTTGGCTGCCGAAGAGTTCGGCCAGGGCCTGGTGACGACGGGCCAGCACGTGCACCGCGACACAGTCGGAGCGGCTCGCCGGCTCCACCATGCGGCTGGTGGTGGGCATCCCGATCATGAAACTTGGTGGCTGCACGCTGGTCTGGGTGGCAAAACTGACCAGGCAACCCGACGGGACCGCGTCGGCCTGGGTTGTCACCACAAACACCGGCGCGTCCAGCATCGCCATCATGTCTTCGAACGGTTCACCGACCACATCAACATCATGGATGCACAACGCCGGTTGTGACACTCTTTCTCACGATTGGTCAGCGAACACTCAGCGAAGCTAGGCCTGGCCGCAGGCCACCAGCACCAACTCCCGCACCCGAGCCGCATCGGCCTGGCCGCGGGTGGCCTTCATCACCGCCCCGACGATCGCGCCGGCGGCCGCGACCTTGCCGGCGCGAATCTTTTCCGCCACTTCCGGATTGGCGGCCAGGGCCTCATCAACCGCCGCCTGGGTCAACGAATCGTCGCGGACCAGTTCCAGGCCACGGGCGGACATCACCTGGTCGGGCTCACCTTCCCCGGCCAGCACGCCCTCCACGACCTCGCGGGCCAGTTTGTTGGACAACTTGCCCGCTTCCACCAATGCCACGACGGCCGCGACCTGAGCCGGGGTGATGGCCAATTCGTCCAGGCCGATGCCGGCCTCATTGGCCTTTTGCACAAGGAAGTTGCCCCACCACGAGCGCGCCTCCTTGCTCGAAGCGCCATGCGCAATGGTCGCGGCCACCAGGTCCACCGCGCCGGCATTGACCAGATCGCGCATCACCTCGTCGGAGATGCCCCACTCTTGCTGAATTCGCTTGCGGCTCAACCACGGCAATTCCGGAATGGTGTGGCGCAATTGCTCCACCAATTCGCGGCTGGGTGCGACGGGCTCCAGGTCGGGCTCGGGGAAGTACCGATAGTCCTCCGCCGTCTCCTTGACCCGTCCCGGGCTCGTGTAGCCGGCCTCGTGAAAGTGCCGCGTCTCCTGGGTGATTTGCCCACCGGCCTCCAGGACGGCAGCTTGGCGCTGCATTTCGTAGCGGACGGCAACTTCAACGCTCTTGAGCGAGTTGACATTCTTGGTCTCGGTCCGAGTACCGAATTTCGCTGCGCCTGAAGGCTTTAGCGACACGTTCGCATCGCAGCGCATCGAACCCTGATCCATTCTCACGTCGGATACGTCCAATGCCCGCAATAGGTCTCGCAACGCCGTCACATAGGCCCGCGCGACCTGTGGCGCCCGGGCACCGGCACCTTCGATGGGCTTGGTGACGATTTCGATGAGCGGCACACCGGCGCGGTTGTAGTCGATGAGCGAGGTCGTCGCTCCGTGGATACGGCCCGTCTCGCTGCCGAGGTGGGTGAGTTTGCCGGTGTCCTCTTCCATGTGGGCACGTTCGATCTCTACCCGCCAGGTGCTGCCGTCTTCGAGCGGCGCTTCAAGGTAGCCGTTGATGGCGATCGGCTCGTCGTACTGCGAAATCTGGTAGTTCTTGGGCATGTCCGGGTAGAAGTAGTTCTTCCGCGCGAAGCGGCACCAGGGAACGATCTCGCAGTTGAGCGCCAACCCGATGCGAATCGTCGACTCGACAGCGACCCGGTTGAGCACCGGCAACGATCCGGGCAGACCCAGGCAGACCGGGCAAACTTGCGTGTTGGGCTCGGCGCCGAACGTGGTCACGCAGCCGCAGAACATCTTCGTCGCGGTGGACAGCTCCACGTGTACCTCGAGGCCTAGCACCGGATCGAAGCGTGCAATGACCTCGTCGTAATCGAGCAGCTCAGCGCTAGTGACCGTCATGTCGTTCGATCCTAGTGGTGGTTGCGAAACCGGCGAAGCCGGGCGAAGCGGGCCACCACCGACAAGCCCCGTGGTGGTTGCGAAACCGGCGAAGCCGGGCGAAGCGGGCCACCACCGACAAGCCCCGTGGTGGTTGCGAAACCGGCGAAGCCGGGCGAAGCGGGCCACCACCGACAAGCCCCGTGGTGGTCGCGAAACCGGCGAAGCCGGGCGAAGCGGGCCGGCCTCAGCCGAAGAACTCAGCGGCGTCGTCGTAGCGGCTCTGCGGTACCAGCTTGAGCTGCCGAACGGCGTCGGCCAGGGGTACACGGCCGATGTCCTGACCGCGCAGCGACACCATCTGGCCGTATTCGCCCGCATGTGCGGCGTCAGCGGCATTGACGCCGAACCGGGTGGCCAGAACCCGGTCGTAGGCCGTCGGCTGTCCGCCCCGTTGCACGTGGCCCAGCACGGTCACCCGGACATCCTTGTTGATGCGCTTTTCCACTTCCCAGCCGAGCTGAGCGGCGACGCCGGTGAATCGTTCGTGACCGAATTCGTCGAGTCCGCCCTCGCGCAACTGCATCGAGCCCGAAACGGGCTTGGCGCCCTCGGCGACCACACAGATGAAGTGCGAATCGCCTCGCTGGAAGCGCTGTTTGACCAGACGGCACACCTCTTCGATGTCGAAGGGCTGCTCAGGGATGAGCGTCATGTGTGCGCCAGATGCCAGCCCGGAGTTCAGCGCGATCCAGCCCGCATGCCTACCCATCACCTCGACCAGCATCACCCGCTGGTGGGATTCCGCGGTGCTGTGCAGCCTGTCGATGGCCTCGGTTGCCACCATCAAGGCCGTGTCGTGGCCGAAAGTCACATCGGTGCAGTCGATGTCGTTGTCGATCGTCTTGGGCACGCCGACCACCGGAACGTTCTCTTCGGACAGCCAGTGCGCGGCGGTCAGCGTGCCTTCGCCGCCGATCGGGATGAGCACGTCAATGCCGTTGTCGTCTAACGTCTGTTTGATCTGGGGCAACCCGGCCCGCAGTTTGTCGGGGTGTACGCGGGCGGTGCCGAGCATCGTTCCGCCCTTGGCCAGCAGCCGGTCGTTGCGGTCGTCGTTGCGCAACTGCAGCCGCCGGTTCTCCAGCAACCCGCGCCAGCCGTCCTGAAATCCGACCACCGATGAGCCGTACCGGGCGTCGCAAGTGCGCACCACCGCCCGGATCACCGCATTCAGCCCTGGACAGTCGCCGCCTCCCGTGAGTACTCCAATCCGCATCCCTTCATCTTGCCTGGGGCGGCGACCGTTGGCGCGAGCAGACGCAAAATCGGCCGAAATAGGCTGGATTGGCGCGATTCTGTGTCTGCTCGCGCGGAATCAGATGGCGCTGGGTAGCGGGCCTCGGGCGGCCTCGTAGGCCGCGCCCACCCGGTAGAGCCGGTCGTCGGCCAACGCCGGCGCCATGATCTGCAGCCCCACCGGCAGCCCGTCATCCGGAGACAATCCCGACGGCACCGACATGCCGCAGTGCCCCGCCAGGTTCAGCGGCAGCGTGCACAGGTCGAACAGGTACATCGCCAGCGGATCGTCGACCTTCTCCCCGAGCGGAAACGCGGTGGTCGGGGTCGCCGGCGAAACCAACACGTCGACTGATTGATAGGCCTCGTCCAGATCGCGTGCGATCAGGGTGCGAACCTTCTGCGCCTGGTTGTAGTAGGCGTCGTAGTAGCCCGCCGACAACGCGTACGCGCCGATCATGATGCGGCGTTTGACCTCGGGCCCGAACCCGGCGGCCCGCGTCATGGCCATCACCTCTTCGGCGCTGTGGGTCCCGTCATCGCCGATCCGAAGCCCGTAGCGCATCGCGTCGAAGCGCGCCAGGTTGCTCGACACTTCCGACGGCAGGATGAGGTAGTAGGCGGCCAGCGCATGGTCGAAGTGCGGGCAGTCGACCTCGCTCACCTCGGCGCCAAGCGCGGTCAGCTGCGCTACCGCGGCCTCGAACGAGGCCAGCACTCCGGGCTGGTAGCCGTCGCCCCGCAGCTGCTTGACCACCCCGATGCGCACGCCGCGCAGGTCACCGGACGCGCCGGCCTTGGCCGCGCCGACCACATCGGGTATCTCGGTTTCCAAAGAGGTGGAGTCCTTGGCGTCGTGACCGGCGATCACCTGGTGCAGCATGGCGGTGTCCAGCACGGTGCGCGCGCACGGCCCCCCTTGATCCAGGGAGGAGGCACAGGCCACCAGCCCGTATCGGGAAACGGTGCCGTAGGTGGGTTTGACACCGACGGTCGCGGTCAGCGCGGCCGGCTGGCGGATCGACCCGCCGGTGTCCGAGCCGATGGCCAGTGGAGCCTGGTAGGCGGCCAAGGCCGCGGCGCTACCACCGCCGGAGCCGCCGGGTACCCGGTCGAGGTTCCATGGGTTGCGGGTCGGGCCATAGGCGGAGTTCTCCGTCGAGGAGCCCATCGCGAACTCGTCCATGTTGGTCTTGCCCAGAATCGGGATTCCGGCCGCGCGGAGCCGCAGGGTGAGCGTGGCGTCGTACGGGGAGCGCCAGCCTTCGAGGATCTTGGACCCGCAGGTGGTGGGCATGTCGACGGTGGTGAACACGTCTTTGAGCGCCAGCGGCACCCCGGCCAGCGCCGACGGCAGCCGCTCCCCCGCGGCCAGGGCGGTATCGACGGCCGCCGCCGCAGACAGCGCCTCGTGCGCCCCGATGTGCAGGAAGGCGTGGTACCTGTCATCGGTCGCCTCGATCTGGTCCAGGCAGGCCTGAGTCAGCTCGGTCGCGGACACCTCTTTTGCGGCAATCTTGGCGGCCAGCGTGGCGGCATCGGATCGGATGAGGTCGGTCATTCGCTATCCCCCAGAATCTGCGGAACGGCGAAGCGGCCGTCAACCGCTGCGGGCGCCTCGGCCAGCGCCTCTTCCTGCGTCAGACACGGCGCCGTCTGGTCTGCGCGCATCACGTTGACGTCTTTGAGCGGATTATCGGTGGCTTCGACGCCGGTGACGTCGACGGCCTGGATCTGGCTGACGTGCGTCAGGATGGCGTCGAGTTGACCAGCGAAGCTGTCAAGCTCATCTTCGGTCAACGCCAGACGGGCAAGCCGGGCCAAGTGGGCCACCTCGTCGCGGGAGATCTGGGACACGAGCGAAAAGCCTAACCGCGCCCGTCGGGCCGGTTTCACGCCCGTCACCGAATGCGACGCGATGCCCGTCTCCCGAGCAGTTCGAGGCGGCCGTGATGCGGCCCGATCGTCTCCTGCCGAAATGCCCCACGCGCATCGCTGTGCAACAGTGATGCGCGTGCCTTCGTATCTGTTGCGCATCGAACTGCTGGACCGTCCAGGCAGCCTGGGGTCGCTGGCGGTCGCACTCGGTTCGGTAGGTGCTGACATCTTGTCGCTCGACGTCGTCGAGCGCGGCTGTGGATATGCAATCGATGATCTGGTCGTCGAGCTTGCTCCGGGCGCCATGCCGGACGCATTGATCACCGCCGCGGAATCCCTCAACGGCGTCCGAGTGGACAGCGTGCGTCCGCATACCGGCCTCTTGGAAGCCCACCGTGAGCTGGAGCTTCTTGACCACGTCGCCACGGCGCGGGACAACACGTCCCGGCTGCAGGTTCTGGCCAACGAGGCGCCCCGAGTGCTGCGGGTCAGCTGGTGCACGGTGCTGCGCAGCGTCGAGGGCGAGTTGCAGCGGTTGGCCGGAAGCCCGGGCGCCCCGGAGACGCGTGCCGCTTCGGCACCGTGGCTTCCGATCGAGCAAGCCAAACCGCTGGACGGAAGCGCCGAGTGGGTGCCAAAGGTCTGGCGCGATATGGACACCAGGATGGTGGCCGCGCCGCTGGGCGACCAGCACACTGCGGTGGTGCTGGGGCGGCCCGGCCCGGAATTTCGGCCCTCGGAGGTGGCTCGGCTGGGCTATCTGGCCGGGATCGTGGCCACCATGCTGCGCTAGCGCGGCGCGGCTAGTGCGATTCTTTGGCAACCACCGGGTCGTCGTCTTCCCATAGCAGCAGTTGACGAACGGCCGTCCGTGGACCGTAGGGGCGCAGCATCTGGCTGGCCGGACGGGGGCGCACCCGCAACGGCCACCAGAACCAGCGCCCAAGCAGCGTGGCGACCGACGGTGTCATGAACGAGCGCACGATCAGGGTGTCGAACAACAGGCCAAGACCGATGGTGGTTCCTATCTGACCGAGCACCTGAAAACCGCTGAACACGAAGGCGCACATGGTGACGGCGAACACCAGGCCGGCCGAGGTGACCACCGAGCCGGAGCCCGCCATGGCACGGATGATCCCGGTCTTGAGTCCGGCACCGATCTCCTCTTTGAACCGTGAGATGAGTAGCAGGTTGTAGTCGGATCCCACGGCCAAGAGCAGGATCACGGCCAGGGCAAGCACCACCCAATACAGCCTGATGCCAAAGAGGTACTCCCACACCAGCACCGACAGGCCGAATGAGGCCCCCAGTGACAGCGCAACCGTGCCTACGATGACCAGCGCGGCAACCAGGCTTCGGGTGAGAAACATCATGATCAGCAAGATCAGGCTCAGCGCCGCGATCCCGGCGATCATCAGGTCGTACTTGGCGCCGTCTTGGATGTCGTAGTAGGTGGCCGCGGTGCCGCCGAGGAAAAACTGCGCCCCGGCCAACGGGGTGCCCTTGACGGCTTCGTGGGCGGCCTTCTTGATCGGGTCGATGTGCGAGATGCCCTCGGGGGTGGCGGGATCACCTTCGTGGGTGATGATCATGCGGGCCGCCTTGCCGTCAGGCGAAAGGAAAAGCTTCAGACCGCGTTTGAAGTCGGGATTGTTGAAGACCTCGGGCGGCAGGTAGAAGGTGTCGTCGTTCTTGGCCATATCGAAAGCCCGGCCCAGTGCCGTGGCGTTTTCGATCGCTGCCGCCGTCTGCGCATAGATGCCCGACAGGGTCGCGTAGTTCGCCATCAGCAGTTCGCGATTGGTCTCCTGGCTGGCGATCTGGGGTGGGATCAAGCCCACCAGTTTGGGCTGCAGCGCGTCGAGCCGGTCCAGGGTCGCCGTGAGGTCCTCGAATTTCGATGTGAGCTGGTCGATCCCGTCGAGCGCGTCATAGATCGACCGCAGCGCAAAGCAGACCGGGATGTCATAGCAATGCTTCTCCCAATAGAAGTAGCTGCGTATCGGCCGGAAGAAGTCGTCAAAATTCGCGATCTTGTCGCGCAGCTCTTTCATCGTCGCGATGGTGTCGTGGAAGTTCTCGGCCTCGCCGTGCGTCGTGGCCGCGAGTTCCTGCTGCAGGGCGTATTGCTTGTTCAGCAGGTCGATCGTGGTCGATAGTTCGCCGGCCTGCTTGAGCAAGTCGTTCGCGCGATCTCTTTGGTAGGTGAGGTTTTCGATCTGATTGGCGCTTTGCGCGCTCATCTGAAACGCCAGCGAACTGTGATCAAGCGGGGTGCCCAACGGCCGGGTGATCGACTGCACCTGGGCGATGCCGGGTACATGAAAAACCGCCTTGGCCACCCGGTCCAGGATGAGCATGTCGGCCGGGTTGCGTAGGTCGTGATCGGTTTCGATCATCAGCAGCTCGGGCTCCAACCGGGAGCGGGAAAAGTGCCGCTCGGCGGCCGCGTATCCGACGTTGGCCGCGGCGCTGGAGGGCATGTAGGGGCGCGTGTCATAGCTGGTCTTGTATCCCGGCAGGGCCAGCAGACCCACCAGCGCCAACGCGCATGCCACCACCAGAACGGGGCCGGGCCACCGGACGATCGCGGTGCCGATCCGCCGCCAGCCGCGGGTTCGCATCGCGCGTTTGGGCTCGAAGACGCCCACCGCCGAGCCCAGCGTCAGCACCGCAGGCCCCAGGGTCAGCGCGGCCAGCAGCGCAACCAGAATGCCCAGTGCGGCTGGGATACCCAGGCTGTGGAAATAGGGCAACCGGGTGAAGCTCAGACATGCCGCGGCACCGGCAACGGTCAGGCCCGAGCCCAGGACGACGTGGGCGGTACCGCGAAACATCGTGTAGAACGCGGTATCTCGTTCCTCGCCGGCAGAGCGGGCCTCCTGATAGCGGCCGACCACGAAGATCGCGTAGTCGGTTCCGGCGGCGATGACCAGCAGCGTGAGCAGATTCGTTGCGTAGGTTGAGAGCCCGATGATTCCGGCATTTCCCAGCACGGCGACGATGCCGCGGGCGGCGGCCATCTCGATGAGCACGGTGAGCAGCACCAGCAGCGTGGTGAGGACGGAGCGGTAAACGAAGAACAGCATCACCACGATCACCCCGACGGTGATCGTGGTGACCTTGGCGGTCCCCTTGCTGCCCACCTCGAACTGATCCGCGATCAGGGGCGCGGGGCCGGTGACATATGCCTTGATACCCGGCGGCGCCTGGGTGTGCTCGACGATGTCACGGACCGCGTCCACCGACTCGTTGGCCTGCGCCGAACCGAGGTTTCCCGTCAGGTAGACCTGCACGTAGGCGGCCTTGCCGTCGGCGCTCTGCGCGCCCGCCGCGGTGAGCGTGTCGGCCCCAGAAGTCTTGTACATGCTCGACGTGCTTGGTGTCTTGTTCGAGCTTGTGAATCAGGATGTCGTAGAACTTGTGGGCGTCGGCGCCGAGCGGATTGTCGCCTTCGAGCACCACCATGGCCGAGCTGTCGGAGTCGAACTCACCGAACACCTTGCCGATTCGCTTGGTCGCCTGCAAGGACGGCGCATCGGGGGAATTCATCGCCACGTTGTGGGTCTTGCCGACGTCCTCCAGCTGTGGCACCGAAGCGTTGGTTATCGCGGCAAGGGCCAGCCACAGCAGCACGATGGGCACCGCGAGCCGGCAGATCGCGTGCGGGATGCGAGGCGGCGTGGGCTGCTGGTCACTCATCCGGACTTGTCCAGACAGAAGGTGTAGGCATCGGGGGTGTTGACGATCCGCTCGTCCTTGACTTCACCGTTGACCGTGATCCGGCAGCCAATGGTGCCGCCGTTGCCCTGCGCCACCACGTTGCCCAGAACCGCCGGCTCCGTGGTGGTGATGGTGAAGGACCAGGGCAGCGGCGCGTCCGCGACTTGCTGGGGTTGAGCGTTCACGTCGAGGTAGTTGATGGTCGCCACGGCCCCCGGGGCGCCGAACACATCCAGAACTACCTGTTTGGGGTTGAAGGGGACGATTTCATTCGAGATGCCGTTGGCCACCCGAAGCGTTGTTGTGCGACCCGAAAATCCCGTGCAAACGATAGATCGCAAATCCCGCGATCACGACGACGGCCACCGCGACAATCATCATCCACCCCCTTCTGACGAGGGCTTCCATTGAAATCTCCTTCACTCGTTGGCCTTTCGACGAGGGGCCGAAGCACCCGTGCCCGGGTGGCGGTGCACTTCAAGTGAGTTTGACTGCTATGACAGTACGGTACTGGACCGTACTGCACAAGAAACGTGCCTGTATCCTCCTGGCGCGCGCCGATCTCGCCGGGGCTCAACGGTCACCCGGTGGCTTGGGTCAGGCCGGGCATGATGAAGTCGTCAACCAGAAGCTGCACCGTGTGAGGGGTCGGCGGCCGGTTGGGGATGATGGACCGGAAGATGAGATAGCCGGGCAACAGGTCCCAGAGTTCGTCGGTGATGGCCGCCTGGGTGATCTCCCCCCGGTCGACCGCCTGTTGCAGCACTTGCTGGATCAACGCCTTGCGCTGATCCACGAATTGACGCTGCAGCGCGTCACTGAGCGCGGGGTGCCGCGACACCTCGACGAGCACCGCGCGGATGGTGCTGGCTTGTTGGTGGGCCTGGCCGCAAATGCCCTCGCCGATCTTCACTAGATCGTCGCGCAGCGAGCCGGTATTCGGCGCGACGGCGACCTGTCGCACCCCCTCGATGAATGCCGCCAGCACCAATTCGGCCTTCGACGGCCAGCGCCGGTACACGGTGGCTTTGCTGGCCCGGGCGGTGTTGGCAACGGCGTCTATCGTCAACCGGTCGTAGCCATGTTCTTGCAGCAACTGCAACGTCACCGCGAGCAACTCCGCCTCACGCGGCGACCACGGTGATACCTGCGCGGACCGGTCGGCAGTCTGCGTCATAGCGCCCACGATAGAACTCGCCGGTGGTAGCCACAATCGTCGCGGCCCGGTCGTCGGGGGTTGCGACCGCTAGGTCGGCTCCCCCACTTCGGCCGGGGGGCCCTGCTCCAACAACTTTCGAAACCCATCTTCGTCGAGGATGGGCACGCCGAGTTCGACCGCCTTGTCGTACTTCGAGCCGGGTGCGTCACCGGCGACGACGTAGGAGGTCTTTTTCGATACCGAACCGGCGGCTTTGCCGCCACGGGTCACGATCGCCTCCTTGGCCTCGTCCCGTGAGAATCCGGGCAACGAGCCGGTGACCACCACGGTTACCCCGGCCAGTGTGCGCGGCACACTGTCGTCGCGCTCATCGGCCATCCGCACACCGGCGGCCCGCCACTTCTCGACGATCTCGCGGTGCCAGTCGACGGTGAACCACTCCGAAACGGCGGAGGCGATCGTCGGTCCCACTCCCTCAACGGCGGCCAACTGTTCGGTGGTCGCGGCGACGATCGCATCGATGCTGCCGAACTCGGTGGCCAGTGCGCGTGCCGCTGTCGGTCCGACATGGCGGATGGACAACGCCACCAGCACGCGCCATAGTGGCGCCGCCTTCGCCTTGTCCAGATTGGCCAGTAGCCGCCGGCCGTTGGCGGACAAGTCACCGGCCTTGGTGCGGAACAGGTCGGTGCGAAGCAGCTCTTCCTCGGTGAGCCCGAACAGGTCGCCTTCATCGCCGATCACCCGCGCCGAAAGCAGCGCGGCGCCAGCCTCATAGCCCAGCATCTCGATGTCGAGGGCATTGCGGCTGGAGACATGAAAAACCCGCTCCCGCAACTGCCCCGGACAGCTGCGGGTATTCGGACAGCGGATGTCGGCGTCGCCCTCCTTCTCCGGAGCCAGCGGCGCGCCGCACTCCGGACACGTTGTGGGCATGACGAATTCGCGTTCGGACCCATCACGGAGGTCGACCACCGGACCCAACACTTCGGGGATCACGTCACCGGCCTTGCGGATCACCACCGTGTCGCCGATCAGCACGCCCTTGCGCTTGACCTCCGACGCGTTGTGCAAGGTGGCTTGTGCCACCGTCGAGCCCGCGACCTTCACCGGCGTCATGAACGCAAACGGCGTAACTCGCCCGGTTCGGCCGACGTTGACCCGAATATCGAGCAGCTTGGTCTGGGCTTCCTCGGGCGGGTACTTGTACGCGATCGCCCAGCGCGGTGCCCGTGAGGTGGAACCGAGCCGCCGCTGCAGGGCGACATCGTCGACTTTGACCACCACGCCGTCGATTTCGTGGTCGACCTCGTGGCGATGCTCGCCCCAGTAGTCGATGCGCTCCTGTACCCCGGCCAGGTCGGCGACCAGCGTGGTGTGCTGAGAAACCGGCAGCCCCCAGGCCTGCAACGCCAGGTAGGCCTGGTGCAGCGTCGCCGGGCGAAAGCCTTCGGTGTGGCCCAGCCCATGGCAGATCATCCGCAATCTGCGCCGGGCCGTGACCGCCGGGTCCTTTTGCCGCAACGACCCGGCCGCGCTGTTGCGGGGGTTGGCGAACGGTGCCTTGCCCTCCTCGACCAAGCTCGCGTTGAGCGCCTGGAAATCAGCCACCCGAAAGAACACCTCACCGCGGACCTCGAGCACCTCGGGCATGCGGTGGTCCTCGCTGTGGGAAAGCCGTTCCGGAACGTCCTCGATGGTGCGGGCATTGAGCGTGACATCTTCGCCGGTGCGGCCGTCGCCCCGGGTGGAGGCCCGGGTCAGCCGCCCCCCTTCGTACACCAGCGACAGCGCCACGCCGTCAATCTTGAGCTCACACAAATAGGCCGCATTGTCGCCGACATCGGCGTGGATGCGGCCGGCCCAGGCGGTGAGTTCCTCGGTGTTGAACGCGTTGTCGAGGCTGAGCATTCTTTCCAGATGCTCGACGGGTTCGAACTCGGTCGCGAAACCGGCGCCACCGACCAGCTGAGTGGGAGAATCGGGTGTGCGTAGCTCGGGATACTGTTCTTCGAGCGCCTCCAGCCGGCGCAGCAATTCGTCGAATTCCGCGTCGGTGATCACCGGCGCGTCGCGCACGTAGTAGCGAAACTGGTGTTCACGCACCTGCTCGGCCAGTTCCTGCCACTGCCGCAACACCTCAGGAGTCATTGGCGATCAGGGGCACGACGTCCGCGCGGCGGACCCGGCGCCCCATCCCCCTTCCCATCCGTGCGTGCGGCCTCGCCGCACACGGCCTTGCGACGTCCACCCGGACCGCCGACATCTCGATTATCAGGCGCAACGCAGCCACAATACGTAGTTGCCGATCCGCGGACGTGGGGTGGCGGGGTCCTCGGGCAGCTATCGGACTGCCCGTGGGTTCTCAGTCCTGACCCGCTCGATTCCAGTCGGCCCCGGCTCGGTTGGTGCGCCAATCAGCCCGCAAGGCCCGGGATTGTCAGGTCAACGACAGCAGTTCCGGCGTCTGAGGGCCGCCGGGCGGCTCGAGTGTGCCGGTGCCGTCGGCTGCCGTTTGCTCAATTCGCGCGGCGATGACGTCGTCCCATTCGTCAAGGCGCGCCAGGAAGAACTTCTCGGCCTCGTCGTAGGGCAGGTCCGGGCGTGGCGCGATGAGCGAACAGACATCGGCATAAACACGCGCGGCCTCCGGGTCCACGAAGTCCCATTCACCCAGCGGCCATTCCTCGCGTAGATAGCCCAGATCCGAATACTCCTGGCATAGGGGTGTTCCCCAGGGCTCCGGCGTTGTTGATTAGCAGGCTTGTGAGCTGGGTTGATGATCTTTGGTGCCGCGCTATTGGGGCCGGAGTGTAGGCACGGGCTATCTGGAGAACGATCGAGTTGGTTACTGTTCGTCGTTGGTCTGGAGTTGCCCGTGCCTACCGTTTCAGTATTGCCTGTGTCGTCGGTTCCAGAGGTGTTCGACCGCTGGAGTCCTGGTGAGCGCAGCGAGCTCATCGGATCGGAGTTTCTCGATGTGTTGGCCTCGGTGCCAGACCCGAGGGGCCCACGCGGTCGGAGGTATTCGCTGATGGCTTTGTTGGCGATCGCGGTTCTGGCCACTGCCGCGGGGATGCGCGGCTATGCTGGTTTTGCCACATGGGCGGCCACCGCTCCCGATGATGTGTTGGCCCAATTAGGGGTCCGGTTCCGGCGGCCCAGTGAGAAGACCTTCCGCGCTGTTTTGTCTCGGCTAGACCCCGCCGACCTCAACGCCAGGATGGGCAGTTACTTCACTGCACACGTGGCCAGCAGCGACCCCAGTGGATTGGTGCCGATCGCGTTGGACGGCAAGATGCTGCGTGGTGCTTTACGCGCCAAAGCGACAGCCACGCATCTCGTGTCGGTGTTCGCCCACCGTGCCCGATTGGTGCTCGGTCAACTCGCTGTCGCCGAGAAAAGCAATGAAATTCCCTGCGTACGTGCCCTGCTCACGCTGCTGCCGGGTAGCTTGCGGTGGCTGGTCACCGTGGATGCGATGCATACCCAGGTCGTCACCGCGAAGTTGATCTGCGCCACCTTGAAGTCGCACTACCTGATGATCGTCAAGTCCAACCAAGCCAAAATACTTGCGCGTATCACCGCGCTGCCCTGGGCCGAGGTGCCCACAGCCGCTACCGACGACTCCCGCGGCCACGGCCGTGTCGAGACCCGCACCCTGCAAATCATCACCGCTGCACGAGGAATCGGCTTCCCCTACGCAAAACAAATCATTCGGATCACTCGTGAACGCTTGATCACCGCCACCGACCAGCGCAGCGTGGAGGTGGTCTATGCCATCTGCAGCCTGCCGTTCGAGCACGCCCGCCCTACCGCGATCATGACCTGGATGCGTCAACACTGGGGAATCGAGAACAGCCTGCACTGGATACGCGACGTCACCTTCGACGAAGACCGTCAAAGGGCACATACCGGAAACGGCGCACAGGTCCTAGCAACGCTACGCAACACCGCGATCAATCTGCACCGCCTCAACGGCGCCGACAACATCGCCGAAGCCTGCCGGATCACCGCTTTGACCGCCAACCGCCGCCTAGACCTCCTCAATCCACAATCCCCCAGCTCACAAGCCTGCTAATCAACAACGCCGGAGCCCTGGGGTGTTCCCGGATACGGGGTGATCTTGCCCATGAACTTATAGGTGGAGATGAATTTTGTGGCCCGTAGCAGCCGCGCGGTCTCGCGCAATTCGTCCGGCTGCACCGTGGGATGAAACATGATGGTGCCCGGTATTACGTCAACGCCCACCTGCTGCAGTGCGTTGATCGTGTCGGCGGCATCTTGTCCGCGATTGATGATCTGTTTGCTGTACGCGTGGAGTTGATCATAAGAACCGGTTTCCAAGCCGACGAAAACCCGGCGCAAACCCGCTTTGTGCAGGTGTTTGAACAGTTCTAGATCCACCACGGAGTCCAGGCGGATATCCATCATGAACTTGACGTCAACGCCGCTGTTGATCATGGCGTCAGCAAACTCGGCCGCGCGTTGTTGCGAGCTGGGATGCTTGGAGATGAACAGGTCGTCGGTGATGCAGAGAAAGCCAATGTCGAAATCGGATTTCAGGTACGCGATCTCGTCGACCACCGCGTCAACCGACTTGGCCCGGTAGCTGTTGCGCCCGAGCATCGCCGACATGGCTCCGGTGCCGCAGAACGTGCAGCGGTAGGGGCAGCCACGGGTCGAAAAGACCGCGGCGGAAAAGCCATCGGCAAGAACGCTCGGCAACTCGTCGCGGGCCGGACGGGGCAGCTCGTCGAGGTCGATCAGGCGCGACGGCGAGCAGATGATCTGCCCGCGATCGTCCCGGCGGGCCAACCCGGGAACGTCGTCAAGCGCAGCGCCATTGGCCACGGCATTGGCGAGCTTGGTGAATCCGACCTCGGCGTCTCCAACGATCACGAAGTCAAAGCAGTCATGCTGGCGCAAAATCCGCTCGTAATTCAATGTCGCGATCGCATTTCCCAGGGCGATCTGCACGTCGTCCCAGGTCTCGCGAACGCGCTGCGCTAGCCACAGCACCTCAGGAAGGGTGTCGATGCACGAAAAGCCGACCAGCCGGGGCTTACCGCTGCAACGCACGGCGTTCTCGATGGCCGACCACGTTTCCTGTACCGAACTGTGCCCGGCAACGAGCCCGTTGACGGTGGCAATCTCGATCCCCTGGGTCTTGGCGTAAGCCTTGATCGACATCATGCCGAGGTGCTCCATCGGCATGGTGGAATACACCCACGGGTCGCCAAGCTTCTGCTCGCTCAAATAGGAGCGCCCATTACGGCGGGCACCGGGAGGATTGACAAGCAATATCGTCACTTCTGGACCCCACGACCGAAATCAGCAGTTGATAACCTGATTTTCACTCACGGTCTGCATGGCCCGAACCAACAGACTTCGCGCGAGCTTAACCCACACTCGCGAAAAAAATCAGGAATGGCTTTCGGCTCGCAGAATCGCCGTTGTCTCGCGAATCGATCACTCACCCATTCCGTTCCGTATGGGATATTTCCGAACCCTACTCACGCGAACGAGTGCGGTCTGTCCGCCAATCGGATGCATACACCCGTCGACCCGCATGTCCACCAATCAGCGGAACAGGGTGAGGTCTCCGCCAGGGCCACAGGCCCCGAACATCGCACCCTCAGATGGCATCGGGATCTCGAGCCAGGCCTTCGGCGGCCTTGCGGGCGAGGCCGATCGCGGTGCGGGCCCATTGCGGCGTCGCGCCGGCCAGACCGCAGCCCGGCGCGACCCCAACATGGTCGCGCAGCACCGTGCGGCCGAAGCCAAGCCGGTCGGTCACCGCGACCACGTCGGCGGCGACCTCTTCGGCCGAAGGCCGGCGGTCGGGAACGCTGGCGGGCACGACGCCGAGCACCACCGTACGGCCCGAGTCGATGAACGCCGCGATGCTGTCCAAGTCCGCGGCGCGCAGTGTTGCGACATCCACCGACACCGCGCTGATACCACTGCGCTGCAAAAGATCCCACGGCAGCGCCGCCGCGCAGCTATGCAGCGCCACGTCGGCGCCGGCGGCCTCGACGCAGGTATCGAGCAGCCCCAGCGCCACCGCCTCGTCGAGTGCGGCGACCGGGGCCAGCGAAGTCACGCCCGTCAGCCGCCCCTCCAGGGCCGCCGGTAGCGTCGGCTCGTCGAACTGCACCACCACCGGTGTATCGAGACGGCGCGCCAATTCCGCCCGGTGGGCGGCCACTCCCTCGCCGAGCGAGGCGGCCAGATCACGCACGGCCCCGGGGTCGGTGATGGCCCGATGCCCGTTGCTCAACTCCACCCCGGCCGCCAGGGTGATCGGCCCGGGAGCCTGCACCTTGACCACCCGCCCGCCGCCCCGAAGGCCCGCGGTCTCCCAAGCTTCTTCCAGGGCGTCCATGTCCTCGTTGAGCATGCTGATGGCCCTGCGGGTCACCGCGCCGGGCCGCGACACAATGCGGTAGCCGCGCGGCACCGTGTCCAGGGCCAAGTCGACCAGCAGCGCGCCCGCCCGCCCGAGCATGTCGGCACCCACTCCCCTGGCGGGCAACTCCACCAGATAGGCCAGCGCATCCGCCAACTCGCCAACGACGACCTCGGCGGCCGGCCGCGCAAGGATGCCCGGCCAGGACCCGACGCCGGTCGCCGTTGCGAAAACACTCACTTGCCAACCGTATTCGACATCACATCGGTGGCACACAGCCAGGGGTGTTTACCGACGGACCGCCGGGGTAGGTTGCAAGCATAAAGGGGTGGCAGATGGCCAGACTGATTCGACCGCTGTTGATGTGTTGCGCCACGCTCCTGGCAGCGGCGTGTACGCGAGTGGTGGACGGCGAAGCGCTACCCGCGTTCGGTGCGTCCGCCCCGGAGGCCCGGCAGGCCGGCGCCCTGCTATTGGACCAAACCCGGATGCGCGCGATCACCGGCGCCGGCGAGGACCTGACGATCATTCCGGCGATGGACGGCAGCTATCCGGTGGATATCGATGCCCTGGCAAAGACCGCGCCGGTGGAATGCCGGTTCATCTTCTCCGAGACCACCACCTTTGGACCCGACATCGCGGGGTTCCACAAGACCACCTTCCAAGATCCGCCAGATAGCGCTCTGATCTCCGAAGCCGCGGCGGTGTATCCGGACGCCGACATCGCCCGACGAGCCTTCGACGATCTGGTGGGCGCCGTCGGAAGTTGCGCAGACAGTTCCAGCGGCTGGTTGTTCGTCAGCAGCTGGAAAGCCGACGCCGACTCGCTGCGCATGCGCCCCGGTGACTGCGGCCGCGACTACCGGGTGCTTTCGGTGGCCCTGCTGGAAGTCACCTTCTGCGGGTTCCCGGATTCGGTCTCTGACATCGTGCTCACCAACATCGCCGCCAACGTGCCGGGCTAGGACACCGGCGAGCACGCCGAGGTTGCGGTGATGGTGGCACTGCCCAGCACCTCATCGCCGTCCGGATCGGGGCGGTACAACACCAGCGTCTGCCCCCGTGCCACCCCCCGCAGCGGGGAATGTAACCGCACCGACAGTTCGTCGCCGACCAATTCGGCTACCGCACTGGTGGTTTCACCGTGCGCACGCACTTGAACCGCACACTCGAGCGGGCCCGTCGGAGCGGTACCCGCGGTGAAGATGGGCGCCCGCCCTGTCAGCGCGTGCACCTGCAGATCGGCCACGTCACCGACCCGAACCGTGCCGGTTTCGGCGTCGATCGCCGTCACGTAGCGCGGGCGGCCGTCGGGCCCCGGCCCGGGGATCCCCAGGCCCTTTCGCTGCCCGATGGTGAAACCGTGCACGCCGTCATGGGTGGCCAGCACCGCACCGGCCGCGTCCACCACTGTGCCGCGACGAACCCCTATCCGCTCGCCCAGAAACGTCTGGGTGTTGCCCGACGGAATGAAACAGATGTCGTGGCTATCCGGCTTGTCGGCCACCGCCAGGCCGCGCCGGGACGCCTCTTCCCGAATCTGCGGCTTGGGGGTGTCCCCGATCGGGAACATCGCGTGGCGCAGCTGCTCGGCGGTCAGCACCGCCAGCACGTAGGACTGGTCCTTGTCCTGGTCCACAGCGCGGCGCAGCCGCCCCTCGGATAGCCGGGCATAGTGGCCGGTAACCACCACGTCAAAGCCCAGAGCCAACGCTTTGGCATACAGCGCCGAGAACTTGATGCGCTGATTGCAGCGAATACAGGGGTTGGGGGTCTCACCGCGGGCGTAGGAGGACACGAAGTCGTCGATCACATCCTCTTTGAACCTCTCGGCGAAATCCCATACATAGAACGGGATTCCAAGCACATCGGCGACCCGGCGCGCGTCGGATGCGTCCTCTTTGGAGCAACAACCCCGGGAGCCGGTACGCAGCGCGCCCGGCGCGGTCGACAGCGCCAGATGCACGCCGACGACGTCGTGGCCGGCATCGACCATGCGGGCGGCCGCCACCGATGAGTCGACGCCTCCGCTCATTGCGGCTAGAACTTTCACCAGGCCGCTCCCGCGGCAGCCACGGCGGCAGAGCGGGCGCGAGCCACCGCTGCGGGCAGCACCTGCAGCGCCGCATCGACGTCCGCCTCGACTGTCGTGTGCCCCAGCGAAAGACGAAGCGAGCCGCGCGCGCTGGCCGGATCGGCGCCCATCGCGATCAGCACATGCGACGGCTGCGCGACACCGGCGGTGCAGGCGGATCCGGTCGAGCACTCGATTCCGTTGGCGTCCAGCAGCATCAGCAGCGCATCACCTTCGCAACCGCGGAAGGTGAAGTGCGCGTTGCCGGGCAGCCGTAGCGGATCGCGGGCACCATTGAGACGAACGTCGTCGATTTCGGCGAGCACCCCGGCAACGAGGCGGTCCCGCAACGTCTGCAGCCGCGCACTGTTGGCCTCCAGCCCGTCCACCGCGATCCGCGCCGCCGCCGCTATACCGACCGCACTGGCGACGTCGGGGGTGCCGGACCGGATATCGCGCTCTTGGCCACCACCGTGCAGCAGCGGCACACAACTGACGTCGCGTCGCATCAGCAGCGCCCCGGCTCCGGGTGGGCCGCCGAACTTGTGTGCCGTCACACTCATCGCCGCCAGGCCGCAGGCACCGAAGTCCACCGGTATCTGGCCGACGGCCTGCACGGCGTCACTGTGCATGGGGACACCGAACTCGGCGGCAACCCCGGCCAGTTCGGCGATCGGCATGATCGTGCCGACCTCGTTGTTGGCCCACATCACCGATACCAACGCGACATCGTCATGGCTCTCCAGCGCATCGCGCAACGCGCTGGCCGACACCGAGCCATCGGCGTCGGTGGGCAGCCAGGTCACCTCGGCGCCTTCGTGCTCAACCAGCCAGTCCACCGTGTCCAAAACGGCGTGGTGCTCCACCCGAGTCGTGACGATGCGCCGACGGGCGGGCTGCGCGTCTCGGCGCGCCCAGTACATTCCCTTGACGGCCAGGTTGTCGCTCTCGGTGCCCCCCGCGGTGAAAATCACCTCCGAGGGGCGTGCCCCCAGCTTGGCCGCGATCAGCTCGCGGGATTCCTCGAGGCGCCGGCGCGCAGCCCTCCCGGTGGTGTGCAGCGACGACGCGTTGCCCACGGTGGCCAGCACAGCCGTCATCGCCTCGATGGCGGTTGGATGCATCGGGGTGGTGGCGGCGTGATCGAGGTAGACCATGACTCGCCCCACTATACCGGCCAGGTCAGCGACCCCAAACTCCTGAGCCGGCGGCCGCGCTTACCACCCCATCGATCCGGGAATGCCTTTGAACGGGCCGACAATCCAGCTGGTGATCCATCCGCCGTAAAAACCGCCGGGTTGGGGCACCACCGGCTCGCCATTGACCGTGCAGCGGTCCACCTGGGCCGCCATCACCGCGATCGCACCAGCGATGGGCTGGAAGGGGTGGGTGGGGTTTGGGTAGGTCCATGCCGCGTGCGCGGCCTGTCGCGCCGGGGTTACCAGGTCGAAGTAGCTCGCTCGGCCCTTCCACTCGCACCATGAACCGCCCGCCGCCGGGCGCAACACACCGTCGCCGAACGCATCTTCGGGCAGGTAGTACGTGGGTGGGTGACTGGTCTCGAGCACGCGCCAGGCTCGGGTCGCCGACGCAATCGTCTGGCCGCCCAGCTCGATGGTGATCGAACCGGCGAACGGCTCCAACCGCGGCGGCCGGGGATAGTCCCACACCGACTCCTGGCCGCCGACGGGCGGATCGGGTGTTGGCCATGTTGTCATGACGGCCTCCTGCACGCTGGGCTGACGGTCCCTGTCACCCATTGTCCACAGACACGTTGCCGCAGGGTGAGAGGCCTTTTCAGGCCACCAGCGCGGGCCGGTGTGCCGGGTGCGCCGCCCCAGCGTGCACTGCGGACTGGCAGCGGCTGGCCAGGGCCCGGCGATCGCGGCCCGGCAGTTGCAGGGAATCGACATGCACCGACGCCACGATGCGACGCACGGCGAGCACCCGGCGAACCGAGCGCGCCAGGGTGTCGTCTCCGACGAAGGCCGGGGTGGTCGAGATGGCCCCGTTGACGTGGTGATATGTCAGCCGCAGCGGCTGCACCGGACGGCCGGCGTCAATCGCGGCCTGAAACATCGCGGGATAGAAGCTGCCCGACGCCAGCCCGCACCAGGTGGTTCCTTCCGGAAAGGCCACCACGGTCTGTCCGGCGCGCAGCCGGCGGGCGACGGTGTCGACCACGCCGGGCAGCCGGCGCAGGCTGGTCCGCTCGATCGGAATGATTTTCAGCAGTCGGGCCACAATCTCGACCCCGGGTCCGGTGAACATGTCCGCGCGGGCCACAAATGAACCTGGCAGTACCGCGCCGATGGCAAAGACGTCCAGCCAGGAGATGTGGTTGCTGGCCACCAGAACCCCGCGCAGGTTGCGGATCGGGCTGCCCGACACCGTGATCCGGACACCGAAACAACGCAGGACCAGCCGGCAGTATGCGCGTTGGGCGTGGCTGCGGCCGGGCACCGGCACGCCGAGCAGCGGCAGCCCCGGCATCAGCAGCAGCGCCCAGACGATGCGCAACGCCACCCGCAGGATGGCCGGTACCCGGCGGGGCACCGCCGGGTGGCCGAGGCTGACGCAGCTGATGTCGCACGAGGTGCGAGGCAGCCAGGAGTGCCCGGCCTCAGTGTTCATCAGGCCGCTCCGCCCGCCAGCTCGCCCGCCATTTCCGCGGCCGCGGACACCGATCTGAGCCGCTTGAGGTAGCGGATGTCGGCGTCACGCTTGC
Organism: Mycobacterium pseudoshottsii JCM 15466; assembly: GCF_003584745.1. Classification (NCBI taxonomy): domain Bacteria; kingdom Bacillati; phylum Actinomycetota; class Actinomycetes; order Mycobacteriales; family Mycobacteriaceae; genus Mycobacterium; species Mycobacterium pseudoshottsii. Next base: position 4,552,252 of record NZ_AP018410.1, read on the forward strand.
CGAGCAGCACACAGAAATCCCCCACCCCGAAGTCCGGATCGTGGGCGGGCTCGCCGCAGGCCTGCGCGCCCAGCGGCAGATAGCCACGCAGCAACGGCGGGATCGCCGGCCGCGGCGGTGGGGCAATGTCATCCAGGCTCTTGCCGTCGATGCGCACCGGCCGGTAGGGGTCCACCCGGTAGGAAGCCGGGTGGCGCCTCAGCACGAAGTCACGCACGCCCCGCAGCTCGCGGCCCGGCGTGATGCCGTCCCGACCGGTTGGCTCGACGATCGGCACCGACACGCAGCCGGTTACGTAGTCGTAGTCACAGCGGTCCAGGTAGGCAAGAATTCCCGCCCACATCAACAGCACCACCGCGCCATTGCGGTGCCCGTCACGCACCGCGGCGCGACCCATTTCCACCAGCGACGGCCGCAGCGGGTCGAAGGCACCCACGTCGAACTCGGTAGCGGTATAGAGGCCTCCCGCGGCGATGGCCCCTGCCGGTGGCAACATCCGGTAGCACCCCACCAGCTCACCGGTGTCGTCGTCGCGGACCAGCAGGTGATCGCAGTACTCGTCGAAGCGGTCGACATCCCTGCGGTCGTCGGCCGCCGGTAGCGCGAAGCCCGGCGTGGCGGCGAACACGTCATAGCGCAGGCGCTGAGCGGCCTCGATCAGCGCGGAATCGGTGGACAGCAATAGGGAATAGCGCGGGCCGGCACCCGCATCGGTCGCCGGGCCACGCGGCTTGTCGCTGGGTATGAGGACAGAAGCGATGCTCATGCCACCAACGTGGCCTAACCGGTCAGCTAACCGGCATCAGCGCTGTGACATGTCGGTGCACGTCAGATGACGAAATGTCGCAGCCGACGATAACGGCCCCGCAGGCAAGCCTGCGGGGCCGTTACTACTACTGAATCGGCCGATCAGCCCTTGCGAGCCTTGACCCCCTCGGTCAATTGCGGGGCAACCTTGAACAGGTCGCCGATCACGCCGTAGTCGGCGATCTCGAAAATCGGCGCCTCTTCGTCCTTGTTGACCGCAACGATGGTCTTGGACGTCTGCATGCCCGCGCGGTGCTGGATCGCCCCGGAGATACCCAGCGCGATGTAGAGCTGCGGCGAAACCGTCTTGCCGGTCTGCCCCACCTGGAACTGACCCGGGTAGTAGCCGGAGTCGACCGCGGCACGCGAAGCACCGACCGCACCCCCCAGCGAGTCGGCCAGCGCCTCGACCACGCTGAAGTTCTCGGCACTGCCGACACCACGGCCACCGGACACCACCACCGTGGCTTCCGTCAGCTCGGGGCGGTCGCCGGCGACCGCCGGCTCACGCGAGGTGATCTTGGTGGCGTTCTCGGCAGGGGCCGGGACGTCCACGCTGACCTGCTCACCGGCGCCATCGGCCGGCTCGGCCTCGATCGCACCGGCACGCACCGAAATCACCGGGGTGTCACCGGTGGCCTGGGCCTCGACGGTGAACGCGCCACCGAAGATGGAGTGGACGGCCTTGCCACCGTCGTTGATCCCCACCACGTCGACGAGCAGACCCGACCCGATCCGGGCAGCAAGCCGCCCGGCGATCTCCTTGCCGTCGGCGGTGGCAGCCACCAGCACGGCCGCCGGGGCCGAGGATTCAGCCAGTCCCGCCAGCACGTCGACGAACGGGGTGATCAGGTACTGGTCGACGACGTCGGACTCAGCGACGTAAATCTTGGCGGCACCGGCCGCCTTCAGTCCGTCGACCAGCGGCGCGGCGGTGCCGGGGGCGCCGATCACAACGGCGGCCGGCTCACCCAACGCACGGGCGGCGGTGATCAATTCGGCGCTGACCTTCTTCAGCGCGCCTTCCGCGTGCTCAACGAGCACCAATACTTCAGCCATGGGGTTTATCGCTCTTTCGTCATTGGGCCTGAAATGCAGGGCACTCGCTAGATGATTTTCTGCGCAACCAGGTACTGCACGATCTGGTTGCCGCCTTCACCTTCGTCGGTGACCTTTTCACCGGCAGTCTTGGCAGGCTTCGGGGTCGACGACAGCACCGTCGACCCGGCGTTGGCCAGGCCCACCTCGTCGGCTTCAACCCCGATCTCGGCGAGGGTCAGCACGGTGACTTCCTTCTTCTTGGCGGCCATGATGCCCTTGAAGGACGGGAAGCGCGGCTCGTTGATCTTCTCGTTGACGCTGACCACAGCCGGAAGAGAGGCTTCCAGGGTGAACAGGCCCTCGTCGGTCTCACGCTCGCCGGTGACCTTGCCACCCTCGACCGACAGTTTGCGCACGTGGGTGAGCTGCGGCAGGCCCAGGTACTCGGCGATGATGGCCGGCACCGCGCCGCCCACGCCATCGGTGGACTCGTTGCCCGCGATCACCAGCTCGGTGCCCTCGATGGCGCCCAGCGCACGTGCCAGCGCCCACCCGGTCTGGATGACGTCCGAGCCGTGCATGCCGTCGTCCTTGAGGTGGACGGCCTTGTCCGCGCCCATGGACAGGGCCTTGCGGATCGCCTCGGTGGCGCGCTCGGGACCCGCGGTCAGCACGGTCACCGAACCCTCGCCGCCTTCGCGCTCGCGGATCTGCAGCGCTTCTTCCACCGCTCGTTCGTTGATCTCGTCCAGGACCGCATCGGCGGCCTCGCGGTCTAGCGTCCAGTCGCCCTCGGTCAGCTTGCGCTCCGACCAGGTGTCTGGGACCTGCTTGATCAGGACCACAATGTTTGTCATGGGTGTGGCTCGTCCTCCTCGAAGGAGTCCCGCAGCCGTCGACTGCAGGACTTCGGTCACGCGGTTCGCAACCGCACGGCATGTTACTAGGCGGTAACTTCTCGCGGTCTGCCCTCACACCTTAGCGGGTGGCAGTTGCTCAATTGCCCGCTCACCCCCTCCATAACCCGCGGCTATCCCACCCCGCCAGACCCCCGCGTCGGGGGCTCGAGCATTCCTGGCATTTCTGGCTACGGTTCGCGAATCGGGCGCTAGGCACTAGCCTGCGTTAGCAATGAGCTCATTCGTCCCCGACGTTCCCGACCAGATCCCGACCGCCAGTGCGCCGCCGGTCGATGCGGTGTTGACGCTGACGGGCGAACGCACCATCCCCGATCTGGACATCGAGAACTACTGGTTCCGTCGCCACGAGGTCGTATACGAACGGCTGGCGCCTCGTTGCGAGGGCCGCGACGTGCTGGAAGCGGGCTGCGGCGAAGGCTACGGCGCCGACATGATCGCCGATGTCGCGCGCCGCGTTGTGGCCGTGGACTACGACGAGGCCGCGGTAGCGCATGTCCGCCACCGCTACCCCCGGGTCGAGGTAATGCAGGCGAACCTGGCGGACTTGCCCCTTCCCGACGCATCGATGGACGTGGTGGTCAACTTCCAGGTCATTGAGCACCTGTGGGATCAGGGCCAATTCGTCCGCGAATGCGCGCGGGTGCTGCGCCCGTCGGGCGTATTGATGGTGTCCACGCCGAACCGGATCACCTTCTCCCCCGGCCGCGACACCCCGATCAACCCCTTCCACACTCGCGAACTCAACGCCGCCGAACTCACCGAACTGCTGCTAGAAGCGGGTTTTGCCGAGGTGACGATGTACGGGTTGTTCCACGGGCCGCAGCTGCGCGCGATAGATGAACGCCATGGCGGCTCGATCATCGACGCCCAGATCGCCCGCGCGGTCGCCGACCAACCGTGGTCAGCCGAACTGACCGCCGATGTCGCGGCGGTCACCACCGCGGACTTCGACATCATCGGGGCGGGGCTGGAACCCGCCCACGAAATTGACGACAGCCTGGATCTGATTGCGATCGCGGTGCGGCATTGACCAATTGGGACAACACCAATTCGCCAGACCGGGTGCCCGGGTTGTTCACCCTGGTGCTGCACACCCATCTGCCCTGGCTTGCCCACCACGGCCGATGGCCGGTCGGCGAGGAGTGGCTCTACCAGTCCTGGTCGGCCGCCTACCTGCCGTTGTTCCGGGTGCTGCGCACCCTGGCCGACGAGGGGCGCCGCGGGCTCATCACGCTGGGGATGACTCCGGTAGTCAACGCCCAACTCGACGACCCCTATTGCCTGGACGGAATGCATCACTGGCTGGCCAACTGGCGGCTGCGCGCGGCCGAGGCCACCAGCGTCCGGTCTGCGCCCGCATCGAAGTCGGCCAAACACCTCTCCTGCACACCAGAGGCCCTACGCGACTTCGGAACCCGCGAGTGCGCCGAGGCCGATCAGGCGCTTGACGACTTCGCCGCCGCCTGGCGCCATGGCGCAAGCCCGCTGCTGCGCGCCCTGATCGACGCCGGCACGGTCGAGTTGCTCGGCGGCCCACTGGCCCACCCGTTCCAGCCGTTGCTGAATCCGCGGCTGCGGGAGTTCGCGCTGCGCGAAGGTTTGGCCGACGCACGGCTGGGGATGGCGCACAGCCCATCGGGGATCTGGGCACCCGAATGCGCATACGCCCCCGGCATGGAGCACGACTACGCGGCCGCCGCGGTCAGCCATTTCATGGTGGACGGCCCATCCCTGCACGGCGACACCGCACTGGGCCGACCGGTCGGCGACACCGACGTGGTCGCGTTCGGGCGTGATCTGCAGGTCAGCTACCGGGTGTGGTCACCGAAATCCGGCTACCCCGGGCATGCCGCATACCGCGATTTCCACACCTACGATCACCTGACCGGCCTCAAACCGGCCCGCGTCACCGGCCGCAATGTGGCATCGGAGGCCAAAGCCCCCTACGACCCGCAGCGCGCCGACCGCGCGATCGACGTCCACGTCGCCGACTTCGTCGAAGTGGTGCGCGGCCGGCTGATTGCCGAGTCACAGCGCATCGGCCGGCCCGCGCACGTGGTCGCCGCGTTCGACACCGAGTTGTTCGGCCATTGGTGGTACGAGGGGCCGACCTGGTTGCAGCGGGTGCTGCGCGCCCTGCCTGCCGCCGGCGTGCGGGTGGGAACGCTGCACGATGCCATGGCCAACGGATTCGTGGGCGCTCCGGTCGAATTGCCCCCCAGCTCTTGGGGTTCCGGCAAGGACTGGCAAGTCTGGAACGGCCCCAAGGTGTCCGATCTGGTCCAGCTCAACTCCGAAGTGGTCGACACCGCACTGACCACCGTCGATAAGGCGCTGGCCCAGACCGCGTCCCTGGATGGCCCGATCCCCCGCGATCACGTCGCCGATCAGATCCTGCGTGAGACGCTGCTGACCGTCTCGAGCGACTGGCCGTTCATGGTGAGCAAGGACTCCGCCGCCGACTATGCGCGCTATCGCGCGCACTTGCATGCGCACGCCACCCGAGAGATCGCCGGGGCGCTGGCGTCGGGCCGGCGCGACAACGCCCAGCGACTGGCCCAAGGCTGGAACCGCGCCGATGGCCTGTTCGGGGCTCTGGACGCACGAAGGCTGCCCAAGTGAGCGCGCCGGCGACCGACGAGCGTGCGCGGCTGTACAGCGACACGCCGCTGCGGCCGACATTTTGTGCACGTTCGTGGAGGGGGCCACGTTCATGAAGATCCTGATGGTGTCGTGGGAGTACCCACCGGTGGTGATCGGCGGGCTCGGCCGCCATGTCCACCACCTCGCCACCGCATTGGTCGCGGCCGGCCACGAAGTCGTGGTGCTGTCCCGCCGGCCCTCGGGCACCGACCCCAGCACCCACCCACCGTCTGATCTGATCAGCGAGGGAGTCCGGGTGATCGCGGCCGCGCAGGATCCGCACGAATTCAGCTTCGGTAGCGACATGATGGCTTGGACCCTGGCCATGGGTCACGCCATGGTCCGGGCCGGCCTTACCCTCAGCGGTCCCGGCGCGGAGCAACCCTGGCAACCCGACATCGTGCACGCGCATGACTGGCTGGTGGCACATCCGGCGATTGCGCTCGCCGACTACTACGACGTGCCAATGGTTTCCACGATTCATGCGACCGAAGCCGGGCGGCATTCCGGTTGGGTTTCGGGAGATCTGAGTCGCCAGGTGCACGCGGTCGAATCCTGGCTGGTGCGTGAATCCGATTCGCTGATCACATGTTCGGGATCGATGAGCGATGAGATCACCGAGCTGTTCGGCCCAGGGCTGGCCGAAACGGCGGTGATTCGCAACGGTATCGACGCGGCGCGCTGGCCTTTTGCGGTCCGTAAACCACGCACCGGGCCACCGGAACTGCTCTACGTCGGTCGGCTGGAGTACGAGAAGGGTGTGCACAATGCCATTGCCGCACTGCCGCGGATCAGGCGCGCGCACCCAGGCACCACACTTACCATCGCCGGCGAAGGCACCCAACAGGATTGGCTGGTCGAGCAGGCACGCAAACACCGGGTGCTCAAGGCCACCAAGTTCCTGGGCTACCTCGAGCACGCCGAACTGCTGACCCTGCTACATCGGGCCGACGCCGCGGTGTTCCCCAGCCACTACGAGCCGTTCGGACTGGTCGCGCTGGAGGCCACCGCGGCCGGAACACCGTTGGTGACGTCGAATATCGGCGGGTTGGGCGAAGCGGTGATCGACGGGGTCACCGGGGTATCGTGCCCACCCCGCGACGTGGCGGCGCTGGCCGCCGCGGTGTGCGGTGTGCTCGATGATCCGGCCGCCGCGCAGCAACGTGCCCGGGCCGCGCGGGAACGGCTCAACTCCGACTTCGATTGGCAGACCGTGGCCGAGCAGACCGCGCAGGTGTACCTGGCGGCCAAGCGCGGAGAACGGCAGCCGCTGCCCCGGTTGCCGATCGTCGAGCACGCGCTGCCTGATCGCTAGTCGATGCCGATCGCGTCCGCGCAGTACCGCCACAGCCGTTGACGGTCATCGTCGCTGTACCGGGTCCACGGCAGGTAGTGCTCCGGGCGAGTCCGACGGTCATGCCAGAAGGTGCCGCTCAGCGGTGCCGGTCTGGTGGCCGCCAACCACACCGCGGTGTCGGCGCCCTGTTCGGCGGTGCGCAGTAGCGGCCCGATGACCGCGCGAAAACCCGGCAGTGATGTGGCCACCCCCGGAGTGTCGGCCCAGCCGGGATGCATGGAGTAGACGCGGATGCGCTCGCCGCTCCAGCGCCGGGCAAGCAGCGGCGTCAATGCCACCTGCATGCGCTTGGTGCGGGCGTATGCGACCGCCCCGCGGTAGCCACCGGCACGGTATTCGGGATCCTCGATCGGCAGCGGTTGGGTGTACATGCCGCCCGAAGACATCAGGATCACTCTCGGGTCGTCGGACTCGGCCAGCATCGGAACCAGCAGTTCGGTCAGCAGTATCGGCCCCAAGACGTGGGTGGCCAGCGTGATCTCATGGCCCTCGTCGGTCTCGGCGCGGGCCGCGGGCAGCAACCCGGCATTGTGGACCAGCACGTCCAGCCGGGACACCCGGGTGCGCAGGTCTGTCGCGAAGGCCCGAACGGCACTGAGGCTGGAGACATCGCAGACCTCCACCCGCACGTCGGCGCCGGAGGCCGCGGCGATCTCGTCGCGTGCGCGCTGCCCACTGTCGCGATCGCGCACGGTCAACACAACGGCGGCTCCCAGCTCGGCCAACCCGGCGGCAATGGCCTTACCCAGGCCGCGATTTGCGCCGGTGACCATCGCGGTGCGGCCCCGCAGGGCTGCCGGTGAGGGATCGTCGGACCAGCCCGAATGGCGAAGCTGATAGCCGACACGGGTGTATCCCCCAACGATGGTGCGATCGAGTGCCCGATCCAGGGTGGTATCCAGCAAAGAACGGATGCCATCGACAACGCTCATGCTGATCACTATCCGCTATCGGGCACGCCGTCGCCGCGCGGCCACCCGCGGCGGTAACGTGCAACGATGGGCGTGGTGTATTCCAGCGTGGTCGACGCGCCACGCGATGAGGTGTTCGAGTGGCACAGCAGGCCTGGAGCATTCAGCCGACTGTCACCGCCCTGGCAACCCATGCGGTTGGTAACCGAGGCACGATCACTCGAAGATGGTCGCGCGACGCTGGCGCTTCCCGGCGGCCTGCGCTGGTTGGCCCAGCACCAGCCCGATTCCTACGATCCCCCAAGGCGTTTCGTCGACACCATCGCAAGCGGCGGGCTGGCTTCGCTGCCGGCCCGAATCGCGGTGCGGTGGCGGCACACTCACGACTTCGAGGACGCCGGCGCGGGCCGGACCCGGGTGATCGACCGTGTCGACACCCCGATACCGGCATCGGCATTGCGGCCGATGTTCGTATACCGCCACCAGCAGCTTGCCGATGATCTGGCCGCACACAAACTTGCCGCCGCTGCTGGCCTGGGCCCCACAACAATTGCGGTCACGGGGTCCTCCGGGCTGGTCGGTTCGGCGCTGACCGCCTTTTTGAGCACTGGCGGGCACCGGGTCGTGCGCTTGGTTCGTGGCACCCCACGCGGCGCCGACGAGCGGCACTGGGACCCGCACGATCCTGACCCCGAGTTACTGACGGGGATCGACGCGGTGATTCATCTGGCCGGCGCCTCAATCGCCGGGCGGTTCACCACAGCGCATCGAAACGCTATACGCGAGAGCCGAATTGGTCCGACGCGTCGGCTTGCCGAGTTACTGGGCCGCGGCGCTGACGGGCCTCGCGTGCTGATCTCGGCCTCGGCTGTCGGGTATTACGGCTACGACCGTGCCGACGAGATACTGACCGAGGAAAGCGGTCGCGGCGAGGGGTTTCTCGCCGATGTCGTCGCCGAGTGGGAAGCGGCGACCGGCCCCGCCCGACAAGACGGCGTGCGAGTGGTGCTGGTACGCACCGGCATCGTGCAGTCTCCCCGCGGCGGCACCCTGCAGTTGCTGCGCCCCCTGTTCAGCGCCGGGCTGGGCGGCCGCCTTGGCGACGGTCGTCAGTGGCTGTCCTGGATCGGGATCGACGACCTGGTCGACATCTATCACCGCGCCTTGTGGGACACCGGGCTATCGGGTCCGGTGAACGCTGTTGCACCACAACCGGTGCGTAACGCCGAGTACACGCGCACCCTGGCCCAGGTCTTGCACCGACCCGCGGTGTTGCCGGTCCCGGCACTGGGACCGCGGCTATTGCTGGGCGATCAGGGCGCCCGCGAACTCGCGTGTGCCAGTCAGCGCGTCCTGCCGGCGCGGCTGGCGCTGGCTGAGCACCGGTTCCGCCAGCCCGACCTCGACACGGCCCTGCGCCACTTGCTGGGGCGTCATCGGTGATCAGCTAGCTGCCGATCGTGCGCCCCTGCGGGGGTGGCTGCGTGGAGTCCACCGAGCGTGAATCGAGGTAGACCTGCCGCATGACCGCCGGCCAGGACTGGGCTTCGGATATCGAGCCGCGCACACCGTCGAGCAAGCCGGCGATCAAGGCGTGGTTGTCGTCGTCCAGCACGTATACGGGTGCACCAATCTCGTGCTGATCCGCGTCCATGCCGGCAATGACGAAGCGGCTCTCGGTGACGGTGTCGACGCGGCCGCAGCGTTGCCTCGCCGCGGTGGCCTCACACACCCGTGCACCGGGCTGGACCCGAAACCCTGGTTTCGACTGCAGTCGAAGTCCGGTGGGCAGCAGGTCGGTAGCGGCCACTTCGGGGGCCAAGGTGATGACTTCATAGTCGACACCGGCAGCCGCACCGTCGACCGCCACTTCACTGACCGTCGCCTGGCCGGCCAGCGTCACGGCACCGACCGCATTGCCGTAGCGGTCGGTCACCATCGGATCGCCATTGCATCGACCGGCACTGAAGGCTATCCGCATCTGCGGTTCGACGAATCCAATCACGCACACCACCGAGCCCTGATGGATTTCCAATCCGGGATATGCCGTCACTCCAACGGCGGCCCGCCCCAGTGCCGGCGTCTCAACGCTCACCAGCACGAACACGACCGCGATCGCTGCGCGACACCATCGGTGATACATGATTTCCAACCGGTCACGGCAATCCAGCCGCGACCAACCCCACTTCTATTGGCAACGACATTATCCGGCGGAAACCGGTTACCCATTCTTGGCGTAGTCAAACACTACTGCTCAATCGCAGCTCGGTCGATCACCACAGTGCAAAAGCCACGCTCGATGCAGAAGTAATGACTCTACCGAAGGCCTGGTCAGCGCCTGGTCACCGGAACGGCGATTTCGTTGCGACGAAGGCATGGAATTGTCCACGGCGGATCGTAGAACCACGCCACCGGCGAACCAACCGGTTGCAGATCGGTGCCGTCGAGCAAGCCGAGTAGCTCCGTGGTGCGCGCCGCCACCGCGCCCGCGCCGCGATCACCGCTGAAGCGCAGCACCGCGTAAGTCTCCGCCGGCACCGCTACCAGGGCGACGGCGTTGTCGTTCGGCACCGGCAGGGTATCCAGGGTCCACTTGGCCGGCATGAAAAACCGTATCGTCCACGTGCCGCCGTCGCCGGCTTGCTGCGCCACCGGCGCTGTCATGGCGATGGGTTCGCCCGCGCCGGTCTGATCGCGGTGTTGGCTCACGGGAGCCGTCATCGCCAGTTTCGACTTGGCGTGGTTGGCGCCGAAAATATAGCCGGCCAGGACGCGGAATCCGCGATTTCGGGCGCCTTCCTCGGTGTCGTCGACCACGGTTTCGGCCGCAACGCGCGGACCATAACGACGGACCTCTAGGCCCTTGCCGAGTTGTTCGACGGTGTGGGCCGGTTCTTCGGTAACCCGCACCCCAACGACGAGACCGACCGCCTCCAGGAATTGGGCCAAACGCGGCACAATGCATCCCAGCATCTGGGGATCTACCTTTCGTGTGTCTGTCGACGCTACGCCCCGGCAAGTCGAGCCCGCCGGCCCGTCAATTGTGGAACAGCCACCGACCCAACCACCACGTCGAAACCATGCGGTTCGACCAGTAGCCTCGAGGGGACACAGGCAGCTGGGGCGCCAACGATCGGAGCCATGCAATGACGCCGCAAGACCGGGGCGAGTACTTTCCCTACCGCTACGACGCCCGCCTGGCCCCCATGTGGCTCCCGTTCCGGTGGCCGGGCCGCCAAGGCGTCACGCTGACCGACGACGGCCGTTTCGTGGCCCGCTATGGGCCCTTTCATGCCGAAGCGCCACTGTCGAGCGTGACCGACTCCCACGTCACCGGGCCATACCGATGGTGGACCGCGGTAGGCCCGCGACTGTCGATGGTCGACGACGGCCTTACCTTTGGCACCAATGCGCAGGCCGGGGCGTGTGTCCACTTCGAGCCGCGGATCCACCGGGTGCTGGGTTTGCGGGATCACTCGGCACTGACCGTGACCGTCGCCGATCCCGCGGGCCTGGTGGCCGCCCTGAAGAAGATCGGCCAGAGCGCGCCCTAGCGCTACGGCGAGCTCAGATCGGTCCGAAACACGCGCATCGCGGCGATAAGGGCGGTAAAGACTCGATGCGCCGCCACCAGATCCGGGTCGGCAACGCCGTCCAGCGCGGCACGGGTGTGCATTCCCAGCGGAGTGAAGAAAGACCGGGCGGTCGCCAGGCCGGGTTCGGAATACCGTAGGACGACCTTGCGACGGTCTTCGGGGTGAGTATCGCGTCGAATGTGGCCGGATTCGATGAGCCGATCCACCAAATAGGTAATCGCGGCGGCCGATAGACCCATCCACTCCCCGAGTTGCCCCGAGGTCAGCGGCCGACCGCCGGTTTCGGCGACCATGATGTGTAGCAGCGCCCGAAAATCGTTGGGGCGCACGCTGTGTGACACCGCAAACAAGTGGCCGATCTGATCGGATTCGGTCGATAACTCCCGCAGATCGGCCGAAATCGCCGACTCGAGCCCCTGGCGGCTGCAGGCCTGTTCATCCGCATCCATGGCAATGTGCAGCATATCCGCATCGGCAATTAATTTCAGTTCATTAATCTTTAACCAGTTGAATTAGCTGACGGAGGCGGGCGCCGGCTCGCGAAGGCCCGTGCGGGCTCGACCATTGATCCAATCTATCGCGACTCGGCCGCGAGTTTTTCGAGCACCGCATGGGCCGCCGTGATGCGTGCGGCGTTGGGGAAGTTCTTGTTCGCCAGCATCACAATGCCGATCCTTTTGTCGGGTACGAACGCGGCATAGGCGCCGAACCCGTCGGTGGAACCGGTCTTGTTGAACAGCCTCGGGCCGGACGGGGGCACCCCGGCGACCAGGGTAACCGGGTTTGGCTGCATGGCAATGGTGTTGGAGTTGCCGGCCAGCAGCTGATCGAGGGTGACCGGGTAGGAATACTGCTCCCAGCCAAGCCCCTGGACCATGTCAGCGACATTAAAGTCGTCGAGGTGGGTTGCTTGCACGGCACGGCGCATCGACGCCGGTAGGCCCTCGGGTGAGATGTTAGCCTCGACGAAGCGCAGCATGTCAGGTGCAGATGACTTGACGCCGTAAGCTTCGGCAGCAAAAACCCCCGGGTTCACCCGAACCGGTTCGTTGCTGGCGTTGTACCCCCACGCGTAGTCGTCCATCTGGGCTTGCGGCACCCGGATGAAGCTGTGGGACAGCCCCAGCTTGCGAAAGACCTGGGTTTGGACCAAATCGGCAAAATCGCTGTTCATCGCCAGCGCGGTGAGGTGGCCCAGCAGCCCGATGCTCGGGTTGGAGTAGCGCCGCTGTTGGCCCGGGGCGTCATCGGGTGTCCATTGCTGAAAGTAGGCCTGCATCTGGGCGTCGTCGGTGATCTCGGGCGGAAATTGCAGGGGCAGTCCGCCAGCGGTGTAGGTACCCAAGTTCAGCAGGGTGGCCTTGTCGATGGCGCTGCCCGCGAGCTGCGGCATGTACGCGGAGGGGTGCCCCGCCAGCGATATTCTGCCGAGTTCCTGCGCGTAGCAGGCCAGCGTTGCGGTGAACGTCTTGCTCACCGAACCGATCTCGAAGATGGTGTCCGCCGTCACGGGGGCACCGCTTTGCTTGGCGGCAACTCCATAGTTGAAGTAGCGCTGTTGGCCGTTGACCGTCACCGCTACGGCCATACCGGGTATGTCGTACTGGACCAGCAGCGGTCGAAACGCGCTGTCCACGGCCGCGGACAGCGCATCGGGCGCCGCTACCGCCGGGGTGGCGACCAGCGCGCACAGCGAGGCGATGGCCAGGATTAGCGGTGTGGCCGCCCTGGTGATGATGCCCAACGGAGTCCCTTCGCCGGCCCGAATGCCCTTACCGGGCATGACTGCCCGCTAAGCCGACGACACTACTGGCCAAACCCGGCGGGCAGCACCGGCGCCTCGCGCGGCGCTACCCGGCGCCGACCGGCATGCGATCAGACGATCTGCATGAATTACGCTACTCCCCATAGCTTTTGGCATTTGGTGCGGCACCAGCGGAGCACACCGGGTGCACCCTTGATTCAAAATTACTTAATAACTGAAATACTTGCGCACGTGGTTTGGGACAGACTTGCGGCGGCGCTAGCGGCCAAGAGGTCGTGGCTGATCTCGGTGGGTGTCGTCGCACTGGCCACGGTGTTCATGGTGTTGGTAGGAGGAAACTCCGCGGCCGGGCAAGCACCGCAGTCGGTACCCGCCGACGCGGAGTCGGCGAAAGTCGAATCCGAGCTGGGCCGCTTCCCCGGCGGCGACCGGGCCCCACTGATCCTGGTCGTCACTCGCTCGGACGGGACCACGCTGGACGCCGCCGATCGCCGCGCGGCACAACAGGCAGCACAGCGCATGCAGGCCTCGGCACACCCCGGCGCGAACCCGCGACCGGCAGCTCCGTTGATCTCGGCCGACACAAAAGCGGCAATCTCGGTGGTGCCCATCAGCGCGAACCTGTCGGGCCTGGCCCTCAACGACGCTGTCAAGGCGTTGCGCGAGGCGGCACACGAGGGACTGCCGGCGGACCTGGACGCCCATGTCACCGGCGGACCGGCCTTCGGCGCCGACATCGCCAATGCATTCACCAACGCAAACATCACCCTGCTGGCGGTGACGGCATCGTTGGTAGCGCTGCTGCTCATCCTCACCTACCGCTCGCCGGTGCTATGGCTGCTGCCATTGCTGGTGATCGCCTTCGCCGATCGGGTCGCGACCACAGTCGGGACCGCGGTCGCCGCCCTGACCGGGCTGAACTTCGACGGATCCACCTCGGGGATCACCAGTGTGCTGGTCTTCGGCGCCGGGACCAACTACGCGCTGCTGCTGATTTCTCGATACCGGCAGGAACTTCCGGTTCACCGCGATCACCGCGACGCGCTGGCCCGGGCGGTGCGCATGGCCGGACCGCCGATCGCCGCCAGCAATGCCACCGTGGTGCTGGCGCTGCTCACGCTGGTCTTCGCGGCAACCCCCAGCAACCGCAGTCTGGGCGCCCTGGCGGCGTGCGGGCTGGTCGTCGCGGCGGTATCGGTGCTAGTGGTGCTGCCACCGCTGCTGGCGCTGTGTGGGCGAAGACTGTTCTGGCCCTTCATTCCCCGCGCCGAGGACACCACGGCGCTCGATTCCGGCTTTTGGCATGCGGTCGCCCAACGGGTGGCTCGCCGACCCGCTCCGGTCGCCCTGGTCACCGTCGCCCTGTTGATCGGGTTGGCGACCGGGCTGCTCGGCACCCGCATCGGGCTGTCTCAGACCGAGCAGTTCCGGGTCAAAGCTGATTCGGTTTCCGGCTACGACGTCGTGGCCCAGCACTTCCCCGCGGGCCTGGTTAACCCCACACTGGTGGTAGCCCCCTCGGCGCAGGCGACGCAAGTGCGGCAAGCCATTGGCGCAACACCGGGCGTGGTCTCGGTTACCGAGTCGGGCCGCTCCGGCAAGTTCGGGGCCGGACTGACCAAGTGGTCGGTGGTGATCGACGCCCCACCATCCTCCGAACGGGCGTTCACAACGATTGCAGCGCTTCGACATTCGGCCAGCCAAGCGTCCCCCTCCGCGTTGGTCGGCGGGCCGGATGCGCAGGCACTTGACGTACGCGACGCGGCCGAGCACGACCGTGCCCTGCTGATTCCGGCCATCCTTGCCGTCATCTTGGTGGTGCTCTACGCGCTGCTGCGCTCCGCATTGGCTCCGCTGATCCTGCTGGCCGCCACCATTCTCGGCGCGCTGGCCGCGTTGGGACTCGGCGGCTGGGCCAGCATCCACGTATTCGGCTTTCCCCCCCTGGACAACAGCACCCCACTGTTCGCGTTCCTGTTCCTGGCCGCCCTCGGGGTGGACTACACGATATTCCTGGTCACCCGAGCCCGTGAGGAGTCGGCACGAAATGGCGCGCGCGCCGGGATGGTCCGGGCGGTGTCCGCCACCGGCGGGGTCATCACCAGCGCGGGAATCGTTCTAGCCGCCGTCTTCTGCGTGCTCGCTGTGCTGCCCCTGATCGTGCTGACCCAGTTGGGCATCATCGTCGGCCTGGGAATTCTGTTGGACACCTTCGTCGTACGTACCCTGGTAATTCCGGCGCTGTTCACCTTGATCGGCGATCGCATCTGGTGGCCCAGTGATCCCAAAACCACTGCTCACCAACCTGATTTAGCGT
The DNA here is from genome assembly GCF_003584745.1 of Mycobacterium pseudoshottsii JCM 15466. NCBI lineage: Bacteria > Bacillati > Actinomycetota > Actinomycetes > Mycobacteriales > Mycobacteriaceae > Mycobacterium > Mycobacterium pseudoshottsii. The sequence goes on from NZ_AP018410.1 coordinate 4,567,609, forward strand.
ATTCGCACGCGGACGGAGGATCAGAATGAACAAATCGACACTGGCCGGCACCGCGCTTGCGGTCACCGCGGCGGCCGGTAGCGGAAGCATTGCCAGCCCGCCACGAACCTCAGACTGGTACGCGCGACTGCGCAAACCGTCCTACCAGCCACCTTCGGTCGCCTTCCCCATGGTGTGGACCACGCTCTACGGCGATATCGCCGCCAGTTCGGCAGTGGCCATCGACCGGTTGAACGCAACTGGCCAGCGCGACAAGGCACGCCGCTACATCGGCGCGTTGAGCATCAACTTGGTACTCAACGCCGGGTGGAGTTGGCTGTTCTTCCGGTTCCACCGGCTGGGAGCGTCAGCGCTCGGTGCCGCGGTCCTGGCAACCAGCAGCGCCGACCTGGTGCGGCGAACCGCCGACGCCGATCGGCGCGCCGGGCTGGCGATGCTCCCCTACGCCGTGTGGTGCGCGTTCGCCACCGTGCTGGCCACCCACGTCTGGCGACTCAACCGCTGAACCACCCAATGACAAGGGCTCTGTTGTGGTTTCGCCGCGATCTGCGGCTTGGCGATCATCCGGCACTGGCCGCTGCCGCCGATAGCGAGGAAGTGCTCGCCTGCTTCGTGGTCGACCCGCGCCTGGAAGCTTCCTCAGGCCTGCGCCGCCTGCAGTTCCTCGGCGACTCACTTCGCCAACTCAACGATGCACTGCAGGGCCGCCTACTGGTGACACGCGGTCGGCCCGAGCAGCGGATTCCGCTGATAGCCAAAGCAATCGAGGCATCATCGGTGCACGTTACCGGCGATTTCGCGCCGTTTGGGCGGCGTCGCGACGAACGGGTTGCAGCGGGGCTGGGCCGCGTGCCACTGGTAGCGACGGGCTCGCCGTATCTGGTTTCACCGGGTCGAGTCGTCAAAAACGATGGCAGCCCCTACCAGGTGTTCACCCCGTTCTTCCGCAAATGGCAGGACGCGCGATGGCGAGCACCGGCTGACACGGGGCCCGGATCGGCGTGTTGGCTGGATCCGGCGCAGACCGACATCGAGCAGTGCGAGATCCCCGATCCGGGCACTGAGCTTGACCTGGCCGCCGGTGAGGCCGCGGCCATCCGGGAATGGACAGCATTCCGCACCGCCAAGCTGGACCGCTATGAGCATGACCGCGACAGGCCGGACTTCGAGGGCACCAGCCGGATGTCGGCGCACCTGAAGTTCGGCACCATCCATCCCCGGACCATGGTCGCGGGCATGGACCTGACCGGCACCGGAGCGCGTAGTTACCTACGTGAGTTGGCGTTCCGGGATTTTTATGGCGCCGTCCTGCACCACTGGCCGGCCAGCGCCTGGCACAACTGGAACAGCAACTTCGACGGCATCGTGACCGACACCGACGCCAACGCCAGACGCCTTTTCGAGTGCTGGAAGGCCGGAGAAACCGGATATCCATTGGTCGATGCCGGGATGCGTCAGTTGCGCGAAACCGGGTTCATGCACAACCGGGTCCGGATGATCGCCGCATCCTTCCTGGTCAAAGACCTGCACCTGCCCTGGCAATGGGGGGCCGCCTGGTTCCTTGACCAACTCACCGACGGTGACCTGGCCAGCAATCAGCACGGCTGGCAGTGGTCGGCGGGATGCGGCACCGACGCCGCGCCGTACTTTCGGATCTTCAATCCGAGCGCACAAGCCGAAAAGTTCGATCCCGCGGGCGATTACATTCGACGTTGGGTCCCCGAACTGCGCGATGTCGACAACGTGCATCGGATTCAGCGGCGCGGCGGCCCATGCCCGTCAACATATCCGGCGCCGATCGTGGATCACGGCACCGAACGCGCCGAGGCGTTGCGCCGCTATCACGACATCGGCTGACCTGCGGGCGCCGGATCTCTTTGCCAAACAGTAGCGTTTGCTTGGTGTTTGGCTGATTCGCCTTTCCGGAGCTGTTTGACATGTAATTATCAGCCGATTCCCAGTTGTCGACGCCAGGGAGGCGATATGGCTCATTCGATCGTGCGGACGTTTCTGGTCTCAGGCGCCGCGGTGGGCCTGATGGCCAGCGCCGGCGCCTGTTCCTGTTCGATCGGAACCGGATCGCATTCGGTGAGCAAAAGCGATGTGGCCGAGCAGATCAAGGCCAAGATGACCGACGCTTCCGGCAACAAGCCCGAGTCGGTGACCTGCCCGGGAGATCTCCCGGCCAAGGTCGGGGCTCAGCTCAACTGCGAAATGAAGGTCAAAGACTCCACATACAACGTCAACGTCACCGTGACCAGCGTCGACGGCAAAGACGTCAAGTTCGACATGGTGGAGACCGTCGACAAGGACAAGGTCGCACACATCATCAGCAACAAGCTGTATCAGAAGGTGGGCCAACGACCCGACTCGGTGACCTGCCCCGACAACCTCAAGGGCGTGGTGGGCGCGACACTGCGGTGTAAGCTCATCGACGGCAGCAAGACCTATGGCGTCAATGTGACCGTGACCAGCATCGACGCCGGCGATGTCCGGTTCGACTTCAAGGTCGACGACCACCCCGAGTAGGACCGCGACAGCAATACTGCAGGAGTGCGCAAACATGTCGTCCTGATTCATGGCGCATGGAGCCGCGGCCGGCAGCTGGCCGGCGCCCGGTCCGCTTTCGAACACCACGGCTACACGGTCCACACTCCGACGTTGCGCCATCACGAATTGCCGTTGCCCGACGGCGCGGCCCGCATTGCCACGCTGAGCCTGCGTGACTACGCCGATGACCTGGTCGAGCTGGTGGCCTCGCTCGACTCCGCGCCCCTGCTGGTCGGACACTCCCTGGGCGGCCTGCTGGTCCAGCTGGTGGCAGCGCGAACCCGCCACATCGGCGTGGTCGCCGCCTGCCCCTCGCCGGTCGGACCCGTTGGTCTGAACCGCACAACGGCGGGCCTTTCGATGCGGCACGCGCTGCGGCCGCGGCCATGGACCAAGCCGGTAGCGCCCCCGTCGTGGCCCCGGTTTCGGACCGGTATCGCCGGAGCCCAGTCGGCCGGCGCGGCCCGCGAAATGTTCGATGATCTGGTCTGCGAGTCCGGACGCGTGTTGTTCTTCGAGCTGGCCCTGCCCTGGCTGGACCGCTCCAAGGTCGCGCGCGTCGACTACCCCGCGGTCACGGGTCCGGTTCTGGTGTTAGGCGGCGAGTACGACCGCATCGTGGGGAGCGGGATCGCACGCCAAACGGCCGGCCGGTACCGCAACGGCACCTTCGTCGAGATTCCCGGCTCCGACCATCTCGTGTTCTCGGCGCGAGTGCTACCGGCCACCATGGCTCGGATCAGCGAGTGGATCGCACACAATCATCTGTTCGCCACCGCCTGAGGCGCCAGGCGCACCGCCGACTAGTGAGCCGCCTTCTTGCGCTCGATGTCGGCCAGCGCCGCGGCCAGCTCCGCGCGCTGAGCCGCCGAGGTCTCCCAGGACAGCTGGCGGTTCTTGACCACCTTGGCCGGTGATCCCACCGCGATCGAATAGTCGGGGATGTCACCACGGACCACCGCATGCGCGCCCAGCACACAACCGCACCCCACCGACGTGCCACGCAGCACCGTCACTTTGACACCGACCCAGGTGTCAGGCCCGATCCGCACCGGCGACTTGATGATCCCCTGGTCTTTGATCGGGACGTTGATGTCGTCCATCCGGTGATCGAAGTCGCAGACGTAGCACCAATCGGCCATCAACGCCGAGTCCCCCAACTCGATGTCGAGGTAGCAGTTGATGACGTTGTCGCGGCCCAGCACCACCTTGTCGCCGAAGCGCAGCGATCCCTCGTGGGCACGAATGGTGTTCTTGTCCCCGATGTGCACCCAGCGGCCAATCTCGAGCTGCGCCAGCTCAGGTGTCGCATGGATTTCCACGCCCTTCCCGAGGAAGACCATGCCCCGGGTAATGATGTGCGGGTTGGCGAGTTTGAACTTGAGCAGCCGCCAGTACCGCACCAGGTACCACGGCGTGTACGCGCGGTTGGCCAGCACCCATTTCAGCGATGCCAGCGTCAGGAACTTGGCCTGGCGGGGGTCCCGCAACCGCGACCCGTGCCAGCGGCGATGAAGCGGCGCACCCCACATGGTCGTCATGGGCGGAAAGCCTAGCGTGACGCCGATGCACGACGCACAGCGTCCCGAGGCCTGACCACCCCGAAGGACGTCGGGCAATCGCCACGAGTACACCGCCACGCGTTACCCTCACCTGTACTCGATCGCTGCTCATGCAGACGGGCCGGACCCCGTGAGCTACCGCGTAGCGGAAGGATTTGGGAACCCTGCGAAATCATCCGGTGTTTGCCCGACGTCTCCTGACGACCGCTCTCGCGGCTGCACTCACGATCGGGCTGGGCGGCTGCGGCAATACCGATTCGTGGGTGGACGCCGCACCCGCGCTAGGTTGGCCCGCACAGTACGGCGACGCCGCCAACAGCAGCTACACCACCACCGCCGGCTCCAGCAAGCTGGCGCTGAAGTGGACGCGTTCGGTCAAGGGAAGTCTGGCCGCCGGGCCGGCGTTGAGCGGGCGCGGCTACCTCGCGCTCAACTCGCAGACCCCGGCCGGGTGTTCGCTGATGGAGTGGGAGAACAACGACAACGGCCGGCAACGCTGGTGTGTTCGGCTGGTCCAGGGCGGCGGCTTCGCCGGTCCGTTGTTCGACGGATTCGACAACCTCTACGTCGGCCAGCCGGGCGCGATCGTTGCCTTCCCCGTCACCCAGTGGACGCGCTGGCGCCAACCGGTGATCGGCATGCCGTCCACCCCGCGATTTTTGGGCAACGGCCACCTACTCGTGGCCACCCATCTGGGACAGATGCTGGTGTTCGACGCCCACCGCGGCAAGATCGTAGGCAGCCCGATGGATCTGGTGGAGGGCGTCGATCCGACTGATCCGGCGCGTGGTCTGGCCGACTGCGCTCCGGCACGACAGGGCTGCCCGGTGGCGGCGGCCCCGGCGTTCTCGAAGGTCAACGGCACGGTGGTGGTCGGCGTCTGGCAACCCGGAGCGCCGGCGGCGGGGCTGGTCGGGCTCAAGTACCACGCGCAGCAACTGGTTCGGGAGTGGACCAGCGACGCCGTCAAAGACGGCGTACTTGCCAGTCCGGTGCTATCGGCCGACGGCGAAACCGTGTACGTCAACGGCTGCGACCAACGGCTGTGGGCCCTGCACGCAACGGACGGCAAGGTGAAGTGGTCGGTGCCGTTGGGATTTCTGGCTCAGACACCGTCGACGGTCACCCCGGAGGGCCTGATCGTTTCCGGCGGCGGCCCCGACACCCGGCTGGCGGCGTTTCGCGACGCGGGCGACCATGCCGACCAGGCCTGGCGCCGCGATGACGTCACGCCCCTATCGACGTCCAGCCTGGCGGCCGGAAACGTCGGCTACACGATCGTCGCGGGTCCGCCCCACGAAGGCGGACCCGGTATGTCGTTGCTGGTGTTCAACCCGGCGGACGGCCACACGATCAACAGCTATTCGCTGCCCGCGGCGACCGGATATCCGGTCGGGGTGTCGATCGCCGTCGACGGCCGCGTGGTAACTGCGACCAGCGACGGCCAGGTATACAGCTTCGCGCCGGCCTAGCGGCCATACTTGTTGGGTGTCTACCGACGATCTCGCCCCGGTGCACACCGGCGGCGCCGGCAGCCGTCGCGCCAAGGCCCATCGAGCGGTAAATGTCACCCTCACCATCGCCCTGCTGGTCCTGCACGCCTTCTTATTCGTGGTGACGATGTTGGTGTTGGGCCTGCTCGTCATGGGTACCGACCCGTGCGGCTACCAGACCTGCGGTGATCCCTCCTGGGTCGACAAAGCGATCGGGCTGGGTTTTTGGGGCGGCATCGTGATATTTCTCGCCGATCTCATCATCAGCGTGTACCGGCTCGCACGGCACAACGTGGCCTTCGTGGTGCCGATCATCGGGTGTGTGGCCCAGCTGACGCTGGGCATCGGCGCCGCGGCGATGGAATCGCTGGCCGGCCCCGTGTGAACCTCAGATCGCCAGGGGCGGGATGGCATTGCGCGGCACCTGGGCCTGGGTAGCGCCGGCAAACGACGGCAGCAGCTCACCCTGAGCAAAATAGAAGATCACGTCGGTGTCGGTGATGGCGAAGTTCTGGTAGTGCGTCGGGTCCAGACCATTGGAGGGCAGGATCGCCACACCGAGCCCGGTCTGGTGCGCCAGCTCGCGCTGGACGATCGGGTAGATGGCGTCCAGCGGGGTGGTCCCCGGCGCGAACAAGGTGTCGAAGGTGATCGGCTGCTTGGTCCCGAGGTTGTAGTTGAAAGCCTTGTACCAGGTGAAGGGGTGTGCGCCACCGAGATCCTGGAAGAACTTCAGCACCACGCTGCGGGTGTTGTGCGGCGGCTGGCCGGCGGCGTGTTGTTCGGTGGTGGCGTCCATCTGATAGGGCTGATCACGTCGCCCGGACCCGGTCGCCACGCTGACGAACCCGTCCCGGTTCTGGGTGATGTAGTCGGTCAGCGCCTGCTGATCCGGGTAGTCCTGGGGAAACGTGATGTCCAACGTGTACGTGGATCCCGTCGCGTGGATGTGGCACATCTGAGCGCCTTCGACGTTGCCGCCGAGGCTGGCACAGGACGGCGGCTCGGCGGCAGCCGGCCAAGCCAATAGGACCGCACTGACAAGCATTGCGGCCGCAATCATTAAGCGCATCGTTGATTTTTCCTCGCAGACCAAAACGGACGGTGGCGTTGCAAAGGGGTAACCGCCGCCAGCGTACCCGGACGCTACCGCGACGGACAGCAAACGTATGCCGTCACGTGGCTGGCGCTTCCCGTACCGATGCGCGTGATCACCACCGACAGCGCGCGGCCGCCACGCGGCCGTAGCCGCCGGCGCAGGGCGTCAGGATCGACCTGCACGCCCCGGACCAGAATCTCCAGCGCTCCGCAGTCCAGCGCGTTCAGGGCCTGACGCAGCCGCCGCTCGTCGAACGGTAGCGCCTCGAGCACCTCGAAGCCCCGTATCCCTTCTGGCAGGGTGTCGCCGGACAGATAGGCGATATTGGGATCGAGCTGCCACAGCCGGTGCCTGGCGCCGTAGTGGCGCACCAGGCCGCCCCGGACCACCGCTCCGTCGGGATCGATGATCCAGCGCCCGGCGGGACGCACGTCGCAGTCGTCGGGCTCGGAATCGGTGATCTGTTCGCCGCTGTCGAGGATGCTGGCCCGACGGCGCACCCCAGCTGCGGCCAGGCCCCGCGACCACAGGCACGCCTCGCGAACCGAGCCCTGGTAGGACGTCACCTCGATTTCGCCGTCGAAACCCAGGCGACTCACCTGATCGAAATCGATCCCGGGCGCGCACTTCACCACCAGCGGCCGATCGCGGTAGACGTCGAGAACGGGCCCCAGCCCGGGCTGATAATCGGCCGGACTGAAGCGCCGGCGCCCCTTGCTGCGACGCGCCGGATCGACCAGGACGACCGTGTCCCGGGTCACCGGCCGCAGCGCGTCGGCACGGCACAACCCGACCGCGCCCCCCAGGTTGTGGCGCGCCATCGCCAGCCGTACCGGGTCGATGTCGCTGCCGATCACCGTCGCCGCCGATCGGCACAGCGCGGCCAGCTCAGTGCCGATGGAGCAGGTCGCGTCGTGCACCGTCAGATCGGCCAATCGCCTGGCCCGGTGCAGGGCCACCGCCGCCACCGTGGCCTGCTGCAAGGCGGTGTCGGTGAACAGCCAGTCCGACACCGGCGTACTCGGGCACAGCCCACCCAGTTTTGCCACGGCCCGGCGTCGTAGCAGGGTCGTCTCGATCAGCATGGGGGTGCGCTCGCCGAAGCGGGCGCGCGCCGCGGTGATGTCGGCGATTCGGGTCGCGTCCCGCAGTTCCAGATCGGCGACCGCGCGAAGGGCGGCGGTACCTGCGTCGGAGCGCAGGTAGGCGACGTCGTCGACGCCGAAAACGACGCCGGTGCCCGCAGGGCTCAGGAGGGCTTAACCCCGGTGACCATCACGTTGTAGAACCAGCCTTTGGGCGCCACATGCCGCCAGACGTTGGCGTCCATCCAGCTCAGTGCCTTCCAGCCGTTGAAGGCGAACCTCGCCCAGTTCCAGCCCAGTCGCCCGGGCGGCGCCGAGGATTCGAACGTGCGCACCGGCCAGCCGAACATGGCGGCACTGAACTCTTCGCTGGCCGTCTCGACCCGGATCGCCCCGGCGTTTTTCGCCATCCGTTCCAGGTCCTCGGGGGCGAAGGTATGCAGGTCGACGATGGCCTCCAGGGCCGCGGCCCGCGAGGATTCGTCGAGCTCTTCCTGCGGCCGCCGCCAGCCGCCCAGGCCGGGCAGTTTGGTGACGTTGGTGGCGATTCGCCAGGTCAGGGTGGACAGCGTGCGGGCGTACTCGTTGCCCACCGTGGTGGGCTCCCCCGCGAACACGAACCGGCCGCCCGGTTTCAACACACGCATCACTTCACGCAGCGACAACTCGACATCGGGGATGTGGTGTAGCACGGCGTGCCCGACCACCAGGTCGAACGTGTCGTCGTCGTAGGGGATGCCCTCGGCGTCGGCCACTCGGCCATCGATGTCGAGCCCCAGTGACTGCCCGTTGCGGGTGGCGACCTTGACCATGCCCGGGGATAGGTCGGTCACCGAGCCGCGCCGGGCGACCCCCGCCTGGATCAGGTTGAGCAGAAAAAACCCGGTACCACAGCCAAGCTCCAACGCCCGCTCATACGGCAGATCGGCGTGGACTTGGGCGGGCACGATGGCGTCGAAGCGGCCCCGGGCGTACTCGACGCAACGCTGGTCATACGAGATCGACCACTTCTCGTCGTAGTTCTCGGCTTCCCAATCGTGGTAGAGCACCTGGGCGAGCTTGCTGTCGTGCCGGGCGGCCTCCACCTCTTCGGCAGTGGCGTGCGGGTTGGGCGCCGCGTCGGCAGGTATCTCCGAGCTCCTCGTCATGCAGGGCAGCCTAACGACCGTCTTGGTCGCCCGTGTTACCACCGCCCGGCCCACGGCCGTCAGGACCGCGCTGACCAGCGGCAAACAGCTCGACATAGCGGCGCCGTTCCGCGGCGGCCCGCTCGGTGGCTTCCAGTTCGAAGACGTCGTTGATGACCGCCTTGGCGGCGGCCAAGGCGCGCGGCGGGCATTCCAGATAGCGGCGGGCCCACGCGACGGCGGAGTCGTAGACGTCGTCGGGGGCCACCATGTCGTCGATCAGGCCCAACGCGAGGGCCTCCTCGGCGTCGAAGAATCGCCCGCTGAAAACCAGCTCCTTCGCTCTGCTGGACCCGACCACGCGGGTCAGGCGCCCCATGCCGCCGCCGCCGGGAATCAGGCCGGCGAGGATCTCGGTCGCGCCGAACTTCACGTTGTCACCGCTGACCCGCCAGTCGGCCGCCAGCGCCAGGGTCAGCCCCGCGCCCAACGCGTATCCAGTGACGGCCGCCACGGTTGGTTTCGGAATCGCCGCCACCGCATCGATGGCCTCCAGCCGGACCCGGGCGGCGGTGTCGGCCTCCGGGGCGTTGAGGGTCCGCAGTTCGGGCATGTCGTCGCCGGCGGAGAAAATCTCGTGGCCGCCGAAGAGCACAACTGCGCCGATGTCGTCGCGGCGTCCCAGCTCGTCGGCGGCCGCGACGATCTCCCGGTAGACCTGGCGGGTCATCGCATTGGTGGGTGGCCTGGACACCACCAAGGTGGCCAGTCCCTGGTCAGCCACGACGCTGACGAACTCGTTCATAACGGCCAAACGGTCGATCCGCCGGAGATCCGCGCCTGGTTGTAGCGATCGGAGTCGAAAAACTCGATCTCCCAGTTGTCGCCCTTGAGCGCGAGGTTGGGTTGCACCGGCACGATCTTGCGTTCCACGGCGAGCACATCGGCGACGGTATGGCCGGCCAGCGCGTCCAGCTGAGTCCAGGTCGGCGGCAAGAGGAAGTTTCGGCCCGCGGCGAAGTCGGCGATGGCATCACGGGGCAGCATCCACTCCGCCCGATCGGATTCGGTGTTCTCGCCGTCGGCGCGCTGCCCCTCCGGCAGGGCTCCGACGAAGAAAAAGGTGTCGTAGCGACGGGTCCGTTCCGCCTCCGGGGTAATCCAGTTCGCCCAGGGCCGCAGCAGATCGGCGCGCAGCACCAGGTTTTCGCGGCGCAGGAAGTCCGCGAAGGACAGCGTGTGGTCGGCCAGCGCCGCGCGGGACTCGCTGTATATCGAGGCGTCACCGACGATGCCGTCGGGGTCGTCGGCCGGTCCGGCGAACAACACCCCGGATTCCTCGAACGTCTCGCGCGCCGCGGCGCAGACCAGCGCCTCAGCCAGATCGGGTTGGATGCCGAAGCGCTGGGCCCACCACAACGGCGGCGGGCCGGCCCAGGCCCCCAGCCCGCCCAGGTCGGCGTTGCGGTCCCGGTCGTCGACGCCGCCGCCGGGAAACACCATCACCCCGGCAGCGAAATCCATCGCCGCGTGTCGTCGCATCAGGAATACCGAGAGTCCGGTGTCGAGCCCGGTGTCGCGGACCAGCATCACGGTTGCTGCGGGCCTGGCCTGCAATGGAACGGGGTCTGGCGGGGAATTCATTGCTGCCTCCGGTGGGCTGCGCGGGCGCGGATCCGGCGGGCGAAATATCGCCCGTCGACGAAATCGACGGCAATCTGTTGGCCGAATGCGGCCGACAGGTTTTCGGCGGTGAGCACGTCGGACAATAGGCCCGATGCCACGACGTGGCCCTCCGCCAGCAGCAGGCAGTGGCTGAAGCCGGGAGGAACCTCTTCGACATGGTGGGTGACCAGCACCAGGGCGGGCGCATCCGGGTCGGCGGCCAGATCGGCCAGCCGCGCCACCAATTCCTCGCGGCCGCCCAAGTCGAGGCCGGCCGCGGGCTCATCGAGCAGCAACAGTTCGGGGTCGGTCATCAACGCACGGGCGATCAGGACCCGCTTGCGCTCCCCCTCGGACAGGGTTCCGTAGGTGCGGTCGGCCAGATGCTCGGCGCCCAGGCTCTCTAGCATGTCGACGGCCCGGCGGTAGTCGACGTCCTCGTAGCGCTCCCGCCACCTGCCCAACACCGCGTAGCCGGCCGATACGACGAGGTCTCGCACCACTTCGTCGGTGGGTATGCGCTGCGCCAGGGCCGAGGAACTCAGCCCGATGCGCGCGCGCAGCTCCGACACGTCGACCCGGCCCAGCCGTTCGCCCAGGACGAAGGCAACCCCCGAGGACGGGTGCTCGGAGGCGGCGGCCATCCGAAGCAAGGAGGTCTTGCCGGCGCCGTTGGGGCCCAGGATCACCCAACGCTCGTCGATTTCGACGGCCCAGTCCAGCGGACCGACCAAGGTGCGTCCGCCGCGACGCAGCGAAACGTCTCTGAAGTCGATCAACAGGTCGGGATCGGCTGTATCAGGCCCAGCTTCAGACACTCGACCATCGTGCCGTACCGCGCCACCGCAACCGTTGCCGGGTCGTCTCGCCCCGCCCGGGTTCGCCGGGCCGGGCCCCGCGAGGGGCCTACACCGCACTAGAGGTCATTGCCGGCATAGGACAAATTGAAGCTCTTATTCGCCAAGGGAAAGTCCGGGACGATGGTGTCGGCCATGGCGACCGGCAACGCGGGCCAGTTGAACCACGAGGGATCGACGATCTTGCATCGGGTGATGCGGCCCGCGCCGTCGACTTCGACCCGATGCAGCACCGCGCCGCGCCAGCCTTCGACGATCCCCACGCCCGATGTCAGCGCCGACCGCGCGCCGTTGGCCGCCGGCGGCGGCGCGAACCGGGTTCGACCGTGGTGGTTCTCGACCAGGTGGCAGGCCAACGCGACCGATGCGGCGAACTCGTCGCGCCGAATCGTGTAGCGAGCCAGGACGTCACCTCCGCCGGCCGCAACCGCGGTGACCGGCAGCTCGGCCGTCGGGTGATCCAGCCGGGCATCGGTAGCGATGCCGCTGGCGCGCGCAACGTAGCCGAGGCACCCGAGCGCGCGCGCATCCTCGCTGTGCAGCACCGCGGTCTCGGCGAACCGGTCGTAGACGACCGAATTTCGCAGCGTCAGCTCGCTGATCTCGGCAACCTCTGCGGCCACCGCGTGCAGCTCCGCCGGATCCGGAAGCTCCTGCAGCACAACGCCTCCAGGCGCCATCGCGGCCCTCAGCAGGCGATGTCCGGTGACCCGCCGGTTGATCCGCAACACCCGCTCGCGGATGCCCTGCGCATGGGCGTTGGCCAGGGCAAAACCCACATCGTTGGCCAGCGCACCCAGATCGGTCACGTGGTTGTAAAGCCGCTCCAATTCCACCAGCAGGGCGCGCAGCCGGTGCACCGGTTCGGGCACATCCAATCCCAGCGCGTCCTCGACGGCCAGGCAGTGCGCCAGCGAATGCGCCGCCGAACTGTCTCCGCTGATTCGTTCGGCGAGTTCCACAGCCTCCCTGGCGCCCAGCGCATTTCGCCCCTCGAAGAGCTTCTCGACGCCCCGGTGTACGAACCATAGTCGCGCCTTGAGCCGCAGTATCGATTCACCGATCACCGAGAACCGGAAGTGCCCGGGCTCGATCAGGCCGGCATGGACCGGCCCGACCGGGATCTCGTAGACCCCCGGGCCCTCAACGGTCACGAATGGAAAGCGTCCCACCGCATCGAAGGGCGGCGGGTCACCGGCGTCGCGGCGCATCGGATGCCAATCCTGCGGCCAATGCGCGTGGCGCACCAGCCGTCGTGGCTGCGGATGCCCCACTGGCGAAATCCCGTACAGGTCCATCATTTCCCGCTCGAAGCGGCCCGCCGGGATGGACAACTCCGCCAGCGACGGCACCGACGGATTCGCCGCGCCGGTGCGCAGCGTCAGCTCGACTCGCCGATCCGGCTGTCCCGCCACCAGCAGGTAGACCACCCGCAGTGCGTCGCCATCGTCGTGCGCCACGACCAACGCAAGCCGGTAGCCCTCGGCCAGTAGTTCCGCCACCGATTCGGCGAATTCGGCATCCGAAACCGTGCGGCTGACCGTCTTGTGTGCCATCAGTTCGCTCCGAACTGACCCGCGGCCGCATCGAAAAGCCCGCCCAGCGGTCCCGCGGTGACCCCCAACGCGATGCAGGCCACGACGCCGGTCACCAGGGCCGCCGCCACCGTCGCGGGCACCGCGATCCGCGGAGCACCCTCGCTGGCGGCGCCGAGCAGCATCCGCCGCGAATTCGCCACCAGCGCAGCGAAAGCCACCACCATCAACAGCAATGTCACACCGAGTACCCAGGCCAGCCCGGAGTTGGCCAGCGACCGGGCGATCGACACCTCGCTGGCAAACATTGCAAACGGCGGCAACCCGAGCAGCACAACGACACCAACGGCAAACGAGACGCCGACCACCCGCGACCGCGACAACACCGCGGTGATGTCGGCGATGCTCGCCGAGTCATGCGCGGACTGCAGCTGCCCACCGGCCAGGAACAACACCGTCTTGCCGATGCCGTGCGTAAGCACATGCAACAGCAGGGCCGCGATCGCCAGCTTGGTTCCCGCCGCGGCCGCAATCGCGATCAGGCCCATGTTCTCCATCGAGGAGTAGGCCAGCATCCGCTTGAGATCGGTGACGACGGTGAGCAGGAAGGCCGCGATGAGCACCGTGGTGAGCCCAACCGTCAATAGCCCGGCGCGCAGGTAACCCGGCCCCACCGCGGCATCAATGACCGGCCGTAGGCGGATCAGCACCGAGAAGGCCACCGAAAGCAACACCCCGCTCATCAATGCCGAGACCGGTGCCGGGGCCTGGCTGTGCGCGTCGGCCAGCCAACCGTGAAAGGGCGCCAGGCCGACTTTAGCGCCGTACCCGATCAGCAGCAGACCACCGGCGAGCCGCGTGACGGCCGGGTTGAGGTGTGCCGCACAGGCCGTCAGGACATCGAGGTTGAGCGCGTTGGCACCGTCGGCGCCGGCGTGTTGCGCCGCGAAGTACAACAGCACCGTGCCCAGAAATGCCACCGCGATGCCGACCGAGCAGATCACCACGTACTTCCAGGTGGCTTCCAGCGCGGTGCGAGTCCTACGGTGTCCGATCAGAAACGCGGTGACAACCGTGGTGGCTTCCACCGCGACCCAGATCAACCCGATGTTGTTGGCGGACAGCGCGATCGCCATTGCCGCCAAGAACGCCGGCATCAGCGCCCCGTACAGCCGGGCATCGCGGCGATCGGTGTGGCCGTGTTCGAGTTCGGCATCGATGTAGCCGATGCTCGCCCAGGTCGCCAAGGTGCCGACGGCCCCGATGACGATCAGCATGATCACCGACAACGCGTCGACGCGCAGCAAGCCGCCCAGCACCAGGTGTGGTTGCGGCGTTGCCTGAAGACCAAGCGCAATGCCCGATCCGAGCACAGCGACCGCCGACAGCACGGTGAGGACCGCGGTTGCGCGCCGCCAGCCGCCGGCCAGTGCGAAGGCTGCCGCCACCAGTGGCGCCACGATCGGCACCAGAATCAAAGCAGTCATCAGTCCCGCAGTTCCTGTAGCCGGTCCAGGTCGGTGCCGCCGAACGTCCGCCGCAGTCGTCCGGTGAGCACACCCAGCACGATCAGCGCGAAAAGCACGTCCAGCGAAGCACCCATTTCGACAATCAGCGGCACCCCAGCCGTGAGCAGAAACGCCGTGGCCGCGATCCCGTTGTCCAACATGAGAAATCCCGCGGCCTGTGAGATGGCGTGGCGCCGGGTCACCATCACGAACAGCGCGATCAGCACCACCGCCAGACCTCCCGGTACGGCACTGACCGCCGCGCTGGAGTCCAGGTCCACGATGGGGCGGGTGACCGCCAACGCGACCACCGTCAGCACCGCCGCAATCAGTAGTGACGCGGTGGTGTTGACCAGCGGGGTCGCCTCCCGTTGCTCATGTTTCTCGGCTCCCAGCGCACGGGCCAGCAGCCACGGCAGGACCACTGCGCGCAGCGCGAAAAGGGCCAGACCGATGCCAACGAGCTCCCAGTCATGGGAGTGCACACCAAGAATCATCGGGATCGCGGCCAGCGCAAGACCCTGCGCCGCCAGCAGCCACACGATCGAGCGCAGGTCGCGCCGCCACACGATCAGCACTGCGGTCAGGACCAGCCCTGCTGGGGCGAGGTCAAGCACACCGGCGTAGTTGAGATCGGTCATCGCATCACACCTGGGCCGTAAAGAAATTGGCTGACGTGACCGCCAGCAGCGCCAGCAGGAACGAGCCCGCCAGCAATTCGGGCACCCGGAACAATCGCAGCTTGGCGATGAACACCTCCACGGTAGCCAGCACACCGGCGGCAATCGCGACCTTGATACTGATCGCCGCGATGCCGACCGCAATCCCGATCAGGCTGGGGTCCGCACCCGCGATCCCCCACGGCACAAAGAGATTCGCCAGCAGTGCCAGTAGCACGGTGAGCCGCATGCCGCTGGCCCACTCGATGACGCCCAGCCGTGGTCCCGCGTATTCCAGCACCATCGCCTCGTGCACCATGGTCAGCTCCAGGTGGGTGGCGGGGTTGTCGACCGGGAGCCGGCCGGTCTCCGCGATGACGACGATCACCAAGGCTACGAAGGCCAGTATTCCGGCCAGTGACACCACTTCGGCCGGGTTCTCGAGGCTAAAGGCGACGATGGCGCCAAGATTGGCCGATTTCGCGGGAATGGACAGCGCGAAGACCGCTAACAGGATGGTGGGTTCAACCAAGGCGGCGATGGTGATCTCACGGCTGGCGCCCATGCCGCCGAAGGAAGTCCCGGTGTCGATTCCGGCCAGGGTCAACGCGACGGTACCCAAGAACAGCAGGCCCACCACCACAAACAAGTCGCCCACCGGGTCCAGCGGTGAGCCGGTGGCGACCAGCGGTGCGATCGCCGCGATCAGCAGGGTGGTTGCCGCCACCACGGCCGGTGCCACGGCAAACACCGCCGTGGTCCCCTCCGGGGTGACCTGCTGCTTGCGCAACTGCTTGCGCAGATCGCGCCAGGGCTGCAGAATTCCCGCGCCACAGCGCCCTTCGGATCGCGCCCGGATCTGTCGCATCAGCCCGATCACCAACGGGGCACCGAGAATGACGGCGCCGATCTGCGCCGCCCCGGCCATCGCCGACATCAGGTTCATCGCGCCACCACCAGCACTATGAGCACGCCCAGGGCGCCGTAGCCCAGGTAGATGTGCACGCTTCCGTTGTGCGCGCGACGGATCACCTGCGCGCACCACGCCAGTGCCCGCAACACCGGGGCGTAGACGCGGTCTTCGATGGCATCGCTGAGATGGGCGCGATAGGCGATCTGCTCGACGTGATAGCGGGTTGCTTCCAGGTGAGTCACCTCGATGTCGGTATCGGGCCGCAGCACGTCGTCGAAGACGCGTTGCAGCGGTTGCGCAAAGGAGGTCGGCGTGCATTCCATCCGGGCGGTGAGTTCGTCTGCGCCGCATGCCCATAGCGGCGAGGTCACCGGCTCCGGGCGGTGACGTGACCCCCAGCGAGCCAGCACCAGCACCACCAGCAGGGCCGCGGCCAGCAGTGCCGGTGCGATCGAGCCGTCCATCCCCGGTAGTCGCAACACCGTGCCCAGGTCGGTCAGATCGGCATTCCTGGATGCGGGCAGGGTGTCCAGCACCGATTGCAGCGGTCCCGTGACGACCGCCGGCGCGATCGCGATGACCACACACCCGAGGGCGGCGACCGCCATGCCCACGAGCATGGTGGCCGGGGCTTCCCGCGCCCGCTCGGCCGACCCCGAGCGGGGTCGCGCCAGAAACCCGGTACCGAATGCCTTCACCATGGCGGCCACCCCCAGCCCCGTCGTCAGTGCGACGGCACCGACTCCCAGTGGGGTGGCCAAGCCCACGATGGTGTTGTGTTCGGGCCGGGCGTGAATCAGCGACTGCACCAGCAGCCATTCGCTGACGAAGCCGGCGCCGAGCGGCAATCCGGAAGCGCCGAGTGCGGCGATACCGAAGAATGTGGTGGTGCAGCGCATCCGATGCGCAAGGCCGCCCAGCATGTCCAGGTCGCGCTGTTGCGTCGCCACCAGAACCGAACCGGCGGCCAGGAATCCGAGACTCTTGAACGCCGCATGGGCGATCAGGTGTAGCAGGGCCGCGGTCATCGCGATGACGGCCGCCGGGCCGGCACCGGCCGCCGACAACAGCGTGGCCGCCCCCAGCCCGAGGGTCACCAGGCCCATGTTTTCAATCGTCGAATGCCCGAGCAGACGCTTGAGATCGGTGGCCACCGACGCCTGCAGCACCCCGTACATGGCCGAAAAAGCGCCGATCACAAGCAGTGTCACGCCCCACCACTTGGGCCCCGGCCCGAGCAACTGCAGATCAATCCGCACCAGACCATAGATGCCGAGGTTGACCATGGCGGCACTCATCAACGCCGACACCGGACTGGGCGACTCCGGGTGTGCCCGCGGCAACCATGCATGCAACGGCAGCAAGCCCGCCTTCGATCCGAATCCGAGCAATGTCGCAACGAAAACGAAGGTGCGTACCCCCTCCGACGGCACCGCCATGTCGGCGAAGCGATCGGTACCGGCCGCGGCGGCCAGCACCATCAGTCCGAGCAGCAGTGTCGCGAAGCCCAGCTGGGTCATCACCGCGTAGTAGCCCGCCGCCGAACGAACCTGCGCGCGGCGATGATCCGTCGCAACCAGCACCAGCGAGGAAATCGCCATCAGCTCCCACGCCAGCAGGAACGTGCTCACCGATCCGGCCGCGGGCACCAGCAGCATCGCGGTGACAAACACCGGCAGCATGGTCAGCGCGACCGCACCGAGGTGCTCACGGCGCGCATACCCGATGCTGTGAATGCCGGCGACCACGGCCACCGCACCCGTGAGGGCAATGAAGAACCCACCGAGGCGCCCGATATCGAAATCGACGCCGATCAGCGGCACCAGCCAGGCAATGTGAACCTGCCGCACCACGCCGAAGACCGCGGTGAGCCCCAGGGCGGTACCGCACGCGCCGATGCCCGCCGTGGTCGCGCCGCTCAGCACCGCCCCGAAGCCGTTGCCCGACAGCGCAACCTGATGCTCGGGCGGTGCGTCCGACAGTGTCGCCGTCACCGGCCGGTCACCGATCGCAGCGCGGCAACCACCTGGTCGGGCGTGGGTGGACAGCCCGGGACTTCGACATCGACGGGGACGACCTCGCTGACCGCACCCACCACCCCATAGGCGTCGGCAAACACCCCACGGTTGAGGGCGCAGTCGCCGCACGCGATCACCACCCGCGGTTGGGGTGTGGCCGCCAAGATGTTCTTCAAAGGTTGCGCCATGTTCCTGGTCACCACCCCGGTGACCAGCAGCGCATCCGCGTGCCGCGGCGAGGCCACCAGCCGCGCCCCAACCCGCTCGGCGTCATAGACCGGCCCGAACGCTCCGGAGATCTCCACCTCGCAGCCATTGCAGGACCCGGCATCGACGTGGCGCACCTGCAGGGACCCCCGCAACCCGGCCGGCGCCGCCACCGCCGGGGTGGATTCGTCCCCCAGCTTCTCGGCCACCCGGCCCAGCCGCATGATTCTGGCGATCCAACCCATTGCCCGCCGCCCCGCTAGTTGTCCGCGCCCGGAACGCCGGCCCGCAGATCCTCGAGCATGGCGACCTGACCGCTGAGCATCCCGGTCAACACCCGGCGCGCCACGGCCATCAGTTCGGCGATCAATGGCGAAGTGATCGAGTAGATGACCGTGTTGCCATCCTTGGTCGCGCTCACCACTCCAGCCCGGCGCAGGACGCCGAGCTGCTGAGACAGATTGGACGACTCCAGGCCCACCTCCGGCAACAGCTCGGCCACCGTATGGTCCCGCTCGGAGAGCAGTTCGAGAATCCTGACCCGGGCCGGATGCCCCAGCGTCTTGAAGAACTCGGCCTTGAGCTTGTAGAGCGGCTCCGTCACCCGACCTCGCTTAAAATTCCACAATTTCAGATTCTGTGAATTTATCAGTTGAAAACTTTATCAGGCGTTCGACAGACTCGCGCGCTACCCGCTCCCCCACCCGCGAGCAGACGCAGACTCGCACAAAATCGGTGATTTTGCTGCGAGTCTGCGTCTGCTCAGCGCGATTGCGCGCGGCGGCTTAGTCCTCGGGGATCTCGACGCGGCGCATCACGCCGTCGACGTTGTCGGCGGCTTCAATCTCGCCGCGAGTCACCCCCAGCAGAAATAGCACGGTATCCAGGTATGGATGGCTCAACGACGCGTCGGCCACGGCGCGCAAGGCCGGCTTGGCGTTGAACGCGACGCCCAGGCCGGCGGCGGCCAGCATGTCGATGTCATTGGCGCCGTCGCCCACCGCGACGGTCTGTTCCATCGGAACGCCGAAGCGCCCCGCGAATTCTCGCAACGCCGCGGCCTTACCCGGCCGATCGACGATGGAGCCGACGACCCGGCCGGTCAGTGTGCCGTCGATGATCTCCAGCTCGTTGGCGGCGACGAAGTCCAGGTTCAGCTCTTGCGCCAGTGGCTCGATGATCCGGCGGAAGCCACCGGAGACCACGCCGCAGCGAAACCCCAACCGCTGCAAGGTGCGCAGCGTGGTGCGTGCGCCGGGCATCAGTTGCAGTTGTGCGGCGACATCGTCGATGACGGTGGCCGGCAGGCCCTCCAGGGTGGCCACCCGCTGTTGCAGCGACTGCGCGAAGTCCAGTTCCCCGCGCATGGCGGCCTCGGTGATCGCCGCCACGGTGCCCTCGGCACCGGCCCGGGCCGCGAGCATCTCGATGACCTCACCCTGAACCAGTGTCGAATCGACATCGAACACGATCAGTCGCTTGGTCCGCCAGGCCAGCCCGTAGTCTTCGACGGCGACATCGACCCGCTCGTCGACGGCGACCTTGGTCAGGGCCGTCTGCAAGGGTCGATAGGTGCCGGGCGGCACCGAGACCCGCAGCTCCAGGCCGGTGACCGGATAGTCGGAGATGCCGCGGATGAAGTCGATGTTGACGCCCAGCGCCGCCACCTCTTTGGCCACCGCACCGAATGCCCCGGCGGTCACCGGGCGGCCCAGCACGAAGATGGTGTGCGTCGACGGTTCCCGGATGACCGGTAGGTCGTCGCTGCGCTCCACCGTTACGTCCAGGCCCACCTCATGGATCGCGGCTTCGACGTCCTCGCGCAGCGCGGCGCCGTCGGCGACTTCCGGTGCGCAGGACACCAGCACTCCCAGCGTGAGCCGGCGCCGGATGACGACCTGTTCGACGTTGAGGAGCTCCACGCCATGCTTGGAGAGCACCTCGAAGAGCGCGGAGGTCACACCCGGCTGGTCGATGCCGGTGACAGTGATCAACACCGACACTTTGGCGGGCACGCTCACTCGCGATTACCACCCAGCCACGCCGAGCACCGGCCCAGGCGGTGCGTTTCCATCAGCTCGACGTTGCCTTGGCCAACTCGTCGTGGTGACGACCCACGTGGGCCTCGGCCCGAAGACGCTCCACCATGTGCGGGTAGTGCAGCTCGAACGCCGGGCGCTCCGAACGGATGCGGGGCAGCTCGGTGAAGTTGTGCCGCGGCGGCGGGCAGCTGGTCGCCCACTCCAGCGAGTTGCCGTAGCCCCACGGGTCGTCGACGGTCACCACCTCGCCGTAGCGCCAGCTCTTGAACACGTTCCACACGAACGGGATCATCGCCACGCCCAGGATGAACGCCCCGATGGTCGAGACGATGTTCAGGCCCTGGAAGCCGTCGGTGGGCAGGTAGTCGGCGTACCGGCGAGGCATGCCCTCGTCGCCGAGCCAGTGCTGCACCAGGAACGTGGTGTGGAACCCGATGAACGTCAACCAGAAGTGCAGCTTGCCCAGCCGCTCGTCCAGCAGTCGACCGGTCATCTTGGGGAACCAGAAGTAGATCCCGGCGAAGGTGGAGAACACGATGGTGCCGAACAGCACGTAGTGGAAGTGCGCGACCACGAAATAGCTGTCGGTCACGTGGAAGTCCAGCGGCGGGCTGGCCAGCAGCACCCCACTCAGACCGCCCAGCAGGAACGTGACCGCAAAGCCCACCGAGAACAGCATCGGCGTCTCAAAGGTCAACTGCCCCTTCCACATGGTGCCGACCCAGTTGAAGAACTTGATCCCGGTCGGTACCGCGATGAGGAAGGTCATGAAGGAGAAGAACGGCAGCAGCACCGCACCGGTGGCGAACATGTGGTGCGCCCACACGGCAACGGACAGGGCCGCGATCGACAAGGTCGCGTAGACCAGCGTGGTGTAGCCGAAGATCGGCTTGCGCGAGAACACCGGGAAGATCTCGGAGACCACCCCGAAGAACGGCAGCGCGAGGATGTACACCTCGGGGTGACCGAAGAACCAGAAGAGGTGTTGCCACAACAGCACCCCGCCGTTGGCCGGGTCGTAGATGTGGGCGCCCAGGTGGCGATCGGCGGCCAGCCCGAACAGCGCCGCGGTCAGCAACGGGAACGCGATCAGCACCAGGATCGATGTCACCAGGATGTTCCAGGTGAAGATCGGCATCCGGAACATCGTCATGCCGGGTGCACGCATGCACACGACGGTCGTGATCATGTTGACCGCGCCCAGGATGGTGCCCAGACCACCGACCGCGATGCCCATGATCCACAGGTCACCGCCGACGCCGGGTGAGTGGATGGCGTCGGTCAACGGGGTGTAGGCGGTCCAGCCGAAGTCGGCGGCGCCACCGGGCGTGATGAAGCCGGCCATACCCAGCGTGGCGCCGAACAGGAACAGCCAGAACGAAAAGGCGTTCAGCCGCGGGAACGCGACGTCGGGCGCCCCGATCTGCAGCGGAAGCACCAGGTTCGCGAAGCCGAACACGATCGGGGTCGCATAGAACAGCAGCATGACCGTGCCGTGCATGGTGAACAGCTGGTTGAACTGCTCATTCGACAAGAACTGCAGGCCCGGCGTGGCCAGCTCCGTACGCATCAGCAGCGCCAGCAACCCGCCGATCAGGAAAAAGATGAAGCAGGTGACGACGTACATGATGCCGATCAGCTTGTGATCGGTCGTCGTCAGCAGCTTGTAGACCAGATTCCCTTTGGGACCGGTGCGGGCCGGATACGGACGAATGGCCTCGAGTTCTCCCAAAGGGGGCGCTTCGGCTGTCAACAGCTCCTCCAAACATCCAGCGCGGACAGGGTCGCTTTACCCAACACTGGTACGAATCTTAGCCCGCTATCAGCCGGCCGGCAGGCCTGGTCCTACAAACTGTCGTAATTGGGTTCCGGCGGCGCCCATCGAGCTCGGGCGGATCGCCCGCACCTGGGCAGATGTTAACGTCGAACGCGTGCAATTCGGCCGGATGCGACTGGGTCTGGTCGCGGTATCTCTGAGTGTCGCAATCGTGGTGTGCTCCGGTTGCGGGTCAAACCAACCCGCCACCAAAGCGTCGCGTTCGGTGGCCACTCCTACCACCCAGATCGCGGGCGCCGGGGTGCTGGGCAACGACCGCAAGGCCGATGAGTCGTGCGCGCGCGAGGCGGCCGCACCCGACCCGGGGCCGGCAACCCGCCCGGCGCACAACGCCGCGGGCGTCACCCCGGATGTCGCCCAGATCTCCGCCGAACCGCAGCGCATCGTGGTGCTCTCCGGCGACCAGCTCGACGCGCTGTGTGCGCTGGGACTGCAATCCCGGGTGGTCGGTGCCGCCTTCCCGGACGGTTCCAATAGCCAGCCCTCCTACCTCGGCACCGCCGTGCACGACCTGCCGGGGGTCGGCAGCCGGACCGCGCCAGATCTGAAGGCGATCGATGCGGCCCACCCGGATCTGATCCTGGGCTCAGAAGCGCTGACACCGAATTTGTATGCGCAGTTGGCGGCGATCGCCCCCACCGTGTTCACGGCGGCACCGGGGGCGGCGTGGGAGGACAATCTGCGCGGCGTCGGGGCTGCGACCGCCCGCAGCGCCGCGCTCGAGGAGCTGCTCAGCGGATTCACCCAGCGAGCCAGACAGGTGGGGACCAAACATGACGCAACCCATTTCCAAGCGTCGATCGTCCAGCTGACCCGCGACAGCATGCGGATCTATGGGTCCCGCAACTTTGCGGCCAGTGTGCTCGCCGCGGTCGGGGTGGATCGGCCCGCGTCGCAGCGGTTCACCGACAAGCCTTATCTCGAGATGGGCACCACCGACGCCGAATTTGCCAAAGGACCGGACTTTTCGGCCGCTGACGCCGACATCATCTACGTGTCCTGCGCCTCCCCCGCGGCCGCCGAACGAGCCGCTACCGTGCTGGACAGCGGTCCGTGGCGCAAGCTGTCCGCCAACCACGACAACCGGGTCCTGATCGTCAACGACGAGATATGGCAGACGGGTGAGGGTTTAGTCGCCGCTCGGGGCATTGTCGATGACCTGCGCTGGGTGAACGCACCGATCAACTGAACGCTCGACCGGTCAGACCGGACCGCGGGCCGAGTCATAGGCTGGTGAGTGAGCGCCCTCACCTAGCCCCAGAACTTTAACTTAGCTAATCTTTACAAAAAGCGATGCTCCCGAGGATTCGAAGAGGACTTCCATGAACACCGTCTCCGCATACGCCGCCCTGTCGGCCACCGAACCGCTGACCAAGACCACAATCACCCGTCGCGACCCCGGCCCGCACGATGTGGCAATCGACATCAAGTTCGCCGGCATCTGCCACTCCGACATCCACACCGTCAAAGCCGAGTGGGGCCAGCCGAACTACCCCGTGGTTCCGGGCCACGAGATCGCCGGCGTGGTGAGCGCGGTGGGTTCGCAGGTAACCAAGCACAAGGTGGGCGACCACGTCGGTGTCGGCTGCTTCGTGGACTCCTGCCGCGAGTGCAGCTGTTGCGAGCGCGGCATCGAGCAATACTGCAAGCGCGGCGCGACCTTCACGTACAACTCGGTCGGCAAAGACGGCCAACCGACGCAGGGCGGCTACAGCAAGGCGATCATCGTCGACGAGAGTTACGTGCTGCGCATCCCCGACGCACTGCCGCTGGATGCGGCCGCCCCACTGTTGTGCGCGGGCATCACGCTGTTTTCACCGCTTCGGCACTGGAACGCCGGGCCGGGCAAGCGAATTGCGGTGATCGGCCTGGGCGGGCTCGGGCACATGGGCGTGAAGCTGGCCACCGCGATGGGCGCCGAGGTGACCGTGTTGTCGCAGTCACTCAAGAAAATGGAAGACGGGTTGCGGCTGGGCGCCAGCCACTACTACGCAACATCGGACCCGGACACCTTCCGCAAGCTGCGCGGCAGCTTCGATCTGATCCTGAACACCGTGTCGGCGAACCTGGACATGGGCCAGTACCTCAACTTGCTGGACGTGGACGGCACGCTGGTGGAGCTGGGCATCCCGGAGCACCCCATGGAGGTGCCGGCATTCGCGCTGGCGCTGATGCGGCGCAGCCTGTCCGGATCGAACATCGGCGGGATCGCCGAGACCCAGGAGATGTTGGACTTCTGCGCCGAGCACGGCGTCACGCCCGAAATCGAGCTCATCGAGCCCGATTACATCAACGAAGCCTACGAGCGGGTGCTGGCCAGCGACGTGCGCTATCGATTCGTCATCGATACATCAAGCCTGTGACGAAAGCCCTTCGGGTGTCTCGGCGTCGCCATCCTCGGTCTCGCTGAGGTCGATGCCGGCCAGCGGCCAGCCGGCGGCGGCGAGCACGCCGGCTACCCGCTGGATGTTTTCCGGTCCCGCATCGTGGTGAGTCACGTCGGTAATGAATTCCGCAATCTCGTCGCGGTTGATCACCCCGTCGGCCGTCGCGGGTGAACCCTCCGCGGTGATATCGCGCACCACCTGCCGGATTTGGTCCTCGGTCAGCGGTGTGCTGCGCAACAACGCCAACAGGGGCACCCGATCGGGCCCCGGAACGCCGTCAGGGTAGCCCGCCTGCAGCCAACGAACCACTGAGCGGACGAACCGGGGGTGAGAAGACAAGGTTTTCATCACCCCACCAGTGTCACGGTAGGCGCCTCGCCGGCGCCACCGCGGGGTCCCGTCGTGCGCACAATTCACCGGCCGTTCACGGACCGCACGCATATGGCGGGGCCCGACTATGGCGCCTGGTGGCGCCCTAGAAGTCCCAGTCCTCGTCTTGAGTGACCACGGCCTTGCCGATCACGTAGCTCGACCCCGAGCCGGAGAAGAAGTCGTGGTTCTCGTCGGCATTGGGCGACAGCGCCGAAAGGATCGCCGGGTTCACGTCGGTCTCATCGCGCGGGAACAGGGCCTCGTAGCCGAGGTTCATCAACGCCTTGTTTGCGTTGTAGCGCAAGAACTTCTTGACATCCTCGGTCAGCCCGACCTCGTCGTAGAGATCCTGGGTGTACTCGACTTCGTTGTCATATAGCTCGAAGAGCAGCTCGTAGGTGTAGTCCTTGAGCTCGGTACGCCGGGCCTCGTCGGCGGCCGCAAGCCCGCGCTGGAACTTGTAGCCGATGTAGTAGCCGTGCACGGCCTCATCGCGGATGATCAGCCGGATCATGTCAGCCGTGTTGGTCAGCTTGGCCCGGCTCGACCAGTACATCGGCAGGTAGAAGCCCGAGTAGAACAGGAAGCTTTCCAGCAGCGTGGAGGCCACCTTGCGCTTGAGCGGGTCATCGCCCCGGTAGTACTCGAGCACGATCTCCGCCTTGCGCTGCAGGTTGGAGTTTTCCTCCGACCAGCGGAACGCGTCGTCAATCTCGGCGGTCGAGCACAGGGTGGAGAAAATCTGGCTGTAGCTCTTGGCGTGCACCGACTCCATGAACGCGATGTTGGTCAGCACCGCCTCCTCGTGGGGAGTCAGCGCGTCGGGGATCAAGCTGACCGCACCCACGGTGCCCTGAATCGTGTCCAGCATCGTCAGACCCGTGAACACCCGCATGGTCAGCTGCTTTTCACCGGCGGTCAGCGTGCCCCAGGAGGGGATGTCGTTGGATACCGGGACCTTCTCTGGCAGCCAGAAGTTGCCGGTCAACCGGTCCCAGACCTCGGCGTCTTTATCGTCTTCAACGCGGTTCCAGTTGATCGCGGAGACGCGGTCGATCAGCTTTGCATTTCCAGTCACCGGAACTCCACTCCTCCAGGGCGATTGGGCCAAATTGGGACGAATTGGCCAGCGCGTTGCTTAGGCCACAAACACTACCCGTAGGGGCCGACAAGGCAGCGCAACACAAGAAGTTGTGTTTGCGTGTCGCCAACCAAGCGGCCCGGAATCCAGGGCAGCCGCGCTACCAGGGCCTATCCAGAAGCCGATCAATCATGTACCGTTTGGTACATGATTACCGAACACAGTGTCGAAATCGATGCGCCACCAGAAACCGTCTGGGCGGTTTTCAGCGATGTTGAACGCTGGCCCGAATGGACCGCCTCGGTGACCTCGCTGGCCGCACCGGATGGGCCCGGCCTCGCCGTGGGCAAACGGTTCGCGATCAAGCAACCGAGGATGACCAAACTCGTCTGGAAGGTCACCGAGATCGATCCGGGCGTCTCGTGGACATGGGAACAGCGAGGCCCCGGTGCCCTGGCCTACGCACGCCACGACGTCACCCCCCTGCCCGGCGGCCGGACGCTGGTGCGCCAGCAAATCGACCAGCGCGGCGCATTCGGCTCCGTGGTCGGCCGGCTGATGACCAGCATGACCAAGCGCTACCTCGACATGGAGGCCAGCGGCCTGAAGAGCAGAGCCGAGCAACTCGGGCGTGCCCGTGGCGCGCACGCCTGACCTACAGCGGCGCAGACAGCTACTGGACGCTCTGGTCGAGGACTTCGCCACGCACGGGGTCGGCGACCGATCGCTGCGCGACGTTGCGGCGGCGGTCGGCACAAGCCATCGAATGCTGCTGCACCACTTTGGATCTCGAGACAATCTACTGGTGGCCGTGGTCGAAGAGGTCGAGCGTCGACAGATGAGTCTGTTGCCCGAATTGCCGACCAGCCCGGCGGAAAGTTTCACCGCGATGTGGGCCGATGTGCGTCGGCCCGAGCTGCGCCAGCTCGAGCGTCTGTTCTTCGAGTGTTACTCCCGCGCCGCGCAGGGCGAAAAGCGATTCGCTCAGATGGTTCCCCGCGCGGTCTACGGCTGGCTGGCCGAGGCCAACGCCGTCACCGAGGGGTCGGCCGATCCCGCGCTGGTACGACTCGGGCTGGCGGTCATCCGTGGCCTGTTGCTCGACCTCGTTGCCACCGACGACGACGCCGGCGTGGACGCGGCCGCACGGGCCTTCGCCCAACTACTCAGCCGTTGACCGAGCTCTTAGCGCCGGCCTTGAAGAATTGATACTCCTCGGGTTTGACCGACCGAGTGGCCAGCCAGTACTGCCAGGTGTAGCCACACCAGAGCACGGTGTTGCGCCCGTGCTCATCGAGATACCAGCTGCTGCATCCGCCGCTGTTCCACACCGAGCCCGCCAGCCTGCGTTGCAGCTCCTCGTTGAAACGATCCTGCGCAGCCCGAGTGGGAGCCAGCGCTTGGGCACCCCGCTTGTCGCACTTGGCGATCGCATCGGCGACGTAGTGGATCTGCGATTCGATCATGAAGACCACCGAATTGTGCCCCAATCCGGTGTTCGGGCCGAGCAGGAAAAACAGGTTGGGGACATCGGCGACGGCGATGCCGCGGTGAGCGCCGATGCCCTCCCGGTTCCACCGGTCGACCAGGTCCTCGCCGTGCTGCCCCTTGATCTGAACGTAGGTATAGGAGTCGGTGACGTGAAACCCGGTGGCGTACACGATCACGTCGGCCTGATGTTCGACACCGTCGGCGGTCACGATGCCATTGCGGGTGATTCGCGCGATGCGGTCGGTGATCAGGCGCGTCTTCGGGTTCGCAACGGCCGGGTAGTAGCTCGACGAGTTCAGGATTCGCTTACAGCCGATGCGGTAATGCGGGGTGAGTTTGCGGCGCAGCTCACGATCCTTCACCGAGCGGCGGATGTTGTACTTGGCATAGGCCTCACCGACTTTGAGCACATTCGGCCGCTTGGTCATGCCGAAGGCCAACGCCTCCTGCGCCCAGTAGATCCCCAGGCGCGCCAGTGCGCGCAGCCCTGGAACGTTCTCCATGGCCCGGCGCAGCGCCGGCGGAATCTCCGGATTGGAGCGCGGTACCACCCACGGCGGGGTGCGCTGGTAGAGCTGCAGTTCGCCGACCTGCTCGACGATCTCGGGAACGATCTGGATCGCGCTGGCGCCGGTGCCGATGATCGCCACCCGCTTGCCGGTCAGATCCACGCTGTGGTCCCACTCGGCTGAATGGAACGCCGGTCCCGCGAATTCTTCGCGGCCCTCGATCTCGGGCAAGGAAGGAATGTGCAGCGCACCGGCCCCCGAGATGAGGAACTGGGCGACATATTCGCGCCCATCGCTGGTGAACACATGCCAACGGCACTCTTCGTCATCCCAATAGGCGCGGTCGACCAGGGAGTTGAACTCGACGTAGCGGCGCAGCCCGTATTTCTCGGTAACCCCTTTGAGGTAGTCCCAGATCTCGGGTTGATAGGAGAACGGGTTGCGCCAGTCCGGCTTGGGCTCGAACGAGAACGAGTACAGGTGTGAAGGGATATCGCAGGCACAACCTGGATAGCTGTTGTCACGCCAGGTTCCACCCACGTCATCGGATTTCTCCAAGATGACGAAGTCAACGCCTTGTTTTTGGAGCGCGATGGCCATGCCGAGACCGGAGAACCCGGTGCCGATGATGACCGCGCGGGTCTTGACTGGCGGTGTGGGCGCCTGCGGTTCCCCGGATGCTGTTGTTTCTGTGCTGGGGATCACGACATCGGTCATGGCGGTCTTTCCTGTTGTGTGAGTACGCGCAGTTACGACGATAGGCGTCTACCTGAACGCGAATACCCGGTACCCCCGGTATCGGATAACACGAGTGTTATCGATAGCCGCAACGATGTCAACGGCGGTCGGCAGTCGGCGCAGGTACCGCGTCGTGAATCGGCTTGTCGGGGTCCATCGCAATGCCGAGCGCTTCCGCGGTGCCCACGATGACGCCCATCATGATCGTGGTCAGATGCGCGACGAACTGATCGTGCGGCATGCGCCGCGGACTGTCCGGTTCCGGCCCCAACCACCATTCGGTGGCCGACGCCGCCGACCCGAAGGCGGCGAAGGCGGCGAGTTCGAAGGCCGCACGGTTCAGCTCCATCTCGCGCAGCTCGTTGTTGAACATCTCCGCGAAGGTCAGCGTGATCTCTCGGCCTTCGTTGAGGGTCCGCACCGTCGCCTCGGATTGGGTCGCGAAGCGACCCTGGATGAACACGCGCAGCACGTTGGGATGTTTGTCGACCAGGCTGACGTACTCTTCGACACTGCGCCGGATCACCTCGCGGGCCGAGTCGGTGGCCAGGTTGATCGACGGGAAGATCGACGTCCACAACATGTCGCGCAGACGCTCCCTGATCGCGACGAAGAGATCGGACTTGTCGGTGAAGTGCCGGTAGATCTTGGGCTTGGCGGTGCCGGCTTCCTCAGCGATTTCGCGGACACTGAGTTCGGGCCCCAACCGGTCGATGGCGCGAAAGGCCGCTTCGACGATCTCGTTGCGGACCTTCTTGCGGTGCTCGCGCCACCGTTCACTGCGTGCGTCAACTTTCACCCCCGCGTCTGCATTGGGGTGGGCTCGGCTTATTCTCCGCACGTCAAATACCTTACCGTGTAGCAGTTGCTGACCTGGGCAGACATGACATGCCGCCAGGGCGGATCGCGCGGCTCGAGACGCCTCGAACCCGCGGTCGACTTACCTTCTGCGGGCCTAGAGCATGCAGGACACGCAGCCGGCGACCTCGGTTCCCTCCAGCGCCATCTGCCGCAGCCTGATGTAGTACAGGGTTTTGATCCCTTTGCGCCAGGCGTAAATCTGCGCCTTGTTGACGTCGCGGGTGGTGGCGGTGTCCTTGAAGAACAACGTCAACGAAAGCCCTTGGTCCACATGCTCAGTGGCGGCCGCATAGGTGTCGATGATCTTCTCGTAGCCGATTTCATAGGCATCCTGGTAGTAGTCCAGGTTCTCGTTGGTCATGTAGGGCGCCGGGTAGTAGACGCGACCGATCTTGCCTTCTTTGCGGATCTCGACCTTGGAGACGATGGGGTGGATCGACGAGGTCGAGTGGTTGATGTAGGAAATCGACCCGGTCGGCGGCACCGCTTGCAGGTTCTGGTTGTAGATGCCGTGAGCTTGCACGGACTCCTTCAACCGCTGCCAGTCGTCCTGGTTGGGAATGCGGATGCCCGCGTCGGCGAAGAGCTGGCGCACCTTCTCGGTTTTCGGCTCCCAAACCCGTTCGGTGTACTTGTCGAAGAACTCCCCCGATGCGTACTTGGATTGGTCGAAACCCTTGAAGCGCGTGCCGCGTTCGACCGCGATTCGGTTGGACGCCCGCAGCGCGTGGTAGAGCACCGCATAGAAGTAGATGTTGGTGAAGTCAACGCCTTCTTCGGAGCCGTAGAAGATGTGTTCGCGGGCCAGGTAGCCGTGCAGATTCATCTGTCCCAGACCGATGGCGTGGGAGTCGTTGTTCCCCTGCTCGATTGAGGGCACCGAGGTGATGTGCGTCTGGTCGCTGACCGCCGTCAGCGCCCGGATCGCCACCTCGATGGTCTGGGCGAAGTCCGGGGAATCCATGGTCCTGGCGATGTTCAGTGAGCCCAGGTTGCAGGAAATGTCCTTGCCCACCTTGGCGTACGACAAGTCGTCGTTGAACAACGACGGCGTGGACACCTGCAGGATCTCCGAGCACAGGTTGCTGTGGGTGATCTTGCCCTCAATGGGGTTGGCCCGGTTCACCGTGTCTTCGAACATGATGTAGGGGTAGCCGGACTCGAACTGCAGCTCGGCCAGCGTCTGAAAGAACTCTCGCGCTTTGATCTTGGTCTTGCGGATGCGCGAGTCGTCGACCATCTCGTAGTACTTCTCGGTCACCGAGATGTCGGCGAACGGCACACCGTAGACGCGTTCGACGTCGTAGGGCGAGAAGAGGTACATGTCGTCGTTGCGCTTGGCCAACTCGAAGGTGATGTCCGGGATCACCACCCCCAGGCTCAGGGTCTTGATCCGGATCTTCTCGTCGGCGTTCTCGCGCTTGGTGTCCAGGAAGCGGTAGATGTCGGGATGGTGCGCGTGCAGGTACACCGCGCCGGCACCCTGACGCGCCCCCAACTGATTGGCGTAGGAGAACGAGTCCTCGAGCAGCTTCATGATCGGGATGACGCCCGACGACTGATTCTCGATGTTTTTGATCGGCGCACCATGCTCGCGGATGTTGGTCAGCAGCAGCGCTACTCCCCCACCCCGCTTGGACAGCTGCAACGCGGAGTTGATCGATCGTCCGATCGACTCCATGTTGTCCTCGATGCGCAGCAGAAAGCAGCTCACCGGCTCGCCGCGCTGCTTCTTGCCGGAGTTCAAAAAGGTCGGCGTGGCCGGCTGGAACCGACCGTCGATGATTTCGTCGACGAGCTTCTCGGCCAACGTCGCGTCACCGGAGGCCAGCGTCAGCGCCACCATGACCACGCGGTCCTCGAAGCGTTCCAGGTAGCGCTTGCCGTCGAAGGTCTTCAACGTGTAGGAGGTGTAGTACTTGAACGCCCCCAAGAACGTCGGGAACCGGAACTTCTTTGCATAGGCGCGATCGAGCAGCGTCTTGACGAAGTTGCGCGAGTACTGATCGAGCACCTCACGCTCGTAGTAGTTCTCGCGGATCAGATAGTCGAGCTTCTCGTCCTGGTTATGGAAGAAGACCGTGTTCTGGTTGACGTGCTGCAGGAAAAACTGACGTGCGGCAAGAACGTCCCTGTCGAACTGAATCTTGCCGTCCGCGTCGTACAGATTCAGCATCGCGTTGAGCGCGTGGTAGTCCGTTTCCCCCGGCAGCGCGTGCGCGCTGGTGGTTACAGGCTCTGCAGTGACGGTTGGTGACACGTCTGTTCCTTCCAGAAATCGGCAAGTCCCGCGCGGACGGCGGCGACGTCGTCCGCGGTACCCATCAGTTCGAAGCGGTAGAGATACGGAACACCGCATTTGCGGGACACCACGTTGCCCGCATAGGCGAATTCGGCACCGAAGTTGTTGTTGCCGGCGGCGATCACGCCCCGGATCAGCGACCGGTTGTGTTCGTTGTTCAAAAAGGCGATGACCTGTTTGGGGACATAGCCGCCGGCATTGGAGCCCAGATCGAGGTCCGGGTTAGCCCGGCCGCCCCCGTAGGTGGGCAGTATCAGCACGTACGGCTCGTCGACCTCGATACGGCCGTGCAGGGGTATCCGCGTGGCGGGAAGACCTAGCTTCTGCACGAAGCGGTGGGTGTTCTCCGAGACGCTGGAGAAATAGACCAGGTTGCACGGCTCCACCACAGCCTCCTTCGCTATCGTCTGCCCCGCTGTGCGCTCGGCGCCGCTATGCGCTCAGCGCCGACTTGGCGAGCGCCTTGATGCGGTCGGGCCGAAAACCGGACCAGTGGTCGTCGCCGGCCACCACGACGGGCGCCTGCAGGTAGCCCAGCGCCATCACGTAGTCGCGCGCCTCCGGGTCCAGGCTGATGTCGACCTTGTCGTAGTCGATGCCCTGCTTGTCCAGCGCCTTGTAGGTGGCGCTGCACTGGACGCATGCGGGCTTGGTGTACACGGTGATGGTCATGGGTGTACCGCTCCTTTGCGGAAGTCGGGGAGTCTGGCCTGTTGGGACTGGCAACGATTTGGGTTGTGCATCTTCGCTATGTTTCAGCGGCCCGGCAAGCCCCCAGATTCCCGTTGCGCGGCCGCCATGTCCGTCGACCTGGCGATGCCGATCCCGGGAAGTTCCTCGAATCCCGTGAATCTGCTGGGAACCGGTGAACCTGGGTTCTGTCGGTCCTCGAAACACTACACCTAGGGGGTGACAACGAGAAGAGATACAAGATGTTCGGAATGACATTTTTGAAATTCCCTGGTCGTGAGGCTGTGTCGGACGTCGGCACGGCGTGTCGCAGATCACAAATCCGCCGGCCGCGTCGTCCACGAATGGTGTACCACCGACCACCGACAGCGGCGCGGTCCAGTCGCACCGATCCGACCAGCAGCAAACGCGCCGATGTGCCGTCCGGCGGCGCTGCGCTCGTAGCCCCTGGCGCCCGGGCCACCGGCGCAAACGCCGGCCGCGCTACGTGCGACTAGGGACCGGTCCCCCTGAAGAAGAAGCCGGAGAGTCTGGTTCCGGCGTTGGCGACCCCGGAGACGAAGGCCGGCGTCACCGAGCCCGTGTTGCCGAACCCGGCGATAGTACTGCCCAGGTTCAAGATGCCCGACTGCAGTGCGCCGACATTGAGTAGGCCGGAGCTGCCCGCACCGGTAACCGAGGCGAAGTTCAGGAAGCCTGAATTGCCGACGCCGTAGTTGCCCACCCCGGACTCGCTGCCCTCCCCCGAGTTGAGCAGACCAGACGATGGGTTGGTGGTCGAGTTGAAGAAGCCCGGAGTCCCGTCGATCAGACCTTGGTGGTCGCCATCGACGAAGAAGCCGTTGCTGTAGTTGCCGGAAATGAACGCGCCGGTGTTGACGTCGCCGCTGTTGGCCAGGCCGGTGTTGTAGTCGCCCGAGTTGAGGTAACCGGTGTTGTGATCACCGGAGTTGAAGCTGCCGGTGTTGGTGCTGCCCGTGTTGAAGCCGCCGGAGTTGTAGTTGCCCGCGTTGCCCACACCGGTGTTGACCAGGCCCGTGTTGAACAGGCCGGTGTTGGTGGCGCCCGCGTTGCCGATGCCGGTGTTGTAGTTCCCGGAGTTGCCGATCCCGAAGCTGCCGGTGCCCGAGTTGAACAACCCGATGTTGCCGGTGCCCGAGTTGAACAACCCGATGTTGCCGGTGCCCGAGTTGAACAACCCGATGTTGCCGGTGCCCGAGTTGAACAACCCGATGTTGCCGGTGCCCGAGTTCAGCGCCCCGAACCCGACCTGCCCATCCCCACTGAGCCCAATCCCGATGTTGTTGCTGCCCGTATTGGCGAAACCGAAATTGTTGAAGCCGGCGTTGCCCACACCCACGTTGTGGTCACCCGCATTGCCGAAACCAACATTCGAGTCACCCAGGTTCCCCAGGCCGATGTTGTAGTCACCCAGGTTGCCCGGACCGATGTTGTGGTCGCCCAGGTTCCCGAAGCCAAGGTTGAGGCTGCCCACATTGCCGCCAGGGCTCCGGCGTTGTTGATTAGCAGGCTTGTGAGCTGGGGAATTGTGGATTGAGGAGGTCTAGGCGGCGGTTGGCGGTCAAAGCGGTGATCCGGCAGGCTTCGGCGATGTTGTCGGCGCCGTTGAGGCGGTGCAGATTGATCGCGGTGTTGCGTAGCGTTGCTAGGACCTGTGCGCCGTTTCCGGTATGTGCCCTTTGACGGTCTTCGTCGAAGGTGACGTCGCGTATCCAGTGCAGGCTGTTCTCGATTCCCCAGTGTTGACGCATCCAGGTCATGATCGCGGTAGGGCGGGCGTGCTCGAACGGCAGGCTGCAGATGGCATAGACCACCTCCACGCTGCGCTGGTCGGTGGCGGTGATCAAGCGTTCACGAGTGATCCGGATGATTTGTTTTGCGTAGGGGAAGCCGATTCCTCGTGCAGCGGTGATGATTTGCGGGGTGCGGGTCTCGACACGGCCGTGGCCGCGGGAGTCGTCGGTAGCGGCTGTGGGCACCTCGGCCCAGGGCAGCGCGGTGATACGCGCAAGTATTTTGGCTTGGTTGGACTTGACGATCATCAGGTAGTGCGACTTCAAGGTGGCGCAGATCAACTTCGCGGTGACGACCTGGGTATGCATCGCATCCACGGTGACCAGCCACCGCAAGCTACCCGGCAGCAGCGTGAGCAGGGCACGTACGCAGGGAATTTCATTGCTTTTCTCGGCGACAGCGAGTTGACCGAGCACCAATCGGGCACGGTGGGCGAACACCGACACGAGATGCGTGGCTGTCGCTTTGGCGCGTAAAGCACCACGCAGCATCTTGCCGTCCAACGCGATCGGCACCAATCCACTGGGGTCGCTGCTGGCCACGTGTGCAGTGAAGTAACTGCCCATCCTGGCGTTGAGGTCGGCGGGGTCTAGCCGAGACAAAACAGCGCGGAAGGTCTTCTCACTGGGCCGCCGGAACCGGACCCCTAATTGGGCCAACACATCATCGGGAGCGGTGGCCGCCCATGTGGCAAAACCAGCATAGCCGCGCATCCCCGCGGCAGTGGCCAGAACCGCGATCGCCAACAAAGCCACCAGCGAATACCTCCGACCGCGTGGGCCCCTCGGGTCTGGCACCGAGGCCAACACATCGAGAAACTCCGATCCGATGAACTCGCTGCGCTCACCAGGACTCCAGCAGTCGAACACCTCTGGAACCGACGACACACGCAATACTGAAACGGTAGGCACGGGCAACTCCAGACCAACGACGAACAGTAACCAACTCGATCGTTCTCCAGATAGCCCGTGCCTACACTCCGGCCCCAATAGCGCGGCACCAAAGATCATCAACCCAGCTCACAAGCCTGCTAATCAACAACGCCGGAGCCCTGGGCCCGTAATGTTGATCTGCGGGATGGTGATCGGGCCCAGATACAGCAAGTCGATTCCGATCACGGTGACCGATTGCCGGGGAATGACAAAGCTTGCAATGGACCTGGGTCCGATGTCTTCGGTAAACGGTATGTCCAGACTATAAGTCTCGTTGATATTGATCGGAATCGCTGGGATCGTGACCGAGTAAGAAATTCCGGTGCCCTGGTGGTCGCCGCGCCAGAAGGCGCCGTTGCTGTAATTGCCGGAGATGAACGCGCCGGTGTTGACGTCGCCGCTGTTGGCCAGACCGGTGTTGTAGTTACCCGGGTTGAGGTAGCCGGTGTTGTAGTCACCGGAGTTGAAGCTGCCGGTGTTGGTGTGCCCGGCGTTAAAGCCACCGGAGTTGTAGTTGCCCGCGTTGCCCACACCGGTGTTGACCAGGCCCGCATTCAACAGGCCGGTGTTGGTGGCGCCCGCGTTGCCGATGCCGGTGTTGTAGTCACCGGAGTTGCCGATCCCGAAGTTGCCCGTCCCCGAATTGAACAACTCGATGTTGTCGGTGCCGGAGTTGAACAGCCCGATGTTGCCGGTGCCCGAGTTCAGCGCCCCGATCCCGACCTGCCCATCCCCGCTGAGCCCAATCCCGATGTTGTTGCTGCCGGTATTGGCGAAACCGAAATTGTTGAAGCCGGCGTTGCCCACACCCACGTTGTGGTCACCCGCATTGCCGAAACCAACACTGGAATCACCCAGGTTGCCCAGGCCGATGTTGTAGTCACCCAGGTTGCCCGGACCGATGTTGCAGCTGCCGCGGTTGCCCGAGCCCACATTGATGCCGCCGATATTGCCGCTACCGACGTTGCCGGAACCGATATTGCCCAAGCCCAGATTGAAATCGCCGATATTTGCCGCGCCCACATTTCCCTGGCCGGCGTTTGCGAAGCCCACATTGAAGCTGATCGACCTGGCGACCGAACCAAGGGCCGCGGCGGGAGCCGCCAGGCCCGCCAGGGTTTGGGTTGGCCAGCTCAACGGGGTCAGCGCGGCGGCAACCGACGAGGCCCCGGCATGGTAATCAAGCATCGCCACCACGTCCTGGGCCCACATCTGCTCATACTGAGCTTCAGCGGTTGCGATGGCCGGGGCGTTTTGCCCGAACAGGTTGGAGCCAACCAACGACACGAGCTGAGCACGGTTGGCAGCCACCAGCCCCGGCTGGACCGTCACAGCCCGCGCGGCCTCGAACACTTGCGCCGCGGTTTTGGCCTGTTCGGCCGCCTGTTCGGCGTGCGCCCCGGACGCACTCAGCCATCCGACATAGGAAGCGGCCACGTCCGACATCACCGCCGCCGCCGGCCCCCGCCACGAATTGCCCGTCAGGCCCGATGTCACCGCCAAGAACGCTGCTGCCGCCGAGCGCAACTCGGCGGCCAACCCGGTCCAGGCGGTCGCAGCAGCCAGCACCGGCCCGGGCCCCGCGCTGCTAAATAATCGCGCCGAGTTGATCTCCGGCGGCAGCACCGCAAAATTCATTCGTCACCCGGTCCGTGGTCGACCGGAACCATCCCAGTGGCCAGACTAATCGCGTTGCGTCGATCCGAGGCGCTCTTGCGCGTAGCCCGCCGCGCCACCTCGGCCGGCGACCAAAGCCGTGATGCAAGTGGCCACCTGCCGCTAACCGCTTTGCTGGCCGCGCATCTCAAGCCCCCGCCTCCTCACAATCGCTCCAGTCTCAACCCGGCAGCTGCCGAGCCGGAGGTGGTTTGCGGAGGACTCTACGACAGGCCGTGCGCGGATGGTGAATATCCGCGAAGCCGCCTCTGGACGACTTCCAGAAACCACCCCTGGGAGCAATCTTGCCACACCCAAAAGAGGTCACCTGACACAATCATTCACATTGGCTGCGGCAGGCAAAGTGGCTAGCACACAATAGAATCCGATTCTAGAGCGCGGCTCGGTCGGTGGGGTGCGAGTCGGCGTTCGGGCCCAGTCCGCTAATACCACCGACCGCCAGGTCAGCCGACTTCGGCCGCGAGCTTGGCAATGATGTCACGTACGTTCGCCGTTAGCTCGGAGTTGTCTGCGGGCGGGTTTCCCTCCAGCGTCAGGAACGGCACCGAGAGTTTGATCGCGTCGCTGACGCGAGCACCGGCGATGCCAAATGATTTGCGGGTGTCGTCATGTGCCCATACCCCGCCGTACCGGCCGAAGGCCCCTCCGATGACCGCCAATGGCTTGTCCTTCAACGCGCCGTCGCCGAACGGCCGGGACAGCCAGTCGATCGCATTCTTGATGACTGCGGGGATGCTGCCGTTGTATTCCGGCGTGACCACCAGCGCGGCATCGGACTGCGCGGCCACCTCGCGTAACGCGGATACCGGCGCGGGCACCTGGTCGGGCGTATCGATGTCTTCGTTGTAGAAGGGCAAGTCCCCCAGGCCTTCGAAGACCGTGACGCTGACGCCGTCGGGTGCAACGTCGGCCGCGAGTTGAGCGATCTGGCGGTTGATAGACGCCACACGCAGGCTGCCCACTAGCGCCAAGACTTTGATGTCGGACGTTGTCTGTGCCACTGGCCCGTTCCCTTCACTGGTTGGTCTTCATTGTTGCAATATCTAAACGGACTATGGTCCGATTTATTCCAACCAAGCTACAGTGCTGGGGTGAGCGGCGTCGAGGGGCTGGGAGAGCTGCCCGTATCCGCTCGCCAGGAACGCGGTGACGCGGCGCGCAATCGTGAGCTGTTGCTGCAAGCGGCACGCCGCCTGGTCGCCAAGCGCGGCGCGGAAGCCGTCACCACCGATGACATCGCCGCCGAGGCGGGCGTCGGCAAGGGCACCCTGTTTCGCCGGTTCGGCAGTCGCGCCGGCCTGATGATGGTGCTGCTCGACGAAGACGAGCGCGCCAGTCAGCAGGCGTTCCTGTTCGGTCCGCCACCGCTGGGCCCCGAGGCCGCACCACTGGACCGCCTCATCGCGTTCGGTCGCGAGCGGATCTGCTTCGTTCACGCTCACCACGAGCTGCTCTCGGAAGCCAATCGCAATCCGCTGACCCGCTACGGCGCGGCGGCCTCGGTGCACCGTAGACACGTGCGGGTGCTCTTGGAGTCGGCAGACACCACGGGTGATCTTGATGTCCAAACCGATGCCCTGCTGGCCCTACTCGACGTCGACTATGTCGAACATCAGCTCAACGATCGCGGCCACACCCTGCGCACGCTCGGTGACGCATGGGAGGACCTGGCTCGCAAGCTGTGCGGCCGATGTCCAGCGGCTCAGCATTGCGACGCAGGCTCGCGACGACAGGTCACTCGCGCTGCGGCAGGGCCACCGGTTTGGGTTTGAGCGCGCGCGTGAAGATCACGTTGACCTGGCGCATCGCCACGCTGTACGGCCACCATGCGAGCCGCTTGAACGCGTAAAGCGCGCGGATATCAGCCGAGGTGTAGACCAGATACCTGTTTCTGGCGACCCCGGCCAGGATCTTCTCGGCGGCCTTTTCCGGCGAAACGGCATGGCCGCTGAAGCGGTTCACCCAGCGGTTCACCTGCGGGTCTTCGCGGTCGACGCCGGCGATTTCGACCGTATCGACCAATGGGGTGTCCACCGCACCCGGCACCACGACCGACACACCGATCCGATGGCGCGCCAGGTCGAAGCGCAGCACTTCAGACAGTCCGCGCAGACCGTACTTGCTGGCGCTGTAGGCGGCGTGCCAGGGCAGCGCGACCAGCCCCGCCGCCGAGGACACGTTGACCAAATGCCCGCCCCGACCAGCCGCAACCATCGGCGGGACGAAAGTCTCGATCACATGGATCGGACCCATCAGATTGACGGCGACCATCTTGCTCCAGTGTTCGTGTGACAGCCGGTCCACGGTCCCCCACGTCGAAATGCCGGCGATGTTGAGCACCACGTCCATGCTGGGGTGGCTGGCGTGGATGTCGGCCGCGAAGGCGGCCACCTCGTCGTAGTCGGAGATATCCAGAACGCGATGCTCGGGCACCTGCGCACCGAGCGCGCGGGCCGCCGACACGGTCTGCGCCAAACCGTCACCGTCGCGATCGGTCAAATACAGTTCGGCGCCCTGCTCAGCAAGCCGCAAAGCGGTAGCGCGGCCGATACCGCTGGCCGCCCCCGTGACAAGACACCGCTTTCCCGCGAAATACCGCCGCTGCGCCATGGCGGTGACGATACCGGCGGTAACGGCGCGCGCCGCTCGGCCCAGACCACCGGGATCCTTCCGACCGCCCCGTCAGGTCCGGATCGGACCACCCCAGAGCGCGTTGAGCCACATCTGCTCGAGCACCCGCACCCTGCGCTCCAAGTCACTGTCGCGACCCACCAACAGCGCGTCCCCGGTCAACATCAGTGCGGTGGTGGCCGTCAGCGTGCGAATCAGCGTCGGCAGGTCTTCACTGATCGGGTTCGCGGTGCCGGCCCGCATCTCGGCATCGATGACACCGACAATTTCGCGCAACACCACGTCGAATTGCTGATCGAGAATGTCGCGAATCTCAATGTCGGTGTGTCTCGCGGCATTGCAGGCCATCATCACCGGGTCGTTGTGCGTGTAGACGATCGCCGCACTACCAACCATCCGCTTGGCGAACTCCTGCGGCGACTCACCGGGCTGGCGGGGCGCAAAATACTGCGTGCGCTCTTCGAGTTCCTCAACCGCCTCCGCCATGAGCTGCGCGAGCACCGAGTACTTGGAATCGAAATAGAAGTAGAAGCCTGAGCGGGCCACGCCGGCGCGGTTACTGATCGTGGCGACCGACAACTCCGCGAACGGCCGCTCCTCGAGGAGTTCGCGCAACGCCTGCAAGATCGCCTGTCGCTTCTTGTCGCCTCGTCGTCGCAACGTCGGCCCACGCTGCTTCTCATCGGCGGCCTGGCCGTTCACCATTCGATCACCCTCCGACCATGCACCAAGCCGCACGAAAAGGAAACTTGACAGCCGTCAAGTTCGTCCTGAGGATAGGTGGAAGTGACGGCTGCCACAACGAAGGAGCGCCAGTGGCCACTATCAGTACCCCGGCATACCTCCTCGACCAAGCCCAGCGTCGGCTGACCCCGTCGTTCAACAATTTCCCCGGCATGGGCATGGTCGAGCGCTGGCTACTCAAGACGCAATTTCCCGAAACCACGCTCGCCGATCCCCCACCGGGCAGTGACCTCAAGCCGGTTGTCGGTGATGCAGGATTGCCCATCCTGGGGCACCTCATCGAGATGTTGCGCGGCGGACCCGACTACTTGATGTTCCTGTACCGAACCAAGGGCCCGGTCGTATTCGGCGACTCGCCGGTGCTGCCGGCCGTCGTCGCCCTGGGGCCCGACGCCGCCCAGGTCATCTACTCCAACCGCAACAAGGACTATTCGCAACAAGGCTGGGTCCCGGTGATCGGGCCGTTCTTTCGCCGCGGGCTGATGCTGCTGGACTTCGAAGAACACATGTTCCACCGCCGGATCATGCAGGAGGCATTCGTCCGGTCCCGGCTGGTTGGCTACGTCGAGCACATGGACGAGGTGGCATCGCGAGCCATCGCCGGAGAGTGGGCCACCAACGACGCGCGCTTCCTGCTCTATCCCGCGATGAAGAAGCTGACCCTTGACATCGCGTCCATGGTCTTCATGGGCCACGAACCGGGCACCGACCACGAGCTGGTGACCAAGGTGAACCGGGCGTTCACCACGACGACCCGCGCGGGCAACGCGGTGATCCGCACCAGCGTGCCACCGTTCACCTGGTGGCGAGGGATACGGGCGAGGCAGCTTCTGGAAAACTACTTCGCCGCCCGGGTCACCGAACGGCGCGGCCAGGAGGGCAACGACCTACTCACGGTGCTGTGCCATACCGCCGACGAGGACGGCAACCGGTTCTCCGACCAGGACATCGTCAACCACATGATCTTCTTGATGATGGCGGCCCATGACACGTCGACGTCGACGGCCACGACGATGGCCTACCACCTGGCCGCCCATCCGGAGTGGCAGCAGCGCTGCCGGGACGAATCGGACCGCCTCGGTGACGGACCACTCGACATCGAGGCGCTGGAAAAGCTGGAGTCCCTCGATCTGGTGATGAACGAGTCGATCCGCTTGGTGACCCCGGTCCAATGGGCGATGCGGCAGACCGTGCGGGATACGGAGCTGCTGGGCTACTACCTACCCAAAGGCACCAACGTCATCGCATACCCGGGGATGAACCATCGCCTGCCCGAATTCTGGACGGATCCAATGACATTCGACCCGGATCGGTTCGCCGAGCCGCGCAACGAACACAAGCGGCACCGCTACGCGTTCACACCGTTTGGCGGCGGCGCGCACAAATGCCTCGGCATGGTGTTCGGTCAATTGGAGATCAAGACGATCCTGCACCGATTGCTGCGCCGCTACCGCCTGGAGCTCGCCCGGCCGGACTACCGTGCGTGCTGGGACTACGGAGGTATGCCCGTCCCCAAGGACGGGATGCCGATCGTGTTGCGTCCGCTCTGATCACCCGCCCACCAGCCGAGCCGGACATCAGTCGAGCAGCCGGTTGGCGCAGGCGATCAGCGCACGCAGCGCGGATTGAGTCGGGTCCTGCGACCAGCCCATAGC
Source organism: Mycobacterium pseudoshottsii JCM 15466 (assembly GCF_003584745.1). Classification (NCBI taxonomy): domain Bacteria; kingdom Bacillati; phylum Actinomycetota; class Actinomycetes; order Mycobacteriales; family Mycobacteriaceae; genus Mycobacterium; species Mycobacterium pseudoshottsii. The sequence goes on from NZ_AP018410.1 coordinate 4,609,651, forward strand.
CCACTGGGAGCGCACCCCGTTGGTTCCGCAGATGAACGTCGCGGTGTGTGGGCCGGATTGCACCTGATGGAATTTCAGCGTCTCGACCATGATCGCGCGGTCGTGCAGCATCGCGGTCAGGGCCGCCATCGGGCCGCCCGCGGCGGCAGTCGAGGTGCTCATCTGATCCCCGACGGCGATCATCGCGCGGAAGCTGCGGGCCTGCGGCCCCAGCCGCCCGGATGGCCGATCCGCGTCGGTGCACTCCCAGTGCCCCAACCGGACCGGACCGCCGGTGCGACCATAGGTCGCGACAAAGCGATCCCATGACATCGTGGCGGCCTGCTCGCGCAGTCCGCGCGGCAAATCGACGCCGAAGATTCCCGCGAAATGTGCTCGCGCGCCGGGCTTGCGCGCCGAACCGTCGATCGGTTCGGGGTCGAGGTCCAGATCGAAAGTGTTGAGCAGAGTCATGGTGGCGGTCTTCTCTGATTCGCAGGAACGACCGACGGCAGTAGCTTCCGACCCACAGCGGGGGGTCGGTCTGGATCAGACCCCGCTGCGGGTGCTGGCTACTACGGCACACTCGAGAAGACGCACGAACGGTGACACTAGACGGGGTCGGCGACCGGCGCAAGCGGGTTTTGTCTGCAGCGGCCGCGCGCTGGCGCAACCGGGCCGCCCAAAGATCCGAAAACCGCTCGCGTCGCCAAACGATGGCGTTAGCATCGGCTTGCGCTACAAATCGCAGGTTGTGGGGATTGGGGCTAGTGGAAGGCGCGGTAATGAGCGCGAGGAAAACCAGCAAGGGCATGCAGGCAATCCGGATGGTGGTCGTGGTACTGGCCGCGGCGTTCGCCGTGGCGTCGGCGGGTTGCTCAACCCAACGCGAGTCACCCGTGGAGCCGGTCGTCCCAACATATCCAGAAGAACAGTAGGGCTGGTTCGCCTGGCTGACGGCCCGCAGGTATGCGGGCCGCTATCCGGTCTGGCCTCGCATCGGATCAAGGCGTAGGTAGGCCTGGATGGTGGTGCCGCTTGCCGAGGTATGCGTGCGGACCAAATCCGCCATGGCGTTGACCAGGAACAGTCCGCGGCTGGCAGTTCCGCTGCCGCCGGGGATGTGACGTCCGGCCATCTGGTCACCGAGTTCCCCGCCGTCGCGCGCCTCACACACCAGATGCTCATCGTGACGCCAAAATGCCAGCTGGCAGCCACCGTCGGCGTATTGCAGGCTGTTGGTGGCCAACTCCGTGGCGATCAACTGCAGATCGGTGAGGCCTTCCTGCGACAAACCGACCCAACCCGCGTAGTCGACGGCGAACGAGCGCGCGGGCCGCAGGTCGGTGCTCTCGCGCACCAGGCAGGTAACGGCGCCCGGATGAAGTGGTAGCGGCCGATTGCACCGGGCCAGGACCTCAGCCGGCGCGTAGTCGGCGCTGCGCTGCGGCGACCCGCATTTCCACAGCAACGGATGGGTGGCGCGGGCGTCGGCGAGCACCTCCTCCTCCATTCGTTCGGCGTCGTAGAGGCACAGCGCCGTCACTCTGTCGTTTTCCAGCGCCGCATTGACCAGCGCCTCGTGCTGCATGCAGGCCAGACACTCGTCCACGGTGCGCCCCGGCCAGACAAGTTGGCTGACAATGTGGACCCGCCGACCGCGGTGTCGCGCCACGAACGCATTCTGCAGGGCCAGCAGCCGGCTCGGGTTGCGGGCGGCCTCGGCGATGTCGATCATTTGCAGCTCGGCCGTGGCTCCACCGCGCAGCCGGCTACCCAGCAGCGCCAGCCGGTCGGTGGGCACCGCGACCAGGACCGGCTCATCTAGCACCATCGCCTCGCGAACGAAGCGTTGCACCGATTCCAGATACTCATGCTGGGAGTGGTACAGCAGCGCGGAATGGACAAAGTTTCGTTGTCCGGTCACCGTGCTAGTGGTCATCTCAACGCTCCCGCCTGCGCCGGCACCCCGCTGGACCGGCCTCTCGCTTGGCTATCGGCATACCCGTCGAGAGGCGTTGCTATGCACGGGCTCTATGGGTTTGTCAGATCCCCGGCACAGGACTAGAGCCACCAGGACGCCGCAGCATCAAGGTGACGGCGGATGCGGTAGCGGGCCAGGCTGTCATCGCCGGCGATGATCGCCTCGCGAATCCGCTGATGCGCATGTTCGACGGCGCCGACATCGTTGAACGTCGGCTGCTGGTGTTCGGTGCTGGACCAGTGCCGTTGAAACAATTCGACGATTATCCGCAGAAACAAGTCCAATAGTGCGTTGCCCGCCAGCTGAGCCAGACCGACATGAAAGCCGAACTCCTCGACGGCGACCTTACGGGCGGCGTCTGCGGCGTCCTCGAACGCGAAGTCGCTGGCCACAACCAGCTCGTCGAGGACCGAAGCAACCTCGGGCCGGGCGCGCTGCTCCACGACTTTGGCTACGTTTGCGATCTCGATGGCGTCACGAACACAACGCAGGTCCTCGCGGCTGGGCTGGCGGTACTGCAGGTAGAGCGCAATGGTGTCGATGCTGGCCTGCGACTGTGGTTTGGTGACCACCAGCCCACCACCGGGACCGCGGCGCATGCGCGCCACCGAGTGATACTCCAGTAGCCGCACGGCTTCCCGCAGCGCCGCACGGCTCACCCGATAGCGCTGCAGCAAAGCTGTTTCGGTCCCGAAGACCGAATCGAGCTGCCAGCCGCTGGCGGCGATGTCGTCGGCGATCGTGGCGGCCAACACTTCGGCGAGCTTGCCGGGCGGGGTCTCGGAGTCCAGCCGCAGTGACCGGCGCGGCACGTGCGCCAGCTTGGCATCCCCACCAGGTTGATGCTGTTGCAGCCAACCGGTCACCTGTTGCACGTGCTGCTCGCTGAGCGTCTTGGCACGCGCCGAATCCCCCGCCGTGACGGCTGCAGCGATGGCCGCGTGGTCGTTGTGCATCTGGTCGACAGCCTCAAACGCCTCGGCCACCGTATCTGTGCGCGAAGTGAGCGCGTAGCGGCGGGTCAACCTCATCAGGATTTCGATAAAGAGTTGCAGGACTGGATTTTTCGACTGCCGCGCCAGCGCCACATGGAACTCGTCACGCGCAGCCGGCAGCCCCGGCTTGCGCTGTTCCTCCGCGCGTAACACCGCTCGCAGCCGGTCGATCCCGGCTTCGTCGATGTGCTCGGCGGCAAGCGAGGCCGCCAGCGGCTCGAACACCAGCCGCGCGTCGAGCAATTCCCCCAGGGTGATGCCGAGATATTCGAGGTAGATGACGACGGCCCGGGTCGCAGGTCCGGCATCGGGCGCGCAGATAAGCAGCCCACCGTTGGGTCCGCGACGCATCCTGGCGACCTGATGGTGCTCGACGAGCCGAACCGCTTCACGCAGCACCGACCTACTTACGCCATACCGCTGTTGCAGAGCGCCCTCGGAACCCAGCGACGCCCCCACTGTCCACCCGCGGCGCACGATCTCGGCCTCAATGTGGCGGGCGACTCTTGCGGCTCGCTTGTCCGCCCGGATCACATCCGGCTCAACGCTCAACTGCCCCACCCCACCAGCTGATTCAACACGTCAACAACATGCATCCGGCAATCGGTCCTCCGCCCACAGAAACCACCCCGACCTCTGGGCGGCGCGGCACCTGCCGCTGCCCCGCATCCCCGCGCAACTGTAGACAGCCTTCATGCAGTGCCCAGTAGCCATGCATGCGTCTCGCCGATAGCTGGCCACCGTAGGTGTTGAGCGGCAACTTCCCGTCACGCGCTATTCGCGCTCCGCCCTCGACAAACGGGCCGGCTTCGCCGTCGGCGCAAATGCCCAGGGCTTCCAGCCAGGCCAGGGTCAGAAACGTAAAGCCGTCATATAGCTGCGCGACCTCGAGATCGGCTGGTTTCAACGCGGTGCGCGACCACATCTGCGCCGCGGCGTCCGACATCGCCATCTTGGGATAGTCGGCGCGGTGAAACCAGCCGCCGGACCCATCGGATCCCCCAATCGCCTCGACCCGGACAGCGCGGTGCGGACAATCACGCGCGTATTCGGCGGTCGAGACCAGCACCGCGACGCAGCCGTCGATGGGCACATCGCAATCCAGCAAGCCCAATGGTGTGGACACCGGGCGCGCCCCCAAGTAGTCAGCCATGGTCATGGGTTCGCGATAGACGGCAAGCGGATTCAACGCCGCGTTGCGCCTCCCGTTGAGGGCGGTCCAGTCCAGCTGCTCCCTTGTGGTGCCATACAGCTCCATGTGGCGGCGGCAGTTCAGCGCCAGCCAGTTCGCCGCCGAGTAGGCATGCGCCGCAATGAGATCGGTGATGTCATCCATCGGCCCCACCGCCGGGCGCGGGGCACCCTCGGCAACATCGAACATGCGGGCCAGCGGCGGAGCGGGAGCGTCCTGCTCCGGTTGGAGCGCAACGGTGCCGCCCAGCATCTGAATGGTCCGGTAAACGATCACATGACGGGCGCGCCGCTCGGCGACGGCACGGCAGGCCGACATCACCGGGCTCAACAACCCGCCGGTACCGAAGCCGGTTCCGCAGTCCGGGGCGTCGATCTGCAGTTCGGCGTTGACGTCGGCGGCCGGGGTGTCACCCAGCGTCGCGATGCCGTCGACATCAGCGGGGGTCAGGCCGGCGTCGGCAACGGCGGCCCGCACCGCCTCCATGGTCAGTTCGAGCCCGGGGATGCCGGTTCGACGGCCGATCCGCGAAATCCCGATACCGGATAGGATCGCGTCTTTCTCGAAGTGCTTCATCTGCAACCGTCCGAAGGCCCCGCGTACACGAATTAATAAAGTGTACTGTATTGAGCGTGTCCGCCGAGCCGATCTTCTCGCTGCTCATCGAGCACTGCGATACTTGCGCTCGCTGGGTACACCCGGCAACCGGACGGTGCGATGACTGCGACGCCGCGCTGGTGCCACGTCCGGTATCCGGGCGCGGCACGGTGTTTACCTACACGGTCAACCACCACCGGTACCACCCGGACATCCCGACGCCCTACATCATCGCCCTGGTAGAACTCAGCGAGCAAGCCGGGCTGCGAGTGGCCGCCAATATCGTTGATTGCGAACCCGATTCGGTGACCTGTGGCATGCCGGTCACTATCCGGCCGGAGCGGGGCACCGGCGGGGCGCCGCTTTTCGCACCGGCCGGGCGCTGATCACCGCTTGCGCGCGGTGACCAGCAGGTACTCCCATTCCATCGCCGATCTGCCGGCCAGATACCGGTCGCCGAGTGCGGCCAGCTCCGCGTCCAGCGCCGCGACACGATCGGGTTCGGCCGCTATCGCCCGATAGGCCGCAATGGTAGGCCCGTAGTTCGCTTTGAAGTAGTCACGGAAGGACGCACCGTCGGCGAACTCGTCCACCAGCAACGCACCGCGGCGAACGGCAAAGTCGGTGACCCGATCCGCGAACAACTCACGGACGTGGCCTTCGGTTCCCCACAGCGGCGCCGGCTGGGCGCCCGGTAGCGGAGGGGCCAGGTAGGGCTTCATGGTCGTGAACATCTCACCGATGAATCCGCCTGGGGTCCAGCTGATCAAACCGATCACCCCGCCGGGCCGGCACACTCGAACCAGCTCGTCGGCGCAGGGCTGGTGATACGGCGCGAACATGACGCCGACGCAGGAAACCACGGCGTCGAACTCATCGGTGTCGAACGGCAAGGCTTGGGCGTTGGCCTCCACCCAGCGCAGGCTGGCACCACGGGCGGCCGCCAGCCCCCGGCCGCACTCGAGCAGGTTCGGGCACAGGTCGCTGGCAATGACGTCAGCCCCGGCCAGCGCGGCCGGTATCGCCACGTTGCCAGATCCGGCCGCGACATCCAGCACCCGGTCACCGGCGCTGATTCGAGTGGCTTCCAACAGGATTGGGCCAAGTGGCGACACCAGATCGGTGGCCACGGCCGGATAGTCGCCCAATGCCCACAGGGCGCGATGCTTGCTTTCGTAACCGCGATCGGTCGGTTCGGTCCGGGCCAGGGTCGTCATGACGAGTTACCTTTCTGGGCTGTTCTGATGACTGATCACCATCGTCGGGCCGGCGCTGAATCACTTCCAGTGACAGATGTGAACCTGCGGCGGTACACAATCTGTACTAGTCAATTCGATCGCCACAGCGTCTACTGGACACAGTCGACTGGAGGGTCTTGCGCGATGTCCACATACAGCCAGTTCTGCCCGGTCGCCAAGGCGATGGAGTTGCTCGACGAACGATGGACACTGCTGGTGGTTCGGGAGCTGCTGCTGGGCAGCACGCATTTCAACGACCTGCGCCGCGGGGTACCCAAGATGTCACCGGCGTTGTTGTCCAAGCGACTCAAGTCGTTGACCAAGGCCGCTGTCGTTGAACGCAGCGATATCGAGGGGCGCACCTCGTACTCGCTGACAACCTGCGGTCGCGAGCTCGCCACGGTGGTGGATGCACTCGGTGAGTGGGGCATTCGCTGGATACCTGAGCTCGGCGACGAAGACCTCGATCCGCACCTGTTGATGTGGGATATCCGGCGCACCGTACCCATCGACGCGTGGCCGCGGGCCCGCACGGTCCTGGCGTTCCGGTTGGCCGGTGTGGCACCCAAAACCGCACGCTGGTGGCTGCTGGTGTCCGAGGGAGAGGCCGACGTGTGCGATTTCGACCCCGGCTATCAGGTTGCCGCGACCGTCGAGACCAGCCTGCTCACGCTGACTCAGCTCTGGCGCGGGGACCAGTCCTGGTCGCGGGCGATGCTCAACGGCGGGGTGCGCATCGACGGGCCGGCGCAGGTGCGCCGGTCGGTGCCCGCCTGGCTCGGCCAATCGCGCCTGGCGGCGGTCCCCCGCCCGGCCTGAGCCCGCGAGGCGGATGACCCCGAGCCGCGGGCGCTAGTTGATCAAAGGATCACGCGGCATGCCGAGGATCCGCTCGGCGATCTGGTTGCGGGTCACCTCCGAGGTGCCGCCCGCGATCGCCATGCCGCGAGCGCCCATCACCATCCGGCCGATCACCGCACCGGGGCCATCTAGCAGGGCGATCTCGGGGCCCAGCAAGGCCGCCGAGATGGCCGCGCCCTCCACCATGTGTTCGGCCAGCTTGAGCTTGGTGACGTTGCCCTCCGGCCCCGGACCGGCACCTTCGACGCTGCGCGCGGCCCGGCGCAGGTTGAGCAGCCGCAGCGCGTGGTCTTCGGCTAGGAAGTACCCGACCCGAATCTCGGCGCCGGCCAATCGATCCACCCCGTTCTGGGCCAGCTTGACCAGCTTGGCGGCCAGGCCCTCGTAGTAGCCACCGCTGCCGCCGATGCTGACCCGCTCGTTGCCCAATGTCGCCCGCGCGACCGTCCAGCCGGAGTTGGGCGTGCCGACGACATCTTCGTCGGGAACGAACACGTCGTTGAAGAACACCTCGTTGAATTCCGAACCACCGGTGATCTGACGCAGCGGGCGGACCTCGACCCCGGGCGACTTCATATCGATGATCACCGTGGTGATGCCCGCGTGTTTGGGCACGTCAGGATCGGTGCGTACGGTGGCCAGACCGCGGGCGCAGTACTGCGCGCCGCTGGTCCACACCTTCTGGCCGTTGATCTTCCAGCCGCCATCGACCCGGGTGGCGCGGGTCTTGACCGAGGCCGCATCCGATCCGGCCTCCGGCTCGGAGAACAGCTGGCACCAGATCTCCTCCTGCCGCAGCGCCTTCTCCACGAATCGCTCGATCTGCCAAGCGGTCCCGTGCTGAATCAGCGTCAGGATCACCCAGCCGGTGATCGAATAGTCCGGGCGTTTGATGGCCGCCTTGCGGAACTCCTCCTTGATCACCAGCTGCTCCACCGCATCCGCCGCGCGCCCCCACGGCTTGGGCCAGTGCGGCATCACATAACCGGTCTCGATCAGCTTGTCGAGTTGGGCAGCCTTGTCGAGGGCAGCGATCTCGACGGCGTCGGCCCGGATCTGGGTACGCAATTCTTCGGCCTCGGCGGGCAGTTCCAGGCTGTTCTCTCGCGTCGCTCCGGCGGCGGTGCGCTCGAAAACATCACGAGCCGGCACTTCCGCGCCCAACAGGGCCGCATCCACCAGCGCCCGGCGTAGATGCAGATGCGCGTCATGCTCCCAGGTGAATCCGATCCCGCCGTGCACCTGGATGTTGAGTTCGGCGTTGCGCGCGTAGGCCGGGAACGCCAGCAGCGCGGCCACTGCGGCGATGAGCTGGAACTGTTCTTCGTCCTCGGTGGCTGCCCGCGCGGCATCCCATACCGCGGCGATCCCAGACTCGGCGGCCACCAGCATGTTTGCGCAATGGTGTTTCACCGCTTGGAAAGTGGCGATGGTGCGACCGAATTGCTGGCGCACCTTGGCGTAGGCGACAGCGGCGTCGACGCAGTCGGCCGCGCCGCCGACCGCCTCGGCGGCCAGCACGGTCCGGGCCCGGGCCAGCGCCGCGGCCCGGGCGCCGGACAAGAGGTCCTGCCCGCTGACCTTCACCTCGTGCAACCGCACCCGCCCCGAGCGCCGCGTGGGATCGAAGTTGTCCGGAACCTCCACCGACACACCGCTGCGGCCGCGGTCCAGCACCAGCACGTCGTCCCCCGCGGCGACCAGCAGCAGCTCGGCCAGTCCCGCGCCCAGCACGATCCCGGCATCACCGCTGGCGACCCCGTTCTCGACCCGTACGTTGCCGTCGAGGCCGATGCCAGCGGTGACGGTGCCGTCGATCAGGCCCGGCAGCAGCCGCGTCTGCTGCTCGTCGCTGCCCTCCTTGGCGAGCACCGCCGAAGCGATAACGGTGGGCACAAAGGGGCCGGGCGCCACCGCACGGCCGAGTTCTTCGACTACCACGACAAGTTCAGGCAATCCGTAGCCGGAGCCGCCGTGACGCTCGTCGATGTGCAAGCCGAGCCAACCGAGCTCGACCATGTCCTGCCAGAAGGGTGGTCGCGACTCATCGGGTGAATCGAGCAGCGAACGCGCCGCCCAGCGCGCCTTCTGCGAGGTCAAGAACGCGCGGGCTACCTCGGCAAGCTCGCGATGGTCGTCGGTCAATGCGATACCCATCAGGGCCCTCCTCGCGACACTGCCAAGCTCGCCTCGTTACGGGCCCGGCCGATCACCTAAAGAGTGTACTCAAATATGTGCGGTGCGATCGGCGGGGTTTGTGGGGTCACTCACTTGGGCGCGAACCGCTGTCCCGCATCCAGTCGCAGGCACTGCCCGTTGAGCATCGGGTTGTCCACGATTGCCGCGACCAGCTTGGCGTATTCCTCGGGCCGGCCCATCCGCTTCGGGAAGGCGGCGTCCTTGACCAGCTGGGCGGCCATCTCGTCGGGGACCATCGCAGTCAGCCCGGTGAGGAACAGGCTCGGCGCAATAGCCAGCACCCGGATCCCCATCGAGCCCAGATCGCGGGCCATGGTCAAACACATGCCGGCGATTCCAGCCTTGGCGGCCGTGTAGGCGACCTGCCCAATCTGGCCCTCGAAGGCCGCGATGGATGCGGTGTTGATGATGACGCCGCGCTCGTCGTCCTCCGGCTCGTTGTTGGCCATGTGCGCGGCGGCGAGCCGGCTGATGTTGAAGGTGGCAATGAGGTTGAGATCCACCACGGAGCGGAAGGATTCCAGGTCGTGCGGACCGGACTTGGTCAGGGTCCGCTTGGCGATACCACCGCCGGCGGTGGTCACGATGACGTGCAGACCGCCGAGACGATCAACCGCGGTCTGCAGGATCTCTTCGGTGCCGGCGAAGTCGGTGACATCGACCGGGTAGAACGCCGCGCCGATCGCCTCGGCAACACTCTTGCCGTCGGACCCCTCGCGGTCCAGTATCGCCACGTCAGCACCGCGTTTTGCCAGTAATTCGGCGGTGGCACGACCCATCCCCGACGCGCCGCCGATAACGACGGCCTTCTTGCCGCTGATCTCCATCCGGACCTCCCGATGCCTTGTCAGAATCATGACAATTTGTAACGTTATCTCGGAACGCTAGCGCGTCTACCGTGCATTGATGTCAGCGACTCATGCCAAGCTCGAAACGTGCTCCTCATCGACATAGCAAGCACTTCGCTTAATGTGGGCGGCACCTCGTCTCGGCTGGCCAAGGTCGCACGGATTGCCGAGCTGTTACGCGCGGCCGCACCCGACCCGGAGCTGGTCGCGATCGTCGTGGCGTGGCTCTCCGGCGAGCTGCGGCAGCGCCAGATCGGCGTGGGCTGGGCCACGTTGCGGTCGCTGCCCGCGGCCGCGGGTAGCCCGGCGCTCACCGTCACCGGTACCGACGCGGCGTTCAGCGAGATCGGCGCGGTGTCGGGTAAGGGGTCTGCGGCCCGCCGCCGCGAACTCATCACTCGGTTGTTCGCCGCTTCGACCGAAACCGAGCAGGCCTTTCTGGTGCGGCTGCTCAGCGGCGAACTGCGCCAGGGCGCGCTGGCCGGGATCATGGTCGACGCCGTCGCCAGGGCGGCCGAAGTCCCCGCTACGGCGGTACAACGAGCCGCCATGCTGGGCGGGGATTTACCGACGGTGGCGGCGGCGTGCCTGGCGGCCGGGCCATCGGGCGCGGCCGGCGCGCTGGATTCGTTCACGCTGCGGGTGGGCAGACCGATCGGGCCGATGCTGGCGCAGAGCGCCGGCAGCATCACCGATGCCCTCGAACGCCATTGCGGTGCAACAATTTTCGAGGCAAAGTTGGATGGCGCCCGGGTTCAGATCCACCGAACCGGTGATGAGGTCACCGTCTATACCCGAAGCCTCGACGACGTCACGGCCCGCCTGCCGGAGGTGGTTCAGGCAACGCTGGCGCTGCCGGTCAGCGACCTTGTTGCCGACGGCGAGGCGATTGCCCTGCAACCAGACGGCCGGCCGCATCGCTTCCAGGTCACCGCATCACGATTTGGCCGGTCGGTGAATGTCGCTGCCGCCCAAGCCAAACAGCCGCTGTCGGTGTTCTTCTTCGACATCTTGCATCGGGATGGACGCGACCTACTCGATGCGCCGACCACCGACCGGCTGGCAGCCCTGGACGCCGTGGTGCCGGCCCGGCACCGAGTCGATCGGCTGACCACCGCAGACGCGGCCGCGGCGACCGATTTTCTGCGGGCAACACTGGCCGCCGGCCACGAAGGCGTGATGGCCAAATCCCCCACCGCGCCCTACCTGGCCGGCCGCCGCGGCGCCGGATGGCTGAAGGTCAAACCGGTGCACACGCTGGACCTGGTGGTGCTCGCGGTGGAGTGGGGGTCAGGACGACGACGCGGCAAGCTGTCCAATATTCACCTCGGCGCCCGCGATGCCGCCACCGGCGAATTCGTGATGCTGGGCAAGACGTTCAAAGGCATGACCGATGCCATGCTGGACTGGCAGACCGCGCGATTCACCGAACTTGCCGTGGGGGGCACCGACGGCTATGTGGTCGCGCTGCGCCCCGAGCAGGTGGTCGAGGTGGCCTTCGACGGCGTGCAGGCGTCCTCGCGTTATCCCGGCGGGCTGGCGTTGCGCTTCGCCCGGGTGGTGCGCTACCGCGACGACAAGGGGCCGGCCGACGCAGACACCATCGACACCGTGCGGGCGCTGTATTGACGCGCTAGCGGTTCGCCGGTTTGAGCAGGAGCAGGCCAAGCGCCGCCCCGTAGATCAGGTGCTGGACGGCAAAGGGGCCGTAACCGGCCGCAGCCGCCATGTTGCGCACCGGATCCCCGCCGCCGAACAGCGCCGCCGAAACGGGCAGGGCAATCCAGGTGCTGACCGCGAAAACCGCCAGGCCCCAGACCAGCGCCGCGCCGACCAGGGCGACGCCGCGCAGTCGCACCCGGTCCACAATCAGCCCGAAGACCGCGCCATACCCCGCGCCCACCATCATGTGCACGAGCGCGCCCAGCACCGCCGGCGCGGCGATGAAGGTGAACAGTTGTCCCGCCGTGGCCGCCCGCATCGACTGCACCATCGCGTCGGGGCCGACGAACGTAGCGGCGATGCGATAGAGCGGGGTGAAGAACCCGCTGTGCAGCAGCGTGGCGCCGGCCAGCATCGCGAACATCGCCATCACCAGCGAGGCGAGCACACCCGCTCCCCCGCCCATAAGCAGGCCTCGCACGGCCTGGCGGGATATTGTCGATGCCTCCGAGCCAGATGAAGCAGCAGTTGCCATTTCGAATACCTCCGTACGTCGGCGCATGAGAAGCGGCGCCGCTGACACTCAATCCGCTAGACCTTGCGCACACCGCGGAAATGTCATCAGGATTACAGGAATCTAGGAGGGCACGACGATGAGCGAACGCCGCGGATCGGGATTTCGAGAGGCGGTCACCCTTTTCACCGGTGGCGCGCAACCCAGTGAATCGCAAGTCCGCCACGCCGCGTGGGTGGCCCGCTGCGTCGGGCGGGGAGCGGCAGCGCCGCTGCATCCCAACGACCTCACGGCTCTCGCCGGAACCCTTAGTCAACGTCAGTTCACCTCCGGGGCAGTACTTTTCAATCTCGGCCAAGATCCGACCGGGGTGTGGATTGTGCGACAGGGACAGATCGAGCTCGCGGTAGGTTCGGGGCGGCGGCGCGCAGTCGTCGATGTGCTGCGCGGCGGCGATGTCGACGGAGACATTCCGCTGTTGCTGGAGATGCCGATGGCCTATACCGCCCGCGCGCTCGAGGACAGCACTTGCCTCTATCTGGACCGGGCGAACTTCGAGAGCCTACTGGCAGGCCACCCCAACATCGCGCGGCGCTGGCTGTCATCGGTCGCACAGCGCGTCTCAGCCGGGCAAGCCCGGCTCATTGCCCTGCTGGGCCGACCGCTTCCGGCTCAGGTTGCCCAGCTACTGCTCGACGAATCATCGGAAGGATCAGTACAACTCGCGCAACGCACGCTATCGGCAATGCTCGGTGTGCAGCGACCGTCTCTGAACAAGATCCTCAAGGGCTTTGAACGTGACGGGTTGATCGCCGTCGGCTACGCCGAGATATCGATCGTTGACGTCAACGGGCTCAGCGCCAGAGCGCGCTAGGCCGGCAGCCCGAACTAGGTGGCCGGCTCATTTGGGTCAGGCGGAGGCCACGAAGGACTGCGCCCCAGATCCGAGTCCCGCGTCACGTCGGCGCGGGCTTGATCACGGGCGTTAGACGGCAACGACGTATCCGTACACCACCATGCGTCGCAGATTTTCGCCCACCACAGCGGCACGGGCAACGACCCGGCGCCGCACGACACCACTCCGTAGGAGTTGGGGTCGCCGTTGCCGGGCGTGGACGCCACGAACTGATCCACCTGCGCGACAATGTGGTTGTCCACATCGATTTCGCAGTGCACATTGTCCGAGTACGGCCACAGGATACTTACTTGCATCCCCGCTTTCGCCGGATCGGCCAGCATCGTAGTGGTGGTGAATTCGCGGCCGGTCGCGCTCAACGGGGCGGTTGCCGTGTAGGTGTCGTTGACCATGTAGATGGCCCGTCCGCTGGAGATCGGGGCATCCACCTTCGCGATGTAGGTGATTGTGTGCGCACCTGGTGGATCCGCTCGCGCAACATCCGGTGCGAGTCCAGGGCCGACGGCGGCGGCCAGCACCGCCGCGATCGACACCCATGCGTACACCGCAACTCGCATGGCTTCGTATCGTACGCCGGGCATCCCATGGCTGCCATCTCGAAATCGTCGGGCAGATCTGTTGGCGTGGCTGGTGCTCATCCGTATCAACGGCAGCCGAAACTCTGGGGTTTGCCCTGATCCTAGAAGCCAGCGCCAAGTCCGAATCACATTCTGATCAAATGCTTTTGAAAGGCGCCGCGCCATTCGTCGGCTCCTAGCCGGATCGTAGTGACCTCCCATCTGCAATCTCTGTGCCGGAGTGCCTATGGCGCAGGCTCGTCGGGCATGGGGCGCACCTCCGGCGGTGCCGGCAGTGGGGTCGGCGGCAGACCACCCCCATAGGATGCCTGTCGCACGCCGACCACCAAGGTAAGCACGAAGATGGGCGGAGTATCGGGCGGGAAGCCCAGCACCCTTACATCTTCGGGAATCGGTTCGGGGCGAAGGCATATCGTCGCCAGGCCCCTGCCCGCCCAATAGTCGTCGGGGGCACCGGTCTCGAGTCGGTACTCGAACACACTGAGGGTCGAGCTGCCCAACACTCGCTTGTCGAACGGGATGTAGACCCCCGGAAGTTCATAGGGGTTGGCCGACTCCCTCATGCGGTTTGGGTTGGGAACAATACGCTGACCGACCAGTTGCACCGGCACACGCTGATGGCGCGGCGGACCGTCGGGGTACCAGGAACCGCTGATCTCGGCCCAGTCCCAGCCTGGGCACGGCTGACACTCCGGTTCTCCGTAGGGAATCCAGTGCACCGGGGTGCTGGGAAGCTGTACTTCCAGCATTGCACCCTTGGGCACCAGTTGCGGAGTCCAGGTGCGGTTCCACCAACTCAGATTGTCCCGATGCTGCTGGGTGAAGACATAGCGACCCTCGTTGTGCAGCGGCAACTGGGCATCTTCGGGCTCGGCCACCGCGGGACCGACGGCAAACACCAGAGCGGCGATGAATGCGGCCAGCAGCGGGCGGCGCAGCCTCACGGCGCCCCCTTCGGATACTGCCCTGGGGATCGACGAGCAAGATGCCCATCATTCCCCTGTCTTCGTGGGGCAGGATGTGACAGTGATAGACGGACTTGCCGGTCACGTCCGGACGGAAGTAGGTCCGCAACGTATACCTGCGGTACGGCGGTAGGCGGAATGTGTCCCACCAGATGTCGGGCTCGTAGGCCGCCGCCCAACTGGTGTCACCTGTTGGGATCCCTTGGACGTCGACAACCTGGAACGGGTTTATGTGGATATGCAAGGGGTGCTGGAAGACGTCCTCATTGACTATCGTCCACTCCTCGACCGTGCCACCCTCGATCTCCTGATCAATCCGGTCCATATTCATCTCCTTACCGTCGATGAGGAAGTGAATTCCCATACCGGTCCGCCCGCTGATATCGCCGGAGAACACCAGAACCCGGCGCCGCGACACCGGCAGGTTCGGCATCCGTGGCGGCTCCACCAGGGTCTTCGGCATCGGTGTGTCGGTCGGTTTGCCGCGCACCACCAGGGTGGCCAGCGGCAGATAAGGGCGGGGGCCACCGGGGTGTCCCTGGTCGTAGGCTTCGGCGTAGATCCGGTAGCGCCCGGGCTCGCCCGCTTTGATGATGAACTCGGCCCGGTTGGCCGAGGCCAAGAAAATGTGCTGGCGCGTGCGCGGGGCGGCGTAGGGCGTCCCATCGGTTCCGATCTGCTCGAGTGAATGCCCTTCCACGTGCAGCCATATCGACCGATGCGGGCACGCGTTGAGCACCCGAAAGCGCTGGGCTTCACCCGGTTGCATGGTGATGTCTGGGATGAGTTGGCCGTTGACGGTGTAGTACATGCTCGACGGCACTGAGGGAAAGGAGGCGAACGGCACATCGCCCGCGATGGGCGCCACCACAGTGAACGGAACCTCACCGCTGTCATCGGCGATCCACAGCTCGTTGATCACGATGGTGCGCTCACGCATGGCGGCGATCTCGGGCACCGCGTCAATGTCGCCCTCGACGATGATTGCGCCGGAGAGCCCGTTCCAGCCCTGATGTGCGGTCGCCGTGTGGAAATGGGGGTGGTACCAATACAAGCCAGCCGGCTGATCCTTTGGGATGTCGTAGCTGTATTGGTGATCGTTTAGCGGGCCGATCTGCAGAAAGACGTTGTCCGCGGGGTCTTCTGGGCTCACTTGGAGGCCATGCAGGGCTCCGGCGTTGTTGATTAGCAGGCTTGTGAGCTGGGGGATTGTGGATTGAGGAGGTCTAGGCGGCGGTTGGCGGTCAAAGCGGTGATCCGGCAGGCTTCGGCGATGTTGTCGGCGCCGTTGAGGCGGTGCAGATTGATCGCGGTGTTGCGTAGCGTTGCTAGGACCTGTGCGCCGTTTCCGGTATGTGCCCTTTGACGGTCTTCGTCGAAGGTGACGTCGCGTATCCAGTGCAGGCTGTTCTCGATTCCCCAGTGTTGACGCATCCAGGTCATGATCGCGGTAGGGCGGGCGTGCTCGAACGGCAGGCTGCAGATGGCATAGACCACCTCCACGCTGCGCTGGTCGGTGGCGGTGGCGGTGATCAAGCGTTCACGAGTGATCCGGATGATTTGTTTTGCGTAGGGGAAGCCGATTCCTCGTGCAGCGGTGATGATTTGCGGGGTGCGGGTCTCGACACGGCCGTGGCCGCGGGAGTCGTCGGTAGCGGCTGTGGGCACCTCGGCCCAGGGCAGCGCGGTGATACGCGCAAGTATTTTGGCTTGGTTGGACTTGACGATCATCAGGTAGTGCGACTTCAAGGTGGCGCAGATCAACTTCGCGGTGACGACCTGGGTATGCATCGCATCCACGGTGACCAGCCACCGCAAGCTACCCGGCAGCAGCGTGAGCAGGGCACGTGCGCAGGGAATTTCATTGCTTTTCTCGGCGACAGCGAGTTGACCGAGCACCAATCGGGCACGGTGGGCGAACACCGACACGAGATGCGTGGCTGTCGCTTTGGCGCGTAAAGCACCACGCAGCATCTTGCCGTCCAACGCGATCGGCACCAATCCACTGGGGTCGCTGCTGGCCACGTGTGCAGTGAAGTAACTGCCCATCCTGGCGTTGAGGTCGGCGGGGTCTAGCCGAGACAAAACAGCGCGGAAGGTCTTCTCACTGGGCCGCCGGAACCGGACCCCTAATTGGGCCAACACATCATCGGGAGCGGTGGCCGCCCATGTGGCAAAACCAGCATAGCCGCGCATCCCCGCGGCAGTGGCCAGAACCGCGATCGCCAACAAAGCCATCAGCGAATACCTCCGACCGCGTGGGTCCCTCGGGTCTGGCACCGAGGCCAACACATCGAGAAACTCCGATCCGATGAGCTCGCTGCGCTCACCAGGACTCCAGCGGTCGAACACCTCTGGAACCGACGACACAGGCAATACTGAAACGGTAGGCACGGGCAACTCCAGACCAACGACGAACAGTAACCAACTCGATCGTTCTCCAGATAGCCCGTGCCTACACTCCGGCCCCAATAGCGCGGCACCAAAGATCATCAACCCAGCTCACAAGCCTGCTAATCAACAACGCCGGAGCCCTGGGAGGCCATGGGTGTGCAAGTTGATGTCGACATCCTCTTGCGCGAGCGTTTGCCGTCTCTCCCACTTGTTCCACAGGTCGTGGACACAGGCCCGCCGGGTGTCATAACGCGCGTCGTTGGACTTGGAGGCGCAATAGGGCAGCATGAATACGTTGTTGGTGGGGATCCCGACCGGGACAATCCGGTTCTTGAGCAAGACCCGCAGATTGTCACCCGGCCGGATTCGCAGGATGGGCCCGGGTAGCTGGCCGTTGAACGTCTCCAAGGTCAGTTGACGGCCATCGAGTTCGACAACATTGGTGACGGCGCTCAACTCTGTATCCAAAACACCGTTTGCGCTTGAGAATTCGGGAAGGTCACGAAGCTCGTCACCGCCCGCGTGTGCTGGCGCCGATGCGCCTCTTATCGCGCCGGCCGCGCCAGTTGCCGCCATAAGAGCCAGGAACGCCCTGCGATTCACAGTCGCCAACCGCCAAGTCCCTACTGTGCTTTCCGATTCGTCAACGGGAGCTTAGCCAAGAATGCGCCATTTCGCGCGGCCAAATTCAGCATGACCAGCGCGGGCAATTGTGTCATCCAAATGACAATCTGGATGATATCCGGGCGCATTCATATTTCGCGCTACGCAATGCCGTTAAAGGCCGCCTCTTGTATTGGCCCGAAGGAATTTTCGAGATCTGCATATTTGGAGAAGATGTGCCGGCCGAGGACCCAGGGCAGTGGCCGACAGGCGACGGGGCGCCACAGTGGCGTATGCCGCTCTCGGGTTCCGCACATCCCCCTCATGGTGCAAGGATCACCGGGAACAACGACCACCTGTCAGCAAGGGAGGCGCCGGTGGCCCAGTCGACCCCGCCGGATCGAATCGAAGACCGCTCCGCGGACGTCAGCTATATCCGCACCGACGCCGATCTACCGCCGGTCGCGATCGTGGACCGCTCCCCGATCACCTTCCGGCACAAGATCGTCTTCGGGGTGATCGCCGCCGTTGGTGCCGTCGCCTGGGCGATGATCGCCTTCGCCCGGGGTGAGACGGTCAACGCCGTTTGGCTTGTCGCCGCGGCTGGGTGCACTTACATCATCGCCTTTCGTTTTTATGCGCGGTTGGTCGAAATGAAGATCGTCCGCCCCCGCGACGATCACGCCACCCCGGCCGAATATCTCGACGACGGCATGGACTACGTGCCCACCGACCGTCGGGTGGTGTTCGGCCACCATTTCGCCGCCATCGCCGGAGCCGGTCCGCTGGTCGGTCCGGTTTTGGCCACCCAGATGGGTTATTTGCCCGGCACCATATGGATTGTGGCCGGAGCGGTATTCGCCGGCTGCGTGCACGACTACCTGGTGTTGTGGATCTCCACTCGGCGGCGCGGGCGCTCGCTCGGGCAGATGGTGCGCGACGAACTCGGCGCGACAGCCGGGGTGGCCGCGCTCATCGGGGTGCCGCTGATCATCACGATCATCATCGCGGTGCTGGCGCTGGTGGTGGTGCGGGCGCTGCCGCAAAGCCCGTGGGGTGTCTTCTCGATCGCGATGACCATTCCGATTGCCCTGTTCATGGGCTGCTATCTGCGGTTCCTGCGGCCCGGGCGGGTCGCCGAGGTGTCGGTGATCGGGATCGGGTTGCTGCTGTTGGCCGTGGTCTCCGGCGGCTGGGTTGCCGAAACATCGTGGGGTGCATCCTGGTTCAGCCTGTCGCCGGTCACCCTGTCATGGCTGCTGATCATCTACGGCTTCACGGCGTCGGTGCTGCCGGTGTGGTTGCTGCTGGCACCGCGTGACTACCTTTCTACGTTCATGAAAGTCGGCACCATCGCGCTGCTGGCCGTCAGCGTGCTGGTTGTTCGGCCCGACATCATGGCCCCGGCCGTTTCCCGATTCGCCATGACCGGTGACGGGCCGGTGTTCGCCGGCGCGTTGTTTCCGTTTCTGTTCATCACCATCGCCTGCGGCGCGCTGTCCGGATTCCACGCGCTGATCTCCTCGGGCACCACGCCGAAAATGCTGGAGAAGGAAGGCCAGATGCGCCTGATCGGCTATGGCGGGATGCTGACCGAGTCCTTCGTGGCGATCATCGCACTGCCCACCGCATCGATCCTGGACCAGCACTTGTATTTCGTGCTCAATGCCCCCGCCGCCAAGACCGGCGGCACGGCGGCCAGCGCCGCGGACTACGTCAACGGACTCGGGTTATCGGGAAATCCGGCCAGCGCAGACCAGATCACCCAGGCTGCCGCGGGCGTGGGCGAACACTCGATCGTGTCGCGCACCGGCGGCGCACCAACGCTGGCATTCAGCATGTCGGAGATCATGAACCGCGCCCTTGCCGGCATCGGCCTCAAAGCATTTTGGTACCACTTCGCGATCATGTTCGAGGCGCTGTTCATCCTGACCACCGTCGACGCCGGCACCCGGGCCGCACGCTTCATGGTGTCCGATGCGCTGAGCAACCTCGGCGGGCCGCTGCGCAAGCTGCAGAATCCGAGCTGGCGCCCGGGCGCATGGTTGGCCACCATACTGGTGGTTGCGGGATGGGGCGGCACCTTGCTGTTGGGCGTCACCGACCCATTGGGCGGGATCAACACGCTGTTCCCGCTGTTCGGTATCGCCAACCAGCTACTGGCCGCGATCTCACTCACGGTCATCACCGTCATCGTGATCAAGAAGGGTCACCTGAAGTGGGCCTGGATACCGGGCGTCCCACTGCTGTGGGACCTCATCGTCACTTTGACGGCGTCATGGCAAAAGATCTTCTCCGGTGACCCCGCCGTCGGCTACTGGACCCAGCACTTTCGGCACCAGGAGGCCAAGGACGCCGGCAAGACGGCGTTCGGTTCGGCCGCCAATGTCGACCAGCTCGACGACGTCATCCGCAACACGTTGGCGCAGGGGATCCTGTCCATCGTCTTCGCCGGCATTGTCATCATCATTGTGATCGCTGGAATAGCAATGTGTTACAAGGCACTTCGCGGAAGCGCTCGCCCGCTGACCGAAGACGAGCCAATGCCGTCGAAGCTGTTCGCCCCCGCCGGCCTGGTTCCCACCGCCGTCGAACGTGAGGTAGCGCAGCAGTGGTCAGCGCTGGCCGACACGCAAGGTGGGCGACCATCATGACCGCCCGCTGATCAATCCGGTATCGGCGCGCCGGAAATCAGGTAGTGCCCAACTGCGTTGTAGCGCCCTAGAATTGTGCGCAATGAGAGTCGGTATCGACTTCGGCACCACCCACACCGTGGCTGCGGTCGTCGACAGAGGCAACTATCCCGTCGTGTCCTTCGACGGAGTGGACGCATGGCCTTCGGCCATCGCCGCCAACGCGGCCGGTGAGCTGCGCTTCGGTTTGGACGCAACCGCGGTGCGCCGCGATCCCGGCTGGTCGGTGCTGCGTTCGTTCAAACGTCTGCTCAACGACGCTGGACCGCACACCGAAGTCAGCCTGGCCGGCCGCAGCTACCGGCTGACCGAGCTGCTGGCCCGCTTCCTCGAACAGCTCAAAGACGATCTGCAACACCGGTCAAACGCCGGCCTGACACCCGGCGAGCCGGTCGAGGCCGCGATCAGCGTGCCGGCGAATGCGTCTAGCGCACAACGCTTCCTGACGCTGGATGCCTTCGTGGCGGCGGGTTTCCAAGTAGTCGCGTTGTTGAACGAACCGTCTGCGGCCAGCCTGGAATACGCACATCGTTACCGCTCTACCATCACCGCCAAGCGCGAGTACGTCGTGATCTACGACCTCGGCGGCGGCACCTTCGATGCCTCACTGCTGAAGATGACCGGCCACGTCAACGACGTCGTCCGCAGCGAGGGCATCCAGCGGCTCGGCGGCGACGACTTCGACGACTTCGACGACTTCGACGACTTCGACGACTTCGACGAGGCGATACTGCAACTCGTTGCCGCACGGCTGCCCGAGATCGCGGAGCTGGCCGCAACCGACGTCACCGGATACGACGTGCTGAAGGAGGAATGCGCCGCGCGCAAAGAAGCCGTCGGGCCACAGACGCGCCGCTTCCTGATGGACCTCACCGGGATCGGGGGCGACCGGCCACCATTTTCCTGCGATATCGATGACGCGTATTCCGCATGTGCACCGCTGGTCGACGACACGATCGGGGTACTGTCGCGCGTCTTGCGTGATCCGGCGCCCGGCGGTGACGGTGTGGCCTGGTCGGAAGTCGCGGGCATCTACCTGGCCGGTGGGGCGGGGAGCTTCCCACTGATCTCGCGCATGCTGCGCGCGACCTTCGGCGACAAGCGGGTGAAACGCTCGCCGCACGCGTTTGCGGCCACCGCCATCGGGCTGGCCGTCTTCCTCGACCACGAAGCGAGTTTCGAGCTTTCCGAACATTTCTCGCGACACTTCGGGGTCTTTCGCGAGGCCCAAGCCGGTGCCGACGTCGTCTTTGACCCCATCGTGGCAAAAGACTCCCCACTTCTCCGCGACGGAAGTTCGCCGCTGGTCATCCGGCGCACCTACCGGGCCGCGCACAACATCGGCCATTTCCGGTTCGTGGAGTGCAGCCGCCTGGTCAACGGCCGCCCCGACGGTGACGTCACGCCCTACGATCCGGTCTACTTCCCGTTCGACCCGGCCCTTCGTGACCGGCAAGACCTCGGGCATCAGCCGGTCGGCCGCTGGGACGAGGGGCCCGATGTCGAGGAGCGCTACGTCATCGCCCCAGGGCTCCGGCGTTGTTGATTAGCAGGCTTGTGAGCTGGGTTGATGATCTTTGGTGCCGCGCTATTGGGGCCGGAGTGTAGGCACGGGCTATCTGGAGAACGATCGAGTTGGTTACTGTTCGTCGTTGGTCTGGAGTTGCCCGTGCCTACCGTTTCAGTATTGCGTGTGTCGTCGGTTCCAGAGGTGTTCGACCGCTGGAGTCCTGGTGAGCGCAGCGAGTTCATCGGATCGGAGTTTCTCGATGTGTTGGCCTCGGTGCCAGACCCGAGGGACCCACGCGGTCGGAGGTATTCGCTGGTGGCTTTGTTGGCGATCGCGGTTCTGGCCACTGCCGCGGGGATGCGCGGCTATGCTGGTTTTGCCACATGGGCGGCCACCGCTCCCGATGATGTGTTGGCCCAATTAGGGGTCCGGTTCCGGCGGCCCAGTGAGAAGACCTTCCGCGCTGTTTTGTCTCGGCTAGACCCCGCCGACCTCAACGCCAGGATGGGCAGTTACTTCACTGCACACGTGGCCAGCAGCGACCCCAGTGGATTGGTGCCGATCGCGTTGGACGGCAAGATGCTGCGTGGTGCTTTACGCGCCAAAGCGACAGCCACGCATCTCGTGTCGGTGTTCGCCCACCGTGCCCGATTGGTGCTCGGTCAACTCGCTGTCGCCGAGAAAAGCAATGAAATTCCCTGCGTACGTGCCCTGCTCACGCTGCTGCCGGGTAGCTTGCGGTGGCTGGTCACCGTGGATGCGATGCATACCCAGGTCGTCACCGCGAAGTTGATCTGCGCCACCTTGAAGTCGCACTACCTGATGATCGTCAAGTCCAACCAAGCCAAAATACTTGCGCGTATCACCGCGCTGCCCTGGGCCGAGGTGCCCACAGCCGCTACCGACGACTCCCGCGGCCACGGCCGTGTCGAGACCCGCACCCCGCAAATCATCACCGCTGCACGAGGAATCGGCTTCCCCTACGCAAAACAAATCATCCGGATCACTCGTGAACGCTTGATCACCGCCACCGACCAGCGCAGCGTGGAGGTGGTCTATGCCATCTGCAGCCTGCCGTTCGAGCACGCCCGCCCTACCGCGATCATGACCTGGATGCGTCAACACTGGGGAATCGAGAACAGCCTGCACTGGATACGCGACGTCACCTTCGACGAAGACCGTCAAAGGGCACATACCGGAAACGGCGCACAGGTCCTAGCAACGCTACGCAACACCGCGATCAATCTGCACCGCCTCAACGGCGCCGACAACATCGCCGAAGCCTGCCGGATCACCGCTTTGACCGCCAACCGCCGCCTAGACCTCCTCAATCCACAATTCCCCAGCTCACAAGCCTGCTAATCAACAACGCCGGAGCCCTGGTCATCGCCCCCAGCGGCGCGGCCGAAGTGACCCTCACCACGCATCCGGCCGGCTTCAACCGCACCTTCCGGCTGCAACGGCACGTCCCAGCACGATCCTGACCTATAGCCAAGGAGGCTTTCACCGTGTCCACCTGGCTCATCACCGGCTGTTCCACCGGGCTGGGCCGCGCCCTGGCCGAAGCCGTCATCGACGCCGGTCACCACACCGTCGCCACCGCGCGCAGCGTCGGCGGCGTTGCCGACTTGGCCCAGCGGTCCCCCGAACGGGTCTTGCCCCTCGCTTTGGACATCACCGAGCCCGACCAGATCACTGCGGCGGTGCAGGCGGCGCAGCAGCGTTTCGGCGGCATCGATGTACTCGTCAACAACGCCGGCTACGGATACCGTGCGGCGGTCGAAGAGGGCGACGACGCCGAGATCCGCGACCTGTTCGAGACACACTTCTTCGGCACCGTGGCACTGATCAAAGCCGTCCTTCCCGACATGCGGGCCCGCCGCAGCGGTGCGATCGTGAACATCTCATCGATCGCGGTGGCGCTGACGCCGGTGGGATCGGGTTACTACGCGGCGGCCAAGGCCGCCATGGAGGGGATGAGCGGCGCATTGCACGGGGAGCTCGCGCCGCTGGGCATATCGGTCACCGTCGTCGAGCCCGGCGCCTTCCGTACCGATTTCGCCGGCCGCTCCCTGGTGCAATCGACCAGGATGATCAATGACTACGCCGCCACGGCAGGGCAACGGCGCAAGGAGAACGACACCATGCACGGCAACCAGCCCGGTGATCCCGCCAAGGCTGCCGCCGCGATCATCACCGCCGTCGAATCACCCGCCCCGCCGGCATTTCTGCTGCTGGGGCCCGACGCGCTGATGGCCTACCGCCACATCGCGCAACGGCGCGATGTGGAGATCGCCGATTGGGAACAACTCACGGCCGGCACCAACCTCACCCCGTAACTGCCAGGTCCCGAACTTGACCTAAATTGTGCGGTCAGCGACCTATCGGCCACTCCCCACGACGCGGCGAACGCCCTAACGTGCCCGGTATGCAATCAGTTCCAGAGCTCGTCGACACCACCGTCGCCCAAGCGGCACTGCGGCTGTCCCGTTCCACCGAGTCGCCCGCGGTGTTCAACCACAGCGTGCGCAGTTACCTGTTCGGCGAACTACTTGCCGCACACGACGGCATGCGCCACGGAGTCGACTACGACAGCCAGACCTTGTTTTTGGGCTGCGTGCTTCATGACTTGGGCGCCGGGTCCGCCGCCCCCGGCAAGGCCCGCTTCGAGGTCGAGGGCGCGGACCTCGCCGCAGCGCTGTTGGGCGAACACGGCTGCGACAACGAGGTCGTGGACACCGTCTGGGAAGCCATCGCCTTGCACACTTGCTTCGGGATCGCCGAGCGGCGCGGACCGATCTGCTATCTGGTCCACGCCGGGGTGGGCATGGATTTCGGCCGCAACGCCGAATTCGTTGACGACCGGACCGCCGCATTGATCCACGATCAGTACCCACGGCTGTCCATGGCCACCACCCTGGTCGACGCGATCACCACCCACGCGCAGCGCAGCCCCGAGGCGGCGCCGCCCTACACGGTGCCCGGAGGCCTGCTCCTGGAACGCCGCACCAATGGCATCACCGCCCTGGAACAACTGGAGTCGCTGGGTAGGTGGGGTGAATAGGCCTGGGTAGACCCCAGCCGACCCTTCATGTACATTTGTACATGTACATTTGTACACGAGGAGGGTTCATGGCTTACCTACTGTTGTTGGGCGCGATCGCCATGGAGGTGATGGCGACCAGCTTCCTGAAGAGCACCGAGGGCTTCACCCGACTGTGGCCCACGGTGATCTGCTTGACGGTCTATGGCTTCTCCTTCGCGATGCTGGCGATGTCGATCGCGCGCGGCATGCAAACCGACGTCGCATACGCGCTGTGGTCGGCCATCGGCACCGGCGCCATCGTCCTCATCGCCGTGCTCTTCCTCGGCTCACACTTGTCGCTGACCAAGGTCCTCGGAGTGGGGCTGATCATCGGCGGCGTGCTCACGCTGAACCTGACCGGCGCCCATTGACCCGGGAAGTCGAGCGTCGCCCTCGAGACCCCGCGGGTCGCAGGCAGACGATCATCGAGGCGGCCGGGAGGCTGATCGCCCGCCACGGACTGGGCGACCTCACCCATCGCCGGGTTGCCGCCGAAGCCGACGTACCGGTCGGGTCGACCACCTACTACTTCAGCGATCTTAGCGAACTAAGGGAAGCTGCCCTCGCTCACGTCGCGACCAGCGCAACCGACTGGCTCGAGCATTGGGAGCGCGACCTCGATGAGAGCACCGATATTCCGGCGACCCTGGCCCGGCTCACCGCCGACTACCTGACCGACCCTGATCGGCACCGCACCCTCAACGAGCTCTACGTTGCGGCAAGTCATCAGCCCGAACTGCAATCGCTAGCCCAGTTGTGGTCAGACGGCCTAGTCGCGCTGCTGGAGCCGCGTATCGGGCCCCGCGCCGCTCGCGTCGTCAGCATTTTCCTCGACGGCGCCACCCTGCACGCCATGATCAGCGACACCCCCCTGGACGCTCCGGCGCTCACCGACGCGATCGCCAGACTGGTCGGCAACGACACCGGGACGCCCGGCAGTCGGTAGGCCGCCGAAGGCCATCGTGAACTCGCGGTGCACATCGCCGTCATCCCGGTGACGACCGATACCGACGTGGCCAGAAACGAGGATTGCTCGCACAAAGTTCGTTGTGAGTTTCGCGCAGGGGGTTGCGGCTGGGGCCGCATGGGGAACCCTGGAGGGATGAGCACACCAACGGAAGTGGAGGAACTAATCGACGCCCTCGCCTACGACGTTTACGACATCTACTACGGAATCGAGCACGACGGCCCGCAGTACAACAAGGAGCAGGGAGTGGTCGCGGCGCGATATCTGGCCCGCCGGCTGCTCCGGCGTCGCTGGCGCAAGACCGCCACCCGCGCCTTGCCACGTTGCCCGCACGGAACGGTGACCTGCTTCGACCCGTCGCCGCACACCCGTTGCGAAATATAGGGCAGCAACTACCGAGAGCGCAGTTTCCCAAGAATCCACCAAGCCTGACGGCGCAGTCTGACCTCACTACGAGGCCCCACTGGAAGGTGACTGCCGTGTCGAACTCCACAGCGCGCGCAGGCCGCGCTGGATTCTTTTCCCGGCCCGGTCACCATGCAGCAACCCAGGTGGGTGACCCGACTCGGACTCGCGGTGGGCGTGGCGCTTACCTTTACCTTCCTTTGGTTCGTCTTCGTCGGAGTCGGTGACTCCGACCCCCACTTTCCCCGCGCGGCACAGGCATTCTTCGGGACGTTGGTGTTCGGAACCTCGGGCGTGTTGGCCCTCGCGCTCTCCATCAGCGACCTGCGCAACCCGCCCGAACTGGTCCTGGACAAGCGGGGATTCGGGATCATCAAGGCCCACGATGCCCAGAACTTCCGCTGGAGCGCCGTCGAGAACTTCCGGATCAAGTCGGTTCGCGTCCATGGCCATGTGATACAGCGGGTCTGTTTTGACGAAGTCGAGACCGACCGCACCGGCGGCCAACGCCGCGACATGGTGTCCTTCCCGAACACTTACGGGCTGTCCAGGGAGTCGTTCTGCTCGATGATGCAGGCCTGGCGTACCGCGGTACTGAACACAAATCGTCCCCAGTCCGGATAGGTTCACCGCAGCGCCTTCGGCTACAAATTAGGGTCATGGAGCAGACCAGTCCCAGCCCCTTCATCGTCTCGAATCACCGCGATCACCTCAGCGCGCTCCCTTTTGGCGACACGCAGGATTTCACCGCCGCCGATCGCGGTTTCATCGCCAAGTTGTCACCGTGCGTGGTGACCGCCGCCGACGGCCGGGTGGTCTGGGATAACGATTCCTACTCCTTCCTCGACGAGGATGCCCCGCCGTCGGTGCATCCCAGCCTGTGGCGTCAGTCGCAGCTCTGCGCCAAGCAGGGCCTTTACCAGGTGGTCGAGGGCATCTACCAGGTGCGCGGACTGGACCTGTCCAACATCAGCTTCATCGAAGGCGACGCCGGTGTCATCGTCATCGACCCGCTGGTCTGCACCGAGACGGCGGCGGCCGCGCTGGCCCTGTACCGCGGTGACCGAGCGGTGAGCGCCGTCATTTATACCCACAGCCACGTGGACCACTTCGGGGGCGTGTTCGGGGTGACCACCCAGGCCGACGTCGATGCCGGCAAGGTCGCGGTGCTGGCGCCCGAAGGATTCGTCGAACACGCGGTGCAAGAGAACGTCTATGCCGGCACCGCGATGGCCCGCCGGGCGGCGTACATGTACGGAGCGGTCCTGCCGCGTGGTCCGCAAGGTCAGGTGGGATGCGGCCTGGGACAGACCCCTTCCCTGGGTGAGGTCGGGTTGATCGTGCCGACGATCGACATCACCAGCACCGGCGAGATCCACACCATCGACGGTGTCGACATCGAATTCCAGATGGCTCCCGGCACCGAGGCGCCGGCAGAGATGCACTTCTACTTCCCCAAGTTCCGGGCGCTGTGCATGGCCGAGAACGCCACCCACAACCTGCACAACCTGTTGACCCTGCGCGGCGCGCTGGTGCGCGATCCGCACGCGTGGTCGGGCTACCTCACCGAGGCCATCGACACCTTCGCCGATCGCACCGACGTCGTATTCGCCTCACACCACTGGCCGACCTGGGCCGCGAGGGCATCGTGGAATTCCTCTCGCTGCAACGGGATCTATACGCCTACCTGCACGATCAGACGCTGCGCCTGCTCAACCAGGGATACACCGGTATCGAGATCGCGGAAAACTTCCGGATGCCCCCGGCGCTGGAGAAGGCCTGGCACACCCATGGCTACTACGGATCGGTCAACCACAACGTCAAGGCCGTCTACCAGCGTTACATGGGCTGGTTCGACGGCAATCCCGCCCGGCTCTGGCAGCACCCGCCCGAAGCGATCGGGCCCCGATACGTCGAGGCCATCGGCGGCATCGACCGCACCCTCGAACTGGCCCAGAAGGCCTACGACACCGGCGACTACCGTTGGGCTGCAACACTTCTTGATCACATTGTGTTCACCGACGAGCAGCACGCCGGCGCGCGCAAGCCGTACGCGGACACCCTGACGCAGTTGGCCTACGGGGCGGAGTGCGCCACCTGGCGAAACTTCTTCCTGTCCGGAGCCACCGAGCTGGCGGCGGGCAACATGGGAACGCCCACTCAGGCCGCCTCGTCGGCCTCGTTGCTCGGCCAACTCACGCCCGAGCAGATGTTCGACGTCCTGGCGATCAGCGTGAACGGCCCGAAGGCGTGGGATCTCTCGTTGGCACTTGATGTTTCGTTCGACGACCTGGCAGTCAATTACCGGCTCACGCTGCGCAACGGGGTATTGGTCTATCGCAAGGCCAGCGCCGATGCGTCAACCGCGAATGCCACGATCAAACTCGCGGGCAAGCTGAGGTTGGTCACCCTGGCAGCCGGGGATCAGACCTCCCCCGGCGTCGAGATCAGTGGCGACCCGCAAGCCCTGCAATCCCTTGTCAGTGTGCTCGACAGGCCCAACCCCGACTTCAACATCGTGACGCCGTAGTACCTCTCCACGCACCCTAGCTGTCGGTTCCCCGAACTCCCCGATACAGACGCCCGACCAGGCGGCCGAGGATCCGGGTTCGCCGCGCCGAGTACGGGTACATGTGGACGTCGCGACGCGCGTGGAAGCGGGAAATGAGCAGCGCCTGCTGGCGACAGTACTTGCGGATGCCACCCGGGCCGTGGCGATAGCCAACCCCGGAGCCCGGCTTGGCTCCGCCCATCGGTAGCTCCAGCGCGGTGTAGTTCAACAGCGCGTCGTTGACGGTGACCGCACCCGAATTGACGCGTCGCGCCACGGCCTCGGCGTGCGCCAGATCGCGGGAGAACACCGCGGCGCACAGTCCGTACTCCGAGTCGTTGGCCAGCCGAATCGCCTCTTCGGCGTCGGCGACCTTCATAATCGGCAACGTCGGCCCGAAGGTCTCCTCGCGCATGCAGGCCATGTCGTGGTTGACGTCGACCAGCACCGTCGGTTCATACCAGTACCCCTTCGTCCGGCCGCGATGACCGCCGGTGAGCACCTTCGCGCCACGTTCAACCGCTTCCTCGACGTGGCGCTGCACCGTTTCGACTTGCGGTGGGAAGGTCAGTGACCCGACGTCGACGCTGCCGGGGCCGGCGGGTACGCCCTGGCGGATCGCACGCACCTTTTCGGTGACCTTCGCGACGAACTCGCCGTAGACCGGCGCCTCCACGTAGCAGCGCTCGATAGAGATGCACGTTTGACCGCAGTTGAACATCGAATAGTAGGCGGCGTGGTTGGCTGCCCGCTCGATGTCGGCATCGGCGAGCACGATCATCGGGTCCTTGCCACCGAGCTCGAGCGATGCCGGTATCAGGCGCTCGGCGGCGCGGACCGCGACCTTGCGCCCGGTGGCGGTGGCGGTGGCGGTGGCGGTGGAACCGGTGAACATGATCATGTCGACCTCGTCGATGACGGCCGCACCGGTGCCGCCCCGGCCGGTTGCCACCGCGAACACGCCGTCAGGCAAACCGGATTCGGCCAGTCCCTGCGCCAGTAGCAGCGAAGTCAGCGGCGTGACCTCCGAAGGTTTGAGAATCACGCTGTTTCCGGCCGCGAGTGCGGGAATGCAGTCGCCGAAGGAGTTGGTCAGCGGGTAGTTCCACGGGCCGATGACTCCGATGAGCCCCATTGGCCGGTAGCGCAGCACCAGCCGCTTGCCCTTGACGAATACCGACGATGAGTGGATCCGCTCGTCGGCGAGGTAGCGCGGGGCTTTGTCTGCCTAGAACCCGAATGCCGCTGCGCCGTATATGAATTCGGCGATCTGCGCGTCCTCGTAGGTCTTGCCGGTTTCGGAGCAGATCGTCGCGATCACCTGATCTGCGTTGTCGACGAGCCAGCGCTGCATCCGCTTCAGCACGACGGCTCTGCCCTCGTAGCCCAGCGCCTCCCAGCCCGGTTGGGCGGCCCGGCCCCGCCGGGCCAGCTCGGCGATCTGCGCCGCACTCATGTCGGGAACATGCCCGATGACCTCGCCGGTCGCGGGGTTCTCAACCGGGATCTGAGGCTGGCCATCATCCTTTTGCGTTGTTGGTTCGGTTGCGATGCTTGACATTTCAATCTCCTCAGGATCTCAGCGCAGCGTGTCGACAGCGGCTTGGCCGCCGCCGCGCCCGGACGGGATATGGGTCATTACGTGCCCGGTCATCACTGCTGCGCCGGGCTAGCCTGGGGAACGGTGATGTCGCGTTTGAGGATCTTGCCGGTAGGCCCCTTGGGCAGTTCATCGACGAACCAGATCCGACGGGGATACTTGTAAGCGGCGACGCGTTCGTTGACGAAGTCCGAAAGCGCTGCGGCGTCTGACGTGGCGCCCGGTATCAGCGCAGTCGCGGCGCCCACCTCCTCCCCGAGCATGTCGTCGGGAACGGCGACCACCGCCGCTTCGCGGACCTCGGGATGCTCGTAGAGCACCTCCTCGATCTCGCGCGGGTAGACGTTGTAGCCGCCCCGGATGATCATGTCCTTGGACCGGTCCACGATGAAGTAGTAGCCGTCCTCATC
This sequence comes from Mycobacterium pseudoshottsii JCM 15466, assembly GCF_003584745.1. Lineage (NCBI taxonomy): Bacteria > Bacillati > Actinomycetota > Actinomycetes > Mycobacteriales > Mycobacteriaceae > Mycobacterium > Mycobacterium pseudoshottsii. The sequence goes on from NZ_AP018410.1 coordinate 4,640,397, forward strand.
GATGCGCGCCAGATCCCCGGTGCGAAACCAGCCCTCGGCGTCGATCGCGGCCGCGGTGGCATCGGGCCGGTTCCAGTAGCCCTTCATCACGTTGTGCCCGCGGATGGCGATCTCGCCGATGCCGTGCGTGTCGACTTCGAGAAGTTTCATCTGGACCCCAGCGATCGGCGTGCCGATCGACCCCGGCTTGCGCTCCCGATCGGGATGGTTGAACGACGCCGTCGGCGAGGTTTCGCTCAGGCCGTACCCCTCGAGCACCATGGTGCCGAAGGCCTGCTCGAAGCCGCGCATCACTTCGACCGGCATCGCGGCCCCACCGGACACGCACAGCCGCAACGATCCGGTGTCCGGGCGCTCGGTGCTGTGCAGCATCGCGGCGAACATGGTGGGCACGCCCTCAAAAACAGTGACCCGGTCTCGCTCGATAATCTGCAAAGCCTTCTCCGGCGAGAAGCGCGGGATCAGGGTCAGGCATGCGCCGGCGGCGACTGCGGCGTTGAGCCCGGCGGTCTGCCCGAACGCGTGGAACTGGGGCAGGGCGCCCAGGATCACATCATCGGGCCCCACCTGCAGCATCTGCACGATCACCTCGACGTTGCGGCGCAGGTTGGCGTGGGTGAGCTCGGCGCCCTTGGGCTTTCCGGTGGTGCCCGAGGTGTAGAGGATCACCGCGGTGTCGTCGTCCTCGCGCACGGCCGCCTCTTCGAGCGGCTCGGCCGCTTGGATGAGTTCCTCGAATTCGCCCGGCTTGACCAAGATGCACTCGGCGCCAGCCTCATCGGCACCCGCTTGAGCTGCGGGAGCAAACTCGTGCCAGGCGATGATCGCCTTGGCTTCGGAGTCGGTGAGATAAAAGCTGGTTTCCCGCTCCTTGAGCAACACGTTCATCGGCACCACCACCCCGCCCGCACGCAGCACGCCATAGTAGGCAACCGCGAAGTAGGGGACGTTGGGCAGCATGACACCCACCCGGTCGCCGGGTCCTAATCCGCGCTGGATCAGCAGGCCGGCGAGCCGCGCACTGGCGGTATCAAGTGCGCCGTAAGGTATTTCGATTTCGTCGAGACGCAACGCGATTCGGTTCGGGTGGCGGCGAGCGCCCTCGATCAGGTTGCCGGCCAGACTGGTCACTTCGGATCCTCCTTGGGTTGCGTTCTCGCGGTGCGAGTTCGAGTCTTGCGCTTTGGGCGCGGAATCACCAGAGCAGACAGCTCTGCCAGCTCCGCCTTGATGTCTTCGATGAATGGCCACGTGTCCTCGACGAGGTCACGATCGGCGATCACGCCGATGTCGAGTGAGTCGCGGTAGCTCAACACCGTGAGGTTGACCCCGACGCCGTCGATGACGATCGACACCGGGAATTGGGCTTGCAGCCGGGCGCCGGCCAGATACAACGGCGTCGGTGAGCCCGGAACGTTGGAAACCACGACGTTGACCGGCGGCGCCAGTGGGTCGCTGACCGACAGCTGGCCGACGACCCGGGATGCCCGCGCCAGCAATGCCGGTGGAATGAATTGGTTGGCGTCTTGCATCAGCGTGGCCGGGATGGCGCGGTGACGCTGCTTGGCCGAGCGCATGACGTCATTGACCCGCGCGACTCGCCGCCGAGCGTCGGGTTCGTCGGTGGGCAGCGGCACGATCATCGTCGAGACGCGGTTACCGAAGGTCCCGGCTTGCTCGGGGGTGCGCACCGACACCGGGACCATGGCCAGCAACGGCTCGGTCGGCAGATCGCCGGCGGCGGCCAGCCGCCGACGCAATACCCCGGCGCTCAATGCGAGCACGACATCGTTGACGGTGACGCCCATCGCGTTCTTGACCGCCTTGACATCGGCCAACGGCACCGAGGCGAACGCGAACCGGCGGTGCGGACCGATACGCCGGTTGAATCGTGTTCGAGGTGCCCGCAGGTTGGTCCGCTCCAGCACGCCGCCGTCGCGGCGCCGCGCGCCGGTCAGCAGAGCGCTGCCGGCCGCCAGCGCCCGCACCCCGGGCAACATCCGCACGGTGGGCACTTGGTCCAGATGTGGCTGCGTGCGCGGTGTCGCGGCGAGCGCGCGCAGCAGCTGCCGGGCCAAACCGAGCAGACCGCGCAGCAGTAGCCCCACTTGACCCGGAACCGGGTCGCCGCGCCGAGGAGGGCGCTGCGCCGGTTCGAGGCGCTCGAGTGTGCGGGGGTTCGGGTCGGGATCCAACAACACGCTGAGCAACTCGCCGCCCGACACCCCGTCGACGGCGGAGTGGTGGATCTTGGTCATGATCGCGACTCGCCCCCCGGACAAGCCCTGGATGAGATAGAGCTCCCACAGTGGACGCCCGCGGTCCAGCGGGCGCGCGTGCAGGCGCGCCACCTGCTCGGCGAGCTGGCGGTCGTCACCCGGGGCGGGCAATGCCAGCTCACGGATGTGAAACTCGAGATCGAAGACCGGATCGTCGAACCAATAGGGGTGGTCGAGGTTCAGCGGCACAGGCGCCAATCGCCACCGAAACGGCGCCAGTGAGTCGATCCGCGTCGCGACGAGGTCGCGCACAGCCTCGAGGGTAAGCCTCGCCCCGGGCGCGGTCGAAGGATCGTAGATGCCCAACGCGCTGACGTGGCCGTGCGTGCGACCGTCTTCAGCGGCGAGAAACTGCGCGTCAAGACTGGTGAGCTGGTGCATCGCAGCTCACCCGAACACCGGGAAGCTGCGGCGCTTGGCCAGCCGGTCCATCCCGTCCTGGATCGCGCTTTGTACTTCCCGGTAGATCTTGTCCACGTACTCGGTGTCGTCGGCGCGCGCCGGGTCGGTATCGACGTAAACCGGATCGAGGAACTCGGTGCGGATCTTGGCCGGCAACGGCAGATGTGCGGACAGGATCTCGACGGCCAGCGGGAACGGGAAGCCCGCGATGATCGGTATCGTCGCGCCGCGCAGCCGCTTACCCAGACCCGTCCAGCGAGCAATGAACCGGCCCTCGGACAGCACAAACACGGTGTCGTGGCCACCGACCGTGGCCACCGGCACAATCGGCACACCGGAACGGATCGCCTGGCGCACAAATCCCTTGCGGCCGGACAAGATCGCCTTGTCCCGCTGGCGCCAGTTGCGCATCGCATCCTGCTCGCCTCCCGGCCAGACGACCACATCGTGGCCCGCCGCCAGGGCATCGGTGACCCCCTTGCGGGACGCCGGAATCACCCCGAGGGCCTTGAAATAGTCGCCCAGCAGCGGCGCGGCCATCAACACGTCGTGGGCGGTGCCGTTCAAGATCCGCCGTCCCTCGAACCGCCGATACCAGGAATGCACCAGCGTCCACGCGTCCATTGTCAGCGAGCCGCCCGAATGGATGCCGATCAGCAACGACGGTTCGTCAGGGATGCGGTGCCAGCCATCGATCTCCACCCGAAAGTAATTGTCGCACCGGAAATTCCAGATCGGATTCTGCACGTATCGCATGAACTGCTGGTTGGGGGCCGCGGCGGACATCGCCCCGGCAATGCGACGTGCCATGAATTTCTCCAGCCGCCCCTGGGGCGCTTGCCTGGTATTGATAGGGGTGACGGTCGCGGTCGTCATGAATGTTCCTCCTTACGCGTTTCACGCCGAGCGAGCGCTCGACGGGATGGCATCAGCTGCCCTTGACTGTCATTGACTGAACGGATCGCCCGGACCATGGCTGCGCGATGGGGTGGAACGGAATCCGACGTCTCCAAAATTACGGCTCCCAGAACTCGGAAACGAGGTCGTCAGGCAACCAACTCCGCAGGCAGTCTTTGTCTCTCGAGAACAAACCTCTTCGCGCCGGGCGAACCCGCGAATCACTTCGCCGGCCCGCCGCCGCGTCATAGAGTCTGGGCATGGCCGCAGACCGCCAGCAAGACTCCGTCGACACCTGGGCGGTCGAAATCGTCACGCGGCTCGGTGACCTGATGACTTCGCTTGTCGACACGGTCGAAGCCGAGGTGGTCAGTGAAGTCGGCGAACTGCGCGAGGACGCGTTGCTGACGAGACTGTTGCATGACAGCATCAGGGCGAATATCGAGACGGTCTTCTCCGCCATCCGCCACGGGATCCGAATCGAAAACGTCGAGCCGCCAACAGCCGCACTCGAGCACGCACGGCGCCTGGCACAACGCGAGGTGTCGGTGAACTCGCTGGTGCGCTCCTATCGGCTGGGACACAAGGCGGTACTCGACGTCGCACGCGGACAAGTCCGCGCCTTGAAGCTGGACCAGGGCCTGAGCCTGGACGTATTCGGCCGCATCGAGCAGGTCACCTTCGGCTACGTCGATCACATCACCCAAGAAGTGGTGAATACCTATCAGAGTGAGCACGACCGTTGGACCGAGAACCGAAACAGTCTGCGCGCGTTGCGAGTACGTGAAGTACTCGACGGAGCCCAGCTCGACGTCGATGCCATGACGACCGAGATTCGCTATCCACTCAACCTCATCCACCTGGCCACCGTGATGTGGTTCGACGGGCCCGCCCTCGGCAACGAACTCGCGATCATGCAACGGGTTATCCGCCAATTCGGACAGTCGGTTGGCGCGAGCGCGAGCCCGTTGTTCATCCCGGTGGACCGACTGACCGGATGGGCATGGGTCCCGTTGACGACCGACACCGCGCGAAACGCGGTGACAGAGATCCGCGAATTCGCCCGGGAGCGAACCGACATCCCGTGGATCGCGGTTGGCGATCCCCTGCCACATGTAGCCGGCTTCCGCCGCTCGCACTGGCAGGCGCGGGACGCTCGTTCGGTAGCAATCGTGTTGGGCTCCAATGCGCATCGGGTCACCGCCGCCGGCGATCCTGGGCTCTCCATGGCGGGTCTACTCGGCCGCAACATCGAGGACGCGGCGGCCTGGGTCGGCCAGATACTCGGCCCGCTGGCCTCTCAAACCGATAGCGACGAGCGGCTACGGGAGACGCTGCGCGCGTTCCTGCGCAGCGGATCGAGCTTCAAAGCGGCCGCCGAGGAGCTTCACCTGCATCACAACTCCGTCAAGTATCGAGTGCAGCGCGCGATCAAGCGTCGGGGCCGACCGCTCACCGATGACCGCCTCGACGTTGAAGTCGCACTCCTGCTTTGCCATTGGTACGGGGCCGCAGTTCTGGGCTGATGTCGGTCAGCCCAGAACTGCCGTGGTTGTCCACGTCAGGCGTTGCCCCCGCCAGGCACGGCGATCGCAGCGATGGCTTCCGCGGTGCGATGTGCCAGAGCCATTGTTGAGATCATCGGATTGGCACCGCTGGCACTCGGCAGTGCGCTCGCGTCACCGATGAAGACCCCGGGCGTGTCGTGCAGCTCGCCCCACTCGTTCGCAACCGAGGTGGCCGGATCCGAACCCATCCGGCAGCTGCTCATCTGGTGGGCGGAGAACAGCCGATGCCCGCCCGCGCCAAGCGGGATTCGCTGCATCTCGGCGATGAACGCCTCGAGGTCGTCGCCGGCGCGCCAGCGGGCGCCGGTTGCGGCGAACGACACGATCTCCCGAGCCCCACCCGCGGCATGGATGCGGATCTGAGCTTCGATCGACTGGTGCGCGATGCGCACGTCGAGTTCGTCGGTCAGATCGTAGTGAACCACCGCCTCCCCGGCGTCGTCGATCGTGACGGTCCCGTGCCCGCGGTCGCGGGCCAGCCCGATCAACCAGGCCGCGTTCCCCAGCCGCGCCATCGTTTCCTTGTGCTCCTCGAAGGTCGCACGCGCCATGCCGCCGGCAATGATCGATGTCGCCCATTGGGCACCTTCGATCAGGAAGCCGTAGCCGTCTTCGATATCGGAGAACTCGTCGACCAGTGCGGTCATCGGGCCGCCCCACCACGGCTGCTGCGGCTCGTCGTGTAGCGCGAGCATGGCGACCACCGGATGCAGGTGCAGATACCGGCCGACCGCCGGACCGCCGATACCCGAGCGCAGCAGCAGCGCGGGAGACTCGAGCGAGCCGCATGCGGCGACCACGCGCGGCGCATTGACCTGCAACGGCACACTCGCCCCAGTGCGCGGGTCCACGAAACTGGCCTGCACCCCGGTGGCGCGCCCGTCCCGCGTCAGCACCCGCTCGGCGCGACAGCGTGCGATTACCCGGGCACCGCTGTGCACCGCGTCGCGCAGGTAGGTGCGACGCACATCGAGCTTGGCTCCGGAGCGGTCACCCAAGCCGATGTAGCCCGCGGTGTCCGGTGAATACGCGGCCGGATCCGCGTTGCGGAACAGGGTTTTGAAGGACCAGCCCAGCTCTTGGGCGCCGTCACGCATGCGTTCGTGGGGGCCGTTGAGGTCCGAGCAATCCGGGTTGACCCCGAGGCGCTCCCATACCGCGTCCAGGTGGCGGTCGAACTCGGGTCCGTCCACATCTTTGAGGCCAAACTCCTGCGCCCATTGTTCGCGCACTTGCGCCGGGGTGCGCAAGCAGTTCGACCAGTTGATCGTCGGGCCGCCACCGAGCGTCGCCCCGGCCAGCAGGGTGACGTTGAAATCGGCCGTCGGGGTGGGGCCGCCGCGCCAGAACATCTGCTGGAAAGCGGGCAACTCGAGCCCGCTGAAGTCGGGCTCATTGAAGTTCCCACCCGCCTCGAGCACCACGACATCGAGCCCGGCCTGCGCCAGCACGCCCGCGATCAGACCGCCCCCGGCCCCCGACCCGACCACACAGACATCGGCGCTGAGCTCGGGCCCGTCGGGAACAAACGGCACGGGGGCCTCGTCGCCGCCCGGCTCGATACGCGGCGCGCCCGGGTAACCGAAACCTTCCCACATGGGGTTGCTAGCAGTCTGCGGATCGGGCCCCGCGTAGGCGACCGCAAGGGTCAGCGATACCAGCGCGTTCATCGCCGCCGCCGGCTGCGGACCCAGCTGGGCAAAGTCACCGATGAGCCGCTCGCGCGCCGATTGCGAGGCGGCGACGAATCCCTGCGCATGCAGCCCGTCGAGCAGTGCGAGCATGCGCGCGCGCTGTTGCTCGGGAAGTTCCACGAGGGTGAATCCGACCGCGACATCCGCGTGCAGGTCACTGCCGCCCAGCGACCAGAACCGGGTTGGGTCATCGGAGCGATCCAACGATGGCACGACGGTGTCCGCCAGCGCTGCCAAGACCGCGCGGTGCGTATCGGTGACGGGGGAATTCATTGGTGCCTCCTACAGGCTGGTGGGATCTTGACTCCGTTGCGGGGAGGTAGCGAAATCGCGACGCGTGCCCTCCGCGCGGTCGCAATAAGAATTGCCGAGACGACGAGTGTGCGTCGACGTTGCCAGGTGACGAAACTCTTGATGCGGCCTTGTCGTCGGGAGACAAGTCAGCCGGACAACCGTCGGCCGCTATTGCCCCCGTCGCTGGCATCCGGATCCCACCGCGTCCGCGGCCAACTCCGCTTCTTCGCCGGCGCCGTGGACGATTGACCGGGCACGTCACCATCTGCGGAATTCGGCCCCCGAATTGCGGCGACGCTGATACGGTCGGCGGCACCTGGGAATCGGTGGCGATGAAATGGGGATCGAATATGTCGTTCGTGATGGTGGTGCCGGAATGTTTGAACCAGGCGGCCGGACAATTGGAAAACATCGGCACGGCGTTGGGTGCGGCCAATGCGGCGGCGGCGCCGCCCACCACTGGGATAGCGGCCGCAGCCGGTGACGAGGTGTCGGCGGCGGTGGCGTCGCTGTTCGCGGAGCACGGACAAGGTTTCCAGCACCTCTGCGGTGAAGCGGCGGCATTTCACTCCCGGTTTGTGCAGGCCTTGGGTGGGGCTGGGTCCGCCTTTGCGGCCAGTGAAGCCACCAACGCAGCACTGATGTCGGCCTCGGCGGCAGCGGCCTCGACCGCGACGATCCCCGTACCCCCACTCCCCCCGCTTCCGCCTATCATCAACGAGCTCATCAATTGGGCGTTCGACGTCGTGAACTGGGCAATTGACTGGGCGGTCTCGTGGATCAACTGGGGGATCCAATTGGTGAACTCGGTAATCAATTGGGCGCTCAGTTTCATCCCGTCACTTGGTTGGATCAACTCGTGGATCAATTACGGGATCAATTGGGTGAACTCCCTCATCAACTGGGCGTTCGGTTTCATCCCGCCGATCCCTGTCCCATAGTCGCTAGTCCAGTCGGGGAATCAGTCATCAACCCGAACTCGTGGACGATCATTGGAAGAGGACAGCGTGCCGCCGGGACCGTTGAGTCGGTCACCAAGTATCGCGGTTACGCGGTCTGCAACACTGAGGTGGATGGGGGTGCGGGAGGTGCACTGGGGGCGGTGGGGACTTTGCTGGGCAGACTTAGCGGAGTCAGCGAGCCGTACTGTGGGCAATAGGCCTGAATTGCGGCTCCGGTGAAGTAGGCAGAGTCGAGCGCCGGCCAGTCGGTGGCTTTGGTCACCTTGGCGATCAGGTCCGCGTTGCTGGCATTGGGATTGTCGTGCAGCGAGCCGCACACGATGGTTTTCGCGACTTGGATTGCCTTGTCTGGGGATCCGAAATCCATGCCGGAGGTGTTGAGGTTGGTCAGGAATGCATCGTCGGTGGAGTCTGCAGCGGCCGGCGCGGCCAATCCGACCGCAAGGACCATCAGCGCTACGGCTTTCGCCACCATGGCGTGCCCCTCCTTGCTCGGATGTCGCGTGTTGGGCGCCCCGGGCTGTCACGACGCGATTGCTAGGGATATTAGCGAATACCCCGATGCGCCGCTGGCGTTGCGATTGGCCGCATCCAGCGCCGAGCCGTTCATCGGTGCTTGCACGCGGCGGCGTAGCGGGCGGGCGGCAGGTGCCCGAGCACGGCGTGGCGACGGCGATGGTTGTAGTCGTGTTTCCAGTCATTGATGGCTATCCGGGCCTGGTTCAGCGACCAGAAGCTGTTGATGTTGAGACATTCGTCGCGGATGCGCGAGTTGAACCACTCCACGTAATTGTTGCGCCGAGGTTCACTGGGCGGGATGAAGTGCAGACCTGCGTGTTCGGTGGCCCATTCGGACATTGCGGCACAGGCTAATTCGGGTCCATTGTGACAGCGCACCACATCCGGGTAGGTTCCGCGGCTGGCCGCGAGTCTCTCGAGTACAGCGATCAGGCCTTCGCCGGTGATGCTGCGGACAATCAGCCCACCCAAGCATTCGCGGGTGTGCTCATCGACAATCGACATGATCTTGATCGGCCGTCCGTCGATAGTGGCACCGGACAGGAAGACCGCCGCCCATATCCGGTTTGGCCTGTCGGCTGTCATCCCGCTTGGCGAAATCGAGCTGGCCTGGCGCTCGCCGCGCCGACTCTGCGCCACCCGCAGGCCTTCCTCGCGCCAGAGTCGCTGCACCTTCTTGTGATTGACCACCCAGCCTTCAACGACGGCGTCGCGATAGGCCGGCCGGAACCCGCGACCTGGATGCTCCTTCGCGTAGCTACGCAGCCAGGCCCGCAACGCCGCATCGGGGTCGGTTGTCGTGGCTGCGGGCTGGTGTCGCTGAGTCGCACGGGGCTGCCCGGTAACCCGGCAGGCGAATCGCTCGCTGACCCCCAGCTCCTGCTGGAGATGACGAACGGCCGCCCGCCGACGTTCCGGGCCTAGAAGTTTCCCTTCCCGATCTCCTTAAGGGCGATCTTCTCCAGCTCGGCATCTGCCAACAGCCGCTTGAGCTTGGCGTTTTCCCGCTCGAGCTTCTTGAGGCGCTTAGCGTCGTCAGCCTTCAAACCACCAAACTGGTTGCGCCACCGGTGATATGTCGCCTGCGAGATACCCAGCTCGCGGCACACCGCCGCCGTGTCCATCCCCTCAGCCAGCAGCCGATCGGCCGTCACCAACTTGCGTACAACCTGTTCGGGGCTGTGCCTCTTCCTCGTCGCCACGATCCTATCGAGCCTCCGCGCTGGCGTGCTGCTGCTGGACTGGCCCCAATCGAGTGAGCCAGGGTGTATGAGAGTTCTTTGGTCCACGATGGGCACCATCCAATCGAGAACTGTCAGCCAAGACCGGCGTCGCGAATGCGCCGACGGGTGGCTGCAGGTTGGGTGTTTTCTCGGCGAGGCGGACCCACAGGTGCCAACCTGTAAGGGCAGCCTCGATGTCTTCGACATCTACCCCGGCGCGGCCGATGGCCACGACGCGGTGGATATCGGGTCAATGTTTGGCGATGCCAGCGATATTGACCCGCGTCGGTGTGCCGGGCATTTCGGCGGGACCGTAGCCGACAGGGCCCGCCCGGCATTGTCGGGCGAAGCCAGGTTCAGTGCAAGGTCGCTGTGCATGGCGTGTCTGTCCGATGTCAGCGGCTGGCGACCCTGGCCCATTGGGCGCGCTGATGGTGGATGCCATCAATGACACTTTCAAGCGCTGTACCGATACTCACGCGGTCACCGGTGGCGAGAAAGTCGAACTGCAGACCGCGCAGTTGCGCCAGCAACAGCGTGGCAAAGGTGTCGGCCTCGTCGCTGGGGCACCCGGCTAGCAGTGCGTGGTAGCGGATGATTTCGATCCATCCGGTCACCACGCGGTCCAGGAACGCGCGGTACTCGTCTGGGCTGCGCACCGCGTGTGCGTAGGCCTCAAACACAAGTCGAGACCTGCGGTCAGACTGTGGCTCGGTCCATCGCTGCCACATCTTCCTGACTAGCGACTCGACATCATCAGCACCAAAGTGATCCGGGATCTGTACCCGTGCGCCGATCACGCCAAAGATTTCGACTAGCAGTTCGTCCTTTGTGCCGAAGTGGTGGCGCAACGTTATGTGCGACACGCCTGCCGCTGCCGCAAGAGTGCGAAACGACATCCCGCTAATCCCGTGCTCCAACAGATGGGCCATGACCGCGTCGAGGATTTCGCCGCGCCGGTCCCGGTAGCGCAGCCGCCGGCCATCCACACGCTCACCGCTGTGATCGTTGGACACCATCGCCATTGCCCTCACTTCCAACTTCCTGCTGGCGTCACACTTGATATACCAATCGGTAGATCAAGTCGCCGTATTAGCTATACCAGACGGTAGATCAACATGTCAAAGAGGGGTTGTTGGTGAGCACCACCTCGGCTTGCCTCTCGGCACAAATTCGGCGAGCCGGCCGCCCTCACGCAACACCAGGCCCCCGCCCGAGCGGGAAAGCCCGCACCGTGCGTTCGGGCTCGTGCCTCGTTTTGACCTGTAACCATCGAGTCGATTCGGGAGCGGCCGTCGTCAAGACCAGTCCGGCCCGTGCCAGTTCGCGGCGCAGCGTTGCGAGGGTGATTCGCCGCATCGTCTGCCGCTGGCACCATTGCTGGTCGTAGACAGCAACAACCAACTCAGCGTCGATGACACCGCCTCGGTTGGAGTGGATGGCCAAGCTCATCGTCACTCCCGCCTTGACATGGGTTCCGGTCCAGCCCGTCGGCCACTCGGCAAAGTAGGACGGTAGCGACCACTCGATGATGGCCTTTCCGGCCGGCGCAAGATGGTGGGTGACCGAGGCCAACATCGACCTGAGCAGTTGAGTGTCCGGATAGTTGATCAGGTTGGATATCAGCAGAACTGCGTCGAACCTCTCGGCCAATCGCAGGTTCTCGATTCGCGCCTGAACCGTGCGCGCACAACGGACATGCTCAAGCATCTCGGCCGAGTCGTCGACCGCAGTGACCCGATGCCCCAACGCCGTTAGCGCGTTGGCGATACGGCCGGTTCCGGCGCCGAGGTCCAGCACCGAACTGCGCGGCGGGAGTAGCGAATGGATGCGTTCAACTTCGCCCAGCGATGGCATTCGGCGGTAGATTTCGACCACGCTGCCGTCGCCGGTCACTGCGCTGACGGCTCCCGGTGGATTGCCGTGAGGCATGGTGGTGACGTAGTTAGGCATCGAGGCTGCTTTCCGCACTAAGCCGAGCGGTTACGTACAGGCTCGGCGGTGTTGCATCACCCAGCTCGACGGGTGCGCTGCGGTGATAGCGGGCCAAGAGGCGCTCCGCGGTCAACACAGAAGCGTGCCAACCACGCCCGCGTAGCCAGTCGGCGACGTCTGAGCGTCCTTCGGCGAGATCCCACAGCTCGGTAACGTTGGAAAGCCCGGCCAGCGTGGTCGCGGTGACTCGCATCCGCCGTATGCGAGCACGCTGGCGCGCCACCGTCGTTGGCTTGAGGAACTCGCTACCCAATGCCTCAGCGGCAAGCCAGCTTCCAGGCACGCTGAGCTTGTGGACGTCCCCAAAAAGCAGATCCTGGGCCGCGACAGAAACGAACGGCAGGAGACCTTCGACCAGCCAGGCGGTCGGTGCGGCAGGGTCGAATCCGGCCAGACACAGCGATCGCGGCCAGCATCGATGTAGATCCACCGGGACGTCGACGTAGTTCGCCGCCGGCGTTGCGCCGTTGTCCCGCAACGTAGACAACTTGAATTCCAGCACGTTGGGCTGTTCGAGTTCATACACGGTGACAGCGTCAGGCCAGCTCAGACGCGACGCTCGGGTGTCAAGACCGGCCCCCAGACTCACCACCTGGCGGATGCCCGCGTCAGCCGCTGCAAGAACGAATTCGTCGAAAAACTTGGTGCGCGATGCGATGTGCCCCAGCGAGGTTTGCACTACCGCCGCCAAAGCCGGATCGGCACTGGCAAGTTCATCGTGCGCCGCGCCACTGGCCACCATGCTCCACAAGTCCTGACCGGCCGCATCGACGAATAGTTGCGCGAACGGATCGACGATCAGCGGCCGCTGCCGCCGGGTCTCTGCCGCACGCGCGGCGGCCACACCGAGCGCGGTGGCCGCCACTTCCTCGGCCCCTTCCCGGGGGGCGTTCTTGGTGATGGACATGATGAACCTTTCCAGAGTTGGGTTTTGACGCCGCGGACCCTTCGTCTGCGGCCGCAGTCTTTGTCGTCGAGGCCCGCCGAGAAGCGAGCTTGGCCGCTCTCCACCGGTGGCTACGGCGGCGCCGGCAATGCCCGTACCCAGGCGTGGCCGAACGCCCTGATCGCAGCCGATATCACGCCGGCGCGGCGGGCCGCCTCGCACAGCTTTGCGGCCGCCCCGACCCGGGAATTGCCCTGCCGCGACGTGCGGCAGTACTGCTCTGATGAAATGCGTTGAGGCGGAAAGGCACCGCGACGGGCGGGTGCGCTGTCAGGCAATGCGCGTTCGGGGCCACCCGCCCGACTGCCGATCACAGCCGGTGCAGGTGGGCTCGACCCCAGGGCTCCGGCGTGCGAGCCACGGGATATCGAGGCGACGTCGCCCCAGATGTCCAAGCACCCTTGTCGCCAGCCCTGCCGGGCATACGCGCCGCATCCGGCCAGTCTCAGCGACCATTCTCGGAAAACCTCTTATACACCCCGGCTCAAGCAATTGGGGCCAACCAGGCATTCCTGGTATAAACTTTCCTCTCCCCCATTCGGCTATCGACTAACTCCCCCACCGAGGCAGGTGCGTAGCAGCAGCTCACGGTCGAAAATTACGTTGCCGACAGTTATCGGCTCAATTGCTAACTTCCGATCTTCGCCTTGACCAGGTCTAGAGTGCGCCTGGCTTCGCAAACGACAATGAAAGTCAAATCGAATAAGCGGTCGTTGTGAGAAGCGGCTCCATCAGTCAACGGAAACGCGGGTGTCGCCCGCGTTGTTCGGATCGATGGTTTGGATGACGTCGCTATCGCTGGGACCCACGCGAGGCCGGCGCGAAGCATCAGACCGGCGCCGATACCAGTCGCGGCAACACGATCGTCGGTCGAACAACACGAGCTCGTGTGGGTGGTGGTAGAACTTCGCTGGCCGATCCCTCAAGCACTTTGCGATCTCCGGCACCGACGCGAAACGCTAAACCGGCCGAACCGATTACCAGGCGCTCGCCCAGATGTACGAGCCGACGTACGTCGCGACCCGCTGCACGCAGAGGCCGACTGTTGGCTGCCTGGGCGCTCTGCCGGTGCAGAATTGGCCGATCCGCACCAACAGTCCCAGGATTGGTGCGCAACCATGCCTCGCCTCCGGCCGACCGCCGATCATGAGGTCCGCATGAACACCAAATGACACTGCCGATTTCGTGATCGCGGCCAACCATCACGACATGATTGGTGTTCGGCACCTTGAGCATCTCGAGTCGCGTCGCGCATCCTGCCCGATCTTCGGGTTCCCGACCATGACGTCGGGTTATCCTCTGCCCCAACACTTTTGTTGACCGTGACGAGGCTAGGAATGCTTCGGTCCAACGTGTGCGGTTGGCACTTGGTCGATGTCGTGTCCCGCAGAGTCGTCCCATCCGAACGTCGCGTGACCGAGTCGCACAAAGGCTGGACCACAACGACGGGCTCACCTTGGCAATCTCTCCAAAGCGAACCTACGCCAGTAGGCCGCCTACCTATTTTCTTTCCCAATACCAACCGCATCAATTCTGGCTGCGGGTGCACTGCCGTCACCGAGCGTGTTTTGGAGCTGCCCTGTGTCGCACATGTCTATCTCACCGGAAATCGTCTCATCGGCCGCAGGTGAATTGGCGAACATCGGATCGACGGTCAGCGCGGCCAACGCGGCGGCTGCCGTCGCCACGACAGAGTTGTTAGCTGCTGGCTCTGACGAGGTATCGACGCGCATCGCAGCGCTCTTTGGCGCCAACGGCGTCGAGTATCAGGCCATCAGCGCACAGATAGCGTCGTTTCACGACCGGTTCGTTGCGGCTTTGAACACTGGGACGAGTTCGTATGTGTGGGCTGAGGCGACCAACGTTGAGCAGAATCTGCTGAACGCGGTCAACGCGCCGGTCCAGACTCTGCTCGGGCGCCCGTTGATCGGCAACGGTGCCAATGCGACAACCCCCGGTGGTGCGGGCGGCGACGGTGGGCTGCTCTACGGCAGTGGCGGCAACGGCGCGGCCGGTGCGCCCGGGCAGGCCGGCGGGGCCGGCGGATCCGCGGGCCTATGGGGCAACGGTGGCTCCGGCGGAATAGGCGGCGGCACCGGCGGCAACGGCGGCAGCGGCGGGTGGCTGCTTGGCCGCGGTGGCATCGGCGGTGCGGGCGGCACTGGTGGCGGTAGCGGGGGTAGCGGTGGAGGTGCGTGGCTGTTTGGCGACGGCGGCGCAGGCGGGATGGGCGGCACCGGCGGCTCCGGTGGCGGCTTCGGCGGCACCGGCGGGCACGGCGGGCTGCTGTATGGCAACGGCGGCGCTGGCGGTGCCGGTGCAACTGGGCAGACCGGCGGGTCCGGCGGATGGGCGGCGCTGTGGGGCCGCGGTGGGGCTGGTGGGGCTGGCGGCGACAACGGTGGGTTCGCCGGTGGCGACGGCGGCCACGGCGGACTGTTGTGCGGCGCCGGCGGTGACGGCGGCCTCGGGGGCGGCGATGGTGGCAATGCCGGGTGGTTGTTGGGCTTCGGCGGGCACGGCGGCGCCGGCGGCGATGGCGGCTTCGCGGGCGGCGAGGGCGGTAACGGTGGATGGTTGTTGGGCTTCGGCGGACACGGCGGCACCGGCGGCATCGGCGGCGGTGCAGGCGGGGCGGGCGGTCAGGCCGCGCTGCTCTTCGGGCACGGCGGCGGTGGTGGCGCCGGCGGAGTCGGCACTGCCGGTGGCGCCGGGGGTGCCGGCGGCGACGGCGGCAACCCCGGATGGCTGTTGGGCCGAGCTGGCTCCGGCGGAGACGGCGGGGCCGGCGGGGCTGCTACCACAGTCGGCGCCACCGGAGGCGTGGTTGGCCACGGCGGGGCCGGCGGACGCGGCGGCGTCTTGATGGGTGGCGGTGCCGGCGGGGACGGCGGGGCCGGCGGAGCTGGTGCTGATGGCAGCAACGGTGTCGGCGACGGAGGCAACGGCGCCACTGGTGGCGGTGGCGGTGTTGGCGGCGACGGCGGCGCCGGCGGTCAAGCCGCGCTGTTGTTCGGCTGCGGTGGGACCGGGGGCCACGCCGGTGCTGGCGGCGCCGGTGGCGGCGGCGGCACGGGCGCAGACAGTCTTACCGGTATCGGCGGTGCTGGCGGGGACGGCGGGATCGGCGGTGCCAGCGGCCAAGCCGGAGCCGGCGGTGCCGGCAACCTGTTCAGTCACAACGGATCCAGGGGTCATGCGGGCATCGGCGGAGACGGCGGTGACGGCAGCACCGGAGGAACCGGCGGAGAAGGCACCGACGCCGCCGCAGGATCCGGCCTCACCGGCGGCACCGGATACGCCGGCGGCACCGGAGGAACCGGCGGCGCCGGCGGCAACAGCGGCCTCGGCGGCACCAATGGATCCGGCGGACACGGCGGCACCGGCGGGACTGGCGGCACCGGCGGAACCGGCGGACACGGCGGCACCGGCGGGACTGGCGGAACCGGCGGAACCGGCGGATCCGGCGCGGACAACACCACCGGCATCGGCGGCGACGGAGGCCAAGGCGGCACCGGCGGCGACGCCGGCGCAGGCGGAGCCGGCGGCAACAGCGGCTTCGGCGGCACCGGCGGCACCACAGGAACCCACGGCGACGCCGGCACCGGCGGAGACGGCGGTGACGGCGGCAACGGAGGAACCGGCGGACAAGGCACCGATGCCGCCGCAGGAACCGGCCTCACCGGCGGCAACAGCGGCCTCGGCGGCACCAACGGATCCGGCGGACACGGCGGCACCGGCGGGACTGGCGGAACCGGCGGATCCGGCGCGGACGCACTGGACGGCAGCGGCGCGAGCGGCCACGACGGCGGGGACAGTGGCGCCGGCGGTGACGGCGGGACCGGCGGGGCAGGCGGTCCCGCCGGGACCGGAGCCGGCGCGGCGGGCAACAACGGCGATGGCGGAGCCGGCGGGACGGGCGGCAACAGCGGCGCCCAAGCTGGCGACGGCGGCGCCGGAGCTGCCAACACCACGATCGGCGGGACCGGCGGAGCCGGCGGATCTGGCGGAAACATCGGCGCTGGGGGCGCCGGGGGTCAGGGCGGCGCGGCCGGCACCACAAGCGGGGTCGGCGGCGCCAGCGGCACTAGCGGCACTAGCGGCCAGTCCATCGGTACCGGCGGCGACGGCGGCGCAGGCGGGGATGGCGGCACCGGAACCACCGGCGCCGACGCAGCTGCCGGCAGCGGACTCGGCGGAGACATCGGCGGCACCGGAGGCGCCGGTGGAGCCGGAGGAACCGGCGGATCCGGAGGCACCGACTCGGGAGTCGGTGGATCCGGCGGTGTCGGGGGCGTCGGCGGCACCGGCGGCCAAGGCGGAGCCGGTAGCGACAACAGTGCGAATGCCGGAGTCGCAGGCGGAGCGGGCGGCCAGGGCGGGGCCGGCGGTACTGGTGGTGCTGCCGGCTCTGGTGGCACTGGATCCGTTGCGGGTGCCGACGGGTCATCCGGGGACGGCGGTACCGGCGGGCTAGGTGGCGACGGCGGGGCTGGTGGCACCGGTTCTATGGGCGCAGTCGACGGCGGCACTGGCGGCCAGGGCGCATCAGGCGGCGCAGGCGGCCAAGGTGGCACCGGCGGCGCAGCCGGAACCGGCACCGGCGGCACCCAAGGCGCCGGCGGCCAAGGCGGCACCGGCGGAACCGGAGGCCAAGGCGGCACCGGAGGCACCGGCACCGACAGCACCGACCCCACCCTCGCCGGCCAAGCCGGCGGCCAAGGCGGAACCGGAGGAACCGGCGGAGCCGCAGGCACCGGCGGCACCGGATCAGTGACCGGCGCCGAGGGCTCCGCAGGCGACGGCGGCACCGGCGGACTCGGCGGCCACGGGGGCGCAGGCGCCGACAACACCACCGCGGTCAGCGCCGGCGCCCAAGGCGCCACCGGAGGCACCGGCGGCGCAGGCGGCCAAGGCGGAACCGGCGGCGCAGCCGGAACCGGCACCGGCGGCACCCAAGGCGCCGGAGGCCAAGGCGGCACCGGCGGAACCGGAGGCCAAGGCGGCACCGGCGGCGACGGCACCGACAACAGCACCGACCCAACCCTCGTCGGCCAAGCCGGCGGCCAAGGCGGCACCGGAGGAACCGGCAGAGCGGCCGGTCAAGGCGGCACCGGATCAGTGGCCGGCACTGACGGCTCCGCCGGCGACGGCGGCACCGGCGGACTCGGCGGCCACGGCGGCACGGGCGCCGACAACACCACCACGGTCAGCACCGGCGCCCAAGGCGCCACCGGAGGCACCGGCGGCGCAGGCGGCCAAGGCGGCACCGGCGGCGCAGCCGGAACCGGCACCGGTGGCATCCAAGGTGCCGGCGGCCAGGGCGGTACCGGCGGCACCGGAGGCGCCGGAGGATCCGGCGGCGACGGCACCGACAACAGCACCACCCCAGGAGCAGCCGGCGGCGCCGGCGCCCAAGGCGCCACCGGAGGCACCGGCGGCGCAGGCGGAACCGGCGGAACGGGCGCCGCAGCCGGAACCGGCACCGGCGGCATCCAAGGCGCCGGAGGCCAAGGCGGCACGGGCGGCACCGGCGGCACCGGCGGCAAAGATCCGAGCCAGCACGCTGGTGCTGGTGGCGCTGGCGGCGACGGCGGCGTAGGCGGTGCTGGCGGGGCCGGCAACGGAGGCGGCACCGGAGGCCACGGCGGCGCTGCCGGCAACGGCGGAGCCGGCGGAGCCGGAGGCGGCACCCCGTCAGGCATTGCTGGCGGCGACCCAGGCTCCGGCGGTAGCGGCGGGGATGGCGGTAGCGGCGGCGGCGACGACGGTGGCGGCACCGGCGGGGATGGCGGTAGCGGCGGCAAAGGCGGCACCGGCGGCCTCGGTCCGTGGGACAGTGACCACCCCGGCGGCGACGGCGGGACGGGCGGCATCGGCGGCGCTGGCGGGGCCGGCATCGGCGCTACCGGCGGCGGCACCGGCGGCGGAGGTGGCACCGGCGGCGGTGGCGGCACCGGCGGTCAGGGCGGCGAGCTCGGCGGCGACGGCGGGGCCGGCGGTGCGGCCGGTGATGGCGGCGTCGGCGGTACAGGCGGGATCGGTGGCGGTCACGGAGGGACCGGCGGCCTCGGTGGCGATGGCGGCACCGGCGGCCTCGGCGACCCCCGAACCGGCACCATTACCACCAACGGGGGCGCTGGCGGTATCGCCGGCGCGGCCGGTGCCGGGGGCGCCGGCGGCGCGGCTGGCGCCGGCGGCAACGGCGATGGGGGCACCGGAGGCACTGGGGGCACCGGCGGCAACGGCGGTGTCGCCGCGGCGCTTCCCGACGGGACTCTCGGGACCGACGGCGCAGGCGGCGACGGCGGCACCGGCGGCGCAGGCGGCAGCGGCACGGGCACGGGCGCTGACGGCAGTTCCGGCAACGGCGGGACGGGCGGCGACGGCGGCGACGCCGGCGGCGGCAGCAGTGGCACCAGAGCCGCCCTCCCCCCAGGCCTCGACGGCGGCGACGGCGGTGTCGGCGGGGCCGGCGGGACCGGCGGCGCGGGAATCGGTGGAGTCGGCGGCGGCGACGGCGGAAACGGTGGCGGCGGCGGCAACGGCGGCAACGGGCGGCAGGGCTCGGCCGGACAGGTCGGCGGAGACGGTGGATCTGGCGGGACCGGCGGTGCCGGTGGTGCTGCCGGCGCGGGCGGCGCGGGCGGCGGGGCTAGCGGCGCCGCTGGAGACGGCGGAGCGGGAGGAAACGGCGGGAAGGGCGGGCTTGGCGGCGCGCCCACCGCTAATAACGGCCAAGCCGGCCAAACTGGCGGCGTAGGAGGCAGGGGTGGTGACGGCGGTGCGGGCGGCGCCGGCATTGGCGCTAGTGGCGGCGGCGACGGCGGAGCCGGGGGCCACGGGGGCAACGGCGGCACCGGCGGCAGGGGCCAAGGCGGCGATACCTCCAATGGCCCCGGTGGCATTGGCGGTACAGGTGGGGCCGCTGGTGATGGCGGCAACGGTGGCGCGGGTGGTGCTGGCGGCGGCGATGACGGTAACGCGGGCGCCGGTGGTAACGGCGGCGCCGGTGGTAACGGCGGCGCAGCCCGGTCCACCGGTAGCGGTGCGGGCGGTGTGGGCGGCGCGGGTGGCGCCGCCGGCAACGGCGGCACCGGCGGCACCGGCGGCGATGCTGGGGCCGGCGGAAACGGCAGCGGAGGCGACGGCGGCAACGCCGGCGGCGGCGGGTCCGGCGGCACAGGCGGAGCAGCCGCACTAGCCGCCGTGGGTGGTGACGGCGGTGTCGGCGCCGCTGGAGGCACCGGCGGTGACGGCGGCGCCGCTGCCGGTACGGGTACCAACGGCACCAACGGCGACGGCGGCGATGGAGGCCAGGGCGGCGGCGGCGGCCAAGGCGGTGTTGGCGCGTTCGACACCGGTACCGACAATGCCGGCACCGGCGGCAATGGCGGCAATGGCGGCAATGGCGGCCAGGGTGGAGCCGGCGGCACGGCCGGTGCCGGACCCGGCACACCGGGCACCGGGAGCACGGCCGGCCTCGGCGGTCAAGGCGGAAAGGGCGGGACCGGCGGCGTCTCCACTTTCAGTGGTAACAGCGGCGGTCAAGGCGGCCAAGGCGGCACCGGAGCAAACGGAATCATCAGCGGCATCAACGGCGGCGCCGGCGCCCAAGGCGGCCAGGACGGTCCAGGCGGCAGCGGCGGATCCAGCAGCGCCGGCCCCGGCGGCACCGGCGGCGAGGGCGGTGAAGGTGGCAGCGGCAGCACCGGAGGCAGCGGCGGTGACGGCGGCACCGGCGGCACCGGCGTCGTCGGTGCCGGTAACGCCGGAGGCACGGGTAACGCCGGCAACGCCGGCAGTGGCTCCTCCGGTGCGGCCGGCGGCCCTGGAGGCACCGGGGGCACCGGCGGTGACGGCGGTGACGGCGGTGACGGAGGTGACGGAGGTGCGGGCTAGAGCGTCACCGCCACCGTCTCCGTCGGCAACGGACCGTTTGGGGTGGCGCGGTCAGCCCCACCGGCCCCGAAGCCGGCGACATCTACGTCACCAACAGGGGCGGCGACACGGTGTCGGTGATCGACCCCACCACCAACGCCGTCATAGACACGATCTCCGTCGGTACCAAGCCGATCGAGGTGGCGGTCAGCCCGACCGGCGCCGAAGCCGGCGTCGTCTATGTCGCAAATAAGGGTGACGACACCGTGTCGGTGATCAGCTAAGGGCCGGCCGACGCGCAACACACTCCCGCATCACCGCAAGCTGCTGGCTGGACAAGGGCTTCAAAGACGGTCCGAACGGGCTCATCGCGCTCCAAGCCGTGGCCGTGGCCATGGCCAAGGTCAGTAGGAAGCTCGGCGGGTAACCGTCGGACACTTTGCCCGCGGTTTGGGAACGGCGGAGCGACTCGACCTTCGCTTCCAACGCCTCGGGGTACCCGAGTGGCCTGCGAGTGCAGGGCCTTGGCCACTCAGTCGGCCGGTGTTCGAGCCTGCTTTCAGCGTGCGGACGAACACGGTCGTCAACCCACTCCTGACCACTCAAATCCCGCGTAGAAATACGCAAGATGCCCAGTCAAATCGAGTGGAGCTAAGGGGACTCGAACCCCTGACCCCCACACTGCCAGTGTGGTGCGCTACCAGCTGCGCCATAGCCCCGCGAAGTCGTGCTCATCGAAGCTACACCACTAGCATCACGGGTTCAAAGTCGCTGGCCGCAACGACTACCCGATCACCTGATTCACCACTTCGCGCGCGGTTTTCTGTACCTCGGCCAGATGCGCGGGCCCGTTGAAGGACTCTGCATAGATCTTGTAGACGTCTTCGGTGCCCGACGGACGCGCCGCGAACCACGCGTTGGCGGTGGTCACCTTGAGCCCACCCAGCGGTGCCCCGTTTCCCGGCGCCTGGGTCAGCTTGGCGGTGATCGGCTCACCAGCGAGTTCGGTGGCGCTGACCTGGTCGGGCGACAGCTTGGCCAGACGGGCCTTCTGGTCCCGATTTGCGGGCGCGTCTACCCGGGCATACGTGGGGGCACCATATTGATCAGCCAGCGCGCGGTACCGCTGCGAAGGCGTGGCGCCGGTGACGGCCAGGATCTCCGCGGCCAGCAGCGCCATGATGATGCCGTCTTTGTCGGTGGTCCAGACCGATCCGTCGCGCCGCAGGAACGAGGCGCCCGCCGACTCCTCGCCGCCGAACCCGATGGTGCCGCCGATCAGGCCGTCGACGAACCACTTGAACCCGACCGGCACTTCCACAAGCTCACGGCCGATTCCTGCGACGACCCGGTCAATGATCGACGAACTGACGGCGGTCTTGCCCACGGCAATGCCTGCCGGCCACGACGGCCGGTGCGTGTACAGATAGTCGATGGCCACCGCCAGATAGTGATTCGGGTTCAGCAGCCCCTCATCAGGGGTGACGATGCCGTGTCGATCTGCGTCGGCGTCGTTGCCGGTCGCGATCTGGTAATGGTCCCGGTTGGCGATCAGCGAGGCCATCGCATCCGGTGAGCTGCAGTCCATCCGGATCTTGCCGTCGTGATCGAGCGTCATGAACCGCCAGGTCGCGTCGACCAGCGGGTTGACCACGCTGAGCGCCAGACCGTGCCGACTGGCGATTTCACCCCAATAGTCCACACTGGCCCCGCCCAGCGGATCGGCACCGATGCGAACCCTAGCCTCGCGGATGGCAGCGATATCGACCACGTTGGGCAAGTCGTCCACGTAGTTGCCCAGGTAGTCATGCCGCTGCGCGGAACGTAGCGCTCGGGCCAATGGCATCCGCGCCACGCCTGCCCCGTCCCGCAGAATTTCGTTGGCGCGCTTGGCTATTGCGTTGGTGGCGTCGGTGTCGGCCGGGCCCCCGTTGGGGGGGTTGTATTTGAAGCCACCGTCCGGCGGCGGGTTGTGCGATGGCGTGACCACAATGCCGTCAGCCAGCGCCTCGGTGCGGCCGCGGTTGTAGGTCAAGATCGCGTGGCTGACCGCCGGCGTCGGTGTGTAGCGGTCCGCCGAGTCGATCATGGTGACCACGTTGTTGCCGGCGAGCACTTCCAGCGCCGACACCCAGGCCGGTTCCGAAAGACCATGTGTGTCACGGCCGATGAACAGCGGTCCGGTGGTGCCACGTGCGGCGCGGTACTCGACGATGGCCTGGGTTATGGCCAGAATGTGGGCTTCGTTGAACGCTGCGTTCAGCGCGGAGCCGCGATGACCCGAAGTGCCGAACACCACCTGCTGGGCGACGTCGTCCGGATCGGGTTCAATGGTGTAATAGGCCGTCACCAGGTGGGACAGATCGACCAGGTCTTCGGGCTGGGCCGGCTGTCCGGCCCGCGGGTTGGCAACCATGAGTACCAATTCTGCCTCCCCCTACCACTCGGGAACTTCCCAGGTATTTCCCAGGATTTACCCACTTGCAAGTCCCCACCTAGGCTGCTAAAGGACACGAACTTGTACCGCGGGAGGGAAGCGACTGGTGGCACGCCCCGACTACCGAGAACTGGCCGCGATTTTCGCCGGCGGAGCCCTGGGCGCCCTGACCCGCGCGGCATTGAGCACTCTGGCGGTCCCCGACCCGGCCAAGTGGCCCTGGCCCACCTTCACCGTGAACATCGTCGGCGCCTTCTTGGTGGGTTACTTCACCACCCGCCTGCTGGAGCGGTTGCCGTTGTCTAGCTACCGACGCCCACTGTTGGGAACCGGATTGTGTGGCGGCCTAACCACTTTCTCTACGATGCAAGTCGAGACGCTGAAGATGATCGAGTACGGCCATTGGGCACTGGCCCTCGTCTACACGCTCGTGAGCGTTACTTTCGGGCTGCTGGCGGTCAAACTGGCGACAGTCGCGGTTCGCCGCGTGCGGGTGCGCTGATGACCGCAGGCACCGTGGTGGTCTGGATGGGCGTCATGGTCATTGGGGGCCTCGGTTCGACGCTGCGCTTTCTGGTGGACCGCACGATCGCGCGCAGAATGGCCAGGACGTTTCCGTTTGGCACCTTCGCCGTAAACGTCAGCGGTGCAGCACTACTCGGATTCCTTGCCGGCCTGGCACTGTCCCGGGACGCGGCCCTGTTGGCGGGCACCGCGTTTGTGGGCGCCTACACCACCTTCTCCACTTGGATGCTGGAAACCCAACGGCTGAGCGAGGAACGGCAAATGTGGGTCGCGCTGGCCAATATTGGGCTCAGCGTGCTCGCCGGCCTCGGGGCGGCGTTGTTGGGGCACTGGATCGCGCAGCTGCTATGAGCGCGCAGAGCCTCAAGTTGACCGCGTACTTCGGTGAGCGGCATCGCGTTGTGGGTACCAATCGGTTCCTGGCCGATGCGATGCTGGATCTGTTCGGCAACCGTGGCATCGCCACGAGCGTAATGCTGCGCGGTACCACCGGTTTCGGCCTCAAGCACGAGCTGCGCAGCGACCAGTCGCTGAGCCTGTCCGAGGACCCTCCGGTGACAGTCGTCGCCGTCGATGTCGAGTCCAAGATCCGCTCGCTGGTCGACGAAGTGACGGCGATGACCGGCCGGGCGCTGTTGACACTCGAGCGCGCTCGACTGGTGACCCGGAACAACGGCGTCGAAGCATTGAACGACATCGAGCAGCAAACCGCGGACGCCGCAAAGCTGACCGTCTATGTCGGCCGCCAGGTCCGGGTTGGCGGATCCCCCGCCGCCTATGCCGTCTGCGAGTTGCTATGGCAGCATGGATTTGCCGGGGCCACGGTACTTCTTGGTGTGGACGGCACAGCAGATGGCGAACGATTCCGGGCCCGCTTTTTTGGCCGCAATGTCAACGTTCCGCTCATGATCATCGGCATCGGAACGGCCGCGCAGGTGTCCGCCGCCGCCACCAAACTCGCCGCCGTACTGACCAACCCGCTGTTGACCATCGAACGGGTGCGGCTGTGCAAGAACGACGGCAGATTGTTCGCCCGCCCCCAACAGCTGCCGCCGACCGATGACCAAGGACGCCACCTGTGGCAGAAGCTGATGGTGCACACCTCCGAAGCCAGTCACCACGAGGGGGTGCCCATCCACCGTGCCCTGGTGCATCGACTGATGCAGTCCGGGGCGGCGCGCGGAGCGACCGCCCTACGCGGCATCTGGGGGTTTCATGGCGACCGCAGAACACACGGAGACAAGCTGTTTCGGATCACCCGCGATGTGCCGGTAACCACGATCATCATCGACACACCCGAGGCGATCGCGCGCAGCTTCGAGATTGTCGAGGACCTGACCACCCGTCACGGGCTGGTGACCAGCGAAATGATTCCTGCCGCAATGTCGTTCAGCGAGTCGTTGGACTGGACGCAGCGCACCTGCGAACCCCCGATGGCTCGCTACGACTACTGAAGCGAACCCTTCAGCTGCGTAGTCCGGGCACGTCGTCGAGAGTGCGCGGTAGCACGTAGAGCGCCACGCGACGATCCGGCAGGTCATGTTCGCCCAGGAATGTGCAGCCACCGTTCTCGCAGAATCGGCGGGTGCCCCTGCTGCGATAGTCCGGGGAAAAGACGATCCGGCGGCATTGCGGTTCGGCATTGAGTACGCTGGCCACGAAGTGCGGCAGCAAGAGTTGGGCATTTCCCAGGCCAACGAACTTCGGTTCAGCCGTTGCGGCGTGGATGCCAAGATCATAGGGGTCAGACTCATATAGCGTTGATATGAGATCTTTTGCAGCCCTATACAATTCGAGGTATCCATAGTCCAGGCCTTCTAAGCTGCCGATGTAGGGTCGCGAGTAGTCGCCCTCGAGTTGTGCCTGCAGGTAGCGGTACCACCGCGACGCCGGCCATGCGGCATCCCAGGCCCTGAGCAGGTGCGGCCGGCGCATCCAGTCAGCGATCTTCTCGGCGTCGGCGTCGGCGTCGGGATCAGCCAGCCGGAACGCGTACGGGCTGGGGACCTCCGGCGCCGGCGGCGGCGGAACGCTGCGGACCTCGTCGTCGAGGTCGGTCAGTTCCCTCGGGAACAGCGTGTCGGCTTCACTCATGTCAACGGGGAGCCTACCTAACCCACACTGTGGACAGCCATCTTTCTGCCAGCGCCGAAACCCAGTTTTGCGCCGCATCGGCGGCCTCGGGCGGCGTCTCAACCAGCACTAACTCATCGATCCCCAGCTCGGCCAGCGCATCGACGTCGCACGGCTGGGGGCAGCGCAGGGCGACGGACAACCGCAGCTCATCACGGTTGCGGCCCGACTCGGCACACAGCCGGTCGAGCGTGCCAACCCGCTCGCGGACGGCGCCAACGCCGTCGAGGTTGAAGCCGTACCAGCCATCCGCCCAGGCCGCGACGCGGCGCAGCGCCGCATCGCTGTTGCCCCCGACCATGACCGGGACCCGTCGGTCGCGCACGGGCTTGGGATTCACCCGAACCGAATCGAACCGGACGAACTCCCCGGTGAACGAGGCGAGATCGTCGCGCCACAGGGTGCGCATCGCGGCGACGTATTCGGCCGTACGACCAGCACGATCCTGAAACGGGACACCCAGCGCCGCGAACTCCTCGCGAGACCAGCCGACGCCCACGCCAAGCGTCAACCGTCCCCCGCTCAACCGGTCCAGACTTGCCGCCTGCTTGGCCACCACTACCGGGTTGTGCTCCGGCAGCAGCAGCACCCCGGTCGCCACGGTGATACGGGAGGCGGCGGCGGCGGCGAAGCTCAGCGCAATCATCGGGTCCAGCCAGTCCGCCTGGGGCGGGATCGCTATGACGCCGTCCTCGGAGTACGGGTAGCGCGATGTGTGCCGGTCGACCATCACGACATGCTCGCCGGCCCACAATGTGGCAAACCCGGCATCATCGGCCGCGCAGGCCACGGCGTCGATCATCGAGCGGTCGGCCCCGGCACCGATTCCCAGCGCATGCAATCCCAGCTGCACCCGGAGATCGTCTCACGCAGCGCACCCCCGAGCGACGAATCTCAGCGGGCTTTCAGCAGATTCGCCAGAACGGCCACGTGACTTCCAGCTACCTCTCGGGTAGCGGTGACCAGCGTGACCACACCGCCCTGGGCCAGCGTGTGCAGTTCGGCCAGCGCCGCGCTGCCAGACAGCTCCGCCTCATAGCGCGCCGCGAACTCGTCGAATCGCTCAGGTTGGCGGTGGTACCACTGACGCAACTCGGTAGACGGGGCGACGCCCTTGCACCAGATGCAGACCCTGGGGTCGTCCTTGCGAATGCCTCGCGGCCAGATGCGGTCGACCAGGACGCGCTGGCCGTCGTCGGGTTCGACGTCGTCATAGATCCGAGCCACCCGGATCCGGGCCTCGCGGCTCATCCAGCCAGCGTATCGGGGGCTGTCGTCCAGTCAGTGGAACCTGCTAGAATCGAAAATATGTTCGAATCCTTGGCGACTGTCGATCCCGCCGCCGACCAAGCCGCGCTGGTCGAGCGCATTGCTGAGCTGGAGAGGGTCAAATCGGCAGCCGCAGCAGGCCAGGCCCGCGCGGCGGCCGCCTTGGACACGGCACGCCGAGCTGCCGAATCAGCTGCCGGCGTGCCAGCCGCCCGGCGTGGACGTGGTCTGGCCAATGAGATCGCGCTGGCGCGACGAGACTCGCCCGCCCGGGGCAGCCGCCACCTGGGATTCGCCAAGGCACTAGTGCATGAAATGCCGCACACACTGGCGGCGCTGGAATGCGGGTTGCTGTCGGAGTGGCGGGCCACCCTGATCGTTCGCGAGAGCGCTTGTCTGGACATCGAGCACCGGCGCGAATTGGATGCCGAATTGTGTGGCGACCCGTCCGGCCTTGAGGGGATGGGTGATGCTCGGGTCGCCGCGGCGGCCAAAGCGATCGCCTACCGGCTGGACCCACATGCTGTCGTCGACCGGGCGGCCAAGGCCGAGAGGGAACGGACAGTCACCATCCGCCCGGCTCCCGACACCATGACCTATCTGACCGCGCTATTTCCGGTGGCCCAGGGCATATCGGTGTACGCGGCGCTGCGCCGTGCGGCAGACACCCGGTGTGACGGGCGCTCCCGCGGGCAGGTGATGGCGGACACCCTGGTCGAGCGGGTCACCGGGCGCGACGCGGCGGTCCCGACTCCGATCGCGGTCAACCTGGTGCTGACGGATGAATCACTGCTGGGAGCCGATAGCGCACCCGCGGATGTCTGCGGCTATGGCCCAATCCCCGCGGCGGTCGCCCGTACGATGGTCGCCGACGCTGTCGCCGACGGACGTTCGCGGGCGACGCTGCGCAGGCTCTACGCCCATCCCCGAGCCGGGGCGCTGGTAGCGATGGAATCACGAGCGCGGCTATTTCCCCGCGGCCTGGCCGCCTTCATCGAGTTGCGGGATCAGCGGTGTCGCACTCCCTACTGCGACGCCCCGATCCGACACCGCGATCACGCGCGGCCTTGGGCCAAAGGCGGCCCCACCACAGCGGACAACGGCCTGGGATCGTGCGAGCGCTGCAACTACGCCAAGGAGGCGTACGGTTGGCGAGTCGAGACGAGTATGCACGAAACCCACACGCACACAGCTGAATTCACCACGCCAACGGGAACAAGCTATCGATCCGGCGCCCCGCCGCGGGTGCAGACCGTCACGGCCAGCGAACTCGAGGTCAGGGTAGGCATTTCACTCGCCCGGCACGCCGCCTAGCCCGTCACAACCTAGTAGTGACTAGTAGTGATAGGTGTCGGTTGGCGCGGGTGAGTGCACCGGCTCGTCCTCGAAGTCAGAGGCCTCGATGCCGTAGGCACGCGCCAGATCCAGGATCTTGGTTGCGCGGGCAATACGCGGCAGGTCGGAGCCGTTTCGGATCTCTCCCCCATCGCGTTCGAACTCGGCGAAAAACTCTTTCGCCCAGCCGATCTCATCTTGCGACGGGGACAGCCCCTCATTCACCACCGAGCACTGCTCCGGCGACAAACAGATCTTGCCCGTCATCCCGAACTCCACCGAGACCGCGCTGGCCTCGATGAGTTTGAGCGGGTTGGAACCGATGGTCGGCCCGTCGATCGCACTCGGCAGGCCGGCCGCCTTGGCCGCGATGGTAAATCGTGACCGCGCGTACGCCAGCGTGGTGGCGTCTTCGCCAAAGCCGGTATCCCGGCGGAAGTCACCGATGCCGAAAGCCAGCCGGAAGGTGCCCTTGGCCGACGCGATTTCGGTGATGCGCTCCAGGCCACGGGCCGTCTCGACCAATGCCACGATCGGCACGTTGGGCAGCCTCCTGGCGGTCTCGGTGACATGGTCAACCGATTCCACCATCGCCAACATGACACCACCGACCGAACTGCAAGCCAGGATGGCTATGTCGTCGGCCCACCACGGGGTGCCGAAGCCATTGATGCGAACCCAGTCGGCATTGCCGTCACCGAGCCAATGCGCCACATTGTCGCGAGCGCTGCCCTTGTCTTTGGGGGCGACCGCATCCTCGATGTCGAGCACGACGATGTCGGCGCGAGAATGCGACGCGGC
The DNA here is from genome assembly GCF_003584745.1 of Mycobacterium pseudoshottsii JCM 15466. NCBI lineage: Bacteria > Bacillati > Actinomycetota > Actinomycetes > Mycobacteriales > Mycobacteriaceae > Mycobacterium > Mycobacterium pseudoshottsii. The sequence goes on from NZ_AP018410.1 coordinate 4,669,557, forward strand.
CTGGAATCGGTCGGCATGCGTGCCGTTGACCAGCAACCAGCTCCGGGCCAGCACTGGGTCGATGCGTGAACCCACGTCGGCAGGATCCACGACGTAGCTATTGACCTGTTCGTACATTGCTTGTTCTGCCGCCATCTTCGTTCTATTAGTCGGGCGTATTACCTAAACCGTAGCGGTAACGCCACCGATTGCCTCCAACGACCTGTACCCACGGCGCCGGCACCCTCACCGCCCGGGGCCGAGCACCACCGCGCCGAACCACTGGCAGACCAGTAGCGCCATCTCGACGTCGAGCCGCTCGTCGTCGATCGGCCGGCCCCGACGCTCGACCGCCCGGGCAACCCGGTACTTGACCGAGTTGTAGTGCAGGTGCAGGCGCTCGGCCGCCGCCTTGTAACTACCCCCTTCGCGCAGGAAGACCCGAAGCGTCTCGCGCAGCACGGCATCGTTGTCCGAATCGGTGGACAACGGGCCCAGGGTCTCGCGCACCCAGGCCCCGGCGTCCGGCAGATCCGCACCCATCAATGCGGCCGCGGACAGTCCCTCGTCGCTGACCGCCATGACCGCCGGCGCGGATGCACCCACCGCGACACCAACACGGTGTGCGTTTCGCGCCTGACGGTGCGCCCGCCGGAACCCTTCGACGCCCGGCAACGCCTGGCCCAATGCGACGTGCGGCGCATCGGTGTGGCCCGCGACGAAGCGACGGACCCGCCCGGTCAGGCCAGCATCATTGGCCCGCAACGGGATCCACCCCCACCCGGTGATCCGATCCGCGGCCACGAACAGCGCATTGCCCGTACCCAGGTGCTCGGCAAGTTCGTCCAAGAACCGCTCCAGCCTCTCGAACTCGTTACCGTCGGTCGCGTCATCGGGGAACCACAAGACGAGCGCGAGATGCACCTTTCGCAACGGGTAGCGAATCGACTTGGTCATCGCGTCGGTGTCGATGTCGCCGCCATCGAGAATCTCCGCGATCCGGACATTGCGGACTCGGCTGCGGTTTTCCAGCCACCGGTCGCGTTCGGCCTCGTAGGCCGCCACGACCTGTTGCGAGATCCAGTCGATGTAGTTGAAGGTGACCTCGGAGATCCGGTTGAACACATCAAGGCTCAGCGCGGGATCGGCGCCCGCTTCCTGGACCCCATCGATGATTCGCTCCAGCATCTCTTTGTGACCAAGCCGGTAGGCACGCACCAGCGCATTGACCGCCCCCCCCTGCGCCAACCTCCTGGCGTACTCCAGCGCCGCTGTCGGAGACTCAACGCGCTCGATCGGAATGTCGTAGTGGATCGCGTTGAGCACCGCGGCCACGTTTCCCTCGACGCTGGCGTGGAGAAGGTCCAGCAGTTGCACGTCACCGCGCAGCTCGACGATTTCGCGTTCCAGGGTGCCTTGAATCGATGCGGTCGCCTCGGCTAATTGGGCGCTAAGGCGGTACACGACCTCGACCACGATTTTGCCGACCACCGCGTCGTCGGTGCGGTTTCGTTCCGCCATGAACCGACACTAGACGTCTTGACGGGTCCGACAGAACCGGGTCTTAGCGGTGCTTTTGTCCTCCCAGGACAGTGCGAACAAGCAATTTCATCCGGTCGAGACGGTGTGGGCCACATCACCTGATTCGTACGGTGTCCCGATCCACCTTCGACCTGACCAAACAAGTTTCAATGAATCAAGGAGCCACTGCGATGGGATTCTTCAAACCACGCTTTCCCGACGTTGATCCGGACACATTCCTGCGCAAACCGCTGATGGAGCGGGGGCGCATCCTCGCCCAGAGCTGGGTGGAATACGGGTTCCCGTCGCCGCGGATGGTGCATGCCATCTACATCCTGAAGCTCATCTTCGGCTACGCGCTCGGCGGGGTCATCGTTGCCACGTTGACCTCAGGGCTGCCGGCCTTCTTGCACGTGGCCGCGTGGTGGAACCAACCGATTGTGTACCAGAAGGTCATACTGTGGACGGTGCTGCTGGAATCCATTGGCGTCGCCGGTTCCTGGGGGCCCCTCGCCGGCAAGATCAAGCCGATGACCGGCGGCATTCGTTTCTGGGCCCGCCCCGGCACCATCCGGCTGCGGCCATGGAAATGGGTGCCGTTCACCAAGGGCGACCGGCGCACTCTGTTGGACGTTGCGCTCTATGTCGCCCTGCTGGTCAGTGTGGCGGTTGCGCTGTTTTCGCCCGGCGTGCCCAGTGACTCGCTGTCGGCGGCGCTTCCCGGAAACACATCCGGCCTGGTCAGTCCCGCACTGCTGATCGCGCCGATGGTGCTGCTGGTCCTGGTGGGACTGCGCGACAAGACGATCTTCCTGGGCGCCCGCGGCGAGCAGTATCTGCCGGCGATGTTTTTCTTCGCGGTGCTGGGATTCGCGAACTTCGCGGACATGATCATCGCGCTCAAGCTACTGATCATTGTCGTATGGGTGGGCGCCGGCGCATCCAAGTTCGGCAAGCATTTCGCCAACGTCATCCCCCCGATGGTGAGCAACAGCCCGGCCATTGCGTTCAGGTGGCTCAAGCGGGCCCACTACCGCAATTTTCCGCGGGACCTGCGCCCGTCTCGGCTTGCCGAGGTGATGGCCCACGCCGCCGGCACCACGGTAGAAGTCCTCGCCCCGCTGACGCTGTTGTTCTCCACCAACAAGTGGCTGACCCTGGCGGCCGCCGCCTTGATGGTGTCGTTCCACCTGTTTATCATTTCGACGTTCCCGCTGGCGGTCCCGCTGGAATGGAACGTGCTGTTCGCCTACGCCACGATCTTTCTGTTCCTGGACTTCCCGGCCTGGCAGGGCTACGGCGTGACCTCCATGTCGTCGCCATGGCTGTTGGCCGCCATCGTCGCCGCACTGCTGTTCTTCCCGATCCTGGGCAACTTCCGGCCCGACAAGGTCTCCTTCCTGCCGTCCATGCGCCAATACGCCGGCAACTGGGTCTCCGCGGTATGGGCCTTCGCTCCGGGCACCGAGCACAAACTCAACAAGGTCACCCGGTCGTCGAAGAACCAGCTCGACCAGTTCATCGACTTCGGTTATGAGCCGCAGTGGGCGGAGATCACGATGCAGCACTCGATCGCCTGGCGCAGCATGCACAGCCAGGGCCGCGGCCTGTTCTCGGTGCTGCTGAAGAACCTGCCCGACATCGACACCCGCACCGTGCGGGAAGGCGAGTTCATCTGCAACTCGTTGATCGGGTTCAACTTCGGCGACGGTCACCTGCACAACGAAGATCTGATCGCGGCGATGCAGACACAGGCCGCGTTCGAGCCCGGTGAACTCGTCGTCGTATGGGTGGAGTCGCAGGCCTGGGGCAGCAAGGTGCAGCACTACAAGGTCATCGACTCGGCCCTGGGCGTGCTCGAGCGCGGCACCTGGAAGGTTGCCGATGCGGTGGCCGAGCAACCGTGGCTGCCTAACGGCCCGATCCCAACGCAGGTGACCTGGTCGCTCGGCGGCAGGCGGGAACGGATCCGCGACGGGCAGGACCGCGAGCATGGGGCGCTGGCATGAAAGGTGCATCGCAGACCGCGATCGTGGCTGGTGGCGGGCCCAATGGGCTCGCCGCCGCCATCACCCTGGCCAAAGCCGGACTGCAGGTCACCGTTCTCGAGGCCGCCGAGGAGGTGGGCGGCGGTGCCCGCAGCAGCGAGGCCATCGTGCCCGACCTGGTGCATGACCACTGTTCGGCCATCCATCCGATGGCCGTCGGCTCGGAGTTCCTCGCCGGCCTGGACCTGGACCGCCACGGCCTGAGCTGGCTGCTGCCCGATATCGACTGCGTGCATCCGCTCGATGACGGCAGCGCGGGCGTGCTGCACCGTTCGGTAGGCCAGACGGCCGACGGGTTGGGCGCCGATGGTCGCCGATGGCGGGCCCTGTTCGATTGGACTTCGCAACGATTCGACATGCTGGCCGAGGACATCATGGGTCCGCTGCTGAGCATTCCCGGGCACCCGATCACATTGGCCCGGTTCGGTGCACCGACGGTGCTTCCCGCCTCGGTGCTGGCCAGGCTGTTTCGCACCGACCAGGGCCGGGCATTGTTCGGAGGCGTTGCCGCGCATGCGTTTCGGCCACTGCACTACCCGATGACCTCAGCCATCGGCCTGGGCATCATCACCGCAGGCCACCGGCACGGCTGGCCAGTAGCGGCCGGCGGTTCGCAGTCAATCACCAACGCGCTGGTGGCAACGTTGGACGAGCTTGGCGGCAAGATCGAAACGGGCGTACGGGTACAGACGGCATCGCAGCTGCCACCGGCGGACGTGACCATGTTCGACCTCGCGCCGGACGCCGTCGCCGGCATCCTCGGCGACCGGATGCCCGGGCGGATTGCCCGCGCCTACAACAAATTGCGGCGCGGGCCAGGCGCATTCAAAGTCGACTTCGCCATCGAGGGCGCCGTACCATGGACCAACCCGCAGGCCCGCCGGGCGGGGACGGTGCATCTGGGAGGCCCCTACGCCGAGCTCGCCGCCGCCGAACGCGAGGTCCATGCCGGACGGATGCCACAACGACCATTCGTTCTGGTCGGGCAGCAGTACCTGGCCGATCCTGAGCGCTCGGTCGGCAATATCCATCCGCTGTGGACCTAAGCACACGTCCCCAACGGCTACACCGGCGACGCCACCGCCGCGATCATCGCGCAGATCGAGCGTTTCGCACCGGGATTCCGGGAGCACATCGTCGGGCAGACCGTCCGCAGCACCACCGAGATGTCCAGATATAACCCGAATTACGTCGGCGGCGACATCATGACGGGCGCCAAAGATATCCGCCAGCTGACCTTTGGGCCGCGGGTGACATTGTCGCCCTATCGAACCGGGGTGCCGGGCACCTACATCTGTTCGGCCGCGACGCCGCCGGGGCCGGGCGCCCATGGCATGTGTGGCGCCAATGCGGCGAAACTAGCTCTAGCGGAACTGAAATAGCCGACGGCCGCCGATTTCGTTGATTTGTACCGCTGGGGTGAGCCCGTGGAGCAAGCTGGCCATATGTCCGAGGGCCCCACGCATCCGATCACTGTCTTCCCGGCCCGCAAGGTGCTGACGATGACGCCCTCACTACCGGAGGCCTCCGCGGTCGCGGTGGCCGACGGCCGGATTGTCGCCGTCGGTTCGCTGGACTCGATGCGCCCCTGGCTGAACCGCCACGAATACGTGGTCGACGAGCGGCTGTCCGACAAGGTGGTGCTTCCCGGCTTCATCGACCCGCACGTGCACCCCTCATTGCCTGCGGTGCTTACTCAGTTTCCGTTCCTCGCTCCCGCGGATTGGAACCTGCCGACCGGACGTTTTGCCGGCGCAACGACCCCGGACGCGTTCCGCACGCAGTTGCGGGAACTGGTCGACGCCCACCCGGACTGGAGCGTGCCGTTCGTGGCCTGGGGCTACCACCCGCTCTGGCACGGGCCGATCGGGCGCCCCGAGCTGACCGCGATGTTCGGAACCCGGCCCGTCATCCTCTGGCACCGGTCGTTCCATGAATTGATCGCCAACGATGGCGCGATCGACTGGATGGGGCTCAGCGAGCAGCAGTTCGCCGATCTTCCCGAGGTGGACTGGGAGCGCGGACGCTTCTGGGAGAACGGCGCAATGGCCCTGGTCGGCGCCAGCCGCCTGCCGCAACTCCTGTTCGAACCCGCCCGGTATGGGGAAGGCATGGCCAACTTCTTCCGCATGGTCCACCTAGCCGGCGTCACGACCTGTCTGGACATGGGCGTCGGCAGCATGGGCAATCCGGAAAACGAGATCCGGCTGATCAACAGGATCTCGCGGGAGATCGACGCACCGTCCAGGATCGTGCTCACCCCGTTGATCTCTGATTTCCTGGCCCGCGGTGTCACCCCGCAGGAGGCCGTGGCCGTTGTCGCGGAGTGGGCGCAAATGACCTCCGGACGAGTCGGATTTGACCACCACTTCAAACTCATGATGGACGGTGCGATCTTCAGCGGAATGGCCCAGTTCGGGTATCCCGGCTACCTCGACGGCCACACCGGGATGTGGATGGCCCCGCTGCAAGTCACGCGGACCTGGGCCGAGGTCTTTTGGCGGGAGGGCTACCAACTGCACGCCCACACCGTCGGCGACCTCAGTGCCGAGGCCTTGATCGACCTGGTACGCCACCTGCAGTGGATCCATCCCCGGATCGGTCACCGCACCGTCCTGGAACACTTCGGCTACACCACCGAGGAACAGAACCTGCAGATGCGGGAGCTGGGCATGGTGGTCTCCGCCAATCCCTACTACCACTACCTACTCAGCGATATCTACAGTTCGGAATGGCTCGGCAGCGACCGCGGCGCCGAGCTGGTGCGCCTGGGATCACTCGAACGCCTCGGCGTCCCGTTCGGCCTGCATTCCGATTGCCCCATGGCGCCACTGGCCCCGCTGACCCTCGCCTGGGTCGCGGCCCGACGGATCACGATCAACGGCAACCTCAACTGCGCGCAGGAGCGGATAAGCCTGCACGCCGCACTGCGGGCCATCACCATCGACGCCGCCTGGATCATGCGCAAAGAAAACGACCTCGGATCGATCCGCGCCGGCAAGTACGCGGACTTCACCGTCCTCGAAGACGACCCCTACCAGGTCGGCGTCGACGGCCTCAAAGACCTCCCCATTTGGGGAACGGTGTTCGAGGGGCAGGTCCGATCACTGCCATCGTGACCCCGCGCCGCCGCATCGCCGACCCGGCCGGGCAACGGCGGCCGCGTCCCGCGTCGAGGACGCGAACAGACCAACTTGGCGCGCGAGCCTGCCGCATAGTGTTGGATGGCTGAGTGGCAGATATCAGCCGTAGCCGGACCATAGTGGCCGAGCCGCAGGCGATTTGGAACGTACTCGCCGACTTCGGCGCCCTGAGCACGTGGGCTGACGGCATCGACCATTCGTGCGTGTTGAATGAGGGCCCCGACGGGGAGCCGGTGGGCACCACCCGCCGCGTACAGGTGGGCCGCAACACCCTGGTGGAACGCATAACCGCGTTCGACCCGCCCACCTCGCTGGCTTATGACATCGAGGGCCTACCCAACCGCCTCCGCAAGGTCGCCAACCACTGGAGGTTGCGCCGAAGCGGTAACGCCACCATCGTGGATCTCACGAGCACGGTAGAGGTCGGGACCAGCCGGCTGGCTCAGATGGCGGAGCGGGTTGCGCTGCGCGTGCTGGCCAAGCAGTCCGACGCGATGCTTGCCGGATTGGCGAGCCGATTGGAGAAAACGCATGCCTGAGGGGCCCGACATCGTCATCATCATGACCGACGAGGAGCGCGCGGTTCCCCCTTACGAGTCGGCCGACGTCCTGGCTTGGCGGCAGCGCACCCTCACCGGCCGTCGCTGGTTCGACGAACACGGGGTGAGTTTCGCCCGGCACTACACCGGATCGCTGGCCTGTGTGCCGAGTCGCCCGACGATCTTCACCGGCCAGTACCCCGACCTGCACGGTGTCACGCAAACCGATGGCATCGGCAAACGGTTCGACGACTCCCGGCTGCGCTGGCTGCGGGCGGGCGAGGTACCGACTCTGGGCAACTGGTTCCGCGCGGCGGGATATGACACCCACTACGACGGCAAATGGCACATCTCGCATGCCGATCTGGAAGACCCCGACACCGGCCTCTCGCTGGCCACCAACGACGACGACGGCGAGATCGACCCGGCGGCCGTACAGCGCTACCTCGACGCCGACCCGCTCGGCCCGTACGGCTTTTCCGGCTGGGTGGGCCCCGAGCCGCATGGCGCGGGCAACGCGAACAGCGGTTTCCGTCGTGACCCGCTGATCGCCGATCGAGTTGTTGCGTGGCTCGAGGACCGCTATGCGCGCCGCCGTGCCGGCGACGAAGCGGCGCTGCGTCCGTTCTTGCTGGTGGCCAGCTTCATCAACCCGCACGACGTGGTGCTGTTCCCGGCCTGGGTGCGATTCGGCCCGTTGAAGCCGTCGCACCTAGACCCCCCACATGTGCCGGCACCACCCACCGCCGACGAGGACCTGAGAACAAAGCCGGCCGCACAGATCGCATTCCGGCAGGCGTACTACACCGGATACGGCGTGGCACCGGCGATCAAGCGCACCTACCAGCGCAACGCGCAGCGCTACCGCGATCTTTACTACCGCTTGCACGCCGAGAACGACGGGCCGATTGACCGGGTCCGCCGCGCGGTGACCGAGGGCGGATCCGACAACGCCGTCCTGGTACGCACATCCGACCACGGTGATCTGCTCGGGGCTCATGGCGGGCTGCATCAGAAGTGGTTCAACCTCTACGACGAGGCCACCCGGGTCCCGTTCGTCATCGCCCGAGTCGGCAATGAGGCGACCACGGCACGCACCGTTTCGGCCCCAACATCGCACGTCGACCTGGTGCCGACGCTGCTTAGCGCGGCCGGCATCGACACCGAGGCCGTCGCCGCAAACCTTGCCGAATCATTCACCGAGGTGCACCCGCTGCCCGGTCGGGATCTGATGGCGGTGGTCGACGGGGCCCCCGCCGACGAAGATCGAGCGATCTACCTGATGACACGCGACAACGTGCTCGAAGGCGACACCGGCGCATCGCTGCTGTCCCGACAGCTGGGACGCACGGTCAATCCCCCAGCGCCGCTGCGCATCAAGCTGCCCGCGCACGTGGCCGCCAACTTCGAAGGGCTGGTGGTGCGGGTCGAGGACTCCGACGCCCCCGGAGGCGCCGGCCACTTGTGGAAGCTGGTGCGCACCTTTGACGACCCGGCAACCTGGACCGAGCCCGGGGTACGTCACCTGGCCAGCAACGGTGTGGGCGGCGAGACCTATCGCACCGACCCGGTGGACGACCAGTGGGAACTCTACGATCTGACTGCCGATCCAATCGAGACCGACAATCGTTGGACCGACCCCGAGTTGCATGAGCTGCGTCAGCATCTGCGGATGCAGCTCAAACAGCAGCGGGCCTCGTCGGTGCCGGAGCGCAACCAGCCGTGGCCCTATGCCAATCGACAGCCGGAGACCGGTGAGTCGCAGGGCCCGATTCGTCGGCTGCTGGGCCGAATCGGGAGCTAGCCAACGGCTCCACTGCGCGGGCTACGGCTGCTCTTCCCCCAGCAGGGCACGGGCCAGGTCGATGGGCTCGATCTCGACTCCCGCGAGATCGGCGTTGTAGTCGGGGCCCAGCATCTCGCCGCTCTGGTGCATGTGCTGAAGCGGCCCGGCCAGGAACTGGTCCAGCTCCAACGCCGCCGGCTCGTATGCCGCCCACGACCCTGTGGCGTGCTGGCGCGCATAGGCTGCAGCCGAATAGACCAGATGCACGGGGATGGGCTCGTCGTCCTCGGTCACGTAGTGGTTCGATTCGACCCACGCTCCCCGCGCCTCGGGTCCAATCAGCACCCAGAGTTCGCCTGATGTGCGCACCCTTTCGACGAAGCGGTGATAGCGGGCTTGCAGGTCCGCGTTCAAGTGGAGATTCACGCCACCACCCTAGCTCGCCGATCCCGACGAAAGTCAAGCAATATAAGCACAATTCAGCATGAATGACCGAAATTACGCAAATTACAATAATTTTCGGCGCATCACGGCTACAGATCCCGTCCAGATCCGGGTATCGGCACGAAATCTGAATAACCACAACCACTTTGCGCAGACAGAGGCCTGCCCCCACACTTGACTGGGTTGCGGTCTTATCCCAACTGGACCAGTTCGGATTCCATCTGGTCAAGATATCTCAACGTCTGGTCGCGAGGCTCGGTCGGCAATCCCAGCAGGACTCGTTCGACCCCCAGCGGCAGGTAGCCCTCGAGGTCGCTGACCTTCGTCTCATCCGACAGGCACACCGTCACCGCCACGTCCTCACCGGCCAGCGAGCGCAGTTCTTCGAGCGGACCGGCCAACAGCTGCGGCGACGGGCTAATCGCGATCCATCCGGCACCTAGGCGGGCGATGCGGCCAAAGCTTGCCGGCCCTCCCCCGATGTACAGCGGCGGATGGGGCTTGGTCACCGGCTTCGGCCAGCAGCAAATTGGGCCGAAATCGACATATTTCCCGTGATATTCGGCGTTGTCCTGGGTCCAGATCTCGATCATCGCGCCCAGCCGCTCATCGGTGACCCGTCCTCGCGCCGCCGGATCAACACCGTGATTGGCGACTTCTTCTCGCAGCCACCCCACACCCACACCGAAGCAGAACCTCCCGCCGGACACCACGTCCAGCGATGCCACCTCTTTGGCCGTCACGATCGGATCCCGCTCGGGGATCAACGCGATGCCGGTGCCCAAGACGAGTGACTCGGTCGCCACCGCCGCCGCCGTCAACGCCACGAACGGATCCAGCGTGCGGTAATACTTGCGCGGAATTGGCCCGCCGGGCGGATACGGGCTCTGATTGTTTACCGGGATGTGAGTGTGCTCGGCGAGGAACAGCGACTCGAACCCACGCTCTTCGAGTGCCGCGCCCAGCTCCGCAGGGCCGATGCCTTCATCGGTGACAAACGTCAGGACTCCGACACGCATGCTTGCTCCTACCCGAGTTGGGACGCACTGGCTTCGGTGGCCGGCCGCGCGGCACCCCAGAGCCCCACTCCGATACCGACGACTGCGCCGCCGAGGGCGACGATCTGCTGTAGCCGTTTCAGCTCGTCATGCACGCTGATCCCGCCGAGCAGGTCGGCTGCGTCCGCGCCAGCCGAAGCCAGGAACCAGCCACGGGTGTTCTTGCCGCGCACCGCAGCTGTCGCCAGCAGCCCTCCGATGAGGGCGTCGCGATAGCCCATCGACCGCAACAGCAGCCGCGCCGTCGGCGACGACTCCTGCGCACCCGCACCCCAAAGCCGGTTCGCCCGTACCGGGTCGACGAGAAATGAGATACCGGAGGCACAACGCAGACTGCCCGCAACCAGCGCGGCACGATCGATCGACATGGCACGCAAGCCTAGGAGGTAATCATCCGACAGGGAATGGACACGCCCGAGTGGCTGACCCGTCCGTAAGCTTGGTGAGATGAGCACTGCACCGGATCTGACCATCGCTCTGCAAAGCCACTTCTTGCGGGACTTGCCGGAGCTGGCCGTTCGCTGGCAGGCCGAGGTGCCGCCAGACGCGCGGCTGCTGGTGCTCAACGAACCGTTGGCGGGCGAGCTCAAACTCGACTCCACGTGGTTGCGCAGTTCCGAAGGAGTCCGGTTCCTGGTCGGCAGTCTGCTACCCAGCGGAGCGGTTCCGGTGGCGCAGGCCTACGCCGGGCACCAGTTCGGCGGGTTCGTCCCGCGGTTGGGCGACGGCCGCGCCCTGCTTCTCGGCGAGATCGCCGATACCGATGGGCGCCTGTACGACATTCACCTCAAAGGCTCCGGGCGCACCCCGTTCGCCCGCGGTGGCGACGGCCTGGCCGTGGTTGGGCCGATGTTGCGCGAATACATCGTCAGCGAGGCGATGCACGCGTTGGGCATCCCGACAACGCGGTCCCTGGCCGTCGTGGGTACCGGGCGCCAGGTTCAGCGCGAGACACCACTGCCCGGCGCCTTGCTTGTCCGGGTCGCCCGTAGCCACCTGCGGGTGGGCAGCTTCCAGTACGCGGCCGCTACCGGCGACGTCGAGTTGCTGCGGCGCCTCGCCGACTACGCCATCGCCCGCCACTACCCCGGCGCCGCGGATGCCGAGCGCCCCTACCTCGCGCTGTTCGAAGAGGTGGTCGCGGTCCAGGCCGCACTGCTGGCGCGCTGGATGTTGATCGGGTTCGTGCACGGGGTGATGAACACCGACAACATGACCATCTCGGGCGAAACCATTGACTACGGGCCGTGCGCCTTCATGGAGGCCTACGACCCCGAAACGGTGTTCAGCTCGATCGACCACTGGGGCCGCTACGCCTACGCCAACCAGCCCGTCCTCGCGGGCTGGAACCTGGCCCGCTTTGCCGAGGCCCTGCTGCCGCTGCTCGCCGACGACATGCAGGAGGGCATCGCCCTCGCCGAGAAGTCCTTCGGGGTATTCCGCACCCGCTACGACGCCGTCTGGTGCTCCGGTATGCGAGCCAAACTCGGCTTGCCGGCGGTGACCGAGGCCGAGGTGGTCAAGCCCCTGGCCGACGAGCTGCTGCAGCTCCTGCGGCAGGGCCAGGTCGACTACACCTCGTTCTTCCGGCACCTGGCGGCAGCGGCCCGTGGAGATGGCGGCGCGGCCCGCGCAATGTTTGACGCCCCAAGCGGATTCGACGACTGGCTGTCACGCTGGCAGAACCTGGGGCCGGATGCCGAATTGATGGACGGGGTCAATCCGATCTACATCCCCCGCAACCATCTCGTCGAGGAGGCTCTGACCGCGGCGACCGACGGCAACCTCGATCCGTTCCGCCGGCTCTTGGATGCGGTCACGGACCCCTATGTCGAAAGGCCTGGGCTCGAGCGCTACGCCGGCCCGGCGCCTGAGGATTTCGGCGCCTACCGGACCTACTGCGGCACCTGAAGCCCGCCGCGGACGCCACATTCTCGGGCGTTGCACCCGGCCAGGTCGCGCCAACGCCTAGTCTGCACGTACCCGGCCGCACCTGGCTGGGCCTGGCTGAACCCAACTGAGCAATGCCGCGCCCGATCGGCATCACCCGAGCGGGAGAAGGAGCGTAGGGATGACGTGGGAGATCGTGATGTTGACCATGTGCTTGATCGGCGCCGCCGTGGCGGCGTTGCTGTGGAAGTTCGCCGGCAATGACAAAGCGCGCCTACGCGGCAAGATCGTGACCCTCGGCGCCCTTGGGGCGGCGGTCCTGTTCTTCCTGATGGGCTGCTTCACCATCGTCGGGACCCGGCAGATCGCGATCGTCACCACCTTCGGCCGCCCCAACGGGGTGAGCCTGAACAACGGCTTCCACGGCAAATGGCCCTGGCAGATGACCCACCAATTGGACGGCGCGGTGCAGATCGACAAGTACGTCAAGGAAGGCAACAGCGACCAGCGCATCACCGTGCGGCTGGGCAACCAATCCACGGCCCTGGCCGACGTCAGTATCCGCTGGCAGCTCAAGCAGTCGGCCGCACCCGAACTCTTCCAGCAGTACAAAACCTTCGACAACGTGCGGGTCAACCTCATCGAGCGGAATCTGTCGGTTGCCCTCAACGAGGTGTTCGCCGCATTCAACCCACTGGACCCGCAAAACCTGGACGTGTCCCCTCTGCCCAACCTGGCCAAGCGAGCCGCCGACATCATGCGCCAGGACGTGGGCCGCCAAGTCGACATCTTCGACGTCAACGTTCCGACCATCCAGTACGACCAGGGCACCGAGGACAAGATCAACCAGCTCAACCAGCAGCGCGCGCAGACCTCGATCGCCGTGGAGGCGCAGCGCACCGCCGAGGCTCAGGCCAAGGCCAAGGCCAAGGCCAAGGCCAAGGCCAAGGCCAAGGCCAACGAGATCTTGTCCCGCTCAATCAGCAACGACCCCAACGTTGTGGTGCAGAACTGCATTACGGCCGCGATCAACAAGGGCATCAGCCCGCTGGGCTGCTGGCCGGGCAGCTCGGCTCTGCCGACCGTCTCGGTGCCCCCCGGACGGTAGCCATGCGCAGATGATCGCCATGAGAGGGTTGATCTGATGCACATTCCGTTCGCCGAGTTGATAGGCAGCCGTTTTGCTCGCCGTCACGCCGCACTGGACCTGGTCGACAAGATCGATGCCGAGACTCAGGACATCGATGATTCCCTCGACACCGTCGATCTCCCATCGGCCGAGCCGGCCCAGCTGCTGCAAAAGATGGAAAGCAGGCTGATCCGGCAGCACCTGGCCAACCCGGGCGTGTTGAGCGACGAGGAGCTGCGCTACATCCTCAACTTCGCCAGACTCGCCGACTTCGAACCGGGAGCCGCGGGTCCGGGCGGCAGCCGCGGACGCGGTGACATCTCGGTGGGCGCCGAAGTCGCTCCGTGGCGGTCCCGGGTCAGCGACACCCTGTATGGACCGCTGCGCGAAGAGCCAGATCCGATCACCGCGCTCAAGGCCGCACGCACCGCGCTCGACGGTTTGTCCGCCGACCAAGACGACCAACGGCGAGTGCTGATCGAACGCCACGGCAGCGACTTCTCTGCGGCCGAACTGGACTCCGAAGTCGGCTACAAGAAGCTCGTCACCATCCTCGGCGGCGGGGGCGGCGCGGGGTTCGTCTACATCGGCGGCATCCAGCGCCTCCTGGAGGCCGGCCAAACGCCTGACTACATGATCGGGTCGTCGTTCGGGTCGATCATCGGCAGTCTGGTGGCGCGTTGCCTGCCGGTGCCGATCGACGACTATGTGGAATGGGCCAAGACGGTGTCTTATCGCGCCATTCTGGGCCCCGAGCGGTTGCGCCGCCGCCACGGCTTGGCCGGGATGTTCGCCCTGCGCTTCGACCAATTCGCGCTATCGCTGCTCAGCCGTGAAGACAACATCCGGCTCCGCATGTCAGATCTGACGATTCCGTTCGATGTCGTGGTCTCCGGCGTGCGAAAGCAACCGTATTCCGCACTGCCATCCCGGTTTCGCCGTCCGGAACTGGCGGCGCTGCAACTGCGCTCACTGCCCTTCCAGCCCATCGGCATCGGCCCGCTGGTCGCAGCCCGAATGTGGCAGGTTTCCGCCTTCATCGACTTGCGGGTGGTCAAACCGATCGTGGTCAGCGGCGATGACCCCGATCGCGACTTCGACGTCGTCGACGCGGCGTCGTTTTCGTCTGCCGTTCCCGGCGTGCTGCACCACGAAACCAGTGATGACCGCATGCTCGACATGCTCGATGCCCTCTGCGCCGACCAAGACATCGCGGCGATCGTCGACGGCGGCGCGGCCAGCAACGTGCCGGTCGAATTGGCGTGGAAGCGGGTGCGTGACGGAAAGCTCGGCACCCGCAACGCGTGCTACCTGGCCTTTGATTGCTTCCATCCGCAGTGGGACTCCCGGCACATGTGGCTGGCCCCGATTACCCAGGCGATCCAGCTGCAGATGGTGCGCAATTTGCCGTATGCCGACCACCTGGTCAGGTTCCAGCCGACGCTGTCACCGATCAACCTGGCCCCCTCGGCCGGCGTCATCGACCGTGCCTACGAGTGGGGCCGCAGCAGCGTCGAGGACGCGATTCCGGTGACGACGGCACTATTGCGGCCGACGTGGTGGGAGGGTGATGGACCGCCGGTCGCCGAGCCCGCCGAGCACGCGAGTTCGGTGGCTTCATCGATGAGCTCGGTGATGGCGGCGATACACGCACCGACGGGCCGATTCGCCAGGTGGCGTGACCGTCACCTCACATAAAGCGGGCGCCCGCCGTTGGCCCGCATCGGGTGACGGAGTCGATGGCTACCATGGCCCTCATGGCCGAGCCGGTCCCGGCTTCCGACAAGACCGCCGCACTCGACGGCGACAAGACGGCAGCCGTCCCCAGTCCCGCACCCACCGACACGGTCGAGACGGCCTGGTCGCGCGAACAGGACGTCAGCGACGTCCGCGACCCCGGCCCAGACCTCCCCGATGTCCCGGACATCCCCGATGGTCGCGGCGAGGAGCTTGCTGCTGAACCGGCGTCGCTCGTCCAGTCCTGGCGCACCACCTTGGCCAGGGCCGCGGCCCTACTGTTGCTCGGTCTCGGGTTTGCGGCGGTGATCGTGATCGGTGGCTGGGCCCTGTCCACGGAGAGCTCGCCGGGCAAGGCCTCGAAGCCGCGGTCGGTCACCCAGATTGCGCCAACGCCGACGTCCGCCCCAACCACCACGACGACGATCGCCTCAACTCCTGAGCAGGACAGCGCCTACATCGCAGCGCTCAACGACCGGGGTATCTCCTTCGCCAATCCCAACGCAGCGATCTACAACGGCAAGTTGGTGTGCGAGAACTTCCGTCGTGGGCTCACTGTGGACGAGATCGTCGCGGCATTTCGTTCGAGCAATCCGGCCCTCAGCAACCACGCTGGCGACTACGTCGACATCTCGATGCGCACATATTGCCCGTAAAAGGCGGCTCATCCCCCTCACCCACAATGCACTGCCGCGCAGGTAGCTAACACATGTCCAACATTGCAGCGACGATGAAATGTCGGCTGCGGGTGTCCCGGAAGCGCCTGGTGGGTACCTACGGATCTATGACGCATCCGAACAGCCCGGGCACCCGCCGCCAGGCGGACCTGAGTAGCCGGCTTACGCGGCGCCGGCACAAGCTTGCTCCGGATCCTGGCATTCGGCGTGCCATCCTGGTCGCCGCGTCGATGTCGGTTCGCGAACATGGGGTTCGTGGACTTAGCGTCGCGACCGTCCTGGACCGGGCCCAACTCAGCACCCGGGCGTTCTACCGGCATTTCGAGTCGAAAGACCAACTGGTAGCCACGATGTTCCTCGAGGTCGCCCGGGTCGAAGCGGTGCGGCTCAGAACGCTCATGGCCAAAGCGACAAATCCGATCGAAGGAGTGGCTGCCTGGATCGACGGCCGCCTCGACTTGGCTTTCGACGACGCGGTCAAGGCGGACCTGCGTCACCTGTCCATGGATGCTCAATCACATCTGCTCAACGCCCCCGAGCTGGTCGAACCCGCATACGCCGAAACGCTTGAGCCGCTCATCGAGCAGCTTCACCTCGGCGTGGCCCAGGAAGTGTTCCACGACGTCGACCCGCACAGCGAGGCGCGCTCCATTCAGGGCGTGGTGTGGGCCAACACGGAACAGCAGTGGGCCTCCGGGGATTGCCGACGCGACGAGGTTCGCGAGAGCACGGTGCGATTTTGCCTGCGCGGACTGGGCGTTGCGCCGGACACCATTGCGCAGATCACCGCGCCAGACTGACATGTGAGGCGCCCGCCCGCAGAGGAGATGCGATGGACCTGGGCTTCAGCGGTTCCAAGGCCGTCGTCACCGGAGGCAGCAAAGGCATGGGCCTGGCCATCGCCGAAACCCTGGCCGCCGAAGGAGCCAGCGTGGCGGTGATCGCCCGTGGCAAGCGGGCACTGGACAGCGCCGTGGAAAGGCTAAGTCAGGCCGGCGCTCCCGACGCGATGGCGATCAGCGCGGACATGGCCGACGCCGCATCGATCACCAGCGCCTTCGCCGCCGTCTCCGAACGCTGGGGGCAACTCAATTGCCTGGTGCACACGATCGGACCGGGCGACGGGTACTTCGAGGAACTCGACGACGCCGCTTGGGATGCCGCGTTCACGCTGGGCACGATGTCGGGGGTCCGGGCGATTCGCGCCGCGTTGCCCTTGCTGCGCGCCGCGGACTGGGCCCGCGTTGTGACGCTGTCCGCGCACTCAATTCAGCGACAGAACCCACGCCTGGTCGCCTACACGGCCTCGAAGGCGGCCCTGTCCAGCGTGACCAAGAACCTGTCGAAGAGCCTGGCCAAGGACGGCATCCTGGTGAACTGCGTGTGCCCGGGAACCATCGTCACGGCCAGCTTTACCGAACAGCTCAAAGACCTGCTGGCCGCCGACGGACTCGATGCCACCAACCCGTACGACGTCATGGCCTGGATTGACAAATACTTTCACCAGCCGTGCGATCTGGGCCGCGCCGGCCTTCCCGAGGAGGTCGCTTCCATCACCGCCTACCTGGTGTCGCGGCGCAACGGCTATGTGACCGGCGCGACGGTGAATGCCGACGGCGGCTCGGACTTCATTTGACGGCGCACGCCGGCGCCTAACCCACCCGACGAAACGGCAGCAGGTGCACGAGCGTGACCGCTACTGCCCCGACAATCAGTCCGAGCGCCGCCGACACGCCGGTATTGACCAGCCAGGCCACGACGGTACCTAGGGACCCGACCGCGTGGCGCACCTGTTCATCGAGATGATGCACCAAGCCGTATGGGGTGTGCCAACCGATCTGATCGCTGCCCACCAACAGGATGTGGCCACCCACACACAGCATCGCAACCGTTCCGACCGCCGCGATCATGGACAACAACCTGGGCGTCCCAGCGACCAGGGCGCGACCGAGCCGCTGCCCGAACCGAGACGACGTCTCGGCCAGCCGCAGCCCAACATCGTCCATCTTGACGATCGCCGCCACCACCCCATACACCGCGCCAGTGATCACCAGCGCAACGACGATCAGGACGACAAGCCTTGGCAGAAAAGCCAAGTCGGCCACTTCGCTGAGCGCGATCACCATGATCTCGGCGGAGAGGATGACGTCGGTCCGGATCGCCCCGGTCACCACTTGCTGTTCGTCTTTCGGCCTCCTGGCCTGGGCACCGTTGCCGCGCAGCGCACTCCACAGTTTCTCCGCGCCTTCGTAACACAGGTATGTGGCGCCGAGCATCAGGATTGGACTCAACAGCCACGGGACGAACTGGCTAAGCAGCATCGCGCCGGGAAGGATGAACACCAACTTGTTGCGCAGCGAGCCGAGCGCAATGCGTTTGATGATCGGCAGTTCGCGCTCGGCGGTGATGCCGTGCACGAATTGTGGCGTTACCGCGGTGTCATCGACCACTACGCCTGCCGCCTTGGCGGTCGCGCGAGCCGCGGCCGAACCGACGTCGTCCACCGAGGCCGCGGCCAGCCGCGCCAGGGCAGCGACGTCATCGAGCAGCCCGAACAGGCCTGCGCTCATCGGCTCTCCCCCATGGCGACCGAGGTTACCGCGTGTTGCCGAAGTCGTCGGTGCGGGCAATCGACCCCTCTGACCGGCGAGTGCGGCCTCAAAGTGCGGCGCGAAATGGCCCAACGCCGCACCTACCATGCCTCTCGCGGGGCTTTTATCTGCTTACCGGGAAATTTTTCGAGGAATCGCCACACGGGACTTGTGCGGCATAGGTGATGGGGTTTGCAGTACTTACCAGCACCACTTCTCAGAGATTCAAATCGAAGTGGATCCGCAGCTCCCTTAAAAGGAGTCCCGGACTCAGCAAAACCCGCACCCCCCTCAAAAGGAGGCTCGGAAAGTTTTGCATGGGCTATATCTCGCCGTGGCTTGTCGAATTCCCCTTTCCTGGGGAATTCGATTAGTCCAATTTCGGCTATGCCTTGTTCCGATCCTTTTGGGCGTGCGATGGAAATGTCGCCCCTCCAGTCGAGAAATTGCCGGAGGAATCGTGACTCAAGACCACATTGTGACTGAGCGGCCACCTGCGACCAGGAATGATACCGCGGGCAACGCAACCGCCCGCACGTATGAAGTCCGCACTCTCGGCTGCTTGATGAACGCTCACGACTCCGAGCGCATGGCGGGTTTGCTTGAAGACGCCGGGTACATCAAAGCCGACCCGGGCGCGCCTGCAGACCTGGTGGTATTCAACACCTGCGCGGTGCGTGAAAACGCCGACAACAAGCTCTACGGCTCGCTAGCGCACCTGGCTCCGATCAAGGCGAGCCGGCCCGGCATGCAAATCGCGGTCGGCGGATGCCTGGCCCAAAAAGACCGCCACATCGTGCTCGACCGGGCACCATGGGTTGACGTCGTCTTCGGCACACACAACATCGGCTCACTGCCGGTGCTCTTGGAACGCTCTCGGCACAACCAAGACGCGCAAGTCGAGATTCTCGAATCACTGCGGACATTCCCTTCGGCGCTGCCCGCGGCACGGGATTCAGCCTATGCCGCGTGGGTGTCGATCTCGGTGGGCTGCAACAACAGCTGCACCTTCTGCATCGTCCCGTCGCTACGCGGCAAGGAAGCCGACCGCCGCCCCGGCGACATCCTCGCCGAGGTGCAGGCCCTGGTAGAGCAGGGCGTGCTGGAAGTAACCCTGCTCGGCCAAAACGTCAACTCCTACGGCGTCAATTTCGCAGACCCGGACCCTTCGACGGGCGAGGCACCACTGCCTAGGGATCGAGGTGCGTTTGCGCAGCTGCTACGCGCTTGCGGCCGGATCGAGGGTCTAGAGCGCATCCGGTTCACCTCACCGCACCCGGCCGAATTCACCGACGACGTGATCCTGGCGATGGCCGAAACTCCGGCTGTGTGCCCGCATCTACACATGCCGCTGCAATCGGGTTCGGACCAGATCCTCAAGGCCATGCGCCGCTCCTACCGGCGCGATCGCTACCTGGGCATCATCGATAAGGTCCGTGCCGCGATACCGCACGCGGCCATCACCACCGACATGATAGTCGGCTTTCCCGGCGAAACCGAACATGACTTCGAGCAGACCCTCGACGTGGTACAAAAAGCGCGGTTCACAAGCGCATTCACCTTCCAATACTCGCCTCGGCCAGGCACACCCGCGGCGGACATGCCCGACCAGATTCCCAAGAACGTCGTCCAGCAGCGCTTCGAGCGGCTGGTGGCGCTGCAAGAGCGAATCTCCTTGGAGGGCAACCGATCCCTGGTCGGGACCCGGCAGGAACTGCTGGTGGTCGCAGGAGAGGGCCGCAAAAACGCCACCACGGCGCGAATCAGCGGGCGGGCCCGCGACGGCCGACTCGTCCACTTCCGTCCGGACAGCGCCGACGGTTCGGTCCGGCCGGGTGACTTGGTGGATGTCGAAATCACCGATGCCGCACCGCACCATCTGATCGCAGACGGGCCGCTGCTGCAGCAGCGCAGGACCCCCGCAGGTGATGCCAGCGAACGCGGCCAGACCCCGACAACGCGTGGCGTCGGGCTGGGGGTATCCCGAATCACGGTTGCCCAAGCCCAAATCCCCAGTTCCGGTACGCATCCCGACACCGCGTGCCGTTAGCGGCGGGGGCCCACCGATGAAGCTCCTGGCCTTTACCGCACCTACGCCGCTTTCTCCCCCGCTACCCGTGCGGCCGCAGCGGTGGACAACCACGGACGGCGACTGTGCAAAGTCACTGCCGCATCGAAGTCCTTGCGCAACCAACAGCAGTGGGCGATTGGCATTTTCAAGTGAGGGAGGGTGATCGACTTGAGTACTGGTGAGATAGTAGCCGGCTTGAGTGAAGCGCGGCGGATGTCCATTGCCGCGCTCTACGACCGGAAGACCCGCGATTGCGACGGGCTCAACGCAATGCTCGCGTCGCGCGATGGATTGTTTTTCAATCACAACGGCATCGACCTGCCGGACGGTCCGGCGCCGATGCAGGAGAAGGCTCGACTGGACTGGTTGCACCGCTCCGAGGCCGAGCTGGTCAGCTTTGGCCTGAAGTTCCTCGGTAAACCGCCTTCGGATGGCACCGTGATAGATGCCGGCTGTGGGGCCGGGGGCGGCGCGATCATGATTCACCAGCGATTCGGGTGTGCCGTGGAAGGCGTGACAGTGTCGCCTGAGCAGGCGCGGTTCGCCGCCGCAACGGCCCTGGTGCGCGGCGTGGAAGACCAGGTCAGGTTCAGGGTCGGCGACATGCTCGAGGTTGACCGCCGCTTGGGTTCCGGCCAGATCCGACACCGCTATCAAGCCGTGTGGGCGTGCGAAAGCACTGAGCACGTCGATGATCTGGGGTTGATGTTCACCACGTTTGGCCGAGTGCTGGTCGCGGGTGGGCAAATCGTAGTGGTCGCGTGGTGCGCGGGCCGGGGTCGGGCCGCCGAAAGCGTCAAGCAGCGCGTCGATGACCAATACTGCACGAACATTCACGAGCCGGCCGACTACCGGCGAGCGGCAGACGAGGCCGGGTTGATCACTTGTCGGCAGGTGGATTTGACCGGACTCACCGTCCCATACTGGAAGACACGGCTGGAGTCGGCGCACGTGACCGGCACCGAAGAGTTGATGCATTCGGCATTTGCGCAGCGGCTGATGACATACGAGTTGTTTTCGTTCAAGACGCCAGGCGAACCGTGACCGATCACGACTGTCCATCCCGGCTGGGATCAACGCCATCGCGTAGGCAACCGGCCCCGCCCTACGGAATGTGACAGACACCATGTTGGCCCGTTTCGGCCCACACGATCAGCAGCTGCGCGACGATCCGTACGCGGTTTACGCGACCTATCGTCAGGCGGATCCGGTGCATTGGGGACAACCGTTCAAACCCGGCGACAACGGATGCTGGTACCTGTTTCGACACGATCATGTCGTTGCGATGCTGAGGGACCCTCGGTTTCGCCGCAAATTGGTTCCGGCCGATCCTCTGGCATCCGGGCGAGTGTTTGGCGCGCCCCGCGGTTTCGCCGAATTGTCGGGTCGGCTGTTGCTGTCACTGGATCCGCCCCATCATGGGCGTCTGCGTTCCATCGTGGCGCCCACGTTCACACCTTCGGCAATCGAGTCTTACCGGATGATCGCGGCCAAGGCCGCGGATCGGCTGATCGACGGGCTCGACGAGGCGACTGCGTTCGACGTGATCGACAACTATGCCGTTCCTCTGTCAATGACATTGATAGCAGCGATGCTGGGCTTGACCGCCGACGAGTTGCATCCGGACCTTCCGGTGTGGGTCTCTCGGTTTGGCGATGGGTTCGATCTGCGCAAGGAACCTGCGGCCATAGCGAGAGCCGACGATGCCGCCGCGAACATGTTGTGGTTCTTCGAGACCGCCGCGGCCAGCCACGATCGGTTACGACCGGGGCTGATCAGCGCCCTGATCGCGGCCCGCGAGGCCGGTCAGCTGACGCACGAAGAACTGCTGGCCCTTTGTGTGCAGCTCATGTTCGCCGCACACGGGACGACGGTTGCGCAGATCGGCAACATGATCGCGGATCTGTGGACGCGCCCTGACCAGCTGGCATTACTGCGGGCGCATCCGGAGCTGATGGCAGCTGCGGTCAACGAGAGTTTGCGTTTCAACGGCTCGGTTCAGTCCACGGCGGCACGCAAGCCCATCGAAGACGTCACGCTCGGCGGCGCGCACATTCGTGCGGGGCAACCGGTGATCGCCTTCGTAGGCGCAGCCAACCGGGATCCGAAGGTGTTCGAGGGGCCGGACCGATTCGACATCACCCGTGCCCGAGGCGCAGCGGTCATGTTCGGCGCTGGAATTCATTACTGCCTTGGGGCACGCTTGGCCCGCCTCGAATGCCAGATCGCAGTGGGAACTCTGATGCGTCGGCTACCACGGCTGACATTGACCGAGAGGACCCAACTGCACCGCCACACCAACATCGTGTTGCCCGCGCTGTTGCACCTGAAGGCAGTAACGGCGGCGTGATCCCGTCAGCGAACCGCTTGCGCTTGTTCTCCTGGCCGCGGGGCAAGGCGCTGCACAGCTGCCTGTACGCGGAGGTGCAGCAGTTTTACGCACGGCAGATGAGGCTACTGGACCTGCGTGACATCGGCTCCCACGCAAAGACGTTCACCAAGGACGCCACGTTCGAGCACATCCCCGGCGCCGGCCCGGTCTCGACACGCGCAGCAATCGAGAAAGCCCTGCTGAAGTGGGACAGCAGAGCTGGGGATGCGATTCAACGACGGCACTGGTTGTCGATGATCGACTTGGCGTCGCGTAGTGCCGGCGTGATCGAGGCATCTGCCTATCTGATCGAAATCAACACTCGTCCCGGTACCAAGCCGGCGATCGCCCAAAGTTGCGTGATCCACGACAAGTTGACCCGCGTCAGCGGACAACTTCTGATCAGTTCGAGGAAGGTACTGGAGGACGGTCTGTGACTCGAGACCTGCCGGCACAACGCACGGCCAGCCGAATCTACGACCTGCACAGCGGCGGCTCCCTGCTGGACGCCGACGAATCCGCGCGGGTGACCGGATTGCTCGAGGAGGCGGGATTCGTTGACGCTGGGCCCAGACCTGCCTGGCGCGCTCGGACCGATGGCCGTACGACGATTTGCGTCTACTGCGCTTCCGGCGGCGACAACCCCGCCGACCTGAGCCTGGCCGCCGCCGTGGGCACCGAAATCGGTAGACGCGGATGGCGATTGATCTCTGGAGGCGGCACCATCGCCATGATGGGCGCGGTGGCCCGCGCGGCCAGAACCGCCGGAGCCCACACCACAGGCGTAATCCCGAGAATTCTCCTGCAATCCGAACTTGCTGACCTCGGTGCCGATGAGCTGATCGTCACCGACACACTCACCCAACGCAAACACCTCATGGGCGAACGCGCTGACGGGTTCCTGACGCTGCCCGGCGGTCTGGGCACCCTCGAAGAGCTGCTCGAATGCTGGACCGCGGCCAGCCTCGGCATACATCACAAGCCCGTAGTCCTGCTGGACCCCGCCGGACACTACCGCGGACTGCTCGACTGGCTCGAAGAACTGCGGCAGCAAGGCTTCGTGCGCACCGCCGCGATCGATCGGCTCATCGTCACGACCGACGTCGACAGCGCATTCAGCAACCTCTGCCCATCAACTCGGTCGGCGTTCGCGTCGTCTGGGGAGGCCAGCGTCTCAGAGCGGACCCATGCGCATTATTAGGCCATTTGACTGATCCCAGCGCGGCCGCCGAACGCAACCCTTGTGGTGTCACCGCTAGCAAGCAGGACCACCGCAGGGGAGCACGGGATGGCACGCATGCCGACATCGATTCGCCCCACTGCTGACCCTCCGACAGGCGCTGTTGAGGCAAGATAGCAGGCAGAGGATATGAGACCACTAACGATCATCGGACCAACGGGAACCGGCAAGTCAGACTTAGCGATCGAGATTGCGGACCGACTCAGCGGCAAGATCGCCGTGGAGATCGTGAACGCCGACGCGTACCAGCTCTACCGCGGCATGGATATCGGCACCGGCAAGGTGCCGCTGGCCCAGCGCCGCGGCATACCGCATCACCAACTCGACGTGCTCGACGTCACCGAAACCGCCACTGTCGCGGGCTACCAGCGTTCGGCTGCAGCTGACATCGAAGCGATCGCCTCACGCGGAGCGCTGCCGCTGCTGGTCGGGGGCTCGATGCTCTACGTCCAGTCGCTGCTCGATGACTGGGCCTTTCCGGCGAAAGACCCAGCGATCCGAGCCCGCTGGGAGCGACGTCTCGCTCAGGCCGGGCCGGCCAGGTTGCATGCCGAGCTGGTCCGCCGCGACCCTGCCGCGGCCGCAGTCATCCCGCTCAACGACGCCCGCCGTACGGTGCGTGCGCTGGAAGTGGTCGAAATCACCGGTCGCCCGTATGCCGCCTCCGCTCCACGCATCGGCAGCCCTCGCTGGGATAGCGCGATCATCGGATTAGATTGCGAGACAAAGGTTCTTGATGAACGGCTAGCGGCACGAACCAAAGCCATGTTCGATCGAGGCCTGATCGAAGAGGTGATCTCGCTACTCCCCTGCGGCCTGGCCAGGGGGGTCACCGCTTCACTCGCGTTGGGGTACGCCCAAGTCATGGAGGCGCTCAAGGCCGGCGCAGACACTCAAGCCCTGGATCGTGCGCGCCAACAAACCTGTCTGGCCACTCGACGCTATGTCCGACGGCAGCGGTCGTGGTTTCGGCGAGACCGCAGGGTGCGTTGGCTCGATGCCACGGTGTCCACCGCGGCCCACCGCACGGCCATCATCGAAGCGGTGTTGGGCGCCTGGCGGCGGGCATCATGAGGCTCCCCGACGCGGGTTGAATCAGCGCCAACTGCAATGGCCGCGACGGCTGCCATGTCACCGTCGAACGCGGAGCCGGCTGTGTGATGACTGTCGTACTGATTGACCCGCATTATTTGCTGGTACCAATGGAAGCCCTCGAAGTGCTGCGGCAGCAGGTGCAGTACACCGAGGAAATACCGGCCGCGTTGACTCGGCTGCTGCCCGCGGCGCGCCCCGTGCGCGTCGGAAGCCACGCCACCGTGTTGTTGTCCTCCGATCCAACACATCCTGCGGTTACGGCACGGTTGGTCGCCGGTGACCGGCTGATCTCCATACCGCACCCACAGTGCGGTGAGCGCCTGATCGATGCCGTTGCGGCAGTGGACGAACTACGCACAGCTGGGTCGTGGGAAGCCGCGCAGACCCACGTCTCGGTTAGCCGCTATTTGCTGAGCCAAACCTATGCGCTGCTGGATGCGCTGCGTAGCGCAGATGCCGGCCAGCTACGCGAAGAACTCGGCGCCTTGCTCCTGCAGGTACTTTTCCAGGCTCGGATCGCGCAGGACGCGCCGCGACGCCCCTTCGCCATCGATGACGTGGCCGACACCCTGATACGCAAGCTGGGCAACCGGCGCCGCGGAGTGCTGGCGGGCAATTCGCCCTTATTCCAGGAGCAGGTGGCGCAGTGGGAGAAGGGCAAAAAGGCAGACAAACGGGCGGGCTCGGTGATGCACGACCTGTTTCATGGTCAGCCCGCGTTGGCTCTGGCCCAGAAGGTGATCGAACGCGCAGTCAGGGCTGGCCTGCCGATGGACCTGGTCCCGGCGACGCTCACCTCCGTCGTGGTGTCACCTGACATCGATTCGGAAGGCGAGCTGCGGGCGGCGGTCCTGGAGTTCATGGACTCGGTGCGCCGTGCCGAGGACACGATCGCCGCCAGGCGCCGCGCGCCCGATGCCACCGAAGAACCCGACCGCACGGCGCTCGGCGGAATCACCGAGCGGGAGTGGCGTATGTGCTGGCCTTCCGTGGGCGCCCACACCCAATCCGGGGTCCGAGTCGCCAAACCCCGCGATGACGCCTAGTTTGCGAATTAGGTATACCGGCACAAGCAACTGATGGCCAGGTGTGCGGGAGGGAAGGTAGGCCCGTGGGTGATCGCATCGACGCGTCCGCGTTGGTTCTCGGGCACGGAGATGACGTCCGGCGCCGGCTCACGCGTTCAGTCGCGGTGTTGCGGCAAATGGTCGAGGCCGGCTGGTTTGCCGGCCACGAGGACACCATCGGCATGGAGGTGGAACTCGACCTGGTGGACCCGCTGGGCCGGCCGCGACTGGTCAACGACGCGGTTCTACAGGCCTTGGACCGAACCGATATGCAGCACGAGCTTGGCCAGTTCAATGTCGAGTTGAACCTGCCGCCCCACCCGCTAATGGGCCACGTGCTCCGGGACAGCGAACAACTTCTTGCCGACGTGCTCGACGGGTCCGGCGCGCGGATCGAAAGCCTGGGCACCCACCTGATCGCGGTTGGCATGCTTCCCACCCTGAGCGCCGACCACATGACCGCCGAACGGCTCTCCACCAACCCGCGCTACGAGCTGCTGAGCCGCCGCATCCGCACCGCTCGCCACCGGCCGTTCCGGGTGCACATCAGCGACGCACCCGAGCCGGTCGAATTCACCACCGACTCGGTCGCGCCCGAAGCCTCCGCAACCAGCCTGCAGCTGCACTTGCGGGCGCACCGGGACCGATTTGCGGCCTATTTCAACGCGGCCCAACTGATCGCCGGAGCGCAGGTCGCGGTGGCCGCCAATTCCCCGTTCTTGCTCGGCCGGCACGCCTGGCAGGAGACCCGAATCACGCTGGTGGAGCAGCTACTCGACTCCCGCCGCCCCAGCGAGGTCAAGGCCAGCGCACCGGCGCGCGTCCGGCTCGGGGAGGGATGGATCAGCGACCCCGTGGACCTCTTCGACCACCTGGTGCGCGAGTACCCGCCCCTGTTCCCAACCCTGGAGGCAGAAGATCCCGACGCTGCCCTCGAGGCCGGGCAAGCTCCGGTGCTCCATGAGCTTCGGCTGCACAACGGCACGGTGTGGCAGTGGAACCGCCCCGTTTACGACGTCCAGGGCGGCAGCCCGCAGCTGCGAATCGAGAACCGGGTGCTGCCCAGCGGGCCCACCGCAGTCGACATGGTCGCCAATGCCGCCTTCTACTACGGACTGGTGCGCGCAATCGCTGACAGTGACCGCACTCCGTGGGAACAGACCCCTTTCGCGGTGGCCGAGCGAGACCTGCACCGCGCGGCACGCGACGGGCTGGCGGCGCAATTGAGTTGGCAGGGCACCGACCAGCCCGCAGCACAGCTCACCCGCGACGTCCTGCTGCCGGCCGCCGCGTCCGGACTCGACGCGTGGGGCGTGGACGCCCACGACCGCGACCGGTACCTCGGTGTCATCGAAGCGCGGGTTCGCAGCGGCCGCACCGGCGCGGCCTGGCAGACGGAAACGGTGCGCCACCTCGAAGAACGCGGACTGGAACGCATCTCGGCGCTGCACGAGATGACCCGGCGATACGTCGAGCACGCGCGCAGCGGGGCCCCAGTCCATGAATGGCCGCTATCGTGACGGTCCGATCCGTCCGAATCGCTAGCGCGGCGCGAGCACGAGTTTGCCGGTGTTCTCACCCCGAAACAGCGCCAACAGCACCTCAGGAAAGTCGCCGACATCGCCCGCAACCACCTGCTCGCGGGCGCGCAGCTCACCGCTAGCCAGCCAATTCGCCAGCTGCCCAACGGCTTCGCCATATCGATCCGCGTAGTCGAAGACCACGAACCCGGTCATCGAGGCGCGTGCGACCAGCAACTGCATGTAGTTGGCCGGCCCGTGCAGCTCCCCGGCGGCGTTGTACTGGGAGATGGCTCCGCAAATTACGACACGCGCTCCGCGGGCCAGACGTGACAACCCCGCCTCGAGCACCTCTCCCCCGACGTTGTCGAAAAAGACGTCAATGCCATTGGGGGCATGCATCTTCAGCTGACGGCGCAGATCCCCGGCTTGGTAGTCGATGGCGGCGTCGAAGCCAAGCTCTTCTACCAGCCAACGACATTTCTGCTCACCGCCGGCGATGCCGATCGCCCGGCAACCCACAATCCGGGCTACCTGTCCGACGATGCTGCCCACCGAACCGGCGGCTCCGGAGACGACGACGGTCTGACCGGGTTGCGGGCGACCGACGTCGAGGAGCCCGAAGTAGGCCGTTATACCGCTGATGCCCAGGGCGCCCAGATGCACCGGGGCCGGCGCGAGGGTGGTGTCCACGCGCGTCACACCGCTACCGTCGGAATGCGCGTAACGCTGCACCCCGAACATTCCGTACACCTCGTCGCCGGCCGCGAAATCCGGGTGGCGAGAATCGATCACGCGCCCGATGCCGCCCGCGCGCATCACCTCGCCGATCTGCACCGGCGCCACGTAGGACCGCCCCGCGTTCATCCACGTCCGCATCGCCGGATCGACCGACAGATACTCAACGCGCACCAAAAACTCCCCATCGGCCGGACCGCCAACGGGTTCGTCGGCGACCTCCCAGTCCGATGGCTTGGGCAATCCGATCGGGCGCGCGGCCAGCCGGCACACGGTATTGACCAGCGTCACGATTCACCCTTCCTCGACAGTGCGTTCAGCGTTGCCCGGCCCGCCGGATCTTCGGCAGTGCAGGGCACCAGTGCCAGGCAGTCCGCGCCGGCCTCTTCGTAGTCCCGCAGCCGGGCGGCGACTCGCTCGGCGGTGCCCAATGCCCCCACCTGCTCGAGCAGTTCGACGGGGATGGCGGCAGCCAACTCTCGACGGCTCGCCCCGGCGCGCGCGGCACCGACGAGGCGGTCAAAGCCCAGTGCACTGAACATTTCGCCGTAGCCGGGCGGGCCGAGATAGACCGCCAGCTGCGCCGCCAGCTGAGCGTGCGCGGCGGCACCGGGATCAACGGCAACGGGCACCCATACCGTCAGCCGCGGTGCGGCGCGACCTGCCGCTGCGGCGGCCGCGGAGTCGATGGCGTGACGAACCTCCGCCACCCGAGCCGGCGATGCGAGGTTGAGCACCACCTCATCGGCTCGCCTTGCCGCCAGGCGAATCATGCCAGGGCCGAAGGCCCCCAACGCAATTCGAGTCTCCTGCTGCGGGTTGCGCAGCCGAAAGCCGTGGCTGGCGACATGGCGCCCGTGGTAGTCGACGCGCGCCCCACCCAGTATCGACCGCAGGCATTCCATGGTTTCCCGCATCACCGGCACGTGGTGTGCCCACGGCCGATCATGCCAACCGGCCACTATCGCCGGGCTGGAGGCGCCCAGGGCGATATCGACCCGGCTACCGGTGAGAGAGGCGACCGAACTGACGCCCAGCGCCAGCCCCACCGGGCCGCGAACGGCGACGGCCAGCGGTCCGATCTTCAAGCCCATTCCGGGTGCACCCAGCCCTATCGCGGTGGCAAGGGCAAACGCGTCGTAGGTGGCCATTTCCCCAACCCACAGCACGTCGAAACCGGCGTTCGACGCCGCCAGCGCCACCTACATCGCCTCGTCGTCGGGCCGGTCCAGCCAAAACGGTAGCGCGACTTCTAAATCGGTCACAGCATCGAGGTATCGCAGTGCTGGCCGAGCAAGACGCGCCCCGGCAGTTCGCGGGATGCCTCGTTGACCTGGAAATGGGCGGTGGCGGTAAACGCGTCGCGAAACCGGCGTTGCAGTGGTGAGCCATCGTAGATCGCGCTGCTCCCGGCCAGGTCATACATGGTGCGCACGACGTCGGCAGAGGTCCGCGCCGCGTGGGTGGCCGCCAGCCGTAGCCGGTTGCGCAGCGCCACCGGCGCCGGCACCGGCACCGGCACCGGCACCGGCACCGGATCGGGATTGTGGCTGGCTTGCCAGGCCGAGTCGATCGCCTCGTAAAACAGTGCACGCGCCGCACCAAGTGCCGCCTCGGCCGTCGCGACCGCCGTTTGGGTGGCCGACCGTTCGGCCAAGGTGCGCTTGGCCCCCAGCCCTTTCTTGTCGCCGGCCAACTCGACCAAGTCGTCAATCGCGGCGCGCGCGTTGCCCAGCGCCGCCGCGCCGATCGAAAGCGCAAAGAAGCCGAACACCGGGAAGCGATACAGCGGCCTGTCAATGGTGGGACCGTCGAACACCGAGAACACTCGATCGGCGGGGACGAAGACCTCCTCGGCAACGCAATCGTGACTGCCGGTACCGCGCAGCCCCAGGGTGTGCCAGGTGTCCAAGGCGCGCAGATCGTCTTTGGGTAGCGCCACCACCGATGGCACCGGCTCGCCCTCCACGAAGCAACCGGCGAACATCATGTCCGCGTGGTTGATCCCGCTGCAGAACGGCCAGCGCCCGGACACCACAACACCGCCGTCGACCGACTTCGCCTTACCTCGCGGTGCCCACACACCCGCGGCGACACTTCGCCCGGCACCGAACATTTCGTCGCGACTGGACGCCGGTAGATAGGCGACCAACAACGCGCTGGTGATCGCGATCGACACGCACCATCCCGCTGAAGCATCGCCGCGCGCCACCGCTTCGGCACACCGCAGCGCCGGTCCGGGGGCCAGCTCTGCCGCCTGTACCTCGCGCGGCATCGTGGCGCGCAGCAATCCTGCCTCGCCAAGCCGCGCCACCAATTCGTCGGGCAGTCTGCGATCGCGGTCGATCTCCGCCGACATCTCCCGCGCCGTCAGGGCGATCTTCTCGGCGAGGTTCTCCATCTCGCTATCTGCTCTGCGCAGTGGTGCGGCGCTCAGGTCCGGCTGATTCATCAGGACTCCTGGTAATGACGGCGGTTCCGTCAAGTTACCACCATGGTTCAGAAATTGAACCGGGTACAGTTGTTGAACCATGGGCGCCGCCGATCTGTCCCACCGCTTCGAAGGGGAGTCGGTTGGCCGTGCCCTCGAGCTGGTCGGCGAGCGCTGGACCCTATTGATCCTGCGCGAGGCGTTCTTCGGCGTGCAGCGCTTCGGCCAGCTCGCCCGCAACCTCAACATTCCGCGCCCCACCCTGTCATCGCGGCCGCGGATGCTCGTCAATGCGGGCCTGCTGGACCGGGTGCCTTACTCCCAGGATCCGGAGCGCCACGAGTACCGGCTGACCGACACCGGCCACGAACTGTTCGCCGCGATCGTCGTCCTCATGCAGTGGGGCGACAAGCACTTGCCGAACCCCGACGGCCCACCGATTGTGTTGCGTCACCATTGCGGCCAGTTCGTCGAGCCGCGCCTGATCTACGCCCACTGCGGCGAAGAGATCACCGCACGCAATGTCACACCCGAAGCCGGGCCCGGCTTCGGGGACGCGGTAGCCGCGCCAAACTGAGCGCGCAGACGCGCGGCACCACAGAGTCTCCCGAGACGTCTTCGACAAGACGCTCAAGCCATCCTACACAGTGCGCTCGGCCGGTGTGGCACAAGACAATCCACGGCGTTGCGCCGAGACTTCACCCCGCCGGCCGGGTAGCCTGGATGGTGTTCAGGAGATAACAATTTGCAATCCCAGGTTGTTGCGAATCGATAAGCATGCCTAGACACGTCAGCGCGCAAGACCGGACAGATCGCCCGCGAAATTATCGTCACTTGGTGCAACGTCGAACGGCTCTCAAACTGCCGCTGCTGCTGGCGGCCGGCGCCGCGCTGGCCCAGACCCCCCGCGCCACCGCTGTGGCAGGCCGGTGGTCGGCTGAGCGCGCCAACACCTGGTACCAGACCCAAGGCTGGATCGTCGGCGCCAACTACATCACCGCCAACGCCATCAATCAGCTCGAGATGTTTCAGCCCGCCACCTACGATCCGCGGCGCATCGACAGAGAGCTGGGCTTGGCCCGGTTGATCGGGTTCAACAGCATGCGAGTCTTCCTGCACGATCAGTTGTGGGCCTCGGATCAAAGGGGCTTTCAGACTCGGCTGGCACAATTCGTCGCCATCGCGGCGCGCCACGGCATCAAACCTCTTTTCGTCTTGTTCGACTCCTGTTGGGACCCGTTCCCCAAGCTGGGTCAGCAGCGTGCGCCAAGGCCCGGCGTGCACAACTCGGGTTGGGTGCAAAGCCCCGGCGCCGAACACCTCGGCGACCCCAGCTACCAGGCCGTTCTGCACGGCTACGTGACTGGAGTGTTGAACCAGTTCCGCAACGACAACCGCGTATTGGGCTGGGACTTGTGGAATGAGCCCGACAATCCGGCGAAGGTGTACCGAAAGGTGGAGAGAAAGGACAAGCTGGAGCGGGTCGCGGAGCTACTCCCCCAGGTGTTTCAGTGGGCGCGCGAGGTCGATCCCAGCCAGCCCTTGACAAGCGGTGTCTGGCAGGGAAATTGGTCGGATCCGGGCAAGCGCTCCACCATCGCCAGCATCCAGCTCGACAATGCCGACGTCATCACATTTCACAGCTACGCGGCACCGGCCGGCTTTGAGGCCCGTATCGACGAACTTGCGCCGCTGGGGCGGCCGATCATCTGCACCGAGTACCTGGCGCGCTCCCAGGGCAGCAGTGTGGAGGGGGTGCTACCAATCGCCAAGCGTCGCAACGTCGGCGCCTTCAATTGGGGTTTGGTCGCCGGTAAGACTCAGACCTACCTACCGTGGGATTCCTGGGATCATCCGTACACCAAGCCCCCGAAGGTATGGTTCAGCGATCTTCTGCAACCCGAAGGACGGCCCTACCGAGAGAGCGAAATACAGTCCATCCAGTCGCTGACCGGCGCCCGAACCCAGGACTGACGACAGGCGTGGGTCACCAAGCTGGCGCCGGGTCCAACATCGCGACGTGGTCGCCCTTCCACTCGTACCTCACCGTCGTGATCGGTCCGGGGCACGCCGTGCAGACGTCTCTGCCGTCTTTGTAGTCGAGGGCCACCGTGTCATCGGTTGTCTTCGCCGCATTCAGCGTCGTAAACGAATACGCCTTTGTGGTGGCAATACCGGCGGAGGTGCCGTTGTGAAAAAGCAGAACGAGGTCCGGTGAGCTGCCCGTCGCGCCTTCAACGCTGATGATGACCGCCGACAGTGTGGAACACGGGTTGTAGTTGCTACTCGGATCGAAGCTGCGCGGATTGGTGTCCCACGGGTAGCTCTGCGGCAGGGTTGGCAATGACTTGATCGCTGCCTGGATCTCTGGGGCATTGAGGTTGACCCCACAGGTCGGTTCCGCTTGTGCCGGTGGCGCCAGCGGATTCAAGGCGGCCAGGACAGCGACCGTCGCTGCCCAACCAACTATTCGCATGGAAGCACTGCCTCCTCTCCCCGGAATGCGTTGTCGCAGACCTCATCGCGGCCGATCTCCGGGCATTCGATGAGCCCTGACCTCACCGAGTACACAGGCGATTGCACGGGCCGACAAGGGCGGGACGAGGGAATGTCGCAGATCTGAGTCGAAGTTGGTATGCAGCTGATAGCTGGCTAGTCAGAAGGTGCGGCGCCGCCGAACGGTCAATCCAGGGCAAGTGTTGGGCAAAGGGTGTTGTGCGCCTCGTCGATCCACGTGTCGGCCAGCCGGGCGGCCTCAGGCACGCTCAGTCCCGTCTGGTCGATGTCGTTTGCGTGTTCGGCGACGTAGACAATCTGGGTGCGTGGCCAGCCTTGCGCCAGAGCCAGGCATATCGTTTGTTCGGCTTGCTCCTGGTGATTGGGCCAGTCGGGCTCGAACATGACCGGTTCGGCCTGCGCCGTGGCGATAATGCCCGGAAGTGCGGCTGGACCAGCCAGCGCGATCACCAGCGACAGGGCTGACAGCAACGTCTTCATGGCGCCAGGGTACCGATCGAGCCGTCAGCCGCCGCCTGGTCTGACCCATTTCGGCCATCGTCGGCTTACTGTGGTGGTGCGAGCCGTCGCCGCGCAGGGCTGGCCGCCGTTGGTGCCAGCGGGAAAAGGACGAGTGCCAATGAGCATTGATGACGAAGCCGTCACAACCTTGGAAGACCTCAAGGGCGATCTGGCGCACCGCTACAAATGGACGCCAAGCGGCGGAAGCTCGGTCGACAGCGCGACCATCGAGGCCGACATGGCGGCCCTCGACCGCGACGGCTACGTCATCTGGGAGAACCTGCTCAGTGCCGAGCAGTGCCGGCTGATCCAAGAGGTCGTGCGACCCTGGCTCGAGCACACCGGACGTAACTCGTTTGAGGGCCGGCGCACCCAACGCATCTACAGCGTGTTGAGCAGGACGCGAGTGTGCGACCGGCTTGCCGATCATCCACGGGTGCTGGCGGTGCTCGATCGGATATTGATGCCCAACTACCTGCTTTCGGCATTGCAGCCGATCAACATTCTGCCCGGAGAAGACGCGCAGCTACCTCACCATGACGACGGGTTCTACCCGATTCCGCGGCCCAGGGCACCGTTGGCGGCGGCGACGATCTGGGCGATCGACGACTTCACCGCCGACAATGGCGCCACGGTGGTCATCCCCGGCAGCCATCGTTGGGGCAGACGTCCGCCGGGCCCGGACGATCAGGTGCTGCCCGTCGTGATGCCTGCCGGCTCGTGCGTCTTCTTCGTCGGCACCCTCTGGCATGGTGGTGGCGCCAATACCAGCACCAGCGAGCGTCTGGCCGTCACCGCCCAGTACTGCGAACCGTGGCTGCGCCCGATGGAGGCCTACACCCTGTCAATATCGCGCGAAATTGCCCGAGCGGTCTCCGACGACATTCGCCGGATGCTCGGCTACAGCATCCATCCCCCGTTCGTTGGCGCGGTTGATGGCCTGCACCCATTGCGACTGTTGGAGTCCGGGCCTGATTCCTAGGTTTGGATGCGTTGTTGGGATTGGTAGCCGCGAGCGAATGCAAATATTTCGCGAATCATCCGAACCGTCTTCGGCCTGACTACCGCGAAGGACCGCAAATGAACACGTCCCCGCCCTGACGCGAAACACTGGTCACGGGCGTCGCGCAAACCGCGGGCATCCGAGCCCGGCCGACGCCACCGCGTCGACGATGCGGTCGAGCTTTTCTCTTCAAAGGCGGCAACATGCCGCCAAGTCAGTCATTAAAATTACGCTTTCAAATAGCGCCACGGTGACAACGAGCAATTGCCCCCGACGCTGAGAAGGCACTGGTACGAGGACGACAGTGATGAACTTTTCGGTGTTGCCACCAGAGATCAATTCGCTACGGATATTCGCTGGCACGGGGTCCGGGCCAGGGCTCCGGCGTTGTTGATTAGCAGGCTTGTGAGCTGGGGAATTGTGGATTGAGGAGGTCTAGGCGGCGGTTGGCGGTCAAAGCGGTGATCCGGCAGGCTTCGGCGATGTTGTCGGCGCCGTTGAGGCGGTGCAGATTGATCGCGGTGTTGCGTAGCGTTGCTAGGACCTGTGCGCCGTTTCCGGTATGTGCCCTTTGACGGTCTTCGTCGAAGGTGACGTCGCGTATCCAGTGCAGGCTGTTCTCGATTCCCCAGTGTTGACGCATCCAGGTCATGATCGCGGTAGGGCGGGCGTGCTCGAACGGCAGGCTGCAGATGGCATAGACCACCTCCACGCTGCGCTGGTCGGTGGCGGTGATCAAGCGTTCACGAGTGATCCGGATGATTTGTTTTGCGTAGGGGAAGCCGATTCCTCGTGCAGCGGTGATGATTTGCAGGGTGCGGGTCTCGACACGGCCGTGGCCGCGGGAGTCGTCGGTAGCGGCTGCGGGCACCTCGGCCCAGGGCAGCGCGGTGATACGCGCAAATATTTTGGCTTGGTTGGACTTGACGATCATCAGGTAGTGCGACTTCAAGGTGGCGCAGATCAACTTCGCGGTGACGACCTGGGTATGCATCGCATCCACGGTGACCAGCCACCGCAAGCTACCCGGCAGCAGCGTGAGCAGGGCACGTACGCAGGGAATTTCATTGCTTTTCTCGGCGACAGCGAGTTGACCGAGCACCAATCGGGCACGGTGGGCGAACACCGACACGAGATGCGTGGCTGTCGCTTTGGCGCGTAAAGCACCACGCAGCATCTTGCCGTCCAACGCGATCGGCACCAATCCACTGGGGTCGCTGCTGGCCACGTGTGCAGTGAAGTAACTGCCCATCCTGGCGTTGAGGTCGGCGGGGTCTAGCCGAGACAAAACAGCGCGGAAGGTCTTCTCACTGGGCCGCCGGAACCGGACCCCTAATTGGGCCAACACATCATCGGGAGCGGTGGCCGCCCATGTGGCAAAACCAGCATAGCCGCGCATCCCCGCGGCAGTGGCCAGAACCGCGATCGCCAACAAAGCCATCAGCGAATACCTCCGACCGCGTGGGCCCCTCGGGTCTGGCACCGAGGCCAACACATCGAGAAACTCCGATCCGATGAACTCGCTGCGCTCACCAGGACTCCAGCAGTCGAACACCTCTGGAACCGACGACACACGCAATACTGAAACGGTAGGCACGGGCAACTCCAGACCAACGACGAACAGTAACCAACTCGATCGTTCTCCAGATAGCCCGTGCCTACACTCCGGCCCCAATAGCGCGGCACCAAAGATCATCAACCCAGCTCACAAGCCTGCTAATCAACAACGCCGGAGCCCTGGGGAATTGTGGATTGAGGAGGTCTAGGCGGCGGTTGGCGGTCAAAGCGGTGATCCGGCAGGCTTCGGCGATGTTGTCGGCGCCGTTGAGGCGGTGCAGATTGATCGCGGTGTTGCGTAGCGTTGCTAGGACCTGTGCGCCGTTTCCGGTATGTGCCCTTTGACGGTCTTCGTCGAAGGTGACGTCGCGTATCCAGTGCAGGCTGTTCTCGATTCCCCAGTGTTGACGCATCCAGGTCATGATCGCGGTAGGGCGGGCGTGCTCGAACGGCAGGCTGCAGATGGCATAGACCACCTCCACGCTGCGCTGGTCGGTGGCGGTGATCAAGCGTTCACGAGTGATCCGGATGATTTGTTTTGCGTAGGGGAAGCCGATTCCTCGTGCAGCGGTGATGATTTGCAGGGTGCGGGTCTCGACACGGCCGTGGCCGCGGGAGTCGTCGGTAGCGGCTGCGGGCACCTCGGCCCAGGGCAGCGCGGTGATACGCGCAAGTATTTTGGCTTGGTTGGACTTGACGATCATCAGGTAGTGCGACTTCAAGGTGGCGCAGATCAACTTCGCGGTGACGACCTGGGTATGCATCGCATCCACGGTGACCAGCCACCGCAAGCTACCCGGCAGCAGCGTGAGCAGGGCGCGTACGCAGGGAATTTCATTGCTTTTCTCGGCGACAGCGAGTTGACCGAGCACCAATCGGGCACGGTGGGCGAACACCGACACGAGATGCGTGGCTGTCGCTTTGGCGCGTAAAGCACCACGCAGCATCTTGCCGTCCAACGCGATCGGCACCAATCCACTGGGGTCGCTGCTGGCCACGTGTGCAGTGAAGTAACTGCCCATCCTGGCGTTGAGGTCGGCGGGGTCTAGCCGAGACAAAACAGCGCGGAAGGTCTTCTCACTGGGCCGCCGGAACCGGACCCCTAATTGGGCCAACACATCATCGGGAGCGGTGGCCGCCCATGTGGCAAAACCAGCATAGCCGCGCATCCCCGCGGCAGTGGCCAGAACCGCGATCGCCAACAAAGCCATCAGCGAATACCTCCGACCGCGTGGGTCCCTCGGGTCTGGCACCGAGGCCAACACATCGAGAAACTCCGATCCGATGAGCTCGCTGCGCTCACCAGGACTCCAGCGGTCGAACACCTCTGGAACCGACGACACACGCAATACTGAAACGGTAGGCACGGGCAACTCCAGACCAACGACGAACAGTAACCAACTCGATCGTTCTCCAGATAGCCCGTGCCTACACTCCGGCCCCAATAGCGCGGCACCAAAGATCATCAACCCAGCTCACAAGCCTGCTAATCAACAACGCCGGAGCCCTGGGGTCCGGGCCAATGCTGGCGGCCGCAGCCGCCTGGGACGGGTTGGCCGACGAGTTGAGCACGGCGGCGGCCGCGTTTTCGTCGGTGACGTCGGGGCTGACGGGCGGGTCGTGGCAGGGCCCCGCGGCGGCGGCGATGGCCGCCGCGGCCGCTCCCTATGCGGGCTGGCTGGGTTTAGCGGCCGCCCGCGCCGGTGATGTGTCCGCGCGGGCCAAGGTGGTGGCAGCAGCGTTCGAGGCGGTCCGAGCGGCCACGGTGCATCCGATGCTGGTGGCGGCCAACCGCGCCCAGCTGGTGTCGCTGGTGCGGTCGAATCTGTTGGGGCTGAACGCGCCGGCAATCGCGACCACCGAGGCCGAATATGAGGCGATGTGGGCCGCCGACGTGGCCGCGATGGTGGGTTATCACGGCGGCGCGTCGGCGGCGGCCGCGCAGTTGGCACCATGGCAGCAGTGGCTGCAGAGCCTGCCCGGCCTGCCGGGGCAACTGGCTGGCTCAGCCACCGCCGCTGCGGCCGCGAATGGTTGGCCCAACCTGGGCATCGGCAACACCGATAGCAACGTGGGCAGTGGCGACGTCGGCACCCAAAACCTGGGCAGCGGCAACACCGGCAACACCAACCTGGGTAGCGGCAACACCGGCAACGGCAATCTCGGTAGCGGCAACCGCGGTGACAGCAACGTCGGCAGCGGAAATCTCGGAAACTCCAACTGGGGCAGCGGCAACACCGGCAACTACAACCAGGGCAGCGGAAATCACGGCGATAACAACGTGGGCTTCGGAAACGCGGGGCTGGGGGGAACCGCGGGCAACGACAACTTCGGCAACGGGAACCTGGGCAGCGGCAATACCGGCAGCGGCAACATCGGCAACCAAAACCAGGGTTGGGGAAATCAGGGCGACAACAATGTGGGCCTGGCAAACCGCGGCAGCGACAACATGGGCTTCGGGAACACCGGCAACAACAACGTCGGCTTCGGCAACACCGGTTCGGGAAACATCGGCATCGGCCTTACCGGCAACAATCAGATGGGGTTTGGGGGGCTGAATTCCGGCAGCGGCAATCTCGGCTTCGGCAACTCCGGCACCGGCAATGTTGGTTTCTTCAACTCCGGGGTCGGGAACTGGGGCATCGGAAACTCGGGTGCCATCGATACCGGCTTTGGCAACTCGGGCTTCATCGACATTGGCATCGGGAATTCCGGCGCGCTCAATACTGGCATCGGGAACTCGGGCCTCAA
Organism: Mycobacterium pseudoshottsii JCM 15466; assembly: GCF_003584745.1. Lineage (NCBI taxonomy): Bacteria > Bacillati > Actinomycetota > Actinomycetes > Mycobacteriales > Mycobacteriaceae > Mycobacterium > Mycobacterium pseudoshottsii. The sequence continues at coordinate 4,708,961 of NZ_AP018410.1, forward strand.
CGCGGGCTCGGGGTTCAACGTGGGATTCGGCAACTCGGGAATCAACAATTTCGGCGTGGGAAACTCGGGCAGCTTCAATGCGGGCAGCTTCAACTCGAGCACCAGCAACCTGGGTAGCTTCAACTCGGGCAACTTCGTCTTGGGCGGGTTCAACGTGGGCAGCTTCAACTCGGGCGCGCACAATACGGGCGCCTTCAACGCGGGCGGCTACAACACTGGTTTCTGGAATGCGGGCGATATCAACACCGGCATGTGGAACTCGGGTGATCTCAACACCGGCTTGGGCAGTGCGATCACCCAAACCGTCGCGAACTCGGGCTTCTTCAACGCCGGGTCAACTAGCTCGGGCTTGTTCAACGTGGGCAGCGGCGGCCACAACTCGGGCTTGTTCAACGTGGGCAGCGGCGGCTACAACTCGGGATTCTTCAACTTGGGGGCCGGCGGGAGCAACGCGGGCTTCTTCAACTCGGGCGCCGGTGGCGGCAACACCGGCTTGTTGAACCTTGGCAACGGCGGAAACAACACGGGATTCTTCAACGTCGGTAACGGCGGCTACAACACCGGCTTCGTCAACGCGGGCAGCGATGGCAGCAACGCGGGCTTCTTCACCTTGGGCGGCTACAACTCGGGTGTGCTGAACATCGGTTCGTTGAACTCCGGTGTCCTCAATTCCGGCACCGCCAATTCCGGTGTCCCCCTGATACTGCTGCTTTCCCTGCTGTCGTTCGTCCCGTTGCTGTAGCAGGTCACCACGACCGACGCTGCCCGCCGAGCCGCCGCCCGGTGATGGTTGTGGGCACAATCCGAAGCCAGACGTTGTGGATGCCGAGCGCCCACGGCTTGGGGAAGTGGCCATCCGTCTCTCGCAGTAGCGCCGGAATCCGTTCCATGTCGACCTCTGCCCCGGGACCGCGCACCAGGACACTCCATGCCGGCTGCTGGCCCTCGTCGACATGGTCGACCTCGAAAGCGAGCATCGGTTGGGCCATCGCCGCTTGTTTCGCGCCCCCCTCAACTCGGACGACGATGTCGTGTCCGGCCATCGCGTAGTTGACGGGAACGGCGACCGGTCCGAGGTCGTCTTGGTACACCAGTCGGCCAACCCGCCCGGTAGCGAGCAGCTCAAAGCATTCGGCGTCGGAGAGTTCTTCGAGCTCGCGTTGGGCCATCACGCGATTCTCGTCGGCACGCACCGGTCACCGCCACGGCCGAAGGTCCCCATCTCGGCACTGCTCGCGGTTTGGGCGGCCGAGCCGAGTCCCCTATTCGTCTTCCTCGCCGGGAACGTTGAACAGCCCGAGTTGCAGGGTGTCTGCGATCTGGGCCACAGCGGCTTGGGCGCGAACGCTGTTGCCCACCTTGTCCAGCGGCGGCTAGAAGGCCGCTATCGCCAGCTGCCCCGGCGCGACGGCGACCAGCCCGCCGCCTACGCCGCTCTTGGCGGGCAACCCGACCGTATAGGCCCAGTCGCCCGAGCGGGTGTAGACACCTTCCATCGTCATCTCGGCGAGCACATGCGGAACATTCTTGCGTGCGATCACTCGCTTGCCGGTGATCGGATTCGTCCCGCCGTTGGCCAGCGTCGCCCCCATCACAGCCAGGTCCGCCGTCGTGACCAACGTCGAGCACTGGCGGGTGTAGATGTCGCAGGCTTCCATCGGATCGCAGTAGATGTATCCGCTGCCGCGCAGCAGCCAGGCGATGGCGCGATTGTGAAAGTTGGTGGCCTGCTCGGAGGCGTTGATCTCCTCGCTGATCGAGATCTGACGTCCCGCGAAATCGCTTTGCGCCCCGACGATCTGGCGCCAGCGGTCCTCGGGACCAACGGCGTCCACCAGGCTGGTCGTCGATATCGCGCCGGCATTGACAAGCGGCGACATCGGTTTGTCGTTGTGCAGCTCGAGCGCCAGCACCGAGTTGAACGCCTCACCGGTTGGGTCCGCGCCAACCTTGAGGCGCAGCTCTCGGGGACCGCGTTGTTCGATCACCAGCGCAAGAGTGAAGATCTTCGAGATCGATTCCAGCGCAAACTCGTACCCCGCATCACCCGCGGTGAAGACCTGTCCGTCGACGGTAGCGACGGACACTCCGAATAGGGTCGAGGGCACCTGCGCCAGAATCGGAATGTAGTCGGCGTTCTTGCCGCCGTGCTTGTTCTTCTGCTTCTCGTGTGCGTCGAGGACTGCCTTCTCGATCCGGGCGTTCGACACCGAAGTGGGAGCCATGGGTTCAATTCTGTTCGATGGCGCCGGCATCAGCGGCGGCGACAGCAGTCAACGGCGCATCCCGCATTCAGGCCGCGATGCCGAGTTCCTGGTTGATCTGCGCGAGGTATCTCGGACCGTCCAGCGTCAGCAACACCCAGTCGTGAATCTGGCCATGAGCCAACACGAAGTTGAACGGGGCTCCGATGGCTGCGGCTTCTTGCTGCAGGACGAGAACGTCCGGGGCGAGGATTTCCTGCGACCCCGCGTAGACGTAGGTGGGCGGAAGTCCACTCAGCGACCCGTATAGCGGACTCACCATCGGGTCGGTCACGGCGAGATTGCCCGCCCACGCCTTGCCGATCTGTTGTGCGGGCCCGAACGGGAGGAGCGGGTCCTGGACGAAAGCAATATTTGGATTGGTCATCCCAAGGTCCAGCCATGGCGACAGCAAAACCATCGACGACGGCACTTGGCTCCCCTGGCTCGCCATGTATTCGACCGCGCTCAGCGCCAGGTTGCCGCCCGCGGAGTCGCCGATCACGCTGACGTTGGCGGCACCATGTTGCATGATCTGGTTTGAGATGAGGCCGGCCATCGCCGGTACCACGGTGCCGGCCGTACCCCCTTCCTGCAGCAACGGGTAGATCGGCACCTGAACGGTCGCGCCGGTCTGGTGGGCCATCACCGAATAATTGATCCAGTGCAGAAAAGAGGGCGGAAAGATAAATGCGCCACCGTGAATGGCGACCACGTAGTCCCCGGTTGGTTGAGCCGGCGTGATCTGCACGACGCTCATCCCGTCATATGTGCTGTACTGCACCGTTACGCCCAGTAGCAAGTTCAACAGCGGCGGCGGGGAATTGCCGATAAACCACGACAGCGGCGGGATGTCGCTGGCAACCAACGCCAGCAGCGGGTTGCCGGGAACCGCAATTTGACTGTCGAGCCCGGACACACTCAGCAGTGGCTTTAGCGGCAACAGCGCAGTATTTTCAAATCTGGTTATCAGCAACGGGGTGCCGGTAAATGTCCCGGTCTGCGATGCCGCGAAGGGAGGATCGGCCGGCGCCCCAAAGATCGTGGTGAACAGCGTGTTGGACACCTGGGTGAATTCGGTGGCCAATGTTGTGGCGGCCTGTTCGATCTCCTGCTCGACCAGGACAAGACCGTTGTCCAGGGCTCGGGCGAATTCGCCTGGCAGATTCTCCAGCGCTCGGGCCCACGGCCCCAGCGCCGCGACCGTCGCCGACGCGCTGGAGTAGTAGCCACCCATCGCCGCGACATCCTGAGCCCACATCTGTTCATACGCGGCCTCAGCGGCCGCGATCGCCGGCGCATTCTGGCCGAACAGGTTCGAGAACACCAGCGACACCAGCTGCCCGCGGTTGGCCACGATCAATCCGGGGTCCACGATGGTTGCCAGTGCCGCCTCATATGCGACGGCCGCCGCCCGGGCTTGGGTTGCCGACTGCTCGGCCTGAGCGGCGGTGCCCCCCAGCCAATCCAGGTATCGGACCGCCGCGGCCCGCATCGACGCCGATGCCGGGCCTTGCCAGGCCTGGCCAGCCAGCTCTGAGGTCACCGAGCCAAATGCGGAGGCCGCGGCGCTCAACTCGGTACCGATCCCGTCCCAGGCGGCGGCCGCTTCCAGCATCGGCCCCGGCCCCGGCCCATCAAGCAGCAGCACCGAATTCACCTCGGGCGGCCACATCCAGAAACTCACTAGCGGTCCCCCTCGATCAGCACTTCAGCGGCCCCTTTGCAGCAACGTACATCTTCGACGCCTTCGAGAGGGCTCTAATGCGCAGGCGCGAGGGGACACGGGGGGCTACCGGCCGGCGCGGAACACGCTGCGGGGTGCTCATATTGAATACGCTCCGACCGGCGAGAATTCAACTAAATTCGGACAAGACAAATCTGACTCAAAAAATTCGTAAAAGGAATTTACAGGGTGATTGCAACCCGTTAGAATCGCGCCAGAAACATCGCCTCGATAACCGCCACAGGTAACGTTGAGTCGACCAGCCGAATCCTGCTCAACCGTTTAATCAAACCCAGACGGTCATCATTTAGCAGGAGTTCAGTGATTAGTGATCCGATCAGGAGTTCCGTCGTGCCCCTACGACTCATCGCACTATCTATCGCAGTAGCCATCTTCCCGCTCGTGTGCAATGCACCAAAAGCGGGAGCCGCACCCCAGGGTTCCGTTCCTTGTGCAGTGCCCGATCAAATTCGCAATATTCTCGACAACCAAGTGTCGCCCGGAATCAACGAGACACGCAGGATAATCAGTTCGCCGTACTTATCCGGCGGATGGCAGCGGCGGGACGCCACAGGACAGCTAAACACAATGCGTCAAGGTATTTTGCGCCTTCAGGATCTCAATGCCGACCACAACGTCCCCGGTTTAGAACCTCTTCTCGGCAGGCTGGACCGTGCTTCAAACAATCTGCAGAAATCGGTCGAAGGGCTCTACTGGTTGGATGACGGCTCGACCAGCCTGGCTTGGCCAGAGGCGGGCACTTGGGGCAGCTTCGATTACATGGAAGAGCAGACAAATGCCGTATATGGGTTGGCAAATGATCTGTCTGGTAAATGTTCCTGATGTCCCCTGACCTGCGCCGCGGACCATTGATGGCGCGCGGGGCGGGTCAGGCCCGTTCGAAATACGTCATGAGTTTGAGTGCCACCCAGGGCCGCCGGCCACCGGTCAGCCACAGACCGCGGCGGACGGCGGCGAACTGCCCGATGCGTTGATAGAGCAGCTGAGTCATGGTCGACGCGGGTGCCCGCAACACCGCGTCGGGGCGGTCCTCAGGCCGGCGTTCGCGCATCTCGGCGGTTCCGTCGTGAATATGGATGAGATACGGGCGCGCCGCGGGGACCTGGAAGGCCACACAAATATCGACGTTGGCGCCCACCCCAGGGCGTAGGTAGATGGGCACCATCTCCCTTGCCCCCCACAGTATCAGCGCCATGTCGCGTTCGGGTAGGTCCCAGGGCAGCTTTACCGCTTGCGCGACATCCTGGCCGTGCAGGAGGAATTCACCCAACAAGTTGGTCTGCGCGGTGTTGGTTGACATGAAGCCGCAGCCATGAAACGGGATGGCCAGCCGGTCGTCGCTGTTCGCGTCGAAGAAGGCGTCGATCTCCGGAAGCAGTGCCTGAAGCTGATCGGCGAGTTCGGACACCGGGGCCAGCACCGCCTCCAGCTCGGACTGATTGAGTGCGGCGACAGCACTTGCGCTGCCCGCGTGCCGATAGTCACGCCCCCGCGCGATCTGGTGATAGCGGTGCGCCAGTGTCAGCACATGGGCCGCGATCTGCTGCACTGTCCAATCGTGGCCCGGCGGTCGGGCCAGCGGGTCCGCGGTGCGAATGAGGCGATCAAATCGCTTGTGTGCCAGCGAAATTCGATCTCGTAACTCATCTCGGGAGGTGTCGACAAGGGCGATGCACTCGGCTGCGTTCATCACGATCTCCTTGCGGGAGGGCGTTACTGCATAGTGCAGTATTATTTGCTGCATCATGCGGTACTGTCAATAGCATGACGCCTCAACCAACTGCCAGTTCTTTCGCAGTCCTCGGATTGCTGGGCGTGCAACCCTGGACGGCATACGAGCTGGTAGCCCAGTCGAAGCGGAGTCTGCACTGGTTTTGGCCCCGGTCGGAGCGACATCTGTACGCGGAGCTCAAGCGTCTGGTCGAACGCGGACACGCCGAAGCGCACGTGGAGGGCGGGCGGCGGCGGCGCACCCGCTACACGATCACTCCCGCTGGCCGCGCCGCGCTACAGGCCTGGCTCGGCACGGAGCCGGCACCCCCGACGCTCGAAATCGAGGGACTGCTTCGGGTCATGCTCGCCGACCAAGGAAACATGGACGATCTGCGCGCCGCCGTCGAAGCGACAGCACGGCAAGCGCGCACGGTACGCGCCGAAGGTCTACCGCTCGTGGCGGAGCTGCTCGCGACGGGAGGACCGTTCCCGCAGCGACTGCACCTCAACGAACGCCTCGTGTCCTTCTACTCCGGCTTCAACAATCTGCTATTGCGTTGGTGCGAAGAGACTCTGGCCGATGTCGAGACCTGGCAAGGCACTCAGGACATCGGGCTCACCCCCAGCGGCCGGCAACGACTGGTGCGGGCAATTAGCGAACACCCCTAGGCCGTGGCTTCGCATTGAGGTTCAGCGGGTACAACTACGGATATGAACTTCCCTCACCAGTTCGGCTTGGCGCAGATCGTGCTGGCGGGCATCGCCGTCGCCGCCGTGGTGATGTTGCTGTCGTCGGTGGTCGGACGACGCCGGAAGGTGCATTCCGGCGACCGCTCGGGAGCGGCGGCGCGCGGGCGCCGACTGCGATTCCGGCCCGGGCGAGCGGTCACCGGCGTTGCGCTGCTGGTTGTTTCGCTACTGATGCTCTGGTTTGCCACGCTGGTGCAGACGTATTTGGGGTTGACCGGCGAAGTCAAGGCCGCCCACGTGGTGGCGGCGCAGGTCAGCAACTCCGCGCATGAACTCAACGTGGATCTCACCCTCTACGACGATGCCGGCAAGGCCTATAGCCGCCACACCTATCAGCTCGAAGGCGACATGTGGGTGCTGCAAGCCGACATCGTCGAGCTTCACCATTGGGTCAATATCTTGGGCATGCATTCCGGCTACAAGGTGACCCGCCTGTTTGGTGAGCGTCTCGACGGTGTTTCACCGACACAGCACCAGATCTTCCTCAACGGCGGTGACGGGAACTTCTTCGCCGAAATGCGCGGCGGCAAGTGGTGGACCAAGCCATTCGTGCGCTCGGCCTACGGCAACGCCGTCATCGCCGCACCGGGCGAATTCGACGTCTACATATCCCAAGACGCGATCAAGGCCCGCGAGAGCGGCGGTTAGCGGGCCCTACCCCGCCGGGCCAACCCGGCGGATCGAGCATTCAGGACGATCAGGCATGCTGGGCATGTGTTCGACGCGCTCTACCACGTCATCCTCGCCGTGCGCGACCTCGACAACGCCACGCGGCGCTACGCCACGCTGTTGTCCCGCAGCCCGTCGTGGCGCGGAGATCATCCCGGCTGGGGCACAGCGAATACGCTGTTCCGGCTGGACAACACCTACCTCGAGCTGATCACGCCGCGCGGCGATGGGCCCTTCGGGCAGCGGATCACCGCGCAGCTCGATGAACGCGGCGAGGGCCCGATCGGGCTCGCATTCGCGACGGCCGATCTCGACACGGCGCATGCGCGGCTCGCCGCAAACGGGCTCGAGCCCTCGCCGGTGTCCCCCGGTCTCGGCCGCGACTCCGAAACCGGACAGGTGCGGCGCTGGCGCAGCGCGCTGTTACCGGAGACCCGCACCCGGGCGGTGTTGATGATCGCGATCGAGCACGAGTCGCCGGATCGCCTTGCCGAGGCCGCACTAGTCGGATCCCCGGATGCGGTGGTCACCGGGATCGATCACGTCGTGGTCAAGACATCCGACGCCGATGCGGCAATCACGCTCTACCGCGACCAGCTCGGCCTGCGTCTCGCGCTGGACCGCAGCTTTGCCGACTGGGGCATGCGGCTGGTGTTCCTGCGCGTGGGCGGAGTCACCATCGAGATCGCGCAGCCACTGGGCGACGCGCGGCTTCCAGCCCGAACCGATCAGGTGTGGGGGCTGTCCTGGCGCGTCCCCGACGCCGATGCCGCGCGAAGGCGCCTCGCCGAAGCCGGGTTCGACGTCTCCGAGGTTCGGGTCGGACGCAAGCCGGGCACCCGCGTGGTCAGCGTGAAGGACGGTACGTGCGACGTACCGACACTTCTGATCGAGCCCGCCGCACCGGCGTAGTAAGGGCTCCGAGGACCACCGACCCGAATCGGCCGGGATGCGATCAGACGGCCTTGGTGGAGCCGACGTAGGACAGCACCACGTCGGATTCATCGGTAATCCGGGTCAGAGTCGCGTACGAGCGGACGAACGATTGACCAACGCACCCATCGATCTTGAGATGGAAGGCGCTGATCATGATCCAGGGATTTGCCCCCTTGAACTCTTTTCTGACCACTGGCACCACGACAACGAACCCGGGCTTGAGCCCCACACTGACCACGTTGTTGTATTGCCCGGTTATCAGAGGAATGAGAATCGGCGGCTGGCCGGGCCCCAGGGGTAGTTCGGCGCCGATCGAGGGGGCAACACCGCCGCTATTGGCCACGACGAAGCCGTTGGAGGTGCTCATGTCGATGCCGCAGCCAATCTCGTAGCCGACCTCGAGGATGCCCCGCGGGGTTTCCGGCCCGGTTAGCGAAGCGCCGAAGATCCCGCTGGAGAGGTACTCCCGAGACGAGATCGCGGTGGTCATCGGCGCCACCGGAACGTGTTTCTCGTCTTTCGCGCCGAGCGCCACGACCCAGCCGTCAGGGGTGGTGATCTTGGCGGGTGTGCCAGGCGGCACCGCCCCGTCATCCGGTGGCACGGCACCGGGCGGGGGTTGGGCGTCCGGTTGTGCACCTGCCGACGGCGCGGAAATCGATACGACTAGGCACACAGCGAGAACCGCGGCACGACGAATCACCGCGGAAATCGGCATCACAGCCGATACGCTAGGCACCGCCCGATTCGCCTCACGGCTTTGCTGGTTGAAGAAATCAGAGTTGTTTCCCGTTTGTAGCTGGTTCGCGACGCAGACACGTCACTCTCAGGGCTCCGGCGTTGTTGATTAGCGGGCTTGTGAGCTGGGGAATTGTGGATTGAGGAGGTCTAGGCGGCGGTTGGTGGTCAAAGCGGTGATCCGGCAGGCTTCGGCGATGTTGTCGGCGCCGTTGAGGCGGTGCAGATTGATCGCGGTGTTGCGTAGCGTTGCTAGGGCCTGTGCGCCGTTTCCGGTATGTGCCCTTTGACGGTCTTCGTCGAAGGTGACGTCGCGTATCCAGTGCAGGCTGTTCTCGATTCCCCAGTGTTGACGCATCCAGGTCATGATCGCGGTAGGGCGGGCGTGCTCGAACGGCAGGCTGCAAATGGCATAGACCACCTCCACGCTGCGCTGGTCGGTGGCGGTGATCAAGCGTTCACGAGTGATCCGGATGATTTGTTTTGCGTAGGGGAAGCCGATTCCTCGTGCAGCGGTGATGATTTGCGGGGTGCGGGTCTCGACACGGCCGTGGCCGCGGGAGTCGTCGGTAGCGGCTGTGGGCACCTCGGCCCAGGGCAGCGCGGTGATACGCGCAAATATTTTGGCTTGGTTGGACTTGACGATCATCAGGTAGTGCGACTTCAAGGTGGCGCAGATCAACTTCGCGGTGACGACCTGGGTATGCATCGCATCCACGGTGACCAGCCACCGCAAGCTACCCGGCAGCAGCGTGAGCAGGGCACGTACGCAGGGAATTTCATTGCTTTTCTCGGCGACAGCGAGTTGACCGAGCACCAATCGGGCACGGTGGGCGAACACCGACACGAGATGCGTGGCTGTCGCTTTGGCGCGTAAAGCACCACGCAGCATCTTGCCGTCCAACGCGATCGGCACCAATCCACTGGGGTCGCTGCTGGCCACGTGTGCAGTGAAGTAACTGCCCATCCTGGCGTTGAGGTCGGCGGGGTCTAGCCGAGACAAAACAGCGCGGAAGGTCTTCTCACTGGGCCGCCGGAACCGGACCCCTAATTGGGCCAACACATCATCGGGAGCGGTGGCCGCCCATGTGGCAAAACCAGCATAGCCGCGCATCCCCGCGGCAGTGGCCAGAACCGCGATCGCCAACAAAGCCACCAGCGAATACCTCCGACCGCGTGGGTCCCTCGGGTCTGGCACCGAGGCCAACACATCGAGAAACTCCGATCCGATGAGCTCGCTGCGCTCACCAGGACTCCAGCAGTCGAACACCTCTGGAACCGACGACACACGCAATACTGAAACGGTAGGCACGGGCAACTCCAGACCAACGACGAACAGTAACCAACTCGATCGTTCTCCAGATAGCCCGTGCCTACACTCCGGCCCCAATAGCGCGGCACCAAAGATCATCAACCCAGCTCACAAGCCTGCTAATCAACAACGCCGGAGCCCTGACGTCACTCTGGACACGACCCGGTCGGTTTGTGGCGGGTGGTTGTGCAATTCGTGTACTTACTTGGTTTGCCGGATCGCTAATGGCTGCGCTTGGCGACTAAACTTCACACTTAGCCAGAAATTCGTGGCAGGCGGCAGAGAGGTTGATCAATGCCCCTTCGGAGAATCGCTCACGCAGTGTCGGCAATCCTGATTGCGCTGACGGCTCTGGTGGGTAGCAGCGCGATCGCCAACGCGGACCCAGAAGATGCGACTCCCCCGATAATCGACGATTTGCTCATCCTCACCCAGCCCCCCGCCCAGGATCCACGCGCGTTGCATCAGAGCCATCCGGAGGGCGCCTTGGAAGGCCAAGGCCGGATCGGAATGGTCTGTCAGAATCACAATGTGAGATGCCAGAAGATGGGCTTCTAGGCTTCACTATCGGCGTTCAACGCGTCGACCACGCCCCGGTCAGGGGCACAAAAACGAAATGGGCGGGCACCGCACCGCGTCCGGCGGAAGCGGCCCCTCCGCGTAGACCCCACCGGATACCTGGTGAAAGTCATGGCAGACGTTCATGTCCCAGGTTTGGGCCAGCTCCCGCACCGCCCACGGCACCGGTTCGCCTGGGCACCAAGTGCCGTGACAGATCGGGTCACATCTCGAATCGGCCCGGGCCGTCCCCGCGCCTAGCGCCAAACCGGCAAGCCCCAGACCGATATAGACGAACACCGTCATTGCCGAGCCGACGACTAGTGGTCTCAGCCGTGACACCGCACCCACCAGGGCAGTCGCCTGCTTGCTGGAAGCCGAAGATTCACACATCGTGGAACTTCTTTCGCTCAAATCCACTGACGCCATTGTCTGGCGTCGTCACGCGAAAAGTAGCGGCGCGGATCCGCTACCGATCCCAAACAGCAGGATTGTTCGTCTTAGCTGTCCGGGGTGCAGCGAGCGCGAATCCCAACCCGACGTTCAAATCAGAGACAATCACTGTCATGGACTCCGAAACCCCGCCGCCGGCCCCGGCAAAACCTCCGCGGGTGCGCGTCACGCCCGAGGATCTGGACAGGTTCGGCGATGAGGATCTGATCCGGCGGGCGTCAAACGACGAATGGCTGCGCAACGAGGCACCACCGCACCACGGTTGAGGCGTGCGCCGATCAAACCGTCCGCCAAAGAAGATGCCGTCGGCGTAGCATCACCCCCACCTGGGAGGTGCGGCATGGCCAACACCTGCGTGTGTGCGCGGTGTGCAATCGCGCCGGATCCCAATGCCGGCCGTCGTCTACGCCGCACAACACCACCTTTGCCCGGACACACCGCATTGAAATTGGGGCACTCGGAAACGACGAAGAGCGCCGACTGTCTCGGAATCACTGGGGATACCTCGACGAGACAGCCGGGGACGTGGACAACCATGACAGGACGGGGGTCGGCGTGGCGCAACTGAGCGTGGCCCCACCGTGGTTGGTATCGGCAGCGCAGGATCTACAAAGCATCGGTTCGACTCTTGCAGCGGCCAATGGGGCCGCTGCCGGCCCAACCACCGTTCTCGCAACCGCTGCCGCCAACGAAGTATCAACGGCAATTGCGGCGCTATTTGCGGGACACGCGCGCGAATATCATTCCCTGAGTGGGCATTTCGACGCTTTCAACCAGCAGTTCGTGCAAGCGCTGAACTCGGCGTCCGGCGCATATGCCTCCGCTGAGGCACAGAGCGCGTCGCTGTTGCAGACGGTCGGACGCGACGTGCTGGGAGCCATCAATGCACCCACTGAATTCCTGCTCGGGCGCCCGCTCATCGGCAACGGCGCCGACGGCACCGCAGCCAACCCCAATGGCGGCGCTGGCGGTCTGCTCATCGGCAACGGCGGATCCGGGGGTGCCGGAGGACCCAACGCGGCGGGCGGACCAGGAGGCCTCGGCGGCTGGCTATACGGCAACAACGGGCCCGCTGGCACTGGGTCACCGGTCAACGCATCTGTCCCGCTATACCTCGACAACAACTTTCCGGCGGTAAATGTCTCCATTAACGGCGGGCCCAGTGTGCCTGTGCTGCTTGACACCGGATCTGCTGGTCTTGTCGTCCCCATCTGGGACATCGGATTACAAAACCTTGGCCTGCCCACCGGATTCGATGTGATTCGGTACGGCAACGGGGTCAACATCCTCGACGCCGATTTCAACACAACAGTGGACTTCGGCAGTGGGGCTGTCACTGCCCCGACCAGCGTTCAGGTCGGCATCCTCCCGTTCCCGACATCTCTGCAAGGCCTGACCCTGATTGCGATGGGGAACGGCTTCGGCCCGACGGGGCACGGCGTACTGGGCATCTGACCGAATATCAACGCCGCCGCAGGAGGGCACGGCAACGTCGTGACCACGGCGCTGCCGGGTCAACTCAATGAGCGCGAACTGATTAACATTCCTCAGGGATACATGCATTTCGGGCCCAACACAGGCACACCCATAACCTCGGTGAGCGGAGTACCGATCACCACCCTGGATGTCCAGTTCGGCGGTTATGACCCACTCGGCACCTATTATCCGGTCACCTCGATTGTTGATTCCGGCGGAAACCACGGGACGATTCCCGGGATCATTCTCGGGACCGGACAGACATCCGGAGTCGTCCCTCCGGGAACGGTTATCTCCATCTCCACGAACGACAATCAAACGCTGCTGTACTCCTACACGACGACCGCCACCGACAGCCCGGTAGTCACCGGAAACATTCCAATGAATACCGGGCTTCTGCCCTTCGCATTGGGCCCGGTGTACATCTCGAACAGTCCGAGCGGTGTTGGGACGGTGGTATTCAACTACCCGCCGCCGTGACCGGGTGCTTGCGCAGGTTCAGTTGCCACGACAATGCGCGGGTGGCGTCGACACCAACTACCCTGCGGGTCCGGCCACAGCCGTGACCGGCAACCGATTTGGGAATCAGGCATGGTTCGTACGCGATAGTTATGGCGTACGACCCGCCATTCAGTTGTGGAGCTGCCGGGAATCGAACCCGGGTCCTACGGCATTCCCTCAAGGCTTCTCCGTGCGCAGTCCGCTATGTCTCTGCTCGGATCTCCTGGTCACGCGAACTAGCCAGGATGACGATCCCAGTCGCTGTTGATGTCCCGATGAGCCCCGCGACCGAACTCATCGGTTGATCCCTCTAGCTGATGCCGGGGTCCGGGGCGAGGGCGTTCCCGGTCCGACAGACTAGCCGTCGCTTAGGCAGCGAGAGCGTAGTCGCGCTGATGTGAATCGGCGCTTATCTAGTTGCATCGACGCTTACGGTGGTCTCTTGCCTGCACCGGCACGCTTCCCTTGATTCGATGCGCGAAGTCGAAACCGTTCAGCCCCTCGCATCCCTGCCGATCTTCGGCAGGACAACCCATGGTACGCCCTGAAAAACCAGCGGCAACCGAATTATGTTCCCGATCAGATCACGAAGTTGAGACGCTCGACGATGTGGGCGGCCAGGTCCTTGTCGCCGCCGAATTCGATGTCCTGGCTGCGCGCCGGACTCTTCGGGCGACCACCGGCGAGCCGAGTGAACTGCAGGCCGTCGATCCGGATCTTCGCGGTCGGTTCTTGTCCCCCGAAGTCGTCGACGACCTGCGCACGACCCTCGACGTTGACGCGGATCTCGCGGGTCAGCGGTCCGGTCAGCTCGAATAGGACGCGTGAGCCCTCTGGAGCTTTGGCCAGCTTGCCGACCACAAACCCCATCGAGGTCGAGATCTCGTCGAGGGACAGGCGCGAAGCCGGCCCCGCAAGCTGCTCGTCGGACGATTCCTGCTGCAGCGCGTGGCGGATGTCCTGCTCGTGCATCCAGCAGTCGAAGGCACGGATCCGCATGAACCGCCCGTAGCTGTCGGGTCCGGCCGGCGTGGTGGTCGCGGCATTCCATTCTTCGTTGGAAAGGTCGGTGAGAGCCTTGCGCCGTTTCTCGGTCACGTTGCGGAAACGTTCCAGCAGGCTGGCACCGGACTCCCCGCACAGGTGGCGCACCCAGTACTCGTTCATCACCCCGATGGGGTTGCGCACGTGCCCCAGCGCGGAAACGTCGACGTCGGGCTCGGGCGCGGCGACGCCCATCAGGAAAGACTCGGTCCCGATCAGGTGCGCCACGACGGCCTTGACATCCCAACCCGGCAGCGGGCTCTTAGCCTGCCAATCGGCCTCGGGCAGCCCGTCCAGCAGCGCGTCGATGGAGTCCCACACGGCGAACAACCCAGCCAATACGTCGGATTTATCGAGTTCAGTAAGGGGTCGGGAGGCCATGGTCGGATACTAGGCCGGTCAGCTTCAGTAGCTGAGGCCGACCCAGAACAACAGCAGCCCGCTCAATATCAGCAGGCCGCACACCGGGATGATGCCGGCGGGCCAGGCCAAGATGGTGGCAATCGCCCCGACCAGCACTGCCAGTAGCGCGTGCAGCACCCGGAGATAGGTCAGGCGCTGTTCGCGCAACGCCGAAGCCAGTACCCGACGGGGCGCCGAGCGCGGCATCCAGATGAACCCGACGATCAGCACCCCGGTGAGAATTCCGGTGACCACCCGCAGCACCGCCGTCGATTGCGCCTTGGAGTTCAGCTTCAGCACCATGGCGGCGAAGAACGCGAGCACCCCGGCAACCACCGTCACCCCGCGAAACACCCGTTCCAGGACCACACCGATGTTCCGGCGGGCCACCGCACCTATGGCCGGGTCGGTGCCTGCCGCATCGAGAAACCCGCGCAGCGCGTGCGCAAATTTGCGCCGACGAAGCCGGTTGATAGCCAGATTGTTGAGCGCCTCGGCGTTGCCTGGGTCCAGCGCCAATGCGGCTCGATACGCCTCGGTGGATTCCTCGATTCGGCGCAGGTCGTGCAAGATCGAGCCGCGCAGAACGTGTGCGTCGACGTTGCCGGGATCGAGCCGTAACGCTTGGTCGATGGCATAGAGCGCGTTGGGCAATTGCCAGGCCTTCTGCAATAAGCTCGCGTACGTCCGATGCGCCAGGGGCTCATTGGGATGAGCCAGCACCGCCCGCCACGCCATGCACAGGGCGTCCCAGCTGCGCCCCAGCTGATCGAGGGATACCGCGTAGAGCCGCATGGCGAATTCCGATTCGGGCGCGGCCGCCAACGCGCTGTATGCGCTCCACGCGGCATTGTCGTAGTTGCCCAGCAGGTATTCAGCCCGAGACAGATGCGCCAACAGGTTCGGGTCATTGGGGTTTTGCGCCAACGAACTGCGCAAGACCTCTCGGGCGCGTTCGTAATTCCCAGTGTCGCAGTGGATGCTGGCGATGTGGATGGCTTCGTCGCGCTGATCGGCGGCGGGGCCTGGCATCACCGAATCTTTCTACGGCGCAGATACTTTGCCAGGTCGTCGTAGGTTCCGTCGTTGTTGGCGAACTCGACGACATTGCGCGCGGTCTCGAACCAGGGCCCAGTGCTGGGGCGGATCTGTGCGGCGGCCGCGTCGATGTCTGCCATCATCACCGGACGAACCTGTCCGGCACGCATCGATTCGGCCATCGCTATCTGGGTTGCGCTGTCACAGATGTGCGCCAGATCTGCGCCGGAAAACCCTTCAGTGCGGTTGGCGATCGCCCGGGGATCGATCCCCGCGACCGGCCGATCCCGCAGATGAACGCGGACGATGCCCGCCCTGGCTTCGGCGTCGGGCAGGCCGACAAAAATCATCCGATCGAAACGGCCGGGCCGACGCAGCGCCGGGTCGACGTCCCAGGGCGCATTGGTCGCCCCGAGCACGTAGACGCCATCGTTGGAGGACGCCGCCGAGTCGAGTTCTTCGAGAATGGAGTTGACCACCGTGCGCAAACCCGCACTGCCGCTGAGCGCGGAACGCCGATGCCCCAACGCGTCCACTTCGTCGAAGAACAACACACACGGAGCGTTGCGGCGGGCATTGTCGAAGACCGCGCGGATGCTGCGTTCACTGTCCCCGAACCAGCGATGCAGCACATCTGCGATTCCCACCTGGTAGAAGCTGGCGCCCAGTTCCCCCGAAACGGCCTTGGCCAGATAGCTTTTCCCACACCCGGGCGGGCCGTATAACAACAGGCCACCGCGTGCGGAGACCTTGTACGCCTTCATCAGCTCGGGGTTGCGTAGCGGCCCAAGCAGTGAAAGCTCCAGTTGCTGTTTGGCATCGGCCATACCGGCGATATCGGCCAACCGGACCTGGCTGCGCTGCACCACGTCGAAATCGCCCTCGCCGACGACGTCCGGGGGCGCCTCCACGAATGCGGGCTCGATGATGTCGGCGACCTGTTTTTCCGCCTTGGACCAGTCAAAGCCGGCAGTGTCGGGAGCGTGCTGTTGCTGTTGCGCCGGCACCACCTCGACAGGCGCTGCCAACGCCGCGCTGCAACGCTGCAACAAGCTCAGCGCCTCCGCATTGGCGGTGTCCTTGGCAAGTACCGCACTGCAATGCCCCAGCGCCTCCGCGTGGCGTCCCCTGTCAGCCAACAGCGCGGCCAGATGCAGCCGAAGTTCGACAACCTCGGGGCTGCGCTCCACCGCCGCGGACAACTCCCGAATCACAGGGTCTTCAGTCACCGCCATCTCCCGTACGTACCGCAGCTTGCGCGTGCGCGCCAGTCAGCCCATGCCTTGTCCATGTTCGCCCACCTCGATAGCGACCGACAACGAGATCCAGGTCTCTGTGTTGTCTATTGGGGTTGTCTCTTGGGCCGATGGTGTCAGGTCGACCCGGCCGGAGCGAAATGCGCCCGTAGCGCCGCACGACCGGCCATCGCCAAGCGAATTGACCACCCGGCTCGCGACAGTATCCTGTGTCCCCGGGCCGAGAAGGGACGGCGATGCTGATCAATTCGGGTTTGTTCCATTCCGAGCGCACGAACCAATCCCAGCGCGCGGACAGCCACGCTCGAGGTGGGGCAATGCAGCTTAGGTACATAAGCGTCCCGGCGCTAGTCGCCTATGCCGGAGGTGATCCCTGGGCGATCAACCAAAGCCTCCAGGCTGGTCGCCCAGCTCAGATTTCCGACTTGGCAACCGCGTTTCACGCTGCGGGACGCAGCACTGCCGAGTCGAACGTTACGTTTGAGCAAGCCCGCCGACGCTTTGAAGCTGCCTGGAATCACCAGAACGGCGAGAACCCCATCAACGATTCCGCCGAGGTGCAGCGCACAGCCCAGGCGCTGGGCGCTCAATCCGAGCAGTTGCCCCAGATCGGAGCCCATCTGGAGGAGGTCGCCGCAGCGCTGGCTGAGGCGCAAAAAGGCGCTGCCGGAAGAATCGCCACCCTCGAAATTCAGTTGCAGGACCTTGATGACCTGATCGCGCAGGCGATGGAGATGGAAAAGGACCCCCACCTCAGCGCGGCGGATAGAAACGCACTCGATGCCATCATCACGGCGTGTGAAGACGATGCAATCCGCGACACAGAGGACGCCCTGAGACGACTGCACTCAATCCGAAACTGCTACTCAGACATTCTGCAAAAAGGAAGGACAGACCAACCTCGCCGCCGATGGATACGACCCGGCTCGGGTTCGGGGGGCCGACGGCCATGAGGCAGAGACGCCCCGCCAGGCCGAGCGAGACGTACATGACGCGCTTGCCGGTGACCTGGGAGCGGCCGCTCGCGTCAGCGGGGTGCTGGGTTCCATCACCCCGGATCAGCTGGCCGGAAAGACGCCACTAAACGCGGAGCAGGCATCGGTGTTGAGCCAGCTACAAGCTCAAGAGCATGGCATGTCTGTCGATGCGCTCAAGACCGCCGAACAACGCCTGGGAGTCGAGCGAGCCATCATCGGCGACTCGTGGCAGTTGATGAGCAACCCGAACCTCAATTTCCCCAAGACCGATACCAAAGTAGGAGCCCAAGAGGGTTCGGAAACGACGCAGGGCGGGTTTAATCAACTGCCGCAAAGTTTGCAGAACGCACTCACATTCAACGAACCCTCGCACCCGAATTCGGCCAACGACATCGCGGAGATCGCCAAGGTCGCCGGTGATGGCAGCCCAAGACTGCAGCACGGCACGGAGCTGGACAAGGCCATGCTTGACTGGGGCACGCGAGAACTCCACGAAGAAATGCCACACGGGCAAATCGTGGACCATAGTTTGCTCCATGGCGCCCAGCGGAGCACCCTCGACGATGTATTCCGGGTGGCCGGGCGCGATCACGTGAGGGTGACCGACCTGCTTACCGGCAGTGGCCACGATCAGTTCTTGTTCGATGTGACCCACAATCGGTGGGACGACGGCGGCAAGGGCATCGGCTCATTGTTCAGCTGGACGCAAAACCCTGGGGGGCCTGAAGCCGAGCTCGCGGGGAAAACCGCACATGCATACGCAAGCTACTTGGGCCAACACCGGGCGGCACCTTCGGCGTCGGCACTCTGCCGATCCCCGGAGCGGGAATCGTAGGCGGCGGAACAAATCTCATCGGCTCGGCCATAGAGCACGACATCGTCGGTCCCGCGCCCACCACGACGTCGATTCCGGACATGCCCCACACCACCCCACCGCGGCTGGTGCTCGACGGATTTCTGGCGTCCGGCCAACCGCTGTCTGGATTGGAACCGGAGCTATATCGCCCAGTCGATCCGCAGCATCCTGACGGCCCGATGCGAATTGCCACCTATGCCGAGATGAACGAGGATTGGCGCAAGAGGAATACTCCGCAAGCCTCCGACAGCGTACTTTCAAGCGCGCTAAGCCAGACACTCGGCAACGACACGGTGACACGGATCGACTCCGATATTTCGACCTACTACAACAATGTTGTGCACAACCCACAACCATGGAAAAAATGAGCGCAACACGTCGCGTATCCCGAGCACTGGCCACGCTACCCGTTGTCATGATGGCAGCCATCGGCTGCAGTCACTCGGAACCCGCGCCGCCGCCGCTATCAAAGGTCCCCTGGACCGGACTGCTGGCACAAGAACGAGAAGTGTGGAGCGCGGAACCGGGAATCGACCTTGTGACCGGACCTGCGGTAGTCATCCGCGCGTACCTGGAGTCGCGCTCACTTGCCAGCCAGATGGGCGACATCGACTACGTCTACCCCGGGTTTAAACACGCGGTCGCACCCAACGACCCAGCCGAGCCCGACTATTCGCTGAACCCACCCCCCATCACCCAAGACCTCTGGCCTGAGCCACGCCCCGACAGCAGTCCGCTCCCGTATCCAGCCGTAGGTACGGGCCGCTCCCACATCCTGCGTATCGACACCTCCGGCCGCCAGGTCACCGCCGTGGTCTGCGGATGGGACTACGGGACCGCCTACGACATCGGAGATGGCCGATACAGCAACGATCCGACCAACCCTCTGGGCACTCACAATCCCGACGGCGGCATTTTCGCGCAATGGGTCGCAATGACCGCCCCCGCACCCGACACAAGCCCGCCGTTGCCACCTCAGTGGGGGCCGGCCCCCGCACCGACAACAGATGTGTTCGACGGCTGGCGGATCGTCGGCTACGCCATCCACGGACCGACCGACACCCTGCGGCTTGCCCCACCGCAATCGCCAACCAGGCAAGCCGACACCAACGCGTGTGTCACCAAAGCACCCGACCCACCCCAGCGGCGCGTGTTTCTAGCCGATGGAGTCCACCCGCGCTCCGATTTCCCGACGCAACACCCCTACCCCGGCTGGCCAATCGCAAACCCGGCGTGAGCCCAAACGCGACGCTTACGGTCGCACCGCCAGTCAGCCCATGCCCTTGGCCCGGCGACCCAGTTCGCGAATCACCTCACGCTGGGCATCACGCCGGGCCAGGTCCTGACGCTTGTCGTGGGCGTGCTTACCGCGCGCCAACGCGAGTTCGACCTTGACCTTGCCGTCGAGGAAATACATCGACAGCGGAACCAGCGCGAAATTGCCTTCGCGAATCTTGCCGAACAGGGTGTCGATCTGGCGGCGATGCAACAGCAGCTTGCGGTTGCGCCGCGGTTCGTGGTTGGTCCAGGTGCCGTGCAGGTACTCCGGGATGTGCAGGTTGCGCAGCCAGACTTCGCCGTCGTCGACGGTGGCGAAGGCGTCGACCAGCGACGCGTGCCCCTCCCGCAGGCTCTTCACCTCGGTCCCCTGCAGTGCGACACCGGCCTCGAACACCTCGATGATCGAGTAGTTGTGCCGAGCCTTGCGATTGGTGGCGATGATCTTCTTGCCACCCTGCTTGCCGGACGGTTTCGCCTGCTTCGACTGCGCCGCCATCGCTACCGCCGCACGTATAGCCGTAACGTCACGTACGCCGTGGCCCCGGCCATCGCAACGCCCAGCGCCAATAGGGCCGGGGAGATGAAGAAGATGTCGGCATAGTCGATACGGGCGATCAAATTGGCCTGGTAGAACTGGTTCAACGCGTTTTCCAGGAACATCGCCCGCACGAATATCAGGCCGCCGATGGCGATGACGACCCCGAGCGTCGCGGCCAGCATCGCCTCCATCAGAAACGGCAGCTGGGTATACCAGCGGCTGGCCCCCACCAATCGCATGATGCCGATTTCGGTGCGCCGCGTATACGCGGCGACTTGGACCATGTTGGCGATCAGCAAGATCGCACCGACGGCCTGGACCAATGCCACGGCAAACGCGGCGTTACTCAAGCCGTCCAGCACCGCGAACAACCGGTCGATCAGATCCTTCTGGTTGAGCACCGAGAGCACCCCGGGCTGGCCCTGCATGGCGGAGTCGAAGTCCTTGTGCTGCTCCGGGTTCTCCAGCTTCACGATGAACGATGCCGGGAATGAATCCTTGCCCGCAACGTCCTTGTACTGCGGAAACTTGCGGATGGCATCGTCGTAGGCCTGCGCGCGGTTGAGGAATCGCACCGCTTTGACGTCTTTGCGCTTTTCGATCTTCTCGCGCAACGCCTTGCACGGGTCGGAATCGCAGTTGGGATCGTTGGCCGATACGTCGTCGGTGAGGAACACCTGGGTTTCGACGCGGTCCAGATAGATGGCACGCGAGTTCTCCGCCAGGCGGACCACCAGCAGACCACCGCCGAACAGGCCGATCGAGATCGCGGTCGTCAAGATCATGGCGACCGTCATGGTGACATTGCGACGAAGTCCGGTCAGGACCTCGTTGAGCAGGAAGCCGAAGCGCACTTAGCGATCCATCCCGTAGACACCGCGCTGTTCATCACGAACCAGCCTGCCCAGCGACAACTCGACCACCCGCTGCCGCATCGAGTCAACGAAGTGGTGGTCGTGCGTTGCCATCAGCACCGTCGTCCCGGTGCGGTTGATTCGCTCCAACAAATCCATGATGTCCTTACTGGTATCTGGGTCCAGGTTGCCGGTGGGCTCGTCGGCCAGCAGCACCAGCGGCCGGTTGACAAAGGCGCGGGCGATCGCGACCCGCTGTTGCTCGCCGCCGGACAGCTCGTGCGGCAGGCGGTTGGCTTTGCCCGACAAGCCGACCGTCTCGAGCACATCGGGCACCACCCGATTGATCGCGTCCGCACGCTTGCCGATCACCTCAAGGGCGAACGCGACGTTTTCGTACACCGTCTTTTGTTGCAGCAACCGGAAGTCCTGGAAAACGCAACCGATCACCTGCCGCAGTTTGGGCACATTGCGACCACGCAGCTTGTTGACGTGGAACTTCGACACCCGCACATCTCCGGATGTCGGCGTCTCCGCCGCCAGCAACAACCGCATGAACGTCGACTTGCCCGAACCCGACGGACCGATCAGGAAGACGAACTCACCCTTGTCGATCTTGACATTGATGTCATCCAACGCCGGGCGCGCCGACGATTTGTACTGCTTGCTGACATGGTCCAGGGTGATCATCACGGCACGCCAGTGTAGCGGTGCGCTTCGCCTGCAGGCGAAAATTAGCTGGCCGGTGGTGTCGGAGTCGGCCCCGACGATACCGGCCCCGGCTCCGGCTCAGGGGTCTGCGACGGTGACGGAACCGGTGTTGGCGGGGTCGTAGTGGCGGGACAGAACGGCGGCGGCAGCAGACACGGCGGCGCCGAGGGGCCGGGAACCGGAGTTGACGTGGTCGGCGTCGGAGTCGGCGTCGGCGATGTGGTGGTGGGCGTGGGCCGGGTGGCCGTGGTCGGTGGCTGCACCCTGGTGCGCGGCACCCAGGTGTAGTTCGGATCGGGCACCAAGCCCGGCGGTACCACCTGGCTGGGGGGTGTGGTCTTTCCAGCCGAGTGCTGCGGGTTGTAGGTGTCATAGAGCCACCACACCGCCAGGAAAGCCACCATCAGTACCACCGTTGACAGACGGATCCGGCCGCCGAACAACTGACGGGGCGTACCGCGCTTGCGGTTGCCGTTCGACTGACCGCTGCGCCGCAAGCGGGTAGGAACAAATGTGATTTTCATCGCTACCGCTGCTGCTCCGCTCCCGCAGGTGCGTCCGCTGCCCCACTAACGGTGGCCGGGTGAGCCATGACCCCCACCGCGGCCTGGGCGTCGGCCGGGGTGATGATCCCGGCGCCGGTGAGCGCGCGGATCACCAACACCCGCAACTGCCGGTCCGCCGCGAACTGCTTTCCGGGCAGCGTGCGCGCCACCAGCCGCAGCGTGACGGTGTCCATTTCGAGTTTCTCCACGCCCATTACCGTGGGCTCATCCAGCAACAGGTCGCCGAGGATGGCGTCTTCGCGCGCATGTTGGCATTCCCGGTGCAAGACCTCGTTGACGCGGTTGAGGTCGGCGCCGGTCGGGACCGGGATGTCGATGACCGCGCGCGCCCAGTCCTTGGACAGGTTGATCGACTTGACGATGTTGCCGTTGGGAACGGTGTACACCTCACCGTCGCTGGATCGCAGCTTGGTCACACGCAGCGTGACCTCCTCCACCGTGCCGGCCGCATTCTCCGGTGACCCGACCATGCTGAGCTCCACCAGGTCGCCGAACCCGTATTGCTTCTCGACGATGATGAAGAACCCCGCGAGCAGGTCCTGCACCAGGCGCTGGGCGCCGAAGCCCAGCGCCGCACCCAGCACCGCGGCCGGCCCTACCAACGACCCGACCGGAAACGGCAGAATGTCGACGATCTCGTACAGGACGATGACGTAAATCAGGACGATCGAGACCCAGGAGATCACCGACGCCACCGCCTGGCGGTGCTTGGAGACCTCCGATCGCACGAGCGCGTCGCTTTCGGTGAACCCCAGGTCGAGGCGCTGAGTCACTCGCTTGGCAACCCAGGTCACGAAGCGCGCGGCCAGTACCGCCGCGATCAGCACCATGACGACGCGCAGACCGCGGGTGATGATCCATTCGCCGATCTGCCCGCGCCAGAAGTCGTGCCAATACTGGGCCGGCGAGAATGTTGCCAGGGCAAAAGCTGTGGTGTTAGTCGTCATCTTTCCGGTTGCGCCACCGGATCCCTGCTTCCAGGAATCCGTCAATGTCTCCGTCTAGCACGGTCGCCGGATTACCAACCTCGTACTCGGTTCGCAGATCCTTGACCATCTGGTAGGGGTGCAGCACGTAGGAGCGCATTTGGTTGCCCCACGAGCTACCGCCGTCGCCTTTCAATGCGTCGAGCTCAGCGCGTTCTTCTATACGCTTGCGCTCCAACAACTTTGCCTGAAAAACCCGCATCGCCGCCACCTTGTTCTGCAGCTGCGACTTCTCGTT
The DNA here is from genome assembly GCF_003584745.1 of Mycobacterium pseudoshottsii JCM 15466. Lineage (NCBI taxonomy): Bacteria > Bacillati > Actinomycetota > Actinomycetes > Mycobacteriales > Mycobacteriaceae > Mycobacterium > Mycobacterium pseudoshottsii. The sequence goes on from NZ_AP018410.1 coordinate 4,732,804, forward strand.
CTGGCAGGTGACCACGATGCCGGTCGGGATGTGGGTCAGTCGAACCGCCGAGTCGGTGGTGTTCACCGACTGCCCGCCCGGGCCACTGGACCGGTAGACATCGACCCGCACATCGCCTTCGGGGATGTCGATGTGATCGGTGGTCTCCACCACCGGCAGCACTTCGACCTCGGCGAACGACGTCTGTCTGCGGCTCTGATTGTCGAACGGGCTGATCCGCACCAGCCGGTGGGTGCCCTGCTCGACCGACAGCGTGCCGTAGGCAAACGGCGCGTGCACGGCGAACGTGGCGCTTTTGATCCCGGCTTCCTCGGCGTAGGAGGTGTCGAACACCTCAACGGGGTACTTGTGCTGCTCGGCCCACCGGACATACATCCGCATCAACATTTCGGCCCAGTCCGCGGCGTCGACTCCCCCTGCGCCGGAGCGAATGGTGACCAGCGCCTCACGCTCGTCGTACTCGCCGGAAAGCAGGGTGCGCACCTCGGTGGCCTCGATGTCGGCACGCAACGCCTTGAACTCGGCGTCCGCCTCGGCCAGCGCTTCTCCGGCCGCGGCGCCCTCTTCCTCGGCGGCGAGCTCGTAGAGCACCGGCAGGTCCTCGAGACGCCTTCGCAGCTCCTCGACCCGCCGCAACTCCCCCTGGGTGTGAGACAACTCACTGGTCACACGCTGGGCTCGGGTTTGGTCGTCCCAGAGCTTCGGGTCGGACGCCTCGTGCTCGAGCTTCTCGATGCGACTGCGCAGACCTTCGACGTCGAGCACCCGCTCCACCGTGGTCAGGGCGGAGTCAAGGGCAGCGATCTCGGCTTGACGGTCGGGTTCCACAGCCGACAAGGCTACCGGTAGTCGCTGGCATCAGCGTCTAGCATCAGGAGACGATCATGTGCACCGCGCGACTGCGACGCTGTCAGCCCATGTACCCCCTGCGCGCAGCCGGGCACGAACAGAGGGCAGAACCATGCCGCAAAACCAACGTCCGTACCACGTCGCCGTCGTCGGTTCCGGGCCGTCGGGGTTCTTCGCCGCAGCGTCGCTGCTGAAGGCAGCCGACTCCTCCGACGAGATCGAGGTGGCCGTCGACATACTCGAGATGCTGCCGACCCCGTGGGGACTGGTGCGTTCCGGCGTCGCCCCCGACCACCCCAAGATCAAGTCGATCAGCAAACAGTTCGAGAAGACCGCCGAAGACCCTCGCGTCCGATTCTTCGGCAACGTGGTGGTGGGCGAACACGTCACCACCGCCGAGCTGACCGAACGCTATGACGCCGTCATCTACGCCATCGGGGCCCAATCCGACAAGCCGCTCAACATCCCCGGGGAGAACCTGCCCGGCAGCGTGGCCGCCGTCGATTTCGTCGGCTGGTACAACGCGCATCCGAACTTCGAACACTCGACACCGGATCTGTCGGGCCGTCGCGCCGTCGTCATCGGCAACGGCAACGTCGCGATCGACGTAGCCAGGATCCTGGTCACCGATCCCGAAGTGTTGGCCCTCACCGACATCGCCGACCACGCACTGGACTCACTGCGCCCGCGCGGGGTCGAGGAAGTGGTGATCATCGGTCGGCGCGGGCCGCTGCAGGCCGCATTCACGACTCTGGAGTTGCGCGAGCTCGGTGAGCTCGAAGGGGTCGACGTGGTGGTTGACCCGGCCCAGCTGGAGGGCATCAGCGACGCGGATGCGGAGGCGGCCGGCAAGGGGATCAAGCAGAACATCAAGGTGTTGCGCGGCTACACCGAGCGCGCACCACGTCCAGGTCACCGCCGAATCGTGTTCAAGTTCATGACTTCGCCGGTCGAAATCAAAGGCACCGACCGGGTGGAGCAGATCGTGCTCGGCCACAACGAACTCGTTACCGATGAGGACGGGTGGGTGTCAGCCAAGGACACCGGAGAGCGAGAGGAACTGCCGGTTCAGCTGGTCGTGCGATCGGTTGGCTACCGCGGGGTCCCCACCCCCGGGCTGCCGTTTGACCAGAAACGCGGGATCATCCCCAACACCGCCGGCCGGGTGCAAGGCAGCAGCAACGAGTACGTCGTGGGCTGGATCAAGCGCGGACCGACCGGGGTGATCGGGACCAACAAGAAAGATTCCCAGGACACCGTCGACACCTTGATGGCCGACCTGACGGCCGCCGAGCTCAACACGTTCCCCAGCAGCCACACCGCCGACCTTGCCGACTGGCTGAGTTCACGCCAGCCGGAGCTGGTCACCGCCGAGCACTGGAAATCCATTGACCACTTCGAACGAGCCGCCGGCGAGGCCCTCGGACGTCCGCGCGTGAAACTGCCGAACGTGACCGAGATGCTGCGCATCGGGCACGCCTGATCAACGGTCGAGAAGCACCCCGGGGTTGAGAATCCCGGCCGGGTCCAGTGCGGTCTTGGCCGCGCGCAACGCCGCCATAAAGGGATCGGGGCGCTGCCGGTCATACCAGGGCCGGTGATCGCGGCCGACGGCGTGGTGGTGGGTGATGGTGCCGCCGGTCGTGCTGATCGCTTCCGAAACGGCTGCCTTGATCTCGTCCCATTGCGCATCCAGGGATCCCCAGCGCCCCGCCGCGTAGACGCCGTAATAGGGGGCCGGACCATCCGGATAGACGTGGGTGAAGCGGCAGGTCACCAACCCGACGCCACAGACCCGCTCGATCGCCGCGCGGGCCGCGTCGGTGACGGCGGCGTGCAGGGCGTCGAATCCGTCCCAGGTGCATGCGGTTTCGAAGGTTTCGGCGATCACACTGCGCCGGGCCAGAGCGTCGCGCTGGTAGGGCATCCGCAGGAACGCCGAACGCCATGCCTGAGAGACGTCAGAGCCACTCTGCGCCGCGGCGGCTTGGCGGGTCTCGCGTCCACGCCGTGCGGTCACGGTGCCGCCGTAGCCGGCGGCTATCTCCACCGCCCGGTCCAGCCACGGGTCGATCGGATGATCGGCCGATTCAAAAGCCAGCACCAGCAGGCCGCCGCTGACCGCGGTACCGGTGTTGAGGAACGCCTCGGCCGGATCCAGCAGCCGGCAGTTCGTCGGATAGAGGCCCGCTTGCGCGATGGCGCGGGTCGCGGTGACCGCCCCCGCCCAATCGTCGAACTCGACCGATGCGGTGAGCTGCCATCGCGGGCGGTCCTGCAACCGCATCCACGCCTCGGTGATGATGCCCAGGGTGCCCTCGGAACCGAGGAACATCCGGTCCGGAGAGGGCCCCGCACCCGAGCCCGGCAGCCGCCACGACTCGCCGACTCCCGCCGGACTGACCACCCGCATGGATTCGGTCAAGTCGTCGATGTGGGTGTAGAGCGTCGCGAAGTGCCCGCCCGCGCGAGTGGCAAGCCAGCCGCCCAGGCTGGAGAATCCGAAGGACTGCGGGAAATGGCGCAACGTGAGACCGTGCGGGCGGAGCTGATCTTCGATCGAGGGCCCCAGCGCGCCCGCCTGGATCCGTGCCGCCCGACTCACCCTGTCGATCTCGAGCACCGCACCCAGTGCACCGATGTCCACCGTGACCGCCGGCTGATCGAAGCGCGGCTCGACACCGCCGACCACCGAGCTGCCACCACCGTATGGGATCGCCGGAATCTGTTCTCGGGTACACCAATCCAGCACATCGACAACGTCCTGTTCGCTGCGCGGCCGCGCGATCAGGTCGGGCACATGGTCGAGGTGGCCCAGCAGGTTGCGGGTGACGTCGCGAAAAGCCTTGCCGCGCGCATGACCCGCACGATCTATCGGATCGGACGAGCAGATCCCCGCCAGCGATTCCGGCGGGCTGACCCGGGCCGCGGGCAGCGCGAGCGCGGCCGGGTCCGGCGGCTGATGATCGGAAAGGTCATGGCCGGGAAGCAACGCCGATACGCGCGATAACAACGCGTGCGTCTCCGCCTCGGTCAGAGCATCCTCGACGTTGCCCCAACCCCACCATGACCGCATCGTGGCTCGATCAGCGTTTGCGGACCACGACGGCAACACCGACGACCAGCACCACCAGGGCCGCGGCGATTGCCCAACCGGCACCAGCCAGCCACCAGATGACAGCCAACAGTGCCAGCGCCGGCGACAACACGAACAGCACCATTGCGGGGTGCTGCTTGATCACCGCCAGCGCGCTCGTCCCGCGGACCCGATCGATTTCCTTGCCTGCCATGGGTTCAGCATGCCAGACAACGGCGCGATCAACCCCCCTCTTCGCCTTCGTCGGCTGCGCTGTCGCGGAGCAGTTTTTCGGGGTGGTGGTAGGTGTTGGTTCTTGGCTGTCCATGGTCGAGGTGCGGCGGTGGCAGCCATTCGGTATCACCGTGGGCGTTCTTGCGAGTGCGCCAGCCCTGCTCGAGCAGTTTGTGGTCACGCCCGCAGGCCAGAGTGAGTTGATCGATGTCGGTGCGCCCGCTGGTGGCCCACGCGGCGACATGATGCACCTCGCATTGATAGCCCGGCACATCACAGCCCGGACGGGTGCAACCACGGTCTTTGGCATACAACACCAGGCGTGCCCCGCAGTGGCCAGCCGTTTGGCGTGATACAGCCCCACCGCCTTGCCCCGATCAAACACCGCCAGATAGTGATGCGCGTGACGGGCCAACCGGATCACATCCGATATCGGCAACACGGTGCCGCCCCCGGTCAGCCCCCGACCGCAGGCCCTTTGCAGCTCACCAAGGGTGGTCGTCACAATGATGGAGGCAGGTAACCCGTTGTGCTGGCCCAAGTCTCCTGAGGCCACCAACGCCCGCACCGCAGCGTTGCGCCCATCATGGTGACGCTGCCCAACCGAACGCCGATCACGACTCACGGCGTCCGCACCGGCCGGGGCTTGCACCACCGGACTCTCGTCATCGGGGTTGCACATCCCCGGGGCCGCCAGCTTGGCCAGCACCGCATCCAACCCCGCCCGCGCTTCCGGGGTCAGCCAGCCGCTGATCCGCGACATCCCGTCGCGTCCCTGCCGCCCCAGCGTCAAGCCGCGTCGCCGCGCCCGATCCTCATCGCTATAGCGACCATCGGGATTCACACAATCCATCAACCGCTGCGCCAATTTGGCCAACTGATCGGGGCGGAACTGCCCCGCCAACCGCGCCAGATGCGCTTCGGCGCGCTCGCGGGTCTCTAGGTCCACCTCGGCGGGCACCTGGCCACAGAACTCCCGGATCACCCGCACATGACCCGCACCGATACGCCCCTGACGCACCGCGGAGGCGGTCGCACTCAATAACGGCGCCAGCTGTTCGCCCGTCAACGCCCGGCGCGGACCCAGATCAGCGGCCTCCCCCAGCCGCCGACTGGCTTCCCCGCGACTGACCCGTAACCGACCGGCCAACACCGCCGCCAGTTTCCCACCCAACTCCTGCTCACCGGCCTGCTCCCCCAGCTGATTGATCAGCGGATGCTCGATGCTGGGCAACCGACGCCGCGCAACCTCACAACGCTGCAACAACGCCAACCGCTCCGGCGTCGTCAACCCGTCAAAACACAAGTCCTGCAGCCGCGTCATCACCGCATCGAGCGCGTCGAAAGCCGCAACAACCTCTTCCCGGTTAATCGAACTCATGTTCGAATAACACGAGCGGCCACCGACAGAATCAGAGCCCGAGCGAGCAGCAACTCCACCCTGAACGCACAGTGACACAAGGTATTTGCGCTGAATGACGAATGACCCTAGCCAGCCGCTCCAGGCCGTCCGTAGCCTCGAGGGTGTGGACATGGAGGTGCTCAAAACCGCAGTGCTGCTGGCCTGCCGGGCGCCATCGGTACACAACAGCCAACCGTGGCGGTGGGTGGCCGACCGCGACCGCGATTCCGGTTCCGAGGTCGTGGCTGTTCACCTGTTCGCCGATCGCGGCCGAACCGTTCCCGCCACAGACCATTCCGGCCGGGAAACCCTCATCAGCTGCGGGGCGGTGCTCGACCATCTGGGCGTAGCCATGACGGCGGCGGGCTGGCAACCCAGCATCACCCGCTTCCCCACCCCCGATGACCCCAACCATCTGGCCACGGTCGACTTCCGCCCCATCGAGGAAGTCACCGAGACCGAACTCAAACGGGCCGAGTCGATCCTGCAACGGCGCACCGATCGACTTGCGTTTGACCGTCCCCGCTACTGGGACCTGTTTGAAGGGGTGCTGAGGAACACCATCGACAACGACATCGCGATGCTCGACGTGCTCACCGACGAGCAACGGCCACAACTGGTGCAAGCGTCGCACCTCAGCGCGGCGCTACGGCGCGATGACTTGTCCTATCATGCCGAACTGGATTGGTGGACTTCACCGTTCGTGCTGACCGATGGCGTGCCACCGCTGGCGCTCGCTTCCGACACCGAGCGCCAGCGGGTAGACCTGAGCCGCGATTTTCCGGTTCGCAGTCACCAGGACCGCCGGCCCGAAATCACCTCGGACTGGTCGAAAATCCTTGTTCTATCCACCCCCGGCGACACTCGGGCCGACGTATTGCGGTGCGGTGAGGTGTTGTCCAGCGTTCTGCTCGAATGCACCATGGCCGGAATGGCAACGTGCACCTTGACGCATCTGATCGAGTCGAACGAAAGCCGCGACATCGTCGCCGACCTGATCGGCCGACGCGGCCAGCCGCAAGTCTTGATCCGCGCTGGGATCACTCCGCTGATCGAAGAAATTCTCGCTCCGACGCCGCGGCGAGGACTAGACAGTATTTTTGAAGTTCGCCAGAAGCCCGAGAAAGGTTGAAACGATGCCCGACCGACCAGTCACGTTTCTGTCTGACGATCAAAGCTGGAAGCTGCTGAGCAGCGCGGCGCTGGGCCGGTTAGTCACCAGCATCGCCGGCGAGCCGGAGATCTTCCCGGTCAACTACGTGGTGCAGGATCGCACCGTGCTGTTCCGCACCGCCGAGGGCACCAAACTGTTTCTCGCCGTGACGAGTAGCCCGGTCGCCTTTGAAGCTGACGATCACAGCGACACCGAAGGCTGGAGTGTGATCGTCAAGGGTCGCGCTCAGGTACTGAGAACCGACGCGGAGGTGCAAAAAGCAGAGCGCGCCAAACTGTCACCGTGGATCCCGACCTTGAAGTTGCACTACGTGCGGGTGATCCCGACCGGAATCACCGGACGGCACTTCAAGTTCGGCCCGGAGCCAGACCGCAACGACACCTTCGCCTGACCCCCTTCTGCGCCGAGCGTCACGCCAGCGTGGCGTTCGGCATGGAGCGTCACTCTGGCGTGACGCTCGGGGGGGGGCGTGACCTCAGCGGCCGACGAGTGCGTCGAGTTCGAGGGCATCCACTCCGTTGAGCCGGCGATGCATCGCCCAGGCGATCCTGGCGGCCTGAACTTTCGCATGCTCGGCCACCGGCCCGCGATACATCGCATCGACGGTGTCATTCCAAATGGTCAGCCAGCGGACGAAATGGCGGGCGCGCAGCGGGGTCTGGCGGTGTAGATCCCGGTGGGCCGTCAGCGCGCTACCACGATAACGACCGGCACGGAACAACACCGTCTCCCAGAAGTCGCACATGACCGGAAGGTGCGAGTCCAGTCCGCTCGACCGCAGTTCGGTAAACGGCTCCGCCAACACCTCGTCGTCCAAGGCTCGACCGTAGAACCGGCGCAACAGTGCCGCGACATCGGTGCGGTTTGCCAGGTCGCTAGCAGAATCGCCCATCCTCACACCACCAGTGACAACGGTCCGCGAGCGCGACGGGCCTTGCGCCGCTTGCTGATCGCCACCAGCCGGGCCACCGCGGCTTCGATCCCCCGCGCCAGCTGATCCACATCTGCAACCGCGTTGTAGTCGGTGAGAATGCCGAAGTACAGGTCGTCGGAGTAGCTGAGCATCGCGACGCCGGTGCGCAGGTGCATCGCCAGCGGCGGCACCGGGAATACCGCGGCCACTGGCCGACCCATGATCTGCAGTGGTTGGCGTGGCCCGGGCACATTCGTCGCCACCGTTGCGACTCCGCGTTGCGGTAGCCGCATCAAGACGCCAACGGTCCAGGCGGTCAGTGCGAACGGGATGCGATCAGCCAGAGATAGGAACAGGTTTCCGGCTTGGGGCTGGCCGCTGGCCTTGGTTTGCCCCAACCGGGCATGCACCTTGCGCAACCGCTGAACCGGATCCTCCTCGTCCACGGGCAAGTTCGGCAACATCGCCGAGACCCGATTGTCGGTCTTGTCGAAGGCGTTGTCGGCCCGCACCGAAACCGGCACCAGTGTTCGCAACGAACCCTGCTGCGGCTGCTGGCCCCGCGCCAGCAGCACGTTGCGGTAACTCTCGGTAATGGCAGCCAGCGCAACGTCGTTGATGGTGACGTCGAATGTCTCACAAACCAGTTCGAGGTCGGCCATCGGCACCCGAGCCCCGCTGAACCGGCGCAGGTCGCTGAGCGGCCCGGTCAGCGCCGACGCCGCCGGGGTCAGCAGGCCGGTGACAAGTTCGCCCGACCCTTGGGCCAGGCGGACCACCCCTGAAGCGATCGCGGCGGGCGCATTCCACAGCCCACTCAGCCCGCTGCGGGGGCGGGCGGCGGCCGTTTTCGGCCGCTGCGCGGCGCGGCAGCGGGCCGAACCGTCAGCCGCGCCGCCACCATCGCGGTCGCATAGCCCGGTAAGTATGTGGGTTGCCGCGATCCCGTCGGCCATGCAGTGGTGCACCTTTGTCAGCATCGCCCACCGCTCTCCGGCGAGGCCCTCGATAACCCAGAGTTCCCACAGCGGCCGATCGCGGTCCAGGCGCCGCGCCATCACGTCGGCAACCAGCCGGTACAGCGCATCATCATCGCCGGGGTGGGGCAGCGCCACGCGCCGCACGTGCCGGGCGATGTCGAAGTCGGGGTCATCCACCCACTGTGGTGCGCCGAGGTCGAACGGGTACCGACGCAGTCGTTGGGCAAACCGCGGACAGGCGCGGATCCGCTCGGAGAACACCGACACCAGGTCATGCTGCTCGGGTACCGGCCCCTCGATGACGGCCAGGCCACCGATCGCCAGACTCACCCGCGGGTCCACATCTTCGGCCTTGAGGAACCCGCTATCGAGCGTCGTCAGATGGTTCATGAGCGCTCTTCCCAACCTCCCGCGGTTTATCTGCAACCCGCAGTACCACTATTCCGGTGCGGCCACGGCCCGGAGCAGGGCCAAAGGTCCCTCGTTGCCGGTGGCTTCATCCTCTGCCACGATCAGAGGTCGCACACCGATCCTTGACGTATGACAGCGATGGGACGGCTTGTCTGACCGGAAAGGCAGCGATGAACGCCCAATTCCCAGACGTGGGCACCCTGCGAACGGTCCTCACGCTGGCCACCCGCGCACCGTCCATTCACAACACGCAGCCGTGGCGCTGGCAGGTCACCTCGAGAAGTTTGGAGCTCTTCTCCGAACCGGATATGCAGCTGCACAGCACCGACCCGGACGGCCGCGACCTGATCATCAGCTGCGGCGTCGCACTGCATCACTGCGTCGTCGCCCTGGCGTCGATGGGCTGGCAAGCCACGGTGACCCGCATTCCCGACCCGGACAACTCCCGTCATCTGGCGAGCCTCGAGCTGCAGGCGAAGCCACCGGATCAGGGCGACATCGCGCTTGCGGCGGCCATCCCGCGGCGGCGAACGGACCGGCGGGCCTACAGTTCCTGGCCAGTGGCCGCCGGCGACATCGCCCAGATGGCGGCCCGGGTAGCCCGCTGCGACGTAGCGCTGCGCCAGGTCGAAGCGCTGGACAAGATGCGCGAAGTTGTGGCGCAGGCGGTCTGGGACCACGCCACCAATGACGAGTACATGCGCGAACTCACCACGTGGAGTGGACGATACGGCGCGGTAGCCGGAGTTCCGGCCCGCAATACGCCCCCGTCGGATCAGGACGCCCCGATTCCCGGACGCCTTTTCGCTGGGCCGGGGCTGGCCCAGCCGTCGGGGGTCTCACCGGCCGCCGACAGCGCCGTGATCCTGGCGCTGGGCACCGAGGAAGATGACCGGGCATCAAGACTTCACGCGGGCGAGGCGACCAGCACTGTCCTGTTGACCGCGACGGCGATGGGGTTGGCCTCCTGTCCCATCACCGAACCGCTGGAGGTCCACAAGACCCGCCAAGCGATTCGCAAGGATGTGTTCGGCGGCAGTGCCTACCCGCAAATGCTGCTGCGAGTCGGTTGGGCACCGATCAATGCCGATCCACTGCCGGCGACGCCGCGTCGCAACCTTTCCCGGGTGGTCGAATGGCCCGAACAACTATTGGATGAGCGGGGCTGACCAGCGCAACAACGTTCCGCCGCCGGCGGCCGGGCTTTCGATGGTGAACTGGCCGCCAGCCTCCTGGGCGCGCCGCCGCAGATTCGTCAGCCCGCTACTGGTGTACGTCTTGGGCATCCCGCGCCCGTTGTCACTGACCTCGATGCACAAGTCGTCGTCGACCTTGACCCGAACGGTCAAGGTGGTGGCCTGCGCGTGCCGGACCGCGTTGCTGACCGCTTCCCTGACCACCGCCTCGGCGTGGTCGGTGAGCACGTTGTCAACCACCGACAGCGGCCCGATGAATTGGACGGTGGTGCGCAATCCCGAGCTGCCGAACGCAGCGACGGCGGCATCGATTCGCTGCCGTAACCGAGTGACGCCCTGCGATGACCCATGCAGGTCGAAGATGGTCGTTCTGATTTCCTGGATCACCCCCTGCAGGTCATCGATCACTTCTGAAAGCCGTTGCTGCACTTTTGGTTCACGCGTTCGCGGCACACTGCCCTGCAACGCCAGACCGATGGCGAACAACCGCTGAATCACGTGATCGTGGAGGTCGCGTGCGATGCGATCACGCTCGGTCATCACGTCAAGTTCGCGCATTCGCCGCTGCGAGGTGGCGAGCTGCAGGGCCAGCGCGGCCTGGTCGGCAAAGGCGGCCATCATCTCCAGCTGCTCTTCGGTGACCGACTCCGGACTGCTGGGATGCAGCAGCACCACGACACCTGCCACGGCATCGGTGGCGCGCAGCGGCAGGACCAGCGCCGGACCCATGTCGCCCAGTTCGTCCACATCCTCGACAGCGATCTTGTCGACTTGCCGTGGAGCGCTGTCGAGCAAGACCTCCGCCAGGGCGGTACCTGCTACCGCGATGGTGCACCCCTCGGCCGCAGCCACCGCATTGCCAACCGTTTCAATCACCAGTAGCTGTGCCACCTCGGAAGCGGGCACGTCCTCATCGACGGGAATGGCCACCAGCGCGGCGTCGGCCGACGTGAGCTTGAGCGCCTCCTCGGCGACGAGCCGAAACACACTCGCCGGTTCGGTGCCGGACAACAGTTCGGTGGCGATGTCACGGGTGGCCCCGATCCACGCCTGTCGCGCTTTGGCCTGTTCGTAGAGGCGCGCGTTGGCGATTGCGATACCGGCCGCCGCCGCCAGTGCCTGTACCAGCAATTCGTCGTCGTCGCTGAACGGTTGCCCGTTGGTCTTGTCGGTCAGGTACAGGGTGCCCAGCGACACGTCGCGCACCCGAACCGGAACCCCGAGGAAGGTCCGCATCGGCGGGTGATGCGACGGAAAGCCGATCGAGGCCGGGTGCTGGGAAATATCTTCCAGCCGTAGGGGTTTGGGCTCATCGATGAGAAGACCGATGACGCCCAGGCCCTCGGGCAGGTGGCCGATACGGGCAACCGTGTCCTCGTCGATGCCCTCATAGACGAACTGCAACACGCGCTTATCCCGATCGTGCACCTCCAGGGCGCAATATCGAGCGTCGACAAGATTGGTGGCCGAGTGCACGATCGTGCGCAAGGTGGCGTCCAACTCCAGGCCCGAGGTGACCACGAGCATGGCCTCCACCAGTCCGTCGAGACGGTCGCGGCCCTCGACGATCTGCTCGACCCGTTCCTGCACCTCGACCAGCAGCTCACGCAGCCGCAGCTGAGACAGCGTGAGGCGCAACGGACGTAGACCGTCACCTGAGGGCACGCCCAGGGATGGACCTGCATCCTGCGGATGTGGTTCGTCGGTCATGGCCGCGCCGCCTATCGATGGCCTGCCGAGCGCGCGCGCTTCAACTCCGCGGCGAACACCGCGGCCTGCGTCCGGCGCTCCATCCCCAGTTTGGCCAGCAGCCGCGAAACGTAGTTCTTCACCGTCTTCTCGGCCAGGAACATCCGGTCGGCGATCTGCTTGTTGGTGAGCCCCTCGCTGAGCAACCCCAGCAACGTCCGCTCCTGATCGGTAAGGCCGGACAGCGGGTCCGGCCTCTCGACAACGCCGCGCAATCGGGACATCAGTGCGGCCGCGGCACGGTTGTCCAACAGCGAGCGCCCCGCACCGACCTCTTTGATGGCTCGAGCCAATTCCATCCCCTTGATGTCCTTGACAACATATCCGCTGGCTCCCGCCAGGATGGCATCCAGCATCGCCTCATCGGAGGTGTAGGACGTGAGGATCAGACAGCGCAGATTCGGCATGCGAGACAACAGGTCACGGCACAGTTCGATGCCGTCTCCGTCGGGCAACCTGACGTCGAGCACCGCGACGTCGGGATTGGCCGCGGGAATCCTGGCCATCGCCTCCGACACCGAACCCGCCTCACCGACGACGTCAAGTTGGGGATCGGCGTCGAGCAGGTCGATCAGGCCGCGCCGCACCACCTCATGATCATCGACCAAGAAGACCGTTACCAACGGACCACTCCCCGCTCTGCTGCCTACAGGTTGCCGCTACGGACCGTCAGGACCGAGCATCCAGCGCCGTACACGCTGCACACCTGGGCTGCGTGCGAATCCGTGACGTACAGTTCGTCCGGCTTGGCATTGGCAGCCATGTAGCGGCAGGCATGTCCGGCGATGATCGCCGACTCCACCCGAACATCGGGGTATAGCCGTGTCCATCGGGTCAGCCGCCGGGTCAGTTGCGCTGTCGCCAAACGGTTTCCGTCCTCACTCCCGTGAACTGTGGCAACACGTGAGGAGATGGCCCGTAATGGGACATTGCGCAGCCTGGCCTCCTCGAATGAATGCCGTAGCACCGAGCCGTTGTCCACTTCCGCGACGACTTCGCCGACCTTGGGCGCCCCCGCAGCACCCGCGGGTGACTGAATGACGGCCACCGGGCACAACGCCGAACCGGCCAGAGTTCCCGCCACCGAGCCCTCGCCCCGGCGTGCGTGGTTGAGTCCGATCGACCCGACACAGACCATTACCGCCGTGCGAGACTCCTCCAGCAGCTTGGTAAGCGGCCGTCCCCACAGAATCTCGGTTTCGATCTTGACCGGTTGTCCGGTTGCCTCGACGGCGCGCTGAACGTCGAACAGCGCCGCGCGCGCGGCGCTTTGCCGGCCATCTCGATCACCGGCAGGAGCCTGCGCGGGATCGATGATGTACACCAAGCGCACGGGGATATCGCGGCTGACCGCCTCATCGACTGCCCACACAGCCGCATGGGTGGACGCCCGCGATCCATCGATACCGACGACGATTGCCGGGGCTGCCTGGTTGCTCATCGTGGCCTCCTCTACTGGGCCGCTCGGCTAGTCAATACGTTATCGGCGGCGGGCCAGAGTTCCCAGAGGCGTTGGTCCCGATTCCAGTGCCATTGGTCCCTACGAATCCGGCCGTAGTGAGAACACAGCTACTAAAGCGACAACAGACGAATTGGGGGTTCCCGTGTCTCATCCACGCATGAGCGCTCCACAGATACCCGAGAATTACGTTCATCGCCAACTGGCGGAACGCAATGACGGTGCAATCACGCGGCAATAAACATCGCCTGGTGACTTCCGGTGCACAAGCATGCATCACGGCCCGGTAGGTTGGCAATGGGTCAGTTCCCAACACCGGCCCAACCGCGATGGCGGGGCACGCCCGGGGGCGGTGCGTGCCCGCTGCGAGTTCGACATCCGCTGGGCCCGCCCGGCCCAGTGGAGCTGGGCTTTCCGCCTCCCCGTTCGTCGATGCGGCCCGACTCGGCCAAGCGCGCGGCAACGGGCAGCAAACAGCCCTGAGCCCCAGCTAGCCGGCACGGCAAACCGGAACCATGCGCCGGAGACAAGCCGGCCGGCAAACGTCGCATGATCGTTTAGATTCAACGTGACCAAAAGTCAACAAACGACTCACGGCCAACGCAGCGAATACCCAATAGCGCCCTTTAATAGCCGCTATACAGCTATCCCACAGTGTAATTTCAGGTGCAAGCGGCGCCTGTCCCGCAAATTGCCGCGCACTGGCGCGACCGCCGGCCGGTTGTAAGCTCGGCGCGACGCTAGCCAGCTCCCACTCGGACGCGAATTCAGCGTTTCGCACCCCGGCAGTTGCTTAGCGCTTGCGACCCTCCCGAGAGCCAGTGTCGGCTCGGAACGCCCACCCACGTCCAACGCACGTACAACCCACGCACACATACCGCCACATACGGCCATAACCAGTCAAAGGGGCTGTGGAGCAATGAACTACGCATTCTTGTTGCCGCCCGAAGTTAACTCAGCGCGGATGTACAGCGGCCCCGGTTCTGCGTCGCTACTGGCCGCCGCGGCAAGCTGGGACATGGTCGCGATCGAGTTGGCATCGGCGGCCGAGGGCTACCGCTCGGTGATCTCAACCCTCAGCGGTATGTACTGGTGGGGCCCCGCCTCTGCGGCAATGCTGGCCGCGACCGGTCCGTTTATCGACTGGCTGGAGATAACCGGCGCGCTGGCCAGCGAAACCGCCGACCAGGCCGCCGCGGCGGCCGCGGCCTACGAACAGGCCTACGCGATGACGGTTCCGCCGATCGTTGTTGCGGCAAATCGCGCCCTGCTGGTAGCACTGGTCGCTTCAAACTTCTTCGGGCAGAACACCGCAGCGATCGAGGCTACCGAGTCAGAGTATGCCGAGATGTGGGCCCAAGACGCCGGAGCAATGTATGACTATCCCGCCACCTCGGCCATGGCTACCGCGTTGGTGCCGTTCTCCGCTCCCGGGCAGGACACCAACCCCGCCGGGTTGGCCGCCCAAAGCGTCGCGGTCAGCCAAGCCGCCGGCAACGCCCCGGCCAGCGCCCAGTCCGTGTGGTCGCAGTTGACCTCGCTGGTGCCCGACGCGCTGCCGTCATTGAGCAACTGACCAAACATCCTGCCCGACGACTTCAGCATTCTCGACGGCATCTTCGCGATGTACGCGACGGTCGGCGTCACCCAGGATGTCGAATCGTTCTGCGCCGGAATCATCGGCGCCGAGAACAATCTGGGTCTGCTCGGCGCCGCTTCGGAGAACCCCGCCGAGGTGACTCCTGGTGCCCTCGGACTCGGCGCGATGTTCTCCTCCGCCGAGCGCAGCGCCGTCGGGGGCGCGACCAATGCGGTGACCGTCAGCATGAGCCGGGCGGGTTCCATCGGCCAGTTGTCGGTGCCCCCGTCTTGGGCCGCCCCTTCGTCGGGCTCCGCCTCGGCGTTGTCGGTCAGCGGATTGACCACGATCCCGGGCACCGAAGTGGCCGAGCAGGGCGCACCGGGCATGCCGGGTATGCCGGTGGGAACTGGAAAGCGAGCCACCAGCGTCATACCCCGATACGGAGTCCGGCTCACGGTCATGGCGCGCCCGCCCGCGGCCGGCTGACACCCCGCGGGCACTCGAGCCCGAATAGCCGGATTGCGCTGAGCCACTCCGGCTGGTGAGACGGCCAGTAGCAGAAAGCAATTCCGCCTTTCGGCGATTGTTGAACGGCTGGCTGGATCGCCGGACTTTAGCTATCGCCGGCAGCGGCGCGGAATTCACTGGACTATTACCAGGAATTTGCTCAAACGGTATGCGCCGTCACCCGCACCTTTGCGACTTTTAGGGCAAGCCTGAACCGAAGGTCGCCCGCATGCCGCGCGCACGAGGCCCGCCACCGATTGGCGGACGTCACCTGCCCCTGGCGGCGACTGGCGCCTGATTGCGCCTGGTTAAGCCCGTCACGACGCCCAACTGCCGCGGGCGCGCCAACCCACCGCGGGTGGCATTTCACGTGATTCGCACATTTTGCGTCAATCCCCCACCGCAATTGCGGAAATTCTAGATATTTGAGTAACCCCCGCCCACCACAACGGCCGCCGACGACGCCGCCGCCGATCGCGAAGGGTTCAACACTCACATCAACTAAGGAGCTGTGTACCAATGGATTTCTCGCTATTACCGCCGGAAGTAAACTCCGCCCGCATGTACACCGGCCCTGGTTCGGGCTCCCTGCTGGCGGCCGCGGCCAGCTGGGATGCGCTGGCAGCCGAGCTGGGTACCACGGCCGAAACATGTGGGTCGATCCTGACGGGTCTGACCGACTTGAGTTGGCGTGGCCCGGCATCGGAATCGATGGCGGCCAGCGCCGCCCCCTATGTCGGCTGGCTGTATCGGACGGCCGAGCAGACGCAGCAGGCCGCAATCCAGGCCAGGACGGCAGCGTTGGCCTTCGAGCAGGCATACGCCATGACCGTGCCGCCACCCCTGGTCGCGGCCAACCGCGCGCAGCTGCTGGTGCTGATCGCGACGAACTTCTTCGGACAGAACACCTCGGCGATCGCGGCTAACGAGGCGCAGTATGCGGAGATGTGGGCCCAGGACGCCGCGGCGATGTACGGCTATGCCACCACCTCGGCGGCAGCGGGCATGCTGACGCCGTTCTCTTCTCCGAACCAGGCAACCAGCCCGGCTGGGCTTGCCGCGCAAAGCACCGCGGTCACCCAAGCCAATGCCACCGCCGCCGCCACAGATCCGATTACCCAACTGGTTTCGTCGCTGACTCAGTCGCTGGGGGCAATACAGGCGATACCGAGCATCCTCCCCGATGACTTCACGATCGTCGACGGCGTCTTCAGCGCCTATGCGACGGTCGGCGTCACGCAGGACATCGAGTCGTTCTGCGCCGGGGTCATCGGCGCCGAGAACAACTTGGGCTTGATCGGCTCATCAGAAAATCCTGCCGAGGTAACGCCCAGCGATTTTGGGCTCGGCTCGCTGATTTCGTCAACCGCTCCCGCCAGCGCCGCCTCCGGCGGCGGGCTGGGCAGTGCGGTGGCCGCCAGCGTCGGACGGTCGGGCTCGATCGGCCAATTGTCGGTTCCGCCCAGCTGGTCCGCGCCGTCGGCGCGGATGGTCTCGGCGCTGTCGCCGTCCGGGCTGACCACGATCCCGGGGACCGAGGAGGCTGCCGCCGCGGGTTCACCGGGCTTTCCGGGCATGGTCGCGCCGCCCGCAACACGGGCCTCGGGCGTGCTGCCCCGCTACGGCGTCCGGCTCACCGTGATGGCACACCCCCCGGCGGCCGGGTGAGATCGCGTGCCAAGCCCGCTAGTCCTCGGGCGGTTCTTCGAGCGCGAAGTTCCAATTGTCGGGGTTCTTGGGGGAATACACGACCGACAGCACCTGCCCGGTGGACGGCCACTGATCTACGTCAACGGCCATCCGCCCATACACCGTGTATTCGTTGACGGTTGGCCCGTTGATGACGCCGGTGATGGTCACGTACTGCTCGCCGACGGCGTCGTCTGGCCGCGGGCTCACTCCGGTCACCAACAAGGTGCCGCTGGCCCGGGCACCGCGGGGACCACGAGGAAGGAACCGCGGGGCAAGAAACGCCAAGAGCACCGCGACCAATATGAGCAACACGCCGAATTCCCATCCCACGCCGCCATGGTAGGACTGCTGGCATGAGTGAGCAGGATCTGCACCTTGCGCTGGCACTCGCCGACCGTGCCGACGCAGTGACGCGCGCCCGATTCCAGGCGCTCGACCTGCGGGTGGACACCAAACCGGACCTGACCCCGGTCACCGACGCAGACCGGGCGGTCGAGACTGAAATACGTGCGGCGCTGCAACGTGAGCGCCCCGGCGACAGCGTCTTGGGCGAGGAATACGGCGGTACCACGACCCTGCGCGGACGCCAGTGGATCATCGACCCGATAGACGGCACCAAGAACTTCGTCCGCGGGGTGCCGGTGTGGGCCAGCCTGATCGCGTTGCTCGAAGACGGCGTCCCATCCATCGGGGTGGTCAGCGCCCCCGCATTGCAGCGACGATGGTGGGCCGGACGGGGTCAGGGCGCCTTCACCGCGGTCCAGGGTGGACCGCCGCGCCGGATAGCGGTTTCTTCTGTGGCAGAACTGAATTCGGCCAGTCTCTCCTTCTCCAGCCTGTCCGGGTGGGCCCAACTCGGATTGCGCGGACAATTCGTCGACCTGACCGATGCGGTATGGCGCGTGCGCGCCTACGGCGACTTCTTCTCTTACTGCCTGCTCGCTGAAGGGGCCATCGACATCGCCGCCGAACCGGAGGTGTCGGTGTGGGATCTGGCCCCGCTGGACATTTTGGTGCGTGAGGCCGGCGGGCAATTCAGCAGCCTGGACGGCACCCCCGGCCCGCACGGCGGCAGCGCCGTGGCGAGCAACGGCCTGCTGCACGAACAGGTCCTCAACCGGCTTCGCAGCGACCGGGTGTGAATTAACTAACAGGCCCCTATCTATCTTACTCAGGAGTAAGATACGGTTATCGCACTGCCCCAACGACAGAGGCTTGCTGACATGACCGAAACACTTCCCGCCCCTTCCGCCAAGCGCTCTCGCTCACGCGACGACCGCCAAACCTCGCTGGGGATGCAACCCCACAAACGAACCGGAATCGACGTGGCACTGGCATTCCTTACCCCGATCATCGGCCAGGAATTTCTGGACAAGTACAACCTGCGCGATCCGCTGAACCGGGGCCTGCGCTACGGGGTGAAGACCATGTTCTCCACCTCCGGCAAGGCGAACCGTCAATTCCAGCGGGTACAGAACCTGCGCGGCGGCGGCCCGGTCCGGCTCAAGTCCAGCGGCAAGGACTACTTCGACCTCACGCCCGACGACGACCAGAAGATGATCGTCGAGACGGTGCAGGAGTTCGCCGCTGAGATCCTGCGTCCGGCCGCTCACGACGCCGACGAAGCCATCAGCTATCCCGCCGATCTCATCGCCAAGGCCGCCGAACTGGGCATCACCGCGATCAACATTCCCGAGGACTTCGACGGGATAGCCGAGCAGCGCTCCACGGTGACCAACGCGTTGGTGGCCGAGGCCCTGGCCTACGGCGACATGGGGCTGGCGCTGCCGATCCTGGCGCCCGGCGGCGTGGCATCGGCACTGACCCATTGGGGCAGCGCCGACCAGCAGGCCACCTACCTCAGCGAGTTCGCCGGCGACAATGTCCCGCAGGCCTGCGTGGCCATCGCCGAGCCGCAACCGCTGTTCGATCCCACCCGGCTGAAGACCACCGCGGTGCGCACCCCGTCCGGTTACCGCCTCGATGGCGTGAAGTCCTTGGTTCCCGCTGCGGCCGACGCCGAATTGTTCATCGTCGCCGCCCAGCTCGACGGCAAGCCGGCACTGTTCATCGTGGAGTCCTCGGCCGCCGGACTGATCGTCAAGGCGGACCCGAGCATGGGCATTCGCGCCGCCGCCTTGGGCCAGATCGAACTCTCCAAGGTTTCGGTACCGCTGAGCGCCCGACTGGGTGAGGATCAGGCCACCGACGCCGACTACTCGGAGGCCATCGCCCTGGCCAGGCTGGGCTGGGCCGCGCTGGCCGTCGGCACCTCGCACGCGGTGCTCGACTACGTCATCCCCTACGTCAAGGAGCGCGAAGCCTTCGGCGAGCCAATCGCGCGTCGTCAAGCCGTTGCGTTCATGTGCGCCAACATCGCCATCGAGCTCGACGGTCTGCGGTTGATCACCTGGCGCGGCGCGTCACGGGCTGAGCAGGGTCTGCCGTTCGCCCGCGAGGCCGCACTGGCCAAGCGGCTCGGTTCCGACAAGGGCATGCAGATCGGCCTGGACGGCGTGCAGCTGCTGGGCGGGCACGGCTACACCAAGGAGCACCCGGTCGAGCGCTGGTACCGCGACCTGCGGGCCATCGGCGTCGCCGAGGGCGTAGTCGTCATCTAGTCCGCAACCAGTCGTCAACCAAGACTTTCCGGCCTTTCAAGCGAAAGATCAATCATGGCAATCAATTTAGAAATCCCGCGCAAGCTACAAGCGATCATCACCAAGACCCACCAGGGCACGGCGGAGCTGATTCGACCGATCGCGCGCAAGTACGACCTCAAGGAACACGCGTACCCGGTCGAGCTGGACACCCTCATCACGTTGTTTGAGGGAGCCTCGGAGTCCTACAACTTCGCCGGAGCCGACGCGCTGCGCGGCTCCGAAGACAGCAAGGACGAGAACCACAACGGCGCCAACATGGCGGCCCTGGTGCAGACCATGGAAGCCAGCTGGGCCGACGTCGCGATGATGCTCTCGATTCCCTACCAGGGCCTGGGCAATGCCGCGATCTCGGCGGTGGCCACCGACGAGCAACTGGAGCGCCTCGGCAAGGTGTGGGCGGCGATGGCCATCACCGAGCCGGCCTTCGGCTCCGACTCGGCCGCCGTGTCGACCACGGCCACCCTCGACGGCGACGAGTACGTGATCAACGGCGAGAAGATCTTTGTCACCGCGGGATCGCGCGCCACTCACATCGTGGTCTGGGCCACCCTCGACAAGTCGAAGGGCCGGGCGGCGATCAAGTCGTTCATCGTGGCACGCGAACATCCCGGCGTCATCGTCGAACGGCTCGAGCACAAACTCGGCATCAAGGGTTCCGACACCGCCGTAATCCGCTTTGACAACGCGCGCATCCCCAAAGACAACCTGTTGGGCAAGCCGGAAATCGAAGTGGGCAAGGGTTTCTCCGGGGTCATGGAAACCTTTGACAACACTCGCCCGATCGTGGCCGCCATGGCTGTCGGCATTGGCCGCGCCGCCTTGGAGGAGATCCGCAAGATCCTCACCGATGCCGGCATCGACATCGACTACGACCGGCCCGCGTACACCCAGAGTGCCGCCGCGGCCGAGTTCCTGCGGATGGAAGCCGATTGGGAAGCCAGCTACCTGCTTTCGCTGCGCGCAGCATGGCAGGCGGACAACAAGATCCCCAACTCCAAGGAAGCCTCGATCAGTAAGGCCAAGGCTGGCCGGATGGCCAGTGACGTCACCCTCAAGGTGGTCGAGCTGGCCGGCACCACTGGCTATTCCGAGCAGCTGCTGTTGGAGAAGTGGGGCCGCGACTCCAAGATCCTGGACATCTTCGAGGGCACCCAACAGATCCAGCAGCTGGTTGTCGCTCGTCGACTGCTGGGCATGTCGTCCGCCGAGCTCAAGTAGCCCGGGGATTCAGTCGAGCACCCCGTCATGCAGGTCGGCAAACAGTTCGATGTTGCGGCTGTAGTCGACGGGCACATCGATGAGCGTGACGCCGGGTTCGGCCAGCGACATCCGGAACACTTCGGCGAACTGGTCCATGCTGTGGATCCGGATTCCCTTGGCTCCAAAGGCTTTGGCGTAGTGGGCCACGTCGTAGTCGGCTAGCTCGACACCCGATGTGCGGCCGTATTTGAGCACTTCCTGGAAACCAACCATGTCGTAGCTGTTGTCGCGCATGATGACGTGGGTGAGATCTAGCCCCAGCCGGGTTGCGGTCTCCAGCTCCTGCGCGCTGAACAGGAAGCCGCCGTCACCGGACACTGACACCACTTGGGTGCCGGGGCGCACCATCGCGGCGGCCATGGCGCGCGGGAGTGCGACTCCGAGCGTCTCCTGTCCATCGGAGAACAACAGCCGGCGTGGTTGATACACCCGGACGTGCCGAGCCATATAGATATAGTGCGACCCCACGTCGCATGCGATGGTGGCGTCATCATCAACCAGGTCACGGATCTTGAGGACCACGGCCGCCGGGTTCAGACCTTGTGCACCGTCGGGATGGTTGCGGGCTTGCTCATCGGTACGGCGCAGCGCCGCACGCTGGTCGGCCTGGGCGGCGTTCGCCTCATCCGAGGATCGCAGGCCATCGACTCGCCGAGTCAACTCGGTCAGGGTCGCGGCGATGTTGCCGCGCAGCTCCAGCGTTGGCTGATAGTGGTTGTCGACCTCGGCGGGCAGTTCATCGATGTGGATGAGCGTCCTGGTCGGATCGGTGTTCCACAGCCGCGGGTCGTATTCGACGGGGTCGAAGCCGATGGTCACCAGCACATCGGCATGCCCCATCAGGATGTCGCCCGGCTGATTGCGGAAGAGTCCGACGCGGCCGACAAAACGATTCTCGAGTTCGCGCGATACCACCCCGGCGGCCTGGAATGTCTCCACGACGGGCAGATCGGTGGCGGCCAGCAAGGCACGCAACGCCGCACACGGTGCCGGGTCGCCGACCCGAAGTCCGACAAACAGCACCGGCCGCTCGGCGGCACGAATCAGCTTGGCCGCCTCCGCGATTGATTCGGGCGGCGCCGCGCCAAGTGTGGCCACCCGAGTGGGGCGCACGATGGCGGCGGTGGTCGGCGCGCTGGACACGTCGGCGGGCAACACCACCGCCGCCGCGCCGCGCGGAACCGTCACCGCCGCCCGGATCGCGTTGGCGACGGTTTCGGGCACGTTGTCAGGGTCGGTGACCTCGCCGGTGTACTTGGTGAAGGGCTTGAGCGCCGCGACGGCATCCATCGACTGATGGGTGCGCTTGAGTCGGTCGGCGCGGGTAACGGCACCGCAGATCGCGACCATCGGATCCTGCTCGGTGGTCGCGGTGACCAGGCCGGTGGCCAGATTGGTGGTGCCCGGCCCCGAGGTCACCAGCGCGGCCCCCGGGGTGCCGGTCAGCCGACCGACGGCGGCCGCCATGAACGCTGCGTTCTGTTCGTGGCGACAGACCACCACCTCGAGTTCGCTGTCGCGCAACGCATCGAATACCGAGTCGATCTTGGCCCCGGGCACACCGAAGAGGTATCGGACCCCGTAGGCGCTCAATGTCTCGACCACCCGTTGCGCCGAGCGCACGCCGCCGTCGCTCATGCTCAATCGCCCTCCGTCCGCCGGATCTGTCCATCCAGATCGTCCTGGTCGAGTTCCGCGTTGAGAAACGCCGGGGTGTGCTGCAAGCTCAGATGCAGTTCGGATCGGATACCGATTTCCACGGTCCCGGCCATCAGCCGATAGTCGAGGGTGTGCCCGCCGTGGCGGCGCTCGCTGTCGATGAAGTGTGAGTGATAGCCGGCCACCGAAATGCCCTGTTCGTAGTCCGGCATCCGGAATCCCGCCAGCGTGCCACTGACCTCGGTGAACGTCACCTCGCGCTGGTCTTGGGTAGCTTCGGTGAAGGGGCGAAAGGGTGGCCGCTGCTCGCTGACGGTACGGGTGCGAATGGAGCTGAACTGGCCGCTAACCCGCACGGCCACCATCAGATTCGCGCTTTCCAGGGCCGCGTCGATGACCGACTTCAGGGCGGCGCGATCACACGGAGCCGAAACGTCGATCGTGTGGTCGGGGCGAAACCAGGTCACCGCGGCAAACGGCGTGCGTTCGTCCAGATCGGCTACGGTGGCGCTGCCGTCGCTGCGGAGCTGGTAGCAGACTCCGTCGAGCACCAGCATCTCGCCGTCCAGCCGGTTGAAAGTGCCCAGACCGAAGTCACCGTGGCGCAATAGCTCACCGATGGTGACATCACCCTCATAAACCCCGCTGAGCAACGCTCCCATGGTCGATGTCTGGTAGATCTCACCGTCGCGACGCCGGTTCAGGATCGCCTGAGCCCAACGGCGCAAGGCGCCAAGCTCGCTGTCAAAGGCCGGCATCTTTTCGGGTCTCCTTCCAAACGAGCAGGCAGCGGCTCCCCTAACCCATCATGGCACACCGTGGGCCAACGGCTCGGCCGGCCCGACCAGATCCAGAGCGATATCGACGAGCAAGTCCTCTTGCCCGCCGATCAGGCCGCGGCGACCGGCCTCCTCCAGCAGACTGCGCGCGTCCACCCCGTAACGCCCGGCGGTGATTTCGGCGTGCCGCAGGAAGCTCGAATATACGCCGGCGTAGCCCAGCGTCAGCGTCTCGCGGTCGATGCGCACCGGCCGGTCCTGCAGCGGCCGTACCAGGTCGTCGGCGGCGTCTTCCAGGGCGTTCAGCTCGCATCCGTGCGTCCAGCCCAGCCGGTTCACCACGGCGATGAGCACTTCCAGGGGCGCGTTTCCCGCCCCGGCACCCATGCCCGCCAGCGAGGCGTCGATGCGGCGGGCACCATGCTCGACGGCCACCACCGAGTTCGCCACGCCCAGCGACAGATTGTGGTGCGCATGGATGCCCAATTCTGTTGCCGGATCCAAGTTCTGGCGCAGCGCGTCAAATCGCTGCGCAACGGCCGCGCCGGTCATCGCACCTCCGGAGTCGACGACGTACACGCAGGACGCCCCATAGCCCTCCAGCAGTTTGGCCTGTTCGGCCAACAATTTCAGGGTGGTCAGGTGGCTCATCATCAGGAATCCGACGGCGTCCATACCGAGGTCACGGGCGGCCCCGAGGTAGCGAGCAGCCAGATCGGCTTCGGTGCAGTGGGTACCCACCCGAACCACGCTCGCGCCGGCGCGGTGCGCGTCTTCGAGGTGGGCGACGCCGCCAATCCCGGGCAGCAGCAATGTCGCCACCCTGGCGCGATCGACAGCGCCGGCGACAGCTTCCATCCATTCCAGGTCGGTGTGCGCGCCGAAGCCGTAACAGCAGCTCGACCCGCCCAGCCCGTCACCGTGGGCGACCTCGATGGAGTCGACCCCCGCATCGTCGAGGGCCCTGGCAATCGCCACGGCTTGGGCGATGCCGTACTGGTGACGCACCGCGTGCATGCCGTCGCGCAAGGTGACGTCGCTGATGTACAGATCGCCAATCATATTTTCGCCTTTAGCGTTTGAGCGTGGCGTTCGACGATCGCCTCGGCGGTGGCCTTGGCCGCCGACGTCACGATCGCGACGTTTCCGGCGCAGGCTGGCAGGTAGCCCCCGGCAGCGGTGATCTCGAGCAGAACGGTGATCCGAGTGCCACCGAACTCCCCCGTCCCCGGAATGTAGAGCGTGTTGCCGCTGCCCAACCGCTCGAATTGCACGCGATGCTTGAGCCGGTAGCCGGGCAGCAAGGCTTGGACTCCGTCGACCACGGCCAGTACGTCCGCCTCGATCCGAGCCACCTCGTCAGCTTGGTCAACCAGGCAGAAGACGGTGGTGCGCATCGGCATCGGTGGATCGGCGGGGTTGACGATCGTGAGCGTCTTGGCCCGGGGCGCGCCGCCGAACTCTTGGACCGCGGTCGTGGTCAGTTCGGCGAATTCATCGAGGGTCACCCGCTCAGCCGGCCCCAGGGCCTGCGAGGCGACGGCAGAAACAACTTCGGCATAGCGCACCACCCCGTGCCGGCGCACCGCGGCGACGATGGGCACCGCCGCCTGTGCGCTGCAGGTCGCCATGCTCAGGTTCGGCGCGTCGAGCTGGGCATCGAGATTGACTGCCGGCACGCAGCATGGGCCGATCGCGGACGCGGGGAGGTCGAGCATCCGTACGCCGGTATCGGCCAGCCGCGCCCAATTGCTCTGGTGTGCGCCGGGGTTGGTGGTGTCGAAAACCAGGCGGATATTCGCAAACTCGGGCATGCTCAGCAGCCCGTCAACCCCACCTGGGCTGGTCGAGATCCCTGCGGCGGCCGCCCGGGCCAGGCCGTCACAGTGCGGGTTGGTGCCAACCATCGCGCTCACCCGCAGCCGTCCGTCGCCATTGCCGATCCTGCTCATCAGATCGGTGCCGACAACACCGGAGCCGATGATCGCCACCGGCCAGTTGTCCACTGCGCCCGCATGCTGGCCGGGCGGACCCGCGCCAGCACCGACGTCGGCGGCGCCCAGGCTCATCGTGTTGCCCCGTCTTCGATGAACCGGCGGGCCGCGTCGTAGAGCGCGCGGCCGTGCAACTCGAACATCTCGATGAGATTGACCGCGTCGCCGTCGATTTCCTTGGCGATGAACAAGCCGTCGGGACCCGCCATTGCGTAGGTCGCGAGCTGGTAGATCTGCGCTTCGGTCAACCCCGGCATGAACCTGCCGAAGTTTCCAATGAGCTGCCCGAACGCCTGGGCTCGGACTTCCAGGAACATGGTTCGGGCCCGCGGCTCGGCCGGCCGACGCTCCAGCGCCAGCATCAGGCCCAGCCGGATGAAGTCCGGTGAATCCAACAAGGCCTTAGCGGTCTGTGTTGCCAGTCCTACGAATTGCCCAGTCCCCTGGATGGTTTCGTCTCCGCTTTGCCCCTCGGGAAGCTGCCATGCCGTCAGCCAGGCGCCGAAGCTACGCTCGATCACGGCGGCGATCAGATCGTCCTTGTCCTTGAAGTGCCAGTAGATGGAACTGGCCGGCAGCCCGCATTTCGCGCTCACCAACGCAATGCTGGTGCCTTCATAACCGCGCTCGGCCGCGATCCCGGTCGCCGCGTCCAGGATCCGGGCCCGCGACAGTTCCCCGTCGGCGCGGCCCCGGCGCGGTGCGCGCTTGCGGGGCCGGGATTCGGTTTCCTTGGCCATGAAGCCTCCTTCGTCGATCACCCCTTGACTCTGTAGTCATCACTACACTACCGTAGCGATCACTACAGTACAAGCTCCGGCGGAGCCCAGGCGGATGTGAGACGGCAATGACAACAGCGGCGATGACCGAAGCGATGTCTGAGGCAGCGACCTACGACGTGGCGATCATCGGCTACGGACCGACCGGCGCCACCGCGGCCAACCTATTGGGTCAGCTTGGCATGAAAGTGGTAGTCATAGAACGTGATCCGGACATCTATGGGAGGGCCCGGGCCATCTCCACCGACGAAGAGGTGATGCGCATCTGGCAGTCCGTCGGCCTGGCCGAGCGCCTGCAGTCCGACATGCTGCCGGACCGGCCAATCGCGTTTGTCGACGCCCACGGCGTGCCCTTCATCGAGATGAAAATCGAGCCGCGCGGCAGTGGCCATCCACCCCAGCAGTTCCTGTATCAGCCCGCGGTCGACCAGGTACTGCGCGCGGGCGTGGCCCGGTTCGCCAATGTCGAGGTGCTGGTCGAGCACGAATGCCTGCGGGTGCTGAACAACGACGCGGCGGCCGAGCTGCTGCTGGCCGACCTGCGTACCGATACATTCAAGCGGCTGCGCGCCCGCTACGTCATCGCGGCCGACGGCGGCTCCTCACCCACCCGGGGTCAGCTCAGCGTCGGCTACACCGGCCGCACCTACGCGGACGATGGGTGGTCATCGACACCAAGGTGCGGCGCGCCTGGGATGCACACGACCGCTTGCGATTCCACTGTGACCCGGCCCGCCCCACCGTCGACTGCCCGACCCCACTTGGCCATCACCGCTGGGAGTATCCCGCCAGTGCCGATGAGGCCGATGAGGCCGATGAGGCCGATGAGGCCGATGAGGCCGATGAGGCCGATGAGGCCGATGAGGCCGATCAGAAGCTAGTCCGCGAGGAAGCGATCTGGCGAGTCCTCAACGCACAAGGCATCACCGACAACGAGGTCGAGATCCTGCGCGCGGTGATCTATTGCCACCACGTCCGCGTCGCCGACCGCTGGCGCATCGGACGCATCTTCCTGGCCGGCGACGCCGCCCACGCCATGCCGCCGTGGATCGGCCAGGGCATGTCCGCAGGGGTGCGGGACGCGGCCAACTTGTGCTGGAAGCTTGCCGCCGTGTTGAACGGAAACGCACCGGACTCGCTGCTGGACTCCTACCAGGACGAGCGCAAGCCGCACGTCACCGAGGTCACCCGGCGCGCGGTCTTCACCGGACGCCTCATCACCGAGCGCCGCCGGGCAGCTGCCGCCGTTCGAAATGGCCTGGGGCGCGCCCTGACCCGGTTCCCGTCGGCGATGGCCCGGCTGCAGCGGGCCATGTGGATCCCACCCGCCCGGTATCAGGATGGCTTCCTGGCTCGCGGACATCGCGCGGTCGGCTGGCAGATTCCGCAGCCATGGGTCCTCGATGGCAATGGTGCGACCGCGCGCCTGGACGACATTCTCGGCAGTCAGTGGGTGCTGCTGCATACCGGAGACGCCCCAACGGGTAGCCAGGCCTGGACACAGCGCGGTGTGCCCGCGGTGCGATTGGGCACGCCCGAATCGGGTGCGCGCCCGGACGGCATTCGCGATTCCGGTGGCACGCTGTTGCGCTGGCTGGCGCGCAAGCACGCGAGCGCCGTGGTGTTGCGCCCGGACGGATTCGTCTATGCCGCTGCCGAATCCGGGAGTCCACTGCCACCACCTCCGGCCGGCCACTTCGGCAACACCCTCCCCACCTCCATGAAGATCGAGGCACTGGCATGACCACCACGACGCTCGCCGAACGCACCGTCACCGTCGATGGAAAGCCGATCTTCTTCGCCGAGGCCGGCAGCGGGCCCACCGTGGTGCTACTACACGGCGGAGGTCCCGGCGCAACCGGCCTTTCCAACTACGCGCGCAACATCGACCTACTCGCGCAGCGGTTCCGGCTGATCATTCCGGATATGCCCGGCTACGGCCGCTCCAGCAAAGGCGTGGATCAGTCCGACCCGTTCGGCTATCTGGCCAGCGCAATCCGCGGGCTGCTCGACGAACTGAGGATCCCGTCGGCACATCTGGTCGGCAATTCCTACGGCGGTGCCGCCGCACTGCGGTTGGCCCTCGACAGCCCGCACCGGGTCGACCGGCTGGTACTGATGGGCCCCGGTGGGATCGGCACCACGCGCAGCGCGCCCACGGCGGGACTCAAGACCCTGTTGTCCTACTACGCCGGCGACGGGCCGAGGCGGGCCAAATTGGCGCACCTGATCCGTACTTACCTGGTATACGAGGGAGATTCGGTGCCCGACGAGTTGATCGACCTGCGTTACCAGGCCTCCATCGACCCGGCTGTGATCGCCGACCCGCCGCTACGGCGCCCGAACGGGCTTCGCACCCTGTGGCGCATGGACCTCACCCGCGACCGCAGACTCCGGCAGTTACCCACGCCGACCCTGGTGCTATGGGGCCGCGACGACAAGATCAACCGCCCGGCCGGCGGTCCGAAGCTGCTGAACCTGATGCCCAACGCCGAGTTGGTCATGACCTCGCGCACCGGTCACTGGATGCAGTGGGAGCGCGCCGAACTGTTCAATCAGCTGGTTGCCGAATTCCTCTTGCAAAGTTCGGCTTTCGCATCATGAGCACCACGGGACGCTCGGTGTTCGGCAACGTGCAGCTCGGCTACATCGTCATCGAGACCAACCGGTTCTCCGATTGGCGCCGGTTCGGCCGAGACGCGATCGGCCTGCACGTCAATGACTCACTCGCCGATACCATGCGGTTTCGCCTCGACGGCAACGAATGCCGCTTCCTGCTACAGCACGGACCGGCGGAGGACGTCACGGCCCTGGGCTGGCAACTCGACGACCACAACACATTCGAGGAAATCATCAATCGGGTTCGGCGCCAAGGCGTTCCGATCATCGAAGGTTCGGCCGAACAAGCCTCCCTGCGCGGGGTGGCGCGGCTCGCGCGATTCCCCGGGCCCAACGGCCTGACCCAGGAGATCTACGCCGAGCCGCGCCCATGCCCAGCGCCATTGAACATCGGCGCGCGGGGCGGCTTCGTCACCGGCGCCGGCGGCATCGGACACGTGGCCATCACGTCGAAGAGGCCAGAGGAAGTCCGCGGCTACTTTGACACCGTGTTCGACGCGCGACTGAGCGACTTCATCGATGAGACGATCAGCGGCATCAAGTTCAAGATCCGATTCCTGCGGGTCAACCAGCGACATCACTCGGTAGCCATCGCCGCAGCAAACCGCCTGCCGATCAACCCGATCCGCACCCGAGTGCAACACGTCAACGTGCAGGTCGCCGACCTCGACGATCTCACCGCGTCCTATCAGCGCATCAGGGAACTGGGGTTTGGGCTGGCGCTCAGCGTCGGACAGCACACCAACGACCGGGAACTGTCCTACTACGCGGTGACACCGTCAGGATTCGAATGGGAACTCGGCTGGAACCCCATCGTGGTCGACGAATCCACCTGGGAGCCGACGACTTACCAGGGAATCAGCATTTGGGGCCATACTCCAGAGGGACAGCACATCATCGACAAGTTGGCCCAGTTCAAGACGGCGGGCCGTTCGTTGCTGCGGCGCGAGGACAACGTGGCGCCGCTCTGCGGCCCGGCAAGGAGTTCGCGGTCTGGCGAATCGATACTCACCACCACATGATTCCGCCCGACTATCGTCGCGCGCTGCGCAATGCGGGCGTCGATGGTGCGGGCGGGCGAGCGCTGCCGGACTGGAGTCCAGCGGGGTCGCTGCAGGCAATGGCCGAACTCACCGTCGGTGCGGCGATCTTGTCGGTATCGGCACCCGCAACCGCTTTCCTGCCCCAGGCCAGCGATGCCGCGGCGCTAGCGCGCGACATCAACGACTACGCGGCCGATGTCGTCGCCGGCCGACCAGCGCAGTTCGGGTTCTTCGCTACCGTACCGATGCCCCATCTCGACCAGAGCGTGGCCGAAACCGTTTGTGCACTTGATGATCTGAAGGCTGACGGTGTCGTGCTGCTGGCCAACCACGCTGGCGTCTATCTCGGCGAAGACGGCCAGGACGACCTGTTCACCGCGTTGAATTCGCGCGCCGCGGTGGTGTTCGTCCATCCCGCCGAACGGCCCGGCCCGGCGGTTCCCGGAGTTGCCCCATGGGCCGGCGACTTCTTGCTCGACACCACCCGGGCGGCCCATCTGTTGGTGCGCAATGGCATCCGCCAGCGGTATCCGGATATCAAGTTCGTGCTCAGCCATGCCGGCGGGTTTGTCCCCTATGCCAGTCATCGCCGCGTGGCGTTGCGCGGCTGATGAATTCGGGCGGCTAGTTCCGCACGCCGGACGTGTCGCCACCGCGAGTTCGCACCGGCGCCGGTCAGGTTAGCGTAGGGCGCTATGGACACGTTTCATGCGCTGGTCGCACATCAGGACGGGGATCGGATCACCGCGTCGATCCGGACGCTGACACCCAACTATCTGCCCCCTGGCGACGTGACGATCCGGGTGCATTTCTCGAGTGTCAACTTCAAGGACGCGCTGGCGTTGACGCCCGGGGGCGGTGTGGTGCGTAAGTACCCCGTGGTTCCGGGCATCGATCTGACCGGAGAAGTCGTCGAATCCCAATCGCCCGAGTTCAGCGTTGGCGACCTGGTGCTGGCGCACGGCTATGAAATCGGCACCGGCCGCCACGGTGGCTACGCCGAATACGTTCGGCTGCCCGCTGACCAGGTGGTGGCACTGGGCACATTGAGTCCGCGTGAGGGCGCGGCCATCGGCACCGCCGGTTTCACCGCGGCGATGAGTGTTCAGGCGCTGATCAACTGGGGCGTGGCGCCCGACGCCGGGCCGGTCGTCGTCACCGGCGCCTCGGGCGGGGTCGGCTCGATCAGCGTCGACCTGCTGGCGGCCGCCGGCTACCAGGTGGTGGCCTCGACCGGCAAACCTCAGGCCGCCGAGCTACTGAAATCGTTGGGGGCCGCCGAGGTCATCGGCCGGCTGCCGGCCGATCCCGATGCCAAACCGCGACCGTTGGCCAAGGCCCGCTGGGCCGCGGCGGTGGACTGCGTGGGCGGCGCGACGCTGGCCGACGTTCTGAGCACCGTCGACTACGGAGGCGCGGTGGCCGCCAGCGGCCTGACCGGCGGGGCGGCGCTGCACACCACGGTCATGCCGTTCATCCTGCGCGGCATCGCGCTGCTCGGTATGGACTCGGTGTTGATGCCCATCGGCCCGCGCCGGCGGCTGTGGTCACTTCTCGGCGATTCGTTGCGGCCCCGCCGTCTGGACGATCTCACCACCGATGTCGACATCAAAGACGTGGTCGGTGTGCTCGATCAACTGCGCGCGGGCGAATTCACCGGCCGGGCTGTGGCGCGGGTGGCCGGCGCGTTCTAGATTGGGGCCTCATTGAGGGTCGAAGCTGACAACGGAGGTGGCATGCGCGCGATACGGGTGACTCGGCTCGATGGTCCGGACGCGGTCGAGGTGGCCGAGGTCGACGAACCAACCGGCGACGGGGTGGTCGTCGATGTGCATGCCGCCGGGGTGGCATTCCCCGATGCGTTGCTCACTCGCGGCCTCTATCAATACCGACCGCAGCTTCCCTTCGTGCTCGGGGCCGAGATCGCCGGTGTGGTTCGGAGCGCCCCACCGGACTGCCACGTGCGCGCCGGCGACCGGGTCGTCGGTTTGACCATGCTTTCCGGCGGCATGGCCGAGGTCGCGGTGCTCGCGCCCGACCGGGTGTTCCGGCTGCCCGACAACGTCAGCTTCGAAGCCGGAGCGGGCTTGCTGTTCAACGATCTGACCGTGTACTTCGCCCTGGCCGTCCGGGGCCGCCTACAGCGCGGCGAGACGGTCCTGGTGCACGGCGCGGCCGGCGGCATCGGCACCTCGGCGCTGCGGCTGGCCCCGGTGCTGGGCGCGTCTCGCACCATCGCGGTGGTCAGCAGTGAGGAGAAGTCCGCAATCGCGACGGCCGCCGGTGCCACCGACGTGGTGCTCGCCGACGGGTTCAAGGACACGGTCAAGGAGCTCACCAACGGCCGCGGCGTCGACGTGGTTGTCGACCCGGTCGGCGGTGACCGGTTTACCGATTCGCTTCGCTCACTGGCTCCGGCCGGGCGGCTGCTGGTGATCGGCTTCACCGGTGGGGAGATACCGACGGTAAAGGTAAATCGGCTGCTACTGAACAACATTGATGTGGTCGGCGTCGGTTGGGGCGCCTGGGCCGGAACCCACCCCGGCGCGCTGGCCGAGCAGTGGGCCGCCCTCGAGAGTCTGCTGAGTTCGGGCGCGTTACCCCCTCCCGAGCCAGCGGTCTATCCGCTCGAGCAGGCCGGCGCGGCGGTGGCGTCGCTGGAGAATCGCACCGCCCGCGGCAAAGTGGTGCTGCGGGTACGGGGCTGAGTGGCATCGCGAGCGACTCAGAGGACCCCCGGCAAGATCTTGTTGAACGCGTACAAGTAGGCGTAGAGGTTGAAGCCGGCCAGCAGTGTCACCAACGCGGTGTCGGCGGCGATTGGTGCCCCGAGTGCATAGATCAATCCGGCCGGATCACCATCGAGGACCTGCAGAATTCCGTCCAGGAAAAGCTTGAGGTTGTAAGCCGGAAGCGTCGTGACCATCGCGTTCACCACATCCGCGGTTGGCAGCAAGGTTGCGTACGCCGTGGTGGCATCGAATGAGATGGTATTGGCGATATCGGTAGTCGCGGTCTGGACGCCCTTGATGGCGTTCTCGATCGTCGATACCGAAAGCGTGGGCAAGGTCGCGTTGCTCAGCGCCGACCATGGATCCGAGCCAAGGGCGTTGGAGATGCCCGAGAGCGAAATGTCGGGCAACGACGGCAACTGCCACGCACCGATATCGGCCGCGGCATCGCTGATGCCCTGCTGAGTGCCGGCGACCAATGCGTCGAACACCGTGGCTGGGGCGACATCCGGGAACAAACCAAACGGCGTCGGCACATTGGCCGGTCCGGTCGAATAGGCATAGTTGGGGTCGCCATAGCCCAGGTTGACCAGCACCTTCAGGTCCGGTTGCACCAGATCTGCCAGGGTATTCCCGATAAACGGAACCCCACGTAGCGGTTCCAGCAGCGGCAGGTTCTCGGTCGGAATCATGTGGTAGGTGGTCATCGTTGCCCCCTCCGTCGGCAAGGTGAATGCGGTAGCAACTTGCGCGGCGGTGAGAGTCGGATATTGGGTGTGCACGTAGTAAATGCCCATAATGGCGTTCAGGTCGGACACAAAGTTGAGCGGGTACCGGGGGAAGTCCGCGAAGCCGTCGTATTCGAGCGTGTAGACGTCCGTCGTGTAGTAATTGTCGGGCGTTGCGCCCCAGAATGTTTTGCCCAGACTTGGTGAAACCAGGCCGGCGAAACGCTCATATAGCCCCCCGTTGGGGTTCATGGCGTTACCGATCAGCGAGAAACTCACCGACCCGGTCGGCACCCCCGCCGCTTTGAGGTTGGACATCTCCAGCGACGCGATCCCGGCGCCCTGCGAGTAGCCCTGGACGACAACGTTGTTGCCGGCGGCGAGCTGCGCTTTGATCGCGGTATCGAGGATGGTGAGACCCTCGGCCCACGACGCGTCCTCGGTCATGGTCCAGGGCTCCGGCGTTGTTGATTAGCAGGCTTGTGAGCTGGGTTGATGATCTTTGGTGCCGCGCTATTGGGGCCGGAGTGTAGGCACGGGCTATCTGGAGAACGATCGAGTTGGTTACTGTTCGTCGTTGGTCTGGAGTTGCCCGTGCCTACCGTTTCAGTATTGCCTGTGTCGTCGGTTCCAGAGGTGTTCGACCGCTGGAGTCCTGGTGAGCGCAGCGAGCTCATCGGATCGGAGTTTCTCGATGTGTTGGCCTCGGTGCCAGACCCGAGGGGCCCACGCGGTCGGAGGTATTCGCTGATGGCTTTGTTGGCGATCGCGGTTCTGGCCACTGCCGCGGGGATGCGCGGCTATGCTGGTTTTGCCACATGGGCGGCCACCGCTCCCGATGATGTGTTGGCCCAATTAGGGGTCCGGTTCCGGCGGCCCAGTGAGAAGACCTTCCGCGCTGTTTTGTCTCGGCTAGACCCCGCCGACCTCAACGCCAGGATGGGCAGTTACTTCACTGCACACGTGGCCAGCAGCGACCCCAGTGGATTGGTGCCGATCGCGTTGGACGGCAAGATGCTGCGTGGTGCTTTACGCGCCAAAGCGACAGCCACGCATCTCGTGTCGGTGTTCGCCCACCGTGCCCGATTGGTGCTCGGTCAACTCGCTGTCGCCGAGAAAAGCAATGAAATTCCCTGCGTACGTGCCCTGCTCACGCTGCTGCCGGGTAGCTTGCGGTGGCTGGTCACCGTGGATGCGATGCATACCCAGGTCGTCACCGCGAAGTTGATCTGCGCCACCTTGAAGTCGCACTACCTGATGATCGTCAAGTCCAACCAAGCCAAAATACTTGCGCGTATCACCGCGCTGCCCTGGGCCGAGGTGCCCACAGCCGCTACCGACGACTCCCGCGGCCACGGCCGTGTCGAGACCCGCACCCCGCAAATCATCACCGCTGCACGAGGAATCGGCTTCCCCTACGCAAAACAAATCATCCGGATCACTCGTGAACGCTTGATCACCGCCACCGACCAGCGCAGCGTGGAGGTGGTCTATGCCATCTGCAGCCTGCCGTTCGAGCACGCCCGCCCTACCGCGATCATGACCTGGATGCGTCAACACTGGGGAATCGAGAACAGCCTGCACTGGATACGCGACGTCACCTTCGACGAAGACCGTCAAAGGGCACATACCGGAAACGGCGCACAGGTCCTAGCAACGCTACGCAACACCGCGATCAATCTGCACCGCCTCAACGGCGCCGACAACATCGCCGAAGCCTGCCGGATCACCGCTTTGACCGCCAACCGCCGCCTAGACCTCCTCAATCCACAATTCCCCAGCTCACAAGCCTGCTAATCAACAACGCCGGAGCCCTGGGTCGCGGCGGCCGGTAGCGCGCTTCCCGCCGCGGTCAGCGCGGTGGGGCCAAGCGCCGCCGCGGCGGCCGCGGAGGTCCCTTCCAGCGCGCTCGCCACTCGACCCGACACACCCGACAGCACCTCCTGCCACGGCGCGAGCCCAGAGAGCGCCTCCGAGACTCCGACGTGGTAGCCGAACATCGCACCCACATTTTGAGCCCACATCTGCTCGTACTGCGCCTCGATCGCCGCGATTGCCGGTGCATTCAGCCCAAACACGTTGGCGGCCACCATCGACATCAACGCAGATCGGTTCGCCGCCACCAGCTCCAGCGGAACCGTGGCCGTGCGCGCTGCCTCGAACACCGCAGCCGACGTCGCGGCTTGACGCGCAGTCTGCACCGCGCCGGACGCCGCGGATCCCAGCCACCGGACATACGACGTCGCGACGCTGGCCATCGCCGCCGCCGACGGGCCCTGCCACGCCGCCCCGGCCAGGTCGGAGGTCAGCGAAGAAAACGCGCTTGCCGCCGCGGCCAGCTCTTGACCGATCCCATCCCAAGCTGCCGCCGCAGCCAACAACGGTCCCGGCCCCGGACCGGAAAGGATTCGAGCCGAATTTGCCTCCGGCGATAGCACGGCAAAATTCACCTAACCCACCTCGTTCATCCGGATCGAGCAGGACCAGCAATACGCAAGCGTATGGCGCGAACGTTAGCCCAGGCGGCCGAATGACGTTCACGTTTCAGCCCAATGTCGCCGGCGCAATTGCGGTCGCACAGACATCGAAATGCGAAGGCATTTCGAAATTGAACGTTTTCAGCCGATCGACCGGCGCCCTGATGGTGCGGCGTTGCCGAGGCCTGCCCCCGACTCGCGCGAAGCTGCGCGCAGGGCCCTTGTTCACCACCAAAAGAGAAAGTAATGTCACTTTTATTTTTGTATCCGACGAGTCCCGGAGCACCCATGGAATCGTTCGTTCACCTGCGCAAAGGCAGGACACCGCGGCGCCTGCACGCCGACCTCGACGGGCTCAAGGACGACGAGCTCGGCCGCGGCGGGTTCACCGGCCGCACCGCGAACCTCTACCGTCGCCATGACCCCACCGCCTACCGCGCGGTGGGACCGTTGCGCCCCGTCGACGTGCTGGCCGA
Organism: Mycobacterium pseudoshottsii JCM 15466; assembly: GCF_003584745.1. Lineage (NCBI taxonomy): Bacteria > Bacillati > Actinomycetota > Actinomycetes > Mycobacteriales > Mycobacteriaceae > Mycobacterium > Mycobacterium pseudoshottsii. Next base: position 4,769,237 of record NZ_AP018410.1, read on the forward strand.
CCAGCTCGAGCCCAGCGATGCCACCGACGCCAACGGCGGCCCGCTGCTGATGTTCAGCAACGCCGACTGCCGCATCCTGCTCAGTCGCCGCCACCAAGTGACGCCGTTCTACAACCGCCATGTCGACGGCGACCTGCTGTGCTTCGTGCACGACGGCGCCGGGCTGCTGGAAACCGAGTTCGGGCCGCTGCGTTACCGCACCGGCGACTGGGTGTATATCCCGAAGGCGACCACCTGGCGCCAGCTGCCGGACACCGAGACGACGCTGCTCATGGTGGAGGCCACCGACGAGTTCCGCGTCCCCGCCCCGGGCGCGCTCGGCCGGCACTTCCCCTTCGACCCATCCCAAGCCGTGATCCCCGAACCGGCCCCCGTCGATAACCCGCCGGGGTTGGGGGCGCGCGACGAATACCAAGTCCGGCTCGTACATGAGGGTGGCCCGACAACGCTTTTCTACCAACATAATCCGATCGACGTCGAAGGCTGGCGGGGCGACAACTTCGCCTTCACCTTCAACATCGCCGACTACAACGTGATCACCTCCGACAGTGTGCACCTGCCCCCGACGGTGCACCTGTTCATGCAGGCCACCGGCGTATGCGTGATGAACTTCCTGCCCAAACCCGCCGAAGGAGTTCCGGGGACCGAGCGCACACCCTGGTATCACCGCAACGTCGACTATGACGAGATCGCGTTTTTCCATGGCGGCTCGCTCTACGGCATCCCGATGCCGCCGGGGCTGATTTCCCATGCACCGCAAGGGGTTCATCACGGCGCACCCGAACGTGCCCGGGAACGGGCCCGGCGCAAGTTCGCCGAATATTCCCGCGTCGACTGGCAGGTCATCGCCGTCGACACCCGCCGGCGCCTGACACCCTCGCCCGCGGTGCTGGCCCACGACCTGGGGCAACACTGACCATGGCGACCCGACACGAATACGATCGAATCCCCTATCTCGTTGCTTTCCAGAACAATTCCGGGGTCCGCGATGTTTATGGCGGACTCGCCGAGATCACCGTCCTGGAGAGCTATCTGCTCAAGCCGAAGGACAAACCGTCGGAGACCGTGCTGGTATTCATGCACCCGATCGGCGGCGGCGCATATCTGCCGATGATCAACGCACTGGCCCGCGCCGGCCACCACGTCATCTACTGCAACAGCCGGTTCCGCGGCACCGACTCGGCGCTGCTGATGGAGAAGGTGGTCGAAGATCTCGGCGAATGCATCAAGGACGCGAAGAAGCGGCTGGGCTACTCCAAGGTGGTACTGGCCGGATGGAGCGGCGGCGGCTCGCTGTCGGTGCTCTACCAGCAGCAGGCCCAGCGGCCGACACTGACGGCCAGCCCCTCCGGCGACGGCCCCGACCTGACCCAGCTGGACCTGCCCGCCGCCGACGCCATCATGTTGCTCGCCGCGCACATCAGCCGCCACGGCACGCTCACCGAATGGCTGGACGCCTCGATCATCGACGAATCCGATCCGAGCAAACGCGATCCCGACCTGGATCTCTACGACCCGAACAACCCCAACCAACCGCCCTACAGCGCACAGTTCCTCACCCGCTACCGGCAGGCTCAGATCGACCGCAACCGGCGCATCACCGCCTGGGTGAAAGACAAGCTGGCCGAACTCGAGGCCAGCGGGCGCCCCGACTCCGATGTTGCGGAGTTCTGCTTCGTGGTGCACGGCACCATGGCCGACCCGCGCTGGCTCGATCCCAGCGTCGACCCCAACGAGCGCACGCCCGGCACCTGCTATCTGGGTGATCCGCAGGTGGTGAACATGAGCCCGGTCGGGCTTGCACGCTTCTGCACGCTGCGCAGCTGGTTGTCGCAATGGAGCTACGACGATGCGCGGGGCGACGGCGTGGTAGGCGGCCGGGATCTTGCCGTCCCGGCACTGGTCATCGGTAATCTGGCCGATGACGCTTGCACGCCCAGCCACACCCGACGACTCTTCGAGGCCATCGGGCATGCCGACAAGGAGATGTACGAAATCCCTGGTGCTACTCACTATTACGCGGGCCCCGACCAGCGCGACAAGCTAGGTCAGGCCGTCGACATTGTCACCGACTGGCTGCTGCGACACGACTTTGCGAGCAGGCCATGACCGAACCCGGGGCACTGGACGGTATCCGGGTGCTCGAACTGGGCACCCTGATCGCCGGCCCCTTCGCCGGCCGGCTCCTCGGCGACATGGGTGCCGACGTCATCAAGGCGGAAGCGCCCGGCGCCCCCGACCCGCTGCGGACCTGGGGCCAGGCCGAAGTCGACGGACACCACGTGTTCTGGACGGTGCATGCCCGCAACAAACGGGCCATCACGCTCGACCTGCGCCGGCCGCAGGGCCGGGAGCTGTTCCTGGAGCTGGTCGACAAGTCCGACATCGTGGTGGAGAACTTCCGGCCGGGCACGCTGGAGAAGTGGGACCTGGGCTACGACGTACTGCGCGAACGCAACCCCGGCATCATCCTGGTGCGGGTATCGGGTTACGGGCAGACCGGCCCTGATGCCCACAAGGCCGGTTACGCGTCGGTAGCCGAGGCGGCCAGCGGGTTGCGCCATCTCAACGGCTTCCCCGGCGGACCCCCGCCCCGGCTGGCCCTGTCCCTGGGCGACAGCCTGGCCGGGATGTTCGGCGCCCAAGGTGCGCTGGCCGCCCTGTACCGCCGCAGCGTCACCGGGACGGGCCAGGTGGTCGATGTCGCGCTGACCGAATCCTGTTTGGCTCTGCAGGAGTCCACCATTTCGGACTACGACGTGGGCGGAGTGGTGCGTGGGCCGTCCGGTACCAGGCTGAAAGGTATCGCGCCGTCCAATATCTATCGCAGTGCCGACGAATCGTGGGTGGTGATCGCGGCGAACCAGGACACCGTGTTCACGCGGCTGTGCCAAGCGATGGGATGTCCGGAGTTGGCCACCGATGACCGCTTCGCCACCCACCGCGCCCGCGGCCGCAACCAGGACGAACTGGACAAGATCATCGGCGCGTGGGCCGCGCAGCGCCAACCCGATGAGATCATCGAAACGCTTTCGGCCGCGGGGGTGATCGCCGGGCCGATCAATACCGTCGCCGAAGTGGTCAAGGATCGGCAACTGCGGGCCCGCGGCATGCTGGTCGAGCACTACGACGAACGAATCGGGCGCAACGTGCTGGGCCCCGGGATTGTGCCGGCGCTCTCCGAATCCCCCGGCCAGGTGCGTAGCGCCGGGCCTGCGCGGCCGGGGCAGCACAATGACGACGTCTACATCGGCTTGCTGGGCAAGAGCATCGAAGAGCTCGAGCAGCTGCGCGCCGAGGAGGTGCTATGACCACCCACGTCACCATTCGCGAGGTAGCGCTACGCGACGGATTGCAGATCGAGAAGCCGGTGCCGTTGTCCGCCAAGCTGGAGCTGCTGGCAGCGGTGGCCGCAACCGGAGTCCGTGAAGTCGAGGCGACGGCGTTCGTGTCGCCATCGAAAGTGCCGTCGATGGCCGACGCCGCCGAACTCGCCGCGGAGCTGCACAGCTACCCCGACATCGAGTTCTCCGCGTTGGTAGCCAGTCCCAACGGGGCCAGGCGGGCGATTGCCGCGGGCTTGCACGCGATCGAATACGTGGTGGCGGCCAGCAATTCGTTCAGCATGGCCAATGTCGGACGGAGCACCGCCGACGCGACCGATCAGATCAGCGAGATCCTCGCCATCGGCCGCGACGGCGAGGTCACCGTCGAGGTGATCGTGGCCACCGCTTGGGACTGTCCGTTCGACGGGGCCGTCGCGCCACAGCAAGTTCTCGACATCGCGGCCACCGCCGTTGACCAAGGGGTGGACCGGTTCTCGATCGCCGACACCATCGGCACCGCCACGCCCGGCCGGGTCAGTGCGCTCATCGCGCAGCTGGGGCCGGTGCTCGGCGACATGCCGCTGGGCGCGCACTTCCACAACACCCGCGGCTCCGGGCTGGCCAGTGCCTATGCGGCGGTGTGCTCCGGTGTCACCCGGCTGGACGCCTCGGTCGGCGGGCTCGGCGGTTGCCCCTTTGCACCCGGGGCCACCGGAAACATCGCCACCGAGGACCTGGTGTACCTGCTGGCCGACAGCGGCTTTGCCGTCGACGTCGACTTGGCCGCCGCCATCGCCGCGGCCGAGGTGGCCAAGGCGGTTGTTGGCCATGACCTGCCAGGCGCACTCTTGCGCGCAGGAGACCGGATTCGCAGCTGATGCCCGCCCGGCAAGAGTCACGAGAACTCAGCTCCAAAGGCCGCCAGACCCGGCAGGCCATCGAGCAGGCCGCGCGCAAGCTGTTCGCCGAGCGAGGATTCCACGGAACCACGCTGGCCGACATCACCTGCGCCGCGGGCAAGTCCTCAGCGGTGTTCTACCGATACTTCACCGACAAGGAAGACCTACTGGCCGCCCTGGCGCAGTCGTTCTTACACGATGTGGTGACTCCCTCCGGGGTCAGCCTGCAACTGCCGGACTCTCCCGACGATGACACGTTCTTCACCGCGGTGGTGACCGGCTACTGGAACATCTTCAAACAGAACATCGGCATCATGATCGCCGTCGACCAACTGGCCGCCACCCAGCAGCGCTTTGCCGCGGTGCAGAACCAATTCCGGCGCTTCGGCATGGACATCATCGCCGCCTCGGTACGGCACGCGCAGGATCAGGGCTACGGAACCGAACTCAACCCGGACCACACCGCGGTGGCCATCGCGTTGTTGTTCGAGAACTTCACCTCGGTCCTGGTCGGCACCTCGGAATCCTCGGGACCCGGCGGCCTGGGTGTCACCATCACCGACGAGGACGCCATCACCACGCTGTCGCGGATCTGGAAGAAGACTCTATACGGTTTCTAGCGGCACGACAGGAGGAGATTCAACGTGGAATTCACTCTGCCAGAACATCTTCAGAGCCTACTCGCCCAGATGGACGAGTTCATCGAGGCCGAGATCAAACCGCTGGAACACGAACACATTCAATACTTCGACCATCGTCGCGAGCACGCCCGCACCGACTGGGACAACGATGGTGTCCCGCGCCGGGAATGGGAAGAACTGCTAGCCGAGATGCGCAGGCGCGCCGACCAGGCGGGCTGGCTGCGCTACGGGCTGCCGGCCCGGTTCGGCGGTCGCGACGGGACCAACCTGGACATGGCCGCCATCCGCGAACATCTGGCGCACAAAGGCCTTGGCCTGCACAACGACCTGCAAAACGAGTCCTCCATCGTCGGCAACTTCCCGCAGGTCATCATGATGGATCGCTTTGGCACCGACGCTCAGAAAAGCGAATGGACCGAGGCGCTCATCACCGGCGAGCGGTCGATGGCGTTCGGGCTGACCGAGCCGCTGCACGGGTCGGATGCCACCTGGATGCAGACCCAGGCCGAGCACGCCGGTGACAGCTGGATCATCAACGGCGCCAAGCGGTTCAACACCGGTGTGCATCGCGCGACCCACGACCTGGTGTTCGCCCGAACCTCGGGCGAGCCGGGGCAGGCCCGGGGCATCACCGCGTTCCTGGTCCCAACCGACACCGCGGGATTCAACGTCCCGTACTACTGGTGGACGCTGAACATGCCCACCGATCACGGCGAGGTCGAGCTCACCAACGTGCGCGTCCCCGATGACGCGGTGCTGCGCGAGGTCGATCGGGGCCTCGAGGTGGGCCAGACTTTTCTGCACGAGAACAGGATTCGCCAGGCGGCCAGCAGCCTGGGCGCGGCCCAATACTGTATCGACCGGGCCGTCGGCTACGCCGGCGAACGCCGCGTGTTCGGCAAGCCGCTGTCGGTGAACCAGGCCATCCAGTGGCCGCTTGTCGAACTGCAGACCGAGGCGCAGATGGTGCGGCTGCTGGTGTACTACGCGGCCTGGCATCTGGACCGAAATCACCATATGGAGGTGTCCGACAAGGTCTCGATGGCCAACTACCGCGCAAACCGACTGGTGTGCGAGGCCGCCGACCGGGCCATGCAGGTGTTCGGCGGCGTCGGCTACAGCCGGCACGAACCATTCGAGCACATCTATCGCCACCACCGCCGATACCGGATCACCGAGGGCGCCGAGGAAATTCAGATTCGCCGGGTCGCGCAGCGGCTGTTCAAGTTTGGCCAGAAGTGACCGAGTTGGCCGACCGCCTGGCCACCGTGTTGCGCCCGATGCTGGGCACCGAGGTGGCCATCGACAAGCTGCGCGCACTGACCGGCGGAGCCAGCAGGACCACCTGGGCATTCGACGCCGTTACCGGCCACCGACGCCGATCGCTGATCCTGCGCACCGGGCCGCCCGACGATGTGCACGCCGGCATGGAGCTCGAAGCCCGCGTTCAGGCCGCCGCCGCGGCCGCCGGTGCACCGGTCCCCCACGTGCTGGTCGCCGACGACTCCCCCGCCGCACTGGGCAATCCGTTCCTGATCTGCGACGAGGTCGGCGGCGAAACCATCGTCCGGCGCATCCAACGCCAGCTCGACGACGCGGGCCGGCAGCGGCTACTGGGTGAATGCGCGCAGGCGCTGGCCGCGATTCACCGCGCCGACGCCGGCGACGCCGGCCTTGTCCACGAAGACCCGGTGGCGCACTGGCGTGAACGGCTCGACGCGATGGGTGAGTCCACCGCCACCTTCGAATGGGCGTTCCGCTGGCTCGATGCCCATCGGCCGGCCGAGTCGGCACCGGTTCTGGTGCACGGCGACTACCGGATGGGGAATCTGATCGTCGAGGGATCCAGGCTTGCCGCCGTGCTGGATTGGGAGCTGGTGCACGTCGGTGCGGGATACGAGGACCTGGCCTGGTTCTGCGTGCGGGCCTGGCGGTTCGGGGCTCCGGCCAGCTACGGCGCCGGCGGGCTGGGCAGCATCGAGGACTTCCTGCGGGCCTACGAGCGGGCCGGCGGCACCGCCGTCGACCGAGGCGCTTTTCACTGGTGGCTGGTGTTGGCCACGCCGCGTTGGGGCGTGATCTGCCAATACCAGGCATGGCGCCACTTGAGCGGGCAGGCCCGCTCGGTGGAGTTGGCGACGATCGGCCGACGGGTATGCGAGAACGAATGGGATCTGCTGGACCTATTGGAGGGGGCCTGATGCGCACCGGCAACTACGGGCGTCCAACCGCGGCCGAGCTCGTGGCCGCCGTCGCCGAGTTCCTGGAGGGCGATGTCCGGGCGGCGACCGACGGCCAGGTCAACTTTCATGCCAGGGTGGCCGCCAATGCCCTGCGCATCGTCGAGCGAGAGCTGCTCGGCCCCGGTGACGCCGAGGTGCGGACCGCGCTGGGCGAGTTGGGCTTCGCCGACGAGGCCGCTCTGGCCGCGGCCATCCGGGCCGGCGAACTCGACGGTCGCGCCGAGGTGGTCATCGGGTGCCTGCGCACACTGGTGCGACATCGATTGGCAGTTGCCCACCCCGGATACGACAGCGAATAGGAGCCCGGCGCATGCCCCCACCGCCCTTATCCAGCACCGAGGCTATCACTAAGGTAGCCGACCGATTGTTCACCGCGATCGAGAACGGCGACCGGGCCGAAGTCGACCGGATGTGGAGCCCCGACATTGCGGTCTGGCGGGTCGGCGCGCGCCGGGACAACGACAAGGCGCGCGCGCTGCGGGTGATCGATTGGTTCCTCTCGGCGACCACCGAGCGCCGCTATGAAATCCTGGACCGTCGGGTGTTCAGCGACGAATCAGCCAGCGGCTTCGTCCAACAACACACGTTGCACGCGACCGGCCGAGCCGGCCAGGTGATCGCGATGCGGGTCTGCATCGTGATCAAGCTGGACAGAGATGGTGTGATCAACCGTATCGACGAATACTTCGACCCCTCCGAACTCGCGCCCCTGCTCGACTAGGGCGCCGACGAGCTCGACAACCGTGAGGAGCGATGATGACGACCCTGGAAGCTCTGCTGAGCGATCCCGACGCCCAAGGCCCATGGCATCTCGTCGCCGACCGCTCGACCATCACCTTCAAGATCAAGAACATGTGGGGTCTGCTGACCGTCAAGGGCGAATTCACCAACTTCGGCGGCTACGGCGAGTTGGCCGACCACGGCGCAGTCTCCGGTCATCTGGAGATCGAAACGGCCTCGGTGCGCACCGACATCGGCAGCCGGGACAAGCATCTGCGCTCGGCCGACTTCTTCGATGTCGAGCGTTTCCCACAGATCCGAGTGGTGGTCACCGGACTGCAGCCGACCAACGGCCGCGGGGCCGACCTGCGGGCGAACTTCACCATCAAAGGCGTCGGCGACCCGGTACCGCTGCCGGTGACAATCACCGAGTTCGGCGACGGCTCGGTGCGGATCTGCGGCGAGGCCGAAATCGATCGCGCGCAGTTTGGCCTGGACTGGAACAAGTTCGGGGTGATGGCCAGGACGGCGACCGTGTCGGCGGTGTTGGTCTTCGCCCCGGCGCGGGTCGTCTGATTCAACGCGGGTCCAGCGCACTTGCCGTGGTGCCACCCGGCGCCGGGCAACCGGAGACCAGTAGCATCTGCACCGTGGCCGACTCCAGCGAAGACCTGCGGATCCTCGTCTACAGCGACAATGTCCAGACCCGCGAACAGGTAGTGCGGGCGCTGGGCAAACGGCTACATCCGGACTTGCCCGCGCTGACCTACGTCGAGGTGGCGACGGGCCCCATGGTTTTGCGGCGAATGGACGAAGGCGGCATCGACCTGGCCATTCTCGATGGTGAGGCGACACCCACCGGGGGCATGGGAATCGCCAAGCAGCTCAAGGACGAACTGGATAACTGCCCGCCGCTGGTGGTGCTCACCGGCCGCCCCGACGACGCCTGGCTGGCCAGCTGGTCGCGGGCCGAGGCCGCGGTGCCTCACCCCATCGACCCGATTGTGCTGGGCCGAACGGTGCTGGGTCTGCTCCGCGCGCCCGCGCTGTAGCCCAAGCGCTTGGTCCGGCCCGGTGTGGCCGACCGGTCAGCAAGGCCCGCTGGGGATCCCGCGGGCGGGGGTGGTTTCCTGCGACGGCAGGGACTGTGGGAACGGCACCCGATAGGGAATTCCCTGCGGGGAGCCGGTGTAGGGATTCGGGTTCACCCCCACCGTGCCCAACCACACGTTGGGAATGCACTGCGGCAGCTTGGGCAGGGCGGCCAATCCCGGATGACTCAGGCTGGGCCGCGACGGGTTGGGCGGGACGGCGAAGTTGAATGCCGAGGTCATGTCGCCCACCGTGCTGTCGCGCCAGGGGGTGAGATTGGGGACCGGTACCGAAAACCGCTTGCTGATCAACTTCAGCTGCGAGGTGTGGTCGAACACGTCGTGGACCATCAAGCCGCCGCAGCTAAACGGCGAGATGACAATGCCGGGGACGCGATAGCCCAAGCCGATCGGCCCGCGTATGCCACCGGCCCCCGAGACCGAATTGATGTCCGGCACGGTGAGGTATTCGCCGGGAGTTCCCTCCGGCGCGGTAGGCGGAACGACGTGATCGAAAAAGCCGCCATTTTCGTCGTAACCGACGATCAGCGCCGTCTTCTCCCATACCGCCGGATTGGATAGCAAGATCCTGAGCAGGTTCACGATGGCGACGGCTCCGACGGCCGGCGGGCAGGGCTCCGGCGTTGTTGATTAGCGGGCTTGTGAGCTGGGGAATTGTGGATTGAGGAGGTCTAGGCGGCGGTTGGCGGTCAAAGCGGTGATCCGGCAGGCTTCGGCGATGTTGTCGGCGCCGTTGAGGCGGTGCAGATTGATCGCGGTGTTGCGTAGCGTTGCTAGGACCTGTGCGCCGTTTCCGGTATGTGCCCTTTGACGGTCTTCGTCGAAGGTGACGTCGCGTATCCAGTGCAGGCTGTTCTCGATTCCCCAGTGTTGACGCATCCAGGTCATGATCGCGGTAGGGCGGGCGTGCTCGAACGGCAGGCTGCAGATGGCATAGACCACCTCCACGCTGCGCTGGTCGGTGGCGGTGATCAAGCGTTCACGAGTGATCCGGATGATTTGTTTTGCGTAGGGGAAGCCGATTCCTCGTGCAGCGGTGATGATTTGCAGGGTGCGGGTCTCGACACGGCCGTGGCCGCGGGAGTCGTCGGTAGCGGCTGCGGGCACCTCGGCCCAGGGCAGCGCGGTGATACGCGCAAGTATTTTGGCTTGGTTGGACTTGACGATCATCAGGTAGTGCGACTTCAAGGTGGCGCAGATCAACTTCGCGGTGACGACCTGGGTATGCATCGCATCCACGGTGACCAGCCACCGCAAGCTACCCGGCAGCAGCGTGAGCAGGGCACGTACGCAGGGAATTTCATTGCTTTTCTCGGCGACAGCGAGTTGACCGAGCACCAATCGGGCACGGTGGGCGAACACCGACACGAGATGCGTGGCTGTCGCTTTGGCGCGTAAAGCACCACGCAGCATCTTGCCGTCCAACGCGATCGGCACCAATCCACTGGGGTCGCTGCTAGCCACGTGTGCAGTGAAGTAACTGCCCATCCTGGCGTTGAGGTCGGCGGGGTCTAGCCGAGACAAAACAGCGCGGAAGGTCTTCTCACTGGGCCGCCGGAACCGGACCCCTAATTGGGCCAACACATCATCGGGAGCGGTGGCCGCCCATGTGGCAAAACCAGCATAGCCGCGCATCCCCGCGGCAGTGGCCAGAACCGCGATCGCCAACAAAGCCACCAGCGAATACCTCCGACCGCGTGGGCCCCTCGGGTCTGGCACCGAGGCCAACACATCGAGAAACTCCGATCCGATGAGCTCGCTGCGCTCACCAGGACTCCAGCAGTCGAACACCTCTGGAACCGACGACACACGCAATACTGAAACGGTAGGCACGGGCAACTCCAGACCAACGACGAACAGTAACCAACTCGATCGTTCTCCAGATAGCCCGTGCCTACACTCCGGCCCCAATAGCGCGGCACCAAAGATCATCAACCCAGCTCACAAGCCTGCTAATCAACAACGCCGGAGCCCTGACTCAAACGCACCAACCTGACCAGGTTTCTATTTGTTCACCAATTGTTTCCATATCATTCACGTAGCAGTCGCCGAAGCTCATGGGTCCGTCCCCCGGCACAGGGCTCCGGCGTTGTTGATTAGCAGGCTTGTGAGCTGGGGAATTGTGGATTGAGGAGGTCTAGGCGGCGGTTGGCGGTCAAAGCGGTGATTCGGCAGGCTTCGGCGATGTTGTCGGCGCCGTTGAGGCGGTGCAGATTGATCGCGGTGTTGCGTAGCGTTGCTAGGACCTGTGCGCCGTTTCCGGTATGTGCCCTTTGACGGTCTTCGTCGAAGGTGACGTCGCGTATCCAGTGCAGGCTGTTCTCGATTCCCCAGTGTTGACGCATCCAGGTCATGATCGCGGTAGGGCGGGCGTGCTCGAACGGCAGGCTGCAGATGGCATAGACCACCTCCACGCTGCGCTGGTCGGTGGCGGTGATCAAGCGTTCACGAGTGATCCGGATGATTTGTTTTGCGTAGGGGAAGCCGATTCCTCGTGCAGCGGTGATGATTTGCGGGGTGCGGGTCTCGACACGGCCGTGGCCGCGGGAGTCGTCGGTAGCGGCTGCGGGCACCTCGGCCCAGGGCAGCGCGGTGATACGCGCAAGTATTTTGGCTTGGTTGGACTTGACGATCATCAGGTAGTGCGACTTCAAGGTGGCGCAGATCAACTTCGCGGTGACGACCTGGGTATGCATCGCATCCACGGTGACCAGCCACCGCAAGCTACCCGGCAGCAGCGTGAGCAGGGCACGTACGCAGGGAATTTCATTGCTTTTCTCGGCGACAGCGAGTTGACCGAGCACCAATCGGGCACGGTGGGCGAACACCGACACGAGATGCGTGGCTGTCGCTTTGGCGCGTAAAGCACCACGCAGCATCTTGCCGTCCAACGCGATCGGCACCAATCCACTGGGGTCGCTGCTGGCCACGTGTGCAGTGAAGTAACTGCCCATCCTGGCGTTGAGGTCGGCGGGGTCTAGCCGAGACAAAACAGCGCGGAAGGTCTTCTCACTGGGCCGCCGGAACCGGACCCCTAATTGGGCCAACACATCATCGGGAGCGGTGGCCGCCCATGTGGCAAAACCAGCATAGCCGCGCATCCCCGCGGCAGTGGCCAGAACCGCGATCGCCAACAAAGCCATCAGCGAATACCTCCGACCGCGTGGGCCCCTCGGGTCTGGCACCGAGGCCAACACATCGAGAAACTCCGATCCGATGAACTCGCTGCGCTCACCAGGACTCCAGCGGTCGAACACCTCTGGAACCGACGACACAGGCAATACTGAAACGGTAGGCACGGGCAACTCCAGACCAACGACGAACAGTAACCAACTCGATCGTTCTCCAGATAGCCCGTGCCTACACTCCGGCCCCAATAGCGCGGCACCAAAGATCATCAACCCAGCTCACAAGCCTGCTAATCAACAACGCCGGAGCCCTGCCCCCGGCCCAAAGCCGACCGCGGTGGCGACCCGCCCCAGTCAGTGAGACAGCTAACATCAAACCCTCTGCTGTGACCGCGCCCTCACCGGCCTGAGTGCGCTTGGGGCGCAACGCGTTAATTCCACTCGAACACTCGAGGACATGCAGTGCGCCCCACCGCCGCCGTGACTAGGATCGGCACGTGCCCTGGCAACGACCCTCGTCCCGGATACGCGAACTGATCCGGGAGGGAGCCCGCAGGGCACTCAACGCGGGACCGGAATGGATCGAGGAACTGGACCGGGAAACGGTATCGGCCAACCCGACCATCGCCAACGATCCGGTGCTGGCAAAGGTGGTCAAACGAGCCAACCGCGCCAATCTGGTGCACTGGGCGGCGGCCAACGTGCGTCATCCCGGCGCACCGGTGCCGGCCAATCTCGGCGGGGAGCCGTTGCGCATGGCCCGCGATCTAGTGCGTCGCGGGCTGGAGACCCTGACGCTGGACATATATCGGATCGGCCAATACATCGCCTGGCGGCTCTGGATCAACATCGCTTTCGATCTCACTTCCGATCCGCAGGAACTGCGCGAGCTGCTCGACGTTTCCGCCAAGTCTGTCAATGAGTTCATCGAGGCCACGCTGGCCGGCATCGCCGCATAAGTGCAACTGGAACACGACGAGCTGACCCGCGGCAACCATGCCGACCGCCTGGAAGTGGTGGGCCACCTGCTAGAAGGCGCCCCTATCAGCCGCGAGCGCGCCGAGACACGGTTGGGCTACTCCCTTATTCGAGCCCACACCGCCGCCATCATCTGGAGCGACGACTTCGACGGCGACCACAGCAATCTGGATAGAGCTGCCGACGCGTTTTGTCACGCCGTGGGATCGTCGCAAGATCTGACCGTGGTCGCCAACGCGGCTACCCGTTGGGTGTGGTTGGCCGAGGCCACCAACCTCGACATCGATACGATCGAGCAGGCGGTGGACAACGCATCGGATGCCCGAATTGCCATCGGCACCAAGGCAAGTGGAATCGAGGGCTTTCGGCGCAGCCACCTCGAGGCGCTCACCACACAACGCACCCTGGCGCGACTGAAATCCGACCAACGGGTGGCTTTTTTCTCGGACGTCCAGATCGTCGCCCTGATCACCCAAAATCCGCAAGCCGCTGACGAATTCATCACGAGCACGCTCGGTGAACTGGAATCGGCGGCTCCCGAACTTCAGGCCACGTTGCTGATGTTCATCAACGAGCAATGCAACGCTTCCCGCGCCGCAAAGCGCCTCTACACCCACCGCAACACGCTATTGCGCAGAATTGAAGCCGCACAACGACTCTTGCCGCGACCGCTGGCCCATACCTCCGTCCACGTCGCTGTCGCTCTGGAAGCACTGCAGTGGCGTGGCGACAACATCGCCAAGCTCCCCACCCCCACCAGCCAAGACGACGAAGTGCCGGCCTAGGCTCAGCCCTCTGACAACAGCTGCTTCTTGAGCACCTTGCCCAGCGCGTTGCGCGGCAACGACTCCACAATCCGCACCTCGCGTGGCCGTTTGTGGACCGAAAGCTGTTGCGCGACAAAATCGATCAATACGTCGGGATCGATACGGTCCGAACCCACGATGTAGGCCACGATCCGCTGGCCCAAATCCTCGTCAGGCAATCCGACGACAGCTGCCTCTTGAACCTCCGGATGCCCCAGTAGCACCGTCTCGACCTCCCCGGCGCCGATACGGTAGCCACCAGACTTGATCAAATCAACCGACTCACGGCCGACGATGCGATGCATGCCACCGTCGTCAACGACCGCAACGTCGCCGGTGCGATACCAGCCGTCGGCATCGAACGCCTCAGCCGTGGCCTCAGGCCGATTCAGGTAGCCATCGAACAGTGTCGAGCCCCGAACCTGCAGCTTCCCAACGGTTTCCCCGTCATGCGGGACCGGGTTGCCGTGATCATCGACCAGCCGGGTCTGCACTCCGGCCAGCGGCAGGCCCACCCAGCCCGCGCGGCGCTCGCCGTCAGCCCGGGTAGACAGGGTGATCAGCGATTCCGAAGAGCCATAGCGCTCGATAGGGCGGTGCCCGGCGAGGTGCACCAGCTGATCGAACACCGGGACCGGCAAGGCCGCGCTGCCAGAAACCAATAGCCGAGCCGGCCGTAGCGCCTCGGCGGCCGCCCGGTCCGCAGCCACCCGCGACCAGACCGTGGGCACCCCGAAATACAGGGTTCCGCCTGCTTGCGCGTATCCCGCTGCCGTCGGCTTTCCGGTGTGCACGAAGCGATTTCCAACTCGCAGCGATCCCAGCAAGCCGAGTACCAGACCGTGCACATGGTAGAGCGGCAAGCCATGCACCAAGACGTCTTCTGCATTCCATTGCCAGGCCTGGGCCAGCGCGTCCAAGTCGGCTGCAATCGCCCGCCGGCTCAGCTGCACGCCCTTGGGCAGCCCCGTGGTGCCCGAGGTGTAGATCACCATCGCAACCGAGTCCGGCGGCGGCTCGGGGTAGCGGTGCCATGATCGTGCGTGCAGACGCACCGGTATCTGCGGCAGTCCGTCGGGCTCCGCGTCCTGGGCGGGCGCCGGGCCCAGCCAGGCCACGGCGCCGGAGTCGGCCAGCATGTGGCGGCGTTCGGCCACACCGACATCGGCCGGCACCGGGACCACGGGCACCCCGGCGATCAAGCATCCGGTGACCGCCAGCACCGTCGATACGGTGGGCGTTGCCAGTACGGCAACCCGATGCGCGCCAGCGATACGCTCCGCCACCGCTGTTGCGGCGCCGAGCAGATCGCTGCGGCTGAGGTCGACGCCGTCGATACGAACCGCGTCGGCGATGTCGTCAGCCGATACGGCGGCGGGGTTCAGTGAGGCCAGCAGCACGTCAGCGAGGCTACCCGTGGCACCGGCCGCGGTCTGAACGCAGGCTAGCTCGCGGCGTGCAGAGTATGTGGCCGGGGAAACAGCGGCCGCAACACCGTCGGGGGCCGGAACAGGGCCCAGGTATCCACCGGCTGGGCCAACCGATCCGCGATGGCCCAGACCGTGGCCGGGTGATGACCGTAGCCGATGTGGCTGCTCAGCACGGCGATGTTTTCCGCACGTTCCGACGGCGTGTCGAGGCAGGTCTGCCAGGCGACCATGCCGTCGTAGCGCGAATAGATCGCGGTGCTGGGCACCGGAAGCGGTTCGGCTTCGGCCGGCAACGGCAACTCGTGTCGCTCGGCGTGCAGGCGCTGGAAGATCCTGAAGTGCCGCGCGGCCCGAGATTGGGATTCGTCTTGCATCCGGAACGGGCTGCCAAGGGTGATCACTTGACGTACCGCCTCGGGGTGACGCCGCGCCAGGGTGCGCGCGAAGATCCCGCCCAGACTCCAACCGACCAGACTGACGGGTGTGTTGTAGCGGGTGTGCAGCGCCTCCAGGCGCGCGCTCATCCCGTCCACAACCTTGCTGGTTGGGCCGATGTTGAGGCCCAGCCGCCAGCCATACGCCCGGTAACCGAGGCGGCCCAGCAGCCACCGCAGTGTCCAGGTGGAGCCGTCACCGGCCAACAAGCCGGGCAACACCAAGACCGGGTGCCCGTCACCGACCGGCAACGCCTTCTGCAGTGGGAACAGCGAAACCAGCTGCCCGTACTCGGCCACCGCGCGGGGGATGTCGCTGAGATAGAGCCCCATTTTCGGGGCACCCGCGGAGACAACGTGGGGGGCGGCAGTGGGGAATTCCACAGCCTCAGCAGCCACAGACATCGATCAAGCCTCCTCATCCCAAATCTTCATTAGCGTAGCCAGGATTTCCTCGCCGCGCCCCAGCCCGGCGAGGTGACTTTCGCCCGGTAAGTGGAACAACTCTGCATTGGGCAGTCGCGAAACGACGTGCTCACCATGGGAGAACGGGATGATGTGATCGTGGTCACCGTGCCACCAACGGACCGGTACCGACACGTCCTCGAGCCGGAATCCCCAGTCGCGGGCGAAAACGATCACGTCGTTGAACGGTGCGGCCAGCTGTTTGCGGCTTCCGTTGAGCAGATCGTCAAGAAACATGGCCTTGAACTCCGGCCGGGCGAGTAGATGCCGGTCCGCTTGCGGCGACATCAGCCCATAGACATCCAGGGCCGGGGAAGCCACCGGGCGAGCCATCCGGATCAGCACGCTGGCGCTCAGCCGTAGCGGGCTCCCACCGACTCTCAGTAGCGGCGCCACTCGTCGACCCAGGTCCATCAGGCCGCCACTGATCGCATCCGGTCCGCGGGTCGGCGCCACCCCGCCGAGCACCCCCGCTGCCACTACCCGGTCCGGCAGACCGGCAGCGCAGGCCAGGGTGTAGGGGCCGCCCCCGGACAAGCCGACGACCGCCATTTTGTCGATCCCCAGCGTGTCGGCGATGGCCCGCAGGTCGTCGGCAAAGGCCGAGACGGTCCCGTACTGGTGGGGTGTGGACGAGCCGATGCCGGGACGATCGACGCCGATCAGGCGCACGTCGTGGTGTTCGGCGTAGACCCGCGCCTCGGTTGGTATCTGCCGGCGGGCGCCCGGAGTGCCGTGGAACCAGAACACCGCACGCCCTTGCGGCGCTCCGAACTCGGCAAATCCGATCTGACGGTCTTCGCCGACGGCGATGTTTCCCTCGAGCTTGGGTCGGGCGATAGCGACGGCCATGCCCAGCAGCATCGCATGCGATGACGCGCCGATGCACCTTTTTGGTAGGGCATGCAACAATTCGATAACGAATGCCTATCAAGCGCGCTGACGCTGAGCACCGAGCCCCCTTGTCCGAGCGTCACGCCAGCGTGGCGGTCGTTTCCCACGGCCACCCTGGCGTGACGCTGGCCGCCGCAGGTCAGCCAGGCATGCCGATGGCCTTGGGCTCCATGTACTGGTGCAGCCCGGCAATTCCGCCGCCCTCCCGCCCCAGGCCGCTCTGCTTGAAGCCGCCGAACGGCGCGTCACCAGGACCGAAGCCGTTGACCGCGATCTGGCCGGTCCGGATCCGGCGGGCGACCCTGACGGCGCGGTCAGCGTCGCCACCCCACACGGCGCCAGACAGGCCGTACTGCGAATTGTTGGCGATCGCCACGGCGTCGTCGTCGTCGCGGTAGCGCAGCACGCTCAACACCGGCCCGAAAACTTCGTTTTGGGCGATGTGGGCGTCTGGTGTGACGCCTGGTAAGGATCGTCGGCTCGTAGTAGAAACCTGCCTCCGGCGTGGCCGGTCGCCTGCCACCGGCGGCCAGCGTGGCCCCATCCCGCAGCGCGCGGGCTACCTGGTCCTCGACCCGGCTGCGCTGAGCGGCGCTGATCAGCGGCCCCATCTGCACATCCGGATCGGCGGGATCACCCACCCGGACCGCACGGGCCAGCGCGACGAGCCGGTCAACGATCTCATCGTGCATCGCCTCGGGTAGCAGCAGCCGACTGTGCAAGATGCAGGCCTGCCCGGCATGCAGCAAGCAGGATTCGAACAACATTCGCGCCAGGAGTTCGTCACTGCACTCGGCGTCGTCCAAGACAATGCTGGCCGACTTCCCGCCACACTCGAGCAAGACGCGTTTCATCGTGCCGGCCGCCGCGGCCATCACCTCGCGACCGACCGCCGAACTCCCGGTGAAACTGACCATGTCGATACGGGGGTCGACGGCCAGCACCTTGCTGGCCTCGATGCCGCCGGGCGTGACGACGTTGACCACCCCGGGTGGGATATCGGTGTGCTCGTGGATGATTCGGGCCAGCGCCAGGCCCGCGAGCGGCGTGAGCGGGGACGGTTTGAGCACGACGGTATTGCCGCCGGCCAGCGCCCGGCTCAATTTCATGACGTTGAGGCTGTGCGGGAAGTTCCAAGGCGTCAGGATCGACACGACACCGAGCGGCTCATGGCACAGCACCGCGGCGCCGGACGCTGACTGAATGGGCTGATCGCCAAGTGTGCCCGCAAGATGACCCGCACGCCGGGCCGCGCTGGCCGAAGCGTCGATCTGCAACCGCCGCTCGTTGGCCGTGCAGCCCCATTCGACCTGAGACAGCGCAAAATACGCGTCGGCGTAGTCCTGCAGCGCGGCGCCCAACTGGGCAAGGCAATGGCCGCGCTCCTGGTGGGACATGGCCGGCCACGGGCCCGCGTCGAATGCGCGACGCGCGGCATCAACCGCATCGCCTACCTGGCTGACGCTCGCATCGGGTGCGGTCGCGATGACCATCCCCGTCGACGGTGACACGTCGTCGTAGCGGCCGTTTTCCGGTTCGACCCAACGCCCGTCGATATAGAGCTGATACGTATCGACCAGGGATTCCGGAAGTGCCCGCTCAGCCATCTGATTCCTAACCCGTAGGCGTCGGTCATATACGCACTTGGTGTACACCGCGGGCGTTCAGGCGTCAATGACCTCCCAGGATGAATCGCCACCAAATTCGATGATTTGCAGATGCATTGACACGCCGCCGGGCCCGGGAGTAGACACGACTCGGCAGACATATTGCGCAGATGTGTCCGATCAGCGGCGATCAGGGAGGTACCGGGTGGCGTGGGTACGGCGACCCGCCCGATGACCAGACGCCGTTCTGACGCGTCAACAAGTCAGGAGGACAACCGGGTGACTGACTCCGAAACCGAGTTTCTCTCCAGACTGCGCTCACTCGTCGGACAGCCGACAGGTGGAACGGGACGGCCCTCAGTGGCACCCGATCCGGTGAACCAGCCGATGATTCGGCACTGGGCGCATGCGCTCGACGACATGAATCCCGTCTACCTCGATCCGGAATTCGCGGCCGCATCCAGGTTTGGCGGCATCGTTTCACCGCCGGTCATGTTGCAGACGTGGACAATGCCGGCACCGAAGCTGGAAGGGATTCGGGAGCGTGGCGGCGCCCCCGTTGAGATCAAGACCAACCCAACCGCGTTCCTCGACGAGGCCGCCTACACCAGTACGGTGGCGGTGAACTCGGAGTTCGAGATCGAGCGCTACCCACGCCTGGGCGACCTGATCAGCGCGACGACGGTCTATGAGGAGGTCTCCGAGGAGAAGAAGACGGCACTGGGAACCGGCTTCTTCCTCACCTGGGTCACCACCCAGGGCTCCGGCGTTGTTGATTAGCAGGCTTGTGAGCTGGGTTGATGATCTTTGGTGCCGCGCTATTGGGGCCGGAGTGTAGGCACGGGCTATCTGGAGAACGATCGAGTTGGTTACTGTTCGTCGTTGGTCTGGAGTTGCCCGTGCCTACCGTTTCAGTATTGCCTGTGTCGTCGGTTCCAGAGGTGTTCGACTGCTGGAGTCCTGGTGAGCGCAGCGAGCTCATCGGATCGGAGTTTCTCGATGTGTTGGCCTCGGTGCCAGACCCGAGGGGCCCACGCGGTCGGAGGTATTCGCTGGTGGCTTTGTTGGCGATCGCGGTTCTGGCCACTGCCGCGGGGATGCGCGGCTATGCTGGTTTTGCCACATGGGCGGCCACCGCTCCCGATGATGTGTTGGCCCAATTAGGGGTCCGGTTCCGGCGGCCCAGTGAGAAGACCTTCCGCGCTGTTTTGTCTCGGCTAGACCCCGCCGACCTCAACGCCAGGATGGGCAGTTACTTCACTGCACACGTGGCCAGCAGCGACCCCAGTGGATTGGTGCCGATCGCGTTGGACGGCAAGATGCTGCGTGGTGCTTTACGCGCCAAAGCGACAGCCACGCATCTCGTGTCGGTGTTCGCCCACCGTGCCCGATTGGTGCTCGGTCAACTCGCTGTCGCCGAGAAAAGCAATGAAATTCCCTGCGTACGTGCCCTGCTCACGCTGCTGCCGGGTAGCTTGCGGTGGCTGGTCACCGTGGATGCGATGCATACCCAGGTCGTCACCGCGAAGTTGATCTGCGCCACCTTGAAGTCGCACTACCTGATGATCGTCAAGTCCAACCAAGCCAAAATACTTGCGCGTATCACCGCGCTGCCCTGGGCCGAGGTGCCCACAGCCGCTACCGACGACTCCCGCGGCCACGGCCGTGTCGAGACCCGCACCCCGCAAATCATCACCGCTGCACGAGGAATCGGCTTCCCCTACGCAAAACAAATCATCCGGATCACTCGTGAACGCTTGATCACCGCCACCGACCAGCGCAGCGTGGAGGTGGTCTATGCCATCTGCAGCCTGCCGTTCGAGCACGCCCGCCCTACCGCGATCATGACCTGGATGCGTCAACACTGGGGAATCGAGAACAGCCTGCACTGGATACGCGACGTCACCTTCGACGAAGACCGTCAAAGGGCACATACCGGAAACGGCGCACAGGTCCTAGCAACGCTACGCAACACCGCGATCAATCTGCACCGCCTCAACGGCGCCGACAACATCGCCGAAGCCTGCCGGATCACCGCTTTGACCGCCAACCGCCGCCTAGACCTCCTCAATCCACAATTCCCCAGCTCACAAGCCTGCTAATCAACAACGCCGGAGCCCTGGGTCACCACCTATGTCGACCAGCACGGGGAGGCGCTCGGGCGGCAGCGGTTCCGGGTGCTGCGATTCAGGCCCCAACGCTGATGGCCTCCCGACTGGCGCCGGCAATCAGCCCGGACACCGAGTTCTTCTGGCACGGGCTGCGCGAGCACAAACTGCTGATCCAACGCTGCGCCGAATGCGGGGAACTACGTCACCCGCCACGCCCCATGTGCCCCAAATGCCGCTGTCTGCACTGGGATACCGTCGAGTCTGGGGGCCTCGGCACCGTCTACAGCTTCGTGATGCCCCACCAACCGAGGTTTCCGTTCTTCGATTACCCGTACATCGTCGTGCTGGTCGAACTCGATGAGGGCGTCCGGCTGGTTTCGAACCTGTGTGGCATCGATCCGGCTGACGTCACGGTCGGGATGGCGGTCGAGGTGTTCTACCAAGACTTCGATGGGCCAGACGGAAGCTTTGTGCTGCATCAATTCCAGCCCGTCGCCCTTGACTCGGAGGCAGTTCGATGACCACTACCACCGGCCGCTACCAGACCCTTGGATGGAACGACATCGCCGTCGGCGACGCGGTGACTGCGTTGGAGATCCCGATCACCACAACGGTGATCGTCGCGGGGGCAATCGCGTCACGGGATTTCATGCCGGTACATCACGACCGCGACTACGCCAACAAGCAAGGCTCGCCGAATCTGTTCATGAACATCCTGACCACCAACGGGCTTTGCGTGCGTTTCCTCACCGACTGGGCCGGACCAGAAGCGATGGTCAAGAAACTGTCGATTCGCCTTGGCGTGCCCTGCTTTCCGGATGACCCGCTGCACTTCACCGGCAGCGTAACCGGCAAGTCGGCCGGTAAAGACGGGGAAAACTTCGTTGAAGTCACTTTCCAGGGCGCCAACAGCCTTGGCAATCACGTTTCCGGAACCGCGGTACTCAGCCTCCTCGCTGAGGCCCAGCCGTGACTGCCCCGCTGGCCGGTGCCGCAGCGATCGTGGGAATTGGCCAGACCGAGTTCTCCAAGGAGTCCGGGCGCAGCGAGTTGCAGCTGGCGTGCGAGGCGGTCAGCGCAGCCCTTGACGATGCCGGGGTGACACCCGGCGAGGTCGACGGCATGGTCACGTTCACGATGGACGCCAGCGACGAGATCGATGTCGCACGCAATGTGGGTATCGGTGACCTCAACTTCTTCAGCCGGGTACCGCACGGCGGCGGCGCCGCGGCCGGGACCGTGGCACACGCCGCGATGGCGGTGGCCACCGGGGTCGCCGAGGTGGTGGTGTGTTATCGCGCGTTCAACGAACGTTCCGGCATGCGGTTCGGGGGTAGCGGGCGCACCAGCACCGAAACCCCGCTCTTCATGGCCCATTATGCGCCCTTTGGACTGCTGACTCCCGCAGCATGGGTCGCGCTGCACGCACAGCGCTACATGTCGACTTATGGAGTCACCAACGAGGACTTCGGCCGGATCGCCGTCGTCGACCGTGCCCATGCGGCACGCAACCCCGACGCCTGGTTCTACCAGCGCCTGATCACGCTGGCCGACCATCAGAATTCGCGCTGGATCATCGAACCCGTACTGCGCCTGCTGGACTGCTACCAGGAAAGCGATGGCGGCGTCGCTCTGGTCGTGACGAGTACCGAGCGGGCGCGGGATCTGCGCCAGCCGGCGGCGGTCATCACCGCGGCCGCCCAGGGGGCGGCCGCCGAGGGCGAGATGATGACTAGCTACTACCGCGAGGACATCACCGGACTACCGGAGATGGGAGTGGTGGCCAAGCGTCTGTGGCGCGATTCGGGCCTCAAGCCTGCCGACATTCAAACCGCGTTCATCTACGACCATTTCACCCCGTTCGTATTCACCCAGCTCGAGGAACTCGGCTTCTGCGGACGCGGTGAGGCCAAGGAGTTCGCCACAGTGGAGAACCTGTCGCTGGGTGGGTTACTACCGATCAATACCAACGGCGGCCTGCTCGGCGAGGCCTACATCCATGGCATGAACGGCATAACCGAGGCGGTGCGTCAGGTGCGTGGGACTTCGCACAACCAGGTCGACCACGTCGAACACGTACTGGTCACCTCGGGAACCGGGGTACCGACCAGTGGACTGATTCTTGCCCCCGCCGGATGAGCTCGTGATGCCCCAGTCCGCCGCCCTGCCTCAGGCAACCGACACCCGCGAACTCATCATCGGGTCGGCGTATGTGTGCTTTCGCCGGCAGGGCTTTCAGAAGACCACGATTGTCGACATCGCCAGACTGGCGAACGTGTCTCGAAGCACCATCTACGAGTACTTCCGCGACAAGGCCGCCATCATGGAAGGCTGCGCCGAACGCGCTTCCGAACAGTTCTATCGCGAAATGTCCAAAGCGATGGACCGAGGTGGATCGCTGCAGGAAAAGCTCTGCCAAGCCGCCGTATTCGTGACTCAGTCCCGGCCGGCGATCGCTTCGGCCAAGTACTTCGACCAGGACGCGATCAGCCTGTTGCTGACCAAGGATTCCGCCGTGCTGCTGCGCGAATGCATCGACTTTTTCGCCCCTTACCTCGCCGCGGCCAAGCTCACCGCCGAGGTCCGTAAGGACCTCGACGTCCAGGCGGCCGCCGAATGGTTCGCGCGCATTTTGTTCTCGCTGTTCAGCACGCCATCACCGATACGCGACATGGATGACGCCCAGGCCGTCACCGAGTTCGTCCGCGCGCACGTGGTCGACGGATTCTCCGATAGCCGTTGGCGACCGGCCCGCGGCGTTTCGAAAGTACACTGACGGCTGCGAATACCCTCAGCGCGAGGTCATTTCACCAGTGCGCGCAGAAAGAAGCCGAGATTCGCCGGGCGTTCGGCCAGCCTGCGCATGAAGTAGCCGTACCACTGGGTACCAAACGGCACGTACACGCGCACCTGGCTACCGGCGCCGACCAGTCGCCACTGTTCCTCGTCACGAATGCCGTACAACATTTGGTATTCGAAATCGTTTGCGCTGCGCCCTGACTCGTGGGCCATACCGGCAACAGTGGCAATGATCTCCGGGTCGTGCGACGCAACCATGGGATACCCGGAACCTGCCATCAGTACCTGCAGGCACCTCAGATAGGAGTCGGTGACCTCGACCCGGTCGCGGTATGCCACCGATTCGGGTTCGTCATAAGCGCCCTTGCACAAGCGGACCCGGGCCCCCACCGACGCGAGCTCCTGACAGTCGTCGAGCGTGCGCCTCAGGCAGGCCTGAACAACGGTACCCAGCCAAGCAAAGTCGACACGTAGGTCGCCGGCGATGGACAACGTCGACTCGGTGGTCGTGTGGTCTTCGGCATCCACGGTGACCCAGACACCGACCTGCTCGGCCCGCTCGCAGATGGTGCGGGCGTTGTCCAACGCGATCTTCTGCCCGTCGCGTTCCAGAGCCTGCCCCAGGGCCGAAAGCTTGACCGACACCTCCAACGACCGCACTCCATCGCGCCCGGCATCGTTGCGCCGCCCCATCACGTCGAGCAAGTTCAGGTAGGCCCGAACCGTCTCGGCCGCGTCATCGACATCGGTGACGTTCTCGCCGAGATAGTCGATGCTGACGCAGCGGCCCGAATCACGCAGCGCACCAACAACGTCAAGGACACTGTCGACGGTCTCACCGGGCACAAAACGGCGCACCACTCGACGGGTTACCGACGAGTGTTCCAGGGTGCGCCGCAACCGGTCGGCCCGGCTGGCCGCGAGCATGGCGGGGCGGACCGTGTGGGCGAATAGGCGGGTCATCAGTCCGACTCCATGTGCGGGTAGGTGTGGTCGGTCGCCGGGACGAATGTCTCTTTGATGGTGCGTGTCGACGTCCAGCGCAACAGATTCTGTGGCGATCCAGCCTTGTCGTTGGTGCCCGAGCCGCGCGAGCCACCGAAGGGCTGGCGGCCAACGACCGCACCGGTCGGCTTGTCGTTGATGTAGAAGTTTCCTGCCGCGAACCTCAGCCGGTTCTGAGCGGTCAGCACGGCATTGCGGTCGTCGGCGATGACGGCGCCGGTCAGCGCATAGCGGGAGCCGGTGTCGATGACATCGAGGATCCGTTCGTACTGGTCGTCGGGGTATACGTGCAGCGACAGCACCGGTCCGAAGTACTCGGTCGCAAAGGACTCATCGGTCGGATCGTCGGATAGCAGCACGGTTGGTCGCACGAAATATCCAACGCTGTCGTCATATTCGCCCCCCACGGCGATGGTGACGCCGGCTGCGCCCTTCGCTCGTTCGATTGCGTCGACGTTCTTGATGAAGGCGCGGCGATCGATGAGTGCGCCACCAAAGTTGGACAGGTCGATGATGTCGCCGTATTTCAGCCCGGCGGCGGTGTCCAGGAAAGTGTCGCCCATCTGTTGCCAGACCGAGTGTGGGATGAATGCTCGCGATGCCGCCGAGCATTTCTGCCCCTGGTACTCGAAGGCACCCCGGATCAGCGCCGTAGCCACCACCTCCGGGCGCGCGGAGGAATGAGCGACCACAAAGTCCTTGCCGCCGGTCTCGCCGACCAACCGGGGGTAGCTCTGGTAGGAAGCGATGTTGGCGCCGACCTGTTGCCACAGGTGTTGGAAGGTCGCCGTCGACCCGGTGAAGTGGATGCCGGCCAGCCGCGGATCGGTCAGCGCGACATCCGAAACCGCCAGTCCGTCACCGGTGACCAGGTTGATCACCCCGGGCGGCAGTCCGGCGGCCTCGAGCGCCTGCATGGTCAGATAGGCCGCCAAGGTCTGGGTAACCGACGGC
Source organism: Mycobacterium pseudoshottsii JCM 15466 (assembly GCF_003584745.1). Taxonomy (NCBI): domain Bacteria; kingdom Bacillati; phylum Actinomycetota; class Actinomycetes; order Mycobacteriales; family Mycobacteriaceae; genus Mycobacterium; species Mycobacterium pseudoshottsii. The sequence continues at coordinate 4,794,789 of NZ_AP018410.1, forward strand.
TTCCACACCACGGTGTTGCCCATCAGTGCCGGTGCGGTCGGCAAGTTCGCGGCGATCGCGGTGAAGTTGAACGGCGTGATCGCGTAGACGAAGCCTTCCAGTGGGCGGTGATCGGTGCGGTTCCACTCCCCCTTGGCGCTGACCGGTTGCTGGTCCAGGATCTGGCGAGCAAAAGCTACGTTGAAGCGCCAGAAGTCGACCAACTCGCACGGTGCGTCGATTTCGGCCTGGTATGCCGACTTCGACTGGCCGAGCATCGTTGCCGCCGCGATCTTTTCCCGCCATGGCCCGGCCAGCAGGTCGGCCGCCCGCAGGAAAACCCCGGCGCGCTCGTCGAACGGCATGGCGGCCCAGCCGTTCTTGGCGGCCATGGCGGCCTCTATTGCCGCCGTGGCGTCAGCGTGGACGGCGTTGGTCAAGGTGCCCAGCCGTTCGGCGTGCCGGTGTGGCTGCACGACGTCGATACGTTCGCCGTCGCCCATCCGGTGTTTACCGCCGATCACGTGCGGCAGGTCGATCGGCTGTTGCGCCAAAGCGATCAACTCGCTTTTCAGGCGAGACCGTTCGGGTGAGTGCGGCGCATAGCTGTGGACCGGCTTGTTGGCGGGAATCGGCACCTGGGTAATCGCGTCCATGCCTGCCAGCATCCCTGCCGGCAGGCTCGAATCGATTAGCCGATCGGACAAGATTGACGATCAGCACTAGTACTATCGGACAACATGGGAGTGGCTGGCGTCGGCTTGGGCCAACTACTGCTCGCCCTGGATGCGACGCTGGTCAGCCTGGTGGAAGCCCCGCGTGGCCTAGACCTTCCGGTGGCCTCGGCAGCCTTGGTCGATTCCGACGATGTGCGGCTGGGTCTGGCGGCGGCGGCTGGCTCGGCCGACATCTTTTTCCTGCTCGGTGTCACCGACCACGAAGCGTTGCGGTGGATCGACGGGCAGGCCGGGACCCCGGTGGCGATATTCGTCAAGCAACCGTCGGACGCGGTGGTGGCCAAGGCCGTCCGCTCCGGGGCAGCGGTGGTGGCGGTGGAGCCCCAGGCCCGCTGCGAGCGGCTGTACCGTCTGGTCAACCACGTACTCGAGCACCACGGGGACCGGACCACCGATGACTCGGGCACCGATTTGTTCGGCCTGGCCCAGTCGCTGGCCGACCGTATCCACGGCATGGTCAGCATCGAGGACGCTCAGTCTCACGTACTCGCCTATTCGGCTTCCAGCGACGAGGCCGACGAGCTGCGCCGGCTCTCCATTCTGGGGCGTGCGGGTCCACCCGAGCATCTCAAGCGGATCGGCGAGTGGGGCATCTTCGATGCGCTTCGCTCCGGCAGCGAGGTGGTGCGCGTGGCCGAGCGCCCCGTACTAGGCCTGCGTCCGCGATTGGCCATCGGTATTCATCAGCCACCGGTCGCCGCACGGCGCCCACCGGTGTTCGCCGGATCCATCTGGGTTCAACAAGGCTCCCAGCCGCTGGCCGAGGACGCCGACGAAGTGCTGCGCGGCGCGGCGGTTCTGGGCGCCCGCATCATGACACGCCTGGCATCGCGCCCATCCACGCACGCCCGGCGAGTGCAGCAGCTACTGGGCCTAGCCGATCCTGACCCCACCGCGGCACCCGCGGACGTCACCGCCATCGCGCGCGAACTCGGTCTATCCGCTGACGGAAACGCCGCCCTGATCGGGTTCGACACCATCGAAGCCGACGACAAGCAGTCCCGTCTCGCCGATGTACTAGCGCTGAGTGCAAGCGCATTTCGGCGCGACGCCCAAGTCGGCACCAATGGATCGCGCATCTACGTCGTGCTGCCGCAGACCGCGACCGCGCGTTCACTGACCTCCTGGGTTCGCGGCACCATCAGCGCGCTGCGCAGCGAGCTGGGGGTGGAGTTGCGGGCAACCATCGCCGCACCGGTTGCGGGCCTGGATGGACTTGCCTCGGCGCGTGTCGAAGTGGATCGCGTGCTGGACAGCGCCGAGCGCCACCCCATTTCGATCGGTCGGGTGACCTCACTGGCCGAAGCACGCACCACCGTGCTGCTTGACGAGATCGTCACCCTGGTCGGCAACGATGCACGGCTGATAGATCCCCGGATACCCGACCTGCGCGCCAAGGATCCAGTGCTGGCCGACACGTTGCGTGTCTATCTCGACAGCTTCGGCGATATCGGCCTAGCCGCGCAGTCACTGCAGGTACATCCCAACACCGTTCGCTACCGCATTCGGCGCGTCGAGAAGCTGTTGTCAACCTCCTTCGCCGATCCCGATGTACGGCTGGTCTTTTCGCTGGGCTTACGGGCTACCGACCGCTCCAGTTAGCCAACTGCGGTCGCATACAAGAGTAATCTTCAGCGTGAACCCAATTTTCGCCCTTGCCGCGGATTTGCCACGCGTTAGTCTTCCTTCGTGGCAGATAGCCCGTCGTCGTATCTGGTTCTAGCCTCCCAGCGCAGCGGCAGCACGCTGTTGGTCGAATCATTGCGCGCCACCGGCGTCGCCGGCGAGCCTCAGGAGTTCTTTCAGTATCTGCCCACCACCAGCCAGCCTCCACAGCCGCGCGAGTGGTTCGCCGGCGTCGAGGACGCCTCGATCCTGCGCCTGCTCGATCCACTGGACGAAGGTAAGCCGGATCTGGCGCCGCCCGAAATCTGGCGTGACTACGTCCGCACCGTAGGGCGAACACCCAACGGGGTCTGGGGCGGCAAACTGATGTGGAATCAGACTCCCCTGCTGCTGAACCGGGCAAGGCAGCTCCCGAATCGATCGGGCGACGGGCTGTCGGCCGCGATCCGCGACGTGATCGGCGAGAACCCCCTCCTGGTCTATGTCTACCGTCCCGATGTGGTGTCGCAGGCAGTGTCGTTCTGGCGCGCGGTACAGACCGGAGTCTGGCGAGGCCACCCCGACCCGGCACGCGACGCTCGTGCCAGCTATCACGCCGGCGCGATCGCCCATGTGGTGAGCATGCTCCGCGCGCAGGAACAGGGTTGGCGAAGCTGGTTCGCCGAAGAGGGCATTGCACCGATGGAGATCTCCTACCCGGTGCTGTGGCGCAATCTAACCGAGCTGGTCGGCAACATCCTGGAAGCGTTGGGGCTCGACGCACGGCTGGCGCCCACCGCACCGCTGGTTCGACAAGCCAACGAACGTTCCGACGAGTGGGTGGACCGCTATCGCGCAGATGCCGAAAGAGCGGGCCTACCCACGTAGCCCCCGACATCAACCTTCAGCGGCCACCTCGGCCCCTGAGCGCGTCCGCAATTGATTAAGTACGGCAGCACATTTCACCCACACAATGGCGAGCGCTACCACCCCGACGCGGAGTTGCGGCACGACGCGGCCATCGTCGATCGCACCGTAGCCGCGCCCTGCCCGGAAAGCCACACCCACAGTTTGGAGATACCGATGAAGTCAGCTGGAAGTCTGCTGTGCATCCCCCCGGTCGAGTTGTCGAAGTACCATAGCTTGGTTTAATTGTCAACCTATAGCTTCAAGGACGTTATAAAGGTGCGCCGGGGCGATTGCGGCGCATAACGGCGGTGGGGCTCGCCATAACCGCCCGTCGCGAAAGCGATGGCCAACGGCCCCTGCGGAACAGTCAATACGTGGCTGCCAATTGTGCAGCCACCTGTGAGGCGGGGAAGGGGGCCTTGTGACCGTTGGTTTTTCATACTCGACTACGGTCGGCACCGCGTCGCACTTGCGCCGGCCCCCTCGCACAACTTCGGCTCGCACGACTTCGGCAAGCAGCTCTACTGCCGCGAATTCGGCGGCGATTTATACTGCCGTCAAGCAATTCATGCAACTCCCGTGCGGGACAACGCCTGCCCACGTGCGCATTCCCCGGGTTCCCGTCGCTGAGACCGACGCCAACCCGCTGGACGCTCGATTGCCTTTCGGCGCGGCACAGCCCAAGGCAAGCACCCCGGCATCGCCGATCGCCGTCCACCATCAACCCGAAAGGTTCGCAGCCTATGGCGCGCTCGCGCATCACTGACTGGCATCCAGAAGACACGGTGGCCTGGGCAAACGGGAACTATGCGATTGCCCGCCGGAACCTGACCTGGTTAGTCCTCAATGCGCACATCGCCTTTTCGGTTTGGTACCTCTGGTCGGTGATGGTGCTGTTCATGCCGCAGTCCATCTACGGTTTCACCACCGGCGACAAGCTACTGCTGGACGCCACCGCATCATTGGTCGGAGCGCTGGTGCGCATCCCATATGCGATGGCGGCCAACTGGTTTGGCGGAAGCACCTGGACCACAATCTCCTCACTTGTGCTGTTGATCCCCACCCTCGGAACCATCGTGCTGCTGGCTCACCCGGGCCTGCCGCTGTGGCCCTACCTCGTGTGTGCCGCGTTCACCGGTTTAGGGGGCGGCAACTATTCGGGTTCACTGGCCAAGGTCGACGGCCTTTTTCCGCAACGACTCAAGGGCATTGTGCTCGGCTTGACCGGCGGCATGGCCAACCTCGGATCTGCCGCCGTCCAGATGGTCGGACTCGTTGTCCTGGCCACCGCGGGCCACGCGGCTCCCTATTGGGTATGCGCAATCTATTTGGTGCTGCTGACCATTGGCGGCATCGGTGCGGCATTGTTCATGGACGACGTGGTAGCCCACCGCACCGGTCTGTCGTTGAACAACCTGCGGTCGATTCTCACCGTGCCCGATTCGTGGACGATCTCGCTGCTCTACATGTGCGCGTCGGGCTCGTTCCTCGGCTTCACGTTCGCGTTCGGCCAGGTGCTGCAGCACAACTTCGCGGCAGCCGGGGAAACCCAGGCGCATGCGTCACTGCACGCCGCCCAAATCGCGTTCATCGGTCCCCTGTTGGGCTCACTGGCAAGGATCGTCGGGGGCAAGCTCAGCGATCGCTTTGGCGGTGGTCACGTCACTCTCACCGTCTTCTCTGCGGCGATCCTGGCCGGCGGATTCTTGGTCGGCGTCAGCATCTACGCCGACGCGGCGGAGGAGCGCGGCGATCCGGTGACCGGCTTCATGATGGCCGGATACATCGTGGGCTTTATCGCGCTGTTCATCGTCTGCGGAGCGGGCAAGGGCGCGGTGTACAAGCTGATTCCGTCGGTGTTCGAGGAACGCAGCCGCGGGCTGAGCCTGAACGCTGCCCAACGCCACCACTGGGCACGAGTCCGGTCCGGAGCCCTGATCGGGTTCGCCGGTTCCTTCGGCGCGTTGGGCGGGGTCGGGATC